>NZ_SLWO01000001.1:0-161316 GCF_004340665.1 Pedobacter psychrotolerans
CTTCGATGATTGTGCGCTTGAATTGTTCACTGAATTCTTGAATCTCTTTTTTCATAAGTCTACATTTTTATGTAAACCTATTTTAGGACAAGACAGCCATAACGAAATTAGTTTTAGCTTCAATAAATATTTTTTTCATCGCCCTTCCAAGTGAAATGTGCCGCTAGTTGGATAGGGGTTTTACATCTAGTTCTGTCATTCAGAGCGCAGCGAAGAATCCCTGCGTTTCTAACCACTTCCATCTGCCATGCCCCAACTCTTTTTCAATCACCAGCTTCGAAAATTCAACCACCCCGCCTTTCAGGCACCCCTCCTTAAAAAAAGGAGGGGAGTAGCGATCGCCATAACCTATCGGTCGGTCTCATCAATTAAACTATCGGTTGGTGTCTCACCGACCGAAATTAAGTTTTAGCTTCGATAAATATTTTTCTCTCGCCCTTTCCCTTTCAGGGGAAACGTGCCGATAGGCGGATAGGGGTTATCCCACCAAATCAATTTATTTGAATGCGCTGTTTAAAAGCCATATACCATGCATTACAATCCGTTAACCAATCATATATCATTTTATATGCAGTAGTAATTTCTGCAGAAAAGTTAAGGGTTGCACCTTCATAACCTTCTTCCTGAAAGATGTAAGCATTTAATCCATAATATAACACTTCAGATAGGTGCGCTACATTAAAATGGCCAACAGCATGCAGTTTATAGGCTTGGTTTTTAACGTAATGCTTAAATAACTTTTTATTGGCTAAAGTTTTAGTGTTAATTATGAGATTGATGATATTGTTAACATCATAAAGGGCATTGGCTATAGTAACGGGTTGATGTTTGCCATAGCGTGGATCGGGCCCGGTGGCTGCGCTCAGCATTTCGGTAAGAATTTGATTCACATCCGCCAGACTATTCATTTTGAAGTAGTCTTCAATAAGTTTCCTGAATTCATTTACAGCTTCAACCTGAACAGGGAGCTGTGTGTTTGGGTTTTTAATTTCGGTACTTCGCATAACCTTAAAATAAAGTATCCCGATCGCTGCGAAGTACCAAATAACTCTTTTCAGAGAAAATTGAAATGAGGGGCTGCCTCTCGATCGGGAATATTGTTAAAAATAATTGTTGTAATGAAACTCTGATTAAGGTGAAAAAATATATTATTTAATACTTCGCGATGGCAATGTAAATACAAAAATCTAATTCACAAAATATTTTGAAGAATGGCAGTTAAATGGAGCCTAATTTTTTAGTAATGATAGCGGATGATATAACGATAGTACATTCATTCTAAGTTTAAGCTGTTCATTTAAGCTTTCCCTCAACCGCTAAATGAAATATCCTGACCGCTGCAAACCGCCAATACCTCTTTCAGAGACACTAGATAATGTGGGACTACCACTCGGTCAGGAATATTTTTAATGAAATTTACTTAACGGGATGAAATGTTATTGGTGCTAGCTTAAGCAGGCTAAGTTCGCAAATGCTGAATTAAAATAAATCTGGGGATGATTTAATTTTAAGCTGATAATTATTTATAAATGGTGTACACATGGGATGTGATCACAATAGGGCAATTTTAGATACTGTTTCTACGGGCAACTACTGCTATGGCAAAAGAATCGGCTTCTTCCAACTCTTTTACCACACGGGCAATGTTAAATTCCTTTTCCAGCAGTGCAATGGCACCATAGTTGGCTTTACGATTGGTTAAGAGAAAGAGGTTATACTCTAACTTTTTCTGTCTCTTAATGTTGTCGTCTTTCGTGTCGCCATCGGGTAAGGTAGCCACTACAGTGTTTACTGCAGATAGTTCTGCATTTAATACCTCAATTTCGGATGAAACCTCAACCGTTGTGTTGGCATAATTTTCTTGCTGGCGTTCTAACGAAAGTTTCCTGAAAGATAAATCTTTTTTTTCTTTTCGATAAGGGCCAAAACGGTGTCGCAATCTGCATGCTCCGTTAATGTTGATACTGAATAATCCATGTTTAAAAATTTAGTTTGTATTAAAATGTATTCTTAATAGTAGTAAATAAAACAAAAAAAGAATAAATATCTAAACATTTTGATTGTATGATTTTATTTACACTTAAAAACTGACGACAGTTTAAAAACAATTTGATTTGTTCACTTCCGTTAATGCTTGACTGAAATTTTTTATTTAAAAATGCTTTTACATTCTTTAACGCGAGGTTAGAAACAATTCATGTGGAAACAAAAAATAGTTTCTGCATAAAATGTTTCGGATTTTCGAAACAATTTTTCTCGAAACAAAAAAATGTTTCTAATAATTTTGTTTCGAGAATCGTGTAACTTAGATAAAAATTTTGCAGCATGAAAAAATTAAGAGATCAGATTGGTTTATCACAAACAGACATGTCTAAACTTATGGGGAGTAATAAAACCACCGGCAGTTTGCATGAAAAGGGTTTACGAGAGCTTAATGCCAAAGAATTAAGCACGTTAAGTACCATCGAACTTTTAATGAATAATGCTAACGAGATTCAGGCCACTGAAAGAATTAGCTTAAATGATCAGAAGGCTTTAGTAGCCATGCTAAAAAAGCTGTCTTACAATCAGAAACGTGCAACACAGAAACATGAAATCATTCGTGAAAAACTTTCGCGAATGGAAGAAACTTATGCCAGCAACCGCAAGCTTTGGTGCTTGCTTAACGAATTGAAAACAAATTTGAAGGGTAAAGCGGCTAACCCTTATGTGGGTGTGCTCGAAGTGAAGTGTTTAGAGAAACTTAAATCATGCGGCCTTCACCAACAAATTTTACTGCGCCATCAACTTTCTATGTTGGAAAGTGAAATCGCTTCTGCGCAACAAATTGTTGAGGAGTATCGGGGGTTTGGGGTGCCGGAGGTGGGGTGAGGTTAGAGACTGTACGAGGTGACGAGTGCGCTGTAATATCTAAACACCTTAAACAAAAAAAGCCCATCTCTCGATGAGCTTTGATTCAAATAATTTGTACAAATAAATTTCGAACTTTTCTTTTTCAAATTTGCCGACATTTACAAAAGCCTCAGGTTATTTAAATTATATTTAAAGGCTTTACGTTAGGTAACAAATATGCTTATAGGATAATTGAGAGTTTATTATTGAATAGAAATGAAAAACAATCTACATTTATCCTTTTAGATTTTTCATCATTTAATCCTTTGAATTTAGTTTAAACTGACATCCGAAATCTACTTATTTTTACTTTTTTTGCATCAGTACATTCCATTAAATTCTGATCGAATATAACAAAATTATTTCCAGTGTTATGAAGAGAACTTGCGAATTTGATGCCGTTTACACCCGTATAAACCCTTATAAACTCACAAATGAATTGAGTTGGGATATAATCAATCTCTGAATCGTATCTTCTCATTGGTTTGGAAAGGTCGATACTTATTTTTTGCCTTAAAAGCTGAGATTTAATTTTTTCATTGACCTTAGACGGATGAAAAATTGAAGAGTTTTCTGTAAAGTCAGCAATACTTATACCTTCTGTTATTACAGGTTTAACTGAAAAGGTTCCTATACTTACCTCATCTAAATAAGATGCGCGAACCTCATAAAGAACCGTATTTTCATTATCACTTAAATACAAATAAGGTATTCCTAAAGGATTTGCTCTTCCGGCTGAAGATATATGCTTGGGTGGACAAAAAAGCTCAGCAGGAGAATAAGCATCTGCTAAAGTCTGTTGATGTAGACGAGCTCGATATAAGTTTATATTTGAATACAATGTAAGTTGAGTATTAAAATAGCTATCCCAGCCTAGATCTCCGGTAATATAATTTAGATCTGTAAGGTATCGATTCGACCATTTTAACTCTTCCTTCAACTTGTCCCAATAATTAACATTTTCTAAAATCTCATCATTGAAATCGACTAAATCTTCAGCATTTAAAAAGGCCGAACTTACCTCATCAATAACATGATTAAGAATTTTTGTTGCGATCTCGTGGTTGCTGAAGAAAGTCCAATGTGATTGAATTTTGTTTTTAAGGGGCTGTCCTGCTTCTGTTGGCTTAAAATTGTCGATTAACTCTTTAAAAAAATCAAACAACTCATTTATATCCAATATATTTACGTTCTCAGAGTTACAAAATCCACATTTTCCTAATACCCCACTAGCATTTATATACGCTTTAATTTCTCTTTCAGCATAACAATTAGAGCAAGTATTAGGCATGTATCCCTCCGCTTAAATAATCGCTAACAACAAGTAGATGGTTTTTTATTGAAATCTTTTTTACTATCCCAAGCCCAGGATATCTCTTTTCGTTGTAATATGTAATAAGTTCATCCAAAGCCGAATTTTTCAATTGGTGCTCATTGCAGAATGAAATAGCCTTATATGCTGCTTCTGCAAATTTTCCTTGAACATTCGCAATGCTGTCATTAGTTTTTGATGTGAAATGACGTATCCATATCTCATTGTTTTCTTCAGCATATAAATATGTTAGATGTATAACAACTGCTCTTGGTGTGCTTCCTCCATCTATAAATTCACTTGGAACTACTGTATAATCAGAAAAGCCTTGATAACGCTCTTCCCGATAATATAAATGCTCCTCAGTGAACTTATGTGCTCCAATTTCCAAAAAGAGGCTGTTCTTAGCTTGTTTTTGGAATACATCATTTAAACGAATATATGTCTTGTTTAACTGTTTAATGAATCTGTCCAATGAGCGATAATTGTTTGGATCTTGGAGCATAATATGAGTCACAGAAGGGTGCTCACATAATGTTCGAAAACCTATATCATCTGTAAAATTCGTTAAACAGATGATCATGCAATCTTTCAAATCGTAGTTAATTATTGTAGAAAGTACGAATTCTAAATTATTACTATAATGGAAGGCTGGCTTAAATGCACAATCTTCAAGTTCGACTAAGTAATTTAAAATTTCTAAATAATCACCCTTAAGCTCTCCTACAATGGGATTTAAAATTAAGTAAGGATGAAAATTGCATTCTTTAAAGATGTTGTGGGCTAGCGTTAGGCTGCTAAATCCATCTTTGACGGGTTCCAGTACAGGAATAACATTCTCTAAAATTTGTCCTTCGGTAACTAGTTCCCTTAGTGACAACAATTCAAACTGTCGTGCTCTTAGATAAGGATAATACATTGGTTAGTAATTGATGAGGTTCTTTAGATTTTTATATAAGAGATCCTGTTCTTTCAAAGATAAATTCATCGCTAGACAGATCTGATTCAATTCTTTATATTCTTTTTGAAAGTTATTATTTATTTTTCTAACCTTCATCAAATCAACGAACATTTTGTTAAAAGAGATAGGTGGAATTTGTTCAATTAGCTTCTTACATACTTCATATTGATTGAAGTCGTTCATTTCAGGTGTTTCACCATAATATTGAGAAACGATACTCTTATATTCCTTAGTACGAAGTATGTTCATAGCTGTACAAGGATCGATCTCAAGGTTCTTGGTTGATTCTTGTACTACAGTAAAGCAGTTTGAAAGATGATCATAAGTAATCACGCCTATTTTTTCTTCAAACTTCAAGTATCTTTCGATTTGAGAAAGCGGAACAATGATATATATTTCGTTGAATATTTTTTTGTAACTTTCAAGTTGTTTAGATAATCTGTATTCCCCGTCAAGTATAGTTTTAATTTCAAAAACCTTCGAGCAACCATTAAATATTACTAAGTCTGCTATTGAGTCTACAACTCTAAATTCGTTAAAAACTACTGAATTTTCTAACGCAAATTTTTTCAGAATCCAATCATTAAGAAAGTTGTTTTTGTAAATATACTCATTAGGGTATTTTTTTTCAAGTACTTGATAAATATGCCTTATGTACCCAAAGTAGTCCATATTATGGTTATTCCATTTTTGATCGTACCTCTGTATTTTAAGATCTAATGAACTGAAATCATTTCTTAGCCAAAGATTTACCTCACTTCTTTTGAATAAAGTTGAGTAGTCTCTTAATTGGTTGTTGCAATATGACTTTTTCAATTTTAAAGTTGCCATTCAAGTAAAATTACAAAAATCGCTGAAGACTGCATTAAAAAGATTGAAAGATATAATCAAGTATATTGAACTGAGGCTTTTTTAAGATGATGAAAATCAATGCCAGTTCAAGTGAATGCAAAGTAGTAATACCCAAAAGAATAAATTTAACTCTCTTGTTAGCATAATCTGATCCACTTTTTGCCTAAAATTATATCACCTTAAACAAAAAAAGCCCATCTTTCGATGAGCTTTTAATCAGTAGCGGGGAGCAGGATCGAACTGCCGACCTCAGGGTTATGAATCCTGCGCTCTAACCATCTGAGCTACCCCGCCGGGTATAAATATTTGTGTATATTATCAAATATTTAGTTGGTTATTTTTTGGAGTTGCAAATATAGAATAATTTACCTTTCTTTAGAAAAATAAAATAAAAAAAATACATCCGGAGTTATTCTGGTAATGAATTAACATGGCAGAAAAGAAAAAATTTACACTTGAGTACGAGGTTAAATCGTCACCACGAATTTTGTATAGCTTTATCAGTGAGCCAAATGGCTTATCGCAATGGTTTGCCGATGATGTAAATTTTCGCGATCAGGTTTATACATTTACCTGGGATGATGAACAGCTAAAAGCAAAACTGGTTTCGATAAAAGAAAACAAACTGGTTAAATTCAAGTGGCTGGATGATGAACCACAGTGCTATTTCGAAATGGAAATTGTGCAGGATGAACTCACCAATGATGTGGCACTTGCCATTACCGATTTCACCACCGATGACTTACTGGCAGAGAAAAAATTAATCTGGGATAATCAAATTGACTATTTGATTAGCGTTTTAGGTGCCTAGTTTAAGGCTGTATTGCTTACCTTTGTAGGGTGAAAAAAATACATCTTCTTCTTATTAAAGCATTCATAAAGCCTTTTCTTGCCACATTTTTCGTGGTAATGTTTATTCTTTTGATGTTTTTCTTATTTAAGTGGATCGATGATTTAATCGGCAAAGGCTTTGAATGGTATACCATTTTAGAGCTGATGTATTATGCCTCGGCCGCCAATGTAGCCATGGCCTTACCACTTTCTGTTCTGCTTTCCTCTATCATGACTTTTGGTACCCTGGGCGAAAATTATGAACTGGTGGCCATTAAATCTGCCGGTATTTCACTTCAAAAAGCCATGAGGCCTTTATTTGTGGTGATCATTTTGTTAACCATCAGTTCCTTTCTCTTTTCCAATTACATGCTCCCAAAAGCAAACCTGAAATTCAGTTCCCTGCTTTATGATATTCGCAATAAAAAACTTTCATTTTTAATTAAACCAGGCGTTTTTAATAACAGCATTCCGAATTTTTCCATTCGTGTAGATGCAAAAGATGAAAGCGGGAAATTAAGTGGAATTCTGATTTATGACCATAGGGGTACCAATGGGATTCCGAAAGTAATTATGGCGAAAGAAGGGGAGATGAATAAAACTTCAGACGGTAAATATCTTTTGCTCAAATTAAAAGATGGCATACAATACGAAGAACAAGCCAGTACGAGTGGCGCATACAATCCACGCCAGATTTTAAACCGGACGAGGTTTAAAGAGACAGAACCCCGGTTTAGTCTCGAGTCGTTTGATATGAACCGTACAGATCCTAATGCGTTTGGCAATAGTACGCCCATGCTTAACTTAAAAGGGATTTCCAGGAAGCGAGATTCATTAGTGAAAGTGCTTGATACGCTGAGCCAATATTCGGTCAGGATGGCATCAAGTAATTTTAAACAATACAGCGTTACCAAAGGATATTCTAAACTAAAAATTGCCCCGAAGGCCATTAGCGATAATATTATTAAAGATATCCCCAACGGATCAAAGAGAACAAGCTTGGATAATGCTTCAAATATCGTTGCCGGGTTGATACAAAACTTATCTAACACAGCACCACGCCATACTGATTTGGTAGGTGAGATTATATTTACCAGGATAGAATACCAAAGAAAGTTTACGCTGGCGGCTTCCTGCATTCTGCTGTTTTTTATTGGTGCGCCTTTAGGTGCCATTATCCGTAAAGGTGGTATGGGTTTGCCCGTGGTAATTGCCATCTCCTTCTTTCTCATTTATCATATTATTACCACAGTGGCAGAAAAATCCGCACGGGAAGGTTCAACTAACCCTATAGTAGCCATGTGGATAGCTGTAATTGTACTGTCTCCATTAGCAGCTTTCCTTACTTATAAAGCCACAGTTGATTCAGCCTTGTTTGATATCAATTATTATAAACAACTTTTCGTTAAGTTATTCCGTATCAAGCAAAAATAAGCGTCAGTTATCATTTACTTATAAATGATATTTGGAAGATTTTTTTTGTGCATTAAGGTTGTACCTTTGTGTAGGCAAAAGCGGTTTCATGTTGTTTAAGCCAAATGAAAGATAACATGATCTGGCTAGATTAATCGGCCTTAAACAAATGCAAACAAAATTAAATACCATAGAAGAAGCCATTGCTGATATTAAAGCAGGCAAAGTGATTATTGTAGTTGATGATGAAAATAGGGAGAATGAGGGAGATTTCCTGACTGCTGCAGAAAATGCAACTCCTGAAGTGATTAACTTTATGGCTACCTATGGGCGGGGTTTAATTTGTGCGCCACTTACCGAAGAGCGTTGTAAAGAATTAAACCTTGATTTAATGGTTGGCAAAAATACCGCTGCGTATGAAACCAACTTCACCGTATCAGTAGATTTGGTTGGCTATGGTTGTACAACAGGTATTTCAGCAAGTGACCGATCTAAAACGATGCAGGCTTTGGTTAATCCAAAAACTACACCTGAAGAATTAGGCAGACCAGGACATATTTTTCCATTAATTGCAAAGGATGGTGGCGTGATTCGCCGTGCCGGCCATACAGAAGCCGGGGTAGATTTAGCCCGTTTGGCTGGGATGAAACCTGCTGGTCTTTTGGTAGAAATTTTAAAGGAAGATGGTGAAATGGCCAGACTTCCGGATTTGTTTAAAATTGCAGAACAGCACCAGTTAAAAATCATTTCTATTGAAGACCTGATTGCTTACAGGTTAAAAATTGATAGTTTAATTAAAAGAGAAGTAACGATAGATTTACCAACAGAATGGGGCGATTTTAAAATGACGGCCTATACGCAGTTGGATAACAATGCTACACACCTGGCCATTTCTAAAGGAGAATGGAAAGAGGATGAGCCGGTGCTTACGCGTGTACACAGTTCATGTGTTACAGGTGATATTTTTGGTTCTTGCCGTTGTGATTGTGGACCACAGTTACATAAAGCATTAGAAATGATTCAAAGAGAAGGCAAAGGCATTGTTGTTTACATGAACCAGGAGGGTAGAGGCATTGGACTGATCAACAAACTTCGTTCTTATAATCTTCAGGATGCTGGTTTTGATACCGTTGAAGCAAATATTAAATTGGGCTTTAAAGGCGACGAACGTGATTATGGCGTTGGTGCTCAGATATTAAGATCAGAAGGCATTACCAAAATGCGTTTAATGAGTAATAACCCTACCAAAAGAGCCGGCCTGGTTGGCTATGGTTTGGAAGTAATCGAGAATATTCCAATCGAAATTGAAAGCAATGTGCACAACGAACGTTATTTGAAAACAAAGCGTGATAAAATGGGCCATTCCATTATGAAAGGATAATTCCAGTTTAAGGTAAAGGTTGAAAAATATTGGCCAGTAGTTCTAACTACTGGCTTTTTTTGCTTTTATTAAATAAAGTAGAGCAGTAGCGAGCGCTTAAAGATTGCTTCGTCGGCTGAAAAAGCCTCCTCGCAATGACGATGAGCGGAGAAAACCCAGTTATATAAAACTAAACATGAGCGGTCGTCCTTGCGAAGCGAGAATTGTTTTTTTACGCCCTTTCCCTTTCAGGGGAAAGGTGCCGATAGGCGGATAGGGGTTAATAGCTGAAGAAGTCTCATTTGTAAGAAAGATTGCTTCGTCGGCTGAAAAAGCCTTCTCGCAATGACGATGAGCGGAGAAAAAACCTCTTATTAAAAACCAAATATGAACGGTCATCCTTGCGAAGCGAGAATTATTTTTTTACGCCCTTTCCCTTTCAGGGGAAAGGTGCCGATAGGCGGATAGGGGTTAACAGCTTAAGAAGTCTCATTTGTAAGAAAGATTGCTTCGTCGGCTGAAGAAGCCTCCTCGCAATGACGATGAGCGGAGAAAAAACCTTTTATTAAAAATCAAATATGAACGGTCGTCTTTGCGAGGCACGAAGCAATCTCATTTGTAAGAAAGATTGCTTCGTCGGCTGAAAAAGCCTCCTCGCAATGACGATGAGCGGAGAAAACCCTGTTGTATAAAACCAAACATGAACTGTCGTCATTGCGAAGCGAGAATTGTTTTTTACGCCCTTTCCCTTTCAGGGGAAAGGTGCCGATAGGCGGATAGGGGTTAACAGCTGAAAAAGCCCCTACTTTTAAAAAAGAAGGGGAGTAGCTTAACGATGAAATTTTTTACTTCCTCGGATTACTCTTGTTCTGGTTAATAATCACCTCTTTACTGATTGATTTATTAACCTTAACAGGGGCTTCGCTCTGTCTACGTTTTAAGTTTCTACGGTAAGAACCCGAAATTTTCTGAACAAATTCTTTAAAGGTGTCGAACTGTTGGGTATATACCAATCCAAAAGACGTTACGTTTGCTGTAGGGCTGATTCCGCTGTTTAAGAAAATACTTTGCTGTGTAGGTGGTTTATTTGCAGCTTTAACCGTGAGGCTACCGTCTTTTCTAATTAAGAAGAGGGCTTCAACCTCTCTACCAACGTTATCATTAGAGAAATCAATAACATTAAAATCATTTACACTATTTCGGTCAACAATACCGGCATTGATAATTAACCTGTTGTTAAAGAACTTAAAGGAAGCATTCGCTTCATTCAAAGACCGAACGTTTAAATCTACAAAATTCAGGTTTAAGGATGATAATACATTATTAAATTGGTTAAATACCAGTTCTGTAGCGGTACTCGTTGCAGTAGAACTTAGCTGATTTCCAATTGACTCTCCTCCATTTCCGGAGGCGAAACTTCTTCTGATAATTAAACTGAAAGCTTGTAAGTTCAGGTTATTCTGATCACTTAAATAAGTTTGCAGTTGCTCTTTGATAGAAGGTTGTGATGGGAAATTAATATCCAGTTTTATCTCCGGCTGAAGCAGCAGACCTGTAAGTCCCATTTCAACCTCGGTATCTACCCGCTGGTTGGCATTACTGCTCGCATCTCTGTTGGCAGCCTTGAATAGTTCATTTAAATTGGCACGTAATGCATAAACAGCTTTCAGGTTAATTTGCGCTGCTGTCGGATTACCCGTCCACCTGATGGTTCCACCTTGCCTGATTTCGAATTTTTTGTTGATCACCTCTTGAGCCGTAAAATCAAAACTACCCGTTTCGATAATATAATCGCCAGACATCTCAAAATCTCCCAGACTATTAATATTCAGATTTAAGTCAGCATTTCCTTTTCCACTTAAATTCCCTAAAGTAGTAAAAATGTTTGCTGTGGTATTCGGATCAATCGTTAATTTAAACGATAGTGTAAGCCCATCAAAATTGGTGGTTTTTTTAACCACCTTGCTAGAGTCACGGCTGATAAAATTGATAAAGTCTTTATCAGAAACCGTTTCAGAACTATTTAGTGGAAGATTAAAGACCGTTCCCTTTTCAGTTTTAGCTTTGATATCAATCTTCATTCTACTGGTAGGCCCGGTAAATTTAAATTCGCCTGTACCGTAAGCCTTTCCAAAATAAACTGAGTTATCTTTTGCCGTGGTATTCAACGACATGAATTTGTTAGCCTTAACCACGATCTTTAACGTAGGGTCATTAAGGTTATTCAAATCAATAGATCCGTTTGCAACCGCTTCATTGCTTTCTAAATCGCGGATCGTAAATTTATCAAGGTTTATAATACTATTATCAATGCTAACTTTGTCTGTAATTACATAAGTCGTTTTCAAGTAATTGACCATTAATTGCCCTTCGTGTAATTCCAGGTTCCCGTTAATGGATGGCTTATCTAAACTTCCCTTTACACTTAAATCAGCAGATATATTTCCTTTTAAGTTTGATACCAGTTGTTTTACAAACGGCTCTAAAATGGTTAATTTACTTTCATTCATTTTAACACTCATGTCAATAAATTTCTCTTTTAAATCCAGGTTACCCGTAAGTTTAAAGGTTTCTGAATTATCAGCAGTTATTCTGGTGAAAATATTCACTTTACTGGTTTCGCCATTAAATGAAGAAGTATCTTGAAGGGTTCCGATATAAATGTCATTAAAATTCAGCGAATCTATTTTCAAATCATCACTCACTCTCGGTGATTTTAATAAGCCGTATAATTTGGTGTCTCCATTTACATTTCCATTTAATTTTACTCCAAAGCCTTTTGTGAATGGATTAAGTGTTTTCAGGTTAAAATCTTTAAAGCCCACCTTTAGCAAATCTTTTGGATCTTCAGACAATAACCCATCAACGGTAAGCTGTTGCTTGCCATTGGTTAAATCGAAATTACTGATGAGCGTTTTCCCCTTATTGAGTATAATTCTCACTTTTTCCTGTATTCTCCATTCTTCACTATTAATCTTTAAAATGGAAGGTAAAAGGCTCAGGCGTGCTGTCGTATCTTGATTTTTAGTAAATTCAACAAGTCCATTTAAATCAAGTTGATTGGCCTCATCTGCATTAGACATTTTGATGTTGAAAGCCAGACTGTCATTTCGAAGAATATTTGAAATATTTACGTCTTTGATATACAAACTGTCGTTTAGCTGCACACGATCTGAAGTGGCAATCAACTGAAGTTGTTCTTTGGTGGTGTTTTCATCCAAAATAATGTTATTCACCACGATGCCATTATACTTTAATTTCTTCACAAAGCCTGATAGTGTTGCCGTATTGTTCCGTGAATCAAAATCCCCAATCAATGTGGCACCTTCTTCCATTTCCAGACCAGGAGAAATAAACTGGGCCAGTGGCTCAAACTTTTTAACAACCAGGTTAAATTTAAAAATTTGGTTCTTGTACTTTATAATATCTGCTTTAAGCGATGGGATATAAGTTTTTGCAATGGCTTTGTAATAGGAAACGATAGAGTTCAGGTCGTATTCTCCCGAGATACTGGCATCTAAAATATCTGATTTAATATTCAGATTTCTATCGATACCCTTTCCTTCGGCCATCAATCGTACAGAATCAACATGATAGATGCCTTTAGGATTTTGAAGCCTGATTTCGTCAATCAATAAATTACCCTCAATATTATTAAGATTTGTTCCTGAAAAGTTGGTGCTAAATTTTGCATCAATCATTAAGGAATCTTTCATCAATTTTAAAGACTTTAATCTGGCCTTTGAAATTGTTGCATTAAAGTTAAATACAGGAAGTTTTGGATTCAGGTTAACGCCGCCATCAAAAACAAGCTTCACATTTCGATCGTTAATGCTGAGTTTCCCATCGAAATATTTTTTATCAAAAGTTCCATCAATCTTAACGTTCCGGTATCTGTATCCATTGAAATCAATATAATCTACATCACCATTAATTTTTTCCGTCAGATTTTTAAGTTCAGTTCCACGTCCTTTTACATATAATGAGGAGGTTATTCTGCCTAAAGATTTTTCATCGATCAGGTTGCCCAGGTTGAAATCATATGTTTTTACATTTCCGGTATATGATGGAACATCATTTTTATCGATCTTCATATTCACATCCGAAACAATTCGACCTAACTTTGTTTTAAACTCACCATAAGCAATAAAGTCATTTTGAAATCCGGTGAAACTACCATTGAAATTGATGTTTCCAAACTTATTCACAATGATTGGGATGATTTTCTTTTTGCTGTTGGTAACGCCGGCAAGCACTTCATCAAGATCTTTTTTGTTGGTTCCCGCCATTTCAATTTTGAGATCCATAAAAGTTTCCCGCCATTTCGGAAGTCCTCTAATGACATAATCTCCTTTTATATAAGTAGCCTTCCCAGCTTTTATTGCTAGTTTTTTTGCCCGGAGATTATTTACCAAACCAGTGATTTGTCCGTCAATATCCAGATCGAGTTTCATGTCGTTTAATTCAGGAGCAAAAAATGCAACATCCTTTGATGACATGTGGCTATCTTTAAATACAGCCTTCATTCTAACATTATCAATATAATGATTAAAATCCTTGAAGGACTTAAACTTCATCTGGTAATAATTGCTTAAACGACTGTTATCGGTAACCAGTAAAAGATTTTTTAATTCTATTGCATTACTATCAACTGTGGTTACCGCAGTTAAGTTTTTAAGATAAAACCCGCTTTTTTCTTTTAAGGTTAAATTTTTAATGCTGGTTTTAAATAAGTGATTTTTCGTGTCGAGCCCTTCAAAAATTCCACTAAGCTGTTTAACATCTACATTATCAAAATTTACGCTTTTACCTTGGGTAGTATCTTTTGCAGCAAAATTAGTATATCGGAAAGCAAATTCATTCAAAATTAGCCGGCCCAACTTTACATCAAAGGGCTTGGTTTTCTTTTTCTTTACAGTAGGTTTACCAGAATCAAAATAGTCTATGATAAAATCGAGATTAGAAGACTTATCTTTGAATTCCTTTAGGAAAAACTGTCCATGATTGATTTGAACAGTATTGACATCAATTATTTTTTTATCAAGAGAGAACTGATTAATATCTACCATAAACTGTGGCGTACGCAGCAAAGTATCTTTTTGTAAATCAAGTACCACCAAATCTTCGAGCACGACAGATTTGAAAGGCTTGATGTAAAGGCTTTTAATAGATATAGTAGTGCTAAGCTCTTTTGATAAATAGGCTGCAGCTCTCTGAGCAATATAAGTTTGAACAGGCTTAAATTGTAGTGAGAAAATAATCAGTGCCAGCAGCAAAATTATTGATGCAATTACCCAAAGGAGTATTTTAAATAGTTTTTTAATAATTTTGCAGCTTAAAAATTTAAATAATTTGTCTGTTATACTTGCTATCGAATCTTCTTGCGATGATACTTCAGTCGCCATATGTAACAACGGCAAAATTACGGCCAATGTTATTGCAAACCAAACAATTCATGAAAATTATGGTGGTGTAATCCCCGAATTGGCATCCAGGGTACATCAACAAAATATTGTACCAACTATTGAGCAAGCAATAAAAAATGCAAAGGTTACAAAACAGGACATAAATGCAGTTGCCTTTACCAGAGGCCCTGGTTTGCTTGGATCACTTTTAGTAGGTGTTTCCTTTGCAAAATCTTTCGCATTGGCTTTAAATATACCTTTAATTTCTGTCAATCATATGCATGCACATATACTGGCGCATTTTATTGATGATCCAAAACCTAATTTTCCTTTTCTATGCTTAACTGTATCAGGCGGGCATACGCAGATTGTTTTGGTTAAGGATTATTTTGACATGGAAATTGTGGGTGAAACCCTTGATGATGCAGCGGGAGAGGCCTTTGATAAAACTGCAAAAATATTGCAGTTACCCTATCCTGGTGGTCCATTAATAGATCAACATGCTAAATTGGGTAATCCTAAAGCCTTTAAATTTGCTGAACCTCAGATTGCGGATCTTAATTTTAGTTTTAGTGGATTTAAAACTTCTATTCTTTATTTCATCAGGAAGCAGGAAAAAGAAAATCCAAACTTTATTGCCGAAAATTTGGATGATATTTGTGCCTCTGTACAACATAGCATTGTACAAATTTTATTAAATAAACTTAAAAAGGCCGCTAAGCAATATCATATCAAAGAAGTTGCCATTGCAGGTGGAGTTTCTGCAAATTCTGGTTTAAGAAATGGATTGCAGGAAACTGCTGAAGAATTGGGCTGGCAAATTTATATCCCTGCTTTTCAATATTGTACAGATAATGCCGGAATGATTGCAATAGCAGGTTATCACAAGTTTTTGAAAAATGATTTTGTGGGACAGGAAGTTTCGCCAATGGCGAGGATGGAGTTTTAGTAGAGAGATTAAGTGGTTAGAAGGTTAGATGGGTAAGTTGTTTGAAGGCTAAGTAAATACAAAAAAAGAAAAGAAATAATAAAATCTTATATATGACTGGAGCATCATTGGTATTTTGGATTGTTTGTGCGATACCGCTTATTGGTATTTTGTATTACCTGATCAGGAAGGATAAAAATAAACTGAAAGGAAGTTGGGGCGTAATTATCCTGGGTGGATTAGTGATTGCTGCTTTGTTGGTTATTGTTTATGTAACCAAAGATTTTAGCGCAATTTTTAGTCAAAATTAATTGTCGATTTCATTTCACCAGCGACATATATTTATAAAAGCTGATTTCTGTTTTAACCGTTGTAATTAATGCAAATTTAGCATTTCTGGTTTTAGATGAATTTCTTACAAAACGCAAAAAAGCGTCCGGATTTAATTTCCTGACGCTTTTGTTTTATATAAGATAAGTATGGAGTACTTATTTATTTTTCTTGTAAGTTTTCGCCCGTTACTTCAGCTTTAATTTTTGTTTCAAGTTCTTCAGCAAGTTCAGGGTTGTCGCTTAATAATTGCTTAACGGCATCTCTTCCCTGACCTAACTTAGTATCTCCGTAAGAATACCAAGATCCAGCTTTTTTAATGATGCCAAAATCAACACCTAAATCTACGATCTCACCATTTTTAGAAATTCCTTCACCAAACATTACGTCAAATTCTGCAATTCTGAATGGAGGAGCCACTTTGTTTTTTACAATTTTAACTTTAACGCGGTTACCAGAAACTTCATCAGAATCTTTAATTTGAGAGATCCTGCGAATATCCAAACGTACCGACGCATAAAATTTAAGGGCATTACCACCAGTTGTGGTTTCAGGGTTACCAAACATCACCCCAATTTTATCACGTAACTGGTTAATGAAAATACAGCAACATCCCGTTTTTGAAATGGTTCCGGTTAATTTACGTAATGCCTGACTCATTAAACGGGCGTGTAGACCCATTTTGCTGTCTCCCATTTCACCTTCAATTTCACTTTTAGGAACCAATGCAGCAACAGAGTCAATTACGATTACATCAATTGCACCAGAGCGAATTAAATTATCGGCAATTTCCAAAGCCTGCTCACCGTTATCAGGTTGAGAAATTAATAGATTATCAGTATCTACACCCAGCTTTTTTGCGTAAAACTGATCGAAAGCATGTTCTGCATCAATAAATGCAGCGATACCACCTTTTTTCTGTGCTTCAGCAATAATGTGGGTAGCCAAAGTCGTTTTACCAGAAGATTCTGGTCCATAAATTTCAATCACACGACCTTTTGGAATACCACCAATACCTAAAGCGATATCTAAACTAATTGAACCGGTAGAAATAAAATCTATAGGTTCAATAGCGGTATCTCCAAGTTTCATGATGGTTCCTTTACCATATGACTTTTCTAATTTATCTAATGTTAACTGTAATGCTTTTAATTTATCTGGATTTGCGCTTGCCATTTTTATATGATTTGATTCCGTAAATATAATTGAATTGTCGGCTAAATATGCTGATGTTAATAATTTGTAATGCTAAAATATTTAGCTAAGTTAATTGTTTTTTAGCTAATGTCAATAGTAAAATTAAATTATTTTTATTTTCAGTTGATTACGCGCTTCTTGTGCTGTTAATCTCTCAAAATAACGACACATATAGGTAATCTCGCATACTTCACATTTTGGCTTTCTCGCCAGACAAACATATCGGCCATGTAAAATCAGCCAGTGATGGGCAATATGAATATCTTGTTCTGGTAAATTTTTAACTAAATCTTTTTCTACGGCTAAAGGTGTTTTACCATTGGTTAGCCCCAATCGGTTAGCTACACGAAACACATGTGTATCTACAGCCATAGCCGGAGCATTATAAATCACTGAAGCAATTACATTGGCTGTTTTGCGACCTACACCTGGCATTTTTTGCAGGTCATCTATCCCTGAAGGAACAATATCATTAAATTCATTAACTAAAATATTAGCCATGCCAACCAGGTGTTTTGCCTTATTGTTGGGATAGCTAATACTTTTGATATAATCAAATACGATATCTGGGGTTACCTCTGCCAAAGCTTTAGCATTTGGAAAGCGTTGAAACAAGGCCGGAGTAACCATATTCACGCGTTTATCAGTACATTGTGCAGAAAGGATTACTGCTACAAGCAGCTGATAAGGGTTATTGTAATGTAACTCCGTTTCTGCATCTGGCTGTTTGGCGGAAAAATGTTCTACAAAAAGTTTATAGCGTTCTTTTTTAAGCATGGCCAAATATAATAAGCAAATGCAAATTAAAGATGGAAATGTAATACACTTTTACTTGCCATTTAAACAAAGAAAAGTGGGTAATCAGGCTATTCTTAATCTTAAATGCAAAAGCGAGGTTTTAGCTGTTTGCAATTTCTCTCCATAATTTATCGCATTCTGCGAAAGCATTATAGAGGTACTTGTTTCGGTGTTTTTCACCCTGTCCGCTAAAGGAAACGGATTTCATGATTAGTGCCTGCATCCATTGTTTAGTTTGTTTGCAATAGCTTTGGTCTTCGGTTCTTAAATAGTTAAAGGTATTAAATCGGTTGTAACAGGCCATGTGGTCTTTAAAATCTACCAGGTAAGAAATGCTTCCCAGTACATCGCAGTTGTACCAATTAAAAGTATGATTCGGATCGATGGTTTTTTTACTGCTAATGGCATACATATTCATATCAGTCAGGCAGTATCTTACCTGTTCAATAATCTGTTCTGCAAGTTCTTTGGTGATGTAACCTGCTTCAAATGCATAACGAATCTGTTCAATTGTGCCGTGAACGGTATCTTTTGACCATATTTCTGTGCATGGGATTTCTAAGTATAGTTGGTTTAATTCTTTAGAAATGTTGATGATTTCGGTACCGAAAATGCCTGGATCGAATTGTACATCGGTATTCATAACACTGTCTGACCAGAAAAATAATTTAAAACAAGTGAGTTCGTGATATTTGAAAAAATGGAACAAGGGAATGTCATCCGTTGTAATGGTGATGTGCTTATGTTTACTCTGGTGGATCTGTTTTAAGTTTTTAAGCAGGTCTTGTAAATATAAAAGCATATTCGGTATTTCTTGATCTAAGCTTAAATAATCGAACGTTACCGTGGGCAATTGATCTGGTTTGTAGATAAATGAAACACCAAAGTTGTTTGATAATAAAACAATCTGCTGAAGGTTTAATATGCTGTCTCCACGTATTTTCTTATAAGCTTCGTTGGTACTTACTCCTAAAACCTCGGCTACGCTTTGTGCAAGGTTTTGGTACCCGGGTAATGCAGACTTAATAGCTTCGAAAAATAATTCCTGCTGATTTACCATAGAGAATAATTTATTAATTGAAGTTAAGTTATATATATCACTTATTAAGTTTTATAAATTAATAACTCATTCTATTTTAATTTTTAGGGATACAGATTTAAAAATAATCACTTTAAAAGATATTACTGGTATCACGCTTAATTTTATAGGATAATTCGTCCATTTTTTATCAGGGATCTTTGGTCATAAACTAATTAATAAAAAGATGAAAAATAGAATTATAATAATAACATTGATTTCTTTTTTGCTGGAAGTAAGAGGTTATGCTCAGCATAGAAAAAAACATTTCCCTGCAGCTACATTCCATCAGGCTAATGCCAAAATAACTGGAATTTCTTACGGAATTGCCTCAGGATTAAAAGAAAAACACGCCAATGTATTAACCAATGGGATGAGGTTAGAGTTGATTGGTTTAGGCTTAATCTTACCACTTGCTCCTAGTAGTCCGATAAATGAGGGCGACGATCTTGTTCAGGTAAGGGGACTTAAGTTTACAGAGAAGATAAATGGTTTAAATCTTTCTGGCTCTGGAACTGTTTGCGGAGATTGTATTGTTAATGGTATAACGGTTGGTGCTATAGGTCAATACTTATTTGCTGCAAATGGAATCTCAATTTCAATTGTAGATAATGTAGTAGAAAAGCAGAATGGGCTGCAGTTCTCTATGTTTAATGATGTTTATAAAGGAAGCGGATTGCAAATAGGAATAGGTAACAGTGCCGTTGATTATAAAGGTCTTCAAGTTGGGGTCTTAAGTAATGTGACATCAAAATGCCGGGGGCTTCAGGTTGGATTATTCAATAAAAGTAAGCTTTTAAAAGGTCTGCAATTGGGGGCTTTGGAATATTAACCAGAAGAGAAAAATGCCACTAATAAATTGGAATTTTAAAACTTAAAATCATTAAAACTATTTATTAGTTGCATATTCTGTTGAGATAGATTAAAGAAAATGATGAAATGAGTAGCTTGAATGATTAAATTACTTTTACTTAGAAGGAAGAGAATTCAATCATTCAATAATTTCCATTGTTTAAAATTAATGAAAAGCAGTAGCAGGAACCTTATTTGGTTTTGGAGTTTCCTGGTTACTTTTAATCAGCCAGAAGGCAAAAAATGCACCTATTAAAGCCATCGCAGCGCCAACGTAAGCTGGAGAGGTATAATCAAAGCCATATACCAAAGGTAAGCCGCCAAAAAATGCTCCAAGTGCATTTCCAATGTTGAAACTGGCCTGGCTGGCAGATGCCGCAAGCATTTCAGAACCTTTAGCGGATTGGATCATCAACATTTGAATAGGTGCCGCCAGAGAAAAAGCAACTGCTCCGGTAATAAAAGTCATAATCAGTGCCAGTATTTGATTGGCAGATACAAAATGTACAATGGTTAATGTAACCACCATAGCTATTAATAGTGCTGCTGATGCTTTAGCTGGCGAATATTTATCGGCTAATACTCCTCCGATATAATTGCCTGCCATCATTCCTAAACCTGCAAGCATTAAGATGTAGGTAACGGCTTCTGCTGAAAATCCCGCGACTTCGGTCATCAAGGGTGCGATGTAACTGTACCAAGTAAATAAACCGCCAGTCCCAATGGAAATCATCGTAATGAGAATCCAGGCTTCTCTTTTTTTGAAGAAACTAAGCTCTGCTTTTAAATCGCGGTTTTTGGCAGCTTCTAAAGCAGGTAACCATAACTTAAGACTCAATAGAGTAATCAATCCGACAGCAACCACAACGGCAAAAGAGATCCTCCAGGAAAAATTATGACCGATATATGTGCCTAGTGGAACGCCAATAATATTGGCAATGGTTAAACCCATAAACATCAAAGAAACGGCTTGTGCTTCCTTTCCTTTTTGTGCAATGCGACTGGCCACTACAGAACCTACACCAAAGAAGGCACCATGAGGTAAACCGGAAAGTAACCTGGCAATAAATAAAGTATTAAATGTAGGCGCAAATGCAGAAAAAGCATTGAATGCTGTAAACATTACCATCAAGGCAATAAGTATCTTTTTAGGTGGGTATTTGCCCGCAATTATTATGAGAAGTGGTGCGCCTATTACAACGCCCAATGCATATGCAGAAATCAGATGGCCAGCTTTTGGTATGGTCACTGTTAAAGCTTTTGCAATATCAGGCAGCAATCCCATCATTACAAACTCCGTTATTCCGATACCCAAACCACCTAAAGTGAGTGGAAGAAGATTTTTATTCATTTGTACTTAGTGTTAAAATTACACTATGCAAAGGTAGGGCTTTTTGTTTTTTCAATTGTAAAATTCGAGACATCTTAAACAGGCACCTATCGTTAAAAATAAGGTGAATATTTTAGAGATTTATAGATTCCATAAAAATGAAAAAGGGCTTTCTACACTTGTAGAAAGCCCTTTTTAGCAAATGTAAATTCTTACTTTATTTTACTGTAAGCTAATATCTTCCTGATGGTTTCATCTTGAGGATCTTTAGCTAACCGATCTAACTTACCTTTTATTTGATCATAAAATAAGTCTAGTTCTGTATCAGATTCAATGTCAGTTTTTAGCTGAAACATGTTTTGCATTGGTGAATTTACACTGGTGTTTGATGTAGAGGTTTTTGTCATAAGCAACTAAATGTGATAAGTTTATAAACTTAACGGTACTTCAGATACTTTATTTTAAAGCCTCATACAATTTTTGTAACTTTTACGCTACCCTTTGTATGTCATTTCTTTTGTTTTAAGCATTTTACGAAGGTTGCTTAAGGCATATCTCATACGACCTAATGCTGTATTAATGCTAACATCAGTTAAATCAGCAATTTCTTTAAAACTTAAATCTGCATAATGGCGCATTAGAAGCACTTCTTTCTGCTCATCAGGCAATAAATGAATCATTTCCTTTAAATCTTTATGAGTTTGATCGCGGAGCATTTTTTCTTCTGCACTTTCGTCATAAAAGTGTAGCATATTGAATACATCCATTCCATCAGAACTGGTGATGATTGGTGTTCTTTTTTCTTTCCTGAAATAATCGATAACCAGGTTATGTGCAATACGCATTACCCAAGGTAAAAATTTACCTTCTTCGTTATATCTTCCTGATCGCAGCGTATTGATTACCTTAATAAAAGTATCTTGAAAAATATCTTCCGCCAGATATTGGTCTTTAACCAATAAATAAATGGATGTATAAATCTTACTTTTATGTCTTCGTAAAAGTTCCTGCAATCCATTCTCGTTCCCGGCAATATATACCTTTACAAGGTCCTGATCGTTATATGATTGTAAATTCATAGGTTTACCTACACTAAATCCCGTACTGTTTGCTAAAAATTAATTTGTAGATGTTTAATTTCTATAGCTTATCTCCTATGTTTTTTGAATGTGTTAGTTTGGTTTTGAGGTTGTTAATATCCAAAGAAAGTTATTTTTTACCAAAATGCAAAAAATAAAATGTTAAAAAATAAATTAACCATCTCAGTACCCTATTTTTGTATCATCTTAAAACCCAAATTACTTTCTGGGGTTTTCATAATATATTCTTAACAATACATGAGCAAAAAAGAGGCCGAAAAAGATCCGCATAAAAACATAATCATTAAAGGTGCCCGTGTGCACAACCTTAAAAATATCGATGTTGCCATTCCAAAAAACAAGTTGGTGGTGGTTACAGGGATGTCTGGTTCGGGAAAATCTTCGCTAGCATTTGATACGTTATATGCTGAAGGTCAGCGCCGTTATGTAGAGAGTTTGTCATCCTATGCCCGTCAGTTTATGGGGAGGATGAATAAACCCGATGTGGATTATATTAAAGGTATTGCTCCTGCCATTGCCATAGAACAAAAGGTAATTACTTCCAATCCCCGTTCTACGGTAGGTACTTCAACAGAAATTTATGATTATTTGAAATTGCTGTTCTCTCGTATTGGAAAAACAATATCTCCGGTATCTGGCAAGGAAGTAAAAAAGGACTCTGTGAGTTCGGTTGTTGATTATGTAGGTGAATTGCCTGAGGATACTACAGTCACTATCTTTTGTCCGCTTTACCCGCACAATAACAGAACCATTAAAGAGGAACTAGCCATTTTATTGCAAAAGGGATTTTTGAGGGTATTGATTGGTGGTAAAGTATTGAAAATTGAAGCCGTACTGGATGATGCTGACTTTAAAGATGCTGAATTAACTGATGATAAAACGGTACAGATTCTAATTGATCGATTGGTAACTAATCAGGAAGAGGAAACTTTAAGCCGACTAGCTGATTCGGCACAAACAGCCTTTTTTGAAGGTAAAGGTGATTGTTATGTGGAGGCTGAAGGAAAAACCAAGCACTTCAGCGATCGCTTTGAACTGGATGGAATTCGTTTTGAAGAACCAACGCCTAATTTTTTCTCGTTTAATAATCCATATGGCGCCTGTAAGCGTTGTGAAGGCTACGGAAATGTAATTGGTATTGATGAGGATTTGGTAATTCCTGATAAAAGTAAAAGTGTTTACGACAATGCCATTGCACCTTGGAGGGGAGAGAAAATGAACGTTTGGTTGCAAAATTTTATTAAGGTAGCACCAAAATTTGATTTTCCTATTCATCGGTCTTTTAGTCAGTTAACAGCTAAGGAACAGCGCTTGTTATGGACTGGTAATAAATATTTCTCCGGACTTGATGCCTTTTTCAAAGAGCTTGAAGAGCAAACTTATAAAATTCAGTACCGGGTAATGTTGTCACGCTACCGTGGAAAAACGACCTGCCCGGATTGTAAAGGATCGCGTTTACGTAAAGATGCGTCTTATGTGAAAATTGCTGAAAAATCCATTATTGATATTGTTTTAATGCCTTTATCGAAGGCATTGGTATTTTTTAATGATTTGAAGCTTGGCGTAAATGATGCAAAAATTGCCAAACGTTTATTAGCCGAGATTGATAATCGTTTCTTATACTTAAATAATGTGGGTTTGGGTTATTTAACGCTGAATAGATTATCCAATACGCTATCTGGTGGTGAGTCTCAAAGAATTAACCTGGCTACCTCTTTAGGGAGTAGTTTAGTGGGATCTATTTATGTTTTGGATGAGCCGAGTATTGGACTTCATCCTCGTGATACCAATAAATTAATTGAGGTTTTAATATCCTTAAGAAATGTAGGTAATACAGTTATCGTAGTAGAACACGAAGAAGAAATGATGCGTGCGGCTGATTATATTATTGATATTGGTCCTGAAGCAGGTACCCATGGTGGTAACCTGGTATTCAGTGGTAATTATGAAGAAATTCTAAAAGATAAAAATAGCTTAACCGGACGATATTTAGCGGGTATTGAAAAAATTGCTATACCAGAAAAGAGGCGTAAATGGAAAGATCATGTCCTGATTAAAGGAGCCAGGGAAAATAATCTTCAGAATATTGATGTTAAGTTTCCTCTGGGCGTTTTTACTACGGTGAGTGGCGTTTCAGGATCAGGAAAAACAAGTTTAGTAAAAAAAATTCTTTACCCGGCATTACAAAAAGCAATAGGCAATTATGCAGGTGAGCAAACGGGCGCATATGATGGGATTTTTGGAAATGTAGATTTGGTTAGTGCAGTAGAAATGGTGGATCAAAATCCAATAGGAAGATCCAGCCGTTCAAATCCGGTTACTTATGTTAAAGCCTGGGATGATGTTCGTGCATTGTTTTCTAATCAGGCAGCAGCCAAAGCAGCAGGACTAAAGCCAGCTGCATTTTCTTTTAATGTAGAAGGTGGCCGCTGTGATGTTTGTCAGGGTGAAGGCGAGGTGAAGATTGAGATGCAATTTATGGCAGATATTTATTTGCCATGTGAGGCTTGTAGCGGGAAGCGATTTAAGCAGCAGGTTTTAGATGTAACCTATAAAGAAAAAAACGTTTCTGAAATTCTGGATATGACCATTGATGAAGCGGTTGATTTCTTTAAGGATGAGCAGAAGATTTTGAATAAATTGAATCCGTTGGTTGATGTCGGTTTAGGCTACGTGCATTTAGGACAATCTTCAAATACCTTATCAGGTGGAGAAGCGCAAAGGATTAAGCTTGCATCATTTTTAATTAAAGGTAATAATGCAAATAAAACATTATTCATTTTTGATGAGCCAACCACTGGGTTGCACTTTCATGATATCAAAAAACTATTAAAGGCACTCAATACTTTAATAGAGCAAGGCAATACCATTTTAGTTATTGAGCACAACATGGACATGATTAAATGTGCCGATTGGGTAATTGATATCGGCCCTGAAGGTGGTGATGGAGGCGGACAGTTGGTATTTGAAGGTATACCTGAAGACCTGGCAAAAGAGAAAAATTCTTATACGGGTAAATATTTAGCATCGCATTTAAATTTAAATCCATAATTTCGGCAATGCTTTTTCTAACCTTTATTTTAGGCATCCTTCTTAACGCCATGGGCTATATTCCCCCGGGCAACATTAATTTAACTGTTGCACAGCTCACCATTAATAAAGGGATGCGGCAGGTTTGGTATTTTATCTTTTCGTTTTCTTGTGTTGAGATATTCTTTACCTTCGGGATGATGCGTTTTGCCCGGTGGGCCATGAGTGATATTAATCCTAATGAGGCGGTAAGTGAAGTAAGGTTAGGTACTTTGGTTGATTGTTTTATGATTCTCATGTTTATTGTGATGGGAACCATTACTTGGATCAACCGCAAAAAAGTTCCGAAAACCAGTAGTAAAAAGGATGACAAACGAAGTGGGAGTGTACTTTATGGATTAATATTAGGGGTATTAAATCCTGTTCAAATCCCTTTTTGGCTATTTTTTGGTAATTATGTAATCCTGCACGAGTGGATTAAAACTGATTATTTATCGCTGATTATTTTTGCTATTGGTTCAGGTTTTGGGTCTGCAGGTGCTTTGTATGTGTATGCTCACTTTGCTACTTTCATTCAGGAAAAGTTTGCCTTGAGTAGCCTGATTATTAATAAATCTATTGCCATATTTTTATATGTGCTGGCTGTTTATTTGATTGTGAAGCAATTGATTGTTTTGTTGTAGGTTATTCCTTCTAACACTAATCAATAAGGTAGTCCCGTTTATGAATTCTTGATAATTTTGATAAAATCTTTCTCACTAGGCAATACGGTTAAGTATTTACTTGCAAAAATTTGTTCGTTATTCTCTGGTAATGTGTATCTAACAACAGATTCACTTTTATCCTGGCAGAGGATAATTCCTATGGTTTTGTTTTCGTCATCAAGCTTTACTTCTCTATCGAAATAATTCACATACATCTGCATCTGGCCGATATCCTGATGTTTTAATTCCCCAATTTTTAAGTCTATTAATACAAAACATTTCAATATCCTATTATAAAAAACCAAATCTACTTTGAAGTGACGTTCATCAAAGGTTATTCTTTTTTGGCGGGCTACAAATGTAAACCCATTACCCAACTCTAGCAGAAAGTGTTCTAATTTGTCGATCAGTTTTTGCTCTAAATCACTTTCAGAGTAGAAGCTTTTATCTGGCAGCCCTAAAAATTCTAAAATGTAAGGGTCTTTTATTAAATCTTTGTTCTTTTCAATAATTTGACCTCTTTGGCCAAGGGAAATCACTTCTTCCTTATTTTTGCTTAAGGCTAAACGTGTATACAAAGCCGAATCATATTGACGTTGTAACTCTCGTAAGCTCCAGTTGTTTTTTATTGCTTCTATTTCGTAAAAATTGCGCTCATTTATATCAGCTATCCTCATTAGTTTAAGATAGTGCGACCAGGTAAGTTTGAATTCGTCAGACGGTGTCTGACGAATTGAGTAATTGATATAAAATTGCCGCATTTGCTATAAATTAGTTTCTGAAAAACCTTTGCCAAATTCGGTGACTAACTTTTTTGAAAGCTCCTTTAAAACACGTTTGCCATACTCTGCTTTTTCATTGCCATTTTGCTCTTCTTCTACAATCATTTTACCAATTTCAAAGTAAGTCATGGCCATTGTATTATTAATGGTTTGAACTACGCTTTGCCTGGCTTGATTAAGTAGTTCAATTACCTTTTTATACAAATTTTGATTATTAATTTCCATGATGCATCTGGCTAAATCCTAATAAAAGTACAAAGGAAGCATTACTTCAAAAATTCTACATTCCAAATCTTTTCTGCCTTTCTACCAATAAGCCAAAACGATGCAGCCAAAACAGAAAAAAATAATGCTTTGTGCCAGCTATCCCAGAAATATTCAAAGTAACGGGTGTACAGGTTGATAAATAAAAATGTAATGCCAAACTCTCTTGCAACGTCATCGCGGTATTTTAATCCAAATAAGGTACTGGCTACACAGACTGCAGCAGAAATTAAGGCCCAGTAGAATAGACTTAATTGCCGAACGGCATACCATTTTTCTAAACTGGCAAAATTGCCAAAAACCGAAAGGGCCCAGAGTGAAATGAATAAATAAACCATTCCTGCAATATAGGTGACTTGAAAAAATTGCCTGGTTTTAGGTAAGGCTTTCATGATGAATGAAGCTGCTGTTAAAACTGCTCCAAAAACTACAAATCTGAGGGGATAATTCATGCCCAAAAAATAGTAATTCCAGCGGCTGAGATAACCTGTTTCTGTACCAAACCAGGCGCCTAACGATATTAATGCAAATATCCAGATCAACTTTGAGTTGAAAAAGTAACCAAGTCCGCCGTAAATAAATACAGAGATTAAAATCAGGATGGTGAAATTTCCGGAGCCATTATCCAGCGATTTTCCAAAATAGGCAATGGCATTCGCAGTAAGTAAAATGGCCGAAAATACAATTGCTTCATTGCTAAATCTGAGATTATGCAGTTTTTTCTTTCTTCGGAAACCCAATATATAAAGCCAGCCAGCAATCCCTGCGGATACAAGTGCAATAACAATATTTGGTGTGTTATAAACGCGTTTGAGATAGTTAAGGATAGAATTGTCAATTAAGAGCGATCCTAAAGCAATAAAGCCACAAGCCAGCGCCACCCAAAATGCATACTGAGCGAGCCTTAACCAATCGAAATTTTTAGCTTCATAACTTTGCCGAAGCTTGATGCCTGTATCCTCATTAATTAAGCCATCGTTTTGCCATTGCTCAATCATCTCATCAAGAAACTCACTTTTTTCAATATCAACTTTCATAGGTAGGGTTGTATGCGAAGATATAAAATTAGTATCAAGATGTAAGTATCATGTATAAAGACAAATTAGTTAATTAAAGTACCTCTTTAATTTTCTTATTATTTCCTACTATCCAAATGATATCACCATTGTCAAAAATGAAATCAGACGATGGATTTAAAATTCGTTCTGTTCCGCGTTCGATTCCAACAATAAGTGCCTGTGCTTTTTCTCTTATTCCTGCGTTTCTAATGCTTAATCCATAAACAGGAGATTCCAGATTAACCACAACTTTTTGTAAAGCCATTTCCTTATCAGGGAAGTTTTTCTCGCTTTCTGTTTCCGGTATATCTACTTCTAAAATCGCTTTAACTGCTGCCAGTTGATCGTCTGCGCCGATGAGCAATAATTTATCATTTGGATAAAGTCTTTCATCCCTTCCAGGTGTCGGGATACTGTTTCTCCCACGCTCAATCATAGCGATGTTGACACCAAATTTTTCACGAATCATTAGGCTGGCGAGGGTTTGACCTACCACTTCAGATTCCGGAGAAACCGTTAATTCTGCCAGGTGAGTATCCCAGGGTAGAATATCTGGTTTTTGGTTTTCCCTGGCATTCAGGTTTAAAATGAAACGCTTTTCGAGCGTATTATAAAAAGTCTGCAGTTTTCTGGAGAAGATAAACATCATCAGTACGATTAAAGCCAGGGCAATTCCGGCAGCAACCCAAGTGTCGAAAAACTGATACATTAAAAAACCAACGAAAAATATGCCTAGCGCAATTCTAAATACCTCAATGGCAATTAACGGGCCACGGGTATATTTTTTATTCAGCCACAAGTGTGAGTAAGCTGTTTTCTGAATCCTTCTGATGGATAAGGCCCATAAAAAAGGTGCCATGATGATAAAAGAAACCACCAGGCTGATAATTGTTGATTTTAAGCCATTTACCATGTTGGTGGCAATAAACGGCTGAATATATCGCGATGCGAGAAAAATAACGGCTACTATAATTACAGAGTGAATGATGGTATTGAATGCGTAACTGCGCAGGAGAATTTTCCAATCGCTCAGTGTAGTGATTCCAGCCGTGCTGGAGCTATATCGGGAAATTCCTTCGAGCCACTTTTTAGGCAAAATTCTATTTAAAAAATTGTAGAAAGTTTCAGAGTGTTTAATCAGGTAGGGTGTTGTAAAAGTGGTAATTGCTGATACTGCAACGGCGATGGGGTAAAGGAAATCGCTGGTTACCTTAAGGGTTAATCCCAATGTGGCAATGATGAAAGAAAATTCACCAATCTGCGCCAAACTTAACCCGGCCTGAACAGAGGTTTTAAGGGGTTGGCCAGAGAGTAATGCACCGAGACCTGAACTCAGGAACTTACCTAAAATTGTTGCTAATGTTATAATTAAGATGGGTAAACCATAATCTATCAGAATTTTTGGATCAATCAGCATACCCACTGAAACGAAGAAGACTGCAGCAAATAAATCTTTTACTGATTTGGTTAGGTGTTCTATTTTTTCAGCCTGAGTGGTTTCGGCTAGGATGGATCCCATAATAAAGGCCCCCAAAGCCGGAGAAAATCCGACTTTTACTGCTAAAAGAACCATCACTAAACACAGGGCCAAAGAAACCACCAACATGGTTTCATCATTCATCAGTTTCCTCGTTGCTTTAAGGAAAGATGGAATCAGAAATATCCCACCTAAAAACCAAAGAACTAAGAAAAATGCCAGTTTTAAGATTGAAATTAGCATTTCACTGCCTGCAAATTGCTGGCTTACAGCAAGTGTAGAAAGCAAAACAAGCAATAAAATGGCTACTAAATCTTCTACGATAAGTACACCAAAAACAAGTCCGGCAAATTTTTTATGTTTTACGCCAAGTTCTTCAAAAGCCCTGATGATGATGGTAGTAGAGGAAACAGATAGTATACCACCAAGAAAAATACTATCCATGGTTTTCCAGCCCATGAGTTTACCGGCAGAAAAACCAATTAATAGCATAAAAACAACTTCAACTACGGCTGTAATCGATGCTGAGCCTCCAACCTTAACTAGTTTTTTAAAACTGAATTCTAAGCCTAAACTAAACAGTAAGAAGATCACGCCAATTTCACCCCAGATGCTGATGTTCTTGGTATCAGTTACGGATGGAAAAAAATCTAAATGTGGGCCAACGAGTAAGCCCGCTAAAATATAGCCCAATACTAAAGGCTGCTTAATTTTTTTAAATATAAGGGTGGTAATCCCTGCTGCGGTTAGGATTAATCCTAAATCGGCAATTAAATCTGGTAAATGCATTGATGGTAATCGGTATGTTGGTAAAATGATTTCCGGGCTAATCGGCTGTCTTTATTCCACATGATTGTGGTGATTATTCTTATGCTTACCAGAAAGCGTGTTGTGGATAAAGCATGTTGAGCAAACACCAATAATTATATTTTAATCGCTTTAAAACGGTGTTATTCCGGTTAACAAAAAGCGAAAAAGAGAAAGACAGGGTTAAAACAACTAAAGCATCTAAAAAAAAATTAGTTAGTGTATGATTAATGAAGTCTTTCTGCAAACTTTCACCGTCTGACTGGATACCTGTATGATGTTGTAAGCTGATTTTTGGAGAAATGGCGGTGATTTGTCCAATCAGCATTTTTGGTGCATTTCTTTTTTTAGGTGATGCAAAGCTTGCAAAACTTACCAGTGTTGTGAACAGAACGATGGTATAAAAAAGCCTCATTGCCGCTAATATAGCGAAAAATGAGGCTTTTTGAAAGGTTAAAGTTTATATTTTACTGAGTTAAAGAGAGGAAAAGTAATTAAGAGTTTCTTCTTTATCTTTTTGCAATTGTACTTTAAGTGCATCCAAACCAGTAAACTTCACATCGTGGCGCAGAAATTTTAAGAAGTTCATTTTGATATCCTGACCATAAATTTCCTGATTGAAATCGAAGATATTCACTTCAATATTTCTGGTCATCCCATTAATAGTTGGCCTCTGACCAATATATGCCATGCCTTTAAAAGTTAGGTGTTTGGTATTTGGCGTTTGTTGCTCATCACCTGATTTGCAACTCATCTCAACAGTTACAGCGTAAATGCCATCGCCAGGGATAAGCTTATATGTTTCCTCAACAAAAATGTTAGCGGTTGGAAAACCTATTGTTCTGCCAATTTTATCCCCCTTAATTACACGGCCAAAAATAGAAAATGAATAACCCAGGTAATCAGATGCCAGGCTAACATCTCCATCCAGGATTGCCTGCCTGATCTTTGTTGAGCTTACTGCTACATCGTGAATATCCTGTTCCATAATTTCTTCTACTGAAAAACCGAAATGAGTACCTGCAGCTTTTAAATCTGTCAGATTCCCGGTACGATCTTTTCCAAAACGATGATCGTAACCAATGATAATATGCTTAGTGCCGATGTGATTAACCAATATGTTTTTGATATAATCATCAGGAAGCAGATTAGAAAAATCGCGTGTAAAGGGCGTGATAATTAAATGATCAACGCCAAGGCTTTTAAGTATTTCTGCTTTTTCATTTATGGTATTGATCATTTTTAGATCCTGATTTTCAGGGTCAATGATCAGTCTTGGATGTGGGAAAAAGGTTAAAATAACGCTTTCGCCATGATCTGATTTTGCTTTGGCAACCAGCTGTCTGATAATTTTCTGGTGCCCGAAATGAACTCCATCGAAAGTGCCGATGGTTACTATTGCATTGTTAAGCTTAGTAAATTCTGATAGGTTATGGTATATTTTCAATGGAATAATCTTTTAAACTATGGGTTTTGCGTGAGGGATGGAAGCGGTATACTTTTTCGTTTTCCATCGGTAACATCAGTGAAATGAAAACGAAAAAGATTTAGCGTACAGCCCGACCCCTTGCGTAGCTTGGGGACACGCCCAAATTTCTATAATTATATTTATTAATGCAAAGCATGGCGCTTTACTACGCCACCTTTTAAATCGGCAATCTGTTGTTGTATTACAAAGGCATCGGAATCTATATTTCTGATAGCTGTTTGCAATTTGCTCATTTCCAATTTGGTTACCACCGTGAAAAGAATGTCGATATCTTTTCTTTCTCCATAACCGCCTTCTCCTTTATAAATGGTTACACCACGTTTCATTTCTGTAATGATATAATCTTTTATCTCCTCCTGATGTTCTGAAATAATGGTTACCCCTGTATATTGCTCTATTCCATTTATAATAAAATCAATAGTATAAGAGGCTGATAAATAAGTTAATATGGCGTACAGTGAAGTTTCGATATTCAGAAAGTATGCTGCAAAGGCAAAGATGATGATGTTTAAAATCAGGATAATATTCCCTACAGTGAGGATACTGTTTTTACTGATGTAAAGCGCCAGTACTTCTGTGCCATCAATCACACAACCACCCCGCATGGCTAAGCCAATTCCTGCGCCCAAAAACAAACCACCAAAGAAGGCAATCAGTAGTTTATCATGCGTAATGGGTTGGAAAGGAAGAAAAATCAAAGCCAGAGATAACGCAGCAATGGCTATTGCCGTTTTAATGGCAAAACCTTTTCCAATTTGCCTGAAACCAAGTATAACAAACGGAATGTTAATAATGACGATGAGGTAGGAGAGGTTCCAGCCGGTTAATGTGCTCAAAAGTAAGGAAATACCTGTAACACCACCGTCTATAAAATGACTGGGCATCAGAAAACTTTTTAAACCAAAACAAGCTGAAGTTACCCCTGCAGCAATCAAAATTATTTCTTTTGCGTACCGGGCATTCTTGTTTTTGATTCGGTTCATGTTTATTCCTGAATTTTAATTTCCTCTTTCTTGCTGCGAATATAATTAACAAGCTCTAGAACCTCAAACGAATTTGAAAGCAAAAAGTTTCCACTTCTTGTTCGGGTGAGTTTTGATAAATAGGCGCCATTATTTAATGCTTTTCCAAAATCAGAAACTAATGATCTAATATAAGTGCCTTTGCTGCAAACAATCCGGAAATCAACCTCTGGCAACTCAATTCTGGTGATTTCAAATTCAGGAACACTAACAAAACGTTTACGTAACTCGACAGCTTCCCCTAAGCGAGCCTTTACATATAAACGTTCACCATTTATTTTTACTGCTGAATGTGCAGGCGGATATTGCTCAATATCTCCTGTAAACGGTGATATAGCGTTATATATCTGTTCAGGTGTGATGGATGAAATGTCAAAGGTTTGATCAACCTCCGTTTCCATGTCAAATGATGGAGTGGTGGCGCCTAAGATCATGGTTCCGGTATATTCCTTTTCTTCTGCCTGAAAGGTATCTATTTGCTTGGTTAATTTACCTGTACAAATGATTAATAAACCGGTAGCTAGTGGATCTAACGTACCCGCATGACCGACTTTTAGTTTTAATGGCTTTAAAGAATTCCGGATTTTGCCAACCACATCAAATGAAGTCCATTTGTAGGGTTTGTTAATTAAAAGCAGTTCGCCCTCGGCAAAATTGAAATCTTTAAACTTTGAATTTTCTGTACTCACAAATCTTTTTTGCGCAAAGATACTGATTATATCACTTGCAAGTTATGCCCGGTGTACAATAGAATAATGATGATTAATCCAGCAATAATACGATACCAGCCAAATACCCTAAAGCCATGTTTATTTAAGAAGCCGATAAAACTTTTAATAGCTAAAAGTGCTACAATGAAAGCAATTACATTCCCAATAATTAAAAGATTAACTTGATCATGAGAAATGGTATTTCCTTCTTTATAAAAGTCAAATAGTTTTTTACCTGTGGCGGCAAACATGGTTGGTACGGCTAAAAAGAATGAAAATTCTGCAGCTAATTTTCTGCTTAATTTCTGGCTCATCCCGCCTATAATGGTTGCTCCTGAGCGTGAAACTCCTGGAATCATGGCTATGCATTGAAAGAAGCCAATTTTTAAAGCCGTTAGATAATTTATTTCTTCTTCTTCATTAATGGTGGGTTTGTTAAACCATTTATCAACAAATAATAGAATTATTCCTCCAACCAATAACGAAATACCTACCGCCATCGGACTTTCCAAAAGCTCATCTATCTTTTTGCTAAGCAATAAACCAAAAACTGCCGCCGGAATAAAAGCAACAAGAAGTTTGATGTAAAAATTAATGGATTTGAAAAATCTTTTAAAGTATAAAACCAGCACCGAAAGTATGGCACCTAATTGTATAGCAATCGTAAAAAGCTTAACGAACGGGTCGCTTGCAATGCCCATAAAAGATGAGGCAACAATCATATGTCCGGTACTAGAAACAGGCAAAAATTCCGTTAGTCCTTCGATAACAGCAAGGACAATGGCATGGAAATAGTTCATAATAGGTTTGTATGGGTTAACCCCACTGTAATTTTACTTTATAGCTTTTTAATTTATTATCTCTGGATAGGAGCATTAAATCTTCTGAGATCGCTTGAGATACTATAATTCTATCAAAAGGGTCATTGTTGAAAAAGTCGAGATTTAGTAATGTAGTTAGATGTGCTTCATTAATTGAAATTATTTCAATTTGATTTCTTTCTGCAAATCTAAATAATTCATCAAAACCGATGTTTAAATTGAGTTTTCCAATCTGTTTTTTAATTGCAATTTCCCAAAGTGAAGCAATGCTGATAAAACAAGATTTATTGATGTCTAATATCTTTTTCTTTATTGAAGCAGGCAATTCATCATTACCTTCAACAAACCACAGGAAAGTGTGTGTATCTAACAAAAAAGCCATTAAATGTAATCTGAAAACATTTCTAATGGTTCATCAAAATCATCAGCTAATTTGATTTTACCTTTTGCATAACCAAATTCTCGTGACTTTAATTTTGGTTTGTTTATGTTTTTAGTTTTTAAGAATTCAACAAAATCTGCCACTTCTTGTCTAAGATTCATAGGCAAGGAATTTATTTCTATTTGCAAATTAGTAGTTGTCATACCTTAAAGTTAAAAAAAGACTTTATTTAAAGCAAAAGTTATTTCTTTAAGATCGCATAAATTCCGAAGGCAAAACCAAAAAGCACAACAAGTGGTGCCAGTAAAGTTCTTCTAAAATCATAAATATCACCAGTTGTACCCATCATTAAAATGAAGCCTACCGCTACAATTGCAATGCTGATTAAAAGTAACTGATAATTTTTTTTGGTAAAAACCAATTCGCTTTTTACGTCCTTCGTAACCGGACTTGTCTTTTTTTCTAATGCCATTATCTATAAAGATTGTAAGATTTTAAACGTAAATACCTGCTAACTGCAAACCAGGTGCTAATGCCTGTAATAAATATGCCCATTAAAATTAAGCCCACGAATACGAAGCCAAATTCTTTGTAATTGTTCAGAATGATAATTTCAGGAACTTCTTTTCGTGCATAAATCAATGTCGCTAACAAAATAATGATTGCAATAAATGCAGCAATTAAACCATGCAAGGCCGCATACAATAGAAAAGGACGTCGGATAAAATTTTTCGTTGCACCAACGAGTTGCATACTTTTAATTAAAAATCTCTGAGAATAGATTGCTAAACGTATGGTGTTATTAATTAGGGCGATTGCAATAACTAAAAGCAACACTGCAAAAGCCAGAATAATTAAGCCGATGGTATTGATATTTTTATTAACCATATCAATTAAAGAACTCTGATAAACCACTTCTTTTACAACTGGGTTTTTAGCGATGTTTGCTTTTAAAGTCTCTATGCTTTTATTATTGGCATATTCGGCTTTCAAATACACATCAAAGGTAGATGTAAGTGGATTGTAACCTAAAAAGTTAACAAAATCTTCACCTAAATCCTGAGTTAGATTTCTTGCCGCAAGTTCTTTATTTACATATTGCGTTTGTTTAACGGCACGGTTGGCGTTTAATTCTTTTTGAAAAGCCAGAACATCCGTTTCTTTTGCACCCTCATCAACAATAATATTTAAAACAATATTTTCTTTTACGTAATTAGACAGATTTTTGGCGTGTACAAGTACCAACCCAAGTAGTCCCAGCATTAATAAAACCAGTGCAATACTAATTATCGTAGAGATATATACTGTTTTGGTTTTCTTAGATGCGTCACTTACTTCGAATTCTTCCATGTATTTCAATTTTGTTTTTGCGAAAATATAAATTATACCTGATAAACACCAATATAAAGCTATTCTAATTGAATATTAACGCCCTGAGCGGCGATTTAGTTTACTGGGAAACGGATGCATCTTAGCTATAAATTTTCAAAATCGGTACGAAATCCAGAGATAGGTCGTTTATAATTTAGTAAAAACTTAAACCTACCCTTAATGAAAAAACAAATTACTGTAATTGGCTTATTACTTATTGTTGCAACAGCATTATTTTCTTGTAAAAAGGATACTACCTCTTTAAAAGCCCGTGTGATGGGTAAATGGACTGTCAATAAAATTGAAGTCTCCGGAAACACAAACCCATCCCTTAATGGAACATTTAATTATACCATTAATGATTATATCGATTTCAAGGCTGATAATGATGACCAAGTAGAATTAAGCTTAAATAACCAACGCACGATTGGTACTTATACGGCTTCTCTTGGAGATGATTTTGTAATGTCTTTTCCTGAAGGCGTTTCAAATGCAACCGTTAATAGCCTGACACAATCGCAATTTCAGTTTACTGCTAAAATAGATAAAACCAATATTGTGAAGGTCTATTACCTCACCCGATAAGATCTAATTCCCTAGTGTTTGTTTGCGCCATTGGTTATTAATAGCCAATGGCGCTTTTTTAGAAGTCTTAAATTACCAATAAATTGTTTTAGAGGGCAAAAACTCACAAATAATTATTTCTGTATCAAATTCGATTAGAACGATGGTATATTTCTTTTCATAAACTATACACTTATAGCCCATCAAAATCCGTTCTGGGTCGCGACAAGATCTATATCGTTTTCTGCTGTCCGCTAACTTCTCTATAAAATCATATACGCGATCTGCAAATTTTTCAGCAGTAGCAGGTAAGCCTTCTGATTCTATATACCAAGAAATTGCAGCAATACTTTCGACAACAGATTCTTTGATTGTTATTTTTCTGCTGACCATTTCCTGATTAACTTTTTGCTAAGCGCTCTCGCTCCAGCAATGGAAAAAGTTTTTTCAGGATGATGTTTTAAAGCTGCAGACTTTTGCAGCGCTTTGTAGCTTTCTTCGGGGATGAGTACGTATTTTTTATTTTCGATTGTGATATGTGTCATAACCACTCATTTTGATTAACGAAGATAATAATAAATAACTTAACGTTTTAACTTGTTTTTGGTTTTACTAAGCCCCTTAATTTCCGTATTTTCGCTCCTTTAAAAATTTAAAACTTGCAATGGATTACCAATTCAAAGAAATAGAACAAAAGTGGCAGAAATTCTGGGCAGACAATCAAACGTTTAAAGCCGAAAGCAATTCTGAAAAGCCTAAGTATTACGTGCTAGATATGTTTCCTTACCCATCTGGAGCAGGTTTGCACGTTGGTCACCCACTGGGTTACATTGCATCAGATATTTTTTCGAGATACAAACGCCTTAAAGGCTTCAATGTTTTACATCCAATGGGCTATGATTCTTTTGGTTTGCCAGCAGAACAATATGCCATACAAACCGGTCAGCATCCGGCCATTACTACAGAAGCAAATATTTCTACTTACCGTCGCCAGTTAGATCAGATTGGCTTCTCTTTTGACTGGAGTCGTGAAGTGCGCACCAGTGAGCCATCATACTACAAATGGACGCAGTGGATTTTTATGCAATTATTCAATTCATGGTATAACCTTGAAAATGATCGTGCAGAAGATATTACCACTTTAATTGAAAAATTTAATGCTTCGGGTTCTGCAGATGTAAAAGCTGCTTGCGATGAAGATGTAAAATCTTTCATGCCGAGTGATTGGGCAACCTTTACGGAAGAAGAAAAGCAAACAGAATTATTGAAATACCGCTTAACCTATTTAAGAGAGAGTACTGTGAACTGGTGCCCGGCTTTAGGAACGGTTTTAGCGAATGATGAAGTAAAAGATGGTTTTTCGGAACGTGGCGGTTTTCCGGTAGAGCAGAAGAAAATGATGCAGTGGAGCATGAGAATTACCGCTTATGCTGAAAGACTTTTACAAGGTTTAGATACCATCGACTGGCCGGAGCCAATCAAAGAAATGCAACGCAACTGGATTGGTAAAAGTGTTGGGGCATCAGTTAGATTTAAGATTGAAGATTTACGATCTACGAATGAGACTCCTGACTCTGGACTTCGGACTTCTGACTACATTGAGGTTTTCACCACTCGTGTAGATACCATTTTCGGTGTTTCATACCTGGTGTTAGCGCCAGAGCATGAATGGGTTGCTGAATTGACCACGCCTGAACAAAAAGCTGAAGTAGAAAATTATATAGCGCAGACTAAAAAGAAATCGGAATTAGACCGTATGGCGGATACTAAAACGGTTTCAGGTGCTTTTACTGGTACCTATGTGATTAATCCGGTAAGTGGCGAACGCGTTCCATTATACATTGCAGATTATGTACTTGCAGGCTATGGAACTGGTGCGGTAATGGGTGTGCCAAGTGGCGATCAGCGTGATTGGTTATTTGCAACGCATTTCAATTTACCGATTATTCAAATTTTAGATGCACAGAAAGACATTGATATTCAAGCCGACCCAACCAAGGATGGAAAATATATTAATTCTGGTTTTATTAATGGATTAACTTATAAGGAAGCGGTTCCATTATTAAATAACTGGTTAGAAGAAGAAAATGTTGGAAAAGCAAAAGTAAACTTCCGTCAGCGTGATGCTATTTTTGGTCGCCAGCGTTATTGGGGAGAACCAATTCCGGTTTACTTTAAAGATGGTTTACCTTATTTATTGAAGGAGGAAGAGTTGCCTTTAATCTTACCAGAAATTGATAAATATTTGCCAACCGAAACTGGAGAACCGCCTTTGGCAAGAGCTGATGGTTGGGTGCCAAAAGATGGTGGTCATTATGAGTTAAGCACCATGCCGGGTTGGGCAGGAAGTAGCTGGTACTGGTACCGTTACATGGATGCCAATAACAATAACGATTTTGCTTCAAAAGAAGCGGTTGAATATTGGAAGGCTGTCGATTTATACATTGGTGGTTCTGAACATGCAACCGGTCACTTATTGTACAGCCGTTTCTGGAATAAATTTTTGAAAGATTTGGGGTATACCAAAGAAGAAGAACCTTTCAAAAAACTGATTAACCAGGGGATGATTCAGGGTAGGAGTAATTTTATATATAGATTTATTGGCTGTAATAAATTAGTATCTAAAAATATTAAAGATAAATATGTTGACACTTTTGCTGTCACAGCTAATACGGAAGAAGCTTATCGAGCTCTGCTAAATGATTTCGGACTTGAATTTGATGCAGAAATTTATGAATTATATAAAAGGCATCTTAATGGAGAAACAAATTCAATATTTCAAAGCATGCGTGTTGATGTGAATATTGTACAAAATGATGTTTTAGATATAGAGAAATTTAAAGAATGGAGACCAGAATTTAAAGATGCAGAGTTTAGCCTTGAAGGTGGAAAATACATTTGCGGTTTCGAGGTAGAAAAAATGTCAAAAAGTTATTATAACGTGGTTAATCCCGATGATTTGATTGAACGTTACGGAGCCGATACTTTGCGCATGTACGAAATGTTCTTAGGTCCGTTGGAGCAAAGCAAACCTTGGAATACGAATGGGATTGAAGGCGTATTTAAGTTCTTACGTAAATTCTGGAGATTATTCCATAATGAGGCATGGGAATTTACTGTTTCTGATGTTGAGCCTACGAAAGCAGAGTTGAAATCATTGCATAAAATCATTAAAAAAGTACAGGATGATATTGAGCGTTTCTCTTTCAACACTTCAGTTTCCAGTTTTATGATTGCTGTAAATGAACTGACAGACTTAAAATGTAACAAGCGCAGTATTCTGCAAGATCTGGTAGTGATTTTATCACCTTATGCGCCACACATTTGTGAAGAACTTTGGGTTCAATTGGGTAACGAGGCAGGAAGCTTATCTTATACGGCTTTCCCTACTTTTAATGCGGATCACTTGGTAGAAGATGAATTTGCTTATCCAGTTTCTGTGAATGGGAAAATGAAGATGAATCTGAATTTAAGTTTAACCTTGGCACAGCCAGAAGTAGAAGCAATTTTACTTGCGAATGAACAATTTCAGAAATTCCTGGACGGCAAAGCACCTAAGAAAATCATTTTTGTTAAAGGAAAGATTATTAATGTAGTAGTCTAAGCTAAAAGCAGAAAGCTAAAAGCTTCCTGCAAAATTTTATAAAAGCCCCGATTTGTGAGATAGCGAATCGGGGCTTTTTGTGCTCATCATTGTCAGCAATGACGACCGTATTAAAGATATCAAAGCAACATTGAAAACAAAAACCAAGCTATTTAACAAAGTAGGTTTTCGCTTTAGTCTTTCTACTTTGGTCTTTAAGCTTAAAAACCCACAGCTGATGAAGAATCTGGCAATGATGACCGTTTATAGATAGCGCAAAACAACAGTTAAAAAATAAAACCCGGACTGTAATTTACAATCCGGGTTTTTACTTATCGTCATACTGAATTTATTTCAGCATCTAAATTATAGTGAATTCTGAATCAAGTTCAGAATGACAGACAGTGTTAAGCTTTTGCTTTATTTCTATTTCCGCCAGATCTCCTGTTGTTGCTGGCATTCCGAGGTTTACCACTCATATTTCCATCGCCGCTTCTTTTTCCACCGCCGCCTCCACCTTTCGATTGTGCCTGAGGTTTACGCTTAATCTGGTTTTTAGCCAGCATGCTTTCCCAGCTAAGTGGATAAGGATGATCATCAACAACTGGTAGTGTTATTTTAATCAGTTTCTGGATATCCAGTAAGTATTCATTTTCTTCCGCATCACAGAAAGAAATGGCAATTCCATTCGCACCTGCACGACCTGTACGTCCAATTCTATGTACGTATGATTCTGGTATATTAGGTAACTCATAATTGAAAACGTGAGATAACTGATCAATATCAATACCACGGGCTGCAATATCGGTCGCTACTAATACACGAATCTTTCTATCTTTAAAATCAGTTAAAGCCCTTTGTCTGGCATTTTGCGATTTATTGCCATGAATGGCAGCAGATTTAATTCCGGCATGAGCTAAATCTTTTACAATTCGGTCAGCGCCATGTTTCGTACGTGTAAACACTAATGCGGTTTCAATCTTTTTATCTTCCAGCAGGTGGATTAATAATTTCTTTTTATCAGGCTTATCAACAAAATAAACAGATTGCACAATAGTTTCAGCGGTAGAAGAAATCGGTGTAACTTCTACTTTTGTTGGACTGGATAAAATAGTATTGGCAAGTTTCTGAATTTCATCAGGCATGGTTGCCGAGAAAAACAGCGTCTGACGTTTAGCAGGTAATTTTGCCACCACCTTTTTTACATCATGAATGAAACCCATATCTAACATACGATCTGCTTCATCCAGAACAAAAAGTTCAATGCTACTTAAGCTAATGAAACCCTGATTCATTAAATCCAATAAACGTCCTGGTGTTGCAACCAAAATGTCAATACCTTTTCTAAGGGCTTCTACTTGTGAGTGCTGATTTACACCTCCAAAAATTACCAATCGACGTAAATTTAGATTACTGCCATAAGCTTTGAAGCTTTCTTCAATTTGAATGGCAAGCTCACGGGTTGGTGTTAAAACCAATGCTTTAATGTTTTTGTTAGCTTTGGTGTTGATGTGTTTTTCGTGCAATAATTGCAACATTGGGATGGCAAAGGCAGCAGTTTTACCTGTTCCTGTTTGCGCACAGCCTAGTAAATCTTTTCCTTTTAATATAGTTGGGATGGATTGCTCCTGTATAGGGGTAGGTTGTGTATAACCTTCTTTCTCTAGTGCCTGTAAAATTGGCTCTATGAGGTTTAATTCTTTGAATAACATGTATGAATTTTTGTAATATTTATTGAAGAAGCTAGAACGATCATTTGTTGAAGGACTAACTTGCGGAGAGAATATGCCATTCAGAATGGCAAGCCCTTATTCCTGCTTCGGCAGCAAAGATACAGAAATAAATGAAAAGCCAGAATAAATAATTTTGAAGGCGCTTGAGATAATCGCTCCTATGTAATTTTTTAAACGATGGTAAAACGATTTAAAATTTTATTTAAATTAATTATTTTTTGCTTGAATGTTAATTTTTGTTAAATTGTATTCAGTTTGTGAGGAGGAGTGTGCAGTTAAGTCTGTATTAAGTATGATTAAGCCTACTTATTTTTAAATAACCAAATATATTTTTTTATGAAACTACCTTTATCTAACCAGAGAGGCTATTCTTCTATCCATTGTAGAGCCATTTTTCCAAATCCTTATAATACTCGCCAAGATCGAGACTTTCACTTCAGGCTTTCATCCTAAAAGTCTGATTATTCCAACCTGCTTAATTTTTTAGGCAGTATCAAACCGCTAACTAATTTCTAACCAATATATAAACTATGACACAAAATTTATCCTTTTTCAGGAGGGGCTTTCTTCTTCTGTGCTTGGGTTTGTTGTTTGCCATCGGCGCAACTGCTCAAACTAAAGTTACTGGTAAAGTTATTGCCAGTGATGATCAGCTACCTATTATAGGTGCTACAATTAAACTTAAAAATGCAGCCGGAGGTACTACAACAGATGCCAATGGGGCATTTTCAATCAGTGCAAAGCCAACAGATGTACTCGTAATTTCATTTATCGGATTTATCAATAAAGAGGTAACAGTTGGTAGCCAGACCAATATTTCAGTAACATTACAAGCAGAGAATAACAATTTAACTGAGGTAGTGGTTACCGGTTACTCCTCACAACGTAAAAAGGATTTAACCGGTGCAGTAGCAGTAGTAGACATGGGTGTTTTGAAAGCCCAGCCAGCGGCTAGTGCTGTAGAGGCATTGCAAGGAAAAGCGACTGGTGTTCAGATTATTAATGATGGTGCACCAGGTTCTACACCACAAATCCGAATCAGGGGAACAAGTACCATTAATAACAATGAGCCATTATATGTAATTGATGGTGTGCCATTTGAAGGCAAACTGTCCTGGCTTAACCAGAATGATATCGAAAGTATGCAAGTGCTGAAAGATGCTTCTTCAGCATCGATTTATGGCTCCAGGGCAAATAACGGTGTCGTAATTATTACCACCAGAAAAGGGACATCTGGCGCACCAAAAATCACTGTCGATTCTTATTATGGAACACAGGTGCCAAGGAAAAGCAGTTTTCCGGAAATGATGAATCCTCAACAATATGCGCAATATGTATTTGATAGCTATACCAACGCCGGAAAAGCAATTGCGGCAGGTAGAAACTATGGGTCTGGAACAACACCTGTATTACCCGAATATTTAGTAGCAGGTTCAGCTTTAGGCCAAGATGTTACAGGAGCAGATGCTGATCCATCCAGATATAATTACAGCCGTGACCCTTCACTTTTTTACCAAATTACCAAAGCCAACAAAGAAGGAACCAACTGGTTTGACGAGATTACACGTTCAGCTCCGGTACAAAATTATCAACTGGGCGCAACGGGAGGTTCTGAAAATGCAACCTATGCATTATCTGCCGGTTACCTTAATCAGAAGGGAACAATAGATTATACTGGTTTCAAACGCTATAATATTCGTACCAATACTACCGTTAGTGCATTTAATAAACGCATTCGTTTTGGCGAAAATGCACAATACAGTTATTCTGAAGGCTATGGATTCGGTGTAAATCCAAATACACCAGGTGGCTATCAAGATCAGGGAAGTGCATTGGGTTGGGCTTACCGGATTCCCACCATTATTCCGGTTTATGACATTAATGGAAATTTTGCCGGAAGCCGTGGAAGTCAGCTTGGAAATGCAGAAAATCCTTTGGCTGTTCTTTATAGATCAAAAGATAACGTAAACAAAAGCAATTTCTTTTTTGGTAATATGTTCGCCGAAGGGGATATTATTAAAGGTTTAGTATTCAGAACAAATTTTGGTATACGTTATGAAAATTATAACGGAATGTCTATGCGTTATCCAAACCTAGAATTTTCGGAAGGAAATAACTCTAATAATTTAAGTGAATATCAGGGTTACAATACAGAATGGACCTGGTCTAACACTTTAAATTATAGTGCTACCTTTAATGAAAAGCATAAATTAAATGTATTAGTAGGTACTGAAGCGATCCGTTCTAGATCCAGACAATTAAACGGATCAAGAAATGATTTCTTTTTATTAGGTGATCAGGATTACTATTACCTGAATACAGGATCTTCCAATATCAGTAACTCCAGTACAGGTTCTATTGGTTCCCTTTTCTCCATCTTTGGAAAAGTAGATTATTCATTCAATGATCGCTATCTGGCAAGTGTAACCGTTCGGAGGGATGGATCATCCAACTTTGGTCCAGAAAATAAATATGGTGTCTATCCAGCTGGAAGTGTAGCCTGGAGATTATCAGAAGAAGAATTTTTAAAAAGTGTTAAATGGATAAGTGACTTAAAACTTCGTGTGGGTTACGGACAAACTGGTAACCAGCGGATTCCGCCATATCAATATATCAACAGGTACCAAAGTTCGATCACTAATGCGGCTTATGCAACTGGAGGTGGAAATACACTCACTACTGGAGTATGGCAAAATGCTTATTTGAATTCAGATGTGAAATGGGAATCCCTGAAAGCCTTAAACGTGGGTATAGATTTTACCTTATTTGAAGGTGCTTTTGATGGATCGGTAGACTGGTACAACAAGAAAACGACAGATATGCTTTATAACCTGCCTTTGCCATCAAGCGTAGTAGGTGGAGGAAGTTCACCATTTGTTAATATTGGTGACATGAGCAATAAAGGGATTGAATTTAATGTAGCCTATCACTATGGCAGAAAAGCTGATAATCCATTTAAGTTTGATATTGGTGTTAACTTTTCAAGAAACGTAAATAAAATTGACCAGCTTGCTCCTGGGATTTTTAATCAGGTATATGGCAATTACAGAAGTTTGCAAACCAGTGTTTTACAGCAAGGTGAAGCTTTTGGCTCTTTCTATGGGTATAAAACCAATGGGATTTACCAAAGTGCAGCAGATATTCAGAATAACCCATCATACACTGGTGCCCGCGTAGGTGGCTTACGTTACCAGGATATTAATGGTGATGGTGTTATCGACCCGAAAGATCGTACTATAATTGGAAATCCAAATCCTGATTTTACTTATGGTGTAAACCTGAATGCCTCATATCATAATTTTGATATTACGGCCTTTTTATATGGCGTACAAGGTAATGATATCTTCGAAGCTACCCGTTACTTTACCGATTTCCCATCATTTGATGGTGCTAAAAGTACTCGTTTATTAAATGCCTGGAGCCCAAGTAACACCACCAGCACTATTCCATCTGCTTATGCAGGCGCATCTGATGTAGAATTTGCTTCTTCCAGTTATTATATTCAAAATGGTAGTTTTTTAAGGCTTAAAAACCTTCAGATTGGGTATTCAATTCCTACCAAAGTTTTTGGATCCAAAGCAAATATCAGCAAGTTTAGGATATACGTGGCTGCAAGTAATTTATTTACGATTACTAAATACACGGGCGTAGATCCGGAGGTTAGTCAGGTTACTGATGGTTTTACCGCTCCGGGAGTTGACCAAGGGGTATATCCATCACCTCGACAATTTTTATTAGGTATAAATGTTGGATTTTAATTAAAAGATTTTACGATGAAACATATAAAATATATTTTCTTTTCCATATTGATTTTAAGTAGCGTATCCTGCAAAAAGGATTTTCTTTCGCTAAACCCACAGGCTGAGCTTACAGCAGAACAATTAACCACCCAGGATGGGGTAGAGGGACTACTGCTTGGTGCATATGGTTTACTTAATGGTAATATCAATGGTACCTGGGGTAATTATGGCGCAGCTCCGAGCCAATGGCTGTTTGGTGAAGTAGCCTCTGATAATGCCCACAAGGGGAGTAGTAATGGCGATCAACCCCCTATGAATGCGATCGAGCAACATTCGCCTACCAGCACAAATGATAACCTTTCTAATATGTATGACAGGTGTTTTGAAGGTGTTCAGCGCTGCAACAATACTTTAAAAGTACTTGCAACGCTACAATCTGGAAGTGGTGCTACAAAGTTTTCGGATAGCAGAGCGAAAGAAATTCAGGGTGAAGCCAGGTTACTTAGGGCACATTATTATTTCTTTCTGGTTAGGGTTTTTAAAATGGTACCCTATGTTACCGAAACTTCAAACGGAGCAATCCTTCCAAATGATAAGGATATTTATCCAAATATCATTGAAGATCTTCAGGCTGCAGTAGCAAACCTGGGCACCACAAAACCTAAAGGTCAAAAGGGCCGTATGGATAAATATGCCGCCCAGGCTTATCTTGGAAAAGTTTTATTGTACCAAAAACGCTATGCTGAAGCTTATGCTCAACTTAATGCTGTAATTTCTGCTAAGGGAAGTTTGGTGGATATGCCTTATGCTGACAATTTTGATATTACCAAAGAAGACGGACCGGAATCTATTGTAGCTGTTCAGCATTCAGTAGGTACAGATGGAACAGGTGGCGATAACGGTAATGTTGGTGATATGTTAAACTTTCCTTATGGAGGTGTAACGCCAATTAATTGCTGTGGATTTTTTCAGCCAACTATTGATTTAGCCAATGCCTTTAAAGTGGATGCTTCAGGCTTACCATTATTGGATGGCAGCTATCGTACTGATCCGTATACTTCCGATCTTAATTTAACCACAGCGCAAAAAGCTAGTTATCAGGTAGATCGTTCAATAGCATTTGATCCGAGAATAGAATCCACAATCGGACGTCGTGGTGTACCATATCGCGATTGGGGAATTATGGCAGGTGATAGCTGGATCAGGGATGCGAGTAATGGCGGTCCGTTTGTTGCAGTGAAAAATTCAATTGAAGCTTCTCAGATTGCCTCTGGTACTGGCCCGGGTATGACTAACGTAACGGGTTTAAATGTAAATTTGATTCGTTTGAGTGATGTTTATTTAATGGCAGCCGAATGTGCTGTAGAAACGAATGACCTTACTACAGCGTTAACATTAGTGAACGCAGTGCGACTTCGGGCAGCAAAAATAGCCCCGACAACAATTAACGGTGCGCCTGCAGCAGCTTACAAAGTCAGCCCATATCCATCTTTTCCAAATGCCACTTATGCAAGGAATGCTGTTCGTTTTGAGCGCAGACTGGAACTGGCTATGGAAGGACACCGTTTCTTTGACCTGGTGCGTTGGGGAATTGCTAAACAAACACTTGAAAGTTATTTTGCTTTTGAAGGTAAGTATTTCAATTACCTTAATGGCATAACGATTGAATCAAGGGATGAATACTTTCCTTTGCCTCAGGATCAGATTGATAGAAGTAATGGAATTTTAAAACAAAGTCCGGGCTACTAATTAATTTAATATTCAGAGTTGGATAATTATTTAAGCTTTTAACACCCCGGTCTGCGACCACCCCTCTGAAAGAGGGGAATTGCGATCGCCATTTCCTCCGATGCATCGGAGGGTGCCGAAAGGTTGGGGTGGTTAAAAACAAAATAACTCGTTTAAGTAGTATTCTAATACATATTATTAATCAAATTCGGGATAATATTAAAAAACGCATGAAGCAAACTGTTTCATGCTTTTTTTATACCTACTCATTTAAGCGTTTTATTTTTCTTCCTTAAATCTGCTAAAGAATAAGAGCGCAAGCAAGCAAAGCCCGAATCCTACAATTCCATTCAAGCGAAGTCCAAAATCATTTCCCGGATCTTTCCCGTAAATCGTCAGCATGGCAAAAATAGCGATGCCTAATGTCTGACCTAACTTTACAAACAGGTATTTCACAGCGAAGAACATCCCTTCATGATTTTCGCCAGTTTCTATCGTGTCTTTTTGGGCAATCTCTGCTAAAATTGCATTGGGTAAAATTCCTAATGCTGCCAAAGGAAAGGATGCAGACAAAACCAAAAGGTAAATTTGCGTATAGGGGCCAAAAGGAAGTTTTCCTAAAAAGTAAATGGTTACAAATATTAGACAAAGAATCCCAAAGCCAAGTAAGACTAATGGCTTTTTGCCGATTTTGGCTGAGCCAAAAGTGATCAATGGATAAAATAATAGTGATGCCATTACCATTGCAGCCATAAACTTGCCACCTTCTGATTCAGGTAAGCCAAGTAAAACCGTACAGAAAAATAATAAGCCACTCGAAATAATGCTTAATGCGGTGTAAAAGGCAAAATCCGAAATTAAATAATATTTGAAATTCCTATTTTTAAAGGTGTTTTTAATCGCTGGCCAAAGCGGTACATGTGTCGGTTTCGCAACAGAGAAATCTTTTTCCTTAATGCAAAATATCGGCATCAACATCATCAATCCAGATAATATACAGAGGCCCCAAATGGCAATTTGTACAGCCTCACTTCGATCTGTAATGGCAAAATGCTGTTGAACCAGATCAGCAAAATTATTTGTACATGCCGAAAAGATAATGCCAATTACAAATCCAACCTGCTGATAGCTGGATAATTTAACCTTTTGCTGCGGCGTGTTGGTTACTTCAGCAAGTAGCGCATTATAAGGAATGATATAGGTGGTTACGGATATGAAAAATAAACAAAGCACAATGGTTAGCCACCAGGCGTTATGTAAACTTTCTACCTTTTCAATGGGATTAAAAACCAATCCACAAAAAATGATGGAGGGCAAAATTGCCCATTTCATAAATGGCATCCGGCGGCCGTTTGGATTTTCGCTTCCATCACTTCGGCTTGCAATAAACGGATCAAATAAGGCATCAACCAATCTGCCCGATGCAGCAATGATGGATAAAATATTAAAAGCGCCAAAAAAAACAAGCTGTGGAACGAGGGGAGGTAATCCAGAATTACTTGGCGGAAGATAGAAAAATGGAAGCATCACAATGATAATATTTGTCATGGTACTCCAACCAATCATGCCAGCCGCATAAGCAATTTCTTGTTTTAGTGAGAGCGTTTTATTCATTAATTTGGTTAAATTGTTTTGTACAGCAAGGTCTTATTTTTAATTGGTAAAATCAGGCTCGCCTTTATTTTTTCTTTTCTATTCTAATTTGGTCATGTGAACGGTATAACCACCCCCACCCGTGGACACCTAGAAGACGATATTAATGAAGAATCAAGTAAGGAATCGAATTCCCTACTTCAATTGATCCCTACTTTTTAATCCACCTGGAAATGAAATAAATGATCATAAAACCTATAAAAATATATAATCCATTTAATGCAGCACCAGGATCATCTGCATAAATGCTAAACGCCACAAAAGTATAGGCTGCAATAAATATAATAGGCAATACAGGATATAACGGAACAGTGTAAATGGATTTTTTGTCAAGATGTGCCGTCCGCTTTCTTAAGATAAAAATGGTTGCTGCCGAGCTGGCCATACTGATGCTTTCCAGAAAAATGGTATAATTTAAAATTTTATCGAAGGTTTTGGCGTAAAAAATAATAACCACAGCAATTAAAGTAAAAACAGTTAAGCTTAAGGTAATCACTTCGGTTTTCTGATTCATTTTACTGAAAATCTTTGGCAATGCTCCCTCTTCACCCATGGCAAACATTGCCCTTGGGTTGCTTAATAAATTTACGTTCACATAGCCCATTACTGAAACAAAAATAATAACAGAAAGCATCTTAAAACCAGCCGGACCAAATATTTTGGAAGCTAAAATGGCTGCAATACTCTCTGCAGATTTAAGTTCTTCAAAACCGATTACCTTTACATAAACATAGTTGATAATAAGATAAAGGGTTACAATAATGGTTAGTCCAATAATAATGGATCGTGGAATCACCTTTTTGGCTTCTTTTACCTCACCTCCAAAATTGATGGTTTGTGCATAACCTGCATATGAAAAAGACACTGCAATTAAACACAATCCTAAGGCTTTTCCGTAATCTGTCCAGTTAGGCAAGGTGCCGGTTGCCGTTTTAAAAACAGGAACAATGGTTTGCGTTTGCGAACCAAAAAATAGGGCAGAGATGAGCAATAATATTAAACCAATTTTAACTACCGTTAATACATTTTGTGTTTTGGCACTTGCCTTTAAACCCAATAAATTGATAAAATAGAAAACCAAGATGGTCGTAATGGCAATAGCCACCCGATAAACATCTGTTTGCATATTGGCTGGTAAGATAATCTTCCCTAAATATTCTGCACCAATGATAGAAATTGCCGCTACAGATGCAGCGCTGGAAATGATCACAATACAATTAATGGCAAATGCAATGGAAGGATGATAAGCTGCAGAAAAGATTTTATAATATCCACCGGTAACGGGATATCTGGAACCAATTTCAGCGTAGGTAAGTGCGCCACAAAATGCCACGAAGCCACCAATAAACCATGCGAGGTAGAAAAGTTCTGGGATCTGGGCTTTTGCCGCCACATTTACAGGTGTACGGAAAATCCCCATTCCAATCACTAAACTCACTACAATCATGGATAAATCGAAGAGCGAAAGTTGCTTTTTAGGTTGCATTAAATCGGGTTTTAATATAAGACAACGAAGGTATGGAAATTATGCAAGAAGTTTCAGTTGGCAATTTGCAGTAGGTGATATTCCGTTTATACGTTCGGTAATTTAATGCTTCACCAATTCACGATAACCACTTTTGTTGAAATTTTCATTTGCTAGCTTCAAAGAATAAAACTATTATTGTATAATAATTTTTGCTATTCGATTTTTGAGAAATCATTACTTATGAATTTTCATCTATACGATATCAAATCATCCCAAACCTATTGTCATGTTGAACGTTAAAGCTTGCTCCGAACATCCCTCGGTATGGCTCCTTTGTGCAATCACGAAGTTCTATCAACCTGATAACAAATAAAAATTTATGGCAGAAGTAATTTATAACGACGACAGTATTCGCTCATTAGATTGGAAGGAACACATCAGATTACGGCCCGGTATGTACATCGGAAAGCTGGGTGATGGTTCTGCACAAGATGATGGAATTTATGTTTTGTTAAAAGAAATTGTAGATAACTCTATTGATGAGTTTGTGATGGGCACTGGAAAAACCATCGAAATTGCAGTATCTGAGCAAAAAATTAATGTTCGTGATTACGGTCGTGGTATTCCATTAGGAAAAGTGATAGATTGTGTAAGTAAAATCAATACCGGTGGTAAATATGATAGCAATGCCTTTCAGAAATCAGTAGGCTTAAATGGTGTTGGTACCAAAGCGGTAAATGCATTATCTACCATTTTTACCGTGCAATCTTACCGCGATGGTAAAACTAAAAAGGTAGAATTTTCGAAAGGGGAAATGGTAAGTGAGCAACCTATAATTGATACTACTCAGCGTAACGGTACAGCCATTACTTTTTATCCTGATGAAACCATTTTTAGAAATTACCATTACATTCCGGATTTTGTAGAAAGTATGGTGTGGAACTATGTGTTTTTAAATACAGGTTTAACCATCAATTTTAATAACCAAAAATATTTTTCTGAAAGAGGTCTTTACGATTTGCTTTCTAAATTTAATAAACCAGAAGAAATTCGCTATCCGATTATTCATATGGTTGGCCATGATATCGAAATTGCGATGACACATGGTCAGCAATATGGTGAAGATTACCATTCTTTTGTTAATGGACAACATACTACACAAGGTGGAACGCATCAGGCAGCATTTCGCGCTGCCGTAGTAAAAACCGTTCGGGAATTTTTTAAGAAAGAATTTGATGCTGCCGATGTTCGTTCATCAATCATAGCAGCCATTTCTATTCGGGTGCAGGAGCCTGTTTTCGAATCGCAGACAAAAACAAAGCTAGGTTCGCAGAATATGGGTCCCGAAGGGCCATCAGTAGCCACGTTTATTAATGATTTCGTTAAAAAGGAATTAGACGATTATCTGCATAAAAATCCTGATGTGGCAGATGCACTTTTAAAACGCATTAACCAATCTGAACGGGAGCGTAAAGATATTGCAGGGATCAAGAAGTTAGCGAACGACAGGGCTAAGAAAGCATCATTACACAACAAAAAGCTTCGTGATTGCAAGGTTCATTTCAATAGTACGCATGAAAAACGTTATGAAACCACCTTATTTATTACGGAAGGTGATTCTGCATCTGGTTCCATCACCAAATCTCGGGATGTAGATTGCCAGGCTGTTTTTAGTTTAAAAGGTAAGCCGCTTAACTGTTATGAATTAACTAAGAAAGTGGTTTACGAAAATGAAGAATTTAATTTATTACAACATGCGCTAAACATAGAAGATGGGTTAGAAGGTTTGCATTACAATAATATCGTTATTGCCACTGATGCCGATGTAGACGGAATGCACATCCGTTTACTCATGATGACTTTTTTCCTTCAGTTTTTTCCTGATTTAGTAAAAGCAGGCCATGTTTATATATTACAAACCCCTCTGTTCAGGGTTCGAAATAAAAAAGAAACTATTTATTGTTATAGTGATGAAGAGCGTCGAAATGCCATTGCAAAATTAGGTAATAAGCCCGAAATCACTCGTTTTAAAGGATTGGGAGAGATTTCTCCTGATGAATTTGGTTTGTTTATTGGTAAAGATATCCGGCTGGATCCTGTTATTTTAAAAGATCAAACCATTAAAAGTTTGTTGGAATATTATATGGGAAAGAACACTCCCGACAGACAACAACACATCATCAGAAATCTGCGTGTTGAAAAAGACGAGGTAGAAGAGGAACCTAAAATTATTGATGAAGTAGCATAAAATTCGGCGTTGATGTAATCACAAAATTAAATCGACGCATTTGAAATCCATTAAAAGTTCAGCAAGAAAGTATTTAATAGTTGTATCCTCAATTTTAGTTCTTTTCGGTATAACGGTAGTTGTATTTGTAAATTTCTCAAATTTACCGCTGCTCAAATCGGTAGATAAAATTGTTCAGGTACAGTATGATTACGCTAATTTGGATAGCTGTATTTTTAAGCTTTACAATGCAGAAAATAATTGCAGAATGTATATGGTGAGTAGGCAACGTACCTACTACAACCAGTTTGAGAAGGAGATTAAAGAAATCTCCTTCATTATGGATACCATTAAGCAAAAGAACCAAAGCGAATATGCTTTTTTATCTAAAGACTTTAATGGGCTAATCAAACAGAAGCAAATTCGCACCAATCAATTTATAAAACTAAAAAGTCTCTGTGATAGCTTAATTAACTTCACAGCAAAGGTTAATCAGGAAGGAGAAAAATACCATCCGGAAACTAAGCTTTTCACGATGAGGCAGTTTAAAAATATCACGAGGATTGATACAATTAAACCCAGAATTACCACTTTACAAAAAAAGAGGTTTTTAAAACGAGTACTGGCTGCAATTAATGGTGATGGAAGTAATAAGGCAGATACTACTAAACCAACATTAGTCAAAACAACCATTTTAGCAGATACTTCTTCCCTAAATGTTGCCTATAATAAATTGCAGCTAAATGCTATAAATGATTATTATCTAAGGCTTTATCTTGTTAATAACAAGCTTAAGAATAAAGAAAAGCAATTGCTTGATGTGAATCATCAGTTAATTTCTACCATTGTTAACGAGTTAAAAAAATATAAAGCTATTGAAAAGAAATATTACGCTTCCTTACAGCAAATATCTGATAAAACCACATTAGGTGCGGTAGAGAATTTAGATAAGTTTACTAAAGTTTTGCTTGCCCTGGCCACTGGCTTATTAGTATTTGTTTTTTACATGATTTATCATTTTTACAAGAATGAAAAAGCACTAATTGCAAATAGCAATAAAACGGCATCTTACGCACTATCTAAAAGCCGTTTTCTGGCAAATATGAGTCATGAGATCCGTACACCCTTAAATTCTATTATTGGATTTTCAGAACAGCTAATACAGATTGATCTTAAAACAGAAGAAAAGGAACAAGTTGTAGCCATCAGAAATTCATCTATTATGCTCTTGGAAGTAGTGAATGATATTCTTGATTTTTCAAAATATGAAACAGGTAAAGTGGTTTTAGAGGAAGTATCTTTTTCACCTTACACTGCAATAAGAGATGTATTTGATAGCATGAGTATTCAGGCTGCAAAAAAGAAAATAGGTTTCCATCTGAAGATGTCAGTAAATAAAGATACTTATATTCTGGGTGATCCCTTGCGTTTAAAGCAGGTGGTAATGAACTTGTTAAGTAATGCAATTAAATTTACCTTAAATGGTGGTGTTACACTACAGGCCGAACTTACGCTAACAAATGGCACCCAGGCAAAACTTAAGGTAAATATTATTGATACTGGTTTGGGGATAAAGCAAATAGATCAGGGAATTATTTTTGATGAGTTTGCTCAGGTTTACTATGCTTCTACAAAAGAAAGGCAACAGGGTACAGGACTTGGCTTGGCCATTTGCAAGAAAATAGTTGAATTTCAAGGTGGAACTATCGGTGTAATGAGTACGGAAGGCGAAGGATCAGTTTTCTCTTTTGAATTACCTTATCAAACCAGTGAAAAACCAATTTCTTTTGATACGCCAATCTCAGTATTACATCAAGAAACAACAGTACTGATTGGAAAACGAATTTTATTGGCTGATGATAACATGTTAAATATCCTTCTTGCCAGTACCATCCTAAAAAAATATAATATCTTTTATGATGCGGTGTACAATGGCGAAGAAGCTTATGAATTATTTCTCGAAAAAGAATATGATCTTATTTTAACGGATATACAAATGCCAAAAATGGGTGGGATAGAACTTACTCAAAAGATTAGAAATGAAAGCAATGTTACCAAGCGAAGCATACCTATATTGGGGATAACGGCTAATGTTTTACAGGAAGACAGGCAGAAATACCTGGCATCTGGTATGAATGAATTGGTTCTTAAGCCATTTATGGAGCATGAATTACTGGAAAAGATTTTAAAATATATCCGATAACATTCTTTTAAAAAGCTATCGGATTTTAACAAACCAATTTTAATTATTTGTCTGGCGCGTGAATAGTTTCTTCCGGATGTTGCGGAGGAAGAACATCCACATGTTTCTCTACAATGGTGATTTTTGTAAACACAGCATACTTGCTCGGAGCGATTCCACCATCATATTTCTCAGCATATGCCTGAGTAAATTCAGCACCGAAATATAAAATTATCGAAGTATAATAAATCCAGAGTAAGATTACAATAATGGAACTGGCTGCACCAAAAGCAGAACCTGGGTTGCCTTTTTCAATGTAAATTCCAATTAAATATTTACCTAAACTAAAAAGTAAAGCGGTAAATAGTGCACCAATAATAGCCGATTTCCACTTTATAACCACATCTGGCAGCACTTTAAATATTACTGTAAATACTGCGGTAACGGCAGCCAGAGTAATTACATTATTTAAGATGTAAATGATCAATGCCATGGTATCATCGGCAACAGGAATCACTACGTCAATTTCACTTTTAGAAAGTAAGGATATTAATTTATCTCCAAGGCCAACCACCACACTATTAATTACGAGTGATACCAATAGCAAAAATCCCATAGAAACAATAAGTGAAAAAGATAGCAACCTATTGGTTAACATTTTCAACCATCCCTTTTTGGGAATTGCTTTCACTTTCCAGATCATATTGATGCTATCCTGAATTTCAATAAAAATAGCAGTAGAACCAATAATAAGTGTTGCAATACCAATAATTAAACCGATTGTAGATTGACCAGATTTAGTTGAATGCTCTACAAATCCTTGAATTTGAACCGCCGCATCTGAACCTACCATATCGGTAACCTGTGCGAAGAACTTATTTCGTGTTTCTGTATTGCTTTTATCGCCTAAAAATAGCGTAGCGGCAGAAAGTATGATGATAATTAGTGGTGTGAGCGAGAAGATCGTATAATAGGCCAACGCTGCACTCAGTTTCATCACCCGATCTTCAACAAATCCCTTTCCTGCAGCAATAAATAAATGGTATAGAGCGATAAAAAACTTCCTGATCTTGCTAACTAACTTCATTCGAATAATTAAAATGGATATCCTATTCCTATATTAAAAATTAAATTTTCTCTTCTCCAGTCTTTGTCTCCAAAGGCTAGATTGTTAAATACCCAACGTTGTCCTTCTGCTAAATAAGGTTTACGTACCGGGAATGCTACATCTAAACGAACAACAAAAATGGTTGCATCAACACGTAAGCCTGCTCCGGTACCAACTGCCAATTCATTTAATGCGTTTTTAAGTTTAAATTCAGATCCAGGTCTGCCTGTATTATCCGTTCCTGGTACACCAACATCTTCTTTCCTTAGCCAAACGTTACCAGCATCAACAAATAGTGCACCATATAAAACACTCACTAATTTAAATCTTAATTCTGAATTCAGCATCAGTTTAATGTCACCACCCTGATCTGCAAAAATAGCATCATCTGGTACTTTATATGTTCCCGGGCCTAGTGTTCTGGCCGCAAAAGCCCTGATGTCATTACTACCACCAGCAAAAAACTGCCTTACGAAAGGTAAGGAAGTACTATTTCCATATGCATAACCATAGCCTAGGTTCAATCGGTTTGCCCAGGTTACATTTCTGGTTACTTTATAATAGTCTCTTAAATCTGCTTCTAATCTAACAAATTGCGCTAAGGGAACATTAAAAATCGAACGCTTACCTTCATCATCTTTAGGAATAAACGTGCCCCATAAGTTACCACCTGTTTCTACACTACCAAAGAAAAAAGTATTATTCCTTCGGTTGGTTTCCATCTGGTTAGTGTAGGTGAAGTTATAATTGCTTCCGACGATCAGTTGATTTTCCAGGGTAGTTCTTAATAATGGGTTAACATCATACAAGCTATCTCTTACCTTATCAGAAGGAAACGCCGTAGAAATATAACTTACCGATATTGGATTAAAATTATGTTCCTTGTACTGGTTCTCTTTAAAATTATACCCGAATTCACCTTTAAAAGCATTCAAAGTATATTCGCTACCTCTGTTTAACATTTGGTACGAAACAGATGCAATGGTTTTTGGAATGAAGGCAGTTGTACTGTTTGGTTTATAAAAAGGAATAATAAATCTTGGAAAGGTTAACTTGGCCTCTGTAGTGAGTGAAAGGGAGTTTCTACCCAAAGAAGTTCCTTTGGTTTGTGTCTCAAAACCACCGCTAACGCTAAGGTCAAGTTGTTCTGCACCTCTAAAAAGATTTCTCGTGGTTTGGGTTACCCTAACTTCCGAGCCTACAAAATTATTTGATTTACTGGTTCCGGTAACAGAAAAAGTAAGTGAGTTTTTCTTTAATGGTGTCAGGTAGATATTAAGGTCGAGTTCATTGTTTTTGAAGCTATCAACTGGCAAAAACTCTGCTCTCACATCCTGAAAAGCGCCTACATTTACCATCCTGTTTAAAGATTGATTATGGTCTTTACGGTTATATGGCTCGCCTTTCTGAAAGAAAACCAAACGATCAAATAACCGTGGCTTGAAGGTTTTCCTATCATCGTAGATATTAAAATCCTTATACTCCAGGGGTTTTAAACGCCTTAAAATGGTATCTCTTCTTAACGAATAGTTAGGATAGATGTTAATATTTTTAATGGTATATGGCTTCAAAGCAGCATCTGGAGCAATATCCTTAACCTTTATGGAAACATTAACCAGATTTTTGCCTATGGTACTATCCACCTGCATAATTAAATAATCCGGACTAAAGTAGAAATAACCACTTTCTTTTAAATCATTATCAATTCTGATCCGCTCATTTTTATAGTTATCCAAATCATAAAAATCTCCAACCTTTAATAAGGTTTTAGCTTTGTTACTGTTGATGATTTTAGTCAGTACACCAGAATCTGGCGGAAAATTAACCTGGTTGATTTTATATCGCTGACCAGTATTGGCAGTGTAAATGGCTTTTCCCTTTTTATCTTTCACCACAGTGTCACCTGTCACTTCCGCCTGTAGGTATCCTTCACTTAAAAGGTAACTGGTTAATACATCATTATTGTATTTTAATTTCACCTCACTTAAGAGCACTGGCGCTTCCCCTTTTTTTCTAATCCAGTTTCTTAAACCTCCTTTTGCTTTTTTGGGTTCGCCGGCAAAATTATAAATGGCCAGTTTTAATTTGTTATTAGGCTTTGGTCTGGTTTTACCTTTTAAATCTGCCTTTATCTGTTTCTCATCATCAATTTTGCCAGAAGAATCCGGATTAATTTTTACTTCAGCGCCCGTATATAAAATCTGACCTGGTTTTAAGGATTTGGTACTGCTACAGCCCGCGTAAACTAAACAGGCCAATAAAAATAGTGTAGGTCTAATTAGTTTTCTCATTTTGTGCTTTCTGTTCAATGTTTCTTGTTCTTCTGTTTCTTTTCTTCTGGAATATCTCTCTGAATTTATTGTAATCTACAACAAGGGTAAATCCTAAACCTGTCTCAATAATTTGTCCCTGAACAATTACATCGTTCTGATTTCTTCTATAAGCCCTTAGCCTATACCTTCCATCTGCTGATAATGCATATTCTACATTAACATTTCCTGCAATATCTGTAGATTTTTCACCTGGTGCCTGCGGACCTTCCAGTGCAAATGAGCTTCCTACGGTTACAGTTAACCGATCATTAAGTAGTTTTTTAGATAAGCCAACTTCAAGATCTGTTTTTTGCTGCATGGAACCGGTAGAGTAATCTTCGGATGAATTAACGCCAAAATTAAGATCTACTCCCTGAATTAAATCAGAAGTCAGGTTATTTAATTGTTCTGTTAAAAGCTTGCTCACACTAGAGCGTGCAAGTGTAGAAACACCACCACCACCTCCAGCTAAACTCTCGAAAGGATTATTTGCAATAAACCTATTCAATGCCAGTAAGGCGAAAACTTGTTTATTCAACTCACTTTCATTTCGGTTAACGTTAATCAATTTCGTATAAACTTGTCCGCCTAAAGCATTGCGTTCATTCTCAGGTAAGTCTAATTTAAATGAGATAATTGGTTTCAATAACTCACCTTTCATCATCAAATAAACCTGAAATGGTAACTTTGTTCTTGCTTCGTAATAATCAGGCTGGTTAAGTAAATCAATAGGTGCTGCATTTACCTCATAAAGTGCGGTTAAGTTTACATTGGCCGATGTTGGTTCACCTGTCCAAATGATGGTACTGCCTTTTACCAGTTTAAATTCTTTTTTACCCAATGGGCCTATCGATAAATTATAAGAACCATCAACAACTTCATATCGACCGGTCATACTAATTTTTCCACTTGGATCCATGGTGGCATTCAGGTTTGCATCGCCTTTGATATTTAGTGCATCACCATTTGATGGATCTACCACTACATTAAGCTCTGCTTCGGGATCAATGGTAATGGCTGCAACCAGGTTAATTCCTTTCATCGAAGATTTATTAATGCTATCTACCTTAAGTGCTTTTTGCCCATTAAATGGAGGTGCATCTGCATCGATAAATTGTACAATCCCATCCTGATCTATAACAGAAGGATCGCTGGTTGGTAAGGCGAAAAAGAATCTGGTATCCTTATTTACCTTAATGTTCATATTCACATCAGGCTGATTCAAATCTCCTCGAACCTTAATATCACTGGTCAGGAATACCTTTCCATAAATCATATCGTTATCAGCTGCGGTAGAATTAATAGCCCTGAAATTATTCATCTTAATATCTAAACCAAAACGATAACTCCTATAATCATTAGTCATTACCTTTCCATTAATGGTTGCTTTCTGGTTTAGCGAATCAATCATGGTAAAGTTATTAAAGCTAATGCCTTCATTGGTAAACGAAATCTTTTCATTAGGCATTCGGAAATAAGAGTTAACGTAAGCCACATTAATCCCGGCATTATTAAAAGTAATGTCGCCTAAAACTTTAGGTGCTGTTAATTCACCTTTAACACTTAAGGCACCAGTAATGGTTCCTGTTCCGTTTTTTAATTGTCCGGCAGATAAGCTTTCGATGTTTTTTAATTCTATTTTATCAATGTTTACGGTTAAATCTAGCGCACTTTTTGGAGCTGTATAATAGAAACCATTAACCCTTAAATCATGTACACCACTTAAAGCTACATTTACTTCGTAAGCATTTTGTGTTGCATTATTTACAGCCAGTCGTAATGTACCCAGTTGGTCTTTTTGGTAGCGTAGCTGATCAATGGTTAAGTTGGCCTCGAATTTAGCTGATGAAGCAAGATCCTTAACATTTGCAGTTCCATTTAATCGACCGCCAACCAAAGTGGTATCCGTTTCTGCAAATTTAGTTAAGGTTTCCAGCTGAAAATCTTTAAACTCAACTGACAGTGGCGCATTGGGTTTTGTAGGATTACTGTTAATCGATAATGACTGGCCACTGTTACTAATCTGAAATTGATTAACCAATATACCAGATGCACCAAATTGAATGTAATTATCTTGTGAAACCACCCATTTTTGGTAATCGAGCAATAACTTTTGCGGATCTAAAGTGAATTTAAAGTCCTTATTAATGGATTGAAAATTTCCACCGATTACATATTTATCTTTACGCTGTCTATCACGAAGAAAAATATTAACTCCTAAAATATTACTTGCCGCATCACCACTTACTTCTGTGTTAAAAAGTGAAACTGAAGGGCTTTGCAATGCTTTAACTGTTAAGGAATAATCAAGTTTATTCTTATCATTATTGATGTCTATAACCGTGGTATCGATTTTAAAATCGCCATAAACCACCTGCGGGAAGTTACCTTTAATCTGCAGGCTATCTTTTTGAGTGTCAATTAAGCCATAAAATTGCGATGGTTTGAAAACAGTTAACTCCGGAACAAACTGCTTCAGTAATTTGGAATCATAAACCTGAACGAAGAAACGCATCCGTTGATCCGGAATTTTAGTTACTTCTCCAAAAGCATAATATTTGTTAATTTCATTGATGATGGCATTGCTTACTTTCGTCAGTTGATATTTACCATCAATTTTTGCTGATAAAACTTCAGATTTAAGGGTCAATTCATTTTCATTCTCAGTGCTTTTGGCCCGAACAGAAATGGTATCAACATTAATTCTTTGCTGATCTTTTACCAGCTGTAAACCTGTAATGTCAACATTACCATTTAGGTAATCTGCATCAGCGGTAGCCAAATCAACTTTTACAACACCAGCAGCACTTAATACTGTCGGACTAAAATTTAAGGCTTGTAAATTTAACTGCTTTAAGTTTAAATCTGCCTTTACAGCCGGGTATTTTCCAGCCAGGTTAACATTGGCGTTCAATGCAAAATTGGCATTGCTATCGGGCATGCTACTTTTAATGGCAACTTTCTGATTGGCGTATGTGCCGGCAACATTTAGGTTGCGATAGGTATATTTATTGTAGTAGGCGTTTAAAACCCGTGCATTAAATTTAGCATTGATTTTTTTAGGATCCAGGCCAGTACCTACAACATCAGCCTTCACCGTAACACGACCTAATTTAGGCTGCATTTTTAGCAAGCGGCCAACATTAAAATTATTCAGACTGATATCTGCCTTATAGCTTTCCCTTCCTTTTGCTCCCTTCATTCCTGCAATTACAATGGCACCACCCATATCCGTTTGGATATTCATATTGGTATTGAAGTCAGTCATTGATCCGGTAAACTTTCCTTTGGCATTGATTACATTCGGAAGTTCAATAGATGGTGGAAGTGATTTTTTAGGTACAGCCACCAGGATATCACTTTTTGTAACATGAAGTTTTTTAATATTCAGATCGAGAAAGGTTTTATTCACGTCAGGTAAGCCTTTAGCTGTTCCGCTAATGTCAATCTGTGTATTTTTTAATCCGCTGATTTGTAAAAGTGGAATGTTCAGGTTATTGAGATAGCCATTAACACTTGCATTCAGTTTGATTTTTTCATTGCGGTAATTCGCCGGAATGGCATCGCTAAAATAGCCTGCATCCTTTAAGCCTATAACAGTATTTTTAAAATTTAGCGCCAGTTTCACTCTTTCAGGATGTTTGGTTAAGTCATCCATTGAAGTAAAGTTAAGTTCCGTCGCATTTTCAATGGTGGTGTTTGGCGTTTTTAAAATGAAGTTGCTTAACTTAATCTGCTTGTCATTGTATATCGCATTTCCTTTTAACTCTGTTAATGCAAATCCACTCTTTTCTTTTAACGATCCATTTTTAACATTCGCTTTAATCCCATCTGCACTATAGCTTACATCTCCTGCGCCGAAGGTTAGACCGCTAATTTTAAGGTGATTGAAATCCATGCCTTTAGGAGCAGCTTTTGCACCCAGGTTGTCAAATTGAAAATTATTATCCGCTAGGCTGATATTTTTAATCATCAAGCCCAAAGGTGATTTTTCTGGAACAACAGTGTCTTTAACCTTTTTTAATTCATTGCTTGGCGCAGGTTTAAAGGCAAAAAGGATATTTGATTTATTTAATTTAGCATCCTCTACAGAATATTTACTATTCGTTAGATCTACCTTTAAATTTACTAAGCCTAATTCATTTACATCGGCAATGGCTTTGGTTGTGGAGATCTGATCATCATAATTTACCTTAACATTGTTAAAGGCAAAATTCTCCACTTCAATTAAAGGCAGTTTGCCTGTTTCTTTCTGGCTGCTATCTACGCTGTTGGTAATGTGCTGTACCAATTGCGTTAAAGGTTTTTGCTGAAGGTATTTAAGAGAAGTATTATTTAAGTTAAGATCTTTAATTATATAATGCTGGTTGGCTAAATCAAATGTTTTTAATTTAGTTTTCAATGCACCTAAATAAAGCTTCACGTCATTTCCGGCCACATCATCTCGATAGGTAATGCCAATATCTTCGAAAGAAACTTTATCTACAGAGAATTTAAGTGTGGAAGTTGTATCCTGATCAACTTTTTGTTCAGGTTTTTTCTGATCGCTCATAAAAGCGTCAACCAAAAAGGAAAAGTTAAAAGTGGTATCGGGATTAATGCGCTTTACATTCGCACGAATATTTTTTAACTCAATATTATTAATTTCAACCGTATTTTTTAGTAATTTAAATAGGCTGATGTCTACTGCTAATTTTTCAGCGTATAATAGCGTATCGCCCTTCCGGTCTTCAATGTAAAATTTGTTTAATACCACATCCTTTGGCAAGGCAATCTTGATGCTTTCTAAACTAACTTCGGTTTTAGTTTTGGTTTTAAGGTAGTTAATGGCCTTTCCTTTTACAAAATTTTGTACGGCAGGAATGTTTAATGAGAGGGCTATACCTACAACCAGGATGATTATTGAAGCAATAACCCAAAGTAAAATTTTTAGACTTTTACGTACGTATTTATTCAAAGCAGATAGTGTTTGATGGTTTTTAAATGCTAAAAGCATACCAATAAAATTAATTTTAATGGCATATTTATAAATAATACAAAAAATAAACTAAATTGTTCACCCGCTACAAAAATTTAACATTAGCGGATTGATAATCAATTATAAATGAAATTATTAAATCTGAATATTAGTTTTGAGCAATATACAGGCATTGGTGAATTAGGTGAACAGGATCAGTCACTTTGTAAAAAAGCAGAACAGGCCTTAGAAAGTTCATACTCACCTTACTCAAAATTTAGAGTAGGTACGGCAATCCGTTTAGCATCAGGCGAAACTATTCTTGGTAGCAACCAGGAAAATTTGGCGTATCCATCAGGATTGTGTGCAGAACGTGTTGCACTATTTTCTATCGGATCCAATCAACCCAATGCCATTATTGAAAGTATGGCCATCACTGCCCAAACTGATAACTTCAATATCACAAAACCCATTACCTCATGTGGTGGTTGTTTGCAGGTAATGGCAGAATTTGAACGTAAACAAGCAACGCCAATTGAAGTGATTTTTTATTGTCTCAACGGCGAGATTTTAAAAGTGCCAAGCGTAAAAAGTTTGCTGCCTTTTTCTTTTGTAGAAGATAGGTTGGAAAGATAGCACTTTATCGAAGCTAAAAAACTAGCATCATAAAAAATAACCGCTGCATCAAAACTGCCAAACTTAATTTTTTATATCATTCCATAAAAGGTGCACATTGAATGTGCATAACCTCTGTTCATTCGGTGAGATCATTTTTATTATATTTACGGCTGCCAATTTTGTAAATAGATGAGTGAAGAATTAGACCAAAACATAAACGAAGAACACAAGCATACCGTAACGCCAATTAATGGTTTATACGAAAATTGGTTTCTGGATTATGCGTCTTATGTGATCCTGGATCGTGCCGTTCCGCATATCCATGATGGTTTAAAACCTGTACAACGGCGGATTATGCATTCATTGAAAGAGATGGATGACGGGCGTTTTAATAAGGCGGCTAACGTAATCGGAAATACCATGAAGTATCACCCACATGGTGATGCCTCCATTGGTGATGCGATGGTGCAAATTGGTCAGAAAGATTTACTCATAGACATGCAGGGTAACTGGGGCGATCCCATTACCGGCGACAGCGCTGCGGCTCCACGTTACATCGAAGCCCGTTTGTCGAAATTTGCAAATGAGGTAGTTTTCAATCCGGATACTACCGAATGGCAATTAAGTTACGATGGACGGAATAACGAACCAATCACTTTACCTGTTAAATTTCCCTTGTTATTGGCGCAAGGAGCAGAAGGTATTGCCGTAGGTTTGGCTACGAAGGTAATGCCGCATAATTTCAATGAATTGCTGGATGCCTCCATTGAGGTATTAAAAGATATTCGACCAAATATTGTACCCGATTTCTTCACCGGGGGGATGGCTGATTTCTCGAATTATAATGAAGGACAACGGGGTGGAAAAATCAGGGTTAGGGCGAAAATTACAGAGAAGGATAAGAAAACGCTGGTAATTACTGAAGTTCCTTACAGTACCACAACCAGTTCGGTAATCGACAGTATTTTGGCAGCCAATGATAAAGGCAAAATCAAAATCAAAAAAATTGAAGACAGTACCGCAGCACATGTAGAAATTATCGTGCATCTGGCTCCGGGAATTTCGCCTGATGTAACCATTGATGCATTATATGCCTTTACCGCCTGTGAAGTGTCCATTTCTCCAAATACCTGTATTATTCAGGGAGATAAGCCACACTTTTTAAGTGTGAACGATATTCTGATTGAAAATACAAAACACACTAAACGTTTATTAAAAAGAGAACTTGAGATTCGTCTGCATGAATTGCAGGAGAAAATTTTCTTCAGTTCCTTACTTAAAATATTTATTCAGGAGGGGATGTATAAAAATCCTGAATATGAAAACTCTACTAATTTTGATACCGTAGTGGAGGTTTTACACCGCTTGTTCGAACCTTTCAAGCCCTCGCTTTACCGCGAAATTTTGCCAGAAGATTTTAAAAAGCTGATCGATAAACCGATGAGTAGCATCACCCGTTTTGATGTGAAAAAAGCCGATGAGCAAATGAAAAATCTGGAAGATGAGATTAAGGTGGTTAAAAATCATTTGAAACACCTTACAGATTATACCATAGCCTGGTTCCAGAAATTAAAAGATAAATATGGAAAAGGAAGAGAGCGCAGAACTGAAATCCGCTTGTTTGATCGGGTGGAAGCCTCAAAAGTAGCTTTAGCAAATGTAAAATTATATGTCAACCGTGAAGATGGTTTTATCGGCACAGGCTTGCGTAAGGATGAGTTTATTGCAGATTGCTCTGATATAGATGAAGTAATCGTTTTCCGTGAGGATGGGAAATGCATGATTACCAAAGTTGCGGATAAAACCTTCGTTGGGAAGGGGATTATCCACGCCCAGGTTTTTAAGAAAAACGACGAACGAACCATCTATAATATGATTTATAAAGATGGTGGCACAGGAGTAGCTTACATTAAACGTTTTGCAGTGGTTGGCGTAACAAGAGATAAAGAATACGATTTAACCAAAGGATCAAAAGGTTCGAAAGTTTTATATTTTACGGCCAATCCGAATGGTGAAGCAGAAATTATAAATGTGGCTCTGAAACCGCATTCTAAATTACGTAAACTTCAGTTTGATCAGGATTTTGCGGAAGTGGCCATTAAAGGTCGTGGATCGCAAGGGAATATTATTTCTAAATATCCGGTTAAAAAAATTACCTTAAAAAGTAAAGGCGTTTCCACGCTGTCAGGGTTAAAAATCTGGTATGATGATTTATTAAAGCGTTTAAATGTAGATGGCAGAGGGAAATATCTTGGTGAGTTTGATGGCGATGACAGAATTTTGCAGGTGCATAAGGATGGTTATTATGAATTGAGCTCATTTGAATTGAGCAATCATTTTGATGACGGCTTAATTCTGATTGAGAAATTTGATCCTGAAAAGATCTTTGCTGCAGTTCATTTTGAAGGCAAAGCACAGAATTATTTCATTAAGCGTTTTGTTTTTGAGTTACAGTCTATTGGTAGGAAAACAATTTTTATCAGCGAAGAGCAGAAATCGAAGTTATTGTTTTTAACGGCTCATCCGGCAGCGAAGGTAGTTGTTGATGTGCTTAAAGGTAAAACACAAATTCCAGAGACACTAGATTTAATGCTTGCAGAGTTAATTGATGTAAAAGGTTTGAAAGCCAATGGCAATCGTTTGTCTCCACATGATGTACAAAAGGTAGTGCTGTTAGAGCCTGAAATTGAGGTAGAAGAATCGGATGAAAATGAACCTGGAGGAGAAGATAAAGATCTAAATGAGACGGAAACTGCTGAAGAAGTTATTACTGAATCTGTAACAATTGAGGAAGCTGAACCTGAAGAAATTGAAAAGGTTGCAGAAACGCCAGTGGTGGAACAACCGAAACCGAAGTTTGAACGCAAGATAGCGCCTACTGTTGAAGAGAAAATGGTGGTGGAAGAAAAGCCGATAGTCAAGCAACCAGCTCCGGAACCAATAGAAATTATAGAGAAAGAAACCAAGACAGAAGAAAAAACTATTGAAAAAGAGGGAATAGAAAAACCAAAACCTGCGGCTGCAAAAGAAGAGAAAACTAAACTTAAAGAGAAACCAAAGGCAGAAGAAAAACCAGCTAAAAAAGTTGATTTTGAAATCACCAATCCTAATGATATAGAGATTGATGACAAAGGGCAATTAGGGTTGTTTTAGTATAGGTCGTTAATGCGAGGGATAATTCACAACTATTTAGGTAAGATCCTGAATCAAGTTCAGGAGGGCGATTCGTTGCAAAGTGATTTCCTCGAGGCATTATCGCGATAAAACATAGGTAGGTTGGTGAGACACCAACCTGTAGAATCTTGTTATTTAGAATGCCGAACAATAACGGTCGTCATTGCGAGGCACGAAGCAATCTTAACACGACCGCTATCTTCAACAACCTATCGGTCTGGTGTCTCACCAACCGAAACACAATATCAGTCGCCTGATGAAGGTGGAAATGTAAATTCCATATAGAACCAAAACCTATCAATTTAAAAACTATATTTGCCTTACTCAAAGGGGTGCTAGTGACATTGCGATTTCTATTGCAACCATTGGCTGAGATTACACCCAAAAGAGGTAGAAGGTGTAAGATCTAAAGGTAGATGGTTTCCAAACCCTCCGCTTTTAAATCCTCCATCCCTCTGCCTTACACTACCTGATTCGGATAATGCCGACGTAGGGAAGAGGTTAAATTCAAAATACTGTTTCGCCCTGAAAGCAGTTTCAATTATTTTTTATTAGTCGCAAGACAAAATTATTGTAAATGAATTTTCAAGAGTGGTTCAGGCTTTTTCAACAACAAATTCTACATACTTCAATCATAGAATGGCTCGCCGTTGGCTTCGGTGTTTCTGAGGTTTTACTTGCCAAAAAAAATAATATCTGGTTATATCCTACTGGAATTATTTCCATTCTTTTATCCATGTTTCTTTTGCTTAATGTGAAGCTATACGCAGAAATGTTGCTCAGTATTTATTATTTGGTGATGAGTGTTTATGGCTGGATGATTTGGAAAAAGCGCAAGATTGAAGGCGAGAACCAAGTATCATGGAGTACAAACCAAGAGTTGTTAATCGCCATATTGATTTCCACTGTAGGTTTCTTCATTTTGTATTTTGTATTACGAAATCACACAGACTCTGATGTACCGCTTCTTGATGCCTTTGTTTCATCAACTGCATGGGCAGGAATGTGGCTGCTGGCAAAACGTAAAATTGAGAACTGGATTTTCCTTAATATCTCCAATATCGTTGCTATTCCCTTATTATTTCATAAAAAGCTACCACTGATGGCCTGCTTAACTACTTTTCTTTTTGTGGTAGCGATACTCGGTTTTATAGAATGGAAGAAAATTATTGGCAAAAGAAACCTTAGAATGGCCTAGTTTTTCACAATCAAAGTTGTTTTCTACGAATTCAACATTACCGTGGAAATAAATAAACAGAAAAAATATGCGAAATACATTAACACAAACCTGGCAGGAAAAAGTAAAAGAATTTGCAGCGCAATCTGAAGAAATGGGTGAGCTATATCCGGCAATTCTGGAACTTGCTTATCAGGGAAACTGGTTTAAGCTTTTTGTGCCAGAAGTTTATGGAGGAGCGGGGAAAAAACTTCCTGAAATTTTAAGGTTGGAAGAGGAACTGGCAGAGGCTGACGGAAGTTTAGGATGGACAGTTACACTTTGTGCGGGCGCAGCCTGGTTTGCAGGTTTTTTAGATCAGGGATTAGCGAAAGAAATCTTTGCCGAAAGGGAAGTTTGTTTTGCAGGTAGTGGTGCTGTTGGAGGAACAGCCATTAGAACTGAAAATGGTTACCTGATAAATGGTCATTGGAAATATGCCAGTGGTGCTTTGCACGCAACTATTTTTACAGCAAACTGTACTATAAAGGAAATGGATGGTACTGATCTTTTAGATGAAGATGGAAATCCTGAAGTCATGTCTTTTATCCTTAAAAAAGAAGAAGTGGAAATTCTATCTGGCTGGTCATATTTTGGCTTGATTGCAACAGGAAGCCATGCATTCGAAGTAAAAGATTTGATTGTACCGTTAAATAGAACCTTTAAGATAAATGATGATATTAAAGTGGCCGATCAAGGCTTTGATTACCCTTTTTTACAACTGGCAGAAACTACGCTGGCTGTAAATAGTCTTGGCATGGGGCAGCACTTTATTCAGTTGGTTGAAAGTTCTTTTTTGTCACGTACTGGTTTGCGCAGATACAATGAAGATCAAATAGCCTTCTTCAACATGGAATTAAATAAATGCAAAACAGAAGTTGAAACTTTAAAGATTCAATTTTATCAAGCTTTTGATGAGTCTTGGAATCAGCTAATTAACGTAGGAGTGATCGATCATCAGCAGCTGGAAACTGTAAGTAAGGTAAGTAGAAAACTTACTCATGCTTGCAGAAGAGCTACAGATACACTTTTTCCTTATTGCGGACTGGAAGCTGCGAAAAAGGAATCTGAAATTAACCGGGTTTGGCGAGATATTCATACGGCAAGCCAGCATGCATTGTTAACTTTTGAAAATTTATAGTAAACATAATTTCGAGTCGTTTTCGACCTTAAAATCTTTGAATAATAAAAAAGCCCCCAATAAGTGTTTAACTTTTTGGGGGCGGTGCAATCTAGGGATTTTTTATTATTGATACTGAATGTAGATCGGTTTCGGTGTAAGTTTTAATAACTCTTCCGGAGTCATTAATCGTTTAGGTTCTTTTTTCAAATCATTTTTATAGAAGAGTTTGAAACCTGTGAACTGTACGGGTTCGCCATAAACGAAATGGCGATAAGTACCTTTCTTCAACTCGGGTTCACCCCATCCATCCATGTGTATAACCACTTGTACTTCCGGACGTAATTTAATGTTTGCGGAGTTGGTTACCATTTTCTTAGTAAAGCGGTGTAAAACAAATACTTTCGGAGGCAAGTTATATTTTTTAACCATGTCAGCAAGGTATCCTGTTACATAGTTGATATCAGCAGCATCATAAGTTCCGATTTTTTTACCAGGAAGAGAACCATCTTTCATCGAAAACTCCGGATCTATTCCTAAGTGTACATTTGGCATTTGAAGGTATTTTTCAATATGTGGAAGTTCGGCTTTGATGGTACTTAGTGCAACTTGCAAATCAAGAAATACAATGGTATTTGGCTGCATTTGAGCGATCTTCAAAACAGAATCAATCTGTTTATTTCCCATTCTGTTGATGTATTTTTTATCCTTTCCCGGTGTTCCGCTTGCTACTGCAGCGATATAATGCAAACCAGCTTGTACCGGTGTGGATGGATCAGCCTTTTCCCAACGTTTGATTTCTGCATTTAAACGTTGCCACATTTCTTTTGGTGCATATTCACCTAAAGCACCCATTTTTTTAGAGTGTAGGTTTCCATAATAAACAACGATTCTTTTAAATGGCAAAATTGCGCCGGCCAGTGGAACAGGTTGGTTTTTAACTGGCCACTTTCCTGTTGTATCACCATTTGCCAGTTTTTTAACCAGCGAATCATATAATTTTGGATCAACAGGCTTCATCACGTTTGCTGTTGAATCTGCTTTCTTTTTAGTAGTATCAGATGCATTCTTGCCAGTGCCATTGCTGCTTTTGCCATCTGAATTGCAGTTTGCAAATAAACTTATCGCAGCGAAACCGAGAATAATGGTGCCTGCTAATTTGGGAAATTTCATAGATAATATAATAGTTTGTTAAAGTATTACAGTTTTTTAAAACTGGCTTTTAAGCGGAAAAGATATGGAAATTTGGTGAATTAAAACAATTAAATTATATGTTACAGAATTTACCAAAAACACCTAAAGGTAGTTTAATACCTGCAGTAGCTTGTAAATATAATTCACCGGTTTCTAAGTTTTGAACACTTGGATAAGAGGTACGGATTAAATTTTCTACAATCACAGAAGAGAATCCTAATGAATAGGTATTTAAAATTAAGAAATGCTCCTGTTCATCTAAAAGCTGAACTACATCCTGCATCATTTCCTGAATATGATCTTCCAGTTTCCATTTTTCGCCATTTGGACCATGTCCGTAAGCTGGTGGATCTAAAATAATGCCGTTATATTTTTTACCTCTCTTTAGTTCTTTCTTAACAAACTTCAATGCATCCTCCACCATCCAACGGGTATTTTTTAATCCAGAAAGTTCCTGGTTTTCATTGGCCCAGGTTACTACTTGTTTAATGGAATCAACGTGAGTAGTTTCAGCTCCGGCTGCGTTTGCAATTAATGAGGCAGCACCTGTGTAGGCAAATAAATTTAAAACCTTAGGTTGGGGAGTTTTAAATTTTTTAATAGATGAAGAAATGTAATCCCAATTAACAGCTTGTTCAGGGAACACACCAACGTGTTTAAAAGAGGTTAAGCCTAAGCGAAGTTTAATAGCAACTTCGTTATTTTTATATTCCACATGCCAGCGATCTGATATGGATTGATTTTTTTTAACCCACTCTCCCGAAGTTGCTGACCGACCTCTGAATGTAATATTAGCTGTTTTTTTCCATTCTGATTCTGATAATGTTTTTTTCCATACAGCCTGTGGTTCAGGACGGATTAAAATCACATTTCCAAAACGTTCTAATTTTTCAAAATCCCCGCAGTCAATAAGTTCATAATCTTTCCAGTGCGTTGGGGCCAATAATTGTATCATGTATTAAGTAACTTTAAATTTGGATAATTTCTGATGTGTTGATCATCGGTTATTGACGTCAGTTTATCTGCCAGTGCTTGAGCAACAATCAATCTATCGAAAGGATCTCGATGAATTAGGGGTAGAGACAAATAACTGTCAAGATGGTGTTTTTGTATATTGAGAACTGATATATTGAAATCACCTATTACGCTATACATTTCTTCAAGGTCTCTGGTAACCGTAAGTTTACCTATATTAGTTTTTATGACAATTTCCCATAAACTGGCAATACTTAAAAATTTATCATTTTTGGGATCTTCGATATTGCTTATGATTGATTTTTCAAGACGATGATCTTCATTAATTAAAGAGATAAAAATATGCGTATCAATTAAAATATGCATTACATATATTCTTTTAAATCCTCCATAGGATCATTAAAATCATCAGGAACAATAAATAATCCCTTTGCAGCACCATACAAGCTTTTTGGCTCCTCAACAACTTGACTCTGATCAATACCTTTTTTATAAATGCCCTTCGAATGTTTAGCTTTTAAAAAATCAATAAAATCTTCTACCTCGTTTACCATGCTTTCTGGTAAGGTTTCTAATTTGTGAATGATGTTTTTTGTAGCCGTAGTCATTAAACAAATATAAGAATTTTCTTAAAACTTATCTTTAGCAGCTTTCATAAAGCTACTTGCAAATACAAAGTCGTTCAATTCTTTGATATCCGTATGCGCTATTTCTTTATTACTGCCTTCCCAGAATTTCTTTCCTTCATGTAGAAATAAAATATAATCTCCAATACCCATTACAGAGTTCATATCATGCGTAACCACAATGGTGGTGGTTTTAAATTCTTCCGTTAATTCCTGAATTAATTCATCAATAACGATTGAAGTTTTTGGATCCAATCCAGAGTTAGGCTCATCACAGAATAAATATTTAGGATTCATTGAGATGGCACGTGCTATACCCACTCGTTTCTTCATCCCGCCTGAAAGCTCTGCCGGAAATAATGCGTTTTTTCCAGCCAGATTAACCCGTTCCAGGCAAAAATTTACCCGTTCCAGCTTTTCTTTCCTAGTTTGATTGGTAAACATATTGAGAGGAAACATAATGTTATCCTCTACCGTCATACTATCAAATAGGGCAGAACCCTGAAAAAGCATTCCGATTTCTTTACGAACTTCGATTCTTTGTTCGTAAGTCATTGGTGTAAAATCGCGTCCATCATATAAAACGGAACCAGAATCTGGCTGGTGTAAACCTACCATACATTTCAGCAAAGTGGTTTTTCCGGAGCCGGAGCCGCCTATAATCAAGTTGGTAACACCCTCTTCAAACTTTCCAGAAATGCCTTTTAAAACGTCATTACCTGAAAATGATTTGTATATATCTTTAACTTCGATCATTACAATAACAATTGAGTAACTAAATAATCGCAAACAAGAATAGAGATACAGCTAATTACAACTGCTCTGGTACTCGCTTGTGAAACCTCTAAAGCCCCGCCACGAACATAAAAACCTTCATATGCAGGAACGGATGTAATAATGAAACCAAAAACAAAAGCCTTTACTAAAGCAACTACAATAGTGTAAGGGTTAAAGTCTGTTGTAATCCCCTGAAGATATTCTGATGGAGTAACTGCACCTGATAGTGAACCACCCAAATAACCACCAGAGATACTTAAAAACATAGAAATGATAACCAACATAGGTACCATAGTAATGCCTGAGATGATTTTTGGAAGAATTAAATAACCTGGAGCATTAATTCCCATAATTTCAAGGGCATCAATTTGTTCAGTTACCCGCATGGAGCCAATCTCTGAAGAAATAGCAGAGCCGATTTTTCCTGCCAAAACAATAGCACTGATGGTTGGACTTAATTCCAGAATACTCGAATCTCTGTTTACCGAACCTATAATGGTTTTTGGTATAAAGTCACTCACCAGCTGGAAAGCAATCTGAAGCGTCATTACTGCACCAATAAATGTAGAAATGATGGCAATAAGCCCAAGAGAGCCCACACCTACATAATCCATTTGCTTGGCAATTTCCTTCAAATATATTTTAAGTTTTTCCGGCCTTCTGAATACAGATTTGAGTAGCAGGATGTATCTCCCGAAATTGGTAAAATTCATTCCGTATGTATTGCTTAATTTAAATGATTATTATATTACTACAAAGAAACGATAAAAAAGTTGTCGGTCTTTGATAATTCAAAAAATATTCGTGGTTTTGATTATTAATATGGTTTTTTGTTAACAAAAATTAAACCATAAGAAATGAGAGCAGTAATCACGGGCGCAACAAAAGGTATTGGAAGGGCAATAGCTATTAAACTCCAGGCAGCAGGGTACGATTTAGCATTGGTAGCCAGAAGTTCGCATGATTTAGATGAACTGCAGGAAGAACTTTCACTGCCAGATCGAATGATTAAAACTTATCAGGTAGATTGTTCTGTTAAAGAAGAAGTGTATCAATTTCTTCATCAGGTAAGAAATGAATTTGGTGATATAGATGTTCTCGTTAATAATGTAGGTATTTATCTGCCTGGAAGTTTGTTAGATGAATCTGATGAAGTTTTCGAAGAGCAGCAAGCGCTAAACGTAAATGCAGCTTATTATATCAGTAAATTTTTTGGGAAAGAAATGCGTTCAAGGCGCTCTGGACATATTTTCAACATCTGTTCGGTAGCGAGCAAAACTCCTGTAGAAAATGGTGGTAGTTATAGTGTAACAAAAGCAGCGATGCTAAGTCTTAATCATGTATTGCGGCAAGAGTTAGCACCACACCATGTTAAAGTAACAGCCTTTTTGCCGGGTTCAACAAAAACAGCTTCTTGGGAAGGAACAACTATACCTGATGAGAAATTTGTACAGCCCGTTGATATTGCAGAAACACTTTATACCATTTTAACGCTGAGTAAAGGGGTTAATGTTGATGAGGTTTTAATCACTCCGCTGGATTTTTAAACATAAAATAAACAGCATTATGGAAAAGAAGCTTTTTAGAAACGAACACGATAAGATGATTGCCGGGGTAGCTTCAGGACTTGCAGACTACATGCAGGTAGAGGTTACCATAATCAGATTATTATTTGTATTGTCTACCATTTTTATGGCCGGGGCTGGCTTGATCGCTTATATCATCATGTGGGCAATTGTTCCGGTTAACAATGATCCCGCTTTTAGATTTTCAAAGTTTAATGATTATTTTAACAAGAACAATCCAAATAATGCACCATTTGGTAATCCTCCTCCATTTACCGGACCTGTAGGCAATGGAAATGCGAATTGGACACAACCTGTAAATGAAGGTGCTCAAAAAACTGCTTTTGAAACCCAACCAGATTTTAGCAAGTTTAATAAACCTAATGATACCGGGCGGACAGTTGCCGGTTTAGTTATGCTCGTGATTGGCTGCTTCTTTTTAATGCGGGAAATGGATTTTATTCCGGATTGGTTTACCATTAGAAACTTATTCAAGTTTATGTGGCCGTTAATTTTTATTGCATTAGGAATCAGCATTATTGCTAAATCAAAAAGAAAAAACGATTGGCAAGCTTTTCAGCAACAACAAAAAGCTGCTGAAGAAGATAAAAAGGCAGACTTTTCAGAAACTGTTGTAACACATGAAGAATCAACGCCTCAAGAGTCTAAAGATAATATAACAACTAACCCTCCTCAATTATAAATTTTATGAAATTAGATAGATTAATTTGGGGTATTTTACTGCTTTTTATAGGTGGTGTACTTCTACTCGAAAACTTTGGGATTATCAATTTTTATTGGCGTAATGTATGGGGCTTTTGGCCAATATTCCTAATCATTGGTGGACTGAATATTTTATTCAATAGAAATAGTTCTCAAACAGGCAGTATTATATCCATTGCTGTATTGGTAGTGGCCTTGTCATTTCTCTTTATCCGAGGACAACAAGTTCCTGAGCATAGTTCATGGTGGGGCAGACACTTAAAAAATGGTGTAGATATTGATATCGACAACAATGATGAAGATGACGACGATAATAATGGAGATACGTCCGTTAGAGAATTTAAACTTTCCGAACCTTTTGTATCTACAGATAATGCAAAGAAAACTATCTTAAACATTTCAGGTGGCGGAATCTCCTTTAATTTAAACGGAGAAACTTCTGAATTGATTGATGCAAATGTTAAAGGGAAAAATGGTAATTTTTCATTAAAAAAAGTAGTGACAGATAGTGCTACAGTTCTTACTTTTCAGCTGGATGATAAAAGAAAAAAATGGAACTTTAATAACGGCTCTGACAATGTTGACTTTAATTTAAATAAAGCTGCAAATTGGGATATTTTAATGAAACTAGGAGCGGGCGAGGCTGATCTTGATTTCAGGGACTATAAAGTACGTACATTCCGTTTCGATGGTGGGGCTGCGGCTCTGGATATTCAATTTGGCGAATTACTGCCAATTACGGATGTGATTGTAAAATCAGGGGTGGCAGATGTTAAGATTAAAGTTCCCGTTAATTCAGGTTGCAGAATAAAAACGCAAACCGGCTTATCTGCAAAAGATTTTGAAGGATTTGAAAAAATCAGTGATGGTCTTTATGAAACTTCGAATTATAAAACATCTACTCACAAAATTTTCATCAATTTAGATGGAGGATTAAGTAACTTTGAAGTGAGTAGATACTAAAAAGGTTGAAGGTTTGAGTGCGGAATGTTTAAGGCTATACATGGTCTGGCCTTTAAAAACTTTGATCCTAAAATCTCCAAATCCAATGAATCCTGATAAAGAATATACAGTTGTAATTAATGGTAAGCCGCAAGGCCCGTATGGTTTATCTGATCTTCAAAATTTAAATATTACTCCTAATACCTTCATTCGGAAACCCGGAATGGACGATTATAAAGAAGCTCATGCAATTCCCGAATTGCGTGAGCTTCTTGGCTTTAAATATCAAAAAACAGCGCCGCAATATTTTGCCGCGTTTGACCAGCGCTTATTGGCCTCAGTGATCGATCATTTTATTATTTTTGGTATTTACACCGTTATCATTCTCATCAGTTATATTTTTATTCAGGGGAAAGATGAAAGGATTATGGCTTTTCTAGTGCCTTTCCCTGTTGTTTTTATCGTTAAATTAATTTATGGTGTATTTGCGGAATCATCATTAAAGCAAGCCACTATTGGTAAAAGGATACTCAATATCAAAGTGACAGATTTAGAAGGCAGCAGGATAACTATAAGTCGCTCCATAGCACGCAATTTTTCTAAAATCTTGTCCGTAACTCCAGTTTTTTTTGGTTATCTGTATAGCTTTCTTAATAAAAAAAATCAGTGCTGGCATGACATTACTGCCGAGACTTTAGTGATTAAAGATAGATTGATATAGGAAAAACTCACCTAAATTGGTATAAATTGATAGAAAAATATGCACGAAATTGCTTCGAATTTATAGCAAAACCAACTTATGCTGTTTGAAATATTTTAACAATCCATCAATTTAACAATTAAACATTTAGCTTATCTTTGCCGTAGCATGGAAAATTTATCGGTAAAGCATGAGTTAGGTGGAGGGTATTGCAACAGTTTAACGCAGTATTCCAGGTTTTTAACCCGCGAAGTTAAGATTGGAGATATTGCATTGGGTGGTCATAATCCCATTCGTATCCAATCGATGACAACAACCGATACCATGGATACCATTGGAACGGTTGAACAAACCATTCGTATGGTAGAATCTGGATGTGAATATGTTCGTATTACAGCACCAAGCATAAAAGAAGCTGAAAATTTAGCCAATATTAAAAAGGAATTACGTTTCCGGGGCTATGATGTTCCACTGATAGCAGATATTCATTTTACCCCTAATGCGGCTGAAATGGCGGCAAGAATTGTAGAAAAGGTAAGGGTAAATCCCGGCAACTATGCCGATAAGAAGAAATTCGAAAACCTGGAATATACGCAAGATGCCTATACAGCTGAACTAGAAAGAATCAATAAAAAATTTATTCCACTTATAAAAATCTGTAAAGAATACGGTACGGCCATGCGTATCGGAACCAACCATGGTTCGCTTTCTGATCGGATTATGAGTCATTATGGCGATACACCAAGAGGAATGGTGGAATCGGCTATGGAATTTATCCGCATGTGCGAGGCTGAAAATTATTATAACCTGGTCATCTCTATGAAAGCCAGTAATACACAGGTAATGGTTCAGGCTTATCGTTTGTTGGTTGAAACCATGGTGAAAGAAGGCATGAATTACCCTTTGCATCTGGGCGTAACAGAGGCAGGAGATGGCGAAGATGGACGAATTAAATCTGCAGTAGGAATTGGTACTTTGTTAGAAGATGGTTTGGGTGATACTATTCGTGTTTCCTTAACCGAAGATCCTGAATTTGAAGCACCAGTAGCAAAAGCTTTGGCTGATCGGTATGTGAAAAGGAGTTTGGAGTTTGAAGCTCGAAGTTCGGAGTCGTCGATTATACTCCCAACTCTTAACACTCAACTTCCAACTTATTCTCCATATGCCTATTCCAGAAGAATTACACAATCTGTTCAGCACATTGGTGATCATCATCATCCTTTAGTAATGATAGATGTTTCAAAGGAAAACCTAAAAGATCCTTATTTTTTGAGTTCGGTTGGCTATAATTATAGTGCGGGTTTAGATAAATATAACCTGGCCGATCAGGCATGTGACCTGGTTTTTTTAGGGGATAACTTACCTTCATTTTCTTTCCCTGGAAATTTAAAACAGATTTATAATTATAATACATGGCTAAATCTTAGTGATAAAAACAATTGTCACCCTCTATTTTCTTTGGAAGAATTTAGCAGGGCTGAAGTAAAGGATGAGTTTTTGAATTTCGTCAGGATTGATGCGAGCCAACAGACCAGTTTAACAACTACACCACTAAATAATGTTGTGCTCATTCTTGAAACCTCTGCTCAGCATGGAATGGCAGAACAAAGAGCATTTTTTGTTGCCTTGCAAAACAGAAACATTCAAATTCCGGTAATCATTAGAAGAAGTTATGAAAATTTAGATGCAGATACACTAATGCTTTATGCTGCAACAGATTTTGGTGCACTATTTACTGATGGTTTTGGTGATGGAATCTGGATGGATGCACAAGGTCAGGACTTAGTACTCATTAATTCAACAAGCTTTGGTATTTTGCAAGCCACTCGTACGCGCATCAGTAAAACAGAGTATATTTCTTGTCCGAGTTGTGGCAGAACCCTTTTCGATTTACAGGAAACAACGCAACTGATCCGTTCCAGAACCGATCATTTGAAGGGACTTAAAATTGGTATCATGGGATGCATTGTGAACGGTCCTGGAGAAATGGCCGATGCTGATTATGGTTATGTAGGCACTGGTCCTGATAAAATTACGCTATATCGTGGTCAGGAAGTGGTTAAGAAAAATGTAACTACTGCATTTGCTTTAGATGAACTAATTGAAATCATTAAAAATGATGGCAACTGGGTAGAGAAGGTTTAATCACTTCCTTAAGTCATTTAACTTTCCAAGAATAAACCTAAATTGCGCTCATGAACCTATTCGAGTTTGAATCCATTTTTAATGAATTAAGAAAACTCTTAATCGAACATGGATTAACCGGTAGCGTATTAATTTACAGCTATTTCCTCATCGGATCAGTAAGCGTTACGTTGTTTTTGTTCATCACAATTTTTGTAACCAGGCAAGTTTTTATTGGCGTAGTAAAAAGTGCAAAAACAAAATCAGACTGGCAACAGGCCCTATATGAATTTCGGGTTTTCAGGGCTTTTGCATTGATCTTCGGTGCCTATATTATCTACAATGCCGTTCCTTATGTTTTTATTGATTTTAAAAACTGGTTTTTCTACGCCCTTATTTTTTCTAAGATCTATGTAGTATTAGCCACTATGTTCGCCATTAACGCTTTTTTAAATGCGTTGGTTTCCATTATGGAAACATCACGAAAATATGCTGATAAACCCATTAGAAGCTACAAGCAGGTAGCCAAAATCATTATCTACATTTTTGGTTTTGTACTGATTTTATCCATCATACTTAACCAGTCGCTTTTATATATTTTTGGAGGTTTTGGTGCGGTAACTGCTGTTTTCATTTTAGTGTTCCGTGATCCTATTTTAGGTTTTGTAGCTTCAGTGCAAATGAGTGCAATCGATCTGGTTCGTGTTGGCGATTGGATTACCGTAGAAAAATATGGTGCTGATGGTGAAGTAACAGAGATCAATTTAACCACCATTAAAGTGAGGAATTGGGATAAAACCGTTACTATAGTACCAAGTTATGCTATTGTTAGTGAGTCTTTTAAAAACTGGCGGGCTATGGAAGAAAGCGAGGGGAGGAGAATCAAACGCCACATTAATATTAAAATATCCAGCATAAAATTTTGTGATGATGATTTGATCAGCCGTTTACAGAGCATCGATTTTTTAAAAGATTACCTCAAAGAAACGCAATTACAGATCGAGCAATTTAATGCTGAACATACGGTAAACCCCAATAATTTGGTGAACGGACGTCACATGACGAATATTGGAACTTTTAGGGTTTATGCTGAAAAATATTTAGAAAGTAATCCATCAATTAATACCGATTTAACTTTTATGGTTCGCCAGTTACAGGCTACAGAAAATGGTCTGCCTATTGAAATTTACGTTTTTTCAAAAGAAAAAGGCTTAAAGAAATTTGAAGAAGTTGCTGCTGATATTTTCGATCACCTTTTGGCTGCGGTACCCTACTTTGATTTAGAAATTTTCCAAAGCCCTAGCGGGAGTGATATGCGTGGGTTTGTTGGAAGAGGGAACGATTAAGCATACATTCCCCCTCACTGATCTTTACTCTTTTAGAAAAGTTAAACACCGTTCGCAAACCTTAAATAAAAGCGGCGGTAGGGTTTCGTTTTCATAAGGATGTGATGCGCCATACACGTGATTCTCGCCTTCAATTTTCACCAGTATGCTGTTCGGATTGGCATCAGCTAATCGCTGTGCATGCTCAAAAGGAACATTGATATCGTCATCACCCTGAACAATTAACCACGGAATATTGATCCGTTTCGCTGCATCCAGAATATTAAACGTTTGGGCGTTTTCTTCAAAATCTTCTAACAGCGTAACATTTAAAGGCATTTGTTCTTTCGTTCTTGCATTAGTGACAAAGATTTTACCTGTTTCTTTCCACTCCGCTTCCTGTTCTTTCTTCCAAAGGCTATTGAAGCTGGAAATCGCGCTCCATGTGATGAGCTTATTAATTCGTAAATCATGAGAAGCCTCAATAATGGCTAATCCACCTCCGCGACTATGGCCGATTAAATTGACTTCGGTTTCGCTTCCATAAGCTTTTATTATAAAATCGAGTACTGCATTTACATCAAAAAGTTCTTTAGAAATGGTGTTGTTGGCAAAGGTTTCCATATCGCTAACATCCACCGGATGATCTGCTGGTACGCCACTATGCGATAAATTGAACTTAATATATCTATATCCATTGCTGGCAAAATATCGGGCAACCAGATTGTGCGTGCCCCAATCTTTGAACCCTTTAAAGCCATGAACAAAAAGTACGATCGGCGTATTTGGATTTTTATCATCAAAAGTAATATCTCCGATAATTAGTTTTCCGTCTGAACCACTTAAGCTAAAATCATTTTGTATAATCATCATTTAAGGAATTGGTGTACAAGATAAACTTATGAAATCTGATTTTGTTGTGAAGTTTTGTTCTGTTATCATTGCCCTTTAATGGTTTTATAAGAAATTATAGCTGCTAAATTGCTGTCATTTACCCTAATTTCGATAATAATACCAGGCCCAAGCAATCAATAATACTTGAAATGGCAATCTCACCCAAGCCATAAACGGCGTAATTAAAATTTTGCCAAGGAGAAAAGGAGCGATCTGAATCATGTATATATGTGCAGGAATGAATGCAATTAACATCAAAATAATGAATAAGGCCGCCAGTTTTTTCGTTCTAGAAAAAAGCAGCATTATTCCTAAAATAACTTCCAGCACACCAGATAGATAAATTAAAAACCCATGAGCGGGTAACCATTTTGGCATAATGATATGATAGCTGGGTGTTGCTATAAAATGATTAATCCCTGCCAGGATATACAAAAGGCTATATATCCAGAGGAAAATTTTGAAAAGGATGTTGCGATTGTCAGTGTTTTGCATTTATTTAAAACCGTTCTAAATTGACGTAAATTACAGATGAATGACGGTGACATGCATCATCCGTGCTACTTTTGTGTCCCGATAATAGTTAACAACGGAAACACTTGGAATATTTAAAAGTAATAGCTTTTACGCATCACCACATCGACCTGAAATCTTTAGGGAAATTAGTTATTTGTGACCAGAGTTTAGATAGCAGGTTGAAGAATATTCAAACTGAACTTCCAGTTAGCGAAATTTTTTACATTGGAACCTGTAATCGTGTAGAGTTTGTTTTTCTCACCAAAGAGAAAACCGATAAAGAATTTGTTACCCGTTTTCTTACTGTATTGGACATGGGTTTGCCTCCAGAGTTTATGGAGCGTTTCCTTGATAATGTTACCGTTTACGAAAATGAAGAAGCTTTCAATCATCTTTTGAGAACGTCTTGTTCTTTAGAAAGTTTGGTTGTAGGCGAAAAAGAAATCCTTGCCCAGATCCGTAAAGCTTATGAAAACTGCCGTGATGCAGGTTTTACTGGCGATTATATGCGGATGATTATGGAAAGGGTAGTAAAAACAGCAAAAGAGGTTTATACGCATACAAACATTTCAAAAAATCCGGTTTCCGTGGTTTCTCTTGCTTATCGCAAGCTTAAAGAATTAAATATGTGTGGTAATTCACGTGTATTAATTATTGGAGCTGGTGAAACCAACCAGAATATTGCAAAATATCTTAACAAACATAAGTACTCAAACTTTTCTATTTTTAACCGTACGCTGTCAAAGGCAGAATCTTTGGCCGGAGAATTAAATGGGAAAGCTTACCCTTTAGAAGCTTTAGAAAATTTTACAGAGGGTTTTGATGTCATTATCACTTGTACAGGTTCTACTGAAGCCATTATTAACGAAGCACTTTATGCCAAGTTGTTAAATGGCGATACGGGTAAAAAGGTAATTGTTGATTTGGCTATCCCAAATGATGTTGCTTCAGCTGTTATTCACAATAATCCGGTTCACTATATTGAAGTAGAGTCTTTAAAAGAAGTCGCCCGTAAAAATATTCAGGAACGTTATAGTGAATTGGTTCACGCAGAAGAAATTATTGGGAATAACATCACTGAATTTTTTACCGTTTTAAAGCAGCGTAGGATTGAATTGGCCATGCAGGATGTTCCACGCAAGATCAAAGAAATCAAAAATACGGCTCTTAATGGTGTATTTGCTGACGAAATTAGTCAGATGGACGAAGCATCCCGAGAAGTTTTGGAACGTGTAATGAATTACATGGAGAAAAAATGTATTAGTGTGCCAATGATTATGGCCAAGGAAATTCTGGTTAAAGAATCTTAGTTTTTTCTCAATTTAACTTCTAGGTTAACCGCAAAGAATGCGAATTTTAAGCGCAAAGTGTTATAAGTTAGGCGTTATATTCTATTTTTAGTTTTAACCATACAGCATGAGTTTTAGATTCAAAGCTCACCAAGTTAAACTTGTATTTTCTTACTTTCCTTCTGTGGTTAAATTAATTCATTTCACTTTATATCATAGCTTCTTAAGGCACATTAGAATAAGTAATAAATACTATCCAGCTATTGGCACCTCTTCCGATGATTTAAATTGTAATACTTTCATCTCAATCTCCCTTCTCTGTAACCTCACTGTCTCATTTTTAAACAATTTATAGATTCAAGCACTATTTACCTTAAATTTGCTACTCATTAAATGTTTATAGTGAAGAAATTAACCATCGGAACACGCGGTAGCGAACTCGCTTTATGGCAGGCTAATCATATTCAAAATGAGTTAGCAGCAATTGGAATAGAAGCTGATATTAAAATCATCAAAACGCAGGGCGATAAAATCCTGAATTTGAGATTGGATAAATTGGAAGGAAAAGGTTTTTTTACCAAAGAATTGGAAGAAGAATTATTGGCAGGTACAATCGATCTGGCTGTTCACTGCCTGAAAGATTTACCAACTAATCATCCTGCTGGCTTAACAATTGCAGCCATTCCTCCACGCGAAGAAGCCACTGAATACCTATTGATTTTAAAAGATTGCGTGGATGTATCGCAGAAACTCTCTTTGAAAAAAGGTGCGATGGTAGGTACTTCATCAAACAGAAGAAAAGCACAGTTATTGGGCTTAAGGTCTGATTTAGAGATTGAAGATCTACGTGGTAATGTACCTACACGTATTCAGAAATTAAGGGATGAAAACTACGATGCCATTATGCTTGCCAAAGCAGGTATTAAACGTTTAGGTTTAGATGTAAGTGAATTCCATGTAGAAGAATTAGCTCCTACAGAATTTGTACCGGCACCAGCTCAGGGTGCTTTAGCCATACAAATCAGAGAAAATGATCGTGAGCTTTTTGAAGCACTTCAAACGCTACATCATCCATTAACCGCTGAAGAAGTTGGTGTGGAACGTAAAGTTTTGAACTTGTTTGAGGGCGGTTGCCACATGCCATTAGGCTGTTACTGTAAGGAAGAAGATGGTGCCTTCGAAGTGTGGACTTCAAAAGCTGAAACTGCAGATGATTTTCCGGAGCGCCTGTTTTTACGTGCTGCAACCACTGAAGGTTTAGCAGAAAAAATTGTTGCGAAGTTTAGTAAAGAAAGAAAGAAACCATCTAAAGTTTTTATCTCGCGTGAAATTGGTGAACATAGCTATTTTCGTAAAGCATTAGAAACCAAAGATATTGAAATTGAAGGTCGCTCGTTGATTCGTACTTTTCCTATTGTAACGGTTTTAGACCAATTCATTTTAAAAAATATCGATTGGATTTTCTTTAGCAGCCGAAATAGTGTGGAATATTTCTTCAACCTTAAACCACTTTTACCTAAGAAAACACAATTTGGTGTCGTGGGTAGAGGTTCAGAAGATGCTCTGCGTAAATTTGGTCACTTTGCCGATTTTGTTGGTGAAAGCGGTGATATCACAGAGGTTGCCGAAGATTTTGCAAAGCTGGTTTCAGGAAAGAATATATTATTTCCTAGGGCACAGGATTCCTTGCAATCCATTCAAAAGTCATTACCGCCTGATGCTAAAATTATTGATTTACCCATTTACGAAACAGTAATTGAAGAAAACATCGACCAGAGTTATGCTGATGTTTTGATTTTTACCAGTCCATCCAATGTTGATGCCTATTTTGCTGATAATCTATTAGAACCCGGTCAGCAGGTGATTGCGATTGGAAACTCCACAGGTAAAAAGTTTGATGAGATGGGTGTAAAGTATGCCTTACCTTACTCACCCGATGAAATTGGATTGGCAGAGGCAGTTTTTGGAATAGAAATTAAATAGAGGTAGCTTAATCCGAAAGACCAAAGCAAAAAGAAATACCAAATCGTCATTGCCATTTACGAAGCATCTTGATGCATCTTTTATAAACCTAGTCGTCATGCTGTATTTATTTCAGCATTTTAATGCACAAGAGACTCTGAAATAAATTCAGAGTTACGAGATGAAGGCAAACGGCAGTTAAAAATAATACTATGATCAAGTCTCGATACTTGATCATAATTACTTGATACAAATAAAATGTTACATCGTCCGAGAAGATTAAGAAAGAACCCGTTAGTGAGAGAGATGGTAGCCGAAACCCGACTATCGAAAGATATGTTTGTGTACCCTTATTTCGTGGTGCCAGGAACGAATGTTACGCATGCAATTGATGCCATGCCTGGTGTAAACCATTATTCGGTTGATGCCTTGGTTAAAGATGTAGCGGACGGAATGAAAAAAGGCTTGAATAAAATCATGCTTTTTGGTGTTGGAGATGAAAAGTCGGCCGATGCAAAGTCAGCTTATCATGATCATTCTTTGGTTCCTACTGCGGTTCGTGAATTAAAGAAACAATTTGGCGATGATTTATATGTGGTTACCGATGTATGCGTTTGTTCTTATACCACTCATGGACATTGCGGAATTATGGAGAACGATTATGTTCAAAATGATAAAACGGTTGATGTGATTGCGAAAATGGCTCTAGCGCATGCTGAAGCTGGTGCAGATATGTTCGCACCATCGGATATGATGGATGGTAGAATTGAAGCTATGCGAAATTTACTGGATGAAAATGGTTTTGTGAATGCAGCCATTATGAGCCATGCGACAAAATTTGCATCGGCTTATTATGGTCCGTTTAGAGAGGCTGCAGATTGTGCCCCGAGCAAGGGTGATCGAAAAGCTTATCAAATGGATTTTAGAAATCCCTTAGAAGCTTTGCGTGAAGCGCAATTGGATGAACAGGAAGGTGCAGATGTGTTGATGGTGAAACCCGGATTAGCTTATCTGGACATTATCCAACGGTTAAAACAGGATACCAATTTGCCTATTGCCGTTTATAATGTTTCTGGCGAATACTCAATGGTTAAAGCAGCCGCAGAACGTGGCTGGATTGACGAACAAAAAGTGGTAATGGAAACCATGCATGCTTTTGCAAGAGCCGGTGCAAGCATTATCACCACCTATCATATCAAAGATATTTTAAATAACAACTGGATGTAATTAAGCTAAAAGACTAAAGCAGAAAGATCAAAGCGCTGTATGGCGATTTATTCTGACTTTAGTCTTTTAGCTTTTAGCTTAATAAAAATGTTAGATTCATTAAAAAAAATGTTTTCTGGTAATGAGGCCGATATTCCGGTCAATACCGGAAGTAAACCCGATATTTCGAGAGTAAAATCTGCGGAGTTATATGAGAAGTCTAAAACGTATTTTCCAGGTGGCGTAAACTCCCCGGTTAGGGCTTTTAAGTCGGTTTATGGAACACCGCTTTTTATTGAAAAGGGTGATGGCTGTTACATCTGGGATGCAGACGGTAATCAGTTTATTGATTTTTGTGGAAGTTGGGGGCCTTTAATTTTAGGACATAACCATCCAAAAATTCGTGAAAAAGTTACTGAAGTAATGCAGAACGGAATGAGCTTTGGCGCACCAACAGCTTTAGAAAATGAATTGGCGGAACTAATTATTAAAAACAATCGATTTGTAGAAAAAATTCGTTTTACCAGTTCGGGTACAGAAGCAGTGATGTCGGCTATTCGTTTGGCTAGAGGATTTACCGGTAGAGATAAAATTATCAAGTTTGAAGGTTGTTACCACGGTCATAGCGATTCATTATTAGTAAAGGCAGGCTCCGGTTTGGTTACTTTTGGTGAAACATCATCTGCTGGTGTTCCAAAATCTTTCGCTGAAGAAACCATTGTAATACCATTAAATGATAAAAATGCTATCGAACAAGCTTTCCATCAGTTTAAGGATCAGGTAGCTGCTGTAATTATTGAAGGTATTCCGGCAAATAACGGTTTGATCATGCAGGATGAAGAGTATATCAAATTCCTTCGTAAAATTTGTACAGATAACAAGTCACTGCTAATTTTTGATGAAGTGATTACCGGTTTCCGTGTAGGGTTTGAAGGCGCTGCTGCGCATTATGGCATCATACCTGATATTGTAACTTATGGCAAAATTATAGGTGGTGGTTTACCAGTGGGTATGTATGGCGCATCTGCTGAAATCATGGGGCATATCTCTCCTGATGGAGGCGTTTATCAGGCTGGTACTTTATCTGGCAATCCGGTTGCGATGGCTGCAGGAATTGCAACATTAACTGAACTTAACAGATCTGGTTTCTATAAAGATCTAAATACTAAAACGCAGGATTTTGTGGCCAGCATTCAACGGTTTGCAACCGCCAGAAATTATAAGTTTAAGGTTTTTACGGTAGGTTCTATTTTTTGGTTTGCCTTTACAGAGAAAGATAAAATTCAATCAGCAGATGATATTGATGCTGGTAGCATGGAAAAATTCAAAATCATGCACCGTGAGTTATTAAACCGTGGAATTTATTTAGGCCCATCGGGATATGAGGTTGGTTTCGTATCTTCAGCACACACCAAGATAGAATTAGAAAAAGCGAAAAGAGCGATCTTTGAAGCTTTGGATTTGGTATTTAAGAAATAGTAGAAATCTATAAGGTTTTTGAAAACCTTATAGATTTAATCGAGTAAATTTTAACCATAAAAGACATAAGCAAATTAAGTCGGGTTGATTAGAAACTTTGAGGGGCAACTCCCCTCCTTATTTTCAAGGAGGGGCTGGGGGTGGTTTTTAAGTTTATTGCACCAGCCCAAGTTCTCTAAACCCGATTGAAGTGGAAATACTTTTTGTTGCAGCAACCCTTGAATATACTGTCATGCTGAGGTACGAAGCATCTGCAACCGATAAAACAAATTCTTCGTTCCTTAGAAGGACAGAAGTTGAAAAAGATTGCAACAAAAAGCGGGACTGAATTAACCAAAACGAATAGAAATTTGCTTTTCAAATAATATAATTTATCTAAAGAAGGAATAAATTAAAAATCCTGGTAAACCAATGAAGAAATCCATTATCATTTTTTATGCATTGCTGCTGTATGCATTAATTCAGCTCATTTCCTGGGGTACTTTGGTGGTGCGTTTGCAGCCTAGTCGCATGACGATGATTATGGGGGAGGGTTCTGTTTTCCTTTTCTTGCTATGCATTGGTGGCTATTTTCTGCATCAATCGCTGAAACGGGAAGACAAACTTCGGGAGCAACAGCAGAATTTTCTAATGTCGATCACTCATGAATTAAAATCGCCACTTGCCGCAATAAAACTTTCTATCCAAACCATTGTTAAAAGAGATCTGGATAAAGCCCGTCAGGTTTCTTTATTAAATAATTCATTAAAGGATATTGAGCGGTTAGATGATTTGGTTGAAAACATGCTGTTGGCTACTAAAATTGAAAACCGTTCCTATAGTTTTCCAAAGGAGGAATTCAATTTCTCTGAATTGGTTTATAAAATTACAGACAGGTTGCAGGTTCATTCCTGCGGTAATGAGCAATTGATTAACGCTCAAATTCAGCCAAATTTGCAGATTATGGGTGACAAGTTTGCCTTATCGTCAGTGGTAACGAATTTGATTGAAAATGCAGTTAAATATTCAAGTCCTTGCGATGAGGTAAATGTGGCTTTAGATAAAGTGGATGGACATTTGAGATTAAGTGTTACAGATAAAGGTCCGGGCATTTCAGATGCCGAAAAAATGCTGATATTTGATAAGTTTTACCGAGTTGGTAATGAGAATGTCAGGAAAGCGAAAGGAACAGGTTTAGGCTTGTTTATTGTGAAAGAGGTTTTACAATACCATGATGCAGATATTACAGTAAAAGACAATCTGCCTCGAGGAAGTATTTTTGAAGTAACATTTAGTTAATCTCAATTATGTCACAAAAATTAAGAATTCTATTGGTAGAAGACGAGGATCACTTGTTAGATGCTATCAAATTAAACCTTGAACTGGAGGGTTATAAAGTTCATGCCGTTAAAGATGGCAAAACTGCTCTTAAAGTTTTTAAAGAAGAGCGTTTCAATCTTATTGTATTAGATGTTATGCTTCCCGAAATGGATGGTTTCCAGGTTTGTGAAACTATTCGTTTAGAAAATGCTGAAGTTCCAATTATGTTTCTAACGGCTAAAAACACTTCAGAAGACCGTGTTTTAGGTTTGAAAAAAGGAGCTGATGATTATTTAGTTAAACCATTCAACTTAGAAGAATTAATTCTTCGTGTGGGTATTTTAGTTAAACGCAGTTTAAAATCGGATGATTTAAAAGAGCTAAATTCTTATAAAATCGGCGATAAAACGATCTATTTTAATTCGTTCGAATTGAAAAATGATGATGGCACCATCACGCCATTAACCAAAAAAGAAACGATGTTATTGAAGCTTTTAATTGAGCGTAAAAATGATGCCGTTTCCCGTGAGCAGATCTTAGAAACTGTTTGGAATTATGATGTTTATCCTTCTACCAGAACGATTGATAACTTTATTTTAACGTTTCGTAAGTATTTCGAGCCAGATCAGAAAAATCCGGTGTATTTCCACTCGATTCGTGGGGTAGGCTACAAATTCACTGATATTCATTAATGTACAATAGTCTCGGCAGGTATGTATTGATGGCTGTTTTTTTAATGGCCGCATTGGTTTGTGTTTTTTATACTCAATACGAACTGGCTGCAGTGGCAGGATTCTTATTTCTGTTCATCATTTGGAGTCACTTTCGGCATAGTTCTGTTTTAATGGCTTCAAAATATTTCAAGGATAACGAATTTGGGAAGGCAAAGCTGATGCTTGCCGAAGTTCCAAACCCGGAAAGATTATCGAAAAACAGAAGAGGCTATTACGAGTTTATGCAGGGTAACATTGCTTTGAAAGATGAAAACTATGATCAGGCTGAGTATCATTTTCAACTCGCCAGTCGCTTTCCTGTAGGAGGGAAAACACAAAAAGGATATGTTTTAATCCATTTGGCTAATCTAGCCTTGCGAAAAAAAGATAAGGAAAGAGCAGAAGCATATACAAAACTGGCTAAAGAACTTGCAGAGTCATCCCGTTCAAAGGATATCATTGTGAAGATAGAAAGAGAAATAGCCAAATTATAATATAAGTATTGTCATTTTGAATAACGAAGCACCGGTTTAGGAATAAAAAGGTACTTCGTTTTTTTTTTATTTATAGCTTTGTATCATTAAAATTTTTTATCCATACGTCATCCTCAATTCAGTTCAGTATCCAACTAAAAAGGAAGATGCTGAAATAAATTCAGCATGACGATTAACGGGAGATCAACTACAAATCATGAAGAATAATTTATTTTTAGACGCTGCATTTTCAAAACAAACAGAACGCCCACCAGTATGGATGATGCGTCAGGCAGGTCGTTTTATGCCACAATATTGGGAGATCAAAAACAAATACTCTTTTTTAGAGATGTGTAAAACTCCTGAAATTGCAGCAGATGTAACCATGTTGCCTGTGGATTTATTAGGTATTGATGCCGCGATTTTATTCTGTGATATTTTAGTAACTGGTGAGGCAATGGGTGGGGATTTAAGCTTTACTCAAGGCATAGGTCCAAAATTTGCAAACCCGGTACGTAATGCACAAGATATTGAAAACCTCAATGTAGATTGTTTAGATGAATTGCAATATGTTGCTGACGCAATTAAGGTGATTCAACAACGGTTAGACGGAAATATTCCTTTAATTGGTTTCGCAGGTGCACCTTTTACGGTAATGAGTTACCTAATTGAAGGTGGTTCTTCTAAAGATTTTAAATTAACAAAGCTTTTTATACACAATCAGCCAGAATTAGCACACAAACTATTAGCTAAAATTGCTAAAGTAACGACTGATTATTTGAATCTTCAGATTGCGGCGGGTGTTAACGCAGTTCAGATTTTTGACAGTTGGGCACTTGCTTTATCCTGGAATGACTATCAGGAATTCTCTCACCGTTACATTCAGGAAATTATTTCAAATTTAAACAGAAAAGATATTCCCGTAATTTCTTTCTGTAAAGGAAGTTCGGTTTTTGCACCAATTATGGCGGAAGCTAAACCTGATGTGATTTCGGTAGACTGGAACGCAGATTTATTGAACATCAAAAATGCTTTACCCGCAGGTATTGCTGTTCAGGGAAATTTAGATCCACATATTTTATATGCAGATCAATCAGTGATTAAAGCACAAATTCATAAATTATTTGAACGCATGCGGGGTACAGAAGGATTTATCTTCAACTTAGGTCATGGTATCATGCCAGACATTCCTTTTGATAATGTGAAATATGCGATTGAGGTAGTAAAGGAATTTAGGTATTAATTGAATCATTTGATTTTTGTATATTAGCTATATAACTCAAAAATATGACTGTTAAATCTTTAAATGATGAGGATAAGCTGCCAATTAAACAATTAATTAAAGCCGTTAATAAGAAGATGAAAGATGTTTTAAGGGTTGTTGATGCTTTAAATCTAGGTAGAACTGAAGTTAAGGCAGATGGAGTTTACAGAACATTTAATAACGGAGATTCAGTTAAGTTAGCAGAAGGTAATTTTAAAAGAAGAAGAATTACTGAAAAGAGAATTAAGATTTTTTAATGCCTAAACAGCCTAAATTAAGGATTTTTGCCGGACCGAATGGTTCTGGTAAAACTACTTTGTTTGATTCTATAAAATCAAACTATTTTTCTACCCAGATTTTTATCAATGCAGACTTGTTGGAGGAAGAATTTCAGAAGAAAAATTTCCTCAACTTATCTGATTTTGAAATTGATACAACCAATGAAGATTTTGCATCGTTTTGTTTTCAAAGTGGACTTTTTATAAAAGCTGGATTCAACACAGAAAGTTGGAATTTAGCCGTCAGAGAAAATGTTGTTGTTAAAAATATTGCACTTTCAACTATTTATAACTCCTATCATTTTGCCATCATTGCAGATTTTATTCGATATACATTAATCAGAAATAAAAAATCATTCAGCTTCGAAACTGTATTTTCACATCCTTCAAAATTAGATCTTATTGGTTTTGCTCATCAAAACAATTATAAGGTTTACCTTTATTTTATAGGCACGGAGACGCCAAGGATGAACATAGAACGAGTAAAGGATAGAGTTTTGAAAGGAGGTCATTTGGTTGGAGCAGAAAAAATTGAGAAGCGTTACTTTTTAACAATGGATTTATTAATAAATATGCTTAAAAAGGTAGATGAAACTTACCTATGGGATAATTCGGGATTAAAACATGACTTCGTTGGAAGTATTAAAGAAGGCGTTTTAAACCTCGAAGTTCTTGATGTTCCAAATTGGGTAGATAGTTATATTTTAAGTAAAATCAAATGATAGAAACCCTACAGTCCTATTATTACTACTTCGTTGCAGTACACATTGTATTTGTAATCAGCTGGATGGCCGGTTTGTTCTATATTTTAAGTCTTTTTATTTACCATACCGAGGCAAATGAAAAGCCAGAACCTGAAAAGAGTATTCTCCTCCAGCAGTTTACCAAAATGGAGGCTACGCTGTGGAAGATCATTTGCGCTCCGGCAATGATTATTTCTGTTGTGGCAGGTATCTCAATGCTAACATTACATCCAATGCTATTACAAATGTCATGGATGCATGTTAAACTCGGCTTTGTAATTGGTTTACTGATATACCACTTCATCTGCCAGAATATTGTTAAGCAGCTTAAAAATAATCAATTTAAAATGACCAGTTTTCAGTTGCGCTTGTGGCGGGAATTGGCAACCATTTTTATGATTGCAATTGTATTTGTGGTTATCCTTAAAAGCGCAATCAATTGGATTTATGGTTTGATTGGCATTATGGGCGTGGCGATGGCGATTATGATTGCAGTTAAGCTCTATAAAAATTATAGATTGAAAAGTAAATAAACTTTCTTCAAAATCTAAATCTGAAGAAAGTTTATTTAAAATGAATTAGCTTCTTACTAAATAGCTAACTATATTTAGTCCAATACCAATTCCAAAACCTATTAACGCCAGGTTACAAGCTGATTTCGCAGCTACTGGTTCGGTATCTTTTTTAACGAAGTAAATAATTGCACCTGCTAAAGGGATACAGAATGAAAGGATTTTCATTCCAGTGCTTAAATCTTCATTAGATTGGTTGTTAAACGGATTAAATTGTGGGTCTTTTTGAGTGTTAAATGGATCGTTTTCTGACATGATGTTTTTAATTTTAGATAGAGATGATTATAATAAATGATATAAAAATTTTAAGGATACAACAATATAATAGGCGATAAAATCACTTATCCCAGCCAATCCTAAGCCGGCAAATATTCCTGTTATAAATCTAAGTATGTTATTGCTTTCCCGATTACAGTAAGCCTGAGTTAGTCCATCTATTGTGGTCGGCATAATAGCCAGTAGAGCAAAAAGAATATTTATTTTTATAAAAAAGATAATAGGTATAAAAATAGCATAGCCAACATATATACCGGTACATCTGGCACATAGTGGAAACTGCTTTCCCTTAAAAAAAAATGATCTTTCCGGTAGCCGATGGCAATCAACAAATTCTAACTTCGTCATATTTTCCATCAATGATAGAAAAAAATATTTATTATCAATAATCTAATCTGTCTAAAGTAAAATAAATTATATTAATACCTCAACTCCTTCAGCATTACAAAAACTATCCTAAATTTGAGCGATAAAATCCAAGCACATGTTTACAAATACAGGTTTGAAAAGGGCCTTACTCTTCCTAACTTTTTCATTTACATCCTATTTCGCATCAGCACAGTTTAATCAATCGGCTATTGAAAACAGAATCCGTCCTGATAGCAGTTTAACAAACGAGGTTCACTTTAACTTTTATAATTTTAATTACGTTCGGAACTACGAATACACCAACGATTTTCATGATGGTTACACCCTCTACGGGACGCAGTTACAACCGCAGATTGTTTATTATGCACATCCTAATTTAGCCATCACGGCAGGGGCATTTATTAGAAAAGATTTTGGACGTAATGGCGTAACAGATGCAAAGCCTTTATTCAGCCTGAAATATCATAAAAGAAATTTAACCTTGGTTTTTGGAAGTTTAGAAGGAGGAATTCAGCATAAATATATAGAGCCACTTTACGATTTCGAAAGGACAATCACTACGCCAATTGAATATGGAACACAGTTATTGGTAGAGAGAAAGAAATTTAGTTTAGATGCCTGGATTGCCTGGCAGAAAATGATTTACACCGGAGAAGCTGCAAAGGAAGAAATTATTGGTGGTTTATCTACCGAAACTTTTTTACTGAAAACCGATGATTGGAAATTGAGTATCCCAGCTCAGTTTTTAGCTTTTCACCAGGGCGGACAAATAGATGTGTTAAAGGAAATTCCTATTAGTACCGTATTTAACGGTGCAACAGGTTTAAAGCTGCATAAAGATATCAATACGAATATCAAGCAAGTTTATACGGATAATTATATTGCAGTGTATAAGGATTTCTCACCTACTAAAAGAAGAGCTTATGAAGGTGGTTTCGGATTGTGGTTAAATGCTGGTGTAGAGAGTAAATGGGGTAGCTTAGTAGCATCTTATTGGAAAGGAAATAACTTTATTTCAATTAAGGGTATGCCTTTATATGAATCCGTTTCCAGTAACTTATATACCAACGGTTTAAAGCAAAGCGGAAGAAATATCGTTTCGTTACGTTATGCCTATCAAAAAGAATTAATTCCACATCTATATCTCGATGTTCGTTTTGAACCACACATTGATTTGGATCATACTGATAAACAGTTGCAGTTTAATCACTCATTCTTCTTAACCTACAAGCAGGATTTTAAATTGTTTAAGGTGAAGAAATAAGCTTAAAAATATTCTACTTCCAAACCTCATATGTTTTAAAACCTATGAGGTTTATTGTTTTTATGAAAAAAATAAGGTATATCTTTCTGATAATCAGCTTCAATTATTTTAATTTTAACTTTATTTAACTTTTTTTATTTCCCTATGCAACCAATGTGTGTCATCTATCATCTACTCTATACAAACACACAATGAAATTGACGCGAAGCTATACGATAAACGATTTGATGGAAGGCTGCAAAGCTGGCGACCGGAAGATGCAGGAGCTGCTTTATAAGCAAACAGCATCGAAAATGTTAGCCGTTTGTATGCGCTACGCCAAAGATAGAATGGAAGCTGAGGATGTATTGCAGATGGGGTACATTAAAATTTTCCAGAAGATTAAGGAGTACAGAGGCGATGGTTCTTTCGAAGGCTGGATTAGAAGGGTAATGGTAAATACCGCGATTGAAAGTTATCGTAAAAATTTACGTAGCCTTAATGTGGTAGAGATTGATGAAGCTTATGAACAACCCTCAACCGGATTTGATTTTGGTACGCTCGGCATGCAGGATTTAATGAAAGTAATACAAAAATTAGCAGATGGCTACCGAATGGTTTTCAATATGTACGTGATTGAAGGGTATTCACATAAAGAAATTGGCGAAACGCTTGGCATCTCAGAGGGAGCCAGTAAATCTCAGTTATCGAGAGCCAGAGCAATATTAAAAGAAGAAATTATAAAAATGGAGGGATTTGGTTATGCAACCTATACAGGATAAGGATTTTGATCAGTTATTTAAAAATGCTTTCGAAGATGCCGAAATTACTCCATCCCGTAATTTATGGAGTAGCATTGAAAGTGAAATAGAACCTAAGAAAAAGAGAATAGTTCCGCTTTACTGGTTATCTGCAGCCGCAGTTTTATTAATCGCTACAGTTGGACTTTTGGTTTATCAACAACAAGAAGTTAAGCCTAATCAGTTTGCAAATCATGTTGAACCTCAAAAAGCAAAGCCAATTATAGAAACATCACCAGTAAATGACTCTTCAAAAACGATAACAACACCAGTTAGAAAGGTAGATCAAGTTTTACCTTCTACAACACAACATGTTGAGGCAATAGCAAAAACGGCAGTAAAAGAAAAGGTTCGTTCGTTGGGAAGCCAAAAACAAGTTACTGCGCCAGAAATGCAAAAGCAGGAAATTATGATTGCTAAGGTTGAAGAACCTAAAAAAGACATTAAAGCTAAAATTGATGAGGCGATTTTAAAATCCAAAGATGAAACTGTTCTAGCATCTAATGCCAATACAATTTCAATTGATGAAGTAGTGGGTGAGTCAGATCATTCCGAAAACAAAGGTATCCGTAACGTTGGCGATGTGGTTAACCTCATTATGGATAAGGTTGATAAAAGAAAAGATAAATTGATTCAGTTCAGAACTGATGATGATGATTCTTCTATTTCATCTGTAAATATCGGACCATTCAGAATAGGAAAAAAAAGCAGAAAATAGGATTGGATTAAAGGATCATAAGATTTGAATGCTTAAACCATTCTCTTATTTGATAATTAACTTATTCAACATTGATAAAATAACACACACAAAATATGAAAAATCTAATTTTTACAACACTTTTGGTAAGCGGGCTTGCCGGTGTTATGGCTCCAGGTGCATTTGCACAACAAGATACGGTAGTTAAAGATACTGTAATCAAAAAGAAGAATAAATATATGGTAAGAATCGGAGGAGGTACATTGATTTCGAAGATGGAAGATTCTACAAAAACAGTTAAAAAAGGTCGTTTTGTTGGCGGTATAACTTTTACCAGAGTAGATTTAGGTTTTTCCAGATTAATTGATAATGGTAGCTTCAACTTATCACCTACCAACGAATTTTTAGATTATAAAGGTGGAAAAACAAGTACGTTCTCTTTCGATGTTTTACAATTTGGTTATCGTTTCAATTCGAACTTTAAAGTTTATGTAGCTGGTGGTTTTGATTGGACTTTAATTCGCTTAAGGGATAACATCACCATTCAGAAAAACCAACCTACTTTAGCATACGTAAATGAAAATATTGCTTTTTCAAAAAATCGCTTTTCAAGTAGCTATGTTCACATTCCTTTAAACTTTGAATTGCGTACCAAAGAAAATGATAAAGGTAAAAGATTCTATTTTATTCTAGGTCCAGAGGTAAGTTTCTTGTTGAATGGGAAAATAAAACAGATTAGCGATGAACGTGGAAAAGAAAAACAATATGATAATTACCATTTCCAGTCAGTACGTTACGGCGGAACGTTTAGGTTAGGTTATGGTGGTTTTGGTTTATTTACCAAATACTATTTCAACGATATGTTCAATACAGCTGCACAAGCAGGTTTGAAAAATATGAGTTTTGGCGTAACCTTCGGACTTAATTAAAATACACAACACACAAATAAGTTAAATCCTGTTTCGGTTAGGCGGAACAGGATTTTTTGTTTTATAGTGTTTCTAGGAACATGGTCGGAGTGAGCACACTAAGCTTACTTTTTTTGTAATCTTTAATGTTTCGGGTAATAATGGCATTAATTGAGCCATTAGCATCTGCAGCAAAATTTTGCATTGCATCTTCAAAATCAGAAAATTCAGAATCAATAGCTTTTAAAATTATAGCTTTATCAACTTTAATAACATCTAAAAAGTTAAGAAGAACTTTTATACCCTGCAATATTGATTTAGGTTTATGTTCCTTTCTTAGTAAATAATATATATTGGCAATGGCTATTCCAGTGACAAATCCATTTAATTTCCCTGTTTCACACAAGGCTAAAATTTTTGAAGAATTTTCAGAGAAAGGTTGTCGATCTAAAAAATAATCGAGAATAATATCAGAGTCAATTAGTATGTTATTTATTTTCATTATCAAGATATCTTTGATATTTTTCGTCTCTGATTTTATTCAATTCTTCTTTGTAATCAAAATCTAAAGGCATTTTGAATGCACCTTTAAATGATTTTAATATAGGAGAAAGTTCATCCTGAATGGGTTCGATTTCTTCTCTTTTAGTTACAGCTTTAAGGTAATTTTCTACCACCGCAGATAAACTCCGACCTTGCTCTTCTGCATAAGCTTTTGCCCGTTTTATAACAGACTCATCTATTGTTAATGTTAACTTGGTATTCATAATTTTCTAGTTATTGATATAAAGATACATTGATATATTTGCACGTGCAAATTTTAATATAAGTGCACGTGTCATATTCTTTCTCTTTAAGCTTTAGTCTTTCTGCTTTAAGTTTTATCTTTACCTCTGTGAGCGATACCATCATCAGTGTAAGAAATTTAACCAAACAATATCAGGCAGATCAGGCCGGTGGAATTAAAAACATCAGTTTCGATATCGATAGGGGCGATGTTGTAGCCATTATTGGCGAAAGCGGAAGCGGCAAGTCAACTTTGTTAAAATCAATTTATGGCTTATTAAAAACTGATCAGGGCGAAATCCTTTTTAATAATGAACGTGTTAAAGGGCCAGATGAACAACTCATTCCCGGGCACAAGCAAATGAAAATGGTTACCCAGGATTTTTCTTTGAATATCTATGCGAAGGTTTATGATAATATTGCCTCACAATTATCAAACACTGATCTAAAAACCAAGTCCGAAAAAACGCTGTCTATTATGGAACACCTTCGGATTCTTCCATTGCAAAACAAGAAAATTATTGAGCTCAGTGGGGGCGAGCAACAACGCGTAGCCATTGCTAAAGCTATGGTTGCCGATACTAAAGTGCTGTTGTTGGATGAACCTTTTAGTCAGGTTGATGCTTTATTGAAGAATCAGCTGCGAGCCGATATTAAACGTGTTGCAGCTGAAACCGGTGTTACCGTCATCCTCGTTTCTCATGATCCGGCTGATGGTTTATTCCTCGCCGATCAACTGTTAATTGTACGCGATGGTGAACTTTTGCAAACAGGTAAGCCATCAGAAATTTATCAACAACCTAAACACATTTATACAGCACAGATTTTAGGCAATGCAGTGGTGCTATCTCGTGGAGATGCAGAAAAAATCGGAATAAAAACATTTGCCGCTTCAGTGGTATTTTATCCGGAATGGGCAGAAATTTCTAGCAATTGGAGTAGTAGACGTTTTGAAGTTAAAGACGTTTATTACAAGGGCTTCTACGATGAATTATTGTTGGAACGAAACGGAGTAGCTGTGAGGGCTATACAGCTTAATAGGGGTGAATATAAAAAAAACGACCATGTTCAATTGAACATTAGTCGTTTTTTAGAGTTTTAGATATTAATTATAGGTCGTTACCAACCAAAACGATTTTAATTCTTACAGTCGATGTTGGTTTTCTAGGTTGTGTAGCTTGGTAATCTGAGCTTTGTACATCAATTGCAACACCTCCTTGGTATACCTCGTAACTAAAAGCATCAGTGTTGTAAACAAAAGGAAGAGCAATATAGCTTGCTCCATTATTATAGGAGATGTAGACTAGAGTACCTTCATTATCAATATGAAATTGATCAATTTCTGGTACAGAAATTTCTGATGTAAAAGTATTTCTATCGTTACTAAGTACCCAAGCACTCGTTGGAACATCTCTAACTACTGTTAAAATTGAATTGTTGTTTTGAACAATAGTGTCTTTCTTGCACGATGCCAAACCTAGCGTGGCAATGCAAAGCATTAGGATAGTAAGTTTTTTCATGTTGATTAGTGTTTATTTGTGTGTGTTGATTGTCTTAATACAAAACAACTGCCAAAAATTCTGAATCACACAATGTGGATTAATAATTGTTTATCTGATATCACACAATAACGAAATTTAAATTAATTCCTGCATCATGAGAATATTTTTTAGGGTTTTACCATGGTTGATTCTGCTGGTAGCCGGCTATTTTTTTATCTCCAAAAAGTTTAGCATCAGTACTTCAGTTGAAAGTAAACATCAGCTTCTGGTAGAAAAAATAGAGGCTATAGGCAAGCTGGAGCTGGTTCGCTATCAAATTAGCGATGTACTGGAGCATAAAAACAAAACAGATTTTTTGCCTGAAGCCAGTGTTTTACTCATTGTAAAAGCAGAAGCTGTAGGCTGTATTGATCTCACAAAAGTTACAAGAGATCATATCCAGGTCAATGCGGATACCGCTGTAGTAAATTTACCACAGCCAGAGATTTGTTATGTAAAAATTGACCACAAAAGCTCAAGGGTTTACGATACTAAAATGGCATATTTCAGAGAAGCCAAACTGGTAGATGAGGCCTATAAAGCGGCTGAACAAAAGATAACTTCTGAAGTCAAAAAATCAGATATTTTAGCACAGACCAAAACTAATGCAGCCAGTGTTCTAAAACCAATCATTGAAGGTTTGGGTTATAAAAATGTACGTTTGACTTTTGAATAATTTAGTGTCAAGATTTAAGTAGCAATTATCGAGATAAGCCAAATTATAAAAAGTCCTCACGGTGTGGATTAAAAATATCAATTAATAACCCTGCTTCCAAACATACCACGCCATGGTAAACCAACGTTGGGGCAAAGAAAACATCGCCTTCGTTCAGGATTTTTATATCATCACCCATAGTTACTTCAAAACTTCCTTTTGCCACGTAACTTAATTGTAAATGCGGATGATTGTGAATTGTACCAATTGCGCCTTTCTCAAAACTGACCTTTACCAACATCAGGTTATCATCAAAAGGCATCACTTTGCGTTTAACGCCTTCGCCTAATTCTTGCCAATCTAATTTGTTGTCTGTAATTAAGGTTCTATTAGTTAAATCTTTAAAGTTCATTCTATTTATTGTTTGCATCACCCTAAATTCATTTTAGGGTCTATTGGCGAAATTGTATTAGATTTCTCTCTGTGTTCTTTGCGAAAAACTCAGCGTCCTTTGAAGTTATTTACACCAAATATTCAAACAAGGTTTGATCCTGGTTCAATTCAATAATCTCAAATTTAAAATCCTTCATGCGTTGCACTAAACTGGCATAATCATCTTTATTGGTAAGCTCAATACCAACTAAGGCAGGCCCATTTTCCTTATTGGTTTTCTTGATAAATTCAAAACGAGTAATATCATCATGCGGACCTAAAACCTCATTTACAAATAACTTTAACGCACCTGGTCGCTGTGGGAAACGGACAATGAAATAATGTTTCAGACCTTCAAAAAGTAAAGATTTCTCTTTAATTTCCTGCATACGCTCAATGTCGTTATTGCCACCGCTAATTACACAAACAACGTTTTTGCCTACAATTTGATCTTTTACCTGCTCTAATGCCGCAACAGACAATGCACCAGCAGGTTCTACAACAATAGCATCCTCATTATAAAGCTTTAAAATGGTGGTACAAATTTGTCCTTCAGGAATTAAATAAGTAGAGCTGAGCAGTTCCTTACAATATTGATAAGTGATCCAACCCATTCTCTTTACTGCTGCACCATCAACAAAACGTTCGATGTTTTCAACAGTTACTGGTCCGCCATTTTTTAAAGCTTCGCTTAATGATGGAGCGCCCATTGGTTCAACACCGAAAATTTTTACAGCAGGCTTTACCGTTTGCAGATAAGCAATCACTCCGGAAGCTAAACCACCACCACCAACCGGAACAATTATGGCATCTAATTCCGGTAAATCCTCAAAAATTTCCATCGCAACCGTAGCCTGTCCTTCAATCACTTTATCATCATCAAAGGGAGGGATAAATGTCGAGGCTTTTTCCTCAGAATAAACCAGGGCTTCTTTTAAACAATCATCAAACGTATCACCAACTAAAATAATTTCAATATTATCGCCACCAAACATATTAACCTGCTTAATCTTCTGCTTTGGCGTAATCTCAGGCATAAATATGACACCATTAATTCCTAACTTCTTGCATGAATAGGCTACGCCCTGTGCATGATTACCAGCACTGGCACAAACCACACCATTCGTTAGGGCCTCTCGCGGTAATGAACTGATTTTATTATACGCACCACGCAACTTGTAAGAACGCACAATTTGCAAATCTTCCCTTTTCAAATAGATATTTGCGTTGTAATGAGCAGAAAGTCCGGCGTTAAATTCCAAAGGTGTACGCTTTACCACACCTTTAAGTCGCTGCGTGGCAGAATTGAAATCCAAAGTATTTGGCGTTGTTATGTTCATATTTTAAACCTAAACCCTTAAAGGGGGTTATTTAATATCAGGTAAGTAATTTGCGAATTTATTTCGCTTTATATTGTTTTGAAAAGCTAGTTCAGTGCTTTTCGGTTATGGCAGTCCTGCTATTCGTTTCAATCTTTTTTTAAAATTCTGTCATGCTGAGCTACGAAGCATCTGTTTCATCGGTTGCAGATGCTTCGTGCCTCAGCATGACAGCATATTCAGGGTTGCTGCCAAGCAAAAAGTATTTTCACTACTATCAGGTTTAGGAAACTCGGGGAAGTGCTTCGATGTTAAAAACTACCCCAAGCCCCTCCTTGAAAATAAGGAGTGGAGTTCCCCTCATAGTTCTATACTTTATGCCAAACTTCAGCATTAGTTTTCCTTAAGCTAAATGTAAAGCAACCAATTGGTTTAAATCCTGGTCATTAATGCCTTGTTTGCCATCTGCTAAAACCAAAAACTGTTTGTAAACAATATCCAAATTGTCTTTTTCCAATCTATGGCCTAAGCGGTCCAAATGGTGTTTCAATGCATGGCGACCGCTTCTGGCCGTTAATACAATTGTAGCGTCTGGGAAACCCACATCTTCTGGTTTAATGATCTCATAGTTCTCGCGATTTTTTAAGAAACCATCCTGATGGATCCCAGAACTGTGTGAGAATGCATTTCCACCAACAATTGCTTTGTTGGGTTGAACTGGCATATTCATCTGGTTTCTAATCATGTGGCTCATTTCGTAAAAACGAGTGGCATCAATTTGTGTGTGTAATCCCAAAATTTTATGCGTTTTTAAAATCATCACCACTTCTTCCATCGAAGTATTTCCGGCACGTTCGCCGATGCCGTTAATGGTACATTCCACCTGGCGAGCACCATTTTGCAAACCTGCTATGGAATTAGCGGTAGCCAAGCCTAAATCATTATGGCAGTGAACCGATATGATGGCCTGATCAATATTCTTTACGTTCTCTTTTAAATAAAGAATTTTCGAACCGTATTGATCTGGAAGGCAATAGCCATTGGTATCCGGAATATTAACCACTGTTGCACCTGCTGCAATTACAGCCTCAACCATTTTGGCTAAAAATTCTATATCGGCACGGCCGGCATCTTCAGCATAAAATTCTACATCCTCCACAAATTTTTTCGAATATTTTACGGCTTCTACGGCACGTTCTAAAATTTCTTCGCGGGTGCTGTTAAATTTATGTTTGATATGGAAATCAGAAGAACCAATTCCGGTATGAATCCGTGGTCTTTTTGCATAGCGTAAAGCATCAGCAGCTACATCAATATCGTTTTTGTTTGCACGGGTTAAAGCACAAATAATAGGATTGGTTACCGCTTTAGATAATTCAATTACGCTGTTAAAATCTCCCGGGCTGGATACCGGAAAACCTGCTTCAATTACATCTACACCTAATCGCTCAAGAGATTTTGCGATTTCTACTTTTTGATTTGTATCTAACTGGCAGCCTGGAACCTGCTCCCCATCACGTAAGGTGGTGTCGAAAATATAAACTTTATTTGGGTCGTGAATCATGATCTTGAGTTTAGGATTGATTAATTTTTTGAGATAAGAATTTTAATACCAATTTGCCCATTTCGGCAGTGCCTAAAACTTTAAATCGATTAGTACTTTGGTCGGCAATGTCATGTGTTCTGAAACCCTCTTTCAAAACTTCATCAATGGTGTCAACCAATAATTTTGCTTCTTCTTTAAGTCCGAAGCCAATTTCGAGCATTAATGCCGCCGATAGGATAGAGGCCAAAGGATTGGCTAAATCTTTACCGGCAATATCGTGTGCCGAACCGTGGATGGGTTCGAAGAAACCTGTGCTTTCGCCAACAGATGCGGAGGCTAACATGCCCATTGAACCAGCAATTTGAGACGCTTCATCAGTTAAAATATCGCCAAATAAATTTGCGGTTAAAACCACATCAAATTTCTTCGGGTTTTTTATCAATTGCATCGCTGCATTATCAATAAACATATGTTCCGTTTCCACATCAGGATATTGTTTTGCAATCTCTTGAACGGTTTCACGCCACAAACGAGAACTTTCTAAAACATTCGCTTTATCTACCGAACATAATCTTTTGTTGCGTTGCTGCGCTGCCTGATAGGCTTTGTGTGCAATACGTTCTATTTCGTATCGGTGGTAAATCATTAAATCGGAAGCCGTATTTCTGTCTTCTGAACGGGTTTTTTCACCGAAATAAACATCGCCCGTTAACTCGCGGAAAAATAAAATGTCTGTACCTCTTAAAATTTCTGGTTTAATGCTTGATGCCTGAAGAAGTTCATCAAATAGTAATATCGGACGGAGATTTGCAAATAAACCAAGTTCTTTACGGATTTTAAGCAAGCCTTGTTCCGGGCGTACTTTTAAGCTTGGATCGTTGTCATATTTGGCATGGCCGATAGCACCAAAGAGAATGGCATCACTTTTTCTTGCTTTTTCCAAAGTTTCGTCAGGAAGCGGGTCTCCTGTAACTTCAATCGCCGCATGTCCCATTAAAGCTTCGTCGAACAGAAATTCATGTCCGAAAATTTCTGCAATTTTCTCTAATGCTGCTTTTCCCCAAGTGGTTACTTCCGGGCCAATACCATCTCCAGGTATTACTAAAATGTTCTTCTTCATTGTATGATATATTGTCATCATTGCAAGGTGCTTTCTATACGAGATTGCTTTGTTCCTCGAAATGACGGGTTTTGGTATTTAAACTTTCGACGACTTTCACTTCGCCTTTTTCTAATAATATTCTTTTTCCCAGGCAGGTTGGTAGCTGCGATTCAAAATGGCCAACGTAAATTAAGGTCATTCCGTTACTACACAACTCATCAATCAGTTGGTTAAAATGCTGTGTTTGCTGTTGGTCTAAGCCCTGGCAGGGTTCATCCAGAATTAATAATTCAGGGTTTTTGATAATGGTTCTCGCCAATAAAACCAGTCGCTGTTTTCCCAGCGGAAGGGTGCTTAACAACTCATCTTTGCTTGCCGTTAAACCAAAATATGCTACAAGCTCATTCACCTGTTCGCTTTTTGAATAGGGCAGTTGCTGAAATAAACCTACGGTATCATAAAATCCTGAAGCGATGCTTTGCCAAACGGTTGCATTAGGATCGAAATACCAATGAAACTCTGGAGAGATTAAGCCGATGTGCTGTTTAATATCCCAGATGCTTTCGCCACTACCACGTCTGTTACCAAATAGATAAAGTTCGTTGGCGTAAGATTGCGGGTGATCACCATTTACAAGACTTAATAAGGTTGATTTGCCTGAACCATTGTGTCCCTGTAATAACCATTTCTCGCCAGCTTTAACTTCCCAATTGATGTTTTTCAAAACCTGTTTCTCACCATAGCTGATATTTACATCAACCATTTTAACAATTTGCTGAGAAGAATAAACCGGAGATTCTTTTAAAAAATCAGGGATTTCTCTAAAATGTTTTTCAGCAGTTGATGGAGTTATTTCATTAGATTCAACTTCAATTAAATGGCCATTTTTGATTTCAGCAAAGCGATTGATGGAAGCAGGTAATTCTGAATCGTTACTGATTAAAATCAATTTAACGCCTTCAGCAGAAACTTTATCCAGTAAAATGTTTAAATTTTTTCGGGATGCCGCATCTAATCCTGTATATGGCTGATCGATGATTAGCAATTGGGGTTTTAACCAAAGGGCTTTAACCAATTGCAGTTTTTTATGTTCGCCGCTAGATAATTCTATTAATTGTGAACTGGCGAACGAAGAAAAATTTAAGGATTCTAAAATAGGTTCAACCTGATCGAAATGAAGTCCTTTTTCTTTGCCATAACTCACCAATTCTGCATGAACGGTTAACGTATCTTTTGCCTGCTGACTGGTATAGCGTTGCTGATAATAGAAGTTTGCAACACCCTCTAAGTTTTTAAACTGATACCAGCTTTCTACAAATAAAACTTCCGCAGGTAAATTACTATTATTGTTAAAATTGATTTTTATTGCACCATCAGCTTGTTGCAAGCCTGCTATTATTTTTGCTAAAGAGGTTTTACCACTGCCACTTTCACCAAACAAAATATAATTATCGCCCTTATTGATCGTCCAATTCAGATCCCTTAACACCGATTTTTGCTGGTGTTTTAGGTTTAAATTCTGAATACTGACGAAACTTTCTTTCATGTTTTTTTAAATGATTATACCGATTTTTATGTGTGGTCGTCATTGCGAGGTACGAAGCAATCTAAATGCGATGGGTTGAAGAACCTAGCGATATTTGTAGGATTGCTTCGTGCCTCGCAATGACGAATGTAACTTTAGCCTTTAAGCCTCAATTTTTACCTTTTCTCAAATTCTTCAATCAGGCTCTTTTGGTTCAGGATGAAATCTATATCATCATAACCGTTAATTAAGCACGATTTTTTGTAAGGATTGATCTCGAAAGATTCCTGTGCACCAGTTTCAATAATGGTTACCGTTTGGTTTTCTAAATCAACTTCTAATGGTGACTTAGCATTATGATCAACAGCTTTAAAAATCTGAGCTAAAAATTCCTCGCTTACCTGAATGGGCAATAAGCCATTATTTAGCGCATTTCCTTTAAAAATATCAGCAAAGAAACTACTGATCACGGCATCAAAACCAGCATCCTGAATGGCCCAGGCGGCATGCTCACGGCTACTTCCGCAACCAAAGTTTTTACCGGCAACCAAAATTTTACCGTTATAGGTTGGGTCGTTTAAAACGAAATCAGCTTTTGGTTGGTTATCGTTTTCGTAACGCCAATCGCGGAACAAGTTTTCACCGAAACCTTCACGGGTAGTCGCTTTTAAAAACCTCGCCGGAATAATCTGGTCGGTATCAATGTTTTCTATGTTTAAAGGCACCACTGCCGATGTTAATTTTGTGAATTTTTTCATTGTAATAGTATCAAGTTACGAGTATCAGGTATCAAGACCTATATCCCGCGCTATTGTAATGTTTATTTATTTGCGGCAAAAACTACAAAATTGTAATACTGATAATAGCAATTTGCATTTTGTAGTCCTGCATTTTCCAACCATTCTAATTGAGGTTTCAAAGGCGCCATGATGTCAACTTTGATTCGCTCGAAGGCACTATGTTTTTCCTCTTCTGTTAAATTCGGATTCTGTGCCACATGATTTTTCCAGTTTTCGGTATAAATCTTTTCTGCTAAATCTGTTCCACCTAAAACCTGGTCGGCATTGATAAACCAGCCTCCAGATTTTAGCGTTTTAGCAATTTTGATAAAAAGTTGTTGCTTCAATTCATCTGGCAGATGGTGGATGGCCAATCCTGAAACAACCAAATCGTAATGGTTTTCAGGTAGATCAACCGTAGCAAAGTCTGCATTTAAAAAGTTGATGTTCTCATTTCCTTCGAAACGTTCTTCTGCTTTTTTAAGCATGGCTGAAGAAATATCCACTAATGTTATTTTGGCCTCGGGATATTTCTCATGGAAAAAAGCACTCATCAGTCCTGTTCCTGCACCTACATCTAAAATGTTTTTTACAATGCTAACTTCTTCTGATAGGGTCAAAGCCGTTTTATAAAAATCATTGAAACAAGGGATAAGGAACTGCCTTTGCCAGTCGTACTTTTCGGAGACCGCATTGAACTGGTTTTGTATTTCTTGTAATGTTTCCATTTTGTTTATCGCTTAAGTTTATTAAGTTTTTGTCCGTCAACATGACGGGTGCTGTTAGGTTTGTCGAAAATAATTTCTAACATCATTTCTCAACTGCTACATAGTGCTCAACAATTGGAAAAGGCTCATAAAAATGATGTAATAATTTTTTCCAATCCTGGTATTCTGCCGAACTTCTAAAACCCTTGGTATGTGACTCTAAAGTTTCCCAATTTACCAGCAGAATATACTTGTCAGCTTCTTCAATGCATTTCTTTAGTTGATGAGAAATGTAACCATCCATCAATGAAATGATTTTTTCAGCCTTGATAAAAGCTTTTTCAAAATCAGCTGATAACCCAGCTTTTACATTTAATATCGCAACTTCTAAAATCATATATTTTGAAAGTTGTCATTCTGAGGAACGAAGAATCTTTTTCTTAGGTTGCAGATGCTTCCTTCATCAGCATGACAGTTATCTTCAAACCTTCTCCAGCAAATCCCTTACATCCGTAATCACGCCTGTTACAGCAGCAGCAGCAGCCGTAAGTGGACTGGCCAATAATGTGCGGGCATTTTGTCCTTGTCTACCTTCAAAGTTTCTGTTTGATGTAGAAACACAATACTTACCTGCCGGGATTTTGTCTTCGTTCATACCTAAACATGCACTGCAACCCGGTTCACGTAACTGAAAGCCAGCTGCTTCAAAAATCCTGTCCAAACCTTCACTCTTGGCTTGTTGCTCTACTTGTTTTGAACCTGGAACAATCCAAACGGTTACATTATCGGCTTTGCGTTTATCTTTAACGAAATCAGCCACTTCGCGTAAATCTTCAATGCGAGAATTGGTACAACTTCCGATGAAAACATAATCAACTGGTTTACCAATTAAAGATGCATCATCATCAAAACCCATGTAATCCAGCGCCTTTTGATACGAAAGTTTTTCTTTTTCTGGCTGAGCGTTGGTTGCCGGGATATGTTCCTGGATGCCCATTCCCATTCCTGGGTTGGTTCCATAAGTAATCATTGGGGCAATATCTGCTGCGTTAAAAGTCAGCACGCTATCGAATTTTGCATCAGCATCACTGTACAAAGTTTTCCAGTAGGCTAATGATTTATCCCATTCTTCGCCTGCGGGAGCAAATTCTCTTCCCTTAATGTAATCGAATGTAGTTTGATCTGGTGCGATTAATCCTCCTCTGGCACCCATTTCAATACTCATGTTGCAAATCGTCATGCGGGCTTCCATACTTAAAGCCTCAATTGCCGAACCTGCGTATTCGATGAAATAACCTGTTCCACCAGCTGCAGAAATTTGAGCGATGATGTACAGAATGATATCTTTTGCACCAACACCTTTTTCCAATTCACCATTCACCTCAATTTTCATGGTTTTTGGCTTCGATTGCAATAGACATTGTGTTGCGAAAACCTGCTCTACCTGTGAGGTCCCTATACCGAAAGCAATTGCGCCAAATGCGCCATGCGTAGAGGTATGACTATCACCGCAAACCATCGTTTTTCCGGGTAAGGTAATGCCTAACTCTGGTCCAATGACGTGAACAATGCCTTGAAACGGATGACCTAAGCCATATAATTCAATTCCAAATTCTGCACAATTTTTAGTGAGCATATCCACCTGATAGCGGGAAAGCTCCTCTTTAATGGGTTGTAACTGGTTTAAAGTCGGTACGTTATGATCGGCAGTTGCCACCGTTTGCTGCGGACGAAAAACAGGCAATACTCTTTTTCGTAGACCATCAAAAGCCTGTGGTGATGTTACTTCATGAATTAAGTGCGTATCAATATATAAAATATCAGGAAATCCTTCTTCGCTCTTAACGACGTGTGCATCCCAAATTTTCTCGACTAATGTTTTTGACATTTTATTATGTTTTGTAAACCTTATAGGTTTTTAAAACCTATAAGGTTTGAGTTTTATTATGCAGTTTTAATGGCCTTCATCGCAGTCATTGCCTTGCGTAAAGTAGCGCCAATTTGTTCTACTTCGTGTGAGCGGATGGCCTCATTCACATCAATTAATTTTCTGTTATCAACAGCGCCATCTTTACCTTCGTTAAAGTTTTTACCTACTAGATCGGTATCCACTTTTTTCATGAAATCAGCCAATAATGGTTTACAAGCCTGATCGAATAAATAACAACCGTATTCTGCGGTATCAGAAATCACTCGGTTCATTTCGAATAATTTCTTACGGGCAATGGTATTGGCAATAAGTGGTGTTTCGTGTAACGACTCATAATAAGCAGATTCTGGTTTGATCCCTGCTTGAACCATGGTTTCGAAAGCCAATTCAACTCCTGCACGTACAAAGGATACCATTAAAGTATAGTGATCGAAATATTCCTGCTCACCGATTTTAACATCGCCAGCCGGTGTTTTTTCGAAGGCTGTTTCACCTGTTTCTGCTCTCCACTTTAATAAATTTTTATCTCCGGCAGCCCAGTCTTCCATCATGGTGCGACTAAATTCACCACTCATGATATCATCTTGGTGTTTTTGGAACAAAGGACGCATGATGTCTTTCAGTTCTTCTGAAATTTCGAAAGCTTTGATTTTAGCTACATTGCTCAAACGGTCCATCATTGCAGTAATTCCACCTTGTTTTAATGCTTCAGTAATTACCTCAACGCCATACTGAACCAATTTAGAAGCATAACCTGCATCGATACCTTTTTCCACCATTTTATCGAAAGATAGGATGGATCCAGTTTGCAACAATCCGCAAAGGATAGTTTGCTCACCCATTAAATCTGATTTAACTTCAGCAACGAAAGATGATTTTAATACACCTGCTCTATGACCGCCTGTACCAACGCAATATGCTTTAGCCTGTGCCAAACCTTTACCTTGCGGATCATTTTCAGGGTGTACAGCAATTAAAGTTGGTACGCCAAAACCACGAACATATTCTGCTCTCACCTCACTGCCTGGGCATTTAGGAGCAACCATGATCACGGTTAAATCTTTACGGATCTGCATGCCTTCTTCCACGATGTTGAAGCCGTGTGAGTATAACAATGTTGCGCCTTCTTTCATTAGGGGCATAATTGCATTTACGACAGCTGTATGTTGTTTATCAGGTGTAAGGTTAATTACTACATCAGCATTTGGAATTAATTCTTCGTAAGTACCAACCTTAAAGTTGTTTTCAGTTGCATTTTTCCACGAATCTCTCTTGCCTTCAATAGCTTCTTTGCGCAACGTGTAGCTTACATCTAAACCACTATCTCTTAAATTTAAACCTTGGTTTAAGCCTTGCGCACCGCAACCAACAATTACCAGTTTTTTCCCTTTTAGAGCACTAACGCCATCTAAAAATTCGTTGCTGTCCATGAAATCGCAAACACCAAGTTGGTTTAATTTTTCTCTAAGAGGTAATGTGTTAAAATAATTTGACATCGTTTTTATTGGTTAATTTCTATTTATTATCGGTTTATGTTTTATTCCTATATCAGTTTTTTCAGTGCCAAAGCGTAACCGAAATGTACATTATCATGTCCAACTGTTGTGGTCAACACTTCTTCAATGCTTTTTAATTCTACACCATAAGTTGCAGTTGTAAAAGGAGTAATATTGGAGAAGCTACCATTGGAGTAATCCTCTTTTATCTTTTCAATGCTTGCTAATGCCAGCGCTTTCAGTTCTGCAACTTCATCTGCAGTTACAGTGTAAGTCGGACGGGTATCTTTTTTATAAAACTCATTAAATTTTACTGTACTCGCATCTTCCAAAATCCCTGTACGCACGTAGCAAAGCGTTTGTGTACTCACCACGATGTGGCCGAAGTTCCAAATGATGTTGTTGTTAAATCCATCTGGAATTTTATTCAATTGTTCGATAGATAAGCTTTCTACCAACTGAATAAATGCTTTGCGTGAGTTGATTATAAAATTAAATACTTCGTTCATTGTTGTTTCTTTTAGGTCATTGCAAGTCTGGATTTGTGTGAGCCGAAGCAATCTTATTATGGTTGATCTTAAAGATTCCTTCGTCGTTCCTCCTCGCAATGACGATTTTATTATGGTTACATGGTGAAAATTTTCTCTCCCTTATCAAGGAACTCATTTTCTACCAACTCTTCTCCTGGTTCAAAAGCTTCAAATTCTTTTAACTTTTCGTGGAAGCCCGCACTGTCTTTAATAATCGCTACTCTTGCAGATCTTACAAATTCAATCAGTTCGTAAGGTTCTAAGGCTTTCACCAAAGCATCCGTTTCTTCTCTATGACCAGTAACTGCAAAAACTGTATAATCTTTACGGATTACCACAGCACTTGCACCATATTGTCTCAACAAACGCTCAACTGTAACTTTCTCTGCAATTTCATCTGTAGATACTTTGTATAGTGCCAATTCCTGCCAGATAATTTCTTCGTTGGTATTAAAATAAACCTTTAATACTTCGATTTGCTTTTCAATCTGACGGGCTAATTTTCTCACCACTTCATAACTTTCAGTAATCACAATATTAAAACGGTGAATTCCATCAATTTCTGATGGAGAAGTATTCAAACTTTCGATATTAATTTTTCTTTTGGAGAAAATAATTGCAATCCTGTTTAATAAACCGATCCGATTTTCAGCATATACGGTGATGGTATATTCTTGCTTTCCGTCCAAGTCGGCTTTATCTATTGTATGTTGTATTGTGTTTTCAGTACTCATGATAATTTCTTTATGTGTTGCCGTCATTTCGACCTTGTGGAGAAAGTCTTTGTTCAAAGTTCTCTCCGTTTCGCTGCGCTCCAGTCGAGATGACGATTGCGCCAAGCTTTTTACTTTAGTCTTTTCGCTTTATTCTTATTTAAGTCTAATCTCACTCACACTCATTCCTTGAGGAACCATAGGAAAAACGTTATTTTCTCTTCCAACCATTACTTCTAGCAGATAAGAACCTTCGTGATTAATCATCGTTTCTAAAGCTTTTCTTAAGTTAGCACGTTCATCAACTTTATCAGCCTCAATATAATATGCTTTAGCTAATGCCACAAAATCAGGACTGGTGATGTTCACAAATGAATAACGTTTATCGTGAAATAATTGTTGCCATTGGCGAACCATTCCTAAGAAGCGGTTGTTCAAAATCAGGATTTTTACGGCTGCTCCAAATTGCATAATGGTACCCAGTTCCTGTGGGGTCATTTGGAAGCCACCATCACCAATAATGGCAATTACCGTTTTATCCGGAGCGCCATATTTAGCACCAATTGCGGCTGGTAAACCAAAACCCATTGTGCCTAAGCCACCAGAAGTAATATTGCTACGGGTATTGTTGAATTTCGCGTAACGGCATGCCACCATCTGGTGCTGACCAACATCAGTTACAATTACAGCATCTCCGCCACAAATCTCATTGATATTACGCAATACTTCGCCCATTGTCATTTCATCACTCGTTGGGTAAAGTTCCGGCGTGATCACCTGATCAATTTCCTGCTGGTTATAATCTTTGAATTTAGCTAACCATTCTTCGTGTTTATTTTCAGTAACCAGGTTGGTTAATAATGGTAGCGTTTCTTTGCAATCTCCCCAAACACCAACATCTGCTTTCACATTTTTATCAATTTCTGCAGGATCAATATCCAGATGGATGATCTTCGCCTGTTTTGCATATTTATCTAAACGACCCGTTACGCGGTCATCGAAACGCATCCCAATAGCGATTAAGACATCACATTCATTGGTTAAAACATTTGGTCCGTAATTACCATGCATTCCTAACATTCCAACATTTAACGGGTGGGAAGTTGGGATTGCACTTTCACCTAAAATCGTCCATGCAGCAGGAATGCCACTTTTCTCTATGAATGTCTTAAATTCTTTTTCTGCATTTCCTAAAACAACACCTTGCCCGAATAACACGAACGGTTTTTTAGCTGAATTAATTAATGTTGCAGCTTGCTCTATATATTCTACCCTAACTTTTGGTTTTGGGCGATAAGAGCGGATATGGTTGCACTTTACATATTCCGGAAATTCTTCAATTTGCAACTGTGCATTTTTGGTGATATCAATCAAAACAGGGCCTGGTCTGCCGCTTTTGGCAATATAAAAAGCCTTTGCTAATACCTCCTGAATTTCATTGGCATCAGTAACCTGATAATTCCATTTGGTAACTGGTGTCGTGATGTTGATTACATCCGTTTCCTGAAAAGCATCTGTTCCTAATAAATGTGCGAAAACCTGCCCAGTGATACAAACAAGAGGCGTACTGTCAATTTGGGCATCGGCTAAACCAGTTACCAAATTAGTTGCACCCGGTCCGCTGGTTGCAAAACAAACGCCGACTTTGCCGCTTGCCCTGGCAAAACCTTGAGCTGCATGAATACCACCTTGTTCATGGCGGACTAAAATATGTTGCAATTTCTCTGCGTAATCGTAAAGTGCATCATAAATTGGCATGATTGCTCCACCAGGATAGCCGAAAATGGTAGTTACGCCTTCTTCAATCAGTCCATTCAACAAAACCTGAGAGCCTGTTCCTTTGAATAAGGTTTTTGAGGTTTCTGCTTTTGCCTCGGGTTGTGGTATTGTATCTTGTGCAGTTTCCATAATTATGTTTTTGCGGTTCTATTATTCTTTAATTTTAAACCCAATTCTATTTCTGTCTTTCCACTTCAATTGGGCTATTTTTTCATCAAGCAAATTGTCCATTGCATCATAAAGCTCATTCAGTTGAACATCATGTTCCCCAATCCGTTCTTTAATTTCGATGAGGTGTTCGTTGATGTTACTTTGTTTAAGCAAAATCCGCCTTATATCTACAAAGGCTCTCATGATCGCGATGTTCATGTTTATCGCCTTATCACTTTTCAAAGCACCACTTAGCATTGCTACGCCTTGTTCTGTGAAAGCATAAGGCATCTTTCTAGTGCCACCCCAACTTGAAGTCACAATTTGTGACTTCAAGTTGGGGCTATTTGTCGTCGCAATTTGCGACCGGATATTTTCCCATTCAAACGAAGTTAATTGAAACATAAAATCTTCAGGAAAACGATTTATATTACGTTTTACTGCTTGATTCAATACTTTTGTTTCCACTTCATAAAGAGATGCCAGATCAAAATCTAACATTACTCTTTCATCCCTGATTGTATAAATTCTACTTTCAATGCTCTTGATAATTTGCATGTTGTATTCATTTTAATATCAATTTTAGTCGGGATGACTATTTGTTTTTACCTTCCCATTAAAGGGTAAAGAGGTTAATACTCGTCAGTTACACAGCCACTTGCCGCGTCTGAAACTGTTTTAGCATATTTATATAAAACTCCTTTTGTTACTTTCAGCTCAGGCTGAACATATTTTTTTCTTCGCTCGGCGATCACTTCTTCACTTACCTGCAAACTGATGATGTTGTTTACTGCATCAATCAAAATGCGATCTTCATCTTCAACCAGGCCAATTAAGCCTCCTTTGTAAGATTCTGGTGTGATGTGACCCACCACAAAACCGTGTGTGCCTCCAGAAAAACGTCCATCAGTAATCAATGCTACCGATTTACCTAAACCTGCTCCAATAATTGCCGATGTTGGTTTTAGCATCTCTGGCATACCTGGTGCGCCAACTGGCCCGGAGTTTTTAATTACGATAACATCTCCTGGTTGAACACGACCACTGGAAATGCCTGCAATTAAATCATGTTCACCATCAAATACGCGTGCCGGACCTTCAAATTTTTCTCCTTCTTTGCCACTGATTTTGGCAACAGAACCCTTTTCTGCCAGGTTTCCATAAAGAATCTGTAAATGGCCAGTCGCTTTGATTGGTTCATTTAACTTTTGAATGATTTTCTGATCATAATCCATGATTGATTTTACATCAGCCAGGTTTTCAGCCATCGTTTTGCCGGTTACCGTTAAACAGTCTCCATGAAGCAAACCTTCATTCAATAAATATTTAAGTACCGCTGGAATGCCACCATATTGATGTAAATCTTGCATTAAGTATTTTCCGCTTGGTTTAAAATCAGCTAAAACAGGTGTTACATCACTCATTTTCTGGAAATCATCCTGAGTGATTTCCACGCCGATTGCTTTACCCATTGCAATAAAATGTAATACGGCATTGGTACTTCCACCCAATATGATGATTGAACGAATGGCATTTTCAAATGCTTTTCTCGTCATGATATCAGATGGTTTGATATCTTTTTCTAATAAAATTTTAATGTACTTACCGGCATCCAAACATTCTTGTTTTTTCTCCGGACTTATCGCCGGGTTAGAAGAGGAGTAAGGTAAACTCATACCCAAAGCTTCAATTGCTGAAGCCATCGTATTGGCAGTGTACATCCCTCCACATGCTCCTGCACCAGGACAAGTATGTTTAATGATGCCTTGATAATCTTCTTCTGAAAGATTGCCGCAGATTTTTTGTCCTAAAGCTTCAAAAGCAGAAACAATATTTAATTCCTCTCCTTTATAATGTCCGGGAGCAATTGTACCTCCGTAAATCATAATGGACGGGCGATCCAAACGGGCCATCGCCATAATTGCGCCAGGCATATTTTTATCACAACCGGGGATAGAAATAATGCCATCGTAATATTGTCCGCCGCAAATGGTTTCAATGCTATCTGCGATTACATCGCGACTAACCAAAGAGTAACGCATCCCATCGGTACCATTGCTCATCCCATCACTTACACCAATAGTATTGAAAACCAAGCCCACTAAATCATTTTTCCAAACTCCGGCTTTAACATCTTTTGCAAGGTCGTTAAGGTGCATGTTGCAGGTGTTACCATCGTAACCCATACTTGCAATACCAACCTGTGCTTTTGCCATATCTGCATCAGTTAAACCGATTCCGTAAAGCATGGCTTGCGCCGCAGGTTGTGTAGGGTCTTGTGTAAATGTTTTACTGTACTTATTTAATTCGCTCATTGTTTAAAATGTATATTCTAGTTCTGTTAGTTATATTATTTTAAAGTTTTATTACTTCTTTACTCCGATTACAATTCCTGTTGCCCAAACTTGTTTGGTTAAGTACAAATCTTCATGAGATTCTAATTCTTTAATTAATCTGATCGCCTTTTCGTGATGTCCTTCAGGCCAATTGGGCTGAGGCAGCATATCATCAATAATATAAAGGCCTCCTGTATTAAGCATAGCGATAGCTTCATCTAAAAGCAAATATTTGCCATGCCAGGTATCAGCAAAAATGTAATCAAACTTTTTATCTTTATTTTTTTCGATCCATTCACCACCATCAGTTGAAACTAAATTCAAGCGATCATCATTTCCTAAATGCTTTTCAGCAATTTTTAAAAACTTATCTTCTACATCAATCGAGGTCAATGTAGATTTTTCATCCATTCCATCCAATATCCAGGAAGTAGATAAACCCGTTCCGGTTCCTAACTCTAGAAAATTACTGGATGGTTTAGTGGCGGCAAGCGTTCTAAGCAATGAGCAGGTTAACACATCAGATGCCATGTCAAAGCCAGATGCTTTGGTTGCACTATCTATGTTAAGATAGGCTACAGGGAATTGCTGGTTAATCTCGTTGGTCATTTGCTTTTACTGCTTTGGCAATTTTATTTATTCATGTCACTGTTTTCGGATTCTTGACTTTCAACTCCTGACTATATAATTACTTCATAATTTACTTTCTCAAGCACAAGATTTTTATATGCACGTTGTATGGTATACCCGATAGATTCTCTCCATGAACTACGGAACACAATATCATCAACGGAGGCAATACCTGCAACTTCAGTAGCTGTTCCACATAAGAAGGCACTGTCTGCATGTCTTAAATCCTCAACTGTCAATTTTTTTTCTATACATTCAATATCAAGCACCGTACATAATTCTTTAACAGTTGCCCTTGTTATTCCTGGTAAAATGTTTCCTGGTGATGGTGTGTAAAGTTTTCCATCTTTTTCTAAAAAAATATTAGCACCCGATGCTTCAGCAATAAATCCATGCATATCTAAAAGTAAAGCTTCATCATAACCTTTAATGTTTGCAGCGGTAGTGGCCAAAATGGAATTTACATAGTTTCCGCTCAATTTAGCTTCCATTGGAGTCGACTTTGGATTTGGCCTTTCGTAATCTGAAATGGTTAATTTTAATAGTTTATTTCCAGAATAAGCATCCCAATCCCAAGCACAAATTAAAATGGATACTCCACTTGGTTCATTCAGTTTCATATTCGGATGGCAAAAAACCAATGGACGGATATAGGCGTCTTTAAGTTTATTTAGGGTTAGTAACTTATAAGTTTCTTTAATGAGTTCCTGTTTATCCCATGGAAATGGAATATTAGCCAGCTGGCAAGAACGCTCTAAACGGTCAAAGTGGGCAGCTGCTTTAAAAATGCGGTTACCATTGTGGGTTTTATAGGCTCTTATACCTTCAAAAGCAGCATAGCCATAATGTAGCGACTGTCCATATAAATCAGTACTGCTATCTACAGCTTTCTCAAACCGTCCATCAAGGTAAATAATTGTATTAGAATTGTAGTATTTCATAATACCATGTTTTGTTATTTAAAAAAAGCGTCCTGTTTGTATCAGGACGCTTTAAGTATATTTAGTTTTTATAATCTAATTAAAAGCTGTCCGTTTTCTTCGTTAGAAAAATATTTAGAAGTAGCAGGTTCAGAATAATGACAGGTAACAATACAACATTTACAGCAAAATTTGCAGTAGTGTTATGTAAAAAAGTATTGCTTTGAATTGCCATAGTTTTCTGTTTCTTTATAAATACCAATTTAGTTTTTGGTCTACTAATAAACAAGAGAAATAGAAAAAAAATGAAATCAGAATATAATTCTATTATTTTTTGATAATATAAAATATAATTCTTTTTAAATTGAATAATACTGATATGCTGCGGGTAGGTGTAGACTAAATATCAAAACGGTATACGGTCTGTTTGTTATGCTAGCATTGTAATTTTTGGATTTTTCTGCTTAAAAACCTTTTTACATCTTGATAATTTGAAAATGAAGTTCATCATTCAAAGATTTTCATTCCTTTCTTTGATCCTAGGAATTTAGTCTATGCATACCTTTTAACCTTGAATATTATTTTTCAAAAAGAATATTAAAACCACTGGCAGTATACCATTGTAACCTTTTATAATAGGTTAAATTGATATCATTATAATAAGGTATGTAACAAGTAATACCAGAAAAAGCTTTTATTGGCTTGCCAAGGAAATTTGGAGTTGCAGCTTGGTATAAAATAACTTTTTTCAACTGACTATATATACTCCTCAATTCTTGCTGTTGCCAATTGTGATCTAAGAAATCACCATAATCGTAATTCGCTACAGGAAATCCTAAGGTAAAATCTAGCCGCTGAATATTGGTAGTAGTAAATTGATCACCATAAACCTTTGTTCTAATCATAAGTGATTTCATCTCACTAGCCAACTGAGGCAATTGACTTGTTTTAATCAGTGAAACTGTTGCGGATTGGCGATCATCGGTGTAACTATTGTAATAGTCATAGTAAGCTTGTGCAACATCTTTCAACTGATCGGAGCCTTTAAAAAGAAATGGAGTAATATATTGGTAGGGAAAACTTTCTGCAATTGTTTCAGCAGGGGAGGCAATAATATAATTAGCTTTATCTTTAAATTCATAAAGCACTTCAACACCACCCATTGAGCACGCATCAAAAATAAGAAATTCCAGATTGTTTGGTAATGCGTTTTTTAAATCGATAATATCCATTTCCTCGCCATTATCGCGTCCAAATGATTTTGTTTTAACAATAGCAGATGATGGTGGTGCCCAAGAGGTAGCATGCGACCAAAGAACCAATCCATAGGTTTCTGCAGGATATTCTTTTTGAGCATTGCTCACTACATCTTTTAGAAATTCCGGGTCGGATGTTGCACTACTTTGATAAGTTTTTACTGTATCGCTGGTTATTCTGTTTTCATCCGGATCATATTTTATTTTTAATAAGTATGATCGAACGCTGCTCGTTTTAATGTATACCAGTAAAATTCCATCAATATCTTTTGCTCCTTTTTCCATTCTATTAATACTGGTCAGCGCTTCGTAACGCAAGTCATTATTAGCCTCCATATAAACTAATACCATCTTCTTCACCCTTATCTTATCAGGAAGAACATCATCATTTTTCTTACAGGAAATATTTAGGAGGGTTGCAGTAATCAGTAACGATATTAAGAGCAAGCGATTTGCGGTAATCATAAGTGTTTATTATCTGCCATAAAATTAGTCAAAATTCTAAGGAGGCATTCTAATGGCTTTAGTATCCTATTTTCAGATAAAATAGACTTAATCGGATTTCTATATCATTTCAATAATCAATCTTCAAATCTGAATTAACCGATACTTGAATAAGGTAAAGAGGTAGCCTGTTGTAAATAAGCGTTTTGCATTTTCTGTTTCCTTTTCTAATGAACTATTTTTATCTGCATTTTTTGATATAAATCAATATTTCGCTTACATCATACAATGTTAACAGATCATTATTATTTACTTTTTTTAACGCTAAATGTTAACTGAAACTTCTTTTTGGCTTAACTAAAAGCCTTTTCGTAGGCCCTTTCTTTGCGAGATCATTTAAGAAACCATTTTCCAACCAGGATGTTTAACGCATCCAAATTCATTTACGCACTCCACTCTACAACACATATGTTGTAGAGACCCAGCCATAAAATAAATCAATTTTTTAACATAATTACAAATAATGAGAATTAGAAATTTACAATTTGCTTCAATCTTTGCGCTCGTACTTTTTGCAACAGCCTGTAAAAAGGACAATCCAAAAGAGCCTGATGTTGTGGTAGATAATCGTACAGCTGTTCGGTTTTCTTCCTCAATCGATGGTCAGATTAAAACTAAGGCAACCAATAATAAATGGGATGCCAATGACGTAATTGGTGTGTTTATGAAAACCGGAAATGGTTTCACCAATGTAATTTCATCAAATAAGGCATACACAACCAGTGGTGATGGTGAGTTTAAACCTTCAGCAACAGACCAGTCATTATTTTACCCTGAAAATGGTAGTGCTGTAGATTTTGTAGCTTATTATCCATTTAACCAATCGCTGGTAGGAAATGGCTATTCAGTTAATGTTGAAAATCAAAATAATCAGGCAGCCATTGATTTGATGTATGCAAATAATGCAACGGGTTTAAGCAAAACCAGCACCAATGCCAATTTAATTTTTACCCACCAGTTATCAAAGATTGAGATTACTGTTAAAAATGGTGCAGGTGTAGCTGACTTAAATGGCCTGTCTACGAGTATCGTAGGTGTAAAATCTAAAGCAGATTTCGATTTGGCAAGTGGAATTATGGTGGCACAGGATCAAAAAACCAGCATTTTGGCCAAAACAAGCATTAAGGACATTACAACTGTGGCAGAAGCCATCTTAATTCCAACTACGGATGAGACCAATACCAAAATTGTATTTACAATTGGTACGAAAACATTCACCTGGAATTTACCAGCTAATACCATATTTGAAAAAGGTAAAAAATACAGCTATGAAATTGAGCTTAAAGGAGAAGGAACAGGAACAACAGGTATTGCAGCTACCCTAAAAGCGATAATTACCAATTGGAATGAAGTGCCATCCGGTTCTTATAGCCTGGATCAGGAAACAACTATTAATCCACCTGCACAGTATGGATACATGGAAACGCCAATTGTAAATACTGATAACAATACACTTTACGTTGCACATGGTTTTCCAGGTAGAACTGGGGTAAGAAATTATTCTATGTTATATGATAAAAGGTATAAGTTAGCTTATTGGGTAGCCTATCCACTACATGCTTCCTATATCGGAAGTTCTGGTCGTTCTGATGCATGGGCATTTGATCCGGCAATTTCATCAAGTGATCAGGTAAATTTAAGTAGTTCATTTGGTAATGGATACGACCGTGGTCATCAGATTCCTAGTGGTGACCGTACCGCTACCAGAGATTTAAATGCAACAACTTTTTATTATTCTAATATGACGGCTCAGGTTTCTTCTATGAATCAGGGAATCTGGAATAATTTAGAACAGCAAGTAAGAACCTGGACAGCACAAAGCGACACGCTTTATGTGGTTACAGGTGCTGGTATTACCACTGCTTCCGATCAAAATATTACCTATTTGAAAGGATCAGCCATACCAAAGTATTATTACAAAGCTCTTGCAATGAAGAAAGGCGATACCTATTATACGATTGGATTTAGAATTAACAATCAGGTTATTCCATCTTCAACCAATTACAATTCTTACCGGGTAAGTGTAAGTGATATTGAGAAGGAAACCGGTTATACCTTTTTTCCTAAACTATCCAAAACCGTAAAAGAGACTATCGATAATAATATCTGGAAATAAAAAATCTACTAAATAACGAACATGAAAAATCAAAACATTTTATTTGCAACAGCCATTACGCTGTTTGTAATGAGTAGTTCTTGCAAAAAGGACAACCCAACTGAACCTACAACTCCTGAAACTAGCACGGCTGTTAAATTTTCTTCAAGCATTAATGGCCAGATCAAAACCAAAGCGCTTAATGATACCTGGGAAGCCAATGACGCTATTGGTGTTTTTATGAAAACGGGTACAGGTTTATCAAATGCTATTGCTGCAAATAAAAATTACAATACAACTGGCACTGGCGAATTCAAAGCATCATCTACTGATCAAACACTTTATTATCCTGAAAATGGAAGTACAGTTGATTTTGTTGCTTATTATCCATTTAAACAAAGTCTTGCAAATAATATTTATTCAGTTGATATCAATAACCAAAACACTCAAAGTGCTATTGATTTAATGTATTCAAATAATGCAACAGGATTAAGTAAAACCAGTACATTGGCTAATCTGGTATTTACTCACCAATTATCTAAAATTGAATTTACAGTTAAAAATGGTACTGGCGTTACAGATTTGAATGGCCTTACGACCACTGTTGAAGGTTTAAATACAAAAGCAGATTTCGATTTAGCTACTGGTATTTTAAGCAATCAAAGTCAGACGAATGATGTAACCGCTAAAACTGCGATTAGAAATACTGCAGTTGTATCAGAGGTAATCGTGTTACCTGTGGCAGATGCTTCTGGCAAACAAATAACCTTTAGCTTGCCTGCCGGAAAATTCAAACTGACTTTGCCCGCAAATACAAAATTTGAAAAGGGTAAAAAATACGCTTACGAAATAGAATTGAAAAATGGTGGAACGGCTACACCGGTAGCTGTAGCTTTGTCTGCAACCATCACCAATTGGACTAATGTGCCATCAGGATCATATACTGTTGATCAGGATGTTGTAACTCCACCAGTTGCCACAGAAACTATTGTTTATACGGAGACTTTTGGAACAGGAACTATTCCATCTACAAAACCAAAAATTGCGACTTACACTAATTACGATAACAAAGCGCTAACATTTAGTGATACTTATGGAATTGCAGATTTAAGAACAATTTCTAGCTATGGAGATGGTACCAATGCACATGTATGGTTACCTGCTACAAAAGATGCTTCTGTTGCTATTTCAGGTGTTAATCTTTCTGGATATACTAAATTGAAAATTAAGTATGACTTAGCTGCTAACATTACAGGATCAACAGCTACTGGTAACCTGAATATCATTAAAGTAAAGGTAAACGGTGTTGATGTTGCGGTGAGCAGCCAGCCGATTGCAGGTACTCCGGATCAGAATAAATTTTACACCTTAGAAATTGCAGATATTGCAGCACAGGCTAATAACACCATTGAATTCTATGGTACAGCTGCTACAAATACTTACGGTATCCGTTTGGATAATGTTGTGATTATTGGCGTGAAATAATATAATTTAAAATAAATAAAGAGCCCGTTTTGCATTTGCAAAAAACGGGCTCTTTGTTTTATAATTAGTTTTGAAAGAATATGTTATTGAAATATTTATAATGATTTATGAAAATCTTCAAATGAAAAAGCCCCGATATTTATCGAGGCTTTAAAAATTAGCTCATTATTTTAAGCAATACCTTCTGCCAAAACAACAATTTTATTGTGGATGGCTTCTACTACACCGCCTTTAATAAAGAAACGTTGTTCATCAGTTTTACCTGCTTTTATAATAACTTCTCCATCTTCCAAAGTTGAGATGATTGGCGCATGATCTTTTAAAATCTGAAAAGAACCTAAAGTACCTGGAACCGTAACGGCTGTTACTTCACCTTCGAAGACTTTTTTATCTGGAGTTAATATTTCTAAATTCATTCTTATAGATTTGAGTAACAAGTATCTAGTATCAGGTATCAAGATAAGGTTTCAAATCTTGATACTTAATACTCAAATCTTGATACTAGTTCGCTTCTGCTAATAATTTTTTACCTTTTTCAATGGCATCTTCTATGCTACCAACTAAGTTAAATGCAGCTTCAGGATATTCATCCACTTCACCGTCCATAATCATGTTGAAACCTTTGATGGTATCTTTGATATCAACCAACACACCTTTTAAGCCTGTGAACTGCTCAGCTACGTGGAAAGGTTGAGATAAGAAACGTTGAACACGACGGGCTCTTGATACGACTAATTTATCTTCTTCAGATAATTCATCCATACCTAAAATCGCGATAATATCTTGTAATTCTTTATAACGTTGTAAAGTTTCTTTAACACGTTGTGCAGTGTTATAATGCTCATCACCTAAAACAGCAGGAGAAAGGATCCGAGAAGTAGAATCCAATGGATCTACCGCTGGATAAATACCCAACTCAGCAATTTTACGCGAAAGTACAGTAGTAGCATCTAAGTGGGCAAATGTTGTTGCCGGTGCAGGGTCAGTTAAATCATCTGCAGGTACATATACTGCTTGCACAGATGTAATTGATCCACGTTTAGTTGATGTAATACGCTCTTGCATTAAACCCATTTCAGTTGCCAATGTTGGTTGGTAACCTACCGCAGATGGCATACGACCTAATAGCGCCGATACTTCAGAACCTGCCTGAGTGAAACGGAAGATGTTATCAACGAAGAAAAGGATATCTTTTCCAGCGCCTTCACCATCACCATCACGGAAATATTCTGCAACTGTTAATCCTGATAAGGCCACACGAGCACGTGCACCAGGAGGCTCGTTCATTTGACCGAAAACCAATGTTGCTTTAGATTCTTTTAATTTTTCAGTATCAACAGCTTTCAAATCCCATCCACCTTTTTCCATAGAGTGTAAGAATTCGTCGCCATAATTGATAACACCAGATTCGATAAACTCACGAAGTAAATCGTTACCCTCACGAGTACGCTCACCCACACCAGCGAATACTGATAAACCAGCATAAGCTTTAGCGATGTTGTTTACCAACTCCATAATCAATACTGTTTTACCTACACCAGCACCACCGAATAAACCGATTTTACCACCTTTTGCATAAGGCTCTAATAAATCGATTACTTTAATACCTGTAAAAAGTACTTCAGTTTCGGTTGATAAATCTTCAAACTTAGGAGGAGTAGCATGAATAGGGCGGCCATCTGTTTTATCAACAGCAGTAATACCATCAATGGCTTCACCAACCACGTTAAATAAACGGCCTTTAATTTGGTCGCCAACTGGCATTTTAATCGCTGAACCAGTGTCAAGTACATCCATTCCACGAACTAAACCATCTGTAGAGTCCATTGAGATTGCACGTACACGATCTTCACCTAAGTGTTGTTGAACTTCTAAAACAATTTTTTGTCCATTTTCTTTCGTTATCTCTAACGCATCAAAAATTTTAGGTAGATGGGCATCATCAGCAAAGCTAACGTCAACCACTGGGCCGATAATTTGTGCTATTTTTCCTAAGTTAGGCATATCTGTTGTGAGTAAATTTATTATAGTCAATGAATTAAAGCCGTTTGTAAGGGCTCCAATTCGGTTGGCAAAGTTAAGTTATTATTAGTAAATTTTAAATATATATTGGAAATTTTTCCAACAGGGTTTTAATCGTAATTTTAGCGCATCAAAAAATCAAATGAAAACCATTTTAGTAACAGGAAGCAACGGTCTTTTAGGACAGAAAATCACTGAAAAAGTTTTAGCTGAGGGGAGTGTAAAGCTAATTGCAACTTCTAAAGGCCCAAACCGATATCCCATTGTTGATGATTACAAATATATCGAAATGGATATTCTTGATTATGCCTTGGTTAAAGAGGTTATCTCAACACATCGGCCTGATGCTATTGTTCATACTGCTGCAATGACTAATGTTGATACCAGTGAAGAAAATAAGGAATTGTGTTATGCATTAAATGTGAAGGCCACACAAAATCTCGTATCGCTTTGTGAAGAATACCAAATTCATTTTATACATTTAAGTACCGATTTTATTTTTGATGGTATTTATGGGCCATATGCTGAGGAAGATGCACCAAATCCATTAAGTTATTATGGAGAAACGAAGCTGCTTGCTGAGCTCGCTGTGAAAGAATCAAAAGCAAATTGGGTAATTTTACGAACAATACTTGTATATGGCATAACCAAAGATATGAGTCGAAGTAATATTGTGCTTTGGGCTAAAGGTGCTTTAGAAAAAGGGTTACCGATTAATGCCGTGAACGATCAGTGGAGGATGCCTACATTAGCAGAAGACTTAGCTGATGCCTGTCTTCTGGCGGTTCAAAATAATGCTCAGGGGGTATATCATATTTCTGGTAAAGATGATATGAGTATTGTAGAAATAGTAAGAAAAGTTGCCGATTATTGGTTGCTGGACAAAGCACTAATTTCTGAAATTAGTTCAGAAAATTTAAAGCAAAATGCAAAACGACCAGCTAGAACAGGGTTTATTTTAGATAAGGCGATGAAAGATTTAAAATACCATCCGCATAGCTTTGAAGTTGGGTTGAAAATTTTAGATGAACAGATGAAGAAAAATAATTAGTTCACTTGTCATTAATTCATTAAGCAAGCTTAAAAATAACAAATTTTAAAATAAAACAATTAAATATGTCACTACAAATAGGCGATCAGGCCCCGGATTTTAAATTATTTAGTTCTGATTTATCGGAAGTTTCGTTAGCAGCTTTTAAAGGGAAAAAGGTTATCATTCATTTCTTTCCAATGGCTTTCACCGGAACTTGTACAGAGCAACTGTGTGCCATGAGAGATAACTTCAGCTTTTATGAGGGTATTGATGCGCAAGTATTAGGTATTTCTGTTGACTCGCCATTTTCTCTAGCCAAATTTAAAGAAGTACAAAATTATCAGTTTCCATTATTGTCTGATTTCAATAAAGAAGTATCGGAAGCATATGATGCCTTTTACCCAGAATTTGTGTTTGGATTGAAAGGTGTATCTAAAAGAGCAGCTTTTGTGATTGATGAGGAAGGAAAAATCGTTTATGCAGAAGTTTTAGAAGATGCTGGTAAATTGCCTGATTTTAAAGCTATTAATGATGCTTTAAAAGCTTAATAATAGAGTTTCCAGATATAATTTGAGATTTTTTTTGAAAATTAATTGGAAATTAAAATCTCAAATTATACCTTTGCAGTCCGTTAACGATACGGAAAACGCATTTGTAGCTCAATTGGATAGAGCATCTCACTACGGATGAGAAGGTTTGGGGTTCGAATCCCTACAAGTGCACAGAAGAGGATTTCAATTTGAAATCCTCTTTTTTTGTTTAAAATCCATATTTTTCTGCTCTATTAACATTTGAGATATTCTTTAAAGAAAAAGAAGAGGCTTTTAATTTTTGATATGATGTTGCAATAATATTTATTTAACATCAAGTATAATTTAGTCTCATTTTTAAGGGATAGTTCACTAAAACAACGTGAAAATTCTCTTGATGCCAAAAGGTATGATATGAAATTTCAATAATTCATTAAAATAATTTAGATAGAATTTAAACTATTGGGTTTTTAAATAAATTTTGAATAATAAATACCATCTAAATTAATAATTATATATTTGCAGCCTTGAAAGGCAATACTTTATATTTCACTTTCATGTTGTATAGCCATAGGAATAAGGCTTTTTTATTTTTAAAGATAACCTAAACCACGTTAATGCTTAATTTAGTTCTCTTTGGCCCTCCAGGGGCGGGTAAAGGCACCCAATCTGAAAAACTGATTGCAAAATATCAGTTAGTACATGTTTCAACAGGCGATCTTTTTAGAGCACACGTAAAAGGAGAAACAGAATTAGGAAAAAAAGTTAGCCAATTGTTAGCTGATGGCGAATTGGTTCCTGATGCGATAACAATAGCCATGCTTGAAGAAGAAGTGGATAAAAATCCTGATGCAAAAGGATTTGTATTTGATGGATTTCCCCGCACTGTTCCACAAGCAAAAGAACTTGATTTATTTTTGGAGCGTAAAGGAAGCAATATTGCTGGTGTTATTGCTTTAGATGTTGATCAGGTAGAATTAACTAAACGCATTGCAGAACGCCATAAAGTAAGTGGCAGGCCTGATGATGATGCAGAAAAATTAAAAAAACGGATTTCAGAATATTTTGATAAAACCATTCATGTGTTACCTTATTATGAGGAGCAGGGAAAGTTAAAAAAAGTAAATGGAATTGGTGATATAGAACAAGTTTATAGTGATCTTTGCGCAGTAATTGATCAGTTCTAAATAATTAAATTTTAAAATATAACATCCGCAAAAAAAGCATTAGTTGTTTTTTGCGGATGTTTGTTTTTTAGCGATTTTTGTAATTCAAAGTCGCAAGTGTAAAAAATACAGTAACAGTTCATCGGCGGTTTTTAAATTTTAAGTCGCCATTTTAAATCGTAAATCATTATGTCTCAGGGTTCAAATTTCGTAGATTATGTAAAAATTTGTTGCCGTTCTGGTAAGGGCGGCGCAGGTTCAGCACATTTACATCGTGATATTTTAACATCAATGGGCGGTCCGGATGGCGGCGATGGTGGTCGTGGTGGACATATTACCGTGGTAGGGAATAGCAATATCTGGACATTATTACATTTAAAATATCGCAAACATATTATTGCTGAAGATGGCTTAGCCGGAGGAAGTTCTCATAAGTTCGGCCGGCAGGGTAAAGATGAAATTCTGGAAGTTCCACTTGGAACGATTGCTAAAGATGCAGAAACAGGCGAAGTGCTTTTCGAAATCACAAAGCATGGCGAAACAAAAATTTTAACTGCTGGTGGTAGAGGTGGCCTAGGTAATGCACACTTCAAAAACTCTGTTCAGCAAACACCTCGATTTGCACAACCTGGCGAGCAAGGTAAAGAAGTTTGGAATATTCTTGAACTGAAGGTTTTAGCCGATGTGGGTTTGGTTGGTTTTCCAAATGCGGGTAAATCTACTTTGTTGTCTGTAGTTTCTGCAGCCAAGCCTGAAATTGCCGATTATCCTTTTACTACTATTGTACCAAACCTTGGAATTGTAAGTTACCGTGGTGGTAAGTCTTTTGTCATGGCTGATATTCCTGGGATTATTGAGGGAGCATCAAAAGGAAAAGGCTTAGGATACCGTTTCTTACGTCATATTGAACGTAATTCTGTATTGTTATTTATGGTTCCGGCTGATACGAGTAGATCTATTAAAGAGGAATACGAAATTTTGAAGCGAGAACTGGAATCATATAATCCTGAATTGATGCAGAAACCACATATCTTGGCCATCACCAAATCTGATATGTTAGATGAGGAATTAATGAATGAAATAAAGCAGGATTTGCCCAATATTCCATCGATTTTTATTTCATCAGTTGCAGAAAAAAATATATTGGAGCTGAAAGATTTGCTGTGGAAAGCTATAGACGCTTAATTAACTTCTGGCATAATCTACCGCGCAACCTACCCATTCTTTTAAAAGGATATCCCAATTTGAAAATGCTGCTGCATCTGGGATTATAAAATCAGGCAGGTCATAATCGGTTTTACCAATAAAATTGGTAGGATAGTAATCTATCTTATTATCTGAAAGTTTATTGAAAATCAGCTTAGTCCTTGGGATGTGCCAGGCGCTCGTAATCACCAGTATTTTCGCATTTGGCTGGTATTTTTTAATTAAAGCGAGACTGTATTTAGCGTTTTCAACTGTATTTCTACTTCGATTTTCAATCAGGATAGCAGAATCCGGAATATTCATTTGTTTTAAAAATCCGAGAGTTAAATCTGCTTCTTTAACGGTGGTATCTAAAAGATTTGCACTTCCGCTACTAATTAAAATTTTTTGAATATTTCCCGACTTAAATAATCTCAATGCCTGAAAAAGCCTGTCACCACTAGCTCCAAGGGCAATCTGATTGATGCGTTTGTTGTAAGATGAATAACCTCCTAAAACAATACCTACATTATAATTTTGCTTTTTTGGATAAGCAGCTTCATAGATATTTGATACCTTACCTACAATAAAATTATTAGAAAAGAAGAAGAATAACACAATGCCTGTAATCAGTAATTGTCTTTTTCTTTTTTTTGCGAAACATGAGAAAATTAAGATTGCAAAGACCCAAACTAAAGGTCTTAAGAAAAATATAAAAAGTTTAGAAAAAATAAAAATCATAGATAAGGCTTATTATCGCCTAAAACTATGATTTTTATTTTAATCAAATATGAAATGTTATCCTTGTCCTTCTTGAACCTGGGTATTATCATGTGCATTTTCCAGCAACTCTTTAATATCAGATTTTGGCTTCTTTTGTATGGTTTGCTTAAAGTGAGGAACTTCATGTTCAACAATATCTTCTTCGATAGCTTCTACACCAAATACTTTTTCCTTTAATAAATTATACTTGTCTTGAAAACCATAGCGCAAATTTTTTGCACCACCCGCAATTTTTCCTCTTGTTCCTGCTCCGCTATCTGGTGCGAATAAAATACTTACAATAGCTCCAGCCGCTAAGCCAGCAACTAGTGCCAGCGCAACTTGGGCGTTATTATTTGATTTATGATCTAAATATTTTCCAATTAACTTTCTGTATTTCATAACTATGCGTTTTTTTAAAGTGAACAATTGCTACAGTATAATGTTTTGATAAATCTAAATCAGTCACGGAAAAACAGAATAAGTGGTAAGTTTAGCTTTCAAAACAAAAAAGACAAATGGTAAAAGCAACGATAAACAGAGAACATTATGCCTGTTCAGTAACGAATGGCTCACACGATATTGTGGTGGATGAGCCCTTTGATTTAGGTGGAACAAATAAAGGTTTTGCCCCAAAAGGATTATTAATGGCATCATTGGCCTCCTGCGTGGCCATTACGCTAAGAATGTATGCCGATCGAAAAGAATGGCCTATAGAAAAAATAGAAGTAGTAGTAAATATAGATACTGAGAATGGTGAAACTGTATTTTTAGAGGAAATAACCTGTACCGGGCCCTTAACTGATGAACATAAAATGCGACTTGAAGACATTGCTTCCAAATGTCCGGTGAGTAAAATGCTAACTGTTGGTCATGAGGTAAGATCAAAGGTACTTTAAAAAGGTGCAAAACTCATCTGCTCATTCCTGAAAAGCTTTAATATCTTTGTATAGCTTCAGCTCTTTCTGAAGAAAATTATTTATGGCTACTGAAATTAAATGTCCGAGTTGTGCCCATGTTTTTCCAATGGAAGAAGCTATGGCCGAAGATTATAAAAAGGAACTGCGTGAGAAAATGGTCACTTTTACCAAACAAAAGGACGAGGAATTTCAGCGTAAGCTTGCTGCAATGGAGAATGAAAAGCAACTCCAACAAAAAGCTTTTGACTTAAAACTTGCTGAAGAAAAAACCAAATTGAAGGATGATTTGGAAGGCAATCTTCGTAAAAGCATTGCAGCTGACTTTGAAACTAAATTACAAATGCTGGAAGGTAATGCTAAGGATAATGAAGAGAAGTTAAAGTTGGCAAGAGAAAAAGAACTGGAGTTTTTACGTCGCGAGCAAAGCCTGAAGCTGAAAGAAGAGGAGATGGAGTTGGCTTTTCAACGTAAAATGCAGGAGCAACGTAATGAACTGGTGGAACAGATTCGCAAGCAGGAGGCTGAAAAAAATAGCATTAAAGATACCGAACACCAGCTGCGTTTAAGGGAACTGGAAAAACAACTCGATGATCAGAAAAAGCTAGCGGAAGAAATGAAGCGCAAAGCCGAGCAGGGCAGTATGCAGTTGCAAGGCGAAGTACAGGAATTGATTCTGGAAGAACTTCTTCGTAGCAATTTCCCATTCGATTTAATTGAGGAGGTTGGTAAAGGCGTGCGGGGAGCAGACTGCGTTCAGGTGGTGCGTAACCAGTTTGGCCAGGAGTGTGGCAAAATTATTTATGAAAGTAAACGAACAAAGGATTTTGGTGGAGACTGGATTGAAAAATTGAAAAAAGACATGCGGAGTATGGGGGTTGATGTGGCGGTTATTGTCAGTCAGTGTTACCCAAAAGGTATGAGCAGTTTCGGCCAGCGTGATGGTGTATGGATTTGTTCTTTTGAGGAAGTTAATGCTGTAGCTTATGTGCTTCGCGATGGTATCTTGCGTTTATCAACAGCTATAAAATCACAGGAGAACCGTGGAGATAAAATGCATATGCTATATGATTACCTTACCGGAGCAGAATTTTCGGAACAGTGGAAAGCCATTCGAGAAGGTTTTATGAGCATGAAACTTTCTATTCAGCGCGAACGTGATGCCATGGAACGTTTGTGGAAGGCCCGTGAGAAACAACTGGAAAAGGTATTGCTAAATGCCACACATATCCGTGGCTCTATTGAAGGTATTGCAGGAAATGACAGCATTCAATTGAGTTTAACAGATGACGATGATGAAACTTTGTTATTGGATTAAGTTTTAACATATAAATAAAGTAAAGTGTATTTATGCTTATCAGGTGATGAAATGTTCTTATATAGGTAAAAAAATTGCAGTAAGTTCAATAAATTACCATATAAGAAATATGAGTACATTTAAGCTTATTTATTGCTAAATGAACTAATTATCCGTTACCATTTAATGTACGAACATTTGTCTTATAGTTTACGAAAATCTCTTATGTGGTCAAAAAGCTAATTGTGGTTTACCATTTTCTAAATTGAATAATAAATATATAACGTGAATAAACATCAAAAAAATAAATTTTATAAGCTCTTCATTTTTTTAATACTGATTTGCTTCTCTCTGTCGGATTCGGCAGCTTTTGCCCAGGAATTGAAATCACCTGATGCCAATTTGATTGCCAACTTTTCTTTAGCGGATGGCGGCGTGCCAACTTATAGCTTAAAGTATAAAGGTAAGGACGTAATTAAAACGAGTAAGCTAGGACTGGAATTAAAAGAAGGCAAATCTTTGTTGAATGGTTTTACCATTTCGGATACGAAAGCCAGTACTTTCAATGAAACCTGGACACCTGTTTGGGGAGAAGTAAAAGAAATTACCAATCATTATAATGAGTTAGCGGTAACCCTTACTCAAAAGGAAACCAACCGATATATTATAATCCGGCTAAGATTATTTAACGATGGTTTGGGTTTCAGATATGAATTTCCAGAACAGAAAAACCTTGATTATTTCATAATTAAAGAAGAAAAAACACAATTCGCACTGGCTGGCGATCATAAAGCTTTTTGGTTGCCTGGTGATTACGATACACAGGAGTATAGCACGGTGACTTCAAATTTATCTGAAGTTCGTGGTAAAATGAAGGATGCCGTTACACCGAATGCATCGCAAACTACTTTCTCTCCAACCGGTTTGCAAACTCCTTTGATGATGAAGAGCAAAGATGGTTTATACATCAACATTCATGAAGCAGCATTAATCAACTATTCGTTAATGTCCTTAAATCTTGATGATAAAAATATGGTTTTAGAATCGTGGTTAACACCTGATGCCGTTGGAGATAAAGGTTATATGCAGGCACCTTGTACATCGCCATGGAGAACCATTATTGTAAGCGACAAAGCAGGTGATATTTTAACTTCAAAATTAACGTATAACCTTAACGAGCCGACAAAATTTAAAGATGTATCCTGGATTAAACCAACCAAATATGTTGGCGTTTGGTGGGAAATGATCACGGGTAAAAGTACCTGGGCCTATAATAATTTAACCAGTGTACAATTGGGTGTAACTGATTATGCTAAAACAAAACCTAACGGTAAACATGCTGCAAATACTGCACATGTAAAGGAGTATATTGATTTTGCTGCTAAGAATGGATTAGATGCTGTTTTGGTAGAAGGCTGGAATGAAGGTTGGGAAGATTGGTTTGGCAAAACAAAAGATTATGTTTTCGATTTTGTCACCCCGTATCCAGATTTTGATGTGAAGGAATTGCATCGATACGCGGCAAGTAAAGGCATTAAAATGATCATGCATCACGAAACTTCTTCATCAGTACGTAACTATGAAAGACATTTGGATACCGCTTATAAATTTATGAAAGCCAATGGTTATGATGCCGTAAAAAGTGGTTATGTAGGGAATATGATTCCCCGTGGCGAACATCATTACGGGCAGTGGCTAAATAATCATTATTTATATGCCATTCAAAAAGCTGCAGAATATAAAATTATGGTCAATGCACATGAAGCGGTACGTCCCACTGGTTTGGCCCGTACTTATCCCAATCTGATTGGAAATGAATCTGCCAGAGGAACAGAATACGAAGCTTTCGGAGGGAATAACGCTGATCATACAACGATTTTACCATTCACACGGCTAATCGGTGGCCCGATGGATTACACGCCAGGCATTTTCGAAACCAAAGTGAGTGCTTATAATCCAGAAAATAATTCTTTTGTACACAGTACACTTGCCCGTCAGCTTGCCCTATATGTTACCATGTACAGTCCGTTGCAAATGGCTGCAGATTTACCTGAAACTTATAATAAATACATGGATGCTTTTCAATTTATCAAAGATATAGCGGTGGATTGGGATGATACCAAAGTTTTGGAGGCGGAACCCGGAGATTACATTACTTTTGCCCGTAAGGCAAAAGGTAAAAATAACTGGTTTGTCGGCCGTACAAATGATGAAATCGGCCGTACTTCAAAAATAGATTTTAGCTTTTTAGATGCTGGTAAAAAATATACGGCAACCATTTATGCTGATGCAAAGGATGCACACTATGAAACGAATCCTAAAGCCTACACTATTCGTAAAATGGAAGTAACCAGTAAAACGAAGTTAACGCAATATTGTGCACCAGGTGGAGGTTATGCGATTAGTGTAATGGCGAAATAAAATAACAAGTTTAACCGTAAAGAAAGCGAGTATTGAGAATAAAGATAGGAGTAGCAAAACTTCGTGTTTTTTCTTTATTCTTTTTAACCTTTTCGTACTTTGTGAAAAACTTAGCTTTCTTTGCGGTTTTAAGTATCAATAATTTAAATGATGGCAAAAATTAATAATTACATCGAACTTCAATTTTTAAGCGAACCTTCTGACGTAAATTATGGCGGTAAAGTGCATGGTGGAATGATGATGAAGTGGATTGATCAGGCTGCTTTTGCCTGTGCCTTACAGTGGAGCCAGACTTATTGTGTAACAGTTTATGTTGGTGGAATCCGGTTTTTTCATCCGGTTCATATTGGTCATTTGGTTAAAATGGAAGCACGGATTATTTATACCGGTAAAACCAGTATGCATATCGCTGTAGATGCTTTTTCGAAACCCGTTGGTCAGGCCGACTTTGTTAAAAATACACATTGCATCATCGTTTTTGTTGCAGTTGACGATGAAGGACAACCTAAACCAATTCCTGCATTTAAACCAAAAACTGAAAAAGAAATTGCCATGCACGGTTATGCAATTAAACTGATGGAACTTCGAAAAAGCATTGATAAGGAAATGGAACCTTATATTGTTTAGGATACAGCGGGCAAGGCAAAACTAAACTTGCTTCCTTCTCCAATAGCACTTTCCACCCATATTTTTCCATCTTCTGCTTCGATGAAGTCTTTAGAAATAGCAAGTCCTAAACCCGATCCAGATTTATTTTGTCCATCAGTTGGTACTTGAAAATAGCGTTCAAACAGGCGCTTTTGATATTTTTCGTCAATACCCTTTCCAAAATCCTGAACCGAAAACTGAATAAATTGATCCTTTTGAATGACATCAATCTGTACTTTTGATTTCTCGGAACTATAACGTAATGCATTCGAAAGGAAATTAACTAAAACCCAGGCTGTCTTCTGGATATCAGCATTAACAAATCCCAGGTTTTTGTCGCAGTTCATTTCTAATTGTATCGATTTCTGTTCCGCCTGAAACTTAACCGCATCAACCGCATAATTTACAATATCTATGGGTTTGGTGATGGCAAAAGTAAGCTTTAAGTTTCCGGTTTCCACTTGAGACAAGTCCAAAAGCTCACTGGTAATTTTTAATAACCTGTCGCTATCTTCTTTAATGTGCGTTAACAGCTGATTTTGTTCTTCATTCATCATACCAACCCGTTCATCGCTAAGCAGCTTTAAACTCATTTTTATAGATGAAAGTGGTGTTTTCAGTTCATGGGACACTGTTGCGATGAAATTGGTTTTGGCCTCATCAAGTTCTTTAAATTGAGTGATGTTTTTTAAAACATAAACACTTCCGGCCGATTTTGAAGATGCAATTAAGGTCTTTTCATCCTGATCATCATAATTTGGAATCACGATTTCCCGATGCTCTAAAAGGAAATAAGATTCCTTATCATCAGCGTAGATTTTTAAAGTTTTATTTTCAGTTGCTGGTTTTATAATCCGCTTTAATAACTCATTTTTTTTCATTAGTTCTGTAGCATTCTGACCGATAATTTTGTCTTCATCCAGATTCATTAATTTCGCAGCTAAATGATTTAAAAACAGAATTTCCCCTTTTTCATTCAGTCCAATGATCGCATCCTGCATTTGTGCAATAATGGCTTCGATACGCAATTTTTCAGATTTGATTTTAGAAAGATTACTGTTCTCCCATTCATTTAATTTAAGCACCATCCCATTAAAAGCATCTGCCAATTCGGTAAACTCATCGTGGTTGTTAAAATGAAGGCGTTGTTTATAGTTTTTTCTACTGATTTGTTTAATGGCAGCGCTAAATTCAGCCAGTGGGTTTGCTACAAAGCCCGGGAAGTTAACAATGAATGTAAAGAGAATTAGAAAGCTTAGAACTGCAGCAATTGAAATATATAAATTGGCTCTGGAAGCTGCTGCATTTGCCTGCTCGTTCTTTTGATAAATGGCTTTCATGTTCACGTCCTCGATAGTATGTAATGCAGAACGAAGGTTTTTTAAGTTATTTACATTTGAAGAAAGCTGTAAAGAATGGTAAGCAGATGCTAATTTTTCGAAGGCAATTTTTTCCCCGTGTTCGGTGATATTTTGTCCTTCGTATTTTAAATTTTCCTCAAATTGCTGAGCTTTTTCAGTTGATAATGGAAAGCTGCTTTCATCTACGATATGCCGCATGGCACCCACGTATTTTAGCGATTTATAGTTGTCTTTCAGGATTACTTTTGATTTATTAGATAGCTCATTCAGAAAGAATAAGGCAATTAATCCAAAGGATAAAACGAGTATAAAGAGAAACCCGAATCCGAGGCGGAGCTTGGTTTTTATTTTCATGATGTTGTTTTTTTTTTAATCGCAAAGTTTGCGGAGTTTTTAGCAACGAACGCCAAGTTGAGTTGCTTCAAGTCTCTACGCCTTTTCTTTGCATACTTTGCCGTTAAACTTTAAGAGAGTATCACCAAATCAATTTCTTTCGCAGCTAAATTACGCAACAGCTGATTAAAAATTGCCGTTCGCAACATTACCTGAAAAATATTTAAATGAGGCTTGCCCATGCAGATGGTGGTGATCTCTTTTTCCGTTGCCATATTAATAATGCTTTGTGTGATTTGATTGCTTTTAACTTTAATTACTTCAGCGCCCAGTTCAGTTGCCAGCTTAAAATGGTTAATTAAGTGCCGCTGCTTATCCAGTTTTATTTTATCCAGACTTTCCGCATCGCTTTGCACATAAAGTACAATCCATGTGGAGTGATAATAGGAAGCCAGTCTGGCAGTTTTACGAATCACTACGCCTGCGGTTTCTGCATTGGATGAGATGCAGGCCAGAAACCGTTCTTGGCGAAGTTTAATTGATTTCGGAATTTCAGTCTGAATTTTCCTTTCCACCTGGTGCACCACTTCTTTTAGTGCCAATTCCCGGAGCTGTAAAATTTTATCTGCCTGAAAGAAATTAGATAAAGCCCGATCAACTTTCGATTGATCGTAAATTTTTCCTTCCTTCAAACGGGTAATCAATTCATCAGCAGTTAAGTCAATATTAACAATTTCATCCGCCAGTTCCAGTATTTTATCTGGAATTCGTTCGGTTACAGTAATTCCCGTAAGCTGTTCAATCTCTTCATTGATGCTTTCCAGATGCTGGATATTTACTGCTGAAATAACACTAATCCCGGCTTCAAGTAAATCAAAAACATCCTGCCAGCGTTTGCCATTTTTACTACCATCAGCATTTGTATGGGCCAGCTCATCTACAATCACAATTTCAGGATGGCGGTTTAAAATACCCTGCAAATCCATCTCAGCAATTTCTTTGCCCCTGTAAAAAATATTTTTCCTTGGGATGATCGGTAAGCCTGCCACCAATGCCTCGGTTTCAGCTCTGCGATGTGTTTCCACATAACCAATGCAAACATCAATGCCGTTACGTAAAAGTGCATGAGATTCCTGTAACATCCGGTAGGTTTTGCCCACACCGGCGCTCATCCCAATATAAATTTTGAGCTTCCCCCGACGTGATTTCTGAATCAATTCGAGGAAATGTTGTACAGAATCTTCTTTTTCTTGCATTGATGTTTTTATTGGCTATTAAAAAGCAACAGCTAAACTTGCAGTTAATGTGGTATTTGCATTTACTGAACTGGTTCCACGATTAAAAATTTTATCCTTGCTATCATAAGTTTTTCCTTCTAAGCGAACAACTGCATTCGGGATTGGTGAATAATCTATATTTAAGGAATAACCTTTTGTTTTAAATCCGTTTGGAGTTTCTGTTGATATAAAAATACCATTTTTGTCTTCGTAATACTCAAATCTTCCTGCCATAGCCCATTTATCAGCAAATTTATATTGCACAATGGCTACTGGTGAAATTACTTCATTTACACTGCTGCTGCCTTTGGTTTTTTGTTGGGTGCCGTAGTCTAAACCAAGGGTTAATCCAAGTTGGTCTGTTACCTGGAAAATACCATAAAGGTTATGATAAAAACGGTTCACACGAACAGAATCCACACCTTCTGTTCCAAGGTAATTGCTGTAATTAATGGTGATTTTCGGTGTTGGCTTCCAGCTCAATTGCAATCCGCCTGCAGGCTTGTCATTTCCATTTTGCCGGGTAATTCTTTGCCATCCATTTAAATAGAGCAGGGTAGCTGTGAGTTTCCCATCTTTGGTGCCATAAGTTAATTTTGCGCCAGATTCATAGTAAGGTGTGTTTTCAGAAGAAATATTTCTGGTTAAAACCCAGCAATCTTTAGAAACAGCACTTTCAAAACCAATATGAGATGAAAAGATGCCGGCATCAATCCACAGGTTTTCTGATTTAGAAAGTTTAACTCCCGCATTGGCTTCGTAAATATTTTTGAGTACGCCAGGCTCGGCAGATAGATTAGCATTGGAATACGTTCCTGCCATTACAGCAAGGTTTGCTCTAATGTTGCCGCTATCATAAGCCGCTTTAATAAAACCCAAATTCAGGTTAACCTCATTGGTTCTATTGTGTGAATAAATAAATCCTGGGCGGTTATGGTCTGCAGGTTTATTAAAATCGTAGCCATAGTAAGTTTCTAAATAACCAGAAAATTTTACTTTAGGTTCTTCTTGTGCAAAGGCAGTAATGGATGCTGTTAAAGTTGTAATAAGGGCGATGAGTTTTTTCATTTTGATAAGGTGATTACACCGATTTTAGTGGTATTTAAGAAGTTTTTATCTAAAGCGGTCGTCACACTGAATTTATTTCAAGGTCTGTTTTGAATTAGATGCTGAAATGAATTCAGCATGACGATTGCATAAGAGATTCGTTATATTATAAATTATCCAGGGCCAGATTCAACTTCAACACATTTACTGATGATGGGCCAAATAAACCCATTAAAGGTTTAATGGTATTAAGAGCCACCAATTCTTTAACTTTCTGTTCGCTGATTTTTCTGGTTTTAGCAACTCTGGCAATTTGAATGGCAGCGCCTTGTTCAGAGATATTGGGATCTAAACCACTACCAGATGCTGTAACCATATCTGCAGGGATTTCTGATTTTTTTAATCCTGGATTATATTTTAACAAGGTGTCAATTCTTGATTGTACCTCTTTCAAATAATCAGGATTTGATGGTCCTTTATTTGAACCTGCTGATCCGGCGGCGTTATAGCTTACTGCTGATGGCCTTCCCCAGAAATATTCTGGTTTAGTAAATGATTGGCCCAATAAGGCATAACCAATTGTTTTTCCGTTTTTAGTGATTTTTTCACCAGCACCGTTGCCTTTGGAAAGTTTGCCGGCCAATGCAATGCTGATGGGATAGATGATGCATAGCAATACGATTAAAACTAATGTTAAACGTATCGATTGTATGATGTATTTTTTCATGATATTTTGTCTTTAATAATGTGATGAAAGGAAATAGATAAGAGTAAATAGAGAATAGATGTGAGAAAATAGGAGCCCATTATACGCAGATATGTTTTATTCTATGTTTAATTTAGACTTTATATCTGTTCCCTATTCTCCATCCGCTTTAAATTCTAAACCAATAAGCCTATGACTAAATCAATTAATTTGATGCCGATAAATGGAGCGACAACACCTCCAATCCCATAAATAAATAAGTTTCTGCGAAGTAAAGCCGTTGCCCCGATGGGTTTATATGCCACACCTTTTAAGGCCAGTGGAATTAAAATCGGAATAATAATCGCATTGAAAATTACGGCCGACATAATTGCACTTTCTGGTGAGTGTAAACCCATAATGTTTAAGCTTTGCAAGGCAGGGATAGAGGCAATAAATAATGCCGGAACAATTGCAAAATATTTTGCCACATCATTGGCGATGGAAAAAGTAGTAAGTGTTCCACGGGTAATAAGCAACTGTTTACCAATTTCTACAATTTCAATCAGCTTAGTTGGGTCATTGTCCAAATCCACCATATTTCCAGCTTCTTTGGCAGCCTGGGTTCCGCTATTCATGGCCACGCCAACATCTGCCTGGGCAAGTGCCGGAGCATCATTGGTACCATCACCCATCATGGCTACCAATTTACCCAAAGCTTGCTCATCTTTGATGTAGTTCATTTTATCTTCTGGCTTTGCCTCCGCAATAAAATCATCAACACCAGCCTTTTCTGCAATGTATTTTGCAGTTAAAGGATTATCACCAGTAACCATTACTGTTTTAACACCCATTTTACGCAAACGTTCAAAACGCTCGCTGATGCCTGGTTTAATAATGTCCTGCAACTCGATTACACCCAGCGCTTTTTCGTTTTCTGAAACCACTAGAGGAGTTCCACCATTGGTAGCGATATTTTTAACATGGTTTTCAATATCTGAAGGGAAGATGTTTCCTGCTTTTTCTACAATATTTCTGATGGAATCAAAAGCACCTTTTCTAATTCGTCTTCCATCGGCAGTATCTAATCCGCTTGAGCGGGTTTCGGCTGTGAATTTGATAAATGTAGAGCCTTGCGGTGTTCCAGAATTTTTAAAGCCCTGTTCATTAGCCAATTCAATAATGGATTTACCTTCAGGTGTTTCGTCTGCCAGAGAGCTTAATACGCAGGCATCAGTAAAATCTTTAATTACTACACCCGCAGTAGGGTAGAAGTTGGTTGCCTTACGGTTACCAATGGTAATGGTTCCAGTTTTATCCAACAACAGCACGTCTATATCACCTGCAGTTTCTACTGCTTTACCTGATTTGGTGATCACGTTTGCCCGTAGAGCACGATCCATTCCGGCAATACCAATGGCTGATAGTAAACCGCCAATAGTGGTTGGAATTAAACAAACAAATAATGAAATTAAAGCAGCAATAGTAATCGGAGTGTTGGCATAATCTGCGAAGGGTTTCAACGTAACACATACGATAATAAACACCAGTGTAAAACTTGCTAGCAGAATGGTTAAAGCAATTTCATTTGGTGTTTTCTGGCGTGATGCGCCTTCAACCAAAGCGATCATTTTATCGAGAAAACTTTCACCTGGGGCGGTACTTACCTGAACTTTGATTTCATCAGATAATACTTTAGTTCCACCTGTAACGGATGATTTATCACCGCCAGATTCACGGATTACCGGAGCAGATTCTCCTGTAATGGCCGATTCATCAATGGTTGCAATGCCCTCAATGATTTCTCCATCGGTTGGAATGGTATCACCGGTCTCACAAACGAACACATCTCCTTTTTTTAATTGGTTTGAAGAACGAATTTCAATTGTGCCATTTTCTAGAAGTACTTTAGCAGGTGTTTCTTCACGGGTTTTTCGCAAACTATCTGCTTGGGCTTTTCCCCTTGCCTCTGCAATGGCTTCAGCAAAATTGGCAAATACTACGGTAAGCAGAAGTATCAAAAAGATGAAAAAATTATACAATGGCGAGCCTTGTCCACTGTGGCTAATGGAGTAAACGGTAACATAAGCCATTACCAATGTACCTACTTCAACCGTAAACATTACCGGGTTGCGCACCATTACCCGTGGATCTAGTTTGATGAAAGATTGTTTTAATGCAGTTTGCACCAGCGCAGGTTCGAACAATTTATTATTGGGTTTCATTATTTTATTTTTAAGTGATTTCACAGATGTTAATGATCTCACAGATTTTTAGTGGATTATATTAATCGTAGTCTTGATCTATTTAAGCATGGTAAAATATTCCGCGAGCGGACCCAAGGCCAGCGCCGGGAAGTATGAAAGGGCATTGAGCACCAAAATCACAGCAAATGTCATCAGGGCGAATGTTTTAGTATCCGTTTTTAAGGTTCCTGCAGATTCTGGAATGAATTTTTTAGCACCTAATAAACCAGCAATCGCTACCGGACCGATAATAGGCAAGAAACGACCTAAAAAGATGATTACACCTGTTAATACATTCCAAAAGACATTGTTATCACCTAAACCCTCAAAGCCTGAACCATTGTTCGCATTTGATGAGGTTACCTCATAAAGCATTTCTGAAAAACCATGAAAGCCCGGGTTGTTGAGCCAGTTTTTAGGTTGCACTGCCCAGGCTGCATCGCCATGATTGATGAAAACATAACTTGAAATTGCTGTACCTGCAAGAATTAAAAAAGGACTTAGTAAAGTAATTAATGCCGCAATTTTGATTTCCCTAGCTTCTACTTTATGGCCTAGAAATTCTGGCGTTCTACCTACCATCAAGCCTGAAATAAATACAGCAATAATGAGATAGATGAAATAATTCAGCAAACCTACTCCACAACCTCCATAAAAGCCGTTGATCATCATGGCCAATAGTTGCCATAACCCGGTGAGTGGCATGGTACTATCATGCATCCCATTTACTGAGCCTGTAGAAATTACGGTGGTTAAGGTACTCCAATAGGCTGTGGCAGCTGGTCCGAAGCGAACTTCTTTCCCTTCCATAGCACCTGTTGTTTGTGAAACTCCCATTTTAGCTAATTCCGGATTTCCTCCTAACTCTGAGGTAATGGTTGGAATCATCAACATAAATAAACCGATAGTCATGACACCGAAGATGGTCCAAGCCAGTTTACGTCTGCGGATAAAGTAGCCGAAAGCAATGACCATAGCAAGCGGAATAATCGTTTGCGACATCACTTCTACCATATTGGTTAAATAGCTTGGGTTTTCGAATGGGTGGGCAGAATTTGCACCGAAATACCCACCTCCATTCGTTCCCAAGTGTTTAATTGCTATAAATTGAGCAGCTGGTCCACGAGAAACATTAACCGTATCTCCCTGAACAGAAATAAACTGATCTTTTGCGTCGTAACTGGCTGGGGTGCCATTAAAGGTTAAAATTAAAGCAACTATAACAGAGAGAGGTAACAATAATCTGGTAATGGCTTTAATAAAAAACTCCCAGAAATTGCCCAGCTGTGTGGTGGTTTTATCTCTGAAAGCTTTAAACAATACCACCGCTGCAGCAATACCTGTTGCGGCGCTCACAAACTGAAGAAACATCAATACGAATTGCTGTGTTAAATAGCTTACACCGCTTTCGCCAGAATAATGCTGAAGATTACAGTTGGCAACAAAACTAATGATGGTGTTGAAGGCAAGATCTGGTGTCATGCCTGGGTTTCCGTCTGGATTTAATGGAAGTTTATTTTGAAAGATCAACATGAAAAAGCCGTACACCAACCATAATACATTAATGGTAAGTAAAGCTTTCAATTGCTGTTTCCAGTCCATTTGCTCTTTAATATTTATACCCGAAAGTTTATAGATACCAGTTTCTAGCGGTTTTAAAAAGTCTGTCCAGACCTTTTCTCCTGCAAAAACCTTTGCCAGATATTTTCCCAATGGGATGGCGATAATCAGGGTAAGTAAGAATGTGGCAATGATGCCAATTAATTCAGTGTTCATTTTTTTTTGTTTTTGGAGAATAGGAATTAGTTAATAGGGAATCGATTTTTAAATAGATCTATTAAATTTCTTTTACCCATTTTCTATTTCCTGCCTTAAAATTTTTCTGGTTTAATCAGCACGTAGATCATATAGATAAATACGGCGATTGCGATGATGAATAGTGCTAACATGTCTTTAGATTTTTTCGAACCAATCGATTGATTTGTAAGTTGCCCAGCAGAGCAAAATGATAATTAAAAATAGGGCTATAGTCATAACTTTATTGATTTATGAAATGCCTATTGCCAACTCTTATGCCGCAGAAATAAATTTTTTGTTAAGTTATTGTTTTATAGCTGTTTATGTTTTATTTTGAATGGGATCGAAATTTTAAGCATAAAAAAACCCTTCCATTTTGGAAGGGTTTTTGTCATTTCGGAAGGATGTTTTAATTTCTTTAGAATAGGTTTTAGTATAATTTTATAACCTGAATTTGATTAATCATCTGTGTTAGAGCTCTATTCAATCAGGTTATTTATATTTTAAACCACCCCGCCCTATGGGCACCCCTCCTTTAAGAAAAAGGAGGGGAGTAGCGATTGCTTTAAGATTGTATCGTTGGCTGAAAAGCCTTTTCGCAATGAAAATAAGCTATGAAAACCTTCTTATTAAAGCCAAACATGAACGGTCATCTTTGCGAGGCACGAAGCAATCTTATTTTTTTAAGATAGATTGCTTTGTCGGCTGAAATAAACTTTGCAATAATGGTGGTGAAAAAAACAGTAAATAGTTATCAAATTCAGGTTTATCGACTCCCAGACTTTTGACTCCAGACTTAAGACTATAGACTCTAAACTAAAGCTTCCCTTTCTGATTTAATAAGCTAAAATATTTATCGAGGTTTACACCTAATGATTTTTCCATAGATACTTTAAAATCAACTGGTCTTGGATGTTTATTTTTCCATTCGCTAAAATAATCTTGAAAGGCTTTATCAAATTTATCTTTTCCAATTTGTGATTCTAATAGGTAAAGCCAGAGCGCTGTCTTTGCATATGAAACTAAGCTATATTCTTCTGAAGTCTTGAAATCTGCTGCGGGTGTTTCAATGGCCGATTGCATGGGTACATTTGATAGTGCACCATAAACACTTGACAGAAATTGATCGGTAGGTAATCCCTTAATTTTTGCGGGAATGGCATCTCCAAAAATAGAATTCGATTTGTATTTTTCTGCTTCATAACGGAACTGGAAAAAGGTATTAAAACCTTCATCCTGCCAGGTATGTATCCTTTCATTGCTGCCTAGCATACTCATAAACCAGTTGTGGCCTACCTCATGTGTAATGACGCCATCAAGGGTTTCCTTCTTCGCATCAGGACTTGTAATTAAAGTAATAGTCGGGTATTCCATTCCACCACTGGCATTATTTTTTGGTCCTTCAATAGCCTGAACCACTGGATATTCGTATTCACCAATCCATTGGCTATATTTTTTAGTTGCATCTTTAATGTAATCAATACTGTTTACCCAAAGCGTATTTTGCTTATTGTGGTAATAACTAAAAGCATCCACTACCTTTCCTGAAGCAAGCTTAACGGTATCATACTGGATGACTAAATCACGATCAGCAAACCAGGCAAAATCAGGAACATTGCTGATTTTATAGGTTAAAGTTTTGGTATCTGATTTACTTTTTGGTTGGTATAATTCAGGTTTATTATTTCTGGTTGCGGCATTTTTTGCACCAATACTTTTATAGGCAGAAAGCTCATCAGCATTCTGCATTACACCCGTAGCACCAACCACATAAGCTGAGGGTAAGGAGATATTTACTTTATAATCTGCATACTCGCTGTAAAATTCTCCCATATCCAAATAAGGAAATTCATGCCATCCATCCCGGTCAAAAACAGCAGGTTTTGGATACCATTGTGCAATCATAAATTCTGTATCAGCATAACCAGAACGAGAAAAATAATTGGGTAACTTAACATTAAAACCAGTGGTCAGGGTTACAGAATCGCCGGATTTTAATGGAGAAGGCAGCATCACCTTTATAATATCAATATACTGTGGATTTGGATGGGCTTCTGTTTTTGCTTCTTTTCCATTCACTTTGAAAGCTAAACCATCAATACTGCCATAGGTTACATTTTTAAGTTTTTCCGTGCGCGAAGTATCATTCCTGATTTGTTGGAAAAGTGCCGTTGATTCATTTTTATAAGCATTTGGCCAGATGTGAAACCAGATAAAATTCAGCGTTGATGGCGAATTGTTTTTATAAACAATGGTTTCAAACCCTTTCAAAGATTTCTCTTTATCATTTAAAGTAACATCAATGGTATAGTTTAAATGTTGTTGGAAATATGCATCCTGAGCAAAGATGGAAAAGGAGAGTGTTGATAATAAAATGGTTAAAATGTATTTATTCATGCTGTTTTGTTTAACGGTATATATTGGTGTGGGTAAATGAATTTAATAGAATGAATTGATTAGATATGGATCTCGACTACTTTTTAAACATTTTAAGATGTTATTGATTTCTATTATGATGTGATACAGGATTGCGTGCTTGATGTAAAATAGCAATGATAACTATTTTTTTAAGTTTTTCGTCAATAAAAAAATGGATGGAATATGGAAAAATGGCGGTAAAAATTGTGCGTATATTTTTATACCTGATTTCATAAATCTCTGGATTTTTTTGGAGTCTAATGATAGACTTTTTTACTTCCTGGGCGAAGTGTTTTTCCAATCCAGATTTTTGTTTTTTATACCAATCTTTAGCTTCCCTGATATCTAATTTTACCTCATCAAAAAAATGCACACTATAATCCATTCTTATTTGTCGAGTTCATTTAGTAATTCTGATATCGGTGCTATTCTACTTGAATCTTTAACTATTGCTTGTAGTCTGGCATCTAAAATTTCTTTATGCCATTCTGGTAATGAAAAATCGATAGACTCTACATTTGGGTATAGATTTTTGATCTTCTCCCAATCTTCTATAGGAAGTTGAACCGCAGTAATCTGGCCTTGTTCATTTGATAAATATTGAATGCTCATATCACAAATTTAACGAATATATTTCTAATAAAGCAGCTCATTAGATGTGTATTATAACTCCATAATGCCATATTCTTCGATTTTTCTATACAGCGTAGTAAGCCCAATTCCCAGTAACCTGGAGGTTTCTGTTTTGTTGCCTTTGGTATGTAGGAGCACTTTTTGAATATGTTGTTTTTCCACTTGCTGAAGGTTAAAATTATTTTGAAGCGGTGCAAACTCAAAAAACTCAGGCGGTAAGGCAGATAGATTAAGTTCCTTCCCATCGGATAAAATGACCAAACGCTCCATCACATTTTTTAGCTCCCGGATGTTTCCCCGCCATTGATATTTCTCAAAAATCTCCAGAATTTTATCGTCTAGATGCAATTGAAGTCGGTTAGATTTAATTGCAAACTCATTTAAATAATGCTTTGCCAGCAATGGAATATCTGCTTTCCTTTCGCGCAGGGGTGGGAGCATAATGGTGAAAACGGAGAGGCGATAATACAAATCAGAACGAAATTTTCCAGATTCAGCATCAGCTTTTAAATCCTTGTTAGTGGCCGCCAGTATACGCACATTCACTTGTTGCGTATGCGTATCTCCAACTTTAATAAAACTTTGATTTTCCAGCACCCGCAACAGTTTGGCTTGTAAATCGAGGTTCATTTCTCCAATCTCATCCAGAAATAATGTACCGCCGTTAGCTTCTTCCAATAATCCCTTTTTATCTTTATTTGCCCCGGTAAATGCACCCGCCTTATATCCAAATAGTTCACTTTCAAGTAAATCAGGACTAAAGCCACTACAGTTTAGCGCCACAAATGGCTTCGCTGTTCGCGGACTTTCATAATGAATGGATTGAGCGAAAACCTCCTTCCCGGTTCCCGTTTCTCCCAGAAGTAAAACAGTGGTATCTGTTTGACTTACCCTCTTGGCTAAATCAATGGCTTCAAGTAATTTTTTCGATTGACCAATAATGGTGTTGAAATGATGTTTGCCTGCAATTTTCTGCGATAATTCTAAAACACGTTGTTGCAGATTGGCTTTATCGATCGCTTTGTAGAGTAAAGGAATAATTTTATCATTATCATCACCTTTCACCAGGTAATCAAAAGCCCCGTTTTTGATCGCTAAAACACCATCGGAGATTGTTCCGTAAGCCGTTAGATTAATCACTTCTACATAAGGTTTCAGTAGTTTAATGTCCTTAACCATGGCTACGCCATTTACATCAGGCAATTTGACATCGCTGATCACAATACTTACATCATTATTTTTTAAAAGCTTTAAGCCTTCTTTGCCCGTGGCGGCTTGTAAGGTTTTAAAACCTTCCAATTCAATAATTCTGGAAAGTAAACTGCTGATTTTTTTTTCATCATCAATGATGAGGATGATCCCGTTCATAGGTTTGAAATAAGCTACAATATTAAGGATAAAAATGACGAATCGTCTAAAACCAATGGATAATTGATCGTTCATTAGTTTATAGGATTCAGATCGCTTTGAAATCCTGAACGCTTAATCTATTCATAATGAAAAAAAGCCTTTCATTTTGGTGAGTTAAATTATCGTGCTAAGTATTTTAATTATGGCTATTTTATTTTTATCTGCAGATAATCAATAAGATACGTGATCGTTGTTCGCAAGGCATCCCGTTTGTATAAGCGGGTTATGCAATTTTAAATAAAAATGAATAATCCAATAATATTTGTACGCGTTGCCACGAAAGAAGATGCCATCTATGCAGACGAAATCGTGAATGAGACATTAAATTCTGCTATCATTAGGGGATCGGGGATCTCAAAAAGAACTCCAGAATCTATAATCGAAAAGATGAAAACTGGCAAAGCGATAATTGCTTTAACCAGTGGTAGCGAATGGGTAGGTTTCTCTTATTTTGAAGCCTGGGGGCATGGGGATTTTATTTCCAATTCCGGATTGATTGTAAAACCAAAGTTCAGAAATTCTGGCGTTGCCAAATGCATCAAAAACAGAATTTTTAACCTGTCCAGACGTAATTTTCCTCAGGCAAAAATATTCAGCATTACATCAGGCGCAGCAATTATGAAGATGAATAGTCAACTTGGTTTTGAACCCGTAACATTTGACCAGATCACTAAAGACGAAGCCTTTTGGGCCGGTTGTGCAAGCTGTACTAACTTCGATATTCTGGAAAGAAAAAATCGGTGTAACTGCTTATGTACCGCCATGTTATTTAGCCCCGAGCACATTGATCATATCGTCACTCATGCTTCCTTAGCAGAGGAAAAACAACATTCACTAGCAATCCATTAATCAACTTACCATGAATATTTTAGATAAAACGATAGCATCACATCCCGATTTAAATATCCTTTACAACGAATCTATTAACCTTCTGGCTACCTTGATCAGTATTCCATCCTTTAGTGGTGCTGAAGATAAAACCGCTGATGAAATTGAATCACATTTAGCGAAGCATCAGATTAATACCAAAAGGAAACAGAATAATGTATGGTGTTACAATAAGTATTTCGATCAGCAAAAGCCAACTATTTTACTTAATTCGCACCATGATACCGTAAAACCAAATGAACAATATACCAGAAATCCGTTTGCTGCGGTGGTATATGATGATAAGTTATATGGTTTGGGAAGTAATGATGCCGGTGCATCTCTCGTATCTTTAATCTCTACTTTTATTTATTTTTATGCGGTCGAAGATTTGCCCTTTAATATTTGTTTGGCCGCAACAGCGGAAGAAGAAACTTCAGGTGGAAACGGCATCAAATGTATTCTCGAAGAGTTGAAGCCAATTTGTTTTGCCATTGTTGGTGAACCCACAAATATGCAAATGGCCATAGCGGAGAAAGGTTCGATGGTGATTGATTGTACAGCAAAAGGTCGCTCAGGTCATGCAGCCAGAGAAGAGGGTGATAATGCGATTTACAAAGCCATCAGAGATATTGCTTGGTTTTCCAGCTATCATTTTCCAATTGAAGATGGTGCACCGCAACCCGTAAAAATGACAGTAACGCAAATAGATGCTGGTATGCAGCATAATATTGTGCCCGGATGTTGCCATTTTACAGTTGATATTCGATTTGATCATAATTATACTTCCAGAGAAATTCTAAATACGATTATCAATCACACTGTTTCCAGTTTTAATGTTCGTCCGAATATTTTGCATCCGTCGAATATTGATTTGTCTCATCCGATAGTGGTAGCAGGTTTAGGGTTAGGCAGAAAAACATATTTATCGCCAACAAGCTCTGATCAGGGTTGGCTGGATATGCCATCAGTAAAAATGGGTCCGGGAGAATCTGCAAGATCACACACGGCAGATGAATTTGTATACATTGAAGAAATTGAGGAGGGAATAACGATGTATATTCGTTTGCTGGAATCTGTTTTTAAACATAGAGCGTAAGCTTTTTGTACTTTTTCGTTTACGGTCGCCTTAAATAAATCCTTTTTAAGCATATTTGGCTCCGTAAACCAAATTCTATGTTTAAAAGATTAGCCATTGTATTCATCCTCGGTTTTTTTACAGTTTTCTGCTCAGCTCAACAGGTGCGACCAGCGAAATCTTCAGAAATTTACCGTGAACTGAAAACACTGAAGCATTTACCGAAGGTACTTTACCTTGCTGCACACCCTGATGATGAAAATACGGGTTTACTATCCTGGTTAATTAATGATCAAAATGTAGAAACGGGTTATCTTTCGCTTACGCGTGGAGATGGCGGTCAGAACCTTTTAGGCACCGAGCAGGGTGCAGCTCTGGGATTAATCAGAACACATGAATTATTAGAAGCACGTAAACTGGATGGTGCGCAACAGTTTTTTACCCGGGCCATTGATTTTGGCTTTTCTAAAAATACCGACGATACCTTTAAACAGTGGGATGCCGACAGCATTACTGCCGATGTAGTTTGGGTGATCCGGAAATTCAGACCAGATGTAATTATTTGTCGCTTTCCACCAACAGCAGCAGCTGGCCACGGGCAGCATGCTGCTTCTGCAGTAGTGGCTGAAAAAGCTTTTAAACTGGCAGGAGATCAGACGGCGTTTCCCAATCAATTGAAATATGTAAATGTTTTTCAGCCAAAACGGATACTTTGGAATACTTTTAGGTTTGGATCAACCAATACCACAGCCGAAAATCAGTTAAAAGCTACTGTTGGTCAGTATGATGCCCAATTAGGAATGGGTTATGGTGAACTGGCTGGATTAAGCAGAAGTTTGCACAAAAGCCAAGGCGCAGGTACACAATCAGTAGCCGGAGTGCGAACTGAATATTTTTCACCTGTTTTGGGCGATCAGGCTAAAGCAACTTTGTTTGAAAGGATTCCAATGAATTGGTCTGATAGGGGGATTAATGACATAGATGAATTGATTGATATTACTCTTCTATCCTTTGATTACAACCATCCGGATAAGAGTTTACACGGTTTGTTGATGCTGCGCAAAAAGATTGCTGAACTGCAGGATGTGAATCTTCGAAAAGATAAGTTAGCTGCCATCGACCATATCATTTTAAGCTGTACAGGCTTTATGGGTGAAGTGGTAACCAACCAAGCAGAAGCGATTGCTGGCGACAGTTATAATTTCCGTTTAAATGTAATTGCCAGAGCTTCAGCTCCGGTGTTGTTGGAACAGGTAAACTGGATCAATCAAACAGATAATTTAAACCGTAGGGTTTCTGGTGATTCCTTGCTCACCATTGAACGTAAAATTCAAATTCCGGCAGGGGCAGGACTAACAGAACCTTACTGGTTAGAAAAACCTGCAAAAAATGCAGCTACTTTTAGCGTAACCAATGATACATTGATTGGCCTGGCCGAAAATGAATCTGCATTGAATGTGGTTTTATCGCTCAAAATTGGCACAGAGCAGTTTAAAGTAAAGTTACCTTTGTCGTTCAAAAAATTAGACCCTGTTAAAGGCGATGTGGTAGAGCAACTTCGAATTGTTCCGGCACTTGGTTTAAGTTTTGCTGAGCCTGTTTATTTCGCCAGGGAAAAAGAAGGATTAGCAGTTACTTTAAGATTAAAAGCTACTAAATCCATCAATTATGGTAAAGTAGATTTCAAGATTGGAAATGTGATCATCAAAAGCTTTACAGGAATCAATTTACCGGAAAATACAGTAACCATTAAAGATTTTTTAATTCCTGCGGAAGATTTATCGAAAATCAAGACCAGTCAGAATAAGCTAGAGGCTGTTTTTTCTGCAGAGCAAAATACCTTTACAAAAGGCCAGGTCTTAATTCAGTATCCGCATTTGCCTTCTCTGCAATATTTTGTGCCGGCAAGCACCTGGTTATTAAAAGGCGATATAAAGGTGCTGGCGAAAAAAGTGGGATATATTCAGGGCGCAGGAGATCTAATTCCTGAATTTTTAAGTCAGGCAGGATTACAGGTGGATGTGTTAACTGAAGCTGATATTTTGAATCCGGCTAAGTTGGCCACTTACGATGCCATTGTAACGGGTGTTCGGGTGATCAATACAGAAAAGAGAATTAAAAACTGGCAACCTGCATTAAAGGCATATGTAGAAAACGGAGGAACCATGGTAATGCAATACAATACCACTCAGGATATGGCTTTGCAAGATTTTGGTGTTTATCCTTTCACTATCAGCAGTAAGCGGGTTACAGAAGAGAACGCGGCGGTTAAATTTTTAAATCCGAATCATAAGCTTTTAAACTACCCAAATAAAATTACCGCACAAGATTTTAATGGTTGGGTACAGGAACGTGGGGCATATTTTGCAGATCAATGGGACAATAGATATGAGCCATTATTTGAAATGAATGATACCGGAGAGGAGCCTTTGAAAGGATCTACACTGTACGCAAAATATGGAAAAGGAAACTTTATTTATTCGCCATTGGCATTTTTCCGTCAGTTGCCTGCAGGTAATGTAGGTGCGGCAAGGTTGTTCTTTAATTTTATATCGGCGGGGAAATAGATGAATTTTTAGATCTCGGTAGGTGAGACACCAACCGATAGGGAAATTTAAGATGCTTAGCATGACGGTTTTGATATTTACGTTGTTGGTGGGTATTAAACAAATAGGAATGATCGTATAAAACACCCCGTCCTGCGGACACCCCTCTAAAAGAGGGGAATGACCCCTCAGTTTTTCTAAGACGGTCGCAATTCCCCTCCTCTGGAGGGGTGCCTGAAAGGCGGGGTGGTTAATTAAGAGCAAAAGAAACAATATAATTTTCATTCTCGTCAATCATGAATATTACATTTTAACCAAATGAAAAATCAGCTCAAAAACTGGAATACATGGTATATATTACTGGCCCTGGCCCTGGTATTTCAGGTGGTATTCTATTATCTCTTTACTAAATTCTGGGCATGAGTAATATCGATTGGTGCGTACTCATTTTCACTTTATTAGCCGTTGTGGTTTACGGGGTTTTCATCGGTCGCGGACAAAAGAGTAATGAATCTTATTTAAAGGCTGATAGTAAAATGCCCTGGTACATTGTGCTGTTGGGTATTATGGCTACACAAGCAAGTGCCATTACCTTTTTATCGGCTCCTGGGCAAGCCTATACCGATGGAATGCGTTTTGTGCAGTATTATTTTGGTTTGCCATTGGCGATGATTGTGATTTGCATTACTTTCATTCCGATATTTCAAAGGCTGAATGTTTATACCGCTTATGAGTATCTGGAGAACCGTTTCGATAAAAAAACAAGGGTTTTAACGTCTCTGCTTTTTTTGTTTTCCCGTGGCTTATCAACCGGGATCAGTATATATGCGCCGAGTATTATTTTATCAAGTGTATTGAACTGGAACATCTATTTAACCAATGTTTTAACCGGTGGAATCCTTTTAATTTACACTTACGTGGGGGGTGCAAAAGCCATCGCCCATACCCAGAAATTACAGTTTCTGATCATTTTAGGTACAATGGCTTTCGCTGGTTATTTGCTGGTGCAAAATATGCCAAATGGGATTGGTTTTAGTGATGCGCTATATCTCGCCGGGAAATCTGGGAAGCTAAATGTCATTACCACAGAATTCGACTGGAAAGACAAGTATAACATCTGGAGTGGGCTGATTGGTGGGTTTTTCTTAGCACTATCTTATTTTGGTACCGATCAAAGTCAGGTGGGACGGTACATTACCGCAAAGGATAACACCAATGCCAAGATGGGTTTGTTATTGAATGGTTTGGTTAAAATCCCGATGCAGTTTGCTATTTTGTTAATAGGTGCATTATTATTTGCTTTCTTTTCCCTGAAACCAGCCCCAATTTATTTCAATGAACGATCATATCAATCTTTAAAACAAACTCAACCAGAAAAAGCGGCTGTTTTTGAAAAAGAGCATCGCGATTTAACTGAAAAATTTAATAGGGAATCTAAAATTATTCTTCTTCAAAAGGAAAATCATTCTCCTGAATTAAATGAATCAATCGCAAAATTTAAGGCTACCCAAAAGGACGTTAAAGATTTGCATGGCAAAGTGGAGGAAGCCATTAATCAATCTAATTTTAATGCTGAGAAAACCGATACCAATTATATCTTTCTATACTTTGTGAAAAATACGCTACCAGTTGGAATGATCGGATTACTATTTGCTGTGATATTCCTGGCCAGTTGGGGGTCTATTTCTGCGGCATTAAATTCATTGGCGGCCTGTTCTCTAAAAGACATACATTTAATCTTCAGTAAAAAAGAAATGGATGATGCAACCGAACTGAAGTATAGTCGGTTACACACATTGGCTTGGGGAATATTTTCTATTGCAGTGGCTATGTTTGCTACGCAGATGGGCTCACTAATTGAAGCCGTAAATGTTTTGGGGTCACTTTTTTATGGTCCAATTCTGGGCATTTTTCTTGTAGCGTTTTATTTTAAAAAGATAGATGGCCTTTTGGTATTTATTGCAGCTATCTTGTCAGAAATAACGGTAATTGCCGTTTATGAGTTCGATGTGGTATCTTTTCTCTGGTTAAATGTAATTGGAGCAGCTGCGGTGATCATTTTTTCGACTTTGGGTCTGTTGTTTTACAGGCCAAAGATGATCAGTAATCAATAGATCATTCCTTTAGTTAGTCATCTTTATTTTTACATGTAGCAGATATTTACAAACTCAAGCTATTCATCAAATTTAATACCTTTATTTTGAATAGTTAAACAGACCAAATATATGAATGAAGCTTGGGTAGAAAGATGGAATGACAGATACAGTACAAGTGAATTTGCCTATGGCGAAGAACCAAACATCTATCTAAAGGATCAATTATCAAAACTGAAGGCAGGAACAATACTTTTTCCTGCAGAAGGTGAGGGCAGAAATGCTGTTTCTGCAGCCAAACTTGGGTGGGTAGTTTCTGCTTTTGATATCAGTATTGAAGGTAAAAATAAAGCGCTTCAATTGGCAGAAAACCATCAGGTCGCCATTAATTATCAGGTTGGTGAATTAGAATCATTGAATTTTAAAGCGGAACAATTTGATGCAATTGCATTAATTTATGCGCATTTCCCGGCAGCGATTAAATCTTCTTATCACCAATTACTTGATCATTATCTAAAGAAAAATGGATTGATTATTTTTGAGGCTTTCAGCAAGAAACATCTTGATTACCTGGCAAAGAATGAAAAGGTTGGCGGACCAAAAGAGATCGATATGTTATTCTCTATAGGCGAAATAAAAGCTGATTTTAAAAATTATGAAATCATAGAACTGGTTGAAACGGAAATTGAACTAAACGAAGGGCTATTTCATAACGGACAAGGATCAGTGATTCGATTTGTAGGACGCAAAAGATAAACCATCGCATTCCAGATTAAAACCATAAATATTATAATAATGAACGGCATGTTTTTCTTTTAGACATTAGCATTATAGTTTTTATCGTGCTAAAGCCATAAATTCGTAAATTAAAAACAACAAAAACAAATATACTATATGAAAAAGATGATTAAATCCATCACCATGCTGGTAACAGCAATCACCATTTCGGCAAGCGCCATGGCACAAGATGCGCAGCCAAAACCAAGTCCTGCGGCAACCGTTACCGGAAAAGTGAAAGGTGCAACCATTACCATTAACTACAGTAGCCCTGCAGTAAAGGGACGTAAAATCTGGGGAAGTTTAGAAGCTTACGATAAAGTATGGCGTGCTGGTGCAAATGAAGCCACTACTTTCGAAACAGATAAAGATATTATGGTTGAAGGAAAACCATTGGCAGCTGGAAAATATAGCTTCTTCTTGATCCCAAAAGAAAGTGGAACATGGACCGCGATTTTTAACAAAGAGCCAAAACAATGGGGTGCTTACAAATATGAGGAAGGTAAAGATGCTTTACGCGTTGATGTAAAAACTAAAGCTCTAAAAGCTACTCAGGAGCGCTTGGTTTATAAAATTACTAAAACTGGTTTTTCTTTAGATTGGGATAAGATTTCTGTACCTGTAGCGATTAAATAAGTTGAGGAAATAGACAACCAACATCATTTTTAAAGGCCATTTCACTCATCTGAAATGGCCTTTTTGATGTCTAGCTGTTGTGTAAATAAATGGTAACATAACATCAACTTCATTCTAAAGTATTATTTTGGGCGGGTATTAAAATCACACAATGAAATTTTTTATCCGATTGACTTCTATTTTCATATGTATTCAGTTAAACGTTTTAGCTCAATCAAATGATCACTCTTTTTCCATTAATGGTAAACTACCGGTAGATTTGGTTAATGTCTTTTTAGGTTCTTCAGGAGATCATGGGCAAATGTCACCCGCTGCATCTTATCCTTTTAGCATGTTAAGTATCGGACCACAAACCTATCCTAAAACCCATACGGGCTACGAGTTTCTGGCTAAGAAATTTGAAGGATTCACACATAATCGTTTTGAAGGTGTGGGCTGTCAGGGTTCAGGCGGCAATATTTTGATTAAACCATTTTTAGGGAATGATCCTACAAAAACAGATTTAATTAAATTAACCGAAAATGCTGGCCCTGGTTATTATGCTGTTGGCTTCGAGAATAAAATAAGCGCCCAATTAAGTGTTTTAAAAAATGCCGGAAAACATCTTTATCGGTTTCCGAAGGGTAAAAAGGGATTCTATCTCGATTTAAGTTATGCCTTTAACGGTGCCTTTGTTGATGAACAACATCAGGTTAAAGGGAATACGATTTCAGGATGGATTATCTCCAGAACAACTTGCGGTGTAGGGAAATACAAAATTTATTATTGCCTTTCCGTTAAAGGTGTTGCGAACTGGGAAGGTAATGGTAATCACCGTTTAATTTTAATGCTTTCAGATGATGCGGTTGATGCTCAAATTGATGTTGCTCTATCATCCGTTAGTGCAGAAGCAGCTGCAGCAACGATTAATAAAGATTCATTTGAACAGTTCAAAATGCAAAGTGCTGCGGATTGGAATCGCAATTTAAGTAAAATTGAAGTACATGGTGATGAAGAAAGTTCGAAGTTATTCTATTCGCTTTTGTACCGCACCATGCAATCGCCATATGCGATTTCAGAAAAAGACGGAAGCTACCGGAATACCAAAGGAGAGCTGCAGAAAGATAAACAAATACATTACAATGGGTGGGCCATCTGGGACAATTACCGGACGCAATTGCCTTTACTTTCCATCATTAATCAAAGTGAATATGCCGGGATGATCACTTCGATTGCAGAATTGTATCAATCCGGTAAAAAAGATTATGCAGGTCAGAATGAGCCATCAAATACCGTACGTTCAGAGCATGCCATTGTGGTTCTTCTGGATGCCTACCAGAAGGGCTACAAAGTTGATTTTGCGAAAATTGCAGATTCCTTGGTTAAAGAAGTAGATAGATTAGATTATAAATCGCCTGATAAGGCTTTAGAAACAAGTTACGATCATTGGGCATTGGCAGAAGTATTCGCTATTTTAAAGAATAAGGATAAATCTGCCTTTTACAGGAATAAAGCACTGGAGTATAAAAAGTATTGGAATAAGGACTTTAGGGATTTAACTAAAAACGACGTAGACCGCATGCAGGCAAGAGGTTTGTACCAAGTAACCATTTGGCAATACCGATGGTTTGTGCCCTATGATGTAAAAGGGTTAATCGAACTGGATGGGGGAGAAGCATCATTTCTGGACAATCTTGATCAATTCTTCGCAAAGGACTTATATAACCATGCCAATGAGCCAGATTTGCAGGTGCCGCTCCTATACAATGCAACAAAATCGGGCTATAAATCTCAATACTGGATGCACCAACTGGCGGCAGATACGGTAATTCAAAATTATTTTAATGATAATAGTCGCGGCATTGGCTCCTACATTGGTAAAATCTATAAAAATGAACCTCAAGCCTATTTAAGAACTATGGATGATGATGCCGGAGCCATGAGCGCCTGGTATATTTTTACAGCCAGCGGCTTTTCTCCAGCATGTGTAGGTTTTCCTGTTTATTACTTAAATGTTCCGCTATTTCGTTCATTAACTTATCATTTGCCGAATGGAAGGACCTTTAAGATTGAAACAGAAAACTTCGATCTGAAAAATAAGTTTATCAAAGCCACATTTTTAAATGGCAAGCCTTTTAAAAAGAATTACATCACCCAGGCAGAAATAAATGCTGGAGGCGTATTAAAAATTATAGCCAGTGCAGATCCTGTCAAGGTTTCAGATACTGAAAACTGGATCTCATCAATAGAAAAATAATTTATAAAAATATGCTTGATAAGCAAACTTATTTTCTGTAGGCATGTTATTCTGATATAAAAAATTATTAACATGGCCCCATTGAAAATAAGTGAAGAACAGCATGCTACGTTGAGCAATAAAAGCACCACAGAATCATCAAACGATCAATCATTAGAGTTACATCCTGAAGCCTATAAGGTTAAAGGACCATCACCGGAAAAGATGCAGAGTGTTTCAGCTTCCTTGCGTACTTACGCACATGGCTTGTACGGATTATTGTAGATTTTCCTATATAGAATTGAAATGTCCATTTATAACTAAATGGACATTTTTTTTTACTATTTATTTGTCTTAACCACTCTGCCAATTTTAAGAATTCAACTTGCGAAGTTTCAAAGGCCAAAAGCGTGGCAGAACTTCGCCAGTTTAGATGTGGATTTAGTTTGGTTGGTTAGATGGTTGGTTGGTTAGTTGTTTGGATACCGCTAAATACTGACCAAGTTTTCCCTTCTCACCATCCAGCAAAACTTCATCAGTCGGGTTTTTAACTTGCGAAGTTTCAAAGGCCAAAAGCGAGGTAGAACTTCGCCAGTTTTAACAGAATAGCATATGATTACGCCCCTTCTAAAATGCTAAAGCCAAATTTTTATCGATTTACTGATTTTCCCCTCCTCATCATCCGGTAGCTGTTTTGTTACTTAATGAATTTTAAAGGCCAAAAGTGTGGTGAAAATTCAACAGTTTAGATTTAGTTTGGTTGATTAGATGGTTAGTTGTTTGGATTATCGGCTCGAAGACTGACCAAGTTTTCCCTTCTCGCCATCCAGCAAAACTTCGTTAGTTGGGTTTATAACTCGCTACTTCCCTGGCGCTCCACAGATGATTAATTTTATGACAAATTAATATAAACCTTCCCCAAAACACCCCATTATAATACAACTATAAGCTCTTATTATGTCGTCATTATTTTATGTGTTGATAAAAGTCAATATATATATAGTTTAAGCAATTTATTGGCACTAATTAAAACGGGAATTATACTCAATATGGGGAATAAATTACCCGAAAATACGTGTAAAATTTTACCCATAACCTTTCACTAATCGCCCTTAACTTCATTTAATACCCATGTATGTTTTTGGTTCATCTTTTGGATTAGTCGTATTACGCTTACAATCAGTATATAACTATTTTTTTGATCATCTACTTTAAATGCTCAATCTCTTGCCTACCTATATACTCTTCGTGAGAATAAACATCAAGTATTAAAAACAAATTAGATGAATAAACATTTACTGCTCAGTTTAACCGGAGTCCTTTTTAGTATTTCGGTTTCTTTTGCCCAGCAAAAGGTAAAGGATGGTACCGTGTCGAGTACCAACATTTCAAATAAGGATGCCATTTTGGAATTGGAAAGCAATAACAAAGGCTTACTCCATACTCGTGTTAATTTAATTAGCACAGATAATCCTGCTCCGCTTTCCGCGCACGTAACCGGTATGATGGTTTACAATCTATCTACCGTTAATGATGTAATGCCTGGTATTTATTATAATGATGGTACTAAATGGGTTTTCGTTAGGAGTAGTAATTCAACAATAATCGAGAATCAGGCAGGTAAAACAGGCACACCCGGAACACCTGGCGGTGCAGGCGGCCCCGCTGCAGGTGTTACCATTGTGACGAATGACAGCGGGACCTGGGTATATAATCCGGCTACTGGTACCTGGACAAATGTAAATGGTCAAAAAGGCGACAAGGGCGATAAAGGTGACCCAGGTGTAGTAGGTGTTGAGGCCCAGTCAGGAAAAAGCGGTACCCCGGAA
>NZ_SLWO01000001.1:161409-161848 GCF_004340665.1 Pedobacter psychrotolerans
AGGTGTTGAGGCCCAGTCAGGAAAAAGCGGTACCCCGGGGAAACCTGGTACAGCTGGTGGCCCTGGTGAAGGTGTTACGATTGTGACGAATGACAGTGGGACCTGGGTGTATAATCCGGCTACTGGTACCTGGACAAATGTAAATGGTCAAAAAGGCGACAAGGGCGATAAAGGTGACCCAGGTGTAGTAGGTGTTGAGGCCCAGCCAGGAAAAAGCGGTACCCCGGGGAAACCTGGTACAGCTGGTGGCCCTGGTGAAGGTGTTACGATTGTGACGAATGACAGTGGGACTTGGGTATATAATCCAGCTACTGGTAATTGGACAAATGTAAATGGTCAAAAAGGCGACAAGGGTGATAAAGGCGATACTGGTGCACAAGGTATTCAGGGATTAACCGGAGCAACAGGTGATAAAGGCGATACGGGTGCTACTGGTTCA
>NZ_SLWO01000001.1:161944-312354 GCF_004340665.1 Pedobacter psychrotolerans
GACACAAGGTATTCAGGGATTAACCGGAGCAACAGGTGACAAAGGCGATACAGGCGCAACTGGTGCACAAGGTATTCAGGGATTAACCGGAGCAACAGGTGACAAAGGCGATACAGGCGCAACTGGTGCACAAGGTATTCAGGGATTAACCGGAGCAACAGGCGACAAGGGTGATAAAGGCGATACTGGCGCAACTGGTGCACAAGGTATTCAAGGATTAACCGGAGCAACAGGTGACAAAGGCGATACGGGTGCAACTGGTGCACAAGGTATTCAAGGATTAACTGGAGCAACAGGTGACAAGGGTGATAAAGGTGATACGGGTGCACAAGGTATTCAGGGATTGAAAGGAGATACAGGCGACAAGGGTGACAAAGGCGATACGGGTGCTATTGGCGCACAAGGTGTTCAAGGATTAAAGGGAGATACAGGCGACAAGGGTGACAAAGGCGATACGGGTGTAACTGGTGCGCAAGGTGTTCAAGGATTAACCGGAGCAATAGGCGACAAGGGTGATAAAGGAGATACAGGCGCAACTGGTGCACAAGGTATTCAAGGATTAACCGGAGCAACAGGTGACAAAGGTGATAAAGGAGATACGGGTGCTACTGGTGCGGAAGGTGTTCAAGGATTAACCGGAGCAACAGGCGACAAGGGTGATAAAGGAGATACAGGCGCAACTGGTGCACAAGGTATTCAAGGATTAACCGGAGCAATAGGCGACAAGGGTGACAAAGGCGATACGGGTGCAACTGGTGCACAAGGTATTCAAGGATTAACTGGAGCAACAGGTGATAAAGGTGATACGGGTGCACAAGGTATTCAGGGATTGAAAGGAGATACAGGCGACAAGGGTGACAAAGGCGATACGGGAGCAACTGGTGCACAAGGTATTCAGGGATTAACCGGAGCAACAGGCGATAAAGGAGATACGGGTGCTACTGGTGCACAAGGTATTCAGGGATTAACAGGAGCAACAGGTGACAAAGGCGATACGGGTGCTACTGGTGCACAAGGTATTCAGGGATTGAAAGGAGATACAGGCGAAAAGGGTGACAAAGGCGATACGGGAGCAACTGGTGCACAAGGTGTTCAAGGATTAACCGGAGCAACAGGCGATACAGGTGCAACTGGTGCACAAGGTATTCAGGGATTGACCGGAGCAACAGGCGATAAAGGTGATACTGGCGCAACAGGCGCACAAGGTATTCAGGGATTAAAAGGAGATACGGGTGCTACTGGTGCACAAGGTATTCAAGGATTAACCGGAGCAACAGGCGACAAGGGTGATAAAGGCGATACGGGAGCAACAGGTGCTACTGGTTCACAAGGTATTCAGGGATTAACCGGAGCAACAGGTGACAAAGGCGATACTGGTGCAACTGGTGCACAAGGTATTCAGGGATTGGCCGGAGCAACAGGCGATAAAGGAGATACGGGTGCAACTGGTGCGCAAGGTGTTCAAGGATTAACCGGAGCAACAGGCGACAAGGGTGATAAAGGCGATACAGGCGCAACTGGTGCACAAGGTATTCAAGGATTGAAAGGAGATACAGGCGACAAGGGTGACAAAGGCGATACGGGAGCAACTGGTGCACAAGGTATTCAGGGATTGAAAGGAGATACAGGCGACAAGGGCGATAAAGGAGATACAGGTGCAACTGGTGCGCAAGGTGTTCAAGGATTACCTGGAGCAACAGGTGACAAAGGTGATACGGGTGCTACTGGTGCACAAGGTATTCAGGGATTGAAAGGAGAAACAGGCGACAAGGGTGATAAAGGAGATACAGGCGCAACAGGCGCACAAGGTATTCAAGGATTAACTGGAGCAACAGGTGACAAAGGCGATACGGGTGCTACTGGTGCACAAGGTATTCAGGGATTGAAAGGAGATACAGGCGACAAAGGTGATACAGGTGCTACTGGTGCACAAGGTGCTCAGGGATTAACCGGAGCAACAGGCGACAAGGGTGATAAAGGCGATACGGGTGCTACTGGTGCACAAGGTGCTCAGGGATTAACCGGAGCAACAGGCGACAAGGGTGATAAAGGCGATACGGGTGCTACTGGTGCACAAGGTATTCAGGGATTGAAAGGAGATACAGGCGACAAGGGTGACAAAGGCGATACGGGAGCAACTGGTGCGCAAGGTATTCAGGGATTAACCGGAGCAACAGGTGACAAAGGTGATACGGGTGCAACTGGTGCACAAGGTATTCAAGGATTAACTGGAGCAACAGGTGACAAAGGCGATACGGGTGCTACTGGTGCACAAGGTATTCAAGGATTAACCGGAGCAACAGGCGATAAAGGTGATACTGGCGCAACAGGCGCACAAGGTATTCAGGGATTGAAAGGAGATACAGGCGACAAGGGTGAAAAAGGCGATACGGGAGCAACTGGTGCGCAAGGTGTTCAGGGAGCAACAGGTGATAAAGGAGATAAGGGCGATAAAGGAGATACTGGTGCCACTGGTGCATCAACCCCTCAAACCATCACCCATACTTTAAATTCTACTGATAACACTTTAACCAGCGATGTAAATGGAGTTGCACCTACAGCTAAAATCATCAATTCAAATGCTTTAAAATTAGATTCAGCCAATAAACTAACTTCAACAGTTAATGGTATAGCATCCAATGCAGTAGATATTTCCACGCTCGTAATCGAACCATGGAATGTTCAGGGCACAACCAATAAGGCAAAAGCCAATACGGATAACATCTACCAGATGGGAACTGTTGCAGTAGGTAAAAACAGCGCACAATCAGGTATTGCACTTGATGTACTAGGTGCTGTAAGAGGAGGTGATGCGCATACGGGTACGGTTGGTACAAACTCAGTAGCTTTTGGTGAAAGAAATACTGCAGCAGGAAACCGTTCAGCAGTATTTGGTTCAGATAACACGGCCAATACTTTAAACGGATTTGTTATTGGTTCCGCAAATGCGATTAAAAATGGTACCACTTCTTCAGATGTAGCTACAGATGGCCTTTTCCAGGTGGGAAATGGAACCACAAGTGCGCCAGGCAATGCATTAACCATTCTTAAAAATGCACACACTGCCATTGGTGTAGCAGGAACAGAAGATAATGCCAAACCAACGGAATTGCTTGATTTAGGTGGCGATGCCAGTACAGGTAACGGTGGTGTAAGAATTAGAAATATCAATTCATCAGCATATGCCGGAAATAGTTCAACAGATAAAACAGTAGTAGCAGATGCAAACGGAGTTTTAAAAACAGTATCAGGATCAGTGAGTAATATTATCAAAATAACAGCCAATTACACCACGCAGGCTAACGATAACACCATCTTAGCCAATGCTACAAATGGAGGTTTTACCTTAACACTTCCAACAGCAAATGCAAGTAAAGGGCGCACGATAGTAATTCGTAAAACAGATGAAACCAGTAACGTGCTAACGTTTAGCGAAACCATTAAAATTTCTGAAACATCAAGCTTTACTACACTGAACGTGAACAGTACCATTCGTATTCAAAGTGATGGTACAGACTGGTACAAAATCGATTAATAATTCACCCCATTATCACAGATAAAAAATAGCATAATGAAATATATATATATACAAGCCAGCATCCTCTTCAGTTTATTTTCGATAACTGGCATAGTGGCTTCAGCACAGACTACGGCGCAAAAAATAGGAACTAATTCTACCATTAAAGAAGCAAGTGCCTTACTGGAACTGGAGGCATCAAACAAAGGTTTCTTAATGACAAGAGTAGCGTTAACCAGTTTAACTGATGTAACCACCATTAATTCACCTGCAAATGCATTAATGGTTTACAATACGGCAACAACCACTTCTGGTACCAATGATGTAACACCAGGTTATTATTATTACAATAAAGACCTCAATACCCCTGCCAATAGCAAGTGGGTAAAGTTAACTGATTCACAAAACACATCAGCTTCAGGAGATTTAAAAAACTCCTTCAAAACGGCAGATCATGCAGGTTGGTTCCTTTTAGATGGAAGGGCAATTTCTACACTCCCGGCTGCAGCTCAGGCTGCAGCCAATGCATTGGGTTTTAGTAACAATTTGCCAGATGCAAGAGATCGTTTTTTAAAAACGAAAAGTTCTTCAGAAAATTTAGGAGATAAGGGCGGACTTAATTCTCTTACCCTTGTATTGGCCAACTTGCCTAATGTTACTTTTTCGGGCACCATTAGTGGTACCGCAGCATCTGCCGGCGCGCATTCGCATACACCCTCTCAGGGTAATGGTTTTTTAGTGGGGGGAACAACTGTAGGGAATAATGGATCGGGTAATTATACAGGTGAAAGTACGGCGCAAGCATGGGGTGGGGTAGGTCAGGTTGCTAATACAAATTCAACAGGAGCCCATACGCATTCGGTATCAGGTTCTGCATCCGTACCATCAGGAGGTTCGGGTACCGCATTGGATAACAGATCTCCTTACCTGGTGGTAAATACATTTATTTTCCTGGCCAATTAAATCTTTAGAGGCATTTATATGAACCGTCATGATTTTCAGATCACACATTGAATGATCAATCCTGACGGCTTCATTACCATAAAAACAATGATACAGATGAAAAATCAAAGCTATAGATTTTTGATGTGCTGCTTGCTTTATTTCACTGGTGGTCAATTATATGCCCAAACCGGAGTTGGGAGTATGACAGTCGATAATTCCACAGTAACCATTTCTGCAGGCACAACCGAAACCCGGTTTTCAGAAGGAAGTTACTTCGGGCCAAAGGCCAATTGGGTAATCGATGGAACACTGGAGGTTTACAGTAAAAATATCTGGATTGCACCCGGTGCTACCTTCACCGGAACCGGGAAGATTGTGATTTATAACCCGGGCAACAATCCTTTTTATAAAAACATGGCATCTGGTGCCACCCATATAGATGGAAATAATGGTGCCTTTATTAACCTTTTGATAGAACACCAAAATGCTGAAAATATGGTGTTAGCCGATGTAAGTGACCCAGGCTATGGTACAGCAAACCCAGCCGGATCGCTGGCCGCCTCACTAAATATTGGCGGTACCATGGATCTTGCAACTGATCGGGCAGATATTATGCTGAATGGAAATAATCTTGCCTTTAATACGTCTGGCAAGATCATTAACTATTCCAGAGATAGAATGGTGGTAACCGAAAATAAGTCTGTGGGTTACATGATTAAAGATTACGCGGGTGCCGATGCATTCGTATTCCCGATAGGTATAGCTGAAAATGATTATACACCAGCTACCGTTACACCAGTTTCTGCAGAAAAAATATATGCCAGTGTGCAGGATATTGCTGCTGCCGGAAAACCCATTTTAAATGCGGCCCTGGGGATGGATAGAACCTGGCATATTTTCGGGTCTAATCCCCTGCAGGCCAATCTGATTTTACAGCACAATAGCATCACCAATGGTAACCTGTTTAAAGATGCCAATGCTGCGATTGCCCGTTATGTGAGCGATGCAAAATGGGAGACATTGAAAGGAACAAATCCGGCAATTGGTGTTCATACCAGAAGCAATATTGTAATGTCTACCGATTTAGCTGCCAATGGTAGCTACTTTACTAAACTTGCTGTATCAGGATCAACCTTGCTGATTCCTAATTTATACACGCCAAATGGAGATGGATCAAATGATGCTTTCGAAATCCGTGGATTGGATCTTTTTGCGGAAAATGATTTGGTTATTGTAAATCGTTGGGGCAATGAAGTTTATAAGGCAACTAATTATAAAAATAATTGGACAGGTGAAGGCCTAAATGAAGGCACTTATTACTACATCCTTAGGGTAAAGGATAGTGTTGATGCAGGATGGCAGGTATTTAAAGGCTACGTAACCTTGATTAGAGCATTTAAAAAATAAGGAGTATTTGCCATAATGGGAATCAATGGCTTCCACAGGTGATGGTACTAATTTATTAATCAGAAACAATGAAACCTTCATGCTTTTCATAATTATACAATGAAACGATTCAATCATGGCAGCTTCATAAACAAAATCATACAGATGAAAAAAATATTAAAAGTATTGGTAATACTGTTGCTATTTTCCAGGCTGGCGAATGGGCAGCAAGATGCCCAGTTTAGTCAGTATATGTTTAATGGGATCTATATTAATCCAGCTTACGCCGGTTATAAAGAGCAATTAAACCTCCATGCATTTTACCGTAACCAATGGACCGGAATTCAGGGTGCGCCAAAAACTATGTCGGTAGCTATTGATGCTATTGCCAATGATGGAAACGTAGGCCTTGCGCTGCAGATATCAAGCGATAGGCTGGGTGCGCAACGCAATCAATCCATTTATGCGAATTATGCCTATCGCATTCCGATGAATAAAGATGGATCATCCAGGCTGGCCTTTGGGTTAGGCGTTGGTGTGGTGCAATTGGGTATTGATGGGGCCATGTTAAATCCAAATGATGTTGAAATGGAACAGCCTACCGGTATGCAAAGCAGTATATTACCAGATGCCCGGACAGGTGTTTATTTTTCGAATGACCGTTTATATGCGGGCTTTTCGGCTGATAATTTAGTGTCGCAATATATTAATATTGACAAGTATGCATTTATCCCCCAGCCAAAACCACATTATTACTTAACTGCTGGTACACTGATTCCGCTCTCCAGAGAAATTTTATTAAAGCCATCCTTCTTGTTAAAAGATGATCGGGGAGGACCAACCAGTTTAGATCTAAATGCTTTCGTGATTTTAGCAGAAAAGTTATGGATTGGGGGTTCTTACCGCACAGGTGTAAAACTTTATGATAAGGATTATCTACAGAAAGATTTAAGTCAGCTCAATTCTGCTGTAGCAGCGCTTCAAATTTTCCCTAATGACAATTTAAGGATTGGTTACGCTTACGATTATTCAATAGGGCCTCTACAGGGCTATAGCGGCGGTACGCATGAAATTTCAATTGGCTATTTCTTTAACAAGAAAAATATGCGAATGTTAACGCCAAGATTCTTTTAAACTTAGGTGCCTTAAGTGGCAATGAAATCATATGAGCATGAAAAAACTACTACTCTTAATTCTTTTTTTAACAGCATTTATATTAACAACTAAACCTGTATTGGCACAGTATGTATTAAATGCAGCCGATAAGCAATACAAGCTTTTTAATTATATCAATGCTATTGATCTTTATGAGCAAGCTTATAATAAAAAGAAGACCTTATATGCTGCAGAACAGTTGGGTAAATGTTATCATTTTATAAAGGATTATAAACAAACAGAAAGCTGGTATGCTATCGCTGCCGGAATGCCCGAAACAAGTGCGGATAATGTGCTACAATATGCGAAAGCGCTTCAACAAAATATGAAGTATACCGAAGCAAAAGAACAATATCAAAAATATGCCTCAACCAACAAGCAAGTAACCAGCGTACAGCTGAAACTTTGGGAAGTGAGTTGTGATTCGGCATTGCTTTGGATGAAAAAACCGACTGGCATTGTCATTGATAATGAAAAGAAATTAAATACTGCACAATCAGATTGGGGTGCACATTTATATCAAAATAGCGTGGTGTTTGCTTCAGATCGGGGTGGTGTAATCGAAGATAAGCAAAACGTACATCGTCCGTTTTTAAAGTTTGATGGTTCAAAGAAACCAGATCGTAACATTTATGGCTGGACGGGTAACCGATATTTAAGACTCTTCATCGAAGATAAAAACAAAGATAGTGTAAGTGTTCTACCAGTGAATGCAGGTACGGAATACCATATCGGGCCTGCAAGTTTTACTGCAGATGGAAATGAAATGTATTTTACCTTAACTAAAATTCCAAAGAAACCAAAGTATGGGAAAGATGGTATAGCCACCCTAAATTTAGAGATTTATTCATGTAAAAAGGATTCCACAGGCAAATGGACAGTTCCAACTCCATTTAAATACAATAATGCAGAGGCCTATTCAAACGGAGATCCATTTATTAGTGCTGATGGAAATAGTTTATATTTTGTTTCCAGTATGCCGAATGGAATGGGAGGGACTGATATTTATGTAAGTCGAAAAACAAAGGCTGGTGATTGGGATACACCTGAAAATTTAAAAGGACTGAACACAGAAGGAAATGAAAGAACGCCTGTTCTTGATCAGCAGGGTAATTTTTTCTTTAGTTCTGATGGTAGAATTGGAATGGGTGGCTTGGATATTTTTACCGCCAAAATATTAAATGGAAAAAATGCTGAGCCTGTCAATTTACATTATCCAATAAATTCATCACAAGATGATTTTGCATATATCAAAAGTAATGATCAAACCGGTTACTTAAGTTCAAATCGTACAGATGGAATAGGTAGTGATGATATTTACAGTTTTGTGCCTAAACAAGTCATCGCATTATGGCTCGTTGGAAAGGTAATGGATCGCAATTCGAAAAAACCTTTAGCTCATGCTATAGTAACCTTAAAGAAAATAAATGGACAAGTACTAAAAGTTGAAACTGATGAAACCGGAGACTTTAAATTCAATCTTGATCAGGCTTCTGATTATAATTTAACAGGTGATAAAACAGGTTACAGAGGCGATGCGTCCAGTTTAACTACTCATAACTTAAATGTGAGTGCAGAAATAAGAAGAGATTTATACCTGGAGCAGATCATAATAGATAAACCCATTCGAATTGAAAACATTTATTATGACTTCGATAAATCGAACATTCGTCCGGATGCTGCAATTGAGTTAGATAAGCTGGTGAAAATCATGCATGATAACCCGACCATTTGGATAGAATTGGGCTCGCATACTGATAGTCGTGGAAACGACCAGTATAATCAATGGTTATCTCAAAGCAGGGCAAACTCAGCTGTGCAATATATTATTGATCGTGGTATTAATAAAAACAGAATTACGGCCAAAGGTTATGGCGAATCTATGTTGTTAAACCAATGTTCAAATGGTGTGAAATGTTCAGAAGCTGATCATCAGTTAAATAGGCGTACGGAGTTTAAAATCACAAAGTTTTAAATTCATATTTAAAGCTTTGACTTCTTCATCAACAGCAAATTTACATCCGATATGAGGTAGCATAAGCTGCTTCATATCGGATTCTATAATTATTAGACAAGGAAGGTGAAATATTCATTAAATCTTCATTTGATATTTCGAAGTTTATTAAACAATTAACACAGTTTATAACCAATAAATAAATATCATCATGAAAGCAATTAAAATTTTAATGATCGCCCTGGTAGCTACTTTTTCTTTAAACGCAGTAAGTGCACAAACAAAAGAACCTGTTAAAGCAAAAACAGAAAAAACTACAGTTAAAAAAGCACACAAAAAACACCATCACAAAGCCAAAAAAGCTGCTGTTAAAAAATAGTTTATAGCATTAAAAGGTTTAGGTGAAAACCGCTTCAAATTATTTTGGAGCGGTTTTTTGTATTTATAAGAAATATGAAATTAAGTTTTCATAGAATATCGTTCGTCCTTCTGAACATGATTCAGGATCTGATCAAAATAGTTGCTGAACTAAATCCGATAACTATTGGATCAGCATGACGGGTAGGTTGATGATTTCCCTTGAAGACTCGTACTCCTGAACTTGATTCAGGATCTTTTAACCTGATGGTTGGTGTCTCACCATAAGTGTTCGGAAGATTAAGATTTTTCAATTGAATACCGCTATTGAAATTGGTTATCACTCAGATTTGTTGAGACAGGTTTAGAAAGCCCCTATCCGCCTATCGGCACCTTTCCCCTGGAAGGGAAAGGGCGTGTAATAAGGATTTATTTAGATGCATAGTTGTATAATATAAGCTGCAAATTAATCTTCTGAAAATAAAAGGTTAGATAAACCGATAGATGGAAATTTAGCGGTCTCCTATCGTATTTAATGCAAAAGTCTTTAAGCATGAAAAAAAGTAAGTAGAATTAGGAATAAGTATTTAGTTTGTTGTCTAGTCTGGTGAATTTTTAGAAATCATCTACCAAACTTAATTGGCCTATCATTGTATTAAATGATCAGAAACACACCTATATGAGACAGAGCGCAGGATTATTACTTTATCGACAAACCGGACCAGAATTGGAATTTTTTCTGATCCATCCCGGCGGACCTATTTTTGCTAAAAAAGATTTGGGTGTATGGTCGGTGCCTAAGGGTGAGCTCGATGAAAATGAGGAACCACTCCATGCCGCAATCCGCGAATTTGAAGAGGAGGTAGGGACGAAGATTGATGGAGATTTTATTGAATTACAGCCTATTATTCAGAAAGGCGGGAAAAAGGTTTTATGCTGGGCAGTAGAGGGAGATCTTGATCCGTCAACCTTACATAGCAATACCTTCGAAATGCAATGGCCACCAAAATCGGGTAAAATGCAAAGTTTTGTCGAAGTAGATCGGGGTGATTGGTTTACTTATGAAAAAGCCATTCTTGCTATTAAAGACAGGCAGATTCCATTGTTGGATCAACTCATTACTTTACTGGGTTAAGCCAATAAATTAAAGCTTGAACTTTCCTTTTCTGCACCATTAATAATCATAGCGATTTGATGATCGCCTAAATGAAACTTGCGGGTAGTGATTATAACGAACTTTTGCTTTCGAATAATATTTATTTCGGCACCCGCCAGATAAATTCTTTCTGAGATTTTGAAAACTTTTTTGGTGTTCTGCCCATTTTGTTTTTTATAATAAATCGCATATTCCAACCTCACCTTTTGATCTGTTGAATTCTCATTTTTGATGGAAAATGAAAAGGTCAGGCTTTCGCCAATTCTGATTTCTGGAGTTAAAATTTTGAAGTCTTTAAGAACAATGCCCTCATCATTTAATCCATAATGCTTTAAGATTTCTACATGACCTTGTTTTAAGAGTGTTCTGCAACCATGTTTGATAATGGCATCGGTTTCTACACTTAAGCCAGACCAGTTTTTAGCTATATCTAACACGATGTTTGGATGATCTTTGGCAATATCATTCAGGCTATTGGCAACACTTCTTCGAACATATTCTGAAGAATCGTGTTTTAGGTTCTCCAAAATCGGTAAAATGCTGGCTGGATCTTTTTTCAAAAAAGGAATGCCCATTGCCCAGGGCAAACGTGGGCGGCTTCCCTCACTCGATAACCTTCTTACTTTATGGCTTTCATGTAAAGACCATTCTTGCATTTTGGCAATCATTTGATCACCGTATTTTAAAATAAACGGACGGACGGCAAATTCGCAACTTACAAATTGAGTGATAAATTCAAGTGCTTCAACTGATTCTTCGAAATAGTCAATCCCATAGGTTTCAATATAATCTGGCAGGAACATAAAAGCCAATCCATCTTCTCCAATTCCTTTTTTTCTGAGCTCCTCAATCGTTTTTTTAATGATTTCTATTGTTTCAGCAAAATTTTCCGGAAGGAAACCATGAATGATCTTAGTAGTATGTTTCATTCTTTCTTTCAGTTCCTTCGATTCAAAATCTTCACTAAAAATTTCTTTCAGAAACTTTTCCCGATCAAAATCTGGTAATACAGAAACCAGTGCGCTTGTTATTCTATCATAAAATGCAGGCGAATAAAGGTCTTTAAGTAAATAGCTCATCGTTTTCCAATTGAGTTTTAAAGTTATGTTTTACACTAAAGTTATGTTTTACACTTTTTATTTAATCTTTTGCACAATCAGTTATCTGCTAAAAGATGGATTGTAATTTTGAAAAGCAAATCTAAAAATGGCAATGTCTATGCTGAATACAATCAATTTTTGATCAAATTTGTTAATCATCAAAAACTATAATATGAGCAATATAAAAATTGGTTGGATAGGCTTAGGAAATATGGGCATTCCAATGACTGAACAGCTTTTAAAAGCAGAATATTCCGTAACGGTTTACAACAGATCCAAAGGAAAAGATGCTTCTTTAACGGCAATCGGTGCCACTGTTTCTGAGAGTCCGAAAGCACTTTCTACAAAAGCGGATGTAATCATTATAATGGTGACTGATGATCAGGCCATCACATCTATATTTGAAGATGAAAACGGATTAATTCATGGCGAAATTGAAGGGAAAATAATCGTTAATATGAGTACCGTGTCTCCTTCCATTTCAAAAAAAATAGCTGCGATTTGTACGTCGCACAATTGTCGTTATCTTGATGCTCCGGTATCAGGAAGTGTGAAACAAGCTGAAACCGGTCAGTTGGTGATTATGGTTGGTGGAGCGCAATCGGTTTTTGAAGAAGTAAAACCAATCCTCGATCAACTGGGTAAATTAAGTAAATGGGTTGGTGAAACAGGTGCGGGCAACACTGCAAAGTTGGCGATTAATTCGTTATTGGCTTTATACACACAAGGCTTAGCAGAAACCATTTTATTTGCGAATGACAAGGGAATTAATCCGGCAGATTTATTAGAATTGATTGGCCAAGCAGCCATTGGTAATGTTTATACCAAAATAAAAGGCGAGGCCATTTTAAATGATCAATATAAAGCAGCCTTTGCTTTGAAGCATATTGTTAAAGATTTAAGGTTAGCCAAAGATGAAGGTATTTCAACGCCCTTAGCTAAAGCAGCTTTAAAGACTTTTGAAGATGCAGAAAGTGCTTATGGAGAAGAAGATTTAGTGGCCATTTTTAAAGCTTTGCGTTAAGCGAAAGATTAAATTAATGGGATTGAGATTAAAAATCTCGACCAACGTATAATTTGTAATATTTATTCATAGTAGTATCGTTAGTCGGGATCTGTAACCCCGGCTTTACGAATTGCGGATTTAAAATCCGCAGTTAATGGGATCGAGATTAAAAATCTCGACCAACTTATAATCTGTAATTTTTATCTCCATAGATATCGTTAGTCGAGATCTCCAATACCGGCTCTAGGAATTGCGGATTTAAAATCTGCAGTTAGTGGGATCGAGATTAAAAATCTCGACCAACGCATAATTTGTAATTTTTATCTCCATAGATATTGTTAGTCGGGATCTCTAATCCCGGCTCTAGGAATTGCGGATTTAAACCCCGCAGTTAATGGGATTGAGATTAAAAATCTCGACCAACGCATAATTTGTAATATTTATTCATAGTAATATCGTTAGTCGGGATCTCCAATCCCGGCTTTAGGAATTGCGGATTTAAAATCCGCAGCTAGTGGGATCGAGATTAAAAATCTCGACCAACGTATAATTTGTAATATTTATTCATAGTAATATTGTTAGTCGGGATCTGTAACCCCGGCTTTAGGAATTGCGGATTTAAAATCTCGACCAACGTATAATTTGTAATATTTATTCATATTAGTATCGTTAGTCGGGATCTCCAATCCCGGCTTTAGGAATTGCGGATTTAAAATCCGCAGTTAACGGCATTGAGATTAAAAATCTCGACCAACTTATAATTAGTAATATTTATTTATAGTAATATCCGTTAGTCGGGATCTCCAATCCCGGCTCTACAAATTGCGGATTTAAAATCCGCGGTAAATCACATCAGGGAAGCTTGCTAAAGCCTTACCTAATATCTTTACATTTTCATCAGGTTTGGATAAATCCGGATGAAGACCTGTGCACCTATCGGATTTTTACCATAAAGTTGATCAAGCACAGCATCTGTTTTGTAAAGCGAAACTTGTCCACCCAGGGCTGTTCTGAATTTATTAAAATTCAAAATGTCATAATTGATGCCCAAGCTTAAAGCATTAACCCCAAAAGCATCATGACTGTAAATAGCTTCATTCAGATTGAGTTCTTCGACAGATTTTTGCACATATTCGTATCGGGTATATAATGAAAGTTTTTTAACCCGATAAGCACCTTCCAGCAATACGGCATTCTCGCCATCATGATCTTTAGTTTTATTTAAGCCCCATAAAGCTGTAGCGTTAAGGTTTTTTTCTTTGCCGAGCGGTAGCGCGTAAATAGCAGAAACAATTGTTCTGTTTACATTTTCATCGTTATGTAGTGTTTCCGGGCTTTTAATCCAGCCATGCGAAGCCTGCAGCGCCCAGTTTTTGGTCGGATTATAAGATAACCTTGCGCTGTAAGAATCAAATCGTGGTTTATCGAAGTCGAAGCGGTTTTCATCAGGTTCTCTGCCAGTGAAAGACGAAGCCTCTATCTTTACTTTATCATAACGGTAGCCGATGGTCGCCACTCCAAAAGTAATATGCGTTCCGTCATTCCAGTGGTGAGAAATTGGCGCATCTGGATTGGCCAGTGCCGATGGCCGGTGCATAAAGGCAACTGAACCTAAGGCCGGTTCGCCGGGATAGCCCAGGTAAAGCGTTAAATCAGATTTTTTGTTGAAGGCATAGGTATAAGCAACAGAAAGTTCTGAAAACAAATCATGTGGGTGCTGGCGGTCAACTAAAGGCGCTCCTTTCCAGCTTTCGCCAGTTTGAAACAAAAGTGGATATCCTGCGCCACCTTCGGTAAATCGATCTAATGAAAGCATAGAACTGAAATGAAATAAACCTTTTTTACCAACTTTTCTCTGCCCCATAAACATAAACCAGTTGGGTGCATCAAATTTGTCTCCTCCACGGCTTCCTTTGTCTGATACATCTTGTTTAGTATAGCGCAGGGCTACATTTCCATGCAACATATACATCCACTTTTTGGCGTGAAACATTAAACCATACATGGGCGAAGCATCTGGCAACCATGCGGTTCCTGATCCATTTCTTTGCATGGGTAAATTTAAAGAGTAGGCATGGCTCATCGGCACTTCAGTTTGCATCCCTTTCATGTGGTGCATACTGTGATCCATTTGGGTAGTATCTTTTTTGCTAGAATCGCGCATCATGTGCATTTCGTGCTGTGCATTTGCGCTCATGGCAAATCCAAAAAGCAACAGGGTAAATAACGATATTTTGATGTTCATCTTCAGTGTTGGTCTTATTTGTGTGGTTACAAAATTAAGATTAACGGTGCTGCTGGGTTTACATCATTACTGGAAATGTTTATATAATTATTGAGTGCAGAGAATTAAATAATGAATTTGGAAAAGGTATTTTAGATGGTAGTAATCTCCTTCTGGGTTTGTTTGCAGCAATGGAGATTGCTTCGTCGCTGAAAAAGCTTCCTCGCAATGACGAGGAGCTGGGAAGACACTCTTATTAAAGCCTAAATATGAACGGTCGTCATTGCGAGGTACGAAGCAATCTCATTTGCAAGAAAGATTGCTTCGTCGCTGAAAAAGCTTCCTCGCAATGACGATGAGCTGGGAAGACACTCTTATTAAAGCCTAAATATGAACGGTCGTCATTGCGAGGTACGAAGCAATCTCATTTTACAAGAAAGATTGCTTCATCGGCTGAAAGAGCCTCCTCGCAATGACGACACTTCGTTAGGTTAGTGCGCTTGCTTCTCTGCTCTTTGATTGCAATGAGATTGCTTTATTGCTGAAAAAGCTTCTCGCAATGATAACCACATTAGTTTAGCGTATAAAGTTTCTAAATTATGAATGTCGATAGAGCCTAACCTCCTAAACAGTAGTTCAAGATCAGCACACCAACTAAACCCAGTATAGAAACAATACTTTCCATCATGGTCCAGGTTCCAAATGTTTGTTTAAGGCTGAGGTTGAAGTATTCTTTGAACATCCAGAAACCCGTATCATTTACGTGAGAAAACATTAGGCTGCCCGCTCCAACAGATAAAACCATCAGTTCTGGTGAGGCATGCTGGCCAATTAACGGAAGGACCATTCCAGATGCGGTTACGGCTGCAACTGTTGCGGAGCCTAAAGTTATACGGAGTGATGCTGTAATTAGCCAGGCCAATAATAAGGGAGAAAGATTGAGGTTACCTGTTAATTGTTTTACAGTTTCGCCCATGCCACTGTCGATTAAAATTTGCTTAAAAGCTCCACCTGAAGCAATGATCAATATAATCATGGCAATGCTTTTCACCCCTTCTGCACAAGATTCCATTGCTTTTTCTATGCTGGTGTTCTGAATGAAAAGTGTAATCATCACAGAGATTAACAAGGCAGCCGTAGGATCTGCAAGAAAAATGAAAATTGATTTTCCGGTATAATTACTGCTTACGCCACTGCCAATGGTTCCTGCAACAATTAAAAATACAGGAAGCAGTGCGGTCAGAAAACTCTTCGCAGTACCGGGTAAATCCTCGCTTTCTTCAATCACAAAATCCTTAATAATGGCAGGCTGGATCTTGTTCATAATTAATCTGGGAAAATAAATTCCGGCAATTACCGCAATGGGTAAGCTGAGTATCAAACCATAAATCAGTGTTTGACCAATGTCTGCATGGAAAATACCTGCAAGTGCCACAGGTCCGGGGTGTGGTGGTAAAAAACCATGGGTTACAGAAAGTGCGGTGGCCATAGGTAGGCCAATGTATAATTTTGATAATCCCGTAGCGGCAGAGATGGCGAATACTAATGGAATTAAAACGACAAAGCCAGCATTATAGAACAGTGGTATCCCAACCAATAGGCCGGTAAGCAAAACCGCCCATTGGATATTTCGTTTACCGAATGCTTTGATCAGGATGAATACTATTTTTTTGGCTGATCCACTATCCTCAATCAGTTTGCCCATCATTGCACCTAAAGCAAGCACCATGACCATGCTGCCTAAAGTACTGCCGATTCCATTACTGATGGAGTTCATCACCTTTGAAGCTGGCATCCCCAGAAATAATCCTGTGATAATGGCCACTCCGATTAATGCAATCATCGGGTTTATCTTCTTTAAAATCAGGATAAACAACAGCAAAATGCCAGAAAGGAGAATAATCAGTGACATGGTTAGATTAGGGGTTGAACTGCAATTTACCTTTTTATGGTGATTGTTCGGCCTGTAACCAGATGATATTCGTAAATTTTATATAAACCATCATCACTAACCTCAATGGTTTCAACTAAGCCCGTTTTACTAAAGGTATCGGTAACCATATCGCCAATCTTCACTTCCTGAAGAACATCATTTGGCGTTTCACTATTTAATCTGATCATCAATCAAAAGTAATGAATATGATTACACTAAAGGATCTTAATTCAGAATTGATAGGAGATCGTCACCGATTGATTTCTACATCAATAATCAATAGTATTTAATTATTGATCGTGTTTGGTCCATACCAGAGCCTCAGTTTTGTACCCAATTTCCTTTGCCTTTTTTAAATAGGCTGCTTTAACTTCCTCCGGAATGGTAGGCTTACGTGATAAAATCCAAAGGTAATCCAGGCTGTTTCCGGCTACAAGGGCATATTGATAATCAGAATCAATTTCAATTACATTGTAACCAGCATAAAATGGTCCGAAGAAAGAAACTTTAAGTCTGGCTTCATCTTCACCATTCACAAATTTTGCTTTGCCAATGCTTTGTTTCCATTCTTTCTGAACATAATTGTAACCCCGATTGTCTACTTTAATGGCTCCATCCTCAATAGAGTAAGTTGCAGTAACGTTATTTAAATCTTTCTCAAATTTAAAATCCATTCTGGCTATCTCGTACCACTTACCAAGGTATTTGTCTTTTTTAAAAGGTTTTATGGCTTTTGCACCCTTTGGTATAGATACGCCACAACTCACATAACTAACAGCGATAATACCTAAGGTTGTCAATAGCAGGATGTTTCTAAGCTTATGATTCATGCTTTAATTCAATTTGCTTAAAAACATCCTTTCATTAAAAATGTTTCTGATTGTTTAACATTTAACACAGGGTTTTTGCGATGTTAATACTTCATGTTAGCTACCTGTTCTTAAAATTTTCAATGGAGGTTGATTCAGAATACTTCTGGTACTCAGGATACCCGTAACCACCACTAATAAAATAACTGAACCAAAGAGTAATACAGTGGCGGGGAAGGGAGGAATAAATGCAGCATCGAATGTGTATTTTGCCAAAGCCCAGCTGCCGCCTATTGCTAAAATTAATCCTGCCCCTGCAGCAAAAACACCCAGAAAAAAGTATTCAATAGCATTAATGGCCAGAATTTGTTTTTTGCTGGCACCCATAGTTCTTAATAAAATACTTTCTTTGGTACGCTGATTTTTACTGGTTAAAACAGAAGAGATTAATACAATCCAACCGGTAACCATACTAAATCCGGCCATAAACTGAATGACAAAACCAATTTTACCGAGTAATTCGTCCAAGAGTTTAAGTACCAGATCTAAATCGATTACGGATACATTTGGAAAATTTTGAACCACTTCACCCTGAAATTTAGCTGATACTTCATTGGATGGTACTCGCGTCATAAGGACATGAAATTGAGGTGCCTGTTCTAAAATTCCGGCAGGGAAAACTACCCTGAAATTGGTTTGCATTCTACTCCAGTTAACTTCACGAAGACTTCCTACAACGGTAGGAATCATCATTCCCTGAACATTGAATACAATTTTATCATTAATGCCAACATTAATTTGTTGTGCGTAACGTTGATCAAGTGAAATGTAAACCGTTTCATTGGGTTTCACTTTTCCAATCCATTTTCCTTCTACAATTTTTTCTGCTGCGGTAAGGCTATCCTGATAAGTTGCCCTAATTTCATTGCGATATGCCCTGCGGTTACTCGTATCTGCTCGTGAGGTTTTACCGTTAATTTCTTCAATTCGCATCGTAATCACCGGAACCTGGTTCATTAAAGGTAATTTGAACGATTTGGTCAGGCTGTCCAGACCTTTCTTTTGCGCATTCTGAATATCAAACATCACCATATTAGGCTGGTTGCTTCCTGAAGAGAGTGTTACTCTGCTCATTAAAATTCCCTGGACAAAAAACAACGTGCAAATAAAGGCTGTTGATAGCCCGATAGAAACTGTAAGCATTAGTGTTTGATTATTCGGGCGATAAAGATTGGCAAAACCCTGCCGCCATAAATAACTGATGGAATCTGGTAAAAGTTTCCTGACCAGGAACATTAACGTTTGTGAAAGTAAAATTAAAAGTAGAAAAGCAACACCAATACTCATTGTAAAGGCAAGTGTTTGTAGCCAGCTTTTCATTTGCAGATGCGTGAAGCCTACTACAAATGCAATCATAAGTACATAAACCAGCCAGATTAAAGGATCTTGTTTTTTACCTGTACGCTCGAAAGAAATCCGGATGGCATTTAGTGGCGATATTTTTCTTACTGATAATAGGGAAGGCAGTGCAAAAAGAATAGAAATGATTAACCCTAGTAAAATGCCCTGGGCCACTGCCGACCAGGAAACTTGCATGGTAATTTCAACTGGAAGGAAATCTTTAAGCACGATGGGCAGCAGGAACTGGATGCAGGTACCTAGAATTGCACCTAAAACCGCAGCTACTAAACCAATAAAAAATATTTGAATGAGGTATATAAAAAAGGCATGCCGGGCTTTCAAACCCAGGCAGCGTAGTGTGGCTACAGCGCTAAGTTTTTCCTGAATATAAACATGGATGGCACTACCCACGCCCACGCATCCTAATAACAATGCTATAAAACCAGATAATGCCAGAAAGCGATTAACATCTTTAAATGATCTCCCGGTTTGTTCTTTGCGGGATTCAACTGTGTCTGCATCAAAACCTTCGCTTTCAAGCTTGGTCTCGTGTTTTTTAACCCACTCATCTACACCTGAAGGATCATCAAATCTGTAGTAAAATTTATTGTTAATTCTGCTTCCGGTTTTAATCAGGTTGGTTTTAGCCAGAAACTGCATTGGAATATAAACTGTTGGCGCAACTGTTGCTGCTATCCCGGTTTGTCCGGGAGCCTTAACCAGCGTCCCCAGAATTTTAAAGCTGATGTCGCCAACTTTTAATGAATCACCAACCTTCGCACCAAACTGTAGCATCAGTGTTTGATCCACCAATGCATCCTGACCGGATTGAAATTGATGGCCAGCTTCCACAGGAAGGGTTTCTAGTGTTCCATAATAAGGATAATCGCCTTGTAAGGCTTTCATTTGCACTAATCTGCTGCCACCACCCTTTTTGAAATAAATCATAGAGGCAAAAGTTTTCTCTTGCGAACGATCATTTCCAAGCGTGTCAAGCATTTTCTGCATGGCCTTACTTACGCCCTTTCTGCTATCTAAAACAAGGTCAGCTCCGGTAAGTTCTTTTGCCTGCGCATCAATATCATGTTGTAGGTTATCTTTAAATGAATATACAGCTACCAGAGCAGCAATGCCTAAAACGATAGATGAAATAAATAATAACAGGCGTGATCGGTTTTTGCGGCTATCCCGCCAGGCCATTTTGAACAGCCAGGATAATTGGATACTTTGTTTAGGGAGCTTATTCTGCATAACCTGGATTTTCATCAGAAACAATCACACCGCCCTTAATTTTTATGGTTCTGCTGGTTCTGGCGGCAAGTTCCAGATCGTGTGTTACAATAACCAAGGTGGTACCGGCATCCTTATTCAGGTCGAACAGTAATTTAATTACCTTTTCACTGGTTTCAGCATCCAGATTTCCGGTAGGCTCATCTGCAAAAAGAATTGCCGGCTGGTTTGAAAAAGCCCTGGCCAATGAAACCCTTTGTTGCTCGCCACCTGATAATTGCACTGGATAATGATGAGACCGATCAGCAAGTCCAACTTTATCAAGCAGATCAAGTGCACGGGCTTTAATATTTTTTGCACCACGTAATTCCAGGGGTACCATCACATTTTCTAAAGCAGTTAAAGTAGGCAGGAGCTGAAAGTTTTGAAAAATGAAACCTACATATTGATTTCTGACCGCAGCACGCTCATCTTCATTGAGTTTTTCGAGTGCAATGCCATTAAGTTCGACAGTCCCGTTTGTTGCTCGGTCAAGGCCCGCACATAATCCCAGTAAGGTTGTCTTTCCACTTCCTGACGGACCAGTGATGGCTACAGTAGAAGCACGATCAATAGAAAAATTGATCTGATTTAATACACTGAGCTCACGCCCCGCGCTTTGATAAATTTTATTAACGTTCCGGATATTTAGAATACTTTCCAATCGACTAGTTTTTAAGATTTGAATATGGATATTTGCCAAACATAACCACTACTAATCTGTTAAGGTAGTGGTTTTACTTAGAGATAGAATTACATATGATGTTACGAAAACGCTTAACAGGCCTATTTGTTTTGGCAATGCTTTTTGCTGCCTGTGGAAATAAACAAAGCAAGGTAAATTCCAATCAAACTTTAGATTCAGTTGACCAAAGTACGAGTAAGGCTAATGATGTCAAGGTTAAAAATATACTTTTTTTTGGTACCAGTTTAACAGCAGGTTATGGCCTCGACCCTACGGAAGCTTATCCCGCATTAATTCAGAATCGGATTGATTCCTTAAAAATGCCTTATAAAGTAATCAATGGCGGCTTGAGTGGGGAAACATCTGCGGCAGGAAAAAGCAGAATTTCATGGCTGTTAAAACAACCCATTGATGTATTTGTGCTTGAATTGGGTGCAAATGATGGCTTACGCGGATTGCCGGTAGCTCAAACCACTAAAAATCTTCAAAGTATTATTGATAGTGTAAAAACTAAATACCCAAATGTGAAAATGGTGATGGCTGGTATGCAGGTTCCACCAAATATGGGGGCTAAATATGCTGAAGATTTTAAAAATATTTTTCCTAACCTGGCGAAGAAAAATAATATGGCATTGGTTCCTTTCCTTTTAGACAAAGTAGGTGGTGTTCCTAAACTTAATCAGGAAGATGGGATTCATCCAACCGCTGAGGGTGATAAAATTCTTGCTGAAAATGTTTGGGTAATATTAAAAGATGTACTTGAGTCTAAATAACAACCGATTTAGATAAAGCATCCGATTGTAATATTCATGATGTGTGATCGATAACTTGATTTTGTGTATACTCTCTGTTACAATTATTCGTTTTTAGAATTAATTGGTAAATTTAGTTATCAGAATTTCAAGCGTATGGAAGATCTAAAAAATGACACAAAAATCAACGCATTTCTCAACAGGATTAAAACTGAATGGCCTGGAGTAGTGGAACGTTTTGAGTTTAAAACGGCCTCTGTAATTTATGTTCACTTAAAAGAAGGCATCTCTAGTGGAGAGTTTTTAAGTAAGCTCGCTAAAAAGATAGAACGTCTGGTTGATTTTACTAACCCAATTATTCTTTATCACATTGAAAGCGATGGAATGAAGCTTAGGTCTCATCCCATTAACTGGTATTCTTCTTTAAGACCATCATCATAATCCCGCTGAAAAAGCTTTTCTTTATTTTTTAGTATCGCAGGGTATTCTCCTGTTACTTCCTGTCATCTAAAGTATATCTTTCTTTTTAATATCTTTTTGGGTTTTAATTTTGTTTAACCACCCCGCCCTTTGGGCACCCTCCGATGTATCGGGAGGGTAGTCGCAAACCGGGGTGTTAAAAAGCAATGAATAATTATCGAACTCAGGGTTAATATCTCTTTAAATTAACATTTACGCCTTTCCCTTTCAGGGGAAAGGCACCGATAGGCGGATAAAGGTTTACTAATATCGACAACCTGTTCGCTGGCTATCAATACCATAAGCCTGAAATCTCACGTTTTCGAGTATTTAGATGTTTTGAATTTTCAATCATGAATAATTTAAATAAATTAGTGGCATATCTCTTTATTTAGAACGATTCTTGTTAACTTAGCTGAAATTCTTAGTCGTTAAATGATGCTTCAAGAATTGAAATCAAAACTATTCAGCTCAAAATGAAAAAAATCCTCTTTGCCATTCTTGCAGTGGCTACTCTTGGGGCGCAGGCTCAAAAAAATACATTTCTGGAGCAATCCTTTTGGAAAGGAAATACAGACCTGGCAACAATTAAATCAGAAATTGAAAAAGGCAATAGTCCATCTCAATTGAATCAGATGTCTTTTGATGCCTCTGTTTTAGCAATAAATAACAATGCACCTCAAGAATCGATCTTATATCTTTTGGCGCAAAAAGGCAATGATGTAAATAAACTAACGCATGATAGCAGAACCTATTTATTTTGGGCTGCATCGAAAGGTAATATTCCGGTAATGGAATATCTTTTAAAAAATGGTGCAAAGGTAGATCTTCAGGATAGTCATGGCTATACACCATTAACATTTGCAGCTGTTGGTGGTCAGGCAGATACCAAAGTTTACGATTTATTGCTTTCTAAAGGTGCTGATCTTAAAAAAGACCTGAATCATGATGGTGCGAATGCACTTTTAATTGCCATTGCAAATGATAAGAACTTTGCGCTGACCGACTATTTTGTATCAAAAGGTTTAAGCTTAAACAGTGTGGATGCCAATGGAAACACGGCCTTCAATTATGTTGCAAAAAGTGGAAATATCGAATTGATGAATAAGCTGATTGCAAAAGGTGTAAAGTACAACGATAATGCTATGATTATGGCTGCACAGGGCGGTCGTGGTACCTCAAATGGCTTAGCTGTTTTTCAATATCTGGAAGGGCTTAAATTAAAACCAACTGCTGTAGGTAACAATGGAGAAAATGCTTTGTTTTACCTTGCACGTAAGCCTAAGCAAGAAGAGGTGATCCAATATTTCCTTTCCAAAGGAGTAGATGTAAATCAGGTTGATAAAGACGGTAATACTGCATTTATCAATGCTGCCGGATTTACCAGGGATTTGGCTACACTGGAAGTACTTGCCGCAAAGGTGAAGAATATCAATCAAAAAAATGCAAAGGGTGTTTCTGCTTTGGCCATGGCTGTCCGCAACAATTCTGGCGAGGTGGTAAAATTCCTGTTAGATAAAAGTGCAGATCTTCAGGTAACTGATCAGGAGGGTAACAACCTGGCTTATTATCTTTTCCAGGGTTATGGCCCTCGTGGGATGGAAGACTTTAACGCAAAACTAAAGGTTTTAACCGATAAAGGATTTAATGTGGCTGCGGTTCAGCCAAATGGTAACTCTTTATATCATTTAGCTGTTGCCAAAAATGATCTGGCTTTGGCAAAACTTGTAGCAGATTATAAAGTAGATGTGAACTTAAAAAATAAGGAGGGTTACACCGCTTTACATAAAGCAGCAATGACTGCAAAAGATACTGCGATGATGGAGTATTTAATTACTGTTGGCGCTAAAAAAGATGTGACCACAGATTTTAAGGAAACACCTTATGATTTAGCTGCAGAAAATGAATTTTTAACCAAGAATAAAGTATCAATAGACTTTTTAAAATTATAAAATGAATAGCTTCTTTAAAATATGTCTGGCATTAACATTAGTAGTATCAATTCCTGCAATTAGTATCGCCCAAAAAACAACAAAGTATAAATGTATGGTGCAAATGACCAATTACGTTGGTGAAGGCGCTTACATTGCCGTATCGTTAATTGATGCTAAAGGGGCTTATGAAAAAACGCTTTACGTAATGGGCTCTGATAAAAAATGGTATCCTGATCTTAAAGAATGGCACAAGGCTTATAAGAAAAAACCAACTAATATTAGTGCTGTTACGGGTGCATCAGTTACTGGTGGCGACCGCAGTGTAACGGTTTTGGATATTGAAACTGATAAAATTAACAAAGGTTATAAGTTGCGTTTTGAAACCGCTGTGGAAGACAATAAATATTATCAAAAAGATATCGAAATCCCTTTAACTACTGAAGGCTTGGCCGCTAAAACCGAAGGTACAGGATACATCCGATACGTACGCTTAAGCGCAAATTAAAAAAGCTTAATCAATGACCATTTCAATATGGAGATACAGCCACTTAGCTTTGGCGGTATCTTCTTTTCTTTTTATAACCCTTGCTTCCGTTACAGGGATCATCCTGTCTTTTAAACCCATCACGGAGAAAACCCAATCTTACCGATCGAAGGATTTCGATAAATTGACAGTAGCTGAAGTTATCTCTCAACTTAAAAAGTCCTATATCGATATTGGTGAGGTAACCATATATTCCAATCAGTTTGTGGCGGTCAACGGAACAGACCTTCATGATCAATCTGGAAATTTCTATGTAGATCCGGCAACAGGAAAATCATTAGGAAAGGTGGGTAAGGAAAATGCATTTTTTCAGTGGGTAACCACGCTGCACCGCTCTTTGTTTTTACATGAAACCGGACGGATTTTCATTGGACTAACTGCTTTTTTTCTGTTTTTAATTGCCACTTCAGGTACCATCCTGATCATACAACGACAGCGAAGCTTTAAAAAGTTTTTCGGAAAAATTGTTAAGGATGGTTTTGCACAATATTATCATGTAGTATTGGGCAGACTTATGCTGATTCCGATCATCATCATATCTATAAGCGGTACATTTTTATCGTTGCAAAGGATTGGGATCATTAAGGAACAAAAAATCACACACAAAGTCGATTTCGATGCACTTAAAACTGTTCCAAAAAGAATGGTATCTGATTTTAAGGTATTTAAAAATATTCCATTAAGTCAGATTCAATCCATAGAGTTTCCTTTTTCTGAAGATGTGGAAGATTATTTTACATTGAAACTTAATGATCAGGAAATTACGGTTAATCAGATTACAGGAGAAATTCTGACCACACAACCTTATTCGAACGCCACACTACTGAACAACCTAAGCCTGGATTTACATACGGGGAGGGCCAGTGCTGTTTGGGCCATTATGCTGGCTATTGCTTCGGCTAATATTTTATTTTTTATTTATTCGGGCTTCGTGATTTGGTGGAAACGCAGTTCGGGCAGGATTAAAAATAAGTATCAATCAGATCAGGCAGCATTTATTATTTTAGTTGGCTCAGAAAATGGAACTACTTTCCGATTTGCCCGGGCAATACATGAGCAGCTATTAAAAAATGGCAAAACCTCCTATATTGCCGAGCTTAACGACTATAAAATATTTCCAAAGGCGAAGCAATTATTGGTTTTTACCTCCACTTATGGTCAGGGTGAATCGCCAGCAAATGCTAAAAAATTCATATCCTTATTAGAAAAAAATCCGCAAAACCATTCAGTAGATTTTGCTGTAGTGGCTTTCGGTGCCCATGCCTATCCAGATTTCTGTAAATTTGGTTATGAAGTGAATAATCTAATCGCTCATCAGGCTTGGGCAAAACCGTTACTTGAAATCCACACGGTGAATGACCGCTCTCCTGAAGATTTTAACAGGTGGGCTACTTTATGGGCACAACATTCTGGTTTGCAACTGAATTCAATATCAAAATTATTAGAGGCAAAACCCATTAAAAAACAGCAGTTTGAGGTAGTAGGGAAAACAGTTTCCACTCATATTGAAACCTCTTTTATCATTCGCTTAAAAGTAAAAGGGAGAAAGCGGTTTACTTCGGGGGATTTGCTTGCCATTTATCCGGCCAATGATCATCGTGAAAGACAATATTCTATTGGTAAAATAGGTAAGGATATACAATTAAGTGTGAAATTGCATGGCGGTGGTATTGGTTCTGGGTTTTTGTACAACATGGAAATCGGTCAGGTATTAAAGGCCGTAATCATCAGAAATGAGCATTTCCATTTTCCTGAAAAGGTGAAAACAGTGATCATGGTATCAAATGGTACTGGTATTGCTCCATTTCTAGGCATGTTAAACCAATATGGCGAAGGCAGAAATATTCATTTCTATTGTGGCTTTAAAGATTCTGCATCTTTCGCGATTTATGAAAATGCACTACAGACAGATCTTCCTAAACTAACTAAACTAAATATTGCCTACTCCAGGGCGGGAGAAAAGCAATATGTAAAAGATTTGCTGGCTAAGGATGCTACCTTTATCTGTGAAGCATTGAATGATGGCGGTGTATTGATGCTTTGTGGTTCGCTGGCCATGCAGAATGATGTAATTGATTGGTTAGAAAATGCCTGTCAGCAATTTTCGAAGCAAAGCATAAGTTTTTACCAGTCAAGAGGGCAGGTTTTAATGGATTGTTATTAGGTATGTTAATGGCTTCAACTTACGAAGTTAGATGGGATGGTGGATGAGGGAAACTTCGTCAGTCTCATAATGTGCATCTTAACATTAATGTACTGTTTTAACACCCCGGTCTGCGACCATCCCTCTGAAAGAGGGGAATTACGATCGCCTTATTAAAGGAACTTATTTGCTTAGGTTTATCGTCTGAAACTAGCGAAGTTCTGCCACGCTTTTGGCCTTTGAAACTTCGCAAGTTAATGCTTCGACTTACGAAGTTTCGGTGGGGATGGTGTGGAAGGAAAACTTCGTCAGTCTCAATGGATATCTTAGGTTTATCGTCTGAAACTGGCGAAGTTCTGCCACGCTGTTGGCCTTTCAAACTTCGCAAGTTAATGTTTGACTTACGAAGTTTCGGTGGGGATGGTGTGGAAGGAAAACTTCGTCAGTCTCAATGGATATCTTAACATTAATGTACTATTTTAACACCCCGGTCTGCGACCACCCCTCTGAAAGAGGGGAATTACGATCGCCTTATTAAAGGAACTTATGTGCTTAAGTTTATCGTCTGAAACTGGCGAAGTTCTGCCAGGCTTTTGGCTTTTGAAACTTCGCAAGTTAATGCTTCGACTTACGAAGTTTCGTTGGGATGGTGTGGAAGGAAAACTTCGTCAGTCTCAATGGATATCTTAACATTAATGTACTGTTTTAACACCCCGGTCTGCGACCACCCCTCTGAAAGAGGGGAATTACGATCGCCTTATTAAAGGAACTTATTTGCTTAGGTTTCTCGTCTGAAACTGGCGAAGTTCTGCCGGGCTTTTGGCTTTTGAAACTTCGCAAGTTGGTGTATTGACTTACGAAGTTTCGGTAGGATGGTGTGGAAGGGTAACTTCGTCAGTCTCATAATGTGTATCTTAACATTAATGTACTGTTTTAACACCCCGGTCTGCGACCACCCCTCTGAAAGAGGGGAATTACGATCGCCTTATTAAAGGAACTTATTTGCTTAGGTTTATCGTCTGAAACTGGCGAAGTTCTGCCACGCTTTTGGCCTTTGAAACTTCGCAAGTTAATGCTTCTACTTAAAGCTTTTTCCTCCATTTTTTTATTATTTTATCATTGATGTTATCAGAATGAAAAACCTGGCCATCATCACTAAACATAATGCAGCTAAATTTTGGAAACTGATTGATAAACTTTAAACCTGCATCCTTCCCTAAAACCATTATAGAAGTACTAAAACCATTTGCAAGTTCGGCATCTGGTCCGAAGACGGTAACGCTGGTTAAACCTGTTGCAGGATAGCCGGTAACCGGATTGATGATATGTGCGTATCTTTTTCCATTGAAGACCACAAATTTTTCATAACTGCCTGAAGTAACTACAGCACCACTATTTAATGGGACTATAGCGTATAAACTATCTTTGTGAAAAGGATTGGTGATCCCAATAGTCCAATGTTTACCACATGGATTTTTACCCCAGGTACTCATATCTCCTGATCCATTAACAATTCCGGCTTTGATTCCTTTTTTAAGCATCATATTTCGGCAGCGATCAGCGGCATAACCTTCTCCAAGCGCACCAAAACCAATTTTCATTCCTTTTAGCTTGAGAAAAATGGTGGAGTTGACGCTATCCAGAATGATGTTTTTATAACCAACTTTTTCAACTGATTTTTTGATGGCTTCAGCAGTAGGCATCTCCGTCATCGAGCCATCAAACTTCCAGATTCTATCCATTGCAGCAAAACTGATATCAAAAGCACCACCCGTAATTTTTGATAGGTTTAAGGCTCTTTTGGTTAAATCAAAAACTTCTTGATCTACCTTAATGGGTTTGATGCCCGCATTGCTGTTTACTTGTGAAATTTGCGAAGTAGGCTTCCAATCAGAGATGAGGTATTCAATTCTACTGATTTCCTGAATTACTGTATCAATATTGGCCTCAGCAGTTTGTGCATCTTTGGCAACAATGGTAATCTCAAATTTACTTCCCATCAGTAGTGTTGTTCTTTTTCTTAATGTCTGTGCGACGGCAGCAAAATTTAACAACAAGAGGAAGGTAACCAGCTTAATTTTCAATGGGTGTTTCATTTGGTAAATTGATATTCAAATCTAGGAAAGCAATCTGTAAACCCTGTATCCAAAACACAAAAAGGCCCCAAAGTAATTTGCATACTTTGGGGCCTCTGGTATGATTTATCTATTGATTAAAATTTATAAGATAATGTAGTCATGAACTGGCGTGGCGGAATAGGGTTCACACTGTAGTTTTCATGAACGAAATAATTTAACTCATTGGTAATGTTTGAAATTTTAGCAAGTAATGAAAGTTTTTTCCAACTGTAACCGGCAGAAAAATCGAAGGTAGTAAAGGCGCTTAATGGAATCAGCCTGCTGTAAGTCTGAATTTTAGAATCATTGTATCCGCCATTTCTTGCTCCGGTATAATAAGCTGAAGCACCTAATTTCAAGCCTTTCACACTTCCTTCCTGAAAGGTGTAAAATAACGTTCCGTTTGCCGTATTCTTAGTAGAACCTACTAAACGCTGACCTTCAATAATTCCTCCCAAGGTAACGGTTCTGGTTGCATTGGGCTGAGCGGGTGTAGGCTCTGGAACGGTGTAAACTGTTTTGTCACGCGTTTGTGTATAGCGAATATAATTGTAACTGTAGCCTGCAATAAAATTTAAACCTTTCACAATTGTACCTGTGATGTCGAGTTCTAAACCATCGCTTAACGTTTTACCATTAAGCTCTTTAATGTTTGCATCGCCATTTGGAGCGCCTTGGGCATTTAAAGGTGCCTGTTGTGCGAATTTATCATTTGCAATTCTGTATACAGTTAAATTAACGGAAAGTCTGCCTTTGAAAAGGTCATTTTTAATACCAGCTTCATATTGATCAACTGTTGATGGATCAAGAGGAGCAAAGTTAATATCGGTACCCGTATTCTGAATGAAGTTGCTGGCATAACTTGCATAAATTGAAGTTGTTTTTAAAGGCTGATAAATCAATCCAAATTTAGGTGTGAAAGCACTTTCTACTTTTGACTTGTTTAAGCTATTTACACTAAGGGTTTGTACGCCAGAGGCGAGATTAGTTGAAACCGTTCTCGGTGTTTTTTGGAAGGTGTAACGCACTCCTGCTAACACTTTAAATTGATCGGTGATGGATACTAAATCCTGTGCAAAAGTTCCCATACGATACAATGGTGCAAAAGTTTGGGTGATCATGTTTGCGGCTGGCTCGATTCCTGATCCAAAATAAGTAGCTGGATCCAATAGATTAACATTTCCATAATTGAACGTAGCCAGGTTATTGTTAAAAGTGAAGCCACCGCTTGTGGTACGAGACTGGTCTGCATCTGCACCAACCAATAAGGTATGGGTAACACTTCCTGTTTTAAAGAAACCGTTCAGGTTAATTTGTTCATTATAGGTAAATTCCTTTGTTTTAGAACGGGTAACGTTACGGGCTGCAAAACCATATGGAAGAGGATTGCTTGCCACTTTAGTGTCGGCAAACGGACGCTCGGCACTAAAGTAATTCCTGTTATATGATTGGAAATTGGCTAAAACATTTAATTTCCAGTTATCACTAAACTTATGATTGATGTTTAATTGTGAAGTAGCTGTGTTTGTTTTGTTATAAGCCCATGGCGCATTTACGAATGTGCCGCGACCAATATCAACGATTTGATTTTCAACCGTTCCAATTCCAAAATCGGGAGTCATGTCACTTTTTAAATAATCCCCTTGAAGCAAAATATCTGTTTTATCACTGATTTTATAAAGCAGTGAAGGATTTACATAAATCCGGTTTGATTTTACAGAATTTCTGAAACTTGCCGCGTCTTCATAGGTGCCGATTAAGCGGAATGCCAGTTTTTTAGATATTGGTCCGTAAATATCAGCCGTAGGTTTGTACATATCATAACTTCCTGCACGCATAGATACTTCGCCACCATACTCAAACTTAGGTTTTTTGGTCACCATATTAACCACTGCACCACCAGTTACGCCACCATAAAGCAAAGCAGCGCTTCCTTTTAATATTTCTACTGATTCTAAAGTACTGGTTTCAGGCATACCTCCGCTACTGGCACGAGAACCGTTTTTAAACACATTGTTGGTGCCTAAGCTATAACCACGGGCGAAAAAAGTCTCGCCACTTACTGATCCGCGATTTTCTCCATAAGCCACACCATTAACATTTTTAAGTACATCACTTAAACGGTTAGCTTGCTGATCTGTAATAACCTGATTGCCTATAATCTGTACAGCCTGCGGAAGATCCATCGGTGCGATGGCAATCTTGCCCAGGTTCACGGGTTTTTTATTGGGTGTTTTGTAACCATTTATGGCTACCTCATCCAATTGTGAAGACGATTCGGCGATGGATAATGAAACTTCTGTATTTTCGCCAGCCACAACAGAAACATTTTTCTCTTGTGCAGAAACGCCAATTGCTGAAATCTTTAATACGTAGTTTCCAGGTGAAACATTTTTTAGAGTGAAGTTTCCTTTTTCATCACTTTGTGTTGTTTTAGAAGTGTTTTTTAAGCCAACACTTACAAAAGAAGCTGGATTACCGTCGCTGGTTTTAATAGCACCTGATACTGATCCATTTCTTGATTGTGCATAACTAATCCCTGTTAGAGAGACAAGAAGCAGTATCACATTAAAAAAACAGGTAAAAATTTTCTTCATCTTATTTAGATTAATTCTTAAGTGTCGCAAAAGAAAGAAATTAAAATGAGATTAGAAATTTATTTTTAATTATTCTAAATAATAATAGGTGTACATCACAAACAAGATGGCACGAAATGGAGAAAAACCGTTTCTTGTATGACGATCCTGCTTGGGGATTGTCTTCCTGAACCCATGAAGAATCGTCTTCCTGAACTTGTTTCAGGATCTTATCGAAATAGTTGCTGAAATAAATTTACTCCGTAGCTTTCCGCTGCGCTACAGGTCTGCATGAAGATTCGCTTAGTGAATCCCTTCAAAAAATTCGTCATTGCGTCGTGCCGCTCACAATGACGAAATTAGCGTATGAAGTTTAGCTGGTGAGAAGCGAAACTTCGTCAGTATAAATTAAGTTAATGAACTAATTCTTTTTACGCATTTTTTCCTGAGCGGCTTCTATAGATAAATCCTTATCCCAAATCACTTCAGACTGATACGTTTTTTTGAGAAGATTAATGTACTCATTCATCGGTAAGAGGCCCATTTCTTTCCTGCGCTGATCTAGATTTTGAACATCATCAATAGGCCAGATGGTGACCATGTTACCTGTTTTAAGGGTTTGAGTACCATAAGATTGTTTTTTTCCACTTCTTAATTGCATTCTATCCTGTAAGGTTGCTAAATCACGTTTAGCAACGATGCCTTTGTTCGACTGTAACTTTAGAATAGGGAAATATTTCGCTATAAACGCTGTATCCGCGTGATCGATGACCAAAAAAATGGTATTATTCTCTATCTCATCAAGACCTTTAGGCCAACCACATTGATCCAGAAGCGATCCAATTAATAACTGATTTTGTTTATCACTAGCCTTCATTTCCAATGCAATCTTTTTCATTGCTTCCGGATCTTTTGTAGCCATTTCTTTAATAATCCTACTCCTGATTCCCTGATCAGCTTCGCGGATCATTTTAAGTTTCTCGCTAATGGCTTTGCGGTCATTGCATGTCAAATCCTGAGCATATAGTGTAGGAAAAGAAAGAAAGAGGAGTAAAAAGGGGATTAAAGTTTTCATTTTCATGATTTAAATTGGTTTAGGTTTGATTGTGCTCTATTGAGCAACGTCAGCAAAATATAAAATCTTAATTAATGTACGAAAAACTTCGTATTTAATGTTGATAAATTACAATATGGACTTCCGTCATAAGGGTAGAGGTTAAAAATTAATAAGCATTTGTTAGGTTTGATTAAATAATACCATAAGCAATACTGATGGCTTACCGCCTTATCTTGTTTTACTTATTTAGGAGACTTATACAAAAGTATTAGAAGTCGTTCTTTAAATAAATACCGTAATTCATCGTTTTTTTTCTACTGGTTTTTAGGTATTTTTCGCTGTATATGACCAAAATTGTGCTTGCTTACAAATTATGACTGATATTTACATATAAGCTTTGAGCCTTTTAAATCATTATTATGTGGTTTGACTGATGCTCAATCCGGTTTACTGTTTTAAATCAATGAAAAAATTATTTCTATTTATACTTTGCCTTTTAGGTGCTTCTCCGGTATTCTGTCAGCAACAGATTCCGCTCAATGAAAAACATTATCTGGATAGCCTGCAAAATATTCTGAAGACATCGGGGGCAGATAGCTCAAAAGCCAATGCTAATTTCTTATTGGTAGATTACTGGAAATTTAAAGATACTCTAAAAAGCAAATCTTATCTCTTAGCCGGGAAGAAAATTGCAAAGAAAGATGCCTATTCAACTGCGCTTTCCTATTTCTATGAAGGACAATACTACTTTAACTGGGACAAAGCCAGGGCATCGGTAGCTTTCAAAAAAGCGGCAGATGCACTTGCTGTCTTTACTACAAAAAAGGCTTACGCCAGGCGGGCAGCAGCATGGTATAATTATGCGATAATGAATATGGACAAAGGGTATGGCTTTATCGCAAAAATTACACTTGAAAAGGCCATCCCTGATGCGGAAAAAACCGGAGATCCAACTCAGGTAGCTCAATATTATACACGTTTGGCCACCATTTTAATGAACAATTCGCAATTTGCCAAGGCCACGCTTTATAATGAAAAAGCGATCAGCCTGCTGGAGAAAGCTAAAAAGGATAAAACCAGCCTGTTATTTGCTTACCTGGGTGGTGTTAGTATTTACTGTTATGAAAATCGTGCTGAAAAGGCCAAAGTATTGTTAGATAAAGCATACCCACTGTTAAAGCCATTCCCTGAATCAGTGAATTATACGCTTTATTATTATAATGAGACACTCTATTTTACTACTATCCAGTCCTTTAACAAAGCACTAGCCAGCATTGAAAAAGGCATTGTTCTGGTTAAAAAGTATCACCAAACTCAACTTTATCAGATGTTTTTATACAGTAAGTATGAGATTTTCGGGAAGCAAAAGGAATATAAAAAGGCCCGGCAAATTCTACTGGACATTATTAAAGAAGGCACTTTAACAGCTAGTATGATTGATAAGGCTACGATTTATGGTGAAGTAGCCAAAACCAGTGCTAAGTTAAATGATTATAAAGAAGCTTACACCTGGTTAAGCAAATACCGTGTGGTGAATGATAGTGTTAACAGTGATCAAACAAATTTGAAGATCAATGAGTTGGAAACCAAATACAGGAGCGTTAAGAACCAGCAAAAAATAGCTTCGTTAGAGGCACAAAATAAGCAGGCACTGCTCAATGCCAGAAATAATCGCCTCTATAACCTGGTTCTTGGTTTAGGCTGCCTTTTTCTGTTGGTATCATTGGTTTTTGTTGCTGTTATTGCCAGAAACCGATCAAAACTGGCAGAACAAAAAGAAATCAATTATCGTCAGCAGTTGAGTGAAATGGAACAGAAGCAGCAGCTTAAAGTAACAAAGGCTATGCTTGATGGCGAGGAGCACGAACGGGAGCGCGTAGCAAGAGATTTACATGATGGTTTGGGTGGAATGCTGGCTGGTGTAAAAATCGGATTATCTGGCTGGACCGATACTCAGCCCGGTGCTTCACAAGACAAAGACCTGCATCGAATTATTGGCCAGTTAGATACTTCCGTAAGTGAGCTTCGCAGAATTGCCCGGAACATGGTGCCAGAAACACTGCTTGATTTCGGACTCGAGGTTGCCTTAAAAGATCTCTGTGAATTCCATATGCGTGATGGTTTGCAGATTGCCTTTGAAGCCTTTAACATTGAAACCAGTATTCCGATTTCCACTCAGCTTCATATTTACAGGATTGTACAGGAATTGCTTTCGAATGCAATTAAACATGCACGTGCATCCAGTATCATTTTACAATGCACGCAGGATGCGAAAGTTTTTCTGATTACATTCGAGGATAACGGCATTGGTTTTGATCGCAAGAAGCAGGAGCAAAGCAAGGGTATGGGCTTAAAAAGTATCAGAAACAGGGTAGACTTTTTTAATGGTCAGCTGGAAATTATTTCTGGTGTAGGGGAAGGCACAACAATAAACATTGAACTGAATATAGATGCTACAAAATAAGTTACGAACAGTTATAGTTGATGATCACCCAATTGTGATTGAAGGACTAAAAAATCTATTGAAAAACGAATCTAATATTGAACTGATTGGAGGCTTTCAAAATGGAGCAGATATCATGTTATATTTGGAATCGGGAAAGGTAGATTTGATTTTGCTTGACATTACACTACCGGATGTGAATGGCATGGATCTTTGCCTGAAGATCAAGAAAAAATATAGATCCACAATCGTTTTAATTTTAAGTAACCGAACGGAGCGGAGCATTGTGGTGCAAACTATTCAGAATGGTGCAAGTGGATATCTGCTTAAAAATAGTTCTCTGGATGAACTGAGACGTTGTATCGCCGAAGCGGTAAATGGAAGCATTTGCTACAGTAAAGAAGTAACTGAAATTCTGAGTAGACCATCAAGAAATGAATTGCTCGCAGCACCAAGGCTAACCAAACGCGAAAAACAAATTCTTGAACTGATTGCTCAGGGAAAAACCAGTCAGGCTATAGGCGAAGAATTATTTCTGAGTCCATTAACGATTGATACCCATCGGAAAAATCTGCTACAGAAGTTTCAGGTTAAAAATGTGGCAGAATTAATCATGTCTGCCAATCAGCAAAATTTATTTTAAGCTCGAAAATCGAATACATTCAAAATGTAGTGCGCAAATAGGGCAATTGATTGCGAAATGGTTGGTGAGCTATAGGAAATCCTTCATTGTGAGGAGGTAAAGCAGCTTGCCCCGACCTTTCGGGAAAGCAATCTATTTTCACGAAACATTGGTGCACTACCTTCATGATATATTAGCCATAAGACCATGAGCTCCTATATTAAAATGCGAATCCCTTCGTTTATTAAACCAATTGAATTCGCTATGTTTGACTATTAAGTCACCAGACAGCATATTCCTTCACTTCCGTATTTCAAATGATTATAAAAAAGACCTTTTCCATAGCGGTTATTTACCTTACGTTACTGCTCATTTTTTATTCAGGCCATGCATTTGCGCAAAAAGGGCGGCTACCGGAAAAGGATCAGGATGTGTCTATTCTTTCTGATTCTGCAACCCTCACTAAGGGTGACTATCTCATGCATTTGGAAAAGGTATTTGAAGCCGTTAATAAAGTTCCGGTAACTATAGGCTCTTTTAAAAAGCTTAAGCCTATGGAAGCGCATTTAACCCAAGATGAAGCTGCGCTGGCACTCCTTAAAAGTAGGTTAACACAGTCCGAACGTTCCTTAAATCTGCAGAATCTGCAGATGAACCAGACGCTGTTGGATGAGCTTCAAAGTAATAATAAGGATTGCCTGTCTGATCTTGATGAATATGAAAAAGAATTAAGGGCGTTGAAAACGGAAATCCTGAACCTCCGAAAAGATACCGTACTTACCAAAGTATTTACAGTGCCTGCATTGCGTATCCTATTTAAAGATCAGTTCGCTGAGTTAAAGAAGAAACGTATGGTAACTGACAGCTTAATTAAAACGGCTACATTATCCATCAATAATCTTCATGCAAGAACTTCATCTAACCTGATTAATATTAAGGAGTTAATGTACATTACGGATGGCCAGCTTGATGCGGTAAGCATTAGAGCTTTTGGTAAAGAGCGCCGTTACCTTTGGGAAACAGTAAATCGCCCGGCGAATAAAAGCATGGGTTTCCGCAGGTTTATTCAGGGAGAACAGGAAATATCTGGCTATTATTTTGTGTATACGAGAAGTAGCCGGGTGTTGCTGCTTTTTACTTGCGCAATATTCTTTTTCTGGGTATTCTTTAACTTCAGAAGTGTAAAGCAGCATGATCGTTTAGAAGCCCTTGATGATTTTACACTTATCAGTCCGCAGCCCTATCTGATTACATTGATTATGCTTTTTGCCTTGGCACCTATCTTTGATCTCCGAGCTCCCGCACTTTATATCGAAGCTGTTCAAGTGATGCTGGCTATTGTGCTCTCTATCTTTTTAAGAAAAAAACTGGGTTCAAGATTATTTTATTATTGGTGCTTATTTGTGGTGCTCCTGCTGGCTCCTGTTTTTTTACGTCTTTTAGGCATGCCGCCACGATATCAGCGCTGGCTACTCCTGTTTTTGAGTTTATGTTCAGTTGCTTATGGTATCCTGATCTGGAAAATGCTCGATGAAAACCTTAAAAGGTATAGAATGATTTTGGTAACTGGTTTCATTTATACTGGCTTTGCCATCATAGCTGTTTTTTGCAATTTATTTGGTCGTTTTACCCTTACACAAATATTTTATTCAACAGGAGTTAGTTCGCTTCTTAATGCAATATCGCTGACCATTCTCGCCAAAGTTGTAGTTGAAGCCTTTTTATTACAAATGAAAAGCAGCAGAATCCGTAAGGGGTATCCGGAGTATTTCGACTGGCAACCTGTAATTTCCGGACTTAAAAAATTAACGGGTATTGGTGCTACGATCATCTGGTTTGTGATATTTGCCACTAACCTTAATGTCTTTAACGGACTTTATGAATCGGTAATGGAAGTGCTTATAGAAAAAAGGACTATTGGAAGTTTCTCTTTTACTTTTGGAGGCATTGTATTGTTTTTGGGGATTATCTGGATTGCGAACTTCTTACAAAAGTACATTGCTTATTTCTTTGGCGATACCGGAGATGATAGTTTTGATGACAATAAGGGTGAGCGTTCTAAGTTATTGGTTACCAGGTTAGTGTTGCTGATTGGTGGCTTTTTAATTGCAGTTGCTGCATCCGGATTGCCTATTGATAAAATTACTGTAATTCTTGGAGCGCTGGGTGTTGGAATTGGTTTAGGCTTGCAGAATATTGTAAGCAATTTTGTATCGGGTATCATTCTTATTTTCGATAAAACAATCCGCATTGGCGATATTGTAGAATTAAGCAATAAAAAGGGTAGGGTAAAAGAAATTGGTGTACGGGCAAGTACTTTGCTAAGCGATGAAGGTGCGGAGATTATCATTCCTAATGGTTCCATTTTATCGAATAACATCATTAACTGGACGCTGAGTAACAATCAAATGCGTGTTGATCTTGCCTTATCCATTACCAAACCATTTAACTCAACAGAAGTCGTTAGTTTAATCAGGGAAATTATTATAGAAAATAGTAATGTGTTTATCAGTAAGGAACCAATTATTATGATTAGTCCGGTAAGTAAGCTGAACAGCAACATTAACATTTATTTTTGGTGTAAGGATATTTCCAAGGCGGATTTAACCAGAAGCATGATTAATGCAGAGATCTTTGAGGTATTTGAGGAGAAGGGAATTGAGATTTTATAGGCCATTTAGCAACGTGTTGGAATGTGCATAGGTGGTTATCTTTAAAAGCGATCTAACGTTTAACTGGATCATGCTTTACCCTTATGATTTATTGCTTGACTGATTTTTTAAACATGCAATAAGATGCAACTATCATGCCTTAGGGATGCTATAGGACTGGGAGGGGTATCCTATAGCTTTAGTCTATTTCGGCTATCATCATTTAGTAGCTTTCGACATGGCTGGAAATGCCAATTTTTATTTTCCCGCAGATCTTTACAGATAAGAAACACAGATTTAAGAGGATGATATAATATCTGAATTCGATAATTATTAATTGATTTTAACACCCCGGTCTGCGACCACCCCTCTGAAAGAGGGGAATAGCGATCGCCATTCCCCTCTCGGGGTAACTCAGTATTGCGATGTGCTGATCTAAATTTTATTTTCCCGCAGATTTTACAGATAAGAAACGCAGATTTAGGAAGGTGATAATAATCTGAATTCGATAATTATTAATTGATTTTAACACCCCGGTCTGCGACCACCCCTCTGAAAGAGGGGAATAGCGATCGCCATTCCGCTCTCGGGGTAACTCAGTATTGCGATGTGCTGATCTAAATTTTATTTTCCCGCAGATTTTACAGATAAGAAACGCAGATTTAGGAAGATGATAATAATCTGAATTCGATAATTGATTTAAACACCCCGGTCTGCGACCACCCCTCTGAAAGAGGGGAATAGCGATCGCCGATTAACGATGGGTTTGATAAAGTGATCAAGTTTTTGATATTGGATTTTTTTTCAAATCAATAACTGGATTTATTTGTTAGCATTTTATGCAAGGGCCTCCAGATATATCCGCAACCATTTTGTCTACAGCGATACAACGTGGCCCTCAAAAAAGTACTTGTCCATCTGAAATTGCCCGAATGCTATTTCCTGATGACTGGCGTAAACACATGAAAAATATCGTTGATGTGGCTATTGATTTGCATCATCAAGGCAAAGTAGCAATAACACAAAAGGGGAAACCTATTGATGTGAATCACATTAAAGGGCCTATTCGTATTAAAATCATCTGAACTTGATGTTTCAATGTTATTTATGGCCTTAATTTCTTTTTCGCTAATTAAGATTCATTAGCACCACCTCACCATTAAAGTTTGAATCAGACAATTTTTGGTTTGCATTGAACAATTCTCGTTTTCATTGCCACAGTAACTTTGTGCCAGAATAATAAAAAGTACAAATAAGATTGCGGTGGTCATCAAGATTAGCTTAAACATGAACAGTTTGCAGCAATAGTGGATGATATTTTCAAGCCCTAATCAATATTATTCTTCAAATTTTAAATTCAGAAAAATGAAAACAGTATTAGTTACCGGCACATCTTCAGGAATAGGAAGAGCCGCAGTGTTAAAATTTAACAAAGAAGGTTGGAATGTAATTGCTACCATGCGTGCGCCAGAAAATGAAGCCGTGTTAAACCAATTGGATCATATTCTGATTGTTGCTTTAGACGTTCAGAAGCCTGAAACTATTGCTGCGGCTATAACCGCAGGGATTAAAAAATATGGAAAAATTGATGCGGTAGTGAACAATGCCGGAGCAGCAATATTCGGCGTGTTTGAGTTTGCAACAGAGGATCAGATCAATAAAATCTTTGATATCAATGTTTTCGGCCCAATGCGGGTTTTAAGGGCAATACTTCCTTATTTTAGAGCTCAACGTTCAGGAACAATAATCAATATTACCTCTCAGGGCGGAAGAGTTACCTTTCCTACATGCAGCATTTATCATGCAACTAAGTTTTCGCTTGAGGGTTTAACTGAAGCAATATCATATGAGTTGATTCCTTTTGGAATCAAAACAAAAATCATAGAACCTGGATCAACAGCTACTAAATTTGTTGGTGCAGCACAATTGACGGCAAATGGGGATGTTCCGGAATACGAGCAATTTATTAATGTTGGATTAGGAAATTGGGCTAAACATGACACCATGACTTCACAGCCTGAAACGATTGCAGAAACTATTTTTTTAGCGGCAAATGAAGATACCGATCAGTTGAGGTACCAGGTGGGTAAAGACACGGCGTTGTATATTGATAAAATGCAGAATGGCGATGATCAGGCTTACATAGATTACATGCGCAAAAGGTTTATTCCGGAATATTTATCTCCTAAACCATAATCGTAAGTTTTAAGGAGCGGATATGTTTAACCCGACTCCTTTGTTTAAAAGGCCATTGTGAGCTATTTCCTCCGGTGCGTAGAGGCTTTGTTACTGATCAATCAATCAGGTAGGATTTAATTTTTATAAGTTTGTGGGTAATCAGGTGCTATGAAATGCTAAGCATTAATATCTCGAAAATGGCTATGTAATGATGAAACATGATGAAAGCAATAAATTGATCAATAAAAGTGAAAAGTTGGAAGACTTTGAAACGATCAGACTTCAGTCTCATCAAAATCCAACAAAGCCTTTTCGTTTTTTCAGTTCTGCCGATTGTTTATCTAAAAACCCGATCGTTTACCGAAGAAGAGATTTTTTTAAGGTAAGTTTATTAAGGGGGCATTATATTGTTCACTATGGCGATGAAAGTATAAAGGCCATTGGATGTTCACTTTCCTTCTTTAGTCCCCTGGTTCCGTATACGATTAAGCAATTAGAGCAGGAGGAAAATGCGGGCTATATGATCTTTACCGAACTTTATTACGATACTTATTTTAAGCAAGGCATCAGGCATTCTCCTTTATTCAACAAAGAATCTAAGCCCATTTTTTTGCTGGATCAAAAGCAGGAAGAAGAAGTAAAGGCTATTTTCTTAAAAATTGAGCAACAGGAAAAATCTGACTATTTATTTAAAGACGACCTGATCAGAAATCTGCTTAGTGAATTAATGCATTATGCAAATACCTTACAGCCGGCTATAGAAAGGCATTATGCACATTCTTCTAAAGAACGTTTACATAGTGTATTCAATGAATTATTGGATCGACAGTTTCCGGTGGTGGCTGGCCAGCATCAACAACTTCGCACTGCGGGTGATTTTGCTGAAACCCTAAATGTTCATGTCAATTATCTTAATCGAATCTTAAAGGAAATGACTGGTAAATCTACAAGTGCAATTTTGTATGAGCGGCTTTTGAGGGAAGCCATTATCCTGCTTAAACACACCACCTGGAGTGTATCAGAAATTGCTTACAGCTTGGGTTTTAAAGACGTATCTCATTTCAATCACTTTTTTCGCAAACATGCTCATGCTACACCATCTCATTTCAGAAATTAATTGGGGTATGTGATCATCACTAACTCCTTAAAATGAAAGGCAAAGGGCTACACCTTTACAAAGTTATGCCCTTTTTAATTGCTAGTTCTATTAATTACAAGTGGTGTTAATCAAAATGGTTTGCTTTGTTCTTTCATCCAGGGTTTGCACGCCATTACTTACCGTTACTGAGTGGGTATTTTCTATGATTTTATTTACTACACCACTGCCATTGCGGGTATAGGTGTATGCTTTTGTAATGTCTGAACGATAGTTTCCGGATGTATACGTATATAAGCTTCCGGATAGAATATTTCTGGAAATAGTTCCGGTAAGAGATGATGGAACGTTAAAGTCAATCGGGCCAAAAATTAAATAGCGTGTATCAGTGTCAACATTTGTAGCAATATCAGTTGAATAGCTATAAGTTGTAACTCTTTTCACTGCAGGTTCATCTGGATAGGTTTGGGTTAAGGTAGCAAGATTGCCATTGCTGTAAGTCAGTATTTTGGTGTCGGTTAAATTGTTGTTGAGATAGGCATCTATTTTAATTAAATTTCGGTTTCCATCATAGGTCATGCGCTGCTCTGACTGGTTACCTAAATCTATGATTCTCGTGGCCAGTTTGTTCGTAATATCAATCTGATAAACCGGTACACCAGAAGATAATACCATCACCTTGTCTGTAGAATATTCAAAATTTAACTTCGCACTACTGGCGCTTATTAGTTTGATTTGACCATTTTCATAATTCACAAGGGCTGTTTCAGCGTTTGATGTTAAATCTCCATATATCACTTCGTATTTTGTTTCACAATTGCTTTGTGGAGTTGGTTCATCAATTGATTTTTTCTTGCAAGAAAGTGTGAACACAGAAATGATAATAAGCATTAATAATGCAATGGGTATATTTTTTCTCATGGGGTTATGAAGTGAATGATATTTAGGGTTTATTATTTAATTGATCAGTTCTAAAAAAAGATATCTATATAATCTGTGGTTTCACCATCGCAGTTGAGCATTTGTTGGAGCCTCCAGTACTTTCTGGTTCCACTGGCTTTAAAAATGGAAAGTCCGTTAAGTTCACAGGGCTGGCCACCATTAATTGAATTGATTTTTGAAGTAATATTTCCGTTAAATTTCAATGTGCGTCCCTGGTTCAGGAATGTTCCTTTAATGGTCACGTATTCTTTCGTTTTTTTATCCCTTTGTTCCCCTTCAATACTGTATTCTTCGTCGCCAATACTCTTAATGTATACCTTGCCCGGATTGGCTTTATTAAAAGTGATCCACTGAATGGTAAAAGAATGCCAACCTGCTCGCACTGGTTTTAGCTGTGAATGGGCCTGTGGGGTGAGGAAAAGAAAAGAGGCAATAATTAGAATGTATTTCATTATAGTTAAAATGATGATATTATTTGGTCCGTTTTTATAGGGTATATTTTTTGTAAAGCAATTTGCCTATGCTAAAATCTAAATCATTTAAATGGTAGCTGATCTGGCTCCATTCTCCGGCAGGTTTTAAGTAGTGAAATATTGACAAGGGCTTTAGATTTTGTTACTATAAACACTTCCAGTTTATTTTAGTTTTTAAAGCACCATATTAATTTCACTTAGCATCAAAGATTAAATCTATTTTGGCTACACGTCTGGATGTGAGTACTGCACGGCATCATTCCCAACTAAATAACTTAAAAACAGCGAAAATGAAGCTTGAGAATAGAATAGACGGTTGAACAAAATATCGCTCTAATTAACCCTTGCATACTTCTTTGGCTTCAATCCGTGGTGTTTTTCAAACAGCCGGGCAAAATGACTCAGGTTAGAAAAACCTAATTGATACCCAATTTCTGCTATAGAAAGATTTTTATCTCTAATGAGATTGCCAGCGTAGTCCATTCTGAACGTTTGGTAATAGTTATAAATGCTGTTTCCAAAAATTTGCCTAAAGAGCCGGGTAACTTTGCTTTCACCCATCCCATAAGTTTTAGCAAGTTGCATCAGGTTCGGTTTAACACTGAGGTCTTCAATCACCTTATCCCTGATTAGATAGATTTTTTTGATGTCATCATTGTTTAGCGGGTATGCTGATAAATTATCGCGTTTTTCGAGTACTGAAAACAGGAGGTAAATTAATTCCTCAGCTTTAATCCGATAAAAAAAATCCTGTAAGTGAGGGGGAGCTATTGTTGTCAGGATTTGATTAGCAACGTTATGCATTTCAGGAGAGATTAGCTCTTCAAAAATAAATGGCTTGTCGCTGAAGAGTATATCCTGCATCTCCGTACGATCGTTTTTAGGATTAATCAGCGTTCTGAGCTGTTCTACATCAATCATAATGATGATGGTATTGAACTTTGTTTTGGAGGGAAAGAGTTCCTGATAGTCTACACCTCCTGATTCGATCTGGGCAAAAGGCAATGATGTTTTCTGGTTTTTTTTGTCATCCTTGTCATGATAGATGTTATGGAAGGTTAGCACAATACCGCTTGCTCCAGTTGCATTCGTAGAAATATTCAATTCTTCTTTTAGCTCATATTGCCGGATCATAATGGTAGGGCCATTGGGTATAGATATTCCCTTAATATATCCCGTTCCGTAAAGCGGCGGAATTTGCATGGTGCCATCAACTACAAGAGCATCAATAGCTTTAGCAATCGCACTAATTAACCCCTCAGGGCTTTCACAATTAATTTCAAGAATCATTTTAACTGGATCGGACTATTTTTAAGGCGAATATAGCTATTTAATGATTTTTATCGCAGGTACTTTTGTGGGCGTTAAGATTAAGGGTCACATCAGATATGAACTTTCCAATTAAAGAAAAGATGATGAAGGATAGTTATAGCGTATGATGTAACCAACAATGACTTTAAATGCATTCAAAATTTAAACCCAATTCATGATCAAAATATTAATTGAACGAAACAGCCTGCTTTTTAGCTTTGGATTGTTGAATATTATAGCGGCGATTGCCTTTCTGGTTTTAATCCAATTTTCGGACGCCGTGATTGCAGGCAGTAATGCATGGTTAAAACCATTTAAGTTTGCCATATCCATTGCATTATTTTCATGGACGATCGCCTGGTATGTTTTCGAGCTAAAATCTTATGGGGCTGTAACCGTCTACAGTTGGGTGGTAATCATTACGCTTGGTTTTGAAATCATATACATTTCCATTCAGGCTGCAAAAGGGCAGCTGTCACATTTTAATACCAGCTCATCCTTCTATGCGACCATGACGATACTGATGGGGGTAGCCGCAGTAATTTTAACCCTTTGGACACTTTATATAGGCATTCTGTTTTTCACAGATGAGGTAAGGCCAATCCCACATTATTACCTATGGGCCATACGACTGAGCATTATTCTTTTCGTCATTTTTGCGCTTGAGGGAGGCTTAATGGGTGCCAGGCTCAGCCATAGCGTTGGCCAAATTGGAGATGATGAAGGGCTGCCGCTTGTGAAGTGGAGCACCCGGATTGGTGATCTTCGCGTTGCCCATTTTATTGGGATGCACGCCCTGCAAATTATCCCGATTCTTTCCTGGTACGTGATAAAGAACACGAAAGGTACATTCGCTATTGCCCTTATCTATGCCCTGCTTGCTACATTCACCTTTCTTCAGGCTATACGGGGCAGGCCGATTTTGAAGTTTCCTGGTAAAAATATCACACAAAAATGAGCTTACCATTCCAATTCATGATCACTCTTTTAAACTCAAACGCTAAATGGCTGCTTTATTTCATCATACTGTTTTTCTTAAATACCATTCCGCTTTATGCTCAGCAAAAATTCACTGTCAAGGGTGTTATTTCGGAGCGCAAATCAGGCCTTCCGCTGCCAGGTGTAAGCATAATGGTAGTTGGCGAGGACCAGAATACGGTTACCAACGATAAGGGCAAATATTCGCTTAACCTCACCAAAGGATTTCATCGCCTACAAATCGCTTATGTAGGTTATGTTTCTCAGTCCATTGAAATTGATGTTCCGGGAACGGTGGTTCGAAATATCCAACTGCTGGAAGACCTTCAACAATTAACGGAAGTTAATGTGATGGGGACCACAAAAGCTGTTGATCTTAAAACGCCACAGATGAGCCAAAATCGGTTAACGATGAAAGAGATCAGCCAGATCCCGGCCATATTTGGTGAGGTAGATCCGCTTAAGGCCATTCTGCAACTTCCAGGTGTGACCAATGCCGGCGAAGGTTCATCAGGGTTTAATGTCCGCGGCGGTACTGCAGATCAGAATCTGATTTTACTTGATGAAGCTCCCGTTTTTACCTCATCTCACTTGCTTGGCATGTTCTCTGTATTCAACCCCGATATCATCAAAGACCTGACTTTATATAAAGGTGGCATTCCGGCCAGATATGGTGGAAGGGTATCCTCGGTACTGGATGTTAGCACCAAAGATATGACCGTACCTGCCTTTGAGCTTAGTGGTGGAGTAGGTTTAATTACCAGCAGGCTGACTACTGTGGTTCCCTTTGATCAGGATAGAGGTGCTATTCTTTTGTCGGGCAGGAGCTCGTATGCTCACCTTTTTCTCAAACTTACCGGAAGTCAGAATACAGCTTATTTTTATGATCTGAATGCAAAAATAGATTATAGGCTTGGCCTTAATAACCGTGTATCGCTCTCCGGCTACCTTGGAAGCGATGCCTTAGGGATTAGTGATAACTTTATTAATAATTATGGCAATGCTTTTATCAATGGCAGCTGGGTACATGACTTTTCGAAAAAAACCACTGGTACGCTGACTGCGGTATATTCAGGATATGATTTCAGATTAAGAATCAATGCGATTGGGTTAGACTGGACCGCTGGCATAAATGGTACAAAGTTTCAGTATGACATCGTACATACTGCATCAGACCGCTTTAAGCTAAGTTATGGCTTGAACGTGATCTATCAACGCATTAAGCCGGGGGAAATCGTACCCTTTGGTGACCGATCGCCAGTGAATGCCTTAAAATTTGTGGATAAAAATTCCTATGAGCCTTCAGCTTACATCCAGGCTGAGCAGATGATCAACCCCTGGCTAAGCCTCAGTTACGGCGTTCGCATCAGTTCATTTTTTAAGATGGGGGGACGCAATCTCAACCTGTACGATTCAGGTCCGGTAGTATATGATCAGCAGCTTGGCATTTACAATGCTGCGGAGCCCTCTGCGGTAGAGGCTTTTGCCAGTGGTGAAATAGTGGATCAATTTATATACCCTGAGCCCAGATTTGCTGCATCGGTGCAGTTGAATAATCAGCAGAGCATCAAATTCAGTTACCACAGAATTGCCCAATATCTGCACCTGATTTCCAATAGTAACTCACCTACACCTGTAGATGTGTGGGTGCCCAGCGATAGATATTTCAAACCTCAAATTGCAGATCAAATAGGGGTAGGTTATTTCCGTAATTTCAATAATAATCAATATTCGATGGAGGTAGAGACCTATTATAAAAAAATCCAAAACAGATTGGATTATATTGATGGTGCTAATCTTGTAGGAAATGATGCACTCGAGCAAGTCACCCTGAATGGTAAATCTAGGGCCTATGGGGTGGAATTCCTCTTCAGAAAAAATTATGGAAAGCTTACCGGCTGGCTCTCTTATACCTTAAGCAGAACGGAGCAACAAACGAAAGGTGCAAAGCCTAATGAGCCGGGGATTAATAATGGCATGTGGTACCTCACTAATTATGATAAACCTCATCAGCTTTCACTCACCTCTTTTTATAAACTTAACGATAAGCTTTCTATTGGCGCAACATTTACCTACCAAACGGGCAGGCCAACCAGCTATCCGGTGGGTAAGTTTGATTATGCCGGAATAGAAGTTCCGATATATGGTCAGAGGAATGCCTACCGATTGCCAGATTTTCATCATTTAGACCTTTCCGTGTCTTATATCCCAAATCCTACATCCATTAAAAGGATTAGGGGCGAATGGGTTTTAAGCGTTTATAACCTGTATAACCGAAAAAATACGTCTTCCATAAACTTTGGTCAGAATGAGGATACCTACCAAAGCGAATCGGTAAGGCTTTCCATATTTGGTATTGTACCAGCTATTACTTATAACTTCAAATTCAAATGAAACTAATACCTTCCATTTTCATCGCCCTTGTGTTTTTCCACCTGATCCTTTTTTCGTCATGTGAGAAGACCGTTATATTAGATTTGGAAACTGCAGTTCCTAAATTAGTGGTGGAGGCCGATATCAATTGGGTTAAGGGTACTTTGGGGAATCATCAGGTTATTCGTTTATCCCTATCCACTCCCTATTATGCCAGTAAGGCTTCCCCCGTTGCTGATGCCAGCAGCGTCACTGTAAAAAACAGTGCGGGTTTAGTCTTTAATTTCGTTCCAAAGACAGTTCCTGGTGAATACGTTTGTGAGGATTTTGATGCCAGGCTTGGCGAAAATTATGAGTTGAATATCACCTATAAAGGGGAGAAATATTCGGCAACTGAAAGGCTTATTGAATGTCCGGAAATATCAAAGGTGATACAGAATGAGGATGGTGGTTTTGCCGGAGATGAAATGGAAGTTACGATGCTATATACTGATATTCCAAATACCGATAATCAGTATCTGACTGTTTTTAAATCGCCATATAGTCCAATCCCTCAACTATCTGTTTTTGAGGATAAATTTTACAAGGGCGTTCAAATGTCTGCCAGTATTGTAGAAGAGCGTTTAAAACGTGGTGATGTGGTTGAGATCAGGTTAGAGGGCATATCTAAACCCTACTTCAACTATATGAGGTTATCGCTTCAAAATGTTGCCGGTTCAAATCCATTTCAGGCAATTGCCGCTAATGCGAAAGGGAATATCTACAACAAAGATGTGGCTGGTGATTATGCGTTGGGATATTTTCGGCTATCTGAAACAGATGTGATTAATTATGTTATCCAATAGTCGTTTCGCCCTTAAATGAGATTTAGGCCAATTGTATTTAACCCGTTTTCGGTATTGGCTTATCAAAGTGGAAGTACATCGCTTCATTTTTTGAGATCATAATATTGGTTTCAACGCTGATTTTCGAATACAATGTTCCGACATTGAGCTACTTTTGTTCTCATCACCTTTTATACTTTTAGTTATGAAAAACAAGAGCTTAAAAGTGACCATCATAACAGGCGCCTCTGGCGGAATTGGCGAAGCTATTGCCAATCAGCTTGCCAGCAGGAAGAAAGATTTAGTACTGATTGCCCGCAGCACGGAAAAGCTTAAATTGCAATGTGAATCGCTGATGAAGCGTTATGGGATCAATGCACAGTTCATTGCTATAGATTTAGCCGAGACCGATAGCGCATTAAAAGTATTTAAAGAAGTGGAAACAAGGGGGCTGGATGTTGATATGTTGGTGAATAATGCTGGGATTGGATCTTCGGGCGACTTTGTAAACCAGTGTTTACAGTCTGAACTGAATCTTATCCAACTTAACATTTGTACATTGGTTGCGCTAACACACCTTTTTTTACCGCAAATGCTGGCTAAAAAATTCGGTACTGTGGTGAATATTGCTTCTATGACCGCCTTTATGCCCATGCCGTATATGGCTATATATGCTGCCAGCAAGGCTTTTGTGCGGTCATTTACGCAGGCCATTAGTGAAGAATGCAAGCCGAATGGCGTGCATGTATTGTTATTTTCGCCCGGACTTACAAAGACCAACTTTAATGCAACTGCAGGTTTAAATGATGAAAAAGCACGGGGATTAAGGTCTGATTATCGACAGGCAAATCAAACACCAGAACAGGTAGCGGGCGAACTGATTGACGCGTTAGATAAACGGCGACATTTTGCTATTTCAGGACGCAGGAACAGAATTGGCGCCAAAATCCTGGCATTATTGCCAGATTTGATGATTGCGAGAAATATTGCTAATGGCTATCGCAAGCGATTAAAATTGTAAATAGTAGCTTTGAAAGAAAATCACTCGTTATGCCGAAAAAGATTTTAACGCTGGAATTTAAAGATCTAAATGAACTGCACAAGGCCTTAGGTATAGCAGGTACCAAACACCCTTTGTTCAGTATCATAAAATTTGAGGAACTGCCAGCGCTAAATAATTCAAAAGAGGCTAAACTGATCTTTGATTTCTATCAAATCACAATGAAGACTTCGTTTCCTTGCAGCATTCGGTACGGTCAAAGCACGTTTGATTTCAACGAGGGCGTGGTCTCTTGTTTTGGGCCCAGACAAAGCAGTATCATTGATCCACATTTTGTATATGCTAAATCAGGCTGGTTAATGAATATACATCCCGATTTCTTACGGACATATGCTTTGGGTGAAAAGATAAAGCAAGTGGGTTTTTTCGATTATGAAATAAATGAGGCTTTGATCTTATCTGAAGATGAACAGAAATCCCTTGAAATCATATTTCAACAGATTGAAAGGGAGTATCACCTGCCCATCGATAAATTTAGTCAGGATGTAATTGTTGCAAGCCTGGAGGTTTTGCTTTCTTATTTTAACAGGTATTACGAGCGGCAATTTGTTACCCGAAAGATTAATGCAGGCGGAATCCTGAAGAAATTTGATCTTCTTTTAAATGATTTTTTCCAGCACAAAAGTAATCAGGGATTGCCATCGGCTGGGTATTTGGCAGCGCAGCTTAACCTATCAACAAGGTATCTGAGTGATTTATTAAAACAGCTTACAGGACTTACTACTCAGCAGCTCATACAAAATAAAATCATCGACTTGTCTAAAGATAGCTTGACAGGAACCACTTTGTCTGTCAGCGAGATTGCTTATCAATTGGGTTTTGAGTATCCTCAATCTTTTAGTAAGCTATTTAAAGCTAAAACAAATCAAACACCTTTAGAATATCGGCAATCATTTAACTAATTTAGTTGTGCTAAGGAAGTTCCTTTTTCAGACCTAAATATGTTAAAAAATAAAATCTTCTGCACTCTTTTAATGTTCTTCCTGCTTGTGGTATTATCCAACTGTAAGAACAATCAGAAACCTTATATCCCTCCAGGTAGCCCCGTGGTGAAGGACAGCACGCTTACCAATAAATCTTCCTCCCGATCTGGAAAAATTGGTGAAGCTGTTTCTCAGGAATCTGTATCTCAAGCCGCATCTCCGGAAGGAATTGAAGGAACTTACGTGGTTATCAATAAGTATGAAAATGCTGAGAAATGCATGATGAAAATTACCATCGAAAAGGCTTCTGATCAGTATCGCTATACATTTCAATCAGAAAGCCGAACATTAAAGGGTAAGCTTTCACTTGAAGCGGATAAGAGTGGAAATGGTTATTATATTACTCTTGAAGGTATTGAATGGAGCGAATATGAAGGGGCGTTAGATTATGAGGGCGAACCTAAAGAAAAGGATTTAGCTTTGCCTGTTGGGATTCAGGGTGCCATTCAGGAGAACGAAATTACCATTCAAAATTATGGCAATTCAATGAACTATTATCAACAATTGGCTGATTGCGGTGATAAATATATCGTATTGCAAAAACAATAAGGTTTATGTTTATTTTTCCATTGGAAGTTTCCGATTTACTTTTGTTTTCTGATACAGTTCTTTTTTCTTTCCAATAAACGATGATCAAAAGTATCCCTTAAATAAATCTATCGTGTGGACACCATTAATTTATTAAGATCTTTTGCCCGCTCTTTGCCGCGGAGGCATGGTAATTTTTCACAGTTAATATTGTTTTTAGCGGTGTTCAAGAATGCTGCGCATTTTGGAGCGCCAAAGTACCCAAAGCGCTTTGTCAATCCAGCTAGGGGCCTTTCACACTTCCTCATGCACATCAAAAAAACAGCGGGCACTTCGTTTTGTGTTCATGTTTTTTTTAAGCTTCGAACCTGCAATTATGAACACAAAACCACTGCGTTTAAGGTTTGGTAATGCTATATTTACTATTGTACAACTGTTTTTTTGATTTCTCCGGCCCTTGGGATTGACGGCGCTCTTCGGTGAGGCTTGGGTTTTTATTAAAGTTAGTTAGCAAAATGCCTAAAAATCACACTTAAAAAACGTGGCCACACGATAGTTACATAATTAGGGGAGCAGCGGATGCCTTCCTCTTTGTTCAAAAAAATATAAAACCATATGCTGTGAAACTGGTTAAAATTAAATGATTAAAGATATCACGAAGCTTGAAAGTATTTTAACCCCTGAAGCTATTCTTAAACTCGAGGGAGCAGCGGCAAGACATCAGACGCAGTCTAATATTATTTTTACCATTGAGGCCATTGGTGATCATACGTTAGAAATACAGACCACCCAAAACGAAACCCTTTCTGGAAAGTATGCGACTGAGGCTACGCTTGTTAAAAGAACACAAGATCTTTTTAAGAAAATATTGCCCGATTTTAAGGTTGCTGTAACCACACAAACACATCTTCCATCTCCGGCTAACGTAGTTAATACATTGTGGATAGAAAAGAAAATGCAGGAAAAGGGGGTTAGAATAAAGCAAATTGCTTTTGACACTGGGGTTGATCGTGAAAGCATATCGGACTGGGTGACAGGAAAGCGATCGATGAGCCAGATCGTTAAGGCGCTATTCTATTTTTATTTATCTAAATAATGTTTTATCTCTGGGTAATTCATCAGATTGAAACCTTATTGATTAGCCAAAAAATGTTTTATCCGCTGCGTAATTGGATACTGTATTTAGGCTAAAAGAGCGACCAATGGTGATTGATGAGTATGTAGGATGGTGTTAGAGTGTCATCATCTATGTTGGCTTCGAATGCCTAATTATTGGCTGCTTATCAGTAATTTACTGCGACGGAAAATGAAATTATCTATTAGATCTGAGAAACTATCAAAAGTTTTTAAAAAGCACCATATTGAAGGGTTGCCTTTTTCCGCTTCAATAAATGAGTTTAGCGCTCCGGATACTGGCGATCCGCATGACCATCCCTTCGATTTTATTACGCATATTTTAGATGGTGGATATACTGAACGAACCTATCAGATAGATGCGTTCGGGAATATTAATGTCAATGATATTGAACGCAAGCCTGGTACATCACATTTCGTTAAAGCAACTGATATTCATCAAATCATTCATCTTTCTACTGGCCATTGCGTTACGATGATGATCCCGCAATCGGGCCATATTAGATCTACCTGCTTTTATCGTTTCCTTGAAGGAAAAGCTTATCGCAGGCTCTGGAATAAGCGTAAATTTATACCCATTCTCCAGGCTGATTTGGATTCAATATAGGCTTCATAAGCAAATTAAGAGAGGGGATGGGTAGCTTTATTTTTGAGCTTCCGAAGGTTAGTAAGTTTCTGCTAATGTGATGCTATAATTAAAATAGTTTGTTGGCAAATCTATTAAAACCGTAACACAACGGAGTTATTCTAGCGATCGTAATTCCCCTCTTTCAGGCTATCTTTTTGACACCATTAATTTGTAAAGATTTTTTGCCCGCTCTTTGCCGCGGAGGCATGGTACTTTGGAGCGCCAAAGTACCCAAAACGCTTTATCAATCCAACTAGGGGCTTTTTACACCATCCCGCACACATCAAAAAAACAGCGGCACTTAGTTTTGTGTTCAATTCTTTTTAGCTTCGAACCTGCATTTATGAACACAAAACCACTGCGTTTAAGGTTTGTTAGTGCTATATGTACTATTATACAACTGTTTTTTTGATTTTTCCAGCCCTAGGGATTGATGGCGCTCTTCGGTAAAGCCTATGCTTTATTAAAGTTAGTTAGAAAAATGCATAGAAAACCAAGCTTAGAAAATATGTCCACACAATAGTCTTTCAGATGGAAGGTTGCAGACAGCGGTGTTAAAATCTACTCATAATATATCGAATTCAGGTGATGAACACATATTAGGCACCTAAAGGCCGTTTGTGTTTACGATTCTAGCTTTGTCCACTGAAAAAACTGGTCATCACAGACAGCGCATTTTTACTATGCATCTTTTCACCATTTTCAAGAGATTCCTTTGCTTTTGAAGAGGCTCTTTTTCGCATTTCGATTTCATAAAAGGAAATTGCTTGCTGGAGATTTTTATGTTTGTCTGATAACAGCATTTTGCTCAATTCCAATGCATCAAGCATGGCCATATTTGCCCCTTCACCTGCAAATGGAGGCATAAGGTGTGCAGCATCACCAATAATGGTCAGGTTGGGCATGGTCTTCCAACTTTGGTCTAGCGGCATACAGTTGATAGGTCTTGGAATATAAGGTGTAGTTGCATTTTCAAACAACTCCTGCCAGATCTCGTTCCATTCGGCATATGCTGTTTTAAACCATTTAAGTATTTCTGATTTGTTGGAAAAGTCCAAACCACTTTTTTCTGCCCAATTCTCTTCGGCTTTAAAACTTGCATAAAAACCAATCTCTCCATTCGATTTTTGTCCCATCAGGATATTTTTCTGATTTCCAAATGCCATTATTTTTCCTCCACGAAGGATAGCCGAAATCTTTGGTGCTTTTTTTTCAGCATCATAGATATTGCCTTCAAGCATAGTGATACCCGAATAAAAAGGTTTTACATCGGTCAGGTAAGGGCGGATCTTCGAATTTGCACCGTCTGAACCAATCACTACATCTGCGTATTCACTTTTTCCATCTTTGAAATTTAACAACCAACCCTCGCCCTGTCTTTCCATGGCTAAAAATTGACTGTTCCAAATTAGATTTTCAGCAGCTAATGAATCAATCAGTATGCTACGCAGTACTCCTCGATCAATTTCGGGGCGAAAATGCTCATCACCAAAAGCTTCCGTTTGTTTGTTCTCATGGTCGCTAAAAACGATGTCTGCCTGTTCATTGGTAATGGTGGTCTTATCGGCACCAATCATATAGCTGTTCCTGAATTCATCTAGGAGATTGGCTTCCCGCAATGCAGCCAGCCCCGAATGCTCATGTAAATCTAAAGGAGATCCCTGCACCCTTGCATGTCTATCTATATCTCTTTCGTACACTTTTACATCAACGTTTTTTTGTTGTAAAAGTCTCGCTAAGGTAAGTCCGCCCGGGCCACCGCCTACAATGGCTATTTTTTTATTTTCTAACAGCATAAATCGTTATTTACACTGCAAAACTACTCTTCCTTGTAAACCAGGAATTGTAAAAATCGGTCGTTTTTGTTTTTGTGAAGTTCTTTTGGTGAGACTCCTGCAAACTGTTTGATTTCTTTGATGAAATGTGACTGGTCGGTAAAATTGAGTTTTGGATAAAGTTCGCCCTTTTTAATGTGAGGAAGCGATGCCTGAAAACGGAGTATTTTGCAATATGATTTTAAGGAGAGCCCGAACTGCAGTTTAAAATAACGGTTGATTTGCCTTTGGCTCCAGAATACTGTTTGAGCAAGCTCGCTGATGGAGATTTCGCCATTTGAGGCAAATATCAATTGAAACAACTTTCTTTTTCGTTCATCTATCTTTTCAGGTAAAAAAGAATAGATCTTTTCTGTCATCTTTTTGCAGAATCCCTCAAAATTGTCCAGGTCATGGATGCTAAAATTCCAGAAATCTGATGGTAATATTTTTCCTGTATCAATAAGATCAGCGATGGGAGAGGTGAATAAATATTCTATTGCTAATGGATGAAAGTTTACAGAATAAAAGTTATTAACTTCAGCATTAACGTATTTAGGCTTGGTTTCCAGTCCGAGCAAGGCAATTTGAAGATGATCATCACCGATTTTGGAGAATATCAGATCGATTTTTCCGTTGGGAATGATCACAGCATGCTGCTGATTTGAAAAAATTTGTAGAGAAGAGAAGCAATATACAAAATCACTGAGCTGCTGATCAGGATAGCTAAGTTGAAATTGTAAAGCGTCATTCATGAGGTCTAGGAAAAAGTGATTTTAAATGTAAATATTCGGAATTAAATCAAGGCGAATGTATATATTTTCAAAGAGATGCCTGTGGTCATTCTATTCGTTGTGATTTAAAGTAGCACTTCCTTATAAAGGATTTCGATAAATAGATGCGCCGGAGCAAGTGGTAGCGAAACGAAGTGAACCATAGAATTATTAGAAACAAAAAGCCTGAAATCTATGATTTCAGGCTTTCAATTTTATTCTGCGGAGAGTGGGGGAATTGAACCCATGGCTAAATCCCGCTTCAATATGTTTTTAAGGTCGTTTCAAAATGTGACTAACCGAATCACTCACCGCCTATTTTTGATTGCAAAGTATATATTTATAATATACGAGATTTTTTATTAAGTTTAAAACGCAAACATTAAAAGATTTCAATATATCAATAGTCCGTAGCTTATCTAAATAACATTCAATATATGATCGGAACAACTGTTGCCATAACTTATGTGGCTACCAAATTTTTGGATCAGTTTATCAAGGAGGAGGGCTATGGAAGACTAAAACTTTTCTTTTTTCCCAAAGATCGTTATTATAAACGCCTGTTGCGGTTAATCTCAGATGTAACGGATGAGTATGCCGCAAAAGACCCCGTAAAATATCAGGATAAGATTTCTTTCTATCATTCACCTGTAGTATTTAAAATGCTCAGTAATCACGTACTATTCAAGGAAGCCAATATGAGTGAGGTAAATGCAACACTTGAAAAAAATCCAAATGTCCTCAAACCCAGTGCCGGCGAAGTAAACAAGTTTTTTGAACTCTTCTATACGCGGGCAAAAGCAAATCCGAAGCTTAAAAAAATTTTTATTGAAGAACATTATAAGCCTCAGATATTTGAGATTTCAGCTGCTGTTGACCGCATTGAAAAGCACGTAGAAAACACTTCAGCCGAAATCACCCAAATCAAAAGCCAACTGGATACGATAGTTGACCAACAGCAACCAATTCAACGTCCCGTGATTACCTCAGATTACCTTCCATCGCCAGAAGAAGATAAGCTGGAGAAATTACTTGCTGATAAAGAGGTATTATTACTCAGCGGAGTATCTTTTTGTGGTAAATCACAGCTGGCGAAAACTATAGCGGAGAGGTTTATCCAAAATGGCTACAGATATCAGGGTGGGGCAGATGTGGGAGATGCCGATCGCTTTTTAAGAAACCCGGGAGGGAAACATATTTTTCTTCTTGAAGATCCATTTGGCCACAATATTGAATCAGAAAGCAAAGTAAACTTGCGAAAAGTTCAAGAGTTACTTAAAAATAAAACCCCGGGAAATAAAATCATCATTACCACTAGATCTGAAGTATTAACAGGTGCAAATGGAGTTGCCACTGTAGACGATTGCGCACTCGAAGGAAACAACTGGATTGAACTTAAATTTAGGGGAAGGGCATTTCTGGAGGAAGCCTGGGGCAAAATGTCCCACGCAGTTCCGGAAAACTGCAAAGGATTAATAAACAAATATTTAAATACCGCACCTGAACATCAGCTTTTGCAGATTGGGCAACTTGCGCACCTAGGCCGTCTACCAGGGCGCTCCCTTGAAGGAAAATCTCTTGAAATATTATTACACCTGGCACAAGCAGATGCCAAACAACTTGCGATCGATATTAAAGCTAGAGGCAAGGTATCGTCAAAACTGTACAAAGTTCTCGGTTTGGCCGCAAGCACCATTGTTCCGGTTCGTCTGGAAGATTTGGCGTACATCCTTGCTGAAGATGATCAGTGCCCGGCCTTTTTAAAAGAGCAGACATTCAAGCGATCCAAAAGGTCAAATCAAGTTAGCTTCCCAAAATACCAGAATGAATATACCCTAAACCCAGAGGATAGAACAGAACTCACCTTTTTCATCGAAAGAGGCTATATCCAACTTAATCAAAACGAAATTACCTTCCGTCACCCTACTTATCAGGAAGCCTCAAAATACCTGCTTACTGAGACACCGGTGCTGGAGGTGAAGGAATCTTCAGAAAAGGTTAAACGGACACTTGCATCCCTAAATACAAATAGCGCAACATACATCGCCTCCCAGCTATCAAGTATCTATGATGCAACCAATCAAGAGGGGTTAAAAGCCGAATTGCTTGATGTTGCTTATCAGGAAGCCACCAACTCAATATTTCCCTCAGTCAGAGACTGGGTATTGAAATTTTTATTGGAACATATTTCAGCAAACAATGAGCAAGTCCAGGAGGGAATTTATCACCTGATTGATGAAGATATGTCATCTTCGGATATTTTCTGGAGTGGAAATACCCCATTTTATTCTGACTGTTCCCGCAGTTTTTTTGAAGAAGACGAATATAATGAAGCTGAAACTAAAGCTGCCATCGCAGATCTCTCAACAGATAAGGAACAATCATCATTAACCTTATGGTCAATTGTTAACTTGTTGTCGCGTCACGATTTTCCGGTTACAGATTTTCCAAATAAAGAAGGCATCCTTCAAATCTTAAATGCCCCGGAAACTTTTATCCGCTCAACCATGGCAAACATTGTACTTAAACGTACACCAGCATTAAGCGCAAATATTATCGATCAGATTTTTTCAGATCCAAACCCATGGGTGGTAGTTGAAGGCATAAAAGGTACAATCCTGGGATATCCCCATCATTCTCAGGCTGAAAGGGAGCGTTTAGTCCAGTTAATCCAAAAATCCCTAAACAATAATTTTGTTATCGCAAGAATCAGAACGTTCTTAAGCTCATTTGGGATTGATTATGGAATAGAGCACATTGATTGGGAAAACATAGAGGACCAAAACAAACAACCCATGTGGGAATTGTGGGGTGACATCTTTCCGACATTCATGGAAAATATGCCAATCAATGTTGAAATCAACAATTCCGGACGGTTTGACGTAACACTCAACGAAAGTAAAAAGTATCTCAAAAACACAGAGGCTGGATTCAGGGTCGCGGAAGCCTTCTATAAATGGGTTGACAATAGGGTAAGTGCCGGAAAGTTTCTAGATACCTACGAAATGGGTATTGTCTCGTTTTTATTGGATATTGTTGATGATCATCAGAAGCGTTTACCGCTTTTTCAAAAAATACTGCAATATCCAAAAACAAACTTGATGCTATATTCAGTATCCTGGGCAATTTCTGATTGGGAAATATTAAGTGGAGCTGAAAAACAAATTATCTTAGATCTCTTTAGCTCTGGTAGGATTGATCAGCGTTGGATTATTGCAACAGCTATCACACGTAGTCATGTACCAACTGAAATTCAGCAACTAATTTTCGGGAAAGACGATTTCCTGGATTTACCTCCAAATGAAATCATCGCCAAAATCCCGTCCCAATTGTTAAGCGATGCTTTAGAGATATTCATTGGTCAATCTCACCTAATTAGCGGCTTGGGCATTTCACATACCCGAAACGAAAAGTGGCAAAAGATCATTGAAGAAGTATTAAAAAATGGCTTGAACCCAAATTTCGAACTTTGCCTTGGTGAATTCATCCTGCACGTGATCAATGGGCCCGCCCGTGAGTGGAGCGATAACTATAAAAATATTTGGAAAACTATGTGCGCACAAGAAAGCCTGCTTGACCAACTATCCGATGCACTCATTCTTGAAAATGCTAAGTCCAACCCGTCCATACCTCCGAGCACTTATCTTTGGCAGGAATTGATTTTCGCATATACTCAGGCCGGTGAAGTTGACCGACTGGCGGACAAAGTTATCGTAGTAATCGAAGCGCTACAGCGCTTTGAAGCAGACGACATAATCGAATTCTTTAAGGGCGAGTTTATGGATTGTATCGTAAACCGATGCCCCCTCGATTTATGCATTCTTTCGGTACTAGTTGCACACAGCAAAACGGACCTTATTCCCATTGAAGTGTTGGACGAACTGGCCGAAGAAGTGAAAAAGCTTTCGGTTGAGCATAATATCAGATTAGAAATCAGTATCGATTTTATCAAAAAAATGGTTCCGAAATTAATAGGTCATCCAGCCCACGAAGTACTAACTCAGCTATCAAACAAAATATATGAAATTGGAACAGCTTGGGTGCATTCCCATCGGTACGAAAAGGAAATTAACGGCTGGATTTCCTAGTTGTTCAATTAGAAACATTACTTTCTTTTCGAGGGTAATTTTAAACTATCATCACTATGTCAAAGTGCATAGAGGCGGGATAATTCTAGAATCTAAATATGTAGTTTAAATGTGCTCTTGGTTAGCAGGTAATCTATTCATGACATATTTCGAAACTTCTAATTAAAATGGAGGTGCTGGTTATTGAAAATCTATCTTCAGTAAGTTAAACTTTGCTATTAGGGCTTATGTGAACAAGGCTATTTAAAAAAATAAATTATAGGCCAGGCTGGAAAAACTAATCTAGTTGACCTCGTTCCGACAAATATATAATCGCTGGATAATTAGTGCGATATCGCTCAGCGGTTCCCTTCGTATATTCTGACCCGACGAGGATTTCCAACTTTCTGTTGTATTCCTTAAGTACGCCTATTATAGTATAATGGCTTTCCAGTTTTCCAAGAAATCTATCCCTGATAGATATTGCTGTTATTTCCTCATCATTAAGCATCAACTGACGATAGGCCTCATGGATCTTAAATTGAAGATCATTCAGGTAGACATTGAGTGATTTCGAGTCTTCTTTCTTTCTACTGCTCCAACCATTTACAGTATTCCATTGACTGAGTTTACAGGATCTTCCGGATGTCATCTCCGCTTTCCGTTAACAGTAATCTGCATGTAGATAGCTACAGGTCCAAATTGATAGTTTTTTTGCCTCTTTAAATAAAAGAGTAAGCTAAAATTAGTTTCATAGTACTCATCTTAATGGTTAACAAATCTAACTTTGCAGGCAAATAAAGTCAAGATGTTTACTTTCTAAAAAGCTTGATAGATAACGGTTTAAGTCGTATTCGGTGAGTATTCTGAATTTCCCTTTGGAACTCACCGAATCTCTCACTTTAATTATCTCAGTGAGCGAATAGAATGGTATCCCGGAAAAGCAAAAAGCCCGCTATCATACGATTTGCGGGCTTTTGAAGCACTTTAAAACTAATTCTGCGGAGAGTGGGGGATTCGAACCCGCGGACCCTTTAACAAGTCAACAGTTTTCAAGACTGCCGCAATCGACCACTCTGCCAACTCTCCGCTGCAAAAGTACAAAGTTGATCGTAATCTGCAAATGATTTTAACTATAATATTTAATAAAAAACATTAACGCTTGTTAACCATTAAGTTAGCGTTTGATTTTTAAAGATAAATCAGTCAAAATCTGCAAAATATTGCGGTTTCATTCGTTTTTCAGGATGATTCAGGTCCTATTCAGCGTCAATTATTGAGGAACGGCTTGCGTTTTGTCAACAGCCAGCACTCCATTTCCTTCTACAATAAAACAAATCAGTCCGATTAATACCAGCGATGAAAACCAGAATTCTGAATAAGGTTTAAATATACCGGCCGAGATATTAATAAAAAAGACAGCTCCAATTAATATGGGCAGGTTAACCAGGCAAAATAATCTGGTATGTGTGCCCAGGGCAATAGCAACCCCACCAATAATGTGAACTAAAATAATAAAGTGGGCCGCCAGGCTGATGCTAAATGCCGTACCCAGCATAGCGCCTCGCATTAAATGGTTAAAGGCTTCCATGTTGATGTAAAAATCAACTCCCTTCCAGATGAGAATGATGCCTAACAATATTCTGAAATAATCAATCCATTGAGGATGATGCTGATCTCCCCAGTTTTCAATTTTCTTGAGCACTTTCATGATTTCTATATTTGGTATTACCAATTTACAGAAAGTCAATATTAAAAGCAAAGTTTATATTGTTTATTTCCAGTCATTTAAAATACAATTCATATCTAAAATTTTAGGCATATCAGGTGTTAAATATTAACTTTAAAGTATGCAAAAAAATTAAAGAATTGTACCTGGTTCAAGTTCATATGGCGTTTTATTCTTCTCAAAAATTCTTGTTTTTTCAGTACCTTCTGTGCTGATTCGGTCACCTATTCTTCTGATCCAGCTGCCCTCTCTTAAACCAATTACTTTAATGTCGTTTTGGGTTAAAAATTCCATAATTCTTGTTTCCCTGGTTTCGCCATTATGTTTTAAATCAGGATTTGGATCAAGGTAATGAGGATTAATGTTGAAGGGAACCAATCCCATGCAATCAAAAGATGGCGGATAAACAATAGGCATATCATTCGTGGTTTTCATATTGAGCCCACCAATGTTGCTTCCTGCGCTGCAGCCCAAATAGGCTTTACCATTTTCTACATTGCTTTTTAAAACCTCCATCAAACCATTTTCATGGAGCGTTTTAACCAGTAGAAATGTATTTCCGCCACCGGTAAAATAGCCTTTGGCTTCTTGAATGGCTTTGGTCTGGTCATCAAATTCGTGCAGTCCGCGAACCTTAATCTGAAGTTCAGCAAAAAAAGCTTTAGCCTTATCCGTGTATTCATCACATGAAATCCCGCCTGGTCTGGCAAATGGAATAAAGATAATTTCTTCAATCCCATCAAAGAGACTAACAATCTCTTTTTTGAGATAAGTAAGGTAGGTCCCCCCAAAAAGGGTAGAAGTAGAGGCAAGGATAATATTCATTATATTTTGATTTGAAATATGCGTTATTCGGTTATACTTTATTTCTCATCCGGCTGAGTGTTTCAAGGCGCATACCGATAAAAGATGCAATATATTTTATTGGGATCCTGTTCATCAGGTGCGGATAAGAAACTAATAATCTTTGGTAGCGTTTCAGCGCTGTAGGTAATCTCACAATAAAAGCCCTTTCAGATGCGCCTTTAATATAAATTTCGGTCATTTTTCTACCCACGTAATTGGCTACCGGATATTGCTCATACAGCAGCTTAATCATGCTATTTGGAACGGCAATGGCCACTACGTTTTCGATTGTCTCTACATATTCATCAGTAGTTACATCTTCCCACAAGTTTCTAATGGTGCCTGCAAGCTCATTTTCAGCTGCAATCCAGGTGGTGATTTTTTTGCTGCCCATTTTAATATAACCATGAACAGCCCCCTGCAGAATCAGGTAAATGTATTTATTTCGCTTTAAAGGCGATGCGATGTGTTTATTCTTTGCGAAATGAACCGGAAAAGTTTGGTCATTGATTACATCCTCAATTTCTGGACTAAGGTGATGAAAAGATTTAAAAACCTCAATTAGTGGTGATTGTCCACCAAAGGAGTTCCACTTTTGATCGCCATAAATATTCTCAATGTTCATTGGGGAAAAATTTGAATAAAATTTACAATTATAAATATAAAAAAGGCAAATTATCAGCGTCTATTTAAAAATAAATGATGCGCTTTCAGTTGGATAATTGATCATCATATTGGGTTTTAACTTCGTAAGGCCTATTTTAAAAGTGTCCAATTAAAAAAATCCCTAATAAATATGTTAACAAATTCAATAGGGATGAACAGCTACGTTTATATAAATGTTTGAGTAAATTTGCTAATTAATTTAGTAATAAATGTCTGAAAACGTTAACATTACCTCAAAAGGTATTCAAAAAGTACTTCGAAATTATAATGAAAAACAAGCGATAGCTGAATACATTTGGAATGGTTTTGATGCCAATGCCGATGTCATCAAGATTGATTATGTATCCAATGAACTCGGACGGTTGGATAGTCTTCAAATTACGGATAATGGCTACGGGATTAATTTTGACAGGTTGAAACAGAAGTTTGATCCATTTTTTGAATCCGAAAAGGCCATTCAGATTGTTGCACCTAAGCATACTTCCAAAATGCATGGGCGGAATGGCGTTGGCCGGCTTACCTTTTTTACTTTTGCTTACAATGCTAGCTGGAATACGACTTACCAGGATGAGAAAGGTTTTCATCAGGGAACCATACAAACCCATGCTGGGGGATTAAATCATTACGAAGCAACTGAACATTCAAATGCTGATCAAAAGACTGGTACCGTTGTGACCTTTACGAATCTGCATATTGGTCAGCTTGATTTTGAACAGGTTGTAATTCCCTTTTTAATTAATGAGTTTTGTTGGTTCATGGAGTTGAACAAGCATAAGAATATGCAGGTATTGGTCAACGGGAAGGCCCTGGATTTTTCTACGAATATTAAAAGCACGGAGGAATTTGAACTCGTTTATCAGGATACTGGTTTCAGGTTTCAGATCAAATATGTACATTGGAAAGAGAGTTTGCATAAGGAACTTTCTAAATATTACTTTCTGGCGGGTGGGGAAGAGATTTATAAGAATTACACCACACTAAATAAAAAAAGTGATGATTATTTTCATAGCGTTTACATCAATAGCGACTTTTTCAGGGATTTTGATTTTAAAAGTTATGAAAATGAAGGCCAGGTGGCGTTGTTTGGTGCCGCAAAATCTGCCGCGGAATATCGCTTTTTAATTAAAGAACTAAATGATTACCTGAAAAATAAGCGCAAGCCATTTCTGCGTGAATATGCAGATCGTTTAATAGATGGTTTTGATCAGGATGGAATCTTTCCGAAATATATAACCGATCGGGAGCAAGGGCTCATTAAACCCAAATTAATTAACCTGATTAAGGTCTTGTATGAAGTAGAACCAAAATTATTCAGCAGCTTAAGCATTGATCAAAAGAAAATGATGATCCGCTTATTCGACCTGGCGCTAAAGACTAATGAGAAAGAAGGAATTTTTAACCTGCTGAATGAAATTGTTCAGTTGGAGGATGATGATGAAAAGGAATTATTAGCTGTTTTAGAGTTATCAGCTTAATAACTTAGATAGCATCATTAATAATTAGCAAACATAAAAAATGCCGGTATCGATGAGATACCGGCATTTTTTTGTCGTATTCGTTATTAGTTACGAATATCGCCTTTTACTTTGTTAGCCGTTCTTTGTCCGGGTAAATAAATCTGGAAACCGAAAGAAAGATTTAAATTACTTTGGGTAGTTGAAGAACCAAATCCTACCAAGCCATTGTATTTTAACAAGGTTTCTAAACCAATGTTTGGTGTAATGAAATAAGCGAAACCTGGTCCAACGCTTAAGTTTAAGCCGTTAGTGTTACCACCGCCTTTACTAACATTAACGCCACCAATACCAACAGTTGCTTCAGCAAATAAACGTCCGTGGTTCAATACCTCTACGTCTTTACCAGCATAATAACGGCCTAATGCACCTACGCCATATGAAGTAGTAGTGTTTGAATTTTTTGCGGTTTCTAAACCAAAGTTTACATATCCACCCAATGCCAGGTTATCCTGGATAAACCAAGCTGCTTTAGGGGTAATGTCTACACTGAAAATTTTAGGATCATCCAAACCTAAATTGATATTTGCCAGGTTTCCCCCAACCATTACATTGCCTTTTTGGATTTGTGCCTGAGCAACACCCATAAATAATGCTACTGAGAATAAACTTGAGATAAAAATTTTTTTCATGATAAATGATTTAATAATAAAGTATAATAACCGAGATTATCTTCGATTTAAAGAGCCAACAATATATAATTACAGAATGTTTAAGTTATTTTATTTTACACTGATGGTCAATGCTTTAGGTTTTGTTTAATGTGGCATTAATCGTAAAATCGTTAAAGAGATACCCATCAAAATATGTTTCGCTCAGAAATCATTTGTTACATCAGTCTTTATAATGAGTTAATATGGAGTGAATATTGGCTCACTAGCTTTGCTGCAGCAAACTAAAAGCATTGAGCGACATATTAATTGCATCATTAAAAAACGATGATCCTTTTGCAATGGAGCAAATCTTCCATATCCATTGGGAAAAGGTATTTGATTTAGCCTTTAAAAAGCTGGGCGATGAAACACTTGCGCAAGATATGACGCAGGAAATCTTCATCTCTCTATGGGAAAAACGTAAAAAACTTGATTTAACCGGCAATCTTTCAGGCTATTTATATGGCGCTGTAAAAAATAGGGTTATCGATTATTACAGATCCAGTTCCATTAAAGATGGTCATCAGACAGAATATGCCATCCTGATGAATCAAAAAAGGGAAGTTGCTCCTGATGAACATTTAATCTTTCAGGATACGGCAAAAGAAGTGGAGGCTGTAATGCAACTCTTGCCAGAGCGGATGCGCCTGGTGATTTCGATGAGCAGGGAACAGGATAAAACAGTAAAGGAAATTGCAACTGAACTAAATATTTCTGTACAGACGGTAAAAAATCAGATTACCTCAGCAATGAAAATACTTCGGGAAAACTTATCCTATTTATTGCTCATCGTATTTTTCAGGCTTTAACTCACTCCAGTCCTGATTTTTCTTCATTTTTTTTAGCCTTAACCAGAACTTAACTTACTGATAACATTTTTGGTTAGTACCCTTTTCTTTTTGAAACGACATCTATACAAATGAGCGAAGAAAAGGCAAAACAACTGTTGACAAAATATTTAGATGGTGCGGCAAGTCCTGAAGAGTGTGATCAGGTAGCGAATTGGTATGATGCCTTAGACACCGATCAAAAAGCGCTTACAGGTGAACGAAAATCAGCTATTAGTGAGGCTATGTTTCAAAATCTGCAATTGGCTATCGCTGATCAAAAGGCGAGGAAACCTTTCTTTTTGCAACATTGGATCAAAATTGCTGCCGCCCTTGTAATTGTTACATCTGTTACTTTCTGGCTTTGGCAACAGCATATAGGGTCTGGAATCTCTAATACCCAAATTACGACCTCAACCCAAGCTGGCGAACGTAAAAAAATTATACTGAGCGATGGCTCGGAAATTACTTTGGCCCCTTTAGCAAAAATCACTTACCCTGAAAAATTCCATACCAGCTCTCGCGAGGTATCTATTATAGAAGGGGAAGCATTTTTCTCTATTGCGCATGATGAGAAAAGGCCTTTCCGTGTGAAGCTTCCGAACCATTTAAATGTTTCTGTATTGGGAACTTCATTTCTCATCCGTGCCTACCAAGCAAGGAAAGAAGTAGAAGTTGCCGTTTCAACAGGTAAGGTGGCCATTAAAAATGATGAGAAACTGCTGGGAACGCTAATTAGAAATCAAAAACTTTTATTTAATAAGGTAACCGGCAAATCTACCCTCAACGTTGTTCATGATATCCGCCCTGTGGAAATCAATTTCAATGGTGTCACATTAACGCAGGTTATCCGGCAGATGGAATACGTTTACAATATTAAAATTCAATTGCATCAAACATCTTTCGCGAACTTAAAAACAACGGCAACATTTAACAGTGCACAGCGCCCGGAAGAGATTCTCGACATCATTTGCTCGCTGCACCACCTTAAATTCAGTTCAGATCAAAATCATCAAACATTTAAAATCCACAAATAATGTACAGTTAAATCATTCATAAACTGTCTGTTGCATTCAATAGACTATTCATTACTATTTTAATTCTTATAAGCAATCAAACAAATGAAAACAACCTCGTCCAGGAGGACCTTATCTCTCTATCAGATCATGAAATATTCATGCTTAACATTTTCAATCATCTGCATATTCTGCAGCTCACTTTTGGCTTCGCCCGGCATGGCCCAGCAATTGGCCAAAAGCAAAGTGAACATTAAGATCAGCAAAGGCCGTAAACTCAATGAGATTATCCGGGAAATCGAAAGCATTTCAGGTTTAAGCTTTGTTTACAATCCAGATCTTCTTCAAAAATCAAATACTCAGCTCAGCGGCGATTTCCACATGGAACCCGTACGTTCTTTGCTGGATAAATTAGGTCTTAGCGTAGAAGAAAAGGGTAACTACGTGATTTTAAATAATGCTACTTTCAATAAACCCGACCGGATTGTAACAGGTGTGGTGAAAGATTCAACCGGTTTGGTTTTGCCAGGCGTATCAGTTAAAGTTGTTGGCACCCAAAGCGGTACCACCACTGATGCAAATGGCGTATACCGCATTGAAGTAGGTGCACAAACGGTGCTTTCCTTCTCCATGATTGGTTACCGCACCAAAGAGGTAACGGTAGGTGATAACCTTTCTATTAACATCATACTGAACGAGGAAAGATCCATGTTGGCAGATGTGGTGGTGGTAGGTTACGGAACCCAAAAGAAAGAAACATTAACAGGTGCAGTGAGTTTGGTTTCACTGGATAAACTGTCATCAAGATCTGTAAATAGTGTTGGAGAAGTATTGGCTGGTAAATCACCAGGCGTGATTGTGACCAATGAAGGTGGAGATCCGACTTCATCGCCCAGAATAAATATCAGAGGAGCAGGCGGGATTAACGGAGAAAGTGTTCTTTACGTGATTGACGGATCTATCTTTCTCGGTACACCAAATCTGAATCCAAATGATATCGAATCAATCTCTGTCTTGAAAGATGCATCTGCCGCCATTTATGGTGCACGTGCTTCTGGCGGTGTAGTTTTAATTACCACTAAAAAAGGAAAAAAAGGTAAAATGCAGATCAGCTTTGATGCCAAAGTTGGAGAACAAAGTGCCTGGAAAAAACTGGAAACATTAAATGCTCAACAACGGGCAGAGGTAGCCGCAACTGCAGCTAAAAATGGCGGAACAACCATATTGCCAGCATTTGATCTTGCTAAATATCCTGATGGACAAACCACCAGAACCAACTGGATGGATGAGGTATTCAGAAATGCCTTGCTTCAGGATTATAATGCAGCCATTAATGGAGGAAGTGAGAAATCTACCTTCTATTTAAGTTTCAATTACCGTGATGCGGAAGGGATTGTGCTGAATACCAAAACCAAACGCTATAATTTCAGAGTCAATTCTGAGCATGAACTCACGCCTTGGTTAAAAGTGGGTGAAAACCTGTCTTATAGCAGTGTCAACGGAAATGGCGCCAATACCAGCAGTGATTATACAGGCGCTCTTTTATCAGCCATTTATTATCCTACAAATGGTACGCCTTACAATGCTGATGGCAGCTTTGCGGGTTTACCGGGCGGACAATATGCTGGTGACTATGGTGATATTGTTAATCCTGTTGCTGAATTAAAAAGAATTGACATCAACAATCCTGTCAATGTGTTGGTGGTTAATCCTTATGCTACCCTTCAGTTGGCTAAAGGTTTAAGCTTTCGATCAAACCTGAGCATCACCAAATCAGATGCTCAATTTAAAAGTTTTACACCGAAACGTCCGGAAGTTGGAAAGCCCGTACTGAGCAACAGTTTGGTAGAAAGAACTGATGCCGTGAATGATTTTTTAGCTGAACAGGTATTAAACTACAAAACCACCATCGGAGTTCATCAAATTGATTTAACAGGTGGTTATACCTTTCAGAAAACAAAAAGCAATGGCTTGTATACTTCTGGATCTGGCTTTGATGATGAATCTGATCAATACCGTTATTTAACCAATGCCACCATCATTCAACCTTCCACCAGTTATTATGATGCCAAAGCCATTTCATCATTGTTTTTAAGGGCCAATTATAATTATAAAGAAAAATATTTACTGTCATTTATCGGCAGACGAGATGGTTCATCTATGCTTGCTAAAGAAAACAGGTTTAGAAATTACGGTTCTGTTTCTGCAGGATGGTCTATTAACAAAGAAGAATTTTTAAAATCAGCCAACTGGTTAAATGAATTAAAGCTGAGAGGAAGTTATGGTATTTTAGGTAACCTGGGGAGTTTATCTTCATCAGCAGTAAATCCGTTACTGGCTGCAACACAAAGTTATTTCGGTCAAACACCAACCCTGCAAAACGGTTATGTTCAAACTATTCTTGCCAACAAAAACTTGACCTGGGCAGAAAGTAAACAAACCAATATTGGTTTGGATGTAACGGTTCTTGATCGCTTAAGTTTGGTGGCAGATTATTTTATTAAGGAAACGGATAAAATGATTCTTACCCGCTCTTTGCCAGGAACTGCGGGATTAACTTCTCAAACCATCAATGCAGGCTTAGTAAAGGATAAAGGTATTGAACTTGGTTTAACTTATAACAGTGCTAAAAATACGGCATTTACCTATTCTGTAAATGCAACGTTAACCAAAGTGAACAACAAGGTAGAAGAATTGGCGCCAGGACTAACCAATATCGCCGTAGGTACCAATTTTAGAAATGAGCTTGCTCCATTGGCCATTACTGTAGGCCAGCCTTTGTATAGCTATTACGTTTTAAAAACGGAAGGTATTTTCCAAAGCAATGCAGAAGCCGATAATTATAAAAATGCAAATGGGCAGAAAATTCAGCCAAATGCTAAAGCTGGTGATTTTAAATTTGCAGATCTTAATGGCGATGGATCAATTGATAGCAAAGACCGTTACTTCGCTGGAAGTGCCTATCCTGATTTCTCTTATGGCTTAAGCTTTAACGCCAGTTATAAAAATTTCGATTTCAATATTTTCGCACAAGGAGTACAAGGAAATAAACTTTTCAATGCGGTAAAGAGAACAACTTATAGTGCCAGCGGACCATCATACAATAAGTTGGTTGGTATTTTAGATGCATGGTCTCCTGAAAATCCGGGTGGAAAAGTACCTATTATTTCTACCAGTGATAATAATGGAAACTTTAATGCTTCCGATTTCTATATCGAAGATGGTTCTTATCTGCGTATCCGCAATGTAACACTGGGATATAGCTTACCAAAATCATTAACCAGTAAACTTAAAACCGGGGCGGTAAGGGTTTATGCCACTGCCAACAATTTATTCACCATCACCAATTATTCTGGTTTCGATCCTGAAATTGGAATGGATAATAATGGCCTGGATGTGGGGCGTTACCCGCAAGCCAGAAGCTTCATCTTTGGTTTAAGTGTTAATCTTTAATCTACAACTCATGAAAACGAATATAAAATTCTTTGCACTGCTGGCCTTAACTGCCTTTGCATCGTGTACAAAACAATTGGATATCACGCCGGAAGGATCTCCATCGGCACAAAATTTCTGGAAAACAAAGGAAGATGCCATTAAAGCCGAAGCCGGCATGTATGAAAACTATAACTCAGAAGATTTTTACGGTCGCGGTATGTTCTGGTTTATCAATGCCAGTGATGATATGGTTACGGGTAGGAACAAACCTGAAGGCGATAACATTAAAAACTTTAACAGAAGTTACATTGGCGGTGGTTATACCGAATCACAGTGGAGCATGCGTTACGCCATTATAAAAAGGGCAAACGACATTATTACCAATGTGCCAGCCATTGCTATGGATGAGTCTTTAAAGAAACAAATTATTGGTGATGCTTATTTTAACGCTGGTTTGGTTTATTTCCAGCTGGCCTCTAATTATGGTAATGATAAAGCTGGTGTACCTATTGTAACTCCGGATGCTGATGCGTCTGTGGCCATTCCAAGGGCAAAAAATGTGACGGAGAACTATGATTACATCATTTCATTATTATTGAAAGCCGCAGATAATTTACCTGATTTTTCAGCAATGAAGGCCGATGATTATGGTAAAGCGCACAAAACTGCAGCCTGGTCATATCTATCAAAAGTTTACCTGTTCAAAAAAGATTACGCCAATGCAGCAAAATATGCAGATATGGTGATCAGTTCAGGTCAGCATGATTTATTACCTAACTTTGCTGATGTATTTAAAGCCTCAAATAACTGGTCTAAAGAATACATTTGGTCTGTTGTATGTACACCGAATGGCGGCGGAACAGGTTGGGGCAGTAAGTTGCCTGGCGTAATGCTAACCAACAAAGCTTGGGGAATTTACAACGGCTGGGGTTATTACCTGCCAACTAAAGAACTTTATGATTCTTTTGAAACAGGAGATCAGCGTCGTGAGGTAACTATTTTAAAGCCAGGTGATAAGTTTATGTTTTTTGGCGCTGAACGGAGTTTTACCAAAGATGGTGGAGCGACTTCAAATTACCAGTTTAAGAAATATATGGAGCCTTTCAGTTATGCTAATCCAATTCCTACACATGTAAATCCGAATGGAGATAATGGAACAACAGATTTAAATGTGCCTTTAATGCGTTTTGCTGAAGTCCTTTTAATTAAAGCTGAAGCGGCGATTAATTTAAATGGCGCTGGTGCAGGCGATACCGAACTAAATAAAATTAGGGTAAGGGCAGGGCTGTCACCAAAAACCGGAATGACCATTACTGATTTGAAAAGGGAACGCCGGAATGAATTGGCTGGTGAGTGGGCCGATCGTCACCGCGATTTGGTACGCTGGGGAGATGCGCAAGCCACTTATGCTAAACCACTACATGATTATGATGGTACGGTTATCTGGCCAGCCAGAACGTTTAACCCACAGGTTCATGATGTTTGGGCCGTTCCACAGCGAGAAATCGATAACAGTTCAGGCGTAATTAAACAAAACGCAGGATGGTAATAAGAACTCAATTTATTTGTTTATTATTCATCTTTTTTGGCATTCAGTCAGTTTCTGCACAACAGAAACTGACTGCCAATAACGGCCATAGTCACAATGATTATAAACAGCAAATCCCCTTGTTGGAAGCTTATTACGCAGGGATGGGCTCCATTGAAGCTGACGTTTTCTATCGCGATGGTGAACTTTATGTAGCGCATGAAAGCAGTGAGATTAAACCAGGCAAAACCTTAAAAAAGAGTTACCTTGATCCGCTGGTCGCCTTGTTTAAAGAAAATGGAAATCAACCTTATGTTAGTGCCACGCAAAAACTTCAGCTGGTGATTGATATTAAGGAAGATTACCAGCATGTGCTTGCCACCCTGATCAAACAGTTGAAAGGTTATGAATCTGTTTTTGATCAGTCCAAAAACCCGTCTGCTATTAAAATTGTGATGAGTGGTGACGTACCGCCAGCTGATCAGTTTAGCCAATATCCGCAAATGATATTTTTTGACGGCCGTCCGGGAAGAAATTATACTGATGAACAGTTGAAGCATATCGGGATGATCAGTGATGATCTTTCGCATTTTTCAGTATGGAATGGAAAGGGTACTCCAACACCACCTGATTTGGAAAAGATGAAAAAGGTGATTGCTGAAGCGCATCAGATGGGCAAACCTTTTCGTTTCTGGGCCACAAAAGATAGTCCGAATAGCTGGAAAGAATTGGAACAAATGGGAGCAGATTGGATTGGAACAGATCGGCCGAACGCTTTAGGCGAGTTTTATAAAAATCGTGATAAAATGGAGTACGTCAATACCAAAAAGTATCAGCCTTATCAACCAACCTATAAAAATGATGGTTTGCCCAAAAAGGTTAAAAATGTGATTCTTTTAATTGGAGATGGAATGGGATTGGCCCAGATTCAGGCAGGTTTAAGTGCCAATTTCGGACAACTTAATATGGTTAATATTCAACATATTGGTCTTTCCCTCACAGAAGCTTCCAATTCTGATTTTACTGATTCTGCAGCAGGTGCTACGGCAATGGCAACCGGCCAGAAAACCAATAATCGTTACATCAGCATGGATGTGAATGGGAAGCCTTTACCATCCATCACAGAAATTTTAGCGCCACTTGGCGTAAAAACGGCTATCATCACCAGTGGCGATATTACAGATGCTACTCCAGCAGCATTTTATGCGCATCAAATAGAAAGAACCATGTCGCAGGAAATTGCTGCCGACTTTCAGAACAGTTCTGTTGATGTGCTGATCGGTTCGAGGCGCAAAAGCTTTTTTGAAAATAAGGATGTCAATTTAATGCAGAAATTAAAAGCCAAAGGTTACCAGTTGCAAAATAACCTGAATGAATTTACTGCGGCAACATCAGGTAAACAATTGGTGCTATTGGAAGATTCTGTTACCCGAAGTATTTTAAAGGGTAGGGGCGAGATGCTTAAAACATCACTTGTAAAAAGCATGGAATTACTAGGCAAAAATAAAAAGGGTTTCTTTATCATGGCTGAAGGGGCACAAATTGATCATGGCGGACATGCAAATGATTTACCTTATGCGGTTACCGAGCTGCATGATTTTGATCGGATGGTGGGTGAAGCCATGCGTTTTGCTGACCAAAATGGGGAAACACTGGTTATTGTGACAGCAGATCATGAAACTGGCGGACTTTCATTGTTAGATGCCTCGTATAAAAAAGGTACTGTTCGCGGGAATTTCAGTACGGATGACCATACCAATATTATGGTTCCGGTTTTTGCCTACGGCCCAGGATCACAAAAATTTACAGGTGTTTATCCAAATACTGATATTTTTAAGCGAATCTTAAAGGCTTTTGGTGTAAAATAATATTTAAGCCCATCAACTCCCCTCCTTTTTTAAGGAGGGGTGCCTGAAAGGCGGGGTGGTTAATGATATAAGTGATCATATCTATAAATCACTCGTCATGCTGAACTTGATTCAGCACCTTTAAAATTAACACATGTATAAATCCTGAATTATATTCAGGAAGTTATCAGGATGCATTTAACAATTTTAGTCCATCATCATTTCCTTGCATAACAGCCAGGTCTGCAGCAGTCTGTCCACGGGCATCCTTCATTTCTGTATTTGCACCGTTAGCAAGCAATAATTGCAACACATCGTTTCTTCCAAACATGCTGGCAAACATCAGTGCTGTGCCACCATTACCATGCTGAAGGTCGAGATTTGCGCCACGTTCAACCAAGAGTTTAGCAATTTCAATATAACCTTTAAAGCTTACCCCCATAAGTGCCGTATTGCCCCCATCATCGGCAACATTAATATCTGCTCCGGCATCAAGTAGCAATTTAGCAGCTGCTAACTGATTGTTATAACAAGCAATAATCAGTGGCGTAAATCCTTTTTCATCGCGTGCATTTAAATTGGCATTCCTGCGAATCAGTTCCTGTAAAACTTCCATTTCGCCTTTTCTTGCGGCGGGTATCATTAACTGGTCGATATTTTCCATGCAATCAAAACCATAGAATCCCATCAAAGTTTGCCTGATGAACAGTTTATTTGATGATTTTGATAGGTGTTGTATTTTATCCTTAAGAAGCGGCGGTTTTATTATTAGCATATCATTGAAATAAAAGTATTTATCGCCGTAAAACTCTCAAAACTATTTCGTGTCGGCATGGGTTGTCTTAAGACATAATGCTGCTGAAACGAAACCTTGGATAAATGAGTTTACCTGATGATGAAATATAAATATCTCAGATCATCAGATCGCTTGCCAAATCCTTCTAATGCAGTCCACAAACATCAAATTAAACAAAACATCAATATGAAAAAACAGGAAAGCGGTACTGAACCAAAGTTAAGTACTAAAACCAATAAAGATTCTTCTTCAGCGCTCCAGGAACTTTTTACCGATGGCATCCGCGATCTATATTGGGCAGAAAATCATCTGGTTAAGGCATTGCCTAAAATGATTTCTGCGGCTACGGCATCAAAACTTGTTTCTGCACTTGAATCTCATCTGGAAGAAACAAAAACGCATGTATCCAGATTAGAGCAGATTTTCGAATTACTTGGAGAAAAAGCAATTGCAAAGAAATGTGATGCCATGGAAGGTATTACTAAAGAAGGCGAAGGCATTGTAGAAGAAACAGAACCAGGTACTGCCACACGTGATGTAGGTATTATTTTGGCCTCTCAAAAAGTAGAACATTATGAAATTGCATCTTATAGTGGTTTAATTCAACTGGCTACCACATTGGGTTTAACAGAAGTGGGCGATATTTTGGAAGAGACGCTGTCTGAAGAGAAAAATGCGGATACAAAACTATCGGATATCGCTGGAAACGAAATCAATTACAAAGCAGCAGAGGAAGCTTAAGATAAAATATTATGGCGAAGAAATCAGTAGACAATACCAGTAAACCTGCGCAGGTTGAAAATGATAAAACCACCAAGCTGGAAGAGTTTGTTGCCGATAGTACAGGGCAACAATTGACAACCAACCATGGGGTAAAAATTAGTGACGATCAGAATTCCTTAAAAGCTGGCGACAGGGGAGCAACCTTGCTGGAAGATTTTATCCTTAGGGAGAAAATCACGCATTTTGATCATGAGCGTATTCCAGAACGTGTGGTTCATGCGAGAGGATCAGCCGCTCATGGCGTTTTTAAAGTGTATGAAGATATGTCTGAAGTTACAAGAGCAGCATTTCTTTGTGATCCGGGTACAGAAACACCTGTTTTCGTTAGGTTTTCAACGGTAGCAGGATCAAGAGGATCAACCGATCTGGCCAGAGACGTAAGGGGTTTCGCAGTTAAGTTTTATACACAAGAAGGAAATTTCGATCTGGTTGGAAACAATATGCCTGTCTTTTTTATTCAGGATGCCATAAAGTTCCCCGATTTGATACATGCTGTAAAACCTGAACCTGATAATGAAATGCCTCAGGCTGCATCGGCACATGATACTTTTTGGGATTTTATTTCGCTACTTCCTGAATCGGCACACATGATCATGTGGGCTATGAGTGATCGTGCCTTACCAAGAAGTTACCGCATGATGGAAGGTTTCGGTGTACATACTTTCAGGTTCGTTAACGCCTCTGGCGTGGCGAGTTTTGTTAAATTTCACTGGAAACCACTTTTAGGTGTGCATTCAGTTGCGTGGGATGAAGCTCAGAATATTTCTGGAAAGGATCCTGATTTTCATAGAAGAGATCTTTGGGATGCCATTGAAGCTGGTGCTTTCCCCGAATGGGAATTAGGTGTTCAGATTATACCGGAAGAAGATGAATTTAAATTTGATTTTGACCTTTTAGATTCTACTAAACTTATTCCAGAAGAATTGGTTCCTGTGCAAAGAATCGGTAAAATGACGCTGAACCGCAATCCAGATAACTTTTTTGCAGAAACAGAGCAGGTAGCCTATCACATTGGTCATGTAGTACCCGGAATTGATTTTACCAATGATCCGTTATTGCAAGGCAGACTTTTCTCTTATACGGATACCCAGTTAATTAGGTTAGGTGGACCAAATTTTCATGAAATTCCAATTAATCGTCCGGTAATTTCTGTCCATAATAATCAGCGAGACGGCCACATGCGCCAAACCATTAATCGTGGAAAAACAAGTTACGGGCCAAATGCCATTGCTGCAAATGATCCACAACAAACTACTGCTGCAAACGGCGGTTTTACCAGTTATAATGAAAGAATAGATGCCAGAAAGATTAGGGCCAGGAGCAAAAGTTTCTTAGACCATTTTTCTCAGGCGAAATTGTTTTTCGATAGCCAATCTGACCCTGAAAAAAATCACTTAATTGATGCCCTTTGTTTTGAATTGGGGAAAGTGAAAATGGTGCCTATCCGTGAGCGTATGCTCGGCGTTTTAGCACATATTGATAAAGGTCTTGCTGCCGCCGTTGCTTATTCACTTGGTTTACATGTGCCTGAAATTCCATTAGCAGAACTTAATGGAAGTGTTCCTGCTGATGCTGATCCTGCAGATTATGCATCTGAGAAGAAAGAAGGTCCATTGGCTAAATCTGAAGCTTTAAGTATGGCCAATACCATCAAAGATTCGATTGTAACCAGAAAAATTGCCATTCTGGCTGCGGATGGTGTAGATGGAAAATCATTAAGCACCGTAAAAGATGCATTGGTTGCTAAAGGCGCAGTAGTTCATATTATTGCACCTAAGCTGGGTGAGATCATCTCGGCAGAAGATCAGCATATTCAGGTAGATGAAAGTTTTCTAACAGCTGCATCTGTACTTTATGATGCCGTGTATGTTCCCGGAGGAACGAATAGCGTAGCGAGTTTAGAAGCTGAAGCTAATGCTGTTCATTTCCTGAATGAAGCCTTTAAACATTGCAAGGCGATTGCTGCAGATGATGCTGCCATTCAAGTATTGGAGGCGGGTTATTTCCATAAGAAACTTCCGGCAGAATATTCTGCCGAAACAGTACTTAGAGAAGGTATTATTGTATCAGATGATCTTTCTACTTTAACAGATTTGTTTGCTCAAATGATTGCGATGCACAGATTCTGGGATAGGGAAGTACCAAGAAAAATTCCGGCTTAAATTGTAAGCCAGGTATTATTATACGAAGACCGGTGAGAAGCCGGTCTTTTTTTTGTCTGGTGCATTTCGCAGAAGACTATTTTAAATCATTTACTATTAGATAATTTTAATTAACAGCATATGGATAATCAAAAACATGTTCCTCGCTTGACTGAGGCACAGCAGAAAAAATTTGAAGAAGGACTTTTTGAAACCCGCTGGACTGAAGCTGGAGAACCTTATTTCGTCGTGGAAGACGGGGTTGATCTGAAAGAATTTGCAGCATTAGCCAAAATGGTTTTAGAAAGCAAGAAAGAGATTGCACATGATTTTACTTCAAAAGTAATCGATAAATCAGGTGAAGAGGAAGTAACTTTTGAATATCAATCAGGTTGGTTTCTGGAGGGCTTAGGTGAATTGCCTTTAAACTAACAGAAGATTCTTTTAGTAATTTATCTTTAAGCAGCTAAAATAGCTATATAACAGCATGTCCACCTTGAAACTTAATTCAAGGTGGACATGCTGTTGGTTTCATTTGTGCTGTGTACTAGTTTTTTACTTCGGCTTTTTTAGCTTCAGCTTTTTTTGCTGCGTGCTTACCATGTGCTTTTTTCACTTTTTTAACCTGTGTAGTATCAGCTTTTGCTTTTGCAGGTGTTTTAGTTTGTGCGCTAACTGTGTTTACAGTAAAAGCTGCTACTAGGGCGATCATTAAAACTTTAATTGCTTTCATTTTCTTATAGTTTATAAATTATTAAACCTTGTTAATTGTTCCATAAATGTCTACATCCTAAATGAAGATTTAATGAATATTAAAAATTCGCAATTAAATCATTCGACTTACGAAGTTTCGGTGGAATGGTGTGCAGGGGAAACTTCGTCAGTCTGAAATAGATTTAATGGATTGATGCTTGGTTTCTTAAACTGGCGAAGTTCTACTACGCTCGTGGCCTTTGAAACTTCGCAAGTTGATCATTCGACTTACGAAGTTTCGGTGGAATGGTGCGCAGGGGAAACTTCGTCAGTCTGAATGTAGCATTTGGAATATGAAAATCCGTCATTGCGAACTGAAGGGTAGGGCTTAGTAATGGAGTGAAGCAATTTGATTCGTTAAAATAGATTGCTTCGTAGGCAAAAAAGCCAACTCGCGTTGACGAAATATAAAAATCCGTCATTAGCATTGCTTTATTTAAAACTGGCGAAGTTCTACCACGCTCTTGGCCTTTGAAACTTCGCAAGTTGATCATTCGACTTACGAACTTTCGGTGGAATGGTGTGGCAGGGACAACTTCATCAGTCTGAATGTAGCGTTTGGAATATGAAAATCCGTCATTGCGAACTGAAGGGTAGGGCTTTTGTAATGGAGTGAAGCAATTTGATTCGTTAAAATAGATTGCTTCGTAGGCAAAAAAGCCAACTCGCAACGACGAAATATAAAAATCCGTCATTAGCATTGCTTTATTTAAAACTGGCGAAGTTCTACCACGCTATTGGCCTTTAAAACTTCGCAAGTTGATAACTCGACTTACGAAGTTTTGGTGGAATGGTGTGCAGGGGAAACTTCGTCAGTCTGAATGTAGCGTTTGGAATATGAAAATCCGTCATTGCGAACTGAAGGGCAGGCTTAGTAATGGAGTGAAGCAATCTACTTTGTGAAATTTATGAAGGAGATTGCTTCAGCAGATGAAGAATCTGCTTCGCAATGACGAAATATAAAAATCCGTCATTAGCATTGTTTTATTTAAAACTGGCGAAGTTCTACTACGCTCGTGGCCTTTGAAACTTCGCAAGTTGATAACTCGACTTACGAAGTTTCGGTGGAATGGTGTGCAGGGGAAACTTCGTCAGTCTGAATGTAGCGTTTGGAATATGAAACCCGTCATTGCGAACTGAAGGGTAGGGCTTAGTAATGGAGTGAAGCAATTTGATTCGTTAAAATAGACTGCTTCGTAGGCAAAAAAGCCAACTCGCAATGACGAAATATAAAAATCCGTCATTAGCATTGCTTTATTTAAAACTGGCGAAGTTCTACTAAGCTCTTGGCCTTTGAAACTTCGCAAGTTAATTGTATGTATCCATTCATTTTTAGTTAAATGAAAATTGGTAAAACAAATACTACATAAATGGGATTATATCCGCATGTATTTATGGAGTTTTAAAAAGCCGGCCTTAACTGGCTTATTGGTGCTGACATTATTCAGCTTAACTATTATCACAAGTTGCAGAAAAAATAAATCCCAGGTTGGTGCTCATCTGGCTAAAGAAACCGGAAACAAAATCTTTAGTCAGATTGATATGGAAGAATTTGGGCAGAAATTAAAGTTGGCAATTGCTAGCCGTTCCAAAACACTACAAAATCCTAAATTTACTGATGCCTTATATGCCGCTCATCAATATGAACCTATATTGGTTGAGAAATATTTTCCAGATAGCGGGCTTTTAAAGGCGGTAGATGTCATTGCCCAGGTTGAAGATCATGGTTTATCTCCCGAAAAATTTAAGGTTTCGAAATTTAAATCCATTCTGGAAAAAATTTATCAGAAGTCTGAAGTAAAAGATTTGGATGCGGCTTATCAAACGCTTATTGATCTTGAACTCGCCGCAAGTTATACCATTACCACCTATAGTCAGGCTATGGAATTTGGGTTGGTTAGTCCGCGAAAGATTTATGCACAATATTACACCAAGACCAAAAGGCCGGATTCATTGAGTTTTAGAAAACCTTATCAAACTAAAAACCTGAATACCTTTTTAGATAGCATTCAGCCTCAGGGGGCAGATTATAAAATGTTGCAACAGGCCTTGAAGCAGCATACGCTTGCACCCGGTCGTTCTGCTGAAGAAAGCAAGCGATTAATTGCTGTAAACCTGGAACGTTTGCGCTGGCAGAATAACCCTACAGAAGATAAGTATGTATGGGTAAACATTCCCGAATTTCAATTACAGGTGATTGAAAAGGGCCAGGTTTCTTTAGCCATGAAAGTATGCGTGGGTGAAGGACGGAACCAAAATATGGCTCCTTCATTAACTGAATATGATGATAATGAACTAGAGAAGGACCGACCATTTAACAGGGAAACGCCACAGCTTAAAAGTTTGATTCATAGTGTTCAGGTAAATCCAGTTTGGAATATTCCAGAAAGTATTGCAAGCAATGAGATTGCCAAATACGCAGCAAAAGATCGTTATTATTTGGGTAATAAAAATATCGATGTGTTTTATAAAGGAAAACTGGTAGAAGATCCAGAAACAATTGACTGGTCTGCAGCTGATGTTGGCAAAACCTATACTTTTAAACAGCGTCCGGGTGATGATAACTCACTTGGTAAAATTAAATTTCTGTTTAATAACCAAAGTAGTGTTTATTTGCACGATACACCAGCTAAAGCCGCCTTTAATCAACCTGTTAGGGCGGTAAGCCATGGCTGCGTAAGGGTAGAGCAGCCAGAGGAATTGGCTAAAGCACTTTTTGGTACCGGAAATAAGTTTGACCGAATCAGTACCGGAATGATGAGTAAAGATCCTAAAGCTGAAAATATTTCGCTTCCAAAGCAAATTCCAGTATACCTTAGCTATTTTACCTGTTGGCGGAATACAGCGGGCGAACTGAAATTTGCAAAGGATATTTATGGATTGGATGCCGTATTATATACACATCTTTTCAGAAGCTAATCAATGTTGTTGCCGTAGAGATTATTGTTTTTCATTTCAGGCATAACGGCCAGGTACGCACTATCTTCATTTAAGTAAGAAGAAGAGTATTTTTCTGCAGATCTGTTAATGAAAAGTACACTACCTTCTCCAAGTGAAGAAATCAATGCATCAGCCAGTTCAGGAGAGACTGCAGGGCATCCCTGGCTTCTACCTAAGCGGCCTAAAGCAGCAATGGTACCTTCGCTTACATATGGAGCGCCATGAATCACGATAGAACGAAGTCTGGCGTTGTCATTAAAGCCAGGGTCCATGCCATCTAATTTTAATGAGCGGCCATGTGTACCCTGGTATTCCTCGCCGGTAACAAAAAATCCAATGCTGCTCGTAAACGAATCGTTTTGATTCGAAAACGTTACCGCCTGATCTTCACCACTTCGCTGTCCGTGGGCTACCCAAGTGTTCAGAACCACATCTTTTTGCTCAACGTTTAATACATATAGCCGCTTATGGGTGCTGGGCTGGTCAAAATCAGCAATGGTTAAAAGTGCATGGTCAGAAAGCAGGCCAGCTTTCTTCAAATTATAAAAACCAGTAAGTGCTTTTTCAAACACAGGAAAGGCAAGACCGGAATCTTTTAAATGTGCCGATTGGTAAAGTGATTTTGCATGATGGATATAGGCAGTTTCTAAGGAAGCTTCTTCCAAATTCTTTTGCGTAACCTTCCTAGTGTCGCTATTTTTCCATGAAGTAAAAACGGAGCAAGTTGCAATTAATAATAGACCGGAGATTCCCAAAACATAATTTCTCATAGGCGATACGATTCTAATAATGATTTAAGTAGGTCTTTATTTATAGGCTTATAATTTTGTGGTGAACATAAATATACAAAAATGTTACATAGAAAGCAAATTAAACTAGATATTTCAATACTGCTCATACCTAAATAAATAGTATTAAGCAATAATATTGGTGGAGTTCAAGTTGAATTAATTTTCCGATAAACCTTTTTCTATTCTTCCTGTTATTCATAAAAAAGCAATATTAAAATGATTGAAAAGAAAGAACTTTTATCAGAAAATTTGAAAGACTTTATGGATTATTCTGTAGATGTATTAAATGCTATGGATGGCGCTCCGGAGCATTCTGCGGCGCAGCAGGAAGTGGTAAGGGAAAAGATCCAAAATTTGAAAATATACCTGAGTCACCTGGAGACTTCTTATAATGAGAATACACCGCAGGTTAATACAGGCTCAGTAACTGGCGAGACACCTACCATCTCAGATATTGTTATTTAATCAATGGGCATTACACCTAAAGAATTATAATACTCAAGGATTTTTAGTTTTTACTAAAAGAAAATCGGGCATATTGAATGATTTATTCAGTATGCCCGATTTGGAATTTAAGCTTTACCATTCTAATTGTATTGCTTAAGTAGCTTTTTTAATCTTAATCTGGCATGATGAATATAGGTTTTAACTGTACCCAATGGTAAATTTAGTTCGTCGGCAATTTCCTGATACTTATACCCTTCGAAATACCTGATAAAGGGTACGGAATAAATCTTAGGGAGGCTATTCAGTGCTTTCTTAATGTCGTCCATGGCAAAACTGGTTTCAGCACCATTAGCAGCAGCGCTATAAGTCATCTGACCTGCCGAAACTTCATCTTCACGAACTACCCGACTTCGGTGCCTAACGTTTTTATGATAATTATTGATAAACGTATTTCGCATAATTACGAAAAGCCAGACTTTGGTGTTGGTTTGATAATCGCACCTGTAAGCAAAACGGGTAGCTTTAACAAGTGTATCCTGAACGAGGTCATTCGCATCGTCGAGGTCCTTGGTGAATTTAAGCGCATGCGAGATAAGTGATTTGGCATGTGCTTTCACGCTGATGGAAAATTCATTCTCTGTCATAGGTAAACTAGTTAAGATTTAATGAGGGTGATTGCGAAAACAACACCAAAGCTTTTAGGAGGGTTTTTGAATAAAAGGCAGAAATGCCTTAATGGGATAAAAACGGGTAAATATACTGATGGTACACAGGTATTTAATCTGTAACTATCGTAATTCTACCAATGATTTATATGAATGACAGGGGAAGTTTTTAACCGTAAAGGTTTTAAGTATGGATGTCTTTGATTGCGTAAGACACTTCTGGAATAAAAATAATTTATCCCAGAAAAATCATTGTATTGTTCTAGTTTATTGAAGTGCTTAGAAGGAAATTGTAAAAAAAGAAGCTATGCTTCTATGTCATTTTTATAAGTCTGGTATCAAGCGCTTTATTTCTAATTCTGCTTAATGTTTCCAAACGCATGACCAGGTAACTGGAAAGATAGCGCTGCGGGATCCGGTTCAAACCTGGATGGCTAGCTTCAAACTTTAAATATCTGCCCAAGGCGGATGGTATTCTAGCCAGAAGAGATCTTTCTAATGCCTCATGATAGCTTCTTTCCAGTAGTTTCCTGTTAATAATCTGTGTTTCCAAATAATTCTTGTTAAGGAAATCGATCAATTTATAAGGTATGCGAATGAGCTCGCAATCTTCCAATGCCTGCAAATATTCAATGGAGTAATTTGATTTATGCCCTGGTTTTTGCATGGCTTCAATAAATTGATTTTCGAAAGCAAACCGGGTACTAATATCATTCTCTCCTTCCCTTATAAAAGCCCTCAAGAGGCCTTTAACCAAAAAGTAAATGGAGTCATTGTTATCTATTGGAGAGAGTATGAATTTGTTTTTTTTAATTTGTAAGTGATCACAATTCTTTTTGTGATGGTTTATAAATGGCTCAGAAAGCGGATGAATTTGCGCTAAGTAATTAAAGAGCGGTTGTAAAAATAAATGATTTTCAGTATCTGCTTTCATATGCTACATCTAATTGTTATGCTTATTGCAAAAAACAAATAAGTTTTAAATGCAATATCAAGCATCAAAGTTAATTTATATAGCTTGAGAAGCCATTTATAGTGGCTTATATCTCTCTAACCATTCAATCGTTATACGAATTGGTCTTAAGGAGAGCGATCAGCCTGGTTTTTTAAAAAATAATTGGTGGGCATAGCACCTTTCTCTTTCTTAAAAGCATTATAAAAAGTAGCCTGACTTTTAAAACCAGATTCCTTTGCCAAGGCTTCAATAGTCTTTTTTTCCCGCTGAAGTGGATACTCTTTTAGAAAGTGATCTATCCGATAACTATTAATCCAATCTCTGAAATTTTTTCCAATGTGGTTATTGATCACATATGAGCAATGGTGAACAGGTATATTTACCAGATTAGCCACATCAATGATCTGCAAATCAGGCTGAAGATAAAGCTGCTCCTTTTCCATCGCATCCTTAATCAACACTGCGTAGAGCGATATTTGTTGAATGGGTAGGTTGAGTTTCTTTTGAGTAAGCGCTGTAACTTCTGGTGGAAGAATTCTCAGCGGCAATTGGTTATCATCTGATATAGGCTTAGGAACAGAACTCTTATTTAAGGTATCTTTTTGATTCCAATCGGTGGCAACAAGCAGGTAACCATAAAAAAAGTGTGGATGGTGAAGCGCATACATGAGAATAACCAACAGTACTATACAATTTAAAATGATAAAAAAAGTATTGTAAATCGGGATATTCATACTCCTTAATACGATTGGAATTAAACTGGTTAACTGAAAAAATGTGGCTACCCGCAGCAGAAACAAAATCCAGTTTCTTCCAGGGTCATCTATATTTATTCGCTCACTTATTTTAGACCGGATAACAGCATACCAGCTGAGGGCGAGGTAGCTTATAATTAGGAGCGGCCGTACAATATATTGAAAATAGGACGGAAACAAGCCATTTTTAGCATGCAATGAAAGGTATCCATTTTCACAGAATTGTTTGGTAATAATATCCCAGTTAAGTGGAGCTAAGTGTGGCCATGGGATTACATGGATAACCGCCAATAGTGCTGGCAGGAAATGAAGCCATTCATCCCAGGCTAAAGTTTTACGATTGTGGATAAACCCCTTGATGTAGAGGTAAAAACAAGCTGGAGCTGCAAAATACAGGGGTACAAAGATTTGAAAAAGTAAAGGCAAAGAATTTTGATGACCCGAGATCATCAGGAGAGATGTTAAAATTTGCCCAAACCGGGCAAAGAATAAAGCCGATAGCAACATGTTTTGTCTTCTATTTCCTTTTTTTGCAAAAAACAAATGCACAGAAAATAAAAGAAGAAAAAAACACGTAGTGCCAACTACGAAGTTTAACAGCTGCATATTTTTAACCGAAGATAAGACTTTGTTGTTGACTAACATGTGATATACCTTACTTATTTTAATTAGGCGTATAATTGCCTTAAATCTAGATTCGAGGTTTGTAAAAACAAAAAAGCCACTTTATTGTGGCTTTTTTGTTAGTTTTTAAATCAAATTTAATGAAATATCCGGTCTCTGATTTTCACGGCTGGATTCCCTTGGTAAATACTGTATGCTGCAAGATCACCTATCGCCACACTACCCATACTTAGTATAGAGTGCGTATAAAACTTCACTCCTGGGCATACCGATGCCCTTGCACCAACCCAGGCACCATCTTCCAAAATAATAGGCGAAGTCATTAAATCGAAGCTTATTTTTTTATAGTTATGGTTGCCTGTCATCAGCATGGCTTGCTGAGAGATACAACAATGATTACCGATTTTTACCCAATCCAGGTTTTCAATATAACAATCTGCCAGCCAGGAATAATCGCCAACTTCAAGTTTCCAGGGGTATTTAATCTGTATGCCTGGTTTAATGCGTACATCCTTGCCAATTTTAGCGCCAAATGCCCTGAGAAAAAAAACAAGCATATTGCTAAAGGGTATCATTTTACTTCGGAAGAAAAACGCATCAGTAAAATACCAAAGCAACTGTTTCAAACCCGAAGCCCCGATTTGAAAATTTCCTGTATCAAAATTTTTCTGTAATTGTGTTTTTAACAAACCTTTTTATTTAAATCTAATTTGACCTAAAGACTAAAGACTAAAGACTAAAGACTAAAGACTAAAGACTAAAGACTAACTTTTCTAGTGTTCTTTTTGATCCAGATATAGAGCATGATAAATATAATGATATATACAATTACATTGAAGATCTCATGATGGTATTCAAAATAGTTACGCTGGCTCTGGAAGAAGGCAAATAGTACACCCAAACCCGCTATCCTCAGGATGTTTAAAATATAAATGGTAATGAGTCCGATGAATAGCATTTTAAACGTTGATTTCCAAGGTGCAGGAAAAGCGAGTACAAAAGCTGCCAAAAAACTCATTACACCTAAACCCAGACAGGAATAATTGATTCTTAAATAGGGGCCATTGATAATTAAAACGTCCATTTCATTGTGAATGGCATAGAAACCAAATAATTTGATGATCCATACGGCAGGTTTAATCAGTGCACTTTTTAAACCTTGAATGTAATCGAAATGCTCGGCAATATAGGGGTTATAAAAACGCCCTGATGGCGTCATTACACTAAACATGAACAAATTTCCCTGACTAAACAGAATATACAGGATAAATAATATCACGATGAACTTGATGGCTTTTTTATCTGCTTGTTTTTTGGCTTCTATAGCGGTGGTGTCGTTCATGTTACTGAATGATTTGTTTGTTTGTTCTACGAAGTTCATAAATTTTAGCATCAATCAAGAATCGAAACCAAAAGCACTGTAAAAAATGGAAGATCAAACCTCGCTTTCCATCTAAAAATCCTAAACGGAAGAAATATCGTACCAGAAAGTAAAGAACAGGTCTTACAAAAAGTGGGAGCCTTTCATACAAATTTTTAAAATATCTTCTCCTTTGCATTGCATCCCCTTTTAATTTTCCTATAATGGTTTCAGTAGAAGAATTCGCGCTGTCAAATTGTTGGATAGATTCCAGTGTTGACCATTTGTCATGTCTTAAAGTAAAGGTGCTCAGAGATTCGGTAATTAAGTCAATTACGTCACCTTTAAGTTTAATCGTGTTGCCTTCTACCAAATAATGCTGATCATATAGTTTTTGTTCGCATTGTCCTTTACCCAGCCTGAAAGTCATGGCATGATAAGTAGGGTAGTGGCCACCATATTTGATCCATTTGCCCATGAACATGGTTTTTCTACTGGCTAAAAACCCATTTATATTTTCTAATTTTCCATTGCTCAGGTGATGGTGAACTTCTGCTTTAAATTCGTCTGTTAACCGCTGATCTGCATCCAGGTTCAAAACCCATTCAGTTTTTATAGGCAGGTTTTTTAATGACCAGTTGCGTTGCTGACTATAATTTTCGAAAGGGTGATGAAAAACTTGTACCGGATATCTAGTTAAAATTTCTGGCGTCTGATCTGTTGAGCCGGAGTCGACGATGAAGATTTGTGCTGCAAAGTCTTTTACACTTTCTAAGCAGTCAACAATGTTGTTTTCTTCGTTAAAGGTTAGAATAATGACCGTGATTGGACTTTTCAATTTGCCGTATTTTGATAAAGGTATAAATATTGTTGAACCAGAACAGCGTCCTTAAAATCATTTGCGATAACCGCTGGTGCTTGTGTGCGAATCAGATTTCGTTTTTCAGCATCTAAAATAGCATCGGAGATGGATTGAACTATATCATTGGGATTTAAGGTGGTCACCCATCCCAATTGCTTTGTTTCAACATATGAAGATAAACCAACCTGATCTGATATTAAAACCGGAGTACCTACGCTCAGGCTTTCAATTACTACATTAGCAAAATTCTCGTTATAAGATGTCAGTACGAGTAAGTCATGTTGCATCATCAGTTTATACTTTTCATCATTAGAAACCTGGCTAACCCATTTAATTCGCCCATTAATTTTTAGGACATTTGCCTGCTTTTTTAAACTTGTTATATATTCACCTTCTCCTGTACCTGCTATGGTTAAGGTAAATGGCATTTGAATTTTGGCCAAAGCATTAAAAAGTAGGGGCAGGCCTTTTTTTTCTTCAATCCGTGATAAGAAAATCATTTTAAAGGTATCAACTGATTCTAGACTTACCTTATCCATGTGCAGTTTATCCAGATTGAAGATATTATCTGGAATATTTACAAGATTGGGGATAACGGTTATGGTTTTAGGTTGAATTATGCTTTGAATATTTTCTGTTTCTTGTGTACTGGTGGCATGGATATGGCAGTATTCTAAAAGGCGTTTTCCAATCAGGCGATGAAAAAAACTTTTGATAATGGCATGTCGGTTATTTTGACTGTAATCGGTGAGCATCCCTCTTGGCGACAGGACAACAGGAATGTTGTACCATTTTCCAATAAAGCAACTCAACACAGCTACTAAATTCCACCAAGCATGGATATGAATGATCAGTTTTTCATTTTCATACAGGGCTTGCTGAATCACATTTCTCAATTTTCTGAGCAAGCCTGGCGAGAAATGGCTGTGGTCTTTCGTCCATCTATCGAAATAAGTTACCCTAACACCATCAACTGTTATCGGTATTTTGGTTTCCACTAGTAATTCATCAGGTCCATTAGCCGTTGTGGTAAAGACTTCTAAATGGAGATCATGCGAATCGGCCATGATGGCTTCACAGAGTTTACTTACACTTTGGATAGGTCCACCATAAATATAGGCGGGTTTGTAGGACGCTGTAATGTGAATAATTTTCAAAAGACTAATTGGTTTTATAGAGGATTCCTTTAGCTTTAAAATACATTTGAAAAATCATCATGGTCATCAAACTCCAAAAAACAGCATTAGCGATAAATTCGAAACTGTTTCCCCTCCACAAAATTTGAAATAACCCTGCAAACATCACAGCTGTTCCCATAAAATAGCCACCAAACATTCGCTCTGCAAGTGCTGAAAGGTTCTGGGCGATATATCCATATAAAAACAGTCCGATCCAGATGCCAATCCCTCCATAAGAAAGGTAACAATCTACAATAAATGCTGGCTTGGCAGAAACAATACTTTCTCTGTCTACTACCCGGGCAGCATATACCCGATCCATCACCATCTGCTCTACATCAGGTTTTCCGGGCCAGAATGCTCGGGGAATAATGGTTTGTATAGCATTTTTGATCAGGTTTGTTTTGTAATAGGGAATATAGTAAGGAGTAGACTGTGTATATTTAATAAACATATTGATCTCAGACAACCGACCAGTTAAAAAGGCCCAGTTATCTTCCTGCAAATCATCCGTCAGGTTATCATTATTTAAGATTCTATCAATACTTTTATTTCTGGCAACGGTGGCATCAGCTCCTTCAGATGAGAGTTTTCTAAAGTTTCCAATAAATGTAGGCAGTACAAAAAATAATAAGATCAAGATTGGAATCAGCACGGGCAATACTTTTTTGCCATAAACCGGCAGGAGAAAAACGCCCAGGAGCAATACGCATACAATAATAGGCTCTTTAAATCCAGAACTTAGTGCCGCCATGACGTTTAATATAAATAGCCCTGTTGATGCCAAAAAGTTAACTCTTTTATTTTCACGAATGGCAAAGGCGAGTGCAATACTACCTGCTACAAAACTTAGTCCGTTTAACTGAATGCTAAATTGGTTTAAACTGCCAATTTTAGAGAATAAGTAACCTAAGGGTAAACACACTACTGAAATACCCAATAACAAGTTACTCATGGATGGTGCGTAAACATGGTATTTCTTTTCTTGTGGATAATTCATCCCTGCAAGAATGCCATGAATTAGTGCGGCATGACCTAGTACATAATAACGCTGGCAGAGGGCAGTTGATTTATAAATATCATCTAACATAAACTCTTGGTTTCCAACATAGCTGAAATATTCATATCCGAGTGTATTGACATAATAAAATATCGAGGTACAAGCCATATAACCTGCAAATATTACATGCAGGAAAAATACTGGTCTTAATAGTTGTTCAAACAGGGGAAGGTCATTTGGAAGTTTTTTAATGATTCCCTTAAAACAGACCCAAAAGATAAAGAACGAACCAAACCACGCAATGAGATAGGAAGTGTGTGGTGACGACCGCAGGGCTATGCTAAGCAGGTAGGGTATATATAAAAGAATATAATAGATGTGCTTAGTCATTTAATGTTTTAATCAATACGTTAACCTGATGTTTAAAAGTCCAGTTTTGAATAATTTCTTTACTTATCTGTCCCATCGCAAATAAACTTTCCCTATTTGTACATAAAAACTTGAGTTTATTCTTGAGGTCAGTTAGATCTCCGGAAGTGAATATATCTCCGTTTTTCTTTTTTATGATAAGGTCTTGTGCACAACCTACCTTATCTGAAACCAAAATAGCTTTACCCGCAGCCATCGCTTCATTAATGGCTAAACCCCAGGTTTCTCCCGGGCCTTGCGAAGGTAAACAGAATAAATCGCAAGCCTGGTAAACGGCTGGCATTAGGCTTTGGTTGCGAAAATCCATGAAATGCACCTTCTGCAATTTATCTTTTTCATGATGCAGCTGGGCACTTTCTTTTAATTGGGCTTCTAGTTCTCCATTTCCTGTAAACAATAAGTGAGTGTGATCTAATGTAATTTCAGAAAATGCCTTCAGGAGGAGTAACGGATTTTTTTTTGATTCAAATTTGCCAGCAAATAAGACTAGTATTTCATGGCGCATTATGCCTAATTCCGTTCTGATTTGTTCCGCAGACCGTCCTTGATCAATTGAAAATCTTTCATTATCCACTGCATGTGGTGCAAAAACAAGTTTTGTTTCATTCAAACCGAAGGCCTGATAATAAGCTTTGTTGGCATTACCAACATAAAATGACAAATCAATGTGCTGATATACCCAGGTTAAGAATAATTTCCTTAGTATTTTGCGTAGCCTGCTAGTTTCATCCAAAAGATTGGAATCTCCTCTGAACCAAACCGGAATCTTACCTTTAAAATACTGCATCACAGCCAAATGGCTTTGATAAGCCCAGCCGTAAATTAGTATCGCATCGGGTTTAAAGGTTTTTATGTTTTCAACTAATTGTGGGTTAATTATACCCTTATAGTGGTGTGATCCTGGATCTTTTGCGGTGTTTTCTAGAAATTCGAAAGGATAGCCGTCCAATAGTGGAAGGTCCCATTGTATATGTTTTTTAAAATCAGGATCATATTTCAATGCTGCGCCTTGTTCACCCCAAGTGTAGAAAACCTTTAATTTGCATGCCTTTGCGAGTTGCTGATAAACAGGTATGTAATACTGGATGGGGTGGGTGACGATGATGGCGAGCGACTTCAATTAATTAAATAGTGTAAGTTTAATATATCTTTAAATTACCTGGTTCAAAATTTTAAATGCTTCACTTGATCGAATTCTCTTTTTTACAAAATCGATATCCCTTATATAAATGGTATTCTCTTTACCATAGGTATTAAGTTCAGTTAAAATTCTGCTAAAGGGATTGTAACTATAAGGTTTAAAATGATACTTCAATAGTTTAGCGTGAATATCATCATCTTTAAAACCATATCTATTTCCGCTACCATTTAACTCAATTATAATTGCTTTTAAAGAGGTGTCTGCTAAATAACCTTTTGCGCCATTTAATACTTCTGTTTCAAAGCCCTCTACATCTATCTTCATTAAGATAGGTTTGTCTTCTGCAAAAAAGTCATCAAGCAATATCATTTCAACTTCTGTAGTTTGTTCATCAGAGTGTCTAACTACATGATTTGTAGTGTCCTGATTGTTTGTGAAATTTAAAACGCCATGCCTGCTACTTACAGCTTTGTTTATCAAAGTCACATCAGATTGAAGACTATTTAGTTGTATGTTCTTTGTGAGAATTTCAAAAGTTTCTGGGATTGGTTCAAATGCTATGGTTTTCGCTTTACGAAATGATGCCAATAATGTATAGGAGCCTACATTTGCCCCGACATCAAAAAATACGTCACCCTGTTTTAGAAAATGCAATAAAAAACCCATATCATTAAATTCGTGCAGACCGGTATAGATATTTCCTGTAATTCCTGTTAATCTTTTTTTTGCTAAAAAATTAATAGCGCCAATAAAATTAACAGGCTGTAAATTTTTGTTTATGATGGAATTGAATTGCCATTTAAAAAATCTATAGTAAGCCAGTATAAGTTTTTTTTTGGCTAACGGATGATTGTTAATAAAACTAATTGTTCGGTAGATTGCCTGCATCTAATACGCTATTAAATAATTGACATTGTTTCTTTGTCAGATTTTTAGCACTGTATTGTTCAAATACAGACCAGTTTATGATTATTTTTCTCTTTCCTGAAAGCATTAAATATAATTCTTGGCTAATTTCATCAACTGCTAAATGTTCATTTTTTAGCGAGAATACCTCTCCGGCTTCACACTCTTTAATAATTTTAGCAGCGCTGCTTTCTGGATGAAAAAATGCCAATAATGGCTTTTCAGCCAAAATATACGGATATATTTTTGAAGCTGTATATTGGGCATCGTTTGAGCCAATCACTATTAAACCATCTGCATTTAAAAGCGTAAAAATACCTTGAAAATAAGGGATGCGATCGGTTTGCTCTTCCACATATGCCGAAATGCCCATGACAACGGCTATGGGCATGATCGTTTGAATGCCCTTTCCTGCCGGGGCATAGCTGGTTCCGATAAAATGGAACCTGATTTTACTGAAAAGTTCATATTGATCAGCCAGTCCTTTTTTAAAGCCCTTAAATAATAAAGTTAACGCATCTCTCATATCATTACCACCTCTGCCTACATAGACCAAATGCGTAAGACCATCTGTTTTTTGAAATGGCAACTCAAACTTATGCTGTTTTTTTTGAGCCAGTTCAAAGTCTTTTTGGTAAGCACCAAAGGTAATCACCTGTTGGGACAATGATTTTAACTGCGGATAACGTTTATTCAACGTATCCAGATAAGCCTGTGAAACACTGATTAAACCATCAACATGGTTCATGGCACTAGGTTCCAAATGTTTGTTTAAACGAGAGGAAAACCAATATTTTGCAGGCCTTTCTGCTTTTGGCTTATCTTCATAATAGGTAGAATACCAAGGATCTTGCATATCTACAACATATGGAATACTAAATTTTTTCTTCCAATAGGCACCGAGAATTAATACAGGGAATTGCGTAGTGCTAAAATAGATGAGGTCAAATTTTTCTTTCTTGAGCAACTGGTTAACTTTTCTTCTATAGAACCATAAAGCGCGTAAAGCAATACTACCTAAACCCACCTTACTCGTCCATTTTTTTGGTAATGCCTTTACCTGGTGAATTTTGATGTTTGCAGGAATATCTTCATTCAGAAGTATATCAGTAGGCAGGTCTGTATATTTGGGATCTACCATTACTACAGTAGGCTCCCATCCAAATGCTGAAAAATAGGGGAGGCTAATTCTAATCCGCTGCATATCTGCCGCGTTTATAGGAGGAAAATAGGGAGAGATAATTAGAACCTTTTTCAACTAATTAGTGATTTGATAATGGATAAAAATTTTTGCTGTTCTATTTCCCAGTTATACTTTGATTTTGCCAGTTCGTATGAATTTTTCCGGTAAGTATTTAATAAGTCCCGATTGTTAAATAATTTGGTGATTATATTCGCTAGAGCAGTGACATTTCCTATTGGATACATTTCACCAATAAGGGTGTTTGAAGTCATAAATTCTTTTTGTGCTTGGGTATCAGAAGCGATAATTGCAAGTCCGGAAATCAAATAGGTAAAAATTTTATTGGTTAAACAGATATCTCTATTTAGTGGACTATTTTGTTCCATTGCTAAACCCAGATCAAAAGTAGCGGCCAATTCAAAGATTTGATCAGGAGAAATGGGACTATAGTATTTGATTTTAAAATGTGCCAGCTGATTAAAATAACTAGCATTTCCTACTGATAAGCTCCCCAATAAATGCAATTCAATTAATGGATTACTGATCAAATTAAGCGCTTCGATAATATCTTCTAATCCACGGTTTTTACCGATGGTCTGCGAAAACCAAAAGAGTTTTAAGCCTGTTTTGGTACCTAAGTTTAACTTCGGCTGATGTTTTAACTCAAATACATTGTTGATTATAGTAGGGTTTAAATTTGGGTATAAACTTTTATATGCTTTGTAGATTAATGGACTTGCTACTGTAATATAATCTGTTTGCTTTAAATATTTATCTTCGATAAATGTTTTTAATCTAACATCAGGGTTATTAGAGTCGTTACTGACTTCATTCCTATGAAAATCTTCGGCATCAAAACCACATTTAGCCTTATTTTTTTTGGCTGCATTAACGGCAACAGGCAGTGCGCCTAAATTGTGAGCAATGTATAGATCAGCATTTATTTTTAATCCTTCTTTTAAAAGCAATTTGTTAGATCTTGCAATTGTATTTTCGGCAAAGCCACATTTCATAGAAAAATACCGTGCTACAATAGCATAGGATTTATGTCTAATCCGCAAACTCCAATAGTATAATTTATCTATTGATGGGGTTCCCCCTACACGAATTGCTTTCCATTTTTTATTAGCTAATAGTTTGTGATCCAACTTAGTCGCATATTCACTCCAGTATTGATAAACCACTGTAACATGAAATCCTTGTTGAGTTAAGAAGTCAGCCTCTTTAACTAAGCGTGGATTAAGAGATGGTTGACCTGAAGTGATAAGAACAATATTCTTAGTCACTTTCTTTATTTTCTATAAAATTTATCCAGGCATCTAAATTTATATTTTCATAGCCCATTTGTTCTAAAGGGAAATTACCCTGTTTTACTTCTGATATTATTTTTTTTACATTCCTTAGGAAATTTTCTGGTTTGTCAGCAGGATGTGTAATCCAAGCATTTTTATTTTTGAGTATAAGCCTTTTACATCCCCTCCGTCCAAGCGATTTAAATAACAGCATTTCAGGATCAATTGGGAAAGCTCTCCTAAGATATTTCCTTAGTAGTAATTCTACTTTAACTTTTCCTATTACTAATGGTAAAAAGCTGTTTAGTTTCTCTTTGTCTAATAAAAAATGTCTGGTTGAAAACCAGTCATTTATCCAAAATTTTTCAAAGGAAGTTATTTCTCTACCTTCTTGATATGAAGGATAATCTATTTCATTTGGTGGAGGCGCAAGACGTGGGACAGCTATTATAACATTTTCTTCTTTTAACATTAGACTCAAAGCTTCTTCAACCCAAGAATAATCGCTTTTTTGATATAATATTATATCACCATCATAATGTAAAACATATTTACTATTACATAATTCTATACCAACCCAGTAAGACATATTTGCAGTTCCACCAGCGGCATGCGTACAATCGTAAAGGTTATTCAGATATTTTTTGGATACAACTTTAAATAGAGGACTATCATGGTAGAGATAATGGACTTCGGTAACTATATTGTCTTTTAACAGCTTTTTACTTATCTCGATTATTTTTTCAACATTTTTTTCAAAATTATGAATAGGAAATTTTAAGTCAGGATCTACAAGTTTTGTTTTTTGTGGTCTGCAGCAATCTACAATTAAAAGCCTTTTTTTTATATCAGAATGATTGGCTACCAAAGCTGGTATTGTTAAACCTGCATAATTTATATCTCCTGGTGATATATTTATTTGAAGTGTTACTTGATTAATCATAGTTAAATGTTAACGATAATCTGAGAAAATTCATTTTCTTGCACGTTTCTTATTTCTTGACCGTTAAAATCAAAGGCCTTAAGTCCAGAATCATTTAGCTGTTTTAGGCAAAAGTTAGGATCGCCAATTTTATTAAATCCTTTTGGATGCAATTCAAGAATTATAGTTAAATTTTTTAGTTTACTAATATCTTGAGGAATACTGTTCAATATGTCAGTTTCATATCCTTCAATATCAACTTTGATAAGAACTGGTTCATTATCATGCACTACCTCTTTTATGAAATCCCAAAAAATTAATGATTTAACTTTAAAGTCACTCGTATCTACTACATGACCTACAACTGACCCGGTTATATCAAAGCCTTTTTCTATATTATTACTAGAAACCACTGCTTCAATAATATAGCATCTATCTAATACTTTGTTTTTCTTAAGTGATTTTTTAAAGTATTTTATTGCAAAGGGATTAGGTTCAACTGCAATAACATTTATATTTTTATTTCTCAATAAAATTCCTAAGCTGATTGCCCCAATATTACTCCCAATATCTATAAATTTTGATTTAGATAATGAAACTTCATAAAGCTTATCTTGTAACTCTTTATCGAAAGATTCGTATCTTCTTTTTCCTGTCCATGCCCAAGAATGCTCAACAGCATCCATGAATATTATTCCAGTATAAAAAGACTGCTTTATAGGGAAACCTAAAAATATTTTTTTTGCGAGTTTACGAAATATTTTAATTTTATGTATTTTATTTATCAGATTCATAAATTGTTTATCATAGATTGATACAGATTTAAATACTGGGAGATAATTATTTTAGATGAAAATCTATTTTCTGCATCCTCACGAACTTTTTTCCGATCGATAGTTTCTAAATCAGTAACAGCGCTGATCATTTCTGCTAATGTATCGCATCTATATCCATTTATTCCATTGATGATTACTTCAGGTACCGACCCTTTGTTAAAACCAATAATCGGCGTACCGCAGGCCATTGCTTCTGCCATTACGATACCAAAAGGTTCATTCCATTCTATAGGCATTAAAAATGCCAAAGCATTACCCAAAAGTTTATTTTTTTGTAGATCATTTACCGGCCCGATATAAGTAATTTTTTCTGATAGATGAGGTTTAATTTCTTGTTCAAAATAACGGGTATATTCATCTGGAATGTTTCCTGCTATAACCAGTTTTTTATTGGTAGCCAGCGCTACCTTGATCGCTATATGAGTTCCTTTAATAGGTTCTATTCTTCCTAAAAACACCAAAGGAGCATCTTTAGCAATATCTTTAGCAAAATCATAAATAGCTAGATTAACCCCATTAAAAATAGAATTTGCAGGGGCGAAAGGTAATATTTGATTGCTTATATATGCGCTACAACCTGTAAATGCTATCGTATTCTTCTTCGCTAAAAGCATTGCCTTTTTGATTTGACTAATGGTCGGTTCACGCTGATAAGACATGATTTTTGGTATTGTGCTATATAGAAAGGGAATTAAGTAAGCTAAACGACCAAAACTATGAATTACATCTGGTTTAAATTTTTTGATGTCGTTAACCCTGAGTATATTATTGAAATGTTTAAGCTTACCATCTTGTTTCCCATAAGGGATTAACTTAACATCTACCTTAGAATCTTCATGTGCCAATAAAATAACTTCATGTCCTTTTTCTGTTAATCCAGTAACTAAAAAATCAACAATACGTTCTATTCCACCATAATTGGTAGGAGGAACCGGAATAAAGGGATCAGCAATAACAGCGATTTTAAGTTGTGACATTTTTTTTATAGGTTATTTTCTTCGACCATAAAAGAGTAGGTTTTTCAATTAGCAAATAAAAGATGTAAGATAGAAATATAGAGATTATAAAGGAACTCATGAACAACAGGTATCTTTCCTGCAGCGTACTAACGTACCTTAAACCTAGATTAATAACCTTCCCTCCAATAGTAACGTGTATAAGGTATAATGAAAATGAAATATTAGAGAAAAACTTTATAAACCCATTTGTTTTAGTCCAGAAAAGTAGGATTAAAAGGCAAATACAACTTGCTAATAATACTGCTATTCCTAAGAAAAAATAAATATGAATCAAGGTAATCACACTAAGTATAAGAAAGATTTTTAAATTTATCGTCCGTTTTATCTTATAAAAGAAGGTTAATATACCTATACTAAATACTGATAAATTTGGGAAAACAAGATCCATATTATGGATTTTTGGTAATGAACTCAAAATCAATAATATGATCAGGTAAAGCATAACTTTGTAGCTATTATTGATAAACATGAAACTTAATGCAATTAATAAATAAAATTGTATTTCCAATCCCAGTGTCCAATAAACTACATTCAAATAATTGCCAAAACCTAGATTTGTGAGAAAAAAAATATTTGATAGCAGATCAATTATGCTTAAGTGATTTTCGATATTGGTAATATAATGTGAAAGTGAATTAAGAATAATCACCAATAATATCGAAATAAGATATGCTGGATAAATTCTTACTATCCTCTTCGCTAAAAAAGATGTTGTATTAGAATAATTATAATTGGCTGGTAGGGAATAACAAATTACATATCCTGACAATATGAAAAAAATTTCTACACCTAAATACCCAAAACCAGTTGTCGTTGTAAATATCGATTTATCAGTAAATAAAGCCCGGTTACCAAGAGATAAATGAAAAATAGTAACAGAAACTGCCGCAAAAGCACGCATTAAATGAACTTCATTTAAATCTTTTTTATGGTTAGCAGGTTTCAACCGTTGGTGAAATTATCTTATAGATATTTATGCTTAAAATTCTTAATTTTCTGATTTAGAAAAGCAAGAATTTTTTTTGGTATTTGATTAACTAATGTACGTTGCAATTTTTTTCTAAAGAACACACCTTCTGGATAATTAAGTGCCTTGATTGCCTGTGGGTTTATAAACTTACTTTTGGAATAGCCATCCCTTACGCTTGGCCATCTGTATTTCGCAATAATATGCTCAGATTGAGGTTTTAAAAATTCGAATTGCCAAGGTGAATTAATTAGCATATCGGTAGCCAATTGGCAAAGTTCTATAAGATAAACTACATTAATTAATCCTGCACCTATTTGAGTGAAATATTTATAATCTCTTTCTGTTTTGCTGAAGAGTTCTGAGTCGATGTTTAAATTATAATTACATACATTATCATAATGAGGGAAATATAAATATTTCCAATTCTCAGCTTGAAAAGCAAATTCAATTTTATTTATTCTTTGTTCATCAATTTTTGTAAGTGGTAAAAGATCATCTAATATCAAATAAACATGCTCAATTGTTGGGTTGTTTTTTTGAAATGATAGAACTCCTTCATGTAATATTTTTACCCAGGAATAGTCAGAAGGGAATCTATAAATCTTTGTTGCGAAAGCATCAAGGTTTTGACTTTTTCTATTTCTGTCACTAATGATATAAATATTTCCGTGATTGGGCCAGGTGTAGGATAATAACTCTAGTGAAAATGTTAGCAAAGATTCCATTTTGTGAAATGTTGGAACCAAAATTGGAATTTTAGTAGATTTTGATGTCATTTTAATCCCATCAAATTTTTTGTGAATTTTACTAATTTCCATCCGAAAATATTAACAAGTATCCTTGTTTTATCTCCTGCAGGGAATGGTAGGCGTGAACCACCAAGCTGTTTAATTTTCTGAGTAACTAAGGTATATAATTTTGGATGGTTGAGATATAAATCATAACTCAAATTTTGATAGATATCTGCTGCTATTTTTCTGATCAGATTAGAATTTTCATAGTTTAGCAAATATTCCAGACCCAGTGAAATTGAAAGATAAGCTGACTCATAAGCTTTTTTGGTTTTTTGATTTGAGAGCGAATTTTCAATGCCCGATCGGTAATATAATATAGCATCTTTTACAAACCTGATTTCTTTACTTTTTAATAGAACTCGAATAAAAAATTCGAAATCATTAATTAAGTTTAGTCGCTCATCCCATAAACCAGATATTAAAAGTATATTCCTAGGAATTAGCCACAAGCCACATTGCATCATATTATTTCCAGATGCTAATGAAGTTTTTAACCATTCTATTGATTTCATATCTTTCCAAACTTCCTCCGTACTCAATTTAAAAGTATTTACATCATTATTGTAGAATCTGCCCCAAGAAGCAGAAGCAATAACATTGGAGGTATTTCGAAGTGCAATTACTTGGTCCTCTATAAAATTAGCAGATAACAAATCATCAGCATCTAAGAATTTAATATAATCGCCATTTGATTGTTCAAATGCCCTGTTTGCAGCAGCACATTGCCCTCTATTTTCTTGGTTAATGACTATGACCTTGTTAGAGGTATAATTATTTAAAATTTCTAATGTATCATCTTCCGAACCATCGTTTACTATTATGACTTCTATATTCTCGTAAGTTTGAAGAAAGACTGAGTTTAAGGTTTCGGCTATGTATTTGGCAGCATTATATGCAGGGATACATATAGAGACTAGCGGGAAATCTTTCACGGTTTCTTTAAGGTAAATAAGCCTTATACTTTGTTTTTAATTTTTGAAATAAAGAACTTTTATGCATTTTTCCATGAGGGTCAATGTTATATCGTTTCCACATTTCACTGCAAAGATGAATGGCATAGGTTTGGTCAGTTAAGAAATAACCACGTTTTTCTAATTTAAAGCTAAGGATTTTTCTTAATGCATTTTTGATCAAAAATTTGTAGTCTAACTTTTCAAAAGCGATAATTTTATTTGTCCATCTCCAGGAGATAGGATTAATTATATTATAAGAAAGTACTGTTATTGGTATTTTACTAGCACATTTTTGTACCAAGAATGGCCCAAACTCACAGTAATTCAAACTTTCTGTTTTGAAATTAATAAAGTTATCAAGTCGCTTCTCGAGTTCGTCGATTAAATAGGTTGCTGTTAGTGAATTTTTCTTAATCTTCATAAAGCAATTACTCGCACACGATCCATAATTATATTCAAAAGTAGAGCAAAAATATTCATCAATATCTATTTCGTATACGTTTTTTATAAATATAACATCTGTATCTGAATATATTCCACCAACTTTAGCGAGGAGTTTGTATCTAAAAATATCACTTACATTAGGTAATTGTAGCCGTAAGTCATTAATATAATAATTCAACTCATCTTTAGACATAATTACTCTTGCATCTTTTTTTATTACATAATCTGTAACACCGTCGATTTCATTATAACACCATAAAACTGGTGTCATTTGGTTTGCAATACAAGATGCAAATGCAAGCTGTTCCGTTGGCGAAATATTATTACCTATCCAAAAGAAATTAATTTCATTTAAATATTTTTCCATGCTTTTTCAAAGTAATATTTTTTTGAAAGATCTACATAATGCTTTAGTTTAGCAATTTCATCATCAGATTTGCTATCTTCAGGATTAACAATATATTGTTTTTTATTTAATATTGTTTTTTGTTCATTTGCAATAAGCATTGCAGATAGTGCTTGTTCCAAAAAATAAGAGCCTCCTTGTTTATACTCTAATTCTTGACTCCAATTTTCTAAATTACTCCAATTAATATTTTTAGAATTTGAACCAAATACGCCCACATTCAATAGTTTAGGTATTTCAAAACCACATAGATCATGCATTAATTTTTTATCATATCCATAAGATTCAACTGTGTCTAGCATATATAAACAGCCTTCAGGATCTTTTAACCAATTAATCATTTCTAAAGGTTCATTCCAAAATAACATATCAGAATCTAAAACAAGTTTGTAAGTTTCATCTCCAATAGTGTGGATGTCAGTCAGTTTTTTAATGTGTGGATATACTTTCCTTTTATAATGCAGATATGGAAAATCCTTAATTGGCAATTTCGATTCTAGGTTAGCTTCTACTTCTTGTTTAGTTATAATTTTTACATCTGGCATTTGTTCATTGGCCTGATTAATTAATTTTTGATCAAAGCTCCCATCATCTATTAGTATAAACTGAAATGGTATTTTTGAAACTTTTTTTAATGAAAATGCACAAAATAGGGTTTGGTAAAGATAATTTTGGCCAGTTAAGAAATAAATTTTATAACCCTTTTGGTTAGAGATAATAGGAGGAAGCAATGTGCTAGCTTTGATCATTTCTTGCTTCCCAGCCAACATTTTTCTATAACTGATTATTCCACCGAAACGTTGGATGGTTTTCCATTTGGAAACAGGGTATCTATATAAATGATTGATTAGGTATTGCATCAATTTCTTTATTTACTTTTTATTAGATTTCAATTCTGACAATGCATCATACAAGCCGCAAGCACCACAGAAACGAATAAAATTTGATTCATTACTCCATGGTCGGTAAATAAACCAAGCCTTTATTTTCCTTAAAGGAACTGACCACCTGGAAATTTTATACCACGGATTGATTTTATGTTCATTAAGTAGAACTATCCAGGATCTTGTAGAGTCCTTATTCAATCTACCTAAATAGGTTTTCGTTGTTCGCTCTAAAGGGATAATATGTTTTAAAGTGAGAGATGGGAAATATCCAACTTTCAATCCAGCTTTTAGTATCTCTAAAATAATATCGTTATCCCCTCCAGAACTTAATGATTTTCCTGTTCTATCTTTAATAATGGATTTTTTATTTGTGACTTTATCGATATAATTGCCTAATGTTGATTTTTTTATCACCATTCCGGCTCCAATAGGTGCGCTTTCTGGATAGCAATTTTGCCATTTTTCTATAATAATTTCTTCACCTAAATCCCTTAGAGCTAAATTTCCATAGAAATTCTTTAACCAGGAGGGTGGTTCAAAATCAAATAAGGGTAAGGATTTACCACCAATAGCGCCTAGCTTACTATCATTTTCAAATATGCTGTAAGCATTGGCTAAATAATCTGTGGAAAGTATATTGTCATCATCAACCATTATAATTAAATTCCCTTGACTCTCTTGGAAGCCTTTTAAGCGGGCATACGTTAAACCTGCTTTAGGCTCTTTAGTTATCTTTCCATTTGGATGCCAACTAATATCTATACGATCAGTAAAAGGATTGTCAGAGTTGTTATCAATTATTAATAATTCCCAATTATAAATTATAAATGTTTGATTTTTTAACCCAACTAATGTTTGATTAAGCCTCTGCATATTAGGGTTGAAGGTAGAGATAACGACAGAAATTTTTATCATTTGCGATATTTGATAACTTTTGCTGGGTTACCAACAGCTATGGTATAAGCCGGTATATCTTTATTCACAATAGTACCTGCGCCAATGACTGCGCCGTTTCCAATAGATACTCCTCCTAAAATGGTACAATTTGCACCAATCCAAACATCTGAACCAATTTGCACTGGTAGTAAAATATCTGGCTGGTTTCTGATTAATTCATTTTTAAACGGTATAGTATGATTTGACGAAACTATACATGTGTGCATAGCAATTAATGTATTTTCACCTATTAAAACACCTGCATGACCGTATATTATTACATATTCTCCTAAGAAAACATTATGCTTTAATTGAACTTTTCCTCCGTAGGATTTTATAATGCAACCATAACCTATTTCGCATTTCTCATCAATGATGATTTCTCCACTTCGATTATTCAATTTGTTTAATTGTAGGATGATATTTGAATGTAAGTTACAATCAGAATTAATTGAAATTCCTAAAACTCTCAAGTATAATATTTTTGTATTTTGAACTAATTTTTTAATCCACATGATATAAACCTAAATTTTAGCTTTTACAATTGTAATCATCCAAATCATTTGGCCATAAATTTTTTTGATAAAATTTGGTTTCCAAGCAGTTTTTGATTGATAATGTTTATAAACTTTTTCGCTAAATCCATTATAACCTATAAGCCAGGGCTTATTTCCACCTGCGAAATGAATTACTATTGGAAACTTAATCGCCTCTTCATACCCGAACTTATCATAACGCTCAATAAGGTTTTGATTATCTGAATTTTTAAGTTCTTTATTGAAAATAAAAGGCTGAACATTCCACTTTAATTTGATAGGTAACCAAGAATCTAGAAATAATATATTTAGAATATCTTGATCCCACCATTTAATGCGATGACTTTCATTTTGAATTAAATGAAGGCTTTTTGAAAATAATTTAAAATTTCTAATTTTTTTTAAATTTAATAGCATTACACCAGCATTAAAATAGAGCGAATTCTTATCTAACCCAATTTCTTGAGGATAATCATCCATTCCTGCAGCAATAGTTGCAGCTAAATAATGTTCTTTAATATCGGTGTCCCATAATTCTTGTAAAGAGGATTGAATTAATATATCTGAATCAAGAAAAAGTACTTTTTCAACATATAATGGTAAAATATCTGGAATGAGCAACCTGAAGTAGGTAGCAATGGAGATATGATGACTAATAGGCGCTGCCTGTAAAATTGAAGGTTCTACTAATTCAAATATAAAAGTAATTGAACTACAATTTTCAAAAGTTTTATTGAATTTATATAATAACCTTTCTTTTATTTCTTCATGAATTACAAAACACCGAATATTTGTGTCAGGATTTTTCTCTATCAGAGAGACTAACATTGTAGCACAATACTCAATATAATTATTGTCAATTGTAATTACAATATCCATTTAGAAATATTCATTTTTAGTGATAATATTCTTATCGATTGCTGTAAATAAAGCATTATCTTTTTTCTAGGAACATCCATAAAATAATTTTCTTTATAGAAATTATATATTTTATTATGGAAAGATTTACTTGACTTTTCATTATTAAGAAAAATGACCTTAATAATTTTTATCATCTCTAGATTCCATTGAAAATTATCTTTATTTGAAGAAACTGTTGATGACTTCGTTATTCTAAAATAATTATTTGTTTCAATGCTATAACATACCCTCCACTTATTATAAAAAATAGATATCCATAAATACCAATCGCCACAATATCGAAATGAAGCGAGATTTGTTAACATATCAGTGGTAAGAAGAGATTTCTTAAAAACGACTGAACTTGTATTCAAAATAATATTATGATAAATAAGATATTGTGACGCTATGTGCCTCGTATCACATATAAATGATTCATTCCATTTAGTAAACTTGGATTTATTAAGCCAATCATCAAATAAATTCACTTTTTTATTATGTTCATCAATAAATATACTTTTGCTGTAAAAAAGGTCATACTTGGCATCCATGCCAATCAGAGCAGTGGAAAGGAAATTTGGATCACACCAGTCATCACTTTCTGCTATCCAAATATATTCACCTGAAGCCAATTCAAGACCTTTTTGCCATTGTTTAAATGGGCTACCACTGTTGTTTTGGTTATAAATAACCTGGGCTATCTGTACGTTATGGCGATAATTTTCAATTATTTCTCTGCTATCATCTGTGGAGTAATCATCCAGTATGATAAGTTCAAAATCTTGATAGGTTTGGTTTAGTATAGAATCTATTCTTTGGCTTAGATAGGGCGCATGATTATAGTTTGGTACTATAATAGATACTTTAGGGCGTTTAATATGGTCAAGAATCTTTTTCAAAACCTAGAATCTTTTTTAATCCTATATAAAGGTATTTAATAGATGATCTAAACGGATGCCTTCTATCATTCCAATAAATTTGATTTATCACATTTGCATCTACTAAGGCATTTACAATATTTGTTCCGTGTTTTTTTAGCAAAAAGCGAAATGTATCATCAAATTTTCCGATAATCGATATATCTGAAATCATAGAGTTTTCCAGAATTCTATATTCATAGAGTTCTTCTTCAATAAAGTGAAACCTAAAGTCCTTTAAGTAACTGTTAATCCAAAATTCCCAATCTTCGAATCCCTGAAAAGGCATATTATAATCATAACCTTCGTTTTTTATCCATATTTCTTTCCGATAAATTGCGCAAGCATCTATATAATTGCCTAATAGTAACTCTGGTCCACTGAAACTCTTGGTTTCAAATTCCCTTGATTTGATGTCATCTCCAAAAAAGAATGGTTTGGCGTAAACGATATCACATTTATTTGCTTCCAATAAAGGAAGCGCTTTTCTGATATAATCTTCCCTAATTTTATTATCAGCATCAAGTGGTAATATGTACTTACCTTTTGCTTGCATAATGCCAATATTTCTTGACTTTGCTAACCCTGAATTCTTCTGTTGAATTACATGATAACCAAGTGACTTTAACTCCATCATTTTATTAATGGTGTAAATATCTGTAGATCCATCGTCGACTATGATTATCTCGATTGGCTGATCCTTATAACTAAGCACACTATCGATCGCATCTTGGATATATTGGCCGTGATTATAGCAAGGAATTACAACTGATAATATCATTTTGCCTTTTTTGCTACGATAACGTAATTCATGGTATTAGAGTAGTCTATGGTGCCATTATTATCCAGAAACACAAAAAACTTATTTAAAGATTTGATACCACCAATGATCTTTAATGTTGCCCTTATGAGTTTTCCTTTCAAGCCTGAAATAGAATAAATTTGTGGAAAAATTGCGTGTAGTAATGCTTGTCCTGCTACTGACCATTTACCACCATTTGATTTGATTTCTAAAATTTCGAATCCTGCTTTCTCTAAAATGTATCTAAAACCATGTTTAGTGAATCTAAAGAAGTCGTATGGCTCTTCGTGTAAGGGCCAATATAGTGGTCCGCTCAAAATAAATACCCCATCAGGTTTCAGTAATCTATATGCTTCATTAACCAGGCCTTGGTGATCTTCAACATGTTCAATAGTTTGTGTTGATATTATCGTATCAAATAGATTATTAGCTAAAGGAATCTCATTTGCCGGGCATAAATAATCAACTTTATTTTCACTTGACTGAATGATATCTACTCCAATATAATTTACAATCTTATCAGCTAATTTATCTTGATATGGTTTGTTGCCACATCCAATATCTAATAAACTACCATATGCATACTTTTCAAAGGCACTAAATAAATCGGCGTGATAGTATTTATAATGAAGATAATATAAATTATCAATTTTAATATCTGTACTGTTTAAACGACTAAGGCTTTTGGTTCTCATCTATTATAAATTTGCCCATACGAAATCTTCTGTATATACACAGACATTTTTCTGCCATCCCCATTCGATTATTTTATTAGGCATAATCACTTCGAATTCACAGACTCTATGAATTTCCTCAAACTTAGTTCTGCCTTTGCTTTCCGCTAAATGTAGAACTAAATAATATTTATCAGCATAAAGCTTACAATTTGGAATAGTACATCGTACCCGATTAATACCTGCTTTTCGTAATATTTTGGTATCTGTATCAAATATGTACGTATAAATAATAGGTAATTCTTTTGGATTGCTAATTTGTAATGATATTGCCATCCCTTCAATAATTTCAGGCATGTTGATATCAATATCTATCAATAAATCTTTACCATTCATATGAAAACCATTAAGTTCTGACGTTACTACCTGAGCTCGTGTAATCGAAGGACGATCAGCTTTAGGTTCTTTAATATAGACACCCACTTCATTAACATCAGTTTGTAAATAGGATTGAATAACTGTTTCTGTGTCTAAATAGGATTCTAATTTCCCATTTTTTAAGTAGATTGATTTATCTGTAAGCGTAGCAACAGCATCCATATTATGGCTCACAAACAACACCGTCCGGCCTTCGCCTTTACTCACTTCGCCCATTTTACCTAAACACTTTTTCTGAAATTCAGCATCGCCTACGGCTAATACTTCATCAACGATTAAGATTTCGGATTCTAAATGTGCTGCTACAGCAAAAGCCAGGCGAACGTACATACCAGAAGAATAACGTTTAACAGGCGTGTCCAGATAGCGTTCAATTCCTGCGAAATCTACAATTTCTTCCAATTTACGCTGGATTTCCCTTTTTCGCATGCCCAGGATGGCACCATTTAGGAAGATATTTTCACGACCGCTTAATTCAGGGTGAAAACCTGTACCCACTTCTAACAAACTGGCTATTCTGCCTTTACCCGAAATTTTACCCGTAGTAGGAGCGGTAACTTTGCTTAAAATTTTGAGAAGTGTACTTTTACCTGCCCCATTGCGGCCAATAATGCCCACTGCATCACCTTGTTCAATCTCAAAATTGATGTCTTTTAAGCTCCATACCACATCACTTTTACTGCGGGTATTTTGATTATTGCTTTCTCCGATGCGTAAAAAGGGATCTTCTTTTCCACGCATCCGTGCATACCAGCGCTCTAAATCCCGACTAATGGTTCCGGTGCCGATTTGGCCTAGTTGGTAGGCTTTTGAGAGGTTTTCTACTTTTATAGCAACGTTGTTTGACAAGTGGTAGGGGGTTATTGTAGGTTATAGGGTTAGTATTGTTTAGGGGTTAGTGTTGGTATGATTATAAGGTAATACCTGGCTTTTATTATTGATTTGTGTATTCCTAAGATTGGTAAGTTTAATCGTGATGGTTTCTATTTGATTTCGGCAAGAAAGATAATCTTCCTGGTTGATATAGTTCAAATCTACAGCTGCAATCAAATGATTCAATGTTTCAAGCGTAGTGGAGTAAGCCATGTTGGTATAGTGAGCTTTATCTTTTGAAGTAATCTTTCCTGATCCTTCAGCCAAACAAGCTCCAATGCTACTCACTGACCTTTTAATTTGACTGATTAATCCGAAAGTTTCGTCTTTTGGAAATTTTGTGGTTAAACGGTAGATGTCTTTTCTAAAAGACATAGACAATTTCCATACTTCCAGTTTCTCGAATGAATAAATGTGCATAATCTTTATTTAATAGTGAATTAATAAATAAAGGATGATTATTTAAATATACAATTTTATTCATCTAATTTTCTAACCCCTTCTCTAACCCCATAACCTCATCTAACCTTCTTTCCTAAACCGTATCCACAAAATTTCGTTCCACTTTATTGAAAATGATAACTCCGAAGAAGAGTAGGGCAGTGGTAATGGCAATAGCATAGCTTAAACTTCCCCAGCTAAAAGTTCCTTCACCTAAAAAACCATACCTGAAGGTTTCCATAATAGGCGTCATAGGATTATATTGAATGATCCAGGCATAAGCAGGATATTTTTTTAAGGCTTCAGATAGAGGATAAATCACCGTAGTGGCATACATTAAAAGCTGAACGCCAAAAGTAACCAGAAAGGCCAGATCACGGTATTTTGTGGTCATGGCAGAAATGATCATTCCGGCACCTAAACCTAGTAAAGCCATGAGCACCACAATGATGGGGAACAGTGAAATGGCCCAAGTGATGTGGAAAGGAGCATCTGTAAAATAATAATAAGCCATCATCAAAATAAAGAGCAACATCTGCACACCGAAACGAACAAGATTACTGACCACAATGCTTAAAGGCATGATGAGTCGTGGAAAATATACTTTCCCGAAGATGCCTGCATTATCTTTAAAAACGGTAGATGTTTTAGTCAGACAATCTGCAAAGTAATTCCAGGCCGTAATGCCTGCCATATAAAACAAGGGTTTAGGCAAGCCATCGGTAGAAATACCTGCCAGATTACCAAATATGAAAGTGAAAATGATGGTGGTAAATAAGGGTTGAATGAAAAACCACAAGGGACCTAAAATTGTCTGTTTATAAAAGGATACAAAATCGCGACGAACCAGTAAACCTAACAAATCCCGGTAGGCCCAAATTTCATTCAATTTTAGATCTAATAATGAAGACTTGGATTCGATTGTCCACTCTTGCTCATTATGATTCATGCTCATATTTTAATTTGTCTTTCATCCTTAACTTTTTTTTAGAAGGAGAATCAGTGTTTTAACAATTCTTCTACCTTTCTGCTGTAATGCTCAAACCCAAAATGTTCTTTTACTTTTTTTTGTCTCGATTTAATTTCATCCAGACGAAGGGGTTTACTTAAAAGACAAACCAATCCATGATAAATTTCTTCAATATTATCTGGGTTTACCAATAAACCCAATTCGCCGCTTAAAAGGGCATCATCAGAACCATCTGCGTTACCAGCTATTACATCGCAACCATTTGCAGCAGCCTCGATAAAAACCAATCCAAAACCTTCTCCTTTACTAGGCATTATAAAAATATCTGCCAGCTGATAGTACTTATTTAATTCTTCCTCAGATACATAACCTGTACAGATTACCTTTTTTTGTAATCCATATTCAGCGATCAAGTCATCCACTCTTTTTTGTTCTGTTTGATCAGCTTTGCCAACAATGAAATAAATGAAGTCTGGTTTAATTTTTATTAAATCTTTCAAAGCAAGTAATACAAGGTCGTAACCTTTATATTGTTCAGTAGAAGAGAGCCTGCAAATGGTTAGCAGTACTTTTTGTTGTACATTAATGCTATATTTTTCTAAAAGAATTAATGGTTTTGCTTTTTCCTGGAATTGAAAATCGCTCGCTAAACTATTATTTAATACTTTGATGCACGATTGAGGCACTTGATGTTTTTGATGTATCTGTACCGCCGTATAATTACTTACTGCCCAAATTTCTACAGTAGCGAGCATTTTTTTTTTCCATGTTGCTAAAGGCTTCCATATTTCAATACCATGTGCAAAAAGAATAATTCTTTTAGATGGATTGATTGTTCTAACTAATTTGGCGAAGATTAGCAAATTGATATGGCTTAAAATGATGATGTCTGCCTGTGCACCATTTCTAATTGCAGATAGTCCAAACCCAATCTTGTTTCCGCTGAAAGCAAGATAATCAGAAATCTCATCGGCTTTATCATGCATGGCTAGTGTTAAACTATTGCCAATTATTTTGTTTTTTTTTAGGCCAGCTAAAACTTTGATAAAAGTGCTGCAAACTTTTTCAATACCACCTGTTAAGCTAAAAGTATATAGGGTTAAAAAAAGTATCTTTCTGGGTTTCAAATTAATTAAAATTGATGGAACATTTTTTTAACACCTGTTTTACTTTAACATTAAGTATAGGATTACCGTTAACTATAGCAGGGAAATAATTAATGTTTATATGGTATCTCTCTAACATGTATCTCATATGCTAAAGGTGGTATTGAAGACGAAGGAAAGACGAACAAGAGACGAACAAGTTATAGGCCACCATTATGTTGAAACTATTTTAAGTATTAATGTTTTATGCACCATTATTATGATTTTTTAACTCCACCTTGAGGATAGGCGTTTGAGCTGAGGTGTAAACCTGATACAAAGCAAAAGCTTTAGACCAATGTAATTGCCCCTTTTTAAACTGATCAATTAGTTTTTGAGCTGTTTGATTTTTACTGTAAATTTCCTCCTTTGTAATTTGGCCACCTTTCATAAACCACTGTTCAAGGGGGAAACTAAAGCCCATTTTAGGCCTATTCCAAACCGCTTCGGGAAGGATCTTTTTAAAGGCCTGGATCAGTAATCCTTTTTTCTCTGCTGGAAAGCGCTGAGGAGGTGCTATACCATTGATTGTCTTTAAAAAATGCTGATCTAGAAATGGGACGCGGACTTCTATGCCGTGACTCATGCTCATAAAGTCGGTATCTTTAAGCAATTGGTTTTGCATATAAATAGAAGTTTCCAACCAGGAAGCTCTTTCTGCACCATTTAAATTATTTATTTTTTCATCAATGGGAAAAGCCTCAAATAATAAATCGATTTCTTTTTTACTGATATTTAATATTTTGGCGATGGTTTCCGGAATGAAGAATCCTCTTAGAAAAAGGTATTCTCCAATTGGGTTTTTATAGCTGAGGTAGTAAATTCTTTTCAGTTTTTCTGAAGGCAATCGTTCACAAAACCTTAAGATAAAAGCAGGCAATTTTTGAAGTGTCCTGATCAATCCCATTCGGCTGAATGATGGATATCCACCAAGTAATTCATCAGCCCCAATTCCAGATAAAACAGCCTTTAAGCCATTTTCCTTTGCATATTTGTTTACAAACCAGGAATTTATTCCATCGTTGGTGGGCTGATCCATGGCAGTCATGATTTTCTCGAAACTGTCATTAAAATCTTGTTCATCTACCAGATAGGTGTGGTGAATGCCGCTTGTTTTCTCGGTAACCAGTTTTTGATATTTTTCTTCAGAGAAAGTCTGATCAGTAAAATTTATGGATAAACTTTTCAGGTTTTTGCCAGTGTGTTGATCGGCGAGTAAGGTGATAATGCTGGAATCTATCCCACCGCTTAAAAACACGCCAATAGGGGCATCGGCAATTAAATGGCATTTAACGGCATCTTCCAGGCTTTTACCTAAGTTTTCGGCAGCTTGCAACGGAGATGTAATTAAAGCTGAAGGTGGTAATGGTTCAAATGAGATAATTTCATGAGCGTGATGCTCATGATTCCATTTCAGGTAATGCCCGGGTTTCAACGAAAATACATCCTGCAATGTGGTAAAAGGTTGGGGGATATGTCCAAAAGCCAGGAAATACGTTTTCCAGTTTTTGTTTTCTACAAAAGTGTAACTGGTTTTTTTAAACGCCTTAACTTCTGAAGAAAAGATTAGCTGTTGATCCTGAATGGAATAGTATAGGGGTTTAATGCCCGCTTGATCACGAACGAGGTAGGTAAGCTGTTGAGATTGATCATGCAGGGCAAAAGCAAACATTCCATTAAGTTTCTGGAAACTACTTACGCCCCAGGTATGGTAGGCAGCCAAGATCACCTCAGTATCACTTTGTGTGCGGAAGGGGTAGCCAATTGCTGATAATTCTTTTTTTAATTCTTGGAAATTATAAATTTCCCCGTTAAAGGTAATGGCGAGTTTATCTTCCCATCCTAACATTGGCTGATGTCCACCAGCGGAGAGGTCTATCAATGCCAGTCTGCGGTGGCCAAATTGTAAACCGAGTGTTTCATCAGCATGAAAACCTTCATCATCAGGCCCCCCATGCTGCATGGCATCGCACATGTACTGTACATCCTGCCGAAGTTGTTCCGGATGAGCTTTTTTATCAAGAATTCCTGCGATTCTACACACTTACCGATTGTTTAAATGTAGCCGGTTTTAAGGAAGCTATCCAATATTTTGAAGATAAATGATGTTTATGGAAGTCATTTGAATGTTGGTGTGGCACAGCTTCGCCCCTTCAGTCACATTTTATTTTTAAAAAATGAGCTGATATGTGGTTTTAAAATATATACCTGGCGTTTCAATTCCAGGATGTTCAATTTACAAAATAAACAATAAGGCTGTTAACTATTAATCCTTATCTATTGTGCATGTTGAAAATGTTACTGATCATTTCCATTTGCTATTCTTTCAAATATGCTAAATCCATATGTAAACCTAGCGATAGGAAAGAAGTATTTCAACTGGTTGTTATTCTTTATTTTAGAATTAAGGCTGTTATTTTAAAATATCAGTATCTTTTCTATATCGGTTCTACAAATGCGATGGAAGTATTAATATCTATAGAATAGCCGATATTAGCCAAACGCAAAATAATGCGCTGTTTATTTTGTAAGGAAATCAGTTCTGCCACCATATCTTTAAAGGGACCGGCCTTTACCAAAACCTTCTGACCTGGTTTAATATCATAATCAAAAACTTCTAAATCATGCTCGGTAGCCAATAATCTTTTTAAATGCTCAATTTGTTGCTCAGGCATTGATGCTACCTTTCCTGAAAAGTACAGAAATCTGGCGATGCCGTTCGTCATTAGTACTTCTGCATATTCTTTGCTTGAAATATACACAAACAGATATGATTTAAGCAGAGGTTCTTCAATAAATTTCTTGCGGTCGCTCCATTGTTTGAGGGTTTTGTGGAGTGGTAGATAGGCCGTGATTCCTTTTCTGTTTAATTCATCAAAAGCTTTCTTCTCCGCCCGAGAACGTGTGTAAACAGGATACCAACGATAACTATTGTCGATCATATTGTTAATTAATCTTTAAGGAGTTGATTCAGGGGATGTTATATCAATTTTCCTATTGATCTTTTTAATAAAATAAAGGGCATAGCTTTTAAAGCACGTCATCTTATATAATATAGTTAGCAGCGGGGATGCCTGCAAAAATACTCAATTAACGGTATTCTGGTATGATTTTTTATGGTTTTTTATTGCGATAAGTCAAGAGCCCCCTATCCGCCTGTCGGCACCTTTTCCGAGTAAGGGAAAGGTTTTGTAATAAGGATTTTTTGAGGCTGGTGATTGAAAAAGAGTTGGTGCCTGGCAGATGGAAGTGGTTAGAAACGCAGGGGATTCTTCGCTGCGCTCTGAATGACAGGACAATATGTAAAGTCGTAAAGCCCCTATTCGTTTGCCTGGCGGTGCCTTTTCTGAGTAAGGGAAAGGGTTTGTAATAAGGGTTTTTTTGAGGCTGGTGATTGAAAAAGAGTTGGTGCCTGGCAGATGGAAATGGTTAGAAACGCAGGGATTCTTCGCTGCGCTCTGAATGACAGAACAATATGTAAAGCCCCTATCCGCATGTCGGCACCTTTTCCGAGTAAGGGAAAGGGTTTGTAATAAGGATTTTTTGAGGCTGGTGATTGAAAAAGAGTTGGGGTATGGCAGATGGAAGTGGTTAGAAACGCAGGGATTCTTCGCTGCGCTCTGAATGACAGAACAATATGTAAAGACGTAAAGCTCCTATTCGTTTGCCTGTCGGCACCTTTTCCGAGTAAGGGAAAGGGCTTGTAATAAGGATTTATTGAGTCTGGTGATTGAAAAAGAGTTGGTTCCTGGCATATGGAAGTGGTTAGAAACGCAGGGATTCTTCGCTGCGCTCTGAATGACAGAACAATATGTAAAGACGTAAATCCCCTATCAGTATGCCTGTCGGCTCCTTTTCCGAGTAAGGGAAAGGGTTTGTAATAAGGATTTTTTGAGGCTGGATGTTTAGCTTAAAGCCTGATCATTCTATTATTTCTTTTTCCAGAACATCCACCACTTGCGGTTTTCATCATCATAATATCCTGATCCTGAATAACCACTGTAATCGGAATAGTAATAAGTGCTATTACCGCCTCCGCGAGAATAATCTGTGGTATAGTAATTTGCATGAAGGGCATCGTCGCCAAATGCATTCAGGATGATGGCCAGATTACTTAAACCGTATTCTCTTGATAAACGTTCGGGGATGTTTGCAGCTCTTTGCTGTGAAACACCTGAACGGATGACAAATAAGTTTATATCTGCAGTTCTAATCAGCGGAATTGCATCCGATACGAGTCCAACAGGTGCGGTATCCACTAAAACATAATCATATTCTTGCTCCAGCGTAGCCAAAAGGTCTTTCATTGCTGCAGTATGCAGGAGTTCTGAAGGATTAGGTGGCACTGGCCCGGATGGAATAAAATCAATATGGTGCACATCATCATGAATCCTCACCTGATCCAAAGTAGCTTGTCCTGATAATAAGGAACTAAGTCCTTTTTTGTTTTCACTGCCAAAAGCCTTGTGTAATTTAGATTTTCTTAAATCGGCGGCAACTAGAATCACCCGCTTTTCGATCAGCGCAAGTGTACTGGCCAGGTTAATGGTTACAAATGATTTTCCTTCCCCAGATACTTCTGAGGTGATACAAATTACTTTACTTTCTTTATGACTGGCTAAAAAACTGAGGTTTGTTCGCACAGAGCGAACGGATTCGGCAAATACCGACTTTGGCTTCGATATTGATAAAGCCTGTCTGCTATCCTGATCAATGTAATCAGGGAATTTGCGAATAACGCCAATAATAGGGGTGTGGGTTAAACCTTCAACGGTTTCCTTATCGTAAATGTAAGGGTTAAGAAAGCGAACCAATAAAATCAAACCAAATCCGGAAGCTAATCCCATCATCAAAGCCATGCTATAGGCTTTGCTGCTGTTTGGCGAGATGACATAGTAAGAGGGGTAAGCTGGGTTTACAATAGAGGCCCCTGGTACAATAGCTGCTGCATTCATTTCTGCTTCCAACTTTTTCTCTGACAGATAGGAACGGACTTTGTTGTTAACTTCAAAGTTGGTTTGCAGTTTCACGAAATTTTGTTCCTTCTGAGGAATTGAACTCATGCTTTGTGTAACACCTGAAATCTGGCTATCGATGTAGCGAATGGTTTGTTCATTCTTGCGAAGCATACTCGCAACCCCATTTCTGATACTAGCCTTCACTTTAGAAATTTGTTGTTCAATTTGTTTAATAGGCTGTGAATCGCTATTAAACTGGCTAAGTTTTGCTTCCCTGCTGGCAAGTAAATTGTTTAACTGCGTAACCATGGTACCCACTCCCGAATTGATTTCTCCTTCGATATCCATACCGATTGCTACCTTCGATCTATCGCTATTTACCTGCTCCTGAAGTTGTTTAATTCCGAGTTGCTTTAAATTAAGGTCAGTTTTTTGTTTTTCAAAATCAGTGAGTTTTCCAACTGTCATGGACGTAGATGAACTCATATCTACTATGTTATTGCGGCTTTTGTAATTGGCCAGAATATTGCCTGATTTCCCTGCTGCAGTATCAATAAATCCCAGTTGGCTGTTAATAAAATCAACGGTTTGTCTGGCTGATCGCCTTCTCTGAATCACATCATATTTCACATATTCCTTCATAATGGCATTGAGAATATCGGCAGCAAAAACAGCATTCCCATCCGTTTGATTAAGGCCCATTACATTAGTGAAACGTGCCGCTTCGCCAATATTTAAACCACCCATCGCCCGGCCTATAAAATCTTCCTGACTGTTAAATTTAAATTGGTAAGTGCTGTTTGCCGGGATTTTATCCATAATCCGGAAAGACATATTACCGATATTTATGATCTGCTTATACTGGTAAGTGGCTTTTTTTTTCTCATTCTCAGCTGTAGACAGCTCAAAATGCTGGTTATCTTTGCCAGTAACGGTATAAAGGGAACGGCCGAAATTAACACTGTCTTGTTTGATGATTTCAATGACGAATGGCACATTGGGATAAAGTTCAGTAGTGCGTACGCGGCCTTTAAGGTAATAGCTGATTTTATAATCCAGTGTTTTTACAGCATTTGCAATAACTTCATTGCTGCGGATGGTAAAACTTTCTGCCTGAATTTTATCTGTGTAATTATAGCTTTGAGCAGCCATCTGACTGCTACCAGTACCTAGACTAGGATTGCTATCTTCTAACTTAAGTGATGCGCCGGTCTGGTAAATCGGGGGGGTATACCACAAATAAATCCAGGCACCAAAAAGCGCTATGGCGACTGCTCCGGCCACCCAGTACCAACGACTTAAGAATACCCTGAATATTTTATAGAAGTCAATACTCTGGCTAACAGCCCTTTTCTCATGCGCTAATTCTGTCAATGTTTTCGGTTTTTTGAAGTTTGGGAACAATCAATTAAAGCATAAAGATAAAATCAATTTTTTAAAAGAAATGATTTTATTGGAAATGTTTGTGTTTCAAATGGGAAATGCCCCCTATCCGCCTGTCGGCACTTTTCACTTGAAGGGAAATGTGTGTAATAAGGATTTTGTGATGCAGGGTGGTTAGCTAAAGCCCCTATCCGCCTGTCGGCACCTTTCCTCTGGAAGGGAAAGGCGTGTAATAAGGATTTTTTGAAGCAAGATGTTTAGCTAAAGCCTTTATTTTTTTGTTGGTGGCTTTATCTGGTTGGAAAGGGTGTTTACCAAGTTCTTTCTAACGGTGGTTATCGGGTTACTGTAAAAATAAGCACGGCTAAATTCACTACGACTAATAAGGGTTGCAAAATATTATTTAAACCTTGTAATTTATCACTGGTTGCGGCACTTTTGGTGGGTTGTAATACAATGATATCATGATTCTGGAGGATTAATTTTTTACTGGCTAAACTATTGATATCGTTTAGGTTCACGTAAATTAATTCTGGATTTGCACGGTCGCCACGAATAATTTTTAAGGTTTTGGGATCTGCGGTTTTGCTGATTCCTCCTGCTTCACCAATGATATCAATCAAGGTAGTGTTATCACGTTCCAACAGGAAATTTCCTTGCTTTCCAAATTCGCCAAGTAACGTTACCTTAAGGTTCACTACACTAAGTTCTATAATGGGCTCTTTTAATAGTTTATTTTTATAAATTTCTTGAATTTTAATGGCTGCTTCGCGTCGGCTTAATCCGGCAACTTCAATCTTGCCAATAGCGGGTAAATTCACTTTACCGTCTAAATCTACAGGATAAGAAAGCACATTCTGTATGCCACCTCCTTGCGAGTTTTGGTTGTTATTGGCACCACTATTCGCTGAACTGCCTGCTGTTGCACCAAATTCAAAATTTTGGACATTACGAATGGCCAATTGATCATTCACTTTTATTTTATAGTAGGCATCGCTAATGCCCTGATCATTCACTACGTAAACCTGTTTAATGGTATCAGTTACAATATCTGATGGAGCATTAAATAAAGTGCGTTCTTTACGAACACCACAACCGGCAAATGAGGCAATGATTATACTTATAAAAAGAAAATGGATGCATGATTTTAGATATGGCATAATTCTGATGTGTAACGTTTTTTCATAAATATAAATGTAGAACAAAAATACAATTTAAAAATTTCTTTACTGTAAGTGCAGATCAGGTTATGCCACTATGTCCTTAATATTTACGTATGCTACTCATTTATTAAAGCCTCAAGTGTGATTCATTCAATTTTTACACTTAAGTATTGAATAATGAATGTATCAATATTAATAAAAAAATATTTGCTATCCTAAAAGCTTAAAAAAGTGTTGAAAAAGAGGGGTTTGGCTTCTTAAACTATTTAACAAGTTATCATTGGCAGTTTAATCTATTTCGAAATATTAAAGCAGTTGATATATATCAATACTTGATTCGTTTGTATGATATATTAGTCTTTATTTCCTTTTCTTTGCATTGTTAAGCTTAAGTGAGAAGTGCTCATTGAATCCTTAGTTTTTATTTCGTTATTGAGTTGTATTAGTAAAAGCTTTTTGTAGCAACTGGCAATCAATGTGAAGAGATAGATACAGTTGATTGATGGTACCTCATTTTTAAAATAACAATTCACTAAAGGCAGCATTAGCATAACCGTTATATTTCCTTTTGTAATCATCCCTAATAAATACTTATTGTTTTAAGAAATCAATCTTTTTATAAGGCGATTTCAGCGTTCAATTGACTTGTGAATGGTATTTCTCAATCTGATCTAATTGAGGCAAATAAGTAAACCCTAGTTTATTTTTTTAAAGGATTTTTTGTGAACTGCACATCCCGCAGATTCCACAACTAATCAGTTTTTTATGTGCAATGTTGCCATTTAACCAAACAAAAAAACTTATTTTAAGTACGCTTCTTTGCGTATGCATGTCTATTTTATTTTGTCAGACGATACAAGCGGCCGCGGGTTGCCGATACATGGGACGAATTTATTACAATCGGGTCACCAATCCGCCAAACAATAAATATGAGTATTATACTAATGAGTCTTGGATTCAATTTTCATCAAATACCAGCTGTAATTCTGTTGGCAACCAAAGTGCTACTTATATACTTAGTAGTACTGTTACAAATAGAAGTGCAAAAGGTGGGAGATGTTATGTAAATTATGCAAATAATTATACTATTGGTGCAGCGGTTACGTTTCCCAGAACATATCAATGCCCAATCGATAACCAGATTATTTACCTCATAATTGCTATATTGCCTGTGGTATACTACTCCTTCAGAAAGCAGTTTTTAATTAAGGTTAGGTAGAATAGAGCTGGGCAAATCAAAATTAAATCATTTATCATTTCTATTGTACTAATTTTATAAAGGCTTTGTGAATCTGGTACTTAACATTTTTGTGTCTGTTGTATGAAAATTTTATTCTATCTAATAGAAACCTCTTGATATTTGTCAACATATTAATTATTTGTATGATATATCAGCCTTAATATGCTTTCATTTGTAAAGTGAATTTTGATAAAGAAAGCGTACGTATTAAGTCGTCCAATTAACTTTCATTTTTGCAAATATTTTTTACCAAAGGCGGCACAACAGTACCGCGTTTTGTAATCATCCCTAATAAATACTTATTGTAGTGAAATCTTTATTCTTATTATCAATAAGTAGATTTCTGAGTTCAAATAGACAAATGTATATCATGCATTAGTCTGGTCTCAATTGAACTGAATAAGTAAGTTTTAATTTATTGTTTTTTAAATTTTACAAAGGATTTTTTGTGAGCTGCAGATCCGGCAGGTTGCAAAAAGATTCGATTTATTAGGTTCTTTATGTTACCAGTTAACAAAATGAAAAAGCGTTCGCTTAGGTCATTAGTTTTTACATTTTTCTTTTTAGTGTTTAGCCAGGTTACGCTGGCTACACCCGGTTGTCGATTTGGGGCTAATATTTATTACAGCATGACTATTGATGCAGATGGTAGTGAAAGATACGATAGCAAATTTTATAAACAGGTTGATGGATCAATCGATTGTACGGCTAATGCAAATAAAACGATACAATACGTTCTGCTATCTCAAGTAACTACCAGAGCTTCCTCTATCGTTTGCCGTACACCATTCGGGGGTGGAGGTGCGTTTTTAAGGGGGGTAGCGATAAATTTTACCACCGTTTATCAATGCTCATTAGATGATTATATCTGGGTAATGGTTATTGCTGTTGGCGGGATTGCTTTTGTAATGCTTAGGAAATATCAACTGGCTTAAGGTGTATAAATCTGTTATTCCTGTTGTTGAAGAATCTCGGTGGAATTTTTACATTTAGCATGCATTCAAAGCCCTAAATTTTGAATGCCTGTACATTATATCATTATTTAATGAGATAAAAAAAATAGCATCATTTTTCATATAAGCTTTGAATTACTAAAGCCTTTTAGTCGTATAGATTTCGTATCATCTTAATGATAAATTATTGTTAAATCATCAGCTCTACCTGTTGAACGGAATGAATACGTAAAATTTTTTGTAAAAATTATGTTATTGATATAGATCAATTTTTTTAGCAGTGATTTTTGATGCCAAAAAATAGAGAAAATGTCGATTAGATAAATTGAGGGCGGTTTTTGCTTAAAAAAGTATCATGCCAAAATTTAAAATTATCCCATTTTTTAATGTAGTAGCTACTTAATCATTTTGTTCATTTTCCTAATTTGAATACTTTTGTAAAGTAAGTAATACATTATTAAATCGTTTTGAAGGTCTCTATTATTAACATTCCGCTACAACCAATATCAATTGGAAACCTATTTTATCAACTATTAAATCATTTCTATAAATGGGTTAGTTTAAAGCATAAATTAATTGGATTATTAATTATGATGGTATCATTAATCACGCTACATTCTAACGCTCAAATTAGCGGAAAGGGCTGTGATTTTGGAGGGCGTATCGCTACTCAATATTTAGGTACTGCAATATATTATGGTAATGCAAATGATATAGTTGAAGTATATTATACCTCATCAGCAGTTCCAATCAATAAAGGAAATGGCAGGGCATATGATTGTGAGGCGATAAATGATTACGATGGATTTCAAGTTTGGGATTCATCTATACCGCCATACGGTGGGCATGTAACTGTTCCTGCTAGTCATGATATCAGGCGGAACCCATCATCGCGACAGCATGAATGTGTAGTGGCATCATCACGTTATGCTACGCCTAATGGCGAGGGAACAATTGTTGGCTATACGTATAAAGATCCAAATAAGTGCACCTCTTCACGTCCTAATAATCTTCCTGTAGATGATTATTTGCCTTTTTTAGTGCTGGTAAGCGGAGTGATCTCGTTACCAGTTATTCGCAAAAATACCAGTCTCGTTTAAAATCCGACTTATGAAGTTTGGATGGGGGGTGTGATGAAAAACTTCGTTAGTCTCCACTAGCCTTTGATTTTATATAGTAGACATTAAACTGGCGAAGTTCTGCCACACTCTTGGCTTTTGAAACTTAGCAAGTTTGCAAATCCGACTTACGAAGTTTCGATGGGTGGTGTGATGGAAAACTTCGTCAGTCTCCACTAGCTTTTGATTTTTCAGCGTAGGCATTAAACTGGTGAAGTCTGCAACGCTTCTGGCCTTTAACACCTCGCAAATTAATTCTAACCTTAATTGCTGTTCATACTTGTTCAGTATTTTTACATGTAAGTTATTGATCTTGAATAAAGTGAATGTAGTATCTCATTCATCTCTGTAGTAGTTTTGAGTCAAAATCAAATTAATGTTCCAGAGATTCGCCTTCTTAATTTTATTACTATCCACCCTTACTTTTGATCTTTTTGCTCAATCAACAGGGTGTTTAATTGGAAACAATGTATTTACTAACTTAAATGGATATTTAACGGTTACTGTAGTTGTTTCAGTTAGTGTTAGAAATTTTGATAATCCAAGCTTAAGTACGCTTTCAAATGCTTGCCCCAGAGCAGCTAATGTTACGCCAGTCACTGGCCCAGCTACGGTATCGGTATGTGTTGCAAATGGAAATTTGCTTCCTTTAGGTAGTACTGTAACATATACTCGTTTAGAGTCTCCTGTTCAGTGCGATTTAGATGATTTAACCCTTCCTTTTGCAGCAGCTGCAGGTACATTGGGCTTGTTTTTTATCCGAAGGAGAAAGGTTATATTAAATAAATGATTCTAATCATCTAAAGCAATCTGCAAACTTAAAATTTCAATTAATCTGTTAAGTAAGGCATTAATCTTTTCCTCCAAATAAGCCAAATGTTCAGGCGCTATTTCGTAATCATCATCATAGCGTGCACCAATGTAAGCTTGTTGAAGCAATTCAAGCCATTTTAATTCTTTACTCTTTTTAATGTCGAAAATATTCTTAATTGCTGGCAGATAAAACCCGGCAGTTTTTTGAAGTAAAATTAATTGATGACTTTTAGGTGCTCTTTCTTCATATAATTTGATAATCAGGCTAAATATCTGTTCGCACACCTGATGAAGCATAAAAGCCGACAGCTGAAATTTGCCTTCCTTAAAATATAATAACGCACCTTCCTGAAAACTTTTGGCCTTTTCCAGTCCATGATGAATCACCAAGGCAGAATTTGCCCGGATTTTGGATAATTTACATGCAGGTGTTTCAATCAATTCGTATTGCGGGGCAGATTGATATATACAATGTTCGCGACGACAGTAGCTGGAATAAAATAAATTGCCACGCGCTAACATATCATGCATGGTTCCATAAGAAAAATACCTGATGTCTATATTAATCTTGCCCAAGGCAATAAACTCCAGCATATTTCTTGTGACATCACTGGCCTGGTATTGAAAGCGGTCTAAAACCATAATCAAGGTGATGAGCCTAGTATCGGCCCTGCGCTGGAAAATATAGGCCAGCGGAATCAGACTGGTGATCAGTTCCAGCAGATGCTTAAACTGCTTTTGAGGAAGAGCAGCAAGGATTCTGTTCGTTTCCAAGGGGTTGAAGTTCATCTTATCGGTTTATAAATGTTTCATTGTGAAAATGTAAGTATAACTTGTCTTCATCAACCGCAACCAGTAATAAAGCAAGTTCCATGATTTTGATCAGTATTTCATATAAATCAAAGGCACTGCCTGTAGCTGGAGCAATATGGCCAGCTCTTGAACCACAATAACTCCATTCTTTTAAGTCTTCTCTGATGTTAGAAATGTTTTCAAGAGTGAGTAATGGGTGGAAAACGTCAAGGGGGCTGTCCTTTTCATCTTCCTGCAAAGTTAAAATGGCGTAAGGATCGTTCTTTTCCGGCGATGTATGGATGATGTTCTGCAGGGCAAGCCAACTGGAAAAAAGATGGGGTTGTGCTGAAGCTGAAGTAAGCGTTGAGGTCGGAATTTGATAGGTTGAAATAAGGTAACAAGCTTCCAGAAGCCGGGTCAGCTGGTCATGCAGGTATATAAAATCCGGTGGTGCCATAGTTAGGTTATTTGCTATAACCGCTTTAAACCATGCTTTGAGCTGATCGCGATAACTGCCCAGGCTTCCTTCTCTGAAAAACTGAATAATTTGATGATAAGGATTTTTTAGATATTCATTTCTTAGTAAGGTTGGGCAGGTATCCTGAAAGTGACCAATTTTTATCACTATGCATCGCTGCTCTAATGCCCTCAATAATCGTTCATAGATCAGCCAGCTGGCCTCAATTAACCTTTTGGTGTTGCGATAGAGCGAATAAATAGAGGAATCAAAACCATCTGTGATGCCTTGCTCCAATGAATGGCTGAGCCAGTCATAAAGCAAACTTTTATATGTAGCCAATTGCTGTTCTTCAAGAAAATTAAATACTTTAAGTGGTTGCATTAATTCGTCATCAGTTAAATGCCGGGTTTGATCACAATAGAGGTAACTGGTATAGCTGAGCATCTCTTCTGCTACGGTGGTGTGCTCAATAATTAAATTTTTAGCGGTTGATGTTTCTTCATTTAATGCAAATGAAACTTCATAAAATTCTACGAGGAGCTGATAAAAAAATAGCAGATCAGATGGTGCATATTTAGGATCATCGGGCTGCTCTGTCAACGTGAGTGCCAGCCACTCGTCCATAAAGAAAAGGTGGTTAGACATACTTTTAAGTTCAAAAAATTTTTCATAAAATAAAAAGGAGGGATGCAATTGCAAATTGGTTTCAATACTTTTCATGAGCTTAATTTTAATTTAAAATTTATTTACCTTGCGTGTTGCATAACAAAAATAATACTAAAATTAAGTAATACTAAATTTATTTAGCATAACTTATTAACATTTTTTCTCATGACTGAAATAGATCGTTTAAAATCGTTGATGGATATATTAAATTTTAGAACGCAAAGAGATTTTGCCCTTGCACTTAACATCAAAGACGGTTCACTGTCAGATATACTACGTGGTAGAGGTAGTAGGATTTCTGCATTTATTAAAGATCGGTTGGTGTACAAATTGAATGTAAATATTGAGTGGCTGGAGACTGGTGTTGGAGAACCGATAATGAAAATTGGGCCGGTTATATCAGAAGCTAAAGAAGGTGTGCCGTACTTTGATATTAGTTTATCAGATGCAGATACATTAATATTAATGGAAGAACAGGCCGAGTATTTTGTGAATTATAAACCTTTTAATGATTGTACGGCATATCTTCCGGTTTATGGAGATAGTATGTATCCGAGATATGCATCTGGTGAAATTATAGCTATTCGAGAGATAACAAATTTTGATGTATTGCAGTGGGGTGAAGCTTATGTTGTAATGACAGATGAAAAGGCAAACCACTTGCGAAGCATTAAGATGATTTATCAGCATGCTGATCAGAATAAGCTAATTTTACGTTCTTCTAATCCAAATTTTAAAGGTGATACCATCATCGACAAAAGCAACATTACGTCGCTATATATTATAAAAGGAAAAATAACCAGAAATTTGATTTAACCTCTATCCGCCTGTCGGCACCTTTCCCTTTGAAGGGAAAGGATTTGTAATAAGGATTTATTGAGCAATGCGTTAAGTGAATTATAGATTTACTAAATACAATATTGTAACTTTCCTATCTAGAATTAACTCAATTATATTCTTTTGCAAAGAAGTAATGTAATTTTTGGGCTATAACTAATAATTAGAATTTGTAAACAAATTTAGAATAATCATGTAAATTTTATTATTTACATGATTTATTTTTATGTTTATAATACTATAATCTAGTTGTGATGCCTACTGATTTAATCGATGAATTAAAATCCAATATTTCTTTGCTGCAAAACCAGCCTTTATCTGGTGGTATAGTAGCCAAAAACCTTCGCATTAGTGATAATGGTAGTGGTGAGTTAACGCTATATGGCGATTTCACCATCACCTTAAAAGTGCTTGATCTCACTACCAATGGTGCGCCCGATTTAAATAGCCTGATGACTTTTACCCAACAAGTGATTACCTCTAAATTAAGGGGCGGTGGGTATAAGAGTGGAATTAATTTTTTAAAGTATAACGCTGTAAAAAAGGCTTTCGATAAAGATAAAACTTGGACTTATTCCATCCGTTATAATTTTAACTTTAGCGTTAATGTGATTCAAATTAATATGTTGAATCAATTAAGAGGAAATGATTTTGTTTTGGCTGTAGTAGACAGTATTGGCCATCAGTTTACTGATCAATATGGCAAGCGCCATTACTCTGGTGGCCTTACAAATGGAAAGGGTGGCCCTGCCGTAATAACTTATGATATATGGAAAAAAAATAGATATTTAGGAGTTCATGAATTTTTTCATACGTTGGGTTTAGATGATATTGAAGATCATGGCAAAAAGGAAAGATTAATGTATCACCTAGATGATAATACAGGCCAATCTATTTCAGACACGGAAAGAGGTGATATGATGCACTTTATTATGGGAGATCTGAGGCGGATGTTAAAAGGCAATTATTCTAATGTTAGCAATAATACTATTCAGTTATTAAGAATTTTTATAAATAACAAAACTAATGGTTTCAAATATAATAAGGCTAAGTTTAGGTAGCATGCTGTTTTTACTTACAGCAGCTTGTGTAAATAAACCCTTATCCAATCAAAAAACGTTGGGTAAAGGAAAGATAGTTGATACTTGTAGGTATTATAGGTATGAAGCTGGTCAGATTATTTCTACTCTTGGTTGCAGAAACTGTCATCTTGCACCTGATCTTGAATTAAAGGATGACAGAGGCTGGCCTACATTTCGTGGCTTAGCCAATATGGATAGTTTAAAGCTTATTAAATATGTATTTAAAGAGGCACATAAAGGATGGTATAGTAAAACAGGAACATTTAAAGCGTCAAGAATGGACACTTTAAATGATTGCGAAATAAAAGGTGCAATTCAATATATTAAAGATGCTGGAAGAAGTATTGCTATACCTAGCCAATAATAGTTATGGTTTCAAATATAACAAAGCTAGGCTTAGGTAGTTTAATTCTTTTTTTTATATCTGCCTGTACAATAGAACCAAAAAAAAATAATTTAAATAAAAAAATAGCTGATACATGTAAATACAATGTTTATAATGCAGGTCGAATTGTTTCTAATTTAAGTTGTAAATTCTGTCATTTATCACCTGATTTAGCTATTAAAGATGATAAGGGCTGGCCTACTTTTCGTGGTTTAGCAAGAATGGATAGTTTAAAACTTATTGATTATACCTTTACTAAAAAACATAAAGGTTGGTTTAGTAAGAATGGTCCATATAAAAATGCAAAAATAGATACATTGAGCGATTGCGAAATAAGAAGTGTAATTCGATATATTAAGGATTTTGATCGTGATATTTCATTACCCAGCCAATAATAGTTATGGTTTTAAATATAATAAGGCTAAGTTTCGGTAGTTTTTTATTTTTATTCATTGTGGCATGTGTAAACAAACCGAAATCCAAAGATAATATTGTAAGTAATAAAAAGATACTTAAAGACTGCAGATATTATGCCTATGATGTTCATCAAATTGTTTCTAATCTGGGGTGTTATAATTGCCATATTTGGGCAAGTAAAAGATTAAATGAAATATCAACATTTGAGGAATTAGCTGAAATGGATAGCTTAAAACTGATCAATTATGCCTTTACTAAAAAACATAAAGGATGGTATAGTAAAACTGGATCGTTTAAAACTGCAAGAATGGACACTTTAACTGATTGTGAAATAAAAAATGTTATTCGTTATATAAAAGATGCTGGAAGAAATATCCCTATGCCTAGCCACTAATGATCACGGTTTCAAATATAATAAGGCTAAGTTTAGGTAGCATTCTACTTTTTATGTTTGTCGCCTGCATAAATGAGAACAAAATGTTATAGGTATGATTTCAAATATAATATAGCTATAGGTTACGTAGCATGATTCATTACATTCAAAAGTATTGTAAGAATAAGCTGATGTATAAAAACTAATAAATAATTAATTTAAGTATAATTAATATTTAAAAAACAAAATATTTCATTACATTCGGGTATGATTAATCCATTAGCTTATGAAAAAGTTATGCTTAATCATCCCTCTCTATCTCATCCCATTTTTCGTTTTTGCAGAATATGGTTGCCTGGTTCCCGGATACCCAGAGTTGCTTACTTATCAAAGCAATCCGCCAGGTGGAATATATTCAAATACACCGGGCGAGCTTTATCCTGCTGCTGATTGTAAATGGACTTTAGATCCTTCACATCCATCGGCTGGTTGTATCGGGCATGGTAAAGCAGGTACTAAAGGAACATATTATCAGGAATGCCCTGTTGATGATTTTACCCCGCTATTATTTATCTTTACGGCAGGAGTATCTTTTTTAACCATACGTAAAAAGCCTTTGCGAGTCAAACATGAAAATATCCATAATTACCGTAATTTATAACGGAGAGGCTTACTTAAAAGAGTGTATAGAATCAATCATAAGTCAATCTCATCAGGATATTGAGTATATTATTGTGGATGGCGTTTCTACGGATGGCACCCTTAAAATTGTGGAAGATTATCGGCATGCAATAACACACTTAGTTTCTGAACCCGATCGAGGATTATATGATGCCATTAACAAAGGCATTCTTCTGGCATCAGGAGATGTGGTTGGGATTTTAAATGCTGATGATATGCTTGCGGATGGAAATGTGATTGCACAGGTGGCAAAAGCTTTTACAGAACATGCTGAAATTAATGCCGTTTATGGTGATCTGAATTACATCAGGCCGGTGGGTAATCAAATTTTAAGGGCATGGAAATCTAAACAGGCAGATAAACTGGATATAGCAAAAGGGTGGATGCCGGCTCATCCTACACTCTACATTAAAAAGGATTTATTTGAAAAGTTTGGCAATTATGCGCTAGATATAGGAACGGCTGCAGATTATGATCTCATTTTAAGGTATTTCTTTGTACACCAGATAAAGGCTGTCTACTTATCCATACTCATGGTTAATATGAGAATGGGTGGGGTAAGTAATAAAAATCTATCCAGCTTAGCGCGAGCTTTCAAAAATGATTACAAAGCTTTAAAAAGAAATCGAATTCCAAATCCTATCAAAGTGTTGTTCTGGAAAAAGCTATCAAAGATTATACAATATTGGTAGTATTTATTTAATTGATCAGCAAGGGTTTACATTTCTCATTTCTCCATTCGTTTTTTGTTCAAATATTTGAAGGTTTTTTACGGTGAAACAAAGTTACCACAGTATTGATCTGGAATAACCATAAACATGTTTGAAAAAAGCTATGAGAATTATCAATTTAAAGAATAAAAAGAACAAAGAAAAACTACAATGATTGTTATCTTTGTTAAAATAGCTCCCCAGTTTTGTTTACACAATTTTTAGCAACTACTCCAGAAGTATTCTATGGTGCAATATTTTTATTGTCGCTACTACTTGTAATATTTAGTATTCCATCAATTATTCATGCTTCATTAAAATATAAGCTTTTTGATGTTAGCGATTTGCATCGTAAAAGTCATGCAGAAAATATATCAAGACTAGGTGGGTTATCAATCGTTTCTAGCTTTACCATCTGTACATTATTGTTTTCAGCATTCATTAGTTTTAAAGAAGCTAACTTTTTAATTGTTTCCTGTATTATTTTAGCAGGTTTAGGTTTAAAGGATGATGTTTATGGTACCAATACGAGTACCAAATTTTTGCTGCAATTAATTGTTGCCTCCATACTTGTTTTTTTTGGAGATTTCAGGCTTACCAGCTTGTACGGGGTGTTGGGGATTAATGAGATTAATTACTTGGGCGGAGGTGTGTTTTCTATTATTCTAATTATCTTTTTAAACAATGCTTTTAACCTGATTGATGGCATTGATGGTTTGGCCGGAACAATAGGCATTCTGGCTAGTTTGAGTTTTGGTGTATGCTTTGCTATTATGCATCAGTTGCCTTATGCCTTTATAGCTTTTGCACTAGCTGGTGCCATTGCTGGCTTTTTAAAGTACAACTGGTTTCCGGCTAAAATATTTATGGGCGATACAGGTGCGTTAATTATTGGTTTAACCACAGCTGCATTGGCAATTAAGTTTATAGAGCTGAATAAATTTACGGGGACCAATACACCCGCATTTTATTCTGCACCTGCCATTGCCGTTTCCATTTTAATAGTTCCAATTTTCGATTCTCTTCGCATTTTTACCGTTAGGATTTTAAAAAAACGATCGCCATTTCTCGGTGACCGGAACCATATCCACCATAGGCTTGAAGATTTAGGTTTCAAGCCTGATAAAATTGTAATGTTAACTGTAATTTTAAACTGTATTACCATGTTTTCCACCATATTCTTGCAACATATGGGCAGTTTTCTATTAATATTTCTTTTAATTGGAATCTGTATGATATTCAATTTGCTGATTTCGAGGCAGCTTACTAAACAGTCTCGCTTGCGAAGCGTAAATAAATGAAGGCTGAATTTACGATCAAGCTGTAATCTGGAAATAAACATTAATTTTGCGCTCTAAATTTTAATAAAATGAGGCTGGCAATTAATGGTTTCGGGAGAATAGGCAGAACTTTTTTACGCCTGGCATTGCTAGAAGGCTTTGAGGTAGTTGCCATTAACGATTTGGCAGATGCAAAAGCCATGGCTCATCTTTTTAAATACGATTCTGTACACGGTGTTTTTAATGGAGAAGTAGCTGCAAAACCAGATGCACTGGTTATTGGCAAACTTGCCATTCCCGTTTTTTCGATTAAAGAAGCTGATGAGCTTCCGTGGTCTGCCTTGAGGGTAGATCTGGTGATTGATTGTACTGGAAAAAATCTAACGATGGAGACCGCTGGCAAACACATTACGGCAGGAGCTAAACAAGTATTGATTTCAGCACCTGCTGCAGATGATATTCCGATGGTGGTATTAGGTGTTAATGAAAGCCAAATTGATTTAAAAAGTAAAATTATTTCCAATGCCAGCTGTACCACCAACAATATTGCACCAATGATTAAAATATTAAATGATCACTGGGGAGTAGAAGAAGGTTACATTACCACTATTCACTCCATGACTGGTGATCAGAACCTCCATGATTCCAATCACAAAGACCTTCGCCGGGCAAGAGCAGCGTCTTCTTCCATTATTCCTACCACTACAGGTGCAGCGAAAGCCATTACCCACATCTTTCCAGAGCTGGATGGCTGTTTAGGCGGCGCCGGAATAAGGGTTCCTGTTTTAAATGGTTCGTTAACTGATTTTACCTGTTTATTAAAAAAGAAAACAACCATTGCCGAAATTAATGCAGCATTTAAAACTGCTGCGGAAAATGAACTGGCAGGTGTGATTGAATATACTGAAGACCCGATTGTTTCTGTGGATATTATTAATAATCCCCATTCCTGCATTTTTGATTCACTTTTAACTTCTATAGTAGGGGATATGGTTAAAGTGGTTGGCTGGTACGATAATGAATTTGGTTACAGTTCACGCTTGGTAGATGTGGTTAAAAAAATTAATCAGGCGAACCAGTACAATTAATTTTCTGTAAAAAATTAAGGTGTTTTTTAAGCTACCAGTTTAAGCCACCTAATGCTTTTTTATATTTATCCTCATCAAATTTATACAAGTCGGGCGCTTTGTAGGCACCACCTCTCCGTTGCTCATCTAATTTTATAAGGATATCATAACGCATCATTTTGCGATAAAAATTTCCACGATTTAGCTTTTCTCCAAGAATAGCCTCGTATAAACCCTGTAACTCAGGAAGTGTAAATGCTTCCGGTAGTAAATTATAGCCAATTGGCTTATGGCTAATGTGCTCCCTTAAAGTACTTAGTGCCTTTTTTATGATGATTTCATGGTCCATTACCATATTAGGAATCGGGTGAACAGGCTTCCATTCACAACAGTCAGTAAAGTGATCTGGAATAGGATTAACCTGTGTCTGATCAACCAATGCATAATATCCAATGGTGATGAAGCGCTGCTTATGCCATAAATCATCCGGGTAATCCTTAAAATATCCTTCAGAACGGTTGAGATCACCAAATACCCCAAAATGATTCAGAAATATTTTATCAGCGCCACTTCTTTCATATAAAATTCTTTTGGCCGCATCATCAATTCCCTCATTTTTTTGTAAATATCCACCTGGCAAAATCCAGTTTTCTTCCTCTTTAATTTTAAGCAATAACACATTTAACTGGTTGTTCAGGAAGCCGAATACCACACTGTCTATTGAAATATGAGGGATTGAATTTTGCCATAACTCCGCACTTGCATCTTTAATATCCTGGTTGGTCATAGGTTTATTTTATGTGAATTAATGACTTCTAAAATTAATAATTTGTTTTTCTTAATTAAACATATTAATATTGCTTCATAATGAAGCAATGATAAATATGCTGATTTATGCTAACCAATGTCGCTTTCCTTCATTTTTTTGCTGAAAACTACTATAAAAATTACATACTTAATCCCAGTTGGCTATGAGCACCCTAAAGCGTACCTTTTTATTAATCCTATCTGTATGGAGCATTTCATCCTATGCACAGGAAAAAATAAGAAGAGATTCCATCCCCCAAAAGAAAATAGCAGAAAAAAAAGAAGAAGATAACCGAAATGTAATGCTAAATGCGGCAAATAATACCGGCCCCCGAGATGTAAATATTGGTTTGCCATCCACAGTTGGTGGCATTACCATTCAGGAAAATAACCTGCCTGTTGTTTACTTTTTTTGGCCCGAATTACCAAACAGAACTTGGCGCCAAAGTGTGAGCCTGCAAAAAACAGGTTTATTAAAAATAGGAGAATCAGTAATTACTACAGGAGATCTGGGTTTTGCGGTTAATTCCTATACAAAACTGGGTACACCGAAATTAGAAGTTGTAGGTAACTTATCAGGCAGCCATTATGGTTGGTTAAAAGGTGATGTAAACGTTTCGGGGCCAATATCAAATGGTTGGTCATATGTAGCTGGAATTTATCAAAACTATGATCCCAATTCTTTTGATGTTCAATTTTCCAATTATTCTGATAAAACACAAATTTATCGTGCTGGGTTAACGAAGCGATTCAAAAAAGATAAAGGAGAGATCAGTTTTCTATATAAATATGCCAATTCCATTTCATTAACCAATTATGCCGTGTTTAAATACAAAGAGAACGGACAGGTTGAGGAGCTGGATAATTTTAGAATTGGCAGGGATTCTTACATCATCAATGATGGGATTATGAAGTTTAAGGATATCCGTACAGGAGCATTTTCTTTTAAAAATGAAGGTGGAAATGATGCGGCATCAAGTTCACACAGTTTTGATGTGCTTGGAAATTACAAGCTTAAAAACGACTGGAAATTTAATTTCAGTACGCGTTTAAGATTTGCAAAAGCCACAACACTTACCAATATTCCTTTAGGCATTCTTCAGGCGGGATCAAACGATGGCTTTTCTTACGTAAACAACGGACAAGCGTATACCGGAAACGTAAATTCTATGCTGGGCTTGTCTACACCAAAAACGCCTACGCAAACTTTTCTTTCAAGATTTGAATTGACAAAAAAAGTAAATAACCACAATCTAAGGGTGGGTTTAACCGAATATTATTATAATGTGGATCAATATACTTCTAGCCGGTCCTTCTATTATCAAACCGTTTCGGCCAATCCGGAAAAGCTGGTGCGAAATACACCAGGCGGAACTTCAAACACGGATGCCGATGGCTTTTACAATTATAATGTTGGCGGAGAATATCATGATGGTTATGAAAATAAATTGTCTACCTATTTTTCAGACAACTGGAGTATTTCAGATAAATTCTCCCTTAACTATGGCATTAATTTAAGATACCAGAAATTAAGTGGAAATTATTACCAAACACCACGTACTGCAGGCTTTGTCTTCGATCCTACGCAAACAAGCCCAATTGATAACAACTGGTTCCATTTAGGTGGATCAGTAAATGCCGTTTACAAAATTACCAATAGGCTTGGCTTACTTGCTGATTTTACCTATGCGGAGAATAACGGTCGATTGGAAAGCTATTCAGGTGCGGTGGTGCCAAACATGTCTAAAACTAAAAGTCCGCTTGGTGCTTTTGGTATCTACTATAATCACGATAAATTTAGTGTCGTTTCTCAGGCCACTTATTTAACCAGAAACAATTACTTCTCTCGTTTAAACCTGGTGAACCCTGGCAATGCCAGTGAATCGCAGGTGGCTACAGTCAACTATGACATTCAAACATTGGGTTGGACTACCGATATCGTAGCCAATCCGTTTAAAGGATTCAATATCCACTATCTAGTTACTTTTCAAAATCCAATTTATAAAAACTACAACTTCACCGCCTTTGGAAATAACTACTCATATGATAATAAAAACGTATTGGAAATTTCTAAAGTGTTAATGGAGATTGATCCAAGTTATACCTACAAAGATTTTAAAGTTTGGGCCAGTTTCCGCTATTTCAGCAAGCAATTTGCTAACTTAACCAATGCACTTTATTTTGCTGCCCGATGGGAAACTTTTGGTGGCATAAACTATAAGGTGAACAAACATTTCGATTTCGGTGTAACTGCGGTTAACTTCTTAAACCAGACTGGTGCAAAAGGTACCATCAATGGCGCAGAGTTAATTACAGACGCATCTGCTTATTATAACCAAATTTTAGTAGGTTCTTATATCCGTCCGTTTACCGTTGAGGCCTCATTAAATTTCAGATTCTAACTAAATGAAGAAAATTACAGTAATTCTGTCTATGGTCCTGTTGGCGAACTTTTCGTTATGTGCGCAACAGTTCTCCATCGTTAAAAATAACCGTGGTTCCACGCTTGGCTATTCTGACAGTTAGGCTATTAAAACATTTACGGTTTAAGATTAAATAATAAAATAAATTATATGAAAAATAAAATTCCCTTATTACTATTTACTGCACTTAGCTTTTCTTTTTCAGTTAAAGCACAGGAAGCAATTAAACTATACAATGGCAAAGCACCAGGATCTGAAAACTGGAAGCAGAAAGAAGCACAGGTCTATTCCGAACTCTTTAAAACAGAAGTGGTTTACAATGTAACAGAGCCATCTGTTATAGTTTACAAGGTGCCCGAGGGTGTGAAAAATACAGGTACAGCCGTCATAATTGCTCCTGGTGGTGGATTTCAGAGTTTATCTATTAATAGAGAAGGAATAGATTTAGCCAAGCGACTAAGTGAAAAGGGAATTACCGCATTAGTATTGAAATATCGTTTACTCAAAACCATTTCGAATGATCCAGCAAAGGAAATGATGGATAAGCTGAAAGACCGTGCAGCTTTTGAAAAAAGTACCGTACCATTGGTTGAAATGGCAGCACAGGATGGAAAGAAAGCTCTTCAATATGTTTATGAAAATGCGGCTAAACTAGGCGTAAAAATCAATCAGATTGGCATCATCGGTTTTTCTGCGGGCAGTACGGTCGCCATGCAAACCGTATTGAATAATAACAGCAACTTTATTCCAAATTTTGCAGCGTCTATTTATGGAGGTGTTTCCGCAGAACTCTTGCAAAAGCCCTTACCTAAACTCAATACTCCTTTATTTGTGTGTGCCGCAACAGATGATCAGCTAAAACTGGCACCAAGAAGTATTCAGTTGTATAACAAATGGCTTGAAGGTGGTTACCCGGTAGAGTTGCACATGTATGAAAAAGGCGGTCATGGCTTTGGAATGGGCAAACAAAACCTACCAGTAGATAGCTGGGCTGATCGGTTTGAAGACTGGTTAAAATATCACAAATTATTAAACTAATTATAGCCAAATATATAAAACATGAAAAAGCATCACGTAAATCAGACTTTAAAGCTATCGCTGATGGCAGCATTGGTATTTTCAAATATCTCCTGGAAAAATGCACCCTCAAAAGGCACAGAAAAATTCCCAAAAATTTCCATTAACGGTTTTACTTTCGAAGATTTAAACCGAAATGGCAAGTTAGATAAATATGAAGATTACCGCTTGCCAATTAGTGAGCGCATTGATGATCTGATCAGCAAAATGACTGATGAGGAAAAAGCATCAATGTTAATGGGAACCGGAATGCCAGGTTTTGATGGTTTAACGCCAGTAGTGGGTGCAATAGAAGGTCGGGTTCCTGGAGCGGCTGGTGGAACTTATGCCATCAAACGTTTAGGGATTCCGGAAATTATTGTGGCCGATGGTCCTGCCGGATTGCGCATCAAACCCATCCGCGATAACAATAAAAATACCTATTACTGTACAGCTTTTCCGGTGGGAACTGCGCTTGCCTCAACCTGGAACCCAGAATTAATCCAGAGCGTTGGTAAAGCCATGGGCAATGAAGTGAAAGAATATGGGGTTGATGTGCTTTTGGCTCCAGCCTTAAACATCCACAGAAACCCTTTGAACGGGCGCAATTTTGAATACTATTCAGAAGATCCGCTTATTTCGGGTAAAATAGCTGCGGCTATGGTAAATGGAATCCAATCAAACGGTGTAGGTACTTCCATTAAACATTTTGCAGCCAATAACCAGGAAACGAATCGCCTTTCGATTAATGAGCACATCACCGAAAGAACCATGCGAGAGCTTTACTTAAAAGGCTTTGAAATCGCGGTAAAGGAATCTAATCCATGGACAGTGATGTCATCCTACAACCTGATCAATGGAACTTATACTTCAGCAAGAAAAGATTTGTTAACTGATATCTTGCGCGATGAATGGGGCTTTAAAGGGATTGTAATGACCGATTGGTTTGGTGGTTATGCTGGATTCAGTGCGTTACAAGGTGGAACCAGTAATGTGGTGGAACAGCTTGATGCAGGAAACGATTTATTAATGCCCGGACTTCCTGCACAAAAAAAGGCCATTTTAGAAAACATGAAAAATGGCAAGCTTTCAAAAGCGGTGGTAGATACCAACATTAAAAGAATTTTGGAACTGGTTTTTAAATCGCCAACCATGGCGAAGTATAAATATACTGATAAGCCAAACTTAAAGGCCAATGCCGAAGTAACCCGAAATGCAGCTGCTGAAGGAATGATCTTGCTTAAAAACGAGCATAATTTATTGCCCTACCAAACCAAAGAAAAGGCCATTTCAGCATTTGGCGTAACCTCATACGATTTTATTGCAGGCGGAACCGGAAGTGGAGATGTAAATGAAGCTTATACCGTTTCCTTAATTGAAGGGTTGGAAAAAGGAGGGTATCAATTGGATGCAGAACTTAAAACCATGTACACGCCATTTGCAGCAAAAGAAAAGGCAGCAGAACTGGAAAGCCGTAAAAAACGCGGAATCCTGGCATTGCCACAAAGATTACCTGAGCTAGATTTGAGTAAAGAATTGATTGCGAAAAAAGCAGCCTCAACTGAATTGGCTGTTATTACCATCGGAAGAAATTCAGGTGAAGGAGGCGACAGAACGGTAGATAACGATTTTAATTTAGCAGCAGACGAGGTAAGCCTGATCGATAACGTAACCGAAGCTTTCCATGCAAAAGGCAAAAAGGTAGTAGTGATTTTAAATATTGGTGGCGTAATTGAAACTGCTAGCTGGAAAGATAAAGTGGATGCGATCTTATTATCTTGGCAGCCAGGTCAGGAAGGTGGAAACTCTGTAACCGATATTTTTAGTGGAAAAGTAACGCCTTCTGGAAAATTAACCATGACCTTCCCGGTGAAGTATGAAGATACTCCATCGGCTAAAAACTGGTTAGGTACACCAGCTTCCAATCCGGAAAACGTAACCTATGCAGAAGGCATTTATGTTGGCTACCGCTATTTTAATACCTTCAAAGTGAAACCATCTTTTGAGTTTGGTTACGGATTATCTTATACCACTTTCGAATATTCCGATCTAAAATTGAGTAGCAAAACTTTTAATGGAAAGTTGACGGCTTCAGTTACGGTAAAAAACACTGGGAAGGTTGCAGGGAAGGAAATTGTACAACTCTATCTTTCAGCACCGTATCAAAATATCGATAAACCTGTAGCGGAATTAAAAGCTTTTGCTAAAACAAAGTTGTTAAAATCAGGTCAGTCAGAAACGGTACAATTAACGTTATCGCCAAAAGATCTGGCTTCGTTTATGGAAAGCAGAAGTGCATGGGTAGCCGAAGCAGGAACCTATAAAGTGTCAATTGGTGCTTCATCATTAGCCATAAAACAATCTGCAGAATTTTCTTTAGCTAAAGAACTGGAAGTAGAAAAAGTACATAAAGCTTTTGCCCTAACCACTCCGGTTAATGAGCTTAAAAGTAAATAAATTTTAAAGGCAGCCATAAAATTCTATAGATTGGGTTTTATGGCTGCTTTTTATCATTTGAGTTGTCCCGCCTTATACTCTTTGCATTTCTAATTGCAACCATAATGGCTTTCTGCTGAAAAGCAACTATCAAAATTCTTACCTCAATTTTTAATCAGGTTTCAAATGCTTTGCTAACTTTGCCAAGGCTCTTGAAAAACATCCTTGTATCTGCCTTGTTGTTAGATACACAACTTTTGATAAAGTAATATATGGTTAAATTCATTCTTCCTGAAGAAGTTCTTCCACTCAGAAGCCTGATGTTAAGAAACGGTAAGCCATTGAATGAATGTGTTTTCGATGGAGATAAAGCCTACGATACCTTCCATCTCGGTTATGTGGAAGATGATCAAATCCTATCTATAGCTACTTTTATGCGTAACGATTTTTTTCCTGAAGATGGAGAAGGTTATCAACTTCGCGGAATGGCTACCCATCCTGATTATGGTGGCCGAGGCTATGGAGCAGCACTAATCAATTTTGCAATCGAATATTTAAAGGAGTACAAAACAGATTACCTTTGGTGCAATGCAAGGTCTGCTGCTGCGCCTTTCTATAAAAAAATAGGGTTTATCAATGAATCACCTGAATTTGATATTCCAGGTATTGGTATTCACTACGAAATGAGACTAAAACTAAAATAATATATAAACATGAAAACAATCGATCAGTTAAATTTTAAAGATAAAAAAGCGCTTATCAGGGTAGATTTTAATGTGCCTCTGGATGATGAATTTAAAATTACCGATGATAAAAGAATGCGTGCGGCATTGCCAACCATCACAAAAATTTTAAATGATGGCGGCTCTGTAGTGTTAATGTCTCACTTGGGCAGACCAAAAGATGGTCCGACTGATAAATATTCTTTAAAACATATTCTGGGCGATTTATCCCGCATGCTTGATCTGGAAGTAAAATTTGCTGCTGACTGTATTGGTGAAGATGCTGTTAACCAGGCAAAAAATCTTTTCCCGGGTGAAGTCCTTTTATTAGAGAACTTACGTTTTTACAAGGAAGAAGAAAAAGGCGATGTAGCTTTCGCAGAAAAATTATCTAAACTTGGTAATGTTTATGTGAACGATGCATTTGGTACAGCCCACCGTGCACACGCTTCTACTTCAATTATTGCACAGTTTTTCCCTGATGCAAAATACTTCGGTTATTTAATGGCTTCTGAAGTGGAAAACGCAGAAAAAATCTTAAACCATGCAGAACGTCCGTTCACTGCAATTATGGGTGGCGCGAAGGTTTCCGACAAAATCTTATTAATCGAAAAATTATTAGATAAAGTAGATAACCTGATCATCGGTGGTGGTATGGCTTATACTTTTGCTAAGGCACAAGGTGGCGAAATTGGTACTTCGCTTTTGGAAGCTGATAAACAAGAACTTTCATTAGAATTAATCGAAAAAGCAAAAGCTAAGGGTGTAAATTTAATTTTGCCTGTTGATACGGTAATTGCTGATAAATTTGCCAATGATGCAGATAAAAAAGATGTAGATTCAGGTCAGATTCCTGCTGATTGGATGGGATTAGATATTGGTCCGAAATCTGTTGCTTTATTTCAGGAAGTAATTAAAAATTCAAAAACTTTATTGTGGAATGGTCCGATGGGTGTTTTCGAAATGGAAAATTTTCAGGCAGGTACCAAAGCTGTAGCTGATGCTGTAGTGGCCGCTACGACTGATAACGGTGCGTTTTCATTAATTGGTGGTGGTGATTCTGCGGCTGCAATTGCTAAATTCGGTATGGAAGATAAGGTTAGCTACGTATCTACCGGTGGTGGTGCTTTATTAGAATATATGGAAGGTAAAGAATTACCAGGCGTTAAAGCAATTAACGGGTAATCACTTCGTCATCGGATGAATAATAGGCAACATGCTGATGTTCATCCGATGACTATTTCATAAATAAATAATGGGCGGCCTGCTCATTTCATTTTCAGTCATCGGATGAATAATAGGCGATAGTTTATATTCATCCGATGACTATTTAAAAGACATGCGTTTAAAATCTAACATCGCTTCACTCTCTTTGATAAACTCATCTTTTCTTATTCCGCTTAGCATAAAAAATAATTCCTTATTACATAAAGTCCCATTTCTCAGGCCAGCTAAATCCAGGTAAGATGAAAATCGCCATTGGTTTAAGTGCTCTGCCAGGCCAGCCCTGACTGGATTTAAATGAATGTAATGAGCGCAAGTTGCCAAGTAATTTACAGCGTTATTATTGTTTTTATCGATCAGCTCTTTTGCTTTTGTTTTTTGCTGAAACAAGGAGCCACTTCTACCTTCCTGAAGATTAATTGCTCTTGTATAAGACCTGAGCAAAATTCCAATGGCATTATTTAAATCATAAGATTTGAAATCTTCAGGAGTAAGTATCATTAAATGAAAATGGTTAGGCATTAAGCAATAGCACAGTATATCACCATGTGGAATTAATTCTTTCCTGATCTTGTCTAGAAAAAACAAATAATTTGCTTCTGTAAAAAATATTTTTTGGCTATTATTTCCTCTATTATAAATATGATAAACAGAATGGGTCTCGAATTTCATTTCTAAATATAATAATTTTGCAACAGCATACTATTTACAACTATAATGTAATACATGCCTCTAATTTCATATTCTATTTCAAAAAATAAGCAGTCTGATCGATATTGATTAGGATCATTTCGTCCAGTTTGTGGCTTTATTCATTCATTTCCTCAGTAATTAGCCTAGATTTGCGGAGATGCATTACTCTTTGGGCTTGCTTCCCACTTTAAGAAATTACATCTTACAAGTTGCTGATTATTAATGTATAGTAGTTTTACGAGTATGGTTGATGTTATTTTTTAATCCGATTAATCTGCTTTAATGTAACAAAAAAGATGTTGAAAACTTTTTTGTGGTAAAAAGTGGTAAAAAGTGGTAGAACTCTTTACTTTTACACTAGATAAAAAGTGTAGATACCACTATGACCCAACTTTTAGGAGAATTCGATTGTAAACTTGACGCAAAGGGACGCCTTATGGTACCTGCTGCGCTTAAGAAACAATTGCCTGATGCTGAGAAAGAAGGGCTTATTATCAATCGCGGATTTGAAAAAAATCTCGTAATCTATCCAAAGAATGTTTGGGATGCTGTTGTAGCTGATCTGGCTAAGCTAAATATTTACGATCAGGAAAACCGTGCCTTCGTTCGGGCTTTCACCCGTGGTGCTACCGAGCTTTCGCTTGATGCAGCTGGCCGGGTATTGCTGCCTAAATCATTAGTGGAATATGCTGGTATCGGCAGCGACTTGGTTTTGGCTTGTCAGTTGGACCGGATTGAGGTTTGGGATAAAAAATCTTACGAAGATATTTTTGATGACGTGCCTGCAAACTTTGCAGATCTTGCTCAAAAGGTAATGGGTGATAAGAAAGGAGGCGTTGATGGAGAATAATTATCACGTTCCGGTGATGTTGCAGCCTTGCATTGATGGTCTCAATATTAATCCTGATGGGGTTTATGTTGATGTAACTTTCGGCGGTGGCGGCCATTCAAAAGAAATTTTAAAGCACTTAAGTGCTAAAGGAAAATTGATCGCTTTTGATCAGGATCCTGATGCGCAACAAAATATTCCAGATGATAACCGTTTGGTCTTTATCGATCAAAACTTTGGATTTTTAAAAAATAACCTTCGCTTAAATGGCGTAAGACAAGTTGACGGAATTCTGGCTGATTTAGGTGTTTCTTCGCATCAGTTTGATGTTCCTCAGCGTGGCTTTTCCATTCGCCATAATGCTGATTTGGATATGCGAATGGATCAGCACCGGAATTTAACAGCTGCAGAAGTGTTAAATACTTATACGGAAGATAAGCTTCATAAAATTTTTGGTATTTACGGAGAGGTAAAAAATGCAAAGTCGTTGGCGCGTGCCATTGTAACCTCGCGTTTGGAAATGCCTTTTACGGATATAGATAGTTTAAAGGCTGCTATTTCTGGATACATCCCGAAAGGAAAAGAAAATAAATACCTGGCGCAGGTTTTTCAGGCTTTGCGTATTGAAGTTAATGCTGAAATACAAGTACTGGAGGATTTTTTGCAACAGGCTGCAGATGTATTGAAGCCAGGCGGTCGGTTGGTAGTGATGTCTTATCATTCATTGGAAGATCGTCCGGTGAAGAATTTTATGGCTAAGGGTAAATTTCAGGGGGAGGTAGAAAAAGATTTCTTTGGAAATCAACAGAAGCCTTTTAACGTGATTACCCGTAAAGCTGTTATCGCTACGGATGAAGAGATTGCGCTTAACAATAGGGCTAGAAGTGCGAAATTGAGAATTGCCGAAAAGATATGAATAAGTTCAGGGAAGATATAGAAGAAGAGGAGATCGGACCTGAGCCGCAGTTAAAGGCTGCGCCTAAAAAACCAAAAACAGCTGAAGAAAAAATGGATAGTAATTCATTTATCAGTAAGCTTTTTAATGATGGATTAGTATCAAAAGAGGCGGCAACAGATGCTTTGCCTTATTTGTGTTTTCTGGCCTTTTTGGGGATGATTTATATCGCCAATAGCCATTTTGCTGTAAACAATGTTCGGAGAATTGATAAATTAAATAAAGAAGTAAAAGAATTAAGATGGGAGTATAAATCGTTAAAGGCAGATCTGATGTTCAAAAGTAAATTGACAGAAGTAGCCAAAAAGGTAGATACCCTCGGAATAAAAGAACTGATTGAACCACCAAAAAAAATAATTGTTAAAAGCGATGAATATTAGAGCAAACATCCTGCTTCGCGTATACCTGGCATTTGGCTTAATTGTGCTTTTTGCTTTTGCGGTGTTTTTACGCCTCGGTCAGGTGCAGTTTGTGCAAGGTAAAAAATGGAAGGCAATGGCAGATAGTTTGTCTACCCGTTATGTGAATGTAGAAGCTACTCGTGGAAATATTTATTCCAACGATGGCAGTTTGCTGGCTACATCTGTTCCAGAATATGAGCTTCGTATGGACATGTTTGCCGGTGGCATTGCCGATGATAAGATTTTCAATGAAAAGGTTGATTCACTTGGTTTCAAACTTTCTCAAATTTTTAATGATAAAACGCCGAAGGATTATGCCAGAATGTTGCGTAAAGGCCGGCAAGACAGTGCCAGATATCTATTAATACACCGTAAAGTGGGGTATGCAGATCTTAAAACGATCCGGACTTTCCCTCTTTATAATATTGGTAAATTTAGTGGAGGTTTAATCGCTGTTCAGCAGAACAAGCGAATTCTTCCGTTTCAGGCACTTGCAGCCCGTACCATTGGTTATAAAAATGAAAACGTTAAAAATGGGGTAGGCTTAGAGGGTGCATATAACGAATATATTAACGGAGAAACCGGAAAAAGGCTAATGCAAAGGATTGCCGGAGGAGTTTATATCCCGGTTAATGAAGAGGCTGAAGTAGCGCCGAAAGATGGTGCTGATATCATCTCGACAATTGATATTAACATGCAGGATTTAGCACAGAGTGCGCTAGAAAAGCAGTTAATTAAATATGAGGCAGATCATGGAGCGGTTATCGTGATGGAGGTGGCTACAGGAGAGATTAGAGCAGTGGCTAACTTTTCAAAAGTAGAGGAAGGTGTTTATAAAGAAAAATTCAACTATGCCATAGCAGGTAACCAAGACCCGGGATCTACTTTCAAGCTGGCATCTTATATGGCCTTATTGGAAGATAAGTTAGTCGATACCAATATGCTGGTAGGGACAGGGAATTACAAAATCCCTGGCCACATGATCAAAGATTCGCATGGAAGTATTGGTGTAGTGACGGTTAAAAAAGCCTTTGAACAATCATCTAATGCGGCTATTGCCTATCTGATTAATAGCAGATACGGTGATAATCCAAAGCGATTTACTGATCATTTGTATGACTGGCATTTAAATGAAAAACTGGGACTACAGATTCCTGGGGAAGCGAAACCTGTGATTAAAAATCCATCTAACAAGAGTTGGGGGAAAATGACACTTCCGCAAATGGCATATGGTTATGAAATGCAGCTTACGCCTTTAAAAATGTTATCATTTTATAATGCGGTTGCCAACAATGGAAGATACGTTGCACCAATTTTTGTTAAGGAAATTAGAAGATTAGGTAATCCAGTTGAGCAGTTTAAAGCCCGCGTGATCAATGAGCAAATTTGTTCAGATGTGACTTTAAGTAAGATTAAAAAGATGCTTGAAGGTGTAGTAACTGAAGGTAGCGGAAAACAGTATGTACGTAATCCACTATATAGAATTGCGGGTAAAACAGGTACGGCCCAAGTAGCAGATGCCAATAAAGGATATAAAGCCAAAAAGCAATATCAAGCATCGTTTGTAGGATATTTCCCTGCAGACAAGCCAAAATATTCAATGATTGTGGTAATTAACGATCCAAAAGGTGGCTATTATGGCGCTTTAGTTTCCGGACCAGTTTTTAGGGAGGTGGCAGATAGGATATATGCCAGCGACATGCAAATGTACAATGATATGCCAACGCGTTTAGTTGGTAATACAGGCAATCCACCGACAAAAGCTGGGCAAAGCAAGGCTACGCAAAAAGTGTACAAAGCATTTGGTTTTAAACCACTATTTGCTTCCAAATCTGAATATTATAATATCATCGATACCAGTGCTGGTGCGGTCTTTCAGGAAAATACGGAAAAAAGAGGTGTGATGCCAAATGTAGCTGGAATGGGTTTAAAAGATGCGCTTTACCTTTTAGGGAATGCAGGTTTAAAAACTAAAGTGGCAGGCTCCGGTAGAGTAATCAGTCAATCGATAGCTGCTGGCACCAGGGTAGGTAAAGGTTTAGGCGTACAAATAGAATTGAATTAAAAGAAATGATAAAGTGAGAGAATTTTGAATGAGTGAATGCTAAAGGCGATAGCCACATTCTTCATTCTCTAATTCAATCCTTCTCCAATTAAAAAAATAAAATGCAATTACAAGATTTACTTTATGGCGTAACGATTAAAGAATTGGTTGGTAAAACCGATAGGGAAATCAATGCGCTCAACTTTGATTCACGCAAGGTTGGTAAAGAGGATGTTTTCTTTGCAGTGGTAGGAACGCTAGTTGACGGACATCAGTTTATAGAGCAAACCATTACACAGGGAGCTACTGTAATTGTATGTGAAAATCTTCCGGAGGTTCATGATTTTACCATCACCTATATTAAGGTAGAAAATACGGCGGTGGCTTTGGGTATTATGGCTGGTCATTATTTTGGCAACCCTGCTGCAGAATTAAAGTTAATTGGCATTACAGGTACCAATGGTAAAACCACTATTGCCACTATCTTATTTAAATTATTTAAGGATTTAGGCTACAAAACCGGATTAATTTCAACGGTAGAAAATTATATTAATGATACTGTTATACCGGCAACACATACCACACCAAATCCCATTGCACTTAACCAGTTACTAAGTGATATGGTAAATGCGGGCTGTGATTATTGTTTCATGGAAGTCAGTTCACATGCGGTTTCTCAACATAGAATTGAAGGATTGAATTTTTCTGGCGGCGTGTTTTCCAATCTGACACATGATCACTTAGATTTTCACAAGACTTTTGAAAGCTATTTAAAGGCTAAGAAAACCTTTTTCGATATGCTTCCAAAAACAGCATTTGCATTAACAAATGTTGATGATAAAAATGGTTTGGTGATGCTGCAGAATACAAAAGCACATAAGAAAACCTATGCGCTGAAACAACTAGCTGATTTTAAAGCTAAAATTGTTGAAAATGGTTTTAGCGGCTTGCACCTTGATATTGATAATGAAGATGTATACTTCAAATTGATTGGTTCATTCAATGCCTATAATTTATTGGCCGTATACGGAACTGCTATATTACTGGAACAGGACAAATTAAAAGTATTGACTTCCTTAAGCCGTTTAAGCGGTGCGGAAGGGCGTTTCGATTACATTGTTTCGGAAGATAAAATTATTGGTATTGTAGATTATGCACATACCCCGGATGCTGTTCAGAATGTTTTAGGCACCATCGCAGATATCCGCAAAGGAACAGAACAGGTAATTACGGTAATTGGTTGTGGTGGCGATCGGGATAAAACAAAACGTCCGGTGATGGCACAGGTGGCTTGCGATTGGAGTGATAAAGTGATTTTAACTTCCGATAATCCAAGGACTGAAGATCCTCAAAGTATTATTACAGAGATGGAAGCGGGTGTTTCACCTACGAACAAGCGTAAAACCTTATCCATCTTAGATAGAAGGGAAGCGATTAAAACAGCCTGTCATCTTGCAAAAAGCGGTGATATTATTCTCATTGCTGGAAAAGGTCATGAAAAATACCAGGAAATTAATGGCGTAAGGAACCATTTTGATGACAAAGAAATTTTACTAGAACAACTAAACCCGAACAGCTAATGTTATATTTATTATTCGAATACTTGCATAAGCATTATGACATTCCTGGATTAAGGTTGTTTCAGTATATCACTTTCCGTGCGTCTATTTCCATCATTTTGTCTTTGGTGATTACAACCGTTTATGGCCGGCGATTAATCGATTACCTTCACAAAAAGCAGGTAGGCGAAACGGTTAGAAACCTCGGGCTTGAAGGGCAGATGCAAAAACAAGGTACTCCAACCATGGGTGGGATTATCATTTTAATGGGTATTCTGATTCCAACTTTGTTATTCGCCAATATTTCAAATATCTATGTGATCCTGATGATCATCACAACGATTTGGATGGGGGCAGTTGGTTTTCTGGATGACTATATTAAGGTTTTTAAAAAAAATAAGGAAGGTTTAGCGGGCAAGTTTAAAGTTGTCGGACAAGTAGGGTTAGGATTAATTGTAGGCACTACGATGTATTTTCACCCTAATATTGTGGTAAGAGAAACGGTTCAGGATGATGTAAAAGTTACCTCGCAAGCGCCAATGGTACTGCGTCAGAAAGGGGAGACTTTTTACTATACACAAGATGTAAAATCGACCAAAACGAACATGCCTTTCTATAAAAACAATGAATTTGATTATGCAAAGGTTCTAAAGTTCTTGGGTGGCGATTATCAAAAGTTTGCGTTTATAATCTTTTTGCTAATTACTGTTTTCATCATCACTGCAGTATCAAACGGAGCGAATATAACAGATGGGATAGATGGCCTCGCCACGGGAACATCCGCTGTAATCGGGATTACCTTAGGGATTTTGGCTTACGTTTCGGGTAATACCGTAATGGCCGATTACCTGAACATCATGTACATTCCAAATTCAGCAGAACTGATGATTTTTGCAGGCGCATTCGTAGGTTCTTGTGTTGGTTTCTTATGGTATAATTCTTATCCGGCCCAGATTTTTATGGGTGATACCGGAAGTTTGGCCATTGGAGGTATCATCGCTTCCTTCGCTTTAATGATCCGTAAGGAATTGTTAATTCCGATTCTCTGCGGTGTTTTTTTAGTAGAGCTGGTGTCTGTAATTATGCAGGTTTCCTATTTTAAATACACGAAGAAGCGATTTGGTGAAGGGCGTAGGATTTTTCTGATGTCGCCATTGCATCACCACTATCAGAAGAAAGGATATCATGAAGCAAAGATTGTAACACGTTTCTGGATTATCGGAATCATGCTGGCGATTGTCACTATCGTAACCTTAAAATTGAGATAGAATAAAGTCCTGAGTCTGAAGTCGGAAGTCCGGAGATAAAATGATCAAGTATCTTGATACTAACTACTTAATACTAATTAAAATGAACACAAATCAAAATAACACATCAGGAAACCCACAGTCAGCAATGGCAGGGCAGGGTCGTGTGGTTATTTTGGGAGCAGGCGAAAGTGGCGTTGGTGCTGCGAAACTTGCACAAGCAAAAGGTTTTGATGTGTTTGTTTCGGATTTCGGAGTGATTGCTGATCAATATAAATCAGCCTTAGAGAAACTTAACATTGCTTTTGAATCAGAAAAACATACTGAAGGGTTAATTCTAAACGCAAGCGAGGTGATTAAAAGCCCTGGCATTCCGTCTACCGCACCTATCATCAAAAAGTTGGTTGCACAAGGAACGTCAGTGATTTCAGAGATTGAGTTTGCAAAACGATATACTTCGGCAAAAACCATTTGCATTACAGGCTCAAATGGTAAATCAACGACCAGTCTGCTTACTTACCATATCCTTAAAAATGCGGGTTTAAATGTAGGTCTTGCAGGGAATATCGGTCATAGCTTTGCTGCTCAGGTTGCAGAAGAAAACTACGATTACTATGTGCTGGAAATTTCAAGTTTCATGCTTGATGATATGTTTGAATTCAAGGCAGATATCGCAGTACTCTTAAACATTACACCAGATCATTTAGATCGGTACGAATACAAAATGGAAAACTATGTTGCATCCAAAATGCGCATTATTCAAAATCAAACAGCAGATGATGTTTTTATTCATTGTGCAGATGATGAAGAAAGCATTAAGGCCGTACAGCTTTTTAAGCCTGTAGCACAGGTCTTTCCATTCTCCATTACAAAAAAAATTGAACCAGGCGCTTATTTAGATGCGCAAACGATAACGATCCTTACAGAACCAAATAAAGAACTAACCATGTCTATTCTTTCAGATTTAGCCCTTCAAGGCAAGCACAACATTTACAACTCTATGGCTTCGGGCATTGTTGCGAAGGTTTTAGAGTTAAGAAATGAAACCATTCGCGAGAGTATGGGTAATTTCAAAAATATTGAGCACAGGTTAGAGCATGTGGCAAAGATTTCAGGAATTGATTTCATCAATGATAGTAAAGCAACCAATGTAAACTCTACCTGGTATGCTTTAGAAAGTATGACAGCCGATGTAGTATTGATTATGGGCGGAGTGGATAAAGGCAATGATTACAACATGCTGAAAGATTTGGTGAAAAGTAAGGTAAAAGCGATTGTTTGTTTAGGAAAGGATAATAAACGGATTCATGATGCTTTTGAAGATGATGTAGAGATCATTGTAAACACTTTTTCAGCTGATGAAGCTACACAAATTGCTTTCCATCTGGCCAAACGGGGAGATGCGGTTTTACTTTCACCTGCCTGCGCCAGTTTTGATTTATTTAAAAACTATGAAGACCGCGGCAACCAATTTAAAGCGGCAGTTAAAGAATTATAATATAGGAGGCTTAAAATATGTTCCAGGCACTACTTGATAAAACAAAAGGCGATAGATGGATCTGGTTGATCATCATCTTGCTTTCGCTTATCTCAGTAATGGCAGTTTACAGTGCAACGGGAACTTTAGCCTATAAAAAAGGCGAAGCCGTAGAGAAATTGCTATTAACCAAACACCTCATCTTTGTTTTGATGGGGATTGGGATGATTTACATTGCGCATTTGCTGGATTACCGGTATTACGCAGGTATATCTAAAATTTTAATGATCATCACGATTCCACTGCTCGTTTACACATTAATATTTGGTACGAATTTAAACGATGCCTCACGCTGGGTGAAAATTCCGGTGATTGGGTTAACCTTTCAAACATCCGATTTAGCGAAATTGGCTTTGATAACGTTTTTGGCTAGAATGCTCACTAAAAAGCAAGAAAACATTAAAGATGTGAAAGAATCCTTTTTACCGATCATGGGTTCTGTTTGTGTGGTTTTCGTATTAATTGCTTTGGCAAACCTTTCTACCGCATTGATGCTTTTCGGTGTAAGTATTTTGCTGTTAATTATCGGGCGGATTAGTATCAAGCAAATAGCCATTGTTTGTGCGGGTGGTTTTGTGTTATTGTTATTTGTGTTCTTCCTCGGGCCTAGGCGGAAGACTTATATGTCCAGGATCAATACATTCCTGCATCCAGAGATGCAGCATTCAGATAAAACTTTCCAGGCAGATCAGGCAAAAATTGCCCTGGCCACTGGTGGTGTTTTTGGTAAAGGACCAGGTAATAGTACGCAACGCAATTTCCTTCCCCACCCGTATTCCGATTTTATTTTCGCCATTATTATTGAAGAATGGGGAACACTGGGAGGAATTGTCATTATGGTGCTTTACCTGGTACTTTTATACCGATGTATAAAAATAGTGACCAAGGCCCCGAAGGCATTTGGGGCGCTATTGGCGGCAGGTTTAAGTTTTAGTTTAACCATTCAGGCTTTTGCAAACATGGCCGTTGCTGTAGGTTTAGGTCCGGTAACAGGAGTGCCATTACCACTGGTAAGTATGGGTGGAACGTCAATGATTTTCACCAGTGTAGCTTTCGGGATCATCTTAAGTGTAAGTAGAGATGTTGAAGAAAATGCCATTGGTGCAGCTAAAGAAGATAAAGAAAAGATAAAAAATAAAGTAATTGTTGGAGAGATACCGGCGATGGCTTAAGATTATAATTGAGTTTTGAATGATGGAATTTTGAATGAGAGAGTTTTAATTAAGAAGTGATAGAATTGACCTATTAATAGCGAACATCCCAAAGTTTAATAATTATAAATTAATAAATAATGGAAAATGTAAGTAAAGTTGATTTTGTGACATCGATTAAGGCAAGAACAAAGCAGTTCGTTTTAGGTTCAATAAAATTTTATCAAACACTGCCAAAAACTGAAGAGGGAAAAATAATTGGTAGACAATTTATAAGATCAGCATCGTCAGTCGGAGCGAATTATAGAGCCGCATGTAGAAGTAGATCTAGGGCTGAATTTTTTTCTAAGCTCAGTATTGTTATTGAAGAGGCTGATGAAACTGCTTTTTGGATTGAGATTCTAATTGAATCAAAGATTACAAATTCGGCTGAAGCCCAACCATTATTGAAAGAAGTAAATGAAATTTTAGCAATTGTAGCGAAAGCAAGAAAAACGGTAAGTAGTAATAAATAAAGGATTAAATGCAAGAATGATTGAATTATAGAATGTGATTGTCGCTAGTAAACTTTTACTCATTCAAAATTCACACATTCAATAATTAGAGATAGAAATAAAGAATGATAGAATAACAGAATTATGAAATGTAGCTATCGCTAGTAGA
>NZ_SLWO01000001.1:312449-906552 GCF_004340665.1 Pedobacter psychrotolerans
GTAGACATTCCCACATTCAAAATTCACACATTCAATAATTAGAGATAAAAATAAAGAATGATAGAATAACAGAATTATGAAATGTAGCTATCGCTAGTAGACATTCCCACATTCAAAATTCACACATTCAATAATTAGAGATAAAAATAAAGAATGATAGAATAACAGAATTATGAAATGTAGCTATCGCTAGTAAACATTCCCTCATTCAAAATTCCTTCATTCAATAATTAAAGATAAAAAATGAATAATTCCCCAAAAATTATCATATCAGGTGGTGGCACCGGCGGGCATATATTTCCTGCCGTAGCCATAGCCAATGCGCTAAAACGCTTGGTTCCTTCCTGTGAAATTTTATTTGTGGGCGCAAACGGACGCATGGAAATGGAAAAAGTTCCTGCTGCTGGATATAAAATTATTGGCTTAAATATCAGCGGCATGCAACGCGGCTCGATTATGAAAAATCTGGCCTTGCCATTTAAAGTAATCGGAAGTGTAAGAAGAGCCCTGGAGATTATTAAAGATTTTAAACCTGATGTGGTTATAGGTGTAGGTGGTTATGCTTCAGGTCCGTTGTTGTATGCGGCCTCCTTGAAAGGGATTCCAAGTTTGATACAGGAACAAAATTCATACGCTGGAATAACCAACAAGTGGCTGGGGAAAAAAGCATCAAAGATTTGTGTCGCTTTTGATGAGATGGATCAGTTTTTTCCGGCAGACAAGATCTTGAAAACAGGAAATCCGGTTCGGAAAGACGTAGTGGATATCAAAGGTAAACATCACGCAGGTGCTGAGCTCTTAAAGCTAGACCCATTGAAAAAAACCATTATGGTTACGGGTGGAAGCTTAGGCGCAGGAACCTTGAATAAAGCCATCGAAAAGCACCTGCCTGAAATTTTAGCTCAGGATGTTCAGGTTATCTGGCAAACGGGCAAGTTTTATTACAAAGGGATAATTGAAAGATTGGGACTTGAATATCACCCCAATGTGCGCATCCTGGAGTTTTTGAATAAAATGGATTTGGCTTATGCAGCTGCTGATATAATTATCTCGAGAGCAGGAGCAGGAACCATAGCAGAGCTTTGTCTGATCAAAAAACCAGTAATTTTGGTGCCTTCTCCAAATGTTGCGGAAGATCACCAGACTAAAAATGCGATGGCATTGGTTAAAAATGGCGCCGCATTGTTAATTAACGACCGTTCTGCTGAAGATACTTTAGTAAAAACAGCCTTAGAGTTGCTGAATGATGAAAGCCAGTGTGTAAAGTTATCTGAATGTATAGGTAAAATGGCTTTGCCGGCAGCAGATGAAATTATTGCTGGTGAAGTATTGAAATTGATTAAGTAAAGATATGAGAAACTAGATGTGTGATTTGAGATCAGACCATTTGTCTAGTGTCTCATATCTCCCATCTCAAATCTAATAAAAATGGAATTAAGTAAAATAAAAAGGGTGTTTTTCGTAGGTGTCGGTGGTATCGGCATGAGTGCGCTTGCCCGTTATTTTGCTAAACGAGGTCAGGTGGTTTGTGGTTATGATAAAACTAAAACCCGACTAACTGAAATATTAGAGAATGAAGGTATACAGATCACTTACGTTGATGAGGTATCTACATTGCCTGAAACATTTCTAAATCCACAAGAAGATACTTTAGTGGTTTATACGCCCGCTATTCCGAAAGATTCTAAAATTCTAAATCATTTCAGGGATCTGGGTTTCATTTTGAAAAAAAGATCTGAAGTTTTAGGGATTATTAGTAAGGGAATGTTTTGTATCGGTATTGCCGGTACGCATGGAAAAACAACAACCTCATCTATTGTAGCACATATTTTGAAAGATACGGGTTATGATTGTACTGCATTTTTAGGAGGTATTGCCAGTAATTACAACAGCAACGTATTATTTGGTAAGAATAATGTAGTGGTTGTAGAAGCAGATGAATATGATCGTTCATTTCTGACTTTACACCCTGATATTGCCGTTGTTACCTCAATGGATGCTGATCACTTGGATATTTACGGAGATAAAAGCCATCTGGAAGAATCCTTCCGGTTATATGCAGGTCAGTTAAAACATGAAGGTACGCTATATATGCATGAGGGATTATCACTTGCAAATGGACTTACCTATGCCGCTAGTGCTACAGCTATTTCAAGGGCTGAAAATTTAAGAGTAGAGGGATCGAAATTTGTTTTTGATTATGCTGATTCAAACCAGAAACTAAGAGATATTAGTTTGATGTTGCCAGGCAAGCATAATGTAGAAAATACAACGGTTGCCATAGCCATTGCTTTACAACTGGGTATAGATGCAGAAAAAGTAAAACAGGCGGTTGCGAATTTTAAAGGCGTAAAGCGTCGTTTTGAATATATTGTAAATAATGATGAACAGATTTATATTGATGATTATGCCCATCATCCTGAAGAATTAAGGGCTTGCTTCGATGCGGTAAGACAATTATATCCTGAGAAGAAACTCACGGTAATTTTTCAGCCACACCTGTTTACCCGTACGCGAGATTTTGCTGATGACTTTGCTAGTGTTTTGAGTACGGTTGACGAATTATTATTGCTGGATATTTACCCGGCCCGCGAATTACCACTCGAAGGGATTAATGCTCAATTTTTACTTGATAAAATTACATTGGAAAGCAAAAGAGTTATGGAAAAGGATGGGGTAATCCAATATGTCAGCGATGAAAAACCTGAGTTAATTTTAACAGTAGGTGCTGGAGACATTGATACGATTATCGAACAACTTAAAAATATATTAAATCATGCTTAAACGATTTGACTGGAGCGCAATATTTACTGGCTTTGCCTGGCTGATTAGCCTGGCAGGCGTGGTGGTGCTTTTAAGTTTTATCAACGTAAAAAAGCAAAACGTAAAATGTACCGATGTAAAAATTTTAATTCCAGGTGCAGATAACTTCATTGAAAGAGAAGAAATTGATGCTATTTTAAAGGAAGATCAGGGTGTGCTTTTAGGACGTAATCTGGAGAAAATCAACATTCATAAGATAGAAAAGAAACTGCAATCTAATCCTTACATCGCATTTGCAAAAGTTTATGTAGATATGGATGGTGTTTTAAATATTGAGGTCAAACAAAGACAGCCCATTGTACGTATATTAAATGAATCAGGACAAGATTTCTACATAGACAACGATGGTTTAAAAATGCCGACCTCTTCAAATTTCACCGCAAATGTGCTGGTGGCTACCGGACACATCACCGAGGTTTTTGGAAGCCGTGTTGATACCCTGCATACCAAATTAGCCCGAGACCTTTATAAAACTGCACAATACATCAAAAAAGATACGCTTTGGGACGCACAGATTGAGCAGGTTGTAGTAGATCAGCAGAATGATATGGAACTGATTCCAAGGGTGGGTAATCAACGCATCATTCTGGGTAATGCAGATTCATTGGAAAAGAAAATGAATAACCTTTTAATCTTCTATAAAAAAGCAATGCCACAGGTAGGTTGGGAAGCCTATAAAACCATTAATATCAAATATACCAACCAGATTGTATGTCAAAAACGCGACTCATCTGAAATCGCAAGAAATTTAAAGCGGTTAACAAAGATGGATAGTGTGCGTGTTCGGCAAACGGTATCAGATTCATTGGTTAAAGATGCTATCGCTTCAGTGATTAAAAAAGAGCCTGTTAAAACAACTCTGACACCAGAAGTTAAAAAGGCAGAACCAAAGAAACCTAAGGTTAAAAAACCAGAATTAAAAAAAACAGAGGTTAAAAAGATCGAAAAAAAGACTGAACCGAAAAAGCCTGTAGTTCAGGCTGCAAAGGCGAAAGATACCAAAAAAGAAGAAAAGCAAAAAACAACAGCTAAGGCAAAACCAGTATTAAGCGCACAAGCACTTAAGAAACAGAAGGAAGCAAGAGAAAGAGAAATAAAAGCCCTAGAAAAACAATATAAAACTCAGCAAAATTAACAAATATGGACAAGGCAAAATTTACCAGTCAGTCTCCCATTGTAGTAGGATTGGATATCGGTACTACAAAAATATGTGTTATCGTTGGTCGCAGAACCCAACATGGTAAGATAGAAATCTTAGGAATAGGCAAGGCAGAATCGGCGGGTGTGACACGTGGAGTGGTTTCTAACATTCAAAAAACAGTACAGGGCATCGCGCAGGCAGTAGAGATTGCAAGCGGACAATCCAACGTAGAAATACAGGTGGTAAATGTTGGGATTGCTGGTCAGCACATTAAGAGCTTACAGCATAGAGGGATTTTAACAAGAAGGGAGTTAAATAACGAAATAGGTAAAAAAGACATCGATAAGCTGATCGATGATATGTTTAAATTGGTGATGCCTCCTGGAGAGGAGATTATCCATGTATTGCCACAAGAATTCACCATCGATAATGAGCCAGGAATCAAAGATCCTATTGGTATGGCTGGAGTACGCTTGGAGGCTAACTTCCATATCATTTCTGGTCAGGTTACGGCTGTTAAAAATATCATCAAATGTGTTAACAATGCAGGATTACAAACTCAGGATTTAATTCTTGAGCCACTGGCGTCTTCTGAATCTGTGTTGAGCGATGAAGAGAAAGAAGCAGGTATTGCATTGGTAGATATTGGCGGTGGTACTACAGATATTGCCATTTTCCATGAAGGTATTATCCGCCACACTGCCGTAATTCCATTTGGAGGTAACAGTGTGACTGAAGATATCAGAGAAGGTTGTTCTGTGATGCGTAATCAGGCTGAGTTATTAAAAACACGTTTCGGTTCTGCACTTGCTGAGGAGAACAAAGAAAATGAAATCATTTGCGTACCAGGTTTACGTGGCCGGGAACCAAAGGAAATATCGGTTAAAAACCTTGCTTATGTGATTCAGGCAAGGATGGAAGAAATTATTGAGCATGTATATTACGAAATCAAATCTTCCGGATACGAGAAAAAATTAATTGGTGGTATCGTGATTACTGGTGGTGGTGCATTGTTAAAACACTTATCTCAGGCAGTAGAATATGTAACAGGTTTAGATTGCCGTATTGGTTATCCAAATGAGCATTTATCTAAATATGAAGATATGCCGAAAACGATTTATGATGACCTGAAAAGCCCAATGTATGCAACCAGCGTTGGATTATTGATTAAAGGTATTCAAAAAGCAGAAGAGCTGATTGAAGAAATGAAGCAGCCAGGCGTATTCGTAGAGAAGCCAAAAACGATAAAAGAGAAAGAGAAACGTGGACCAGGTTTGTTTGATAAATTATTGGCGAAAACGAAAACATTCATTCAGGACGACATGAATGTGAGTGATGAAGATTACTTAAAAAGTTAAAACTTTTCCACAAAAAGGGAGTTTTCCACATTCTTAACAATTGTGGAAAACGTATGTTGAAAAAGTGTTAATATTACATTGAGTAATGAACAGAATTTAAAAATTTTTAAACAACTGATTCATAAAGATATGCAGTTCGAAATGTTAAAAGATAAGTCTTCAATCATCAAGGTAATTGGTGTTGGAGGCGGTGGCGGCAACGCAGTAAACCATATGTACCTGTCGGGTATTACTGGTGTAGATTTTATTATTTGTAATACAGATGCCCAGGCTTTGGAATCTAGTCCTATACCTAACAAGGTACAATTGGGTGCTAGTTTAACCGAAGGAATGGGGGCTGGTTCTATTCCTGAGGTTGGTAAAAACTCAGCAATAGAGAATATAGATGATATTAAAGCCATGCTGGGTAGTACAACCAAAATGCTTTTTATTACTGCAGGAATGGGTGGTGGTACAGGTACAGGTGCATCTCCGATTATTGCTAAAGCCGCTAAAGAACTTGATATTTTAACTGTTGCTATCATCACCACTCCATTTTCATTCGAAGGGAAAAGACGTCGTCTTCAAGCTGATGAAGGAATGGAAGAGTTGAAGAAATATGTAGATTCTTATCTGGTTATTTCAAATGATCGCTTGCGCGAGATTTTTGGAAACCTAACCTTAGGTTCTGCATTTGGCCAGGCCGATGATATTTTAACTACCGCTGCTAAAGGTATCGCCGAAATCATTACTGTTCCAGGTTATATCAACGTGGATTTTAAAGATGTGCGTACGGTGATGAAAGATAGTGGTGTTGCCATTATGGGTAGTCACTCTGCTGATGGTGAAGATCGTGCTTTGGAGGCTGTTGAAGGCGCTTTAGCTTCTCCACTTTTAAAAGATAATGAAATTGAAGGCGCCCGTTATATCTTATTGAACATCAGTTCTGGTCTTCGTGAGGTAACAATGGATGAAGTGTCTATCATTACTGATTATATTCAGGATAAAGCTGGTTTATCTGCAGATTTAATCTGGGGTAACTGTACAGATGAATCTCTGGAAGATAAATTATCGGTAACGATTATTGCGACTGGTTTCCAGACTTCTGAAGAACGGGTACATGAAGAAAAAAATAAAAAGAAAATTTCGCTGTTAACGCCAGAAGAAGCACCATTGGTTCGCCCGATTGAAGCCGTAAATTCTTTTATTCAACCAAAGACAGAGCATTCTTATGAGCCGGTTTTAAAGGCTAAAGAAGAAGTGTCTCAAGCTGATCTTTTTGGTGGAATGTTTAATAAACCGGAAACGCAGAAACATCAGGAACCAGATACCCATATTGTTCGTCATACACTTGTTGAAGAAGAACCTCAGGTAGAAGAGTCGAAAGAAACCGGTTTTGAATTTGAAATTAAATTGGCTGAGCCTAATTATGTTTTTGATACACCAGTTGCTGAACCAACACCAGAACCTGAAATGCCAGTGGTAGGTTTAGATGACGACAAAAACGATGAATCTATGGAAGAGCAATTAAAAAAATCTAAAGAACGTATTTTACGCCTGAAAGATTTAAGTATGAAATTGCGCACTACAAATGGCCTTCAAGAATTAGAAAATGAACCTGCTTATAAACGTAAACAAATGCAATTGCAGCAAGTTCAGCATTCATCAGAGTCTCAGGTGAGTCGTTTTACGCTCAGCAACGATCAGGATGGTGGTACAGAGATCAGACCGAATAATTCTTTTTTACACGATAACGTTGATTAATTCATACCAAATATAATTTTAAGCCCTCGATATTACATCGGGGGCTTTTTTGGCATAAAATTAGATTGTTAAAAAATCTTAATTGACAAGCAAAAGATTAATCTAATTGATTTTAAGATCAATAAAGCTTAAATTCGCAAAATTTTTATTATACAAATACATAGTACATTGGATATATTCGACAAGATAGCAAAACACATGGGCCCACTTGGTCAACACCAAAAATGGTCACATGGGTATTTCTCATTTCCAAAATTAGAGGGAGAAATTGCACCACACATGCAATTTAAAGGAAAAGAGCATTTAGTTTGGAGCTTAAATAATTATTTAGGTTTAGCCAATCATCCGGAGGTTAGAAAAGCTGATGCAGAGGCAGCAGCAGAATTCGGTATGGCTTACCCGATGGGTGCTAGAATGATGAGTGGTAACTCAAAATATCATGAGCAATTAGAGCAGGAACTTGCAACTTTTGTTGGTAAACCTGATGCATTCTTATTAAATTATGGCTATCAGGGTATGGTTTCGATTATCGATACCTTAGTGGATAGAAATGATGTTATCGTTTATGATGCAGAATCACACGCTTGTATTATTGATGGTCTTCGTTTACATATGGGTAAAAGATTTGTTTATCAGCACAATGATATAGACAGCGCCCGTAAGCAATTAGAACGTGCTACCAGGCTTACAAAAGAATCTGGAGGCGGTATTTTGTTAATTACCGAAGGTGTTTTCGGAATGAGTGGAGCGCAGGGTAAATTAAAAGAAATCGTAGATCTTAAAAATGATTTTGAATTCAGAATCTTAGTTGATGATGCGCACGGTTTTGGAACCATGGGTAAAACCGGTGCAGGTACACATGAGGCACAGGATTGCATTGAAGGCATTGATGTTTACTTTGGTACATTTGCTAAGTCAATGGCTGGTATTGGTGCTTTCGTAGCTTCTACAGAAGAAATTACAAATTTCTTAAGGTATAACATGCGTTCTCAAACCTTTGCCAAAGCATTACCTATGCCAATGGTTAAAGGATTATTAAAGCGTTTGGAGTTGTTAAAAAGCAAACCTGAGCTTAAAGATAAATTATGGGAAATTGCTACGACTTTACAAAGAGGGTTGCGTGAACGCGGTTTCGATTTAGGCGTAACCAATTCAGTAGTGACACCGGTTTTCTTAAAGGGGGAATTAACTGATGCTACAGCCATTACCTTTGATTTACGTGAAAATTATAGTATATTCTGTTCAATCGTAGTGTATCCGGTAATTCCTAAAGGAATGATCGAATTGCGTTTAATACCAACTGCTGTACATACATTAGAAGATGTTCAAAGGACATTAGATGCATTCAGCGAAGTGTCAGAAAAATTAGAAAACGGTTATTATAAAGAAAATCAGTTTGCAATTGCTTAAGTGATCATAATAATGAAATATGGAAGCCAATTATTTTAAATAATTGGCTTTTTTGCTTTAATAATATTTTTTCATCTGGCCTTGATCAGTCTTAAGAAGAAAAAAAGCACTTTAAACCGCTATTTTTATTGATTAATATTTTTGTTTGTGCAACAAACCATTTAAATTAGAGCTAGGTAATTAAAAATCAAACCCTTAAAAACGATAGGAGTCCAAAAAAATGAAAAAATTTGAAGAAGTAAAAAGTTTAATTACAGCTTTGGAAGCTGATGCAGATAAGTTCTATAACAAAGGTAATAGCGCTGCTGGCACCCGTGTTCGTAAAGGTATGCAGGATTTAAAAAACTTAGCTCAGGCTATTCGTTTAGAAGTGCAGGATGCAAAAAATAAAGATTAAGAAGATTTAATATCAATTAAAAGGCTCTCTTCAAAATTTGAAGAGGGCCTTTGTTGTTTTATTGAATGTATAATCATCTATTCTATAGATATTAGTTTTTTTGATCTTTCGATGTGTTAATTTGAACCTTTGACTGATTAAAATAATGCGTTTTATGTTCAAATTTATAAAGCTTATCCTTTTTGAAGTGAAAGAAATCGGACATGGCCTTCAAGTCATTCATACCTCTATCAATATCTATTTCATAAGTGGTGGTATCATTAGCCAGATAGACCAGGTTGGCACGGGGATAAGATAATTTAAAGTCTTCGAGATTCATTCCAATAACAGGTGTTGATGCTCTGGCGTTTTTTGGGTTGCGGGTGGCACAGCCGCTGGCTAATGCTGCCAGCAGGGCCCATGATAGTAGTTTTTTCATTGAATGTGTTTTATTTGTGTATTTCAATATACATTCAATTTCTATGTCTGCATAGTATTCCTGCTTGGAATATTAATGCAAAATAGCAAGAGATTTAAAGTAGTGCTGTAAGTTATTGACTTGTAATGAAATAATGCGATGTAATTTTTTAATTACGCATAAAAAAACAGGTTAAAGCTATCGTGGATATGCAATAGTGTTAACCTGTTTATGATATATATAAGCTTAATTTTTCAAACCGGTATATTTTATAGATTATGCCAGTTGAGCAAGCTTTTCTAATTCATTTACAATAGTCTCGTCCAATGTAGAAGAGGCTTTTATCAATGGTAACCTTACCGTATCACCACACACACCTAAATGTTTCAGTGCAGCTTTTATGCCAGCAGGATTTCCTTCTGCAAAAGCCAAACGTGTAAATTCAATTAAGTTCAAATGTGCAGGAACGGCACCTTTAAAATCTCCATTTAGGCACTGTCTAACCATGTCAGAAAACTGCCTAGGGACGGCATTGGCAACAACTGAAATAATCCCAGAGGCACCTAAGGCAATCATCGGTAGTGTAATCGGATCATCACCAGAAATTAAAAGGAAATCTTCAGGCTTATCCCTCATAATCTGGTTAAACTGATCAAAACTTCCTGATGCTTCTTTAGTGGCAATGATGTTTTTGAAATCATGTGCTAACCTACAAGTAGTTTCCGGGCTCATATTACTCATGGTACGTCCTGGAACATTATATAGAATAAGATCCAGTGGCGAAACTTCAGCTAAATATTTGTAATGTTGATAAATCCCTTCTTGTGTTGGTTTATTATAGTATGGACTAACCGATAAAATAGCACTATAACCTGTCGTATCGAAAGACTTAATGTCTTCTGCAACGGAAAGTGTATTATTGCCCCCAATTCCGGCAACTAATGGTAATCTGTTATTATTAATTTCAGCAGTATAGGCCCACACCTTCTTCTTCTCTTCCTTAGTCATGGTGGCGGTTTCACCAGTTGTACCTAAAGAAACGAGGTAATCTATCCCTCCGTCGATCAAATGATTAATCAGGTTTTTTAAACCGTTATAATCAACAGATCCATCTGCATTGAAAGGTGTAACCAATGCCACACCAGTACCCTGAAATTTGTTCATTATATATTTTAATTATTGAGTTTTGATTTAGAGAATGAAGAATGTGAGCATTCGGTCATTCTCTAAATCTATCATTCACACATTTTTTATTTAAGCATTTTCAAAAGATCATCATCGCTGATAATCGGAACTTTTAACTTGGTTGCTTTTTCAAGTTTGGATGGGCCCATATTATCACCAGCAACAAGATAATTTAACTTGCCAGAAATTCCGCTAAGTATTTTACCGCCATTTGCTTCAATCATATCTTTGAGTTCATCCCGACTATAACTTTCAAAAACTCCCGAAATTACGAATGTTTTTCCAATAAGTTTATCACTTGCCAGCTCAATTAGTTTTTCTTCAATTTCGAAGCGCAAATTGGCTAATTTTAATAATTCTATTTGATCCAGATGCTCTTTTTTTGCGAAGTACTCAACAATACTTTCTGCAATTCTTTGTCCGATTTCATCTATGGCTATCAGCTCTTCAACAGTAGCTTTAGATAGATTATCTATGTTTTTTACGCCAGCTGATAGTTTTTTGGCAACTGTTTCGCCTACATAACGAATACCTAAACCAAAGAGTACCTTTTCAAAAGGCATTTCTTTCGATTTTTCTATGCCCATTAGCATGTTCTCGATAGAGCGTTCGCCAAACCGATCCAGACCTTTTAATTGATCTGCTTTTTGATATAAAGTATAGAGGTCACTGATGTGATTCACCAAGCCATATTTATAAAAGGTTTCAATGGTTTCATCTCCAAGTCCATCAATATTCATTGCCTTGCGAGAAATGAAATGTTGTATTTTCCCTATGATCTGTGGTGGGCAACCTTCATCATTGAGACAATAATGAACTGCTTCGCCTTCTTTTCTAATGAGTTCGGTTCCACATTCGGGGCAGTTATGCAAATAATGAACTTTTTTAGATCCGGCAAGGCGCTTATCCAGATTCACTCTAATAATCTTCGGAATGATTTCTCCGCCTTTTTCTACAAAAACAGCATCGCCTTCGTGCAAATCTAACCTTTCGATTTCGTTGGCATTATGAAGAGTTGCCCTTTTTACTGTTGTACCTGCAAGTAGAACGGGCTTGAGATTTGCAACTGGCGTAACTGCTCCGGTACGGCCAACCTGATAAGTAACCTTTTCAAGAATGGTTTCTACTTCAGCAGCTTTATATTTATATGATATAGCCCAACGTGGAGATTTGGCCGTAAAACCCAATTCCTGCTGCTGCGCATAACTATTTACCTTAATAACGATACCATCAATATCATAGCTTAATTTAAAACGCTCATTTTCCCAGTGATGAATGAAAGCCAATACATCATCTATATTTTGAACCAGGCGATTATGCTCGCAAACATGAAATCCCCATTTTTTTACTGCTTCCAGACTATCCCAATGATTTTTGAATTCATTTTTATCGGTATAGAGAAAATAGATAAAACCATCAAGTGGTCGTTTAGCCACTTCCTTGCTGTCCTGCATTTTGATGGTTCCGGAAGCAAAATTTCTGGGATTAGCATATGCGATTTCACCAAGTTCCTCACGGGCAGCATTTAAACGAAGGAAAGCAGCTTTATGCATGAAAATCTCGCCTCTGATTTCGAAATGTTCTGGTGCCTGGTCTGGTTTAATTTGATGGGGAATAGTGTGAATTGTTTTCACATTATTGGTCACATCATCGCCTTTTGTACCATCGCCACGGGTTACCGCCCTAATCAGTTTTCCATTTTCATATGTTAAACTAATCGATAGTCCATCGAATTTTAATTCGCAAACATATTCAAAATTATCTCCTATTGCTTTTCGAATCCTTTCATCGAAGTCGCGAAGATCTTGCTCATTATAAGTATTGCCAAGAGAAAGCATGGGATATTTATGCTGAACAGTGATGAAATTTTTCGTGATATCGCCACCAACACGTTGAGTTGGTGAATTTGGATCAGCGTAATCTGGGTTCGCCAGCTCTAGTTCAGCCAGATGCTTTAATTTTTTATCAAACTCAAAATCGCCTATAGTTGGCATGGCCAACACGTAATAATTATAATTGTGCTGGTTAAGTTCGGCAACCAGCGCATCCATTTCTTCTTTTATTGTAAACAGCGACATAGCACAAAGATAAAAAAGGTTACCTCGCTTTTACGTTTTTGAAGAACAAAAAGCTGGGAGAAATGAATGAATTAATCATCTAAAATGACCTCATTTCAAACGTATCTCCTGATTTTTCAGATTTAACCTGCTATGCTTAATGAATGACAATAGTATGCAGCGATTTTTTAAATGCCATTAAACTGGATCCTGATCACTGTCTTTATTTAACAGTTGAAGAAACTCAATCAGACCAATGGCTTCAGTATTGTTTGGTAGTGGATACCTTTCAGTGCCAGAATACACTACAAATTTAGCTGTTGCGCCAATATCTTCACATGCGATATGAAAACCTTTTTTAATCTTAGGTGAGGCGGATCTTTTAACCTCAACTGCCCAGATTTTATGATTTGGACCTTCCAAAACAAGATCAATCTCCGTTTGTGTGGCGGATCTGTAATAACTATACTGCCATTTGCTGGATAATTGGTTAATAATGTTTTCTACTACAAAGCCTTCCCAGCTTGATCCTAGTGATGGGTTCCCAAGAAGGTCTTCCAGACTGGATATGTTAAGCAGTTTATGAAGAATTCCGGTGTCGCGGATATAGATTTTTGGAGATTTTACCAATCTTTTTTTAGTATTTCCTGCCCACGGTTGCAATTGCCTCACCATGTAAAAATCTGTTAATACATCCAGATATAATTTAACAGTTGGATGGCTCACCTCCAGGCTTTTGGCTAAATCGGTATAAACTACTTGCTGTCCGTTAAAATGAGCAAGCATAGACCAAAATCTTTTTAACCGGTTTGCCGGTATGCTTGGTCCCATGAGTGGAATATCGCGTTCTACATAAGTAGAAATAAAATCATTTAGCCACTCCCAGCTTTCTTCAGCATCAATAGCAAGAAAACTCCCTGGAAATCCACCTCTGAACCAAAGCTTTTCTACGCTAAACCCAAGTGGATCATGATTATAAATTTCCAGTGCATTAAAAGGCGTAAGTTCTATGTACCTGATTCTTCCTGCTAATGTTTCTGATGAAAGTTGTAGCAGGTCTCTAGATGCTGAGCCCAGCAGAAGAAAATGACCAGCTTGCTCACCTGCGCGCCTCCTAAGGTCGACTATTCCCCTTAGGTTAGGGAAAAGATCTGGTTTACGCTGAACCTCATCAATAATCAGGATTACATTTTCGAATCTTTTTAAATAGCTTTCAGAATCCTGAAGCTTGTTGATATCAGTATCTAGTTCAAGATCGAGATAGCTCGTTTTTTTATCTGAAAATTCGCCGGAAATTTGAAATGCCAGTGTTGTTTTACCCACTTGTCTTGGCCCTAAAAGCGCAACAATTGGAACACTTTTCAAACCTTTAATAATTTTTTGCTTTATTAATCTTTCAATCATAACCTTGTAATTTGAAATGCTGGCTTTCAGATTGCAACAAATATATGATTAAACCTTGTAATTTGAAAGTATCACTTTCAAATTGCAAGGTTGTTGAAGTGATTATCGGAATGATTTATATTAATTTTTGCTCAATCTCATCAAAAATCACCATGAAATCATTTGCTAAAATGGGTTTAAAAATTCCCAATTGAAATGTTAGTTCCTGGAGTTGAAATTCGTTTAAAGTTTCGGGCCACAGGCGCATGCAGATTCTATTTAAGGCATAGCTAATGTTTTCCAGCTTTTGATAGCTTAATAAATATTTGCTACTAATAAAGCTTTCCAGGAATTTAGTGAAAATGATTTGGTTTTTAAGGCCACAATGCTCAAGAAAATCAGTTAATGAACTGGGATTAACAGCAATTAGTTTATCGTAAAAATGATTAACCTGAATAAGATTGTGCTCAATTAATAAATGATCTAACAGTAATTCCAAACTAATATGGGCCAGAAATGAGGGGCGAATCGGCGTATCGGTTACTATAGGTTTAATGAGTTCTTTTAGTAGTGCAGTTTTTTCCAAAAAGAAATCAGATGAATGAAAATATAAGTCAACAGCTAAATGTCTTTTCCAGCCTTTAAGCAAGTTTTCTTCATCTGGATTACCTTTAAAAAGAAATTCATTTTTCTGCGGGTATAAATTAGATTCCTTCGAAGCGTTTTTGATCAGATCGGGCAAAACCGTCCCCATTACTATGTTAGCATCCTGCGTTAATCTTTCGAAATAATAATGGGATAGAAAGTTCATGTTGCAAGGTAATATTTTCTTTAGTTATGCGAAATATCAACAGTAAAAAGGTATTAATGGTATATCTGAATTTTCTCCGGCCATGTGAGGCTTTTAATCAGGTTATTTGGAAATGAACGGCGTAATTGAGTGTACTGATTTGAGTATAATAAAAGCTGGTTTCTGGTGCTAACTAATTTGCATTAAAGTAAGTGAAAATTTTATCTTTGCACCCACGAAGAATAAATTGCCTATATAATGACAAATTTTGTTGAAGAGTTAAGGTGGCGCGGCATGCTGCATGATATAATGCCAAATACTGAAGAAAAGTTGAATGAAGGTATGACATCTGGTTATATCGGTTTCGACCCTACTGCTGACTCACTTCATGTTGGCCATTTAACGCAAATTATGACGCTCATTCACTTCCAAAATGCAGGGCATAAGCCGTTTGCATTGGTTGGAGGAGCTACCGGTATGGTTGGAGATCCTTCTGGTAAGTCGGATGAACGTAACCTTCAAACACCAGAAATGATTGAGCATAACCTAAAGGGAATGAAAAATCAACTCTCCAAATTCTTAAAATTTGAAGAGGGTGGAAATGGTGCGGTAATGGTAAACAATGCGGACTGGTTTAAGGACATGAACCTGTTTACGTTTATCAGAGATGTAGGCAAGCATATTACCGTAAACTATATGATGGCGAAGGATAGCGTTAAAAGACGCTTAGAAGGAGATTCTGGTCTATCTTTTACCGAATTCTGTTACCAGTTGATTCAGGGCTATGATTTCTATCATTTATGGAAAAACGAAAACTGCCTGGTGCAGATGGGTGGTTCCGATCAGTGGGGAAATATTGTAACCGGTACTGAGTTAATAAGAAGGAAAGATGCCGGAACGGCTTATGCCATTACCACACAACTCATTAAAAAAGCAGATGGAACTAAGTTTGGCAAAACGGAGAGTGGTGCCGTTTGGTTAGATCCGGCGAAAACATCTCCATATAAATTTTATCAGTTTTGGTTAAATGCATCGGATGATGATGTGAAGAAATGGATTAGGATTTTTACCCTGAAAAATAAAGAGGAAATCGAAGCTTTAGAAATAGAACACAATGCAGCACCGCATTTGCGTATTTTGCAAAAAGCGTTAGCAGAAGATATTACAATTAAAACTCACTCTGCTGAGGCTTTGGAAACAGCTATTAAAACCTCGGAATTTTTATTTGGAAATGGCTCACTGGAATTTTTGAAAAGCTTGTCAGAAAACCAGGTGCTGGAAATGTTTGAAGGTATTCCTCAGTTCAATATTTCAAAATCAGAATTAAGCGCTGGTATTGATGCTGCAACTTTACTTGCAGAGAAAGCTACCGTTTTTCCTTCTAAAGGCGAAACAAAGAAATTAATTCAGGGTGGAGGTGTTTCAGTAAATAAAGAAAAAGTAGCTGATGCCATGCAGGTTTTTAATACTGAAAACCTGATCAATGATCAGTTTATTGTGGTGCAAAAAGGAAAGAAAAACTATTTCTTGCTGATTGCAGAATAGACTCTAAACAATAAAGGCTCAAAGTAATTGAGCCTTTATTGTTTAGATAAAAATAATTAACAATTAGTTGTCAAAAAGGATCACACTAGTGCTTGGCATCAGCTGGAGCATTAGTCGTTGAATCTGCATATACCTTACCTTTTGTGGTATCCATCATTGCTGAATCTTTTTTATTCGTATCTGAATATTTATAGGTACTATCTGCATTTTCCTGATCTGCTTGTTTCCCATTACATGAAGCCACAAATAAACCTGTTATAGTTAGTGCTGCTAAAAAGATATTTCTCATAGTCTAAGTTTTGTATCAATAATCCTTTTTAGGAGGTAATTGTTTTAGCTAATTGAGTTTTTAGAGTAATTGAATTACTGCACAAGCAAATTGCAACCCCTAATATCAGCGTTATCAAACCTGCCTAAAACTTCAAAACTATCGTCAGCATTTATTCTACCCAAATCCTGCGTGGCGATGAAAGAGCAAGAATTAATATTGGCGAGATCAATTACATTTATCCCACCAGTTTTTCCTTCAGGAATTAGTGTTAAAGGATCATTGGTATCCCGGATTAATACCTTCATCCAGCCTGGACACTGAAAAACGCCCTCACCTAAAGAATAAGCCTGAGAAAGCAATTCGGTCATTCCATACTCACTGTGAATAGCAGGTACACCAAAGCCTTCGGTTAATTGCTGGTGAAGTTCTTCCCGAACCATTTCTTTTCTTCTGCCCTTCATACCACCTGTTTCCATCACAATAAGATCAGGGAAACTGATGTCAAATTTCTCTACAAAATCTAGCAAGGCATAAGTTACACCAATTAAAACAGTAGGTTGTTTCTTGTTTTTAAGGTCTACTAAGGTTTGCAAAAGATCATCATGGTTATCTAAAAAATACCCGCTCTGTGGATGATTACTTTTTTCAATCAGATCATTAACCATGTAAATTAAAGAAGAACCTGATCTTTGTTGGTAGGAAGGAAGCAAAGCCAAAAAGCAGTAATCAGATACTTTGCCATAAAAATGATCAAAAGCACGCAGGTAGCTTTGCTCATATAAAGCCACATCGGTTACGTGATGGCTGCTTTGTGTCATCCCTGTAGTACCTGAGCTACTAAAAATTATTTCAACAGGATTTTGATTACTCACTATCTGATGCGTTTTGAAAAAACCAATGGGCAGAAATGGAATTTGTTCAATGGTTGATATCTGATCGACATCAATCTTTAAATGATGGATATATTCCTGATAAACCTGGCAGTTTTTGGCCTGTGATTTAAAGGTAGCTAAAGCCTGGTCTTGAAAAGCCTGTGCATCATTTATTGCAAAAATATCTGTTGGTATAGAATTCACGACGTAAAAGTACGAAGCCTTATGCTATTTTATCGTCAGTTTTTTTGGCAAGCATCGCCATTCTAAATTGATAGCCACAGTAACCACTAATGCCAGCCACTAAGCCGCTTAAAATCCCGGTTACCAGTAATAATGCCCACCAAAGCTTTACACCAGTCATCACGGCCACACGGCTGGCCAGTAAGTTGTCATTTGGTAAGCTTTTAAATAATGAATAGCCAATCCATAATAAGCATATGGCGAAGAAAGAATGCCAGAAGGCAATTTTGCCGGTTTTACCTATAATGCCGCAAGTGGCAAAGGCTACAACAATAATAATCCACCAAGGTGCAATCATTTGGAGCAGAAAGCAGATGATGACAATAACAATGAAAACCATTTTAAATTATTTAGAAATTTTTAAACGAGAGATAACTTTTCCAGACTGATCATCTGGCGTTTGCATATAAAACAAATCATATAACTGACCACTAGCCCAGGTATCAATCATATTATCATAAAACTTGCTTCCTGGATTACCAGATTGCCCACCCGGATAAACACCATGTCCTTTAGGGTTTTTACCAAGTTCGATAACCATCCTCCAGGATGGGCCATTGCTTTCACTTAATGCGTTTATGGTACTTTTTGCGCCGCCAATTTGCAATACTTTAGATCCAAATCCAGGTATTTTTGCCAGGTGTGGCACATTACTTTGTTTTAGATTAGACCATCTCCAGTCTTTATTTATCGGACCAAATCTACGTTCCAAACTATCACAGCTATATTTGAAGGATTCATTAACCAAATCTGAAAGAGTTTCTTTCTGACTGGTGTTTACATTATCAAACCATTTGGCAGCAGGTTCTTTTAAGATCATTTCAACCGTGCGGTCTCTGGAAGGATAGCGCATAGGAACACCTTTAACCGTAAATTCATCATCCCAGATATCAAATGCAAGGCGTTTGGTCCAGATTTCAAAAATACTGGCAGCAATTTCATTCGCATCATAACGTTTGTTCCACTTGGTTACATAACTTAAAGCCTCTTTTTGCGTAGCGTTTAACTTTTCAGGATTTAAGAGTGGCAATACTGCCGGAATCAGGTTTTGGGCCAGAATGCTGTAATTATCAGTTTGCATCAGCCTGATGCTATCCAGTGTAGCTTTATTCATCGCCGTAAGCCGATCATTAATTCGCTTTCCTCGTTCATAAGGTGAGAATTCCCAATTAAGATAATAAGGATAAGTTTGATCGGTTGAAGATTGATTAGCCGAACTTACGAAACCTCTTGGTGGGTTTTTTACAGTCGGGTTTTGCGAAGCCGGAATCCAGCCATGCCAATCATATGCCGGATCGGTACCATCCAGAATAAACTTTCCCTGGTTTTTCCATTTGAGTGGAAACTTACCATTCGGTGTAATTGCGATATCATTATCTACACTCGCAAACACAAAGTTTTGAGCAGGTGCGGTATAATATGTTAATGCTTTTCTATAATCATTGTAGTTTTTGCCCCGGTTCAGGTAGTAAAAAGTCATGAGTTCGTTTGAACTGTCATGTGCAATCCATCGTAAAGCATCACCCACGGGCACGCTGTTCGCTTTAACAAAATTTGATTTTTGAAGATAAACTACAGGCCCTTGATGGGTATAGTAAACAGTGTCTATAAGATCTTTACTTCCACGGATTTTAATCACCTCCAGGCGTTTAGTCGTTTTATTCCATTTATTATTGTACCAGTATTCATTATGAGAACTGTCTTTAAATTTGATTTGATAGAAATCAAGAACATCTGCAGCAACGTTGGTAACACCCCAGGCAATTCTTTGGTTAAAGCCTATGATAATTCCAGGCGCACCAGGAAGAGAAACACCATAAGTATTAATGCCTGGGGCATGTAACTGAATCTGATACCAGATGGAAGGCAGGCTCAATTCCAGATGTGGATCATTGGCTAAAATAGGATATCCTGATGCTGTTTTACTTCCTGAGAGTGCCCAGTTATTACTGCCTATGCCTTCTACCTTTTCTTTTGTTTGCACATTACCAGTTTGAGAAGCAGTAAAACTTTCCGGGGTTTTAGGAATAGGCAATGGCGTGAAATTCCATTTTGTGCCAACCGGAATAATGGGGTCTTCTTTAAACGGATAATCAGGAAAAAGATTTTTAGTGATTTCAGGGCCAAACTTTTTCAGAATATTGGTCATGTAAAATTCATCTGATCCCATAGCTAAAATGGCCGACATTTGTTTTAATAAGAGTGCACATTTTAATGGCGTCCAGTTTTCTGGCTTAAAGTCTAATATTTTATATTCCAGAGGATAATTTGCATGAGACAAAGTTTTAATATACGCGTTAATTCCCTCCGTGTATGCCAAGATCATTTCTTTTGATTTTGGATCGGCCATCATCCCCTTAAGCGAATTTTCGGCACCATATACCATACCCATTCTACGTTGATAACGGTCGCTTTCCCGTGCAGGTTCTGAAACCACCACTTCGCTGATTCTACCTGCTGCAAACCGAGTTTGAAAATCCATTTGCCAAAGGCGGTGCATGGCGGTTACGTAGCCCTGAGCCAGATAAAGATCATGATCATTCTGCGCAAAAATATGCGGAATCATCTTGTCATCAAAAACGATTTCAACCTGATCTAATGCACCCTTAATCTTCACCTTATGGTTGAACATAAAATGATTATTCTCTGCATTTTGCCAAAAACCCATAAAGGGGTTTAGGAATTTAAGAACGGGGGGAGCACTTCCAATTTTTGTATTAAAAAGGAAAGCCAGACTTATAGGTATAATGATGCAAAATATTGCTTTTAATTTATTCATGATGATTAGCTAAGATCTCAAGATTACTAAGATAAAGTAAACTGACAAATTATAATGATTGCAAAATACAACAAACTGAATGTCAATCAAAATTATTAATTCATACGTAAATATTACACCAATATTGTTTGTGAATCTAAAAAAAAGGATTTAAGTTTATATAACTAATAATACAAACCAAATACATCTATCTATGAGCAGAATTTTTACAAAGATCTTCTTTGTGTTATTATTCATGTGCACAATTAACTCATTTGCACAGGCACAAAGTATTACGGTTACAGGAATCGTGAAAGACAGACAATCAAAAGAAGGGCTGGCAGGCGTAAGCCTTACCATTAAAGGACAATCTGGGGGTACGGCTTCTACCTCAAATGGTACTTTTAGCTTTTCAACTTCAGTAAAACTTCCTTTTACGCTGGTTGCATCATCTGTAGGATATGGTACCGTAGAGCAGCAAATTACCAATGCCACTTCAGGAATTAATATAGAGATGGAGACCGCAGTTGTTTTAGGTGGTGATGTAGTTGTATCCGCATCCAGAACTCCCGAACGGATCCTTGAATCGCCGGTTTCCATTGAGCGGATGAGTGCCGCCACCATTAGAGAAATTGCTGCCCCCTCATTTTATGATGCCTTAAACAATATGAAAGGTGTGGAAAGCAGCATGCAAAGCTTAACCTTTAAATCAATTAATACGAGAGGTTTTAATTCTAACGGAAATACGCGGTTTAACCAATATATTGATGGTATGGATAATCAGGCCCCCGGTCTGAATTTTTCTGTAGGTAATATTGTGGGCATCACCGAGCTGGATATTGATAACGTAGAGCTTTTACCAGGTGCATCTTCCGCATTGTATGGTGCAGGCGGTATCAATGGAACCTTGTTAATGACTTCCAAAGATCCATTTAAATATCAAGGAGCTAGTTTTCAATATAAATCTGGTGTTAACCATGTTAACGATGATAACAGCAGTGTACAACCTTTTAACCAACTTGATGTTCGGTTGGCAAAATCATGGAACAAAAAATTTGGTGTGAAGGCTGCATTTTCATTTCTTCAGGCAAAAGACTGGTTTGGAAATAACTATTCTAACTTTGACCGGAATGCCAGAACGGCAAAAACAGGTGACCGTAGCAGTGACACAAATTACGATGGTATAAATGTATATGGAGATGAAGTAAGCCAGAATATGCGTAATGTTGCGCAAAGTGTAGTGGCTGCCGGAACGGCTACTTACGTTCGGAACTACGGTTTAGCTACTGGAGGATTAGTTCCTAGCCAAACTCAGATTAATACGTTTTTAGCTTCAAATGCTCAAACCCAGCCCTTTTATGTAGGCTTAAACACACCGGGTTTAATTCCAAATCAGAATGTATCCAGAACAGGTTATAATGAATCAGACCTAGTGGATTATGATACTAAATCTCTTAAGGCTTCCGGAGCAGTTTATTATAATTTTACCAGCACCATTCAGGCTGTGGCACAGGCCAACTGGGGAACAGGTACCTCCGTTTATACGGGCTCTGATCGTTATTCTTTAAGGAACTTCAACATTGGTCAGTATAAAATTGAATTGAAGGGGCAGGATTTTTATTTAAAAGGATACACCACCCAGGAGCGTTCTGGAGATTCATATATTTCTTCCATTTTGGGTAGTTATATTAATGAAGTTTCTAAGCCATCTACCACATGGTTTCCACAATACATTGGTAATTATGTAGGGGCTAGGGCTGCCGGGCAAAGCGATGCCGCGGCACATGTAATTGCCCGCAATGCGGCCAACCAAGGAAGGTTTTTACCAGGAAGTGCTGAATATGAAGCTGCAAAAAATACCATCATGAATACTACAATCAGTGCTACATCAATCAATAGCACAGATCCGACAAAAAGTGTTTATGGAGCGAAATTCGATGATAAATCCAATCTCTATCACTATGAGGGCATGTATAATTTTACCAATGCATTTAACAATGTAGTGGAGTTTCAGGTTGGTGCATCCTATCGTTTGTATGATCTTAATTCTGCCGGAACCATCTTTAATGATTTAAATGAATCCATCGATATCAATGAATACGGTGCATTTGCTCAGGTTGGTAAAAAAATGCTTAATGATAAACTAAAGGTTACTTTTGCAGGTAGATATGATAAAAGCCAGAATTTTGAAGGCCGCTTTACACCGCGAATCACTGGAGTTTTTACGGTAGCAAAAAACAATAATATCAGGCTGTCTTACCAAACCGGATACCGCAATCCAACCACACAAAACCAATATATTGATCTTTCTGTAGGTGGCGGATCACAACGCTTGATTGGCGGTTTGCCTGAAATTATTTTCGGGAAATATAAATTAGATACTAATAAGCCTTTTACCGATGTAAGTTATCGTGCTTTTATTTCGTCTGCAGCTACAGGTACAGCCAATCCGGCGTTGCTACAACAATATACATTCGATACCAGGGGCGTGCGTCCTGAAAGTGTGCAGTCTTACGAGTTAGGGTACAAAGGTTTAATTATGCCTAACCTGTTGATTGATGCTTATGGTTATTACAATATTTATAAAGACTTCATTACCGCTGTTGATGTTTATCAAAATGTAGGTACGCTTGCCAGTCCAACTTTTGTGAAATTTGGTGTTCCGGTTAATGCAGCAGGAGAGGTAACCTCCTATGGTGCAGCTTTAGGATTGGATTATCTGATTAATAAGTGGACTTTAAGCGGAAATGTTTCCTATAACCAGATTGGCGATTTACCTGTAAACTACATCAATGATTTTAATACGCCAAAAATTCGTTTTAATCTGGGTTTAGGCAACAGGGAAATTATTAAAAACTTTGGCTTTAATGTGTCTTACCGCTGGCAGGATAAATTTTACTGGAATTCTTCATTTGCTTCTGGCGATGTTCCGGCGTATAGCTCGCTTGATGCACAGGTGAGTTTACAAATCCCTTCTGTAAAATCGGCAATTAAGTTAGGTGGATCGAACGTGATGAATAAATATTACATCACTTCATACGGTAACCCTGCTGCGGGTGCCATTTACTATATATCTTATTCTTTTAATCCTTAAAGGTAAATTAAAAAATACTCTGCCACCCGATACCTAAAAAGTATCGGGTTTTTTTATTGTACTTATTTTTAGCAACTCAATTCATTATTTTTGATTAATGTTTTGCACATTTACAGAACAAGAAAACTACAATAAATCTGATTAGCCAAACCAATGAAAAAAGTATTTATCCTGATTGCCATTAGTCTCTCATTAGCTGCATGTAACAGCAAACAAAAGAAAGATAGTTCAAATGATGAGCAAGATACCAGCCTGACTTCAACGGAACAAAATCAGCAAAAAAGTCCGATTGTAGCTGGTGATAGCATTGTTTGGGCCAAAGTTCCTGAACTTAAAAATATAGGTACATTTCCTTTCTTTACGCCTACAGGTGAATTGGTTATGGCAGATGCTAAAGATGGATCGTCAGAAATTTTTGATGATGTGGTATTCAATAATTATATCGGAAGCGGAATATACCCAACAAAAGGGAAGTTAGGGATTCTGGCATTTGAAGACCATCAGGGTAAGCCTTTTAATAAATTGTTATTTGACGATACATTTGATGAATGGATAGAGAAATCAGGCGCACCAATGATTTATGAAGGCACCTTTCCATCCAATGAAGAAGCTAAAAAAAAGCTTCATGAAAATCTGTTCAACGGTAAAAAAAGAACACTTGGTTTAGCTGATGACGAACCTTTTGCAATGTATGTCTTTAAAAATGAAGGCAAAAAATATGTTATTAATGTTCAATCCAATTCTGCTCAGGGAAAAGTTTTTGTGATGGAATTAAAATAGATTTCGGCTCTCAAACCAAACACACTGAAAAATCTATATCTTGCTATAAAATATTTGTATAATAGTACTTTCTTAAGCACATCCCGGTTTAAGAGCTGATTTAAAGTAAATTTTGAATAAATAAAGGATGGAAGAGCAAAACGATAAGCCAAATGAGGTAAATGAACTGGTAGATACTGAACAGGAAATACAGCATTTAAACAATCCTGTTGACATATCGGTTAAACCAATTGTTAAACAATATCTCGGCGCCGTAAAAAAAGTAAAAAAAGAAGGGAATCGATTTTATTTCTCTGATGGAGATGCAAGGGTTGAGATACGTGTAGTGAGTGATGAGATTATTCGGGTTCGTATGGCGCCACATGGCGTTTTTCTGGATGATTTTTCTTATGCAGTACCTGAAGTAGATCAAAAAGTGTCTGTATTTAAAATGCAGGAGCACGAAAGTCATTATACCATATCTACCCATTCTGTTACCTGCAAAATAGAGAAAGAGAACTTTCATATTTCCTTTTCTGATAACATCACCAATTTGGTGATGGTTGATGAGGCAAACTCCATGCATTGGGAAGAGAATACTGATTTTGGCGGTTATTATATTTACGCGACAAAAAAATGCCATCCGGAAGAAAACTTTTTCGGACTAGGGGATAAATCAGGAAATTTTAATCTTCGTGGCCGTCGCTTCGAAAACTGGAATACTGATGCCTATTCTTTTGGTTGGAACCAGGACCCATTATACAGAACTATTCCTTTTTATATCGGGTTGCATAATGAAGCTGCATATGGCATTTTCTTCGATAACACTTTTAAATCATATTTCGATTTTGGTGGTGAGGATGTAAATAAAACCAGCTTCTGGGCAGATGGCGGCGAATTACAATATTATTATATCCATGGGCCACATATTATGGATGTGGTTAAACGTTATGCCAGCTTAACAGGAACCCATCCAATGCCTCCAAAATGGACGTTGGGTTATCAGCAGTGTCGCTGGAGTTATTATCCTGAAACAAAGGTTAAAGAAATTGCCAAGCAATTCAGAGATCGAAAAATTCCTTGTGATGCCATTTATCTGGACATCGATTACATGGACGGCTATCGCTGTTTTACCTGGAATAAAAAATATTTTCCTGATCCACGCAGAATGATCAAGGAACTTTCCAATGATGGTTTCAAAACTGTTGTGATGATTGATCCGGGAATTAAGGTAGATGATGATTATTGGGTATTTAAAGAAGGAAAAGATAATAAATACTTCTGCAGAAGGAGTGATGATTACTTTATGGAAGGCCATGTATGGCCTGGCCGTTGTCAGTTTCCCGATTTTACCAACCCAAAAGTGCGAAAATGGTGGGGTAAATTGTATGAGGAACTGGTAGATATGGGTGTTGCAGGTTTCTGGAATGACATGAATGAGCCAGCTGTTTTTGGCTCAGGAACCTTTCCAAATGATGTTCGCCATAATTATGATGGCTTTCGCGGATCACACCGCAAGGCACACAATGTTTACGGCATGCAAATGGTTCGCTCAACTTATGAAGGGCTTAAAAAACTCATGCGCAACAAACGCCCTTTTACCATAACCAGAGCAGGTTATTCAGGTATGCAGCGTTATGCTAGCGTGTGGACAGGAGATAACATTGCCACCTGGGAACACCTTAAAATAGGAAACATTCAATGCCAGCGCTTATCTGTTTCTGGCGTACCTTTTTGTGGAACGGATATAGGTGGTTTTAGTGGCGAACCTGATGGGGAATTGTTTACCCGCTGGATTCAGTTAGGTACATTTTCGCCATTTATGCGGGCACACTCTGCAGGTGATACAGCCGAGCGGGAACCCTGGAGTTTTGGTGAATTTTTTGAAGATATCAACAGGAAATTTATTGAGCTTAGATATCGCCTGATGCCTTATCTCTATTCCGTTTTCTGGGAACATCACCGTTATGGTTTTCCAATTTTAAGGCCATTGGTGATGCTTGAGCAAGAGAATATTAGCAACAGTTTCCGTCAGGATGAATTTTGCTATGGCGATAAATTATTAATTTGTCCTGTTTTAGAACAAGGCGCAATATCCAGAAAGGTTTATCTGCCAAAAGGTACGTGGTACAACTTCTGGACAAATGAAGTTTTGGAAGGTGGGAACGAATATACGGTAGAAGCGAAAATTGACAGCATGCCTATCTTTGTAAGAGCTGGTGCTGTGATACCAGAATACCCGGTGATGCAGTATGTTGATGAAAAGGCCATTACCGAAGTTTCTCTAAATATTTATAGCAGTGATTATGAGGTTAATTCATACATGTATGAAGATCATGGAGATACCTTTGCCTTTGAACAGGATATTTATCTGGAGAAAAAATTTACCGTAAAGGCAGATTCCCGGATGCTGAGGGTTAACCAAAGGATTGAAGGACTTTATACTCCGAATTATGAATTTTATGCATGCCAGTTAATGGGACTAAAATTTCAGGTGAAAAAAATCATTGTTGATAATAAAGAGGTAAGCGATTATGAGGTAGATGATAAAAATGTGCTGCACTTCAAATGCCTTAAAAACTTTACAGAAATACAGATTTTAAGTCTGTAAATCTTTTAGCCCCAAACGCTGTTTAGTGTTTGGGGTTAAATATATCTAGTCAATTTACTATGCCATTAAAAAAACAACCTGAAAAAAATATAGCCGTTACACCCATAGATACCAGCAAATCAGTTTGGGTATATAGCCTGTTTACAGATTATGATATTGATCTTTTTTCCGTTGGAAAGCATTTCAGACTGTATGAAAAAATGGGTTCTCATCTCATCAATGTAGAAAAAACAGAAGGGATATATTTTTCGGTATGGGCACCAAATGCCCTGAAGGTTAGTGTAGTAGGTGATTTTAATGATTGGAACAATGCTACTTATCCACTTTATAAGAGACTGGATAAGTCTGGAATTTGGGAAGGATTCATCCCCGGAGTTTCTAAAGGCGCAGTTTATAAATATTTTGTTAAAGGTTTCGATGAATCCGAACATTTAAAAGGCGATCCCTATGCTAGAAAATGGGAACATCCGCCACAAACGGCTAGTGTGGTTTGGGACACTGATTATGCGTGGAAAGATAAAACTTGGCTTTCCAAAAGAGCAAAGATCAATGCCCTTGATCAACCGATTTCGGTATATGAGTTGCATTTGGGTTCATGGGAACGTGATCCGGGAAATCCTGAACGTGTGCTTAATGCCAGGGAAGTGGCCAGTAGGCTAGTGCCCTATGTTAAAGAAATGGGTTTTACTCATGTAGAGTTAATGCCGGTAATGGAATTCCCTTATTTTCCAAGTTGGGGCTATCAGATTACAGGTTATTTTGGCGCAAGTTCCCGTTATGGCACTCCACAAGATTTAATGTACCTTATTGATGCATTTCACAAAGCAGATATTGCAGTAATTTTGGATTGGGTACCCTCACACTTTCCCGGAGACAGGCACGGGCTCTATGAGTTTGATGGGACACACCTTTATGAGCATGCGGATATGAAAAAGGGATTTCATCCCGATTGGAAATCTTATATCTTTAATTATGACCGCAACGAAGTTCGTTCATTTTTAATCAGCAATGCCGTTTTTTGGATAGACCAATATCATGCTGATGGATTGCGTGTAGACGCCGTGGCTTCTATGCTTTACTTTAACTTTTCAAGAGAAGATGGCGATGCCGCTACTAATGAATACGGTGGAAGTGAAAATCTAGGTGCCATTCAATTTCTTCAGGATCTTAATGTGGCTATATATGGGAATTTTGAAGGGGTTCAAACCATTGCTGAAGAAAGTAGTACTTATCCGGGCGTAACACACCCTGTTCATACTGGCGGTCTTGGTTTCGGAATGAAGTGGATGATGGGCTGGATGAATGATACGCTCAAATATTTCAAGGTGAATACCCTGGAAAGAAAACATTTTCATCATCAGCTTAGCTTTAGTATGACCTATGCTTTTACTGAAAACTTTATGCTTCCCTTTTCGCATGATGAAGTGGTGCACGGAAAATCGCCTATGCTCTACAAAATGCCTGGTGATGACTGGCAGAAGTTTGCAAATCTGAGGGCGCTTTATGGTTATATGTTTACCCATCCCGGAGCTAAACTCTTGTTTATGGGAAATGAATTTGCCGATACTAGCGAGTGGAACTTTACGCAGTCGTTAAACTGGCACCTGCTTCAATACCCCGGACATAAAGGAATGCAGGAAACGGTTAAGGCGCTAAATTTTTTATACCGGAAAGAACCTGCACTTTATCATTTCAATTTTAGTTATGAAGGGTTTGAATGGCTTGATGCAGATAATACTGATGAATCGGTATTTGTTTTTATGAGGAAGGGACCAAAAGCAAAAGATACTTTGGTCATTGCCATCAACTTAACACCTGTAGTTCGCGAACATTATCGCATTGGCGTACCCTTTAAAACCAAATGGAAAGAGATTTTTAACACCGATGACATTGTCTTTTACGGAAGTGGAATCAATAACAATGGAGAAATTATTCCCAATAAGGAGGGTTATAGTGGACAGGAATATTCAATCGATATTACCCTTCCTCCATTGGCTGTGACCATATTTAAAAGCAAATAGAATTAAATAAGAAAAGCCTCCCATTGCTGGAAGGCTTTCTTAAACTCTGGAGTGGAAGCTTCCAGAGCGGATGCAAAGATATGAAAATAGTTTTCTTTGGCAACTGTTATTTGAAATTAGTTGATTATCTTTTTAAAGCTTCAATTTAATCCCACCATTAAAGGTCCTGCCTTCAGTGTGTGTCCAGATATCGTCGAAATTTGGGTTAAGGTGTGATCCGTTGACCACACTTTTATACCTGCTTTGTCTGGTATCGGTGAAATTCTCTGCATTAATAAATACGGAAATTTTTCCAAAAACCTTTTCAGCCATAAAGCCAAATTCCCAAAAAGCACTGGTGAGTTGATTGTTATAAAGGTATTGGCGATCGGTAAAATAACCTTCCAGCCCCAGCTTAAAATTGCGTTCTTTTTCATAAAGTAAAGCCAGATTCAGTTTGTTTTTTGGTAAAAGCCTGATGTTTTGAATAACGGGCAGGTAATCTGCTTTTGCATCAGTGAAGGTATAACCTGCAAAAAGTTTAAAGTATTCTTTAAAAATGATTTTTGCATTGGTTTCAAAGCCCCTGCTTTGTACAGGTTGAGGAGTATTTTCAAAATGAAATGAACCTGAATTATCCTGAAGCAAAATAGTAGAATTATTAATTCTGGTATAGAAAAACATTTGGTTAAGGCTGATTAACCAGTCAGCACCTAAGGAAGTTTTATAATTGATATCTGCGGTACCGCCATAACTTTTTTCTGCTTTAACATTGTTAAGCGGAAGAAGGTTCTGGTATTGAAAAGTTTCAGTTTGTTCTGTGAAGAGGGTTGGCGTTTTGTAACCCAATCCGCCACCAATTCTTGAACTCCAATGATCGTTGATTTTGTACAAAGCAGAAATCCTTGGTAAAACGAAGGCTTCATTTTTGCGGTAAAGCGTATTGAAATAATTAACTAAATCTAATCTTATGCCACTCTCCAGCTTAAAACGATCAGATAAATCCCAGGTTTGCTGTGCATAAAGACCGGCAGTTCTGGTGGTGAAATTTTTTGCCAGATTCGGAAGCTGATCTTGCTCAGCAAACTTATCATATACGATGTTCAGCCCAAAAATCAAGCTTTGATTTTTGATGTTTTTTAAATAGCTTATATCTGTATAGGCATTGTAATTGATTCCGTTAAAGGTATAATCAGGAATGGCTATATCTCGTTTAAAGTAATTGAAGCTGGTTTTAATTTTTAATAAATTAGACGCATTTACCTTATAGCTAAAATCTAGTGTAGAAGTGTTGCGAAGGCTTTTATTGCTTTCAAAATATCGGTGATTGGCATCTGCACCATCGTTAATTACAAAAATATCTCCACCTGTGCGGTTACTTTTCGTAAAGGCATTACCAATAATTAAGGTTGTTTTTTCATTTGGATAATAAAATAATTTTGGATGAACGGTGAAATCGTCCGTTTTTGGGAGTTCCGTAAAGTCATCTTTGTCTACATCATAAGCCTTTTGAAAATTAGTTAATGCCAATAAACTATAACCCCATTTTCCTTTCCGTTGCATACTAAATGCACCAATATTGGTTTGGCCTACATTTGATTGATTGAGGATGAAATTGAAATCAGCCTTTTCCCTTGGTGTTCTGGAAATGAAATTGACCACTCCGGCAATGGCTCCTGCACCATAAAGTGTAGAGGATGGACCTTTGATAATTTCAACCTGCGCCAGGTCAAGGGGCGGAATTTCCAGGATGCTTAGCCCGCTGGCAAAATTCCCGAAACTGGCATAACCATCTTTTAAAAGCTGTGTATAGCGACCATCAAGCCCCTGAATCCTGATACTGGCATTGGCACTGGTTGCTGAGGTTTGCTGGACGGCAATTCCCGTGCTTTCATGCAGAATCATTGAAACATTTGCCGGTCGCATATTACTTTTCTCATCAATTTCTTCCAGTTCGATGGTTTCTACCCGAGTAGGGGTATTCTGGATGGATCTGCTGGTTCTTGTAGAAGAAACAATAACCTCTTCCAATTCATCTTCTGCTGGTTCCAGAAAAACTTCATAAGTTTTAACCTCGTTTAAAGGGAAGGTAAGGGGTAGGCGTTGTTCTTGGAAACCCACATTTCTGATGATAATAATTTGGTTACCATCTGGGATATTACCGAAACTTGCTGTACCATTTGCACTGGTTTTAGCAAGAAGGTTAGTGCCTTTAATCAGCACTGTTGCATTACTGAGAATGGTTTTATCTACCTTATTTTTGACTGATATTTTAAGACTGTTTTGTGCGCAAGCACTGGCTACACAAAAAAATGTGCATAGCAATAATATTATTTTTTGCATTGGTATATAATAAATTGAATAAATCGGACCCTTAATAGAGGTCACTAATGGAATCGGTTAAACGATAAAAACATTATTCAATTTTGGCGGTTGCCAGATGTTCTGAGTATAATCGGTTACATTTCTACTTTTATAACCAGATTTCTTTTTATTTAATGAAAATAATTTAGGCTTTACAACTGATATATCGTTACTGATGTTTACAATGGGTTGTCCGCAGCAATTGCAGGTACACAATGGTGAACAGTGGTCATTATCAGGGATACTTTCAGTTTTTGAGATTTTTGTGATTGTATTAATTCTCTTTAGATTGAGATCCAAGTTCAATTGATCTTCGCAAGTGATGCAAGATAACAGCAGGATGGCTAAACTCAAAAAGTAGATTAAAATTTTCATTAACGAATCAAATGTACAAAACCTGTATGAATATTTAAGTTTTCATGAGGAATCAATGGCTTTTTTCAATTTCAGGTGTTAGCATTAATGGCTATCCTCTTTGATTCTCTACATATTCCGCTGGGTTGTTTGATAGTTGGTGCATTCATCGAACAAATAAAACAAATGTGGTGTTAGATACTAAACTGATCAGCAAAATGCAAGTTTTATTTAATCTAGCCAACCAACCAGATTCTAGCTATGGCTTAGATATTTGGCTTCATGATCAGGAAATTTTTCTTAGTAATTTAAGAGCTGGTAATTCTGAAGCTTTTAAATCCTTATATAAACAATATGCTGCAGCCATTTACGGAATGGTGCGCAGAAAAGTTGCAGATGAACAAACCGCTGAAATCATTTTAGAAAAAGTATTTATTGATGTATTTGCTTCTATCTCATTATATGATGAGTCCAAATTCAAAATCTTTACTTGGTTACATCAAGTTGCCAATCGGCAGATTAGTCTTTATCAACTTTAAGGAAGGGCATTAGTTTACCTGCAGTTTATTTTACATTAGAAATTAGCAAAAGTCTATTGCTTCAGAATATTAATACAGTTTTTACAGAATGTAATCTTTCCGGGTTATGATGATTAGTTAACTTTTTCTTTCTATATATATTCAAACCCCAAATTCCTTATTTATCTGAAAAAGAAAAAGGAGACCTCATCCGAGTGTCTCCTTTTTTTCTAACCAAATATAAACCTGTTATGAGCCAGGCTTTGTCTTTAATCCTCCATTTAAAATAATTTTAGCAGGAGAATGATTTATCTTTTTTAATGGTAATAAACATCGTTCCGTTTATTACTCTACAAATATAGTAAAAAAAATGATAGTGTAAAAAATACACTATGAAATTTTTATATATTTTTTTTGTCATTTTTTAATTGTTGCCCACTTTTCGGAAGCAAACTGCCTTTAAAAATAACCACGTTTCAAATATAAGTCCTAAATATGTTAAGTAATTGTTAAATAGTATTAAATTTTAACTTTATAAGTTAAATAAATCACTTTTTTAGTTAAATTTTTAAAAATGATAGATGTCTTGTGTCTTTTATGAGACTTTTTTAAGGATAATATTTATTTAAAGACTATTTTTTAAGTGCTTAAGTATTATATGGGTGATTACAAATAATATTTTATTAGTGAAAATTAGATTTGTAATAAAAAAGCGACAATTATCAAAGATAATGTCGCTTTAAATATACTTTATTTAGCCTAATGGCTATTTTTGATTATAAACTTGCGTAGTATTCAACAAATTTAGCAAGTGCAGATGAATATCCCCACTCGTTATCATACCATGAAACCACTTTTACAAAGTTATCATTTAATGAAATACCTGCTTTTGCATCGAAAATAGAAGCGTGATCATCACCAATGAAGTCAGAAGATACAACCTCATCTTCAGTGTAAGCCAACACGCCTTTTAATTCACCTTCAGATGCAGCTTTCATTGCCGCTTTAATTTCTTCGTAAGTTGCTGCTTTTTCTAAGCGAACAGTTAAATCTACTACAGAAACGTCTGCAACTGGAACACGGAAAGACATACCAGTTAATTTACCTTTTAATTCTGGTAATACCATACCTACTGCTTTAGCTGCGCCGGTTGATGAAGGGATGATGTTAGAGAAACCACCACGGCCACCTCTCCAGTCTTTAGCCGAAGGACCATCAACAGTTTTTTGAGTAGCTGTTACTGCGTGGATAGTACTCATTAAGCCTTCAACGATTCCGAAGTTATCATTTAAAACTTTAGCAATAGGAGCTAAACAGTTTGTAGTACAAGATGCGTTAGAAACGATAGTTTGATCAGCCGTTAATTTATCATGATTAACACCCATAACATAAGTAGGGATGTCGCTATCTTTAGCCGGAGCAGAGAAAACAACTTTCTTAGCACCTGCTGCGATATGTTTTTCAGCATCAGCACGGGTTAAGAATAAACCTGTAGATTCGATTACTACTTCAACACCTACTGCATCCCATTTCAAATCTGCTGGATTTCTTTCTGCCGTTACACGAATTGTTTTACCATTAACGACTAAGTTACCATCTACAACTTCAATTGTACCATCAAATTTACCATGTGTAGTATCATATTTTAACATGTAGGCCATGTAATCCGGCTCAATTAAGTCGTTAATAGCTACAATTTCTAGTCCTCTTTTTAATGCGGCTCTGAAAACCAGTCTGCCGATACGGCCAAAGCCGTTTATTCCAATTTTGCTCATTGTTTTTGTTAATTAGTGTAATGTTTTAATAAATTTAGTATTGGTTCTTTAATAATGGTTTTAATTTTAAGTTTATGTCTTTCAGCAACCAGTTGTAACTGATCTTCCAATTCAGCAGCTACTTTTCCAACAAAATGTATGTCTTCTTCCTGGTGCTTGGCAACCATGGGTAATATATAAGTTTGAAAATATTTTTCAAAACCCTCATCAACTAATTTGAGGATATATTCGTGTTTTATATTTTGTGTAAAAAAATCAAAGAAAGAGGTTAAAAATATATTGGCCTGTGGCTTATTATATATTCTTTCTAAAATTTGTGGGCGATCCAGGTTAAAATTTCTTATAAACTTTGATTCAAGATCTTCAGGTAGCGCTTCACTCAAAAAGCTTTTTAAAAGCACTTTGCCAAAATAGTTAGAAGATCCCTCATCTCCTAAAATATAACCTAGTCCAAAGCAATTGTTAACAGGTTTTTTACCATCAAAGTATGCGCAATTTGAACCACTCCCTAACATACCAACAATTCCAGGCTGATCATAGCAGGCAGCCTTAGCTGCGCCAAACAAATCATTTTCGACAAAAACCTTACTGTATCTAAAAAAAGAAGATAAGGTGTTGGCCAATTCATCTTTCCTGTCAGCAGATGAAGCGCCAGCTGCAAAGAAATATATTTTCTTAATATTTTCAGCATGGTTTACCAGAACAACTTTTTTGTTCAGGATCTGCAGAATCATTTTAGCATCAACAAATGTTGGATTAATTCCAGTTGTATTGCAGTGTGCAACCACTTTACCATTTTGGGTTAATTTCCAAAATGCAGTTCTCGATCCACTGTAAACTACTGCTATCATGTTATATGGATAAAACTTCAGTCATTTCCATTAAATCTGGCTCAAGCTTAAAGCTATGTGCGGTTAAGGCTTCCGAAATGCTGGTTAGCTTAATCGCATTGCCATGTAAGCCTACCATTTGTTCAGTTTCTCCTGCAATAAGTGCGTTTACAGCGGCAAAACCAAGTCTGCTTCCTAATATACGGTCGAAACTACTTGGGCTGCCTCCCCGTTGAAGGTGTCCTAAGATCGTGACTTTCGTGTCGTAATGATCAAATGTCTCTTTTACTTTTTTAGCAATATCATAAGCGCCACCTTGTTTGTGCCCTTCAGCAACAATTACAATGCTTGATGATTTTTTAGTTGCTGCACCCAAAGCGAGTTTCTTAATCAACTCCTCTACACTGGTTGCTCTTTCAGGTAATAAAACAGCTTCAGCACCACTGGCAATTGAACTTCTCAACGCAATACATCCTGAATCTCTTCCCATCACCTCAATAAAAAACAACCGGTCATGTGCATCTGCAGTATCTCTGATTTTATCAATAGCTTCTATAACTGTATTAATGGCAGTATCGTAGCCCAGGGTGAAATCAGAACCTACTAAATCGTTATCAATTGTTCCAGGTATACCGATCACCTTCACTCCAAAAGTTTCAGAAAATCGCTTTGCACCAGTAAAGGTCCCATCTCCGCCGATCACAACTAAGGCATCAATGTTATTTTTCTTTAAATTTTGATAGGCAATTTGTTGACCTTCATCTGTTTTAAACTCTAAACAGCGTGCTGTTTTTAGAATTGTTCCCCCCAAGTGTAAAATATTGCTTACAGATCGGGCATCCATTGGTTTTATGTTGTTTGTAATTAAACCCTGGTATCCTTGCATTACACCAAACATGTTAATGCCATGGTAAATTCCGGTACGCACAACAGCTCTAATTGCCGCATTCATGCCTGGGGCATCACCACCAGAAGTAAGTACGGCTATGTTTTTAATATTTGGCTCCATCTATGTTACGAATATAGTGTGTAATTTTTACACTAAGTAATTTTTTTTATTTTTTTTACTTAATATTGAAAGTCATACCTTTATCTGTTTAATATAATTAAAATTTACCTTGGAAGAAATTTTACCTCATTTAGATTCAGTATTCTCAATAGATTGCGTTTTGTTTGGCTTTGATGGTAAGGAATTAAAAATCCTGCTTATTGAAAGAAATGAAGAGCCTTTTAAAGATTGGTGGGCATTGCCCGGCAATATTGTAGGTGCTGATGAAAGCTTAGATCAATCTGCTGCCCGGATTTTATATGAGCTTACTGGCTTGCGTGGAATTTACATGGAGCAGTATTATGCTTTCGGCGATCCCAATAGGCACCCACAAGGTAGAGTAATTACGTTGGCCTATTATGCACTCATTCGTTTAGGCGGTGATAAAGAACCTCGTCCTATTAGTACCTATGCAAAACGGGCCAACTGGATGCCGATTACTGATCTTCCAAAACTGGCTTTCGATCACCAGAAGATTTATGATAAAGGGTTGGAAAAGATCAAGCGTAGAATTAAACACCAGCCAATTGCATTTGAATTGTTGCCTGAAAAATTTACGCTTACGCAGTTACAACACGTATATGAACTTATTTTGGGTAAAAAACTGGATAAGCGAAACTTTAGAAAAAAGATTGTAAGCTTTGGTGTGTTAAAAGAGCTTGACGAAAAACAAAAAGGTGTTTCTTATCGTGCTGCAACACTTTATCGCTTTGATAAACGCAAATACGCCAAGTTATTTGGCAAAGAAATTTCTTTTTAACAGATGGAGTAAATAGCTTTGAACGGCTATATAGGCAAGCAAAAAGTCCCAGTTTGAAATTTTCAAACCGGGACTTTTTTGTTTTTAAGACTCTTGACTTAGGACTATTGACTGACTCCCAACTCAATACTCCAAACTATCCCTTCTTAGCTGTTTCTAAATGGTAATGAACTAAATCATCTATAGGTGAGCGGATAATTTTACCAACACCCATTTCGTAACGATCAGCAACAATACTTAAAATATCGCGAAAGCTGTAACCTACAGAACCCACGCAGTTTAATTTATGGTCTTTATAATTTGGATAGTGAATCACTAAGGCTTCAAAAAATGAAGTAAAGGCATAATCTATTGTGCTGAAGGCATAATCTTCATAGTTATCCTTGAAGTCATATAAAAACTTACTGAAGCTGGCACAAAAACGGTTTGGTAATGGCTTATTGTAAATGTTATCAAAAATATCTTCATTCGTTAAGGCATAATTATCATAAAAAGCCTCACGTAAACCTTTTGGCATATAACCCTTCATGTAATCGCTTAAGATGCGTTTACCTATGAATGAACCACTACCTTCATCACCCAGGAAGTAACCTAAAGAATCAATATTAAGGGTAATGTCTTTTCCATCATATAAACAAGAGTTGGTACCTGTTCCTAAGATAGCTGCAAATCCAGGCTCGTTACCTAAAAGTGCTCTGCAAGAAGCAAGAAGATCATGACCAACAAAGATTTCGGCATTAATAAAAACCTGTTTCATGGCATCAGCCACAATCTTTACATTACCCGGGGTAGAACATCCAGCGCCGTAATAATAAACAGCAGTTAGTTTTTCTCTTTCCAAGTGGTCTGGAAGAGTTTCATTTAGAGATTTTACAATGTATTCTCCTTTTGAAAAATATGGATTGTAACCCTCGGTGTTAAAGTAAATTTTTCTGCCGGCCTCGTTAATCAGACACCAGTTTGTTTTGGTCGATCCACCGTCTGCAATTACTATCATTTTATTTATTTTTGGTTTTAGCACGATAAAAGTATAAAAACTCTTATATTTTGTATCCTTTTTTTTAATAATTTTTTAACAATTTATTGTTGTTGAAATTTAAGTGTGTAAAAAATACACTATACAGGGGCTTTAATCGCCTCAAAATCTTATTATTATACCCGAAAAGACGTTAGTCTTTTTTTTAACAAGTCAAGAAGATTTTACAATTTAAGTGCAAATGAATAACAACTTTTTAGATTTTCGGAGCGATACGGTAACCAAGCCAACTCCAGGTATGCTGGAAGCAATGATGACTGCGCAGGTAGGCGATGATGTTTTTGGCGAGGATGAAACGGTTGCAGCACTGGAAGAAAAACTCTGTCATATTTTTAATATGGAGGCAGGTTTATTTTGTCCATCGGGCACCATGACCAATCAAATTGCCATTAAATGTTTTACCCAGCCTATGGATGAAGTCATTTGTGACCAGACCGCTCATGTTTACCGTTATGAAATTGGCGGCATTGCTTACCATTCGGGTGCTTCAGTAAGATTATTGTATGGGGACAGAGGAATTTTAACCCCTGAACTGATAGAGCCTGAAATTAATGAAGACAATATCCATTATCCAAATTCCAGTTTAGTGGTATTGGAAAATACCGTAAACAAAGGTGGAGGAAAATGTTATCGTCTGAATCAGATTGCCCCCATTCATCACCTTTGCAATATCAAAGGATTGAAATTGCATCTGGATGGCGCCAGGATTTTTAATGCTTTAATTGCCACTGGCGATAAGGCACATGATTACGGAAAGTATTTTGATGGCATCTCGGTATGCTTATCTAAAGGGCTGGGTGCACCAGTTGGATCAGTACTTTTAGGCAGTAAAGATATGATCAGGAAAGCCCGCAAAATTAGAAAGGCCTTTGGCGGAGGAATGCGTCAGGCAGGTTTTTTAGCTGCAGCAGGAATATATGCACTGGATCATCATGTAGAAAGGTTAAGGGAAGATCATCAGCATGCTCAGGCCTTAGCAACTGCGTTATTGAGTACCAAGTATGTACTTTCTGTATTGCCTGTTGAAACCAACATTGTTATTTTTGAAGTGGCCGCCGGAACAGCTGAAAAAATTGCACAGCAATTAAGAGAAAAAGGATTGTATTGCGGTACTACCAGCGCAAGCACGGTAAGATTGGTAACCCATTTAGATCTTAGTCAGGCGATGATTGATCGTGCGATTGAAATAATATTACATTTGTAGTGAAGTCGGGAGTTTACAATTAGAAGTTCGAAGTCTGCATTGCTAACCCTGCATTATTTAAATTGAATAGCCAAATGCCTGAAAATTTTAAATTTCAAATGCCTATTTCAAAAATCCTCATTGCTAACCGTGGGGAAATTGCCTTGCGCATTATGCGTTCTGCAAAAGAAATGGGGATCAAAACTGTTGCTGTATTTTCTGAAGCAGATAGAAATGCGCTGCATGTACGTTACGCCGATGAGGCGATATGTATTGGCCCGGCGCCATCAAATCAGAGTTATTTGGTTGGTGAAAAAATTATTGATGCATGCAAAATAACAGGCGCTGATGCGATTCATCCCGGCTACGGTTTCTTATCTGAAAATGCGGCTTTTGCAAAAAAGGTTGCAGATGCTGGGTTAATCTTAATTGGGCCATCTCCCGAAGCAATGGAGATTATGGGGAATAAATTATCAGCTAAAGCAGCAGCATTAAAATATCAAATTCCCATGGTTCCCGGAACGGAAGAAGCCATTACCAATGTGAATGAGGCAAAAGAAAGAGCTGTTGAAGTAGGCTTTCCTATCCTGATTAAAGCAGCCGCAGGGGGAGGTGGAAAAGGTATGCGGATTGTAGAAAGCGTGGATGATTTTGAAGAGCAAATGGATCTTGCAGTGAGTGAAGCCACTTCCGCCTTTGGCGATGGAGCAGTGTTTATAGAACGCTACGTTACTTCACCTCGACATATCGAAATCCAGGTTCTCGGAGATCATTATGGTAATATTGTTCATCTGTTTGAGCGAGAATGTTCGGTACAACGCCGTCATCAAAAGGTGGTTGAAGAGGCACCTTCATCTGTACTTACTCCTGAAATCAGGGCGAAAATGGGCAAGTGTGCGGTTGATGTAGCTCGATCCGTAAATTACACCGGAGCTGGAACAGTGGAGTTTATTCTGGATGAAAACCATGATTTTTTCTTTCTGGAAATGAATACACGCTTACAGGTTGAACACCCCGTTACGGAATTCATCACTGGTGTGGATTTAGTAAAAGAGCAAATTAAAATTGCTGAAGGAAAGCCCTTAAGTTTTAATCAGGATGATTTAAAAATAAATGGTCATGCGATAGAACTTCGCGTTTATGCGGAAGATCCTAGCCATAATTTTCTTCCGGATATCGGAATTCTTAAAACTTATAAAACGCCAAAAGGAAATGGTGTGCGGGTGGATGATGGTTTTGAACAAGGCATGGAAATTCCGATTTATTATGACCCGATGATTGCAAAGCTGATTACTTACGGAAAGGATCGCGAGGAAGCAATATCCAGAATGGTGAGGGCAATAGCAGAATATGAGATTACGGGGATAGAAACTACCTTGGCTTTTGGTAATTTTGTCATGCAACATGAAGCTTTTAAAAGTGGTAATTTTGATACCCATTTCGTGTCCAAATATTTCAGACCAGATGGGTTAAACGAAATCAATGAAGATGAAGCGATGATTGCCGCAATTGTTGCTGCAAAGTTCTTTAAAAAGGATGTATTTAAGAAAGCGCCAGAGCAGGCACCTTCACAATCATCCAACTGGAGAAAAAATAGATTAAAATATTAATACAGATTTCTGTCAGACTTTCTTCTGAATAATTAGAAAAGAATCTTGCAGAAATCTCAACACCTAATCATACATGTTTACCGGAATTATAGAAACACTGGGCGAAGTTACCGCCATCAAAAATGATCATACCAATATTCATTTTACCATTTCATCAGCCATTAGTCAAGAACTTAAAATAGATCAGAGTGTGGCCCATAATGGCGTCTGCCTTACGGTTGTATCACTTCAGGATGGATCACATACAGTAACCGCTATTGATGAAACATTGCGCAAAACCAGCTTAGGTAATTTAAAGGTAGGCAGCCGGGTAAACTTAGAACGGTGTATGCAGATGAATGCACGTTTGGATGGTCATATTGTTCAGGGGCATGTTGATCAGACAGCTGTTTGTATTAAACGTGAAGAATTGGATGGAAGCTGGGAATATCGTTTCAAATATGATTCAAGTGCAGGAAATGTAACAGTAGAAAAAGGATCAGCCTGTGTAAACGGGATTAGCTTAACTGTGGTTAACTCTACTGCTGATGAATTCTCTGTCTTTATCATTCCATATACTTTTGAGCATACAAATTTACAGGAAGTTCAGGTGGGCGATACCGTTAATTTAGAGTTTGATATTATTGGCAAGTACGTGGCCAGGTTAATGAATAAATAAATTTGCCTTTTAATTAATCAATTGGTATGTACAGTAAAGATGAAGCGGCCAGGTTAAGGCAACAGTTTTGGATTAGTTTTGGGCAATACATGAAACCCGTTCCTTCGGCAAGTGGCAGCACCGTTCATTGGATCAACTATAAAACAGGAGTAAAAAATATCTTCTTTAAAATGGATGTTGACAATAAAAAAGCAAGTATTGCTATTCAGTTGTCTCATCCAGATCAGGATATTCGTCACCTCATTTTTGATCAGTTTGAAGAATTTAAACTAATGCTTACCAATACATTAGAAGAGGAGTGGGACTGGACAAGAGATTTTACCGATGATTACGGGAAAACCATCAGTCAGATATCAATCACTATATCTGGGGTAAGTATTTTTAACCAGCAACACTGGCCCCAACTCATTTCATTTTTTAAGCCAAGAATCATTGCTTTGGATGAGTTCTGGGATCATGTAAAACCAGTTTTTGAGGGTTTGGTTTAATAGGCAAGATTCAATTGCGCTATTCTTTCTTTGGTAAATTTGATTTCTACCTGGTCATCTTCTGCATTTGGTTTACTTCCAAGGTAAAGCTTATAATAATTTAAAGCAGGTTTAGGCTGTTTTAGTTTAGTATCATAAAGTGTAGCGAGGCGATAGTAAAGGGTTGGCGTTGCCTTAAACTGCAATCCTTTTTTATAAGCTGCGTTAGCCAACTTAAATTGATTATTTTCTTCATAAGTTAGGCCTAATAATGCATAATAACTTGCTGTATTTGGTGAGATAGCCTCCTCAATTGTTCTTTTAGCATAAATTGCGGCCATTTTATAGTTTTTGAGGTAGCGGTAACTTAAGCATGTAAAATATAGTGTGTTCTCATTCTGCATTAAAAGTTTTTCGAGTTTAGAAAAATGCTTAATGGCCTGATCATATTTTTTAGTGTAATAGTAGGCCTTGGCTACATCTCTAATTACTGTTGCATCATCTCCATCTTTCAACAATATTTCTCCCGAAGTAATTACCTCCTGGTACTTTTTTAACTGATTGGCTACAAGAAGTTTTGTCCGTTGTAATACCAGATTTTCAATATCAGCCTTAATGGCGACATCTAGCACATGATACGCTTTTTCATACTCTTGGTTCACACCGTGTACTTCTGCCAGATCAATGGCAATATCCGCTTCATTTGGATTAAGTCGATTGGCCTTCAGAAGGTAAACAGATCTCATGGAGTCTTTTACCGAATGATATAAATTAGCAAGGAGCTTGTAAACGCTAAAATTATTACTGTCGATTTTAACAATCTCCCCATAATACTTTTTTGCCATTTGTTGATTTCCCCGCCGGGTGCTGATATTCCCTAAACTGAACAAGATGGACAGATTTTGCGGCTGGAGTTGGTAGGCCTTGCTATAATATTTTTCAGCTTCTACATTATTACTAGCCATTAAAAAGCAATACCCTATTTGGATTAATGCTTTTTGATTATTGGTATTATCTGTATAGATATTTCTTAAATATAGAGCAGCTTCTGCATATTTCTGGTTTTGATAAAGATCGAGTAATTTCTCTTGATCAACTGTTGAGGATTTTGCAAAGCATTGTTGTGATAATAACATGAGCAGCAGGGAGTAGAATATGTTTTTCATCACTATAAATATTTAAACTAATTTATTAGTTATAAGTGATGATTCCAAATTTTGAGGGAAGATGAGGTAAATAAAAACAAATTGAGGCTAAGTGGGTTTATAAGGATATTAGTATAAATTAAAATAAAGAACCTATGAATACCTTACAGAAATTCGAATTAATGGAAAAAATTGTGCGTGAGTTAGAAGATTTACAAAACTCACAAACCGCACTTATCCAAAAGATTGGTAAAATTGAAGTAGATAATATCGAACTAGGCGATGGCAGGTTAGAAAAAGATTTACCAGATATTCACCAAAATTTAGCAGATAACTTAGATACTATATCAGGAATTTTAGATTACTTTGCAGGGAAAACACAGAATTTTGGCGATAAGAACAATGTTGATGCCTTGAAAGAACAAGAAGCAATCAACAATGCGACTAGCTAATTAACTTTAATCCTATTTTATATGAAATCTTTATCATTAACTATTGCCTGTCTATTTGCATGCTTTTTTGCAAGCGCACAGTTATTACCAACTTTCCAGCTAGGTTTAAAAGCCGGAGCAAATTTTTCAAAGTTTGATAGCGATAATACTTTCAGTAGTGATAATCGTGCTGGTTTTTACGGCGGTTTGTGGGCGAGAATTGGTGGGGCAGGCGTTCATTTTCAACCAGAGCTTTATATCTCAGGTAAGAAAACGAATCTAGTTAGTGATGCAACAGGCCAGGTAAATAAAGTAAGTTTTACCAGTTTGGATGTTCCATTATTGGTTGGAACTAAGATTGGTGCTTTGGGCGTTGGCGTTAGATTAAACACTGGACCAATGGTTTCATTTATCTTAGATGAGAAACAAAGTTTTGGTCAGGCTACTGGAAATGTTTTTAATGGAAACTTTAAAAATCAAGCATTTGCATGGCAATTTGGTGCAGCACTTGATATTAAGAAATTAAGCATCGATGCACGTTACGAATTGGGCTTGTCTAAATTAAATAAAGATGGTTACCCTGGAACAAAGCTGAATTTGTTAACTGTTGGTTTAGGATATAGAATTTTTTAATCTGATACTAAAATGATCAGTATAGGAGAGGGCAGACATTTGATCTGCCCTTTTTTATGATGTTTTTTTAGAGATCAACCTCTGTGAGCTCATAAGCAAAAGAACCATTTTTTGGAATGATTGGTGTCTCTCTTCCTACGCTTAATGCTTTAATAAATGATGCTCCAAAATAAAATATCAGGGAAGAATAGAATACAAAAAGCATAATCACAATAATAGACCCGGCTGATCCATAAATGTTGCTGATATTACTCAATGGAAGTAAAATTCTTAAAATGTATTTACCAACCGTAAAAAGACAACCTGTAAGTAAGCCTCCTGAAATGGCTGCTTTCCATGTTGGTCTGCCATTAGTTAAGTATCTGAACAGCATTGTAAACCAAGTGGTAACAATAATGATAAAGACAATCTGATTAAGTATGGAAGTTAATATCAGATTAAATGAAGGTGAACTGCTTTTTAAATAGGCACCAATAATCGCCTGAACACTATCAGCAAGTAGACCGATAAAAAATAGGATGCCGGCAAACAAGATGATGGTTATAGATATGGCTCTTGATTTAAGGGTATTAATAATCCCCTTTTTATCCTTGTTACCGATATTCCAGATTTGTTCTAACGAGTTTTTAATAACATTGAATAGGGTAGTGGCAACAAATAGAAAAAAGACAAAACTGAATAGAGTGATGTACCAAGCCTGGTCAATTCCCCTGATATTGCGAAGGGTCAATTTAATCTGTTTAATACTATCCTCATCCAGTATATTAGCCAAACGCTGAAAGATATTGGTAAATAAGATCCGCCTGTCAGTAAACATACCAAATAGGCGGATCAGGATAATCAATATTGGTGGCAGTGCAAAATTGGTGAAGAACGCTGTTGCACCAGCTAATCGTAAGGGGTCGTTTTGTTGAAATAAGACAAATGCATTTCTCACAGTAGAGAAAAAGAAGCTTAATTTATCCTTTAGTTTTAACAGCATGTTTCATTCTTAAAAGCCCCGAAAATACTCAAAATACTTTATCCCTTATCTTTTGAATCTGTTTTTGTTATTAATCAGCCTTTTTAAAAATAAGCAAGACTTTTTCATCATTCAACAGTATTAGTTTTTCCTCCGTTACCTTAGCCTTGTTTACCTGGTTAATGGCTTGTACGTATGCACGTTCGGCAGCATCTGTTTCCTGACAAAACATCCGGGTACTGATTATGTCTTTTAATTTAATCTTGCGATCTACTATTTCAACTTTGCCTCCATAGGAATTACAAAAAGATTTACCATTAACTGCTAAACTATCTCCAAAGTTAAGTGTTGCTTTTGCATTGGCAGGTAATGTTAATCCTGGTAACTCAGTTAATTCCCATTTGGTATGCGCCAGTTTTTTAGGGTCATCTTTTTCTAAACATCCACTAAAAAGACAGATAATAATTCCAAGCAGTAATAGATTTTTCATAGGTTTTGCGATTTCACAATGATTAACAATAATTAATCCAATAATTCATTTGAGGTTAAATGATTTAAATTGAAATTTTAATCGGAGGTAAGAAATAAAGATAATAAATTAGCGAAAAAAAGCGACAATAAAAATCTATGAAAACTACAGCATTAGCCATTTTACTTTCCATCAGCTTATTTGCCTGTAAACAGGGTAAACTGGAAACCACTTATGTTTCAAAAGTTTATGATAACGAAGACTTCAATGAATTTCCAAAGGTTAAAAATGAAACTTTGAATATTGTTACTGTTGAACCCGCTACAGCCGAAGGTAAGGAAAACTTTACGGTTCAGTTTAAAGATACTACTGTAGCCATTCAGGATAATCCAAAGCCATTGGCCAATCAATTTAAACAAGCCAGGTTTATCAATACACAAAAAACGGCTGCGTTGGTTCAGGTAGAAGACGGTTCTGGTTTAGTTTCTCCTTTTTATGTGATTGCGTTAAAGGATGGAAAAGTAAGTGTGACCAGTTTATACAAAGCGTCAGAAGGAAAAAGTGATCGAAAATATACCAAGGGAATAGAAGAAATGAGCTTAAGCAATATCATTGTGAATAATGATTTTGCCATTGCATTGGTAAATGGAAAGATTTATCCTATCAAAAGGCAAAGCGAAAATGAACGGATACAAGGCGATTTTTTATTTAATTCATCTGATAAGCAAACTTTGGTTTTTTTAACGGGAAACTCGCTTTATCAGGTTAATTATCGTACAGGAGAAACGTCTACACTAAAACTTCCTGCGGATGTGATGCAATCTGGCAATGTTGCTAATGAAATCAGAAAAGGTTACAGTTGGGCTACAAATGCAAAAGGAGCTTCTTTTTTAAAGCAAAATCCAGATGATGACCGCATCGTAGACATTAGCGAATTTAAAAAATAGAATGATTATCCTGCAACCATCGATCGGAAGGTAAGGTTTATCCGTGGCGTGCTGATTTTTTTTGTTGGAGGTAAACGATGTAGCCAATGGGTTTGGGTGGCATCTTTCATCTCCAGCAAACTTCCGTTTTCTAAAAATAGGCCAATGGTTTCTTTTGATGCTTTGTGTTTAAAAAGAAACTTTCTTTCGGCACCAAAACTCATTGAAGCAATGCTGGTATTTTTACCCAGAGCTTTTTCATCATCACTGTGGTAAGCCATGCCTTCATTGCCATTGTGGTAAAGGTTTAACAGGCAGGAATTGTATTTAGATTTAGTGTTCTCTTCTGCAATTTGTTTGAGTTCGATTAATTCGCTCGTCCAGGGAAGTGCATATTTGGTCGCATTGGAATAGGTATAAGCATATTCCTGATCGCCATACCAGGCTACCTTTCTTTTGGTAATGATGTGTTTGCCCATGATAAAAGCTTCATCATTCTTCCACTCGATGGTATTCAGGAGTGCCTCGTAATAGGTATTTGCTTTTTCGTTGGAAAACAATTGGCCAAAATACCGCACTGTTCCATCATAAGGAAGAAAATTCTGATCAATATCTTTTATCACACTAAACAAATCCATTTTATATCTTTTTTATATTTTATTATTCATCTATTTTTGCAGCTTCCCAGCCAATAATGGCCATTTTACGTTCGGTACCCCAATGGTAACCACCTAAGGCACCACTGGATTGGATTACCCGATGGCAGGGAATTAAAAATGCTACAGGATTATCGCCAATGGCTGTGCCGACTGCCCGGCACGCTTTTGGATTTTCAAGTTTGTTGGCAATGCTTCCATATGTGGATAACCTACCCATAGGGATTTTTAATAAGGTTTCCCATACTTTTAATTGAAAATCTGTACCTTTTAAATGTAGTTTGATTTCTTGTAATTTCGTCCAGTCGTTCTGAAAAATGAAAAGCGCATTTTGTTGAATAGAATCTAATTTATGATGAAAATTTGCTGCCGGAAATTTAGAGATCAATTGCTCCAAAGCGATTTGCTCATCTTCTATAAAAACTAGATGGCAAATGCCTTTTGATGTTGCGGCTACAATGATTTTTCCAAAGGGTGTTTCAGCAAAGCTGTAATTAACATTCAAATTTGCACCTCCATTTTTATATTCGCCCGGAGTCATTCCTTCAATATTCACAAAGAGATCATGTAGTCTGCTGGTTCCAGATAAACCTGTTTCCAATGCCGTTTCAAATAATGATGCCTGATTTTCTTTCAGGCATTTTTTTGCATGGCTAATGCTAATGTACTGCAAAAATCTTTTCGGACTGGTACCGGCCCATTCGCTGAATAGCCGCTGAAAATGGTATGGGCTTAAATTTGCTTTTTCAGCAATCTCTTCTAAACTTGGTTGGTTTTTGAAATTTAACTGGATATATTTTATTGCATCTGCAATTCTATAATAGTTAATTTCTTCCTGTGTTTTCATAACCTCATTTCTTATCTACAAAACTACCAAAGAAATGAAGTTAATAATACCCGATAATTGCTAAGTTTCAATAGCGTATGATAATCACTTTTCCTCTCTTTTCACCAATAGAAAATCCTCTTCATTCAGTGCCAGATAACCAAATTCATAACAAAAGATATAACGCTTGCCATTTTGAGTTTGATAAGTGTGGGTGTAATAATCAAAATTAAAGCCTGCATTTACCATTTTCTTTTTCGATATCTTAATTTTTCCATCGGGATTGAACTTAGACAGCAGGGTGCGGTTTTTTTTAAGAATTAAATTAATCCTGTTGAATACGATACCGTTTTCACTTTTTAAACGGTTATTGTAATTATTACGACAACTATCATCACAAAACTTTTTATCAGTTCTGCCTCTAACAGCCTCACCGCAATCTAAACACAAGCGTTCCATATATATAATCAGATTTATATTATGGGATGATGATTAAAACTAATAAAATTTTAGATGTGCGCAAAATATACTTTTAAAGGCATAGGTAAAGTAAATTCTGTTAGTGAGGACTATTTTAAATGATTAATATTCGTGTATAAACGTTTATAAATGACTATAACTGTTTAACACCCGAATAAAATTTATCCCTGTTTGCACCTTTGTTCTGTCGATAGTGAGGAAAGCTATCGTTCATTAATGATTAAGAAACTTAAAATTAAAAGATTATGGAAAGTGCAATTAACAAAGTAGTATTAAGCGGTTTTGCAGGAGCAGATGCTGAGGTTAAAAATATCTCAGGAAATCAAAGATTAGCGAAGGTAAATCTAGCTGTAAATGAGTATTACAAAAATGCGTCAGGTGAAGAGGTCAAAAGAACAAACTGGTTTATGCTTACATTCTGGAATGATAAAGCTGACATTGCTTCCGCTCAGATTAAAAAGGGAACCAGATTAACGGTTGAAGGTAAATTATTATCAGGATCATATGTGGCGAAAGATGGATCTAAAAAGTTTACGACAGACATTGTGGTAAGTGAAGTTGCGATTAAAGAAATCGACTTATCAAATTAAGCATAGATAGCATCAGGTAATTGTGTTGGCTAAAGCTCAATTACCTGATGTCTTTTTTAAAGTTTAACTGAAGTGCCAAGGTAAAAATTTAGGCCCGGTGCCGCATTGTAGTATCTACCCGCAATGGCGTTTAAATCATTACCTAAACTATAGGTTTGGTTGAGTAAATTATTTATCCCTCCGAAAACCTCTAGATTAACCTTTTTAAGATGGATATTACGCATACCTGTTTTAAGTTCGATGAGGTGATAATTTTTTGCAAATGCCGTATTACCGTCATTCAGCGGAATAGAAGAAGTGTAATTATGCTGTGCAAAAAAATACAGACCCTTGCTAAACTGAAAATCCAAACTGGACACGGCGACGTTTGACGGAACACCAGTTAGTTTATTGCCATCAAAACTTAAATTATCTGCTGTAAATTCTTTAAATCTAAAATGATTAAAAGTATAGCTGCTTTTGATCTCAATTCCATTTAAAAAGGAATGGCTATTTCTGATCAGCCAGAATGAGGTTTCCAGTTCAAGACCCCGCTGTGTTGTTCCGCCAGCATTAATAAAGAATTCTGCATCATTAGCATTCAAACGCCTGACGATAGCATTATTTAAATTGAATTGAAATACATTCGCTGCCAGATAAAGCCGATTGTTCTGTAGATTATACCTGATGCCGCCTTCATAATTCCATCCTGATTCTGCCTGCAGATTATTATTAATATTATTGTCTGAAGCCCTTACTTCAGCAATAGTAGGAGGAGAATAACCCTTACTAATGGTTCCTCTGATAGAAAGTTCTTTTGTGATCAGATAAGAAGCTGCTAACTTTGGCATGATTTCTACATCAAACTTTCTCTCTTTTTCAGCTATTACTGTAGGGAAAAAGCTCTCATAGTGATACTTGTAAAAATTCAGACTGGAAGCCAATTCAATTAAAAGCTTATTATTGATGTCTAAATTAAGACGTAAAAAAGCAAAATTCTGGTTGGCTTTCAAGTGATCAAAAGCTTGCATGGCAGCGGGAGATCCTGCATTATTATTGAAATTTTTAATCTGTGTCTTAGTTGCACCGCTCTCAAATCCAAGCTGTGCATTAAATTTTAGCTTATCCCTTAATTGCTGAAAATCAACAAAAGTTCTCAGTCCTAATGTTTGTTCATATCGTTTCTCATAATTGGTAATAAACGGATTTTTGAAATCTGTGTAACTGCCGAATAGAGCTAATACATGTTTAAAATTTTTACTGATTTGATAATTATTAGCTATACCAGCAAATAGTGTTTTATTATAAATGGCAGCCTGCTGCGTTATTGCTCCTGGGATGGTTGCTGTCGCAGGACGAGCAGATTTAGGGTTAACTTCAAATTGAGCTAAAGTTAAACCTCCAGGTGTTTCATAATTTAAATCACTGTAAAAAGCATATAACTTTAAATTACCCTTACGATTATAGTCCCATTGGTGATTGGTTTGAATATATTTTCGCTCCATTGCGCTATTTTCACGAAATCCATCGCTTCTTTGATAACCCTCCATCAAATTAAAGCTATAATTTTTATGCTTTTGCTGAATGCTGGCAGTTTGATGGAATAGACCGTATGAACCTGCAGTAACAGATGCCGAAACCGCATTTTGATTTGTAGCTAAAGGAGTGATCAAAATAGTTCCTCCGGTATTGGCACCAAAAATACTGGCTTCGGGACCTTTGTAAACCTCCACGCTGGTAAGGGATTGTGGATCAAGTGCATTTAAATAAGTGTTTCCACCAGCATCAGTAAGCGGGAAATCATCAATATAAATTTTAATATTCCTGATCCCAAAAGGTGAACGGAGCAAACTTCCCCGAAGTGATAAACGATAACTTCCAGGTGATCGTTCTTCCATTCTTAATCCCGGAACGGTATTGAATGTACTTATCAATGAGGTATTGGGTTGGTTACGAATGAGATTGGTGTCAATTAAGCTAACAGATGAAACGGATCTTAACAGTGTTTGGTTATTATAATAGCCACGAACAACTACTTCCTTTAATTTTTTAACGGAGTCGGTTTCACTTATCTGCGCAAAAGCTGTAACAGAAAGAAACAGAAAAAGGCTAGTAAAGATTATTTTCAATATCTTGTTTTTAAAAAAAATAAGGGAACAGGTGGCAATTCAGCCATCTACTCCCTTATAAGTTATGAATAATTATTTTGAAGCTACCCGCCAAACTACACCACTTACATCATCTGCTACCAATAAGGCACCATCTGCAGCAAGGGTTACACCAACAGGCCTTCCATACACTTCTGCTTTATCGGTGTCTGCAATAAATCCGGTAAGAAAATCTTCAGGTTTACCGGCTGGCTTTCCATCTTTAAAAGGTACAAAAATGACTTTGTAGCCTGATATGGCAGAACGGTTCCATGAGCCATGCTGACCAACAAAAGCACCACCCTGATATTTAGCAGGATATTTATTTCCTTTATAGAAAGCTAATCCTAAAGATGCCGTATGTGATCCTACAGGAACATCAGGCGCTATAGCCTTTTTAACCAAATCGGGGTTTTTGCCCTTTAATCTAGGGTCTTCATTCTGACCATAATAGGAATACGGCCAGCCATAAAATGCACCCTCTTTTACGCTGGTAATGTAATCAGGAACTAAATCATCACCTAACCCATCACGTTCATTAACAGCTGTCCAAAGCATATTTGTTCCTGGTGCCCAATCGATACCTACCGGATTACGTAAACCAGAAGCATAAATTTTTTCGCCGGTTCCATCAGGATTAACTTCTAAAATATTAGCCCTACGAATCTCATTTTCCATTCCATTTTCACCAACATTACTTCCAGAGCCGACAGTTACATAAATTTTGCTCTTGTCAGCATTGGCAATTAGGTTTCTGGTCCAATGGTTATTATAGCCACCTGCTGGCAAACTCATGATTTTTTTTCCGGTGCTGGTGATTTTTGTATCTCCGCTTTTGTAAGGATACTGCCACACACCATCTGTATTGGCTACATAAAATGAGTTGCCAATGATCAGCATGCCATAAGGCTGGTTTAAACCTGTTAAAAATGTGGTGGTCAATTCAGGTTTTCCATCTTTATCTGCATCTCTGTAAAGAAGTATAGTATTAGCACTTTGTCCAGCTACCTCAGATTTTGCTTTTCCGGTAACCACATTAGCTACTTTCTCTTTTGTGCTGCGTTCGGAATTAGAAAGTACAACCAAAACATCACCATTTGGCGCAACAATCATGTTTCGTGGACTTTTGATATTGCTAGCAAATCTTGTTACTACGAAACCTTCAGGTGCCACAGGCGTTTTATTTTCAGGCCAGCCAATTACTTTGCTGAATTTATCTTTCGAAGCAGTGGTATCAGGCGCTGGTAAAGTAATTGAATCATTACTCGTAGTAATGGTGGTGTCTGTACCCTGCGGACCTGATTTTGAGTTTGATTGGCAGCTCGCCAGGAAGGCCACAGAGAGCATCGAAGCGTAAAAATAATATTTTTTCATGTTTTTCAATTTTCGTGATAAGAAGATATTCAGCTTGATAACATATTATATGCAGAGATGTTTGTTAAATAAGTTCTATTTAAATCACTAAAACGAATAACTATAAATGATATTTACTGATGGTTTAACTGCTTAAAATCTTTCCTTTTTCCACATCAAATTCTGCCTGTGAAAGAATTCCCATATCCAATAACTCCTTAAGATCTAGTAAGGCCTGTTTTTTGCCTGCCAAGTCAAGTTTTGGTGTCTCGTTTGCCACTGTGGCGGCTTCAGCCGGTTTACTAAAACTGGCCTGGGTAGAAGGATTAAACTGAAGTAATAAAACCGTGATTTCATTAAAGCCTTTGATGTTGGCGTAATCTATTGCCTTTTGTTCTTTAGCGTTAACAATAGTACCATCTGCCTGATGTTCTAATAAGGTTTTTACAATATCTTTTTTTCCATTCGCAGCGGCATAATGTAAGGCAGTATTACCACTTTCATCCTGGATATTAATATTAGCACCCTTTTCCAGCAATAATTTCACCATACTGATATTACCACTTTTTGCAGCTACATGAAGCAAGCTCTCCCCACCATAACCATAATCCGTATCTAAAGAAAAGGAACTCGATGAAGATAAATTGGCAGCAGTTTCTACCCAATCGAGGTAAGAATACATCGATTCTTCGTCGCCAGATATTGGTTTTGCATAATTTACATCAACACCATTCTCTAAAAATAATGCAACGATTTCTTTTTGGTTATTTGAACAAGCATACCATATTGGAGATTGCCCATTTTTTGAGGATACAAAAACATCTGCACCTTTATCTATTAGGAGCTTAATTAGCATTCTATTACTATCATAACATGCCTGAAGCAATGCACTTTCTCCATTATGGTTAACATGATTAATGTTTGCACCATTTTCTAAGAGGAGTTCTGTTACAGGTATGTTTTTAGATGCAACAGCAAATAATAGCGGAGAGTTACCACTTTTGTTAGTGGTATTTATATTTGCACCATTATCCAATAGCAGTTTTACAACTTCTTTATTTCTCCAACTGGCTGCGACCAATAGCGGTGTTTCTGCTTCATTATTTTCAATATCTACCTCAATACCTTTCTCCAGCAATTTCTCTAAAACCTCAATTTGACCACTTTGTGCTGTGAGGTGAAGCAAGCTATTCCCTTTTAAATCTTTAATTTCTGCTTTAGCATCCTGAGCGAGTAGGTAAAGGGCTGTTTGCTTTTGTTTCTGTAAACAGGCAAAGTACAGTGGTGTTTCTCCGGCATGGTCTTCATAATTTATATCAGCTCCAGCGCCAATTAAAAGTTGAACAAGATCTAAATAACCACGGTGAGCTGCATAATGTAATGCTGTTCTACCTTTTTCATCTGTGTAACCAACTTCAACTTCTCCATTTGCCAATAAAAGTTCGGCTATTTTTCTTTTGCCACTTTCGCAGGCAATTATAAATGACATTGACATATTTTTCCTGAATCAGATTAAGAATTTTTCATTAATAGTTCTACCGTTTTTATTTTAAGGTTATCGTCAGACGCAAGCATCAAAGGTGTTTTGTCTTCGTCGTTACTGATAGTAGTATCCGCTCCGTTTTCCAATAACATTTTTACTTTTTTATAGGTTTCTTTTGCCTTTTCTGCTTCAAAATTTACATTGAATGCGCAAACTTTATGCAAAAGGGTGTTACCATGATCATCTTGCCTGTTTACATCCAGGTTGCCAGAATCTAAAATAGCCTGAAGCACTTCAGGTTGTTTTTCTGCGATCAGATCTACAGGTGTTTTCTCTTTACTGTAATAAATACTAGCCTGATAAATATCTGCGCCATCACTGATGAGGTTACGTAAAAGTTCAAGGTTTTTATCACTAACGTACATCATCCTCAAATATTCAAAAAGTGTTGTTACGCCATTTTTATTAACGGTATCAAAATCCGGGCTGCCAAAATCTCTCAGTTTGAGGTAAATGTTTAAATCCTGTTTATGGGCCACAGCATAATAAATTGCAGAATTTCCATCCTGATCCAAATCATTAGGATTTGCACCATTTTGTAATAAGATGTCCAAGTATTCTGGTTTGTTAAATTCAATGGCTGCAATGAGCGGTGTTTTTTTTACAATATTGGCTGCGTTTACATCTAAACCTTCATTAATTAATAGCTCGAGGTAAGAGATAGAAAGCTGCGGTTTCATCAAGTTAGTCCTGATGACCTGATGGATAAAATTTTCTTCAGCATTATTGGTGAAATTGATATCACACCCGGCATCTATTAGTATTTTAATTTTTTCTACACTTGCCCCTTTTTCAAGGAAATAGCCTAAAAGGGTTTTTGCTTCTACTTCATCATTGATGTTTTCGAATTTAGAGATGAAATCCTGAAAAAAGCTGATTGCTTTATCGTCGTTTTTAAGGTTCCAAATGATTTTGCCAAAGATGCTTTTATCAAAACTATCAAATTCATACACATCAGTTTCAATCCATTTGCTGTCTACCAACTGATTGAGCAGTTCATATTGCTCGTTACTGAACAACCGCTCTAAAATTTGAGATTTTTGGTGTTCGGGAAGATCTTTTGATAATTTCTCACCTGATTGAAGTAATGGCAATGCCTGGTCATAGTGTCCCTGCATTAAAAGCTGTTCTAAATTTTGTTCACTCATAGAAAAAAGAATATAGGTTTAAATTAAGAGCTGTGCGTTGTATCGCACTAAATCAGGGAGATAATTCTTCCGTATTTAATTGCTCATATGGTTTGTCTTCTTTAATAACAAATCCTGATCCATTTATAAAAACGCAGCAATTATAGATGTCATATTTTAGTTGCAAAAAAAAATAATAATTCAGGTTTTGATAAAAAAATGTCAATAAAATTTAAGCTTCTGGAAAACACAAATAACATTAGGATGTTCCTTAATTCATTCGATTATTTTATCTTTAGGCGATTTTAAGAAAAGGTCGGTTTGTAGTTTTAATCGATTAAATAGTTAACCTTTATAAAGCAAAATCAATATTAACATGTCAAATACATCAAAAATTATCTATACCAAAACCGATGAGGCGCCCATGTTGGCAACTTATTCACTTTTACCTATTGTACAAGCCTTTACTGCATCAGCAGGTATTGATGTAGAAACCAGAGATATTTCTTTAGCGGGAAGAATTTTGGCAAACTTTCCAGAGTATTTAAAAGACGATCAAAAAATTAGTGATGCTTTGGCAGAGCTTGGTACATTGGCTACCACTCCAGAAGCAAACATCATTAAATTACCAAATATATCAGCATCTATTCCTCAATTAGTAGGTACCATCACCGAGTTACAGTCTCAGGGTTTTGCTATTCCTAATTATCCAGATAATGCGCAATCAGAAGAAGAGAAAGCGATTAAAACAAAATATGCAAAAGTTCTTGGTTCTGCGGTAAACCCTGTTTTACGTGAGGGTAACTCTGATCGCAGGGCACCAAAGGCAGTCAAAAATTATGCAAAACAAAATCCACATTCGATGGGTAAATGGTCTGCAGATTCAAAAACAAAAGTAGCCAGCATGACAGAAGGCGACTTTTATGGATCAGAAAAGTCGGTAACGGTTCAGGATGCCAGTCAGTTTAAAATCGAATTTGTAGCAGAAGATGGTTCAGTTACTGAATTAAAAGGTTTATCCCCATTAAAAGCTGGTGAGGTGATTGATAGTTCATCACTAAGCCTTTCTGCTTTGAAATCTTTTGTTGCCAAAGAAATTGAAGAAGCAAAATCTGCAGGTGTTTTATTGTCTGCACATTTAAAAGCAACAATGATGAAAGTTTCTGACCCGATCATTTTTGGTGCAATTGTAGAAGTTTACTTTGCTGATGTTTTTACCAAATATGCAGATCTTTTTAAAGAAATTAATGTAGATACACGCAATGGTTTAGGTGATGTTTTTGCAAAAATCGCTGGTCGTCCGGAACAAGCAGAAGTTGAGGCGGCAATTGCAGCAGCAATTGAAAATGGTCCGGCTTTGGCAATGGTAAATTCGGATAAAGGAATTACCAATCTGCATGTACCTAGTGACGTGATTGTTGATGCTTCGATGCCGGCAATGATTCGTACTTCTGGTCAGATGTGGAATAAAGAAGGTAAATCTCAGGATACTATTGCCTTAATTCCAGATCGCTGCTATGCTGGTGTGTATACTGCAACTATTGATGATTGTAAGGCACATGGTGCTTTTGATGTAACTACTATAGGCTCTGTGCCTAATGTTGGCTTAATGGCTCAAAAAGCTGAAGAATATGGATCGCATGATAAAACTTTTCAAGCTACAGCTAATGGAATTATTCAGGTAACTGATTCAGATGGCAAAGTTTTCTTCGATCAAAAGGTTGAACAAGGTGATATCTTCCGCATGTGCCAAACAAAGGATGCACCCATTCAGGATTGGGTTAAATTAGCAGTAAACAGAGCTCGTTTGTCTGAAACACCAGCTGTTTTCTGGTTAGATGAAAACAGGGCACATGATAGAGAAATCATTGCTAAAGTAAATACTTATTTAAAAGATCATGATACTACTGGTCTTGACATTCGTATTCTTGCCCCGATTGAAGCTACTCAATTTACATTAGACCGTATCCGTAAGGGTGAAGATACCATTTCAGTTACAGGTAATGTCTTGCGTGATTATTTAACAGATTTGTTCCCAATTTTAGAGTTGGGTACTTCTGCTAAAATGTTATCTATCGTTCCATTAATGAATGGCGGTGGTTTATTTGAAACAGGTGCCGGAGGTTCTGCTCCTAAACACATTGAGCAGTTCATTGAAGAAGGTTATTTACGTTGGGATTCATTAGGTGAATTTTTAGCACTTCAGGCTTCTTTAGAGCATTTATCACAAACACAAAATAATGCTAAAGCCCAGGTTCTGGCTGATGCATTGGATGAAGCAAATGCGAAGTTCCTAGCGACAGATAAATCTCCTGGTAGAAAATTGGGTACCATTGATAACCGTGGTTCACATTTTTATCTAGCATTATATTGGGCAGAGGCATTAGCCGCTCAAACCAAAGATGCTGAATTGCAGGCCAGGTTTGCGCCATTGGCAAAAGCATTAATAGAAAACGAATCAAAAATTAATGAAGAGTTAATTGGTGCTCAAGGTAAGCCGCAAAACATTGGCGGTTATTATCATCCAAATGATGAATTGACCGATAAAGCAATGCGTCCGAGTGAGACTTTGAATACCGCTTTGGCTGGATTATAAGGTGTAATAAAATAGATTCAAATCCCAATCAAATTAATTTTTGATTGGGATTTTTGTTTCTATATCATTATGTTTCATATTAAAGATGCTATTCATCTTTAATAAATTTATCTTTTTCCCAGTTCATGGGGTTATTTGTAATATAATTTGAAATATTTGAAAATGATTTTTCATCACGGATAATATGATCGTGAAATAATGGTTGCCACGCAAATTTAAAACCTAAGCGGTTACAATGTTTAGTCACCGCAGATTTATAAGATCCAATTATAGATGATATCGTGTTTTTTCCCTGATTTTGAAAGCGTTGTTGCCCGGGAGCTAGAGACAGGGCATGCCCTGTCTGTACTGCAGGCAAAGGATTTATATTATTTAAAATCAAAATCCCATGCACATGGTTTGGCATCACAATAAATTCACCTAATTCTACATTTTTTTGGTGATTTCTGATTTCGTACCACATCAAATTGGCAATCACACCAATATTTGATAATATCATTTGACCATTTTTGATCTCTCCAAAGTAATGCAATCTATCTTTTGTGCAAATGGTTATAAAATATTCACCTACCCAGCCGTAATCCCAAGTTTGTAAACGTGCAGAAGAAATTCTGTATTTGTTGTGATATTTTTCATTCATGATAGCGTAAAGTTATTTGTCTATATAAATCATTTGATTATGCTTGATTTATAGGGATGGGTATGCTAATATAAAAAGTATTTTGGAATTAGATAACCTGATAATTAACTTATAATAGTTGATCGATCCTTTTAAAATACATAATCTCTCAAAAACCATCTGCTAAACCATTTGTTATCATAATAACTAAAATAGGAGATATTATCATGTCAATTAACGAAAATAAAGGATCACAAGATAAAATACATAGCACTACAGAAAATCCGGAAATTAATAAAGAGAATTTATCTTTTGATGAAAAGAAACAAAGTTATGAGTTGGATGTTAAAGGTGATGATGAGGATTATGATCATCCGATGGGATATGAAACCGTTGCTGCAGGTGCTAAAGATGATGACTCCACTTATGATGAAGCCAATCCGTATGTTGGTGATGAATATGCTAGCAATGAAGACATTGCTGAAGATAATTTAGAGGAATTAGGTATGCACGTAGACAATGGGGAGAGTGTAAAATTGAATACAGAAGATGAAATTTTAGCACGTACACCTGAAGATGATCGTGATGATTTAGATGAAGAAGGTTATCCGATAAACGACGCACCAGAGAAATAGTCAGATATTTTAATTGGCTCTTTGCTATAAGCAGTCATGATTTCAAAAACCAGGATTGTACATTTTAATGTATAATCCTGGTTTTTGTTTATAGTACCTTTATTGATTTTTCAATTTCTGTTTTCCAGGAAGACCTATTATTTACAACAAATTTCTCAACCTCACCATTGCTTAAAATAATTTCCAGGCCATTTGGTACAATGCCCAGGGTTTTATAAAAGTTCAATTCTTTAATCTCAGTTAAGTAAATGTTAAAGGCATGATTCTGGATGTTGAATCCATGAGATTTGAATTCCAGTCTATCATTTAGCAGATATAATTTCCCGCCTACTGCTTCTGCATTTTTGAAATGATTAGCAGCACCTGAATAAATAATTCTTTCCTGATCATTTTTTGCCAGTGTAGTTTGTTCCTTCACTTTTTTCGAATTCAAAAATAAATACATTAATAAGCCAAAAACGAGACCCGCAATAGGGGCTGCAATAACAGCGTAAGCAATGCCTGCAATAAATGTTTCAATAATACCGAAAAGAAATGTGAAGGATAAGGCAGCTATCGCGACGTTTTTTAGATTTGCTTTTTGGTCTGCATTCATATTTCTATGGATTAATATCTAAATTAAACCTCTTGCGTAATTCATCTAGCTTTGGGTTTTTATTAACCAGATAATCATACTTTTCCCTATTGCCATACAATCTGTTTTCAATTTTCCGTTCCACCTGTTTAAAGGTAATGTCGACGGCAAAATTCTGCAATTGATTTCTGAGGAAGTTCATCAACTCTACTGATTCCTGAATGACAAATTGCTCCTGTGTTTTGCTTTCTACTGAAATCTCAATCAATACCGGACTAAGAAGTTTTGGGGCAAAATTATTCAGGATAGTAAAGAGGTTGATCTTATCTGTGCTTTTTAAAATCTGAATGTATTTATTCCATACTTCCAATAATTGATCATAAGTGAAAGGCTCACGGGCTTCGCCGGTAGCTTTCTTAGGCCCATTATCTTCCTCTCCATTGGCCAGACGTTCCAAATCGTTTAGCGAAGGAATTAATGTGCCGACGTTTTTTTTAGGAATATTAATACTTATCGAATTTGCCGAAGCAGGAGTACTTATCTTCGGTTTCTCTTCAATTAAAGGTGATGAAGGTATTTCAGTTTTTGCTGGTGGGCTTTGGCTTTCAATTTTAGTGGGTACACTTTCTGCTTTTTCAGCTACGACATCAGTTTTTTTTTTATCCTGATCTTGGTCAGTTGCTGTATTACTAAGGTTTAAAGGCTGTTGGGCTAATTGAACGACCGATCGAATGTGGCACATTTTAATTAGAGCCAATTCTACTTGTAAACGCTGGTTTTTAGAGTTTTTATAATTTAGATCGCAAGTGTTGGCCAAATTTAAGGCTGTCAATAAGAATGATAATTCCGTTTGTCTGCATTGGTCTAAATATTTTTGTTTAATATTTTCGCTAACCTCTAATAATTTAATGGTTGCAGCGTCTTTACCTACCAACAAATTCCGGAAATGGGTAGCTAAACCATTAATGAAGTTATTACCGTCGAAACCATTATTTAAAATTTCATCGAAGAGGAGCAAGGTTTGGCTCACTTCTGCAGCCGTTAAATAGGAGGTGAGTTTAAAGAAATAATCGTAATCTAAAATATTCAGGTTGTCGATTACCGCTTTATAGGTGATGTTTTTGTTTGCATAACTTGCAATCTGATCAAACATCGAAAGCGCATCACGTAAACCTCCATCTGCTTTTTGAGCGATGATATGTAGTCCATCAGATTCATAGGCAATATTTTCGCGTTGTGCGATAGTAGCCAGGTGATTGGAAATATCTTCTACCTGAATGCGGTTAAAATCGAAAATCTGACAACGAGATAGAATGGTAGGCAGGATTTTATGCTTCTCAGTTGTAGCAAGGATAAAAATGGCATAAGAAGGTGGTTCTTCCAATGTTTTCAAAAAGGCATTAAATGCACTTTGCGATAACATGTGAACCTCATCAATAATATAGATTTTATATCTGCCGGCTTGTGGCGGGATCCGAACCTGTTCAATCAAACTACGGATATCATCAACGGAATTGTTTGATGCCGCATCTAATTCATGAACATTAAAGGAATGCCCGTTTTGAAAAGATAAACAGTTATCACATTGGCCGCAGGCTTCCATTTCAGCTGTAGGGTTGGTACAGTTAATGGTTTTTGCCAGAATCCGGGCACAGGTGGTTTTTCCCACTCCCCGCGGACCGCAGAATAAAAATGCCTGAGCAAGCTGATTGTTTTTAATGGCGTTTTTTAAAGTACCCGTAATATGCTGTTGCCCAACAACGGTTTCAAACGTAGCCGGACGATATTTACGGGCAGAAACAATAAAATTTTCCATTGGCACGAAAATAGGAAAAATTTAGATGTTGAGGGGTTGAAATATTAGGAATGTTGAAAAGTAAGAGTGTTGATTAGTGAAGAGTTGGTGAATCAGTAATTGGGATATTAAACTTTAGTGAAACTGATACAAGATATTCGATTTGAGAAGTTGGATTTGGAACATTAGACTTGAAAAGTTAGTCTCGATACTTGCTTTATTTAATAATGGATTTTAATTCATTCCGATATTCTGAAGCACTTTTTCCTGTAAACTCATGGAAAATTTTGTTAAAATGACTGAAATTGTTGAAGCCACTTTCTAAGGAAATAGCAGTAATGCCCATATGTTTTTCAGATAAAAGCTTAGACGCGTGAACCACACGGTATTCATTTACAAACCGGGTAAAGGTTTTCTTGGTGATTTTTTTAAAATACCGGCAAAAGGAAGGGACAGTCATGGCAGACATTTCAGCAATATCCTCCAGACTGATTTGTTCCTGAAAATGATCTTTTACATAATTAAAAATCATGTTTATCCGATCATTATCCTGAATTTGTGTTTCTATAGAAAAGCCTGATGCATTCAGAATCTTAAAATCTTTGGTTGTTTCCAGTGCTTTAAGTACACCAAGCAGCGTTAGTAATTTATTAAAGGGTTGTTGGAACTCCATATCTTCAATGAGTTTACCTACCTCCATTTTAGTTTGTTCGCCAAAGGCAATACCACCTTTAGCCTTATCAAACAATTCACCAATCCATTTGGCCTCTTGCAAAGTCATAAAGCCACCGCCCAGAAAATCTGGTTTCATTTGGATTACGGTTTCATTTTTGTTCCCCGTATGGGTATCTGTAAATCCGCAATGAGGTAGATTGCTTCCTATTAATATAAGATCGCCATCTGTATAATAGGAAACGTGGCTTCCAATTTGCCTTTTGCCCGCTCCGCCATTTACAAAAACCATTTCTATTTCTGGATGATAATGCCACAAATGGGCCTTATTATTCTCGTTTTCCACGTATTTAGAATAATAAAAAGAACTTCCGAAGGAAGGCTCTACAACTTCAAAGCTTGGTTTTAAAGTTTTCATGATTATTATAAACAAAAATAACAATAAAATATGCTGAATTGATCTTTGTTAGATAAAAAATTATAGTTGAGGTTAATTTTGCATACATATTGGAAAATATGGTTTCTTTTCTGCTTTTAAAAGCACAGTAATTTAGCAGTATAAATTAATTGTTAACGCTTAAAGCTATTTAATTATGAAAAAGTTCTTACAAATCGGGTTAATCGCAGTATTGTTTTTAACCGCTAATGGTGTTTATGCAAAAGATGGTGATTTCACTTTGAAGGTTAAAGATGATAAGGAAAAATCAATTCGCTTCTCTTTTGAAGGTAATGAAGATGTTAACCTCTCTATTATTGGGAATAACAATGAAGTTTTGTTTCAGGAGAATATCCAGGCAAAAACGGCTACCAGCAAACTTTATGATTTAAATGCATTACCTGATGGAAAGTATACTGTTAGAATAGAATCAGATACCAAACTGGCTAATTATAAAGTTGGAATTTATAATGGTAAAGCAACTGTTTCTGAGCCGGTATTTTCAGATTTGTTTCATCCATTAATCAAAAAAGAGGGAGACTTTATTGTTCTTAAAGTTGAAAATGAAGAAGGTAACCCTATTGAAGTTCAGGTAATGAACGAATATAACGACAACGTTTATACAGAGGTTTTTAAAAATAAATCTGTATTACAACGGAAGTTTAATATCAGCAAAACGGATTCTGAGTCGCTTACCTTTGTCATTAATGTCAAAGGCAAACAGTTCTCTAAAACGATAGAATTATATTAAGGTTAAATATTGCTAATTGATAAAGAGATCACTGTTATGGTGATCTCTTTTTTTATTTACATTGAGTTTTTGTTTTTTTTTAAACCACCTGAGGTATGTTAGGTATTTATGCCAGGTATTATTATTGAGGGTTTTTAAATATGTCCTATGTTCTTTAGTCTTTAAGCTTTCCACTTAGTCTTTCTGCTTTAGTCTTTTTAATTAAAGCTTTGATTTTTAGAAATATATTGTTACTTTTGCATCCCCGTAATATACCTCGGGATTAAATTTAAAAACATAATTTATAACAATGAATCAGTACGAAACTGTTATCGTTCTAACCCCATTGTTATCTGAAGAGGCTGCAAAAGAGGCATTAGCTAAATTTAAAGCAGTTCTTACTGATAACGGTGCCGAAATTATCCAAGAGGATAATTGGGGTTTGAGAAAATTAGCGTATCCAATTGAGAAAAAATCAAATGGATTCTTCAACTTAACTGAATATAAAGCTTCAGGTGATTTGATCGCAAAATTAGAGCTTCAATTAAAACGCGATGAGCGTGTGTTACGTTTCTTAACTATCCGTTTAGACAAACACGCGGTTGCTTACAATGAGAAAAAGCGTAGTGGTGCTTTTAACAAAAAAACTAAGGAGGTTGCAGCGTAATGGCAAGAGAACAAATTCAATACGTAACAGCCCCTAAAGTAGAGGATAACCGTAAAAAATATTGCCGTTTTAAGAAAAACGGAATTAAATACATTGATTACAAGGATGCAAACTTCTTGTTGAAATTTATTAACGATCAAGGTAAATTATTACCACGCCGTTTAACTGGTACTTCGTTAAAATTCCAACGTAAAGTGGCTCAGGCAGTTAAACGTGCCCGTCACATCGGTTTGTTACCTTTCGTTGCAGATCAATTAAAATAGGAGGCTCAGAGATATGGAAATTATTTTAAAACAAGATATTAAAGGCCTTGGTGAGAAAGATGATGTAGTTAACGTAAAACCAGGTTATGGTCGTAACTATTTAATCCCTCAAGGATTTGGAGCATTGGCTACCGTTTCTGCTAAAAAAGTTTTAGCTGAGAACTTAAAGCAAGCTGCATTTAAACAAGATAAAATTAAGAAAGATGCTGAAGGTATCGCTGAGCGTTTAACATCTGTTAAACTTTCTATCGGTGCAAAAGCTGGCGAAAGCGGAAAAATCTTTGGAGCGGTTAACACGATCCAGATTGCTGAAGCATTAAAATCTCAAGGTTTTGATGTAGATCGTCGTCGTATTACTTTTGAAACTGAACCAAAATTTGTTGGCGAGTATGTTGCTAACTTAAACTTACACAAAGAAGTTAAAGTTCAGGTTCCTTTTGAAGTAATCGCTGAATAAGCATTTCTTTATAGAAATTATAAAAATGCCTTTTGATGCAAATCAAAAGGCATTTTTTTTATATTAGAATATTAAAAAACTATAAAACTATTATTTGGTTGTACCTAACCACCTAACCACCTAACCACCTAACCACCTAACCACCTAACCACTATTTATCCTTTAGGCGTAGTTGGCCTGATTTCAATTTTGCTCGGTAATGTTCTTGCTGGCATCGCTAATAAATCTACAATCAATTTACCCATGTCTTCTGGTTGGATTTTCCAGGCATCGCTTTCGGCGTCAGGACTATGATCGTTAAAATGAGTGGCTACAGAACCTGGCATGATGGTACTCACCTTCACTCCGTATTTTCTAAGGTCAAGCATTACTGATTGTGTAAAGCCTGTTAAACCAAATTTACTGGCATTGTAAGCAGCACCTCCTGCAAAGAAGTTGGTTCCAGCTAAACTTGAAATGGTAAAGATATAACCCTGATTTTTCTTAATTTCATCAACACTAGCTTTAATGCTATAGAAAACACCGGTCAGATTGGTATCAATGATATCATTCCATTGTTCAATATCAATTTCGTCTATAGGAGCAAAGGCACCTACGCCAGCATTGGCAATTAGAATATCAAGCTGACCCCATTTTTCAACCACTAAATTAACAGCTCCTTGCTGCGACTGGAAATTTTTCACATCAGCTTCAATAGCTAAAACATCTCCATAGGCAACCAATTGTGATGCAGCTTGGTTCGCACTGTCTATTGTTCTGCTGGTAATGGCTACTTTATAGCCACTTTTTAAGAGTGATTCGGCAATGCCAAATCCAATCCCTTTACTTCCTCCTGTTATTAATGCTACTTTCATATCTTATTAACGTAATCAGGTATAAAATGTTTATGTCAAATTTTAAAGTTTTTTAATAAAGATATCTTTAAAATCAACAGGCTGGCCCTCACTTTGCAACGCTATAAAACCATTTTTAAGCGCTTTTCCATCAATTTTTATTTTAGAATCGTATCCATTAGCCACTCCACCACCAATGTGGGGTTTGCTGTATTGTAAAACAGTATCGCCGTTAATGATGTGCTTAATCAGGGAATCACCCAATACAATTAGTTCTGCGGAAACCCATTGGTCGCCATCATATGTTTTTGATTTTGAATCAAGGCAGTGTTCAGGATATAACTTTCCCTGATAAAAAATTTCAGTTCCTGGAGAACACATATTCCCGGTAGGGCGGGGTCTTCCATCACTTAAACCCCCTAGAAATTGCATCTCAATGGAGATTGGCCAATCCTGCTCTTTAGGCATTGTTTTAGGATCCTGACTATGGAACATGACGCCGCTGTTTCTTAAGGTATAACTCGGTGCACCCTTTTGTAATTGGCCTACAAAGCGATATTTCAATTTTAAATGGTAACTGGAGAAGGGTGTTTTGTAGTACAGGTGGCCAAACTGATCATTGAAATCTCCGTATTGATCATAACTTACCCGAATCATCCCATCTTCAACCCTAAAAGTGTTACCATAATTTTCATTATAATCATGATGATGGATTTTTACATTCCAATCTTTAATGTCTTTCCCGTTGAAGAGTGGAGTCCATTCATTTTGGGGAGGCATTTGGTTGCGGCTGGTTGAGCATCCTGCTAATATGATCAATAGGGTAAGATAGGTTAGATTTTTCATTCGGATGATTTTAAGGCAAAATACAAAAAACGTTACAAGTGTTTGCAGTCTTTACAACTGTTGTACTACATAACCACATTAATTTCTCATACCTTTGTGCCATGTCCAAAAAAAGACCTTCTAAATCAAACTCCAAAACTCCATTATCAAAGAAAATCATTAGCATTGTCAGTAAAGTTTTTCTTTATTTTTTATTTGTTTCTATCATTTGGGTAATCGCTTATCGCTTTATTAATCCACCTTTAACGCTACTGATGGCTCTTCGCAACATCGAACGGAAGGCTGATGGAAAATCATTTAAAACCGAAAAAAAATGGGTTGATTTTAAGGACATGTCTAATAATATGAAGCGGGCGGCAGTTTCTGCAGAAGATCAGCTTTTTTTACAACATATTGGTTTTGATATGAAAGCAATTGAAAAAGCTTTCGCCAGCAACGCCAAAGGTAAGAAGGTTAAAGGTGGAAGTACAATTTCACAGCAAACAGCCAAAAACGTTTTTCTATGGCCTGGAAGATCGTGGATTAGAAAGGGTTTCGAGGCTTATTTTACATTGCTTATTGAAATTTTTTGGAGCAAGGAGCGGATTTTAGAAGTGTACCTTAACGTGATTGAAATGGGAGATGGAATTTATGGTGCAGAGGCAGCAGCACAGGAATATTATGGTAAATCCTGCGTAAAGTTAACAAAAAAGCAGGCTGCCTTGATTGCCGCATGTTTCCCAAATCCAAGAAGATGGACACCCAAAAATGCAACACCCTATATCAGGCATCGCCAATATCTGATCTTAAGAAATATGAACAGATTAGGCCCGTTGGATTTTTAATTATTAATTCTAGATCAACAGTTATTATTAGCACTTGCCTATAAACATTAAGGGGAAAACTCTCGACTCCGGACTAAAGACTCCTAACTGATTAATCATGATCCCTATTCCATCTAATTTTTATTCCACCCTTTTCGTCATCAATGGCTTTCAGGTGAAGCACAATTCCTTTCATCCTGGCCTCACGTTTTTCCTGGCGGGTTAAGTTTTCATCACCTTTAGGGTTTCTTAATGGAATATCCATTTCAACATTAGTTCCTGCACCTAGGGCATAAATGCCTTTAACATTAAAATTCATCGCACTGGAATTGATCTGCATCGGACTAATCTCTATCTTATCTCCTTTGATATTAAGTGTGCCATCTAGTTTTTTGATTTCAACATTAGAAAGATTTCTATTGGCAAACGCGAATTTACCCACATTTACCATCGGCTCAAAATTCACTAATGCGGCATTATTGAGATTAAAGATTACTTTTCCATTTATAGACCGTGGAATGATTTTGCCTGTATGTGATATTCTGCCTGATATATCAACTAAAGAGGATAAATAACCTTTTAGATTTTTATTCGTAATGGTATTCTGTCCGAAATTATCAAAAGAATAAAAGAAATCCTTCACGCTTACATGACTCACTTTAGAATTGATTTTAAAGAGATTTGAACCAGTTTGTTGTATAATGCTTCCGTTTAATGACAGTGTTCCACCGGCATGTTCTACACTTATTTTGTTGAAGAATATACCATCGCCACGAAGTGAAATATCCGCCGCAAGATTTTTCGCCAGAAATTTATCATAAATTGCCTTACCCACAGTAAGGTTGATATTCATTTTAGAAACCTCAAGCACGTTGCTTAGTTGTTTTGATGCCGTTTTCATTGAATTACCAGATGCGGTTTTCTTTTTAGTGCTTCTAGGGCCTAAAAATGGCATAAACTCATTCAGGTAGAGTTGTGGGCTGTGCATTTTAAGATTGACTAAAATTTTGTCCGGATCATAATAATATAAATTCGCAAAATTAGCGATACTGCAACTCACATTTAGTTCGCTTTTGCCAAGTTGAAAATGTCCATCCTGTATGGAAAGATCGTTCTGATTAAAAATAATATTGAGCGCACTCTTTACCAGATGCAGCTTGCGCGGAAGGTATGTGATATCTGCATTGGCAATTCTGATTCCCCCGGAAATAACTGGTTTTGTAAAGCGGAAATTGTCAATATCTGCCTGGCAATAAAGCCTTAAATCTGCAGTTCCGGCTTTGAATTCGAAATCTTGTGTACTTAATGAATTATTTAGATTAGTAAGTGGAAACTGGGAAGTTACCAGTCCTGTGGCAATAGGTCTGGCGAGGTTATTTACTGTAAATGTATCGATCTTGATGGGGGCATTAAAATACTTGGCTGTTAATTTGCGAAATTTTATCACAGAATTTTCATCACCAATAATTCCTCCAGCTGTATCCTGATTTGTAAAAGAACCATCAAAGTTGGCAGCTGTTAATTTTCCTGCCGGAATAGAAAGAATATTATCCCGAACTTTGATGCCCACCCGAATTAATGGATCTCCGAACTTCCCCGAGCCATCATCAATAATATTTCCTTGAATATCAATAGGCTTTTCTATCCCGAATTTTAAAAGCTTGGAAGAGATATTAGGAGACAACAACAAAGCTACATCTCTAAATAATATTTGATCTACAGCGATGCTAATGGCAAAAGCAGATTTACCAAGATCTATTTTTGCACCAATTTTAAAAGGGTGGCCCCCAATGTTTAAGGTTTCAGGATCCAGAATCACGGCATCTAGTTTTCTGCTATAATGAGCAGATAAAGTGCCTTCTAAAGATTTACCTTTTAAGAAACTACCTTTTCTGGTATTGAAGGCGAAATTATTAACTTGGGTTTTAAGTTTTATATTCCCTGTCCAGCCACTATCCGGATACTGCATTCTACCCTGAATTTGGTCAATATTAAAATTAAATAACTTGAAGCGTTTTTTATTGTCAAGGATTAAACTTACACGGTTAAAGTCGATTTTCTTCACTTCAAGTGCTGAAGATTTAGGTGCTGATTTTTTGTCTTCCGTTTTGGGTTTGCTTTTAAATATGCTGGTATTGCTGTATCCGGTAGAATCTGTATAAATGTATACGGCGGCATCATTTATCGCAATTCGATTGATATTTACATTGCCAACAATCAGAGAAAGTATATTCAGGGAAACGTTAATTTCTTTGGCTTTAAGCAAATCGTGTTTGTGCTGTGCCCAAAGGCTATCTCTTAGCAAAACATCATTTAGGGAAACAGAAACGCCTGGGAAGCTTTTTAATAGCGTAGGTACCATGCTGCCAGCTGTGATTTGCCCGTTTAAATTTTTATTGAGCTGAGCTAATATGGATGATAGTATTTCTTTCTTATTGCGACTAATATAAAAAGCACCAGCAAGCCAGGTTAAAATAATCAGAATAATAATTGCAGAAAGTATTTTTAAGGAAATTTTGAGCCAGCGCTTCATAAACAGGATTTGATTATAGCAATATAATGCTTTTTTGATCTAATTGTTTTAAGCTTAACCAAAAATAACAAATGTCAGGATTAAAGCGTAGCCGCCAAACCTGATTTACAAAAATCCTATTAAACTATAATAAGTGTGAAAATACAGTGGAGTGCCAACTATCTTTAAAAGGAACTTCCCATTTAGATTCCAGATCAGCCAATGTTTGCACCATGTTATTGAAAACAATTGTATCCTGTGTAATTTGTTTGATGTTTACAAGAGTTTCAAAATCCTCTTTGCCTTGAACCTTCACTTCGTCGCCCAATTTATAGGCAATGTTAAAACGGTTAAACAGGTCTACATGATATTCCTGCTCAATTTCCTTAATCAACCTTACAGAGCTATCAATAGAGCAGCCGGTAACGCCAGCCTGACTTTCATCTACCGTTAAAATAATAAAATAATCATAGCGAATTTCTGCCTTTGCCAATAACTCATTTCCATGCGCTTTCCATTGGCTGCTAAATGTGGCTAACTTATTTAATATCGCCGTTTCTTCAGTAGCGGTAAATTTACGATCGCTTTGATAGATCCAGACTCTTGATTGTGGAGAAAAACTCATATGCAAATTTATAATTTTAATTAATTTAGTTTACCCTAAATCATCCCCTTATGAAAAAGTTTACACTGTGCTTGAAAATAAGCTTTATTTCAGCTGTAGCAGCGTTATTATTCGCTTTTTCAGATCCGGAATCCATAGAGCAGTATGTTGGTTATTTGCAGAAATCCTTTACTGAACACTATGATATCAGCCAGGAAGCCAAACAAATTAAACGCTACGAACTCAATATTACTAACAATGGCTTTTGTCGTTACAAAAGATATTTTAATAACGGTAAAACTGAATATTTCGCATTTAAGTTAGCAAAATTTAAAGATATGGAATATGAAGGTACTACTGCTGTTGGTCGACTCTATTTACGAACCAAGGGCGATGATGTCATTGTCCAAACCTATAATGACAGGGGAGGAGATGTGGATTCGATGGCTACTCAGGTAATTATTCCGCTTAAAAATATAGAGGCTGAGGATTTAAATTTTATCAGAGAAAACCTGACTAAAATTTGCGGCTTATAACCCTGATAGGTTTTTAAAGCCTATCAGGGTTGAATATTTAACATTAAAGACCGTTTGCCCTTGCTGTAATTTCGGCGATATCTAATACTTTAACTTCCTGTTCTTTATCTTTAAGCTTAATTCCATCACTTAACATGGTCATACAAAACGGACAGCCTGCAGCAATAAATTGCGGATTTGTTTCCAGAGCCTCTTCTATACGCTCCACATTAATGTCTTTTTTACCTTTTTCTGGTTCCTTAAACATTTGGGCACCACCTGCACCACAGCATAATCCATTGCTTTTGCAACGTTTCATTTCTACCAATTGTGCGTCTAATACTTCCAGTGCCTTCCTTGGCGCTTCGTAAACACCATTTCCTCGGCCTAAGTAACATGGATCATGGAAAGTGATTTTTTTACCTTTAAAACTCTCTCCACCTTCTGCCTTTAGTTTGCCGTCGTTAATTAAATCCTGAATCAATTGGGTATGGTGGATGACATCATAGCTTCCTCCCAGACCTGGATATTCATTTTTAATGGTGTTGAAACAGTGTGGGCAACCAGTAACAATTTTCTTAATGTTATAAGCATTTAAGACCTCAATGTTAGTCATGGCTTGCATTTGGAAAAGAAATTCATTACCCGCACGTTTGGCAGGATCACCCGTGCAGCTTTCTTCAGTTCCTAAAACGGCATACTTTATACCTACATGATGCAGGATTTTACAAATGTCGCGGGTGATTTTTTGTGCCCGTTCATCGTAACTCCCAGCACATCCCACCCAAAATAATATTTCCGGTTCTTCACCTGCAGCCATTAGCTCGGCCATTGTAGGTACTTTAAATTCCATCTTTTAAGTATCAAGTATTGGTAGCAGTTATTTAGTCTCAAGACTTGACTTACTACTCATGTGTTAAACTATTTATTTGAAGAGTTGACTCACAACTCCAGACTAAGGACTAATCTTCCTGCGCCCAGTTAAAACGATCAGCTGGTGAATATTTCCACGGTGCCTGATTATTCTCAATATTCCCTAACATGGCATTGATACTTGCTGGTGCCTGGGATTCTTCCATTACAGCAAATCTACGCAGTTCCATGATAATTTGAAGGGGATCTATATTTACAGGACAAGCTTCAACGCAGGCATTACAGCTGGTGCAGGCCCAAATCTCTTCTCTGGTAATATAATCATCCAGTAAAGATTTTCCATCCTGATGTTCCGCACCATTTTGATCAATATTTTTTCCAATCTCTGTAATTCTATCCCGCGTATCCATCATAATCTTTCTAGGAGACAATAACTTCCCTGTAATATTCGCCGGACAAACAGAGGTGCATCGTCCGCATTCAGTACAGGTATAGGCATTCATTAAGTTTACCCAGGAAAGGTCTGTTGCATCTTTGGCTCCAAATTTTCCAGCTTCGGCTTCCGTAGGAACAAAAGAGGGGTCGAGCATGGCTTTAACCTCATTGGTTACAGATGCCATATTGGTAAATTCTCCCTTTGGCTCCAGATTTGAAAAATATGTATTTGGAAAAGCGAAAAGGATATGGAAGTGTTTGGAGTATGGTAAATAATTTAAAAATGCCAGGATTCCAATGATGTGAAACCACCAGCAGCCACGTTCTACGGCTACCAAAGCGCTTTCTGAAGAAGGTAAAAGGTTAACTAAGTACTGACTGATTGGAAATGCGCCTGCTGTGATGTAGTGTGTTGAACCTAAAACTTGCAATTGATGGTCTGCAGCATTCATCATCAAAAATGCGGACATCAATAATATTTCGGTAATTAGAATATAGTTGGCATCTGACTTTGGCCAGGAAGTCATCTCTACGCCTCCAAAGCGCTTTAATTTCAACACGTTTCTACGAATAAGGAAAATAATACAAGCAGCCCATACGGTAAATGCCAATATTTCAAAGGATGCAATTAGGAAATCATAAAGGCCACCGAGACCATGAAAAACTCGGTGTGTACCGAAAATCCCATCAATCATAATTTCCACAACCTCAATATTGATAATCACAAAACCGATATAGACAAAAAAGTGAAGGAAAGCAGGAATTGGTCTTACCACCATTTTGGATTGACCGAACGCCACCCTAAGCATGGTCATTAACCGTTTTTGAGGTTGATCATTCCGGTCAGCAGATTTTCCAAGCCGGATATTGCGAATAATCTTTCGCAAGTTAATGGTAAACAGCACAATTGCTGCCAGTGTTATTACTAGAAAAATGATCTGAGCCACCATGCAATATTAGATTGTTTATGCTAAATTAGGATAATAATCTAAATAAATTACTATGCATGCATAAAAAAAAGTTCAAATTTATTTGTTTGTATTCATTCTAAGGAAGATTTTAACTCATTTGATGATTTCATGAAAATTTAAATGATTGATAATCAGTTCTGCGATTAAATAATTTAAAAAAAATTTTGCTTTTGAAAAAAGAACGCTACATTTGCAATCCCAAACGGATGGTGCCATAGCTCAGTCGGTAGAGCAAAGGACTGAAAATCCTTGTGTCCCTGGTTCGAATCCAGGTGGCACCACTTCCAAAAGCCTTTCAGAAATGAGAGGCTTTTTGGTTTTTAACCCTTTTATTTTTCGCCAGATAATGAAGATTCACTTAAAATTATTTCGGTTTTAGATTTTAAAAAGATTTGGTGAGGTTATGGATGAAACAGATGAATTGGAATATATTTTTTTGAAGCATATTATTGATGTTAAACCTATCTGGAAAAAAAGAATAACAAAAAAATAAAGAAGAATTGCATCTTTAAAAAATAATACTACCTTTGCAATCCCAAACGGATGGTGCCATAGCTCAGTCGGTAGAGCAAAGGACTGAAAATCCTTGTGTCCCTGGTTCGAATCCAGGTGGCACCACTTCCAAAAGCCTTTCAGAAATGAAAGGCTTTTTTGGTTTAATACCATATAAAGATGTCATAATTTCAAAGGTTTGATCTATTTCGTTTACTAATTATAGGTTATTTTGGAACTGATACCATACCTATCTATTCTCAGTTAAAAGTAATTTAATCGATTAATTGCAGTTTATTATCGATACACAGATGAGTTTTTACAATAATTAAGAATAAATTTAGTTCTTGAAATGATTTAATTTTACTGCTTAGCATCTTTTCAATGGCAACCCTCGTATATCTACAAAATCCCCTATCTACGCAAATATGAAATATTACAAATACAGTTACCTCATGGTTATTATACTAATGGGTACAAGCTTATTTATGGCTTGTAAGAAGGAGAGTGCTACGCCTGAAGAACCCATTACGCCTGTAGCTGCCAGCAGAGATGAATTGACTAAAGATTCGATTTTTCTTTACACAAAGGAACTTTATTATTGGAATACTTCATTGCCAACTTATGATGCCTTCAAGCCACGTAGTTTTAGTTCTAACGAGGCTGAACTTTATGCCCTTACACAATATTCATCAGATCCATCTACCGGAAAACCTTATGAATATGTAAATGGCTCCAGCGATCCAAAATATTCTTTTTTTGATTATGTTGCTACAACGGCTAAAGTGTCTGCTTTGAAAGCGGATGTAAACGGAACATCAAATGATTATGGCTTCTCTGTAAACTACCAAACTACCTCGGATTTAAGGGTGAAATATGTTTATCCAAATTCACCCGCCAGTCTTCAGGGCTTATCAAGAGGTTGCAAAATTACCAGTATCAACGGAAGAACCAATTTAACTTATAGCAGTTCTACTGTGAACTTTTTAAATGATGCCATTTTCGGCAGTAATGCCTCTATTGCACTTACTTTTATAGGTTTGGATAACGTAACCAAATCGGTTACTATAAATTCATCAAGCTATACTGTCAATCCTATATTTTATACTAATGTATATACTGTTGGTACTAAGAAAGTAGGTTACCTGGTTTTCAACAGTTTTACCAATAATGTTTCAGCAGCATTAAAAACCGTTTTTTCCAATTTCGCATCACTAGGTGTAACAGAGCTGGTGGTAGATTTAAGATATAATGGTGGTGGTTATGTTTCTACAGCAACCGAGATGATTAATCTTGCTGCTCCAATTGCTCAGAATGGTAAGGTAATGTACACTACTTATTATAATAACTATTTACAGAATTTAACAACTGCTCAAAGAAAAGCATCTATTCTTGCTCATCAGCCATTATTGGATGGTGATGACAAGCTCCAGCCTTTTACAACAGGCGTAAATGGGAAGTATGCCACTTATGCCGATCTAGATTACACTTCAGGATCAACAGATAATATTGAACTATTTGCAAAATCTGGATCTTTAACTTTATCAAGAATATATTTTATCGTAAGCGGATCTACAGCATCAGCAAGTGAGCTGGCTATAAATAGTTTAAAACCTGTAATGGACGTAAAACTGATTGGCGAAACAACCTATGGTAAACCTGTTGGGTTTTTCCCGATCAGGATAGATAAACTGGACATGTATGTTCCGGAATTTGAAACTAAAAATCAGTCTGGCGTTGGTGGGTATTACAGTGGATTAACTGTTGATAAAGAGGCTTACGAGGATTTAACAAAAACCTGGGGTGATGAATCGGAGACCTTATTAAGCTATGCACTTTTATATGCCAGAACAGGAAGTTTTGTAACTACCACGGCAAAAACGGCAAGTTTGAAAGCTTCATCGACCATTATGCCAGAAAAATTATCTTCTGCAGAACTTAAGCAAGTATCTAAAAGTCTTGACCAGCACAGTTTTCAAGGCATGCTGCTTAAACCCGGAAAGAGATTTTAAACAAAAACCCCCTCGCTGATTCGGCGAGGGGGTTTGTTTATAACAGGATTTTACTACTGATGTCTTTGTTGATGGTAATGTATCCGGGATACTTGACCGGGGTGTTTCCCAACATAAAAGTGGGCTTAATTTTAATTGTCAACAGGCCAAGCTTTTCATCTTTTGAAGAGGAACCTTTTTGTGCTGCTTTAATGATGTCATTAAAAACATTTCCATTGGATACCAAGCCATAAATATTGCTCACCAATTGTACCGGAACGGTAACCGTTTGTCCTTGAGCAATACTCACATTCTGATTTACGATGCCTTGGGCTAAATCCGTATTATTCACCAGAATTTTGTATTCAAACTGATTGATGGCCGCTAAATTACTAGAGGGGTTGGTGATTTCCAGATTCAGGTTTGCCCGAAGCGGAATATCTTTTCTCAGCAAACCAAGTGCTACGCCTGGTAAACTGGTTAAACTGAAAGTTTGTTGTTGCATTAATTGCTTAATGTCTGCACCAGCAATTGATACTTGTTTTACTCCGGTAATTTTATAGGTGCAATCTTCCAGCGCTTTAATTTGCTGTGCTTGCCGATTTATTCCGCAACCAAATATAGTTAGGGTAAAGAGGCATAACAATAGTGTATTTTTCATGTTAATCATAACGGTAAATTAGTAAAACTATTTCAGCAGTAAGAAAGCTTTAACAAAAATTAGCATGATACCTTATGGGGTTACCGTTTCAATTCCATTATGTTCATTATCTGAACCTTCTTTACCTTCGTCATCAGTGTCTTCTTCAATATCAGCTTCCTGATTAGTTTCTGATTCAGTTGAGGCAGATGGTTTTTCTTCACTTTGATCGGTACCCTCGCCTTCAGTTACTTTTTCGGCATCATTGTCTTCTGATTCATCTGTTGACTGATCTTCTTTAACTTCGTTCTGATTTTCAGGCTCGCCTGGTGTAACTTCTTCTTTGTGGGCAGTTGGCACTACAGTTTCAATCTCTTTCTGAACTTCATCTGTTGGTTTTGGATGCTCATTTTTGTTTTCATTTGCTATTTTATCATTTTCCATAGTATTATCTTTTTCTTTATTAAATGAATTCAACTGCAATTTTGTTTCAAATTTCTTCAGTGCATAGTTGTCAAACTTTAAATTTGAGAAAAAAATATTATGGCCATCATTTACAGAACAATAGAGGAAAAGGATAATCAGGAGCTTGCTTCATTAATCAGGACTGTATTAAGAGAGTTTAAGATTGATAAACCTGGAACTGTTTATACAGATCCGACAACGGATCATTTATCTAAAGTTTTTGAATTGCCGCAATCGGCTTACTGGATTGCGGAAGAAGATGGTGTTATCATTGGTGGCTGTGGGATTTTCCCAACATCAGGTTTACCCGAAGGTTGTGTGGAACTGGTAAAATTGTATACAGCTGTTTCTGCTAGGGGTAAAGGGATAGGTAAAATGTTGATGCAGAAAAGTATCTCCTCTGCACAGCATTTTGGATATAATGAAATTTACCTGGAGTCGTTTCCTGAATTATCTGCTGCTATTGGTATGTATGAAAAAGCCGGATTTAAAAAACTATCGGCACCTTTGGGTCAATCAGGTCATTTTGCCTGTAACATTTGGATGCTGCTCGTTTTATAAAGCGAAATATTGATGAGATCATTACTAATTGCTGGCGATGTTTAACTTATGTTTAGATAATTCTTGCTGTTTTTTTACTTTTGCTGCCATAAATTAAACCAAACCACATGCAAGAAACAAATTCACTTAATCAGGTTGCAGAATTTCATACTACTTTTAAACACCCTATTTTAGAAACCCCAGCTATTCCTTCAAAACAAAGGGCAAACTTAAGAATTGCACTTTTGGCTGAAGAGTTAAAGGAATTGCAGGAGGCTGTAGAAAACGACGATTTAGTTGAAGTAGCCGATGCACTTTGTGACTTACAATATGTTCTGGCTGGTGCTATACACGAATTTGGCTTAGGTGGTAAGTTTAAAACGCTGTTTGATGAAGTGCATCGCTCAAACATGAGCAAGGCCTGCAAAACAGTAGAAGAAGCGGAATTGACGATTAAACATTATTTCGATAAAGATCAAACGGAATCATATTATAAAGAAGTTGATGGACTGTTTTTAGTTTTCAGAAAGGCAGATGATAAGACCTTAAAGTCGATTAATTATTCGCCAGCTGACTTGAAATCACATTTGCTTTAATGGGCTTCAGATGAAGTTATTTTATAGCCGGCAGATTTGCCGGCTTTTTTTATTATTGCCCGCAGATTCTATTATTTAGCTTCAAAGATTTCTCCACTTAGGTCGAAATGACGAGATTATGCTAGCGTTCGTTTCTAACAAGCATTAAATCACTTCGTAATTTTATCGTCTTCTAATTCGTATAATCGTCATTGCGAGAAGGCTTTTTCAGCCGACGAAGCAATCTATCTAGCGGATTAGATTGCTTCCCTGAAAGGTCGGGGGCAAGCTGTCGTTCCTCTTAGCAATGACGATTTATCTATTATTTAGCTTCAAAGATTTCTCCACTTCGGTCGAAATGACGAGATACGCTAATGCTCGTTTTTCATGAGCGTTAAATTACTTCGTAATTTTATCGTCTTCTAACTCGTAAGATCGTCAATACAAGTAAACCGACATAACAGTGCATGACAGTTAAATATGCCTTAATTTCTATTTTGGACCAACCAAATATCCAATATAGAGCATGCAGGCAATTTTAGGCGTCATTTTTCATTTCTTCGGTGGTTTCGCATCAGGAAGTTTTTATATCCCATTCAAGAAAGTTAAAGGTTGGGCCTGGGAAAGCTACTGGATTGTTGGTGGAATTTTCTCCTGGCTCATCGTACCGCCACTAGCCGCATATTTAACCATTCCAAATTTCAGCGACATTATAGCCACTACCAATGGCCATATTCTAATCTTAACTTACTTTTTTGGTGTGCTTTGGGGGATAGGTGGCTTAACCTATGGCTTAGGTGTTCGCTATCTCGGCGTGTCATTGGGTAGCAGCATTATTCTCGGCTTATCGATGGTCATCGGGTCTATTTTGCCATCTATTTATTTTGATGTTTTTCCGCAGGAAGGAAAAGATACCTTCACCATGTTTGTGCAAACCGATTGGGGCAGAATGGTGATGTTAGGGCTTTTTGTTTGCGTAATTGGCATCATCATCTGCGGTAAGGCAGGGGTGATGAAGGAAAAAGAAATCAACTCAGATATTACCGATCCACACGGACTCGAAGTTAAAACAGAATTCAAATTCGGTCTGGGCTTATTTGTTGGTATCGTTTCAGGCGTATTGAGTGCTTGTTTTAATTTTGGTTTAGAAGCAGGGAAACCCATGGCCGATGCAGCTAACCAGATCTGGAAAGCTGCCCATCCATCAGAAACTGGTAACTTCCTTTTTCAAAATAATGTAACCTATGTGGTAGTGCTTTGGGGTGGCTTAACCACTAATTTTATTTGGTGTATGATTTTAAACGCCCGTAATAAAACCTTCAGAGATTACACAAAAAAATCAACTCCGTTATTAAAAAACTACATCTTTTCTGCACTTGCCGGAACCACCTGGTTTTTGCAGTTCTTTTTCTACGGAATGGGAGAAAGCAAAATGGGCAATGGTGCCAGTTCATGGATTTTACATATGGCATTTATCATCCTGATTGCCAACGTATGGGGATTGATTTTGAAAGAATGGAAAGGGGTATCACGAAAAACATTAACCACCATTATTGCCGGCATATTAACCATTATCGTTTCAGTATTGATTGTGGGTTATGGTAATTCAATTAAATAATAAGTAAAAAAAGTAATCATTAATATACATGTCTGTTAAAGAAACAAATTATAAGTACGTAAGCTACTTATGGGATGACGAAGAAGCCGCAAAATTGGCTGGAGATGAAGTTGCATTATTAATTTACCGCTCTAATTTGTTGGGCGCAGATTTGCGTCTCACTAATTATGGTGGTGGAAATACTTCATGCAAGTTAATGGAAAAAGATCCGCTTACCGGTAATGAAACCGAAGTGATGTGGGTTAAAGGATCGGGTGGTGATTTAGGAACATTGAAGAAAAGTGGATTAGCTGCTCTTTATATAGATCGCCTCCGCAGTTTAAAAAATATTTACCGTGGCGTAGAACACGAAGATGAAATGGTTGAACTGTTTAATCACTGTATTTTTGATTTAAGTTCTAAAGCACCATCAATTGATACCCCTTTACATGGTTTCCTGCCATTTGCACATATTGATCACCTACATCCGGATGCTGCTATTGCTATTGCTGCGGCTAAAGACGGTAAAAAAATCACTGAAGAATTATTCGGTGGAACAATTGGTTGGGTAGAATGGAAAAAACCAGGTTTTGAACTAGGCTTGCAATTAAAGCAATGTCTTGATGAAAATCCAGGTATACGCGGAATTATGTTAGGCTCCCATGGTTTATTCACCTGGGGTGATACGGCTTATGAAAGTTATTTAAATACGCTGGATGTAATCGAAATCTGTTCCGATTATCTTGCTCAAAACTATGGTAAAAAAGGGCCGGTTTTCGGCGGACAAAAAATAGAAAGTGCTACTGATGTTAACCGCAAAAAACAAGCAGCTGCATTAGCGCCTGTACTTCGTGGTTTATGTTCTTCTAAACAACACATGATCGGTCATTTTACTGATGATGTTCGCGTTTTAGAATTTACAAACTCCAATGATCTTTCGCGTTTGGCACCAATGGGTACCAGCTGTCCGGATCACTTTTTAAGAACAAAGATTAGTCCGTTGGTTTTAGATTTGGCAATTGATGCTGATCTATCCGATGTAAAGGCAATAAAAGAAAAACTGTTACCTGCGTTTGAGGCTTACAGAGCAATGTATACAGATTATTATGAAACCTGTAAACATCCAAACAGTCCTGCGATTCGTGATACCAATCCAGTGGTAATTTTATATCCAGGTGTAGGTATGTTCACCTTCTCAAAGGATAAACAAACGGCAAGGGTTGCGGCAGAGTTTTACATCAATGCCATTAACGTGATGAAAGGCGCTGAGGCAATTTCATCATATACTTCTTTACCTCATCAGGAAGCATTTAATATCGAATACTGGTTATTGGAAGAAGCCAAGCTGCAACGGATGCCTAAGCCAAAACCACTTACTGGCAAAATTGCCTTAATCACGGGTAGCGCTGGCGGTATCGGTAAAGCTATTGCCAAGAAATTTGTTGCTGAAGGTGGTGTGGTCATTTTAAATGATATGAATGCAGAACGTTTGGAAGAAGCCGGAGCTGAATTTGCCAAACAGTTTGGTAAAGATGCTTACAGTACAGCGCTTTTAAATGTAACCAGTCAGGAAGATATTGATGGTGCTTTTAATGCTGCGGCTTTGGCTTTTGGAGGGATTGATATCGTTGTCAATAATGCGGGCTTATCCATTTCTAAAACCATTGGTGATCACTCTGAAAAAGATTGGGATTTATTGTACGATGTGTTAGTGAAAGGCCAGTTCTTCATTACGCAGGCTGCAACAAAGATGATGCAAAAGCAAGATGTTGGTGGTGATATCATTAATATTGTAAGTAAGAACGCCTTGGTAAGCGGACCAAATAATGCTGGTTATGGAAGTGCGAAGGCTGCTCAACTTCATTTAAGCAGACTAAATGCTGCCGAATTGGGTGCAGATCACATTCGGGTAAATGTAGTTAATCCTGATGCGGTAATTAGCGACAGCAACATTTGGGCTGGCGGATGGGCCGAAGGTAGAGCGAAAGCGTATGGTGTTACCGTTGCGGAATTGCCTGCGTATTATGCGAAACGCACCTTGTTAAACCAGATTATTTTACCTGATGATATCGCAAACGCCTGTTTCGCTTTTGTAGGTGGCTTATTGCAAAAATCTACAGGGAACGTATTAAATGTGGATGGCGGGGTAGCCATGGCATTTGTAAGATAGAATAGCGTACATTTTCGATCCGTTAATACTAATCGAAAATGTTGAAATTGAATTAAGTTAGTTTTAGTAAGTTGTTTTCTCGGTCTGTGGTTTCCACAGACCGAAAATGACTTTTAGAAGGAGCATCCACCAGTTGGAAAATAATGGCGATCTCGCCGATGATTAACCTAACACACCAAATATTGCAATGAATATTGAGCAGAACCAAATAGAAAAACATAACGATTCCCTTTCTACTTCACACCAGCGCAAGTTGGATTTCTTAAAGGAAGATTGGTCGCATGTTGACCTAGAAAGCGTCATCCAAAAATTAGTAGATTTTCAAATTGCCATTCCGAGTTGGGCCTTAGGTACGGGCGGAACCCGTTTCGGTCGTTTTGCTATTACAGGCGGTGAGCCTAGAACTATTGAAGAGAAAATCGAAGATGTAGGTTTGCTACATGCTCTGAATGGTGCTAGTGGTGCAATTTCGCTTCATATTCCATGGGATATTCCTCAGAATGCAGAAAGCTTAAAAAGTTTGGCTTCCAGCTATGGCTTGAAGTTCGATGCAATGAATTCAAACACGTTTCAAGATCAGGCAGGTTCTGCACATAGCTATAAGTTCGGTTCACTCCAAAATGTGAACAAAGCTATTCGTCAGCAAGCTATTGAACATAACATCGAAGTAATTAAACATGGGATCGCCTTAGGTTCTGATGCTTTAACGGTTTGGTTGGCAGATGGATCTTGTTTTCCAGGTCAGTTAAACTTCCGTAAAGCTTTCGAAAATACCTTGGAAAGCTTACAGGAAATTTATGCGGCCTTACCGGAAGACTGGAAAATCTTCGTAGAATATAAAGCCTTCGAGCCTAATTTCTATTCTACAACCGTTGGCGATTGGGGTCAATCTTTATTGTATGCCAGTAAATTGGGTAAGAAAGCTTACACGCTGGTAGATTTAGGTCATCATTTACCAAATGCCAACATTGAGCAGATTGTAGCCTTACTTTTAATGGAAGGAAAGCTGGGAGGCTTCCATTTTAATGATTCCAAATACGGCGATGACGATTTAACTGCCGGAAGCATCAAGCCTTATCAATTGTTCTTAATTTTTAACGAACTGGTAGAAGGAATGGATGCAAAAGGCATGAACCATGCAAAAGATTTAGGCTGGATGATTGATGCCTCACACAACGTGAAAGATCCTTTAGAAGATTTACTGCAATCTGTAGAAGCCATTATGATTGCTTATGCACAGGCTTTATTGGTAGATAGAAATGCATTAAAGGTTGCTCAGGATAATAATGACGTAGCAAAAGCGCAAGAAATTCTGCAAAATACTTTCCGTAGCGATTTAAGACCATTGGTTGCTGAAGCGAGATTAAGAGCTGGTGCAGTGTTATCGCCAATTGGATTATACCGCGATTTAGCCGTGAGAAGTAATTTAGTTAATCACCGTGGAAATACTGTAGCTACAGGTTTATAATTGAAGAGGAAGTAGAAATGCCTAAACCTGTTATCGCCATATTTGATGTTGGAAAAACGAATAAAAAACTATTTTTAATTGATGAGAATTATAGCATTGTTTACGAAAGGTCGGCACGTTTTGTAGAAACGGTAGATGAAGATGGCGAAGCTTGCGAAAACCTCGAAAGCTTAAAATCTTCCGTATACGATTCGTTGAACCAAGTGATGCAGTTAAAAGAGTTCGATATTAAAGCCATCAATTTTTCAACCTATGGTGCCAGTTTTGTTTACCTGGATGAATCTGGAGAACCCTTAACACCACTTTATAATTATTTAAAGGAATATCCTGAAGTGCTTAAAAAAGCATTTTATGTGAAATATGGAGGAGAAGAGAAAATTTCTCTGGAAACTGCTTCACCTGTTTTGGGAAGTTTAAATTCTGGCATGCAACTTTATCGACTGAAAAATGAAAGGCCTGAATTGTTTAACCGCATCAAGTATGCCTTGCATTTACCGCAATACCTCAGCTATTTGCTTACCGGAAAAGCGGTGGCAGATATCACGAGTATTGGCTGCCATACACAGCTTTGGGATTTCAACAAAGATGAATACCACCAGTGGGTTAAAACAGAAGAAATAGATCAAAAATTTGGTGAGTTCACGCCTGCAGATACAACCATTAAAACCACATTTTTGGGTAAAGAAGTAAGTGTTGGTGTGGGCCTGCATGATAGTTCTGCTGCATTAATTCCATACCTGGCAAACTTTAATACACCTTTTGTACTCCTTTCTACCGGAACATGGTGTATCAGCCTTAATCCGTTTAATCAGGAGCCACTTCAGGCCGATGAATTAAAGAAGGATTGTTTGTGCTACATGCATTTTAAAGGTAAGGCGGTAAAGGCTTCCCGAATTTTTGCAGGGAATGAACATGAGGTGCAGCTTAAGCGAATTGCTACACATTTCGATCGTGCAGCATACCTCTTCAAACATTTAAAGTTTAATCCCGGATTGGTTTTAAAGCTGGTTAATAAAGTACCTGAAAATCAACATGCACAAATGGCATTTTCATTAACTTCTGCTTTCCCAGCACGTGATTTAAATATCTTCCAAACGGCTGAAGAAGCTTATCATCAATTGATTATAGATTTGATTAAACAACAGGTTTACTCGCTTAAGCTCATTCTAAATCCTGGCGTGAGGCGGATTTTTGTGGACGGTGGGTTTGGGAAAAATGCCATCTATATGCATTTACTGGCCAGCGCCGTGCCGGATATTGAAGTTTATGCTTCTTCTGTATCTCAGGCCACTGCAATTGGAACTGCATTGGCCATTAATAATGTTTGGAATGATAATCCTGCACCAACCGATATGATTAACCTAAAGTATTATTCTGCCATTCAGCGAACGTTATAATACAAAATCTGATCAGGCAGCAGATTTTTTCATATATTCGAAACCCTAGCAAAGAATCGTTTGAAACCAGAAGATATCCTAAATTATATTCAAATTGATGAGTATTCATCAACACCAAAGTATAAGCAGTTAACCAATGCTATTTTGAATGGAATTGATATGGGTAAGTTGAAAAAAGGAAGTTTGCTTCCTTCTATTAATGAGCTCAGCTTTAGTCTTGAAATGTCTAGAGATACTGCAGAAAAAGGTTATCGCAATCTTCGTAAACTTGGTGTGGTAGATTCTGTTCCTGGAAAGGGGTATTTTATCATTAACACTGATTTTACCAGAAAACTAAAGGTTTGTTTGCTCTTTAACAAACTGAGTACCCACAAAAAAATCATTTACGATTCCTTTACCAAGGCTATCGGAGAGCATGCTGCAATTGATTTTTACATCTATAACAATGATTATGTTTTCTTCAAGAAAATGATCATCAGCAAAAAGGATGATTACACACACTTTGTCATTATTCCGCATTTTTTGGAAGGGGGAGAGAATGCTCATGAAGTCATTAACACTATTCCAAAAGAGAAACTAATCATTTTAGATAAGCTCCTACCCGGAGTAACCGGAGATTACGCTGCGGCCTATGAGAATTTTGCACAAGACATTTATGCAGCCTTAGAGCAAGCCCTCAGCCGACTTTCCAATTATACCACACTTAAAATTATTTTCCCTAAGAACAGTTATTTCCCACAAGAAATTTTAAGTGGTTTTTACAGGTTTTGCCAGCAATATGCATTCGCGCATAAGGTAATCCATAACATTAAGGAAGAGGAAATTCAACCTGGTGAAGTTTATATCAATTTAATGGAGGATGATTTAGTTACCCTAATTGAGCGGCTGATTATTTTAAAACTCGAAATAGGAAAAGATGTAGGTGTAATTTCTTATAATGAAACCCCATTAAAGAGGATTATTCTAGATGGAATTACCACGATATCGACCGATTTTAGTTTTTTAGGTACGCAGGCTGCGGAATTTGTGCTGAACGGAAAAACAGAAAAAGTTGCTGTTCCATTTTATCTCAATCTGAGAAATTCATTGTAATATTAAAACTTAATCATTTTGAAACAATACTGATTTTCTAAACCTGCAAGGTTTATGCTATTTTTACACTTTACAAATTTGTTTAAATGAGCGAAGATAAGGCAGGAACATCATCAGTATTCTCTAATCCATATGATTACGTATTGCATGATTTCAACCTGAAGGATTTAAATGGCATTTTCATTTTAAAGCACCTTAGTCAGGAAGTTCATACACATGCCAAAGGCTTTTTTAATCTCCATCCTGAACAAATAGAAATTGATTTCGCTGCTTTTAGTCACCAGGAATCAGATTTCGTTTTTCCAATCGTTCAAGTGCAGCAAACGGAAAATGCGGTGAAATTATCTTGTCGCTGTGCTGCACCAAAAAACAAATTATGTGCGCATCAGGCGCAGGTATTGTACAATATTCTAAACAGGGAAGATCTGGCTATCTTTTTTGATGAACGCTTACGTCGGCAAAAACTACATGCTATTGCGCTAGATTACGGACTAGAAAAGGAGAAGAATCTGGATGCTGTTTTTGTATTAAGCTATCGGGAGGGAATGTTGCAAATTAAACCTAAAATGGGGGCTTTGCAGCCATTTAATAAAGAGGCAAGTCAGCAAATGGCAGATATTTTATTGCCTCAGCAAAAAAGTACAGGTAGATTAAAACCTGTACATGATTTGAGTAAAATCATTTTGGTATTGGGCCAGCATCGGTATTATAGCAACCTATCCATCGAATTATATAAGGCAGATCAAACAAAGACCGGGAAGATTAAAAATCCGTTACAACGGATAAACCTGAATAGTCTTTTATTTCAGACGGATGATAGCGATGAACTGAAGTTTTATAGTGGCATTTCTACCTTCCAGGCCAATTACAATAACGATCAAACCGGCGAAGAAATTGAAGCCCTTAAGGCTATCGTTAAAAATCCGCAGAACATTCCTTTTTATCTGCAGGATCAAAAGCAAACCAATATTCAGGCTTCGACTATTAGCCCTGTAAAGGTGCAGCTACTTGATCTTGATTTACGCCTTTCAGTTAATCAGCTAAAAGATTTCTATGAAATTACAGGTCGCTTAACCATTGAAGGGAAATCCTACGAGCTCGATCAGCTGGTTCTGGTGCATCAATATTTCGTTAAACTGAAAGACCAGCTTTATTTAATCACCAGGCCTGATTTTTTACGTGTAATTGGCTTTTTTCAAAAGCAAAGCAACCGTTTAATTTTACATAAAACAAAGTATCCAGAGTTTCAAAAACTGATTTTAATCCAGCTGGAAGGTAGCATTAAGGTTGACTATACCTATCTTAAACCTGCTACGGCAGATCAACTGGAGGAAAAGGGTTTCGATCTTGAAAACGAACAGTTAATTTATTTATCTGAATCAGAAGATTATATTTTACTTACACCCGTGATGCGTTATGGTAACCTGGAGATTCCGGTGCTTTCAAAGCGGCAGATTCAGGCACAGGATAAACTCGGTAATGTTTTTACCCTCCACCGTGAAGAGGAAGCTGAACTGCAGTTTATTGCCAGCATTCTAAAGCAACATCCTTATTTCTACGATCAGGAAACCAATGATTCTTTCTATTTACATCGGAAACGTTTTCTAGAAGAAGCCTGGTTCTTAGAGGCCTTCGAAGTATGGCGCAATAAGGGGATTCATATATTAGGTTTTAATCAACTTAAAAATAATAAACTCAATCCGCATCAGGCTCAGATTAATATCGAGGTTTTAAGTGGTACCGATTGGTTTGAAACCAAGGTGAAGGTAAAGTTTGGTAAACAGCAGGTTGCCTTGAAGCATTTGCATAAGTCAATCCGGAATAAGAGTAAGTTTATTACCCTTGATGATGGAACACAGGGCATTTTACCACATGAATGGATTCAGAAATTTACCGATTATTTTAATGCAGGAGAGGTAACTGATGAAGCCATTTTAACGCCTAAAATTAAGTTTGCCACGTTAAACGATCTTTACGAAGATGCGCTCCTGGATGGAGAAGTGAAAAATGAGTTGAAACGCTACCAGCAAAAGTTTGAGGGTACAGATTCTATACAAGAAATTGAAGTTCCGGAAAGCCTGAATGCTACTTTGCGTCCTTATCAGAAAGATGGTTTAAACTGGCTAAATTTTCTGGATGACTTTAATTTCGGTGCTTGTTTGGCAGATGATATGGGACTGGGTAAAACCATCCAGATTCTAGCTTTCATTTTATCACAACGTGGAAAAGTAAGTCATAATACTAACCTGGTGGTGGTTCCTGCATCATTGATTTTTAATTGGAAAGCCGAGGTAGAGAAGTTTGCACCATCTATTACCGTAAAAACCATTTATGGCAATGAGCGAATCAAAACTACTGATGAATTTGATCAGTTTGAAATCGTAATCACTTCTTATGGTACGCTACTTTCTGATATTCGCTTTCTGAAGGATTATCGGTTCAATTATATTTTCTTGGATGAATCTCAAAACATTAAGAACCCCGAATCTCAACGATACAAGGCCGTTAGGTTGCTAAAATCGCGGAACAAAGTGGTGATGACGGGCACGCCAATTGAAAATAATACCTTCGACCTTTACGGGCAATTGTCTTTTGCTTGTCCGGGTTTGTTTGGGAGTAAACAGCAGTTTGCAGATTTATATTCTACGCCGATAGATCAGTTTAAAGATAAAAAGCGGGCAGAAGAGTTGCAAAAGAAAATCAGGCCATTTTTGATGCGGCGCACCAAAGAACAGGTGGCTAAGGAACTTCCGGATAAAACAGAGATTGTGCTTTATTGTGAAATGGGTACAGAACAGCGGGAGGTTTATGAAGCAAACAAAAAGGAAATTCAAGATTACATCCTGGGTAAAACCGAAGATGAATTGCCCAAAAGTGCCATGCATGTGTTGAAAAGCATCACCATGCTGCGACAGATTTGTAACTCTGCGGCGTTGTTGGCCGATGGAAAATCGTATCTCCAGGCTTCATCAAAAATTGAGGTATTGATGGAGCAGATTGAAGGCAAGGCGAGAAATCATAAAATACTGGTGTTTTCTCAATTTGTGACCATGCTGGATCTAATTAAAAAAGAATTGGAGAGCAGAAATATTAAGTACGCATACCTGACAGGCCAGACTCGAAATAGGGAAGAGGTGGTCAAATCTTTTCAGGAAAATGAAGAGATCCCGGTTTTCTTAATCAGTTTGAAGGCGGGTGGAACGGGTTTAAACTTGACATCGGCTGATTATGTTTACCTGGTTGATCCATGGTGGAATCCAGCGGTTGAAAATCAGGCGATTGATCGGGCCTATCGGATTGGTCAGCATAAGAATGTAATGGCGGTGCGGTTGATTTGTCCGGATACGATTGAGGAAAAGATTATGAAACTGCAGGCGTCAAAAAAAGATTTGGTTAAGAATTTAATTCAAACTGATGGTGGGTTTTTTAAAGGATTGAGTAAAAAAGAGTTGTTGGGATTGCTGGGGTGATGATTTATAAATGTGAATCAACTTGCGAAGTCTCGAAGGCCATTGTGCAGCAAGACTTCGCCAGTTTTCCAATAGTGTTTTTATTGCGAAAGAAGGGCAGGGTTTAACGATGCAGTGAAGCAACTTGGTTTGTGAAAAAGATTGCTTCGTTGGCTGAAAAAGCCGCCTCGCAATGACGACAATATGAATTCGTCGCTCTTCTTCGCAAAAATGGAATGGTTACGCTATTTCAAACTGAAATTGATTCAGGAACTTATTAAATGCAATATAAGTTGCAGATAAGGGAGTGAGAAATGTCTGGTTTGGTGCTTTTAGGTTGGGGATGCTTCGTGCCTCAGCATGACAGCGTGGGGTGAGGCGGTTTTTTTAATAGCATGTTTTCATGGTGAACTTTGTGGCATTCGTCCTCCTGAACTTGATTCAAGAACTTATTAAATGCAATATAAAAGTGCAGATAAGGGAGTGAAAAGTGTCTGGTTCGGTGCTTTTAGGTTGGGGATGCTTCGTGCCTCAGCATGACAGTGTGGGGTGAGGTGGTTTTTTAATAGCATAATTTCATCGTTAACTTTGTGGCGTTCGTCATCCTGAACTTGATTCAAGAACTTATTAAATGGAATATAAAAGTGCAGGTAAGGGAGTGAGGAATGTCTGGTTCGGTGGTTTTAGGCTGGGGATGCTTCGTGCCTCAGCATGACAGCGTAGGGTGAACGGACTTAAGCTATTCCTACCTGAAACTCATACTTCAAATACTCTCGAACATGTACACTTTCCACCACTTTCCAGGCCTTTTTCTCTGAAATAAACTCAGGAACTACCAAACCTGTATTTTTAGCGGCAGCGGTATAAAATTCTTGTCTGCTGGGGTGATCAGGAGAACAAACATTATAAATTCTGCCAAAAGCCTGTTTATCTATGATGGCCATTGCTATTCCTACTGCATCTGTTTGGTGAATCAGGTTAACCGGAGCTAAACCATTCGGGATATTTGTTTTGCCGGCGAAGAACCGTCCAGGATTTCGGTCTGGCCCAATTAATCCCGCAAAGCGGATAATTGTGAAGTGATCAGGCATTTCCTTTTTCAACACTTCTTCAGCTGCTAATACTGCCTTACCTGAATCTGTATCGGGCTTTGTTTCACTGATTTCAGTTACAATTTGATTTTCATCACCATAAACACTCGTGGAGCTTATCAAGATAATGTTTTCTACTTTGCCCATTGCAGCGTTAAGGATTGCTGCTATCTTTTGTGCATAATCATTTAACTCTGGTGAATTCCGCTTCGGTGGAATACAGATCAATAAAATATCTGCATCAAAAAATTCCTGATCTGCAACGATTTGATCTGCACTGAAATTCACCAGATATGGTTGGATGCCTTCATCGGCAAGTATAGCCAATTTATCAGGGGTAGTGGTAGAGCCTTTAACCTGATAGCCACTTGCAATAAGTTTTTTTGCAAAAGCAAGACCGAACCAGCCGCAACCTAAAATGGAAACGTTTTTGTTTGGTGCAAATTTTTGATTTGTCAACATAATCAAAGATAATCCTTCTGCATTTAACTGGCAGGGGAATGGCTAAATATTTTGCTTTTTGTACATCGTTTCTGAAATATTTTTAATTCCATCAGCATAACTGGTGGGTTTGACATCAAAGTATTGCTCAAATTTTGAAGAATCAAACTGATAGTCATGATCATATTGATAATACATTTCTACCGTACCTGCAACCGCTTTTTTGAAAAGCCCGACTAAACGCAGCATCAGTTTATTAATGTTCGTATGTTTAGGTTCAACCTGATAGATTTGTGCGGCCAACTGCATAAATTCATTACCTGTTATGGGTTTGGCTGTAGGCAGGTGCCAGATTTGATTGTCTGATTTTGGTTCCTGTCCCAGGATGTACAGGCCCTTGCCCACATCTGGTATGTATGAAAAGTTGTGCAGCATTTTAGGATTGCCCACCCACTGTGCGCTTTGGTTTTTTGAAAACTTATCCAGAACCATCATATCAATAAAACTGTTCATGGAATCTGCTCCATAAAAATCAGCTGCCCTTGCAATGCTGGCCTGAATATTTCCTGCGGATACTTCATCCATTACTTTGGTGGCTATGCCGGCACGTATTTCACCTTTAACGCTACAAGGATTATATGGTGTAAGTTCGGTAATCGGGCCTTTTACTAATCCATACATGTAGATGTTATCAAGAAAAATCAGGCGTGCACCAACACTTTTAACCGCCGTAATCACATTACTGATAATTATCGGCCATTGTTGTTGCCAAATTTTTACATCGTAAATTATCCCTGCGCAAAGGTAAACCACGGTTGCACCTTTCACCGCTTCGATTACCTGCATTTCATTTAATAAATCTGCCTGAACCCAGCTTTGGTTTTGATTGGAAACAGCAATTGGTTTTCTGCTCACCAGGCGAACGGTTTTATTCTGGGCTAGTAATTCTGCTGTAAGCGCGTTGGCACTTGGTCCGCCGGCTCCTAATATAACATACATATTTTCGTGTTTTAATATCACCAAAAATAGCTGTGGGATGAGGTTTAAAACGTTAACAAAAGATAAGGTTTTGATTTAATACGGAGATTAGGCGTGTACCTTTAAGGTTCTCTTTCTAATTCTCGAAAGCGACACGGGTGTGATCCCCAAAAAATTAGCTACATAATGCTGAGGGATGCGCAGAAATATTTCGCCGGCATTCTTCTGCATATCGAGATAGCGTTCTTCAGGACTTTGAATGATAAAGCTGGCTACTCTATCTTCATAACAGCAAATATAATATTCTGCAATCCGGCGGCCAAACTGCTCAATTTTAAAGGCAATGGCCGGATTATTTTCCATGAGCTCAAAGTTCTTTTTAGAAATCAGGATCAATGTGGTTTTTTCTATCGCCTGGATATAGTTGGTATTGGGACGTCGGGTTAAAAAACTTTTGTAAGCACTCACCAGTTCATTTTCAAAGCTGAAATATCCGGTAATTTCTATGCCTTCACGAACATGAAAATACCTCATGGCGCCACGCAGAATAAAGCCCATATGATCGCAAACCTTGTCTGGAACAGCAAAAAATTCTTTTTTTTCGTAGTGCCTGAACTCGAGGTATTGCTTAAAAATTTCCCATTCAGCATCACTGAAAGAGACAAATTTTTTCAATTCAGTGCGTAAATGATTCAGGTGTATGGTGTTATCCATGGTGGGTATTAAAGGCCTTATTTTTACAGACTAAGATAGTGAATTTCTATCCTTTATCCAGGTGATAACAAGCACGGCAACGCGGCTCGTAACTTTCTTTTTCACCTAATAGAACGGTCGAATCGTTTGCCACTGTTCTATAACTGAAAAGGGCGGGATTACCGCAACATACACAAACGGCATTTACCTTGGTTACATGTTCTGCAATGGCCATTAAAGCGGGCATCGGACCAAAAGGTTTGCCCGTAAAATCCATATCCAGGCCGGCAACAATTACCCGTATGCCCCGCAGCGCAAGTTTATTGCAAACATCGGGAAGTTCATTATCAAAGAATTGTGCTTCATCAATGCCCACTACCTGGGTGTTGGTGCCTAATAATAAGATGGCTGAAGCACTGTCAACAGGGGTAGAGTTGATGGAATTTAAATCGTGAGAAACCACGGCTGTTTCATGGTAACGGGTATCGGTTCGTGGCTTAAAAATCTCGACATTTAATTTAGCAATTTGAGCCCTTTTTAATCTTCTGATCAGTTCTTCAGTTTTGCCAGAAAACATGGAACCACATACCACTTCAATACTGCCTGAAAACTCGCCTCTCCTTCTAAAATTTTGTTCACTAAATAACATGTCCGATCTATTATGCCCTGGTGTGTTCTCTATTAATTTAAAACCGAACAAATATCATAATTATGTGTTATTTTTGGGTACATAGTTACCAACATAAATCAGCACAAAATCCGTTTTAAGTTTATGATGAATCAGCAAAATATCTTCAAAAAAGTCGGTAGTATTTTAACAGAATTGAATGAGCAGTATGAATTTCTTGCTCAGAATCCACAACAGTTAAATCACCTGGAACTGGAATTGTTTTTAGCTAATGCAGACTTTCTTGCTGATCATGTACGGATTGTTCAGAAGCTAAATGTGATTAATGAAAAGCCAAATCCGGTTATCAATCAGCCTTTATTGGAAGAACAAAATACCATCATTTTACCGGAAACACCTCAAAGTTATTTAGAGGATGATCAGGCCTTTGATCCTCAGGAACTGGAAGAGGTGATTACTGCGGAGGAAAAGGAGGAACGGATAGACGTGAAACCAGCGCAGGAACTGTTAGATGATGAGGCTATAAAAAATGATATTGCTGAGAAGGTACTTGAAAAGGACTTTTTTAAGCCAGACCAGGATGACCACAGTTTTGAATTTGTTTTAGGAAATCACAGTGCTGATGATCAATTTGATTATGAAGCCAAATCTGTTGAAGAGATTTTCGACAGGCCTTTAAGTAGGGCTGAAGAAGAGATTCTGGCACAGAAGAAAAAAATACATGAAAAAGAAGAGGCGCCTTTAACTACCCAGGATGAGGCTGTATTGAATGAAGAAGATGAAATTGGTCCGGAGCCTTTTTTAATTGAACATGAAGCGGAGGTTGAACCGAAAGTTCCTGAAACCATTGAGCCTATTGTTTTTGCGGAAGAGCCTTTAATTGAAACGCCTATTGCAACGACATCTGAACCGATACCTTCGCTTAAAGATGTCGAGATGGATGAGCCTATCATTTCTCCGCCAGTATATGATAAACCAATATTTACACCGGAAGCGATTCCGGTTAAACCTACAGAACAACCCATTGTAGCTGCTAAACCCGCTCAAAGTTTAAACGATTTGCTGGCTAAAACCAATGCGCAGGGTGATGAACCGGTTAAGGCACCTATCGCTGATTTGAAACAGGCCATTAACCTTAATGAGAAAATGCTTTTTATTAAAGATTTATTCAAAGGATACAATCTGGCTTATTCGGAAGCAATCGATATCGTTAACAAAATGAACAGCTTTGAAACAGCCAATAACTTTTTGCAAAGCAATTATGCGATGAAGTATGATTGGGCCAGTAAACAGGCAACTGTTGATCAGTTTTATGAATTATTGAACAGAAGATTTAGTAAATAGGGAAGTTGGTTAGATGGTTAGATGGGTTAGGGGTTTAGAAGGTTAGTTGGTAGGGGGGAAGTTGGTTAGAGGGTTATGGGGCTAGATAGCGAGGTTAGTGAGTGAGGAAAAAGGGTTAGGGTTGTATGCTATTTTTGTTTTATTGCTTAGAAAAACCCCATTCTGTTTGAATCGAGTTTTAGAAAGATGAATAACAATATGGTGAAACTCCAGAGGGAGGAACCACCATAACTAATCAGGGGCAATGGAATTCCAATTACGGGAATAATGCCAATCGTCATGCCGATATTGATAAATACGTGGAAGAAAAGAATGCAGGCTACACTATAACCGTAAACCCTGGAAAAGGTAGATCTTTGTCTTTCTGCCAGATTGATTAACCTTAATAGCAGGAAAATATACAGGGCAATAACAATCGAACAGCCTAGAAATCCCCATTCTTCACCGATAGTAGAGAAGATAAAATCGGTACTTTGTTCTGGGACATAGCCATATTTGGTTTGCGTACCTTCTAAGAAACCACGACCTGTTACCTGTCCGGAGCCAATGGCAATTTGGGATTGAATCACATTATAACCCGCACCTCTGTTATCTGTTTTAAGGCCTAACATCAGCTCAATTCTGCTTCTTTGGTGCGGAGCCAATACCTTTTCATAGGCCACTTTAATTAGGAATAAGTATCCTATAGCCAATACTGTAACCAAAACAGTAGAGAAAATTATTTTCTGTTTCCTGCGGTTATTGTAGATAAAGAGGCCGGCAACTGCGGTGATAATGAGGATAAGAATGTATGTTGGCACCAGGAAATCTGCAATAAACAATACAATCATTCCCAGGAATATCAATAGAAAATAACCTGATAAACCTTCCCGGTATAGGGGAAACATAAAGGCTAAAAATACTAATGCAGAGCCTGTATCTGGCTGAAGCATAATTAATACTAATGGTGCCCCAACAATTAATGCGGCTATGGCAATGGATTTGAAATCTCTAAACTTCGGGTTAAAACTACCTACATACCTGGCGAGAAGCAGTGCCGTGCCAAACTTGGCAAATTCTGCTGGTTGTAGCTTAAAGGAGCCTATGGCAATCCATGCCTGATTCCCGGCAACCTTATTTCCAATGACTAAAACGGCCAGCAAAAGCAGTAATGTGCCTCCATAAATAAAAGGGGAAAATACATTAAATACTCTCCCATCGAAAAGTAATATCGAAAGGCCAAGCACCAGGCCTGTTAGCACGTAAATTAATTGCTTTCCGTATAGGGTATTGAAATTAAATACAGATGACTTTTCAGGAGGAACGGAAGCGAAAATATTAATAAAACCAACTGCACAGAGGGCAATATAAATTAAAACAGTAATCCAGTCTACATTAAAAAAGAAACGATTTCCCTGTTGTTGCTGCATATTATTTTTGGATTACAGGTTTATCGGTTAATACTGTCTTTAATTTTTTTGGTTTGGTAGAAACAGTTTTTGTTGTTGCAGATCTCAATTTAAGGCTATCTTTTAATTTTTTTATTGAATCAAGCTTTTTAGCTGAAATGCTATCTCCTTTTAATGGTTTTGGTTTTTTAGTTTTATCAATGATGGCAGGCAATAGATTGGTTTCTGCAAATGCTTTAACTGTATAACCATTTGCCTTTGGTTTAATGGAATCTGTTAAATATTTTTCTACAATAAAACTGGATATTGGTGCTGCATAAGATCCACCAAAACCACCATTTTCTACAATCACTGCTATGGCAATTTTAGGGTTATCCATTGGTGCAAAGCCTATAAATACAGAGTGATTTTTACCGTGTGGATTTTGTACGGTACCTGTTTTACCGCACATCAGGATATTTGGAATTCTTGATTCCTTTGCTGTCCCCCACGGACTATTTACTGCATCTCTCATGCCTTCTATAACTGGCTGAAAGTATTTTTCATCTATACCTACATAGTTTTTCTCCAGGTATTCTTTTTTAACAACCTTTTTATCGCCGATACCTTTAATTAAATGGGGTTTTAGATAATAACCGCGGTTTGCTATTGCTGCCATTACATTAGCCATTTGGAGCGGTGTGGAGGTGATTTCTCCCTGGCCAATCGCTTGAGAGATGACTGTAGTATATCCCCAGCGTTTGCCGTAAATTTTATCGTAATGATCTGCCTGATAAAAGATTCCCTTTTTTTCGAAGGGCATGTCTATGCCTAATTTTTGTCCGAAGCCCCATTTTGCAATCTGATCATGCCAGTGAGCATAGGTCTGACGTTGATTTTTCATTCCATTCTTGGTGATGATATTCTGAAAAACGTGACAGAAATAGGTATTACAACTTCTGGCAATTCCCCGCTGCATATTAATGGTGCCATCAACGTGTTCGCATTTTACCCTATGATTTCCGGCTTGGTAATATCCGGGACAGGTGAAGGTTGTATTCGGATCTATAGCGCCATCTTGTAATGCCACTAAAGCATCTACAGGTTTAAAGGATGATCCGGGTGAATATTGACCAGCAATTGGACGAACAATTTGTGGACGATAAGGATTAGCCAATAAACCCATATAGTTTTTACCCCAGTCTTTTCCAACAAGTTGATTCGGATCATAACCTGGGCTGCTTACAAAAGCAAGAATTTCACCTGTTGAAGGTTCTATTGCTACAATGGCACCCACTTTATTTTTCATCAGTTCTTCACCAAGCCGTTGAATTCTAATATCCAGAGAGGAGATTAAGCGATCACCGGAAACGGCATTTATATCATATTTACCTTCGGAATAACTTCCTTTAGCAATGTTTTTGGCATCGTAAAGCATATTGATTACACCTTTTTCTCCACGTAAGAAATCTTCGTAAGAGCGCTCCAGTCCGCTTTTCCCTATAAAATCACCTGGTTTATAATAGCCTTCCGATTTTTCAATGTCATCGGGACTAACTTCCTTGACATAACCAAAAAGCTGTCCAGCAATGCTATCGGGATAGTGTCTGATGGTTCTATCCTGCGTTCTGAAACCTGGAAACCGGTACATAATTTCCTGTAGGCGAGCATAGGCCTGTACAGAAATTTGCCTTTCGAAGAAGGTGGCTTGATAATTGGATTGACCTCTGGCCTTTTTTAGCTTTTTGCGTACATCAGGTACTGAAATTTCCAGTGCTTGTGCCAGCGCCAGGGTATCAAAAGGTTTCACCTCGCTTGGGGTCACCATCAAATCGTATACGGGCTCATTTTGAACGATCACTTTCATGTTTCGATCTAAAATGGCACCACGGGCGGGGTATTTATAAATTTTGCGTAAAACGTTGCTTTCGGCAGAAAGGAAGTATTTATCACTCACTACCTGGATATAAAATAATTTCCCCAGTAAAATCAGGGCAATTACAATGAATAATCCTTGAATGATATATTTTCGGTTAAATAACTGGTCCATTAGCGCGACGTTCTTCTATAGAATATAAACTCTACCAATAAAATAATAAGTAGTGTAAAGATACAACTTAAGCCGCATCTCATTAAGGTATAACCAATTTCTGATAACCTGAATGTTTCTAAAAAGAACAGCACCAAATGGTGTGCAATCACACAAAGAAAGGCATAAAGTGAAAACCACTGGAAACCCATATAACTTAACGATGGTTCCGGGTCGTCAATTGCGTCTCTATTTAAACTAATGGAAATAAAAGAAATCCTGACAAAGGCCAGTACGACACAGGCCGTAGCGTGTACACCCATGGTATCGTAAAAAGCATCAAGTGTTAAGCCTGTTCCAAAAGCCAGTAAATACAGCAAAATGTTTGGGATACCAAAGGGTAAAAGCAGAAGGAAGAGGATATAAATAAATGGCGTGGAAAGGTCGTAAAAACCCATATTCTTGAGCAGAAATATCTGAACAAAAAGCAGGATACACCACCTGATAATATTTACGATTATGATTCTGCTATTCATTCGGTTTCACTAAACTTTCTAAAGCTTTTTGTTCTTCTGCCTTTTTATCTTTGATGACGTAAACGTATTGTAAAGTGCTAAAATCTGTCACTAGATTTAATTCTCCTGATAAGAAATTATCGTTGGTGGCTACATTCGGCTTCACAATTTTTCCTACAAAAATGCCGGCAGGGAAGGAGCCGTATCCTGATGTTACGACTGAATCGCCCACATACATTTTAATGTGATTGGGTACCTCTTTAATAAATGCTTTTCTAATGTCGAAATTGCCATCGCCCCATACTAAAGAGCCGAGCGCATGATTTTTCTTTAAACTTACACTAATCCGGGTGTCTTTATGTAGAAGGGATTGAATGGTTGCCAGATGCTCGGAAACATCCCGGATTAAACCTACTACGCCGCGTTGAGGTGCAATTACGGCCATCCCGTTTTTAATTCCATCTACACTTCCTTTATTGATGGTCATGATGTTATTACGCAGGGTAACTGAATTTTTAACCACTTTGGCTGCCAGATAGGTATATTGCTGATCGGTTAAGGTATCAATTACTTTAATGTCTTTAGCTGTATCTACGGTATTTAGCGCCAGTAACTGTCCTTTAAGTTTAGCATTTTCTGCAGCTAAACTATCGTTAACCATTCCAAGGTTTAAATATCTTTTAAAAATATTTAGTCTTTCGTAAGCTGTTCCAACAACTTCATTCGACGAATTGAGTGTTACGCTTCTTTGGTAGGCATTATTCTTTACGGTGAAGTAAATCCCAAGAAGGAAAAAAATAATAAACAAAAAAAATGCGTTGTATCTGCTGACAAAAATCCAAAGGTTACGCATACTAATTTACGGGTTTAGATTTACGATTTAAGATTGCCGGCATAGTTTCCAATCCAGATTTAAGATATTTTACGATTTTGTTCGTTTTTTCTGATAGTAATAATGGAAGAAACTATAATTGAAAGTAATTCGTTTCCTTCTTTCCAGTTTTTAAGTATCTCTACTTTTAAATCAGGGTTAAATTCTTCCAGCAACTCAAGAAAAAACATCGATTCATCTAATTCTTCTTCTACAATTTTTAGTTTATTCAAAAAATCAGCAGTTGATTTAGCCCTGCATGCTGCCCTATAATTGGCACCTACAGAACTTGAGCATCTAACCAGTTGATTTGAATAATTTTTATTTAAAACGTTGTACGGTAGAGAAATTATTAATTTTCCTATTGATATAGAATATGCTTTGGTTCTAATTTTTAACGTCTCGCTATTCATCAATCGTCAATCTAAAATCTACATTCGTAACTGCGCTTATTGCATTAAGAATTTATATCCGCCAATGTTTTTCAACGCAATACCTGTTCCACGAACTACGGCACGAAGTGGATCTTCGGCAACGTGTACTGGTAATTTTGTTTTTGCTGCAACACGTTTGTCTAAGCCTCTTAATAAGGCACCACCACCTGTTAAATAAATACCCGTCTGGTAAATATCTGCAGAAAGCTCCGGAGGTGTAATCTCTAATGCTTTTAAAATGGCTTCTTCAATTTTAGAGATCGATTTATCTAAACAGTGTGCAATTTCGGTATAAGAAACTGTGATTTGTTTTGGAACACCCGTCATTAAATCACGACCTTGAACTGCGAAATCAGCAGGAGCATCCTGTAACTCAGGTAATGCTGCACCTACTTCGATTTTAATTTTCTCTGCAGTACGGTCACCAATCATGATGTTATGCTGACGACGGATATAATTTACAATATCTGAATCGAAGTTATCTCCTGCCACGCGGATAGATTGATCACAAACGATACCTGATAAGGCGATCACCGCAATTTCAGTAGTACCGCCGCCTATATCAATGATCATGTTACCCATTGGTTCTTCTACATCGATTCCGATCCCAACAGCAGCTGCCATTGGCTCATGAATTAAGTACACTTCTTTTGCTCCGGCAATCTCTGCAGAATCACGTACTGCACGTTTTTCTACTTCAGTGATTCCTGATGGAATACAAATTACCATTCTTAAGGAAGGAAACATCCAGCCTTTACCGCCATTCAACATCCGGATCATACCTTTAATCATTGCCTCAGCAGCGTTGAAATCGGCAATTACACCATCTTTTAAGGGGCGAACTGTTTTGATGTTATCGTGGGTTTTGCCCTCCATTTGCATCGCCTGACGGCCGATGGCTATGACTTTGTTTGTTGTGCGATCAAAAGCTACTATAGATGGTTCATCTACAACAACTTTATCATTATGTATAATTAGGGTATTCGCAGTACCTAAATCGATGGCAACTTCCTGCGTAAACCAATTGAATAATCCCATGTATGAGTTTTAATTTCTTTATTTATCAAATCTATACTATTCTTAATGTAAAAATAGCTTTTTTATTGTTTAGTTCTTTGGTTTTTTAGTTTGCTGGTTTTTAGTTGCTCAGTCTTGCCTGTTTAACCTCATTGGTTTTTTTGTTTTTTAGGTCTTTAGTTTTTTATTCTCAACTGCCTAAACCATTCACCATCTAACCACTAACCAAATAAACTAATGTTTAAAGTGTCTAACACCGGTAGTCACCATTGCAATACCTTTTTCATTTGCCTTGGCAACAGAATCTGCATCTTTAATAGAGCCACCTGGTTGTAAAACAGCTGTAATGCCAGTATCAGCAGCAATCTCTACGCAATCAGGGAAAGGGAAGAAGGCATCAGATGCCATTGCACAGCCCTTAACACTGAAACCAAATGAAGCGGCTTTATCAATCGCTTGTCTTAAAGCGTCTACGCGTGAGGTTTGACCAACACCGCTTGCAATTAATACATCATCTTTCACCAAAACAATAGTGTTGGATTTAGTATGCTTTACAATTTTATTAGCGAAATATAAGTCTTTTAATTCTTGTGCAGTTGGTGCTTTGTCGGTAACAGTCGTCATTTGTTCCGGACCTTCGATAATTAAATCTTTATCTTGTTCAATTACGCCGTTTAATAATGTTTTGAACTGCTTTTTACTCAATTCAACTTCGTTACGTTTTAAAATAACGCGGTTTTTCTTTTTGCTAAACAATTCTACTGCTTCTGGCTGGTAAGCAGGTGCAATTAATACTTCGAAAAATAAGTTGTTAATTTCTTCTGCGGTAGCTAAATCTACTTCCACATTGGTAATTAAAACACCGCCAAAAGCAGAAACGGGGTCGCAAGCCAATGCATCCATCCAGGCTTGTTTTACGGTTGGACGAGAGGCAATACCGCAAGCATTGGTATGTTTTAAGATGGCGAAAGTTGGATCTTCGAATTCATCAATTAAGGCTACAGCTGCATCAACATCTACCAGATTGTTATATGAAAGTTCTTTTCCATTTAATTTGGTAAACATGGCATCGAGGTTTCCATAAAATACGGCACCTTGATGTGGGTTTTCGCCATAACGCAAAGTTTTAGCTTCAGTTACACTTTGTTTAAAAACATCAAGAGGTTCTTCTTGATTGAAATAATTGAAGATGGCGGTATCGTAGTGAGATGAGGTATGGAAAGCAGTTTTAGCAAATGATTTACGTTGGGCTAAAGTGGTTTCACCATTTTGTTCTTCGAGTTGTGCTTGTAAAGTTGGGTAATCGTTTTTGGAAGCGATAATCACTACGTCATTGAAGTTTTTCGCTGCTGCACGGATGAGTGAAATACCGCCGATGTCAATTTTTTCAATAATTTCTTCGGGTGTTCCGCCCGCTTTTACAGTTTCTTCGAATGGGTAAAGGTCAACAATTACCAGGTCAATTTCAGGGATTTCGTATGCTGCAATTTGTTCCTGATCGCCCGCTAACGCTCTGCGGTTTAAAATTCCACCAAAAACTTTTGGATGCAAGGTTTTAACACGTCCACCTAAAATTGATGGGTATCCTGTTAAATCTTCAACTGCTGTAACGGGTAAATTTAAATCTTTAATAAATTGCTCTGTTCCGCCGGTAGAGAATAACTGAACGCCCTGAGCGGCCAATAATTTTACCAATGGTTCTAAACCATCCTTATAATATACTGAAATTAAAGCGTTTTTAATTTTAATGGACTGACTCATTCTACTGTAAATTTTGAGCCGCAAAGGTAGTAAAAGAGGATGGTTTTTTTGTTATGTTGGACAGGGAAAAAATATGCGAGTGGTTCGTCATTTCGATTGTTGCATAGCGAAACAGTGAAATCTTTGAAACTTGTTGCAGAACCCTTGGTTGGTGGCTCACCAACAGAGACGTTTTAATGTATCGGCTGGTGCCATCACCATAGTTGTTCGGAAGATTATGATTTATCCATTGAAAACTGCTACTGAATGGTTAACCACCCCCTGCCCCTCCTAAATTAGGAGGGGAGTTCCCCTCATAGCTTTATAATGTAAACTGCTATTCATCTTCCGAACATTTATGGTATCATCACTTGCAGAAAATTTTACAGCTGCGCTGGCTTGCCTCGGCTACCGATGAAAAATCGGTAAAGGTCTGCCGCCGAAGGGCTTTTGCTTTTTTGCTTGATAAAAAGGTAAACTACCGGTAATCTGCGATTTATACCACAATCACTGTGTTGTTCTGTCATCCTGAGGTACGAAGGATCTCTATGTTTTTAGCAGATGTTTATGTTTACTCACTAGCTATAAATGGCTTTTCGCTCGGTCTTGCCTCGGCTAGCCACCGAAGGGCCCTTACTTTTTTGCTTGATAAAAAGGTAAACTACTGGTAATCTGAGATTTATACCATAATCACTGTGTTGTTCTGTCATCCTGAGGTACGAAGGATCTCTAAGTTTTTAGCAGATGTTTATGTTTACTCACTAGCTATAAATTGCCCTTCGCTCAGTCTTGCTTCGGTTCGCCGCCACCGAAGGGCTTTTGCTTTTTTGCTAGATAAAAAGGTAAACTAATGGTAATCTGCGATTTATACCACAATCACTGTGTTGTTCTGTCATCCTGAGGTACGAAGGATCTCTAAGTTTTTAGCAGATGTTTATGTTTACTCACTAGCTATAAATGGCTTTTTGCTCGGGCTTGCCTCGGTTAGCCACCGAAGGGCTCTTTCTTTATCCTTGATGATAAAGAAACAAACAATCAAGGCTTGGATCTGATGTCGGATAAATTCGTCAAAGCTTTTTTGGTCGTCAGCACAAGCCCCCGATGAAAAATCGGGGAGGGCGTGCTGCCTTGGGACAGCGGTAATTGAAAGGAAGTGCAAAAGCTTTAACGTTTTCTCCTTCCATCATACCCTATGCAGGATAGCAGGGTGCAGATAGCAGAATGCATTAATTTTTCTTTTAGCTCTTTCTCTTTCAGGGGAAAGGTTCTGATAGGGGTTTGAATATTATTATGGTACAAAGATCTCTCCGCTGCGGTCGAGATGACGATGGTATTCCCGCGCAGGCGGGAATCTTAATGTGCTGGCTATTCTTAGCCACAGGCTCGGGCTTGCCTCGGTTAGCCAACGAAGGGCTCTTTCTTTATCCTTGATGATAAAGAAACAAACAATCAAGGCTTGGATCTGATGTCGGATAAATTCGTCAAAGCTTTTTTGGTCGTCAGCACAAGCCCCCGATGAAAAATCGGGGAGGGCGTGCTGCCTTGGGACAGCGGTAATTGAAAGGAAGTGCAAAAGCTTTAACGTTTTCTCCTTCCATCATACCCTATGCCGGATAGCAGGGTGCAGATAGCATGGAGCAGAGACAGGCATTCGAAGAGATATGTTTTTTGGCCTTTGAGGGGCACGCTGGGTCGTCATCTCGACCGTAGTGGAGAGATCTTTGTACTTTCTAATATGGTCGTCATCCGATAGCTATCGGATCCCGTGCAGGCAGAAACCTTAAGGCATGAGTGGCTAATATATCCGGGCGTTTTGTATTTTGCCTCCCATACCATTTCCTTACCCAAATACCGACATCGCTATACATCAAAATAACCCTAAGCTATGTTTCTCTTTACCTTTTATTTAGCTATTGTTAACTCGCTAATCTAAAGCGATGCAAATTTCGGACATGGCTGATCTTCAACGAAGCCTTAATTTTACCAAAGCGAGTTCGAAGCAGTATGCAACTAAGTATACAGCAGGGTAGGAGCAAGCCTGGCCGGAAGGTGGCCGAAACGTGGGGTAAATGTGGCGTAAAGGTGGGGTTTGGAATATTTTTTTTGGATTTTTAATCAGAGATTGATTAAATTGGGTGATCATCCCTTTTGTTTAACCTAATATACTAAAATTATGGCTAGCCAGAATGGAATTATCAAAATTAACGGGCAACTGGGCGATCTTGTTTTTTACAAACTTGGAAATACGGATGTTGTCAGGCAAAAAGCTGCCCACAAAAAGCAAACTGAAGCGAGCAAAAAAAGCAGTCGCGATTTTGGCATGGCCAGCAGAAATGCCGCTTATATCAGAAAAGCATTTGCACCGCTAGTCAAGCTTTATGCTTATGGCGATCTCCTCAATCGCCTGAACAAACGTTTTATCGAAATCTTTAAAACCATCCCAGCGGAACAGGCAGGTCATAAAAAATTGATTGATGGTGATATTGCTTTGCTTAAGGGTTTCGAGTTTAACAGCGGCAAACCCCTCGGAACTTTATGGCTTAGCGAATCGGATTTGCGCATAGAACCCGATGGATTAGTAAAACTTATTCTGCCTAAGGGCGAAATAGAATCGCTCCTGAAACGGCATCCTAAGGCTACCGAAGCACGGTTACAGGTTATGGGCTTTCATTTCGACCTGGATGATGATGGCGGCTACGAAATTATTGAAGTGAATGACCTGGTTATACCTTTAAGCAACAGCCATTTTCCGAAAACAGTCTTATCCTTAAGCCTGAATCATAAGGGCGATAAAGCTTTAATCATTGCCATGAGCATTTCCTTCTTTTCCGGTACCGCCCGCTTTGGCGACCGGCGTTATTATGCTTGTAAAATTATTCACGCCCTGCATTTAAAGGAGGGTATAATCGTCGATTTTGTGGGGCAACCTAAAGTGGAAAGCGAGGTAGTGGAGCAAAGGGATAAGTTAAGCTGGGCGGTAGAGGAGGAATGAGTTTACTGTTATTTAGTTTTGGGTTTTAATTAAAAATAGATTAGTTTATTTTTTGTATAGGGTACGGAAAACCGTAGAGCGTATCTAAAAAAAATATCAAATTTGACGCTTGCTTTATCGATGGTTATTTAGTTTAATCATTTAAAAAAAGCTATTTTGTGACCTTAAAATCATACAATGAATACCGCAGTACATAATAAATTAGTTTCCATATCAACAGATGAATTTGCAGGAACAACGTTCGGTTTTATGTTGTCGAATCCGCCTTATGGTAAAAGTTGGGCAAGTGAGCAGCAATACATCAAAGATGATAAAGATGTGATCGATTCCCGTTTCGGTATAAAACTTAAAAGTTACCGGGACGAAGAAGAAGATGCCGATGCAATTGAAGAAGTAACAGCCGATATTTTAGCATTTGAAAATGAGCGTGATGGTTTAATCCATGAAATTTTAAACCTTGCTTAATATGAATTCAGAATTAATTTTATACCAATCTGAAGACGGGCAAACCAAAATACAAACCCGTTTAGAAAACGAAACCGTTTGGCTTACGCAAGATCAAATGGCTTTACTTTTTGGAAAAGCAAAATCTACCATAAACGAACACATTAAAAACGTTTATGAAGAAAAAGAGTTGGAAGAAAGTGCTACCATGAAGAAATTCGGAAATTCCGAATTTCAGCAAAAAGCATTTAACTACTACAATCTGGATGTAATTATTTCCGTCGGCTATCGCGTAAAAAGCTTACAAGGGACTAAGTTTAGGCAATGGGCAACAGCCCGGTTACGTGAATATTTGGTAAAAGGCTTTACCCTAAACGATGAATTGCTGAAACAAGCAGGTGGTGGCGATTACTTTGAAGAGCTATTGGCTCGCATTAGAGACATTCGTTCTTCTGAAAAAGTATTTTGGCGCAAGGTATTGGACGTGTATGCCACCAGTATAGATTACGACCCTAATACCGAAACCTCGCAAACCTTTTTTAAAACCATACAAAACAAAATGCATTGGGCAGCACATGGACAAACCGCCGCAGAAGTGGTTTATAGTAGAATTGATGCAGCCAAACCTTTTTTAGGCTTAACGAACTTTAAGGGCGTACAGCCTACGCAACAAGAAATTGTAGTTGCTAAAAATTACTTAAATGAGCAAGAACTCAATGTGCTTAACCGAATGGTAACGGCTTATTTGGAGGTAGCCGAATTACAAGCCTTAAACCGCAAACCCATGCACATGCAAGATTGGCTAAAACGAGTTGATGACTTTTTACAAATGACTGGTAATGATATTTTAACCCATGCCGGTACGGTTAGCCACCAACAAGCTTTAAACAAAGCCAAAGAAGAATACACCAACTATAAAGAGAGCCTGAAAAACGAACTCTCTAAAGCAGAGCAAGACTTCGTAAAACATTTAGAACAAACTACTAAACAGCTTAAAAAGAAGAATGGTGGAAATTAAGCTGAAGAAATACGATGCCTATAAAGATTCTGGAGTGGAATGATTAGGGGAGATACCACAATGGCGATAAAGCTTTAATCTTCGCCATGGGGCATTTCATTTTTTACAGGTACGGCCCGCTCTGGCGATCGGCATTATTATGCGGGTGAAATTATTCACGCCCCGCATGTAAAGGATGGTATAATCGTCGATTTCGTAGCGCAACCTAAAGTGGAAAGCGAGATCGTGGAGCAGGGGGATAAGTTAAGCTGGGTGGTAGAGGAGGGTTGAGTTGGAGGTCTGAATCATACATTTAAGTCATTCTTTTTATGTACGCATTACCGTTTCAATTATTATTGATATTCTTAATTTATAGCAGTTAAATCTATTCTAATCGCATATGTAAACTTTTATGGAGCGAAGCTTGAAAAGTGGGGCATTTATTGATACTTTTACTGATCTAGTTAATATCTGATGAGTAAATTAAAAGTTGCTGAGAGTCTGATAGATGAAGTTGCCGCCGTCTATTTGGACGAGATAATTAGAATAGTTGAAAGGCGCTTAAAATCGGCTCCCAAAGATGTAATGCGATCAGACTTGGGGTTACTAAATGTATGGGAAGAGTTTTGTTATCAATTGCAAACAGAAAGGTTTGATTCTTTCAATATATTAGAAAATTATATATACCAAGAAATTTCTAAAATATTAGATGATCAGCATGAGTATCGTTTAAAGGTACTTAGCTATCAGTTTTTGGGAAATGGTGCAAATGTGCCGATCTACATGGAAGGCTTATCAGAGCTTATTTATGAACATTTACTTAAAAATGGAACAGATTATTTTAATAAAAGACTAGAAAAAGTCATTTATTAATCGTACTATTCTAGTAAAAATCAAAGTTATTTCATGAAATTAAGGTGCTTTTATTTTGACTGAAAAATCTACTTGTAAAGAAATCATTGACAGTCACCTGCTAAAAGCAGGTTGGAATGTCAATGATCGCACTCAAGTTATAGAAGAATTTTTAATTTCTACATCTACAGAAGATCTCCACATTATTAACGAACCAGTAATTAAATATAGGGCTGAATTTAGTGATTATGTTTTACTTGGAAAGGATGGTAAACCATTAGCGGTTATAGAAGCTAAGAAATCTATTGTGGATGCCGCTATTGGTAGAGAGCAAGCAAAACAGTATTGTTATCATTTACAAAAACAGTCTGGAGGTGAATTGCCGTTTTGTTTTTATACGAATGGCCATGAAATATACTTTTGGGATTTAGACAACTATCCTCCAAAAAGAGTTTATGGTTTTCCGACTCGTGACGATTTAGAACGTTATCTTTATTTAAGAAAACATCGTAAAAGTTTATCACAAGAATTTATCAATACTAAAATTGCAGGGCGAGAGTATCAAATTCGTGCGATTCGTTCTGTAATGGAATCTTTAGAGAAAAAACGTTCTAAGTTTCTTCTTGTTATGGCGACAGGTACAGGTAAGACCCGAACTGTAATCTCACTTATTGATGCTTTAATGCGAGGCGGTTGGATAGAAAAGGTATTGTTTTTGGTAGATAGAATTGCTTTACAAGGACAAGCTTTAGATGATTTTAAAGAATATTTACCAAATGAGCCGCGTTGGCCTCAATATCAAGAAACTAATTTTGCTACGGATAGAAGAATATATGTTTCTACCTATCCCACCATATTGAATTTGATACGAAATCAAAACACTAAAACAAGCCCGCATTTTTTTGATTTAATTGTAGTTGACGAGAGCCATCGAAGTATTTACAACACTTACCAAGAAATATTACAATATTTCAATACCATTACTTTGGGCTTAACTGCCACACCAACCGATGTGATAGACCACAATACGTTTGAGCTTTTTGATTGTGAGGATGGCTTGCCTACGTTTGCCTATTCGTATGAAGAAGCTGTAAACCATACACCGACTTACCTTAGCGATTTTCAGGTAATGAAAATCAAAACTAAGTTTCAAGTAGAAGGTATTAATAAGAGAACCATTTCTCTCGAAGACCAAAAGAAGTTGATTTTGGAAGGAAAGGAAGTAGCAGAGATCAATTATGAAGGAACCGAATTAGAAAGAAGGGTAATCAATAAAGGCACCAATACACTCATTGTTCGTGAATTTATGGAGGAATCCATTAAAGACCACAATGGTGTATTGCCCGGCAAAACTATTTTCTTTTGTATCAGCAAAGCACATGCAAGACGTATCGAGGAAATATTTAACTCACTTTATGCTGAATATGCTGGAGAGTTAGCGAAAGTGATTGTTTCCGATGACCCTCGTGTATATGGTAAAGGTGGATTGCTAGACCAATTCAAAAATCAAGATTTACCCAGAATAGCTATCAGTGTAGATATGTTGGATACAGGTATTGATGTACGAGAAATTACAAATTTGGTTTTTGCCAAACCCGTCTATTCGTATACCAAATTTTGGCAAATGATAGGACGAGGCACTCGTTTGTTAGAGCCGACTAAAATAAAGTCTTGGTGTACTGAAAAAGATACCTTTTTAATTCTAGATTGTTGGGATAATTTTGAGTATTTCAAACTCAATCCTAAAGGAAAAAATCTCAGTAGTCAAATTCCTTTACCCGTGCGTTTATTTGGTTTGTATGTAGATAAGTTAGCAATAGGTTTAGAATTAGATGATGCAGAAGTAGTAGAACCGACATTAAATAAAGTCAAAAAAGCAATTGCTGATTTACCCTTGCAATCTATCGTAATAAGAGACGCTATTACTTTAGTAGAGCAAGTAAAAGCGGTTTCCTTTTTTAAAGAATTGACCTCTGACAAATTGCTCTTTTTGCAAGAACATATCCGTCCTTTGTTTCGCACAATTAGCGGAGTAGATTTTAAAGTCATGCGTTTTGAAAAAGACATCTTGGAAATTTCTATTGCACATTTACAAGAAGAAAAAAAGAAGTTTGAAGCCTTGAAAAATGCCATCATCGAAGAGATCTCAGAATTGCCTTTAAGTCTCAATAAGGTTGCCAAACATAAAGACTTGATACAACAAGCACAAACAGATTATTACTGGAACACCATCACAGAAAAGAAATTATCTAATTTGGTGGAGCAATTAGCTCCTTTAATGATGTACCGTGAAGGTACGATGAGGATGCTTCCTGCTAAATACAATTTTGTAGATGTACTTTTAGAAAAAGAAAGGGTAATTTTTGGTCCCCAACAAGAAGCCGTAAGCATAGAACGCTATAAGGAAATGGTGGAAGAAAAGATAAAAATACTCTTTAATGATTTGCCAATTCTGAAAAAAATAAAAGACAATGAGCCTATCTCCGACATAGAAATCGAAGAATTGACTTGGTTGCTGTCACACGAAAGTCCACACATTACGGTGGATTTGCTCAGAAAAGTGTACAACAATAGGAATGCTGCTTTGATGCAGTTTATTAAACATATTTTGGGAATCGAGATTTTAGAAGATTTGCCCACGACCATCACTAAAGCTTTTGATACTTTCATTGCCAATCAATCGGATTTGAGTGGAAAACAGTTGGATTTTTTAAGACTTTTGCAAACTTTTCTGATAGAAAAGGGAAGTGTAGAACGCAAAGATTTAATCTCTGCGCCATTTACCCGAATTCATCCCAATGGAATCCGTGGGGTTTTTGACGGAAAAAGGATGGAAGAAATATTACAATTTATAAATGCTTTAGCAGCATAATTTTAAAAATGGATAATCAAGAAATTAAAATTAAAGTAAACGAACTCTGGGATAAATTTTGGTCAGGTGGATTAAGTAATCCAATCGATGCCATACAACAAATCACATATTTGTTGTTTATGAAGCAACTCGATGAGAATGACCAAAAACGACAAGGAAATGCCGCATTTTTAGAAACAGAATACAAGTCTATCTTTGAAGGTAAATTTTTCTTACCTGGTGAGGAAGAAGATAAAAGCATTGCAAAAGAAGAACTGCGTTGGAAAAATTTTTCCCGCAAACCTTCAGATGAAATGTATCAATTAATGCAAACCCGTATCTTTCCTTTTATCAAAACATTGGGCGAAACTGACTCTCCTTTTGCCAAACACATGGACAATGCGGTCTTCATTATACCCAAGCCCAGTTTGCTTACAGAAGCGGTAAAAAAGATCAATGAAATCTATGAAGTTTTACATGCCCAAGATCGCTTTGTAGATGCTCAGGGAGATATTTACGAATACCTTTTACAACAACTCAGCACCGCAGGTAAAAATGGACAATTCCGTACGCCTACGCATATTATAGAAATGTTAGTAGAATTGGTAAAACCGCAATTGGGCAACAAAATTGCCGATCCTGCTTGTGGTACAGCTGGTTTTTTATTGGCAGCTTACCAATATATCTTGACACAGTTTAGCTCTCCTGAGCATCAAGTATTAGATAACTATGGTTTCACTCGTGGTACTTTGGCAGACAGATTGGTAGATGATGCCTCGAAAGAAGTGTTGAACAAAAAGACATTCTATGGCTTTGATATCGACCAAAATATGATTCGTATAGGTTTGATGAACTTGATGATGCACGGTATCGAGCACCCTAATATCGACTACAACGATACACTGAGTAAGTTTTACAATGAAGATAACGAATACCATGTAGTACTCGCCAATCCGCCATTTACTGGAAGTCTGGACAAAGCCGAAATCAACGAAAGCTTTACTACTGATACTAAAAAGACTGAACTCTTGTTTTTGGAACGTATCTACAAGATGCTTCGTATGGGTGGTACGGCAGGTGTGATTATTCCACAAGGTGTGCTGTTTGGCTCGGGTAAAGCTTTTCAGAATGTGCGGAGTATATTGATGGACAAATGTGAACTCAAAGCGGTAGTCAATCTACCTTCGGGCGTATTCAAACCCTATGCAGGAGTAGCTACTGCTATTTTGATTTTTACCAAAGGTGGCGAAACGGAGCGTGTATGGTTTTATGATATGGAGCACGATGGCAAAACCTTGGATGATAAACGCAACGACCGTTTTGATAGAGAAGGCAATCGTGATTATGGCGATGTTCATAAAATTATAGAGCATTACAACAAGCGTGAACAAGAAAACCCAACAGATCGCACCAAGCGTTATTTCTTTGTTCCCAAACAAGAATTGGTAGATCAAGGCTATGATTTGAGTTTTAACCGCTACCGCGAAGAAGTATATGAAGCAATAGTACACCGACCTACGGCAGATATTATGATCGACCTAAAATCAAAGCAAGATAATATTTCAATATTGATTAATGAACTTGAAAATATGTTGTAATGGAATATAGATTTTTAGGAGATATAACAACTAATCTCGATTATAAAAGACGTCCTTTAAACTCAATAGATAGATATAAAATTTCTTTAGAAGGGTTATATCCATATATTGGAGCAAATAATATTCTTACTTATATTGATGAATATATTTTTAATGAAAAAATTCTTTGTGTAGCTGAAGACGGCGGAAGTTGGGGTAAAAATGAGGTTTGCTCGAATATTTATGACGGTAAGACATGGGTAAACAACCATGCACACGTGTTGATAGAGAACGGGGAAGCCAGTTTAGAGTTTTTACGATACTATTTAAATTTTGCAGATTTAAATTTCCATATAAAAGGCTCCACTAGAGGGAAATTAACACGTAGTGAACTTAATAATATACAAATTCCACTTCCATCCTACGAAAATCAAATTCGTATAGCTAATCTATTAGAAAAAATAGAAACCACCATTGCCGAACGAAAAAACGGCATTGATTTATTGGATGAATTGGTAAAAGCTACTTTTTACCAAATGTTTAATCAAGAGAGAAAAATAAAAGATATATCTTTAAAAGATTTAGCAAAAGATGAACAGCATGCTCTTTCGAGTGGACCTTTCGGTTCAAATTTAACCTCTGATGATTATGTTGCAAATGGTGTTTTAGTTTTAAGAGGTAAGAATATTACAGATGGTAGACTTAATTTAAGTGATAGTAAATTCATTAGTTTAAAAAAAGCAAAGGAGTTAAAAAGAAGTAAAATTAAACCTGACGATGTTGTTATTGTAGCTGTTGGTTCATCAGGTAATGCGTTAAGAATTCCTAATGAAATTCCTGATGCAATTATGTCTCAAAACTTCAATAAAATTACCCCAAATAAAGATCTAGTTAATCCTTTTTTTTTGGCAGATATGATTAATAGTGAATTTATACAGAAACAATTTCGAGATGTAACAACGAACGCAGGAAGAACATTTTTAGGATTATCAAAAGTTAGAAATATTACTATCCCCTATTATGATTTAGATCTTCAAAATAAATTTGCAGACATTGCTCAAAAAATAGAAATTATTAAAACTGAGCAAGAAGCTCAGTTAAAAGATTTGGAAGAATTATATGCCTCGATAAGCCACAAAGTTTTTGAGGGAGATATAGACCTTTCCAAAGTGCCTTTTGATGCGAGTTTGCTACCCAATCCAATTGAAGTTATTAAGGAAGAACCCAAAGATAAACCTGTTGTTATTATTGAACAAAAAGATGTATCTAAAGTAGAGGTTGAAAAAGTAAAATCTAAAAAAAACGACAAAGGATTAGAATTTGGTTTCGAAGCTTTAAGACACTTAGAAAGTTGGGAGCATTATAGCTTTAAAGAAATTGCAGATAGTATAATAAAACATTTTAGCGGGCATTATTTTAATGCAGAAATGATATTAAATTTTCTAGATAAGGAATTAGACATACAAGTAAACTATTACAGTTCTGCCGAACAAAAGAAAAATCCACAGTACGAAAATGCTGATGATTTTTACCGCTTTATTGCAACTGCTCTAGATAGTGAAAACCATTTTTTGCAGTTAGAACAAGTATTTTATAACGCCGAAACAGAGAACATTACGGATATTAGTTTTACTGAAAAGGATTTAGAAAGCCTCAGTAAAAAAAATAAAAAAGAACGCTCTGGCATTTATTTCCATATAAAAGATGAAGCTAGTACGCCTTAAAATATTAGGAGAAGACTTTCGTAGTTTGCCTGCAAATGTTGATTACCAATTTAATGTCGCTTCGGAAGACAGTAAATTGTCTACCAAAGTATTTGCTGGTTTAAACGGTAGTGGGAAATCCAATTTTCTAGAACTCTTGGCAGAGATTTTTTATTATTTGGAAAGAACAAAGCTACAAGAAACCCCAAAATCCTATATCGAAAATAAAAATTTTGGTTTTGAGATAGAATATATTTTACCCAGAAAAGAAAATAATTTTTATACGATCTATAAAAATAAATTCAAAGAGGATGTAATCAATCTAGACTTCCCTATTCAACAAGAGGTTCATGTGCGTATCAAAAAAGATTTAGAAGGTTTTTTGGAAATGTCTTATTCTTTAGTGGGAGAAGATAAGTTTACAGTAATAGATGATGATTTCGGACAATTTTTACCTTCAAAAATTATTGCTTACACTTCGGGACAAAATGAGTTGTTGAGTAATCCATTTATTCGTTTGCGGTATCATTACTTTACAGAAATGGTCAATAGTGAAAACAAACGTTCTAATCGTCGTTTATATTTTTTAGATACCGAAAGTAACTACAGCATTTTTATAGCCAATATGCTATTGGGCAAAACGGCACCATTACAGTATCTGAAAAGCATTTTTCGTATAGAAGATTTGCATTCATTTCGCATTACGTTTAACTACAAGCACAATACTCAAGAAGCCGCAACTATCTTAAAAGAAAAACAAATTTTATGGAATCCACTTAAAGCCTGCGCTACTACTTGGCGAGATGATAACACAGCGAAATGTTTGATATTGGACTTTGTGATTAATGAAGCTACTCATCAAGCGTTTCACCATCATTATAAAACAGCGTTTCAATTATTTCAAGCCTTTTACGAATTGCAAAGTTTGAACTTGCTCCTAGAAAAACAAGCCACTCGAAAGTTTGTAACCAATGCCCATAAAACCATAAACATCACCGATGAATTATCCAAATCTGACCCATCAGAATTAATTTTTAGGATTGAAAAAATTAGGATAAAAAGACAAAAGTATGAGGGTAATAAAAAAGATATTCTGTATTACAAATCTCTTTCAGACGGAGAGCATCAGTTAAACGAAGTCATCGGCTCTGTGATGATGATGGAAGAAGATGGCTGTTTATTTTTGATGGACGAACCCGACACGCATTTTAATCCAAAATGGCGTGCCAAAATGGTGACCATGCTCAATAAGGTTTCGGGAAAAGAATATGATGCCGATGGCAATCCAGAAAACATCCACCAACAGGAATTGATTATGACTACCCACTCACCATTTATTATTAGCGATAATCATAAAGAAAATGTGTACAAGTTTGTAAGAGAAGGTAAAGCATTGAAGTTGGAAAATCCAGAATTTGAAACTTTTGGAGCGTCAGTAAGCTTTATTTTGGAAACTATATTTGATAGAGACATAACAATTTCTGACTTTTCAAATAAAGCATTAATTAATTTGAAAAAGAGTATAAATACTTTGGATGATATATTAAGAGTTAAAAAAGAACTGCTTTCATTTGGTGAATCTATTGAAAAATTTGATGCCTACAGTTATCTCATGGCGAAAGAAAACGAATTAAAATCAGATAAGCATGTTGACTAGTTTTAAAGAAATAGATCATCCGATATATCTGTTCCATGAACATATATATTATATATTCAAGAATATTTTTCACTATGATTTGGAAGAGTTTGATGAAGAAAAACTAGTTCATCCAGATTTTAGAACCATTATCAATGCTTCGAAAGTAAGGTTATTGAATCCATTAAAAGAAATCGTAACAAGCTATCATAAATTACCTTTTGGGGAAAAAATAACGGTTCAAGAAGCTTTAGTACAAAACAATTGTATTTCAGTATTTGATAACCTTTCTCATAATTTGATTACATATGATCAATTGCATTCTAGTATCTCTATCAAATTAAAAAAATACTTTGAGGATTTGTGGAATGATTATCCGCAAACTATGTTAATGGAAAATCAATGGAATACAGTTAAGCATCATTACGATTCGTTGACTCATGAAGCTAATTGTAATTTTATTATTTGTCCTTTTTGTGGTATATATCCATTCAATCCTCCTGATGGAAAATATAGGGAAGAATATGATCATATAATAGCAAAGGCTACATACCCTTTTGTCTCGATAAATTTTAAATTACTTTTTCCATGTTGTCAATATTGTAATAAACAAGAAAAGCGTTCTAAAGAATTATTATATGATGCTATTCCAGCTCGAAGACTTTCATTTTATCCTTATGATTCTAATATAACTTTAGACAGACTTTCTATTAATGTCTCTTTAAATGAAGCATATAATAACCAAAGTTTAGAAACTCTATTGAAAAGTATTGATTGGAAATTTGAAATATTAAGGGATGGAGTAATAGATATTCGAGATGCGTCTTGGGATGAAGTTTATGGTATAAAACGTAGATTTTCCGAAAACATCAAACGATTAGAAGCAGAATGGTTTAGAGAGTTAATTAGAAAATTCAAACGTAATACAAAGCCTTTTGCAGATTTTTTAGATGAGTTAATTGAAGAACTAAAGTATCAGATACCAATAGCACCTATGGGTATCACTAAGTATGTTTATTTCTCCTTTATTTTTTCAGTTCCTAATATTGAAGATAAACTGCTAAAAGTAGGTGCCTAACAAAGGCCGGGATCGAACCTTCAACTTTTCTTTAAATTAAGTAAGGAGTTCTTAACTTATTATCAGCTAATTGGTATTTGCTTGGGGTGGAAATGGATTATAGGTTGGTTTGGTTTTTTAGTAAGGTAAATTTTAGGGTACAGGTACCGAAAGTATTATAATGATTTTTTTGAGAGGTATGTTGACGGGATTGGGCGTTGTTATGTGGTTAAGATGGGCTAATGGGATGATGTTTGTTTACGGTATCACTAATACGGTCATCATTGCGCGGTAAGACGCAATCTTAATGCGTTCGTAATGCATTGCGTTTGCAGGTTTTGCCCTTCGCACAGTCTTGTCTCGGCTCACCGCCGCCGAGGGCTCTTACTTTTTGCTTGATCCAAAAGTAACAAAAATCAAGGCTTGCATCCTTTCATGTAAAAACCTACTGAAATCTTTATTGCGGCAGCATAGAAGCTTTTACCCTTGCTTATTTCCATCGCTCCCGCTTGATCCTGCCTTGGGTTGCGGGGTTATGATGGGGGAGGTACAAAGATTATCGTACTTTTTCCTGCGAAAATCCACTAGGCCGGATAGCAGGGAGCAAAAAGCATAGTAGCCGTTGATATCGTAAGAACATCTTCCCGATTTGCCCCGATTCTTCGGCTCCGTGTAGTTCAATTTGTAATATTTTTATGTGCTTGTGGGTTCTTTTGAATTAATTTTTACCTTGGTATACCTTAATCAAACCATCTAAAACGTTTAACCATGAGCCATAAACCAATTTGGAAATTTGCATTTGCTCTATTTGCCTCATTTACGATATGTTTTGAAACCATGGCGCAGCAGGTAAAATTGAATGTCGCCGTGGCAGGACTGAATCATGATCACATTTACCTGATTATGAATAGCTACCAGAAGGGAGAGGTGAACATCATCGGCATTGCAGAAAGTAATCCAGATTTAATACAGCGTTTTAAGCAGCGTTATCAACTGGCGGATAGCTTATTTTACCATGACCTGCCTGCTTTATTGCAAAAACGTAAACCCGATGCCGTGCTGGCTTATAATGCCATCAGCGATCATTTGGCGGTGGTGGCGGCGGCTGCGCCCCTAGGTATTTCTGTAATGGTTGAAAAGCCCCTGGCCACAACGGTTAAGGATGCGGAGAAAATGGTTCAGCTGGCGAAAAAGCACAACATCCATTTGCTTACCAATTATGAAACCACCTGGTATCCGAGTAATCAGGAAGCTTACCTGAATATAAAAGAACAAAATTTGATAGGTGAGGTGCGGAAGATGATCGTCCATGACGGGCACCAGGGACCAAAGGAAATTGGGGTGAGCAAAGAATTTTTGAGCTGGCTAACTGACCCGGATAAAAATGGGGCTGGTGCACTGACCGATTTTGGCTGTTATGGTGCTAATTTAATGACCTGGCTGATGGATGGCAGGGCACCAATTTCCGTGTCGGCCATTACACATCATATTAAACCTGCTATTTACCCGAAAGTGGATGACGATGCCACCATTTTGCTGGAGTACGCGGATGCGACCGGAATCATTGAAGCTTCGTGGAACTGGCCTTTTAGTATTAAGGATATGGAAGTATTTGGGAAAACCGGTTATCTACAGGCGGTTAATGAACAGCAGCTGCGTTTAAAAGAAAACGGCAATGCCGATTATAAGGTGTATAAAGCAAAAGCACTTGCACCGGCTTACGCCTCTAGTTTGGGCTACCTGGCTGCGGTATTGAGAAAAGAAATTATACCTGAAAATGATTTATCTTCTTTAACGAACAATTTAATTGTGGTTAAAATTTTAGAAGCGGCTAAAATTGCTGCAAAAACTGGTAAAAAGGTGATGATCAAGTAAGGTCTGATTTAATCATTTTGCCTGATGGTGGGTTGCTTGTAAAAGGTGTTTGCAATGGTAAAGCCATCTGCCAGGCCGGATAGCAGGGAGCAGATCGCATGAGGCATATTGCAGGGTGCGGTAATTTGAGCCTAAAAACTGATGATATTATTTTTATGTTCGAAGAGAAGCGGTGTATTGGTAAATTAAATGGGTAGAATTTGCCTTCCGGAAGCATACCTTTATCTTATTCTGAAACAATATTAAGGATGTGAGCATCGTTCCTTTCATCAATAAATACGGAAATACTGCTATCTGTGTATGTGCATTATCATCACTGGAGATCTATTTTTTTATCTTCTTAACCAATCCCTCTACAATTCTAGGATAATGCTGGTGTTCTAGTTGCTGGCCTTTAAATTTTACCATTTCTAAGCTATCACCCCGATCAATTTTATACTTTGCCTGGTAAATGTACTCCCCTTCATCATAATGTTCATCAACATAGTGGATGGTAATGCCTCCTTCAGTTTCTCCGGCAGCAATAACTGCATTGTGTACATAATCTCCGTACATGCCTTTGCCACCAAATTTTGGTAAAATAGCCGGGTGAATGTTTACTATTCTTCCTGGGTAAGCGGCAATTAAGTTTTTAGGAATTAGCCAAAGGAAACCAGCGAGTACAATAAAATCGATATCAAGGTTTTTCAGCAGGTCAATTACTTCGTCTGTTTTATAAAACTCATTTTTATCAAAGATATGGCTGGGGATTTCAAAATTATCTGCTCTTTGCAATACATAAGCGTCAGCATTGTTGGTGAGCACCAATGAAATTTCAATGTCGTTACTGCGTTTAAAATGCTCCATTAGCTTTTGGGCATTAGAGCCAGAACCGGATGCAAAGATGGCTATTCGTTTTTTCACTCAGAATGTGTTTTCCTCAAAAATAGTCTTTTTGTGTATGTTTTCTCTATTGTAGTTAAATTTTATTCTCTATGGTTAAAGTGTTGCTAATGAATAAATTTATCGTATTTTCGCAGTTCGGAATTGAGATCAGATTTTAGCGAATAAAAATTTAAAATTCTTTTGCGTTTTAAAAAGATAAACTCTATATTTGCAACCCGAATTAAAGGAAACGATTAAGAAAAATAAAGGCTAAATAGAAATGGCAAATCATAAATCTTCATTAAAGAGAATTAGAGCAAACGCAACAAAACGTTTACGTAACAGATATCAGGCAAAAACTACACGTACTTTTATTAAAAGGTTACGTGCTGCAGAGGATAAAAAATCTGCATCAGATTTATTGCCTAAAGTAATCTCTATGTTAGATCGTTTAGCAAAAAAGAACATTATTCACAAAAACAAAGCGGCTAACAATAAATCAAAATTAACGAAATTCGTTAACGGTTTAGCATAATCCACTTTTTTTACGATATTAGCATCAGGCATCCCAACCAAACGTTGGGATGCCTTTTTTTTGTCGAAAAAAATGGAAAATTACGATCAGAAACTAGGTATTAAGCTTTGGGCAGAGGAAGATCGCCCAAGGGAAAAACTATTGCATCATGGGCGCAGGCATTTAACTGATGCTGAATTAATTGCGATTCTGATTGGTTCAGGAAGCAGAAATGAAACGGCTGTTGATTTAAGTAAAAGGATTTTATCTTTCTATGAGAATAACTTAGCCAAAATAGGGCAAGCATCTATTCAGGATCTTTCCAGGTTTAAAGGAATTGGCGAAGCTAAAGCGATCACCATTATCGCTGCCTTAGAACTTGGCCTCCGCAGAAAGGAAATCCAGGAAGAGCAAATTGTGCAGGTTACCGCTTCAAGCGATGTGCACCGTTATTTGTACAACACTTTTGCGGACCTCAATCATGAAGAATTCTGGATACTGTTGCTTAATCGTTCTAACCATATTATTGGAAGGCATCTTATTAGTAAAGGGGGGCAGGCTGGAACAGTTGCTGATCCAAAAATTATTTTTAAAGTAGCGCTTGAACGTAATGCAGCCAATATTGTTTTGGCGCATAATCACCCTTCTGGAAATTTAAAGCCAAGTGAAAGTGATAACAAACTGACCAGAGATTTAGTGGCTTCAGGGATGATGCTGGGACTTTACGTTGTCGATCATCTCATATTTGCCAGGAGCAATTATTACAGTTATAAGGATGAAGATCTTATCTAGGTTTTTAGATGCTGATGTATAAAGGTTTTGATATAAGAATATAACAACTTTAATACTTAAAATTCATTTAACACTAAATGAGTAATATTGGCAAATTGAAAATAATCCATGAAAACTTTTAAAATCTTATTCTCTTTATTATTGCTCTCCACAATGGCCTTTGCACAGCAAAAGGGAGCGCCTATCAATATTATATCTTACAATATCAGATATAATAATCCGGATGATGGGGTAAATGCGTGGCCAAACCGTGAACAAAATGTGAAAGCTTTAGTGAAATTTCATGATGCTGATGTGCTTTGTGTGCAAGAGGCGCTGCCTGAACAGTTTGATGCCTTATTAAAAAATTCCAATTTTGATGTAGTGGGGGTAGGGCGTGAAGATGGTAAGCGTAAAGGTGAATTCTCTGCTGTATATTTCGATAAAGATCGGTTTGTGAAAAAGGATGGCGGAACTTTCTGGCTTTCAGAAACACCTGATGTTCCTTCAAAAGGTTGGGATGCTGCTCTTAATAGGGTGTGTAGTTGGGTAAGGTTATATGATCAATTAAATAAAAAGGAATTTTTAGTTTTTAATGCTCATTACGATCATATAGGTGTTCAAGCGAGAATTGAATCGGCTAAACTGATCAAGCAAAAAATACAGCAAATTGCACCAACTTTACCTGTGGTTTTTACTGGCGACTTAAATGTTACGCCAGAGACTGAAGCCATCAGTACCATTAAATCATTCCTGAGTGATGCGAAAGAAATCAGTCAGGAACCTGCTTATGGACCCAACGGGACTTTTAATGATTTTGATTTTAACAGTGACCTTAAAAATAAAATCGACTATATTTTTGTGAATAAAGGGTTTAAAGTACAGAAGTTTGCGGTTTTAAGTGATAGTAAAGATAAACGGTATTTTTCTGATCATTTACCTGTTTTTGCCCGGCTTTGGTTTTAGTGTTTATGATATCGAAATCGGACAGCCCGTTCCCCTTTCAGTTTGAGCTGTTTGGTAACCAATATCATTACCATTACATTTTTGAAACCCTGGCTTTTGTTATAGGTGTTCGGGTTTATTACTTTTTAAAGAAAGGTATTGCAGATCCTATTTCTGATGAGAATCGCTTGTGGATTATGCTTGGGGCTATGTTTGGTGCACTTATCGGCTCTCGTGTGGTTGCGGTTTTGGAAACTCCGGCGGTTTTGAATCATCTGAGTTTTTTGTTTATTTATCAAAGTAAAACCATTGTGGGTGGCTTATTGGGTGGCTTATTCGGCGTAGAGATCATTAAGAAGATTATTGGCGTAAACATTGCTTCAGGCGATATATATGTCGTTCCAATTTTAGTTGCTTTATTTATTGGTCGCATTGGTTGTTTCTCTATGGGTATTGATGAGCCCACTTATGGGGTTCCAACTGCTTTATTTACAGGAATGGATTTGGGTGATGGCATCATGAGGCATCCGATTATGCTTTATGAAATGCTTTATCTGATAGCGCTCTTATGCCTTTTCAGGGCTCTTAAAAATAAAAACCTGATTAACGGTGATCGCTTTAAATTGTTTATGGTGCTTTATTTTCTGTTTCGATTTTTAATTGAGTTTATAAAGCCTTATCAATCATTATTCTTAAATTTAAGCAGCATTCATTGGTCGGCAATATTAATTTTTGCGTATTATTATAAATTCATCATCAGGATTACAAAAACTATTTTCACTTAAAGGGATATGGCGAATACGCGAGATTACATTTATTACGATTATACAAAGAGTCTTTGTCCGGAATGCCTTCAGCTTTGCGATGCAAAAATCGTTTTTCAGGATGCGAAGGTTTTTATGTTGAAAAATTGCAGAACGCATGGCGATAGTAAAGTGATGATTGCTGATGATGTGGAGTATTATAAGCAAATCCGCAATTACAATAAGCAATCAGAAATGCCGCTGAAGTTTAATACTAAAGTACATTATGGTTGCCCGTATGATTGTGGCCTTTGTACCGATCATGAACAGCATTCTTGCCTGACCGTTATTGAAGTGACAGATCGCTGTAATTTAGCATGCCCTACCTGTTATGCGATGTCATCTCCCAATTATGGAAGGCATAGAACGTTAACTGAAATTGAACGTATGATGGATGTGGTGGTGGCTAATGAGGGTGAACCTGATGTGGTTCAACTTTCTGGCGGTGAGCCTACCGTCCATCCGGAGTTTTTTAAAATTCTGGATCTGGCTAAAACCAAACCGATCAAGCATTTGATGGTGAATACCAACGGCATCAGGATTGCAAAAGACATTAACTTTGTAGAGAAGCTGGCTTCTTATATGCCTGATTTCGAGATTTATCTTCAGTTCGATAGTTTTAGTCCGGAGGTATTAACTAAAATGAGGGGCGAGGATTTAACTGAAGTCAGAAAGAGAGCAATTGACCATTTGAATCAATTCAATGTGTCGACTACATTAGTTGTGACTTTACAAAATGGTTTAAACGATCATGAAATTGGTGATATCCTGGATTATGCTTTGAAGCAACGTTGTGTTCGTGGCGTAACTTTTCAGCCTACACAGGTTGCCGGCCGGAATGACGATTACAATGATCAACAGGGAAGAATTACCTTAACTGAGGTGAGGCGCAAAATTTATGAGCAATACCCAACGTTTACTCCGCAGGATTTAATTCCGGTGCCTTGTAATCCCGATGCGCTTTGTATGGCTTATGCTTTAAAAATAGGTGATGAGGTGGTTCCGATGACGCATTTGATCAATCCGGAAGATTTATTGAACAATTCTAAAAATACCATTGTTTTTGAGCATGATGAGAAATTGAAAGAACATATGCTTAATTTATTTAGCACGGGTGTTTCTGTAGATTGTGCTGAAGATACTTTTGGTGAACTGATGTGTTGTTTACCTCGGGTGAAATCAGATAATTTGAGTTATGATAATCTGTTTCGCATCATTATTATGAACTTTATGGATCCTCTTGATTTTGATGTTCGGGCGGTGAAGAAATCCTGTGTTCATATTGTGAGTGATAAATATAAAATAGTGCCTTTTGAAACGATGAATATTTTTTATCGTGACCATAAGATTGATGCCATCAGGGAAAAATTAAATATGAATTAATATGATTGTCGTTTTGTTTTTTCTTTATGGACTGGCCATCGTAGGTTTGTTCATTGCTGGGATCATCACCATTATTGTGAAATCATCAAATAATCAGCCGGTAAAACTTGGTGTTCAAATGCTTATTGCTTCAGTTGTCTTAGTTGTAATTGGTGGGGGCGCCTGTGCGGTAATATTAGCTAACTCTTAAAATGGGAATTATTCTAATTTATTGGTTTGGTGTTGCCGTGCTGTTTGTAGTTGGTGTTATTCTGGTGATCGTTAAGTCAGTAAAGAATGAACCACTAAAACCTGGCTTAATGTTGATTTTGGTCTCCGTGATTATGCTGGTTATTGGAGCTGGCGCCTGCGCGGTTATTTTATCTAATTTAAATATTAGGAACTAGGGTAGTGAAATCTAATAAATATTAACGGTTTTTAGTCTTGTTTTTTCTCCCGCAGATTTAGATGATTTCCGCAGATTTTCTTTGCATTAAGAGAAAACAACATTTGCTTTATGATATGATCACATGGTTTCAGCGTAAATCTTTTTTAATCTGCGGGAAAAACTGAAGGGAATGGTATTTAACGTTGATAGTTTTAGTCTTGTTTTTTCTCCTGCAGATTTAGATGATTACCGCAGATTTTCTTTGCATCAACATAAAAAACAACATTTGCTTTATGATATGATCATATAGTTTCAGCGTAAATCTTTTTTAATCTGCGGGGGAAACTGAAGGGAATGGTATTTAACGTTGATGGTTTTAGTCTTATTTTTTCTCCCGCAGATTTGGATAATTACTTCAGATTTTCTTTGCATTAGGATAAAACAACGCTTGCTTTATGATATGATCACATGGTTTCAGCGTAAATCTTTTTTAATCTGCGGGAAAAACTGAAGGGAATGGTATTTAACGTTGATAGTTTTAGTCTTGTTTTTTCTCCCGCAGATTTAGATAATTACCGCAGATTTTCTTTGCATTAGGATAAAACAACGCTTGCTTTATGATATGATCACATGGTTTCAGCGTAAATCTTTTTTAATCTGCGGGGGAAACTGAAGGGAATGGTATTTAACGTTAATGGTTTTAGTCTTATTTTTTCTCCCGCAGATTTGGATAATTACTTCAGATTTTCTTTGCATCAACATAAAAAATCATAATTGACCAGCTTAGTATTATTGCTCGAAGATTTCTTGTTTAGTTTTCTGCTTTAAGCTTTTAATAATATCTTTGCGTTTTATGAAATTAACGTATCAAGAGTTGTCTTGATTCCTGATACTTACTTCTTGATACTCTAAAAATGAAAATATCATATAACTGGTTAAAACAATTCGTTCAAATAGATCAGACACCACAAGAGCTTTCTTTAATCCTGACCGATATTGGCCTGGAGGTAGAAAGTGTAGATAAAGTTCAGCCTGTTGTGGGTGGCTTAGAGGGTTTGGTTATTGGTGAGGTTTTAACTTGTGTACAACATCCTAATGCCGATCGTTTACGTGTAACCACAGTAAGTGTTGGTGGAAAAGAAAATCTTCAGATAGTTTGTGGAGCACCAAATGTGAGCGCTGGACAAAAAGTAGTTGTGGCGACTGTTGGCACAACCGTGTATCCTTTGGAGGGCGAACCTTTTAAGATTAAAGAATCAAAAATCCGGGGTGAAGTTTCGCAGGGAATGATCTGTGCTGAAGATGAGATTGGTTTAGGCAAATCACACGATGGTATTATGATTCTGGCGGAAGATACTGAGATCGGAATTCGTGCGAAAGATCACTTCAAGATGGATGATGATTTTGTTTTCGAGATTGGTTTAACACCGAACCGTGCTGATGCAGCTTCTCATTTAGGTGTAGCCAGAGATTTGGCTGCTTATTTTAGAAGTGAATATGAAATGCCTGATCTTTCTACCTTCAAAACCGATAACGAAAATTTAGTTATTCCGGTAGAAGTAGAAGATTTGGATGCTTGTCCGCGTTATAGTAGTGTAACCATATCTGGTGTTACCGTTACAGATTCTCCTGATTGGTTAAAAGATAAACTGAAAGTAATTGGCCTTCGTCCGATTAATAACGTGGTTGATATTACCAATTATGTTTTACATGGTTTAGGTCAGCCTTTACATGCTTTCGATGCAGATAAAATTGCTGGTGGTAAGGTGATCGTAAAGAAAGTAACCGAGGGAACCGAATTTATAACACTTGATGATGTAGCCAGGAAGTTAAGTGCAGATGATTTGATGATTTGCAACGCTGAAGCGCCTATGTGTATTGCCGGTGTGTTTGGTGGGAAAACTTCTGGCGTTGATGCCAACACTAAAAATATCTTCTTAGAAAGTGCCTATTTCAACTCGGTTTCTGTACGTAAAACAGCAAAGCGACATGGTTTAAAAACCGATGCTTCTTTCCGTTTTGAGCGTGGAACTGATCCTGAAATTACGGTTACTGCTTTGAAATATGCGGCCATTTTAATTAAAGAACTAGCGGGGGGCGAAATATCTTCATCAGTTTCTGATATTTATCCAAATCACATTCGTCCGTTTGAATTTGAAGTAAGCTATACCAATATCAATAAATTAATTGGCGCAAATATTCCTTCAGCAGAGATTAAGCATATTATTACGGCTTTAGGCATTACAGCTACAAGTACTTCTGATGATACTTTGGCTTTGAGAGTTCCTTCATTTAAGGTGGACGTTACCCGCGAATGTGACATTACCGAAGAGGTATTGCGTATTTATGGGTATAACAATATTGAAATTCCATCAAAGGTAAATGCATCACTCTCATACAGTGTTAAGCCTGAAAAAGAAAATACGCAAAATGTAATTGCAGATTTGTTAACCGCTAACGGTTATGCGGAAATTATGTGTAATTCATTGACTAAATCAGCCTATTCTAAAAACCTGGATGAAGCCGTATTTATTTTGAATCCTTTAAGCAGCGATTTAAACGTGATGCGTCAGCATATGTTGATGCCGGCTTTGGAAAGTGTAGCCTACAATCAGAACAGGAAAAGTGGCGATGTTAAGTTTTATGAATTTGGTAAAACGTATCATTTAATTAATGAGAAGTACGTGGAGCGCCCGAGGTTATTTGTGTTAATTTCTGGTGCAAAACAAGGTGAGCAATGGAATCAAAATGCTAAATCGGTTTCGTTTTACAATTTGAAAGCCGCTGTAGATGCGATTATATCACGTTTAGGGATTTCGAGCTATCAAACCGATACTTTAAATGATGAGCACTTTGCCTATGGAATTAAATATTTCCGTGGAGATAAAGTGATTGTGAGTTTTGGTGCGGTAAATAAAGCAGATCGTAAGGTGGCAGATGTTCATGCAGAAGTTTTTTATGCTGATTTTGACTGGTCTGCAATTTTAGATATTGTAAGGAAAAATAAAATTGTGAATAAAGAGCTTTCGAAATATCCGCAGGTGCGCAGAGATTTATCATTGTTGATTGATCAGTCAGTAACATTTGATACGTTAAAAGGAATTGCTTTTAAAACAGATAAAAAGCTGATTAAGGAAGTGGGTGTTTTTGATGTGTATGTTGGCGATAGATTGCCGGAAGGTAAGAAGTCATATGCTTTAAATTTTACCTTACAGGATGAAGAGCAAACCTTAACGGATAAGCAAATAGAAAGTACTATGCATAAGCTCATTGCGAATTTAACGCAGCAAGCGGGTGCAGAAATTAGGAAATAAAATATAAATTCGTATTTTTAGAAATAAATTCATGGCTTCTGTTGCAGATCAATTAGATAAGGTATTACAAAAAACGGCTCGTTTAATTGAGTTATGTCATGCTTTGCAGGAGGAAAATGATTTATTAAAGCTTGAAAATCAATCGTTAAAAGTTGCCGTTGATACTTCGAAAGCACAGCGTACAGATCTTGAAGAAAAATTAAGGGTAACTAAACTGGCTAAAAGTATAGAAGGTACAAGTGAGAAATCACTTGACATTAAACAAAAAATTAACGATTTTGTGCGGGAGATTGATAAAAGTATCGCATTGCTTAAAAAATAAATGATGCGTAGAAATCAGAAACTAAGCTAACAAATGGGAGAAATCTCGATTAAAATAACCATTTCCGACCGTATCTACCCACTAAAGGTAAATACAGAAGAGGAAGAAATTGTGAGACGGGCAGCTAAAATGATCAATGAGCGCATAAAGGATTATCAAGATAATTATGCGGTTAGGGATAAGCAGGATCTTCTTTCTATGGCTGTGCTGCATTATGCAACGGCTGTACTAAGAACGGAAAATAAAGTACAAAGCCAGGATACTGCTGTTGCTGATAAAGTTGAAGAATTGGATGTTTTACTCAGTGATTTTTTCAAAAAATAAGGGATCGTTCTTTGGCGATTTGTCGCTCTGAACTCGTTTCAGTGCCTTTTTAATAAGATCCTGAAATAAATCCGATAGCTATCGGATCAGGATGATGAGTCTCTATAATTAGCATAAAGACATAGCCGCGGCTAGTTTTTGAGTTTCAAAATTTATAAAACTTAACACTTCAATATCTATGGGGTTAAGAGGGCGTATTTCATCTGCTTTAAGCACCTGAAAATGGCTTAAATCCCAATTATGCTTAGTTGAGGTTTAAAATAATGAGACTTTAAAAATTAGTTGCGGTTTTTTTTTACTTAAAAAACAAAATGGAGATAACGGAAATTCTAGGATACATATTTGCCTTAATAGCAGGCTTAGGTATCGGTATAGCGGTAGGACGGTTCCTACTACGCAACTTGCTTAGAGGGCAGGAAGTTGCTGCTCAAAACAAGGTTAAAAAGATTTTAAAAGATGCAGAGAATAATGCAGAAATCTTAAAAAAGAATAAACTTTTAGAAGCAAAAGAGAAATTTTTGCAGTTAAAAGCGGAGCATGAGCAAGAAGTAAACGCTAAAAATAATACTATAAACCAACGCGAAAACACGATGAAGCAGAAAGAACAATCTGTTAATCAGCGTATGGAAAACTTCAATAAAAAAGAGCAGGAATTAGATAAGCAGAAAGCAAATCTTGAAAAACAGACTGAATTAGCAGTTAAAAAACAAGAGGAAGTTGAAGTTTTAAAAAATCAACATTTAACGCAGTTGGAAACCATTGCGGGTCTATCTGCCGAAGAAGCAAAAAATCAATTAGTAGATAATTTAAAGGAAGTGGCACGTACACAAGCCATGATCCAGATTAAGGATATTGTTGATGAAGCGAAATTAACAGCCAGTAAAGAGGCTAAAAAGGTAGTGATTCAAACCATTCAACGTACGGCTACTGAAGCGGCGATTGAAAATTCAGTTTCAATTTTCCATATAGAAAGTGATGAAATTAAAGGTCGTGTAATTGGTAGAGAGGGTAGAAATATCCGTGCTTTAGAGGCAGCTACTGGTATCGAGATCATTGTTGATGATACACCGGAAGCGATTATTTTATCTGGTTTTGACCCGGTAAGAAGAGAAATTGCTCGTTTGGCTTTACACCGTTTGGTTACAGATGGTCGTATTCACCCTGCCCGTATTGAAGAGATTGTGGCTAAAACCAAAAAGCAGATTGAAGATGAGATTGTAGAGATTGGTGAGCGTACTGTAATTGATTTGGGTATTCATGGTTTACACCCTGAATTGATCCGTATGGTTGGACGTATGCGTTACCGTTCTTCTTATGGTCAGAACCTGTTACATCACTCACGTGAGGTGGCTAATTTCTGTGCTACGATGGCGGCAGAATTAGGTTTAAATGCAAAGATGGCTAAACGTGCTGGTTTGTTACATGATATCGGTAAGGTACCTGATGATAATCCTGAATTGCCTCACGCTATTTTAGGAATGCAACTGGCTGAAAAATATAAGGAGCATCCTGAAATTTGTAATGCCATTGGTGCCCACCACGATGAAATCGAAATGACTTCCATGATTTCACCAATTATTCAGGCTTGTGATGCCATTTCTGGTGCCCGTCCTGGTGCGCGTAGAGAGGTAGTGGAAAGCTACATTAAACGTTTAAAAGATTTAGAAGAACTGGCGTTATCTTATCCGGGTGTAGAGAAAACTTTTGCTATTCAGGCTGGTAGAGAACTGCGTGTAATTGTAGAGAGTGAAAGAATTACTGATGCACAAGCTGAATTATTGGCTGCAGATATTTCGACCCGTATTCAAACGGAAATGACTTATCCAGGTCAGATTAAAGTTACCGTAATTCGTGAAACACGTTCGGTGGCGTTTGCGAAATAGTTAGTTTAATATTAACAGACCATATAGGTTTTTTAAACCTATATGGTCTATAATAATATAAATGATGTAAAGCGATGGTTTATTCCATCGCTTTTTTTGTTTCTTTATAATTGTAGCGTTATGTTGATAAATTGCGTTGGCTATAAAAAACATTGATATGAAAAAAATATTTAGCCTCTCCATTTTCGTGATGTTGCTAATCAACCTGGGTTGTAAGAAAGATAAAGATAAGGAGATCGAAATTAATGCGGATCATTTAACCACTTGTCCGAACAACACAACCTGTACTTACTTATATGAGGATGAGGCGGATTTTGGCAACCCTTTCTTTTTAAATCTTCAAAAGGGAAGTTATAAAATTTTTAAGTACAGTGCCTTATTGGGTAATGGTTATTATGCAAAACATGTTTATATCAGGGTACCATCCAACGTGACAAAGTTTGAATTAAATAATGAACAGGTTGTAGCGGGTGAAGTAAAATTTGCAAATCCATGCGCAAGTTGTGATGTAATAGGTTTAAAAATAGTTGGAGGTGATTTTAAAGGAATAAAAACTTCGGGTTCTAAAACTTCCAATTGGTTGTTGGATGGGGAAGTTTATCTAAGTACAATAGCAGCATCTTCATATAGAGATACCATTCGGATTAAACAATATTTTGCAATAGATCCTGCTGGCATCTAATTTTAGCCTACTGGTTGGTATCTTACCTCAGTTGTTCGGAAGATTATAATTATCAATTGAAAACTGATACTGGATGGTTAACCACCCCCTGCCCCTCCTAAATTAGGAGGGGAGTTCCCCTCATAGCTATATGATGTAAACTACTATTAATCTTCCGAACACTCAGGGTGTCTCACTAAAAAGCTTAAGTTTTATCTCGTCAACCTATTAATACGATTCGATATATAAGCTTGAATTTTTCAGTTGGTTAGACACCGTATTTATTCGGAAGATTATGATTTGTCAATCGAAAACTGCTACTGAATGGTTAACCACCCCCAGCCCCTCCTAAATTAGGAGGGGAGTTCCCCTCATAGCTGTATAATATAGACTACTATTAATCTTCTGAACTATTAAGTTGAGACACCGAACTGATAGATGGAATTTTTGCTATGATTAGATCGGCTATTAAACTCCGAAGATGAGCCCACCACTTGGATATTTTTTTTAATTTTACCTGATGAGCAAGCCAACCATAAACATAGAATCTAAACGTCCTGTTGATGTCCTTTTTGATCAGTATGCAGAGAGCCATCAAAATCCAACCAATAAACTGTTGCACTGGATTTGTGTTCCTTTAATTGTGTTTAGTTTGCTTGGTTTGGTTTGGCAAATTCCTTTTCCTCATATTGGGTTTCTAGGTAGTTATAATGGATTTTTCAATTGGGCTTCATTTCTGTTGGCCTTCAGTTTATATTATTACTTTACGCTTTCACCGGTGTTGTTCTTTATGATGATCTGGGTAATTGGTTTAATGAGCTATATTATTGTAAAGATAGAACAGGCAGTAGGTTTAGGAAGTGGAACTTCATATGCTATTTACGCTACCATTTTTATTGCAGCATGGGTTGGTCAGTTTATTGGGCATAAAATTGAAGGCAAGAAACCATCTTTTTTAGATGATGTTAAGTTTTTGTTAATAGGTCCGATCTGGTTATTGCACTTTGTATGTAAGAAAACGGGGGTTCGTTATTGATAATTATAAAAATTGTTAACTTTATCTTAACCTTAAGGTAAAGGAATGTTAATTAACACCTAACCTATAGTTAACACTGTGGTAATAGCTTTGCCCTTATCAAATAAAGGCAAATTGGACTTACTAAACTTTTTTAAAAGAGCGGCACTTACTGTGTTCGCTTTAATGATCAGCATACTCTCGTATGCGCAGACAGGAAAAATCTCTGGAGCGGTAACCGATAAAAAGACCGGTGAAACCTTAATTGGGGTAACGGTTCGGATTAAAGGAACAACAAAGGGTGTTTCAACAGATGTTGATGGTAAATATATTTTGCAGGCTATAGCCACAGGCAAATATACACTTGAATTTTCTTACGTGGGTTACCAAACAAAAGAAGTTTCAGATATAGAAGTTAAATCTCCTGCAACGACTTCATTAAATGTAATCTTAAACGAAGCGAATGGACAAAATCTTGGTGAAGTTGTTGTTAAAGCTAGTTTCAGACAAGAATCTGTGAATTCACTGTATGCTAAACAAAAGAATAGCTCGGTAATTTCGGATGGTGTTTCCAGTGATCAGATTAGAAAATCTCCTGATAGAAATACTTCTGATGTTTTAAAAAGAGTGAGTGGCGCAACCGTTCAGGATAATAAATTTGTGGTAATCAGGGGTCTAAGTGATCGGTATAATAATGCTACACTTGATGGAGCTTCGTTGCCGAGTACGGAACCAAACCGTAAAGCGTTTTCATTCGATATTGTTCCCTCAAATTTAGTTGATAATTTAGTGATTAGTAAGACAGCTACACCAGATCTTCCAGCAGATTTTACAGGTGGTTCAATCCAAATTGCAACAAAAGATATTCCAGATAATAATTTTATAAGTTTCGGAATAGGTACTGGTTACAATACAGAGTCTACCGGTAAAGACTTTATTTCGGGAACAAGAAATGTGAGCGATTACTTCGGCTTTGATAATGGAGACAGAGCTTTGCCTGCCAACTTTCCTTCTCGTAATAAATTTAATAGTGGATTAACTGCTACAGAGCAAACTGCAGGGATGCGTGCGCTTCCAAGAAATTGGAATACTTATAACAATACTGCACTACCAACCCAGAATTATCAGTTCACTTTAGGTAGAGTTAAGGATTTTAAAAACACAAATAGGTTCGGTACTTTACTCTCTCTTACCTATAGAAATTCACAAACAATCAATAACGACGTCATTCGTGATTATGTAAATGTTGATTACCACGATAATATTTATAGATTTTCTACAAGCCTTGGTGCATTGGCAAATTTTGCTTACACATACGGAAAAAGTAAAATTACCTTCAAAAATATCTATAATAGAAACTACGATGATTCTTATTTAACCAGAACAGGTTTCAATTTTGACCGTAATCGTGACACAAGGTATTTCGCTTTTGATTTATTACAAAAGTCTTTGTTTAAATCTACCATTGAAGGTAATCACGCTTTAGGAGAAAATAACTCTAAATTCAACTGGTCTGTTAGTTATGCGAATATTCTAAATGATCAACCCGATCAAAAGAAAGTTTCCTACCAAAGAAATCCCGCGGATATTGGGACGGATAATTATGCTTACGTTGCAAGTACAGGTACATTAAGTAAAGAAAATTCAACTTTATTTTCAAAGTTAAATGAGGACAATTATAGTGGTGGGGTAAATTATACGCTTCCGTTAAAAATGTTTGGGCAGCTGGCAACATTCAAAACTGGTTTGACATCTATCTATCGCGAAAGAACATTTAATGCAAGATTTGTTGGGTTGAGGGCTAATACTGCTGCTGCAAATGCTGATCAAATTGCAAGAAGACCTTTGAGTACCTTATATGCAGCTGATGCAATTAACAGTGGAGCATATTTCTTGGATGATATTTCTGGTGATGCCGATTCATATACTGCAAATTCAATGACAAATGCAGGCTATGTAATGTTAGATAACAAGTTTGGAGAAAAGTCGAGATTGGTTTGGGGTGTTAGAGTGGAACAATTTAACGTGAAGCTTGATGCAACAGTTCCTTCGCCGCAAACATCAGTTGATGATAATTATGTGGATGTGTTACCATCTGCGAATTATACTTATAGCTTGACACCCAAAATTAATTTAAGAGCCTCATATTATCGCACTTTAGCTCGGCCTGAATTTAGGGAACTAGCTTCTTCCGCGATTTATGACTATGAACTTTTATCACTTCAGCAAGGAAATCCAAGCTTAAAAGAGGCAAAAATCGATAATGCTGATATTCGTTTTGAACTTTATCCTCAAGCTGGTCAAATAATTTCCGTTTCGGCTTTCTATAAAAAGTTTCATAATGCCATCGAATCATATAACCAAGATTCGGGTTCAAGCAGAATTGTAACCTACATTAATAGTGATAACGTTAATGTTTACGGTATAGAATTTGAATTCCGTAAAAGCTTAGATTTTATTGCTAAGACTGATTTCTTAAAGAAAACAACTTTTTACACCAATCTATCTATTATGAGATCAAAAGTTGAAATCAATAATAGTGGCATTAACTTATTGCGAACCGATAGACCAATGGTTGGTCAGGCTCCATATATCATTAATGCTGGTTTACAGCATAGTTTCTTAAATGATAAATTAAACTTCAACGCATTGTATAATAAAGTTGGCCGTAGATTAATTGTAGCAGGTGGTGTATTCTTCCCAGAAATTTGGGATGTTCCAAGAGATGTTATCGATTTACAATTAGCATTGAAAGTGCTTAAAAATAAAGGTGAACTAAAGTTTAATGCTGGCGATATTTTAAATCAACGCTTAACGCAGTATTACGATAGAGACTTAAATGATAAATATAATTTTGGTAGTACGGACGAAACCATTAGTAGTTACAAACCTGGTGGAAATTACTCATTATCTTTCTCATACACATTTTAAGTAGAATAAATAAATTAAATCATCATGTGTTAACAATAGCTTAAAAGTAGGTTAACCCCTAAGATATATCTTAATATTAAATTTATAAAAAAAGTTAAAATAATGAAAATGAAAAAACAACTATTATTCTGTACAATTGGTATTTTAGGATTGTTTGCAAGTTGCTCTAAAAGCCCTGTTGATGATGATATAAATCCACCAGCAGACGCAAACACTGTAGAAGTTTCAGGAGATTTAACCACAAGTGTTACGTGGTCTGCAAGTAAAATTTACGTTTTGAAAGGAAATGTATATGTAACCAATAATGCTACCTTAACTATTGAGCCAGGAACGATTATTAAAGGTGATAAATCGACAAAAGGTGCTTTGGTTATTACAAGAGGATCAAAAATCAATGCAACTGGTACTGCAGATAAACCAATTGTATTTACTTCAAGTATAGCTGCTGGTGCTCGTAAAGAAGGAGATTGGGGTGGTATTATTATCTTAGGTAAAGCTGAAAATAATGCCGGAACTTCAGTTTCCATTGAAGGTATTTCTGATAATACAGAAAAAGGAAAATATGGTGGGACTGACAATGCAGATAATTCAGGTGTACTTAAATACGTGCGTATCGAATATGCAGGTATTGCTTTAAGTCCGGATAACGAAATCAATGGTTTAACATTCGGTTCAGTTGGATCAGGTACTGTAGTTGATTATGTAGAGGTTTATCGTTCAGGTGATGATGCATTTGAATGGTTTGGTGGTACAGTTAACTGTTCACATTTATTGGCAATTGATAGCTGGGATGATGATTTCGATACAGACAACGGTTATTCAGGTAAAATACAATATGCTTTAGCACAACGTTTAGCTAATACCGCAGATGTTTCAGGTTCTAATGGTTTCGAATCAGATAACAACTCAGCAGGATCAACTGCAACTCCACAAACGTCTGCTGTATTTTCGAATGTTACTATTTTAGGTCCTGTAGGTTCAGGCTCAAGTTCTATAAATGCAAATTATCAGCATGCTGCACAAATTCGTCGTAATTCTGCGATTAGCATTTTCAATTCAGTTTTTGTTGGTTACACAGAAGGTATTTATTATGATGATGGAACTGGAACTCCGGCTTCAGCTAATTTAACCGCTGGTAAATCTGTTTTCGCAAACAACTTGATTTATAACAGCAATAGTAAATCAAATCAAATTAAAGCATCAAATACTACAGCTTTAGGAGTAATTACACCGATATTAACTGCTGCTAACGTTTTCGATGCAACTGGTTTAGCTAAAGCATTGATAACTGACCCATACAGATATGCTGCTGACTTAGTATCAGGAGATAGAATTGGTGTTCCTAACTTCACTGTTGTTGCAAATTCTCCAGCTGCATCTGGTGCTGCATTTACCAATGCAAAATTAGCAAGTGGTTTCACAAGTGTTGCTTTTAAAGGTGCATTTGGTTCTGAGAACTGGGCAGCTGGTTGGGCAAACTTTAATCCTCAGGCGTTAGCTTATACAACCCCTGGAACTGTAAATTAATATCAAAGTTAAGTTTATTATGGAAAGGCCTGAAATTATTTCAGGCCTTTTTTATGCAGATATTTTTAATTAAAAATAATATCTACTATTAATAGATTAATAATTGTTTAGCTTTTTATTCATAGAGTATCTTTCTATAAGCGATATGACTAAAGCATTTAATTTTTTCTGGAGACTAGTTGTTTCTAATTATTCCTAACAAACTTATTTTGCACGTAAGGTTCTTCGCAAAAACGAGACTTTTACTAAATGGAAAATTTAGGTATTGATAGTAGCATCTGTGATCTAGGTGCTACAACTAAATTCACATTGAAGACTGGATCTATATTAGCTGGTGCAAGTTTTACAGGTTTAACTGGTTTTGATGCGGTAAGTCACCATGGTGCATTGGAACTACAGACTGGACATCAGGTTGGACTAATTTCACACCTCAAACTAATGTATACTAAAAATTAATAACTCAATTTCAGAAAAGCCAGATAGCGATATCTGGCTTTTTTGTTTTATATGCTTATTTAAAAGTAAGTTTAAACCTTAATTAATGTATTATTAATAATTATGTGTTTACAGTGATTTAATATGCCAACGTTATTATTGAGATATGAAAAATTTAAAAATCAAAACGCTCAAAATTGCAATGGTTGTTGTTTTAGGAGTTGCAACCTTTATTTTAAGTTGTAAAAAAGAAGTTAGCCCCATCTTAGCATCTGCCGACCTGAAAATACAAAATAAAATGGCAGTTGTCCCAACTCATGTCTTCGATTGGGAAACAGCCGATTACATGCCGACTCCTTCTGGCTCAAGCCCTATTCTGGTACCATGGGCATCTGGAAGTAATCAGTTATTTCCTGACGAGATCGCTTTCGATTTTAAAAAAGCCGATGGTTGGAATCTGGTGTACAATACTTTTAGTCCGACACAATTGACCTCGCCTAATTTTTTTGCACTTTATAATAAGTACAGAGGAATAATACGTTTTTATCTTTATCTACCTCCAGGAAGCCCTTACGCATCTTCTTATTTCAGTGATGGATTAGGGATATCTGGAGAATTTCCATCTTCAATAATGAATTTTTCTAAAGAAATTATTGATCCAGAAAATGTTCAAAAATCAGTAACTAAGATCCAAAATTATCAAATCCTATCAACTGGTGCTTGGTATGCGTGTCAATATGAAGTAGCATACGATCCAACTATTGTGAATTCGAATCAAGAGAATTTGAATTTCGTTTGGAATGTATCTTCAACAAATTTATCTGAAATTGTCCTAAATGGAGTTTCTAACGGAACCCTGAATGGTACTGTAGGTACAGCAACTCCCGGAGGTTTCAATTTGGGTAGCCTATTGGGAAATTTAGGAAACACGGCTATACATGTTGCTGGTTTTAAAGCTATAGGTAAGCTAAAATTACCTAAATCAAAATTATTTGGAACGGATTTAACAAAAGCTATAGAAGATGGCGTGAAAGGAGGGTTATCAGGTGCGGTAAAAGGGTTTTTCAGTGCAATATTAGGCGGCAGTGCTACTAGTCCACAAGTCGTAGATCTAAAATTGAAAGTAGAGACAAATTTAACAGGCTCAATAAAAAGCAGTACGGGTATAGTAGGTGTCACTTTAGTAATGCCTGGAGCTGCAAATAATAATTCAACTGGATTTGTTCCTAATTACAACAAAGTCTTAGGTGTAGTGGATATTTCATTAGCCCCAGAATTATTTGTATCAAATCAAAGGATAGTAACTAATGAATCTGGATCTTCTAGTACAAATCCAAAGTATATCTATGATTATAGTATAGCGTTACATCATGGATTACTCAGCGGGTATCAGCAACCAACAAATCCAGAGGTTACAAGTGATGGGACAACAGTCAAAGTTACCAGAATCGATGTGCTTGTTCCATACAAACAAAGATATGAAAGCAATGGTCCTCCTTCCGAAAAAACGACGATAGAGCGATTTTTGGATAGAACTGATCCAGCGTATGGCTTGCCAGAAAATTATGGAAAAGAAATCATCGGAGATGAAATTTATGCATATGGCAGCAATACGAGCACCGGAACCAAAACTTCGATCCAGTTTAAGGTTCAGCATCGTCAGGATTATACTATGGGAACAACCTACTACAATGCTAGCGATCTTGATGGAATCCGAATCCGCTATACCATTTTAGTAACACCGAGCAATGGTTCCCAACCAGTAACCATAATAAAAACAGTTAAGCCTACCATAAATTTAGTTTAATAGTATTAAAAAAATAATTTTGAACTTTAGACAAGTAATATTTCGTTATGATTGATGTATGCCTTATTGATTTATAACTTATAAAATTAGTCTTATAATTTGTGAAGGAATAAGAAATTAAATATAGTTTTAGTATTGATATTGCTGCTACTATAGGTTAATATTGTGGTCTAAGAACTTAGGGTTTATATAAGTAAGAGAGTCAACGTCTGACTTTAGATTATCAAATTTTAAGACAAATATCTATTTTCAATCATTTATCAAATTAAATAAAAATCATATTTTTAGAATTATAAAATCTCACTGAATTAGGATTAGAAATAAAAATGACTAATGCGATTTAATAGTGAGCAAGTGACCTACATTTAAAGCCGAAACTACCATGTTTCGGCTTTTTTTGTTTAAGTGCAACGCAAAAAGCTATCAAAACGGAGATATGGCTTTGATACTTTTAGAGAAATTCAATCTTCATGAAATCTTCATCTTTCAAAAGTAGTTTTACGACTCCATATAACCCCTTTTCAGGCCACCCAATCGGGTATTAATATACTATGTTTTAATCATTTATTTAATGTTAATTTTTGGGTTATAATTAATTTTTTGTTAATATTAATTTAACATATTCATTGTTGCTTTGTACCAAACAAAAACAACAGAAAAATGAAATCACGTTTACTATTTTTATTTAGTATTGTAATGTTGTTTGTTACCGCTACTCACGCACAGGTAACAACAGCCAGTTTAAATGGAAAAATTAAGGATGAAAAAGGAATTATTCCAGGAGCTACAATTGTTGTAGTTTATGTGCCTACCGGAACGGTTTCTAAAGCTTCATCAAATGAAACAGGGCTCTACCGCATTGGGAATTTAAATCCTGGTGGTCCCTATAAAATCACTGTAACCTATGTAGGTTACAGTCCGGTAGTAAAAGACAATATTTATTTAGCGCTGGGAGCTGATCAAAAACTTGATATTGATATTCAGGAACAAGGCAGTCAGCTGGCCGAGGTAAGTGTAAAGGGACAAAAAGGCCCTACGAAATCTGGTGCTGGTACGAGTATTGGCGAAGGGCAGATTAAAACCCTGCCAACCATGAACCGGAGTTTGCAGGATGTTACCCGTGTAACGCCACAAGGCAGTAAAGACAATACATTTGGCGGAACTAACTTCCGGTACAATAACGTAACTATTGATGGTGCAATTAACAATGATGCCATCGGTTTTAGCCCATCTCTGGGCGGGCAAAGTGGTAGTTCAGGCATGCCGGGCAGCAGTACACGTACCAATCCGGTATCGTTAGATGCCATTCAGGATGTGACTGTTCTTTTATCACCTTATGATGTTAAAGTAGGTAACTTTCTAGGTGGAAGTATTAATGCGGTAACACGTGGTGGTACAAACGATGTTACCGGATCAGTTTATGGCTATGGCCGTAATGCCTCGCTGATTGGTAGAAATAAAATTGGAGATAACGCTAAAGAGCCATCTTCATTTCATGATTATCAAACTGGTTTCCGTGTTGGTTTCCCTATTATAAAAGATAAATTATTCTTCTTTACCAATGAGGAAATTACCCGCCGTCAGGATCCGGTTATTTTGGGCGCAGGTTCTTCTGATATGAAGTTGCTTACGTTAACAGAAGCGCAACAAATTTCTGATCGCATGAAAAATGTTTACGGAGTAGATGCGGGCGAATTTGGTAACTACAATATCTATTCTCAATCTAATAAATTCTTTAACCGTTTAGATTGGAACATCAATGAGAATAACCAGTTAACCATCAGAAACAACACTATTATTTCTAAGGCAACCAATTTGGAAAGAGATCAATCTAACTTCAGGTTTGGTGGAATTGATTTTAAGCAGAACAATAATCAAAGTTCAACAGTGGCTGATTTAAAAACCCGTTTCGGCAATGCTTCAACCAATAACTTAATTGTAGGATATTCTACTGTTCATGATTTCCGTGATCCGCTTTCTAACCCTGCTTTACCTCAGATTGAAATTGCATCCAACGGGGGTACGCTGTTTTTAGGTACGGATAGAGAGGCTAGTATTTTCAATATGAAACAAAATACTTTTGAGTTTACCGATAACTTTTCTTACAGTAAAGGTAACCATACTTTCACTTTTGGTACCCACAACGAGTTTTACAACATTAATTATGGTTTTGTAAATTCATGGAATGGTCGGGTAGCTTATAGCAGTGTGAGTGATTTCTTGAACAATATGCCAAATAGGGTGCGTACAAGTTACAACTATGATGATAACAGTAGAGATAATATTATTGCTAACCCTACTGCACAGTTTAACGTGAATATGTATAGTGTGTATGGTCAGGATGAAATCAGAATTGGCGATCGGTTAAAATTAACACCAGGTTTGCGTTTCGATATGGCAAACTTGCCGGATATGCCTTCATTGAGCAGTAAAACAACTAACTCTCCGGTTGATGCGAATTATGGTACCACATACACTTATACCCAACCATCATCAATTACTGGAAAATTTCTGAATAAAATTCAAGTCTCTCCTCGCTTAGGTTTTAATTTTGATGCATTAGGTGATCAAAGTTTAATTGTGCGTGGAGGAACGGGGTTGTTTACCAGTCGTATTCCTTTTGCCTGGATTGGTTATGCCTATTATAATAATGGTGTAAACTACGGTTCTTTTGATAAGTCGTATGTTTATAAAAATGCAGATCCTACCAAAATAGTAACTCCTGCTGCTGGTTCAGATCCAATTAAAGATGCCTTAACAGGTAATGGAGAAGCAGGTTATGTAACTAAGCAAGGTGTTAATGTTAAGGATGCATCGGGCGCAACACAAGTAGATTTAGTAGATAATAATTTTAAAATGCCAAAAGCATGGAGAAGTAACTTAGCCTTCGATTATAAAACAGATAATCAATGGAAATTCACTGTTGAGGGAATTTTTAGTCAGGTAATTAAGGATGTGCAGTTCCAGCAAATCAACTATGTAGATAATCCAAAATACATGGTTTATGATACGGATCACCAGCAGCCAATCTATTCAGGTACCAAAATTAATCCGTTGTATACTAATGCTTATTTACTATCTAACACAGATAAAGGTTATAAATACAGCTTAACAGCACAAATCAGCAAATCATTGCCAATTGGTTTAGATATGATGGTGGCTTACACTTATGGAAGATCAAAAGATATTGCAAACGGTATCCGTAACTCCATGGAATCTAACTGGCAGTTAAATCAGGCATTGAGTCCTAATAACCCAGGTTTAGCCTATTCAAACTTCGATATTAGAAATAGAATTATATCAACCATTAATTACAGACTGGATTGGGCGAAAAATGGTAAATATGTTTCGAACTTTTCACTGTTCTTTAGTGGACAATCTGGCTCTCCGTATTCTTTAGGTTTGGTTAACACCAGAATTAATGGAACCGGACAAACAGTAAGTTTATTGTATATCCCTACAGCAGGAGAAACCACAAAATTCTTTGCCAATACAACTGATGGAATTGCTCAGGCAGCAGCATTTGATAATTACATCAATGGTGATAAATATTTAAGTACACGCCGTGGAAACTTTACAGAACGTAATGGTGCACGTACGCCTTGGAATGTTCAGGCTGATTTCCGATTCTCTCAGGATATTCAGGTAGCACAGGGAAAACACCCACATGTTTTAACCTTAACTTATGATATTGTAAACCTGACTAATTTGGTTAATAAGAACTGGGGCATTCAGTACTTTTCACCGAATACCTATAACTCAATGGCAAGTGTAGGTGTTAAAGTGGCAACTGCCGGAACACCAACATCTTATCCGGTTTATACGTTTTCACAAAATGATGTTACTTCTTATTCAAAAGACTTTTTTGCATCACGTTACCAAATGCAATTGGGTTTAAGATATAGTTTCTAGTCAGACTTCATAAAAAAAATGCCCTGCTAATTTGATTAGCAGGGCATTTTTTTTATTTTGATTCCAATTCTTCAGTTACCGGACTCTTTATTTTTTTGGTAGAAACAGGCTTAGCTGTTTTTTCTTTAGCCAATACAGCTACTTCTTCTTTTATGAATGGATCAATCGAATCGTTTAATGGTTTCAGACTGATTTTTTTAGAAAGACGTTTGGCGAATTTCTCTATTACCTGCTCCGTTTTCTTTGCCTTTCCAAATTGCGCCAGAACCTCGTTAAATGCAGTTGTTAATTTATTTTCTATTTCTTTACGTAGTTTCTTATTTGCCGAAATATTCTTCGACTTAGATTTGTGCTTTTTCATTTAACTTAATTAGGATTTATGCAAAGATAAAATATCGCTAAGTTAAATTAACATTATGATTATGTTAACAAATCAAAGTGAAGTTAACATGTAGAATATTTACTGTAGATTACTTGATAGAGAAGAGAATAAATAATTAAATAGGCCAATATGAATTATCTGGTGATCGGTACTGTATCTGTTTTAGTTCTTATATTAATCATTTTCTTAATTATGAGAAATCTAAAAGATAAAAAACAGTTTGAGGAAGAGGTTATTGATTCGGAACTGCCAGCAGAAAAAAGCGAAAAAGAAAACGATTAAAATTTAGTTCCTTCAGCTATACCGCCACCTAAATCCATCGTATTTTGAAAAGCTTCTAAATACCCTAATAAATGTCTTTCTGCAGTAGCGTATGAGGTAAATGTAGAATTTGGAATATTTGCATCTGCACTACTATTGTTTTTGAAATGTAAGCTGACCTGGAAAGTAAAGCTATTTTCATTATTCACTGGTGACATAATTCTTGCCTTAACCGGATGTTCATGGATGAGTACAAAAAACTCTTTTAATATGGTATATATAATAGCCGACATTTCAATTAATTTAGAATTTATTTCAGTGAGGGCTAAATTAGACTAAAAGGACAACAGTTCAGTCTTGCTAGCAATAAGATAACTTTGAGATAACATATTATTAACTTTAACTTTATATTGATCCCGTCAACGAATTGCCTTTTTTGGTTCGTAAGCATATACGATTTCATATTTGCTATGCTTTAAGCTGGAGGAAATCTGTCCGATTTTTAAATTCTCAAACTGAGGTGTTGGTTCACAAAATGAATACTGCCTGCCATTATAAGTTAGGGGATTACCTACTGGTTTATCCAGGTTAACGGCAATGGTTAAATGTTCTGGATAAAGTACGGCCACCATGGGTAAGTTATAAATCTCTTTAACCAAATAAAAGAAAAGAGCAGCCCGGTCATCACAATCACTGTATTGACTCAGCAGGGTTTGTTCTGGTGCATTGCGTTTTTCCTTTCCAAAATTTTCTCCATCATCTTCATATAAGAATGCATAACGGGTAAATCGCATGAGGTAATCAATGCCCTTCTTTTGATCCATTTTTTTAAGGTTTGCCTTTAAGGTAGGGATTAAAGAACTATAGGTTTCTCTACTTAATGGAATATTAAAGTAGCTTTCAAAATCTACAACAGGATAATTTTTGAAAATGCTTTGTACTTCGTTGTTAATTTTTAATTTGAAGTGATAATTTTTTTGCTTGTAACTAAATTCAATATTTTTATCCTCATAACCTTCTGGTTTGAAATCAGGCATTCGGGTTACTTTATAGGAAAACTGATTTTTGGCTTCGGGAATTACAATATTAATTGGCTTATAGGCATCAGCCTCTTTAAATAATTTCCCATAATCGTGGTAGTTTAAACACATATATTTTTTATGATCGATCATAAAAAATGGAATATCACTGATGTCTTCGTCATTCTTGACATAAAATATCACCTGATCATTGCCTACGGCGAGGCGGGCATCATAACCACATTTGTTCAGGAGAAACCACTTGTATAAGGTATACCTAAAATAGTTTTCAGATTTAGGACTAATTTGTTCGGCCACCTTACGGATGAGCTGATAATAAATCCAATCATTCAGGTGTTGTTTATTCTGATAGGCTTTAAGGTTGGAGATCAGCTCATCATAATGGCCTGTGGATATTTTATTGTAAAATGCCTTTACTTCTCCTAATGAAGCTGTTGTGGAAACGGCAATAGAGAGTGAAGAATCAGCAGTGAAATTAAATGTACCATCATAAAAATCAAAAGAGTGTTGCTGAGCATTAACATTGTTGTGAATCAACAGTATGCTTAAGAGTATAAGTATCTTAAAGAAATAAATGTTGATTGCCTTTTTCAAATCGTGCTATACTTGGTTAATTAAATTTACCTAAAATTAACGTAAAAGCAACAATTTTTTAATGTAAGCAACATTAGTAATTATTAACAACAACTTAACATCATTGAAATGAATAGATGTTAATTATAATCCATAGTTAATATGAACTTAACAAGCCAACTATACTTTTGTGACATAAATATTTGGTTAGTATTTATAAAGTTTAGGTTAGTTGATAATAAAAAACCCAGATGGATGTCTGGGTTTTTTACTTTCTATAAATTCTTACCAAGTTTCTCAATCATCTCGGGCGGGATGTTGTGTGTATCTACCACTAAAAACCCATCCAGACAATCCGAAAATTTGGGATCTATATTAAAGGAAATAATCTTCGCATTTAAATTCATGTATTGTCTCAGCAAAACTGGGATCTTAATGTGTGAATTTTCGATGTCACCGATGATGCTGTCTAAATCTTTAAAAGATTCACTGCTATCCACCAAAGTATCTGTAGAAATGGGTAGAAGGTCTGCCTTAAATTTATTACGGGGTTTTACATACTTCGCCATTTCATAATCAAAATGGTTTTTGGTAATGTAATCTACGATCAATGCTTTACTAAACTTAGAAAAATTGTTGCTAATGCTTACAGGACCGAACATATAACGGTATTGAGGATTATCAAGCAGGTATTTTAAAATTCCTTTCCATAATAAGAATAGGGGAAGGGGTTTGCCCTGATATTCTTTTCTAATCCATGATCTGCCCAATTCAATACCTTGTTTCAGCATTGGATAAAACTGATCCTTTATTTTAAAAAGCTCAGAAAGATAAAAGCCACGGCGACCCATACTTTCTAAAATCTCATCGCCTTTACCAATTCGATAGGCACCGACAATATTTTCTAAATCCCGATCCCAGATAAATAAGTGATTATAATAAATATCGTAGTTATCAAGGTCTATTTTTTTGTTGGTTCCTTCTCCAACTTCGCGGAAAGTAATTTCCCGTAACCGACCGATCTCCCTTAAAATATTTGGAATTTTAAGGGTAGGCACGATATAAACTTCATAATTTTTTTCAGTCCATACTTTAAAATCTTCGAGTGTTTCCACTTCGGCTTTAATTAAAACCCTGGAAGTTTCTTCGATAATTTCAGCAGGTTTCTTTTTGATTTTAAAAAGATTAAGCGGATTAAAAAGTTTCTTCTCTTTATCCAAACCAATGCCCAGCGCATAAGTACGGGCCCTTAGAAAATCCATTAACTTATTGCTGCTGTTCATATGAGATACTTCAGCTGGCGCAATTGGTTTTCCAATTCTAACCTGAATGGTTAATCCTTGTTTATTTAAAAATTCGGATGGAAGTTTTGCTGTTCTTAATGTTGGATGTATAAAACTAAGAATGTTAAACAAAACACCATTATTGCCATGAAAATATATAGGAACAACCGGAACCTTCGCTTTAGCAATGAGTTTTCCAACTACCGGATGCCACATTCTATCGGTAACTTGCTGGGCATCTAACTTAAAGGTTGAAACTTCGCCGGCAGGAAAAATGCCAATGGGCGTACCACTTCTCAATAAATCGAAAGTTGTTTTTAGCCCGCTAATGCTCGATGAATGCTGCACATTTTCAAAAGGGTTAACTGCAACAAAGAATTCATCGAGGTTAGGAATCTTTTTCAGAATAAAATTTACCATAACCTTTGCATCAGGCCGAACGGTACATAACAACTTCACCAGTGCCAGTCCTTCTACACCGCCATAGGGGTGATTGGCGATGGCGATAAATGGTCCTGTTTTTGGAATGCAGTTTAAGTCATCTTCATCAAACTCAATAGCAACGCCAATAGTTTCGAGTATTTTATCTACAAATTCTAGTCCTTTAAAATGTTGGTTTTGAGCGAAAACATCATTAATATCATTCAGTTTCATGAGTTCCATCATTAAGCCTGCTAAACCGGGCACACCAAGCTTATCTATCTTAGTTGCCTTGGCAAACTCTGATGTAGTTATGATTTTCATATAAAATTCTTAGGTTGTTGATCTGCAAACCAAGATTGTTTTGCAATCCCAAAAATAAGATTTATATTCAAATAAAAATGTCATAACATTTATCTATGAGAATTTGGCTTAATAAATACTTTGGTTTTAGTAAAAGCGAGTTTAACGGATTAATCATTTTACTTTTCATTTTATTCCTTCTTAAAATAGTTCCATACCTATATATATACTTTAAACCTATAGAGAAAGATCCTCCTAATCTGCTTGTACAAATTCAGAAAATTAAATTGACGGATGACCGGAACTTTAATTCGGAGGAAGAGGCTAATGGGTTAGTGAGTTCAAAACGGGCAGAAAACTTATTCAAATTTGATCCGAACACGTTAAATATTGAAGGCTGGCAAAGTTTAGGTTTATCCTTCAAGCAAGCAAAATCAATTGTTAATTATACGGGTAAGGGTGGTAAGTTTTACAAGCCTGAAGATTTAAAGAAAATGTATGTCATTTCTCCAGCGCGCTACATGAGGCTCATGCCATATGTCCAGATTAAAAAAAATATTACTGCTTATCCCCATGAAGATTTGGTTTATGAAAAAAAGGTTTATTTGAAAAAGCCTTTGCAAATTATTGATATTAATACGGCCGATTCTGCTCAGTTAGATGAGGTGAAGGGAATAGGTGGAGCATTCGCAACCCGAATTTTGAAATATCGTGAAAGATTAGGCGGCTTTCATAAAAAGGAACAGCTCATGGAAGTCTACGGATTGGATTCTGTTAAATACAATGAAATCAAAGATCAGATTTCAATGAGTACCGTTGCTTTGAAATCGATAAATATCAACACTGCTGTATTTACCGATTTGAAAGCAAATCCATACCTTTCTTATAAGCAGATTAATGCCATCATTCAATATAGAAAGCAACATGGCAACTATACTCATATTTCTGACTTAAAAAAGATTGCAATCCTGAATCAAAAGGTAATTGATCAAATCGCACCTTACTTATCTTTTTAAGTTGTAAAATATTGAAAGTTACAACCCTATAAAAACAATAGGATATCTTTCTTTTATCTATCTAAATCCAGGTTTAAGCGGATTATTCTTCTGGGGTTGTAAAATAATTGAAAAAACTTTTCCCTTTTAATTTCAAGGTTTAAAATTCACCAATAAACTAATTGGACTAAATACCATTTCATTCTGTAACTGTACGAATATTTAATGGTATTTATCCATCAGATATTTGTTTATCATTGCTGGAAACTAACTTAAATATAAACTCAATGAGTGTAAGCTTTAATTTTTCAGAGACAGAAACTCAGCAAAATGTAAAGGCGATGGTTCGCGATTTTGCAGAGAAGAATATTCGTCCACATATTATGGAATGGGATGAAGCGCAACACTTTCCTGTTGAGCTTTTTAAACAGCTTGGCGATCTGGGATTAATGGGCGTATTGGTTCCTGAAGAATATGGTGGTTCAGGTTTGGGCTACCAGGAATATGTTGATGTTATTGTAGAGGTAGCCAGGGTTTGTGGTTCTATTGGTCTATCTCTGGCAGCGCATAACTCGCTTTGCACAGGCCATATCATGGCTTTTGCTACTGAAGAGCAGAAACAGAAATGGTTACCAAAGTTAGCTACTGCTGAATGGATTGGTGCCTGGGGTTTAACAGAAGCGAATACAGGCTCGGATGCCCTAAGAATGATGACTACTGCTGTTGAAGATGGAGATGACTATATTATAAACGGTGCTAAAAACTGGATTACCCATGGAAAAAGTGGCGATATAGCTGTAGTGATGGTGAGAACGGGCGAGCAGGGAAGTTCTAAAGGAATTTCGGCGATAGTGGTAGAGCGAGGTACACCAGGATTTACTGCCGGAAAAAAAGAAAATAAGTTGGGTATGCGGGCATCGGAAACTACAGAAATGATTTTTGATAATTGCAGGGTTCCTAAAGCTAATTTATTGGGTAATGTAGGGGAGGGCTTTAAACAGGCTATGAAAGTATTAGATGGAGGAAGAATTTCTATTGCGGCATTAGCGCTCGGGATTGCCAAAGGAGCCTTTGATGCGGCAGTAGATTACTCAAAGCAACGTCAGCAATTTGGCCAGCCTATTTCCAGTTTTCAAGCCATTAGTTTTAAACTAGCTGATATGGCTACAGAAATTGAAGCAGCCGAGTTATTAATCCGTCAGGCAGCAGATTTGAAAAACAGGCATTTGCCCATGACAAAGGAATCGGCAATGGCAAAATATTTTGCTTCGGAAGTTTCTGTAAGAGTGGCAACAGAGGCTGTGCAGATTTTTGGTGGTTACGGTTATACTAAGGATTTTCCTGTAGAGAAATTTTATCGTGACAGTAAACTATGTACGATAGGTGAGGGTACTTCAGAAATTCAGAAGATTGTAATCGCCAGAGAAATATTATCTTAAAGGTAAAGGCTGAAGCTAAAAGACTAAAGGTAAAAGCTGAAAGACTATAGGTAAAAGTTGAAAGAATAAAGCTAAAAGAAAGGTAAGTGCAGATCTGATTGCATCAGAAACAACAAACCAAATATATTATGAGTAATCCGGAGGATTTAATTACCTCCGGATTTTTATTTGTTTGTATAATCTGCCTTACCTAGTGATGTTTTTAGACTAAAGACTATTGCGGCATCTCTTTAGAAGATACGATGCGATCGACTACATAAACACTAAAACCTCGCCACGGGAGTGTATTTTTATATTCTTTATAGTGTAGTTCATAAAACTTTCCACTATTGGTCATCATTTGATTTGCAATTTCTTCGTTTGCGATTGAAAACTCAAATTCATTGTTTTGAAGCGTGCCCGCCTGTTTTGACCGGATACCACTCTGAATGAGTTTTCCTTCATAAGTTTTAAACAGATAACCTTTTTTAACTACATAATTTAATTCACCGGCCTTAACACCTTCTCCAAAAACGAAAAAGTAGCGGTAGTAGCAAATGGCTGCAATTACAATTACCAGTAGAACCGCAACGATAGAGATCACTTTTTTACTTGTTGTCATATTATATAATGTATGTATGAATAAATGTAGTTAAACAAGAGAATAAATCATTGGGTAAAAAGAAATAAATCTTATTAAAAATTTTCCTCATTATCAAATAATTACTTACATTTGCAACCCCGATAGGTAGGGGAAATTAAAAGACCACGAGAGGAGGTATTTCAGCGTTATGATCATTATTAACATTAAAGACGGCGAATCATTAGATAAAGCCCTTAAACGTTTCAAGAAAAAGTTTGAAAAAACTGGTGTATTGAGAGAACTACGTAGTCGCCAAGCATACGAGAAAAAATCCGTTGCTCGTCGTACTGAAATTAAACATGCTGTTTACATTCAGAATATGAATCAAGACACAACTTCATAGTTGTTCAAGATATAGTTATTAAAGCCTTTCGATGTTACATCGAAAGGCTTTTTTGTTTATAGCCCTTATTCGTAATCTTGGCTAAACAATTCATTAATCATTTCTTTATATCGAAACAATTTGTAACTTCATATCAATGCAGCTAAATGATATTGAATGTTAATCGATAGTTTTATTAGATATTTAACCCACGAGAAACGCTATTCTAAGCACACTGTTTCGTCCTATCTCGCTGACTTGATTCAGTTTGAAGAATACATTACTGCCACATTCAATTTAACTATTCCTGATGTAAAACATAGCCATCTCCGGAGCTATATGGTTAATTTGATGGAAGAAAAAAGGTCTGAAACCACCATTAATAGAAAGATATCTACGTTAAGAAGCTTTTATAAGTTTTTAATGAAAGAGGGGCAAATTGTGCAAAACCCTACAGGTTTACTTAAGGCACCAAAAATTCCTAAGCGGCTTCCTGTGTTTATTGATGCGCAAAAGATGGATCAACTCCTTGATTCTGAAAACTATTTTGATGATGGTTTTCCTTCTGTGCGTGACCACCTGGTTATTGAATTGCTTTTTGGTACGGGGATTCGTTTGGCAGAATTAATTTCATTAAAAGAAGCAGATGTAGATGTTTATGCCGGTACTATAAAAGTTTTGGGTAAAAGGAATAAGGAAAGAATTATTCCTGTAAATAAACCGCTTATTAATCAATTGAATATTTATGTTGAACAAAAAAAGTTACAAAACTTTAATAACAATTTGCTTAACTTAATCGTTACCAATACAGGTGCTGCGGCATATCCAAAATTAATATACCGCATTGTTACCTCATACCTAAACTACATATCAACCAATGAGAAAAGAAGTCCACACGTTCTGCGGCATAGTTACGCCACTTCTCTGTTAAATGCAGGAGCAGATTTAAACGCCATCAAAGAACTTTTGGGGCATGCAAGTTTAGCAGCTACCCAGGTTTACACACACAATTCAATCGAAAGATTAAAAACAATTTATAAACAAGCCCATCCAAAGGCATAAAAAAAGGAGGAAAAATGAAAATCGGAGTTCAATCAATCCACTTCAGTGCAGATAGTAAGTTGTTAGAGTTTATTCAGAAGAAGGCGAACAAGCTGGATCAGTTTTTTGATCAGATTATTAGCGGAGAAGTGTATTTAAAGCTAGAGAATGTAGAGGACGAGGCCAATAAAATTAGTGAGATTAAACTGATTGTGCCGGGGGGTACCCTCTTTGCTAAGGAACAATGTAAATCATTTGAAGAGGCTACCGATTTGGCAATTGAGTCGTTGAGGAAGCAAATTACGAAACATAAAGATAAAACGCGTGCAAAATTAAGTGAACATAAGGCAATTTTAAGTGAAAGCAAAGCATCTGATTACTAAGTAGGTATTGTGTTTAAATACAAATTTGAAGATAGCGAACTTAAAAAGTTCGCTATTTTTTTTCGAATTTATTTTGAACTGAAATATAAGTGTGTATATTTGCATTCCCTTTCGGAAACGGTGTTAAGCCAATCAGAAAAGGATAGTTCTTTAAAAAGATAAACTTTTAAAAAAAACACGTTAATTGTATGAAAAATGAAGATTTTTCGTATCATTGCACAAATTTAAAAGCCTCCTTAGCTCAGCTGGTAGAGCAACTGACTTGTAATCAGTAGGTCATTGGTTCGATTCCGATAGGAGGCTCTTTTATTTTAAGGTGTCAACATTTTAAGATAAAGATGGGGGGATTCCAGAGCGGCCAAATGGGACAGACTGTAACTCTGTTATCGCAAGATTTCGAAGGTTCGAATCCTTCTCCCCCCACCAATTTATTTTAGATTGTAGATTGACGATTTTAGATTGGAACATTCAATCGTAATTCGTAAATTAAAAATCTAAAATTAATAAGCGGAAGTAGCTCAGTTGGTAGAGCGATAGCCTTCCAAGCTATAGGTCGCGAGTTCGAACCTCGTCTTCCGCTCTTAAATAAGTTGAGTAGTTGGCAATTGGCGGTTTGCAGTTACTGATAACTGGCAGCTGAAAACTGGAAACTAAATAGCCGACTTAGCTCAGCGGTAGAGCACTTCCTTGGTAAGGAAGAGGTCATGGGTTCAATTCCCATAGTTGGCTCAGGTATAATAAAGCTTTGTTAAATCTGTTAAAGATACAGAAGAGGCAAGGTTTTTTGTGTTGGAAAAACAATAATTAAAAATAATAAAAAGTTAACCTACTAATTAGTTATAAATAAAATGGCAAAAGAAAAATTTGACCGCAGTAAACCGCACTTAAACATCGGTACAATCGGTCACGTCGATCACGGTAAAACAACTTTAACAGCAGCTATTACAAAAGTTTTGGCTGATGCAGGTTTATCTGAGGCACGTTCATTCGATTCAATTGACTCTGCTCCAGAGGAAAAAGAAAGAGGTATTACAATCAATACAGCTCACGTTGAGTATTCAACAGCTAACCGTCACTATGCACACGTTGACTGTCCAGGTCACGCGGATTATGTGAAAAACATGGTTACTGGTGCTGCTCAAATGGACGGTGCAATTATCGTTGTTGCTGCTACTGATGGTCCAATGCCACAAACTCGCGAGCACATCTTATTGGCTCGTCAGGTAGGTGTTCCTTCATTAGTTGTATTCATGAATAAAGTGGATATGGTTGATGATCCTGAATTATTAGAATTAGTTGAAATGGAAGTTCGTGAATTATTATCATTCTACGATTTCCCTGGTGATGATATTCCAGTAATCCAAGGTTCTGCATTAGGTGGGTTAAATGGTGATGCTAAATGGGTTAGTAAAATCATGGAATTAATGGATGCTGTTGATAGCTACATTCCAATTCCTCCACGTTTAACTGAACTTCCTTTCTTAATGCCTGTTGAAGATGTATTCTCAATTACTGGTCGTGGTACTGTTGCTACTGGTCGTATTGAGCGTGGTGTAATCAACTCTGGAGATCCAGTTGAGATCTTAGGTATGGGTGCTGAGAACTTAAAATCTACAGTAACTGGTGTTGAAATGTTCCGTAAAATTTTAGATTACGGTGAAGCTGGTGATAACGTAGGTTTATTGTTACGTGGTATTGAGAAAGCTGATATCCGTCGTGGTATGGTAATCTGTAAACCAGGTTCAGTAACTCCTCACGCTGATTTCAAAGCTGAAATCTATGTATTATCAAAAGCAGAAGGTGGTCGTCACACACCATTCTTTAACAAATATCGTCCTCAATTCTATTTCCGTACTACAGATGTAACTGGTGAAATTTCACTAGCTGAAGGAACTGAAATGGTAATGCCAGGTGATAACGTTACAATTTCTGTGAAATTGATTTCTCCTATCGCAATGGAAAAAGGTCTACGTTTCGCTATCCGTGAAGGTGGTAGAACAGTAGGTGCTGGTCAGGTAACTGAAATCTTAGCTTAATTTTAAGCTTTAATAATATAAAAAGAGCTGGTCAAGGCTAGCTCTTTTTTATATACACGGGAATAGTTCAACGGTAGAATAGAGGTCTCCAAAACCTTTGATCAGGGTTCGAATCCTTGTTCCCGTGCTAAACATAATGATTGAGTATCAGAATGAGTGAATGATTGATTGAAGCGAAGCTTTGAGATAAATATCATTCACTCATTTACTCATTCACTCATTCAATAATTTGATATGGCTAAAGTAGTTGAGTTTATAAAAGAATCATACGATGAAATGACCAGTAAGGTTACTTGGCCTACCTGGGGAGAACTTCAAAGTTCTGCGATTCTTGTTTTAGTGGCTTCTCTAATTATTGCATTGGTTATTTTTGCAATGGATAAGGGATCTACTTTTGTGTTAGATACTTTTTATAAATCACTTTCTAATTAATATTTACTAATGAGCGATCTAAAGTGGTACGTTGTAAGGGCGGTTAGCGGTAAAGAAAAGAAGGTAAAACAATACATTGATGCTGAGATCAGCCGTTTAGGTTTCTCTCATTTGGTTCCTCAGGTATTAATCCCGATGGAGAAATATTACCAAATGAAAGATGGTAAAAAGATTGCCAAAGAACGTAACTTTTATCCGGGTTATGTTTTAATTGAAGCTACTTTAGATGGAGAGTTAGAGCACATTATTAAGGGTATTAACAGTGTTATTGGTTTCTTAGGTGATAAAGCTGGTAATCCAATTCCAATGCGTCAGGCAGAGGTGAATCGCATCTTAGGTGTGGTTGATGAAATGAGTGAACAAGGTGAAACCATGAATGTTCCTTATTATGTTGGTGAAGGTATTAAGGTTATGGATGGACCTTTCAACGGTTTCTCTGGTGTAATTGAAGAAGTGAACGAAGAGAAGAAAAAATTAAAGGTAATGGTTAAGATTTTTGGACGTAAAACTCCATTGGAACTTAACTATATGCAAGTAGAAAAAGAGTAAGCAGATCTACGATCGTAGATTTCAGATTTACGATTATCTGAAGATATCAAAAGCTTTCCTCAAATAGGAAAGCTTTTTTGTTACAAGTAAATTTGATTTCACTATATAATGTTTATATTAAAATTATTTTACCTAATCTATTGCAGGACTGCAAGATTATCCATATCTTTGCAGTCCTTTAAGCTTTATAGGAGCTATGAGGAATTAAATGTTACATGCTTCCAATATTTAACATTGAGTTTTAAATAAACAAAAACACAAAATGGCAAAAGAAGTCAGTGCAATGATCAAATTACAGATCAAAGGCGGAGCGGCAAATCCATCGCCACCAGTAGGACCTGCGTTAGGTGCTAAAGGGGTGAACATTATGGAGTTTTGCAAACAGTACAACGCTCGTACCCAAGATAAAGCAGGTAAAGTATTGCCAGTTGTAATTACTGTTTATGCTGATAAGTCATTCGAATTCATCATCAAAACCCCTCCGGTAGCTATCCAGTTAAAAGATGCTACTAAATTACAGAGTGGTTCTGCTGAGCCTAACCGTAAGAAAGTTGGGTCGGTGACCTGGGACCAGATTAAAGTTATTGCTGAAGATAAAATGCCTGATTTAAATGCATTTACAATCGAATCTGCAATGAGTATGGTTGCTGGAACAGCACGCAGTATGGGAATCACCGTTTCTGGTGACGCACCCTGGAACAATTAATTAAAAAACAGTTTACAACAGTGGCGAAATTAACTAAAAATCAAAAAAAGGCACATGCTAAGATAGAAGCTGGTAAAGCTTATACTTTACAGGCTGCTGCTGCTTTGGTAAAAGAAATCACTACCACTAAATTCGATGCATCAGTTGATATTGATGTATCTTTAGGTGTTGATCCGCGTAAAGCGAATCAAATGGTACGTGGGATTGCTACTTTACCACACGGAACAGGTAAAACTGTACGTGTTTTAGCTTTAGTAACTCCTGATAAGGAAGAAGAAGCAAAAGCAGCTGGTGCAGACTTCGTAGGTTTAGACGAGTATGTAGCTAAAATTGAAGGTGGTTGGACCGATGTAGACATTATTATCACTACACCAGCTTGTATGGCTAAGGTAGGTAAATTGGGCCGTGTTTTAGGTCCAAGGAACTTAATGCCTAATCCAAAATCAGGTACAGTAACTAACGATGTTGGTAAAGCTGTAACTGAGGTTAAAGCAGGTAAGATTGATTTTAAAGTAGACAAAACGGGTATCATACACGCCTCGATAGGAAAAGTATCATTCCCAGCAGACAAAATTTATGAGAATGCACTTGAAATTATTCAAGTAATTTCAAAATTAAAACCTTCTGCTGCAAAAGGAACTTATTTTAAAAGCATTCACGTGTCTTCTACTATGAGTCCTGGGATTGCAATTGAAACTAAATCAGTAGCGGGGATCTAATCATGAACAGAGAAGAAAAAAACGAAGTAGTTTTAGAACTACAAGGACAAATGCAAGAGTATGGCAATTTCTATATTGCTGATACTTCTAGCCTTTCTGTTGAGCAGATCAATAACATCCGCCGCAAATGTTTCGAAGATGATATCATTATGAAGGTTGCTAAAAACTCTTTAATCCGCAAAGCGATTGAAGGTTTAGATGGCGATGCTTCTGAGATATACGAAGCCCTTAAAGGTTCATCATCATTATTATTCTCAAAAACAGCAAACGCTCCGGCTAAGTTGATTAAAGCTTTGAGAAGAACATCTGATAAACCATTGCTTAAAGCAGCATTTATAGATTCATCAGTATACGTTGGTGATGATCAATTGAATAACTTAGTAAGCTTAAAATCGAGAGAAGAGCTTATTGGCGATATCATTGGATTATTACAATCACCAGCGAAAAATGTTGTATCTGCGCTTAAATCAAGCGGAGGCAAAATTGCAGGAATTGTTAAAACTCTTCAAGAAAGAGAAGGTTAACGAACACCTTAAGTTCGCAAATAAAACAAAATTATTTTACGTAAAAATTTAAAATCTTAATAAAATGGCAGATTTAAAATCGTTTGCTGAGCAATTAGTAAACTTAACCGTTAAAGAAGTTAACGAATTAGCTCAAATCTTAAAAGACGAGTATGGTATCGAGCCTGCAGCTGCTGCTGTAGTTGCTGGTCCTGCTGCTGGTGGTGATGCACCTGCTGCTGCTGCAGAAAAAACATCTTTTGATGTAATTCTTAAAGAAGCTGGTGGCGCTAAATTAGCAGTTGTGAAACTTGTTAAAGACTTAACTGGTCTTGGTTTGAAAGAAGCAAAAGACTTAGTTGACGGAGCACCAAAAGAATTAAAAGCTGGTGTTACTAAAGACGAAGCAGAAGCTCTTAAAAAACAATTAGAAGAAGCTGGAGCAGTAGTTGAAATTAAGTAATCACTTAATTTAGCTAGGCTAAAAATGTATTAGACACCGACTGAAAATGTCGGTGTCTTTACCTGTTTATAAACACCTCATTTTGTTTGGTTAATGAGAATGTTTCAAACCCGAACCATACAAATAGTTTATTCTTAAACTAAAATCTTTTAGTCCATTGGCAAAGACAGTCGAACAAAGAGTAAATTTTGCAACTAGTAAGCACATTATAGACTATCCGGATTTTCTGGATGTGCAATTGCAATCATTCAGAGAATTTTTCCAGATAGATACCACATCAGACGATCGCTCTAGCGAAGGTTTGTTTAAAGTGTTTGCTGAGAACTTTCCAATAACAGATTCAAGAAATATCTTCGTATTAGAGTTTCTTGATTATTTTGTTGATCCGCCACGTTACGATATACACGAGTGTATTGAGCGTGGATTAACCTACAATGTTCCATTAAAAGCAAAGCTAAAGCTTTCTTGTAACGATGTTGAACATGAGGATTTTGAAACTATTATTCAGGATGTGTATTTAGGTACTATCCCGTATATGACACCAAAAGGTACATTTGTTATCAACGGTGCAGAACGTGTTATCGTTTCGCAGTTACACCGTTCTCCTGGTGTGTTCTTCGGCCAAAGCCGTCACACTAACGGAACCAAATTGTATTCTGCTCGTGTTATTCCTTTCAAAGGTTCATGGATCGAATTTGCTACAGACGTTAATAACGTGATGTATGCTTATATCGATCGTAAGAAAAAATTCCCGGTTACCACTTTATTACGTGCTATTGGTTATGATTCTGATAAGGATATCTTAGAACTTTTTGATCTTGCTGACGAAGTAAAAGTTAGTAAATCAGGTTTAAAGAAATATATCGGTCGTAAACTTGCTGCAAGAGTTTTAAAGAAATGGGTCGAAGATTTTGTAGATGAAGATACAGGTGAGGTAGTTTCTATCGACCGTAATGAAGTGATTCTTGAAAGAGAAACCGTTTTAGAAGACGAACATATCGATATGGTGATTGAAGCTGGTGTTAAAACCATTATTCTTTCTAAAGAAGATGGTGCTAGCCAGGCCGATTATACCATTATTTATAATACATTACAAAAAGATACATCAAACTCAGAAAAAGAGGCTGTTGAAAACATCTATCGTGCTTTGCGTAACGCAGAACCACCTGATGAGGAAACTGCTCGTGGTATCATTGACCGTTTATTCTTCTCGGATAAACGTTACGATTTAGGAGATGTTGGTCGTTACCGCATCAACCGTAAATTGAAAATGAATACGCCTGATGATGTAAAAGTATTAACAAAAGCAGATATTATTGCGATTGTAAAATACCTGATCAAATTGATCAACTCTAAAGAAGAAGTGGATGATATTGATCACTTGTCTAACCGTCGTGTACGTACGGTAGGTGAGCAATTATACGCACAGTTCGGTGTTGGTTTAGCCCGTATGGCCAGAACAATCCGTGAGCGTATGAACATTCGCGATAATGAGGTGTTTACACCAACTGATTTGATTAACGCCCGTACGTTATCATCAGTAATCAACTCTTTCTTTGGTACCAATCAGTTATCTCAGTTTATGGATCAAACGAATCCATTGGCAGAGATTACACACAAACGTCGTTTATCAGCTTTAGGCCCAGGTGGTTTGTCACGTGAAAGAGCTGGTTTCGAGGTTCGTGACGTTCACTATACTCACTACGGTCGTTTATGTACAATTGAAACACCAGAGGGACCAAACATTGGTTTGATTTCATCACTTTGTGTGCATGCAAAAATCAATAATTTAGGTTTCATTGAAACACCATACAAACGTGTTGAAGATGGTAAGGTAGTTGTAGACTCAGACGTTATTTATTTATCTGCAGAAGATGAAGATGGTAAAACCATTGCTCAGGCTAATGCAGAATATGATGATAAAGGTAACTTTATTACACCACGCGTTAAAGCACGTTACGAGGGTGACTTTCCAATTATTGAGCCTGAGAAATTAGACTTGATGGATGTTGCGCCTAACCAGATTACTTCAATTGCTGCTTCATTGATTCCGTTCTTAGAACATGATGATGCGAACAGGGCTTTGATGGGATCGAACATGCAACGTCAGGCTGTACCATTGTTACGTCCTGAAGCTCCAATTGTTGGTACAGGTTTAGAAGGTCGCGTTGCCCGTGACTCGAGAACTTTGATCAATGCTGAGGGTGACGGTGTGGTAGAGTATGTAGATGCTAATGAAATTACTATCAAATATGAGCGTAACGAAGATGATCGTTTAGTTTCATTTGAAGGGGATAGCAAAACTTACCGTTTAATTAAGTTCAAAAAAACCAATCAGAATACTTGTATCAACTTAAAACCAATTGTTAAGAAAGGTCAGAAAGTTACTAAAGGACAAGTACTTTGCGAAGGTTATGCAACTCAAAACGGTGAATTGGCATTAGGTAGAAACTTGAAAGTGGCTTTCATGCCTTGGCAAGGTTTCAACTTTGAGGATGCGATTGTAATCAACGAACGTATTGTTCGTGATGATATTTTCACTTCATTGCATATTGAAGAGTTTGAATTAGAAGTACGTGATACTAAACGTGGAGAAGAGGAATTAACACCAGATATCCCGAACGTTTCTGAAGAGGCTACTAAAGACCTTGATGAAAACGGTATTATCCGTGTTGGTGCTGATGTAAAAGAAGGTGATATTTTAATTGGTAAGATCACTCCAAAAGGAGAATCTGATCCTTCGCCGGAAGAGAAATTACTACGTGCTATCTTTGGTGATAAAGCAGGTGATGTTAAAGATGCGTCTTTAAAAACTCCTCCTTCTATCCAGGGTGTGGTAATTGATACTAAATTATTCAGCCGTGCTAAGAAAACTACAAAAGCTGAAGAGAAATCGGCGATTGAGAAATTAGACAAAGGATATACCCAAATCACGGAAAAATTAAAAGCAGAATTAGTTGATAAATTATTCACTATCGTAAATGGAAAAACATCACAAGGTGTATTTAATATTTACAAAGAATTATTAGTTGCTAAGGGTGCTAAATTTACACAGAAAATTTTAGCAGATCTTGAATTTGCTCATATTAGCCCTAACAAATGGACTACTGATGATGACAAAAACGAGATGATTAAAATGTTGCTTCACAATTACGGTATCCGTGTTAATGAGGAACTTGGTGCTTACAAACGCGATAAATTTGCGATTAGTGTAGGTGATGAGCTTCCATCAGGAATCGTACAGATGGCAAAAGTTTATGTAGCTAAAAAACGTAAATTAAAAGTAGGTGATAAAATGGCAGGTCGTCACGGTAATAAAGGTATTGTTGCACGTATTGTACGTGACGAAGATATGCCTTTCTTAGCTGATGGTACTCCGGTTGATATCGTGTTGAACCCATTGGGTGTACCTTCACGTATGAACTTGGGACAGATCTACGAAACTATTTTGGCTTGGGCTGGTCAGGAATTGGGTGTTAAATTTGCAACTCCGATTTTTGATGGTGCTACACACCAAGAGGTTGAAGAGTGGATTGCTAAAGCAGGTGTTCCAGCTTCAGGAAAAACCTATTTATACAATGGTTTAACAGGTGAGCGTTTCGATCAGACTACAACAGTAGGTATTATCTACATGTTGAAATTAGGTCACATGGTTGATGATAAGATGCACGCCCGTTCAATCGGACCATACTCATTAATTACACAACAACCATTGGGTGGTAAAGCTCAATTTGGTGGTCAGCGTTTTGGTGAGATGGAGGTTTGGGCATTGGAGGCATTCGGTGCTGCTAATATTCTTCAGGAGATATTAACCGTTAAATCGGATGATGTGATCGGAAGAGCGAAAACTTACGAAGCCATTGTTAAAGGTGAAAACCTACCAACACCAGGTGTACCAGAATCGTTTAACGTATTGGTACATGAGTTACGCGGTTTAGGTTTAGATATTACGTTAGATTAATTAAGCCGAAAGACTAGAGACTAAAGCTCAAAGCAGCTTTGGTCTTTAAGCTTTCCGCTTTAACCTTATACAAGAGATATGTCTTACAAAAAGGATAATAAATTAAAAAGCAATTTCACATCAATCACGATTAGCTTATCGTCTCCAGAAATTATTTTGGAACGTTCAAGCGGTGAGGTGTTGAAACCAGAAACCATTAACTACCGTACTTACAAACCTGAGCGTGATGGTTTGTTTTGTGAGCGTATTTTTGGTCCGGTAAAAGATTACGAATGTCATTGCGGTAAATACAAACGTATCCGTTATAAGGGTATCGTTTGTGATCGTTGTGGTGTTGAGGTAACAGAAAAGAAAGTACGTCGTGAGCGTATGGGACACATCGCTTTGGTGGTTCCTGTTGCGCACATCTGGTATTTCCGTTCGTTACCAAACAAAATCGGTTATTTATTAGGTTTACCTACTAAAAAACTAGATTTAATTATCTATTACGAACGTTACGTAGTGATCCAATCCGGTTTAATGGAAGAGGATGGTATCAAGTACATGGACTTCTTAACGGAAGAAGAATACTTAGATATCTTAGATAAATTACCTAAAGAAAACCAATACTTAGACGATAAAGATCCTAATAAATTCATCGCCAAAATGGGTGCTGAAGCATTAGAAGACTTATTGAAACGTATTAACTTAGATACTTTATCTTACGATTTACGTCACCAGGCTGCTAACGAAACTTCTCAACAACGTAAAAATGAGGCTTTAAAACGTCTTCAGGTTGTGGAAGCTTTCCGTGGTGCTAATACACGTATTGAGAATCGTCCGGAATGGATGATTGTTAAAATCGTTCCGGTTATTCCACCAGAATTACGTCCTTTAGTTCCATTAGAAGGTGGTCGTTTCGCTACTTCAGATTTAAATGATTTATACCGTCGTGTAATTATCCGTAACAACCGTTTAAAACGTTTGATCGAGATTAAAGCACCAGAGGTAATTTTACGTAATGAGAAACGTATGTTGCAGGAAGCTGTAGATTCGTTATTCGATAACTCACGTAAAGTTAATGCGGTAAAAACTGAAGGTAACCGTGCTTTGAAATCACTTTCAGATATCCTGAAAGGTAAGCAAGGTCGTTTCCGTCAGAATTTATTAGGTAAACGTGTGGATTATTCAGCTCGTTCGGTAATTGTTGTAGGGCCAAGCCTTAAATTACACGAATGCGGTATTCCTAAAGATATGGCTGCTGAGCTTTACAAACCGTTCATTATTCGTAAGATGATTGAGCGTGGTGTAGTTAAAACAGTCAAATCTGCTAAGAAAATCGTTGATAGAAAAGATCCATTAGTTTGGGATATCTTAGAAAATGTATTAAAAGGTCACCCGGTATTATTAAACCGTGCACCTACCTTACACAGATTAGGTATTCAGGCTTTCCAGCCAAAACTAATTGAAGGAAAAGCAATCCAGTTACATCCATTAGTTTGTACTGCATTCAACGCCGATTTTGATGGTGACCAGATGGCTGTCCACTTACCGTTAGGTAACGCAGCAATTTTGGAAGCCCAAGTATTGATGTTGGCCGCACATAACATCTTAAACCCTGCAAACGGTACACCAATCACAGTACCATCTCAGGATATGGTTTTGGGTCTTTATTATATTACTAAAGGCCGTAGAACTGATGAAACGAGAGTTGTAAAAGGACAAGATTCTAATTTCTATTCTCCAGAGGAAGTAATTATTGCTTACAATGAGAAAGAATTAGATCTTCATGCTTTCATCAAGGTAAGGGTTAATGTTAAGCAAAATGACGGTTCTATCGTTAATAAATTAACAGAAACTACAGTAGGTAGGGTGTTATTTAACCAAATGGTTCCTGAGGAAGTTGGTTATATCAATGAATTATTAACTAAAAAATCTTTAAGAGATATTATCGGTGAGGTAGTTAAAATGACTGGTATGGCTCGTTCTTCTCAATTCTTAGATGATATCAAAGAATTAGGTTTCCGTATGGCATTCCAGGGAGGTTTATCGTTCAACTTACAAGACGTAAACATTCCGGTTGAAAAACATACTTTATTAGAGCAGGCTGCTAACGAAGTTGAAGAAGTAAGAAACAACTATAACATGGGTTTCATTACGAACAACGAACGTTACAATCAGATTATCGATATCTGGACCCGTATCAACAACAGGTTAACCACTTTCGTGATGAACCAATTATCTTCGGATAATCAAGGTTTCAACTCGGTTTACATGATGCTTGATTCTGGTGCACGTGGTTCGAAAGAGCAGATTCGTCAGCTTTGCGGAATGCGTGGTTTGATGGCAAAACCTCAAAAATCAGGTTCAGGTGGTGATATCATTGAAAACCCGATCTTATCAAACTTTAAAGAAGGTTTATCGGTATTAGAGTACTTTATCTCTACTCACGGTGCGCGTAAAGGTTTGGCGGATACGGCGTTAAAAACGGCTGATGCGGGTTACCTGACTCGTCGTTTACATGATGTTGCACAGGATATGATCGTAAATTCAGAAGATTGTGGTACTTTAAGAGGTATGTACACTACTGCATTGAAAGATCAGGAAGATATTGTGGAGCCATTATATGACAGGATTTTAGGTCGTACTTCATTGCACGATGTTTACAATCCTTTAGATAATACATTATTAGTAGGTGCTGGTGAAGACATCAACGAAGAAGTTGCAAAACTAATCGAAGAATCTCCATTAGAAGGTATTGAAATTCGTTCGGTATTAACCTGCGAAAATAAAAGAGGTGTTTGTTCATTATGTTATGGACGTAACTTAGCATCTGGTAAACGTGTTCAAAGAGGTGAGGCAGTTGGTGTAATTGCAGCACAATCAATCGGTGAGCCGGGTACACAGTTAACACTTCGTACTTTCCACGTGGGTGGTACTGCATCAAACATTGCTGCAGAATCAAACATCGTAGCTAAGTTTGATGGTGTAATCGAATTCGAAAATATCCGTACTGTTGATACAAAAACAGAAGATGGTATTGTTCAGGTGGTATTGGGTCGTTCAGGTGAGTTCAAAATTGTTGAGCCAGGAACAGGACGTATCATTGTAACCAACAACATTCCTTACGGTGCATTCTTATTCGTTAAAGAAGGTGATAAATTAGCTAAAGGTGATAAAATCTGTTCATGGGATCCGTACAACGCGGTTATTCTTTCAGAATTTGCCGGTAAAGCACAATTTGATGCGATTATTGAAGGTGTAACCTTCCGTGAAGAATCAGATGAGCAAACTGGTCACCGTGAAAAAGTAATTATCGATACACGTGATAAAACTAAAAACCCTTCTGTTCAGATTGTTGATAAGAAAGGCGAATTTATTAAAGGTTATAACATTCCAGTAGGTGCCCACGTTTCAGTTGATGAAGGTGAAGCCATCCAAACTGGTCAGATTATCGCTAAGATTCCTCGTGCAACTGGTAAAACCCGAGATATTACAGGTGGTTTGCCTCGTGTAACTGAGTTATTTGAGGCGCGTAATCCTTCAAACCCAGCTGTAGTAACTGAGATTGATGGTGTAGTAACTTTAGGTGGTGTGAAACGTGGTAATCGTGAGATTACAATCGAATCTAAAGATGGTGAAGTTAAAAAATACCTTGTTCCATTGTCTAAACACATCCTTGTACAGGATAATGACTTTGTGAAAGCAGGTATGCCTTTATCAGATGGTTCAATTTCTCCTGCAGATATCTTATCAATTAAAGGTCCGGCAGCGGTTCAGGAATACTTAGTAAATGGTATTCAAGAAGTTTACCGTTTGCAAGGTGTAAAAATTAACGATAAGCACTTCGAGGTAATTGTTCACCAGATGATGCAGAAAGTTCACATTGAAGATCCAGGTGATACTATTTTCTTAGAAAACAATGCTGTTGACCGTTGGGATTTCGCTGACGAGAACGATGCGATGTATGACAAGAAGGTTGTTGAAGATGCAGGTGATTCAAACGAAATCAAACCAGGTCAGATTGTGTCATTACGTAGATTAAGAGACGAAAATTCTCAATTGAAACGTAAAGATTTAAAACAAATCACGGTGAGAGATGCAAGACCAGCAACGGCAAGTTCTATCTTACAGGGTATTACAAGAGCATCATTAGGTACTAAATCGTTCATTTCTGCGGCTTCGTTCCAGGAAACTACGAAAGTATTAAATGAGGCGGCAATTGCAGGTAAACGTGATAATATGTTAGGCTTGAAAGAAAACGTGATCGTTGGTCACTTAATCCCTTCAGGTACTGGCGTACGTGGTTACGAAAGAATCATCGTTGGTTCTCAAGAAGAATACGATAAATTATTGGCTTCGAAACAAGAAGAAGTAGAAGCTTAATTGTTTTAAATATTTTAAAATTAAGTCCTCCACCAAAAGTGGAGGACTTTTTTGTTTGGAATAGATTTTGTAGTTTTATATAAAAATAAAATAATGAGCGTTACAGAAATACAACTTTTTCAGATTCTAAAAGCCAAACTTGGAGAACATGAAGCTGAGCAGTTGGTTTCTTTTGTGAAGGCTGAAGTTAAATCTGAATTTAATAATAAACGTGAAATTTTAGCTACCAAAGAAGATATTGCAAATATGCAAAAGACAATCTATTTTGTCGGTCTAATTCAATTTTTGGCTATTATAGGCTCGGTTATAGGTATTGTAAATTTATGATTAAATAAATAACTAAAGAACTTATTTTTAATATTACATTTAATTCCGCCATTGAGTAGCGGAATTTTTTATTTTTGATCTATTATGGAAGAACAACAAAACGAAAATCAATTAAATATAGAGCTATCGGAAGAAATTGCAGAAGGTATTTTTTCTAATTTGGCCATCATTACCCATTCTAATACGGAATTTGTATTGGATTTTATCCGTGTGATGCCCGGCATTCCTAAAGCTAAAGTAAAATCCAGGATTATTTTAACGCCCGAACATGCTAAACGATTATTATCTGCACTGGATGATAATATTCAAAAATTTGAAGCTATAAACGGCCGAATCAAAACACAGGAAGAACCTCCTTTTCCGATGGGCTTTGGTGGACCAACTGCACAAGCTTAATAATTCTTACTCCAAATATTTGCTTACTATGCCTGCATAATATATATTTGTGTATAACCATATATAAAAATGAAAAAACTTTTATTGAGCGCAGTACTTTCTGTCCCGCTGTGGGTGTTTGGACAGGGTTTCCAGGTTAACTTACAAGGGCAAAAGCAAATAGGTATGGCTGGTGCAGGATCTGCATTGGCTTTGGATGAAGCTTCGGTATTTTATAATCCCGGAGCAGTTTCTTTTCTGGAAAAAAACTCTATTTCTGCTGGAGTAAATCCATTATTGTTTAAATCTGCATTTAAACAAACAGGATCGAATATTACAGAGAATGTTAAAAATAAAATAGCTCCGCCCTTTGAAGCTTATGCAGTTTGGGGGCCTAAGTCAAATAAATGGAAACTAGGAATAGGCGTCTATACTCCTTTTGGCGGTTTGGTAGATTGGGGCAATGAGTGGTCTGGAAGGTATGCCTTAACTTCTTTAAATCTAAAAGCGATTTATTTCCAACCGACACTAAGCGTAAAAATTACAGATCATATTGGCATAGGTGCGGGCTTTGTTTATAATCACGGCGATGTTAACCTACAACGAGCATTACCAGTTAATTATCCCGACGGAAGATCTGGTCATGCGACATTGGAAGGCACAGGTAGTGGTTACGGCTGGAATGCAGGTTTATACATTAAAACATTAAGTAATATTACCTTCGCAGTTGTTCATAAATCAAAAGTAGTTACCAAACTCAATGATGGAACGGCTACATTTGATGTTCCAAGTTCTTTAAGATCATCTTTCCCGGAAGGAAATACTTTTAATGCAGAGTTGCCATTGCCTTCTACCACTACATTAGGTATAGGTGTTCCTTTATCAAAAAGTACAACTTTAGCATTTGATGCCAGCTGGGTACAATGGCATATTTATAAAGAGCTTGCCTTTGATTATGCTGTGAATACTTCAGCCCTTGCAGATACCCGATCTGCTCGTAATTATCGCGATGGTTCATCATTTAAAATGGGAATTAACCACCAGGCTTCTGAAAAGTTAGCTTTAAGAGCTGGAGTTGGTTACGCATTCTCACCAGTTCAGGATGGCTACGTTACTCCGGAAGCACCAGATGCTGATCGTTATATCTTAAGTGCAGGTGTTGGATACGCACCTACCAGTCATTTTGAGCTTAATGCATCTTTCTTTTTTGAAGATGTGAAATCACGTCAGCAAAAGAACATAGAAACAGGATTAGACGGCACATTTAAAACTTTAGTTTATGCACCTGGTCTTTCATTAACTTATAAATGGTAGGAGATATCAACATGAAAAAAATTATATTCAATAGTCTTGTTGCTGCTACCATCTTGTTTGCAGCTTCTTGTAAACCTGAAATTGAAACACCTGCAGCTAGAACAGCCGGTACAGCCAATTTTAGCAAATATATTGCCATAGGTAACTCATTAACTTCAGGCTATGCTGATGGTGGTTTGTATTTGGAAGGCCAGAAAGTGGCTTATCCAAACTTATTGGCTGCTCAAATGGCTACAGTTGGTGGTGGAAGTTTTACTTCTCCATTTTTTACAGATGCACAAGCGAATGGCTCTGGCTATATTTCACTCTCGGCTTTAGTAAATGGTACTCCCACTTTAACGCCCGTACTTGGAAACGGTTGGCGGGATACACCAACAAACACTCGTTTGTTTAAATACTCAGGAGAAATTCAAAATTTAGGCATTCCAGGGATGCGTTTGGATTTAGCTTTCGATCCAACCTTTACCTTTAGTGCTGCAAATATGTTTTTTGAGCGTTTGCTTACTGATGCTCAGGTTGGCAAAGTGAATTATGCAGCCTATATTCAAGGAAGAAATCACACTTTCTTTTCTTTATGGCTGGGTAATAATGATGCCTTAGGTTATGCCCTTAACGGCGGCGTTACTACTGATGCAACAACTGTACTAACGGAAAAGACTACTTTCTCTTTTTTATATACCAATATGTTAAATATTTTAACCGCTGGTGGACAAAAAGGCGTGGTTGCTACTATTCCTGATGTTACGGCTGTTCCTTATTTTAATACGGTAACGCCTGCGGCTTTATTGGCTGCTGCCAAAGCAATTAACCCTGCAGCTGCAGCCATTTATATTCAAACAGGTACTGGAGCGGTAAGAGTTGCTACCAGTGAAGATTTAATCAGATTGCCATTTCAAACTGCTGGCTTGTTAGGTACAGGAAGCATTCCTTATGGTTTGCATCCATTAAACCCGATAGCCAATAACTGGGTTTTAGATAAAGATGAAGTGATAAAGGTAAAAGATTATGTAAACAGCTATAACAGTACAATTAAATCACTGGCCAATAACAAGGGCTTAGCCGTTGCCGATACTTATACTTATTTCAACACAGTAAAAGCAGGTATTTCTGTTCAAGGGATTAATATCAATGCTGCATTTATTACCGGTGGCGCCTTTTCTTTAGATGGTATACACTTAACCCCACGTGGAAATGCTGCCATAGCCAATGTATTTGTTGATGCAATTAACGCTAAATATGGTTCAACCATTCCAACAATCGATATTACAAAATACAGAGGTGTGAAATATCCAGATTCAAAATAACATGATCTGAATATGAAATAAAAAAGGGATTTGCCATTGGCAAATCCCTTTTTTATTTCATTACACTTTCGATATATTCAGTGATGTCATGATATTGATTTGGCTCAAACCATTTAATTTCTTGATCCCGTCTAAACCAAGTGAGTTGCCTTTTGGCAAACCTGCGCGTATTTTGTTTAATGTTTGAAACTGCTTCTTCAATTGACAACTTTTGATCTAAGTAATCAAATATTTCGCTGTAGCCCACTGTATTTAATGCATTATAAGATCTGAATTCAGTCAATGATTTTACTTCATCCACTAAGCCATTACTGATCATCTGATCAACCCTATTATTAATTCGGTCGTATAAGGTTGACCGTTCCATATTTAAGCCTATTTTAATGGTATTAAATGGCCGTTCTTTCTTGGTAGCGGATAGCATAGCAGAAAGTTTTTGTCCGGTGGATAAAAAGACTTCCAAGCCCCGGATCATTCTTTGTGGATTTTGTTGATCTACTTTGGAAAAATATTCCGGATCAAGTTTAGACAGTTGCTCTTGAATAGGGGAGATACCCTCTGTTTTAAAAAGATTATTGAGTTGGGTTCTGACTGCAAGATCAATTTCAGGCATTTCATCCAGACCATTAATCAGCGCATTTACATATAACCCTGACCCACCCACCATAATGGCCGAATCGTGAGTTTTAAAAATTTCCTCGAGTACTTTTAAGCCTTGCACTTCAAAATCTCCTGTACTAAACAACTGATCAACAGAATGGGAATTTATGAAGTGATGTTTTGCAGCTGCCAACTCCGTTTGAGAAGGCTTGGCAGTACCAATTTCCATTTCTTTATAAAACTGGCGAGAATCTGCAGAAATAATCTCTGTTTGTAAATGATTAGCCAGTTCAATTGCTAAAGCTGTTTTGCCAATTGCGGTTGGCCCTACAATGGAAATTAATGTTTTTATGTTAGACATGAGGGGTTATCTAAAAATAAAAGCTGCCAATACTAATGTTTGACAGCTTTTATTAATGGGTATATGTTGGTATTAATTAATAATCATCTTTGATAGTATCATCTTCAAAGCTATCGCCATCTGAAAAATCATCTCCAAATTCATCTTCTTCAGACTCCTCTTCATCATCACGTTCTTTTTCATTAATACCCATCTCGCCCATGGCTTCGAGTTCGTCTGTATCTTCAGGAACAAAGTTTAATTCATTTAAAAAATCGAACTCACCAACAGCTACAGCAGAATTTTCAGCATCATCTACACTCACGGCATTCTTTTCAAAAATTTTCGGTGCTTCCCCAGAACTCTTGGCTAAGAATGGATATTCTATATTTGGATCTGGATCTAAAACGATTTTAACCAATTCAACGTGAAAATCGAAAGGACGGTCGAAATTATAAATATAATAGAACTTTTGATGAGGATCTTCAATGAAGCCACTTAACTTAGAATTTTCCATCAAAACCACACGATCCTTTTTTCTTTCATTTGGTAAATAAGCGATTTCATCACCTTTTAACCAATTATCTGTACTCACATAAAATGATGAAGATTTTTCGGGATTGTAACCAGTTGATTTATGAATGGCCTTATGCAGGTCTTCAAATGTTTGGTTTGATTTAATGTCGATCTCTCTCATCACATCATCATAATCTTCGAAAGTAATTCTAAATTTATAAATAGCCATTATTGTATTTTGGAACCGTAAAAATAAAGTTAATTTATATTAACCACAAACATCATCACTAACAAGATATTGCCTTTGGAAGACGTTTGGTCAATTAAATTACTTAAGAACAGGATTTAATCCCATTTGTTTGGCCTGATTTAGCATAAAATTAAATGCTTCCTGATAGTCATTTTTAATCTCTCCTTCCAGGATCGCTTCCCGAATGGCATTCTTGATTAGGCCAACTTCTTTACCCGCATCCAGGCCAAAGGTAACCATGATATCGTTTCCGGTAATTGGAGGCTGCCAATTTCTGATTTTGTCACGCTCTTCAACGTCTTTAAGCTTTTGTTTAACTAACTCAAAGTTATTTCTGTATTTAATTTTTTTGTATTCATTCTTCGTTGTAACATCTGCATTACAGAGTTGCATCAAGCTATCTATTTCTTCACCTGCATCAAATAAAAGTCTCCTCACAGCTGAATCAGTGACGATTTCCTGTGCAAGAACGATTGGCCTTAAATGTAACTGAACAAGTTTTTGAACAAATTTCATTTTGTCATTCAATGGCAGTTTCAATTGAGTAAAGATTTTTGGAACCATCCTTGCGCCCTTATCCTCGTGTCCATGAAAAGTCCAGCCATGACCTTCTTCGAAACGCTTGGTTGCTGGTTTGGCAATATCATGCAGTATAGCTGCCCAGCGTAGCCATAAATCATCTGTATGTGCGCAAATGTTATCCAGAACTTCCAGCGTATGGTAAAAATTATCTTTATGTCCTTTTCCTTTAATAACTTCTACGCCATATAGCTGTGCCATTTGAGGGAAAATCAGATGTAAAAGGCCGGTATCAAAAAGGTGTTTAAATCCAATAGATGGTTTGGAGGACAAAATAATTTTATTCAGTTCATCCGTGATTCGCTCTTTAGATACAATGCTAATTCTTTCTTTTTGAGTCTGAATTGCGTGGATTGCCGCCGGATCAATTTTAAAATTAAGCTGCGAAGCGAAACGGATTGCCCGCATCATTCTCAAAGGATCATCGGAAAAAGTGATTTCCGGATCAAGCGGCGTACGGATGAATTTGCTTCTTAAGTCTGTAAGACCATCAAAGGGATCGAGCAACTCACCAAAATGAGCCGCATTCAGGTTAATGGCAAGTGCATTAATGGTAAAATCGCGTCGTAGCTGATCATCCTCTAGAGTGCCATCTTCCACAATCGGTTTCCGTGATTCTGATCGGTAAGATTCTTTTCTCGCGCCTACAAATTCGACCTCTAAATCTTTAAATTTAATATTTGCGGTGCCAAAATTTTTAAAAACAGCAACTTTTGTGTTTAGTTTTTTAGCAACAGCCTCTGCATATTCAATTCCACTACCTACTACCACCACATCTATATCTTTAGACGGTCGGTTTAAAAATATATCGCGGACAAAACCTCCAATAACATAAGCTTCAATATTCTGTTGATCAGCTACTGTGGAAAGGGTTTTAAAAATCGGATTTTGTAGGTGTTGATGCATAATAATATTTTCGTCATGCTGAATTGACTTCAGCATCTTTTTGGCTAAAGACCCTGAAATAAATTCAGGGTGACGAATTGATTTAAAGTTTATGCAAAAGTAATAAAATTACTTGCGAATAAATTCAAATTGTCCTCCAGGTGAAAGTTTCATAATGGTAGATGGCTTTTTATGCGTTCTATTCTCCTGCTCGAAATCGACTACGTAATCTACTGCTTCCAAAATTTCAGGATCTATATCATCGAAATATTTTGGTGAGGGCTGTCCACTTAAATTGGCGGAAGTAGAAACCATCGGCTTACGAAAACGTTGGAGAAGTGGTGTGCAGAAATCGTGTTTCACTATGCGGATGCCTACACTGCCATCTGCGTTAATTACATTTGGTGCAAGGTTTTTTGCCCCAGAAAAGATAATCGTTAAAGGATTTTCTGCATACTCAATCAGATCGTAGGCTACTTCAGGAATTTCGGTTACATAGCTTTGTAATTTGCTGTCTACGTCTAGTAATACAATTAAGCTTTTATCTGCCGGACGGTTTTTGATTTTGAGTAATTTATCTACAGCTTCAGCATTAGTTGCATCGCAGCCCAAACCCCAGATTGTATCGGTAGGGTATAGCATTACGCCGCCGTTTTTCAGCACTTCCAAAGCTTTATTGATTTCCTCTCTTAACATGATACAAAGGTAGTTTTTTAGTTGAAATGTTAAATATTCATCATTGGCTAATTATTTAACATTTGCCATAAAACTTTCTGTTTTATCACACGTTCTATCCAAACAATCTAATTGTAAAATTATACCTGTTTTATGAAATTAAAATTAAATTTTATTATATTTAATATCGGTTATTTAAATGAAACTACACACAATGAAAACAATTAAAAACTTATTAATGCTGTTTGCCTTGGTAATCGCATTAGCAGGATGTTCGAGTCTTCGTACCGCATCTGATTTTGATAAAAATGCGGATTTCAACCGCTATAAAACTTACAACTTTTACGATAAAGGAATTGCAAGAGTTAAACTAAATAATCTGGACAAAAGGCGTTTAGTGGCTGCTGTTGAAGCTGAAATGAATGCCAAGGGTTTTACTAAGTCTGAAAGACCAGACATGTTGGTAAACTTAGTGGTTGTTGCCAGAGAAAAAACTGATGTCTACGGTCCTGCCTACTACGGTGGATGGGGTTGGGGCGGCGGCTGGGGCTGGCGTGGTGGTTGGGGTTCTCCTTTCTGGGGTGGCGGTAACTACGTTAACCAATACATTGAAGGTACCATTATCATTGATTTCTTAGATCCGGCTAAAAAAGAATTATTCTGGCATGGAAGAGGTAGTGGATTTAATTTGGATAATTTAAAGAAAAGAGAAGAACGCCTTTATACTGGTGTTAAAGAAATTTTGGCGCAATATCCACCAAATGCCTTGGCTGCTAAGTAGTAGCTGAATCTAATAAATTGCTATAGCAATCCATTAATTGCTTTGTTACTTGAGGGCTGTTGAATTTTTGAACAAATTCCAGCCCTTTTTCTTTCATCTCTTTTTGGAGTTGGAGATTGGCTAATATACGGTTGATTTGATCACTTAAGCCATTCACATCTGTAGGTGAGACGTAAACACTGTTTGGTCCGCCGGCTTCTTCCAGACAAGAACCTGTGGCGGCGATAACAGGCACTTGCGAATACAAAGCCTCGATTATAGGAATGCCAAAGCCTTCGTAAAAGGAAGGGTAAACGAACAGTTCAGCCATTTGATAAATGCCGGGCAGGTCTGCAAAAGGAATGTTTTTTAAAAAAATTACCCGATTTCTTAAAGCTAAATGTTCAAGTTCTCTTTCAATTTCTTTAAAGTAAGCAGTTTCTTTCCCGATAACAACCAGCTTATATTGGTGATCTACAGTTTTAAGTGCCTGTATTAATAATCTAAGATTTTTACGCGCTTCAATCGTTCCAACGTTCAGGATATATTTTTCCGGAAGTTTATAAGTGAGTTTAATCCTGTTTAAAGTTGATTCGGGCATTGCCGTTTTAAAGCCATCATCACAACTCTGATAAATGACTTTAATTTTATCGGGATTTATATTATAAAATTCTACAATATCAGCCTTTGTTTTCTCGCTTATGGCGATAATCTGATCAGCTCTTTTGCAAGCAGACCTACTTTTCCATTCGTACAGTTTACGATCGATAAATTGATAGTATTGAGGAAAACGAAGGAAAATTAAGTCGTGAATGGTAACAATGGATTTGATTTTGGTGTGCTGAATGGCAAAAGGAATTTCGTGACTTAAGCCATGAAAGAGCTGAACCTGATCCTTCGCTAGGTCTTTAATAATATTCAAACTTCGCCAGAGAAAACCTCCTTCTTTAGGAAGTTTTAGGCTAATATTTTCCTTTTCAAAAAAGGAATCAATTTGCTTAGCATGCTTTACTTTAGGAGAGTAAACCAAATATTGATGTTCAGGATACTGCTTTGCAAGTGATTCAATTAAAGATCGGCTATAGTTCCCTAATCCTGTTAAGTTATTTGCAGCGCGTTTGCCATCAAAACTAATTTTAAGTGGAAAGCTCAAAGCCGAAAGACCAAAGCTTGATTGATCAAGTTCAGAACTTTCGGCTTTAGAAATTTGCTTTTCGCTTTCCGCTTTCACCTTTTTGCTTTAGGCTTAAACAGCTACATTATTTTCTCTCAAGGCATCATTAAGAGAAGTCTTTTTATCAGTACTTTCTTTACGTTTACCAATAATTAAGGCACAAGGAACCTGATAATCTCCAGAAGGGAATTTCTTAGTATAACTACCTGGAATTACTACTGAACGAGCTGGTACTACACCTTTATATTCAATAGGCGTTGGGCCAGTAACATCGATGATTTTAGTTGATGCTGTTAATACCACATTGGCACCCAATACTGCTTCCCGCTCTACTTTAACCCCTTCAACAACAATCGCTCTTGAACCTAAAAATGCATCATCTTCAATAATAACCGGTGCAGCCTGAATCGGTTCCAGAACGCCACCAATACCCACGCCACCACTTAAGTGAACACGTTTACCAATTTGTGCACAAGAACCCACAGTAGCCCAGGTATCAACCATTGTACCTTCATCTACATAAGCACCAATGTTAATGTAAGATGGCATCATGATTACACCTTTTGCTAAATATGAACCGTAACGGGCACTTGCCATTGGCACTACACGTACACCAGTTGCTTTATAATCGGTTTTTAAGTCCATTTTATCATGGTATACAAAAGGACCGCTCTTAATTTCCTTCATCTCACGAATCGGGAAGTATAGAATTACAGCTTTTTTTACCCATTCATTAATGCCCCAAGAATTTAGAACTGGTTCAGCAACACGAATTTCGCCTTTATCTAATCCCTGAATAATGGTTTCGATCGCTTCGCAATAGTTGCTATATTTTAAAAGGGTTCTATCTTCCCAAGCGGCTTCAATTAATTTCTTTAAATCTGAATACATGATGTTTTTAAATTTTACGCAAAATAACTTAAAATTTTTGGTTTTTTAGATTTTTAGGAGGTTGGTTTTTTGGCTAGGGTTGTTAGTTTGATTTTTTAGATTCTTAGCCGTTTCGTTTTTTGGAATATGGTTGCTTAACTTTGTTCTTTTAGATTTTTGGGCTATGGTTGTTAATCAACTAAAGAACCAATCAACTAACCAACCATTATGGCAGAAGCAGAGAAACTTAGGATTGATAAATATTTATGGGCGATCAGGTTATTTAAAACTAGAAGTTTGGCTACTGATGCCTGCAAAGCAGGGCGTATTAAACTGAAAGGACAAAACATTAAACCTTCGGCAATTGTAAAAATTGGTGATGTTTATCAGGTATCAAAAGGAATAGAGAAGAAAATTATTGAAGTGGTAGATTTTTCTTACAATAGGACAGATTCTCCTACAGCTTTAACCAAATACAAAGATTTAACGCCAGTTGAGGAAACTCATGCTTTTAAATCTGCCTTCCACGCACCGAATTTAAAGCGTGATCGAGGTACAGGCCGACCAACCAAAAAAGATAGAAGAGAAACTGATGATCTGATAGGAGGAATGTTTGAGGAAGATTAAGCAATTTTCAGTTGTCAATTTTCAGTTTGTCATTTTTGATCTCATGAGAACTGATCACTGCATACTGTAAACTAAAATGCCTCATGCGGTAACTCATCATAGCTGTTTTACCAAGTTTTTCTATTAGTTTATAATTCGCAACAGCTCCAACCGCGGCGCCAATAAAGGGGACCATCTGAGCTAATTTTGCAAGATCAATGTAGTCACGATATTGTTGTTGAAAAGTTAGCCAATCAAATTCATCAATATTGGTAGGTAGCTTGTGTGCAATATCATCCCAATTCTGCATTTTCAAAAAAACGTTTTTACTTTCTTCTTTGCTGGAAAAAGCCAGTTGAAAAATATGGAGAATGTAAAGGCGTTCGCGATAATCTTTAACATCATAACCGTACAAAGCAGCAATATCAAAAAGCATTTTCATTTTAATGCCCAATAGCAAGGGAAAATCGGCCAGACTCATTAAAAAACCACCAGCACCGGTAATGCCACCTTCGGCGGCACCGGTTTTTTTATAGGTGTCTATTTTTTGATTAATCAGGGCTTCACGGTGCATCAGTGTTAAATCGGTAACAGGCTTTGCTGTTGTAAAAGTTGATCCGAAAAGCACTGCCTTCACCATCTGTTTTATAGCTGTGGTAATGGCAATATGAATTTTATCTGGAATATAACTGTTAATCTTCTTCTGAACAGTATCGGTAACTTTATTAAAAAGCGAAGATTTCTGTAAAGTTTTAAACTTCCAGAAATCCAGTTCACTCGTTATCTTTTGTTCGTAAGTCATGTATCGTCTTTTATATTCAGACGTTAAACTGTACGAATTGTTTCTGTACCTGATTAATATTTAATGCTTAAGGGTGAGGTTTCCCAAAGTTTAAATGCCTGTAAGGCTTCATCTCGCATCATTTGAACCACAGGTAATGATCTTTTTTCCATTGGTTTCTCCAGTTCTTCGTAGATAAATTTATCGCTAAAACCAATGTTTTCAGCATCAGTTTTTGTGTTGGCATAATAAATCGTATCAATTTTAGCCCAGTAAATAGCACCTAAACACATCGGGCATGGTTCGCAACTGGTGTAAATAACACACCCACTTAAATCAAACGTATGCAGTTCAGTACATGCTAAGCGGATGGTAGAAACCTCTGCATGTGCTGTTGGATCATTTGTTGAAGTTACCTTATTGGCTGAGCCTGCTACAAATTTTCCATCTTTTACGATCACTGCGCCAAATGGCCCTCCAACATTTTCTGTTACATTTTCAACAGATAGCGCAATGGCCATCTTCATAAATTCTTCGTGTTTTTGATTCTCCATATTAAATGATGACACAAAAAAAATGCCCCGATTAACCGGAGCATTTATATTTAATGTTTTAGTAATTATTTTTTAGTGTATTCTGCGTTAAGTCCTTTAATTACTTCAGATGTAATATCAAGAGATTCATCAGCAAAAAGAATTGCGCTATTGCCTTTAGAGAAAGTTAGAACCATTTTATAGCCTTTTTCTTTCGAGTAAGTTTTCAAGTATCCAGCTACTTTATCATAAAGTTTTTCGGTTTCTACAGCTTGCTCATTTTGTAAAGCACCACCAGCATTTTGCTGATAAGCTTGTAATTCCTGACCTTTTCTGCCTAAACGCTCTTCTGTAGATTTACGTTGATCAGCTGAAAGTGTGCCTGCAGATTGTTGATATTGAGTGACTTCGCGTTGGTAAGCTTGTTGTTTTGATTGCAGATCTGACTGCGCATCTTTGGTTTTTTTCTCAAATTTATTTTTAAGGTCTTTATAGTAATCGTATTTGGTTAACAAAGAGTCTTGGTTAACAAATACTATTTTTTCGTTAACAGAAACTGCCGCAGTGGTGCTATCTGTTTTTTTAGTTTCAGTGGTTTTAGCGTCTTTGTTTTGGCATGCAGAAAATGCTGTAATTAAAGCAGCTGTAGCAAATAAACCAAAGGTTTTAAAGGTTTTTCTTTCCATTATTGTTTAATAAATTTTAACAAACTTATAGAAATTAGTTTTTAAATGCAATTAAGAGTTACGCTTAGCGCCAGCCAAATTAGATTAATGGCTAAAGATGATTTGGAAAGCAGGTTAAGTTTTTCATTTTTAGGCTGGTTCCCGCTAATCGCTTTACTCCGCTAATCAGCCGAAAAGGCTGCTGCTCCATGTTCGCTTTTATCGGGTTTAGGTGGCCCTTTTCTGATAAAATTGGCGGTTGCATGGCGGCTAAACCAACCCAAGAACGACTTGTTTTGCCTATTAAACCCGATTGAAATGGAAAGCGCCCGTTCTTTCTACGGGCCTTGAAACGTAAAGCGGGCCTAACACTGAATTGAAACACAGGTTTTGCTTTTCAAAACCTGATTTAAACCACCTGGAAGGCATTATCTTTCTAATGATTTGCAGGTTTAAAACTTATCCACATTTTAGTATAAATGGCAAATTTTGCGTATTTTTGGTACTTATAGTTTTTATTAAAATATGAGCGAAGAACAAGATTCAAAGTCAAATTATTCGGCAGATAATATACAGGTTTTAGAAGGTTTGGAAGCGGTGCGTAAGCGCCCTTCGATGTATATAGGTGATACTGGTGTGAAGGGTTTACACCACTTGGTTTACGAGGTTGTGGATAACTCTATTGATGAGGCTTTAGCCGGTCATGCAGATACAATCGACGTAAGAATATTAGAAGGAAACTCGATCCGGGTTGAAGATAACGGTCGTGGGATTCCAACCGGAATTAATACAAAAGAAAATAAATCGGCGCTAGAAATCGTAATGACGGTTTTGCACGCAGGAGGTAAATTTGATAAGGATACCTATAAAGTTTCTGGTGGTTTACACGGTGTGGGGGTAAGTTGTGTTAACGCACTATCAACCGATTTAAAAGCCGAAGTACATCGTGAAGGTAAAATCTGGATGCAGGAATACAAAATTGGTGTTCCGCAGTATGACGTTAAAGAAGTTGGTACGACTGATAAACGTGGTACAATTGTAACTTTCAGTCCGGATGCTTCAATTTTCACACAAACAACTGAATACAAATACGATACTTTAGCTGCTCGTTTGCGCGAATTGGCTTTCTTGAATAAAGGAATTAAATTAACCTTAACAGATGAGCGTGAAACTTTAGAGGATGGAACATTCTTATCAGAAGTTTTTCAATCAGAAGGTGGTTTAAAAGAATTTGTTTCCTTTTTAGATGGAACCAGGGCATCATTTTTACCAGAACCAATTTATATTGATGGGATTAAAAATGGTGTTCCTGTTGAATTGGCTTTCCAATACAACGACAGTTATTCTGAAAATGTTCACTCTTATGTAAACAATATTAATACACATGAGGGTGGAACACATATTGCTGGTTTCCGTAGAGGTTTAACGCGTACTTTAAAAAGTTATGCCGATAAATCGGGTTTGTTAAAGAACCTTAAAATGGAAATTACCGGTGATGACTTTAGAGAGGGATTAACAGCTGTAGTTTCTGTAAAAGTACAAGAGCCGCAATTTGAAGGGCAAACTAAAACTAAACTGGGTAACAGTGAGGTAATGGGTGCTGTAGATATTGCTGTTGGCGAGGCATTGGGTGCTTATTTGGAAGAAAATCCGAAGGAGGCTAAAATGATCGTTAACAAGGTGATCTTAGCGGCTACGGCTCGTGCTGCGGCACGTAAAGCACGCGAAATGGTTCAGCGTAAGAGTGTAATGGGTGGTTCTGGCTTGCCAGGTAAACTTGCCGATTGCTCTGATAGTGATCCTGTAAAGTGTGAAATTTACTTAGTAGAGGGTGACTCGGCGGGTGGTACTGCTAAACAAGGTCGTGATAGAAACATTCAGGCTATTTTACCTTTGAAGGGTAAGATTTTGAACGTGGAGAAAGCGATGGAGCACAAGATTTACGAGAACGACGAGATTAAAAATATGTTCACGGCAATTGGTGTAAGCATTGGTACGCCGGAAGATGATAAGGCTTTGAATATGACGAAACTTCGTTATCACAAAATCGTAATCATGACGGATGCGGATATTGATGGTTCTCACATTACTACCCTGATTTTAACTTTCTTCTACCGTTATATGAGGGCTTTAATCGAGGCTGGTTATGTTTATATTGCATCACCACCGCTTTATCAGGTTAAAAAAGGTAAGGATTTTGAATATTGCTGGAATGATGTACAACGTGATGCGGCTGTACAGCGAATTAAAGGTAATGGTAAAGAAGATAGTGTACACATCCAACGTTATAAAGGTTTGGGTGAGATGAATGCAGAACAACTTTGGGATACCACTTTGAATCCGGCTACACGTACGCTGTTACAAGCTACTATTGAAAGTGCTGCAGAATGTGATCATACTTTTTCTATGTTGATGGGTGATGAAGTTGCGCCACGTAGAGAGTTTATTGAGCGCAATGCAAAATATGCCAAGATTGATGCTTAGTTAAGCTAAGATACTAAAGCAGAATATTAAATAAATGAAACCCTCTTTGAGCACTAGCTTGAAGAGGGTTTTTCTTTTAAAGATGGCTGAGATAGTATTATTTGACTTTCTTTAAAATGTATTTGTAGTACGTTTGAACGATGGTTACAGCTGGAGGCGGAGTTTGGGTAGATGCTTTAAATCTTTTGATTAAAATCAAATCATTCCCGTTAGATCGAATTTCATATTCACCCTTTAAAATCATGTTCCAATCAAAATTTGCTTGCCAGATATTTTCATCATTGAAATTTCCGATGCTTCCATTTGATGAGTACGTTCCGGAACCACCAACTTCTTTGCTGGCTGGATCAGAACTAACCTTGTATTTTTCGTTTTCAAAAGTGATGGTGATTGGGTAAATGGACGGCATCTTGTATACATCTGAAGATACTTCCAATACACCAGAATAATTACCATTTGGAATTAAAGATTTTGATGTTGTTTTTTTACAGCTGCTGGTCAAACATAATAATAAAGCGAAAGCGATTAATAGATTTTTCATTTAATTCTCGGTTTTATTTTAAGCTTAAACGGAGCTCTTAGTAAAAGTGCTACACTATTTAAATTGAAATCCAGTGTGTGCCTTCAATCATCGAAACCAAATCGGTTCTTGGCTCTAGATTTAGGTAAGGATAAGTAACTTTAGAAAGGTATAAACCTGTTGGGTGAGCAGGTGCAATAACATTGCCAATTTGCAAATCAATAAAATGACTTTCGAACGCATCTACGCTTAATTCACCTTTGCCAACTTTTATAAGCTGACCCATAATGATACGAATCATTTTACCCAAAAAACGGTTACTGGCAATGTTAAAACGAAATCTATCTCCTTTAGCATTTACAAATAAATCTGCTTCCATTACGTTACATTTGGTATGGTCGTACTTATTTGGATGGGTACAGAAAGCCCTGTAATCATTATACTTTGTTAAAAGATTAACTGCCGCTTTCATTTTATGTAAATCAAAATTTGCTTCCTGGTAAAGCGAACTTTGTGTGCTCAAAAAGGGGTCTTTGTAAGTATGTAAAAAGTAGTCGTATTTCCGCTGAACGGCATCAAAACGGGCGTGTGGCTTTCCCTCCATTTTGATAATATCGAAAACAGCAATGTTATAAGGCAGGGCTTTGTTTAGGATGAAAAGTAAATCAAATTCAATTTCTTTTTCAAAATCTGCATGGAAAAAAAACTGACTGGCGTGGACATGGGCATCGGTTCTTCCACAACCATTTATTGCGATTGGTGATTTTAATATTTTGGAAAGCGTTTGTTCAATAACTTCTTGTACGCTTTTAACACCAGGTTGTCTTTGCCAACCACTAAAATACTGACCCTGATATGCAATGTGAAAGAAATACCTCATTTTTCGAACTGCAATTTTACGTAAAAATAGTTTAATTCACCTGCTTTAAACATCTCATTAAAATTACTGATGCTTAACCTTTTTTAACAAAGGTATATTGCGAAATCAAATATCTTTGAAGATAATCTTTAAAGTAATATTCAACATGTAGAAATCTGTACCTAATTTAAATTCGTGAACAACTATGATGGGTTGCAATAATTTAATTTGGGAAGAACAGCTACACTGCCAAATATCGCTACAGCTTGCCGCAGAAGAACTTTTTGATTCATTAGACGAGCGGTTATACCCAAAAGTCTTCATGATTGGGGTTAGGGTAAATAATGAACCTGAAAAGGCTTTCATTCACTTAGAATGTAAAGACTGTGATTATTGCGTCAGGGATTTTATAAGTTTGCAATCAATTCCAAAGGTTATTCTTCCAGCACCAAAAGATTCAGATAGCGAAGTTTCTGCTTATCTTACCAATCAATATTTAGCTGAAATACAACGAATTTTAAGAAATCATGCTAAAAGCAGAACAGTAGAAAGTTTTATTTCTAATCCGGCTTACATTAATGGTTATTTGGTTTTTGTGGTTACAGAACTGAATAAAAGTGTGATGAATACTTATTATACCTTAACGAAGGATTATTCAACCGCTACCAAAACGCAAAAAATAAGTCGCTCGTTTATTGAGAGTATCATTAAAACTTATTTAAATGCCAGTACAAATGCATTGAAAGCAAAATCGCTATCGGAATTTAAAATTTTATCTAAAAGCAGAGATGAACTGGTTAGTTCCGCAGCGCATGATTTTATGAAGACGGTTTCGGCAAGCGGACAAAACGGACACAACCTTCATATTTTGTATGATGCCTGTAACACCATCTCCTCATTAAAATATGAAGGTGAAGAGGGCTTGGGTAAAATGATCATTGCCAGAAAAAATCACCAAAATATAAGTTTAACTATTGCACTGGAAGAACCTATTCTCATAAAAGATTTTAGGAAAGTGAGAAAGTTTTTAGAATTGGCCGACCATAAAAATCTGTTGATTTCTGATTCAGTCTATATTTACGGACTGGGAAAAATTACGGGTAAATATAACCACCACGAAGAATCGTTATTTGTAATTCATTTTACTAAACATTTTCATTGGGAAGTTTTGCATCATCATAAAATTATGCTTTCCGTTGCCTTCAGGATGCCCAGTTTGTATAGCGAACAAATTAACAAGGAAAAGTTTTATTCTACATTAAACAGGGTTTTTAAAGATATAGAACGTGATCGGCTGAATAAATTATGGGAAATTACCATTGAAGCCACAAATCAGAAACACGGAACAATTCTAGTAATTACCAATGCGGCAAAAGAAGAGGCTGAAAGACTTAGTGAACAATCTTTCAAAGTAAAGCCTGTTGTTTTAAATAGAAGTTTAATGCAGCAAATTACATCTATTGATGGTGCGGTATTATTGGATACCAATTGCTGGTGTTATGGAATAGGCGTGATTCTGGATGGAATTGCCAGTTCTTATGGTGATTCATCTCGAGGAGCCAGGCTTAATTCAGCCATTAGGTATTATGAGTTTATGGAGAAAAAGACGGGCATTGTTTTGGTTGTTATTTCAGAGGATGGGATGATCAATCTTATTCCAGAATTAAAGCCCCAGGTAATGCATTCGAATATTTTGAAAAAGATAGAAGAACTTAGGTTATTGGTTGATGCTGAATACACTGACCGGCGTCGGTTTAACATCATCATGGAATATTTTAGCCAGCATAATTTTTACTTCAGCGAAAAAGAATGTAATTTAATCAATGGCTTAAAAGCTACTTTAGAACATAAATACAGATTTAGTGATGGTGTTAAAATGATTTATGATAATTTTGAGCCCAATAGGAAAATGAATAGTTCTTACTATTTAAATGAAGTTAATTAATAATATGAATTGTCCTTGTGGAAGTGGTTTGCAATATGAAAATTGCTGTCAACCTTATCATCTTAAACTCAAATCGGCACCAACTGCTGAGGCTTTAATGCGGTCGAGGTATTCGGCTTTTGTTTTAGCAGAGGCCGACTATCTTTTTGAAACTACACATGTAAGCAGGCAAAAGGGAAATGGAAAAGATGCCTATCTTCAAAGTGCAAAAAATACAAAATGGGTAAAACTGGAAATTATTGCTGCCGATATTAGTATCGTAGAATTTAAAGCCTTTTACCTGAATAAAAAGTTTCAAACTGAGGTACTCCATGAAAAATCAAACTTCATATTAGAAAATGGGAAGTGGTATTATGTTGATGGGGTGTTTTACTCATAACAAAAACTCCTGTAAATTATCAGGCGTAATCACTTTAGTTTCTACATTTTCATAGGCATCTAAAAATGTTTTTGGAAATTTAGCCTTGGTTTTTTGATTCCATTTCACTTCATAAGCATTCATTACTCCATTCCTTTCTTCGATATAATCAATTTCTTGCTGTGCATGTGTTCGCCAAAAATACTGATTGCAATTAATTTGGTTGTAAGCAAGAAACTTTACCCTTTCACTAATTACAAAATTCTCCCAAAGCGCACCAATATCTTGTCTTAAAGTTGCCGGACTAAATTGATTGATCACCGCATTTCTAATGCCGTTATCATAGAAATAAATTTTCCTGCTTTTCTTTAATTCATTTCTCAAATTCCTGCTTAGTGAACCTAATCGGAAAACAATAAATGCCTTTTCCAGTAAATCAATATATTTTTCTGTGGTTTGATTATCTAGTCCTGTTAATTGGCCCAATTCATGATAAGAAACTTCATTTCCAACCTGGAAAGCTAATGCCTGAATTAATTTCTCCATTTTATCAGGTTTCTGAATTTTTTCCCAGGTTAAGATATCTTTATATAAATAACTATCTGATAATTGTTTTAATCTAGTTTCCTCTTCGCCTTGATGATTAACAATTTCAGGGTAATAACCGTAAACTAAACGATGATTCAAGAGTCTTTTTTCTTGAAGTAATCCGTGTTCATTAACCATTTCTCCAAAAGAGAAAGGAAATAAATTGTATTCCCACTTTCTACCGGTTAGGGGTTCGTTGATATGGTTAGCCAATTCAAAAGCTGAAGAACCTGTAGCAATTACCTTAACATCTTTTAATTGGTCGATGATTAATTTAATGGATATACCAATATTGTCAATTCGTTGTGCCTCATCAATTACCAGTGTTTTTGTTTTTCCTAATAAAGAACGAAGGGCGGTAGAGGTTGTGTTGGTTAAGATAGCCCTGATGTCTGCATCATCTCCATTCCACCAGGTAACAGGACTAGAAAACGTTGACGAGAGTTGTTGGAGTAAAGTGCTTTTGCCTACTTGCCTCGGACCTAAAAGTATTATTGCTTTTTCGTCTTTTAGATGCTTTTCGATAGAATTTGATATAGCCCTGGAAATCATAATCGCAAATTTAATATAAATTTTGCGAATGTAATCGCAAAATTTATATTAAATTTGCGATTTTACTCTTTTTTAGAGTTTTAATCGTTCAGTCTATATTTTACCAGACTTATCAACCTACGAAGAGTTTACGCATCAAGATCTAAAGTAATTTCAATTTTTCCGGCATCGGTTTTATAAACATCCAAAGCAACCAGATCAAAAGCATTGCTGTCGAATGACTCATCAGTCCTGGTTGAAAGTTCCAGAAACTTCTCCCTGATTTCTATCAATAATAGTTTTCTCGAAAATCCGATGGATGAGTAGAACTGAAAAGTCTCCGGATTTTGAAGTGGGTAATCTATGGAAATCGTAATATCATGTTCAGGAATTACAATTTCATCTGCATCAACCAGATTCAGGATCTCCTCATTTGCATGTCCAATATTTACCCAGGGAACAATACCGCCATCCAAGCTTTTCGTGTCCGTAACATTGAAAGTGATAATGTTCACCAGATTTTTAGGTGTTTGATAATCTTTAAATTCAGCACTCATATTTATAGTTTCTTCGCTTCATTCCAATAAATGTCCATCTCGGCGAGTGTCATATCTGCTAAAGCCTTGCCATTTTCTTTGGCTTTCTCTTCTAAATACTGAAAGCGTTTAATAAATTTTTTATTGGTTTTTTCCAGCGCATTTTCAGGGTTAATATTGATAAAGCGAGCGTAATTAATTAATGAAAAAAGTACATCACCAAATTCTGACTCAGCTTTTTCAATATCTATTGCCGTGTGATCGACTACATTAAATTCTGCTTTAAATTCCTGAAGTTCTTCTTCTACTTTTTCCCAAACCTGATTTTTATCTTCCCAATCAAAACCTACACCGCGGGCTTTTTCTTGAATACGTGATGCTTTTACTAAAGCCGGTAATGAAGTAGGAACACCTGCAAGCACAGATTTATTCCCTTCCTTTAGCTTAATTTGCTCCCAATTGCGTTTTACATCTTCCTCATTCTGCACTTCAACATCGCCATATATATGTGGATGGCGATTCACCAGTTTATCACATACGCCATTTAAAACATCAGTAATGTTAAAAGCATCGGTTTCGGATGCAATACGTGAATAAAAAACCAGGTGCATCATTACATCACCTAATTCTTTTTTAATCTCATTCAAATCACCTTCCAAAATGGCATCACTTAACTCGTAGGTTTCTTCAATCGTTAAATGGCGTAGTGTTTCCATGGTCTGTTTCTTATCCCATGGGCATTGCGTACGTAGTGTATCAAGAACGGTAAGTAATCTGTTAAAGGCGCCAGCAGGATGATCAGCAGCTGCAGGAATTGGATGATTAGGCATATTTATATTTTATCTGATGCTAAAGTACCAAACCCAGGCGATTAAGAAAAATTGAAATGGAATTCTAAACCACAAATATTTGATTCCGGGGCCGGGTTTAAATAAACTTTCGTAATTGATTCGATTTTTAGCCGCATAGATATTGGCTGGTAGAATGGTAATCAAAAATACAATAAGTGCGATGCCTGTGTAATACCGGGTGTTTTCTATGCCCAAGCCAATGGCAAATAAAATTTCAAGTACGCCTGTAAAAATAACAATCTCCACCTTTCTGGGTATAAATATTGGAATCATAGCAGCCATAGCCGTTTTGAATTTAAAATGACCAATTGCCGTAAAAAGAAGCATCACTGACATGGCAATATTCCCCGCGAAAATATTTCCTTTGTCGAAAGTGGTGTGGCTGCCAAAGGCCAATATAGCCACGTATACGATTAGTAAAACAAATAAAGGTTTCATTAAGTAAGTTTTACTATTAATCTTTTTCTTCTAACTTGATTTTTTTGGTGATTTGGTAAACACGCTTTTTCTTTTGGGGTTTATATTCTTCGCCCATTAAAATTCCCCAAGGCTTCAAGTTGTCTACCCGGTCAAATATGATCTTTAACATGGCCAGGTAAGGAATGCATAAAAACATGCCTGAAATACCCCAGATCATTTCGCCTATGATGATTCCGAGGAAGGCAAAAAGGGCATTGATTTTTACTTTAGAGCCAACAACCAGTGGCATTAGAATATTGCCATCAATGGCATGAATACCTATAAATGTGATTAAAACCAGCAAAACCTTACCTGCACCTGCTGTTGCAAAAGTGATTAAACAGCTTACCAGCAAGGCGAAAAAGATACCCAGATAAGGAACGACATTGAAAATGCCTGCTACAAGGCCTAATAGAACAGCATATTTGACACCTAATAAACTTAAAATGGCGATCATCAAAACCGTTACAATCAACATCTGTAAAAATAAACCGATGATATATTTCTTGATAATGTATTGAATCTGACTGACAATTTCAGTTACCTTTTCTTTATGCTCTTCTTTAAAAACGGATGTGAGGAAAGTAAATAATACCCTGCGATAATTTAAAATAAAGAAGGTAAATAATAAGGTGAAACCTAAAAACAAAAGGGTTGAGGATAAGGTGGCGAGTGTTGTAGCCACAATTGTAGCGCTCGTAGCCAAGGCCTTTTCTGTGCTGTCATTTAGATATGCCAGTTGCTTTTCAGTATTCACATGAAAAGTGGTTGAGATCCAATGTTGCAATTCATGAAAGGAGACATTGGCTTTTTGTTTAAGTAAAGGCCAGTCTGCCCATAAATCGCTTAATTGATTTCCGAAGAAATAGATAATACCGCCAATTACAGCAATCATTAGAATGACGGCAAGAATAGTAGACAGACTTCTTTTAAACCTGAACTTATGTTCTAAAAAATTGCCTACAGGGAGCAGGAGAATAGCCATCAGGAAAGAAAAAAGTAATGGCGCCAAAAGCGATTGTCCTAAAATCGCGATGTATGTTAGACTAATTAGGCAAAAAAGAACAAGGGCCAGCTTAGGCAAAAAAGTAAGTTTTTCTTTCATCGTGTTATAAATTCAGTTTAATACAAAATGCCCGATTAAATGTTTGATTAATCGGGCATTTAAATATAAGTGATTATTTGTTAATAGCTGCTCGCCTTGTTTAATAGAGAAATATCTTCTGGCATCAATTGTAGATTGGCTGCTGCTGTAAAAGATTTTAATTGACTGAGATCTGTTACACTTGCAATAGGTGCTGTTATGGACGGATGATGAATAAGCCATGCCAAGGCTACAGATGCTTGTTCTACATGATATTTATCTGCTACCTGATCCAATGCATCGAGAATTTGGAAGCCCCTGTCATTTAAAAACTTTTTAACGCCGCCACCACGCTGACTTTTCTTTAAATCTTCTTCGTTGCGGTACTTTCCGGTTAGAAAACCGCTGGCTAGCGCATAGTAGCTGATTACACCTAAATCATGATCCAGACAAATTTTTTCATGTTCGCGTTCAAATTCTTCTCTGTCAAATAAATTGTATCCTGGTTGATAAACTTCATATCTCGGAATATGGTGTTGTGCAGAGAAAATCAGAGATTCTTTTAACCTTTCAGCAGAAAAATTAGAGGCACCAATCCAACGTACTTTACCAGCTTTAATTAAAATTTCATATGCGCTTAACGTTTCTTCAACAGGCGTAGTCTCGTCATCAAAATGAGAAAAGTACAAATCAATATAATCTGTTTGCAGGCGGGAAAGGGAATGTTCAACCTGATTAATGATATAATCTTTTCTTAAAGACTTGCCTTGCCCCATATCTGACCCTACTTTCGTTGCGATAACAACATCATGGCGTCTGTTGCGCTTTTTTAACCAGTTGCCGATAATCGTTTCTGATTCTCTACCTTTATTTTCCGGAACCCAGCGTGAATATACATCGGCTGTATCGATAAAATCAAAACCACCATCCACAAAATGATCGAGTATTTCAAAAGACTTCTGTTCGTCAATCGTCCAGCCAAAAACATTTCCTCCAAATACAATGGGCGCTATATTTAAATCTGTTTTTCCTAATGTTCTTTTTTCCATGATATTCGCTTTTGTATAGATTAACAAACTAATAGAATGGTGGTTTTTGCTTGCAGTCTACTTTTTGTCAGATTTTAATTGCCCTGAGCATTTCTCTTTTACCTGGTGCACCAGGTAGTTTTTCGATAGTAAAACCACATGCTTTTACCGCACGTTTAAGGTTTCCGGTAATGGCATAGGTAACAAAAGTACCGCCAGGTTTTAAGAAATTGCAGGCATGGGCAATGATTTCGTTCGTCCACATTTCAGGCTGATGCTGCACGGAGAAAGCATCGTAATAAATAAGGTCAAATCTTTTTACTGTTGTAAAGTTGTCGAGTGTGGTATGTGGAATTTCAAGCTTACAATGTTCGGATAGGGCTTGTGGGTGATGTAAAGCTTCATTATAATTGCTAATAAAACTATTCCAGATTTCTGACGAAACATATGCTGAATAACCGGTTTGATTAATCACTTCAGTGGTGAGTGGAAAAGCCTCAATACTGGTGTAATCTAAATGAATGTTATGTTGAGAACAATAATCTACACTGAGTATAAAGTTTAATCCTGTTCCAAAGCCAACCTCCAGAATGGAAATATCTGATTTTTCTGCTGAAACAAATTTTAATCCGGCATCTATAAAAACATGCCTGCTTTCTTGCAAAGCACCATGTTTGCTATGGTAATGCTCCCCGATGGTTTCATTATAAAGGGTGTTGGAACCGTCGGCAGTTGGGGTTATAATATTCATGGTTTGGATTAAACGATTTTAAGATAATAGATCAAAAATTATTATTTTCGTGAATCAGTGAGTTATAATGATACAAACATAGTACAATCTATCCTAGTTTCACCAAACCACCAAACCACCAAACCACCAAACCACCAAACCACCAAACCAACTCCATGGACATTGAATCTTTTAGAGAATACTGTTTAAGTCTGCCGGGTACAACCGAGGGAATGAAATGGGATCATTTGTGTTTTATGATCGAAGAAAAAATATACATCATTATTGCTATTGAGGAGGGAAGCAGGTTTTCGATAAAATGCAATCCTGATGATTTTGATGAATTAACTGCAAGAGATGGAATTGCACAGGCTTATCATTTGGCAAAAAGGCAATGGATTATGGTTGAAAATCTCGAAGTTTTTAATGATCAGGAACTAAAATCAAGGGTGGCTGATTCAAGAGCAATGGTTTTGGCTAAATTGCCAAAGAAAATCCAGGCAAAATATATTTAACCTAAACCAGCTTCTTAAGTGCCATGATGTAACCAATGTGCATGCCTTCGTGAAAAGGAACAAAGTTTATGGCATCTTCAATGTTTTTTAATTTTATTCCATAGCGTTTATCCCATTGATCGAATTTTAAAAACAGATTGTTGGCGTAATCAATTTTAAATTGATCTATGCTGGCTAAAAAAGTATTGTAAATATCCTTTATTTCGATTTCACTAAGGAGGCTATCTGGTTTCGTTCCACTTAAGAAAGGGAAAAGATGTTTATCTTCCACAGTAGGCAATAAGTGTGATCTTGAATAACAGAGGTTTTGTTGCGCAGCAGTTAAATGTGCAATATTCCAGATGATATTATTATTAAAACCAGCAGGAATTTTATTAAGCTGTTCGATGCTTAAATCTTTTACTAAATCTAAAATATATATTCTAGTGTTTTTTATTTGATTGATCTGTTCTTCACTGCTTGGCATTTTATTCAATCGAGATTAAGTTTATTGTTTCGTTTCGTCTTTTTTCGTGTCGTCTTTCTTTATTCCTTTATCTGCATTCAACTCTTTTGATTTCATAATGTTGAAATTATACATTTCTTCAATGCCTACGAGTTTTCTGGTACACTTTTCAATATCTGTGCCTTGTTCCCATAGATAAGGGCGAAAACTATAGGTTTTGGTGTCGGCCAAATTACCAATAAACTGATCCCATGTGCTCCAGCGTAAGCCTTTGTAAAATTTAGACAAGTCGCTATCAAAGCAAAAGATTAAGAATTCGCCATAGCCAGCACCAAGGGGTTGCCAGGTTAGTGTATTGGGTTCCAGATAATAAACGTTTTTAACATCCGGTCCTAAACCTCCATAATTAATCGCGAAGAAACCGCCAACGGCATCATCGGCAATGAGTAGATAAGGAATATTGTCTCCATATTCTTTGATGGTTTTACCCTTGTTCCATTCAGCGATATTGCGTGTTAATCTTTCACTGCCTGAGCCTAAAATTCTGATCCAGCCATTGTCTACCATAATGCCGCCGGTATTGTAAATAACTGATCCAAGGGTAGCATAGGTAGTCATTTGCGCATTATACAGCACTTCTTTGGCTTTGGATGAATCAACAGGTAAAACTTCTACTTTATTCTTTGCAGAATCAATCCACTTTTGTACCAGTGGCCAGGCGGGGTCTGTTTTATTAATTAATTTATCTAAACTGATGAGTTTATTCTGAGCGGAAACACTGAAAGCCATTAAGCTTAAGGCCAGCAGGGAAAAAATTTTAAGTGTAGCTTTCATGGATAATGACGATGGATGCATAAGTGGATCAAAGATATAATGATTCTCATGGATTTTGGTTTGATCCTGAATTAAATCTCGATGAAAAATAAAACGAAACGCTCCCATGGTTGTGGGAGCGTTTGCATAATGTATGAATTAGTAGAGTATAGATTTAGGTCGAATGAGGAATAGCTTTACGCCTTCTACCTTTCAAACCTCCACCTTATTTACCACATTCTAATTCTGTCTTCTGGTTTTTTGTATAATTTATCGCCAGGTTTCACATCAAAAGCCGTATACCAGGCATCCATATTAACAGGTGCTCCAATGGTACGGTATGGGCCTGGAGAATGTGGATCTGTTTTGATTAATTGTGCCGCACTTTCTGGTAAAATATTACCTCTCCAAACTTGTGCCCATGATAAGAAGAAACGCTGATCTGGCGTAAAACCATCAATCTTTTCATTACTTTGACCTTGCTTCGTCATTTTGAAGGCTGTATAAGCTGCGTTTAAACCACCTAAATCGCCAATGTTTTCGCCCATGGTTAATTTACCAATGACGTGAACGGTATCTAAAACAGTATAGGCATCAAATTGCTCGCCTAAAGCTTTTGTTTTAGCATCGAATTTAGCTTTATCTTCAGCTGTCCACCAGTTTTTTAAGTTACCATGTGCATCGTACTGACTTCCACTATCATCGAAACCATGGCTCATTTCATGTCCAATTACTGCACCAATTCCGCCATAGTTTACCGCATCATCAGCATTTGGATCAAAGAATGGGAACTGTAAAATTCCGGCAGGGAAGGTAATATCATTCATGGTTGGGCTATATGACGCATTAACCGTTGGTGGGGTCATACCAAAACGATTGCGATCAACCGGTTTGCCTAGTCTGTTTACATTATCGTTGTAACTCCAGATACTCGCGTTACGTAAGTTCTGAAAATATGTATCTCTTTTAATGTCTAACCCAGTATAAGTTTCCCACTTTGTGGTATAACCTACTTTTGGTTTAAAGGCAGCAAGTTTTTCTAATGCTTTTTTCTTGGTTTCTGCACTCATCCATTCCAAGCCATTAATTCTGATCTCGAAAGCCTTGCGTAAATTAACAATCATGGCATCCATTCTTGCTTTCGCTTCTGGTTTGAAATATTTAGCAACGTAAAGCTGACCTAATAATTCACCAATAGTGCCATCAGTTAAAGATGACATGCGTTGCCAGCGTGGAGTTTGCACTTTCTGACCTGTTTGAGCCTGAGTAAAAGCAAAATTTGCCTTAACAAATGGAGAACTTAGACTTCCTGCAGAATTTTTCAAGATATTCCATTGTAAATATGTTTTCCAATCTGCCAGTGGAACTGATTTCAACATGCCATCTAAACTGGCCAAAAACTTAGGTGATGACACCAAAACGGTATCCTGTCCCTTAATTTTAAATTTTGGCAAGAAAGCAGCCCAGTTAATGTCAGGTGTTTTCTTATTCAGATCAGTTACGGTAAATTTATTATAAGTGGCATATGGATCACGCATTTCCATGCGGCTCATTTGCGCTTCTGCTAACTGTTTTTCGATTTTGAAAACTGTGGCAGCCTTTTGTTTTGCAGCTTCAGCATCACTTCCAGTTAAAGTAAGCAGGGTAGTCATATAGGTGTTGTAAGCCTCGCGGATTTTAACACTTCTGGTATCATCCTTTAAATAGTAATCACGATCTGGCAAAGTTGTACCTCCCTGACCAATGTTAACCATGTATTTGCTTACGTTTTTGCGATCCTGACCAATACCAACACCGAACATTGGGCTGCCCATTCCACTCACACGCATGTAAGCAACCTGGTCTAAAACACCCTGAATGTCTTTAATTTGATTTATTTTTTCCAGATCGGCTTTGATTGGCGTGTAGCCTAATTTTTCAATAGCTACAGTATCCATTGCTGCGGCAAAAAAATCGCCGACACGGCGTTTAACTGAACCCGCAGGTGCAGATTTATCAGCTGCAGCATCTTCTACTAGCGTTTTTACAGCATTGATGTTGAAATCGCGAAGTTCATTAAATGAGCCCCAACGAGTTTCTTTGGCTGGAACAGGATTGTTTTTAACCCAGGTACCACTGGCATAAGTGTAAAAATCATCTCCAGGTTTTACGGATAGATCCATGTTTGCCGGGTCAATAAATTTTTTCGTGGTTTGTGCGTTGGCAGAAAGGCCGGCAGCAACTATACCAAGTGCGGCAAAATATGTTTTCAAATTTTGGTATTTCATTCGTTTGAATAAGTTAGTTATTACTGCGAAATTTATGAAATACTAATTAATACTGAAGCTTTATACCAAGAATATTACTTGTTAAACCAATAGTATATTTTTGCCAAACCGAGACGTCTGATAATTTCTGATGCTGAAAATGAGATTTTAATGGATTTCATGATTTCAATCTTTATAACAGTATTAACATTTTTTAACATTATTTATTGTGTGCTTGTCAAAAAAATCACTATCAAGAATGATTAAGCGTAAAGCATTTAATTTTCTCTAAATTTGGTCATCTGTTATTTAACAGATTTAAAATGAAGGTTTATGGTGGATAGGATGTCGCTTACGCCACATTTTACTACTTTGATAATTTTTTGATCTATTAGATTGTTAATGTCAAAATGTATTTCCTTCAGCATTTAAATAAATAATATAGTTAGCATAAATATAATGAGCCATAATCACGATCAAGAAGATAGTTGCTGCAGTACCAAAGCCCATTCTAAACCTCAACATAAACATTCGCATGAAGATGGAGATGACCACGATCATGGTGGCGATCCATCTGCATTTAGAACATATTTACCTGCGTTGGTTACATTAGCCATGTTGTTGATTGGAATTGTTTTCGACCATATTTTGAAAGTTGATGCCTTTACTATTATCCGGCCTTACTGGTATGTTGTTGCTTATCTACCGGTAGGTATTCCTGTATTGAAGGAGGTTTGGGAAACTTTTAAAGCGGGAGATTTCTTTACTGAATTTTCTTTAATGTCTATCGCAACCATTGGCGCATTTGCCATAGGTGAGTACCCTGAAGGTGTAACGGTGATGCTTTTTTATACTTTCGGTGAGTTATTTCAGATGGCTGCGGTAAATCGGGCAAAAAGAAATATTTCCGCATTATTAGACGTGCGTGCTGATGTAGCCCATGTATTACGCAACGGACAGTATGAAAGTGTTAATCCGGAAAAGGTAATCATTGGCGAAACCATACAAATCAAAGTAGGCGAAAAAATTCCTTTAGATGGCGAAATGCAATCAGAGAAGAGTAGTTTTAATACCGCCGCATTAACAGGAGAAAGCAGTCCGAGGACTATTAATAAAGGAGAAAGTGTACTGGCAGGTATGCTTAACTTAGATCAGGTGATCGAAATTAAGGTGACAAAAATCTTTGCTGACAGTGCACTATCTCGGATTTTAGAAATGGTTCAGAATGCTACAACCAGAAAGGCAAAAACAGAATTGTTTATTCGCAAGTTTGCAAAAGTATATACACCAATTGTGTTTTTTTTAGCGCTTGCTTTGGTGCTTGTTCCAATTTTAATTTTAGGAAATGAGTATCATTTTCAAACCTGGTTATATCGTGCGTTGGTATTTCTGGTAATCTCTTGTCCTTGTGCATTGGTTATTTCTATTCCGCTAGGTTACTTTGGTGGTATAGGTGCGGCTTCTGCTCATGGAATTCTTTTTAAAGGCTCTAACTTTTTAGATTTAATTACAAAATTAAATACGGTAGTGATGGATAAAACGGGAACGCTAACTAAAGGCGTTTTCAATGTTCAAAAGATAGAAAGCAATATTGGCGAAGATGAATTTATAAGTCTTTTAGCTGCATTAGAAGCGAAATCTACGCATCCAATTGCCAGGGCGATAGTTCAATACGCAGGAGATCACATCATTTATCAGGCAGAAAACGTAGAGGAAATTTCTGGAATGGGCCTGAAAGGAGTGGTAAATGGCCAGGAAATCTTAGCAGGGAACACTAAACTCTTGACAAAATTTAATATCGATTTTAATCCAGAAATTAACAACCTGGTTGAAAGTATCGTGGTTTTAGCTATTGATGGAAAATATGCTGGCTATGTTTTAATTGCCGATGAAATTAAGGAAGATGCAGCTGATGCGATTACTCAACTTCATCATAATGGCATTAGTCAGGTGGTAATGTTAAGTGGTGACAAGACCAGTATTGTAAAGAAGGTAGCTACGAGTTTAAACATCAGCTCTTACTTTGGAGATTTATTACCTGAAGATAAGGTTTCCAGATTAGAAGAAATTAAAGAGGATAAAAATAATGTGGTTGCTTTTGTTGGTGATGGTATTAATGATACTCCAGTTTTAGCCATCAGCGATATCGGGATTGCGATGGGTGCCATGGGGAGTGATGCTGCAATTGAAACCGCTGATGTGGTGATACAAACTGATCAGCCTTCAAAAATTGTAACTGCCATTAAAATTGGCAAGGCAACCAGAAAGGTAGTGATACAAAATATTACGTTGGCTTTTGCTGTGAAAGCATTGGTTCTAATTTTAGGCGCTGGTGGAATTGCAACCATGTGGGAAGCTGTTTTTGCTGACGTTGGTGTAGCTTTACTGGCAATTTTGAATGCAGTTAGAATTCAGAAAATGAAGTTTTAACTTTACTATAAATCTTAGTATATTTGGTTATGAATAAGCCAGTTCCTTATCCAGATTTACATGATGAGCCTGTTAGGGAATTTAATGATATTGATGCGTCATTAACTTATAGCTATGCGAATTATTTAAACTGGCTTTTTCAAGATCGGGTAGAGCTTATTAAGGGTAAAGTTTTTAAGATGAGCCCGGCACCATCCAGGATGCATCAGGAAATTTCCAGGAACATTTTTAATCCAATAGCGAACTTTCTTAAAAATCAATTGTGTAAAGTTTATTCTGCACCCTTCGATGTCCGTTTTCCAAAAGAAAGTAAAGAGGATAAAAATGTATTTACGGTACTTCAGCCAGATATTTGTGTGGTTTGCGATAAAAGTAAATTAGATGATCGGGGCTGTATTGGTGCACCAGATGTAGTTATCGAAATCCTTTCTCCGGGCAATACTAAAATGGAGCTATTACATAAGTATCAGGTTTATCAAGAGTTTGGTGTCAAAGAATATTGGGTAGTGAGTCAAAGCGATCAAAGTATTTTAATTTACACCTTAAATGAGTTTGGTAAATATCAACCTTCAAAATATTAACCTTAAGTGAAAAAGTAACTTCTTCTGTTTTAATAGGTTTTGAATTGGCGCTAGACGATGTGTTTCAGGACTTGGATTAGATGACTGAAAATTAATTAAAGTAAGAAAATTGCCTATACTTTGCTTTTGTTTTTTTTATACTATAAATCTTAGTATATTTGGTTATGAATAAGCCAGTTCCTTATCCAGATTTACATGATGAACCTGTAAGGGAATTTAATGATATTGATGCGTCATTAACTTACAGTTATGCGAATTATTTAAACTGGCTTTTTCAAGATCGGGTAGAGCTTATTAAAGGTAAAATCTTTAAGATGAGCCCTGCACCATCACGCATACATCAAAAAATTTCGATTAGAATTTCTTATTCATTAGCCCATTTTTTAAAAGGTAAAACTTGTGAGGTTTATAACGCACCTTTCGATGTCCGTTTCCCTAAAGAAAGTAAACAGGATAAGGATGTATTCACGGTATTACAGCCCGATATCTGTATCATATGCGATCAAAATAAATTAGATGATCGGGGCTGCATTGGCGCACCAGATTTAGTTATCGAAATTCTTTCCCCAGGGAATACTAAAGTGGAGCTGTTACATAAATATCAGATTTATCAAGAGTTTGGTGTGAAAGAATATTGGGTGGTGAGCCAAAGCGATCAAAGTATTTTAATTTATACCTTAAATGAGTTTGGTAAATTTCAACCTTCAAAAATATTTACCTTAAGTGAAAAAGTAACTTCATCAGTTTTACCAGGTTTTGAATTGGCACTAGATGATGTTTTTCAGGATCTGGATTAAAGCTTATGGGATTGACAATTAAGTATATTGTTCCTTAAACTCTTCTACTGCCTCTTTTAAAGTCTTTCCATCATTCTCTTTAAACCTAGCCATAAAGGTTCGATTGTTTTTCCAACTTTCCCCGAAATGTGATTGGAAATAACGCCGTACATTTTGTGTGTTTTTAAAATCTTTGGTGATTATTGTTTGATCACTCAGAGGTTCAGAATGCCAATTAAATTTACTCATCAACAAATTTGGAAAAAATTATTTTGATTTGGTTAGGTTTTGGCTTTAGCAAGACAATTTCATCCATCTGAATGAAGCCTATAAATATTTCTTTTAATAAGAGAAATACTTTTTAAGAGGGGATATTGCTATACACTAAATTTTCAAAATTTATCTTTCTGCTTTAGTCTTTTAGCTTTGCGCTTAATTAGCTATTTTTGGGCTTTTATATTAATTTTTCATGAGCATTTCCACTAAGTACAATCCTGCAGAAACAGAAGATAAATGGTATAGCTACTGGCTATCAAAGAAGTTTTTCCATTCAGAGCCTGATGAGCGCGAGCCTTATACCATCGTCATCCCGCCGCCAAATGTAACTGGAGTATTGCACATGGGGCATATGTTGAACAATACGATTCAAGATGTTTTGATTCGTAAAGCACGTATGCAGGGTAAAAATGCCTGTTGGGTTCCGGGTACTGATCATGCATCTATTGCTACTGAAGCTAAAGTTGTGGCCATGTTAAAGGAGCAGGGCATTGATAAAAAAGACCTTTCCCGCGAGGAGTTTTTGAAATACGCATGGGAATGGAAAGAAAAATACGGCGGAATTATTCTAGAGCAATTGAAGAAATTGGGCGCAAGCTGCGATTGGGATCGTACACGTTTTACGATGGAAGAGGACCTCTCTGCAGCTGTTATCGATTCATTTATTCATCTATATAAGAAAGGTTGGATTTATCGTGGCATCCGTATGGTAAACTGGGATCCTGCTGGTAAAACGGCTGTATCTGATGAAGAAGTAATCCGTAAGGAAGTAAATCAAAAATTATATTACATACGCTATACCATTGTTGGCGATAAGGCTGCGGACTCCGGACTTCAGACTCCGGACTATCTTGTTGTTGCAACTACTCGTCCAGAAACGATTATGGCTGATGCAGCGATCTGTATTAATCCAAATGATGAGCGTTTTACCCATTTAAAAGGAAAAAAAGTTTTTGTTCCGCTGGTTAATCATGAAATTCCAGTAATTGAGGATGAATATGTTGATATAGAATTTGGTACCGGTTGTTTAAAAGTTACGCCAGCGCATGATTTAAATGATTATGAATTGGGCGTAAAACACAATTTACCTGTTACTGATATCTTAAATGATGATGGAACTTTAAACGAACTGGCCGTAATCTTAGTGGGTGAAGACAGGTTCGTGGCCCGTAAAAAGATCGCTAAATTGTTGGATGAGGCGGGTCATTTAGAAAAAGTAGAAGATTATAAATCTCAGGTAGGTTTCTCTGAACGGACAGATGCTGCTATCGAACCTAAACTTTCGATGCAGTGGTTTGTAAAGATGAAAGAGATGGCACAGCCAGCTTTGGATGATGTTTTGAACGGTGAGGTTAACCTCATTCCGAATAAATTTGAAAACACCTATCGCCATTGGATGGAAAACGTTCGCGATTGGAACATTTCCCGTCAGCTTTGGTGGGGGCAACAAATTCCAGCTTGGTATGATGATAAAGGAAACTGGGTAGTTGCCAAAACAAAGGACGAAGCATTAGAAGAATTCTGGAATAAAAAGCATTTGGATGATCATGGTGCAGAAGCCGATAAAGCTGGCTTTAAACATCAGCTTGAGCCTTTTATCAAACAGGATGAAGATGTAATGGATACCTGGTTCTCTTCCTGGTTGTGGCCGATTTCCGTATTCGACGGATTTAAAAATCCTGATAATAAAGATATTAACTACTATTATCCAACCAATGATTTGGTAACGGCACCAGAGATTTTATTCTTTTGGGTGGCTCGTATGATCATGGCCGGACATGAGTTTATGGGTAAAAAACCATTTACAAATGTGTATTTAACAGGTATTGTTCGAGATAAATTAGGTCGTAAAATGTCTAAATCATTAGGTAACTCACCTGATCCGATTGGACTGATTGAAAAATATGGTGCTGATGCTGTTCGTGTGGGTATGTTAATGTCATCGCCTGCAGGTAACGACTTGATGTTTGATGAAAGCTACTGTGAACAAGGGCGTAATTTTGCCTCAAAAATTTGGAATGCCTTCCGTCTGGTTAAAGGTTGGGAAGTTGATGAAAACTTAGAAAACCCAAATACACAAGCGATTTCATGGTTTGAAAATCGTTTCAATGAAGCTTTGGTTGAGATTGAGGCTAATTTTAAACAATATCGTTTATCGGAAGCTTTAATGATTACCTACAAACTGGTTTGGGATGATTTCTGCGCCTGGTATTTAGAAATGGTTAAGCCGGCTTATCAGCAACCAATTGATGCAGAAAGTTATAGGGCTACCGTTGCTTTTTTTGAACAGATTATTAAGTTATTGCATCCGAATATGCCTTTTTTAACGGAAGAATTATGGCATGATGATTTGTTTGCTGAACGTGGAGAAATGGATTGTTGTATCGTTGCCGAGTTTCCAAAAGCTGGCGCGATAGATGAAAAATTATTGAAAGATGCTGAAGTGATAAAAACGGTGGTTGCAGAAATCAGAAATGTACGGAATCAAAAACAAATATCTCCAAAGGAAGCATTGCCACTTAGTTTAAAAGTGAATTCTGATATCGATTACGAAAAATGGCTGAACATTGTTTTCAAATTGGCTAATGTTTCTGAAGCTGAAATTGTTAATGATAAAATTGCCGGTGCAACTGCATTTATGGCTGGAAAGGATGAGTTTTTTATTCCGCTTTCTGAAAATATTGATGTAGAAGCAGAACGCACCCGTTTAAGTGCCGATCTGGTTTATTTGCAAGGCTTCTTGAAATCTGTTGATGCGAAGTTGAGTAACGAACGTTTTGTGCAAAATGCAAAACCAGAAATTATCAGTAACGAGCGCAATAAAAAAGCAGATGCTGAGGCAAAAATCAAGATCATTGAAGAAAGCCTGGTGATGCTAGGATAAATTATTAAATAAACCTATGAAGTTTTAAAAACCTGATAGGTTTGAATGGCCCTTTAGAATTCATTTTCTAAAGGGCTTTTTAATTATTAAAATGCTGGACTAAATTCTGCTACTCGATTAATTTAGAACGGCTACTTTTTTCAGTTTCTAAAATGTTACCAACCAGTTTACAATCTCTCCGGTAAAAACCTTATTTTAGAGTAATTAAAAGGCTTTAGCTTTTTCTAACCAAATCAGATGTCAGGAGCTGCAATTATATGTTGTTTTGCGAAAAGACTAACCAATATAACGAAGAATGAGCTTAAAAAATTTAACCATCCTATTTTTTCTTACGCCTTTATTATTTAGTTTTCAATCGGCTAATCAAACATTCATTCCACTTGGTATTGTAGCACCAATAGAAAAAGATAGTTTAATATCTGCGTCTGGATTTAAATTATTTGGAGAATCTGTTGGGCGAATGATCTCTCCATCATTATCTGAAGAGAAAATTAAACAAAACCTAAAGCTGATTGAAAATGCTAAATCTCAGCTCTACATGTGTAATGTTATGTTTCCTGGTCAGATGAAAATAGCTGGTCCAGATGTTCAAGAGCAGGTTGTGTTAAACTATGCTGATCGTTTGTTTTCCAGGGCGAAGCTGGCTAAAATTAAGGTAATCGTTTTAGGAAGTGGGGCAGCCCGCAGGTTGCCCGATCATTACGATATTAATAAGGCAACCGCAGACTTTGTTTCTTTAAGTAAAAAAATTGCAGCAATCGCTAAAAAATACAATGTTAAAATAGCGCTTGAAAACCTGCAAAGCAAAGAAACCAATTTTCTAACCAGTGTAAAATCTGCAGCAGATGTTGTAAGACGTGTAAATCATCCAAATTTCAAACTCAATGCTGATATTTTCCATATGCGGCGGGAGGGAGAATTGCCTCAAAGTATTATTGATGCCAAAGATTTACTGATCCATTGTGAAATTGCAGAAGATAAAGAAAGAACCCTGCCTGGTATTATGGGTGATGATTTTAGACCTTATTTGCAGGCTTTAAGAACGGCAAAATATAAAGGGCCCATATTTGTTGAGGCCGGAAGTAACTATTCGCCAGCACAAATGGCATTTTGCCATCAGTATTTAACCAAACAAATTGAAGAAGTTTATACTAAATAAGAACATACATCAGCTATTCATTATAACGTTATATGGAAAATTCCAGAAGAAAATTTATCAAGCAATCTGCCATATTTGCTGCGGCAACCTATGCGGGTACTATGGGCATGAGTGCTAAAAGTTACGGACGAATTATCGGTGCCAATGACCGGGTTCGTGTAGGTGTGGTAGGTTTTTCAGATCGCTTTAAAGACACCTTGCTGCCTTGTTTCCTAAACAATAACAAAGAATTAAACTTCGATATTGTCGGGCTTTCTGATTTATGGAATTATAGAAGAGATTTAGGGGTAGCACATTTAAACGCAAAGTTTGGGCATGAGATTAAAGCCTGCCGAAATAATGATGAGCTATATGCCATGAAAGATCTGGATGCGGTAATTATAAGTACTGCCGATTTTCAGCATGCCCTACATACCATTGAAGCTGTAAAGGCCAATTGTGATGCATACGTTGAAAAGCCTTTTGCTGAAACTATGGATGATGCAAAAGCAGCACTTAAGGCTGTAAAAGCAACTGATCGTATTGTTCAAATAGGTTCTCAACGCAGGAGTGGAGAAAATTATGCCAATGCGGCAAAGTATATTCAGGATGGGAAGTTTGGCCCTATCACGGCAGTGGATCTCGTTTGGAATGTAAACCAACCCGGAAGATGGCGCAGACCAGATTTAGTGGCAAAGCTTAAGGCAGAAGATACCGATTGGAAAAGATTTTTATTGAATCGTCCTTCTGAGGCTTTTGATCCAAGGAAATATTTAGAATACAGGTTATTTTGGCCATATTCGTCAGGAATGCCGGGTCAATGGATGTCACATCAGATTGATACAGTTCACTGGTTTACCAATCTAAAACATCCGCGAAGTGTAGTGGCAAATGGTGGCATTTACACCTGGAAGGATGGCCGCAGAAACTGGGACGCTATGGTGGCAGTTTTTGATTATGGTCAGCCCAATTCCGAAGATGGTTTTCAGGTTACTTTTACATCAAGAATGCAAAATAGCGTTGGCGATGTGGGTGAAGTTTACTATTCAAATGGAGGGGAGTTAAATCTGATGACCAATAAAGTTTCCCCTAAAGGTGGATTAAGACAGCAGGAAGCCGCAGCAATGGGAATGAAGGCTAATTTGTTAACTGAATTTGATTTGTCTAAAACGGAAATTAAAGCGGCAACGGGAGCCAATATGGGTGGAGATGGTTTAACATCCGGACATATGCGAAACTGGATGGAATGTGTTCGGAGTCGCAAAACACCAAATGCACCTGTGGAGGCCGGCTATTCTCATTCTATCGCCAACATCATGACGAATGCTGCAGTCCGAACAGGAGCAAAATCTGTTTTTGATGAAGGCAGACAAGAGGTAATCGCCAACGGAAAAGTATTTAAATATTAATTTCAAGCATTTTGTTATTGCTTCATTCCTTGCAATGACAACAAAATAAGAACCATGTTAAAAATCAAAAAGTACAGCATTTTAGCCCTTTCCTTAATCAGTTTATCAGCAGTTGCACAAAAATCAAAACCCTTATTTGATGGGAAGACATTAACGGGATGGAAAGCAGTTGCCGGAGCAGCACCTTATAAAGTTGAGAATGGAATGATTATAGGTACAATGACCAAGGATACCCCCAATTCTTTTTTGATCACAGAAAAGGAATACGGAGATTTTGTTCTGGAACTGGATGTTAAATTAGAAGGCGATAATACAAATTCTGGGATCCAAACACGGAGCCATATTAAACCTGAAGGAAATAGGGGAAAAGGTTTGGTTTATGGTCGGCAAGTAGAAATAGATCCTACAGCTCGTGCGTGGACTGGCGGTATTTATGATGAAGCCCGAAGACTTTGGCTTTATCCTTTAGAATTGAATCCCACAGCCAAATCATTGTATAAAAAGAACGAATTTAACCATTACAGAATCGAATGCATTGGTAATGAACTTAAAACATGGGTAAATGGAAAGCCAGTTTCTGATGTGATTGATACATTGGATCAGTCAGGTTTTATTGGCCTGCAGGTGCATAGTATTGGCAATAATTTGGAAAATGATGGAAAGAAGGTTTATTTTAAAAATATTAACATTCAAACTGAAGGGATAAAGCCGAAAGCATTTCCAAAGGGGATTTATACGGTTAATTTAACGCCAAACAGTTTATCGGCTTATGAAAAATCAGAAGGATATCAGTTGCTTTTTGATGGCAAAACAAACAGTGGTTGGATTGGTGCATATAAAAATGATTTCCCTGCAAAAGGCTGGAAAATTGCTGATGGTGTGATCAGTGTTGAGCCTTCCGGTGGTTCAGAATCTACTAATGGTGGTGATATTGTATCTAAGGCGGAGTTTTCAGCATTTGACCTTTCGTTTGAATTTAAGCTTACGCCCGGTGCCAATAGTGGCGTAAAGTATTTTGTAACGCTAAGCGAGAATAATAAGGGTTCTGCCATTGGTTTGGAATATCAGGTTTTAGATGACGAATTACACCCTGATGCGAAATTAGGGAGAGATGGTAACAGGACTTTAGCTTCTTTATATGATTTAATTACAGCGAAAAAAGAGGCTCGTTATCTTCGCCCGATTGGAAGCTGGAATAATGCCCGAGTGGTTGTTTACCCAAATAATAAGGTAGAGCATTATTTGAATGGCGTAAAAGTTTTGGAATATGTGCGTGGATCAGCGGAATTTAAAAAGCTAGTGGCCATTAGTAAATATAAAGACTGGAAAAATTTTGGAGAGGCACCAAAAGGTCACATTCTGATTCAGGATCATGGAAATAAGGTTGATTTCAGAACCATCAAAATTAAAACTTTATAATGCATCGCAGATCTTTTTTAAAAAAGTCGGTATTGGTTGGGTCAGGGGTTCTGGGTTCGGAAAAAGTATTGGCCAATCTGACACTTAATCGGGAGAAAATTATTAACGTGGCAATGATCGGCTGTGGCGACCGTGGTAAAGGTGTGCTGTCTGTTATTCAATCGATGCCCTTAAAATTTAACATTGTAGCCTATTGTGATGTACTGGATTTTCGTTTGGAAGAAACTAAAAAATATGTGCCATCATCTGCAAAGGCCATTAATGATTACAAGCAAATTTTAGATCATCAAAAGATAGAAGCTGTTTTTATCGCCACGCCGTTAAGCGAACACTTTAAAATTGCTAAAGATGCAGTATTGGCCGGAAAGCATGTTTATGTCGAAAAAACCATGACATATAATATCATTCAGGCATTGGAACTGCGAAATTTGGTGTTGAAATATCCTAAACAGGTTTATCAGGTGGGTTATCAATACCGGTATTCGCCATTATATTTCAAGGTGAAGGATATGATCCAAAGTGGGTATTTGGGCAAGGTTTCGCAGGTTGATTGCCGCTGGGATAGAAACGGAAACTGGCGGAGAAAAGTGAACGACCCCAAATTGGAGCGTCAGATTAACTGGCGCATGTACAAAGAATATTCTGGTGGATTAGCTGCTGAACTGCTTTCACATCAAATCGATTTTATTAACTGGGCCTTCGAAACCCAGCCCGATGAAATTACCGGAACCGGAGGAATTGATGTTTTTAAAGATGGAAGGGAAACTTATGATAATATCCAGGCCATGCTTCGTTACCGTCAGGCCGGAATGATCGGGAATTTTGGGGCAACTTGTGGTAATGCACATGATGGTTATCTTTTTAAAATTAAAGGCACAAAAGGTTCAGTTTCTTTGCTTACTAATACTGGCATTTTTTACCCTGAGCAAGAAACAAAAAAGGAACTTGGAATTGTAGATGGCGTTACCGGGGCATCAAAAATTGTAGTCAATACCGATGGGGGAATTCCTATTTTAGATAAACCAACCATGGACGGCACCCATTATGCTTTGGAAGAATTTTATGAGTCGATTATTTCTGGTAAACTTCCGGCATCAAATGTAAATACCGGTACCCAGGCTTCGATTTGTGTGGCGATGTGTAATGAGGCGATTTATTCTGGTAATAAACAGTTTTGGAAAAAGGAATATGCTATTTAATGGGTTTTTATCGTTAAATCGTCTTCCTGAACTTGATTCAGGACCTTATCAAGGTAGGTGCTGAAATAAATTTACTTCGTAGCTTTCCGCTTCGCTACAGGTCAGCATGACGATTCGGTTAGCGGATCGTCACGAAAATCCGTCATTGCTGAAGCAATCTTTATCGAAGAATCTACAAAATAGATTGCTTCCCCGAAAGGTCGGGGCAAGCTGTCGCGCCTCCTAGCAATGACGATAATATTCGATGGTTCGTCCTCCTGAACTTGTTTCAGGATCTTATCAAGGTAGGTGCTGAACTAAATTTACTTCGTAGCTTTCCGCTTCGCTACAGGTCAGCATGACGATTCGTTTAGTGCATCCTCAAAAAATCCGTCATTGCGAAGCTGATTCTTCATCTGCTGAAGCAATCTTTATCGAAGAATCTACAAAATATAATGCTTCTTCATACCTCCTGGTAATGACGATACTGCTAATGTATAGCTTTAAATCAAATTACAAATCCTGGTAATCAGGCATTTCAGGCGTGAAAATAAAACTTCCTTTTTTCAGATCCATTTTGGCGAAAACATGTTGTAAACCATTTGTCAGAACTATCCATTTGGCCTGATGAATGGAATTATAACGCGATGCTTGTTCAAAAACCGCTTGGGTAATTTTTACTTTAGGGGCTTTACATTCAATAAGCATCACTTTTTCTCCGGCAGTATTGTACACCAGAATATCGCTCCGTTTTTGCAATTGATTTAAAACCAAACCTCCTTCAATTTGAATCAATGTTTTTGGGAATTTCTTTTCTAGAATTAATTGCTGTATGAAATGTTGACGAACCCATTCTTCGGGAGTTAAAACCAAATGCTTTTTTCTCAATTCATCAAAAATGAAAACCACATCATCTTTTCTGGTAATTTTAAAAGGATAGGGCGGAAGGTTAAGCGGAGTAGGGTTAAACATTCTATCAGTTGGCGGTTTTCAAATGAATGTTTCTGGTTAACAACCTAACACGAAACATTCAAACTATTATTAGCACCTTCAAAGGTAATATTGTTTATAAACTTTTACTTAAATCCTAAAAGCTAAATTGTAATTTTACCGCTAATGACTGCTGCCGAAATTATCAAAGATTTAAAAGCCCGAAAATTTAAACCTGTGTATTTATTACATGGAGAAGAATCCTATTATATCGATCAGATTACCGAATACATTGAGGATAAGCTTTTAAATGACGCTGAAAAGGGATTTAACCAGACTGTTTTGTATGGTAAAGATACCGATATGGCTACCGTTTTAGGCGCTGCAAAACGATATCCAATGATGTCAGATTTTCAGGTTGTCATTGTAAAAGAGGCGCAGGACTTAAAATGGGGTAAAGAAGATGCAAGCAGTAAAGAGGCCGAATTTGTACTCAATTATTTCGAAAAACCTCTGCCCAGCACAATCCTGGTACTGGCATTTAAATATGCTAATTTTGATAAGCGGAAGAAAATTTATAAAGCGATAAATAAATCTGGTTTAATTTTTCAGTCAGATTTAGTTCGTGATTATAAGCTGATTCCTTGGATAGAAGAATTTATAAAGGAAAAAGGATATAAAATCGATCAGCAGGCTTCAGCATTAATGGCAGAATATTTAGGTACTGATTTATCTAAAATTGCCAATGAAATTGAAAAACTGATGCTTAATGTTCCTAAAGAGGTCACCATTAATACTGATTTGGTTCAGAAAAATATCGGAATCAGTAAAGAATATAACGTTTTTGAATTGCAGAAAGCACTGGCCATTCGAGACGTCTTGAAATGCAATAAAATCATTAATTATTTTGCCAGTAACCCGAAAGCCAATCCAACGGTAATGGTTTTAGCAAATTTGGGTGGCTATTTTACTAAGTTGCTTAAATACCATTACATCCCCAATAAGGCTGATGCGGCTTCTGCGCTAGGCGTTCCTCCGTTTTTTGTAAAGGATTATGAAGTAGCAGCCAGAAACTATAATACGGCGAAAGTTTTTCAGGTGATTAGTTTGCTAAGGGCTTATGATTTAAAAAGTAAGGGCCTTGATAGTTCTGGAAATGTAAGCGATGGCGAATTATTAAAGGAACTGGTTTTTAAAATCATTCATTAATTCACGTTACGGTTGAACGTAAAGGAAGTCATCAGATAAATACCTGCACAGGGCTATTCTTCATCCGATGACTTAAAAATTATCCGATTCGTTTCCGACAACTATCGCATTTTATTCAGATGTGGTTTGCTTTTACAATGATGAACACACGTTACCCGATAAGGTTGCACCTGCTCCGTTTGAAGCCGTTACTGTAGCCTTTACACTAGAAGCATTAAGAATAGTCAGGCTATATGGAGGAGTAAAAGCGTTGACTCCATTACCCGAAGTATTTCCGGTAACTGATGTGAAAAGGTTGTTTCTCACCTGCACCGCAGTGGCCGTATTGTCCATCAGATCAATCGGAGTCTTTACGTTTTCAAAAACGTTTGATTCCACTAAAAGATTTGATTCAAAACCAGCCTGCACACAGCTTTTACTAACGGTGCTGTTAAATAAATTGTTAACAATGTGCACTTTGCCAAATCTCACGCGAGGCATTCTGGATACACAACCCTGCGCCCACCAGCAGCGTACAAAGGTAATCCGTAAATGCCCCCTATCTGCGGTTGCGCCATCGCTGGATCCGATCAGATTAGAAAAACGGTGATCATCTGAACCGCCTGAACCGCCCGTTTTTGGTGGTTTGAGATAGGAAAATTTACAGTAAGATACGGTGATGTAATCTGAAATGTTTTTGATGTCGAAGTTACCATCTACGCCATCCCTGAATTCACAGTGATCAACCCAAATGTTGTTACAGGCATCAACCGTGACATTGTCCTGTCCATCTACATCATAAGCACCAGGGCCTTCGAAAATAATATTTCTGATGATGATATTGTTGCACCTTTTAATATACATGATCCCGGAATTGTCTTTGGTTTGGTCGGCTGATATAAGTTTAGCGCCTGATGAACCAAAAATTGTTTTTCCGGTTTGATCCTGGAAAGAAATCCGTCCTCCCGAAGGGATGGTGATGGTTCCATTTACCTGAATCACTTTAACACTGGTATTTTGAATGGCCGATTTCAGGGCTGTGTAGTTGGTGACCACTGTTGCGGTTACTTCTCCACCGCCAGTTGTCCCTCCATTTTGAGATGACCAACCTTTTGATGGACAAACAGCTTCAGTGGCCGCAATTGTGGAGTTAGCCGTTTCGCCATTAAGATCAGCACTTTCAGATTGATTTGTTTTCTTGCACGCAGGCATAGAAAATGCCATGGCCATAGCCACAAGGCATAGTAATAAATACTTGTTTTTCATTTTGAATTAAAATTTGGTTAGAATTGAAAAGAGTGTGAGCGCGATGTTTCTCTGGCTGTCGGATAATATGATGCAGGATGTATTTTTTAAATTACAAATAATGACTATGCCTGTGTCTTATTCCAGTAGAAATATTTGTGCAATCGTTCACGGGATCGATTGCAATCATTATTAAAAAATTAAATGAGGTAGATTGATCGCTGCTACTTATCTATTTTGACCAAAATTTTATGTTGCCAAATTGGACTTCAATTGCCTTTTGGGGGATAATTGAATATTGAAAAACAAATATATTTTTTGATCGGTACATCCTTTTTAAATCAGCATGTACCGAATGTAGAAAAAACTAAAGTTCTACGAGGGTCATTTCCATGATGCGGTTGCCCATAGTAATCCGCTGTTGATAAAGCTGCCTGGTGATTTGGTCGATTTGATAGACGCTTTTTCCATCTGCGCTGCCAATCTCATCTGAAGCTTCTACAATCCATACCTTTCTTTCTCCTGATTTTTTGGTCTGGTATTTCCCTTCGCTTACGCTTAATATATGTGCCTTAATGACACCAGTTTTTCCTTTTGGATTGTAATCAAAAATATTGAGGTCAGCTTTGAAACCAGTTTTCAATGGCAACCAGTTTATAAGCATTGGGTAGAAATTACTGTCGAAATAACCAGGTGCAGCTTGTTGAGCTATTTCTGTCTTTTTACCACTGATTTTCTCTTGGTAGAAACCTTTAATTTCTGCTCCGAAGTGAAGTGACATATCCCGTTGCGCATTATAAGAAGCATGGTAAATTGGTGAAAGATCTGCCTTTTTAACAATAGTTGAATCAATCCATGGAGATGATTTCATTTTAACTGTTGTAATCACCTGTATTTTATCATTTAACACGTCCACCTTTGTATCTACGAAACCAATGGTAAACTTGCTGGTGTCTCTAAGCATGGTCCATTCCATCTGGTAGTTTTGGTTGTGAATCCATTTTTTATCCACTAAATTTTTTTTCGGGGTGATTAACTCCTGACTCCAGCTGATGAGTGGGAGGGTGGCATACAATAATAGGATTAGGTAGCTTTTTTTCATAACATCTTTTTTAAGGTTATCTTTTAGATGGAGTATGGAAAAAGTTGTTACAGGTTTAAATAGGTATAGGTAGATCTGATTAGGAAGTTCTTCCTTATGATCAATTATTTAAGGCAGTCTTTAAATTTCCTTCCTATTGGCAATTGCTTTTCATCTGCCAGGAAAACAAATTGAGAATTGTGAGATTTCACTTGTTTAACATGAACGATATATGATTTGTGAATTCTGACAAAGCCCAGTTTTTCATTTTTCTCAATAAAATCTGACAGGCGCTGTAAAACCATGTACTGTTTAAACCGTGTGATGATTTTCAGGTATTCTCCAAATCCCTCAATCCATAAGATATCTTTTAATGGCAGTTTATTCACCATGTAATCTGATTTAAATACCAGAAAATCATTCTCCTGGTCCAACCCTGTGAATTTCAGGTAATCTGCAGCCTTTTGAACAGCCTTTACAAAACGTTCAGGAAATACGGGTTTCACCAGATAATCAATTACATCCAGTTCATAAGCTTTAGCGGCATGGGTAGGATCGGCAGTGATAAAAATACAAAGTTTTCCGCTTGGCACCAGTTCTACCATTTCCGTACCTGATATTCCAGGCATTTCAATATCCAGAATCAGCAATTCCACCTCATCCATTCGCTCGTAAATAACAGCTTCTGTAGGGTCTTGAAAGCAAGCTAAAAGGTCTATTTCTTCAATTGTATCACAATACTTTCGAATGAGATCCAGGGCTGGGGCTTCATCATCAACATAGATTGCCTTTATTGGTTTCATATGCTTATGATCAATTTAGATGAATAAGAGGTTTCATTCTGGTCCGTTTTCATTTCATATTTTTCTCCATACTCCCGATCTAATATCATTTTCAATACTTTAAGTCCTGCACCACGATAGTTTGAGGCATCATCTGTTAGCTTTTTTTCGGATATGGAATTCGAGATTGTAAATTCCGCCGCAGATGGTGTAAAAGATAGTGTTGTGGAAACCTGTGCCTTTTCATCTCTGCCCAATGCCGAATACTTTACTGCATTTTCAAAAAGTGTCAGGTAAATTGTGGGTGGAATTTCAACAATAGCAGTGAGTTCGCTGGATTCAAAATTCATCACAATATTTAATTTCCGGTTACTTTTTAATTGATAAAGCTTGCTTAGTGCTGCAATCATTTGCAATTCACGTTCAATAGGAATGGTTTTCTTTTCAATTTCATAGGTGGTGTACTGCATTAAAAGACTCAGCTGTTTAATCAAATCTGCTGAACTTCCATCTGTAGCATAACTATGAGAATAAATATTGTTGAGTGTATTGAAAAGGAAATGCGGATTGATTTTAGATTTTAGCAGTTCCATATCGGCCTCTTTTTTTCGCAGGCTTAATGCCGATAATTCACGCTCAGCAATAAGTTTGTATTTGGAAATACCCTGCATAGAAGGAACCAGAATAATAATGGCTTGCATTAGATAGACCATGAACAGGTATTTGCCATCGGTGGATTTAAATGCACTAAAAAGTTCTGGTTCAACCAGTATCCTGATCAGGCTGGAGATTACAAATAATGATGCGGTGTACCGAACATACTCGCCATATCTGGCCTTCTGATAAAATTCTGGAACCAGCTTTTTAAAACACAGGAGGTACACCGGAATGTTAAGGGCCAGCATAAACAGCATGGCTAATGCCGCCTCAGTAATATTAAAAAAACTCACATAAATGTAACTGCTAACACCAAGAAATGCCATCCAGAAGAGCAAATGCTGAACAGTGATTACACCGGGCCATTTACCATTTAATAAAAAATCCATCACTTTTTTATCAAATGAAAGGCGAAGAATCAGTATCAGGAAGACAAGATTGATCAAAAGGATCATGGTATTTGGTTTTGTTTCTGTAGTTCGTTTATAATTTACGTCGTTTATTGATATAAATGTTTTTCAGCACTACTTATACCCATCTTTAATTTTCAGTGATGTCTTTTTCATATCTGAATTAACCAAATATAAACATAGGATTTACTATTTCAATTAATAGGCAAGAATCAATGATGGCTGATCAATCTATTTTCTTAAATAAAAAAAATGCGCTAATTCGTATTTTGCCGTTTATGGTTATTCTTTGCATCTGCAATGCATTTTTCTATCGTGCATCTGCACAAGACAAAAAGCAGAATAAGCCTCTTGTTGCTTATTTGAATGATGATAAGACCCATTTCATAAAATTTTCTGGCTACGCACAATTATGGGCGAGGTACACGGAGCTAAATCCTGGGAGTAAAGTAAATGAGAGTCTCCGTAAAAGTACAGCAGATTTGTCTTTAAGAAGGTTAAGGATGAAAATGACGGTTAACCTGATTGATCATTTTACTTTAATTTTTCAGGGCGGTACCACCAACCTTACTTATCTGGATGATAGTGAAAGTTCTTTCGATCTGCTCGATGCTTTCGGGGAATATAAATTTAGCGAGAAATTGAGCATCGGTGCAGGCCGTTCCAATTGGAAAGGACTTACCCGGTTTGCTTCCGGCCCTACATCAACATTGCTTTATGATGTTCCATTTCTGGATTTGGGTAATGTAAACCGCACAGATCTGACCTTGCGAAACCTGAATATCTTTGCAAAAGGTCAGTTAGGTAGGTTAGATTATCGCATCATTCTGGCGAAGCCTTATATATCTGCCCCTACAAAACCGATACAGCAAATTTCTGGATTTAATAATTTAAGCGTAAAGCCAAATCTATCTGCTTACGTTAAATGGCAATTTTTTGAGCAGGAAAGTAATGCTGGTTCAACCGCTGTGGGAAGTTATTTAGGAAAGAAAAAGGTACTTGCCATGGGGATCGGAGCTGAATTTCAAAAAGATTTAATGTGGCACATGGCCGGAGCGGATACGGTACTGAATGATATGAAGCTTTATAGTGCAGATGTATTTTATGATACGCCGATCAATGTACAAAAGGGAACCTCATTAAATATTTACGCTGCCGTTTTTCACCATGATTATGGCCCCGGCTATGTGCGTAATTTAGGAATCAATAATATGGCAAACGGGCTTGATGCCAGTACAGCTTCCTTTAATGGATCAGGAAATGCCTATCCGGTGGTGGGAACCGGAAACAGTTTCATTTTTCAGACTGGTTTTTCACTCCCTTATTTTAATCAGCAGAAAAAGAAAACCAGGTTAATGCCTGCCATTGGTATTCAGTATTCTAAATTTGAACGGTTAGCCGATCCTATGTTTACCTATGACCTCGGTTTGAGTCTTTTACTTCGTGATCATGCATCAAAATTTGTATTTAATGCACAAAGCAGACCCATTTATACCCTTCAGGGAAGTGAACTCAAAGTTTCTGATAGGAAAATGATGTTCGTTCTGATGTACCATATCAATATAGATTAATAAAACAGCGTAATATGTTAGTTAACAAAAATCCTCAACCAGCAGATCAGCAAACCAGGCTTCCCAGAAGCCTTTGGAAGCGAATTTTCTCTAACCTTACCTTCTGGGTGCTTATTGCCATTATTGCCGGTGTGATACTGGGTAGTTATGCACCGGCAACAGCTGTTAAGATGGAAATTATCGGTAAAACGTTTATCGATATCATTAAGCTTTTTATCGCACCCATTATATTTTTAACCATAGTGCTGGGCATTAGTGGGATGGGCGATTTAAAGAAGGTGGGTAGAATCGGACTCAAATCGCTGATTTATTTTGAAGTGGTGTCTACCATTTCGTTAGCGATTGGTATCCTGATGGCGATCTTAATTAGGCCTGGTAATATTGATAAATCCCATCTACAAATCCAGAATGCCTCTAAGTATACTTCAGCGCCAGCTAAGGGCTTTGACTGGATCAATTTTTTCATGAGCAACCTCACCATTCAGGTTTTAGTGGTTGCCATCATTGTTGGTATTATTTTAAACTATTCCAAACACCGTGAAAAAGCGGTGAGTGGTTTGAGTTATGCCTCTAAAATTGTTTTCATGGGGTTAAAATATGTGATGTACCTCGCACCATTGGGTGCCTTTGGCGGAATGGCTTACACCATCGGGAAATTCGGTCTACACACGCTTGTTCCTTTGGCAAAATTGATGGGTACGGTATACTTAACAATGGGGCTTTTTATTTTTCTAGTTCTTGGTGGGATTATGAAATACTATAAAATGAGCATCTGGAAGTTTATTAAGTACATTAAAGAAGAGCTTTTACTTGTTCTCGGAACTTCCTCTTCAGAATCTGCACTGCCATCCATCATGCTGAAACTGGAAAAAATGGGTTGTAGTAAATCTGTTGTCGGATTGGTTATTCCAACTGGTTATTCTTTCAACCTCGACGGAACGTCCATCTATCTTTCTATGTCCGTTATTTTTCTGGCCCAATTGTATGGCGTTCAGCTTTCCGTGTGGGAAATGCTAAGCATCATCGGCATTTTAATGGTGACTTCAAAAGGGGCTGCGGGTGTTACCGGAAGTGGTTTTATTGTGCTGGCTTCCACATTGGCTGCCATTCATAAAATTCCGATTGAGGGTCTTGCCTTTTTGCTTGGCGTAGATAAGTTTATGAGTGAGGCACGTGCCTTAACCAATATTATCGGTAACGGTGTAGCCACCATCGTGATTTCGAAAAGTGAAAATGAGTTTCATCCTCGTGTAGAAGAAGATGAAACCCCGATACGATCAGAAAATAAACTGGCGAAACAAGAATTTGTGTACTAAATCCAATCAAATGAATACTTCAGAAACATTCAAAGAATTAAGGTTCAGCGTTTATGGCAAACAGGTGCATTATCAGTTAAGTGCAGAAAAACTGATCAGTCAAACGCTTGAGCGTGGGCAGGGTAGTTTGAGCGATAGCGGTGCACTTTGTGTAGATACTGGAACCTTTACAGGCCGTTCTCCAAAAGATAAGTTTACCGTAATTGACGATACCACAAGGGATACCATAGATTGGGGCGATGTAAACAGACCTATTTCTCAGGCGCACTTTCATGGGTTATATAGTAAAATGCGAACTTATCTGGCGGATAGAGAGGTTTGGGTAAGGGATGCTTATGCGTGTGCCGACCCGAGATATGCTTTAAGTATTAGAGTGGTAAATGAAACGCCTTGGGCAAATCTATTTTGCTACAATTTGTTTTTAAGGCCCGAACAACAGCATATGATAGCTGATGAAATCGACTGGCTGATTTTGCAGGCTCCTGGTTTTGAAGCCAATCCTGAACAAGATGGTACACGTTCAAAAAACTTTACGGTGGTGAACTTTACCAGTAAAATCATCCTGATTGGTGGAACGGCTTATACCGGAGAGATGAAAAAAGGAATCTTCAGTGTGTTAAATTATATTTTGCCTGAAGAAAAAGGTGTGCTCAGCATGCATTGTTCTGCAAATGAAGGGATAGAAGGTGATGTTTCACTGTTTTTTGGCTTATCAGGAACAGGTAAAACAACATTGAGCGCTGATGCCAATCGTGCACTAATTGGCGATGATGAACATGGCTGGTCTGATGAAGGAATATTTAATTTCGAAGGCGGCTGTTATGCAAAAGCCATTGATCTTAATCCTGAAAAAGAACCTGAAATATTTGGTGCCATTAAACCCGGTGCGCTTTTAGAAAACCTGGTGGTAAATCCTTCCAGCGGAGTAATTGATTTTTCTGATACCACAAAAACAGAAAATACTAGACTGGCCTATCCCATTGATTTTATTCATAATGCCAAAAAGGGATCATCAGGGGGAATGCCAAAGAATATTTTCTTCCTCACCTGCGATGCCTTTGGTATTTTACCTCCTATTAGCAAGCTGGATAAGGGGCAGGCCATGTATCATTTTATATCCGGATATACCGCAAAGGTGGCTGGTACCGAAATGGGTATTTCTGCACCACAATCTACTTTTTCGGCCTGTTTTGGAAGGGTTTTTCTTCCGCTTCATCCGCTTAAATATGCTGAACTGCTGGGGAGCAAACTGGATGAACACCCTGATATTAATGTTTGGCTGGTGAATACCGGGTGGATTGGGGGTGCCTATGGAACGGGAAACCGGATTAGCCTGAAATACACCAGGGCACTTATTGCTGCCGCCATGAAGGGAGATTTACAGCATGTTCCATATGAAAATCATCAGGTGTTCAAATTTGCAGTACCTCAGGATTGTCCGGGTGTGCCAGCAGAAATCCTTAACCCGAGAAATCTTTGGGAGGATGTGAAGGAATATGACCGGAAAGCAATTGACTTAGCACTCTTATTTGAGCATCATTTTTCTAGCTATGCAGAATTGGCCAGTACGGTAATTAAGGATGCTGCTCCATCATTTGTGTAGAAATATTATTATATTGAAGATCAATCGAATATAATTTGAGGCTGATAGAGAAAACAGATCTGATTATTGATAAGCTGAACAAAACCCTCAGCTTACAAATATTTGCGGCCATTATATTGGGCGCCCTGGCTGGTGTTTGCTTTCCAAGTTTTGCCATCAGGCTGCAATGGGTGGGGAGTTTATTTGTTTCGGTGATTGAGCCCTTTGTGCCACCTGTTATATTTCTAAGCATCGTGAGTGTGTTCGGAAGTTTGGAAAACCTTAAACTGGCCGGAAGGATTACCGCAAAAGCTATTTTTTATTTTGCAGTGGTAAGCACACTGGCCATTATTTTTGGGATTTGCAGTGCACTGATTATTCACCCAGGAAAGATAGACCGGAGTTTAGTAGAATCTATTGAACCGGCGAGGGTAATTTCTACTCATTATGAGGGCTGGCTCAAATTTGTGATGCAAAATGGCATGCTGCTGTTATTTGTTCTGGCTGTTGCCATCGGTATTTTAATCAACCGTTTATCAAATCGAGATCGGGTGGTTAAAGTTTTTGAACAGCTGAAATCTATAGTGCTTCGGATATTAAGGTATCTTTTTCTGCTGGCACCAATCGTTACCTTTAGCGGCATTGCCTATACGGTAGGGCGTTTTGGTTTAGATACCCTGGTGCCCATTGGTAAAATGCTGGCCGGAACCTACATTACGATGTTTTTGTTCATTGCTGTGATTTTGGGATCTTTATTGGCAGGTTTAAAGGTTAATCTTTATACGTTTTTAGGTTCTATCAAAAATGAATTGCTTTATGCCTTAGGAACATCATCTTCCAGTTCTGTTATTCCTTTACTTCTCGAAAAACTGGAAAAAATAGGCTTGAAAAGACCGGTGGTGAGGTTAGTTACCGTTACCGGAAACTCACTTAATTTGAATGGAACCTGTATTTACCTCGGGATGTCGGTCATTTTTCTCGCACAGCTTTACAATGTAAGTTTTTCAGTCTCTGAACTTGCCGGCATTGTTGTCATTATTTTACTCACCTCTAAAGGGGCATCGGGGATTCCTGGAACAGGGTTTTTAGCTTTGGTGACTACGGTAAGTAGCATACATAAAATTCCGGTTGAAGGTTTAGCCGTTTTACTGAGCATTGATCGTTTTATGAGCGAAGCCAGGGCCATTACCAATACTGTTGGACATGCCATTGCAGCGCTTGTCATTTCAAAAAGCGAATCTTAACGCGCTCGTTTTAAAATAAATAATAATTAAAAATGATGAAAAAATTAATAACATACCTGCTCATTCTACTGATTGGTTTTAGTATTGGTTGCAAAAATAAAAGTGCTGATGAAGAAACTGATGTAGTGTTGGTTGGTGCAGGTGTAATGAGTGCAACACTAGGCTCGATGATGAAAACATTGAACCCGAAATTGAAAATTAATATTTATGAGCGTCTGGATCTGGTGGCTGCAGAAAGCTCTGATGCCTGGAATAATGCCGGAACGGGTCATTCTGCCTTTTGCGAACTGAATTACACGCCGCAACGTCCGGATGGAACCATTGAGTTTAACAAAGCGATCTCCATTAATGAACAGTTTGAAATTTCAAAACAATTTTGGGCTTACATGGTGAGTAAGGGAAAACTTCCTGAACCTAAATCTTTCATTAATAATGTGCCGCACATGAGCTTTGTTTGGGGAGATAAAAATGTAGCCTACCTTAAGAAACGATATGATGTATTGAGTAAGCAGCTGCTGTTTAAAGGCATGCAATATTCTGAAAATTTTGATACCCTTTCAAAATGGATGCCGCTGGTGATGACGGGAAGAAGCCGGAAACAAAAGGTTGCTGCAACTTATATGGCCATTGGTACTGATGTTAATTTTGGAAGTTTAACCAGAGGGTTAGTGGCTTCATTAAAAAAAGAAAATGGCGTGAAGGTAGAATTGAATCATGAAGTGAAAAATCTTAAACGCCTGGAAGATGGTACCTGGCTGGTTACCGTATTGGATAATAAAACGGCGAAGGAGCGAAACATAAAGGCGAAATTTGTATTTATTGGTGCCGGAGGTGGTGCTTTAAGGCTGCTTCAGAAATCTAAAATTCCGGAAGGAAAAGGTTTTGGTGGCTTTCCGGTGAGCGGTGAGTGGATGGTTTGCAACAATCAGGCAATTATTGCGAAACACATTTCAAAGGTCTACGGCAAAGCAGGAGTGGGGGCACCACCCATGTCTGTTCCACATCTGGATACACGAATTATTAATGGTAAAAAAGCATTGCTTTTTGGTCCTTACGCTGGTTTTTCTTCCAAATTTTTAAAACAAGGTTCTTATTTAGATTTAACCCGCTCCATTACTTTAAAAAATATCTGGCCAATGATGTCGGCCGGAGCAGATAATATTCCACTAACTAAATATTTGATCGGTCAGGTTACACAGTCTGACGAGGAACGTTTAAATGCCTTGAAGGAGTATTTTCCAGAGGCAAAGGCTTCAGATTGGAAACTTGAAACTGCAGGACAAAGGGTACAGATTATCAAAAAAGATGAAAAAGAAGGTGGCGTACTTCAATTTGGAACGGAAGTGGTAAGTGCCGAAGATGGCAGTTTGGCGGCATTATTAGGTGCTTCGCCAGGTGCATCAACTTCTGTTGATATTATGATTACGTTATTGAAAAAATGCTTTCCACAACAAATGGCTACGCCAGAATGGCAATCAAGAATGAAAGAAATGATTCCATCATATGAAAAGAAACTTTCAGAAGATAAGGATTTAGTAAATAAAATTAGAAAGGCGAATAGTACAACGCTGGGTCTGAAGTATTTTACGATAGATTAGTACATTGAAAAGTTACTAACTCTATCTGCCTAATCACTAGTAGCGTTAGTAACTTTTGTGAGTTTATAAGGATGAATAACGGAGAATGCGATAACCAAACCTTCATGCTGAACTTGTTTCAGCATCTTTCTGTGATAAGATCCTGAAACAAGTTCAGGAGGACGATTCTTCTTGGGTTCACGAAAGTGATCCCTTAGCCGCATCGTCCTTGCTGAGGAGGCACGACAGCTTGCCCCGACCTTTCGACGAAGCAATCTATTTTGAAGATTCTTGGATGGAGATTGCTTCAGCAGATGAAGGATCTGCTTCGCAATGACGAATTTTATTAGGGGATTCTCTAAACAAATCGTCATGCTGACCTGTAGCGAAGCGGAAAGCTACGAAGTAAATTTAGTTCAGCACCTTATTGATATTCTAAAAAATAATTTTCCCGCAGATCTAGAAGATTTTCGCAGAATTGGGCATTAAAATCTGCGCTGATCATTTATATCTGCGGGAACAACCTTTGCATCATACTGATCCATTTATGATAACGAAACAAGTTCCCGAGGACGATTCTACTAGCAAAATCGTCCTTGCTGAGGAGGCACGACAGCCTGCCCCGACCTTTAGGGGAAGCAATCTATTTTGTGGATTCTTCGATGGAGATTGCTTCAGCAGATGAAAGATCTACTTCGCAAAGACGGATTTTATGAGGGGAACTTTAACTTTGATTTTGTAGAAACAAATTCAGATCATCATCTTTTCCAAGTCCGAGCTTTTGTTTAATTCGGTATCTGCTCATGCGCACACTTTTAGGCTCGATACCTAAACGTACAGATACTTCTTTATTTGAAAGTCCCATGAGCATATAGGAACAATATTTTAAGTCGAGCCGGGTGAGGCTTTGGTTGGCTTGCTGTTGTAAACGTTCAAAAAAAGCTGGGTTAGTTTCAAAGAAATCGGTTTTCTGAACTTCAAAATCTTTATCCATTTTCTTTTGCTGGTTCAAAATTCGTTTCATCTGTTCATCAAAAGAAAGGTGGCTTTCTGTATCTACTTTGCCTGAAAGCAACTCCAGTAACTCGTTTTTCTCTTCTATCTGTAAAGTGCCAGCCAACAATTCTTTTTGTAAACGTTCCTGGCGCTCTTTAAGTAAAACCTGTTCCGTTTGTAGTTGTATGGCTTCAGCCTCTTTTAATTGTGCCCTTAATTCTGCGGCTGTTTTTTCCTTATCTATCAACTCTTGTTTCCTGACAGATGCTTTTAATTTAAAATTATAAGATCGAAGTAGAAAAAGCAGTACCGCTATTCCCATAATCCCTAGCATAACATAAAAGGTAGTGCGTTTTTTTGCAAATAAAGCTTCTTGATGCAAATAGGCAATTTCCTGTTCTTTCTTGGCTGATTGATACTGTGCTTCTACCCGGGTTATGCTATTGATTTTCTCTTCGTTAAATGCCTTTTTGTAATACTCAAAATATTGCTTCATGTATTTTAAGGCAAGTTTATCATCACCTTTCTTTTCTGCAATATTAGCCAGTCCCTGGTAAATTCTGGCTTTGGTTATAGGCATACTCACTACGCCATCTGTTTTATTTAAGCCATTTAGCAGAATCTTTTCGGCTTCATCATGATGCCCGTCTCGCAAAGCATATTCACTACGTAAGCCATAACAATTTAGTAATACTTCTTGCAAATTGGTTTTAGTAGCAATTTCGATGGCCTGATCCAGATATTTTTCTGCACTATCACGATAAGTGACAGGGAAATATTGGAAATAGGCATTAGCAGTATTTAAGGCAATGGCTGCGGTATTACTTCTTAAAATTAAACGACCTTCTTGTTTTTTAGAAAGCAACAAAGATTTTTTATAAATAAAAATGGCTGAATCCAATAGGCCCCGTTTGGAGGTATTGAGTTTAAACTGATCGAAATAGGTTTGTCCGATGGTATAATAAGCATTATTCAATTGATCTACCTGTTGGCTCTCCAATGCTTTTTGATAACATAAATCGGCATATTTTTTTTGTTTCGCAGAATTGTTCCCATAGCTGTGAATGCTGGCTAAATAATGATAAGTTGTACTTTCATAATCCGGTACTTGTTGCCCTTTAAAAAAATCAAGCGCTTTTAAGAGCTTCACTGCTGCCTGATCATTCTCATCATTAACCAGATCCAACCACCCGTTTCTAAACCATACAAAACCTAATGTTGCCCGGTCTTTTGTTTTTCTGGTGTAGTACATGGCGCTGTCTCGACTGGCATAGGCCTTTTTTAGGTCTTTTTTCCAAACATACAGATGAATCAACGTGGCATAGGCCATGGCTTTACCTTGCCCATCGGTCAAAGTCTGACTGATTTGAAGGGCCCGGTTGGCCTGCTCAAACGAAAGTGGTAGATGTTGTTCAAAATTGGCCTTCGCTAGTTTACATAAAGTATTGACCTGATCTGTTTTGGAAATGTCTTTTTGGGCCAATAAACGATTTAGTGAATCCAAATATATTTTTTGTCCGGATGCATTTATATTAATGAGAAAGGAAATGGATACAATCAATAGTAATGATTTCAGTGGTAGCTGCATGGACCAAAAATAGAAAAAATAAACATCACCCAAAAAGATGTTTTTGGTTCAAGTGATTGAAGTAAAGAGCTTTAAATGTTTTTTGTAGACGCATTGTAGACGTTCTGTTTTTTTGTCGTAGTCTCTGAGTAGACCCTGTTTTCTTGGTCATGAATGTCTGTACTGGTAATTTTGTGGTATTCATTCACATAAAAATAAAACTATGAAAAGCAAGACGATGGCCATTGTTGCCTACATTACCCTCATCGGGTGGATCATTTCTTATCTGGAATTTAAAAAATCTACAGAAAAAAGCAGACTGGTTAATTATCATTTAGGTCAGTCGCTTGGGATTATCATTACCTCATTTGCCTTAAGTATCATCAGTAGCATCATCCTGGCGATTATCCCTTCATTGGGTTTTATCTTTTATATCGTTTTACTCATTCCATTTTTGCTTTTGTTATTGGGCATCATTGCTGCGAATAATGAAGTAGAGAAACCAGTTCCCATCATCGGAAAAATATTTGAAGGCAAATTCAACTTCGCTTCAGAAAAGGAAAGTAAAATTTAAAAAATTTAAAATGAAGCCGTTATTCAAAATATGTATAGCGCCTCTCAAGTTAAGTGTTATGGCTATGCCATAGCACTTTTTATAATGTTGCCAGGTTTTAAAACAACGGCACAAAAGCCTGAAGAAAAAAACATTAGCTGTTTGATGGGATCACGGTAGTTGCTGAGGCTAAATTGACGAAAAGGTAAATCAATTAAACAGATCAATGAACGTTTAAATTTAAATAACATGGACATGACCGGTTGGGAAATTGAAAATCCGGGAGAAAATCTCCTGGCTGTTAACGATAAAAATCTAAAGGCTTTTATGAAAGCCTATCCATTGTCTGCACTCAGTCCTGATGGGACAATGCTGTTCATCATCCGCAAATATCATCCTACGCTAAACTGTTCACCTGATGATCAAAATCATCCATCAGATAGTTTTAGGATGTGCCTGGCCTATTATACCGCAAGTACATATTTCTTTTTTGAGTTGCCAAGCCATTTTAATTACAATATGCTATCTGTGCGGTATGATCAAAACATACAAGATTTGGCCATTACCATTTCCAGCAGAGAAATGACTCGGGTAACGAATGTTAAGGAACTGTTCTTAAAACTGGAAAGTTTTGCGCCTAAAACGGACGCAGAAAAGGAAGCTGCTTTCACAAGTCTTAATAATGAAATTCCGCCTCAAAAACAACGGGCACCTATCACCCAAACAGAAGTAAGTTCTACCGTAATTGGCATGTTAAAAAATGCAGATTTTGATGATTGGTGGGTATCTGAACCGCATAAAATAGGCTTTTTGAATGATGTTGAAATGAACTTCACCATCACCGATTATAATCCTAATGAAGATGAAAATTTTATGGAGGAAGCTGATGAAGCCATCCGTAATTTTATGTCAAAAACGCTTAAAGACAGGGAAGCAACCACTGCACATGTGTATCAAAACTGTATGGATTTTTTAGATGCGATAGGTTATGATGAAGCAGACCAGCACTTATGGGACATCAAAGATCACGAGGAAATATGGAATTATGTTACACCACGGGAAATATATGTTACCCGCGAACCTTATGAAGATAAGGGCGTATACCTTCGTTTAACCTTTAGTTGCGAATGGGAACAGGAGCATGGCCTGCAACTGGTATTTAATAAAAGCGGTAAATTGGTACGGGTAAGTGATGATGATGGACATATTCTGGGCTGGCAAGGCCACGGAATGTTAACAGATTAATTGTTTGCAGCAAGGTTCGTTTATGCAGATCTGGCGTAATTCGATAAGAAGTTATCCATTCATACGTTTATAATCATTCATTAAAAAATGTTTCTTATAACCTGAACACAAAAGCAATTGTAATGAATAAAGAAGAATATCAAAAACAATTCACCACAGAAGATACACCAGGCTGGCAGGCAATTGATCATCAATTGGATAAAATTTATGGCAGTATTGAACCACGTCATTATCCACCTTTATGTGGTATCCATTATATGGCAGGTGGCAGCGACCCGATAGATGGTGCCAGCGTATATGATAGCAACCACCAGGAATTTCACCGCCACATCGTAAGTTATGGTATGAGTGAACTTTATTATGATGAAGAGAAAGCTGGTGGCGAATTTAGTAAATGGGGTTTTGAATTTACCCTCAGGCTGGTGCCCTTTAAGGATGATCAGAATGATCCCATCTGGGCCATACAGGTGATGAATAACCTGGCCCGCTATGTATTTTCGAGCGGAAAGTGGTTTGAAGAAAATCATTTTGTTCCGGCTAATGGCCCCATCAGGCTGGATACGGAAACCGAAATTACTGGTTTTGTTTTTACACTAGACCCTGAACTGGGTAAAATCCAGACACCACACGGTGAGGTAAGCTTTCTGCAAATGGTAGGCATTACCAATGCTGAGGTAGAACAACTGAAGCTTAATCCAACTACAGATGCCGTAAAAGACCTCATTGATCGTTTAAAAGTGGATAATCCATTATTGATTACAGACCTTAACAGAAAGTAAAGCCATGTCAATGCACGAAATTGAAGACCTCGTTGAAGAAACCACCTATTTGATAGATCGGTCTTCGAATGATGAGTTGATTACGAAAAGAGACCTCTTATTTAATCTATATTGTTTTGAAGCATTTTTTGATACCAGCTATACTCATTTCAGAGTGATGGATATTTTGCTTAAAAATCGGTTTGTCTATCAAATCCCCATAGCAAAATACCCGCAATTGGGCATTACCGATGAACAGCTTCCTACAGATGAGTATGGTGATTGGGTGTATGATCAGGATCAAAAGGAAATGGGTTATGCGCAAAGCAAAAATGGCGAGATGTACCTGTATTGTGATGCTGGAGATTGGTTTTGGAAGCGTTTATGTGAACTTGATATTTTGCCAAAAGCCGATCATAAAAGCCCTCAAAAGCTTTCAACGCCACAACTGGTTAAAGTGATTATGCTGGAAGCAGAAAGGCAACATGATAACAATTTATTAAAGCACTGGTATAATTTACTTGCAAATGCCATTTTAGGAGGTGATTTTGAAGAAGATGAAGGTGTGCCAGGCACATTTGATGGTTTTTTGCAGAATGATCATTTTTCTGAAATTCGTGATATTGCCTTGCGCAACCAGCTTATGGAACAAAAAACGAGTAGCGAAAGGGATGATTATTTGTTGTTACCCCATTTAAAAGATAATCTGTCTAGCGCAACAGGTTTGGAGGAAACTTATAAAATCCGTTATCTGCTCGAATTTTCAAAAAGCATTGATCAGTTACGCAGTGCATACCAAAAAGATCAGCTGGCATTGGAAACCGGGCCTGAGAAAATAAGCATAATACAACCTTTTATTAATAACTATCTGACACCCTTAGGTTGGCACTACGTTGGCATGGAACCTGAAAAAACATGGCTTTGGTATCAGGACATTGATGATGATCAATATGAGGGGCCGGGCCACCGCCTGTTTATGCTGTTTAAATTGGATGCAGATGAAAGTACCTTGTTCTGTAACCTCGCAGTACAGCACAGTTTAATTTTGAAATGGCAGGAAAAGCAACCTTCGCTTTTACCAAAAGACTGGCATTTTCATTATGATTTATCTGGCTGGCTTTCGGGCGATTTTACCAGTAAGAACAAACATTTGGGCAGTTGGGGAAGCTGGAAGTTTGATTTGAAAGCATCAGAAAAAGTACTTAAAAGCCATTTAGAGAATCTGATTGAAGGACTAAAACAATCTGATTATTTCGGTTTTGTATTGGTAGAGTTCCCTCAAAAATTTCTGGCAAAAGATCTTCAGAGAATTTTGTACTTGCTGGATGAAGGAGAGGATGGCACCGGAATTATTCCAAAATACGTATTGTTCGATAGCAAAATCACCACCTTAATCGCTTTTGCCAAATGGGCTACAGAAAATAATGATGTGCAGCAAGCCGAAAAAATAATGAATCAGATTGAGGAAATGGCAGCAACACAGGATGTGTCTGCACTTCAGAAAGAAGTCATTATTGATCCATTACTGCGTCTGTGGCATCAAAAGAAAGCCATTATGTTCCCGCCGGTATGGCATCTTCACCTGGTGAAATCACTTAGGGAAAAAATAGAGTAATAAAGCGTGAACTTAAAGCCTAGACTTCAGTCTAAACTAACGCTCGCATGATGGCTTCCTTCTACTACAGTTAGTAGCATATCTATATTTTAAAATAATTTTTCCCGCAGATATAGAAGATTTCCGAAGAACTGGGTATTAAAAATCTGCGGTAATCATTTAAATCTGCGGGACCAACTTTTGCATCATGCTGAATTTAGTTGAACACCTTTTATGATAAGATCCTGAATCAAGTTCAGGAGGACGATTCTTCGATAGAGATTGCTTCAGCAGATGAAAGATCTGCTTCGCAATGACGGATTTTTTGAAAGGATTCTCCAACCAAATCGTCATGCTGATCCGATAGTTATCGGATTTAGTTCAGCACCTTTCTGTGATAAGATCCTGAATCAAGTTCAGGAGGACGATTCTTCGTGGGTTTTCCTAGCAGAATCGTCTTTGCGAGGAGGCACGACAGCTTGCCCCGACCTTTCGGGGAAGCAATCTATTTTGTGGATTTTTCGATGGAGATTGCTTCAGCAGATGAAAGATCTGCTTCGCAATGACGGATTTTTTGAAGGGATGCACTAACCGAATCATCATGCTGATCCGATAGTTATCGGATTTAGTTCAGCAACTTTCTATGGTAAGATCCTGAATCAAGCTCAGGAGGACGATTCTTCAATAGAGATTGCTTCAGCAAATGAAGAATTTGCTTCGCAATGACGGATTTTTCGAGGATTCTCTAACCGAATCGTCATGCTGATCCGATAGTTATCGGATTCAGTTCAGCACTTTATTGATATCCTAAAAAATAATTTCCCCGCAGATCTAGAAGATTTCCGCAGAACTGGGTATTAAAATCAGTGGGAAAAAGCCTTTCCATAATGTAAAAGATTATATTTATTATTGTATGATACGGGTGACAGTAGTATCTCTTTTAACTATCTAAATTTTTTTTAACGTATCGGTAATCGGGTGCAGATGTTGCATTCCATCACCATTTCTCTCAAATAAATGAAAAATAAAGGCATTAGTGTAATCATGCCCACTTATCAGCATGGCGCATTTATCTCCCGGGCAATTACCAGTTTGCAGCTTCAAACCTTTCGCGAATGGGAACTGATTATCATCGTTGATGGCAGTACTGATGCAACAATAGATGTGATCAATTGCTACGTCAGCGATGATCGAATAAAATGCCTGTCTAATAAATCAAATGAAGGTCTTGGTGCTGCTATTAACCGGGGACTGGAGCATGCCAAGTATGATTATATTAGCTACCTACCCTCTGATGATTTATACTTTGAAGATCACCTCCAGTCGCTTTGGAGTTTGGCACAGTCTAACCCCGATGCGGCTTTTTTCTGTTCGGGTGCAAAACATAATTATCAGGATGATCATACGGGTAGTGGCGGACAAAAATGTTTCGGGCTTTTTATAGATATTGGGTACCAGTTGGTGCAGGTAATGCACAAAACAACAACTCAAAGATGGCTGGAAAGAAATGAATTGGTTACAGATAGTCTGAATGTTCTGTTCTGGAATCAATTACTGGATGGAGCCGAACCAAAATTTACCATGAAAATTACAGCCGAATGGACTTCCCACCCAAGCCAGCGACACAAAATTATTAGCGAGCGCTGGGGTGGCGGGATCAACCTGTATAAGCAGTTTTACCAGATCAATCAAAAACTGAAGTTCAAATCGGCCTTTGGAGGATTGATAGATGAAAACGTAGAATATTTGGGCTTTGATCATCTTCCTGTGATTTCGAATGAGCCATCCTTAAAAATCCTTTTGGTAGGTGAGCTGGCCTATAATGCTGAGCGGGTTTTGGCTTTCGAAGAAAAGGGCCATCAGTTATATGGCTTATGGATGGATGAGCCCTCTTTTTATAACTCGGTTGGTCCGCTTCCTTTTGGCAATATCATCGACATCCCTAAAGAGAATTGGCAACAAGCAGTTCAAAAGCTCAAACCAGATATCATTTATGCGCTCTTAAATTTTAGGGCTATACCATTTATTCATGATGTGCTCCGTGCAGATTTGGGAATTCCCTTTGTGTGGCATTTTAAAGAAGGACCATTCTTTTGCAGGCAAAAAGACTTATGGGATAAAATGATTGATCTTTTTCAATATGCTGACGGAACAATTTATCTGAATGAGGAAATTAAATGCTGGTATGAACAGTTTTTTCATTTTGATGTGCCTTTAAGTATGATCCTCGATGGAGATTTACCACATATAAAAAGATTTGAGGGCAAGCCTGGTCGATTGATTTCGCAGGAGGACGGGGAGATTCATACCGTAGTTCCGGGACGGCCGATGGGGCTTTCGCCGATTGATGTTCAGGAATTATCTAAAAGGAAGATCCATTTACATCTTTATGGAGATTTTTACCATAGTGTTTATAAATCATGGATTGATGAGGCCAATTTATTGGCTCCGGGCTATCTTCATTTGCATCCGGCATGTTCACCACAGCATTGGGTAGCAGAACTTTCTAAATATGATGCAGGCTGGCTACATATTTATGATGCGGAGAATTTTGGTGAGCTGATGAAGGCGAGTTGGCTTGATCTCAACTATGCGGCGAGGATGTCTACACTTGGCGCCGCCGGCCTCCCGATGATTCAGCGGGATAATACAGGGCATATCTGCGCCTCTCAATCTTTCACCAGTAAAAATGGATTCGGGATTTTTTATCATTCTTATGACGATCTGGCTGTGCAACTCAGTAATAAGGAACAGATGAATCGCATGAGGCAGGAAATATGGGGTAAAAGAGAAATCCTGAGTTTTAACCATCATATTGATGATGTTTTATCTTTTTTTAGGGAGGTGATTAAGTCAAAGAAAATCGTGCATTAGCATGATATTCATTTATCGGTTGGGATAGAAACAAGGAGTATTGTTTTGGTTGGTGAGACACCAACCGATAGTGAAATTTAATCAAAAATCGTCCTCTCGACTGGAACGCCTGCCTTTTTCAGGCAGCAGCGAAACGGAGAGATCTTTGAAATCAGGATTGATAAATTTAATTTACGAATTTCAAAGATTCCTCCGCTGCGGTCGGAATGACGAGATTTTCGAAGCGATTAAACCACTCGCTTGTAGCTTCGATAAATATTTTTTCCAAAGCCTTTCCCTTTCAGGGGAAAGGTGCCGATAGGCGGATAGGGGCTAATTTACTCAAAGGTCGTCTTCTCGACTGGAGCGCCTGCCTTTTTCAGGCAGCAGCGAAACGGAGAGATCTTTGAAGTCAGGATTGATAAATTTAATTTACGATTTCAAAGATTCCTCCACTGCGGTCGGAATGACGAGATTTTAGAAGCGATTAAACCACCTTGCCTGTAGCTTCGATAAATATTTATTTCAAAGCCTTTTCCTTTCAGGGGAAAGGTGCCGATAGGCGGATAGGGGTTAATTTACTCCGAGGTCGTCTTCTCGACTGAAGCGCCTGCCTTTTTCAGGCAGCAGCGAAACGGAGAGATCTTTGAAATCAGGATTGATAAAATTTACTTTACGAAGTTCAAAGATTCCTCCACTGCGGTCGGAATGACGAGCTTTTCGAAGCGATTAAACCGCTCGCTTGTAGCTTCGATAAATATTTTTCCAAAGCCTTTCCCTTTCAGGGGAAAGGTGCCGATAGGCGGATAGGGGCTTAAACTACCCCGCCCGATGGGCACCCCTCCTTAAAAAAAGGAGGGGTGTATCGATTGCCATAACCTATCAGTTGGTGATACAGCTACTCAAATTAATTGATTTGAATTCTTTGTTTAAAAGCCGTATACCAAGCATCGCAATCTGTAAACCAATCATAAATCATTTTATATGCAGTGGTAATTTCGGCAGAAAAGTTTAGGGTTGCACCTTCATAACCTTCTTCTTGAAAGATGTAGGCATTTAAGCCAAAATATAACAGTTCGGATAGGTGTTCTACATCAAAATGGCCAACGGCTTGCAATTGATAAGTCTGGCTTTGGGCATATTGCTGAAAGGTGTCTTCATTGGCCAAAGGTTTGGTTTTGGTAAACAGGCTGATGATATTGTTTACATCATAAAGTGCGTTGGCAATAGTAATGGGTTTGTGTTTACCTGAACGAGGATCGGGCCCGGTAGTTGCGCTGAGCATTTCAGTAAGTATTTGATTTACATCCGATAAACTATTCATTTCAAAATAGCCTCCAATAAGTTTCCGGAATTCTGTTACAGCTGCTACCTGATTTGGGAGCTGTGTGTTTGGGTTTTTACAATTGTTAGTCTGCATAACATTACAATAAAAGTCCCTGGACGCTGCAGACTAACAAATAACTCTTTTCAGAGAAATTAGAAAATGCGTTTCTAAAACGCTCGTCCAGGAATATTTTTAAAATTTAATTGTGAAAATTGATCTCTCTTAGTTAGGTGAAAAAATATGTTATTTATTAATCTGCACGACTAAGGTAAATACAATAAAATAATTCACGAAATTTTTTTAAAGAATGGGTATAAATGAAGGCAATTAGTGGTTCCATCGTTGCAGTTAGTAGTTCAGAACTTGCAGTTGATAGTTCTGTACTTGCAGTTCGCAGTTCTGTACTTGCAGTTCGCAGTTCTGTACTTGCAGTTGGCAGTTCTTAACTTTCAGTTGGTAGTTCTGTACTTGCAGTTCATAGTTCTATACTTGCCGTTCGCAGTTTTATGCTTGCAGTTCGCAGTTTTATGCTTGGAGTTCGCAGTTCTGAACTTGCAGTTAACAACATTATACTTGCAGTTGGTAGGTTTATGCTTTTAGCTCATAGTTCTATCAGCGCAGTTAACAACATTATGCTTGCAGTCAATAGTTCAGATCATGTAGCTGATAGTTCTGTATTTGCAGTTCACTGCGCTGGCCCATGCGTGTCGCTTGTGAAATAAAGATTAGGATGCATCAGTATCAAATCCACACGCGGCACGCGTGCGCCAGCAAGGGGACCAAAACCAATACAGGAAATCTCGAACACTGATTGGCTCAACTCTTTCACCGTTTTCTAATTTTTTTTTAACCTCTTTAAGCTTTTCAGGAACCATTTACCTTTAATTATTAGATATATAATTTAAAAATAAATTTCGAGTGTCTTTGTTAGCTAGATAGAATTTCTCGTTTATATAATCTGCTAGATCTTTAATTTCATAAGTGTAGTCATCACAATGATTATATTTTCTTATCAATTTGGCTTGATAATCTTGTTCTAGATATTCAAGTGAATACTCATTTGCCTTTTCATTTTCATATTCAATTTTGAAATCGACTTTTAAAGTTTCAAAATGTTTGATTATAATATCAATTCCTTTTTCAATGCTTTCTGAATCTGTAATTGCATGTTCCGATTTAACTTGCATAATTCCTAATGAAACCTCCTTGCTCGAAAATTTACTTTTTATGTACTCTAATATTCTAAATATCTTTGGCCTATTGAAGCTTTCATGAATTATTATTGCATAAATTATTTGACGAAGTCTTATGTCACTAACCTTAGAGTTTATAATATTAGAATATCTATGCTTTATATTGTTAAGGGCATTTTTAATATATTTAAGTTTCCGATTTTCTGCACCACTTTCACTAATTTTAATGTTATTAATTAAATTATAAATAAATATTAAAATAATAATCCAAAGCTCATTGGCTATATTAGAGAAATCAGGTAACAAGTTTTCTTTCTTGAAGATTAGTCGTTCATATACAAAATAGGTTGTACCAACAACGCATAAAGCATAAAATATCTGTTTTTTCCAATTAATTAAATATGTTCTATTTGTTATAATATTGAAGATTGCGCGGAATGATACATAATAAATGCTCACCCAATAAATATTTCTCACATAATGGTCTTGTTCAAAATGATATAGCACTGAACTTAATAGGATGATAAAGACTACAGGAGTTAATATCCTAAATGCAAAGTTAAAAGCAGGCGCTTCATCAGTTTCTAAAAAACTGGTTATCTGATAATATTTAGTATCTATAGGGGCAAAATGTCCAATAATATTTATTAAAAAAAATAATATTATAGAGATTATTATATGTATGAAAGTTATCATGAGTATGCTAATTATTTTATATTGATTAGGGGTAATTGATTGAAAATCGTGTTCTCAAATTACTTAATCCCATTCGCAAGCGAATACGTACCTCGTTTGCATTTGAGACTAACATATTTTATGTTTTATCTGCATACTGCACAAGTATGCTATCGAACACTTCAATATATTTACGAATGTATATTAATAATCTAAAAACAAATTACGGTAAACCGTAATTACACATAAGTAAGTACATCCATCTAATTTACATCTTATCTACCTCCTTATTTCCTAATCCATTCCATTTTATTAGTTTTGGAGCTTAGTTCAAAGCCCCTTTAAAATCAAATATAATATGAACCATTGGTTAGTAAAATCAGAACCTTTTAAATACAGCTGGGAAAAATTTAATGAAGATGGCCGCACCTTTTGGGATGGCGTTCGGAATTATCAGGCTAGAAATAACCTTAGGGAAATGAAAGAAGGCGATTTGGTACTTTATTACCACAGCAATGAAGGCAAAAATGTAGTGGGCGTAGCAAAGGTGGTGAAAGAATCTTATCAAGACCCAACTACCGATGATAAAAATTGGGTGGTGGTAGATTTAGTACCTGTAGAATCATTAAAAAATCCGGTTACACTGGAGCAAATCAAGGCTGAACCCAGTCTATCTGATATCTCTTTGGTTCGCCAGGGCCGTTTATCGGTGATGCCTTTAAAAGCAACAGAATTTGATAAAATATTGGAAATGGGAAGTTAATTTGCTTAAGCCGTAGGGATTTCTTCTGTTTTGGTTTTGCTCAACGTAATACCTAAAGTCATCACAATGCTGGTACCCAACACCACGAGGAATAGAAAAGAAGGTCCAACCTCAGCAATTTTCAGCGAATTAGGCAGATTAAAATAAAGTAAAATACTAATTAAGCCACGAGGCGCAATATAAGCGATAGGGGTAAGTGCGCCTTTTTTGAACACCTTTAAAAAGAAAAACCGTACGGCGAAAATGGTTACCAAAATAAAAAAACCATTGGCCAGTACGGGCTTGTCGTTAAGCTCGCTAATGTTCATGGTGAAGCCAAATATCACAAAGAAAAAGGTTCTTAAAATAAAGGCACTTTCGGCAGAGAGCTGATAAAGTTGTGATAAATCTGCAGAGAGGTTTTTATAAAGAAATACTCCTCTGAACCATGCATTCTGGATGGTATCTGCATTGTTCAAAAATAATCCGGTGCTCAAAATCAACACCAGCGAAGATAAATGGTACGATTGGCCAATGGCATAAACCAGGATTAGGATAGATATAATGAGGAAGAACTTTATGTGGTGCACCAGTTTCCCCATTATATAAAGCAGCACCACGCAAGCAATCGCCGATAATAAAACGATTAAAAAAGTGCTTAACCCTAAGCCAATAAAGGCAGATGTGGTGATGGAGTGGTTGGTAATGGCGAAATTGAAAATGATAATGCCAAGGATATCTGAAAAGGAAGATTCATAAATTACAAACTCCCGGTCTTGTTTCCCTAGTGCCGCTGCAGAGGGGATGGCAATGGCCGAACTGATTACACTAAACGGAATGGCATTGGCAATACAGGTATATAAATCTTTATGGGTAATCTGGTAAATAATCAGCGTGATGATGGTTGCTGTTCCCAGTAGAATGGTTAATGCAGAGAAGAAAGCACTTTTTATAATTTTATTTTTTTCGCGATCGTATTTCAGTTCCAGTGATCCTTCAAAAACAATCAGGATTAAACCTACGGTTCCGAGTGTGGGTAAAATGGAGAGGAAATTAAAAGTCTGTATTTTAAGGTATTCGACCAAAAAGCGCAGGCCAATGCCCAGTAACAACAGTAATAAAACCGATGGTACTTTGGTTTTACTGGCCACCAAATCAAACAGATAGGAAAAGATCACTAATCCGCTTAAAATAATAAGTATGGTATATGTAGTCATATATTTTGAGCGAATGGTAAGCTGCTAAAATAAGACAAACAGTTTAACCTGAAAGAAGTTTGATGTAAAATTTAGGCTTTAAAGAAGAGTGCTTTGAGTTCGCTGGCATCATCCGGTTTCATTTTTCCGCCTAAAACCAGTCGCAATTGTCTGCGGCGTAAGGCACCATTAAAAAGTTCCAGCTCTTCAGGCGTTTCAGGAATGAGTTCGGGTACGGGGATGGTTCTGGCGCTTTGATCAAGTGCTACAAAAGTGTAATAAGCCTCGTTGCTTTTTTGTCGGGCACCACTCGGAATGTTTTCTGCCCAAACATCTAAACGTACTTCTACAGAGGTATTAAATGCCCGGGTTACCTTGGCCTCAATGGTAATCACATCGCCCAGTTTAATTGGGTGTTTAAAAGATACATTATCTACAGAAGCGGTAACCACAATCCGGTTGCAATGTTTCTGAGCCGAAATAGCTGCCGCAATATCCATCCAATGTAACAGTCGGCCACCCATTAGGTTGTTCAGCGTATTGGTATCATTCGGCAATACCAGTTCATTCATAATGGTAAAGCTCTCTCTGGCAAATTTATTTTTCAAACTCATAATTCAGCAAAAGTAATTAAAAAGACGGAAAGGTGGGTAGAGGTTAGGTGGGGAGATGGTGAGGTGGTTAGTTGGGTTAGGTGTTTAGATTGGTTGGAGGGGTAGTGTTGGTTAGATGGTGAGGTGGTTAGATTGGTTAGATGGTTTAGTATAGGTTAGGAAAACGTTTTGCTGGTTAGGAAACTTTTCCTGCTAAGCGACCAGTTCGCCACCTGATCTACTCACCACCTCACCGACTTCTCAACTTACCGTCTAACCCCTAAACTATCTAACCCACAATAACTAGGAAACTTTTCTTGCTAAGCTACCAGTTCGCCAACTGATCAACTCACCACCTGATCAACTTAATAACTTATCACCTCATCGACTCTTCAACTTACCGCCTAAACCCCTAAACTATCTAACCCACAATAACCCATCTAACCGATCTATTACCAAACAAACGTATATTTACCCTGAAAAACATTCGTACATGCAAAATCAAACGCTTATCCAGTATTTCCATTGGTATTACAATGACACTCAAAATTTATGGGTTAAAGTTGTAAAGGAAGCAGCTTACCTGAAAGAAATAGGTGTAACGGGTGTCTGGCTGCCTCCGGCGTATAAGGCCAGTACAGGTGCCATCTCGGTAGGTTATGATATTTATGATCTGTTTGATTTAGGCGAATTTGACCAAAAAGGGAGTATCAATACCAAGTATGGATCAAAACAAGAATATTTAGAAGCGATACAAGCTTTGCAACAGCAAGGCATCATTGCAATGGCGGATATTGTTTTTAACCATAAAGCGGGGGCCGATGAGGTTGAAAAAGTAAAGGTTAGGACAGTAAACCCCGAAAATAGAAATGAATTTACCAGTGATGTTTTTGAAATTGAAGCCTGGACTAAATTTACTTTTCCGAACAGAAAGGGCAAGTACTCTACATTTACCTGGGACCATCAGTGTTTTAGTGGGGTAGATTGGGCAGAAGACCGGAAAGAGACGGCCATTTATTCTATTCAGAATTTTGTTGGCGAAGGCTTTGAGGAGGTTCCTTCTACAGAGCTTGGAAATTATGATTACCTGATGTTTAGCGATATCGATTTCCGTAACCGTGCAGTAGTTGAAGAATTGAAGTATTGGGGTGAGTGGGTGGTGGATAATACCCATATTGATGGTTTTAGATTGGATGCTGTTAAACATATTAACCCGGAGTTTATAAAGGAATGGCTTGAGCACCTGGACACTAAATATGATAAGCAATTTTTTATCGTAGCCGAAGACTGGAATGTAGACAACTACGAATCGCAACTGGAATATATTAAACTGATGGAGGGGCGGACACAAATTTTTGATTCGTTGCTGCATCATAATTTTTTCATTGCGAGTAAGGAAGGGAATACTTTTGATATGCGCACCATCTTAAACAATACTTTGGTGGAGATGGCACCTGATTCTGCAGTTACTTTTGTTGATAATCATGATTCACAGCCCCTCCAGGCATTAGAAAGTTATGTAGATTTCTGGTTTAGGCCCATAGCTTATGCCATTATTTTGCTGCGGACTCAGGGTATTCCGTGTTTGTTTTTTCCTGATTTATATGGTGGCATCTACGATGATAAGGATAAAGAAGGTGATGTGGTTCATGTCGAACTCGCCATCCTTCCTGAAGTGGAAATAATGAGTAAAATTAGGGCTGCTTTTGCATATGGTGAACAGCATGATTACTTTGATCATGGAAACTGCATCGGCTGGACAAGGAGCGGAGATGATGATCATAATAATAGTGGCCTGGCAGTGGTGTTGAGTAATAGTGAGGAAGGATATAAAACCATGCAAATAGGCAAGAATTTCACTGGCAAAACATTTATTGATGCTTTAGGTCATAGGCCACAGGAAGTTGTGATAGATGATAAAGGTTGTGCAGAATTTCATTGTAATGCCGGAAGTGTATCGGTTTGGATATTGAAAGAGGCAGAAGGGTTTTAGTACGGATTAACCCCCTATCCGCCTATCGGCACCTTTCCCCTTGAAGGGAAAGGGCGAGAGACAATAGATTTCACGAAATTGAATCACATCGTAAAATCAACTCCCCTCCTTTTTTTAAGGAGGGGCTGGGGGTGGTTGTATATTTTTTAGTCAGGTAAAGGCCGTAACCCCCTATCCGCCTATCGGCACCTTTCTCCTTGAAGGGAAAGGGCGAAAGACAATAGAGAAACTCGTCATTGTTGTAAAGGTTTTTTCGTACGGACGCTCTAACCAATTCTTCATGCTGACCTGTAGCGCAGCGGAAAGCTACGCAGTAAATTTATTTCAGCACCTATTTAGATAAGATCCTGAATCAAGTTCAGGAGGACGATTCTTCGAAAGGAACGATTCTCCTAGCAAAACCGTCATTGCGAAGAGGCACGATGAAGCAATCTATTTAAAGATTCTTCGATTGAGATTGCTTCAGCAGATGAAGGATCTGCTGAAGCAATGACGGTTTTTTCGTGGGGATGGACTAAACGAATCGTCATGCTGACCTGTAGCGCAGCGGAAAGCTACGCAGTAAATTTATTTCAGTACCTATCTTGATAAGATCCTTAATCAAGTTCAGGAGGACGATTCTTCGAAAGGAAAGATTCTCCTAGCAAACTCGTCCTTGCTGCGAGGTACGAAGCTATCTATTTTGAAGATTCTTCGATATAGATTGCTTCAGCAGATGAAGGATCTGCTTCGCAAAGACGGCTTTTCGTACGGACGCTCTAACCAATTCGTCATGCTGACCTGTAGCGCAGCGGAAAGCTACGCAGTAAATTTATTTCAGCACCTATCTTGATAAGATCCTGAATCAATTTTAGTAGGCCGACTTTTCAAAACGAACGATTCTCCTAGCAAACTCGTCATTGCGAAGAGGCACGATGAAGCAATCTATTTTGAAGATTCTTCGATGGAGATTGCTTCAGCAGATGAAGGATCTGCTTCGCAATGACGACTTTTCGATTGGTGCCCCAAACCCTATAAAAAATCATCTTCTTTACGATACGCTGCAATAACCGCCAATTCTCCTTCTTTTCCACTTTTTGAATTGCCGTGTTCCATGCCCATTACACCTTTGTAGCCTTTAGCGTGCAAGTGTTTAAACAGGTTTTTGTAATTGATTTCTCCGGTGGTGGGTTCTTTCCTGCCGGGATTATCTCCAATTTGGATATAAGCAATTTCATCCCAGCAACGATCGATGGTTTTAATTAAATCACCTTCGGTACGTTGCATGTGGTAAATGTCATATAAAATTTTGCACGAAGGACTTTGCACCGCCTTGCAAACCGCATAGGTTTCATTGGTTTTCTGCAGGAATAACTCAGGTGTATCGCTCAAAGTTTCGAGCACCATAATTAATCCATGTGGTTCGAAAATTTCTGCACCTGCTCGCATGGCATCAATAATATTAGCAAACTGATTGCCGTAGGGTAAATTGCGCTCATAAAATCCCGGAACCACGGTAAGCCATTTCGCGTTGCAGCGCTTAGCTGCCTCAACAGATTTTTTACAGGTTTCGATAAATTTATCCTTAAATTCTTTTTTTCCGGTAGCTAATGAGGTTTTCCAGTTGTCGCCGCCATCTACCACGAAAACGCCCATTCTCATGCCCAATTTTGTAAGTAGATTTCCAATTTTGTTTTGCTCTTCAACAGATCGATTTAGAAAACCGTTATCTTCAATGGAACGGAAACCCTTATCGTACATAAACTGAATCTGATCGAGAAAATTTTTGCCTGCATGATTTTCAAACATGCCCTGGTGAGGGGCGTAATCCAGGTTAAAAGTTTTATCTGCTGCAAAAGGGTTTTGCTTTTCGGCGGCAAAAGTATTGGTTATGCCTGTGCCCGCAGTAAGTGCACCTGCCGTAAGCAAGCTGCTTTTTATAAATTCACTTCTTTTCATTTATTGGTTTTTAAAATGTAAAAGCCAGTTTTAATTTTTCAAAATTTTCTTAAATCCTGTGCTTAAGGTATCGGCGATGGTGCCATCCGGTTTATGATACACAAAGTAAGCTTCCAGATTTGGGCGTTCTTCCACAAATTTTAAAGCCTCATGAAGGTGCATGCCCATTAAAGCATTATCATATCCATCAGCGGTAATGGCATCTGCGGCATAAACGGTTACACTGATCATTTCATTTTCTAAAGGATAGCCGGTTTGTGCGTTAATCAGGTGTGAGATTTTTTTCTTCCCGCTTTGGTGAAATCTTCTATAATTGCCCGAAGTGGTGATGGCACCCTGATTTAAAACAGCAATATGCCTGATGTCAGGTTCATCATTTTGATCGGGCCCTTCAATACCAATTTTCATCGGTGTTCCATCTGGCTTCGGGCCAGCAACCCTAATCTCTCCACCCAATTCTGCCAGATAACTTTTAATGCCTTTTTGATTCAGGTAATCTGCAATTAAATCAACGCTATATCCTTGGGCAATGCCATTTAAATCAATCTGAATACCGGGTTTTGTTTTAATGAGTAAGCCTTTTTCCAGTTTAAGGTTTTGCATGCCGATGCGATTAAGGATCAATTTTATTTCCTTTTCATCTGGCTCGGCACTTACTGGCTTTGGCCCGAAACCCCAGGCCTGAACCAGTGGCGCAACGGTAATGTCGAATATACCTTTTGTATCCGAGTTGATTTCAAAACTTCTTTTTAGCACCGCGTTTAAAAAGCGGTCTGTTTGAATTTGTTTCTCTGCGGCATTAAACTGATTGATCAGTGAGCCTTTTTGATATAAAGACATCGACTGATCAATCAGTTTTAATAAACTGTCAATATCGCTTTTTGTCGCAACGCTATCTTTTGCATAATACATGATGGTGTAATCTGTTCCTTGTGCAAAGCCTTTAATTTTGTACGACTTCATTTCATCCGCAGGAAATAAAGCAAAAATAAGAGGCAGGCAAAGGAACAGCAGTTTATACATCACCGTTTATAATACTTTAGTTTTTCCGGGTGTAGGGATAGGGTACAAACCATTTTCATCTGGCATCAATTTCGGATTGGCATCCCAGGCGAAACGCTCGGGCATTAAACTGTTGTTTGCTGCCAGTGCTTCATCCCATTTAATGGTTTGTCCGGAATAGGTTGCATATCTCCCCATGATCCCAGAAAATGTGGTGGTTGCACCATAATCGGCATTGGTAAATTTATATTCTCCTTTTGATATCGCATCAAAAAGTTCATCATGTTCAGTTTGATAGGGATTGGCATTTCCCTTGGTATTGTGGTTGTAAATTTCTTTTCCGTTGGCATCCCAGATAATGGCCTGGTTGCCTGCCGACAAGTAAACTTTACCTTTTGTGCCTTGAAAGCTTTCATCAACCCGATTTCTGGTGCCTTCAAAATGCCTGCACTGGCTGTAAATTTTAGCACCATTGGCGTAAGTAAATTCATTGGCGTGGTTATCATAAATTTCGCCATAATCTTTTCCGGTACGCCAGGCTCTGCTTCCCGTACCTTCTACTGAAATTGGATGTTGCCCGGTAATCCAGTTGGCAATGTCAATATTGTGAACGTGCTGTTCTACAATGTGATCGCCACATAACCAGTTAAAATAATACCAGTTACGCATTTGATACTCCATTTCTGTTTGGTTAGCTGTTCGCGGACGAACCCAAACGCCACCACTGTTCCAATATACCTGGCCAGAAACAATATCTCCAATGGCACCATCCTGAATCCGCTTCATGGCTTCACGATAATTGCTTTGGTATCTTCTTTGTAAACCCACCACTACGTTAAGCTTTTTCTTCTTGGCTTCTTCTGCAGCAGCCAACACCTTTCTAATGCCTGGTGCATCTACCGCTACAGGTTTTTCCATAAACACATGTTTACCTTGTTTAATTGCTTCTTCAAAGTGGATGGGTCTGAAACCTGGAGGCGTTACCAGCAAAACAACATCTGCCAGGGGGATGGCTTTTTGATAAGCATCGAAACCTACAAACTGCCGTTCTTTTGGAACATCCATTTTGGCGGCAAACTTGGTGCTTAATGATTGATAGCTGCTATCCAGACGGTCCTGAAAGGCATCAGCCATGGCTACTAATTTTAAATTAAATTTAGTGCTCAAGGCCTGAAATGCTGCTCCGGTTCCACGGTCGCCACAGCCAATCAGTGCAATTTTTATGGTATCACTGCCAGATGCATAAGCACCAGCGAGCGGGATGCTGCTTAAAATGGCACCGCCGGCCAATAGGGCAGAGGCTTTTAAAAAATCACGTCTTTCGTGTGTGTTTGGTTCTTTTTTCATTAGTTTATATTGGTTCAGTGAGGTTAGTTAAAGATCTTTAATGGGTTGCTTGTCGTAATAGGCATCAATTTCTGCTTTTGTGGGCGTTTTAGCCGGACGTACTAAACGCATACCAACAAAGGGCGCTTCTGGAAACCACCAATTACTTTTAGGGATTTGAGGATCGAGTTGTTTCCACGAAGGATCGGAAGCCAACCTTACGGTAGAGGTTAAATGATCTGGTGTTTCATCATAAGAGCCGCCACGAACGGCATTTGGATAGAGTTGATTGGGAATGGCTACCGGATTAACGACAACTTTTGCTTTATCCCTTGAATAAAAATCTGCGAAATACTGATCATAAGTCCATTCGCTTACATTGCCGTGCATGTCAAATAATCCCCACGGGTTAGGTTTCTTTTGCCCTATGGGATGTGTTTTATTTTCACTGTTATCCTTGTACCAGGCATAATCTTTAAGGTTGTTTATATCGTTGCCGAACGAATATTCGGTAGTTGTTCCGGCTTTGCAGGCATATTCCCATTCGGCTTCAGTTGGTAATCGATAGAAGACACCTGTACGCACATATAACCATTTACAAAATTGAATGGCATTGTATTGGGTCATGGCAACTGCAGGCTGATGTTCTTTACCCATGCCGAAAGTCATGTCTAAATAGGGTTTAGTAGGTCGGGTTACTGCATCTACCTCCGCAGGAATCGGACTGATGCTGGCTTGCTTTTCGTAATCACGATAGAGGAAAGGTTCAAAGATATCCCAGGTTACTTCATATTTGCCCATCCAAAAAGCATCCAGCTTAACTTCGTGAACGGGTTGTTCATCTGGTTTGCCATTTTTGTTTCCCATTTTAAAGGTACCTGCCGGAATAGACAGCATATCGAAACTTAGTTTAGTTCCATTGATAGATTGTGTGTAGGGTTTTGAATCTTGAGCAAAAATTTGCCCGTAAACAGTAATGATTAATGCAAATGCAAGAATTTTTTTCAACATACCAATTGGTTAGACTTACCTGTTAACAGGCATTTTTAGTTACTCAATAATCTGATTACTAAAGTAATTATCCAATTTTAAAATGAAGAAAATTTATGTAACAATAAAAGTATAAATGACATTTATTATTTAGCTAAAAGGTTTTATCTGCCCTCTGAGATTTTATTGGTCATATTGGTATATCCAACCAGGGTTTCCCAGCGGGCACCAGGGCGATGGTAGTAGACAAAAATCTGGTAGCTGTTTTCTGTCTGGAAAAAAGCCCCTTCAAATGGTTGTGTTTCTACTGTTTTAGTATCGCGATTTACCCACGCATATTCATAATCATATAAGCCTTGTTTAAGTAAAATGTTGGCATAAAATTGTTTTCTACCGGCATCATAAATCAGCTGATTTTCTTTATTCAGTGTATAGTTGTTGAAACGTCCAACCACATAAGCTTCGCCATTTGCAGTGGGTGCCGTAGCATTTAGTGTAAAGAGAATATCGGTATATTCAGCTTCTGTCTGGTCATCTCTGCCATCGGTGTTCCGGATAAAAAAGTTTCCATTTTCATCGAATTGATTGCCGAAGGCTCCCGTATTTCTGGGTGCATCTTGAAACAGCATTACATTAACCGACTGATTATCTCGATAAATATCTTTTACATTACCGGCCTTATAACGCAAACTTCTGGTATCAAACTTCCTGAATTCGTTATTTCCGAAAAAATCATTGGTATTGATATCATTATAAACCAGTTGATTGGGTTTGATGAATGCCGGACGAGTATTGACGATGGCGGTATTCGGATCAAAATTTTGCATCACAATAGCTTTAATTTCCTGATAAGGATTTGCTATAGACATACTATAATTGATATTAAAATTGATTTTCTGCCTGGCATTGCGATCGCTAACCTGCAAAGGGTTGGTAATCTCTGCCGCTACTGCAACCTGACTATCCAGGATATAAAAACGCTGTGAAATTACAGGCTTATTTTTATCGCTATCCAAGTATACTTTTAGAATATAATTGCCGCCAATTTTAGGCTGGATTTGCATGTTGGGTAAGCTGATCTGGTAATGGGTGTATTTTCTGGTCGTGTTTGATGAATAGCGGTAATCAATAATCCGGTCATCATTGAAGCCATCTAAATAGTCTGTTGTTGAAATTCTGGATGTTTGCCAATCTGAAGTGCAATGCTCAATCGTATACCAGTAGTTCTTCGTACCGCCAAGTAAATCATCAAATGACAGTATAATTTTTTCTGCCGAATTTAGCATGATAACCGGAATGCTTTGTTCTTTTGAACTGTTGTAGCAAAGCACAGTTTTGATGTTGGGCAGATAAGTTTTATTCTCGTTGCTGAAGGTTTGATTGGTTTGGGCAAAGGCTAGGGAGGAAATAAAAAATAAAAGTATGACGATTAGTTTTTGCATAGGTAAATGTAAAAAGTATTCGTTAAAGATAGCGTGGGTTGATGGATATTTTGTTAAAGGGGTTAGTGGGTTATGTGGTTAGTGGTTTGGTATGCCTCTTTGAAACTTTTAAAGACTCGTCCTCCTGAACTTGATTCAGGATCTAATCTAAATAGGTGCTGAACTGAATTTACTGCGTAGCTTTCCGCTGCGCTACAGGTCAGCATGACGGTTTGGTTAGTGCATCCCCAAGAAAAACCGTCTTTGCGAAGCAGATTCTTCATCTGCTGAAGCAATCTTCATCGAGGAGTCTATAAAAGAGATTGCTTCCCCGAAAGGTTGGGGCAGGCTGTCGTTCCTCAAAGGCAATGACGATAACAGGGAGAGATAGGCAGATAGAGAGTTAAAAACGCTTTGTTCCTCCTCCGCAAGGATGATAATGCAAAAGCCACAGAAATAATCCTGTGGCTTTTGCAAATATCTTGATTTCGTTATCCTTCTAACTCCATAATTTCAGCAGCTAAGGTTTCCCATTTAGCCTGATGCTGATCCAGATCTTTTTTGGCAGCTAGGTAACGCTTATTCGCTTCAGCCAGTTTATCTGCTTTGCCATAAACATTTTCATCTGCCAGTTCTGCCTCAATGTTTTTTACAGCAGTTTCTAACTCAGAGATTGAAGTTTCGATCTTCTTTAACTCATCATTCAGTTTTTTTAACTGATTGGCGGTATTAGGCGTAACAGGCTTTGGGGCCTCTTTTTCCTTTTCAGGCATTTTTACCGGAATAGGTTTTGAAATTGGAATTTCGCGTTTGCTGTTCCATTCTTCATATTCCTCGTAAGTTCCTGGGTATTGCTTGATTTTTTCGCCTTCAATAAACCAGATCTTATTTGCTACGTTATCCAGGAAATACCTATCGTGAGACACTGCAATGAAAGTACCCTCAAATTGATCAAGGGCCTGAATCAGGATATTTACCGATTGAATATCCAGGTGATTGGTTGGCTCATCCAGAATTAAAAAGTTCGAATCCGTGGTTAAGGATTTGGCCAATGCCACACGTGATTTTTCGCCACCGGATAATACTTTGATTTTTTTGAAAACATCATCACCAGTAAATAAGAAACAACCTAAAATACCACGTAATTCTGTATCACTATGTTTAGGTGCAAATGCCTGTAATTCTCCTAAAATTGAATTTTCAAGGTGCAATGATTCCAGTTGGTGCTGTGCAAAGAAGGTGGTGGTTACATTATGTCCGGTTTCGCAGAAACCTTCAAACTTCTCAGTACCTGCAATCATCCTCAATAAGGTAGATTTACCCTTTCCGTTAGCACCAATTAAGGCAATTTTGTCGCCTTTTTCAATCACAGCTTCAGCATCTTCCAGAATATGAACATTTGGATAATGTTTGGTAGCATGTTCAATACGAACCACGTGACGGCCAGATGGCTTGGTAAATTTAAAGCTAAAGTTTACCGTAGGGTTATCATCATCCACATCATCCACACGCTCCATTTTATCAAGCGCTTTCATGCGCGATTGCGCCATTTTAGCTTTCGATGCTTTGGCTTTAAAACGTTCAATTAAACGCTCTTCCTGTTTAATTTTAGCCTGTTGATTTTTAAATTCACCTTTCTGAATTTCACCGCGTAAAGCTTTTTCTTCTACATAGAAACTATAATTTCCAGCATAGACATTTAACTTTCCTTTGCGAGATTCTACGGTGCGGTTTACAATTTTATCTAAAAAATACCTATCATGTGATACGATTACAATAGCACCTTCAAAGCCCATTAAATAAGTTTCTAACCATTTAATGGAAGGTAAATCCATGTGGTTGGTCGGCTCATCCAGCAATAAAATATCTGGATTTTGTAAAAGGATTTTTGCAAGCATTACCCGCATCCGCCATCCTCCTGAAAAGGTATTTAGCGGACGTAGCTGATCTGCTGTGCTAAAACCTAAACCAGCTAAAATTTCATTGGCCCTATATTCGATGTTGTAACCGTCAAGCGCCTCAAATTCCTGCTGTTTATCACTTAGTTTATATAAAACTTCCTCGCTATAATCCGTTTCTATTTTTTTTAGCAGCTCTTCAATTTCATCATGCAATTTGTTCTGGCGCTCAAAAGCTTCCATGGCTACATGCAAAATGCTGTGGTGTGAGTCGTAAGAGAGTAAATCCTGGTTAAGGTAACCGATTTTCAGGTCTTTAGACATGGAAACTGTACCTGAACTTGGTGCATATTCACCAACAATTATTTTTAAAAGTGTCGATTTTCCCGTTCCGTTAGCGCCAATTAAGCCAGCCCTGTCCCCTGGTTTAATGTGCCAGTTGGCTTCATCATATAAGGCTCTTGAGCCAATCAGGAATGTTAAATTATTTATTGAAATCATTTCGGCTGCAAAAGTACGAATTTTAAAGGCTTTTTTCAGTTTCAAAATGAAATAGAAAAAACATCATTTTCAATTATTTGCAGATGACTTGCAAACGCAAATAATTAGGATGAAATGTGCTATTTAAAGTTTTCTCTTTCTGAAGGGAAGTGACGCCAAAAGACAGATAGGTATGGTTTAAAAAGATTTTATCATGTAAGGATTGATGCACACAATCTTAACACATCGCTACCGTTCTTTTAATTACATCAGCTAAAAATTAATAATATATTTGGGCACAAAGTAATTTAACATGAATAACGAAAACATTAAGATCATTAGCACGGAACTTCTTTCAGATAATTGGTATACCCTTAACAAAGTCACTTTTCAATACCATAAAAAAGATGGATCGGTGGAAACCCAAACCCGTGAAACTTATGATAGGGGCAATGGCGCAACCATTTTACTTTATAATAAACAGGCCAAAACCGTAATTTTAACCAGGCAGTTTCGTTTGCCAACCTACGTTAATGGCAATGAAAGTGGAATGCTCATTGAAACCTGTGCTGGTTTATTGGATCAGGACAATGCGGAAACAGCCATCAAACGGGAAACAGAAGAAGAAACAGGTTATAAAATTACAGATGTAAAAAAGGTTTTTGAAGCCTATATGTCACCAGGTTCTGTTACCGAAATCCTGTATTTTTTCGTGGCCGAATATTCAAAAGATATGAAGGTGAGCGATGGTGGCGGTCATCATGAGGAGCAGGAGAATATCGAAGTTCTAGAAATGTCTTTTAATGATGCTGTTAATAAGATTACCACAGGTGAGATTAAAGATGGAAAAACGATCATGCTTTTACAATATGCCCAGCTTAATCATTTGTTAGATTAAGAGTGATCATTGCTGTTCGTTCTGATTCAGGCACTTTTATTATATTTTAAATAAATTTTGAAAAATCAAAAAAGTATTTACCTTTGTACTGTAACAAAAATAATTACAGAATGAATAATCGGTTTCCAGTGTCTTTACATATTCTGACTTTGCTTGATGATGCAAAGGGAGAATTGCTGAGTTCTGATTATTTAGCTGGAAGTATCAACATTAATCCGGTTTTAGTACGTAAAGAGATTATGAACCTGCGAAAATTTGGCTTTGTAGATAGTAAGGAAGGAAAGGGTGGAGGCTCATTTTTAGCGAAAAATGCAGCTGACATTAATTTAGGTGAAGTTTACAATGCGGTAAAATCAGATTATATATTGGGTCAGAATAAAAATGAACCTAATCCGAAATGTCCAATTGGAAAACAAATTAATCAACATTTAATCAGTTTATATAGTGATGCTGAAAATGCTTTAATTCAAAACCTGTCGAAGCAAACCCTGGCAGATTTTGCTTTAAAATTTAAATAGATTTTTTTTATCTTAAACTGTAATTAAAAATATTACAATTATAAATTAATATTAAGTTAAACATAAAATTTTAAGAACATGAAAGTAGCATTAATAGGAGCCTCAGGATTTGTAGGCAAAGCCCTTTTGAATGAGTTGGTAAGTCGAGGAAATGAAGTAGTTGCCATTGCCCGTGATACGGATAAAATTGAAAGTACAGATGAAAAAGTAACGAAAGTTGCGGTTGATGTATTAAATACTGAAGCATTAGCTGAGGCTTTGAAAGGTGCAGATGCTGTGGTGAGCGCATTTAACCCGGGTTGGATTAATCCAAACCTTTATCAAGATACGCTTGCAGGAGCGGAAGCCATTCAGGCAGGCGTTAAAGCATCTGGTGTAAAACGCTTTGTTTTTATCGGCGGTGCCGGTACTTTGCAAATAGATGGTAATCAGTTGGTAGACGGACCAGAATTTCCTAAAGAAATTTACCCTGGTGCATCAGCGGTGAGAGACTATTTTAATAAATTGAAAGAAGAAAAAGAATTAGACTGGGTATTCTTCAGTCCGGCAATTGAAATGCATCCAGGAATTACCATTGGCCGCACAGGTAAATACCGTTTAGGAAAAACTTCCCCGGTTTTTAATGAGGAAGGACGTTCAATATTATCTGTTGAAGATTTATCAATTGTGATTGCTGATGAACTGGAAAAAAAGGCACATCACCAAGAACAGTTTACAGCAGCATACTAAAAAATACAAAATATCATAAAAGTGATGATGTGGTGTTGAGGATGGGGTAAGTGATTATCCAAATTCCATATTACATCATCCCTTTTTTCCATATTTTATTTATCTTCGTGGCATGTATCGCCTGATTAAACCAATATTCTTTAAATTTGACCCTGAAAACGTACATTACTTCGTGGTTAAAAGGCTCAAATGGTTTAATGATAAGTTTCCATTGGGTAAAACCATCATCCGAAGCAGTTTCGATATCAATATTAAAGGTTTAGAGAAAGAAGTTTTTGGAATTAAATTCAGAAATCCTGTTGGATTGGCTGCTGGTTTTGATAAGAATGGCGAATACGTTGAAGCACTGAGTAATTTGGGTTTTGGTTTCGTTGAAGTTGGAACAGTTACGCCAATGCCACAGCCCGGAAATGATAAACCCAGGATGTTCCGGTTACCAAATGATGAAGCACTGATCAATAGGATGGGTTTTAACAATAAAGGTGTAGATGTGATGGCAGAGCGTTTACGCCTGCTTAAAGACAGGCATCCTGATATTGTAGTAGGAGGGAACATTGGTAAAAATAAAGCCACACCAAATGAAGATGCGGTAAGCGATTATATTAAATGCTTTGATAGGCTTTTTGATGTAGTGGATTATTTTGTGGTGAATGTGAGTTCTCCAAATACCCCGGGTTTACGCCAGTTACAGGAAAAGGAACCGCTTAAAAATATTCTGAATACGCTCCAGCAGCGTAATCGTAAAAATGATATATCACGTCCGATTTTACTGAAGATAGCGCCCGATTTAACCGATGCACAACTAGATGATATTATTGAGATTGTGGCAGAGACAAAAATTGCCGGTATCATTGCTACTAACACCACCATCAGTCGGGAAAACTTAGCTACAGAAAAAGTTTTGGCTGAAGAGATGGGCGGTTTAAGCGGTAGGCCAGTAAAAGAGCGGTCAACCGAAGTAATTAAATACCTTTCAGAAAAATCAAATAAAGCTTTTCCAATTATTGGCGTGGGCGGAATCCACTCTCCTAAAGACGCAAAAGAAAAGTTAGATGCCGGAGCATGCCTGATTCAGTTATACACTGGCTTTATTTACGAAGGACCAGGATTGATTAAATCTATTTGCAAGTCGCTTATAAAGTAAAGCTCTTTTTCTTGCTTGTTCATACAATTGAACTTATTCCTCCTGTATTTAGAAAGGTTTATTAAATACTTTAATTGAGAATTTCAATGGTGTCATCAATCGTTATGCCTTCATTTTTTTTAACCAGCCATTTAGATTATTGAACTTGGTAATTGATTCATGAAAATCAAACACATAAAAAGCATCTTTTGATCAGAACTACGTTTTATCAAGATATTTTATTATGAATTATAGCTCAATCGAAATCTTAACCTTACCGCCTAATCCCTTTTCTACAATATCGAATAAGGTTTTTAAGGTGAGGTTGCTGCCATTGTTTTCAATCCGTGAAATATATTCACGTTTTCTATTTACAAGTTCTCCAAGTTCGCTTTGGGTAAGGTGTTTGTCTTCCCTGGCCTTGCGTAGCATTAATCCGATTTTAAAACTTGCAAAATCTCTATCCAGTTCATCACGTTTATCAGTTCCCTTTTTTCCGTAAACTGTATCCTTGATTTCTTTCCAACTTTTAGTTTCCATCTTTTTTGTTTTTTTGCGCAAAGTATTCTGCCATTAGGCGTAATCCTTTTTCTATTTCACTTTTTGGAGTCTTTTGTGTCTTTTTCTGAAAACCATTCAATAATATTACCAGTTTATCATGATCAAAGAAACAGAATACCCTCCAAATGTTTGAACCCAGCTGGATTCTTGCCTCATAAAGGCCGTCCGTGCCAACAAGGAATTTTAGGTATGATGCAGGTACACGCTCAAGAGTTTCAATAGCTTCAATAATTTTGAATATCTTATCCTGAACTTTACGCGACTGATCAAGGAGGAATTTTTCAAAGTAGTCTTTAAAAGCTATAACTTCTCTTACCTTCATAAACAAAGGTAACTTATAAGTTACTACATGGCAAATTTATTTTCAATTTGATTAGGGGGATATATAAGGATCGCAAATGAATAAACAGTTGAAGTAAAGCAAAAATCACCACATAAAAAAAGCATCCTTTGATCAGAAGGATGCTTTAAATCTTAAAGAAGAATTTCTTTCTAAAAACTATTTTGCTAAACTCGCTAAAACAGCATTGTTTTTAGCTAATTGATCGCTTTTAGGTTGAGCAGAACGGCTTCCTAACTCGATGTTAGTTGCTCTTTTTAAAAATGCTACCTCTTGGTGAGCTGTATTTTTATTTCTTCTGTCTTTTCTTTTTAATCTGGTAACTGCCATGGTAATAACCTTTTAATTATTTTATTTGTACAAATGGAGGTCGAGAGCGGATTCGAACCGCTGTAGAAGGTTTTGCAGACCTCTGCCTAGCCACTCGGCCACTCGACCTTGAAATTCAAGGTTGCAAAAATAGCAATTATTACTAAGTCCGCAAATAATATCGCAATAAATATGTATTTAATTTTTAACCCTCACTATTTCAGTGCAAAAAATAGCGGCACTTACGGCAACGTTTAATGATTCTGCTGCTCCAATCCGCGGGATGGTTACAGGATGATTAATTTTTTTAATTACCTCCGCAGTAATTCCTTTACCCTCATTGCCGAGCACTACCAATCCTTCCTGGCCCCATTTGGTTTTGTAAATAGAATTTCCATCTAATAATGCGCCAAAAACCGGAATATCAATATCAGTAAGAAATGCAGGTAAATCCTCATAAAATATTTTTATCCGAGCTAAAGATCCCATGGTTGCCTGTACGGTTTTAGGGTTATAGGCTTCAACGGTATCCATTGAACAAATAATATTTTCGAAACCAAACCAGTCTGCTGTTCTAATAATAGTGCCCATATTTCCAGGATCCTGAACACCATCCAGCACCAGTGTAAATTTATTTTTGAGGTCTTTGTTTATAATATTTTTAGTTTCTGGTGTTTTAATCAATGCCAAAAAGCCTTGCGGAGTTTGTAAAGTACTAATCTTGCTTAATTCGACGTTGTTTACTTCAAATAAGTTTATATTTGCAGGTAATTTGGGTAAGTGTTGATATTGCTCTTTATCGTAATAAATGGTGTCGATCTGGTAATCTGATGATATAAATTCTCTGATTGATTTTATACCTTCAACCAGGAACAGCCCATTTTCTTTACGATACTTTTTTTGATGTAATGATTTAATAAAACTAATCTGTGATTTTGAAAGCATACCAATCTTTAATATATTCTAAACTGAAAAGTCTTGCAATATTACTATTATTTATTGTTTTAATTCAGGCTTGTTCATCTACAAAATACATTGCAGATTATCAATCAATCGTTAAGAAGGTTACTATTGATAGTGTAGACAAAAGATTTGAAGAGCAGGCATATAATTATGTGCAAAAAGATATCAGACCACTTTCTGCTTTTAGCATTAATGTACCCCTTTATAACCTATTTAATACGAAGGATGGACGTTATAAAACAAACAACATAAAACCCTTCGGTACACCACCAGCTATTTTAGATAGTACACTGGTTGAAATTTCCAGAAACCAGATTCAGAAGTTTTTGGTGGGTAAGGGCTATTTTTCAGCAAAGGTTACTGCGGAAGTAAAGGTCAAAGATAAAAAGGCTGATATCCGTTTTAAAGCCGATCAAGGAAAACCTTCTTACATCGATAAAATATCTGATTCGATTTATACGGCTAACGTTAAAAGTGTTTACAATAGCACTAAACCAACTTTTTCACGTTTGCACGAGGGAATGCAATATGATGTAGATTCACTTACGTATGAACGTGAGCAGATTTATCGGGTGATGAAGGAAAATGGTTATTTTTATTTCCTTAGGCCTTATGTAAATTTTGATGTAATTGAAACTGCAAAGCCGGATCAGGTAGATGTTAGGTTAAATATCACTAATCCGCCAAAAGGGCCACATAAGCAATATAACATTGATTACACGCATATGCTTATTGCGCCTAGCCCTGATGGGTTTCCAGATTCAGTAAGAAGTAAATTAAGTAAAGACACCGTGGGTGGTGTTATTTTTACAGATTTTTCTAAACGTTACAGAAGAAATCCAATCGTAAGATATGATTTTCTGAAAAGGGGTGATATGTTCGATATCAGAAATGAAAACTTAACTTACGATCGCCTGTATGAACTGAATATTTTTAAAAATGTTAAAATTGACTATTACAATCGCGATAGTACCTCCAATAAAATTATTCCAATTATTCTGTTAACGCCTCAAAAGGTAATGAGTAACCGGGTAGAAGGAGAGGTACCTTTTAATGGTGGTACAGTAGGTTTTAACCTTAGTAATACCTATACAAATAATAATTTTTTCAGGGGGGCTGAACGATTTGAGCTACAGATTAAAGGTGGTTTGCAATCTAGATTAGGCAATGGCGCAAAGCCTTTCAAAGATATTTATCAGCGAGACTTTTCCGTAAGTGCAAGCATTTCTGTTCCGCGTTTAATCATTCCATTCTATAACCCTGAACTTGGAGGAAATGGAATGCCACATACTACTTTTTCTTCCAGTTATATCTATGCTTTGCAGAAAGACATATCCGTAAGAAACATATTTATCAACTCTATTACTTATGACTGGTTTGAGACCAAATCTAAACTTCACTCTTTTACGCCATTAAACTTTGAATATCGATTTGGAAATATTGAACCAGGTGTAGATTCAGTAACACTTAATAATAATATTTATTATGCTGCATTATTGAACAGAAAAGATTTTACCTTGGGTATGAAATATGTTTATACCTTAAATAATGATAAATTAAATCAGTATCGAACGTTTGTTTATTTCAGGGGAGGAATTGATATAGCAGGTAATTTATTACAGGCTATAACCAGTATAACAGGAGCCCAGCGCGATCCGGAGCGTAGTAATACGGCGACAATTTTTGGTTTACCATTTAACCAGTATGTAAGGCCAGAGATTGATTTAAGATGGTACAAGCATTTGGGCGGAGAAAAACAATTTATTGCCAGAGTAAATGCAGGTGTAGGTTATGCCTACGGCAATGCAATTAACTATGGTATTCCTTTTGAAAAACTCTTTTTTGCAGGAGGATCAAGCGGGATTAGGGCATGGCAGGCAAGAACTTTAGGTCCGGGTAATTATAACCGGGACGTGATTCCAACCCCTGAGGCGCGTAAAGCCTTTTTTGGCTTGGATCAATTGGGAGAGATGAAGATTGAAACTAATTTTGAGTACCGTTGTACCTTAGTAAAGAAGTTTTTTGGAGCAACTTTAAAAGGAGCTGCGTTTGTTGATGCAGGAAATGTTTGGAACCTGAACAATTCAAGCTTCATATTTAACGTAGATGAAGCAGAAAGGGAAAAAACACTATTCAAATTAAGCAAATTAGCTCAACAGGTGGCAATAGGTACAGGGATTGGTTTTAGGTACGATGTACAGTATTTTGTTTTTCGTTTTGATATTGGCCTCAAATTAAAAGATCCACAGTTTTCAGGTAATGATCAATGGGTAATTGGTAAGTTATTTTCAGGAACAAAAGAATTTAAGGAGAGTTATAATGCTACTCACTCACCAGATACTTATCGTTTTGTTCAATATAATTTTGGAATTGGAATGCCGTTCTAGTTAACTAAAAAGATCAAGTATTTTTGGATTATCTTTTGGGTTTTTAAACATAAATTCTTTGTACGGCTGCCATCTTTTGTTTACATGTTTATAAACTGAAAATCCAGAGACTAAAAATTCTCTCTTAAATTTCCGGTCTTTGAATGTTTTAATAATCTCTTCAAAAACAGGAGGTTTCACATCTTTGAAAGCCAATGTTAAATGTGGTGTGTATTTAAAATGATCAGTTTGTGGAAGCAATTTTAATGGTTTCAGTGCAGTTTTAATCTGAGCCTGAAGGTTCATAATGCCGGGATTTTGCACTACATTAAGATAAAAGGTATGCGATGGAAATGAACCAAAATGGGAGAGCACCTGCATAAAAGAATCCTGATAAGTTGCGAAAGCCAATGTATTGAAAAATCGTTCTTCCATTTCTAGTGTAGTAATTTTTACCGGATTGTATAGGGTGATATGCGCAGGCCTTTTTAAAGACTCATAAACATTAAATTCTTCAGAAATATAATTTCTGATTGCATCAATATCTTCAACAATCGAAACTGGTGGAACGAGGCAAACTAAAAATAAATTTTCCATAAATTGATTGGAGTTGTCAGTGCAAAATCAGAAACATTAAATATAAATGCTAAGCACCTAATTTTCCATTTTATTTGGATAAACAGGATGTATTATTAAAAGTTTTAGGATCAAATTAAGGTTTCGTTTAAACGAATAACTTTATAGTGATAGAAATTCCTTTTTGTGATCATTTGAATTTTTTTCAAAACAACTTGTAGTTGTAATTGTTAAAGTTTTCGCCTGAAGGTAAATGCGGTTCAAACAATTATCAGATAATATAAATAACTAAAAAATGAAGTCAACTATCAAACTATTAGTCGTGGCAGTCGCTATCTCATTTACCGCCTGCAAAAGTGGAGATAAAAAAAAGGAAGATGGAGCAAAAACAGAATATGCCGAAGCCGATAATGATGATGCCAATCAAATTGTAGAGTATAATAACGTTTTGGTTGGTTTAACCGATGAAAACAATGAATACTTAAAAAGACTTGATGAAAATTTGCAGCAGATAGATAAGGGGTTGGATAATCCCAATGATCGATTTGCTTTTATTGGTATTATATCACCTTATTCTTCATCAGCTTTCAGCACTTCAAAACTTAGACCTGAAACACCACCGTCAGCTTTAAGCAGCGATGATCAAAAGTACTTTAAAGAAAATGTAGCTGGTTTAAATGAAACCATGACGAAAATTAAGGATACTTATAAATCTTTAGATGATTATTTAAAGGCAGAAGATTGGAAGGATGACAAAAGTGTTAAAGGGAAAAAATTAATTGATTCTATTTATTCTATGAGTAAAGCTTATTATAAATATGATGAGAACCTTTTAGCAAAACTTGAAGTCATTGGAGATGATGCGGAAAGAATCATTTTAAAAACACATCCTTTAAAGGAGTATATTTTTGCGATGAAAGATGATAGAAAAGCTGTAGGAGATTTTAACAAGCTAATCATGGACACAAAGAATTTTAAAGCAGACGAAGCTAAAATAAAGTCAGCCTACGCAGCTTTGGAAGCACAAAATAAAAAGCACACTGAAATGGATGCTCCGGATGCTACAAAATTCCCAAGTAAAGACGGTTCCTTTAGCCGATTCAATGAGAGTTTTAAGGAATACCTAATCGAAGCTAAAAAAACGCTCAGAAATGCTTCTGCAGCAGGCAAATTAACTGAAAGTGAAATCGAAGATTTAGTTAGAAAACATGAGTATATGCGTACTACCTATAATTATTTTGTAGGTTAGTCAGTAGAATAATATTGTTTCCCCAGCTGAAAGACGCTCATCACAATGACGATTTTTCGATTTAACGCTAATAAAATCAGATTAGTGGTAATTACAATGAGGAACGACGAAGCAATCTTTACCCTCTATTCTCCTATCGGTACTTTCCCCTGAAAAGATAAGGGAAATGAAGAACATATTTAACACAACAAAAAACCCGATAGCTTTGCTATCGGGTTTTTTGTTGTATTCATTTAGAAAATGATTATTCAAAATATTCTTTCATTCTCTCGAAGAAGCTTTTGTCATTTTTACCGGGTTGCGGTTTAAAGTTTGGTGATTCACGTAGTTTCTCTAAAATATTACGTTCTTCACTACTTAATGCTTTTGGTGTCCAGATGTTAATATGAATAATTTCATCTCCCCTGTGATAAGAATTTACCTCTGGTAAACCTTTTCCTTTAAGGCGCAATAACTTTCCACTCTGAGTTCCAGGTTCAATTTTAATTTTTGCCTTACCATCAATAGTTGGCACTTCAATGCTTAAACCCAGGGCTGCATCAGCGAAACTTAAGTGCAAGTCATAAACAATATTATTTCCTTCACGCTTTAATGTTTCGTGTGGAGTTTCTTCAATTAAAATAATCAAATCTCCCGGAACGCCGCCGTTTGGAGCAGCATTACCTTTTCCGCTCATGCTTAACTGCATGCCTTCACTTACACCTGCAGGAATGTTAATGGTAATGGTTTCTTCTCCACGCACTACACCCTCACCATGGCAAACATTACATTTTGCAGTGATTTGCTGTCCGCTACCATTACATGTTGGGCAGGTAGATGCAGTTTGCATCTGGCCCAAAATAGTATTGGTTACGCGTCTTACCTGTCCGCTACCACCACAAGTACCACAAGTACTTACAGATGATTGATCTTTGGCACCAGAGCCATCACAGGTTTTACAAGAAATTAGTTTATTTACCTTAATTTTCTTCTCTGCACCATGTGCAATTTCTTCCAGCGTTAATTTAACTTTAATGCGGAGATTGGAGCCTTTCGCTACACGACGACCGCCACGTTGCTGGCCACCGCCACCACCGCCAAAAAAGCTTTCAAAAGGATTATGCCCACCAAAAATATCTCCAAAATTACTGAAGATATCATCCATGTTCATATTGCCGCCGCCATAACCACCAGATGCACTGCTGCCAACTCCGGCATGACCAAACTGATCATAACGTTGTTTCTTTTCAGCACTGCTTAAAACTTCGTAAGCTTCTGCTGCTTCTTTAAATTTATCTTCTGCGGCCTTATCGCCAGGATTCTTATCCGGGTGATATTTAATGGCCATCTTCCGATAGGCTTTTTTTATCTCATCAGCTGCGGCACTTTTGCTAACGCCTAATACATCGTAATAATCTCTTTTACTCATCTTCTTTTTAAAATGATTGAATTATTGAACGATTGAATTAGAGAATGTATAAACCATTCAGTCACTCGATCATTCTACATTCAATAATTAATTTACGCGCCTACTACAACTTTAGCAAAGCGAATTACATTATCGTTAAGGGTATAGCCTTTTTCCACTTCATCAATTACTTTTCCTTTTAAATCCTCGGTAGGAGCAGGGATATTGGTGATGGCTTCATGGAAATCTGTATTAAATGGCTCATTAATGCTTGATACATCTTTTAGGCCTTTTTGTGCTAGTGTGTTTTTTAGTTTGGTGCTTACCAAAAGGATACCTTCTTTAACAGGTGCAACATCTGCAGCGGTTTCCATTGCTTTTAAAGCACGATCAAAATCATCCAGAACTGGTAATAATGATACAATTACGTCTTTTCCGGCAGTTTGTAACAGCTCTACACGTTCTTTTTGTGTACGGCGTTTATAGTTATCAAACTCAGCATATAACCTTAAATATTTATCATTAAGCTGTTGAACTTCTGCTTGCAATTTTTCTTCTGCCGATAATTCAGGAGCTTCCGCTGTCTCATTTACAGTCGCATCAGTTTGTTCTGCATTTTCAACTGGGTTTTCTGATGTATTTTCAGGATTCACTATATTTTCGTCTTTATCGTTATTTTTCTTCTTATTAAACATAATATACAGGCTGAATTTTTTGTGTTAATGTCAACTATTTTGCCATTATGGTAAATCAGCCAAGCTGGCAGATTTATTTGAAGTAATCTGAACAGATTGACAGGGGAGGTAAGAATGTAGATTTTAGAGATACGATTTTGGCAGGAAAGAGATCGTTGATTTTGAAAATTAGAATTACGATTTTAGCTTCAGAATTAATCTTAAATAGGCTAAAATCGTAATTCTTTACAAATCTAATCTCTAAGCGATTTGTGCGCCTTCTAATATGGCACCATTTTCACATTTAATAATGCGTGATGGGAAGGTGCGGATAATGTGATAATCATGTGTAGCCATTAAAACGGCTGTTCCTGCCTGGCAAATTTGCTTTAACAGCGTTACAATTTCTTCAGATGTTTCCGGGTCTAAATTCCCTGTTGGCTCATCGGCAAGAATAATTTCGGGATCATTTAACAGTGCTCTGGCAATTACGATCCGCTGTTGCTCGCCACCTGAAATTTCATGGGGCATTTTTTTAATTTTTGAACGTAAGCCTACTTTATCCAATACATCTTTAATCCGCTCATTAATTAATTTCGCATCTGTCCAGCCGGTGGCTTTTAAAACAAATTCCAGGTTTTTTTCAATGGTACGATCGGTTAGTAATTGGAAATCCTGAAAAACTACACCTAATTTACGGCGTAAAAAAGGCACCTGGCTTTCTTTCAAATTTTTCAGATCAAAACCGGCAATATTTCCCTCACCATTACCAATGTGTAAATCGCCATATAATATCTTCAATAAGCTACTCTTACCAGAACCGGTTTGGCCGATTAAAAAAATGAACTCATCTTTTTCGATATGTAAATTTACGTTAGAAAGTACCAAGTGTTTCTGTTGAAAAACATCAACATTACTTAAGTGAATTACTGCGTTTCCTGCCATTTTATATTTCTAATTTTGCAATCTGCCCAAAAGGCAAATCTTTAATCATTTCCATAATGTAATCTTGTTTCTCTGCCAGCCCTAATTTTTCTAAGGACTTATCTGGTCTGTCTACCCGAAAATATGCCAAGAGCGTAAATTTATCATCTCTTAATTGCACATAATCTGGAATTTTGGCGATGCCTTTAACTTTAACGATATACATTGTTTTCAAAAATAACTATTTAAGCTGAAAGCTGAAAGGCAAAAGATGATAGGGCTGAGTATTCCTATGGTATTCAAGAAAACAGATTTATGCCAGTTTATTTAAAAATTGTACTGTATCTACATTATCAGCATAATCCCAAAGCTTAGGGTGCTGACTTTCACCGAATTGAAATTTTGGCAGACTTATATCAGCTTTTGAAATGATGCACTGAATGTTTTCAGCTTGTGCTGCTAACTCATTTTCAACTGTGGCCAGATGTTCATATTCCTGATAAAATAAAACCGCAAGTGGCGAGGTGAGTTGCTCATCTTCCTTTAGCAACAGAAATCCATTGTCAAAGTGTTTAGCCATATTTACCAGGTAAATCGACTTATTGTAGTCGTAATTATTTTGATATTTAAAATGATTGATGATGTTTTGATAACTTTCAATTCCTTCGTAGAATTTGGCGATATCGTATCCTTTAGGGTAATAAAGCTTTGAAACATTTCTGCAGCCCAGTCCAAAATAATCGAAAATGTCAGCACCCAGATTATGAATATCTTCCTGACTTTCAGTTCCATCAAGAACTGCAACACTATTCCTGTTTTTTCTGATGATGTTAGGCACTTTACTGAAGTAGTAATCAAAATATCGTGAGGAATTGTTGCTTCCAGTAGCAATTACTGCATCAAAATCCTTCAGCCTTTCTACGTATTCAATTTTGTCAGTGAACGCAGGTTCAATAGCTATTAATTCAGAAATTATTGTTTTAATTAATTTATCATCTGACGAGGATAGCTTGATGAGTGCTATATTCCCAGTGGCTAACACGCATAATACATCATGAAAACCGACCAAGGGGATATTACCTGCAAGGATTAAACCGATTTTTTTTGCTGATGAAGTAAACTGAATAGTTTCAAACCATTGATCTACATCTGCATCATTTAACATTTCGGAAAAAGATAAAATAGCTTTTTCTATATTTTCTAAAGTAAACCAGGCATTGCTGTTTTGTACCTGGTAGATGGAGTCTCCTAAAACATCAGTAGGATGAGCAAGTTTTTTGCCAAGTGTTTTGAATGCAATTATTGCTTTTTCCTGTGTTAAAACTGACATATTTAGAATTATTATTAATTGATTATATCTTATATTTGCAGCGCAAAGGTAAACTAAGCAAAAGAATTAGACGAAGACATGGCGATTAAAATAACAGATGAGTGTATAAATTGTGGGGCTTGTGAACCGGAATGCCCTAATAACGCAATTTACGATGCCGGTACTGCTTGGCGATTTTCTGATGGTACGAATTTAGATGGTATCATTGATTTTGGTAATCAACAAATAGAGGCTGATTCCGCACAGGAGGCTGTTTCTGATGAGGTTTATTATATTGTATCTGATAAATGTACTGAGTGTAAAGGATTTCATGATGAACCTCAATGTGCAGCGGTTTGCCCGGTAGATTGTTGTGTGGATGATGAAGATATCCGCGAAACTGAAGAAGAATTACTAGCTAAAAAGGCCTGGTTACATCAGGAGGGTTAAGCTAGAAAAAAATATAATGTGAAGGCGCTTTTTGCGCCTTTTTTATTTAAAGATATTTCATAATTTTCTGAATTCTTTCTTCTACACTAAAATCTCCTCTAATTTCCAATACTTCTCTATTCAAACCCTTTATCCAGTCTTCGTGTACTTTTAAAGATCTGCCTGTGAAGCCTGATTCCTTCGGATCAATATCATATTGGGCTGCCCATTCCATAAACTCATTATACTTTTTGATGCGTTCAGGATCATCATAAATGGCTGATCCATATCTTTCAAACTCTCTTTCTTTCAGTCTTCTCATTCTTACTTCAGGTGGAATCCAGAGGAATACAATCAAATCAAATTCGGGAAATACATTGTTGCCCCAGCTTACGCTCGACCCGCCAAAAATCCAATGATCAGTCTCTGTTAAAGCTGCTTTAATAAGTTGATTTCTTTCAATAGGATCGCGTTTTGATATAAAAGGTGGATCAGTAGGCAGCCAAAAATACTGATCACTATCGAAATAGGGAATATTTAACTTTTTGCCGAGTGCATTGCCAAGAGTGGTCACACCGGAAGCAGAAGCCCCAAATAAATGAATTTTCATTTTGTTTGATTGGAAAACTTAATCTTAAACATCGCATTTATTTGGGACATTCCAAAAGAATAAAAACAGGTTTACAGGCAAATGGCACTGCTTTGCAAAACAGATTCAATATTATCCTTTAGATTTTAAATCATTTCCAATACTTCAATTATTTAGCATCTTGATAAATTAATGCTTTGAACTGATTAGGCAATTGTCCGTGAGATAATGGTGATTGCTGAACGTAAATTTGCGCTGTCATTTTCTTTTGAGGATCTACCCAATAAGTTGAACCAAAAAATCCTCCCCATCCATAAGAACCTGCTGTTTGTCCAAATTTTTTACTTCCCTTATCCGAAACAATTTCAAAACCCAGCCCGAAATAATTATCTCCGAATGGGATACTGCCAATTTGATTTTTCGTCATTAAGGCTACGCTATTTTTTGATAGAATTCTTTTACCCTTGTATTCGCCACCATTTAAAAGCATTTGCAAAAAGATTCCATAATCTTTAGAGGTAGAAACCAAGCCAGCGCCACCTGCAAAATAACCATTCTCATTGATGGGGTAATTAATGGTTGATCCATTTACCGCGCCATCCTTCCAGGATTTAACTTCTTTGGTTTTTGGATCTTCGGTGTAAACGGATGATAATCTTGACTGTTTATTTTTAGGCAAAGCGAAATAAGTGTCGTTCATGCCCAGCGGAATGAAAATTCTCTGTTTAAAAAACTGATCAAGATTTAAACCTGAAGTTACTTCCACTAACCTGCCTAATACGTCCATTCCCAAGCTATATTGCCATTTTTGGCCAGGCTCAAATGAAAGTGGAAGTTTACCTAATTTATCAATATCGGTTTTTAAGTTTTTTTTATGATTAACAAATCCTGCTGAAATATCTGCCTTTGCATAAATGGCCTGCATTTCAGGAGAGCCAATTTGCGCATATCCAAGTCCGGAGGTATGGGTGAGCAATTCACGAATAGTGATTTCGCCTTTTGCAGGCCTGGTGGTATAAGTGGAATCTTTCGGATTGAACTTATCTAAAATTTTAGGATTTTTAAAGGTTGGGAGGTATTTGGAAATGGGATCATCCAATGAAAATTTTCCTTCCTCCAACAGCATCATTACCGCAACACTGGTAATCGCTTTGGTTTGTGAGGCTATTCTTAGAATGTCATCAGTTTTAAATGGCCTTCCCACCTGATTGCCAAATGCCTTGTTGTAAACCGTTTTTCCATCAATGGAAATGTTTGCGGTAATTCCTTTTATCCAACCGCTATCTAAGTATTGTTTAAAGAGTTGATCAATTTGACGGATCTTTTTTTCAGAAACGGAAAAAGAAGTACTGTTGGTTTGCGCCTGTACTAACTGGCAGGTAAATAATACAAACAGGACAGGGAAGTAAAATAGTTTTTTCATTTTTTTAAATTATTCAGCAGCTACGTCCCATTTATTTGGAATAATCAATACCGGACATGCAGATTTTCTGGCCACATGCTCGGCCACACTGCCCATTAAAAAATGATATAAACCAGTTCTGCCGTAAGTTCCGATAACGATCAGGTCGGATCCCCATTCATCTGATTGCTGGATAATACCATGAGCAGCAGTGTCTACCACACTCAAATAGGTTGTCTGGATGCCGTTACCATATTTATTTTCAATTTCCTTAAGTAGGATATGGCTATTCTCTTCACTGTTATCATAGGTTTCTAAAAATACAGGCGCTAAGGTTAAATCGGGATTCACATTAGCAGGAACGGGTTCTATAATATTAACCAGTGCCACTTCAGCCTGAAATTTTTCAGCCATATCATAACCAGTTTTAGCTGCTTTTTCTGAACAGGTACTGTTATCCACAGCAATTAATATTTTCTTAAAATTCATATCTGAAAGATTAAATAATCATCATAAAAATAACAAATTTAGGGTCTAAATGTTAGACAATTGATTAATTTATTAGTTTTACAGATATCTTATACGATCATAACCAGATGGAAAATCAATATGGAATTTGTAGGGTTGCTGTAGCACCTTTAAGAGCTGAACCTTCAGATCAAGCAGAAATTGTTTCTCAGCTCTTATTTGGTGATCATGTAGAAATTCTTCAAAGAGATGAGCGCTGGTGGCTCATTCAAAATGGATATGATGGATATCAGGGTTGGATGGATTTCAGGCAACTGGCTACAATTACCCAGGATCAATTTGTAGACTTGCAGGAATGTAAATGGTTGGCTCCTTTGAGTTTCAATAATACATTAATTGCTAGCGATGGAAGTTTGTATCATCTGAGTCCTGCAAGCAACCTGCCTTACTTAGCGGAAGGGTTTTGCTATGTTGGTCAGGAAAAGTATCAGGTAAATTTCGAACCGCATGATCGAACAAACGTAGATTTTAAGGCGGATGTTGAAACAACGGCGAAGTTTTTTCAAAATATACCGTATTTATGGGGAGGTAGGCACTTGTTTGGGATGGATTGCTCTGGCTTTGTGCAAACGGTTTTTAAACTATTGAATATCAAATTAAACAGAGATGCTTCGCAGCAGGCAGAGCAAGGTGAACTGGTTGGTTTTTTAGCCGAATGTAAGCCTGGAGATGTAGCTTTTTTTGATAATGCAGAAGGAAAAATTACCCATGTAGGTATTATGCTGGGGCCGAATGAGATTATCCATGCCTCAGCAAAGGTAAAGGTAGATCCGATTGATGATGAGGGAATTTTTAATAGAGAATTAGGGATATATAGCCATAAGTTGAGGATTATTAAACGGTTTGTGGAATAGCTTTTTACACCTAAACGGTAGAGAAATCATTGTAAATTTCGTTGTATTTGTTAGTATCAATATTTAGCTTATGGAGCCTAAAGTTAGAAAAATGGCAATGGTTGTTAATAGAGTTAAAATGGAGGATGAAGATGAACTTGATGTTCTTTTTTGGTTGAATCAACCTGTTTTAGCACGTCTGGAAACTGTGGTTTCGTTACGTAAAATTACTTCACATGGCTTAATGGCTCCTTCCCTGATAAGATAATAAGAGTTGTAAATAGAAGGAAACTGTAATGTTTGAGCAGGATTTTATTGAACTCTTAAATGCACACAATATTGAATATATTGTTGATTGGAGCTCAATATTGCTGTTTTGAAAAGAAAAAAACTTAATTTTCCATCTCCCAAACCATTACTTTTCTGTCATCTCCAGTAGAAATCAAAAACTTCCCATCACTGCTCCATATGATTTTATTGATGGAATGCGAATGGCCAATACCAGTTTTTTCTAGACTTAATATTTTATATAGTTTAAAACTTTCTGCATCCCAAAGTTTAATGCTTTTATCCTGACTGCTCGTTGCAAAGTAAGGTAGGATAGGATGGAAGGCGATATCATATACGGTAAACATATGCGCGGGAATAGTTTGAGTCAATTCGTAGCCAGGTAAAGTCCAAATTTTCAATTGCGCATCTCTGCTACCAGAAATCAAATAGTTTCCATTGGGATGATATGCCAAAGAAGTGACCGGTAAGTTGTGGCTATCTAAATTTTGCTTAACGCTATAATCGGCTAAGTTGTAAATCTTGATTAGATGATCTTTGCAGCCAAAAGCAATTTCCGTTTCATCTGAAGAAATCGCAATTGCTCTAACTGTATCATATGCCGCCTGAAAACGATAAATTTCTGTAAAATCATTTAATGACCAAACTGCGACAGTACCATCTTCACCTGTTGTTAGCAATTCGTTTTTACTTTTAATCGTTTGAATATTGAAGATGGGCTTGGTATGGGCGTTAATTCTGAAGATTATTTTTTCTTCTTTGAAATCATAAACACTGAAAGCACCACTACGCTCTCCAACAAAAAGCTGTTTGTTATAATAATGCAAATAATAAACAGAGCTCTGTACAGGCATTTTAACCTTTACGAAAGCCATTGTTGCCAGCGACCATTCTACAACACCTTTATCATTCCCAGCACTAAAGAATGTTTCATCCTGATCTGAATTTGCTAAAGCATAAATAGGATTTTGATGGCCAGAAAGGGTTTTGAGGTGCTTAAGCATATTTAATTTAAGGATGGAAGGTTGAAGGATAGAAGGTTGAAGGTTGAAGGTTGAAGGTTTTTGGCAAATCGCCTTATGTCCCCATCTTTTTTTCCTATTGTTTCTTTTTTATAAGGCTTGGTTAGGGGTTTTTTCCAAAGATCTGCGTGGTTAGAGATTCTGAACCTTACACCCCTCAACCTTCCAGCCTTCTACCTTATTAATGTCTCTTTTCTAAATTTTTCGCAATATCCTGAATTGATAAACCTTTTTCTTTTAATAAAAATAGCAGATGAAAAACTAAATCAGATGCTTCACCTATTAATTCCTCTTCCGTTTCAGCAAGTGCGGCGATAACTGTTTCTACACCTTCTTCACCAACTTTCTGCGCAATTTTGTTTAAACCTTTGCTTCGCATCTTATTGATGTACGATCCTTCAACAGGGTTTTCATAGCGATCATTAATGATATTTTCCAGTTCAAAAATGAAATTCTGATTAAACTCAGTTTTAAAGCAGCTGCGGCTACCTGTATGGCAGGTTGGTCCAATGGCATCTGCTTTGATTAAGATGGTGTCGTTATCACAATCAACAAAAAGCTCTTTTACGTAAAGAAAGTTATTGCTGGTTTCTCCTTTTGTCCACAAGCGGTTTTTGGAGCGGGAAAAGAAGGTTACTTTACCGTCAGCTTGCGTTTTTTCTAAAGCTTCCGCATTCATATAGCCTAGCATTAGAACCTCCAGGGTTTTATGGTCCTGAATAATTACAGGAAGTAGGCCAGCTGTTTTATCCCAATCAAGGGAGTTTATGTCGATATTCATTTTTATGATGTTGCCTTCATTGCGAGGCACGAAGCAATCTTGAGCAAAATAGATTGCTTCGTGCCTCACAATGACGAGTGTATTTAGTAATTTATAATCTTACGGGGATTCCATGTCCTCGCAACTCTTTCTTTAAATCAGGTATCAGGATTTCGCCATAGTGAAATACAGATGCTGCTAATGCGGCATCTACATTGGCTTTTTGAAAAACCTCTGTAAAGTGTTCCATGCTGCCCGCACCACCCGATGCAATAATCGGAATGTTGATCATTTGGTTAATCCGGCCTAACAAACCACAATCAAAACCTGCTTTAGTGCCATCATGATCCATGGAGGTTAATAAAATTTCTCCTGCACCTAAATCTTCTGCCTGCTTAATCCAGTTTTCAGTTTCCAGTTCAGTAATTAATCGTCCGCCATTTAAGTGAACCATATTTTTACCATCAACATATTTGGTATCTACGGCTAAAACCACAAACTGAACACCAAAAGCTTTGGCCAGTTCTTCAATAAGCTTTGGATTTCTTACCGCTGCAGAATTGATGCTGATTTTATCAGCACCAGCATTTAGTAAAGCTTCTGCATCAGCAATTTCTGTAATGCCACCGCCAATGGTAAAGGGAATATTTAACTGGCGTGCAACAGATTTCACCATTTCAATCATCGTTTTACGACGTTCATGGGTGGCAGTAATATCTAGAAATACCAGTTCATCTGCACCTTGTTGTGCGTATTGTGCTGCAAGTTCAACCGGATCGCCGGCATCACGTAAATCAACAAAGTTTACGCCTTTAACCGTGCGTCCGTCTTTTACGTCGAGACAGGGGATTATTCTTTTACTCAGCATCTGCTTGATTTTTCGTCATTGCGAGGCACGAAGCAATCTAATAAGAGAGATTGCTTCGTGTCTCGCAATGACGATTTATGTTAAGATTTTTTAAATTGAACTCAACGCCTTCAAATTCCACTCCTTAATCTCTTCAATGGTGATTCTATCTTCGTAAATGGCTTTTCCAACTACCACGCTTCTAATTGGGTATTTAGCCAATTCATCAATATCTTCCATTGAACTCACACCGCCTGATGCAATTAATTTAATCATTGGAGAATGCTCCAGCAGTTTTTTATACAATTCAACAGCTGCACCACCTAACTTTCCATCTTTGCTAATATCCGTACATAAGAAACGGAAAAAGCCCAATGCCAGGCATTTATCTACATAATCCATTAATTTGATTGGAGAACTTTCCATCCAGCCTGAATATTTAATCACTTCATCTAAAACATCGATGGCAATTACAATGCGGTTGGCATAATCGTCTTTTTTAGCGAAAGCTTCACTTAACTGCTGTAAAAAGTCGGGATTAGTAATGGCCTGTGTGCCTACAATTACCCGGTGAATTCCTGCATCGAGCAAATTTGTAACCTGCTCAATAGTACGAATACCTCCGCCATACTGTACCTTCATCTCGGTTTTTTTGATGATTTCAAACAGCGATTTCTGATTACTAAAATCACCTTTAGCACCATTTAAATCAATAATATGGATGAAATCTGTTCCGTTAGAACGGTATTTTTCTATCATGTCGGCAATAGAAACATCATACTCAGTTTTCTGATTGTAATCACCTTCACGAAGGCGAACAACTTTTCCATCCAGAATATCAATAGCAGGGATTATGTACATTTTATAAGCTTAAGTTTGAAAAATTTTTTAATATCTGTTCGCCAGCTTTGCCCGACTTTTCGGGATGGAACTGAACGCCATAAAAGTTATCCTTTTGCACTGCTGCTGAGAACCTTAATCCGTATTCCGCAGATGCAATGTCAAAAGTAGGGTTATATTCAATAAAGTACGAATGCACGAAGTAAAATTGTTCATTATCTTCAATACTTTGAAATAGAGAATTGTTTTTGTGCTGCACCGCATTCCAACCCATATGTGGAATTTTGATATTCAATGACTTATCGAATTTTTTAGTCTTCAACGGAACGATATCTAATAAAGCAGCGTCCCCTTCTTCAGAATGCTCGGTAATTAGCTGCATACCTACGCAGATACCCAAAACCGGTTTGGCTAATGCTTTTATTGCTTTTATTAATCCGGTATTCTTTAATTTCTCCATTGCTGCACCTGCGTGACCCACACCAGGAATGATGATATGGCTGTATTTTTCCAAATCCGCTTCAGTATTCACCATTCCATATTTTACGTTCAAGCGCTCTAAAGCTGCGGTAAGGGAAAAAATATTGCCAGCACCGTAATTTACTATTCCAATCATATTAGTGTTAAGTAGTTGGTATTGAGTATCAGAACAAGATCTTTATTTTTCTTTCTAAAATTTGAAAAGCAATGTCAGTTTTTCATGGGTACTGTAGTCCTGCTATTTATTGCAAGTTTTTTAATTACAGCAACCCTGAAAATGCTATCATGCTGAGGTACGAAGCACCTGCAATCCATGAAACAGATTCTTCGTGCCTCAGCATGGCAGAGATTAAAAAACTTTCCACTACTATCAGGTTTATTTAATAATGTTTGTGCATTTAAACCCTATGCCTTCAACCTTATAGCATTCCCTTTGTACTCGGCAACACCATTTTCTCTGCATCACGCTTGATGGCCATTTTAATTGCTTTTGCAAATGCCTTAAAGATAGCTTCAATTTTATGATGTTCGTTATCTCCTTCGGCTTTAATGTTCAAATTGCATTTGGCCGCATCGCTAAAAGATTTAAAAAAGTGATAAAACATCTCTGTAGGCATATCTCCAACTTTCTCTCGCTTAAATTCAGCATTCCATACAATCCAATTGCGCCCACCGAAATCAATGGCTACCTGTGCCAGGCAATCATCCATTGGCAGGCAGAAGCCATAACGTTCAATGCCGAGCTTGTTACCTAAACCTTTGGCAAAAGCCTCTCCAAGGGCAATCCCGGTATCTTCAATGGTGTGGTGTTCATCAATGTGAAGATCACCTTTGGCGATAATTTCTAAATCAACACTGCCATGTCTGGCAATTTGATCAAGCATATGATCGAAAAAATTCAAACCCGTTTCGATTTTGGCTTTTCCCGTTCCGTCTAAATCTACATTAATGGTGATGTCGGTTTCATTCGTTTTACGAACATGGTTGATTTTCCTGCTACCTGCCTTCAACAAGTTATAGATATCTTCCCATTTCTGGGTTTCTAAAATGATAATGTCGAGCAAAGTTTCATGTTTGTCTAAAGCCTCGGTAGAACCCAGCGCATCATTCTGGCGGAGAAAAATTGCTTTTGCTCCAAGATTCTTGGCCAACACCACATCATTTAAACGATCGCCAATGACGTAAGAATTTTTTAAATCGTAATCTTCGCTGAAATATTTTGTCAATAATGCGGTTCCGGGTTTACGGGTAGGTGCATTGTCTTTTGCAAAAGTTCTGTCAATGATAACTTCACTAAAGTTTACACCCTCACCTGCGAAAGTATCTAGCATAAAATTATGTATCGGCCAGAAATTTTCTTCCAGATTTGATGGTGTTCCTAAGCCATCCTGATTGGTTACCATAACCAATTCATAATCCATTTCATTAGCAATTTTAGACAAGTAATAAAGCGAGCGGGGATAAAATTTTAACTTCGCAAAACTGTCTACCTGTTCATCATCTGGTTCGATGTTTAGCGTACCATCCCGATCTATAAATAATACTTTTTTCATGATATGTTTTTTAGCACATTTAATAAATGATCATTCTCTTCTTTTGTGCCTACAGTGATGCGTAAACATCCTTCACATAATGTCACTTTTGAACGATCACGAACGATGATTCCCTGGCCAACCAAAGTGTCGTAAATTTTGATAGCATCTGTTACCTCAACCAAGATAAAATTTGCATCGGATGGGTATACTTTTGTAACGATTTTAAGGTCATTTAATGCGTCAGATAATTGTTGTCTTTCGGCAACGGATTCTTTGATCCAATCGTTCACTTGATCGATATTTTTTAATGCTTCAAAAGCTAAATCCTGAGTGGCCTGATTGATGTTATATGGTGGCTTAATTTTGTTTAAAATATCAATCACTTTTCTCGAAGAAAATGCCATTCCCAAACGCAAAGCTGCGAGGCCCCAAGCCTTAGAAAAAGTTTGTAATATTACAAGGTTTGCATACTCGGTTAGCTCCTGAATAAAGGTTTTTTGTCGGGCATAATTAATGTAAGCTTCGTCTACTACAACCAGACCTTTAAAGTTGGCTAAAATGGTTTCAATATCTTCGCGATTTATAGAATTTCCCGTTGGATTATTGGGCGAACAAATGAAGATTAATTTGGTGTTTTGATCAATCGTTTCCGCAATTTTTTCCATGTCCAATTGGAAGTTTGGAAGCAAGCTTACTTTACGAATTTCTATGTCGTTTATGTTAGCCGAAACTTCATACATACCATAGGTTGGTGGAAGCACAATTACATTGTCTTTTCCTGGATTACAAAATGCACGAAACAGTAAATCGATGGCTTCATCACTTCCATTTCCTAAAAAGGTGTTTTCAATTGGTACACCTTTAATTTTACTGATGGCATCTTTCAAATCTAGCTGTAAAGGATCAGGGTAGCGGTTGTAGTTGGCGGGTAGGGGAGAGCCGTAACTGTTCTCATTGGCATCTAAAAACACTGATGCCTGTCCTTTAAACTCATCTCTGGCGGTAGAGTATGGTTTAAGGTTCTTTATATTTTCTCTAACTAAATCGTTGATATCCATTTTCTTTTTTTTAAGATTCGAGAGGTGAGATTTGAGATATAAGACAGGGATATGTTTAGTTTCTCAAATCGCACATCTTCTTATATCTTTTTTAATCTAATTGTAATTGCATTCTTGTGTGCTTGCAGTCCTTCAGCAGCGGCTAGTGTCTCAACAGTACGGCCAATATGCTGTAATCCCTCGTTTGAAAGGTGTTGAAAGGTGATTTTTTTAATAAAAGTATCAAGTGAAACACCTGAGTAAGCTTTCGCAAAGCCACTGGTAGGCAGGGTATGGTTGGTTCCTGAGGCATAATCACCTGCACTCTCTGGCGTAAGGTTTCCTAAGAATACTGATCCAGCATTAATGATTGAAGGAATGAGGCTTTCAAATTGATCAGTAGCCAGAATCAAATGCTCTGGCGCATACTGATTCGAAAAGCCCATAGCTGTCTGTAAATCAGCGGTTAATATAGCGTAAGAGTTTGCTATTGCTTTGGCTGCTATATCCTTTCTTGGTAATTCAGCTAGCTGATTTTCAATCTCTTTTAATGTTTCAGCTATAATTTCATTTGAAGTAGAAATTAAAATAGCCTGACTATCAATGCCATGCTCAGTCTGCGCAAGTAGGTCTGCGGCAACAAATGACGGATTGGCAGTCTCATCAGCAAGCACTAAAACCTCAGATGGGCCGGCAGGCATATCAATAGCCACCTTATTTTGAACCATTGTTTTGGCTGTGGTTACATAGCGATTACCTGGTCCGAAAATCTTATATACTTGTGGAATGCTTTCTGTTCCAAATGCCATCGCAGCCACTGCCTGAGCGCCTCCTGCAAGGTATATTTTATCTATACCTAAAAGAATAGCACAGTAAGCCAGGTAGCAATTCGTTTTGCCATCGCTTTGCGGTGGAGAGCAAACAATAATCTCTTTACATCCAGCAATTATTGCAGGTATGGCAAGCATTAAAAATGTGCTCGGTAAGACTGCAGTTCCTCCTGGAATATAAAGGCCAACCTTCTCAATTGCTCTAGATTCACGCCAACAAACCACACCAGGCATGGTTTCCACTTTGTCTTCAATTTTTAACTGTGACTGATGAAATGTTTTAATGTTTTGATAAGCGGTATTGATTGCTTGTTTTGCTTCATCCGGTATGGTTGAGGCAATTGCTTTTAATTCTTCAGCATCTAAAAAAAGTTTTTCCAGCGATACTTTATCAAAGGTTTTTGCAAAATTAAAGAGTGCTTTATCCCCATCTTTTTTTACTGTTTCGATGATGTCTGAGACACGCTCTCCAATCAATTTATCATCTTCAATTTGCCTCGAACAGAGTTCTTCAATTTTTGATTTAGATAAATCTGTATAATTATAGATTTTCAATGTCTTATGTTTTTAAATTAACTATTAGTTAATGTGTTTTTAGATGATTTTATCACTTTTTAGGTGATAATTTTCTCAATTGGCATTACTAAAATTCCTTCTGCACCTGCAGCTTTCAAGCTGTTAATTTTATCCCAGAAATCTTCTTCGGCAATTACAGAATGAACAGCAACCCAATTCGGTTCGAACAAAGGAACTACCGTTGGACTTTTAACACCAGGTAATAAATCAACAACTTTCTGAAGGTTATCTTTTGAAACATTAAGTACCACATATTTATTTGATTTAGCACTTAATACCGAGCGGATTCTTTGGAGTAATTCTGCTACTTCAGGGTTGTCAGCAATTGATTTATTTCCAATTAAAACTGCCTCCGATTGCATCACATCTGCAAAAGGTTTTAACCCGTTACTTTTTAATGTTCCGCCTGTGGAAACGATATCAAAAATGGCATCACTTAATCCTAAACCCGGACCAATTTCTACCGAACCTGAAATGGTTCTGATATCAGATTTTATTCCTTTTTCTTGTAAGAATTTTTCTAGAATTACGGGATAAGAAGTGGCAATGGCTTTTCCATTTAATTCATCCAGATTTTGAATATTACTGGTGGCCTGCACAGCAATTTTTAAGGTGCATTTTCCAAAGCCTAATTTTTGTAAATAACTAACTTCAGCTTTGGTTTCTACGATTACGTTTTCGCCTACAATACCCAAATCGGCAATGCCATCCTGTACGTACTCGGGAATGTCATCATCACGAAGGAAAAGGATTTCTAATGGAAAGTTGGTAACAGTTGATATCAGTGAACTTTTGTAGTTTTCGAAAGAAAGACCACAATTTTTTAATATTTCAACGGATTTTTCGTTTAACCTACCCGATTTCTGGATAGCAATTTTAAGTGTTTTCAAAGTATTGAATATAGAGTGAACAAGAAAGTATTTTACGGAAAAAAAGTTTTGAAGTACAAAACAAACATATCATATCGCCTAACGGCGATGGTGCAAATGTAAGTGATGGTTCAAAGTTAAGTTCATAAATATATTTCTGCCAATATCAATGCTTTAGCTGACTAGCGTTGGCAAATATAGTGTTTGAAATGGTAAATCAAAAAATAATGGCACTTAATTTGCCATTTAAGCTTTAGATAATTAAATCTATTTTGTATTAACTTATTACGTGTTGAAAAACTTTCGCTTTCTAATCATTCCATTTATTATATCTGTTTCAGCCTGTAACTGGTTTAAATCACCACCTGAAATTGGAAAAGTGCTATCAGAACACTTTAAAAACAAGATTTACAAAGACTTTGATACGGTAGCTTATGATAGCGTTTTCGTAAAAACAATGGATAGTCTTGCTAAGGGGTTTATCAATCCGAAGACTGTTAAAGCTTTTTACCTGGAACACAAGGGGTCGCCAGAATTGGTTACAAAATTCTACACTAATGGGGAATTGGATTCCCTTACCGCTTATTTAGACAATAGTAAAGTGCATGGTTTTAATCCTGAAATTTTTAAGGTTAGCCAAATTAAATCGTTATTAAAGGAGCTTTCGGATAACAAGTTTAAGAAAGTTGAAGAAAGTTACCCTGTGATTGCCCGTTTGGAATTACTTTCTGCAAATGCATATTTAAATTATAATAATTTTCTGAAATATGGTGTAGTAAACCCACGAAATATCTTTTCACGGTACTATATTAAAGTAAAACGGCCTGATAGTGCAGGAATGATCAGATTGCTTTCTTCTGAAAATATTCTGGATACCTTAAGGGCAATACAACCATCATCTGTACAATACAAAGCGCTTCAAAAAGCCTTTTTAAATGCAACTGACGAAAATGAGAGACGGATATTGCTCGTAAATATGGAGCGTTTTCGATGGAAAATGCCTGAAACCGGATCCAATTATGTTCAGGTTAATATTCCTGATTTTAAATTAACCTGGTTCGATAAAGCAGACACTGTTATCAGTATGAAAGTTTGCGTAGGTGGAAAGCGTCAAAATGGCTATGAAGAGAAGCTGAAAGCCTTTGCTAAATCGGGCAATTTAGATGATAAACCGAAGAACCATGAGACTCCTATGTTGTTCAGTAAAATAAACTCTATTCAAGCCAATCCGGTGTGGAATATTCCGGTGAGTATTGCGCAAAGTGAGATCTATTGGATGGCTCGAAAAGACCCTTATTATTTATCAAATAGCAACATCAAAGTTTACTATAAAGATAAGCTGATTGGTGAGCCTGATACCATCAATTGGAGTCGGTATTCCAGAGATAAATTGCCCTTTAAATTTAAGCAAGGATCGGGCGGTGGAAATGCCTTAGGGAAGTTTAAATTTATCTTTGATAACAGCTCTAGTATTTATCTTCATGATACCAATAATAAGAATGGTTTTAACCTCAGTAACCGAGCAATCAGCCATGGTTGTGTACGCGTAGAAAAACCTCTAGAATTTGCGGAAAAATTAGTTGGAGACTCCTATACTTATGATAAGTTAAGGGCTGAAGTTGATTTGCCTCCGATCGATAGTACGCATATGAAATGGTATAAAAAAAGGATGGCTGCCAAGGCTGATACATCAAAGTCTTTTCAATTAAAACCTGCTTGGTTCGGACCAAAAAAACAAGTGCCAATCATTATTACCTATATCACCGCCTGGTCTCAAAATGATAAAATTGAGTATCGTCCGGATATATATCAAATGGATGAGAAACTTTGGGTGGCGATGAAGAAATTCAGGTAGTTATTTATACGCTATAAATTAATCAGCGATATATTGTTGAATAGTTTTATAGGGGGTAGACTAAATCTTTCGAATTTATTATTGTTGGCTCGTAAAAGTTATTCAAGTATATAAATTTCTTAACTTTGTGTTGTTTTTACACAAATAAGGAATGATCGATCAAAATATCAAAATAGCTGTTGATGGTATAGTATTTGGCTACGAGAAAGGAATTCTTTACGTATTGGCTGTACAACAACGGTTCGGAAAGCTGACTAATCAATGGGTTCTTCCGGGAGGTTTTGTAAAAGATGATGAGCCATTATTGGCAGCTGTTGAACGCGAACTGAAAGAAGAAGCAGGAATTACGGTTAATTACCTCGAACAACTCCATACTTTTGGTGATGATATTCACAGAGATGATCGGTTTAGGGTAATTTCTGTCGCCTATTTTGCATTGGTAAATCCTCAAAATTTTGTTTTGAAAGCGGATACTGATGCTAAAGATGCCAAATGGTTTCCAGTGAATCAACTTCCGGCTTTAGGCTACGATCACAGCGATATGGTAAAGCTGGCACATCAGCGGTTGAAAAATAAACTCACTTACCAGCCTATAGGTTTTGATCTGTTAGGTGAAGAATTTTTGTTTTCAGATTTGGAGAATTTATACTGCTGCATTCTGGAAAGAGATATCGACAGAAGAAATTTCAGAAAAAAAATTCTGAGTTTCGGAATTGTTAATGAAACAGATAAGGTGGTAAAAATAGGTGCCAGTGGCAGACCAGGCAAGCTTTTTACCTTTGATAAGCTCAAATATAATCAACTGATGAAAGAAAATTTTCAGTTTGATATTAGGTTTGCGTAAAAAAAACACAAATTATTTTTGGATTATAAAAATCATTTATATATTTGTGTAAATAATACGCAAATATATGTTAAATTTAGATCCGAGTTTTACTCCGCTAGGCGAAAACAACTCCATAACCCACAAATCTTTTCTGTTCGCAGGAGGTGAACCACACATTAAAATTGATGGAAATTTCGATCAGAAAGAGCCTGTAACCATTACCCAAAGAATAAATTCTTTTAACGATTTAGGTCTAATCTGCATTACGGTTGATGCTTTGAAAAGAATGGGGGTGAAGGAAATTCACCTTTATATTCCATACTTCCCTGCGGCCAGACAAGATCGGGTGATGATCCCTGGCGAGCCTTTATCTGTAAAAGTATATGCTGATATCATTAACAGCATGGCTTTAGCTAGTGTAACCGTTTTTGATCCACATAGTGAAGTAACACCTGCATTGCTTAATAACTGCATCACCATTTCCAATCATGAATTTATCAAGCAAGTGATTGCTAAAATCGGATCAGAGGTTAAACTTATCTCTCCTGATGGTGGCGCACTGAAGAAAATTTATAAAGTTTCAGAGTTTTTAGGTGGTGCTGAAGTGGTGGAATGTTCAAAAAGCAGAGATGTGAAAACCGGAAGACTATCTGGCTTTAAAGTTTATGCAGATGACCTTGGTGGTGAAGATTGCCTGATTGTTGATGACATTTGCGATGGCGGCGGAACATTTAATGGTTTAGCTGAAGCACTTAAAGCAAAAAATGCAGGTAAATTATATTTGGCCATTAGTCATGGTATTTTCAGCAAAGGCTTTGATGATTTAGGTAAATATTTCGAACAGATTTTTACCACAGATTCCATTAAAGAAGTAGAACATCCGGGCGTAACGCAAATCAAACTTCAGGATATTCAGTAAGCCGGAATTACAATCGCCATTCTCCTCCTTTGGAGGGGTGCCTGGAGGGCGGGGTGGTTAGAAACCGAAAAATAAGATGTTTAAAGGGTATTCTAGTGCTTATTATTAATCAGATCACAGGTTATATATACCAAATCCATATCACATGAAAAGCAAAGTTGTTCAAAGTGCACTGTTTGGTTTAGCCATTGGCGATGCACTTGGTGTACCTGTAGAGTTTCAATCAAGGGTATATCTAACACAAAATCCTGTTGAAGAGATGAAAGGTTATGGAACGCATAATCAGTCCGTTGGAACCTGGAGTGATGATAGCTCCCTCACCTTTTGTTTGGCCGAAAGCCTTTGTAATGGCTATAACCTCGATGATATCGCTCAAAAATTTTTGAAATGGTATAACGCTGATCTTTGGACACCACATGGCAAAGTATTTGATATTGGCATCGCAACCAGTAAAGCCATCAATAAGATCGCCAATGGAACTGATCCCGTTTTATGTGGTGGAAACAACGAAACAGATAATGGAAACGGATCATTAATGCGGATTTTGCCAATGCTCTTTTATCTTCGAAATGAGGATAATCTTCAGGTAATATTCGAGAAGGTTGAGGAAGTTTCTTCCATTACCCATGCACATTTCCGTTCTGTTTTTGCATGCTTTATCTACATCGTTTATGGTTTGGAATTGTTAAAAGGCTGCGATAAAAAAGCCGCATATCAAAACATGAAGGGCACAGTTAAAAAGTTCATCACACAAAATGCTTTCGAACCAAAAGAAATTAATCTCTTTGAAAGGATTTTACAGCGCGATATAGCAAACGTTCCGGAACATGAAATTTATTCATCTGGTTATGTGCTGCACAGCCTTGAAGCCAGTTTATGGTGTGTCCTCACCACGCAAAACTATAAGGATGCAGTGCTGAAAGCGGTTAACCTTGGCGAAGATACCGATACAACGGCTGCAATTGCCGGCGGCCTGGCGGGTTTAATTTATGGTTTTGAATCCATTCCGCAAGAATGGATGAATGTGTTGGTGAAACGGACAGAAATTGAAAACCTTTGTGAACAATTGGATCAAGCATTTATGAGCAAACAGAAATACAGTGTTTCGGCTATTAAGGAAAGCGATGAATTCTTTTTCTTTTGGGAGCATCAGGTACCGGAAGATGGAATACTCACTAAATCTTGTTTAACGCAGTGGTGGGATGCACCTTTTATTGTTGATCAGGTTAATTATAGAACCGCTGAGCATTGGATGATGAGTAAAAAGGCAGAATTATTTAATGATGATATCGTGTTAAATAAAATTTTGGCAGCAACCTCTCCAGAAGAAGTTAAAAAATTAGGTCGGCAGGTTAAAAATTATGATGAAGCGATGTGGTTGGAAAACAGGTATCATATTGTTAAAGAAGGTAACTTCCATAAATTTAGCCAAAATCAGGAACTCAGAGAATTTTTAATCCGTACCGGAGAAAAAGTTTTGGCTGAGGCCAGTCCGGTTGACCTCATTTGGGGGATTGGTTTGGCTGAAGATCATCAAGATGCAACGATTCCAGAAAAATGGAAAGGCTTAAATCTTCTGGGGTTTGCACTGATGGAGGTAAGGGATGAAATGAAACTTAGTGATTTACATGTTGATTTTTAAACTTAATATCTGAACAGTTTCAAATCATTTTTGTTAAAACTAATCTATGAGAACACTAGTAATAGGAGATATTCACGGAGGATTAAAAGGTTTGATCCAGTTATTCGAACGTGCTGAAATCTCAATAGATGACAAGCTGGTTTTTCTAGGCGATTATGTGGATGGATGGAGCGAATCGGCTCAGGTCATTAGTTATCTGATACAATTAGAAAAAAGCTATAACTGCATTTTTATCAAAGGAAACCATGATGCCTGGTGTATTGATTGGCTGGAAGAAGAAATCATTAGTCAGGTTTGGTTTGTTCATGGTGGCCAGTCAACCATGGAAAGCTACCGGGAAATTTCCGATTCTGAAATGCAGGAACATTTGAATTTTTTTGCAAGAATGAAAGATTATTATGTAGATGAAGAAAACAATCTCTTTATTCATGCAGGTTTTTCTTCTATGCATGGCCCTGAAAAAGAGCGTTATTCTTCCAATTATTCTTGGGACAGAACCCTGTGGGAAATGGCGTTAACCATGGACAACAGAATAGAAAAAAATTCTGCAATTTATCCGAAGCGCTTATTGCTTTATAATGAGATCTATATCGGCCATACGCCAACTTTATATTACAATATTGAAGTGCCCATGAACGGATGTAATGTTTGGAACATCGACACCGGTGCTGCTTTTATCGGAAAACTTAGCTGTTTAGATATTCAAACAAAGGCTTTCTGGCAGAGCGATACCCTACAAATCCTTTATCCAAATGAAAAAGGTAGAAATAAACGTTAAATTATAAATATAATATCATGATGAACCCATTATTATTAACAGACGGATACAAAGTAGATCACCGCAGGCAATATCCTGAAAATACAACCTTGGTTTATTCCAATTGGACACCTAGAAAAAGCAGGCTTGAAAATGTTGACCGCATTGTACTGTTCGGTTTGCAATACTTTATCAAAAAATATATTATTGAAGATTTCAATCAGAATTTCTTTAAACAACCTAAAGATGAAATTTTAAAAAAGTACGCCCGCAGGATTAATAATTATCTTGGCGAAAATTTAGTTGGTACGCAACACATTGCTGATTTACACGATTTGGGCTATATTCCAATGGTTTTTAAATCCCTTCCCGAGGGAGCTGAAGTTCCCTTACGTGTGCCCATGTTTACCATGTATAATACGTTACCGCAATTTTTTTGGCTGACTAATTATTTTGAGACATTGCTCTCTGCTGTTGTATGGCTGCCTTGTAATTCTGCTACCATTGCGAAGCAGTATCGGGCAATTATGGATCAATATGCGGCTGAAACCTCATCTGTGCCAGAGTTCGTAGATTGGCAAGGACATGATTTCTCCATGCGTGGCATGGGTGGGATAGAAGCTGCAGTAACTTCTGCGGCAGGACACTTATTAAGTTTTACCGGAACAGATACTATTCCGGCCATTGATTTTCTGGAAACATACTATAACGCAGATTCAGATCACGAATTGATTGGTGGCTCCGTTGCCGCTACCGAGCATTCTGTAATGTGTATGGGTACAAATACCGGTGAGTTGGAAACTTTTAAGCGGTTAATTTTAGAAGTGTATCCAAAAGGAGTTGTGTCTATCGTATCTGATACCTGGGATTTGTGGAAAGTGCTTACTGAATATCTACCTGCCCTTAAAAACGATATTATCAATAGAGAAGGCAAGGTAGTAATTCGGCCAGATTCGGGAGATCCGGTTGATATAATTTGCGGGAATCCGGATGGTAAAGATGAAAACGAGAAAAAAGGTGTAATTGAATTGCTTTGGGACGTTTTTGGTGGCAAAACCAATGATAAAGGCTATAAAGAATTGGTACCACAGATTGGTGCAATTTATGGTGATAGCATTACCACAGACCGGGCTACTCAGATTTGTGAACACTTGAAAGCCAAAGGCTTTGCTTCTACCAATGTCGTTTTTGGGATCGGTTCCTTTACTTATCAGTACAATACCCGTGATACCTTTGGTTTTGCGATGAAAGCTACCTACGGAGAAGTGGATGGCGTTGGACGTGAGATTTTTAAAGATCCCATTACTGATGATGGAACCAAGAAATCGGCTAAGGGGTTATTGCAGATTTTCAAAAATGCTCAGGGCGAGTATGAATTGAAAGATCAATGTACCTGGGCAGAAGAAGCACAGGGTGAATTGAAGGAAGTTTTTAGAGATGGAAACTTATTGATCGATTATTCTCTTGCCGAAATTAGAGAAAGGCTAAAGAATAGTTAACTTCGCCAAGTTTTTACCCGGCTAGTCATCAGATTAGTCGGTTAAATTATGAAAGACACCTTCAAAAAATGCAAGAAAAATCAACTTTCAATCATGGAGCCGATATCGTAAACAGTGCGATCAGATTTACCAACGCATGGTTTAAACAATCTAAAACGATTACGGAAGAGCTGAGCGATTTTTTCATTCTTCCAGGGGGAAAAGTAATGGATAAGCAGGTGATTATCGCCCGGCTTAAAGGTATTTTTGGCCAATCGGATGAGTATGTTGGAGGAAGATATGATATTATAGATACCGATTATGAATTGCTTGATGGTGGCAAGGGGATGGGTTTTGTAGAAGGTGTAGCTGGCTTCAGGGCAGTGCTGAAGAAAGAATCTAAAATTGTAAGTGGTCCTTTTAAGTTATATTTCGCATTGCAAAATGGCCGTTGGAAAATTGTGAATATCGAATTTCCAGGGTTTAGTTATTGATTAACAAAAACAATATAAATTACAAAGAATTTTTAATGCCTTTAATTGTTGGCGAGAAGTCGTCATTGCGAGGCACGAAGCAATCTTTATGCGTATATAAAGATTGCTTCGTGCCTCGCAATGATGATTTTTTTTAATCTTTTAATGTTAAGTATTTTCTCATAAGCAGGCATCATCATAGAAAAATTAATTTTTAATATTATTAAATTCTTGCTTTGTAAGCGTATATTTTTTTAATTCTTTTCCTTTTTCATTTCTATAAATTGATGTTATTTTATCAATTTTAAACTCTTCAGAATTCACTAATTTTTCAACTAAAGAGGTTCCTAATAACCCTTTTTTAATAGCACCTTTTCCTTGTTTTTCAAGTAAATCAAGTGCTTCGGTATATTGATTTGGAACAAGATAAGTGTTTACTATAGTTTTGTTCTGTAATTCACAATTCAAATATTTAAAGCCAAAATCCTTATCTGTTACAGGTAAGCGTTTATTTAATTCATTTATTAAACCTTGAAGAATTATTTCATTTTCATTAACAACCTTATTAGATTTAATTTGTGCCAACATCTCATCTCGAGTAGTTTTTATTCTTTTAACCTCTTTTTTGTTTTTATTAAGTATTATACATGTAATACTATTTAGGGTAAAAAAGCTCTTATTTGACACTAATTCTTTTAAAGTTGGGTTGTTTGCCATGTTTTGTTTAACGAGCTTCTCTGCTCCAGCTATTTCTAAAACTTTCAAAACATCATCAGGATACTCGTATGTATATGTGATATTACTATTGTTATCTAGCGCTAACTTTAATAACGAAATTCCAGTCTCGTTATCAATAAAAGGCATTTTATTATTAATTTTAGCTATGATGAAATTTAAATCTGTGTTTTTTCTTCAGTTTGTTTGCTAATAGTTGTTTCTGCAAATTTTACACGGTTTTTATCGTATAAGTTTAAATTAAACTTTACCCCGTCATTATAGATATCTTTTCCTGAGGGAATTGAATTTATAATATTAATAAATATTTCTGGTGCCGTATCTTCAGTTATTTTAGATTCGAATTGATTTTCAACATAATTAAATCCAGCTGATATCGTCACTTCACTTCCATTTACATAATATGCTTTGCTACTTACAACTGCTGTAGGAGGATTATGCTCCATTATTTTATTAAAATCTCCTACAAATTTATTTGCCTTTTGCTCTTTTGTTTTGCAAGAAAAAAATAAAGTACATATTATAGATAAATAAAAAGACATACTTTTTATTTTGTTTGAGTTTAGTCTCACAATATTTTGGTGAAATTTCATTTTTTGAAGTTAATTGAATTCTATTAAATATTCTCAATTTCCATAATTTTTCTATCTTTGGTTTTTAATGAATTTCCTGTATCCAGGCTTTCTTTTCGCACTATTATTGGTCGCCATTCCGGTTATCATTCATTTATTCAATTTCAGAAAATTTAAAAAAGTTTATTTCTCTAATGTTCAATTCCTGAAAGCGGTAGAGCAGCAACATTCATCTAAAGAAAAGCTTAAAAACTTATTGATTCTTTTATCCCGGATTTTAGCCATTATCTTTTTGGTATTGGCCTTTGCACAGCCCTATATCCCAGTAAATTCACAAGAAGGAAGCCTTAAAAATAATACAGTTAGCATATATATAGATAATTCTTACAGCATGGAAGCCGTTAATAAGGATGGTAACCTATTTGATGAAGCGAGGCGAAGGGCAAAAGAAATAGTGAAAGGCTTTGGTATAAATGATCGGTTTCAGTTGCTTACCAATGATTTTGAAGGCAAGCATCAGCGATTATTAAATCAGGAAGAGTTTCTTAAAGCCCTTGATGAGGTGAAAATTTCTGCAACCACCCGCAATCTTCAACAAATTTTAAACAGACAAGAAAATGTGTTCAGTGGTTCAGCTAATCCATATGTTTTTGTACTATCTGATTTTCAGAAAAGCATTACATCAGCTAAAAAGCTAAGTACAAATCCTGATGTCCAATATGCATTCGTTAAGTTAAATGCCACAACATTGCCTAATGTGGCGGTGGATAGTGTATGGATGTTATCGCCCAATCATCAGCCTGGTGCAAATGAAAGGTTGGTGGTTCAACTAAAAAACTATTCGCAGGAAGCAGCCAAAAATATTCCCCTCAAATTAACCATAAATAATCAGCAAAAAGGTTTAGGATCAATTACCATTCCTGCAGAGCAAACCGTGCGAGATACTTTAAATTTTTCGGGGCTAAATGCTGGTTGGCAAAAGGGGATAGTGAGTATAAAAGATTTTCCAGTCACCTTTGATGATGCACTGTCTTTTAGTTTTAAGGTTGATAAAAGCTTGCCGGTATTAAGCATTAATGGTACCCGTGCGGGGAATTATATTAAGGCACTTTTTGGAGCTGATAATTATTATAAGCTTACGGAAAATGATGAGCGTAACGTTAATTATAATGGCTTTACGAATTATAGCTTAATTGTACTGAATGGGTTGCAAAATCCATCAACGGGTTTGGCTCAGCAGTTAAAAACTTATTTAAATGCGGGAGGTTTGGTGGTCATCTTTCCAGATCTTGATGCAGATATTCAGACTTACAATACTTTTCTATCAGCCTTATCCTTACCGGCTATCCAAAACTTAGATAAAACAGAAACTAAGGTAGATCAGATAGATCTTCAGCATCCCATTTTTAAAACTGTTTTTGAGGAAATACCTAAAAACCTCGATTTGCCAGTAATAAACCGATATTATAATTTCGTTGAACACAATTCTGCGAATAAGGAAAATATTTTAATGCTTCCTGGCAGGAAACTATTCTTCGCCAAATATGGCATGGGGAATGGATCCGTTTATCTTTCGGCAACTGGTTTAAATACTGGGGATGGAAACCTAGCTCGTCATCCGGTTTTTGTGCCATTAATGTATCGCATAGCTTTGAGTGGTGGTACGGCAGGTGGGCTTTATCATTATCTTGGAAGTGATAATGTCCTATCAGGAAAGAAAATTGATATAGGTAAAAATCAAACCTTAAAGCTAAAAGCAGATAACTTTGAAACCATTCCTGAAATTCGTCAGGTGGATGGTAAGACATTAATTTACACTGCGGATCAGGTTAGGAATGCTGGTTTTTATAACCTGAGTCTTGCGGATTCTATTCTTGCTGTGTATGCTTTTAATAGTTCAAGAAAAGAATCTGATATGCATTACCTGAGTAAAGCTGAACTTAATAATCTGGCTGGAAACAGTCATTTAAAAATATTTGATACTGATCAAGACGCCATAAAGCTAACCGCCGGAGCCGATAAAATCGGGCAAACTTTATGGAAACTTTGTTTAATTTTGTCACTGATTTTTATTGCAGCAGAAATTTTCCTTATCCGATTTTTTAACAACACTAAAAGAACAATATGAATCTCCTGGTTAAGAATGTAATCATTGCCGACCCTCAAAGTCAATTCAATAAACAAGAATGTGATGTGAGGGTAGTTGATGGTCAAATTAAAAACATAGGTAAATTAACGGCTCAACAGGGCGAAACTATTTTTGATGCATCAGGTGCATTCCTTACGCCAGGTTTTTTTGATCTGAATTGTGTAGCTGGAGATCCTGGTTTTGAAACCAAGGAGGATCTTGAAACCCTTACCGCGGCTGCAAAAGCTGGTGGATTTACTGGCCTTGCCTTATTGCCGCAGGCTTATCCGGTGGTGCAATCTAAATCACAGGTAGAATATATTATTAATAAAACTAAGAATAACCTGGTTGATGTTTTACCTGTTGGGGCCATCAGCCAAAACAGAGAAGCAAAGGAACTTGCCGAACTTTTTGATATGCAACAAGCGGGAGCAGTTGCTTTTTCTGATGGTGATAAAGCTTTGCAGGATGATGGCTTTATGAGTCGTGCGCTTCAATATGCTAAAGGTTTAGACGCTTTATTGATGGTTTATCCTGAAAATAAATCCATTGCAGGTAAATCGCAAATTAACGAAAGTAAAAATTCTGTCCTTCTTGGGATGAAGGGCTTGCCCGCTTTGGCAGAAGAAATGCACATTGCCCGGGATATTTTTCTGGCTACTTACAATGAAACAAAAATTCACATCAGCAATATTTCTACAGCTGGTTCGGCGGCTTTGATTCGGAAAGCAAAAAAAGACGGTGTTCAGGTTTCCTGCGATGTTACAGCACATCATCTGGTGTTTACTGAAGAACTTTTGGCCGACTTTGATAGCAATTATAAGGTGAAACCACCATTGCGTGGTAAAGCCGATGTAAAGGCCCTTATTGCAGGTTTAAAAGATGGAACCATCGATGCCATTACCTCGCAACACCGTCCGGAGGAAATAGAATTTAAAAATGTTGAATTTGAAATCGCCCATTATGGAATCATTGCGCTGCAAACGGTGCTTCCCTTATTACTTAAGGCTGGTTTAGATGTAGGGATCATCGCTGAGAAATTAGCCATTAATCCACGTAAATTGCTAAATTTAAATATTCCGGTGATTGAAGAAGGTACAGCAGCAAACTTTACGGTTTTCAACCCGAATGAAAAATGGTTGTACAATTCTTCAAGTAATTTTTCTAAATCAGCGAATAGCCCGCTTTTAGGAACTGAACTTACCGGAAAAGTAATTCTGGTCTATAACAATAATCAATATAAAGAAAGCTAAGAGACTAAAGTTAAAAGATTAAAACAAAAAGGTTTAAGCAAAATGGTTAATGCAATTTGCCCGGGCTTGATACTTGATACTAAATACTTGATACTAACAATATGGACAATAGAGTAAAAAAAGCGCTGGTCGCATCACTAAATAAATATGCTGAAGTTGCGGCAATTAATGTTGAAGGTTTTGAAACGGAGTTACTGGCTGCGTTTGAGCTTGAAACCAAATTTTTGGACAAAGTAATTGCGTTTGATGCTGTTTTTGATTCTTATCCTAAATTTGAAGAATTACGTGAAGTATTTTTCGATTTACTGATGGTGAATTTCTTTAGCAGCGATGTTCAGAAACTGGAAGACGACTATCTGGAAAGTGATGAATGGGCGAAAATTGAGGAAGAAACCATTGACAGGGGTACAGAATTGTTGAATCTTTTGCTTTACATTAAAGAGTGTAAGGATGAAGATATCGACCCTGAATTGGGCGATTTCCTTAAAGAATTTTTACTGGTTGAAGATGATGAATTTCAGGATGAATTTGAAATTTATGAAGAAATGATCAGCAACCAGCAATTGGCTGAAGGTAGTGTGGAGGAAATTTGCAAAACTGCGCCGACCTTAAATATCAGTGAAGAAATGCAGGAATTATTTGTTCCTTTTATGGCATTTTTCCTTGATGTAGAGGGAAGCGAAACGACCACCAAAGAAATAATTCAATTTAGCAGTAACAAATCGTTCGATTCTGCTACTTATATATTAATTACAACGATTAATAACTAAATTAAACTTCATTACAATGGACAAAAGTGCTCAAATTTCCCAGTTATCTCTTAAGTATGGTTTTATACTTGCCGCTGTTTCAGTGGTAATTTCTCTCACCATGCATTTCATCAATCCGGTTTTGGTTTACACTAATGTAATGGCCTCAATTGGTATTTTTGTTGTTTTTATTGCGCTCTTAGTGGTTTCAGGTATCAATATCCGTAAGGAAATTGGCGGTTTTTGGACATTCGGAGAAGCATTTAAAGCCTTTTTGATTATTTCATTGATTCTGGCGATTACAGCTACACTTTATAATTTCATCTTGATGAAATTAATTGATCCTGATCTTCCAGCAAAAGCTGCAGCCGCAATTGAAGAAGCTCAAAGAGCGATGATGGCGAAATTTGGTTTAGGTAATGATGAAATTGATGAGGCAATGGCAAAGGCTGGCAATATGCAGGAAAAACTGGAGCCTAGTTTTAAGAATACTTTCACCAGTTTTGGTGTTTCAATTGCATCTTATGGTGTAATCTCATTAATCCTGGCCGCGATCTTGAAAAAGAAACCACCGGTTACTTTTAATACTTTCCCTACGGAAGGTTAATTTTTATAAAATTTTGAACGTGCAGGTTTTATCATTTAATTTGATGAAATTTGCACGTTTTATTTTGCACAAACCTCACAGGTTTTTAAAACCTGTGAGGTTTAAATATTAGAAATGGATATATCAGTTGTAGTACCCTTATTCAATGAAGATGAGTCCTTGCCAGAATTAACGGCATGGATTGATAAAGTGATGATGGAAAATAATTTCAGTTATGAAATTGTTTTAATTGATGATGGTAGTACCGATAAATCCTGGGAAGTTATTGAAACGTTGAGGTTACAGAACCCAGCGATAAAAGGAATCAAATTCAGGAGGAATTATGGTAAATCTGCAGCGTTGAATGTTGGCTTTGAAGCCACACTGGGTGATGTGGTGATTACCATGGATGCTGATTTACAAGACAGTCCGGATGAAATACCTGAATTATATCGTCGCATTAAGGAAGAAAAGTTAGATCTGATTTCTGGCTGGAAAAAGAAACGTTACGATCCCATTACTAAAACCGTACCTACAAAGTTATTTAATGCAGCAACCCGAAAAATGAGTGGCATTGAATTAAATGATTTTAATTGTGGCTTAAAAGCCTACCGTAGCGATGTGATCAAAACCATCGAGGTTTACGGTGAAATGCACCGATACATCCCTGTAATTGCAAAATGGGCTGGGTTTAATAAAATATCCGAACAAGTTGTAGAACATCGCGCCCGTAAATATGGCACCACTAAATTTGGATTTAGCCGATTCATTAATGGCTTTTTAGATTTGCTTTCTATCTTCTTTGTTGGCAAATTTGGAAAACGCCCCATGCACTTTTTTGGATCTTTAGGGGTATTGAGTTTCTTTGTCGGGATTATCATGTCGCTTTATACATTAATCGAAAAGCAATATCTTATCTGGAATGGTTTAGCTTACCGTGATGTAACCCAACAACCGCTATTTTACTTGTCGTTAGTGGCTATAGTAGTGGGTTCTCAAATGTTTCTGGCTGGTTTTATTGCCGAACTTTTGTCGCGAAATGCACCAGAAAGAAATCAGTACTTAATTGAAAAAGAACTTAAATAGGCTTAAAGACTAAAGCTTAAAGCAAAATTGCTTTAGTCTTTAGTCTTTACACTTTCAGCTTCAAGACATGTTTTTCTCCATCATTATCCCGCTCTACAACCGTCCACAAGAAATTGATGAGCTTTTGTATACTTTAACCAAACAAACGTATTCACAGTTTGAAGTACTGGTTATTGAAGATGGTTCCATCCATGATGCGAAAGCAATCGTAGACAGTTATGCCGATCGGCTTGATATTAAATATTATTTTAAGGAAAACGCCGGACAGGGTTTTGCCCGCAATTATGCTTTTGAAAGGGCCGAAGGAGATTACTTTATCATATTTGATTCGGATATCCTGGTTCCTGCGGATTACCTGGAAATTGTAAAGAATTATCTTTATGAGCATAAGCTGGATGCCTATGGCGGTCCGGATGCGGCACATGAAAGTTTTACTCCGGTACAAAAGGCCATCAGCTATGCCATGACTTCCCCATTTACCACGGGAGGAATCAGGGGGAATAAAAAGCATGTGGGGCAATTTCATCCACGTAGTTTTAATATGGGGGTTTCCCGTCAGGCATGGGAAAAGGTTGGTGGATTTATTTTAACCCGATTAGGGGAAGATATTGAGTACAGCATCCGCATTCATGAAAATGGCTTTAAAATTGGCTTAATTCCCGAAGCTAAAGTGTACCATAAACGCCGGACAAGCTTCAGTCAGTTTTACAAACAATTGCACTTTTTTGGCAGGGCGAGAATTAATATTTATAAACACTTTCCAAAGGAATTAAAGTTAATCCATTTTTTTCCAGCAGTTGCTACCATTGGGATGATTGTTACATTGCTTATGAACATCATCTATCCACCTCTGGCATATGTTTTGGATTTCATGGTGTTATTGTATTTTATGTTGATATTTTTTCACTCCTGGTCTGTAAATAAATCTTTAAAAGTTGCATTTTTGAGCATTATATCTTCGTTCATCCAATTAACTGCCTATGGGTTAGGATTTATACAGGATTTATTTAAAAGAGTGATTTTTTCAGGGAAATAAAATAGAGAAGAGAAATAGGGAATAGAGGAAAGGGGATATTCAGTGGAAATTGAAAAAATGATACGGAAAGTGGAACACCTTGCAAAAAAAATAAGAATCAGAAATTAAAATGATCAACTATCTAAAAGAAAGTACATTTGCTGTTAATGATGTGATCCGCAAAGCCTGGAGCATCATGACAAAGCATTATTTTTCTATTGCTACGCTATGTTTTCTGATGTTTATCACAGCGAGCGCATCTAGTTTAATGGCTTTTTTTATTAAGGATGTGAGCAAGGTACTTAGTTTCTTTATGGTGATTATTTTCATCATGTTATACTTTACCATCAATCTTTCGCTTTTTAAGTACATTTTTCACCTTATTGATAACGAAGATGAGGACGTTACCATTGTTGGTACGCTTCCAACAAGGCAACAGATTATCAGGTTTTTAGTAGCCACATTATATTTTATTGGCTGTATCTTATTCATCGGATTAATCCTTTTTCCTATTCTGTATGTACTGGATCCGGTTTTGCGTTATCTCGTTAAAATTGGCTGGGTAGAAAGTTTTCAAACTACTGGTGTTGTTATTACACAAATCGCCGTAGGGATCGCGATTCTGGCTTTGTTCATCACCTGGTTAAGGATTTCCTTTTTTCCTTTTTTTATTATCGATAAAAATGCACCACCATTTGAATCCATTAAGCTCAGTCTGGCCATTACTAAAGGGAACTTCACTAAAATTTTGTTGTTGTTGTTGGTTTTGGGCGGAGGGTATTTAATTTACTTGTTTTTTAACCTGCTGCACTGGCCGTTTGTTGCTTTTATCGTAAATATTCTGAGTTCATTTATTATCGTTCCCTTGTCGAGCGTAGCTTTAACGGTAGCTTATCGTAAAATTGCAGGAGAATATAAAGGCGACGAACATCCAGATATTTTGCATAACATCGTTTAACGGAAAAAACATTTAATCATTTAATCATCCAAAAATCAATCATTAATTATGGGATTAAAAGCAGCATTAAGTAAACCATTTGCGGCATTTGCAGTATGGCAGATCAACAAATGGAAGAAGAATGCCGTTGCTACCCAAGATAAAATTCTTCGAAAACTTATTGATCAGGCGAAAAATACAGCCTTTGGTAAAGATCATCGTTTTGCTGAAATTACCAATTACAGTGATTTTAAGAAGAATGTTCCGGTTCAGGATTATGAAGGATTAAAACCATACGTAGATCGTGTGGTAAGTGGTGAGGCAGATGTACTGTGGAAAGACAAACCGCTTTATTTCGCTAAAACATCTGGTACCACATCTGGCGTAAAATACATTCCGCTTTCTAAAGAATCAATGCCGGAGCACATTAAAGCTGCCCGCAATGCCATACTTACCTATATCCATCAAATAGGCAAAGCCGATTTTGTAAATGGAAAAATGATTTTCTTGCAGGGAAGTCCTGTTTTGAATGTGAAAAATGGAATTAACGTAGGCCGTTTATCTGGGATAGTAGCGCATCATGTTCCAGCCTATTTGCAAAAGAATCGATTACCTTCATATGAAACGAATATTATTGAAGATTGGGAAGAGAAGGTGGATGCGATTGTTGAGGAAACCCTTCATGAGGACATGACACTGATTTCCGGGATTCCACCCTGGGTGCAAATGTATTTTGATAAGCTTACTGAAAAAGCAAACGGTAAAAAAATAGGCGAGATTTTTAAAAACTTTAGTTTATTTATTTATGGGGGGGTAAATTTTGAGCCTTACCGTGCAAAGATTGAGCAGAGTATTGGCCGTAAAATAGATTCCATTGAAACTTATCCGGCATCAGAAGGATTTATTGCCTATCAGGATTCTCAACATGATAAAGGCTTATTATTGCTGGCGGATGCAGGGATATTTTATGAATTTATTCCGGCAGATGAATATTATAATGAGCATCCAACTCGGCTATCACTAGGAGAAATAGAATTGGATGTGAACTATGCTTTAGTTTTGAATACTAATGCAGGTTTATGGGGTTATAGCATCGGTGATACGGTAAAATTTGTTTCCAAAAATCCATATAAAATTGTGGTTACCGGGCGGATTAAGCATTTTATATCGGCCTTTGGTGAACATGTGATTGGTGAGGAGGTGGAGCAGGCTTTATTGAGCATTGCAAATGCTGAGCAGGTAGAAATTACAGAATTTACGGTGGCACCTCAGGTAAATCCTGAAGGCGGCGAACTGCCTTATCATGAGTGGTTTGTAGAGTTTTCTGCTGCTCCTAAAGATATGGCTACTTTTAGTAAAAAGGTAGATGAGGCTTTGCAAAAGAAAAATATTTACTATTTTGATTTAATTGAGGGGAACATCCTTCAACCCTTAATTATACGTATGTTGCAAAAGGATGCTTTTGTAAATTATATGAAAAGTGAAGGAAAATTGGGTGGGCAGAATAAAGTGCCGAGATTGAGTAATGACAGGAAGTTGGCGGATGGGTTAGAGAAATATATTGTTTAATTTCCATCGTCATTGCGAGGAGGTACGACGCGGCAATCTCATTTGAGCTTTCGTTCTCGCCGGACGGGCTTTTTTCTTTTTGATGTCAAAAAGAAACAAAAAACACCGGCTGAAAATTTTTGTATTAAAGTTTCTGCATGGGCTTAAATTGTGCGTTCCCAAAAATTTGTTAGGCCGGATTAAAGCTAAACGAAGAAACATTGCTTAGGCCTAGCTGGGTGGAATGCAATATTATGATAAATGATGTCTATAAGAATTGGACAAAAAAGAATTAAAATTTGAAATACATAACCATATTAGGTTCTACAGGAAGCATCGGTACGCAGGCACTTGAAGTGGTGCGGGACAACCCATCGATTTTTAAGGTTTCTGTATTATCTGCATTAAAAAATTCAGCATTACTGATCCAACAGGCGAAAGAATTCAGGCCGGAAGTGGTGGTGATTTGCGATGAAAGCCAGTATCAAACTGTTAAAGATGCATTGTCTTCTTTAAACATAAAAGTTTTGGCGGGAGAGGAGTCTTTATCGGAAGTAGCGAGCTACCTACAAAGTGATATCGTACTTACCGCCTTAATGGGTTCCGTTGGATTAAAGCCAACTATAGCAGCCATTAAAGCTGGGAAAAGTATTGCCTTGGCGAATAAGGAAACTTTAGTGGTTGCGGGTGAATACATCACTGCATTGGCAGCCGAATATCAGGTGAAAATTCTTCCGGTTGATTCGGAGCATTCGGCCATTTTTCAGTGCCTGGTCGGCGAGGCGCAAAATGAAATCGAAAAAATTTACCTTACGGCATCCGGCGGTCCTTTTCTGGGAAAGGGTAAAGATTTTTTATCTACCATTAAAAAAGAGCAGGCTTTAAAACACCCTAACTGGGTGATGGGAGCAAAAATCACCATTGATTCTGCTACTTTGATGAATAAGGGGCTGGAAGTGATTGAAGCCAAATGGTTGTTTGATCTCGACGTGGATCAGGTTGATGTGATCGTTCATCCTCAATCTATTATTCACTCTATTGTGCAGTTTACGGATGGTTCTATGAAAGCACAAATGGGTGTTCCGGATATGAAATTGCCCATTCAGTATGCTATAAATTATCCCGATAGGCTAAAAAACAATTTTAAACGTTTTAACTTTCTGGACTATCCTAATTTTAGTTTTCAGCAAGCGGATAGGGAAACGTTCAGAAATCTGGATTTAGCTTTTAAAGCTTTAAGAAAGGGAGGGAATATGCCTTGTATCTTAAATGCTGCCAATGAAATTGTGGTGGAGTCATTTTTAAATGATAAGATTGGTTTCCTGGAAATGAGTGATGTAATTGAGCAATGTATGGAAGAAATCAGCTTTATAGAAAAACCACAATTGACTGATTATTTAGAAACTGACAAACATAGCCGTATCTTAGCCGGCGAATTAGTAACAAAAAGTAGCATTTAACATCTAAAATAAAAATATTAGTATAGCATATGAATGGATTGATTATGGCGGGGCAGCTGCTGCTCGGATTGTCTTTATTGGTAATATTACACGAATTAGGACATTTTTTGGCAGCCAGGGCATTTGGTATTAAAGTAGAGAAGTTTTATTTGTTTTTTGATGCCTGGGGTTTTAAACTCTTCAGCTTTAAAAAAGGTGGTGTTGAATATGGTGTGGGCTGGCTACCACTTGGCGGTTATGTTAAAATTGCCGGAATGATTGATGAAAGTATGGATACGGAGCAAATGGCTCTTCCTGCTCAACCCTGGGAATTTAGATCTAAACCGGCATGGCAACGTTTAATTGTGATGCTTGGCGGGATTATCGTGAATGTTATCGTGGGTGTTTTTATTTTCTGGATGCTCACTTTTAATGTTGGCCAAAACTATACGGTAAATGGAAAATTAAATGATGGTATTTCAGTTGGCACACTGGGTAAGGAAATCGGCTTAAGAAACGGAGATCGCATTTTAGCGATTAACGGCAATAAATTAATTCGTTTCGAGGATGCGATTTCGAGCAAGGTATTGTTTGATGGTGCGCAACTCACGATTTTAAGAGGTAGCCAAACCCTTTATGTTTCTGTTCCGGATACGATTTTAAATAAGTTATCTAAAAACGATAAAGAGAATTTTATTAGTCCGCGTTACCGCATGGCCAGTGTAGCTACCGTATTGGCACCGGATGAAAAAGCTGATCAGCAATCTTTCCTGGATCGTATTTTCGGCAGGAAATATGTAAAACCTGTTTATCCGGCTTATGCTGCAGGTATTAAACCTGGTGACAGCATCCTGGCGGTAAATGGGAAAGCCGTTACTTTTTTCGATCAGTTTAAAGATGAGGTTTCATCCAATAAAAATAAAGCAATTTCTGTTCAGGCATTACGCCAGGGGAAACCAGTTAACTTTAATTTAAAAGTGGGTGCTGATGGCACCATCGGGATTGCACCAAATTTAAAAGCACCCGAAACTGCACATGTAGATTTCGGTTTTGCAGAATCGCTTCCGGTAGGGGCAGGCATGGCTTGGAGTACTTTTGTAGATAATGCAAAAGGAATCGGTAAAATGATCACTGGTAAATTGAGTGCGAGGAATATCAGCAGTCCGATTGGTATTGCAAAAGTTTATGGAAGTACTTTCGATTGGGTAAAATTCTGGACTTTAACAGGTTTAATTTCTATGGCTTTGGCTTTTATGAATTTATTGCCCATCCCGGGTTTAGATGGTGGCCATGTGGTGTTCTTATTAATCGAGATGGTGCAACGCAAGCCTGTAAGTGAAAAAGTATTGGAGAAAGCTCAAATTGTAGGTTTTGTTATCTTAATTTGCCTGATGGTGTTTGCTTTTGGTAATGATATCTTAAAATCTTTCGGGAAGTAAAACCAAATTTATATTATTGCCGCAGCTGGATAGATTATAATCTGAACAGCTGCGGCTTTTTTATTTATACCCTATCATGAGCGAAACTATACAGCAACCTAATTATTTCGAATTTTACGAATTGCCGGTTCAATTTAACCCTGATCAAAATGCTGTAAAAGCGAAGTTCTATGCTTTGAGTAAGCAGTATCATCCTGACTTTTTCGCTAACGAGGGCGATGAAAAGCAGCAGGAGGTACTGGAATTATCTACCTTGAATAATAAAGCTTATCAAACACTTAGTCATGCTAAAAAGCGATTAAAATATGTGCTTGAGCTGAAGGGGATTGTAGAGACGGATGAGGGTTACCAGTTGCCGCAATCTTTCCTGATGGAAATGATGGATGTGAATGAGGCTTTGATGGATTTGGAATTCGAACCTGATGCGGCGAAATTGGCTGAGGTTAGAAAAGATATTGATCTTATTGAAAAACAGCTGGAGGATGAATTAAATCATTTGGTTGAGACATTTGATCGTAGTCCGGATGATTCAGAAAAGTTCTTACCTGCTATAAAAGATATTTTTTATCGTCAAAAATACACCGCCAGAATCCGTGAACGCTTATCAAAGTGATCAAGTGGGGGTACGAAATCATATTTCTAAATTCATTTAATGTTAGGGGTTAACTTATCACTGGATAGAGGATCTTAATCAGTTATCATCGCTTAAATCAACAAGCATACTATAGTTATGTGTAAGGTAAGTGTGGCTAGAAGGCGGATTAGAGGTGGAGTAAATGCGGGGTGGAGGCGGGGTAAAGAAATCAATTTCTTGAGTCAGCAATTTAACACTACCTTAAATATAGGGAGAATAATTAAATTACTTTCTATAAAGCAGAGCGTTCGATTAATGATAAGCCTTAAAATACTATTTAAACTGGTTATCGCTATTAGTTAACCCCTATCCGCCTATCGGCACCTTTCCCCAGAAAGGGAAAGGCTTTGGAAAATATTTATCGAAGCTGACCCATATCGTAAAACCAAACTCCCCTCCTTTTTTAAGGAGGGGTGCCCATCGGGCGGGGTGGTTCGGTTCGAAAATGTCATCATTACCACCGCAGTGGAGGAATCTTTGAGCTTCGTAAATTAGATTGATCAATCCTGAGTTCAAAAATCTCTCTATTTCGCCGCTGCCTGAAAAAGGCAGGCGCTCCAGTCGAGAAGACGACCTTTGAGTAAATTAACCCCTATCTGTCTATCGGCACCTTTCCCCTGAAAGGGAAAGGGCGAAAAAAAGTAATTCCACTCTTTCAAGCTATCGTATTGACACTATAAATTTTCTCTTTTGGGCTGTTCTATAACAACACTCAATTGTCAAATCATTTTTTAGTATTCGTTGAAGCATCTGTTTTACACTATTTTCGAAAAAAAATCAGATTCATGAGTTCATTATCCGTTTTTCGAAAAGTTGCTGTGGCAGAGGGGATTTCCTATTTGCTTTTGTTATTCGTAGCCATGCCCTTAAAGTACTGGGCTCACCTGCCATTATATGTGAAATATACGGGATGGGCACATGGATTATTGTTTGTGATGTATGCGGCTACTTTGATCATGGCCTGGCAGGAACAAAAATGGAAATTCGGAAAAGCAGTGCTGATCTTCCTGGCTTCACTACTGCCTTTTGCACCCTTTATCGTGGATAGAAAGTTAAAAGATGAACGTGCTGAATCTGCAAATGACATATAGTAAACGAATTACGAATTATTTCAAAATAATTTTGTGATTTAAGCTTTCGTTATCTACATTTGCATCCCGTCCAATACATGCCCGGATGGCGGAATTGGTAGACGCGCTGGTCTCAAACACCTGTGGGAAACCGTGCCGGTTCGACTCCGGCTCCGGGTACAATAAAAGGTCTTTAGCTTTGTTAAAGGCCTTTTTTATTTTCGCTATACAATTATTTAGATAGGTTTGTTCTGATTGGTGAGAACACCAACCAGACGGCAATCAGTCATCTCCTTCTGATGAGCAGATATTAAGCAGGAGCAACCTCATGCTTTTTTTCTTTTGTAGGGAGCAAACGATTTAAAAGCTTTTCCAGTAATGGAACAAGCGGGATAAAGAGCAATACGCCTGTGGTGTTGAAGATCATATGGGTATTGGCTATCTTTTGCTCAATGCTTGCATTTCCCGAAATCTGTTCTATAAATCCGGTGAAGAGCGGAAAGATCAACAGGCCTATGGCAATGGAAATGATATTGAAAAGCAAATGAAAGATACCGGTCTTTACTGCCTGCCTGTCCGAACGGATGGTTGCCAGGAGGGTATCTGAACAGGTGCCCAGTTCCGCACCGATCATCACGGCGATACCACCGCCAAGATTGATTAGTCCTTTTTTTGCAAGGGTAATGACCATGCCTACGGTAGCTGATGAAGACTGGATGACCAAGGTAATCAGTGCGCCGATAGCGGTTCCCCTTAATGGATTGTCCAATTTTTCCATCCAGGTTAAAAAAGCGGGATCGTCTTTTAAGGGTTCAACGGCACGTTCCATCGTATACAGGCCAAAGAACAGGATGCCGAAGTAAAGTACCACTTTTCCTGTTTTAGAAACTTTCTCGCTTTTTGAGAATAGGCTGAACACCAGTCCCAGAAAAATCGGTATGGGTGAATACTGCCCGATATCCAGCGCGATAAGCTGACTGGAAAAGGTTGTGCCTATGTTAGCGCCCATTACAATCCCCATAGACTGCCTGAAAGTCAATGCGCCTGCATTGACCAGCACAATGGTCATGATGATAACAGCAGATGAAGAATCAAGAATGGTTGTGATCACAATGCCGGTAAGTATGGCGGTGAATACGTTTTTGGTAAAGAAGCCCATCCATTTTTTGGCCTTATCGCCAAGCAATTCTTTAAGCGTATCAGACAGGTTGTTGATGGCGAAAAGGAACAGGCCAAGCCCGCCCAATACCATCAGTATAATTTCCCACATAAAATTTATAGTTATCCTGTCTATCAACAATTGACACATCAAGCTAAGACATTAACAATCTGTAAGTTTCGGAGTTTGGCGCTGTGTATTAAGGTTGTGTAAAGATTTCATCTCATCATGGATCTCCTGCAAAGGAGATCCAGACTTATTAAGGTCGAACCATTGCATTTCAATATGTTTCTTCCACTATTCTATTGTTATACCTATATGCTAGTATAAGCACTATTATAAAATCACGCTTCTAGTTTTGCAATACTAATGATAAGAAGTTCAGAATGCTCTTAGAAAACTACCGTTTCTTGATAATTTGATATTTATAATAAAATGTGCACTTTAAGCCATCTAAAATCTTTTAGTTCGCCTATTAAAAAGTTTCTCTATTTCATTTTACATGATTATTTTAGGTTTGATTTATTGGAAAGACTTAACATTATCAGACCTATTAGCCAAATCCAAACCCAAACGTGCACTAACAAAGTGACAAAAAAGACAAAGAAAAAAATATGTTAGGACTTAGAACAACAATTTATAAAGTTGGAGACATTCAAAAAGCGACAGAATGGTACTCAAAGGCGTTTGAAACAAACCCTTATTTCAACGAACCTTATTATGTTGGCTTCAACATTCAAGGATACGAATTAGGACTTCAACCAGAAGAAAATCCAACTTTGAATAAAATTGAAAATGTAGTTTCATATTGGGGTGTAGAAAATATTCAAGAGACTTTTGACCGACTTATTGAATTAGGAGCAACCGAAAATGAAAAGCCATACAATGTTGGCGGAGATATAATGACTGCAACTGTTAAAGACCCATTTGGAAATGTTATTGGCTTAATTTACAATCCTCACTTTCAATTAAAAGACTAACCAATGGCTTCAGATCAAAATTTTGTGGACTTTGTTATGGAACAAATCAGAAATGCCGGAGAAATAACAGCTAAAAAAATGTTTGGTGAATATGGCATTTACGCTGACGGAAAATTATTCGGACTGATATGCGACAACAAATTGTTTATCAAACCAACCATTTCGGGAAGAGAATTTATAGGTAATGTTATTGAAGCACCACCATACGAAGGAGCAAAACCAAGTTTCTTGATAGAAGAAAAAATAGAAAACAGTGATTGGTTAAGTGAACTCATTAGAATTTCACTCAAAGAATTACCCACTACCAAAACCAAAAAGAAAAAATAAACCTGAAATGAAATGGGCTGCAGCTAACCTGTTATTACCGCAATAGGGGGAAGTGCTTCTATGAAACTTTTAATCATTAACAAACAGGCTGATTTCAAACCTATATCTAGGTTAGTTGCAATAGTAGCACAACACCCAATTGACATGACAAAATAAGCAGTCAAGCCCACACAAATATAAAATCTGACTACAACAATTACCAATCGGGCTACTTTTTATAGAACGACAATCTGGAATTTTGTACTTGAAATTATTCAGTTTTAGAAATAATTAAATAAAGAATTATGCAAAAGAGGAAATTAGGAAATAGTGGATTGGAAGTTTCCGCATTGGGCTTTGGTTGTATGGGGTTAAACTTTTTGGATGGCAAAGGTCTTGATAAAAAGGAGTCCATCACACTGCTACGTAACGCAGTTGAAAGAGGGATTACATTTTTTGATACCGCAGAAGCTTACGGACCTTATACCAATGAAGAAATTGTGGGTGAAGCATTACAGCCTTATAGAAAAGATGTGGTGATCGCCACAAAATTTGGTTGTAAAGATGCCAGACCAGCAGTAGGTTTAGACAGCAGACCCGAAACCATCAGAGCTGTAACTGAAGCTTCTTTAAAAAGATTGAAAACAGATTACATTGATCTGCTTTATCAGCACAGGGTTGACCCTAATGTTCCGATAGAAGATGTTGCGGGAACAGTAAAAGACCTGATACAAGAGGGCAAAGTGAAATATTTCGGCTTATCGGAAGCCAGTGCTACAACCATTCGGAAAGCACATTCAATTCTACCTGTATCCGCATTACAAAGCGAATACTCTTTGTTTTGGCGTGAGCCAGAAGATGAAATCATACCCACTTTAGAAGCGTTAGGAATTGGTTTCGTTCCCTTCAGTCCTTTAGGAAAAGGCTTCCTCACAGGTACAATAAATTCAAAATTAGCGGATGTGGACCGCAGGAATGTCATTCCTCGTTTCAGCGAAGAAAACATAAAGGCCAATCTGGTTTTAGTGGAAGCACTTTCCGAAATTGCTCAACAAAAAAATGTAACGACCGGACAACTGGCATTGGCTTGGCTCTTAGCGCAAAAGCCTTGGATCGTATCCATCCCCGGGACTACAAAATTGCATCGTTTGGAAGAAAATATTGGCAGTACAACTATTGTATTAACAGCCGATGAACTTGCAAAAATTGATACAACCGTAAATGGAATTACCCTTGTGGGTAACCGCTATCCTGAATTTTTAGAAAAACAAATAGACAAATAAAAAGCTAACAGCAATGCAAAATATCAAAGGAAAAGTAGTTGCTATTACAGGTGCAAGCAGCGGAATGGGCAAAGCCATCGCCATAGAATTAGCAAAAAATGGTGCAAAGGTTGTTTTGGGTGCGAGGCGCACAGAACCATTGGAACAAATTGTTAAAGAAATTAAAAGCACAGGTGGTGAAGCCACCTGTGCTCAAATTGATGTAAAGAATAAAGCCGATTTAGTTCGTTTGGTTAATATAACTGTTGAGCTATACGGAAAATTAGATGTGATTGTAAACAACGCAGGTGTCAGTCAGTTAAGCCGCATTGACGAACTGGATATTGACGGTTGGGAGGAAATGATCGATATTAACCTCAAAGGGGTTTTGTATGGGATGGCGGCTGCAATTCCCATTTTCAAAAAACAACAATCGGGACATATCGTCAATATCATTTCCACTTCAGGAATAAAGATTGCGCCCATGCAGGGCGTTTACGCAGGAACTAAAAATGCCATTCGCACGATTGCAGAGGCATTTCGCCAAGAGTCAGACGGAAAAATACGCATTACAGGCATTTCGCCAGGATTTGTGAAAACAGATTTTGCGGACAACATCAAAAACGAAGAAATGAAAACAGCTATTAAACAAGGAATGGAACAGATTGCCATTAATCCGATAGCCATTGCCAATGCGGTGATTTATGCAGTAAGCCAACCCGAGGATGTTGAAATTGGCGATATTGTGATTCGCCCGTCAAAACAAAATTGATTAAGTTCGTAAACGAAAATGCAGCAACAATCTAACATCACTCACCTAAAAAGTATATCGCAATTGGTGCGTATCCTGGGATTTCCTTCGCCATTGCACCCATTGATTGCATTAGTTGATTATAATAATGTTTCGATTGAAATGTTTCCAAAAGGGCAAAAAGTAAGTCTCGATTTTTACAAAATTTCCTTTAAGCCAACCTTTACAGGGCAAATAAAATACGGACAAGGGTATTATGATTTTGAAGAAGGCGGATTGGCATTTTTGAAGCCTAGACAAATCGTTTTTTCACCGGAAGACACAGAAAGCTATGAAGGGATTGCTTTGTATTTCCATCCGGACTTTATCCGAAATTATCCATTAGGAAAAACAATCAATCAGTATGGATTTTTCTCCTACGGTGTTTCAGAGGCCTTATTTCTATCGGCAAAAGAAAAAGAAATTATAGCCAATTTATTTGCTACAATAACCAATGAATTGGATAACAACATTGACAGTTTCAGCCAGGATGTGTTGGTGTCGCAAATAGAATTGTTATTGAATTATAGCAATCGGTTTTACAACAGGCAATTTTTGACGAGGAAAGCCATCAACCACGACATCATCACTGCTTTGGATGAACTTTTAACCAGTTATTTTGAGGGAGAAAACAGCCTGAAAAACGGTTTGCCATCCGTGAAATATATCAGTACAGCGTTAAAGCTCTCGCAACGCTATTTGAGTGACATGTTGAGTTCATTAACAGGGCTCAACACACAACAATACATTCAGAATGCCATCATAGAAAAAGCTAAAGAAAAATTATCAACTACAAATCTATCCGTTTCGGAAATTGCTTATGAACTGGGCTTTGAGCATTCACAATCGTTTAGCAAACTTTTCAAAACAAAGACCAATGTTTCGCCTTTGGAGTTCAGACATTCGTTTAATTAAAGACGGCAGAAAGCAAATGAATAAAAGCTGCTTGCCACTAACATTCTGCATGATTTAGTGGTATAATAGCAATTTTAATCAGATCTTCTTTACTGATTCGATCTTAGTACGTCCGTGGTACAATCCTTCTCTAATACACTTAGAGCGGGTTGGTTTTTACCGATTTTGTAACATGCCGCTATCGCACGGAAAAGATAATTTTGGTTCAATCTCCGGCGGGGGAGATCTGGACGTACAAATGTCGAACCAAGTTACTGGTTTAATTTGTATAAATTATTCATTACCGCCTTTACACCAATAATGGTAAGGAGTGGGGCAATTACAGTTTGGGCCACGCCAGGCAATATTGGTTATTCCATGCTTTTAATACTTCGATGACAGGTAGCAAACTAAAGCCTAATTGAGTTAGTGCGTATTCCACCCTGGGAGGTGATTCTGCAAATGCGGTGCGGGAAATAATACCGTCACGTTCAAGTTCCCGGAGTTGCATTGTCAATGTTGCCTGAGCCACATTATCGAGTTTGCGACGGAGTTCTCCAAAGCGACCAACCTCATTATTTTTGACGAGTTCTAAGATCGGTAGTTTATACTTTCCTCTGAGTATGCGAAGTGTGTTGGTCACGGGACAGTTATTTTTGTCCTGGCCATCAATTTCCAAATTTGAATTTACCTGGTATTCACCATTAGTTTGTTTTTTCATACTAAGTATCATATTTATTCCTACTTGACAACGAGTTGTTATAAAGCCACCTTTGGCTTCAAATTAAGATAAAAAAAGCTTTTTTTAAATAATATATATGACATTTTTTACAATTGGCGATTTTAAAAAGATAATCGTTTTACTCATCCTTTCCGCTACTGTATTTCTGTCTGTACTTGATATCTTTATCGTCAACGTGGCGCTGCCTAGTATAGAGCGGGGGATCAAAGCAACGGGTGGCGACTTGCAGCTGGTTGTTGCGGCCTATCTGATGGCTTATGCCGCATTGATGATCTCTGCCAGTAAATTAGGGGATCGGCTGGGAAGAAAAAAAATATTGCTGGTAGGTTTGATTGGCTTTGGTATTAGTTCTCTTTTATGTGGATTGGTGGAAACACCCTTCCAGCTGATTATCATAAGAGCATTACAAGGAGCCTGTGGCGCATTGATGGTGCCCCAAGGGCTGGCGTTGCTGCAACAGCTGTTTACGACAGAAAAGGAGCGGTCTTGGGCATTGGGAATATATGGAAGCATAGCTGGAATAGCTTCTGTTTTGGGGCAATTACTTGGAGGATTACTACCAGCATGGTCAGTCAGTGTTAGCTTGTTTGGTGATGAAGGTGGCTGGAGGCTGATTTTTCTAATCAATGTTCCTATAACCATTTTGGTAACTTTTCTTACCATACTATATATTCCTAAAGTAGATAAGCTAAAATCAGAACGGTTTGATTACGTTGGTCTGTTCTTGCTGACCATCTTTTTACTCTCCCTGATATTTCCGCTGATCAGAGGCCGTGAAATGGGATGGCCGCTGTGGAGTATAATGATGTTAGGATTGTCCTTTCCGATATGGAAGCTTTTATGGTTTCAACAACGGGCTGTAAAGGATAAAGGATTTGATTCCCTGGTGAATTTTGACCTCTTTAAGAATATCACTTTTAAATTGGGTGTTGTACTGTCGCTATTTTACTTTATTGCTCAAGACTCTTACTTTTTAATCACAGGTTTCTTTTTGCAAAACGGATTAAGCGTGTCGTCTGTAAGTGTAGGTATTCTATTTGTATTTCAGGGCATAGGTTATGTTATCGGTTCATTCTTATCGGCCAGGTTGATTAAATTTTATGGAGAGGGCGTTATCAGCCTGGGCTTAATGATCATGATTTTTTCATTAATCGGACATCTGTTTGCTTTCAATAGCGGAAAAATAGGAGTACTGCAATTCATGTTGCTAGCGCTTTATGGTTTAGGATGTGGGAGTGTACTACCTTCTTTGCTTACACTGTCGCTAAAAAATATAGATATTAAGCATGCTGGCAGTGCATCAGGAATATATTCTACCGTGCAACAGACTGCAATAGCACTTGGGGTAGCACTTGTAGGAGGGCTTTTCTTTTATGTGTTGCAAGAAAGGATTTCTCCAGGCGCATTTATTGAAGCTTACAGGGCGGCAAGTTTTATGAATATCATTTTTTTGACGATAGTTCTTGGTATTTTGAAATGGTTTCCAAAAAATCAATTATAATAGTGACGGATAATATAGAAAGTAATCATACGATACCACTAATAGATATGAACGAACAATTAAAAAACGACTTAACTCATCTTGATAGTTTACTTGAAGCGGTAAAACTTCAGGGCCTTGGTTTTTTAGAAAAGATATCGGATAGGCCAACTTCAGTAACAGCAAGTTTCCCATCAGATGGAACCCTCAATGAAATTGGTTTAGGAGGTTTGACAACTTTAGAGGCTTTTAACAATAGATTTGAAAAGCTGCTCGTTGCATCGGCAGGGCCTAGATATTGGGGTTTTGTTATAGGTGGAGCAACGCCCGCAGCTATTGCCGGCGATTGGCTAACTACCATTTATGATCAGAATACCCAGGCTACACAAGGGCAGGGTGATCTTTCTGCGGTTATAGAAATGGAAACTATCAAATTGCTTTTAGACCTTTTTGATCTACCGAGAGATTTTATTGGCGGTTTTGTAACCGGTGCAACCATGTCTAACTTTACTTGCCTTGCCGTTGCCAGACAATGGCTGGGAAAGCAATTGGGTAAAGACTTTGCCAAGGACGGACTTACTGAAAGAATAAATATTTTAACAGCAACACCGCACTCCTCTACTTTAAAATCTTTGGCCATGTTAGGAATTGGTAGTAATAATTTGGACAAAGTAAAAGTTATGGAAGGAAACAGGGAAAGTATAGATATTGAAAATTTGGACTTAAGGATTAAAGCGCTAAATGGACAACCATTTATTCTAATCACCAGTGGTGGAACGGTGAATACTGTTGATTTTGATGACTTCCATGCCATATCAAAACTTAAGAAAAAGTATAATTTTTGGTGGCATATTGATGGTGCATTTGGTGCATTTGCTACTTGTTCTTCAAAACATAAACAGCTAATGTCTGGCTGGGAAAATGCTGATAGTATAGCTATCGACTGTCACAAATGGTTAAATGTGCCATATGACAGTGCCATTTTTTTAGTTAAGGAACAGTATAAAATTTTGCAGTTAGAAACGTTTCAAAATTCTAATGCTCCTTATTTAGGAGATCCAATGGAAAATTTTAGTTATATGAACTTTCTCCCCGAAAATTCAAGAAGGCTAAGGGCATTACCGGTATGGTTTTCATTAAGAGCTTATGGTAAAAAGGGTTATCAGGAAATTGTAGAAAATTCAATTGAAATGGCAAATTATTTTGGGCGATTTATAGAAAATAATCAGGCATTTGAATTGTTAGCACTAGTCCGGCTGAATACGGTTTGTTTTACCTTGTCTGGTGATGAAAACCAAGAGAAAGTGGCAGCTTTTTTAACTAATTTAAACGGTACAGGAAAGGTATTTATGACACCAACGCTGTATAACAATAAAAAAGGAATTAGGGCGGCATTTGTAAACTGGCGAACAACCGTAGCCGATATCGAGCTGGTAACAGCTGAAATGAGCAAACTTATCAAAACCTAAATCACGGCACTCTTACGGATGTTATTTTTGCAGGCTTGAAACGGTTGAGTTTCCATCCAATCATCAATCCGTTTTGGTTTGCTAATATCATTTATGCTGCTTTAGTTCTATCAATTGATTCATTCCTAACAGTTCTTATTAAGCGATGAGGTCTAATGTAAAAAAACACGTTGTGCACCTCGCTTCATCAAAAGCGGTATGATCTATCTCCAAAGTCTGTATTTATGCCGATAGCATTTTTACTGCTTATCTGATGGTTGAGCTTCGTTGAAACCTTTCATTTTGCTTAAACCAGCCAACAATATTGCAGCAACTTCATCCTGCAAGTGGGCTGGTTCTAAGATTTCTCCATGGTCAACGAATTTCATAAACCAGCGTACAAAAGATGTTGGATGTTCTGCACAGTCAAAATACATGGTTACTTCACTTTCACTGCTTTCCTCTGATAGGTAACCAAAGTTCTGCCGCTCCCAAAAAAGGTAATGTGCAAATTCGCGGTCTACTTTGATAACAATGCGAGTATTGTTCTTTGAAGAATCAATATTCCTGATCTCATCCAAAGGTGGATGTACCATGCTGAATGACTCTTGAGATAGGGAAACCTTTTTGATCCTGTCAAGTCTGAAATTCCTATAGTCCTTCCTCAGTTGGCAAAATGCAAGTACATACCAGAAACCGCTTTCATAAAACAGCCCTACAGGTTCAACACACCTGGAACTTGGCAATGTATCGCTACCTTTTATGTAGGATACAACTGCTATGATCCTATTCACAGTACTGCTTAAAAGGATATTAATTACGTTAGGCAAGTATTCCGATGAACTTGATTTTGGACTGATGTGCAATTTATTTTCAAACTCGACCAAGGTATTTTTCTGCTGCACCTGAAAGGAACTTTTTATTTTGATAAGCGCCGATTCGTAATGAAGTTTGATATATTGCGTTTCATGTTGCTGCATGATCTTTTCAGCCACCAACAGACTGAGCACTTCTTCATGAGTAAAGCGCGAAGGTGGTATACGATAGCCTTCTATCAAGGAATAACCTCGGCCAGGTTTATATCCAACAGGCACACCAGCTTCTTCCAGTGATTTGAGATCGCGGAAAATGGTTCGCCTGCTTATTGAAAATCGTTCTTCCAATTCGTCGATCGTGACCCATGATTTCGATTGCAGGATAAAGAACAATTGCAAAATGCGGTCGAAGCGTTTACTGATCTCCATGTAAATGTTAAGTTGAATGTATTGTTGGTAAATTTGGCTAAATTTAAGAATATCAGGGGCGGAACTGTTTTGGTATATTTTTTTCTAGGCAGAATTGGATTACATCTTTAATACGACTGGCTCTTGTTGCAGGCCGTTTTGCGAGCACGAGCCATTGGAGGATTCCCTTTTTAACTGTACGGCTCAAATTAGAAAAGAAAATTGCTGCCTCGGGCTGTTCAGCAAAAGCTAATTCCAGGTCTTTGGGTATAATCAATGCCTCCACTTCATCCAAGATCGTCCAACTTCCGTTTTGTTTCGCTATGTCGATGCAATATTTCCCTGCATCTGTAATTAAATTGGCTTCGAGCAAAACATTGACCTTATCCTTGTTTATTTTTGACCAGGTACTGTTTGGCTTCCGTTGACAAAAGTACTGCATGAACTTTTCGTCGTCAATTGGTTTGCCAATACTGTCAATCCAACCAAAACACAGTGCTTCATCAACCGCCTCGCTCCAATTAATAGTTGGGCGGCCTGTTTTCTTTTTATAAAAAATAACCCAGATAGACTTTTTAAGGGCATGGTTTTCTTTTAACCACGCCCTCCATTGACTCTTGTTTTCAGGATAAAATGTTTCCTGCTCCATCTCTAATTTCTTTTTTTTACAATTATTTCATGGCAAACAGGATCGTATTGACAATGACCATTCCCACAAGATGGTACATCCCTGTGATCATCCCGTAGAGAAACGGTTTTGGAATATTTGGATTGATTCCGATATTAACCGTATTCGTGAACAGGAAGCCAATACCAACGATCAGTGTAAACTGGATAGCCTCTCCGTAAGAACTTATATTCAGGGCATACATCAGCACTGTGCAACTTAAAGTGACTATCAATGCACAAATAGTTGGACCAATAATGTATATCGGTGCCTCACTGGCATTAACATGCGGATCCCTTCCAAGGGAAATGCGGTATGATTTTGGAAAAAGGAACAGGTACCATACTGTGCCTAAAATAACGTAGCCTAAGAAAGCTAACAGAACACTGAACCAGTTAATTGTTGTCAATACGTCGAACATAATCTGTAATTTAATTTTAATGATTGAATGATTTGACACAAAGAAAATAAGCGGGTCTGACAACTGTTTGGCACACCTAACATATTATTTTTTTCAGGCTATTATTTTTTATAGCATGCTAAATCTTTTAATACATGGAAGGGAATTCGAAATAATTGGCTGTTATGATATCTATAATTTGAAATTCAAGTGTTTTTAATGGAAATTAAATGCTGAATTTGTGAATTTATTGATGGGGTTATAAAATTCGTTTCAGATTTTCAATAACAAATCTATTGCCTTTAAAATTAAAGTCAGGTATAGTGATTATTTGTCTATTAAATTCATCGGGTAATGGAAAATAGCTCCGTTGATTTGCTTCTACCTTTTAAGAGGTTATCTCCAACTGAGGTTATGGTGTAGTTGTTGGGAAACTGAATTATTTTCGCCAAGTCTTCAGATAAAAGTAGATCAGCATTGAAATGATTACAAAGTCCCTGGATCCTTGCTGAAGTATTGAGTACATCGCCCGTAAAAATGATTTCTTTTTTAAGTGATCCGATTTCGCCGGTAGTTACCATACCGTAATGCAATCCTGCTTTAAAGCCTGGTAAACAACCGTATTTGCTGTTGTACTTTTTAGTTTCCTTCTCTAAAACTCGTTTCATAGCAAAGAAGCACTCGATGAAATTATTGTTTTTTAACCCATCTTTCAGCTTCCAGCTTATGATCATTTCATCTCCTGCATACTGATAAATCGTGCCAGCATAGTCAATAACGGCGCTGGAGAGGTCGAAGAAATATTCTCTTAACATTTCGAAGTACATGACATGGCCTAATTTTTCGGCTATCGTGGTTGATGACTTCATATCGAGAAACATAAATATCCTCTCTTCCTGCACGGGATGATGGTATGTTCCTAAAAAAAAGTTACGCAAAGTGCCTTGACCCAAACTATCGTTAAATTCTGAATAGAATTGGGTCATCACAATTATTGCGGCCATATAGAGCATCGTGCCGATCATTGAGGAGTCAGTTAAAAAGGCTAATGCTGGTGATGAAAGGGTTTTAAACGTATATCCTTTCTGTGTGTAAAGTGCATTAATTAGTGTAATGACAATAAGAAAGACGATTACGATGACGAGATAAATGAATGATTTAGACAGGATTTTTCTGGTGAAGCTCTTTTTGATAAACCACTTGCTGAAATAACCAATCTCCAGAATCCCGGTAAGTATTCCCATGAACATTCCAGCAGCAGGGATTGCGATTATACTTCTTACAAAGTTATAGGGAACACCAGTAGCTGGATAAGCGTTCAGATTGCCCAGAATACCTTTTTCCAATATGCAATAAACAAGGCTAAAAATAAACCACAATACTCCGAAAGGAATGACGCGTCCTATATTTCTTTTGGTTTTTGGTGACAGCATAGCGAATTTATTTAAACTCAGCTAAAAGACCTTTCCTAATTCATTATAAGTAAAAGGTAAGCTGGCAGGTTTAAATTACTGAAATCTACGAAAATATTTGTCAGTTGGCCAATATCCCTTAAGATATTGGCCATTTCCTGAATTTGTCAGGAGAGGCATCGGTAATGTATCGCTATTATTGAATTTTAGAGCGTCTGCATTCCAATTAAACATCAGTGCCTCCAATGCATTGAGGCAGTATAGCATTTAAGTGTGTAGTGATTGATTGGTAGTTAATCATGGTTTCATTAAATTTGATAAGGCAAACATAGCTTGCCAACGAAGGCCTGCATTGTAAGAAAACGAAGAAGGAATGGAACAAACAGATATAAACGAAGCGTTATTTTTGGTAGAAGCTCTTTTGGAAGAGATCATCAATAGCTTTTATCACACGTTTGTTGCTTCTGACGGTGAACCCATCACGAGGCTTGTTTGTCCAAATCTGGAAATAATGTTGGTTATTAACTTTGGAATTCCAGTACGCGGTATTAAAACAGCATAAATCTATTATATGCAGCTAGGCCAGGAGTGAGGTCTCTGTATTTTTATTTTTCTCCTTTTCAATTTTCTTATCTCCCCATTCCTTTAAATAAGTGATGAATGGAATAAGTTCGAAACCAGTTTCTGACAATGAATATTCTACCATAGGTGGCACCTGATGATAAACTTTTCTGATAATTAAATCATCTTTTTCCAATTCTCTGAGCGTTTGTGTTAGCATTTTAGTGGTTACATCTGCTAAAATTCTTCCTAACTCTCCAAAACGTATAATTTTATGTTCATTTAAAGACCATAAAATCCTGCCTTTATATTTCCCACCGATTCTTCTAAATGCATAATCAACTGAACAGGTTGGTGAATCAGAACATTTCCTCGTCATTTTTGCCATTATAATAATATTAAAGCATTGGTAATCAGTTTACCTACTTTTTAGTAGCTAAGCTACTAAAAAGTAGGTACTTTCTACAAAGATACATACAATATACATTTGTGACTAACTAAAGTTTGATCACATGACATTGAAATTAAAAGACAAAGTTGCCGTGGTAACCGGGGCATCAAAAGGAATTGGCGCAGGTATCGCCAAGGCATATGCATCAGCAGGAGCGAAAGTAGTGGTGAATTATGCTAAAGACAGCTCCAGCGCTGAAAAAGTTGTAAATCATATTATTGGGCTTGGTGGCAAAGCCATTGCTGTGCAGGCGGATGTTTCAAAACCTGCAGATGTTGAAAGGCTATTCGAGCAAGCCATAGCGGCCTTTGATAAAGTGGACATCCTGGTCAACAACGCAGGTATTTATGATGTGGTGATGCTGGAAGCACTTACCATTGAGGTTTTACAGGCCAATATCAATACGAATCTAATCGGCACTATCCTTTGTGCACAAAAAGCTGCTGAGGTAATGGGGACAGATGGTGGTAACATTATCAATATCAGTTCTACTGTAAGTATCAATCCTATGCCCGGCACACTCATTTATGCGGCAACAAAAGCGGCTGTAGACAATGTAACCAAAGTGCTTGCGAAAGAGCTGGGGACGAAAAAGATAAGGGTGAATACGATATCACCTGGTATCACTGAAACAGAAGGCGCTCATGAGCAGGGATTTATGGGTGGCGAGTGGGAAGCGCAATTGGTTAAACAGGTTCCCCTGGGTAGGATTGGACAGCCTGACGACATTGCCAAAGTTGCTGTTTTCTTAGCATCTGATGATGCTGGATGGGTGACAGGTGAAAGAATACAAGTAGCCGGTGGACAAATCTAAAATCGATTAGCGAGATGAATTTATTACTGAAAGACAAAGTGGCGGTGATTACGGGATCGTCGCAAGGTATTGGCGCAGGAATTGCAAAGGCATTTGCTAATCAGGGTGCTAAGGTTGTGATTAACTATCTGTCAAATCATCTTAAAGCTGGTGAGCTAGTTGATGAAATAATTGAACATGGTGGAAAAGCAATTGCAGTTAAGGCTGATATTGCTGAACCATCAGATATCACACAGCTTTTTGAAACTACCATCGATGCATTTGGAAGGTTAGATATCCTTGTCAATAATACAGGTATACTGGAATTCGAAGTCCTTGAAACCATCACTCCAGAAAATTTGCAAGCCCAGATCAACACTAATTTGATAGGAACCATACTGGCTACACAAAAGGCTGCGGCTTTAATGGCGACAGATGGCGGAAGTATCATCAACATCAGCGCTACGACAAGTATTAATCCTTTACCGGGAACACTTGTGTTTTCTGCAACAAAAGCTGCGATTGATAACATCACTAAAGTGCTGTCAAAAGAACTGGGGCCTAGAAATATAAGAATCAACACGATTGCTCCGGGTATGACCGAAACAGAAGGTTCACATGAAAAAGGGATCATAGGCAGCGCATTCGAAAAACAAAATATTTCAATCACTCCGCTGGGGCGTATTGCGCAACCTGAAGATATTGCCAAAGTAGCGGTTTTTCTGGCGTCTGATGATGCGGCATGGGTAACGGGCGAAAGAATCCAGGTTTCTGGTGGACAATTATAAAATAAATTAAATATTAATATGAAACTTATAGATAAAGTAGCAGTGATTACTGGATCATCAAAGGGTATCGGTGCTGGAATTGCTAAAGAATACGCAAGAGAAGGTGCTAAGGTAGTGGTCAATTATTCATCAAGTAAAGAATCAGCAGATAGTGTTGTCGAGGAGATCACCCGAAATGGTGGAACCGCTATTGCCGTGCAGGCAGATATTTCAAAAATTGCGGATATAAAGAGACTTTTTAAGGAGGTGAATAATGCTTTTGGCAGATTGGATATATTAGTTAACAATGCAAGTGTATGGAAGTATGAAATGTTAGCGGATGTGAGTGAAGAGACTTTCCAGTTACAGATAACCACAGGCCTTATGGCGCATATCTTTTGTGCGAAAGAAGCGGTAGCGATGTTTGGTGAAGGTGGTGGAAGCATTATAAACTTAAGTTCTACCATTAGCTTGAACCCTATTCCCGGTACATTAATTTACTGCGCCGTTAAGGCAGGTGTTGACAGTATAGCAAAAACACTGGCTAAAGAACTTGGGCCTAAAAATATAAGGGTGAATACCATTGCTCCGGGTATGACAGAATCAGAAGGTTCTACTGCGGATGGCAGACCAGGAAGTGCTATGGAAAAATATTTTCTTGATCAGACACCTTTGGGCCGCATTGGCTTGCCGATAGATATTGCTAAAGTTGCAGTTTTTCTGGCTTCTGATGATGCTGGCTGGGTTACTGGTGAAAGAATTACTGTGTCCGGTGGTTTATTGTAATTGCTTAACCTTTCTGAAATGTATTTTTCATGGTACATTTTAGAAAGGTTATTCTTTATCTCTTAAATGTTCTGGATAGTTTATTGTGCTGATTGGTGAGAACACCATAAGTGTTCGGAAGATTATAATTTGTCAATTGAAAACTGCTATTGAAAGGTTAACCACCCCCTGCCCCCTCCTAAATTAGGAGGGGAGTTCCCCTCATAGCTGTATAATATAAACTACTATTAATCTTCCGAACAACTGAGGTAAGAACACCAACCAGTGGGTAATTATAAACTTACATCCGGAACTAATAATATCTAAATACATTATTTACCTCATGTACAGACTTAGGGCGCTAATTTTATTGGTGCCCCGGCTATAAAACCAAACCATTTCGAACCTAAATTCATTATATTTGAGTAATTACAGGTGTAGATATGATAAAGTTAAATATAAAAATTATACTGGTAATTGGGATATCATTATCACTGCTAATTTCCTGTAGAGAAGACAGCACGGACTGGACCGATGGCCTTTGTGGGATATATGTAGCCTCAAAAAAAGGATTTTGGTTAGAGGTTAATTCAGATAATGTAAAGGTAGATGACATCTCCTTTTATTTTAAAAATAAAAAAATAATACCCCAGAGAAGAGAAACTGGAGTCGGTAGCGTGAGTTTTTTACTTAAATTAAACTTGAAACTTAGGGATACCTTATCATTTAGATATGGGAAAAAAGATTATAAAATCTATAACTTTTCGAATTTAAAAGAAACGGTAATTGACGGGTCTAACCACGAAAGAATTACTATTTGCCGTGTCTCTACTGCTGAAATTAATGGCATTAAAATCCAGGATGTCCATAACAATATTTTAAGCGTGGAGGTTGATTAGATGAATTTAACTGCTTCATTTAGTATGTATTACATCAGGATCGCGATATTTAGCATTGTGTTTTTTTTACTGGTTTTTGCAACTACTTATTTTTCGATGCGGATTTTTATGTACCAGCCAGCTTCAAGTTGCCTGGACTGCTCTTATTTGAAAGATACGTTCTTCTTCTCCCTGTTTTCTTTACTGATTATTCCTTTTGTTTTACTGATCCTGGATAAAGCGAAAATAAGTAAAACCCTATTCTTATTGATTATTTCAGTAGTCTTTCTGTTAATCGCATTTATAAATAATTTCAATCTGTTTAAAGACAGGGTATCTTCATGGAGTTCATATAGTACGAAAGATGAAATCGTGGCGACGATAGCTCAATCCTATCTGTATATGGTAACAGGATGTATTGTTACTCTTCTTATTTTTTATAAAATGTATGGGAGAGATAAACCTTAATCCAATCTTTATTGAACTCGATAAACGATTTATAAAACTTTCAATTTAAATCTTGGATTATTTGCTGAATAAGTGCTACAAAGTTTTCTAATTATTTAAAGTATGCCTGCTTATTTTTTCACGATACAATTATTCGGATAGTTTATAATGCGATAATAAAAAAACCTTGGTTTTCTGCAAGTATGCTAAAGCCCTGATCATTTCAAGTTTTTGGCTTCAGATAGAACTGGTTAATGCTAATTCAAAATCTAACCGTTTTATTTTATATTTAACCTGTACTTTAGTATAAACCATGCTACATATTATAGGAATTGTCATTTCTTTATTTCTTTCTGTGCTGCTTTTTACCAAACGAGGTAAATCCAGTGCAGATCTGGTATTGGCTTTTTGGCTCTTTCTGATTTCTTTACACCTATTTTGTTATTATTTACTTGCATCAAATAAATTTCTGGAATTTCCGTACTTCTTAGGTCTTGAAATCGCCATGCCACTGCTCCATGGCCCATTTTTCTTTTGGTATACCACTTTGTTAACTGGAAAGAAGATCCGTAAATCATACTTTTCTTTTCATTTTCTTCCTCCAGCATTAGTTTATATTGCTTTGTCAAAATTCTTTTGGTTATCAGTAGCTGAAAAAATATTTATTTATGAAAATAATGGTGTTGGTTATTTAGGCCTTTTAAAAATCATCCATTTTGCAATTTTGCCTTCTGGTATCATCTATATCATCATGTCGATTGCTCTGATCGGAGAACATCGCAAAAATATTTCAAACTTAGTTTCTCATCTGGAGATCAATCTGAATTGGTTAAGAAATCTGATGATCGGGATGTGTATGATCTGGTTATCTATTCTGTTTGGCAATGATATTTTTACTTTTACATTGGTAGATCTGTATATCTTGTTTATCGGCTATTTTGGCATTAAACAAGTGGGGATGTTTACCAACAAGGTTATTCCTTTGCCTGCTAACCATTTGGATATGGGGTTATTAGGTGCCAGTGAAGATATACCTTTAAGATCTGCCAAGGTAAAATATGAAAAATCGGTGATAGGGGATAGGTTCTCGTCAGAAATACATTTTCAGGTTACGCAACTAATGCAGCAAGAAAAGTTGTTTAAAGATCCAGATCTGGGCTTGAATGAGCTTGCAGAACAATTGAAGATCCATCCAAATGCTTTATCTCAGGTCATTAATACATTAGAGAATAAAAACTTCTATGATTATATCAATGAACTTAGAGTTGAAGAGTTTAAGTGCATTTTGATGCAGCCAGAAAATCAAAAATTTACCCTATTAGCCCTGGCATATGAAGTTGGCTTCAATTCTAAAACTTCCTTTAATAGAAATTTCAAAAAGAAGACTGGATTGTCGCCGACTGCTTATTTAAAGCAGCAGAAGATCCATCTCCAAGCCACAATCTAGGCTATAATAGGTGCCACCTTACAAAGTGGAACCATTTTTATCTTCATAGTTTACATTTTTGTTGAAATAATATTTGGGCATGCTGTATCTGCAAAGCTCATTCATTTAACAAGGTGTGCTGACATGAAAAAAAAGATCTTTTGGGTATTATTTGGCTTTTTCTCTATTACTATTGGCTTATATCCACTTAAGTATTTCTTAATCAATGGAAAGGTTGGCATACTGAATGCTAAACCAGAATGGCTTTTAAGTCATGTCGTCTGGTATATTGCATTTTATATACATATTGTTTTAGGAGGGGTTTCATTATTGGTGGGTTGGCTTCAATTTAGCACCAAACTTCGGTTGAGAAATGTCAAAATACACCGATGCATCGGGAAGATTTATGTGGTTTCGGCTTTATTCAGTTCCTTTTCTGGCTCTTATATTGCACTATTTGCAGATGGAGGTTTCTGGTCATCCCTCGGATTTAGCTGCTTGGGTATTATCTGGTTTTTTACCACCTTAATGGCCTACTTAACCATTTGGAATCAACAGATTGTTAAACATCAGGTATTGATGACTTACAGTTATGCGGCTTGTTTTGCCGCTGTAACACTAAGAATCTGGCTGCCTATTTTGATTTTAATCATTGGCAACTACAACACGGCTTATATTATTGTGGCTTGGTTGTCGTGGATCCCAAATCTGCTCGTTGCCTATTTAATCACAAATAAATTAACCCGAAAAAGTAAGTAAGAGGAGATTTTGAAGATTGCTGTAAAGGTTTAAAAGCACCCCCTCAAAGATTAAGAAATCATAAATTCGTAGCCTATCTGCTGACAAGGATATTCTTACTTAGACCCTTCTCTTATAAAAATATAATCAATGCTCTCCCTATTACCTGAGATCACTGCTTTAACATGATTACCGCTGCGTTTATAGGTTATCTTTTTTGGAAAATCGTGCGCTGGGTTTTCACATGTAAAGCCATTATTATCTATTGCGGTTAGCTTAAAGTATACGGGCTTTTTATCCCCTGTTAATTTCACCACATAAAAAATATCAACTCCTTTTACAATGAATTCCAGTTCCTCTATAAAAATTACTTCATTTCCTTTAAGTGTTACCCCTTTACCGCTGAGTTTCAAATCGGAAATTTTATTCCAGGTTTCATAACCGGAATGTCCTGCATCAGAGTTAGTTCGGATCCACTTTCCTGTTAGCCATTCCAATTTTTTAAATTTCTGTTTGTTGCTTTCCTGTGCATTGCTGGTATGTATGCATAAAAGCAAGGGAATAAGAAGGAGTAGTTTTTTAGTGCTCATTTTGTTTTTTTTATCAAAAATAAGTTTGTCTTCCTTTATGGTATTGTAAAAATCCGACTTTGGTTACAATTTATTTAAAAAGAAGTTTGCCATGTTCTTTTCCTCAAAAAAGTAGGATGAAGGGTCTTCGCCTGTAAAAGCTTTAAAATTTTGAATAAAATGAGATTGATCGTAATACCCAGATTGATATACAATTTCTGTCCAGCTATTTTTTTTTGATTTAATTAATTCAAAAATATAGTTGAACCGGATAATCCGGGCATAGTATTTTGGAGGAAGGCCGATATATTTTTTAAACAAGCGTTCCAACTGTCGTTCGCCAATGCTGGCCATTGCTGTCATTTCTGTTACAGTAACTAAGCCATTGGAACTAAATATAAGTTCTAGTGTCCCTTTTAAGGGGTTTGATGAAGCATTCTGAATAAGTGAAACTAAATATTCGTCTAGAATTTTCTTAATCAGGTGCTCCTGTATATTGCTACCAATATTTACACATGACAGTATTTTTTCTTTTAATTGTTTAAGTTCTGAATTTTGGAAGGAATCCAGATCGACAATTTTATCCACATACTGATCCATATGGAAACCAAATAACTGGGTTAAAGCTGCAGGTTTAAATTTAACGGCTACAGAACCGGTAGTACCTGTATTTTGAAGATAAAAAAAAGTTTTGAGTTGCCCTGCGAGTAAGTTTGGAGATTGTAAATTCCAGTCTCCACTAATTTTGGATTTATAAACGTCTCTGTAATTGAAAATTATTTCAGTAAAACCATCGGGAATAATCTTTTCTATTATTGGTACTTCATCATCACTGTACATCATCCAGTAACATTCGATAAATTCATCTAAATCAGGATGTGGCAGAATTCTGGTAAAGTCCATTTCACTCGTTTTGAAATCTTAAGATAGATAATTGGTTTTTAAAAATAAAATTAGCTATCCTTTATTGACTTTTACCTATAAACTTCAGGTTTCATCTGTTAATTTTTATTTCTGACCAATTGATATAAAATACCTCAAGTACTTGTGGTCTATCATTACATAAAACTTAGTCATCTGAAAATGTTCTATTTTAATGTGGCAGCTTGTTTTTTATTACACCGTATAAAAATGTTCCTAAGAGTGCGCCCAAAATAACCACGGCCATCCCGGCGTATCCACTGCCCAGATTAACAAACATAGGTCCCGGACAAGCACCAGTTAGCGCCCAGCCTAAACCAAAAATAATTCCCCCAATCAGGTATTTGCGGTACGCTTTGTCTTTATCATGAAAGACGATCGGATTTCCATATAGATCATTGACCTTAAATTTTTTAATAAGGGATACAGCGATTACGCCAAGTATAACTGCAGTGCCGATAATTCCATACATATGGAAAGACTGAAAACGGAACATTTCTTGTATTCTGTACCAAGAAACAGCTTCAGATTTAGTCATGATGATGCCGAAAAGTGTTCCGGCTAAAATATATTTAATGAATTTCATTGTTATGGGTTTAAAAGATGAATGGCATGATCAGGAAAGTCATGATGAGGCCTCCTACAAAAAAACCAATTACCGCAACCAGTGAAGGTAGCTGCAGGTTGGAGAGACCTGATATGGCATGGCCTGATGTACATCCACCTGCATAACGGGAGCCAAAGCCTACAAGGAGTCCTCCGGCAAGTAGGATGCAGAGCGTTTTTAAGTCTTTCATGGCCTCAAGTGAGAAGAGGTCAGTTGGATTTAAGCCACCATCAAATTTTACACCCAATTGTTTCAAATCAGCTATTGTTGCTTCGGAAAGCTTCATTGGAGTTGTTTCACTTAGGTAATGTGTTGCGATAAACCCGCCTAAAATAGAACCTGCTAAGAACATTAGGTTCCAGACTTGGTCTTTCCACTCAAAGTCGAAGAATTTTACCTTTTTTCCTGCTCCTGCCATACTGCACATGGTGCGAAGGTTAGCAGAGAAACCAAAAGACTTGCCAAAAAAGAGCAATATCAACATGATCATTACGATCATTGTTCCCGAGAAATACCAAGGCCATGGTTGTTTAATGAAATCAATCATAATGTTTTTAATGAAATGTTAACGAAGGTACTTTTGTGTAAGAATTTATAATTAATATTTTTTATTAAAGATAAGCAGGTTTAGTTTTTAACTGTGCCTAACGTGTTGCGCTAATTTATTTTAGGGTACTCGGACATACAAAAGTAGTGGTAGGGATGTGGCTATTTTCTTTAATGGCTTTAAAACCACCTTCCACATCAATCAGGTTATGATATCCTCTTGCTCTCATGATGGAGTTGAAAATTACAGATCGGTAACCACTGGCACAATGAACAAAGTAAGTTTTATTCTTGTCAATCCCTTCAACGTTTTCGTTAATATAGTCCAAAGGAAGGTTGATCGCTTCTTCAACATGCTCGCTTAAAAACTCATTTGCTTTTCTAACATCCAAAATTGTTACTTCTGTCGTTTGCATCATTTCTGCCAATTTTTCTGCAGAAATGGATTTTATTTCGTCCGTTTCTTTGTCAGCGTTTTTCCAGGAAGTAAAACCTCCAGCTAAATAACCTATTGCGCCATCAAAGCCCACTCTGGATAATCTGGTCACTACTTCCTCGTTTCTTTCCTCATCTGTTATGAGTAAAATGGGCCGCTTAATATCGGGTATAAGTGTTCCTACCCAAGGTGCAAAATTTCCATCTATACCAATATTGATTGCATTTGGAATAAAGCCTTTTACAAAAACCTGGGGATCTCTGGTATCTAAAATTACTGCTCCGGTTTCATTTGCCATTTGCTCAAAAGCCTCTGGGCTTAAAGCGTGCATGCCTCGTTCCATCACCTTCTCAAAACTGTCGTAACCATGAATGTTCATCATTACATTTTCTGGGAAATAAGCGGGTGGGGGAAGCAATCCATCGGTAACCTCCTTAATAAATTCATCTTTAGACATATCAGCCCGCAATGCATAGTTGGTCTTTTTCTGGTTGCCTAAAAGGTCTGTGGTTTCCTTGCTCATATTTTTTCCACATGCGCTACCTGCTCCATGAGCGGGATAAATGATAATGTCGTCGCTCAGGGGCATGATTTTATTTCGCAAAGAATCAAATAGATATCCTGCCAGCATCTCGCTGGTGAGGTCTTTAACAAGTTTCTGTGCCAAATCAGGTCGGCCAACATCGCCTATAAAAAGGGTATCGCCCGAGAAAAGCGCTATTTCTTTACCTTGTTCGTTGCTAAGCAAAAAACAGGTGCTTTCCATCGTGTGCCCTGGTGTATGAAGGACTTTAATTTTTATGCTTCCAAGCTGTAAAATTTCCTCGTCCTTTGCCGCGTAAAAATCGAAATCGGGTTTCGCATTGGGACCATATACAATCCTGGCTCCGCTTTCTTTTGCAAGATCAAGATGGCCTGATACAAAATCTGCATGGAAGTGTGTTTCAAGTACATATTTAATTTTTGCGCCACTCTTTTTAGCACGCTCCAAATAGGGCTTTACCTCACGAAGCGGATCTATAATAGCGGCCTCTCCATTGTTCTCGATATAGTAGGCACCCTGTGCCAAACATCCGGTATAAATCTGTTCTATAATCATGATGATCAGGTTAATATTTCAAAATTAATGCTTTATGTTTTTTAGTTTGGTGACTTTTGTCACACAGCTATTTGATGGGGTAATTATTTAAGAACCACTTCCTTTAAGATGATGTAGCAACCCATTAAGAGTACAAACCATCCAAAACCTTTTTTGAGCTTTGCACCGTCTATTCTCTTGCTCATCATTCCTCCGACTATGATTCCGGCTATGGCTACCGAAGTAATCTTCACCAGAAAAAGCCAATCGATTAAAAAGTGACCAAGGTCGCCGGTAAAGCCAATAAGGGAATTTAGGGCAATAATAAAAAGTGATGTACCCACTGCTTCCTTCATGGGCAAGCCTACCAGTATCACTAGTGTTGGAATAAGCAGAAAACCACCCCCGGCACCCAAGAATCCAGTGGCCAGGCCAATAGAAATGCCATAAAACAATAGTTTTTTAACGTTTAATTTTGGTTTTTCTGTCCTGGCAGGATCTTCATCCTTTGTACCCCTTATCATAGCTACTGCGGCTGCCACCATTAATACGGCAAAGAGTACCATCATCAACATGTTTTCTGTGAGTTCAAAACTTCCAATTCTGATTATAGTCTTAGGGATGAGTGGTATGATAAGCTTTCGGGTAAAAAAAACGGTAGAGATAGATGCACTGCCAAATAAGAGAGCGGTTTTGAGGTTTACCAGGCCACGTTTAAAATTGCCTACTGTTCCCGCAAGACTGGTGAAGCCCACAATAAATAGCGAGTAGGAGGTAGCCAGCAAAGGGCTAACGCCAAAAAGGTAAACCAGTACGGGCATGGTAAGGATAGATCCACCACCACCGATCAGACCAAGGGAGACACCGATTAGGGCAGAGGCTACATAAGCAAGGATTTCCATTTTTTGTTATTTTTTTAACAAAATTCGGATTATGATGTGCTGATGTCGGTGACTTTTGTCACACTCATTTTTTTTTGAAGAATTATCTCCCTTAATACTTACCTAATATTTAATTTAAAGGTGTCTGGTGTGCTGATTTGAAAGTTTGTGATTTTTCACAATCGATATTCGATATAATTCCGGTGCATGACGATTCCTCCAGCTTGCTCCATCTTTTTAAGCAACCTGGAGATCACCTCTCTTGATGTATTCAGATCAGCGGCAATCTCGCTGTGGGTAAGTTGTAGTTCTTTTGTGTTTAGATCGGTAGCCTGCTTTCTCAGGTAAAATGCGAGTCTCTCATCCATGGCCTTAAAAGCGATATTATCAATGACGAAAAGTAGTTCCTCGAAACGCATGCGGTAGGTTTCCATTACAAAGTAGTACCAGGTTTTGTAATCACGCATCAGGCTATCCATTAAAGCAATCGGGATCATGAGTACTTTGGTCTGCTCAATTGCTTTTGCCATGACCTCACTGGTTTCTTGCTTGGTTGCACAGATCATCGAAAGTGCACATGCATTTCCTGGCTGGAGATAATACATAAAAAATTCCTGGCCATCATCACCCTCCCTGTATAGTTTTACCATACCCTCTACAATAAGCACCGTTGAACGCATATTCTGCCCGGTTTGCATTAACATATCTCCGTCCTGAAAATCTCTGAGCATGGCATTTTCGATAAGGATGGTTTTTAGTGCAGGTTCAAATTGTGGGAATAGTCTGTCAATATATTCCGCTACGATGGTATCTTTCATTTTGCTCTTTTGGATTTTAAAGATAGTTATACTAAAGTACCCTATCAAAATTTCTGTTCGTATTCATGGATAGACATTCTTTGACCAACGTATAGATTATGCGTTAGTCCGGAATTTTTTTCCGGACTGGTGTATCTATGGATTTTTAATCTATGATTATTTATTTACTAAGTTTTAATGACGGTATAGACTTGCGCTGAAAACCTACAAATAGCATAAAGTTTAATTTAAGGATTAAAAATCCTTAGGAAGATTGGTCGGGATTGGAGATCCCGACCAGCGTTTATGCGATAGTCCAGAAGTTTTTTCCGGACTGGTATATCTATGGATTTCTAATTCATAATTATTTATTTACTAAGTTTTAATGATGGTATAGATTGACGTTTATAACCTACAAAACATGCAAAGTTTGATTTAAAGGATTAAAAATCCTTAGTAAGATTGGTCGGGATTAGAAATCCCGACCAGCGTATATGCGTTATTCCGGAAGTTTTTTCCGGAATGGCGTATCTAAGACTAATCTTCCTCTCCACTGTTTTTCATTTTCATCAGCACCGCATACGCATTCTTAATGATCACTTTATTAAGCTTGGCTTTAGTGTTAATAGCAGTAAAACCATCTACACTTTCTCCAGGTTCTACCTCGGTCATCTTATATTTGTGATTGCCTAAATCTGAAAAAACGTAATATTTACTATTCCACTTTACTATCGCATCATCATTAATGGCCTCCATATTGGCATTAGATACAGATATAGATGCGCTGAGAAAGGCTCCTGGCAATAACTTACGATCTGCATTCTCCAAATCGCAATGAACAGAAGTGGTGCGGTCATTATCAATGCTGGGTGTGATTAAATGAATTTTTGCAATATAATTTTTCTCCGGATTCGTGCTTGATGTACAAACGATTTTTTGGCCTACTTTAAGGTTGGCAGCGTCTTTTTCTAAAACGGTAAGGTTAGCATGGAGCCCGCCTTGACTTATCATTTCAAAAAGCACATCTGTATTGCTCACATATTTCCCCGCATTGACATTAACTTTGATAACCACGCCTGATACGGGCGCTTTTATGCTAATGTTTCTGGTGATATTAGATTCATTTAAAGCAGTAGGATTGATCCCAATTAGGCGAAGTTTTTCAGCCAGTGCATTAACCAATACCTTTTCGTTGTTATATTCACTTTCAGCTAGCTGATATACTTTATCACTACTGGCCTTGGTTTGGTTTAAACCCTTTTGTCGCTGATAATCCGCACTCGCAAAACGAAGTTTATTTTTTGCGGTAAGGTAATCCTGTTGCAGCTGGATATATTGCTGATCTTCTACAGTAGCTAACAAACTGCCTTTTTTAACCATCATACCCGGTATAATCTTCATGGATTTTATATAACCGCCCATTGGTACACTTACTGAAAAAGCATTTTCAGGTGGAACATCTACAAGGCCATTCACCTTGATTATATGGTGCATAGCCTTTAATTGGAAGTTGCCTGTTTGAATACCTGCATTCTTTACCTGTTCGGCCGTGAGCTGTACTTCATCTTCAGGCATTTGGGGGGATTGAGTATTTGCTTTGGCTTCTGTTTTTTTATCAGTAGTTCCGCATGCCATTAGTGTGGAAACCAGCACGGCTGCTATAATTGTTTTATATCTTATCATCTCTTATTTTTCTGTTGCTGTAATTCTTTCTATTTCAAAGGCAACCTGATTTAGCTGCTGTACTTTTTCATAATATTCACTTCGAAGTTGTATGGATTGATTAATTAATATAACCCAATCCAGATAGGCGATTTCTCCGGCATATAGTTTTTCTGAAGCAGTTTTAACAATGTCTGCCGAATTGCTTAAAGAAACCTTTTGGTAAGACGCAATTAATCGACTCAGTTCCAGATAGCGCATTTGAGCATTCTCCAAATTGAGCACAATTGTTTTAGAAATTAAATCAAGCTCCTGCTCTTTTCTATGAACTTCAATACCTGAGGCTTTAATTTTCGATTTATAGGCACCAGAGAAAATAGGTATTCCTAAACCAACGTTTATAGAAGAAAACCGTTTACTGGAGTCGAAGTATTGTTCGGTGCCGATGCTATTGCTCTGCCAGCCCACAATACTGGAATTGTTATAACCAAATAATAAAGAAGGAAGTAGTTTACTTTTCTCCAATAGCCTTTGTTGTTTGGCAAGGTTAACTTCTGCTTCTGCAAGTTTCTGCATAGGATTACGGGGAGTTGGGCTCAACAGATTCGATTTCAGTTGATAAATACTGCTATCGGCCATCGGTTCCATCTTCTTGCTGTTTAATAAAAAGTTAAATTGGTTAACCTCTTGCTTATAATCTGATTTTAACAGCTCAAGTTGGTTGGTAATTTGCTGTTTCTGATTTTCAGCTGTTCGCAATTCCAGGGCATCAACATCACCTGATTTAAATCTTTGAGTGGATTTTTTTAGAAATGCAGAATAGATGCTATCTGCCCAAACCAACAAGTTTTTCTTTTCCCTGAGCAATAGCAGTTGATAGTAGCTTATTTTAACTTCAGTTTGAAGATCAATCTGTCGCAGATTGGTACGCTGTTCACTGACATAGAGGTTACCCTGATTTACTTTGCGCTGATTGGTGTAGACGGTTGGAAAATCCAATCCCTGAGAAATGGAGAACTTATTGTCATTGGCCAGGCTATTAAACTTTCCATAATCAAAACTCACAGATGCTTTGGGCACATCAAAACTATTTTTGGTCAGCTGTTGATAGTATTGCTTTTCTGTTCTTAAAATTTGCAACGACAAGTTTTTTTCTACAGCTGTATCCAGTGCTGCCTTTAAACTTATTGGCTGCTGTGCGTTTACGGAAAAACTAATCAAGATTAGGATCGCGATTAAGGCTGCTGATTTTCTGGTTTTATTAAAATAACCAAATCCCTTTTCAAATAAAATATAAAGCATAGGTAATACAAATAAGGTAAGAAGGGTTGAAACCAGTAAGCCACCAATTACTACTGTAGCCAATGGTTTTTGCACAGCACCACCCGCACCGGTACTAATTGCCATAGGGATAAATCCAAGTGAGGGAACAAGCGCAGTCATTAACACCGCCCGCAGTTTTGACTTTGTAGCATGGATTACGATACGTTTAACATCGGTCCATCCTTCTTTTTTCAATCGGTTAAATTCTGTCACCAGTAATATTCCATTAAGTACTGCTACGCCAAACAGTGCAATAAAGCCTACTCCAGCTGAAATACTAAAAGGAAGGTCTCTGATCCACAGGGCAAATATTCCTCCAATGGCAGATAATGGAATGGCCGTATAAATCAATAGCCCTTGCTTCACTGAGTTGAAAGCAAAATAGAGGAGCAAAAAGATTAATAATAAAGCAATAGGAACCACAATGGCCAATCTTGATTTTGCAGCTGTCATGTTTTCAAATGATCCGCCATAGGTGATGGTGTAGCCTTTGGCCAGCTTGAGTTCCTTATCCGCTTTAAGTTGGAGCTCTTCTACAATTGACTGAACATCTCTATCCTTTACGTTAAAGCCTACTATAATTCGTCTGCGAGTATTTTCACGTTGTATCTGATTGATCCCTTCTTCTTCTACCACACTGGCAACTAAACTGAGCGGGATTTGATTTCCTGATTTGGCCAGTATCATTAAATTCTCTACATCCTTGATGTTTTTCCTGGCGCTTTCATCTAACCTCACCACCATGTCGAAACGTTTTTCACCTTCGTACACCTGCCCGGCAACCTGGCCAGCAAATGCCGTATTTACTACGCGGTTAACATCTTCAACATTAATGCCGTATTGTGCCATACCATCTCTGTTGTATTTAATTACAACCTGAGGCATTCCGGTAACCTGTTCTTCGTATATATTGATGGCTCCTTTTACATTTCCAATAATGCTTCCTAAACGTTTGGAGTACATGGCCAGTGAATCGAGATCTTCTCCAAATATTTTACACACAATATCCTGTCTAGCACCCGTCATCAGCTCATTAAAACGCATTTGTACGGGAAACTGGAATCCAACGGTAATTCCGGGAATCACTTCGACAGCCTTGGTCATTTTGGCACTCAATTCAGGAAAGGAGCTTGCAGAAGTCCATTGTTTTTTAGGTTTCAGAATTACCATCATATCTCCGGCCTCAAACGGCATAGGATCTGTCGGAACTTCTGCACTACCAATTTTTGTTACGATTTTTTCAACTTCAGGGAATTTTTCAAGTAAAATTTTAGCGGCTTGCTGGGTAGTTTCGATAGTGGTTTGTAAATTACTTCCGGTTAGTAACCGTGTTTCTACGGCAAAGTCACCTTCTTCCAGTTGAGGAATAAATTCGCCACCTAATGTGCCCATGGTGAAGACAGCTATGACAAATAGTGATACCGTTACCATCAAAATCATTTTTGGATAACCAAGTATCCGGCTTAATGCAGGCTGGTATCTTCGCTCTATCCAGATCATTAATTTATCTGTCAGGTTTTTTTTATGGCTGATGGTTTTATTGAGGCAAAGTGCAGACATCATAGGCACATAGGTAACCGAAAGGATGAATGCGCCTAATATGGCAAAGGCTATAGTCCAGGCCATTGGTTTAAACATTTTACCCTCAATACCTTCGAGAGAAAGAATCGGGAGGTAAACAATAAGAATGATGATTTGACTAAATACCGCTGATTTGATCATGGAACCTGTCGATTTTTCGACTTCAGCATCCATTTGGTTTTGGTTTATGGTGCCAATAGCCCTGAAATGTTTGCTATGCGAAAATCGGTGAAGTATAGCTTCTACAACGATAACTGAACCATCTACGATCAAACCAAAATCAATGGCACCCAACGACATCAGGTTACCGCCTACACCAAAGGTATTCATTAAAATGATGGCGAAAAGCATGGAGAGGGGAATTACCGATGAAACGATGAGACCAGCACGTAAGTTTCCGAGAAAGAAAACAAGTACAAAAATAACAATCAGTGCACCTTCTAACAGATTTGTTTCTACAGTACTAATGGCATTATCCACCATTTTAGTCCTGTCTAGAAAGGGTTCAACAACTACGCCTTCTGGCAGCATTTTCTGAATTTCAACTACCTTATCTTTAACCCGCTTCACCACAACGGAGGAGTTTTCGCCTTTTAACATCATCACCACTGCTCCGGCAACTTCACCCTGGGCATTGTATGTCATAGCACCATATCTAATGGCTGACCCAAACTGGACTTTAGCGATTTGCCCCATGAGCACGGGCATCCCGTTGGGCAAGGTTTTAACTACAATCTTCTCAATATCTGCTAAGCTTGTGGTTAATCCTTCACTTCGGATATACAATACCGTAGGTCCTTTTTCTATGTAAGCACCACCGGTATTGCCATTGTTTTTTTCCAGTGCATCAAATACATCGGCTATGGTAAGCCCAAATGCCTTTAGCTGATCTTGCTTTACTGCTACTTCATATTGCTTCAACCGACCGCCAAAACTAGAAACTTCAGCTACGCCAGGAGTACCCAATAATTGTCTGCGTACAATCCAATCCTGAATGGTTCTCAATGCCTGCGCATCATATTTCCCTTCGTAACCTTTCTTTGGGCGAACTACATACTGGTAAATTTCACCTAAACCTGTGGATACGGGAGCCATTTGTGGTGTACCAATTCCCTGAGGTATTTCTTGTTGTACTTGCTGTAAGCGCTCAGCAATTTGCTGTCGTGCCCAATAAACATCTGTTTCTTCATTGAAAACGATCGTCACCAACGATAAGCCAAATCTTGAAAAGCTTCTGATTTGCTTTAATCCTGAAATACTGCTGCAGGATTGTTCTATTGGGAAGGTAATTAATCGCTCAATATCCGGAGCGCCAAGTGATGGGGAAACTGTAATAACCTGAACCTGGTTATCGGTGATATCTGGCAGGGCATCAATAGGCAGTTTAGTTACCTCATACGTACCCCAGCCAATAAGTGAGCATACGAATAAGGCAATGATCAGCTTGTTCCTTACGGAAAAGCCGATAATGTTATTCAACATAATAATAAATTAAAAGGATCTGAAAAATAGTCTGTAAGGCATAGAAAATGCAGACAGACGAGATAAGGGTATATGGTATTAAACCATTAACATGGGTGGTCGGAAAAGTGAACCGGGACTCGGATTGGTATGTAAGAAAGTATATTCTGACTGTATGGAATCAGAAATAGGTGTTGAAATAAAATTTAATAAAACTATGATCTCACTTGGAACTGCAATGGAGATTGCATGGTGACCGTCAATTTTCTTGAACGGCAGCTTCATATCCTCGTCTTCATCATTATCATTGAGATCATTCCCTAAATAATGCATTTCCAGAAAAGTTAGAAAAGTGATTTTTGAATCTATCTCATGGTGTTGCAGGTAGTGAAAAACAAGCTGAGGTGTTTTCATCACTTCACAGATGGAAGCGTTAAAAATTATGATGGGGAACAGTAAGATTACGATTAGCTTGTTCACATTGGCAAATATAAACATACAGAAGACTAAACAAAACTTAAATCATAATTTAGCCTGAATCTAAATCTTAAGAGGATGTGGCATAACACATGCCAGCATGTGGAAGCTGAAATCTTTCTATTTTCATTAAACTTCAAAATGTCTTCAGTATCTTATACCATATTTGCCTAACATGAAGATCCTCATTATCGAAGATGAATTAGGGCTGCAGCGTAGCATTGCCCAATACCTGATGTCTGAAGGCAACTTGTGCAGTATAGCCTCCACCTATGCTAAGGCGCTCGAAAGGCTGGGTACTTATGAATACGATTGTATTTTGCTGGATCTTAATCTTCCTGATGGGGAAGGTCTTCAGCTATTGAGCTACCTCAAAAAGATGAATAGGAAAGAAGGGGTCATTATCATTTCAGCAAGAAATTCCATTGATGATAAAATAGAAGGTTTAAGTCTCGGTGCAGATGATTACCTGATCAAGCCCTTTCATTTATCTGAACTTAATGCAAGAATTGTTGCTGTTGTTCGCCGCAAAAGTGCAAACGGAGAACGGCACATTGAATTCAATGAAATTCGGATTGACCTTGATGCCAAAGAGGTATTAATTAATAGCAAAGTTGTTTACATGACTAAAAAAGAATTTGATCTGTTGCTTTATTTTATTTCCAATAAAGGCAAAGTGATCACTAAATCTGCTGCGGTGGAACATATCTGGGGAGATGATGCGGATATGGCCGACAGCTTTGATTTCATTTATACACATATCAAAAATATCAAGAAAAAATTAACCGATGCAGGAAGCAAGGATTATTTTCAATCGGTATATGGCATTGGTTATAAATTCTCTGCCTTATGAAAATGTTTACCAGATACAATCAGATCCTGATTTTTATAAGCGTTTTTGGTCTGCTTTTAATCGGATTTCTTTTTTACCGGATGCTGGTTTATTATCTTGACAGGCAAATTGATCATGACCTTGTTGAAGAAATAATGGAGGTTAAAGAATACTCTGTTAAAGGAAATTTCTATGAACCTCATGAATTTGAAGATTTGGTTGTCCAATATCATAAAATTGCAAAAATTCAGGCTTCTACCACCTACGCTGATACACTATTTTATAATCCGATAAAACATCGGAAGGAAACAGCAAGATACCTTAAAACTGAGCTTTTACTTAATGGACATCCCTACAAGGTACTGGTGATTGCTTCAAAGTTTGAACGGGAGGAGCAAATTAAAAATATTTGCCTGATCATTCTGATTCCAGTGATGCTCCTTTTTGCTTTGGTTTTACTGGTAAATAGAATTTTACTAAGGAAAATCTGGTCGCCATTTCAACAGCTTCTAAATAATATTACCACATTTAATATTAACCGGGATCACCCTTATGAGCCTGTAGATATGCCATTTGAAGAATTTAAACAACTCGATCAGGTATTGCAGGAACTTTCGGCTAAAGTAAAATCTGATTACACTGAAATTAAACTTTTTACTGAAAATGCTTCTCATGAAATGATGACCCCACTTGCGGTAATTAATTCAAAGCTGGATAATATGTTGCAATCTAATACTTTAGGTAAAGAAGATGGCGAAACTTTAATTGAACTGTATAAGGCTACATCCCGGCTAACTAAACTTAACCAATCATTACTGTTACTGGTTAAGATTGATAACAATTTGTTGCAGGACCAGGAACAGGTAAACCTGAAATTAATGGTGGAAGACAAAATTATTTATTTTCAGGAGTTGATTAGTGAAAGAAAGATCACAGTTGATTTAACGCTGATGGATGTTACGCTTTCTGCAAGCCGACAATTGTTGGAGATACTCATAAATAATTTGTTCAGTAACGTGATCAGGCACAATTATGAAGGTGGTAAAATTGAGATTAAACTCGAAGAAGGCAAAATTACCTTTGCCAATACCGGTCATACTGCTGCCCTTAATCCTGAGCGCATATTTGAACGTTTTTATAAAGATAATGCTTCTGAAGGGACAGGTTTAGGCTTGGCCATTCTTAAACAGATTTGTAACCGGCAAAACTACCTGTTGGAATATGCTTACCATCGCGATCTGCATATTTTCACTGTAACTTTTTAAAATATATGCTATGGGTTCATTCCATGAAGAAAAACACCTCAAAAGCTCAGCATTCATATCTGATATAGTAATTGGAATGAGTGATGGGCTTACCGTTCCTTTTGCACTTGCTGCGGGTTTGAGCGCTGCTGTAAGTAGCAATTCCATTATCATTACGGCAGGCATAGCCGAAATCATTGCAGGTTGTATTGCTATGGGACTTGGCGGATACCTGGCTGGTAAAACGGAACAGGAGCATTACGAAAGCGAACTCAGCAGGGAATATCTAGAAGTGGAAAAAGTGCCTGAAAAGGAAAAGGATGAAGTGAAAGAAATTTTTGCAGGTTACGGATTGGATGCTGTCGCACAGGATTTAATTGTAGCACAGTTGAGTAAGGATAAAAAAAACTGGGTTGATTTTATGATGAAGTTTGAACTGGGATTGGAAAAACCTGATATCAACAGGGCCAGAAATAGTGCGCTAACCATAGGCTTTTCCTATTGCGTTGGCGGCATGCTGCCTTTATCGGCTTATTTCTTTACCTCCAAACCACAAAATGGACTTATCCTTTCAGCTGTGCTTACGACCTTCTGTCTCTTTATATTCGGCTATTTTAAAAGTAAAGTAACAGGCCAGCCCCCAATAAAAGGTGCTTTAAAAGTTACAGCAATTGGCTTGGTTGCCGCCGGAGCAGCATTCCTCATTGCCAGACTCATCACTTAGTTTTCATTTAATGCAGAGAAAAAATTTAACCATTTAACGAATACACATACAGACTTCAGAATGTCTACAGACTTTACACTTAGTTTTGGTATATACTTCAGTTCGCAACTGATAATCAAGTTCACGATTTTAATTTGATCAATAAAATATGAAATTACTTTTTATTGCCCTTTTTGGATTTTTCACCCTGCCAGCATTGTGGATTGGGAATTTTAAAGAAGCGCAGGAACAGGCGAAAGCAAAACATAAACAAATTCTCATTAATTTTTCAGGTTCTGATTGGTGTGGTCCATGTATCCGTTTGCGCAGAGAGATTTTAGAATCAGCACCTTTTGAGCAATATGCTGCGGATAACCTGATCTTGGTTAGGGCTGATTTCCCCAGACAAAAGAAAAATCAGCTTCCAAAAGAACAAGTTAAGCTGAACGAATCATTGGCCGAAGCCTACAACAAGGATGGTAAATTCCCATACACGGTACTGGTAGATGAAAATGGCAAGGTGTTGAAAAGCTGGGATGGTTTCCCAAATGAGCAGCCAGAAGCCTTTGTTGCTGAAATTGAAAAACAAAAAAATAAGCATTAAAATGCCAACACCTGTCTCTGTTCACCGACAACTTAAGTTAATGGGTAATCGCTTTGAATTTACCGTGATTGCCGAAAGCGAGCAGGAGGGGAATATAGCGATTGATGCGGCTATAGCAGAAGTGAAGCGGATAGAAGATTTGCTTACTACCTTCAGCAATACGAGCCAAACCTATCAGATTAATGAATTTGCAGGTTTGCAGTCTGTAAAAGTGAGTAATGAAATAATCGGATTGATTGAAAGGGCTAACCGGATTTCGGAAATTACGGATGGTGCATTTGATATCTCCTATGGTTCAATTGATAAACGCCTTTGGAATTTTGATCCTCACATGACTGAATTACCAGATCAGGAAACAGCCTTAAAAGCAGTAAGATTGATCAATTATCGCAATGTGATTTTAGATAAGGCAAATACTACTGTATTTCTAAAAAACAAAGGTATGCGCATTGGTTTCGGTGGAATCGGAAAAGGCTATGCTGCAGATAAGGCCAAACAGGTATTGCAGCAAAAAGGTATTAAAAGTGGAATAGTTAATGCGGCAGGAGATTTAATTACCTGGGGTACTCAAGCTAACGGACAGCCATGGACAGTAGGTATTGCTGATCCTGAACAAACCAACAGGCCATTTTCTTCCCTTAAAATCAGTGATATGGCCATTGCCACTTCAGGTAGTTATGAAAAAAATGTAACTATTAATGGTAAACGTTATTCACATACGATAGATCCCAAAACAGGTTTACCAGTAACTGGGGTAAAAAGTGTGAGTATCATTTGCCCTAGCGCCGAACTGGCCGATGCATTGGCTACGCCCGTGATTGTGATGGGGGTTAAGGTTGGACTCGAACTAATCAATCAGATTAAACATGTGGCTTGCATTATCATCGACGATGATGATCAGGTATTTACTTCAGACAATATTAACATCATATAATATGAAATTTTCCAGAACATTTTTCTTGTCAATGGTCACTGCGGTTTTATTTACGGGGTTGCTGAGTGCGTGCAGCAGCGTAAAGTCTTACCAAAAAAATAAAATAAATGATGCAGATATGATTCTGTCAGCTCGAAAAGCACAGAAGTTTGAACAAAGTTTTCAGCTTTACCGAGAGGGTGCTTCCGGCGCTAATGGCGGCAAAAGCGGTGGCGGTTGTGGCTGTAATTAAGTTGAAGAAAGAAAATGAGAAAAATATATCTTCATGTGCTTTTTATGTACTTTGGTATACTAGGCACCTATGCTCAAACTAAACCTACACCTGCTAAAATAGATAGCAGTAATTATCAGTCGCGGAAGTTAAAAGTTGATGAGATAAACCTGGTATCAGCATATTACCATCAAGATGGTAATAATTCTGCCGTAACTGGTGGGATTGGTACTGAGAAGCTGAGCGATTTTGCAAATACCATAGATCTTCAACTCTCAAAATTTAATAAAAGAGGCCGGAAAAATACCTTTCTTTTTGAGCTTGGTGTAGATCATTATACTTCAGCTTCATCAGATAAAATTGATCCAAGCACCATTTCTTCTGCTTCATCGGCAGATACCCGTATCTACCCATCTCTAAACTGGACGCAATCCAATGAGCAAACCGGCAACTCCTTTGGTTTTACCGGATCATATTCAACAGAATTTGATTATCAATCGATAGGGGCGGGCTTCAATTTAACCCGTTTATCAAAAGATAAAAATACCCAGTTTGATTTCAAACTTCAGGCTTTTTTAGATCAGTGGACAGTTATTTTGCCTATAGAGCTGCGAACAGGAAATGACGGAAAAGGCGGCGAGCAGTATGATACTGCCCCGAGAAACTCTTTTAGTACCTCTTTTTCGCTTTCACAGATCATTAATGAAAAATTTCAGGCAGCGCTAATCATTGAGCCATCTTTTCAAAAAGGTTTATTGGCCACAAAATACCAGCGTAATTATTTCACAGATGGATCACTCCGTTCAGAAACATTGCCCGATAAAAGATACAAGCTTCCAATTGGATTGCGGATGAACTATTTTTTAGGTGATCGCTTTGTTATCCGAACGTTTTACCGATATTATATGGATAACTGGGGAATCAGGGCACATACGACAGAACTTGAAGTTCCGGTGAAGATCAACTCATTCTTTTCTATTAGTCCGTTTTACCGCTACAATAATCAGGTGGGGACAAAGTATTTTGCACCTTATGGACAGCATCAACCTACGGCGCAATATTTTACGAGCGATTATGATCTATCTACATTAAGCAGTGATTTTTATGGCGCTGGGATCAGGTTTGCGCCGCCAAAAGGCGTATTTGGCTGGCAAAGATTAAATATGTTAGAATTGAGATATGGTCACTACAGTCGTTCAACGGCACTAACATCCAATATTATTTCCTTAAATCTAAAATTTAAATAGGATAGACATTGATTTTGAAGTTAATTATGCTGAATTATAAATTTAGAACGTGCACTTATAAAAGGCTCATTCAGGCTATGTAAGTTACTTTACATCATGAAAGAAAATTTCAATTTTTATTGAACCTTGCATTGCTTGCCAAATAGGCCAGTTATTGGATAGGCCTTTAAATCTATTTAAAGAAGTTCCATGTAATAGGCTGCAAATTCGCGGATTAGTGAATACAGATCACGCCATTCAAAATATTTCGGACTTTCACTGTACAAATTTGTAAAACCATATTTCCTGAACAGCATTTTTGTCCTGGTTATGTGATAATATTGAGAAACTACAATCAAACTATTAAAGTGAATTTTATCTTTTAAATTTAAGGTATTTTTGACTGTAGCTAATGTGTTATCTCCGTAATTATCAACATAGATAAGGGCATTTGGAACCCCATTTCTAACTAAAAAGTCTTTCATTTTATCTCCTTCATAAAATCCTTCCTTTCCAAATCCGCCACTGACAATAAAACTTTTAACTCTTCCAGATTTATATAATTCTAATCCACATTTCATGCGCTGGTTTAAGCGATCGGACAATGTGCCATCAGTGTTTACTTTATTGCCTAATATTACCGCTACATCAGCACTGTTTTTACTGCTATGAAGGCCATCGAAAACAGTAAATACCAGGTGTATAATCAACCATAAAATTATTGTGGCAGACGTTATCAGAAATAATTTCTTAGTCTTCATTAATGAAAGTTACGATGAGATTTAGTCGGTTGGTTAAAGTACAGCATCTAAATTATCAATTTTCAGCTATTTTACCTTGCCAGCTTTTCCATCATTATGCTCAAATTATCTTTTTTTGTTTCAACAATTTTACCATCTGACTGAATATGATAGAGCACTTTATCTTGAAGCGCGTTCAAAGGTGCTCCGGTGCGTGTACTATCAGCATATTCATTTACTGTATGCATCGTATTGATTTGATCTGGCGTTGAAATGGTGAAAACAGTGCGTTCAGTATGTTCTGCATCCAGCATCCCACTTGCGATCACCTGCCTTCCTTTTATATTTCCCTGATTGTTAAAAATCAGCAATTCTACAAATGGATAGTAAATGATATTGGGATTAGTTTTTTGAAACGTATAAGCAACGGCTGTTAATTCAGTGTTGACTTTAAACTTAAACAATGCGAATGCAATTCCGCCTTGATAGGCTCCCGGTAATTGCGCATAAGAGGCATCAGGATCTGGCTCATAATATTTGCCTTCATCTTTTCGATTATCTAATTTTGCTATATCGAGTCTTGTGGTGTCACCCGTCATGTTAATGCCATCAAAGGCAAAACGATAAGGCAGCTTTACATCAGGGATAAGAGCCAGGTAATTACTGAATTTGGTAGGCTGTGATTGTTGCGTTTCAACATGAGCAGGGCCAACTTCTGTGCTTTTAGCAGTTTCTTTGGTATGGCAAGATGCCAAAACCATGCTTGTGAACCCTGTAAAAAATAATACCATAGGACGAAGAAGGTTGAGTTGCGCTTTTTGCATTTGAGTTAGTTTAATGGATTAATTGTGCGTTCAATTAAGCTGATGGCGTTAATGAATGATTGGTTCCCCATCATTTAATCCACTATTACCTTGAAGGTAAATGAGGTTATTTGTTCATTAGAGAGCACTGTAATTTGCCCGTGATGGGCTTTCGCAATTTCAGAAGCAATATAAAGGCCTAGCCCCAATCCATTCTGACTGGAGTGTGCATTTTGTCTATGAAATGGGTGAAACAAATTTGCAAATGAATGTTCTGGAATAGGTTTTCCCTGGTTGGAAATGGAGATTTCCCAATATGAATCATTCGCGACTGCCTTTAGTAAAACAGGTGCATCTTTTGAACCATGGGTAAGTGCGTTGGCGAGTAGGTTAGAAGTTAGCTGGGCTATCCTTCCACGATCACAATTTACGCCCACCTCAATGTCAAAGTCGAATTCAATGATTCTTTCCGGCCAGGCCAGTTTCAGTTCTTCGGCTACTTCTTTCAGCAAATCACCCAGATTTACAGTTTCCGGATTAATGGTAATCCCACTACCGAGACGTCCACGTGCAAAATCCATAATGTTGTCAATCATTTCATGCATCCTTTTAGAACTGGTGTGAAGAACTTTTACCAGTCTTTCTTCATTTTTGGCCAATGCTGTACGGGCCAGCATTTGAGCTGCACTCATGATTGCTCCAAGCGGATTGCGTAAATCATGACCAAGTACGGCTATAAATTGCTCACGAATCACTGCATTTTGTTTCTCTCCAGACAGTTCGTTTTCTGCCACCTGTTTAGCCTTTTGCAGATTTTGCTCATACAGGCGACGATCTGTTGCGCGAAACAGTACAAACCGCATAAAAACCGGCTGTTCGGTATCTGTTTTTCGTTCTAAACCATTCAGGTATATTGGCATTTTTCCGTTGCCAGTATCAGCTAACTCTACCGTAACTTCATCAAAATGACCTTGCATGCGTAGTAGCGGCCAAAGATGTGTTTCAAAGTAAATTTTACCACCCACCGCCAGAAGATCTGAAAAACGCTTGTCCCGAAATTCATCTGGCGAACCATTCAACCATTCCGCAGCCGTTTTGTTAATTCGTTGGATATTACTCGCCGCATCCGTAATGATAAAGCCACATATTGAATTGTCGAAAAAATCCTCAAAATCTTCAGCTAAAGGTGAGATAGATGATGGTGTTTTACTGTTCATTTAATAAAAAAGCTTTAATGGCTGCCGTGGTTTCATCCGGGGCACTTAGATTTGGGCAGTGGCCAGTGGCATTCATGATCACCAGTGTGCTGTTGGGCATATTTTGGTGCATGTATTCACCTACCTCAATCGGAGCAATTACATCGTTGCTGCATTGCAGAATCAACGATGGTAATTTAACGTGAGGTAATATGTGTCGTTTATCTGTTAAAAATGTGGTGCGGGCAAAATGTTTAGCAATCTCTGGATCTGTTTTGCAGAAACTGTTAGATAATTCTTCGGCTAATTCCTTCCGGTCTGAATTGCCCATAATCACTGGTCCCATCGCCATAGACCAACCTAAATGATTACTGTTAAGAGATTCCAGTAACTCATCTATTTCATCTTTTTTAAATCCGCCCGTATAACCCTCGTCATTGATGTAACATGGAGAGGGCGCTACCAGGATAAGGCTCTTAAATATTTTTGGTGCAATTTCTGCAGCCATGAGCCCTATAATAGCGCTTACGGAGTGTCCTACAAAAATAATGTCCTGAAGTTGGAGCGCTGTTGCGATCTCTACGATGTCTGCCGCATAGCCATCCAAATGATCATACTTTTCATAATTGTAGGCAGAAAGATCAGAATTTCCAGCACCCACATGGTCGAACATAACTACCTTATAATCATCTTCAAAAGCAGGAACGATGTAACGCCACATGTGCTGATCGCACCCAAAACCGTGGGCAAACATCATCACCTGATCGCCTGTTCCTCTAATGGTTACGTTATTTCTCTTTATGATACTCATTAACAAATGGGATGTTTGCGCAAAGATATGGATTATTGTGCTTATAATATATCTGGATTTAAGACGTAGAACTCAGGCATTGCACCAGCAACAATTTAATTGGGATGAATATCCAAAGCCAATTTATGTAAACCTACATTAGTGCAATTTAAACACTCACCCTTCAACATATGAGACATTTGTTTCAACATCAGTGCATACAATGGCAATTTATTTCATCTAATTTAGCTCGTTGAAATTGTTATATCGCATCAATATTGCGATCTTTTAACAGAAATTTAAAACCCGTAGCCAATATAAATCCATTATGAAACGAATCTGTTTAATGTTTGTGCTTGCTGTATCCACTCTGAATACATTTGCGCAGCCATTTCAAAAAACTAAGCTGGGAATAAAAGCCATTGCCAATGGTAATGAAGTAGAGTTGCAATTTTATACACCATCCATTGTTCGGGTGATCAAATTCCCTGAAGGAAAACCGTTTTTAAAGGAAAGCCTTTCGGTAACCTTATCTCCAGCTAAAACCATTTTCACCACACAACAAACGGGCAGCACGGTGCTGTTAAAAACAGAAAAAATAAATGTCAGGTTGGATCTTGTAACCGGAAATGTTGAATTTTCTTCAGTTTCAGGTAAAGGGTTACTCAAAGAAAAAAATAAGGGAACAAAGTTTACTTCATTCAATGATACGGGCGCAGATAGTTATCATGTTTATCAGGCATTTACTTTAGACAAAGAAGAGCCAATTTATGGACTTGGGCAACATCAACGTGGAGACCTGAATCAAAGAAATCAGAAATATAAGCTCGAACAGGGGAATGTAGAAGATGCCGTGCCCTTTTTTCAATCGGTAAAAGGTTATGGCCTGTTTTGGGATAATTATTCTCCAACTGAATTTCAGGATGATGCTGATGAAACGTCCTTTAAATCGCAGGTAGGGGATGGTGTAGATTATTATTTTATGTATGGCGGCAATGCCGATGGTGTTATCGCCGACATGCGGACACTTACCGGGAAGGTGCCAATGTTCCCTTTATGGACATATGGTTTTTGGCAAAGTAAGGAGCGATATAAAAGCCAGCAGGAATTATTAAATGTAGTGAAAATGTATCGCGAACTGAATGTACCTCTTGATGGCATTATTCAGGATTGGCAATATTGGGGAAATAACTATCTGTGGAATGCTATGGACTTCCTGAATGTAGATTTTCCTGATGGGAAAAAAATGGCTGATGATGTACATGCACAAAATGCACACCTGATTATTTCCATCTGGTCTTCCTTTGGTCTGCAAACCAAGCCGTACCAGGAATTGGATAAAAAAGGCATGCTTTACAACATTAAAACCTGGCCAGAATCGGGTTCAGAGAAATGGCCTCCGAATTTGGATTATCCTTCTGGCGTGAGGGTGTATGATGCCTACAATCCTGAGGCCCGTGATATTTATTGGAAATATGCCAATAATGGCCTGCTTGCCAAAGGGATAGATGGATGGTGGATGGATTCTACTGAGCCTGATCACTTGCAGATTAAACCAGCTGATTACGATACCAAAACCTATCTCGGTTCGTTTCGTAAAGTGCGTAATGCTTACCCACTTATGGCCGTGGGCGGTGTGTATGATCACCAGCGTAAAACTACATCAGATAAAAGGGTGTTTATTTTAACAAGATCTGCCTTTGCGGGGCAGCAACGTTACGGTGCCAATACCTGGTCTGGAGATACAGGTTCTAGCTGGGATACCTTCCGTAAGCAGATCCCTGCCGGATTAAATTTTTCGCTTACCGGCATACCACACTGGAACTCTGATATTGGTGGTTTTTTCGCTGGCGCATATAATAAAGCCTGGGGTGATGGCTCGGGCAGCAAAAATCCATTATATCAGGAACTGTACGTGAGGTGGCTTCAGTTTGGTACGTTTAATCCGATGATGCGCTCGCACGGAACAGATGTGCCAAGAGAAATTTATCAGTTTGGAAAAAAGGGTGAGCCGATTTATGATGCCATTGATAAATTTATCAACCTCCGTTACACACTTTTGCCCTATATCTATTCTACTTCTTGGGCAGTTACGGCAAAGCAATCTACTTTTATGCGTGCCCTTTTTATGGATTTTGTAGACGATAAAAAAGTTTGGGATATTAACAATGAATACATGTTTGGTCAGTCTATCCTGGTGGCACCAGTTGTTAAAGCCCAATACACGCCAGAAACGATTGTGAAGGTGAATGAAAACAGCGGTTGGAATAAAAAAGAAGGTAAAGAAAGTGATCAGAAAGCTGCGATAGATTTTACTGCTGAAAAATCATCAAAGGTCTATCTTCCGGCTGGTACGTTATGGTACGACTTCTGGACGAATGAACAGTTGAAAGGTGGCCAGGAGCTTATCAAAAAGACAACTATTGATATAATTCCACTTTATATTAAGGCCGGTGCAATTATACCAATGGGTCCAAAAGTACAATATGCTACCCAACAAAAATGGGATAACCTTGAGGTTAAAGTATATCCTGGTGCAAATGGTTCTTTCATATTGTATGAGGATGAGCTGGATAACTATAATTATGAAAAGGGTGCCTACACGGAAATTGAATTTAACTGGAACGATGCCGCCAAAAAACTAACAATTGCCAATCGGAAAGGTAGTTATAAAGGCATGCTTCAAAATAGAAAATTTGCCATTTTATTGCCATCAGGTGCAAAGAAAAATGTAACCTATACGGGCAAAAAAATAGAAGTGAAATTTTAGAACAATCGGGCTGATTTAGTGACCGTTCTGATTAATAGCCGCAGGAATCTATTTTTGATTTCTGTGGCTATTTTATTTACTTCCAGGTATGTGATATAACTATTAAGTAAGAGAACAAGCAGCGGGTGAAAGTTGATGATTTGTGCTTATATTTGAAATGAGCAGTCGTTTTGCCCATTCCTAACTAACCATAATTGATACTGAAGAAGATAAGACTGATCTCATCTCTAATGTCCTAAAAATAAAATTATGGCGCTATTTAATCCTTATTTACATTTCACAGGAAATACCGAAGAAGCATTTAACTTTTATAAATCAGTACTTGGTGGAGAATTTATCAAGTTGGTTCGTTATAAAGATTTGGCACCAGCTGCGGAATATGCAATACCTGAACCATACCTAGATAAAATCATGTATATCGCTTTGCCTCTCGGAAAAAATAATATGCTGCTGGGTTCTGACGCGATGCTGGAACATGAAGGTCGAAAATTTACTTTCGGAGATAATTTTCACATTGCCATTAGTGCTGAAAGTAAAGAAGAAGCTGACCATTTATTTACAGGGCTTTCAGCCGATGGGAAAATAGATATGCCGATTGAAGATAGTTCCTGGGGCACTTACTTTGGTATGCTTACCGATAAATTTGGCGTTCAATGGACGGTAGATTTTGATCCGAATTTGTAAAGGTTATGAGGTTAAATATTCGTATGTTATATCATGATGAGGGACCAGCTAGTTGATAAATTAGTTTTTAACCACCCCGCCTTTCAGGCACCTACTTGAAAAAAGGAGAGGAGTATAATTTTACGATATGGGTGAGTTTCGAGAAATGTTTTTTTTCATAGTCTTTCTCTTCAAGGGGAAAGGTGCCGATAGGCGGATAGGGGTAAAAATACCTAATTGCCTGTAGTATTATTAACAGGAGGTTTATACCCTTTTTTAGATATCGTCCTTGTAAATATACCCGACCTTTATATAAACATCTATTACCGGGTTTATTATGACTATATTTAAAAAGATACATTTTCTGTAAAGTTTGGAAGGGATGGGGGCGATCTCCAGTATTAAGCTTTACTTCTTTTCTTGCTTTCCTTTATAGCCTTATGCTATTAATGGAATTTTACTCCTTTTTTATAAATCTATGTCAATTGTCAAACCACACCATATTATAGCCATTGGTGCCTCTGCAGGTGGTATGGAAGAGATTAATTCTTTTTTTGATCATACCCCGTTAGATGGCGTTTCTTACGTTATTGTACAGCATTTATCTCCTGATTTCAAAAGCAGGATGGTGGAATTGCTGGCAAAACATAGTAAGCTTATTGTTGAACAAGCTGAAGATGGGATGAGTGTTCAGTGTAATCAGGTCTATCTGATTCCAAGTGATAAGTTTATGACTATACAGCACAATAAGTTATACTTAACCGATAAGAAAAAAGTTAGAAGTCCTCATTTAACCATTAATACTTTCTTTGATTCGCTTGCAGTAGATTATGGTCAGAAGGCCATTGGTGTTATCCTATCTGGTTTGGGTTCGGATGGTACGGAAGGTGTTAAAGCAATTAAAAAGGCGGGTGGTATGGTAATAGCACGTGATCCGGAAACTTCTGAATTTGGCAGCATGCCCTTTCATGCCATCGCAACGGGTTTAGTTGATTTTGTAATGGAACCAAAGGAAATGCCCGAGACGATAGAAGATTATGTGAAAAACGAAAATAATTTGCCTCATGATCAGGGAGATGATGATAAGAACCTTGCGGCAATAATAGAGCTGATCAGGCAAAATTCACCCCTTGATTTTACAGATTATAAATTACCAACCATATTAAGACGAACCAAAAGAAAAGCTTTACATAGTAATTTTAAAACGCTCGGTGAGTATCTGAGTTTTTTGAAAACTAACCCGAAAGAGATTGAAGCGCTGACCAAAGAATTCCTCATTAGTGTTACTTCCTTCTTCAGGGATAAGAATGCGTTTGAAGTGATTAAAAATAAGGTGCTTCCAAACATCCTTGAAAATTTAAATGCTGGTGAGGAATTAAAGATCTGGGTAGCCGGATGTGCTACAGGTGAGGAAGCTTATTCTATAGCCATACTCATTGCTGAACAGTTGAAAGATAAGCTATCCAATACGGTGGTAAAAATCTTTGCGACTGATATTGATACTGCAGCACTCGCTCATGCTGGCAAAGCCATTTATCCTGAGAATATTTCTAAAGATATACCGGCTGAACTGCTTGAAAAGTATTTCCAGAGAGAAGGCGAAAATTATAAGGTAAATCCTATCATACGTAAGATGTTGATCTTTGCCCAACATGATTTGGTGAAAAATCCGCCTTACTGCAATATGCACCTCATCACCTGTCGGAACCTGTTGATTTACATGTCGCCGGTTTTGCAGAAAAGAATATTTTCTATGATGCTTTTTGGCCTTAAAAAGCATGGCCACTTGTTTTTAGGTTCTAGTGAAAACCCAATCCCGATCATCAAAAACCTGGAGGTGATTGATAAGAAATGGAAAATTTACAGAAATCTGGAAACTAAACGTGCCGTTACCTTCGATGCTTTTTCTATGCCAGATTATTTAGATGCCAAATCTAAACCCGCCCCCTCTGTACATGAAAATACACCAGCTGCCATAAATCACACTTTTGCAGAAGCCATGCATGAAAACCTGGCCGAAAACCTGGATTACCTTGCCGTTTGCGTTAATGCTAACCATCAGGTGATAAAATCTTATGGTGATACTTCTAAGTATCTGCTGCATAAACATTTCAGTTCCAATCTTTCTGAGTTGTTACCAAAGGCACTTGCCATTGCCTTTAATACCTTAAGTAGGAAGGTGCTGAAAACAGATGAAAAAATTACTATAAATGGAATTGAAACCAATCTTGGCCAAAAGTTTATTAAAGTAAATTTGTCTGTAAGCCCTTTTATCTTAAAAGGTGAAGAAAACCTGCTATTGGTCACCTTTACGGAAGATAAATCCAATAATCCCGTACCGCTAAATACTGTATTTGATGAAAAAATATATTTAGATCAGTACGTTGTTAATTTAGAAGATGAATTAAAAGAACTCAAAGATCGGCTTAAAGCAACTGAAGAAAAGCTCGAAGCTTCGGATGAGAATCTGCAATCATTCAATGAAGAATTAATTTCTGCAAATGAAGAAATGCAAAGTACCAATGAGGAAATGCAATCTGTTAATGAAGAACTTCATACCATTAATTCAGATTACCAGTTGAAAAACAGGGAGTTGCTGGAAATTAATGATGAATTAAATAATTATTTCAGGAGTAATATCAATGGACAGTTATTCATCGACAAGGAATTGCGTTTAATGAAATTTTCACCAGGTACGGTTAAGCAGATCAACCTGTTGGAAACAGATATTGGAAGGCCACTTAGCAATATCTCTACCAATATTAAATTTGAAACCATTATTGATGATATTAAAAAAGTACTGGAAGATGGAAGTGTAATTACCAAAGAAATTGAAACCAATAACGGAAAATGGTATCAGATCATGACGATGCCCTACATCCAGCAGTCGGATAATAAAAGTACTGGTGCGATTATTACTTTTAATGATATTACTGAATTAAAAAAAATACAGCTGGAACTGAATAACAGTAATAAAATGCTGGGTATTGCAATTGATTCAGCCGCTATGGGAACATGGTCAATTAACCTTAAAACCCGAGAATTTGTTCCATCACCGAGGCTAAAGCAGCTATTTGGTTTTCATTCTACGGAACTGATGAGTTATGATGCAGCTGTTAAACAAATTGATCAGGAATACCAAACGCTGGTAAAAGATGCCGTGGAATCAAACATTTCAACCGGCAAAAAATACGATGTGGAATATCCCATAACTGGCCTTCATGATGGTAAACTGAGGTGGGTAAGGGGAGTTGGTGATCTTTCATATGATATGGATGACAAGCCAAATTATTTTACAGGTGTGCTATTTGAGATTACCACACACAAACAGGATGAGATTAGAAAGAATGATTTTATTGCGATGGTGAGCCACGAACTTAGAACTCCTATTACCTTAATTCAGGCGCATATACAGATGTTAGTGGCCAGGGCAAATAATGTAAAGGATGAGCAAAACATCAATAGTCTGAATAAGACGCTGATCCAGATTAAGAAAATGAATGTCCTGATTAATGGCTTTTTAAATGCATCAAGTTTTGGGGCTGGCAAAATCTATTTAAACTTGCAGGATTTTAAGATGGATCTGCTATTAAATGAAGTGGTGGAAGAAATTGCCATGATCACTACCAGTCACGTTATTTTGCTAGAATATTGTCATGAATTAACCATTAATGCAGATCGGGATAAAATTGGACAAGTGATTAATAACTTTTTGAGCAATGCTATAAAATATTCTCCTAAAGGAGGAACGATAAAAGTGGCATGCCAGGAATTAAATGGCTCGGCACAGATCAGCGTAAAAGATGAGGGAACGGGAATAAATCCAAAAGACCAGAAAAAACTGTTCGATCGTTTTTATCGGATAGAAAGTGTTCATAACCAGACGGTTTCTGGCTTTGGTTTGGGACTTTACTTATCTTCAGAAATCGTTCAGCGGCATAATGGAAGGGTTTGGGTAGATAGTGAAGTAGGCAAGGGCGCTACATTTTACTTCAGTTTGCCTCTTTCTAATTAATAACTGTTTAGAGACCATTGTTTTTAACCATCACCTTACGGGCACCGCTCCTTGAAAAAAGAAGGGGTGTATAAATTCACGATGTGGTTTGGTTTCGAGAGACCCTATTACACGCCCTTTCTCTTCCAAGGGAAAGGTGCCGCTAGGCGGATAGGGGTTCCCGATCAAACTGACGAAGTTCTACCACCCTCCTGGCCTTTGAAACTTCGTAAGTTAATTTACAACTTACGAAGTTTAACCACCCCGCCCTACGGGCACCGCTCCTTGAAAAAGGGAGGGGAGTATTAATTTCACGATGTGGTTTAGTTTCGAGAGACCCTGTTACACGCCCTTTCCCTTCCAGGGGAAAGGTGCCGCTAGGCGGATAGGGGCCATTTTTTATGCTGCCTGAGCCTTTTTATCTTCTTCTTTCTGCGACGTATGGCCAAAGCGCTGATCCTGCAAGCGGTCATATTCTTTCACATAATCAGGATGTTCAGTGCCCAGCACCCGGTCCCAGATTCTGAAATACAATCCATAGTTTCCTTTAAATTTACTATGGTGCAGGTTATGGTGTACTGAAGTATTCAGCACCTCAAATGCCCAGGTATAGCGGAACGATTTGGGCATAATTTCATAGCCAAGATGTCCATACACATTGATTATAAAACCTGTTACGGTAAAGAGCAATATGGTTAAAGGGTGCATTGGCAGTAGGATAACTATGGGCACCAACACCAAGCCTTCAGTAATGGCTTCCAGGATATGAAAACTATATGATGTCCAAGGTGAAGGATTGGTGCTTTTGTGGTGAACCAGATGGGTAAATTTGAACAATTTCTTATGGTGTAATAAACGGTGCATCCAGTAAAAATAAGTATCGTGGATAATCAAACTCAGTACGATTGCAACGCCAATGTACCAAATTGGGAAATCATTAATGTGATCATAAATTCTGGTGTATTGACGCAAAGGTGTGAAAGCTAAGCCAACGGCGATGATTGAAAATATCAGTGTGCTTTGCATGGAATGCCATACTTCCCGGGCGAAATCTTTTTTAGTGGCAAGCTTTTGCTGAATCTTAAATTTGCCAAGTTTTGAAGGCATCAGCAGATAAAACATTGCAAAAGGAATTCCTGCAAGTATAAAATATCGGATAGCCGAAAGACTAAAAATATTAATGGTGGCTTCTATTATCTTTTCCATATCTATATCATTTTTATACTCCAAAAGTATAAAGCAGATGAGTTTGGCGGCGTTAACAAAAGATAATTTAGCAGCTTAACAAAGGATAATTTATGTTGATGTTTTCCCTTTTGTATGCATTCTTTTTCGGATTCGGCTCAAAGATACAGGCGTAATACCAAGCATGGAAGCAATGTATTTATCAGGCACCCGGTTTACCAGGTCAAACCGTTCAGCCAGGAGCTCGCGGTAACGCTCTTCAGGCGATTGTGTAACAAAAGATTCCAGCATTTTTAAAGATTCTGCCAGCATTTTCATCAGGAAAAAGTTACGGAGTGGTTCGTATTCCGGGTGGGTTTTCAGAATCTCTTCCAAAACATCATAATCTATCTGCAACAACTTTACAGGTTCCAGTGCCCTGTAAATAAACCGGGAAGGTTGGCGGTTGATAATGGTATCATGTGAAGCGATAAACTGGCCTTCCCAACGGAGGAGAAGTGTGGCTTCATCACCATTTTCCTTAATGGTATATGCCCGAATGACGCCTTGTTCAATAAAAGCCAGTCGTCGGCTGTTTTCTTCTTCGCGGATGTAGGCTTCATTCGTTTCCAGCAATACCGGAGTAGTCATGGCAAATAATGGTGCTGTATCGGCTGGTAACACACCCGCTAAATCAAACAATAATTCCTGTAAAGTATCAATTGATGTTCCCATATTAAAAATAACAAATGCCCATGAGCAATTGCTAAATTAGAAATAACCAGGCATGCCTGCAAAATTATTGCCCTTCATAAATATTTTGAGCGGTTAGCAAATGTGCTTTCTTGAATGATAATTTTTTGCCAAATGGCAAATGCTCCATGGCTTACTTTGCCTAACTTACCTGCATGAAAGAATTATTTGAATTTATGCTGAGGTTTGGGAATCTCAATCAGCAGCAGATGGATTTTATATCCAGCAAGGCTGTTGAAATGCAGCTTCCTAATAACGCATACTTTTCAGAAGCCGGAAAAATTGCCAGGCAGGTAGGTTTCGTAGTAGAAGGAATTGTGAGGGTATGCTATTACAGTAATAAAGGTGAAGAGATTACGAAATATTTCATTGAAGAAAATAATCTGGTGGTAGACCTCGAAAGTTTTGATCTGGAGATTTGTTCAAGTGCCTATGTGCAAGCGGTTACCGATTGTACCTTAATCGTATTCTCTAAAAAAGACTGGCAGGAACTGTTGCAAACTATTGTTGGCTTTGAAACTATAGTGCATAAAATCATTTCGAGGGCTCTGATGCAAAAAGTAGAGCGAAGAAGTCCGCTGGTAACGGAAGATGCCACTACACGCTACCTGAAATTTATGGAAATTTACCCTACGGTAGTTAACCGGATTCCGCTTTCATATATTGCTTCTTATCTGGGTGTTACACAATCTTCGTTGAGCAGAATCAGAAAAAATATCCGGTAAAACGCTTTTTGCCAAATGGCAAATGATTCTCCGATCTGATGATGCAACTTTACATCATCAATTAAAACCAATAGAAAATGAAATCAGTACTTATAACAGGGGCCAACAGAAGCATTGGCCTGGAAGTTGCAAAACAACTATCGGAAAAAGGATTATTTGTGTATTTAGGCAGCCGTAATCTGGAAAAAGGTGAAGCCATTGTGGCTGATCTTCTGAAGCAGGGGTTTAAAAACATCAAAGCGATAGCAATTGACGTCACTCAGCCTGAATCAATATCCGCAGCGAAAGATAGCATAGAAAAAGAACAAGGGAAACTCGATATCCTGATTAATAACGCAGGTATTCTTGGTAATAGCCCTCAAATGGCTGTTGATACACCAGTAAATCACATTCAGGAAGTGTTCGATACCAATTTTTTCGGGGTGATCAGTGTGACACAGGCCTTTCTGGATTTACTAAAAAAATCTGAGAGTCCGAGAATCAGCAACATTACTTCGGGACTTGGATCTTTAACGCTTCATAGTGATCCATCGTGGAAATACTACCAGGTTAAAACAGCTGCGTATGGAACGTCAAAAGCTGCGCTAAATGCTTATACCATTGTGCTGGCCTATGAATTGAAAGACCTTCCTTTCAAAGTGAATGTGATTGATCCGGGTTATACCGCCACGGACTTTAACCATCATAGTGGCCCAGGTACGGTAGAAAGTGCGGCCTCGTTTATTATCAAACATACTTTGACTGATGATGGTGCGCTTTCGGGCCAGTTCTATAGTAATGATATAGAAGATGAAACAGGCATTAGTCCATGGTAGTTATCTGTGAATAACAAATTTTTTAGTCATCGGATGTATTATCCGGTGACTAAAATTTATTCATGGAGCACCAAAATAGCCTTCACGGTTTTATTGATTACCTGATTTACCGTGCTGCTGGTAAACAGGCGGTAAATAATGTTATGGTGATGTTTAACCAGGCAGAGAATATCGGTATGGTTTTGTTCAATAAAATCCATAATCCCGTTGGGTGCGCTATTGTGTTTGATGTAATTAAATTCGATTTGTGTACCGGGTAAAAGTTCCCGGATACTTTTTTCACCGGTTTCAATATGCTGTTGGTCGGAGTTTTCTGCAACATATAATACCTGCATTTTTTGTGAGCCGGAAGCCTTCAGCATTTCCACCAATGCCAATACATCTTTTTGAGAAAGCTTAGTTTCATAATCTGTAGCCAGCGTTATGATTGGACTTGCAGGGAAATTACTTTCCAGCGGAACAATTAAAGTTGGAATGCGCATCTTGGTAACTACCATGCTCGCGTTACTGCCCACAATGCCACTTATTCCGGTTGCTCCGGTAATGCCCATAATCAGTAATTCAACCGGGTTAGTCTTGGTGTATTCAGTAATTACTGTCTTTAAAAAGCCAACATCGCAGGATGTAGAAATCTTGATGTGCTCCAGCTGTTGTTCTTCGCGAATGTTATTTGCCCATTGCTCAAGTGCCGTTTTTTTATTCTGATAGTAAGATTCAATGAAAATGGCATTATAGGTGCTGTTATTGATCCCTTCTGTAGGGTGGATGGCATGAATTGCAGCCACTTCCATTTGCAACACTTTGGCCATTGCCAGTGCATAAGCAAATGCATTTGCAGCACTTTTTGAAAAATCTGTGGCAACCAGTATCTGTTTCATTTTGATGTAATTTAAGGTTTGAAACTATATAAATAAGTGGAACAGCATGAAAAGCAATATAGCCAGAACAATTGATACGGGCAGGGTGAGTACCCAGGCCAAACCAATACTTTTTAAGGTATTATTATTTAAATTATTCCTACCGCCTGAAGCAACCATGGCACCGGCAATACCGCTGGACAATACATGCGTTGTACTTACGGGAAGGCCAAATGCTGTACTCAGGCCAATAGTTGAGGCTGCTACAATTTCAGAAGTAGCCCCCTGTGCATAATTGAGGTGTTCATTGCCAATTTTTTCGCCTATGGTCACTACAATCCGTTTCCAACCAATCATGGTACCCAATCCTAATGAAATGGAAATGGTTAAGATTACCCAAAGCGGCGCAAAATCAACCAGTTTTGAAAGCTCACCCTTGATTTCCGAAAGTTGTTTCTTGTCTGAAACGTTCATCTTAATGTGCTGATTTGCTTCTACTTTACCCATCATTTCAATTACGCCCTCAATCTGCTTCCTGAATTGATAGGTGTTTTCTTTATCGGTCTCATTTTTTTTAGCAAGATGGATTTTGGTTTGATTGGTTCGCTTGATAAATTCTGCCATATTGATCCCCTCATTGTGATTTAATACCGCAATCTTTTTTAGCAGCACTTCACTGCTGTTGAGTTCGGTCAGTACTTTTTCTTTGGCAATATGATGGTTCACAGCAAATTTAGCAGGTAAAAAGGCAATGAGGATAAGCATTAAAAGGCCAACTCCTTTTTGGCCATCATTACTGCCGTGAAAGAAACTAACCAATGTGCAGGTCATAATCAGCAAACCTCTGATTAACATAGGAGGTCTGTCATTTTCACCCTGAGGAATATGAAATAAGGCGTGGTATTTAATTACATGTTTGAGGAAATACATCAGCAGTATGGCCAAACCAAAACCGATAATGGGCGATAAGATGAGTGATAAACCAATCTCTTCTGCCTTTCCCCAGTTTACACCCGCACCGCCGTAGTACCAGGTAAAAGCCAATCCGGCACCAATCATGGCTCCGATCATGGTATGTGAACTGGAACAAGGAATGCCCAGGTACCAGGTACCTAAATTCCATGCGATTGAGGCTAGTAATACAGCAAGTACCATGCAGGCACCCACGCCAATGGGTAAGTTCATGAGGGCATCGAGCGGAACGAGTTTAAGAATCCCCATGGCAACTGCAATCCCTCCGGTAAAAACGCCCATGAAATTCCAGAATCCCGACCAGGGAATGGCAATAACTGGTTTTAATGCCTTCGTATAAATTACGGTAGCCACTGCATTGGCGGTATCATGAAATCCGTTAACAAACTCAAAGGCTACAACAGCCAGCAAACATAACAGGAATATCAATAACAAAGGAGTGCTTAAATGGGTATCGCCCACGAAGGGAAGTATAACGCTTAAAGAAGACATATAATAAAGTAAAGATTAAGGGTAGGCAACAGCATCAAAGTACCACAATAGAAGTGATGTGTATATATCCTCAATGTTAAATAATTGTTGTATTGCGCTATCTTTAGCGTTAAGCGCTTGCCATGTAGTTTATTAGATGTAGAGTGGTGCCATTCTTCGCCAGTAATGCGGGCGGTGCGCATCATTATCCCATTTATATAGCTGATTGGTAATGCCTTTTTCCCAAAGCAGCTGGCTTAACCTATTATTGCTTTCAAAAAAGGGATCGGTTTCTCCAACTGCCAGAATGATTTCCATGGACTTTAAGCTGGCAATAAGATTAACATCCTGAAGGTTTGGCAGGTATTGCTCCGGCATATTGAAATAAACGAGTTCATCACGAAAGCCGCCCATCAAATCGGTAAACGGATTTGGAGATTGGGTAAGATCATACCGGCCACTAATGCCTACGGTCTTTTTAAAAAGCTGCGGATATTTTAAGGAAAGGTTGATGGCATGATAGGCGCCCATACTAAAGCCAACCGTTTCGATCCAGTTAGAGGTGCCTTTTTGGTACATGAGCGGAAGTACCTCATCCAACAGGTATCTTTCATATTGCAGGTGCCTCGCTATACGTACTGATGGAAAGACTGACTGATTATAGAAACTCTCTGCATCTACGCTATCCACACAAAAAAGCTGCAGTTCGCCTCTTTCAATCTTGTCAGATAATGAATTCACAATTCCCCAGTTTTCATAGTCGTAAAATCTGGCCATTCTGGTCGGGAACATTAATACCGCCCTGCCCGCATGCCCGAAAACCAGGAGTTCCATGTCGCGCTCCAGGTGTTTACTGTACCATTTGTGATATTCCCTATGCATGTCTGATTGTTTGTGAAAATTACATTAGCGGTGTTATTTCAACATTAACAAATGATCATGATTATCCTAATTTTTCCCGAATAATCATTTGCCACAAATCATACCCTGCCTTGCTCAAATGAAGTCCGTCATGATCATAATAAATTGGATCTGGATTTCCAGTTTTATCCAGCATTTTCTTAAATACATCTACGAAATGCCAGTTCCCATTCCGTTTAATAATTTCATTCTCGATCAGGTTATTGGTATACTTAAACTGTTCGGCCATGTGCCACCTGGAAAGGCTAGGTTTTAGCGAGATGAAATAACAGGGGATGGGACCAAAGTGTTCATCAGCTTTTGCCATCAGCTGAAGAAAAAACAAAAATATCTCTTCAGGGTTTCGTCCATCCCCCAAATCATTGTCGCCCGCATAAAAGATCAGTTCATCAGGCTGATAGCCCTTCATAATCCGATCAAAGAACCAGGCGCATGCCGCTAATGTTGAACCTCCAAATCCAAGGTTAACAACTCTTTTTTCAGGAAAATCATTTTGAAGGCTTTGCCAGAGGCGAATAGATGAACTTCCATAAAATATGGAAGAGTAATTAATTCTTTTATCTGGAGAAACTTGTTCTAGGCCCTTCACTTCATCTTCATACCAATACATACCTGTGAATATAAAAGTTATATCATCGATTTGTATGATCAAAATGTTAAATTTTAATCAATCCACACGTCATCAATATAAAGCATGGAAATTACTTGTTGCTGGATTAACGTGAAATTCATATGCAGGTAGTTGATTTGCCGCTTAACTATTTAAATTAAGAAATGAAGAAAGAATTAATCTTATTGGGGCTAATGGTATTTTTCGGTATGGTATCTTGTAAGAAGAATCCGGGCGACTCCGAACCAAATGCTATTACTTATCCTGACATGGCAGAAGCCACTGACCCTTCCATCTTATTTACCACGGCAAGTGGAGTGAAGGTTTATAATGGTGGCTTCGGTTCGGCCGTTGCAACAGATCCTAATGATGCGGCAGTATTTTATATGTTAACAGATCGAGGTTCAAACGTAGCCGGGCAGCTGGCGAACTCCATCATCATCGGAAAACCTGACTTCGATCCACAGATTGGAAAGTTCAGGTTAAAGGATGGTAAACTGATATTGGAACAAACTATCGAACTGAAAAATGCAGCAGGCGGAAAGTTGAACGGAATTCCAAATCCAGTGGGTATGGGCGCCTCAGGAGAGACAGCATATGACCTAAACGGACAGGTGATTGCTCCAAGTGCTGATGGTATAGATTCAGAGGGATTGGTAAGGGCAGCCGACGGATCTTTTTGGATCAGCGATGAATATGGTCCACACATTGCTCATTTTGATGCCAGTGGAAAAACCATTGAACGCATTAATCCATTTGGTACAGGTACTGGAGGTAGGAAGATTCCTGCAGTGTTTGCCAAAAGAAGGGCAAACCGTGGAATGGAAGGATTAGCTATTACGCCAGATGGAAAAACGCTGGTGGGTATGATGCAGTCGCCAATGTACAACCCTTCTAAAAATGCGGTATCCAATTCAACAGTGCTTAGGATATTAACTTTTGATATTGCGACTGGAGCCACCAAACAATATGCTTACTTAATGGATAATACCACCCTTACTGGCGTGAGCGATATTGTGGCTGTAAATGCAACTACTTTTTTAACCATCGAAAGGGATGGTCTTTTTGGTGGCGATACGACCAATCCTGCGGCCTTTAAAAAAGTATTTAAGATTGATATCAGCAATGCCACAGATATTTCTGATGCTGCCGATGGTGCAACAGGAAAACTTTATGGCGGAAAAACGGTAGAAGAATTGAATAATCAGGCAGGACTTACAGCTGCGGGAATTGCTCCTGTTTCAAAAACGCTTGTTTTGGATTTGTTAAAGGATTTGCCGTCAGTTTACCCACATGATAAGGCAGAAGGACTCGCACTATTGCCTGGAAACATCCTTGTTATTTCTAATGATGACGATTTTGGTGTAGTAGATAATGGTGCCAGTGGCTTTGCTCAAAAGATTTTGCCGCTAACTAAAGCTGTAGACCGAAACCGTTTATATTTTGTAAAGGTTAAACTATAATCTGTGTTATAGCATTTTGTTTTCAGGTTATAAGCTATTTTTCTTCTGGTTGGTTTTTCTTCTGGTTGGTGATAACACTCACAATAGGATAAAATCAGGCGTTTGCAATTATACACCTTTGAGGGGAACTCCCCTCCTAATTTAGGAGGGGTTGGGGGTGGTTATCCGCTCAGTTAGCGGTTTTTAATGGACAAATTTTCCTCTGACTGGTGTTATCACCAACTAGCTAAAAAGTCCTTTTCGATTAAGTTAAGATAGAATATACGCTAACCTTACAAGGTTAGTTGGTGATAAATACCCACAATAGGATAAAATCAGGCGTTTGCAGTTATACAGCTATGAGGTGAACTCCCCTCCTAATTTAGGAGGGGTTGGGGGTGGTTAACCATTCAGTAGCGGTTTTTAATTAATAAATTATAATCTTCCGAACAACTATGGTGATAATACCAACCAAATGATAGGATAAACAACTTCCGCACCATCCAGATTTATAAATTTTGATGTAATGATGGTACATATGTTTAATCAGCATGATAAAAACTTGTTTTTTAATACATTGCGACACAGTTTTAATGCATGTTTATTTTGATTTCTAACCAATAAATAATTTACAACAGCTAATTATGCTTTTATCAAACTACAGGTAAAATGTAAGTTATGGTAAATCCGGATAAAATATCATAAGCTTAACATACACTGATAAAAATGACAAAGAAATTTAGCGTACTTATAATCTTCTTTTTGGGCATGATATCTTCTAGGTCCATTGCACAGAATCCAATTATTCAAACCAAGTTTACGGCTGATCCGGCTCCTATGGTTTATAAGGATACCGTTTATTTATACACTACTCATGATGAGAATAATGCAGGTCCGGGTATGGGGAAATTCTTGATGAAGGACTGGCTCCTTTATACCTCTACCGATATGGTAAACTGGACAGATCGTGGTGTGGTGGCATCTTTAAAAGATTTTACCTGGGGAAGGCAGGATAACGGTGCCTGGGCACACCAGTGTATTGAGCGTAATGGAAAGTTTTACCTTTATTGCGCTGTACAAGGAAGTGGCATTGGTGTGTTGGTTGCCGACAGTCCTTATGGCCCATTTAAAGATCCAATAGGTAAAAGGCTGGTGGATACCGATCACATTTGGAACGATATAGACCCCTCGGTATTTATTGATGATGATGGACAAGCTTATTTGTATTGGGGCAATCCAAGTCTGTGGTACGTCAAGCTAAATAAAGATATGATTTCCCATTCTGGTGAAATCACTAAAATACCCAATATAGGTAAAGAAAAAGGGCAGGCTACCGAAGATGCCTATCATTACCAGGAAGGGCCATGGACTTACAAACGTAATGGACATTACTACCTGGCTTATGCTTCTACCTGTTGTCCGGAAGGGATTGGCTATTCCATGAGCAACAGTGCTACCGGACCATGGGAATATAAGGGCTATATCATGAAACCAAATGCAAAATCATCAGGTAACCACCCCGGAATTATTGATTATAAAGGAAAGTCTTACGTATTTGGTTTTAATTTCAGGTTAAATTTTATGCTTACTGAGCAACACCATGAGCGACGTTCTGTTTGTGTGGAAGAACTGAAATATAATGCTGATGGAACGATTCCAGAACTGCCCTGGTGGTCTGAAAGTGGAGTTCAACAGGTAGGGAGCCTCGATCCGTTTAAACGTACAGAAGCCGAAACCATCAACTGGGCTGAAGGCATTAATACGGCGAAAGATATTAAAACAGGACAGCTTTTTACGAGTAATAAAAATTCTGGCGCATATATTAAAGTACGCGGTGTTGATTTTGGAAAAGGCGCTAAAAAAATTGAAGCCCGCATAGCAGCTATTACCGCAGGAAGCCTGGAAATTAGAATTGATGATCAGGCGGGCGATTTATTGGGTACGCTAAATGTTAAATCTCAAAACTGGGAAACCATTTCAAGCAGCATTAAAGCCGTAAAAGGTAAGCATGACCTTTATCTAGTTTTCAAAGGCGGTAGCTTCAATTTAGATTGGTGGAAAGTAAAAACTAAATAATAAACTGAGTTCGATTAATAATATGCCTGACAATGCTATTTGAATTGGCTATTTAAATTAAAGTAATCAGTCTTTTGGACACATTAAGATGTATCGGAGGAGATGACGATCGTAATTCCCCTCTTTCAGAGGGGTGGTCGCAGACCGGGGTGTTAAAATCAATTAATAATTATCGAATCAGGTTCTTAATAAATTTTTCTTAAGGATCGCTGTATTGTTAATCTTCATTATTGCGTACTTGCAAAGCATCTAAGTCAATCAGGCAAATACATTTCAATAGCATGAACCTTAATGATTTTTCACTCCATTAAGTTGTGTTAGTATTGCCAGTTTGATTGTGTTTAAGCATTAATTGTTAAAAAGGGGAGGTAATACGTTTTACTAGCTAATTTTTATTATGTTAGTAAAACGAACTATCCCTATGCCTGTTAAGAAAATTCTGCATAATGAAACCAATTATATAGAATGGAACTCCTTTAAAGCGGGGAGCTGGGAATCTTTTGGTCGCATTTACGATGCCCATTTCAAATCATTAAACAATTACGGTTATAAATTTACCAGAGATACTGATCAGATAGAAGATGCTGTACATGATCTTTTTGTAAACCTTTGGCAAAAAAGAGCTCAAATCGGCAATCCGGTGTCTGTGCGTAATTATCTGTATAAATCCTTGCGAAACATGCTCTTTCGTAAAATGGAAACGCAGCAAAAGTTCGTTAAATTAAATGCCGAAGATGATTATCAATTCCATTTTGAGGTCTCCTTTGATACCTTGTTAATGGAAAATGAGGCCAAAAAAGATCTTCAAATGAAAATGAAGGAGGCTATCCAAACCCTCTCAGCCAGGCAACAGGAAATTATTTATTTGCGGTTTTACGAAGGCTTGAGTTATGAAGAAGCTGCTGATATCATGAATCTAAATATCAATTCCACTTACAAACTGCTGTATAAAGCCATTGGAAAACTCCAAAAACAAGTCAAGCTAGTAGATTTGATGATAATTTTATGTCTTTTCGCCTCTGATAAAGCACTTTTAAAAATAAATTAAAATTTTTTTAAAAGATGAGGGATAATTTCAGGCACCTCATGTATATAAGAGGTATAATAACATGGTGATATGGATTTTTCTCAATATATACATTACACTTACGAAGATTTCTTTAATGATGATGCATTTCTGCTTTTTATTGTTGAACAAAAAACTTCGGATATGGATGCCTGGGAAACCTTCCTCCAAGAACAACCGTATCGCAGTAAAGTTGCCCTTGCAGCATTTGAAACCATCTCTGCCTATCGCCAGCAAAAAGTTTTTACCAACGAAGCTTCACAAGCGATTGTTTTTGATAAAATCACAGCAACTCTTACATCTACTCAAACAAAATTAAAATCTTTTAATTTTCAGCCATTTTTTAGGGTAGCGGCAGTTTTAGCTGTTGTCGCTTTATCAGCTGTACTTTATTTTAACTATTGGAATAAAAAATCAATCGAAACAGATTTCGGCCACATCCAAACTTTAACCTTACCCGATGGCTCGGAAGTTACCTTGAATGGCAATTCTAAGATTAGTTATGCTAAAAACTTTAAAGAAGGTGCCCGGGAGATTTGGTTAAATGGTGAGGCATTGTTTAAAGTGAAACATATTAATATAGATACCAACAACATCAAACCGTCAGAGAAATTTATTGTGCATTGTAGCGATATGGATATTGAAGTTTTAGGAACCACCTTCAATGTAAAAAGTCGGCATAATCAAACAAGTGTCGGTTTGTTAAGTGGAAAAATCAAGATTGATTATGACGATGTCTCTAAAAAACAGAAAGCCTTTATCATGGCTCCCGGCGATTTCGTAAAATATGCCAGACAAAGTAAGCTGATACATCAAAAAATTATCAATCCACAACATTTAACGGCATGGACCACCCGCCACCTGGTTTTCCAAGATGCATCGCTCGAAGAAATGATTGCGGTGCTGCAAGATGACCTGGGTTATGAAGTAATTCTTCCTGAAGATGAATTGAACCACTTAAAATTGGAAGGTGAAATTAACGTAAGCAGCGTAAAAGAATTACTTCAGATTTTATCCAATACTTTATACTTAACCATTAAAACCGAAAATAAAAAGATAACCATAACCAAATAGTTTATAGGGTTTAAGCGCTTAAATCCTATCGACTATAACACAACAACAACCAACAACTAAACTAAACAGATTATGAGAATACTATACCTTAGCAGGGTAGCGAAATTCGGCTGCCTTACTATGATGTTCTGCGCATGCACCGTGTTTTGTTCTGCCCAATTGATGGCCCGGAACCTGACTCGGGTAAAAGGTGAAGCGCAAACCCATAGTGACAATAAGATATTGCTTAAAACAGCACTAGACTTAGTTAAATCCAGGTTCGAGATTAAAATTGCATACAAAGAAGGGATTCTTGAAAATAAAAGCAGTAATGTGGATGAAACCCAGATTATGGCTTTTGGTGACCCTAAAACAGCACTAACGTTTGTATTAAATGGCACTACACTAGACTTTAATAAAATCAATGAGTCGCAATACATTATTGTAGATGCTGGTAATGCAAAAAGAGCTGATATTATAAAAGGTACCATTTTTTCTGCTACAGATAATCTTCCGCTAATAGGCGCAACAGTTTATATTAAGGGGACCAAAACAGGTGCTTCAACTGATGCTCAGGGACAATTTAGCCTGACCATTCCGGCCGAATTGGCTGGTAAGCCGATTGTGCTAAGTATTGCTTCAGTTGGTTTTCAAACTTTAGAATTACCAGTAACGGATTTTAAAACCCCAATCAACGTAAAATTAAAAGAAAGCAGCAGTAGTTTAAACGATGTGGTGGTAACAGCTTTGGGGATAAAGCGTGATAGTAAGGCTTTGGGTTATGCCGTAACTGAAGTGAAAGGTTCTGAATTTACACAAGCCAGAGAAAATAATGTGGCCAACGCCCTAACGGGTAAAATTGCAGGCGTAAATGCTACGGGTTTGTCTACGGGGCCAGGTGGGTCGAGCCGGGTGATTATTCGCGGTAATGGTTCCTTCAATGGCAATAACCAGCCACTTTACGTGATAAACGGAATGCCGATAGACAATTCTGTACCCGGAGGTGCGGCAACTACAAATGGGATAGCCACCAATGTAGACAGGGGCGATGGGATTAGTAGCATCAATCCTGATGATATTGAGAGTATTACGGTTTTGAAAGGGGGTACAGCAGCAGCATTATACGGATCAAGGGCCAGTAATGGTGTAATCCTGATCACCACTAAAAAAGGTGCAAAGCAAAAAGGTATTGGTATTGAATATAATTCTACTTATACGCTTGAAGACGCCATCAACGATAATGATTACCAATATGAATATGGACAGGGTTTAAATGGTGTAAAGCCCATGAATAAAAACGATGCCATAGCCACGGGCCGACTTTCATTCGGGGCTAAAATAGATGGTTCTGATTATGTTGCTGCCGATGGTTTAACGCATCCGTATAGTGCGGTGAAGGATAATATCAGTAATTTCTATTCTACTGGAACCAATTTTACCAATACTCTTGCATTTTCTGGCGGTACAGATGGCATTGTTTATCGTTTATCTGTTGCCGATCTGGATAGTAAAGGTATTATTTCTACCACCAGGTTTAAACGCCAAACGGCCAATTTAAATATCAATGCCAAAATCACAGACAAGATTAAAGTGGAAGGTTTGGCTCAATACAATTTAGAAAGAGGTTATAACAGAACTTCAGCAGGTGATGCCCTGGGTAATCCAAACTGGACACCTTACGAAGTTGCGAATACGGTTGATGTGAGGTGGCTAGCCCCTGGTTATGATGCTGCAGGCAACCAAACACCATGGAACGATGCCGGTATTGCCACAAATGGTTATTTCGTGATGAATAAATACCAGCAGAATGATACTAAAAACAGGTTTATTGGCCAGGGTTCCATTAGTTACGATATCGTTAAAAACTTTCAGTTAAAAGGCGTAATCAGTCGCGATTTTTACAATTACAATTATGAAAATATTTTGCCAACTGGCGATACTTACATTCCAAACGGACAATATTCAGCTATCAAATCTGATGTTTCTGAAACCAATTCCCTGATTACAGGTAACTACAGAAACCGGATTAAGGATAAAATCGGGATTTCAATTCTGGGTGGGGCTAACAGTCGCCGTTTTGAAAATAAACAACTTGATATGACTGGTAATACTTTTACCATTCCCTATTTCTATAGCTATAAAAATCTGGCCACGGCAAGTACTGTTCCAACGCATCAGCGAATCAGAACAAACTCCGTATTCGGATCAGTTGATGCGGATTACAAAAGTATTTTATATCTGACCTATACCGCCAGAAACGATTGGTTTTCAACATTAAGTCCAGATAATAACAGTATTCTTTACCAGAGTGTTGGTGGGAGTTTAGTATTATCTGATGCTTTGAAGCTCCCTTCTTCTATCGATATTTTCAGGCTTCGCGGATCATGGGCAGAAGTGGGCGGTGGTGCAGCCGATCCTTATAGAATTAATTTAACCTACACCAACGTGCCAAGCTCAGGTCAGCCTTTACAAAATGTAAGCAGCAATGACATCACCAATCAAAATTTAAAGCCATATACCTCCACCACTTATGAAGGTGGTTTCGAATTAAAAATGTTTAAAGGGAGATTGGGGATGGATTTTACAGCATACAGTCGTAAAACAACCAATGATATTTTAAATGCAGCCATTTCATCAACCTCCGGTTACAACAACGCCGTATTAAATGTAGGAGAGCTGAGCAATAAAGGAATTGAGTTTCTGCTTACCGGTTCACCAATTCAGGGCGATAAATTCAGCTGGAACATCAGCTACAACATCGCTTACAATAAAAGTAAGGTAATTAAACTGGTAGATGGTACCAATACCTTTCAGATGGCTACTTCGGTAGGAAACTGGGGATACATTAACCAAACGGTTGGTAGTTCTTACGGAACGATTGTAGGTACCCGTATGTTGAGAAATGATGCCGGAGAAATCGTCTATAATTCAGCAACAAAACGCCCGGTTGCCACAGGTTTGCAAGAGTTGGGTGATGGTGTGCCACCTTTAACAATGGGTTTAACCCAAGATTTCAAATTCGGAAACTTTACTTTCAGTTTCCTGATTGATGGAAAATTTGGGAACAAAGTTTTCTCAGTAAAAGAGGTATACGCCACCCGTTTAGGTTTGATGAAAAGTACATTACCCGGTCGTGAAAATGGTTTAACCATCACAGGCGTTGATCAGGCCGGAAATCCATATTCAGCTTTGATTCCGGTGAGTGATTTACGTGCTTATTACAACGATATGCGGAACTATTCTGAACTTTTCGTTCATGATGGGGGATTTGTAAAACTTCGCCAGGCGATTATATCGTATAACATTCCGGTTAAAAAACTGGATTTCCTGAAGGTGCAATCCGCTAGTATTTCGTTTGTAGCCCGCAATATCTTAACGTTTTATAAACAAACAGACAACTTCGATCCTGAATCAAGTTACTCTAATGGCAATGCACAGGGTTTTGAATCGATCGGCTTGCCTAGAACACGCACTTTCGGGATGAATTTAATGGTTAAATTTTAAGGCTTAAAAAAATGAAAATGTACGCTAAAAAATATAAAGCAGCCATCTGCGCATTATTGTTCAGTGCCATGCTGCATTCCTGTACAAAAGATTTTCAGGAAATCAATACTGATCCTGAAGCATCAGCCACTATACAACCCGCCTTTGTTTTTACCAAAGCATTGTATGATGGCGCTAAAAATAACCTGACCTTGTTACTGGGTACCATGCAATACACCACTAGTTTTAATGATGTGGCAGGTTTTGGATCGAAGTATGTTTCCAGTCAGAGTCAGCAATCTTCAGCACAGTTTGGCAATGCTTACTACCAGGAAATTAATGAAATCACAATGGTGATTGATGCGGTAAAAACAAATCCTGAGCAGGTAAATTTGTTGGCTGCCGCCCGGATCTGGAGAGCATATTGCTTCGCCCGGACAACCGATTTATACGGTGATATTCCTTACGCCGAGGCTGCACAAGGTTATAATAGCGCCAATTATAAACCTGCTTATGATCCACAAAGAACGATTTATCTTGACTTATTAAAAGAACTGGAAGAATCGGCCTTAAGCCTGAATGAGGCAAAAGCTACTTTCGGTCAGGCAGATTTGATATATGCGGGGAACACTACCAAATGGAAGAAATTTGCCTATTCGTTAATGTTGCGTTTAGGAATGCGCATGACCAAAGTGGATATTGCCCTGGCTGAAACCTGGGTAAAGAAGGCTATTGCCGGTGGGGTAATTACCGAAGATGCTGACATTGCAAAAATTAATTATTTGAGCGCTGGTCAGGATATTAATAAAAATCCAATCGCCCTTACACTTTATAACGGAGATTACATCAAAGCAGATGGAACGAGCAACCAGGAAGGTGGTAAGTACCAGAATAGTTTCATCACTTACATGAAAACAAATAAAGACCCACGTTTAGGGATTTTATCTGTGGTTTATGTGAATGGCGTGGCCGATACTTCCATGGCGATTCAAAAAGGAATGCCAGCTACCTTTAGTTCCAAGCCTGCTGATTTTGTAACCTATTCTGAACCAAATCAAAAAACAGTGCTGGCATTAGGTGGAGCAAAACTGATTTACACCACAGCAGAAACTGATTTCTTATTGGCTGAAGCCAATCTGCGGGGCTGGTATGCGGCTGGTAATGCAGCTACACTTTATGAAGCCGGCATCAAGGCAGCCATGAAACAGTGGGCCATCATCGTACCCGCTGATGGGACCATTAGTGATTTGCAAATCAATACCTACATCAAATACCACCCTTTTAATACTGGAGGAACATTTGATGAGAAAATGCAACAAATTTATACAGAATACTGGCTGGCCATATTCCCTGATGCACAGGAAGCCTTTTCGAGTTACCGCAGAACGGGCTATCCGGCTTTAGTTCCGGTAGTTTATGTAGGTAATGCTACTGGAGGTAGAATCTTCAGGAGGATGTTGTATCCACTTTCTGAGCAAAACTTAAACCGGACTTCTCTGGATGCGGCCATCGCAAGACAAGGCCCTGATGATTTCATGACCCGGATCTGGTGGGATAAATTGTAGTGCCAGCAGGGCGGGGTGGTTGTTGGATTAGTCATCAGATGAATACCAGGCTATGCCCAAATATTCATCCGATGACTACATGAATATTAAGAAGCTTTGCTATAAAGATTGCTTCACCCCATAACACAAAGCCTGGGCTTCAGTTCGCAATGACGACCCCAAATATTAAAGCGGTCGCAATTCCCCTCCTTTTTTTAAGGAGGGGTGCCCGCAGGGCGGGGTGGTTATTGAATTATTCATTGGATGATACCAAGCTAAGTGCAAATATTCATCCAATGACTAAAAAAATATTAAGGAGCCTTGCTATAAAGATTGCTTCACCCCATAACACAAAGCCTGGGCCTCGGTTCGCAATGACGACCTCAAATATTAAAGCGGTCGCAATTCCCCTCTCACAGAGGGGTGCCCACAGGGCGGGGTGTTTATTGAATTAGTTATCGTATGAATACCAAGCTAAGTGCAAATATTCATCCTATGACTACATGAATATTAGGGAGCCTTGCTTTGAAAGATTGCTTCACTCCATAACACAAAGCTTGGGCTTCAGCTCGCAACGACGACCCCAAATATTAAAGCGGTCGCAATTCCCCTCTCACAGAGGGGTGCCCGCAGGGCGGGGTGTTTATTGGATTAGTCATCGGATAAATACCAGGTTAGCAGCAAATATTCATCCGATGATTATAAGAATATTAAGGAGCCTTGCTATGAAAGATTGCTTCACCCCATAACACAAAGTCCGGGCTTCAGCTCGCAATGATGACCCCAAATATTAACAATAACCTTTACAAAATTAATTTACAACACTAAATAACCACTATGTACCGATTACTCATCCTTTGCCTACTTTTTACAGGGACCGTTTATGCACAAAAAAACGACGTGGTGGAAGACGAAACTTCCAGTACATACAATTTAAATAAGCCCGAACGGGAAGAATGGCTGAGGAATACAGGTGCTGGTTTATTTATTCATTTCAATGTTGATGCACAACTTGGTATTGTGATCAGCCACTCATTGGTGGGGGCTTCTGATGATTACACTGAACGCTATTTTAATGAACTGCCAAAAACTTTTAATCCTTCTTCCTTCAATCCCAAAGAAATTGCAGAACTCGCAAAGTTAGCCGGGATGAAATACATTGTGTTCACCACCAAGCATCATGCAGGTTTCTGTTTCTGGGATACTAAAACAACAGACTTTAACATCACCAATACGCCCTATAAAAAAGATTTACTCAAAGAATTTGTAAAGGCTACCCGTGATGCCGGTCTGGATGTCGGTTTTTATTTTTCACCGGAAGATTTCAATTTCCTTTACAAACACAAAATCCCGATTAGCCGGAATAACTTAAACCTTGATGCGGCAACTACCAAAGAATATGCAGAATATAACCGCAGGCAAACGGAAGAACTGATGCAAAATTATGGCAAAATCGATGTACTTTTTATTGATGGCGATCCGAAGGAAACCGTAAAAGAAACCGCATGGAAAATGCAGCCGAATATTCTGATTACGCGGGGTGCCATTTTAACACCTGAACAAACGCTTCCGGGGGCAAAAATTACCCAGCCCTGGTTATCTCCGGTAACTATCGGAACTGCCTGGCAGTATCAACCCACTAATGAAAGGTATAAGTCTGGTTCGCAGTTAATTGATTTGTTGATTGAAGCGAGATCAAAAGGAGGATCATTGCTGTTAAATGTGGGTCCGAAGCCAAATGGCGCTTTAGCTAACGAGCAGGAAGACCGTTTACGCGAAATGGCTGGCTGGTATTTCATCAACCATGAAGCCGTTGATGATGTGCGCAGCTGGGTAGTGAGCAAAGAAAACAATATTTATTTCACGCAAAAAGCACCTGGAACTTTATTTGCCATCGTTATGGATTCAAAAGACTGGAAAGAAGGCGAACGCAGGAACTTCGTTTTAAAATCGGCAAAGGCAACTGCAAATACAAAAATCAGTGTGTTGGGACAAAACAGTAAAATCATGGAATACAAGCCCGATCTGGATGTTTCGTCTCGGTTTAAACAAACAAGTAATGGTTTGGAATTATCTGTGGTGAAAGCCCAGCGCATTTATGATGATCACCGCTGGCCAAATCCGGTAGTGATTAAAATAGAAAATGTAGCACCTGTTTTTGCAGAGGCAGCCATGGTGCAAACGGGCACAGCTAAAACAGCGGCTGATGTGGCTACCCTAAATGGCAAAATATTAAACTATGCAGAAGTTAAACCAGGCCGGGCAAGATTTTACTATCGCCCATATCGCGGACAAGTGGAAACACTTTATGCAGAAGAATGGAAAATGAGTCCATGGGTGACCATTAAAGCTGATGGAACATTTTTCGGGACAATAAAATTGCCTAAAGGTTCTTACGAATACAAGGCCGTAGCCGAACAGCAAAATGTAGTGATAGAAGGAGAAAATAAAGTTTTAAACCTACCTTAGTTGATGAAGATTGGTGCTATGATAAAATTTTCTCAGAATAACTTTATTTCCATCAGGCCGATGATATTCGCTTTCATCCTGACGGTGAGTTTGTTGTTTTGTTCCAAGCTTTTACAGGCACAAGGAGATCACCGCTCGGGGATTATTCCAAGACCAGTTGAAGAGATAAGGAAGGAAGGATCATTTATCATGAAACCGGATACGAAGTTGTTTTTCGCTAATGGCGGAAAAGTAAAAGCCAGCTTCTTTAATCAATACCTTAAAGATTTATCAGGATTTTCACTTAAAACGAGCAGCAAAGCAGAGTCGAATGCGATGAGTTTTTTAATCGATACGGCTTCCAATATTCAACCTGAAGGTTATGTTTTGGATGTTTCCTCAAAAGGCATTGTCATCAAGGCCATCGATGAACGCGGCTTGTTTTATGGTTTGCAATCGCTCATACAGTTAATCAAAAAAAATGGCAACACCACTTCGGTTCAGGCGTATCACATTGAGGATGCGCCACGATTTGCCTACCGCGGCATGCACCTGGATGTTGCCCGGCATATGTTCAGTGTTACTGCGATTAAAAAATGGCTGGATCTGCTGGCGTTTTATAAAATCAATACCTTTCACTGGCACTTAACAGATGATCAGGGTTGGCGTATTGAAATCAAAAAGTATCCTTTGCTTCAAAGTATATCCGCTTTCAGGAAGGAAACTTTGATCGGCCATAAAAGAACAGATCCTCATCTTTTTGATGGCAAAAGATATGGCGGTTATTATACCCAAGAAGAAGTGAAAGATATTGTGGCTTATGCAGCAGCCAGGCAGATCACCACCATTCCTGAAATTGAAATGCCGGGACATGCACAAGCAGTGTTGGCGGCTTATCCCAATCTGGGTTGCACGGGTGGCCCGTACCAAACGGCTACTTATTGGGGTGTTTTTGAAGATGTTTTTTGTGCCGGGAATGAGGAAACATTTAGTTTTTTAGAAGATGTACTGGATGAAGTGATTCCTTTGTTTCCTTCAAAATATGTGCATATTGGCGGTGATGAATGTCCAAAAACCCGATGGCACAATTGCCCGAAGTGCCAGAAAAGAATCAAGGATGAAAAGTTAAAAGATGAGCACGAACTGCAATCGTATTTTATTGAGAGGATGGAAAAATACCTCCATGCGAAAGGTAAAAGGATTATTGGTTGGGATGAAATTTTAGAAGGTGGTTTAGCACCAGATGCAACGGTAATGAGCTGGCGTGGTTTGGAAGGCGGTATTGCTGCGGCCAAACTTAAACACAATGTCATTATGACGCCTGAGAAATTCGTGTACCTCGATTACTATCAATCGCTCAATACAACAGAACCAATTGCCGCCGGAGGTTATTTACCATTACGCAAAATATATGAATACGAACCCATGCCTGATGAACTTTCAAAATCAGAGCAAAGCTACATCCAAGGAGTGCAGGCGAATGTCTGGTCAGAATACCTGAACGAAGCTGCAAAAGCGGAATACATGATTTTTCCCCGCATCATCGCATTGGCAGAAACAGCTTGGTCCAGGCCAGAATATAAAAACTACCCTGATTTCCTGTCCCGCTTAAATGAAAACCTTCGGTTCTTAAAAGGAATCCATTACAGCACTTCGTTTAATGAAATTACAGGCGAAAGTGTTCAGCATGCTTCGGCGTTCAAACTATCTACAGATCTGGCAAATGCAGAAATTCATTACACAACCAATGGAACTGATCCCACGGCGAGTAGTTTAAAGTACATTTCGCCGGTTAATATTAAAAAATCCGGAATCATCAAAGCAAGACTTTTTAAAAACAGAAAGGCGGCAGGCAAGCTATACGAACAAACGCTGGTAAAAAGCCTGGCCACCGGTAAAAAGGTGATTCTAGCACAGCCCGGCCAAGGCAACTATAATATGGAGCCACAAATTTTAACCAATGGCATTCCAGGCTCACCCTTATACAACAATGGTGAATGGCTTGGCTTTAGCGGAACTGATTTTGAAGCCGTTGTAGATTTAGGAACCGTGCAAGCGATCAATGAAATAGGCCTCAACATCCTCCATTATCAATGGCAAAAAATGCATCCACCTCAAGTACTTACTTTTGAAATCTCTTCTGATCACATTCACTTTCAGGAAGTATCCAGGCAAACGGTCTTCGGAAAAGAAGGAATTGATCAGGTATTACATAAATTGAATCCAATAAAGGCCAGGTATATAAAAATTAAAGCTACCAATGTAGGAATTATACCTAATGGTTTTTATGGTGCCGGGACAAAAGCCTGGTTGCTGGTTGACGAAATTATCATAAACTAAATGACTATACTCATCGTTTTTTTGTGCATCGCACTGCTCATCGTACTCATTTCGGTATTTAAGGTGAACGCCTTTCTGGCCTTTTTGGTGGTGTCATTTTTAGCCGCACTAACTTTAGGCCTGCCACCCGCAAAAATCCCATCAATGATTGAAAAGGGGATGGGCGACGTTTTAGGCTCTTTAGCCATCGTCATTATTGCGGGTGCTATGCTCGGGAAACTGGTTGCCGAAAGTGGTGCCGCACAAAAAATTGCCAAGGTAAGTATGGACGCTTTTGGACCGAAATACATCCAATGGGCCATGGTGCTCACGGGTTTTCTCATCGGGATTCCGCTTTATTATGGCATCGGTTTCGTTTTAATGGTGCCACTCATTTTTTCAGTGGTATATCGTTATAAATTACCTGCTTTATATATTGGTTTGCCCATGCTTGCAGCTCTTTCGGTAACGCATGGTTTTCTGCCCCCACATCCTTCACCGGCAGCTTTGGTGATCCAGTTTAAGGCAGATATGGGTCTGACTTTACTTTATGGTTTGGCCGTTTCCATTCCGGCAATCGTTATCGGCGGACCGATCTTTTCCAGAACTTTGAAGTCTATTCCGGTTAGTCCGTTAGCGTCATTTAGTGCAAAAGACCTGGCAGATGAAGATTTACCCAGTGGATTCAAAAGCTTTTTTACGGCATTGCTTCCTGTGATCTTACTGGCGGCAGCATCTTTTTTTCCTTTAATTTTAAATGCAGATTCTAAGATTCTTCCTTACATTTTATTTGCGGGTCATCCTTCAGTAGTAATGCTGATTGTGTTATTTGTTGCCACCTGGCTTTTGGGCGTATCCGAAGGAAAAAAGATCAAAGATATTATGACTATTTACGGCGATGCCATTAAAGATATCGCCCTGATTTTATTGATCATCGCCGGCTCCGGCGCGCTGAAGCAAGTACTAACAGAAAGTGGTGTGAGCAATCAAATTGCAGATTATTTACAACATGTACAAGTAGAACCTTTATTTTTAGCCTGGTTAATTGCGGCCATGATTCGCTTTTGTGTAGGTTCAGCAACTGTTGCGGGGCTCACTACGGCAGGCATTATTGTTCCGCTGATGGAGCAAACCCATACCAACCCGAACCTGATGGTTTTGGCCGTTGGAGCCGGAAGTTTAATGTTTTCGCATGTAAATGATGCCGGATTCTGGATGTTCAAAGAATATTTCGGCCTCAGCCTGAAAGATACTTTCAAGTCATGGGCATTAATGGAATCAATAGTAGGCATTGTTGGCCTGCTTGGCATACTTTTACTACATCTCATCATCGCATAATTATAAAAATAAATACAATGGAAAATTTAACACCCGACGAACGTTTTGAACAACTTAAACTTAACTTACCACCAGCACCAGCACCGCTCGGTGTGTATAAACCTTGTCTGGTAGATGGGAAATATCTTTATTTAAGCGGTCACGGTCCGGTTCAGGATGATAAATCTTTAATTATCGGTCGAATCGGTTCTGATTTAAGCCAAGAGCAAGGAAAACTTGCTGCTTTGCAGGTGGGACTAACCATGCTTTCTACCATTAAAACCAATTTGGGTAGTTTAAATAAGATCAAACGGGTGATCAAAGTTTTGGGCATGGTGAATTGTACGCCTGAATTTGAAAAACACCCTTTTATTATTAATGGTTGCAGTGAGCTTTTTGCCCAGGTATGGGGCGAAGAAAATGGGATTGGAGTGAGAAGTGCCGTTGGTTTTGGCTCACTGCCTGATAATATCCCGGTGGAAATTGAAGCTTTATTTGAACTTTTTTAACATTTATGCAAGTGCAAGATTGGTATCTTTTGCCGAATGAGGCACACATTGAAACGCCATCGCTTATTTTTTATGAGGAACGATTACGCGAAAACATTGAATTGCTGAAAGGCATGATTGATGATCCAAATCGCTTGCGCCCTCATGTGAAAACACATAAGTGTATGGAGATTAGCCAGTTGATGTTGTCAGCAGGGATCAGGAAGTTCAAATGTGCCACTATTGCTGAAGCTGAAATGCTCGCAATGGCCAAAGCCGAGGATGTTTTACTCGCTTATCAGCCTGTGGGCGAAAACATTGATCGTTTTTTTAAATTGAAAAGTAAATACCCGGAGACACATTTCAGCTGTCTAATTGATCATGTGGATATCGCCACTCAACTGGCGATGAAAGCTAAAGAGGAAAATACTAAGGTTGATGTTTATATTGATTTGAATTTAGGCATGAACAGAACCGGGATTTTACCAGAACTTGCTACTGATTTATTTAAGTCAATAATTGCGTTTTCATCTTTGCAGGTAAAGGGTTTGCATGCTTACGATGGACATATCCATGATGCCTCAATGGAAATCCGTGAGGAAAAAACGATGCCTATTATTGCTCAGCTAATTGATTTAAAAAATGAAATCGAAGGTATAGGTGCAAAGCAAATCATAATCATTGCAGGTGGAACCCCAACTTTTCCGATCTATAGCACTGATACCGATTTTGAATGCAGTCCGGGTACATTTATCCTTTGGGATAAAGGTTATCAGGATGCTTATGCTGAACAAAAATTTAACACAGCGGCTTTGGTGCTGAGCCGGATCGTGTCTTTCCCAAAGGAACGTTTAGTGTGTGCAGATCTAGGTCATAAGGCGGTTGCTGCTGAAAAGGAACTCACAAATAGGGTGTTTTTTATTAATGCACCAACGCTGGAAGTGCAAAGCCAAAGCGAAGAACACTTGGTTTTAAGCACCACAGAATCCGAAAAATATCAATTGGGTGATATACTTTATGGCTTGCCTTATCACATTTGCCCAACAGTAGCTTTGCATGAAAAAGCCATTTGTTTAACCACTGATGGTTCACTTAAACTTTGGGATATCATTGCCCGAAAAAGAAAAATTACCTTATAAAATCTAACCATGTTTACCATAGATGCCCATTTAGATTTAAGCATGAATGCTTTGGAGTGGAATCGCGATTTAACACAGCCCTTGGCTGATCTTAACTTGCGTGAAAAAGGATTAACTGATAAACCTGACCGTGCTTTGGCAACCGTATCACTCCCAGAACTGCGTAAAGGCCAGATTGGATTGGTTGTGGCCACACAAATTGCCCGTTATGTCGCACCTGACAATCATTTACCCGGATGGCATTCGCCAGAACAAGCCTGGGCGCAAACGCAGGGACAGCTGGCCTGGTACAAAGCCATGGAAGATGCTGGCGAGATGGTTCAGGTTCATAATCTGGAAACACTGGAGCATCATTTATCTCTATGGAATAATAATCAGCCTAATGATCAAAAGCCAATCGGTTACATCCTCAGCCTTGAAGGGGCAGATTCTATAGTTACTGTAGGTCATTTGGAAAGAGCCTGGCAAAGTGGTTTGCGGGCAGTTGGTCCGGCGCATTATGGCCCCGGTCGTTATGCACAAGGAACAGACGCTACAGGTCAAATGACTTCTATCGGGCATGATTTGTTAAAAGAAATGGAACGCTTAAATATCATTTTAGATGCCACTCATTTATGTGATGATAGTTTTTGGGATGCCATGAGCCGTTTTAATGGCCATATTTGGGCATCACACAACAATTGCCGAAGCTTGGTGAATCACAACCGCCAGTATAGTGATGATCAAATTAAAGAATTAATTGGTCGCGGTTCGGTAATGGGTGCTGCGCTTGATGCCTGGATGATGGTGCCCAACTGGCAACGTGGTGTATCTCAGCCAAAGGCGATGAACTGCAATTTAGACACGATGATTGATCATATCGATCACATTTGCCAATTGGCCGGAAATGCCGAACATGTGGGCATCGGTTCTGATCTGGATGGTGCTTTTGGAAAAGAGCAATGTCCGTACGATTTAGAAACCATTGCCGATTTACAAAAAGTGCCTGATTTATTTAAGAAAAGAGGCTATACCGATACCGATGTGGAGAACCTAATGCATGGCAACTGGTTGCGTTTCCTTAAAAAGGCCTGGGCATAAACTTTACGTAATATGAAGAAAAATAATCGATTGGCTTGGTGCCTCAGCTTGGCTTTTATCATGATAAATACCATTGCTTTTGCCCAAAACAAGGCAAAACTCCCCTTATATAAAAATGCGAAAGCGCCTGTTGAAAGCAGGATTAAAGATTTGCTTTCGCGAATGACGGTGGAAGAAAAAGTCGGACAGATTTCCATGCCCTTGGGCTGGCCGATGTACACCAAAAATGGAAATGAAGTAGAAGTAAGCGAAGCCTTTAAAAAATCATTAAAAGAAGAATACACTGGGATGCTTTGGGCAACGCTTCGTGCTGATCCTTGGACGAAAAAGACTTTAGCCAATGGTTTAAATCCGGAGCTGGCCGCCAGGGCTACCAATGCCATTCAAAAATATGCAATAGAAAATACCCGCTTGGGGATCCCGGTTTTGCTGTCTGAGGAAGCACCACATGGGCATATGGCGATTGGTACCACGGTTTTTCCGACTTCAATCGGTCAGGGCAGTACCTTTGATCCAGAACTCATACAAAAAATGGCCGCTGCAATTGCCGAAGAAACCCGTTTGCAAGGCGGACATGTGGGGTATGGTCCGGTGTTGGATTTAGCCCGCGAACCACGATGGTCAAGAGTGGAAGAAACTTATGGTGAAGACCAGGTGCTAAACAGCAGGATGGGCGAGGCCATGGTGAAAGGATTTCAAGGTAAAAATATTAATAGTGGTGTAAATGTAGTAGCAACTTTAAAACATTTTGCAGCTTATGGTGCGCCTGAAGGTGGCCATAACGGAAGCAGCATAAATGTAGGTTTACGCAGTTTGCATCAGTTTTATTTGCCACCTTTTAAAGCTGCTGTTAAGGCTGGGGCACTATCTGTTATGACCGCCTACAATTCCATTGATGGCATTCCTTGTTCTTCCAATGAAATGTTGTTGAATGATATTTTAAGGAAGGATTGGGGTTTTAAAGGTTTCGTCGTTTCAGATTTAAACAGCATTTCAGGCTTGAAAGCCAATCACCACATCGCTGAAAGTGGGGCAGAGGCAGCTGAAATGTCCATTAATGCTGGTCTGGATGCCGATTTAAGTGGCTTTGGTTATGGTAAAGCATTGCTGACTGCCATTCAATCAGGAAAAGTAAGTTCTCAGGTTTTAGATACCGCTGTGAGCAGGGTATTGCGCATTAAGTTTAATATGGGGCTTTTTGAAAACCCTTATGTAAATCCTGAGCTGGCAAAGCAAAAAGTGAGAAGTGCAGAAAAGGTAGCTTTGGCAAGGCAGGTTGCAAGAGAATCTATCATTCTGTTAAAAAATCAAGACAAGCTGCTTCCGCTAAGTAAGTCGCTAAAAAACCTTGCTGTAATCGGCCCGAATGCGGATCAGTTTTACAATCAGATTGGCGATTATTCCGCACCACAAAGTGTGGGTAATGTGGTGACTGTTTTGCAGGGAATCAAAAATAAACTGGGAGACAATACCAAAATCACTTATGTGAAAGGATGCGCCATTCGCGATACCACTTCCAGCAACATTGAGGAAGCGGTGAGCGCTGCGAAAAAAGCAGATGCCGTGGTGATTGTTTTAGGTGGTTCCAGTGCGAGGGATTTTAAAACCGAATACATTGAAACCGGGGCGGCAAAAATTCAGACCGGAGGCAATCAGCTCAGCGATATGGAAAGTGGTGAAGGCTATGACAGGGCAACTTTAGATTTGCTCGGTGACCAGATCAAGCTTTTAAAAGCTGTAGTTAAAACCGGAAAGCCAGTGGTTCTGGTGCTGATTAAGGGTCGGCCGCTAAATTTAAATTGGGCTGCTGAACACGTTCCTGCCATTCTGGATGCCTGGTATCCCGGTCAGGAAGGTGGAAACGCCATTGCTGATGTTATTTTTGGAGATTATAATCCTGCCGGCCGTTTGCCTATTTCTGTTCCTAAATCTGTCGGACAATTACCCGTGTATTACAATGCCCGCTACCCGGAGAAACACGATTATATTGAAATGGATGCTAAACCTTTGTATAGCTTCGGTTATGGTTTAAGTTATACCACTTTTGATTATCAAAACCTCAAAATCAAGTATGAGAATGGATTGGCTACGGTGAATTTTGATTTAAAAAATACTGGCAGTTTGGATGGGGAAGAGGTAGTTCAATTGTATTTAAAAATGAAAACTTCATCAGTAGTGTTGCCGACTAAGCAGTTAAAGCAGTTCAAAAGAATCGCTTTAAAAGCTGGTGAACGGAAGAATTTAACTTTTGTACTGAATCAAAATGATCTGGAAATTTATAATGCCCAAATGAAGTGGGCAGTGGAAGCAGGCGAATATTCAGTAATGGTTTCCTCTTCTTCCGATCAGGTGAGGCTGGAAGGAAAGTTTAAGATAGAAAAGTAGTTTTTCATTCCCCTCCTTTGGAGCGGTGCCTGCAAGGTGGGTGGTAATCCAACTATATTAACTCGTCTTTTAATCATTTATGCTGGTTGGTGAGACACCAACCAGTAGAAAGTGTGACACCAACCATTAGAAAAAAGCGCAAATTTATAAAGCAAACTTCACATTAATCAACGCACTGATTCCGCTAAGGTGAGTGCTGGGTGTTTTCGGTAAATTAGAAATTTTAGTGGCCTGGCATTCAAGTAAAAGCATAATGGATTTTGATAAATTGTAGTTTACGCCTAGTCCAATATTACCATACAAGTATATCTTAGAATCATTGGAATAATTGACGGTGTTGCTTGCTGCGTCAATATCGGCTTGTGGGTGACGAACCAAAGACGGACCTAAACCTGCTACAATAAAAGGTTCCCAATTACCCAGGCCCCTGTGATAGCCAAAACCCAAACCTAGATTGATGCTATTGGAATTGGCATCTATAACAGAATTTATTCCATTAAATGTAGTGTTGCTCTTGTAGCCCACGCTGGTTTCTCCCAATTGTACCCGCCCGAAAAATTGTTTCTTGTAATTGAACTGGACTGTGGTTTGGGAAGTGGTGCCTAAAAGCATAGGTTCTCCGGCAACCTGATCAAATGGGGCAAATAAGCCAATTGCTCCGCCAAAATCTATTCTCCAATTGCGCTCTTTTACAGGGTCTGAAGCCTGAGCCTTTACCGTATAGGAAATACTTAAAAATACCAAGGCTATAAGTGTTATTTTTTTAAGGATACTTAAATTCATTGTGTTTTATATTACTGCTGTATGGCAAAGATGTAACACAATAGGTGAGCTGTTCTGATGATAATGACTGAAGTGACAAAATCTGGTGCTCACCTTACAGAAAGGATATTCTGAAAGTGCTGTTGAAGATTCTACGTGATAGATTGCTTCACCGAAAGGTCGGGGCAAGCTGTCGTTCCGCCTCACAGCAATGATGATACTGCTTAAGGGATCGTCTTCCGGAACCCACAAAGAATCGTCTTCCTGAAATTGATTCAGGATCTTATAAAGGTAGATGCTGAACTAAATTCAGCATGACGAGTGGGTTAGTGAATCTCTTCAAGAAATCCGTCATTGCTTCAGCAGATTATTCATCTGCTGAAGCAATCTCCATCGAAGAATCTACGAAATAGATTGCTTCGTGTCTCGCAAGGACGATCCTGCTTGAGGATTGTCTTCCTGAACTCACGAAGAATCGTCCTCCTGAACTTGATTCAGGATCTTATCAAGGTAGGTGCTGAACTAAATTCAGCATGACGAGTGGGCTAAAGCTTATTTGAGGGAAACTGGTTCAGCCATTTTTTTAGCTGAGAAGATTTTTCCCTGCTGAGCGTGATTGCTTCGCCATCAGATGGAGACAACTCGATCTTAAGTTGACTGTTAAAGAAAAGGTGTATTTTATGGATCGATTTCAGTGAAACAATATATTGTCGGCTTGCCCTAAAAAATACATCAGGATCGAGTTCCTTTTCGAGGTTCTCTAACGTTTGTTCTATTACATAGCGCTTATTGTCGAAGGTATGCAGAAATGTGGTTTTGTTTTCGGAAGAGAAGTAAGCGATTTCACTGGTCATCACCAACACATAAGTATCCCGATAAAAAACCAGAAACCTATTTCGGTAAGAAACTTCTCTTGTCTGCAGCTCCTTTAAGGTCTGCAACAGTATTTCATTGGTTTGGCGGTCTTTCGGTACTGCCTTTTTTAAACTTTTAGCAAGCTTATCTACATCAAGAGGTTTAAGCAGATAATCGATTCCATTTACCTCAAAGGCCTTTAATGCATATTCATCGTAAGCAGTGATGAAAATCACCGGTGCGGTAACTTCAACATGGCTAAATATCTCGAAACTTAATCCATCAGTAAGCCTGATATCCATAAATATGATGTCTGGCTGTGCGTGGGTTTGAAGCCAAATGATACTGTCTTGAACAGTTTGTAAGCGATCTACTATCATGATGCTGCTATCCAGCTGATGGAGCATTTTCTCCATTCTCAAAACATTAGGCAACTCATCTTCAATGATCAAAACAGTAGGCATAGAATAGCGATTATGGTTTTAAGGTAATCAATGGTATAGAAACAGTGAAGGTTTCAAGGGTTTCGGTAACTAAGGGTAGTTTTTGTCCCATCAGGCGATATCGCTCATTAATATTTTTTAAACCAATCTCGCTGCTGTAGGCATTCTTATTTTTGAGCATTTTATTGTTTTCGACGACGATATGGCTATCTGATGTAAAATAGATTTTTATTTTTAAAGGGTGTTTTGTACTAAAGACGTTGTGCTTAATGGCATTTTCAATCAGCAGCTGAAGGGTAAGGGGAGGAATGCCGAGCGTATCAATATCTTCTTGCCCGGCTATTTCTACAATGATCCCATCTCCATAACGAATCTGATATAGATACAGGTAGGCCGCTATAAATTCCAGTTCTTCTCTTAATGAAATGAGGTCTTTCAGCCTGTTTGCAAGCATGTACCGATAGATAGAAGAAAGATTTGCCAGATACGTTGTTGCCGTTTGCGGTTCGTCCTCAATGAGTGCGGTAACAATGCTCAGGTTGTTAAAAAGAAAATGGGGATCAAGCTGGAGCTTTAATGCTTCTAGCTGTGCCTGTGTAGTATGTTGCTGAAGCTCAAGTGATTTTAAGCTGGCGTCATTCCATCGATGAAAAAAATAGGCTGCAGCAAATACAACAGTCGTAAGGAGAGAGAAAATGGTGCCTACGATTAGTGCTTGTCTGAACATCAGTTCATCATACAGAAAGCGAACAGGTAACCTGATGATAAAAAACAGATTTAAAATAAGGTAGATCAGTCCAATATGCAAGAGGAACTGGATCAGGAATCTCATGGCAATATGCCCTTCCCAACTGTAAAACCGGTTTATAAAGCTGGTGAGCTGAATCCCAGTTTCGAATAATGCAGCAGCATAGGCAATGGCCAATATAAGCTCAAGTACAAAATCTATGCTGAGGAAATATTGCAGACCGGAATGATCTGGTTCATAAGGATTAATTAGAAAAATAACGAGATACAACAATATCCCGAATCCTGGGTAACCATAGCGCCGGAATAAGTTATGATTCTGTTTATCCATCTCTACCAGTAAAGTTAAATGTCTTTTGCCACAAAATGAGTTAATTCTCCAATTTGTTCTTTCCGACAATGTTTTCCAGTTCGGCAATGGCAATGGCCTGTTGCAATTTTGCCGAGTAAAGGTCTGTTTCTGCTTGGGCCAGCTTCACTTTTGTTTCTAAAATTACGGTCTTAATTTCAAATCCTGCGGTCAATCTATTTTGCTGTTCCATTAATTCATCTTTACGAAAGGCTACCGCTTTGCTGGCTGCCGTAATTAAGGCATTGCATTGCGCCACTTTTCTTGATAATCGATTTACGGACAACCCGATTTGCTGCTGGGTGTAGGCCATGTTTTCTTCAGCTTGTTTTAACTGTGCTTGTCTCTGATTTTGTACTTCCCGGTTGGTGAAAAGATCCTGAAGGTTCCATTTCAGGCTGACGCCAACGTAAGGACTGCTTATCGGTAAAATTGGATTTCCTTGCTGCCTGTAATATCCAGCCACAATGCCGAAATCGGGCAAGTTGCTCCGTTTAATGGCTTTTATCCCCAGTAAGGCCTTTTCCTTATTCAGTCTGGCTATTTCAAAATCAGGATTAAGCATGGCACTGCTGCGGGAATCATTTATTGGTGTAACTTTTTCATTCAGGACGGGTTCCTGTAGGTTCAGTTTTTGGAGATCAATGGCTGTCAGACTACTTATTTCGGAAAGATAATCCTGAAGCTGCAGGTCAATTTTCATCAAAGCCTGTTCCTCATTGGCAATATCAGCCCGAAGTCCAGCAAGTCCGGCAGCTGTAGATGTACCAGCCATGCGGGATGCTTCTCCATCTGCAAGTTTTGCTTTTGCCAGTTCAATACGAAGTTTCCCAGATTCGGATGTTTTGCGCAAAATTAAGGCACCATAAAAAAGTTGTTCTACCTGTAATTTCAGTTGCAGCGCAGTTTGTGCACTTTCCTGCTTGCCAATTTGAATATCAGTCTGATCAATAGCCATCGCGGTTGCCAGTTTGGCCTGTTGCGTAATGGGTTGATAAAGGTTAACCCCTACATTATAATTGCCTTTTTCGCCAAGGGTAAACTTACTATCCTGAGCAGGCAGAAGTTGTTCTGTGCCGTTTCCAGTGTTAATCATACCAATAGTTCCTGCCGGAATAGTAATGTCTGGCAATTTGAAATTATATTGATAGTTCCCGTCTAATGCAACGGAAGGGTATCTCTTAATCCCATCTTCATGCAACTTGCTGGTTTTCTCCAGAATCTGATACTGCTTGATGTTAAGCTGATGACTGTTTTTTTTTGCCGCATCAATCAGCTGATCAACCGAATAAACTGTTTGTGCTTTGCTATAATAATGACAGATGAGGCACAATAGTATCACGTGCCAACTGTTTTTGATCTGATTAATCATTTTGAATTTTATTTTGATGTTGATTACGGATTTCTTGTTTGTCGCCAGAATTTATCCAGCCGATGTACATCACTGGTACGGTAAGCAAGGCCATAATCATGCTCCAGATTACGCCGAAAGAAAGTACACTTGCCAGCGGTGCCCACATGGGTGAACCTGATATAATCATGGGTAGTACGCCAACTGCTGCCGCCATAGCCGTAAGGAAAATGGGACGTAGTCTCCGTTTGGCAGATTCAATTGCAGCAGTTCGAATATCCATGCCGTGTTGAATCAGGATATTGGTATAATCTACAAGAATTATCGCATTGCGAACTACAATTCCAGAAAGGGCGATTAACCCAATAAATGCAGTGAAGCTAAAATTATTACCAGTAATGGCCAGCCCCAGTATGGCTCCGAAGAGACTTAATGGGATGGTTGCCATAATGATCAATACCTCTTTAAAATTTTTGAACTGAAACATCAGGATGAAAAAAATCAGGACTAAACTGGTTCCCAATGCGGTATACATATCTGTTTCCACTTCTTCTTTTCCACCCTCTTCACCGCCGTATTCAATATGGTATCCTACCGGAAGCCTTAGCGCACTTATGGCAGGTTTAATCTGTTCAAGCAGTTCAGCGGGCAAAATATGTGCTTCTGTTTCACTTTGAACCGTAAGCGTTCTGATCCCATTGCGGTGCATGATGTTTCCACTTTGCCATTGCGGCGTTAAAGTGGCTATTTGTCTGAGGGGTACTGGTGCATTACTTAAAGGCGAGGAGAGGTAAATATTCTCCAGATCATCTGTATTTCTTCGTAACTGTTGATCTAACCGCAACCGGATATCTACCGGGTTGTTTCCTTCATAAATGGTAGAGATGGGGGCACCACTAAAACCTGTAAAAACAGCATTTGCAATATCTCCGGTGGTAAATCCAAGTTGTCCGGCCTGTTCGTTAGGCGTAATCTGTATGCCGTAATAGTCTGATGCAAAATCATTACGAACCAGTCTGCTGCCTTTTGCTCTTTTGATAATATCAGCCACCTGTGTACCATATGCCTTAAGCGTATTGATGTCGTCTCCAATAATCCTTACTTCTACTGGTGCTTTCAGGTCGTTTCCCTGTTGCATCTGCTTTACGTAAAAAGTTCCGTCAGGTATTAGGGTTCTCACTTTTGCAGTAAGTTCCTCAGCCATTTGTTCTGTGGTTTCATTATTGGTTGTGGTAATCAATATTAAACCATAATTGCTGGTCGGAACTTCAGGGGCAAAGTTGTAATAAAACCTGGGTGCAGATGTTCCGGAAAAGGCCGCATAGGAAATCACCCGACTGTCTTTTTTGATCAGGTTTTCTGCTTGATTTATGGCAGCATGTGTTTTCTCTAGTTTGGTCCCCGTAGGCATCCAGAGTTCTACAATAAACTGGTTGCGTTCGGCAGGAGGGAAAAACAACTCACGTACACCCAGCTTCATTACAATTCCGGTGAGCAGCACAAAAATGACACTGGTTAATATGGTCAGTTTAGGATGTTTGATGCACCAATCCAATGCTTTGTTGTATGCATTTTGCATCCTCGTGAGTACAGATACTTTTGTTTTTTGATCCGCTTGCTGTTCATCGGGTAAAGAAGGATGGTTTAACCCTTTTTTGATAAAGGTATAACACAGCAAAGGGGTGAGAAACAGTGCTACAAAATAGGAGGCAATTAATGCCACAGCCACTGTAATGGGAAGGGTAAATATAAATTCTCCGGTAGAACCTTTAATGAGTATCATGGGTAGAAAGGAAGCGATAATGGTAATGGTGGCTGCCAGAACTGGAATCAGCAAATCGTGTGCACTGCGCCAGGCCGCTGTCCAGCGGTCAATACCTTCATCTAAAAGTTCTACATAATTGTCTGCGATAACAATGGCATCGTCTACCACCATGCCCAAAACCAGTATAAGTCCGGCAAGGGATACCTGGTGCAGTTCAATGCCCAGTGCATTCAGAATGGCGAAAGTTAGTGATACTGTCATTGGGATAGCCAAAGCTGCCACAGAGGCAATCCGAAAAGGCAATAGTAAAATAACCACCACAATGACCGACAGTATGGCAAGAAAGAATTCTTTTATAAAGTGTGAGATATGATCATCCACCAAAGTGGGCTGCGAAATTAATGTGGTCACTTTTATATTGCTTGGTATACGTTGCTTCGCCAGCGCAATCATACTCTCTACTGATTTTCCAAAGGCGACGATATTATTGCCCTCATGCATTTGAATGGATAGCAATATGGCCTTATTGCCATTTACGCTGATGATGCTTTCAGGCTCGGCATCTGTTCTTTTCAAGCTGGCTATGTCACCAAGTTTCACAGGAATACCAGTGGGTGAAAGCCCTAAAACCTGGTTAGCGAGGTCTGTTTCGGTATGGAAATAGCCATTGGTATAAAGTGGAGTCTTGCTGTCCACAGTCTTTATTTCTCCGGTCGCCTCAATACTATTCTGTGCTTGTAATACCTGTTCTACCTGCCTGAAGTTTAGGCCATATTGAGCAAGTTTACCAGAGGTGGAAGAAACCACTATTTCTTCCTTCTGGTCGCCAATCCGTTTTACTTTAGCGGTTTGCTTAATGGTACGAATCAGGTCTTCTACCTTTTGGGCATATCCGCTTAGTTCTTTAAAACTTGCCTGGTTGCTTTCTAAGGCAATCACCACGGCTTCCGTATCGCCAAAATCGGAATCGACTATTGGGCCCTGAACGCCTTGTGGCAGTTCTGATGCTTTGGTAACCAGCAACTGATGGCGGAGCTTGCTCCAGAAAATGTCTGGCTGTTTAACTGATTCCGTAAGTTCAACGTTAATTACCACCATGCCATCCTTGGAGGTAGAGTATGTTTTTGTTTTATCTACCTCATCATATTGGAAAAGTTGCTGTTCCAGTTTTTTAGTGAGCTGCTCTTCCACCTGTGCAGATGAAGCTCCGGGGAATCCCGCCAAAACAAGTCCCTGCCTGATGGTAATTTTTGGATCTTCTCTGCGGGGCATATTAACCAGGGAATTGATGCCGACAGCAAATAGTGACAGCAAAACGGCCAGCGTAAGGTGCTTATATTTAAGCGCTGCTTCTATAAAGTTCATATGATTACTGATCTATTTTAATATGAGCGCCATCATTTAAAGCAGTTTGTCCGGAAATGACAATGGTTTCACTTGCCGATAAACCTGAAAGGATTTCTACGCTATTTGCAGACATTTTTCCGAGGCTTATTTTTCGCTTAAATGCCCGGTGGCTTTTTAAATCTACCACATACACATAGCTTTGATTGCCTGGTTCATTTATAATACATTCCGGGATGACGTTAATGCCCTTACGGAAATTGCCAGAGGAAATTCTGGTCTGAGCAATCATCCCTGGCCGAATGGCGAGGTCCTGATTATTGATTTCGATTTTTAAGGTAAAAGCCCTTGTGGTCGCATCAGCCACCGCACCAACTTCCACTATCGTTCCTGTAAAATGCCTGCCTAATGCTTCAATCTCTACATCTGCTGACTGTCCTTTTCTCAGTCCTTTCAATTCTCCTTCCGGCACCAGTGCAGATACTTTTACTTTTTTAATATCTGCCAATACAAATAATGGTGTGCCGGCAGAAATAATTTCTCCTGCTTCTGCATCTTTGCTGAGTAAAACCCCGGAAATTGGCGCATAAAGCCGGGTATCCTGAAGGTTTTTAACGGCTAGTTTTTGCTGTGTGCCAGCTTTCTGCAATGCAAAGTTTCCTTTTGTAAAGTCAAGTTCACTGATGCTGGATTTGGCGTGCATGATTTTTAAACGTTCGAACTGATCTTGAGCTTCACTTAATTCTACATCAGCGAGTTGCTTGTTCAACCTATAATTGGTTGATTCGAGGCTGGCTACCAAACTTCCTTTTGGAACGGTTTGTCCGGGTACAAAAGTGATCTGACTGATTTTACCAGAGACCATAAACCCGAGTTTAACCGTGGCGTTTCCTTCAATGTTCCCACTAAGTACAAGATCTTGTTCTGTTTTGGTGGATACCAGTTTTTCTGTTTTAACCCTAATTATTTGTTCAGTTATGTTCTCAGATTTCTCTTCTTGATTACCACATGCCACCAGAAGAAGGGAGATCATTGAAATGATGAGCGCATTTCCTCCTGCATTTTTTATGCTGCTTATAAGTTTCATTTTGCCTGTATTTATGGCAAAGATGATAGAGGGGCTGTTCGATTTAGATTCAATACTGACTGAACTGACAAAAATAAGGACTGAAGTTACTTTAAGGCTACACTTTAGTTTCTTGGATTCATTTTGTAAGACTTGAATGCTTGCAATGACCGCGAATCGTTAATGATTTTTTATGCTGTTCTTAGCAATCATTTAGTGTTCTCAGATCATGCAAATGAGTTTTGCAGATATGAAGAAAAATTAATGTGATGTCAATACATTTATTTTATTGATTTTCAGCGAATTAAAAATTTAATTAAAAATCATTGATGAACAATTTAACCTGCTGATCTGTTCATGATGCCGTATGAGCAAACCACAAACCACTGCCCCGGTTGATAAGAAGATTATCTGGCCGCTACAATCCCTCAATTTTTTTATGGCAGACCTACAGGCTGGTGTGGGCCCTTTCCTGGGTATATTTTTATTGGCGCACGGTTGGAAAAGTGGATTGATTGGGTCTGTAATGACTATTGGCGGTGTGGCTGGAATGATCATGACGATTCCTGCAGGTGCACTGATTGATGCCACTAAAAGAAAACGGTTTTATGTGGTGATCTCTGCCATTTTTACCACCCTCGCTTCATGCATTGTGTTATTTACACAAGAATTCTGGTTGGTGAGCATCTCCCAGGTAGCCACTGCTATTGCAGGTTCCGTTATTGCCCCGGCAATGATTGCCATTACGCTAGGAATTGTGAAGCAGAAGGGATTTAACAGGCAGAATGGACATAATCAGGCTTTTAACCACGCGGGCAATGTAGTGGGGTCTGCGCTTTCAGGCTACCTCGGTTATAAATTTGGTATGCCAGCCATTTTTTTATTGGCGGCGCTTTTTGGTATATTATCAATCATAGCAGTGCTGATGATTCCCGCAAAGGCGATTGATGACCAAGCCGCGAGGGGAATGAAAGAAGGAGGGGCGGACGAGCAGGCCAGTGGATTTAAGGTGCTCTTTAAATGCAAGCCTTTATTAATTCTTGCTGCAGCTCTGGCTTTATTTCACCTCGGTAATGGTGCAATGCTCCCGTTATATGGTCTTGCTGCTGCGGCAAATGATCAGGAGAATGCCTCCATGTTTGTGGCGATGACCATTATCATTGCACAACTGGTGATGATTGGAACTTCATTAATCGCCATGCGGATGGCTGAGAAAAGTGGCTTTTGGCTGGTATTATTAATCTCCTTTATTTCTTTGCCTATTCGTGGTTTTATTGCCGCCTACCTTCATAGCCACATCGGAATTTATCCAGTGCAGGTATTAGATGGTATTGGTGCTGGTTTGCAGAGTGTAGCAGTTCCGGGTTTGGTAGCACATATTTTAAATGGTACCGGCCGGGTGAATATTGGACAGGGTGCAGTGATGACTGTTCAGGGATTAGGTGCTTCTTTAAGTCCGGCTATTGGAGGCTGGATAGCTGAAGGAATGGGTTATAATTCCGCATTTCTGATTCTTGGGAGCTTCGCTGCAGGCTCAATCCTTTTGTGGTTAATTTTTGCTAGAACCCTTAAAGCAGTTAGCTAGGTAGTTAATTCCATCGGGTGCCATTACAATTCATCTTTACCTCATGCAAAAATATTATTTTTGAACACACTGGTGTTTAAGCCACATGCCAAACCATCTTAACCATAGCAGCATCACATGATTTATCTTCCAACCTGGATCATTTCATTTCTGGCCATTGCAGGCGTAATTATCCGCCCTTTTAAAGTTACTGAAGCTGTTTATGCGGTAACGGGCGCAATTTTATTATTGCTTCTTCAGCAGATTAATTACCATGAGGCAGTAGCTGGTATGGCTAAGGGAATAGACGTTTACTTGTTTCTGACGGGGATGATGCTACTGGCAGAAACGGCCAGAGCAGAAAAACTGTTTGACTGGCTCGCCGCACATGCTACTTTAATGGCTAAAGGTTCGCCCTCCCGGTTGTTTTTGCTCATCTACCTGGTTGGGATTGCGGTTACCACTTTGTTATCAAATGATGCGGCGGCTGTTGTATTAACGCCTGCGGTAGCCGCTGCTGTAAGCGCAGCCAAGGTAGAAAAGCCACTTCCATACTTATTAATCTGTGCTTTTATTGCGAATGCGGCTTCTTTTGTATTGCCTATTTCTAATCCCGCCAACCTGGTTATTTATGGTAGTCATATGCCTTCCTTGTATCAATGGCTTTCTACCTACTTGATTCCTTCTATTTGTGCCATTACGGTAACTTATCTGGTATTGTATTTTACACAGCGGAGTGCTTTCAGCCATCAGATCAGAACTGATATTCAGCTTCCAAAATTATCTAGTGGCGGGCGAACAGCGCTTTTAGGCATTGGTATGACGGCCATCGTGTTACTGGTTGCTTCAGGATTAAATATGGACCTTGGTTTGCCTACGGCCATTACGGGGATATTAACCACAATAATCGTAATGATCAATGTTAAAAAAAGTCCTGTAACCGTTATCAAAGGTGTTTCATGGGCCGTGCTTCCTTTGGTAGCGGGTTTATTTGTGATTGTGGAGGCTTTAAACAAAACGGGGATGATCCAAAATCTGACGGCACTTTTGAATAAAGGCATTGCAGAATCAGCCACTGGGGCTGTATGGCTGAGTGGAATATTTACGGCATTTGCTTGTAACCTGATGAATAACCTGCCTGCCGGATTAATCGCGGGCAACGTACTTAATCAGGGGCATTCTCCGGAAATGGTTAAAAGTGCCGTGTTAATTGGCATTGATTTAGGCCCTAATCTATCCATTACCGGATCATTGGCTACTATTTTATGGTTAGTGGCCTTACGTAGGGAAGGGCTGGATGTAAGTGCATGGAAATTTTTAAAACTTGGTGCCCTGGTGATGACGTTGGCACTGATTGCAGCGCTGGCTTCGTTATGGATTTGATTGAGGTAAGATATTGGTACAAAGTCATATCCTGACAACGATTTTTATTTTATCGATTTTAAAGCGCTATGCCGCTGGGCATCAAACTTTAAAGCAAGTTAGCATGATGTATAATGCTACAGTTTGAATATAGCTACTTCATCGTTATTTTAGCAAAAACCTAATGAACGTTAGCTGTTATCAGCATGCTCAGAGATGAAGAAAATTTAATTTCATGTTCATTCCATGCATATTTGTCAATTATACTTTTGGAGTATAAATTATTAAAGACATGAAAAAAAACAATAACAAAATCTGGTTGACAGCTGTGTTGTTAGCCGGAACATTTGCCCTTCAGGCACAGGAACTTCCAAAACCACCAGCAACGCCAACAGGCTTAACCGACCCTATCGCTAAAGGAGCGCCCCGCCCACCAATAGGCGCTCCAGGTGAACCACCAAGACCTCTTGAAGATATGCAACTTATTCAATTAACGACCATAAAAGGCACCGTTGTGAATCCAATTGCCAATGAAGAGTTTGAATATAATGGCCTTTTAGTGCGGACGAGTAAGGGTGATGTGAGCGTAATGTTTCCACCACATTTAGGTGAAACAATCATTTCATCAGCAAAAAATGGTGCGCGTGTAACCATTACCGGCGACGAAAATACCAATCCTGAAGGAAAGAAAATCTTTCGTTTGAACAGTATTGAGGTTAACGGGAAACTGATTAGTGATACGCCTCCGGTAGCACCACTTATTAACGAGAGTCAGGAACAAAAAAGTTTCAGCGCCAACATTAAACAGTTAAACTATGGTTTGGAGAAAGAGGTTCGTGGCTTTACCCTTTCATCTGGAGAAAGTGTAAGCATTGCGCCGCACATTGCACAGCAGCTTACCAGCCAATTAAAACCAGGCGAGAAGGTAGTGGTAACCGGTTTTGTAGAACCAAAGAGACCAGGTGTAATGTACAGCCAGAAAACAACCCTGATTAGGGCCAGAACATTGAACATTAACGGACAAACCTACCTGGTAAGATAATTTGCAGGATGCCACATTTTTATATTTAATTTGTGGCATCTGGCTTTTAAGGAAGATTTACGATGAAGATACTGCTTATAGAAGATGAAATAAAGCTTGCAGGCTATATCAGAATGGCGCTTGAACAGGCTGGTTATGTGGTCGATCATGAATCAGATGGCACCATTGGGCTTCAAACGGCCATGGTGAATCAATATGATTTGATCCTGTTGGATTTGATGCTTCCTTCGCAGAATGGTTTTGATATTCTTTCCAACTTGCGCAGTTTTGATAATTACGTTCCGGTGATCATCATTAGTGCCCTGGGTACCACAGAACAAGTGATTAAGGGCTTGGATGCGGGTGCTAATGATTATTTAAAAAAACCTTTTGAAATGGAGGAGTTACTGGCCAGGGTTCGAGTATTGCAGCGTCAACATACGCCGAAGAGTTTATCAAAATTGAAAGTAGAAGATCTGGAGATTGACCTGTTGAGCAGAGTGGTAAAGCGAGGTGAAAAAACAATTGCCTTAAGTAACCGTGAATTTCTGCTTTTGGAAATGCTCATGATCAATCCGGATAAGATTATAACCAAGGCCCAGATACTGGATAAGGTATGGAATATGAGTTTTGATCCCGGCAGTAACGTCATTGAAGTGCATTTGTATCAGGTAAGGAAAAAAATTAACGATGGATTTGAACACCAGCACATTCAAACAGTAATTAACAGGGGATATATCCTGAAAACTTCAAAATCAGCAGAATGAAACGCTATTTTTACCGTGGGCTCAGATTCAGAATGACCTTGCTATTCAGCATAGTCTTTATTGTGATTAATCTGGTTTTTGGTAGGCTGATCTTTCATTATTTTAAAAATGGCTATGTTGAAAATTATAACAAATACCTTTACACCAGGGCTCAAACCATACTAGACAAAACTGAAATCAATCCTGATATCATTGCACTGCCAGATTCAGGAGAATCTATTCGTGTGTTTTACCATAATAACCAAAGGCAACCTGTTTTAGTATTTCAATCTCCGGGCATCATTTCCCATTTGCAGGTACCAGATCATTCTGTTTTGATTGATAGCCTGGGCCAATATGGTGTTTACCTTAAAAAGGAGAATTATGATGGGCGACCTGTTGAACTTTTGCTCACCGTTTCGGATTATTCTTTAAAGCATAAAATCAATCAGTTTACCTTATTGATGGTTGCACTTACCGGGGTAAGTTTACTGGCCAGTGCTGTTTCTGCCTATTTTGCTTCCGGGTGGTTAATCAGGCCCATACGGTCGATCGCGATGCAAGCCTCCGAAATTAATACTGAACGGCTGGGGCAGCGAATCCAAATTACGGAAACCCATGATGAGCTTGAACAACTGGCAAAAACCATTAATGAGATGATTGGTAGGATAGAGGATGAGCAGCAAACCCGCAATCATTTCTTTGCTGCTGCATCGCATGAACTCCGTACACCTTTGGCTAATCTTCGTGCACAAACTGAACTTGAATTAGGCAATAGAAATTCAAGAGCTGATCAGGATTTGCTAGGTAGCCAGCTCGCTGAGATTAGTCGTTTGCAGTCTATTGTAGAACAGTTTTTGCTCATCAGCGAATTCAGCCAAAATGGATTGTTGTTAATAAAAAGCAAGATTGATATTTCCGATCAGTTATTTAAGGTTTTTGCCAGAAATAACCATCAGGCTCAAATGCGAAACATTGTTTACGACATGCAATTTAGCGAGAGCATCGCATCTTTTGAAATGGAGGTAGACGCTGAAAAGATGGAGATGGTTTGGCAAAACCTTCTACAAAATGCATTGAAATATATGCCTCAGGGTGCTACACTGCTTTGTTCGATTGAGCAGGTTAATGATAATCTGGTGATCAGTTTTCAAAATCCCATTCTTCAGAAGCAGGTAAATGTTGCAGTGCTGGGAACTCCTTTTACCAAAGGGAGATCCATCACCTCTGGTTCAGGTTTGGGCATTTGGCTTTGCAAAGAAATTTTAGAGGCACATGGTGGAATGCTTAAATTGGAAAGCCAGGCTTATCGTTTCAGTGCTACTGTATATCTGAAATCACCAACTGGAAAAGAAGAGAAGCCTTAATTCGATAAATCTTTAGTGTAAATCCTTTTCTGATTGCAAAGTGTAATTACAATTGAAGGTAAAGCCAAATAACGATCAGGAGGTTCGGTATCCTGATCGTTAAACAGATCTGATTAATTAAAATGAGTAGCAAACTCCTTTGCAAAATCATTGATCTTTACAGTCCCTGTAATTGGTGCGCCACTCTTATCAAAGTCAGCCTGTAACAGGTTATTGCGCATAGAACTACCCATTTCAACATATAACGCTGCAAGTTCATTTGAAAAACCTGCCTGTTTCATGCCACTTAAAGACTCTTCATCACTAAATTCTACCCATTTTAAATCTGGTTTTCCAATGGCCTGTCCAATGGCTTGAGTAGCTTCGCCTACGGAGATATAATCACTGGCAATATAACGAATAGAGTATTCGCTGCCAGTCTTTATCAGTTCTTCAGCAGCTACCGCAGCAATGTGCTCCGGGTGTACCTGTGGAATTCTGGTTTCGGCAGGATAATTCGATCCCATAAAACCTGCATTTTTAATCATAGGGATATCTCTATAATAATTGGAATAGAAATAACCAGGGCGGAGAAAAGTAACAAAGGTATTGTTTAATGTTTTGTAGTTTTGTTCTATCTGATGTAAAGCTACAATAGGCCCTGTTCCTGCTGCTAAATCGGCACCAAGGCTACTTAACATCACCACTCTTTTGATACCTGCTGATTCAATGGCCTGCTTAAATGTTTCGCCTACCTCAATGGTTTTTTGAATGATGTTTTGTTCGCCATAGTTTGGCGGAGTCATCACAAATACTGCATCTGCACCTGCAAATACTGATTTTAAAAAAGCAAGATCTTTAACAGATCCAATTGCTGCCTTTGCACCAATCTTTTCAATTTCTGCTTTTCGCTCTTTATTACTGCTAATAACTGTAAGATCGTGGCCTTCTTTGATTAGTATCTGAGAAAGGTGCTTACCTATATTGCCCAACGAGCCGGTAATTGTAATTTTCATCTTGTTTATTTTAAATTAAGTAGCATAAAGGTATATTCGCAAATACTCTTGTACAAGTACTTACCCCAAAGTGTGTATCCATATGTCATTGATTAAACAATCATCTACCATACAGCAGAATAAAAAAATAGCGCTTAACCTATGCCCGGTAACGTATACCCTGGAAAAGATTGGCGGATACTGGAAGCCCTTTATCATCTATCATTTGGTTGAGGGAGTGAAACGGTATGGGGAACTAAAGAGGGCAATACCTGCCATCACTGAGAAAGTATTGATCCAACACCTTAAACAAATGGAATCAGACGGGTTAATCATCAGAGAGGCAAAGGCGGTTGTTCCACCTTTTGTTACCTATCGGCTAAGTGTTGCCGGCTTAAAAATTTTACCAGTAATTCAAGCGATGGCGCAATGGGCAACTGATGATATGGAACAATCTACAAGTGATCATTTAGCAGCAGATTAACAGCTGTTAAAATAAAAACCTGAATTTGATCATTATGAATTGATTTTAACACCCCGGTCTGCGACCATCCCCTCTGAAAGAGGGGAATTACGGTCGCCTGTAAGGCATATTATTAATCCAACTCAGTATAAAAGGATTATCAGTGTGTTTTTACATCCCTGTAAAAACCGATCATTGCCAGTTTTTGATTGCCGATAAGTAGGTCCAGGCAATAAACAGTATTTGTAAAGGGATTCTGAACCATAGATAATTTATCCCACTTCCGTTATAGGTGGCTTTTTGATAATCAATATGCTTAATTGCTGCATATATATTTGATGGAAGGATGAGGAGAAAAAATGCAATTAACAACCAGGCTGTCATTACGCTGAATGCTGGAATAAACAGACCAATGGCGGCGGCAATTTCAATAATTCCTGTTAGGTATACTACCTGTGCTTTATAAGGTACAAAATCTGGCAGCATCATGGCCATTCCATTATTAAAGGCAAAGTGTGCAGAGGCGGTAAATAGCAACATCACAGACATTGCAATTTTGCCGGAAAGCGCAGGTTCATAATTCCCCCGGAAAATTTTATTGAAGGCTAGAGAAAGAATAAATACACTGATTAAAACGAGTAAAGGTTTCATTGTTTTTTTTGGTAAAGGTCTGGCTATTTATCTAATGTAACAATGAACCCAGGTTAAGAAATTCGCTTACGGATTCTGCTGAGTGCTTGCGGGGTAATGCCAATATAGGAGGCGATATACTTCAACGGTATCTGTTTAATGAGTTGCGGCTGTTCTGAAAATAATTTCAGGTAACGTTGCTCTGCGGTATCATTCAAAAGGGACAGTTCTCGTTTTGATTTTTTTAGAAATAAATCTTCACTGGCATGCCGGCCAATGGTGTTCCCAATTTCAGTTTCTTGATAAATGGTTTGCAGGTCATCATAAGAGATTCGCCAGAGAATGGTTTTTTCTAACGTTTCAACCTGGTAAGCGGATGCTTGCTGAGTAAGAAAAGAATCATAAGCACTCACAAAACCATCATCAAAAACAAAGGTAAAGGTCAGGTCGTTTTCTTCCTTTGGCAGGTAAAACCGGATAATGCCTTTTTCTACAAAAGACAAGTGCTTTTCGATTTGTCCGGTTTTTAAAAGCAGATGCTTTTTTGGATATTCACAGCGTTCTATTTTTGATGAAAAGGCTTTCCAATCCTGATCGCTCATTTTTAAATTCTTTTCAAAATATTTTCTGATTTGTTCCATTAAGTATTGATGCTCTGCTGCTTATTCTGGCTTTGGTAAGTAAAGTTATATTTGCTTTAATTGGATCACAAGTTACAAAAAACAGCAATTGTTTGTAGAATCTAACATCAAATTAAACAAATAAATTATACAAGATTTTACTAACTTTACTATGCCTTTTTGGAAAATTAATCATTTCCCTTGGGAACGAATGAATGAGTAAAACAGAAAAATCAAACATCGAATTAGATATTGAGCGGGTCTCACTTATCCCATCTGTCGCAAATATACTGGAAGTAGCATGTGAAATTACAGGAATGGGGTTCGCAGCGATTGCTCGTGTAAGTGAAAATTCATGGATTGCCTGCGCTACGCTGGATAAAATTAACTTTGGTTTGGAAGTTGGGGGAGCGCTTCAACTTGAAACCACGATATGTAATGAAATCATGTACCACCATCAGGTGGTTGCCATTGATCATTTTGATGAGGATCCGGTCTATAAGAATCACCACACGCCTAAATTATATGGCTTACAAAGTTATATATCGGTTCCTGTCATATTAAAAAGCGGTGATTTTTTTGGTACACTTTGCGCCATTGACCGGGTTCCGAATCAGGTTAACAATTCAAAAGTAATTAAGACTTTCTCGCTCTTCGCTGAACTGATCGGATTTCATTTAGATTCGCAAGATGAGCTTGCTGAAAGCAAACGGATACTGAAGGTTGAAAAACGGAGTGCTGAAACCAGAGAGCAGTTTATTGCGATGCTGGGGCATGATCTTCGAAACCCGGTGAATGCTGTTTCGAATGCGGTGCAACTTCAGCTGCGGAGTGATCTTGATGAACGCAATAAGCGTTTGGCGACCATTATCCGCGATGCGACAACACGTACAAAAGGATTGATTGATAATATTCTTGATTTTGCGAGTGGCAGATTGGGTGGTGGAATTAAGCTCAATTATGAGAATCAATTAAGCCTGGATGAAACCATTGATCAGGTTATTGTGGAGCTGAACATGGCTTGGCCTGATGTTGAAATTATAAAAAACATCTCCTTATCTTCTGCATTAAGGGCAGATTATAAGCGGATTGCTCAATTGCTTTCTAACATATTGGGTAACGCCATTACTCATGGAGAAAAGGGCAAGCCAATTAGGGTGACTATGAATGAGTGTGCTGAAGATAAAAAATTGATTGTTTCCAATTCCGGCACACCGATACCACCACATATTTTGCCACACTTGTTTAAGCCTTTTTCGAGAGGGAAAGTGAGGCCTGGGCAGGAGGGTTTAGGTTTAGGGCTTTATATTGCTAAAGAAATTGCCTTGGCTCACGGTGGCGGAATCAGTGTGGAGTCTGATATTGAAGCTACATCCTTTATCATCCGGCTTCCTCATTAACCGTTGGTTAAAATGATGGCGGATTGATTCAACTCCTGTTTAAAGCATAGATTTCATTTGTAGATCAGGTATTTCCTATTGATGGTTTTTGATGTAAATTTTAAATGTCGTTCCATTTCCGGGTGTACTATCCACTACAATTTTTCCTCCAGAAAGGTTAACAATTTCCCTCACGAGGTGAAGCCCAACGCCGGTGCCTTCTACATCACGGGAAATTCTTTCATATTTCGTGAATATTTTGTCTGTATCTTCCTTATTAATACCTCTGCCATTATCAGCAACTGAGATGACAAAAAAATCATCTTCTGTGAAAGTTCTAATGAGGATTTCCGGGCGGCGTTGCTGATCTCTGTACTTGATGGAGTTGCTGATTAAATTATAGAGCACACTTCGAAGTTTCCGGCGTACAAATAAAACTTCTGAGTGGGTTATATCCCAGCAGATAGAAGCATTTGATTCCAAAATCTGCGGGGCAAGCGTGAGCCGAACATCTTCAAGGATTTGTTCAATATCCAGCAGTTCTTCAACAGATTTATAATTTTGATCTGTTTTACGTGAATCTGTTAGTTCAGTAACAATCCCTTTAATTTTATGCAGGCCATTTTCTATTTTTTCAAGCAAAGCCGGGAATTTTACCATTCCCTTTTCCGGCGTTTTCTTGAGCATTTCGATGGTTAAGGTTAAACTGGTTAATGGCGTTTTAATGTCATGTGAAATGGTATCCAATAAAAGCTCATGCTCCATAATTAACTTTTCCTGTTCTTTCAGGTCATGAATCCTAAGGGTAATATCTACAAAAGTAATGATCACGCCATTATTCTGATTCCCTTTCTGCACTAGATATGGCAGTATGTTCATCTGGTACCAGCGCATATCAGTAGTCTGAATTTCTTTTTCCAGCAACTCTCCGGTTTTAATTACATGTTCAATGTTTTCTATGATAGTAGGGAAGCGAAAGTTGTCTTTAATATCCATAATCGACTTTCCAATATCATGAGGATGAAGCTTAAACTGCTTCATGGCTGGAGGAGTGAATTTTCGCAGGATCAGATTGGCATCTACAAATAATTGAGGAATAATGGTATTGCGGAAATAATTTTCCAGTTCATCATTCAATTCAATGAGGGCATTAATTTGCTGATTTTGACTTTGCATAGATACTATTCATGTAGGTTGATTGACTACAATATAATAAAAAATGGTTGAGGTAAAAGGGTTTGTATATTTATATCTTGTTTATTACATGGGATAAATCTTGCACGTAACCATACATCATCAACAATTTAATTGATTAATTATGATGGAAGAGGCAAAAAGGTTAACTATGAATATTAGTACGGATTTTATTTAGAAAAAAATCCAGCTCGAAGGGTTTTTGTATAAAGGCATCAGCTTTACAACCTGTACTTACCTGTTCTAAACTGGCATGAGCACTCATTATAATAATGGGGATATGGTTTTGCAGACTTTCAGACCTTAACTGGTTACAAACTTCCAATCCAGATCCATCTGGTAACATTACATCTAAGATAAAAAGGTCTGGCAATTCTCTGGTATCTCTACTCATAAAATCATTTACATTTTCAAAAGAAACTACTTCATAATCTTCAGATACCAGAATCCACTCTACCACTTCTCGTATATCTCTATCGTCTTCTAGTACAAAAATTTTAGCCATATGATTGTTAAATTATTACAACAACTGTTTGATTGTTTAGTTTGAGATAACGTTTAAATTTTTTGCCTGGTAACGGTTTGGTGGTATTATAGCATCACCAAAACAACTATTCAATTTAGGTTAACAGCAAAATGCCCTTAAGCGAAACCAAATTATCAAGTGTTTCTACTATTGTAAATGATTTGATATTTTGTTAGCCTGGTTATTGATGCTGTAAAATGATTGGGCTTGTTGAAAACCATTAAATGGTGTTCAACAAGCCCAATGTATTGAAATCAGATCAATAGCATGTTTCTATATCACTACTTTTTCTTTTTAGAAAGATAGGTGAACAATAGTGTACCGACTACGGCAGCTACCAGTACTTTTTTAGCTAAACCAGCAGCATTGTATTTCAACTCCGCTTTAATGCCTCGTTCTGCCAGGATATTAGGAAAAACACCCTTACCGAGATCTTCAATAATTCCTTCCCAGGCATTAATTCTATCGGCAAGAATTAAGGGAATCCAGTGGCGGTAGCGATCTTCACTATGTTTAAAGGCATAACGCCTGATGATGCCGCTCAGGCCTGATGGCGGAACCGTAGTGCCAAATACCACAGGATAAACAGGTCGCTCAATTGATTTGAGCAATTCAATTTCTACAGGCTGTTGTGCTGAGCGTTCGTAATTCAATCGGTTATGATCATCACCCGTGTAATTTTTCATGGGGTAGGTGGGTTCATTATCAGGATCCATATCCATTCCCCACCCTGGGATTTGCTGGTAATCTATATTGGTATTTTCCGTTTTCATAGTTTTTTTTATTAAGGTATAAGTACGGTTTTGATGCATTCATCAAGTTTTGAAGAGAAGATGTGATAGGCATCAGATACTTCCTGCAATGGAATGCGGTGGGTGATTAGTCCTTTCGGATTTAACCTTCCTGATTGAACATGATCAATTAACTTGGGTAAAAGGCGTTTAACAGAGGCCTGATTTGCCCGTAGGGTGATGCCTTTATTGAGGATGTTTCCAATGGGTGCAAAATTAAATGGGGGGCCATAAACACCTACAACAGATACAATTCCGCCTTTTTTTACTGAATTAATTGCCCATTGAAATGCGGTAGCTGATCCGGCCTGCATCAGTGTCATTTTACCTGTAAAGGTTTGCAGGGCATTTCCTTCTGCTTCGCAACCTACACAATCAATGCATACATCTGCGCCGTACCAATCTGTAATTCTTTTAATAAAAACCACCGGATCATCCATTGATTTAAAGTTATAGGCTTCGCACTTGGCGTAGTTTTTTGCAAATTCTAATCTGTAATCAATATGATCGATAATAATTACCCTTGCCGGGCCGAAAAACCAGGCGCATCTGGCAGCCATAATACCAATTGGGCCTGCTCCAAATACCACTACGGTATCACCTTCTTTAATTCCGCCCATTTCGGCAGCCTGATAGCCTGTAGGTACTACATCGGTTAGTAGAACAGCATCATCCGGATCCATATCTGCCGGAATTACGGTTGGTCCAACATTGGCATATGGCACCCTCACGTATTCTGCTTGTCCGCCATCAAAGCCTCCTGCTGTATGTGAGTAGCCAAATATGCTCCCTACTGCGGTAGCCATGGCGTTTGATTCATGGCAATTTCCGTAAAGCCCTTGCTTGCAAAAATTACATTTGCCACAGGCAATATTAAAGGGTACCAATACTTGATCGCCAATTTTTACATTGGTTACCAAAGGGCCTGTTTCTACAATAACGCCTGTAAATTCATGTCCAAATACGGAGCCCACACGGGTATCGGGTACCATTCCGTGGTAGAGGTGAAGATCGGATCCGCAGATACAAGTTCGGGTTACACGCACAATTGCATCTTCCGGATGTAGGATCTCTGGCATTGGACGTTGTTCTGCCCGGACCCTGAACGGCCCTCTGTAATTCATTGCTAACATAATTTATGGTTTAGTTTTCCTGGTAAATGTTTGGTTGTACAAATGAATAGGGTTTTGCACAACCTGTGGTGATGGTTTAAGAACAAGGCTGGGGAGATTGAAGTTTAGCTTAAAATCAATTCGCGTATTTTACACTGATTTAAGTTTTAACACTAAGTTGGCTGTACCGATGTGAAATCGGTACAGCTGCGCTGCCGCCGAAGGGCTTTTACTTTTGGCTTGGCCCAAAAGTAACAAAAAGCCGAGGCTTGGATCTGATGTTGGATAAATTCGTTAAAGCTTTATTTCGGCAGCACAAGCAGCGATGAAAAATCGCAGAATATGCGCTGCCTTGGGCAGTGGTGGCTTGAAAGTTTTTGCAGAAGCTTTAACGTTTTCTCCTTCCATCATCTCCTAGGCCGGATAGTAGGGTGTAAATAGCAGGGTGCCCATCGCTGGGTGCGAAGAATGTTTTTTCTCTCGCCCTTTCCCATTCTTGGGGAAAGGTGCCGTTAGGCGGATAGGGGCTATTTCTGCTTTCATTTTTTACTTTGGATGGTAATCTCAGCAATGCGGATGGTAATCTCAGCAATGCGGACGGCAACCTCAGCGATGCGGACGGCAACCTCAGCAATGCGGACGGCAATCTCAGCGATGCGGACGGCAATATCAGCGATGCGGACGGTAACCTCAGCGATGCGGACGGCAATCTCAGCGATGCGGATGGCAACCTCAGCGATGCGGACGGTAACCTCAGCAATGCGGACGGCAACCTCAGCAATGCGGACGACAACCTCAGCGATGCGGACGGCAATATCAGCAATGCGGACGGCAACCTCAGCGTTGAACTAAAAATTAAGGGCAGTATGGAAAAGTGTAAAGGTGTTGGAGGTCGATCAGTAAGGATTTCGGCAGGGGGGGATGTATGATGACGGGTGGGGATTAAATAAAAGCAGCAACTGATTTTTTTCTGTTGCTGCTTTATTTTGTAGATGGGATAGGGATGATTGTTTTCATTTTGTTATGCTGCTAATTTTTAAAGATTATACCTGAAATTTGTTTGTATTGAGGGGTATTTACACCAAAAACAGATTTACAATAGTCTTTCGCATTTAAGGCGAGTGCAACCATACCCGTTTTAGGATCGTATAAGATTTGATCGCGATGGAGGCGGACATTACTTAACTCTGCATTTTTTGAAATCACATCGCGATTTTTTGTCAGCAAATTATTATACATATTCATAAGTGTTTCTACTTTCAATTCTACCTCGTTTGGTGCATATTGCGGTATGGTTCCCAATAGCTGAATTTGTTTTTCGAAGGTATCTAACCTGCTATCAAAACTTTGTTGCGATGCGGAAACCTGATTTACCACTGTACCACTTGCTGCCAATTGTTGTTTTTGCTCTTCGGTTAATTTAGCAGATGCACGCCTGCCTTGTATTTTACGGTGATTGGTGGCTGCATTATCTATCACAGCGGTTGATAAATTGCTGGCTTTTAAAGCATTAAAAATACGGGTGCTTAACTTATTTAAGGGTTCAAAGGCTTCTGCGCGGCCAGCAACCCAATTGCTGTTTATCGCAATTAATTCGTTTACCTGTTTGGTGATCGCTCTGGCTGCTATGGCTTTATCATTTAAACTGGATAAATTAATGTTGTCATTACTGGGGTTGTAGGTTGCTCCATAGCTGGTTAAATAGGTGATCAGGGTTTCAAAGTTGGCCACATTTTTGGCATGGCCGGTTTCATACGTTTTAGACATTCTTTTTTTGTTTTAAGAAGTAAATATTTGATTAATTGAAATCAAGATAGGGATTTAGGTTTACAACTTATAGGGGTGTGTTGGTTTTTTTTGAAGGGGGTACGGGAAACCGTAAGTATTAGCGCATAGAGATAAGGAAGTTTGAAAAAATTAATATAACCTTAATGATAAGACCAAGTGAGCGATTAGATAACTATACTTGCTACAACTACTTCAATTTAAAAAAGAACAAATGAGGGTTCAAATGCTTACATCATTTTAGATTTATTATATATAGCCCATTTTAATAGCTCTTTATCTTTTAAGCTGAATGTTTTTTAGTATTATTGACAATACCTCTTGTAATCATCTTCTCATTAAATATTTTCATGACGATCTCTTATACTGACATAAAAAATAGTTTAAATAAAGCTTATCGCTTGATAAAGCCGCGTAGAAAAGACTTAGATAATTTTAAACTAAAATTAACAAATTTACTATCCCATATTGATGAAAAGGAGTCTGAGGAAAATGTGAAAATACACCTAATGGATTTTTTGAAAAATACATTTTTTCATCCAGATCATTTAATTGCTACGAACGGAAGAACGGATTTTGTTATTCATACTTCAGTTTCGGCTCAAAGCCCTGTTGGTGTTATGTTTGAGGTTAAAAAGCCAACCAACCGGGTAGAAATGATTACGAAGGATAATCTGAATGCACGAGCCATGCATGAACTGATTTTGTATTTTTTAAGAGAGCGAATGGATAAAAAAAATAGTTCATTAACTCACCTTATTATTACCAATATTTATGAATGGTTTGTTTTTGATGCCACTTTGTTCGAAAAAATTTTTACGCAAAGTAAAGATTTACAGAAAGCTTATAAAGAATGGAATTCAGGACAGAAAATAAGTACCACCACTGGGCTTTTTTATAACGAAATTGTTAAACCTTTTCTACATGAACTAGATAAAGAGATTAGTTTTGCTCATTTTGATATTAGACATTATGAAAAAAATCTTCGTAGTAAAAGTGATAAAGATGATAATAAGTTAATATCGCTATATAAATTTTTTAGTCCCGTACATTTATTAAAACTCCCTTTTGTTAACGATAGTAATTCGCTTGATAAAGGATTCTTTACTGAACTTCTTCATTTAATAGGGCTAGAGGAAGAAAAAGAGGGGGGTAAAAAGATTATTAGAAGACTTAAAGAGGGTAAAAGAAATCCTGGTTCTATCTTGGAGAATACTATTAATATTCTAGAAGTTGAAGATAGTATTAGAAAAGTCCCAGCTAAACTTCAATTCGGTTCTAGTAAAGAAGATAGATTATTTAACCTTGCATTAGATTTATCTATTACATGGGTAAATAGAATTCTGTTCTTAAAGTTATTAGAAGCTCAACTCTTAAAATATCACAATCTTGATAAGAAATACAGGTATTTAAATACGAATGTTATTAGGGATTATGACGAACTATACAAACTGTTTTTTCAGGTATTAGCAAAAAGAAATTTTGATAGAACACCTGTAATACAGCAAAAGTATGGGCATATACCGTATTTAAATAGTTCGTTATTTGAGATTTCAGAACTAGAAGATCTTACCATTAAGGTTAATGCATTAGATGATTATTTGGATATCCCTTTGTATGTAAATTCCGTAATCAAAAAAGGTGTGTCTAAAAAAGATACTTCGGTTATGAATACATTACATTATTTCTTTGAGTTTCTTGATGCCTATGATTTCGCATCGGTAGGAAAAGAGGAAATACAAGAAGACAATAAAACAATCATAAATGCTTCTGTACTTGGTCTCGTTTTTGAAAAAATAAATGGATACAGAGATGGGTCTATCTACACCCCAGGCGCTGTTACTATGTTTTTATGTAATGAAACTATTCGTAAAGCAGTAATAAAGAAATTTAATGATACCTATAGTTGGAAATGTGAAAGCATAGGAGATTTGAGAAATCATTTAGCTGATCGAAGAAATCAAAAGGATGTATTAGAATTCAATAGAGTTTTGGAAAGTGTTAAAGTTGCAGACCCAGCTGTTGGATCGGGCCATTTTCTTGTTTCCAGTTTAAATGAATTAATAGTTATAAAAGCAGAGTTAGGCATATTTGCTGATGAATTTGGTACAAGAATCGGCAATGTAGACATTAGTATTGCCAATGATGAATTAGTAATTACAGATCATAAAACGCAAGACTTTTTTGAATATAGTGTTAATCAAAATACTTATGGAAAGTATTCTGTTTCGCCAGATATCCAGAAAATTCAACAAACACTTTTTAATGAAAAAAGAAATATCATAGAAAGATGTTTATTCGGGGTAGATATCAATCCTAATTCTGTAAAAATCTGTCAGCTGCGATTGTGGATTGAGCTCTTAAAACATGCTTATTATAAGTCAGCCGATGAAGCATCTGAACAATTAGAATTGGAAACTTTGCCTAATATTGATATCAATATTAAGCAAGGGAATTCGCTTTTAAGTAAATATAGTTTAACAGAAGACCTATCTGATGTTTTTAAGAAAAACCAATTTGGAATAGCAACTTATAAGCTTGCGGTACAAGCTTATAAAGATGCCCCAAGTAAAGAGGCGAAGGAAGAGTTGAGGAGGTTTATTAAAGAGATAAAAGAAAATTTTCATGAAACTGTACGGATACGCGATCCCAGGCGGAAAAAACTGTCAGAACTACGAGGACAACAAAGTTTAGCAAGAAATAATTTCGATTTGTTTGGGCAGAAGAGAGCAGTAAAAGACATGGAGGGAGAGGTTAAAAAACTGCAAATTAGTATTGATAAAATTGAACTAGAGATTTCAGAAATTGAAAGTAATGTAATCTATAAAAATGCTTTTGAATGGCGGTTTGAATTTCCTGAAGTGCTAGACAATAATGGAGATTTTGAAGGCTTTGAAGTTATTATTGGTAACCCACCATATATACAGTTGCAAAAAATGGGTGCTGATGCTGATGCACTGCAAAAACAGAATTACGCGACGTTTACCAGAACTGGTGATATATATTGTTTATTTTATGAACAAGCAATTAATCTTTTAAAACCTGGTTATTTCTTTGGTTATATTACTTCAAACAAATGGATGCGTGCTAATTATGGGCAGGCAACAAGAAAATTTTTTCTTGAAAAAACAAACCCACTATTGTTAGTTGATTTTGGAGGTTATCAAGTTTTTGATTCCGCTACTGTTGACACAAACATTCTTTTGGCTCAGAAAGGAGATTATATAGGTGAAACGGAAACCTGCCTTATTGATAAAAGTTTAGGTAGTATAGAAAAAATGAGCGTTTTTATTAGTCAAAATAAAAACATTGTCTCTAACTTTTCTAAAGAAAATGGATGGGTAATTTTAAATGATATTGAAGCTGAAATTAAGCGTAAAATCGAAGAGAAAGGAATTCCCCTTAAGCATTGGGATATTCAGATAAATTATGGGATTAAAACAGGGTTTAACGAAGCCTTTATTATAGATGCAAGTAAGCGTGAAGAACTTCTTAAAAATTGTCCAGAAGCTGATGAAATTATACGTCCGATTTTAAGAGGCAGGGACATAAAAAAATATACTGCGAGCTTTGCTGATCAATATATCATAAATACACACAATGGATCGAAAAATGGGGCAAAGGCAATTAATGCAAAAAATGATTATCCAGCAATCTTCGAGCACTTACAACAATATGAGACTGCATTAGCGAAAAGGCAAGATAAAGGGCAACATTGGTCCAATCTCCGAAATTGTGCTTATCTTGAAGATCTGGAGAAAGAAAAAATAATTTGGATTGAGCTTACAGATCATCCAAATTTCACTCTAGACAAAACCGGCATTTACCTAAACAACACTATTTTTTTTATGACTGGTTTGCATTTAAAATACTTACTTACATATTTAAATTCGAGATTATGCGAATGGTACTTCGACAAAATTGCGGCCACATCAGGTGTTGGAACTCGTAGATGGATAAAAATATACATTGATCAAATCTGCGCAATTAAACCAAATCCGATACTTGAAGAAGAAATGAACATGCTAGCAGATAAAGCACTTAAAAATAATAGCAAGGAAACATTAAAAGAAATCGACCTGGCATTTTATAAATTGTTTGATTTAGATTCGGATCAGATTGACGTGGTTGAAAAAGCAAATCTGTAATTTAATCGACAGCGATTATAGTTCTATAGTCAGTTTGTTCCTTGGAGTCTATAACTGCTATAAATTTATAGATGAAATACTTACTTTATAAAATATTAATGAAGCCGATTGCTGCACGCTCTTCAGTTGTCAAATCATATTTATCAAATAATAAATTATCAATTCCTAACTCAAGTTCTGAAGTTGGGAGCCCATTTTTTTTATTGTCCTGAATTTCTTCAATTTTTGTTTTGAAAAGGTCGTTTTCTAGATCGCTAACTTCTAATACTCTAATAGTCTCAAAGAAGATTTTTCTAAGCTCTCTCGTCCCACCCTGGAGTTCTGGAAATATATCTCTGAAACAGAATTTAAAAATAGATGAATTTAGAAATGCAGTAAGATAGCCTAAATGTTTGCCTGTAATCATAAAGCATTTGTCATTTAAGTAATTTCCTTCATTATCATAATAGAACGGAAGAAATTTAGTCATATTTGGGTAGATAATCTTAGGCATTTGAAAGTTATTCGAATAATTCGATCCAAATCTTTGTAAGGCATACCATTCATATCTGATACCTGTTTCTGATTGATTTCTTTGACTCAGACTATCCTTAAATCCTTTTAAATGATCATAAATTGATGGGAAGTCAATTTTAAATTTTTCTTCGGCCACTTGAGACGAACCATTTATAGTTGGGTCATTTTGTAACGGAAAATGCCATGGTATGAAAAGTAAGTACTGATCATTTTTTTCAATCCAATATTTATGAATCTCTCTGCCTCTTAAAATCGGACGTATAATTTCGCCATTTTTAGGCGATGCTTGTATGAGTGCATCCCTTGTTTTTTTATCAATAATGAAAGCTTCATTATACCCTGTCAAAATACCTCTATAAATGTTAATATCCCAGTCTCGTAACGGTGTGCCAACTGCTTCTATTTTCGCTTTTATACTTGCTTCAATCGGTGATAATATTACCCAACCATCGGTAGAAGAAAAAGCCCCAATCTGATTTTTATTTTGACTAATAAAAACGCTCCTATAATTTAATTACTTTAAGTGCTAATAAATTGTGTGGCTAAATTAAAAGATACATTTGTTGTCATTAATATTAGATACTTAAAATAACAGCAATATGAATTACGGCTACATCCGCATTAGTACAGATAAGCAAACTACCGAAAATCAACGGTTTGAGATCCTAAACTTTACTAAACTTAAAACTTTTGATATTGAAGAATGGATAGAAGAAACGATAAGTTCTACCAAAAAACTAGATGTAAGGAAATTTGGAGAATTATTAAATAGAATGAAAAAAGGGGATATATTGGTGGTCTCGGAATTGTCTCGTTTAGGAAGAAATCTCATGCAAATTATGAAAATACTGCACGATTGCATGGAAAAAGATGTGATGGTTTACACTGTAAAAGAAAACTATGAGCTGGGAAATAATATAAATTCGAAAGTATTGGCATTCGCTTTTGGGCTTTCAGCAGAAATTGAACGTAATCTTATCTCACAAAGGACAAAAGAAGCACTAGCTAGAAGAAAAGCTGAAGGACAAATATTGGGTAGGCCAAAAGGTAGTCGTTCTCAAATTCGTAAGCTTACTGGTAAAGAAGAAGAGATCAAAAACCTTATGGCTAGAAAAATTTCTTACAGTGCTATTGGAAGAATTTTAGGTGTTCATAGATTAACTGTCTCTTCATTTGCTAAAGACGAGATAAAATTATAATCTCCTTTTTTTTATAATCTTAATAATAATTTCCTTTTTATATAAAGAGCTAAAAGCAAAAAGCCCAATCATCACTGATCGGGCTTTTACTTTTATAGCAAATTTGTCTATCTACCCTTCAATATCTCTACTTTTCTCCCTCTCACTCGCTAACAATCTTTCGTACAATTCCTTATTTGCATCTAACGCTTCTATTAATTTGCCGTTAGGCGGATAGGGGTTTGTATGTAAAGTTCAAAGATTCCTCCATTGCGGTCGGAATGACGATTTCTCTGAGTGGGATCGTTTTTTATCGTCACTTCTCTTTCAGGGGAAAGGTGCCTTTAGGCGGATAGGGGTTTGTATGCAAAGTTCAAAGATTCCTCCACTGCGGTCGGAATGACGATTCTCTGAATGGGATTTGTCTTGTCCTAACCACCCCCAGCCCCTCCTTGAAAAAAAGGAGGGGAGTTTATTTTACGATGTGGGTTTCGAGAAATGTTATTTTCCATCGCCCTTTCTCTTTCAGGGGAAAGGTGTCGCTAGGCGGATAGGGGTTTGTATGCAAGGTTCAAAGATTCCTCCACTGCGGTCGGAATGACGATTTCTCTGAATGGGATTTGTTTTGTCTTGTCCTAACCACCCCCAGCCCCTCCTTGAAAAAAAGGAGGGGAGTCGGATTTTACGATATGGGTTTCGAGAAATGTTATTTTCATCGCCTTTTCCTTTTCAGGGGAAAGGTGCCGCTAGGCGGATGGGGGTTTATCACTTTGTATACAACGTTCAAAGATTCCTCAACTGCGGTCGGAATGACGATTTCTTTGAATGGGATTTGTCTTGTCCTAACCACCCCTAGCCCCTCCATGAAAAAAAGGAGGGGAGTTTATTTTACGATGTGGGTTTCGAGAAATGTTATTTTCCATCGCCCTTTCTCTTTCAGGTTAAAGGTGCCGTTAGGCGGATAGGGGCTCTACTGCATGATTATTGAATTCTCAGTGTTAAAGCTTGCAAATAAGTGATGAGAAAGCATTATAAAGCATTAGCGTGGAACTTTGATAAAACCTGATTGCAGATTGATTGTTATTAATTTATATACTTATGAGATATGGAAGAGCAAGAAAGAAAGAATGAAAATTTAAGAGACCCAAAATCTACACAATCACCAGATCGGTCAAATATGCCTGATAACCAGGTTCCCCGCCACCGCAGTAATGAAAACAGCAAAATTAATGAAGTACAAAGTGATGCTGAATTTTTAAGCCGTGAAGTAGGGGAAGGTGATTTTGGATCAGAAGAGGCCAGGGCAGATCCTGAAAAAGGAAATCCCGGAGAAGCGGGTAACATGCCAAATACGGCTAATCAAGATGCTCCAAAATAACAGGGTTAATGAATAAATTATCGGATGAATATTGCGAGTTGTAGATATTTATCCGATAATTAAATTAGTATTCCTAACTCTTACGATTCCATTTTATCTGCATACACTCGAATCTAAATTTGCGTTGCAATTTCTTTAAGCAAAATTAACCTCTCATTTCTAAATAAATTTGAAAGTGCTTCTGCGCTTCATCCATTATTTCTTTGCTCAATATTTCCATCTCTGAACCTCTGCTTTTTGCCTAATTAACATTGTGAATGTTTAGTGCTTTATCTCCAACCCCAACTATTCGAAAGTAGATATGGAAGCAACAAAAATCCCTATCTGGTTTTCCACTTAATCAAATGCATTTACTGTTCATCTCCAATTAAATCTGCTGTTGTAACTGGCCTTTGAAGGGGAGATTATGTTAGCGAATAGGTACAGCATTTAAGAAGTTTTAACTGATTATTACTACTCATGGTGCATGTAATTGCGTTGTTTCGCGCTTTGATCATTTAAACTACCCTAAACGATAAAGGATAAACCCCCGTTTCTCGATCAGCAAAAACTTAGGGCTTTGCAATAATGTTGAAACCTTAAACAATGCGAAAGATCTCTTAACAGAAACATTGATTAAAGGTGTAATGTCATTAAGCATTTTTAATGGCATTCATTAAGCCCGATTGGGTTTAAGGAAATATTTAAAATGAACAGATAAATTGTAAAACTATGAAAGCGAAATTATTAGTAACAGCATTGGCCATATCATTAGGTTTGGCCGCATGTGGCGGGAATCAGTCAGAAAATCAATCAGAAGGAACGGAACAACAATTGGATACCAATGTAACCGATACCAATAGTTTTGATAGTTCTCAAACAAATGGTACTTCTGCAAGCGACGGTACTACAACGGGTGGCAGTACAACGGGAAGTGCTACCAGTGATTCTACAGCCAACGCACCTACGGGTTCAACTCCTTAAAAATTAAACACATGAATTACCTTCACCCATTTCATATATTGGAATGGGTGTTTTTTTTTGAATAAAATGCTGTTATCTTTATCTGGCTTGATGTTGGTATTACGATAGGTATAGTTTTTAGGTTACGGACCAATTTATGCTCAACTGTTTTAGAAGTGATCATATTCAATAATCGGCATGTTTTCATTACCGGTTTAATCACCGTATATATACGTTTTTTGCTTTATGAATCATGTTTTTGACTGACAGGGCTTTCTCAAAGCAGAGAAAGATGTTGTATCTTGCGAGTTATTATCCTATTTAATTCACATGCAGAATACAGTCCAGCAATTACAGGACGAAATTACCTCACTAAAGGAACTGATTGAACAGACGGCAATTAATCAGGAGGAAAAAGATCGTCTCCAGGAGGAATACCAGCGCAGTCAAAATCGGTTTCGAACCATCTTTGAGCAATCTAGTCTAGGGAAAAAAATCATTGATGCAGATTTGCGGATCACTAAGGTGAATCAGGCTTTGCTCAATATTCTGGGCTATACGCAGGAAGAAATGCTGGGTAAAAAGATCACAGATTTATCGATAGGAAAATTTAAAGCCGACTGGAAAAAGCTTCAGCATACATTGTGGACCACAGATATGTCTTCTTTTAGTATTGATACCTGCTTAATTAAAAAGGATAATACATCGGTATGGGTACATGTGACTACTATACTCATCGAAGATGAGGACAAGATGTTGGGGTATACCATTATTGAAGATGTATCTGAAAGAAAAGAGTTGGAGCGATTGAGGAACCTCGTCACGCAGCAGCAACAAAGGCATCATCTTGCAGAAATGGTTTTGAACGCTCAGGAAGAGGAGCGGAGGAGGATTGCAGAAAGTTTACATCATGGTTTAGGGCAGGTACTGTTTGGTGTTAAGCTGAGTTTAAATAAAATTAAATTTAATGGAGAACATGAACAGCATGGCAATGAAGATGCGCTCCGATACTCTATGAATCTATTGAATGATTCAATTATTGAATGTCGGAGAATTTCACATGATCTGATACCTACACTTCTTGAAGACAGGGGTTTGAAATCGGCGGTTGAAGATATCTGCCGTCAATTAAGTAATACCGTTAAGTTTTATTGTACGGTGAAAGGGTTGGAAGAACGGATTAATCCGGTTATTGAAACGGCGATATACCGAATGGTTCAGGAACTCATGATGAACATTATCAAACATGCCCAGGCAAGTTTCGGACGAGTTAGCATAAAAGAACATGGTGATGAAATACATGTTGAGGTGGAGGATAATGGCAAAGGATTTGAAACCATTGATACGGAACCTGTGGGCATTGGCCTGCAAACCATTCGTTATAAGGTTAACCTGTTAGGTGGTACATTTAATATCTCTTCTACTTTGGGTAAAGGAACTCAAATATCTATTGTCATTCCTCAAAAAGCGATCTAAAATTTTAATATCAATGAGAACGGATCATCGCTATTAGCGCATTAAAATCTTCGGTTTTTGATATATAGCCGCTAACACCTGCTTCTTTCGCTGTCTGATCAAAATTGTGGGTATCTGTTAACGTAAGGATAAATACGCGTATTTTATTTGATAATGCCAGTGCACTTTGGGTTAGCTGTAGTCCATTCATTCCGGGCATATGCAAATCAGCAAGTAAAACGTCAGTTTGCAAGCCATCTTCTAGCATTTGCATGGCTTCTTCTCCGTTTGATGCGACTGAAACTACTTCCATATCAGGTTGTTCTGAAAGAAGGGCATGTAATCCCTTACGCACAATTTCATGGTCATCTACAACGAGTATTCTAATGTTATCTAACGACTTCGTTGCAAGATCTGGCTGCTGGTTAACTCCGTTTTGAGGTTTTTTCATTTGATGCAAATATGTAAGTCTACTGAATTTACTATCAAAACCTTTAACACAGGCCGGATAATGTAGATGCAATTATCATATATACGCTTACAGCAATTATTTGTTTTCCTAAAATGGGAAAAATACGGATTGAGCTATCTGATGATGATAATATTTAATCAATACATCAATTTTATTGCACTTAAATAGTTTGAATTATATGAGTGCATCTTGTGCAGATTCTTTGGGTGGATGCAAAACCATAACATTTGTAGCTGCTAAAGACCAGTTTTTAAAGGAGATTTCAAAGGTAACCAAGTCTCCCTTGTTAGGAACACCATTAGTGTCTTCTACATGAAATCTAATTTTTTGATTATTAGAATCTCTGATTAATCCAATTCCTGCTGTTTTGCTTATTGAAATAATAAATCCTGATCGCATATATATAATTAATGTATGGGTGAATTTTTAAATTATTGAAAATATATAATGGTATAAGCTCCAAGAGCAGCTAAAAAATAAGTGTATATATCTCGTTTGTTATGTATCGTTTGCTTGATTAATGGGTAATGATCTTATTGAACTAACTTTATATAAGCCAGTTTTAATTTATGGCTATATGAATTGATGAGCGATAGTATTACATTAAACAGCTATCAGGTTGGCAACTTCTTGATTTAACCTGGTGTATTCAAATGGTTTAAACAGAACGGCATCAGCTTTATTTTCCCTGGCATATACCTGGCTTTCTAACATGGCAGTCATGAGCATGATTGGAATATGACTTGTAAGTCTGTTTTCTTTTAAAGCATTACAAATATCCCTACCATCATAGGTATCCAGGATAATATCCATCAGGATGAGGTCAGGGTCAAAAGTTTTGATGGTATCTTGTAATATCTCTGCTTCATGGATACAGGCCACTTCGTAATGTTGATCTTCTAATATTAACTGGATGACTTCAGCATTGCTAAAGTCGTTTTCCAATACAAGAATTTTAGCCATATCAAATAATTTAGTATTATAAAAATAGGGCTTTTCTTTACGGTAGAATAGTCACTTCAGCAACTTAGGTATTTATCCAGCTTAAATAGGGTATTCAACATACTATAACTATAGCGCATTAGCATATCCATTCTATTCTATACAAAGGGAGAAAGATAAAGACAGTAATATTAGCTTCTGCACTTATTAACCCGGTTTGGGTTGATTGAATTACTTAAGGTAAAATAATTAGAAGGCTGAGTGCTGGAGCCATAATGGTGAGTGATGCTGTAGACTGATTAATTTGGTTTTTAATGTGAAGAACCAATAAAAAGATGCTGGCCTTTAAGGTAATCATCAATATGGGCACCAATTTTAGCGATGTCTTCAGGAAGAAAAATATTATTGTTGCTTGATATCCATAATTGACCTTTTTTAACAATAGTACCTACATTTTGCCCCTGTTTTAATAATGAAAAAGAATGACTGTCATATTGATCCTGTTCACATACAATTCGCTCTGTTTTTCCCCAGTTTTGAAATCTGAAGTCTATTTTAACTGTTTTTAAAGTCCTCATGTTACCCTATTTAGAATGATGGTTCTATGATTCTTTAACACTATTGGTTGTATAAAGTTTTCTTTAAATCTAGATGATGAATTTAATTAAACGATTTAGCTGCTGGAAATGTTAATATAATAGGAATCAGTGTATTGAACGCACATTTTTTATTGTATACCGCGCTGACTATATCAAAGGTTGAAAATGTGATAAACATTTTATAAAGCGGAATAGCAGGCTACCACTCATGGTATCAGTTCTGTTAAATCATTAAAAAGGTTGCCGGCTTTTTGCCTTTTAATTTAAATAGCCGTTAGATACTGCAAACCTAATTAAAGCAGCAGTGTTTTTAGATCCGGTTTTATCAATAAGCGTTTGCCTGTGGCCTTCTATGGTGCGCTTGCTTAAGAATAATTTATCGGCCATTTCCTGGTTGGTATAACCTTCTGCAAGCAAATGTAATACTTCAATTTCCCTCATGGTTAAATCTACATGGTGGCTTACTTGTTCGCTTTGGGCGGATATGGTGCCTATAAGCTTATCTAATAATTTTTGTGCGAGTTCTACACAAAGGTATTTGGTGTTATTGGAAACTGTTTTTAACGCAAACATGAGCTCATCTTCTGTTACGTTTTTTAGCAGATAACCATGGCTGCCTTCCAGAAAGGCCTGGGCAACATATTTTTCGCTATCAATCATTGATAAGATAATTACTTTGACCTTTGGGTGCTGGATTTTCAAAGCTTTGATTAGTCCAATCCCATCCAGATCTGGCATGTTAATATCAGTAAGTACAATATCTGGAATCACGCCAGAGTCAATCAGGTCTAATACACCTTGTCCGCTGCTGGTTTCTCCTATCACTTCAACCATTGACTGATATTCTAACAACAGCTTAATGCCATTCCTAACAATAACATGGTCTTCGGCCAGTATAATTTTTAACATTATTGATGTGGTAAATGATTTTAGTTTTGTTATAATAATTTCCTGACCTTTCTGCCAAGAATTTCATTCTAAACCGACTTATCTTTATATCCTCTAACCAATAATAGATAAAATATGAAGAATAAAAGGCCTTATTTAGATAGTGCAAGTTAATTATTTTACCATAAGGCGAAATACTTGTTTAGTGCCGTATTTAACGCAAAAACAGCCTTTTTTTACTCTATTGATAGTTTTTAGTCTAAATTTTACAAAAGTTAAACTTTAAAGTGTGGTGCATGATCATCACTTCAGGTATTAAAACAACCGGTATTATTTGCCAGGTATCGTTCTGCGCTTTAGTTGTTTTCATACCACCTTGGTATGGGGATAAGATCATCTTCCCAAAATATTTCTCCACTATCATTCTTATAACCTGCAGAAATATAGGAGACATCACTATCATTTTCAGCAATTGACTTTTTAAACTGAAATGCATCAATTTTAAGGTATTGATAAAGTTCTTCTACGGCTTCTTTATCTATAGCAAGCAATATAATTACTTTTTTTCCAGAAGGCAGGGTAATCAACATGGTATCTTTAACATTCATAGCGGAGCTGATTTTTTAATGATCTTTATTTTTGTTTTAGGAAGCCTAAGGGTATCAGGCATTATGCTTGATTTTTGTTGATATTACTGCTAGTTTTCTTAAATGTTGATTGAGCCATTTGACATGTTGGGCAATTTCTGCACGACTTGCATTTTGCATTAAATCTTCCCTAACCTTTACTGAAATTTGTGTGTTACTGCACCAAATCTGGTAACTTACCAAGGCGTGTACCTGGTGATGGACTGCTGATTGATATTTTATATAACTGAGGTAACTTAATTTCTGTACTTGAAGTACTTTGCCACAAAATTGATCATCACATTTATCTGTTATCCAATTAATTGGGCTATTTGGTGCCCAATCACATTGAAAATAACCACCTCTGTCATCAACAAATTCTTTTGTAATTAATGCTTTCCAGAATGCCCATGAGGGTACATTTATTGTTAAAGTAGTTTCTATTAACATGATCGTGAAAAATGGTTCTAACTTTAAGTAATTAAATTGGGTGGGTTAAAACTGGTAATTTGGCCGCCTCGGTAGGTTTATTCAACATATTGTAGATAACAGGCTTAACAAATGGTATTGCCAAGAGGCTTAGTGGTTTGCCAGCGTATATTTACTGTTCTAATAGATGTATTATTCTTTGTTAGAATCAAAAAACTCCAGATGGAATCACTTCCACCGGAGTTTTTGATCATCTACGACTATGGAATAAAGATTTTTTTAAACTAACTTTTAGTTGAGTAATTGCTCCATTGGGCTACACCATCTGGTTCAGAAACTTTAATTTCTGTACTGCGCATCTCGCTCATTAATTTATTGGCTTCTGCAGTATGTTCCAAATCTGTTGTCATATCCGCTTCAAGGTTATTTAATCCTTGTGTTTCTGCAACATATACATCAGGCTGAGCAATATATTCCCATTCTTGCTGCATGCCTGGCATATTGCCTTCATTCCAAGGTCCTCGGGTTCCTTCAAGTGGAGACAAGTTAAAATACTGCTGTGTAAATCTTGGATCTGCCTGTAATACACCTGGAGGGAAATTGGGTTGAATGGTTTCCAATGCGGCTTCAAACATTTTGTAATGGGCAACCTCCCGGGTCATTAAAAATGATAGCGTTTCTTTTACATAAGGATCATCGGTAAATTTCATTAAATGTTCGTAAACCAGTTTTGCTCTGGATTCTGACGCCAGGTTGCTCCTTAAATCTACTGTTAAATCGCCATTGGAGTGAATATAGGATGCACACCATGGAATACCCTGACTATTTCGCAATGTTGGTCCGCCACCTGTAATTATGGGAAACTGAGGGTTTGCATTAAGCGCAGCATGAATGATGTTTTCTTTTGCGGCTTTTCCATCCAGCACCTGCATAATTTCTGATGCATCAGCTGCGTTTTTTAATTCGCCATTTACGCCTTTTAATAGCATTTGGATGGTTGCGCCCACAATTTCAAGGTGAGAAAATTCTTCGGTTGCAATATCCATCAGCATATCATATTTATCTGGATGAGGCTGTTTAGCACCAAAGGCCTGTGTGAAATATTGCATGGCAGCGGCTAGTTCGCCATTTTCTCCACCAAATTGTTCTAATAAAATGTTGGCAAATGCAGGGTCTGGCTTAGAAACTCGTGCATTAAATTGTAAGTCTTTTGAATGATGAAACATAGTTTTGTTAATTATTTGTTTTGTTAATAGTGCTTAAGTGGAATGTGATCTGCTTTAACTGTAATTAGGCGCAGGGTATGTGATAGATGTGTTTAAACGTATGGTTTATCTCCATCTTCTGGTTCGGGCATACCCGCCCAGATGCGTTCAATTTCTTGCCCAAGTAAATCAATTGGTATCTGGAGATTTAAATTATCGCCAGCCTGCATGGGTGCAACAGGCAATTGGCCTGATTCAATTTGATTGGCAGGAACCTCAACCCAATGCCCCTCTAAATGGCAAATTGTACCAACAATTTTATCGTTAACCATTATTTCAAAATGGTGCTCACGAGGGAGTACGGTATAAAGCTCTTCTGTTCCGTTTCTTTTGATTTGTACATTAAAAGGTTGCATGTATTTAGGGCTTACGAGGTGATTGTTAGTGGTGTGCATCTACAGTTGGTGATGGCTGTTTATTGAACCATCTTAAATCAAGAACAGTTTAACAATTTCAGCCCAATCATGAAGTTCGGGTATATATCCCCTCTACCTATGGCGAAGACTTTTTACCTTAACGGCCACTCTATTTATGGCTATTAATGTGCTGAAGTGCACAAATGCTGTTTTAAGGAGCTGGTTGATGCGTATTGTAAGTAATGAGACTTATCGTTTTATTTTAAGGTGATGTGTTTTCCGGCCACTAAACCTATACGCTATGGGGTATCTAGCCCTATTAATGTGGTTAATACCTGGATTTGAGTTGATAGAGATAGGTTATTTTATTAATGGTATACTAGCCTAAGCGGCCTGAGGGATAACAACGTTTTAAGTGAACCATGAACTCTGCCAATGGATTGTTTTTTCTTGCTGAGCACTTAAGCGAACTTAACTGCAACGTTCGGTACGAAAGGGGCGTTACTTTTTTATCGAAATACCCAAGGTCTAAATTTTACAATCAAACTTTATAGGTTTTAAAAACCTATAAGGTTTAAATGATACGATAGCCCAATTGGTAAAACCTGCGCTATGGAAAACCGTAAAATAAAACCATTAGGCAGCTGTAATTTTATGCTAACCAAACCTTACAAGGTTATATAAACAATACACATTTATTGGTATTGCGGGTTTAGAAAATTGCAGCTAACTTATCAGATTATAAATCAATTACATCCCCATCGCGCTCTATTTTGAAATTAATCATCCTTATGGTGTTAAGCTTAACACTATTTCATACCGCACCACCCAAAAGCATTATAAAACCAACGGTTTCTACCTGTTATGGTTATAATCCCTGTAAAGCCTGCTCTAATTGCAGTGCTTGTAAACGTTGTGGCGCAGGTGGTACTTGTGGCGTATGTTCTAGTACGACTAAAACCGTACGGACAATTAATACATTTGCTGGAAGCGGCACCAGCAAAACTAAAACAGCCAATTATATAGGGCAGTGCAAAGCACTAACTAAAAAAAGAAGCCGTTGTAAAAGAAGTGGGAATGGAACAGGTTTTTGCTGGCAACATGATCAGTAGTAAACAAACCTATAAGGTTTATATTTGAATCTATCCTTTGCGCAGTTTCCTTACATCTGGATATTTTGGAATTTTAATTTCGAAATTAACTACCTCATTCGGTTGAACTTCTAATGCTCTGCACACGGCAAATAATCCGCTTACAGAAATGTTATTGTCTCCACGTACAATTCGGTAAACCTGACTATAGCTAAATCCGGTTCTATCTTGAATATCTTCTAAAGTAATTTTTTTCTCTTTCGAAATCGCCCACAGTCTAGCTCTGATAAGTACTAAAATCTCGTTGTCAATATACTGTTCAGCCATTATTAACAAAAAGACCTTAATATTTAATTATTTGTTATTCCAAATTTGGAATAACATACAGGAATTGCTATATTCGTGTATTATAATTAGGTATTAATAAAAGTCTTGCAACTACAAATCTCACGCCGTTGAAGCAGGGCAGCAGTTTAATACCCATATCTATGTGTAGTTGTATATATTTGTACATCGAAATAGATGTGGGGCTGCTGTAATTCCATTTCAACGTAAGGCGTGAGAACTTTAAGGTAGTGATGGTTTGCAGCCTCACATGTATTGTGAAAGCTGTAAATGGCAAGACTTGTATTTGATCAATATAAGTATGAACCAAAAGGTAAAACAGCTGCAATTTAATTCCTCGCCTCATCCCAGGGCGGCATTTGTTTTTGCGTTCATATGCATTGCTAAACATCCCATTTATGTTAATCATCCCCAAAAGTGCCCATTTAATTATTTGCTGCCTTTAAAACCTAAAAATCCTGTTTAGTTTGGAGTACAATTCCTGTGCTGCTTTTACACTCTTATTTTAGAGGTATAATAGAGGGTTAAGCAGCCAGGTTTTGTTTTAATTTTAAGGTAAATGGCTAAGAAAAGGTAATCAGCTAAAGATCCGATAGCGCCAGGCAGATAATCAATTGGTTATTTAGCGGGTAAGAAATAGGTATGCAACATCCCATATTAAATTGTGCGTGCCTTTAAAATAAGGCGAACCCTAAAAATGTTGTTGTTCTGCGCTAATTGCAGGATGACACTTTTTAGGTTATTAATCACGAAATAAAAAGGATTGCATAATTGTGTTGCATGCAACATGCGGTTAACATCATCTTTAACCATATAAATGAAGCCATAAATACAAATACATTCATTCAATATCTCTGGTGGCATCCTGTTTTGTGCTGTAAATAAATACAGTTGGCAGCATAGCGCAAAATAAGGCAGGGATGGCGCAGCATTAAAAACGAAAACATATGATTAAAAAAATAACGGCAAAAGTCGTAAGGGCATTCCTATGCCTAAAAAATTTCAGAACAGACAGTATAAAGCGCATTGCTGCAGATACCATAGCCCATCAAATTGCCAGACACCAAAATCCACCAATTTTTAAAGAAAGAATTGGCAAAGGGCAAAAGCGCTCTAAGCAATCGCGTGAGCTCAGTTTACTGGCCGAACTATCCTTTGCTGAAATTAAACTGGAGTGGCTTAAACGAAGTAAAGAAATCTCGGTATTACTTCTTCTCTTATTATGTAGCTGTGTTATGCCTGCGCAGGCCCAAAACATAGCAAAGGAGGCCATGCCACAGGAAGTTGGCAGTAAATTGCCTGAAAGCTTCTGGACGCAGGAACACATGATTTATGCAAAAGGCAAAACCACCAGGCAAAGTCTTTCATCCTATAAAAACCAATTGCTTATTCTTGATTTCTGGGCAACCTGGTGTAGCAGCTGTACCCACAAGTTTAAATACATTGATAGCCTGCAAAAAGAATACGAAGGGCAGGCTGTGGTGCTTTTGGTAGATGCCAAGAGCACCCGCGATACACCAGAAAAGATTGCGCTAACCATGAAGCGCTTTAACGATCAGCTGATGACTGTGGTAGCAGATACTACGCTGAGCAAATATTTTGTACATACCACAGTACCGCATTATATATGGATAGCCGGAGGATACTTTCTAGCCGCAAGTGGAAGTGAATTTATGCATAAAAGTAACCTCAATTCTATTCTTGATCGCCAGCAGCGGTTAAAAGAAGGAACTAAATCAAACTAGCTGAAAACTACATTTTAAACCAAACAAACTATGAAATATTATATTAGCGTGCTCATGATTTTGCTCGGCAGCATCATACCCGCCTTGGCTCAAAAATCATTTACAGGAAAAATTGTTAGTGAGGCTGATGCTGGCGCATTGGCAAATGCCATTATTAACATTGACCATGGAAAATTAAATTACCAAAGCGACCGCAATGGGCAGTTTTCTCTCATTTTAAGCAACGGCCCGCATCAGTTTAAAATCAGCTTGTTAAATTACAGCACCTTAGATACCCTCATTAATTTTACTGGACAATTGCTTATTTTTAAGTTAAAACCAGCTATCAATCAATTAGATGAGGTAACTGTAAATACCGGCTATCAAAAATTAGGAAAAGAAAAATTAACAGGTGCTTACCAGCAAATTAGCGGCAAGGTACTGGCCGAACAAGTGGGCAGTAGCATTATGAATAGATTAGAAGCTGTGGGTAATGGGCTAAGCATAGATCGGGAGAGTTTTAGCCGCGAGCGCATTAACATACGGGGTGTAAGTACTTTTAGTGGACCGGGGAATGTGCTGGTTATTTTGGATAACTTTCCATATGAAGGGAGCCTTGATAACCTTAATCCAAATGATGTAGAAAGCATTAGTATTCTGAAAGATGCCGCCGCAACTTCCATTTGGGGAAGCCGCGCCGGGAATGGGGTAATTGTTATCCAAACCAAGAAAGGGAAATACAACCAGCCACTTAGCATTAGCGCCAACCTAAACCATACATTTAATCAAGAACCAGATTTGTATCGGTTACCGCAAATGAGCAGCAGCGATTTTATTGATGTGGAACTAAACCTTTTTAAAAAAGGCTTTTACCAAACCGATTATAACAACTTAAATAAACCTGTACTTACCCCAGTGGTAGAACTGATGTACAATAATGCCTTTAGCCAGGCAGAGAAGGATGCCCGTATAGCCAGTTACCGCAATAAGGATGTAAGGGATGATTTTTCAAAATATTTCTACCAGAACGGTTATGCGCAGCAATATTATGTGCAAGCTGCAGCTGGTGGAAAGGGTTTCGGGTGGACCGCTTCAGCAGGTTATGACGACAGCCGATCCGAATTAAACGCCCTCAGTAATCGACTAAGTCTGCGTTATGCTTTGAACCTTGATTTATTAAAAAACCTAAAGTTTGATGTCGGTTTGCTGTACACAGGCAGCAATAGCACCACAGGCAAAACGGGTTATGGAAGCATTACCTCGGCCAGTGGCAGCTTGTATCCTTATGCCAGCTTTGCTGATGAAAATGGCAATGCCCTGCCCATAGCAAAAGATTACAGTATGAATTATATTAATAGTTTATCTGCATCTAAGTTATTGGATTGGCATTATTATCCACTTAACAATGATGAATATCAACGTACCAAAGGCCATCAAGATGATTTAAACATTAATACAGGTTTAAATTATAAATGGAATGGCTTATCGGCTACCTTACTTTACCGCCTGCAAAGGCAATCTGGCAGTAGCAATCTTTTACAAGAAATGGGCAGCTATACCACACGGAATCTGATTAATAGCTTTACGCAATTAAACAATAATGGTACGCCAATTTATAAGATTCCGCTTGGAGCGATTGATGATCGTTCTGCTTCGCTATTAAGGGCGCAAGATTTAAGGGCCCAATTAAATTACACCAAAAGAATTGCTGCGCATGGTATTGATGTAATGGCGGGTGCCGAACGGAGGGAACAACAGGGCAGTGGCAATAATTTTAGAAGCTATGGTTTTAATGCCAATACTTTAAGCATTACACCAGTAGATTACACCACCGCTTTCCCCAACTATGTTACCGGGAGCAGTGCATACATCCCCGATCGGCAAGGCCTCAGTGAAACACAAAACCGCTATTTAAGTGTATATGGAAACGTAAGCTATGATTACCAGGAACAATATCTTTTGTACGGGAGCGCACGCCGGGATGCTACAAATTTTTTCGGTGTGAATACCAATGATAAATGGAAACCCTTATGGTCTGCAGGTATTGGCTGGATTATTTCTAAAGCCAGCTTCTACCATATTAAATCTGTTGATTTTTTGAAATTACGACTTAGTTATGGCTTTAGTGGCAATGCCGATCCAAACCAGGCTGGACTTACTACGATACAATATGGAGGGACATCGGTGTTTACACAATCGCCATATGCCGCCATTGATAAAAAAGCCAACCCCGATTTGAAATGGGAAACCGTGCAAAACACTAACCTGGGGATAGATTTTAATGCTTTAAACGGCCGTTTATCTGGTAGTATTGATGGATACATTAAACGTGGTAAAGATTTGCTGGGCGTTTATCCCATAGATTATACTACTGGCGTAGGCAACTTCATCACTAAAAATGTGGCCGCTATGCAAGGAAAAGGAATTGATGTTCAATTAAATAGTCTCAATACCCAGGGCAGATTTAAATGGCAGAGTACTTTAAACTTTAGCACCAACCAAACCAAAGTAACCGATTATTACCTGCTCACCACTAATTCTTATGATTGGGTAGGCGGTAGTACAGCTAACATTAGTGGCATTGTAGGTAGCCCGGTTTATAGCATTTATGCATTTAAAAGCTCGGGGCTTGATGCCACTGGAGACCCCATAGCTTACCTGAAAGGATCAGTTAGTAAAGATTATACCAGCATTACGCAAACGGGTACTTCATTAGATGAGTTGAAATTATTCGGCTCTGCATTGCCAACAGCTTTCGGGAATTTGCAAAACCGTTTCAGTTATAAAGGCTTCAGCCTGCAGATGAGTATCAGCTTTAAACTCGGCTATTATTTCAGGAGGCAGAGCATTAGTTACAGCAGATTAGTAAGCAGTGGAATTGGCCATAGCGATTATAGCTTGCGCTGGCAGAAAGCAGGTGATGAATTAAATACCAGCGTACCCGCCTTTATTTACCCCAATAATTCTGCCCGAGATGTTTTTTATGCAGGCTCTGAAGTTTTGGTAGAGCGTGGCGATCACATCCGCTTCCAATATGCTAATCTCGGTTACAAATTACCCGATCACTGGTTTGGAAAAACCATTCGCTCAGCCGAAATTTACCTCAACACCACCAACCTAGGCATCCTTTGGAGGGCCAATAATAAAGGAATTGATCCGGACTATGCCAGTCCGACTACGCTACTCCCTACCAAAACCTTATCTGCCGGATGCAGGATTAACCTCTAAAAATGAAACCATGAAAAGATATCAAAAAACAGTACTATACCCAGCAATGCTTCTCCTCAGCCTCATCAGCTTTCAGGGGTGTAAAAAATACCTGGATGAAAAGCCTGATCAGCAACTATCTACCATTGAAACAACAGAAGATATGCAGGCACTTCTGGATAATTATCTAAAAATCAACTTCAATGATCCGGGTGTTGCGAATTCATGTACAGATGATTATTATGTAACCAATGATGTATTTAATGCCCGTACAGAGCAAGACCGAAACCTTTACCTCTGGAAGCCGGATAATAATTTTGCACCTCTCTCGCCCCAATGGGCATCTTCATATGAAGTGGTGTATATCTGTAACTCTATACTGGATGCTGTTGCGCAGAAAAATGGCCATATTACGCTTGATGCCAAGCTGAAAAATATTATTGCACAATCTCGCTTTCATCGGTCAAAGGCTTTCCTCAATGTGATTAGCATCTGGACGAAAGCTTATGATCAGGGTTCAGCAGCTGCTGATTTAGGGATTCCGTTGCGACTTGATGCTGATTTTAACAAAACATCTGTTAGGGCCAGTCTGGCAGAAAGCTATGATCAGGTTTTGAATGATCTTAAAGCCACCATTGCAGATTTGCCGGTTAAAGATGTTTCAGTCATCAGGCCATCAAAAGCAGCTGCTTATGGTTTATTAAGCCGAACATATTTGCAAATGAGAAATTATGTACAAGCTGGTCTATACGCCGATAGTGCCTTGCAGATTCAAAAAACATTAATGGATTTTAATACCCTTAATGCATCAGCAAACTTTCCGATAGCCCAACAAAATGCAGAAGTTCTTTTTGATAGCCGGGCCGTAGCCACCGCCACAGGAAGTCAGGCCAGGGCATTGATTAGTCCTGAACTTTATAATCTTTACGGCAATAATGACCTCCGGAAAACAGTATTTTTCAGGGCAAGTGGTACAGCCTATATTTTTAAAGGCTATTACGCCGGCGGACCTTCCATTTTTAATGGTGTGGCAACTGATGAGCTATTGTTAACTCGGGCAGAATGCCTGACCAGATTAAACAGAATCAGCGAAGCACTGGCAGATATAAATTTCTTATTAATAAATCGGTATAAAAAGAACACTTTTTCTCCTTATGTAGGCTTAACCCAGGCAGCATTACTGGCGCTAATTAAGGTTGAACGCAGAAAGGAACTGGTATTCAGAACCTTAAGATGGGGAGATATTAAGCGTTGGAATGTAGAGGGCGATGGAATTGTATTGAGCCGAACCGTAAATGGGGAGCAGACCACTTTAGCGCCGAATAGTTTGCGGTATGCCTTGCCTATTCCTGAAGATGTGATTGCTTTAACAGGTATGCAGCAAAACCCGAAATAAAATTAACAAAAAACTGTTCTTAAAAAAGCCATCCAAGATGATGAATAGCCCGATTAGGCAATCAAAATTTGGATGGCATTTTAAATTAACAACTTAGCTTGAACTTATTCCGCTTCTTTTTTGTACATGGCCGTATTGGTAATGTCACTAGCGGTAGGAAAAGTCGCTGTATCATGAAGGTAAGTATTGAGCTTATCCTGAGTATCTATACTTGCATCAACCTTCAATACGCATGGAAGATCAGTACCATTTTCACAAGGTGCTACACTTGGTGCCGCAATCGGGCTATAGCTGGCACCTTCGCGGATGTCGCTTATTCTTCCCGACTCATATTGCCAATAGGTAAAATTTTGTTTAGAGATTGAGGTAAAAGCATTCATTGTGATTAAAAGGCCGAACCCTACAAGGGCTACAAGGCCTAAACTCATTTTTTTTAAATTCATGGTAATGTTTAATTTTAGTTTGAAGTTTTAATTTTTGTGTGATGTACATTGACCTCGTCATGTTTCATCTTGTTTTTTCTAAATTTTTTATCTCCTCCTTTCTATTTATTTGGGGTTTTTCTTTCCCGGTAAAATGGCAATCCATATCATTTTCGGTTGCCTAAACTAAAATCGTTGTTTTCTAACTTAAATTATTGGCGTGTCTGATCGATTACGCCTTTGTATATACCAACAGTCATATTGTATCTTTAAACAATAATATTTAACGTACAAAAGATGAATTTATCTGGTGTTTTTTAGTTCGGAATAGTGAAATTTTAGCTTTTTCAATTGAATTAAAAGCATCTTCAAAGCACATTTTTTGGAAACTATGGTTTAATTTTTAAATTTATCCACCCATCACTGCCTTCATTCTGTAAAAGAAAAGATAGTGAAGTTTGGATGGTTCTCCCTGTTTTATTAACATCCCTCACGCCTTCAATTTTATTTATTCATGGATGGAATATTACAGTGCATTATTATTGATGATGATCATGAAGCGATCAATGCATTATCTACACTTATCAGTGATCATGAAGGACTTATCCTTCAAAAGAGTTTTACAGATCCATTGCTTGCCTTGGCTGAGATTCTTGATCAAAATGAGGTGATCGAAATTGCTTTTCTGGACATTAATATGCCACTACTTTCAGGTTTGGAACTGGCGAAACGCATTCAAGGAAAAGTAAATTTTGTTGTCTTTGTTACTGCATTTCAGGAATATTCATTAAAAGCATTTGAAGTTAATGCGTTGCAGTATCTTATAAAACCCATTACGAAAATTAATTTGATCGACGTGATTAGTCAGATTAATCAGCTTAAACTTCATCAATCTAAAAATGCAAAGCCGATAGGTAATGTGGCTGATGACGGGATATACATATTGGATGGTGTGAAAGGACAGTATTTAAGAATAGAAATAGCAAGTATTATTTTATTTAGTGCAGAGAAAAATCAGGTCCACATTTTCACAGAGACCGGAGACTATATTGCAAATGCAGGAATTAGCAAGGTAATCGCTGATCTTAAAAATGATCAGCGATTTATGAGAATACATAAGTCTCACATTATCAATTTAAATGCGATAAATAAAGTATTAGCAAATCTGGTTTATCTGCATAAAGATTACATGGCCCCTATTAGTCCGCAGTATCGAACTGCTTTTTTTAATTATATCCAGCAGAGGATCCTCAAAAACCGGCCGTAACCAGTCTTTGAAGATCAAACCATTGGTGATCAGGTGGTTGTTAATACACTCGTTGTAATACCAGTGTCGGTAGATAATTTACAGACATCTCTTTTCTTTGATTTAAAGACAAAAACTGTCTTTGATTTTAAAATAGGCATTGCTTTTTTCATGATGATAATATTTAAATGGTTAGGATGGAAACGGTATTGCTAATTTCCTTCACTAACCTAGTGGGATTGGGAGCTAAAAAAGATTAATAATGACCAGATGGCATATTGACCATACTAAAATGAATATGAAGGCAATGAGACCAATATTTATAAATGTAAAACGCTATCGCATTCATGTGTTATGTTGGCTGGTTTTTATGCTTTATGAAAACATATTACTTGTGGGAATGGAGCTCAATACTCCGGATTTAATTGCTTTGGTTGTTCATGCTGTTACCAATATTGTTTTTTTCTATGCTTTCGCTGGGATGATTTCAAATTGGGCGTGGCGCTCCGATCAGCATGATTGGTGGCGGATTCCCATCGGTGTTATACTTAGCTTAGTCATTTACATCCTTGTGAAAGTTCTACTTGATTATGGCATCTATTCATTAAACGCAGCAGATAGGAATTCAAATTTACTCAGTCTTAAAATATTATCAGGATATATTTATCGGAGTGTGTTTTTCATCTTATGTGCACTTGGCTATTGTTATTTAATCAGCTTTATTAAAGAAAGAGATCAAAAAGAACGATTATTAGCTTCCTATTTCAATCACCAGATATTAAATTCTGAAAGTGATAGCACGTTGTATAAATGCCGGACAGATTTACTTTACACGCATTTGAATATGCACCACTTATTTAGCTGTTTAAATTTTGTTTATTTAAAACTTGTCAATCAGGATGATAATCTTGCTTTACTATCCCTTTATTCTACAAACTTAGTCCGGTATTATATGGATACGGATGCCGAAAAGGGATCTAAATTGGAGAAGGACTTAATACAAGTCAAAAACCTGATTAAAATGGATCAGATCATGTTTCCTAAACAAGCTCTACTTCATTTAAGAATTGAAAAAGGCATAGAAAATATGAATATTGATGCCTTTGCATTAATTCCAATTACCGTACTATTATTGCACTTTTCAACCACCCAAAGAAACAGAACGAGAGGAAAAATTTCGATTTTTATGGTGAATGAAAGATTGTGTTTGAAAGGAGAAGATATACAATATATTGAGGAGCCAGCCAGGTTTAAGATAGAATTTGAACAATTACATCGCCAAATTATAATTCATCAAATGCAAATAGAAAGATTCGATTATCTGATTATTCATCATACACTAAACTTTGATATCGTATTTTAATATCAAAGTTTAGTGTTACCCTTTATCTTATAGATTTGGTTTAAAAACTGACGAAGTTTTGCCACCCTCAGGCCTTTGAAACTTTGTAAGTTAAATTTCCCCCTTACTAACGAAGTTTTATTAATCGTATCATTTAAACCTTATAGGTTTGCTTTACGGTTTCCCGTAAGGAAAGGCTGCGACTGCTATCTACTTTTGGATAATCACCAATTGTTATAAACAGACTTATCCCTACAGAATGGAACTGAAATTAAAGCTCGAACAATTACACCAGCGTGTAAATGGGTTGAAAGACCAGATTAATACCGAAGAAGCAACCAAAAATGCATTTGTAATGCCCTTCATTCAGATTTTGGGCTATGATATCTTCAATCCGACTGAGGTGATACCAGAACACATCTGTGATATTGGTACTAAGAAAGGCGAGAAAATCGACTACGTCATCAAGAAAAAAGGAGAGCCTATCCTCATCTTTGAATGTAAGCATTGGAAAGAAAAGGCCGACGCTCATAATTCACAACTCCATCGATACTACCATGTTTCAAAAGCGAGGTTCGGCGTGTTAACCAATGGCACCATTTATAACTTCTACATGGATTTGGAGAAACCCAATATTATGGATGAGAAACCATTTTTCACCATTGATATTGAAGACCTGAAAGAGAGCTCCATTAAAATTTTAGAAGGTTTTACCAAAACTGAATATAGCCTGGAAAGCATTCTGGATTCAGCCGAAAGTCTTAAATATATTAAATCCATCCGTAAGGAATTTGAAAATGAAATCGAACACCCTTCTGATGAATTTGTGAAATTATTAGTAAACAGATTCTTCGATAAGCCACTCACGGCGAGCAGAATGGTCACTTTTAAAGAGTATGCTAAAAAAGCACTTGTACTTTCCATCAATGAATCCATCAGTTCCAGGTTAAAATCTGCATTGAGCATTAATGAAACCATCGATAAGACGGAAGAAGCTAAGGTAACGCCAATTAACGAAACAACAGACAATAAAATTATTACCACTGAAGAAGAAATAGAGGCATTTCAAATTGTAAAAGCCATTCTTCGGGAGCGCATCCCATCTTCAAGAATTGCCGCCAGGGATACACAATCTTACTTTGGTGTATTGCTGGATGATAACAACAGAAAGCCAATCTGCAGGTTTTACTTTAATACAGCCAATAAATATTTGGAAACTTTTGCTAATGGTAAAGATGCCGGAGAAAAATTTCTGATTACTTCTCCTGATGAAATTTACCAGTACAGGGGGCAACTGCACCAAACGCTGGATCAGTATCAATAGAGGAGTACTTTAAATCTGTAAAATTCATTCTGCAATGCATAAATTTTATTTCAAAGAGATATCAAATCGCTTATGAAAATGCATGATCAATTAACAATAACATATTCTTTTATGATACACATTTATTAAGAAAATGAAAACAAAAGGTTCTCAATTTTGGGCTATTGGAGCATTGCTCATAGTCTTGCTATCCCTTACTTTCTTTACAGGCTGCAAGAGCGATAAAGATTCGGATGGAGATAACGTGCTTGATGAAAAAGACAAATGTAAAGACGTAAAAGGCCCTAAGCCTGTAGGTTGCCCATTGCCACCAAAAATCGGCCTGGTAAATCTCTACCTCGAAACCTCTGCCAGTATGGGTGGATACTTTACGGGATCTGCAGAATTTAAGCAAATTGTTTCTGATTTAGCCGTGAAGATCGATAAGGAAATCTCTCCGGTGAAGATTCACTTCATTTCAGACAGCATCAGAAATTACCCATTTGAAGCGACGAGATTTAGCAGCGACATTGCAACTACTAAAATTGCACTCAGTAACAGTTCAGAGTTGCACCACATTTTCAATGATATTGCAAAGGCTACTAAAGATGGCGATATCTCCATTTTTGTTTCCGATTGTATTTTATCTTTTCCAAACGCAGCGGTAAAAGCCAATGCAGAAGTGAATAGACAAGCAGCATCAGGAACACTAAAAAATAATATTTATTCAACATTCATTGATTTAAAGGCCCGAAAACAAGCTGCCAGTTTATATGCCTTTAGCTCTGCATTTTTTGGAAAATATTATGACTATCAGAATGTTAAGGTGGTGCTTAAAGGTACAGTTAGACCTTTCTATGTGTGGGTAATTGCCAAAAATGACGTCTTACCTGTGTTTGATGCAAAACTTGCGAAGATTCCGAATTTTAAGCCTGAACAGGAAATTCATTTTGGATTGCTGGATAAAAAAATAGAAAACTATCATATTCTAACTCAACTGGGCATGAAAGGTGATTATAAACTCATCAATGCCGGAAAAGTAAGTGATGCAGGAATAGAAAACGTAGAAGCGGAAAAAAATCAAGCCATCGAATTTTCTGCCGTGGTAGATTTAAATTCACTGCCACCATATGCTAAAAAGTTAAGTTATCTCCGCGAACATTTAAAAGTTGAAGCCAGTGGCTGTAGCGCCAATGTTGATATTTCAGAGCGTTTGCCATCTCTTACTTTAAAAAACAAAAATCAAATCGCTCATTATGAAAGGGCAAGTCACGTGATAAAAGTGAAAATCACACAGCTTCGTTTGGATCAGGCAACACTTAATCTGCGTGTACCCCTAAAATATGATTCCTGGTACCAGGCTTGGTCAACCATGAACGATAAGGACGTGAAAAAATTAGGCAAAAAAACATTTGCCTTCGAACACCTCGTCAATGGTGTAATGGAGGCATATAATAACGAAGGTAAAAACCTTGTTGATCTAAAATTTCAAATTAACCAATAATAGCAATGATTTTAACTATTTTCTCAGGGCTTTATGAGCTCATTGCAGGTGCTAACCCTGCAGTTCCGGAATATGATGAAGAAGTGTACCAAACCGTTGGGCAGATTACATTGATAATCGTTTCAGCCGTGGTACTCATTTTTTATTTATTCTTAGGCCGATGGAAACCTATTTTTCACAAACTCGGGCACTGGATATTTACCCTAATCCTGACCATGTGCGCATCCTTTGCTATTGCATTCATTTCTGCCAAAGATATTATCGGCGAAATAGACAGTTACATGTATCGCTTTTGCTTAATGAACGCTGTACTCGCTGTAATTATATTCATCATGCTATCCATAGTCATTAAGCCAATATCTGTTTTTTCCAAAAGAACACCCTTTTAATTTTTAGATATGATAAGAAACACATTTATATTCGGAATAGGTGGTACTGGTGCAAGGGTAGTTCGGGCACTCACCATGCTTTTGGCAGCAGGTTCCAAGCTTAACGATACGAATAAGGTAATCCCGGTGATTATAGACGTAGATGCTAAAAATGCAGATACCACCAGAACGCTGAAAGCATTGGAAGCTTATAAGTTAATTCGTAAAACAGCATATTCTCCACAACGCAGTGCAGATGGATCAGACCTTTCTAATGGCTTTTTCAATACCAATTTAAATACATTAAGTTCATTACAAACCGAAGGAGCAGAAAAGATTGATGATTCCTTTCAGCTGAAATTTGATAACCTGGAAACTTCGTTCATCAAATATGTTGATCCTCATGAAGAACTGGTGAGTGATGTAACCATGGATATGCTGCGGGCACTTTATGATGATACCCCATCTGATCATCCACGTTATGAAAATACAGAACTTAACCTCCGCCTTGATGAAGGCTTTAAAGGAAATCCAAATATTGGATGTGTGGTTTTCAATGGATTATCCTCCCTTAAAGAATATCAGTTTGTGGCGAAAAGCATTAATCCTCAGGATCGCATTTTTATCGTCAGTTCCATATTTGGAGGTACGGGATCTTCAGGTTTCCCACAACTGATCAAGTTAATTAAAGGTGATGACCGGCTTCGGAATATTAAACTAGGTGCCCTAACCGTAATGCCTTATTATAAAATTGAAGCGAAGAAAAAGGCAGGTGGCGATGGGAAAATCAGCTCGGAAAGCTTTGATGCCAAAACAGAGGCTGCCTTAAGTTATTATGCCAAACACATGGCCGGGCAGCTTAATGCATTATATCACGTATGGGATAAGCCTACGAAACAATATGAATATCATGCAGGTGGAGATCAACAGCTTGATCCGGCACATTTGGTAGAGATGATTGGGGCAACGGCCATCATTGATTTCATCAACAAACCAGATGAAACACTTGCACTGAATGGTGTAACCAAATATTTTGATTATGGTATTATTCAGGATAGTGCTGCTGTTGATTTCAGGCATTTCTATAACTGGTCTGGACAACAGGTAATGAAGCCTTTAGCACATTTTGCCTATGCCATGAAAATTTATCTGGATAGCATTCCTCAACTACAAGATGAAGTATTTTATAAAGATTTGTTGAAAGATCATATTCATACCGACTTATTTTATCAAACCCTTTCTTCCTTTTTGGGTACTCATTTTAAAGGGTGGCTGAACGAAATGGCATTAAACGAACGCAGTTTTCAACCTGTACAACTTGATGAAACCCTGAATGGATTTATAACCGGGAAGCCAATTACGGTTAAAAAGATTTTAGGGATTACGCGTAATCCTGGCTTAAGTCAATCATTCATCAGTGAAAAAATGGGCAGAATGGAGGATGAACTTAGAAAAACTATTCCTGACCCTGAAAAAGAACGACGATTTCTACAATTATTAAACCAGATCGCTGCAGAATGCTACAGCGTTTTAGGTGCCTTACCAACCATGACTGAATAAAAAGATATGCCATATACATTTAGAAAATACAGTGGCTATAATGCCAACGAAATTAAATGCTGGTCGCCAACAGGGTTGATCAGGGTTGATAATTTTGAAATAAGCGATACACAGTCTAAACGCGGTGCATCCAAAATCGGAACTTCTATTCCATCACCAATGGCCAGAATGGAGTTATTTGATACGGCTTTTCAAATGGTTTCATCCGATAGCCAAAGGAATGGACTTGATGGCTCTTCCGTGTATCATCAATTGGTTTCAGATTGTTTGGACATGATCCAATTGCTTTTCAATACCAATTCATCTGATATTGGCACAGGCAAAAAAATATGGTTTAAAGAATGGCGGGTGCAGGAAAGTCTGAACCGCCTGCGAAGCAAACCTGCAGATCATCCTCATCAGCTATTAGGTAAAGCCTTTTCACTGATATTTGATGCACAAGCTACACCCTCTGGCTTTTCGGGAACGGAAAGCATTTACCTCATCTATTACGAAAACAGGTTAATGGGTGGAACTTCTCCGTTAACCTTATTTTTTACCTCGCCTAACTGGGACCGTTACATCGCCGATAAACAAATTGCCAATGTACCAAAAGGAAGTGATGGCGTTCCCTTCTTTGGAGACAAGCACCGTGCACTTTTTGAACGCGACAGTTCTTTTGTAGAGTATCTTTATAAATTATTATTGAGCAATCCGGCAGGGTTTGCCCATTGTGCAGGCCTCAGACAATACATTAACAAAACCGTTGAACGTTATTTCCCTGATTTTACACATCAATTTTCAGATTGGGCGCCAAACGGAACGAAAAAGCTGGGAGATGAATATTCTCCATTTAAAACCGAAATCGGGTCCAAACTGCTAAAAGTAAACGATATTTTTTTCTACCATCAGAGTGAAGAAGTAAAGCGCAGAAAAATTAAAAACGTAAGCGATTTCGTGATTCAGGCTTCTAACCAAAAATATGCTCTGCAACGAGATAAAGATGGAAACCAGATCCATGTAGAAGCACCACTGGTATTGGTAGAGGGCATGAACTTTCCTGGCGATTACATGGAAGAGCGTGCCGCCTGGGATGCAACGACCAGAATTAATTATTTCCTGCAGCAACATACCCCACTATTTGAACGCAGATTGCCACAAGGCGATTCACTTACCGTTACTTATCCGTTCTTAACCACTGGAGATTTTTTGGAGGATTATTTAATGGAAATGCCTTTTAAAATTAACCGGAATAAGTTTTTTACTGGCGTTGGGGGTGATTTCAAATTTCTGCTACCGATTAAAAAGGAATATTTTAATTTCTTCGATTTTGAAGATTTAAAACGTAACCTGGAGATTAAAGCCAGCCCGGGCCAGGTAGTGGTTACCTTAAAAGTGCCGATTAAAAATAAGAAAGGCGTTAGGGAAATTACTTTCACCCGAACCTATTCAGGGAATCAGATTAAAATGTGCAAGGCTGATATTGGAATCTTCCCATTCTATAAAATCAGTGAAAAAGATCCGGCCTATAACTACCTGAACGACTTCACTATACTTCTGGCCGAAAAGAATGATGAACTTCAACTTGAATCCTTAAATTTCTACAACTACGATCATCTGGTGTACGCCGATAATAGTCAGCCCGAGCTGCTAAAAGCCACCGTAATTGAACGCACTACTGCTGCTGATATAGATGGAGCTGCATTAACAGAATCGAGGTTTTATAAGTTAAAAGAATCTTTTGATTACATGGAGCTGCGTTATCAGGATAATGGGCTTGATGTTACTGGAATCATTATTCCAAACTTTGAAGGAAGAGTATTTAACAAACTTAACCTCAATAAGGCCATTACTTTTGCGATCGATTTTGGCACTTCCAATACACACATCGCCTTTAAGGAAAAAAGTTCACCACTACCTTTACCTTTTGAAATCGATGAGGCCGATCAACAAATGGTCATGCTTAATGAGCCTTTGGCATCTGCAGATTTAGGAACCCGGTACGATAACTTTGGGCAACTTGCTGCACTCCAACTAACAGTGAATAGGGAGTTTATGCCAAGGGTGATCAAATCAAAAGGACATTCAACCGTTTCTTTCCCTTTTAAAACGGCTACATGTGAAGTTTCCACCTTCAATAATATGGATAAACAAGCTGCGGCGCTTTTCGGTCACATTAATATAGGGTTTAATATTGAGCGGGAAGAAAATACAAACAATAGTGCCGTATACACAACCAATCTAAAGTGGCTTCTGGAAAATAATCTGGAAGTAAGTAAGATTATAGCCAATAAATCCAGGGTAAGTTTGTTTCTGAAGCAGCTTATGCTACACATCAGAACAAAAGCCATTCTAAATTTCTGCAAACCCGAACAGCTCGATGTACTTTGGTCTATTCCATCCTCAATGGACAGGAAAACCCGTACCGAACTCACCAAAATTATAAAAGAAGCTTACCTATCTGTATTCCCAAATGCTGATCAGAAAAAGATTGCTACGATAGAAGAGCCCATTAAAGAATCGGTAGCGCCCTACTTCTTTCTGACTAAAAATGGTAGTGGTATTCAGGATGGCGCAAATGTAGTGAACGTAGATATTGGTGGAGGTACGACAGATATCATGATGTTTATGGAATCTACCGCTAAGCGATACGACAAATATTTAGCCAGCTCTTTTCGCTTTGCCGGAAATGATATTTGGGGAAGTGGCTACAAGGGAAACCTTAAGGATAATGGCTTTATCCGTAATTATCAAACCTTTCAAAAAGAAAATAATATTGAAACCAAGGATAATAAATATCTTCTAAATGCACAAAGAGATAACAATTTGAGTTCTGATGATCTGATTAGCTTGCTTTTCAGGTATGATAAAAGTTTTGGTTTTAGCGAATCCATCACTAATGGTAATCCGAATTTATCTATTGTGTTGTATTTACATTATAGCGCCATTATATACCACATTTGCCAGATCATTGATGTTAAAAAATATCCTTTGCCACAGTATTTATCGTTCACGGGTAAAGGTAGCCAATACCTTAAATTACTCTGTAATGGAAGTGAGAAGGAACTTAACAATTTCACCAAACTGCTATTTGAAGCTTACAGCAACCAGAGCATACCGGCTTCATTTCAGGTTCATGTAAATGAAGATCCTAAGGTAATTACAGCCAACGGTACGATAGAATACTTTGGCGCTGATCTTCAGGATCAGTTTGTAGAAATCTCCAGAGATGCAGATTTTTCTGCAACAGACAGTGATCCACGAAAGAAATATCAGGAATTTGTACTGTCTGGAGATTTGCAAACAGGCAGTGTAGATAGCAATGCTGCCACCATCAGTGATACCCTGGAATTGGATAATGCAGTCAATATTGGCGTGTTGAAAAATGTAAATGAATTTATAGAACGCACGCTGGCCGATAAAAAAATTATAGACTTCCTGAGCGATTTCAAGATCACAAATGCCAAAACAGTTTATAATGAATTGAAGTGGAATGGTGGTGTGTTTGATGGCGAAGGATTAGTTTACGACAGTTACAGGAAGGTACTTAAAGACCTGCATAAGCTGGATCATGAGCAACCGCTTCCCGAATCGCTATTTTTCTATGCATTTAAAGATACCCTTTACCGTTTGTCTAAATCCATCACGCAATCCAATCCATCTTAACTTATGTGTAAAAAAATAGTATTTCTTGTAGGCTTTTTCTTGATGTCAGTATATCAATTACAGGCACAGCCCCTTACTGAAAGTGCAACCGATGCAAAAACCCCTTCTGCAAATAGCTCATGGTTTTATAGTGCAAATATGCTCTATGGAGCGTTGGGGGTAATTGTTCTTCTATTGGCAATCATGCTATTCAAAAACAATAATGATCAAAAAAAAAGTGGCAAACTTTTAAAAGATCTTAAACGCATCAGAGAAGAAAGAGATCAGCTCAGACATGAAATTGAAAACCTGAGAAATGACATGCGAGAGATCAACGCTTTAAGAGAAGAAGACAAATCTGCGCTAGCTTTATTACAACAAGAATTAAGTGCAGCATTATTAAAACAAACAGCGGAGGAAGAAGTAGCCAATAACACAGTGGTTTGGGATAAACCAGAAGCACCGCAAAAAATCCAGGAAACTTTTTATAGCCGTTATGCGGATCTGGTCGATGGTTTTTCTGCTGCCGAACTGTTAAGTAATGAAGGGAATGATACCATTTTCGAGATTACCATCCTTTCACCCAATAAGGCGAGTTTTAAAGTAAGCGCCAACCTGGCAGCACAAAAATATGCATTAAGCAATGCTGATTATTTTTTGGAACCTACCTGTCATTACGATACACTGCCCTCTGGTACTATCATTAACGAATCACCAGGTTCATTAACCTTATCCGGTGGAAAGTGGGAAATTAAAGAGCAGGCTAAAATTTCATTCAGATAAGTTAAAATGGAAGAACTTAGCGCATTTAAAAAGACCATCAGGAATTTGTTGGTTGAAAAAATCGGCATCCTGACTGATTCCGACCAAACCCATTTAAAAAAGCAGGCACAAACGCTCGGTTTGGATAACCGTCAGTTTAGTGCACTGTTACAGGAAATTCATCTGAGCGTTAACTGGGATGCTTTAAGGGATGAACGGCAGGGAAGGGACCGAGTGGTAAGACCGATTCATATTTTTGGGATTGAAGTAAGAAGCTTGGAAAAGCTTGGCGAAGTACTTTATAAAAACCAGGTTAAAGCCTTGAAATACCTGGAAGATGTGGTGTTTCTGAAAGAGAATGTAACTTACCTCAGCCATCAGAATGTTGACCTAGCTATGGAGATGATGGAGCTTCATAGCAGCGAGCGGAATAGCGAAAAGCGTTTTCTCAAAATATGTTACCAGTTAAATGCAGAACTTCCATTTAAAGTAGGAGAGGAGACTTTTTCTAACGTAAAAGAACTTCTGGATCATGGTTGGATGGGCCACGACTTTTTCAGTGAGATTTACAATAAGTTTGCTGCGGGGCACCTGCAAATCTGGATCCATCGCCGCTTTAATGATCTTATTACCCTATTACCTGCGGGCGAGTCCTTTCAAGATTTTCTTTATTTTGTATATACAATTGAGCCGGATTATCCTTTTTATGTAGAAAACGAACTCTTCTTACAGCCAGGAGATTTAGTAACAAAGGCTAGAAAAGATGCCAGCTTTTGGTTACCACTCTTGGCTACTTTTGATCATGGTTTTTTATCAATCTGGCTCGAAAGAAGGGGAATGGGTGAAATTATTTCTAAATTTCAAAAGTACGCAGCAGAACTCCGGGCAGTTGAAAAGAAGAGTGAAGACCTCTCCCGAAATCTGGTGCAAAAGCTATTGGAAGTGTTTGCACCAGAAATGGAGGTTCCGGATTTATCAGCTGCTGTAGAAGAACTTTCATTTCTTAATATTCAGAATAAGCCACTTTTTCACCCGATTGTCGTCCGCCTGAACAACAAAGGATTTGTACGTGCAACAGTCAGCTTTGATCGTGATGTTCCCGGAGTCTGGATTTCTCCCAAAAATTTGACTTTGTCTGATCTGGAAGGAAAGGAGTCTGTTACCTTCCATTTAAATGTAGATCCTTCAAAGCTGATCAAAGATCATCTATATATGCTTTCGCTTAAAATCCAGACTGACTACCAATCCATCCATATTCCGATTGCCCTTAAAACCGTATTTCCGATGCGGGCATTTATGCTTTGCCTGTTAAGATATGGCGGTTTGGGTGCAGCTTTTTTTTGCATCATCAGATTACTGATTGCCGGGGCTTATAGCGGAAATGGCTGGCTTAAGCCACAGCTGGTCTGGGATAACATCAGTGCGCAGGTTCCTTCCAATCACCTGGTTTACATCTTAATATTTATTATAGCCATTTTGGTTCCATTACTGGCCTGGCCGAGAATTAAAAAAATAGAGCAAATATGAAACCTCCAGTAAGACCATTTATTATACCCGAAAGTAAAAAAGACAAACATGCATGGAAATATATAATTGCAGGTATGCTCTTACTTATTTTCCATAATTTCTTCGGTGCGGTAACTTATAATGCGTTTGTATTAATAGATCATGCTTTTAGGCTATCGGGCGCAAATTCTCCGGTATTTATATGGAGCTGTTTTGGATTGCTGATGGGCGCTGTGGTTGGAATTGTTGTGGCTACAAAAAAGTTTAAGCTAGATAAAAAGATTAGTCTTTTTGCAGGTATTCCGGTAGCGCTTCTAATCGTGGGACTTTTACTTGCATCCGGACCATATGGACAGATTAGCCCCAGACCAGAGGAACTTTCAGCTAAAGAAGAAAATAACAATCAGTTGGTAGATTCAAGTCAGTTGAGTGTTGCTGCTAAAACTCAGATTCAACCTAAAAAACGATCAAAGCTGCTTATTAAGAAAATTCAGCAGAAAGCTGAGCAAAATCTTCCAAAGCGTGAAAGCTGCGAAGAAAAATTGACTGGAGTTAGCGTTACAGTAAGATCAGATAGTGTTAGACTTTTCTTCCGAACAACCCAAGAAAACGGTGGAGAATGGAGCCGTTGGGAATCTATATTTATTCCACAACCAGGGCAGTATGGCCTATCCGGATCGGGCGGCAAGGTGATAGCTAATGGAATCCAATATTACTATGAGGTTAAACAGATAGCTACAAGATCTGCCAGCGATCCTTTTAGCAAATCTCTCTGCAATGGGCCACTTACCATTGATACTTATTAAGGGGCTTTAAATAAAATTTAATAAATAATATATAAATACACAGTTACCGGATTAGCAAGTGGCACAACTTACTACGTTCGTGCTTATGCAACAAATTCGGCTGGCACATCCTATGGGGCAGTCACTTCATTCAGAACAGCTTTGTAAAAAGCGATAGAGTTCTCATATTCATATAAAGCTACCAACTCAATAAGCAACCTGCCTGAAGAGTTGGTAACTTTGAACATATTGAAGTGATAACTTATCACTAAGGAATTAACTTCGCTGCACGAAGCTGATCAAAAAGTTCATAAAAGGTTTCCTCCGTATCCTGAAAAACGGTAAAGCCTAATTTTCTGCTTTTTGCCATGTTGGTCATCACCTCAATTGGTCTGCCCAGATCAAGATCTGTATGCCACGCACTCGCTAATCTGCTCAGCGAAACTTCTTTAAGTCCGTATTTTAGAGCAATTTCTTGCCATTTTTCGCCATCATTGGCCATTTCTTTTTCCAGTGGATGGATGTCATCATTAAATCCGATGGCTTCTACACCAAAATAATCTGCTATTTTGTTCCATAGTCTACTCCATCTAAAAACATCTCCGTTTACAATATTAAATGCTTCATTTTTCGCAGCCTCTGTAGTTGATGCCCAGATTAATTGCTCGGCCAATATGCGGGCATCTGTTACATCCGATAAGCCGTTCCATTGTGCAGCCGAACCTGGCCAGGTAAATTTACGTCCTGTTTCTTTACAAATACTGGCGTAAACAGCTAAAGTTGTACCCATATTCATGGCATTTCCTACAGCTTGTCCAATAACAGTATGTGGCCTGTGAATGCTCCAGGTAAAGCCATCTCTTTCAGCAGCGGCATAAACCTCATCTTCTTGCGCATAATAAAAATTCTCTATATCTAACCTCGGATGCTCTTCACGTAAAGGTGTTTCAGGTAAAAAACCTTCTGATGCATAAGCTTCAAACGGACCTAAATAATGCTTTAAACCGGTAACCAACGCTACATGTTTTACTGATTTTTTTTCTGATAAAACATCCAGAATGTTGCGCACCATTAATCCATTCACCCGAATATTTTCAGCTTCGGTGTCATTCCGCATCCAGGTGGTAATGTAAACATGTGTTGGGCTTATGTCAGCAAGCGCTAATTTAAGATTATCAATATCCAATAGGTCTGCTGCCACAGGCTTCAGATTTTTAATTTCGGTATTTGGGTTACGGGCCAATCCATAAGTTTCCCAACCTTTTGTGAGAAGTTTTTCAGCAAGGTTACTTCCTGTTATGCCACTTGCACCGACTACTAAAGCTATATTTTCCATGATTTTTTATTTAAATATTATGTGACCGAGCTATTCTTCAGGCCTCATTTATGCTATACAAATTTAAAGCAATGCTGCTGGAATGATGATGACCTGTATCAAAAAGTAAAATTGATTTGGATCAAATCTATTTTCAGTATAATAACGTAGCATATTGTTGAGGGTTTACAATTACCTTTGTCATTCTACCACATCATCACTTATGTTTAATATACTCTTTAACCATATTCAGGAAAAAGTCTCGCTCACAGAGGCCGATAAATTGGCTATATCTCGTTTTTTTGTGCCTAAAAAACTAAGAAAACGCCAATATCATTTACAAGAAGGTGAAGTTTGTAAATACTTTGCGTTTGTGGTTAAAGGTTTGTTAAGAACCTATAATGTTGATGGGAAGGGAAACGAACATATCAACTTTTTTGGTTGGGAGGGCTGGTGGATTTCTGATTTTAATAGCTTTTTATCAGAAGAGCCAGCAGAGTTTAACATCGATGCCATTGAAGATTGTGAACTGCTTTTAATTTCCAAAGCAGATTACGAAGCACTTACATTAGCCGTGCCTGTGATGGATCGTTATTTTCGAATTCTTTACCAAAATAGCATCGTTACGAAAGAGCGCCGTTTGATGAGTTCTGTAACGCATACGGCCGAAGAAAAATATCTGGAACTGATGGAATCGAATTCAAAAATTTCAGAGCGCCTTTCTCAAAACCTGATTGCATCTTACCTGGGTATTGCGCCCGAAACACTTAGTCGAATTAAAAAAAATCTCTCATCAAGAAAGTAACCGGCTATTCAAAAAAATATTCATCACTCCTGTACCCGTGCCCTGTTTGAAAAAACAGATTAATGCTGAAATATCTTAATGCGAAACAAATTCTCTGTAAACAAAAAAAAGTTTACAGGAAAAATGTTTCACTTTTTGTAAACAAATTCTCTGTAAACAAAAAAATATTTACAGGAAAAATTTTTCGCTAAATAAAATTCCAGCTACAGTTTCATTAACTTACTCAAATGGCTTTCATCGGTAAGACCAAATTCCTGGGCAATTTGCTTTAATCCAAACCTTCCGCTCGCTAAGCGCTGTTTAATTAACTGGTTTCGGTAGGTTTTAATGTATTCACGAAGAGTAGAGCCAGTTTGCTTCTTAAAATATGGACCGATATAATCTTTTGTACGGTTAAATTGCACGGCCATTACAGCAGCCTTAAGCTTTTCTGGCTGATAAATGTATTTATGGATGTAACAAAATACAGCCTGAAGATCTGCACTCCGGTGTGCATTCGATTTAATCTCTGGCATATTTCGTTGTAAAATATGCGCAATGGAAAGTGCCTGCATCCAGATCAGTTGCTCATTCCTCAGCAAATCTTCTTTTAATGATATGATGACATCAAAAAGCATACTGATGCTTAACTGATCTTGCTGGTCAAAAACAAAAGCAGATAAATGTGTCTCCCGGCTTTTTATCAGGTATTCTAAATGACGGATGCCTGGATGATCAAAATTTCCATCCTGATAAAGATAAGGATCGATAAATTTCAGGTAGATAAAGCGTGTTTTTTTCTCAACTACAAAGTAATGCGCCTCCTCGGGACCGATTAGAAAAACCTCACCACCCTTGTAATCTACCTGAACAGAATTAATAAAATGGCAGCCCGATCCATGCTTAATGTAAATTAATTCATAATGATTGTGCTGGTGAGGCGGATGCGTCCATTCCTCAACTTCAAAATCAGAAATTTTAAGGGGCTCAAACTGTTTGTATCGTTTAATCATAGATTGATACAAATTTATCATAGAATTATACCAAAAATGAAAAATATTTCGGTGGAACTTTGATGTGTGAGCATAAGCGCACTTATTAAGTTAATATGAAACAGAAAAATACAGCACTCATAGTGGGTGCAAATGGTGTAATCGGCAGTAATCTGATTGCACATCTGGAAAGTCTGGAAGATTGGGAAATCATCGGACTATCCAGACGAGGAGGGGAAAATAATGCTAAAACCACTTATCTATCCGTAAATCTTTTAGATGCAGAAGATTGTAAAGAAAAGCTAAAAGGTTTAACAGCCATTACCCATATCTTTTATGCAGCATATCAGCACGAAGACACATGGGCCGAATTGGTAGCGCCCAATCTGGCCATGTTAACCAATGTGGTAACCACCATCGAAAAAGTGGCAACAGGTTTAGTCCACATCAGCCTGATGCAGGGGTACAAAGTTTATGGTGCGCATTTAGGTCCTTTTAAAACACCTGCGAAAGAAACGGATGGCGGACACATGCCTCCAGAATTTAACGTAGATCAGCAAATGTTTTTAGAGAAGCAGCAAATTGGTAAAAGCTGGACATGGTCTGCCTTGCGACCTTCTGTTGTAGGGGGCACGGCCATAGGTAATCCTATGAATTTAATATTGACAATTGCCGTTTATGCATCCATTTCTAAAACCCTTGGCCTTCCGCTTCGCTTTCCGGGTAAACCAGGTGTCTACGATAAATTAATGGATATTACAGATGCCGGCCTGCTGGCTAAAGCAACCATTTGGGCAGCAACAAATCCACAGTGCGCCAATCAGGCATTTAATATTACCAATGGCGATCTTTTCCGCTGGAATGATTTATGGCCGAAAATTGCCCATTATTTTGAAATGGAAGTTGCCCCGCCTTTAACCATGCCCCTGCAAACTGTTATGGCAGATAAGGCACCGCTATGGGCAAAAATTCAGGAGCAATATGGCCTAGAAAAGCATCTCTATGAACAGGTATCATCATGGGCATTTAGCGATTTTGTATTTTCATGGGATTATGATTTTTTCTCAGACGGGAACAAGGCAAGGCTCTTGGGTTTTCATGAGTTTATGGATACGGAACAAATGTTTTACAGCTTGTTTGATGAGTTAAGGGCTAAAAAGATAATTCCGTGATGGAATATAATTTATGGTATCATTGATTTAATGGTGACGATTAGTCTGCTATAAGCAAAATTAGATTGATGAAGAAAGGTTTCAAAAACAATCCCTTTCTAAAGCAGGTTATTTCTATATGGAGATTAAAAAACGAACCATTGTGATAACAGGTGCTTCAAGTGGAGCCGGTAGGGCAATAGCACTAGAATTTGCCCGTAAGGAAGAGCGATTAATACTTGCTTCACGAAACCTTAACATATTAAAAGAAGTAGCTGAAGAATGTGAGGCCTTTGGGGCAGAGGTGAAGTGCCTGGAAGTGGATGTATCTGATTATCATGCCATACTCAACCTGGCTGCTGCTGCTGATGAATTTGGAAGCGGTATAGATGTTTGGGTAAACAATGCTGGGGTATTAGCTGTAGGTGCCTTTGACGAGACTCCAATGGAAGTTTCTGAACAAGTGTTGAAAACCAATCTTTTGGGTTACATGCATGGCGCACATGCCGTTTTGCCTTATTTTAAAAAGCAGGGTAGAGGTATTCTGATTAATAATATTTCAATAGGAGGATTTTTGGCTGTGCCGATGGGAGCCGCCTATTCGGCTAGTAAATTTGGTTTAAGGGGATTTGGGCAAGCGTTAAAGGCAGAATTGTCTGCTTATCCTAACATTCATGTTTGTGATGCCTTTCCAGCTTTTCTAGATAGTCCCGGAATTCAACATGCTGCAAATTATACAGGTAAATATCTGAAGCCTGCTCCACCGGTTTATGATCCGGAACGCCTGGCACAGGCCATTGTTAGTCTTGCTGACCATCCCAGAAGAGAAAAAATGGTGGGAAGTGTTTCGGTGCTACTGCGCCTTTCGGCAGGGCTTTTTCCTACGCTCACACAAATGATTGCAGGTATAGTGATTAAAGGCTATCTTAAAAGAGCAGATCCCATTCCAACCACGAATGGAAATATCTTTACACCTGTTCCTTATGGTAACGCGGTTCATGGTGGTTGGGGGATTCCGGGTAAACCCAAAGCGCACCGAAAATACATTGCTGGTATTGCTGCTTCACTGGCTTTAATTGCCCTTGTTAAAATAGCAGGAAAATAAACTGCTAATTAAATTCTGATTCAATAAAAAACGGCATTTCTTTTTGAAATGCCGTTTCTGATAATTTATTAAAAGCTTTTATTATTCTGCCGCTGCCTCAGCATTGATAGAACTTACTGCAATTTCAGTTAGTGCTACATCAGTTGCTTTTTCATTTTCCAATGTTTGGCTTAATAAATCTGCTACATCCTGATGACCCATGTTTTCGGCGAAAACCTTAAGTGTTCCATAGGTAGCAATTTCATAATGTTCTACTTTTTGTGCCGCTAAAATTAAACCTGCATCACGAACCATGGTGCCTTTATCTGTTTCAGAAATGATGCCTTCAGCTTCTTCTAAAAGTCCGGCCATTGCCTCGCATTTTTTTGCTGCGGCTTTCTCACCCAATAGTTCGAAAACCTGTTCAAGCGTTTGGATATGTTGCTGTGTTTCTTCTGTATGTTTTTCAAATGCGGCAATAAGTTCTTCACTGGTTGCTGCCTTTTTCATCTTTGGAAGTGCCTTTACTAAATGTTTTTCTGCCCAATAGATATCTTTCAATTCATCAACAAAAAATTCATGAAATTCTGAATCTTCCATTTTGCCAGTTTTAGTTTTAGTAGTTGCCTTTTTACTGGTTGATGCTTTACTGGTTGATGCTTTACTGGTTGGTGCTGTTTTACTGGTGGTTGCTTTTTTAGCAGTTGTTTTTGTCGTTGCCATAGTGTTTATATATAGTATGATGTGTGAATAGAACCCTGTCTATTGGAATAAGGTTTTGGCTATTTTAATCTTCTTTGCTTTAAGTTCATTGGTTTAATATTCATGAGTTAAAGGCTCATGTTGAAATAAGCAAACTGTTTTGGAAATGCTAAACTTTTAATTCCTGAGGGTTGTTTTATTAATGGTAACACGTAAAAAAAATTAATATGAAAGCAAAAGAGCGCTATGATCGCATTCCCGATCAGCAGGAGGGAAGTAAAATTGATGTGGAGGAAAGCCGCAATTTTGAAACAATAAATGATGCAACTGCTTTTTTTGGAGTAGCCTGTCGCCGTTTATTGAATATTAATCTATGGGGCGAAATATCGGGTTTGTCCAGTTTCCAACTTTTTGATGAACATGGAAATGAAGTACACCGTGAAGGTATGCAAGGCGATTATATCCGAATTGATATCCCTGGCCCAGGAACTCAATCGGGTGATGGTTTTGACTGGGTAAGAATCGAGGAAATTATCCAACATCAGGATGCTGAAGAAGAGTTACTTGCTATTAAGGTTCGCCCTAGTGTAAAGCCGATGGCTGAAAACACCTCACCCGCACATTTTTTAAAAGCAGAGGCTACCTCAACATTTATTGTTCGCAGGCTGCAAATGATTGTTCAGGCAGAAGAACACGGAAGAAATGAAATAGCAAATACTGATACCGAGAATATGTTAGATAATGCCAGAAACTTATTGGTAGGTGGTGCAGCTAAATTAGGTTTGTCTTATCCACAATGGAAGTTACTTGTAAAGGGAATAATGGAACCCGCGTAGTATTACATGAAAATTAACAACAATTAAATATCAGAAATAGACTGTTTCTATTTCTGATATAATTTAGCTACTGCTTTTAACTAAACCATTTAGTTGGTTTAAAATATAAAGGCCAAATGGTTCTATTTTCTAAAGGCTTTTACCATCGTGGCGGTAACCAGTGCGCCCACCAGATAATATGCTACAGTAAGCACTTTTACCTGATTATTTTTCGCAACAGGTTCAGGATTTAATCCCATTGACTTTGGAAGCGTAACAGCACCCATGCCAGCCGCTAATCCAGATACAATGCTTCTTGTAAAAACGTTTTTAACATTGCCATTGCCTATCAGGCTATAATAAATGGTATTACTAATTAAATCTCCGGCAAGCGTTGGGCCATATAAAGCTTTTCCCCGCTTGCCGCCTATACCGAAAAAGTCTAATGCATGGCCAAGTGCTTCTTCGCCTAAGCGATCAACACGGGGCACATTTGAACTTTTATTTTTCAAGCTTTCATGTAAAATATTCAGCGCAACTGCTCCGGCAAAGCCTGCTATTAAATTTGTTACCTTGTTCATATGTTAAGCATTATTTTTACAGGAACCTGATGGCATTCTATTGAACAATTTATTAAACTGATTCATTATTTGTCCTTCCCAGTTTTATCATCTGTTTCCGCATCAGTCCCAAGTTGTTGTTTTGCCAATTCTTCCGGACTTTCTTCATCACCAGTATAGGCACCATCGGCATCGCTGCCTTTAAGATCATCAACCGGAATTACACCAACTTTTTTTTCTTTCGATTCTTCTGTTTTATTTTTTTCGTTTTCCATGATCATCCTTTTTATATAAATACAACAGTATGAAACAGGCAAAGTTTAGTTTAAATCATATTGTTTAGATTCCATTAAGATGAAAAACTAAAAAGTCTTGCAAAATCACTTTCAGGATCTTCTAGTATGTTAAATATGCTGCCAGGAACAAAATTTAAAACAATTATGCCAATTATCTCTTTATGTTTTCGTGGTATTATAAAATGAATGTATATTTTGCATACCTTAAATAATTAGATCATATGGCCTCAGGTTTTTTTGCGATTTTAGATGATATAGCTGCTTTAATGGATGATGTTGCGGTTACCGCTAAAATTGCCACCAGAAAAACTGCTGGTATTTTGGGCGATGACCTGGCGGTGAATGCAGAAAAAGCCACAGGCTTTTTGTCATCCCGTGAGTTGCCAGTGCTTTGGTCTATAACCAAGGGATCATTAATCAATAAGATCATTATTGTTCCGATTGCGCTACTGTTAAATTTTTTCTTTCCCATCGCCATCAAGTATATTTTAATCTTGGGTGGGTTTTACCTTGCCTATGAAGGTGTTGAAAAAATAATAGAGTATTTCTTTCATCGCCATGCACATGGAAAAGTTGCCAAAGATGTTGTACAGGATGATAAAGCAGCAGAAAAAGCAAAAATAAAATCGGCAGTAACCACAGATTTTATTCTATCAGTTGAAATTGTAATCATTGCGCTGGGCACTGTGTTGGATAAGAGTATCACCCTCCAAATTCTTACTGTTTCAGTTGTGGCAATCTTAGCTACCGTGGGCGTTTATGGTATTGTTGCACTAATCGTACGAATGGACGACGCAGGATATAAGTTGGTCAAACATGCCAATAATAAAGGATTCTTTTCGGCGCTGGGCAATTTATTGATCAAATCTTTACCTGTCATTATCAAGATACTTAGCATTGCAGGAACTGTAGCCTTGATATTGGTTTCTGGCGGTATTTTTGTTCATAACATTGATTTTTTACATCATTTCCTGCCCAATTTAATGTCAACAATCAAAGAGTTTGCTATCGGATTAGTGGCAGGACTATTGGCTGTTGGTGTAGCGGAAGGCGTGAAAAAACTGATTTCCCTATTTAAAAAGTAGCAGATCATTTTATCTACTTGAGATAAGTTCTTAAAAATGCCTGCGGATTATAGAAGCGGTCATCAAGCTGAGTCTTATTCATGGTTAACCAACTGGCGCAGCCGTAATCATCAAATTTTTTTCTAATCTCGAGGTGCAGGTGGTGATAATCGCCACCATATTTTTTACTTTCTTCCTTCGTAAATAAGCGTGCGAGTTTAGTATCCTGATTTACCGTTTGACCATTGCTCACATAAACCTCACTAAGGTGCTTGTAGCTGGTAAACATTATTGTGCCATTCTTCAGCCGATGCTTTACCACAACAGTTTTTTGATTTTCGCCCAAATGGATGGAACAAACCACCCCATTCGCCATGGCGTATACTTCTATCAGCTTAGTTTTTGATATAGATGGATTGATATCAATAGCGGTATGAATATGGCCTTTATAATAGCTATCGCGATGGTCGCCAAAAATACTGATGATTTTAATGTTTGCTATTTTCTTTCTGTCAATGCTTTTAAAAGGTAAGAACCAACTATCGGCAGTCTTGGCTGGAGCTAAATCGGTGTAATAAGGTTTCCACCTATTTTTATCTTTATCGATGGTTGGCGTTTCTACAAATAAAAAGGCAAGGAAAAGAATCAAGCTGGTTTTCATGGGGAATCAAATTAAAAGGCAAGATAAGTTTATTTTCTTTTTAATTCAATTACGGTAATTTCCGGCCAGATACCAATTCTGCCGGAAAAGCCTAGAAATCCGAAGCCCCTGTTTACGTTTAAATATCGGTTGTTTTCTGTTTTAATACCTGCCCAGTGTTTGTATCTATATTTTACCGGACTCCATTTAATGCCAAATGCCTCAATGCCAAACTGCATTCCGTGGGTATGGCCAGCCAGTGAAAGCTGAATTTTTGAAGGATGATTTTTAACCTGCGCATCCCAGTGTGAAGGATCATGCGAAAGCAGAATTTTAAAATCGTTCACTGCAGTATGTTGAAGTGCTCTGTTTAAATCACCTCGCTCACCAAAACCAACACCCCAATTTTCAATGCCTGCCAGAATAATTTTTTCTCCATTCTTCTCCAACACTACATGCTCATCCAAAAGAAGTTTAAAACCTAACTCCTGATGATAAGCTTTTAGCTGATTTAAATTTTTGATTTTATCTGCCTCCGTTGGCCATTTGATATAATCTCCATAGTCATGGTTTCCTAAAACGGAGAACTGCCCAAATGGTACTTTAATCTGTGAAAATAGGGGAATGTATGGAACAATTTCAGATGCAGCATTATTAACCAAGTCACCAGTGAATACAAATAAATCACTTTTCTGTGCATTAATAAGGTCGATGCCTTTTTGCACTTCTTTGGGTTTAGTAAAACTTCCTGCATGAATATCAGAAATTTGAGTGAGCGTGAAGCCATCAAAACTTTGAGGTAAATCATCAAAATACAAAGTGTGTTTAATGACCCGATAGGCATATTTTCCGTTTCTTATTCCAAATGCAAAAAGTAATACGGTTAAGCCAAACATCATTAAAGCCACATCTACCCAATAATAACTTCTTTCGTCCATATGATAACCCTGTGGCTGAAAGTTGGTAGTAATAGAACTCGCTACCCTATAAAGATCACCAATGAATAAAAAGATGGCAAATACCGTTTCGGCAGCCAGCATAATTAAGAATGCATGGGTTACAATAGTGAAAAATTGATTAATACCTTTACGCATTTTGGTAATGGCTAAAACCAATGCAACGGTTATACCAACAATAAATACCCAAAAGGCCGGCGCTAACCATTCTTGATGGATAACTACCTTAATTCCTGAAAGTACATAAGCGTTAAGGATAAAAAAAATTAAAGCCACTATTAATATTGGCAACAAACCAGATCTTCTTTTCATTTTAAATAAACAAGCGGCAAAGTTAAATTTAAAACCTGCAACTTTAGATTTGAGTTTCTTGGAGAGATCATTTTTACTCAACTTTGATTAAAGGTCAAAATCACTTAAACTAATTTACTTTCAGACTGAAATTCGGAGTTATCTCCTAAAATAAGACAGCCATTATAGCTTATTTTATAATTATACATAATTTAGTAGCTTTGTAAGATATATGCTATCCAAAAAAACCAAATACGCCATCAAAGCACTTGTTGCACTTGGTAAAAATGTAGAAAGACCACCGATGCAGATCTCTAAGATTGCAGAAGAGGAGCATATTCCTAAAAAATTCTTAGAGCAAATTTTATTAGATCTACGCAATGCAGGTTTCTTATACAGTAAGAAAGGAGCAGGTGGCGGTTATAGTCTGAATAAAAAACCTGAGGAAATTCTTTTGGTGCATGTAATGCGTGTTACCGATGGGCCAATAGCAATGGTGCCTTGTGCCAGCTTAAATTTTTATCATAAATGTGATGAATGTGAAGATGAAAAAACCTGTGGTATCAGAAGTGCATTTATCGATGTAAGAGATGCCACACTAAAAGTACTTAGTGAAACCAGCATTGCCGATGTGATTGGTCGCGAAGATACTTTGAAATTGGGAATCGATAGTTTATAGGATTTAAGCCTTTATAACGGAGTAAAATTATGCTTTGTTATCTATCTAATTAACTAATCATTAGAATCTTGCGCTTCTATTTCCTTATGTGCCTTATATGGTAAATCTAAATTGAGCCTTATTTTTTACCATTTAAGTAATATAAGTTTCAGATAAGCTCTCAGGTATCAGTAATAAAGGTTATTAGATTTAAAATGGCTTTTATTCGTATAGAATCATGTTGTGAAGAGTGGTATAGTCATTTCTATTTTATTACATGCCTTATATGGTAAATCTAATTAAGTCTTATCATTATTTACCATTTAAGTAATATAAGTTTCAGATAAGCGCTCAAGTATTAGTAATAAAGGTTATTAGATTTACAATGGCTTTTATTCTTATAGAATCATATTTTAAGAGCGGTATAGTCACTTCTATTTTCTTATGTTCCTTATATGGTAAATCTAAATTGAGCCTTATTTTTTTATCATTAAAGTAATATAAGTTTCAGATAAGCTCGAATGTATAAGGAATAAAGTTTTATTAAATTAAAATTATCTTTATTGATATAGAATCATATAGTAAGAGCGGTATAGTCACTTCTATTTTTCTTACGTTCCTTATATGGTAAATCTAATTTAAGTCTTATCATTATTTACCATTAAAGTAATATAAGGTTCAGATAAGCTCAGTAGGATGAATAAAAAACGTTATTCATCAAATGTAGCTTATCTAGTTGGAGCTGAACTATTTGATATATCTACAAACTTTTTTGAGAAAAATTACTACTATTCCTATATACTTTATATATTTGAAAAATGAACTTCAAATCTATAGTTAAAAATACCGGAGCCAAATTGATGTGCTATTGTTGTAAAACAAAGTAGAAGAGGTATTTAAATAATTTATAGGTATAAAATATTGGATGCTTCTCAGTAAAAAGAGAAGCATTTTTTGAATAAAGCTAACAACACATATGCAAAGTTTCAGAACAGAACTCGAAAACAATATAGTCGAGCAAGACATCATTGATTTAGAGAATAAGATTAAAGCTTTTCGCGATGGGACCATTCACGATGAAAAATTCAGAAGTTTACGCTTAGCCCGTGGAGTTTACGGACAAAGACAGCCTGGCGTACAAATGATTCGCATTAAATTGCCATTTGGAAAGGTAACTTTTAAACAACTATTGCGTATCTCGGATATTGCAGATGAGTACGGAAGTGGGAATTTACACCTGACCACCCGTCAGGACATTCAATTGCATTATGTAAGCTTAGACCGAACGCCAGAACTTTGGGCGAAACTGGAACAAGATGATATTACACTTCGTGAAGCTTGTGGAAACACCGTTCGCAATGTAACGGCATCTCCCAATTCGGGAATAGATAAAGATGAACCTTTTGATGTATCGCCTTATGCTCATGCGGTTTTCAAATACTTTTTACGCAATCCGATTTGCCAGGAGATGGGTAGGAAGATTAAAATTTCTTTCTCATCGAGCGATAAGGATACCGCTTTTAGCTACATCCATGATTTAGGATTTATTCCAAAAATCAATGAAAATGGGGAGCGGGGCTTTAAGGTTTTATTTGCAGGTGGTTTAGGCGCACAGCCATTTTTAGCCAGCCCAATTCATGAATTTTTACCTGAAGATCAGTTGATTCCTTTTACAGAATCGGTATTAAGGGTATTTGATCGCTATGGCGAACGGAGCAATAGAAATAAAGCCCGATTAAAGTATTTAGTGCAAAAATTGGGTTTAGAAGAAGTTTTACGTTTAGTCGCCGAAGAACGCATTGCCAATAAAGTAAAAACCTATACTATAGACAAAGATGCGGTGCCCCAGCCTGCAATGCCTTTGGAACAGCACTATGATGAAGTGGAAATATTAAATGAAACACATTACAAGCATTGGTTAGCTACAAATGTTGTTGATCAAAAGCAAGAGGGTTTTTATTCGGTTTATGTGAAGGTTCAGGTAGGCGATATTAAGACGGATAAGGCAAGAGCATTTGTAAATGCCATTAAACCTTATGTGGCAGATGAAATCAGAATCACTCAAAATCAGGGCTTATTGTTAAAATTCGTACGAAAAGAAGCTTTGCCATCATTATATGCGGCGCTAAATAAAATTGGTTTCACTACAGCAGGTTTTGATAGTCTGGCAGATATTACCACTTGCCCAGGAACGGATACCTGTAATTTAGGAATTTCCAATTCAATGACTTTAGCGGAAGTTTTGGAAGATGTGATTTATACTGATTTTCCTGAATTTATATACGAGAAAAATATCAAAATCAAAATCAGCGGCTGTATGAACTCTTGCGGTCAGCATGGTTTAGCAGAAATTGGTTTCCACGGAAGTTCGGTGAAAGCAGAAGGCAAGGTGGTTCCAGCCGTTCAGGTGATGTTGGGAGGAGGTACAGTAGGTAATGGTGTAGGTAGAGTAGCAGAACGCGTAATTAAAGTGCCTTCGAAAAGGGCAACAAGTGTTTTGCATTTCATTTTAAATGATTTTAAAGCCAATAACCTGGAGGACGAGAACTTCCATCAATATTATGATCGCAAAGGAAAAGACCATTTTTATCAGCTGTTAAAGCCTTTGGCAGATTTAACAAATCTTCAACAAGAGGAGTTTGTAGATTGGGGACATGTAGAGCAATTTGTTACCGCAATTGGCGTAGGTGAATGTGCGGGAGTGGTGATTGATTTGGTAGCAACTTTACTTTTAGAAGCTGATGAAAAATTTGAATGGGCAAAACAGAATTTAGAAAAAGGGGCTTATGCCGACGCCATTTACCATACTTACAGCACATTTGTAAGTGCAGCAAAATCATTGCTTTTAGATAAAGGCGTAAACAGCAGTACACAAGTTGGAGTAATCAGAGAATTTGATAATCATTATGTTGAAACAGGTGAATTTAATTTGCCAACAAACTTTTCAGATTTGGTACTTCAAATTAATAAAAATGAGCCTACTGCTGCATTTGCACAAAAATATTTTAATGAAGCAGATGCATTTCTAAATCAGATTAAAGAAAAAAGGGCAGTAGAAGTGAAATGATAGAATGAAGGAATTAAAGAATTAGTGAATATGTATATAATACAATCGCTAGAAATACATTCACTAAATCAATCATTCAAAAATTCAGCAATAAAAAAATATGGTTAATCAAAATAGAGAATCAAGAATTACACTTTTAGGTGCAGGTCCCGGAGATCCGGATTTGTTAACTTTAAAAGGTGTTAAGGCATTACAGGCTGCAGATGTAGTACTATATGATGCGTTAACCAATGAGGCATTATTAGAACATGCACCAGCAGAAGCCATCAAAGTGTATGTAGGGAAACGTTCTGGTGAGCATTCTTATCCGCAGGAAACTATTAATAAGCTGATGATTGATTATGCCTTAAATTATGGCCATGTGGTACGCTTAAAAGGTGGCGATCCATTTGTTTTTGGCAGGGGATATGAGGAGTTGGATTATGCAGCATCTTATAGCATTCCTGTTGATGTAATTCCTGGTATTTCCAGTTCAATTGGTGTTCCCGGCTTACAACAAATCCCTGTTACGCACCGTGGCCTAAGCGAAAGCTTCTGGGTAATCACAGGCACAACCACGTCAGGTGAGGTTTCTAAAGATATTTATCAGGCTGCAGAATCAAATGCTACCGTTTTAGTATTGATGGGCTTAAAAAAATTAGCTAAAATTGTTGAGATTTTTAAGTCAGCGGGTCGCAGCGCTTTACCGGCGGCAGTGATTCAAAATGGCTCATCAGCAGATGAAAAATTAATTTTAGGTGTAGTAGAAACGATTGAAAGTCTTGTTCAACAGGAAAATATAAAAGCACCTGCACTTTTAATTTTTGGTGAAGTAGTTTCTTTACATCCATCATTTAAAAACCTAGTGAAACAATATGCAAATATTGCCTAACCCTTCAGATGATTGTGCAGCGTCTTTTTCAGAAGAAGAAAAAGGCAATCAGCTTTTTCCGGTTTTTGTAAAGCTGAACAAGTTGCATACTTTACTGATTGGTGCAGGAAATATAGGTCTTGAAAAGTTAACGGCAATTGTGAATAACAGTCATCTGGCAAAAATCACAATTGTTGCAGAAATGGTTTCTGACGAAGTTAATGCATTGGTAGCCAGCTATCCTAATATTAAGATAAAACAAAAAAGCTTTGACGTTTCCGATCTGGAAGATATTGATATAGTTTTTGCGGCTACCAACAACTATATCCTGAATGAGGAAATCAGAGTTGTTACGCATGATAAAGGCTTGCTGATCAATGTTGCAGATAAACCAGAACTCTGTGATTTCTATCTGGGTTCTATTGTACAAAAAGGCGATTTAAAAATTGCCATTTCAACCAATGGAAAGTCTCCAACCATCGCCAAGCGATTAAAGCAAATTTTGAATGAGGGTATTCCGGCAGAGCTGGATGAGACTTTACAAAACATGAGTGCACTTCGCCAAACCTTAACCGGCGATTTTTCTGCAAAAGTTAAAAAGCTGAATAAGGTTACCAAAAGTTTAATTTATCCAAAAAAGAGTTTTGCAGAGCGCAATATAAAATGGTTAATCTGGATTGCTTCGATCTTGCTTATCGGCGCTATTGGTATTTCTTTGTGGAATACTGAGCCCGAATTTCAGTCGTTTTTAATTCATATAGATCCATTGTTTTATTGGTTTTTGGGCGCTGGATTTTTATTTGCACTCATAGATGGAGCTATCGGAATGTCTTATGGCGTTACCACAGCATCTTTTTCACTGGCAATGGGTTTACCTCCTGCATCAGCAAGTATGGCTATTCATATTTCAGAAGTAATGAGCAATGGTATTGCTGGCTGGATGCATTACAGAATGGGTAACGTGAACTGGAAACTGTTTAAAATTTTAATTATACCCGCAATTATAGGAGCAGTTTTAGGGGCATATATCTTATCGTCTTTAGAACATTATGCTGCTTATGTTAAGCCTGTAGTTGCTGTTTATACTTTGTTTTTGGGCGGTGTCATTCTGATGAAGGCTTTTAACATCAAGAGAAAAAAGGCGGATGAAAAAATCAAGAAAATAGGCCTTTTAGGTTTTGTAGGTGGATTTATTGATGCCGCATTTGGTGGTGGATGGGGTTCTATTGTATTATCTAGCTTAATAGCAGGTGGCCGTCACCCACTATTTTCATTAGGTACAGTAAAAATCAGCAGGTTTTTTATTGCGACTTTAAGTTCGCTAACATTTTTTACGATGTTGGGTGGCAAACACTGGGAAGCTGTTGTCGGTTTGATTATTGGTAGTGCAATTGCATCGCCAATTGCGGCAAAGGTTTCTAATAAAATTTCAGCCAAAACCATTATGGTCGCAGTTGGAATTATTGTAATGATCGTGAGCTTACGCAGTGTGATTATGTTTATTTTAAAATTAATTTAGTGATGGGGAATTTAGCGGAGATTAACCAGGAACTTTCTGGTTTAAGTACAATAGATAGATTGAAATATTTGGCTGACAGATATGCTGGCAGGATTATTTTTTCGACCAGTTTCGGTTGGGAGGATCAGGCCATTACACATCTCATTTTTTCAAATCATATTCCAATTAAAGTGTTTACATTGGAAACGGGCCGTCTTTTTCCTGAAACTTATTATGTTTGGAACCGTACATTGGAGATATATAACAAACCTATCCATGCTTACTATCCAAAAAATGAATTGTTGCAGGAGATGGTGAATTTGAAAGGGCCAAATAGCTTTTACGACTCGGTAGACAATAGAAAAGAGTGCTGTTATATTCGTAAAATTGAACCTTTAAAGAGAGCGTTAAAAGGGAATGATATCTGGGTGACTGGAATCAGGGCTGAGCAGAGTCCTAATCGTGAAGATATGCATGATTTAGAATGGGATGAAGGAAATCAATTGATTAAATTTCACCCTATTTTTGACTGGACCCTGGATGATGTGAAAAGTTACATTAAGGAAAATAATATTGTTTATAATACCTTGCATGATAAAGGTTTTCCAAGCATCGGCTGCGCCCCATGCACAAGAGCTGTTCAGCCGGGCGAGGATTTTAGAGCAGGCAGATGGTGGTGGGAAGACCAGAGTAAAAAGGAGTGTGGATTGCATGCTACTGAGGCTAAAGGCGCGGAGTTGGGAAGTTGATGAGTTGGGAAGTTGAGTTGAAAAGGGTTAGAAACCAATAAGTTCGTTATTACGAAGCTAGACAAGAGTGAGCCGAAGCAATCTGTTGTGAAAGAAATAAGCACTCATGGAGAGGGTGGAATAGATTGCTGCATTGGCTGAAAAAGCCTTCTCGCAATGACGAGGTGTATAAAAGATAATAAGAATGCCTCTCAACAAATCGTCATTGCGAGTCTGGATAGAGTGAGTCGAAGCAATCTTAACGTAAATAGAGAATAACAACAAACATAAATAGTTGAATAGCGGAACATTCCAACCTTCAACAATAAAACAATACAACAATTTTAAATGAGCACATATAATTTTGATTATTTAGACGAACTGGAGGCTGAGGCGATTCACATTTTACGTGAAGTGGCCGGGCAATTTGAAAAGCCAGCTTTGCTATTTTCAGGTGGAAAAGATTCAATAACTTTAGTTCGTTTAGCGGAGAAAGCCTTTCGTCCGGGAAAATTCCCATTCCCATTGGTTCATATTGATACCGGTCATAATTTTGAAGAAACCATCACTTACCGGGATAAAATGATCGAAAGAATTGGTGAACGATTAATTGTAGGTTCAGTTCAGGAATCAATAAACCAAGGTAAGGTGATTGAGCAAACTGGTAAGAATGCCAGTAGAAATGCTTTACAAACAGTTACTTTATTAGATACTATTGCAGAACATCAGTTTGATGCCTGTATTGGTGGTGCCCGTAGAGATGAAGAAAAAGCAAGGGCGAAAGAGCGTATTTTCTCCGTTCGTGATGAATTTGGACAGTGGGACCCAAAGCGTCAGCGCCCGGAGCTTTGGAATATTTACAATGGCAAAATTCATAAAGGTGAAAACGTCAGAGTTTTTCCCATCAGTAACTGGACAGAATTAGATGTATGGAATTATATCCGAAGAGAAAAAATTGAATTGCCAAGCATTTATTTTTCACATGAGCGTGAAGTGATCACCAGAAATGGTCAGTTAATGGCGGCATCTCCATTCTTAAATATGGATGATGATGATCTGGTGTTTCGCAAACAAGTGCGTTTCCGGACAGTGGGCGATATGTCTTGTACGGCCGCAGTTGAATCAGAAGCGACTTTGATTGATGATATTATTGACGAAATTAGTGCATCAAAAATCTCTGAGCGTGGTGCAAGATTGGATGATAAGGTTTCTGAAGCTGCAATGGAAGATAGGAAAAAGGGTGGGTATTTTTAAGGGAGTATCAAGTATCAAGTATCAAGTATCAAGTAGCGAGTATCAAGTATCAAGACTGGGTGCAAGCTAAAAAAATTAACCCTTAAATAAACTAAGTATGAGTATTAAATTGATAGACTGCAATTTGTCTTGATACCTGATACTTTTATCTTAATAATAAAACAAACATGAACATATTAAAATTTTTTACAGCAGGCAGTGTTGATGACGGTAAAAGTACCTTAATTGGCCGTTTGTTATATGATACAGATTCCATTTTAGCTGATCAGTTGGAAGCCTTACAAAGTTCTAACCGTAAAAACGATGATGGAACAATAGATTTAGCCATTTTAACAGATGGTTTAAGGGCCGAGCGTGAGCAGGGAATTACCATTGATGTAGCCTATAAATATTTTCAAACCGATAAGCGTAAGTTTATCATCGCCGATACGCCGGGACACATTCAGTACACTAGAAATATGGTTACTGGTGCATCTACAGCTAATCTGGCAATCATTTTAATCGATGCCCGGAATGGAGTTGTTGAACAAACCATCCGTCATTCATACCTGGTTTCCTTATTAGGCATTAAACATATTGTGGTTTGTATTAACAAAATGGATATGGTTGGTTATGATGAGTCTGTTTACAATTCAATCATCAATAAATACCAAGTTCTGGCGCAGCAACTAAAGCTTGTTGATGTTAATTACATCCCGGTTTCTGCTTTAAAGGGCGATAATATTGTTCAAAATTCAGAGCATATGGACTGGTACGAAGGTGAAAGTTTATTGCATTTTTTAGAAAAGGTTGATACGGATAATTTAGATAAATCTCAGTTGGCTCGGATGCCTGTTCAATGGGTTATTCGCCCTCAAACTGAAGAATTGCATGATTATCGTGGCTATGCCGGACAGGTTTTAAGCGGAACATTTAGCTTAAACGATAAGGTTACTATTTTGCCTTCAGGAGCAAGTTCTACCATCGAAAAGATAGAATTTTTTGATCAGGCACCAACTGCCGCTCATGCTGGACAGTCCGTTACTATTCATTTGAAAGACGATGTAGATATCAGTCGTGGAGATACCATTGTAAACGCATCGGCTTTGCCACAGGATTCTAAATTAATAGAGGCCGATTTATGTTGGATGGATGGTCGTGCATTAGATACTTCGATTATGTACTTAATTCAGCATAACAGCAAGGTAACGAAATGTAAAGTCAGTGAAATTTTGCATAAGGTGGATATTAATACTTTAGAGAAACACCCAGCAGATGAGTTCAAACTGAATGATATCGGAAGGGTGATTTTAAAAACAGCTGATGCTTTAGCTTTTGATTTATATGATGATAATCGTGCCAATGGCTCGGCCATTTTAGTTGATAGTCGTACGAATTTAACAGTGGGTGCATTAATGTTTAGGGCAGCTGTAGAATAGCTTTGACTGTAATCATTAAATAATATTAGTTCTATATTTGGGATACTTTAGGCAGGGGATCAGTTTGATTGCCCTGCCTTTTTTATTAAAGTAATTTTTTTGCTTGTGGAAACGTTTAATATTTTTCATCTAATTAGTATATTTTCATCTGAAACTTTAAATTTATAATTATGAAAAGAAATCTTCTATACATTGCCTTTGCTGCTGTTCCATTTACTTTTGCCTGTAACCAATCTGAAAAGAAAGCTGATTCAGCAAAAAAGGATTCTGTTATGAGTGAAACCTGTTATGCATCGTCATTTGAAAAGGATAGCGCAGCCATGATTTTGAAAACATTGTCTTCTGGAAAAGTTACAGGTTCATTATTGGTGAAATATGCAGATAAGCCACAAAATAAAGGTGAGATTAATGGTAAGTTTCATGGGGATACGCTTTTAGTTGATTATCGATTCAATACCGGCAACGATACCAGTAGAGCATATACTAATCCGCTGGCTTTTTTGAAAAAAGAAGGAAAACTGATTATGGGCGTAGCGCAGATTGAAACCACACTTGGCAGATCATATTTTGTTAAAGGAAAACCGATTAATTATGACGCAGGGAAATTTACTTTTATAGAGGTTCCTTGTAAATAATACGATGTTTAAGGATTAAAAATCCTTAGTAAGATTAGTCTGGATTACAAATCCAGACCAACGTAATTTTGTTAGTCCGGAAATCTTTTCCGGACTTCTATAACTGTGGATTTTTAATCCACCATAAAGATTCAACAGCTTAATTTTGACAGTTTATGAATTTGAATTAACTCGCACCGAATATTAAGTTTGATTTAAGGATTAAAAATCCTTAGTAAGATCAGTCAGGATTATAAATCCTGACCAGCGTAAATGAAAAACAAATAACGAAAAACGCTTATACAAAATACTAAACAAAAAATATTTTAAAATAAATTACTACAATTTCTATAGACTTTGTATATTTGATTAATTAATAAATGATCACGAGCTAATCTTTTCTGTCATGATTTTAAATAAAGTTGAAAAAGCGAACATTGAACCGAAAATTACACTGGTAGGTGCAGGTCCTGGCGACCCGGATTTGTTCAGTTTAAAAGGCGTTAAAGCATTAAAGACAGCAGATGTTGTTTTATATGATGCAAATGTGAACGAAGCTTTATTATGTTATGCACCAGAAGGTATTCCGAAAGTGTATGTAGGTAAGCGTACTGATGATGAAGATTTTTCACAGGATGCTGTAAATAAATTAATCATTGACTATGCGCTAAATTATGGTCATGTGGTTCGTTTGAAAAGTGGTGATCCATTCTTTTTTGCTAAGGGTTATGAAGAAATAGATGCAGCCGAATCCTACAGCATTCCAACTGAAATTATTCCAGGGATTTCTAGTGCAACTGGTGCGCCAAGTTTGCAAAAGATCCCAATGATCTATAAAGATTTAAGCGAGAGTTTTTGGGCGGTAACCGGAACAAATTCAAAAGGAGAGATTTCTGAAGACTTATACGTTGCGGCAAAAACCAAAGCAACTATTGTCGTCTTAAATGGAATTGAAAAAGTAAAAGAAATTACGGCTATTTTTCAGCGTGAAAATAAAGGTTTATTGCCTGTAGCAGTCATTCAAAATGGATCTTCAAAAGACGAAAAGATTGCAATCGGAATTGTAGATACGATTGCTGAAGTTGTTGAGGATAAAAGAATTCAGGCACCGGCACTTTTAGTATTTGGTGATGTGGTTTCTTTACATCCCCAGTTTCAACCCATTAGAGATTTTTACGAAATCATTGCTGAAGAATACTAATATCAACTATAACCAATTATTTGATTTGTTATGAAACCGCATGCGAAAGCACTGCGGTTTTTTTATGGAGTTACAATTCTAAATAAATCTTATCCATTTAATATGGATCATAAAAAAAGACCAATATGGATATCCAAACTGGTCTTTCTACTATAATCGTATTTTAATTTAAATAATAGTTCCGCTTGGTAATACTGCGCCTTTTTTTACCACTACAATACCATCTTTAACAGCATATAATTCGTGATCACAATCTTCTAAATGCGCTCCTCCATTAAGTTTAACATCATTGCCAATACGACAGTTTTTATCAATGATGGCATTGTTGATGTAACATCTGTCACCAATACCAATAAGCGAATTCCCCATATCTGTTTCCATCTGAATTTCTTCCAATGTTTGATATCGATCGCTGCCCATTACATATGTATTGGTAACAACTGTGTCTTTTCCAATCCTGGCTCTGATCCCTAACACTGCATGTTCAATTCTACTGGCCTGAACGATACAACCTTCGGCAATAATAGCTTTCTCTAGTGTTGTACCAGATATTTTAGAAGGTGGCAACATTCTTGCCCTTGTAAAGATAGTATGGTTGCTATCAAACATATTGAATTTAGGGATCTCATCTGTTAAACCTAAATTCGCCTCAAAGAATGAGGAAATATTACCGATGTCAGTCCAGTAACCTTCGTACTGATAACTTAAAACCCGACTCTCGTTAATTGCCCTTGGCAAAATTTCTTTACCAAAATCTTTCTCCTCTTCATTTTCATTCAGGATATTAATTAAATAGTCCCTGTTGAATACATAAATCCCCATTGAGGCTAGAAAATTACGACCTTCAGCCTGCATTTCTGCACCTGTATCTGAAACCCATGCATCTAAACCCACTTTAGGTTTCTCGGTAAAGGAAGTAATCATGTTTTCCTCATCTGCTTTTAAGATACCAAAATCTGTAGCATCTTTAGCGGTTACGGGAATAGTAGCAATCGTAATTTCTGCATTTGCTTCAATGTGTTTTTCAATCATATCCTTGAAATCCATCTGGTATAATTGATCGCCAGAAAGTATCAGGATATAATCAAACTCATGTGAAACAATATGGTGCATACATTGACGCACCGCATCTGCAGTACCCTGGAACCAGCCAGCATTTTGAACCGTTTGCTCAGCTGCAAGAATATCAACAAATGCCGTACTAAAGTGGCTAAAGTGATAGGTGTTTTTAATGTGTTTATTTAACGATGCTGAGTTAAACTGTGTAAGTACAAACATGCGGTGAATTCCTGAATTCAAGCAGTTGGAAATAGGAATGTCTACCAAACGATATTTACCAGCAATTGGAACTGCAGGTTTAGAACGTGTTTGTGTAAGTGGCGATAGTCTAGAGCCCTGGCCACCGCCAAGGATAACGCCTAAAACTTTATCAGTCATGTTTAAGCTTGTTTTAATATTTGGTATAATTCTATATAATTGGTTGCTGCCTTATCCCATGAATGATCAATTTTCATCATGGTTTTTCGAACAGCTTTAAAAGCTTTTTTATCATTGTATAATTCAACAGCACGATTAATAGCGTGGGTTACATCCCATACGCTAGTTTGGTCATGACAAATTCCGAAACCTCCATCACCAATATCAATAACTGTATCTTTCAATCCACCAACTCTGCGTACAATAGGAACTGTCCCATATCTCAAGGCATAAAGTTGATTTAAACCACAGGGTTCTACCCTTGATGGCATTAATAGAAAATCTGCGCCTGCATATATTTCGTGTGAAACCTGTTCATTATAACCGATATATGCATTGTAATTTCTACTGTAATAATCTTTAATTTGATTTAACCTTCCTTCCACCCAACTATCGCCAGAGCCTAAAATCAAAATGTTAATATTGTCACCATGCTGATATAAAGCAGAATAAAAAATATCCGGAAGTAAATCAGCACCCTTTTCATCTACTAATCTTCCAATAAAAGTGAAAAGTGGTTTGGAAGAATCTAGTTGAAAAACATCGCATAGCGCTTTTTTGTTTGCTGCTTTTCCACTTTCTACTGTTTTTAAATTGTAACCTTTTCCAAGCATTGGGTCTGTTTCAGGATTCCAGACTTCACTGTCTATCCCATTTAGTATTCCAACAGACTTCCAGCGTTCCTGCCTTAATAAACTTTCCAGCCCACGTGCATTACCCATCATTTCTTCTAGATAACTAGGTGAAACCGTTGTTACCCGCCAGGCACATTTTATTGCAGAAGCTAAAGGATTAATAGAATCTTTCCACCCCAATAATCCACCTTTCCATAAATCGAAAGCAGGCAGATAATAGAGTTTATCCCAACCAAACTGACCTTGATATTGTGCATTATGAATGGTTAAAACTGTCGGTATTTTACTTATAGATTGGTATTTAAGGCAATTTGTTACCATAAACGGAACCAATCCGGTGTGGTGATCATGACAGTGAATCACATCGGGGCGATGTTCCCACTGTGCAATCCAATCCAATGTTGCAATCTGGAAAGCAACAAAACGCTCCGTATCATCTGCATACCCATAAACATTTGGTCTGTCGGTTAGCCCTTGAATATGAACCAGGTATAAATCAAAGCCTAATTTGTTGGATTTTTCTTTTAAAATTCGATATTGAAAATGGTTATTGCCATAGTTAGACCAGGCATCATAAGCCACTTCAAACTCACTCTCCCGGATAAATTTTGTATCGTATGCGGGAACAACCACCTTGGCAATGTGGCCTATTTTATTCTGATACTTTGGTAAAGCCCCCACTACATCAGCCAATCCGCCAACTTTAGCAGCAGGGTAACACTCGGCGCTTATATGTATAATTTCCATCAAATATTTGGTGTAGATAACTGTGTTAAGTTAGTAATTGTTTTTCGATTTGGAAATATTAGAAAATTTATTTGAGTCGAAATCTTTACTTTTAGAAGTGACTTTAATTTAACTGTTGTGAGCCAGTTGTTTGTGTGAAAATCTTTAAAAGTAGAAAATATTGATAGGTAGATATAACTTTAACTAAATTGCGCATCATTGTTATTGAAAATAGGTATTTCACATTCCTGCCAACATTTTAAGCATAAGCTTGTTTGTTGATAAACACTAAAAATAGCTTATGGCTGAACAGCATCTTTATCAAACCGGAATAATAGGAAATTGTGCGTTTATAGCACATGTGAATAAAAACACTGATATATCTTGGCTTTGCTGGCCTCGTTTTGATAGCCCTTTTGTATTTGGAAGTTTATTAGATAAAAACAAAGGCGGGGAATTTTCAATTTTGCCACAGGGGGAGTATAACTCAACACAATATTATATCGAAAATACGAATGTATTAAGAACAGAAATCACCGCTGAAGACGGGAAATATCGCATAACAGATTTTGCGCCTCGCTTTCGACTCCATGAAAGGTATTTTAAACCACTCATGTTCATTCGAAAAATTGAACCGCTGGAAGGGAATCCAAGGGTGACCATTAAATGTCAGCCGGTTTACGACTATGGTAAGGGAAGAATGACTGCCAGTCGTGGAAGTAATCATATCGATTATTCAGGCTGCGAGGAGAATATCCGGTTAAGTACGAATGTTTCTTTAACTTATATTCTTGATGAAAAGGCATTTGTGCTTAATGATACTAAATACCTCATCATGACTTATGGTCAAAATCTGGAAGCACCAATTGTGAGCACTGCTGAGAACTTTCTTCGGGAAACCATCGGTTACTGGAGGTTATGGATTAAGCATTCTACCATTGCTGGTTTTTATCAGCCGCTTGTGATCCGTTCTGCACTGGTTTTGAAAATTCATCAGTATGAGGATACCGGGGCAATTATTGCTGCAAGTACCACAAGTTTGCCTGAATCTCCGGGGAGTACACGCAACTGGGATTATCGTTATTGCTGGTTAAGGGATTCTCACTATGTGCTTACTTCTTTAAACCATATTGGTCATTTTGAAGAGATGGAGAAGTATTTTAATTACCTGTCTGATATTTCTCATAATGAAGATGAGCGTTATCAGCCTTTATACGGTATAGCAGGTGAAAGAGAAATTATTGAAACTACATTGGACCATTTAGAAGGTTACAAAGGTGAACAACCCATCAGGATTGGCAACCAAGCCTACGAACATATTCAGAATGACATTTACGGACAGGTTCTAACTTCGATGTTGCCACTTTATACCGATCATCGTTTTGTATTTTCAGAACGCAGTGATTCTGTTAAATGGATTGAAAGTGTACTTTCTAAAATCGAAAGAACCATTGATGAGAAGGATGCGGGAATCTGGGAATTCAGAAATATTGCCAATGTACATTGCTACAGTAATCTGTTCCAATGGGCTGGCGCACAGGCCGCTTTAAAAATGGCCAAAACAATTGGTAATCAGGACTTTGAAGAAAGAGCACAGGTTTTGATTGATAAAGCTTCGGCTCATATTGAGGCTTGTTATGATCCTGAACGTAAGGTTTATACTAATGCAGTTGGAAGTCCGTATTTAGATGCCAGTACCTTACAGCTCATTATGATGAACTATCTTGATCCTGCTTCTGATCGAGCTAAAGATCATTTGATTGCTTTAGAAAAGGAACTGAAAACAGAAGACGGATTGTTCTACAGGTATTTGCATGCTGATGATTTCGGGAAGCCTAAAACTACTTTCCTGATCTGTGCCTTTTGGTATGTGGAAGCACTAGCTTGTGTAGGCAGGGTTGATGAGGCCATTAAGGAATTTGAAAATATCATTAAGTATTGCAATCATTTATTGCTTTTCAGCGAAGATGTTGATGCTAAGACGGGTAGTCAGTGGGGGAATTTTCCACAAGCTTATAGTCACGTTGGCTTAATGAATGCCGCACATCGCATTGCAGTTAAATTGGATCGGCCAATATTTTTGTAAACAAGTAATCCCAACCGTATTCATCATTAGATGAACCACGGTTGGGATTTTTAAATTAGGTGCTGAACTAAATTTACTGCGTAGCTTTCCGCTGCGCTACAGGTCAGCATAACGAATTGATTAGTACATCTATGAAAATAGTCTTTGCGAAGCAGATCCTTCATCTGCTGAAGCAATCTCTATAAAAGAGACCTATAAAAATAGATTGCTTCCCCGAAAGGTCGGGGCAGGCTGTCGTTCCTCCTCGCAATGACGAATTCACTTGACGAATCGTCCTCCTGAACTTAATTCAAGGTCTTACCTAAATAGATGCTGAACTAAATTTACTGCGTAGCTTTCCGCTGCGCTACAGGTCAGCATGACGAATCTATTAGTACATACCATTAAAAAATCGTCTTTGAGAAGCAGATCCTTCATCTGCTGAAGCAATCTCTATTAAAGAGACCTATAAAAATAGATTGCTTTGTCGTTCCTCCTCGCAATGACGAATTTACTTGACGAATCGTCCTCCTGAACTTGATTCAGGATCTAACAAGATAGGTGCTGAACTGAATTCAGCATGACGAATCGGTTAGTTTATCCCGTTAAAAAATCGTCATTGCTTCAGCAGATTCTTCATCTGCTGAAGCAATCTCTATTAAAGAGACCTATAAAAATAGATTGCTTCCCCGAAAGGTCGGGGCAGGCTGTCGTTCCTCCTCACAATGACGAATTCACTTGACAAATCTTAATATAAATTAACGATTTTATGTAACCTCATCCTTAACCAAACCCCAAAGTAATTTTCTCACTTCTTTAAAATCGTTTAAATAATACTTCGCTTCAGAAATATTATTTCCAACCTTAATGGTAAAGGCATCATTTGGAAGGGCTTTGAAAATATCTTCGTCGGTATGGTCATCACCAAGAGCCAGGATAAAATCTGGGTTTTTACCATATAGCCAGTTTAATGCGGCTTTCCCTTTATTAACTTCCATATTTTTAAATTCGATTACCTTATTACCAGGCATCAGCTGCAGGCCTTTATCTGCTGCCAGAATTTTCAAATGACTCACGATTTCATTTGCCCTTAAATCGCCTAATCCTTCTTCTGCTTTACGATAATGCCAAACCAAGGAATAACTCTTTTCTTCGATGAAAGACCCGGGCGTTCTATCTGTATAGGTTTCCAAAATTGATTTCATTTCCTGTTTCCATTGATCTGTTAAAAGTGGAAGGCAATTCCATTTATCACCATAAGCTTTTTGCCATGCGCCATGTTCAGCTATTAAATCTACTTTTAAGTGGCCAAACCATTTCTCTAATGTTTCATTTCTTCTCCCACTGATAATGACCACTTTGTTAGCGGAATCTGCAGTAAGCTTAGTAATCAAATTATAAAGTTCCTCATCTGGCGATGCATCATCAATATTTCCGGCAAAATCTACGAGGGTGCCATCATAATCGAGGAATAATACCCTATCTGTAGTCTGATCATATTTTTCGGCAATTACTTCTTTGATGGAAGTTACCGCATGTTTTGTTAGCAATGAATTTTGAGAATCTTTCACTTCGTCTAGTCTTAAAATAAAATTATTAACCCAATGTTTCACATTGAATTTTTCTACGATATTCCGCATGGCCTTCATACGGCTTTCTTGTTCCTCTTGCGGCATTTTGAGGGCCAGTACGATGGCATCCATGATGTCTCCGATATTATTTGGATTTACAATTACTGCATCTGTTAATTCTTTAGATGCCCCCGCCATTTCGCTTAATATAAGTACGCCGTTGTTGTTATTTCTACTGGCCACATATTCTTTACTTACCAAATTCATACCATCACGCATAGGGGTAACCAAACAGATATCTGCGGTGGCGTAAAGTGCCGATAAAACTTCGATAGGGAAGGAGCGGTAAAAGTAATTTACCGGAATCCAGTTAATGGAACGATAACGGGCATTTAAATTACCAACAAACTGGTCAATTTGTTCCTTTAAGTCCCTGTATTGAGGAACAGTGTCTCTTGAAGGAACAACAATCATATATAACTCAATTTTTCCAATATATTCCGGATGGGCCTGGAGCAATAATTCTAATGCTTTTAGGCGCTCCAGGATACCTTTACTATAATCCAGCCGATCAATAGAAAGAATTACTTTCATATCTTCTTTCCCTTTACGGAAGTATTCTATTTCCTTTTTAACTTCATCATAAGCAGTTAGATTGGAAAACTTATCAAAATCAATTCCCATAGGAAAGGCTTCAACAACAATTTGTCTTTCATTACTGTTTAAAACATTGGCTGATGAATTAACAGGAAGTAATCGCGTAGCTGTACTTAAAAAGTGGCGTACATCATCATAGGTATGGAACCCAATTAAGTCGGCACCTAACATTCCGTTCAGTAATTCTTCCCTCCAGGGGATTAACCTAAATATTTCATAAGATGGAAAGGGAATGTGCTGAAAGAAACCTATGGTAGATTTTGGCAATTGATCCCGTAGGATTCCTGATAATAATAGGAGTTGATAATCCTGAATCCATATTTTATCTTGATCAGAAAGTACTTTTAATGCTGCTTTAGCAAATTTGTGATTTACAGCTTTGTAGCAATCCCAATAGCTTTGCTCATAGTGGGCGTAGGTAACGAGATAATGAAAAACAGGCCATAAAACTTCGTTAGAAAATCCTTCATAATATAAATTAATTTCTTCCTGAGTAAGGAATACAGGGTAGAGGTTGAGGGCGGAGAGTTTATCAATTACTTCTTGTTGTCTTTCTTCTGGCACTTCGATTCCTGGCCATCCGATCCAGATGGAATTACCTGTTTTATAAACGTCTCCGAGGCCTGTTGCGAGTCCGCCTTCACTTGGGATAAAGGTGTACTCGTTATTTTCTTCTATGATTTTAACGGGTAGTCTGTTCGATATTATAACTGTTTTCATGCTTGTATTTGATGTATCCACATAAATAAAAGCACATAGAATTGATTTTGTTTGAATTTTTGGTTTAAAAAAACATTCAAATGATTTTATAAAAATCGGGTATCGATAAATTTTTACAACTTATGTGTTTGTATGATTTGGGTTTTAAAGTTGTTTTTTGGATTGGATCAATGTGTTTTAAACATAATTAAATAGCAATGAAAAAGTAGTTTGCTCCAGCGGGATAGATATCACTTCTATACTTCCGCGGTGCATTTTCATAATATTACGGCTAATGGTTAAACCAATTCCAGAACCATTTTTCCTGGTGGTGTAGAAAGGAACAAATATCTTTTCCAAATCCGCAGGTTCAATTCCCTTGCCATTATCGGTAACATCTATATAAAGTTTGGTGTTTTCCAGTCGGTGCCTTACAGTAATGTGAGGCATATCTGATCCTTCTACAGCATAAATACTGTTTGTGATGAGGTTAATCAACACTTGTTCAATTAGTTTTAAATCTAGCTGAACGCTAATTTTTGAACTGGTTTGTTCTACCTCCAGAACTACATTCTTAACCTTTGCAAATGGCTGCATTAAAACCATAATGTGTTTTAAGATTTCACCAATGGTGTGCGTTTCAAGGTTTGGTGTTGGCAGCTCGGCAATGAGACGGTAATCTTTAACGAAATCAAGCAGTCCGGCAGAACGACGCTTAATGGTTTGGAGTGCCATTTTTAAATCTTCCATTTCATCCTTGTCCAAACTTTCCTTATGAGTCACCATGCTGTTAATGGTGTCAGACAGTGAGCTGATTGGTGTAATGGAATTTAAAATTTCATGTGAAATTACGCCAATTAACCTATTCCAGGCTTCTGTTTCCTTTTGTTCAATTTCATCTTTTATATTTTGAAAACTGATGATGGTGTAATTCTTTCCGTAAAGGTTAAGTGGAATGACTTCAGTGGAAAGCTGGATAAATTTCTCTTGTACCTTAATTTCCAGAAATCGTTTGCCACCATTTTGTATCTGATCAATTTCATGTGCAAAAGCGGGTAGGTGTTGTTTTACACGGTGCCAGTATTTGTAAGCTGGTACGCCTAAAAGATTAGATGCTGCCTGATTAAAGAAGGCAATTTCCTGATACTGGTTTTGTGCAGTTGAATTGTTTATTACGATTACACCAACAGGCACTTGTTCAAGAATGGTTTTAATGAGCTGAAACATGGCTTCTTGCTCTAAGCGAATTTGTTTATGAACCTGAAGAATCTCGCCAAATGATTCATACAATTCGGGGAAACTTCCTTTAGTTGTTTTGTTTTTAAAATTTAGCGTATGATCTCGGGTTTTTACAGCCAATATAAACCGTTTGATATCGGAGCGGATTTCGTTAATATAATGGTATAAAGAAATGATCGTACCCAGCAAAATCAAGCCCACTCCAATAATGGTAAACCAGAGTTGTGTGTTTTTAATCAGGTAAAATAGCAGATAAGCCAGCAGGTTAATGACTAGCAGCCGAAATATTAAACGAAAAGTAAAGCGTTTGTAAAACATGTTTTGTAGGCTAAAAGACTAAAGCTAAAAGAACAAAGCGAAAGGCCAAAGGTAATACTCCTTTATTCTTTAAGCTTTTTGCTTTCGGCTCAAATCCCAAATTTCTCAATTCTTCTGTATAAAGCTGCCCTGGTTAGGCCCAGTTCTGCGGCTGCTTTTGATATATTTCCTTTATGTTTATCTATTGCTTTCTGTACCATCATTTTTTCCATATCACCGAGTGCCATCTCATCCGGGAGGGTATTGGTTTGTGTAAACCGTTGCGGGCTAAGCTGTAAATCTTCTTCTGTAATTTCTTTTCCATCACTCATAATGACTGCCCGCTCTAACACATGTTGAAGCTCCCGTACATTTCCAGGCCATTTATAATTTAAAAGGATGTCTTCAGCTTTGTTGCTTAAACTTCGACTTTCTTTGTGATATTTCGAACTGAATACCTGCATAAAATGAGCGGCTAAGAGTAGAATATCTGTACCGCGTTGCCGTAAAGGTGGTAATAACAGTTCAACCGTATTGATCCGGAACAGTAAATCTTGTCTGAATGTATTTTTAGCGACCATCTCATTCAGAGGCATGTTGGTTGCTGTAATTAAACGAACGTTTACTTTGCGTTCCTTGCTTTCTCCTAAACGAATAACTGTTCTGTTTTGTAGTACACTTAAAAGTTTAGCTTGCAAGGGTAGGGTTAAATTTCCGATCTCATCTAAAAAGATAGTTCCGCCATCTGCCAATTCAAAACGTCCTGGTTTATCTTCCTTTGCATCAGTAAAGGCACCTTTAGCGTAACCGAAAAGTTCACTCTCAAATAAATTCTCATTGAGTGATCCTAAATCTACATGCATGAAAACCTGGTTTTTTCGTAAAGAATTTCCATGAATTTCGTATGCAAAAACTTGTTTCCCGGTTCCATTTTCACCTAAAATTAAAACATTGGCATCTGTTGGAGCAACTTTTATTAAGGTATTTTGAAGCTGCTTAATTCCATCTGCCTTACCGACTATATTCTCAAAGCCACGGGTCATATCTTTTTGTAGCGAGGAATGAATTTTCTCGAGTTTTTTTACTTTCCTGTTTGATTCACGTAATTTAGAAGCTGCAGAGATAGTGGCAAAAAGTTTTTCGTTTTCCCAGGGTTTAAGGATAAAATCTGTTGCCCCTTTTTTGATGGCTTTTACTGCGAGTTCTACATTTCCAAAGGCGGTCATTAAGATCACCACATAGTCTTTATCAATTGATAAAATATGCTCCAGCCAATATAAACCTTCCCGGCCGTCACTTGCACCTTTTTGATAATTCATGTCCAATAGAATGATGTCAACTTCATTTCTACTTAATAGAACATTAATTTCTTTTGGCGATTTGCAAGTGATGACTTGCTTTACCTGCTGCTTAAGGAAAAGGCGGGCACTTAAAAGGATGTCGTCATCGTCATCAATGATTAAAACTGCGGCTTCTAACATGGTTGTATTTCATAATACCTCTCCCTGTTAAAGGAAATGGTGGTTGTTTTTTTGTGCTGTCCCTCTCCTTAAAGAGAGGGAAATACAAGTGGGTGGTTTAAACCCTATGTTTATTGTATGTTGCTAAATAAACCTCTCCCTGTTAAAGGAATTGGTGGTTGTTTTTTGTGCTTTCCCTCTTCTTAAAGAGATGGAAATAAAGGTGGGTAGTTTAAACCCGATGTTTGAAACTTTGTTTTTTTGCTCCTAGCCCCCTCTCTTTCAGGAGAGGGGATGAAGGGAAGAGGTTTTCTCTATTATTCCAAATGCCTTCTAATCACCTCTAAAACCATCTTCATATTTTCGATTACTTCTTCATTTGTAAATCTAATTACTGTTATTCCAAGTTCTTTAAATTCATAGCTTCTACTCTTATCGTATTCCTTATTTTCTTCCGTATTATGAATTTCTCCATCAACTTCAACTACGAGTTTAGCTTCGTGACAATAGAAATCAGCGATATATTTATCCAGCGGATGTTGTCTCCTAAATTTAAAACCATTAAGTTGTTTTTTTCTTAAAGACTGCCACAAAATATCTTCTGTCTCAGTTGCAGTTTTTCGTAATACTTTTGAAAATTCAAACAGTTTATGATTTGCTCCTTTGAAAAGTTCATCTTCGTAATTTGCCATTTTTAAAACTATTCTTTAATAACCTCTCCCTATCAAAGAAAGTGGTTGTTTGTTTTTTTGTGCTGTCCCTCTCCTTAAAGAGAGGGAAATAAAAGTGGGTGGTTTAAACCCGGTGTTTATTGTATGTTGATAAACTAACCTCTCCCTGTTAAAGGAAATGGTGGTTTGTTTTTTTGTACTGTCCCTCTCCTTAAAGAGAGGGAAATAAAGGTGGGTGGTTTAAACCCTATGTTTATTTTATGTTGATAACTAACCTCTCCCTGTTAAAGGAAATGGTGGTTTGTTTTTTTGTACTGTCCCTCTCCTTAAAGAGAGGGAAATAAAGGTTGGTGGTTTAAACCCTATGTTTATTGTATGTTGATAAATAACCTCTCCCTGTTAAAGGAATTGGTGGTTGTTTTTTGTGCTGACCCTCTCCTTAAAGAAAGAGAAATAAAGGTGGGTAATTTAAACCCTGTATATGAAACTTTGTCTTTTTGCTCCCAACCCCCTCTCTTTAAGGAGAGGGGATGAAGGGGAGAGGTTTTTTCTATTACTCCTTTTTTCTAAATGACTATCATAACATCAGTTTCCTAACACCTATCAAAATTAATTAAACTGTTCGGTCCCGCACAATAGCTGTTCGATAATGAACAGCTGAAAATAGATAAAAAAATTAAGGTGCTGTTTAATAGTGTTTTAAGTATTGTTATGCTAATTGGCATAAGCTTGGATATTAGGCAAACCAAACAGTGAAACCGAACAATGGACAAAAAAATAGAGAAGAAAAGATTTAGTACTAAAACCTTAATCATGATAGGTGGGGCAGTTGCTTTGGTAGCGGTTATAATTTATGGCTATACTCTATCACTAAAGAAAACTTACAGTGCAGATGCCGATAAATTAACGATTAGCAAAGTTGAATATGGTGATTTTGAAGATGTTGTTCTCCTCAATGCCAGCGTTGTTCCATTAACTTCTGTTATTGTAAGTTCATCTGAAGGAGGAACTGTTGCTGAAATCTTTACTGAGAATGGAGCATCTGTAGTAAAAGGAACGCCATTATTACGCATTGCAAACTCGAATGCGATGTTGGGTTACACTTCACAACAAACTGCTGCAACAGAACAAATTAATCAGTTGCGTAAATCAAGGTTGGATCTGGAGCAAAATCAACGCATCTTAAATCAGGATGTTTTGGATGTAGAAAATAACTTACGTACGGCTACCCGCCAATATAGATTAGACAGTTCCTTATATTTAAAGAAGGTAATTACACTTCAGGAGTTTAATAAGTCAAGTCAGGATTACGAATATTATCAGGGTAAACTGAAAATCGTTAGACAAGCCATTAAGCAAGAAAATCAGAGTAGAAAAATGCAGCTGGCACAAATAGACCAGTCAATGAGCCAAATGAATGAGAGTTTGGAAATGATCCGCAAGAATATTGAGAACATGACCATCAAAGCACCCGTTTCCGGAAAATTATCGTCTTATGATCCGGTTACAGGAAAATCTTATAACTCTAATGAAATGATTGGAAAAATTGATGTACTTCAAGGATATAAATTGCAAGCTGGTGTGGATGAATATTACATCAATCGGGTGAAAGAAGGGCAAACGGCCAGCTGCGAATTTAATGGCAAAAATTATAATTTAACGGTAAGCAAAGTTATTCCAGAGGTTACTGCGGGTCAGTTTCAGGTAGAAATGGTTTTTAAAGGTGCTGCACCAGAAGGTTTGCGTAGGGGTTTATCGCTTCAAACAAAATTAACCTTATCTGATAACAGTAAATCATTATTGCTGGCACAAGGTCAGTTTTTCCAAAGTACGGGAGGCTCGTGGGTGTTTGTGGTAAGCAATGGCAAAGCCATTAAGAAAAATGTTAAAATTGGTCGGAAAAATTACCTGTATTATGAAATTCTTGATGGTTTGGCCAAGGGCGATGAAGTGATTACCTCATCCTACGACCAGTTTAACCAGTATGATCAGGTGGAGATTGGGAAGTAGGTGGGTGATAAGTGGGTTAGATGGGTCAGGTGGTTAGGTGAAGAGTTGGGTAATATGAATAGTAAAAATAATATAAAGATATAATCAGGTCTTGATACCTGATACTACATACTTTGATACTTAAAAGCGATGATTAAAATAGAAAATCTGGAAAAAGTCTACAAAACTGAAGAAGTAGAAACCACGGCACTTAATGGAATTAATCTTCATGTAAGAGAAGGCGAATTTGTTTCCATCATGGGTCCATCGGGCTGTGGGAAATCTACCTTATTAAATGTGATGGGTTTATTGGATAAGCCTGAAAGTGGCAGTTACAAATTTATTGATACTGAGCTTCTAACACTAAACGACAGAGAACGTTCCAATTTCCGCAAACGAAATATGGGCTTTGTTTTTCAGAACTTTAACTTAATCGATGAGTTAACCGTTTTTGAAAACATTGAGCTGCCTTTAATCTACAATAAAATTCCGGCAGGCGAACGGAAGCAACTGGTAAATGAAATCATTGAAAGGATGAACATTGTAAACCGGAGTGGTCACTTTCCACAGCAACTTTCGGGTGGACAGCAACAACGTGTAGCAGTAGCCAGGGCATTGGTCACCAAGCCAAAATTGGTTTTAGCCGATGAGCCTACTGGTAATCTTGATAGTTCGCATGGTAATGAGGTAATGGAGTTGCTTTGCGAACTTAATGAAACCGGAACCACCATTGTAATGGTAACACACTCCAGTCATGATGCCAGTTTTTCCAATCGAATTATCAACTTGAAAGATGGTCACGTGATTTCTGAAAAGATAAATAAAAGCAGAAACGAGGAATTGATATAGGCGGGAAGGCTGAAGGTTTTGAGATTGAAGGTTAAACGACTAAACCTTTCTACCCTAAACCTTCCCTCCTTCAACCTTTAAAATAGTTTTAGTTTAGTTAATGATAGCCAACCGAATCTTTCTGGATGGGAAGATTCGGATAAGGCGCTGAGAAAGCGGAAAGACTAAAGCGCAGGATTGGCCACTTAGTAAAATAAAGGCTGGGAGGCAGAAGGTTTGAAGGAACAGGGTTAAGCACCCAAAACCTTTCCGCCTTTAACCTTTCAACCTTCAACCTTAAAAATATGTTCAAACTCAATTTAAAAATCGCTTTGCGAAACCTTTGGAAAAATAAAGGATTTTCTTTGATTAATATTGGTGGCTTAGCCATTGGTTTAGCCAGTTGCATGGTTTTGCTTTTGTATGTAGCTTACGAATGGAGTTACGACAAGCAATTTACCAGCAACGATAAAACTTACGTGGTTTATCAAAATATGGAGGCTAATGGTAAAACTTTTAGTTGGGCATGGACCCCCAATGTTATGGCGGGTGAAGTGCAGGCAAAATTACCAGGAGTTAAATATGCATCACATTCTACCTATCCACGAGCTAATCTAATTACCGTTGGTAACAATAAATTGATTAGCAAGGTTGTTTTTGCTGATCCTTCTTTCCTTAAAATATTGAATTATAAATTCCTTAAGGGAAACCCTGTAAAGGTTTTGGAGAATTTAAATACTATAATTCTGACAAAATCATTTGCAAAGAAGTTATTTGGAGATGAAGACCCAATTAACAAAACGGTTAAGTTGGAGAATCAGGAGGTTTTAAAAGTTGAGGCCATTATAGAAGATATCCCGGCCAATAGCAGTATAATTTTTGAATGTATCATGCCATGGGATTTATTTTTGAAAAGAGAAACTTGGGCAAAGGAAAATAACTGGGGTAATAATATGTGCCTAACGCTGGTTCAATTGCAGGATAATAAATTTTTTACCGCGGCAAATGCTTATATACATGATATTTACAAACGCAATCAAAAAGAAAACCTGGCAGTTGCATTATTACATCCTTTATCCAAATGGCACTTATATGGTGACTTTGTAAATGGAAAATCTGTAGGTGGAAAAATAGATCAGCTTAAAATATTTTTGTTGTTGGCATTTTGTATTTTAATGATCGCTTGCGTAAACTTTATGAATCTATCTACTGCCCGTTCCGAGCGAAGAGCAAAAGAGGTTGGGGTTCGTAAAGCTATTGGTTCTTCAAGACAATCTTTAATCAACCAGTTTTTTTTAGAGTCTATCTTAATCACAGTTGTTGCTACGGTTATAGCCTTCATTTTAGTTGAAGTGAGCATTCCATATTTTAATAATTTATTAAATATTAAATTGGAAATTGATTATAGCAATTTCAGATTTTGGGCTGCGCTTTTTATTTTAATGATTTTCACTGGATTTATAGCGGGTAGTTATCCGGCACTTTATCTATCTTCTTTTGAACCCATTAAAGTCTTAAAAGGTTTAAAACTCAAAACTGATTCTTCAGTATCGGTGAGGAAAGTTTTAGTGGTAGGACAATTTGTTTTTGCTGCCTGCTTAATTGTGTGTACAGCGGTAATTTATCAGCAACTAAATTACATTAAGAATAAACCGATTGGTTATGATCAATCTAACCTCATCCAGATCGCCGTGCAAGGTAAAATGTATGAAAATAAAAATCTGGAGTTACTTAAAACACAATTACTAAAATCTGGCGCTACGAGTGATGTTACATTTTTTAGTATGGATGTTACGGAAGGAGGCAATAACACCATTAATATCCAATGGCCAGGAAAAAATCCAAATGAAGAGGTTTCTTTTAACCACAGATCCATTGGCTATGATTTTATAAAAACCATCGGTACGGACATGCTTAGTGGTCGCGAATTTTCGGAACAACATCCGAACGACAGCAGCAATGTGATGCTCAATGAATCGGCCGTAAAAATGATGGGTTTAAAAAATCCCATAGGTTCAGTTATCACTTTTTGGGACACAAAATATACGAATGTAGGTGTAGTAAAAGATTTTGTGGTAGAAAGCGCTTATCAGAAGGTGGCACCAATGATTTTTCGTTTGGCGCATAACGAAGATATTAGCGTCATTCTTGTGCGTTTAAATCCTGGTCAGAATATCAGTTCATCGCTAAATAAAATTGATGCGCTGGTGAAAGAAATAGAACCCAATTATCCGGTTAGCCGAAAATTTGTCAATGAATCTTTTGAAGTAAAATTTCAGGATGAAAAGATACTGGGTACACTCTCCAATTGGTTTGGTTGTTTTGCCATCTTCATTTCTTGTTTGGGTTTATTAGGATTAGCGCTTTTCATGGCCGAGCAACGCAAAAAAGAAATCAGCATCCGTAAGGTTCTAGGTGCGAGTACGGCCAATATCCTCGCGCTGTTAAATAAGGATTTTATCAAACTCGTTGCTATTGCGAATGTGGTTGCCTTTCCACTGGCTTATCTGGTCATTAATAAATGGCTTTCTGCATTCGAATACCGTGTTGATATATCATTTTGGCCATTTGCACTTGCCATTACAATATCTGTTTTAATTGCTGTTTTAACCGTCAGCATTCAATCGGTAAAAGTGGCAAAGGCCAATCCTGTTGATGCTTTGAAATATGAATAAATAAAGGAAGGAAGGTAGAAGGTTTGAAGGTTGAGGGTTCAGCACCCAAAGCCTTCCCGCCTTTAACCTTCCAACCCTCAACCTTAAAAATATGTTCAAATTAAACCTGAAAATCGCTTTGCGAAACCTTTGGAAGAACAAAGGCTTCTCTTTAATAAATATTGGTGGCTTGGCTATAGGTTTAGCTAGTTGTATGCTTCTATTATTGTATGTATCCTACGAATTTGGGTTTGATAGGCAATTTAAGAATTACAACACCACTTATATTGCCCATACCAATATGACGGCCAATGGAAAAGTACACAGCTGGGCTTGGACTCCAAGTTTACTGGCACCAGAACTTAAAGAAAAATATGCAGGTATTGTAAATGCGGCGAGATCTTCTTATCCATTTGAGCAATTAATCAGCTATAATGATAAAAAAATCAAAAATAGGGGCTTGTTTGCTGATCCATCTTTTCTTGATATACTGGATTATAAATTTATAAGTGGTAATGCGGTAACGCCACTTAAAGATATTAATAGCGTTATTTTAACTCAATCATTGGCAGAAAAATTATTTGCAGGCGAAAATCCTCTAGGTAAAATAGTAAAGCTGGATAATAAAGATGGATTAAAAGTGGAAGCGGTAATTGCTGATCTGCCAGTGAATAGCAGTATAAAATTCGATTATTTAATGCCCTGGAAATTAAATGAAAAAAAACATGAATGGATAGCTAAGCAGGGATGGGGGAGTAATTTCTGTTTAACCCTGGTTCAACTTCAAAATAGTAGTTTATTGGATGGGGTAAATGCTAAAATTAAAAATATTTATAAAAGTCATGATAATGAAGTAAATACCAACGAATTGTTTTTGCATCCTTTATCAAAATGGCATTTATATAACGAATTCGAAAACGGGGTAACTATTGGTGGAAAAATAGATCAACTGAAGATTTTCTTGATACTGGCCATTTGTATCCTCCTTATTGCTTGTGTTAACTTTATGAACCTTTCTACTGCACGATCAGAAAAAAGAGCCAAAGAAGTTGGCGTTCGCAAAGCGATTGGATCCAGCAGGAAATCTTTAATAAGTCAGTTTATACTCGAAAGTACTTTACTGTCTTTAATTGGAACTGTCGTTGCCTTCACCTTAGTTGAAATTAGTCTGCCTTACTTTAACACATTATTAGATATTAGTCTGATTATTCAATACAACGACTGGAGGTATTGGGTAACTTTAATTGGATTAATTTTATTTACTGGCTTATTAGCCGGTAGTTATCCTGCGTTTTACTTGTCATCTTTTGAACCAGTAAAAGTGCTTAAGGGCTTTAATCTTAGAGATGGATCAGCTATATCCGTAAGAAAAGTATTGGTTATCTCTCAATTCGTGTTTGCGGCAAGTTTAATTGTTTGCACCGCAGTTATCTATCAGCAATTAAACTACATTAAAAATAAACCAATAGGCTATAACCAGGGAAATTTAATACAAATGGCAGCTATAGGTGCCTTGACGAGTACTAAAAAAATCGATTTATTAAAAACGGAGTTAATCAAATCAGGTGCCGCCCAAAATGTTTCTTTGCTCAGTATGAATATTGATGAAGGTGGGAATAATACATCAGATATAAGCTGGCAGGGTAAAAATCCTAATGAAAAGGTATTATTTAATCAAAGAGGGATTGGTTACGATTTTATAGCAACTACGGGTACTGAAATGATTAAAGGAAGAGAGTTTGCTGTCGAATTTCCAGGTGATTCTAATAAGGTTTTGGTAAATGAAGCTGCTGTTAAAATAATGGGACTGAAAAATCCGCTGGGTACTGTAATTGATTATGGAGATTCTAAAGCTACTATTATTGGCGTAATGAAAGATTTTGTTGCAGAATCTCCCTACCAAAAAGTAGCACCGATGATTTTTAATAAAATCTATCATGATGAAGGAGGTGTAATTTTAATTCGATTAAATGAGACACAAAACATCAGTACTTCGCTTGCACAAATAGATGCACTTGTGAAAATTATAAATCCAGATTATCCCGTAGATAGAAAGTTTGTCAGTGATTCTTTCGAAGAAAAATTCCAATCTGAAAAACGCTTAGGTACGCTCTCTAATTGGTTTGGTGGCTTTGCAATTTTCATTTCCTGCCTGGGATTATTGGGTCTAGCCCTTTTCATGGCAGAGCAACGCAAAAAGGAAATCAGTATTCGTAAAGTTTTGGGTGCCAGTACAGGTAATATTCTCACGTTGCTCAATAAAGATTTTATCAAACTGGTAGCCATAGCTAATGTGATTGCTTTTCCATTAGCCTATATCATCGTCAATAAGTGGCTTTCAAGCTTTGAATACCGGGTTTCCATATCTGCATTGCCCTTTGTTGCAGCTGTAGGGATATCGGTAGTTATTGCAGTACTAACCGTGAGCATACAATCGATAAAAGTTGCGCAAGCTAATCCTGTTGATGCTTTAAAATATGAATAGATAAAGGAAGACAGAAGGTTTGAAGGTAGGGGGGTAAGCACCCAAAGTCTTCCCGCCTTTAACCTTCCAACCCTCAACCTTAAAAATATGTTCAAACTCAACTTAAAAATCGCTTTACGAAACCTTTGGAGAAACCTGGGGATAACGGCCATTAATATTGGTGGTTTGGCTATTGCCCTGGCTGCTTTCATTTTAGTAGCCATGTATTTTACTTTTGAAACCAGTTTTGATCAGACAAATCCTAACTACGAGAATATTTATGTGGTTGGAAGGATAGAGCCTGATTTTAAAACCAATTATACCTCTCCGCCACTAGCAAAAGTGATTAAGCAAAATTTTCCTGAGGTAGAAAATGCGGGGATAACAAAGATAAACCGATCATGGGAGTTGGCTATTAAAAATGGTAAAAAAGCAATTTTTACGAAAAATATTTTGCAGGCTGATTACAATGCCGCAAAAATTCTAGACATCAATCCTATAGGTGGGCTGATCAAGCCCTCAGGTGATGTGGAAAGATTAACTTATCTAAATGTTGAGAACATCAAAACGCTGTTTCCAGATAAGAAAGATAATAAACCCGAAATGGTTAGCTATGGATCTGCCAGTTCAGGGATAACTGGAACAATTGCAGGTGCGATCATTAATAATGAACATTCAAATTTTAGCTTCGACGGTGTATCTATAGGCAACGAAATTGGAAAAGGAGAAACCTACGGTTATAATAATTACAACACTTTCATCCAGGTAAAACCAGGGACGGATGTTGCAAACCTTCAGGAGAAAATTACCAATTTATACAGAGCTGAATTATTAAAGGGCGAAACAGATTTAAAGACAATCAATGAAATAAAAGGGGTATCTATATTTTTAGATCCTTTAGCAAATCAGCATTTAAAGCCGAAAGCAGGTAATGACACACCATACAAAATATTAATTTCGCTCTCGGTTTTAGGTTTCTTAATTCTGGTAATTGCCTGTATCAATTTTACTAACCTCAGTATTGCTCAGGCCACTAAAAGAGCCAAAGAAGTAGGGATTAAAAAGGTGATGGGCGCTTATCGCCTTCAGCTAACGACTCAATTTTTAACTGAAATATTCATTCAGTGTTTGGTTGCAACGGTTATGGCAATGGTTTTCGCCGAATCGGCATTGCCATATTTTAATAATTTGTTTCAGGTAAACTTAACGCTATGGCATGCTGATAATAATTTATTCTGGCAATTGCCTTTGGTTTTATGCCTCATCACCATCATCGCCGGGATTTATCCTGCTTTAGTCCTATCTGGGTTCAAGCCAGCATTGGTTTTGAAGGGGAATTTTTCCACCAGTAAACAAAGTTCCTGGTTACGAAACGGATTATTAGTTTTTCAGTTCAGTATCGCCGTAATTTTCATTATTGGTTTGTTCATCATCAACTCACAATTGAAATATATGCGAAGTGAAGATTTAGGATTTACGGCCAATCAAGTCGTTTATGTCAAGAATATCTCTTATTTTAATGATCCTGCCAAATTTAAAACCATTAGAGAAAAACTTCTTAAAATTCCTGGAGTAAAATCGGCAACAGTAGCTACTGATGTGCCCGATGGTTCTGGAAATGGAGCAAATGGCTATACCTTTGAAGGTCAGCAGAAAAGCCTTGATTTTGTTGATGTGGATTTTGATTATTTCGAAACCTTAAATATTAAGCTAAAAGACGGTCGATTTTTCTCGCCAAAATTCAGCACAGATACCGCAAATGCTGCGGTGATTAATGAAAGTGCCGTTGCCAAATACGGCATGAAAAATCCTATAGGTAAAACAATTCGAGGTTGTGAGACCGATTATAAAATTGTTGGTATTGCCAAAGATTTTAAAGCCCAAGGATTTGAAAGCACCATTCTGCCTACAATTTATACCATTAAAAATCCTTGTGGCAATGCTAAAACACAAATTATGCTCAAAATTGAGGAAAGCAAAATGGCGGATGCCCTGGCTGCTTTGAAAGCAAAATGGTCTCAAATAAATCCAAAAGATGGTGAAGATTTCAGATATGAATTTTTGGATGATTTATACGGTAAACTCTTTAAAAAACAAGAGCAATTACAATCTGCATTTTTTGCGGCGGCTTTGTTAACTATTTTTATCGCCATTCTAGGTTTGTTTGCCTTCGCAAAATACATCACCAATGGTCGGATAAAAGAAATAGCTGTTCGCAAAATTTTAGGTGCAAGTGATATTCAAATCTTTAAATTGATAAACAGTTCATTCTTTATGATGGTACTCGCGGCAAATGTCATTTCGTGGCCCGTGGCATATATCCTAACTAAAAAATGGCTCGAAACCTTTGCTTATCGAATTGATTTGCCAGTTTTACCATTTATCAGTAGTGCATTAATTACGATTTTATTAACCGTTTTAACGGTGAGCATTCAGGCGAAAAAAGCAGTAAAAGCTAATCCTGTTGATGCCCTTAAATATGAATAATGGCGGGAAGGTAGATGGTTTAAGGGTGGAAAGCTTAAGCGTCCAAACCTTCAGCCTTTAACCTACTAGCCCTCAACCTTAAAAATATGTTCAAACTCAATTTAAAAATCGCCATCAGAAACCTTTGGAAAAACAAGGGATTCACTTTAATAAATATTGGTGGACTTGCCATTGGCATGGCTTGCTGTTTGATGCTTTTATTATATGTCAACTATGAATGGAGCTACGATAAGCAATTTAAAAATCTGGATAAAATATATTTTGCCAAGTTAAAGTTGAAAGTTAATGGAGAATTGGCCACCACAGGTGCTGTTCCTTATAAATTAGCCAAATCGGCTTTAGAAGAAATTCCGGGCATACAAGATGCCGCAAGATTATCCACCAATAATGGGCAGCAACTTTATAGCAATAAGGAAAATAAATTTAAACTTCATTCAAGTTTTGTAGATAAATCCTTCATAAAAATCCTTAATTATAAATTTCTTTATGGTAATTCGGCAACAGCGCTTGATGAGCCGAGTTCAGTAATCATTACCTCAATCACTGCCAAAAAGCTGTTTGGAAGTGAAAATGTTGTAGGGCAAAGTATTAAATGGGATAATCAGAGAACACTTAAAGTATCTGCCGTAGTAGAAGATCTTCCAAAAAATCAAACCATACAATTTGATGTTTTGCATCCCTGGGCTTTTTTAGAACACATAGAACCTGAAATTCCGGCAACAGGTTGGGGAAGTATAGATTGTGCTACAATATTCCAGCTGAAGGATAATGTTGTACTTAAAGATGTTAATGCAAGATTAAAGAATTTTATCGTAAATAAAAATCCACCAATGAAGGCTTATGTATACGAACCATTTCTTTTTCCTTTTAGTAAATCACATTTGTGGGATGAATTTAAAAATGGTGAAGTTGTTGGCGGAAAAATTGATGAGGTAAGATTATTTGCAATTCTCGGTCTTTGCGTTTTGCTTATTGCATGTATCAATTACATGAATTTATCTACGGCAAGGTCTGAAAAACGAGCCAGAGAAGTTGGCGTTAGAAAAGCATTGGGATCAGCAAGAAGTACACTTATTGGCCAGTTTCTTTTAGAATCTATTATTCTCTCTTTTGTGGCAGTGCTGATTGCATTTGTTTTGTTAGAAGTTTTTCTGCCATATTTTAATAACCTGCTTGATATTAAGATTTTTATAGACTACAGTTCCTTTGCATTTTGGATTGTTTTAGTCAGCATGGCACTCCTAACAGGTTTTTTAGCAGGAAGTTACCCGGCATTTTATCTGTCCTCGTTTATTCCAATAAAAGTGCTAAAAGGTTTTAAAGGAAGTTCAGGTTCACTCAGTATTAGGCGGGTATTGGTAATTTTGCAGTTTAGCCTTTCCATTTGCATGATTATTTCGGCAATTGTAGTGTATAGTCAAATCCAATATCTCAAAAATAAACCTTTGGGTTTCGATCAAAACAATATGGTTCAATTGGATATTGAAGGAGATTTGAAGAATCATTCCAGAATGGAAGCTTTTAAAAATAATCTGATTAAAAATGGTGCAGTAATATCTTCAACCGAGTTTGCAGGTAATTTCACAGGAGGAGGCTCAATCACAGGCAATTTAAGTTGGCCAGGTAAAGCCGCCGAAGATAAAGCTATTATAAATTATAGAAGTACAGGCTTTGATTATACAAAAACCATTGGAACAAAAGTTATTGCAGGGAGAGATTTGTCAGCTAAATTCCCTGCAGATACTATTACCTCCGTATTGTTAAATCAAACTGCAGTAAAGCGGATGAACTTAAAGAACCCCATTGGTACAATTCTTAATTGGGGTGATAACCCACCATTAACAGTGGTTGGCGTAATGCAAGATTATTTTAATGAAAGTTTGGGAAAGGTGGTTAAGCCAACTATTTTTTATTATAATGTTAAAAAAAGTTCCGTTTTATTACTGCGACTAAACCCAAATCAATCGCTAAGTAGTTCCATTCGGGCAATAAAGAAAATCGGTGAGCAATTTAATCCGGCCTATCCCCCTCAAATCACCTATGTTAATGATGGGATGAAAGAAAAGCTGCAAAGTGAAAAATTGCTTAGTGTATTATCCAATATTTTTGGTGGTTTTGCCATCTTCATCTCTTGTCTAGGTTTACTTGGATTAGCACTTTATATGGCAGAGCAACGAAGCAAAGAAATCAGTATTCGTAAAGTTTTAGGTGCTAATTTATCGGATATTTTGGTGCTGCTGAATAAAGATTTTATGAAGTTGGTTCTCATTTCCAACATCATCGCCATTCCGGCAGCTTATATTTTAGTAAGTAAATGGCTAGAAAAGTATGATTATAAAATCACGATCAATCCATGGCCTTTTGTAATTGCTCTTTTAACATCTATAATTATTGCTGTTTTAACCGTCAGTTTGCAAACTTTTAAAGTAGCCAAAGCCAACGCAGTAGATGTACTTAAATACGAATAAAGCTAAAAGACTAAAGCGAAGACCAGGGGCTTGATACCTGATACTCGCTACTTGATACTAAATACTTGATACTACGAAAATGTTCAAATTAAACCTAAAAATCGCCTTGCGGAACCTTTGGAAATATAAGGGATACACCGCTATCAATATTTTCGGATTATCAGTTGGATTAGCCAGTTGTATCCTCATTTTTATTTTTGTGAGGTACCAATTGAGCTTTGATAAAGATTATTCTAATGGCGATAGAATCTACCGGGTAGTATCGCAGTGGAAATACAACGATGGAAATGAGTTTTACTCACAGGGCGTTCCGCTACCATTGGCACCAGCCATGAGGAATGATTTTTCACAATTTGATCGAGTTGCGGCAATACAACAAGGTGGAGGCATAATAAAGGTGCGTTCGCAAGCTGGCAAGCCAGAAATAAAAACAGATGAAGATGTATATTATGCAGAACCTGCATTTTTCGAAATATTCGATTATAAGTGGCTTTCTGGTAACCCTACTCAGTCTTTAACTGCGCCTAATCAAGTGGTATTATCTGAAAAAACAGCCACTACCTATTTTGGCGATTGGCGTAAGGCAATTGGCAACAGCATCAGCCTTGATGGCAAAACCAATTTTAAGGTAGCAGGGATAATTAAGGACAATCCACAAAACAGCAGTTTTCCACTGACCATTGTTTTTAGCTATTCCAGCTACCATGACAGAAATAGTAAAGCCTGGGGAGCCGTTTCATCAGGTTCAGAGTGTTATGTTTTGCTGAAAGAAGGGGCATCAATTGATCAGTTAGCACAGCCTTTGGCACAATTTATAGAAAAATATTATACTGATAAAGGCCCAGGAAAAGAAAGTCATTCTTTTCAACCACTAAACGATATTCATCACAATGTTAACTATGGCAGTTTTGCTGGAAGCACAACACCTTACAAACAATTGGTTGGTATAAGTGTAATTGGTTTGTTTTTATTGTTAACCGCTTGCATCAATTTTATTAATCTGGCTACTGCACAAGCTGTTAGTCGATCAAAAGAAGTTGGGGTACGTAAAGTAATGGGTAGCAGGCGTAAACAACTGGTTTGGCAGTTTTTGAGTGAAACTACTTTAATTACTTTTATTGCATTATTATTTGCCTGTGTTTTAACCGAATTGTCACTTCCAGGTATGGAGCGTTTATTTGGAGCAAATATTTCTTTTAGCCTTTTTGGTCACCCTATTATTTTTATCTTTTTGTTGGGTTTATTGGTTACAGTTAGTCTCCTGGCTGGATTTTATCCAGCTTTGATTATGTCTGGCTTTAGTCCGGCCCTGGCCATTAAAAATAAGGTTTTAGCCAATGCTGGTGGTGTTGGCTTACGTAAAACACTGGTGGTCGTTCAATTTGCCATCACTGCAATTTTAATCATTGGCACCCTGGTTGTAATTAAGCAGATGAGCTATATCCGAAATAAATCTTTAGGTTTTGATACCAGCGCTATTGCCTTATTAAGTATGCCTACAGATAGTTTAAGTAAAATGAAGTATAACACTTTTAAGAATATCATTTTAAAAACTCCTGGTATCAGTAAGATTAGCTATTGTAATGAGGCCCCATCCTCACGAAATAATAGTGAAACGAATTTTTCATACAACAGTTCAAAAGATGCTGATTTTCAGGTAAACCTAAAAATGGTTGATGAAGATTACGTTAAAACTTTTGGTTTAAAGCTTATCGCAGGCAAACTATTGCCAAAAAGCGATACAGCAAATGCTTATATGATCAATGAGACACTCCTTAAAAAGCTAAATGTGCGCAAACCAGAAGAAGCATTGGGCAAGCTAATTAATCTCTCTGGGCACATTGCACCTGTAGTAGGGGTGGTAAAGGATTTTAATAATGTTTCCTTACGCGAAGCCATTTCACCAATTGTTTTATTTTCCAGCAAAAATAATTACCACAGGTTAGCCATTAAAGTATCTTCAAAAGATATGCTTCAAACCTTAAAAACGATTGAAAAAACATTTAATAGCACCTTTCCTGATGATGTTTATAAGATTAATTTCATAGATGATCAGGTAAAAAACTATTACCGTACCGAACAGGTAATGGGGACGCTTTTTAAGGTTTTTGCAGCTGTAGTGATCCTTATCTCCTTTATTGGTTTATTTGGTTTAATTTCTTTCGTTGCCACGCAAAGAACCAAAGAAATTGCTATTCGTAAAGTTTTGGGTGCCTCTAATCTGGAACTAGTTCATATGCTAAACAGTTCGTTTTTATGGATGGTGCTGATCGCCAATATGGTTGCCTGGCCTATAGCTTACATTTTTATTAAACAATGGCTGTCGGGTTTTGAATATCGGATTGAACTCAGTATCTGGCCATTTGTAATTGCGATGATATCTTCATTAGCCATTACTTTGATTACCGTCAGCATCAGATCTTATCGTGCTGCCAAAGCCAATACCATTGATGCGTTGAAATATGAATAGAGCTGAAAGCTCAAGGCTAAAGGACTAAAGTGAAAACTTGGATCTTGATACTAGATACTCGCTACCTGATACTAAATACCTGATACTACGAAAATGTTCAAACTCAATCTAAAAATAGCCTGGCGAAACCTTTGGAAGAATAAGTTTTACGCCTCTATTAATATTACTGGTTTAGCCATAGGGTTAACTGCTTTTGTGTTGCTATTGCTATATGTTAACTACGAGGAGAGTTATGATACATGGTCACCGGAATTAAAAAATGTTTATCAGGTTAGGGAATTTCATTCTTATAGTGCACCAGATAATAAGCAATATTGGCAGACTTCAAATGAAAGTAGAATTGCAGCATTACTAAATCAAAATATTCCGCAAATTACTGCTGTTACAAAAGTTGAAAATGATTGGTATCAAAATTATGCCTTGACGGTTAAGGATCGCAAGTCAGTAATGATTAAAGGGATCCGTAATGCAGATTCAGCTTTTTTTAAAGTGATGCCGTATAGTTTTTTAAAAGGCAATGAGGCAACAGCACTGAGCAAACCTAATAGCATTGTGCTGAAAAAGGATTTGGCATTAAAGCTTTTTGGTACTGAAGATATTATTGGTAAAACCATAAGCATAGTAAGGTGGGAGGGGGATGACATTACAGATTTTACAGTTACAGGCATTGTTACCGAGCCCAATACGCCACAAAGTGTTAGTTTTTCGGGTATTATTCATACAGGCGAGTTTGATAAACATAATCAAAATCCAACAATGCATAAATATGTAGAAATTTACGCCAGGCTATTAAGGAATGCTGATCTGAATCAGCTAAACGCAAATGTTCAAAAAGTGTATATCAATAACCTCAAAACTACATTCACCAATAGCCAATCCTCTTATGCAGATTATTTAAAATCAGGCAATGTACCAAATTGTAAGTTATTGCCTATTGACGAAGCTCATCAAAATCCTCCCTTTGTAGCTGGTTGGATAAAAAAGATCAAGCCTGTTTCATTAATAGTTACTTTTTTACTCTTAATATCCATTATTAACTTTATTAATTTAGCTACTGCACAGTCATTTCAAAGAGCTAAGGAAGTTGGTGTTAAGAAGGTGCTCGGCTCTAGTAAAGGGTTACTTGTGAGACAATTTTTAATGGAAACAGGATTGCAAAGTTTATTTGCTTTATTGATTTGCGGCGTACTCATAGAATTATTTTTACCGGCTTTTAATCAACAGTTGGGGTTGAATATTAGCTTTTGGTCAAACCATAAATTGTTTTTTATCCTCTTACAGTTATTTGGGTTATTCTTAATCATCACCCTGCTGGCTGGTTTTTATCCGGCAAAGGTATTATCAAACTACAAACCTGCCACTGTATTAAAAGGAACTTTTTCTAACAGTAATAAAGGTCTGGTATTGCGTAATTCATTAATTGTATTGCAATTCGTGATCTCAGTTACGCTGATCATTGCAATAGGAGCGATGCAAACGCAGGTGAACTTTATGAATCAAAAAGATTTGGGTTTTGATAAGAGTCGCGTGATTAATATCAGTGCTAACTATGATGAAAAAATTGCAAATGATATCAGAAAAGTTTCAGGGGTGCAATATGTTGGCGCTACTACTCAGGTGATTGGAAACGCATTTGCTTATGCAGATAAAATTAATTTTCAAGGTAAAAAATTAAATTTAAACATGGTAACCGTAACTATGGAAGCATTTCCTGCATTAGGTATAAAACCATTACAAGGACGGCTTTTTTCACCACTTTATAAACAAGACACCGTAAATACGGTCGTGCTAAATGAATCTGCAGCGAAGCAGTTAGGTGGTGTTGTAGTAGGTAAACAATTCAGATCTTACGAAAATGTTTTTCAGATTATTGGCGTAATTAAAGATTATCATGCAGAATCGTTTGATAAATCCATCATTCCAACCATTTATAAAGTAACCTATTTAGGGGGCATGAGTGCAAATGGAAATTTGCTCGTTAGATTTAACTCCAGTCACTATCAAGCCATCATTGGAAAAATTGAAGGGGTATGGAAAAAATATTATCCTAATTATCCCATGAATTATCAATCTTTGAATGACGCATTTATTCATAGTTTGGAAGATAATAGCCGTTTCATGAACATGATCGTTATATTTAGTGTAATTTCTGTTTCGCTTTCTCTATCTGGCTTGTTTGCCTTATCCACATTTGTGGCCAAACGAAGAACAAAAGAAGTGGCTGTAAGAAAGGTTCTTGGCGCTTCCAATATGCAAATCGTTAATCTGCTTAATAAATCCTTTTTACATTTAGTTATTGCCGCAAATTTAATCAGCTGGCCTATCGCATATATTCTCATCAAAAAATGGCTTGATGGATTTGCTTATCGGATAGATATGCCAGTTTTGCCCTTCATCATTGCAACAATTACCTCTTTGATTATAGCCGTTTTAACAGTAAGCATTCAAGCGAGAAAGGCTGCGATAGCTAATCCTGTTAAGGCACTTAAATATGAATAAAGCTGAAAGCTCAAGGCTAAAAGACTAAAGTGAAAACTAGGATCTTGATACTTGATACTCGCTACCTGATACTAAATACTTATACTCCAAAAATGATCGAACTTAAAAACATCGAAAAATACTATTCCAGCAAAGGCATTAAACACTACGTTTTGCGCCATGTAACCACCACCATTAAGCAAGGTGAATTTGTTTCCATTATGGGGCCGTCAGGTGCAGGTAAGTCTACCTTATTAAATATTTTGGGGATGCTGGAAGAACCCACCTACGGAACATACGAGTTTATGGAAGAAGATGTAACCCGTTTAAATGAACGGAAACGCATTGAACTTTACCGTAACCACATCGGTTTTGTGTTTCAGGCTTACCACTTGATTGACGAAATGACGGTTTATGAAAACATTGAAGCGCCTTTGCTTTATAAAAAGGTTGGTGGTGCAGAAAGAGCCAGTAGAATTGCCGATTTATTAGATCGTTTTAATATGGTAGCGAAAAAAGATTTGTTTCCCAATCAGCTTTCGGGCGGACAGCAACAATTGGTGGGCATTGCCAGGGCACTGGCTGCACAGCCTTCTATAATTCTTGCTGATGAACCAACCGGGAATCTTCAATCTGCTCAGGCGGAAGAAATTATGCAACTTTTTCAGAAGCTAAATAAAGAAGATGGCATTACCATCATTCAGGTAACGCACTCAGAAAAGAATGCACAATACGGAAGTCGTATTTTAAATATTGCCGATGGCGTGGTCAAAGATGATATAACATTAACTGCGGTTTAAGGCAGTTTTACTTTGTAAATCCGGTAAGGATAGTCTGTTCTGTCCTTACCACTATTGTATTTCGCTTGTCTGTTTAATTGTGAGCAACTTAGGTACAAGTATCCATCATTGCCTATGCCAAAAGAATCTGGCCAGCTTAATCTGGGGTCAGTTACTAAAGTATGAAGCTTTCCATCCGGACTAACATATTTAATCGAATAATCTGGAGAAGAACTGAGGTAAATGTTTCCTTTCTTATCTGCAATCATGCCATGACAAACGCCGGTTTCAGCCACCATTTCTACAGCCTGCGAAATTTCTGTTTCACTTAATTTAGCATTCGTTAAAAACTGTGTTTTAATTCGATACAATTTGGTTTGATTAATCGCCCTGAAATAAAAATATTGATTATCATGCGTTAATGCTATTCCATTTACATTTGAACTAAAGGGTTTACCTGCATCGTCTACCACATCACGATGATCTAGATGGAGGATGAAGCCTGGATCGGCCAATGTGGCTTGATCTTTCTGAAGTACCATTCTTGATTTTCCAGATTTTAAATCCAGCACTATAACTGCGCTCAAACCCGGGTCTGATAGATAAGCGAGCTGTTTATCATGATCGATCACCATATCATTCAGCGCACTTTTATCCTTTGGCAAATCATTAAAATGATAAGTATTTATCACCTTGTTCGTTGACAGGTTAATCTGTAACAGCTTAAAGTAACCTTCTTTCTTCTGCTTTTGGTCACCTCCAAAAATCGAAGCGCCACCTGCAGGTTTAGAATCCAGCACCCATAGAAAGCCCTTTTCATCCGCATATAAGTCCTGTACGTTTACAAAATGACTATCGGTATTAATGGTATCAACTTTATTCCATTCCTTATCTGGATATGGTGTTCTTTGACCGTTAACAATTTCTGTTAAACCGTATACATAAGGCTCACGCTTTGGAAATGACACAAATAGTCGATTGGTTTTAGCCGAAACACTAACACCAATCGGTTGGCTTTTTCCAAATGAAGCCACTTCAGTAAGTTTAGATTCCTGAGCCATTATTTTATTGCTCAATAAGATGCTGATAATGAGTATAGATTTAATAAGTTTTTTCATAACGATGGATGGAATGACTTAAATGATAACTCTAAATGGAAGCTTAATGTTTTTCGCCTGCTTAAGTTACCTTTGCATTATGCAGAAATCTTTTACAGACCAGATGGGGAAGGAGATTACCATTAATTTTCCGCCTAAAAGAATTATTTCTATTGTACCCTCACAAACAGAACTGCTTTTCGATTTAGGCTTAGATCAAGAAATAATTGGTTTGACGAAGTTTTGTATTCATCCGATAGAAAAGTTTGCTGAACGTACCAAAGTTGGTGGAACTAAAAAACTCAATATAGATTTAATTAAGGATTTGAAGCCTGATTTAATTATTGGCAATAAGGAAGAGAACTCGCAAAGTGATGTTGAAGAACTTTCTGAATTTTTTCCGGTGTGGATGAGTGATATTTTTACGCTGGATGATGCTATGAAAACCATTATTCAGATAGGGGAGTTGGTTGATCGGGAGCCGGAGGCCAATTATCTGAATCACCTGATTTCTGCAGGTTTCAGAGATTTGCAAACACTCGCATTGCAACATCATATTGATAAAAAAGTAGCCTATCTGATTTGGCGGAAGCCTTATATGGCTGCCGGCAAAAATACATTTATTGATCACATCATGTCAATGAACGGGATTACAAATGTGATTAAGGAGGAGCGTTATCCTGAGATTACACTTGAGGAACTGAAAACTTTAAACTGTGATTTGATCTTACTTTCCTCAGAGCCTTATCCTTTTGGTTCAAAGCACATTGAAGAAATTCAGTCTGCTCTTCCAGATACCAAAGTTATGCTGGTTGATGGCGAAATGTTTAGTTGGTACGGGAGCCGGCTGGTTAAGGCGGTGCAGTATTTTTTTGAATTTCAGAAAGCACTTTATTGATCATTTATCAATAGCATTTTAATTAATTGTCGCAATATTTAAACTTACCTCGTTATATCAGATATGAAAAAAATACTTGTATTATCGTTATTTGTAGCCGTTTTTTCTGGTTGCGCTTCCTTTAAAGATTCAAATACCGCAAACCGTGCAACGGCAACCGGAACGATTCAAAAAATCGGAATGACTACCTTTCAATATGGTACACACCTGTTAACAACCGAAAATAAAACCTATGCTTTAAAAAGCGGTTCTATCAACCTGGATCAGTATATGAATAAAAAAGTAACGATTAAAGGAAAGAAAGTTAAAGGTTATCCTTTAGAAGGCGGACCTGAATTTTTGGATGTCACGCTAATTAAATTCTAAATCATTAATCTTGCTTTTGGTTTTAAGGCTTTGCCAGGAAGGTTTCCTGTTTGTAACCCGCCATGAGCAGGATTTTTTGTTTACTAAACCCGATTGACGCGAAAAGCCCCGGTTTTTTCTACCGGGCTTGAAGCAGAAAGCGGGACTGCCGAAGCCGATCAGCGCTAAAACTGCTTTTCTAAATAGTTTTTAAATGAAATTTTTCTCGCTCTAAATTAAAGACTTAGCTTTTTTTGATAAAAATAATTGATGATTTTTAGTGCATACCTTTTGATTATTCAATCTTGTTTCTATCTTTGCAGTCCTTACAAAATCCTAACTGCGGATGTGGCGTAATTGGTAGCCGCACCAGACTTAGGATCTGGCGCTTCACGGCGTGGGGGTTCGAGTCCCTTCATCCGCACTATAAATGAAGCCGTTTTGAGTTAAATCGAAACGGCTTCGTTTTTTTTAAAAACATTGATTAACAAAAATTGATGTGCTGTTAAATTAGAAAGATGTGCCATTTGTCTCAAATCTCATATCTTGATACTCAAATCTAATTGCACATCTCAATACTCATATCTTAAAAAAATGAATATTACACAGGAAAAAACCGGCAACTTAAATGCTGTTGTAAAAATCAAAATCGCACCTGCTGATTATAGTGCTAAAGTAGAAAAAGCGATTAAAGACCAAGCTAAAAAAGCACAATTACCTGGTTTTCGTAAAGGAATGGTTCCTCCTGCTCATATTAAGAAAATGTATGGCAAGAGCATTCTGGTAGAAGAAGTAAATAACCTGTTAAATGATACCTTGTCTAACTACATTGCTGAACAAAAAATTGAAATTTTAGGTCAGCCATTACCACAGTTAGAAAATGAGCGTGAATTTAAATGGGATAATACAGATGAATTTGAGTTCGATTATGAGTTGGGTTTAGCACCTGCTTTTGATGTAAATGTTTCCTCAAAAGATAAATACACTGAATATGTGATTAAGGCTGACGAGAAAACTTTAGAAGAACGTGCTAAAAATCTTCGTCGCAGTTATGGCAAAATGACAAACCCTGAAGTATCTGCCGAAGGTGATGTGTTGTATGCTGAATTGGTTCAGTTAGGTGCAGATGGTTCTGTTTTCGAAGGTGGAATTGCAAACAGTGCAACGCTTCGTTTAGATTTGATCAAAGACAGCGAAATCCTTAAAACTTTAATCGGTCTGAAAAAAGACGATGTCGTAAACATTAATATTTCAAAAGCATTGGATGATGTTGCTGGTGTTGCTAAGGCACTTAATATTTCAGAAGAAGATGCTGCTGATTTACAATCAGATTTTCAGTTAACTGTTAAAAATGTGAACCGTTTAGAAGAATCAGATTTAAATCAGGAGTTCTATGATAAAATTTTCCCAGATGGTTCAGTAACTGACGAGGCTACTTTCAAAGCGAAAATAACAGAAGAAGTAGAAGGCATGTTTAAACAGGATGCAGAACGTAAATTATCTAACGATATTTATGAAGACCTGTTGAAAAAACATACATTCGAATTACCTGATGAGTTTTTGCGCCGTTGGTTAAAAGCTACGAATGAAAAATTAACGGATGAAGAATTAGCTGAAGGCTATGATGATTTTGCTAAAAACCTTAAATGGACTTTAATCGAAAATAAAATCATTAAAGATAACAACATCGACATTAAATATGAAGATGTTGTTCAGGCAGCTAAAGCGAAATTAGATGCGCAATTCAGAATGTACAGCCCAGCTCCGCTTCCAGAAGATCAGTTGGCTCAATATGCTGTTCAATTCTTACAAGAAAAAGAAAATGCTAATCGTGTTTTTGAAGAAGTAAAAGCATTAAAAACTTTCGAACAAATCAAATCTATTGTTACTCTTGAACAAAAAGATATAGATTACGATAAGTTTTTGGAGATGGATAAGAAATAGAGTATTGGGCGGGGAGCGTAAAGCGTTTAAATGATTGTTCAATTGCCTATATTTAGCAATGGCTCAATTTAAATTTCAATCGCTCGAAGTTTGGCAGTTATCAATCCAGTTGACTGATAAACTTCTTGATATTGCTGACCGATTGTCAGTAGATAAAAAATATAGATTTGCAGAGCAGCTCAATGGGGCTGCTCTTAGCATATCTAATAACATTGCAGAGAGTTCAGGATCTGTTTCAAACAAGGAATTTGCTCATTATCTGAATATTGCACATCGATCTGCTTTTGAAAATGCGAATATTTTAGTAGTATTGGAAAGAAGAAAATATATTTCTGACACAGAACTGCTTTATTATCTGGAAGAATTAGATAAATTGGCACGGAAATTAACCAACTTCAGGAAATATTTATTAAAATAATAATCCAGTTTGGCTCCTCGTTATTCAAACGCTTAACGCCAAACTCCAAACGCAATACAAGATTATGAACATAGATTCACAAGAATTCAGAAAATTTGCCGTTAAACATCATGGAATTGGCGGTCTACACGTAGATAAATTTATTGCACAGGCTAATGTGAACCCTCAGAATATGACACCATATATCATTGAGGAACGTCAGCTAAATGTTGCTCAGATGGATGTATTCTCCAGGTTAATGATGGATCGTATTATCTTTTTAGGTGATGCCATTCATGATCATAATGCGAATATCATACAGGCGCAATTGTTGTTTTTACAATCTACAGATGCAGACAGAGATATTCAGATTTACATTAATTCTCCGGGAGGTTCGGTTTATGCAGGTTTAGGTATTTATGATACCATGCAATACATTCAACCAGACGTAGCTACCATCTGTACAGGTATGGCAGCATCAATGGGAGCGGTGTTATTGGTAGCCGGTGCTAAAGGAAAGCGTGCAGCTTTACCACACTCAAGAGTAATGATTCACCAACCTTCAGGCGGCGCACAAGGCGTAGCATCTGATATGGAGATCAACTTGAGAGAAATGTTGAAATTGAAGAAAGAATTATACGATATTATTTCAGAGCACTCTGGTCAAACTTACGACTGGGTAGAGAAAGCTTCAGATCGTGATTACTGGATGACAGCTGACGAGGCAAAAGGATTTGGTATGGTTGATGAAGTGTTATCGAGAAACTCGAAAAAAGATGGCGAAACAAAATAAAGAATCCCGTTGTTCATTCTGCCATTCTGGCAAGCATGAAACATTAATGTTGATTGAAGGCATGGATGCATTTATCTGTGATAAATGTGTTACCCAAGCCAATCAATTGCTTGCACAAGAATTAGGAACCAAAGGGACAAAAAATATTCAGGAGGCTATTAATTTATTAAAGCCTCTTGAAATTAAACAACATCTTGATCAATATGTAATTGGTCAGGATGATGCTAAAAAGGTACTGTCAGTTGCAGTTTATAACCACTACAAGCGTTTAAATCAGAAAGTTGATAAAGAAGACGAGATTGAGATTGAAAAATCGAATATCATGTTAGTAGGCGAAACAGGAACGGGTAAAACACTTTTGGCGAAAACCATTGCTAAAATTTTACATGTACCTTTCTGTATTTGTGATGCAACTGTTTTAACAGAGGCTGGTTACGTTGGTGAGGATGTTGAAAGTATCTTAACCCGTTTACTGCAGGCAGCTGATTATGATGTTGCTGCGGCAGAACGTGGAATTGTTTACATTGATGAGGTGGATAAGGTTGCCCGTAAAAGCGATAATCCATCTATCACGCGTGATGTATCTGGAGAAGGTGTACAGCAGGCTTTATTAAAGATTTTAGAAGGTACGGTAGTTAATGTTCCACCTCAGGGCGGACGTAAGCACCCGGATCAAAAAATGATTCCTGTAAATACAAATAACATTTTATTTATTTGTGGTGGGGCATTTGATGGTATTGAAAGAAAGATTGCCAATCGTTTGCGTACGCAGGCAGTAGGATACAAAGTAAAGAAAGATGAGACTGTTTTAGATCTTAAAAATCTTTATAAGTATATTACACCACAGGATTTGAAATCGTTTGGTTTAATTCCGGAGCTGATTGGGCGTATCCCGGTTCTTTCTCACTTAAATCCTTTGGATAAAGAATCATTGCGTAATATTTTAACAGCACCAAAAAATTCATTAATTAAGCAGTATGTAAAGTTATTCGCTTATGAGGATGTAAATCTAGCGTTTGAAAATGATGTACTTGATTTTATTGTTGATAAAGCGATGGAATACAAATTGGGTGCACGTGGATTAAGATCGATTTGTGAGGCCATTATGTTAGATGCAATGTTTGATACACCAACACAAACGGATGTCAAGGAGCTGCATATCAATCTCGATTATGCGATAGAAAAATTTGAAAAGGCTGACTTTAAAAAGTTGCAAGCCGCATAAAAATCAAATCCTCTCGCGAAATCGGGGGGATTTTTTGTAAATACGCTTAGCGCCCTGCGCTCGGCGCCAAACTTAGGATTATGAATGAAGAAAAAGACGTAAAAAAAGACGAGGCAATTGGAGAGAAATCAAAAAAAGTAAAAGAAGTAGAGAGCCCGGTTAAATCCGGACTAAAATCTAAAGAAGAAATTGTTAAAAATTGGTTGCCACGTTATACGGGTCGCCCTTTAGATCAGTTCGGTGATTATATCTTGCTGACCAATTTTAGTAAGTATGTAAGCATGTTTTCTGAATGGAATGACAACGCACCGATTATGGGCTTAGATAAGCCTATGCAGAGTGTTACCGCAAATGGAATTACCATTATCAATTTTGGAATGGGAAGTCCGCTGGCCGCAACCATGATGGATCTGTTAACTGCGATTATGCCGAAGGCTGTTTTGTTTCTGGGTAAGTGTGGTGGTTTGAAAAAGAAAAATCAATTAGGTGATTTAATTCTGCCAATCGCTGCAATTAGGGGGGAAGGAACTTCGAATGATTATCTTCCTGCTGAAGTGCCTGCATTACCAGCCTTCGCCTTACAGAAAGCTATTTCTACCACGATTCGTGATCATGGAAGGGATTATTGGACAGGAACCTGTTACACCACTAACCGCAGGGTTTGGGAACATGATAAAGAATTTAAAAAATATTTGAAAACATTACGCGCTATGGCGGTAGATATGGAAACTGCAACGGTTTTTACCACTGCTTTTGCCAATAAAATTCCAGCTGGCGCATTGCTTTTGGTTTCAGATCAACCTATGATTCCTGAGGGTGTTAAAACAGCTGAAAGCGATAGTTCAGTAACAGAAAAATATGTGGAGACCCATTTGAGAATTGGTATTGATTCGCTTAAACAATTAATCAATAACGGTTTAACCGTTAAACATTTGTTGTTTTAGGTATTAACCCCTCGTAGCGGTAATCGCAAGGTGGAATTTAATAGATATAAGATCGGGTTACAGGTCTTTTTTTATGCATTGTATTTAGATTGGTGCGCCACCGCTAAGGATTAGTGTGTTGTCTTTGCGAGGAGGAACGATAAAGCAATCTATGTAATAAAGTTGCCACCTATCGGTTTGGTGTCTCACCAATCGAAAAAACGGTAAAACATTTGTTGTTTTAATAGGCATTATAGCAATCTAAATAGAATAAGTATAAGATCGGGTTACTGGTCTTTTTTTATGCGTTGTATTTGGTCGGTGCGCCACCGACCAAGGATTAGTGTGTCGTCTTTGCGAGGAGGAACGACGAAGCAATCTATAGAGTAAAGTTACCACCAATCGGTTTGGTGTCTCACCAACCGAAAACAATAAAACGCGTCTTACGTTTGGCGTCTTTGCGAGAAGGCTTTTTCAGCCGACGAAGCAATCTATTCAGTTAATTGCTTTTAACTAACAAAAATTTTGGAAAAGTTAAAATATTGGTAAACAAAAAAGGATCGACAATTGTCGATCCGTTTTAATTCTTTAAGGTAAAGTAATATTACCCTAAGTAAGATTTTAATATTTTACTTCTCGAAGTATGACGAAGGCGCTGAAGCGCTTTATCTTTAATCTGACGAACACGCTCGCGTGTTAAGTTAAACTTCTCACCAATCTCCTCTAATGAAAGTGGATGGTTAGAACCTAGACCAAAAAATAAAACGATAATTTCACGTTCTCTTTCTGTTAAAGTAGACAGTGAGCGTTTAATTTCTTCAGAAAGTGATTCATTAATTAATGAACTATCTGTGTTTGGCTCATGGTTTTCCAATACATCCAATAATGTATTTTCTTCACCCTGAACAAAAGGAGCATCCATAGAGACATGACGACCTGAGTTACTTAAAGTATCAGAAATTTTGTCAACCGTAGTTTCTAAAATATCCGCTAACTCTTCCGGAGAAGGCTCGCGTTCATATTCCTGCTCTAATTTAGAGAAGGCTTTACTGATTTTACTAAGTGAACCAACTTGGTTTAGGGGTAAACGTACAATACGACTTTGCTCAGCGATTGCTTGCAAAATTGATTGACGAATCCACCAAACGGCATATGAGATAAACTTAAAACCTTTGGTTTCATCAAAACGCTTTGCAGCTTTAATTAAACCTAAATTTCCTTCGTTAATTAAATCACCCAAAGTTAAACCCTGGTTTTGGTATTGTTTTGCAACAGATACCACGAAACGTAAATTGGTCTTAGTTAATCGCTCTAATGCAGCCTGATCGCCTTCACGAATCTTTCTTGCTAAAATTACCTCTTCCTCTGCTGTTATTAAATCTACTTTACCAATTTCATGTAAGTATTTATCAAGTGATTGACTTTCACGGTTGGTAATTGACTGCGTTATCTTGAGTTGTCTCATTTATACGTTTTGTGTGCTCTTTAAATATTGAAGTGTGCAAAGTTACGAAATTGTACGGCAATCCGAAAGGATAAAATACTGAAAGTGTTGCTGTTTGCACATGTTTTTTATACTATTACTTCTAACAAAAATCATTCCAATAAAGTTTTTACCTGTCATCTTATTTATTTCGGTAATTTATCTGTTAGTCAAAATATATTTATTGTAAATCAATAAATATATTTTGATTTGTAATAATTAATTTTTTATGTTTGTGTCAAAATTAACTCAAAAATGACGGTTATTAGATTTCTTCTTGTAATAGCAATATGGCTATTCCAAATGATAATGATTTAAAGATGGATTTTGTCATGCAGTTAATTTCAGCATCTTTATGTATGCCGCCTACATGTAATTGCAAGCATTTAGAAAAGAGATTATTCGTCAAAATGCGCACTATTTAAGCTATAGTATTAACCATAAAATATAAAATTGTATCATCATGAAAATTAAAAATCAAATCCGCTTAATTAAGGTGGGTTATATAATTATCCTGGTTGCCGTACTATTATTATCGCTTGATGATGGGGTACGTGGGGTTAGAGATGGTTATAGTGCTGGCGGAATCGGAAACAAACCGGGATGGATATATGGCATTTTATTGTTATTCATCTCCTTCTTTACATTAAGAGTGTTGGTATATCTTTATCGCTTCATTGATTCTGTGCAGCAAGATAGTGTGTTCAATGATGAAAATATAACACGTTTAACTAGAATGGGGTTTTATTGTATCTCATTACCATTTTTACTATTTATGCTAAACGCGATGGATTATACCCGTCATTCTGGCATTCAGCATATGCAAATTGGTAAATTAATTAAACAGGTTGATTTTGAGATATGGCTACTTATTTTTGGCTTAACGCTGTTAACAATAGCTTTCGTATTTAAAAAGGGAATTGAACTTAAAAAGGAAAGTGACTTAACCATATAATTCATGCCAATTATTATAAATCTAGATGTAATGCTTGCACGTCGCAAAATGTCGCTTACGCAATTGAGTGAGTTGGTTGGGATTACCATGTCTAATTTATCGATTCTTAAAACCGGAAAAGCAAAAGCCATTCGTTTGGAAACGCTCGAATCCATCTGCAAAGTTTTAGATTGTCAACCTGGAGATATATTAGAGTTCCGGTTCGAATAGCTTTAAGCGTTTAGATTAGAATAGCCAGCATTAAGCTTAATCAAAAATAAATAATGTCAAAAGGGTCTGTCCATAAATTATGGACAGACCCTTTAACACAACATAAACCTAACTTATTAATCCTCTTTCTGATTCAGAAACACAAAGTTATGATCGAACATATCTAACTTAATTTTGCTGTCCTTGTCTATTTTACCTGCTAATATCTCTTTCGACAACTCATTTAAGATTCTTTTCTGAATAACTCGTTTAAGTGGTCTTGCACCGAATTGTGGATCGTAACCCAGCTGTGCCAGCCAATCCAGGGCCTCATCACTGGCTTCCATCTCAATTCCCATCTCGGCCAGCGTTTGTTTTACCTGTCTGAATTGTAAGGCAACAATATTTCTGATCTCACTACGGTTCAGCGGTGTGAACATAATCAATTCATCAATACGGTTTAAAAACTCCGGACGAATGGTTTGTTTCAATACTTCAAACAATTCGTTTTTCGTTTTTGCAATTACTTCATCACGGTTCTCATCACTTAAATCTTTAAAATTATCTTGAATTAAGTGTGCACCAATGTTTGAGGTCATGATGATGATCGTATTTTTAAAATTAACCGTCCTGCCTTTGTTATCCGTTAAGCGGCCATCATCCAAAACCTGAAGCAAGATGTTGAATACATCAGGATGTGCTTTTTCAATCTCATCCAATAGTACTACCGAATAAGGTTTGCGTCTTACAGCTTCGGTAAGCTGACCACCTTCATCATAACCCACATATCCTGGAGGCGCTCCAATTAGGCGAGAAACGGCATGGCGTTCCTGATATTCACTCATATCAATTCTGGTCATTGCATTTTCATCATTAAATAAAAATTCTGCTAATGCTTTAGCCAGCTCAGTTTTACCCACACCTGTAGTTCCTAAGAAAATGAATGAGCCAATCGGTTTACGCTTATCCTGTAAGCCGGCACGTGAGCGACGGATCGCATCAGAAATCGCCTCAATGGCTTCATCTTGTCCGGCAACACGCTGATGTAACTCATCTTCTAAATGAAGCAGTTTCTCACGCTCGCTAGCAATTAATTTAGTAACCGGAATACCAGTCCAACGACCAACCACACCTGCAATGTCATCAGCAGTAACTTCTTCTTTAAGCATTCTGCTGTCTGTTTGCTGGCTTTCGAGATCTGCCTTTAATTTCTCCACCTGATCCTGAGCTTCTTTTATTTTTCCATAACGGATCTCAGCAACCTTTCCATAATCTCCGGCACGTTCAGCCTGCTCGGCCTCTAATTTATAATGCTCAATTTGTTCCAGCTGATTATTTACCGCATCAACAAGGTCTTTTTCACCTTGCCATTTTGCTTTAAATTCATCACGCTCTGCCGATAGGTTGGCAATCTCTTCGGATAACTCCTGTACTTTACGGTCATCTTTTTCCCTTTTGATGGCTTCACGCTCAATTTCCAGACGCATGATTTCCCGATCTAAGGCATCTACATTTTCTGGAACACTATCCATTTCCATTCGTAGTTTAGAGGCTGCCTCATCCATTAAATCGATGGCTTTATCTGGCAAGAAACGATCTGCAATATAACGTTGACTCATTTCTACCGCTGCAATAATGGCTTCGTCTTTGATCCGTACTTTATGATGTGTTTCATAACGCTCCTTCAATCCACGAAGGATAGAAATGGCATCCTGCGTATCTGGCTCTTCTACCATTACCTTTTGGAAACGGCGTTCAAGTGCTTTATCTTTCTCTAAATATTTTTGATACTCATCTAAAGTGGTCGCACCAATGGCTCTTAATTCGCCTCGGGCTAAAGCAGGTTTTAAGATATTGGCCGCATCCATCGCACCTTCACCACCTCCGGCACCAACCAGCGTGTGGATCTCATCAATAAAGAGCACAATGTCTCCATCGCTTTGCGAAACTTCTTTAACAACTGCTTTCAAACGCTCCTCAAATTCGCCTTTATATTTTGCGCCGGCAATTAAAGCACCCATATCCAAAGAGAAAACGGTTTTGCTTTTTAAGTTTTCAGGTACATCACCTTTAATAATTCTAAAGGCAATCCCTTCGGCGATAGCAGTTTTACCTACACCTGGTTCTCCAATTAAAATAGGGTTGTTCTTCGTTCTGCGGGATAAAATCTGAATGACCCGACGAATTTCTTCGTCACGACCAATTACGGGATCCAGCTTTCCACTTTCCGCATATTCATTTAAGTTGCGGGCATATTTGCTGAGGGCCTGATAAGTGGCTTCTGCATTCTGATCAGTTACCCTGTTATCTCCACGCAAAGAAACAATCGCTTTTTTAAGGTCTTTTTCGTTTACACCTTGTTCCTTTAAAAGTTTTGCAGTGCTATCATTTACGGCTAAAATCCCTAATAAAAGGTGTTCCACCGATACAAATTCATCTTTAAATTCCTTTAAAAATGTTTGTGCTTTTTGTAAAACGCTGTTGGTATTAGATGACAGGTAAACGTTACTACCGCTTACTTTTGGAAACTTGGCGATTTCAGTTTCTAAATTCTGATTCAGGGAATTCAGATTTACGTTTAATTTCTTTAATACGTAAGAAACTACATTTTCATCAACAGTAAGCAGACCTTTAAGAAGATGTGCTGTTTCAATAGCTTGTTGCTGATTGCCTTGGGCTATTTCAGAAGCCTGTTGAATCGCTTCCTGGGCTTTTATAGTGAAATTGTTGAAGTTCATACTTTCCTTTTGATCAAAACAGATGCCATGTCTATTTAGATTTCTGAATCGGAAATTTTGTCGCTTTATTATTTAATTTTATGACTAAAATTCTGATTTATAGCATTTTATGCTGAATTTTTGTCGTGTTTATTCCTAAACCTCATTGTAAAACCAGTGAGACTTTTTAAAATGCCGATCTGTTTAACCAACATTAATGAAAATTTCATGCATAAAAAAAGCGAAGAAAAAATCCTCGCTATATGTTAATGCAACTGCTGAATAAAAATTCAGCACGATCAATTAATTATCCTAAAATATCTTTTAATCGCTCTGTTTGATGATCAACTAATTTTTGTAGTGGGCCAGAAGCCAACATTTTCATCATCATATTTAAATCTGCAGTAATGATGTGTTTTGCAGTTGTTGTTCCGTCGCCATTATCCGTTACCGTCCATTTTAATTCAACTTCAAAAGGTGCTTTTTCAGTAGGGATAGCTGTTAATTCTTGATTTTCTACGCGATTGGAAATTTTAATAGCCAGTTTGGCCATATTCTGAATGGTAAAACGTGCCTCATCTTCTGTTGATTCCCAGTTGTAAATATTCTCAGGCATCAATCTTTGATGGTTATTCATATTAGAGAGAAAAGCATAAACCTCGGCAACAGGTTTGTTTACATCTACAGTGCTTTCAATAATTGTCATTGTGTTTTTTTAAGGTTATTTTATATTTGGTTGGTGGAAATTCTTAACTTAATGTTTGTCCCCATTCAGACGGATTTAAGCGCCACTTGCTTAACAATTCCATATCGCTTTTTGCAATAATGCTGTGCTCTGCAGCATAATCAATTAATGCGGCATAGTTAGATAGGGTAAGATAGCGGCATTTTGCAGCTGTAAAGTTTTCATCTGCTTTTTCAAATCCATAGGTGAAGATTGCAGCTAAGCCGGCAACTGATAAACCAGCTGATCTCAATGCTTCAACAGCTTGTAAACTGCTTTTTCCGGTAGAGATTAAATCTTCAATGACCACTACGCGTTGTCCATCTACAACTTCACCTTCTATTAAACTTCCGGTTCCATGCTCCTTTGCTTTCGCTCTTACATAAATAAAGGGAAGACCAAGCTCCTGTGCAACCAATACGCCTTGTGGAATACCGGCAGTAGCAACACCTGCAATAACATCAACGGATCCAAACTCTTCCTGTATAGCTTGAGCTAGTTTCTGACGGATGTATGTTCTAACCTGAGGATGGGAAAGGGTAATGCGGTTATCGCAATAAATCGGCGACTTCCAACCAGATGCCCAGGTAAAAGGATTATTAGGTTGTAATTTAATTGCCTTTATTTGTAATAAAAATTCCGCTACCTTTAATTCAATATCACTTTTATTATACATGGCCCAAAATTACAGAATTTATATTAACGATAACACTTTGTTTATATCAGATGTTTTACCAGATCAGAAGGAAAAGATTCAACAACTTGAATTTCAAGATTTTGATTTGCAAACATTTTATAAAAAATTAAAGAATGGCTCAAAGAAAAGTTACTTGTTTTTAACTAAAAATCCGGAGGATACATTTAAAAAGCTCAAAAAGAATTGTGAGATCATTAAGGCCGCTGGTGGTTTGGTAGAGAGTGCTAATGGAAATTTCTTATTTATTTTCAGAAATAAAAAGTGGGATTTACCAAAAGGAAAGCTAGAATTAGGCGAAAGCATGAAGGAAGCAGCCGTTAGGGAAGTGGAAGAGGAATGTGGGATTAAAATATTTAAACGCGAGGAAAAGCTTTGCAAAACGTACCATGTTTACCCAAATGGATCTAAAATGGTCATTAAAAAAACAAACTGGTATAAGATGAAGGTTAAAGGGGAGCCAAAGTTAATTCCACAAAAGGAGGAGGGTATTGATGAAGCCGTTTGGCTGGATAAAAATCATCTGGCTCCTGTGGTTAAAAATACTTTTCCGTCGATTATGGATGTAATGAGGGCCGGAGGAATACTGTAATGATATTTTTTAAGGCGATCGATAACAGCATCCTTTTTTAAGGAGGTATGTCCGCAGAGTGGGATGAATTGTCCTGCAGAGTTTAGTCCAGTACCTTTTTATATAGATCCTGAAACAAGTTCAGGAAGACGATCCCTCGAACGGAATCGTAATTGCGAGGAGGTACGACAAAGCAATCTGTTTCACAAAAATCCGCGCTGCAGATTGCTTCGCAATGACGGTCTTTTTAAGTAGAATCCTCAACCCACTCGTCATGCTGAATTTTAGTTCAGCATCTTTTTTGATAAGATCTTTAGATAAGTTCAGGAAGACGATTCTAAGTAAAGAAAAGCCTACAAAAAGCCTAAAGCTTCTTTCGGTACAAAAGGGCTTACATCACCCTGGTTTCTTAAAATATCACGAACAATAGTCGAGCTGATGGCTGAATATTCTGGTTTGCTCAGAAGTAAAATAGTTTCTACCTCTGGCATCATAGTTTGATTAATCTGAGCAATGGCTCTTTCATATTCAAAATCTGATGCTGAACGAATACCACGAACCATATAAGTGGCATTGATTTTTCTGCAAAAATCAACAGTTAATCCCTGATAGGTTTGTATTTCGATATTTTTATAATCTGCGAAGACAGTTTCTAAAATTTGTAACCGTTGTTCGGCGGTGAGAAAATTTTGCTTGGAGCTGTTTAATCCGATTCCGATTACTATTTTATCAAAGAGGGGAGTGGCACGTTGCAGAATGTTTACGTGTGCAATGGTAATCGGATCAAATGAACCAGGAAATAGCGCTATTTTCATCATTCAAATATAGATTTTTAAGCGGAAAGGTGAAATCTTTTAAGCTTAATTAAGTGCTACTTACAAAGATTTCTCCACTGCGGTCGAAATGACGACTGTTTATTTATAATTTAAAACTTGGTGCGCTCTGCGAAAACCCTTAGTGGCCTCAGCGGTTAAACATATTCAAAAAAACTAAAAGATGAGTTTCCGTATTTTCGCGTTTCGGTATACCCGGGCTGGCTATTGAGTTTCATGTTACTTTGATGCTCAACCACTAATAATCCGTCAGGCTTAAGCAATTGCTGTTCTTGTACCAGAATAGGAAGTTGTGGAATATTTGGCATATTATAAGGTGGATCAGCAAAAATTAAATCGTAAGCACCTGTCATTTGCTTCAGTATTTTAAAAACATCACCCTTACGCACTTCCACCTGATTAAATTCATATTTCTGTGCAGCGCTTTTTACCCAATTCACACAACCGTAGTCCATATCTACCGCTAAAATTTTTTCTGCATTTCGGGATGCAAATTCAAAAGTCAGGTTTCCTGTTCCGCAGAATAAATCAAGCACGGTGCAGGTATCAAAATCAAATCTGTTATTTAAAATATTAAAAAGTGCCTCTTTGGCCATATCCGTAGTGGGGCGGACAGGTAGATTTGCAGGTGGCTGCAAACGGATACCTTTCAGTTTACCTCCAATTATTCGCATAAACTTAGAGCAAGTAAGCCGCTAAAATAGTGTTTAGGCATATCGGCCAGCAATTCACAATTTTGTTTTTCAGCAGGAAGGAAGAAGTATAGGTTATTAAAATATTTTAGCAGTGTATTGTAATAGTCATCATCTTCATTAATAATCCCCTGAAGATATACTGGCACAGATTCAGTGAGGCCCAACTGTTCCATGATTAATAATAGGAAATAATTAAATTCTTCGGCAGTTTCCGCTGAATAATGATTCTGGAAATTGATTTTCTTATCCTTTGCAAATAAAACATTAAATGAAGATGCTGTAAAGTCGATTAATAAAGCATCACCAGACAATTGTCTAAACAAAGCAAGCAAAGGTGAAGAATGTGGATAAACAACAGCGTTTTCTGGAAGTTCTTGTTCTATCTTTTCTTCAAAAGAGAAAACAGTATTAAAACCAAGATGCTCATGGTGTTTGCTGTAAATCTTTCCATCAGAACTTAAAAAATTGGTATAAATAGATAAATCATCAGCATTAAACCATTCATTAGGAATAAAGACAAAATTTGAGGTATGTATGGCAGCTTTTACAGATTCATACGATTGAGATAAATAACGATCTGCTTTAAAAGCATCCTTTAAAACATGTGGCAAATCTTCACAACCTTGCTGATCAAATATTACCTTAACTTGCTTGGAGTCCTGATCAACCACTGCATATGAAAAACTATCGTTTGTTATTTTTAATAATAACTGATAGTTTACTGATGCATCAGCTTTAAAATCCGGGTCTACCAATAATAGGCTGTTATTCCTCATTATCGCAAAAATAGTGTTTTTTAAAGATTAACTACAAAGTGCAGAGCGTTTTTTCACGAAGTGCTAACAGTTGAGCGGAACGAACGACAACCGTTAATTATTTAATTTATGAAATGCTCCTCATTAATTGAAAATGATACTTCAATTTTACCCCTTACATTTACTTTTATTACTTAGTATTCATCGTCTAAAAAAAGCAAGAAATCTTTTGACCAAAATCAAACTTTCATTTATTAGAAATTTCAAATATTCGGCTTAAATTCGGAACATGAGTTATACGTCTACTTATAAAGCCGCGAATACGGTTGCTGCTAAAATTGAGCAACATTTTATTCGCTTGCATCAAAATGCCGCATCGCAGGGAGAGGTTGATCTGGCTTCTCAGCCTGACAGGAAAACAATAGAGGCATTGATAGACGTGGCTTTTTGGAGCAGCCTGCGGAAAGAAGAAGGACACTCACCTCGTATATCCGTTGCTTTTTTACCGCCTTCTCAAACTTCAAAACCTTTAAAATTTGCAAAACCATTACCATTAAACGCCAATACACTTACTAAAATAGCACCGGGTATAGAACGCTCTGGTATTCACTTAGGGGTATGGGAAGAGAATGGTGAGTTATACATCTGGGGTACAACCTTAAATATTCCCAACTTTTGTTTCGTAGTGGATGTTTCTGAACCCGGATTAATTGTAATTAAACACCGTCGGATTTATGGCATTGGAAAATATACCAATGTGGCGGTTTTAAAGGGGGAACAAATCAGAATTGTGGATGATACTTCCTGTACAAATCGTGATTGTCCGCCGATTTTAAAAGCTTTATTGGATTTAACTGTATTGGCCAGTTGGAATGATCCGATTAACATCCTGATCCAGTTTTCGGTTTCCATGCGTGGGCACGGGCGTGGTGGTGCTTTATTGATTGTGCCAAAAGAAAATACCAAATGGAAAGATTCAATCATTCAACCTATTCAATACTTAATTGAACCTCCTTTCTGTGGCCTGTCAAATTTGGCTAAACAAAGCGGTAACCAGACTGAAATTTTCTCACAGGGTGCGTTAAGGCGAGAAGTAGAACATTTAGCAGGCTTAACCGCTGTTGATGGCGCCACCATTATTAATGATCAATTTGATCTAATTGCTTTTGGCGCTAAAATCGGTCGTGCAAAAGGTAAACCTACAGTAGAGCAAATTGCCTTTTCTGAGCCTATCGTTGGTGGAGAAGATAAACTGCTGTATCCAGGTCAGCTTGGTGGTACAAGACATTTTTCGGTGGCTCAGTTTGTGAATGATCAACCCGATGCCATTGGATTGGTAGCATCGCAGGATGGTCATTTTACGATTTTTAGCTGGAGCAAACAGCAGAAAATGGTCATGGCACACCGGATTGAAACATTATTATTGTAAAATAAATTGCTTAATTGTTGGATGGTTTTAGTGTTGGAAGGACTCACTGGAAATTTAAATCGTTTATGTATTTTGTAAGGGTTAACATTAAAAAGAGCTAGTATCTTTGCCTTTTAAACCGTATTGTAGTGGCATACCCCGTTTTATGGGGGATATAGCTGAAAGACGGACCATAGAACCCGATCAGCACAATTGCTTTCTAAATCATTAAAGCAAGCGCTTTTCAAAACAATTTACCAATAAAACGATTCAACAATAATGTACCTAGATAAAAGTCAACTCATTGCACAAGCTTATGAACACGTACCCACTAAAGAGCAATTGCTTTTTTGCGAACGGATGTCGAAGTTTCTGCAGGAAGAAGATGAATATCGTTGCTTCGTTTTAAAAGGCTATGCCGGTACCGGTAAAACCACATCGGTTGCGGCTTTGGTAAAGGTGCTGGCTAAATTTAATTTAAAAAGTGAATTGCTGGCACCAACAGGTCGTGCGGCAAAGGTAATGAGCCAGTATTCTTCACGAAAGGCTTTAACCATTCATAAACGAATTTATCGGAAACGCTCGGCGGCATCGCCGGAAATGCAGTTTCAGATTGCTCCAAACCTTTCCGAAAATACCCTCTTTATTATTGATGAGGCATCCATGATTGCCGATGAATTTAATGAAACAGGTTCTTCTATTTTGAGGGATTTGTTAGAATTTGTCTATAACACTAAAAATTGTTTATTGCTTTTTGTTGGTGACACAGCACAATTGCCACCGGTGGGAAGTTTAGACAGCCCAGCCTTAAATGAACAGTATTTAAAGGATAAATTTGCATTAACCATCACTGGAGTAGAATTAAAAGAAGTTGTAAGACAGGGAAAGAAATCGGGTATTTTGGCCAATGCGACCATGCTGCGGAACCAAATTTCAAAAAATCCCAAAAATCCCCTTCCAAAATTTCTTACTAAAAATTACACGGATATTTACAATATGGCGGGTGCCAGGCTGGTAGAGGGATTGGAATATGCCTACCGCAAGTTTGGAATGGAGAATACGCTGGTGGTTTGCCGATCTAACAAATCTGCAAATATTTACAACCAGCAAATCCGGGCGAGGTTGTTATACCGAGAAGAGGAGTTAACAGGTGGCGATCAGATTATGGTGGTTCGCAATAACTATTTTTGGCTCCCGGAAAACGAGGAAACGGCTTTTATCGCCAATGGAGATATGGCTAAAGTGATCCGGGTGAGGGGAGAGGAAGAACGCTATGGTTTCCGATTTGCCGATGCCACCTTAGAATTTATGGATTTTCAGGCAGCAGGACAAATTAGCTGTAAAGTGATGCTGGATACCTTAAATATCGAATCAGCAAACTTGCCTTACGAGCAAAATAAAAAGCTTTTTGATGGTTTAAATGAAGATTATGGGCACATTGCAAATAAGCGGCAGCGCATGCTAGCGATTAAAGCTGATCCTTTTTACAATGCCCTGCAAATTAAATTTGCTTATGCGGTAACTTGTCATAAAGCACAAGGTGGTCAATGGGATGCGATTTTTGCCGACCAAGGCTACCTGACTGAAGATATGATTGATCTTGATTTTCTACGCTGGTTGTATACGGCTGTAACGCGGGCTAAGAAGGAGTTATATCTTGTTAATTTTGCGCCTCAACTTTTCGCAAAAACCGCGCAGGAGGATTATTTTTAAAAAGATAAACTTTCTCACGGAAACATGGAATTTATTTAGTGACAAAGCCTAAAGTAATTTTAGCCTCAGATTAGCAGATTAAAATTTACCAGATAAGAAATGTAAGAGATAAAGGCTAAAATATTATGATATGTTTTAGGTAGTTTAAATATTACCGCAATATCTGTGGCCAAACCATCCTAAATCCTTAACTTGAATAGTTAATCAAAATACACTATGAAATTCGCTTTTAGCCTCAAAAATAAGTTGAAGATTGCTTTTTTGCTCTTTTGCATCATGTGCTGCACGCTGTTAATCCGGTTTTTAGAAGATAAAAGTGTAGCAAAGATTAATGAATCATTTATCTCTATGTACAATGATCGGTTGGTTCCGGCGACTGATTTGTATTTCATTGCGGAAAATCTATATCAAAAAAATATGATTTTTAACGATGCGTTGATCAACAATTCTTTGCCATTAGCTGGTAAGGCAGAAATTGATCAGTATAACTTCAAAATTGATTCTGTTATCAAAAAATACGAACTAACCTTATTGGTTAAGCAGGAAGAGGTATTTCTGAACGATCTAAAAAAGGCTTTAAGTAAGCAACAGCAACTGGAATTAAAAGTATTAAAAATGACTGAAGAAGATGGACTCAGAATTTATCAGTCTGTAGGAAAAAATGTATCCAACCAAACACTCGTAAAACTTTCTGCGCTGATTAAAATTCAATCAAATGTTGGCAATGACTTAATTAAGGATTCAAAAATCTTCGTCTCCGGAACTAAAATATATTCTACTTTGCAAGGAATATTGGCTGTTCTTATCGGAGTGATGATTGTTTCGATTATTTCTGCTTCCAATATGGTTAAAATTCAAAACGAGAAGTTCAATTTGAATTAAGGTTAGCCACAGATTATTATCTCAATTCGTCATGCTGAATTTGAATTCATTTCAGCATCTATCTAATATTCATAATCTGCGGCAAAATCTGCTTATTATTCTGCCTCTTCATCAGTTAATAACCGAATCGAATCATCAGAAAGTACGATTAAACGTTCTTTATAAAGGGAACCAATAGTCTTTTTAAAGGCACTTTTGCTGATTTGGAACTGATGGTAAATTTCTTCCGGGGAGCTTTTATCACCAAGTTCAATTACGCCACCATTCTTTTTCAACGCATTTAATATGACGTCTTTTGAATCTAAAATATGGCCATAACCACTGGGTTGTAAAGTCAAATCTATTTTACCTTCTACACGAATTTTTTTGATCCAGCCTTTACGATGATCTCCAATTTGAATGTTATCAAAAACTTCGTTATGATAAAGTAAACCAATATAAGTATTATTGATGATGGCGTTAAAGCCTAAATCTGTTTCTTCTGTAATTAATAAACTCACTTCGTCACCTTCTTCGAAATCGAAGTTTTCATCTTCAACAAAATCATAAAGTTTAGATGAAGCCAGTAAGCGATCGCTATTTTCATCCAGATAAACATACACTACATATTTATAGCCTTTTTGCATTGGCCTTTTCTGTTCTTTTGTAGGTACGTAAACATCTTTATCAATGCCCAAATCCATAAAAATACCATCGTCACCATCAGAAACAACTTTTAAGAAAGCAAAATCACCCACTTCAGCATAAGCTTTTTGAGTAGTTCCGGTTAAGCGACCGTCTTTTTGGATGTAAACAAAAACGTTGGCATTATCACCAATTTCCAGTCCTTTGGTAACATATTGGTAGGGTAAAAGAACCAGCTTATCACCATCAGTTAAGTTTAAACCAGCTTCAGTTTTGCTTAATACTCTTAATTCGTTATATTTTCCTATTTCAATCATAATGGGTTAACCATTTTCTTCAATGGTTTGCGCAAAGATAGTAATCTTTAAAAGCAACAGCCGATTTTAATTTTTTTATATAATTTAGCCGATTATCTAAAAATAGCTACCATATGAATAAGCAGATTCCTACATTTTTTTTAAGCGACGTATATTTTATTGATGAAAAAGTGAACTTCCTAAAGTTTGCGAATGAGTATAAAGTTTATAATGATCAGGGTAACCAGATCGGTATCATCAAACAACGTATCAGCGGTTGGCAAAAGGCACTAAGTTTGTTGGTTGATAAAAGAATGATGCCTTTTAAATTAGAGATTACTGATGTGAACGACCAGTTACAGGCAACTATTACCAGGGGATGGACATTTTGGATGTCGAAAATTATCGTAACTGATCCAATGGGTGTTGAAGTGGGCATTATCAAGCAAAAGTTCAAACTATTTAAACCAACATTTACGATATCAAATCCTGTTTCAGGAGAAGAGATTGCTAAAATAACCGGCGATTGGAAAGCATGGAATTTCAATATTACCAATAAAGCAGGTGCGGAAGTAGGTAAAATCAGTAAGAAATGGGCAGGCGCATTAAAAGAGGTTTTTACCACAGCCGATAAATACAATGTTTCAATAGATCCAAGCTATGCAGAAAGCGATCAGAAAGTAGCCATAGTAGCTACAGCGATTACCATTGATATGGTTCTAAAAGAAAGCTAACAAATTTTGAGAAGTGAATGATTAATGGTGGAATTAAGATTTTCTTAAGCATGTCATTAATCATTCGCTTATCTTTATTTTAATATTTTTATTGCCAGCACTATCAAATAAATGGGTTAAATTTGATCTATCCACAATTTTAATTTACCACATGGCAAAACCCAAAGAGGCTAAAAAACCAAGCGTTTTTAGTTTACTGGCATCATATAAAGGCTTAATTTTTCTGCTTATCCTATTTGCCTTGCTCAGTAATGGCATTAACTTATTGCTGCCAAAAATTATTGCCCATGGTATCGATTCATATACCAACAAAACGTTTAATCTTGATTCGGTTTTGTTTCAGTTTGCCATTGCCATCGTATTGGTTTTTATTTTCACGTATTTGCAGAGTATTGTTCAAACTTATGCTTCAGAACGGGTAGCCAGAGATTTGAGATCAAAACTTTCTAGTCAGATATCTCGTCAGAGTCATGCTTATATCATTGATGCCAATCCGTCTAAATTACTCACCAACTTAACTTCTGATGCCGATTCCATAAAAATGTTTGTGTCTCAGGCTATCGTTTCACTTGCATCATCCATCTTTTTAATTGTAGGGGCAAGCATTTTGCTCCTCATGATCAATTGGAAACTTGCGCTTTGCGTAATTGCCATTGTGCCTATCATAGGCATTGCCTTTTTCCTGGTGTTGAAAAAAGTAAGGGTGCTCTTTATTAAAAGCCGCGAAGTAATTGATTGGTTAAATAAAGTGATTAGCGAAAGTATTTTAGGTTCAGCCTTGATTAGGGTAATCAATTCTCAACAACTCGAATACCAGAAATTTCTGGATGCTAATTCCAAGGCCCGAGATCTTGGTCTATCTATTCTCCGGTTATTTGCGGGCCTAATTCCCATCATTGTTTTTGTTTCGAATCTTTCCGGCCTTACCATTTTGGTGCTGGGAGGTCATTTTGTGATCACAGATACGATGACGCTGGGTGAGTTTGCCGCATTTAACAGTTATCTGGCGCTCATTATATTTCCAATTCTGGTAATCGGATTTATGAGTAATGTCATTGCTCAGGCTACTGCATCTTACCAAAGAATTGAAAGTGTATTAAATGCACCTGAAGTTAAGCACCCGGGCACCTTGACCGATGCACTAACTGGTGATGTTGAAGCCAGAAATATTGAACTAAATTTCGGGCAGAAACCCATTTTAAAGAAAGTTTCTTTTACTGCAAAGGCAGGATCAAGAACAGCAATTATTGGTCCGACAGCAGCAGGAAAAACACAATTGCTATATATTCTGACCGGATTGATCGAGCCCCGGGAAGGTGAAATTCTTTTCGATCACCAGGAAATTAAAAGCTATAAACAGGAGAATTTTCACCAGCAAGTGGGCTTTGTTTTTCAGGATAGTATTATTTTTAACATGAGCATCCGGGAAAATATCGCTTTCAGCAATACGGTAACTGATGAATCTTTAGCGAAAGCCATTCAAACAGCAGAATTGAAAGATTTTATTGAGGCATTACCTGAAAAACTAGATACGATTGTTTCGGAAAGAGGAAACAGCCTTTCGGGTGGGCAGAAACAACGCATTATGCTGGCCAGGGCATTGGCCATAAATCCTAAAATTTTATTGCTGGATGATTTTACTGCACGGGTAGATTCCAACACGGAAAAGCGGATTCTTGAAAATATTCAACAGCATTATCCTGGTATAACCTTAATCTCCGTAACGCAAAAAATTGCTGCCGTTGAAAATTATGATCAGGTCATTCTGCTGATGCAGGGTGAGGTGATTGCTACGGGAACACACCAGGAATTGATTCAGCATAGCCCTGAATATGTTCAAATTTACAATTCACAACAGAGCACAAGCAATTATGAATTACAATCTTAACCAGCTCAATGAAGAGCAGGAAAAGCAATCTACCTACCAGGCGCTTAAAAGATTGCTGAAATTCATTTCTGCCGAGCGAAAGAATCTTATACTGGCGTTAATCGCTATTCTTGTTAACTCGGGCTTACTTTTATTAGGGCCACTTTTGGTTGGACATACTATTGATACTTATATCAGAACCAAGCAGTTTCATGGTGTGTTGGTTTTTGGTGGAATTCTTTTAGTAATGTACCTGATCGCGATGGTTACGGGATATATCCAAACCAAACTGATGGGAGGTGTGGGCCAGAGAATGTTATACACCCTTAGAAATGCCATTTTTAATAAGCTGCAGGAATTACCGGTTTCCTTTTTCAATCAGAATAAAGCAGGTGATTTAATTTCAAGGGTAAACAGTGATACGGACAAGCTAAATCAGTTTTTCTCTCAATCGCTGATGCAATTTATCGGAAGTATCGTAACGATGATAGGTGCCGGTATATTCTTGTTATCGATTAATATAGAACTTGGTGCTGCTGCCCTTTCACCGGCAATTGCCATTGTAATTTTTACCATTGCCTTATCGCCCTGGATAAAAAGAAAAAATGCTAAAAACCTGAAAAGTGTGGGTGGCTTAAGTGCTGAAGTGCAGGAAAGCCTGAATAATTTTAAGGTGATTATTGCTTTTAACCGTCGGGATTATTTCCGAAAACGTTTTGATGAGGCAAATCAAGAAAACTATAGAACGGCAATTGGTGCAGGCTTAGCCAATAATATTTTTGTTCCGGTTTATGGTTTGCTTTCCAGTATTGCGCAATTAATCGTTTTGCTTTTTGGTATACACCTCATTTCTATAGGTCAATTTTCTTTAGGTTTTCTTGTAAGTTATCTATCCTATTGCACCAATTTTTATAATCCATTGAGGCAATTGGCTGCATTATGGACCAGTTTTCAGGTGGCAATGGCCAGCTGGGATCGTATTTCTAAAATTTTATTACTGGAGACCAATCTTCAGGTGATCAAAAATGATGAAACCATTACTTCTGATGCACTGATTGAATTTAAAGACGTTCACTTTTCTTATGATGATTCAAAAGAAATTCTGCATCACATTAACCTGAAGTTCGAAAAGGGAAAAACCTATGCACTCATCGGGCCTACTGGTGGGGGAAAAACGACTACAGCATCATTAATTTCCCGTTTATATGACGCTACAAAAGGCACTGTTTTATTAAATGGGAAAGATATCCGGTCTTTCAGTGCGGAAGAGCGTACGCAGAAAATTGGCTTCATTTTACAGGAACCATTTTTGTTTACCGGGACGGTTAAAGATAATATCCTTTATGGAAACAGCCAGTATAAAGATGTAAGTGACGATGAATTAACAAAGATTATCGAACAAGCGAATTTGAACGCATTGCTGGCAATTTTTGATGAAGGCATCAGCACTAAAATTACTTCAGGGTCAGACAGCATTAGTTTAGGTCAGAAGCAGTTGATTGCATTTATGCGGGCAGTATTGCGAAATCCGGAATTACTGATTTTAGACGAGGCAACTGCAAATATTGATACCATTACTGAACAGTTATTAAGCAGCATTTTAAATAAATTATCAAAAGAAACGACTTTAGTCATTATTGCCCACCGATTGAATACCATTGAAAATGCAGATGAAATTTACTTTGTAAATGAAGGGGAAGTACAGCAAGCTGGAACATTGAAAGATGCATTAAACATGCTGTCTAAAGGGAAGAGGGTAAGCTAACTAATTAAATTTTGCTTCACTTCGTTAGCTTGGAATACATCATACTGATTGTATCATTCAACTTTTGTTCGGAATATTAATTAGTAATGTACATTATACCGCCGTGAGGAGAACTCCCCTCCTAATTTAGGAGGGGGAGGTTAGTCATTTAGTTAATAAATCATGATCTTCCGAACAAATAAGAAGACTCAACAATCAGTGTATTAAAAAATTATTTTATAACCGCTTCAAATGGCATCCGGGCTTGAATACCAGAACTTGCCATTACTTTTTTCATTTGCTGATAAAGCATATAATGATCACCCAGCTCTTGTTTAGTATAATATGTTTTGATTTTATCAGTGCTTTCATCCATTAAGGATTTTAACGGATCAATCACATCAGGATATTCTACCACTTTAAAATCTTTTATTTTTGCTTTCTTCGCAGCAGCATTAATGGCATCATTAAAGCTTCCAATGCGATCTGCTAAACCAATCTGAACAGCATCTGTGCCAATCCAAACATGGCCACCTCCAATGCTGTCTATGTAAGCCTTACTTTTCTTTCTTCCATCTGCCACCCTGCTTACAAAGCCACTATAAACACGGTTTAATTCATTCTGAATAATAAATCTTTCACCATCAGTCATCGGCCTGTTGGTTGCCATGATGTCTGCATATTGGCCGGTTTTCACGCCATCGAAAGTTATCCCCAATTTGTTGGTCATCAGGTTTTGAAAATTTGGAATGATTCCAAAAACACCAATTGAGCCAGTTATGGTATTGGGCTGAACAAATATACTGTCAGCCGCACAACCAATATAGTATCCTCCAGAAGCAGCCACATCACCAAAAGAGGCAATTACAGGTTTTTCTTTTTTAGTCAGTACAATTTCTCTCCAGATTACATCAGAAGCCAAAGCACTTCCTCCGGGAGAATTTACACGGATGACCACAGCTTTGATATCATCATCTAAACGTGCCTTTCTAATCGCTCTGGAAATACGTTCAGAACCAATTTGATTATCATTTCCTTCGCCACCGCTGATTTCTCCATTGGCATAAATTACGGCCACTTTGTTTTTGCTGCTATTCGTATCGCTGTTATTCTTTGCATAATCATTGATTTCAACCGAGCGGATATTTTCGCCTTTGGTTCTGCCAGAAATGCCTTTAAGTTCTTCTAAAATCTGATCTTTATATTTCAGCCCATCAATCATCTTATAATTTAAGGCGTCTTGAGGTTGCTGAATTCTGTATTGATCAGCGATAGAAAACAAGCTATCCCGTTCAATATTTCTGCTTTTAGCAATATCAGTTAAAAAAGTATTGTATAACCCACCAACATAAGCCGTAACCTGCTTACGGTTATAATCACTCATTTTATCTAAAATAAAAGGTTCAACAGCACTTTTATAGTTCCCCACTCTGATTACCTGCATCTCTACACCAGCCTTTTCCAAAGTCCCTTTAAAAAAGGTAAGTTCAGAGCTGAATCCTTTAAATTCTAATGCACCTTCAGGATTTAAATAAATTTTATCCGCTGCCGATGCAAGGTAATAAGCACCTTGAGTGTATACTTCACTGTATGATATGATTTTTTTATGCGATTTTTTAAAATCGATCAATGCATTCCTTACCTCACGCATCGTAGCAAAACCAGCATTGGGGCTGCTCACATTCAGGTAAATACATTTAATGTTATCGTCTGTTTTGGCCTTTTTTATTGATTTCAACAGATCATTCAATCCAATTCCATCTTTCTCATTACCACCCACTATTGGGAGATTACCAAATGGATTTTTAGGTGTCCGCTCAGTGATGGGTTGATCTAGGTTTAAAAACAGGACTGAATTATTAGATACCGTAACAGATTTATCATCGTCCAATGATGAAATGGCACCGAAAATAATAACAATTACGATAATGAATATAATTACCACGGAAAGGAAAAAACCCAGCATGGAGGCAAAGAGATACTTGAAAAAATCTTTCATTTAAATGTTAGTTTTGTGGCGTAAAGATATAAAAATAGATGATGCTTAATAAGGCTTTAGAGTATACGACTGCTTATTTGTTACTCGGTGGAAATTTAGGAAATCGAGAAGATAATTTAAGTCGGGCCATTTCCTTAATTGCGGTTCAAATTGGAGAAATAGAAGCTGTTTCTTCCATTTATGAAACGGCAGCATGGGGTAAAGAAGATCAGCCGTCTTTTTTAAATCAGGCCGTTTCGGTTAAGACTCATTTTACAGCACTTGAAGTATTGAGAAAAGCTTTGGACATTGAACAATCTCTCGGAAGAGTACGTAAGGAAAAATGGGGAGAGCGGCTGATTGATATCGACCTGATTCTTTTTGGTGACGAAGTTATCGATATGGAAAATTTACTTCATGTGCCCCATCCGCACATGCAGGTGCGCAAGTTTGTTATGGCACCACTGGCAGAAATTGCACCAAATGTTATACACCCTATATTAGGTCAGACTGTTCTTAATATTTATGAAAATATTTCTGATGTTTTAGAAATTAAGAAATTGTAAATAGTTAGTTTTGTGATATGCAAGAAATAAATGATAATCATCCCTTAGATTTATCATACCTTATTAGCATGGTTGGTCATAATCCATACTTTATAATTGAAATTTTTGATACGTTCATCGAACAGACACCTATCTACCTGGCAGAATTGGATAATGCTTTAGCACTTAAAAACTGGGAGGATGTAGGCAACTGTGCGCATAAGCTGAAACCAACCTTTAGTTATGTCGGTCGTGATGATGTAAAAGAATTGGTGATGGAAATTGAGATGAATGCACGCAATCTTGTTATCGATCAAATACCTGCAGATATTGCACGTCTTAACGTAATTGTACAAAAGATTTATATTCAGCTAGATTCGGCTAAAAAAGATATTCAATTCACGTCTTAATTGGTCGTAAACCAATTGAGTTTATTTATTTATTATTTCTGTTGATAAGATACCAATCAATAGAAAAATTAACCTTAGCTATTTAATTCTGATGTGGTATGATGTGCGCTCTGTTTAAAGTGCAAGACTGATAAAGCAATATACAGAACCAATATAAATGGGATTGCTACAAATTGTAAAACTGCTATTAAAGCCGCAGACAAAATCAGGAAGATAAATTTGATTTTATTTTTTGCCCAACTTAAATCACTAAATTTTAAAGAGAAAATTTTGATCTCGCTAATTAACAAGAAACTGGTAATTGCTGTTATGGCTACCAAAAGAATAGTTGAGCCAATTATTGCAGGGTAATCATTGTAAATGTAAGGCAACGAGCAGATAAATAATGTATTCATCGGAGTATTCAGTCCGATGAAATCCTCTGTTTGTCTTTGATCATTGTTGAATTTTGCTAATCTTAAGGCAGAAAAAATAGTGATCAAAAAGCCCAGATAGGGAAGGTATGCTGAAGTATAATCACTAACTTTTAAAAGGCTGAACATGATTACACCTGGTAAAAAGCCAAAGCTTACCATATCTGCTAAGGAATCTAAATCTTTACCAATAGCCGATTTTACATTTAGCAAGCGGGCTACCATTCCATCAAAAAAATCAAAAATTCCGGAAAGAATAACGAAATAAGCAGCAATTTGTAAATCACCTTTAAATGCAAAAACGATTCCAATACAACCAGAAAAAAGGTTTGCACAGGTAATCGCATTAGGGATATGCCTTTTCATGAGGTTTAAGGTATAGGGTTTTAAGGTAGTAAGGTTGATACAAATGTAATTGTAAATCCTATAAAGGTGTAAGACTTAAAGTAACCAAGCAGGAAACTTTAAGCCTTACACCTTTTACCTTTCAGCCTTATTTAGCTGTTCATCGAAATTAAAAATTCTTCGTTGCTTTTTGTGCCTTTTATTTGTGCCTGTACAAATTCCATTGCTTCCTGGCTATTCATGTCTGCCAGGTGGTTACGTAAAATCCAAACACGTTGTAGAACATCTCTATCCAATAATAAATCATCACGACGGGTACTTGATGCCGTAATATCAATTGCCGGGAAGATTCGTTTGTTCGATAATTTACGGTCTAACTGTAACTCCATGTTACCTGTACCTTTAAATTCTTCGAAGATTACTTCATCCATTTTAGAACCAGTATCTGTTAATGCAGTTGCTAAAATCGTTAATGAGCCACCATTTTCAATATTACGTGCCGCACCAAAGAAACGCTTTGGTTTGTGTAACGCATTGGCATCTACACCACCAGATAAAATTTTACCTGAAGCCGGAGCTGTGGTATTGTAAGCTCTGGCCAAACGGGTAATGGAATCTAGTAAAATTACCACATCATGTCCACTCTCTACCAAACGCTTAGATTTCTCTAATACGATATTGGCAATTTTCACATGGCGCTCAGCTGGCTCATCGAAAGTAGAAGCAATTACTTCAGCACGCACACTGCGGGCCATATCAGTTACCTCTTCCGGACGTTCGTCAATCAAAAGAATAATTAAATAAACCTCTGGGTGATTTTTAGCGATGGCATTTGCAACTTCTTTCAGTAAATTGGTTTTACCGGTTTTAGGTTGGGCTACAATCAAACCACGTTGTCCTTTACCAATAGGTGTAAATAAATCCATAATACGGGTAGAGTAATTACTGTTGTCCGTAAATAAATTTAATTTTTCTGTTGGAAATAATGGTGTTAAATAATCGAAAGGTACACGATCTCGTACTTCAGCAGGAATTCTGCCATTGATGGTTTCTACACGAACCAAAGGGAAATATTTTTCGCCTTCTTTTGGCGGACGGATACTGCCTTTAACCGTATCGCCAGTTTTTAAACCGAAGAGTTTGATTTGTGACTGTGATACATAAATATCATCAGGAGAGGTTAAATAGTTATAATCTGCAGAGCGAAGGAAACCATAGCCATCAGGCATAATTTCTAAAACACCTTCATTTGTGATGACGTTATCGAAATCTAAATTAGAATAACTGTTTTCATTTTTATGGTGGTTACCGCCTCCAGGTTGTTTCTGCTGACGGTTATCTTCGCGCTGTGGTTTCTCTTGTTTCTCCCGGGGCTCTTGCTTTTGTTTTTGAGCTGGTAACACTTCAGCACTTTCCTCAATTAAAGCAGAAATGGGTTTTACACTTTCTTCCGTTTCTACAATTCTATCGGGTTGTTTTTCTGATTGCTGTTGCTGATGTTGTGGTTCATCAAATAAAGTAACCGAATCTCTTTTTCTTTCGATAGGAGCAGCTGGTTCATCTTTACTTAATCTCGCTCTTTTTTTAACTGGCTTATCAGTTGTGGTAGCCGCTGCTGCAACCTTTGGTGCTTTTTCAGCTTTTGCCGTTTTAGCTTTGGTTGCAGGTGCAGGTGCTACAACAGCCTCTGCAACTTCAGTTTCGCTGTAGGGATCTGCGCCTGTTTTTGCCGCATTTATAATTTCTTGTTGGTGTAGGAGTACCTCAACAAGATCAATTTTTCTTAAAGAGTCGGCACCCTCGATGCCATAAGTTTTTGCCAGCTCACGTAATTCGGGGGTGAGCTTATCATTTAATTCTGTTTTGCTAAACATTCTGAATATATATGTTTCAAGAAATTTTTCATTTTTTTATAACGGATGTTTCCGGTTATAAATCTGTCATGACTAAAGTTTATGTTAGTTTAAAAGCCAGACTGTTTCATTGTTTATAAATTCTTTAGGCTATAAAACCAAAAATGAGTGATTACGTGGAAGCCTCAAATGGTTTCATAATTGTTTACGTGCTGAATAAAAACGATAAATCGTTTTCAAAAAATGGTAACAAAAATCAAGTTTTGATAAATTTTTCTGGGATATTCAGATAAACGGTTGAGAAATTATGATGCAATTGTATGTATTTGAAACGTAAACCACAAGAAAAAGTTTAAAATGTTTATAAAAATAATAAATGTGAAGATTTTTTAATCGTTCAAAAACCCTGAAAAACATCATATTTGCAGCAAATAAGCACATATATGACCAAGCAACAACTTTTCGAGCAGATACAGAAAAAACGTTCTTTTTTATGTGTTGGGCTGGATTCTTCTCTGGATAAAATTCCTCAGCACTTATTAAAGTACGAAAATCCGATTTTGGAATTTAATAAACAAATTATTGATGCAACAAAAGATTTGTGTGTAGCTTATAAACCTAATACTGCTTTTTATGAGTGTTATGGTAAAAAAGGTTGGGAAACTTTAATAGAAACCTGGAAATATATACCCAAGGATATTTTCAGCATTGCTGATGCTAAACGTGGTGATATCGGCAATACTTCATCCATGTATGCTGAAACTTTCTTTAATGAAAAATCTTCAGAGATGAGTTTTGATTCGGTTACGGTTGCGCCCTATATGGGAAGTGACTCGGTGTTGCCATTTTTAACCTTTAAAAATAAATGGGTCATTTTATTGGCCTTAACATCTAATTCTGGTCATGCAGATTTTCAATTGCAGGAAACAGGTGAAGAAAGGCTCTTTGAAAAAGTGATCAAAACTGCTCAGCAATGGGCAACGGATGAACAAATGATGTACGTTGTGGGTGCCACACGTGGGGCAGCATTTGGCGATGTCCGTAAGCTGGCGCCAGATCATTTTCTATTGGTACCAGGTGTTGGCGCACAGGGTGGAGATTTGAAAGAAGTTTGTAAATACGGACTAAATGCTCAATGCGGATTGTTGATTAATTCATCACGTGGAATTATTTACGCCAGCCAAGGTGTTGATTTTGCTGAAAAGGCAAGAGAAGAAGCCATTAAGTTACAGCAGGAAATGGAGCAGATTTTAATGAAGGCTAATTTAGTTTAGCCAAAAATCAGTAGATTTTCATTTCAGTTATTATTTTTTGTTAGGAAACACAGATCGCGTAGCATAACAGTTCGTCATGTAGCGTGTTCAATATTTTTCTGGTAAAAAGCCTCCCTATTTTTTGCGTAAAGCTGAGCATCCTTTCGTTAATTTCAAACACACTATGAAGTCAAAAGTAGATTTAAAACTTATACTCGCCTTAATGGGCGTAGCCTTAATTTGGGGAACCACTTATTTAGGGATTCGCATTGCTGTATCATCAATTCCTGCGTGGTATGTAACAGCAATCCGCCAAACCATCGCTTCACTTATTATTCTGGTTATCCTGATTAAACAAAAAGAACTCAAGTGGATTGGCTGGTCTGCTTTTAAAAGGCAAATTATACTTTCTATTTTAATGGTGGTCATTGCCAACGGATTGACAACTGTTGCTGAGAAAACCATTCCCAGTGGCTTAACCTCTTTAATCAATGCAACGTCGCCATTACTGGTGTTTTTAGGTTGTGTTTTTCTAGGTATTCAAAAGCCAAGCCTTAAAGGTTTTATTGGTGTTTTTATTGGTTTTCTGGGGATCGTATTTATTTTCAGGGATGGGATTACAGATTTATTGGAGCCAGGTTATCGAAACGGAATTATTGCGCTGGTTTTAGCGGTTACCGGCTGGACCATCGGTACGATCTATTCTAAGAAACATAGTGGCAAGCCAGAATATATATTCCTGAATTTATTTTACCAGTTTGTTTTTTCGGCTATTGTTCAATTGGGGTTGGCATTTATTTTTTCGGGCAAGGCAGAGGTAAGTACATGGAAAACAGAAAGTATTTTTGCAGCAGTTTACCTGGCTATCTTTGGCTCTGTATTGGCATTCTTTTGTTATCATTACGCGTTGAAAAGGGTAACTGCATCAGAAGTTTCTATTCTTACTTATTTTAATACCATTATTGCGATATTTTTGGGCTGGTTGATTTTAAACGAAAAGGTTGGAATGGATTTGATTGTAGCTACTGCCCTGATTATTGCGGGAGTTTTTATTACTAATTATAAGAAGAAGGCAGCGGTGAATTAAAATTCTTATATTTATTACAAGATTTATTTATTAAGGCTAAACCATTTCCAGATATGAATTTTGAAACACTTGTAAAGCATGTTCTGCAACTATCTGATATTGAAAAAAGAAAACTCAGATCAATTTTAAATGATAATGAACTTTCAATAATTAATGAAGAGGCCGCATTGTATATAAATGCATCAGCAAAAAATGTTGAATTTGATAAAAAATGGGAGGAAAGTCTCGATTCTAAGCAATTTAAAGATAAAGCCATTCAACATATTAATAGCTTACCTTGGAAATAATTGTAAGATATCATCCTACTGTTCAAAAATATTTTAACGAGCTAATCGAAGACCTTTTTTATGAAAATTATTTTCTTTACAAAGAAAGCGCCGAAGAATATATCACACATCTACTTTGGTTAGTTGAAAATAGGATAGACAGGAAAAAACATCATCTATCTCATCCATCAATTACTCAGTATGGCAGCTTTTACGCTAGCTTTTATATAAATCCTAAAACTACGTGGTATTTTGTCTTTGAAAAGGAGGATAACAGATATCTCATCACTCACGTTTTTAATAATTATTCGCAGGAAGCAATTAATTTGTTTTAAAACTTAAAAGAATATTTTTTATCTTCAAAAATGAATTTTTCTGAAGATTTCCTTCATTATGTCTGGCAATTTAAGTCGTTTGATCATTTCGACTTAAAAACAGCTGATGGGCAAAATCTGAAAGTCATTCATCAAGGGTTTCTAAATAAGAATGCTGGCCCTGATTTTAACCAGGCTAAAATTGAGATGGGAAAAACAGTTTGGGTTGGAAATGTAGAAATCCACCTGAAATCGTCTGATTGGCTGAAGCATCACCACCAGACCGACTTGGCGTATGAAAATGTGATACTTCATGTTGTTTATGAACATGATGTGGAAATTAAAAGGATGGATGGGTCGGTTTTACCAGTGCTGATCTTAAAATACAGAATTGCGAATGAGCTGATAGAGAAATATGAAAATCTTTATCTCTCGTTAAACGATTTCCCATGTGCTGCCCAGATCGGATCTGTAGATCAATTGATTATTGATTCCTTCCTTTCCCGAACCCTAATTGAAAGATTTGAGCAAAAAACACATTTGCTGTTTGAAAGTCTGGAGGAGGCGAGGGGCAACTGGGATGAAACTTTTTATCAGTTTATGGCCAGGAATTTTGGTTTTAAAGTAAATGCTTTACCTTTTGAATTTCTAGCGGAGGCTATTCCTCAACAGATTTTTAGGAAACACAAAAATAATCAACAGCAAATTGAGGCGCTGGTATTTGGTACTGCAGGTTTTTTGAATCATCACTTTGAAGAAGAATATCCGAACAAGCTGAAATCAGAATTTGGTTTTCTTCAAAAAAAATATACAATTACGCCAATAGAAGCATCTAATTGGAAATTTATGCGGATGAGGCCACAAAATTTCCCTACGCTTCGCTTGGCACAGTTTGCCGCATTGATTTTAAATTCTAATCATCTTTTTTCAAAAATTATAGAAATAAAAGATATTAAAGAATTAAGTCACCTTTTTGAAGATTTGCCTGTTAATCCATATTGGAAAGAACACTACCACTTCCATAAGAAGGCGTTAAGTGTAAATACTCAGATTGGGAAAAAATCTGTTGAAAATATATTGCTCAATACCGTTGCGCTATTTCTGTTTGCTTATGGAAAGCATACAGGAACGCAATCTTACATCAACAGGGCCATTTTGCTGCTGGAAAGTTTGCCACCTGAAAAAAATGCCATCACAGATAAATTTATCGAAGCAGGAGTCAAAATCGAAAAAGCTTTTGCCTCGCAAGCCATTTTGCAGCTGAAAAAGCAATATTGCGATCATAAAAAATGTTTGTCGTGTGGTATTGGCATTCGAATATTAAAACCAAATACAATAGCTTCAATCATACCCTAGTTAAGGGTTAAATTCCGAAATCTCCGTAAAATATTTCTGATACCGTAAAAATACTTTGTCGTCACCAGAAATGGTCTGTTTTAAAAAGGTATAATTACCCTTTTATCAAATAACGTAGCTCACATAATACATAATGCATTATCTTCGTGGCAGTTAGAATTAAATCAACGGGACGATTTAGATTACGAACCAATGCGGTATTGATCATATTGCATTTAACTTTAGACTAAAAATCAGGAATCTGGATGGATGCTGGTTAACAGTTAAAGCCTTGCTTACTGTAGGGCTTTAACTGTTCTGTAAATTGGCTAAGAATACAGATTTCGAATTTTAAAAGGAAAGTCAAACTTTATAGCTTAAACAAGGTTTTAGTATTATGGAATTCCCACACGAACTTAGAGAACATTATCCTGATCAAATTATTGAAGTGAGAGGTAATGCTGATGCCTTAACAGTTATCTTAAATGCTGACGTAGATATTGAGAAGTTCAAAAATGAATTAAAAAAGAAATATGCACATTTAGATGAGCAGCAAATTCTTTTTATTAAACATGAAAACAGGCAAGATTTTGAAAAGCTGGTGCTTAGTTAAGCAATCATTTAATGTGGTTGTGTTATTCGTGCATTTTTACCCAAATATTATTGCTAAATTAGTATAGAATTGGCATAATATTGTTTGTTATTTATTGTTCTAGTGATTTAGATTTAAAATAAACTAAAAATGTTTCAGAGAATCATAACCTATTTCGAACAACAAAGTTTTGGTGTTTCTACTTATCTGGCTAGTATGCTGAACATGAGTACGGCTAAGGTTCGTTTGTTTTTTATTTACTCGTCATTTCTGGCGGTAGGCTTTCCTATACTAATTTATTTCCTAGCTGCAGTAGTTTTGGATATCCGAACTTACATGAAAAAAATACGGTTAAGAATCTGGGAGTAAATGAATCCATTCTTTCTTAAAGAGAACTATCTTGCACTTGGCTATATATATTAGTCCAAAATCAATTCCATCAAGCGTTTGTTTGAAGTTAACAGAAACTTTTATCTATCGGTTGGTGAGACGCCATAATATTCGTAGGATTAATAGTAGTTTACACTATATAGCTATGATGAGAATTCCAATCCTAATTTAGGAGGGGCAGGGGTGGTTAGTCCTTTAGCAGTTTTCAATGGACAAATCATAATCTTCCGTACGACTAAATTGATTACAAAATTTTGCGCTGTCTTTTCATTCCCATTTAGTCAATTAGGGAATTAATCATCTTCTCTTAAGATTTCCGCGATTTCATTAAAGCCTTTTTCCGCGGCTAAATCCGCAGGTAGCTTTCCACCTTCCATTCTTAAGTTTACTTCGGCACCATGTTCCAATAAAAGAATGATCAATTCAATATTTCCTAATTGTGCTGCGGTGTGTAAAGGTGCCATGCCAGCTTTCTGACAAACATTGGGATAAGCACCAGCATCCAAAAGCATTTTGCTGATTTGTAAATTATTTGAAGCTACAGCAGAATGTATGGGGAATACATTGAAGCCATTTTTAGAAGCGATGTTGACATCTGCACCTTTCATAACTAAAAACCTTGCCAATTCTTCATGTCCAAAATAACAGGCTAAGCCCAAAGGAGTAAAACCATCTTCAGAATAAGTATTTATACTCCCCGGGTTTTGAAAGATGAGTAAGCTTGCTGTATCAAATTTACCTACTGCACAAGCCTCAAATAGAGTTAAGTCATCTGTAAATTCCAGAATTAAATTAGCAATTTGCTGTTTCTTGTAGTAACATGCCAGTAATAATGGCGAAATATAATGGGAAGTATTTGTATTGGCTAATTGCGGATTTTGAAGCAAAATTTCTTTTACAGCCTGAAAATCGCCCTTCTCAATTTGTTCCTCCAGTTGTGCTATACTCATGTAAGATAAATCTGATGTAAAAACTGATTTAAATTAAGAAAAAATATGTGATTATCTAATGTATATAAATTGGTTTTATTTTATGCTGTGAAGGAATCATAAAAAATCCCGTTTTAACCAAATGGGTAAAACGGGATAAAAACCTAAAACAAATCTCCTTCAATAGACTAAACGCACAACTTGTGTGTTGTTAAAATAATAGACAGGATTTTTTGTTGAGGGTTTAACCCGTCAATAAATCTTTTATTTAATTTATGGGGAATTTAAAATCACGATAGATACAACTATATATTTTATATTTGTTCTTTAATTATTATTAGGATAGAAAATGGCGGTAAGGGGAAACCAATTTAAAACCAACACATTCAGAGATAAAGGTGCTGAAAATGCATCAGGCAGGTCATCTTTTAATCGTCAGCCAAAAGAAAAACGAGAGTATTTGCCAAATTTCGATTTGCAGGATGGACGTGCTGTTAAAATTGCAGGCTTATTTTTCGTCATTCTTTCCTTATACTTTTTAATTGCCTTTACCTCTTATTTATTTACCTGGCAAGACGATCAGAGTTATGTGATTGACGCTAACGGTGGTTGGGGAAATTTATTTAAAACGGCAGAAGAACTGAAAGATGCCGGGGTAACCACGCCAATTGTTCAGAACTGGCTAGGGAAATTTGGTGCATTACTATCGCATCAGTTTATTTACGAGTGGTTCGGTATCGCCTCATTTTTATTTGTATTAGCCTTTTTTATTATCGGATACCGCTTATTGTTTAAAGTAAAAATACTGTCCATCTCAAAAACACTGGGTTATAGTTTTTTCTTTTTATTGTTTATCTCTTTAACCTTAGGGTTTGCACATAGTTTTTGGGCAGAATCTCCCCACTATGTAGAAGGCGAATTTGGTTACTGGAGTAATAAGCTATTGGCTGCACAAATTGGTGCTGCGGGTGTAGCGGGTTTAATTGCCTTTGCTGGATTAACCATTTTAATTATTGCCTATAACATTGATTTCAAATTTCCGGAGCGTAAAGAAAAAGAAGTATACCTAGATAACGAAACACCTGATTTTGTAAATGAGGTAAGAGAAAAATTTGCGAACAAAAGGGAAGCAGCTGAAGATTTTTCAACACCTGTTGAATTCCCTGTAAGAGAAAAACCGATTTCAGGTAGCGAAAGAAAACAGCAGAATGTTGTTTTACAACCCAGCAGATTTGAGCACCAGGAGATTGAAGAAACGGTGATTGCTCCGGTGGTGTTATCCCCAATGGCAACCAATTTACCTATTGTAAGCTCCGTTGCTGAATCAATGCCCTTAACTGTAGAGCCTGTAATAGAGGAAGAAAAAGAGCCTGTTTTTACCATCGAAAAAACGGAAGAAGATAAAAAATCGGATGATCTGGTAGAGCAGTTTGGTAATTATGATGAGAAATTAGATCTGTCTGGTTACAGGTATCCTACTGTAGATTTATTAGAAAATTATGGCACCAATAAGATTTCTGTCAATGCAGAAGAACTGGAAGCCAATAAAAATAAGATTGTAGAAACCCTTAATCATTATAATATTGAAATCGATAAGATTAAGGCTACTATCGGTCCAACGGTTACACTTTATGAAATTATTCCGGCGCCAGGCGTTCGGATTTCGAAGATTAAAAACCTGGAAGATGACATTGCGCTCTCTCTAGCAGCACTGGGTATCCGGATTATTGCACCAATGCCCGGAAAAGGAACCATTGGGATCGAAGTTCCAAATCAACACCCGGAAATGGTGCCGATGCGCAGCATTTTAAACACAGAAAAATGGACTTCCAATACCATGGATTTACCAATTGCTTTAGGTAAAACCATTAGTAATGAAGTGTTTATTGCAGATTTAGCAAAAATGCCTCACTTGCTGGTTGCCGGTGCTACTGGTCAGGGTAAATCGGTAGGGATTAATGCGATTCTGGTCTCCCTTTTATTTAAAAAACATCCGGCACAATTAAAATTTGTACTGGTTGATCCAAAGAAAGTAGAATTAACTTTATTTAATAGAATCGAGCGTCACTTCCTCGCGAAGTTACCAGGAGAGGCTGATGCGATTATCACTGATACCAAAAAGGTGGTCAATACCTTAAATTCGCTTTGTATTGAGATGGATCAGCGTTATGATTTATTGAAAGATGCACAGGTTCGAAATCTTAAAGAGTATAATGATAAATTCATCAAACGGAAGTTAAATCCAAATAACGGACACCGTTTCTTGCCTTTTATTGTGTTGGTGGTGGATGAGTTTGCCGATTTAATGATGACTGCTGGTAAGGAGGTTGAAGCGCCAATTGCCCGTTTGGCACAGTTGGCCCGAGCCATTGGAATTCACTTGGTTTTGGCCACTCAGCGTCCATCGGTTAATATTATTACAGGTACCATTAAAGCCAATTTCCCGGCCAGGCTAGCCTTCAGGGTTTTATCCAAAATTGATTCGCGTACTATTCTAGATAGTGGTGGTGCAGATCAGCTGATTGGTCGAGGTGATATGCTTTTATCAACAGGTAGCGACTTAATCCGCCTACAGTGTGCCTTTGTTGATACACCAGAGGTAGACCGGATCTCTGAATTTATCGGTAACCAACGTGGTTATGCAGATGCTTATCAACTTCCGGAATATATTGATGAGGCTGGGGAAGGTAGTAAGGCCGATTTTGATCCAAATGAACGTGACAAATTCTTTGAAGACGCTGCAAGACTGATTGTAATGCATCAACAAGGTTCTACATCGCTTATTCAGCGTAAACTGAAATTGGGTTATAACCGTGCAGGACGGATTATTGATCAATTGGAAGCTGCCGGTATTGTTGGTCCTTTCGAAGGGAGTAAAGCCCGCGAGGTTTTATATCCTGATGAATATTCTTTGGAACAATTCTTGAATGATATGAAGAGCAAAGATTAGATTAAACCAATCGTAAAGAATCTACTCTTACCTTTCAATTAGAATTTAAAAAACACAAAATGAAGAAATTAATTTCAGCAGTAATGGTTGTTGTTGCTTTTACAACATCAACCTATGCGCAGACTGATGCCAAGGCTAAAGCAATTTTAGCAGAAGTAAGTAAAAAGTATAAATCGTATAATATTGTTAAAACAGATTTTTCATTCACTTTAGATAATCCGAAAGCTAAGATTAAAGAAACACAGCAAGGTACTTTATATGTTAAAGCCAATTCAAATAAATATAAAGTGGCGATGACCAATCAGGAATTATTCAGTGATGGTAAAAGCCAATGGACTTATCTTAAAAAAGATAAAGAAGTTCAGGTAAGTAATGTTGATAACAGTAGCGATGCCATTAATCCTGCTAAAATCTTTACCGTTTATGAAAAAGGTTTCAAATACATTTACACTGGTGAACAAAAAGCAGGTGCAAAAACTTATCAAATGATAGACCTAACACCAGTTGATACTAAAAAATCAATCTTTAAGGTTCGTTTAAGTATTGATAAAGCAGCTAAGCAAATCGCGAATGTTGTTTTATTTGATAAAAACGGAAACAAATACACCTATAACGTAAAAACTTTTTCACCTAACGTAAATATCCCAGAAACTACTTTTGCTTTTGATGCAAAGAAATATCCTGGTGTTGAGGTAGTAGATTTAAGATAATAGATAACACATGGGGCGCATTATTTCTGTGCTCATATAAAAAGCGATTTAATCAGGATGTTTCCTGTTAAATCGCTTTTTTTTATATCCATCGCTTCATCTTTATTCTTGTTCCCTGTAATTGAGTATATCAGGTATTTCAATTTTGTAATTTTAGTTGTTTTTTAGTTACGGGAACGATTGCACAGATATATATGATTTATTATACATTATTGTAGTTTAATAATTAATTTCATAACTATTAATAACCAAATATAAATCTAAAATTATGAAAAAGAACTCAGGTATTCTCGTACTCGGGATGGCTATTGCATTGTTCGGATGCAAGAAAGACAAAACTACTATTGCTGAAGTTGCAGATGGTCAATCTATCGTTCAGCCAAACAAATTAGGACTTGCAGCCGCAGCTGTAAGTTCAACAGTAACCACTGAGGCTGCATTAAAATCAGCCATAGCAAATGCGCAACCAGGCGATGTCATTACGGTAAGTGGCACGATCTATCTAACCAGCACACTTCAATTGTTGAAAAACGGTACATCAGGTTCCAAGATTAATTTTACCGGAGGCATACTGGATTGTTCTGGAATTTCTGGTGCCAACTGGGGTGTTAAAGTAAATGGAAGTTATTGGAATATTACCAATATGACCATTAGAAATGCACCTGACTGTGGTATTGTGTTCCAAACAGGCGGTTACAACTATGTAAATAAGGTAACTACCTACGGCAATAAGGATTCTGGATTACAAATTTACAATGGCGGACACCACAATAGCATTAACAATTCTACCTCATATGATAATTATGATGTGGCCAATGGAGGTGAAAATGCAGATGGATATGCTTGTAAATTGTCTGCTGGTGCTGGTAATCAGTTCAATTCCTGCAATGCCTACCATAATTCTGATGATGGTTGGGATTTATATGGACAGCCTTATACAGTGGTGATGAACAATTGTACGGCCACCAATAATGGTTATGGTACCAATGGTGATGGAAATGGTTTCAAGTTGGGTAGTGCCGGACAAAATGTTGCACATACCGTTACCAATTGTACTGCCAGCAATAACAAAGGAAGTGGTTATGATGGAAATGGAAACACAGGACACATCACCACTACAGGCAGCGGTGGCTCTGGTAATGTAAAAGGACTTTTTAACCGAATTAACTAAAATCGCGCTCTTACTTAAAGGTTCAGTTGGAAACAGCTGAACCTTTTTCTATTAAGGTGATTTAATTTTTGTGAAGCAGATGCATTAATTTTTCTTTTAGCTATCGGATAGATATTGGCTATTTCTCGTATTCATCTGATGACTATTCCCTCATTTAGGTAAAAAAATCAGCTCGTCTTTATGAATGCTCCACAGATTTCTCTAAGTTTGTTCCAATGTCGCTGCCCTTAACCAATCACTCATTAGAGAAATTAGAGCAATTGCTTTTGGCGATGGGTTTTAAAGTTCGTTATGAGAAGGGGAACTTTAAAACAGGTGCTTGCCTGCTTGAGCACAATAGGGTTATTGTGGTGAATAAGTTTTCAAATTTAGAAGGTAAAATTGCGGCACTGGTCACGCTGATTAAGCAAACCAATCCGGATGAAAACCTTTTAGATGACAAGCAAAGACAGTTTTTTCATTCTTTACAACAAATGGAGTTATTTTGATCACTATAGAAAGAGCAAATTACATATCAGAAAAGGAGGGTTTTTTACAATGAAGATCACTTTCTTAGGGACGGGTACTTCACAAGGAGTCCCGGTAATTGCTTGTAATTGTGAAGTTTGTTTATCTCCGGATAGAAAAAACAATCGGTTGAGAACATCTATTTTAGTTGAACTGGCTGATAAAACCATTGTAGTAGATAGTGGGCCAGATTTTCGATACCAGCTTTTGCGTGAGCAGGTAAAAGATTTAGATGCTGTTCTCTTCACGCATGAACATAAAGATCATATTGCCGGTTTGGATGATATTCGTCCGTTCAATTACCTGCTGCAAAAAGTGATTGATGTGTATGCTACAGATAGGGTTCAAACTGCTTTAAAGCGTGAGTTCTATTATATTTTTGCAGATACGAAGTATCATGGTTTACCTCAAATTAACCTGCATACTGTAACTAATGGAGAAAACTTTCTGATAGGCGAAAATACGATTATTTCTTTTGAAGTGATGCACCATCTATTGCCGATAACAGGCTATCGGATAGGTGATTTTACTTATATTACAGACGCTAAAACCATTCCTGATCAATCTTTTGAGGTAATAAAGGGCACTAAAGTTTTGGTGATTAATGCTTTGCAAAAGGAACCGCATATCTCTCATTTTACATTAAGTGAAGCAATTGCTTTTGCAGAAAAAGTGGGTGCAGAAACCACGTACATTACACACATCAGTCATAATTTAGGTTTGCACGAAGAAGTTGAAAAGGAATTACCTGCCAACATCAGACTGGCTTATGATGGTTTAAAAATTGAATTGTAGGAACTGTTTATTTGCAGGTTTAAATAATTTTCTGATTCCTATTTCTAACGTGCAAAATTAAATTATATTTGCATCATAAACTCAGGTGGCGAAATTGGTAGACGCACCAGCTTGAGGGGCTGGCGCCTGTATGGGTGTGGGAGTTCGAATCTCCTCTTGAGTACGATAAAAGCTTCGGTTCTACCGAAGCTTTTTTGTTTGTTTATGGCTTTAGTCTATATCCTTTTTTTCTGAAAAATTAATTTGTTTTTATACCAGAAGTTGTTTGGGTTTAGCTGAATGGCTAAATGAATATTTGCAGGGTATTTATGCTGACAGTTCTACAAAAAAAGCTAGCGATTGGTTAACGGATCGAAAACTCAGGAGCTGCATTGATTTTTTAGATTATCTCACTATCTTAGAAGGTAAAGCATTTGACCAGAAAAACCTTTGTCGCCTTAAACGGATATTTAAAAGATAAACCGAATGTAGCGTTAGTATCATGGCCAGATTATGCTAATCATTGGATAAAAAAAAACACAAATCTAAATTGACGCTATGAAAAAAGAATCTCTCAGTCTTGAAACCCATCAAAAGATAATTAGTGCTGCTGAATTATTGTTAAAGCGGGAGCAAGGTAAAGAGGTTAGCCTCGTTGATGCAATGGTTTGGATGACCGAAATCGCCAGTAGCGAAAATTTAGATCGCGTTACTGATATTTACATCTACGAAGAAGGGTATAGTGACACTGAAAAAGCACTAAAACATACGATTCTTCATGCGATAACATCTATTGTTGCATTTGAATACCAAGAGCGAAATATCAATTATCTTAAAAATTTGATTCTTTCAGATCACAGCAAACTAAGTGAACGTGCTTTAGAATATTTTTTAAAAATTGGCTGTTACCACGAGAAATTTAAGGATGCTGTATTGGCTTTTGTCGAAACAAATCTTTTTGCTTTTTCAGAAAACCAACTTAACATTTCTGCTTTCTATTTACTAAAACTCTACAAAGAAGAAAAACGGGTTACGGGCCTCTTTCATCAGATACGCATACTTAATGATAAAAAATACCGAAATAAAGAAGGTGTTCCTATCGAATCGGAAAATGTTGATGAGGCTTTAAAAGAAATTAGAATAGGTAAAGTCTTTTCTGAAATATTGAAAGGAAACCCTGCAGATAATATAACTTTTTCCAAATACGTCTATCAGGAAGAATTTTTTGAGGGATTAAGACTGTATAAAAAATATAAGCACTCTGCCACTCCAGATCAACTGGATACATTTGTTAATATTCTGACTATCCTTGCAGACGAAATGGCGAACTTTACCCATGCTTTAGCGAAAAATGCAATGGATGCAGGTTTTTACTTATCGAACTTCGATCACCAATATCAATTTAATCCCGAAATAAGAAAGCAATTACAGGAGCTCATTGACTTGCTCAATGCAAAAAAAGGGAAAGCTAAAGATATTGCAAACCTTTGCTCAGCCAAGGCAAAAATCAGTTGTTCCGTCCCAGATTTATTAAAAAAGGAGGAAATTGGGGAAGATATGCTTCAGATGGCAAAATCATTTGAAAATGTAGCTTCTCATGTCTCAATAGCCATCAAACTTTATGAATCCATCATGAATGATTTCCAGTCAGAATCTTCAAGGTTATCGAGCGGCCTCTTTCCCGAAATTGCTTACATTGATTCAAGGCCCGAGCGAGAAATCGAAATATTTGAAATGGCAAGTGCCGCCCATCAAAAGCTAATTTCCCAAAATAACAAACAGAATACATCGCCAGTTGTAAAAAAAGAAGATTTAGTATCTACTTTCCAATCCTCAAAGGGAGAAATTAAAAATACATTAACAAAAACTTATAATGTTTTTTTTGCACGTATAAAGCGGTTGTTTAAGAATTAGATGAGTCCCAATGGCGCAAGTCTTTGTGATTTGGGTAATAAACGGGAGGTTGACGTATGTATTCTATTAATTGGTCGGAATTAATCTATTGGTTTAAATAGGGCACAAGTCAGGCCACTACTCAAGCCTAGGTTCACTAAGACTTGTGCCAGTTGTAGTTTCTCGTTAAAAAAAATATTGTCATAATAAAATTACAATTAAAATTGCAATTTTATTTGCTCGGTAAATAATTATATAAAATTATTATATCGGTATAAAATCTTGATTTAAACCCAAATTTCGAATTGATTTTTGCGAATACTCTTTTCAATGAATGAATGAATGAATGAAGCATGAATGAAAGTTGCAGTTGCAATAGCGGTTGCTATTGCATAAGAAAAACCAAATATCTATTTTCGACGTTAATTAAGCACAGCATTGAAATGTGAATATGTTTTTTAGGACATATTTTTTACAAAAAGTTTGTACAAAACATTAACTCACCATTTTAATTGCATCTAAATTAACAATATCGCTTCTCGATTTTTTTTATGTCAAAAGACACTATTAAAATAAAATATAGTAAACACGAACATCTTCTCAAAGGAAGTTTCCAATCCGTTGATTTTGAACAGGACGGATTTAAGATTATATACATTCCATCTTTAGGTATTAGTTCATATGGTAACACATATGATGAAGCAAACGAAATGATGAAAGATATAGTTCTCAAAGACTTTTGTCACTCCCTATTAGAACAACCTTTAAGTAAAGCTATTAACGATCTTAAAGAGTTGGGATGGGATACAAGCCCATTTTTTAGAACGGAATTGAGTAACTCGGCTCACATTGACAAAGAAGGAATATTAAGAGAATTCGAACTCTCGGAAGACACAGTTTTAAATGAAGGCCTTGTTACCGTATAAATGGGTAATAATCGTCCCGTACAAGTAAAATGTTGGGAACGTTTTCTTGAATCCAAAGGCTGTAAGTACAAATCGACTGAAGCCTCTCATGATAAATGGCGATGTCCAGGCTGTACAAGATCAATAATTCACCGCTCTAAAGACAAAGATATACCTGCTTTTCATATCAATACAAACTTGAAGAGTATGAACATTTCCAAGGATGATTTCTGGAAGTGGATAATTGAAAATTGTTAAGCCACTTAATCCAAGTAGCTTTTATTATTTATATCCTTATCATATTGCATTATGATAATCAGCAACCAACTTCTGAAGATAGAGGCTTATGCAAATTTGACCTATCACACTGGCAGCCCCCTTTTAGTCTATCAAAAGCCCTCGCAATTCGCAAGGGCTTAAATTTAATTTATCTACTTATCCTTACCTTCCTTTTCGTAATCACTTCTTTAATTTTATCTGTAGTATTTAAATTACTATAATATATCTAAAGGTTATATATTTATTTGCTGTTTAACTATCCAGATTAAAAAAAATAGAAATAATAGAAAACTTTATTTATAGTCAGTACTGATATTTTGTGGCATACTTTATTGTGGCATAAAAAAATGACACATAAAAAAGTGCCACAATTTTGTGTGCATATTTTAACAAGCATAAAAAAGTGCCACAATAAAAATGATCTCAACGCTGCCTGAAAAATAACAATCGATTAAAAAAATGAAACACATAAGAGAAAAATTAGGGCTTTCGCAAATTGATATGGGCGGTTTATTGGGCATGCCCCGAAGTTCTGCCAGTATGTATGAAATTGGTTTGCGTAATTTGAGCAGTCGCCAGCTGGCTTTGCTTTCTAAAATAGAGCTGTTAATGCAAGGTGAGCTCGAAATAAAGCCATTCGAAAAAATTAATATCAAGGCACAACAAAATACGGCTTCCACGATAAAAAAAATGGAACAGCAGATAGATAAAGCTGCATTTGATTGTTTAAAACTACAGCGAAAACTAACTACATTAATTAATGATTACGCGAAAACAGAATTGTTGTGGGCCATTATTTCGCGCTTAAAAGAAGAAACACCAGAAAATACACCGCTAATGGTTTATTTAGACCTGCTTGAGATACGCTGTTTAGAGAAAATAGATAACTGCGGCCCTCACCAACAGGCAGAAATTACTTTTCGCATTAAAATGCTGCAGTATGAACAGCAGCTTGCGCAAACGATGATTGAAGAGGCGAAAGCAAAACGGTATAGTTTTATAGAGAAGTTAGGGGTTTGGAGGCGGAAGATGATGTAGTAAATGGGCAACTGTTTGCGGTAAGTGTTTTTTAATCTTTTTAGCTTATTGACTATATTTCTTGATGAACTTTCCTATATCACTGGGCATGTAGTCATTCAGTTTTGGTAAAATTTGCCTACCCCCTTTAGCTACCATAGGTCATAGCGATTACTTTAACGGCCCGGGCAAATTTCAAGGTATTTCCTTTTGTATCTGTTCAAATCTGTATTTAAAGCGATTTAAATGCTCAATTATTCCTGCTGATTGTACTTAACCGGGGACCAAGTTTATTAATCTTGGCTCTGGTTTTTTTAATTCCTATTGATTTGCGCATTAGTAGAAATGATTATTAAAAATCATTAATTTATTAATTTTTGAAAGCACAAGTCAGCCACAACAGCTCCCCCAATCGCTAAGACTTGCGCCAGGAAAGGAAACTTAACAAACAATATATCAATATTTTGCCGCTTGTTGCTAATATATGATCAGAATGGTCATCTTCTGTTATGTAAATTTAAACATTCATTACTGTAATGATAAGGTATCAATTGGCCGCATGCTTCACCACTTTTATACTGAGCATGGAAATGTATTGTAATGTCTGATATTTTAAGTATTAACCCATCATAAAAATATTTTTCGCGAACAGCCTGTTGATCTCCTGAGGGAATCAACAACCTAAAGATTAGCACGCTTTGTTATAAAATTTAATCAATCTATAAACCTAATCAGACAAAAACCGAAATGAAAAAACAAATTTTATTATTCCTGATAATTGTATGGTTATCAGGCTGTAAAGATGAATTCAACTCCATTCAGCCCAATCAGCTAACTAACCCACAAAAGCAGGCCAAGACAGCAGCGGTTGCAGCTGCTGCTCCCGAAGTCTATATTCCGCAGGAACTAAGCTCAAATGATTTTAATAATTCGGCTAGCACATGGAGTTGGTCTAGATCCCGCTCTTCCGATCACTTTATTGTTTTCTGGGCCAAAGGCTATGGCAGTAACGACCCAAATTCAACTGCCGTGCCAGCTACATACCGGGTAGATATTACTGACCTGCTGAGCAAAGCAGAAGGCTTTTTTCAATTAAATGTAACTCAATTAGGTTTTGCTAATTTAGCTACATCTAAGCTGAGTAAATATAAGATGATGATCTTTATAAATTATCAAACGGAATGGCTGGCTACCGGTTCAGGCTATGATAACGTAATTGGTGCCCTGTGGGTTAGTCCAAGTACAATGCAGCCGGTTGGTCATGTCATCGGTCATGAGATTGGACATAGTTTCCAATACCAGGTTTTTGCTGACCAGGGTGTTGGCGGGTTCCGCTATGGGTTTGGTGGCAATGGAGGTAACGGCTTTTGGGAGCAAACGGCTAATTTTCAGGGATTCCAGAGTTATCCATCGACGGTTTTTACCGCATATGATTTCACCGTTTACAAGGATAATTACCACCGCCATGTTCACCATGAATGGTATCGTTATGCAAGCTATTTTATACTCTACTATTGGGAATTTAAAAGAGGGCGAGATTTTATTGGAAAATTATGGCGCGAGTCTCGCCAACCGGAAGATCCTATCCAGGCATATATGAGGCTCAATGGTATTAATATGGCTACTTTTAATGGAGAAATATATGATCAGGCTGTAAGATTTGTCACCTGGGATATTCCTTCACTCCGATCTTATGGTACCAATTACCAGGGTGCTCAAACATGGAACTATACAAGGCTAACTGACGGAAGCTACCAGGTAGCATATAATCGTGCCCCGGGTACTACCGGTTACAATGTTATCCCTTTAACCGTTCCTGTCGCAGGTACGGTTGTGTCTACCGTTTTTACTGGTATGGTTAATGCGCCTGGGTATAATCAGGTAGCAAATCCAGCAAGAGCAGGTTGGCACCATGGATATGTTGCGATTTTAAATACAGGAGAACGCAGGTATAGCGGCATGTGGACCAACAACGCAACTAGTAGCTTTACTGTGCCGGCTGGTACTGTAAAATTATGGTATGTAGTGACTGGAGCTCCGACTACCTATGCACCACATCCATGGGATGAAAACGAAGCTAATGATGACCAATGGCCTTTCAAAGTAAAATTCACTAACAGTTCCGTGTTGTAAGACATCGCTAAATTAAATTAAGATTGAGCCGTCTCTAACTTGTTGAGGCGGCTTTTTTTACGTTGGTCTGGTAACTTCTTTAAGAACGTTCAACTGAATATATATACTAGCCTGAGTTCGATTATTAATTGAAGATAAAATCGTAATCATGGCCGCAAATGTTTGTATTTAAGTTTATAACAATCAGGTAGGTATTTCGGCAAAACGGCCGCCCGTTTAGCATTTAAGCTGTCACCCCGTTTTGCTTAAAATTGGCCACCTGTTTCGAGGCAAACTGGCCGTTCTGATCTTTCGATCAGCTTTTATACTAAACAGGGTTATTCTCGAAGCAAAGAAATTGCTCAACTACATCAGATGGTCTGTTGCAGAGGCCAGCTCTCATTGTGCTTGCTAAATTAGCATTTATCTATATCATACCATACCATAGTACCTGGCTTTATCGTAAAATTGGTATTCGTTAGAATTTTTTAAAATTTTCAGCATAACTGATGTTGATGATTTGTATGATTTTAGATTTTATTTTGTAGATTTACTTCTATTGTAAAAATGGTACTTTAATTATTTAACCAAATTTTAAACCCATGTTGATAAAACTGTTTCAAAAGGGATAGTCTTGTTTTTTCAAAAAGAAGTTTGCCATATTTTTTCCTCGAAAAAGCAGGACGGGGGATCTTCGCCTGTAAAGCATTTGAAATTGCGAATAAAATGCGATTGATCATAATATCCAGCCAGGTACACAATATCTGCCCAAGTATTTTTTTAATTTGATCAATTGAAAATATAATTCCATTTGAATTAAAGATCAGTTCAAAAGTTTTTTTTATTGGATTACCTACCTTAAAATCAAAAGCGTTAGCTTTAATCGATAAGCTCAAAGGATTGGTCAATTGTGATCAATCCTTTTTTTGTTATAATGTATCCTATTCCGTTATAAATTATATCCAGAATACCAAGGTATTTAAATAAGGATTGCCATTTTTTAGACTAATCATCATTTTGATGCAGGTATTTTTTTTAAAATAATACCATCGAAATACCTAAATTGGCTTGAGATTTTTTAAAAAATCACTTAACGCCAATCCATTACTAAAATAACGCTCATGAACTTATCTAACATCCAATCACCTGGGGTATACATCAACGAACTTAATGCTTTCCCAAATTCAGTAGTGCCAGTGGCCACAGCAGTACCTGCATTTATCGGTTATACGCCACAGGCCATGTATGAGGGAAGATCTTATGCCAATGTAGCACAAAAGATCAGCTCATTTTCTGATTTTCAGGCTTTCTACTGTTATCCTGATCCACCAGCACCAGCTAGTCCGGCGAAACAGTATAGTCCGGAATATTACCTCATAAAGCAAAAATCGAAACCTATTGATCCGGATTATTTGATTATTGATGGCAATTACTATTCCATTCTTCCGGATCCCAATACCATCTATTACCTCTATAACAGCATTAAAATGTTTTATGAGAATGGTGGTGGCGATGCTTATATCGTTTCTGTGGGTACTTATGGAGCACCATCCAAAAGCCCTCTGGCGGTAGGTGCGCCTTTGATCAATCCTAATGTAAAACTAAGCGATTTAACCGCTGGGCTACAGTTATTGATGAATGAGCAGGAACCCACCCTGTACATCTGCCCGGAGGCAACTTTATTATCGGTAGCGGATAATGGCGCCTTAATGCAGGCCATGCTGCTGCAATGCACTGAAACGCAAACGGCTATGGCTTTGTTTGATGTGATTGGCGGTAGAAATCCTGACCCAATACTGTATACACAGGACATTCAGACTTTTAGAAACAATACCGGAGTAGTGGGGCTGGATTATGGGGCAGCTTATTATCCTTTTGTGGGTACAACCACCATGCAAACTTCAGATATAGATTATACCAACCTGTTTGGTGGGGATATGAAACAACTGGCACCACTTTTAAATCCTGCAGATCATCCCAATGCTGCGGCAGCGCAGATTTTAACCAATATCGCCAGCCCTTCCGGTACACCTTTAACGGTTACACAATATCATAGCGCCCTGCAAAATGCAAGTAAAACTTACAGCACCATTATCAATCAGGTTTTGGCTATTGCAAATATATTACCGCCAAGTGGTGCAATGGCTGGTGTAATTACCACTACCGATAACCAGGTTGGCCCATGGCAGGCACCTGCTAATGTGAGTATTGTTGGTGCGTCTTCCCTGCCAATCAGTTTATCTGAAAGTCAGCAAGCCAATTTAAATATGGATCCCGTTTCCGGTAAATCCATTAATGCCATTCGCTTTTTTAATGGCATTGGCATATTGGTTTGGGGTGCGCGTACACTGGAAGGCAATAGTCAGGACTGGAAATACATTCAGGTGCGGCGGACCATGACGTTCCTGGAGCAATCTTGTAAACTGGCCTGCCATCCATACGTATTTCAGCCTAATGATAAAAATACCTGGGAAGCGGTGAAATCAATGATTGGCAGTTTTCTTACCTCAGTTTGGAAAAATGGTGGATTAATGGGCGCAACACCTGCCGATGCATTTTCTGTAGCCTGTGGCATGGGCACTACCATGACCGCAGATGATGTGCTGAATGGCATCATGACCGTGGTGGTAAGAGTAGCCCTGATTCGTCCGGCAGAGTTTATTGTATTGACCTTCCAGCAGAAAATGCCGGTTTCTGCATAGCAATTAGTCGATTAAATTATTTTCAATTAAATAATACATCCAATTATGGCAGATGACGGCAATAAAGAAGGCTCAACATGGCCCATGCCTAAGTTTAGGTTTGAAGTTGACTTTGGTACAGAATTAAAAGGTGTGGCCTTCCAGGAAGTTTTCGGAATGGATGTAGAAACACAAATTATAGAATACCGCGCAAGTAATAGTCCGCTTTTTTCTACGGAAAAAATGCCTGGTATTTCTAAATACGGCAACATTACCATGAAAAGGGGGATTTTTGTCAATGACAATACTTTTTGGAACTGGCATGCAGAAATTAAGATGAATACCATTAAAAGGAGAACCATCTTAATTAAGTTGCTGGATGAAGGTGGCAAAGTAACCATGCAGTGGTCGTTAAGTAATGCCTGGCCAACCAAAATTACCAGTAACGATTTAAAATCGGACGGCAATGAGGTGGCGATTGACACCATTGAAATTGCGCATGAACAGTTAACCATTACCAATGTCAAATAAAGAATACGCGGCAGGCTTTTATTTTGAACTTTCTTTCAAAGGAGAAAATGCCGCCTTTCAGTAAATTAAAAACCGGATAAACTTCAGCCCAAAACAGAAATAATTTAATGAAAATCCAGAATTTATGATCATTCAACCGGAAGAAATATTTAGAGGAAGCATTCCTGTCAAAAATGCGGGCATAGTGTTAATTAACCAATACATCCCTTTACTTTTTGAACGCTTAAACCTTATAAATAATCATAAAGAATTCTTCCCTGAAAAGCAGGCTGCGGCTGTTCATTATCTCCAGTTTTTAGCAACAGGCCAGTTGGAAACCGATGAACCAGATTTGGTGCTGAATAAACTTTTATGTGGCATTTTACTTCGCGAATCCATTAAAAATCAAACATTCATCAGCCCTGCTGATATAGAAACGATGACGCAACTGCTGCAGGCCGCGATTGAGTATTGGACAGCCATTGGGTCAAGTTCAATTGATGGTTTCAGAGGCAACTGGCTAATCAGGGATGGCTTGTTAAGTGAGCAGGATGATCGCTGGGAACTGTTGATTGAGAAAAGAGTATACGATATCCTCATTAATCAATCGCCATTTAGTTTTTCGGTGATTAAATATCCCTGGATGACTAAACCACTATATGTACAATGGCCATACTAAATTAAGGCGATGAAGGAATTATTTGAAGGTTCATTATAATTCTAAACTAGAACAAATGCATATGCTTGATATTAAGTAATTACCCTTCGCTAAGATAAATCCACCAAAATCATACTCTCAGATTTTAAATTCGCTTTAATATTAAAATCACCATTTCCCCGAACATTCAATAGTTTCATCTGTTAGCGCTTATAAGATATAATAATGAGATTTAGCTTTAGCCACCAGTGAACAACATGAAAGTAATCCCCCTAAAACAAGGAAACTACACTGTTAATCAGAATAAGAAATTTACGTTAATAGATACTGATTCCACTGCAACAGGAACAAAAGTAGCTATTCAACCTTTTTTAGTGATTACCGAAAATGATTATGTGCTAATGGACACTGGTTTTAATTCCAATCAGGAAGAAGTGCCTCCGGTTGTACAGTGTTTAGAAAATGAAAATATCAAGCCGGAAAAAATCACAAAAGTGCTGATTTCACACCTTCACAAAGATCATATCGATGGGATTGGTTACCTTTCAAATGGAAAATTGATGGGTAGTTTTCCAAATGCTACGATTTATCTTCAGCGCCGGGAATTGGATTTTGCCTTCACGCAAACAGGAAATCCATCTTACCGGATAGATATGCTGCAACAGTTGGCCGAACTGCCAAACGTTGTACTGTTAGATGATGATCAGGGAAGTATCACAGATGAAATTACTTACCAGGTTTCTGGCGGACATACGCCTTTTCATCAGGTCTTCTGGGTGAAGGAAAAAGAAGAAACCATTTTTTATGGTGCTGATAATTTACCACAGCAAAATTACCTTAAATATCCACTCGCTTTTAAAAATGATTTTGATGGTAAAAAAGCTCTCGAAGCACGCCAGGAATGGTCAGAAAAAGGCAAACAGCAAAACTGGAAGGTATTGCTCTACCACGATCTGGGAAATCCGATCCTTCAATTCTAATTATTCAGTTTCTGTAAGATTTTCAAAAAATAAATATCGGTCTTTTGTGACATCCGTTTCGGCTTTGCTGTTGATATCAATCTTTAAAAATTCTCCCATTCCGTTGTGATAAGTTGGCCAGTTGGTGAGTGGAATTTGATCTATACCCAAACCATTTGGGTTTCCACTCCTGATAAAATTCACAAAATAACTTTGCATCTGTTTCGATACCTGGTAATCTTCCGCTTTCCATTCATAATTATCCTGTACTTTTAGGTTACCCAGTGCATATTCAATTTCGGATGCATGAAATGAAGTGCCGGTAATTACTTTATTGAGCATTTTCTTAATTATAACCTGAAAGAAATTACCTTCCCGAATGGTGCGCAAATTGAGTCCGGGGTGAGGGTGCGCAAAAAGGTACCTGTAAACTGCTGCCGATTTATTTTGTGCATGAAGTTCAGCCAGTTTCCAGCTACTGTAATTAATCAGCCTGTCGCTCATGAGCTCACTTGCTGCCTTTTTCACCTCTTTATTGGTTTCAGCCGGATAGCGTGCAAGGACTTCATCGGCCCTTTCACCATAAATCTTTTCAACTGCTTTTTTATAATTTTGTACGTTGATTCGGCGAAGTCGAAATAAGGCGATTGCAGGCACTTCCTGTGCATTCCATCCAACCAGTAAAGGAACATTGGCCTGTTTTCCAGCCATGAAAGTTTTTTCAGGATTTTCTTTCAGGAAGTAGCCATCTACTACTGGCCTGAAACGGCGGGGATTTCCTTTTTCCACCAATTCTAAAAGTTTTTCTGCTGGCATTAACCGCATTTGGGCTATTGTTTTTGATTTAGATAAACCAGATAACGCTGTACCTAGTTCTTCTGATTTCTTCAAGGGCAGTACCATTGTACGTACGTCAATCAAGGAACCACTTTCGGCAATGGCACCTGAAAATAAACCACTGGAGCGTGGTGAAACCAGATGTGCACTTACTGATTGTGCGCCTACTGATTCTCCACCTATCGTAACGCGATTGGGATCTCCGCCAAACTGACTGATATTTTTCTTGATCCACTCTAATGCTGCAACCTGATCAAGCAGACCATAATTTCCTGAACCGCCATAGCCAGATTCCTGACTTAGTTCCGGATGCGACATAAACCCAAATACACCCAGCCGATAATTAATGGAGACATAAACAATACCCTGTTCTGCCATGCTTTCACCATCATATGCTGGCTGCGAGCCATCTCCGTGTATAAATGAACCCCCATGAATGAAAACATATACTGGCCGTTTTTCCTGATTTGATCGTGCAGAAGTCCATACGTTTAAATAAAGACAATCTTCACTCATTTCTTTTGAACGGAATTCATATAAAAGGTTTGACTCCTGTACAGGGCGGGGTCCGAAATGTGCTGCATTTCTGGTTCCTTCCCATGGTAAGGGAGGTTGTGGTGCTTTCCATCTTAATTCTCCAACCGGTGGTGCTGCATAGGGGATTCCTCTGAAAGATAGCACGCCATGATCTGATAGCGAACCCTGAACACGCCCACCTGTTACAGTAACAGATTTATTCGCTGATAATATTTTTTCGTTGCGGGCAAAAGTATAATTGGAGAAGATGAGGAAATGCAGTGTAAGCAGGAGGGGAATGGTGTTCTTAAGCATGTAAAGGGAATAGGGATTTAACTGGTCATAATTTATCTGTATTAAAAATGTTGATCCTGGGAGGCAACTTTTGAATCGTTCTTTAAAATGTATAAGTTATCCAAAGCACATCATCCTCAATTTGTTTAACATTTTTTAGCTTCATCAGGGTTGCGTCTTTTCCTTTTATTTTTGGATCAATCTCAAAAACTGATGATGTTTCCATTCCACCATCTGCAATGGGCAATAATAACTGATGAAATTCATCAATTAATCCAGCCTGTAGAAAGCTTCCGTTAATACGTGCGCCGCCTTCCAGCATCAGTTTTTCAATTCCGAACAATTTACGCAGTTTTTTTAAGGCTATTGTTAAATCTATTTCATCTTTTCCGGCAAAAATATAAGACACCCCAATTTCCTGAAGGTGGGCCAGATAACCATCCTTTACGTTTTCAGTTAAAATGGTAATCACTTGGTCGCCATGCAACGTTGATTCTTTCCAGCCTAATTTGGCATGCCCATCTAAGGCAATAGCAAACTTGCCCGAAGCATCAATTTTGCCAATAAAGTCACTTCGATCTATGGCTGAATGCCCACGCTTTATAATCGGTTTTTCGAAATTCGTAAAATCCTTTTCCATCGTAGTTCTACCTACTATCCAGGCCTTAATTCCGATTTCTTCATGTGCCTGCTCAAACTTTTCTCTAAGCTTTTGCATCTTTTTACCATTGCCCCATTTTTCTCCTAAGATCTTTCCATCTACAGAAGTCATCATAAGGCAAATTACATACGGTCGTTCATTTTTCATATAGCGCTGACTGGTACAAAAAGCTAACAAAAATTAATCAGGCTTGTTTTTGATTTATGGTAGGGTGAGTACTGTTCTTATATAAAAATGCCTTTATTCAATCGGATCAGCCACTTTATTTAAAATATTTAACAAATGTTAAAAGTAAATGACCAAGGATTACATAATTTTGGGAACAGTATTTAATCATATGGAACATATCATAATCACTGCAGCTACGGCTGAAAACATCAGTACAATTCAACAAATTGGTAAAGAAACCTTTCACGAAACTTTCTCTGAGAGCAATACCAAAGAGGATATGCAAAAATACCTTGATGAAAACTTTAGTGAACAAAAAGTTAAAAGCGAACTAAATAATAGTGAATCAATGTTTTTCATTGCATGGGATGAAAGTCTTCCTGTAGGTTATTTAAAATTGAATATTGGCGCTGCACAAACTGAAGATCAGGGGCATGCGGCATTAGAAATTGAACGGATTTATGTCAAATCAACTCATCATGGTAAAAAGGTTGGCCAAATGCTTTATGAACAAGCATTGGTTACTGCAAATCAATTAAAGAAAAATACCCTATGGCTAGGGGTTTGGGAAGAAAATTCCAGAGCCATTAGGTTTTATGAAAAAAATGGCTTTGTTGCTTTTGATCGGCACATTTTTAAAATGGGTGATGATGAGCAAACTGATATTATGATGCGTAAAACATTATCATCTGCAATCTAAAACTGATCTTAGTATGGCCATCACAGGTTTTGGTGGCTTGCTATGACCTTTAAACCTTCACCACTATTTTAAACATCAAGAAAGATAAGCTCATTTTCCCCTTTCTTAATCATTATATTATTGGGTATAGCACCCTGCTATCGCCATTAAATCTCATTGTTTACTTGCAACATGAAGAGGGGATAAGCATATTGTAACTTGTCCAAAAAACACTGTTTTAGCGCCCAGCTATAGCCTGTTTTAGTTTAATTCCGGTGCCATTCGCACGGATCCATTCCAACCTGAAGTTCAACTTCATTATAACTTCATAAATCTGTAGTTATTTCGTACCAGTATTAATTAAATGGGGTAAACTAAATTACAGAACAGAACTGCATCATGAAGCAGTGATCATCCTGAATGAATCGATCCCAGATTAATCAGATAGAAAAAAAATCAGATAACTATTCACAAAAAACAAAATGAAAAGAAATGTCATGTTCCTCGCTTTAAGCGTTTTGCTTTATGTAACAGGATGTACATCAAAAAAAGAGGAGAAAGAAGAGGAGGTTACTTACGCGGTTACTACACCGTTAAAGATCGATACTTCATACACCAAAGAGTATGTTTCTCAAATTAAATCGGTAAGAAACATCGAAATCCACGGACAAGAAAAAGGCTATTTGCAAAACATTTATGTTGATGAAGGTCAGCATGTAAATGCCGGGCAGGTATTATTTAAAATTATGCCTAGAATGGCGCAGGCTGAATTGCTAAAAGCACAAGCCGAAACCAAAGCCGCAGAAATTGAACTGGAAAATACAAAGTTGCTTTCAGATAAAAATGTGGTTTCGAAAAATGAGCTGGCCATGGCGAAGGCTAAATTACAATCGGCCAATGCTGAAACCTCAATGGCTAAAATGCACCTTGCTTTTACAGAAATCAGGGCACCTTTCGCGGGTACGATAGATCGTATTCCATTTAAATTGGGAAGTCTGGTTGATGAAGGTGCGTTATTAACCAGCCTATCAGATAATAGCCAGGTTTTTGCATACTTTAATGTTTCAGAACCAGAATACCTGACCTACCAAAGCACAGTTAAAGCAAAGGGTGGACAGGAAGTTGGTTTGTTGCTTGCTAATAACGAAGTGCTTAAATCAAAGGGGAAGGTAGAAGTTATTGAAAGTGAATTTAATAATGAGACTGGAAATATCGCTTTCAGGGCCCGCTTCAATAACCCTGATAATTTGTTAAGAAACGGCGAAACAGGTAAAATTCAAATGGTTGTCCCATTAAAAAATGCATTGGTTATTCCGCAAAAAGCTACTTATGAGATTCAGGATAAAACCTATGTATTTGTTGTTGGCAATGATAATAAAGTGCACTCAAGAGAAATTACCATCGTAACCGAAATACCAGATTTATACATTGTAGGTACTGATTTAAAAGAAGGCGATAAAATTTTGCTGGAAGGCATTCAGAAGGTAAAAGACGGCGACAAAATTAAATACAAGTTGTCCAATCCGAAAGATGTAATTAACCAGTTAAGACTTGCTGCAGAGTAATCATCCTTTAATCTTAATATTATGTTCGGTAAATTTATACAGAGGCCAGTCCTCTCTATCGTAATATCGCTAATTATTGTGTTTCTGGGTGTTTTGGCCATCACAGGTCTGCCCGTAACCCAATTCCCAACGATATCTCCACCTAAAGTAAACATCACGGCTGAGTATCCTGGTGCAAATAACGAGTTATTAGTTAAATCAGTTATCATTCCATTAGAGCGTGCCTTGAATGGTGTACCGGGAATGAAATATATTGCTTCAAATGCCGGTAATGATGGTGAAGCCAGTGTTCAGGTGGTTTTCAATTTGGGAACAGATCCTAATCAAGCTTCATTAAACGTGCAAAACCGTGTGGCTGCGGTGAACAACAAGCTCCCGCCATTGGTTATTCGTGAAGGGGTGAAAATTAGTAGGGAAGAACCTAACATGTTGATGTATATCAATTTGTATAGTAAAGACCCGAAAATGAATCAGAACTTCCTGTACAATTTTGCCGATATCAATTTACTTTCTGAATTGAAAAGGGTAGATGGAGTAGGATATGCAGATATCCTTGGAGACAGGGATTATGCCATGCGGATTTGGTTGAAGCCAGATAGAATGCAGACCTACAAGATCTCTCCTGATGAAGTAATGGATGCTTTAGGCAAACAAAGTTTAGAAGCATCGCCAGGTAAAACAGGTGAAAGTTCTGGTCAGCGTTCTGAAGCTTTTGAGTATGTGTTGAAATATTCTGGTCGTTTTACTACACCTGAGCAATATGGAAACATCATTTTACGGGCCAATGCGAATGGTGAAATGTTGCGTTTAAAGGATGTGGCTGACATTAGTTTCAGTTCTTCATTCTATAACCTTTACTCTACCTTAAATGGAAAATCTTCGGCAGCTATTGTATTAAAACAATCTTACGGAAGTAATGCCACGCAGGTAATTAAAGATGTTAAAGCCAAAATGGCTGAAATCAAAGCAACATCCTTTCCTAAAGGTTTGGATTATGAAATCAGTTATGACGTTTCTAAATTTTTGGACGCATCTATAGAGAAGGTAGTTCACACATTGGTAGAAGCTTTTATTCTGGTGGGTTTAGTAGTGTTCTTGTTCCTTGGAGACTGGAGGTCAACTTTAATTCCGGCGATTGCAGTTCCGGTATCCTTAATTGGTACGTTCGTGTTTATGCAGTTCTTTGGCATCACCTTAAACCTGATTACCCTATTTGCCTTGGTAATGGCGATCGGTGTGGTAGTGGATGATGCGATTGTGGTAATTGAAGCCGTGCACGCCAAGCTGGAGCATGATCCGAAGTTATCTGTTTTGAAGGCGACACAAATGGCCATGAAAGAAATCAGCGGAGCCATTATTGCCATTACATTTTTGATGGCAGCGGTGTTTATTCCGGTAACTTTTATGTCCGGCCCGGTAGGTATTTTTTACCGCCAGTTCTCCATCACCATGGCTACAGCAATTATTTTATCAGGTGTGGTGGCATTAACTTTAACGCCAGCCCTATGTGCCATGATGTTGAAAAATCAACATGGCGTAGCTAAAAAGAAAACTGTTGTTGATAAATTATTGGATGGCTTTAACAATGCCTTCTTTAAACTGACTGGCCGATATGAAAATATCTTAAGTAAGGTGGTAGGCAGACGGTTATTTACTTTTGGTGTGTTGGCGGTATTTTGTGTCGGAATTTATTTCATAAGTAATAGTGTGCCATCAGGCTTTATTCCGAATGAAGATCAGGGGATGGTTTATGCCATTCTTCAAATGCCTCCAGGTTCTACATTAGAGCGTACCAATCAGGCTGCAGAAAAATTGCAAAAAATGTCTGAAGATGTGGAAGGTGTTAAGTCTGTTTCATCATTGGCAGGTTATGAGGTTTTATCAGAAGGTACAGGATCAAATACCGGTACATGTTTGATTAACCTTAAAGACTGGAGCGAACGTAAAAACTCTGCAACAGATGTAATTAAAGCGCTAGAAGAAAAAGCCAAAGATATTCCGGGTGCTACAGTTGAATTTTTCCAACCACCGGCAGTACCGGGATATGGAGCAGCAGGTGGTTTCGAATGCCGTCTTTTAGATATGGCCGGAAGTGGTGATTACAAAAAGCTGGAAACAGTTGGTAATGATTTTGTAAAGGAATTGAATAAGCGGAAAGAACTTTCTTCGGTATTTACATTCTTTAGTGCAAGTTTCCCACAATACATGCTGAACATTGATAATGATCTGGCGCAGCAAAAAGGCGTAAGTATTGATAATGCAATGAGTACCTTATCTACTTATGTAGGTAGTGATTATGAAACCAGTTTCATTAAATATGACCGTCCTTATAAAGTGGTTGTTCAGGCTTCGCCGCAATACAGGGCCTTACCAGAAGATGTATTAAAGCTTTATGTTAAAAACAATAAAGATGAAATGGTGCCTTTTTCAGCCTTTATGACCATGAAAAAGGTATACGGTCCATCAGAAATTACCCGACATAATATGCACAATGCCGCCGAAATCAGTGGCCAGGCTGCACCAGGTTACAGTTCAGGCCAAGCTATTGAAGCCATTAAAGAAGTGGCACAAAAAACCTTGCCACGTGGCTATGCCATAGACTGGGCGGGTATTTCAAAAGATGAGGTATCGCGTGGAAATGAAGCCATTTATATCTTCTTAATCTGTTTGGGTTTCGTGTATCTGGTATTGGCCGCTCAGTATGAAAGCTTTATTCTGCCACTGGCTGTTATCTTATCACTTCCTACCGGTATTTTTGGTGCATTTTTATTCATAAAACTGTTTGGATTAGAAAATAACATCTATGCACAGGTCGCCATGGTCATGCTGATTGGGTTGCTGGGTAAAAATGCCGTGCTGATTGTTGAATTTGCGATGCACCGGCATAGTCAGGGTGTTACGATTCTTAAAGCCGCCATGGAAGGTGCAGCAATCAGGTTCAGGCCAATCTTAATGACTTCCTTTGCTTTCGTTGCAGGTTTAATTCCGCTTACAATAGCTACCGGGCCAGGAAGAATTGGTAATAGAACAATTGGTACAGCTGCCGCCGGAGGGATGATATTCGGTACTGTTTTAGGTGTATTAATCATCCCTGGTTTGTTTTACATATTCGGTACAATAGCAACCAAACGTAAGCTCACCACTATTGAAGAAGGACATCCGTTAACTGAAGAAATTGAAGACAATGTTTAAAAATAGCATTTATAAAAGCCTTGGTTTAGCTGTGATATGTGCAGCTTATACCGCCTGTAAATTACCAGAGGTTGCGCAACGTGCTGAAAATAAAAACGTACCTGAGGGTTTTAGTGACTCAAAAGATACTGTGAACAGTGCAAGCATCCAATGGAAAACATTTTTTACAGATCCAAACCTGGTTAGCCTGATTGATACGGCTTTAAAAAATAATCAGGAATTAAATATCACTTTACAGGATATTGAAATTGCCAGAAATGACATTAAAGCTAAAAAGGGTGACCTTTTACCTACAGTAGGTTATGGTGTTGGTGCTGGGCTGGAAAAAGTAGGCAGATACACCAGCTCTGGTGCTGGTGATGCCTCAACGGAAATTATACCTGGAAAAGGTGTTCCTGAAGTGTTACCTGATTACAAATTTGGTCTTCAGGCTAACTGGGAAGCAGATATCTGGCACAAATTGCGAAATGCAAAGCAATCGGCGGTAAATCATTATCTATCAACCATTGCAGGGAAAAATTTTGTGGTCACTAACCTGGTGGCTGAGGTAGCCAATTCTTATTATGAATTACTGGCCTTAGATAACCAGCTGGATATTGTGAAACAAAATATTAAAATTCAAAGCGATGCCCTGGAACTCATGAAGATTCAGAAAGAGGCTACTAGGGTTACTGAACTTGCTGTAAGGAAATTTCAGGCGGAGGTTTTAAGCTCTAAGAGCATGCAATTTGATATTCAGCAAAATATAACGGAGACAGAAAATAAAATCAATTTTTTATTAGGCCGGTATCCTCAACCGATTATCAGGGATGGAAAAAGTTTTACAGATCTGGTTCCCGCAACGGTACAATCTGGTATTCCATCTCAATTATTGGCTAACAGACCTGATATTAAACAGGCAGAACTGGAACTGGCAGCAGCAAAGTTAGATGTGAAAGTGGCAAAGGCACAATTTTATCCTTCTTTGAGCATCTCTGCAACATTAGGTTATCAGGCTTTTAACCCAAGCTATTTATTAAGGACACCAGAATCTCTAATCTATTCTTTAGCTGGAGATTTAGCCGGACCGCTGATTAATAAAAATGCGATTAAAGCTGAATATCTTACTGCAAACGCTAAACAGTTGCAAGCGTTGTTTGATTACGAGAAGACCATTTTAAATGGTTATATAGAAGTGGCCAATCAAATGTCTAATATCAATAACCTGCAGAAAAGTTATGATTTAAAAAATCAGCAGGTGAAGGCACTTACCGAATCGATAGACATATCCAATGCTTTATTTAAATCAGCCCGTGCAGATTATTTTGAAGTCTTGATGACACAACGTGATGCGTTGCAATCAAAATTGGAATTAATTGAAACTAAAAAGCAACAGCTAAATGCCGTAGTCAATATTTACCACGCCCTTGGTGGCGGATGGAACTAAAGCCCATCTCTTGTTTTAGCAAATTTTTAAACGGCCTTCGAATCTTTTCGAAGGCCGCTTATTATATACTGTATTTTAAATCTGGGATAACCTTTGTGAATTAAAGATTATTGATCTTAGTACGAAATAGGGTTGTTTTTTCTTTCGTTTTGATTGGTGTTTAGGTAATTCGAAAAAAATCGAAACTTTTTTAAGTAAATTCTTTTAATTATAATGTAAATAGTATAATTTTGTGGCGCTAACCAAATATAATTTTATGAGCAATTTATCTCATCCGGAACCAGTAAAAAAATCCGATAGGGTAGAATCCAATCATAAGACCTTTAACGAATCCTATGCGCAGACTTCAAAGCGAAAATTTGAAGGATGGCCAATCTTGTGGATTTTATTAATTCTTTCTATTATTTTGCTAATCGTTTGGTACACTGGATCAGCATCTATGATTATAGAGTGGATAGAGAAAAAGTAAAATGATTTAGTGCCTATCCTTTCAAAAGATGGTAAATGAAGGTTGCAGGCTGAAATTGAAATGATTGCGAGAGCGCTAATTTAAGTGGTTCAATAAATTAACTTAGAATTTTTCATCATCGCTTGGAATCTGTTCTGCAGAAAAATAGCAATATAACATGATGGCGAATGATCCGATGTAGAAAGCTGCTGTGATTAATAGGAATGTGCTCATGATCTAAGGTTTTTTTGGTTAGGTTATTTTAACATTAAGTTTTCGTGAATTGTTTATTAAACATATAAATAAAAATGAAATAAGTCAATAGTGTTGAAAAATATTTATTTAATTTTTTTTTAGTTTCATTTAACCAAATAATAAAAACAAATCTTTATTAAATACCGAAAGGCTAAATCCAGCGAAAATGGTTAAAATTAATCCGTATTTAAACTTTAATGGCAATACCGAAGAAGCGTTTAATTTTTATAAATCCGTTTTCGGAGGTGAGTTTTTAGCTGTTCATCGATTTAAAGATGCGCCCGGCTCTGAAGAAATGAAACCAGCTGATCAGGAAAAAATCATGCACATTGCCCTATCCATTGGTGGCAATATCTTAATGGGAACAGATGTGATGCCACCCATGTCTCCGGCCACCCATGGCACCGGGATTTCGATTTCTATAGATGCGGAGAGTGAAGCGGAAGCCAGTCAGGTTTTTGAAAACCTATCTGCTGGCGGAGAGATTGCCATGCCCTTAGAAAAAATGTTCTGGGGTGCACTTTTTGGTATGTTAACCGATCAATATGGTATTCAATGGATGGTTAATTATGATGGGCAGAAAAAATAAGAAGCAGATGATAAAATTATCCTTGAATTTTTATAATTTAAAGTTTTATAAACCAATAAAAATCAGTGTATTATGAAAATTGCAACCATTGTTATTCGTGTGCTCTTAGCAGGAATGTACCTTTTCGCCTCTATTCCTTATTTCTTAAAAATTATTCCTGGAGAAATGCCAGCCATGACTGCCGATCAGACTACCTTTATGACCGGAATTACAGCATCGGTTTACCTCATGCCATTAATTAAAGGAACGGAGCTTATCTCCGGAATTTTGCTGCTCATCGGGCGGACTGCACCATTAGGCGCTTTGCTCATCTTTCCGGTTACCTTAAACATTTTTCTCTATCATGCTTTCTTAGGCCCTAAAGAATTGCCGATGGTAGCGGTTATGCTTATTTTTAATGTGTTTCTTTTCTTTGCCTACAAGCAAAAATATCTGCCTATTATATCTAAATAAATTAAGGCACACACTATTTTCTTTTTAATTTATTATTTGGATACAAAAGTCAATTCACTATCTTTAAAAACTAACTATAAATAAAAAATATGAGAAAGTTTCCCTTACTAATGCTGCTGTTTGTAGCCATGTCATTTTCAGTGTTTGCACAGAATAAAGATGCAATCGTTGGTAAATGGCTAAATCCATCCGGAGAAGGACAAATCGAAATCTATAAAAAGGGCGATAAATACTTCGGTAAATTAGCCTGGATTAAAGAACCTAATATTAATGGAAAACCTAAACTGGATGTTAACAATCCAAGTGTCACCATGAAGAAAAGACCTTTATTAAATCTCGAATTGTTAAAAGATTTTGTTTATGATGATGGTAAATGGACAGATGGAACTATTTATGATCCTAAAAGTGGCAAAACCTATAGCTGTAACATGACCATGAAAGGTAATGATGTATTAAATGTAAGGGGCTATGTCGGAATATCATTATTGGGTAGATCTGAGACTTTTAAGCGAGTTAAATAAATAAAATGAAAAGATTAATATGGTGCCTTTTAATGGCACCTTTTTTTTGCACTGCGCAGTCGTTCAGTTTGAAGCCTTTAAATGAAAATACCAAAACCAGTTTACGTGGCTTGAATGTGGTGTCTGATCAGGTGATATGGGCCAGTGGGAGCAATGGTTCTGTAGGGAAAACTGAAGATGGTGGCTTAACCTGGCAATGGGTCAAACCAAAAGGGTATGAAAAGCTGGATTTCAGAGATATAGAAGCTTTTGACCAGCTGCATGCTATTATAGTAAATGCCGGATCGCCCGCTTACGTGCTTAAAACGGATGATGGTGGTGCTACCTGGACTGAGCATTATAAAAATATTGATTCTGCCATCTTTTTAGATGGGTTAGGTTTCTGGAATAAAAATAACGGAATCATTTTTGGAGATCCGATTCGGGGTAAAATGCAGTTATTAAAAACGACAGATGCTGGTAAAACCTGGAAAGATATATCCTCTAATCTTAAACTTCCGCTAGCCGAGGGTGAGGCTGGATTTGCGGCAAGTGGAACCACCATTAAAACTTTATCAAATGGTAAAGTCTGGATTGCTAGCGGTGGAACAGTATCCAATATTTATTTTTCTAATAACTACGGGGAAAACTGGAGCGTTTTTAAATGTCCGATTTTGCAAGGTGAAAGCACTACCGGACCTTTTTCAATCGATTTTTACGATGCTAAAAATGGAATTGTAGTCGGCGGAAATTATGTGAAGAATAAAGCCAATGATAACAATGTATTACTTACCAATGATGGTGGCAAAACCTGGAAAAAGCCCCTAACACCAGTTGCAGGTTTCCGATCAGCTGTAACCTACCTGACTAAGCAGATATTAGTGGCTACAGGAACTTCAGGCACAGATATCTCTACTGATAGTGGGCAAAACTGGAAACATATTTCAGATCAAAGCTTTAATGCGGTACAAAAAGCAGGGAAAGGAAACCGTATTATCATGGCTGGAGAAAAAGGAAGCATTTTCGAATTGATCATCAAGAAATAAATTCCTCTAAAAACGTAACAGTTTTTTGTAAACCCTATCTAAACGGTAATGAATTTAATTGATGAAATATACTGGAATGGGAATATTTTGTTTTCTTTGTTAACTAATACTTAATTATATACTAAACGTTCTATGGATTTTTTGCACACTGTTTTAGGTGATGACATTCAGGCTTCTTTGCTTATTATTTTAAACTTAATTGTAATCGAAAGCCTTCTATCTGTTGATAATGCCGCCGTTTTAGCTACAATGGTGATGGATCTTCCAAAAGACCAACGTGATAAAGCTTTAAAATACGGTATCATTGGCGCTTATGTTTTCCGTGGTATCTGTTTATTTCTGGCCGCCTGGTTAGTGAAAATATGGTGGCTAAAACCACTCGGCGGACTCTATCTAATTTACCTTGCCTTTGATTATTTCTGGAAAAAGAATGCCAAAAAGAATGAAGAAGAGGAAGAAGTTGATAAAAGCAAAAGCTGGATTTATAAATCAACGGTGGGTTTGATTGGTACTTTTTGGGCTACAGTGGCTCTGGTAGAGGTAATGGATCTGGCTTTCTCTATTGATAACGTTTTTGCCGCAGTGGCCTTCACTGATAATATTTACCTGATTTATATTGGTGTATTCGTAGGGATTTTAGCCATGCGTTTCGTTGCACAGGCTTTTGTGAAACTAATGGAGAAATTTACCTTTCTAGAAACCGTAGCTTTTATTGTGATCGGCGTTTTGGGTATCAAGTTAACCTCATCATTATTTACACATTTTAATCCTCAATCACCCATTTCTCATGCCATAGAAGGTGAGAAAACAGATTTATTTGTTTCCATATTTACCGTAGCGATCTTTATTTTGCCGGTAATAACGTCACTCTTGTTTAACTTTCCTAAGAAAACAAAAACTGAGCTTGAAGTGGCAGCCAAAGCCGAAGATGTTTTAAAGAAGTCTTAGCATATTTTCAATGAAATGTCTATTAAATTCTTACATATGATAATTCTAAAAGCTGAGTTAAATAAGTAATATTAAGGTTTATAATTTATAGCTAAAGAAAATACATAGGGAATGAACTCTTATAAACATTACTCTTTTGATCTCTGGTTAACCTTAATTAAATCAAACCCTGCCTTTAAGGTAGAACGAACACGCTATTTTCATCAACATTTTAATGGTAAAAATAAAAGTGTTCAGGAAGTTGGTGTCATTTTCAGGCAGGTAGATTTAATGGTTAATGCCATGAATGAAAAAACAGGTAAAAATGTTGATGCGGATGAAATGTACCTGATGGTCATCAGCCTGATCAATGATTATGACTTTAACTTTCATGATCTCGACCTAGACGATTTATACCAGAAAATGGAAGTGTTGCTGCTTAACCATATGCCATTAATTTATTGCGATAATTGCCTGAATGTGCTATCTGCGATAAAAAGTAGTGGTGAAACTTCCACCAATATTTTGAGCAACACTGGTTTTATAAAAGGACATACCCTCAGAAAAGTAATTAGCCATTTGGGAATTGATGAATTTATAGACTTTCAATTGTATTCTGATGAAGTAAGAATGTCAAAACCCAACAGTGGCTTTTTTCAATTGATGATCAACACCATTGATCGGCAAAAGCATCAGCAATTATCTTTAAACGAAATTATCCATGTAGGTGATAACCCATTTGCGGATATCCGTGGAGCACAAATGATGGGCATTAGCAGTATGCTGATCCACTCCAATAATTTATCTATCTCAAATCTACTCTCATGATTCCATATACCTATTCACTCCATAAAATTGATAATACGGCCGATTTTGGCTTTGATCCGAATGATTACAGTCGTTTTAAATTCGGCGATGATTTAGTTGCCCGTTCTTTTGGTAAAGCACTGGCTGATGGCTTTATTAAGTACTACTTGGCAGAAAACCGGATTGCCGATCAGATAGTAGTGATTTCAAGTCCTTACAGTTTTATTCCGACAGCAACTTTTGCCATGAAAAATTATTTTGTTTCGCAACTGAACCGCTGGCTGGTTGAAAACGGAGGGCTTACTGCGCAGGAGGCTAAAGTACACCGTACCATTACTTACAAAGAAGATTATGGTGAATTAAGTGCTGAAGAACGCATGAATTTGATCGGAAATGATTCCTTCCATATCGATAAGGACTTTTTAGAAGGAAAAACCTTATTGTTTTTAGATGATATTAAAATCACCGGAAGTCATGAACGTATGATTATCAAAATGGCGAAAGCATATGGCTTAAACAATGAGATTCATATGCTTTATTTTGCCGAACTGGTCAATCATCAGATCCACCCGAATATCGAAAATGTTCTAAATTACCATCAGGTTAAATCCATCTTCGATCTGGAAAAAATTATCAAGAGCGGTTATTTTTGTTTCAATACCAGAATTGTTAAATATATTTTGAATACAGAACACAATAGCTTTTCGATATTTTTAGAGCGGATGGACCACGATTTTATCCATCAGCTTTATGATTTAGCGTTAGGCAACAGCTACCATTTAATGGAGGCTTACACAGATAATTTACAGCTCATTAAAAGTTACATCAAAGACAATACTTATAAATTAATATAACATGGCTATCAACTTGCAAAAGGGGCAAAGAGAAAATATCGATGCACCAAAATTTACAATAGGTTTAGGTTGGGATACCAACAATTCATCTACAGGCTCTGCCTTCGATTTAGATGCTTCAATTTTTATTTTAAACGATCAGAAGAAATTAGTCTCTGATGAGAATTTCGTTTTTTACAATAACCTGGTTTCACCGGATGGCGCAGTAGAACATACTGGCGATAATTTAACCGGAGATGGCGATGGTGATGATGAGCAAATTAAAGTTGACTTAACCAAAATAGATCCAAGGGTTAGTGAAATTTGCGTGGTGGTAACCATCCATGATGCTGAAAACAGAAGACAGAACTTTGGTCAGGTGAGAAATTCATTTGTACGCATTTTTGATGCCGTTACCAATGAAGTCATTTTGAAATATGAACTGGAAGAAGATTTCTCTATTGAAACGGCTGTAGAATTCGGAAGAATTTATAAACGTGAAGGCAAGTGGAAATTTGAAGCCGTTGGAATGGGCATGAAAGGTGGTTTACAGGATTATTTAAATAAATATCAATAAAATTATGGCAATCAATCTTCAAAAAGGACAACGCATTAGCCTTGAAAAAAGTAATGGAAGCAAATTGCAAAATGTTTGTGTAGGCATCAACTGGGGCGCAATAGAGAAAAAAGGATTATTTGGTTTTGGAGCATCAAAGGAGGCTGTGGATTTAGATGCCAGTTGTGCTTTATACAATGAAAATAAGCAACTTTTAGAAGTGGTTTATTTTGGTAACCTCAAATCAAAAAACGGATCTGTAAAACACAGCGGTGATGATTTGACAGGTGATATGGGGGGAGATGATGGACTGGATAATGAAATTATCACACTAGATTTTTCTCAGTTAGATGCGAGTGTTGCATATGTGGCATTTGTATTAAATAGTTTTAGAGGGCATGATTTCGGAACCATTCCTTTTGCCTCCATCCGGATTTACGAAGGAACGACCAAACAGGTAACGGAAGTTTTTGCAAAATATGATATCGCCAACGGTTCAAACTTTGCTGGCCATGTATCTATGGTGATGGGTGTTTTCTATAAGAAAAACAACGAATGGAAATTCAATGCCATAGGTGAACCAACAAAAGATAAAAAACTGGAAGATACGGTGAAGACGGTTACTCAAAATTATTTATAAGCGTGGCTTAACAAATATAAAACTATGGAAACCAACCCTAACGTTACTCAGGATTTAACACCAGTAAAACTGGATAAAGATGGAAATGTAGATCTGGAGAAAATAACACCTCAGGAAACAGAAAAATATGCAGCACTTGGTAAGTCTCTGGAGCCATCTGATGTCAATTCTATTTTAAATTATGGAAGTGATGCCCAAAACTCTATGGAGAAATACAGTAATGATTTTTTATCATCTGTAAGAACCTATAACAGTGGCGAAGTTGGCGGCTTAATTAACGAACTGCTTACCGAACTGAATTATATCGATGTTTCTGAACTGGAGCAAAGTGGCTTTAAAAGTTTTATTTCGAAGATTCCTTTCTTAAAATCATTGGTGGTAGATGTTAAAAAACTCTTCCAGAAGTATGATGTGGTGGTGAATAACATCGATAAGATCACCAACAAAATCAAGGCGGGCCGCCTCAATTCAATCAAGGATAACAGTTCGCTTCAAACCATGTTTGATAGCAATGTGAGTTATATCCATCAAATGGAAGAGCTGATTATTGCCGGACAGTTAAAGTACAATGAATTGTCTTTAAAACTGGCGGAAATGGAAGGCAGACCAGCAGATTACCAGGATTATGAAATTGCGGATTTAAGAGATTTTACCAATCGTTTAGATAAAAGGCTGGCCGACATGAAAATCGTGCGGTTTATTATGCTTCAATCGCTGGCGCAGATTCGTGTGGTGCAGAACAACAATACTTCCATCGCAGAAAAGGCACAGTCAATTGTTTCTACTACTATTCCGGTTTGGAAAAACCAGTTAACCCTTGCCGTGGCGCTACAAAGGCAAAAGGCGAATGTAGAAATGCAGAAGAAAGTTTCTGATACCACCAATACCATTCTACAGAAAAATGCAGAGATGTTGAAGCAAAACAGTATCGATGTAGCTAAAGAGAATGAAAAAACTGTGGTATCTTTGGAAACCTTAAAAATGACTACAGCATCCTTAATCAGTACCCTGAACGAAGTTAAACAAATTCATGAAGCGGGTGCACAAAGCAGAAGAGTGCTTGATGGTGAGTTGAAAACTTTAGAAGCAGAGCTGAAAAAGAACGTTACGAGGGTGAGCTAAATTAAAGCATGGATGATTACCGTTTAAATATTTTAAAAAAATCGAGCACCGAAATCAACCGTTTACAGTTGCTTTCGGTGTTTTTTGATGAAGAGATTATTTATAAAATTTATTTACGGAGCCAGGTTATTCACCAGTTATTTGCCAATAATGAAGAACTGGAAATTGATAAGCTTGATCTTTTCCATGTTCAGTTTACCGAAAGTGTAATTGCGCTACTGCGGAAAATAAAAAAGAGCAACGAAAAAAATGTGAGTCTGATTTATGATGAGATTGATCTTAATGAAGAACTCATTGGTAGAATATCTGGTTCGGTAGTTAATCAGCAAAATTACCGTCTTGACCAACAAAAGCAGTCTTTAAAAGTTAATCAATCTTTAAGGCGGCTATTTGCCGTGTTATCCGATCTCAGTACTGACTTTCCTTTCTCCAGAAACATTAATGTATTTAGCTCAAAGTATGCCAATGATTTTTATTTTGATGTAACTCCAGATCAACTTTCTCAATTGATTGATTTTAGTACGAAGCGAGTGTACACCAATATCAATGCGATTATTGAAAGGAAATTGATGGGGCTGTTGTGTAAATATGATTTCCGTACGGCTTTTTCATTCGGTTTAAAATCTGGTGAATTGGTAATAGAGGTATATCGTTTTTTAGATCTCGACAGGTATTTCTTATTTTTTCCCAGCAGAAATCTGTTTTTATTTTGTGATTTAAGCCTTCTAAATGGGATAGAAAAAGATAATAACCTTTCAGAGAAAGAGCGTATTATTCAAGAGCTGGAATATAAAAACGATAAGCTTAAAAGTAATGCGGCCGTATTGAAGGTAGCGATCCCGGCAGAGATAAATGCATTGCTCGAAGATAGCTACCTTAAAATTTCAGATATTAATTTCCTGAATCACCTCAACAATTTCGATGTGCAATCGAATATCTTAAAGGCCATGTTGAAAACGGATTTGTTTTAGGCTGGGTTGAAGAATCCATTCGAAGATTCGTCCTCCTGAACTTGTTTCAGGATCTTATTAAGATAGTTGCTGAACTAAATTCAGCATGACGATTGGGTTGAGGATTTTACTCAAAAAGACCGTCATTGCGAAGCAAATTCTTCATTTGCTGAAGCAATCTCCGTTGAAGAATATACAAAATAGATTGCTTCGTGCCTCGCAATGACGATGCCCTTTGAAGATTCGTCCTCCTGAACTTATTTTAGGATCTTTTTTAGAAAGGTGCTGAACTAAATTCAGCATGACGGTTGGGTTAAGTATTCTACTCAAAAAGAACGTCATTGCGAAGCAAATTCTTCATTTGTTGAAGCAATCTCCATCGAAGAATCCACAAAATAGATTGCTTCCCCGAAAGGTTGGGGCAGGCTGTCGTTCCTCCTCGCAATGACGATACTGCTTAAGGGATTGTCTTCCTGAACTTGTTTCAGGATCTTATTAAGATAGTTGCTGAACTAAATTCAGCATGACGGGTGGGTTATCATCTCGTTAATATTGCCAACTTCTGCTTAAACAAATCAATTGTTCGTTGCCAGGCCAGTTTTGCTGCTGCTTCGTTATACCTGGTTGGTGAGGTATTATTATTAAAAGCATGATTTACGCCATCGTAGATATAGATTTTGTAATCTTTATTATTTTCTTTTAATGCTTTTTCATAAGCCGGAATACCTGCATTAATTCGTTCATCCAGGCCACCATAATGCAACATTAAACTCGCTTTTATTTTAGGGACATCCACCACATTTGCCTGTGCCCCATAATAGGCCACGGCAGCTTGTAATTTTGGATCATTCACAGCCAGTTTATTTGCCATTCCGCCGCCCCAGCAAAAACCAACGCAACCCACTTTGCCATTGGCATCTTCTCGGTTACGGAGATATTCCAGCCCTCTTAAATAGTTTTGCAAATTCTTTTCCGGATCTAGTTTTCCGATCAGCTCACGGCCTTTATCTTCATCAGTTGGTGTGCCGCCTAAAGGCGAAAGTGCATCAACACCAAGGGCAATAAAGCCTTCAGCTGCAACTCTTTTTGTAACATCAATAATGTGTGGATTTAAGCCCCTGTTTTCATGAATAACCAATACACAGCCTATTTTTCGATCTGTTTTAGGTTTTGCCAAAACCGCATTCATGTTTCCTTCTACCCCGGCATAAGTAATATTTTCTACCAAAATCTCATCACTAACAAAGGGCGCTGCTGCTGCATAGTTATTCTCCAGTAAAGGTAAAATAGTCATTGCCATGGCTGTGCCACCTGCTAACAAAGCCAGTTTCTTCATAAAATCTTTCCGGCTTAGACCACTATGGGTGTATTCATCGTAAAGCGTGATTATTTTCTGATCCATCTGACGTATTTTTAGGTTTAATACAAGATAAGCATGTTGCCTGAATTTTTCTTTCCGTTAGCTAAAAGTTACAATACAAGGTTTCCCATTTGCGTATTAAATCAATTCGGTGCCTGGTAAATTTAGGCGTTAGAAAGGGATTTGAAAAGTCATCAAAATGATCATAAAAAAACTTAAGGAAAAATAGATGGAAGCAGATGCCAAGATAGGGGATGGCTTCAATTTCATCTGTAGTAAGTTTTCTAACTTTTTGGTAGGCCTTTAAAAAGATATCGAAGTCTGCTGTTGCCTGTTCTTTGGTAATGGCGTTGTTTAGCTGATGAAAAAAGAAGTGATTCAAAAACGACATCAAATCATTAATCAGATAACCATGGCCAGCAAAGTCAAAATCAAAGAAAGTGATTTTTCCTTCCTCATCAAAATGGAAATTTTTCGGTAATAAATCATAGTGGCAATAGCCTGTTGAGAAGGATTTTGTATCAAACGACTCAAATTTTTGTATCACACGGCTGGAGATTTCCTCAAGGTATTGAAATTCCTCAGGCATTTCTTTTAAATGAGGTTCCAGCGTACCCAACGGGTCTAGTAGTGTCGTTTGAAAATTAAACACCGGTCTTGAATCGTTCAGTGTTACTGATGACATGGTGATGTGCATGTTTGCAACATCAGTACCTAAGGTTTGGAGTTGTATTGTATTGAGGTCATGAATTACTTTTCCAGGTGCAAAGGTAAATAGTACCCCATTTCTGAAGCCTTCTATTGCATTAAACTGCTGAATCTGCTTATTATCTTTGTCTGTTATTGGATAAGATACCGAATGACCTTCTGCTCTTAATGCATTTAATAGGGAAACCTCGGCCCTGATTTCATCTAACTTGCGATGCGCATTGCGATAGATTTTAAAAATATACTTGCTTTCAAGGTTTTCTAAAATATAAGTGTCGCTTACATTTCTAATCAGCAGCCTGCAGGTGGTATCAGCAGGTAATTGATAGGTATTAACAAGATGTATCTGTAAAGCAGCTGAAGAGAGGGTGGAATATTGCGCCGGAAAAATCTGTGCGTTCATGAGATCGGAAAGTTTCCGATAAAGTTAAGGTTTAAATATTATTCATAGACAGCGGATGGGCATTACTGGCTGGTTGAAGATTAACTTGTTCTGAATGCCTTAGGTGTACATTGTAGCTGACGCTTAAAAAAGATATTGAAATTTGCCGGGTACTCGAAGCCAAGGCAATAGGCAATTTCAGAAATATTCCATTCGGTATTTCTCAAAAGTGCAATTGCTTCGGTGGTTATTCTTTTCGCAATATGTTCTGAGGTGGTTTTACCCGTTACTTCTTTCACAGTATGATTCAGGTGATTTACATGAACTGATAATCTTTGGGAGAAGTCGTGCGCTGTTTTTAATTCCAGTACATGTTCGGTAGAGCCAATCGGAAACTGCCTTTCCAGCAACTCCATGAATAAAGAAGTTAACCTTACTGAAGCATTATTTTGCTTGAAAATGCTGCCTTGTGGCTTTATTTTTAAAGCTTCATGCACCAGTAAATGTACGTAATTGCGCAGCAGATCATATTTATGTACATAGTCTCCATCCATTTCTTTCATCATGCCAGAGAAAATACCCACTAATGTTTGTTCCTGTGCTTCATCAACATGAATGACAGGGTTATCATTTATCCGCCACATTAAAGAATCCCGTAAGCTTTCATTTCGGCTATGGATAAAATTTTCCGTGAAGAGGCAAAAATATCCTGCAGGTTTCAGCGAGGTGCTTTCCCAAGAGTATGGAATATTGGGATTGGTAAATAATAAGGCTCTTCCTTTGATCTCTATTTGTGCATCAGGATAATGCAATATGCCGTTCCCAATAATAAGCGAAATTTTATAAAAATCTCGTCTGCTAAAGGCTGATGGCATATTGGTACAAACCACAGCGCGATTAAAAACATTGAAGTGGCCAATGTCATCAATCATTCTCAGGCTAGGGGTAGGAATTTCAGGGCGGGTGATTTTTAGTTTGTTGTAAAAATCCTCCAGTGTTTCCTTCTTATTGATGTTATTAATTTCCTGATTTCTGGCCAGCATATTAAAGCAGTTATAAAATCAAATTTAAGATTTAATTGGCATTCCTTCATGCATTTCTTCGGTTGGTTCTGCAACTAATTTGTCGCCTTCTTCCAGGCTTCCGAATAACTCCACTTGATTATCGGTTTCCCTGCCTTTCTTCACCGCCACTTTAACGGCCTTTCCATCCACAACTTTAAGTACAAATAAGCCTTCACTGGTATCAAGCAATGCTTTTTTAGCCACTACAAAAGTACCTGCGTTGGCGGGTAATGGAATATTCACTTCTGCCACCATTCCAGGTAATAACGTTTTACTGGCATTTGGAACATCCATTTCAATGCGTTCGGATCTTAAACGTAAATCCAATGCGCCAGAAAGGCGCTTAACCCTTGCGGTAAAAGTTTTATTGGGTATAGATTTAACGGTAAAGCTTACCTCATCGCCGGCCTTTAAATAACCCGTGTAAACTTCGGGTATCGAAACCGCTAATCTCAAATTTTTCTGATCCTGAAGGGTAAACAAGGGTAGGTCTGAGCCTTTACCAGATGGACCAACGTAGGCACCTAAATTTACATTTCTTGCTGAGATAATACCACTAAATGGCGCTCTGATGGTTAAATAATCCTGTACCGAACCCACTTCTTTATACGCTGCTTTGGCAGCTTCCAATTGTGCCAGATCTGAATTTTTTCTGGCCAAGGCCTGATCTAAGTCATTTGTTGAAATGGTTCCCGGCGTTTTGCTGGTTTCATATAAACGATTATAGTTTGCCTTGCTGGCGGTATAAATGGCCTCTTGTGCTTTAATTCTGGATTGTGATGCGGCCAGTTGAGAAGCCATTTCTGGTGCTTCTAAAGTCATTAGTAACTGGCCCTTGCTTACTTCCGATCCGATATCAACCTTTAACGATTTAACAAAGCTGCTTACTTTTGCGTAAAGATCAACCTGTTGCAGGGCAATTAATTCTCCGGGTAAACTCAATTGGGTAGAGAGCTTTTCTTTTTTTAATGCGAAGGTTGCAATGGTTAAAGGCTTTTCTTTTTGCTTTTCAGCCTTACTTTCTCCATTTCCACAGCCATAAATAGCGGTAATAAAGGTTAATCCTAAGAATGTGTAAAATATTTTTATATTCATGATGGTCGTAATTTATTCGTTTTCTGCTAAACCTTTAATGTAGTGAACGCTTTCTTCATCCTCGGGGTCTAATGACATGGAATCAGTAGTTTCTTTGCCTTGTACCCAGGCAAATACCAGCGGTAAAATAATCAAAACGGCGAATGTAGAGGCCAATAATCCGCCGATAACCGCTCTACCCAACGGCGAAACTTGTCCGCCACCTTCGCCATGGCCAATTGCCATAGGCATCATCCCTACAATCATCGCCACACTTGTCATAATAATTGGGCGTAAGCGTAATGATGCGGCTTCTCTGGCCGATTGCAAGGCATTTCCGTTGTGTTTGCGCAAATGCTCTGCATTGGTAATGAGCAAAACAGCATTGGCAATTGATACTCCAACCGACATAATAATCCCCATGTATGATTGTAAATTAAGCGTCGATCCGGTTAAGGTAAGCAACAGTAAAGCACCTAAAATTACTGCCGGAACGGTTGCTAAAATAACCAAAGGAACTTTAAACGACTGGAAATTTGCAGCCAGCATCAAAAATATAACCACTATGGCCACTAATAAGCCTGATTGTAAGCTATCTAATGTTTCTGTTAATACTTTTCCTAAACCAATGGCAGAAATGTTTAGACCTCTTGGCAATTCGCCAATACCTGCAATTGCTTTATTCACATCTTTTGTGGCTGTACCCAGGTCGGTATGGTAAAGGTTAGCGGTAACCGATAAGTAAGGCATGGCGCCTATATTGTCGTTTTCTCCGTAAGTGGTGTCTGGTGTAATCGTGGCGACATCACTCAAAACCGGTCGTGCCGTATTTTTCAGGAGCGGAATTTCACCAATATCATCCTTACTGTTCATTTGGTTAAGTGGAACCTGGACTTGTACGTTATAAGGCAATCCGATTTTTTCATCCAGCCAAACATTTTTATCTGTATAACGTGATGAAGATGTAGAGGCAATTAATGATCTGGAGATATCAGCCATGTCTACACCCACTTGTGCTGCCCTGGTTCTATCGATATTAATATTTAGCGAAGGATATTTTATCGGCTGCGCCAGTTGCACATCCCGCATGTATGGAATTTCTTTTAATTCAGCCAGGATTTTGTTTGCGTAAAGTTCATTCTGTTTTTTGTTTTTACCTGAAATACGCACTTCAACAGGAGTAGGAGAGCCCTGACTTAATACTTTATCGGTGAGTTCAATCGGTTCGAAGGAAAGTTTTACATCTGGTAATTTTTCCTTAATTTTTGCCCTTAGCTGATCTTTGAAATCATCCATATCGGCTTCGTAATCTTTTAAGCTTACCTGGAAAACGGCTTCATGCGGACCAGCCATAAATAAATAGATGGGATTAACAGAAAATAGTGCAGGGTGCTGACCAACATATACAGATGAGATGGAAAGGTGCTCTGCTCCAACCATTTTTTTAAGTTCTGCTAATACCGTATTCGCTTTTTCCTCCGTCCGTTCTAAACGTGTTCCATCGGGTGCTCTTAACCTTAATTGAAATTGGCTGGAGTTAACTTTCGGCAATACATCTCGCCCAATATTCATTAAAAGTAATGCCGCAGATCCGATAATTACCACCAGATAAAGCATCACTACTATTTTTCGGTGTGGAAGAATCCGATCCAGAAAGCGCATAAAACGGTTCCGGAATTTATCAAAGAAGCTGATTTTTCCATCCGCGTTGAAATCTTCACGATCCGCAAGCATTTTCTTTTGATTCAAAGTGTCTCCTTCGCTTTTCATTGGAATTCCGGTAGCCTCAAAATCTGCCTCATCCTGTGTTACGCCAGGATGATGTGCCGCTCCTTTTTTAGGATGCGCAACCATTAGCCAATTGGCCATAATGGGCACAAAGGTTTGAGATAATAAAAATGAAACCACCATCGAAAAGCCAATGGCAAGAGCAAGAGGTAGGAATAATGCTCCCGGAATTCCGGTCATGGTGAAGGCTGGTGCGAATACAGCCAGAATACACAGTAAAATCAATAGTTTCGGAAAAGCAATCTCTTTACAGGCATCCCAAATGGCGAGCGCCTTGGGTTTACCCATGTCAAAATGCTGGTGGATGTTCTCAATGGTTACGGTAGATTCATCTACCAGAATACCAATAGCCAAAGCCAAACCGCTCAACGACATGATATTGATGGTTTGTCCAAAAAGTTTCAGGAATAAAACACCCGCAATAATGGAAGTGGGGATGGTAAGGATCACAATTAATGCGGCTCTTTTATCGCCCAGGAAAAGCAGAACCATTAATCCTGTTAAAATGGCACCAATAGCACCTTCACTCACCAGACTTTTTACAGCGTTAATTACATAAACAGACTGGTCAAATTCATAAGATAATTTTACGTCTTCTGGTAAAGTATTTTGTATCGCAGGAAGGTTCTTCTTTAAGTTTTTAACCACATCCCAGGTAGATGCATCGCCGGATTTTGCAATGCTTAAATACACTGATCGCTTTCCATTAATGAGCGCATAGCCTGCGGTTAAGTCGGCACCATCTTTTACCGTTGCCACATCGCGAAGCTGAAGATTTTGAACGCCGCCTTTAAACAAGGGAATGTTCTCAAAATCTTTGATCTTTTTAATGGTATAATTGGTTGGCGTGATGTAGTTTTTATCACCAATGCGAACATTCCCTGAAGGTGCCGTCTGGTTATTTAATCTGATGGCTTCCACAATCTGATCAACCGTTAAGTTGTGCGAACGCAAAAGGGTAGGGTCGACATTGATTTCAATGGTTCTGGGACTACCACCAAATGGCGCCGGCGATAAGAGCCCGGGTATGGTTGAGAAGGATGATCGGACGTAAGTGTTGGCTAAATCCTGCAGTTCGTTATTGGAGCGGATGGGACTGCTCAAAACCAGCTGACCCACCGGTAGTGACGAGGCATCGAAACGGATAATAAAGGGTGGTTGAGACCCTGGCGGAAAAATTGCTTGCGCACGATTGGATAATGCACTTAACTCGGAGGCGGCCTGAGCCATATTGGTGCCTTCGTAATAAGTTAGTTTCATCAGCATCAAACCTTGTGTGTTTTTGGTTTCAATGCTTTTTATGCCATTCGCAAATAGCAAAATGTTAATGTATTGCTTCCCAAAATAAGATTCCATTTGTGTGGGTGTATAACCGCCAAATGGGTGGGCAATATAAATTACGGGCAAATTCATTTGCGGCAGAATATCAACCTTAATCTGGGTAATGGCCCCGATTCCGAAAAAGAATAGGCCTGCAACTAAAACCAATATGGAAATGGGTTTACGTAAGGCAAAACGTATAAGATTCATTGATGGTGTTGATTAAAATTCGTTAATAAATATGTCGTAATTGCCTAGCGCTGCCGATTTCAACAGTAAGGCTTGCCAAACGTTCGTATAGGCAATGTCTCGATCGGTTTCCGCTCTGTTTAAGGTGAATAATGATTGGGTTAAATCAACCAAAGTAGTTAGCCCGTTCTTGTACAAAGTGCTTTTTTGTAAATAAGCATCGGATGCAGCCTTAACTTGTATAGGGGCCTCTTTGTAATTTTCCAAGGCATTTTTCAGTTTTGTTTCGGCGAGCAGAAGTTGCGCTCTTAATTGTTGGTCGGCCATTTGATATTCTTCTTTTAAGCCCTGACTGATGAAGGATTGGGCCCTGACCTGCGGTTGGTTTTTGAGCAGAGAACTTAAGTTCCAGGTCACACCTATTCCAATCAAATAGTTTTCTCGTGTTGGTTTAACGCCATCAATATAGCTGGTGGTGTAAGCACTCTGGTTTAACAAATAGCCAGAACTAAAACCAGAGCCCCTGGTTTGGGTTACACCGAACAGAGAAAAGGTTGGGTAATATAATCTTCGATAATAATTTACCTGCTGATTACTGACATCTATCCGGTTTTGATAAAATCTTAATACCGGATGTGAACTTTTGATGGTGGTATCGCTCATCAAATTGGTTGGGATGCGGGTGATTGAAGCGGTATCTACTTCATATGATATTGCATTTAAGCCCATGAGCACTCCGAGTTTGTTGGCTTGCTCTTGCTCTAAATCTCTGGCTTTTATTAAAGCTATCCTGGCGCTTGATACCTCTGCATTGGCAAAGGAGGAATCTACACCAGCAATTAAACCATTTTTAGCCCTGATTACAGCTGTGTTTTTGAAGATAACGGCCCGGTCTAAATTTTTTTGTTGTGATCGGGTTAACCGCTTAGCGGCCAGTAGATTTAAATAGGCTGCTGAAACCCGGATTTCCTGCTGAAATTTCTCCTGCTCCAGGTCATTTTTATCTCTCTGATAGGTTGCATTGGCAATTTTGATCCGTGCGCTTACCCTTCCAAAAGTGAAAAAGTCCCAGTTGATGTTGGCTAAATATAGGGCACCAAAGGCAGCATTCCAGTTTTGTTGATCAAGCGCAGGGCCAGATGATGCCGTTCCTAAGCCACCAAAACCATATTGAGGGCCATTTTGACCGTTAATGGTTCCGTAATCTTGCTGAGCACTTAAGCTAAAATTAGGAAGGTATTCCCGCTTGGCCTGCTGAATAGAAGATTTTGATGCACTTGCGTAATTATCCTTTGCTTTAATTGTACCATAGTTATTTAAAGCAGTATTTACGGCTTCTTTCAGGCTTAGTGTTTGAGCCTTTGTACTTAGTGAAAAAAAGATAAGGGATGAAACGGCAAAATAAGATAAAGGTGTGCGAAACATATTGTATAATTTACACCGCAAATGTAAATTATGGATACAATATCTAATTATTTAGTTCAAATCAATAATTATGCGAATCAAATAATAATCGAAATGTTACATCAGTAAGGCGAAATAAAAGAATGAATAAACGTGGCTAATCACCTGATCTGTTTAAACAGAATAGATCTAATTTTCTTCAGTATGTTTTTTACAGTGGTTTAAAATAGACTGCCTGCCTGCTTTTTGCATTTAGATTGGATATTATCCATGATGTAAACCAATTTGTTCATTAAAGATATTTGACTTTTGGCAATTTGATGCCAAAATAATAGCTAATGATAATCAGGTAAATTGTGAAAGGATGATTGCAGCACAAATAATTGAAAATTAACTTTCAGATTACATGCAACACGTAGACTTAGCATATTTTTGGTGCTTTCGCAAAAGATAGTTTAGAGCGCGGAAACCAACATTTAAACAAAAATGAAGTATCTAGTAAAAGAAATAAGTGATGGAAATTGCGACATCACTTTATTGCCAGAAGATCTGAATGATCGGAATCTGTTAGCTGAAAACACCATGCACACAGAAAAAGATTACGAAAAAACAATTCAGTTTCATTACGAACATGCATTGAAGGCAAAGGTTCACAATAATGCAGCCTTTGTATCTTTAAATGAAAAGGAAAGCAATTATCCTAAACGGGTAAATGTTAACTACCAGATCATTTACAGCTAAATGATTTAAAAAAAACAGTATCGAACCTCGATACTGTTTTTTTGCTTTAAAGCAATTTATTTTCGTTTGCTATTTGTTGAAACATTCACATTTGCGCTTTGTTATTTCTATAATCAAAGAAAAACATATGAGTAATAAAGATTCAAATTCATCTCCATTGGATGAAATCAACGAACGAAAAAATCAGGAGCAGTTAAATCAGCAGGCATTGGGTAATACAGCTATTGACCAAACAGAAGATGTATCTGATAACCATGATCTGCTTAGCACGCCAATCACTACCGGAACAGGTGGCAATCCTGCAGGTGCAACACCGAATTCTTTAATTGTTCATGAGGATAAAAGTGGGGAAGACCGTTACGAAGAAGGAACAACAGGTGCAGATACTGAAGAAAAATAAATTGTTTTACATGGTATATTATGGCAGAAGTTAAATTTGAAAATGATGGGGCAGCGCCTGCCGCATTCAATCTGTTTGATCAGGATGAGAAAATTGGTGAAATGATTGTGGAGATCCTGGATGGCAATCTTAAAGTATACCATACCGAAGTGGATGAAGATCAGGAGGGGAAAGGTTATGGCAAAATGCTGCTAGATGCCATGAGTGATTATGCCCGTTCCAATCAGCTGAAGGTGATTCCCTTATGTACTTATGTAGCTGCACAGTTTAAGCGCCATCCTGATGAATATGCAGATATCTGGAATAAAGCGGTTAAGCCGGAATTTTAACCGCCCTTGTTTAATGATGTAATTAAGATATCATTTATCAATGCATCATTCGTTTTAATTTATTAAACTGATTAGTCGATGAATAATGAAATCCGCATGGCACAGACCTTGCCCGTTGCCTTAGAAAATGAAGTATTTGATTTGCGGGATGATGCCCTGGCGTTTCTGGATGAAAATCAGATTGATCTGGCATTGGTCAAAATAACCAAGGCTTGGGAATTGCTCCCTGAATCCAAATTTAATACCTCCTGTTCTTACTTAATTTTATGTGATCTGGCTGGGATCCTAAACCAGGCCGGGAAACACCTGGAAGCGAAAGCCATTTTAGAAGCGTGGATTCACGATTTAAAAACAAGTGGTTATAAAATTTACGAAACCATACCTTTCATCCTGCTAGGTGAAACTTTTCTTTATTTGAAAGAATCAGAGTTGGCTATAGCAGCATTTAAAGAAGCCGTACATTATGGCGCAGGTAAGAGGGATTTTAGTGAATATCCGGATTTATATTTTGAAATCGCAAAAGCGAAAATAATCGATCTGGAAGAGATCCAAAGATTGTTCAATAAGGAAACATCGCAACGTTTATCATTATCTTCAAAAGAAAACGTAATCGAATTATCAGAAGAAATATCCGGACAGATCGAATCATTGAGCGAAGAAGGGAATGTTTATTTTGAAGATGAGGCTTATGAGAAGGCGATTCTTGTTTGGAAAAGGGCGCTGAACCTGATTCCCAAACCTCAGCATACCTTTGCCGAAAGTTTGTGGCTGGAATCTTCTATCGGCGATGCCTATTTCATGCAGAAAAAATATGATGAAGCCAGATTTCACTTTAACAATGCTATGGATAACATTGAAGAAATCGCCTTAACAAATCCATTTATTTTATTAAGAACAGGGCAATTGCATTTTGAAGCGGGAGCATTTGACGAAGCCAAAGAATTTTTATTACGTGCCTATATGTTGGCAGGTCATGAGATTTTTGAAGACAGCGATGGAAAATATTTTGAGTTTCTAAAAGAAAATGTGAAGTTGGAATCGTAGTGGAATTCTGTTGTATGTAGATAGGATTTTATAGAGTACCTGAATATGCGATATTCTTAAAATAGTTATTTTGAGGAAAAACTCTTTGCAAAACAAAAAGCCCTGATTTTCATCAAGGCTTTCATTTCGATTTTTTTTGAAGTACTCGGGGCGGGAATCGAACCCGCACGCCTTTGAAAGCACAGGATTTTAAGTCCTGCGTGTCTACCAGTTCCACCACCCGAGCATTAGTCTATCCCGATAGTTCGGGACGATTAACCTTTTAAAATAAATGCCTCCTGGTAAGAAGGCATTTAGAGCGAAAGACGAGATTCGAACTCGCGACCCCGACCTTGGCAAGGTCGTGCTCTACCAACTGAGCTACTTTCGCATAATGAATACAATCGCTGTATTCCCTTTGGGGTTGCAAATATAGGAATATAAATATCAGATGCAAAACTAATTTAAAAATTATTTTAGATGCCTTAATGCAGATGGTTGCGCAGAGCAGATGGTTGTCTGGCTGTTTTAGGGGATATATTCCAATACATGATTATTCTGGTGTAATCTATTTATCCTTTTTGAAGCATTTTTGCCTTCGCTTTTTCAAATAACTGAGTACACCAATCCTGATATTTATAAAATGTTTTCTCACTATATTTTGATAAATACACCGTAGAGAAGATCATTTTTTTCTTGATGGAAGGGATTGGAATTAATTTCATTTTGTTATTATCAAAGTAATTCCAGTTACCAATATAATCATGAGTTAAGAGGTTAACACTTGATTCTCCGCTGCCATCATTGCTTGCAGGTCCGAGTTCATACCGGCTCATACCAATTAATTGCACCTGCTTTTCTTTTGGATTATACCTGAACTGGCAGGCATAACCAGAACGCATCCAGTTATTATAATACTCAAAGCCGCTCTTTGTTTTTCGGATACCAGATGAGGAGGGGTCGAGTTCCAGTTCCAGGCTTCGGATGGATTTGAATTTCTGCGTGGAGAGCTTGCAGATGATCACTGAGCTTTGTCGATCAATAGTAATTACGTCTTTAATCAAATCATGGTCTAAGTCTGTATACAAAGTATCTGAACGATTCTCTTGCGCAGATGCAGATAAGGATATGCTAAACAAACCAATCAGCATCAATAAGCTTATGTTTTTCATTTTTATGAATCGTTTATTTCTGATTAGTTCTGACAGCATAGATCAGTTCTATTTCATTCTATGCCTAAAATATAATTTTATTCTTTTCTAAGAAACTGTCTAAATTTCATAAATAAGGATCAACTTGCGAAGTTTTGGTGGCCGTTGTTGGGGAAATACTTCGAAAGTTTGTGGTATTATCATCAAAACTGACGAAATTCTTCAGCGCACTGGCTTAGGAAATTTCGTAAGTTGATAACTTATAATTTTTAGACTGCTTCTAAGATAAATTTTAATTCTTTTCTGCGCAAATTTGAATATGATCTTTCTGGCTTAAACTGAAAAAGCCCTGATTTTCATGAAGGCTTTAATCTCGGTTTTTTTGAAGTACTCACTGGAAGAAATGCCGAATTATTTTATTAACGATTTGCAAAGTTTGGCCGATCTTTTAGGATAGATGATTTTAGTTTCAAGCTCAACAGAAGTTCAGATTATCAATTTATTGAATTAATATATTCGCTATATAAAGCTTTATATAATCCTGTGAGATATGCTTCATCTTTGTTTAAAAGATGATCAATAAAACTTAAGTAAGCTAGTGAACCGGGTCTACTTTCCGTGTCAAAAAATGATTTCCAATGTGCTAAATTATTTTTGAATACTGCTTCTTTTAGAATAGATACGGCAAAGAGCTTAAAAGCGACACAACATTAACATTGGTAGGTTCTGGAATAAGGTTAACCATTACAAGAAACCCCTTTAACAATAATTTAATCACGAATCTTAAAAGCAGTGGTAAATCAAGAAATGTTGGAGTGAATGAATTGCTTATAAATCGAGAGATAACAAATAATAAGGATTTAACTGATTCATCCAAATTAAAAATTCTGGTCAATAAGCTGCAGAAAGATAGTATCGATAACTCAAAACAAAAAATAAAGAAGCAGGAAAGCCAACTTGATGAAACCAAGGGAAAAAACCGTGCTTCTGGACCTTTAGGATAGTTGTTGGCGTAATTGCTTTCTTAATTTGGCATTGGCTTAAATAATAAATAAATCATTTCCCGTTTGATTTAAAGGTCTTTCAGAAATGGAAGGCTTTTTATATTTTTGGAAATGGCTAAATCGAAATCAAGAATAAAAAAGCAACAGTTTAAGCGAGTTTGCATCTTTTGTGGAGGTTCACCACTTTCTGAACAGCACTGCATTCCTAACTGGATTGAGAAGGAATTTCCAGAGAATAGGATAAGTCATCTCAATTTTGAAACTATAACTGAATATTCGAATGGTGAGTTAATCATAAGGCCAAATGAAAAATTGAAACAAGGGCGATTGGGAGTTAAGAGATTGAAAATAGTATGTGCTAAATGTAATAACCATTGGATGTCCATAATAGAGAACGAAGCAAAGCCTATTGTCAAAAGATTGGTTAATGAACAAAAGGTCACGCTAACACAGAAAGAACGGGAATCGATTGCTGTTTGGATGATGTTAGTTTCAATAATCCTTGAAAATGATCAGCCCGATAGCATGGCAGTAGATAAAGAAGAAAGAGAAGCATTATATAATTTTCAGGTTCCCACTGGTAAATGGGAGTTCTTTCTCGCTCGTGCAGAAGAAGGGAATCTTGATTTTTCAAGGAGACTCTTTCATCAAGCTTTCAAAATTATGCCTGCATCAGATATTATGAATGGCAAAGTTGATCATCTCAGCCAGAAATGCAATTATCAATTGTCCCTTTTGGGTATTAAGCAGATGGTTTTGATTTCTAGGTATTTAAGAAGTGATGAAGTTAAACTATCAGATAAGGACTTAGCAAGTGTTAATCTTATCAAGATCTGGCCGACGTCCTCAAATGAAAATGTACTTATTAATAATAAACCCATTCAATCTAATATTATAGAATCAATAATGATTAACGCGCCTGAAGCATTGCTATTGAGGAGTTAAAACGATAAGTCACGCTTTAAAAGCCAAATGTCTTTCCTTTCATCATCGTTGTATTTACGATAAGATCTCGCTTGTAAGCAATAAATGACTGATGGTTGTTGTATCAGTTAACTTCATGATCTCTTGATAAGTAAATCCTGCATTTGCTAACTTAGTTACCCTGGTATGTTTCCAACCTTACATGGCATAGTTTTGATCTAAACCAATCTTATATGCCTACAGCGTTCTTCAAAAACAAATTTTTCTTTTTAAAAAAAACCTGATTTTAGTCAGTGTTTTCATCTCGGTTTTTTTTGAAGTACTGGGGGCGGGAATCGAACCCGCACTCCTTTGAAAGCATAGAATTAACCTACTGGTTGGTGTCTCACCTCAGTTGTTCGGAAGGTTATGATTTGTCAATTGAAAACTGCTACTGAATGGTTAACCACCCTCTGGACCTCCTAAATTAGGAGGGGAGTTCCCCTCTTGGCTGTATCATGTAAACTATCATCTTCACTTGTTGCCAAAAATAAACCTGATCTCAAATGGCGCATAAAACAATCTTCTATCATATACGAAGCAAAAGCTAAGCACGAGTGGGTTAAAGGTGGGGTAGATGTGGGGTAAACGTGGAGTGGAGGCGGGGTAAAGAAGTCAATTTTTGACAAAGAGCGGGGGGGAAATGCTATATTCAATTGATCATTCCCTTGCTTACGCTAATATACTCAATTATTATGGCAACATTAAATGGAATGATCAGTTTTCCTGGTAAACTGGGCGACTTTGTTTTTTACAAAGGGGAAAAACAAAAGTGGGAATAACAGGATGGGATCACGCTCTATAAAGGACACCAATGTGGGTAACATTCTTATTGATTTTAACGATATATCTTGGATGCTCTACTAATTATTTTGTAATTTACTTTTCAGTATGAACCTTAAACCAAATATAAATGCTAAACCGTAGAAAATTCCTCAACTACGCTGCAACCGCAGTGGGAACCACTGCCATGCTTTCTGCTTTAGACAATCCTGCCTATGCTCTTTTTAATAGGACTATTGGCGCAAACGACCAAATCAATATTGGTGTAATAGGCATCAAAGGCATGGGATGGTCTGACCTTAAAGCGGCCCTCAAAGTACCGGGCGTAAACCTGATTGCCCTGTGTGACAGTGATGCCAATGTGCTTGATGAAAGGATGGCCGAATTAAAGTCGATGAATGTTGATGCCGCAAAAGTAAAAAGATATAAAGATTATCGTGCGCTGCTTGATCATAAAGATGTTGATGCCGTAATTATCGGGACACCTGATCACTGGCATGCCTTGATGATGATTCATGCCGTACAGGCTGGAAAAGATGTATATGTTGAAAAGCCGGTCGGTAACTCTATTGTCGAATGCAGTACCATGGTAAAAGCGCAGGAAAAATATAATAAGGTTGTACAGGCGGGTCAATGGCAGCGCAGTCAGCAACATTTTAAAGATGCCGTTGATTTCGTAAAGAGCGGCCAGCTGGGAAATATCAGAACTGTAAAAGTATGGTGTTACCAGGGCTGGATGAAACCTGCTCCGGTAGTACCGGATACCTTACCGCCTGCAGGCGTTGATTATGCCATGTGGCTTGGGCCGGCGAATAAAAGAGCATTCAATGCGAGCAGATATCACTTCAATTTCCGCTGGTTCTGGGATTATGCCGGTGGGTTAATGACGGACTGGGGCGTGCATTTATTGGATTATGGCTTGCTGGGTATGAATTCTCCTGTACCCAAAACCATATCTGCATTAGGGGGACGCTTTGCTTATCCTGATCTGTATGAAGAAACTCCTGATACGCTGACTACCTTATATGAGTTTGACAAGTTCAACATGGTATGGGACTCTGCCATGGGCATTGATAATGGATCTTATAACCGTAATCATGGGATTGCCTATATCGGTAACAACGGTACGCTGATCCTCAACAGGCAAGGCTGGGAAGTTATTGAAGAAAAGGTAAGTGGCAATAAAGTGAGCAAGCCCTTTGTTAAATCATCAGATAATGGACTAGACAATCATATGGTCAATTTCTTTAGTGTGGTGAGATCCAGAAAAAAAGAAGAACTGAACTGCTCTATACAGGATGCTGCGCATGTAGCTACCGTTGCGCAAATGGGAAATCTTGCCTTCAGAAGCGGACAAAAATTATCATGGGACAATGCCAAACACGAGTTTACAGACCAGAAGATCAACGATAAATACCTGTTGGCCCAGTATCACAACGGTTACAGCTTACCGAAAGTTTAATCTGACTAATTTATTGCTATAAAAAAGGAAACAACCTATTAAGGTTGTTTCCTTAAGTACTCCAAACGTACTAAGGTCGAACTAGTTTATTGAAGATCTTGTAAAAATCGCTCTTATACTACTATATAATGCAGAAATATGAGATGAAAAGTATGCAAAAACATTAGCTATTTTGAATGAAATAGATGAAGTAAAGGGTTGTAAATCTTATGTCTAACGGCCCCGTTATAACGCAAAATGTGCTTTTCTGACTTACAGAAGCGATTTACGGACTATTTTTGAAACTGCAAAATTTTGCTCCGTTACGTATTTGTTACTGTTTTGCAACGAAGTAATTTGACACTTAGGCGAATTAAAATAAAATTGCAATACTACACTTCGTATATTTAAGGTGCAGTTACGAAAATGTAATCCATTATTAAGCAATTCATTGCTGGAATAATAACATAAAACTGCCGCTGGAATTGGCTCTAATCAAAATAATAATTAAGTTTACATTTGCAAAAAGGGACAAAGAATGACCCCTTTATCAAACAAAGACTTAAATGATAGGGCAATACGGTTATTTAGAGGACTTTATTAATGAACTGCGTTCCAACGGAAGGTATGCTTTTTCGTTGCCGGAAGTACGTAGTCAATTTGAACAATCAGATGAAGCAATTAAAAAAGCGCTTCAGAGACTTAAAAAGAAGAAAGAAATTGCTTTAATTAGGAATGAATTCTATGTAGTTATCACTCCCGAGTACCGGAGTAAAGGCATACTCCCGCCATCGCTATTTGTCGCAGATTTGATGAAGTTTTTGGGAAAAGATTATTACGTAGGCCTGTTAAATGCCGCAGCCTACTATGGAGCTGCACACCAGCAGCCTCAAACTTTTTCAGTAATCACAATGAAACCAAGTTTACGGAATATTAATAACGAAAACCTGAAAATAAACTTCTATATAAAGAAAGAATGGGACAAAGATGATATAGTTCAAAAGAAGGTTGATACAGGATATATAAACGTATCATCGCCGGAATTAACTGCGCTGGACTTAGTGTATTATTTTGATCAGGCTGGTGGACTTAACAGAGTGGCGACAGTGCTGCAAGAACTCTGTGAAAGCATTGATCCCAATAAAATGCTTGACCTAGCAAAACGATATTCTCCTATAACTGCGGTTCAACGTTTAGGCTTCCTGCTAGAAGAGATTTTGAATATGCGTGATTTAAGCGAGCCAATAAAAGAGTACTTAAAAACAGTGAATTATTTCCCGGTACTGTTAAGACCGCAGAAGGAAAAGCCGGAGATGATAACCGGTAATGACTGGAAGGTTGTGCAAAATTTAGAAATAGAAACAGATTTATGATTCCACAGTCATATATAACAGCATGGCGTAAGAAGGCTCCCTGGCAGGAGGATTTTCAGGTAGAACAGGATCTGGTTATTGAGCGGGCTTTAATGGCAATATATAGTGATGAGTATTTAAAAGAGAGATTAGCATTTAGAGGTGGAACGGCACTACACAAATTATATCTTTCTCCTACCGCTAGGTATTCTGAAGATATCGATTTAGTGCAAATTACTGCAGAGCCATTTGGGCCAATTATGGATAAGCTCCGTGAGGTATTATCTTTTTTAGGTGACAAACCCATACGTAAACAGAAACAACATAATAATACACTGATTTACCGCTTTGATTCAGAAGGTGGAATTCCATTGAGATTAAAGGTTGAGGTTAATTGCCGGGAACACCATACCATTTTTGGCATTCAGGATGTAAAACACGCCATGCAATCGGAATGGTATACTGGTGAAGTTCTTATACCCACCTATGAATTAGCGGAGTTATTAGGTACTAAAATGCGTGCCCTGTACCAGAGACGAAAAGGAAGAGACTTGTTTGATATGTGGTTTGCGATAACACAGACTGATGTTGATTCAACAAGAATTATCGAAGCTTGGAAATTTTACATGAAGCAAGAAGATAACAATGTGTCGCAAAAGGAATTTTTGGAGAATATGGAAAGAAAAATTGAAGATACTGATTTCAAGGGAGATATGAGCGGATTGCTTATTAGTGGCATTGAATATAATATAAATGAAGCATACAAATTTGTAAAAACAAATCTTTTAGAAAAGATTTAGAAATGAAAGAACTACAAGAACCGTATAATTTACCGGAAGGTTGGATTTGGGCAACTATTGATGATATAGCAATATTATCTAGTGGAGGTACGCCCGATAGAGGGAATCGCAGCTATTTCAATGGCAACATTCCGTGGGTGAAATCTGGTGAATTGAATCATAATACAATAACTAAAACTGAAGAGACCATAAGCCAAGAAGCGGTTGAAAACTCCAGCGCTAAAATTTTCCCCTCAGGAACTTTACTAATTGCATTATATGGTTCAACAGTTGGGAAGTTAGCTTTTTTAGGAATTGATGCCGCAACAAACCAAGCTGTAGCAGCACTTAAAACAACAAAAAGCTTAGAAGGTAAGTATCTTTATTATTATTTGTTGCATAATAGAGAGAAACTTTTGCAAAAAAGAATTGGTGGAGCACAACCCAATATTAGCCAAAAGATTCTACAAATTTTTCCTTTCCCGCTATGTTCTTTCAATCAACAACAATTGATAGTTCATCAAATAGAGTCTTTATTTAGCAAACTTGATGAGGCTCAAAAAGGGCTGGAAAAAGCAAATAAAGGGCTGAAAATATATAAACAAGTACTTTTAAATCAGGCTTTTTCTGGGAAATTAACGGAAAGGTGGCGTGACGAAAAACTCATCACTATTTCAGCTAAACAATTAATTGCTAATGTAGAGAAAGAAAAACAGTCTACCTATGAGCAACAAGTTTTGGAATGAAATAATTTTCTAATAGAATGGAAAGAAAAAACAATAGGTCAAAGGCCTTCAAGACCTACAAAACCGATTGTACCGGACAAACCGACAGACGAGCAAATTTACAGAAAGTGGGAAATACCTCGCGAATGGCAATGGACCCAACTTGGATTTATAACCTTTGTTACAAAACTTGCAGGATTTGAATATACTGAGTATGTTAAGTACACGGATAAGGGAGATTTGCCAGTGATCAAAGCTGAAAATGCAGGGCGTGATGGATTTAAACAAACAATTTATTCCAAAGTACTAGCTGAATCGGTAGAACATTTGAAAAGATCAAAACTTATTGGAAATGAATTGATACTTGTATTTGTTGGAGCTGGAGTAGGAAATGTAGCTACACTACCCAAAGGACAAAAGTTTTTTCTCGGGCCAAATATAGCAATGGCTAGACCCTATAGCGGAATACAAACTAAATTCTTAGAGTATTTTTATCAATCTCCCAGAGGGAAAAAATTACTACTGGCGGCATCTAAAGCTGTCGCTCAACCATCGTTGTCTATGGGCAATATCCGTCAAACTCCCATAGCAGTTCCGTCCAAAGAAGAGCAATTTCAAATAGTGCAAATAATCGAAAATCAATTCACGCTAATAAGTAAATTAGAGAAAACAGTTGATGATGCCCTGAATGAAACCATTGCTCTGAAACATTCAATTTTAAAAAAATCATTTGAAGGCAGACTTGTAGACTATATTTCAAATGATTCTGTGGAGATTTTGCTGACTATTATACGAGAGGAAAAAAGAATATACCTTGAAAGTCAGAAAAAAATAATCCGTAGTAACCCAAAACAAAAGAGAGACATGGAGACTAAAAAATCTATCCTAGAAATATTAAAAGAATCAAGTGGAAGTATATCTGCCCAAGAACTGTGGGAAAAATCAACGAGTGAAGGAGATATCGAACGGTTCTACAGTGAGATAAAACAAATCTACCATCTTATAGATGAATTAAAATTAGAAACAGAATCGCTACTAAGCTTAAAAGATGAAAGTAAATAACGTACATATAAAGGGCAGATTTAAGAATCTTGAAAATTTTCATTTTAATTTTGATGAAAGTTCCATGGAGACTGTATTGCTAGGATTGAATGCAACTGGTAAGTCTAACTTTATGGAAGCTTTAGTTATAATTTTTAGAGACCTAGATTTAGAAAGAGCGCCCATATTACATAAGCAAAGTCAGCCTTTTGAATATTATATAAATTACAATTGCCGAAATAAAACCATAGAGGTAGATTACTCTACACAGCAAGGATATATTTTCTCAGTCGATAACGAAAAAAAGTCAAAAACACAGTTTTTCAAAGGCAAAAATGAGTATCTGCCTAGCCATGTTTTTGTATATTATTCGGGTTTAAGTGAACGATTGAAATCTTTGTATGCTGATCATAAACTTCAGCAATTTAAAAAAATGATGGATCCAAAATCAAAATATGAGGATTTTAAAGAGATGCCTCGTATTTTTTTAGTTGAACCAATTCATGCTAGCTTTGCTCTGATTGCTTTTTATTTATTTGATGAAAGAGAAAAAGAAACTATTGATTTTCTAAAAAGAGAACTCAATATAGTTGATTTTGGATCAGCCCTCTTTATGTTGAAACAACCGAACTGGTCAAAATCGCGAAAAGACCCTGATCACTTTTGGAATACTACGGGTTTAGTTCGAAGGTTCATTGAAGATCTATGGAATTTCTCTATTGTGCCAATCTTCTATAAAGAAACTGTCAAAGGGGCTTTAAATAAGAGAGAGGCATTAAATCGTTTATTTCTATTTCTGAAAGACAAAGAAGCAATAAGAGCGTTTGTCGAGATGAAGTATGAAACCAAAATCATCCTATTTAATGCTTTGTGTAGCCTTCATTATTCCGAGTTAGTAGAGGATCAGGACGTCAGGATAAAAGTTCTAAAAGAACACGTAGAAGGTGAATTGGCGATGGGTGAACTTAGTGAGGGTGAAAAGCAATTAATTACTGTCCTTGGTCTTCTTAAATTCACAAAGGACGATGAAGCACTTATTCTGCTTGATGAGCCAGATACACATTTAAATCCATTATGGAAATGGAAATATCTTGAGTTCCTAGAAGAGGTAGTAAGTAAATCTGCTAAAACTCAAATTGTCTTTTGCACACATGACCCTCTCGTTATAGGAGGTATGGAAAAAGAACAAGTGAGAGTATTTAAGCGCGATACTGATTATAAGACGGAAGTAAGTGAGCCGGATATAAGTCCAAAAGGTCTTGGAGTTGCAGGCATATTAACCAGTCCTTTGTTTGGTCTTCCTACCATTTTAGATAAAAAAACTCAGGAAAAGTTAAATCGTAAAAGGTATCTACAGGGTCGTTTAATGCGAGAAAAACTAGATGAGATTGAATATAACGAGTATCAAAAATTAAAGGCAGAGTTAGAAGATTATGGTTTCTATGAAGAGGTTGAAGACAAGTGGTTTAAAGCCTATCTAGCGGAAATGTCAAAGTTGGAAGCTTTTGGAAAAACCGAACTTACAGAATTAGAAAAACAGTTATTAGCAGAGCAAAGTACCAAAGCCGCAGAACGTGTCCTAAAATTAATTCAAAAAGATAGTACTACATGAGAGTAATAAATTTATCTGACTTGAAAGCTAAATTCGATAGCCTTGAAGGTAATCATATAGGAAGCTTTGATGATTGGACTCAACGAGCAGAGCAATGCCTGAATGTAATTCGTCCCATGAATAAAAAGCAAAGAAGTAATTACTGGGCTAAAAATAATATTTGGAGAGAATTATATCCAGCACTATCAGAATTATCAGGTCACAAATGCTGGTATTCTGAAGCTCCAGAAAATTCAAGCGAATGGGAAATAGAACATTTCCGACCTAAAGCTGAATCTAAGTCCGAAGAAGGAGCCGTGATACTTGAAAATGGATATTGGTGGCTTTCATATAGTTGGACTAACTTTCGATTAGCAGGTTCTTTAGTTAACAAACTGAGAAAGGATAGGTTTGACTCAGGAAATGAAGTTTATGGTAAGGGCAATTTTTTTCCATTAGATGGTATCGGTTTGGCTCAAACAGGAGATGAAGAATGCGATTGTGAAAGGCCACTACTTATTGACCCAATTAAACCGAGAGATGTAACTTTAATATCTTTCGATCAAAATGGCGAACCTTACCCAACTTATAATGAAACAGACAATTTATTATATAATAAAAAAGCATTGCTTTCTATAAAATTCTATGGGTTAGATCACAAACCGCTAACTCGAGGGAGGAGTAAAATTTGGGCCAATTGCGAAATGGCGGTAAAAAAAGCTCATAATATAATTAAAAACAATATAAATGATCCTGTAAGGAGAGATGAAAAAATAGATGAGTGTTTTCTTCTACTTCATAATTATTCAAAATACACAGAACCATATTCAATGATTGTCAGAAATTTTGTAAAAGAAAAGATTAAAGACGACGAATATAGCTGGCTTAAAGAAGTAGAAAGAGTACTGGTTTAATAAAATTAAAGTTAATGGCATCAACAAACATATTAGTAGCAAAAATCTGGTCATTCTGTGATACCCTCCGTGACGATGGATTAGGGTATGGAGATTACTTGGAACAACTTACCTATTTGCTATTTCTCAAAATGGCAGATGAGAATAAAAGTCAGTATCAAATTCCCCGTGGTTGTGATTGGCAGGAATTAAAATCGTCTGGTCAAATAATCGAAACTTATGAATCTATTTTAAAAAAATTGTCGAGTTCGGGCGGGATGCTGAGTAAGATATTTGCGGGGGCGTTAAATAAAATACATGACTCAGTTAAGCTAAAAAAATTAATCAATCTAATTGATGAAGAAGACTGGACTTCACATGAAATAGACGTGAAAGGTGAAATTTATGAATCCTTATTACAAAAAAATGCTGAAAATAGTGGAGCTGGCCAATATTTTACACCAAGAGCTGTAATTAATGCAATGGTCGATTGTATTCAGCCTAAACCGAAGGAAACTGTTGCCGATCCGTCATGTGGTACCGGCGGTTTCTTTTTGGGCGTTCTTAATCATTTAAGAAAGACTAAATTAACTAAACCACAACAGGAATTTTTAAAGTTCCAGACATTCAAAGGATGGGAAATTGAAAAAGCCACAGCTCGACTTTGTTTAATGAACCTTTTCCTACATGGTATTGGAGATTTAAAGGAAACTCCAGAAATAGAAGTTACTGATAGTTTAAAGAGGGATGATGGAGAAATTTTGGAATCGGAGAAAGTTGATATAGTGCTAGCTAATCCACCTTTTGGAATAAGTAGTAGCGATATTCCAACTATTGATAAAAAACAAGCGGAAAAGGATGGCTACTTTTTAAGAAAAGATTTTTGGGTAACGACAAGTAATAAACAACTTTCATTTTTACAACACATTGTAAACATGTTGAAAGATCATGGAAGAGCTGCAGTAGTATTACCTGATAATGTACTATTTGAAGGAGGCCCAGGTGAAACAATTCGTAAGAAACTTCTTGAAAATACAAATTTGCACACAATTTTGAGGCTTCCTACCGGAATTTTTTACGCTCAAGGTGTTAAATCAAATGTTCTCTTCTTTCAAAAGGAAACGATATCAGATAACCCAGCTACGAAAGAGGTTTGGATTTATGATTATCGTACAAATGTTAGACACACTCCTAAAAAGAATCCATTAAAACATGAGCATTTGGAGGATTTTATAAAGTGTTTTAAAGCAACAGATATCTCGAAAAGAGAAGAAAGTTGGAATAAAATGAGTGAAACAGGTCGTTGGCGCAAATACTCTTACGAAGAAATAATTGAAAGAGATAAAACTAGCCTAGATATATTTTGGCTTAAAGATGATAATCTTATCGACTTAGATAACCTCCCAGATCCGGATGTATTAATCGACGATATCATAGAGAATATAGAAAGCGCATTGGCAAACTTTAAAGCAATAAGGGATTCTGTATCCTAACATTCTAATGGATGACGAACAAAAAATAAGAAAATTTGAATCAGAGGTACTAGATAAAGCTCATGTTAATTACGCATTTTATCAGTACTCTGAGGATATCGTCATTCCTTACTTATTACAAGTTTATGGAGATACAGAACGACATCGAGATAACTTAATAGCAAATGGCCACAATGCCCATAATTTTAATGTTTATCTGAATAATATGATGCATGGACTGGGTCATTGTATCAGATGGATGTTGAAACAAACTCAACCAGTTTCCCTTGATACCTCTAATAAATCTAGCCGGCAGTTACAAGAGATGGCTGCCGACTTTTTAGGTTGGGGAACTGGCTATCACATGATCGCAAAAGAGTTTGTTACCTGGTCGAGAGGAATTAAAAATGCTATTCTCGATGAGAATAATAAAACCATCACATTTCTTAATCCTGAAAAATACGATTATTCCAGTATCTATGATAAGCAACTTTTATATGCTGAACAAATGCAGGCTGTTTATCTTAGCTATCCACATGAGGAAATGGAGGACGAGTTTGAAGAATGGATAAAAGATATAGATTTTTTGGAACCTCCAATTGCCAATCATATCGACTGGAGTAAAGGAAAAGATTCTAAATCTTATCCTTTACTCTACAGAAAAATGTGTGAAATACTGTTTCCAGAGCTACAGAAAACTACCGATTTCGATGGTTATAACCTGGAACAGCTTCGACAATTTTATGCTTTATTTTTTCTTAATTTTTATTTTATCCGCTGGACGGAAGCAGTTTTGGATTCCAAATCAGGAGAAAATCTTTCTTTTGGCTCGAATCCTCTATATCTAAGTACTATGCAATTTTATAAGCTTGCATCCACGATTACGGGACTTACCCAAGACGTAGCTAAAGCGATAATATTGGATCTAACTTTCAATCCCAATAATTTTCACACAAGTGTTACTATTCAGCCATTTGTCCTTTCTTCATCAGGTACATATTATATTTTGCCGAACCTCTTTTCCCAGATAGAGCCATCTAGAATGATTTTGGGAGCATTAAACAAAGGTTCTAAAAAGAAAGTCTATGATAAATTAATCAATCTTATTGAGAAGTCTAACCTTAATGAACTACACAGCTCAGTAAATGGTGTTGGCAGCTGGACATGCTATATAGAAAAGGTAATCAAATTCGATGGCAAACAGATTCATCCTGATCTTATTCTTATAGACGCTGTTGAACAATGTCTCTGCGTAATAGACTATAAACACTTTATCGGGCCAATCACTGCTTCCGAGGTTGATTATAAGATGAATGAGCTAAAAAAAGGTGCTGTACAAGTTCAAAATTATATTGAAATATTAAAGACAATAAACAAAATTGGAGTGACCAATATTGAAGGCTTTTCTGTAGTGGGATTACTGATTACTCATAAGCCTATGCCAGTACCGGTGTCCAATGAAATAGATGTTCCTATTACAGACATGGCTACATTTATACAGAGTGTAATATCTGTTCGTGATCGAAGTCGATGCATTAATGAATTGATGCAACTCATTACGGTTAATGGAAAACCGAAGAACATATTTACTGCCTTTGAAGCAGAAATCGCAGTTGGTGAATGGAAAATTATCCGCTCCCAGCATAAAATAACTCATTCCAATGATGAGTAAATCCGATGATAAACTGTTTACTACCATTCTAAAACTTAATGCTCCTAGCTCATGAAGATAAAAAATATCCAACAATATCGAAGCTTTTATAAAAACGAAGTCCGTCGCCTTAGGTTAGATGACCGTAATGAAAATTTCATCGGTAATTTTTTAAATCAACCTAACTCTAATGAAGTAGAATTTGGATGGTTTGAAATATATCACGGGGACAAGGAGGGATACGGAAAAGCTGAAGCAGGGATCGAAAATTTTTTGCAAAGTTTCTTGGATATGGCAAAAGACGGACAGGCTGTCTATGAGTTTTTACAAAATTCGGTAGATGCTGGCAGTACGCATTATGCAATGTTTTGGGGGCAGGATGAGATTGATGGAAACCACTATCTACTGGTTGCCAATAATGGTAAGATGTTTAATCTTGACAGTGTTCGGTCTATTCTCAATGTAGGCTCATCCACTAAAAGTAACGATAGTCATACTATAGGTAAATTCGGCATTGGTTTTAAGCTTGCGCACCGCTTAGTAGGTAAAGACAATGGCTTACAAGAATTAATTAATGAGCATTCGGGCCCTATACTTTTTAGCTGGAAAAATTATGAAATCGAACAACTGGCTAGTGGAGATGCTGCTGAACCAGTAAAATTCAGCTACAATGCTAAAGCCAACCGTAATTTTGAAATGGCAGACGACTATCCATGGCTATTTAAAATTTTAATAACATGCTTCCCCTGCTTACCGGAAAATAATAGTGTAGAAGAATTGCCAAAGATGGCAAATGGTCAACTAGCCGAGGTTAATCCATTCAGTAGCGAAGAATACAAGGTGCTTTCCCGATGGGTTAAAAAACATCAGCATATCTTAGATAAAGATACTTATAATGAGGGAGCCTTGTTTTTTATCAAATTGGGTAAAGGTAAAGAAGAAGAACTTGCGGAAGTGAATCTAGAAGAAGGCGTAAAATTTGCGATAGCCATCCTGAAGGAAACCGCAAGCTATGAAGAGCGGAAAGAAAAGTTACTACATACTGTTCAGCTAAATGATAATGCGCCTATAACTTATCCTGAGCTAGAATACATTAAACTGAAAATATCGAAAGAAATAGATAAAGATACCTATGCTTATATTAGGTTCGGAGTGGAGAATTACCATGATTTAAACAACGAACAACGACGAAAAGTTGCAGATGAGGCCGACATTGAAGTTTTGTTCGGTTTTAGAAAGCATAATGAAATTGGTGAGTATTTTAAAGGGGCTCCTAATCTATATTTATATTTTCCTTTATCGGAAGAAGTACATAATTTCAATTATATACTTCACTCCAATGCTTTTTATAAAGGCAGTTCAAGAACCTTTTTGCATACAGGAAACAGCAAGGAAGATGGGATAAACGAACGTCTGCTAAGAGTGCTTGTTGACAAAATAGAGGAACAACTAAAAAAGCTTTCTCAATCTGAAAATCCAGATGACAAGTCACTTCTTCTCCACTTTTATGCATCACTATTAACATCTGGAAAAAGTACCAACCAAGCTAGACTGTGGATTGAAACACCATATGTAGACCCGGTAAATGAGCTACTAAAACAATATATTCCTGTCTGCAATAACTCTACGATTAATAGCTTCAGAACTGTTGCTGATAACCGTACTGTGTTTATCAAGAAAACAGGAATTGATATTGACCCTGACGCGTGGAGACTGCAAGACGTACATTGGTTTTATTGGAATGAGAACGATGCTGATATCTATCTTAGAGCCAAAGAAAAACTCGAAATTGAAAACTATACCATTTTTGATTTACTTGAAAATGCGGAGATTGAAACCAAAGTAAACAATTGGTTGGATGGCAATGAAGACAGAATAAAATTAATATTAAAGGAAATATCATCAGTTACGCCAGATAAAGCTTTAATTGACCGTATAAAATCACAGTTAATACAGTTAAAGCTATTTAAATTTTCAAATGGAGAAACATTATCACTTGCTGAATTTTTAGAAAGAGAAAACGAGGGTTACTTTCTTTTACACAATAGCCTTGGTGGAATAAAGGAAATTTTACAAAAAGTAGGTTTAATTACAACAGAATTAGATTTGACAGAATTTGAGTTCGTTGAAAAATACCGAACATTCTTATTGCAATCTTCCAAACACAGTGGATATACTGAACTTACTAAATTATTCAGCCAGTCGGTAAAGGATGAAATGTTGTCTAAGCTTAGTAAAGACGAAAAATTAAAAATATTCAATGCCTTTAGAACTCTTAACGCTGACAATGTAAATGAACGGATAAAAGAACTTAAATTATTTGAGAATAATTTAGGTAAATCTGTAGCTTTCAAATCATTATTAGCACCACAGCGAGATAGTTCCTGGCTCAATATATTCAGTATTTCTGTCAAGGAATATGATGACCAGATAAAAGCATACTTATTGGATGACAAGACAGCCGTTTATGAACAAATTATATACCCATATTGGGAAGACATACTAAGCCAGATAGCAAAAACTCCTAAAGAAGTAAATTCAATAGTTAGCCATATTGCATCTATATTTGATGAAAGTAGTTGGTCTGAAAAACAACAACATTCATTATCAAATCATGATTTGATTCTGTTTAAAGAGGAAGTAGTAAGAACTAAGAATTTTTTCTACAACAGTACCCTTGTAATTTTATCAGAAGAGCTTTTTTCCAAGGTTCAAAATATAGCATTCAAAATTTACGGGCTTTATATACCGGACATTATTCTTATTAAGCATTTGGATGAGACACCACTTTCTTATTCTAGTGGGATAGCTAACTTATCAATTGATGTGAAGAATATATCAATCGATGACATTAACGGCTTGTTGCTTTTGTGTAGTGTTTGTGATATAGACTTCTTCGAACACAATACGATATCCTATGATGGAGACAACTATTTGATTAATAATGGGTCAAATCTAATACAGTATTCTTCTTTAGATAAACGTATTGTTGATTATATAGGAAAGTTTCATCAAGAAAAGTTTATTCTAATTCCTACGTCTATTCAAGTTAAAGATGGAGCAATTAAAATGTCTGGTACTGCTTTGATAGGCCAATTAATTGAATTGTTTCAGGAAAAAACAATGGAACAAGAACTGGATCTGATTGAATTGGTACTGAATGAGCGGCATGAAGATAAAAGCAGACTATTAAGTTCTTTGACATATTTGAGATTAGATGCTTCCTGGCAGGAAGAACGTCAGAACGAAATGTATTTCAAGCTTATTGATGCCGTTCTTGAAGAAAAAATCGCAACTGATGATTTACAAGCTATACAACACAAAATAATAATATACAATGGTGATCAGGAGGTTAACATTGGAGGAATAGAAAGTGCTCAGGACGCTATAGAGGTAAAGAGAGGAGATAAGTCAATTTATCTCTCTCAATCTCAAATTTTAAGTCTGGAAAATTCACAGATAATAAATCTCATACAGCATTTTCACGATGCAGCTTTAGATAGAAATTTGATTAGCTCTGCAAAGGCAGATCGATTGTTCAAGATTTCAAGCGTTGGGATTACAGACGATCTTATTAATCGATTTGAAAAAGTTCTTAGATCATTAAACTTGCTTAAGGATGCATTACCAATTACCAATTCTCATCAGCTAGCTTTTGTGTTACTTTCTAATAAGTATGCTCCTTCCGAATTAAAAAGGTTTGCAGTAAAATGCCATAATAACAAATGGTATTTTCTAAAAGGGGGAAAGGTTATCTTATCTAAGGAAAATGAAGTGTATATAAATGGGAGCTCTCTATTAAACGAACAATACGACGATTTGCAATCAGTACTTTCTCTTGGAGATCTCGACGTATACAATTTTGGAGAAAGTGAAGATGATATTATCGCCTCCAGATTCTTATTTGTTAAAGGAATGGAGCCTGACATACTGAATTCAGAGGAGCAGCTTTTACATAAGTTGGACTATTTATATAATGGCTGGAAAGGATTACCTCCTGCAACAAGAGATTACAAAAAAGACGCTGAATGGGAAGATTTTCTAGGCATAAACCCAAGGCATTTTGTATTAAACGGAAAGCATATTGAAAGTGAAATACTACCCATTGACTTTTTAGAATGGTACAACGACGAAAAATCGAAAAAGGAATTTTTAACAAGCATTGGTGTTTTTGTAAACGACAAATTTCTGGAGCCATTACGACAATTTCTATCAAGGGATGTAGAAGTGTTGCCAGAAATTATTGACCCCTTGAAATTTAATGATACTATCTTACTCAATATACTTAAAGGTTTATGTGGCGCTTTTACCACTTTGAATAATCAACCGGTAATGTATGATGATGGGAAAGATAATTTTAGGATTTCGATACTTGAGCGTATAATAACTCATCTAATTGAAATTGATGTCGAATGTCCTTTGCTGGTATACAATGATAGTATTTCATTCAACCTTGTAAACTCATCCACAACCAAAATTTGGCAAATAGAAGACGAGCTACATTCAAAGCTGAAACAAAACGATCAGAATAATTTGAATCACATTTATTCCAGCTACTGCATAATTAAATCAGAATTACTATCCGTTCAGAAACTTAATGACCAAACAGATCAATTTGAATTTAAACGGGAGTTCATTCCAATAAACATAGAGGAACATGATGAACCCTTTTACCATAATTGGAGCAAACGTCATAACATTATACTCACAAAGCAGGATCAATTGATGTTTAGAATCTTCGATTCGGATGAAGAGAAAAGGGAATACATTGGAACAATTGTAGACGTTGGCTTTTATATCGTAGAAGAAGATGAATGGGTGAGAATTTACTATACTAAAAATATTCACTTGGAGGGTTTAAAGTCTGCTTTGGAAGAATCAGGGAATTCATTAGCAGAATTGATTGGGGAGTTAATTTCCAGAAGAGACACAATGCTAGCGAGTATTTACAATGCTTATAATTCTGCTAGTATAGATGATGTAAATAGCGAACATTTAAAGGCACTACAAGAGGCTTTCAGAGAACAGAATTTAAAGCAAGAGCGTAACGGTCTAATAGATAATATAAAAGGCAACACTAAATATTCACATAGTTGGTTTATGTCTTATTTAGATTACCTATTAACCTTCAGTGGTAATACAACTGATAATAATAAGCAAAAAACGATTCGTTTCCAATCCATCAAGCGTCAGATTGTAAATCAGCTAATTTCGGGTAAATATTTTTTGCTGTGTGGTGCAAGTTCATATGTCAGCGAAGCCATAGAGGAAGCCAGTGACTTTTCATTGTCAGTTACATTAAATAACAACAAGAGAGTAGATGTATTAGTTGAAGGAGCCCAAAAGCAAGGTCAGGATCTGTTGATATTTTGTCCAAAAGGAATACCCAGTGATTTGACGGAAAACCTAGATACTATCTTTCAGGCCGAAATAACCTTTATTCCGCAAATTGATTTATTAAAAGAGCTAAGAAATGCCTTTGCAAATAAAAGCAACTTAGAAAGTTGGGATGAAATAAAAGAGATACTACCTCCGCTGCATTTCATATATGGCCCTCCGGGAACCGGAAAAACTACCTCCCTTTGCGAAAGAATAATTGATATAAAAGAGGAAAATCCAAAAACAAAAATACTCTTTTTGACTCCAACTAATAAAGCAGCAGATGTTTTGTCTAAGAAGCTGTTGATACCATCCAAGAATCCTAATGATCAAGTAGGTGGAAAGCTGAAGAAATTGAATGATAACAATGAATATTTGACAATTACCCGTATTGGAAGACCTACTGATCCCGAATTAGAAGATTTGGATGCAGAAGTTTATCAATCTTCGGTGAATAATTCAGTGCTTAAATGGGCAGATGTAATTGCAATGACGATTCATCGTTTGCCTTATACATCAGCGTTCACGGAGGAGCTAAACAATGAAATCAAATTATTCAAACTAGAAGAGCATTGGGATTATGTAATATTTGATGAGGCGTCAATGATTAACCTTCCCTATTTGGTATTTGCGATAATGGCAATATCCAAATTCAGCCCTAATGTAAAATTCATTATTGCTGGAGATCCTAAACAAATTCCTCCGGTAGTAGATGTAAATGATAAAGAATTGGAAGAGTTGGATATTCAGGATGAAAATGTTTATTCAATGATGAATATTAGAAGTTTTAATGAAAACGAGCAATTATTGAGAAGTGGTGATTCTATTCAAAATTTGAATATTCAATATAGAAGCGTAGGTAAAATTGGTCAGCTATTCAGTGAACTATCATATGGGGGTCTACTGCAACATCATAGGGAAAATATAGGAAATAAACCTAAGATGTTACCACCTGAACTTCAGAACTTGATAAGCAATAATGTTCTGTTTATTGATATTCCTTTGAATAACGAAGATTCCGTTTTTAAGATTAGGCAATTATTCTATAGCTCATATCACATATACAGTGCTATTTTGGTAAGTGAAATTGTCAAATTTTTTGATACTGCACTTGCTGGAGATGAATCATGGTCAATTGGACTTATTGCTCCTTATAAAGCTCAAGCTGTTATGATGAATAAACTTATCGCCTCTTTCGGTATCTCTGAAAAAGTAAAAATTTATGCAGATACGGTTCATGGTTTTCAGGGGGATGAGTGTGATCTAGTGTTTTTTATTTCTAATCCAAATAATTACTATTATACGGGTCATCCCAAGAGCTTATTATCAAAGGAGTATATCTACAACGTAGCAATCAGCCGCGCTAGAGACTACTTAATAGTATTACATCCATTTTCTACCATTTCTAATAATACATTCATTAATAGAATTACTAATAGTTATCATAACAGCTTTGGAACTGCCGTTGTAAAACAATCCTCTGAGATTGAAACTATGCTTTTCAGAAACAAGAATTTTATTTACGAAAATAGTTATATAACAGGTCATGATCCTATTAACGTTTTCGGACAGTTGGAGAAGAAATATTTCATAAAAGCTAACCCAGGTGCAGTTGACATTCAATTAAGATAACCTAGTTAAATAATGACATTATAAAAAATTGAACAATATGTTGAATGGCAAAAATTTGATTCGATCCAAGTAATTTTTCAGTACTCGTCTGCGAAAAGGGATACATTTATTCCCTTGTTGCGGACAAGTACTTTAATTAGTGTCATTATCAGCTAGATATTTAGACTCTGAATGTTACCCAAATTTAAGGGTATCAAAAAAGGTTAAAATAGGTATCAGGTGTTCGACTGTGATCTCTCCCAATCTAAATAAAAAGAGGGTTATTATGATTTATGATACCTCTTTCTTACATTTCGAAAAAAAATTACTCTTAATTCAAGGGAAAGAATTTCCAAAGAGTATCATTTTCAATATTCATCAAATTGATTGAGAAAAGACTTATATATTTCAGATGATGGCTGGAGTCAAAGATTCTTAGTCTTCTACTCCATTCAAAGCTTAAGGCCTAGAACATGCCTAAAAGGGGCTGTTCCCGGAGTCGAACCATAAAACAAAAAGCCCTGATTTTCATCAAGGCTTTCATTTCGATTTTTTTGAAGTACTCGGGGCGGGAATCGAACCCGCACGCCTTTGAAAGCACAGGATTTTAAGTCCTGCGTGTCTACCAGTTCCACCACCCGAGCATTAG
>NZ_SLWO01000002.1:0-57489 GCF_004340665.1 Pedobacter psychrotolerans
CCAGCCTTTAAAACCAGCTCCCCGTTCTTTCCTAACCGGGATGCAAAGGTAATGATCTTTTTCATTTGAGCAAATTTTATTTGAAATAAATTTCAACCCTTTTATCCCCTCTCACCATCATTAACCCAGCTTTTCAATACATCCGTTTCCTCCGAAGCGGGATGCAAAGGTAGCAAAAATTAATACCTCTGCAAACCTATCAATACTCTTTTATCACCCAAAAGCATAAACCCCTGTCAATCATCACGAAAAAATCAAAATAAATAAAACATTTCAAAGCAAAAGGTGTTTGCGGGAGTTGTTAAGGGTATTGGGTAAATTGGTTTTCGACCATATAGGCATAGAGAACATATAGGCTATAGAGATAATATTAACCTTATTGGTGTAAAGAGGGATTATCAAAAATTTACAAAATATTCTGTCAAGTGATTTTAACCTTTACTTAAATAAATACTATACTATATATATATAAAGGTAGTCATTTAAACAAGGTTGAGTAGCATCCAGACATAATGACTTAATTGAGCATTTTTAAAATAGCAGGGCAATAATGCTGATTTAGGCTATAGAAGAAAATACTATTCTAATGTTACCTATTCCTATATATGTATAACTAATAACTTTATGTAATGTTAAAATTTGTTAACTATATATATGTACTGATTTGCTTTGCATAGCTTAGCGGCGAATTGTTTTTATTGATCTTATCGTATTATTAATTATCTTTGCAGAATGTTTAAAGTTAAACACTTAATTATTTTAGTATTTGTTGCCGCACTAGGCTTTGCTGGCTGTAAAAGTCGTTTCGAGAAATTGAGGGCAAGTAACGATGTAGCCAAAAAGTACCAGGAGGCACTTCGTTTATATAATAAAAGGGATTACAGTAAGGCATTGGTGCTTTTTGAAGATCTTTCTCAAAAATATCGCGGTCGTGCAGAAGCTGAAGATCTGAACTATTATTATGCTTATACTTTATATAGATTAAGTGATTACACCACTGCTAGATATCAATTTAAGAGTTTTGCAGATACCTATCCGGCAAGTAAAAACGCAGAGGAGGCCCGATATATGGGTGCCTATTGCTACTACCTGGAATCGCCAAGTTTTTCTTTAGACCAGGAAAACACTTATAAGGCAATTGATGCGCTTCAATTATTTATCAATTTATACCCTTCCAGCGACAGAGCTGCAGCCGCAGGAAAATACATTACAGATCTAAGAGGAAAACTTGAAGACAAAGCTTTTGAAAATGCTAAAATGTATTTAACTACAGGACCAAGTAATGTTGACAATTATAGGGCAGCAGTTATTGCTTTGAGAAATGCTCAACGCGATTATCCAGATATTAAATATGCTGAAGAAATGGATTACCTAATGATCAAGGCACAATACCTTTATGCTAAAAACAGTTATGTTATTCGTCAGCAAGATCGTTACAATGAAGCTTTAGCTTTATATACTGAATTTACAGAGAATCATCCTGATAGTAAATTTACAAAAGATGCTAAACTTGTAAAATCAGATGTTGAAGCAGGAATTGTAGCAACAAAACAGGAACTTGCATTATATGCAGCCGATCAGGAAAAATACAAGCAGATGCTGATCAGAACCGGTAAAGTTAAAGATACCGTTTCTACTAAACCAACTAACGCAGACATTACAGATATTAAAAATTAAGTAACACATGAATACTAACAAACCTGCTGTACCAAATACTACAGTTACCAGAAACGTACACGATTTAGATAAAACCACAGATAACTTATACGAATCTTTAGTGGTGATTGCTAAAAGAGCGAATCAAATCTCGAATAACGTGAAAGAAGAGTTACACGGTAAATTAGCAGAATTTGCATCAAGCAATGATAACCTGGAAGAGATTTTTGAAAATCGTGAGCAAATAGAGATCAGCAAGCATTATGAACGCATGCCTAAACCTGTTTTAGTTGCGATTGATGAATTTTTAAACCATAAAATTTATCACAGAAATCCTGCTAAAGAACAAAAGTAATATTAGCATAGTGCATGGAGTTTGTGCATATTGTACTTTGACTATGCTTTAAACGATTTGCTCGATGCTTAAAAATAAAAATATAATCCTTGGCGTTTGTGGGAGCATTGCTGCTTATAAATCGGCTTTTTTAGTCCGGTTATTAGTTAAAGCTGGTGCAAACGTTAAGGTTATTCTTACTCCTGATGGCGCAAATTTTATTACGCCCCTTACCCTTGCTACGCTTTCTAAAAATCCAGTTTATACGCAGTATTTCGAAAAAGAAACCGGCGTTTGGAGCAATCATGTAGAATTAGGCCTCTGGGCAGATTTAATCATCATTGCCCCTATCAGTGCAAATACCCTAGCCAAACTGGCGAACGGAAATTGCGATAACCTCCTCACTGCAGTATATCTTTCCGCAAAATGCCCTGTTTATGTAGCTCCCGCAATGGATTTAGATATGTGGAAACATGAAACTACACAAAACAATATTCAAAAAATTAAAACCATTGGCAATGCAGTAATTGAGCCAGGTAATGGAGAATTGGCTAGTGGGCTTTATGGTGCAGGCAGGATGGCTGAACCTGAAGAAATTGTTTCCTTCCTAAATAATGCCATTAAATATACCCTGCCTTTATTTGGTAAAAAAGTTATGGTTACCGCCGGTCCTACTTATGAGGCTATTGATCCAGTACGTTTTATAGGCAATCATTCTTCTGGCAAAATGGGCTTCGCAATGGCGGATGAACTCGCTAAATTAGGCGCAGACGTAACGCTAATTACAGGGCCTACAGCTCAAAAAGAAAACCAGACCTTATTGAGAATTGATGTTGTAAGTGCACAACAAATGCTGGAGGCCTGCACTTCGGTATTTTTCGAAGCAGATATTACAATCATGTGTGCAGCAGTTGCAGACTACCGTCCCAAAGAGATCGCCAATCAGAAAATCAAAAAACAAGCAGATAGCCTGGTTCTGGAATTAGAAAAAACCGTTGATATTTTAGCAACATTGGGAAGAAATAAAAAAGAGAATCAAATTTTGGTTGGTTTTGCTTTGGAAACCCATGATGAAGAAAATTATGCCAAAGGAAAGTTAGAGAAAAAAAACCTTGATTTAGTAGTGTTAAATTCGCTTAATGATAATGGTGCTGGTTTTAAATCAGATACCAATAAAATTACTATTTTTAACAAGGCATTAGAACGGACCGTTTTTGAAATGAAATCTAAAACGGAAGTGGCTAAAGATATTTGTATGGCTATTTTAAAAATCTCAAAATAATGAAAAGAATTCTGTGGATATTGTTATTGGCTGGCTTTGGTAAATTACAAGCCCAGGAATTAAATGCCAGAGTGACTATTTTAGCTCCACAGGTTTCTAACATCAGCAAGCCAACTATAGATGCACTCCAAAGAACCATCCGTGATTTTCTAAATAATAATAAATTCAGCACGGAGAGTTATAAGCCAACTGAAAGGATTGACTGCAGTTTCATCATCACCATAAATTCATGGGATGGCGGATCAGGGTATACTGCTGAGGCACAAATTCAAAGTAGCCGACCAGTTTTTAATAGCTCATACAATAGCACTTTATTAAATATGAGCGATAAAAACTTCGACTTTAGTTATAATGATGGTGCTACGATTGATTTTTCAGACCAGAACTATATCTCCAATATTAGTGCCCTCCTATCCTATTATGCGTACACGATTATTGGTTTGGATAAAGATAGTTTTGCCCGAACGGGTGGAACCACCTATTTTAAGAAAGCTCAAAACATTATTAACCTGGCACAAGCTTCGGGCAATGCCGGATGGAAAGCAGCAGATGGTTTAAGAAACAGGTTTTGGTTTAACGAAAACGTACTCAATCCAGTTTTCAGTGAACTTCGTGCTTTTATCTACAGTTATCACCTGAATGGTTTGGACCAATTAACCGATAATGACAGAGGCCTAACTGCGATTGTTGCGGCCTTGCCTGCCTTGCAGCAAATGGATAAACAGAAGTTAGGTTCAATTTTCCCCAATGTATACTTTGCTTCCAAAGCAGAGGAAGTTACAAATGTACTGGCCAAATTAAACATGCAAGAGCGCTTGAAGGCCTATAATATGCTAGCTGAGATAGATCCGGCAAACATTGGAAAATACGAAGGCTTAAAACAATAAGATAAGATGGCCATCTTGGATTGAACCAAAATACAACCATTCTTTAGAACGGGTGATAAAACTGTAACAATTCGTAAAACATCTTTCACTTTCATAACTCGTTTAATCATAATTAAGATCTACAAACGAATTTATTCTTTAGCTCTATACGTTTGGCTTTTATATTAAATAGTATTCTCCATTCATTAATGCACGTTTTTAAGATAAATTTCATCAATAATTAAAAAAACATTTTGTTAATACGAATATATTCGTAGATTTGAATACGAAATAGTTCGTACATCTTGTAACATATGATTAATAATAATATCAAACCAACTGAAGGCGAAATGGAAATTCTTCAAGTGCTGTGGCAAAATGGCCGGGCAACAGTAAGAGAGGTACATGAAGCGCTAAATAAAAAAGATTCTGGCTATACAACTACTTTGAAGTTGATGCAGATCATGCATGAAAAAGGATTAGTAGAAAGAGATACGAACCAGAAGACACACATTTATAAAGCTTTGGTTAATCAAGATAAAACAGAAAAGCATTTAGTAAATAAAATGATTAATAATGTTTTTAATGGATCAGCTGCACGCCTCGTTATGCAGGCATTGGGCAATCATAAAGCAAGCGCTGATGAAATTGAGGAGATTAAGAAATATTTAGATAGCCTTAAGTAAGCATTAGTCATTAGTCATTAGTCATTAGTCATTAGTGACAACAACTAGGTTATAAATTAAGATCATAATTTGTTTAAATAAACCATTGATATGGAACCTTTAGTACAACAATTTATCAAAGCATTTGGCTGGAGCATTTTAAACTCACTTTGGCAAAGTGCCATCATCTATGGTATTCTATTCGTAGTGATGTTAACTTTACCAAAATTGGCTTCGAAACACAAGCATAATATTGCTTTTTTTTCTGTGGTTTTAATGTTTATTTCGTTTAGCTATAATTTGGGCGAACAACTCATGCTCAATAAACCAAATCATCATGCTGTTGGTCAGATTCAACAAATGCAATTCAATCAATATTTAAATGATTTGCCACAATCCTTCAGTAGTAAAGCAGAACACTACTTTCCGATAATCGTTGTCCTTTACATTATCGGCATCTTATTTCAGTTATTCATAATCGCAAAAGGATACTATAGGCTTTCTATACTTAAAAAGGAAAGTTTAAGCGTTATTCCTGAAGATTGGAAGTTAATATTTCAACATATCAAATCTTCATTAGGAATTCAAAAAGAGATCCGATTTGATTTATCCTCGATAGTAAATGTTCCTCTAGTGATTGGCTATTTAAAACCAGTAGTATTATTCCCAATCGCATTGGTTAATCAATTGGATCATGATCAGGTAGAGGCGATTTTAATTCATGAACTGTCTCATATCAGAAGAAATGATTTTTTGCTGAATCTAATCAAAACGGCAATTGAAACGCTCCTCTTTTACAATCCTTTTGTTTGGATGGCAGGAAAGTTTATTCATATTGAACGTGAACATGCCTGCGACGATTTAGTCGTAAAAATAACGGGCAAGCCTTTAAATTATGCTCATGCCTTACTCAAACTTGAATTACTTAAAGATAATAAAAGCCCGGCTTATGCTTTAGCAGCCACTGGTCAAAATCAAAATTTGTATCAACGCATAAAAAGAATCACCAACATGAAAACAAATTATTTAAATGCCAAACAACAAATGGCGGCTTTAACGCTGGGTGTAGCCTGCCTATTTTCCATTGCATGGATTAATCCAAGTGAAAAAAAGAAAGAAATTAATAAAGTGCTGAAGACGCAAATGGCTAGCCTAAGCCAGGCTATCGAAAACCTTACGATGCCTCAGGATACCACGAAAAAGCGTAAAATGAAAATTGTAACCGTTGATGCAAATGGGAAAAGAACTGAATATAATTCAATTAAAGAGATACCTGATAGTCTGAAAAAAAGCATCTATGCCGATGAATTTGCAGGTGTTAGAAATATACTCAGCTTAAATAGAGATAGTGCATTTACTTATGGAGATTCTACTTTTAGAGTTAAACTATATAAAGAATTCCAATCACCTGAAGCACAAGCGAAGTGGAGAAAATTTGGAGATGATATAGCTCATGAATATAGCTCGCCACAGGCAAAAGCAAAATGGAAAAAGATGGGTGAAGAAATGCAAAAGAAAATGAATTCTCCGGAACAACAGGCAAAATGGAAAAAATTTGCTGAGGATACACAAAGAGAATATGGATCGCCTGAAGCCCAAGCGAAGTGGAAAAAAATGGGCGAAGATATAGCCCTTAAAATGAACTCTCCTGAAGAGCAAGCCAAATGGAAAAAATTTGGTGAAGATATAGCTAAAGAATATGGATCACCAGAAGCACAGGAAAAGTGGCGAAAAATGGGTGAAGAAATGGTTTCAAAAATGAATATCAATGTATTTAATGCCGATTCATTAACCAAAGGCAGAAGTATGGTTTTTACTAATGGTTCATTATTTTATTTAGACGATCAAACCAATGGTAAAGTAAAGCAAACTGAAGAATATAAAAAGCTGAAAGAAAAGTTCGATAAAGAGGTTAAAGATTTAAAGGATAAAATAGAAAAGGAAAAATCAGAAAAACCTAAAACAAACTAACCAAACAAACAATGGCAAAACAGCGAAGAATAATCTTCGCTGTTTTTGTTTTGAATGGCTTGCTTGAAATAACTTTTTAGTATTTTCGCTGTAGTTATGCTACAAAAAATTTCTATACGTAATTACGCATTAATTGATAGTCTTGACATTGAATTTGATAAAGGCTTAAACATTATCACAGGAGAAACAGGTGCCGGAAAATCAATTATATTAGGTGCTCTTTCACTCATTTTAGGGCAAAGGGCAGAAAGTAAGTACTTTTTCAGTCAAGATAAAAAGTGTGTGATAGAAGGTAATTTTGTACTGGCAGATCAAAAATTATTGGAAATCTTCGAAGAGAATGATCTTGATTTTTCAAATGAGACAATTCTTCGCCGTGAAATATCAATTGATGGGAAGACACGATCATTCATCAATGATACACCTGTCAATCTTTCCATATTAAAACAAATCGGTGAGAGGCTAATTGATATTCACTCTCAGCATGCTACACAAGAAATTAATGATGCCGATTTTCAACTCCTTACTGTAGATGCACTTGCCAACCATCAATCTCTACTATTCGACTATAGAAATGGCTTTAAGCGACTGAAACAGGAAAGTAATCGATTAAAAAACTTGATTAATAATGCCGCTGAAGCACGAAGCAAACAAGATTACGAACAATTCTTATTTAACGAACTGGAGCAGGCGAATTTAAAAGAAGGGGAACAGGAAGAACTGGAATTAGAGTTGGAGCGCCTAACGCATGCAGAAACGATTAAAAGAGCTTTACTTACCTCTGCCGGACTATTGAATGAAGGTGAGCCTTCAGGTTTGCAAATGCTGAAAGAAGCTTCTTTGCAATTACAGGGTATTGAGAAATTCGACCCCGCCATTAATATCCTATTCGAGCGTCTGCGATCTTCTATTATTGAAATTAAAGATATTGCAGATGAACTCTCTACCATGGAAGAGAATACTTTGCACAGTGCAGATCGTTTAGAAATCATTAATCAGCGGTTAGATTTATTTTATTCTTTACAGCAGAAACACCGGGTAGCCAGTAATACCGAATTATTGGAAATGCAAATGCAGCTGGAGAAAAACCTTAATCAGCTTCTATCATCTGATGAAAACATTGAAAGTTTACAAAAAGAAATTGACGGGCTAAAAAAAGAGCTGAACAAACAAGCTGATCAATTAAGTGCCAATCGCAAAAAAGCAATTAAAATAGTAGAACTGGAAACGGGCAATACTTTAAGAAAAGTGGGCATGCCTAATGCAAAATTAGTGCTTGATCAAAAGAAATTGACTGAATTAAATAAGGATGGCCTGGATGAAATCAATTTATTATTTAGTGCCAACGCCGGACAATCACCTGCACCTGTTAACAAAGTAGCTTCCGGAGGAGAACTTTCACGGCTTATGCTGGCTATAAAAGCCTTATTGGCTAAACATACCTCCTTGCCCACCATTATTTTTGATGAGATTGATACTGGGATTTCAGGTGAAACAGCTTTAAAAGTTGGTGAAGTAATATCAGCATTAGGTGAGAATATGCAAGTGATTTCTATTACCCACTTACCACAAATTGCAGCGAAAGGTCAATCCCATTATTTCGTTTATAAAAACGATGAAAAAGGAAAAACCACAACCGGAATCAGAAAACTGAAACAGGAAGAAAGAGTAGGCATTATTGCCGAAATGTTAAGTGGTAAAAATCCTGGATCTTCAGCAATAGAAAATGCAAAAGAATTGTTGGGATAGTTCCGGGTTGTAAATCGTTAAAAATGTTAAAATAGTGTTCTGATATAGGCAATATTATTGCTTTTGTTTACATTCGCTTCTATGATCAAAAGCTTGTTGGCAACGCTTATATTCTTATTTGCCTGTACTCACGTCATCGCTCAAAATACTTTTACGATTAGTGGTATTGTTAGAGATCATAAAGATGGTTTACCAGGTGCTAGTATTTATTTAAGTGGCTATAAAATTGCAACTGTTGCAGATAATAACGGGAGGTTTAAACTTTCTAATTTAAAACCAGGTAGTTATGATTTGTTGGTTCAGATTGTAGGCTACCTCCCCTACTCCAAAAGCGTGATTATCTCTGATCAATCTGTCCAGGTTGACCTGGTTTTAAAAGAAAATGTGGCTCAACTTGATGAAGTAACTGTTCGTGCTGATCCTAACCGTCAAAAATACATTAACCAGTTTAAAGAATTTTTCATCGGGAAAACGCCAAATGCTTTACAATGCAAAATACTGAATCCACAAGTTTTAAATGTTGATTTCGACATCACCAAGAGTACACTTACCGTATCTACAACCGAATTTCTGGTGGTAGAAAATAAGGCATTAGGCTATCGTTTAAAGTATATGCTGGATCATTTTGAATATAATTCTAGGACGCATATTATTTATTATTCAGGTCATCCTTTTTTTGAAGAACTGAAAGCTTCTGCAGCTAAAAAGAAAAAATACATCGCCGCCAGAGAAATTGCCTATTATGGATCATCGCAACATTTCTTTAGATCGCTCTATGCAAATAAAACTAAGGAAGAAGGTTTTATCATCAATAAAATGATTAAAATACCCAACCCGAATCGTTATCCTGAATACGTAATTAATACCAATCTTGAAAAGATAAAAATACTTGCCGAAAAAACGGGTATTAGAAAAAATGCCGGCAAAATAGATACCGCCTTATTATCCTTTTGGACTAAGCAGAGGGAAATGCCGAGAACTATCGATAAATTTTCGAGAGCCGAAGTGCTAACAGATACTTTGGTGCATCCTTTTAATGAAAACCTGAAATACATCAGCTATACTGATGCACTGCTCATTCAATACACCAAAGAAAAAGAATCATTAGCCTATTCCAAAACAGGCTTCTGGATTTTTAGACCGCTTGATGTTCCTGAAAATGAGATTTCTGTAGCTAACTTAATGGGCGAAGGCGTACGTTTTTATGAGAATGGCGGCATTTACGATTCAAGATCTTTGCTTTTTGAAGGTTACTGGGCCTATGAAAAGGTGGCAGACATGGTGCCGATGGACTATATTCCGCTGCAAAAGTAGCCTCTTTAATAACTAACATTTTCTCCACAACAGGATTAAATTACTAATATTTTTAGTAATTTTAGACTATGTCTGATGAGGAAGAAAAACAATATTTTAAAGGTAGAGGTGCTCAGCTTAATCCACATAACAAATTTTTAAAGGATGTTTATGTGAAAGAGCATGAGGAAGGAATTGACGATTGGGAAGAAACTGATCGTAAAACTTCATTCATTTTTGAAAATTCAAAAACCATCGTTAATAAGGTAGATAGTCCGGATGTTGGAATGGCCTATTCTCTAAATCCCTATCAAGGCTGTGAACATGGCTGTACTTATTGTTATGCCCGTAATTCTCATCAATATTGGGGCTACAGTGCGGGATTAGAATTTGAAAGGAAGATCATTGTAAAAAAGGATGCTCCTGCCCTATTTAAAAAATTTCTCGAAAAGAAAGGATGGGATGCGTCTACCATTTCATTATCTGGCAATACAGATTGTTATCAACCCGCAGAACGAAAGTTTAAACTGACCAGGCAGCTGCTTGAAATTGCTTTGGAATATAAGCAGCCCATTGGCATGATTACTAAAAATTCATTAATTTTAAGAGATCAGGATCTCTTGCAGGAAATGGCCAGACATAATCTATGTATGGTGTATGTGTCTATTAACAGTTTGAATGAGGATTTGCGCCAGGTGATGGAACCGAGAACCACTACAGCAAAACAGCGTTTTAAAGTAGTAGAACAATTAAGCAAAGTGGGAATACCTGTTGGTGTAATGGTGGCCCCACTTATTCCCGGATTAAGTGATCATGAAATTCCGAAAATATTAAAATCTGTAGCAGATGCTGGCGCAATCAAAGCCGGTTATACTATTGTAAGACTAAATGGATCTATTGCGCAGATATTTGAAGATTGGCTACATAAAAATTTTCCTGATCGTTTTGAGAAAGTCTGGCACATGATCCAGAGTTGCCACGGCGGTAACGTAAACGATAGCAGATTTGGTGATCGGATGCGTGGAGATGGGAATATTGCAAAAATGATAAAAGACAATTTTAAGCTACATTGCAGACTAAACGGCCTCAATACAAACGAAATTATTCTTGATCATTCGTTATTTAAAGTACCTAGTGATCAAATGTCTTTGTTTTAATTTTTCTGCTATTTAATGATATAAATTTAATTTTGAAAATGAATATTTCATTAGTAACTTATCATGATCAAGGCGCTTATGATAGCCAAACCGTTGAGACAGAAGACGAGCGTCTTTTAGTTTTTCTTCAAGCTAAAGGTTTAAATATTGAGCTGGTGATTTGGAATGATCCCCTGATAAATTGGGAAAATTACCAATTGGCTATACTCAAATCTCCTTGGGATTATTTTGATTTAATTGATGATTTTCATACCTGGCTTGATCAACTGGAAAAAAAAGGGGTAAAACTGCTTAATCCAATTGATATTGTTAGATGGAATACAGACAAACAATACTTAAAAGAAATAGAAAATGCGGGGCTACCCATTACACCATGTGTATTTGTAAATAAAGAAGTAAAAATAAATCTAGAAGATTTCTTCGGCATTTTAAACACAGATAGACTAATTGTAAAACCTTGCGTAAGTGGCGGAGCTAAAAATACATTTAGTGTTACAGTAGACAATGTAAAGGAGATAAATAAGGAACTCCATCATTTAATTCAAAAGGAGAACTTTATTATTCAGCCTTTTTTAAAAGAAATTATTGAAAACGGGGAGTGGTCATTCATTTTTTTTAATGGCGTTTATAGCCATAGCCTGATAAAAAAAGCGAAAGCAGGTGACTTTAGGGTACAGCCTGCGCACGGAGGCTCGGTTCATCCTCAGAATCCCAATCAAGAAATGATTGATACTGCATCTAAATACGTTAAACTTTTTGCTAAAAATTGTCTTTATGCTCGAGTAGACGGAACTTTTGTAAACGATAAGTTTTTGTTGATGGAACTGGAATTGATTGAACCATTCCTATTTTTAAATACAGATCTTCAAAACTATGATAGATATTATAATGCTTTGAAAGAACTAATTTAATTAAGTTGCTATAAGAATACAGTTAACACAGCCAGAAGATTCCATGGCTATACCTAACTTCATTAATTATCGTGTTATTTACTTAACTGAGTTTTAGTATCCTTTTCTAAAATCTCGCAATAGAAATCCCAGTCGATTTTTGGTTGTTTCCATTTTGCCAAGCTTAATTCAATTGATGCCGTATTTTGATCATCTTTTGAAAATTTATTGATATTGTTAATGGTATTTTTTATATTTTTCAATACGGAGAAAAACTGACGATCGTTATTAAACGCTAAAGAGGTATTCTTTTCACCACTTAAATACTCTTGATTAGAACGCTCACAGTAAGCAAATTGCATCTTATCTAATATCATCAAACGCTCATTAATCGTATTTAGCGCTGCTTTTGATAAAACTATCTCTTGTATGGCTACGATGGTTTTATCTTTAACAATAAAATTTAAACCTTCTACATTGATCGTATGTGAACCTGTTTGATTGAAGATATATCTTGATTGAGGTAAAATCGCAGTTTTAATTGTGCGAGATTTAATCAGCGATTTATTAAAATTTGTCCGTGCATCGGCAAGTTTCTGAATAGAAACATAGCTGTTGGCAGCTAAAAGATTACTTTGTGCTCTTAAATTTATTGATTTAGTTAATAAAAATATGAACAAAAGAGCATATGTGGTTCTCATGCCGCAAATATAAAATTAAAAACAAATAAAACGCTTTATTTTGTATGGCAACTCATACACATTGTTTATGTTTTTAATTAATTCATGTTGATATAGATCAATAAATGCCTTACATCACCATTTATTATTTTTAATATGAAATCGAATATAAAAATTGAATGACACTATAAACCTACAGCATTATCCTTTCTATTTAAACAAATTATTGGTTGTGATAAGAGATTAATGAAATCAAATAGAAATTATTCTTGTGCATTGGGGTTGAATATTCAACTAAATATTTAATGGGGATCGTTTTCTCACCAAAGCCTTAGTTATACTGCTATATGAAACAAAAAAACTCCTGATTTTCATCAGGAGTTTTAAAATTATTTACTTGAAGAATCTTCTTCTTTTTTAGGCTCTTCTTTTTTCTTTTCGCCTTTTTTATGATTAATCGAAATTAATTCTGTGGTTTTATCATAATCAATTTCTAATATATCACCTTCAGTTAATTCACCTTTAAGAATTTCTTCTGCAATTGGATCTTCAAGGTATTTCTGAATCGCACGTTTTAGAGGACGGGCACCAAAATTACTATCAAAACCTTTCTCTGCGATATAATCCTTTGCATTTTCTGTTAATGCAATTTCATAACCTAAGGTATGAACTCTGCCGAATAAAGCTTTTAGTTCAATATCGATAATTCTGAAGATTTCGTCTTTACCTAAACTGTTAAACACTACTACATCATCAACACGGTTTAAAAATTCTGGAGCGAAAGCACGTTTTAGGGCACTTTCAATTACACCACGACTGTGAGATTCTGCCTGATTTGTTTTAGCTGATGTTGAGAAACCAACACCTTGGCCAAAGTCTTTTAACTGACGGGCACCAATATTTGAGGTCATGATGATGATTGTATTTCTAAAATCAACTTTACGACCTAAACTATCTGTTAACTGACCTTCATCTAAAACTTGTAATAAGATGTTAAATACATCCGGATGCGCTTTTTCAATCTCATCTAACAAGATTACTGCATATGGCTTTCTTCTAACTTTCTCCGTTAATTGTCCACCCTCTTCATAACCTACATATCCCGGAGGCGCTCCAACTAAACGTGAAACAGCAAATTTCTCCATGTATTCACTCATGTCAATTTGAATTAGTGAATCATCACTATCAAACATAAAACGAGCCAGTTCTTTTGCTAATTCTGTTTTACCAACTCCAGTTGGGCCTAAGAAAATAAAGGAACCGATTGGTTTTTTAGGATCTTTCAATCCAGCTCTTGTACGTTGAATGGCTTTAGTCAGTTTCTTAATGGCATCATCCTGACCAATAATTTTCTCTGCAACCTTATCGTACATATTCAATAGCTTAACACTATCTGTTTGTCCGACACGCTGAACAGGGATCCCAGTCATCATTGCCACTACTTCCGCCACATTATCTTCTGAAACTTCATAACGTTTGGTTTTAGTTTCAGCTTCCCATTCTGCTTTGGCCTTATCTAATTCTTCAATTAAATTTTTCTCTGTATCTCGAAGTTTTGCAGCTTCTTCATACTTCTGGCTTCGAACAACTTTGTTTTTCTCTAACTTGATATCTTCAATTTTGGCTTCAATATCAATAATGTTCTGAGGTACATGAATATTGGTTAAATGCACTCTTGAACCCGCTTCATCTAAAGCATCGATTGCTTTATCCGGAAGGAAACGATCTGAAATATACCTTGAAGTTAAAGTAACACAAGCTAAAATTGCTTCGTCTGTATAAGTAACACCGTGGTGTTCTTCATATTTGTCTTTAATTCTGGTTAAAATTTCAACAGTTTCATCAGGAGTAGCTGGCTCAACCATTACTTTCTGGAAACGACGATCTAAAGCACCATCTTTCTCAATGTACTGACGATATTCATCTAAGGTGGTAGCACCAATACATTGAATTTCGCCTCTTGCTAAGGCCGGTTTAAACATATTTGAAGCATCAAGTGAACCTGATGCACCGCCAGCGCCTACAATCGTGTGGATCTCATCAATAAAAAGGATGACATCTGTAGATTTCTCCAGCTCATTCATTACCGCTTTCATTCGCTCTTCAAACTGTCCACGATATTTTGTGCCAGCCACTAAAGATGCCAGATCAAGTGTAACTACCCGTTTGCCAAAAAGCACACGCGAAACTTTGCGTTGAACAATCCGTAAAGCTAAACCTTCTGCAATAGCTGATTTACCTACACCTGGCTCTCCAATTAAAATTGGATTGTTCTTTTTTCTACGGGATAAAATTTGAGATACCCTTTCGATTTCCTTTTCACGTCCTACGATTGGATCTAAACGACCTTCTTCTGCAGCTTTGGTCAAATCACGACCGAAGTTATCCAGAACGGGTGTTTTAGATTTAATGTCGGAAACTTTTTTAGGTGTACTAAAGCTTTCTTCTTCACGATAATCATCATCTCCTCCAGTGGATGCACTGTTTGAGATATCATCTCTAAAACCATTTTTATTCACTTCAACCTCCTGTTTAAAAACATCATAGGTAACACCATATTGTAATAAGATTTGTGAGGCAATATTATCATCATCTCTTAAAACCGACAATAACAAATGCTCGGTACCAATTAAATCGCTTTTAAATATTTTAGCTTCTAAGTAAGTAATTTTTAAAACTTTTTCTGCCTGTTTTGTTAAAGGAATGTTACCTAAATTTACGGTAACACTCGAAGTACCGCGAACAGCATCTTCAATTGAGCGGCGCAATTTACCTGTATCAACTCCTAATGACCTTAAAATTTTAATAGCCATACCATCGCCTTCGCGGATGAGGCCTAATAATAAATGCTCGGTTCCAATGTAATCGTGCCCTAAACGGAGCGCTTCCTCCCTACTAAAAGAGATTACATCTTTAACCTGTGGTGAAAATTTTGCTTCCATAATACCTTTCTTAACAGCTACGTCCCTAAACTATAAAATAAATTATAAAAAGAGATAGTGCCGTTTTCTTTATTTTATCAACAATTGCGCCATGTGGGTAGATAAACAGCGTTTTAAACTATTGCGAACCCTAAAATTTATGTAAGAATATTGTTGCCTCCAGGAGGCGTATCCTGATATGTATCTACGTAATATATGTTTAAATGGTTTTAAAGTACTTTTAAATTAAGCACTTCTTAAACATTAAATCTTTGTCGGTTTAGTGTAAGGATTTTTCCGATAGGCGAAACTGACAAATTGTTTCTTTTAACTCATGCAATTTACAAGTTTTGACAGAAAAACAAAGCGTTGTGACATCCTTTTATAAATAATCGTCAAAATTATTTTTGAATTTAAAAATCAGCTTAAATCTACATGACTCTACGCAATAACCCGATTTAAAATGAATTTGTTTTAAAAAAGCAATTTCATCCCTATAAATAACATTTTCAAGCATTTACAGCATCATATGGACTTTTTCACCCTATTCATTTCTGTGCTTTCGAGCTAATTTCAATAGACCTGCCAAAATAATTTAAAACTGATTCCACGGCATTTACGTAAGTGGCTTTAAATCAGAAAAATTAGCTTTATATGTCTCCGTTTTACCAAAGGTTTTTCATTGTATTGATTCTGCTAACTGTTTTTACAGGCAGAATTTTTATAGGAGCTATGCCTTTAGCGAAAATCTCCAAAGAGATTTATAAAAATGAATCGGATGATCGTTCTGAAAAATCTGAGTCCACTGATAAACAAAATCAACTGAAAGAGCAAGATAAACCTGCCGACCTATTGTTTACAGGCATCAATAATTTTGACTTTGGATACTTTCTTGATTCAAAAAAATGCCAATTCTCTGGTAGATTTAATCTGGCTCATTGCCATCTTCAAATTCCTGAACAACCGCCTAAGTAGCATACTTCTAGTCTTATTTCAAAAAACTTATTCATTTATTAAACATTAAAAAACATGATTAAAATTAAACATTTAATCCTTGTAGCCCTTTGCGCTATAATGACGCCTATTGTCTTTTCTGCATGCAAAAAAGACAGAAACGTTAACCAGGAAGTACTTACTCCCGGGCCAGATGTAAACTTCTATGCATTATCTGCTGATAGTAAATTGCATTTGATTAATGCTAAAAACCCTTCTACTCTGATTTCTACAGTAAATATTTCTTGGTTACAAAACGGTGAGACGATTATGGGAATCGATTTCCGCCCGGCAACCGGACAACTTTATGGTTTAGGAAGTACCAGTCGTTTATACGTAATTGATCAAAAAACAGGAGCGGCCAGATCAATTTCTGCTGCACCATTCTCACCTGCATTGAGCGGGACAACTGCTGGTTTTGATTTTAACCCCACTGTTGATCGCATTCGCGTAGTCACCAATTCTGGACAAAATCTGCGTTTAAACCCAGAAACTGGTACAGTTGCCGCAACCGACGGGGCAATTAATGGCGTTACCAATGCTAAAGTTTCTTCAGTAGCTTACACACAAAATAAAGCTGGTGCTACTACAACAGTGCTTTTTGATATTGATGCTGCAACAGATAAATTATATAAACAAGATCCACCAAACGATGGAAAATTAGTGGAAGTGGGCAGCCTAGGTTTTGATATTGATGAAATGGGTGGTTTTGATATCAATCCTGATGGCACTGCGGCTCTAGCAGCATTAAGTGTGGGTGGTGTTTCAGGCTTGTATACTATTGATACCAATTCCGGTAAGGCAGCGAAAGTTGGCATTTTACCACTTAACATCACCGGTTTAGCCATTCCAACTGAAGCAGTAGCTTATGCAGTATCAAACAACAATGAATTATTAATTTTCAATCCATTAGCTACAACTCCTACCATCAGCGTTAAAAACATGAGTGGAATCCAGGCTGGTGAAAGTATTTTAGGTATTGATTTTCGTCCGCTGAACGGCCAGCTTTATGCATTAGGAAGCACGAGCCGGATTTATACAGTTAACACATCCAATGGCACAGCAGCTATGGTAGGCACGGCTCCTTTATCTACCTTATTAAGTGGAACACAATTTGGATTTGATTTCAATCCTACTGTAGATAGAATCAGGATTGTAAGTAATACGGGGCAGAATTTAAGGTTTAACCCAATTGATGGAAGTGTTATCGCCGACGGAAATCTTAATCCTTTATCTACTGGAATCACAGGTGCTGCTTATACCAATAATTTCTTTGGCGCAACTACTACTGTGTTGTTCGACGTTGATTCAAATAGTGATAAACTGGTTAGACAAGACAATCCTAATTTGGGCACTTTAGTAGAAATAGGTGCTTTAGGCATTAATGTAGAATCTAATAATGGTTTCGATATTGGTGGAACCAGTGGACTTGCTTATGGTTTATTTACGGTTGGTGGCGCACAGAGAATATATAGCATTAACCTCAATACAGGTGTTGCTACTGCTGGTGCAACAATTGCCAATTCAGCAAGAGGTTTTGCATTGGGTTTAGGGTTTTAATCTATACTAATTTTAGAAATGGCTACGGTGTAATGACTGTAGCCATTCTATACTATTTCTGATATAGACTTAAATTTTTGTTTCAAATTCAGCATCTTTGCAGAAATAAATCTCAATATGTCTGACGAAAAAATAATCTTTTCTATGGCGGGAGTAAATAAAATTTACCCCCCACAAAAACAGGTTTTAAAAAATATTTACCTCTCTTTCTTCTACGGTGCAAAAATCGGAGTAATCGGTTTAAACGGCTCCGGTAAATCATCCTTATTAAAAATTATTGCTGGTTTAGACAAAACTTACCAGGGTGAAGTCGTTTTTTCTCCAGGTTATTCCGTGGGCTATTTGGCTCAGGAGCCGATTCTTGATCCAGAAAAAACCGTTCGTGAAATAGTTGAAGAAGGTGTTGCGAACGTAATCGCAACCTTAAAAGAATACGAAGAAGTGAATGAGGCATTCGGATTAGAAGAAAATTATTCTGACCCGGATGCAATGGATAAACTCATGGCCAGGCAAGGCGAGCTGCAAGATAAAATTGATGCCATGGGTGCCTGGGAGCTTGATTCAAAATTGGAAAGAGCAATGGATGCCCTTCGTTGTCCTGATCCTGAAACTAAAATTGGTGTACTTTCTGGTGGAGAGCGCCGTAGAGTGGCCATGTGCCGTTTGTTACTACAAAAACCAGATGTACTTTTACTGGATGAGCCTACCAACCACTTGGATGCAGAAAGTATTGATTGGTTAGAACAGTTCTTGCAAAACTACGAAGGAACTGTTATTGCTGTAACACACGATAGGTATTTCTTAGATAATGTAGCCGGATGGATTTTAGAATTAGATCGTGGTGAAGGTATTCCATGGAAAGGAAATTACAGTAGCTGGTTAGAGCAGAAAGCCAAACGTTTATCACAAGAAGAAAAAACAGAAAGCAAACGTCAGAAGACACTAGAGCGTGAGTTGGAATGGGTACGTATGGCACCAAAAGCACGTCATGCAAAATCTAAGGCCCGTTTAGCAAACTATGATAAATTAGCTTCTGAGGATGGAAGAGAAAGAGAAGACAAACTGGAACTCTTTATACCGGCTGGCCCACGTTTAGGTAATGTAGTAATTGAAGCCACTAACGTAACCAAGGCTTATGGCGATAAAATCTTGTTTGATAACCTTAATTTCTCCCTACCTCCAGCAGGAATTGTTGGTATTATTGGTCCAAATGGTGCCGGTAAAACCACTTTATTTCGTTTGATTACTGGTCAGGAAGAAGCCGATGCAGGAACTTTCCGTGTAGGAGAAACCGTAGAACTGGGCTATGTAGATCAAATGCATAATGATTTAGATGCAGATAAGACGGTTTATGAAAACATTACCGATGGATTGGATAACATTCAACTGGGTACAAAAGCTGTAAATGGCCGTGCCTATGTTTCCAAATTCAACTTTAATGGCGGTGATCAACAGAAAAAAGTGGGTGTACTATCAGGTGGAGAACGGAATCGTGTTCACTTGGCTATTACTTTGAAGAAAGGTGCAAACGTACTTTTACTGGATGAGCCGACCAATGATATTGACGTGAATACACTACGTGCTTTGGAAGAAGCTTTAGAAAACTTCGGTGGTTGTGCAGTAGTGATTAGTCACGATAGATGGTTCTTAGATAGGATTTGTACACACATTCTGGCCTTTGAAGGTAACTCTGAAGTATATTTCTTTGAAGGAAATTATTCTGATTATGAAGAAAACCGCAAAAAACGTTTGGGTGATGTAACACCTAAACGAATCCGATATAAAAAATTAGACTAATAAAAAATCCCGATGAAAATCGGGATTTTTTATTTTAACAAGATTTAGCTTTGACAACCTTCCTTACATCCTACCGAAAGCTGTCAAAGCTTTTTTATTTACTGACCAACATAGGTTGGAGGGAACGGTGCAGGTTTTGGAGGTTGATTGGCTTTTCTTTTCCCTCTGAAAAATAAATATAAATTGATAAATAACATCAGTCCGAGGTAAATAGAAAACCCACCTATTTTGGTTCCTAAAGCCTCAACCAGGTGCTGGTAACTGCTTAAAGTAGTCGTAATTTTCATTATTAAAAGTGCAAAACCTATATTCAACAAATAAAATCCTGTTTCGAATAACTTATTGGTTGCATTTGCGATTTCTTCTCTTCCTTTAAAAATATCAAGCATGTAAATCTTACTATTTTTAAAGAGTGTTTTTGAAACATAAAATGTTAAGAAAAGCGCAACAGGTAAATAAATTGCATAGCCGATTAAAATTTTTGTAGTTTCCATGATCAAATTTTTAAGTTATTATTTAATTAATTTATGAATGGTATTGGTAAGCAAAAAAATATTTATATAGTGTAAAACTGAAAGGATACAGATAATTATGGCCAATTTCAACGCCAAAACTTCTAGTAACTGCAAGGGAGAAGTAATGGTTTCCCACCCAATTAACGTCATGGCGCAATAGCCGATATTCACCAGATAATAAGAAACTAAAAGCGATTGATTAATCTGCTGACATAACTCCAAATGATCGGGAATTAGCGCTGCAACAAAAATATTTCCATTACGGTAACATATTTTCCCTACTACCACTATTATAAATACGATAATGGAAATAAAAATGCTGTATCCAAGGATATTGTAATTCATAACGCCATCATTTAATTACATAGAATTATTAAACTTTCAGGAAAAATTGAAAAATATAAATAAAAAATTTTAGACTTTTAGATCTTCTTTCAACTGTTTCGCTTTGCTGATGTAAAAATAACTAAATGTTATTGAATTTTCAAATATTATTGAAAGTTTTATTAAAAAAATACCCACAAGTTAAATTGTAGGTATTTAGGTTATCATTTTCTTTTTAAAGCCTCATTAATGGCTTTATCTGTTACTGTTTCCATGATCTTATATCCTGCTAAATTTGGATGGACTCCATCAACCGTTAATTCTTCTCGTTGCCCTTTTTTATCATCGACTAATGGTGTCCAATAATCAAGAATCGTAAACTTATTTTCTCGTGCATAACCCTCGATCAGCTGATTCAGTGCTACAATTTTCTCTGCTGGATGAATGTCTTTGTTCCAGGGATAGGCATAAATAGGCAGGTATTTACAAAGGATTACTTTAATATCATGAAGTTTTGCCAGCTCCGACATTGATTTAATATTATCCATGATTTTATCGTTGGTAACGTGGCCAGTATTTCCTGCTATATCATTACTGCCAGCTAAAATAATCACGGCTCCGGGTTTCAAATTAATGACGTCCTGCCTGAAACGCACAAGCAACTGCGGAGAAATCTGTCCACTTATTCCTCTGCAGATATATGGATTCTTGCTAAAATATTCCGGCCTTTTTTGTTTCCAAAATTCAAATGTAGAACTGCCTAAAAAAACGACACTATTTTCTTTTATGCCTTGAGACCGCAAAAGATCATTTTCTTTTTGATACTTACTTAGTGCAGCCCAGTCATCGGCAAAGTTTTCCTTTTTAGATTGATCTTTTACAACATCAATCTTTGAACCTGGGTTAAAAAATTGGCTGGTAGAAATGAATAGACTGAGGAATAGTATGGTACTTTTCATAATTATTTAGATTGAAGCATTAACTAAATGCTAAAATAACAATTATATGGCTAATACGATTCTTCTCTGTCATCATTATCGAACGCTACTGATTTGCCTCTTTTATTTCCAAACTGGCTGAGGTTATAAATCAAGGTAGCCTGTACAAAGCGGCTGATGAAACGTGTTCTATTTTCTGATATGGAATTATTGGTGATACTCGTGCTAAAAAGTGCGCCCTGGTTAAATAAATCATTAGCCTGAACAGAAAAGACAAGTTTATTACCTTTTAGGAATGACGTGTTTACACCCATATTCACGAGCAAAGGATTTCCAGCGTATAAACTATAGCCAAAATTTAAACTTTTAGAGGCTGATGCATTTACCCTAAAACGCTTAGTTGGAATCCAGCTGGCGCTGCCATTTAAAGCCAGTACCTGAATATTTTTAATATTCTGATTCATAACAGAATAGGTATTGGAGCTAAAACTATAGGACACACTGGTATTTAAAGCATATTTCTTCTCATTGAGGTTAAACCTGAATGCGTTTGAAATATTGATTCCACTGCTGCGGTTTAATACATTATCTGTATAAAAAACATTGCGGTTGTAAGCCACATTCCCATTAACAGATAAAGAAAGTTTATTGGTCAGCAATCTTTTATTAAACGAGTAATTTCCACCCAGGTTATAAACACCGTTAACATTTTCATAGGTAGTTTGCTGTTTTAAACTGCTTAATGTATCCCTCAGAAAAACTGTATTACTCACCACACTATTAATGGCAAAGGTTCCGGTTAAACCAACCATAATGCTTAAGCCAGATTTAACTCCAAATTTATTGTAGCTTAAATCGGCAGTGTGGTTGGAAGTGGCCTTTAAATCTGGATTACCAATGATGAGGTTTTGAACATCGTTATTATTTCTGATCGGCTGCAGCTTATTAAAATCAGGCGCATTGGTCGCGCCACTATATCCAAAACTCAGGTTACCTTCATTCTTCAACTGGTAACTGAGATTCGCTGATGGCGAGTAATTAAATTGATATTTTCTTAACTCGAGCCCTGTATTGCGATACCTGCCAAGAATGATACTAGGTGTAAAATTAAGCCCAAAATTATAACTGATCAGCTTATTATTCATATTATAGCTGACACCAAAGTTTTGATTGATAAAGCTCGACACATAATCCTGTCCGAGCGAATCTACCACAAAACTGTTTCCAAGCAGATTGGTGACAGTGGTGGCTTGCGCATGTTGACTTCTATTAACGGAAAAACGATAAGTCAGATTCAAATAACCAGCACCCGTACTATCAGTTGCCTTTTTAAGTACATCCGAAAACTGGATGTTACCGCCTAAATCAGCACTTGAAGTATTGTTATTTACCAACCTGTTTAGTAGTGAATCTTTAACCAAAATATTAGTGGTTTCATTATAATAACGGATGATATCTTTAATTGTACTATTTGAATTTCCTTTACCCGTTCCAAAATTAAAACCGATAGATAGCGATTGCTTAGGGTTGGCCAAACGCCTGGACCAATTCACATTACCGCTTAAGTTTGCATTGTTATTTTTTGAAGCAGCATCCGAGATCAGATCTTGCCTGATGTATCCAGTTTTATTGGAGTTAATAATGGCCTCATTCCTGGTATCAGTTATTGTACCGATGAGTGAAGCATTAAAATAATTCTTCTTTGTAGAGCCATTTAAGCCCAAATTGATATTATTATTGAGAGAATTAGAATTATTATCACTTTGTCTTAAATCATAGATGGTACCTTGTGGATTATAAGTTTCCAGGTAAGTATTTTGAACAGATTTATTGGCGCCCCTACTCAGGCTATATCCACCATTGTAACTAAGAGCTTTTGAAACTTTTTCCCTGATATTGCCGTTCAGGGAGCCATTATCAGTTTTAGTAAATTCATTATTCGTGATGCCATAGCGAGTGCCCAAACCAATCTGTTTTGTTTTATTCCAAATGTTCCCATTTACACTAACATTATTGGCATTATTAGTGGCAGAACTTGCATTTGCATTCCCAAACAAACCTTTATCCTTCCCAGGCTTAGTCACCAGGTTTAACATTTTGATAGGTGTTCCAATTTTAATTCCGGTAAAATTAGCCTGATCGCCATAATCATCAATAACCTGAAGCTTGGCTATAATATCAGCTGGCAACTGCCTGATATAATCCTCCACATTATTGGTAAAAAAATCTTCGCCATTAACCCGGAGTTTAGTCATTTTCTTGCCCATAGCCGTTACGCTACCTTTATCATCAACCTCAATCCCCTGCAGCTGCTTCAGCAAATCTTCCACCTTATCATTTTCTCTTATGGTATAAGCACCGGCATTATATTCAATGGTATCCTTTTTGATTTTGATGGGATTTACTTTTACTTTAACCTCCACATCTGCCAAATGGATGGCTTCTGTTTTAAGCAAGATGGATTCCAGAATTAAGCTCTTTTTTGATTGTTCAGCTTCATAAATTGATGCAAAGGGTTTGTAGCCCAATGCCGTAATGGAGAGATAAAATTTAGATGACTTAACTTTTGAAAAGGTAAAGTTACCTTTGGCATCAGAGGTTGTGCGAAGTGTATCCTCAGCCATAATTAAGCGAATACCAGCACCCTCAATGGGAATTTTTAGAGAATCAATTATTTGTCCGCTGATTTTTATCGGCGACTGAGCGAGAGCGTTAAGAGAGAAAGTAAGAAATAAAAAAAATATTAAAAAGCATAAATTATTGCTTTTTCTCATCCCTCGGACCTCTTTTGTAAATCACCAGACCATTTAAAAAATTACGCAGAATCTGGTCGCCGCAAGGTTTAAAATTCTCGTGATCTTCATTTCTGAAAATATCACCCAACTCTGCTTTGGTTACTTTAAAACCAACCAGATCACAAATGGTAATGATATCATCTGTTTTTAATGATAATGCTACTCTAAGTTTTTTTAATATATCGTTGTTACTCATGTTATTTTAATTATTGAATTGGAAAGGGATTAAGTGAAGCGAAAGGTGCTAAATGAACCTATGACTAATAAACTACCTCAACTCGCTACTTCTAATTTAAGCTTCTTTCCTTTAATTTTCTCGTTACTCAAAACCTTCAGCAAGTTTTCAACTTTGTTACGCTTTACGGCAACATAACTGGCAGAATCTTTTACTTCAATTAATCCAAGATCATCTTTCTCCAGTTCACCTTTTTTAAGGAAAACACCTACAATGTCGATCTTATTAATTTTATCTTTTTTCCCGTTTGGTATATATAACGTAACCCAATCACTGGCTTCAGGCAATTTATAATGCTGTGATAAGTCCTCTTCCTCAATATCTTCAGGCAAGTATTTATAATTTTCTTCAGGTGTAATCACTAAGTATGCTGTACCTTTTGCATTCATTCGTGCCGTCCTTCCATTTCTATGGATGTAAGAATCTTCCGTGTATGGCAATTGATAATGTACAATATATTCCACCTCAGGGATATCTAATCCCCTGGCCGCCAAATCAGTGGTGATTAAAATCTTATGACTGCCATTTCTGAATTTAAGCAATGCCTTCTCCCGATCAAATTGTTCCATCCCCCCATGAAAAACATCATGTCCTAAACCATTTTCAAAAAGCAAATCACTAATCCGGTCAACAGTTTCCCGGTGATTGCAAAAAACCAGTGTATTCTTGCTGCCTATTTTACTTAAGAGCTTAAATAAAGCGTCCAGTTTATCAGGTGCAGGTACTGTTATTTTTTTCAGTTTTAAATCTGGCTTAATTTGAATATTCTTTGAAAAATCAATTTCAACAGGTTTGTTCAGCTTAACAAAAGCTGGAATTTCTTCCATTTTAGTCGCAGAAGTCAGTATTCGTTGTTTTAATGAATATAGAGATCCAATAATATATGACATATCTTTTTCGAAACCAAATTCTAAAGACTTATCAAATTCATCTAAAATTAGGGTTTCAATAAATGATTCGTCAAAATTATGATGTTCAAGATGGTAAGCAATTCGCCCAGGCGTTCCAATTAAAACAGCAGGTGGATGAGCCAGGTTATTTTTTTCAACCCGTACAGCATGTCCACCATAACAGCAGTTTACCTTAAAGGGCGTACCCATCTGCTTAAAAACCTGCTCAATTTGCAATGCAAGCTCTCTTGAAGGCACCAGAATCAGCGATTGTACGCCCTTTACATCGGCTTTTAAACTGGCAATTAATGGTAGTAGAAAGGCCAAAGTTTTGCCAGAACCAGTTGGTGCGATTAATAAAATATCGCTACCCAGTTTTCCTTGCTTAAGGGCTATTTCCTGCATTTCGTTAAGTGCAGTAATGTTTAATCTTTTTAAGGCATTTTCTATCATTAAGCCAAAGATAAACATTTCTCTGCCTCCCGGAAGTTACAAGGCCTTAGAACTTGAAAAACTTATTCTTAAATCTTTTCAAAAGAGAGAAATTCAATCTCTTTTCCAACAACAGTAACATATTCCCCCTCATGGAAATAGATGAATTTACTTTTTCTGTAACCAGATCTACGGATGACATAAATCTATCGCTTAATTCATCTGCAAATTTGTTAGCTCTACTATTTTGCAACATTTGAAATTCTTGAATCAATTCGGCTTTCATAACATTAAAATATTTAGTGAGATAATATAATATTAACGACGCATTGAAATATTTGTTTCAAAATCAGTTCATGATTCTAAATAAAACCAACTAACCTGTTGATAACTAACATTTTGTTAGCAAATAAACAACTTAACTTTAACACGCATTTAATTTAAAGCACTTAAATTTATAAAAAGCTGATTACCATTTATTAAACTCAATAAAACTGTGTATGACCTGGAAAAAATTTAATGGTGAAATTATTCAATCTTCTATCCATGAAGAAATTGAAAAATCTATTATCAGAGAAACAGAAAAAGGCTTTAAGCTTAAAGTTTGTATCGGAACCGACTCACAGGTTAAAGGTGCCATCACCGATTTTGCAACGGTAATTGTATTGCTTCGAGAGCATCACGGAGGTTTCATGTACATCCATCAGGAAAAGAGCACGCAACAGGTGAGCATTAAGGAAAGAATGCTGGTAGAAGTTCAAAAATCTATTGAAATAGCCTACTCAATTTGCGATTTACTTGATGTTTATGATGTGGCACTGGAAGTACATGCAGACATCAACACCAATCCCTTATTCAAATCGAACAAAGCACTTAATGATGCCATGGGATATATTATGAGCATGGGCTTTATTTTTAAGGCTAAACCTGAAGCTTTTGCCAGCTCTACCTGTGCCGATAAAATGGTGCATTAGAGATCTAGTTATAATAGCTTTGACTACTTTAATGATCTAATTGCATTTGCAACTTTACTTAAGCAAACTTTGCGGTTAGAGAAATAATACAAATATCAGCGTATTGAGATTGCTTCGTGCCTAGCAATGACGATCCCCCTAGTATGGATTTTTATAATGATACATTTGCTTATACAACCAGCTTTGCGTTCTTTGCGACTTTACTTAGCGAACTTTGCGGTTAGAGAAATAATATAAATATCAGCGTATTAAGATTGCTTTGTGCCTTACAACAATGACGATCCCCTTAGTATGGATTTTTATAATGATACATTTGCTTATACAACCAGCTTTGCGTTCTTTGCGACTTTACTTAGCGAACTTTGCGGTTAGAGAAATAATATAAATATCAGCGTATTAAGATTGCTTTGTGCCTTACAACAATGACGATCCCCTTAGTATGGATTTTTATAATGATACATTTGCTTATACAACCAACTTTGCGTTCTTTGCGACTTTACTTAGCGAACTTTGCGGTTAAAGCCCATAAATAATCTAAGTTATCATCAACAAAATAGCATCTCTGCTGTTATGATTTAAAATAAAAACTTGAAAACATACCGATTAGAATTTGAACAAAAACTGCCAGTCGATTTAGACACGGCCTGGGATTTCTTTTCGTCTCCCTTAAATCTTGCTGAGATTACGCCAAAAGATATGACTTTTGATGTAACTTCCCCAAATATGGAACAAACGAAGATGTATCCCGGAATGATCATCACCTATAAAGTTTCGCCACTGTTCGGCATTAAGCTAGACTGGATGACTGAGATTACACATGTAGTTGACAAGAAATACTTTATTGATGAGCAACGCTTTGGCCCTTTTGCTTTCTGGCATCACCAGCATCATTTTAGCGAGATTGAAAATGGAATTTTAATGCAAGATATTTTACACTATGCTATAGGCTATGGGCCAATTGGTAAAATTGCCAATGCCGTTACCGTACATAAAAAGATTCATTCTATTTTTGATTTCAGGTTTAAAAAGGTAGAGGAAGTTTTTGGTAAGCTTTAATAAGTGAATGGCTTACCACTTTTTAGTGGAAATGACTTCTGCAGGTTTTGATGTTTTTTTAACTGTTGCATCAGTTGCTAAAAATTTCTTTAAACTTTCTCCAAGCTTTTCCACTTTAAGGTAAGCTGCAGCTTGAATATCCTTCCATTCGCCTGCAGTAAGTTTATCCACTTTTTTTTCTAAAGGTGAGCCAATATTTGTAATGGGAACAAAATTCCCGTACCGATCTCTTTGATATGGAATAAATTTAAAGTCAGTGAACCAAAACCTGTATTTATTATCCTTGGCTTCAAAAGTTAGGTTATACATGATTTCTCCACTAGGATGCCCTACTACTAAAACTGTTTTATCAATCACTAATTTTCCTTTTGCAGTTAAGGAAGAATCCGTTTGACTTTCAGTCTGAACCGTTTTTTTCTGTGTGGCAATGAAATTTTTAGCACGTTGTAACAGTACATCTTTACTTATCTTTTGAGAATCAACAACTTTATAATAGATAAATTTACCATCATCAGCCGTGTCAAACTGTTTTTGTTGTGCACATAAGGTAATCGAAAATAAAGTGATCACCAGAAGTAAGCCGTATTTCATTGAATTAAATTAATGGGGTAATATTTAAAGGTAACAAAAAGCCGCCAGTTTGTTACTGGCGGCCTAATATTAAAAACAACTAAATTTTAAAAAGCATATACTGCTGCTAAAGAAAACTGGCCAGCATTTGGCGCCGCCATTCCATTTTCTTTTACAAAAGGCTTATTGCCACTGTGGTCTAATCTTACCTCTGGAATAAAGGTTAATCCGCCTGATTTGATATTTGCAGTGAAAGTTACAGCCGTGTATTTATCTCCTGCTACTCCGGCCACTTCTTTATATTTAAAATATTCACCTCTTAATCCAAGCGTTACAGCATCTGCAACAGCAAATTGTGGATAAAGTGCAGCACCAGCATAACCACCTCCATCGTTATCGATATCATAATTAGCAGCATTTAAACCCAATTTAAATTTACTGGTAATTTGATATGATGTGGTCAGGTCTTCAATAGTTCCATATCCACCGCCACCCGCACCAGACAATACATTCAGGTAAGCCGTCCAGCCTTCAACAGGAGCAATCATCAACTGACCGCCAACGCTCGAAACACCACGTGTAGCCGTATAAACATTCCAATCGTTAAATAAACCCGCCATTAAACTTACTTTATCAGAGAATTTATAAGTTGCCTTGATTCCTGCGTTCTGGAATGGACCATTGGTGAATAAATAAGAAGTAGAATAGTTAAAGTTACCTACCGGCGAAATTACTTCATAACCGATAAATGTACCCATATAACCTGCTGTCATTGAAAATTTATCCGTAAAATCATAATTCACATAAAGGTTTTGAATATGGAAGGAAGAAACATCTTCAGAAGCATTAGGAATAGACTGCGCTTGCCCACGTGGACCAAATGAAAGCTCTCCAACAAATGAAGCTTTACCTGTTTTCTTTTTAAGTACCAAATCAATCATTCCTAATGAGACCGAATTATGATCTGAAGCAAATGAGGTTTTAATATTTGGTTTTTTAGCAAAATCGTATTTAAAATAGGTATCAACCGACCCTGAAATTTCAAGAGGTGATGTTGGTGTCTCTTGAGCAAAGGCACACGTAGTGCTGGCCATAGTAAATACAGCAGTTAAAAATTTCTTCATGTTTGAGCTATTGGGGTTTAGATATAAAGTTTTTTGGTTTAAGAAATGGATTCCGTTAAGGGGCTGTTTCTTTCGATATAAATCGCTCTTTCTTCAACCAATAAGGTTCCCTGAGAGTATTTCTCATTGTGTTGTGATTCATCAAGACCCATTTCTTCTTCTTCTTCAGATACACGGATCGGCTGAATCAGGTTGATAAATTTGAAAATCACGAATGATACCACAAAACTAAACACAATAACAATGGCCGCACCCTTCAACTGTGTAAAGAAGAATTCTGGATTGCCGTAAAACAAACCATCGTTACCCAAGCTATTCACCGTTTTTGTAGCGAAAACACCTGTTAAAATCATGCCTACGATACCGCCTACACCATGACAAGGAAATACATCTAAAGTATCATCTAAACTTGTTTTTTGTTTCCATGAAACAACCAGGTTAGAAATAACCGCAGCAATTACACCGATAAATATACTGGATGGAATACTTACAAAACCTGCACCTGGCGTAATGGCTACTAAACCAACTACTGCACCAATACAGAAACCTAAAACTGAAGGTTTTTTACCTCTTGCTACATCAAAAAACATCCATGATAAACCAGCAGCACCAGCAGCAGTATTGGTGGTTAAGAAAGCAGAAACGGCTAAACTACTAGCTCCCAATGCAGAACCCGCATTAAAACCAAACCAACCAAACCATAATAAACCTGTACCAATTAATACATATGGAATATTTGCAGGCGGAACTTCTTTATGCTCCATGTGCGATTTTCTACGTTTCAAAACCAATGCTCCGGCCAAAGCTGCCATACCCGCAGAGATATGCACTACAGTACCACCAGCAAAGTCTAACACACCCATTTTTAATAAGAAACCTTCTGGATGCCATGTCCAATGTGCCAATGGCGAATAAACGAACACTGCAAATAATACAATAAATAAAATATAAGAAGTAAAACGAATACGCTCGGCAACAGCACCTACAACCAAACCTGGTGTAATAATGGCGAACATCAATTGAAATACTGCAAATAAGGAAAGTGGAATAGTTAAGTCTGAGCCACCTTGTAAATGTGGCGCACCTGAATTTACATTTTTAAAGAATAAAAAGGTTGATGGATTTCCGATAAAACCGCCAATAGTATCACCAAAGGCTAAACTGAAACCGACAACAATCCACAGTACCGTAATTACACCTGCAGCAACTACGCTTTTAATCATGGTAGAGAGTACATTTTTTCTATGTACCATACCGCCGTAGAAAAATGCCAGACCCGGGGTCATTAAAAAAACCAATGCGGAAGCAATTAAAATAAATGCCATATCCGGACCACTGTATTTTCCTTCATCGAAATTTGGTAGAAGCGGAATAAATAAGGCGAGAATCGCGACAATCATCAAGATCAAGAATGGCGCATACTGTTTTAGTGAAAGTTTAGTCATCTTTTTTAGTTTGTTTTGCTTGTTGATATAAATAGTTTAATTATTTCCGAATTATTTTCATAAAAATACAACATATTGAATTTTTTACACCATAAAATGATAATTTTCTAACAAAAACATTAAATTTTTATAAAACAATAAGAATTAAACCGTTTTAAATATTAATTCAGGAAAAAACATCTCTAATTAATAGCAGTTTTTAATAAAATTAAAATGAACATATTTAAGTAATCCATACAGATCTAGGCATATATTGTATAATTTCCAGAGATAAAACACCTTATAACCAAAAAAACCTATGAAAAAATCATAAGTTTTGATAAAATTTATGAAAAATTTAAGTTATTGAGGTAAATACGAGGATCCTTGCACAATCCCCCTTTTTTCCAACTCTTTATCCATATGCGTTTGAATGGCCGATTTATTTAGTCCCCAATTCGGTGCAATTAATAAATCCCAGTCGGAAATACCAAAAAGTCTTTGAATTACAATATCCGGACGTAGCATTGGGATTAATTCACAAAGTAAATCGGTATACTCTTCCAAAGTGAAAAGTTTAAATGGTTCTTTTTTATATTTCGCCCCCATTATTGAACCTTCCACTACATGCAGATGGTGAAATTTAACAAACTTAATTTGCGGAAAACGGTTGATTTCATGAATATAACCATACATCTGTTCTTTGGTTTCCCATGGGAAACCAAAAATGGTATGCACACATAGATCTAATTTGCTGTCTTTCAGTAATTCTACCGCAGCTACAAATTCACCATGGCTGCAACCTCTATTAATCTGATTGAGCGTTTCATCGTAAATGGATTCCATTCCCATTTCCAAATCAACATCAAAGCGATCGGCATAACTTTCCAGTAATGCCACCTTTTCTGCATCAATACAATCTGGTCGGGTACCCACAGAAAAACCAACAATATCTTCGGTATTTACGGATAAAGCCTCATCATACATCATCTTTAAATAATGTACTGGCGCATAGGTATTGGTATTGGGTTGAAAGTACACAATATACTTATCTGCACGGTAAGATGCTTTGGCCCTGGTCATGCCCTCAATCAGCTGATCTTTGATATTAGGATTTTGCCTGGAAGGCTCTGGTGTAAAAGAATCAACATTACAATAGGTACAACCGCCAAAACCTTTGCTTCCATCTCGGTTAGGGCAAGTGAAACCACCATCTACAATTACTTTAAATACGCGCTGCCCTTTATATTTCTCACGTAAATATGTACCGTAATTCCTATATCCCTTTATGCCTAAATCTACCAGTGTTCCCATTGGCTGCAAAAATACGCTTTTTGAACGAAACCTGGAATTAGACTGAGAGGTGAGAAATAAGATGTGAGATTAGGCATACATTTAGCGTGCAGCAACGAATAACTCTTTAAAAGTTTTAAGATGGTTTTGAATTATGTTTTTCATTTATCAGCCTTCTTACCGAAAATCTTTTCGAAATCAGATTTGCTTTTTACGTAGGATAAGTAATTTATGATGTTGTAATACACCTATCGCTTGTGATATTTGCTTATTCACTTACAGACTGTAACTATTATTTCTTTTCAAACCTCTCTTGAAATTCTTCTTTTGGCATAATGTAGGTTAAGTACTGTTCAACATTATATTTAAATTGATTTTCAGTAACATCAACATTCCAACCATCTTCTGAACCCCGATTTTTGCTTATCGAACCTGGTAGATCCTCAACCACCCTGAAAACAGGAATTGGATTGTTTGGGGAACCATAATTATTACTATTTAGTTCATCTTTATTGACTGTTATTATTATTTTCTTTCCCCGTAAAGAAGTTGGAAAAGCAAGTCCTTTATCATCAGGGTAATTAAAAAAAGTAATCTCTAGATACTTGTTTATCGATTTTTCCCTAAAAAAAATTTTGTAAATACTTTCTTCTGGAGATAATAAAGATGTTTTATATTGAGTATCTCTAAAATCTAGCTGATTAGGAAATAAAATCCTTAGTTCTACACAATTATCAATATATATAGGAATCGCACTTTTTGAATTATTATCTTTTTTTTTGAAAAAATAGTTAATCCCATAAATTATTAAAGGAAATATTATTAATACTCCTATTGCCCAACCAATGGCTTGTGATATTTGCTTATTCATTTACAGAATCGTAAATATTATTTCTTTTCAAACCTCTCATGAAATTCTTCTTTCGGCATAATGTAAGTTAAGTACTGTTCAACATTATATTTAAATTGATTTTCAGTAATATCAACATTCCAACCATTTTCTGAACCCCGATTTTTACTTATCGAATCTGGTAGATCTTCAACCACCCTGAAAACCGGAATTGGATTGGCCTTTGTTCCAAATTTTAAATTTTTTAAATCATCTTTATTGATAGAAATAATTATTTTTTTGTTATCCAATGCGTCACTAAAAGACATTGATTTTATTAATGGGTAGTTAAAAAAAGTTATTTCTAAGTACTTATTCAAAGACGGTTCTTTAAATAAAATTTTGTATATACTTTCTTTTGGACTTAATAAGGATGTAGAATAATGCTTAAATGAAGTTGTATATTCAGGTTAGATAGGAAAATGTAATTTTATATTTTCACAATTTAACATGTAGGAATTAATCGCATGAGATGCGTTATTTTTATTTGGTTTAAAAATATAGCTAATCCCATAAATTATTAAAGGAAATACAACCAATACACCGATAGCTCAGCCAATTGCTTGTGATATTTACTTATTCATTTGTTTTTTCAAACCGCTTTTTAAATTCGTCTTTTGACATAATGTAAAGAAAATACCATTTGTTTTACACCCCAGAGTTTACCATTTACTTAAGATTAGCTTTTGCATCCTTACTTCCCAATATGGCTGCTTTTTGCCAGAATATTTTAGCACCATTTATATTATTTCGTTTTGCCAGAACAATACCAAGTTCATTATAAATTATCCTTTGATTTTTTTGATTATATAAATGAATTGAATCTACTGCCTTTTGTAGGTATTTCTCTGCGTTGTTTAGCTCTCCTTTCTTTAGATAATAACTACCAAGTGGTGCCGCCGCCTTGTAAAAACCTAAACCATAAGAAGTTTCTAATTCTCTTTTAGCGCTTTCTAAGTCAGAGTCAAGTAACTTAATACCTCTATCATATTGTATCTTCCCATTTACAATTTGATATTCTTCCATATTTGTACTAAGACTTTTTCTGGATATAACCATTATGATAAATACTGCTAAAACAATACATAAAGAGCCAATAATTACTTTGATTTTCATAGATTTCATATGATTAGAACTTCAATTGTTAGTCTGAGGATTAGAAAAAAATAAAATTCTTTAGGGAGATAAATCGCATAAGGGGTAAATTTCAAAACGATAAATAAACATAAAAATAGTAATGTAAAAAATATGATCGTTCTTGTTGAGGTATGATATGCAAATAAATCCCAGCGTAGTCTTCCTACATTTGGTTTATGATTTGTTACGTTAAATGCCACAATATTCTTATCGTCATTATCCTTTGTGTAAGGCTTTTCCATTATGTGGAAGTAAATAATATCTCCTGGTTTAGGTATGTTCTGCATCCACCACCGCAGATTTGGCTTAAAGGAAGAAGTTGTTTCAATAACTTTATTTTCTGAACATTGAACCTTTAAATGAAGTGTGGATTTATGATATCCAGTATTTTTTTTTATACATATTATTCTACCAAATAATAATTGAGTTTTTAAACTTTTGGTTACTGTAAAAAGTGAGAACAAATCTATTAATACCCAAAGCAAAATTATCAATATAATAAGTATCTTTATCATAATCAAATATCAGTTTCGATAACGTTTATTGAATTTCTTGCAGCTGCCTCACCTTCTAAAGAAGCTTCAAAATCCTTAATAGGTATTGTAAGTAACATATTAGTTAATATATTGTATGCTTCTATACCAAGTTCTAAAGGTGACGGTAAGGCGTTTTTCAATGATGTTAATCCTTTACTTCTGGCTTGAGATAAATTGGTTCTATCCAACTGGCTACCTTCTTCTAAATCATATCTTTCTGTGTTATAATAACTACCCGAAGCATCACCTTGATGCTGTACATTGGAGGTTGAAGTGCGAGTTGGATTTCTTTCTTGTATTGAATTAGGATTACGATTTGTTGATCTATCCAATTCTGTTTCTTCTATAACACTACCATCTGGGTTTGTATGTATTCCAGTTCTTCTTTCATATTCCAAATCATAATAATTTGAAATATTTGGATCATGATCTTTTATAAGAATATCCGAAGCATCTGCAACGTAATCCGTCTCTCCTGCTGCATTTGGAACATCAAAAAAAGGCTCGTCAGATTGAGTAAGCTTATCGGCATTTTCTAACGTTTTACCATCGGCATAATCTGCCATAGGATATGAACTATTATCCTGTACGCCTTGATAAACTTCCCCTTTTACCCAATCAAATCCCTGACTGGCTCCATAGCCTGATAATAGCCAAGCTGCGCCCTCGCCAGCATAGATAAACGCTCCCTTCATACCGAATGTTCCATTTATCATTTTTATATTAGCAAAGAACGACGAACCGGCAGTAAATACTGTTGCTACACCTGCACTTAATAATGCTGAGCCAAGTATTATGCCACCAACATGGGTTAAAGTTGAAGCCACCTTTAAGTCCGTAAATTCATCAGCTGCTGCTTCGGAATAAAAAATCATAACATTACCGCCTAATAAACATGGGATTTTCGATTGCTCAATTAAAGCCTTTTGATTTTCTAATTTAACTTTCGGGTGAACCGGCATCCAATCACTTCCACTAGTTAACAAGGAACAAATACTAGGTGTCAACGCTGCTCCGGCACCTGCAACAGCTCCGCCAGCAGCAGCACCCGCACCAATAGCCATAGCTAATCCGACTCCAACTGCCCCACCACTTAAAATTGTAGCAGCAATAACAACTGCTGCTATTATTGCTCCAATAATTGCACCAGCAATAACCATTTTAGCACAAAAGAAATTACCGCTAAAACGATCATTAATTGTTGCTGCAAGTTTCCCATTGGCTATTTTTATCGTACTCTGACTTTTTACGAGCATCTGAGATTTTTTCATCCCATCCGTACATACTAAAAAAACTTCATTTGGAACATATCTTTGAGCCATAATAGTCCTATTTAATTAATTCAATTTGATATTGTAAAATATGAAACAAAGCATTATTAGCTTTTTCCTCCATTCTTGCGGTAGTCTTTTCTAAATACCCCTCTTTAGCTTCATAAATAGATGTTGCATTACAACTATAACTATAAGAAAAATTGTCGCCAGTAATTACCTTATAGTCTTTTTCATATAGTTTTTTAAGATTTGAAAAGTCAGTCATTTTTTGCAGAAAACTATCATTTACATTTATTTTATCATCATTCTTATTTATTGATTGAGAATGATTAAAATCTATAAAATTACCTTGAAAAAGTTTTGAGTTAGTTTTAAATGTATGTTTATTAGAAATATTATTTTCTATTTCTTTGTTATAAACATCATTAAAGAAGAGTGTATAAAGAATATTTTGCTGTAATACCTTTAATGAGGAGGAAAATTCTAAATCTCCTGCTGTAAATATCCCTTTCATACTCATATCATCGCGATATTTTAATAGCTCATTCTTTTTTAACTGTCCCCATTTATCGAATATTTCATTTTGGTTCATAATTTCCTCTATACCACCATATTTATTCAATTTGAGACGTATATACTCTAAAGGAATATTGAAAATCAAACTGAAATTTAGAAGATCGGTACTATCGGGAGTTGTGTTCAAAACTTTATTTTGCTCTGTTTTTATAGCTACGATTATATTCTCAGAAGTTATATCTTCGACTATCAAAGACCATATGATATTAGTTCTACTATTCACAAAATTTCTGCCATTAACATTAAGATTCTGAGATACAAGAATGTTATAACGTAATTTACCTAGTGGATATGTCAAAGTAAATTTAGAACTTTGAACACTGTCCTTAGTATTTTCTTCATCAAAAAATTTAAATCTGCTGCTCATAATTAATTTATATCTACTTGACTACCTGTTATTGTTTGAGTACCTTTTGAAGTTTGTGAAATAGTGGTTTTAGAATCAACAGCAATGCCATTGCTTGCTTTGGTATCGATATTTTTAGTATCTATTGTTAAGGTGGTAGTGGCGTTTTTACCAATATTCACCGCTGTGCCTGGCATTTTACCCGCATTAGCATTAATCGCATCCGTACCCTGAATATTAATAATTTTTCCGACAATATCAATCGTTCCGTCTTTTTTTAAGGTGATGCTGCTATCGCCCGTCCGGATTACGATTGTTTCTGCAGATTCTGCCGTAATTTGTCCCGGACCGTTTTCAACCTTAACATAGTTGGCTGCGTTTGTACCTAAATTCAATGCGTGGTTTAAATCATCAAATGTTAAAGCGCTTCCCTTTCTGGAGGTTAACCCTTTGGTGTTACTATTCTTGAAACCTGCGCTATCCCCACTCTTACCATGATAAACACTACCAATCACCACTGGCCGTGCTACATTCCCTTCCTCAAAGGCAATCACTACCTGATCTCCTTTTTCCGGAATCACATGAAATCCCCTGTTTTTACCCGTATCGCCACTTCCGGCATTCGGACTCACCACCCTTAACCACTCCGTAGGGTCATTGGTTTGGCATTCCCACTTAAACCGCACCTTAATCCGTCCCTGTCCCTGCGGATCATCATTATCCAGCACATCTGCCAGTTGCATATCCGGACTCGGTTTATCATAATTCTTAACCAGTAAACGTTCTGTGGTAGAAACCAGACCTTCAAAAGTATTGCTGTATTTTCCGGTCCCGTCAAGCGTATGGTTAATACTCGTGATTAAAAAACGACCCAGGCTTTCCGTTGCAAAAGTAATTTCCTGCCTGATACTCATCGTAATTTCTGCAATAGTACCAATACCCAGTTGCGTATTATCGCCACTGCCATTTACTTTTAACAGTTCACTGATGTGTGCCTTTTCCTCATTTTCCACATGACTCTTAATGTCGCTACCATTATCTACCCTGATCAGCGAGGGCTGATTAAAGGTTTTGCTAAACATGTTGTTCGATGCTTTGATCGCGTGAGCCAGATCTGGATGACCATCGGCCTTGCCACTGCTTTCGCTGTGCAACATTTCATCCTGTTTAGGATTATAGGCAAAACGCTTGTTTTTAATGGGTGCCACCTCCATAGCATATTGCAGGTTATGCACATCACGACCATAAAATAAGGATACATCTTTTTGTTCATCCGGCTTTCCGAAATTCAGTTGCATGCCATCATAATACAACCATTCATGGTATTCGCCAGATAAGCGATTCATAAATTCCCAGTCGCTTTCTTTATATTGAATCAGGTAATCTATACTCGACTGGCGGCTGGCATTGGCAACAATCTTTAAATCATTTGCCGGCGTATCCTTTGTAGCCAGTTTTACAATATCGTTTAAATCCTTATCCAGGTAAGATCCCAAATCCTGACCACGATCTATTAAAATTGTCGGGCTGTAACCACTTACAATCAACACCCCATGGTAACCATGGCTTTGCGAAAGTTCTACCTTGGTAACCAGGCCAGAAAAATGTTGCATTTGTTCTGGCGAATGGCCAAAAGATGCGGTTAAGGTTTTTCCAACAAAATCCCGGCTATCATCTAAATTGATTAAGCCCGGAGTTCCTAATTGGTCGTGATTAAAGTGCAGCTCAAAGTAATGGTGCTGATTAAAGGCCTGCGTCAGATTAAATGATGAAAAATGGGCTATTGGTGTATCTTCTATGTTGATTTCTACTATAAGTTTGTTTTCCATAATATTGATTTATTGTGGGTAAGCAGATTAATTTATATTGATTTATAGATGGCAATTTTATACAGGCCAGGATAAAAATGTACTTCAAAGGGTAAGCCTGCCGCATTTCGCTTGAGCGAAGAATCTATTGCTTTTTTTGTGTAAGGATGAACCTCTACGGTATTCCCTTTCTTCAGGTAACCATTGCCGATCATGGTATCTATATCATTCGGTTTAACATGAATACAGCCATGTGATTCTCCCAACTGAAATATTTTTCTCCTTGCTGTTGCGGCTTCATCAGTAGGAGTTGTATGAATGAAATCGCCCATTACATATTCCTTACCATTCATTTTACGATCAAGGTTAACATCCTTGAAATACTTAACAGATACATGACCAAAATCATTAAACAGCCATTTCGTAGGGATGGGAGAATTTGGATAGAGCTCACGTTGATATTTAAGTACCGCATTGGCAACGCCTTTCTGGTCATTTTTATATTGCCCCCATTGTGCGTTCACATCGGTTAATTTTTTCCACACTCCGTTGTACTTAACCATTACAATATCTCCAGTGATTTTAACTTCAGTTCCCCAGGCTATACCAGACCATGCAGCATATTTACCATAGCTAACATGTTTCTCGATACTTTTAATCACAAACCTACCAACAGTTGTAGATGTTTGTGAATGTCCATCGCCACCCATCTTTAAGTTTACAGGGCCACCATGTGCATCAAATTCCTTTATCTTTAAAAGCGTATTCATCTATAGTTAATTATATTTTAAAACCTCCACCATAATCACATGAGCCTGGTCTAATTTCTCATGGCTATTAAAAGTCAGTTTAATGGTTGTACTTTCCGAGATTTTAATCTTTACGGGGAGGGGTTGCGCCGTTATGCCAATCAAGGGCTTTTCTTCTTCTATATCTCCAAAATAGCTCACAAAATCAGCAACGCGTAAAGAATCGGAGATCGACTCAGGTATAAGGCATATTGTACCTGCCTTTATCTTATTTGCTTTCTCCTCATTCTTGTAGTATTGTACCACAATGCTTTTTTCCGCATCATGTTTTTCATCATTATAAATTTCAACCATAAGCTTCGAAGAGAATGTTTTATTTAATGATTGAATATGCGCTTCATTAAACTGAGCTAATGGAAGTTTTGCCAGCGAATCAATGTAAGTGAGGAATAAATGTGTAGTGCTGACTTTATGATCACTTACAGGCTGAAGTCTACCCTCTTTTTTTTTATCTTGAGCTTGATTTCCATTACAGCCCAAAAAACAATTGATGAGGAAAGTGAAAATAACGGCATACCCTATTTTAGAACTAAAAGATAAGATTTTCATTTAAGGTGAGTTATGGTTAGATGAATTATACGGCTGGCCGATTAATTAGAAAATCATGGCTAATAAGATATTGAAACCATAATCTTTTAAATGGTACAGTTGATTTAAAAAACTTAATCCTTAAATCTATACTCCAAAATTTATAAATACCTAATCGCTGGAAGAGACTTCTTCTTAGCCTGTAAAGGAAGTAAAGTAAATGTATGAGTACGAAATTGTATGTTATACAACTCGTCAGAAAAATTCAATTTAGCTTTGAAAGCCATATCATTTGGATTTAGTGTTTATAAATTTGGTTAAAGCAGCCGAGAGCTACTAAGTTCGACGTAAATCCAAATATCAGGCCAACTTAATACTTGATCAGTTGTTAATAAGCAACATAGCGATACAAAAACACTAAAAAGGAGTAAAAAAAGGCCTTTGCAACTATTAAAAATGAATTATCAGCGGCAATAATATGTTTAAAAATTATGCCATTTGAATTTAAACACTTACAATATTGTAGAGAAAATGTTCAAAAAACAGACACCAACACGGCATCTGTATACCTTAAATGGCATACAAATTTGCATGATTGGGCTGAAGTAAATCTGAATGGAGGAACGTCATCAGCATGAATTTAAAAAGAAATAGGTAGCATTTGCTTATGCTACCTATTATAAAAGTGATATAAATTTCCGAATTAATTCACAGATGATCATATCACCTAAAATACTTTTCTAAATTTTCGCAGTTAAAGCTTAGCATCCTTCCGGTTGATTAAAAAGTAAACAGGAACACCCAGTAAAACAATGATAAGACCAGGCCAGGTGTATTGCTGTTTATAAATAAGAAGCAAGATGCAAAATGCTGCACCGATCAACAAGTAAATGATTGGCGTAACCGGATAAAGCCAGGTTTTGTAAGGCCTTTCCAAATCAGGCTTTTTAAACCTTAAATAAATCACACCAAATACCGTAATCATATAAAATAATACAATTACAAAAGAAATCATATCTAAAAGATTGCCATATTGACCGCTTAAACATAATAAAGATGCCCAAATTCCCTGCATCCAAAGTGATCTTTCAGGAACACCATTTTTATTATTTTTAATAGCCGCTTTAAAGAACATCCCATCCTGTGCCATGGTTTGAAAAACCCTGGCACCCGCCATTACGAGTCCGTTTACGCAGCCAAAAGTAGAAATCATCACCAAAACAGCCATTATTATGGTACCTGCTCCGTTGCCAAATATTTGCGCAGAAGCCACTACAGCAACTCTATCATTCGGTGCAAAAGCAATGCTATCTCTATCTAAAGTATTGAGGTAAACAAAATTGACCAATAAATACAATATCATCACTGCTGAAGTGCCTAAAACCATCGATCGAACCACATTTTTTTTAGGGTTTTCAATCTCTCCCGAAACAAAAGTTACATTTTCCCAGGCTACACTAGAAAATACTGAACCCACCATTGCTGCAGCAATTCCACCCATGATGGTCATTCCGGAAATAGATTCCCATCCGGTTTTCATGAAATTTCCACTTGAATCAGTCTTGAGATTATTGAAAGCATCCCAGCCAAATTTCATATTATCAGCCCAAAAACTATTTTTCACTAAGAAAAACCCTAATATAATTAAGCCAATTAAAGCGACAATTTTAGATCCCGTAAAAATATTCTGTAGTACTTTACCACCCTCTACACCTTTTGTATTGATATAAGTAAGCAGAAGAATAACGCCAATGGCCAGAATCTGTATCCATGTTATTTTATAACCTCCACTTTGAAAAATCGGTGCCGCATCATTTAAAGCTGGAATTAAATAGGCAGTAAATTTACCAAAAGCCACTGCAACTGCCGCAATGGTACCTGTTTGAATTACAGTAAATAGTCCCCAGCCATATAGGAATCCCATCATTTCACCAAAAATCTCTTTTAGATAAGTGTATTGCCCACCTGCTCTTGGAAACATGGCAGAAAGTTCACCATAAGAAATCGCAGCCGCAATAGTCATTACAGCAGTGATCACCCACACCACAATTAACCAATAACCAGAGCCTAAATTTCTCATAATATCGGCACTCACTATAAAGATACCGCTACCGATCATCGAACCCATTACCAGCATTGCAGCATCAAAAAGACCTAGTTTTCTTTTAGAAGCCCCTGTTTCATGTAGTTTTTCCATTTTAGTTGTTTGGTGTTTAGCTTTAGTTTGTGGCTAATTTATTTATAATAATAGAAAAATGAACCTGTTGCTTTGTATTATTTTAATAGAAACGTGAATTCGATTGATAATACGTATTAAAATACCATTTGAACAGTTTATTTCGTTTTAACTATCTGCCCTTTGATACCCCTCAAAAGGACTATCATATGGACATATTTTTACGGGTGATGCTCTATGCATTTTGCTAACTAACTTTAATAAAGCACAGACCTCACCGAAGAACGCCGTCAATCCCAAGGGCCAGAGAAATCAAAAAAACAGTTGTATAATAGTACATAACAGCACTAACAAACCTCAAACGCAGTGGTTTTGTGTTCATCAATGCAGATTCGAAGCTTAAAATAACATGAACACAAAACAAAGTGCCCGCTGTTTTTTTGATGTGTGTGGAGTGGTGTGAAAGGCCCATAGCTGGATTGACAAAGCGCTTTGGGTACTTTGGCGCTCCAAAGTGCCATGCCTCCGCGGCAAAGAGTGGGCAAAAATCTATATAGATTATCTATGTTCACACGATAAGTCCAAAGGAAATGGCGATTGTAATTCCCATCTTTCAAAAGGTACTCGCAGACAGCGTGTAAAAGCTGTAAATAATGATTGAACTCTTGCTATAAGAAAAATCAAGTCGAGATTGATTTAATTATAATTGAACAATTTCTTTCTAAACAAATCGGTAATTAAGCTCAACTGCGCTATAATTCATCGCTGCTATTATTAAAATTGACGCATTCAATAATTTCATCATAAGGAAATAAAATTATTATATTGCTTATCAATAACCAAATTTTCAAAATCAGTGTTCTGCTAAGGATGAGCATAGCTTAAAGAAGCTGACAGATATGAACCACTAACCAAATATTAACTATGATTTTTTTACAAGAAAATTTAATTTACTGCATTCCGGCATTGGGCCTTGTTGGAATAATTGTGATGATGATTAAAAGTGCCTGGGTAAATAAACAGGATGCAGGTGATAAAAACATGCAGGAACTTGCCGGCTACATTGCCGATGGTGCAATGGCATTTCTTAAAGCAGAGTGGCGGGTATTAAGCATCTTCGCTGTTTTTACAGCAGCACTTCTAGCTTATTCCGGAACCATCACAGAAATTAACGGTGTTCCAATGCATTCCAGCTGGATCATCTCCATCTCCTTTATTATAGGTGCTGTATTTTCGGCAACGGCCGGATATATTGGAATGAAATCGGCAACTAAAGCCAACGTAAGAACGACTCAGGCGGCCAGAACGAGTTTAAAACAGGCACTTAAAGTTTCATTTACAGGCGGAACAGTAATGGGCTTGGGCGTTGCAGGATTAGCTGTGTTAGGCCTTGGTGGCTTATTTATTGTATTTCTTCAATTGTTCCATGTAACAAGCGCGAATAGTATGGAGATGAGAACAGCCATTGAAGTTTTAACTGGGTTTTCGTTAGGTGCAGAATCCATCGCTTTGTTTGCACGTGTTGGTGGTGGAATTTATACCAAAGCAGCAGATGTTGGAGCAGATTTAGTTGGAAAGGTTGAAGCTGGAATACCAGAAGATGATGTTCGCAATCCAGCTACCATTGCCGATAACGTAGGTGATAATGTGGGTGATGTGGCGGGCATGGGTGCAGATTTATTCGGATCTTACGTAGCCACCATTCTGGCAACAATGGTTTTGGGCCAAGAAATCATTGTCACCGATAAATTTGGTGGCATGTCTCCCATCCTGCTTCCGATGGTAATTTGTGGATTAGGTATTATATTCTCCATTATAGGAACCTGGTTTGTGACCATTAAAGATGAAAAATCTAATGTACAAACCGCATTAAACCTCGGAAACTGGTCATCCATTATCATTACAGCCGTAGCATCTTTCTTTATTGTGAAATGGATGTTACCAGAAACGTTAAGCCTTCGTGGATATGCGTTTACCAGCATTAATGTTTTCTATGCCATTATTGTTGGCTTGGTGGTAGGCACCATTATGAGTATAGTAACTGAATATTTTACCGCGATGGGAAAAGGCCCGGTAAATTCAATTATACAGCAATCTTCTACAGGTCACGCTACGAATATTATCGCTGGTTTATCTGTAGGTATGAAATCAACAGTCATTCCGATTTTAGTTTTGGCAGGTGGCATTATGGCTTCTTACCATTTCGCCGGATTATATGGCGTTGCCATTGCCGCCGCAGGTATGATGGCTACAACAGCGATGCAATTGGCCATCGATGCATTTGGTCCGATTGCGGATAATGCAGGTGGCATAGCCGAGATGAGTCAACTTCCACCAGAAGTGAGAGAACGTACCGATAATCTTGATGCGGTAGGTAATACCACAGCTGCAACAGGTAAGGGCTTTGCCATTGCATCTGCAGCATTAACATCATTGGCTTTATTTGCCGCCTTTGTTGGCATCGCCGGAATTACAGCGATCGATATTTATAAAGCCCCAGTACTGGCTGGATTATTTGTTGGCGGAATGATTCCCTTTATTTTTTCAGCACTTTGTATTCAGGCGGTGGGTAAGGCAGCAATGGATATGGTTCAGGAAGTGCGTCGTCAGTTTCGAGAAATTCCAGGAATTATGGAATATAAGGCAAAACCAGAATACGATAAATGTGTAGCCATTTCTACCAAAGCTTCCATTCGGGAAATGATGATGCCGGGTGCAATTGCCTTAATCACCCCTATCCTCGTTGGATTTACCTTTGGCCCCGAAGTTTTAGGCGGATTATTGGCTGGTGTTACGGTAACCGGTGTTTTAATGGGCATTTTTCAAAGTAACGCTGGTGGTGCATGGGATAATGCTAAAAAATCTTTCGAACAAGGTGTAATGATCAATGGAGAAATGTTCTATAAAAAATCTGAGCCACATAAAGCTTCTGTAACAGGCGATACCGTTGGCGATCCTTTTAAAGACACTTCAGGACCATCAATGAATATTTTAATCAAATTAATGTCTATTGTATCCCTTGTTATTGCACCTTATATCGCAGTCAAGGCCATTAATACAGAACATCAGCTAGAAGTTCGCAAAGAAATTAAGATTCAGCAAAAAACAGATCGAAACGGCAATACAATTACCGATACTTTAACAAATGTTACAGACACTTTAAGTCGTTAGTTGTAAAAACATAGATATAAAATAGCAAGGAAGGGGATTTTAACACAATCCCTTTTACTTTTTGGTAATTTTTATTTAGGTTTACCGCTTATTATCATAAAATCAACAAACATAAAAGACTAAACAACTTATGAATCTAAAAAAGCCTATTGATGTGCTTATAGCAGAGTCTGCTGAAAGTGGCGAGGGCACACTCAAACGTACGCTAAGCAGTACGAGTCTTGTCGCTCTGGGTATTGGAGCAATTATTGGGGCAGGTTTATTTTCTTTAACTGGTATCGCAGCAGCCGATCATGCTGGCCCAGCTGTAACCTTATCATTTGTACTAGCAGCCGTAGGTTGTGCATTTGCAGGTTTATGTTATGCAGAATTTGCATCAATGATTCCGGTAGCTGGTAGTGCATACACTTATTCATATGCTACTATGGGTGAGTTTATGGCTTGGGTAATTGGATGGGATTTAGTATTAGAATATGCTTTAGGTGCCGCAACGGTAGGTGTTTCATGGTCTGGATACTTCAATAAGTTACTTCATGAATTTGGCCTTGAAATGCCGCTCTATTTAACCAAGTCATTTGCAGAAGTTGATGGCGGAGGAATAAACTTTCCAGCAGTCGTAATCGTTTCTTTACTCTCGTTAATGTTAATACGAGGCACTAAAGAATCGGCAAGCCTTAATAATATTTTGGTAATTGTAAAAGTAACCGTGGTAATTGTTTTCATTGCGCTTGGATGGAAATTCATCAACCCAGCTAACCATACACCTTATATTCCAGAAAACACTGGTGTTAAAGGAGAATTTGGTATCTCTGGAATTGCAGCAGGTGCAGCATTGGTATTCTTCGCTTTTATTGGTTTTGATGCGGTTTCCACCGCAGCTCAGGAAGCTAAAAATCCACAGAAAGGAATGCCAATTGGTATTTTAGGTTCACTAGTGGTATGTACAATACTTTACGTTTTATTTGCACACGTGATGACGGGCTTAGTACCTTATAGCGTATTTAAAGGTGATGCTTCTCCAGCAGCAACAGCATTTAAAGTTACTGGATATGGCTGGTTACAAATGGGCTTAATCATTGCCATTCTAGCAGGTTATACCTCTGTAATATTGGTGATGTTAATGGGCCAATCCCGGGTGTTTTATACCATGTCTAAAGATGGATTGTTACCTAAGTTTTTCAGCAACATCCACTCAAAATTCAGAACCCCTTTTAAAACGAACTTATTTTTCATGGTGTTCGTGAGCATCTTTGCTGGATTCGTTCCGGTAACAGACTTAGGTCACATGGTATCAATAGGTACATTATTTGCATTTTCGTTGGTTTGTATCGGTGTTTTATTATTACGTAAAACTGATCCTGACAGACCTAGACCTTTCAGAACACCATTGGTTCCATTCGTGCCGATTATGGGTGTAATTGTTTGTGTTTATTTAATGTCGTCATTACCGATTGAGGCCTGGATCAGGTTAGCCATCTGGATGGCTTTAGGTACAGCCATTTATTTCTTTTACGGTAAGAAAAATTCCGTTTTAAGAAACAAAGGAAAAGTGGTTCAACCTGTTGATCCTCCAAAACCTGGCTTATAAATTAAAAACAAAATATGAATTCAAATCCCCGATTAAAAGTCGGGGATTTTTTTGTGTTAAATAATTGTTAATAAACTAACTTTGCAAAAAAATCAGATACATTAAAATGGTGCCATTTCAAAAAAAGCATTATGCAATACTTGCGTTTTTGCTGTTACTTTCCTTTCAGACTTATGCCCAACGTACCATTAACGATATAATGGATTCCACTGTGGTAAACCATTTATTAATCATTTCAAAAAAGTATGGGTCGCTATCATTTAGTGGTTACCTGCAGCCACAGTTTCAGGTTGCGCAATCAAATGGCACAATGGCTGAATATCAGGGCGGGAATTTTGGAGAATATACCAACAACCGTTTTAGATTAAGACGTGGACGATTACGTGCTGATTATATGTTATTGGATGATAATAATAATCCTTCCACATATTTCGTGCTACAGTTTGACGGAACTGAACAAGGTGTAAACGTAAGAGATTTCTGGGGGCGCTATTATGAAAATAAATGGAAATTAATTAATGTAACATTAGGATTATCCGGTCGCCCTTTTGGAAATGAATTACAACTCTCTTCAGCAAGTAGAGAAGCACCAGAACGCGGACGGATGTCGCAAATTTTAATGAAGACTGAACGGGATTTAGGCGCAACATTTACCTTTAATCCACGATGGAAAAATGCCAGGCTTAAAAATTTGGTGTTAGATCTAGGGGTATATAATGGTCAGGGATTAGCCGGACCGGCAGAATTTGATAACAGCAAGGACGTTATCGCTCGCTTAAGTCATAAAAACTATACCTTTAAAAATTTAGGGTTTTCAGTTGCAGGTGGAATAAGCACTTTGCAAGGAGGACTCAACCATCGCTTGCCGGTGAGCTATAAAATGGAACGCACTAATAATTTGTGGCAAATGGTAAAAGATTCTTCTGCCAGTACCATAAACGCTGTTGCGCCCCGCAGATATTATGGTGCAGATATTCAACTGGCTACTACAACTGAAAGCTGGAAATCAGAATTGCGGGCAGAGGTCATATCCGGACTTCAAACCGGAACATCAACCACATCAACCACTCCGGGTTCATATCCGATAGATGATAATTCTGAACCACTGCCCTACTACACTCGAACTTTTAATGGTGCCTATTTCACCTTTGTTCAAACGTTAAACAGTACAGATAACCAAATCATTTTTAAGTATGATTGGTACGATCCCAATTCAAAAGTAAAGGGTATGGATATTTCAGCCGCCAGAGGGCTATCAGCCGCTGATGTTCGTTTTGATACTTTCGGCTTTGGTTTTTTACATCATTTTAATCCGCATTTTAAAGCAGTCATTTATTATGACATCATTAAAAATGAATCAACAGAAATATCTGGTTATACAGATGATAGAAAAGATAACGTATTTACCTTCAGAACTCAATTCTATTTCTAAGAAAAATTGCCGTAAATGAAGTTTTAGCACAAATTGCACTACCTTTGATCAAACTTGCGCCCAGATGAACCTTGATTTTATGAAATTCGATTTAAATCAGATCCTCACGACAACGATGGTTATCTTTGCCATCATTGATATTTTAGGTTCCATTCCGGTTGTTATTCAGTTGAGAAAGAAAGCTGGTCATATTGAGTCTGAAAAGGCTTCAATTGTAGCCACCGGGTTAATGATTTTATTTCTTTTTTTGGGTGAATCACTGCTTAAAGTTATTGGTCTGGATGTTGAATCTTTCGCTATAGCAGGTTCTATCGTGATTTTTTGTATAGCTATGGAAATGGTTCTTGGGCTTACTATTTTTAAAGAAGAAGCACCTGAAACGGTTTCAATTGTGCCACTGGCATTTCCTTTAATTGCAGGTGCTGGTACCATGACAACACTCCTTTCACTTAAAACTGAATATCAAACACAAAATATCCTGGTTGGAATAATCCTGAATATGCTCTTCGTTTATTTCGTACTAAAAAATACCGAGCGATTGGAGCGATTATTTGGCAAAACAGGCTTGAATATCCTGCGTAAGGCATTTGGTGTGATTTTATTAGCCATTGCAATTAAATTATTTCGAAATAATACTGGCTTATAAGAATGAATTTGCCTAAAAGCACAATTCATCATTGAATCCTTTATAAATTGAGTAAGCTTATAGCGATCTGTTCAATCAGCTTTTTTATCCTAACAAATCTGTAACAATAATTGATTATATTTATCTATAATATAAGCTAACCGAATATGAACAGCTTTGAAGAATACACGTTAATTATTGGCGCAGTTGCCATCTTAATTGAGGCAGTGAAATACTGTAAACGAAATTTTAATTCATGGTTAGGGAACATCTAGCTACCTGAAAAAGGAACAACACCATCCGTCATTGCAAGGAGAAACGACAGCCTGCCCCGACCTTTCGGGGAAGCAATCTTCTCTCTGAGATTACTTCTTAATTAACCTGGCCACAAACATAGTATCGGCTCGATGCTCATATCCCTTAATCAGTTCCATTTTTTCCAGTTCCAGCGGTAAGTGATCCACCATATGCTTAACCACATTTTCATTCTCTTCCATAAATGCAGAGCAGGTGATATAAATGAGTGGTTTTCCTGGTTTTAAATACTTTACAATATTTTGCACAATCCCTTTCTGGATCGTGGAAAACTGATTAATTTTTCTTTCTTCAAAAAATGTCAACATTTCAGGTGTCCTGCCCCAGGTTCCAGAACCTGTACAAGGCGCATCTAAAATAACCCCATCGAATTGGTAATGATGAAGAATCTGATCATTGTTTTTCAACAGATCCAGTTCCTTTTTATGATATTTTTTAATTCCCGCAAGACGAAATCTTTCATCCAGATTTTGGAGAATGCTTTCACGCAAATCAGTAACCAATAACTCTAATACAGGCTCAAGACTATGTAAAAGCAAAGTTTTCCCACCAGATGCAGCACAACAATCCCACCATTTATCCCATTTATTTGGCTTGAAGTAATGGCCAGTATGTTGCGAAGAAAGGTCCTGAACCTGATAACTTCCTTCTGCTAAAACGGTTTCGAGTTTCGTTCCATTTGGCAAAGATAATGCTGTTTCATTAATTACTTTTGCGGGTATTTCTGCCTTTTGCAACCGGTCTATTATTTCCTGCTGATCTGTGGCACGAACACGAATAAAAAGATCTGGCTGATTAAAAAATGAAGTGAGGAACTCAGTTTTATTAACATCTTCAGACAAATGCAGGTGGAGTGGATAAACATCCTCCAGGTTAAAATCCGGATATAGTGTTTTTATAAAATTTATCTTTTCTGGTACAGGAAGCAAAATGTGATCACTCCAATCCGGAAATTTTTGCGCAACAACCGGACTGAGCGTTTCCTGACATAGAAAATCTGCAATACATAAACGTTCCTCGTTATTCAGGATTCTTAAAGCGTTACCTAATCTAAAAAAACTATAAAGGTGTCGGGTTGCCCATCTCCTATCGGATGAACCCATTTGTTTATTTTGCTTAAAATAGGTGGGTAAGAAACGATGCAATGGCAATGTTCCATCATAACTATTTAGAATTTGCTCAAAGGCTCTAAGCTGGTGAATGGCTTTCATAAACGAATGGTCAACTAGTCTACAATTTCTAATGCAAAGTTTTTATATTTCAAAAGCATTAAACTCGTGTTAATGTAACCTAATTTTTCATCATAAATGAAAGAAAATGTGTTATGAAGCCCTTTGTATTTATCTTTTGTCAGGTATTCCTGGTAGTCTTCACCGTGATTGCTTAATAGTTTCCCGAAATAGTAACCTACATCAAAACCTTTAAAGGCATACTCGCCAGGCTCGAAGCCATATCTGTAGCGGTATTTTTTAATAAAACTGACTACTGCAGTGTTTTTATAATCTATTTTATAAGATGAACTGATGATGGTATTTAAAGCCTGAATTTTTTCAGTAGGGTAATTTTGTTTTACCCAATTTGGGTGACCAAATAGGTTAATCACATAGCCTCCTGAAGCTAGATTTTTAAGCTTATAGAGTTTATCAATTGTAGGCAAAACGAATGCTCGATCGGCAGAAGTAATGACCACGGCATAATGTTTACCTTTTTGCATTTTAGTTTCAAATGTATACGCTGATGCATATTCCTGAACTAAAAATTTACCACTAGCTTTTAAATATTCCCTAACCGGAGCAGCAAAAGCTTCATCATCTGTTTTCTTAGGATTGATGATCACTACAATCGTAGTGGCTGGATTAAAGTTTTTTGAAATATAAGTTGCAATCCGTTGACCATGTAACGCTATATTGTTTACAATGGATACCAGATTGGGATTGTTAAATTCTGCCGGGTTGGTTGCAGCAAGTGGTGATACAATTGTAGCGTTATTTTCCTTTGAGTAATTGGATATATATTTTAATCCGGCAGGAAAAACAGGCCCAATAATTAGGTTACTCTGCTTAAAACGTTCGTTTTTGTAAAGAAGAGAAATGTGGGCATTATCGTCCTGCGTATCGAAAACATTTAGTTTAAAGTTTAATCCTGATGCCGCCGCAGAATCTAACCCAAGTTTAAAGCCCTGATAAAAATCAATAGGCATTGCAAACTTCTCAATATCAGCCTTCGTGGCAGTTTTTAAATTCAGTTCATCTAATTTAAATGGAACTAATAGAGAAACATTTGCCTGTGAAAACTTTTTAGCTGGCTTTTTCTCTTCAGGCTTTTCCTTCTCTTTTTGTTTAGTAATGTCTTTTTTCGGTGTTCTTATTTTTGGAGAGCAGGCCGCCAAAAGCAAGGCAAATAAGATAAAAAACCAATAATTCCCTTTTAAATTCATATGTGTATTTTAACAAAATATGCTGACAAATGTTTAATCTGTCAGCATAATCCTATTATTCTTTAAATTGACTCCTGACTTAGGACTCAATACTCTGAACTAATATTATTCCCACTCGATCGTTGCAGGTGGTTTTGAACTAATGTCATAAACCACTCTGTTAATTCCTTTAACTTTATTAATAATTTCATTCGAAATCTTAGCCAGCACAGGATATGGTAAATGACACCAGTCTGCAGTCATTCCATCAAGAGATTCTACCGCTCTTAAGGCAATTACATTTTCATAAGTCCGCTCATCACCCATCACACCTACAGATCTAACCGGTAGAAAAATTGCCCCAGCTTGCCAAACTTTATCATAAAGGCCAGCTTCTTTCAAGTTATCAATATAAATCTTATCCGCATCCTGTAAGATCGCTACTTTCTCTGGCGTAACTTCTCCAATGATACGGATACCTAAACCAGGTCCGGGAAATGGGTGACGACCTAAAATAAATGCTTCTAAACCTAAAGCTTTACCCACTCTTCTTACTTCATCTTTAAACAAAGTTTTAAGCGGCTCTACTACCTTAAGTTTCATAAAATCAGGCAATCCACCTACATTATGGTGCGATTTGATGGTAGCTGAAGGACCATTTACCGACACAGACTCTATAATATCAGGATAAATCGTTCCTTGTGCCAACCATTTTACATCTTGAATCAAATGCGATTCTTCGTCGAAAACTTCGATGAACACCCGACCGATAATTTTACGTTTTTGCTCGGGATCTTCTACTCCAGCCAATTGACCCAAAAATTTATCCTTTGCATCTACCCCTTTAATGTTGAGGCCGAAATCTTTATATTGTTCTAAAACACTTTCGTATTCATTTTTACGCAATAAACCATTGTCTACAAATATACAGTGCAGGTTTGTTCCGATAGCCTTATGCAATAAAACCGCAGCAACACTGCTATCTACCCCGCCAGAAAGTGCTAAAACAACTTTATCATTACCTACAGTAGCCTTGATATCAGCAATGGTGGTATCAACAAAGGCTGTTGAAGTCCAATCCTGACTACATCCACAAATATCGACAAGAAAGTTTTCTAACAGCACCTTTCCATCAATACTATGAGTTACCTCAGGGTGAAACTGAATGGCATAAGTATTTGAATCTTTAATATGATAAGCTGCAACTTTAACACTATCTGTACTGGCGATCAATTCGAAATGATCTGGAATACTGGTGATGGTATCGCCATGGCTCATCCAAACCTGAGAATCGATATTGATTCCTTTAAACAATTTATTTTCCTGATTAACAAAACTTAGGTTTGCACGGCCATATTCACGAGAGGAAGAAGGCTGTACATCGCCACCGGAATGTTGAGCAATATATTGAGCACCATAACAAACCGCCAGTAAAGGGTATTTGGTATGGTATTTTGATAAGTCTATTTGAGGTGCATCATCCTGACGAACAGAGTATGGGCTACCCGAAAAGATAACACCTTTTACATCATCGGTAATCTCAGGAAGATTGTTGAATGGATATATTTCACAGTAAATATTTAGTTCGCGAACTCTACGGGCGATGAGTTGTGTAAACTGCGAACCAAAATCGACAATAATGATTTTTTCTTGCATCCGCAAAGCTACCAATTAGATGTGAGATTTAAGCGCCGAGATTTAAGATTTTAGACATAATTAGCAAATGATTTTTAAGTGATCGGATGGTTTAGAATTGTTCAGCAGTTTATTCCACATCTCAGACTAACCGATTTAAAGGTTAATATTGTTTAGATGTTTAGTATAACCTACCTAACCCATCTAACCTTCTAACCAATTTAACGTTTAATATTGTTTAGATGTTTAGTATAACCTACCTAACCCATCTAACCTTCTAACCAATTTAACGTTTAGTATTGTTAGATGTTTAGTATAACCTACCTAACCCATCTAACCTTCTAACCAACTTAACGTTTAGTACTGTTTAGAGTTTCAGTATTCCATCTCGCCGACTAATCAACTTTCCAACTCCCCTCTACTCCACTACACTAAACAACTTCACCTCAACGCCGAACTTTCTCAAAAAATCAACACCTTCATCACTAGGTAAACCTTTATAGGCTGCATAGGATTTAGAATAATAAACCAACTTAATACCCGAAGATAAGATGAGCCTTGCACAGGCAATACACGGAGATAAGGTGGTATACAAGGTACATCCTTCTATTTTAGAACCATTTTTTGATGCATAAAGAATTGCGTTTTCTTCTGCATGCAAAGCTAGAGAACAACTTCCCTTACTATCTCTGGCACATCCATGTTCCGGCCATTCTTCATCGCAGTTATGCGTTCCGGCAGGCGGACCATTATAACCTATTGAGATAATTCGGGTATCTTTAGTTAAAACCGCACCTACATGAGCACGAACACAATGCGAACGGGCTGATAGATCGGTAGCCAGATTCATGAATATGGTATCGAAACTTAGTTTATCAGTCATTGAAAATCATTAAAAAAGCCACAGTGAGATGATCACTGTGGCTGTAAAATTACTTTATTAAATATTAATGTCCACCTTCCGCAGTAATATTTTCTACATCAATACCTTGCTTCTTCAACTCACCACTAACTTTCCAAGCAAAGAAAATCAGGTATGCGAATCCAAGAACCGGAATAATGTAAGAATGGTGAATGCCAGCGCTATCGGCTAATTCTCCCTGAATTGGAGGAATAATGGATCCGCCTAAAATCATCATGATCAAAAATGAAGAACCTTGTGAAGTATATTTACCAAGGCCGGTAATCGACAATGAAAATATAGATGGCCACATAATGGAGCAACATAAACCACCACTAACAAAGGCAAAAATAGCAACATGGCCTGTAGTGAATAATCCAACAATCATCGCAATAGCACCCAAAGTACCAAAAATGGCAAGTGTTTTGGCTGGCTTTTCCTGACCAATAAACACTGCAGCAACCATTACCGCTACGCAAACCGCATAAACATATAAGTTGCCAACATCAGTACCTGTTGCGTGGTTAACACCTAAAATAATACCGAAGGCCACAAAGGGAACTATCACCGTTAGAATATTTTTTACTGTTTTAGTTAGGTTAAAAGCACTCACTGCGCCAGCCCACCTTCCAATCATCATACTTCCCCAATATAAAGAGATATAAGGTTTGATACCAGCGTCATTTAAGCCTCCAAAATCAGGAAGTTTCAGTAATGCGCCCAGGTTACTTTGAATAGTTACCTCGGTACCCACATACATAAAGATGGCAAGCATCCCCAAAACCAATTGTGGATATTGCATTGCACCCCAGCTTGCAGCATTATCTTTCTTTGTGAAATAGCCAAATAATAAAGCGCCTAAAATAATTACAAAGGAAGAATACACAAAAATAGAAGCGCTAATACCCGTTAAGTTAGCAAGAGGACTTGCCGCGGCCACCATAAGAAAACCAATTATCATCACAACTAATGGACCAGTAGGTTTGCTACTGGCTTCAATCTTCTCTGTACTGGTTACATCAGGTAGCTTTGAAACGGCAAAGAATATGGCTACTGCTAAAAATAATCCAGCGAGAATATAATAAAGGTTATTGATAGATGAAATTTCTACTGCCTTCGCTACAGCATCATTTGCTGTACCAAAAAGGACAACACTCACAATAACTGGCCCCATTAAACCACCAAAATTATTAACACCACCCGCGAGATTTAACCGGTGGGCACCACTTTCTGGTGCGCCCAATGCCACAACAAATGGATTTGCAGCGGTTTGTTGCAGTGAAAACCCAAGAGCGATTACAAAAAAGGCAAATAAAATAAACAGAAATGAGCCTGAATGAACAGCGGGAACCATCAATAATGCGCCTCCGGCAGAAATAATTAAACCAGCGATAATACCTTTTTTATATCCAATTTTATTGAGGATATCAACTTTACTGGCTTGTGATGCTAAATAAAGAATGAGTGAGCCAATAAAATAACCACCGTAAAAAGTAAAATCTATAAGTTGAGATTCAAATTGCGTTAATTTAAAATGAGTTTTACAAAAGGGAATAAATATACCGTTTGACGCGGCAACAAAGCCCCAAAAAAAGAATACAGTGATAATTGTATACAGCGCTGTACCATAATTTTTTGTAGTTTCTTTTGACATCTGAATTTTAATTGTTTTAGTTTTAGTGCGGATAAACATAAATAAAAAAAAATTAAAAACCCGCAATTTTTACATGTCGCTCCTAACAAAAATAAATGTTACATGTTTAGGTATAAAATTGCATATTCGCATATTATAAACAATACAATACATGTTTGAAGCCATATTATTAGGTATTGGAGCAGGGATTATTTCATCGTTTTTAACAGGTCCGGTATTCTTTGCAATGATAAAAACCAGTATAGAAAGAGGCTTTATGGCAGGGTTTTCTTTAGCTATTGGAGTTATAATTAGTGATATAATATTAATTGTACTTGTACTTTTTGGCAGCCAGTTCTTTGACTATAAAGCAAATTTTGATAAATATGTTGGAACCATAGGCGGGGTATTTTTGCTTGCCGTTGGGATTTACTACCTGGTTTCTAAAATTAAAGTTCATTATGATAGTTCCACACTTCAAAAAGTAAGTAAAAGGAGTTATGTGTTAAAGGGATTTTTGATGTGCATACTTACCCCATCTACCTTAATGTTTTGGATTATTGTAAGTGGCATTATTTCCGTTAAGCTGAACAACATGCTGAATGAGAAGCTGGTATGCTTTTTTATTGCCATGGCAACTCAATTAAGTATAGACGCTACAAAAAGCTTTTATTCCAGCAAATTGCGCTATAAAATTAAAGAGGATGCGCTTAAAACGCTGAATAAAATTGCAGGTGTAATTATCATTTTCTTCGCTTTCTGGCTGATTTATAAAACTTATATTCAGTTCTACGCTTAGTATTTTAATTCTGAAGTAATAACATTATTTAAGGATTCTTTTTGTAACCAGATGAATCGTCATTGCGAGGCACGAAGCAATCTATTTTGCAGGTAAGACTTGCTTTTTCAGTTTCGCCTTTAGTTTTTATGCTTTTCTAAAAGCAATTTGTATCGTAGCTGTGAAAGATCTGCTTCGCAAAGGCGGTTTTTTCTTGGAGATGAACCAAACAAATCGTCATGCTGACCTGTAGCGCAGCGAAAAGCTACGCAGTAATTTAGTTCAGCACCTATTTAGATAAGATCCTGAATCAAGTTCAGGAAGACGATTCCTTAAGCAAAATCGTCATTGCGAAGCCAATTTTTCATTGGATGAAGCAATCTATCTAGTAGGGCTTTATGGTGTGAAAGATTTTAGATTCTTCGATTGAGATTGCTTCAGCAGATAAAAGATCTGCTTCGCAATGACGGTTTTTTCATGGGGATGTACTAAACAAATCGTCATGCTGACCTGTAGCGCAGCGGAAAGCTAC
>NZ_SLWO01000002.1:57586-524330 GCF_004340665.1 Pedobacter psychrotolerans
AAGATCCTGAATCAAGTTCAGGAAGACGATTCCTCAAGCAAAATCGTCATTGCGAAGCCAATTTTTCATTGGATGAAGCAATCTATCCAGTTTTTTCATGGGGATGTACTAAACGAATCGTCATGCTGACCTGTAGCGCAGCGGAAAGCTACGGAGTAAATTTAGTTCAGCATCTATTTAGATAAGATCCTGAATCAAGTTCAGGAAGACGATTCTTCTAGAAAAATCGTCATTGCGAAGCCAATTTTTCATTGGATGAAGCAATCTATTCAGTTTTTTCGTGGGGATGCACTAAACGAATCGTCTTGCTGACCTGTAGCGCAGCGGAAAGCTACGCAGTAAATTTAGTTCAGCAGCTATTTAAATAAGATCCTGAATCAAGTTCAGGAAGACGATTCTTCTAGAAAAATCGTCATTGCGAAGCCAATTTTTCATTGGATGAAGCAATCTATTCAGTTTTTTCGTGGGGATGCACTAAACGAATCGTCTTGCTGACCTGTAGCACAGCGGAAAGCTACGCAGTAAATTTAGTTCAGCACCTATTTAGATAAGATTCTGAAACAAGTTCAGGAAGACGATTCTTCTAGCAAAATCGTCATTGCTTCGTCGTACCTACTTGCATGACGACTCACCTGTTGATCAAGTTCAACCAGACAAACCCAATTCGCATCAACAAAAATGGCCCATATTTTCATATGAGCCATCCAATATTATATTTTAACCTTCGCTTAGTAAGCCCTTTGGTTATTTCCTTCTTTCCAGTTTACAAAAGCTTTATTAACTACTTTGTTACCACCTGGTGTTGGATAGTTACCTGAGAAATACCAGTCACCTTTATTTTTCGGACAAGCCTCATGTAAGTTTTCCAGACTTTGATAAATCACCTCAACTGACGCAACTGTTCCTTTCGGCGTGATAATCTGCGCAATTTTTGCAGAGATTTCTTCAGGAGAAAAAGGTTTATATATCTCTTTAACATGATTAACAATCTCTTCTTTAGGCAATAATAATGAAGCTTTACATTTCGTGTAAACATCCTCAATTACCTGCCACATTCCACGTTCAGTAAGCAATTGTATTGCTGCATCAAAGGCAACAAATTGCCCCATTCTGCTCATATCAATACCATAACAATCAGGGTAGCGAATTTGTGGTGCAGAAGAAACAATGATGATTTTCTTTGGATGTAAACGATCAACAATCTTAATGATACTTTGCTTTAAAGTTGTACCCCGAACAATCGAATCGTCAAGTGCCACTAAGGTATCCTGGTGATTATTGATAATGCCGTAAGTGGTATCATAAACGTGTGCCACCATTTCACTCCTGTCGGCATCCTGCGTAATAAATGTTCTTAATTTCACATCCTTTACAGCAAGTTTTTCAACTCTTGGTGCAAGCGACAACAGTTCCTCCAATTGCTCATCACTTAATGACTCCTTCTTATGCAGTAATATATCTTTTTGGTGCCTGCGAACATATTGTTGCACACCATCTACCATCCCAAAAAATGCAACTTCTGCCGTATTTGGGATGAAAGAGAATACTGTATTTTTCAAATCGTAATTAACCGCCTGAAGTATTTTTTCACTCAATAAACGACCTAACTGTTTACGTTCGCGATAGATTTCAACATCACTTCCTTTAGAAAAGTAAATCCTTTCAAAAGAACAAGAAAGTCTTTCGGTAGGTTCACGGAATTGCTCCATGCTTACTTCACCGTTCTTCTTGATAATTAGCGCATGCCCTGGATCAATTTCTTTTACATCTTTAAACTGAATATTAAATGCAGTTTGTAAAGCTGGTCTTTCTGATGCTGCAACCACGATTTCATCATCATAATAATAGTAAGCCGGACGAATTCCTGCCGGATCACGCATGATGAACGAATCGCCATTACCAACCATCCCGCAAATTGAATATCCACCATCCCAGGTTTTAGCTGATCGGCGAAGGATATTCGCAATGTCTAAATGATCTGAAATTTTGTGTGTAATGGCCACGTTATCGTGCCCTTCTTTTTTGTATTGATCGAAAAGCTCCTGGTTTTCATCATCTAAAAAGTGACCGATTTTTTCCAATACCGTTACTGTATCAGCTTTTTCTTTCGGATGCTGCCCTAATTCATACAATTGCTCCAATAATTCATCAACATTGGTCATGTTGAAGTTTCCGGCAATGACCAGGTTACGCGTCATCCAGTTATTTTGCCTTAAAAAAGGGTGGCAATTTTCGATACTGTTTTTACCATGCGTACCATAACGCAAATGGCCCATTAACACTTCGCCGATAAAGCTTACGTTGTCTTTGAGCCATTCTGTATCCTGCATTAATTCAGGAGTATTTTCTTGAATATCAACGAATTTGTTTTGAACATATTCGAAGATATCTGCTACCGCATTCGAAGCCATGCTTCGGTATCGGCTGATGTATCTACTGCCTGGTTTCATATCCAGTTTAATGGTAGCTATACCTGCGCCATCCTGGCCCCGGTTATGCTGTTTTTCCATTAAAAGGTATAATTTGTTAAGGCCGTAAAGTGCTGTACCGTACTTTTGCTGGTAGTAAGAAAGTGGTTTTAACAGGCGAATAAAAGCGATTCCGCATTCGTGTTTTATCTGATCACTCATTGTGTGGGTTTGAAGCCGCAAAGTTATCCTTTTATATACTCACAACCTAAACAAAAGTGTTTTCTTTTGTCACGAAGAGGTTAATTCAAAATTAATATAGCTAATACTATTATTTAGAATAATTAAAAATAAATTGTAATTAACAAAATGATTAATTACAATTGAAGATCAGATAATTTTTAACTAAAAACTAAGACTATGAAAAGAAATTTAAAATTAACGACACTAATTGCTGTAATTATTATCAGCTTGCTTTACTCTTGTAAAAAGGAAACAAACGATCAAGTAAAACCAACTTTACAAGAAGTTTCTTTATCACCAGAAGGGTATGGTTATTCAAGAATCAGTAAAAATGAGTTAACCAATATAAAAGGTGAGGATCTAAGCAAGATTTTTAAAAATTTCTCTGTTTACTATAATAAACAAATAGCATCTATGCAAGTAACAACTTGAGTTCTAGTTTTATTGGTCAAGAATATGAATTCCACTCATACAACTGCATAAGTAGCGGTACATTAACTAATCTTCAAAGTAGTGATCACCTTATTTTAGATGATTCTGGGCAAAATTAAAGATTTATAGATCAGGGTATTGTAGACCTGTACTATTGTCAGGATGTTTTACTGAACGGTAATGTACATGGTTTAATTGGCGGTCAAGAAGGTCAATGGGCATCTGCTGATGAGAGTTATTTTAACATAGACCCATGGCGTACTGATTCAAATGCGTTTAGAGGTCTCGTAGAAGAATCACCGGAACAATGGATTAAAGTGCGGTATTTATAAAGTTATGTGTATTTGAACAAGCAAGTAAAAAAATTAATTTATTTGCTTGTTTGAATTACTTAAATTTAAACTGTTTGCAATACTATTTTAAACAAGACATTGGCATAATGTATTCTTATTTCAATTAGGATGATTCTAAATTGAAGAAACTTTACATATTATTATTCATGTTCTTAGCCACAACTGTTCAAGAACAGTTATCGAAGGCAAAGTTATAGATAAACAGAACAGGCCAATTCCATCTGCAAATAGGATACAAAAGCGCTAGCTAAAAAACTCAGTAAAATTAAAGGCTACAAGCCATACTTTATTGATGCATTCGGTAATGCTAAAATTACCAATACAAAAATTTTCTCAAGCCTTGCCACCTTTCAGCGCAGCATTGTGAGCAGGAGAACACCTTTTGACCGATTTCTCGCTAAAGATAAAAAAGCCCTGACCGATCAACAATTAATGGGCTTACATTTATTCCGTACCAAGGCCCGCTGCATCAATTGCCATAACGGACCATTGTTTACTGATAATGAATTTCACAACGATGGCTTAACCTATTATGGACGTAAGTACGAAGATTTAGGTTTATATAACGTAACTAAGAAACCGGAAGATGTTGGCAAATTTAAAACACCGGGTTTACGAAATGTGATGAAAACTGCACCATGGTTTCACAATGGCTTATTTCCCAATATAGATGGTGTAATGAATATGTATAATATAGGGATGCCGGTACAACGTGTTAAGCCAGAACAAGTGAATGACCCACTGCTACCCAAAAATGATAAATTATTAAAAGGCTTAATGCTGAGCAATGCCGAAAAAGACGCCGTAGTTTCATTTTTAGATGCACTAACATCGCCTACTGTACTGATCAGGGTAGATAAATTACCACAGTAATATTAGATAGCTAAAAATAACCAGGAATTAAAATATAAATATGCGCTATTGGCCAGTACTTCACACCACGAACCAGTCGAAGTAAACGACGCGACAAATGCGCTATATAATGCTTAACAAGCCCCACTCCTATCCCATACAAAGCCCATACCTAAGGCATGTTAAAAGCATTTAAAGGCATATCTTATGCTTGCATAGTAACCTTTTACATACTATTGGATCCTACCTCCTCGCCAAAGAAAATCGAAGCATGTTCATCAAAGGCCAAAGGATCTCCACTGGTATAAAATGATTTCTTTCCTGCTCTTGCTAGTTTTGCTTTGATCTCTGGATGTCTTTCTAAATAATCAACTAAACTATTGGCAACAATTTCTCCTTGCGTTAAAATATTAATGTGATCAGGAAATACTTTTTTAAGTTTAGGTAATAATAGCGGATAATGTGTACAAGCTAATAGAACACAATCAATATCTTCAGATTGTTGCATCAAACTGCTGCAATACTCATTGATAAAAAAATCAGCACCACTTTGCAAATGTTCATTGTTTTCAATTAAAGGAACCCACATCGGGCAACTTTGCTGAAATACATTAATCTTTGGGAAAAACTTATTGATTTCTAATAAATAAGATTGAGAATTAACCGTTCCACGGGTTCCCATTACTCCAACTTTTTTGCTGAAAGTAAATTCGTCAATCACTTCAGCAGTAGGTCTGATTACGCCCAGCACTTTCCTATCTGGATATTTTGCAGGTAAATCCTTTTGCTGAATAGTGCGCAAAGCTTTTGCAGATGCCGTATTACAGGCAAGAATAACTAAATGACAACCTTTGGCAAATAGCCACTCCACGCATTCCAGTGTATATTTATAAATCGTATCAAATGAATGGTCACCATAAGGAGAGCGGGCATTATCACCAAGATAGATGTAATCGTATTCTGGCAACCGATCTGCTATAGATCTGAATACGGTTAATCCACCATAACCTGAATCGAAAATACCTATTGGTGAAGTGTTTTGCATTGAGGTAAAGATATTATTTTTTATTATCAATTGTTGGAAAGTTGGTCAGCTGAGAAGTTGATTAGCATTTAGATATAAACAATCATCCTACTGAATTCATTCAGGATTTATTAATAGAAATTCTACACTATTGATGCTAAAATAAATTTTTCATAAATCACTCAGCATAAAAAAAGCGGAACCAAGTTACCTTGATTCCGCTCTTTATTTTTTGCTTTGCAGGAAGACTATTGACTTCCGATTAAAGACTCAAGACTTATTTCTTAGGTGCAGGTGCTTTAGTAGCAGTTGCTGAAATGCCTAATTTAGTTTTAACTGAAGCTGTGATATCATCACCACCTTCCCAGAAAACCAGGTTATTACCACCTTGACCGTTTGCAATGTCAAAAACATAAGCTAAACCTTTTTCTTTAGCCACAGCTGAAATTGCAGTAGCTACTTTAGCCTGAATTGGCTGGAACAACTCACCTTGTTTAGCGCCTATATCTTGTGAAGCTTTTGTACGGGCATCATTGATACGTTTCTCTAAATCTTGCAATTCTTGACCAACAGTTTGTAATTGTTTACCTACAGCTTCTTTGTTTGCCTCGCTTAAGGTTTTCTCTAAACTTTGAGCACTTGTCATTTTAGTCTGATATTCTTTGATCATTGCATCAATATCAGCCTGTTTTTGTTTTCCTAATGTTTCTAAAGTACTTTGAGCCGTTTTAGCTTCAGGAAGGTTTGCGAAAACTTCTTCTGAATTAATGTGACCCAATTTTTGTTGCGCACTTGCCATATTCGCTGTAAACACTAATCCTGCTGCTACAAAGAATACGTTAATTAACTTTCTCATCTTTCTATTTTACTTTTTTATTTTTCTAATTGTTTTCGAAATTCAACGGGCGAATATACTAATTATTTGCAGTTCCTGGTTTGTAACCTAACTTAACAACAACATCATTACTAAGATCGTAACTACTGCTAGCATAAATCATCATGGTTGCTTCACTGCTTTTATCGAAGATAAAATCAAGGTATTTTGCTTTGGCAATTTGTTTAATTGCATCAGCAACTTTATCCTGAATAGGCTTGATTAATTTTGCTCTGCTTTGAAAAAGATCTCCATCAGGACCAAATTTCTGACGTTGAAATTCTTTAGCCTGTTTTTCTTTTTCAATAATTTCATTTTCTCTACGCTTGCGCATATCATCAGTTAATAAAACCTGATCGGCCTGATAGGCTTTATACATTCTGTCGATTTCAGAGAAATTCTGATCAACCTGCTGTTGCCATTGCTTTGAAGCCACTTCTAACTGGCTTAATGCCGATTTGTACTCTGGCATTTGCTTTAAAATGTATTCTGTATCTACATAAGCAAACTTCTGTGCAAAGGCACCAAAGGATGTGCAAAGTAGAAATGCGATTAAAAAATATTTTTTCATTGTGTGTAAATTTGTATTCAAAGGTAATGAAGCAATTATGATTTCTAAAGCTATTAAACTTTTATATCTACAACCATTATGGTTTCATTTTTCTGTTAATGATTTTATCTAATTAGCGATTTGATGTAAACTATAATAGACTTGTTTATATCAAAACATAATCTTCACAAAGATACTATCAAATAGTTAAAGCCAAAGTAAACTTAAGCATTTAACTTTTTTTAACAATTGAAGTTAATTCAACTATTTTTTATCTAAAAATCATAAAAAAAGGGATGTCTGTTAAACATCCCCTTTTTTATGATAGAAAATCTATATTTTAAAAACCACCCAATTGCTGCGCAATACTGAAAGTAAAGTTTTGTTTACCACCCTCACTAACACCTGGTATGGTATCAAATGCATGACCGTAATCTATACCAAGTAAACCAAATATTGGTAAGAAAATTCTGGCACCAATACCTGCTGATCTTCTGATGTTGAAAGGATTGAAATCACCAAATCGATCCCAAGTGTTACCACCTTCAGCGAAAGCCAGAACGAATGCTGTTGCTTGCTGACTTGAAATAACGGGATAACGAAGCTCCAATACATATTTAGTATAAATTGGACTACCTGATGTTTGTGCCGTAGTTGGATTAGAACCATTCGGTATAACAGCATTGTTTGCATAACCACGCATAGCGATGATCTCTGAACCTTGTAAGAAGTCAAATCCCTGCATACCATCACCACCCAATTTGAAACGCTCAAATGCTGATTGACCTACGGCTTTACTGTACTGACCTAAGAAACCAAATTGTGCCTGTGCTTTAACCACTAAGTTTCCAGCAACACGTTGGTACCATTGCGAATCAAATTTCCATTTATGGTATTCAGTAAAACGATATTTATCTTTATCAGATGCCGTAGCATAATTCACTTTGTTAAACAATGAATATGGAGGCGTTGCCTGAATAGTAAATCGAAGGAAAGATCCTGATTTAGGGAAGATAGGTGAATCTCTTGAATCACGGCTAATCTCCTGCGATAAGTTAAAGTTATATGATGTACCGGTAGAGAATTTAAACCCGCTATAATTATTTAAAATATACTGTTGGAAACTTACTGCATGGCTTAATTGGAAATAGTTATCCGGCCAGTTTAATCTTCTGCCTAAACTTACAGTAACACCATTCAAACGAATTTTCTGAAATGCTGCATTGTCTGAGCTATATCCATTAGATTGTAATGAAGTAAATGCACTTACACCAAAACTTACTGGCTTCTCACCACCAAACCAAGGTTGAGAGAAAGAGAAACTATATGATTGGTAATACTTACCATTCGTTTGTCCACGTAAGCTTAACTTCTGTCCATCCCCTTTTGGAAGTGGTTTATAAGCTTTAAGGTTAAAAAGGTTACGTAATGAGAAGTTATTGAAAGTTAAACCTAAAGTACCAATGATTCGGCCACCACCAAAACCACCAGATAATTCAATCTGATCTGAAGGTTTTTCTTCAACAGCATACTCAATATCAACAGTACCATCTGCAGGATTAGGGCGAGGTGTAGGAACTGTTTTAGATTCGTCGAAGTTACCTAACTGTCCAATCTCACGAATGGTACGGATTAAATCACTCTTATTAAATTTCTGTCCTGGTTTGGTACGAATCTCACGTAAAACTACTTTATCATTGGTAATGGTATTACCTTTCAACGTAATTCTGTTATTCACATACTGTGGACCTTCATACATGCGCATTTCCACATCAACCGTATCACCGTAAATTTTGGTTTGAACAGGATCAATATTGAAAGTCAGGTAACCATTATCAGTATACATACTGTTGATATCGCCACCGTTTTCTCCACCACCATTCAGTTTTTTATTTAATCTTTCTTCACTGAATACATCACCCTTTTCAATGGTTAATACTTTACTTAAAATACTGTCAGGATAAATGGCGTTACCTGCCCAGCTAATATTTCCGAAGTAATATTTTTTCCCTTCGTAAAGGTCCATTTTAATATTTACCTTCTTTTTGTTGTACTGATAAATGCTGTCTTTTAAAAGAGTTGCATCACGATAACCCTTTTCCTGCAATTTACCAACCATCTTTAATTTATTCTCCTCATATTTCTCTTTAGAGAATTTTCCTGAACCCCAGAAACGCCACCATGCAAATTGCTTAGGGCTTTTTAAATATTTTCTAAGTTTAGCGGATTTAAAATCTTTGTTTCCGGTAAAGTCTATGTGCTGAACCTTAACACGGCTTCCTTTATTGATGTAAGCTTCTAAGACAACACTGTTTTCGGCATTAGGATCTTTACGGGTTTTATAATCAATGGCCGTAAAGAAATAACCCTTATCCAACATATATTTTTTTATAATCCCAGAGGTGGTATTATATAAGTTATCATTAACGATTTTGCCAGTTTTATCATTCAACTTTTCCTGAATGGCTGTTCTTTGTGATTTGCTGATTCCTTTTAAATCAATAGAACTTAAACGAGGACGCTCGACTACTTCGATTTCGAAATAAACAGAATCCTGAACAAATTTTTCAATATTAATTTTCACATCATCAAACAATCCTTGCGCCCAAAGCGTTTTAATTGCATCTGATGTTGCTTCACCTGGAAGAACAACTTTATCGCCCTTGGTTAATTTAGATAATGTGATTAATACATCTTTATCTAAATACAGTGTTCCGGATACGCTTGTACCGCCGATAATGTATTCTTTCGGACTGAAATAATCGAGATCTAAGCCTCCAACTTTTAAAGATGGGGTTACCGGTGTCTGACCTTGTGGACGTATTTGAGCAAAGGCCGGTGTGGCTAAAACTAGTAGGATTAAAACTTGAAATATTCTTTTCATTAAAGTAATTTGTTCAGTAATGGCCACGAAGGTATTGGTCTTATAAAGCAAAAATCACTTTATTCAGTTTTCCTTTAATGGTTACATTTATCGTATAAAAGTGGCGCTAAGTTAGTTTAAACGCTTGTTAAAAAGTGTTAAAAGAAAAATTAGTTTAATTGTTCACTAATTTTACCGAAACGGCGTTCGCGTTTTTGATAGTCAACTATTGCCTCGAAAAGATCTTCGCGTCTGAAATCGGGCCAAAGTACATCAGTAAAATAAAACTCGGTATAAGCCATTTGCCAAAGTAAATAATTACTGATCCGGTGTTCTCCACTGGTTCTGATCATTAATTCCGGATCTGGCATATTAACCGTAGTTAACTTGGATGAAAATAAATCCTCATCTATATCATCTATGGAAATGGCATCTTCTTTTACAGCAGAAGCAATTTGCTTCACGGCATCTAAAATCTCCCATTTTGAACTGTAACTTAATGCAAGGGTTAGGGTACATTTTTCATTATGTGCCGTTTTGGCCATCGCTTCATGCAAATCATTGATACATTGCTGCGGCAAAGTGGCTATATTACCGATGGCATTTAACTTCACATGATGTTTATTCAATGTTTCAGTTTCGTTATTGATAGTAGAAATCAGGATTTGCATTAATGCATCAACCTCTTCTTTTGGTCTGTTCCAGTTTTCAGTAGAAAAAGCATAGAGCGTTAAGTATTCAATACCTACGTCTACACAACCTTCCACAATATCTTTTACAGAAAGTACACCTTGTTCGTGACCGAATACGCGTACTTTTCCCTGGCCTTTTGCCCATCTTCCATTACCATCCATAATGACAGCAATGTGCTTTGGCAGGCGACTATAGTCTATTTGTTCTTTAAATCCCATTAATTATGTCACAATCAGCTTAAAACGTGTAGCATTTTGAGGATACAAAGGTAAAAGATATGCCAACACTAACAAATAGATAAGTGTCCCTTTTTCTTAAATCTCCTCTTTGGGTACCAGGGATACCAATATTTAGGTTGTTTGGATCTGCAGGATTTGAAAGATTAAATGGTGGATTACCTATAATAACCTGCTTTTGAATTTCCGGATAACGCCCACTCACGTCATCAATATAATCTGTCATAGGTGTTCGATAGCCAATCTCTGAAAAAATGCTCCAGGTATCTTTATAATTATACCTTAACCCAACACCGTAAGGAATGGTGAGGGCAACATTACTATAAGCATTTTCCTGTCCTTCTGTAACCATTCGATCTAAACGGTATTTTTCTCCACCATACTTAACCGTAGGTTCGAAAATAACTGCACCTGCACCGGCAAAAATATAAGGTGAAAACAACCTGCTACCACCACCCAGTTTAAAATTAAATAAGTTGAAATCTAATATGGCGCTTACCTCACTCAAACTGGTTTTGAAACTTAAATTTCTATTTCTAAACTGCGCATTGCTTGATTCTGAATCTTTAGCCTCAATTTGCCCGTAGGTGTAATTCAAACGCACACCTAAATATTGATTAAAATTTCTTTTTCCGAAGATACCAGCTGAAATACCACTAATTTTTAAAGGATTGTTCTGATTCAAATCACCCATGTAACCTGCACCACCAGCCATTAACCCCAATTCCCAATTACCACCTTCTTGTCCACGTGATATTTGTGTACTGAAAGCAAAGAAAAGAAGAATTAAAAGCAATTTGTTCGGCACCATATTTAGTAGTTACGGGTATCTATTCCCCATAATAATTTATTCCTTAACGTATTCAGGTAGGTTTCATTGTTAAGCCGAATCAGATTAAGACAAAAGTCTGCCTTTTTTATAGAAATTTTAACTGATCTTTCTACTGTTACAGTTCTACTGTCGCATGAAACTAAAAATTTAGATTCACGTGCTTCCACTTCAAATGATAATTTACGGTCATCTGGTAAAACTACCGGTCTTACATTGAGGTTGTGTGGAGCAATTGGAGTAACCACAAAATTCCTGGAATCGGGATAAATGATTGGGCCACCGCAACTCAGTGAATAGGCAGTAGAACCTGTTGGCGTGGCAATAATTAATCCATCAGCCCAATAAGAATTAATAAAGTCATCATTCATCTTCGCATGAATAATCATCATGGCAGAATTATCACGTCGGTGAATTGTAATATCATTAAGGGCAAAATTTTCCTCGCCAAATAATTTATTATCTGATTCTAGCACCAGAAGCGAACGACAATCTAAGGTATATTCTCCATGAATTACTGCCTTTAATGCCGATTCGATTTCATTTTTATTGATGCTGGCTAGGAAGCCTAGTCGTCCGAAGTTGATTCCAATAACTGGAATATTCGAATTACGGATTAATGAAAGTGTATCTAATAATGTACCGTCACCACCCAAGCTAATTAAAATATCTGCACGTTCTTTTAACTCTGCGTGATTATGAAAAATCACCGTATTTTTTGGCAAATTAATCTTTCCGTGCAGCGATGTTTTAAACTTGGAGTATAAAACGGGCTGAACATCATGATTGGCTAAATGATTAAAAACCTCCTGAACATAGGGCAAAACTGTATCATTAAAGTCTCTCCCGTAAATGGCTATCCTCATCATTAGTTTTTAAACATTTAAATAGTTCATGAATGAATCGTATCGTTCCTGCGATCCATCATCAACCTGCGTATTGTTATATACTTCTTTTACCTGGTAATCATATCGTTCTAAAGATGCGACTAAAGAAGTGAGTTCAGTTTTATTTACTTTTAAGGTTACTTCAAGGCGTGTTGAATCCTCAAAAGAGTTTACATAAGAAGATAAAATCTGAGCATTATCCGCTTCCACAATTTGTGCGATATGCGCCAGAGAATTATCACGGTTGCTGATTTCCAGAACAATTATCCCGCCTGGTTCATTTACAGCATACTGTTCAGCCACAGCATCAACCATTTCGTTTATCGATATTAAACCTAAATAGTTTTTCTGCTGATCAACAACAGGAACTACACTCAGCTGCAACTGACTCAGTAACCTGATTACATCATATGTATGTGCATCATTAAGCACGAAAGCGCTAAGTAAATGAACAGAAGCATCATTCAAAGGTGTATCGTGATTATGAATATTGAGCAGATCATCTTCTGAAACCAAACCCAAAAGCACACTATCATTTACAACAGGCAGATGCTTTAGTTTAAAATCGTTTAAGCGATCTAAAGCCTTCTGCACTGAATCATTGATATTCAGTGTAGGAATGTCGTTCGATATGATTTCTTCAGCAAACATTATTTAAGTAGTATTCTATCTAAGAATTTCTCCAGGTAATCATTAAATACTTCGGGCTGCTCCATCATAGGTGCATGACCACATTGATCAACCCAGTTAAGCTCAGAATTCGGCAATAATTGGTGAAATTCCTTTGCCACTTCCGGAGGAGTAACTTTATCATTTTTACCCCAGATTAAAGAAACAGGAATGGTAATCTTGGATAGTTCTTTTGACATGTTATGGCGAATTGCCGATTTAGCCATGGTTAAAATCCTGATTACGCGTGACCTATCGTTAACTGTTTTAAAAACATCATCAACAAGTTCTTTGGTTGCAGTAGCCGGATCGTAAAATGTGAACTCTACCTTTTCTTTAATATAATCATAGCTTTCCCGACGTGGGAAAGAACCACCGAAAGCATTTTCATACAAACCTGAACTTCCTGTTAAGACCAATGCCTTTACAAATTCCTGATGTGCAACAGTAAATACTAAGCCTACGTGCCCACCTAAAGAATTGCCGACCAATACCACCTGATTAAGCGATTTAAACTTTAAAAACCGATGAAGGTATCTTGATAAGGCTTTAACACCTAGAGTTAAAATAGGTAAATCATATATGGGCAGAATCGGAATGATAACATGGTATCGATCCTTAAAACGTTCGATTACCAATTCCCAATTGCTTAGTTCACCCATCAGGCCATGTAGCAATACCAGTGTCTGGCCTTTTCCAGCTTCAATGTATTTAAATCCTTCTTCTTCTATTACCTGGTATGTCATATGTATTCTAGATGGTATTGTGCACTAAGTTAGTAGAGTAAAATTAATTTTTCGCATTTCTATGCCATTTTTCTGAAATAAAACCGAAAACGGTATAAAAACCTGATTCTTCGCATCCAAACGCACTATCAGGCATCGAGTATCAATTATCAAGATACAAAACCGAGAATAGCTTCCTCCTTTGGTCTTTCAGCTTTAAGCTTATTTAAGCAAGCTTTTCTTTCACAATTTCAGCAATTAATTTACCATCTGCTTTACCGGCAAGTGCTTTGTTTGCTAGGCCCATCACCTTACCCATATCTTTAACCGATGTTGCGCCAGATTGTTTGATTACATCTTCAATAATCGAAGCAACTTCTTCCCTACCCAATTGTTGTGGCAAAAATTGATTAATAACATTAATTTCTTCTTCTTCAACCAGATATAAGTCCTCACGGTTTTGTGATTTGTAGATATCAGCCGATTCACGACGCTGCTTGATTAATTTCTGAAGAATTTTCAGTTCAGTTTCTTCTGTAATTTCTTCTGAAGAACCTTTTTCTGTTTTAGCCAGAAGCAAAGCGGCTTTTATAGCTCTTAAACCTCTTAACTGTGCCTGATCTTTAGCCAACATGGCTTTTTTCATTTCCTGATTTATAGTGTCTGATATCATAATTAATTTTTTTTAAGGAGTTTAAATGGGAAGATGGTTATTTTGATAAGTTGGTGTTTCTCAACTTTACAGCTCTTCGCCTTCCCAACTTCCTGCCTATCCGTTCTTTCTGTTAATAATTGTAGCCGTAGCTTGTACTGTTGGCATAATCAACATGTCGTTGATATTCACATGTTTCGGGCGACTCACCACATACCAAATGGCATCAGCAATATCATCTGCAATTAGTGGCTCCAAATTTTCATATACTTTCTTTGCCCGGTCTTCATCTCCTTTAAAACGGACCACTGAAAATTCAGTTTCAACCATACCCGGATTAATTTCTGTTACCTTAATGCCATAGGGCAAAAGATCTATTCTCATCGCCTTACTTAAAGCATCAACGGCGTGTTTGGTTGCACAATATACATTTCCGTTCGGATACACCTCCTTACCAGCAATTGATCCTATATTTATGATATGACCAGATTGATTGGGAATCATCCAGTTGGATACAATTTTAGTGATGTAAAGCAAACCCTTAACATTGGTATCAATCATAGTGTCCCAATCATCAGTGTTGCCTTGATCTATTGGATCTAAACCCTGACTTAAGCCAGCGTTATTTACCAGCACATCAACTTTCTTCCAATCAGCGGGTAAAGTTTCCAACGCAGCGGATAGGCTTTTTTTATCCCGAACGTCAGCCAAGACCTGTTTAATTTCTATTTCGTATTTATCGGCCAGATGATGTGCAATTTTGGTTAAACGATCTTCTCGGCGGGCCAGTAAAATTAACTGATAACCTTGCTGTGCAAATGTATGGGCACAAGCTTCACCAATACCAGATGTTGCGCCTGTAATTAAAGCAATTTTAGACATGTATATGAATTTAAGTCTTGATAAATCCTCCGACATAAAACTAAGGCCGATGATTTACCTCTATTGGCAAAGGTAAGTTTTTTTGATTTGTACGGCTATTGAAAAATTAAGCTGAACGTTAATTGACGCAATTTCAACTTATCTATCGGATTGGCGAAAGCAGTGTCGTCATGTTGCAGAATATCATTGGTAGAATACGATAATTTAATCTCCGGCGACATTTTAAAATATTCAAAATATAAATCAAAACCAATTCCAGTCTCATAAGAAAGGTAATTTCGCTGATTTTTCAATAACTTATTGATTGCACTTTCACCTTCATCAAAAGTTTTTTTCTTTGAGGCAATATCAATGGAATATTTAGCTCCTCCCAACCAGTAGGCACGGAAATTATTTAAGCGGTTCGATTTTATTTTTAATCCGAGCGGGAACTCAAACATCGTAGCCTGAACTTTCTTATCGATTTGGGTTTGAAAATTTTTGGTTTGTCCGTTGCCCAAATCAATTGATCCCATTTGCTCGTATTCATAACGAACAATCCGATCACTAAAAATTAATGATGGTGTGGCACGGAGATCAAAGTTATCAGAAATGTTTCTATTGATCACAAAGCCCAATCCGAAACCTTGAGATGGCGGGCTGGAAATCGAATTTAAACGGCCGGTAACCGGAAGTCCAGTGTTTGGATCATAAGAGACTCCAAAAGAATCAGGAACTTCATAAAATGGACTCTGCCAGTTTTCTTTTTTTAGGATTTTATATTCTGCGGAAATGTATTGAAAGTTAAACCCAAAACTCCAATCTTCATCATCAATTCCTCCGCCCCAATTTTGAGCAAAGGAAGTAGTATAGATAAAAAATAGGGAGAGAATGAGGCTTAATTTTTTTATCATTTAGTGCCGACGTAAATTGAACTTATTCCAAACGTTAAAATTCTTTGTTTGGTACTTTTGAAACCAACTTTCTCCATTAAGGTGGTAAAATCTTTTCCATCAGGAAAAGCGGCTACTGATTCAGGCAAGTAGGTATATGCCTTCGCATCTTTTGAAAATAGTTTTCCAAAAAATGGCGTGATATGTAAAAAGTAAAAGTTGTATAATTGTTTTACCGGAAATACACGGGGTTTTGAAAATTCCAGAATTACCATTTTACCATTTGGTTTTAAAACCCGGTACATATCAGCCAAACCCTTTTCGAGATTTTCGAAATTCCTCACGCCGTAAGCACAGGTAATGGCATCAAAAGTGTCCTGTTCAAAGTGTAAGCCTTCTGAATCGCCCATCTGTACCGTGAACACTTCATGCAAGCTCCGTTCGTTAATTTTTTTCTTCGCCACGGCTAACATGCCTTCAGAAATATCTACACCGATTACTTTTTCGGGATGCAGCTTTTTTATTGCCTCAAATGCAAAATCACCTGTTCCAGTGGCCACATCAAGTAAATTTCTCGGCTGGATAGAGACTAATTCTTTGATGGCTTTTTTACGCCAGATGATGTCAATCCCTAAAGAGAGAAAGTGATTTAAAAAATCGTATGTACCTGAAATGTTGTTAAACATGGTTGCAACCTGCTCTTTTTTAGTTGCATCTGCTATTTGATATGGAGTGATATTCTGATTCATGATGTAAGGCAAAGATAAGTAAAAGAGTTTGCAGTTAGGAGTTCAGAGTTTACAGTTTAGCGATGATTTCAAACTTTACGGACTACTGACAACGCTGGGTTTTCAACTCCTAACTCCAAACGCCCAACTCAAAACTAATTGTTACATTTGCCATATGGTTATCAAAACGGCAACATTTGTTTGCAGCAACACCCAAATTTCGGCATTACCAGCGCCATTAATGCCTGAATATGCTTTTATAGGTCGCTCTAATGTAGGGAAATCCTCTTTAATTAATATGCTAGTGAATCAGCATGGATTGGCTAAAACTTCGCAACGTCCAGGCAAAACACAATTGATTAACCACTTTTTAATTAATGAGAAGTGGTATATCGTCGATCTTCCCGGTTACGGTTATGCAAAAGTTTCAAAAACCAGCAGAGAGAAATGGGAGAAATTTATTCGTGCTTACATTACCAAGAGAGAAAGTTTGCAATGTATTTTTGTCTTGATTGATAGCCGTTTAGATCCGCAGCAAATTGATATTGAATTTTGCTATTGGTTGGGTGAAAAGCAAATTCCATTCTCACTGATATTTACAAAGGCAGATAAACAGGGAATGACAACCACACAAAAGAATGTAGCAGCATTTAGAAAAAAACTGGGTGATTTCTTTGAAGAAATTCCGGCAACGTTTATCACGTCTGCAGAAAAAGGAAATGGGAAAGATGATGTGCTGCAATTTATTAGTGAAGTAAATAAAGATTTTGTCGTTCCGACAGACTATAAAAAGTTTTAAACAGTTAGCAATTTCAGTTTACGGCTGAAAATCGGACACATAAAATATTCGTATATCAATCAATGAAAAAATATTTTTCACTCGTACTATTTGCGCACTCCGTTTTTGCATTGCCATTTGCAATGATTGGCTTCTTTTTGGGTGTAACCACGACTGACAATCCTTTCGAATGGCATAAATTGATTTTGGTTTTGCTTTGTATGGTATTTGCCAGGAATGCCGCCATGGCATTTAACCGCTATCTGGATAGAGATATCGATGCAAAAAATCCCCGTACGCAAATGCGTGATATTCCTGCCGGAAAAGTTTCGGCCAATGAAGCATTAATCTTTGTGATCATCAACTGCGTGTTGTTAATCGCTAGCACATACTTCATCAATCCGATGTGCTTCTATTTATCACCTGTTGCCTTATTTGTGGTGCTGTTTTACAGTTATACTAAAAGATTTACTGCACTGTGTCACCTGGTTCTCGGACTTGGCCTTGCGCTCGCTCCTATTGGTGCTTACATTGCAGTAACAGGTCACTTTGCACTTGTCCCGGTTTTATATTCTTTTACAGTACTTTTTTGGGTAAGCGGATTCGATATTATTTACGCTCTACAGGATGAGGCCTTTGATCGTGAAGAAAAATTACATTCTATTCCTTCTGCACTTGGCATAAAAAATGCACTGAACGTATCCGTTTTACTGCATGTACTTTCAGCAACATGTGTAATCCTACCTGTATTTTTTACTGAATTCAGTTGGGTATATTACGTTGGAATTGTATTTTTCTGCTCTATGTTGATTTATCAGCATTTGCTCGTTAAACCAAATGACATTAGTAAAGTAAACCGGGCGTTTCAGACTTTGAATGGCTATGCCTCTGTGGTATTTGCCGTTTGCTTTTTAATCGACGCTTACATCAGACATAAGTAATAGAAATGAGAGAATTTTGAATAAGGAATGTTTGTCAATATTAAATGCCCTTCAATCATTCCCTAACTCAATAATTTTGTAATTCAATAATTAACAAAATATGATTATAGAAAAAAAAACCAGAACATATATCCCACAAGATTTGACTATTACATGGGAAAGCCTGTCGCCACTATTCACAGAATTACAAAATCGCGAAATCAATAATGTAGAAGCGTTGGAGCAATGGTTGAAAGACCGTTCTGAACTGGAAGCAGCACTTGAAGAGGATTTTGCCTGGCGGTACATTAAAATGAGTTGCGATACAGCCAATGAAGAACTGGTTAAAAGCTTTCAATATTTTGCAGAAGAGATTGAGCCAAAAATTTCACCGCTATCTAACGAATTAAACAAGAAATTTGTGGAAAGTCCTTTTATGGATGATCTGGAGAAGGAAAAATTCTTCGTGTATAGTAGGGCGATTAAAAAAGCGCTGGAAATTTATCGTGAAGAAAACATTGAATTGTTTACACAATTGCAGGTTAAACAGCAAAAATATCAGAGCATCACTGGTGCAATGAGTGTGGAAATTAATGGGCAGGAATATACTTTAGAGCAAGCATCAATTTTCATTAAAGATTTAAATCGTGAAGTTCGTGAACATGCCTGGAAAACCATTCAGCAACGACGTTTAATTGATAAGGATGATCTGAATATTTTATTTGATGAATTAATCAAAATGAGACATCAGGCGGCTTTAAATGCAGGTTTTGAAAACTATCGTGATTATATGTTCCAGGCATTGGGTCGTTTTGATTACACTCCACAAGACTGTTATGATTTTGCCAATGCAATTGAAAAAGAAATTGTTCCCATTTTAAAAGAGCAGGCAGAAAAACGCCGGGAAGCTTTAGGCTTGGAAACGCTAAAACCATGGGATTTAGAGGTGAGCATCAGTGGAAAACCCGCACTGAAACCATTTAATAATGGCGAAGAATTAATTGATAAAAGTATTGCCTGTTTTAACGCCATTGATGAAAATTTAGGCGCAAAACTCGCGACCATGAAGGCCAATCATCTTTTTGATGTAGAGAGCAGAAAAGGTAAGGCTCCGGGTGGATATAATTATCCTCTGGCAGAAACGGGTGCACCATTTATTTTCATGAATTCGGCAAATTCGCTTCGCGATTTAACGACTATGGTTCATGAAGGTGGTCATGCGATCCATACTTTCTTAATTGCAAACCTGGAATTAAATGATTTTAAGCATTGCCCTTCTGAAGTAGCCGAATTGGCTTCCATGAGCATGGAGCTTATATCCATGGACAACTGGCATGTTTATTTTGATAACGAGGAAGATTTGATCCGTGCTAAAAAAGAACAATTGGCAGATGTACTTAAAACTTTACCATGGGTTGCGGTAATTGATCAATTTCAGCACTGGATTTACACCAATCCTGAACATACTGCAGCAGACCGTGAGGAAACCTTTAAGCAGATTTACAGTCGGTTTGGAGCTGGTTTTGCAGATTGGACTGACTTAGAACAACAGTTTGGTAACGGTTGGCAGAAACAACTGCATCTTTTTGAAGTGCCTTTTTATTATATCGAATATGCCATTGCACAGTTGGGCGCTATTGCCGTTTGGAAAAATTATAAAGAAAATCCAGGTCAGGCATTAGATCAATACTTAGCTGCGCTTTCTTTAGGCTACACGAAACCAATTAATGAAATTTATGAAACCGCAGGAATTAAATTTGACTTCAGTGCAGATTATGTAAAGGAATTGGCCAAGTTTGTGAAGGATGAGTTAGAGAAATTAGGATAATTAATACATCTATATTCTTAAGAAGTCGCGGTTAATCCCCGCGACTTTTCTATTTTTAGATAAAAACATTTCTATGCGTGCTTTGAAAATAATATTGATCCTTTTAAGCTTTGCGACAAGCATTTGCCACGCACAGCAAAATAATACTATACAGAAATATACTTTAACAGGTTTTATTAATAAAAAGATTCCGGTTGAATTAAATATTTCCGTTTCCAATCAGCTCATTTTAGGAAACATCAGGTATTTGAATACTAAATTAAAAAAGCCAATTAAAATTATTGGCCTCATAGAGGATCATAATCAGTATTCATTGCATGAATTTGAAAAAGATGGAAATATCAGTGGAAGTATTTATGCTACGCTTAAAAATAATAAACTGGAAGGCAACTGGTCGGCGACTAAAGCTGATACCAGTTATGCTACGTCACTGACTGTTAAAGACAATCCAAATCTTCAACCAGAAATATTTTCTCCGCTTCAACCAGATCAGTTGACAGGTGAATATGCGTATCAATATGGAGATAAAGGTTATCAGGGAAATATTTCAATTAAGAAATTGAGTGGCAACACGTATACTTATGATATTAGTTCCGTCACTCGTGATCCTGGAAGAAACATTGCTGATGCATCGGGAAAGGCTGTTTTAAAAAACAATCAGCTGGTTATTTTGGTGAACAAATCTTGCAAATTCAGGATTAAATTCTATAATGGTTTCTTAATGATTACCCAGGAAAGTCCGGGTCAAATAAGTGATTGCGAATTTGGATTTAATGCAACATTGGAAGGAACTTATTTAAAAGTAAAATAATATTAGCAATAAATTAATCGGTTTAGAACTGTCCATAACATTCCAATACTTTTTGCGACAAATAATTCCACAGATTTAAATGGTTAATACAATAATCTGCGCAATCTATTGAACTATATTAAATCGTTAACTCACCTTTCTTCCTCGTTTTCATAATCACAAACATCACCAATACCGAAATTAAAATCATCACTAGATAGCTATAACTCAAATTACGCTCATCTTTTGCCGGGAAAAGATTAACAACGCCATAGCTTAGGAAAGAAACAATCACATAGGTAATTCCTCCTGTTAAACCACCTGCAATACCTGCATTTTTCGGGAATTTACTTAGACAAAAAGTAAAGTAATTATTAAAAGTATAGCCAGCACCGATATGAATGATAAAGGCGAAAAAGATCAAGGAATATAAATTACTAATCAGGCTTAAGCTTAAAATCATTAAGGTTACAAATAAAAGTTGCAATGCTGAATTAATGGCAAGGCGCCTAAAAAACGGACGGTTAATGGTTGCCTTACCAATAAAACCGCCAACCATCCAGGCAAAGCCTAAAACCAGAGAACTGTAACCCGCAATCACTGGAGAAAATTTCAACTCATGCTCAATGATAAAGGGGCCCGTCATGTTATACACCATTACCATACAATAAGCTAAACCTAACATCACAATACCTAACGTAAAGCATGTGGTTTTAATCATGCTAACATAAATACCGACAATCTTTTTTAATTGGAAATCTGTAAAATGCTTTAATGTTTCTCCGCTGAAAAGAAACTCGAGTAAAGCAAAAACGAGAGCAAAACCAGCAAGAAAGTAAAAGTTGGATTCCCATCCGAAAGCCAGCTGTAAATATCCTCCAACAAAAGGTGCAATAATTGGTCCGGTTGACCAAATGATTGAGAACAGACTTAAATAGTGTTTAAGTTGATCACCTTCAAATAAATCAACAAAATAAGCACGTTTTGCTACAACAATACATCCAACAGTTAAACCATGAATTACCCGCATGAAATAAATCAGATAGATATTATGGGTAATCGCAATTACAATACTGGCAGCAGCAAAAATTAACAGTGCATAAAGGCAAATTTTATACCGCCCGAAACTATCTAAAACACTTCCAATAAATAATTGAGATACCCCATAACTGATCAGAAATATACTTAAGGTAAGTTGAACCTGAATACTGCTCACCTGCATCTCTCCTGCCATGGTAGGTAAAGATGGAATATAGATATCTGTAGCGAAGCCCGAAAGCGGAATTAAAGCAAAAGCAAGAAAAGTGGCTATTTTTTGATTCTTTTCTTTTATGTAGGTGATATTGTCTGAAACCGTTTGCATTTAAAATTAATATTATAATCAAACAATTTTCATTTCTAAAAAATGGCTTGATTCGTTTAAGACGACAAAAGTATCATTTTAGAACATGGATAAATTATGCAAATCAAATAAAGGTTAATGCTTTTCAAACATTCGCAAATTTTGACATTTCACCAATAATGCTCAAATTTTAAACTTTAACATATGTAAAAACACGCTGATTCGAAAATTATATCTTGCTTTAAACGTTTTTAACTGATATTTTTATAAGTTTGAAGAATACTACAAGCAAATTAAGATGTTCGAAAAGCTATTCAGGAAGAAATCTATTTCAAAGATATTAAAAGATGCAGCAAGCGGCTATGGCGATCATGAAAATACACTTCACAAAACACTTGGCGTACGCGATTTAACTGCGTTTGGTATTGCCGCAATCATTGGTGCCGGAATTTTCAGCACGATTGGCAAGGCCAGTGCGGATGGTGGACCTGCAGTAATCTTTCTTTTCATCTTTACTGCTGTTGCTTGTAGTTTCGCTGCTTTTGCTTATGCAGAATTTGCCTCAATGGTCCCGGTTTCAGGAAGTGCCTATACCTACTCTTATGTTGCGTTCGGTGAATTAGTGGCCTGGATCATCGGCTGGTCGCTTATCATGGAATATTCAATCGGAAACATTACGGTAGCGATTTCATGGTCGGATTATTTTACTGGTCTGCTCTCTACCATTAAAATACCCTTTCTCGGCATCAATGGCATCCATGTTCCAGATTGGGCAACAATGGATTACCTAAGTGCCTATAACGGACATGAACATGCTGAAGCATTGCGAGCAGCTGGTAAAAGTATTACAGCCTTGGATCCTGCTACAGCCTTAGCCAATAACGCCTGGCGTACTGCTCCTCAAATTGGTGGCTTCCACCTGGTGGCTGATCTTCCGGCCCTGGGGATTATTATATTAATTACCTGGTTAATTTACCGGGGTATGAAAGAAAGTCGTAATGCCAGTAATGCAATGGTAGTAGTTAAACTGGCAGTGATTTTATTGGTTTTAGCTGTTGGAATATTTTATGTTGACACTAAAAACTGGAACCCTTTTGCACCTAATGGCGTGTCGGGAATTTTAAAAGGTGTATCTGCCGTATTCTTTGCATACATAGGGTTCGATGCGATATCAACCACTGCAGAAGAATGTAAAAACCCACAACGCGATTTACCACGTGGTATGATGTGGGCCATCATCATTTGTACCGTTCTATATGTGGCTATTGCACTGGTTTTAACAGGCATTGTAAGATCAGATACACTTGCTGTAGGTGATCCATTAGCCTTTGTTTTTGATCAGATTAATTTAAAACTAATGAGTGGAATTATCGCTGTTAGTGCGGTATTTGCAATGGCCAGTGTACTTCTGGTTTTCCAAATGGGCCAGCCTCGGATCTGGATGAGTATGAGCAGGGATGGTTTGTTACCAAAATCTTTTTCAAAAATTCACCCCAAATATAAAACACCATCTTTTGCAACTATTGTGGTAGGTTTTGTAGTGGCCGTTCCTTCGCTTTTCATGAATTTAACCATCGTAACCGATCTTTGTTCTATAGGTACTTTATTTGCCTTTGTATTGGTATGCGCAGGTGTGCTGGTATTGCAAAACCGCCCTGATGTGCAACGGGGTAAATTCAAAATTCCATATCTTAACAGTAAATTCATTGTGCCTATTGCACTAATTGCAGCACTGGCATTCGCTTTTGTTCAATTTCAAAAGGAAACCAAAGCCTTCTTCTTCAACACACCAAAAACGATTACTACCGTAAATTTTGTGACTTCTTTAAAAGGTGAGGAACTCAAAATCGTAAAGGAAGAAATTGTTAAAGATGCTGCACCACAAATTATTCTTGCAGAAAAAGTAGATGCGGAATCATACCTAAGCGCCTTACCAGGCGATCGTTATGAACAATTTATCGCTGCATCAAAGGTTTCATTTGACAAGAAATATGAAACTGGCTGGAGCTTGTTCAAACATAAAATCCCCATGTGGATTTTTCTGATCATCTGCGTGATCATCTCCTATTATTGCATCACTAAAAACCTATCACTGATTCCGGTTTTAGGATTAATCAGTTGTTTGTATATGATGTGTGAACTGGGAATTTCCAACTGGATCGGTTTTGGAATCTGGCTGGTTATCGGATTGATTGTTTATTTTGCATACGGCTACAGACACAGTAAGTTAGCTCATCCTGAAGTTTAATTTTTCTAAGCAAGATACTGACTAATGAGAAGTGTCCGCTATCGGTTTGCAACGTACGAACAGATATCATGCTCAGATTCAGTTTCGGTCGGTGGAGACACACGACCGATAAGAAAGTCTGCTTTCGGTTGGTATTTACATTCAGTTAGTGTTACTGTAAGTGTTCGGAAGATTATGATTTGTAGATTGAAAACGGATAACCACCCCCTACCCCTCCTAAATTAGGAGGGGAGTTCCCCTTATAGTTGTATAACAAAAAGCACTAATTCAATCTTAGATTGGTATTATCACCATGTGTTCGGAAGATTATGCCTTCGGTTGGTGTTATCACCAAACGACAAGTAAATCTATTTACGCTATCCACTTCGTTTTTTGAACACAAAAATAGTTAGTATAATAAGCCCTATTCCGGAAAGAATAAGGTAATATTCGCTATGTGGCAAACCATTTACCTTGGCTGCAGGCCCTACTATAAATAATAAAACAGCAAATACTATTAATAAGTTCTTGATCATTATACAGCCAATCTATTCAACTCAATATCGTCAGGCGTAACAAATATTAAAGGAACCTTTTCTACATCCACATAACTGCTATCCAAGCCAAAACTGCGTTCTTCTGATAAACTTAACTTTTTAAGGATAAAATAATAATCCATAATCTGACGCTCGTAGAAACTCAGCTTAGTAAATTTAGACAGGTGTTTTTCCAACAATACAAACCTGAAATCTCCTGCAATTTTATGTTTATTCAAAGATTTATACTGACTGGTAATGTCTATTTCTCCATTTTTCACCAATTCTTCAACCACTTTACGGTAGAGTAGGTTTACACGTTGTTCCACTCTGAAACCTAATCTAAAGTCAATTCGGATTAACTTCCCTGGGATTAAAAATTCTACTTTGTAATCCATTGTATACGGCTCATCCATTACATCAACGTGAACCAACCAATATACATCAGCTCGTTTAGGTTCTTTCTGAATAATGGAGTAAATAATCTTGGATTCTATCTCTGTTTTAAAATTTGCACTGGTTAAATAAACCAACTGTGAAGAATATTTTGGAACAGATTCATCACTACTTAATTCACTTAAAATTTGATAGTAATCTTCAATCTCCACATATTTCACAAAACGGTTTTTAATTTTTCTGGCTACAAACCAGCTCCACATGATGGTAAACAACAATGATCCGATTAATACGGTTACCCAACCACCATGCACAAATTTGGTTAAGTTACTCACTAAAAATGTTCCTTCGATAACGATGTAAGTCAGGAAGAAAATCAAAATAGAATATTTAGGGAATCTTCTGCTCCGCAGGTAATAACTCACTAAAATAGTTGTCATTAACATGGCTATAGTGATAGATAAACCATAAGCCGCGTCCATTCGTTCAGACTCTTTAAATAATAATACGATACCGCAGCAACCAATCCACAACATCCAGTTAATAGATGGAACATATAACTGACCTTTTGAAACCGTAGGATAAACAATTCGGATTTTTGGCCAGAGGTTTAAACGTACAGCTTCGGATATCAAAGTGAACGAACCACTAATCAATGCTTGAGAAGCAATAATTGCAGCCATAGTAGCTAAAATAACCATACCAATTTGAAACTGTTCAGGCACAATCATAAAGAAAGGATTCATTTTTGCACCAGGCATAAAATTACCTGAGTTTTGTAGTATCCAAACGCCCTGACCCAAATAGTTAAGAATTAAAGTAAGTTTAACAAAAATCCAGCTGATTCTGATATTGTTTCTTCCGCAGTGACCAAGATCGGAATATAATGCCTCGGCTCCAGTGGTACATAAGAATACACCACCCAAAATATAAAATGCATTGTGATTTGTGACCAATAAATGCATCGCATAATATGGATTCAATGCCCTTAAAATGCTAAAGTCTTTAATGATAAAGGAAACACCTATAACCCCTAAAATAGCAAACCATACAAACATTACAGGTCCAAATAGTTTTCCAACCAGATTGGTACCAAACTGCTGAATAATAAACAGCATGGATAAAATGGTTAAAACAATTGGGATAACCGGAACATCAAATTTACTGGTTAAACCCTCAATTGCCGAAGTTACTGTAATACTAGGTGTAATAATTCCATCTGCTAATAAAGCACATCCACCAATAATAGCAGGAACAACGAGCCATTTAGCCTTTTTCCTTACCAAAGAGAACAATGAAAAAATACCTCCCTCTCCCTTATTATCGGCCCTCAAGGTTATAATAACATATTTGATGGTTGTTTGAAGTGTCAATGTCCAGATAATACAGGATAGTACGCCTAAAACAACATCAGGTGTGATGGCACCGGGATTGGTAACTACACCATCTCTGACACCTAAAATAATTTTAAAAATTGCATTGAGCGTATATAGAGGCGATGTACCAATATCTCCAAATACGATTCCTAAACTGATCAGAACCCCACCGGCGGTTAATGCATTAACATTTTTATGATTTGACACTTTTATGTTTTTTAGTGGGGGCAAAAGTAAACTATGTCTAACAAATTAACAACCAAATTATTGTGTATTTTTAACATGATTGAAAACAGGTATTTTTGTTAAATTGTGTTAAAATATAGCTTTCAAACAAAATGTTTAATTTCTTTGTTTAAAATTAATACATTTGCTTCACCAATTTGATGAAACTCTACACTAGGATAACGTTACTCACAAAATTTATATGCACATTGTGTATGGTTTTGTTGTGTAGTTTAAATTCCTGGTCGCAACAAGCCGATAGTATTCACATCAGCTTAAAAAATAAATCAAAAAAATCAATCAGAGTACCAGAAATAAAGGCAAATATCGAATCTTATAAACCGATGTTTGGTACATTTGGCTATTCTGGAGTTTACAATTCCTATTCAAGCGTTACAAAAAGCGTTACTGTTGCTCCAGCAAAAGATAAATTGTTAACAGTCGTAAAAATTTATCCCAATCCAGTTGAAGATCAATTAAATATCATTTTAGCTATTGGCAAAGATGGTACCCAAACCACAATAAAAATTATAGATTTATTAGGTAATGAAGTGGTTACACTTTCAAATGAACGCTTAAATGCTGGAGAGCAAACCAAAAGCTTCAATATTCCAAGCCGTCTAAATGCAGGCATCTACTTTTTAAGGGTAACAGCAGGGTCAGAAAGCCAGGTAAAACGAATCTCAGTTTTATAAAATCATTTTCTTTTCTATTTTTGGAAAGGTATGAGCGATCTCATACCCACACTCTATACCCATAAGAAATGAAAATTATAGCCATAGGCCGGAATTATGCTGAACACGCTAAGGAACTAAATAATCCCGTTCCAACTACTCCGGTCATTTTTATGAAGCCAGATACGGCCTTATTAAAAGATAACAAACCTTTCTACCTTCCCGATTTTTCTGACGACATTCATTATGAACTTGAAGTGGTTTTAAAAATATGCAAGGAAGGAAAGCACATCGCCGAAAAATTTGCTTCAAATTATTATGACGAGATTGGTTTAGGAATTGATTTTACAGCCCGCGACATCCAAAGTAAACACAAGGAAAAAGGCCTCCCATGGGAGTTGGCCAAAGGCTTTGACCATTCTGCACCCGTAAGTATCTTTTTGCCTAAGAGCGATTTTGAAAATTTATACCTTTTGGACTTTGAATTAAAAATTAATGGTGAAACACGCCAGCATGGCCACACTAAAGATTTATTGTTCTCCTTCGAAAAGATCATCAGCTTTGTTTCGAAGTATATTACTTTAAAAAAAGGTGATTTGATTTTTACAGGTACACCTGAAGGGGTTGGCCGTGTTAATCAAGGTGATAAGTTAGCCGCGTGGCTAAATGGCAAACAACTTTTAAATTTTGAAGTTAAATAAGGAATGATTAAAAAACCGATCCTGAATCTATTTAATATCTCACTTTTTATTTGTTGTTCTATAACCACTAATGTGCTTCATGCGCAGCAAATATTCAGCAACAATAAATATCCCATTACAGATTTCAGACAACCACTGGATATCACTCCTCCCGCCCTCGCAGGTTCCTTTGGAGAAATAAGAGGCAACCACTTTCACTCAGGTGTGGATTTTAGAACCAATCAAAGAGAAGGCTATCCGGTTTATGCAGTTGCAGACGGCTACATTTCGAGGTTAAGGGTTCAAAATAGTGGCTTCGGACAGGCACTTTATATCAATCACCCAAATGGTTTTACTACAGTGTATGGGCACTTACAACGGTTTTCACCAAAAATTGCCACTATTGTAAAAAATCTGGAGTATGAGAAGAAATCATTTGAGATTGATGAATTTCCAGATGCAACACTTATTCCGGTACATAAAGGTGAAGTAATTGCCTGGTCAGGTAACCGCGGCAGTTCTGGTGGCCCGCATTTACATTTTGAAATCAGGGATACCAAAACCGAAGAGACTATTAACCCACAGTTCTTTGGAATTATCATCCCGGATAACATCCCTCCAGTTATTCATGGTTTATACGTTTACCGTTTAAACGGCAAAACATTTAATGAATTTACACCTAAACAAGCTATTGGCATTACGGGTGCAAATGGAAATTATAAAGCTGTTGCACCAGTTAGTTTAACTGGTGAAGTTGGTTTTGGAGTAGTTACCACAGATCGGCATAATGGTGCATCTGGCACAAATGGTGTGTATTCTATTCAACTGGAACTGGATGGAAAGATGATTTATACTTCTGCACTGGAGCGTTTTGCTTTCGAAAACAGTAAAGCGATTAATTCACATATTGATTATCCAACATACCTCAATACCAAAAGAAGTATTCAGAAGAGTTTTATCGATCCTGGAAACCCGTTAAAAATTTACAGCGGATTGGTAAACAGCGGAAAAATTAATTTTAATGATGGCGGCACGCATCAGCTTCGCTATATCATAACAGATTCTAAAGGCAATTCTTCCATTTTACCTTTTACCGTAAATGCAGGAAATGCACCATCCGTGGCACCAATTACTCCATCAGGCCTTATCTATCCGTACAATAAAGTAAATGAATTTAATACGGAGGATATTAAAGTGGTGTTTCCAAAAGGAACTTTGTATAATGATTTAAACTTTGTTTATAAAAAGCTTCCAAAACCAGCAGGAAATGCATGGTCCGCTATCCATCAAATTCACAACCGATATACCCCACTTCATGTTGGTTTTGATTTATGGATTAAAGCCGATCAGCTTCCGGAGAATTTAAGATCAAAAGCACTAATCGTCAATTCAAATGGCTCTACACAGGGCGGTTCCTATGATAACGGCTTCGTAAAAGCAACACCAAGAAACTTCGGCAGTTTTTACATTGCAGTTGATACCATTGCTCCACGGATTTCACCAATTAATATTGCCGATGGAAAAAGCATGGCTGGTTTATCAAAAATGATTTTTAAAATCAGTGATAATTTATCGGGAATTAAAAGTTTTAACGGCTACCTGGATAGCAAATGGATATTAATGGAATTTGATGCAAAAACTGCAACACTTTGGCACAGCTTTGATGAGCGAACTACAACAGGCAAGCATTCATTTGAACTCGTCGTTATTGATATGAAAGAAAACGTAAGACGATACACGATACATTTTTCCAAATAAATGGTAAAAATGTTTTAAAATGTCATCTTTTAAATCCCTGTGAACAGGATAGTAATTTAAACTGTTTACATTGCAGCATTAATTAATAGATCCATGAACATCAAAATTCAATCATTTTATATATGGCAGAATTAAAAGAAGGTGACCCGGCACCAGCAATTACATCAAAAAATCAAAGCGGAAATGAAGTTTCGCTAAATGATTACAAGGGTAAAACCGTAGTGCTTTATTTTTACCCTAAAGATGATACCCCTGGCTGCACAGCTGAAGCTTGCGATTTCAGGGATAATTATCAAGGCCTTCAAGCCAAGGGTATTGTGGTTTTAGGTGTAAGTATAGATGATGAAAAATCACATCAGAAATTTATTACCAAACACAACCTGCCTTTTACCTTACTGGCAGATACCGACCAGAAAATCGTAAATGATTATGGCGTATGGGTAGAAAAAAACATGTACGGAAAGAAATATATGGGTACCGCTCGTACAACATTTATTATAGATGGTGAAGGTAAAATTGCCCACATTATTAAAAAAGTTGACACCAAAAATTCAACCCAACAGGTACTCGATTTAATCAATAACTAATTATGATATAGCAAGTAAAATATTAACTTTGCTATGTAACAACAACCTCATATTTAATGAAACATACAATTAAAGAGCTAGAAGATATTGCCTCGCAAATCAGAAGAGATATTGTAAGAATGGTTCACGGATGTCAGTCTGGACACCCAGGCGCTTCGCTTGGATGTGCTGATTTCTTTACGGCTTTATATTTTGAAGTATTGAACCATAAAACAGATTTTACCATGGAAGGTGCCGGAGAAGATTTATTCTTCTTATCCAACGGACACATATCTCCGGTATGGTACAGCACACTTGCACATGCTGGCTATTTTGATAAAAGCGAATTAGTTACCTTCCGTAAACTGGGTTCAAGATTACAAGGACACCCAACCACACATGAACATTTACCTGGAATTCGCATTGCATCAGGATCATTAGGTCAGGGATTATCAGTTGCTATCGGTGCAGCTTTAGCAAAAAAATTAAACGGTGATCAATCTCATATTTTTGCATTACTTGGTGATGGAGAATTACAGGAAGGACAAAACTGGGAAGCAGCTATGTTTGCTCCTTTTAATAAAGTAGACCATTTAATTGCATCAGTTGATTATAATGGACAACAAATTGATGGACCCACCAGTAAAGTACTTGCCTTAGACGATTTACAAGCAAAATTTGAAGCTTTTGGATGGCACGTAATCAATACCGATGGTAATGATATGCAGGCTATTGTTGAAGGTTTACATTATGCTAAAACACTGACTGGAAAAGGTAAGCCAATTTTAAATTTAATGAGCACACAAATGGGTGCTGGTGTTGATTATATGGTTGGTTCGCATAAATGGCATGGTACAGCACCAAATGATGAGCAATTGGCTTCAGCATTGGCGCAGTTACCAGAAACTTTAGGGGACTATTAAACTAGATTTGAGACAATAGACATGAGATTTGAGACGAATTGTCGCCTGATCTCACATCTAAAATCTCATATCTAAAACACAATGAAAACCTGCGAAGCAAGCTTGAACGCAGCTAATTAAAAATATAATATCGTGAAAAAATACACATACACAGAGAAAAAAGACACACGTTCGGGATTTGGTGCTGGCTTACATGAAGCCGGAAAGAAAAACGAAAACGTAGTTGCATTATGTGCTGATTTAGTGGGATCGCTTAAAATGGATGCTTTCATTAAGGATTTCCCTGAGCGTTTTACACAAGTTGGTATTGCAGAAGCCAATATGATTGGGATTGCAGCCGGTATGACCATTGGTGGTAAAATTCCCTTCACCGGAACCTTTGCCAACTTTTCAACAGGTCGTGTTTACGATCAGATTCGTCAATCGGTAGCCTATTCTAATAAAAATGTTAAAATTTGTGCTTCACATGCAGGTTTAACACTTGGTGAAGATGGTGCAACTCACCAGATTCTAGAAGATATCGGTTTAATGAAAATGTTGCCAGGAATGGTGGTGATCAATCCTTGCGATTATAACCAAACCAAAGCTGCAACCATGGCCATTGCAGAATACGAAGGTCCGGTTTATTTACGTTTTGGACGCCCCGTAATTCCAGTATTTACAGATCCTGATCAAAAATTTGAGATTGGTAAAGCATGGATGGTGAACGAAGGAACTGATGTAACCATTATTGCTACCGGCCATATGGTTTGGAAAGCAATTGAAGCAGGTGAGCAATTGGCTGAACTGGGTATTGATGCAGAAATCATCAACATTCACACCATCAAACCTTTAGATGATGAAGCCATTTTGAAATCAGTTAAGAAAACAGGTTGCGTAGTTACCTGTGAGGAACACAACAAATTTGGCGGTTTAGGTGAAAGTGTTGCACGTTTACTAACGACTGAATTACCTACTCCACAAGAATTTGTAGCTACAAATGATACTTTTGGTGAAAGCGGTACACCTGATCAATTAATGTCTAAATATGGCTTAGATGCGGTAAACATTGTTGAAGCAGTTCAAAAAGTAATCGGCAGAAAAAAAGCATAAATTAAATCACTTTAAAGGCACGAAGCACACTAATAAAAATTGGTAGTCTTGGTGCCTTTTTGGTAGTAAATACTAATATTCCTCGATGAAACCAATTGAAGATTCGCAAATTCTTGAAATGTTTGCCATCGAGAAAACCCGCGATGAGGCTTTCAATTTACTTTTAAAAAAATATCAGCAGAAAATTTATTGGCACATCAGGCGATTGGTACTTAACCATGATGACTGTGACGATTTGTTACAAGAGGTTTTTGTAAAGGTGTGGAAGAATCTTGATAAATTTAGAAATGACTCGCAACTGTATACCTGGATTTATCGCATTGCTACTAACGAATCCATTACTTTCCTTAACAAGCAAAAGCTAAAAAACAACACGCCTCTGGATGAGGTATCTTCAGAATTGGCTGAAAACCTTGTAGCTTCTTCTTACTTCAATGGAGATAAATTAGAATTAAAGTTGCAAAAAGCCATTCTTACCCTTCCCGAAAAACAACGCCTGATCTTTAACATGAAATATTTTGGAGATATGAAATATGAAGAAATTTCGCAGGTATTGGGAACATCAGTTGGGGCTTTAAAAGCATCTTTTCATATTGCTGCAAAAAAAATTGAAGCTTTTATCACAAATGATGAAATAGATTATTAAACCTTTTCACTCTAATTGTATCCTATATCTGTGATGAATGAAAATATAGAAAATAACGATTGGAAAAAGGATGTTCCTGCCCTAACCGCAATGCAGAAACGCAATCCTTTTATTATTCCAAATGGATATTTCGACAGTGTGGAGGATAGAGTGAAGTCTGCTATCTTTATAGATGGTTTGAATAAAGAATTGAGTGGCGATAGTTTTGAGGTTCCACAAAATTATTTTGAAAATCTCTACGAGCGTATCCAAACAAATGTTAAGTTATCAGCGCTGCCAAAAGCCGAGCAATCTTTTTCTGTTCCAGAACAATATTTTGAGGGCTTAAAGCATAAAATTACAAACAGAATAGCTGCTGAGCAACCTATAAAAACTGTAAAAATTATCCCGCTTTGGAGACGAAACATTTTAAAATATGCTAGTGCAGCCTGCTTCGTTTTAATGGCATCATTTGGTGCTTATTTCTATCAAAACAACGCATCATCAATACCTGCTCAAACCTCATCTGCAGAACTTTCAAACGATCAACTGCTGTATGATATTGATGAAAACACCATCATTGAGCATTTAGAGGAACAAAATACCACATCAGCAAATAATACTTCTGCGTCAGATACAGAAATGGAAAACTATCTATTGAGCAATTTCTCTTCGAGTGATTTATCTCATGAATTAAATAACTAATAATGAAAAACTTACTATTCAGTGCATTAATATTCCTATTGCCCATTACGCTTTTGGCACAAAGACCAAAAAGCGAAGAAATAGAATCACTTAAAATAGCTTATTTTACCCAAAAACTTGCTTTATCTCCAGATGAAGCAAAAATCTTCTGGCCGATATATAATGATATGCAGAGCGAGCAAAATGCCCTACGCAAAGAACGCATGCAAAAAATGATTTCCTTCAGAAAAGTAAATGAAATAGATAACCTTACTGATGCTCAGGTTCAAAGTTTAATTACCAGCGAATTTGATTTTAAACAAAGAGATCTCAATCTGGATAAAAAGTATTACAGTAAATTTAAATCAAAACTACCTATCAAAATCATTGGGAAATTTTACCGGGCTCAGGAAGGATTTAAAAGGGAACTGCTGAATAAATTTAGAGGAGGCCAGAAAAATTAAACGAAAGACTTGCAGTACGCAGGTCTTTTTGTTTTAAAGGCTATTGTATTTCCGTACTTTTGTGCCATGCTTACACAACGTCAGTTGTTTTTACAACACAATGCACAAACCTCTCCCGAACCACTTATGCTCGAATTTGTACGGGCCAAAGGCGTTTACATTTACGATTCATCTGATAAAAAACATTTAGATTTAATTGCCGGTATTGGTGTGAGCAATGTTGGTCACTGCCATCCAGCGGTGGTTAAGGCTATTCAGGAGCAAGCTGAAACCTATATGCATTTAATGGTATATGGTGAGTATGTACAAACACCACAAGTAAATTTTGCCAAAGCTTTAGCCGATATTTTACCCGAAAGCTTAAGTTGTACTTATTTTTTAAATTCTGGTACCGAAGCGGTAGAAGGTGCCATGAAACTGGCTAAACGCTACACAGGCAAAAAAGGCTTTATTGCCTGTAAAAATGCTTATCATGGTAGTACACAGGGTGCCGAAAGTTTAATGGAAAGTGATTTCTATTCCTCAGGTTACGGTCCATTTTTACCACATGTTAGCTTCATTAGGCATAATAATATCGCTGATTTAACTAAAATAACAGAAGAAATTGCAGCTGTTTTTATTGAACCTATACAGGGTGAAGCTGGAATCAGGGTAGCTGACCTGGATTATATGGTGGCCTTAAAAGCAAAGTGCCAGGAAACCGGAACCTTATTGATTTTCGATGAAATTCAATCAGGCTTCGGGAGAAGTGGTAAAATGTTCGCCTTTGAGCATTATAATATAGTACCAGATGTTCTGCTTCTGGCAAAAGGAATTGGTGGCGGCATGCCCATCGGTGCTTTTATCAGTTCGTTGGAAATTATGTCCGTTCTATCACATACCCCAATTTTGGGACATATGACCACTTTTGGAGGTCACCCGGTTTGTTGCGCAGCCGGTTTAGCTACCCTAAGAACTTTGGTGGATAATGGAATTGTTGAAGATGTAGAAGAAAAAGGGCAATTATTTAAGTCGCTGTTAAAACATCCTGCAATTAAAGAAATCAGAGGGAAGGGTTTGATGCTGGCCGTTGAATTTGAAAGTTTCGAAGTGAACAAAAAAATTATCGATGCCTGTATCTTAGATGGTGTACTTTCGGATTGGTTTCTTCACTGCAGCAATTCCATGCGTATTGCTCCTCCCCTTATCATCACTAAAACAGAAATTGAGGAAGCCTGCAGCATTATCCTGAAAAATATTAACTTAGTTCTTGAGTAAAAGGTTGAATGATTAAAGCTGAAAGAATAAAGCTTAAAGACTAAAGCAAAGTGACAAACAAACGATTAAAAGCTCAAAGTATATAAATAAATACCAAAATGAACGTACTTATAGTTGAAGATGAAAAAAGCCTGGCGCTAGAAATGGATGAATTTTTAAGCAAAGAAGGATTTATAGTTGAACATGCCTGGAAAAAATCATCTGCAGAAGAAAAAATATTTGTTAACAACTACGATTTCATTTTACTTGATTTAGGCCTACCCGATGGCGATGGTTTTGAGGTATTGAAACAACTTAAAGCCATTAAAGACCGTGATGATGCCGTAATCATTTTAACCGCCAGAAGTGCAGTTGATGATCGCATTAAAGGTTTAGATGAAGGTGCAGATGACTATTTACCAAAACCCTTCTCCTTAAATGAGCTTTTAGCACGCATGCATGCCATCATCAGAAGGAAACATAAACTTGAAAAAAACGAAGTTAATATCCATAATTTTCTGTTAAACATTCAAAATAGAACGGTTTCTTTTGGTGAAGAACGACTCAATTTAACCAAAAAAGAATTCGAAATCTTTAACTACCTCGTATTAAACAAAAATCGCGTAGTGTCTAGAATGAGCTTGACTGAACATGTTTGGGGCGATATTTTAGAAGTTAATTCTGACTCCAACTTTGTAGATGTACACGTTAAAAATTTACGCAAAAAATTGGCCGCAACCACTCCTATCGATTGGTTTGAAACCGTAAGAAGTATTGGATACAGGATTAACTGTTAAGCAGAGAGATGGTGATTTTGGGAAGATGGTAAGTTGATGAAATCGGTTAGAAGGTTAGATGTTTAGTTGGTAAGCTGAAGTTTGAGGAGATGTCAAATCGACCAATAAGATTATAAAATTTATATTTTAGATACCTTAATGCTTTAAACAAATTAAGACCTTATCCATCTACCGCTCTAAACGCCTAATCCTCTAACCCAACTTTCTCAACTAAACGCCTAACCCATACTAACCCTCTAACACAAATCTACCAACTGACCACCTAACCAACTCCCCCATGAAATTACAGGTTAAGTTTTCTTTATACAATGCGGTAACTAAAATTGCTATTATATTGCTTTTAGGAGCTGCCATTTTATTTTCATTGGAAAGACTTGCCTATAATCAACTGGATAATCGACTGATTAAGAAAAAGAATAAGATTATCAAAAACCTGACGGATAGCGAAATTGATAGCTTACTCAATAATCAAGATTCTTTTACTGACTACAATATTTTAAAAGAGGAGTTCATTGTTTTACAAGATATTCCCGACAATCAGAAGGATTCTTCAGCGATTGTTTACACAGAGCGACGTGAAATTGAAGGCAATATTGAAGTCTACCGCATTTTAAATTACAAATTTTCTTACCACACCAATTGGTATAACCTGGAAATTGGTGAAACCATGACGACCCTCCAGTCAATTAAAAATTCTATTCGTTTTTATACACTCATTGTACTGGTTATTGCCCTATTGATCACTCTAGTGGCTGATTACGCTTTTTCAAATTATTTACTCAAACCTTTTTACCTGATCATTGATAAAAAAATCAATAAGGTTGATGATCCCTTACATTATAATTACCAGAATATTCCCACTACTACCGAAGATTTTAAAATGCTAGATAATAGCGTAAACACATTGATGCGAAAAATAAACACCCTTTTTGCACTCGAAAAACAGTTTATTGCTAACGTTTCACATGAATTGCTGACACCTATTTCTATTTTAAGCACACGCTTTGAAAATATGTTAAACACGCCGGAAATTCCGGTAGAGCATGAGAATAAAATTTATGCATCGATTAAAACACTGAATAGGCTGAAGGTGATTATTAATAGTTTGCTTTTAATTTCAAAAGTTGAAAATAACCAATACCTGAAAACGGAAGAGATAGACCTTCGGGAAAAACTCAACGATATTTATGAAGATCTGGAAGATAGAATAGCCGATAAAAATATCAGCTATCAGATTGATATACGCGATGATTATAAGTTCATTGGTAATAAGGCACTCATGCATACACTCCTGATGAACGTGATCAACAACGCAATAAAATATAACCGTGAAGGCGGACAAATATCAATTACTGGTAATGTCATTAATCAAAAATATGTGCTTACTGTTTCAGATAATGGATTTGGTATGAGTGAAGAACTGGTGGCAAATGCTTTTGACCGTTTTAAAAGGGGAAATACTGAAGAGAATGGATTTGGTTTAGGCCTGGCTATTGTTCAAAGTATAGCCATTTTCCATAAAATTGATATTGAAATTAAATCTGTAGAAAACGTAGGTACCAGCATTTCTATGATTTTTTAGACCACATACAAGTTAATCAATCCATCAGTTTCATCTATTTCAATTTCGTACCTTTGAAGCTACATGCCGATGCCACTATTTTTTAAGAAAGTATTTCTGCTCGTTATAGGCTTTTTATTATGGCTTGTACCAGATTTGATGGCTCAAAAAGTGGTACAAATACAAGCGTCTGCTCCTCAACATATTTTTACTTTTAAAGAAATTGAGGTTTTGGAAGATCCGGCTGATCAATATGAAATTAATCAAATCAGCAGTAAAGCATTCGAACATTTGTTCAAGGCCAGTATCACCAGCACACCACAAACCAAAAATCTTAATAAAACTTATTGGTTTCGAATAAAAATCAGAGGGAATGAAAAAGTAGAAAAACCATTTCTGCTGGAGTTTTTTGATCAAACCATTGATCACATTACAGTCTTCATTCCACAGGCTGATGGCACTTACCATATTGAATCATTAGGCGATACTCATAATTTCAATAAAAGGCTGATCAACCATAAAAACTTTGAAATTCCCATTAAAAATAGCTCCAATAATGTTCGAACATATTATTTTAAAATAAAATCATCTCAAATTTCAGATATCATTATTGTGTTGAGGTCTGCCGAATGGTTTATTTCATATGCACTAGATGAATACTTCTATTTTGGAATTTTTTATGGAATGATCCTGGTCTTCAGTTTCTACAACCTGATTATGTATATCTCTATCAGGCAGAAACAATATCTGTATTATGTTCTCTATAACCTGAGTGTTGGATTTTTCGAAATGAGTACCGATGGTATTGCGTATCAATACCTGTGGCCAAATGCACCAGCTTGGAATCAGGTAGCCTATGCATTTGCCCTTTGTACCACCAGTGTATTTGCCCTGCTTTTCACCAGAGAATTATTACTGGTTAAATCAAAGGCACCAAAAATAAACAGGTTAATTACGGGTGTGATCATCTTAAGGATTATCTTTTTTTCATACTGTTATCTTTTTGATCAGACTTTATTCAGCTTTAAATTTATAGAGGCTATCCCCCTTTCAGTGGCTTTCTTTACCGGAATCTATATTTACAAAAAAGGCTATAAGCCTGCCCGCTTCTTTGTGCTGGGCTATAGCTTTCTGTTTATAGGCTTTGTGCTTAAGTTCTTAATCATGCTGGGTATCGATTGGCTGAACTTTGGTGTCATCAGTTATTACAGTCTTAGTTTTTGTTTCATTATGGAAATGGTTTTCTTATCCTTTGCCATTGGAGATAAGGTAAGAATTTTGAAATTGAACAGGGATAAGGCGCAACAAAAAATCATCCGCCAAATGGCAGTTAATGCCAAATTAAAGGATACGGTAAACCGTGAACTGGAAAGTAAAGTAGAAGAACGTACACGTGATGTTTTTCACAAATCATTAATTATTGAAAGCAAGAACCAAGCTTTAGAAGAAGCGAATATTTTACTGCAAAAGCAAGCTGAAGAGATTTCAAGAATGAATGTTTTATTGGAGCAGGATAATGAAGAGCTTCAAACCAATGTTGAAAAAATAACCCGTGATCGGGTTATGAATACTGAGGTGGATTTTGAGGAGTTTAGTAAAATTTACCCTGACAAAGAAACCTGCTATGAGTTTTTAGCAGAACTTAAATGGAAAAATGGCTACCACTGTAGAAAATGCAGCAATGATCATTATTTTAGTGGTCACATCTTACATAGCCGCCGTTGTAGTAAATGCGGTTATGAAGAATCAGTTACTACTTACACCATTTTTCACAATACACGGATTCCGATTAATAAAGCCTTCTATATGATTTTCCTGATTTATTCATCAAAAGGAAAAATCTCTTCACATAAACTTTCAGAGTTACTTACCATCAGACAAAGTACTTGCTGGACTTTCGGATCTCGAATTAAAAAAGTGATGGAGGACCGCAAGAAAACACTTAAAAAAAGTGGTAAAAATGGTTGGAGCCAGCTCGTAATTGAATAATAAGTCTTGCTAATTAGTCACATTTATGTTATTTGGTTAAATCAGCAAAAATAATTTGATCGGTATTTAAGCGTATCAAAATCGCCCCGAAGCCTTATCCATTCCTTTAACTTAATAACTGATAATCAGGCTAAAGCGTATCAAGATAACTGCGGTACTAAAGCGTATCATAAATTTTATAAAATACTATAAATCAGTTATTTACACTAAAATTAACTTTCAGAAAACTTGTTTTTAACATGAATTGCATAGTAACTTTACCTCATATAATATTAACAAAGCAAAAATTATGAGAAAAAAATTTACATTGCTTATGGTATTTCTTCTTGGCGCTATCTCATGGAGTATGGCACAAAACATTACCGTAACCGGCCAGGTAAAAGATCAGAAAGGTCTGCCTTTACCTGGTGTTTCTGTTAAAGTGAAAGGCTCAAACCAAGGAGCATCAACGGCAGACAACGGAACTTTTACCATTTCTACACCACAGAATTCAATACTTGAATTTTCTTTTATTGGATTTAAAGCGATAGAAGAGTCCGTAAATAATCGTACCAGTATCAACGTCACCCTATCTGATGACAATCAGCAGCTAAATGAAGTGATTGTAATTGGTTATGGTACCACCACTAAAAAAGACCTGACTACATCGGTGGTTTCAGTTTCATCGAAAGATTTAGAAAATCAGCCGATCACTAACCCGCTACAGGCTATCCAGGGTAGAGCAGCAGGTGTTCAGGTAAGTTCTCAATCTGGTAAACCAGGCGCAGGAATTTCAATCAGCATCCGCGGTAATACATCAATCACCGCATCTAATAGTCCGCTTTATGTGATTGATGGAGTTACGTCAAGAGATGCCAGCTTTTTAAATGCCAATGATATTGAATCGATGACGATTTTGAAAGATGCATCTGCAGCAGCTATTTATGGTTCAAGTGGTGCGAATGGAGTGGTTTTAATTACCACTAAAAAGGGATCAGCAGGCAAATTGAAAGTAGCTTTCAACGCCTTCTCAGGTTTTTCAAACTTCTGGCAAAAACAAGATGTATTGAACAATGAGCAATATATTGGTTTAATGAAGGAACTAGGTTACACCACTTTCGGTGGAAATAACAATACTGACTGGCAAAAAGAGATTTTTGGCACCGGAACACAAAACCAATATCAGGCATCCATCTCGGGTGGTGTAAAAGGCGGTCAGTATTATTTTTCTACAGGTTACCAGCAAGATAAAGGCGTTGTTGCACCAGCGAAACTGGATCGTATCACGGCAAACTTCAACGGTTCTCAAAACATTACATCATGGTTAAAGTTAACTGGAAATGCTGTTTTAACATCAAGCAATTCCATCGATGTTGGAGATAACAGCAGTGTTTCTCGTGGAGGTGTTATTTTAGGTGCATTAACGACCCCTCCTACCATCGGTATTTTTGAGCCAAATGGTCAGTATACTACTATTCCGAATGCCGGTGGCTGGGATAATCCTTTAGCTTTAGCTTTCGGATCAAACAATAAAACACGTAATTTCAGATTCATTGGGGCATTTGGTGCTCAGGTTAATTTCACCAAAGATCTGTTCTTCAAATCAACAATCAGTACCAATTCGAATAGAAAATTTTACCAGTATCATACTGATAATTTCCTTACCACTTATGGCCGTCAGGAAAGAGGTGTTTACAGAGACAACACCACTAATGATCATGTTTGGTTAAATGAAAACATTTTGAATTACACTAAAAATGTTGGAAAAAATGCATTCACTGCCACAGGTGGTTATACCATTCAATCTTCAGATTACCAATATAAAAACAACGAATTAACCCGTTTTTATGATGTATCTGGTAATCCAACTGCTCCATCAGTTGCCTTAACAGTGCCTCAAAGAGCACAGTGGAGCAAACAATCTTATTTGGCTAGGATCACTTATGCTTATGATAGTAAATATCTGTTCAGCTCAAACTTCAGGGCTGATGGCTCATCTAGATTTGCGAAAGAAAATCGTTTCGGTTACTTCCCATCATTTTCAGCAGGTTGGAGAATTTCTGGAGAGAACTTCATGAAAGACAGTAAAACCATCAATGACCTAAAACTTCGTGGTAGCTGGGGTAAAGTGGGTAATGATGAAGGTATTGGAGATTACGCCTACTTAAAACTTTACAACGTGAATGCCCAGGGAGAATATAATCTTCAAAACCCTGCAAACGATAACCTTTCCTGGGAAAAAACCACACAAACCAATATTGGTTTAGATTTAACCATGTTCAATAGCCGCATTACCTTCACGGCTGATGCTTATCTAAAAAAGACAAATGATCTTTTAATTAACGTGCAGTTGCCTCCATCATCAGGTTTTGTAAGTCAGGCCTATAACATTGGTGCAATGGAAAACAAAGGCTTGGAGTTTGTTTTGTCAACCAAAAACTTTGATCGTGAGCAATTCAAATGGACTACGGATTTAAACTTTTCCATTAACCGGAACAAAGTAACCGATTTAGGTGCCACTACACAATCATTAAACTTTGCCGGCATTTACGAACGTGATGATGCCGTTCGTGTAGTAGCAGGCAAGCCATTGGGAAGTTTCTACGGCTATGTATTTACTGGTGTAAACCCTGCTAACGGAGCGGCGCAATATGCAGATACTAATGGCAATGGCGTTACAGGCTCGGCAGATCCGGGCGATAGAACGTTCATTGGTTCAGCACAACCGAAATTTACCTATGGCATCACCAATAATTTCACTTATGGAAACTGGGGATTAAATTTCTTCTTCCAGGGTGTTCAGGGTAATGAATTATTTAATGCATCAAGAATTGATATCGAAGGGATGTTTGATTCTAAAAATCAATCAACAGCCGTATTAAACAGATGGACTACTCCAGGTCAAATCACCAATATTCCAAAAGCATTAAGAAGTAGCTCAGAAAACTCCCTTACTTCCAGCCGTTTTGTAGAAGATGCCTCTTACCTGCGCTTGAAAACCACTACGCTTTCTTACAGCTTCGGCCAATCTGTATTGGAAAAACTAAAGATGAGCAAGCTAACCATTTTTGCTACAGGGTATAACCTGTTAACCTTTACGAAATATTCAGGTTTAGATCCAGAGGTTAACGTAAATGATGCAAATGGCCCTTCGATGGGAGTTGATTATGGCACTTATCCACAATCAAGAAGTTTATTGTTTGGTATTAATGTTGGATTTTAAAGATTAAGAAAATGAAATTAAAAATATATTCATTAGTGGCAACCGCTGCATTAGCGATTACTTTGCAAAGCGGATGCAAAAAAGATTTCCTTGAAAAACAGCCTTTCAATCAAGTTACAGCAGATGTAGCCTTTACAACTGCTGCAGCAGCAGAGAAATTAATGGCTGGCGTTTATGGTGGTATGTACAACGACTATCACATTTGGGATTATATGGTTAACGGTGATGTTACGGCAGATAATGCCTATGCAGGTGGCGATAACCCTGCCAATATCCAGATAGATCTCTTCACGACCAATTCTACAAATGGAAATGTTGGCCGTGATTGGACCGGACTTTATTCCAATATCAAAAATGCAAATGAGGTTTTAGAAAACGTTCCGAATATTCAGGATCCTGCATTGGATGCCAGTGGCCGGAGAAATCAGATTTTAGGAGAAGCTTCAACGCTTAGGGCTTACTTTTATTTCCACCTGGTGAGGTTATATGGTGGTGTTCCTTTGGTTTTAACATCGCCCACCTCTTTAGAAGAAATGCAAAAATCTCGTTCATCTGTGGATGAGGTTTATGCTCAAATTATTAAAGACTTAGAGTATGCTTTACCTAACGTTCGTGCTACTGCGCCTAATAAAGGCATCATTACCAAAGGGATTGTTAATGCGCTATTGGCGAAAGTTTACGCATCAAAACCCACCCCAGACTGGAGTAAAGTACAACAATACGCTGATGCCACTATAAATGGCGGTTATAACCTGATGGGATCTTTTGATCAGTTATTTGATGGCGCACATAAAAATAACAGTGAATCTATCTGGGAAATGCAGTATGATGGATGGGGCGGCCCGAATGGTCGTGGAAACTGGATGACAGGCGTAATTGTAGGCACAGGCTGGAAACGCTTTTGCACACCGACAAATGACTTGATTGCTGCATTTGACACAGAAGGTGATATGATTCGTAAAAACTCCAGTGTAAGCTTTAAAAACGTGAGCACTGAAGGATGGTCTGATGACTATTGGACAAAATCTAATTATCCGTTCATTAACAAATACCGCAATGATGATTTAGCGAATTCATATATTCTTCGTCTTGCCGATATTAAGTTACTTAAGGCAGAAGCGCTAAACGAATTAAGTGCCTCAGGTTGGTCGGCAGCTGCCCCTGTAGTGAATGAAATCCGTCGTCGGGTAAACTTGGCAGCCACTCCTGCAAATGATCAGCCATCAATGCGCCTGGCCATTGAAAAAGAACGCCGTTTAGAACTGGCTTTTGAAGGTCATCGTTGGTTTGATTTATTAAGAACCAACAGAGCAATTGCTGTAATGAATGCTCAGAAAAACGGCAATGGTGCAAACCTAAATTATAATGTTACTGCTTCGAAATTATTGTTTCCTATTCCGCAGGCAGAGCTAGACCGAAATCCGAGTATCAGATAATTTTTAACACACCAAATAAACCTTAAGGTTCGGGGGGAAAAACATTCCAATCCCGAACCTTTTAAAACAAAGATTTCGATTTTAAAATTTTATCTCCCTATGAAATTCATTTATAATATTTGTTTAGTTACCAGTCTGCTATTATCTGCCTGCGCCAGCAGAAATGTAAAATCAGGCAATGAAGCAAATCAAAAAGTTACTCCTAACTCTGCTAAAAATGAAGTGGGCTTCTGGTTAACCAAAGGTGATCAATCTCAATTGCTTCAAAAACAAAATGTCACGCTAAACTTCTCCGATGGAACGAATTCAAATCCAACTATTGAAGTTGATCCGGATACTAAGTTTCAAACCATTGATGGTTTTGGATACACTTTAACAGGTGGAAGTGCAACTCTAATTAATGCCTTGCCTGCAACGGAAAAAGAAAATTTACTGAATGAGCTTTTCTCGGCTACCGATCGTGCTATCCGTATTAACTACCTCAGGATAAGTATTGGAGCTTCAGATTTAAGTGCTACTCCCTTTACTTATAATGATTTGGCAGAAGGCGAAACCGATGAGTCTCTGGCTAAATTTTCAATTGCCAAAGAGCAGGCAGATTTGATTCCAATCTTAAAGAAAATTGTATCCATTAATCCTTCTATCAAGATTTTGGGCTCGCCGTGGACTGCTCCTACCTGGATGAAAACGAATAAAAGTTTTATCGGAGGAAGTTTGAAACCAGAATACTATCAAACCTACGCCAAATACCTGGCAAAATACATCCAGGCCATGAAGGCGGAGGGAATTGTAATTGATGCCATTACCCCTCAGAATGAGCCTTTACACCCTGGAAATAATCCAAGTATGTATATGGCAGCAGTTGATCAGGCAAATTTTATTAAAACAGCTTTAGGCCCTGTATTCAAAAATAGCGGCATTAAAACGAAAATCATTATCTACGATCATAATGCAGATAAACCTGAATATCCAATCACTATTTTGAATGATGCTGAGGCGAAAAAATATGTGGATGGTTCTGCCTTTCACTTATATGCCGGTCCAATTACAGCTTTATCGAAAGTTCATGATGCACATCCTGATAAAAATGTTTATTTCACCGAACAGTGGGTTGGCGGACCCAGTAATTTTTCAGAAGATTTGAAATGGCATGTATCTACCTTAATTATTGGCGCTACCCGAAATTGGAGCAGAAACGTATTGGAATGGAATCTGGCTGCAGATCCAAATTATAATCCTCATACCGATAAAGGTGGATGTACTTCATGCCTGGGCGCAATTACCATTGCACCCGCAATAAGCAGAAATGTGGCCTATTATGTAATTGGCCATGCATCGAAGTTTGTTCCGGCCGGATCAGTAAGAATTGCATCCAATGTGACCAATAATTTACAAAATGTCGCTTTTAAAACTCCAGATGGCAAAAATGTACTAATTGTTTGCAATAACAATAGCACCACGACCGACTTCAATATTAAATATAAAGGAAAAATAATGACCAGCAGCTTAGATCAAGGTGCTGTTGCTACTTATGTTTGGTAAAAATTTAGTTTAATTGTCAGGATGGCCTCGCAAATGCGGGGCTTTTCCTTTTGAGGAGAATTTAAAATACCTAAAAATTAAAACCTGCGCTAATTTTCTGGCAAGGGCTTTGAGGTTAAGACTAATCAAAATCTAAACCATGAGAAACATCATCCCAATACTTGCCATTTTTACATCGGCTATGATGGCCTGCCAAAGCAACAACACCAAAACTACATCCACAGATTCAAAGGTTGCCGAGACCGATACAAATTTAAAACAATGTTTTCAATACATTAACAAAAAAGATACGGCTTCTTTAAATTTAGTGACCAACAAAGGTACAGTGAATGGAGTATTGAGTTATAACCTTTTTGAAAAGGATAAAAATAATGGCAGCGTAGCAGGTATCGTTAAAGGTGATACCATTATTGCTGATTACACTTTCCAGTCAGAAGGCACTACATCAACCCGGCAAGTGGTCTGGTTAAAGAAAAATGATCAATTAATTGAAGGATTTGGAGATGTAGAAGAAGTAAAAGGGAAAATGAAATTCAAGAATACATCCAGTCTTCGTTTTGATCAATCGATAGTTTTTAAACGTTTTATTTGCAATTAATTTCAAAAATTGATAAAGTAAGGTGTTAAATATTTTCAAATCTTTCCCAAAAGCCGTCTATAGGTAATTTGGCGAAAATATTAACAGGTTCTTTCTTTACCGGATGCAGAAACTGGAGTCTGCGGGCATGGAGGCAAATACTTCCTTTTCTGCTTCCACGCGGATAGCCATATTTATTATCCCCTACAATTGGGCAACCCATAGAAGAAAGCTGAACCCTAATCTGATGCGATCGACCGGTAAGCGGATCAACCTCAATGAGATAATAATCTCCCACTTTTGATAGTAAACGATAAGATAATTCCGCACGTTGAGAGCCCTGAACTTCAGACTTATAATAGGTTACTACATTTTTCTGAGGATTTTTGATCAACCAATGAATCAATGTTCCTGATTCATTTTCTGGCTTGTTTTTAGTGACCGCCCAATAGGTCTTTTTTACTTCACGATTTTTAAAGGCAGCATTCATCCGCTCTAAGGCTTTGCTTGTTTTCGCAAATAAAATCACGCCACTTACCGGACGATCCAAACGATGTACCACACCTAAAAATGCACCATTTGGTTTATTATATTTCTGGGCGATGTATTTTTTTACCTGTTCATCTAACGGTTCATCACCTGTTTCATCAACCTGTACAATATCTCCCGCTCTTTTATTAATAGCGATTAAATGATTGTCTTCAAAAAGAATGTCTTTATCGGTGATTGGCATAGGGTGGTTTGTTGGGTAGATGGTTAGTTGACTTTAGACTAAAGACTCAGGACTAAATACTCTAAAATTAATATTGTTCTTTTTCGCTTGGAAAGTCATTGCTTTTAACATCCCGAATGTAAGATTGTGCAGCACCTAAAATATCATCGTAAAGGTTAATATACTGGCGTAAAAACCTTGGTTTAAACCCTTTTGTTAATCCGATCATATCATTAACCACTAAAACCTGTCCATCGCAACCATTTCCCGCACCAATACCAATGGTTGGGATATGTAAACTCTCCGTTACTTCTCTACCTAATGCAGCCGGAATTTTCTCTAAAACAATGGCAAAACATCCAGCAGCCTGCAAGGCTAAAACATCAGTCTTTAATTTATTAGCCTCCTCCTCTTCTTTAGCACGAACAGTATAGGTACCAAATTTGTAAATAGATTGAGGTGTTAAACCCAGGTGACCCATTACTGGTATACCTGCTGTAATAATGCGCTGAACCGATTCTATGATTTCTTCGCCGCCTTCTAGCTTTACACCATGTGCGCCAGATTCTTTCATAATTCTGATGGCAGAGTTTAAGGCTTCTTTTGAATTTCCCTGGTAAGAACCAAAAGGAAGATCAACCACCACAAATGCACGTTTTACCGCCCTGATAACAGATGCAGCATGATAAATCATTTGATCTAAAGTTATCGGCAAAGTTGTTTCATGACCAGCCATTACATTTGAAGCTGAATCGCCAACCAATAAAACATCCAATCCGGCATCATCTAAAATGGTAGCCATTGAATAATCATAAGCCGTAAGCATGGATATTTTTTCACCACGTTGTTTCATTTCCTGCAAAATGTGTGTGGTTATTCTCTTAATTTCTTTATGTACCGACATGGGTTTTATTTTGATGTCCCAAAAGTATTGTTTTTTTTTAATTAAGCTGAAAGGTAAAAGGCCAAAGCTATCTCAGACAAAAATCATTTTTAATTCAAATCAAATCTCACTGCTTTCGCTTTAGTCTTTCTGCTTTTACCTCAAAGCTTATTTCACTTTTTTCTTTACAATTCAATTCTTAAACCCTATCTTTGTACCCCGAAATGGAAGGGATATATTCATCTTTTTTTGCACCCCGCAAAAACAGCTTAAGTGCTGAGATAAACCCTTTTTTCAAGTCTTTTTCAACTCAAAATCCATATTGTAATTACCATGACTAACTACACCAAGTTACCTGCGATTTTATTACTGGCCGATGGCACTATTTTTCACGGCAAAGCGGCTGGAAAAATTGGAACCACTACTGGCGAAATTTGTTTTAATACCGGGATGACGGGTTACCAGGAAATCTTTACCGATCCAAGTTATTTTGGACAAATCATGGTTACGACCAACTCGCACATAGGTAATTATGGAATCCAGAAAGAAGAAATTGAATCTGATTCAATTAAAATTGCAGGCTTAGTTTGTAAAAACTACAATATTGTTTACAGCCGTAAACAGGCAACTGAATCTATTCAGGATTACTTTCAGAATGATAACCTGGTTGCCATTTCAGATATTGATACCCGTGCCTTAGTGCGTCACATTAGAGATAAAGGTGCCATGAATGCCATCATTTCTTCAGAAATTACGGATATTGATGAATTGAAACAAAAACTTTCTGAAGTTCCTTCAATGGAAGGTTTAGAGTTATCATCAAAAGTAAGTACAACTGAACCTTACTTTTATGGAAACCCAGATGCAAGTTTAAAAGTTGCAGCATTAGATTTAGGAATAAAGAAAAACATTCTGCGCAGTTTCGAAAACAGAGATATTTATGTAAAGGTTTTCCCAGCAAAAACAAAGTTTGCTGAAATGGAGGAGTTCAGTCCGGATGGTTATTTCATCTCTAACGGCCCTGGCGATCCATCTGTAATGCCTTATGCCGTAGAAACCATTAAAGAAATCATGGAAGAAGACAAACCTCTGTTTGGCATTTGTTTAGGGCACCAGTTATTGGCAGAAGCAAACGGCATCGGCACCATGAAAATGTTTAACGGACACCGTGGCCTTAATCATCCGGTAAAAAATATTATTAAAAACCACTGTGAGGTTACTTCACAAAATCATGGTTTTGGAGTTGTTCCGGATGAGGTTAGAAATTCTGACAAAGTTGAAATTACCCATATTAACCTGAACGACAAATCTATCGAAGGTATTCGTGTGAAGGGCAAAAAAGCCTTTTCAGTTCAGTATCACCCAGAGTCTTCTCCAGGTCCTCATGATTCTCGTTATTTATTTGATGATTTCGTGAATGTAATGAAGGGCGAATTGGTTTGGTAATTTGAACTGAAAGATAAAAGCATAAAGCAAATCGTTTAAAAATCTGCGAATTTGAGGCCAATCTAAGCCACAGATTCGCAGATTTGTTTTATAATAGCATCTTCAAACCAGCAGCATTATCATTTAATCAACATTTTCCCTTTTTTCTGATTAAATTCACTTTCAATTCATTTAAAGCTCCCTATCTTCAACACATGGAAACAAACAAAGCCATTATCAGTGTTAAAAATCTGGTTAAAAAGTATGATGATTTCATTGCCGTTCAAGATTTAAGTTTTGAGGTTTATGAAAATGAAATTTTTGGTTTACTGGGTCCTAACGGTGCCGGAAAAACTACTACGCTTGAAATTATTGAAACACTTAGAGATAAGACTTCAGGAGAAATTATTGTTGATGGCTTTTCAGTTGATAAACATCCAAATGCAATTAAGCAGATTATAGGCGTACAATTGCAGGCAGCTGGCTATTATCCTAACTTAAATCTGATCGAACTGATTGAGCTTTTTGCAGGATTGTATGGCGCTAAAATCAAGCCAATGGAAATGTTGGAAAAGGTTAATCTTCAGGATAAAGCAAAAGCAAAATACAAAGCACTTTCTGGCGGACAAAAACAGCGTTTCTCTATTGCTACTACCCTTATTAATCAGCCAAAAATTATTTTTCTAGATGAACCTACAACTGGTTTAGATCCACAGGCAAGAAGAAATTTATGGGATTTAATTATTGAAATTAGAAATGCCGGTACCACTGTAGTGATTACAACGCATTATATGGATGAAGCCGAGCAACTTTGTGATCGTGTTGCTTTTGTAGAGCGGGGAAAAATCATTGCCGTAGATACTCCAGATAACCTCATTGATCAATTGATCAATAGCGGTTTTGAGCGTAAAAAAGAAGTAAAAAAGGCAAACTTGGAAGACGTATTTATTAACCTGACGGGTAAAGAATGGAGGGAGTAAGCCTCAACTTATTATAGAGAAGCTCAAAAACTAACGCATTAACATCAATTCTAAAAATTTCAGCAAAATATTTATGCAAAAAGACATTAACAATGGAACGGATCAAGTTCCTGTTAGAAGTTCGGGGACTTATAGCAATACTACGGCAACACTAGCCTTGGCTAAAGCAAGTTTCCGGTCTATCATGCGGAGCCCATCTGCAGTTGTATTTACCCTTGCCTTCCCCCTTATATTTATTTTAGTATTTGGCTTTTTAGGTAGTGGCGGTACACGTATAGATGTTGGAATTACGCCAGAATCAGACATCAATAACCCAGTTATTGGTATGCTTCAAAAAACAGGCATGATTCGATTGGTTAAAGATAAATCGAAAGATGAGTTTGACAAATTACTTGAAAAAGGCAATGTGGATGCCATGATTGATGTACACAGAAAAGTAAACACCGCAGCCTATTCGGTAAATGTAATTTACACTTCAGCTTCAAGAGATAAAGGCGGAATTTTAAAATCAGTTTTAAATAACTTATTTTATGATAAAACTTTAAAACCAACCATTGCTGAGATCAAAGAAAGCAGTGTAAAAGGAAGGGAATATAAAACTATTGACTTTATTTTACCTGGTCAGCTGGGTTTTTCATTGTTAAGTACCGGCGTTTTCGGAACGGCCTTTGTTTTCCTGAGTTTACGCCAAACGCTAGTGATTAAACGTTTTTTCGCCACCCCTGTAAAAAGATCGAGTATTGTAATTGGTGAAGGAATAGCCAGAATAGGTTTTGCTTTAATTGGCGCTTTGTTTATTATTCTTATCGGACACTTTTTCTTCGGTTTTACACTCGTTCACGGTGTCGTCACGGTGGCGAACATGTTATTGCTCGCCATTATGGGAATCATCGTTTTCATGGGCTTTGGTTTCATTATTTCTGGCATTGCAAAAAGCGAGAGTATGGTACCTCCTATTTCCAACATTGTAACCTTACCGCAATTTTTATTATCGGGCACTTTCTTTTCTATAGAAGCTTTCCCAACATGGCTACAACCCATCAGCAGAGCTTTACCTTTAACCTATTTAAATGATGCCATGCGCAAAGTAGCTTTTGAAGGAATGGGCCTGTGGGATGTAAAGTTTCAGATCATGATTTTGCTCATTTGGGGAATTGTAATTTATGCCATCGCCGTGAAGGTTTTTAAATGGGAATAATTATTCATGTAATATGATAAAAGGCTGAACTTATAGTTCGGCCTTTTTATTTAAATTATTAATATCGGTTTAAATATTTTTATATCCAATCCGATATTTATATATTTGTTGATGTGGAAATTTGATTTACAAGATTTAGAAGAATTACAGCCCATGATTAATCGGCTGAATGATAAAAAAGCTAAGCTTGATTCATCAAGGCCATTACCAAATAGTGCACTTCAGCGGATTAAAACCGATTTAAGCTTAGAGTGGACCTACAATTCAAATAGTATAGAAGGCAATACCCTTAATTTGCAAGAAACCCAAATGGTCCTTCAGGAAGGAATCACCATCAAAGGAAAATCGCTAAGAGAGCATTTCGAGGTATTTAATCATGAAAAAGCTATTGATTATCTATACACACTGGTAAAAGAAAGCTATCAGTTGCGGGGTATTGATATATTATCGCTTCATGGTTTAGTGTTAAGAAGCATTGAAGATGATTTTGCAGGCCGGATTAGAAATGGAGGTGTTCGTATAGTTGGCGCTAACTTTACACCACCAAATGCAAATAAGGTCTCAGATTTACTTGATGAGCTCATTGATTTTGTCAATAATAATCCCTTGGGTTTAAATGAGATCGTTTTAACCACTATTTTTCACCATAAACTGGTCTGGATCCACCCATTTTTTGATGGTAATGGAAGAACCGTTCGGTTGGCTATGAATTTGCTATTAATGAGAAGAGGCTTTCCACCTGCTATTATATTAAAAACAGATCGCAAGAAATATTATGAAGCGCTAAATCAAGCCAATAAAGGAAGTTATTATAAGCTATGCCTATTGATGTTACAAGCCCTTGAGCGTTCACTAAATATGTATATTAATGCTCTTCCAGGTAATAGTTATGGCGATTACGAACCTATCGCCAGTATTGTTGCCGAGCCAGATATTCCTTATGGCCAAGAATATGTAAGTTTATTGGCGAGGCAAGGTAAAATTGATGCCCATAAAGAAGGAAAAGACTGGCTCACCACTAAAAAGGCCGTAAAAGAATACATCATCAATAGAAAAAGAATACGTTAACCTTTTTTAACTCTTTGCTTAAAATGAATCAGGTACTTTTGCATAATGAAAAATCTGCTGATCATCTGTGTGTTCTTATTTATCTCACTAAGAACAACGGCACAATTCAAATTTTTATCTAATAATACTTCTAACGAGTATAATGCTAAGATATTTGTTGCTGATTGCAGTGATGGACGCTGTGAAGGCAAGGGCACGATTATTCTTTATGATAAATTATCAGAAGAAGAAATCCAGACATTTCATTCTACAGACCTGGATTTCTCTTTAACGGCCAAACAAGATGCCCGTATTGGCTGGCTTGATCTTGGAAAATATCAAAGTCCGCTAATCTTTGGTGATTTTAATTTCGATGGCTTAGAAGATCTTGCGATTAGAAATGGCAACAATGGTGCATATGGTAGTCCCTCTTATGATGTTTATATCTCTGGCAAGAACAGAACATTTATGCTTGATAAAAATTTAACTCAGCTGGCCAGTGAGAATTTAGGAATGTTTGCGGTAGACCGTAAGCAAAAACAAATTACTACCGAGCAAAAAAGCGGATGCTGCTTTCATCAAACAACAAGCTATATGTTTGATAGTAAAAAAGGTCTAGTGGAAGTATCATCAATAATTGAAGATTCCAGTATTGGAGATGAAGTTACAGTGATTACTCAAAAAATTATTGGTGGTAAAAAGCAAAAAACCGTTCAAAAGTTTAAGGCAAAAGATTACTACGCAGAACAATAAAGTGCTTACAATGCTGCTTTAACCAAAAACGGCAAGATTTCTTTCTGAAAGCTTACAAAATTCTTCCTTACATCAGCATCACTTACTGAAGTAAATGCAAACGAAAATACAATACTTTTACTTGCCTTAAGTAAAAACGCTAAACCTTCTCTCCTGGCTGGATTATTTTTGAAATTATCCAATTCCAGATAAGCGGCAAGCAATAATGCTTCTAACTGATCAGACAAATGCTTTAAAAATTCTTGTGAATTGGCATTTTCACGTACAAAATCCCAACCAATAAACTCATTACAAGCGGTGAAAGAGAGCCGGCTGGTTTTCATCACCAAAGCCTTTAAATGTTCTTCTTCTGAAGCGTAACTTACTTTGTTGTTAATGATTTCATAAAGATTCTGATCTAAATAATCCATCAGAATGCTATCTAAAACCTGCTCCTTACTTTCGAAATATTTATATATAGTGGCTTTTGCTATCCGTGCTTTTTTGGCAATTTCGTTAACACTGGTTTTGTGGTATCCGTACTTTCTAAAAAGTTCCTTGGCAGCTTTCTTTACCGTTTCCTTTATCTTTTCAGCTTCCATTAATTAGTTACATTTAGTAAGACATTCCCTTGAAGGGAAATATTGTAAATTTTCAGTGTTTTCTCTGCCGGTGCTTTCTGTGGCGTTCCGTCAAGCAAAGAAAACTTTGCGCCAGAACATGGATCAGTAGCCGTTAAGCCACTATCATCAGGAACGATTGCACATTTTTTCTCAGGGTTAACTGTGCTGCAGCGATCAAAGGCTACAAAACTTCCTAAAGGTGTTTTAACAATAATTAATCCTGCAACACCTTGGTTAGACACCAACAGCACATTATTTTTAGCTTGCAAACTAAATTGTGTAAGTGTTACATTGTAATTAACAACTACTTCGGGCACATAGTTTTCCTCTTTCCCGCAGCCGGAGAACAAAATTAAAACAACAAGTAAACCATATAAGTGACGCGTCATTAAATTAAGGCTGATTTAAACTGTTTTAAGAAACGGGCGTCATTTTCTGAAAACAGACGTAAATCTTTAATCTCATATTTTAAGTTAGCGATGCGTTCGATCCCCATACCAAAGGCAAAACCACTGTATTTCTTTGCATCTATACCACAGTTTTCTAAAACATTTGGATCTACCATTCCGCAGCCTAAAATTTCTACCCAACCGCTGTACTTACACAGCTGGCAGCCAGCTCCTTTACAAATGGTACACGAGATATCCATCTCTGCAGATGGTTCTGTGAAGGGAAAATAAGATGGACGGAAACGCACTTTCGTACCTTCGCCATATAGTTCCTGCACAAAATAAAATAAGGTTTGCTTTAAATCTGCAAATGATACATTTTCATCAACGTATAAACCTTCTATCTGATGAAAAAAGCAGTGTGCCCTTGCAGAAATAGCCTCATTGCGGTATACCCTGCCCGGCATAATAGCCCTGAAAGGTGGTTGCCCCTGCTCCATCATGCGCACCTGTACAGATGAAGTGTGTGTCCGCAAGGCAATATCTCCTTTCTCTCCACCTTTTTTAATGAAGAAAGTATCTTGCATATCTCTTGCAGGATGCTCCTCTGGAAAGTTTAATGCAGAGAAGTTATGCCAGTCATCCTCAATTTCTGGTCCTTCAGCAACAGTAAAACCTAGCTTAGCAAAAATCTCTACTATTTCCCGGCGTACGAGTGCCAGAGGATGGCGAGAACCGATTTCAAAACCTTCTCCAGGTAGTGTTAAATCCTGTTCATTCACAGCCGCTTGCGATTCACTGCTTTCAGTAACTTCCTTTAACGTGTTGTATTTTGATTCGGCAAGTTGCTTAAATTCATTCAGAACCTTACCTAATGATTTCTTTTCTTCAATAGAAACAGATTTAAATGCGTCAAAAATTTCTTTTATAACGCCCTTACTTCCTAAGTATTTTATACGAAACTGCTCTAATTCATCTGCTTTTTCTGTTACAAAAGCATTAATTTCCTGGCTGTATTGTGTAATCTTATCCTGCAACATGGGTTCAAATATACGTCAAAATATCTTAACAATTTCAACATACAGAGTTCAAAAAATCTGTTTACAATATCAGCACAAAAGAAAATGAACTCAAAACAACAAAAGCCACATGGTGTGGCTTTCTAAAATATTATAGAGATAAGGCAGTTTAAATTTCCATCTATCGATTGGTGTCTCACGAACCGAAAAAATGGTGTATATAAATTCAATAGTATTAACCAGATAAACTTAAGCTGGTTGGTGAGACACCAACCAGTAGGTGCAAGAATTTCTCTCTTTCAGAAGATTTTCGCACACAGAGATGCTAAAAGAGGTTAACAATTATTAAACTCGGTTTATAACCTAAATAACACCTAAATCTTTTCCAACCTTTGTGAATGCAACAATAGCTTTATCCAGGTGATGTTGTTCATGCGCTGCCGAAAGCTGAACGCGGATTCTGGCTTTGCCTTGCGGAACAACGGGATAGAAAAATCCGATCACATAAATGCCTTCTTCCAGCATTTTTGCTGCAAAATTTTGTGCAATCTTTGCATCATATAACATCACTGGTACAATCGGGTGAAAACCAGGTTTAATATCAAAACCTGCTTCAGTCATTTTTTCGCGGAAATATTTCGTATTACTTTCCAGTTTATCTCTAAGTGAAGTGGTTTCTCTTAACATGTCTAAAACGGCGATAGATGCTCCGGCAATTGCAGGTGCAAGTGTATTAGAGAACAAATATGGACGGGATCTTTGACGCAACATATCAATAATTTCTTTTTTACCTGAAGTAAATCCTCCTGATGCACCGCCTAAAGCCTTACCTAAAGTCCCTGTAATGATATCAATGCGATCCATTACATTAAAATGCTCATGTGTACCACGTCCGGTTTTACCGATAAAACCAGAACAATGTGATTCATCGATCATAATTAATGCTTCATATCGATCTGCCAGGTCAGCTATTTGATCTAAAGGTGCAACAGATCCATCCATCGAAAACGCACCATCGGTAACTATAATTCTATGGCGACAATCTTTAGCAGCAATCAGCTGTTTTTCTAAATCCTCCATATCTGCATTTTTATACCGGAAACGTTGTGCTTTACATAAACGAACGCCATCAATAATTGATGCATGGTTTAGTTCATCAGATATAATGGCATCTTCAGCATTAAATAAGGGCTCGAAAACACCTCCATTAGCATCAAATGCCGCTGCATATAAAATGGTATCTTCAGTACCTAAAAATTCGGATATTTTTGCTTCGAGTTCTTTGTGTACTTCTTGGGTACCACAAATAAACCGCACAGATGACATACCATAACCATGATTATCAATTGCCTTTTTAGCGGCCTCAATTACTTTTGGATGAGAGGAAAGGCCTAAATAATTATTTGCACAAAAGTTGATGACCTCTGCGCCGCCACTCACTTTAATATCTGCACCCTGAGGCGTGATAATAATACGTTCGCGTTTAAATAATCCAGCGTTTTCAATTTCTTCAAGTTCTTTTTGAAGAACAGGTTGTAAGGTTTTGTACATGACTTTTTTATAATTAATTATGCTTTCAAAGTTATAAAAAAATTGCGCTCCACTTATATTCCAATCTGAAATGCCATTTTATTTAAATGAGAACTGAACTTAACCTACTATTGCCATATATTATCTTGCATAAGCAAACAAAGAAACCATTTAAGCTAATTTTTTTTCAACTTAACAAACTTTAACATGGAAAATCTGTATAGTCTTAAAACTTATTCGATATTTATAGCTTACTAATCACTAACATGATAAAATTTTGCGCGCTCCTTCTATTTTGTAGTTTGGCTAATTTTGCAATTGCACAACAACATACCATTTCAGGAACCATAAGAGATACAGGCGGGCAACCAGTACCTTTCGCATCTATTTATATAAAAAATACCACCATAGGCACATCAGCCAATGTTGATGGAAAATACACAATAAAATTAAACAGCGGTCAGTATACGCTTAGTTTTAGGGCGGTTGGTTATAAACAGCAAGACCATATTGTTAATCCGGTTGAAAATATTAACCTAGATGTTAAGTTATCTTCTGAAAGTTATACACTTGATAATGTAACCATCAGGGCAAATGCAGAAGATCCTGCCTATGGTATCATCAGACAAGCCATTAAAAAAAGAAAAGAACACCTGGAAGAAGTGAAGGAGTTTTCTACCGATGTGTATATAAAAGGTGTTCAGCGGCTGAAAGGTGCCCCTAAGAAATTTATGGGCAGAGACATCAGAAAAGTGATGGATTTAGATACGAATAGAAAAGGCATCATTTACCTTTCAGAATCGCAGAGTAAATTTAATTTCCGCCGCCCGGGCGATGTGCATGAAGAAATGATTTCTTCGAAGATTGCCGGGAGAAACAATGCGTTCAGCTTTAATAAGGCATCAGATTTAATGGTCAACTTTTACGATAATTATCTTTTAGAAAATAAATTGAGTTCGAGAGGTTTTATATCGCCAATCGCAGATAATGCCTTGTTTTACTATAAATATAAGCTATTAGGCGAATCACAGGAAAACGGTATCCTTGTTCATAAAATACAGGTAATTCCTCGCCGGGAAAATGATCCTGTATTCAGAGGAATCATTTACATCATTGATGAAAGCTTTAGAATTTACAATACTGATCTGTTTCTGACTAAAAATGCGGGGATAAACTTTATTGATACCCTGAACATCAGCCAGCAATTTACTAAGGTAGAGAATGTTTATATGCCCACCAGCATTAACTTTCAATTCAATGGTGACATTTTGAAATTCAAATTCGCTGGTTATTTTGTTGGCGTATACAGCAATTACAACCTTCATCCAAAATTCCCGAAAAACTTTTTTAATGGCGAAATTCTGAAGATTACCCAAATGGTAAACAAAAAGGATTCTATATACTGGAGCAATAATCGTCCTATTCCTTTAACTGCCGACGAGAAACTAAATTACGTTCAAAAAGATAGTGTGGCGAAGCTTAAAGAATCTAAAAAGTACCTGGACTCTCTTGAAAAGGAGAATAATAAATTTAGTGTAGGTAAGCTTTTACTTCGTGGGGTGAGCATTAATGATCGCTATGACAAAAAATATTACACTTTCGACCCGGTATTGAGGGCTATTTTTTACAACACGGTTGAGGGCTTAACTGTAAAATATGGAGTTACTTATAGAAAAGATTTCGAGAATAACGTTTCTTACAGCATCAGGCCAGAAGTTAGATATGGCTTCGCCAATCAGAAATTAACAGCCAGTTTGACCGGTAATTATTTTTACAACCCCTTAAAAAGAGCCAATATAGGTGCTTCCTTTGGTAATGGAATTTTTGACATGAATAACCTGGGTTCGATGACCACCATTGGAAATATGGTTAACTCACTGCTATATGAAAAGAACTTTGCAAAATTTTACGAAAAGAGTTTTGTCAATATCAATACCAGCAGAGAAATTGCAACAGGTTTACAAGCCAGTTTAGCAGTTGAATATAATAAAAACCATTACCTGACCAACAGCACTAATTTTAAGTTTTTTGATAATAAAGAAAGGGAATTCACCTCTAACAACCCTTTCAGTCCGAATGTAGAAACACCATTATTTCCAACCTACACTTCAGTAAGCGCAACAGCTAGTTTAACTTATACCATCGGCCAGGAATATATCAGCAGGCCAGATGGAAAGTTTTATACTGAATCGAAGTTCCCTAAAATTACCGTTTTATACAAGATAGGATTGAATGGTGTGCTGGGCAGCAACGTTGATTATGACTTTTTAAAAGTAGAAGTTACACAAGAGCGTATTAGCTTAGGTTTATGGGGATATACTTCGTTTTTAGGTGGTGCAGGTATGTTTTTAAATAACAAACAAATGTACTTCCCAGATTATAAGCATTTCGCGGGTAACATTTCAACCATCTTCCCTCCTAACATCAGAAAATTTCAGTTTTTAGATTTTTATCAATTTAGTACAAACAAAGAGTATTTCGAAGCCCACTTAGAACACAACTTCGCAGGCTTCTTTATCAATAAAATCCCATTGCTGAGAAAGTTGAAATTACAGGAATTTGTTGGCGGGAACTACCTTACTCAACCTGATAAGAAAAATTATAAAGAATTTTACTTTGGACTTGAACGTTTAATTTTAAGAGCAAGTTATGGCTTTTCTTATGATGGAAGCAAAAAAATAAATCATGGATTTAGAATAAGCTATGGCTTTTAACGTCTGCACTTGTAATAATAGCTCTACAACAGATAAACGTTTTTGTTCATTTAAAATATTAATGATTAAGTTAAAAATTCTCTTTAAATCAATATTCTTACTATATTTCTTGCCGAAGATTTGACATACGGGATGAAATTATTTTTAAAGCTGTTTCTGGTAGCTTTTTTAGGGGGATTTACTGCGCAGGCGCAACAATTATTAACGTTAACAGGTAAGATTACCGATGGTAAAGGTAATCCTGTTCCTTTTGTGACCATTTATGTTAACACTACAACAAGAGGCACATCATCCAATATAGAGGGAAATTATAAGTTAAATCTTCCTGTAGGTAAAATAGATTTACTTTTTACGGCTATTGGGTTTGAAGCTAAATTACTAAGCATCAATTTATTTGAAAACAAATCCCTGAATATAGAGCTGGTATCTAAGGTATTTACGTTAAACGATGTGGAGATCGGTCGGAATAATGAACCAGAAAATACGGCTGATGAAATCATCCGAAAAACCATCGAAAACAGAAAGACATACCTTGATGAAGTTGAGGGTTTTACCTGCGATGTGTATACCAAAGGCATGCAAAAACTGCTATCATCACCAAAGAAATTTTTTGGGCGTGATGTGGCTAAAATTCTGGATCTGAATGATCAGGGGCAGGGCATTATTTACCTGTCAGAAACGGTCTCCAAGCTCGATTTTCAAAAGGAAAATAAAATTAAAGAGATGATGGTATCTTCCAAAGTTGCCGGAAACGACAACGGATTTAGTTTTAATAAGGCATCGGATTTAACCGTTAATTTCTATAAAAATGTGGTATTAGAAGATAAGCTGAATGTGAGGGGTTTTATCTCACCTATTGCTGATAACGCTTTTTCTTATTACAGGTTTAAACTGCTTGGCACCAATCAGGATCAGGATGGGCAAACCATTAGCAAAATAGAAGTTAAACCAAAAAGGATTAACGACCCGGTGTTTACGGGAGAAATCTATATCATTAATGGGAGCTGGCGGTTAAATTCTGTTAACTTATTTCTAACCAAAAAATCGGGAATTGAATTTATTGATACCTTAAACATTAAGCAACAACTAGTTTTAATTAATAAAGTTGCAGTTCCGTCATCCGTACAATTCGATTTAAAGGGCAAGGTACTTGGGTTTAAGTTTTCTGGTTATGCAGTAGGTGTCTACAAGAATTATAATGTTGAACCTGCTTTTAACAAACATTTTTTCAGCAACGAGCTTTTACGGATAGTTCCTTCATCCAATAAAAAGGATTCTTTATACTGGGCTAAATCACGTCCTGTTCCACTTACCTTCGAGGAAAGTGAGAACTATATCAAAAAGGATAGCGTAAGCAGGTTAAAATCATCCAAAAAGTACCTTGATTCGGTTGATCGGGTTAAAAACAAATTTAACCTCAAGCAAATACTCATTACTCCTTACGTATACTACCACAGTTACAATAAGAAAAGCATTACTTACGTCCCTCTTTTTAAGAGTGTATTCTACAACACCATTGAAGGGGTTGCCTTAAGGTATGCCGTTTCATTAAGGCAGGGCTTTGATGATGGCCGCTATTATTCGGTAAGGCCAGAAGTGCGCTATGGCTTTGGTAACCATCATTTTAATGGCAATATCCAGGCGAAATATTTTTACGACCCCATTAAGAATGGAATGATTAGCGTTGGTTTTGGAACAGAGGTGGCGAACTTAAATTCACTTAAGCAGAGCAGCCTTTTCCGTAACAGTATCAATGCGCTGGTGTTTGGTAGAAACATTTCCAAATTTTACGAAAGGCGTTATTTAAATATCCAGGCCAGCAGAGAATTTGCACCAAGTTTTGAATTGAAAGTTACGGCAGACTATGCAGAACGCGAAGCACTATTAAATTCCAGCTATCATTCATTCGGTAAAACAAATGATTTCACCGCTAACGATCCTTTTAATCCAACGGATAATGAAAGTCTTCTTTTCCCGAAACATACCGGATTTATATTAAGCGGAACGCTTGCTTATACCATTGCGCAAAAATACATTACCCGGCCTGACGGAAGATTCTATGTAGAAAGCAAATATCCCCGATTAGAAGTCACCTATAGAAAGGGAATTCCGAATTTCTTTAATTCTGACGTAAATTATGATTTTCTGTCGGCAGAGATTTTCCAGAAAGATATGCATTTTTTATTGCTCGGAAAGTCTTCACTAATGATCGGAGCCGGAAAATTCTTAAACGCTAAACAACTTTATTATCCAGACTGGAAACATTTCAGGGCAAACCGTTCCTTAATCTTTGATGCAGATGTTCGAAATTTCCACTTTTTAGACTTTTATCTTTTCAGCACAACCAAGCAATATTTCGAAGCACATTATCAACATAATTTTGGTTCGTTTTTTATTAGTAAGATCCCTTTGCTCAGAAGATTAAAAATTGAAGAGATTATTGGTGGGGCCTACCTCACCTCACCAGAAAAAAGAAATTACAGCGAATTTTTCTTCGGTTTTAAAAGATTAAACCTGAGAATAGATTATGGCTATGCCTTCGATTCAAACAGAAGAATAGAACAAGGTTTTAAATTGTCTTATGGCTTTAATTAATCTGATCAATACCATATTTTTAATTGCTTTTGCCAGTTTTTACCTTCCAGATAATTCCTTATCTTTGCCCCGCTTTAAACGCCGTTTGCAACGGTATCAACAGCGTTATGAAAAAATATCAGACACTACTTTATTATTGCTATAGTTACATAGCTGGTGCAGAACAATTTGCTGCAGATCACTTAAAATTTTGTAAATCATTGGATTTAGTCGGCCGTATTATCGTGGCTGATGAAGGTTTAAATGGAACGGTTTCAGGAACTTCTGAATCTTGTGAGGCTTACATGAAAGCTATACATGCAGATGAACGTTTCGCTAAGACGGAATTTAAAATTGATGATGTGGAAGAGCCATCCTTTTTGAAGATGCATTGCCGTTATAAATCGGAGATTGTGCATTCTGGTTTAAGAGATACTTCAATTATCAATCCGAATGAAAAAACAGGTAAACACCTGGAGCCTGCAGATTTCATGGCCATGAAAGATGATGAAGACGTAGTGATTTTAGATGTTCGTTCCAATTATGAACACAACTTGGGAAAATTTAAGAATGCCATTACTTTGGATATAGAGAATTTTCGCGATTTCCCTGAGCAGATTAATCAGCTGGCTCAATATAAAGACAAAAAGATTTTAACTTATTGTACTGGTGGAATTAAATGCGAAAAAGCTTCTGCACTTCTTTTACATCATGGTTTTAATGATGTTTACCAGTTGCATGGTGGCATTATCAAATACGGAAAAGAAGCTGGAGGTAAAGACTTTGAAGGTAAATGTTATGTTTTTGATAATCGCATTGCAGTAGATGTTAATCATATTAATCCAACGGTTGTTTCTGTATGCTACAACTGTGGCAAAACCACTCCAAAAATGATTAATTGTGCTAACCCGGAGTGCAATGAACACATTACACAATGTGATGATTGCGGAGAAGAATTACAAGGCTGTTGCTCTACAGCTTGTACCACCAACCCACGGAAACGCCCATACGATGGAACAGGTTATTATGTAAAAGTTCCTCAGCCCGTTGCTAAGAAAACAGTGTTGGCTGAATAATGCCATTTTTATATCTTCAAAAGCCTTTTGTAAATGTATCCTTTACAAAAGGCTTTTTATTTTAATGTTTATTACCAGTTTGCAAAGAATCAGATTAAGTCATTGATTCTGCATGTTCATCTAATTTTGTTTACTTTGTAAAGCGATGGCTTAATTACACTCCATTATATGTTTAGCGTTTTACGTCTGTTTTTATTATTCTTACTGTTATCCCATTCTACTTTTTCATCCGAAATTAAAAGTATAGGTGTTCCATATATCGAAAATTATTCTAAATCTATTTATGGGGCAGGCAATCAGAATTGGAGCATAGCTAAAGATAATCATGGTATTATGTACTATGGCAATGCCGAAGGTTTACTAACATTTGATGGAAGGTACTGGCAAAAGTATAAAATGCCCAACGGTCAGATTGTGAGGTCTGTAGCTGCAGATAATAAAGGAAAAATTTATACCGGATGTTTTGGAGAGTTTGGTTACTGGGCCATCAAAAACAACAAATTAACCTACCATTCCCTCACCTCCCTCATACCAAAGGGATCGAAAATTACAGATGAAATCTGGAAAATTTATATCGATCAAGACAGGGTAATTTTCCAGTCATTCTCCAAAATCTTAATTTATCAAAATCAGAAAATTTCGGTTATTTCATCATCAAAATCATTACTTTTTCTCCATAAGGTAAATAAAAGGTTTTTTGTAGAAATTTTGGAAAACGGATTACATGAACTTGTTGGAAATAAATTAGTTTATTTACCACAAAGCGATCTGTTGGGTAAGCAGGGCATTCTATCTATACTGCCCTACAAAAATGGTGGACTTTTAATTGGGACCAGCAAAAACGGCCTTTTTATTTATGATGGAAAAAATTTCAATCCACTAAATACACCTGCCAATGCTTTCCTAAAAACTTATCAGCTTAATAATGGTGTTCAATTACTCGGTAAGTATTACGCCTATGGCACGATTCTGAATGGTTTAATCATTATTGATGAAAATGGCAACATCGTACAGAAAATTAATAAATCAAGCGGACTTCAAAATAATACTGTATTAAGTTTATATGCTGATGATGAACAAAATTTATGGGCAGGTTTAGACAATGGTATTGATAGGATTGAATTAAATTCACCACTATATTTTTATTTTGATAAAACGGGTCAGTTTGGTACAGTTTACTCCAGCATAATTTTCAATAATAAAATTTATCTCGGCACCAATCAAGGTTTATTTTATAGTGAATGGTCTCCAAATACAGCATCGAACTTAAACTTTAAACTGATTCAAGGCTCTCAAGGGCAGGTATGGGAATTAAACATTATTGATAATGAATTGGTTTGTGGCCATAATAGCGGAACTTTTAAGGTTTTAGGCGATCGGATAGAATGGATCTCCAGAACAAGTGGTGGCTGGACCATTAAAAAGTTAAATTCCAATCCAAATTACCTAATTCAGGGCACTTACGTAGGCCTGTCTCTTTATCAAAAAACACCTGGCACCGGGTTGAAATTTATTACACAGATTTCAGGTTTTGATGCGCCATCAAGATTTATTGAACAGGACAATAAGGGTGATATTTGGGTCGGACATGCCTACAAAGGCCTTTATAAGCTCATGCTAAATTCAGATTACACTAAAGTTGTCTCGACAAAATATTTTGATGAAAGAAATGGATTGCCGGGAAATTACAATATTAATATTTTCAATTTAGAGAATAGAATTGTCTTTTCAACTGACCATGGCTTCTATACTTATGATGAACTGAGCAATAAATTTACCAGATACGAGGTATTAAATAAGAAATTAGGTTCTTTCGCTTCCTCTAATAACATCATCAAGGCAGGAGAAAAAAAATACTGGTTCATCAATCATGGGAAAACATCACTGGTCAATTTTACTGAACCAGGCAAAATAGAAATTGACTCTAACCAATTTAGTCTACTGGATGGAAGAATGGTTCAATATTATGAGAACATTAGCAAAATCAGTAATTCTATTTATTTGATTAGTGTAGATGATGGCTTTGTTATTTATCATACGCAACAAAATCAATCAAATGCCAGAAATAAGCTTCCTAGAATACTAATCAGACGTATTGACGACATTACTGATAAATATTATACCCTTAGTGAAACAGGAAATGATATGGAAATTCCATATCGTAGAAATAATATCAGAATCTCTTTTTCCCTCCCCTATTACAGGCAGGCGAAAGTTAAATACCAGTATTTTTTAGAAGGTTACTCGAAGGATTGGTCAGAGTGGAGCGATGCAACGGATAAAGATTTCACTAATCTGGCTAGTGGAAGCTATAAGTTTAAACTTCGGGCCAAGTTAAATGATTCCTCCGTTACAGATGTTACTACATTTAAATTCACCATTTTAAGGCCATGGTATTTAAATAACTGGTCATTGCTGGTGTATTCTTTATTTTTTGCAGTGATATTAATTTTTGGAAAGAAGATCTATGAAAGAAAACTAAAAAAGGATAGTCTGGCAATAAGTGCAAGGTTAAAGGCTGAACGAGATGAAATTTTAAGAAAGGAAGCCGAAGCAAATGAAAAACAAATCAATAAGCTTCAAACGGAAAAACTTCAGGCAGAACTGGCTTCTAAAAATAGGGAGTTAGCCAATTCTGCCATGACATTAGTTTATAAAAATGAGTTATTGCAAAAGCTAAGTGACGAGATTGCAAAGTTAAAAGATGAGAATGGCAAAAAGCTTTCTGACGATCAGACCCGTAAAATTCAAAAGGTGATTAATGATGGAATGAATGATGAACGGGACTGGCATTTGTTTGAGAATAGCTTTAACGAAGCACATGAAAGTTTCTTCAAAAAGTTAAAGGCACAGCATCCAGATTTAGTTCCTAACGACCTTAAACTTTGTGCATATCTAAGAATGAATATGAGCAGCAAAGAAATGTCATCACTTTTGAATATTAGTTTGAGAGGAGTTGAAATCCGAAGATACCGTTTACGTAAAAAATTAGAAGTACCGCACGATAAAAACCTTACCGAATTCTTAATGGAATTGTAGATCAGGCTTTACAAAAAATGCTAGGAACGATCTCATGAATTGGCAATTTTTGCCTGAAACTACATTACATCTTGTTTTTCGACTACATCATTACCTCTCACAAGCAAAAATTACACCCCACAAAAACCTTCGTGTACTTTTCACACTTAGCCTAATGTTAAAATAATGTTAAAAAGCTAAAAACTGCGTTTTTGGTCTGAAACAGCATTTGGTTCTATACTTTCACATAGCAATCTGGCTCTCATGGTGTAATGATGTTGAGGTAAATTCACTTGCACAAGCGAAGAAACAACCTCACTTTTATATTAACAATTAAACTAAATTTTAATAATAGCATGAAAAGAATCTTTACAAGAATTTCTGTTCTCGCTGCATTTTGCTTGCTAACCATTAACGTAGCATTTGCGCAAAACATTACCATCAAAGGTAAGGTAACTGATGGAGGTGATAAGACATCTCTCCCAGGCGTAACCATTGTTATAAAAGGAGCACAAGGCGGAACGCAGACAGATGCAGACGGAAATTATTCAATCAGCGCACCTGCTGATGCAACTTTAGTATTCAATTTTGTAGGTTACACCGCCCAGGAGCAGGTTGTTGCAAACCGTACAACTATTAATGTAGCTTTAGCTTCATCAACTCAACAACTCGAGCAGGTTGTGGTTGTGGGTTATGGTACACAAAGAAAAATTGATGTTACCGGATCTGTAGCCAGTGTTAAGGGCGAGGATATTTCAAAACAACCATCTACCAATCCAATTAGTGGCTTACAAGGTAAAGTTGCAGGGGTTTCTATCAGCAATAACGCTACACCTGGATCGTCGCCTCAAATTACCATTCGTGGAACGGGTACTATTTATGGTAACACAGGACCATTATATGTGGTGGATGGTGTTTGGTATGATGACATTACATTTTTGAATCCTGCAGATATTGCTAGCATTAATATTCTGAAAGATGCCTCTTCACAATCCATTTATGGTATCCGTGCTGCAAATGGTGTGGTATTGGTTACTACTGTTAAAGGTAAGACAGGTAATGCTACCATCAACTATAACGGTACTGTTGGCGTGCAAAGTGTAACGAATGCGGTTGAAATGACTAATGCAAGTGAATATGCAACTGTAGTAAATGAAGCATATGCTATAAATGGTTCCAGCCCTTTGTTTACAAATACAAATCTTGGAGAAGGTACAGACTGGTACGATCAGGCATTAAGAAATGCGATCATTACAAACCATCAGCTTTCCATTAATGGTGCAACAGAAAAATCCAGTTATAATTTTTCATTGGGTTATGTAGATCAGGATGGTATCATAAAAACAAATAATTATAAGAGATATACAGCACGTTTATCAAACGATTTTCAGGTAAAGAAAGACCTTAAAATAGGATATAATGTTACAGGTAGCTCTAGTATCTCTAAAAATGCTCCTGCATCAATATACCGTGCTTTATATACCGCTGCTCCGGTTCTACCGGTTTTTAATGCAGATGGTTCATACGGAGATCCGACTAAAGTACCTGTTGGAAATGGTACCGTAGATTTAGGAAATGGAAGTAACGTGAATCCTCAGGCTACACTTGATTTTAACAATAGCAGAACTTCAAAATACAGAATAACCGGAAATGTTTATGCAGAGTTAAAATTCGCGAAACATTTCACGTTCAAAACCAGCGCTGGTGGAGATTTCGGCCAGGAAGAAAACACCAATTATACCCCAAAATACAAGGCTACAACCGCACAAAACGCTAATATCAGTACACTCTCTATTGGCAGGGTTGAAACAAGAAACTGGATTTTGGAAAATACATTAACCTATGATAATAAGTGGAACGATCACAGTTTAACCGTATTAGCAGGTCAAACTGCACAACGTTATAAATCTTACACTACAACAGGAACCGCCCAGAATGTTCCATATCAATCTGAAGGCGATCTTTACCTGCGTTTAGGTAATGCCGATGGAAGGAAGATTGAAGATAGTGGCTCATTAAATACGGCTACATCCTATTTTGGTAGAGTAAATTATGGTTTTAAAAACAAATACTTATTGAATGCTTCATTGAGAGCAGATGCTGCATCACAGTTTTTCGGCGGAAGTGATTTATGGGGATATTTTCCTTCAGTTGGTGCGGGTTGGGTAATAACCAATGAAGATTTTATGAAAGATCAAAAGATCTTCAGCAATTTAAAGTTAAGAGGTAGCTGGGGTAAAGTAGGTAACGCAGGTGTACCTATCAATCCTACAACATTAACAGTAGATCAAAGTGCTGGTTTAATAGCATTCTATAATGGGATTGCGAATACTGGCGCAAGTGTAACCAGCATTGTTCCTTCAGCACTTTTTTGGGAGCGCAGTGCAGGAACTGATATTGGTTTAGAAATGGGTTTCTTTAACAACAAACTATCAATTGAAGCGGATTACTACAGTAAAAAGACAGAACAGGCAATCTTTAATATCCCTATTTTAGGTTCATTAGGTACATCTAACAGTTTGTTACTAGGCAACCAGGCCGATTTTAGAAATAGAGGATTTGAACTTTCTGCTACTTGGTCTGATAAAACTGATGGTGGTTTAACCTATTCTATCAGTGGAAATGTGGGCATCAACAATAATAAAGTTCTGAATGTAACCTCTGGCTCTAATCCAATAGACGCTGGTGGTACTGGATTAAATAACGCAGTAGTACCAACCAGAACTGTAGTTGGGCAACCAATAGGATCATTTTTTGGTTATGAGGTAACCGGCATTATACAAACTGCTCAAGAAGCTGCAACTTCTGGTTTATCAGGAGCTAAACCCGGAGATTTCAAATATGCTGATCTAAACGGAGACGGTACTATTGACCAAAGGGATAAAACCTTTCTTGGAAATCCAAATCCTAAATATACCTATGGTGTAAATACAAATTTCGCATACAAAAATTTCGATCTAACTCTTGACATTCAAGGTGTTGCTGATGTAGATGTATATAATGCGAACTTAGGTAACAGGTTAGGTAATGAAAACTACACTAAAGAGTTTTATGATAACCGCTGGACTGGTGCCGGATCTACCAACACTTATCCTTCAGCAAATTTAGCTGGCGGAAATAACAATCAAACCAACTCATTTTATGTAGAAAGTGGTGCATACATTAGGTTAAGAAATATTCAATTGGGTTATAATTTACCACAACAATTAACTTCCAAATGGAAAATACAAAAATTACGCGTGTTTGCAAATGCACAAAACGCAGTTAATTTATTTGGATACCGTGGCTTTACTCCTGAAGTTGGTGGAGTACCGACCAGTGCAGGTATTGATCTCAATGTATATCCAATGTTTGCTACCTATAATATCGGTGTAAACTTAACCTTTTAATTGATTTGAAAATGAAAACATATATGAACATAAAATTACAAAAATGGTGTGTAGTTGGTGTTTTATCCACCTTAGTATTCGCATCTTCTTGTAAAAAAAGCTTTCTAGATGTAGATCCTCAAGGACAACAGGCTGCCCAACAGTTCTGGAAAACCCAAGATGATGCAACTAAAGCCGTTAACGCCATTTATGGAAACTTACGTACGTGGGAAAACCTGGCCTTTCCAGCTATAGCGATAGAAAGCACTGGATCTGACGAAGCTGATAAAGGCAGCACACCTGTTGATGCTACCTTCTTTAATTTATATGATACTTTTACTGTTACCTCTACAGAAGGTTCTTTACAAAGTTTTTGGACTGGTCAGTACAGAAATATTAATCTTTGTAACCAGGTACTAGATAACGTTCCTTCTATTTCTATGGATGAAAGTTTAAAATCGCGTTATCTGGCTGAAGCGAAATTTGTAAGGGCTTATTCATATTTTAGATTAGTCAGAGCTTACGGTGGTGTGCCACTTAGATTAAAAGTTCCGGCAGATGCATCTGAATATAATATCCCACGAGCAGATAAAGCAGCAGTTTATGCTCAGATCGAAAAAGATCTAAACGAAGCTGCTGCGGCATTACCTGCATCTTACGGTGCTTCAGATTTAGGTAGAGCTACAAAAGGCGCAGCTCTTGGTATGCATGCTAAAGTGGCTATGTATCAACAAAAATGGAGTGATGTATTATCGTTAACCAATCAGGTAATTTCGATGGGTTACTCTCTATTTCCTGATTTTGAAAAGGGATTTCGTACTCAGAATGAAAATAATGTAGAATCATTATTTGAGGTTCAATGTGAATATTATCCTACAAATTTAGATGCATCTAATTCACAATATAGCCAGGTACAAGGTGTGGCTGGAGAACCAGCTGGAGGCTGGGGATTTAATACACCTTCTCAGGCCTTAATTGATGGTTTTGAAACAGGTGACCCAAGAAGAGATGCGACTATTCTTTTCCCAGGTGAAACGACTCCACAAGGAGATTTTATTAAAACCAATATAGTTAACATTGGCTATAATCAAAAGTCATATGTTCCTTTCAGTATGTTCATCGCTGGAAATCAAGGATCTCAACAAAATTTTAGAGCGTTAAGATTCGCTGATGTCTTGCTTATGAATGCTGAAGCAGCAAATGAATTAGGAAACCCTTCTTTAGCCTTAACATCGCTAAATAAAGTACGTGCTCGTGCAAGAGGTACTTTATCCGGAATTCTTCCGGATGTTGTCACTACAGATAAAGCATTACTTCGTTCGGCAATATATAACGAAAGAAAAGTTGAATTAGCTTTAGAGAATGACAGGTATTTTGATGTGATCCGTCAAGGCAGAGGTGTTGAAGTATTTGGTGTTAAAGGTTGGAAGGCTAATAAAAATGAAGTATGGCCAATCCCACAAACAGAAATTGAATTAAGCGGGGGCTTGCTAACGCAAAATCCTGGTTACTAATAAAAATTTTGATAAAGGTTGCCAGATGATCTGGCAACCTTTTTTTTTTAAAGTCGCTATGTTAAAAACTTACCATATCCGTCATATCTTAATTTTCTCGCTCCTCCTGGTTTCACTTTCATCATGTGCACAAAAAGAAAATGCTAATGATAGTGCTAAGCTGACCATCAAAAAAAATCTTTCTGATGAGCAACTTTTAGACCTCGTTCAAAAACAAACCTTCCAATATTTCTGGGATGGTGCCGAACCTACATCAGGAGCTGGAAGAGAGCGCTTTCATGAAGATAATGTTTATCCTGAAAATGATAAGAGCACAGTTGCAACCGGAGCTACGGGTTTTGGTTTAATGGCTATTTTAAGTGGCATTGACAGAGGCTACGTAACCAAAGAAGATGGTTTAAAACGGCTGAACAAAATACTTGATTTCCTGGCGAAAGCCGATCGTTTTCATGGTGCATGGCCACATTGGATTTATGGTGAAACAGGTAAAGTTCGCCCTTTCGGACAAAAAGACAATGGTGGTGATTTAGTGGAAACTTCGTTTGTAGCCCAAGCGCTGATCTGTATTGATGCTTATTACAAAAATGGATCTGCTCAAGATAAAGCCCTGGCAAAAAAAGCAGATGAGCTTTGGAGAGGAATCGATTTTAACTGGTATCGTAATGGAAACCAAAATGTACTTTACTGGCATTGGTCGCCAGAATATAAATGGGAAATGAACTTCCCCATTAAAGGTTATAATGAATGTTTGATAATGTATGTTTTAGCCGCATCATCGCCTACACATACCGTTCCCGCAGCAGTTTATCATCAAGGCTGGGCCGATAATGGTGCAATAAAAGCCAATTTTGAGGTCTACGGCCATCCATTCACATTGAAATATCAGGGACAAAAAAATGCTGTTGGTCCTTTATTCTGGGCACACTATTCTTATCTGGGTTTAAATCCTAAAGGTTTGAAAGACCGCTATGCAGATTATTGGGAAAACAATGTGAATCATACACTTGCCATACACGATTATTGTGTGGCCAATCCAAAGAAATTTAAAGGTTATGGCGAAAACAGCTGGGGCTTAACTGCAAGTTACTCCGTAAAAGGCTATGCTGCGCACAATCCTCAGGAAGATTTCGGTGTAATTTCTCCCACTGCAGCTATCTCTTCTATTCCATATACGCCAAAAGAATCAATGAAAGTAATCCGCCACCTTTATGAAGATTTAGGTGATAAAGTATGGGGTAAATATGGTTTTTATGATGCTTTTTCTGAAAGCGACAACTGGTATCCAAAAAGATATTTAGGCATTGATCAGGGACCAATAGTAGTAATGATTGAAAATTACAGATCAGGTTTATTATGGAAGTTATTTATGAGTAACCCAGATGTTCAGAAAGGGTTGACAAAATTGGACTTTCAATTTAAGCCATAGTATTAAACTGAATATAAATGTTTAGCCATCATATACTTAAATCTTAGAACCATGAAAAGAATAATTTTAATTTTAACAGCAATGATGGGATTAGTAATCCTTCACTCAAGTTTTACAACCATACCAAAGGCTAAACATAAAACAATAAAAGCAAAATTCGCTACTGTAAATGTAACCGCCACAAATTCAACCAGTGATGGTGTATATGTACAATTAGAAAATACTACCAGTGGAGGTAGCTATTCATTTTTTATCCCACCAAATTCTCCGAATGGAACAATCATTGGACAAATTCCAGAAAACGGAGATATTTATGCAGTAAAGCTAACCTCAACCGGTGGCGCTCATGATATGTGGGTTTACTGGGAACACCGAACACATGTTACCGGATTAAGCGTAAGTGGAATGGCAATTGGATGCTCTAGCTGCGCAAGAATAAATATTTTTAATTAATTATAACAGAATAATGGCTAAACATTTATTCAAGATTTTTAATAGTATAATTAATCTACGGTTACAAGCAACTGGTTTTAAATTAAATAAGCAGCGTTATAAATGAGAAATATTTTATTGATCTTATTATTTTTCAGCGCATTGGGATCTAAGGCCCAGCAAAAAACCTATTGTAATCCCATCAATGTTGATTATGGCTACACCCCTATTGAAGATTTTACCAAATGGGGAAAACACCGCGCCACAGCCGATCCTGTGATTGTTAATTATAAAGGTGATTTTTACCTTTTCAGCACCAACCAATGGGGTTACTGGCACAGTCCGGATATGCTGAACTGGAAATTTGAAGAACGCAAGTTTCTTCGCCCATGGAATAAAACGAAAGATGAATTATGCGCACCAGGCGTAGGCATTGTAGGTGATACCATGGTGGTCTTCGGAAGTACCTACACTAAAAACTTTACTTTATGGGGAAGTACCGATCCGAAAGGTAATAAGTGGTTTCCATTAGTTGATTCACTTGAAATTGGCGGTTGGGATCCTTCCTTTTTTACCGATGACGATGGTAAATTTTACATGTACAATGGCAGTAGCAATAACTATCCCATGTATGGAGTGGAGTTAGATCGCAAAACGTTTAAGCCAAAAGGAACGCGAACCCCCATGTATTTATTGGAAAGCTGGCGATATGGTTGGCAACGTTTTGGTGAATACATGGATAATACCTTTCTTGATCCCTTTTCAGAAGGTGCCTGGATGACCAAACATAATGGCAAATATTATTTTCAATATGGTGCTCCCGGCACCGAGTTTAGCGGGTATTCTGATGGTGTGGTTGTAGGGAGCAAACCCTTATTCTACGATACGCAGTTTACACCACAATCTGATCCATTAAGTTATAAAGGCGGAGGGTTTTCACGTGGTGCAGGTCACGGGGCAACCTTTCAGGATAATGCAAAAAATTACTGGCACATTTCCACCAGCATTATTTGTGTAAAAAATACCTGGGAACGCCGGATGGGCATCTGGCCAACAGGGTTTGACAAAGATGATGTGATGTGGACGAATACAGCATTTGGAGACTACCCGCTGTACCTTCCATCCGAAAGAAAAGAAAATGGCCCCGCTGGACCAGGCTGGATGTTGATCAATTATAAAAAACCTGTTACCGTTTCCTCCACCTTAGGGAGCTTTTATGCCAACAATGCAGTTGATGAAAGTATTAAAACTTATTGGAGCGCAAAAACAGGCAATAATGGTGAATGGATTCAAACTGACTTAGGCAGTTTATCAACAGTTAATGCCATTCAGATCAATTATGCCGATCAGGATGCTGAATTTATTGGTAAACAGATTGGTATCTATCACCAGTATAAAATCCTGTCTTCAACTGATGGAAAGAAATGGACAATCTTAGTTGATAAAAGTAAGAACAAAACCGATGTTCCTCATGATTATATTGAGTTAGAAAAGCCAGTTAAAACCAGGTTTATCAAAATGGTAAATATCCATATGCCCACCGGAAAGTTTGCTATAAGTGGTTTGCGTGTTTTCGGAAATGGTAATGGCGAAAAACCATCAGAAGTAAAAAACCTGATCGTATTGAGAACTGAAAAAGATAAACGCAGTGCCTATATTAAATGGGAACCTGTTGACAATGCTTTTGCATACAACCTGTATTATGGAACAGCACCAGATAAACTGTATAACTGTATCATGATTCATGATTTTAATGAATATTGGTTTAAGGCAATGGATAGCCAGAAAGCCTACTATTTTTCAATTGAAGCGATCAATGAAAATGGCGTTTCAGAAAAAACAGCGGTAAAGAAAGTAGATTAAATTTTAAAAGAACAAAATACACACATAATGAATAGAGCGAAAATCCTGATTATTTTATTAGCATCCTTTGCGCTGAACGCATCAGCACAAAACAAAAAAACAGTATCGTCCGAAGAGGCAAAGATGAACGCCTTCATCAGCAATCTTATGGCTAAAATGACGGTCGATGAAAAGATTGGTCAGCTGAATTTACCCAGTTCAGGAGATATTACTACCGGACAAGCCAACAGCAGCGACATTGGCAAGAAAATCGAAGCTGGGCAAGTAGGCGGTTTGTTCAACATTAAAGGTGTAGAGAAAATCAAAGCGGTACAAAAGGTTGCAGTAGAAAAAAGCAGAATGAAAATTCCACTACTTTTTGGTATGGATGTGATTCACGGTTATAACACCGTTTTCCCGATTCCATTGGGTGTTAGTTGCATCTGGGACATGGATCTGGTTCAAAAATCAGCTAGAGTTGCAGCGATTGAGGCAAGTGCAAGCGGTATTAACTGGACCTTCTCTCCTATGGTTGATATTTCCCGTGATCCACGATGGGGTAGAATTTCAGAAGGTAGCGGAGAAGATCCTTACCTCGGTTCAAAAATTGCTGCAGCCATGGTAAAAGGTTATCAGGGTAGATTACAAGCCAACAATGAGATTTTAGCTTGTGTAAAGCACTACGCCTTATACGGAGCAGCTGAGGCCGGCAGAGATTATAATACTACCGATATGAGCAAAGTGAGGATGTATAATGAATATTTCCCTCCTTATAAAGCCGCTGTAGATGCTGGTGCAGCAAGCATCATGGCTTCATTTAACGAAGTTGATGGCATCCCCGCTTCCGGAAGCAAATGGTTAATGACAGATGTTTTGCGTAACCAATGGGGTTTCAAAGGTTTCGTAGTGACCGATTATACCGGAATTCCGGAAATGATTGCACATGGTATGGGCGATTTGCAAACCGTATCAGCATTGGCGATGAATGCAGGTATAGATATGGATATGGTTGGTGAAGGTTTCCTCGGCACATTAAAGAAATCATTGGCAGAGAAAAAAGTAAGCATTAATGAAATTAACAGGGCTTGTCGTTTAATACTTCAGGCAAAATATAAACTGGGTTTATTTACTGATCCTTATAAATTCTTAAGTACAGCAAGAGCAGAGAAAGATGTATTTAACGCAGAAAACCGTCAGGTAGCACGTGAAATTTCAGCTGAAAGTTTTGTATTACTTAAAAATAACAACAACATTTTACCGCTTAAAAAATCAGGCACCATTGGTTTAATTGGTCCATTGGCAGATAATACCGCGAATATGTACGGAACCTGGAGTGTTGCTGCCTTGTTCGATAAGTCTGTTACCGTTTTACAAGGATTAAAAAATGCTTTAGGTAACGATGCTAAAATTTTAACCGCTCGTGGTTCAAATTTCCTGGCTGATTCAGCCATGGAACATCGCTATGTAAATGTTCACAATCCAACTTACAAACGCGATCCGCGCAGTGAAGAAGACATGATTAAAGAAGCATTAAAAGTTGCCGAAAAATCTGATGTTATCGTTGCCACTCTTGGCGAAGGTTCTGAATTTACAGGCGAAAGTAGCAGTGTTACAGACATCCAAATTCCTGAAACGCAAAAAAACCTACTTAAAGCCTTAGCCAAAACAGGAAAACCAATTGTTTTAGTATTGTTCACTGGCCGTCCGTTGGCATTAAAATGGGAAGAAGAAAATATTCCAGCCATCTTAAATGTTTGGTTCCCGGGAAGTGAAGCTGGAAATTCAATTGCTGATGTATTATTCGGTAAAGTTAATCCTTCGGGAAAACTGAGTACTACTTTCCCTCAAAACGTTGGCCAGGTACCGCTATATTATGCACACAAAAATACTGGTCGCCCGTTGGCAGAAGGTAAATGGTTTGAAAAATTCCGATCAAATTATTTAGATGTAAGTAACGATCCATTATATCCATTTGGTTTTGGTTTGAGCTACACCACTTTTAATTATAGTGATGTTAAATTGAGTGCTAACACTCTAACAAAAGGAAAATCGATCACGGCGTCAGTTACCTTAAGCAATACCGGTAAATACGTCGGAAAAGAAGTCGTTCAATTGTACATCCGCGATTTGGTGGGTAGCATTACCCGCCCGGTTAAAGAATTGAAAGGTTTCCAAAAGGTGAGTCTGAAAGCTGGAGAAAGCAAAACCATTAGTTTCAATATCTCAGAAAATGACCTTAAGTTTTACAATTCAGAACTAAAATTTGTTGCTGAACCTGGAGATTTTCAGGTATTTATTGGCACCAATTCCAGAGATGTAAAAGAAGCTGCCTTTACATTAAAATAAAGAAATCAAATTGTTACTAAACCCTGACTCATTGCAAAATGGTCAGGGTTTTTTATTTTTGTCAGATGAAAAAGATTGTGCTATCCATTTTTTTATTTTTCAGCTTTACATTTTTAAATGCCCAGGATTTCAAAAAATATGATTACGGAAGCTTTATTAAAAGAAGTGATTCCATTTATTATAGAATACTCTTCCCTGAAAACTTTAATCCCACACAAAAATATCCAATAGTATTCGTGTTGCACGGCAGGGGCGAAAGTGGAAAGGATAATGAAAAACAATTAACCCATGGTGCCGCATTGTTTCTTAGAGATGATGTCAGACAAAATTTCCCAGCCATAGTCATTTTTCCACAGTGCCCTATTGAAAGTTACTGGGCGAATGTGAATATCACCACAAATAGCAAAGGGAAGAGAAATTTTAGTTTTGTAGAAGGTGGTAGACCAACAAAAGCAATGCATGCCCTGCAGGGAATGGTTAAAGACTTTCTTAAAAAACCCTTTGTAGATAAGGAGCGGGTTTACGTAGGCGGCCTTTCAATGGGGGGAATGGGTACTTATGAATTGCTAAGGAGACAGCGTAAAACTTTTGCCTCCGCATTTGCAATCTGTGGTGGAGACAATACCAATAACATTAAAAAATATCAAACTGTACCCCTTTGGATTTTTCATGGCGGAAAGGACGATATAGTCGATCCGGCATTTTCCATCGCCATTGCCGAAAGATTAAAAACTGTTAGTGATGAAGTTAAATTTACGCTTTATCCTAATGATAACCACAACAGTTGGGATAGCGCATTTGCAGAACCTGGATTATTACCCTGGTTGTTTGGGCATAGGAGATAGATAACAGACTTTATAGGTTTTAAAAACCTATAAAGTCTATACAATTAATTATTATTCAGCCATATTATGGTATACGGCCTGAACGTCATCATCCTCTTCTAGCTTATCAATCAGTTTTAATACATCAGCAGCTTGCTCTTCTGTAACTTCATGATGAGATAAGGCAATCCGCTCTAATTTTGAACTTTTTAGTTCAATTCCTTTTTCTTCCAATGCTTTTTGTAGAGAACCAAAGTTTTCAAAAGCAGCCTGTGCAACTGCAACGTCATTCCCATCTTCATCAGCTTCTACGTAAAGTTCTTCTAAACCAGCGTCAATTAATTCGAATTCCAGTTCTTCCAGGTCAACACCTTCAGCAGGTGTAAAACGAAAAACAGATTTTCGGTTAAATACAAAATCCAATGATCCGGTTTTGCCTAAAGATCCGTCAGTCTTATTGAAATAGCTACGAACATTGGCTACCGTTCTATTGGTATTATCGGTAGCAGTTTCAATTAAAACCGCAACACCATGAGGTGCATAACCTTCATAAACAATTTCCTCATAATTAGCCATCGATTTATCAGATGCACGCTTGATTGCAGCTTCCACCCTATCTTTTGGCATATTTACCGCCTTGGCATTCTGCATGGCAGTACGTAAGCGTGAGTTGGTTTCCGGATGAGGCCCAGATTCCTTAACGGCCATTACAATATCTTTTCCAATCCGCGTAAACTGAACCGCCATTTTGGCCCAACGCTTAAATTTTCTTTCTTTTCTAAATTCGAATGCTCTTCCCATGTTTTAGTATTGAGATAGGTGACGGGAGATAGAAGACCTTAAACCTTCAGCCTACCAACCTTGTACCTAATTATTTATTTTTTAACTTATTCCTTCAGCTTTAGTCTTTTGACTTTGATCTTTTAGCTTTTAGCTTTGGTCTATTAGCTTTTCTTTAAATTATTTAACATATCTGCCGTCAATTTTGCTAAATCAAATTCTGGTTTCCATCCCCAGTCTTTCGCTGCGAAATGATCATCAATTGAACGGGGCCAGCTGTTTGCAATTTGCTGGCGAGGATCATTATCTGCGTAAGTTAGCGTAAAATTAGGAATATGTTTTCTGATTTCAGCAGCTAAAACCTCTGGTGTAAAACTTACACCGCTAAAATTATAACTACTTCGTACCGAAATCTGATCGGCTGGGGCATCCATTAACTCAATAGTCCCACGGATGGCATCATCCATATACATCATCGGGAGTTCAGTTTCAGCACTTAAAAAGCTCTGATAACTTCCCTTTTTTAAAGCTTCATGAAAAATATGAATGGCATAATCTGTAGTTCCACCACCCGGTGCTGCCTTCCAGCTGATTAATCCCGGATAACGAATACTGCGAACATCTAAACCATATTTTTGATTATAGTACTCACACCAACGCTCACCTGCAAGTTTACTAATACCATAAACCGTATTTGGATCCATCACACAATATTGCGAAGTATTGTCTTTAGGAGAATTTGGTCCGAAAACGGCAATAGAACTTGGCCAGTAGACTTTAGCTACCTGATATTCCAAGGCCAAATCCAATACATTCAAAAGGCCATTCATATTTAAATCCCAGGCTAATTTAGGATTCTGTTCTCCTGTTGCAGAAAGTAATGCAGCCAAAAGATAAACCTGAGTAGGTTTATACTTTTTAAAAATGCCATTAATCATTTCCTTATCCAGCACATTTACAAACTCAAATGGAGCAGAGTTTTTGATATCGTAATCAGGTCTGCGAATGTCGCAGGCAACTACATGATCATCACCATATATTTTACGTAACATGGTTACCAGCTCCGTACCAATTTGCCCGTTAGAGCCTAAAACAATAATTTTTTCCTGCATATTTTTTTTGAGAATGTGCAAAGGTAAAAAAATGAGACAAATGGGCTATAAATTATTTTTACCGTCAAGCAATCATTGAAATGATTTTTCACTTTTTAAAATTTGAAATGAATAACAAATATCAAGAGCTATTTAGTATTTGAAGTTATTGATCATCCAAACCTATAAGTCTAAACGGAAGCTTATTTGAAAAAAATTATAGATTAAATCGTGATTTATTTTATCAAAATTAGCTCTACACTAGGCTTAAGGCACCTTCAGCTTTAAAAAACAGATTTGCACCTAGTTAATGTAGTTTGTACACGAAGTAATTAGTAATTAAAAACTAATAATAAACGTGCTTAAGACGGTAATTCAAACTCTATTTAGAACGATTCTATCTAGTAACAATCGCATAGATTATGTTTATTTTAAAGACTTCGTATTTGATTATTATGCCTTTTTTTTCTAATATTACTTATTCAACGCAAACATAACCATATATAAATATAACAAAACAATGCATAGAAGAGAAGCACTCAAAAACGTTGCATTTTTACTGGGAGGAGCCATCTCAGCAAGTACAATGGGCGTTTTATTTGAAAGTTTTACGCTTCCTGAAAATGAAAAGAATTTCGTTTCTTTTTCTGTACAGGATCAAAAAATTTTCGCTGAATTTGCCGACATTATTGTTCCCACAACAAAATCATCTGCAGGCGCTAAAGCAGCTGGTTTAGGCAAATTTATTCCTATGATGATGCAAGACTGTTATCCAAAAGAAATGCAAACCTCATTTGCCAGAGGATTTAAACAACTTCAGGATAAGTCAATGCAAGATTATAAGAAAAACTACATCTCCTTAACCGTTCCTGAACGAACCAAATTAATGGTGGATTTGAGGCTGATGTCTATCGCGCAAAAAGAAACCAAATCAGAAGAAAATAAAGATCTGGTTTACTTTTTCATTACCGCCAGAGACCTTACTTTACTAGGTTACTATTCTTCAGAAATTGGATGCACTAAAGCACGGGAATATGTTCTCGTTCCGGGCAGATTTGATGGAAACACCAAGCTAAAACCTGGACAAAAATCCTGGGCAACCTAATTTCACAACTACAACGACAAAACATCATGAATTTAAATACAAATTTAAAAGCAGAAAATACGTACGATGCTATTGTTATAGGATCGGGGATTAGTGGCGGCTGGGCTGCAAAAGAACTTACTGAGAAGGGCTTACGTGTACTTATGCTCGAAAGAGGAATGAACATTGAGCACATTACAGGTTATGAAACTGCCATGAAAAATCCATGGGATTTTGAACATGCCGGTAAATTAACAGAAGAGCAAAAACGTACTCACCCAGTACAAAAAAGAGATTATCCATATAGCGAAGCCAACGAGAAATGGTGGGTAAATGATTTGGAATGTCCATACACCGAGGATAAACGTTTTGACTGGTACCGTGGTTTTCATGTTGGAGGGAAGTCTTTAATGTGGGGCCGTCAGAGTTACCGTTTAAGTGACCATAACTTTGAAGACAATGCAAAAGACGGACATGGCAGCGACTGGCCTGTACGCTATAAAGAACTTTCTCCATGGTATGATTATGCAGAGCGATTCGCAGGAATCAGTGGCTCTAAAGAAAACTGGTCTACCTGTCCAGATGGGGAATTTTTACCTCCAATGGACCTGAATGTGGTAGAAAAATCAGTTAAAAAAAGAATCGAAGAGCATTATAAACGCGAAAGGATCATGATGATTGGCCGTGTGGCTAATTTAACAGTTCCTCATAAAGGTCGTGGTAACTGTCAATACCGTAACTTATGTAGCCGTGGTTGCCCGTTTGGAGCATATTTCAGCACACAATCTTCTACCCTACCTGCGGCAATGGCCACTAAACGTTTAACGTTGAGACCATACTCTATCGTAAATCATATTATTTACGATAAGGATACCAAAAAAGCTAAAGGTGTAATGGTAATTGATGCAGAAACCAATAAAACAATGGAGTTTTATGCAAAAATCATTTTTGTAAACGGCTCTACGTTAGGTTCTACATTCATTTTATTAAACTCAACTTCAGATGCACATCCAAATGGATTGGGTAATGGCAGTGGACAGTTAGGCCATAACTTAATGGATCACCATTTCCGTTGCGGTGCATCAGGAGATGCAGAAGGTTTTGATGACAGATACACTTATGGACGCCGTGCGAATGGTATTTATGTACCTAGATACCAGAACATTGGAAATGATAAACGCGATTACCTTCGTGGTTTCGGTTATCAGGGTGGTGCAAGCAGATCAAACTGGCAAAGTGATGTGGCCGAATTATCGTTCGGTTCTGGCTTGAAAGAAAAAATGACTAAACCAGGAAACTGGACAATGGGTCTAGGCGGTTTTGGAGAGATGTTACCTTATTACGAAAACCGGGTTTACATTGATAAAACCAAAAAAGATAAATGGGGCCAGCCCGTATTGGCAATTGATTGCGAGTATAAGGAAAATGAGAAAAAAATGCGGGTAGATATGATGAATGATGCTGCAGAAATGCTGGAAAAGGCAGGCATGAAAAATATCAGAACCTACGATGCTGGTTGTTATCCAGGTATGGCTATCCATGAAATGGGAACCGCAAGAATGGGTAATGATCCAAAAACTTCAGTTCTCAATAAATGGAATCAAATGCATGAAGTTAACAATGTATTTGTAACAGATGGTGCTTGTATGCCTTCAATCGCATGTCAAAACCCGTCACTAACATTTATGGCTTTAACTGCTCGTGCAGCAGATTATGCCGTAAAAGAATTAAAGAAAAACAACATTTAAATAGGTAAAAGTTGAAAGGTTTAGGGTATATGAGCGTAAATCATATACCTTAAACCTTTTGATTTAACCTGAAATTTTATGAAAAGAAAATTAAAAATGGGTATGATAGGCGGTGGAAAAGACGCCTTCATTGGAGCAGTACATCGCCTTGCAGCTAATATGGATGGTTTAATTGAACTAACCGCAGGTGCATTAAGTGTGAATCCGGAAGTTGGTTATGAATCTGGAAAACTACTCTTCCTCCCTGACAACAGAATATATAAGAGTTACGAAGAAATGATTCAAAAGGAAAGTGAATTACCTGTTGATGAAAAAATAGATTTCGTAACGATTGTTACCCCTAATTTTGCTCACTTTGCTCCGGCTATGCTGGCTTTGGAACATGGCTTTAATGTGGTAATCGAAAAACCAATGACACTTACCTTAGAAGAAGCTAAATTATTAAAAGCTAAGGTAGAAGAAACAGGATTAACCCTTTGTTTAACGCATACCTATTCTGGTTATCCAATGGTTAAACAAGCCAGGCAAATGGTTAGTGATGGTCTGCTGGGTGCTATCAGAAAAATTATTGTTGAATATCCGCAGGGTTGGTTAAGTACCTTGTCTGAACGTGAAGGAAATGCACAGGCTGCCTGGCGTACGGATCCATCAAAAACGGGCAAAAGCGGTAGCATGGGAGATATCGGAACGCATGCAGCGCACTTGGCAGAATATATTTCGGGTTTGAAAATTAATAAGATCTGTGCAGATCTAAATATTGTAGTTCCTGGAAGGGCTATTGACGATGATGGAAACGTGCTCCTAAAATTTGATAATGGTTCAAATGGCGTACTTATTGCATCTCAAATTGCTGCAGGAGAAGAAAATGCATTAAAAATTAAGGTATATGGTGAAAAAGGTGGATTAGAATGGCACCAGATGGAGCCAAATACGCTTATAGCTAAATGGCCTAATGCACCAGCTCAAATCTACAGAACAGGTAATGGATATATGGGAAGCTTCGCTAAACACAATACCCGCACACCTGGAGGACATCCTGAAGGATACCTGGAAGCATTTGCCAACATTTACAAAAACTTTGCATTAACTGTTAATGCAAAACTTAATCAGGAGCAACCGACACCAGAAATGTTAGATTTCCCAACAGCTGATGATGGAATCCGGGGAATGGCATTTATTGAAAATGTGGTAAACTCAAGCAAATCAGATCAGAAATGGTGGGATTATAAAATTTAAGATAAGCATGACAACAATAAAAGGACCAGCCGTATTTTTAGCTCAGTTCATTAGTGACGAAGGGCCATTTAATTCACTGGATAATATATGCAAGTGGGCAGCAGGTTTGGGTTTTAAAGGGATCCAAATGCCTACTTTGGATAAGCGGTTTATCGATTTACAAAAGGCTGCAGAGAGCAAAACCTATGCTGATGAGTTAAAGGGAACAATTGCTTCTTATGGCTTGGAAATCACTGAACTATCTACGCATTTGCAAGGGCAACTGGTAGCTGTTCATCCTGCCTATGATGATTTATTTGATGCCTTTGCACCAAAGGAACTTCATAAAAACCCAAAAGCCAGAACAGAGTGGGCAGTGCAGCAAATGAAATACGCTGCAAAGGCATCGCAAAACTTAGGGTTAAATGCGCATGCTACTTTTAGTGGTTCATTACTATGGCAATATTTTCATCCATGGCCTCAACGTCCTGCAGGTTTAGTAGAAGAAGGCTTTGCTGAACTTGGAAAACGCTGGATGCCTATTTTAAATGAATTTGATCATTGCGGTGTGGATGTCTGCTATGAAATTCATCCTGGTGAAGATTTATTCGACGGTGAAACCTATGAAATGTTTCTGGATGCTGTTAATCAGCATAACAGGGCATGCTTATTGTATGATCCATCTCACTTTGTATTACAACAGTTAGATTATATTCAATACATCGATATTTACCATGAAAGGATTAAAGCTTTTCACGTAAAGGATGCAGAGTTTAATCCAACTGGTAAGCAAGGTACATTTGGGGGTTATCAAAGCTGGGCTAATAGAGCTGGCCGGTATCGCTCTCCTGGAGATGGGCAAGTAGATTTTAAAACCATATTCAGTAAGCTTGCTCAATATGATTTTAAAGGTTGGGCAGTTATGGAATGGGAATGCTGTATTAAAAACCAGGAAGATGGTGCACGTGAAGGTGCAGAATTTATTAAAAATCATATTATTAAAGTAACTGATAAAGCATTTGATGATTTTGCTGCATCGGGTAGTGATAGCGCTTTCAACAAAAAAATATTAGGTTTATAAGAGTAACAACACCAACATTTACATCTGCCTGGTTTTCTACATTAGATCATCAAAACTTGCAGACTTAACTTGTTATTAAAACAACACACACACACACATGAAAAAAACATTATTAGGTTTAGGCGCTGTAGTTATATTTATGGCCTCTTTTACCAAAGCAGATTTAGAGAAAGAGAAGACGGTAGTAGCAACAGCTACATTATCAAACCATGCGATGCAGATGAGCGCAGGCGAAAAGCTGATTAATAAATCAGACTGTATCGGTTGCCATAATAAAGTGAATAAAATTATCGGCCCGGCATACGTAGATATCGCAAAGAAATATCCTGCTACAGAAAAGAACATCAATTATTTAGCAGACAAGATCATCAAAGGTGGTACAGGTGTTTGGGGAACCATGCCAATGACAGCTCACTCTACATTAAAACCTGCAGATGCTAAATTGATGGTTAAGTATATTTTATCATTGAAAAAGAAATAAATAGCACGTCATTTAAACCTCAAACTATTCTAATGAAAACAGAGCAAGAAAATAAAAACACGAGTAACCGCCGTGATTTTATTAAAACCAGCGCCATCGCCGCTGCTGCATTTATGATCGTTCCCCGCCATGTTTTAGGTGGGACAGGATTTATTGCACCTAGCGACCGTTTACTCATTGCCGGTATTGGTGTGGGTGGTAAAGGACAAAGTGATATTGCCATGTTTGCCAAAAGCGGCAAGGCTGATATTGCCTTTTTATGCGACGTGGATGATCGTCGTGCTGCATCAAGTGTAAAAGCATTTCCAAAAGCGAAATACTACAAAGATTATCGCGAAATGCTCGATAAGGAACATAAAAATTTTGATGCGGTATCCATTTCTACTCCTGATCATAATCATGCAATTCAAGCCCTAGCAGCCATGCAACTGGGTAAGCATGTTTATGTACAGAAACCACTTACACACGATATTCATGAAGCCCGTATCTTAACTGCTGCAGCAAAAAAATATAAGGTGGTTACGCAAATGGGTAACCAGGGTGCATCAAATGATGGTCCACGCCAAATGAAAGAATGGTATGAAGCAGGATTGATCGGAGATGTACATACGGTTTACGCCTGGACTAACCGCCCGGTTTGGCCACAAGGAATTCCATGGCCAGATAAAAAAGCTGAGATTCCAAAAGAGCTTGACTGGAACTTATGGTTAGGTACAGCGCCTGAGAAAGATTACGTAGATAAATTGGTGCCCTTTAACTGGCGTGGCTGGTGGGATTATGGAACAGGTGCACTTGGCGACATGGGCTGCCATTTAATTGAAGCTCCCTTTAGTGTGCTAAATTTAAAATATGCTAAAGAAGTTGAAGCTAGTGTTGGCTCAGTTTACGTTGATGAATTTAAACGTGGATATTTCCCGGAAAGTTGTCCTCCTTCAAGTCATGTTACCTTAAAATTCCCTAAAACAGATAAAACGAAAGGTGACGTAACTTTACACTGGATGGATGGCGGTATTCAGCCTGAACGCCCTGCTGAATTAGAAGCCAACGAAACTTTTGGTGATGGTGGCAATGGTACCTTATTTATCGGAACAAAAGGTAAAATGATGTCGGAGACCTATAGTGCAAACCCGAAATTATTACCACTCAGCAGAAACAAAGATATTAAGGTAAAAGAAAAATATGCCCGGGTTAAAGGTGGTGCCGACGGCCATTATGCGCAATGGGTTGAAGCATCAATTGCAGGCTATGGCAAACAGGAAGTAAGTTCTCCTTTCGAAATTGCTGGTCCTTTAACTGAAGCTTTATTAATGGCCAATTTAGCCATTAGAAGTTTCGATATTCAGAAAACTGTAAATGGTAAAGTGACTTATCCAGGCAGATATATGAAGATGCTTTGGGATAATGACAACATGAAAATCACGAATTTTGATGAAGCAAACCAGTTCGTAAAACGCGAATACCGCAAAGGCTGGAATGACTTAATTCTTTAATAAATCCTCATCATTGCGAGGCACCATGCAATATAATAAGATGCTTTATACCTCGCAATGATGATAAATAAAACACAATGAAAAAACTTATTCTTTCTGCCTGTATCATACTGGCAGTTACACAAATATCTAAAGCCCAAAAAGGCTTTAAACCTTTGTTTGATGGTAAAACAACCACTGGCTGGCATACGTATAATAAAACAGCCGTTGGCAGCGCATGGCAGGTTCAGGATGGAGCTTTACACCTCGATCCGAAAACTAAAGGTACAGATGGCGGCGGTGACTTAGTTACCAATAAAGAATATAAAGATTTCCATTTGAAATATGAATGGAAAGTAGCCCCAAAAGCAAATAGCGGATTAATTTTTTATGTTCACGAAGAACCGAAATACCATGCTACTTACTCTACTGGTTTAGAAATGCAGGTATTGGATAATGATGGTCATCCTGACGGAAAAATCACTAAACACCGTTCAGGAGATTTATACGATTTAATTAAAAGCTCATCAGAGCCAGTTAAGCCAGTAGGCGATTGGAACAAGGCAGAAATTATTAGCAAAAAAGGAAATTTAACCTTAATTTTAAATGGAGTTGAGGTTGTGAAAACGACTTTATGGGATGAGAATTGGAAAAAGCTGGTCGCAGGAAGCAAATTTGCTAAATGGGAAAACTGGGGAACTTACACATCAGGAAAGATAGCATTACAAGATCATGGTGATGAAGTTTGGTACAAAAACATTACCATTAAAGAATTATAGCACAATAGAAAATGTAAGTGGAGCTTGTATAATGTGAATATTTATTTGCTTTACTTCCATTTCATATTTAAATAACACGTAAGTTGGATACACCAATCCAATATATTTTACCACTTAAATTCCATTTAATTAAACTGACCAAATGAATAGTACTACCCGCTTTAAACTCTCTACCATGATGTTCCTCGAATTTTTTATTTGGGGGTCCTGGTTCGTAACATTAGGAACCTTTTTAGGGAATAACTTAAAAGCAACAGGTGGAGAAACAGGAGCAGTTTTCTCTACTCAATCATGGGGCGCAATTATTGCCCCTTTTATTGTTGGTCTAATTGCCGACAGATATTTTAATGCAGAAAGAATTCTTGGTGTGTTGCATATTGTTGGTGCAATATTGATGTATCAAATGTATAATGCTACTGATGTAAGTGTATTTTATCCTTATGTTTTGGGTTATATGATTTTGTTTATGCCAACCTTGGCTCTGGTAAATTCGGTATCATTTAACCAGATGAAAGATCCTGAAAAGGAATTTGCAAATATTCGCGTTTTCGGAACAATCGGATGGATTTTGGCTGGCTTAGCCATTAGTTTTGTTTTCCATTGGGATTCAGCTGAAGGTGTTACACAAGGCTTGTTAAAAAATACTTTTCTCTTAGCAGGAATTGCATCAGCAGTATTAGGCCTATTCAGCTTTACATTGCCCAAAACACCTCCAAAAGTTTCTTCATCTGAAAAAATTAAAATTGGTGATTTAATTGGTCTTGATGCACTAAAATTATTAAAGGATAAGAATTTTGCCATTTTCTTTATTTCATCAATATTGATTTGTATTCCTTTAGCTTTTTATTATCAAAATGCACACCCATTTTTAACTAACGTTGGCGTCGAAAATCCAACTGGAAAAATGGCAATCGGGCAAATATCTGAAGCACTATTCTTACTTTTTATTCCAGTATTCTTTGCTCGTTTTGGTTTTAAGAAAACCATATTGGTTGGTATGCTTGCCTGGGCAATTCGCTATGCCTTATTTGCATACGGAAATGGGGCAGAATTAAGCTGGATGTTAATTATTGGTATTGCTTTACATGGTGTTTGTTATGATTTCTTCTTTGTATCAGGTCAAATTTATACCAACTCTAAAGCTGGGGAAAGATACAAAAGCTCTGCGCAAGGTTTAATTACATTAGCCACTTATGGTGTAGGAATGTTAATTGGCTTTGAGGTCGCAGGAAAAATCACCGACACTTATAAGGCAGCGGATGGCGCAATTGACTGGGAAATGGTTTGGATCATTCCTGCAGGTATTGCTGCAGTAGTTTTTCTACTTTTTGCAGTTCTTTTTAACGATAAAACAAAGTCTGAAATAGAAGCTAAAGCCCTTTAAAAAAATGTCATCAAAATTAAATAGAAGAAATGCGCTAAAAAACATCATTGCCGGCACTGCTGCAATTGGTGTTTCATCAAGTATTTCATCCTTTGCTATGGATCAGCCAAAACCATCTCAAAAGCTTAAAGGTAATATTAACCACTCCGTTTGCCGTTGGTGCTTTAGTACGCTAGATGTAGATACGCTATGCTTAGAAGCAAAAAAAATTGGCATAAAAGGCATTGATTTGGTTGGTCCGAAGGATTGGCCAATTCTTAAAAAGCATGGTCTGGAATCAACCATGTGCAACGGAGCAGAAATTAACCTCGTTGACGGCTTTAACGATAAAAAGTTTCATGAAACCTTAATTAAAAATTATTCAGCCATGATTCCATTGGTTGCTGCTGCGGGTTATAAAAATTTAATCTGCTTTAGTGGAAATCGCCGAGGAAAAGATGATGAAACCGGATGGAACAACTGCGTAGAAGGATTAAAACAATTAATGCCATTAGCAGAAAAACACGGCGTGGTATTGGTAATGGAATTGCTGAATAGCAAGATAAACCATGCCGATTATCAATGTGATAAAACTGCCTGGGGTGTTGAACTTTGTAAACGTTTAGGCTCTGAAAACTTTAAACTGCTTTACGATATTTATCATATGCAGATTGACGAAGGTGATGTGATTCATACCATTCGCGATCATCACCAATATATTGCTCATTATCATACTGCTGGTGTTCCAGGCCGGAATGAAATTGATGATACGCAGGAACTTTATTACCCTGCAATTATGAAAGCCATTTTAGAAACCGGCTTTAAAGGTTTCGTTGCACAAGAATTCATACCTAAAAATGCAGACAAAATTGCTTCGTTAAAGAAAGCCATTGAAATTTGCGACATTTAATTAATTATTATGTTATCAAGAAAAAGTTTTATCATCAACAGTTGCTTAGCTGTAGCAACATTACTTTTGGCTCCATCTTTTGCATGTGTAGCCCAGAAAAAAGCAGTTGGCATACAACTCTATTCATTAAGAGCAGACCTGCCAAAAGATCTAAAAGGAACAATTGAAAAGGTTGCAAAAGCAGGTTTTACAGAAGTTGAAACTTATGGATTTTCCATAAAAGGTCAGTTTTGGGGCTTAACTCCAGTTGAATTTAAAAAATTGCTTAGTGCAAACGGACTTAAAGCAGTGAGTGGCCATTATGGTTTAGGTACTTTTTTAACAGATGGCAACACTGATGAACTGAAAGCTGCTATTGCCGCTGCAAAGGTTTTAGGCAGTGAATATGTTACTATTCCTTATCTAGATGCCAGCATCAGAAAAAATGCTGAAGACTATAAAAAACTTGCTGCAAAAATAAATATTGCAGGCAAAATGTGTAAAGATGCAGGTTTACGCCTGGCTTATCACAACCATGATTTTGAATTCCAGAAACAAGGAGAAACCACAGGCTATCAAATTCTTTTAAATGAAACTGATAAGAAATTAGTTGACTTTGAATTGGATTTATACTGGGCTGTACGTTCTGGAAATGATCCAATAAAACTATTTACAGCTAACCCTGGTCGTTTTACCATGTGGCATGTAAAAGATATGGATAAAACTAACCCTGCGTTAAATGCAGAAGTTGGTACAGGAAGTATTGATTGGAAACCAATTTTCGCTGATGCTAAATTATCAGGCATGAAACATTTCTTTGTTGAGCATGAAACCAATTACAAGCCTAACCCAATCGAATCTGTTGCAGCAAGTTGTGCTTACATCAAGAAAAATATCTTAAAATAAAATTTGTCATCCATAGTCATCCGATGAATATCTCCATGTAGCTTATATTCATTAGATAACTAACCGTCTTTTTACTCTTTACTGGCCATAGCGTCTTGCTATGGCCTTTCTAATTCAGCTTTCCTGCCAATACACAGGTATTTTTGTATCTTTTGGTATTTCCTTTCAAATCAAAAACATCAAATAACATAATATAAATTCCAATTGCAGCTTTTTGTCCGTTATCATTCAAACCATCCCAGGTTAAAATTCCGTTTGTTCCGATGGTTTGATTTTTTAATAATTTCTTAACCAGCCTCCCTTTATCAGTATAAATGTTAACTGTTGCTAAACTTGCATTTGATGATACTTGATATTCCAATGTCACCAAATCCTCAAAACTATCTCCATCAGGAGAAAAAATTTTGGAAAGTAGCCTGACATAGTTTTCATCACCACCTAATTCCTGAGAATTTTTATAAGTTGGGGTAGCAAAACCAACAGTGGCCGCTGCAGATTTAAAATTACCAGGTTCGTTTGTAGCCACATCAAAAGAAACACGTTCAAGAGAAACCCCATCGTTATTTTGAATGAGCGGATGATGTGTTTTTGCATCATAATCTAGTCTATCAATAATCAAATGGTTGCTTAAGAGAATCACACTTCCTTTATCATTATTATAGGCTGGAATTGAACCTAGCTGAACAAAGTTGTCCGGATTTTGGACAAAATAATTCAGTTTTACATTAGCCATATTTGTACTCAGTACCCAATAAGTATTTGGATTAATCAATACATTTTTGTTAGAAACAGATTTTACATTCGAAATAACACCATTGGAATCTACATTCGCAATCTGCAAATCCTTCAAATCTAATGGTTGGTTGGTATGGTTAAAAACTTCAACAAAATCTACTCCACCAGGCTTGGGATTGAATAAAACTTCAGAAACAAGAATATCATTTCTTTCTATCTTTTTCGCCATGAATAAATTTGCTGTGTTGGCAGCAGCACTGATCACCTTTCCGGCGCAATCCGTAACATTAGTTATGGTTAACCTATTTTCCACTCCTCGGAATAAGTTTGTTAGAAAATGAAGCGTTACAGTGGTATAGTCTGGATGAATGGTTATCGATTTAGGATTACCGGATCCATTGTTAATAGAATAATTGGAAACATCAACTGCAGAAAGACTATCAACAACTTTAGAAAATTCAACCTGAACAGTTACACTATCGATAATTATCGCATTGATCAGCTTAAGCACTTCAGCACTTAACTGATTTTTATACGCTGCATTTTGCTTTCCCGGTGTACCGCCAGAAACGTCTGAAGATCCGATCCAATTCTGAATTCCGGTGCAAATGTTTTTAGGATCGATCAATTCTAAACTGAATCCACCCCTCCTTTTCACTTCATCCTTATACCACATGTCGCTATAAGCAACCTTGTCTATTATCTTACCTGAGTTATCGCTCAACGTTAGGATATCTTTATCATTATTTAAACTGGGCCAAGTTGCAAGTCCGATTGTTTTTCCATAAGGTTTAAATAATGCTTCATCGGCCTTTGCCGTTAAAATAATATACTGATTTGGCTTGATGGTATCTACAGGAAAAGTAAAGGTTGAAGTTTGATCAGCATACTTCCAGCCCTGGGTTAAGATATACTCATTTGTCGTATTCCAAATTTCAACGTATTCCTTTTGAAGCAATGTAGCACTTCCGCCCGGGTTAGCAAATATTTCATTAATAACAATGTCGCCATATTTTATAGCATAAGTTTTAATATAAGTAAACTCCATGCTACTATTTGCTGCAATCACATTGCCTTTAATATCCCTTATATTGTTTAGATTAAGGTTATACAAGCCAGATTCAAATTCCTTCAAAAAGGTTAAGCGATAAACGTTTTTCTGTGTGGTTGAGGTAACTTTATAAGGATTGCCATAAGAATTTGATAACACATAATTCGCCGTTGAGATTGCAGTATTCGAATCCAGAGGTTCAGAAAAAGTTACTTCTAACGTTTTAGAATTAATCACTGAGATACTTTTTAGAATCGGAGGTGTAGTATCTGGAATAAGATCTTTAATGATGAAATCATCAAAAAAGTACTGATTGCATCTGGAAGCGGTTGAATATTTGCAAAAAATACCAGCGAATACCGAGGCACGAAAAGTAGCATCTGTAACACTTCCTTCCATATTAAAATTGTTTCCTCCAGCAATATCAGTAAATAATTCCCACTTCCCGGAAGCATCTCTGGTTACTTTTACTTTTGCATAAACATTACCCGCCTTTGATCGTTTTTTTTGTGGCCCGGTGATAATTCTGGAGGTCGATGTTCCACTTTGCCTGTATAAGTGAAATCCATCCGTAGCGCCGGTTTCTCCCACCTGAACATAATACCCGTTTAAACTTCCTTTCAAATCTTCTTTATCGGCAATTAAATAAATGCGAACAAAGTTGGTTGAAGTAGGGTTAAAATTAAGTTGCACCAAAAACTCCCAGCTAGCATTTAAACTTAGCCGATTCGTGGTAGATAAAGCAATTGTTTGCGACGACAATCTCTGACCTTTGGATTGAAGTTGTTTTTGAGCATTAACCTGAAAATCATTTACATTACCTTTCCAAGTGGGATCTTGGGAGAAATCGCCATCTGAAAATGATTCGGTAACTTGGGAAAATGCAATTTTACATAATAACAATAGGGATATAAGCAGAATTTTCTTCATATTTGGGCTTATATCAAATGTTTCATAAATATAATAATTAAAATTTAAAATGAAAGTAGCAGTTGTAGGTGCAACCGGATTGGTTGGAACCGTAATGTTAAAAGTATTGGAGGAAAGAAATTTCCCTTTAACAGAGTTAATTCCCGTAGCATCAGAAAAGAGTGTTGGTAAGGAAATTACTTTTAAGGGTAAGAAGTTCCCAATCGTTAGCATGGACACTGCAATTGGCATGAGACCAGATATCGCACTGTTTTCTGCTGGTGGAAATACTTCATTAGAACATGCCCCACGTTTTAAAGAAGCTGGCACTACTGTTATCGATAATTCTTCGGCCTGGAGAATGGATCCTGCAATTAAATTGATCGTTCCTGAAGTAAACGCTCATGAGCTTTCTATTGATAATAAAATTATCGCTAACCCTAACTGTTCTACCATTCAAATGGTTGTGGTTTTAAAACCTTTACACGATAAATATAAAATTAAACGTGTGGTGGTTTCTACTTACCAATCCGTTACCGGAACAGGCGTTAAAGCGGTTGAGCAATTAATGAATGAGCGTAAAGGTATTGATGGACCAAAAGCTTATCCATATGAAATTGACTTAAATGTTCTTCCACATATTGATGTTTTCATGGAAAATGGATATACCAAAGAAGAAATGAAAATGGTTAAGGAAACCAATAAGATCATGAGTGATGATAGTATTAAAGTTACTGCGACTACGGTTCGTATTCCGGTAATGGGAGGACACTCAGAATCTGTAAATATTGAGTTTGAAAACGACTTTGATTTAGCTGAAGTACGCAGCATTTTAGAAAAATCGCCAGGTATTATTGTTGTTGATGATGTTGCGAATTTAAAATATCCAATGCCTAAGGATGCACATGAAAAAGATGAGGTTTTTGTAGGTCGTATTCGCAGAGATGAATCAGCACCTAAAGCTTTAAACCTTTGGATTGTTGCAGATAACTTACGTAAAGGTGCAGCCACCAATGCCGTTCAGATAGCAGAATACCTTATTCGGAAAGAATTAGTTTAATATTTTATAAAGGTAAACTTAAGCCCGTGTCACAAACACGGGCTTTTTTATGCACGCTTCAGAATGAAGCTATTCCGATCACCATCTATTCCATATTATTTATGCGACTGTATTTGACAAAATTTAGCAATAGAGTAAATATTTCAAAGGAAAAATAAAATGCCAATCACCAAATTATATATAATTTGGTGATTACAATATTAAATTTATATATAATTTAGTGATTACGATACTCAAATTATATATAAATTAATTATCTTTGTTATAGATTGATTTATAATCATATGATTGAAAGAGTATTAGAAAATTATATTGAATCTAAATTTTTTAAGGGAAAAGCAATTATAATTACCGGTGCAAGGCAGGTTGGTAAAACAACTATGTTAAAAAAACTGGCTAAGAAAAAAGATCAATCTTTCGTTTTTCTTAATTGTGATGAAGCCAATGTGCGTATAACACTGGAAAATATCAGTATAGAACGTTTAAAGTCTATAATAGGAACGCATAAAATCCTGTTAATTGATGAAGCACAAAGGGTTACAAATATTGGTTTAACGTTAAAGCTTATTGTAGATAACTTTCCAGAAGTACAACTTTTAGTTACAGGTTCTTCATCTTTAGATTTGGCAGCTGGCACAAAAGAAAGTTTAACAGGTAGAAAATTTGAGTATCATCTTTTTCCCTTTTCTGTTGCAGAACTTGTACAGCATACCAATATCCTTACCGAAGAACAATCATTAGAAAAAAGATTAATTTTTGGTAGCTATCCGGATGCAATCAACTATCCAGGCGAAGAAAAGGAACTCTTATTAAATCTAACAAACAGTTACTTATTTAAAGATATACTAGCGTTGTCTGGTATTAGAAAACCAGTTCAGCTTGAAAAATTAGTACAGGCATTGGCGCTGCAGATTGGAAACGAAATCTCATATAACGAGCTTGGGCAAATGATAGAAGCAGATAAGTTAACAGTTGAACGATATATAGATTTACTTGAACAATGCTTCGTTGTATTTAGATTGGGTGCTTACAGTAAAAACCTTCGGAATGAAGTAAAAAAGGGGAAGAAAATATATTTTTATGATAACGGCATACGTAATGCAGTAATCCAGAATTTCAGTCCGTTAAGTTTACGGCAAGATACCGGGCAACTTTTCGAAAATTACATTGTATCTGAATTTATAAAAGCCAATAGTAATCAAATTAAACATGCCAAGCATTTCTTCTGGAGAAGTTTCCAGCAGCAAGAAATAGATTTGATTGAAGAGTTCGAAGGAGATTTAACAGCATACGAGATTAAATGGAACGAAAACAAGAAAGTTAAATTTCCGACAACATTTACTAATGTTTACCAAAACGTACAAACCAATGTTATTAATAAAAAAAATTATACCGATTTATTGGTTAGAAGCTTCTAAAGCTAAATATTTCATATGAAAAAGTCACTCATAATCCTTTTATATACACTATTTTATGTTAATTGCTTTGCTCAAAATAGAATCCAAAATCTGGAAAAAGCATTTAATGTTTTACTGGGTGACGAGCAGGCCAAACATGCCATAACATCTATTTGTGTTTTAGATGCACGTACCGGAAAAATACTGTTCGCTAAAAATGAACAGATAGGCCTGGCGACAGCATCAACTTTAAAAACCATTACTGCTGCATCTGCTTTCAGTATCTTAGGTAAAGATTTTCAGTTTCAAACTACATTAGCCTATTCCGGAGAGATTACACCTGCAGGAACTTTGAAAGGCCATATCATCATTACTGGTAGTGGCGATCCCACACTTGGTTCTTCACGATATCGAAATAGTGAGCATGCCGTTTTAACCCAGTGGGTGGAGGCAATAAAATCTGTAGGAATTAAGAAAGTTGAAGGTTCAATTATAGGTAACGATCAAATATTTGGCACACAAACTACACCCGAGGGCTGGGTATGGCAGGATATTGGCAATTATTATGGTGCCGGAACATCAGGACTAGCCTGGAGAGAAAACCAGTTCGATATACAACTGCGTCCAGGGTCAGGTACAGCAACAGCGGTACAAATAATAAAAACAGTTCCACCTACACCATATATCCAAATTGAAAATGAATTGAAAACTGGCCCAGCAGGTAGTGGGGATAGAAGTTATGCCTTTCTTCCACCCTATTCAAATGTTGCCTATTTACGTGGCACCTGGGGTATGGGGATTGGAAAACCAGGAATTTCCGTAGCCCTGCCCGATCCGGCTTTTGATTGTGCTTATCGATTACAGGATACCTTAAAAAGATTGGGCATTCAAATTACCCAGGAAGCTACTACAACCAGATTATTAAAAATAAACAAACAATCGTTTCCTGCAATTACGCAAAAAATCAATACGGTAACTTCCCCAACTTTAAGCGAAATGACCTATTGGTTTTTAAAGAAAAGTATTAATCTTTACGGAGAAACTTTATTAAAAACTATTGCCGTAAAATCTGGTAAACCTGCAACTACCTCTAAGGGAGCAGAAACTGAAATTAATTTCTGGGCGGCTAAAGGCATTGATCAATCGGCTTTGAACATCATTGATGGCAGCGGACTTTCTCCGGGAAATCGAATCACAACCTTTGCTATGGCAAATATCTTGTTCCAGGTTCAAAATGAAAACTGGTTTCCAGATTTTTATAAAGCTTTGCCTGAATATAATGGGATGAAAATAAAAAGTGGCACTATAAATGATGTTTCGGCATTTGCCGGATACCACACTGATGCTGCTGGAAATAAATATGTGATCGTAATTAATATTAATAATTATAGCGGAAGTGGAATCAATAAAAAATTGTTCCGGGTACTGGATGAACTAAACTAAATTAAACTTAAAACTAAACGTTATGCTACACTTTGTCAAAAACATTCAAACGGTTGATGGACTAATTTCTAATTTATACAAAGACATTACTATCCCTGAGATGACTAAAAAAATTACTGATATCTTTGAAATGCAAGGATACAAGGTGATTGATCAGCAATTTGGAAATTTGATTTTAGAAAAAGGTAATCGCACTACAAGACTTTTATTAGGTGCCTTCGTAAAGTATTTTAAATTTAGTGTAACCATGACCCAAAATACTGAAAATGAACTTACCGTAAATGTATTTCAGCAATCAAGCGGTATGTCTGGAGGTTTAATTGGCATGAACCAAATTAAAACAGAACTTACGAGGCTAAACTTTGTTTTTGCCAATATTTAATATCTATTTATCATTTTTATTTCAACCATTCGATCAATAAACATTGATGCTTTGATATAAAACAGGTCGAAAACGATATAAAGTTCTTACAATAGAAATTAATCATAAAACCTAATTTAAGATAAAAATGTTGATCTGACATGGATGTAAGAATTGAAAATTGGATCGATCACCTTAAAGAAGAGAAACCTGATTACCATTTTGGAGACCATGTGCATATGGTAGATTCAGCATTTTATATGCCTCAGCTGGGTAAGTATCGAAGGATTTGGATTTATCTGCCAAAAAGTTATAAAAACTCCAATAAGAAATACCCTGTTCTTTACATGCATGACGGACAGCACTTATTTCATGCTACACCAGCTAGAAATGATGAATGGGCGGTTGATACTATCACAGATAATTTGATACGGGAAGGTGCTCATGAAATGATTATTGTCGGCATCGATCATGGTGAAAATGACCGACTAAAAGAATATAATCCTTACGACAGCCAATATGGCAAAGGTGAGGGAAAAGCATATATACAATTTCTGGCTGAAACACTCAGGCCTTTTATAAATCAGCAATACAGAACACTAACAGACGTAGGTAACACATCAATAGCAGGAAGTTCACTGGGTGGTTTGATTTCTATGTTTGCCATTGCAGAATACCCAAAGGTTTTTGGCTCGGCCGGGATATTTAGTCCGGCATTTTGGCTGGCACCAGCAATTTATACCGATATTACTGACCGTTTATCCGATTTAAAAAATAATAAGGTCTTTTTAGTTACCGGAGATAAAGAAGGAGCGGAAATGGTAAATAATGTCGAAAAAATGTATTCAATATTAAATCCTGATGGCCGCAACAAAAATATTGTTTTTCATGAATGCGAAGACGGAAAGCATACAGAATGGTTTTGGCACCGGGAATTTCCAGCATTTTACGACTTTATAAAGAGGTGATCAGACAATTTAATATATGGTAACCACTTACAAAACCCTCTATATTAAATTAAAATTAACTGATCATTAGGCTTTATAATGATCGTAACATTAAGCCTGAAAACGCTTTATTTATTTAAAAAATATATTAACTTTGATGTTAGGCTTAGTAATTGTACTTTATACACTAAGCAGGTTAAAAAATCAATAAAATTAAATAAAATGAGCATAATTGTTAATGTCCATGCCAGACAAATTCTCGATTCGAGAGGCAACCCAACTTTAGAAGTAGAAGTAGTAACAGAAGCAGGCGCTTTCGGGCGTGCAGCGGTACCAAGTGGTGCATCTACTGGTCAACACGAAGCGGTTGAGTTACGCGATGGAGATAAATCTACATATTTAGGTAAAGGCGTTTTAAAAGCTGTAGAAAATGTAAATACTAAAATTGCTGATGCTTTAAGAGGTATTGATGTTTTTGAACAAAATACAATTGATAAATTAATGTTAGACCTTGATGCTACCGAAAACAAAGGTAATTTAGGTGCTAACGCGATTTTAGGTGTTTCTTTAGCTGCTGCAAAAGCTGCTGCTGATGAAATTGGCCAACCCTTATACCGTTACATTGGCGGCGTAAATGCAAACACTTTGCCAATTCCGATGATGAACATCATCAACGGTGGTTCTCACTCTGATGCGCCAATTGCTTTTCAGGAATTTATGATTATGCCAGTAGGTGCACCATCATTTGCTGAGGCTTTGCGTTGGGGAACCGAAGTTTTCCATACATTAAAAGGTATTTTACACGATAGAGGTTTAACTACAACTGTTGGTGATGAAGGTGGTTTTGCCCCTACTTTTGACGGTACAGAAGATGCAATTGAAACCGTTTTAAAAGCGATTGAAAAAGCCGGTTACAAACCAGGTTCTGATATCTATTTAGCTCTGGATTGTGCATCATCAGAGTTTTACAAAGATGGAAAATACGATTATACAAAATTTGAAGGCGAAAAAGGTGCTATTCGTAGCAGCGAAGAACAAGCGCAATATTTAGCTGATTTATCTGTAAAATATCCAATTATTTCGATTGAGGATGGTATGGATGAAAATGATTGGACAGGTTGGAAAGCTTTAACAGATAAAGTTGGCGACAAAGTTCAATTGGTTGGTGATGATTTATTTGTAACAAATGTTACGCGTTTACAACGTGGTATTGATGAGGCAATTGCTAACTCAATTTTGGTTAAAGTGAACCAAATCGGATCGTTAACTGAAACGATTAATGCTGTTTCTTTAGCGCAAACTAATGGTTATACATCAGTTATGAGTCACCGTTCTGGCGAAACTGAAGATGTAACGATTGCTGATTTAGCTGTCGCATTAAACTGTGGTCAGATTAAAACTGGTTCAGCATCACGTTCTGACAGAATTGCAAAATACAATCAGTTGTTACGTATTGAAGAAGAATTAGGTGAGAACGCTCGTTTCATTGGTTCGAAATTCAAATACGCAAAGAAATAACCCCCTAAATCCCCTAAAGGGGACTTAAGTTGTTAACAAGTTGAAAAACTTATTTGCAAAACATCCGGAGATTTTAAATCTTCGGATGTTTTTTTATACATTTACGTCATTACTTCGTGCCTCGCAATGACGATTTTGAGAAACTATGAAACGTTTAATAGACCTTTTCCGCAATAAATATTTTCTGGCAACGGTTGCGTTTGCCATGTGGATGCTGTTTTTCGATAAAAACGATATGATGTCGCAATACGAATACCGCAGTCAGGCGAATAAATTACAAGAAGAGAAAGAGTATTTCGAAAAGGAAACTGCGCAGGTTAAAAAAGATTTAAATGAGCTGAATACGAATTTAAATACCGCTGAAAAGTTTGCCCGTGAAAAGTACTTCATGAAAAAAGACAATGAGGATGTGTTTGTAATCATCCGAGAAGAGAAGAAAGATTAACGATCAGCAATAATAGAGCTATTTTTTTTTGTGAAAATTGGCTCCCGCCATAAAATATTTAAGTAGTTAAAACATTGCCTAAAAGTTCCAGTTATTCTGGAAGCTAATATTCAAATTTAGGCAAGGAAAGTTTAAATTTTACAGCGATAATGCGCATCACAAAAATAAAGGCTATCGCTAAAAATTTTGCTATTACCGTTCCAACATTTATTTCTAATAATAAGAAGTAAAACATCCCTCCCATTATACACGCCGTAGCATAAATTTCCCGTTTGAACACTAGTGGAATGGTATTGAGTAAGGTATCTCTGATAATCCCTCCAAAGCAGCCTGTAATTGTGCCTAAGGCAATACAAATCCCAGGGTTTAAACCAAGGGATATCCCTTTAGCTAATCCTAATATTGTAAATAATCCTAAACCTAAACTATCAAATAAAAACAGCGTGATTTTCATTTTCTGCACATGTGTTTTAAAAAACATAGTTGCCAATGCTGTAAATAAAATAATTAAACAAGTTTGCATATCCCGCATCCAGGCCACAGGTGTATCTCCTATCAACAAATCTCTCACTGTACCACCTCCAATTGCTGTAACAAATGCAATAATTAGCACACCAAATGGATCAAGTTTGCGTTGCATAGCAGTAAAAGTACCCGATATAGCAAAAGCGATGGTACCCAATGCTTCAATAATCTCGTAGGTAGAAATGCTATAGTGCTCCATTTCTTTTTCTTAAAAACCATTCCAAACTCAACATCACCAGAATTAGCGCAAATAACCCTTTTATGTTTATTAATTCATCATACTTGCGATCCTCGTAGCTGATGGTTTTAATATTTTCATTTTTAAGAATTTCATCCCCTATCTTCATTAAATCTGCCGGCATAAAAAGTTTGCCATTGCTTTGCTTGGAAATTGTACTCAGCAACTGATGATTTGCGGTAGTCTGCTGATATTCTGTAATTACGGCATTTATGTAAAAACTTCCCGAAGCTGTAAACCGTTTTCCACCTATGGAAGTATTCGCCAGATAGGAATAATTACCTGCCAGCATTTTTCCTGCATCTAGTTGATAGGCATTGTCAGTTTTTGAAAAAGTATAATTGAAAACTTTCCCAGCTTCATTTTTTATTTGCAAAGTGACTTCCGGTTCATTCACAGCCTGGTAACTATCATTATATAGAGTGGCGTTAAATTGAATAGCTTCATTTTCATCATAAGCCGACTTTGAAGTAAAGACTTTAAACCTTCGCTTATCATCTTTTACAGAGAGGTATTGAATTGTTTTAGAAATCAGGTCACTTAAGCCAGACTCACTTACCTCATTTTTAGCTTCTGAAAGTTTCCATCTCCATAAGCCCTCTCCCATTAAATAACCTGCCTTTAAGCCATTGTCATTAGTAAAGAACCATAAGGGTTGCTGCGTACTGATTTGCCCTATACGCTGATTGAAAACTGATGAAACATTAGCATTCACTGTTAATCGTCCGAAGGGCGAAAGTAGCGGATCAAAAGATGCAAATATTTTTCCATCCTGATCATTTAAGCTAAAACTGGTAAAACCCTTGGCGAAATCAGGATAGATCTCCTGAACCTGGCCATTAGAAGAACCTAAATTTACCTGATTCTGAATTTTGTTAAAGGCATTAATGCCACTGTTTGCCCCGAGAATATACCATATGGGTTTTTTAATCAATTTTAATCTTTCCAAGAAGTTTGCTGAAATGTTTTGTGCATCTGGTAATTGATATAAAACTATCAGATCGAATTTTGATGGATCAATACTGCCTAGATCATCAGCCAAAGCCAATTTAGCATCATAATGTTTATTTAATGTTATGGCTTCTTTTAACACACTTAAATCCGGGTGTGGAGCAGCCGCAGCTAGGAGTACCTTTTGACGGCCATCAATCACTTCTACATAAAAAGTTTGTGCATTATTTTTGGTGGTGATTTCATTGGGTAAAACACCTAATTGAATGGTATATTTTTGTACACCGATTTTGCCTGCATGAATTTTCACTGGAATGGTTTTCACAAATGAATTTCCATTGATAGCAATATTCAGCTGTTGAATCTTTGACCCATTTTGGCTTACACTTAGCGTCGCACTTTCACCATTACTCTGAAAGGCCTGCACCTGAACTTCTATAGTAAAATCATCATCTAAATAAACAATATTGTTATAATTTACATTCGAAATCAGAACATCACGTTTGGGAATACTGTCGCCTAGAGCAACCGTATAAACTGGTGCATTGATTTGATTGATACTGTATAAAGGATTTTCGCCGTGATTAAAAATTCCATCTGTAGCCAATACAATGGCACCCAAATTTCTATTGGTATATTCATCTCTGATTTTTTGAAAGAAAGCAGCAGCATCAGTAAGTTTTCCCTGATTCTTGAAATCAAGACCATCTTTTACGCTATCTGAAAAGTGATAGACCTTTACTTCAAATTTATCTGAAAGTTTATCCTGCAATTTTTTTAGATGTTGTTCATAGCTTTTTTGGTCAAAACCTGCTGCTTTAATCTGACCAATAGAAAGGGAATTATCCTGTCCGATAATGATTACGGGTTTATCTAAAGTATAATTAAGCGTTTTTATTAGCGGTGCAAACAAAAGCCAGGCGATAGCTGCCACTCCTATAATCCTAAGTATTGCCAAGCCATAACGTAATTTCTTGTTGAGATTTTTATCTCCTTGATAAAGCAACCATGCGTACAGAACACCCAGCGCTATGCAACCCAGAAAATACAAAATAGAAGTACCAGCAAAAACGCCATTCATATTTTATAAAGATGCTAATTTTGTTACTAAACGCAAAGGAAGCGAAGAATTTACGCTAAAAGCACAAAGATTATGATTTTAAGCACAGCGCTCACAGCATAATCTTCAGAAATACACATCGCCATATTTTGAGTCTTATCTTTGCACTTAAACTTAACGTTTTTTGCGGTTAAAGTATTAGCTTTAACTAAACATATATTTATGAAATTAATCTGTTTAACGCTTTTATTATCACTCAGCATAATGGCCGAAGCACAAAATAATTTCAAGGCCACTCAAATTAAATTCGAAAGGGTAAAAAAGGCTTATCAGGAAAAGTGGGAAACTTTACATCGGTCACTACAATCAGCTGGTTATCAAGATAATTTTTCATTGATCATTAATGCTTACAAGGCTGAAGGTAAACTGGAGATTTGGCTAAAGGGCAATACCGATCAGAAATATTCATTATTTAAGACTTATGATTTTTGTGCACATTCAGGTATTCTGGGCCCAAAATTGATGGAAGGCGATAAGCAAACGCCGGAAGGTTTTTATTATATCAATATTTTTAATCCGGTGAGTACTTATCATTTATCCCTTGGCATTAATTATCCAAATGCTGTCGATTTATTTAGAACAGGTAATAATAGAAAGCCTGGCAGCGATATTTACATCCATGGCAATTGTGTCACCGTTGGCTGTATCCCATTAACCGACGAGAAGATTAAAGAGGTTTATATTTTAGCGGTTGAGGCTAGAAATGCTGGACAAGAAAAAATTCCGGTAAATATCTATCCATTCAAAATGACAGAGGGAAACATGAACAAATACGCAACACAGTTTCCTGTCCAAACCAGTTTTTGGAAAACACTACAAGCAGGTTATCGGGCTTTTGAGCGGAAGAAAAACCTCCTGCACATTACTGAGGTTAAAGGAAAATACATTATAAAATAAAGACCTGCTAATTTTTAAATTTAGCAAGTCTTTATTTTTTGGTATTTCGGCTTAAATTAAAGCATTCCGCCACAAACTGATAATGTTTGGCCTGTTACATAAGCACTCATATCTGATGCTAAGAACACACAAACATTAGCAATATCTTCCGTTTCACCCGCACGTTTTAATGGAATATCTTTTTCCCATCCAGCAACCACAGCAGGATCTAAAACCTCTGTCATTTCTGTACGGATAAAACCCGGAGCCACCACGTTGGCACGGATATTTCTTGAGCCTAATTCTTTAGCAACTGATTTTGTAAAACCAATAATTCCAGCCTTAGATGCAGCATAATTAGCTTGTCCGGCATTACCCGTAACACCAACAACTGAACTCATGTTGATAAAAACACCTTTACGTGCTTTCATCATTACTTTAGATGCAGCTTTTGTTACATTGAATATAGACTTTAAGTTGATGTTGATGACATCATCCCAATTTTCTTCACTCATCCGCATTAACAAACCATCTTTAGTAATCCCTGCGTTATTTACCACAATATCAATTGTTCCGAATTCTGCGACAACATCACTGATCAACTGTTCGGCCTGATCAAATTTTGATGCATCAGAACGATAGCCTTTGATCTTTGTTCCAAAACTTTGCAGTTCTTGCTCTAGTGCTTCGCCTTTTTCTACTGATGACAAGTATGTAAATGCCACATTAGCACCTTGCTCAGCAAATTTTTCAGCTATTTTACGACCAATACCTTTCGATGCACCAGTAATTAATGCTGTTTTTCCTTCTAGTAATTTCATTTATTATTTTATTTTTTGTCAGTCTGAGCTTGTCGAAGACCGATCTGTTATTTATTTTTTATAGTTTGATAATCTTACAATCTCATCCCAATCCTCATTAAATAATGCTTCTTTCTTTCTTCGACTCCATCCTTTAACCTGCTTTTCAAAATCTATTGCATCTTCTATTTGATCAAATCTTTGAAAGTATTTTAATAATACTGGTCTTCTAGAAAAGGTATAACTAAAAACGTTTTCGCCGCTGTTGTGTTGTGCAAGTCTAATTTCCAAATCATTTGTTACCCCTACGTAATAACTTTTATCTGAGCATTCCAATATATAAACAAAGTAATTATGTATTGTAGGCATAAATTTCAGTGGGTTAAGTTATAAAATAACGCTATATCACATACCATTCTTTGTCATAGCAAGCAGTCTAAAAACCTCAAAATTCCTTCGACAGGCTCAGGATGACAACCGCTTGCATATCACAATTCCCCACTTAAACTGCAGGTTCCTGCTGACTCAAGCAATGGAAACTTCCTAATCCCCAAATAATATCTACAGAGTTAATACCGATCACTTTTCGATCTGGAAAACATCCTTGAATAATATCTAAAGCTTTCTGATCGTTTATATCATTAAAAATCGGTACAATTACGGCTGCGTTGGCAATGTAAAAGTTTGCGTATGATGCCGGCAAGCGTGTATCATCATAAATTACGGGTGATGGCATCGGCAACTCCACAATATTTAATGAACGACCATCATGCAGTTTCATGGCTTTTAGTGCTTCTAAATTTTCCTGTAGCAAGACATAGTTTTCATCCATCGGATTACTTTCTACAACGGTCAAAACTGTATCTTCATTTACAAAGCGGGTGATATCATCAATGTGTCCATCGGTATCATCCCCTACTATGCCATCGCCCAACCACAACACTTGGTGCTGACCATAATATTCCAGCAAATATTGTTCAATCTGCTCTTTAGTCAAATGAGGGTTACGGTTTTCATTCAGCAAACAAGCTGTAGTGGTTAAAACTGTTCCGGCACCATTAAATTCTACCGATCCACCTTCCATAACAATATCAGGTGCAAACAAGGGCAAATTAAAGTGTTTCGCAATTTTAGTAGGAACCACATCATCCAAATCAAATGGAGGATATTTTCCACCCCAGGCATTGTAACCCCAGTCTACTACCGCCTTTTGATTTTCTTTAAGCAAAAATGCTGGCCCATGATCACGACACCAAGCATCATTGGTTTCATTGAAATAAAATTCAATCTGACTTAAATCTGCATCAACTTTTACTAATTCGGTAGTTGCAAATGCTTTCATCTCCTCATCCCGAACATTGATACGCACTTTCTCCCCTTCTGCAACAGCTTTGATAAATTGGCAATATGGTTCATAAATCGTTTCAATTTTACCTGGCCAGCTTTCCTCTTTGTGTGGCCAGCTTAACCAGGTTGCTTCATGTTTTGCCCATTCAGCCGGGAATGAATAACCTTGCTGTTTCGGTGAATAATCGAATTGATTGATATTTAATTCTTTTCTTGGAGGGAAATTTGACATTCGTTTGGTGTTATAATTTTAGAGGTGTCACAATGAGCTTGTCGAAATGTTTAGTCCTTCGACAGGCTCAGGGTGACATCTACTTATAATGTTCGCTTTAAGCTTTGGTCTTCAACCTTTTAGCTTAATCCTCGTCTATATATCTTTTGGTAATCGGTTGATAAGTATCTATTCTCCTATCTCTTAAAAACGGCCAGTGCTTGCGCATGAAGTCGCTTTGATCCAGGTCTAATTCTACTACCTCTGTTTCTTCCTGATCATGGGAGGCTAGATAAAGTAACTTACCTTGAGCATTTGTAGCGAAACTACCACCCCAGAATTTCATAGCACCATCTTGTTCAAAACCCACCCGATTCACACTCACTACCGGTACGCCATTGGCAACGGAATGAGAACGTTGTATGGTTTGCCAGGCATTATATTGGTCTTGATTGGTTTCTTCATCCTGAGTGGTATCCCAACCAATAGCCGTTGGATAAAACATAATATCCGCTCCCATTAAAGCAGTTATACGAGAAGCTTCAGGATACCATTGATCCCAACAAATTAAGATGCCGATTTTAGCGAATTTTGTTTCGAAAACCTTATAACCTAAATCACCCGGGGTGAAATAGAATTTTTCATAGAAAGCCGGGTCATCAGGAATATGCATTTTGCGATATTTACCTAAATATGAACCATCTGCATCTAAAACAGCTGTTGTATTATGATACAAACCTTGAGCACGTTTTTCAAATAAAGATGCAATAATAACTACGCCTAATTCTTTCGCCACCACTTGTAAAGCATCTGTTGATGGTCCAGGAATCGCTTCAGCTAAATCGAAATTATCATAATCTTCAACATCGCAGAAATACAATGAAGTAAAGAGTTCCTGCAAACAGACAATTTGCGCACCTTTTGCAGCAGCCTCTCTTACTTTATCAATCGCTTTATTTAAATTTTCTTGCTTATCCTGAGTACAACTCATCTGTACCAAGCCAACGTTTACTTTCTTCATCTTATGTAAATGAGTTAGTGAATGATAGAATGATAGAATGTCTAGCTTATGCCTCATTCACTCATCCAAAATTCATTCATTCAAAATTTTCGTCAAAGTTAATATTTTGTTTAAAAATAGAACGGCATATTTGCTTAAATGTTTTCTGGAAAAGAATAGGATAAGCCCAGGATATTTTTATAATTGGAACATTTTAAACTTAAGAAGTTTCGCATCGCACAAACCAGTAAATTTCATAAGTTAAATTATACTCCAATTTCTTCTCGGTATTCTTGTTGCAATTCAAATAAACATTTGGCACATAAACAGCCATCATACAATTCTGATATGTATTGTACTTCATTAATGCTGAGTTGCACCACGCTACATTGACATTTGGTATAAGCATTTGCCTTGCATTCAATAGCTGTTCCACATCTTTCGCAGGGAATAATCTCGTGTTTGCTATGTTTAAAGGTGTTGTTCATTGGTTCAATGGTCATTAGTTCACTAGTGTTTGGCGCCTTAGCAACGAATGAACCATTGGCTAATAAACTGATGAACTAAAAGCAAAAATATACACAAAAAATAAGGTTTTGAGCATTTGCTCAAAACCTTACGATATGATTAGATTCGTCATCCTGAACTTGTTTCAGGGTCTTCTTTAAATGAGATGCTGAAATAAATTCAGCACGACGACCTCTTTAAGATTGCTTCAGCCCGCTCAAATCCAGCCTCGCAATGATAGCAAGACGGTAAGCTTTTCGCTTTAGTCTTTCAGCTTTAGTCTCTTAGCTTAACCTGAACAGCTGATACAGCCTTCTTCCATTGAACAAACTGGTCCGTCGACGATTTCTTCTGCAACCTGATCTGCTGACATTTGAGCAGGAATAACTGCTTCAATTGCTTTCCCACCTTGATTTTCTACTGTAAACTGAACCGCTTGGTTAGCAGCTTGTGTACGTAGATAATACATACCTGTTTTCAATCCTTTCTCCCATGCATAAAAATGCATTGAAGTTAATTTTGAAGTATTTGGCGCATTTACAAACAAGTTTAACGATTGTGATTGACAGATATATGCACCACGATCGGCAGCCATATCAATGATGTTACGCATCTTAATTTCCCAAACCGTTTTATACAATTCTTTAATGTAATCAGGGATAGATGCAATGCCTTGAATTGAACCGTTAGCCAATATGATTTGATTTTTCATATCGTTGTTCCATAAACCTAAAGCAACTAAGTCTTTCAATAAGTGTTTATTCACCACTACAAATTCTCCACTTAGTACACGACGGGTATAGATATTTGAAGTATAAGGTTCGAAACATTCGTTGTTACCTAGAATTTGAGAGGTAGATGCAGTTGGCATTGGTGCAACCAATAAAGAGTTGTAAACACCATCTTTCACTACTTTACTACGTAAGGTTTCCCAATCCCAACGACCACTATCTGGTGTTACGTTCCATAAATCGAACTGAAACTGACCTTTTGATAAAGGAGATCCTGCAAATGTTTGGTATGGACCATTTTCTACAGCCAAATCATGAGAAGCTGTCATTGAAGCGAAATAAATCGTCTCGAAAATATCTTTGTTTAAACGTTTTGCTTCATCACTTTCGAAAGGTAAACGCAATAAGATAAATGCATCAGCTAAACCTTGCACACCTAAACCAACCGGACGGTGACGCATGTTTGAGTTTTCAGCTTCCTGAACAGGGTAATAATTATGATCAATAATTTTATTCAGGTTTAAAGTAGCCTGATAAGTTACTTCATATAATTTATCATGGTCAAACTGGCCATTGATTACAAAACGAGGCAATGCTAAAGAAGCTAAGTTACAAACCGCAACCTCATCTTTTGATGTATATTCGATAATCTCTGTACACAGGTTAGAACTTTTGATAGTTCCTAAATTCTGCTGATTAGATTTGCTGTTTGCAGCATCCTTGAACAACATATATGGTGTACCTGTCTCAATTTGTGAATCTAAGATAGCAAACCAAAGTTCCTGTGCTTTAATGGTTCTTCTACCACGACCTTCAGCTTCATACTTCGCATATAATGTTTCGAATTCCTTACCAAAGCAATCAGCTAAACCTGGTGCTTCATGCGGGCAGAACAATGTCCATTCTCCATTATCCTTAACACGTTGCATAAATAAATCGTTTATCCAAAGCGCATAGAACAAATCACGGGCACGCATTTCTTCTTTACCGTGGTTTTTACGCAAGTCTAAAAATTCAAAAACATCAGCATGCCAAGGCTCCAAATAAATAGCAAAGGCACCTTTACGTTTACCTCCACCCTGATCTACATAACGGGCAGTATCATTAAATACACGTAACATTGGAATGATACCATTACTCGTACCATTTGTACCACCAATATAAGATCCTGTTGCACGGATGTTATGGATACTTAATCCAATACCACCTGCACTTTGAGAAATTTTGGCAGTTTGTTTTAAAGTATCGTAGATTCCTTCAATACTATCATCTTGCATAGTAAGTAAGAAGCATGATGACATTTGAGGTTTAGGGGTAGCAGCATTAAATAATGTTGGTGTTGCATGTGTAAACCAACGCTCACTCATTAAATTATACGTTTTGATGGCACTCTCGATATCCTCTTTGTGAATACCCACTGAAACACGCATAAACAAATGTTGTGGGCGTTCTACAATCTGACCGTTTACTTTTAAAAGATATGATTTCTCTAAAGTTTTGAAACCGAAGTAGTCAAAACCAAAATCACGATCGTAAATGATAGAACTATCTAAGATATCTTTATTTTTTTCGATAATTTCAAAAACATCATCCGCAATTAGTGGTGCTGCTTTCTGTGCTTTCGGGTCAAAATATTCGTACAACATTTTCATTGTACCCGAGAACGATTTGGTGGTATTTTTATGCAAGTTAGAAACCGCAATACGCGATGCTAATAAAGCATAATCAGGGTGTTTTGTAGTTAACGATGCAGCTGTTTCTGCAGCAAGGTTATCCAACTCTGACGTAGTCACACCATCATATAAACCTTCGATTACCTTTTTAGCAACATCGATTGGATCTACAAGGTCTGAATTTAAACTGTAGCACAACTTTTGAATACGAGCTGTGATTTTGTCGAATTGCACGGGCTCTTTGCGGCCATCTCTTTTTAGTACGAACATAGGTGATGAGATTTATTTTGTTAATGAGTGAGTTTTGAAGGATTGAATGACTTTCCTATCAACCTTTTGAACCAACTCTAATATTTTATTTATTTTTTGAATGATGAAAAGAGCAATCACTCATTCTATCATTCATTAATTCAAATTTTAATTAAAAGTCTTCATCTAAAGAAAACGCCTGTTTATTATTATCAGCAGAAGTTAACACTCCACTTTTCTGATAATCTCCAACACGTTTTTCAAAGAAATTAGTTTTTCCCTGTAATGATATCATTTCCATAAAATCGAATGGATTGGTTGTATTGTAGATTTTTTTATAACCCAGTTCCTGTAACCATCTGTCGGCCACAAATTCAATATACTGGCTCATTAATTTTGCATTCATCCCAATTAAAGCCACTGGTAATGCTTCTGTAATAAATTCTTTTTCGATTTCTACTGCATCGCTGATGATACCATGAACTTGTTCTTCGCTTAATTTATTGCTCAACATACTGTACAATAAACAAGCAAATTCACAGTGAGAGCCTTCGTCTCTTGAAATTAACTCATTACTGAAAGTTAATCCTGGCATTAAGCCACGTTTTTTTAACCAGAAAATTGAGCAGAAACTTCCGCTGAAGAAAATACCTTCAACCGCAGCAAATGCCACCAAACGTTCTGCAAAAGTTCCATTATCAATCCAGCGTAGTGCCCATTCTGCTTTTCTTTTTACCGCAGGTACGGTATCAATAGCATGAAATAAACGGTCTTTTTCTTCCGGATCTTTAATATAAGTATCGATTAATAAGGCATAGGTTTCAGCATGGATGTTTTCCATCATGATCTGAAAACCATAAAAACAACGGGCTTCAGGTAGCTGAACCTCACTCATGAAGTTTACGGCTAAATTTTCATTCACAATACCATCACTGGCAGAGAAGAAAGCAAGGATATGGGAGATAAAATGTCGCTCGCCATCATTTAAATTATCCCAGTGTTTCTGGTCATCAGAAAGATCAATCTCTTCAGCTGTCCAAAAACTGGCTTCGGTTTTTTTATACATTTCCCAAATTGCCGGATATTTAATCGGCAAAAGCACAAATCTATCTTTGTTTTCTTGTAGTAATAATTCCTGTTCCATAACTGATACTTTATTTTCTTCATTTTAATCAGAGCCGACAAAGACATGCATCCACCAATTTTATATGATGATTGTGATATCTTGATCAAAACGCTGTAGTGAAAGTGCTAACCCTCGCCTCTTGGCAAACAACCGCATTTTTAGCTTGGTAAATTTAAATAGGCAATCAGAGAGAATGCTTGTAAAGCACTAAAAATTAAGCTTTTATATTTGTTTTCAAGTGCAAGAAGTTGAAGAACTTTGTTGAAACAAATATAGATACAGACGGCTTGTTTTTTGAATCAAAGTTGTTAACACCATTGGGATTTAAGTGAAGAAACCCATCAGCTAAATATCATTTTCAGGCGAAAAAAAAGCTAATTGTTTAGTTTCAAGGGGCTAGCAAACAAAAATAAGTGTTAATAACTTAAATTAAAGGCATATAACCTTTAAGAAATAGAGCTAAAAGGAATATTATTCTAAGGTATAACTAAGGCTTACTTTGGCTATTCCCTGGCGGAATATACCAATTTGCTTTGCAGCACTTTCAGATAAGTCTATTGCTAGTTTTTTAGAAAACGGACCCCGGTCATTAACCTTCACTACAACCGATTTTCCATTGTCAGGATTAGTTACTGTGATTAAGGTACCCATCGGTAAAGTACGGTGTGCGGCTGTTAATTTTTTTGCTCTGTATTTTACGCCACTGGTTGTTCGGCGGCCTTCAAACTTTCTGTGGTAATAAGTTGCCATAACTGTTTTTTTTATACTATCGGGCTCATTTGATGAACCAGAATTTTGTGCTTTACCTTGTAAAAACAGGAAACAAAAACTTAATAACAGCAGATACTTCATAGGCTAAATTTTCTTTGTCGAGCGTGCAAATATAAGCATTTAGTTTATAATCAACAATTTGTGGAAAAACAGCTAAATTTTGAGCATTAAAAAAGGCGTATAACTTATCGCTATACGCCTCTACCTAACCCAACTATACCCACCTTATTTTTTATCCGGCACGAAATTCATAGAGATTGAATTTACACAATGACGCGTGTCTTTATTGGTAAATCCTTCGCCTAAAAATACGTGGCCTAAATGCGCTCCACAATTGGCGCAAACAATTTCTATACGTGATCCATCAGCATCAGGAATGCGTTTAACGGCACCTTTTATTTCATCATCAAATGCAGGCCATCCACAATGTGCATCAAATTTACTTTCAGATCTATATAATGCTGCATTACAACGTTTGCAGGTATAAGTACCCTTTTCGGTTGTATGTTCGTATTTACCTGTACCAGGATATTCCGTTCCTTTATTAACAATTACTCTTTCTTCTTCGGGTGTTAATGGATTCCAGTTCATTTTCTTTTTCGGTATGATATTTTCTGATTGCTGTGTTTGTTTTACTTCTTTCTTTTCCTGCTTTTGAGCACAGGCAGAAAGGCTGGTAATTAAAACAACAGCAGAGATCAAAAATAGTTTATTTAACATTGTGTTCATGTATCAATATACGGTATTGATTTTGATTTGGTTTGCTGGTTTAAGAGAATCATATTCTATTTACAGAACAATGATAAATGTGGCTTTTAGTTGGGAGTTGGGATGCAGAAGCCTCTCCCTGACAAAGTTTGGATGGTATGTTCTTTTCCTGTAAGTCCCTCTCCTGAAAGATAGGGAAATAGAAGGTAGTGGTTTAAACCTAAAGTAAAATAAAAAATATTAGATTGTTATGAGGTGATCATTACGAAAGTAAAATAGCCTCTCCCTATGAAAGTTTAGTAGTTTTATTCTGCTCTGCACGTCCCTCTCCTGAAAAAGAGGGAAACTAGGATTAGTGATTTGAACCTATAGCCAAAATATTCATTATCACGAATTGTAAATGATCTTATGAAAAGACAAACGAAAAAGCAAATTTAACCAACTCCAGTAATCCGTTGGGTTATACTCTCTACCCCCCCAATCCCTCTCTTTCAGGCGAGGGACAGTACAAAAAAGCCTGACCACAACCTTTAATAGGGTGAGGCCAAAAAAAAAGCGTCTCGAACCTAATCGAAACGCTTTTATATAAAGAGATTTTTAAATCTTATTTTGCTAATTCTTCTGCCATTGCAGCGCCGATTTCAGCAGGGCTTTCTACCACACGAATACCACACTCACGCATGATTTTCATTTTGGCAGCAGCAGTATCATCAGCACCACCAACAATTGCACCAGCGTGACCCATTCTACGTCCTGCAGGTGCAGTTTGACCAGCGATGAAACCTACAACCGGTTTAGTACCATTTTCTTTAATCCAACGGGCAGCTTCAGCTTCCATTCCACCACCAATTTCACCAATCATGATGATACCGTGAGTTTCAGGATCGTTCATTAATAACTTAACGGCTTCTACAGTTGGTGTTCCGATAATCGGGTCGCCACCAATACCGATTGCAGTGGTAATACCTAAACCTGCTTTAACCACCTGATCTACCGCTTCGTAAGTTAAAGTTCCAGATTTAGAAACCACACCAACATTACCTTTCTTGAAGATAAAGCCTGGCATGATACCAATTTTAGCTTCATCAGCAGTGATGATACCTGGGCAGTTAGGGCCAATCAAAGTCACATCACGATCTGAAATATATTCTTTAACCTGAATCATATCCTTAGTCGGGATACCTTCAGTAATACAAACAATTACTTTAATACCACCTTCTGCAGCTTCCATAATGGCATCAGCAGCAAAAGCAGGCGGCACAAAAATGATAGATACATTTGCTCCTGTTTGATCAACAGCATCTTTAACCGTATTAAAAACAGGCTTTTCTAAATGTAATTGCCCACCTTTGCCAGGCGTTACACCACCAACTACGTTTGTACCATACGCCAACATCTGTTCTGCATGGTAAGTTCCTTCGTTTCCGGTAAAACCCTGAACGATAACCTTAGAATCTTTATTTACTAAAACGCTCATGTATCTATTTTTTTGTGCAAAGCTAATATTATTGACTGGAAAGTCAAGCCTAAAAATAGATTATTTAGCCCATTTTTCTGTAAAAGTTAACGAATTCATTTATGGTAGCCAGAGTCTACTATTCAAATCATGAGGTTTGAAAACCTTATAAGTTTAATATCAGATTTATTTATAAACTTTTGTGCTTTTGGCAAAACCGGGCAAAACGCTTAATTTTAGCATAATGGCATAAAGACTATGCTGAAAGCTTTAAAACAGATAAAAATATAATGAAAAACAAAACATACATTATTCTATTTTTTTTAACCATAATGGCTTATGGTACTAAAGCACAAACTAATGATACCGCTAAGTATATATTACAAAATGATGCCGATGTTGCTAAAAAAGAACCTGGCACCCATCGGGGAGGTGGCGAAACCATAGGTTTTAATTTTTTTGGGGATGCCAGAAACCTTAAAACAGTTTTTAAAAAGAGAATATTGAAACCTGGCTCCTCAATAGGTTATCACTTGCAAAAAGAAGATGAGATTTATTATGTCATTAGTGGAAATGGCACCATGCAGATGAATGGAAAAAATTTTCCGGTAAAACCTGGCGATGCCATTTTAACCCGCACCGGAAGTTCACATGGTATTGCCCCAAATAAAGACAATGATCTGGTTATTTTGATCGTTTACGAAAAGAAATAATAACAAAAAGGGAGATTAAAAAAATTAATCTCCCTTTTTATTATTATGAAACAATCGTTAGTCGATTAAAGACTTACAACTCCGGACTTAAGACTTATTTCCATCCTTTTGACCATTCAGCCTGCGCTTCATCATCCTGGAAAGTCCAGGCCACAAAACGACTTATTTTTTGTCCCTGGCTCATTTGAACGGTACGTACTTCAAAAGCATCTGCCTTTACCAAAGCACTATAGATGCTTTTTAAGTTTGCACTTTTAGAAACGAGGGAAGTAAACCACAATACCTGGTTTTTAATTTGCGCACTTTGAACAATCATTTGCTCTACAAATGCACGTTCGCCACCTGGGCACCAAAGCTCGGCCTTGTTACCTCCAAAGTTTAAAACATGTTTTACTTCTTTTTCTGTTCCCCCTAAATTACGCCATTTCTGCCTTGTACCTTGTTCTGCTTCTTTTAATGAGGCATGAAACGGTGGATTACAAACCACTGCATCGAAACGTTCTTTGGCACCAACAATGCCTCTAAAAATACCCATTTTTGATGATTGCTGACGGATTTCAATCTTACCTTGTAACTCTTTATTGGCCTCAATAATCCGCTTAGCGGAATCTACAGACAGCGGATCAATTTCTGACCCAACAAAGTTCCAGCCATATTCCTGATGACCTACAATTGGATAAATACAATTGGCTCCTACACCAATATCAAGCACATTTAGTTTATTTCCTTTTGGAACTTTTCCTTTAGCGCTTGAACCTAAAAGATCTGCTACGTAATGGATATAATCGGCCCTGCCCGGAATAGGAGGACAAAGGAAATCCTGAGGAATATCCCATTGGGAAATATTATAGAAATATTTTAGTAATGCCCTATTTAATGCCTTAACAGCATTTTGATCTGCAAAATCAATAGAATCATCATTGTGTTCATTTTTAAAAACGAAACGTTTTAGTTCTTTTGATGCTGCGATAAGTTGTTTGAAATTGTAACGCGAACGGTGTTTGTTGCGTGGATGTAACTCGCTTTTTTCCTTGCGGTTGTTTTGTTCTTCTTGAGCCAATGTGATCTGGTTTAATTAAACAAGCTGTGTGCATGTTTCTGATGCAAAGATAGCTTAATTAGTTGGGAGTTTTAATTGTATAAAAGGTAGAACGTATTCAACTCATAAAACTTTGTTATGGCTTAATTTCGATTACATCTCCAGCAGTGAAAATACCAAACGATGCTTGATTAAACTTTAACAAACCTTTATCTGTATGGTTAAGTGCCTTTGGATTTGCCAATCGAATGACCTGACTTTCACCGGCAACAGTTGCCTGATGACCATGAACAATAATTGCCGTACCTTCATCAATACCTACACAAACCAAATCAGGATGTGCAGCCAAGGCAGAAATTAAGCGGTTGTATCTATTTCGTTTCAAGAAATGCTGATCAATAATGGTATTCTCCAGCAAGCCCATTCCTTCTGCGAATTTAATATTTCCATTCCAAAGTTTGTTGAAAGTTTCCTTGTAAACCGTATCTAAAAGTTGTTTGCCAGTAATCATGTATTTACTCATTACTGCAGCTCCGGCACTTGTACCAGCAATAGTTGAACCATTTTTATAGGCTTTGTGAATGGCAGTATAAACGGGCGTATTTAATACAGATTTCATAAACCGGTTTTGATCGCCACCTAAAATATAGATCAGCTTTGCTCCCGCCAGTGAATCAATCCAACTTTCATCATTTACATCATGCTTACTAAAATTAAAGTTTCTGATTGCGTGCTGATCCATTCTTTTCAGTTGCTGAGAAAGTGTTTTAAAACCAGCATCTGGAATTTCACTCGCCATAGGCAAAACGATAATATAATCCTTTGCTTTTAAATCAGCAGTATTCAACATTTGTTTCATCAAATCATCAGAACGATTTCCACCTCCGATAATGAATAGATTACCCTTGTTTTGTGCCTGAACGAATATTGAAAACCCAGTCAATATGAGCAATAGAAAAAGCTTTTTCATTATTTATAGATGCTCACTTCAATTTTACCATCAACAGTAATGGCACCTCTGTACATTCCTTCTGTATTAAAAGGCATGGCGATATTCCCTTTTCTATCTAAGGCAATCAAACCACCATCACCTCCCATTTTACCCACTTTATCTAAAGCAATTTTTGATGCTTCAACAACTGATAAACTTTTATACTCCATTAAATCAGAAATGGTTTTCGCGACAACATTACGGATGTAAAACTCGCCCCAGCCTGTACAAGAAATACCTGCCGTTTCATTATTGCAATAGGTACCTGCGCCAATAATGGGCGCATCGCCCACGCGACCATATTTCTTATTCGTCATCCCTCCCGTTGAAGTTCCGGCAGCCAGATTACCGGCCTGATCCAATGCGACACAACCTACGGTACCGAATTTATAATCGTGGTTTTTAATTCCCAGAAGATCAGACTTCTTACTACCATGATCCAACACAGCTTTGGTCGAATCTTCTTTAATGGCTTGCTGCAAGCCATCCCAACGTTCTTGTGTCCAGAAATATTTTGGATCTACAATTTCCAGACCTGCTTCTTTCGCAAACTGATCTGCACCAGCACCAACCATCATCACATGCTCCGATTTTTCCATCACTGCTCTTGCTGCTGAGATGGGATTTTTGATTGTAGTTACACCTGCAACAGCACCTGCCATTAAGGTTTTTCCATCCATAATGGCAGCATCCATTTCATTTTTACCCTCATGTGTAAAAACAGCACCTTTACCGGCATTAAAATGTGGATCATCTTCCAGCACATGAATAGTTGCTTCTACAGCGTCAAGGCTTGTTTTTCCTTTTTTTATTTGCGCATAACCAGCCTGCAAAGCTTTAGTTAAAACGGCAATATATGCAGCCTCCTTTTCAGGCGTCATGTTTTTTTTAAGAATGGTTCCGGCGCCACCGTGAATAACCATTACATATTTTTTCTGCTGTGCGGCAACATTTAAAGTAAATAATGAGATCAGGATAATGGCAAATAGTTTAGATATTTTCATTTTTCGGATTTTAAAGAGGTTAAATTAAGAAATTCTATCCAAAAAAGGCCAGATTAAACCTTCGCAATCCCTTTTGAAGAAAACTGCAGATCATAAAGTTTTTTATAGTAACCATCTAGTTTCAATAGTTCCTGATGAGTACCTTTTTCTTTAATTTCACCTTTGTCCAATACAATAATCTGGTTGGCTTTTTGGATAGTAGATAAACGGTGGGCAATCACAATTGAAGTTCTGCCTTCCATTAAATTATCAATGGCTTTTTGAATCAACAATTCTGTTTCAGTATCAACCGATGAAGTAGCCTCATCTAAGACCAGGATAGCCGGATTGTGTACTAAAGCACGAATAAAGGAAATTAACTGCGCTTGTCCGGCTGAAAGCGTTGCACCCCTTTCCATCACATTATATTGATAGCCGCCAGGTAACCGTTCAATAAATTCATGCGCACCAACCTTTTTAGCGGCATTAATGACTTCCTCAATGGTTATTTCTGAATTGTTGAGTGTGATGTTATTTAAAATTGTATCGGAAAACAAGAAAACATCTTGCAGCACTGTAGCAATGTGACTTCGAAGGTAATCAATATCAAAATCATCAATTTCTATCCCATCTACCGTAATTTTCCCTTTTCCTATTTCATAAAAGCGGTTTAGAATATTAATGGTTGATGATTTTCCAGCTCCTGTTGCTCCAACAAGGGCCACTGTTTCGCCAGCTTTAACCTCAAAAGTTAAATCTTTCAAAACATAATGATCTTCGTTATAAGCGAACCAAACGTTTTTGAACTCGATATTACCAGCTAATTTTTCAGGTTTCTGATGTCCTTCATTTGGCGTAGTATCTTTGGTATCCAATACCTTAAATACACGTTCTGCACCAACCATGCCCATTTGCAGGGTATTAAATTTATCTGCCAGTTGACGAATTGGCGTAAAAACCATTCCAAGGTACATGATAAATTGGGTAATTGTTCCTGGTGTGACATCCAGCGGCTTGGCTAAAATACTCTTTGCACCGTACCAAATCAATAAACCTAAAGACATGGCAGAAATCAATTCCACCACTGGAAAAAAAATAGAGTAATACCAGTTGGAACGGATATTCGCATCGCGATAGCGCTTATTAATGGCATAAAACTTTTTATACTCCTGCCTCTCTCTGGCAAAATACTGTACAATGGAAACACCGGTAATATGTTCCTGTAAAAAAGTATTTAGGTTGGAGACTTCATTTCTAATTTCCTGAAAAGAAATCTTAATGGCTTTCTGAAATTTCCTGGTAGCCATAATTAGAAGTGGTATAGGAAGCAGTACCACTACGCTTAGCTCCCAATCGGTATAAAGCATAACACCAACAATTACCACTACTTGCAAGGAATCGCCAATCATGGAAATTAATCCTTCAGAGAATATATCTGCAATAGTTTCTAAATCGGATACGGTTCGGGTAATTAATTGTCCAATAGGCGTTTGATCGAAAAATTTAAGTCGAAGTTTGGTAATGTGATTAAAAACGTTAATTCTTAAATCGCGGATGACAGATTGACCCAGGGTATTCGTCAAAAGGGTATGATTGTACTGAATCAGTGTTTGCAGAATCAGCATAAAAACCATCAACATGGTCATGTTTACCAAGCCAGCGTATTTGCCCGCTAAAATGTAATGATCAAGCGTATATTTAATTAAAAAAGGCCGGACTGGTGAAATTACAGCGAGTAAAATAGTTAAAATTACAGACCAAATAAAAACAGCACGATAAGGCTTTACATATTGAAAAATACGTTTCAGCAATCCTGTGTTATATACTTCGCCTGTTACTGCCATCTTTTTAAATTTTGAATGAATGAGTGTTGAATGAATAAGTGACCATTCGATAATTCAATCATTCTATACTTAAATAATTTTGAATGAGTGAGTTTTGCCATTCTATAATTCAATCACTCTATAATTCTTTAATTCAACCATTCTATACTTCAAACATTTTTTATATACGGATATTCTATTTTCACTAAATACAAACCACAAGCGGGTACGGATTGCCCGGCGTTGCTACGGTTTTTACTTTCAATAATTGCTTTAAAATCGGTTAAGTTAATCTCATTTTTCCCAATTCTTACCAGTGTACCCATAATTGCCCTTACCATGTTCCGCAAAAAGCGATCAGCTTGAATGGTAAATACCAAACTTCCATCTATCTCAGCAAAAAACGCCTGAACAATTTTACAATTATTGGTGAACGTTTGGGTATTAGATTTACTAAAGCAAGAGAAATCGATATAATCAAACAGTAACCCTGCAGCCTGGTTCATTGCCGATAAATCCAATTGATCCTTAATTAACCACGACCTGTTTAGTTTAAATGGATCTTTTTCAAAATGAATAAAATATTGATAAGCACGGGATGTGGCATCAAAACGGGCATGTGCATCATGATGAACGGGAATAATCCGTTTAGCCGCAATTTGATATGGCAAGAGTGCATTGATACTTGAGATTGAGTTTAAAACTTTACTTTCTTCCAGATTTTCAAGATCAAAATGAGCATAAAAATCTTTGGCATGAACACCAGTGTCAGTTCTTCCGCAACCTAATGTTTCAACAGCTTGTCTAAAAACAGTTGATAGCGCCTTATCCAATAGCTCCTGAACGGTTATTGCATTGGGTTGAATTTGCCAGCCATGGTACAAGCTGCCATCATATGCGATTTGTATGAAATACCTTATCTTATTCAAAGTGCTGCAAAAATACATTTTAGGTAGCAAAGGGCAAAGGGATTAGTAAAGAGCATAGGGTGGTTAGGTGGTTAGGTGGTTAGGTGGTTAGGTGGTTAGGTGGTTAGGTGGTTAGGTGGTTAGGTGGTTAGGTGGTTAGGTGAAACCATAAACGCATGCCTTATGTTTGACATCTCTTTTATCCTACCAATAAAAAAGTTATTTTTGCCCAAATAGTTTAAATTAACATGATACAAAGAATACAATCAATCTGGCTGTTTTTAGCAGCATTGGCTCTCATATTAATGCTTATCTTACCTTTTGCAACCACAAAATTAGGGAATACAGGTTTAGAACAATCAATTTACACCTTCGGTACCAAAGTGACTGCATTTGGCAAAACTAACATGAACTTACCCCTGTTGATAGCGAACATCGCGTTAGCCATTATCTGCTTTATCAACATCTTTAATTTCAGAAAACGTAGTTTTCAAAAACGTTTTGCCATTGTTTCGATCTTATTAATTATTGGCTTTGCCTTTTGGTGCAGCGTTTATGCAAAGGAATTACCTGGCGGCATTGAAGGTGCACATTTTGGAGCTGGTGCTTATCTGCCTGCTATCGCCATTTTATTTCTTGTTTTGGCCATTTTTGGCATTAATAAGGATGAACGTTTGATTCGATCAGCTGAAAGGTTGCGCTAGTTTTTAGCACTTATCGTCACTTCCTGAATTTTGCTCCTAACCGCTAAATTATGTTCCTGCATGCTGACTAAAACAAGACCTGTAATTTATATCCTATCATTGGTGTTGTGTTGTGGAATATTATCATGTAGCCAACGTGTTCATACTTTCGGGAAAACCAATATCCCAAAAAGCACTGATTCTTTTTATCTTAAAAAAAGAATAGCTCAAATAAAGCATTTTGATGCCAATGCTTTCGCTAAAGGCACTTTTAAGGGCAATGCTGATACACCAATTGCCTATCGATTTTTCAAATCTGAAGGCTCCAATAGCAAAAAGAAACTTCCGATGGTGATTCTGTTTCATGGATCAAACGCAGTTGGAACTGACAATAACAGCCAGTTGGGAATTTTGGCCAAGTTGTTTGCGATGAATGAAATACAGGCTAAATACCCTGCGTTTATTTTGGCACCGCAATTCCCAGCCAGATCATCAAATTATACGCTTGATAAAAATAGAAATGTTTTAACTTCGGTTCCACAACCCTGCCTGCAAACGGCATTGCAACTAATCGATAGTTTAAAAAACACCTTAAATGTTGATCAGAAAAGAATCTACCTCATCGGGTTTTCCATGGGTGCTTCTTCGGTGATCAATGCTTTATCTTTACAGCCTGATTTATTTGCTGCCGGCATCAGCATTTCTGGCATACCACAATTCGATCATATTAAAGAACTGCCAAACACTCCTATTTGGCTGATTCATGGAAACATGGATACCGAAAACCCTTTTAACAGCGATGCACAATTTTTTAAGGAATTAGATTCCAGCAACAAAATCCGATTTTGGGAATTCGATAAACTCTCGCACAATGACATATTTGCTCCAGCTATTTTAAATACAGAACTCCCAAGCTGGCTATTCAAACATCGACGCAAATCGCTAGAATAAAAAATCAATCAATAAAATTAAAATTTTGTGCTTTAATTAAATATGATTAATTATTCTTTTGCCTTTTGATCTTTTACATCTTTCGTTTCTTCCTAATTTTCAAATATTTAGCATAAAAAACTATTTACTTGATTATCTGTAAAATACGAAATATTAAGCTTACCTTTGCGGCTCAATTAAAAATAAAAGACGAATGACAAACCCATTTCAATTATTGGGGATAAGTGATGACGTCGTTAATGCCGTAAAGGACCTTGGATTTGAAACTCCAACGCCTATTCAGGAGCAAAGTATTCCTGTACTGTTAGAAGGCACTAATGATTTTGTTGGTTTGGCCCAAACAGGAACAGGAAAAACAGCCGCATTTGGTTTGCCGCTGTTAGAACTAATCGATTTTAAAGTTAATAAACCACAGGCATTAATTTTATGCCCTACCCGTGAGTTATGCTTGCAGATCGCTAACGACCTTAAAAACTTTTCTAAAAACGTTGCTAATGCCCACGTTGTTGCCGTTTACGGTGGCGCGAACATTATGCAACAACTACGCGAAATACGCCAAGGCGTACAAATTGTAGTGGCCACGCCTGGCCGTATGTTGGATATCATTGGCCGTAAAGCCATTGATTTTTCTTCAGTTAAATATGTTGTGCTTGATGAAGCTGACGAGATGTTAAACATGGGTTTCCAGGATGACATCAACGACATTTTATCAACTACACCTGATGACAAAAAAACCTGGTTATTCTCGGCTACCATGCCAGCAGAAGTTCGCCGTATTGCTAAAAAATACATGAACGAGCCTGTTGAATTAACCATGGGCACCAAAAACACAGGTAACGTAAACATTGAACACGAATATTATATCGTTCGTGCACGTGATAAATACGCAGCCTTAAAACGTATTGTAGATTTCAACCCTGAAATTTTTGCGGTAGTATTTTGTAAAACCAAATTGGATACACAAGATGTTGCTGAGCATTTAATTAAAGATGGCTACAATGCTGATGCTTTACACGGCGATTTATCGCAACAACAACGTGATAAAGTAATGCAACGTTTCCGTGAGCGTAACATGCAATTATTAATTGCTACTGATGTTGCTGCACGTGGTATCGATGTAAGCGGCGTTACTCACGTAATTAACTATTCTTTACCTGATGAAATTGAAAGTTATACCCACCGTTCTGGCCGTACTGGTCGTGCTGGTAAAACTGGTATTTCAATTTGTATCATCAATTCTAAAGAAGTCGGAAAAATCCGTCAACTGGAACGTATTATTGGTAAACAATTTACTAAAGCTGAGCTTCCTACAGGATTTGATGTTTGTGAAAAACAATTATTCTCTTTAGTGCATAAAGTTCATAACGTAGAAGTAAATATCGAACAAATCGATCAGTACATTCCACGTATTATGGATGAGTTTAAGGAACTTTCTAAGGAAGATGTAATTAAACGTTTCGCTTCATTAGAGTTTAACCGTTTCTTGGATTACTATTCTAAAGCACCTGATTTAAATGCAGCAGCTGGTGATGATCGTGGAGAAAGAGGTGAACGTGCCGGACGTGGACGTGGTAGCGAAGGTTACACTCGTTTATTCATTAATTTAGGTTCTGTAGATGAATTTACACGTGGCGACATGTTATCATTTATCTGTAACAACGGAAAAATTGGTGGCAAAAGCGTTGGTAAAATCGATTTAAAAGGTGTTTTCTCTTTCTTTGAAGTAGAAGATGCTGTAGCTGATACTGTTTTTGAAGGCTTTAAATCTGTTGAATTCAATGGTCGTCAGGTTCGCATTGAAAAAAGCGGAGATGGTGGTCGTGAAGGTGGTGGCGAAAGACGTGGTGGCGGTGAAAGACGTAGCGGTGGTTTCGGTGGCGAACGCAAAAGCGGCGGTGGCGGTGGTTACCGTGGCGGTAGCGGCGGCGGTGAGCGCAGAAGTTCTGGCGGTAGCGGAAGACGCGAAGGCGGAAGTCGTGAAGGTGGAACAAGCGGTGGCGGTTTCAGAGATTTCTCTGGTCGTAGCCGTGATGAAAAAGGTGGAAACACTGGTGGTAGCGGACGCAGAGAAGGTGGAAGTCGTGAAGGTGGAAGTGGCGAACGCAGAAAAAAATGGTAAATCACTAAACCAAATATTTTACAAGCCGTTCCGATTTAATCGGAACGGCTTTTTTGTTTTCCACTCTTTTCACCTGCAGTCAGGCTCTTTCAAATTTTATTTTATATTTGTATTACCGACGATCATATCCCCTATTAATTTTACCATCTCATAAATTAAAATTATGATCTTTTTCTTTGGGACTAGAAGTTCGACCTTACTAACAGACAAATTAGCTGATACCAATTGTGTTTACTGCAACGAGCGGGACACTGTTTATATAACTGTAATTTCAGGGTATTTTCATATCTTCTGGATTCCCGTTTTTCCAACTGGTAAACAATATTATTCGCACTGCTTACATTGCAAACAAACCTTATCAAGGTATCAAATGCCAGTAACATACCAGAACGGCCTTTCAGAAATTTCGCAAAGAACCAAAACCCCTATCTGGCAATTTATTGGCTTAATGTTAATCGCTATTCCAATCCTATTTGGAATCATCGCTGTAATTTTTGCAAAATAACACAGGTTCACTTAGTTAAGGCTCAACAAGTTTAAATGAATCAAAAAACCCGATAGAAAATTAATTCGATCGGATTTTTAGCGTGATTAATTTACCTAGAAATTCAAGTTTAATCTGGTAAATACATATCTTCCTAAGAAACCAAATTGTGGCGCCTGATTGGGATATAAAATACCAGATGTGCCCTGACTTCCAGTTAAAAGTTCTGCGGGGTAAACGTCGAAAATGTTATTGGCACCCACTGTTAATTTTAAAGTTTTGGTTAAGTTATAACCTAAGCCTAAATCAGTAATTACACGGCCGGGCAATTCTTGTCTGTTAGCAATCACATTCGTAGGTTGCGACACTTTACCAAAATAAACATTCCGTAAAAACACATTAAACTTATCCAAAGTGTAATCAAAAGTTAAATTACCTTTTAACCGCGGTACGACTTTAGTTAATAAAATTACGCTAGCCTCATCCAGATATGTACTTTCTTTACCTGCCAGAAGCGGAGATGTATTGATGCCCCCAACCAATGAAGTCTTAGAAATTGTTCCGGCTAAATCAGTTCTTAAAGTTCCTTTACCTAAGCCAGTAGAATATGAAATTACAGCATCAATCCCTTTCGTTTCAGTATTTACGGCATTAGCAAAGAACCGGGCAGTACTGGCATTCGCCTGGCGTAAGAGGGTATAAATTTCTCTATCCTGAGCTGAGGCATTGGCTGCGTTACTTCCACTAAACTGGCCAGTGTAAATCACACGATCGTCGATTCTCACTAAATAACCATCAACAGTAATTTTAACTTTACCCAAATTAGAGGTAAAACCAGCACTGAAACTCTTTGAGGTTTCTTCTTTCAATTTTGGAATACCCAACAACTGCGCAACTCTGCTATCATTAGAGAAAGTACCTGATTCTACAAAATTACCATCAATAAATACTGTTGAAGTAGCATTGAAATAACGTTGCTGTAAAGATGGTGCTCTAAAACCTGTACTTGCAGCACCACGTAAAACAAACTTGTCGGAAAATTTATATCTACCAGCCAACTTAAAGTTAAGTGTAGATCCAAAGTCAGAATAATTTTCAAAACGTAATGCTCCATCAAGCAAAAATTTATCTGTAAAATTTACTTCTACATCTCCATATGCAGCAACAGATGATCGGCCTACATTAATGGCATTATCCGGACTAAAACCACCAAAGCCCTGCGCTCCGCCTACATAAGCGGCTCCGTTTGGAGCAAATCGGGTAGAAATATTACCTTTTAAATCAGGAACTAATATAGGATTTGCCGTTGTACCTACATTAATGGCATTGCCATAATTTGCATAAGATGCTTCCTCACCCGCAATAATTTTATAGTTTTCATAGCGGTGCTCTGCACCAAATGCCACATTAATACCACTCAAGGTGTTTTCAAAAAAACGGGAAAAATCAAGGTTTGTAGTATTCTGAATAAAATCATAACCGCCATCATCAAAAGAAGTTGGTGATGAAGTAAGCATAGATGCATTTAATGTATTGGCAGTGGTAAAGTTTATCTGGTTGCGTCCATAGGTGTTACTAAAGTCGGTTTTCCATTCGCCTAATTTACCACGAATACCTACCGCCAACGACTGATCATTGTTATACGTAACAATCTCTGGTAAAAATCCATTTGGATAGATAGTTGCATTGGTTTGTGTTAACTGGCGAGGTGTTCTATAAAAAGCTGTTGATGTACCATTACGAAAGTTTAACCCACCAAAAGCATAAATTTCAGCATGATCGGCTACAGGGATTACAGAATTTAAGAATAGTGCTCCCCCACGATTTTTGCTCTGACCAATATTCGGCACAAAATCACCTCTTGTAAGACCTCTCCTGGCCAGTTCGGCATCAGTAATATCTACCCCGGTTGGTGTGGGATATAAAGAAGGATTATTATAATCTGTAAAAATTACACCGCGATATGGTGTGGTTCTGGATGCATAATCACGATAATCAAACGAACCCGATAAATTTAAAAAACCACCTTTATCATTTAATTTGATACCATAATTTACATTAGCCTGCGCTGTTTCTCCATCTAATCCGTCAGAATGTTTTCCGGCAAAGCCTCCGGCAGTAATGCTTGCAGAAAGTTTGTTTACATCTTCTTTCAGAATAATATTAATTACTCCTGCAATAGCATCAGATCCATACTGAGCTGCAGCACCATCCCGCAACACCTCTATTTTGCTAATAGCAGCAGTTGGAATGGCGTTCAAATCTGTACCTACAGATCCTTTACCTAAACTTCCATTAATATTGATTAATGAAGTGGTGTGTCTTCTTTTGCCATTAATTAAAACCAATACCTGATCAGGACCCAAACCACGTAATGATGCCGGATCTATATGATCTGTTCCGTCGGTTAAACTCACAACATTTGAAGTAAAAGAAGGAGCAACGTAATTTAAAATCTGTGCCAATGAAACCTGTGGTGCGTTTTGTGCCACTTTTTGCACATCTACTAAATCTACCGGAACAGCAGTTTCCATTTGAGAACGTGGTGCACTTCTTGAACCAATGACTACAATCCCATCAAGCTCATTTTTATTTTCAACTAAGGTAAAATTAAGCTGTTTCGTTTCGCCTGCAGCCACGGTAACTTGTTTTTGCTGTGTTTGATAACCCAGGTAACTTGCAGATAATGTAAATGTACCACCAGCAGGTAATTGTATTTGATAAATTCCCTGGGCATTGGTTCCTGCTTTTAAACCTTTTCCACTTACGGTTATGGTTGCTCCTATAATGGTTTGAAGAGAATCCCGCACGGTTCCGGTAATGATCTGCGCTTGTGAACTGAATGATAAACCGATAAAGAGAATAATGAAGTAGAGTTTCTTATGCATACTTATAATTTTTAGTTGAGACAAAGGTATGAATTTGCATACATAGTCTATTAATCTGATAGAGATTAACTTTTTAGTTACGAAATCAATAATCTCTCTTTGCTAGTGTAGAATGCAAGTATTAGTGTAATTGAGTTTAAATTATTTAACAATTGTAAAATAGTGGTTTGTCTTTATGAATATCCCTAAATTGCAGTACTTTCGCTAATTATGCAGGCAAAATATATCTCCTATCAGGAAACCGGTTCTTTTTCGAAACTGGTTTTGGATTATATCAATAATGAAGAGGCGCTCAAAGCCTTTTATAGTTATCGCCCTGATATGGATGGTTTAGCCGAAGCCATTGAAAAACGAAATTTTTTAGGTGATCGAAATATTCTGGTAGATGTTTTAAAATCGCAATATCAAAACCTAAAAACGAATCAATCGGTAACCAAAAACATTGAATTGCTGGCCAATGAAAATACCTATACAGTAACCACTGGTCATCAGCTAAACCTGTTTACAGGCCCACTTTATTTTATTTATAAAATTGTAACAGCCATCAACCTGGCCATTGAACTAAAGATGGCTCATCCTGAAAAAAACTTTATTCCGGTTTATTGGATGGCTACAGAAGATCACGACTTTGAAGAAATTAACCACGTTAGTGTTGATGAAAAAAATATTAGTTGGATCCAGAATACCAATGGCGCTACTGGTAGATTAAGCACAAAAACTGTTGCTGCCGCTGTTACAGCTTACAAAGGTTATCTCGGTATTTCAAGAAATGGCAAACACATTGCAAAGCTGGTAGAAAAGGCTTACCTGGAACATGATAACCTTGCCGATGCCACGCGTTATTTAGTAAACAAACTGTTTGAAAAATATGGATTAGTCATTATTAATGCAGATGATTCATCTTTGAAAAACCTGTTTAAGCATATTATCACAGCTGATATTACAGCACAAAACAGCGCGAAAAATATTGACAGGAGTTCAAAGGCATTGGAAGACCTGGGCTATAAAACTCAGGTAAATGGCCGTGACATTAACTTTTTTTATTTGAAGGATGATTTGCGTGAACGTTTACTTTTTGAAAAAGGCAAATATCTAGTCAAAAATACTGATATCAGTTTTACAGAAGAAGCACTTAAAGCAGAAATTGATACTCATCCAGAACGTTTTAGTCCGAATGTAGTGATGCGTCCTATGTACGAAGAAGTTATCTTGCCCAACATAGCCTACATTGGTGGTGGTGCTGAAGTTGCCTACTGGATGCAGTTAAAGGCAAATTTCGATTATTATAAAGTTGATTTCCCGGTATTATTACTGCGTAACTCAGCCTTATTAATCGATAAAAGAAGTGCAGAAAACTTATATAAATTAGGTTTTTCACTGGAAGATATCTTTCTTCCGGTTGAAGAATTGAAAAATGAGTGGGTTCAGAAAAACACTACTGCCCAATTGAGTTTAGCTGATGAAACCAGGGCCATTAACAGCATTTTTGATCAGATCAAACTGAATGCCTATAAAATTGATAAAACCCTTTCGGTATCTGCAGACACGGCAAAACAGAGGACAAATCATTTGCTCGCCAACCTGGAAAAGAAATTATTCAGGGCTGAAAAGCGCAAGCATGAAATGGCTTTAATTCAAATCGAAAACGTTAAGAAAAGACTTTTTCCAAATGGAACCATGCAGGAAAGAACTTTAAACATAGCGCCGATGTATGTAAATTATGGCGAAGATTTTCTTTCTACTTGTATTGAGAATTTTGAACCACTGGGTGGCGATTTTACTTTGCTGTTGCCGTAATATAAAAATTCTGTCATTGCGAGGCACGAAACAATCTACTTAGTAAAATTCCTTCGTACCTCGCAATGATGATAAAAAATAAAAAATGAACTTCATTACCTTTACCGAAACTAAACTCCGAGCTTTTACTCATAGCGTTTTTAAAAAAATGGGCTGTTCTGATGAACATGCAACTTTAGCGACGGATGTTTTAATTCGTTCAGATTTACGTGGAATAGATTCACATGGTGTAGCCAGATTAAGTGGATATGTACGTTTATGGGAGAAAAATAGAATCAATGTTACTCCTGATATTAAAATTGTTCATGAAACACCAACAACTGCCACCATTGATGGAGATGCAGGTTTAGGTTTAGTCGTGGCACCGTTTGCCATGCAGGTTGCAATAGAAAAGGCTGAAAAATATGGTAGTGGCTGGGTTTCTGTAAAAAATTCAAATCACTTCGGTATCGCGGGTTATCATGCTTTGATGGCGGTTGAAAAAGATATGATTGGAATCAGCATGACAAATGCGAGCCCATTAGTAGCACCTACTTATTCGAGCGAAAGATTATTAGGTACCAACCCTATGTGTTATGCTTTTCCGGCAGGCAAATACCCTCCTGTAATCGTAGATATGGCTACCGCTGCAGCAGCAAATGGAAAACTGGAAATTGCCCAAAGAGCGAATAAAAGTATTCCTGATGGCTGGGTGCAAGACAAAAATGGAGAAAATTCTACCAACCCAAATGAATTAAAAAGCGGTGGTTCACTTTTGCCACTGGGCAGTGATAAAGATCATGGAAGTCATAAAGGTTATGGCTTAAGTGCAACAGTTGACATTTTATCTGCTGTACTTTCGGGTGCCAATTATGGTCCGTGGGTGCCACCTTTTGTAGCTTTCTTGGAACCATCTGCCAATCCGGTTGGTGAGGGTCTCGGACATTTTCTAGGTGCGATGCGGGTGGATGGTTTTCGCCCGGCTGCTGATTTTAAAAATCATTTAGACAATTGGATCGAACGATTCAAAAGTGCTGAAACAATTGATCCTGATAAAAAAGTAATTATCCCAGGTGAACCGGAACATGAATTTGAACTGGAAAGGAAAGTGAATGGTATTCCATTAATTGATGTGGTGGTTAAAGATTTAAATGAGCTGGCGATTAAATTAGGAATTGAGGGGTTAGGGTAGTTATTTTAACCGCAAAGGAAGCAAAGTTGGGTGCATACTTAGGATTTCGTCATTGCGAGGAGGTACGACGAAGCAATCTGTTAAAGCAAAATCAAAAAACAAGCCTATCATATTAACCGCAAAGGAAGCAAAGATAAGCGCAAAAATTGCAAAGCTGGTGGCTTTCTTCATTGAGAGGAGGAACGATAGCCTGCCCCGACCTTTCGGGGAAGCAATCTATTTCGCCATTCTTCCTCTAGTTTAGAATACGTATTAATCATTAAGGCTTCACGGTAATGTTCTCCTTCAAATAAAGTACTTTGCTGGATGCACCAATCATGATCCGGTATTCGCCTGGTGCCACACGCCACACATTTTCACGGTCTAAAGTCTGAAGTACCTCTTTATTTACCTTAAATGAAACCACTTTAGTTTCACCCACTTTTAAGTGTACTCTTTCGAAAGCTCTCAAAGCCAAAACAGACTGCGCTAAATCACTGAGCAAAGGTCTCATATACAACTGCACCACTTCATCACCATCATAATTACCTGTATTTTTTAGTTCAAAACTTACGCGGGTGGTTTCATTTTTTGAAATACTTTGCCGATCAACTTTAAGTTTACTGTAGCTAAATTGCGTATAGCTTAAGCCGTATCCAAATGGAAACATGGGTTCACCACTTAAATTATTGTAATCATCGCCACGGCCCGTAGGTTTATGGTTATACACCAAAGGCAGTTGCGCTTCATGAACCGGATACGTAATGGGTAGTTTTCCTGATGGATTGGACTTTCCGAAAAGTGTTTCGGCAACAGCAGTTCCGCCAGCTTCGCCCGGATACCAGACATTCAGAATGGCAGATACATTGCTGTACCAATTTTGCATATTAATGGCGCTGCCACCCGTTAAAATCACCACTAATGGTTTACCTGTTTCAGCAAGTTCTTGAATTAATTCTTCCTGATTGCCGGGTAGATTAAGCATGGCCCGATCCAGAAATTCACCTTCTTTTATTCCTGCCACCATTACTATCACGTCATTTGATTTGGCTGCTTGTACAGCTTTTTCAATTTCTTCAGATTTTTGAATGCCGTAGTCCCAAACCAATTTCACTTTCGCGTTCCCCTTAGATTCATAAAATTCTATTTTAATATCATAGGCCTTATTTTTCTCGAAATGAAATGGAACGGTTTGGAGATGGTATGATCGCTTATCCCATTGATCAATAACCAACTGACCATCTAAAAACATTCTGAAACCATCGTTTCCTTCCAGGCCAATGTGGAGATCAGCGTTTGTTGGCGAAGTAATTTTACCTTCCCAACGCACTGAATAATCATCCAATGGCAGTGCTGCATCTGGTGGGTATAAGGTCCAGCTGAAATCGATCACCTGATCTCTTTTCATTTTAGCAGGAGTTCCTGAAAGATTAATCCCTTTGAAATAAGAACCCGCAAGCCCCTTACCACCCATTGAAGAAAGGAATGTACTATCAACAAGAACATGATCATTTAAAGCCCTGCTACTTCCTTTCAGATAACTGATTTTATCATTAGCATCTGCAAGATCTGTTATCCCTTGAAGAATACTGACTTTTTTATTTCCTGAGCCACTATAACCACCCAGCCGGGCTTCTGTAGCATCTTCACCAAGAACTAAAATTTTCTTCCCATGCGTTAAAGGCAAAACCTGATGATCATTTTTCAACAATACAAATGATTTTAAAGCAGCTTCCTTAGCCAATTGATGATTTGTAGGATCTGATAAAGACTTTTCAGCCTTCACTTCATCTACATACGGATTTTCAAATAAGCCTAATTCAAACTTTGCCTTCAATACCCGTGTTAAAGCATCATCAATTCTAGATTTGGGGATACTGCCATCTAAAAATGCAGGTAAAAATAATTTATAGTGCTGATAATCCACCTGGAAGATCACATCCAAACCTGCATTGATCGCCTGGGCAGTGGCATCATGATAATTTTTTGCGGTGAAATGCAATACATTTGCGCCACCTACAGCTCCGGCATCAGAGATTACAAAACCTTTAAAGCCCCATTGTTTCTTAAGTTTCTGAGTAAGCAACCACGGATTTGCAGTTGCAGGCAAACCATAAACACTATTATAAGAAGTCATTAAGGAACGAATACCAATGTTCTTTACAGCATCTTTAAATGGCGGAAAATGGATTTCTTCGAGGTAATGTTTATCCAGTTCTATTGGATAACTGTCTCTGCCGCCATCACCCACATTGGCAATAAAATGTTTAGGTGTGACAATGATATTCTGCGCTTCAATGGCATTCATAAATGCGTGGCCCATTGCTGTAGTGAGGTATGGATCTTCACCATAAGTTTCTTCCACCCTACCCCATCTTACGTCTGTAGCGATATTAATCACTGGCGCCAGCAAATCACGTAATCCCCTAACCCTTGCTTCTATTGCTATGGCATTCCCTATTCGTGCCATCAATGTAGTATCGAAAGTGGCAGCTAAACCAATGGATTGCGGAAATGCTGTTGCACCCTGTCTAACCAAACCGTGTAAAGCTTCATCAAATGGGATAATCGGAATACCCAGCCGGGTTTCTTCTATAAAATATTTTTGAGTTTTGTTTATTTTCCGGGCCAAAGAAAGTGCATCTTCAGTGGTATTATACGTCAGCATTTGCTGGGCATTTCCAGTACCTTGCGCAGCCGCACTTACCTGAAGACCAAAAATCCCATGCTTAAACTGCGCCTTGTTCTCAGCAGTTACATCTCCCGGAATCATAAACAGTTGCCAGAATTTTTCTTCAGGAGTCATTCTTGCAATCAGATCTTTTACCCGATCATCTATTTTGGCATGGGGATTTTTATAAACCATTTGCCTTGCAGTTTTTAAAGCAGGCTTATTTTGTGCAAATGTGGTTTGAAAGGCAAATACTTGAATGCTTATCACCGCACTACAAATGATTGTTTTTAATCTCATGTGATGATAATCTTTTACTGCGGAATAAATTCAAAAGCCAGCGCGGCACTTTTTTCAAGTTTTGGCAATGATAAAATGGTTTCGTTCCCAACATTTTGCCATTTCACTTTCTTTCCTGTTGATAAAAGAAAAATATCAGTACCTTTTTTGGGTGTATTATTATGCCATTTTATCACGCTTGGAACAGCCTCATCTGCTTTAACACAATAGATGGCAAAACGCTTTTTCGCATCTTTGCTTTGCGTAAACCAGGTTTGTCCGTCGTGATAGTTTTTGGTGATTCGGGTATTGTAAACGGCCTGACCATTTTTGGAGGTCCATTTACCGATTTCACTTAATTTTTGAGTGACTTCTTCAGGTAATGTTCCATCGGGTTTTGGTCCTATGCCCAGTAATAAACTTCCACCTTTGGCTACAATTTCAACCAATTTATGAATCACTTCTCCAGTTGGCTTATATTGATCATTGGGTACAAAGCCCCAAGCACCGCCCAAAGTCATACAACTTTCCCAGGGATGATCCAATTGTGTATCCGGAATTTTTTGTTCCGGTGTCTGATAGTTTTCATAAGGTCCATGAACCGTTCGGTCTACCATCAATAATCCTGGCTGTGCGTTTCTAGCCATAGTCGCTATTTTCGGCATATCAATATCCTGGCTCCATTTAGGAATTGGTGCTCCCCAGGAAAGCACTTCTTCATTTACCGTTTCCAGCGGACGAACCCAGCCACCGTCTAACCACAGAATATCAATACTGCCATAGTTATTCATTAATTCACTGATCTGGTTATAAGTGAATTTTTTGAACATGTTCCAGCGCCATGGGTATTTATTGATATCGTAATTATTATTTCGATCTGCCGTAGCATATTTTTGCCACCAGTAATATTGCGAGTGCCAATCGGGTTTAGAAAAGTAGGCACCAATCATAAAGCCATCTTTTCTAAAGGCATCAAAAACATATTTCGCAACATCAGCTTTTGGGTTATTGGCAAATGGGCCTTTGGCGATGCTAAAATCACTTTGTTTAGTATCAAACATGGCGAAGCCATCATGGTGCTTGGTGGTAAAAACCAGGTACTTCATACCTGCAGCCTTGCCAGCTGCCGACCACTGTTCAGGATTAAATTTGGTAGGATTAAATTGCTTACTGTAATCCCAGTAAGCTTTTTTGTAATCCTCGTAAGAAATGGTGGTGTCTCTTTCAATCCAGTCTTCAGAGCAAATGGACCACGATTCGATAATTCCCGGAACGGCATACAAACCCCAATGAATGATCATGCCGAATTTTTTATCCTGCCAGTTATCTAACTTTTCTTTCACCAATGGATCTTTTGGCCATTCGTAGGTGGTAGATTCTTTTACAATATCATTGCGTTGAGCATAAAGAAAGTTGGCGCAAAAACTAAAAACGAGAACTAAAAATAATTTTTTATTCATGTGTAAATATAAAAATCCCAGCCATTAGAGGTGGCTGGGATTAGTGAATCATTTTATTAAGGCATCCAGAATATCTTGGTTTTCCGTGTATCTTTTGATGCTACTGCCTGATAGTTTTCACTGTTCAGGGTTTTTTCTTTCGCAGGATAAATCAATCTAGTTGGAGGTGTATCAAATCCTGATAATTTTCCTGTTGAAGGGAAAGTTAAAACAGGAAATCCGGTCCGCCTGTATTCAGACCAAGCTTCTGTTGATTGCAATACGCCATAATGTAACCATTTTTGATTGTAAATTAAGGTAAGTTTCGCTGCAGATGATCCAGTATAAGTAGCAGTTGAAGCATCTACCCACGCAGTTACTACAGAATCCGTAGGAGCTGTTACATTTTTGAACCCACCACCTTGGTTGAGGTTGTTTAAGTAATGGTAGAAAGTTACCGATTGTCTTAACGCATTATCATATGCAGTTTTAGCATCAGTTGTGCTTCCCCATCTTTCAAAAGCTTCAGCTTTGATGAAGTTCACTTCAGATGCAGTAATGATAATTCCAGGCAATTTTTGATTAAACAAAAATGTTGCAGAATCCAATACCGCATAATCAGGAAAGTTTGATTCTTGTTCAGCTGTAGTAAAAGTGATTGGCATTGCCCTGTAATTTGCATTTGGAACAAAAACATCCTTGTTATTAATTTTAACCGTGCGGCCATATTTATCATAAATAACTGGAATACGTGGGTCATTTGCAGGCAACATGACAGAATTTAATGCGTAATCTGTTGCATACCAACTACCTTCAAAGAAAGCATCACGTAAATCACTTGAACTGTTTGTAAGCGGCGTTAGCAAAATATCTGTAGCTCCTGGATTATATAATGCTGATGCTCCGCTACCTACAAGTGGGAAAGAACTCTCATCATTTAACATTTGCAAAATCGCTGTTCTGGCTGTACTTTCGTCTGTTTTTGAAATGCGCATCAACAAACGTAAACGTAATGAGTTTGCATAGCGAGCCCACATATTCATATTGCCTTTCAATAAAATATCTGATTTCGAGAACGCAGCAGTTGTTGTATTGGTATTAAAATATTTACCTAAATCATTTAAATCAGCAATAAATGAGGTATACAAGGCTTTTTGTTCGTCGTACTTGGGATTTTTAATGGTATTATCAACGTTCAAACTTCCAGCGGCCGAATAAGGGATATCTCCCCACAAATCAACCATTTTGGCAGCTTGTTCAATTAAAACTACTTTTGCAGCCTGCATGATCACTTTTTGACTAGCTTGATCATCGGCAGAAAGTGTTTTATACTTTGTTTCCATCGTTCTGTATTGGGCCATTACTCCGCTACCATTACCTCCTGTACTGTAAAAATCATCCCAATACTGCTGAGAATAACCATCACTTTGCTGATAGATGGTATTGCCATTAGCGATATAACTGGTTTGGGCATAAACACCAGGCATTTGCGTTAAAAATGTACGTACATTCCAATATTTCGCTGCCACCCGGTCATTATTGAGCATACCCGTAAATAAACCAGTCAGGCTTGGATCCAGAACTTTTTCTGGATTATTAAATTTTTCTTCAAGATCTTTTTTACAACCAACCACAGCGGTTATTGCTATTAAAAGAAAACTTGCTTTTATGATTAACTTTTTCATAATTCTTTTTTCTTAGCTGATTAAAAGTTTGCGTTTAATGAGAAACCAAAATTTCTGGATGCAGCTGTAGAACCTACATCAACACCTTGTGACCACCATTTATTTCCTAGTGGTGCTTCAGGATCTAAATCTTTTAATGTACGGTAGATGTAGAATAAGTTACGTCCGATTAAAGAAAACCGCATGTTAGTCATACCGATCTTTTTGGTTAAAGTTGCTGGTATTTTATAACTCAAAGTAATCTCCCTCATTTTTATAAAGTTATTTTTGAAGATCTCCGCTTCAGTTAATGATCCTTCTCCCCAATTATAAGTGGTAATATAATAATCAGCTGCTGAAAGGATTTTGGTATTTGGCAGGCCAGTTGTTTGATTTACGCCCTGTAAAAGCACACCATCATTATAGGTTTTGCCGTTACTGGTGTAAGTAAGTCCACCGTGCTCTGTATCTCTGAATTCCATTGAATTCTCTAACATACCCGCTCCACGCATATATTTTAAGTTAGGCGCAATCATTTTGCCTCCAAAACGATAATCAATGGTAAAATCTAAAGCAAAGTTGCCATAGCTCAATGTATTTGAGAATCCGCCAATTGCTTTAGGCATAATGTTGCCAGCCTTTACGTAAACGGAATTATCCATTACATAAAAACCATCATCATTGATCATGTAGTTTCCATTTGCATCCGTTTTTCTTGGGCGGATATAAATGTTCCCCAATTCTTCACCAGCTCTGGCAACAATTTTAGCAGTTGCCTGGTCAGAACTATAGAAATTAATTTCAGAGTTCTCATCCTTTAAAGAGTTTACTTTAGATTTATTAGTCGAAAAATTTAACCGGGTATCCCATCTAAATTTACCGGCTACAGGTGTAGCATTCAAGGCAATTTCGAAACCCCTGTTGCCAATCTCACCAACATTTACAATCTGTGTTTGCGCACCGTTACCCGAAGTTACGTCAAGTGGTAAAATCTGGTTTTTGATTTTATTATCATAGTAACTAAAATCAAAGCCTAATCTTCCTTTCAGAAAACGAGCTTCTAAACCAAATTCAGCTTCATGTTTTTTCTCAGGCAATAAATTAAGGTTTCCATATGATCTTGGAGCTACAAGAGAAGGCACAGATCCATTAATGGTTTGGAGTGAGGTTTGGGTATAGGCAATATTGGCTTCATAAATTGGAGGCGCATTACCTACAACACCATAAGATGCTCTTAATTTACCATAATCCCAGAATGATGGCAATTTAACTATATCACTAAAAACAAAGCCACTGTTTACAGAAAAATAAGAATATTGATTATTTTGTGGAGGCAAAGTAGAAACATACTCTCTTCTACCAGTTGCTTCGACAAAAAGGAAATCTTTATAGCTAAAGTTAGCTATACCTAAGTAAGCATATTTTAATTGCTCTTTTCTCGCTTCAGTAGTCTCTGCAACATTGAATGAATTTGATAAAGCAAAGAAATTCTCAGTAACTAATCCATCTCTAGTATTCGATTTCAAATCTTTATAGTTCTCTTTTCTACCCTGGTAACCTCCACTTAATGAAAGACCAAAATCTTCACCAATCTTATTGGAATAAGTTACCAATGCATCTCCATATAATATGGCATACTGACCTTGATTGGTGGTATAAGCACCAGTACTTGTATTGCCATTTAATGCACTTGGAACTTCTGTAAACTGTCTGTTTTCTGCTTTTACGCTGGTATAATCATTTCCAACACGGCCTCTGAATTTTAAATTTTTGGCAAAATCATAGTTTAATGTAAAACTAGATAACAACCTGTTTTCATTTTCAGTGTATTGATTTTTTAATTGTTGCCAGTAAAAATCCAACAGATTAGTTGCACGAATGTTATAAAGAAATGGTTCCGGACGACCAATCTGATCGAACGTAGCATATTTGTAGCCATTGCTGGTTTGATATTTTTCCTTCATCAAACCCATATCTTCTGCACGGCTAAAAAAGCCTGCAAATGAACCTAGTACCTGTCCTAATTGATATGGTCTATTAATGGTTTTAGTGTTCACATAACTTACAATTACATCAGCAGATAATTTTGGTGCTAATTTGATTGTTGAGTTTAAGTTAAATGAATTTTTTGATCCTGTATTTCCAGGCTGTGTTCCTTTATAATCTAATCGTGATGCAGAAAAACGATAATTTAATGCATCAGTCTGGTTCGAAATGGCAACATTCGCGTTAGATGTATAACCATCCTGATAAACATCCCTGTAGTTATTTGGCTGAGGTGAATAAGAACGGATTGAACCATCCCACCATCTTACCTGTTGGCCTTCCATTTTTGGACCGAAGTTAGCATAGGCCCTGAAATATGGCCTGTAGCCACTTGGAGAAGTTGCATCAGCAATCCAACCTTCTTCTGTAGCACCATTAGCAACGTTTGTTTCTCTGTCATAACCTGGACCATAGGTATTTTGGAAATTAGGTAAAAAAGCAACCTGGTCTACCGATCCCTGATAATTGAAATCAATTCCGAGGCCACGATTTTTAGATCCTTTTTTAGTCGTAATAACCACCACACCACTAGCCGCATCAGAACCATATAATGCAGATGCACTTGCACCCTTTAAAACAGTTAAACTTTCAATATCTGCCGGATTGATATCTAAAATACCGTTACCCCGTACACGTTGATCATCCCAATAGTTGTTATTGTTTGCACCTGTAGCACCATTCTGTCCATCATTTCTGATCATTACACCATCCACCACATATAAAGGTTGCTGGTTATAATTAATGGAGTTGATACCACGAATCTGAACGTTAACCGCACTGCTCGCACCACCAGGTGCGGTAGTAATTTTTACACCCGCAGCTTTACCATACAAGGCCGATGCAAAATTGGTGTTACCTGCTTCCGTTAATTGTTTCGCGGTTACCGTACTTACAGCGTATCCAAGAGATTTTTCTTGCCTCTTGATACCCAACGCGGTAGTCACTACATTAACTTCATCAAGTTGATTGGAGCTTTCCTTAAGTGTTATGCTCAACGTTGTTTGATCGCTATACACCAATTCTTGCTTTGCATATCCAATAGCAGTAAAAACCAGCGTTTCTTTAGCGTTTACTGTAATAGAGAACTTTCCGTTCCCATCTGTCTGGGTAACTTTGGATGTTCCTTTGATGGAAATACTGACCCCAGGAAGAGGACCAGATGCATCTCTCACCGTTCCGGTGATGTTTGTTTGTGCATAAGATGTTATCGTTAACAGGGTTAACAACAATATACTTAAGCACATTAAGTACATTTTTTTCATAATTTAATTTGTTAGGTTATAGTTGATAAGTTATTTATTTGCTTTATTTTTCTATTTGTTCATGTAGTTGGTTTTATTTATTCAAATTGGCTATTCTCTACCATTAAGCTTGCCGCTGCCAAAAGCTCAGCCTCATCCGTTAAAGTTGATAATTTTATGGTTGTAAATTCCGAAATACGTGGCATACAAAACTGGTTGATGGCCTGCTGAATAGAAGGCAGAAACATTTTTCCTACTTTCGCCCCTCTTCCACTCAGTACGATACACTCTGGATTTAGAATGTGCATTAATGTGGATAAACCTTTTCCAATCTGAAATGCAGCTTTGGAAAGAATAGAAATTGCCAATGGATCCTGAGCTTCAACAGCATCTAAAAAATGATCTCTTGGATGCTTGGTTTTATCCTTAAATAAAACTTTCATGCTCGATTCTGCTCCTTCTTCCAACGCTCGTTCCGCCTTTTCAGCCATAATTAGCAATGAAGTGTCTACTTCCAAACAACCTCTTTTACCGCAAGCACATAAATTATTGCTATCAGATAGAGGAATGTGACTAAATTCTCCAGCATAACCTCGACTACCACGGTAAAGTTGTCCGTTTACAATCATACCTAATCCGGTGCCCCATCCAATGTTCACCACCATTACATCCTTTAAGTCTATAGCTTCGCCGAAATTGAGTTCAGCCAGTGCAATTAAACTGGAATCATTATCCAATGAAATGGGTAGATTTATTTTTTCAGAAAGATAATCCCTTAGTGTTTCACCACTCTGTATGAATAGAAAGGATGAATTAATCCCTTTTTCAGTATTAACGAAACCAGGCATACCAATTCCGACACCTATAATATCATTGCGATTAATTTTAGACTTCTTAATACTTTTATTGATGAAACCGGCCAGTAAATCCACATCTGCAAATGAATCAGACATGTTCAGATCAAGATGTTGGATCGGTAAAACAACCTTCCTGGATAAATCATAAATGGTGAGCCTGGTAATGAGCTGATCCATTGCAACTGCAACAATGTATTTATGGTGATTAGGATTTAATAAATAGATGGATGCTCTTCTGCCTCCTGTTGAAGGTGCGAGGCCCTGCTCAAGAATATAGCCTTCTGAAATTAAACCATTTACAACGGCAGTAACCAAAGGCAAACTTTTTTTAGTGAGTTTACTTAAGTCTGTTAAGGATAGCGCCCTTTTATAATAAAGATGTTTGATAATATCAGCACGAAGCCGCTGACCTTTCTCAATAATTACCGACATTTTTATTTGGTTTATTAACAAACTTAATAAATATTTTTAAAACAATAACCGACTTAATAATTTTTTTTAAAAGTATTTTTCCAAACAAAAAAAGGCATCGCTCTCACCATGCCTTTTTTTGTTCGGTTTTAATAGGACATATCGTTACATTCTGAATAATTTATAGCAAAACGCTACAACAGGTAGGAGATTCTAAGCTTTTAAAAACTTACATAAATTGACTGTTAAAGGTGTCAAAAGCCGAATTGGTATGTTGGGCTTCTTTATCAGTTTTTAAAAGATTGATCAGCTGAAAAACTTCTGAAGGTCCAGAATGATAGTGTATAATAATCTGAATTCGATAATTATTAATTGATTTTAACACCTCGTATATAGCATTGTAAAAGTCCGAGGCTGTATAAAATAACTCTTCACATCATCACTATTCATCCAGAGGCACGATGGATCTCTGCGTTTCTACCTACTACCCTCATCCAATACCGAATCAGTTTTAGATCACTGGCGGCAAAAAATCCTTATTACAAACCCTTTCTCCTCCGGGGAAAGGTGCCGATAGGCGGATAGGGGCTCTTTACCATTTATGACCAAACAAAAAAAGCGCTTCGATTTACATCAAAACGCTTCTATATTTTATTTCTATTTGCTAGTGTATTCCCCTGAATAACCTACCCCAGCGTATTTTATGCAGGAATGACCCTTCGCTATCAAAGCTCATCCAGATAAATAATGCTTTTCCAACTACATGATCTTCAGGAACGAAGCCCCAATAACGTGAGTCTGTGGAGTTGTGGCGGTTATCTCCCATCATCCAATAGTAATTCATTTTGAAGGTATAATTGGTAGCCACTTTATCATTAATGTACCAAGCCCCAGCTTTCTGTTCTACCTTATTCCCTTCATATGTCCTAATAGCACGATAATAAAGCGGCATGGTATTACTATCAATTTTTACTGTCCAACCTTTTGCGGGAATTTTTACTGGTCCAAAATTATCAACATTCCACTTTCGTTTTGGATCCAGCGGAAAAAGATCGCCATCATTGGTAGAAGGTGACTCTACATATAATTCAACAGATTTTACGAAATCAAGTGGTTTTAATTTCTGGATCATTTCTGATGTTGCATTCGCGAGGTAGGTTTCTCCATCAAGCTGCTGCATTTCACTAACTTTAAATCCCAAATTGCTGAATACCTCAAAATTAACATTGCCTGTGGTTAACTTAATTTTATAAGGCATCTGACCTGTATTTTTCAACGGGTCAATTTTACCATTAATACTCATAATGCCACTCTTCATACTGACCACATCACCGGGAATCCCAATGCATCTTTTAATGATATTTTCTCTTTTATCTACAGGCCTGCTGGTAATGGTATATTGGCTATTTACAGTTTTCCAATCAGACTGACGGATCAAATTATAATAACTAGGTTCCTGATTTTCGAGCGCCACCGTATCGCCAACTGGTAAATTAAAAACCACCACGTCATTCCGTTTGATTTCAGATAAGCCTGGTAACCGATGATATTTCCATTGAATGCCATCCCAATATGCTTTGGTACCAGTTAAGGGCATGGTATGATGGGCAAAAGGAAATGCCAAGGGTGTCATTGGGATTCGGGCACCGTAATTCACCTTACTTACAAAAAGAAAATCACCGATCAAAAGTGATTTTTCCATCGATCCTGATGGAATGGTATAAGCTTCGATAAAGAAAACCCGAATAATCGTTGCTGCCACTACAGCAAAAACAATGGCATCTACCCATTCCCGGGTTTTGGTTTTCTTCTTTTTATGATCATTTTTCTTTTTCCAAATTTTCCAGTTCATATTAAAGATTGATATAGTGGATTTTAGATCAAGAGGAAGGTTTTTTGTTACAGTAGTCGTAGTGGTGTGCCTGTTTCTGCGTTGGCTTGCCTCGGCTAGCCGCGGAAGGGCTTTAACTTTTAGCTCTGCCCAAAAGCAATAAATTCCAAAGATGTATTACAAGAACCCTTCACATCATCACTGTTCATCCAGAGGCACGATGGATCTCTGCATTTTTAACCACCAACTTCATTATTTACCAAACTAAACCTTCCAGTCGCTAGCCACGAATAAACCGTATTACACGCCCTTTCCCTCCCGGGGAAAGGGGCCGATAGGCGGATAGGGGCTCTTTACGATTTATGACCAAACAAAAAAAGCGTTTTGATTTACATCAAAACGCTTCTATATTTTATTTCTATTGGTTAGTGGATACCACTGAATAACCTACTCCAGCGTATTTTATGCAGGAATGAACCTTCGCTATCAAAGCTCATCCAGATAAATAATGCTTTCCCTACCACATGATCTTCCGGCACAAAGCCCCAATAACGTGAATCTGCAGAATTATGACGGTTATCACCCATCATCCAATAATAATTCATTTTAAAAGTATAATTGGTCGCTACTTTATCATTAATGTACCAAACTCCACCTTTCTGTTCTACCTTATTACCTTCATATGTTCTAATGGCACGGTAATAAAGCGGCATGGTATTGCTATCAATTTTAACAGTCCATCCCTTTGCAGGGATTTTAATCGGACCGAAATTATCTCTGTTCCATTGTCTGTTTGGATCGTGAGGAAATATCCCACCAGCTTCTTCGCCTGCAGGATCAGGATTCATCACAACAGATTTTACAAAATCTAAAGTTTTAAGTTTCTCTACAATCTCTGGTGATGCATTGACAACATAAGTATTTGCTGCTATCGCCGGACTGCTCCCCAAATCAAGTTTGTACTCATCCAATACTGAATAATTAAAATCCATAGTTTTAAACTCAATACGGTATGGCATCATTCCTGTACTTTTAATAGGCTCCGGCTTGCCATTAACACTTACTACACCGGCAGACATAGACACCACATCTCCTGCAATACCAATACATCTCTTGATGTAATTCTCACGTTTATCAACAGGTCTATCTATAATGGTATAAGTATTTCTTACCTGTTCGCGGCCGCTCATCCTAACCAGATCATAATAACTCGCATCTTGTTTTTCAACGGCAACAGTATCTCCTTCCGGAAAATTAAAAACCACTACATCATTTCTTTTAATATCTGATAAACCTGGCAAACGGTGGTATTTCCATTGAACGCCATCCCAGTAAGCTTTGGTAGAAGTGGTTAACGGCATAGTGTGATGCGCAAAAGGAAAAGCCACAGGCGTCATCGGGATACGAGCCCCATAATTCACCTTACTTACAAAAAGAAAATCGCCAATTAATAAAGAGCGCTCCATTGATCCGGATGGAATGGTATAAGCCTCAATAAAGAAAACACGAATGATCGTTGCTGCCACTACTGCAAAAACAATGGCATCTACCCACTCGCGGGTTTTAGTTTTTTTCTTCTTTGTGGCATCATTTTTTTTCTGCCAGAATTTGTAGTTCATATTTTTATCTGTTGGTTAACGGTAAATCCGGTAACTATTATCTGCATTATTTTATAATTATACTGTTTTTATTGTTCTGTTCATCACCTCGTCGGTTAATACTCAGATTGAAGATTACTCAGATCAATAACAATTCAGTACTTAAACATTTAGCTTTATTCAAATATATCATTAATACTGAAAAAGCCTTTTTTATCTTTTAACCATTCTGCTGCAACTACTGCGCCCAAGGCAAAACCTGCTCTGCTATGCGCTGTATGTTTAATTTCAATTTCGTCTACTTCACTGCTGTAAATCACCGTGTGTGTACCTGGTATATTTTCAATCCGGTGAGATTCGATCAGTAATTGGTCTGCCTTTGGAAACAATTCAACATCAGTTCCAACAACTTCATTTAACCATTCCGATTTACGTTCTAAATGATCAACAATTCCTTCGGCAATGGTAATCGCCGTACCACTTGGTGCATCTAACTTTTGTGTATGGTGGATCTCTTCTACCTGCACTTCATAAGCCGGATAATTGTTCATCAGCTTTGCTAAAGTTTGATTAAGCTTAAAGAACAGATTTACGCCTATACTAAAGTTAGAACCATATAACAAGGTATTGTTACTGCTATCACAATCATTTTTTACTTCCTGTAATTTCCCGTACCAGCCGGTTGTACCCACTACTACCGGAACATTGGCATCAAAACAAGCACTAATGTTTCCGAGTACTGAATCAGGTGTACTGAAATCAATGGCTACATCGGCACCTTTTAAACTTTGTCTGGTTAAATCTTCAAGATTATCTACTGATATTTTTAACACGATTTCATGACCACGTTCTAGCGCAAATTTTTCAATAATCTGCCCCATTTTGCCATAACCTAAGAGTGCTATTTTCATCTGTATTATTTTATTATTAAAGGTGATGAAGCAATCATGATCTTAATTATTTTGTGGTATAATTTTGAAAGATCCTGATGGTTTCTTATTTATTAAAATGTTAATGATAATTTTAGTGCTGGTGTAGCCGTAAAACCATACATGGTATTACTATTAATCACCGTTGGATGAACCTGAAACGTCAGGTTATCATCAATATTAAAAAAGTGTAACCGGGCTGCTACGTAAGCATCTACTATATTGGCTGCGTAAAGCAACCCATAAGAGAAAATCACAATCTGAGAATTTCTTTTATAAAGACTCTTCCCATCCAGTATGCCTTGATTAGAGTATTGGGTTAAATCTAGCTTTTTATTAGGGTTAAGTTCACGATATTGTGCCTCAACCAAAAAACGGTTATAATTTTTCCTGCTTTCGATATAGGATAAGGTTAGCGCAGTGAAACCACCATAAATGGCTACAATTTTACCTGAAGTATATATTTTTTGAAGCGTCTGGCTTTTTCCCGCTCGGGTTCCATAACCATCATTGAGCAACTGCATATTGTATAGCTGCCCCCATCCCGGAATAATCATCGACCTGAAAACTGCCTTTCTTCCCGCAACCTTACCGGGATTAACATACTTTGCTTTTGCTGAATCCCGTCGGGACATTACTTTAGGTGAATCAACTTTTACAGGCTTGCCTTTACTGCTTTTTAGCGTATCTGTTTGTTTTAACAAACTGTCTTTTACCTGAGCAGAAGCCAGGCTTACAAGAAAAAATGTAAAGAAAGAAACCAGAATTAAAAGTTTGTAAATGCGCATTACCAGTCTAATAATTCTAATATTCTGTTTAAATCATCATCACTCATGAAAGGAATTTCAATTGCTCCCTTACCATTCTGACTTACTTTTAATTTTACCCGGGTGGCAAACTTAGAAGCTAAATCATCCTGCAATTTCTGATATTGCAAGGAAGCTCCTTTTGCTTTAGGTTTTTCTTCAACTTTTAATGGCGCATGATGCAGGTTTCTAACCAATTCTTCTACCTTACGAACGGATAAACCTTTCTCCAAAATTTCCTGATGGATAAACAATTGTTTATCAACACCATCCACATTAATTAATGCCCTTGCATGGCCCATTGAAATTTTTTGATCACGGATAGAAGCCTGAATGGCTGGAGGAAGTTTCAGTAAACGGAGGTAATTGGTTACCGTAGTTCGGTTTTTCCCTACACGCTCGCCCAATTGTTCTTGTTTCAAACCTACCTCATCAATCATCCTTTGGAAACTTAAGGCCACTTCAATTGCGTTTAAATTCTCCCGTTGGATATTCTCGATCAGTGCCATTTCCAGCATTTGCTGGTCGTTAGCACTTCGGATATAAGCTGGAATTTGTGTTAAACCTGCTAGTTTAGAAGCCCTGAACCTCCGTTCACCGGATATTAACTGATATTTGTTAGCACCAAGTTTCCTTACGGTGATGGGCTGAATTAACCCCTGAACCTTGATGGAGTCTGCCAGTTCATTTAAAGCAACCTGATCAAATTCTGTACGTGGCTGGTATGGGTTGGTTTCAACTTCAGTTAAACTTACATGACTGATATTGCCAATCTGCTCGGTTTCACTCACCGCATTCACCTGCTGCTTTGGCGGATGCGAAGATTCGCTATCATCTAAAAGCGCACTTAACCCTCTTCCTAAACCTGTTTTTCGCTGAAAAGATGTCATCTATAATTTATAAAGTTGCGGTGTCTATATTTTCTTCTTCCTTTAACAGGCCATTTTTCTTCACAATTTCTCTGGCCAGGTTCAGGTAATTAATGGCTCCTTTGCAGTTTGCATCGTGCATAATTACAGAAACGCCATAACTTGGTGCTTCGCTTAAACGGGTATTGCGCTGAATAATTGTATCGAAAACCAATTCGTGGAAGTGTGTTCTCACTTCTTCCACCACCTGATTTGATAACCGTAAACGCACATCGTACATGGTAAGCAAAATACCTTCTATTTCCAGATCCGGGTTTAAACGGTTTTGTACAATCTTAATGGTATTCAGCAATTTCCCCAAACCCTCTAATGCAAAATATTCACACTGAACAGGAATAATCACTGAATCGGCAGCAGTTAAGGCATTAATGGTAATTAAACCCAATGAAGGAGAACAGTCAATGATGATAAAATCATACTGATCTCTAATTTTCGCCAGTACCGCTTTCATTTTATACTCGCGGTTATTCAGGTTAATCATCTCAATTTCGGCACCTACCAGATCAATATGCGCCGGTAATAAATCTAAATTAGGGGTATCAGTTTTTTGAATCGCCTGAGCAGGATCAATGTCATTTATGATACATTCGTAAATACTGTCTTTAATATTCCGGGGATCGAAACCGATACCTGATGTTGAATTTGCCTGAGGATCAGCATCTACCAATAAAGTTTTGTATTCTAATACGGCTAAACTCGCAGCCAGGTTTATAGATGAAGTTGTTTTACCAACACCACCTTTTTGATTTGCTAATGCAATAATTTTGCTCATCTATCTATCCGAAATTTACTTAACGTTTATTTGGGCGCTGTTTATTTATGCCGTTTAATTGGCAAAAAGTTCTATTTTTGCGTTAATTACGCCCTTTTTATCAATCAGCTAAGATACAAACTATATAGCAATTTTAGCAATCGGGACTTTCGGGTTTTGAACATCTTATTAACAATTCATCCATGACTACCATAATAGCAGCCACCAACAGACCCAATAGCAATACGCTAAAAATTGCCAATTATTATCAGGCACAATTGAATTTAAAGGGGCAGGAAGCGAACATACTCAGCCTTGAGCATTTACCAGCAGATGTATTGAACACAGACATGTTTGGCAAACGTTCCACAGCTTTCGAAAAAATACAGGATTTGATTAACCAAACAACCAAGTTTCTGTTCATCATACCTGAATACAATGGCAGCTTCCCTTGCGTATTAAAAGTGTTAATTGATGCTTGTGATTTCCCTGGCAGCTTCTATGATAAAAAGGCTTGCCTGGTTGGAATTTCTTCAGGCAAATATGGAAATATCAGGGGTGTTGATCATTTTACAGGTGTTTGCCACTATATCCACCTTAATGTGCTACCACTTCGCATTCATATCCCAAATATTAAACAGGAATTAGACGCATCAGGAAATTTAATTCAGGAAGACACCATTAAGTTTACGAATGAACAGATTGATAAGTTTATTCGGTTTTAAGCCAGGATTTTTAAGATTTAAGGATTGTAAGATATTAGTGCATTAAAAAGCCTAATGTTTGGTTTAAGGTTTATCGCTTCTAAGGGCATATAATCTAGTGTAGATAGGAGCTAAATTGTTACCGTTTTAAAATAAAGATAAACCTATTTTTAACTTACGGTGATGGACAGGAAACATAATAACACCGATAGAAAGACCGTTTTAGTCGATGTTTTTAACATAAATTATGTTAATTAATGTAAACTAAGTTAAACGAGGTTAATAAACCCAAGTGTGGTTTTAGGGATTATATTTTAGCGATATGAAAACTAAAAACATACTTCTCGTGATGCTGATTACAGTAATTAGCATGAGCAAAATCAAAGCACAAGATTCACTTGTAAAACATTCTGTTCACGTTTCGCCTTTTGTTGGTTATAACGCTACACTTAAAGCTCCCGTTTACGGAGCCGAAGTTGGTTATGAATATCGACTGAATAAAAGCTGGGGATTTACTGCCGGAATAAATATCGCTTATACTCAGAAAAATGCGGATGGATCAACGAATATGATTAGTAATGGTGTTTCACAATTTAGAAACATGAAGTTTCTTCAAAATTCTATCTATGCAGGTGCTAAGTATTATGTCGGTCGGTTTTATTTGTCTGCCGACTTAGGTTACCAGGATGCCTATTCAACAACAAACTTCACTTATCAGGGTGCAGGATCAAGTTATAATAACGGCACATACGCTACAAATGGCCTTTATCAGGCCTATGGCTTAGGCTATCAATTACCACTTAAAAAGGGAGATAACATTGAATTCTTTGCAAAAGGTGCCAATGGCAACAACAGCACCAGTTATGTTGCAGGTTTCAGGTATAATTTTGGTTTGTTCAGGAGAAAATAGTATTGTCCCAATTACAAAAACAAATTGACCAATCGGTTTTAAATCACTCCTGTAGTCGTTTGAAACGACTGCAGGAGTGATAGATAAAAGATTTTATTATTTCGCGCTTGCGCTCGTTTCAAACGAGCACATAATAGCCTAACGATTCAATCGTTAATTTACACCAAAAAGAAAGAAATTAATCTGCGAATCTGCGGAAATCTATTTTTCTAATGCATAAACAGCAAAAGACGCCAACCAATGATCTCCACCATAATTGCCAGCAAAAACAAGCGGTAAGGCATTGGCTAGAAAACGATCCGCAGTTACTTCAAAATGTTTTTTCCATTTGTGGTTTTTAGGCAATTCTTTAGCAATGCCTTTCATGCACCAGGCCCGGGTAAACGATAAACCTACCAGGTGAACACCTTGATAATCATTGATATCGCTAATTATTGGCAAATCACTGATCCGTTTAATACTTTTCTCTTCATAAAATTTATTTAACCACCGTACAAATTCTTTATTCGGCAATACCCGCCTCATTAAATCTGCTATTTCCAGGCTCGGCGAAAAGAAATCTGATCCATCCGGTTCAAGATATGCAGGTGTTGCAGTATTATCCAGATAAAAAGCTTTAGCCTTCTCATCAATTTGCTTTTCAAAATCAGCATCTTTAAAAGTCTTGGCCCAATCTAATGCGAAAACTAAACCAAATGCAGTATTGGGGTGAACACCCGTCCGGTTTGGGTAAGTTTGTTTAGGCAGATAAGCTTTCCAGAGTTTTAATATTTGCTGGGTAAGCGGTTGCATAGCTGCGTACCATTTCTTGGCATCAGGGTTATCCCAGGTATACAATTCCTGATCAAGTTTCAATAACCAAGCCCATCCATAAGTTCGTTCATAGGTATTCGCCACCTGGTATTTAGTGAAATATTCCGCTTCGGCCATCATTTTTTCCGGCGTGAAGGTTTTGTTGAGTTGGGTGATGATTTCTGGCTTATTTTTTAAATCAGGAATGGTTTTAAGCAATCGAATCAGCATCCAGTGGCCATGCACTGAACTGTGCCAATCTAAACAACCATAAAATGCTGGATGTAACTCACTGGGCAATAAACGACCATCAACTGCTGTGTTGGCTACATGAGATGTTTTATTCGGAAACTCCTGACCAATGCATCCCAAAGGCATTTTTGAAAGTTTATCCGCCACATCCGCTGTTAGCGTTGGAACAACTTGTGCGCTGGCTAAAAAGTATGAAAAGAAAAGAATAACGATTAATGTAAATTTCTTCATATGAAATTGAATTTATGCATGTAAATTATAAAGGTTTATCGGCTTTTCTTTATCACCACTATCTTCAACCTTTATTACGCACCGAAACGAATCCACTTGTCACCTTCGTGACCAAAAATAAAGGAACCGGGATGTAGCATTTCAGCCATATCTTCAATTAAAGAGACCACATTTTCAGCAGATTTTTCGCGATTAACATCATCATTAAGTAAGATAATCCGATTATTGTTTACAGCCTGCCAATCTGCGCTTAACATGGAGGGCACTTCCCGCATTAAATCCGTCAGGGTCTTTTCAGGCTGATAGTAAATAATAAATACTGCACTCATGATATCGGCCTCTATCATTCCACCAGCGAAGGCAATTTCTTCCGTAAAATAATAGCCAGGCGTATTGCTTACATCAAGCACGGCCACTGGCACCTTTTCCATAAATTTAATTTTGTGCTCCACAATATCTAAACGTTCTTGTAAATCTTCGCGTATTGTGGCATCAAGGCCGATAAATAAATCGTTTAAAAAAGACATCTGCATTAAATTTATTAATTTGTGCAAAAATAACAATCCTTATTTCATGCGAGCCTCATTTAATTATATATTTTGGATTTTCATTACCATTATTTTCACTTCATGTCATCAGGATACCGCAAATAGCGATAAAAAAACATTTAATATTAATCTTGATCAGGGTTTAACCTCCATTGATCCGGCTTTTGCCCGCAACCAGAATGCCATCTGGATGACCAATCAGATTTTTAATGGCCTGGTGCAAATTGATTCCAATCTTCAAAGCGCCCCTTGCATCGCTAAAAGCTGGGAAATATCTGACGATGCCTTAACTTATACCTTTAATCTACGTAATGATGTTTACTTTCACGATGACCCGATTTTTAAAAACGGCAAAGGCAGAAAAGTAATCGCCAGAGATTTCGCTTACAGTTTCTATAGGTTAATCGATCCTAAAGTGGCTTCCTCCGGTGGATGGATTTTTAGTGATAAGGTTAAAGATCAGCATAATTTTGTAGCCCTAAACGATTCTACCTTTCGAATTAAACTGGTAAAGCCCTTTCCTCCACTCATGAATCTGCTCACCACTCAATATTGTTCGGTAGTGCCAAAGGAAGTTGTTGAACATTACGGTAAAGATTTCAGAAGCCACCCAGTTGGCACAGGCCCTTTCAAATTTAAGTATTGGAAAGAAGGTGAAATTCTGGTTTTATTAAAAAATGAGCATTATTTTGAACATGATCAGAAAGGAACCAAGCTACCTTACCTGGATGCAGTAAAAGCAACATTCATTATTGATAAGCAAAGTGGCTTTATGAGTTTCCTAAAAAAGGATTTAGATTTTTACTATAATGTTGATGGCAGCTACCGCGATGATATCTTAACTAAAAGTGGAAATATGGTTTCTAAATATAAAGGCAAATTTACTTTAACCAAAAGCCCCTATCTATGTACTGAGTATGTAGGTATTTTAGTTGATACCAATCTTGCCCTTGTAAAAAAATCACCCTTAAAAATAAAAAAAATAAGGCAGGCTATTAATTACGCTATCGACCGTGATAAATTAATCCGGTATTTAAGAAATGGAATTGGCATTGCGGCCACATCGGGATTTATCCCAAAAGGAATGCCCGGTTTTGATAGTTTAGCTGTTCGAGGTTACACATACAACCCTGTTTTATCTGCCAGATTATTAAAAGAAGCTGGTTTCCCTGAAGGAAAGGGTTTGCCTGAAATTACATTGAACACCACGACTACCTATAAAGATTTAATTGAATTTATACAGGGCGAATTGACCAATATTGGAATGAAGGTTAAAATTGATGTGAGTCCGAGTGCAAGTTTAAGAGACCTGATGTCGAAGAACAATGTAAACTTTTTTCGAGGCTCCTGGCTGGCTGATTATGCTGATGGCGAGAATTTCCTTTCAATGTTTTATTCCAAAAATAAAGTACCCAACGGACCAAATTATTTTGCCTTTTACAATAAAGAATTTGACCAGCTGTTTGAACAAAGCTATTACGAAACCAATGCTGACAAACGTTTTGAACTTTACAGGAAAATGGATCAGTTGGTCATGGATTATTCGCCGGTAGTTCCCCTCTTTTATGATCAATCTGTAGTGATGCTTCAGAACAACATCAGCGGATATGCCTTCAATGCACTAAGCTTAATGATTTTAAAAAACATTAAGAAAAATTAATGCTTCATGAGTTTACGTTTAAGAAAATCAGCAGTAATTTCACTGACTTTAACAGCATTTGAAAATTTCATCCAATGATGTGTATCGTCTGGAATAACTAAAGACTCAAATTCAAATTTCTGATCTTCAAACCGTTTAACTAAATCAACACTTTGGCTAAAGGCTACATTACGATCGTCATCTGCATGGATAATCAATGTTGGTGAAGTCCAGGTTTTTAAATAAGTGACGGGCGAAGATTCACGTGCAATCTTTGCAGCAAGGTCAGTATCAGGAGCGGGTAATTTACCTTCCATCGCCACACTGCTAAACCGACTATTTACGCCATGAATATCTACACCAGCGGCAAATAATTTAGCATCCTTCCCTAAGGCCAGTGCAGTTAAATACCCACCATATGATCCACCATAAATTCCGATTTTACCCTGATCGATGTTGGGTTGTTTTGCCAGCCATTCTCCTGCCGCTTTAATATCTTGATATTCTGAAGCACCCTGAGCACCTGCATGCAGCGGTTTATGGAAATCGTATCCATAGCCTAAACCCAGCCTATAGTTTACCGACAGAACCGTAAAGCCCATGTTCACCAGATATTGATTTAAGGCATAATCAATAGAATAATAATCCATCGGATTCCAGCCGAGTAACATTTGCCGCTGTGGTCCGCCATGAACATAAACAATTGCCGGATGGTTTTTAATTACCTTTTTAGGTGAAAAAAGCTGACCGTAAACCATGTTCCCGTCTGCAGCTTTAAAACTGACATGTGTAGGCGTAACCATCGAATGAACTGGAAAATCGGTTGGCATTAATGCTTCGCCAATTAATTTTAGTTTAAGATTTTGAATTAAAGCAGGCAATAGCGGCCTTTGCGCAGTAGCACTCAAACAAAAAAAACTCTTGCCATCTCCAGAGATAACTGGATAAGCTTCTATTCCCGTTCCGGCAGTTAGCGGCTTCATATCTGGTTTGCCCACCGATACTTGATAAATATGTCTTCTATCCAGATCATCGGTATTTTTCCCGGTGTTGGCTGCAAACACAATTGTTTTTTTATCATTACTGAGCTTGATGTTTTCTACAATAAAATTCCCGGGTGTGAGTAAAACCTTCTTCGATCCATCAGGATTCATCGAATATAAATGCGGCCATCCATCTTCATAAGATGTAAAAACAATCCTTCCATCCGCCCAGGCCAGGTTGGCGCCACCTTCCATTGCAGGGAATGACCCTCTAATGGTTTCGGGTGCCTTGTAAATTTGCTTTCCTTTTCCTGTGCCAATATTTACCGTCCATATTGCCCAGGGCTGATTTTTTCTGGTTAAAATGGAATCGGTTTCAAGTCCGATACCCGATAGCCTCACAAAAGTAATTTCTGTTCCATCTGGCGACCATGCCGGTGCAGCATCCCTGCTAAAGGAAGGCAATAACCACCTGATGGGCGTTTTTTGATCTACATAAATACCAATAAAGGCGTGATCATTTCGGTTACAAACAAAAACTAATTTCTTACCATCGGGAGACCATTTGTAACTGTTATTAGCTCCTTTAGCATAAAACAAAGCTGTTGCTGACACAGTTCCATCAATTGGAGCACTTTTAATTTGTCCGCCACTCGAAAAAACGACCGTTTTACTATCTGGAGAAATCAGGGGATAATCACCTTCACCAAGCGCTATAGCATTTCGGTCTTTAAGATTAAGGGCAAATACCTGCATTTTTGGTGCAATGGGTGAAGATGCAGCATTTACAGGTCCGCCATCTTTACCACCATGATCTCCTCCCCTCACACAAACGATCCAATTTCCATCTGTAGAAATCGAAAGACTGGTGAGTTCCTGCCCGTCATCCTCCTCATAACTGGTCATTTTTACTGCTTTGTATACTGGTGCTTCTGCAAGATAAATATTTCTTTTACCTTGTTCGTTGGCTGCCCAGGCGATATTCGAACCATTTGGAGAAGCCACCAGTTGCGAAGGAAAGGGATAATTCAGAACCGATTGAATGGAAAATGATTGAGCAAAAATATTTATTGAATAACAGCACAACAGGATGAAAAGCAATTTCTTCATGGTTTAACATTTTTTTGGTGATTTAGGCACCAACCGATAGATTAACGTTAACACTCCCAATGGTTGGTGTCTCACCAACCAGCTCTAGGAATTTTATCGGTCGGTGAGACACCAACCGATAAATTAAAACCCTACTGATCCCACCACAATCTGGTTGTTCTCAATACTTCTACAGGTACATTTCCGCCGTTTTTACTTCTTTCTCCCTGAGGATAATCCAGGCGACGAATGAAAGTTGGCAATGCTGCATTTACTGGCATCGTGAAATCTTTGTACTTATAATCAAACCGACGGGCATCATTCCAGGCTTCCGGATTAAGGTAAGTAGCGATATATTTTTCTTTAAAAATTAAATCTTTCGTCAGTGCAGCTGCACCAACAGCCACCGTTGGCTGGGCCATATAAGCTTCTTTATCTGTTGCTGAAACCTGGAATTTATCCATATTTGCCCGGATGGCTGTTAAATAGGCATTATAAGAACGTGTTCTATCAGTATCGAATGCAGCCTCGGCCTCAATAAATTTCAGTTCGGCATAAGTGACAATGAAAATTGGCGACGTGTTGCCACTCCATGGAGAATTACGTGAAATGTAATTTTCGTCCTTTCTGGTGTTAGCGCCCGGAGCGCGGTTTCCTGCACCATTAACTGTTCCGATGTATTTTCCGTCAACAGTTAAATCCGTAATTTTTGGCAAACGCGGGTCAAATACCGGGTAAGTTGTACCATTTAATGCATCTATAAACTGTTCTGAAAGCCAGCCGCCAAGCGATTGTTGTTCATTATTAAGTGCTACTGTTGCCCACGGACTACGTTCTTTAAATGTTTGCATTCTGGCATCATCGTCATTACTTGCAAAAGATTTGCTCACTGCATCTAACACAGATGCTGGATTATAGGTGTTCCGTTTGCTCACTTTAATCAGTAACCTGGCTTTTAAGGCATAAGCCATTTTCAACCAGTTTGCTCTTTCTGTTGTAGCTGTAGTTCCATAAATCAGATCGCTTGCCGCAGCCAGTTTGATGGCAGAATTGGTTTTAGAGAGTTCTGTAATCGCTTCGTCCACCAACGTCATGGTAGAAGTATAAACATCCTGTTGTTTATCATACTTAGGAACCAGATTATCAATATTAAAGGCTTCAGAAAATGGCGCATCACCCCAAAGATCATTCGCCATCATCAGGTTATAGGCAATTAACACATCAGCCACGCCTTTATATTCGCTGGAATTTTGGGTAACGGCCAGCTTTTTTAATTCATTGGCATCTGCCATGGCGTAATAGAGTAAATCCCAGGTACTGCTAAAATCAATAGCCTGATAAGTATCTCCGGCACCATTAGCCGCGGGATTAGCCGTGTATTGCACGTATGGAAGAATAATACTGGCTACACTATAATTATTAAATCCAGCCTTGTAAGTAGAAGTAGCCAGTAAAGCATTTAAGCTTGGTGTGGCCACCTGGTTTGGATTATCAGATAGTTTATCAAAGTAGCTATCTTTACAGCCTTGCAAGCCTAATGTTGCAATTATAGCTGATAACAAAGTATATTTTATAATCTTTTGCATCTTAATTCTTTTTAAAAACCAACATTAAGGGTAAACATTATGGTACGTGCTGATGGGTAGGTAAAACCAGCAGAACCATCATTGTTGCTGCCTGAGTCATAAGAACTCGATTCTGGATCTACACCATAATATTTGGTCCACAGCCATAAATTATTACCCGTGACAGATAAGGATGCATTTTTAATGGCTTTCGCAGGTAACCATTTTTCAGGCAACCTGTAAGTTAAACTGGCCGAACGCAATCTTACCCATGAAGCATCAGAAACAAATGGTTCTGAAACGTTCCGATACAGAATCCGATAATATCCTTCACCATAGTTTACACCATCCGGGCCTAAACCTTGTCCCATATATACTGGTTTGGTATTGGGTTGTCCGTTAGCCAGTACTCCATCAAAAACTTTGGTGGTTCTTCTGTCTGCTGTGTAATCCGGAAGTCCGAAGGCCGAGTAGAAATCTTCCAGCCAGTTGTATTTTTCAAAACCTAAACGGGCATCAAACAATACATTTAAGCTGAAGTTTTTGTAACTGAAGTTGTTACCAAAACCAATAATATAATCTGGTTGTGAGTTACCTAACAACTTTTGTTTACCACCAGAAATGCTTGGAAATCCATTGGCACCAATTAACAATGGCAGATCTTTATCTAAAATTGTAGGGTCTTCTGCCTGCGCACCATAGTATCTGTTGAAATAACTGCCGTAAATATTTCCGTAAGCCTGTCCTTCAATCAGTTTCATGGTTACCCCGGCATTACCATAGCCGCGTGCTGCGCCGTAAACAATCTCAGAAATGCCATTTGGCATAGAAAGCACCTTATTTCTATTGGCAGAAAGGTTTAAATTGGCACTCCAGTTAAAATTCTTACCTACAATAGGCTTCCCGTTAATAACCAATTCTACGCCACGATTTCTAATATCACCAGCATTGATTGATTTGGTAACATAACCTACTGCAGATGATACCTGAGTCTGGATAATTTGGTCTGTACTTAATGAATAATAATACGTTAAATCAAAACCTATACGGTTTTTAAAGAACGACATCTCTAAACCAGCCTCGTAAGTATTGGTAAACTCAGGTAATAAATCAGGATTCCCCAGGTTTGGAGCAATGGTTAAACCACCTGTGCCGGTTGGTAAATTAAGATTAGGCGTGTAACCGGTAAAAGTAGAATACTCTGCGGCATCCTTTCCGATGCGGGCATATGATAATCGTAGTTTAGCCTGACTAATTACCGCTGGCAATTTAAACTGATCGGAGAATACATAACTTAAGCTGGCAGACGGGTAAAAGAAAGACCTGTTCTCTTTTGGCAGTGTAGAGCTGATATCATTTCTTCCGGTTATGGTTAAGAAAAGGTAATTTTTATAATCAAAAGAAGCCTCTCCAAAATAGCCGACTAACCGTTTTTCTCTCGTAGCCTGACTTGGCGTAAGCACTCCGGCATTCTCCAGTGTGAAGAAATTATAAATGCCTAAAATGCTTCCAAGTGTTCCTGTTTCCTTAATTCTTCGGTCATAAAGTTCCTGTCCTAACCTTAAAGTTCCTGTTAGATCTTCACCTAATTTTGTGGAAAGCGTTGCCACGACAGTGCTGTTTAATGTTCTGAGTTTGGAATTAAATTCTCCATAATAGCCTTGATCGTTATCGTACATCGCCTCTCCGGTATACATTGGTCCGCGGGCAGTTCTCACACGGTTTTCATTATAAGTATCTACTCCGAAACGATAAGAAAAATTTAACCATTTCGTTGGATCATATGATAAACTTGCCCCTGCAATGTAACGGTTTACATCACCTTTTAATTTATTATTGGCTGTACCCCAGATCGGATTATTTGTACCCAAATATTTTTGCGAACCATCAGCATTCTGGTAGTCAGCTACATCATATCTCGGAGAAAAATAAGCTAAACCCTCGCCAAACCGATCTGCACTATAGGTATAACCACCAGAATTGGTAAAGTTCATATTCACAGAAGCCTTGAATTTCGGGCTGATAATGAAATCCGTATTTAACCTGCCAGAAAAATTCTTATTATCCGTGTTCGGCATCATACCTTTTTGGTATAACTGAGATACGGATGTGAAAAACTTTACCACATCACTTCCTCCGGTTAAAGAGAGTGAGTTTTTAACTTGCTGACCAGTACCAAAAGCCTGATCGTAATTATTATAAAGTTTATCCGGATGGGTGGGATCAATCAGTTTAGCCTCTGCAATGGTTGGCCCCCAGGCTGGTCCGATTCCACCCGGTGGATTCGTGTAAACCCCCAATACACCTTGTGTATATTCGGTCTGCACTTTCGGACTAATCAATACCTCATCGAAACCGTAACTGCTGTTAAAATTAACTTGCAATCCGTTTTGCTTTCCTCTTTTAGTGGTGATCACCACTACTCCGTTTGCACCTCTTAAACCGTAAAGTGCTGTAGCCGCCCCGCCTTTTAAAATGTTGATGGTTTCAATATCATCAGGATTAATATCCGAAGCCCGGTTAGTTACGCCCCTGGAACCATAAGCATTTCCGCTGGGATTTGCGCCTTGGGTTGAAGTGGAGTTATCAATCTGAACACCATCTATCACATAAAGCGGATCTCCTGATCTGTTCGGATCGATGGAATTTACCCCCCTTATCCTGATGCTGGCGCCCTGACCCGGACCGCCGCCCGTGCTCGAAATGGTTGCACCTGCTACTTTACCCTGCAAGGCATTGATTAAATTGGGCTGATGATTGAAATTCAGATCTTTATCGCCAACCGTTTGCGCAGCATAACCTAAAGATTTAGCCTGCCTGGTAATGCCTAATGCTGTTGAAACCGTTACTTCCTGAAGTTGTTGAGAATCGGAAGCAAGCGCAGCGTTAATGGTTGTTCTCTCTCCTACAGTAATTTCCTGCAGTTTATAACCCACCAAACTAATCTGCAGTACCGCACTTGGTGATGGCACCTGAATAGTAAAAGCGCCATTTCCATCAGTAGATGTTCCGGTGGTGGTACCTTTAATTTTTATACTTGCTCCAGGCAATGGCCCACCATCATCTGTAGAAGTAATTTTCCCTGTAACGGTTTTTACCTGGGCAAAGGAGGATAGCCCGGTGAGTAAAATACACAAGAAAAAAAGTGAGGTAAAGACTTTTTTCATATATCAAGAATTTAGGTTATTGATTGTTAGCAGATGCAAGATAGGCTTTTAGCAGAAAAAACATGCAGAAAACAGAATGAAAATACGCAACAAACCGCAATACAGTATAAAACCACGATAAAACCTGCAAAAAAGACAAGATTTAACTAAATCAACTTAAAAACACAGACAACTTAGTGTATTTTTCACACCATAAATCAAATACAAAAAAAAAGAGCTTTCAGATTCAACTGAAAGCTCTTATATAATTTATTTAAATGAGATTTTACTGCTGCAAACCGCCGCCCACTCCACCGCCTTGTTGCTGATCTTGCTTGACATCGTCATTTTTAATTTTTTTCTTCTCCGTAAACTTCAACTTACCGAATGAATAGCTAAAGTTAACACCAAACGATCGTAATGGATAATAAATATTTGAACTTTGAAACACGTTTCCAACTGCGTTAACAGAGTTGTTTTCTGTTTTGATATGTAAATCCTTAGTAAATGGATTCAGGGTATTTAAACCAATGCTGCCTTTTTTCTTAAGAATATCTTTTTTAATTGAAGCTCCATAAAAGTAGAACGGATCTGTTTTACCCTGATAAGTTCTGCGTGCTGATGTAGCCACACCAAATAATTCGAAGTTATAACCTTTTCCAAATCCATATGCCGAACGTCCGAATAAACTATAATTGAGAAAAGTTCCGGTGCTGATGTTGGTTGCCGTATTGGTTACCTCATACGTATTGGCAGAGAAATTACTCATTAATGTCCACTTTGGTTTTGGATTATAAGAACCAAAAATGTTTAGTCCATATGTTTCTGACCTACCTACATTGATATAAGATGATAATACTTTTGTGATGCCATTCTCCACTAATGGAGAAATTGAACTTTCGATTACGCCACCTGTTGTACGGTAAAAAATAGATGCATTGATCACCGATCCTTTAATGTACGTGCTGTAACCCAACTCTAAATTCTGACTTAACTCCGGGCTTAATTGCGGGTTACCCTGCATGATATTGAATTGATCACTCTCATTTCTAAACGGATTCAGAAAGTTTTCACTTGGTCTTTGCACCCTTCTGTTATAGCTGAATTTAACTGTAGCGCCTTTTTTCAGAGTTTGCGAGATAATTAAACTTGGAAATAAATTGAAATAATCATTTTTTTCTAAACCGCTGGTTTGTGTGTTAAAATCTATTTTAGTGTATTCTGCTCTTAATCCGCCTTTAAATTTTATTTTCTTAGTAATATCGAAACCAATCACACCATAAGCTGCAGCAACATCCTGATTATAATCAAAATCTCTTTCAGAAGCACCGTACTGACTCTTAACATTTCTAAAAATACCCTTGGCACCTACTTCTAAGATGGTATTTTTACTGAATGGATAAGTGTAATCTGTTTGCGCAGTATATTCATTATTCTTAGCGGTATTATCGCTTGAGGTGATGATCCCATTTGGAGCAGCGGCAGAAGTAAGGATATTACTAAAGCTGGTTGGTGTGCGTCCTGTAGATAACTGACCAGAAATAGTAAACTCTTCTCCCTCCTTTTTAGTCGTTTTCTTATAATCTACATTCCAATCCATATTGCTACGGGTCATATCCATGTTGCTGATGTTAGTAGCAGGTAAGTTATTAATGATATAATTGGAAGAACCCGGACCACCGTTTGAAAATTGATTAAGTTTTACGTTCGAGCTAATGTTATTGTAAGCATTAAAATCATAATCTATTCCCAAGCTTCCATTGTAACCATCACGGCTCCATCTTGAAACACCTTGTTGTAATATATTATTTGTAGTTCCGTCGAGATAAGTTGTATTGGTAACAAACTCGGTTCTTGAATCCTGAGCATAAGCCAGATTTGCACCTAAACTTGTGTTCACACTTAAACGGCCTGTCTTTGCTGTCAGGTTAAATGCACCATTATTTTGACGGGTACCTACAGATGTATTCACACTTCCGCTTACACCCTGGGCATTTGATTTTTTAGTAATGATGTTGATAATCCCTCCTGAGCCTTCTGCATCATATTTAGCAGATGGACTGGTAATCACTTCTACACTTTTAATCTGTTCTGCCGGAATCATTTTTAGGGCATCAGATACACTTGCAGCCATCGTTCCGGATGGTTTGCCATTGATCAGCACCCGAACGGCACCTCCACGAAGCTGCACATCACCATTGGCATCTACTGAAAGCATAGGCACTTTACGCATCACATCCGTAGCATCACCACCAGCATTGGTCCCGTCAGCCTCGGCATTGTATACCATTCTATCGATTTTATTTTCGATTATGGCTTTAGTACCCTGCACCTGAACATCAGACAAGGAGTTTTCTGTAGAGGAGATATAAATGGTTCCTAAATTCTGATCTGGCTTTGCTGGTGTAGTGATTACACTGATGGATTTGGTTTTATAACCCATAAAACCAATCATTAGCTTGTAAGTATCAGGAGCTACATTTTGTAGTGATAACTTTCCTTTTGGGTCGGTTACACCACCATTTACTGATTTATTATCTTTAACATTAATTAATGATACGGTTGCGTAATCTATAGGTTGCTTGGTTACCGAATCTAAAATTGTTGCCGTTACACGACCGAAAACTGTGGGTTTCTTTGCGCCTCCACCGAAACCTCCAGCAGGAAATTGGGCTTTTACCGTTACAAATGTTCCCAGGATCAGGAGTGAGAGTAAAATTTTTTTCATTATAATTTGTTAGTCTTTGGTTTATTAGTCTGCGCAAATTGCATTTTGTTACAATGCTTTTAAATAGTTTTTGCGCCACTACGTTAGTTTAGTCGGCAAAGGTGCGACTTTTATCGGTAAAATCCAGATAGACAAGAGAAAAGGTTAAAAATTATCTAGGATCAACCCAATAAATAAAGAAAAAAATAAAGGCTGATGAATTATGTTCATCAGCCTTTATAAAAAATCATCTATTTTAAATTGAACTTAGGTTTATAAGCCTATTTCATTTCGTCCGATTTTATCGGTACTCATCTGGCAATAAATTAAACCTTTCTAATTTTAATAATCTTCATCCAATGCAATACCTTCATTACCGGATAGGTTGGATCAAACTCCCACCATTTAGATGCAAAGTTTGGGCTATTCGGCTTTTTATGGTGGTTATTCTGAAATAACTCCCCCATTAACAGGAAATCCCAAGGCAATGAATTTTTGCTGTGATCTTCATTATCGTGATTTGAATAACCATATTTATGTCCACACCAATTTACAATAGCACCGTGTAAAGGCCCCATCAAAAAGTGAACAGGTAATAAAATAAATAACCACCAATGGTTGGCAAAAGCAATGTAGAAACCAATGTAAAACAAGCCACATGCTACTCTCCATAACCATGAATTACCAATCCGATCTACCACAGGCCATTCTGGATAGTTACCCTGAAAGGCAGGTTCTGGCTGAATCTTGAAATGAAGATAATTCATGTACATATTTTTGGTCGCAATCATCATCCCGAAAACATCCTTAAAGAAGTGAGGAGAATGTGGATCTTTTTCAGTATCGCTATAGGCATGATGCATGCGATGCAAAATGGCATAAGCCCTTGGATTTAAAAAAGAAGAACCTTGAGAAATCAATAAAATAAGATAAAAAAATCGTTCCCAGAAGGGTTCCATTTTAAACATTTTATGTGATGAGTAACGGTGGAGAAAAAAAGTTTGGCTAAAAAGCGATAGAAACCAATGGCAAAGAAAAAAAATGAGGATAATCATGTATAATGTGTATGCTTAATAAACGGAATTTCTAGACCTTTAGTTTTCGATATCTTTCCGCTGGCAACTATTCGTGGCTTAAACGAATAGCTGAAATGTTTAAAAAAGGCAATAGATTCACTCATCCATGCCTTTTAAATAATCTTATTTTAAATTTTTTATCTACCGAAATCGTCCTGAACTCTTACGATATCACTTTCATCTGATGGGTTTGAAGCATCTGTATGTTGCCAGATTTCTGCTACTACGCCCCAATCATCTAAACCAATTAAGCGGTGACGCTCACCTTGTTGTAATTTGATCTGATCTTTAGGTGCGTATTTTTTAACTTCACCCTCTTCGTCAGTTGCACTGGTTTTGATGCCAACAGTACCGGTTACCACTTGCCATATTTCTGCTCTGCGGTGATGATATTGCCAAGACAAGCGTGTGTTTGGTGCTACGATTAAAATCTTTGGACTTAATTTACCGCCAATTTTTAAGCTTTCAACATCCAATCCATCAAAATAAGTATCTGCAAATTGCTGGGCTTGTGCCTCATCAATTACAAAAAAACCACCCCATGGACGTGTTTCATCGCGGTTTACTACATTAAAACCTTCAATTTTTAATCTTTGCGCAACGCTATCGAATATTTCTTTTTTGTCGTTTTCCATAATTGGCGTAAAAATAATGCTTTGGAATTAAAAAAGAACTTTTGAGCTTTTATTTTTTTCCATTGGCTATTTTACTATCGCCCTTTCCTTTCAGGGAAAAGATACCGATAGGCGGATAGGGGCTTAAACCACCCCGCCCTGCGGGCTCCCCTCCTAAATTAGGAGGGGAGTTTCCCTCATAGCTGTATTCTAAAATAAAACCTCACGATTTTGCAAATACCTATTTCATCAACCTTACCTCAAAGATATTTGCAATTGCCGCAGCAGGATCAGCCTGTAATTTCAGTTCAAGCTGTGGTTTTAACAAAGCCTCAGGAATCTCAAAATCCTGTGTATAAAATACATTCCCCTTATTTCCGTCAAGCTTAACCTTAGCAATAACCACCTGATTAATAAGAATGGAAAATTCTTTATTTTTTTCATTTCCAAAAAGGGTAAGCCTGATTTTTTTGCCTTTCAAATCCTTATTGTTTAAATTATAGCTGAACCAACCCTTTCCATTTCTGAAATGGCGATCCTGAAAAATTCCATTATCTGTATTTTCACCTTTAAAACCATGATCTGATTCTGGCTGCTGCTCTCCCGTACGCACCATATCAACCGTTTCTAGTTCCAGCTTGATCTTTTCAGTCTCAGCCAATTTAATGGCTTTTGTTCTTGCATCCAGATTTTCTGGATTGGTGTAAGGGAAATATACCACATATCGCCGCTCTGCCAACTCATAAAACGGAACGAGTTTAAGACTTTTATATTTGGGCTGATAAATTGCTTTTTCGGCATTAAAGGTAAGAGACTGATTTTTCACGGGTACAAGCTGCGCTGCCAGATCTTGTTTCTGACCAAATACCAATGGTGCCTCACTAACCGGGAATAACGCCCCGGAAGCAATGTGCCCCATCCTGCTGCCATCTGCCGTTAAATTGGGTTGCGATAAGGTATCCAGTTCTGCAGCTAAAACAATTGGTCCATGGAGAAAGGCCACCCAATCCGATCCATCAGGCATAAATTCGGTAGTGTTGTGCATGGGTAATGCAACCTTAATTACATCACCAGATGACCAAATCCGATCAATGCTGACATAGCCATTCCCCAATGCCTTTGCAACCGTTTTTTTACCATTCACCAAAATGGTCATTTGCCCTGCTGCAACCCATGATGGGTGACGCAAACGGATTGAAAAACGTTTCGTTCCTGATAGTTTCAATTTTAACTGCGTAAATTCTTGCTTTGGAAAATTATTTTCCTGAGTGAGGGTTATGCCTTTTTCTGTCCAGTTTACAACGGATGGAATAAAGAGATTTACATAAAGATTCTGATCATCATGTGCATAAATCAATTCGCCGTACTTCCCATGATTTTCTAATCCCGACCCTACACAGCACCAAAAACTTTCCTGGGGATTTGAATATGTTCGGTAATGCCCCGGGCGCATGGGAGTAAAATAAACAAAACCGCCACTGGCCCTTTGAGAAGTTAAAATATGATTGTATAAGGTTCTTTCGTAATAATCTAAATATTTTATGGAAGGGGCATCAAGAAATAACTGTTTAGTGAGCTTAAGCATGTTGTACGAATTGCAGGTTTCGGGCCCTTCTCTGGATTCTATCATAGAAGAAAAATCATTAGCAGGATGAAAGTGTTCCCTTACACTATTTCCACCAATGGCAACCGTTCTGTTATTCACCACCGTTTGCCAAAAGAAATCTGCTGCCTTACCCCAACTCGTATCCTGATCTACCAATGCAATCTGTTCAAACCCGATGACCTTTGGAATTTGCGTATTGGCATGCATACCATTTAAAGCATCTTTTTGTAATAACAGGGGTTTCAAAACTGATTGATCCGAAAATTGACGGGCCAGTTTTAAATATTTTTTATCGCCTGTAATGGCATACACATCAGCAAATACTTCATTTAAACCTCCATGTTCACTTTTAAGCAATTCCTGAATCTGTTGATCAGATAAGCCAGCAACCAAATCAATGCACCAATCGGTTAACTTAATCAGCATTTGTTTGGCTTTTTCATTACCTGCAATGGCATAAGCATCATGCAAACCGGCAAAAGTTTTGTGAATGTTGTACAAAGGCACCCATCTGCCATTCAAGGAGAAACTGGCAGCCTTGATGTTACCGGATTTAATTTGCGCCCATATTTCTTTGCCTCCCGGAACGCCTGATAAATACCCATTTCCATTTTTGAGTTGACATCTTTCCAGTTCATCAAGCATATAATTAAGCCTTTCTTTAACTTTTGCATCGCCAGTTGAGGCATACATTAGTGAAAGTGCTGAAACGTAATGACCACCAATATGTCCATCCAATCCCGTATTTTCCCAATTACCATAAGATTCAGCCTTTGGGGTCAACCCTGCTTCCTTTAAATATGGCGCTAATAACCGATCGGGATTAAGCGAAAGCATATAGGTTTGATCTGTTTCTTCCGCTTTAAGAAACGGACTTGATAGCAGACGGACATCTTCTAATTTAAAGGCTTGTAATTTTGTTTGTGCAGTTGCACGTAAAGAAAAGATGGAGATCAATAGCAAAAATAGGATTCGACTCATAATGGTAATTTATGTTTCCTGATGGAAACCGTAAAAGCGTTAAGGTTAAAGACAAAATATTTGGTTGTTTGAAAATCAAATATACAAAACTGAGTGCAATTTTAGATTTATGAAAATTCCCTTATACTGATATGGGCTTTTCTATCTGGCATGAACGATGGGTTAAAACGGTTGTCTTCCAGCACTTGATTCAGGATCGTAGGAAAAAACCATCCTTGCGAAGTAGATTCATTATCTGCTGAAACAATCTCCATTGAAGAATTTGCGAATCAGATTGCTTCCTCGCTCCTCCTCGCAATGATGATTTTTTGAGTTGAAGTGTAGAGAATTTGTCATTCTGAGCGCAGCGAAGAATCCCTGCGTTTCTATACACTGTCTTCATTCAGCACTGAACTATAAAAACGGTCGTTTTCTTGACTTAATTTTGGATCTTTCTTTCAAACATGTGTTGTTCTCCCCCTCGTTGGTATTGGTAAATAATTATTTTTGATAAACCCGCACATAATCAACTTCAAACTGATTTGGAAATTTAGTGTTTTTCGGGTCTCCCCCATTCATGCCCCCAATTGCCAAATTAAGTAAAATGTAATGTTTCTGCCTAAATGGATGTATACCTTTCTGATGATCGTTGTCCAAATCAGCTAATGGCGTTTTATTCAGCAATAGATCATCCACATATAAACTGATTGAATTGCTGTCCCAATCCATCCTCCAGACATGAAATTTTTCAGCCCATACTTTTCCACCCAGCTCTGTAATGGATTTCGTTTGGCTAAACCACTTTGGCTTTCCATTCTTTCCAGAACTGGCAATGTTAGCCAGTAGCTTTTCCTGATAATATTCCATAATATCAATCTCACCATTGGCTGGCCAGTCACCCTGAACGCCTAAAGTCCAAAAGGCTGGCCATAAGCCCGCACTGATATCTATTTTACCCCGCATTTCAAAACGGCCATATTGCCAGCTTTGCAAGTCTTTCGTAATCAAACAGGCTGAAGTATAATCAATGTCTTTTCTATTCTTGCGCCAATCTTTGCTATCCAGAATAAAATCCGGATTTGATTTTTGTTCCTGTTTTGCCTTAATGATGAGTAATCCATTTTGACAATAAGCATTTTCTGACTGGTACCATTGAAGTTCATTATTGCGGACAAAGCCTTTTTCATAGGTCCAGTTTTTAGGATCTGGCAGACCATTCTCGTTAAATTCATCTGCCCAAACCAAATGATAACCTTCCTTCAAATACTTGGAACGTGAAAAATCCTGTGCCTTTTTAAGGGCACAGGATGAACTTGCTAAAGTCAATAATAAATAAAAGCAGTATCGAAGTTTATTTCGCATTTGATGTCCCATTATTCAAAAGTTTAATGGTATAACTGTATGAATATTTTTGATCTGTTAACCGATATGGTGCGTGTGGATAAGCGCCCCAGCTATCATCTCCGCCAACACCACGTTGTTTAAGATCAATGTTCAGGAAAACGTTATGACGAACCGGAAGATCTGTAGGATGCTGCTGTTTTTTAGTTAAACCGGGATCTAAATCTTCGGTTGAATGATTAATTGCTGTAAATGAAAGTGGCTGAACACCTTCAATCATGATTCCGCTTCCATCATCTGCTGTCAAACTCAACCAGCGTACATCCGTTTTATTCCCGCTTTCCTGCGGACGGATATAACCCTTATAGTACTGATTTTCAACTTTATCTTCATAGAGCCCCACCAGAGAGGCAAAATTACGGTCGCTATAATTTTCATATGGCCCTCTTCCATAATATTTTAAATTTTGATAAGCTTCCGGTAATTCCGTACGCATACCAAATCTTGGTAGTTCTGGTAAGTCTCTTCCGGTCCTATCCATCATAGCCGTAACCTTTATTGATCCATCATTTTGAATAAAATAACCAACAGTGTAAGGAACAGCAACACTATTTAGGAGGTAATTAACTTGAATGAATAAACCACTATCTGTCTGTTTCGATACATTTACCGTAAGCAGTTTTTTATTTTCGTGTGCTGAACGCCAGATGCCTAAACGCTGTGGCATATCGTTTCCGAAATCATTATCGGTAGGTGCTCTCCAGAAATAGGGCTCAGGGAAACGGTTTAAACCGCTGCTGTTGCCTTTGTTGTAGCTGGTGAATCTACCTGTCTTCGTATTAAATTCTCCGTTTACATCACCTGCGGTAAAAGAAAGTTTATTGTCTTCCGTTTTTACGGTTAACCTGGTATTCGGTTGACTTGCTTTTTCGAAGAAATTTCCACCGTAATAAAATTGCTCATTGGCCACTTCAAAACCGGCTGGCAACATGGCGCTGGCTTTTTTACGATAGGCGTAAACGTTTAAAAAATATTCGGTACCGGCAACAGATTTAAATGTTGGAAGGTTTAATTTAATCTCCTTTTTAGTGTGCGGATCAAGGCTAACTTCAAAAGTGCCTTCTTTAATGGCTTTACCATTGCTTAACAACACCCATTTAAAGTTATATTGATCCAGATTGGTAAAATCGAAGAGGTTTTCTATAGTAAGGCTGCCTTTATAAATACCTGCTGATGTAAATAAGATATTCTGATAAATTTTTCTGATTTCATAAGCACCAGGATCTGGTGTGCGGTCTGCACTGATGATTCCATCAGCTACGCCATTTTCATCATTCTGCCAGTAAAAGCCACCTAAATCACCGCCGTAAGCCCAAAAAGTTTTTCCATTGGCATCCTTTGTTTTGATGCCTTGATCTACCCAATCCCAGATGAAGCCACCCTGCATGTGTTTGCTTCCGCGAATAATATCAAAGTATTCTTTAAAGTTCCCGTTGCTATTGCCCATCGCATGTGCATACTCACACATAATATACGGCCTGGTTTTGGTATTATCGCTGGCATACTTTTTCATTGAGCCAATGCTTGGATACATCGGACAAACAATATCGGTATTCCAATCTTCGCCAGCCTGCTCAAACTGAACCGGACGACTATTATCTCTTTGCTTAATCCATTTATAATTATCATGAAAAACCGGACCATTACCACATTCGTTTCCTAGTGACCAGATAATAATCGAAGCATGATTTTTATCACGTTCAACCATCCTAACGGTGCGATCTACGTGTGCCGCAGCCCATTCCGGTAAATATGCCGGATGTTTCGATTTATCGAATGAACCCTGCAACTCTGCCCCCATTCCATGTGTTTCAATATTGGCCTCATCAACCAGGTATAATCCATACTGATCGCATAATTTATACCACAGCGGATCATTTGGATAATGTGATAAACGAACAGCGTTGATGTTAAATTCTTTCATTAAGCGAATATCCTTTAGCATCAATTCTTTAGTAGTGGTATGTCCGGTTACATCATCATGCTCATGGCGGTTTACGCCGTGAACATAAGTAGCAACCCCATTAATTAACAGCTGTGCATTTTTAATTTCCACTTTTCTGAAACCAACTTTGGCCCCTGTTACCGAAACCTGCTTGCCTTTTGCATCCATCAAAGTAAGGATACAATCATATAAATTTGGTTGCTCAGCATTCCATTTTAAAGGATTTTTTATGGTACCGTTAAATTTAACAGTCTGGATAGACTCTGCAGAACCGTTAAAAGTTTGCGTTTTATTAAAAACGGTTTTACCATTTTGATCCTGAAGTGAAACATTCACAGAACCACCACCAATATTTTGCCCGGCAAACTTGCGGAGATCTACATCAGCGCTGAACAATCCATCAGTATAATTTTGCGTTAAATCTCCTTTTAAAAAGAAATCCCAAATGGTTTGTTTTGGCATGGAGTACAAATACACATTACGTTCAATGCCACTTAATCGCCAGAAATCCTGATCTTCTAAATAACTTCCATCAGACCAGCGGAAAACCTGAACGGCCAATACATTTGTTCCTTTTTTTAGGTAAGGTGTAAGATCAAACTCAGCAGGAGTTTTTGATGCTTTGGTCATCCCAACTTTTTTTCCATTCACATAAATAAAAGCACAACCCGAAATGGAACCAAAATGAATTAAAGTTTCTCTTTCTGCCCAGTTCTCTGGAACGGTAAAGGTTTTTCTATAAGTACCTACCGGATTATTTTCACCAATAAATGGCGGATTTTTAGGATGAGGATAAGTGATGTTGGTATAAATAGGAATTCCGAAACCATTCAATTCCCAGTTGGAGGGAACAGTTAAATTGGCCCAACCCCCATCATTGAAATCAGTCTGATAAAAATCTTGAGGGCGATTGGCATATTGATCTACATAGTTAAATTTCCACTGGCCATTTAAGGATTTATAATAGTGAGATTTCGTATAATCATCATTGATTACGTCGTTCTTTTTATCAAATAACATAAAAGTAACATGGGCTTTTTCCTTCCCCTGATCTACCAGTTTTGGATTTTCCCAATCGTTGTTTTGAGCATCAACCTGATGTGAAAATAATATCGCAAGAAAAGTTACGGAAAGGATCGTTTTGAGTTTCATAAGCTAAAAATAATATTTTTTGGTTGCAGGCACATCTTCATCTGACAATACCTGCAACCGAAAAGAAAGACTATAATGTTGGTGTTGAGCCTCCTGTAGTTAGCCAACCTGGATTTTGGTAAATTGGTGAGCTATTAAAATCACCATTAGTGGATGTAATGTTAAAGTGTTGTGTAGCAATCGGGCTTAAATAATGCGCCATTGTCCATTTAGCTCCCTTATAAGAATCTGCATTTGATCGGATTTCTTGCGGACGTAAATAAACACTTAAAGCTGGATCTGAAACGACTGATGCTGAATTTCCGGCACCATAAACAATTTGAGATGCAGTAAACCAGCTTTTCATTGGGCCCCAAAGTTTAAAACCTTCAAAGTGGTACGGCGTTGAAATCATCTGGTCCATCGCCCTCCATCTTTTTAAATCCATAAACCTTAATCCTTCTGCCATTAATTCATTCCTTCTTTCCCGGCGAATATTATAAAGCGTTGGAGAAATAAGTGTATTAGCAGAATATGCGCCCCAATCCTGGGTCTCTTTTGACATTACAGTCGCAGCTATCGTTTGCTGAAAATCAGTACTTACTTTTGCTCTTGTTCTAAGTTGCTGCCAGTATTTGGTTGCATCAGCATCTATTGATCCATTCTTTTCATAGCTTGCTTCAATATAATTCAGGTAAGCTTCACTTGCTCTGAAAGTAATACTTCCGGTATAACCTTGCCCATTATTGGCTTGTGCACCATCGTAACTCAAGCCCTTTCTAATGGTATAACCTGTGGTATATTTTTGATCGTAGCTTGATTCCCAAATTTTTGGTGTAGGCTCAACAAGTGTGGCATGTGTACCCTGACTTGGATTAACCAGAACATTCTTTTGTCCAGGCTCTTTTAAGAATAGATTTAACCGTCCATCTCTGTTTTTTCTAACGTCAGCGATATAATCATCTCCTTCATAATTACTTCCAGTAGCATAAATTGGTAATCCATTTGCCATTAAGAAACTTTCTACCATACTTCTTGATAAACCAACAGCGTAATTTCCAGCTTGTGCATACACCGGAACATTATGTGTAACCAGGCCAGCACCATATTGTCTCCATAATAAAACCTCGCTATAACCAGACATATTAACAGCACTAAACATACTGAAATAAGGATTCTCATTATTCGGAGATTCTATAATTCCGGTATTAGCAACCAATGGTACAGCATCTGCTACACTCTTAGCGGCAGACATCGCCTCGCCTAAAAAGTACTGTATTTCAGCATCAATACTTCCAGTCGGAAACTGATAATTCGCATTATAATCTTTTGATTTACCAGGCCAATTTGGTCCATTAGGAACGAATGCAGTGCCTTTAAAATACTTAAGCCACGTTCCTTCATACAAGGCAACACGTGATTTTATCAATTGCGCACAAGCTTTAGAAATTCTATTTTTTGTTCCATCTGGTGATGTTTTTAATAACAGTGCAGCAGAATCCAAATCAGAAATGATAAATCTGGCTACTTCATTACGAGGCTGTCTTTTACTCACCTGCGTTAAAATTTCCTTTTCATCAGGATAAACCGTTTTGATAATAGGAAAATCGCCCAATGCTTGCAATTTTTTAAAATACTCGAAAGCCCTTAAGAAGTACATTTCGCCAATATATTGCTTAATATTATCTGCGTTACCTACAATCCCTCCGGCTTTCCACCTTGGGATTACCGTACTTAAAAAATAATTTGCCTGATAAATGTTACCAAAATTCCAATCTCCACCTGTAGCATCTACTCGCCACAAACCAGGAATGAATTTATTATCGAGTACGGGCACAATCATATTGTCGGTATTACCATCGGTACCAAAAGTACCAAAAGACCAGTTGCCGTGAGAAGGTAAAATATCAGGATATCTGGCAATAGCATAAGCTGCAAGCTGACCTTCTTCCTGTAAATACTTTTCGGGTGTAATATTTGACATTGGCTCTTTATCTAATGCTTTTTTACAAGCTCCAGTTACCAATGTGATGACGATTAATGTTGCCAGGCAACTATTTGTGATAAACTTCGAGAAATTCATGTCTATTTAATTAAAAAGTTAAACTTAAACCAACTGATAGCACTTTAGAAAGTGGATATACACTTCCATTTGCCCCTCCATCGATGGTTTCCGGATCAAACATTTTGGCCAGCTTGGTCCAGGTAACCAGGTTTTCGCCTGATGCAAAAATTCTAAATTTCTGCGCACCAAACTTTTTAGTAAGCTGCTGAGGGAAAGTATAACCCAATTGCACATTTTTCAACCTGATATAAGATGCATCCTGTAAATAGCCTGTCTGTGTTTGTTGGTTTTTATTGGTTCCAAAAGTTGGTCTTGGATAATATGAATCTAAGTTTAATCCCAGCGGACTGTTTGGATCATTTCTAAAATAATCAGCATGTTGAACTAAACCTGCTGACCACCATTTATCAGCTGTAGCCCCCCAGAAAAAATAACTGTTTTGCCAGTAGTCTCTTTTTAATACACCCTGGAAGAAGGCTCTGAAATCAAATCCTTTATAATCTAAATTGATATCTAATCCAACCCTGTAACGAGGGGTACTATTACCAATCAGGTGCGCATCACCAGAATTACCTTGCGTCCAGCTGCCCCAATCCAGTTTACCATCTTTGTTGTAATCCGCATACATAATATCGCCTGCAGACCACTGCGATCCGAATGCAGACTGACCATTACTTAAGGTGGCTAAATGCGCATCCATCTCCGCCTGAGTTTTAGCGATTCCAATGGTGGTATAGCCCCAAATTTCACCTAATGTTTGCCCCTCTCTATAGGTATTTAAAGACATGGTGGCATTTGGGTAGCGGGTAACTGTGGTTTTATAATCAGACAGTAAGAATTTAACACCGTAACCGAGATTATTTTTCAAACGATCATTCCAACCGATTTCGAACTCAAAACCCATAGATTTTAAATCAGTGTTATTAGTTGTTGGCACAGCAGTACCCAAAGTAACAGGAAGCTCAGGAGCTGGCCCAACCATGTTTAGCGTTTTACGGTTATACCAATCAAAAGATCCAGTCAATCTGTTTTTCAGGAAACTAAAATCTAAACCTGCATTATAACTTTTTATCGTCTCCCATGTTAAAGTAGAACTTACAATGCCTGGAGCACTTGCCGTATTTGGTCGGCCACCATTAATTAACCATGATCCGTTTGCTGTTCCTATAGGCATGGTAAGATAAGTTGGGTACCAGTCGTTCGTATTCTGATTTCCCAGGTTACCATATGATCCTCTTAACTTAAAGGTATTCACAAATGCAAACCTGTCTTTAAAGAATTCTTCTCTGGCAATATTCCATCCGGCAGAAACTGATGGGAACCAGCCCCAACGTTTATCAGATCGGAAACGTGATGATCCATCATAACGAAGGTTTGCTTCAAACAAGTAAATTCCATCGTAATCATAATTTAACCGGCTAAAGAAACCTTGTGTAGCCCAGTTCTGATACTGACCGGAAACAACCGGAGCAAGTACTTTACCATCGGCATCTAAGCCAGAAGTGGTATTTAAGGTAGCAATATCTGAAACAATGATACCATTTCGCTGGGCACTCATATTACGGTATCTGGTATCTTCATATTGAAAACCAGCCATAATTTTAAAGTTATGCTTTGCGAAATTTTTTGAATATTCAGAATAGATATTGGTATTGAAATAATTTTCTTTAAAACCATATTCATAAACATTTGAGCTCCGTTTATATAAATATGGTACTCCATTTACATCGTGGTTATAGGTTTGTTGCGAATCCCAGTGACGAAATTGTGTTTGGGTACGATAATTCGCTTCTCCAAAGGTTTTCCATCCTTTAATTGGCTCAAAAACCAATTGAAATTGCTGATACATCCAGTCTTTTACCTGATTATCTTCTCCACCCTGAGCCATTTCCAATGCTGGAGAAGGTGAACTAAATAAATATCCGTTAGGATCATACAAAGGTAATGTCGGCCAGCCCTGGCGGCCAATTGCTTCATAAAAACCATCGGTTAAGGCAGACGGACGGTGATAGGTTTCTCTTAAAAAACGATTGCTGTAATTAGCGGTTAAAAAATCTGAAATTTTCGTGTTTACTTTAACCGTTGCACCATAACGGCCATAACCATCCTGATTAAAGCGCATCATACCAGTTTGATCTAATAAATTTCCTGATAAATAATAAGATGTCGCTTCAGTTCCACCAGTAAGGCTTAAGTTATGCTCCTGAGAAAAACTATGGTCCATATACATCGCTTTATACCAGTCGATATTATCATTTCCATAAGCATAACCATCAGCCCAGAATTGCTTATTATTTGGACTAGGAATAGTGGAACTGGTAATTTTTCCATCCTGATAATCTTTAATCCTTTGTAAAGCAGCGGCGTCGAAATGAGGTGCGCTGCCACCATTTGTGCTTGCATCATTAAAGTATAAGGCAAAGGTGTACGAATCCATCATCTCGGGTAATAAAACCGGGCGGGTTTGGCGGAAACTATTGTTATAATTGACCTGAACTTTACCTGCCTTACCTCTTTTTGTAGTCACTAAGATCACACCAAAAGCAGCTCTTGAACCATATATAGATGATGCTGATGCATCTTTTAATACTGATATACTTTCAACATCTTGTGGATTCAAAGCATTTAAAGATCCTTCCATTCCATCAATTAAAATCAATGGATTTGATGATGAATTACCAATGGTTCCGGTACCCCTGATATTAATACTTGGCGTACTTTCTAACGAACCATTATTTTGCGAAATATTTAATCCAGGTATTAAGCCCTGCAAAGCCTGAGATACATTCTGAACCGGACGGTTTTCTAAAGCTTTGGCATCTACAGTTCCTACGGCACCAGTCAGATTTACTTTTTTCTGCTTCCCGAAACCTACTACTACCAATTCTTCAAGACCCTGACCTTCATCATCAAGCAGTGTAATATTAACCTTGGTTTGTTCGCCAATAATTATACTTTTAGGTGCATAGCCAACAAAGGTATATTCTAGTGTAGAACCTTTGCTTACGCTGATTTTGTAATTCCCATCCGAATCACTGATGGTCACATTGCTTGTCCCCTTTTCTTTTATGGTTGCTCCCGGAATGGGTATTCCTTTGTTATCTGATACGCGTCCACTCACTGGCATTTTAGTGGTTTGCGCTTTTGATGTTTCCACATAGATACCGTTAAGAATTACGGTAACCAGAAACATAAAAATGCATTTTTGCATGTTTAGTAAACTTTTAGCCATCTTAAAATTGTTTGATTAGTTAGAATAAATTGTTCGTTGAAAATGCAGTCAAAAAGGATGAAGTATTAATAAAACTATTAACTGACTTTCATCAATCCGGAATAGATTGATTGTGATGATTATTTAGTTAGATCAGTTGTTGGCTGTATTACCCTTATCCCTTATGACTTGGTTGTTTCAAAGAACTACTAAAAACGGGATATAAAGGAGGGGTATAATAGTAATATTTAGGGGTTAAAGCGTTATTTTTCGTTAAAAAAGACACATTTCACCCTGACTGCATAAAATTAATCGTCTAACTAACGTTTATATAAAGAATGAAGTTGAGTTGAGCATTGCATTAAAATAGGCGTACATTATCCTTTGGTATGTGAATACTGATATTATATTCTATTATAAGTTGCGAAAGATTGGCAACCTGAGATGGGGAATCAAAATTTTTAAGAAGATAAATCATCTTTATAGGAAAGCTTAAAAAGACGCATATGGTTATCAGAAATAATTACTCATGCACCTGCTGATCACGGCTACATGAGTAATTAAATTTAGAAGTAATGATTACGGGTTATACGCACCACTGAATTCGGTTAAACCATCTTTACGCATGGCTTCGAGAATTAAACAATTGTACACATAATCCCAGCTAGATGAAACTTCAGAATTTTGATTGAGACCATATGGCCACCAGTGTTGCGAATCGCCATTAAGCTTTGCGGTACTATCATTTAATATGATCCGCAATAGTGATGTAACGCTAGGTGCCTCAAGTTTACCGCTTACAATATGATTTGACCACCATGATGAAGTTCCTGTGCCTAATGAATGATCAGATTCATGGAGCATAGTCCGCAGGTTTTGATAGGAAGAATTGCTTCCAAATCTCATCCAACCCTCATTATTTGCATCTGCAGTTGGTACTCCACTATCATAATTTAAGTAGAGGTGTTTAGTTGCAGAAGTATAATTTTCAAGGTACCAAACGGCACTATCAATAGCCACCTGCAACCTACCATAAGCTGCAAGCTCCTCCGCTGTCGGCGTGTTAGATTTATTAAAAGTATAAGTGATATTACCTTTTGCTATGGTTTTGAAAGTAACATTACTGCTGTAACTAACACCACTGCCATTACTCGCATAAGCCCTGGCATAATAGGTCGTTTTTGGCGTAAGGCCCTTAAGCATCAACCTAAATTTCCCCAGGCCAGCATTGCCATGACTAACTTTATTATTCGTGATCGAAGGATTCGGTGCCGTGCCCCAAACAATCCCTCTTTCAATTACAGAGCTACCACCATCAGTAAGCACCTCTATATCTGCTGCCGCAACTGTTGAACCCACAATATGCAAAGGGGGAAAAGTAAATGTAACGCTGTCAGCGCTAATGGTAGCTAGCTTACCCGTCAATTCAGTTTTCACCGGGCGCTCAATCCCTGCATTTTCATTTTTTTTGCATGCGGTAAACATCGCAATAATCGCATAACTCAATACGAAGTAATTTTTGAATTGTTTTTTCATTTTTAGATAATTTAAGGTTAGAAAATATTTATTAAGTGTAAGAAATAGACATATTAGGCGGCACCAGTTTTCTATCAAGCATTTACGGTATCTGTAAACTTATTAAAGCTTTGTAACCCGATGCTATACTTAAAAAGAAGCTTTTTCATTATAACAAAACAGAACATAACATACTTTACCGTTATTATTTATACTACACATTAAACAAATTAACCATTAAAATCATATAAGTAGTGAGGGGCATAACGGTAAATTTTAGGGGTTGAATTGTTATTTTTCATCAACAAAAGATATTTTTCCCTGATTATATCAACTAACAAAGTTTCAAAGGCCAAAAGCGTGGAAGAACTTCGGCAGGTTAGCGAAACTTACGAAATTTCAAAGGACAAAAGCGTGGCAGAACTTCGTCAGTTTATTAGAGCTTTAGAATAAAACCCTAGTTTAGATAAGTAAAAAAGATTAGCTGTTAATTAGACTGACGAAGTTCTCCCTGTACACAATCCCATCAAAACTTCGTAAGTCGATTTGGCAAAACTTACGAAGTTTCAAAGGCCAGAAGCACGGTAGAACTTCGTCAGTTTATTGGAGTTCTAGAATGAAGCCCAAGTTTAGATAAGTAAATTATTAAGTGTTTAGACTAACGAAGTTCCCCTGCACACAATCTCATCAAAACTTCGTAAGTCGATTTAGCAAAACTTACGAAGTTTCAAAGGCCAAAAGCGTGGCAGAACTTCGTCAGTTTATTGGAGCTTTAGAATAAAACCCTAGTTTAGATAAGTAAAAAAGATTAGCTGTTAATTAGACTGACGAAGTTCCCCTGCACACAATCCCATCAAAACTTCGTAAGTCAATTAGTCAACTTACGAAGTTTCAAAGGCCGAAAGCGTGGAAGAACTCCGTCAGTTTATTGAAAATATGTTAAGTTCTTATTGATTAAACGTACTCAAATTCCACTCATCCTGCCAGTTTATAGTGAGCTTATCGCCTTCAAATTTAATAGGCAACCATAGGTAACGACCATCAATGGCGTTTTTAGGTTCCCATTTATCTGCCATAAAAATAAAATCTCCTTTCTTTCCGGGAGCAGGAAGAATGTGAGTGCTTTGCCCCCCGTAAGTAATGTTTGCACCAGGACCCTGACAAGGATTTCCCATATAGGTCCATGGTCCCCAAATGGAACTGGCCTTAAACCATCTGGCCGGATTAGGAGCCCAACCTGTGCAACCAGAACCCACCATATAATAGGTGCCATTTTTCTTGAATAATGCTGGCGCCTCTGTTTGCTGCCCCACATAAATTCTGATAAACTTGCCCGTGTGGCTCAAATAATCCGGACTTAATTCAGCTAATTGTAGCGTAAAATTTTCTTCAGAAGAAAAAACATGGTAAGCTTTACCATCATCATCAACAAAAACAGTCATATCCCTTGCCATCTGTCCGCCAGGCAAATCTCTGCAGAAAAAACCATCGCTTTTATTAGCCGGATTTTCACAATTTACCTTTTCAGCTTCAGGTGTTCCAGCAGCATAAAATGGCATCTTACCCGCATTTGGGCGATAACTTTTGATAAAAGTATACGGACCATTAGGTTTATCTGCTACAGCCACACCACTCCGGGCAGCTTCATAACTTTTACCTAGAAGCTCCAGGTGGAACCACATTACAAATTTCTTTGTTTTTTTATTGTAAACTACCTTTGGTCTCTCTAAAATACAGCCTCTTGCAATATCACTTTTCAGATCATCGGAAACCGAAAGCGCAATCCCCTCATCCTTCCAGTTATATAAATCCTTCGAAGAATAGCAATGAACCCCAACCTGCGCAGTATTTCCTTTTTCTCCTTCAATTTTATGTTCACCAAACCAATAATAAGTGCCTTTGTGCTCAACTATGCCACCACCGTGCGCATTAATGTGTACGCCTTTATCATCTTTCCAGATTTTACCTGGCGTAAATGAAGCGTATTTCTGCTGCGCAAAGGCAAGTTGATGCACAAATAAAGAGAGGGTTAAAAAGCATAAGATAAAATTGATCTTCTTATTCATAACTGATTTGTTTGGTTTAACTAAAAGTGAATGAGTTAATAAACACTTATTTTCTGGTTTTACTTTAAATTTTCGCTGTGGTCATTTTTGAAATTTTCGCCGCTCCAGATTTTCTGAGCACTCCATTTTGCTGGTGGATTTGCCCAAAATGGATCACTGGCGGGCAAACCTAGCGGTAGAAAAATATTTGAAGCAATATAAGGACTACCCTGGTTGTTATAAAAATCACCCAACTCCGGTTGCTCACCATATAAACCAATGGTTAACCAACCATTTTTATAAGTTGTAGGGCTTTCCAATGTTTTTCTAATCACAGCTGTTAATGCACAGCGAACCTGTTCTGCAGATAACTGCTTTGGCAATGCTTTCCGCAAAGCAATATCTGCTAAATGGTGAAATGCAGCACCACGATAAATGATAGAACGGCCGGTAGCAGGGTAAGTTCCATCCGCATTGATTAACCGCTCCTGAATAATTGCATACCGTTCATTCCGTTTTTTAATCTTCTCGAACATATCCTTATAGGCATTGGTTTTTTCACCAATAATATCAGAAAGTGCTGCCAGGTAAGGATGAATCACGTAACTGTTATAATAGTCAAAAGCAAATGAAGTCCCATCGGTATACATCCCATCACCTGTATACCATTGTTCCATTTGCTGCAGGGCATAATCTACACGCATCGGATCCCAGTCATAACCAAATTTGGCTAAAAAAGCCTCATTCATGGCAGAAAACAATAGCCAGTTAGAAAATACGGGCTTAAATTTTCGGGTAGTGACAATGGATTTCATCAATAAAGTTTGATTTTTCTTGTCCAGATTTTCCCATAACCAAGGCGCACGTACCACAGCCAGCGCCACATAAGAAGCATCAACCAATTGTTGCCCGCCAATATCAAAATTCATGAAATCTTTAGCATTAGAATCCAATGCATTCTTTAATCCACTTAATGCCCATTCGCGGTATTGTTTCCTTAAGGCAACCTCATCCGCAGCACCACCTTCCAACTGCAACCATGGCGCAATGCCACTTAATACCCGGCCTAAAACTTCTACGTATTGTACTTTAATCCGGTGTTCTTTATTATCAACATGCACTGAGGTTACTTTTGGCATCGCAATCCGTAAGCTATCATTTGCTAAATTCTGTAACACCGGACGAACCATTTTATCCATCTGCTGGATCCAGAATTGCCTGTCATTCAACACTGCATCTTTTTTACTTTTCACCTTTTGAGCCATCGCTGATCCACTAAGGCACATCAGCATCAAAAAAGCAGCGGCAATATTCTTTATTTTCATCTACTTATGCTTTACTTCTGATTTGATAAATAACGATACATTTCACAACCAGCCAACAAAAAAGCACCTACACCAAAATTGGCTGTTGAATTTGCATCTACTACTTGTCCGGGAATGGCTTTTTCACCGATCGGTTGTACATAACCCACTTTTCCATCCTTTTGCAAGGCCGTTTCTGATAAATATTCCCATCCCTTTTGCGCTGTCGGAAGATATGTCTTCTCTTTCAAGTAGCCATTGTTAATACCCCAAAGCAAGCCATACGTAAAAAAAGCAGTTCCGCTGGTTTCTGCCCCAGGTGCATGTTCAGGATCAAGAATACTCCGTGTCCAATAGCCTTCTTTTTGCTGAGATTTTGTAATGGCCTTCGCCATATTCTGGTATTTAGTAAGGTATTCTGCCCGGTGTGGATCATTTTTAGGAAGATCTTTTAACACTTTAGCTAAACCTGCGAAAACCCATCCATCACCCCTGGCCCAGAAATCTTTTTTGCCATTGGTACTTTTATGCTTGGGGTAAACATATTTGGCATCGCGGTAATAAAGTTTCGCATCCTGATCATACATAATGCTATTGGCATACATAAAGTATTCATAAAGCTTATCCGAATATTTTTGATCGCCCGTTAACTTGTAAAGTTTCGTCATTACCGGCATCACCATATACAAACCATCTGCCCACCACCAATAATCATGATTGGCTGTACTCATTTCATATTGCATCACGTCTTTTGCACGAGCCACTTTATATTCCGCAGGTTGTATATGGTAAAGATCGATATAGGTTTGAAAGCAGATTTGCCAGTCGCCAAAAAGCACATGATCATCTGTTTCACCATAGTTATATTTCCATTCAGATTTATTCGCAGACTTCGCTCCCATCCATTGGTTGTGCTCAGCCCAATCCTCCGCATATTTACGATAAGCCTCATTTTTAGTGAGCTGATAAAGCTCCATATTGCCCGTATGGTAGGCCGCATGATCCCAAAAGGCACGAACCTGTGGTTTGTTTTTAGCCTGCCAGTATTGATTGGCTAAATTAAGCTGATCAAGTACCGCTTCTTTTGTCTGCGCATACACTTCCGTTAACCCATAAAACAGGATAAACAGAAATGCAATTGAAAATAATTTTATTGTTCTCATTTACGAATGGGGTTTATGCCTTTCAATGTGGGCGTAACTTTCTTAATATGACCATTTTCATCAAATTCCATTTTATCAATGCAAACTTCTCTGTTGTAGCCTGCGGCATCACCCATGGTTATCCCTTTTGGTCTGTTGAAACGGTGATAAACGATATACCATTCATCTTTACCAGGAATTTGAATCACACTATTATGACCAGTACCGTAAATACCCTGATCTGGCCTTTTCGATAAAATTAAATTATTTGCGGTTATGGTAATTTTTCCGGTAGGTGAATCAGAAAAGCCATATCTCACTCCATAATCAGGACTTCTGGTGTCATTCTCTGACCATAAAAAATAGTATTTTCCATTTCGGTAAAAAACTTCTGTCCCCTCACGAAAGCTGTCATCAGGTGTAATGATTTTGATGGAATTAGAATCAATAGAGATCATATCCGCGTTTAATTCAGCAACGGCCATGTATCCATTACCCCAATACAAATAACTTTTTCCCGTTTTCGGATCAGTGAATACATCAGGATCAATTTCTTGTCCACCCTTTATACCCGCAGGCCTTTTGGCAATCAATGGTTTCCCGCTATCTTTAAAAGGACCAGCAGGATGATCAGCAACAGCTACCCCAACTTTCTGTGCAGCAGTGAAATAATAAAAATATTGATATGCGCCATTTACCTTCTTCTCTATCGCCGTTGGTGCCCACGCATTTTTCTTCGCCCATGAAACATCCTTATTTAAATCAACAATCACACCTTCATCTTTCCAGTTCACTAAATCTGTAGATGAAAAAGTTTTAAAATAAGTACCACTCCAGCCCGTGAAGCCATCACTGGTAGGGTATAAATAAAATTTTGAAGTTTTGTTGGAATACAGAATTTCCGGATCAGCATAGTAGCCATTCAATACCGGATTGCGATTAACAGCGACAAATACGGCATAAGTTTGAGCCACTTGGTTTCCAATTTTAACAGTATAACGCACAGGTCCTTTAGAGAAATCAACCTTCCCTTCAGGCTTAATGCTCACATCAGAAAGTTTCGAAAACTGCGGATCAAATGCTTTCAGATTCGTACCATCATTAACAGGCAAATAAACCGTTTTGGCCACGGTATCCAGTACTATATTATTTTGCTTGATGGATGGATTTCCTGCACCCTGTAATACCGATGACGTGCTATACCACTTGCTCAACAAGCGGTTTTCTTCTTCTTTAGTGATTGACATCACCGTTCCATGGCGGGGATGAAAATCCATACTCACTTCTTCATCAATGATTTTGAAAGTGTTCAAATCTTTCGATCTGGTAAACTGATAGCGCCCTTTCATGTAAACATCATACATTAAAATGTAATCATCAGATCCATTCAATTTAAAAACCCCGGCACCCTCAACCGCATCAGTTGTTTGCTGTAAGTATCGGTCTCCCAACACATACCCTTTCGTTAATTCGTTTGAAACTGCTTTTTTAATTCCATTTCCATTACCCTCCGTTTTAAAAAACAGGTTGTATTTTCCCTTATCATAAATGATATCACCATCAATACATGATCCATTTGTGGGACTAAAAAACAGTTGTTTCGGCGTTCCTTCCAGGTCACTAAAATCTGCATTGGCATAAGCATAATATATTTTATCAGGATCGTTGCCATGTTTCATAGACCAATACACCATGTATTTTTTAACAGCCGGATCATAAATGGTTTGCGGTGCCCACACCCGTTTTAAATTCTCCTGATTCGGATATTTTTTCTGAATATTAACAATGCTGGATTTCCAGGTAATTAAATCATTCGATTTCAATAATACCATCGCCCGGTTACTGTCCCAACCTTTTGCCGAAACCATATCAGTTGCCACCATGTAAAAGTGCTTTCCATCCGCACCACGCAAAATATGAGGATCGCGAACGCCGCCAGTAGAACTGATTTTTTCTGATGAAATAACCGGAAGATTATGATTTAAAGCTTTATAGCGATAACCATCTTCACTAATAGCAAACCGAATAGATTCTTCCGCTTTATCGTTCCCTGTAAAATAGGCAAACAGATAAGCACTGTTACCAGCCTGCTTTTTGCCTTGTGCCTGTACACCAAAATTTAAAGTAAATACGGCGAAAAACACGAGTATCACACTGGCTTTTGTCTTATTTTTATTCATATCAATTGCGCTTAATCATTTTTTAGGTTTCCAATTTAATACCTGAACGGCAGTAGGTTGCTCACTTGCTTTTCCTTCGCCATCTATCTGTTTTACATCCTGCAAAAACAAACTTAACACTTTTCTATTTTTCCACAATTCGGTGTCATAACTAGGTTCCCAATCGCCCACACTTTGTTGGGTTAAATCTGCTATCGTCCAGTTCGACATTTGCAGATCGTTATTCAAAGCGATAGAGGCTTTACTTCCCCTCTCTTTGTCTCTAAAGATCAGGCCCGCAGCATAACGCTTCCCATTTTTCCACACAATAATCTGGGGCCTGGCGATGGGAATTTGCTTGGTTCCGCCCCCACTCAAACTAAATGTGGTTTTTCTGAAATTTAAGTTATGAACTTTCCAATCGTCATCAGTTTTATAAACCAAATGATATTGCGGAATGCTTTCATTTTCATCACGCCAGTAACTTGCAATAAATACTTTGCCATTGGCATCCGCAAACATAGAAGTCTGGTTAATGAGTTCACTTTTTTGAGGTATTTTTAAGGCATATTCTGCATTACCCGCATGAATTGGCAGTTGATAACGCTCACCATCAGATTTTTGCCAGGTTAAACCACCATCAGCAGATTTTGCATAACATAAATCATGGTTGCTGGCTACATCAGGGCTTTCACGCCAAACCCAAGAAATATGGATCACACCCTTTTGATCAATCGCAACCTGCCAATACGCATTTCTTCTGCCCTCGCCATCAATTAAATTATTCTGGATTCTGCTCCATTTTTGAGTGTTTAACGCATAGCGATTAATCACCAAATTTCCGTTCCCAGATCCTCCATCCCGATAGAGAAATAATAAATCGCCGTTGGCAAGCTTGTAAAATTCAGGATAACTCACCTTATTTTCCCGCTCAGCCAACATAGATTTTTTCTCACTTAAAATCAGACTACCTGCCTTGAGTGCATGTGCATAATTTAAAGCATTATTATGCTGGCTCCAGGCCACATGTAAAATTCCATTTCCATCAACCATAATACTGATGGATTTATGTGCATCGGCTGCATCACCTTTATAATTGGTTCTTAAAGTTTCCCAGGTTGGTGAATTCAGCTTCCTTTTGGCGAGCACTAAAAACTGATCAGCATCATAATATGCTGTATACTGAATATGCCGAAAACTAACTAAAGCATTTTTCCTAAAAATTACCGTATTAACAGAATTATTAGACCAGCCATTAGTTGCAATGGTACTGATATTACGCTGGGCTACACAAGCTAAACTCAGCATACAGCATACCGCAATAATCAGTGTGTTTTTAATCAGTAAATGCATTTGGAAATTAAACTGCTCGACTTTCATCATTTGGTTAAAGTTCAAAGTACCGATTATTTATGGATTTAAACAGGGGGTTAAATCACACTTTAGGGGGGGCATTTTGATATGTTGTCTATTATCCTGTAGCATTGATGTTATAATATTTGTTAAAGCTTTTGCGGTGTTTTTTAATAAACTCCGACGGGGTAAGCTTAAAAAGTTTCTGAAACTGCTCCCTAAAGTATTTCGTATCGTTAATTCCAACCCTGAAAGCTGCTTCGTTAATATTTAGATTGGTATTAATTAATAATTCTGCCGCCTTGCGCAATCTGATAAAACGAATAAAACTATTAATGGACTGGCCTGATGTTGCCTTGATTTTTTTATAAAGATTAGAATGGCTCATCCCTAAATCCGCGGCCAGTATTTTCACATTAAAACTATTTTCCATCAGGTTGTCTTCAATAATGGTAATACACTTCTGCAGAAATCCCTTATCCTCCTGAGAAACTTTATGGGTATCAGATTTCAGGGTAATTTCATTAAAGAAATAAGATTGTAGATGGGTTCGGTTTTTAATGATTCCATTAATTTTAGCTGTAAAAAGTTCCTTATCAAAAGGCTTGCTGATAAAATCATAGGCACCTACTTCAATTCCCTTTAGTTTTATTTCAGCACCAGGATCGGCTGTAAGTAAAATCACCGGAATATGGCTCAAAGCAGAATCCTCTTTTATAGCCTTACACAACTCAATCCCATTTAGTCCACCCATATTTACATCAGAAATAACAATATCTGGCAGGTATTCTTTACAACATTTAAATCCCTCCAAACCATCTGCAGCAGTGTAAATCCTGAAGTTATCTCTAAAGATCTGCCGAATGTAATCAATGATCTCAGCATTATCATCCACAATTAATATGGTATGGAGATCAGAAATTAACAATTCCAGGTTACCAATACTTTCATCGTTATTTTTCTCTTCATTTTCCTCCTCCTGTGCAATGAGTTCATTTACATAAGTTAACTCATTTTGATAAGCCATTCCAACTTGGTCAATACCAGCCTCCCCTATTGGGAGTTCGATTGAAAAGACAGTGCCCAGCCCCGGAGGAGAGATAAAACTGATTTTACCCCGATGTAACTCTACAAAATTCTTTGCAAGGTAAAGTCCGATGCCAAAACCCATTTTAAGCGATTCATTAGACATCACTTTATAAAATTTATCAAAGAGCTTTTCACCTACGTGTTCCGGTATTCCCGGACCGCTATCGCTCACCTCAATTTTTATATTACAATTTACCTGCCGGATGCCCAATTTAACAAAACCGCCATGGGGGGTAAATTTAAGTGCGTTAGATAATAAATTGAACAACACAATCTCCATTTTATCCTTATCAGCATAAATGTATAGTTCTTCATCTTCACATTCAAAGGTATATTGGATGTGATGCTGCTGAGCCAGATAATTAAAGCATAAGAAAATCTCTTTAGCAAAACTGTACAAGTTAATCCCAACAATTTTCAAGGTGTCATTCTCACTTTCGGTTTTCCTGAAAAGCAAAAGCTGATCAACCAGGCTCAATAACCTTCTGGAATTTCGGTATACCACATTAAGGTTATTTTTTTCTGTGCCGGCTTCTTTTTGATTTAAAATATCCTTAATTGGGTTTACAATTAACGTGAGTGGCGTTCTAAGCTCATGGGAGATATTGGTAAAGAAATTAAGTTTTTTCTCATTTAAATCTTTTTCCCGCTCCATTTCTCGGTTTGCACTTTCTATTTCGTTTTTTAGCCTGCGCTGGCGGTTGCGATAGGTTTGAAAGAGATAAAACAATGCCGAGCCTATAAGCAGATAAATGGTATAAGCCCACCAGGTACGGTACCAGGATGGTAAAATAACGATAGTAATTACTTTTTCGTTATCAGCCCAAACACCTTCAGTATCCGTACTTTTAATGTGCAACTTGTAGGTACCCGCATCTAACCGGGAGTAATATGCAGTGCTTAATTTGTTCACATAGTTCCAGTTCCTATCCCAACCTTCCAGGTAATAAGCATAAGAAATCTGATCCTGAAACGAAAATTCGATAGCGGCATAATGAACAGAAATAACCGCCGACTGGTATGGAATAGATATTTTTTCCAGGTTAACCACCGATGTATGCTGATTGGTAGAATCCTGATCAAGCGAAATATTATTGACTTTAAAATCGGTCAGGATTATTTTTGGAATCCGCTTATTCTTTCTGATGCTATCTGGCGAGAAAAGATTGAATCCGCCGATGCCGCCGAACAAAAAATCGCCATTTGATAATTTTAAAGCTGCATTATAATTAAATTGGTTGCTCTGTAAACCATCATTGGCAAAGTAATTTTTGAAGGTATTATGCCACGCATCAAACCTGGATAAGCCATTATAAGTACTCGACCATAAGTTTCCTGCTTTATCTTTTAAAATGTTTAAAATGGAATTACTCGGCAAGCCATCACGCTCCAGGTAGCGCTTAATGTTCTTAGTTTCCGGATCAAAAAGCAGTAAGCCACCGCCTTCCGTGCCAATCCAGATCCGATGACCATCAGCCTCTTGGATGGCACGGATAGCAGAATTTATCTTCACATATTCATGTTTTTTTCCTACAGGATCAATCTTGATGATCTGGCTGTAATTTCCAGCCCATAACCTCCCCTTGCTATCCTGAAAAAGGGTATGAATATCTTTAAGCCGATGATCAAAAAGTTCAAATTTATCCAGCGCCTTATTGTATCGGTAAAGCGCTCCCCCTTTCGTAGTACCCGCCCAAATATTTTTTTCTTGATCCTGATACAGCTTCCAGAGACTCTCTTCATCAACCCCTTTAACCGAATTATAACACCGATAATGAATAAAATTACCAGTAGCCTCATCAAACCGATCAATGCCACCACTAAAAGTTGCCACCCAGATATTGCGATCTGCGTCGTTTAAAATGCTCGTTACAAAATTACTGCTTAAAGCGCCTGGATAACCCGTTTTTGTATAATTGGTGAACGTATCTTTTTTCCTGTTCCAAACGCTCAAACCTCCACCATCTGTACCAATCCAGATATTATGGTACTGGTCTTCACTAAAAGAAAGGATAAAATTATTAATTAGCGAATTTGGTTTCAACGGATTGCGCCTGATGGTTTTGAACTGGCCTTGCTCCGGATCGATAATGTTTATACCACCACGCAACGTTGCAATCCATTTTCTCGATTCCCGGTCTTCATAAATCTGTGCGACAGAATTACTGCTCAACAAGCCTTTTTCTTTGCCAGCGGAGAGATAACTAACCGCCTGCTTTTTTAGATCATAAACAATAGTACCACCACCGTCAGTAGCTAGCCACAATTTCTGCTGACGATCCAGCATCAGGCGCATTATATTTTCATTTCCAGATAACGCTTTACATTTTTCAAGCTTTTTATTCAAGGTATGATAAACATAAAGCCCTCTTTCTGTTCCTATCCAAATATCCTCGCCAAGGCCTTTAATGATACTGGTTACCGAACGGACATCTGTATTGATTAGCCTGATGGTATTGGTTTTCATATCCAGCTGACCCAAACCCGCATCCTTATTAAAAAGCCAGAGATACCGTTGCCCATCTGCACAAATGGCCTTTACGCTAAAGTCCTTACTTCCTTTAAAAGAGATTCTTTCTGCCTGTTCACGGTTGTTTTTCAATACGAACAACCCCTTTTCATCTGTTGCAAGGTAAACCGCATTTTGAGTTACAGTAATGGCGTTAATGGCATAGCTAACCTCTTTTTGCTTTTTATTTTCAAGGTATGGTAACCGATGAAATTTTGAATCGGCATAATCATAGTAAGAAACACCTTTTTGAGTGCCTACCCAGATCCGGTTCTTCCCATCGCCATTTAATACCGTGATGTGGTTATTAACTAAATTACTTTTATCTCCCCAACCACTCCTGAAAATTTTAAAATGGTAACCATCATACCGATTTAAACCATCATAAGTACCCATCCACATAAAACCAAAATGATCCAGGTACAGCGAGTTGACTGAATTATTTGATAAACCATTTTCTACACCCAGATATTTGATAGAACCGAAAGGCGTTTGTGCATAACACAATCCAAGATTTAAGGCCAAAAAGGTAACAAGAAGAAAGAAAACCTTAAGGGGAGTGAGCATTGCAAAAACTGATAATATTTGGTCTAAATGAATATATTTCTTTTGCACGTGGCAGTTTCTGAGCAAAGCTAGAAACTATCCAGAATAAAATTCCGGTTTAGCAAAACCATAAAATTGATTCAAGCCAATTACTTAATACCAGGTAGACTACTTTTTTGATAACCCGCTAATCCTGTTTCAGCTCATTAAACCGTTTTTTAGTTTCGCTACCAATTACAATAAACAAATGTATACCTAATTAGGCTAAAACAACGATAAATGATCAGCATTAAAATACCAAATAATACCCGGATTTTGATCAAATATGTTCTGATCAGTTATTAACCTTATAGGTTTTAAAAACCTATAAGGTTTAATATTCTCTTCTAAACTAATTCGTCATCCTGTAAATCAATCACACACATCTAACCCATTAGTCAGATGTGCGTGATATTGATAAGGTTATTAATTATGCACCAGCTTTAATGATGGTTTCATTGGTTGCCATTGCAATATAGTTTGCAGTATCAAAAAAATTGGGTTCATCAGGATGAACCTTTGTTAAATAATTTTCTGAATTGAAGAAAGTGTTGAAATCCTCAAACGAGTCAAACGAGATTTCTACAACAGCATCGTATAAGGGCTTAGGAAAACCTTCAGCCACTATAGGATGGTTAACTACATACTTTCTAACGTAAAGTTCTGTCTCAGGGATGGAACAGAATAAAGGAGCGTGTTGATTTTTGTGATAATCCACAAATTCTTCAAGGCTCATACCGGGTAGTTTTTGTACTAAAAAAGTAAATTTGATCATTGTCTATGTCTATTTATAATTTAACACAAAATTATTTCATTACTTACCACATAGCAAGTACGCACAAAGTTGTGCGCACTTGCTATGACAATTGATTGACCAAGCGATGTACCAAAAAAAAATCCCGATTAGAATTGAATGCGGCCTGCACATATTTAAAGAACTATTAAATGGCAAGTGGAAACTGATGCTGATCTATTATATTTCAGAGCAGATAAAAAGACCAGGAGCACTGCAGAAGAAAATAGCGGTAGACAGGCGGGTAATGAACAAGCAGTTAGATGAATTGGTAAAATATGGATTTGTAGATAAATTTTCTTTCGACACTAAAATTCCTAAAGTTGAATATCAGCTAACACCTTTGGGATTGAGTCTGTTGCCGATAATAAAAGATTTGGAGCAATGGGGAGAAAACAATAAAGCTGTTTTAGAGGCGACGCTTAATGAAAAACCGTGATAAAATCATTAGAAGACGGCATAATTTAAGTACATCAGTGAAATACCTTAACGATGAGTATGTGTTAAATTACGTTTCAGCTATCTATATATAACCTCTTAAAAGTGTTTCTTCATTCTATATAATTTGATTAGATCTCTGTCTGTCCTGCGATGCCCAAACCAATATCATTATCTCACCAGCTCAGTAAAATATCCTTCGTTTATTGAGTCAGATTTTCCTTTAGCAATAATTGGTATAGATATAAATTTACAGCTATTGCCATTCTGGAGGTTTTTATGGTAATAGATAAACCACTGTCAATCGACCTGGTCTACTAGATTTTTCCGCCCTTCTTCAAACCCGCTAAGATTATAGTCGAATAATTAGTGTCACCTACTATAGGCAAATCTATTGTACAAGTACTAAAATCCTTACTCCACTTAACTATAGGTTGCCCGGTTTTGTTTAGCGTATTAATAGTAATAGCAACTTTATTCGCAATCGGTCTCCATCCTAAAGCAACCCCAACGCCTCTTTCAGGATTCAAGAATTCTCCGATAGTAGTTAAAGTTGTCATGCTAAGTTCGTAGCTATTATCTGTTAATTTAACACCATTTGCATTCAATGTGATATGCAATTTGCCCTTGATTTTCGAAATTTCTTTAGCACATGCAGCTTTTTGTTCAGCTGTGGTATTTACAGCTGTTTTTTCGGCTGAGTTTAATATATCAGTGCCATAAACTTTATCAAAATACTTACCTAAGTATGAACTTAAATAAGAAAAAGTTGAAATGTCAAAAGAGCGCTTATCAGACATAATCCTGGTAAACATTTCCGATGGGCCATTAATAGTGACGCTTTCTTGTATAACCTTAGCCCTTGACCAATTATATTTTTGTTCAAGTGTTTCTACAATATCGGCAGTTGTTTGTGCCTTTGTATAAAAAGGGGTGGCTAAGCAAAAAATAGCGCAAAATAAAAAGAGTCTCATTTATTTAATTTTTTAGTAGATGATGATTTAATAAATAGTGTAGAACCAAAAGAAATTTAGATTTCAATTTAGTTTCATGATACAAATTAATTTAATTTTAGTTCCGGTGGTAAGTTTCAATTATCATTAATAAACAATTATTAGTGAATCAAATTTCATTTAAATGCACTCATTTTTTGTTGAAGTTCAAATCAAAACCCGTAGTTAGTTAAATAACAGTTTTTTCGACTAATAGTTTTATAATAGCTTAGAAATAAATAGATAGTAGATTGAATCAGCTGAGGAATGATCGATAGAATTCGTTCCCCTGCCTTGCTTTATCTATAAGTTTGATCATTTAATGGTTTGGATTGAGTTGGCATAAAAAGCTATTATCCTTATTTAAAATATTATAATTTCTTCATTTTGTGAGTCTGATTTCTTATTAAACATGAGTTAGGTGTTATCAAAAAACGACCGTTTTTTGATAATTGAATGTTAGTAAAAAACTCGTTCTTGTAGGAATGATATATCCGGCAACACATCGACACTGAGCATTTATAAAACCAAGATGTAGGTGAAGCGCAGTTGATGCGCATGTTGCTAACTTCAGAGGCTGAATACTTATCGTTTTTAAATATTAAAATTTCAGCCTGTAACTTAATTCACATTACTGGTGTCTTATCTTGAGTCGCTTACAATGCTTAACAATTACACATCAATGAAGAATATTTATCTGAGTATTTGTTTTAGTATTTTGAGCTTTTTAAATGCTCAGTCACAGGAAAAACTAAGTATCCAGCCAAAAATCGATGCTATATTTAATAAAGATAGCAATCCGAATGGTCCTGGATGTGCAGTCGCTGTTATCAAAAACGGAAAAGTGATTTTCAAAAATGGATACGGACTAGCGAACCTAGAATATTCAATTCCAATAACAACAGCGAGTGTATTTGATGTAGCTTCTGTTGCCAAGCAATTTACCGGTTTTGCTATTTCTAACTTAGTTCAACAAGGGAAAATTTCTCTTTCTGATGATATTCGCAAATATCTAAATGAAGTCCCTGATTTTGGGCGAAAAATAACAATTAGTGATCTTATTCACCATACAAGTGGCTTAAGGGACTGGCCCGAAACTTTACAAGCAGCCGGTTGGCGTTATGAAGAATTATGTAGTTTTGAGGACATTATGAATATGGTAAAGCATCAGAAAGAACTAGACTTCGATCCAGGAACAGCTTATTCATATTCAAATACAGGTTACAATTTATTGGCTGCCATCTTGGAGAAGGTTACCAGTCAATCATTTACCGCCTGGACTGATAAGCATATATTCAAACGGATGGGAATGTCGAAATCTTTTTTTTTAAGCGATGATAGCAAGCTGATCAGGAATGAAGCTTATTCCTACTCAACAGATGCCAGTTCTAAATTTACCAAATTGCAAAATGTACTGACTGCCTACGGCTCGAGTTCATTGTATACAAACATTAATGATTTGACCAAATGGGTAATCAATTTGCAGGCCGGTATATTGATGAACGATCCGGTTTACACCCGAATGCTGGAAACTGGATCGTTGAACAGCGGTACTAAAATAAATTACGGTTTCGGGTTGGAAGTTGGAGAAGATCAGGGCCGCAGAACGGTATCACATACAGGAGCATGGTCTGGCTATCGCTCTGTTGTTAGATTATACCCAAAAGAAGGATTAGCTATTATAATCCTTTGCAATGGGAATGACGACCACATGATTGTTGACCGTCTAACTGAACTTAGTAAACTTTTACTCCCAGGCAGTAATACAAAGCCACTTTTAGTTACCGAAAAGCAAACACCTGATCTTAAGTTGGGCTTGGACTTATTAACTAAGTATAGTGGCAAATACAAATGGGGTCCAGGAAATATAACATTTTCAATAGATCATGGACAATTGCAATTTCAATATACAGGTGAAGATAAATACCCACTACAAGCTTTAACTGATTCTACTTTCATGCTTGCTGTCGCTGGTCTGCCTGTCACTTTTTCTAAGCCTGTGAATGATCAAGCGGAAACATTTACTTTTAAATCTATAAAAGGAAAACGAACAATCGCGTTTATACCCACTAAAGCTCAATTATATGACTATTGTGGAATATATTATAGCAAGGAACTTTTTACACAATACACTGTCGACATTCAAAAGGATAAATTAGTTATTCAACACTTCCGGCGAGGTGATTTTGAACTATCTCCCGATTCAGATAACTCTTTTACTTCAGATATAGGAACTATCAGATTTTTAAAAAGCAATGAAAATAGAACGGATAGTTTTTCTTTATCTGGAAGTAAGGTTAAAAACGTGACCTTCAACAAGATTAGCTTGTGAAGAAGTAAGATAGACGTAAAAAAAAGAATCCCAATTTATTAAGATATCAAACAGAAGATTTACGATAGGATTTTCTAAAATTCAAAACTTGTTCCTATATATAGGAAGGCAGGCCGGTCACCCTAGGATTAACTAAATTGCTAAAGAACTGTTACATTCCTATCAAGGAACTGTAACTAACTGTTCTATTAAAAAACCCTCGTTATTTAATTAGTTTCAGAGGTGTAACTTAAAGTTTTTCTCCAATAACCCAAACCGCTCCTTAACGATTCTGCCCAAACTTGGTTTTTTCCCCTTATTCTCATAAACCCATTCCATTAATCAAACGAAATATTTAGTTTTTGATAATGAGTAAATGACAAAATTTGAGGATAATAAATATTTGGTCTCAGCCAGATTTTTCTCTTTGCTGTAACTAGAGAAAAAAAAATTAGAAAGACTGGAGTGGGATGGATTCCTTCGTTTTTTGAGACTGATTTCTTATTAACCGTTAGTTAGGACTTATCAAAAAACGACCGTTTTTTAATAATTTTCATATTCTCTTAAATAGGTCCTTTTAATCAAAGTCAAGATCTTTTCTGTCGAATTAAAATTTATGAAGTTAGTTTTAGTAATGGAGATTTGGAACTTACTTCGGTAAAAACCATGCCATGATACATTTCGGATATAATAGAAGATCGCTAATAAGAATTAAAATATTCAAACGAGCGGAAAAAGGCTAAGGAACAATTTCAAGATCTAACTGGTTTTTTGACTTAAACAAAAGGTGTTTCGACTAACTCCATCTTTCAATCAATTCTAACCTTTGTATCACAGAGAAAAAGAAGTGTTGAAAAATGGAAAAAGTTAAAATTCATAAAGCCGGAAGCCTTCCAACTAACCAAGCAACAGAAATCAGTTTCACAGGCGAAGTTTTAATCAGCAATTATTTTGAGTGCGAAAACCCAAGCAAACTAATAGTCGCCTCCGTTACTTTCAAACCTGGTTCACGTACCCCTTGGAAAATAAACCCTTTTGGCCAAACGCTTATCATAATCAATGGTATAGGTTGGGCACAATGTGAAGATGTAGTTGAGATTAGATCTGGCCACATCGTGCAATTTCCGGAAGGGAAAAAGCACTGGGATGGCGCAACTTTTAATCACACACTTTCTTACATTGCTCTTCACGAATCTAAAAATGCAAACGCTGTGCAGTTTCTAGAAAAAGTACCAAATGAAGAATATTCAAAAGGACAAACTCTTCTCAATCAAAATCCTAACGAGTAATTTATTCAAAAGAAAAAAATGTTTATGAAAGCAATTAGAATTAGCGAATTCGGACTACCGAAAGTAATGGAATTAAAAGAAATAGACAGGCCTGTTCCAAAATCAGATGAAATTTTGGTGAAAGTGTATGCAAGCGGCATAAATCCTGTAGATCTTGTGATACGTGCTGGCAGTAATCCTGCGCTAAGCTATAATCTCAGCTTGCCGATGACGCTTGGTTGGGATACAGCAGGTATTATAGAAGAATTAGGAGATGAAGTAGCCGGATTTCAAAAAGGAGATGCCGTTTATGGGGTGCCAAATTTTCCAGGTGACGGGAGCTATGCAGAATATGTTGTTGCAAAAGCATCACAATTTGCACTTAAACCAAAGAATATTTGTTTTAATGATGCAGCAGGAATTCCATTGGCCGCGCTTACTGCGTGGACTGCTATGTTTGAATTTGGAAAATTAAAAATGGGTCAACGGATTTTAATTCAAGGTGCATCAGGAAGTGTGGGTGGTTTTGCTGTGCAGTTTGCAAAATCAATGGGTGCGTATGTAATAGGAACGGCGTCGGCAGATAGCTTTGATTATCTTAGACAAATCGGCGCAGATGAATTCATTGACTACAAAACACAGAAATTTGAAGACTTAGTATCGGAAGTCGATATTGTATTAGAGGTTTCATCAGTTCGTGATAATAATGAAAGGTTAAAATCCGTAAAAGTCTTAAAGAAAAATGGTATTTTGGTTAGCGTAAATACCGATTTTGCGTTTAATGATGAAGTACTTCAAGCACTTGACAGAAAGAATGGTAAAGGCGAACTATCCGCCAACCAGCCAAGAAAAAAATGGTTGGAAGAAATCAAAAAACTTATAGAAACGGAAAAAGTAAACGTTCCAAAAGGTGTAGTTTTTCCATTGGAGAATGCAATTGAAGCCCATAGTTTAATGGAAAGCAAATCTGCTAAAGGAAAAATGATATTACAGGTAAGAAAAGAGAATTAAAAAAATGAAGCACATTAAAAGCATCAGCGAATTTCACGAATACACTAATCTGCCCAAACCCGACCATCCGTTAATTAGCGTTATAGATGTTGCAGATGCAATTCCGGATTCACATAGTAGCAATTCAGCGCATTTGGTATTGGATTTTTATTCGATCGCTGTCAAAAGAATGCACAATGTAAAAGTAAAATACGGACAGCAACCGTTTGATTTTAACGAAGGTGTGATGTCTTTTATGTCGCCCAAGCAAGTGTTTAGTATGACCACTGACAACACAGACGAAGTAGTAAAAAAATCAGGATGGGCTATTTATATCCATCCTGATTTCATTTGGAATACATCTTTGGCAAAGACGATCAATAAATATAATTTTTGGGATTATACACTAAACGAAGCGCTGTTTCTCTCCGAAAAAGAGGAGGCAACCATCAACCATATTATTCAAAATATTAGAAGGGAGACGCAATCCAACATTGACAAATTCAGCAAACAAATAATTATCTCGCAGATTGAAACCCTTTTGAATTACGCTGATAGATTTTACAGCCGTCAGTTTATTACAAGAGAAAAAAGTAACCACCAAATATTGGAAGATTTTGAAATTATAATAAACGATTATTTCAACCGGGAAAATTTAATTGATGAAGGTTTACCAACCGTTCAACACATTGCACAACAATTGAATGTTTCCCCAAAATATCTTTCCAGTTTATTACAAATGCTGACCGGACAAACTACGCAGCAACTTATACACGATAAACTGATTGAGAAAGCGAAAGAAAAATTATCTACATCACAACTTACGATTAGTGAAATCTCCTATTCATTGGGGTTCGAACATATCCAGTCATTCAGCAAACTTTTTAAAACAAAAACAAATCTTTCGCCAAAAGAATTCAGACAGTCGTTTAACTAAAAAACATACACTTTCTGCAACGGCCACCACCGTTTTTTATAAAAGTAAATTCTTTAAGCATTCATAAGGCTATATAAAATTGTAGTTCAAATTATAGCGTAGTTAGTTTTTACAATAATGATAATTCTGATGTAAAAAACATAAATCTTCTTTTGATGATGTACATGATAATTCCCTCTTTAGATTAATCTGTAATATCATGTTGTATAAATTTAAGCAAGTCGCTTTTTTGAGAATACACAAGTCTGTGCAGGCGTTAAAAGGGAAAACCTTTTTAATCCAGCTTGTCAGTGTGACAAGTGATATATCAAACTCAGCAGATAGTTCCCGTTAGAAAAAAGGCGTTCTTCATGACAGCTGATGAGCTGCGTATGTGAAATTTCATTTTTAAATATTATAAAATACACTATATTAGTATTTAAACTACAAATTATAACTATGAAAAAGACAAATTTAATTGCGCTATCTTTTATGGGATTGCTATTGCTCTCACAGGGGTGCAAAAAAACAGACAACAATGCGCAACCAGTTTCAGCGGAACAAAACCCTGCTGGAAAAAATGTGGAATTGAGACAGGGCTACTATCTGGGTTCGTTAATCAGTTACGAGCGAATTGACGGTAGAAACATTTTTAATGGCGATATGGTTATTCCGGATGAACAGATTACCATAAAACTCCCGGAAGTTACAACCGAAGGACACGGCCCGGCAGGAGCATATAAGTGGCCAAACCACAAAGTTTCATATAGATTTGCCGCTGGATTTACCACTGCTCAAACAAACACTATCTTAACCGCCATGGCCGACTGGACCGCAAAATCCGGAATTATCTTTGAGGCTGTAACTTCGGGCTATTACCTGACTATACAGCCAGGAAGCGCGAACAATTGCACTGTAGGCTATGTAAGCGGGGCAACAATGAATCTTTCAAATCCAGAAGCAAAAGGCATTGTCGTTCATGAGCTGGGGCATGCCATCGGGTTACATCATGAGCAGCTTCGTGCAGATCGTGATGCTTACATCTCTGTAAAATGGGATAATATAACTACATCAGCACAATCTGGATATAATAAACTTACAGGCATGAACTATGGTGGGACGACTTTTGACATCAGTTCTATTATGCTATATGGATCATACAATGGATATGGCGCGATAAATAGTAGTCTTCCAACCACGACACGATTGGATGGTTCCACCTGGATCGATAATTCCTGGAGTGGTACAAAATCCCCTTCCACCAAAGATGCCAGCTGGGTGAAAACCATTTACGGCATTTAATGATCTGCAGGCACAGGAATTTTCTATAAAAGGCGAAATGCATATTTCACTGTAAAATTCTTGTGCCTGATTATCCAACTATATTCACCGTTACTTGCTTAGATCATTAACGTTTTGAAATAGCATGTTTTTTTTCAAATTAGGCTATTTAAGTCGTTTTTCAAAGTATGAATATGGTTCGTTTAATGAGATAGATTGTACTCAAGCGCTAAGGAGTTCTTTGATATGGAACAAAAGTTGGCTACTTTCGAATGGCTTTCCGATAATGCCATCTGCAAGGCAGCCTATTTGGGAGATATCGTCATAACTCAATCCAGTAAGTAACAGCACCGGAATATAGGCGGTTGAATCGCTGTTTTTGAGCTCATCGCAAATGGTCCTGCCGTCGGCATCTCCCAGGTTTATATCGAGGATAATAAGATCAGGGTTAAAATCTACGATAACTTCATAAATTGATTGATGTTGAGAGGATGATCTGACTTCAAAATTTTCCTGATAAAGAAAAGCTTCAAGGGCTTCAAGCAATGAAAGATCGTCATCAATTACCAAAATTTTGTTTTTGGTCATAATACCTTCTTTAAATATAGTCACAAATGTAGTGTAAAATGTTAAGCTTTAATCTAAGTGCTACGGATGTTGTTATTGGAATTTTGTTTAGATGTATCATATTATTTACATCTGCGCGAACATTGAGTTTTATTTTTTTTGAAAATTAATGTTCTAGATTTTTACCTTAGTATAATATAACAGAATATGACCGAAAGCGAATATTACACTTTGCTAAAAAAAGGCGTCTTATTGCATTGCGGAATTGACGAAATTAGTGATAGTTCCTTTAAGGTGATCTCAATTCGGATATTTGAGCAGGATCAGAATTATGTTTCAATAAGCTCTATTAGAAGATTTTTTTGTCCCTTACCGCACACTAGTGAAGTTTTACCATTTGTACTGAATAGCTTTTGCCAGTTTATAGGTTATGATGATTGGTTAAGTTTTAAGAAAAATATACAGGTGTCGTTAAATTAATAGACGTTGAAACATGATATTATTTCAACCCAAGATTTCTATAATTTACGAATCAACATTTGATTTACTTATGTCAGAAAGTTTGACTATAGCATTGACAGTAACAGTACTGTACTAATAAGAAAACAATACGCAAGCTTTACGAATATTTATAAATCACTTACTTCATTTGAACAATGAAATGTCGATCAAAGAATGGTTGTATTTTCGGTAAATGCAGTGCTGGAGAGGCTTCAGTCATTAGGGCAGATTAACCGGTAGATAAGAATGCCAAATAATGATTTTACAATGGTCAGATTAAGGGCGCATGATCTGAAAACCACTATTTCCAATATGGGTTTTTACCTCTGGTGGAACGACGTTTAGATCTTCTTGGAAATCGGGACTCAAAGAGTATAAAAATTAAAAAAGTCTTAAATGAGTTGAGCGATCTATTCACCATAGCTTTAACTTAGGCAAAAACAATCTTAAAAAAACACAACTTTAAAAAAAATGAACTTATTCTCATCGCTAAACCTTCGGGATCTTACCTTGAAAAATAGAATAGTCGTATCGCCAATGCAGCAATATAGTGCCAAAGATGGAATACCTGGCCATTGGCATCTGGTGCATTTGGGCAGTCGGGCAGTGGGTGGCGCAGGGCTTATCATAACCGAATGCACGGCTGTTTCTCCTGATGGTCTTGCAACTTTAAGTGATGTAGGGATATGGAATGATGAACAAATGGAAGGCTGGAAAACAATTGTAAATTTTGTTCATGAGCAAGATTCGAAAATCGGGATCCAACTGTGGCATTCAGGGGGTAAGGGAAGTCTTTCTCACCCGAATATGGGCATGAAGCCACTTTCCCGTCAGGAAGGGGGATGGACGGTTAAATCTTGCTCTGCAACGATAATGAATGGTGTAACTCCTCAGGAATTGACTGTTGGTGAAATTCTGGATTTGCAAACTAAGTTTGTGGAAGCGGCACTTCGCTCGGTTGAGGCAGGATTTGATACCATTGAACTACACGCTGGTCACGGTTATTTGTTTCATCAGTTTTATTCTGCACTTATCAATAAAAGGACGGATAAATATGGAGGTTCTCTGGAGAACAGAATTCGCTTTTTGGTTGAGACCGTCCAGGCAGTCAGGAACGCAATTCCACAGGGAATGCCGCTTATGGTAAGGATTTCTGCAGTAGATTATGTGGATGGGCCTGAGGGATGGAAGTTGGATGATAGTATAGCGCTTTCAGAAATTCTGAAGGAAAATGGGGTTGATTTTATTACTGCTTCTGGTGGTGGCTTTACAAATGTTAGCAAAGACAAGGTGTACCCGGGTTATCAAGTACCATTTGCCACAGCCATAAAAGGGCAAGTTGGGGTGATGACAGGTGCAGTGGGCATGATTACGGACGCTGTACAGGCAAATGATATCATAGTCAATGGACAGGCCGATCTGACGATTATTGCCAGGGCGCATCTGCGGGATCCCTATTTTGCTATCCATTCAGCAAAAGAACTTGATATCGAAACCGCTATTCCATGGCAATATAAAAGAGGGTTTTAATTAATAGCATATCTACATGGAAAAACAAGGGGCATCTGTTGTAATTACCCATCACATTCTGGAGGGTAAAGAGAAAGAATATGAGAAATGGCTAGATGAAATTGTACCCATGTCAAAGCATTCTCGTGGGTTTATCGATCTTCAGATTGTAAGACCCATACCCAAGTTGACATTTGTTTATACCGTTATCATCCGATACGATACCATTGATAATCTAAAAAACTGGATGGAATCACCAGCTAGGGAGGCGCTAATTGAAAAGGTAAGTCCATTTTTCAGAAAACACGATAGATATCAGGTAAAATCCGGGCTGGATTTTCTTTTCAATGCAGAGAACGAGGGTACAAAGGTTCCTGTCCGCTGGAAACAGTATTTGGTAACCTGGTCTGCCATCTATCCGCTAAGTATATTAATCCCTTTATTGATTTTCCCTATCCTGCACGCCATTCAAATTACTACTAATCATTATTTTGATGCGCTGGTCAGCTCAGGAGTTATCGTCTTCCTAATGGTTTATGTCGTTATGCCCAATTATACCAGGCTCATAAAAAAATGGCTTTATAAATAATAGCTGTTTTTATATTGGTCTACAAACAGCCTAATTTGTCTATTTCTGTTTGTCAATTTTCACTTTGTCGCAATTGATTCATGGAGAGTTACAGCTGAAAGAAAGATCTACAGTAGGGGAATGGATACCTTCGTTTTGTGAGACAGTTGTTGTCTTCTGCGTCGAATGTTGCAGAAAGAATTTTATAGCTGAAAGAGAATTTTTGCTTTGTGATATTTTGAAATAATTCCCTAGTGTGATGCTACTGTTTTCTAACCTCACTTGCGAAACTCTCGGATTATATATTTTTTATATCATCCCTCAATGTAATTACATTTCAAGTCTACTTATAAATTCAGAAAAGATTGCCCCATAGAGATCAAAACTTAATTCCTTCGATTTTCATTCAATTAGCATGTTGATGAATGGTTGTTAGATACATTGGTATATGAATGGGTGTATTCGAGAATGTTTGAGTCTGCCAGATTCCCTGGATGACGACCAGTAAAAATTAGCAATAAAAAATTATTCGTATTTTAAAGCATCTGCAGGATTCCCCCGAGCGAGTTTCATGGTTTGTAGACTAACGCAGATTAAGGCTATGAATACAGATATCGAAAATGCGGAAAAAAATGGCAAAATGCCTATATTCACGCTATAATCGTATTGCATTAGCCATTTGCTCGACAATATATAAGCAATAGGAAATGCGAAAACGTTCGATATAATCACCAGCTTAATGAAGTCCTTATTCAATAGAAATAGGATACTATTTAAATCAGCACCTAACACTTTCCTGATGCTAATCTCTTTTTGCCTTTGTTCGGCTATATAAATAGCTAAGCCCAATAGACCTAAACAGGAGATGAAAATACAAAAACCTCCAAAAAGGTTGGCGAGTACACTGGTTATTTTTTCGTCATGTAACTTTTCAGACATGTATTTATCAGTAAACTCAATTTCGATTGGAAACGCAGGGTTTAAACGCTGCCATAGCGCCTTAATTTTATTTACAGATTCGTTTAATGATACCGCAGGATTTAATTTTAAAAGCATTGTTTCGGTACGCTTAGGATTATTGTAAAACACCGTTGGTAATACTTTTGAATCAGCTCCATCGTTAGAATAATCCTGGATAACCCCTACAATCTGCAATGATTCATCGTCACCCCAGTTTATTAGTGAGCCCACAGGATTTTTTAACCCCATTATTTTAACTGCAGCCTCGTTTAGAATTAAAGATGTAGAGGTATCTGCCGGAAAATTTATTGAGAAATCCCGCCCCTTCAACATCTTTGCTCCAATAGTCTTCACATAATCGAACCCTATACTCCTGAATTGAATGGATATATCTTTACTCATATCTCTCCCAGGCCAAACAAAATCACCGGAACTGTTAGAATTGTTTGTTAAGCTTCCTCCTATTTCAGAAATAGATAAAACAGATCCGGAATTTTTCAACTGTTCTTTAAAAAATTTTAATCTTGTGAAATCTTTAAAATTTCCGTCGCGGCGAATTTGCAATAGATTATTTTCATCAAATCCTAATGGCTTATTGGTAACATATTGTATCTGAGAATGAATTGTAATTGCACATATAATCATGCAAACTGAAAGGCTAAATTGAATAACGACTAATAACTTTCTAACAGATAGGGTTCCTGTACCTTTAAAGCCTTTTAGCACTTTGTTTGCAGAAAAAGATGATAGATAAAAAGCGGGGTAACTTCCCGCTATCAAGGTTGTAATTAAGACAAGGCCCGCTAAAATTCCCCAGATTCTGTATGAACCATAGTCAATCTCTGTATTAGTGTCCAACAAATAATTAAAATACGGTAACGACAGCTCAAGAAGTACCAGCGCAATAACGGTAGCAATTGTAGAAAACAATAAAGATTCAATAAAAAATTGCATCATTAATGATTTCCTATTTGAGCCAAGCGCTTTACGAACACCCACTTCCCTGGCTCTTTTTTCAGATCGAGCGGTAGATAAATTCATATAATTAATACTCGCAATCAATAAAACGCAACAAGCGAGAAGAAGAAATAATTTTAATTGATCTATTTTGCCGCCAACTACCTTACCATCAGAAAATTCGGAGTATAAATGATATTTTTTGAATGGAAATAAGAAGGCTTCATTATTAGTTTCAGGATCATTAAGCTTAATAAGCGCTCGTAATGATTTATCCGTTTGATAATAAGAATTTTTGTCTCTCAATTTATAGATTGTTTGACAAGATATGGCACCCCATTCAAGTGTCCTAATTTGCTCATTAACAGATTCATCAAAAGCCCAGCTTTGAATAGCATCAAATTGAAATGTCTCATTCTTTTCTATATCACTGATTACAGCAGTTACAGTTAAAATTCTTGCGTTATTCCATTTTATACTTTTGCCTACAGGGTTTGAATTTCCAAACATTTTCTGTGCTGTGTTTTCTGTTAGAATTACGCCATCAGGAGTATTTAGTGCAGTTAACATATTGCCACTTAAACAATGATATTGTAATATCTTCAAAAAATCCGGGTCCACCGAAATGGCATTCAAGCGGAAGTTTGATGCTTGATTACCAAATTGTGTACCAGGATGCCAATTAATCCTGGATGCATATTCTATACCAGGTATGCTTTCCTTGGCAGCAGGTGCAAGCTTACTTGGAGCATAGGCTAATGTACGCAACGTACCATTTGTCTTGCTATTAATCATCGAAATATAGATGCGATCCAAATCTTTAAATTTAGTATTAAAACTCCACTCATAGCCGATGTACAGTAACAGCAGTAAACAACAAGCTAACCCAATTGCGAGTCCACCAATGTTTATGACGGATATCCATTTGTTTTTTAATAAGGATCTTATGGCAATCTTAAAGTTCAAAGAAAACATATTGAATCGTTTTGTCTACAGTTGTAAAATTTATGCCAAATTAAAAAACATACTCAACACACTGAAAGATAATACATTATCTGCTTGGGAAATAGAAGTCATGTTCATATTCGGACAGAAATGGTTCGATTGTGAACAGTATTAATTTAGTGAAATTGAACTTACTATGCAAAATCTCTCATTCTGGAAACTAATAAATTATTCGTTTTTTGAGACAAGTTATTGCTCATATGTGTGTTTTATAAGAATCCTTTAGTAGAAAAATATGAAATTCAATATTATTGGGGGTTATGTAAATATGTTGAAATTGTGCAGTGGATACTTATCAGAGGATAAAAAATTATTGGCTACTAAAGCTTATTTTTTCGTCTTGAAATTTTCTCTCGCTCTTCTGAAAAATAACTGTAAAAACTTCTCAAGAAAAAGGTAATCAAGAAAAAAATTACGAACATGATCGCCATCACAACCCAATTGATCTCTTTTTTTGATATTTAGCTTCCTTGGAGTTGCGAAACTAAAAAATCAAGTCTTGAAGGTTTTCGGAATCATTATCCTTAACTCAAAGTTCTGCTCAAGATTTGCCTTATATTCCAAAGATGCCTGATTGTCATAAAAAATACGCATCCTTTCTTCCAGATTTGCCAGGCCAGATTTGAGACCCGATGGATCAATAGCTTTTTTGATTTTATTTAAAGAGGTAATGAGGAGATTTCCTTCGTTATCCTGGGCTATAGTTAAGATGGCAGGATGGCGAGGGTCACTAATCAAACCGTGCTTCAATATGTTTTCAGCAACAGTGATGAGCAGAAAAGGAATTATCTTCCATTCCTTTGCCTGGGGGGAGGCATCGAAGGACATAATGAAATTTTGCTTTAGCCTGATTTTATATAATTCCATCAGCCAGCTAACGTATTCTGCCTCTTTAACGAGTAATATCGTTTCTTCTGCATTTTCTATATCAGAAGAATAACGCATGAGTTTGGACAGGATCATGATTGATTCCGCATTGTCCGGCGAATCTTTAACTATAGTGTAGTAGATGTAGTTGAGTGTATTAAAAAGGAAGTGTGGGTTTATTTGCGCTATTAGAAATGCGATTTTAGCTTGAGCCATCTTCTTTTCAATAACCTCTTTTTTTAAATGCATTTCAAAATGACTTTGCTGCAGGGCTTCATTTTTGTCCCTTTCAGCTTTGTAGCGCCTGAAAAGGTAATATCCTGTACTAAAAAGCATAAAATATAGTCCTCTCCATATATATGCCAGGATAAAGGTTCTGTCGAAATGAAGACCATCGATCGCCAGAATATTGGTGTATTTGATCAGAAATGCATCGACAGCGTATATAATGCATTCATATACGCATAATTCAAGGAATAGCAGAATTGGTAGCTTAAAAATGGATTGAATAATCGACTTCAGTGCAATTGGTAAAATAATCAGGGCGTGCACATAGAAAAGACTAATATTGATTATGTAATGCACAATATAGTTTCCCGGCGTTCCAAAACTACCCTTGACCAAGCCTCCGATGAAAGCATCATAAATGATGAACATACACCAGCCTAACAGGTGGATTTTAATGTTTTTTTTATTAAGTGGTTTTTTTTTAAAGTAATTAATCATCCTTTCTATGAGACCAATCCCGGTATTTAAGCTAATAATTTTAATATTCTTTTAGTTGCTTTTAAGTTTCAGAAAAAAAAATGAAATCGAAACTAAAAAAAACAACTTTATTTATTTTTAAATCCAGCAAGTCTGAACCTAAGAGATCAACTGACCCTACAACTACCAATGCAACTCACACTGTGACATCTATTATATCACATCAGATGCTATAAACAAATCTTATTCTGTAATATCTTTATCAAGCATTCCCAAAGTGTCCATGAGCTTCTTTTTGTAGGTTTCGCTTACAGGCACTTTGTAGTTTCCTTCCATCTCAATCGTATTTCCCTCAATTTTTACTATTCGTTCAATATTGATCAAATTTGAGTTGTGAACCCTTAGAAATCTTGAGTCATGTGAGAGTTTTAGCACGGTGTTTTTTAAGCTTTCAGAGGTTTCATGAAGTTGGGTTTGTGTTACGATAAATAACTTATGGCCTTCTACATAAACTAAGGTGATATCATTGAGTTTGATACTGATAAATTTTCCCTTAACATTACTTTTTATAAATATCAGCGACCGGCTTTTCTGTGATGACAGATTACACTCTTTCGCTAAAATTGATTGCATTGATTCTATAAACCTTAATTTCTCAATAGGTTTCAGCAGATAGTCATCCGCTTTAATTCTAAATGCATCAATAGCATATTTAGAATAGGCTGTTGTAAATATCACATACTTTACTCTGTCTCTAAGCCGCTGTCCAAGTTCAATTCCTGAAAGTTCTGGCATATCGATGTCCAGGAAAAGAATATCAATTTTATCTTCTTTCGAAATATTTACTAAAGCTTGTATTGGGTCATTAAAGGTCTTGATAAGTTTTAAGTCTAGAAAGAGTTTAATGTTTTCTGATAATAATTCAATAGCGAAAGATTCATCATCGACTATTGCGCATTTGAGTATAGGCATAGATATAAGGTAGAACTTACGAAAGTAATAAAAATTAAGTTTGCCAGAATATTGTGCCCCGAAGAAAATATTTGGTTCCGAAAATTTGATTTCAGTGAGTGTTACACCAGTGAAGGCTCGATTTTGTAAAGCGGGTATCAAGAAATCCAATTCTGATGGTGCTTATTGAAAAGCTTATCTATTAAATATATGGAATGAAGTTGATTTTCCTTGGAGTTGTGTAGCTAATAGTCTCATTCAAGCATTTTCTTTCATACGCTTGGTGAAAGTTAATATTTTCATCAAACAAAACCAAGTATATGATAGCGCTCCGTTTGAACCCAAGGCATAATGCAAAAACAGTTTTATTTCAATTGTTGAGATCTCTGGAAATCCCCGTAAACAGAAATACCGTTGATGAGAATTTAGAAAATCACCCTGAGTATCCAAGTCTGCTTTCGATTATTGATTGCCTGACGGAGTGGAAAGTAAATCATAAAGCGTTTCACATTCAAAAGGATGAATACAACTCGACTAATCTGCACTTCCCATTCCTGGCACATTTCCATGAAAAGGGTGGAAGGTTCGTATTAGTACATGCTATTCAAGATCAAAAAGTATTGATAACAGATGAGGTGAATAATAAAAGCCATATTGCAGAGCTTGAATTTCTGGAACGATGGGATGGTATTGTCCTACATGCTGAGAAAAATAGCAGCAGCGGTGAGCAAGACTACCATAAAAAAAGATTTGAGTTTTTATTGAAAGATCTCACGCTTCCATTATGTTTCACTTCCATGCTGATTATTTTTGGTTCGCTGATTGCAATGAAAGAACCTTTTTTAGAATACCTTTCAATCGGCACATTAAAACTTTTTGGAATTGCGGCGACAATTTTGCTTTTACTTCAATCGTTAAATTCAGACAATCCGTTCATCCGGAATTTGTGTGGCTTGTCTGGGAAAGATGATTGCAATGCCATTCTAAAATCTGATGCAGCAAAATTGACCGATTGGTTAAGCTGGAGTGAGGTCGGCTTTTTCTATTTTGCGGGAACCTTTCTGTCTGTGTTGCTAACTTCTACTTTGTGGTTTACTTTTTGGCTTAATGTACTGGCGCTCCCATATACAATTTATTCTTTGAACTATCAATTTAGACTTAAGAAATGGTGTGTCCTATGTTGCTCGGTACAGGGGCTGCTTATACTTGAATTCTTGGTTGGATTGGGGTTTGGCAGCTTTCGATTCCCGGATAATGTCTCGATTAATGAAATCGGGATAATTTCTTTGTGTTTTTTAATCCCGGTTCTATGCTGGGCATTTTTAAAGCCATTTTTTTTAAGTTCGGTTCGCCTCAAGTCTTTGAAAAACCAATTGAATTTATTCAAATACGACCAGGCTCTGTTCCATCAAGCGCTGACCAATCAGCCCAGGTATGCTGTTACTGAAGAATTGATGCCTATTACCCTTGGAAACCCTAACGCAGAAAATGTAATTACAATGGTTAGCAACCCATTCTGCGGACCTTGTGCGAAAGCACACAAAACGTTAAATGATTGGTTGCAAGTACGTGAAGATTTTAGGTTGAATGTTATTTTTAGTTTAAATGACAATGACCAGGATCGCACTAACGTGGCTACGCACCTTACTGCACTTGGAAGATCGAAAGTTAGTGGACAAGTTGGAGAAATCATACGGGAATGGTATGAAAGCGAAAAAAAATCAAAAGACTTTATGCGGAAATATCCACTCGAAACCGATCAAAAAGTGCTTCAAGCAATCGAAAATCAAAAACAATGGTGTTCAATGGCAGAAATACAATTTACCCCTACCATTTTTATAAATGGATATCAATTGCCAGAAATTTATATGATTGAAGACATAAAGTATTTGCTAGGCTAGGCAGGGTATTCCGCTGGCTGATTTATTAAAAGCTTTGTATACAAAGGGGGCTCTAAGGTTGCAAACGAAAAGCCCCCGAACGAGTATAGACGTAAATCTATATCGCTTAAGCTGACCTTGCGTGAAAGGACAACAAACTCTTATTGTTAAAGTTAACCTTAAAAAAATGAAAACACAAAAAATTAACCTAGAGGCAATTAAATCTTCTTTAAGCAGAGGTGAGATGAAAAAAATCATGGCCGGTAGTGGTGAACCAGGTGGTTATTATAAATGCTGTAACTACCAAAATTGCACATCCTGCGGTACCAGTACTTGGGTACCTTCTGGAAGTAATGGTATCTGTCAGGGCGGTGCGTGGAAGTGCGCTGGGTAATTATCATTGGGATTGAGTAATAAAGCTCGATCCCAATATTGGTCCAATCAAATTTACAAATTATGAAATCAATTGTATTTACCATTATATTTAGTATCACATTCGGATGTTTTGTCATGGGACAGAAAGCGGTTAAGTCCATAAACTTTGAAGATAGTCTAACCTGGAATCAGATCGCGGAAAAGGCAAAAAAAGATAATAAATACATTTTTGTTGATTTCAGTACCACCTGGTGTGTACCCTGTAAACGGATGGATGCAGAGGTGTTGAATCAGGATACAATAGTTTCCTTTATTAATAAAAACTTTATTTCATCCAGGTATCAATGTGATACGAGCGCCAAGGACAGCCTGCAAACGAAACTCAAATATGCCGATGCTGCTCGACTAGTCAGGGAACTTCGGGTGGAGGGTTATCCTACGTATATTATCTTGGGGCCAAATTCAGAAGCCGTTCACCGAATTGTAGGGTATAAGAATGCCGAAGAATTGTTATTGGAATTTAATATGGCATTGAACCCTACCACCCAATACACTGCATTTACTAAAGAATACGACGGTGGCAACAGGGAAGAAGAATTTCTATCAAAGCTAGTTGATATGAGTATGAGGGTTAATGATTTCGTAAAGTCAAATGAGTACATCAACAGCTACCTGAAAACCCAGAAAAATTTGCTGACCAGAAAAAATATTGAACTTCTGGTAATCGCTACAAAGAAAAGTAGTGATGTTGGCTTCAAGACCATTTATGCAAATCCAAATCGCGTAGATCAGGTGGCAGGTAAAGATAAAAGTTCAAATGTCATTTCGAATATTGCATTTAACGAAATCGCAATTCGTTATGTACGCGAAAATGGAATAGCGGATTACAAACCCGAGGCTATGATGACAATATATAGCGGGGAGGTAAAAAAGCAAGTAAACTGGGGGGAATTGCAGAAGAAGGTAGTTTCAATTTATCCGGCATTCGCACCTAAAATAATGAACTATTCGAAAATCAATTATTTCAGCTGGAATAAGGATTGGGCGCAGATGGTGAAACTGGTAACTAATCAGTTGATTAAAAAATCATTAAGTAATGAATTGTTCGAGCGTGCTGCACAAACCTTATTCTTTGAGTGCAATGACAAAAAATTGCTTAATGATGCACTGAGCTGGTATGGAAAGAAGGATTTCCCGGGAAATCAATATAGTTTCTGGACCAAGGCAGATCTTCTCTTTAAACTGGGACGCGTCAAAGAAGCGGTAGCCGAGTTAAATAAGAATCGAAATGCCCATGATAAGCATCAAGAACAATCAATTAACGCAGCTATTGTGAAAATTGAGGCAGGCAAAAGCAGATGGGATAATTAACCTTCCGAGTAAAGAAAATGGAACTAACTAATCATGTTAAATAACACCGCGATGCATAAACCAAAGATTGCTATAATTATCTGTTTTTTTGGGGATTTTCCCTGGTATTTCCCATTTTTTTTACATTCATGCAAGTTTAATCCTGATATTGATTTTCTGATATTCACTGATAATGAGTACGATTTTGGCTCACTGCCCAATCTTCGGGCTCAAAAATTATCAATGAACGAAATTGGAGACCTGGCTTCAAAAAAATTGGGCTTCAAAGTGAATATAGATTTTCCATATAAACTTTGTGATTTCAAGCCGGCTTATGGATTTTTGTTCTCCGATTATATCAAAGGATACGACTTTTGGGGGCAAAGTGATATCGATATTATATATGGCAATATCAGGGGCTTTATTACAGATGAATTATTAGGCAAATTCGACTTTATAAGCGTTAGGCATGATTACACAACGGGATGCTTTGCCATCTATAGAAACTGTTATGTTATGAATAGCCTCTTTAAAAAAAGTGCTGATTTTATCAAAGTTTTTAGTGAACCTAAGCATTATTGTTTTGATGAATGCAATTTTATGCACGATTCATTGACAGAGGGAAAATCAATTTTTGAGATAGAAACGGAGATAGAAAGCTTTACTCATGTGGTTCTTAAAGCCGTAAGAGAAGCTGAAATCAATGCACATTTTGATTTTTTACTCATGGAGGGCATTCCAGGTAAAATAAAATTTGAACAGGGTAAAATTTTTTACGATAACAAACTGGAGGCTATTCTATATCACTTATATTGGTTAAAAAGGGTATATCAACCTCGCAATGTCCCAAAAGTGATACCAGATGAATACAAGATAAGCCCATCCCGGATATACTTTCGAAACAAACAAATAGCTTAACAAATACATTTAGCAAAGAATGTTACTAGATTCACTTACAGGTCCTTTAGATCGGTTGGACCTTTTCATGATTAATTTACTTCGGTATTTCAGTTTTCATAGTCTTTGCCAAGATGTGCTAATATATTTTCACTCACATCCTCATTATCCCAGTATGACCGTAACAGATTATTTAAATGATGTCAACATTTCCAATACCATTCTGGTTGTTGAGAAAACAACCTTTCAATTAGACCATCTATACCCTTTTATTACCCATTGTAAGGAAAATGATAGGGAATACCTGATGTTGGTTCAAAATTTCAATTCAGGTCAATTTTTGATTGATGGCGAAGAAATTGAGCACCTTGGGAAAGATGAGTTTTTTAAGAAATGGACAGGACTAATGATTTGTTTAGACGAGGTTACAAAAAATGTTACTTTCAAAGGTATTCCCAATGCAATTAAACGCATATTCCTAAAATTTCGACAACAAAGTGAAGTTTCCAGTTCCTCGAACCCTCTTAAGCTAAATCATCATACTCAAACACTTCACTATATATTGGCATAAATGCGGAAGTTTCATTTTTACCAGCAGTTGGATCAGATGGACTGTGGGCCTACCTGTCTCAAAATGGTAGCCAAAGCTTATGGGAAAACCTACAATTTAGAGAAACTACGTAGCATCACTTCGATAAATCGAGAAGGCGTTTCTTTACTTGGTCTTAGTGAAGCTGCCGAATCAATTGGCTTTAGGACAAACGGGGTGAGGATATCCTTAAAAAAATTAAAGGAGTGTGAGCTTCCCGCGATTTTATTCTGGAATCAATCTCACTTTGTTGTGCTCTATAAAACCAAGGCGAGCAGTTCTAAAAATAGCAAAAACGCAAATATTTTCTATATAGCTGACCCAGCTAAAGGACTAATTAACTATTCAGAGGAAGAATTTTCCAAGTGCTGGGTAGTGGGCCATAATAATTCGGTTGACCATGGTATTGTACTCTTGATGTCTCCGTCACCAGAGTTTTACCACAGAGAAGATGATAAACCCAAAAAGATTGGGATCAGTTACCTCTTAATTTATTTTTATCCATATAAGAAATTATTTGTTCAGCTTTTGCTGGGTTTGGGGGTGGGCGCTATTTTGCAATTAATGTTGCCTTTTCTTACGCAGTCAATTGTCGACGTAGGGATTAATACACGAAACCTGAACTTCATATATATCATCCTTATCGCACAAACGATGTTGATTATCGGAAGAATGAGTGTTGATTTTATCCGATCATGGATTCTGCTGCATATCAGTACCAGGGTGAATATATCTATTCTGACTGACTTTCTGATTAAACTCATGAAGCTCCCGATGAGCTTCTTTGATACAAAGATGACTGGTGATATTATGCAAAGAATGAGCGACCAACATCGGATTGAATCGTTTTTGACAGGATCGACGTTAAACGTTATTTTTTCGATGTTCAACCTTGTCTTGTTCAGTTTCGTATTGGCTTATTACAATACCAGCATCTTTTTTATTTTTCTCACCAGCAGTATTCTCTACGGAATCTGGGTGGTTCTTTTCCTGAAAAAAAGGAGGGATCTTGATTATAAAAAATTTGATTTGTCTTCGAAAAATCAAAGTGAATTGGTACAGCTTATTTCTGGTATGCAGGAGATAAAGCTAAATAATTGTGAAAGACAGAAACGCTGGGCCTGGGAAAGCATTCAAGCGGGTTTGTTTAGATTCAATGTAAAAAATCTAGCACTTGGACAATATCAGCAGGCCGGAACATTTTTTATCAATGAGAGCAAAAATGTGTTAATTACATTCTTGGTAGCAAAATCTGTGATTGATGGTCAAATGACCTTGGGTGCCATGATGGCTGTTCAATACATTATCGGGCAGTTAAATAGTCCAATTGAACAAATGTTAAATTTCATACAACAATTACAGGACGCGAAGATATCGCTGGAAAGGTTAAATGAAATCAGAGATATTACAAATGAAGAACCAGAGGGAAAATCCTTTATGAGCGAACTTCCGATCGGGAAGGATATTACACTAAATGACTTATCTTTTACTTATCCAGGTGCAGGTAATGACCCTGTGTTATCAAATATCAATCTGACTATACCAGAAGGGAAGACTACGGCGATAGTGGGAATGAGCGGAAGTGGAAAAACAACTATTCTTAAATTGTTACTCCGGTTTTATGAGCCGCAATATGGTGATATAAAAGTAGACCATACTTATCTTAGCCAAATCAGCTTTCGTTTCTGGAGAGGTATATGTGGTGTTGTGATGCAGGACGGCTTTATCTTTTCTGATAATATTGTCCGAAACATCGCAGTGGGTGATGAGTACCCAGATCAGGAAAAACTAAAGAAAGCCATTCATGTTGCTAATATCACGGACTTTATCCGTAGCCTACCTTTAGGTTTAAATACCAGAATAGGTGCTGAAGGGAACGGAATCAGCCAAGGACAAAGGCAAAGAATCCTAATCGCGAGAGCAGTATATAAAAATCCCGAATATATATTTTTTGATGAAGCTACAAATGCTTTGGACGCTATAAATGAAAAGGTCATCATGGAAAATTTAGAAGCTTTTTTTAAAGGTAGAACAGTTGTGATCGTTGCTCACCGCTTAAGCACAGTTAAGAATGCTGATAATATCATCGTGATGAAAAATGGTATTATAACGGAACAGGGTACGCATGCAGAACTTACCAGTAAGCGAGGAGATTATTTTGAATTGGTTAAAAATCAGTTGGAATTAGGAGCTTGACATATGCCACAAGAAATCATATTTCAGGAAAGTAACAGCGAAGACGTTGAGGAGATTATCACTGCCGTGCCGCCTTGGATTCTCCGTTGGGGAATTACAGTTTTCTTTATTATCCTTGTAGGGATTGTGGTACTTTCTTCATGGATAAAATACCCAGACGTGGTGAATACTAAACTAATCGTCAACTCTTCAAACGCTCCTAAGCAGGTTCTTGCGCGTCATAGTGGAAAACTTATAGCGCTCCTCGTGAACAACGGTGACTTTGTGAAACAATCTCAACCACTTGCTTTTATAGAAAGCACAGCCCAGCATAAAGATGTGTTGTTATTAAATCAGCAATTAAAGAAAATTAGACTAAACCTTCCAATATCAGCCTCTAATATTAATCTTCCAGAAAATTTAGATTTAGGGGAATTACAAACTAGCTACCAGAGTTTTTTTCAGCAATACCTCCAATTTCAATCTACGCAAAAAAATGGATACTATCTTGGTAAGCTTCAATATTTGGAGAGGGATCTGCTTGATATCAAAAAAATTAAGAATCAGATCATCAAACAGAAAGAGATCCAATCCCAGCAATTCTTTAATGATGAGCAGGAATTCCAGGCATATAGAAAACTATATAATAATAAGGTAATCTCCAGAAGCGAATACATTCAGCAAGAAAACAAGTATTTATCTGCTAAGCTACCACTTCAGCAAGCTGAAACCTCAATACTTACGAATGCAAGCATTTATATCTCGAAGCAAAAAGAACTACTTGATTTAAGACATACAATAATAGAAGAACGGGCGAAATTTGACCAGTCTTTGAGACAGTGCATTAGCGAGAGTGACCAATGGATAAAAGATTATATACTAATGGCACCATCGGATGGTAAAGTCACCTTTTCAGGAATGATCCAGGTAAATCAAAATATCATGATCAATCAAGACGTCTTTATTGTCAATCCTGGAAACACTGATTATTTTGGAGTGGTACATATTCCTCAATACAACATGGGGAAAATTAGCTTGGGGCAACGGGCACTGGTTAAGCTGAAAAGTTATCCCTATGAGCAATACGGCATGATCAAAGGAAAATTAACCTACGTGTCAGAAGTTGCAGTACAAGACAGTGTTTTTATGGCCAAGATTAGTTTTGATAATGTTGAAAATAAGGAGCCTGCAAGAAAAATTATCCTAAGGAATGGTATGCAAGCCGATGTGGAAATAGTAACTGAAGAAAGCTCGCTCCTGCAAAAAGTATTCTTGAATATTTTGAAACTAATCAAATAAATAGGCTTGAATTAAATTGCTTGATGAGAAATCAGATTTTCTCCATCACTCTGAAAATATAAGGATTGAATTTAACAATTTTATGTTTGTCAAAATTATCGAAGCATGTAGGTTAGTTCTGTCGATCATTGCTGATTATCTTTTTATCGATTTGCATTGAGATGCTGAAACATTCTTCTCCGCTGAGGTGCGCGATATCGAGGGCCAGGTGAAGCAATTTCTGCTTTTGGCTTTGATGCAATAATTACGTAAACCTAATGAATTCAATAAAAAGCTAGTAGAGATGATGGATTTGGGAATTCCAATACGGTTAGTGGATGATAGGGCAGCATGGGTTATAGTATGATCCTCGCTATTGGCGTGTTTTTAAAGGATAGTAAGGGAATTCCGTTAAATAGCAAAAATAACCATAACCAAAAACCAGTGGGGCGCAATAGTCACTTCTTCTTTCTTCAAAATTTTCCTAATGATAGCAGGCTAAATAAGAATTCTAAGAGAAGCTCCACCAATATTTCCATAAAATTAAAGTACAAACTATGCTACATGAAACAGGGTGGCAGGTAGAGTATTGTCATGTATGGCATCTATTTGACAAGATGGAGCCGTCACGCATTCAATCCCTTAGTTTAAATATGGGATTTAATTAACTGTAATAAAAATCCTAGATGTGTATTACAAATATAGGTTCTAGCTAGTTAGCTTGAAAAATGTACTTTTTGAAAAACATAAGGGGTATTCAATCTTATTACTGTATCACTAAAACGTATCTCTGTGAATTTAATAAACTTTGTTTTGTGGTACAAGTTTTTGGGAAACTGAGGTTGTAGAACAATGATTCAGCCCCAAACAGATTTCAGAATCTCATAAAACCACCGTTTTAAGGACATGAAATTAGCAGGCTGCAGCAAAATTATTTATACTAAGATGCCACTCCTTCGCAAGTAGTATGCAATATAAACAAAAAGGCTGTCTCAAATACTCGAAACAGCCAACTAAACATTGTATTAGATGTTAATCAAAAAAAGGTATGTAATGAGCCGTATTTGTCCAATTACCATTTTTCTTTTCAAAGAAAAAGAAAACGGTTGATTGTGCAATATGATTAGAAGTTCTACTATAAACTACAAATGCCCTGGTATCATCTGGGGAAAACTGAACTAGACTAAAACAAATCTCTTCTCCTTTCTTTTTTTCGCTGATCATTTTTTTACCGTTAATAGATTTTGAAAGCGAAATTTTTTTCCAGTCTTTTGAATAAGAATGTGATTGTATCTGCTTTAAATAATTCCATTTTCCATTCATCAATATAGTTAAAGAATCGTCCTTTTTTTCTCCTTCAAAATTTGTTAAATACTGATCAAAATTTGATAATAATTGCTCACTGATCAAAACAGATTTAGGTCGAACTTCATCTACATATACTATATCAATAATTTTATTTATAATTATGCTTTGATCCTTTAATTCACTTTTTTTCTGTATTGAACTGCAATGGAAACATGAGGTTATTGCTATACTATGGATTAGGGTTTTCATAGACATTCTTTTTTACCAATGGAGCATGTTTATGGCTGATATATATAAGTTACAGGCAATTCTAATGAACACACTATGAGAAGAACATTTTTACTAATTACAATTGGATTGTTATCATTTAATCTCACATTTGGTCAATCTAAGCAAAATAAGCAACTTGACAGTTTATTTAACTCTCTTTTTAAGCAGAAAATGTTCAATGGAAATGTGCTGATTGCAGACAAAGGGAAAATCATATTTGAAAAAAGTTATGGCCTCGCTAATGAGAAAACCGAGCAAAAAATTAATAACCAGACAATATTTGAGTTGGCATCTGTTTCCAAACAATTTACTGCTATGGGAATTGTTTTGTTGGAAAAACAAGGAAAACTGAACTATGACGACAACATTTCAAAGTATATTCCTGAACTAAGTTTCTACGGAAACATCAGCATAAAAAACCTACTGAATCACACGGGTGGGCTTCCAGACTATATAGAGATTTTTGAAAATAAGTGGGACAAAACAAAATTTGCTACGAATCAAGATATTGTAAATATTTTTGCAAAATATAGACCAAAAGTTATTTTTCAACCAGGCGAAAAATATGAGTACAGCGATACTGGCTATACTTTACTAGGGTTGATAATAGAAAAAGTATCGAAAAAGACATTTGGCCAATTTCTGAGTGAAAACATCTTTCAACCCTTAAAAATGAAAAATACTTTTATTTATAGAAGTAGATTTGAACCAAAAAAAATAGAAAATTATGCCCTTGGTTATGTCACAGATAGTTTAGGGCACAAAGTGCTTCCCGATAGTTTTGGAAAAGAATTTTACACGTATTATCTAGATGGAATCGTGGGTGATGGAACAGTAAACTCAACAACAGAGGACTTATTAAAATGGGACAGAGCACTTTATACCGATAAATTGATAGATTCTAAAGATAAAGAACTCATATTTAATTCTGCAAAAACCAAAGATGGAAAAGAGACTAATTATGGATTTGGGTGGTTCATAGGGAATTCTAAAAAATACGGCAAAATCGTCTATCATACTGGAGGTTGGCCAGGATATTCAACTTTTATAGAAAGGCATTTGGACAACGACAAAACGATCATAATGCTTCAAAATAATTCGGATTCAAAAATAAATTCATCTTTGCAAAAGGTAAGAACGATATTATATCATTAATCTTAAAAAAAGAAATCTGAAAATCTGCTACACATTGGTTTGAAGAATGGAAAAAACCATACAGATGTAAGCTTCACCGAAATGAACCAAATAAAAATAGAAAAAAGACACTATTTTTAATTAACAATTATAAAAACAACACTATTTACGCAGGAACAGATTGTCTATATGTTGAAGCAACAGAAACAAGGGGTTAAGCAATAAACCATTCAAATGGCACTTACATACACATGATGAATTGAACTTTTACATAAAAAAGGCCACCTCATATATAGAGACAGCCTTAATTAAATAGTAACCTATAAGGTTTTTAAACCTTATAGGTTGATGTGAATTGATCTACAAAACAATACTATCAATTGCTTTATCCAGTGCAGTTTCCTGTACACCAGGGATGGCAAAACCTTCTGCCCTAACGATAGTGACATCAGTAATTCCGATGAAACCAAAAAAAGCTTTGATATAAGGAGCAACAAAGTCATAACCAGCAGCCTCACCAGAGCTATAAATTCCACCAGTGGAAACAGCGATATATGCTTTTTTTCCAGTAACTAAACCTTCCGGACCATTTGCACCATATTTAAAAGTAATCCCGGCACGAGCAATATGATCAAACCATGCTTTTAAAACAGAAGGAATACTAAAATTGTACATCGGTGCACCGATCACCAACACATCTGCATCCATAATTTCCTGAATGGCCTGATTAGAGTGGCTGATAGCCGCTTTATTTTCTTCAGTATGATGTTCTATCGGTGTAAAGAATGCATTTAAATGCGCTTCTTCCAGATGTGGAAATGGAGCTTTAGTTAAATCCTTAACCGCAACAACTGCAGCAGGATCCTGTGCTCTTAACTGATCTATAATTGCATTTGCCAATTTAATACTATTGGATGCTTCGCCTCTTGGGCTTGAAATTACATGAAGAATCTTTGACATTTTATTCTAAGTTTAAGTAGCTAAAATCGCTATGTTTCGCCAGACTCATCTTGATGTGTGATAAGAAATTTACTTTTTTTAAAAAAAATTGATCAAAAATAAACGCCAGCGCATGACTGTAAAAAACACATGTTTAAACCACCTCATAAAATTACAAAGCATTTAAAAAATCCAGATAAGGTTGTACGCTTTTTTCTATCCACTCCTCAGAAGAATTGTACTCTATTCCATAATAGGCAAAAGGAGGCAGGTAACTGGCCTTAACATATTCAAAAGAAAGTTCAAACGGACGCAGTAAGTCAGCCAATGGATAGTGGTAAATCCCTGTCGGCTGATAGTCAACCTCATCTACCCCCAGGCTAATAGCGAGGGCTATTTTTTTACCGGAAACTTTATACCCACTTTCACTTCCATAAGCCCAGCCATGAATAAGCACCTCATCTAACCACTTTTTAAATAACCATGGGCAATTAAACCAGTAGTAAGGAAATTGAAATACAATTTGATCATATTGTTCAACAAGCTGCTGCTCATAAGCTACATCAATTACCCCATCAGGATAACACTCATGCAATTGGTGGATCACATATTGATCAGGAAATTTCTTCAGTTCTTCTACCCATCTTTTATTAACTACAGCACCTTGAAGATCAGGATGAATCACAATAACCAGTGTTTTCATATTCATAAATTTTAAATTTTCTGTTGCAAACATATAGCAAGTAACCTAATTTAGGGTAGTTAGCGTCCCATTGTTATGTACTATAAAAAATGTAAGTAATGTCTAAGATCAAAGAAACATCAACCAATTTCGCCAACAAAAAAGCATTGGCAGCAGAATGTCCGGAAGCCTATACCACCAATATTATAGGCGGACAATGGGCTTTAGTGATTTGCTCCTGGTTAATGAGTGGAAAACTGAGATTTGGTGAATTAAAAAGACTGCTGCCAAATATCACAGAACGTATGCTTACCCTGCAACTTCGGAAACTGGAAGAAAATAAAATTTTAACCAGAAAAGTATATGCAGAAGTGCCACCTAAAGTAGAATATGAGCTTACACCCATTGGTTATGAATTAAACCCAATCATTCAGGAACTTGAAAAATGGGGCAAAAAACATCAGGAACTTGAATAAAAACATCAACCAACTGACGAAGTTTCGGAGGCATGAGCGGCGCAAAACTTCGTCAGTTTTAAAAACGAAACCAACTTACGAAGTTTTAATGGCCTAAGGGCAGCAGAACTTCGTCAGTTTTAAAAACAGAATTCAACTTACGATATTCAAAGGCCCAAAGCGCAGCAGAACTTCATCAGTTTTAATAAAAAAAACGCCAATTTTTCACCCAATTTTCCAATGATGATAACTTTATAATTAATTTACCGTAGAAATACGGATAAATCACACATAACGGTAGTTTTGATCAGATTAGCTAAACCAGACACATAAATTAAAGGTTATCTAAACAGTCATACCTATCTCTAATATTAGCACCATGCTGATGTTATAAACAATCTCTTTCAAACCAAGACGATTTTAAGGCGATGCTTAATTTTAATAAGATGAATTTAAATACCACAGGCTGGTCAACCGATAGACCATATGCGTAAAGAATATGACTATTTAATTGTTGGAAGCGGATTATTTGGATCAGTTTTCGCCCACGAAGCAACCAAATGTGGTAAAAAGTGCTTACTAATTGATAAAAGAAGCCATCCAGGAGGAAATGTATTCTGCGAGAATATAGATGGCATAAACGTTCATCAATATGGCGCCCATATTTTTCACACCAATGATAAACAGATTTGGGATTATGTAAATTCTTTTGTAGAGTTTAACCGATACACCAATAGCCCTATGGCAAATTATAAAGGTCAGCTTTATAATTTGCCATTCAACATGAATACCTTTTACCAGTTATGGGGTGTAAAAACTCCAGAAGAAGCAAAAGAAAAGATACAGTCGCAGATAGACCAGGCACAAATTACTGCACCATCTAACCTGCAAGAACAGGCACTTTCACTAGTTGGAAGCGATATTTTCGAGAAACTGATTAAGGGCTATACCGAAAAACAGTGGGGCCGGCCAGCTACTGAACTGCCCGCTTTTATTATCAAAAGATTGCCCATCCGTTTCACTTATGATAATAATTATTTCAATGATAAATATCAGGGCATCCCGATAGGTGGTTATAATAAATTAACAGATGCACTATTGGAAGGCTCAGAAGTAAGGTTGGATACAGACTATTTTCAGGACAGAAATCACTGGGACAACCTCGCTGATCAGGTAGTATTTACCGGCCATATCGATCAGTTTTATGATTACAGGTTTGGCAGATTAGAATACCGGAGCTTAAGATTCGAACACCAGGTAATGGATCAGGAAAACCATCAGGGAAATGCGGTAATTAATTATACCGAGCGTGAAGTGCCTTATACCAGAATCATTGAACATAAACACTTTGAATTCGGCACCCAGCCAAAAACGGTGGTCACCAAAGAGTTTCCGGAAGATTGGACACCCGAAAAAGAAGCTTACTACCCCATTAACGATCAGCGAAATAATGAACTCTTCGCAAAATATAAATCCCTCGGACAGACTCAAGACAACGTGATCTTCGGTGGTCGGCTAGCCACCTACCAATATTATGATATGCACCAGGTTATTGGTGCCGCATTAAAGGCCGTAAATGTTCATTTTAATCCCCCTATTCAACCTAAATCCACTATTTAAATGATCATTACAGAACAGCTATTGCCACAAAACCTTTTATGCTTTTCCCATTTGAGGTGGGATTTTGTTTTCCAGAGACCCCAACACCTCATGAGCCGGTTTTCAGATCAAATTAATGTATTTGTACTGGAAGAACCAGTATTTGATGCAGAAGAAATAAACCACCTGTCTTTTGATCAGCGGACAGACCAGCTCGTGATTTTATTACCCCATCTTAAACCAGGAATGGATGGCGATGAACAAAAAACAGCCATGCGCAATCTGCTCAGTGATTTTTTTAGCGAACAAGATCTTGCCAACTGGATTTTTTGGTACTACACACCCATGGCACTACAGTTTTCTGATCATTATACTGCCGCACTTACAGTATTTGATTGTATGGATGAATTATCTGCATTCGACTTTGCACCACCAGCGCTCTTGGCCATGGAAAAAAAGCTACTTAAAACGGCCGACATTGTTTTTACGGGAGGACATTCCCTTCACGAAGCGAAAAAAGAACACCACAACAATATTCATGTTTTCCCCAGCAGCATTGATAAGGCACACTTTGCCCTCGCACGGACAACCGCACTTGAACCTACAGATCAGGAATCGATAACTGGAATTAAATTAGGCTTCTTTGGTGTTATTGACGAACGTTTTGATGCAGAACTGATCCGCCAGCTCGCCTTAAAAAGACCAGATTGGCAAATTGTATTATTAGGTCCCGTAGTTAAAGTATCCATGGATCAGCTTCCTCAGGCCCATAATATCCATTACCTCGGTCAAAAAACATATCAGCAACTGCCAGCATATCTTTCCGGCTGGAACGTAGCCCTCATTCCATTTGCCATCAACCAGTCTACCCGTTTTATCAGTCCTACTAAAACACCTGAATACCTTTCTGCAGGCAAAAGAGTGGTATCTACCCCCATCCGTGATGTAGTCAAGCCCTATGGAATTTCAGGAATGGTCAATATCGCCTCTGATCCGGAAGAATTTATTATGGCCATTGAACAGGCACTACTCGCAGCTGATCAGGAAGAGTGGTTGGCACAGGTTGATACCTTCCTCGAAGATAAATCATGGGATAATACCTTTGAAGATATGAAGAAAAAAATGTTGTGGACCCTTTTTGAAACCGATAAACTATTGGCCAGCTAATGAAAGATATTTATCCTTTCCGGTCATTTTGGATGGCCGGTTATGAATGTTCTGATCAGCTCAACCATTATGGCAACCGCGTAGACCTTTTAACCGAAACGGGTCACATCGCTCAGTTAAAAGAAGATTATCAGCGTTTGTTAGGCATGGGTATTTATACCGTAAGAGAAGGCATCCGCTGGAGCCATATAGAAACCAAACCATACGAATATGATTTTTCTACAGTAGCCCTGATGATTGATGCCGCAAGAGCTACCGGTGTACAACAAATCTGGGATATCTGCCATTTCGGATACCCGGTAGATTTGAGCCCGCTACACCCCCATTTCCTGATGCGTTTTGTAGATGTTTGCTCGGCATTTGCCACTTTCTATAAAAATTACTGCCCTGGCCAACAGCTAATTGTTACCCCAATTAATGAAGTGGGTTTCATATCATGGCTGGGTGGCGATCATGCCAGCACCACACCATATGCCCGCGGAATGGGCTGGAATGTAAAATACGCACTCATTCGTGCTTATATTCAAGCCATCAAAGCCATTAAGGAAATTGATCCGGAAGCATGGATTATGACGACAGAACCCATCGTAAATATTGTACCCGCGCTGGATGCCACAATGGAAATGGTAATGCAGGCCAAACAAGATCATGATTTCCAATACCAGGCAACCGACATGCTCACCGGAAAAATCTGCCCCGAACTTGGTGGCGCGCCCGAACTTATTGATTACCTTGGTTTTAATTTTTATTACAACAATCAATGGGTGGCAAGTGATTTTTCAGGTTTACCCTGGGCAAATCTTGATCCTGATCCCCGATGGAGAGGGCTTTCCGCTTTATTTGAGGAAGCCTACCTGCGCTATGGTAAACCAATCGTATTAACAGAAACCAGCCATCCCGGTGAACACCGCCCAAACTGGATTGAACTGATAGCTAAAGAGTGTGTAAAAACCTTAAAGCTTGGCATTCCTTTAAAAGGGATTTGCCTCTACCCCATCATTGATAGGCCAGATTGGGATCACCTCCATTACTGGCACCACTCCGGCTTATGGGATGCCGATGCACTTAACCCACACGCAAGAAATTTATATCTGCCATATGCAGAGGCCATTGAAAAGGCCATGACACTGGTAGAACCATATTTATAAATTACGTTCCCCACGGCTCATAAAAAATGTTCAACTTTACGCGCTTAATTAAAAAAAATCATGACGACCACTATGGTTAACCCAACATACCCCACTCAAATTAATCCCGATTTAGCCAGTATAGACTGGGCACATGTACTGCATTTATTTCAAAAAATTAACTGGAAGCACCGCGTGGCAACAGAAATAGAAAGTGCCTTTAAATTAAGTACCCATACCCTATTTATATACCACGAAGAGGTAATTATCGCTTTTGGAAGAGTAGTTGGAGATGGCCGCTATTATGCCATGCTGGCTGATGTTGTCGTAGACCCAGATTATCAGGGACAAGGTTTGGGTAAATACATAGTAACCACCTTAAACAATCAATTAGATAATTACCATTTTGTAAATTTAAGTGCAGCACCCGGGGCAGATGATTTTTATAAAGGTATGGGCTGGAAAAAGCAAACCACTGCATTTATATGGCCACAAGGACCAAAGCAATTGAGGCAACATTGCGAAAAAGATTAAGATTGATTATCCTTCAGGTAAAAGGTATTTAGCAGAGCATCCTTAAATTTTTACGTCTTATTGGATGAATCCGCTGCACCATCACTGATATTTGGGTTCTGGTTTTTCAGGTAAATCCTGAAAACCGTACCCTTATCCAGTTCACTTTCAACCTCAATTTTTCCACCAGATAAATTGACTATCTCTTTAACCAGGTGAAGCCCAACACCTGTTCCTTCCACATCGTTAGCAATGCGTTCGTATTTTTTAAATATCTTTTCAAGATTATCCTCTGCTATTCCCCTGCCATTATCAGAAACACTAAGTACAAAATAATCACCTTCAATATAGGTCTTGATCAATATTTTTGGCTCACGGCCAGCACTTTTGTATTTAATTGAATTGTTAATCAGGTTATAAAGCACACTTCTCAGCTTACGGCGAACAAAAACAATTTCTGAATGTGCAACTTCCCATTTTATAATCGCGTTAGATTCCAATATCTGAGAAGCCAGTGTAAGTCGAACATCTTCAACAATCTGTTCAATATCCAATAGTTCTTCTATCGCCTTATAATGGTGCTCAGTTTTTCTGGCATCCGTCAGATCTATAATAATTCCCTTAATTTTTAAAAGCCCGGTCTCAATTTTCTCCAGTAAAACCGGGAATTTTTCCATCCCCTTTTCAGGCACCTTCTTCAGCATTTCAATCGTTAAACCTAAGCTGGTTAAGGGTGTTTTAATATCATGAGAAATGGTATCCAATAACAACTCATGCTCCATAATTAATTTTTCCTGTTCCTTAAGGTCCCGGATTCTGGAGGTAATATCAATAAAAGTAATAATTACGCCATTGGTTTTATTTTCCTGCATCACAATGTATGGCAGAATATTCATCTGAAACCAGCGCATATCAATCGTTTGAATCTCTTTCTCTAAAAGTTCACCCGTATTAATGACCTGTTCAATATTATCTACAATGCTCGGAAAGCGAAAATTATCTTTCACTTCAGTGATGGATTTACCGATGTCACTTTGATGAAGCTTAAATTGCTTCATGGCAGGCGGTGTAAATTTCCGAAGCACTAAATTAGAATCAACAAAAAGCTGTGGAATGATGGTATTGCGAAAGTAATTCTCTAACTCGTCGTTAAGTTCTATCAGTTCACTAATCTTTGAATTTTTATCTTGCATTACACGCTCTTAAGTAAAAATATGCCTGTCAGGAGTAATGTACTAAAAATTAGCTGATAAAGCACATCCAGAAAGGAATCAGACTTTTTAATGACCACTAACTATAAAAATGTTACCTGGCAAATGCAAAATATAACAATATTTTACCTGATACAGCGAGGGAGCAGGGGCTGGTTAACCATTTCAGTAGCAATTTTCAATTCACTAATCATAATCTTCCGAACACTTATGGTGTCTCAACAACCAGTTGAAGTTTTATCAGGTTAATGTGTTAATCCTATTGAATTTGTATGCGTGAATTTTCGGTCGGTGAGACACCAACCGATAGATGAGTCTTATCATGTGTTATAATTGCTCTTAAACTGGCGGAGTTTTGCTCCACTCTGGCCTTTGAGACTTCGCAAGTTAACTAATCGACTGACGAAGTTTCGGTGGGACTTGCGATGGGAAACTTCGTAAGTCTTAAGTTGAATCTTAATCTACTGGTTGGTGTCTCACCTCAGTTGTTCGGAAGATTAACAATAATTTACACAATACAGCTATGAGAGAACTCCCCTCCTAATTTAGGAGAGGCAGGGGGGGTAACCATCCAGCATAAATTTTCAATTCACTAATCATAATCTTCAGAACAACTATCTTGAATTACCAACCAACGAATGACCTCAATAATAAAGTTATTTCTTCTTCGCGGCAGGATGTTCAACAGGAGCTGCACCAAAATAACTTGGATAACGATCATCCGGATTAATCACAATGTTTTCCAGCACCACCTCCGGATCAATCATAAATACTTTTAACGTATGCCTGCCTGCACTTTTAACATTCAAATCCACATCAAGCCATCTTAAATTATCAAATACCTCATTACGACGAAGTTTCCCCCGAGAAACCAAAGCATAATTCTCACCAAGTGGAGGAAGTGGCTTCAATCCAGGCGAAAGCGCCAGGCTGGCTGGTGTATACTGCTGAAATTCATCATGGAAGCCCTTTCTGGCATCAATAATAACAGGCTCCTCACCATCGATGGAAACAGCTATCCGCAACCCACGTTGAGGGTTAACATCCTGAGTTGGCAAAATACCCAGACAAATTTTTGCATTTCCCTGCACAGGCAGAAATACCTCATATTCCAATCGTGGTGCTTTTGCAGGCATTTCACTTGGCATATTAACATTACTGCTTCCCATGCAGGCTACAGAACGGCCAAGATCAGGCAATACTGTCCATGAAGCATGTTCACCCGGAATATTGGCACTAAACTTTTGAGCAGGTATAGAAAATTCACCCCAACCGCCATAAAAAGGTTTTTCTGAATCAGGCAGTTTAGATTTTATCGCGGTTAAAGATACCGGGACAATCGTATTCCCTTGCTTGATTTCAATTCTTCCTTGGTTTTCCCCAACAGGTAAGGCCGACCAGTCCATTTCCACAAACAACCTCATCTCCCGATGTACTGTTCCTTTAGTTGCACTTACTTTTATCCAAGGCTGGTTAGCCTTTGCTGTAAATTCAAAAGTGTCCTCACCACGATTAAAGATGTCGATATAATAACTTTGCTTTGATAAGACATCAAATGTTGGCAGTTGAGCATTATTTTGGCCATTTGGCCAGGCATTAGTGCTGCCTTCCACCGCAATTCCTATGCTGGGAACAGCCAGAGGCATTACAACTTTCATTTCCGGTAACCGATTGCTATCAGGCATAGACCACTGGCGATAACCAATGTGCACATCAGACATCATATTCTTCCATTTGCCACCAGCAATAGAATCATTATAGCGTGAACTTAATTTTTGATCCAAGTCAAATAAATCATGTGCTTTCTTTGCATAATCATTCGCACTCATGCGACCTTGTTTGGCATACAGCCGATTACGACCCACGTTAAGGTACATCTGCGCTACCCCTGCAGAAGCTTTGGCAGGATAAAGCACCAACTGATAATAGGCATCTCTTGCTTCAATAGGTAAACGTTTTTCAAGTGCTTCCGCCTTTACCGCTAAATCTTCCCAAAGAGCATACTCCCGTTCTGCTTCATGATAATTAACAAAACTAAAGATGTTGGGGTCCTGAACTTCTGGTTTCCGCCTTAAATTATATTTCGCATATTTTGATACCACATCTGCAATTTCTCTGGCATGTTCCTTTCCAAAAATTCCCTCAGCCCAGTTTACCGTATAATCAAAAGTTTGATTTGCTGATATGGCATCAGGATTCCAGGCATAATGCAGAATAAAATCTATGGGTAATTCTTTCGGCTTCAAATCACCAACGTTAATAATCCACTCCCGATTGATACCAGTTTGGTAAGCAAGATTAAGTTGTTCACGCAGTTTTGGAATCGTAGTGGTGTTAATCCAACGATCATTCCATGGGCCTCCATTCATATCAATATGGTAATACAGCCCCAATCCACCCTTTCTGTTTTTTTCCTTTTCCGGTCCCGTTCTTCTGATATAGCCCCAGTTGTTATCGCAAAACAAGAGCGTTACATCATCCGGAACATTAAAGCCAGCATCATAGTAGCGTTGTACCTCAGTAAATATGGCCCAGGCTTGAGGCACCTGAGACAGCGGTTTATGGTAAACTTTAGCAATGATGTTCTGTTGATCGGCAACTACTTGATGAAGGGTTTTCATATTCGCCTCATCATCACCCTTTCCCATCGCCACATCACCATCTCCACGCATACCTACCGTAATCAGATTATCAAAGCTTTTATTTCTTTCCAGTCCCTCGTACCAGAATTTCTGAAGGTTTTTAGCGTTTTTAGTATAGTCCCACGGGCCAACCTCTTTAACACGCCTGGTATATTCCTTATGGGCCCGCATCATCGGCTCATGATGAGAACTCCCCATCACAATGCCATATTCATCTGCCAGTACCGGACTCATCGGATCATCTTCATTAAATGCATTTCCCCACATGGCCGGCCAAAGGAAGTTAGCCTTTAGCCGCAGCAAAAGCTCGAACATATGCACATACATTTTAGAATTGATCCCTCCAAACTTCTTACGTGACCAGCCTGAAAAAGAAGGACTTTCATCATTAATAAATATCCCCCGATATTTCACTTTTGGTGACTGCTGAACATACTTTCCTGCTTTTACATACAAGCGTTTACTTTTCTGAGCAGGTACATCAGCCCACCAGTACCATGGTGAAACACCAATTTTTTCTGACACATCATAAATCCCGAAAATCGTTCCTCTTTTATCACTTCCGGCAATAATCAACTTATCACCCGCAGCTTGAATGATATAAGATTCCCATTGATCCTTTATCGCAGAAACATCAATCACATGATCAGCAATGAGTTGATCTATAATCCTGCTTTGGCCAATAGTACCTATAACGATGTTGCCCTTTTTAAAACTTTGCTGCACCATTACTGGTGAAGCCATACCGGTAACTTTTCGCACATCGTCACCCAGATCATGAGCTGCACGTATAACACCTTTATAATCATGCTCACTAACTACAATCTGCGCAGTCTGACCCTGATCAGCGATCTTAAAATCTGATTTACTTTTATGGTAGCTGATGTATGGCTGAATGCCCGTCAGGCTAACTTGTGCGCTGATATTAATTGACGCCAACAAACTCACCATCAAAAAGAAACAGGTTGCTTTAATTTTAAAAGAGATCATATTTTTTTATTCTAATGGAAATGAAAAGGGTATTTATGGGCTATTGTTGGGTATTAAAAAACTGAGTTTGATTAATGATATACATTTGAATACGCGATAAATATGGTATTTTAACCACCCCACCCTTTGGGCATCCTCCGATGCATCGGAGGGAATGGCGACCACCCCCTCTTTCAGAGGGGGTGGTCGCAGACCGGGGTGTTAAATCAATTAATAATTATCAAACCCCAGTTAAAACACAAGCAATTCACTAATGCACACCTCACTATTTGGCAGCAAACTTGTACAGTAATATGCCGTGGGCAGGTATACTCAACGGAAGTTTATCTTTTTCAATATTTATCGATACCAAATCCTTTTGACGCCATAAATCCCGAACCTTTAAATTTCCCTTCAGTCCTAATTTTTTAAAATCGCTATAGTTCAATACCATTTTCTCCTGACCAAAATTGGTAAATCCAACGGCGTGGCTTCCATCTTCCAACTGCTTCACATAAATGCGGATGTCGCCAATGGTTTGCACACAGGTAGCTTGTTTTCCAAGCGGATCCTGATTAATGGCAATCACTTCATCATTAGTAAGCAGATTCATGGTAAAATCGTCTAATTTTTCCATATCGCAGCCAATCAGTAATGGTGCAGAAAAAAGACACCATAAACTAAAGTGAAGGTATTGTTCATCTGGCCTGAGTTTACTTGGGTGCGGATTTCCCCAGCCCACAGTACCCACTACCAACATATCCGGATCATTCCAGTTGCCAGGCTTAGCCCATGCAGCCGCCTGATCTTGTTGCAAGGCAATGTTTTTTACACTTGTCCACGTATCGGTAATGTCATTAGTGGTGCGCCAGGATGTACCTCCTACAGAATTCCCCCATTTCCAAACATCAGACATTCCATACTGACAGAGACTGAAAACAATATCTCTGGGTTGTACTTTAAGCGCATCGCCCATTAATTGAAAAGGTTTAATTGCCGTAGCCAGGTCGTTTCCACCTTTATAGGATAAAGCACCAATTTTATAAGGATCATGATTTGGCATGCCATTTATGACATGACCATAACTACACCAATCATACTTCAGGTAATCGAAACCCCATTTTCCATAAGTATCCGCGTCTAGTTTTTCATATCCATAACTCCCTGTGCAACTGCCACAAGTCCATGGCCCCGGACTAGAATACAACCCGATTTTTAGGCCCATGGCATGCACATCATCCGCAAGTCCTTTCATATCTTTAAAACGTGAGTTGGGTACAATGTTTCCTGCCTGATCACGAAGTTCACCCCTGATGGAAGGATCTTTAGCGTCTTTATTATTTTGCCAGAAATCGTCGATATTGATATAAGTCCAGCCGTGATTTACCAGCCCGCTACTGATCATCGCATTCGCTGCACGCTTCACTTTATCTGCAGAAACCTGATCGGCAAAACAATTCCAGCTATTCCAACCCATAGGCGGCGTAAGTGCAATTTGATCTCCACAAACAATGCGCATGGTTTTTTTAGCTTTCCCCTTTGCATTTACCGCATTCAAGATCACCGGGAATGTACCTTTTTCCTTCACATACCCCTTGATCAAGCCTGTGCTTGGATCTAATTTTAATCCGGCAGGTAATCCGCTGGCAGAGAATTTCATTGGCCTCTCACCTGTTGCCGCCACCATAAACTGAAATGGCGAACCTGGCCTTACGCCGAAAACACTGGCACTGTTGATTTTGGGTAAAAGAGAAGTTTTAGGTGTAAGGATATAAGGTATACCCGGAATCGGATTAATAGTAGCAAAAGTGCTTACACCTGTTGCTTTGAACTGTGCATTTGCCCAGTTTGCATGATCGTAATAATTCCCATTACCACCATCTGCCACAACCAACTCCAGTTTTTGTACACCTTTGAGCGAAGCCTCACAAGGCTTGGCTTTATCACCCAAATGCATCACCCCGCTTGACCATATTTTTTTACCATCTGCAACCAGTATAAATTCAGCAGCAGGTTCGTGCCCGGTTATTTCATCATCTATACCCACCTGGGCTGAAAATGAATTGGCCTTTCCATTAAGTAAAATCAGTAAGGAACTTTCGGCATGTGTTCCAAAACCACGATCAAAGGTTGTACCTGCAATGGTCATGATTTTACCATCAACAGATTTGTTTTTTTGAGGTGTGCCATGCCCCTGCGTAGCTGATGTTAAATCCAGCATATCAAGCCATATAACCTGCTGGTCAGTTGAAGTCTGTGCCCAGCAACTTCCAGCCGAGATAAATATTAAAATGGTCAGGACAAATAATTTTATGTTGTTCATGATGTGCGTAAATTTTAGTGTAATGAGGTGTTCATGATAAAGTTCAGCGGTTTTCAAGCTTTCTGTGGGTATTTTCAACTTATTTCGTAAACATCCAGTAATCAAAAAAGGCAACATCTGTTTCTGCTTTACCCTTGAAAACAAAATAGAGATCATGAATGCCCGTGATTTTGCTTACTGTGTTTGAAACAACAGCCCAGCGGTTATTGCCCCCGGTCAGCGGAACTTTAACCGTACTCAGCAAGGGCCCGTTCAAACCATCAGCATGTACTTCCATGCTTACATCAGAATTGTGCGTGGTACCAACCCTGGCTGTAAATTTTAAAGCACCCGCAGCCCCAAAGTCTACAGATTTAACTTTGGTATAGGCCAGATTTTTCTTCGCCGTCACAAAAACACCTACATTTTTATTCTCAGAAGCTTTTACGTTTTCAGACCAGGCAATGGTTTCAGCCTCAACTTTTTGATAAGGATTAAGATTTTGCAGGGGTTTAGCAATTCCATCAGTCATTTTCATTGGCGCTATGCTACCATCCTTTTTAAAGTTCATTTCCTGTACGGCAACAGAACGGTTAAAACCATTCCCGCCAGGCAAAGCACCCGAATGATAAAAGAGATAAGTTTTTCCTTTATAATCGACAACACCCGGATGATTGGTAAAACTTTTACCTTCAGGAGGCATTAAAGTGCCATTGTATTTCCAGGGGCCTGTAGGGGTTTTACTGGTAGAATAGCCCAAGTGTTCAGGTATCGGCCCACCGGCCCAAAACAGATAATATAAACTGCTTCGCTGATACAACCATGGTCCTTCTTCATACAAGGTAGGGCGACGCTCGTTGGCTTCGCGCTTACCAAAAGAGGCCACCGTCATGGGAACCCGAACGGCATCACCTTTTAGGGAAATCATATCATCATTCAGTTCGGCGTAATAGCAATCAGGATTTCCCCAATAGAGATAGGCTTTTCCATCAGCATCTAAAAATACTGTTGGGTCGATATCGCCATCACTCACACTGATTAAAGGTTTTCCAAGCGGATCATAAAACGGGCCATATGGATTGTCGGCAACGGCTACACCAATAGCTGACCGTTTTTTATCCATGGATTTAACGGGTGCATACAAGAAAAACTTTCCATTTCTTTCTATTACCTGAATGGCCCAGGCATCACCAATTGCCCAATCAAAAGTTTCATATGAAGCCACCGCTCCATGATCCGTCCAATTAACCATATCTTCCGTGGTGTATAATTTCCAGTTATTCATTACAAACCAGGTGGAGTTATCCTCATCGTGGCTGGTGTATAAATAAAGTTTCCCATTATAAACAAGAGGTGCCGGATCTGCCGTGTAATGGGTTTGCACAATGGGATTTTGGGCTTTAACTTGGAGCGGTAAATAAAAAACCACGCACAGCAACAAGCTTAAAAGAAATTGTTTCATTGGTTTTCTCAAAATTATTTATCTCAGTTTACCTGTATCTGGAGGAGGATATTTTTGATGGTGTCGAATGGATTAAACCCGTTTCCCACAAAAAATGATATAAAAAAAGGCAGATTATTCCGTAGAACGATCTGCCTGATTTTTAAAGGTTAGTATCCTGGATTCTGATAGGCTTTTTTATCAGCATCCGACATTTGCATTTTGTCAATCTGATCCTGAGGGATCGGACGCAGATATAAAGCTGGCGTAATGGTTCTGGTAACCGTTACTGGTGTATGATCACCATAATTGATACCCGCAATGCTAAAAGTAGTTGATAATTCAGCCCATTTTTGAGTTCTGATTAAATCAAATCTTCTGTACCCCTCGCCATAATATTCACGGGAACGTTCTGCAAGAATATAGTTAATATCTATGGTCGCTGGCGTGGCAGCAGTCATCGCTGCACTGTTATCTGCAACTTTGGCTACGTTTCCATTATTATCCCAACGCCATTTTCCGGCGCGTGCACGGATTACATTAATCAATTCACGTGCACTTTTGCCCGCTTTTGCAGTAGCCCCTTTTACAGCAGCCTCTGCAGCAACAAAATACAGTTCAGAGAATTTAGCAATTGGATAAGGGCGTGTACTGCCGGCATTTGGCTGACCAAGTCCGGTTCCATTATCAGTACGGTAAGGACCAAGTTTCCAAAGCCCAGGATAAACGATTCTGCTAATGCCACCTGGTGCAATCACATAATCAGATCTTCCAGGCAAAGTACCTGCACCAACATTGCTGGTTCCGGCACCTGTTGGGTAAGTAATCGCACTATTGTCCGTATCTAAAAAGCTTAACACTGCATTGCCCGGAACAATTGATATGCCGTTGGCATTTACCAATGATGTAGGTGCAGATTCTGGCGGATTATAACCTTTTGGCCAGTTACCACGGTATACAGTAGTAAAGGTTCCGTCGTAACGGGAATCAAGGGTTTTATCAGCAAAGGTATTTTTAAACACTTCGATGGTTGGGGCCATACGGTTCCATGGGCGACCAAGATGTTGCTCTGCTTCGCGTTGAACTGAACTGATGCCACCACTTCTCAGGTTGGTATAATTCCAGGTCATCATCCACCCAGAGAAATTATCCGGGGCAGCACCACTTCCAAAAGTTAAACTACCACCGTTAAATCGCTCACTGCTTTGCGTGTGATCAGCATAAAGCAACATTTCCTTATTGCGATCATTTGAGCCTAAATTAACATCATAATAAGTATCTACCAATCCGTTAGCTCCAGGGTTCTCAATACCCGCTGTAGCAACATCATAAGCCTGTTGAAAATACCAGGCAGCATCGTGTCCATCAGGATCGGTTCTGTTAGTTGTTGGGTAAGTAGGGATATTATTTGGGTTTTGTAACCACCATCCGTAAGTTAAGTATGCTTTAGATAAAAAGAGTCTTGCTGTAGTTTTGGTTACGCCACCAATAACCCTTGCAGTGGCAGGCAAATCGGCGACTGCCTGTACCAAATCTGGAAATACCGCTTTGGTATAAACCACTGGTACGGTGTTCCGAATCGAGGTTCTCACCGGATTGATGTTAAATTTAAGATCACCAGCACCTAAATCAAGTGGTACGCCTCCAAAGGTTTGTACCAACATAAAATAATCAAAAGCACGGAAAAATCTGGCTTCAGCAACCAATGCACTGGAGATGCCCGCAGCACTGGCATTTTCAATCACGCCACTGGCGGTGTTGATATTTGGAAAAGCTTCGGTCCACAATACGCTGCTTGGATAACTGGTAGAAAGAATAGACCCTACGCCAGAACAATCCATGTCTTTAAAGTTGCCATCAGCATCTTTACCCCAGGTAGCTTCATCTGTACCCGTAATCAGTGAATTATAGTAATAGGCCTGTCCGTAAATGTTACGCAAGTGACCATACATTGCGGTAAGTCCGCCATTTACACCGGTTACGGTTTTAAAATAATCAGGCGTAAAAATACTGCGTGGTTCTTCATCAAGAATTTTTTTACAGCCAGAGAACATGACCATCCCTAGCCAAACCCCTAAAGTTATATTGAAGTGTATACGTTTCATATTGGTATATTAAAAAGTTAAGTTAAGGCCCGCAACATAATTACGCGTAGATGGCGTGTTGGTACCTACAGTTAAAAACCTTCTCTGGTATGTATTGGTTACCGCAGCATTTTCATCACCATATGAATTGGTTTCCGGATCCATGCCTGATTCTCTGTAATATGGTGAGAACATTACGAATGGATTCTGAACAGTTAAGTACATTCTAAGCCTCACCTTCGAATCCTTAATTAAGTCGCGGTTAAAATCATAACCCAAAGAAATGGTTCGGATTTTTAAAAATGATGCATCAAAATAGCCCAATGTACTGCCGTATTTTGGATTATCGCCACTTGCAATACCACCTGGTTTAGGATATTTTGCACCTGTATTTTCTGGAGTCCAGTAATCTACCTTTACGTTATTTCTTCTTCCCGATAAAAGATTCAGGTAACCTGAAGAACCATATAAAGTACTGATCAGGATGCCGCCATCTTTGAACAATCCAACCACATTTAGATCAAAGCCTTTATAGGCTACCCGGGTGTTAAAACCGCCTGATAATTTCGGATCTACATTCATAATTTGTCTGTCCGCTGCTCCAATAGCACGTGTAGGTTTGCCTGTGGCATCATAATCACCGGTATATTTAACCTTGATCATACCCACGTTACCTCCTGGTTCTAAAACATTCAGGTTAGGATCTCCAGCCTGCCATAATCCTATTTTCTCGTAATCATAAATGGCATTGATGTTATAACCTACAAACCAGGCATTTCCCTCATCTCTGGTTTGTCCCGAAGCCAGTGAAACCAGTTTATTGCGGTTTGCAGAAAGGTTAAATCCTACATCCCATGACCAGCCATCTTTATTATTGAAGATATTACCGTTCACACTGAGTTCCCAACCTTTATTCTGTGTTTGTCCGATGTTTGCAGTATAACTTGCCACACCTGAAGTTGGAGGTAAGGCAATACCCAATAAAATATCATTGGTGTTAGTTACATAATATTCAAATGTACCGTTGATTCTGTTTTTAAGTACAGAGAAATCTAAACCATAATTCCAGGTTTGTGAATATTCCCATCCTAAATTCGGACTCGGAAGTTGTGAAACATAGTAACCTATAGCATAGTTAGTATCGCCAAAATTATAAGGCCTTGTATTTAATAAACCCAGTGTCTGGTAAGGATTTACTGACTGGTTTGATGTTTGTCCGTAACCTACTCTGATCTTTAACCTGTCTATGGCGGTAATGCCTTTCATAAAAGGTTCATTCATCAGGTTCCAGCCTACTGAAACAGCTGGATAGGTATTCCATTTATGTCCTGGTGCCAAGCGTGATGAGCCATCAGATCTGAGGGTGGCACTGATTAAATAACGGTTATCATAGGAATACATTACCCTTCCCATGTATGACATTAATCCGCTTAAGTTGTAATTTCCATTTCCTATGGTTATTTCGCCATTGGCCTGACCAAGATTATAGAACTGGAAAGCATCTGACGGAATATCTCGTGCTGTCATGGAAGAGGAATTAAATTTATTCTGTTCAGCAGAATATAATGCCACAACGTTAATATTGTGTTTTTCTGAAAAAGTACGGTCGTATGTTAATAAATTTTCAAGTGTCCAGTGGTAAGTTTGTGAGTTGCCCACACCTGCTGTAGAAACCGTGGTAGCCGTAGTACTGCCTACGCCAACGCCCGTATAATAACCATTATTGCTTTGAATAAAATCAAGACCCAGGTTAGCCCTGTATTTTAATCCTTCTACCCCTGGAATTTTAACCTCTCCATAAAATGAATTGTAGGTAGCAAAACCACGTGTTTCATTTAACCATATATCACTAAGATCTTTAGTAGATTGATTGGTATTAATCCATGCTTCATCCTGAGGCATTCTGATGGTTCTTTTTAAGCTTCCATCCGCATTATACGGATTTGACATTGGCGTATTGCTCAGCACACCATAAACACCTACCTGGTTGCCTTCACTTAGGTTATAGTTATTGTTACTGGTAAAACCAATCCGGAAAAGCTTACCAATTTGCTGATCCAAAGAGGCTTTCATAGAATACCTGGTATATTGCTGCGTAGGGATTAAACTTTGATTCTTATAGTAGCCACCGCCAAAGCTATAGTTCCCTGTAGCAGAACCACCTGATACACCTACATCATGACTGGTTACAACCGCCGATTTGTTATAGAATAAATCCTGCCAATCCGTGTCGGTGTCATTAGATTCATCTACCCCATTAGTAGTGAACAAACCTGCCGCTTTACGCAGTGCAATTAATTCCTGCGAATTCATCATCGGGTATTTTGCAAAAAGTGTTTGTAAACCCGTATACGAATTATAAGTAACCTGAGCAGGTGCACCTTGTTGGCCACGGTTGGTGGTTAATAAAATTACACCATTTGCACCCCTTGATCCATAAATCGCAGTTGCGGATGCATCTTTAAGGATGTCTATACTTTTAATATCATTCGGATTAATATCGCCAATGGAGCCTGGAAAAGGAATTCCGTCCAATACCACTAATGGATCATTACTTGCAGAAAGTGAACGCGCTCCACGAATCAGAATCTGCATGGTTGCACCAGGTTTGGTTGAAGTTTGTGAAATATTAACACCTGCAATACGTCCCTGAATGGCCTGTGCAATATTAGGTGCAGGGACTTCACGAACCTTTTCGCCAGATATATTGGCTACTGATCCAGTTACAGCTTCTTTACGTTGTGTACCATAACCCACTACCACCACCTGCTCTAGTTCTGCTGCGCTTGGTAATAAAGTTACATTGATCTCTGTTTGGTTTCGTACCGGAACTTCCTTACTGGTAAAACCAATATAAGAGAACACCAATACCGAACTGGCAGAGGGTACTGAAATACTGAAGTTTCCGGTGTTGGATGCAGTTGTACTCGTGGATGTTCCCTTCACCAGAATACTTACTCCAGGTAAGGGTTTTCCCTGATCATCTAATACACGCCCCTTAATTTGGGTTTGCGCCTGTGCGGCCAGCGTGAAGATCATTAAAATTGCTGCAAGTGCAATTTTGGGGAGACTTATAGAAAATCTCCAATGAGGTCTTACAATAAATCGTAAAATTTCATTTCTCATAAAAACAGTTTATAATGGTTAAAAAAAACGAGTTTTAGCAGACGATCAAAAGTGCAGGGAAATTGCAGGATGTTGTCATGAAAGACATAAATTAATGCAAAACCAAATGACTACTGAATGCTGTTAAGCCTGTATGAAGGTAAAGGTATTTAGATCAACCTTTCCGCAATGATTCAATTGTACATTTTTATGGTACAAATGTGCAAGAAAATTTCATTTTTAATCAAATACAGGCGTTCAGGCCATATTTTTAAAATAAACCAAAAAACTGAACATGAAAAATGCAATCGATTGTATTTTTATAGATTTAGAAATTTTAGTAAAAAATTCAACATTTAAGTCTTAATAATTGGAAATATTTTAGGCTATTTTATCATACATTAACAACAATCAGGATCATATTTTTAAACTTAATGTAAACCAGAAACAGGCTGTTTAAACCTGTCTCTGGAAGATGCATCGAGAGCATTTTTTTTTAAATAGATCGTCTGGTACTTCGTATTTTTTAGAATAAACTATTGGCTAATTGACCACATCAAAATATTCTGCTTTTATGCCTCTGTCACGTACAATCAGCGTATCTTTTGTTGCGTATTTTACATTCAAATTTTTAAAGTTCACGGTATAATCTACGTAAATCGCGCTCCTGCTGCTGCCACCAATACTGTTTTTTTCACCGTTCGATACAAATCGGCCATTTCCTGTAACTTCTATATTGGCTGTATTGCTGGTTAAAGTACAAGTATTGTCATCTGCGAAATTGAGCAAGAGTGTAAAAGGCACATTTGTACCTGCACTATTTTTTATGGTGAGCGGTAAACTTGCTGTTTTAAGTGATACCGTAGACATGCTCACCACCTCATTGCTTTCTACATAAGCGGTATGACGTAAAACGTTGTTTACAGTACCATTGGCCTGTGTAATCTGATCCATACCCTTGCGCAAATAATTGGCCTGCCATGGATTCACGTATTTAACGCCATAAAGGATATAATCTTTTGGCCTGGTTGCCCAATGCAGCGGGTTCACCCTTGATGGATTAGATACCACCGCAATACCTTTTAAAATTGAATCGACACCGGTAACCTTTGTCATAACCAATGGGATGACATAGTTTCTGCTTAACGCTTTTGGATCAGCAAAAAAAGCATCTGTCAATTGTACATCTACTCCACCCAAAACATCACCTGCATTAATTCTAATTTGGTTAGACATTAAACGATAGTATTCTGCCGGCATGGGTAAAATCTGTCCTCCCCCATTGTTAAACTTAAGCCCACTCAGCAAGTTTTCTGCTTTTTGAACATCAATCACCACATCGTTTTTATTTTCATAACCTCCGCCAAGGGTAGCTTTAATGGAAACCATATGGTTTTTATCCATTGAATTATCTACGAGTAGATCTTCTCCTAAAACCACCGTTCTTAAAGGATATTGACTGGCAAAATAAACCGTTTTATACTCGAATTCCGGAAAAGCAATCTTCTCATTTTTACAGGAAGCCATTAGGCCAATTGCTAATGCAAGTGCGATATATATATTGTTAATTTTCATATTGTCTAAATAATTAATTCAGTGTTACTTATTTCCAACCTTGATTTTGCAGCAGTTGATTATACTTCAGAATTTCTGAATTTGGAATTGGCCCATAAATCATATATTGCTGAAAGGCTCTCGTCTCCGCATTAAATGGCGTATAAACACCGCCATTTACATCTAAGCCCCTGGCAGTTTCGTTAAGTTTTGCCACATCTACTTTCCAACGTCTAAGGTCCCAGAACCTGAAGCCTTCAAAACAGAGTTCTAATCTGCGCTCATTTCTGATCAATTCACGCATTTTAGCCATATCACTTTTACATTCTTCCAGGTAAGGATCATTATTAAATCCGAATGCCCGTTTACGAATGGCTTTAATAATATCGTATGCAGAATAGCTTCTGGTTCCTGTAGCAGTTGGACCCCAGGCCTCATTGGCTGCTTCGGCATAATCGAGATAAATCTCAGTATAGCGAATCCGTGGGTTATAGTGTATTTTACCACTTAAAGAAATCGGATTGCGATTCACATCCATCCGCAAACGCTTTTTCATGTAATAACCCGTACGCGTAGAAGTTGCACGAACATTAATGCCATTATCCGTTCCTGAAGCACTACCTGTTTTAATCACAGCATTGGTTACCCCTGCGGTTGCCCCGTCAAAAATGATATATTTTGCAAATCTTGGATCTCTTGATGCATAAGGTGTCGTAGCGCTAAAATTCGCATTTGGGTGATTAATCGGATAACCATTTGAAGTAGGAAAAGCCTCTACCAGGTTTTGTGTGGGATTCATCAATCCGCTTCCAAATAAAGATGGTGGAAAATGCTGACCTTCCTGCGTTCCATCATTGGTAATAATATTTTCCCGCCAGATGATTTCAGAAGGATTGCTTCCGCCGCCTAATCCATCAACCTCTGAGGTATTGGCATAATAGGTACCTCCATTTGCAGGAAGTGCATTTGCACCGCCTTTATAATCAATCACCCGGCCTGCATATTCAGCAGCATCAGCCCATGTAGTGGTATTTGCACTATTCTGAAATGCCGGACTTGCCGCCAGAAGTGCTGTTCTTGCTCTAAATGATTTTGCAATTAAGCCGTTAAACAACTGGCGTGCATATTGTCCCATCACCCGGTTATAGGTTTCTACATTTCCGGTAAAGGTTTTAAAACGATCTGGAATCTGGCTGGCAGCCGAAACATCATTGTATTCAGTTGGCAGATAAGCTTCAGCACTATCAAGGTCCTTATAAATCTGTTTTACACAAGCATCAAAAGTAGCCCTCGGAATATTAAAATCCGTTTTAGGCGTTTGATAGGCCGTCACAATTGGTACGCCCATGAGTTGGCCGTTGGTTGCAATACCACCATGATTCCGTAGCAGAAAATACAGATACAAGCCGCGAAGACCAAAAGCTTCCCCTCTCATTCTTAAGTTAAAAAGTCTGGAACTTTCTGCATCTGTTGCCCACTTCACCTTCGGTGAGTTTTCCAGGAAAAGATTGATGTATTGCATGGCTTCGTAAGACTGGTTCCAAACCGATGCAGGATTGTTGGTGGATGTCCATGAACCCGCAGCCGCCTGCAGATAACCGTTGGTCAGCTGATTGGTTACGGCATCATCCGTGGCATATTCCGAGTTATCGTAGTAGGCCGGGATTGTGCGGTAAGCATTAATTAAAAAACCCTGTGCAAAATTCGCATCCGTATACATCTGATCAATCGTCTTCAGATTTTCTGGTTCAGGTTCCAGAATTTTTTTGCAGCCTGCGAAAGAAAGCACTGCCAATCCGAGAATAAATATTTTGAATTTCATATCATTAAAAATTATAGGTCATTAAAAAGATACCCTGGCACCCAGGTTAAAGAATCGCGTTTGTGGTGCCGTTCCGATATTGGTTTCCATCAGTTTCCGTTCTGATGAAATCACGAGTAAATTATCGCCTTGCACGTATAAGCTCAGTCCATGCACAAATGAATCACTAAAAATTTTCTCATCGAAATCATAAGTTAACTGTACCCGGTTAAGATCGAACCGATTGGTTTTATACATCCAAAAGGTAGAATTTCTGAAGTTATTATTGCTATTGGTGGTTAAACGTGGATAGGTTGCCGTTGCTTTAGTTTGCTCGGTCCATCGATCTAACACCGCCTCAGAATATTTGCCACTTCCGCCAACCCAATAATAAGTGCTGTTTTTAAATCCAACGGCTCCTCTTGTGCCGGATGCCAAGGCAAATAAGGTGAAGTGCTTATATTTTAAGGTGAGGTTAAGCCCGAAGCTAAAAGGCGAAGCCGCCCAACCTGTATGGCCCAAATCCTGCTGATCTCTGCTATCGATTAAACCATCATTATTTAAATCCTTGTATTTAATATCTCCAGGCTTAACAGTACCAAAGGTTTGTTTGGCGTGGGCATCAATTTCTGCCTGATTTTGAAATAAGCCTTCACTGATGTATCCATAATAAGCATCTAAAGGTCGTCCGGCCCTGGCCAGATAAGCCTGATCAATGATCTCATCTCTTTGAACTGCCTTACTGTTATAAAACATTCCTGATACGCCAAGGGAATAAAACACCTCTCCTATTTGCCTGTTTAAGTTCAATGCAAAATCAAATCCCGTACGTTTATCTTCGTTAAAATTAATCCATGGGCGGAAATCTCCCGAACCAGAAAAATATGAAGGATAAATGGTTACGCCACGGGCAAGTAATCCTTTGGTACTTTGCGAGAAATAATTGAAATCAAAAGTCAGGAGATTTTTAAATATTGCTCCATCCAAGCCTAAGCGAAACTCATTTCTTTTAACAAAAGTTAAATCAGGGTTTTCTGCCTGTCCGGATAAGGTGGTTCTTCCGCCCGCAACATTATCTCTCCATTGGTAATATCCACCAAGTGTGGCATTATTGCTGTAATAACCCTGGTATAAATAATAATCTACCGGCTCATTTACATTATTGGCCCTGTAGCCCGTAATATCCAGATCTTGTTTGATAGAAGCATATGAAGCAGATAGTTTCAGGTCATCAATAAAAGATAAGTTATCTTTAAAAAACAATTCCTTAGACATGCGCCATCCTACGGTAACGGCTGGAGAAATCCCATTTCTTTTACCTGGAGGCAGTTTTGCAGAATGTACCAATGCTGCAGAAAAATCGAAATAATATTTACTTCTGAAGTTATAAGCTGCCTGAAAACCAAGATTGGTATTTAGAACCGGTTGGTAATCGCTGCCACCTTCATTATCGATATCACTAGAAAACTGTGTTTTATACCACCAGCCCAAAACATTTGCAGAAACCGTATGGTCTTGAGCAAAGGTTCTGTTGTAATTAAACTGCGACCTGAACGACATGGTTTGCGTGTAAGTAGAGCGGCCAACATATTCATTGGTAGAGTTTTTATCTTCTCCAAATTTCTCTAAGGCGGTGATCACATCCTTACCATTTACGGTAGACCAGGTTGGCCTGTATGTGGCGTAAGGCAATTGATAGGCTTCAGAATAAAGTGAAGAATAATCCATGCTCGTACCAGTTTTGAAACTCAAGCCTTCAACTATCGAACTCAAATCAGCTTTAATATTCAGGTTGTATAGAAAAGTACTTGATTTGGTACGGATGTAACCCGCGGCTAGCATATCTGAAATTACGTTTGTAGGATTGGTACTCTGTCCACCCAATAAGTATTTACCATCAATGATATGGTTGCTGTTTTTAACAATCGTTTGTAATGACTGATTATTTGGATCGAGCATATCGATTGGTATCAATGGTGAAAATCTGTTGAAATTCGGTGCAATTGTAGAACTGGCTGCCCATAAATTTCCCCGGCCTGCATAGTTATTGGTTGTAATGGCTACCGCATCTGCTGAAGCTGTTAGCCATTTGGTAATGTTCATATCTACATTTCCCCTCACGTTAAAGGCCAGGTCGCTATTGTTTTTTTGTTCACCATATTTTACCAGGCTGTTGTTATAGGAAAGGCCAATATTGGTATAGTAGCGTGCAAAGCTGTTGCCACCAGAAACCTCTGTAGTTACATCAGAACGGGAATAGGCTTTCCTTAAATGATCTGAACTGAAAAAATCGACATCAGGATACTTGTATGGATTTACGCCGGATCTGGTATTATCAATATCCTGCTGCGTGTATCCCGCTCCTGAAGTGGCAATTCCATCATTGGTTAATGCTTCGTTGTACAAAGTCATATAATCAGCTGAATTTAAATAGCTGGGAAAACTTTTAGGTACAAAAATTCCGGAATTGAGCCTCACTTTAATTTTTAACGGATTCTCACTACCACGTTTTGTGGTGATTAGAATGGCGCCTTTGGCAGCGGTGCTTCCGTATAATACCACTGCACTTGCACCTTTCAAAACAGTGATAGATTCCACTTCCACCAAACGTACATCTGTGGCACGGCGTGGAATACCATCAATCAATATCAATGGTGCCTGCCCCCAAATATTTCCGGTATAACCGCCAACAAAACTCTGAAGATTATCCAGACTATAGGTGCCGTAGCTTTTATTCAATATATCTGAAACATTTACTACAGACACGCCTCCGAGAAGATCTTTTTTCGCCACCTTATCAAAGGCAACATTTACCAAACTGTCTTTGGTTTCTTGTGCATAGGCCCCATTGAAGCTGAAAAAGCAGATCAAGAGCCAAAAGCAGCAAGCATTTATATTTTTTGTGTTCATCTTTTCTCCCTTAAAATTACCAACCTGGATTCTGCTTGAATTCTTTATACATGTTTACATCCTCTACGCGGAAAGGCAGCCAGTAATGGCGTTGTCCGAATTGTCTTTCAAACAATACCGTTTCCCTGAAATTTCTTACCCGTGCATTTTTAGGATCTGCGTAAACCTGTGCATTCGGCGTTGCCCGATCAAACTCAACTGCCTTTTTTAAAGTATAAGGTCGCTCTGTAAGCAGTAACCATCTTCTTAGATCATTGAAACGATGTCCTTCAAAAGACAATTCAACGGCTCTTTCACGTCTCAGTTCACCTAGAAAATCGCTGGTTGAACCCAGAAATTTATTGGCAACACCTGCAACACCTGCCCTGGTTCTAATTTTATTCACGGCCTCAACCGCACTAAGCGAATAACCTGTTGCCGTACTTTGAGGGCTGCCGTAACCAGTTGCTGTAGCTTCAGCATAAAGTAAATACACATCAGCCAAACGCATTAAACTCAATACGAACGTGTTATTTTCCCGATATCCATCAAATTCATTCATCAGTTTGGATACAAATTTTGAGTTCAGGTACCCTGTCCACACTTTTTTATTTCCATCTGCAGTTCTATAAAGTCCGTTGGTGTATAAGCTGGCGTACTGGCGAAATTCATTGTTACCAACACTCTGTGCCGTAAGCACACATTTCTCGCCATCAATCAGAATATCATTATAAAAACGAGGGTCTCTGTTTTTCCATGGATACTCGGGATCATAACCACTTTCTGCATCCTTTTTTTCTGCATCAGGAATGGGTAAGCCATTGGCCATACCATAGTAATCAACATAATTAGCTGTTGGATAAACCTTAATTCCGGTTTGATGAATCACCAAAGGGCGATAATCGTTCACCTGATTCCACCGCCAGCGTCCGGCAGCATTTGCTAAATTTTCCAGAAAAATAGATTCTTTTAATCCTGGGATTTTGCCATTTTGGTTAAAGGTGTAAAACAGATCACGATACTGTGAAAAAGGAGCAAGTTCATAGCGGTTTGTGGTTTCAGTAATTTTCAAAGCCTCTCCAAATACATCGGCTGCTTTTTTACAAAACTCAGTATTGTAGCTGCTGTTACCAGTGGATTCTCTATTCATCAGCGGGCTTCCGGCCCACAGGTAATTTTTACCCATAAAACAAAGAGCCATTATTTTGTTGATTCGGGTGTTGTTGTTCCCTGAGGTTTGTTTACCAACAAGTGTCTGATCCCAGTCTACAGGAAGCAAATCTGCCGCCCTTTTTAAATCTTCTGCAACTTTGTTTGCAGTTGCCTGATAACTCAGTCTTGGAAATTTTATGACCTCATCATTTGGCAATACCTGATCAATATAGGGCAAGCCACCCCAGTATTCCATTAGTACATAATGAAAGTATCCCCTGAAAAAATAAAGCTGACCTGCAATCAGGTCTTTTTCTTCCTGGGTGGCATCGGTTAATTTATCCAGGTTGGCTAACCCAACATTTGCTTTTCTAATGGCATACCATGACAGGCCCCAGAGTTTACCTTTAGTTCTGTTCGCATCGGTAACCGTTCCTGTAGCCGGATCGCCTCCGGTGCCTAAAAAATTATAAAAAGTATTGGTCCAGGCCATGTAATTTCCCTGATCAATCTGATAGGAAATCAAACGGGTTTCACCCACTTCCCAAAATTCTTCCTCGCCAAGGTTAAAACTGTTATGGGCTTCCACCACACTCAACAAAGGAATACAGTTATAGAGCTCTTCAGTAAAGCCCTGGAAATTTCTGAAATTTTTGTAAGGATCTGTATCCTGAATATCAGCCAAAGGAGACCTTTCCAGGTATTTTTTGCAAGCGCTAAAGGGTATTGTGCCCACAAGGATAACCAGGGGGAACAAAATATTCTTAAAGAGATTTTTCATCTTCAAATCGTTTATAAAGTGATGTCAATACCAAAATTGAAACGTTTAACTGTTGGATATGCTCCACCTCCTGAAGCTCCGCTGAAGTTTGATTCACGGTCATCAGGCATGTTTGTCCAAAGGAACAAGTTGTTGCCGTTTAAATAAAACCTGCAGGATTTTACCCCCAGTTTGCTGATTGATTTTCCGGAAAGGGTATAACCCAGTTCTGCGTTTTTTAAACGGATGTAGGAAGCATCGTAATAATAGCGGGTTCCGGTACCACCGAAGGCATCAAGAACACTCCAGCGCGGAGGCGGAACTTCTCCTCCACCATCCTGAAGATACCAGAAAGGCCGTTCAACAAATACAACATTACTTTTACCCTGGTAATTCGGGAATTCAATTTCACGGGTAACATTATTAACAGCATAAAATTGAAAGAACAGATTAAAGCGTTTCCATTCAAAGCCGATACTGGCATTGTAGGTATTTTGAGGATTTGACGTATATCCATAAGGTGCTCTATCTTTATCATCAATCACACCATCTGCATTAAAATCAATGATGTTGTAATCTCCAGGAAGTTTGTTTTGGTTATTAGATAAGCGCACAGTGCTGCCATATAAATCATCCCAGCTTTTAATAAAACCGTTATCCAGGTAGGAACGGGTTTGGCCAATGGCATAACCTTCCTGTTTTTGATAATCTGGCGTGAGTTCAGGATCATCTCTGAAATTGGTTTTATTGGTAGCATGCGTTAAAGCCAGATTTGCCCATGCCCTGATCCCTTTTCCGAAAGAGTGTGTTAAACGCAATTCAATCTCATAACCCTGACTGGTTACTTCGCCCAGGTTTGCCCTTGGTGCACTGGTACCAAATCCATAATAAGAAGGAATAGCTCTTGAGCCACCGCCAATCATGATGTCTTTTCTATGATCTTTGAAAATATCTACGTTTCCTGAAATATCTCCTTTTAAGAAACTGTATTCAAAACCAAGATTTCGCTTTTCTACGGTTTCCCATGATAAGTTTGGATTACCCATTGTGGCGATTCGGTAAATCGTATAGGGTGTAGCCACCGCCGGACTACCCATTGGCGTATTGTTTCCATATTGATAGGAATCACGGAAAGGCCATCTCGGACCTCCCAAGGCATCATCACCAATCCTTCCCCAGGATGCACGAACTTTTAGTAAATCGAGGAAAGTAATGGATTTCATGAATTCCTCGTTACTAATGGCCCAGCCGGCAGAAACTGAAGGAAAAAATGCAAAACGATAATCCGGGCCAAATTGCTCCGAACCATTGTAGGCACCGTTTGCTTCAAATAAATATTTTGATTTATAGTTATAAGTGGTTCGGAATACCCAATCCTCACGAAATGTTGGGAAGGCACTACCTCTAGCTGTTCGCTGACGCTGTACTAGACCCATTCCAGTCACTGCATGTGCGCCAAATGTACGGTCGTAATTAACCTGAAACTGGTAATTCATGTTCCGGTAAGTAGCAGTTTTATCTACTTCACCTGCCGCTGTAGACCATTGAATGGCATCCGTAAAATCAAACTGGGTTCCGGTATTTCTTTGTTGTTCAAAAGAAACAATACCGGTTAGCGGGTTGACATATTTTCGCTGTGCCGCATTAAACTGGTCATTAACACCTCGTCTCCTTTCCAGAAAAGTATTATCCAGCGATAAGCTACCTCTCAAACTCAACCCTTTGGTAAGCATATCAAGTTTTTGCTGCAGAATAAAATCGGTTGTCAGCTGCGTACTCGTTCTTTTTTCAGCACCTGAATAAGCCAGCCAGAAAGCTGCATTGGGTTGATCCTGGGTTGCAGTCGGAAAAAAACCATAGGTTCCATCTGAGTAAATTGGCCGAAACGAATCTGGTGCGGTACGATAGGCAGACGACCAGAAAGACTGGTCTCCGTCAGCCATATCATAAGGCAACTGGCGTACCGCATTTGATCCAAATAATTTGGTTGAAAATTTAGTTGTTTTAGTCAAATTGAAATCAAGGTTACTCCTCACATTTGTCCGGTTATAGCCGAAATTTGATTCGTACCCACGCTGATTGGGAAATGTTTTAAACAAATCACCTTCACGGGTAAGATCAAGACCAGCAAAATACGTTACGAACTTGGAACCTCCTGAAACATTGGCGGCCGTATTGTACGACATCGCTCTATCTTTAAAAAGCTCTTCTTCCCAATCCACATTCGGATATCTGTCCCATTCAGCTGAATTAAGGGGATTCCTATATTTATCAATCATTTGCATCGCAGTATAGCCAGACCATGCATTTTGATCTACAATAGATTCACGTTCGATAATCCTGTTTTTGATCATCAGCGCATCATATGAATCGTATTTTTCAGGAAGCCTGGAAGCAATTTTTGCCGTTAAGTTAGACCTCACCTGTACTTGTGCTCTTCCTTCCACCCCTTGTTTGGTGGTAACGAGAATTACACCATTTGCACCTCTTACCCCATATACGGCAGTGGCCGAAGCATCTTTAAGTACAGATACACTTTCTACGGATGAAATATCTATAGAACTAATAGAGCGCTCAATCCCATCAATCAGAATTAATGGTGAACTGTTATTCCAGGAACTTTGTCCACGGATGAGAATTTGTGGATCTTCTCCACCTGGCATACCTGATGAAGCTGTAGTAACCACACCCGGAAGATTTCCTGTTAGGGCCATCCCTAAATTAGTTACTCCGCCGGTACGTTCTAATACCTTGCCACTGGTTTGACTAATGGCACCTACCACACTTGCTTTCTTTTGCTGTCCGTAGCCTACAACAATAACTTCGTTAAGCACTTTGTTATCATTGCTCATAGATACCACAATATCATTTTTATCGGTAAGGGTAATTTCTTTTTGACTCATCCCGATATAATTGAATAAAAGCGTGCTTTTCTCCGTCGGGATTTCTATTGAAAATTTACCTTCACCATTAGATACCACTCTGCTGTTTGTACCTTTAAGTGTAATGGTTACGCCAGTAAGCGGATCATTTTGTTCATCTACAACGGTACCTCTTAACATCCTCCTTTGCTGAGCCATAACCGCATTGGCAATTAGCAATAAGGAGAGCATCATAAAAGTTATTCTGAGTAATAATGCGCTGAATTTTTGATATATATGCTGGCCATTACCACCTTTAATTGTGTAATTGTCCATCATATAAATAGATTTAGAAAATGCAGAATTTGATTTGTTCGGTTGTGCATAGAAGGCTCATATTCTATGGCTTTAAAATTGGATTTCTTCATCATACATTGGTTAGGATTTGGTTAGAATAAAACGCTGAGAGCTGATGCAGGTCTGAGTTAAAGACATTGCAAGTTTAACAGGTTAGGTGGGCGGTCTCATATGTGCAATATTTGGTTTATTTGTGTTCAATGAATAGTGATTAAAACTATCATTTCAATTTATCTAATAATCAAGCGCAATAAATACCATAATCCGGGCAGTTCATCTGCATAGGAGTAGGACTATAATCAATTAAAAATGCGCTTAACGAAAAGGTTAAGTTTGGTTAAGATTAGGTTCATTAGTTATTTGGTTAGTATTGCATCTCAGTTAAGATGTACCTTATATTTGGCTGAGATAAATGTAGGATCGTGTCTTACTTATCAATAGCACAATTGTTTAAATTTATAGGCTTCATGTTCAGAACAGGCATAAACAGCACAAAAACCACCCCTATTGCACCAAAAAGCACATCTTAAAAGAAAATTATTTGCGCTTATTTATCCTCATGAATAATATTTTCTACACTTAGTGTATTTAAGCAGCAAAAAACACAAAAGGATTGCCGGAGGGTTAACAATGGAAGTGTTTTAGCGCTAAGATGAAACACCGAATCCATTAAAAAAACCTAAATGACTAAAATTATGTATGAGGTATTAGTCATAAAATGAACATAATGATGAGGCGATCGCCATTCCCCTCCTTTGGAGGGGTGCCTAAAAGGCGGGGTGGTTTAATCGCATAACTATTTATTTTTTTTAATTCGATAATAAATTTGCTTTAATAAGAGCCAGTTTTCTCCGCTCATCGTCATTGAGAGAAGGATTCTTCAGCCAACGAAGCAATCTTAACACGATCGCCACTCCCTTCCTTTTTTCAAGGAGGGGTGCCCGCAGGGCGGGGTGGTTTTTAACACTCTTTTTATGCCTGTAAACATTAGATGACTAAGCCACATCGCTGAACCTTAGAAACAAAAAGCCCTGGTTCATGTTTCCACAAACCAGGGCGCATAATTTAAATATTCTACTTTTTTATAAGCGTTCGCTTACAATTTAACTTCGCTCGCTGAAGTGGCATACAGTCCGATTAAGGCACCCGTAAATCCTTTCGCCACATTTGTTGAAAGAATATCTCCTGAAACGGTACCACCTAGATTGGTGAATTTCTTATCCCCCAATGCATAACTGAATGTGTAATCATCACCCTTTGCAGATACCTTTAAATCGATAGGTCGGTTAATATCAATTTTCACTTTTGCTACAATTGTTGATACATTATCTTCTGTACGTTGCAATAAAAGATAATAGGCATCATCCTTTTTGGTTACACCGAAAACATAGTTATAACTCTCTTTTTGCAAACAAACAATTCCAGCCAGATCTTTTTCTGAGCCAGGTTTGTAATTCATCGTTACCGTAGCAGAAAAATTATTATGCTGCTGACGTTGAAAAAGTGCAGAAATCGGTTCAACAGCTTTAACATCTACAGCATAAGGTTTAACCAGAAGCCCTTTAGCCGTTGCGGTTGCAAAACCTTCTCTTGGTCCTCTAAGTCCAATCCAACGGTAATCTAATTTCTCCGCTGTAAAATTATCTTTAAAAGTAAAGTTACCATTTGGGAAGAATCCTTGTTTTCCGGTATTATTTTTAACGCCTGCAGGCATTTTTAACTTGGCTTTCAGAGGTTCTAATCCTCCTTCAAAGATTGGAAATTCGCCGCTCCAGTCTACAGGTAACATATAAGTTTCGCGACCAGTGTTCACCCTATCTTTTTCATTCGGTCTGATGCCTAAAAACACACCATAATACTGACCGCCTGGTCCTTCTACCAAATCTGCATGACCAGCCCAATCTACTTTATCTACCCGTTTTGCTGGAAGATGGCGTTGACTTAAAATCGGATTTTTAGGCGCAGGAACATATGGACCTTTGGCATTATCACTGATAAAAACCACCTCACTATGTGCGCCACCAGTTCCCCCTTCGGCACACATCAGGTAATATTTATTGTTCTTTTTGTAAATGTGAGGGGCTTCAATCCAGATGGGGTGTTTGCTTAAATCTACACCGCCATTCACGATAATTTTATCTGTTCCTGGAATGATTTGATCCTTTTCCAGGTCATATTCCCAGATTTTAATGGCCCGGTGTCCGGTATAAAGCTCTTTTTCAGGCGCATCATTATGCACTACATAGGCTTTTCCATTATCATCAAAAAACAGAGAAGGATCAATCCCGTCGAATTTAAGTTTATAAGGCTCACTCCATCCTTTCGCCGGATCTTTAGTTTTCACCACCATATTTCCCATCCCACCAGCAATTTGAGTGGTGATCATATAAAAGGTATCATTCAATTTGTTGTATAAAATAGATGGTGCATAAATACCTGCACTCATGCCAGAACGCTCCACTTTGAGTTGAGAAGTACGGTCTAAAACGTGTCCGAGCTGTTTCCAGTTCACTAAATCTTTAGAATGAAAAATGGGAACTCCTGGAAAAAAAGCGAAGGAAGAAACCACCAGGTAATAATCATCTCCTTTTTCGGTGATGCTCGGATCAGGATAACAGCCCTGAAGGATTGGCGAGTAAAACTCATCGACCTTCAATGGATATTTTTTATAAATATCATCATCTCCCTGGTAAATATAATTGCTGAATAAAGGTGTAGCTGTTGACGCAGGTTTTATCCCACGATCATCTTGTCTGAAAGCCGTAATTAAGAAAAATACAGAGCAAGTCAGTGAGATGGCAAGCAACAGCTTTTTTGAAAAGCTTTGCGTTTGAAAATTTTTCTTGTTTGAAAATAAGTAAGGAATGGGTTTGTTCATAAATCGGTTATATATTGGTTATTGATGATGATGAATGGGTTCAAAACAGTGCGACTTCATCACCTTTTTTATAAAATCGAAGATAGGCCTATAACCTGCCCTGGCGTTGAACTATTGATTAAAATGCTAGCATTATTGTTCAATCCTGTTGAAAAATATCTTCGTTTTTTACTCCTTCATTTGAATAGCAGGTTTTTCCGACAAATGGAAATAATCGAAATCTGCAAAGCCGCCTGTTTCTGTTGTAGCATAATTAAAAAGTGCAAAACGATAACCCATAAAATGAGGAATGGTGTAGCTCATTTTTACCGGATCACCGATGATTTTCCAGTCTTTTCCATCCAGGCTATAAAAAAATGTCGCTTGGTCTTTTCTTTCGGCGAAATCACAATCTACCCTGAAATAAACTTTGTTTTGCAACAATGGAATAGCGTCTGATGATTTGGCTTTTCCGCCAGAAGCATTGATAAAAACAATCGACTTCTTTCCATTTTCCAGCTTCACACCAATCTGTCCGTAATTTTTCTGTAACACCCCAAGGCCGGCAAAATCGCCGTTTTTCATATTCGATAAATCCAAAGCGGTAATGCCTGATGAAAACGGCCCGATGGTTCTTTGTGTGAGGGTATTTCGGGCAGATAAAAAGCTGGTGTCCATGCGGCCTGTTGTTAATCTTAAGAAACCTTTTCTCTGGCGAACCGACCAATATTTAGCATCAGGATTGTGGTTCCATTGCCAAACCAAAGGCAAATCACGATCTTTTTTTGAGCGTGTAAAATCATCCGATGCGGCAATGGCTGGAATCATGCCCTTACTTGGCGGTAAATCCAGTATTTCAGGAACTTTTCCGTCCGTACCCAAAACCGGCCATCCATCTTTCCAGGTTAATGGTACCAGATAGGGAATCCGTCCGACCGCTCCGTTATCTCTAAATAAGTAAGCAAACCAATTGCCATCCGGGGTATCAATCAGGCCGCCTTGTGCTACGCCTTTATCTTGCAAAGCTACTCTTCCTTCGTATGGACCAGTTAAATGATCTGAACGATGGATCACCACCGTGCGCATCCCTCCTCTTGGCCAGGTAATATTAAAAAGGTAATATTTTCCATTCACCTTAAATAATTGAGAACCTTCAGCAGGCAAACCACCCGTATTGCCAGAAGGTAATCCGGCATCTTCAATCAGCACCTGTTCAGGCACATTGGTATTGATTCCGCTCAAATCTGTGTTAAGCTCAACTAATTTTATTTTGCCACTGCCATATACCATGTAGACTTTTCCGTTATCAAAAAATAAGGAATGATCGTGCAGGCTCGGTTTGAAGTCGATCCGCTTCCAGTTTCCTTTTTCAATATCTTTGGTGCTGAAGATCGTTGTCTTTCCAGTTGTTTGGGCAAAAGTGCTCACATAAAAAGTTCCTTCATGGTAACGCAAACTACTTGCCCAGGAGCCTTTTCCATAGGCGTTTTTTCCATCAGCGAGGTTAAGTGCATCAACATCAGCCAGCGTATTATAAGCGTAACCTACCATTTGCCAGTTCACCAGGTCTTGTGATTTCATGATGGGCAAACCCGGACTCATGTGCATTGTGGTACTGCTCATATAATACGTATCGCCCACACGAACCATAGAAAGATCTGGCACATCAGCATAAATGATAGGATTTTTTGCCTTTTGCTGGGCAAATGACTGATGATTTATTAAAGCGATAAAAAGCAGGCAGATGATAATATTTTTCATTTTCTGTGTTTGGTGTTTACTGGAATGATCATTTTAATAAAAGCGTATAAGATTTTCCCGCAACCGTCGGAATATCATATAAAAATGTTTTCTGCAAAACCGGATCAGCGGTTATTGCATTTTCAGAAAGCAGGGCATCAGGTGTTTTTGCTACGGTGTAAAATACATTTGGGTTGTTGCCTTTTGCAGGCTTAAGAATAACCCCTTTGCCTTTCAGCTGATTAGGCACACGGATACGCAGGTTGCAACCGATGGTAGATCTAATCACCACTTTGTTCAATTTGCCATCTGCCCAAACCATTTCCTGCACTTCAAAACCTCCCCTTGCCCGAAGGCCTTTTACCATTCCTTTCTTTTTCCATACATCAGGAAGTGCAGGTAACAGATGCAGGGCTTCATCAGCACTTTGCATCATCATTTCGGTAATTCCGGAGGTACAGCCAAAGTTTCCATCGATCTGAAAGGGCGGATGTGCATCAAAAAGGTTATTGTAAGTTCCACCTCCGCCTGGATTTACACCTAACGGAGTAAGCTGATTTTGAATGAGTTGATAGGCGTGGTTGCCATCCTGCATCCTTGCCCACCAGTTGATTTTCCAGCCCATGCTCCATCCGGTAGAGACATCACCCCGCTGCAAAAGCGTATTTTTTGCTGCCGAAAAAAGCAAAGGCGTTCGGTAAGGTGAAATCTGATTGGAAGGAAACAATCCGTACAGATGTGAGATATGGCGATGCTTATCATTTGGACTATCAATATCATCCAGCCACTCCTGCAATTGCCCGTATTTACCTATGTGCATGGGCGGTAATTGCGCCCGCATTTTAAACAAACTATCACTGAAAGTTTCATCTACATTCAGGATTTTTGCAGCCTGAATAACGGAAGAAAAAACATCAAACACGATCTGGTTATCCATGGTTGTTCCGGCATCAATCGAAGAACCACCATGTGCCTTCGGGGCGTTTTCGGGAGAAGTTCCCGGATTAACCACCAGCCATTTATATTTTGGATGAACCACCAGAAAATCTTTGTAGAAAAGTGCTGCACCCTTCAAAATGGGATAGACTGTTTTCAGGTAATTTTTATCGCCATTATAGAGGTAATGTTGCCATAAATGCTGACTTGTCCATCCTCCACCTGCATTCCAGATGCCCCAGAAAGCACCATCAACCGGGCCTGTACTTCTCCAGATGTCTGTGTTATGATGGGCTACCCAACCCCTAGCGTCATACATGTTTTTCGCCGTTATAGCTCCTGTAGCCGCAAGTTCCTTTACCATTTTAAGAAAAGGCTCATGTAATTCGGATAGATTGGTCGGCTCTGCAGGCCAGTAATTCATTTGTGCATTTATATTGATGGTATATTTACTGTCCCAGGCGGGATAGAGTTTATCATTCCAGATGCCTTGCAAATTTGCAGGTTGTCCGCCAGGTTGCGAAGAACTGATCAATAAATAACGCCCAAACTGATAGTAAAGCGTTACAAAAGCGGGATCATCAACATTCCTGAAATTTGTCAATCGCTGATCGGTAGGCAATGTCGCGGCCTTGGTTGTTCCCAAATCCAGCTGGACCCTGTTAAAATATTTTTGATATGCAGCAACATGCGTACTTAACAGATTTTCATATGATTTGGAGCTTGCTTTCTTCAGATAATCAGCGACCCTGGCAGCCTCATCTCCACTTACATCAAGATAATTATTAAAATTGGTGGCGATGGAAATGTAAATGGTTACTGCATTGGCATCTTTTACCGTGATGCTGCTGTCAGAAGTGGTTATGTTGCCGCCTTCATTTTTAAACCGGCTCATGACATTGTATTTCACCATCCCTTTTACGCCCTCATGGTCACTCGAAATGCCTTCCATCATCAGGTCTTTTTCGGCAGAAGTTTGAATAGAAACCTTTTTATGTGGTGTGGTATAGGCTGCCGTAAAGGAAATCTGTCCAGGTTTGTTCGCTGTTAAGCGCATCACAATGACACGGTTGCCAAACGCAGCAAAAGCCGTCCGCGTGTAAGTTACCCCATCAACACTATAGCTGGTTTTGGCAATTGCCTTTTCCAAATCCAATTCCCGATGGTAGTTTTTGTATTCTTTTTGACCAGAAAAGCGGAGTTCGAGATTACCCGCTGGCTGGAAGATTTGTCCGGAAGATTTTTTCCCAAACATCACTTTATTGGCCAGGTTTTCGGCTGCTTTGTGCTTTCCATCAAAAATTAACTGTCTGATTTCTGGCAGCGCATTAAGGGTTTCCGGTACATCATTCTGGTACGGACCACCGCTCCAAAGCGTATGTTCATTGAGTTTGAGGATTTCCTTTTCTACATTTCCATAAACCATTGCACCCAGCACGCCATTTCCCAAAGGGAGGGCGTTTTCCCAAACATTCCCTGCAGGCTGTTCATACCAAAGCTTTAATTTAGTCGCTTCGGCCTGCTGGGCTTTCAATAGCGAAGTTGACGCTATAGAAAAAACCACCATTAAAATCAGTGCAGCACGTACCTTTTTGGTAAATTTTATCGACATGTGTAATAAAGGAAAATCCATTATTTAAACAATAAAGCAGAAAATTGGTACAAATTATTGCGCCATACCGGCCAGGTATGTCCGCCAGGATATTCCTGGTAAGTATATTTGATCTCCAGGTTTTTAAGTTTATCCATCATGGTCTTGCAATTGTTATAGGCGATATCTTCCTTGCCACCCATTGAAATCCAGAATTGTTTCAGGTTGGTATTGATTTTTTCACGGTTGTTTTTCATAAACTCATATTGTGCGTCCGCTACTTCATTCTGGCGTCCAACAATCCAGCCCGAACTAAATACGCCCAGATAGGCAAAATCGTTTGTGTTTCTAACGCCTGTGTAAAGCGTATGCATTCCACCCATTGATAAGCCAGCTAAGGCCCGGTTTGCAGCATCAGCTTTAATGCGGTAAGTTTTTTCAACCAGTGGGATGATCACTTCTTTCAGTTCAGATTCGAATGTTTTCAATCCACTTTCAGCGAAAGCAGAAACACCAACGTTGGCATCTGGCATCACAATGAGCATGGGTTTTGCCTTTTGAGCAGCAATGAGGTTATCCAGAATCAGATCTGTTTTTCCCTGGTTTGCCCATCCTGTTTCATCTTCCCCTCCACCGTGAAGTATGTAAAGTACAGGATATTTTTCATTGGTATTGGCATCATAACCCGGTGGCGTGTACACATAAAATTGTCGCCAAGAATTGGTAATCTTCGAAAAATATTTTTTGATGCGGATATCGCCATGTGGTACATCTTTCAAGGCATAATAAGCTCCGCCAGCAAATGGAATTTCAATTCCGCTGGCCATTCTGCCCATTCCGTAATAGGTTTTACTGGCAGGATCAGCTATCGGAACACCATCAATAATCAGCGAATAATAATGAAAACCTTCACCGATAGAATCGGTTGTGGCCGTCCACTTTCCCTGATTATCCTTCACCATATCGTATTTTTTACCTAAATCGACTTGTACCTTCTGGGCATCAGGAGCGGAAACACTAAACATCACGCGTTGGTTATCCAGAATCTGCGGATATTTATTTGACCCAATATTAGTAGAAGCCGGAACGCCCGATACTGGATATTTAGAAAAGTTAGAAGTATCAACAGGCTTAAAGATCAGCTGCGAAAACATATATAAACCATCTTTCCATACTTTAAAATCGTGTACGCCAGGTTCAATGAAATAGATGTGCGGCACTTCATTTTTAAGCAGGTAATCATGTGCACGTTTACTAAAGCTGACCAGGTTGTCGCTTGCGCCACAAGAAATGAAAAGCAGTTTTAATTGTTCTTTTGCTTTTTTTGGATCAGGTACCAGTTCCTGAGGTAGTTTGGTATTGGGTGCAGATGAAAAACCACCCACCCAGGCAAATTTATCCAGATTGCCTAAACCAAAGTTGAGGGATTGTCCACCACCCATTGATAAGCCTGCAATTGCCCTGTGCTCGCGGTCTTTGTACACGCTTAATTTCTTCTCCACATATGGAATGAGATCATTCAGTAAATCTTTTTCAAAGTTGGCAAAAGCCTCCACTTTGTCTTTCGCCATGATGTTGCCCGTTGCCCGGTCATCCTTCATCGCCCTTCCATTAGGCATCACCACGATCATGGGTTCTATTTTTCCGGCCGCATAGAGGTTGTCGAGAATTACTTGTGGTTTCCCACCCCTGAACCATTCTTTTTCATCGCCTCCAATCCCATGCAACAGGTACAAAACAGGATATTTTTTATTTTTTGCATAGCCCGGTGGCGTGTACACCAAAGCCCGGCGATTGTTTCCAACCGTTTTAGAAGCATAAGTGAGGGTATCGATTTTCCCATGTGGGATATTGGGTTTTTCTACATCAAACTCCGGCGGACCTGGTGTTACAACACCTTGTGAGAAAGCCTGAAAAGTAAATAGTGTTGAGATTCCAAAGAACAAGGCTAAATGGAATGGTGAAGGTTTAAACAATTTAATCATATTTGGTTATGTTAATTTAAAGTTATCTCGTTTATCATTTATACGACCTATTTAGCGTTTACCAACCGCGGCAACACCTTCAGTGGTTTGTATGATCTTCTGAATCGTACCATCCTGATTATAATGCATATAGTCGATACAAATGGACCGCCTGTAACTTCCACCCGTTGACAATGTACCGTTATGGTAGAAAAAATAAGATTTTCCTTTAAAATCTACAATCCCCGGATGCGTAGTAAAACTATTGGGTACGTTTTCCTGAATAATTCCTTTGTACTCCCAAGGCCCCTGCAGACTTTTAGCCATACTATATTCAATCATTTCGGGTTTGGTACCTACCCCCGCATAAACCAGATAATAATTTCCCTTTCTCTTATAAACCCACGGTCCTTCTATATAGTTTTTAATATCCAATACCGTAATTGGCCCATCCAGTTCAGTCATGTTTTTTTTAAGCTTTACACTTTTGCAACTGCCGTTTCCCCAGAAAAGATAAGCCTGCCCATCGTCATCAACAAATACAGTAGGATCGATATCATCCCATCCGTGCTTTTTATCTTTGGTCATTTCATTGGTGATCAAGGCTTTGCCAATTGCATCTTTAAATGGTCCTGTCGGACTATCGGATACTGCCACTCCAATGGCCATTCCACCTCCACTTTCCGCATTTTTTTTATGCCCTGTTGATACATACCAATAAAATTTACCATCACGTTGAATACATTGAGCCGCATAGGCATCTCCCTCTGCCCATGCAAATGTTTTCGGTGAAAGCAAGGTACCATGGTCTTTCCAATCGACCATATTTTGAGAGGAAAATACATGCCAGTCGGGCATTTTGTAATTGGTGTCTTTTACCGTAGCGGTATCATGCCCGGTATATAAATAAACGGTATTTTTATATACGATTGGTGCCGGATCAGCTGTGAAAATATCTTTAATGATGGGATTCTGAGCCTTCATGCTGGTTTGCATTGAACAAATGAGCGCAATTAAAATAATCAGGTTACGGGATTTCATATATTTAGTATTTGGTTAGTTTGGTTCATTTATTTCACAGTCAGCTTTTGCCCTCGGTAAGCGATGATGCTGTTGGTGCTGTTTTTTTATCGAAGTTTTATTATCGATAAAGACAATTTTGAAGACTCTGTTTTTTAAATCATCAGGGTAGATTCCCACCCGCTTCTCGATGTTCAATAAATGCGCCTTTTCGTTAAAAACTTCTATCTGGTTTTCTTTGATCCATTTAATATAGAAAGCATTTCTACTGCGTATCGCTTTCCTAGTTCGCGATACCCTGCTGCGTTAAAATGGAGTTTATCAGCAGCAACGGTACAACCTTTAGAGGAGATCACATGCGCACTTGGAATGGTTTGAGGCAACTTTGCGATGATGTTATTCATGCTTGCGCAAACGCCACCCTGATCTGCATTGACTACTTCGCCAGCAAGTAAAGGCACGTTATTGGCTTTAAGACTGAGGTCTTTCAGTAAATTATCATACACGCCCTTTACTTTATTTACCCATAAGCTGTCACCAGTATTCGATTCTCCCTGATGAAGCAGAATGCCTTTGATTACGCCTTTTTTCTGCGCTTCTTTTGCAAGACTGAGCAAACGACCATAAGGATTGCCATCATATTGTTTTAGCATGCCTTTCATCCATTCTGGTGCCTTAGCGGTATAGGAAGGATAATTTTCTTTATCGAATAATTCAATTTTGCATCCCCCAACAGCAACTATGATTACTCCTACACGAACTTTTTTGGGAAGTTCAGCAACCATCGTACGTCCGAAATAATCAACAGGCGTTAAGCCAGTATTGCAACGGGTTAAAGGCGGAACAGCAGTGTACCATTGATTCATTTCCCGCTTCAGATCCGGGCAATTTACGGCCTGCATCACCTGAAATCGTGGATTAACCTGAACGGTGTCCTGTGGTTCAAAACGGGCATTACCTTCCATATTCGACTGGCCCAGGCAAAGGTAAATATGAAAATTAGTGTCTTGTGCGTAGGAGACTGATGGAGCCAAAAATGCAAAAATAAATGCTAAACTGGTAAACGCTAAAATTCTGGTTAGAAGTTTTTTGTAATTCATCCTCATAAATTTGTATTTAAGAGGGCATACCTTATATTGAACCACCTATAAATTATCGATGATGCAATCAGGAATACCGCAGGATAAAACTAGGTGATACGCTTATTCCAGACGGGAAGTTTTGATGATTATTATAGAAAATATGTTTACCAGCTATTATCTGAAGTAACGCTTTGGATACAATTTATCTTTAAGTTAGATCTTCGGTGAAAATAAGGAAAGTCTTTGTTTCAAAAGGTCTTCAATTAATAGGACGGCTTTTAGTCAAGCTACCTGTCAGTACGAAATGGCGAGGCCGGAAGGTTTTCTATATTATACAAATTTGGATTGACAGGATTATCTGCCCAGGCATAACGGACATACATTGGTTTAGTAATTTGAGGAGAATGCACAATCACCTGATTGCCTTTAATTTCTGCGATAGCCCATACAAATTTTTTGTCTGCTCCGGCGATTTCAAATTGAGAGAGTGACTCACCATCACGTGTTTTCAGTCCTGATCCAATATGTTCAAAACTGACGATGATCTTGTTACCTTCAATAGTCGAGGACTTATAAATTGGCCCGGAATAAACGAGATTTTTCTCTCCGTAGCTTAATCGTTTAGCAATCAATGCCAGGCGTTCGCCAACATCCTTTTTATCATCCGGATGGATGTCGTTCCATTCGCCCAGGTCAATTGTAACCGCCATTCCGGTATTCGGTACTTTAAGTGTTTCCAGTGCAGCTTCCCTTAACATAGCCCATGCACTTTCTCCAGGCTGATAGCGCATATCGCCATAATTTGGCAATTGAACATAATAAAATGGAAGATCTCGTCTTTTAAATTGCGCTCGCCAGTTCTGAATCAGTGCAGGCAATAACTTTTTATAAGTCAAGGCATTGCCTACATTACTTTCTCCCTGATACCATAATACCCCTTTTATGCCGTACTGAACAACGGGGGCAATCATGGCATTATAAAGTGCGGTCGGTTGTGCTTGCTCTTGAATGCGGAATGGCCCGCCTCTAAATGCTGGGCGATAGGCTTCTCCTACTTTATACTGCCATTCTCCCTTTAAGTCGATAGATTGTTGATTGGCTTGGAGTGAGTAAGGCTTATCGGGTACAAAACCGCCCTTTCCATTTGAATTTTCAACCCGAATCACCAGGATATTTTTGCCAGGCTTTAATATTCCAGCTGGAACAGTATATCTCCTTTGAGGATATTGATAACCGGTTGAACCAATGAGTGTTCCATTGATGTAAAAGCGGTCGGCATCTACAATTCTTCCCATTTGGATGAAAGCAGGAACAGCTACCATAGCAGCGGGGATTTCTATTTCCTTTCTGAACCAGACTACTCCGTCCAAATCTCTCATGCCCTGGTCTTCCCAATAACCAGGAACGTAAAACTTACGCCAACCTTTCGGCTGATATTGTAGATCAAACCATTTAATTGCTTCCAGCATACCTTTGTCCGCACTCGTTGCAGGTGGGGATTGGCTGGCATCAGCTAGTTTGTTAATTTTATTAACGGCTGCGCTGTCTTTATTGCGTTCGATGATTTTGCGCACTTCTTCCAAGTCCTTCAATCCATCTTCGCCTGTCCAGGCTTCTATTGTGGTTCCGCCTACACTTGAATTGATGATGCCGATGGGTATTTTTTGTTCCTGGTAAATTTTGCGTGCAAAGAAATAGGCTACTGCCGAAAAATCATTTATTCCTTCTTTGGTGGCGGGTTTCCAACTGCTTTTTGGAAGATCTTCAGATGGTCCTTTTAAATTAGTGGTTGTGGGCACCCAGAATTGCCGAATCTGCGGATAATTTGCCGAAGCGATATCTTGTGCATAGGTGATATTATGCACCTTCAGCTGGTGCACCATATTCGATTGCCCAGTGCACAGCCATACATCGCCAAAAAGAATATCTTTCAACACCACTTTATTTTTCCCTGAAAATTCCATCGTATAAGGTCCGCCAGCTTTCATGGCCGGAAGATTGATCAGCCATTTTTCATCAGCGCCTGTTTTAGTGCTCCATTTTTTCCCGTTGAATTGCAGTACAATTTGCTCTCCTGGTGAAGCCCAACCCCATATTTTTAAAGGGACATCTCTTTGCAGAATCATGCTGTCGCAGATGATATGGGGCAATCTGATTTGGGCATTTCCCAACAAAGCGACACAGAAAATAAGGTGTAGAGAGAGTAAAATGCGCTTGATCTGGCTCATAGGATAATTGGTTACGTCAAATTTAGTTTAATTGCCTAAGCCTATGAAGTAGATTTGAATAAAAAGGTGTGATAAATGTTTAGGTTACCCCCCAATCCGCCTAGCAGCACCTTTCTCTATATGCCTGCGCTCGTTTCCAAACGAGTGCGTAATAGTTCTGCGATTTTATCGCTAGAATGTTAATTTCGTGATGAGGTATGAATATTTCACTTACAGCGTTTAAACGCTTTTCTATTCCATGCTCGTTTGGAAACGAGCGTGAGCGAAATAATAAATCCTTTTTCCAAAGATCTCTCAGTTTCGCTACGCTCCAATCGAGAGGACGATCGTTGAGTAATTAACCCCTATCCGCCTAGCGGCACCTTTCCCCTGAAATGGAAAGGGCGATAAAAAAAATAAATTCCGCCTCGACAATCGTCATTCCGACCGCAGTGGAGGAATCTTTGAACCAAGCGAACAAGTCTACCTCTGAGAGAGGACAAACGTTATTTATCCTTTATCATATGATCCTCCAACTTCCGTTTCAAGTTCATATACTCAGAAGGCTGCATGTTGTATTTAGCCTTGAAAGATTTGGCGAAATAATTCGGGGTGGCAAAACCAACCATATAAGCAATCTGCGACACATTTAAATCGCTCTTCTCCAGCAATACGGTTGCTTTATCCAGCTTCACCGAACGGATATACTCCACTGGCGAAAGACCTGTTAACTCTAAAATCTTGTGGTAAAGCGAACCCCTGCTCATACCCACATGTTTACTCAAATCCTCTACTGATAGCTTTGGATTATTCAGGTTTTCTTCGATGTATAATGCCACCTTATTCAGCAAACGGTTACTATGCGATTCGATCAACACCCCCGGTGCCTGAACTTTGATCTGCTTGGTATAAGTATCCCGTAACCTTTGATTTAAAGCCAGCAGATTTTTAATCTTCGCATGTAGAATTTCGAAATTAAATGGTTTGGTGAGGTAATCATTTGCACCTGTTTCCAATCCTTTGATCTGCTCTTCTTCGCCCGTTAAGGCCGTTAATAAAATAACCGGGATATGGTTCGTACGTTTGTCCGATTTCAACTTTTTACACAATTCAATCCCGTTCATGTACGGCATATTAATGTCGCTCACAATGATTTGCGGATGGTTGGCCAATGCTTTTTGCCACCCTTCCTGACCATTACAAGCTTCATGCACCTTGAAAGATGACTTCAATCCATCCTTCAGGTAAAACCTGAAATCTTCGTTATCTTCTATCAACAAAATAGAAGGAATTTCTGATCCCGGGGTTTGAACTATTGCTTCATCAACCTTTTCTTCAACAGCCTCCACAGCGGCAGGATCAGAGAAATCTATCGTCAGCTCTTCCGAAAATTCAGCTTCAGTAAAAGGCAGTTCGATGATAAAAGTACTGCCCGTTCCCGGTTCACTTTGTACGGTAATATCGCCTCCATGCAGTTTCACAAACTCTTTGGCAATTGATAAACCGATGCCACTCCCCTGATTTAAAATAGGGGCAATTCCATCGGCTTGAAAGAAACGTTCAAAGATTCTCTGCTGATCAGCTTCGGTGATGCCAATACCAGTATCGGCCACTTTAATGATCAAGGCTGATTGACCACTTCCTGCTGAAGATTCCTTTTTTTCCAGTTCAACGGAAATAGCACCTCCTAGAGAAGTAAATTTAAAAGCATTAGACAACAAGTTAAAAAGTACCCGTTCTATTTTATCCTGATCGAAAGCCGCATTGAAATACCGCAACTGACTTTTAAAAATAAGCTGAATTTGTTTCCGTTCACTCAGGTCATTGAAAGATTCCAGCACATCCTTTATAAAAGCCACAATATCCGTTTCCGAACGGTCTAACCTCAGCTCATGATCTTCAATTTTTCTAAAATCAAGAATCTGGTTCACCAGGTTGAGTAAACGTTTGGTATTGCGTTTAATCATTCCTAGTGGTGCCGCTATTTTACTGTCTTTTTCTTCCGTAATCAGTTTATCCACCGGACCCATAATAAGTGAAAGCGGTGTCCGGAACTCATGACTGAGGTTGGTAAGGAATTTTATTTTCAGTTTATCCAGTTCCCGCAACCTCTCGGCTTCCTGCCTTTCCTGTACCCTGCGCTGATCAGCCTTCATTTTCTCCTGAACCACAGCAAATTTTCTTTTCAATTTCAAAATGCCTCGGTGGCGAATAAATAACAGGGTTCCTGCAACCAGAACAACATAAAAAATATAGGCATAAATGCTTCGCCAGAATGGTGGTCTAACATGAATGCGGATAGACGTTTCGGCGGTATTCCACAAACCATCATTGTTACTGGCTTTAACATGAAATACATAATCACCTGGGTCGAGATTGGTATAAGAAACCAATTTAGCTGAGCCGGCATTGATCCATTCATTATCAAAACCCTCTAAACGATAGGAATAGCGATTTTGCTCTGGCGCGGTATAATTCACACTCACATAACTCAATGTGAAGCTTTGTTTGTAATCCAGATAAATGTCTTTCGCAACCGATATATCCTCCTGAATCGGCCCATCTTCGGCAGGAAGAACAGAAGTGTTGGAGATTTTCAAATCGGTAAAAAGTACCGAAGGCAGGTTTTTATTCTTTTTAAAATACTGTGGATTGAAATAGTTAAAGCCATCCGCACCGCCGAAATAAATTTCCCCTTCAGGAGTAGAAAGACCAGCACCACCCACAAAATTGTTGTTTTGCACCCCGTTGTAAATGGTATAGTTGGTAAAAGTATGGCGCTTGCGATCAAAACTGCTGATGCCCTTATTCGTACTCACCCAAATCCGACCTTGCTTATCTTCTTCAATGGCATAAACGGTGGCATTGTTCAGGCCTTCTTTCTCGCCGTAGGTGGTAAATTGTTTGGTTACGCGGTTGTACAAACTCAATCCACCACTAAAAGTTCCTATCCATAAATCGCCGGCATGATCTTTTAGTATGGATAAAGCTAAATCGTTAGGAAGATTATTTTTAATCTTATTTAATACGGAGAACTTTTTCTCCGCCTGGTTGAAAACAGCAATCCCTGAACCATATGTACCTATCCAGATATTTCCGGCAGGATCTTCTTCAATAAAACGGATAAAATTATTACCCGGATAATCTACTTCATTAATGGCTTTGGGGTTTTTGCAATATTTAATAATGGCTTTATGATCTGCATCCAATACATTCACCCCACCACCATTGGTACCTACCCAGATCTTCCCAAAACGGTCTTCTTTAATGCAGAAAATGTCGTTTGAATTTAAAGCATCGGCTCGCAGACCTTGTTTGTACTGCTGCAATTTTTTGGTAGCCAGATCCATCACCACCAGGCCATTGGAATAGGTACCCATATACAACTTATTTTGGCGGGTAAGTTGCAGCGCCATAATGGAAATGTTGTTTAAAGCACTTCCATCAGGCAGGCCAGCATTAAAGCGTTGCACCAGTTCCGTTTTGCGGTTAAACAAATTTAACCCACCCCCATCAGTACCTACAAATATGCCATCATTATACATGGCAAAGGAAGTAACGATCGAACCATTTAGACCGCTTTGATCTAAAACATTGCTTTGCTTTAAATGAAAAAGATTCAGGTTGGTATCATATTTACAGATTCCACCGCGGTAAGGACCAAGCCAGTATATTCCGGCATCATCAATATAAATGCAACTAATGGATTTGCCGGTGAGGCTATAATTATCCCTCGAATCAGGCTTGTATCTAGACATCTGACCGTTCTTAATGTCCAGAACATTCAGCCCATCTTCGGTACCAATCCAAAGTTGGTTATTTTGATCAACAGCCAGACTTCTGATACCATCATTTATTAATGTATTTAAATCACCTCTTTTACTTTTTAGTGATTTGAATCCTTTTCCTTCCGGAAGTAACATGCTCAGGCCATTTCTGGTACCAAACCAGATGTTTCCAGATTTATCTTCTACAATTGAGGATACCGAATTATCACAAAGGCTAGACGGATCGGAAGGATTATGCTGAAATAATTTAAAAGAATTTGTTGCCCTTTGGTATAAATAAATGCCATTACTGGAGCCTACCCAGATTCTACGTTTACTATCTTCAATCAGGCAATTAAACGTGAGCGCAGGGAAAGAACCCCTTGGATTAAACTGGCGGAGGTGATTTTTAATTTTTCCGCTTTTAGGATCGAGTTCATCAATGCCGTTGAAAGTAGCAATCCAAACCTTTCCGGTATAATCATTGCAAATGGATCGGATAATATCACTGCTCAGGGTATTTGCCTGGTTGGCAGGATAAGTAATAAATTTATTCTTCTTCCGGTTATATAAGCTGAGCGAACCACCCGAAGTACCAATCCAAAGATTTCCAGATTTGTCTTCATGTAAGGTTCGAATATCATTCGACTGGATTCCGGTAGAGTCATCTGATTTATATCGGTACACCGTAAAGTTGCTCCCATCAAACTTATTTAATCCATCTTCAGTAGCAAACCACATTAATCCATAATGATCTTTAAGAATCGCATTAACGGTATTGGAAGAAAGCCCATCTCTGATTTGAAGAGAGGTAAAATTCATTTTTTGCCCCTGTGCCCATCCTGATCTAACCGAAAAGACCAGAAAAAGAATACAGAAAAAAGCATTTAAAACAACGCGGTTCAGCATGATGATTAGATCAATATTTTTTACTCAGGTTAGCTGTAGAATTAAAACCGTAGACAGTTCCTTTTTCAATACAGTTATCCAAAGTAAACAGGTCAAGTTAGATAACTTGCCTATTTGGTGATGATTTGGTTAAAGGCACCAATTTATATAAAATTTACCAGTACAGCGAATCATATCTGGATTTCGCTATGGCAGATCAAAAATAATGTTCATTTACAATCGGTTAAGCGGTGCTAACTTTATTAAAAAGGCGTTTATAAACTGTATTTAACAACGGGCTGATCAAAGCCTTTTGCAGTGGTGTTTTAATAGGTATCATATTTGGTTATGGATAAACTTTACGCCAGAATAAAATCCGACAATACTGGAATGTAAAGTTAATTGAAATCAAAACCGTAAATGGAGATTATTGTTAAAAGTGCTGTAACAGATGTTCAATTACGACTGAAATGGTGATAAAAATCCACCCTGCAAAAATATTTAAACTACAAATATTGATGTCACACGATGTAATTCAGAACATTTGTAGCCTTTATTTAGCGATACGAACACCCGTTAAGATCAAAATGTGGCGAATTTGCAAATCCAAAAGAAACCAGATATGATAAAAAGGAATGCTATTATGATGTGCGTTGTGCTCCTCATAATTACTTGCACAATAGTTACCGCTTTTAAACCCCTGCCCCTTACTACAAAAGGCTTAAAAGATTATTATCAAAATTACTTTCCGATTGGTGTTGCCGTTACCCCTCACGATTTAACAGGAGCCAACCGCGAATTGGTACTCAATCAGTTTAACAGTGTTACCGCAGAAAACGCCATGAAAATGGGGCCTATCCATCCCACCGAAAATGAATACAACTGGAAAATAGGAGATTCGATAGCCACTTTTGCACGCAATAACCATTTAAAAATGAGGGGGCATTGCCTGGTTTGGTATAGCCAAACGCCACGCTGGTTATTTAAAGATGAGCAAGGCAATACCGTAACTAAAGAAGTATTACTTGGAAGATTAAAAGAACATATCCACACGGTTGTAAACCACTACAAAAAGGATATTTATGCCTGGGATGTGGTTAATGAAGTAATTGCTGACGATTCTACCTATTTCCGCAATTCGCAATTGTATAAAATAGCTGGAGAAGATTTTGTGGAAATGGCGTTCCGCTATGCCCATGAAGCCGATCCTAAAGCCCGTTTGTTTTACAATGATTACAATACCGAACAACCTAAAAAACGGGATAAGATTTATAAAATGCTGAAAGCCTTATTGGCCAAAGGTGTACCCATTCATGGTGTGGGCTTACAAGGACATTGGTCGTTAAGCCAGCCAAGCCGCTCCGAACTAGAAAAATCCATCACCATGTTTGCCAGCCTGGGTTTAGATATACAGATTACTGAATTGGATGTTTCCGTTTATGCAGGCAATCAGGGCGGTCAGCTCATTCAGAATGCAGCGCAAAATGCTAAAGCAGAATTTACACCAGAAATGGAATCCCGCCAGCTTGAACAATACAAAATGATCTTCGAAGTATTGAGGAAATACAAGAAAAACATCACTGGAGTCACTTTTTGGAATCTTTCTGACCGGTACACTTGGCTGGATGGGCGTGGCAAAAAAAATTATCCACTATTATTTGACACTGAGCTAAAACCAAAGAAAGCATTCTACGAAGTAACAAAATTTTAATCTACCTTCTTAAATAGCAATCACTTCGCAATAAAGCAACAATAAGCAGTATTCAAAATACCTAAAATTAACGATAACCAAAATAAGCCCAAAGTAGTGAATGGGTTAAAAATAAAGGAACCTTTCGCTAAAACGATTAATTCGCCACAAACATAGTCGGCATCTAACCAAACCCTATGAGAAAAACCAAATATTTAAAGATCTTAATTACCTTATTAATTTTTACGGGAATCCGCTCCGTTAAGGCGCAACAATACCCTTTTCAAGATTATAAGCTGCCTTTTGAAAAAAGAGTTGACGACTTGGTTTCCCGACTGACACTGGAAGAAAAAGTCTTTCAAATGCTCAACTCCGCCCCCGCCATTCCCAGGTTGAAAATACCAGCATACGATTGGTGGAACGAAACCCTTCACGGCGTAGCGCGTACTCCATTCAAAGTAACCGTGTTTCCACAAGCCATTGCCATGGCTGCCACTTTTGATTCGGATGCACTATTTAAAATGGCTGATTATTCTGCATTGGAAGGTCGTGCCATTTATAACAAAGCAGTTGAATTAGGCAGAACGAATGAACGTTACCTGGGTTTAACCTATTGGACACCTAATATTAATATTTTTCGTGATCCCCGCTGGGGAAGAGGACAGGAAACTTATGGTGAAGATCCTTATTTAACGGCTACTTTAGGCGATGCTTTTGTAAGAGGCCTGCAAGGTGATGATCCAAAATACCTGAAAGCCGCCGCCTGTGCCAAACACTATGCCGTACACAGTGGCCCTGAACCATTGCGACATGTTTTTAATGCTGATGTAAGTAAGTTCGATCTTTGGGATACCTATCTACCCGCTTTCGAAAAACTGGTTACCCAATCGAAAGTGGCAGGTGTAATGTGTGCCTACAACGCTTTTCAAGGACAACCTTGCTGCGCCAGCGATTTATTGATGACAGACATCCTGCGGAAGCAGTGGAACTTTACCGGCTATGTTACTTCAGATTGCTGGGCGATAGATGATTTCTATAAAAACCATAAAACCCATAAAGATGCTGCAGCAGCCTCTGCCGACGCAGTTTTTCATGGCACCGATATCGATTGTGGCACCGAAGCCTATAAAGCTTTGCTCACCGCAGTTAAAAACGGCATCATTACAGAAAAAGACATCGATGTTTCCATCAAGCGTTTATTTATGATCCGTTTTAGGCTTGGCATGTTTGATCCCGCAGCGATGGTGAAATATGCCAATACCCCCATTACCGTATTGGAAAGCGACGATCACAAAGCCCATTCCTTAAAAATGGCCCGCGAATCGATGGTTTTACTTCGCAACGAAGCCAATACCCTTCCTTTAAAGAAAGGCCTGAAGAAAATAGTGGTGTTAGGCCCGAATGCTGATAACGCCATAGCCGTTTTAGGCAACTACAACGGTACGCCATCTAAAATCACCACTGTTTTAGAAGGAATTAAGAACAAAGTTGGTCAAAACACCCAAGTGGTTTATGAGCAAGCCGTATCTTTCACCAACGATACTCTTTTAAATTACCTCAACCTGGATCAGCAACTTGCCATTGATGGGAAACCGGGATTTAAAGCTGAATATTTTAAAGGCCAAAATCTGGAAGGCACACCTGTATTCAGCCAAATGGAAAGCAGCCTGAAACACGAGTGGCAGGAAGGACAGCAAATGGAAGGAGGTCTCACCGCCAATCACTTCTCTGCCCGTTATTCCACTAATTTTAAAGCAGCGCAAACCGGCAACATGACTTTCGAACTGGAAGGAGATGATGGTTACCGACTATTTATCAATGGAAAAAAAGTATTGGATGCCTGGTCAAGAAACCGTTGGGGAGCGCAAACCTATAAATTGGCAACCGTTAAAGACAGTACGTACAACTTAGTAATTGAATACTGGCAGGGTGAAGGCGCAGCTAAAATCCGTTTTTCTGGAGGTACATTTATGCGCACCGATTTTAATGCCTTAGTGAAACGACACCAGGATGCCGATGCCTTTGTTTTTGTGGGTGGCATTTCCCCTCAACTGGAAGGAGAAGAAATGAAAGTCGACCTTCCGGGTTTTAGCGGTGGCGATAGAACCTCCATCATGCTTCCGCAGGCACAAACTGCCTTGCTGAAAGCCTTAAAAAACAGTGGCAAACCTGTTGTTTTTGTCATGATGACGGGAAGTGCCATTGCTATTCCTTGGGAAGCAGAAAATATCCCGGCTATTGTAAATGCCTGGTATGGCGGTCAATCGGCCGGTACTGCCGTGGCTGACCTGCTTTTTGGCGACTATAATCCATCCGGCAGGCTACCCGTAACCTTCTACAAAAGCGATCAAGATCTGGCCAATTTTAATGATTACAGCATGGAAAACCGGACTTACCGCTATTTTAAAGGCAAACCACTTTTTGGCTTCGGCTATGGTTTAAGCTATACTTCATTTCGCTATGAAGGCTTAACCACGCCAGCCAACATTAAATCTGGTAAGGGCACTACCCTTTCGGTGAAGATTACCAACACCGGAAAAATGCAAGGCGATGAAGTGGTGCAATTGTATGTAACGCATAGCGATTCAGCCATTAAAACCGCCAGAAAAGCATTAAAAGGTTTTCAAAGGGTTAACCTCGCACCCGGTAAAAGCCAACTCATTAGTTTTAACCTGCAACCTGGCGATCTTACTTATATAGATGAAAACGGACAAAAGAAACCACTCACAGGAAAAATCAGCCTTTCTGTAGGCGGCAGTCAGCCCGATGAAACCTTAAAAACAAGTGGAAATATTTTAAGCCAAACGCTCAACATCAACTAAAATGAAAAAGACCACACTCCTGCTACTGGCTCTACTGACCTGTACCTATTTTGCAAAAGCAGAAGACGGGCATGAGCTTTGGCTGCGCAATAAATCTGCAACAAATGTCAATATTCAGACGGCTAAGAAATCTCCGGTTTTGGATATAGCAATTAATGAGCTTAAAAAAGGATGGCTGGGAAAAAACGATGCAAAACTGAAGTTCGAATTTTCGACTGATGCATCCATCAAAGGGGATGGCTTTCGCCTGGAACGCTCCACTATCAAGGCTAAAACGGATTTGGGCATCTTATACGGCACTTTCGAAATGTTAAGGCGACAATACCTGGGCAAAGCCGATGAAAACTTTAGTTCCAATCCCTCCTACTCCCGTAGAATTTTGAATCATTGGGATAACCTCGATGGATCAGTGGAGCGTGGCTATGCCGGAAAATCCATCTTTTGGCGAAACGATCAGGATTTAACGATCAGCCAGGCCGATCGGGAACTTTATCAATTATATGGCAGGGCAAATGCCTCCGTCGGAATAAATGGCACCGTGCTTAATAACGTGAATGCTTCTGCAAAAATACTCACTGCACCTTACCTTAAAAAGGTTCAGGCCATTGCTGGAATTTTGCGTCCATATGGTTTAAAGGTTTATCTGTCTGTGAATTTTTCCGCTCCGGTTACGATTGGAAAATTAAAAACCGCCGATCCGCTTGATGCACAGGTACGGAAATGGTGGGCAGATAAGGCTAAAGAAATATACCAGCTCGTTCCTGATTTTGGCGGATTTCTGGTGAAGGCCAATAGCGAAGGGCAACCCGGCCCACAAGATTTTGGCCGCACACATGTAGATGGTGCGAACATGATGGCCGATGCTGTAGCCCCTTTCGGTGGAATAGTCATGTGGCGGGCTTTTGTTTACCAAACCAGTGAACAAGATCGTACCAAGCAAGCTTATAACGAGTTTCTTCATTACGATGGTCAATTCAAAAAAAATGTGATCCTACAGGTCAAAAACGGACCACTTGATTTTCAGCCCCGCGAACCTTTCAGTGCCTTATTCGGTGCCATGAATCAAACTCCGGTAATGCCAGAATTTCAGATTACACAGGAATACCTCGGCCAATCCAAACAACTTGCCTTCCTCTCTACCCTTTGGGAAGAATGTTTGAACAGTGATACTTACCAAAAAGGAAAAGGCAGCACCGTAGCCGCCTGTACCGATGGTACACTCAGCAAAAACCCTTTAACAGCCATTGCCGGTGTAGCCAATATCGGATCAGACCGAAACTGGACCGGCCATATTTTTGCACAATCCAACTGGTATGCCTTTGGCAGATTGGCCTGGAACAATCAGCTTAAAAGTGAAGACATTGCCGACGAGTGGATCAGGCAAACATTTTTAGATGCCGGGGAGAAAGCAAAAGACCAGGCCTTTGTGAAACCCGTTAAAGAAATGATGCTCGAAAGTCGAGAAGCGATAGTAAATTACATGATGCCGCTTGGCTTACACCACATCTTTGCCGAAGGACACCATTATGGGCCTGCACCTTGGTTTGCGAACACTAAAATCCGGGCCGATTGGACTTCTGTCTATTACCATAAGGCAGATACAATAGGCCTCGGCTTTAACCGGAGCCATACCGGAAGCAATTCTGTAGAACAATACCATGAACCACTTCGATCCAAATTAGATAACCTGGCCACCTGTCCGGAAGAATACCTCCTGTGGTTTCATCATGTACCCTGGACTTATAAACTTAAAAACGGCAAAGATCTATGGACCGAATTGTGCTACCGCTACGATACAGGCGTGCAGCAGGTACGGACTTTTCAAAAAACGTGGGATAAAGTGCATGGACTGGTAGATGAAGAACGTTTCACCGCAGTACAATCTAAACTACGAACACAAAGCCGCGATGCACAAATCTGGAAAGATGCTTGTCTGTTATATTTCCAAACCTTTAGTAAAAGAGATATCCCCTATGATATTGAGCGGCCAGTTCATGATTTGGAAGCGTTGAAAAAGCTGACAAAAAGCAAAAGCTATGAGTAGCGTTTTTTAAGATTTCATAGTGTCGTCATTGCTGAGGAAACCTTTCTAGCGACGAAGCAATCTGTTTTAACAAATCGGATTGCTTCACTCCATCACTAAACCCTACCCTTCAGTTCGCAATGACGAATTTTTGTATTGTCGTCGTTGCTGAGGCGGCTTCCGCACACCTTACTAATTAAGAAGCCAGGATATCCATCCTGGCTAACTTATCATTAACTAACTCATAATACATTTACCTGAAATTTTTCTTCAGCCAATCTTTTATAATAGATAGTGCCTGGAGGGAAAACCCGGTCTTAATCTTCGCACTTTCTGCATTATCGCAGGTAGTGCAAGCCAGAAACAAGTGGTTTAAACCTGGAAGCTTAATCGTAGTCACGTTTTTATTTCCTCCAGTCAAGGCAAAGTTTTTCCAGTTGCTTAAATTTTCATCTGCTGCAACCATTAAATCTTTATCACCATTGAGTGCCAGAATCGGAACCTTAATCTTCGAAATAGTACTTTTAGCATCATATCTGATGAAATAGCGATACCATGGCCCCGTTGCATTTTTAACATAACTGTAAATGGGGAATCGAAAATGATCAAATTCAATATTCAGCATTTTAAAATAAGCATCATCCTTAACCTTCCAGGCGGCATAAGCTTCATTTAACTTTGCTTCCAAACTGTCTGAATCCGCATATCGAAAAGCTGTTTCAAACATGATCCGGTTGATGTCATTTGCACGTTTTTTATCATAATCCTGTAATGCAGAATGATTAACCAAGTCTTCATTCTGTTTAAGCTGTGCTTCCAATCCACTCATGGCCAACCCCGCAATGCTGATCAAAAACTTAACATCCTTACTTTTAGCTGCAGCAATGGAAATCACTGCCCCTCCTTCACTATGGCCTAATAATCCAATTTTATTTAAATCCACATCATTCCTTTTCTTTAGGTAACCCACTGCAGCTAAGGCATCTGCTGCAAAATCACCCGTGGTGGCGGTTTCATAAATACCAGTAGTTTTTCCCTGTCCACGATCATCAGTTCTTAAAACAGCTATTCCGTTTTGATTTAAATAATTAGCGATCTCCAGGAAAATTTTATGCCCTGCCATCGTTCCATCCCTGTCCTGCTTTCCCGTTCCGGAAACAATCAACACCGTAGGAAAAGACTTTAAATGAGCAGGCTTGCTAAAAGTACCCCCATAAGTGATTTCCCCATCTGCACTTTTAAAAATGATACTATCTGCCATAATGCCAACACTTGCAGTTTGCTGAGCATAGGCATCAAGGTTATAAAGAAACATCAAGGCTAAAATGATTTTTTTCATTATTTAATTTCCTTTGTAATGTTTACCATCGTTGAAATTTCATCAGCCAACTGCGTAGCGCTTCCTTTAAAGCCTACAGATCTGAATCTGGCGTTTCCGTTTTTATCCACCACGATTTTTTGCGGAATACCTGAAATTTTGAAGGTTTGGCAAACCCGGTTAAATACCTCGCCAGTGGCCTTTGCATTAGCTATTTTGTTATCAAATAAAACATTGAAAGGATAATTATTTGCCTTGATGTATTCAGCTACTTCCTTTTTATAGGCATCTCCCCGCTCCTCAGTATCTATAAAATAAAATACCACGTCAGAATCTTTTGCATACTTTTCTACAGCCAGCTTCATCCCCGGAAAAGATGCCTTACAAGGCACACACCAGGTAGCCCAGAAATCGAAGACAACCGTTTTACCCTTCAAATCACTTAGTTTAACAGTTTTTCCATTCAAATCCTGCATGGCGAAATCAACCATGGGAATATTTAATTGTTCCTTCAGAATTTCATCCTTCATTTGCTGGCTTCCGGTTTTATTACTAAGCGAAGTCAGGTAAGCCTCAAAACCTTTGTCGCTTCCCTTTTCTTTAAAGTATGCTGCCTTAAGCAGAGCAAGCATATCGGCACTGGCCTGATTTTCATAAACACTTTTAGTCAACAGGGTTTTAAGTCTTTCTTTATAACCCAATTTAGATAAGCTTACGGAAAACTCATTGTTAAAACCTGCATTCTGGTAGCCCAGAATGGGTTGGGCTTTTTCACCATAAGACAAGGCTTCCTTATAGCGGCCGACATGGTTAAGTAACTGCATGTGATCGGTAACCAGCTGCTTAGCCAGGCTCGTATTTATCATTTCTACCCATTCTTTGGGCGAGAGATAACTATATTCTTGTGGTTGATTGGTACGGAGATATTCCAAACGTTTAATTAGCTTATCAGAAACCTTTAGCAGGACTTTTGAATCAACCTCCTTTTTCTTTAGTGGAATATCTACGATTTTATAATAAAGAAAATTGACCATACTAAAAGTAAGGCTGTTGAGGTAACGATCTAATTCTATGTAGTTTTTATCCAGGAAGCTGCTTAATACAATAATATTTTGCTTGATCACGGCGTAATTGATCCGGTTATCTTCGTTAAAGGATTTATCCGTTCCTTCTTCCGGAAAATATGTGATAAACTTTTTATATCCCATCACAATTACATTAAGATCGCTTCCGGATGGAATGGCTTTAAATGCCGCAAGCCTGGCTAAACTGCCTTTCGGAAATTTTTGCATCAATACCTGTTCAATGGAATCAGCTGCAGCCTTATCCTGAAGCAAGCGAAGATCAATCTTTCTGGCATTTAACAAATCACTTTCTGTGGCATCTGCCCTTTTCAAATATGCCAAAACCCTCTGCAGGCGAGGGCGTGCATCCGTTTTAAACGCAGCTGCAATGGCTGCGGCATAAGGATAAACCAGAATTGATTTAGCATCTTGGTTATAAGTGATTTCCTGGTTTAACCAATGATAAGTTGCCGAATCACTGATCCCCTCAAATTTGATATAATCCGGAATATCCATCCCATACTTTGGTGAGCGAGACAAGCCCCATCCGGCATAAGCGCCTTTGGCCATTAAGCCAGCTCTTTTTTGATCCCGCATCATGAGGAAGTATCCTTGGTCATGGTTATTGTCAATCAAGGTATCTGCCTTGAATTTAAAGGCGAGTAAACCACAATCTTTTGGAACAATTACAGATACATTCCATTCATTTCCTGTCTTTTTAAGGCTAATATCACTGGCATACCATTGATAATGCTGATATGCATACATAACTGCTGAAACTATCTTTTGATTTTTCAAAGGGGTGTTATTGGCATCATATACCACTTTAATGGTATCGCCGTTTTTTACGATTTCAGGGATAGATCGAAAATTACTTTTTGATTGTGAAAAAGCAACTATTGAAATAAAAGTGAGTGCGATAAAGAATACAAGGGATATGTTTTTTCTTTTCATCTGGGTTTCATTAACCGCCAGGATAAAACCCAGCGGTAATTTTTGTGTGTTGTGTTAAGGATTTTTTTCCAGTTCCGGGTTCAGGTTGATCAAAACATCAGCAATTGGAAATGTATAACGGTCACTATTAGGTGCAAGTGTATAGGTAACGCCGCTTACGGTACGGGTATAGGTTTTTTGGAAAGCCGTTTCACTTTTCAGACGACGCATATCCCACCAGCGTAACATGCGACAGAAAAATTCCCTCCTCCGCTCTTCAATTACTTTTACCAGTGCATCAGCCGGAGAACTTGCAGTTAATGGACGGTAATCTGCTGCCTTAAAACGCTTCACCCTTAAATTATTAACCCAAAGCATGGCATTGGTGGCATCGTTATTACGGGCAAAGTATTCTGCTTTGATCAGCATCATTTCCGGAACGTTGGGACCAACATTTCGGTTTTCACCAATTCTAGATTCCCGGTAGGAATATCTTCCCGTATAGGTGGATGAAATGGTAGAAGCAGGTACCGTAAATAAAGTGTAACGCTGATCTGTAGTACCTAAAACTGAAAGTAAATCATCACTTAGTTTTAAGGCGATTGGAGCAGAGTTTAACGCGTTGCCAAACGCTATTTTAGATAATAAAATTTCAGGATCGACAATGCGGCGTGGATATGTGCTGCTAGTTACACTGGTGAGCACACTTAGATCATTTAAAGTACTGCGCAAGGCCAAAGCCAAATCGGCATATTTATTGGCATTGGCATAATCATTCATGTACAAATAGCAACGGGCCAGTTCTCCATAAGCACTTACTTTTGAAGGTAAAGTATTGTAGGCTTGCGAATTAGGCAAACTCGGAAGTGCAGTAGTCAGATCATCAATAATTTGATTGTAAACTGCCTGTACTGATGCTCGTTTTAAGCTCTGGCTTACCGTTTGGGTGAGCATTAAAGGAAGTCCTAAATCAGTTGCTGCTGTGGCGCTGTTATAAGGCTTGGCATAAGTATTTACCAATACCAGGTAAGCATCGGCCCGATGCACTTTAGCTTCTGCAATCATTTCTGCTTTTTCAGCATCCGTTCCGGTTGCGGTCGGCACCTCGGCAATAATGGTATTACAGGTTAAAATATTACTGTACATGCGGTTCCAGTTATCATCCTGCTCATTAGTTGTGCCTAGGGTATAAATCACTGGCCTCCAGGTATAGCTGTTGATAAAGTAGCCATAAAATAAACTTCCCGTAAGACCATTAATCTGAGCGGCATCATTAATATTGATATCATCAGATGCAAAATCTGATAAATTTGGATTAGACTCAAAATTACTGCTTCCATTTAAAAGATACCGGTAATTGATGGCTTCGGTAGGCACCAGATTGCCCTGGGTTTTAATATCGACATATTTTTCGCATCCACTTGCGAGTAAGGCTGTTAAACCAATGATAAATAATTTATATGGTGTTTTCATATCAATTAGAAATTAACATTAAGGGTAAAATTATAGGAAACTGTTGCCGGCAAGCCCAATGTGGTACTATTTAATCCACTGGTAAAATCAGGATCAATTCCTTCTTTATTGGCTGTCCACAATAAACCCAGATTACGTACTGCAAATGCAAAATTTGCAGTTTTAACCATACGGGTTAAGTGTTCTACAGGGATTTTGTACGTGAGGGAAAGTTCTCTTAAGCGGATATAATCACCTTTTAATACGTTAATATCAGATTGCGCATAACGGGTTAAACTCACAGCGGCAAAAGTACCTGCAACTCCAGGAACATTGGTAGTGGCTTCATCACCAGCTTTTTGCCAGCGCCTGGCCACATCAGCACTCAGATCATAAGCTACACCAGCTCTGGATGATGGGTAAGAAGTGATGGTTGGCCTTAAAAATACATTTCCGAATTGATAAGTAGCCACTGCCATTAAAGTAAAATCCTTATAACGAACACTCTGTGTGTAACTCCCAAAATGTGGCGCCGTGGTTCTTCCGGCATATGCCAGTGCATCAATTGAAGTCAGATTTACATTTGGCGCGATCTTATTTCCATTCTGATCATAGATCAAGGTCATACCTGTAGCATCCAAACCCGCGTTGCGGTATACCAGCAATTTATCTGTATTGTAACCTGAAATGATGGAACCATATGCAGGACTAGAAAAGAAAGCTGAATTTGCGACAAAGCGGGTATCATTCACTTCATTGGTATTGTAGGCATAGGTTAACCTTCCATTTAAATCCCAGTCTTCAGTTTTATAAAACACCCCTCCTAACGACAGATCTATACCTTTTCCGGTTAATTCTGTGGTGTTACGCAACAGTGAAGTAAAGCCGTAAGTTCCACTAATTGGAAAGTTATACAACAGATCGGTACCATGTTTGCGGTAAATATCTACTGAACCATAAATATTATTGTTTAAAAAGCTAAAGTCTACGCCAATGTTTGTTACATAGGTTTTTTCCCAGCGCAGTTCCGGATTTGCGGGTGCCAGAATGCTGGCTGTGCTTAAACCAGTTGAAGGATCAACACCGCCCAGCGAGATCCAGGTGAAGGGATAGGTAGAAGTGGAAATATTTCCATTCACTCCATAGGTTGCCCTTACACTTAAGTTAGAAATCCATTTTACCTGATTTAGGAAAGATTCTTTAGCCGCATCCCATTTTCCACCAAACGAATATAATGGTGTAGCCCTGAAGGAGCGATCAACCCCAAAGTTGTTATAATCATCATACCTTACACTTCCAGATAAGGTATATTTAGATTTATATGTATAGGCCGCATTGCTATAATAAGATAAGTAACGACGTGTTTTATCCTGCTGACTTGGTGCTCCTGCCAAACCGCTTATAGAATTAAAGAAGTCTGTGTATCCGTTAAAAAAATTTACAGGACGTGAAAGGCCCGTGCTCATATTGTAACCATATAAAGTGGATGAGCCATCCCCTTGTTTGGTTTGTCTGATTTCGGAACCGGCAATGGCGTTGATCTGATGATCTGCGCCTAAAGTTGTTTCATAGTTCAATTGTCCCCTTAAGGTATAGTTATTGGTAGTGGCATTTCCAACCGTATAAATTCCACCGCCACCGCTAGACAGGCCTAAGCTATTAATTGCCTTTCCTGTAGTAGGAATTGGCGTAAAACCGTTTACATAATTGCGGTAAGAATAGCTGGCTTCATCATTGTAGTTTCTTACAGTAGTGAAACTACGTTCGGTATTATAAAATGCATTGGCTGATAAACCTTTAACAATTGGAACATTCAGATTAAAATTGGCAGAATAATTATTATCCCGCTGTGTATTATCAGTATGATCTATTTCATCAAGGGCATTGTAACCCCAGTTTAAAAAACCGCTTGGATATAGCGTATTTAACCATCCTGTATAATAATTCTTTGAATAGGAAACCCTATTACCGTTATCATCCACAAGCTGGTTATAAGGCATGAAGGTTGCCCGATTTGGACTATATAAGCTATTTAAGCTAATTCCATTGCTTTTGTAGTTGAAAAATGACCCCTTCAGGTTAGTGGTTAATGTAGCAATTTTTAATAATTTGAAGGTATTATTCAACGTTACGGTTAAACGATCACCACTGTTGCCTTTACTGTAAGGATCTTCTTTAGAATATGATGCAGAATAGAAATAACTTGAAAAATTATTTCCCCCACTGATGGATAGATTATAAGTTTGGCTTGTAGCAGGTTGTAAGAGATACCGTTCAATCTGGCTTTTGCTATCCCGACTGGAATACTGTGCGATCAGGCTGTTGTAGGCAGATTGTGTGATGGTACCTGCCTTTAACTTAAAAGTTAAATCCGTTACATCAGCAACGGATGAACTGTAAGGGATAGTGCTGCTTGGTGCAACAATTATATTTTTATTTACCAGTTCCTGCTCATAGGCAATGGCCTGGGCTGATGTCATTGTTTTTAAATAACCTAAATCTGGCTGGTTGGAAACCGATGCATTAACAGAGAAGTTAATCACTGGTGCTTGCCCCGGCTTGCCGGTTTTGGTAGTGATTACCACTACACCATTGGCCGCACGAGTACCCCAAATCGAAGCCGCAGCGGCATCTTTAAGGAAGGTGATATTGGCAATGTCATTAGGATTGATGGAAGAAATATCATTCTCTGTAATCGCACCGTCTACCACAATAAGCGGTAAAGTTTCAGATACGCTGGATACGGTTGTTTTTCCCCTTACAAAAAAGCTGTAATCACTTGCGCCTCTAGTTCTTGTTCCTCCGTTTATTGCATTTCGTTTATTGCCATAAACAAAACTGTTATCGCCTGAAGTGATATTAATTTTAACACCTGGAACCATTGATTCCAGTCTTTGTAATACGTTTGGAACCTGAATTTTTTCCAGTTGCGCAGCTGTTACCACCTCTGCCGAACCTGTACTTCGCTCTTTTGAAAGCTTCTGCAAACCTGTAGAAACCACATTCACTTCACTAAGCTGACCAACAGCACCATTTTTTAAAGTAATAATTAAATTATTTTGCGAACCGTTAACCTGATAATTATAATGTTCATAACCGAGATAAGAAAAACCTAAAAGTGTGGTTCCACGCTGAATCCTTGCCGTAAATCTGCCATTCACATCTGTAGCAGTTACAGCATTTGATCCATTTCCTTTTATTGATGCCCCGGGAAGCGGATTACCTGTTTCATCGATAACTTTTCCTGAAATAAAAATATCATTATCACCAGCCTGTGCCACCGGACTATTTTTTGGAGGGAACAGACGTTCATCACGTGTAACAATGGTATAATTGCCATCACTCACATATAGAAATAATAAATCATGAGGATACAATACCTGCTTTAATGCCTCATCTAAATTTTTCGCTTTTAAGCTTTCAGAAGTGGTGGTTTTACCTTGAACAATATCATGTTCATAAGCAAATTTAGTATTGTACTTTTTTGAGATGGCGTTTAGGGCAGCCTCTACAGTAATCTTATTGCCAGTTTTTTGTGCCCTTACCGGGATCACAAATGCAATAATTAATAACATAGAGATACAACCGAGTAATCGGGTAAATCTTTTTTTCATGTTGTTTGGTTTGGTTGGTTGGTTGATTGATATAATTAAACAGTTATCATCTGTTCTTCAGGTAGATTGTTTTTCCTTCTTTTTTAATCTCTACATTTAAAATATTTTTTAGGGTAAAAAGTAAACTCTCTTCGCTTTTTATAGATATGGTTCCATCTATTTTTTTATTTCCAAGGGCAGGGCTGTCCAAAATTACGGTATAGCCGTACAGATCTTCAAACTCCCTTAAAATTTCGTTCACACTGGTTTGGTTCACCACGATCTTTCCACTTAACCAGGCCGTACTGCTATTTAATGTTTGAGCTGATGCTGAAAGCCTACCGTTCGGGCCAAATTCGATAAACGTTCCCGGCTTCAGGATATACTGCTTACTGCTTTGAGTTGCGCTCACCTGAATCTTACCCGTAACCAAGGTTATATTGGTTTGATTATGGCGTTCTTTAACATTAAATTCTGTACCTAAAACCTGTACCCGTGCATTTTTAGTGATGACTATAAATAATTCACCACGCTTGATCTGCTTTTGGTTCACATTAATGTGCTTCACTTTAAAATAAGCTTCTCCTTCAAGCTTAACTGCTCTCTGGCTTAACCAATTAATGGCACGGCGATAGGTTAATGTAGAATTGGCGTTCAGCTGCACATCAGACCCATCAGGCAAATGCACCAGCTGGTTTTCAGCATAATCAGATCGTACGACAACAGTAGATTGGTAAAACCACAATGCAAATGCTGCTACCAGTAAACTTGCGGCAATGCCACTACCCCAGAATAACCGGACAACTTTTTTTCTCCTTTTATTTTGATGCCGATCGATAGATAAATTGATATCCTGCAGTAAAAGCATTTTAAAATCATCTGATACAGTAACAGGAGGATAGCTCAATAAAATTTGAAGCTGGAGCCTGGCTTCCTGAAAAGATTTAATGTTTTCAGGAGATGAAGACAGCCAGTTATTCCAGAAAGAAACATCAACGGGACGGTTGTATTTCACGTAACGCAAAAAGTCTGCGTCATCTAAAAAATTTTCAGTGGTATAAAAAGTATATAGGTTGTTTGGCATAAGCTGAATGATTTACGATCATTCAATTATACAAACAGTAGGGAAAGAAAAATTACCCCACAGAAATTAAATTAATTTATTTTTTTTAAAAACGTAGCAAGATCACTTATCTTTTCCATGCCATTAAAAGGGCTAAAAGTATGGCCTTATCTACGTTCAACACTTCGCGAAGTGCTTCAAGCGCTCTGGCACTCAGTTTATAGGTTCCCTTTTTGGTAAGGTCCATAATTTCTGCAATCTGGTCATAATCCATTTCCTCATAATATTTCAGGTAAATCACCTCCTTTTGCCTTGCGGTAAGTTTATTCATGGCCTCACTCAGCTTAAGCATTTTTTCTTGCTGCTCCTCTTTTTTGATATATTCAGATTCTACACTAAATTTCAGATCAAAAGTTTCGGCCTCATTTAATTCTACTTTTTGAAACCTCTTTTCTGCGTTTTTATAATTGATAATGGTATTCCTCAATGCAGAAATCAGGTAATATTTAATGTTGTTGGTGGGTTTGAGGTTTTTTTGATTGATCCAAAGCTTAACAAAAAGATTATGCAAACAATCTCTTACAACTTCCTCATCCTGAAGCATACGCATTCCATAATGATAAAGTGGCGACAGATTCCTATTGTAAATTTCATTTAACGCAAGTCTATCACCCTTTAAAAAGTTCTGCCACAGCTCAAAATCAGTTAGTTCGTTATTCACAGAGATAATTAGGATATTCAAAGTAATAGAAAATCTCTGTTAATTTATTCTTCCCGACAAATAAAATCTTCGATCATAGTAATTAAACTCAAAAAGCAAGATCATTTTAATAGAAAAATGAGATTCATCTCTAACATTCCTTAATTGTGCAATACTTTCTCCCCCTTGTTGATAACACCAACCAGTGGATAATTGCTATTACAAACCCTTTCCCTTCAAGTGAAAAGGTGCCGACAGGCGGATAGAGGCTTTGAAACCCGCATCAACAAATTCTCACCATGATTTTAAACCAAAAAAAGGCTTTAGAATTAAATTCCAAAGCCTCTCTTATTAAAAAACTATCCAATTTAGTTTCTACCTTTCCTGTTGGCGTTATCATTACCTCCCCTTTGGTTTTCATTTTTTGCACCTCTATTATTTTGGTTGTTGCCCTTATTAATTTGTGCAGGTTTTGATTTTGAAGGCTTGGCAGACTGGTTATTATTTCTATTTCCGTTATCCCCCCCTCGGTTATCATGGCTATTTCTGATCACCGGTTGCTTTGATTGATAGTTTTTGTATTTGCTATACTGGCTTACATGGCTAGAATGCGACAGATAAGGTTTGTTTTTATTCATCACTACCTTGTATCCACTATACAGATCATAATTACTGTATCTTGAAGGCAGATTGTTTCTCCAAACCCAGGCACCATTTTCCTGATAAATATATTGTTTGGCTGGCACATTATAGTAGGCGTCAATATCCGGCATGTAATAATAATCTACATGGTTATAACCCGACGGACCCCATTCTGGCTGCTGACCAATATTGATACTCACGCTAGTTTGAGCTTTAACACTCATGCTGTTTATAGAAGCTACTCCTAATAAAACTGCAAATATTATTCTTTTCATTTTCCTTATGTTTAGCTATTCTAAGCCAAATGAAGTACCAGAATATTCAATTTTTCAATAATTGATACCGATGCTGAAGATGTGCCGATCAATTGCTGCTTTATGTCGACGAAAGCATTCTCCTTATCTTTTGCTATAAATCAAATAAATCACCTTTTGTATTATTATTGTTTAGATTTTAATTCAATTAGGCAGATATTCTATTTAGAAGGCATCACGAAACTGATATAAAATAAGCTATGAGTAATATTTGATGCCGCGGCGCTTCCTCGTCATTTCGAGACGGCTTTTTTAGCCAACGAAGCAATCTATTATAGCGAATCAGATTGCTTCACTCCATCACTAAACCCTACCCTTCGGTTCGCAATGACAAATTCTCTGTTGCCACCTTGCCTCTTCGTCATTACAAGGCGGCTTTTTCAAGCCAACGAAGCAATCTATTGTAGCAAATCAGATTGCTTCACAACATCACTAAACCCTATTCTTCGGTTCGCAATGACGAATTCTCTATTGCCACTTTGCCTCCTCGTCATTTCGAGATGGCTTTTCAGCTAACGAAGCAATTCACGAATCAGATTGCTTCACTCCTCCGCTAGCCCTATCCTTCGGTTCGCAATGACGAATTCTCTGTTATTACATTGCCTCCTCGTCATTGCGAGGCGGCTTTTTCAAGCCAACGAAGCAATTCAAGAATCAGATTGCTTCACGCCATCACTAAGCCCTATCCTTCGGTTCGCAATGACGGATTGCTAAAGGATAAACAAATAGTTATTTAGTATCCCAGATTTTGGTTCCGGTACTCTTTCGGGCTCAGTCCAGTAATTTTTCTAAATATCCTGGAGAAGTATTGCTGGTTTTCAAAACCTGTTAATTTGGCAATTTCTCCATATTGTATATTGGTGGTAATGATCAGATATTGTGCCCTTTCAATACGCTTTTCCAGTATAAAATTAACGGGGCTTTTGCCTGCATAACGATGAAAGATACGAGAGAAATAATCCGTATTTAAATTTGCATCTGAAGCAAGTTGACTCACCTTAAGAGGCTTTGCAATGTTAATCTGTATGTAGCTGATTGCCGCCAGAACTGCAGAAGGTATGACCTCCTGATTCGAGATCCCAAACCTTTCTGACTTCATAAACCTGGATAATAGTTGCAAAATAATTCCCTGGGTTTCAAATTGTTTGGAAGCTGTTTGAAGTTCATTCAATTTGGTATACTCCTTATAGTAAACATCCTTTTCGTATACTTTTGGGTTATCAGACCGGTTGATTCCTCTTCCCGGATTAATCTCAAGCAACCTTTTAAAATTGTCTATATCAATACCAGATGCAGGTACGCTCAAAATCTCCCTGCAATGTCCAAATAAAGAAATCCCATCGGGCGACTCTTCAAAGAACTGAACAAAATACTGTGATAAATACCCATCACAATGTAGATCACAGAGGGTAAAACTGGGGATTAAAAACAGATTGCCTGCTGTAAGTGTGGTACGTCCGGCTGGGCTATTGATATAACCTGTTCCATCTTCAATATAATAAAGCCTGTAGTAAGGGCTAATCACATTGATAAAATTCCAGCTGTTTCCTAAGCTTACGGCATCAGCATTTAAAAGATGAAAATGGTTTTTTATAAATTTCATGGGTACCACTGCGTGCTAAATCTTCCTTACCTTCACATCGGATATTATTTAGTGCGCAATGAATATATCAAATGCTGTCAATGCATCAAAAACATTTCTGATAATTATTTATAGAACATCTCACAATAAATTAAACATATTTAAAAAGATTGCTGACTATCAATACGAAAAAAGGCCGGAAGAAATTCCGACCTTTTTTCGTAGGGAGTAAATTAAAGTATGTAGCAATTTGATAATCAACTAATTTTAATTGGAACGGCAAAGGATGGCAATTTGCTGTTTTCAGGAAAAAACACTTTCAAGCCTTCAGGTGTACGGGAAAACCGCAAGGATGCACCCGTTGCGACTAATTCCACTTTGTTAATCTTTTGCTTATAATGCGGACTGTTCTCTGCAAGGCTTTTGATCAACACTGAGCCTTGTTGCGGCACAGACAATACGGTTGCAAATAAAACATCTCCTTTTGTGGCAAACCTTACATCTTCCACACTAAAGGGTTTCCCCTTGCCTTCATTAAAACCTTGTGCAGTGAGTGCTGCCGCAGCTTGTTGCGCCGGACCTTCACCAAAAATTTTCCAGGGGCGGGTTTTGTAAATACTTTCACCATTTTCCCGCATCCACTGACCAATCTCCTCTACAATTTTAGCTTCAATTTCATCCATCGTTCCGTCACCCCTTAATGGTATGTTTAACATCAGGTTTCCATTTTTACTGACCACATCGATAAGTGTATGTATAACAGACTGTGGAGTTTTGTACCTGTTCTGATTATAAACTTCCCGGTTATAATGCCAATCTCCTATACAAGTATCAGTTTGCCATGGAAGCGGCTCAATGGCATTGCTTTGGCCGCGCTCAATATCCCATACCATGGCCTTACGCTGTTCCACATCCAGAATTTTACCTGTAATTACTGCTTGAAGGCTTCCTTTTTCCTTTATGCTTTTATTATAGAAATGAGATGCAATCTTCAGTCCTGCATCACTAATTGGCCATAACGGAAGTTGAGAATCATCAAAATAAACCATGTCTGGCCCATATTTATCAATGAGTTCGATGGTTCGTTTATAAAATTTTTCGATATATTTTTGATCGGGTATGCTCACACCATTGCCCCAGTTCCATTGGCGATGTATTGCTCCATCATCCAGGCTATCTTTACCTAAAGCATGGTTTTGAGCATAAAGTTCCTGAGGATCAAGTCCCTCCCACCACTGGCCTTTACCGTCAGCTTTTGTAAGCTTCCCATCATATGGAACACCAGCAAGTGGGCCCAATTTATCTGATCGCTGTGATGTTTCCAACCAGCTCCAGGTATGTGCAGCATGAACACTTACGCCAAAGTGTAAACCTCTTTTTCTGGCTGCATCAGCCCAGCCTTTAACAATATCTTTCTTGGGTCCGATTTTAGTTGAATTCCAGTTTTTCTGGAAAGAGCTATCATATAAATCCAGATTATCGTGATGGTTGGCCAAAGCCATAAAATATTTCGCACCAGTGCGGTGGTAAAGATCTACAATGGCTTGAGGATCCCATTTCTCCGCTTTCCAGGTATTGATCACATCTTTAAAACCAAATTTAGAGGGGTGACCATACTTTGCGAGGTGAAACTTGTATTGACCAGAACCTTCCATATACATATGCCTGGCATACCAGTCGCCTGCCTCTGGCTGACACTGAGGGCCCCAATGTGCCCACATCCCAAATTTTGCATCGCGAAACCACTCAGGAGTCTGATAATTTTTTAAGGATTCCCAGGTTGGTTGAAAGGAACCTTTTGGTGAACCAGTATTGGGATTATCTAAAATATGGTGGAGTAATGATGCATTAGCAGCATTTGTAAGATAAAGTCCGGGAATAGCAGCAGCAATGTACCTGAGCAGTGTTCGTCTCTTCATAATATATTTGGCAAAAAATGATTAAAACAAATATACATGACCCGCTGCTTATATTTTTTGTATCAGTGCGACAAATTATTGTACTGATCCGACTTTTGTCAAAATAGCTTAGCCAGGAATTTATAATCTTTTTTAAGAAAGCGATAGGGAATTTCGACCAGGCAAAAAAATTTATGATGACGCTATAGCGTCATCATAAATCTGCCACACCCAATGGCATGGCAGAGAAATCACCGACAAATTCAATTTATTTTTTGATTACTGTTGCTCCCGTAGCCTGAGGTATCTTCAAGCCTGAAGTGGATAATTTATCTGTATTTCTATAAACGATTACCGGAAGTACGGCATCTTCAGGAATACTCAGGTCATTCAGTTTTAATCCGGAAACATCATCAAAAACCATAGCCGGACGGAAATCAGCAGCTTTTAAACTGACTTTAACATTGATCAGTTTAATGTCTTTCGCATGCCTCACATATAAGCCCCAGGAAGGCAATTCGCCAAACATGGTAAATTCCGGATAACCTACTGCATTTTCTGTTACAGTGGATAAGGAATCAATGCTGTGATAAGCTTTTGATTTTGTAGCCCCACCGCCATAAGAGATTTCGATATCTTTTAAAGTAATATTCTCTACTAAATGACCCGGCAACCCTGTAATGGAGGCGGGTACCAGATTATGTGCGGCTACTTTTGGTGCAGGTCCTTCCAGAGGATAACCAATATCTGGCTTGCCTGCCGGAACCTCCACCTTTACATCCTCAATCCATACATTTTTGATTGAACTGTATCTTTCATCCTGATTCCTGTGGCCTAACCTGATAAATACAGCATTACCGGTATTTTTTCCACGTACATTTATAACCTTAACATTTTCCAAAAAGCCTCCATCAACGGTTTCTATGGCAACTGCTGAACGGTAGGTATCAAACACAGTAAGGTTTTTAGCGGTGATATTCCTAAATCCACCAAGAGAAGCTGTACCAATTTTAAATCCATTTGCACTGGATCGCATCACGCAGTTTTCAATCCATACATCTTCACAAAAACCATCTTTAATTTCCGATTTCAGACAGATGGCATCATCAGCAGCATTAAAATAACTGTTGGTAATACGTACCTTTTTAGAATCTACAATATCAATGGCATCATTATTCCAATAAGCTGTGCTTAATACAGTCATACTGTCGATTACGACATCATTACATTCTTTGTAATTTTGAACCCAACTTGCGGCATCCTTCAGCGTGATTCCGGTTACCCGAACACCCTGGCATCCTTTAAAAAATATAAGATTAGGCCTGTTTTCTTCACGAGGACGTTTAGCCAGGTATTGTGTATCCCGCAATTCTCCTTTTCTAAGCAGTTCGAACATGTTAAACATTAATTCATGAGCCTGGCCATTTATAATACCTTTACCCGTGATGGCAATGTTCTTTTGTCCAAAGGCTGAAATAACCGCCATTCTTTCCGGAGTATAATCTTTACGTTTGGTGCTTCCCAATAAAACAGCCCCTTTTACCAAATGGAGTTCTACATTACTTTTTAAATTTAGCGGTCCAGTAACGAAATTCCCTTCCGGAATGGTAACTTTCCCTCCGCCAGCAGCGAAAGCCTGATCTATGGCTTTCTGAATAAATTCTGCGTTATTATCCATTCCGACTTTGGCACCATATTGAATAATATTAAAATTCTTTTGTGCTTGAACCGATGTTGCCGACCATAAAAGTGCAATAAGGAGTACTGTATTTTTTATCATAGGGATTGTGTTAAACTTCCATCTTTTGATAAGGCCAATTTTTGGTCGAGAGATGAAAAATTGTGATATAAGCGCCACCATTTTTAGTGGCGCTTTGATATTTATTTAAAAAATTTAATTATCAAACTCAGGTTAATAACCTGGGTTCTGCGGAAAGGCAGCACCCGAGTTTAGATCAATCTGACTTTGAGGAATCGGACGAAGCAAGTGAAAGCTTTTTAAAGTATTAGATGCCTTGGCTTCATCGTTATAAGTCAGCACTCTGGAAATTAATTTACCTGTTCTCTTCAATTCATACCACCTGAATTCCTCACCAGAAAGTTCACGGGCACGTTCATCAAGAATATCATCCAGGCTTAAACCGATCACCTGCATTTCCGCAGCATAGGATAAACCTGATGCAGGGTTCGTACCCGTTTTAGCTGCACGGGTACGGATGGCATTAAAAAACTGTAAAGCTTTTGGTAAATTCCCGGCCTGCAAATAGGCTTCTGCTGCTAAAAGATAGGTTTCTCCTAAACGAAAAATATAAGTATCTCTGGTTCCGCCATTATCGGCAAAGGCCGCATTGGGGTCTCTGAATTTTTTAAAGAGCGGGAAAGTTCTGGTATTTCCGCTAAATGGTGTGGTGCGATATTCGCCTGGATTGAACACGTAATATTTACGGGCAGCTTTTTGTGCTGTGGTAAATGCCACATCAGGATAGTAAACAACGGTATCTCCGGCTACAAAATTCTTCCCATTTGCGCTCCCTGCAGTTTGCGCAATCAATGCAGTCCAAACTGTAGCCTGATAACGACTATCACGGGCTTTATCAAATAAGCTAAAGAAGTATGGATCAGGAACAGAAGCATGTGCTGTGGCGGGCCTGTTGTAAAGCACCGACCGACCGATTGGTTGTATAACTGAAGTATCCCATAAAAAATACTGTTGCAATGCATTTCCTACAGCTGCAGTACCGGCAGCAATTGTTCCGCCTGCCACACTGGGCAAGCCTGCCTTACCTAAAAAATAAACCTGATTCGAAGCCACGTTTGTACTATACTGTACGGAGAATATTACTTCAGAATTGACCTGAAAATTTGAAACGGAAGGATCAAACATACTGGCAAAAGTTGGCCTTAAAGAATATGTTCCTGAATTAATCAGGGCATCAGCAATACTTGCCGCCTGGTTAAAATCTGCAACACCTTGTCCATAAGTTTTGTAACCTCGGGTGAGGTATACTTTGGCTAAAAGATGCTGTGCGAATCCCCTCGTAATTCTTCCAAAGTCTGTTGTTACCACTGGTAAAGTTGCTATGGCCTCATTTAGGTCTTTGATAATTTGCGTGTACACTTCACTTTCAGGTGTACGACTGAATGAAGTATTTACATCCACTGTACGCGTTAAAACCAAAGGTACATCGCCAAAGGTTTCTGCCAACAGATAATAGCAGTATGCCCTCATGGCCTTTGCCTCACCTATTCTTGCATTTAATGTGGCTGCATCCATGTTCTGCACCTGAGTTGCCCAATATAAGGTAGTATTGTTACCGCCAATGGTGTAATAGAGTTGTTTCCAAAGGTTATCTACATCAGCCAGGGATGAATTGAGCGATACATTGTACATGTTCAGCGCATTTACATCCGTTGTTTGCAATGAAGAATAGGTATCTGTCCCCAGGTTGTACAGATTGCTCATGCTGGCAATGTAACGGAGGTTGGGGTAATTTGACCTGGAAAGATCTTCAAAACCTTGCTTAGTTACGTAATAAAGCTGGTCTGTTGCAGCACCAAGGTTAGTTTCTTCAATATACTTTTTGCAGCCTGTGCTACCTGCTACCAAAGCTAAAAATAGAATGGGGAGCAGTTTATTTTTTAAATATTTCATATCAAATATCTTACGATGTAGAGGAAAATTATAAAGTTAAATTAACACCAAAAATGAACGTGCGGCTTCTGAATCCCTGTAATCCAAATGAATTTAAATCAGCCGTTTCCGGATCCCATCCGATAAATTTAGTCCAGATGAATGGGTTGTAAGCCGTAGAATAAACCCTCAAACTGCTCATGCCCAATTTTTCTGCCAGTGCTTTTGGTGCCGTATAGCCTAAAGTCATATTGCTGATTTTCGTGTAAGATGAGTTTTGGTAGGTGGCTATGGTTCTTCTTGTGGCATCGGTTTCAATGGCGTTATTTGCCCAGGTGTTACTCGGATTGGTTGGTGTCCAGTAACTACGGTCATAGGCACCAAAGCGGGCCCTGTTCTGATCGCCATTTAAAAACTGATCTAGAAATGTACTCTGCTGCATAGTGCCCTGACGGGTATAAACCGTGATGCCAAAATCGAAATTTTTAAAGGTAAAGTTATTGGTGATTCCGCCAAACCAATCCGGAATGTCACTTCCTTGAATTACACGGTCATCAGCTGTAATCTTATTATCGTTATTTACGTCAAGCAATTTATACTGACCTGGTTTTTGTCCATAAACTGCAGCCTGTGTAGCTTCACTGGTTTGCCAAACCCCTACAATTTTATAATTGTAAAGTACGCGGGCTTTTTCGCCAATAAAGCGGGCATTACCTACGTCGTTAGCTCCATTTCCAAATAAATCAATAATCCTGTTATTATTTTTCGAATAATTGATGTTGGTGGTCCATTTAAAATCTTTCGTGGTGATGTTTACGGTATTCAGTCCTAGTTCTATCCCACTGTTACGGATAGTACCAATATTGGCGGTTACACTTGCATAACCGTTTGCCGCTGGTATTTGCTGTGGCAATAAAGTACCCTTAGCTGTTTTGTTGTAATAATCAAAAGTTAAGGCAATTCGGTTAGACAGCACATTAAGTTCCATCCCTGCATTATATTCAGTTGTTTTTTCCCATGTTAAATCATTTGGTGCCAGGTTAACTACACCAGAACCATTTGCCGTTGTACCATTAAAATCATAAAAACTGGTTGACACTGCTGACTGGGTAACATAAGGATAAAAATAAGTACCATTAACCGCAGCGTTTCCACTTTTACCATAACTGAACCTGAATTTCAGGAAGCTGATAAAATCAATATTCTTAATAAAATCTTCTTCACTGGCTACCCAACCCAAGGCTGCGGAAGGGAAGAATCCCCATTTATTCCCTTCTGAAAAAATAGAGTTACCATCTGCACGACCAGTCAAGGTTAGCAAGTATTTGCTTTTATAAGTATAGTTGGCCCTGGCAAAATATGAATTAATGGTTTGTTTGCTGTAAGCACTGGAAACAGTGGTTGCTGGTGCAACTCCGTTAATGGTGGTTACATTACCTACATTATACCAAAGTGAACGGTATGGCAAACCAGAAACCGTAATCAGGTTATTATCACTCTGATAATAATTCATGGAGCTACCCAGAGTGAACTCAATTTTATGAACATCCTTAACCGTTTTATTGTAAATCAAAAGGTTATCAAAGGTATAATTCACTAAATGGCTGGCACTGTTGGTTGCCGCATTTGGTCTGGTGCCTGCTCCAATCTTTGAGAAGGTATCTGTATAAGTACCTGCACGCTGGAAAGTAAGGTCGGGTGTGAAAGAGGAACGAAACTTCAGGTCTTTAAATAAAGTAAGTTCTGCAAAGATATTAGGCAACATCCTTACGTATTGTGTTTTGCGTACCTCATTATCAAAATCAAATAATGGATTGGTAATCTGTGCCTCTGTCTCGTAGGCAAAAAAGCGTTGACTTCCATCGGCATTATAGGCGCTACCAGTGGGACGTAAACGGTAAGCGCTTCTGAAGGCTTCGCCACTGCCCAAATTCAAATCGGTATAGGCGCCATATAGCGAGGCTCCAACTTTTATCGTTTTATTAAAAGTTTTCTCCAGACCTACCTTTAAAGTATATTTTTTGGTGTTTTCTACCTCAACAGTACCTTCATAAAGCTGATATCCTGCAGAGAGAAAGTAGGTGGTTTTGGCATCTCCACCGGTAATGGATAAATTATGATTGGTTTGCAGGCCATTCTGTTTAATCAGGCTTACCCAATCCGTATAGTTTCCACTGGCGATATTAGACAATTCTGTTGGTGAAAAAATCTGGGCATCTGTATAGGTTACTGCCGGGGTAACATTACTCCCCAGCGTTTTGTAAAACTCTCTGGCATAATCTACAAATTCCGGCCCGGTCATTACATCAGGCAAATTATATGCATTTACAAAGCCAACATAACCATCATAACTAATTTTCGTCTGCCCGCTGTTTCCACGTTTGGTGGTGACAATTACTACACCGTTTGCCCCACGTGATCCAAATATGGCAGTAGATGAGGCATCCTTTAGCACATCCATCCGCTCAATATCGGCGGGATTGATGTCATTGATGTTGGATACCGGAATACCATCCACCACGTAAAGTGGCTGTGTATTTCCATAAATGGAATTTACGCCTCTGATCTCAATGGTCATATCTGCGCCAGGCTTGCCCGAACTTCTTTTTACATCCACACCTGCCATGCGGCCTTGCAATGCTTCCTGTGCATTTGGCGCACGTGATTTTACAATGTCTTCAGCATTTAAAGAAGCGACACTTCCAGTTAAATCACTCTTTTTCTTAGTTCCATAACCTACTACCACCACATCATTCAATGATTGATTGTCGGCAACAAGCTTAACCACAAGCGGAGCGGTTCCATTCACTGGCAACTCCTGTGCATTATAGCCTACGTACCTAAATACCAGCACATCACTATTGCCTGAAACAGAAATCTTAAAATTTCCGTTTGGATCAGTGATAGTACCTTTACTGGTGCCCTTAATGGTTACGCTTACACCCGGAATGGGCAAGTCCTTTTCATCCACAACTTTTCCGGTCACCTCAATGGCTACAGATGGTTTGTTCATGCCAACCGTGGTTTCCAGCTGGGCATCAATAAGGATAACTTTTGTTTTAAAAACCTGGTAAGAAATATGATACTGTGATAAAAGTTTATCCAGCACTTGTTTAATGGTTTGCTGATCAAAAGTTGCTGAAATTTTCTCACTGGACTGTACCACATCCTGGTTGTAAATAAATTCAACCTTATGGGTCTTGGCCAGTACTTTCAACACCTCGTCCAGCGTTTTATCCTTTACCGAGAGGTTAATTTTCTTATTCAGTATCTCCTGCGCAGCAGTTGGTTTAGAATAAGTAATACCCGTCATCAGTATAATGAATAGAATTTGACTGAGTGTAATTTTCATAATCTTGCACCAGAGGTGCGAATGAAGTAAACAAAAATTCATAAATTTGAGAAGATTGTATTTTGAAAAAAAATATAATAAGAAGCCCCTCACCAATTATATTGATGTGCTACATGGGCTGAAATTCCAGGTACAAAAGTGTGACAGCACTTTTGTACCCTTTTAGGAAATACGGTAGCCGTTAAGTTTTTATTGAATTGCTCATCATCATTAGTTATTTGGTTAGTTATTTATTTATTGGTTTCATAAGTGTGATTTGTTCACCGCTTATCTCATAATCTATGCTCATTGAAGCTTTTAAAACTTCAAGCACTTCCGGTAGGTTAAGTCCGGAGAAGTCAGCCGTCATCTCCTCATCCTTCAGGTGGTTATCCTGAATACGGATGTTAACATTGAACTTAGTGTTCATTTCTTTTACTATTGCAGAAAATTTTGCGTGATCATAGGAAAGATTGATATGTTTCCATAAATCCATATCCTGCATATCTGTTTTTGAAGTGGCTGATAGTGCATTATTAATTTCATCATAAGTAACCTTTTGATTTGGTTGGAGCATTACCTCCCCTTTAGTCAGTTGAGTGATGTTGCTCTCGGCTGCCTCACCCTTTTTGCTTACAGACACTTTACCGGTGATTACTTTTACCACGGCCTGCGCTGACTTTCTATAATCAATTACCTTAAAGCTGGTACCCCATACCTTTGTGATGATATGGGCACTTTTGATGATGAACGGCGATGAGGGATTTTTGGTAATTTCAAAAAAACATTCACCATCCATGGATACCGTTCTCGAAGCCTTATTAAAAGCTTTGGGTACAGAAAGCGTTGCATTTGGCTTTAACCATACCAGGCTACCATCGGCCAGGGTTTGCTTAATAATTTTTTGGGTATTGTTGGTATAATGAATGACAGATTCAACCTGACCACTGTTTTGATGCTGATGCTGCGGATTAAAAATCAGCACTTTAATTAATATTAAAACAATTGATGCAGCTGCAATGCCAATCCACCATTTTTTAGCTGGCGGAAACATTTTTACTTTAATGGCATCATCATTCAAATGAGAATTTTCGGATTCTATTTTATTGACCATACGATCCAACATTCTCTTTTTCAAAATGGCGTTATGGCTTGGAGAAAGGTTGTCGAGGTATTCAGGCTGATTTTCTTTTGATTGGTACCACTGATCTACGATAGCAATTTCCTCTTCAGAACATTGTCCTTTAATATACTTATCCAGTAAATTAGAAAGCTGTAAGCTTGTCATAACTGCAAAATTAGTGTTGGTTTATATACTGGTTATATTGAGTAGTCGAACGAAACGGCCGGTACCCTTGGTTTATTTTTAAAAAAAATTATTTTATTAAAAATACCAGCAGGAGCATAGAAAAATCAGCCAGTGAAATTTTTAGTAATTTCAATGCATTGGTCAGGTGGCCTTCAACTGTTTTTTCAGAGATGTTTAATAAGGATGCGATTTCCTTATTGTTTTTATTTTCTATTCTGCTTAATTGATAAACAGTTTTACACTTGGCCGGAAGCGTGTCTATAACCTTTTCAACCAAACGCCTCAAATCCATCAGGTAAATATGCTCTTCATTTGAGTTGTCTGCAGCTTCTACTAACCGGTTTACCTGAAGATATTTATCCTTCAACAATTCCTTCCGGTAATAATCAATAACAGAATATTTAATTGCCGTATGCAGATAATTGCTTAATCCGATGGAAAATATAAGGGTATTTCTTTTTTCCCAATATTTGAGAAATACATCCTGCACCACCTCTTCACACAAAGCATCATTACGAAGTCGCTTATGGGCAGCATTATAGAGTTTTGACCAATAGCGTTCATAAACCTCCGCAAAGGCATCAACATTGCCCTCACTTATCAGGTGGATAAGGTCATTATCAGTGTACTTTGAAAATGCCCCCATCACTCGCTATTTTTTTTGAAATAATTTTAAGGTATAAAGTAAGTAAATTATTCGTTGATAACAAACTCCGGAAACAAGATCAGTTTCCATCCTCCAAAACGATAAAGTGTGGATGGAAATTAATCGGCAAACAACATTATTTGATTTCTGATTTAAAATGATAAACACCTGATCCAACATGATAGACTGCATAAGGGGCCTCATATTTTATCCATTTAATACCGGGTACCTGAATGGCTTTTTTCGATCCTTCCATTACAAGATCAGGATTTGTTGCAGGTACGTATACAGTGGCCTCGGTATTTGCCGGGATTTGAAGATCGAGAGACAACTTATTTCCATTGCGCAGCCAGTAACTTTTAATCTCTCCGCTTACACTTTTATAACTTCCTTTTACCCATTTCAAATCTCCGGTTACTGTAGGCTTGATGATCATTTTTCGAAATCCAGGTCCATTTTCATCTTCACTGATTCCCGCTAAACCATGAAAAAACCATTCGTTAATCTGTCCAGACATGAAATGATTTTGCGAACCAAAACTTCCAACACTGGCATCCCATTTTTCAGTAAGTGCTGTAGCGCCCATTTTAAGCTGATAGCCATAACCCGGTCGGTCAGATTGATTGTTCATGTCGTAAATCACGTCCGAATAACCTTCCCTGTCCAGCGCACCTAAAAGAAAACGGTACCCCACCTCACCAGAATTAAATGAATTGCCCGCTTTTCGAATATCAGATACCAGGTTTTTAATCAACGCTTCCCGATGTTGAGGCGCTGCGATCTTTAAAAATAATGGCATAGCGTAAGTGGTATTTGAGCCAGTTGCATAGGTATTGGTAACAGGATTAAAAAACTCATCATTAAAGGCTTTTCTGATCATTTCAGATTTATTTAAATATGTTTTAGCCTCTTCGGGCTTACCAATTAAAGCAGCCATCTTTCCCATCAGCTGATAATCATAAAAATAAATGGCAGAAGCGGTAAAGCTAATAGGTGTTAGTTGTGATCCCCATGCAGGTTTAGGTCCGATATCATACCAATCGCCTAGCCCTGAATGCAACAGATTTTTCTTCGCTGATGCATCCAGAAAGGCCAGATATTTCTGCATTTTAGCATAATAGTTTCTGACCAGGGAAACATCGCCATTAAATAAATATTGTTGCCACGGCACAATGATGAAAGAACTTCCCCACTCTGGTGAGTTTCTGAAGCCGTTATTAATAATGTCTGCCCCGGCCATAAAGAACTCTGGTGCGATGTTAGGAACAAGGCCATTATCCAGCTGGCTATCAGACATATCATTCATAATTTTACGAAACATAGGCGTAAGATCAAAGTTATAGCGGAGTGATGGCCCATTCAAATGATATTGTTCCAGCCAGCCTTGCTTTTCTCGATGGGGGCAGTCTGTCATTACGCTCATCATGTTACTGCGCTGCGCCCACCTCACCAATGAATAAATGCGATTAAAAAGTTCGTTGCTGGATGAGAAACTCCCAATGGGTGCAGCGGATGAATGTACGACAACGCCTTTAAGTTCTTCCAAAACAGGATATTGAGAGTCACCTTCGGCAGGAAAAAGTTCTACCTCCAGGTATCTGGCTCCCTGATAGAAAAATTTAGGAAACCATTTTTCTACTTTTGATGAACCCATTGTGTATTGCCACCATGCCGGACGTATGCCATCCTGGGTAACTGAAGCACGATCAACATGTCCGTCAGGTTTCAATAATTCTGCCGGAGTGATTCTAACCATTGATCCGGCATTACCTTTTATCATAATTTCGGGCATGATGGATGCATTCTGACCTAAATCATAAACCCACTTATGCGCAGAAAGCTGCGTCGCTTTTATCGGTGTTAAATTTTCAATAGCCATAATTGGGGCAGCGGCGCATGACAGGCCCTTGAGTTTCCCTCCAGGCGTACTACATGTTTCGGCAGCCGCCCATTTAGTTTTGGGAATAAAATTTGGTTCATCCCACCCTTGCTGAGCTAAACGCTCATCATAATCTTCACCACCAAAAAGGTTGGAATAGGTTACCGGGCCTGGAGATACTTGCCAGGACTGGTCTGTAACAATTACTTCAGCAGAACCATCTGCATATTGCAGGTGAATGCTGGCAATTGCCTTGAGCTGACCATAAGAAACCAAAAACTTTACATACCTCACAGAATCGGGCTGGATGTTATACATTCCATTGCTTAAGATTATGCCAATGGCATTTTCTCCATTTTTAAACTGTGCTGTAATATCGAAGGTATCATACAAAATGGTTTTAGTGTAATCAGACCAGCCTGGTGACAAAATATCTTTCCCAATCTTTTGGCCATTTACAGTCAATTCATATTGTCCAAGTCCGCTAATGTGAATTATTGCACTTTTAATTTTGGGTTTAACAACAAAAGATTTGCGCAATAGCACAGAGGAGAAATTTGGATCTGATGGTTTAGGGCCATACATTCTATATTCAGGTAAATCTCGTTTAAGATTAAAGTCTGATTTTGCAGATTGATATTGATGCGCAAATTTTTCTGCACCTTTTGCAGAAATCCATTTAGCCTGGATCGGCGCATCACCCAATAATCCGGTAATCCATCTGGCGGGCATGCTGTAATTGGAAGGGTTTCCTTTTTCATCCCAGATCTTTACTTTCCACCAATAGAACGAGGTTGATTTAAGTATTTTACCGGCATAATGGATGTTATTCATTTGTGCAGATCTCACCTGCCCAGAGTCCCAAACATCTCCAATATTTTTAGCCAGGTTTTCTTTACTCGTAGAAACAATGATGCGATAGGCCGTTTGTAAAACCCCTCTTCTATTTGCCTGACTTTGGATTGTCCAGCTTAGTGATGGATTTAAAATATCAATTCCCTGCGGATTTTCAATGGATTCGCATTTCAATTGCTGTGGCTTTACAGATGTTATTAAAATAGCTTTTGCTTGCGTAGTGAACCCAAACATTATACAGGCAATACATAAAAGCAATGTTAAATAATTGGGGTATTGATGGTGATCAACTGATTTCATATCAAATAATTATGACCTTTTGTAATGATGAGTGCAAAGGTTTCGATCGGGCCTCATCCGGAATTTACGATTCAGACAAGATAATAAAAAAATAAACGTCAACTTAACATTTGTTATAAATACCTTATTAATCGTTAATGTTTATGACTTGTAATAAAACAGAAAGTAGGCCGATAGGTTATGGCGATCGCAACTCCCCTCCTTTTTTTAAGGAGGGGTGCCTGAAAGGCGGGGTGGTTGAAGCTACTGTCTGAATACATTTATTGAATATTTGGTGGTTAACCCCTATCCGCCTATCGGCACCTTTCCCCTGAAAGGGAAAGGGCGATGAAAAAATATTTATCGAGGCTTAAGCCACATCGTAAAATCAGTTAATTTCCTAATTTAATTTCGGTCGGTGAGACACCGACCGATAGGTAAATAGATTTCTATCGGATATATAGATAACTCTTAGTTAATGATAACACCAATCAGGGGATAGTCGGTAAGATAATATCAACCGGATAGGTTATGGCTATCGCTACTCCCCTCCTTTTTTTAAGGAGGGGGTGCCTGAAAGGCGGGGTGGTTGAAGCTACCTCTCTGATTACATTTATTGAATATTTGGTGGTTTAAGCCCCTATCCGCCTAGCGGCACCTTTCCCCTGAAAGGGAAAGGGCGATGAAAAAATATTTATCGAAGCTAAAACCACATCGTAAAATCAATTAGTTTTAATTCAGTCAGTGAGACACCGACCGATAGGTAAATAGATTTCGATCCAGACAAGGACAATAAAAAAACCTCTGCTTAAAGTTTGTCAAATATTTACCATTAAATATCACCTGAAACAATATTGTTTATGGCCTGTAATAAAACAGAAAATCCAATGAAATAGTAAGCCAAGGATGCCTGTGAATTAGATTAATTTCTTGTTATTTGAAAATTCTGATCCTTGCTATTTTATCGCTTATGAAAGTTTGTCTTATTAGTTTTTTGTTCCTTTTAGTCGGCACGGCTGTCACCTATGGCCAGATAGATACCTTAATAGCAATTGGAACTTATAAACTGCACTTCAAAATAATGGAAGGTAAGGAATCACCAATATTGTTCGAATCTGGTGGTGCACTTGATGCAACTCAATGGGATTCTATTTCTACTGTACTCAATCAAAAACTAAACGCAACAATTATTACTTATGATCGCCAGGGCTTTGGTTTAAGTGGGCTGGATACCGTAGAATATAATATCCTCAACGAAGCTAAAGGCCTGACATTTGCACTTCAAAAACTTGGCTATGCGCATCAAGATCTATTATTGGTTTCTCACTCATTAGGGGCATTTTATTCTACCCTGTACGCATCAAATCATCCAACCTCTGTTAAAGGGATGATCATGTTAGACCCCAGAATCCCATCTTATGCGGATATGCGCTTTGCCCATAGGATATTTAAAACCTTAAACCGAAGCAATTTTGGTAAAAATGACCTTGGTTTATATTATGTGCTTGCACAAATGGAGCAGAATAGCAATTTTATGAGAAAGAAAGTTATTCCATCCAATATACCTGTATTGGTGGTGATGGCTGAGAAAGGACCATTTGATAATAAAATTGATAATGATAGATTTCAGGAAGCCCAGCGGCAGTTTATCAAAAAGCGGGAAAAAGGAAGCTTGATCTTGGCCAAAGGAAGTTCTCATAACATACCACAAGATCAGCCTGAATTGGTGATTTCAGAAATTGAGAATTTTTATAGGAGGTATGTGCTAGAATAACCGATCGATAGGTTATGGCGATCGCTACTCCCCTCCTTTTTTTAAGGAGGGGTGCCTGAAAGGCGGGGTGGTTAAAGCCCCTACCTCTGATTACATTTATTGAATATTTGGTGTTTAACCCCTATCCGCCTATCGGCACCTTTCACTTGAAAGGGAAAGGGCGATGAAAAAAATATTTATCAAAGCTAAACGCACATCACTCAATCAGTTACTCTTCTAATAAATACAATCTTTCAGTTTTATCTAGATGAAAATTTATTGAATTAATCCTGTCGGTGATACACCAGCAGATGGGTAAAAAGTTTAAATCAAAATAAATCTTTTGTAAACAAAATTTTTGTAAACTTTTTTTTGTTTACAAAAATTTTGTTTACAAACGGCGAAACTTTTTTTCTGTAATCATTTTTTTGTTTCGCTAAAAAATGTTTCAAATTCTATTAAAACTCGTTTGCCAGTAAATAATAGAATGCTTCCGGGCTTTACATCTAACTCTATAAAAACCAGCGCAATTAACCTTCGCTATTTAATTTCGGTCGGTGAGACACCGACCGATAAGTAAATACATTTATTGAATATTTGGCAGTTAACCCCTATCCGCCTAGCGGCACCTTTCCCCTGAAAGGGAAAGGTCGATGAAAAAAATATGTATCGAAGCTAAAACCACATCGCAAAATCAGTTAATCTCCTAATAAATACAATCTCTCTTTCCTATTTAGATGAAATTATTGAATTAATCCTGTCGGTGATACACCAACAAATAGGTAAAAAGCTTGAAACAAAATACATCTTTTGTAAACAAAATATTTGTAAACTTTTTTTTGTTTACAAATATTTTGTTTACAAACAGCGAAACTTTTTTCTGTAATTATTTTTTTGTTTCGCTAAAAAATGTTTCAAATTCTATTAAACCTCCTTATGCCAGTAAATAAAAGAATGCTTCCGGGCTTTACATCTAACTCTATAAAAACCAGCGCAATTAGCCTTCGCTATTTAATTTCGGTCGGTGAGACACCGACCGATAAGTAAATACATTTATTGAATATTTGGCAGTTAACCCCTATCCGCCTAGCGGCACCTTTCCCCTGAAAGGGAAAGGTCGATGAAAAAAATATGTATCGAAGCTAAAACCACATCGCAAAATCAGTTAATCTCCTAATAAATACAATCTCTCTTTCCTATTTAGATGAAATTATTGAATTAATCCTGTCGGTGATACACCAACAAATAGGTAAAAAGCTTGAAACAAAATACATCTTTTGTAAACAAAATATTTGTAAACTTTTTTTTGTTTACAAATATTTTGTTTACAAACAGCGAAACTTTTTTCTGTAATTATTTTTTTGTTTCGCTAAAAAATGTTTCAAATTCTATTAAACCTCCTTATGCCAGTAAATAAAAGAATGCTTCCGGGCTTTACATCTAACTCTATAAAAACCAGCGCAATTAACCTTCGCTATTTAATTTCGGTCAGTGAGACACCATAAGTGTTTGGAAGATTATGATTTATCAATTGAAAACTGCTACTGAATGGTTAACCACCCCCTGCCCCTCCTAAATTAGGAGGGGAGTTCCCCTCATAGCTGTATAATTGTAACCTACGAATTAATCTTCCTTACAACTGAGGTGAGACACCGACCGATAGGTATAATTGGATTTATTCATCAGAATTTCACCTTAATATTAAAATTTCGTAAGACAGATCGGGATAGTTGATTGGTATAAAATTTTTACTATTGTAGTGGAGCGCATTCCATATTAACTGGTCGCTTAAAAAAGCAGATTGTATAAACTTATTGATGAAAAAATATCTTTTTATATTATCACTTACATCTTTAATCACCTATTTAAAGCCTACTGAGCAAACCTGGGTGGCCATTGGTGATTCGATTACTTACCTGAACGACCATCAAGAAGAAACCGGAAACCGGGTAACCAGTGGCTACCTTAGCCGCGTAGTAGCGCAACTTCCAACAATTAAATACATTAATAAAGGCTACAATGGTTGGACTTCAGGCGCTGTGGCCGAGCGAATAAATAATCTCAGAATTCCCCCTGCAGATATTTATACTATTTTTCTAGGCACCAACGACTGGTGGGCTGGCAGACCTATAGGGCACAAATCAGATTATGTTGAGGCAAAAGGAAATATTTCTCTTTACGGATCATACCGAATAATTATCGACAAGCTTCGATCGATTAATCCCCAAGCAAAGATCATTTTGATTACGCCCATGCAACGGGCAGATTTTGTTTATATCGCTGATCCTGCCAATAATGCATATGGCTCTTACAAGGCGAAGGCAGGGCAGCATCTGGAAGATTTTGCGGCAGCTATCAAAGAAATCGGAAGGATGGAGAAACTACACGTGATTGACCTTTACCATGATCGTTCATTACGATTGTCAAAGCTTATTAAATTCAAAAAATTAAGGGTACCGGGAAGTCATGATTATAAAAACTATCCCCTCAAAGCTTCATTCAAGATACCTTTTCACCCCGGAACAGATGATTATCCTTATCCACCTGAAGCCATGGCGATGACTTATGATGGTCTGCATCCTTCGGATGAGGGTAATGCCGTGATTGCCAAAAGGATTGTCGCTGTATTTAAATCGATGAAATAATTGCTATTTTGACTTGATGAATATGCCACATATCATCTGCGCATACCAGCGAGAAAGATAATCATTGGGGTGGTTTACATTATTGCCCGTCATATCCTGATAATTTTTTCTTTTTAGTAAGGCCCGGTGAACGCCAGTCATATCAGCAGTCACTACCTGTTTTCCTGATAATTTTTTCAACTCGTGAATATATTGTTCCTGAAGTCCATTCTGTGTTGCATCTGGATTGGCAAGCATGGGTGCAAGCAGTATAAATTCAGTTGCAGGACTCACCTCTAGCGTACGTGCTATGATTTGCCTGATATGCTTAAGGTATTCATCCGGACTCACCTGGGATGCACCGTCATTCATTCCAAAACCAATAATAAGTAGATCTGGCTGTTGTGTTGCTGCCAATTTAACCACGTTTTCTGCACCCCAGCTGGCCATTTTTCCGGCAACTGAGGGATTTGAATATATTATTTCACTCTGGAAGTGGCTGCCCAGTTTCCAGCGCACAAGTTCAGGCCAGGTTGGCATATAAGGTGCACCATTCATTAATCCGCTTGAATTGTAGCCTACTTCAATGCTATTACCAAAAAAGCAGATTTTCATCGGTAATCTTTTTTTGAGTTTAAGTCGCGTATTAGGAAGCGCATCTTTATTTACAGCAGGCACTGGCCCCAACCAATGCGCATTCCGCTGTCGCTTATAAGTCACGGCCAATTGTCTGGACTGAAAATATAATCCTTCTTTAAAAAGGACGTATGAAGAATCTGCTTTACCAGTCATTGATAACCCGGCCTTCTTTTCTGTAAAAACCAGATCTGATCGATTAAAGTAAGGCACCTTTGATCCAGGCAAGATCACTAGCTTACCCTTTTTCAATATCCAGTCTTTACCGTTTATATACTTTATACTATGATCAGTTGACCTTACAGCGGTAATTTCCATCGCAGGGAAAAGGAGTGTTGCAAAATTTTGTTCCCCATCACGAATAACCATTACTGTTTCGTCAACAATCTGTGTCGAACTCCAAAAGGGGTGCATATACGTTTCAAGATCAATAAAATCTTTATAACGCATGTCCAGGTCTTGCTGCTGTGAATAGGCAAGGCGAGCAAACAGCAAAAAGAGGGTAATTAATACAACGCCCTTATTGTAAATCATTTTTGATTTTTTAATTCGGATACTGACTAGTTATTTTAATTCAAATACATATCGGCCAGCACTTATGTTAATGGTATTACTAATTTGCTTTCCATCTAAATAAACCTTTGTACCTCCGATAACCGGAATTTCGACACTGGCAGTTGAATTTGCGGGAATCACCACATCATATTTCACCCCTTTAGTGGTTCGTTTCCATGAAGATAGAATAGCGCCATAAGGCCCGGTATGAGAGGCTTCAAAATGATTTAGACCTTTAACAAAGTGTGGTTTCAACAAAATATTCTTAAAACCAGGCTGTTTTTCATCAATCTTAATTCCACCAATTCCTTTAAAAAACCAGCCGCCTATTTCACCAAACATCATGTGGTTATCAGAAATATCCCGGGTGGCCTGCATGTCCCAATTCTCATGTAATGTGGTGGCACCGTTAACAATCCACCAGCCCCATCCCGGATACGTGTCTTGTGATGCCAGCTGATAAGCAATATCACTATGACCATTATCACTTAATGCATTCAAAACTGCTTTTGCACCCAATACGCCAACATCAATGTGCATCCCATCTGCTTTCACCCGTGCAGCCAGATTATCGGCTACCATTTGGCGCGATGCATCAGGTACAATATTCCATTGCAATGCCATTGATAATTCTGTTTGAACACCTTTGCCGTAAATGCCGGTAGCCGGATTAAAAAACTTTGCATTGATGGCATTTTTTATCTTTTCAGCCAGCGCACTGTATTGTAAATAGTCGTTTTGATGACCAAAAAGTTTGGCTGCTTTTGCCAGAATATCGGCATCTACATAAAAATAAACAGAAGAAGTGTATTCTAAATCTGAAGTTGATTTAACCGGAACCCAGTCTCCTCTTCCAAATGTGGTAAGGTAGCCTTTGCTTGTGTCTTCTACGTAGTCGACATAACTTTTAATACTCTGGTAATTATCACCCAGCAGTTTACTATCGCCATAAAATAGGTAAATATTCCATGGTATAATGGCTATGGTACTGGTCCAGTCTGTTCCGTTTGCCGTTCCATAACCCCATCCACTTGTTGGAATGATATCAGGTAAAACGCCGTTTGGTTGCTGTTCATCGCGGTGGTCACCCATCCATTTTTCATAAACGGTGATACCATCGAAATTGTATAGACCGGTTTCAACTGCAAAGTGTCCATCACCTGTCCAACCATTTTTTTCCCTTTGCGGACAATCAGTCGGAAAACCATAAAGATTTGATAAATAAGAATTATTAGTGGCCCACCATAATTTATCCACCAGGCTATTGGATGAGGCTATTTTACCTACGGCAGGTACATCGCTATGCATAAAATAACCTACGAGGCTTTTTTCACTTAATACAATTGGCTTAGAACTCATCACCTCCACATATTGAAACCCCTTATAATTAAAAAGGGGCATAAACGTTTCTTCACCTTCCCCGTTCAGGATAAAAATATCTGTTTGAAAAGGATCTGATTGATCTTTGGGACGGTGATAAACATCAATATTAGATAAATCGGTATGGCCATTTGCATATAAACGCTCGGCATGTCTCAAACGGATTACGGTACCTTTTTCACCCTTCACCTTTATTTTACTTACGCCTGCTATATTTCTACCTAAATTAAATACGTAAGTCGTATCGTTGAACTTGCGCATGGTTTTGACCGCAATTTCCTCAACATTTCTGATGGGGTGCATCACCTGCGAAACAATATTTTTTGATGGAGCAGCCCTTAAAGTAATGCCCCGCCATTTTGAATCATCAAAATCTGCTGTATTCCAGCCTTTCTGTTCTAACCGGGCATCGTAATGTTCAGCAGTATAAATGCTGTTCGAAATAATCGGACTCAAACTTGTTTTCCAATCATCACCAGATTTGATTACGTCAACAGTGCCATCTGTGTAGGTAATTCTTAAATCGAGGCAGAAGGTGGGTCTGGCTCGCCATGGAGCCTTATCAAAATTCCAAACTGCTAATGATTGATGGTTATACCAACCATTACCTAACAGTACGCCTATGGCATTATTTCCTTGTTTTAGGTTGGAGGTTACATCATAGCTTACATACAGGTTTCTCCTGTCGAAACGGGTATACATGGGGTCCAGGCGATGATCGCCAACTTTTTTTCCATTGAGATAAAGTTCGTATAAACCTGCGGCAGCGATGTAGGCCCTTGCTGATTTGATTTGCTTCGCCGGACTAAAAACTTTTCTAAAATACGGAGCTGGCATGGTGTTCACATCATTCCGATCACTAATCCAGGTGCCTTTCCAGTTTTCCATGCCCATCATCCCCATCTCAAAGTTAGCCATTGTGGTTTGCAGAGGCTTTCCGTCCTTATCCCATAACGCCAATTGCCAGTAATATTTTGTAAATGGTCTCAGTGCTGCACCGTTATAAGTGATTAAGCTATTCGAGTTCAGAACCTTTCCCGAATCCCAAACTATGCCGGTTTTATTGATCAGCTGGATAGAATCAGTTCCTACTAAAATTCTATAAGCCTGCTGGAAAGCACCTTTTCTATTGTCTAACATCAGCCATGAAAGCCGCGGAGAAGCGTTATCAATCCCGATTGGGTTAATGAGATATTCACATTTTAAGGCTGAGGGTTGGGCGGCTACAGGGGATATGCCGAAGCGCATAAATAAAAAGAAGTTGGCAAATAGTAAAATTAGGCGAATGTGGGAATTCATATATTATATTAATTGAAGAAATAATAGAGTTGATATTTATTACTAAGCCGAGCGCCCTCAAATATAGCGGAAGAGATGGCTAGCCAGATTTATATTGCGTGAATTTATGAAACTATTTCTGTGATTTAGCGTATCTGTCTAAGCCGATAACTTTTTGCTTGTCCAGTATATTCAATCTGGTTTCCAAAGCAGTTTTCCTCAGCTCGCTTAATGCTTTACGACAGCGAACTGCCGCCTTTAAATTATTGTTCGTTAAAAATTTAATATAGTGCCCGTTGGCCTCTTCGGCTAAAAGGATTAATTTTTGAAGTTTTTCCATCGCTATACTGATTTTCCTTAGTCAATTAAATAATTTAGTTTATCGTAAATAAATAACCGCAACAAAGTTTAGTGTGCGGGTGTGGCATTTTACCACAGCCCGCATAATAAGTTATCTTCTGCAAATGCTTATAGCTGGAGTTCGGTTAAGAATATACAATAGAATAAATATAAACAGGTATTTTCTTTTAACCACCCCGCCCTTTGGGCACCCTCCGATGCATCGGAGGGAATTACAAACGCCATTCCCTCCGATGCATCGGAGGGTGGTCGCAGACCGGGGTGTTAAAATCAATAATTAGTTATTCAATTTATAGGATCGTAAAGCATACCCTCATCTTAAATTCTCATACCCTTACCGTCATTATTTTACGCTGGTTGCCAGATTCAGTGAAATCAGATTCCCCTGCGGCATCACTCTAAAAACTGCCCCGTTTGATGGCTTAGAAAAAGCACCTTTATTAACTAAAAGGCTGTAATCCATACCTTCGAAATGACAGGTAATACTGCCTTTATTGATTTCTTTAAAAGGAAGTTTTGATCCAGGGACAGCATTTAAATCCAAATACCAGTTCAGCTTTTCTTTTGTAACAATCTTTAAAGTGAAGGTTTGCTCATTGAAATCCATTTGCAGGTTTCCTTTAATGGTTGTTAATGGCCACGATACATGCACTATAGTTTTACCGTTATCTGTAAAAACGGGATTACCGCCTTTCAGAAGAACCTCTTTTCCATTGATAAGTGCTTTTAAACGTAATCCGGAAAGCTGATCTTTTTTACTCCACAGGTAACCTTCCACTATAGGAAGGGTAAAAAATGAGCATTCATTAGAAGTGGCTACCTCAGTAGTGTATTTATCTGGAAAATTCTCGTTAAATAAGTGAATGTCGCGAATTCTTAACCCATCATTTTCCCAAAGCAGGTTCATTCTATAAAAACGACTGTTATACCATAAGGTTTTCTGATCGCTCCCTTCCATATCTTTGGTTACAGCAAATGAGGTGGCCGGTGTAACTTTGTATGTTTTTTTAAACCATAAACCCGATTCAACCATCGTTTCTACTTTCAATTTGCCTTCATTTCTTAATTTGGCAATGAGCGGCATCTGGATTTCAAAACCTTTCTGCACATCCTTCCAGATAAATGAATTTTCCTGACCTGCCTGGGTATAATTAAATCCCAGAGAACGATCCTGAGTAAAAGTTTTAAAGAACCAATCTACCCAGCTTTGATCACCACCACCAAATTTATAAACCGGCTCAAGAGTAATTACGCCTTGTCTTTTTGATCCTAAACCTGTGTCGTATTGACGGATGGGATCACTGCCCAACATCCTGAACACAGGAACAGGAATTTGTTTTTCTGCATTTTGCGCTGGCATATAGGAGTTAATTTTGCTTGGGTAATAAGCTTGATTCCAGTACCCACCCCACAGCGTATAACCATCGGTACCGTATTGGTCTTTACAATTTGCTGAAGCCACAATATGGTATTTTTCATACATGTAGTTCAGGCTATGGGCATCGATAAACCATGATGCCACAGATTTTGGATAATAGCCAAAAACCTTTTTAAAATCTGCCATATAAACATCAATAATTTTTTCGCGTTCAACAGGCGTATATCCGGTAGCGAAACCCACATCAGCATGCCAGTCCCAAGGGTAGCGACCCCGCCATTTTAATCCTGCTTTCTCAATCAGCGGCTGAGGGAGTTCCCACCATGCACCAATTTCAAAAGAATCTTTAGGCAGAGATGATAACAATTTCTGATACCTCGGATCCATTAGCGCATCATACTGCAGCAAAAATGTTCCTGGTAAATTGTATTTTTTGAGGATCTCCACCTGGCTGACTACGGTTTGGTAAAGCACATCCTGGGTAATCGCTGCATCTCTGGGTTCGAGCAAACGGATGAAATTTACAATATTAACTATTTTAGGACCATCCTTCGGTTCACCATCTGAATGCTTAATAAAATTAATGAAAGAGGAAAAGCCGACCAGCAGCGCCGGAAGAAGAAAAAGCAACGGAAGTTTATATTTATTTTGCATCATATATCTGTTTTTTAATTTTTGTTTTTTAAGGTAGCCATACCTTCAATTAAAAAACCGGCCGGACAAAGCCGACCGATTCAACTAACTAACCTTTACCATCCTGGATTTTGCTCCAATTTTTTTCCGCTATTGGCATAAAATGAAATTTCTCTCAGCGGGAGCGGCTGAAGATAATCTCTGGCCGGGTTAAATTTGCGCCCGGTTTCTGAGATCAAAAAGCCGTTCGCATCCACCCTGGTCAGGTATGCTGCATTGCTATAGGGCGTGCGGGTTGCCCACTGGGTACCTGTAATTTTAATTCCTTTAATGTCTTGTGGTAATTCTGTCTCAGCGGTTTTCCATCTTCGCAAGTCATCATAACGAAAACCCTCCAAGGCCAGTTCAACTGTCCGCTCTCTCCTGATTTCGTTTCTCATGTTCAATGCATTTGCACTTACAAATGCATTGGTGATTTTAGGCATACCTACACGATCCCGCAACTTATTAAGGCTTAAATCTAAATCTACATCTGTAATGGAACCGTTTTTTTCATAGACAGCCTCTGCGTAATTCAATAATATTTCAGCATACCTGATGATGTGTTTATCAAAATCAAATAAACTCGCCGTACCTAAACGTCCTGAATTATTCGCCGCTGCATCTTCTGACATATATTTATACAGAATATACCCGGTATTGAAATTACGCTGGGGATTATCCGGCCAGTTGGCTACTTTGGTTACCGAGTTGAACACCCGGTTGGTTAAGGTTCCGGGAATAATCATGGTCATGGTCATCCGGGGGTCTCGGTCTTGAAACTCAGAAACAAAAGTCTGGTAACCTTGAAATACCGTGCCTGGTGAAGTAATCGGCAAACCATTTTTATCAAGGTATAAATCGGCCATTTTCCGTGTTGGATTGTATCCATCCTGATCATAGGCATAAGGCACATCATGACCATATATATTTCTGGCATATCTTCTGTCGAGCATGGTTTCTTTTGAATCATCGCCAGCTTCTAAAAAAAGGTAACGGTAGCTTTGCGCACCATTGCCGGTGTATAGTGCATAAACCCCACTATTGATGACCTCCTGCGCTGATGCAATAGCCGCATCCAGATAAGTATTTGCATTCGCTTCCCCGCGAAATTTTAACCATGTACCCTCAAATAAAGCAACTCTGGATGCAAGCCCCGCCGCCACACCCTTTGAAATCCGGCCAACATCCACACCTGTAACAGTTAAGGGAAGGTCTGCTTTTGCTGCCTGAAGATCGGCAAGAATAAAATCGGCAGTTTGTACCATGGTAGAGCGGGGCGCAAATAAGGCTTCGTCGCCAGTTTGCAGTACTTTAGAAATGAGCGGCACGCCTCCATATAGCCTGAACAGTTTGTAATAATAGTAAGCCCTAAAAAAACGGGCTTCTGCTACATATCTTTTAATCCCATCATCCGTACTGGTAGCACCCTTATCAATAATGTTATTTGCATAGCGGATATTCGTGTATAACCCTGACCAATCAGTAGTTTCTGAAGGCAAAAGCTGTCCATTACTCACCGAATTTGGGTTATTAAAGGCAATGTCTGATTGCGTATCTTCAGTTCCCCATTGGTCGAGCCCCTGGTACAACAGGTTTGCTGCAAGCTTGTAATCAGCGGCTGTTTTATAAAATGTAGCATCTGAGATATTGTCTTCAGGCACCAGATTTAGATCTTTTTTACAGCCTACGAAAAGCGCAATCGCCAGTAGCACCATTAGGCCCACCTGCATTTTGCCTGTAGTAATCTGCCTTCCTGATAAAGCAGGTAGGCTGGCAGGCTTGTTATATTGATGAATATTTAGAATTTTCATAAAAATTATTTTAGAATTTAACATTCAAACCAAGTGAGTAAATTTTACTGAAAGGATAAGTTCCTTCGCTTCTAAAGGCATCTTCAGGATCGAAATTTCCACCCAATGTTCCTTTTGAAATGGTAAAAAGATCCGTTCCGCTTAAGAATAATCTTGCTGATTTAAGCTTAACCGCTTTCGCTAAATTATCGGGCAGGTTATACCCCAAAGTGATCACCTTGAAGCGTAAATATGCCACACTCTGCATAATTAGTGTTGATGATCTGTAATTATTAGCACGAAGATCGTCATACCCTACATTGCCCGGAATAAACCTGGGGTACTGTGCATCCGTACGGGATGGACTCCAGGTACGATCGTTATAATAAGCCAGTGATGGCCAGAAGAATGTATTTGGAGTAGCAATATTGCCTTGGTATTGCACATCACGTTTTCCAACACCTTGAATGAACACCTGTAAATCAAATTGTTTCCAACCCAGGTTAATGTTAGATGAGAAGGTATAGCGTGGTGTTAAATCACCAAGATATTGCATATCGCCGGCAAGGCCTTTACTTTTGTCGCCAAATGGAGTTAACACGCCATCTCCATCCAGGTCTTTAAACATGGCATCTCCAATACCGATTCTGGCAGGAATGCCTTGAAGCTTTTTATAACTGTCAAGCTGGGCCTGGTTCTGAATGATTCCATCAAACACATACCCGAAATACGAATTCATGGCATAGCCCTGTCTGTATTGATTCAAACCCACCTGCGGGTTGTCGGTGTTCTTTAACTCCAGTAATTTATTTTGCGCATCGCTTAACTGAATGGAAACACTGTACCGGAATGCACCTGCCTGATCTTTCCAGGTGGCAATCGCTTCAAAACCTTTGGTTTTTAATTTCCCCTGATTGGAAGAGGGTGCTGCGCCGCCAAAGGTGGCCGGAACAGCAATGGCTACGAGCATATCGTTATTGATTTTATTGAAGTAATCAAAGGAGAAGCTTAGCCTTGAATTCATCATCGCCACATCTATACCGATGTTTCGGTTTTCGATGGTTTCCCAGGTACGATCGGCCGATGCCGGATTTGACCGCGCTCCCTGCACACCTGCATTTGGAGAACCCAGCGGGTAGGTTCCAACAACATTAACCAGCGGAATGTAGTCGTAAAGGCCTAATGCACCAATTTCCTGGTTCCCCATTTTACCCCAGGAAGCCCTGATTTTTAACTGATTGATGGTTTCAATCGATTTGATAAAACTTTCTTCTGAAAGGTTGTAAGCCAGGGATGCCGAAGGAAATACGGCACTCCAGCGTTCATCTTCAGCAAATTTGGAACTTCCGTCAGCACGGGCGGTAACGTCTAAAATGATCTTATCCCTGAAAGAATAACTTACCCTTCCGAAATAAGAGCCCAGGGATTGCCTGTTTAAAAACCCTCCGAAGTTAGCATAAGCAGCGTTTGTCCGGTCGGCCAGGTTTAAAGTAAAAATATCATTGCTTACAAAGTTATATCCCCAGGTGTTCTGCCCTTCACTTTTAGTCTTTTCAATAGATGCACCTGCAGTAATATTAATTTTGTGGCTTTCACCAAACTGCTTATTATAGTCTGCATAAAGCTGGTAAAGTTCATTAATACTCCTGCTGTTACTGTACTGAGCTGAGTTGGGGGTTTGACGAATATCCTGAACACCTCCTGCATAATTATAACGGGTAAATGTTGGTTTTGTGTAGTTATTGTTATTATAATTTAACCTCAAAGCCGCCTGTGCCGTAAGCTTTAATCCGGGAATTACGCTGTAGTCTGCCTTAAAATTGGTGGCTAAATTGGAGGTGTTGTCTCTTGATGTGCCCGCCTCGCTCAGGCTCTGCGCCGGATTTTCATAGCCTTGATAGCCATAAAACTGACCTGAAGGATTAAATACCGGTTGATATGGAAACTGCCGGGTTACATTAGTCAGTGCATTACCCAAATCAGTTGGATTGGTATTGCCCAAATTGGTATAACTCGTACGGGTTTCGAGATTTAATTTTGGCGTTAGGCGAAAATCATAGTTTAAACGCAGGTTGTAGCGTTGAGAATTATTGATCCCGTAACGCACAATTCCCTCATCTTTATTGTATCCGGCCGAAAAGAGGTAGTTATTGTTTTCTCCCCCACCTGAAATGGAGATGTTGTGTAACTGTTGAATGGCATTTTTATAGATCTCTTTGTTCCAATCGGTATATCCATAAAAGCCGGGATAATTGGTAATGTTGTAATTCCAACCTGTTGTTTCTACAGGCGCATTAGCACGGATCTTATCAAACACCGATTGTGGAAAGCCTGCAATGCCTACATTACGCAATCCTTCATCCATGAACTCAGCAAATTCCAGCGTATTTTGCATTTTACGCAAATAGGTAGGCTGCTTTAATCCAAAGGTTGCGCTGTAACTTACTTCAGATGTCCCGCTTTTGCCTTTTTTGGTGGTTACGATAATTACACCATCCCCGGCGCGTGCGCCATAAATGGCGGCAGAGGCATCTTTCAACACCGTTACTTCGGCAATATCACCGGGGTTTAAAGCATTGAAGGTGGCAAAACTGGTTGGTATACCATCTACAAGCACTAATGGCGAATTACCATTAATGGAAGAAGAACCCCGAATATTAAAACCATATTCTCCCGCTCCCGGTTGTCCGGAACCTTTGGTAATGGTAAATCCGGGTACAGTACCTTGAAGGGCATCCAAACTGTTATTAAGCGCCCTGTTTTCAAAAACTTCAGCCTTTACGGTTGATATCGCTCCAGTTACAGCACCCTTGGCTCTGGTTCCGTAACCCACCACCACCACATCCTGCAATTTTGTATCTACCTTAATCAGTTTTACATTTAAAGTGGACTGCCCGCTATACGTTACCCGCTGATTTTGATAACCCAGAAAGGAAACCACCAATACCGCGTTTGCAGTAGGTACGTCCAATGAAAAATTACCATCCACGTCTGTCGTGGCACCAATTTTTGTCCCTTCTATTAAAACGCTCGCCCCTACAATTGCATCTCCATCAATAGCATCGGTAACCTTTCCACTTACACGCTGTCTCTTTTGCACCGAAGGGCTTGGTGTGGGAGAAACGGGCCTGCTCGTAATTAAAATCGTTTTATTTTTGATCGTAAATTCAACAGGCTGATCTTTGAAACAAAGTTCCAATACGGCCATCAAATCCATGTCTTTAGCTTTAATGGAAATGGGCTTTGTGTTGCGCACATCTGCATTATTATAGAGAAAATCATAGTCCGTTTGCTTTCTGATCTGGGCAATTACTTCCTTAAGCTTAGCCTTATCGGCATTAAGATTAATTTTCTGCGCAAAGATTTCAGCCTTTACCTGAAGAAACGTCACAATTAAAAACACTAGCGTTAGTTTCATTTTTAACAAAGAGTTGGAATATACATAGGAGTCCCTCCTGAAAAGTAATTCAGTAAATTTTTTATACATTTGGTTAATGGGTTTAGTTAAACTGTTGTTGGTTTAGGCCCCTAAAGGCTATTTTAAGTCCATTCACCAGGAGCGGTTGCAACGTTCCTGGTTACTTCTCATTTTAGTTAGGTTTATTTTATAGTCATTCCTCCTTTCTAATGTGCATTTAGTTCCGATCTCAATTACTCACGATCACCTTGCCGGAAGTTATTTTAAAGTGTACTTTTCCCAATTTCTCCAGATTAGCTAAGGATTCGGACAAGTTTTTAGCACGGGAAAATGTTCCTCCGAACCTTTCTGTGCTCTTTTTATCTAAAAATTCAACATCAACATCGTACCACCTGCTCATTATTTTCATAATGGTGTAGATACTTTGGTTATCAAACTGGAAATAGCCATTTTTCCAGGATAGTACTTCATCTGTATTAATTGGTTCAATGCTGATTCCCTGATTAGCCAGGCTGGTTACTGCGCCCTGCCCTGGATGTACGAGTTGAAATTTGCCTGAATTTCCTTTTCGAACATTAATTAACCCGCTGATCAAAGCAGTTGTTGTCTGCTCATCCTCCGCATAGGCGCTGACGTTAAAATGCGTTCCCAAAACCGTTATTTGCTGGTCGGCAGCCGATACAATAAAGGGCTTGTTTTGATCATGTGCCACTTCAAAGTAAGCCTCGCCCGTTACCGTGACCGATCTCTTTCCTCCGGTAAAAGCTACCGGAAACGTAATAGATGAGGCAGCATTGAGCCATACCTTTGTTCCATCAGAAAGGACCAGCTGGTATTCTCCGCCGCGGGGCGTCGTGACTTTATTAAACAGATCAGCCTTATTCTTACTCACATTTGATTTTGCATAAACCAGTGTCCCATCATTTTTCTGGCTAATGCTTACTTCGCCTTGGGTGGATATATTTCCTGAAATATTTTTTCCGAGTACCACATCCTTCCCCCCTGCCAACGTTAAAATAGCTTTATTGCTTCCGGGTTTAATCTCTTTAATCTGCTGATGGGTAAGCGTCTGTTTTTTAGTGTAGTTTGTTTGCCCAGGCCAAAATATCGCAGCAATTAGGAAAACTGCTGCCGCAGCAGATAACCACTGCCATAACTGATGTTTCTTCGGGGAAGGATTCAATTTAACCCAAACCCTTTCCTGAGCTTGCTTAATATCTTCAGCTCCTATATCCTGATTTTCAGGCTTCCAGTTCAGGTACCAGGTTTCCAGAAAATCAAGTTCATCGGGCTGTATAGAGCCATTCTTGAATTTTTGCAGCAAATCATCAATATCGTACTGGCGAGGCATCATTTGGTTTGGGTTATAAAGTATAGACAATTGTCTACCCTGGTATGGGGGTAAAAAATAGATGGTAATCAGAAAAAAAATATAGTAATGAAAATAAGCACCCCAAGTTTTACCCTGAGTACCTTCAAAGCATTTTTCACATGGCTCCTAACAGATTGTTCGGTGATATCCAGGTGATCGGCAATTTCATTATAGGTAAGGTGATCAGCCCTGCTCATTAAAAAGACCTTTCGCATTTTGGGCGGCAAAGCATCTATTTCATGATCGATCAGCTTACTTAGCATTTTTTCCCTTACCAGATGGTCGGTTATGGCTTCAAATTTCTCATCCAAAGCCAGGGTTACTTTATATTTCCCTTCAAAATTATGACGGGCAATCAGGTTCAGTACCCGGTTTTTAGTGGCCGTGATTAAGTAGTTGATTAAACTTGTTCGGATGCATATTTTACTACAGTTTGTCCAGATATCCAAAAAAATCTCCTGAATTACATCTTCTGCTTCCTGTGAATTTTTTAAACGATTTCGGGCGTGAACATACAGCACGCTAAAATAGCGCTCATAGAGTTCGGCATACGCAAGACGATCACCTGACTTGAGTAAATCCCAAAGTTGTAGATCGGATAGACAATTATATTTGGTCATCGGTTAAAGTTTTGTGCAAATGCAAAGTTCTTAGCGCTTTCACCGTAATCAAATGTAATAATAGGGAAATATAATCGCAACCCAATCTGTCTGACAGGAGGCTTTCAATGAAATTAGCAGTACCATTTTATTTAAAATAAGCGGATTGTTTTCCATATCATATGGCCTACCAAATGGCTGATATTAAAGGCAAGTCATTTAAACAGAGTTTCTGAGGGTTACTTTAAATGGGATTGCGTTACGGGATACATCATCTTCCATAATCATATCTGCAGTGGTCTCACCCATCATTACAAAATCTGTGGAGATGGTGGTGATTCCATTTAAAATCAGTCGTTTGATTGGTGTTTCATTGTAAGAAATGATGCCGATATCCTTACCTATGACCAGTTGAGTAAGTAAAGATTTATCTATCAAATCAATCAAGTCATCTTCCATGAGGTTGATATATACCGTGCCCGGCATTAAGGTTTCATTTTTAAGATTTGATAAAATTTCGTAATCATAAGCATATTGAACACAAAAATTAATGAATCCGGCAAGAATGGATTTAGAATAATAGCTATTAGCCGGAAAAATGATTTTTAAGATTTGATATTTCCGGAGTCGCTCATTCAACTCCTCTAAAGCGTGGTAAATATCTTTTTCAAAGTCTTCATAAACGGCTCTGAAGTTTCCGGAAACCTCATTTATCATTTTATCTACCAGAACAAGTTTATCTTTTGGAATAGTATCTATAATTTTATAACTGTGTTCATCTTCATCAAAAAAATGAGGAATAATAACCACTTTATCGTACAGCCCCGCTTTGTCTTCAATTAATTTTTTAAAGGTTCTGAAATCATTATTATAAATGTAAAAGTCAATTGCACCATTAGCCCCAAGTTTAGCTACCAAAGCATCGTATATGATTTTCTTATGGTTACTCAACTTATTAAATAACAGCAATACCCTTTTCTGGCGATCAAAGGAAACACTGGAAATAAAATAACCTTTACCGGGAACAGAATCGACCACTCCGTTCTTTTTTAGATGCCCATAAGCTCGCTCAACGGTATTTCGAGCTACCTCAAGGGCCATACTCAAATCATTTATGGAAGGAAGTGTATCCTGAAGATGTAATTCCTTGGTTTCAATACCAGCCAAAACTGAATTAAATATCTGCAGATATTTAGGCGTAACCGACTCTTCATTCAGCTTGATAAATTTTAAATAATTCTTCATACATATAAAATTTTCGACATTCAATCTGTTACGGTTCGAGAATGGGAAGGGTTACATATGACTAGACAGTTAACACCAAGACTATGGGGGTAAAAAATTTTAATTATTAATTTTTAGTTTCCTGAATGAGAAAGGAAATCATGTATGGATATTTTCTCGTGATTGGTGATCATGCCAACCAGAAGTATAAAATATGTAGACCGATAGGTTATGGCGGTCGCAACTCCCCTCCTTTTTTTAAGAAGAGAATGCCTGAAAGGCGGGGTGGTTAAGCCCCTATCCGCCTAGCGGCACCTTTCCCCTGAAAGGGAAAGGGCGATGAAAAAAATATTTATGGAAGCTAAAAGCACATCGCAAAATCAGTTGGTTCGCTGATTAAACTACAATCTTTCTGTTTGATCTCATGCTGTGAATTTTTAATTCAAGTTATGCGATTTTATCTCATATTACTTACTTTCCTTCTAAAGAAAGACTATTTATTTTTGATATTTAACAAACTCATTCTGGCATACAGCTCTGCGATGCAAGCCTGATCGAGCAACCATTTAGGTTTCTTTTTTGAGGCTTCATCAGTTGCCCATTTCGCCGTTAAAAACCCGTACTGATCAGCTGATTTTTTCCATGCTTTATCTAAATCTGAGGCTACAGCATTGATGTAAACCGGATTTTGATTAATGTGATAAAGTGCTTCATACCCACGGAATAAAACCGTAACAAACCAAGGCAGATCGATATTAAAATGCCTGTCCAGGCTTTTATTCCGATTAGAGAAGAAACGATATGAATTTGCAGCCACGAGTTCAGCTTCTTTTAAATATTTTGATTCTTTGGTGAATTGATAAAGCAGTACAGAAGCTTCCAGCATCGAACCTGTATTGTAAGTGTAATAAACCCCATTCGGCTTACCATCCATTTTAACATCATTGTAATAAATTCCATCCGGATTTCTAAGGGTATCATGCATCCAGTTGTAAAACTTCTTACCCCAATTCAGGTAAACCGGATCATTTGTACATTGATAAAGTTTCAATGCAGCCAGTGTAGACATTCCGTTGCTGCAAGCCGGCTTCTGGTCTTTGTGACCTTCCAGCCAATACACTCCACCGCCCAGCTGATCATCCCATCCGCTTAAAATAAAATCAAAAACTTCCTTTGCTTTGGTGATATACTTTTGATCTTTTGTATTTAAATAAGCTTCCAGGTAATCAATGCAAACCAGTGCGTTATCGTCATAATATCGATCTGATTTCTCCAGCGTAGCCGGATAGGCCTGGTAACCTACGGGAGATCTGGTGGTATCGCGATAGGCCGAAACTCCAGTGGTTAGCGTATCCAGGTATTGATTGTATTTAGACTTTAAATCCGGATAGCGCACCAACACATTTGCGGCTGAGAACATTCCTGAAAACGGCCACAGAAAACTAACCGCTTTGGCATCTACATTTGCACCCTGAAAGTAATCCAGCGAAACCTTTTTTCCCGATGGATAATTCTCACTGAACAGACCAGGATATTGTTGCACCCGGTAATGATTCCATATTTTATGAAACATGGCATCTGCCCTATCTTTGTATAGTGCATTGTGTTTTGTCTCCTGGGCAGCTCCATTCAAGCAAAAAAACAGGCTTAAGAAGTAAAGGTATGGCTTCATTATGTTATTTATTTATTAAGGTTATGGGTATGATTAGATCAAATTCGTCATTGGATGCACGAAGCAATCTCATCTATAAGAAAGATTGCTTCGTCGCTGAAAAAGCTTCCTCGCAATGACGATGAGCGGTGAAGACTCTTTTATTAAAGCCTAAATATGAACGGTCGTCATTGCGAGGCACGAAGTAATCTCATTTATAAGAAAGATTGCTTCGTCGCTGAAAAGCTTCCTCGCAATGACGATGAGCGGTGAAGACTCTTTTATTAAAGCCTAAATATGAACAGTCGTCATTGCGAGGCACGAAGCAATCTCATCTATAAGAAAGCTTGCTTTGTCGCTGAAAAAGCTTCCTCGCAATGACGATGAACGTTGAAGACTCTTTTATTAAAGCCTAAATATGAACGGTCGTCATTGCGAGGCACGAAGCAATCCTAATGCGTTCGCTATAAGATTGCTATGAGATTGCTTCGTCGCTAAAAAGCTTCCTCGCAATGACGATGAGCGGTAAAGACTCTTTTATTAAAGCCTAAATATGAACGGTCGTCATTGCGCTGATGGTGGCGGCAATTTCACACCCCAGTTTTGATTGGGTTGATCACCCATTTTTAAAGTCAATGTTCCACCTTTCATCAGTTCATCCCGGTAAAGCCACGCATTGTTCAGCGTTTTACCATTCCACGTTGCAGACTGTACATAAACGTTTTGCTTCGAATTATTGCTGGTTTTGATCAGGAGTTTCTTCCCATTGCCGAGGCGTATTTCTGATTGATCAAAAACTGGACTTCCAATTTGAAGGGTTGGCCGGGCATCAGTTAATCCTTTCACATCAAACAAACCTATAGAAGCCATTACATACCATGAACCTAACTGTCCCTGATCTTCATCCTGCCCGTAGCCGTAACCATGAATGCTTTCGGTTCCATAAAACTCATCACAGATCGCCCTGGTCCATTTTTGTGTTAACCATGGAGCCGATGAATAATTAAAAAGCCAGCTGATGTGCAAATTGGGCTGATTTCCATGGTTATAAAGCGATTGAATCCCTGCAAAAGCATCAATCGTTTTGCCTCCACCGAAAGCATTTTTCTGCGAGGTTTCGAAAATATTATTCAGACGTTCATTGAAAGTTTTAGTTCCTATTTCAGCAATTAAACCCTTTGGATTTTGAGGAACATAAAAAGTATATTGTGTTGCATTCCCTTCCTGAAAACCTCTCCAGGCTTCTAATGGATTAAAATTTTCGATAAACTTTCCACTTTGGTTCTTTGGTCTGATCAGCTTCAAATCCTGATCAAACAATAACCGCCAGCCATTTGATAAACCCATCAGCTTTTTATAATCCGCTGTTTTCCCCATCTGTTTGGCCAGTTGAGCCGCAGCAAAAGCACTGTAACTGTATTCCATGGTATGGGAGCCAGAAAAATGCGAACCAGTAGAATCCGTTTTATCGGCATCCAAATAAGGTACAAAGCCGTTTTGCACAAAGCTTTTGGTATCGGTTTTACCTGATCCAACCAATCTGTTCTCGAAGTTTAATTCATTACCCAATACCGCTTTGTAGGCTAAATTTAAATCATAATCACGGATTCCGGCCTGATAAGCACCGGCAATAGCAAGGCCTACAAAATTGGTTCCTACTCCTGACACGAAATTGCTATTGGCTATTCCGTCCCCAAACCAACCGCGTTCTTTATAAATCTCCAGTTGCGTATGTACAAAATCATTGTAGTGCGAAGGATAAGACAATGCCCACAGTTGCGTAATGTTCCAGAAACCGCCCCAAATGGCATCGGTATTCATAAAATTATAGCTGAATTTACCATTTTGGTCTTTGGGTAATTGTCCGATAGTGCCATCATGCCGGGGAAAATTTCCGTTGATGTCGCTGGCAATTCCACGACCAAGTAAGGCATGATATAATCCGGTGTAAAATTTCACCAGATCGACTTGATTTTTACCGGAAACTTTGATTTTAGCCAACTCATTCTGCCATTCCGATTGAGCGGCCTTTTTAGCACCATCAAAATTTAAATCAGCGGCTTCGGTCTGCAAATTGAGTTTAGCATTTTGAACTGAAGTATACGATAAACCCACTTTGATTTCTACACTTTCATTTGCTTTGGTTGGATAACCTAAAAACAATCCTGCTCCAATCCCCTGCGATGTTCTGGTATTTGTACTGGTTTTTTCCTGATTGAAAGCCCCTACACTGGCTGGCTTTTTATTAAGTTCACCATAGAAATACATGGCTACCCGTCCGCCTTCATCATAAGTTTTTACATATTTTGGATAGGTGATCACGAAGCCTTCAAAATGCGTATCATCTGTCATTTTAATGGACGCATCTGTTACCGGACCGCTTTCTCCCTGAATGTTACCAATGGAAAGAATTATCCTCGACTGCTGATTTTCTGGAAAAGTGTACCTGTGGAAACCCACTCTTTTAGTGGCGGTAAGCTCTGCCTTTATTTTAAAATCATCAAGTAATACCGAATAATAGCCGGGCTGGGCAATCTCATTTTTACGATCAAAAGCAGATCGATAACCGCTTCCAGCCTTATCGAGCAAACCTGGCACCGTTTTGAGCTCACCTGCTGTGGGCATAAAACTCACACCGCCTACCTGCCATTCGTGGAAATGCACAAAACCTTCAATGGAGTTATGCCGTGTATCGTAACCTACGGCTTCCCAGCCTTGCAGGTTTCCATAACTTCCATTGGTGGAAGGCGCCAGTTTAGCCATCCCGTAAGGCACAGCGGCAGGGGTATAAAAAAACCACCTGCTATGCGCCGTGCCTATATTCGGGTTGACAAACTTTAAGAGATCCTGCGCAAAAGCACACGGCACCACGAAAAGCGAGAGCATCAAAATAAGGAATGTTTTATTGGCCGTTTTCATAAGGTTAGCTAGCATAAAATGAATTAATATTTAGAAAGGAGTGCCTGAATCCGCTGCATCCAGGCCTGATCTACCGTTTCAATTTCAGGCGAACGGTTTTGCCCGTCAAAGCCTGCGAAGAAATAATATCCGAAGGTAGTTTGATTCCGGTTGGCGATGTTTAACCTGTTGATATTTTCTTTTGCATACACCAGCCAGCTTTCATTTTTATCGGCTTCATACAGTCGGATCATGGCCTGCGATCCCCATGCACACCATGCCGGGTTAATTCTGGTTTCATTGGTATTGAAAATATATCCTTTCCAGGCAGAGTTCCATAACGTAATATTCATGGCTTTTCCTATGTTTTGTGCCCGGGTAAGATAAGCCGGATCGTTCATGATTTTGCTGTACAAAATAAAAGCCTCTACCATAATGGCATTATCATAAGTGAACTTATCCGTGTGTCTTTTGCCCTCACCCGGACCATCAATTTTCCAGATGTATAAACCACTGATCGGATCATACATTTTTGCATTCAGCCAATCATTCACCTGTTTTGCCCAATCGCGGTAAATGCTTTCACCCGTTAAACTGTAAAGCTTTAAAAATAACTGCAGTGTGAGTCCGTTGGTTTGGGTAGGTTTCTCCGGCTTTAAAGTATTCCAGTAAAATCCGCCACCATAAACATTGTCCCACAAACCAGAATTGATTAACCAATCGCCGCAGGCTTTGGCCTTGGCTAAATAAGCCTGTTTGTCTGCACCTGTCGTTACCTCATACGCTTCCAGATAAACCATTCCGCTCAGGGCATTATCATCTACATATTTATCGCCACCAGCCCCGCTTCCATCCAGATTTACGGAAGCAAAATAACCACCCCGTAAATCTTTTTTATCCCACATGTTCTCCATGAATTTGAAAGTATTATTCATGTAGGCCAGGTGTTTGGTCTGGCCGATTCCCACCATTGCGGCATCGGCATAAATCTGACTCACGTTGTACCATTCATAACAATTATTGGCGTGCGTGGTGGTATTTGCCCGGTAGCCGTAACTGGCGGTTAACAAATTATTCGTGGTAAAAGTGTGTGTTTCCTGCGCCAGTTTTAGGTAGTCAACCGATGCACCCGGGCCTGTAGTGGGAGGCACAACCGGCGGTGGTGTTACCGGAGCAACTGCCGAATCCTTTTTACAGGCGGCCCAAAAAAAGATGGACAAAATCAGCAAGGCATTTAAAAATATCTTTTTCATAAGTAGATTTTTAATCCACCGGCCTAAACCGATGGAGATTTAACGTAGGTTATTGCGTGGTCACCGTATGGGTATAAGGTCCGTCGGCGTTAAGGCTGAGCACTACCTTAACATTCTTGTTATCAGCCGATGGATTAAACTTATAGGTATTATTCCACTGATCATTACTTACTGCATTGAGGTAGAAATAAGCAGCACCCTGCCCCACCGGACTTACATTATTCACATTACTGCTGCCCAGATAACGAATACCTGCTGAAGTGTGCATGGCAAATTTATAGCGTTCATCTCTGCCCCAGGAGAACTGATAAAACACCACCGGAATGTTTCCAGACTGCCAGGTACCGTTTGAGGTATAAGTCAGCTGACCTATTTCATTGCCGTAAGCCGACATGTATAAACCCAAACCCTGTACCTCAACAGCATCAGCCACGGTAGCCACGTTGAAATCATATTTTAAATAGTAAACTTTAGCAGTACCTGTAACGGTAATGGTGTTTGTGCCTTCCTTTACTAAAGCACCTTCGGTGAAGAATTTCCTGGCTGATGAGGTGGTTTGATCAATCAGTTGATAAGTACCTGGTTTAAGCGTGGTATAAATTTCAAAAATTCCCTCGTCCAGCTTTTTCATTTTAACGGCCTTGGTAAGGTCGTCGCCGGCTTCAGTTGCAGAACCCGTGAGATACAGATTTGCGGGTACTTCGACGAATCCGGCCGGGCGTTCCACTTGCAGGATTCTGCTTTCCTGCCCAGGCTTTTTATTGGTGGCTTTAGATGCAATTACCGTCCATTTAATATTTCCGGTACTGGAAGAATTGATCCCGCATAATGCGGCAATTTTAGTCAGGTCTTTATGCGTAATGGTTACCTGAGGTTGCACTCCTGCAGCATCTGAAAGCACCTTATAAACGGGTTTGGAGAAATCACCACTTTCTTTATCGAAGGCCACTTCGTATAAAATAAGTCCACCATCTTCTGCGTTAGCTGCCGTCCATTTAAATTGTTGGGTGGCCTGGGTATTGGCAGGCGTTAATTTGATACTTTGTTGATTTTGAGGCAAGGTTAAACTCCCGATGGGATTTAGATTTTCATTTAAATCTTTCTCCTCCTTTTTGCAGGAGCTGAGGGCGATAAACGATAGCGCCAGCAAAACGAATGTTGTTTTTAGATTTTTCATATTGCTTGATATTTTAGTAACCAGGATTTTGAGTTAAGCTTTTGTTCAGGCTAATCTCACTTGAAGGAATTGCCCATAAATAATCTCTCTGTGGATTAAACTTGCGCTGCTGTGTGCGGATATAGCCATTGTCGATGTTTTGATCGGCAGCAAATTTGGCACCGTGGGCAAAACCATTCATCGTGGTTTCAGCCAGTTTCCACCGCCTTAAATCATCTACCCTTAATCCTTCCATGGCCATTTCTGCCCGGCGTTCTCTGCGGATCACATTGGTTAAATCGCCACCAGGAAAATTTAATGCAGCAGCATCGGTAAAGCCTGCTCTTGCTCGGAGCGCACCAATGGTTTTTGCCCAAACGGTGGCATCCATCTGCCCTAAGCTATTTTTGGCTTCTGCATAGGTAAGTAACACTTCAGCATATCTGAATAAATGCAGATTATTGCCCGACACGAAACTTGATAAAGCACTTGGATCGAAATATTTTCTCCAGTAATACGCTGTCGCAGATGCACTTTGCGAACCCGGTGAATATTCATCAAGCCCGGGCTGAACCGGATCGGTACCGGGTTTAATGTAAATGGTTTTGGTACTGTTATTCGGATTTACCCAGGTGTATCGATCATAAACAACGGTAGCCGTAAGTCGTGGATCACGGTTGATATACGGGTTACTTTCCACATATCCAGATCCTGCTTCCTTGATGCCTTTTCCGTTAAGCATTACATAATCGTCTACCAACTCTTGTGTGGGTGCCATGTTGCTCACCCGGCCGCCTACAGTTCTCGGAGCAAAATCCCAGAAATTCTGCCAGGTTCTGATGGTGGGTACATATTGCAGCGATAGAATGCTTTCATTATTGGTTTTGTTCGTAGCCGGATCACTAAACAATGCACTATAGCTTGGTGTAAGTGAGTAGGTTCCATAAGTTGCCTGGTTGTTGATCAGTTTCTCACAAACTGCGATCACTTCTGCCGTTTTATTTCCTTCATATAATAAAGTCCTCATTTGCAAAGCCAGTGCAGCACCTTTGGTGATTCTGCCATTTTCACTTTCAGGAAGCTGATCTTTACTCGGAAGATTAGGTATAGCACTTTCCAGCTGACTGATGATAAAAGCATTTACCGCAGCTTTGGATGTACGCGGAATCACCTGCGCTTCTTCAGGGCTCAGGTCATGATCAGGAAGCGGAACATCGCCATACCATTTGGTTAAGTTAAACAGTGCGAAAGCCCTCATAAACTGGTTTTCTGCTTTCATTCTGGCAATGGTAGCTGCCGGAAGTGTTTTATTCTGATCTACATTTTCAAGAAAAATATTTACCGATTTAATGGTGCGGTAATAACTGGCCCAATCGCCCTGGAATTTCCCGGTAAGAGATGTGGCGTTACCGCTGGCAATTAAATTCAGGTCTCCCGAGGGTGAATACGCATTATCTGAAAGTGCCTCTGGCTCAAAAAATAATGAACTGTTGTAAAGCAGACTATAATTATTGTTTAAGGCATTATTGACGTTTACATCAACCGTCCAGAATGTTAAATCTGAAAACCGGTCGGTTGGCGCAATATCCAGTTTTTTACAACCCGCAAAAGCAAGGATTGCGATGGCTGTCAGGAAGATTTTATTTAGGTGTTTCATTTTATTTATGCTAACCATGATCATTAAAAAGTTATATCCAATCCGGCACCGTAAAAGATAGGAAGCGGATATGAGCGGGCACTATTGGAGCCTGAACCTAGACTTACATTGTTTCCGAATTCTGAAGTTTCCGGGTCGATGAATTTAAGTTTACTGAGCGTGAACAAATTTTGCCCGATCAGCGAAACCCTGAAACGTTCGATACCAAATTTCTTTGAGACCGTTTGAGGCACAGTATAGCCAATGTTCACATTCTTTAACCGCACGTAAGCGGCATCATATTTATACAGATCTGATCCTGTACGCCAGTTATTGGTATTGGAAGGCGAGCCGATATTGGCGAAAATTGGGTAACGGGCATCCGGATTGCTGGGTGTCCAATGATCGGTCATGTGTTCATATACCGTTGCGCCGTATCCATAATGAAAAGGCTCAACCAATTCACCCCTTAGAAAAGTTTCACGTTTACCTACGCCCTGAATAAAGAGCTGAAGATCAAATCCTTTAACGGCTAGCCGATAAGTAAAACCGAAAGTATATCTCGGAAAAGGATTACCTAAAACGGTTTTATCATTGGCATCTATAATGCCATCGTTATTCAGGTCTTTAAATTTTACATCACCTGGTACGACCGGGTTCCCGGCAATTTTTGGAGAGTTGTTAATGTCTGCCTGATTTTGGAAAAAACCATTGGTTTCGTAACCATAATATTGGGTAATGGGTTCACCAATTCTTCTGATCAATTGAAATACATCCTGATTGATAATTTGTTCCGTAGCTCCACCTGATAACTGAAGCAATTTATTCTGGTTATCTGCAACATTTACGCTAAAACTTTGGGTTACATTTTCACCACGGAGGTTATAGGTTAAGGAAGCTTCCCAGCCTTTACTTCTTACTTTGGCTACGTTAAAATCTGGTGTTGCTGCACCAAAAATGGCCGGAATATCTTGTCTGGGTTGTAAAATATCTCTGGTTACCTTATTGAAATAATCAAAAGATGCAGTTAAGCGGTTATCAAAAAAGGCAGCATCGATACCAATATTTAAGGTTGAAGCCTTTTCCCAGGTTAAATCTCTATTGGATAAAAGCGTACCCGCACCACCAACGGGCACATTGTTAAATCCATAAGCACTGGCGTAATTGAAATAGGTTGTCTGGTATTGAAAATTACCCACATTCTGGTTCCCCAATACGCCATATGATGCGCGAAGTTTCAGATTGCTCACCGTGTTTTTAACAGATTCCATAAAGGATTCCTGCGTAATGATCCAGCCGGCACTTACCGACGGGAAAAAGCTTCCGCGATTGCCTTTGGCGAATTTTGAAGAAGCATCATACCTGGCTGTAGCTTCAAACAGGTATTTATCCTGGTAAGCGTAATTTGCTCTCCCGAACAGGGAAAGTAAACTGTTAGAGTTGATGGCCAAACTGTTGCTCGAATTGATGGGATCAACCAGTGTTCCGGTAGTTGGTGTACCCAACAACTGATCCGTGAGTGTTTTCTGCAATTGAAATCCACGTTGAGAGAAGTTTTCACTGGATGCGCCCAGCTGTACTTTAAAATCATGTGCCGCTATTTTCTTACCATACTCCAGATATAACTTTGTATTGAAAAGCTGCGATTTGCTGTTTCCATCTAATACGGAACGGTCATCACCATAAACGCCTGAGGGTAAAAAATTAACCTGTGTACGGCGGAAAAATGTTCCGTTATTTTGTAAGGTTCCGCCAAATTCGCCTGTAAGTTTCAGGTCATTGGTAATGCTGAACTGTCCGTTGAATGCACCAAAAATTTCATCGTTATCTGCCTGATTATAACCACCTTTTTCTAAAACACCATATTCATTGTATTGAGAAGCTACAGGGTTGGTTAAATAATTACCATTTTCATCCTGCCAGTTGTAATTTAAAGGAACACGGTTAGCATCAGCAAAAATGTTATTGTCGCCCACGCTATTGGTTTTGTTCCGGGTTTTGGTGTAAAGGAGAATAAAATTAGTTTTTAACTTTCCGATTACGTTGCTTTGATTTAAGCGTAAATTGTATTTCTGATAGCCAAAATCAGGTCCATCTCCACCATTACCTATAAAATTACTCCCCTGATCCTGGTAACCTGCAGAAACATAAAAGGAACTTTTCTCTCCCCCGCCAACAATGCTAAAGTTATGCGATTGCTGTGGTGCAGTACGTAAAAGGTGATCAATATCCCAGGTACCATTTCCCTGATCTTTCAGTTGCTGAATCTGATCTGGTGTATAAGCCGGACTCAGTCCAGAATTAACCAGCGATTCATTTTTATAGTAAGCGTTTTCCCACGCCGGAACTTTTTTAACCAGCACATTGGCATCCTGGATTCCATAACTTCCATTATAGGAGACAGCTGTTTTTTGATTGAGCTTTCCACCTTTAGTGGTCACCAATATTACGCCATTTGCCGCTCTTGAACCATAAATGGCTGCTGAACCTGCATCTTTTAATACGGTTACACTGGCAATATCATTCGGATTTAGCGTATTTAAATTCCCACCCACAATTCCATCAACCACCACCAACGGTGTATTATCACCCAAAGTACCTACGCCACGGATATTTACCGTTACGTTACTTCCCGGATTTAACGAACTTTGCTGAATAATTAAATTCGGCGATTCTCCCTGAAGGGCCTGATAAACATTGAGTACAGGTTTATTCTCTATATTTTTAGCATCGATGGTGTTAATTGCACCGGTTACCGAAACCCTTTTCTGAACGCCATAACCCACAACCACCACATCTTCTAATTCATTATTTCCGTCGGCATTCATTTGAACATTGATCGCGGTACGACCACCAATCGCTATCTCCTGACTTACATATCCTAAATAAGAAAAAGTAAGGCTGCTATTTGCCAAGTTATCCGGAACGGAAAGGCTGTAAAGCCCATTGGCATCGGTTACGGCACCAACTGCAGTACCTTTAATTTGTACACTTACACCGGGAAGTCCGAGGCCTTTTTCATCAACAACTTTTCCTTTCACGGTAATATTAACCATGGCCAGGCGATTTGTGGAAACAGGTACCGTTGCTGCTAAAAGAAAATGAGGGAAAAATGCAATCAAAACGACTGCAATAGGTACGAATGGCCAGAGCGGCAATCGCTTCAATTTTTTAAGTTGGTAAAGTTTAAGTCTCATAACATTTGGATAGGTTAAGATGCCTTCGCATCTGGATAATTTGGTTAGTTTTTTATGAATGGGTATTGGTTATTTTACGTTGTTGGCATGATCGGCCTGCCAATGCGCATCTATTTCTTCGAGCGATCGGCCTTTGGTTTCAGGAATCAGTTTCCAGGTGAGGTATAGTGCCGGAGAACAGCAAATGGCAAAAATCCAGAAAGTCCAGGCAGAGCCGAGCCCTTCCAACATTAAAGGCGTGAGTTGTCCGACAAAGAAATTTCCGATCCAGAGCGTAAGTGTTGCCAAAGACATCGCCTTGCCCCTGATGCCGTTGGGAAAGATCTCTCCGATCACCACCCAACAAACCGGACCAAAAGAAAAAGCAAAACAGGCAATGAAAGCTAAAATAAAAATCAAGATCCATGGACCTGAAATTATTCCTGCCTGAAAAAGGATACCAATAATTACCAGTGATAAAACGGCACCACCAATCCCGACGTAGAGCAAGGGTTTCCTCCCCCATTTATCGACGGTAAAAATGGCCACAAAAGTAAAGATCACATTAATCAGACCTATGGTGACCTGTCCGCCTAAGGCATTATTTAAAGTAAAACCTGCCTGTTCTAAAATCCTCGGGCCATAATAGATCACAGCATTAATCCCGCAAACCTGCGACAAGAAAGGCAATAACAGTCCGATCCATAAGGCTTTACGGTATACTGGTTTAAAAAGTGTTTTGAGCGAGGCATCTTCTTCCGTTTCATTTTGAGATAAAAAGGCATTTACTTCTTTATTGGCCGCCTGTTCTCCATCTATTTTGATCAGAATACTTTTAGCCCGTGCCGTTTGGCCTTTGGTTAATAACCATCTTGGCGACTCCGGAACCAGGAACAACGATAATAAGAAGATTAAGGCTGGTACGCCTCCCAGGCCGAGCATTGCTCGCCATACTTCTGCAGAAAATATTTTTTCGGCCTGGCCTCCGGCAAAATGATCACCGGCATGACTGGCCAGAAATGCATTGCTGAAATACGCAGCCACTATCCCAATGGTTAGTGCCAACTGATAGAGCGAAACCATGGTTCCACGAAGTCTGGATGGTGCAAATTCTGAGATGTAAAGCGGAGAAACCATTGAGGCCACGCCAATCCCTACCCCACCAACAAGTCGGAAAACGATCAGCATAGAAAAACTGCTGGCATACATACAGCCGAGGGCAGAGACGAGGAATAGAAATGCAGATAGAATCAAAACGATTTTTCTGCCATAATGATCGCTGAGTTTCCCGGAGATACTTACGCCGATGATGCAGCCCAAAAGGGCACAGCTCACAAACCATCCTTCGCTTACGGCGTTGAGTCCAAAATCGCCTTTCACCAAACTAATGGTTCCGGAAATTACCGCGGTATCAAAACCGAAAAGAAACCCACCCAGGGCGGCAACCAGGCAAACGAGGTATAAATAAGTTTTGCTGTTTTTAACAGCGATATATTGGTTAGTGCTATTCATGAGGCTTATTTTAAGAATGCTTTAATCACTTTTGCCCCTTCTGCACTCTGGTTGATGATTTTATAACTTCCTGCGGCTGCCGGAATCACGAATGTTTCGGCAAAAGGAAAGGTCATTATGGTGCCATCCGCAGATTCAACAGTAATGGCTGTTCCTTCTACCAGCATTAGTACGTGGCAAACATTTTCTGTTTCGACTTCAATTTCCTGATCAAATTCCAGTCGGTGAACATCATAAAAATGATCCTGATGGGTAGGTAAATGATAGCAAGTCATATCATCACGTTCGAAAAGCACAGAAGGCTTAGCAATTAATTCCTGCTTTACTTTATCTCCCTTTCTACTGAAATCGAGATTTTTAAAAGCGTGATCGATATTAATCGGACGAGGTTTTCCATTTAAATCCAACCTTACCCAATCGTACATTTTAAAGGTAAAAATGTAGGGTGTGGCACTAATTTCGAGCACCAGATTTTCTGCTCCGGCACTATGAACGGTTCCGTTTGGAATTAAAAACAAATCATGCTTTTTGGCTTGGTGAACCTGAACGTATTTTTCAATGTCGATTTCCTGATTGTTGAGATTGCTGTTTTCTAAGGTTTCTCTGAATTCAACTGCATCAATATCTTTCTGAAAACCGAGGTAAACAGTAGCGTCATCTTTACAGTCTAAAATATAATAGGTTTCATCCTGCGTGATGTTTTCACCGAATTCATTTTGGATATATTCCAGGCTTGGATGGCATTGAATGGAAAGATTTCCACCATCAAAAGTATCAAGAAAGTCGAATCGTATCGGAAATTCATCGCCAAACTGTGCTGCATGCTTGCCCAAAACATTTTTGTTATGGGTAAACATCAGTGCATCAAAAGATACTTCTAAAAGCCAGCCATCGCTTTCGAAAACAATGCCGTTTTCTGGCACAATCAGCTCAAACGACCATGCATAATTCACCTCATTCTGATCGAGTTGAGGCATGTGGTCTTTCATCCATTGCCCACCCCATGCGCCGGGAGCAAACCACGGACGGGCACGAAAAACGGACGATGACATTTTAGTCAGGCCATTACGAAGATCTTTACCATGAGCCCAATTCACTTCATCTTCCCACTGTGCATCCACAAAAACATCAAGGGTATGGATCAGTTCCTTTTTATGTTGATTTAACACTACCCAATCCACAAAATAAAAACGTTTGTACATTTCCATTTGCCCTTCAGGTTGCTTCATGCCCAGATTGCAGATGGAACCTGCGCTCATTCTATGTTGAAGTTCATTTTTTGGCAGGTCTACATAGATTAAACTGGCATTCCAGCTTGCTAACGAAGCACCACAGCCGATGACCATGTTAATATCAGCAGTTGAATCTTTTTGTACTTCATTTAAAGCAGCAGTGTCAAAATAATCCGAAAGCGTTAATGTTGTTTTCCTGCCCCAAACCGAATCTTCTGCGCCAAGAAAAGGGGCTATCATGGCATTTAATTCCGCTTCGCTTTTAAAAAATGAAGCCGTATCGATGATGTTTACAGAAAGTTGTCTCGAACTCAGTTCCTGAGTTAATGCGGTGATCAGGCGATTCCAGAATACTCCCACAAAACCGTCAATCGCAACCGTTTTTTGTTCAACGATGTAATCGCAAAGCGATGAATAGCCATCGAATATTTTTTGATCGCCAAGTGGATAATAAGGATAAATATCATAACCCTGCGGCTGATTGATTTTGTTGATATGGCGGGGCATAATCTCCTGCCTTGTTTTTCTCATTGGTTCTTCTATAGACATCACTAGATTGAAAATGTGGTATGGATTAATTGGATTGTCTTTCATGCTAAATTTTGTATGTACATAAAAGCTATATTCAACATTATATTTTTTTTATTTGCGATAAGATAAAGGCAAGTAATGGATAAACTTTATTTTCAAACCGAACCTACGAAGCAACATACTATTGCCCAATAGCATAACAAAGGCTCCTATAAGTATAAAATATGGGATGATCATCTTTCAGGTAAATTTGAAATTAAAAATTTGGCTAGAACACACATTCAATAGTATGTATATACAAATGTATTATTTAAAAATTAATTCACAAATATTTTATGCGTTAATTTTAAAGATCTATTAGTTTTGACATTAGCTCTTCGCCTGATTTGCTTACAAGGAAGTTTATGTACAGACATGCGCTTATAAGCTATTTTTTTTTTATCATTGTGATGATTATGAAACTTAAAATCGATCATAAAAGTCAAATTCCTTTACACATTCAGGCAGAAGAACTGCTGAGGAGGTTAATAGAATCTCCTGAGTATATTGATGGAAAATTATTACCCAATGAAGTAGAACTTTCCAAAATCCTCAGCATTTCCCGCACCACGCTTCGCCAGTCTATCAACAAATTGGTTTATGATGGTTTGCTCACCAGAAAAAAGGGGGTTGGCACCCGGGTGGTGGAATCAAAATCGTTAAGCTCAAAATCTAAAAACTGGATGAGCTTCTCGCAGGAAATGAGCGCAAGGGGAATTCCGATCAAAAATTTCGAATTACATGTAAGCTGGGTACTGCCAGAAAAGCGAATCGCCAGCTTTTTTGGAATAAAAGAAGACAAAAAAATACTGAAATTGGTAAGACTCAGAGGGCGACCTGAAGGACCATTCGTTTATTTCGAATCCTATTTCCATCCTTTAGTTGGCCTCACCGGAGAAGAAGATTATAAAGCCCCCCTGTATGAGATGCTGGAAAAAGCCCACGGCATTATCGCCATGGTTTCGAAAGAAGAAATCAGTGCATTACTGGCAGATGAATTTATTGCCGAAAAATTAGAAACACCAATTGGTGCGGCGATATTGTTTCGTAAGAGATTTGTGTACGACATCAACGAAAAACCAATAGAATACAATCTCGGTTATTACAAAGCAGATAGTTTTGTTTATACGGTAGAAAGCCGAAGAGAATAGCACTTCTGTTCCAGGCTTTTATTTTTAACTCAACAGCATTTTATATCAATCTGTCACAAAATTTATAAAGATCTTTTGCCCGCTCTTTGCCGCGGAGGCATGGTAATTTTTCACAGTTAATATTGTTTTTAGCGGTGTTCAAGGATGCTGCGCATTTTGGAGCACCAAATTTATTCCTTTGGATAGACTGATGCTATCTTTTTAATCAACATCACAATTTCGATACACAGCTTACCTTAATTTAATATGGAATTCATACTGGCCAAGTAATTTTGCTGCTGTTTATGACCCTTTCATCAGATAGTAGTTTATTTACACTAATCAAAGCGGGCAATCACCTCGCTTATGCCAAATTGATAGATCTTTATTGGGAAGAACTATACCGACATATTTTTAAAAAAATTAAAAATTCAGACGATGCGAAGGATATCGTTCAAGACATTTTTTTAAGTCTTTGGAAAAACCGCCTGAACATTGTTGTTAATGAAAGTGATAGCCTGGCCCCTTATTTATTCAGATCGGCAAAATACGCCATCATCAATCATTTTTCCAGACCTGGAATAACCATTGCCGATGAGCAGGCATTATCTGCAGCATTACAAGCGCCATCAGCCATAAAAACTGATGATCTCCTACTGATCGGTGAACTTCAAAAACTGGTAGAAAATGAAATTAGTCAACTTCCTGAAAGGTTACAGGTACCATACCGTTTAAGCCGGGAACAGGATCTTCCGGTTAGGGAAATTGCAGAAAAACTATCTTTGTCCGAACAAACTGTTAAAAATAATATCAGTGCAGCTTTAAGTGCAATCCGCTTTAAGTTAGGAAAATATAATGCCGAAGGAACCATTGTTCATATCCTGGCCATGGCCACATTACTTCACCACAAATAAATTAATGTAACGTTAACTTTCTCTTAAAGTACTTTCCTGCCTCAGCTGTGATCTCTTTAGTAACGATGTCACAACACAAAAATCAAAAAGCATTAAAATCGGTACTTAAAAAATACCTTAATGAAAAAGCAAGTCCGAAAGAATGTGAGGCTGTAAATCTTTGGTATGAAGAATTAGGTAAAGAAACAGAAACAGTTGCTCATTTGAACCAGGCAGACGCCATCAATAATTTAGGCAGAGCCATCAAAAGCAACTTGCTTCAGAAAACCTCAGCGCAAAGAAAAAGCAAATTGCAGTTGCACCATATCAAGTATGCTGCACTATTCTTAGTAGTCCTCAGCGCCGGGCTTATTTTTTATCAGCACTATTCTGCTGGCAAAATCCCTGAATCAGCGCTCACTTTTAAATCAGGCAATCTGGCAGCTAAAGAAATCACTTTAAAAGATGGCTCTGTAATACTATTAAATGTAGGCAGTGAATTAATTGTTGCCAAAAACTTTGGCCTGCACGAAAGAAATGTATCCTTAAAAGGTGAAGCCTTTTTTAAAATATCAAAAGATAAGCGAAAGCCATTTATCATCAAATCCGGCACACTTAAAACCACAGTTGTAGGCACGTCATTCAACATCAATGCCTACCCGGATTTGGATAAAATTAAAATCGCTGTGGCAAGCGGAAAAGTAAAGGTTAGTAAAACCACTTCAAATGGCGAACAAAACCTGGCTAATGGCATGACTAAGGATGCCAGCTTAACCTTTGAAAAATCTACCGGAAAAACGACACTAAAAACTGAAGATGCGGCATTGATTGCTTCATGGAAAGACAATAAACTTTACATCGATAATGCAACGATAAGTGAAATTGCGAAGCAGTTGGAAAGATACTATCACCTTAAGGTGGTTTATAACCGAAACATTGATAAAGGCAAAAGATATACGATCCGTTTCAACCAGGAACCGGCAAACAGGGTAATGGAAATCCTATCCATCCTTACCAAAACCAAATTTACCTACCAAACCAATCAAATCACCATAAAATGAAGATTATGTAACAGGTATAAAATAAAGAAAAGCCGAAAATGCGCTAACACTTTCGGCCAGGTATGAGCATTGAAGCAATGCTCATCATTTCCAATGATCGCTTAAATACATTAAAAACTTATTCAAATATGCAAAAATATTACCCGGGTTACAAACACCCGACATGGTCACTTTTTAATTTAAAAATGAAGCTAACAATAGCCCTGCTTTTTCTTTCAAATGCATTGCTCTTCGCAGGTCCAACTGCCGGACAATCTATGAATGACATCAAAATAGACCTCTCGGCAAAAGATCTTTCCTTAAGAAAAGTGCTGGATCTTATTGAAAAAAGAACTTCGTTCGTAATTGGTTATGAGAATAACAATTCCATCAACACCAAAACCTTCAATATAGAAGTCAGACAAAAATCGGTAGCCGAAGTACTTGGTCAATTGATGAAAAATTCGCCTGTAGAAATTCTGCAGATCAGCGATAAATACATCCTTATTAACACAAAAAAACAACTTCCTCCAATGCAGGTTTCAGGTACAATTACCGATAAACGTACAGGAGAAAGTTTGCCTGGGGTGAGTATCAGGGTAAAAGGCAGTACTGCAATTACACAAACAGATAGCAAGGGAAATTACAAACTAACTATTCCCACAGACCAGCAGGATGTGGTGATTGAAGTCCGGTCAATCGGCTTTAAAACCCGCGAGTTTAAAGTTTCCAGAAATACTACAAACCTGACGATCAATATCCAATTAGAAGAAGACCTTTTAGGTTTGGATGAAATTGTGGTTACCGGGCAAGGAATTGATGTAAGCAAAAGAAGGCTTTCTTCCAATGTGGTGAGCATTTCAGAAAAAGACATCAGAGACATCCCTGCTTCCAGAATTGATCAGTTGTTGCAATCCAAATTGCCTAATGCGCAAATCAGGTTAACAGGCGGACAGGCTGGCGCTACCTCCATCATCCGTTCGAGAGGGGTAAATTCTGCGTTCATTAGCTCCACACCTATTATTTATGTAGATGGGGTAAGAATGGATAACCTGAATACGAGGGCCGCTTTAGGTGGCGGAAGTGCTACCGGTGCAGCCATCAGCTCTATCTCTGATATCCCCATGGATAATATCGAAAAAATTGAGTTTGTGAATGGTGGTGCGGCAACAACATTATACGGATCTGATGCGGCAAATGGTGTGATCCAGATCATTACCAAAAAAGGAGGGGCAGATAAAACTGACATCACTTTAGAAACCCAATTAGGGGTAGAAACTCCGACAACTGATTACCTGCACTTTAAACGCACAAAAGACTTATTGATGCAGAATGGTCTTTATCAGAAGCACAATATAGCCTTGAATGGTGGTAACGGTAAATTCGGCTACAGCTTCTCTGGCGGCTACCAAAACAGCACCGGTACTCAGATTTATGACCAAAACAGCAACAGAAGAATTGACCTTCGAACAGGCTTAAGAGCGTCTTTAGGAAACAAAGTTACCTATGAAAGTTCTTTCAGTTACATCAGTAATAAATACAAAAGGAGCCGGAATGGAAACCAGGGTGGCTATACTGGCTTATGGTTTGCCGAAAGTGGTGCATCTTCTATTACCGGACCAAGATTCAAAAGCGATCTTGACGCCATGACTGAAGATGAATTTGCAGCAATTAGTGCATTTGTAGATAAGGCTGAAGCTTTACAAGATAATGGAATCAACATCAACAGGTTCCAGACCTCGCAGGTTTTTAAGTACCAGCCTTTAAAAAACTTAACCTTTAAAGCTACCGGTGGTGTTGATTACCGTGCACAAAGACAGCAGATCATTACAACCAACGAATACCTTTCACACACGACTAATACCACCATTACAAACCAGGGAAGCATTGATAATTTCGACAGGAACTACCTCGGCTTGACCTTCGAATTTAACGGACAGTACGAAGCTAAGGTTGGGGATTTCTCTTTCATTACCACTGCTGGAGGTCAATTGTTCAGGAATGAAGATCACCAGATCCAATATACCGGAACAAATATCAGAGATGGTGCGCAGACGATCAGTATAGCGGCGACCCGTACAGGTGACGAATATTATTCGGCGGTAACGAGTTACGGCATTTATCTCCAGGAAAATGCAGGCTACAAGAATAAAATGTTTCTGGATCTGGGCTTACGTGGTGATGGTAACTCAGCTTTTGGAAAGAATATCGGCATTCAATATTACCCGAAAGTAGGGATCTCTTATATTCCGAGCGCAGAGGAGTACTTCAAGTCAGTTTCAAAAGTAGTTTCATCTGCTAAAATCCGTGGAAACTATGGTATTGCCGGTAACTTCCCAACGCCTTTCGCCAACGAAAGAACCATATCCTTTGTCGGTTTTAACGGCGAACAGGCAGCATCATTTGGTCAGGCAGGGAACAACGATCTGAAACCCGAAAAAACGACTACGGTTGAGGCCGGAATTGATCTTGGTTTTTTAAATGACCGGATTATTATTTCAGCTGGCTTTTATCACTCTATTACAAAGGATGCATTATTCGTGGTTCCACCAGCTCCCTCTACCGGACAAACGAGCCAGCTGCAAAACACAGGAAAGATTTTAAACAGAGGACTGGAATTCAATACGGTTTTAACCCCGATTAAAACGACCAATACCAGCCTGAGATTTAATTTATCGGTAAACACCCTTTACAATAAAGTGGTTAGCTCTGGCGGTGCAGCACCATTTAACATTAATGGCTTTAGCGCACGTACGGTGCAAACCGTAGTACAGGAGGGTTACCCTATCGGATTTATCAGGGGAAATTACGGTGTGTTCGATGCTCAGGGCCTATTGGTGAGCACTACAGCGCAGCAAAACCTCGGTACAACTGTACCGAATCTTTTCGGCAGTATGGGCATGAATTTCCAGTACAAATCATTCAACTTCTTTGCGAATGCAGATTATCAAAAGGGAGCGTATGCAGTTTCCTTCGACAGGCAGTTCAGGTTTAATTATGGTACTTCAACAGAAGGCATTCCACAGGCAGAAATTGATAAGAGCGGCAGAACCAGGTGGTTGGACATTACCAATATGTTTGTAGAAAAAACAGATTACATTAAGATCAGAACGATTGGAATAGGGTATAATTTAAAACCAGCAACATGGACAAAAGCAATCAAAAGCATTAACATCGGCTTTTCTGTTGTAAACCCACTCAATTTTTCCACTTCGAGTTTCGATCCGGAGACTACAATCAGCGGAAGTGCGCAAGGACAGAATGGTGCCACTACAGGAGGTATCTCCTACTCCACTTATTCAGCCCCAAGACAGTTTGTAGGTTCACTAAGGGTAAATTTTTAACGATAAACAGATGAAAAAATATATAAAAAATATTGGTAACGCAATCATTGCATGCATTCTGCTTGCAGGCTGTGCCAAAGATAACCCCAATATTACTGATGAGGTTTACCTCACCACAACAAACGTATCCACCACCTGGCTAACAGGATTAAAGCGTCAGATGGCGTTGACCATGAACCAGGTTATTGTAAATACAGAGCTGGTATCTGATAATTATTTCAACAACAGAACTTTGAGCAACAAAGTATTTGATATTCCACAGATTGACAATTTTGATCTGGACGTGAATAACATTCAGTCTGCTATTCAACGCTTACGCGAAATGTCTGAATATGGTTTAACCACAGTTGCAGATGCAGACAAATCAACTACGCCTGTTCAAAAAGCAGAAATGTACTTTATAAATGCTTATGCACATGTATTAAGCGGAGAATTATTTACGGGCCTTCCGGGTGCCGCTAAGGGTGTTGTGCTTAGCCCCGCACAACATTATGCGATAGCCATCGCAGCTTTGGATCAGGCGATTTCATTACAAACTAATGCGACAGAAAAACTTGCTTACACTTTGTTAAAAGCCAGGATTTATTATGACCTAGGTGATGCAACACAGGCGAGAACATTTGCAACAGCGGTAATGGCTACCCCTCTTTTACTTAAACAACAGGTTTTTGATGGACAGAACGGCGCAGCAAATGATTTTCAGACTTATCTTTTTTCTTCCACTACTAATGAATTTGCACCACTTCCCCGTCTGGATTTTCTGGATCCGAAATATTACAACACTGGGACGATTGCCTTAGATCAGAAGCCAGTGAGTTACCTGAAAGGGGAAGAAGCATATTTGATCCTGGCTGAAATACAGGTTTCAACCAATGAGCTGAATAATGCCAGAACAACTTTAAAAAACCTGTTAACCGATGTGATTGCGAAAAGACAGGTAGCGACTTTCAGTGATGTAAAAGAAACCAGAAATGGCGGTAACCGGAATGATTATCCATTAACTGCCGTAAAGGTAAAGTTTGATGATGCTGATATAGAACGTACTGGATATGTACTGGACAGAAAAACAGCAAACATCAATATTTCAACCGTGTCTGGCACAAAAATTACCGCTGCAGATATCGATGCGGCCACCACCCAGGATGCATTATTATACCTGGTTTACAGAATGAGACAGGAAATTTTCATCTCTGAAGGCAGAAGGATGAGTGACCTGGGCATTAAATTCCCGGTTTCGCAAACCGAACAATTAAACAATCCCAATGTAAAACCGACTGACTTAGTTGCTCAAATCCCATCTTTTATCCCTAAAAACCGTGGAATGGATGATTTTACCAATAATGTGGCAACTGGAGTGGTCACCATGAAATATGACATGAACAAAGTATTGGTGAGCAATAAAACAGCAAAAGAAATCTTTCCCTTTATCAATTAACATGAAAATGAATCGTTTAAAAAAAATGATAGGCCTTGCTATTTTGACGGCCATTACAATCAGTGCAAAGGCCCAAATGCCTAAATATGTGGTATTGGTCAGTATTGATGGTTTTCGCCCTGATTTCTATCTGGATAAAAGCTGGCCGGCCCCAAATTTACAGCAACTTGCGGCAAGCGGATCATATGCAAAGGGTGTGCGCTGCATTTTTCCAAGTGTAACTTACCCTTCACACACCACCCTCATCACGGGTGCTTTTCCTGCCAAACATGGCATTACTTATAACACCATGCCAAATGAAGCCCATAAATATGAATGGACTACCGATGCTAAAAAAATCAAAGCAGAAACACTTTGGCAGGCGACAAGGAAGAAAGGATTAAAATCAGCATCGGTTTCATGGCCAATATCTGTTGGTGCTGAAATAGATTATAATCTTCCAGAGATCTGGTCTGAAACCAACATGGCTGATCGCAAAAGTGCAATATCGGCACTTGCCACACCAAAAGGTTTGCTGGAGGAAATGGAGAAATATGCCATTGGAGATGTTGATATGCAAGACCTCAACCTGAGTTCTTTGGCTATGGATGAAAACAACAGCCGAATGGCTGCTTACATTTTGCGAAAATATAAACCCAATCTCCTAAGCATTCATATTGCGGGGGTTGATGGCGCAGAACATAAAGAGGGAAGATCTGGTGACGGCGTGAGCAGAGCTGTTGCCTCAGCAGATCATGCGGTAATGAATTTATTAGATGCCATAAAAAAAGCCGGCATGCAAGACAGTACAGCCATCATCATTACAGGCGATCATGGCTTTGTAAATATTGAGAAAACACTCTCGCCTAATGTGTGGCTAACTGAACTTGGCATCGATAGTAAAGTGGGCACAGAAGAACCTATAGCTAAATTTCAGTCTGCCGGAGGATCTGCGTTCTTTCACCTTAAGAACAAAAAAGATCTGGCTATCCTTAAAAAAGTTCGACAGAAACTGGCCGATTTACCAGCTGAATACAAGCAGATGTTCCGGATAGTTGAACGTGATGAACTTGATAAAATCGGAGCAGATCCGCACGCCAGTTTTGCATTGGCGGCTACTAATGGAGTGTACATTCAAGATGCTGCCTCTGGCCCGGTTTCATCACCTAAAAAAGGTGGTGCGCATGGTTACTTCCCGGATAGTCCGGAAATCCGTACCGGTTTTATCATCGCTGGAACAGGAATAAAAAATGGGGTTGTTTTAGAGTCTATCGGACTTGAAGATGTAGCGCCAACTGTTGCACAATTACTTGGCCTTACTCTTTTAAATCCTGACGGGAAGGTAGTAACACCATTTATAAAATAACATCATCTTTAACTGTTTCTGAAGCCTCAATCAAATGATTGGGGCTTTTGGTGTTTAAGTGATCGGTCATTTTCAATGGCCATGTCAATTACAAAACGGTATTTGACATCACCTTTATCCATCAACTCAAAAGCTGTGTTCATACCTTGAATATTTACATGCAATGCGACCACTATTAAATGAACTAAAAGGTAGCAGCTCGTTGGTTTAAGAAGATCGTTCACGGGGTTTCGTATCGGTTCGCATCACTTGGTTTAGTGCAAGCGGTAATAATAAAAGATCATAATCATGTTCGTAAATCAAAAATTTATCATGCCATTGTGGATCGAATTTATCTTTAAAATCACGAATTCCCTGCCAGGCACGTATTGAAGGTAGAATATAATAAATTACCTGCAGCACTTTTTCTAAATAGGTTGAATGTCCATTCATGCCAGAAAATGGAGCTAAACCCATATTAAGCTGTAGATAGCCTTGTTCTTTACAGTATTCAATAAACTTTAAAATCAGGATGTCAATATTTCCGCCACATTCACCATCTAACTTACGAACGAGATCATATGTGGCTTCACCTGGAGCATAATTAGGAATGATGTTTAAAAATGCAACAATTTTCCCTTCCGGATTTTCGAGAGTAATAATATCATGTTGTTTTAATTTCTGCGGATCAAAGACACCTTGTGAAAACCCTCTCTCCTGCCGGCCATTATTTTTCAACCAGGAATCTGAAATAAATTTTAATTGAAGCATCATTTCCGGTGAAATGGGTGCTTGGTAAATTCTTGATTCATAGCCTTCTTTATTAAGTTTATTAACTGCATTACGTAAAGACTTTCTCCGCTTCCCTTCCAGAGAAAATGACTGGACCTCAACGAGTGCCTCCTGTCCGATGTGAAAAGATTTCTTTCCCATTCCCTTAAATATGCTTCTCTGGGTAGCATCTACCCGGTAATAAACCGGACGGAGACCTTTGGCTTGGCAAAATATCTCAAATTCACCAACTATTGCTTTAATATCTTCTGGAGTGTTATTACAAACTGGTCCTTCCAAAACAAGGGCAAAACCTGAAGAAATGCTAAACGCAATAAAGCCTTCTGTATTTCTACCGATAAAATGATATTTGTCTCCGTCTATTTTAAAATAATCTATGGGAGAACACCCATGTTGCTCCAATAGCAATTTTGCATGAGGTGCATTTTTTTTCAGTTTATTTAATGATGGTGCATAAGGAGCTATTAACTTCCAAAACAGCATGGTGAAAAAACTAATGCCTAAAAAATTTAAGGACAAAAGAAAAAACCTGGCAAAAAAGGTTTTGGGTGCTGGCAAATTATTATTTAACAGTATAAATCCATTTAATGTACTGCTGATTGCGCCGTCTAAAGTAAAATCAGTATTGAAATGACTTTTCTGGAGAAAATAAAATCCCAGTATACCATAAGCTAACACAACTAACAAGATCCATACGAGCATAACGGGCTGTAGATTGAAAATACTTTTATGCCTTTTAACATAATAATGAGGAAAGGATACAACCAAGATTATAATGACAAATAAGGCCAATAAAGATTCTTCATAATCAAACCCCTTACTTAAATTTCCGAAGAAGGAAAGTACAACCATACCAAAAACGAGATACCAGGCATTCTTTACTCCTCTGATTAAAAATATTGAACAAATCACTAATAAAACACCCAATGATAATATCATCGCATTAGAGAAATTCATCCCCTCAAGAGGAATAAATTTTCCAATTAATTTTATACGTGATGTAAAAGCAGGGCTAAATACAGAGATAATATTAGTAACCCCTAACACAAAAGCAAAAACTGCAGGCAGCAAACGAATGATTATATTCGTTCTTTTCACAAAAAAACTGATCACACCAGCTATAAGGGGTAGCCAAAACTCAAAACAACGGTACAATAAAGTAATTGAGATTGATTCAGATTCGCTCAACCCGCCCTGCATAAAAGCTAATACCATAGCAATTTCTACAGCACCAATGCCCTTCAGCAATGGCGAAAAGCAATAAAATAAAGTACCAACAGTATAGGCAAAGATGCATAAGCCCAGATTTGGGGATATATCCAGCGCCAACATTGCGATGTATAGATGTAGAATCCCCACCACTTCTGTTAGCAGTGCAACCAAAATTGGCTGAACCCATCGATAGCCTTTGATGTTGATGCTTTGCAGCTGTTGTAAAATCAACTCAACAGAAGGGAAATAGGAATGAAGGCACTTGTAAACAAATCCTTTTCTAATAAACGACCACGCTAGCAGATTTAATAAGAGAAAAACTAAGCAAAGTCCGGCTATATTAATCCACATGCTTGCACTGGCATGTCCAAATAATTGATGCCATAAAAGCACTGGAATAGACAACAATAACAATGAACCAATACCAGCCACAGCATAAACAAAGGATGCCAGGTTAATGGTGGTTTTGGATAATCCCTGTCCATTAATTTCTTTAGCAAAAAAAGCCAGCGCGCTAAATCCTCCAGCAGGTAAAAAAACACTTAGCAGATTACGTTTCAAAAAAAGACGTGTGGCACTAAACAGATTCACTCTTGCGTTTAATATGCGGAAACTAGCCACATAAAGGTAACCTTGCAGATAAATATAAACTACGGTGAGGCTAATTCCGATAATCACCCATAGGTTTAATACACTGATTAAAACAAAAGATTTTTCGATTTCTTGCTGTTCCTGAAATAGAAAAAACACCATCAGTATAGCCATTACAACTATAAATACAATTTTTAGAGGCAAAAGATATCGACGCATATACAGCATAATTAACCAATCATTAAGGATCGGACTCCTGTTTCAAAGACAATGAGGGATTCAAAAAGTCCTACTCAAGCCTTGATGATACAACGATTTATAAAAATGTTATTTTTACATGGGACTATTCATTAATACCGTTGTCATTAGATAAGCTATACTACATCAATGTTTTCTGCCTGACAGATATTATCAGACAGAAAGATAAATTTTAAAGGGCCATATCCACTTATGACAGATTATGATACAGCATTAATTCACGGAATTAATCTGAAAGACAGAAAAAGCTTTGAAGCGCTCTATAAACGTCACTATCGAAAATTATATATGCTGGGTTACCGATATCTGGGCGATCAGGAAAGAACTGAGGAAATCGTCCATGATGTATTCCTCAGGCTGTGGAACAATCCCCTACAAATCAACATCAAGCAATCGGTTACTTCTTATCTTTCCAGATGTATCATTAACAGTGCACTAAACACCATCAAAAAAGAAAAAAGAATGACTAACCATTTTGAGGCATACACGGCTGACTTTGAGGAAGCCGAAGAGGACCATGATGAGGCTACCTTATTGGAAGATAAATTGGTATTACTTGAAAAGGCCATTGAAAGTCTTCCTCCTCAATGTAAGAAGGTACTAATGATGAGCAAATTTGACAAATGCAAACAGCAGGAAATTGCAGATAGTTTAAATATTTCTATTAAAACAGTCAAAAACCACTTAACCAATGCTTATGAAAAGATAAGGGGCTTAATACCAAAGGGTGAGCTACTTATCATTGTTATTGCTTTACTCAACTGCTCCATAGGACTAATTTATCTGAGCGGTGTCTTATTAGCAGGTTGGTAAAAATTTAAATTAATAAGGATCAAAATGAAAAATACAGATACTCCAGATAATATTCCTTATCAGCTGATTTTCGAAGAGCAGAACGGGACCCTCACAGATGAGGATAAAGTAATATTGGAAACTTGGAAAGCAGAAGCTACCGAGAACTTAAATACTTACCGTCAGATCATAGATATTTCAGAAGATTTCAGCTTGTTGGAAATTAGAAATGGGCTTAACCCGGAAAAATCATGGGAGGTACTTAGCCAGTCCATCTTTTCAAAAGAAGAAGTTGAGAATCACATCAAACTAAAGCCTGCAAAAATCAGCTACATCAAATGGATGGCAGCCGCTGCAGTACTATTAATTGTTGGCCTGGCCATCGCTGTGAATATGCGTAGCTGGATTGATACTCAATATTTCCAAACTGGGATAAACGAGCATAAACAATTAATATTACCAGATGGAAGTGAGGTTTTTATGAACCAAAACACCTCACTACGCTATAATAATAAAGAATTTATGAAATCAAGAAATGTAGAATTTATTAAGGGTGAAGCCTACTTTAAAGTGATACATGATTTAAACAGCCCTTTTTTGATCCGAATTGGCGAATTGGATGTGATGGATTTAGGCACCAGTTTTAATCTCTGCGTTGACCCCAAAGCAACTACAGTAGTGGTAAGTAGTGGAAAAGTTGCAATGAAGCAGCATAAAACACAAGAGAAAATTATTTTAAAAGAAAGCGATAAGGGCATATTTAACAAAAGTACACAAACACTGGTACAGCACAAAAATGACAATATCAATTACAAGGCTTGGTATGACAAAACTTTGCACTACCAGCAAACACCGCTCGGTGATGTAGCCCGAGACCTTGAACAGGTATATGGAACAAGAATCCTTTTCGGAAATGATGCTTTAAAGGAGCGCAGATTAAATGGATACTATAAAAATAAAAAGGCAGACGAAATTATAGAGATTATTGGCTCCACGTTGAATCTGAAGGTAACCAAAAAAGATAATCAGTATTTATTTGAAAATCCATAAATCTCGTTCAATGGGATATATCAAAAATATACCCGATATTTAGCGATGATTTCTTGCAGCAAAAAGACCAGAAAGCCCCTATTAATCATATCCCAAACCATATTTTGTTTTTTAGTAATGATGACAGGTGCTTTTGGTCAACAGAATGCACTACATAAAAAAATCACCATACGTTTTCCAAATGTATCCCTGCTTCAGGCGTTAAATTTGCTAACCGTAAATCATGCATTACCCCTATCATTCGATTCTGAAGAAATCAACGCTTCAGAAAAAAAAATAAACGCGTATTTTAAAGATGAGGCAGTTTCTAAAATAATTAAAAACCTGCTTTCAGAAACAGGACTTTCCTATAAGCTCGTGTTAGGTGAAATCATTATTTCCCGGCCTGATACCAAGAATGCCACGCTTAGCGGAAGAGTTGTGGATGCTGAAAGTGGAGAGGATCTTATTGGGGCAACTGTTTACATAAGCAAACGAAAACAAGGAGTAAATACCAACAGTTATGGATTTTATTCACTCACGGCTGAAGAGGGCGTTTATGATATCGAAATAACCCATATCGGGTATGTTCCATTAAAAATTAGTATTGATTTAAAACACCCTTCTCACCACTTAACCGCACGTATGGAAAGGATGGTTAATGAATTGCAGGAAATACAGATCAAAAAATCTGCTAATCAAGATTCACTAGGTTTTCTAAATAATAGCAGAACTTTGAACTGGGAGACAGCCAAACAAAGGCCTTATCTGAAAGGGGAGACTGACGTGATTAAGGCTTTGCAGATGGAAAACGGAGTAGTTTCTTTAACTGAAGGAAGCAGTTACATGTTCATTCGGGGCGGAAACAAAGACCAAAACCTAATTATCCTGGATGAGGCCATTGTTTACAATCCGGGGCATTTATTTGGCCTGACTTCTGTTTTTAATCCGGATGCCCTGAAGAATTTACAAATTTATGCAGATGCCATACCAGCAAATTTTGGAGGCCGGCTCTCTTCTGTTATTGATGTACGCACAGCAGATGGTGATGATAAACAATTCCACGCAAAAGGAGGAATAAGTTTGCTAACAGCCAGGGCTTCTATTGAGGGTCCGATAGTGAAGGAGAAAAGCTCTTTTCTTCTTTCTGCCCGCCGAAGCCTAACCAATCTGCTCAGCAGGGATCTTGGATTATTTGATCTCCGCCCCTCTTACTATGACCTTAATTTTAAAGCAAACTATAAAACCGGAACAAATGACAGAATCTTCCTCTCTGCTTATACTGGCCGAGATGAAGTGATGTCAAACAATGGCTATCTGAATAAATGGGGCAATCAGACTGCTACTTTCCGTTGGAATCATATTTTTAGTCCCAAACTTTTTTCCAATTTATCCCTGATCTACAGCAACTATAAAAATGAATTGACCATTAACGCAGATTCTTCTTCGGGAACAAATAAATGGATAACCGGTATTAGTGATGTTACGTTTAAAGGTGATTTCACGTACTACATTAACCTTCGTCATCAGTTAAAATACGGTTTCAGCAATATTTTTCATCGTTTTATTCCCGGCGAGAGCAAAAATGAATTATATAACGACATTGCCAGAGCAAATGCTGGTGAACATGCCATTTATTTTTCTCATAAACTATCAGTCAGCAAACGAATCTCTATGGTATATGGATTAAGGGCAAGTTTGTTTCATAGCATTTCAGCATCCGAAGGCTATGATTTGGATGAGACATTTCAGCCTGTACTATTGAAGGATGGTTCAAAATCCTATTTCCGTCTCGAACCTCGGTTAACTTTACAATATATGCCAACCCCTATCGGACGTATCCAGTTTAACTACGCCAGGAATTATCAATACATGCAGTTGATTCAGAATGATGAACTTGCTTTTAGTTCTCTGGAAAGCTGGATACCATCTGGCATAAACCTATTGCCACAAAGTTCTGATTTTTTCTCTCTTAATTATGAAGATCGTTTCTTTGGTGGCATATACACGATGGATGTATATTATAAAAAATTAAAGCATCAGCTGGAACTTATTGACCAGGCCCAGCTAATTTCTAACCCATATGTAGAAAGTCAACTCCGGTCTGGCAGTTCAAGTGCATACGGACTGGAAATTGCATTCTCTAAAGAGATAAATCAGTGGAAAGGATCTCTGATGTATGCTTTCTCTAAGGTTTACCGCACGATAAGTACAATCCAGGATGGACAAAGATATCTTGCTGGTTATGATATCCCTCATGCTGTAAAATTACTGATGAGCTACAGCATCTCTCAAGATCTTTCTGTAAGCTCTTTTTTCACTTATAGTTCGGGAAGACCAGTTACGCTTCCGATTGGATACTTTGAACAGAAAGGTTTAAAAGTACCTATTTATGGTGATAAGAATGCATCAAGGATGCCGCCTTATCATCGTTTGGACTTAACACTTCAATGGGCACCAACATCTCATATCAGACAAAGAACCTGGTCTCACACTTTCAGTCTGGGATTATACAATATTTATAACCACAATAATCCCCTTTTTTACAGAATCAGCCAGCAGCCGTCTCAAGAAATTACTTTTGATCATCAATCTTTTTCTGGACGTACAATAGGTATATCATATAATTTCAAATTTTAACATGAAGATTAAAGGATTTTTCGCCATTATATTAACGCTTATTTTGAATGGCTGTAAAAAAAATGAAGCTACCATCCCTGTTCCCTATGATCTGATTATTGAAGGGGGGATTTATACCAATAGTAAAAGACAATATATACGGCTGAGTAAACCGATTTCGCGTTATGAAAAAAACTTACCTACTGTTAAAAATGCCATTGTCATTATAAACGATGGCGAAAATGACATCTATTTCAAAGAAACTGAAAAGCCTGGTATTTATTCTGGAATTGTTGAAAACAATAAAAACTTTTTTGAGCCTTACACCCTTACAGTAGAATACGATAATAAACGTTACACGGCGGTTGATACACTTACACCTGTATACCCGATCGATTTGAACTATATTCCAGCCTCTGCGATGATGGTAGATAATCAGGTAAGGCTAAATGTTCCCAAACATAATTTTGGCACGTTATGGTCTCAGCAGTGGCTCATTTTGCCTGAAGGAGAACTCATGGCTGAAGAACATCTATCCAAAAATTATCCTTTCAGTTATTCACATTCATATGGAACGCCTAATGCGCTACATCCACTTACTCAGAAGGGAAGAGTACTTAACCTTGCACCAAATAGCCTTGTAAATATTTATAAATTTTCACTTTCAGCAGAATACAGCGCCTATTTGTATCGTCTCTTTCAGGAAACAGATTGGAAAGGTATTCTGTCTGCTGCTCCGGGTAATATTAAGGGAAATATTTCGGGGAATGCAAATGGTTTTTTTTATACAACTGATGTAGAAATGCAAACCAGATCCGTAAATTCTCTGATAGGTAAATAATAAATTTACGTTATAACCCCTATCTGGGTTGGTATGTCATTTCTTAATTAAATAAGAGTTTTAATGATCCGGGATTAGAATTTAATTTGTTCCCTTCATAAAGGTACTACTGGCTTAAATTTAAACCGGTACCCTGTAAATAGAAAGAGATGCCCGAAGAACTGGCATCTCTTAGAAGTTATTAATGTTTTATCGGTTTTGCAGGTGTTGTTGATGTGGCTGGTGTTGCTGGTTTAATAGGAGCAGAAACCTCATTTTTTTCATTTTTACCAGGAGCCCTTACAGGAACCGCTTTCTTTACCGTATCCTTTTTTGAAGATTTATTTGCAGGCTTATTCTGCGCATTCACTGCTACTGGCAAGAAACCGGCAACTAATAAAGTAAACATTGTACTTTTTAAAATTGATTTGATTTTCATAATTTTTAATTTAATGTAATTTATACGTGTTGATTTGTGAATTTGATTATTGTTTTTTGGCAGACAATTGTCCTTTTATTTCTCCATTAGGATACTTGGCTGAACTAAGCTGAATGTAGTATTTTTGGTTAATCAAGGCATTTTCGTTTTCAGCATTTAAAATGATCTCTCCATTCAAAGGAGAAGTGTATTTTGTTCCTGTTTTCTTGATAGAGAATATAACGGCATCCTTTTCATTCCTGAACTCGATAACTGAAGGTTCAATAGCGTTGAATTCTACTTTGTAAACTAATTTTTTACTTTTTGGTGAATACAAACCTGAAAGGGTTGCAGTTGCTTTAGAGCCTGATTTGGTCATGCCTGCATCTACTTTTGAATTAACCTGATAACTGGTATCTGTAACGGCAACTTGTTTCTGTTTTTCTTTTTTGCAAGCACTCATAGAAATCACAGTTAAGAAGAGGAAACTAAAAATGGCAGCAAAATTGTTTTTTTTAATTAGTGTTTTCATGTTTAATGTGTTAATATTTAAGTTATAGTCCATTTTGTTGAACTTACTACTAAGACCACCAGCTCTTCTTAAAGTCCTAGTTCTTTTTTTAAAAACTTTGATAAGAGTAGGTATTTTAGCTTTAAAGATTAGGATAAGCCTCTGATTGGGGGTTCCGCTAAAAGTGACCACTGGTTTTCATCAATCGTGGCCATCTTTTTCGGCCTATATTGGTCACTAGATTTCGCTTGAAAGTGGCCATTCGGCTCATTTTAAGCGGCTTTAAGCTTCCGAAAAGCAGGATTGGATTCTTTGGTTGTTTCGTCTAGAGAAACCGAAATGGAGATGTTCTAATGGCCTTAAAATCAAAAATTGTATTTCTTATTCTGATGCGTTTTTAAATTGGGCTGATTTGCTATAAATCGTGTCCAGGAAGGCCGTTTTTCTTGCAAAACCATCTTCCGTGGAGGATTGATAGATCAAATACAGGAAAGATAGACTGGAAAATGAAGGGGAGGAATCTGGGAAGATTGGATATATTTGGCTCAGTCTTTACGATTCCATCAAGACCGGATGGTAAAAAGCGTGGTGCACATTTTGGAATGAAAACTGGTGCACACTTTTAGCGAAATCCCCACCTGGCTCATTTTGGAATATTTTCACTGCCTTTTCTCATTAATGGCCGATATTTTAAAAAACTGCTTTTATGGTTTCCAATCATTCACCTTCTTGCATACTTACTTTTTCAAAGCGAATTCATAATCTTGCTAATTCCTTTCATTATCACCTGGGGAATAACTTTAAGATTAACGAAAAAGGTAATGATCTCTTCTAGAGAATAACAATTTTTTACTACCCTTTATCTAAATACCCCCCGTTAGCGCACGCGTTCCGCGTGCGCCTTTCAACCCTTCAACCCACCCCCGGCGGTACCCCAAACCCCTCATACTCATCCACAATTTTTTGCGTAGAAGCGATTTCACTTTCTAACATAGAAAGTTGATGGCGCATGATTTAAGTTTCTCTAAACACCTGATTTCGAGCACACCAACATACGGGTTTGCAGTTGCACCTTTGAAATTTGTTTTCAATTCATTAAGCAAAAGCCACAGCTTACGGTTGCTGGCATAAGTTTCTTCCATTCTCGAAAGTTTCTCACTAATGATTTCATGTTTCTGTGTTGCACGTTTCTGATCGTAAGTTAGCTTTTTCAACATGGACACTAAAGCTTTTTGATCATTTAAACTGATTTTATCGGTGGCCTGGATCTCGGCCGAATTACTCATCAAAAGTTCAATGGCACTTAACATGTTTAATTCTTTTGCGTTGAGGCTGCGTAAACCTTTTTCGTACAAACTTGCTTTGGTTTTACTACTCCCCATAAGCTTAGCCATGTCTGTTTGTGTTAATCGAAGCTGTGCCCTTAATTTTTTCATTTCATTCAAAGTTTGAAACAAAATACATCTTTTGTAAACAATATTTTTGTAAACAAAAAAAAGTTTACAAGAATTTCGTTTACAAACAGTGAAACATTTTTTCATGAAACATTTTTTTGTTTCGCTGAAAAGTGTTTCAGATTTATTTATAGACGCAAATGAAGGCTTTTTTAAAAATAAATTTTGGCAGGTTTTAAATGAGAAGAGTAAGTTCAATCAACTATTATATTTTAGCCGATTAGCCTCTGTAAATAAAATCACACAATTAAAAAAAACGAAAATTAACTTACGAAGTTTCAAAGGCCAGGAGGGCGGTAGAACTTCGTCAGTTTTATTGGAAGCCCCTATCCGCCTATCGGCACCTATCCCCTGAAAGGGAAAGGCTTTGAAAAAAATATTTATCGACGCTAAAACCGTATTAATTTCGGTCGGTGAAAAACCTCAGTATTCGGAGGATTAATTAGTAGGCTATATTACACCACAATGAGGGGAACTCCCCTCCTAATTTAGGAGGGGCAGGGGGTGGTTAACCATCAAGAGCAGTTTTCAATTGACCAATCATAATCTTCCGAACAATTATGGTGAGACATCGACGGATAAGCTAATATTAAAAAAGATAGTCAACTAGATTTGGTATATCAGCTAAAAAAAAGAATTTTACAAGAGCACTTATAAAAAAGAAAAACCGTCTACCTTACTGAATCAGTAATTTAGACGGTTTTGTGGAGAATATCGGATTCGAACCGATCACCTCTTCACTGCCAGCGAAGCGCTCTAGCCAAATGAGCTAATCCCCCGTTATGCTGCAAAAATAGTAATTTGTTTAGCTAATGCAAATGATAATTCATAATTATTTAACATCCTTGCCAAAGCCCTAAATTTTGATAGCGAAGAGTAACATGATGACCACTACACTCAATGCTGATGGCAATGGATAATAGATACAAAGAAAAAGAATAAAGGTAGCTGCCAACACTAAAACCAAAAACAAGAATGCCTTCAAAAACGTATCCATGTAAAACATGGCTATGATGGCTAACGTGTAAATGGGAACAGAGATGGTAATCAGAAACATTAAACCTAAATTATAAGCTTAATGTTAAGTCATCATTATATTGAAATTAACTCGCCGTTTTTTTGATTAAGCAGTTCCTGATAAACACTAACAAATTGCGACACATGGAATCCATCCATCAAGGAATGGTTAACATGAATGGAAACAGTCATAATTTTACAACCATTCTCCTCTCTTACCTGACCAAAAGATATTTTCGGACAACTGTCTTTAAAAGCAAAACTACGGGCATGTGAGAGTGATTTGAAATTAAGCCATGGCAATGCGGAATAATGAATCACATTTTCACCGGAAGACGACGGGATCAGGCCGGTGCTATTTTCTACCTTCTTAATCTCTTTTATGGCTTCTGTTTTAAATAATTCAAAATCGGGATAGAAATCCAGGTATCCAAAGCCGAAAGTTCCGTTAGGCCGGTTAATGGTAGCTGAGGCGTGAACCTGTTCATATATCCAAACTTCTTCATCAATAATGCGATAACGGAATGGTTCTACCCTATTTGCCGCCAATAGCGATTTGTACAAATAAAGCAGGAAGAACGATACACCTTTTTCCTTTGCTTCTTGATAAGTCAAAGTGCAATCTACATCAACTGTAACACCAAAAAATGGTTCTTCGAATGTATTAAAAAACTCAAAATGATCTTTTCTGATCCAGGTATTTAAATCTAATTTCTCTCTCATGCTATCAATTTTAATAGAACTTCAGATAGACTTTCCATCTGATAAAAATTTGGATGCTCAATGGTATGATCGATACGTTCATGTATCCAGGTGGTATGAAATGGAATGTGAACTGCACTTCCGCCAATGGCCAGAACAGGCAAAATATCAGATTTTAAGGAATTACCAAGCATCAAGAATTCTTCGGGCTTACAATCCAGGTGCTTAATCAATTTCTGATAATCGTTTTCCTGTTTATCACTCATTATTTCGATATGATGAAAATAATGATCCAAGCCAGACTTTGTTAATTTTCTTTGCTGATCCAGCAAATCTCCCTTGGTCGCTACAACCAGTCTGAATTTTCCGTGTAAAGCTTTAAGCACTTCCTCTACACCTTCAAGCAATTCAACAGGTTTATTCAGCATTTCCTGCCCTAAATCAATCGCCTTTTGAATAATTACAGGGTCTACTTTTCCTTCAGTAATCTTTAGCGTGGTTTCAATCATACTCAACATAAAGCCTTTAATTCCATAACCATACAAAGATAGATTCACAATTTCCGTTTGATATAATGCTGCAACAATGCTATGCCTCGGCAAAAAATCTTCTAAAAGAGCAGCAAACTGTTCTTCTGCTTCACGAAAATAGGGCTCGTTCACCCAAAGGGTATCATCAGCATCGAATGCAATGACCGAAATTTGATTATTCATGTTTATGCTTAAATTTAGTGCGACAAAAGTAAAATAACAGAACTATATTAGTAAGGACATTTGTCCCTCCATCAGCCATATGCTCAGAACGAATCTGGAATTTCTTTCCTTTATTGAACAGTTTTATAGCGAAAACGCAGATTCTAATATCTTGCAAAAAACATTTAAGCCTGGCCATAAAATTATTCAGCAGGGAGAAACCATTACCTATGTTTACCTGATAAAGGATGGCATAACAAAATGCTTTATCTCAGAAGAAAACGGAAAGGATTACATTATTGAGTTTTTAGGCAAGGGTGAGGTAATGGGCGAACTGGAAGCGCTAAAGAAAATAAATTGCCTCTGCAACGTTGAAGCAATAAGTGAAGTAATGGTGTATGCCATTCCTGATTACAGGTTCTTTGAATGGATTGAGAAAAACACGGCCTTCACAAAAATCCTGCCGCAGGAATTATCTATAAGAATCATTCAGACCAGCACCAGGGCATCTTATCAACAATTATATACACTAGAATTTGGTCTGTTAAAATTATTGCAGCTTCAGCGCGAAGCTCAAATAACCATCTCCAAAGAAGATATGGCTGCATACTTAGGCATCTCAGTAAGAAGTTTTAACAGGACATTAAAAGCTTTGATGGAGAGAAATAATATGCAATAAGGCCATAAAATTAGCTTGCCATCAACGACAGCTTACAGATTAGGAAAACAAATACCTGATAATCTTGATATTATAATTAAATAATAAATGATTGTAACGTTTTCAATAATTCTCTCGTTTACCACTATAAAATCAATAATATTAAGAATATATTTGTAGCCATTAATTAACACCTCAACCCTTAAATAGAATGAATATATTAACTTCTAACCTGATATGCTATATAAGTTTGCCAATATGAACTTTAACTAGATGCTTAATATTAATTGATAAACCTGTATTTTAAAAACAGTTTTTTTGTTGATTTAATAAAAAATTATGAGTGCTTATATAAACGTATATACCAATTCTTTAACAGACGAACTAATCCCTGAAATTTTTGAACGCTTAAATCAACATGAAAATGTATTAAGCCTGGAGCAGTCATTCACGTTTAAAAATCCCAGAAGTATTTTATCTTTAATATTCAGGTGGACTAAACCCAGTATTGAAATATTAAATACAAGTGATTTAAAAGCCCAGTTTAGCACATCCTTTAAGCCATTTGAGCTTGCAGATTTTAAGAGGAAAAACTTTCGTCAGAAAGTGGTAAAACAAAGTTTTATTGATAAGCTATTGCGTAAGAAAAAAAAGAAAGTATATAAACCCATAAAAATCAGCACTGAAGTAGAAGTACAACTTAAAGGTTATAATAAAGTATTTTCTATTAAATATTATCCTGGAAATTTGTTCGAACACCACCTGGCCTCTTTATTTGGAAGCATTGTAACTGAAATGGGCCTGGGTATTTGTCATTTCACAAATGATGATATTTGGTATACGCATAAAAATGCTGTTGCAGAATGTATGGCGAACCTATATTCTTTGGAAGAACTTTCAAAAGTAACAGAAGAAAAGCCAGTATCAATTTCTCGTGTAAAAACATATTCTTAATTTCACTTCACCTCATCTCTAACTTTAAGGCCTTTAGCAAAAATCATTACTTTAAATCAATAATTCTGATCACTTTCCAACGGCATTCTTTCGGTTGTAGAGAAATGTTATACAATTAGAATGACAAACATTTTATAGGTTAATTTGTTAAAAATCATACAATAGGCTTGATACATCCATCGTTTAGTATGGTGTCGATGTTGAGAAACAATAAATAGTTTATTTGACATCGAACCGTGCATATGGTATGGAAAAAAAAATTCTATTTTTGAAAAAAAATTATCCCTTGATTCATTCCCATATAACTATAAATTAAAAGAAAGAATATGAATGTAGAACAAGTTTTTAAAAATAATGAAGAATGGATTGGCCGGAAATTGGCCAATGATCCGGATTATTTTACTGAATTGGCAAAAGGACAAACTCCTGAGTTTTTATATATTGGCTGTTCTGATAGCCGGGTAACTGCTGAAGATTTAATGGGCATACAACCCGGGCAAGCTTTTATCCATAGAAATATTGCCAACCTTGTAAATAACGTGGATCTAAGTGTAATGACCGTTTTAAATTATGCAGTTCGTCATTTAAAAGTGAAACACATTATTGTTTGTGGCCATTACAATTGTGGGGGTGTTAAAGCTGCCATGCAACCTGCAGATATGGGTATTTTAAACCCTTGGCTGAGAAATATCCGCGATGTTTATCGTACACACCGCGATGAGTTGAACGCAATTGAAGATGAAAGCAGCCGCTATAATAGATTAGTGGAATTAAATGTACAGGAACAATGTGTTAATTTACTTAAAACTGCAGCTGTACAAGAAGCAATTACATTAAGAGGTTTAACGGTGCAAGGCTGGGTTTTTGACATCCATACCGGTCGCTTAATTGATTTAAAAATCGATTTTGATAGTATCCTTAAAGACATTAAGGAAATTTATAACCTTTATTCATAAAGTAAAGATTCTTTAAAAAACAAGACCGGTATCTGAGCGTAAAGGATGTTTCCACCATCTAATTTCAGACACCGGTCTTTATTTTTTTGACTCTGGACTTTGGACTCTGAACTCAAGACTAACAACTCCCTATCGTCCCATCCAGCCGCCGTCAACGGTTAATATCGTTCCATGAACATAATCGCTGGCACTTGAGGCGAGAAACAATGTTGGCCCTTTAAAATCTTCTGGAGTTCCCCATCTTCCGGCAGGTATACGAGACAAAATTGAAGCGCTTCTTTCCTGGTCATCCCGTAATGCTGATGTATTATCTGTTGCAATATAACCTGGGGCGATTGCGTTAACATTTACACCTTTCGAAGCCCATTCATTCGCAAATGCTTTTGTTAATGAAGCAATAGCACCCTTGCTGGCTGCATAACCAGGAACGGTAATACCGCCCTGAAATGACAATAATGATGCTGTAAAAATAACCTTACCACTGCCTCTGGCCACCATATCTCTCCCAATTTCCCGGGTTAAAATAAAGGGTGCATTCTGGTTAACGGCAATTACTTCATCCCACATCTCATCTGGATGTTCTGCAATTGGTTTACGTAAAATGGTTCCGGCGTTATTTACCAAAATATCAATTGCCGGATGATCTGCTTTAACTTTTGCCGCAAAGGCCAGTGTAGATTCACGCTTACCAAAATCACATTGATAGGCATAAAACTTTCTTCCTAAACGGATCACTTCTTCTTCAATTGAGCTTCCTTCCAGTTCCAGGCTGGCTGAAACACCAATAATATCGGCACCAGCCTCAGCCAAAGCCAAAGCCATCGCTTTTCCAATACCTCTTTTACAACCTGTTACCAACGCAGTTTTACCTGCCAAATCAAATATATTAGCTGACATTTTTGTTTAGTTATAAAGGTATTCAGCCTGCAGAAAAAAGACAGAAAGGCTTAAATACCATTTTTTTTTAAAAATTATTTCAATTCAGTTATAGCACAGTGATCCATATCTCCATAATCAAGATTTTCACCAGCCATGCCCCAAATGAAAGTATAATTACTGGTTCCGGCTCCAGAATGGATTGACCAATTTGGAGAGATCACGGCCTGATCATTTTGCATCCAGATGTGGCGGGTTTCTTGTGGCTGCCCCATAAAGTGGCAAACACTCTGCCCCTGTGGAACTTCAAAATAAAAATAAGCTTCCATCCTTCTGTCATGAGTATGTGCAGGCATGGTGTTCCAAACACTACCAGATTTTAGTTCCGTCATCCCCATTTGCAACTGGCAGGTTTGCAAAACACTGTTAACCAAAAGTTTATTGATAATCCGGTGATTTGCCGTTTCTGGAGTTCCCAATTCAACAATTTCAGCTTCAGCCTTACTTACTTTTTTAGTTGGATAAGTATGATGCGCAGGGGCTGAATTGATATAGAGTTTTGCTGGTTCATTTGCATCTGCCGAAGCGAATGAAACTTCCTTTGTTCCTTTTCCAATATATAAAGCTTCTTTGTAATCAAGCTCATATTGTTCACCATCTGCAGTGATGATTGCCTTACCACCAACATTAATAATTCCCAATTCTCTGCGTTCTAAAAAATAACTGGCTTTTAAATCATCAGGATTTGGTAAATCCAATTTCTGATTAACGGGCATCGCTCCGCCAACAATATATCTGTCAAAGTGCGATAAGGTTAGGTTAACTTGGTTAGTCTCAAAAATGGTTTCGATTAAGAAATTTTCTCGCAGTGCTGCGGTATCCATTTGTTTAACTTCTTTCGGGCTCTGGGCGTAACGGCTTTCGAATTTATTCATTGGTTAAAATTTGAGATGTAGTAAAGATTGAAATATCAACCTCCTACCGCAAATATATTTAACCCATCGTTATTAAAGGAATTAATACTCAACTTTGTATCAAATACGTTCAATATAGATTACACCTCCCATTTTCTGTAATGAAACTTGTAGTAGTTTTTTTTGTTATCAAAGAAATTCAACTATGATGCCATCCCGTTTCTTCCACCTCTTGCTTTTCACCCTGATTTCCTCAGCACTTTTTTCCTGCAAAACCGGCTCAGTAAATCTCTTTAAAGCAGCTACTCCACATGAGCAGTATCAGCGAAAGTTAATTAACACCGGACTGGATCAAACAGCCATGGGTTCGGCCTGGATCAAATCAGCATCATTAAGCCTTGATAAAGCTTTAAACATCACTTTGCCGTATCAGGAAACAGGCTATTTCGCTTCGGATAAAGTTCCTGCAGCTGCTTATCAATTCACTGCAACAAAAGGTCAAAAGTTAAACATTTCCATTACTAAAAAACCTGCTGATGCGGCAATGCTCTACCTTGATGTGTGGCATTTACCTACTGGTGGAAATAGCAAAATGGTTGCATCAGCAGATACTTTAAATAATCCCATCCAATATGAGATAGACGTTACCGGAAACTACCTCATCAGGCTACAACCTGAACTTTTACAAAGTGTTCAGTATACTTTAGAAATTACTACCGGACCATCTTTGTCTTTCCCTACACCATCAAACAGCAGCAAAAGTATTGGCAGCTATTGGGGTGATGGCCGTGATAATAATGCCAGGAAACATGAGGGTGTAGATATTTTTGGGAAATTCAGAAGCCCCGTATTAGCCATTGCAGAAGGTACCATTACCCGGGTAAATGAAAATAACCTAGGTGGAAAAGTGGTTTGGTTGAGACCAAAAGGCAAAGATTATACTCTGTATTATGCGCATTTGGATGAACAAATTGCAACTGAAGGCCAAGAGGTAAATGTAGGTGATACCGTTGGCTTAATGGGAAATACAGGAAATGCCAAGAATACAGCTACCCACCTTCATTTTGGAATATATGCTTCTGGCGGAGCCATGAATCCTTTGCCTTTTATTGATCCGGTTACCAAAACACCTCAAAAGATCACGGCTTCGGTTAATAACCTTAATAAAACCTTAAGAACCTCACGAACAGTTAAATTTTTAAATGCACCCTTACAAAGTGCTGGTGTTGTCGAAAGTTTAAGTAAAGCCGCTATTGTAAATGTTCAATCGGCCACGGGTGATTTTTACAAAGCTGAATTACCAGATGGTAAAATTGGATTTATTCAAAGTACAGCATTGAGTGACATCAACAAACCATTAAAAAAAATTAAAATTAATGCACTACAACAAATGGTTTACGATCAGCCAGATCGTACAGCCGCTATTAAAAAGACTTTAATGGCCGGGCAATTGGTGAGTGTTTTGGGTAGTTTTGGAGATTATCAATTTATTAGTGATGAAGATGCACTAAGAGGATGGATTGTTAAGTAATTTTGAATATGAAAGTTTATCAGCAAGCCCTTTCACTTAGAGAAAGAAGAAGAGGATTTCACATTATTACTAATGAAGTAGAAAATGCCCTGCCGGATATTAGTTTAATCAAGGCCGGAATTTGTCAGGTGTTTATTCAGCATACTTCTGCTTCTTTAACCATCAATGAAAATGCAGACCCAACGGTACGGGTAGATTTCGAAATGTTCTTTAATAAAACAGTACGTGAAAACGATCCGGAATATAAGCATGATTATGAAGGTTCGGATGATATGCCGGCACACCTTAAATCTGCATTGCTGGGTAGTTCAGTAACCATTCCAATCCGCAATGGAAGATTAGCGCTTGGCACCTGGCAAGGCATCTACCTATGTGAACATCGAAATTATGGTGGCTCAAGGCAATTGATTATTACCGCCTGGGGAGAATAATCATATTCAACATAAATCTCAAATAACTTATTTAAGATTTTACTATTTCCACCAGGCCTGTTAAATCTATTTTAATGGCTTTGAATTTATTTTTTTGATGTGTTGCTTCCCACAAAATTAATCAGTTGGCATTATTAATTATCCTTTTCAGCTTTCTTCACCTCCTCAATTAATTCAGGATGATTATCCTGAAGAGAAACACGGCCTGTTTCAACTTCTACCTCCTTCATCGTTACCGCGTAATGAGCAGGATAAATTTCAGATCCGAAGGCAATGGCGTAAGCCTTGGTAAATTCGGCACCAAAATATAAAATGATAGAAGAGTAATAAGTCCATAATAGTACTACTACCAATGATCCTGTTGCACCATAAGTTCCCCCCACATCACTCTGTCCGATATAAAGTGATATCGCAAACTTACCAATCATAAATAATACAGCAGTTACTACTGCTCCTGCCATCACATCTTTCCATTTGATAATCGCATCTGGCAAGACCTTAAATATAACGCCAAACACTGTAGAAATTACAAGCAGCGTAATTACCTGGTTAAGAACGTAAAATACATAATATGAAACATCAGCAAAACGAGCTTGTAACCTATCGCTGAATGCATCTAAAACAGACGTAACCGCTAAAGAAACCAACAAAACAAATCCTAAACTGATAATCACAGAGAACGACAAGAAACGATTTTGCAGCAATTTCACCCAACCTCTTTTTGGTTTTGGCTTAATTCCCCAAATGGTATTAATAGAATCTTGAATATCGCCAAAAATAGTGGTTGAGCCAATTAATAGGGTAACAATACCAATAATTAAAGCAATGGTACTTTTACCATCAAGATAAGCATTTTTAATCAATTCTTGTAAAGATGCTGCAGATTCACGACCAAGAAAACCCTCCAGTTGTGCATAAACCTGACCTTCTGCAATTTCCCGACCTAAAAATATCCCACACAACGAAATAATCACCACCAGTAAAGGTGCCATCGAAAATACCGTATAGTAAGCGAGTGAGCCACTTAACTTGGTAACCTTATGATCGCCAAAGCCAGTAAAAGCAGCTTTTAGCACACTCCATATTCCTTTTAAAGTAATTTTATTTTTTGCCATAAGTAGATCGGATCGGATAAATATATACCTATCCTTAACCTCTTATTTGCAGAATTGTTTAAATTTTATAAAATTGAACCTGAAATTTTATGGTCAGCTTATTGATTAACCGGAATAGAAAAACAAAAGGTAGAACCTTTGCCTTCTACGGAATCTACCCAGATTTTACCGCCAAACCTTTTTACAATTTCTGATGAAATATAAAGGCCCAATCCTAAGCCAGGAAAGGTGTGCCGCTTATCTCCACTAATCCTGTAAAATTGTTCAAATACATGATCTTTTAAATCAGGGCTGATGCCAATACCATAATCCCTGACTGAAACCTGAACACGATCACCAAGATCAAGCGTATTGATGACCACTTCATTTGCATCAGGAGAATACTTTACAGCATTGGTTAATAAATTGGTTACCACCTGGCAAATCCGATCCCGATCTCCAACAATTTTCTTTTTGAAACTGAGCTCAGGATGAATGAGGTGTTTAAATGAGGTTCGCTGAACATCTTCGATTACTTCCTCCACCATTTCATTAAAATCGAATTCGGTTTCATTAAACTGTAGCCTTCCTGAATTAATCTTTGTTACATCAAGCAAGTCGTTAATCAGATTACTCAACCGATCTACCTGCTTATTCATTCGCCCCAGAAGATCAGCATTTTTGAAATCTCCTGAACGTTTAAACATCGATTCTACTACCTGTGCATAGGCCTTCAGACTGGTTACAGGTGTTTTCAACTCATGACTTGCAATGCCTAAAAAATCATCCTTTTGCTTTTCCAGTTCCTTTTGATGGTGTATATCGGTGTTGGTGCCATACCATTTTATAATATTTCCATCGCTGTCATTTAAAGGGATTGCCCTTACGAGATACCAACGGTATGTTCCAAATTTATCTAAGCTACGAAACTCAATTTCATATGGATTTCCGGTTTGGAGAGATGAATTCCAGGTTTTTATTGCATGATGAACATCATCTGGATGTACATTTTCTACCCAACGGCTACCCAATGTTTCTTCATCGCTTTTACCGGTTTGCTCAAACCATCTTTTGTTAATATAATCCAGGTATCCATCTGGCTTACTCGACCATACTACCGGAGGTACGCTATTGGCTAAAAATTCAAGCTCCTGAACAGCATTTTGCATGGCTAAATTTTTATCAGCAAGTGTTTGCCTGATGTTTAACTCTGGCCGTAAATCTCTTGCTATTGCCGCAATAGCCACAGGCGTATTGGTAAATTCTTCCCTGATCATATAAAACTGTTTATGAATAGGGATAATTTCTTTAGTTACCTGGTGGATTAACTCCAATTCTCCAGACCATTTTCCATCTGTAAAAAGTATTGGAAAAATTTCGTTTTTAATCTTTTCGTTTGATGATTCGCTATGATAGTCAAAAAGGCTATAGCTTCGAATCTGATTTTCATTGACACCAATCAGAGCGATACCGGATGGATTGATGTATTGAATATGACCATCAATATCACAATAATTACAGAAATCTTCACTGCTGCCAATAATCGCAGCTAGTTTCTGAAGATCGGCTTTTACCTTAATTTCCGGACGCAAATCCCGTGCAGTAGCTCCTCTTCCAATAACTTCTCCGGTTTCCAGATCTTTGATTAATAAATAATTCACCATACAAGGAATATTTTCCTTTGTTTGGTAATTAAGTAAAGTGATATGGCCAGTCCAACCCTTCACCTCATCAATTTCTTTAATGATATGGTTCTGAACACGATTTAACTCCTGTGGTGTGTAGAAATCTTTAGCACTAAATTCACGCACATCAGCATCCAATGGAATACCCAACATTTTTCTGGATGCCTCATTCATGTAAATAACTTTACCTTCCAAGGTTGCAATAGTCATGTGGTCAGCATTTTGATTAATCAATGTCAGAAGCTGATGCTCCCGCTGTCTGGCCTTTACATCAGCAGTGATATCCTGTACAATGCCTGAGAAACGATAGGCAATATTATCCTCATTAAAGTAGGCTTTTCCTTTACAATGAACCCACCTGATTTGGCCATTCACCTGACTGTTCGTTCGGTGTTTAATATCATATTGGCCACCATTATAACCATTAATTGCATTAGCCATCGCATCGCGAACCAGCTCGACATCCATGGGGTGAATACAAGATAAGATTGTCCCATATTTAATAGTAGCATCCTGAGGAAAACCATAAATGGCTTTACATTTTTCATCCAAGATGATGTGTTCATGAATTGGATCCAAATCCCAGGTACCTATTTCGGCCGATGAAAGCGCAAATGATAAACGTTGCTGGGTTTCGATAATCTGTTTTTTTGCATTAACCAGTTCCGTTAAATGTGCGGCAGTATTGATGATGGCAAAAATCTCACCCTGATCATTTTTTATGGGCTTATAGGTAAAGGTAAAATAGAAAGTTTGCAAGATTCCATCTACCACAAGATCTGCTGGAGATTCTTTGGTATGATAAGTTTCTCCACTTCTAAAAACATGACTTAAGATTTCAAAAAAGGGTTGCCCTTCCAATTCCGGGAGTGCATCCATTAGTTTTGTTCCAAGAATGGATGCTGGTTTACCCCACAAATCAAGCATAGCCTGGTTTGCAGCACTTACCACCATATCTTCCCCTACATATATAGCTGTTGGCATAGGAGATGCCTCTACAAGTGAATTATATCTCTCCTGCTCAGAAAATAGCGATACCATTGAATAAGTTTGTTCAATAAAGATAGGAAATACTATCAAATGAAAATTAAAAGCAATAAAAAAGCCCTGATAAAATCAAAGCTTTAGAGAATATTTTATCTTTATTTGCTTTTAATCCAGGTAGCGATATCATTAACCACCACTTCTGAAACATTTTTCGGAATTTGATATTGTGCGGTAGTTCCCTTTTCGGTTTGCACACTTAATAAGTGATTGAGTTCCGGATAATATTTAAGTTGAGCATTTTTCTTCTTTCCCAGTGCCGCACTCCAAAGATCAAAATCAGTTTTACTTACCTGAAAATCATTTCCGCCCTGCAAAACATAAATTTTTTGTTTACTAAGTCCCTTTGCTACATTAACCTGATTATAAGCATTTAAGTCAGCCCAGTATTTTGCTGGTATACCCAATATAACGGAATCTGGCTTAATGGTTGTGCCCAATTGCGCAATTCTGCTTTTATTGATTTGTTTAATGGCTTCATCTAATTGAGCCTTATTGGCTGATGTAGTATCTTTAGAAAGCCCGAACATATATTTGTTCTGCTCCAGAATAATATCAGTAAGCTTTCTTGCTGGCGCTGCTGCCATGATAATTCCGGCAAGATCTGGTGTACTAGTGGCAATTCTTGGTGCCAACATACCACCCAGGCTATGCCCGAATACGTATACTTGCTTTACATTTGCACCTGCAATGGTTTTCGCTAAGGCAATTGCAGCCGCAGCATCATCTAACACCTCCTCCTTTACGGTATAAACAGTCGCAAATTCATTTGGGTAAACCAATGTTCTTTTAACATAGCGTACTGATCCGATTCCTTTTGAAGCCAGGCCACTAGCCAGGTCTTTAAAAGGTTTATTTGCGCCAATTGTTTCATCCATATCGCTAGGCCCTGAACCATGAACAAAAACCACTACCGGAAAATTTTTAACGTTTTTAGGTGTGGTAATAATTGCCGCCAGTTGTTTTCCTGCTCCACCAATGTAAACTGATTTCTCACTATAAAGGCTCGTATCAGCGTAGGTTGGTTTTAAATAAGCCGCTGAAATTTTAGGTGGTGCGAGAAAAATACCTACAATTTTTTGCGCCTTATTAAAGCCTAAAATAAAATTCTGATTTCCATTACTAAATTTGCCCTCAACCGTTACTGCAAAAAATTCACCTTGTGACTTGCTTTGAATAGCATCAAAAGACTCTGCCTTACCAAATTTGGTTCCCATATCTAGCCAGAGTTTCTTTAAGCCGTCTTCAGTTAGCTTTGATTTTAAAGTATCATCAAAAATGGCATGCGCATCTGCAAATTTTTCTTCTTGTAATAATTTAAAAAAATCATTGGCACCATTAAATAGTTGAATCACATTTTGAGCAAATGCACTCGTAGTAAATAAAAGCGCAATAATAATTAAGATACTTTTTTTCATGTTTGGTTTTGATTGTGTTATGATACTCAAAGTTAATAATATTTGCTTCTCAAAAGGATTTAGACCAACTCGCCTTTTCGCTTTAACTTTTTTTAACATTTAATTGATGTTAAAAAAAATAATTAATTGATATAAATATCATGCTGACCAATATTTTACAACTGATAAACAGCGAGTTGACTTATTAATCATTTAGGAATCTACAATCAGCAACATTTATTTGGGTTTCGATTATTTATTTTTTTTTAAAATAAATGCTTGTCCGTACAATAATTCCAGATCTATGCGTTTATGTATGTGAGAGCGTTAATTTAGATGACGGGGATACTGCCTTAATGGTGGAATCCCCGTTTCTTTTTTAAGATGCTTTTTAAGCAAGACTTAAAATAAAAAAAGGGACAATTACTAAAATGTCCCTTTTCATTGATATGATGGAGTGGTGAGTTTTAAAATTTAATTTCTCCTTTTTCTGATGATGGGTTTTGAAAATAATGATCAAATTTCTTAGTCTTATTTGGTTTCAGGATTACATATAAACCAAGTGCAATTAAGATTAGTGCAGCGCTGATTCGTGATAAATCAAAGTCGAATACCGTAATGTCTTTCAAAGTGAAGATTGCTCCGATAATGGTAAGTGCCAGCCAGCCGCCACCTTCAAAATTTTTACGATAACCAATCCACAAACCTGCACCTAACATAACCGTATGCCAGCTTAAGATCCAATGCGGAATATCTAAACCTGTGTTTCTTAGTAAGAATATAGAACCGATGAATACGATTAAAATACCTAATCCTAACTGTTTATTTTGGTGATTGTTTTTAGTTAAATTTTCCATGATTGTTTTGATTTATATTCAAATGTATCATGAAAAGGAAGGCTGGAGAATGGCTTATCTCTCAATTACTTTAATTTATCGGTGAGTTAAATAAATTGATCGGTTAAAATATTTTCCGGGCTTTATTGTCGATGTGTTTATCGGTAAACGGAAATGTTTCGCTTTGAAAGTTCCTGAATCAAGTTCAGGAGGACGCACGAGCGGATTCCTAGAAAACTATCGATACCAGCAAGCGCATTAAGATTGCTTCATCCAATGAAAAATTGGCTTCGCAATGACGATCTTTTGCAAGACAACATTCGAGCAGCAACAAATCGTCTTGCTGAATTAGTTCAGTATCTTAATTGGGATAAATTTAGAGGTTAATATCTCTTGAATTTATAAGAAAGGCCCTGAATCAGTTCAGGATGAGGCACAAGACAGAAGTTCGTTATTCAAAAATGATGATTTCTGATTGATCGCTCATGATTACCCTGGAGGTTAAATTAATAAATAATCCGTGGGCCAATAAACCATCAATTCTATTTAATGCATCAGAAAGTGCTTTAGGATCATCTATCAGGCCAAAATCAGCATCGATAATAAAGTTTCCGTTATCTGTAATGTAATCCTGATTATTGGTTTTTCTTTTTTTTCCTTTACCATTCAGTTGGGAAATCTGATCAAAAACATATTGATAGGCAAATGGGATTACCTCGATTGGCAGTGTAAATGCACCTAATTTTTTCACCTTTTTCGAAGCATCGGTTACAATAATGGCCTTCTTACTCAACGAAGCCATAATTTTTTCTCTGAATAATGCACCTCCGCCACCTTTTATTAAATCTAAAGCTTCTGTAAATTCATCTGCGCCATCAATACTGATATCTACAGATGAAATTTCTCCTAATTCAAGCACTTCAATTCCTAAAGATCTGGCCAGTTCTTCTGTTCGGATGGAACTTGCCACTGCTTTAATACTAAGGCCCTCACCTACCAGCCTACCCAGTTCTTTTATGGCAAATGTGGCGGTAGTTCCCGTACCTAATCCTACAATATCTCCGTTTTTTACATACTTTACAGCTGCTATAGCGGCCGCAAGTTTTTCAGCATCTTGTTGGTTTTGATTGATAACTCCCATGAAGTAAAACTAATAAAATGACAGGGTATTTTGGATTATTTTTTGAGCGGTCAGCTTTTATAATTAAACTTATTTTTTCATAAAGCAAAAAAAATTATTGCGCAATGCAATAATTTCCTTTGAAGTTAGTTTATATAACTGAGAGCGTTAATTTAGATCATGGGGATTCTGCAATTGTGGAATCCCCATTTCTTTTTTCAGCCTCATTTTAAAGATAAACCAGACTGCATCATTAAAATGCAGTCCGATTCTTTTTATTTCTCTGTTGATAATGAATAAGGAAAATCAACTGGTTTAGATCCCCTCACTTTATTCGGAGTGGCTGTCATATTGAAATTCAATACCGCACCTTTTTGTAAGCCACTATGGCTGATCCAGTTTTTAGAATAAGGCTTGCCATTCATTTGGAGCGACTGCACATAACGGTTACTATCACTGTTTGCCGCAGCATTGATGGTAACTATTTTACCATTTTCCAATGTTAAAGTTACCTTTTTAAATAATGGAGCACCTAAAACATACTGATCAGTAGCAGGCGTTACCGGATAAAATCCCATCGCTGAGAAAACATACCATGCAGAAGTTTGTCCGTTATCCTCATCTCCGCAATAACCATCTGGTGTAGGCTTGTACATTCTGTTCATCGTTTCCCTTACCCAATATTGGGTTTTGTAAGGTGCACCACCGTAATTATATAAATAAATCATGTGCTGAATTGGCTGATTGCCATGCGCATACTGACCCATATTTGCAATCTGCATTTCACGAATTTCGTGAATCACACCACCATAAGCACTTTCATCAAAAACAGGTGGCATAGAAAACACAGAATCCAGCTTGGTTACAAACTGATCATGACCACCCATTAACTGAGCAAGACCATCTACATCCTGAAATACAGACCAGGTGTAATGCCAGCTATTTCCTTCAGTGAAAGCACCACCCCATTTAAAAGGACTAAAAGGCGTTTGGAAACTTCCATCTTTATTTTTCCCTCTCATTAATCCGGAAGCCGGATCGAAAAGGTTTTTGTAGTTCATGGCTCTTTTCTTGTAAATATCAATTTCAGATGCTGGTTTACCTAAAGCTCTTCCCAATTGGTAAATGGTAAAATCATCGTATGAATATTCTAATGTTTTAGCCGCATTTTCGTTCTTTTTAACATCAAAAGGAACAAATCCCAAATCGTTGTAGTATTTCACCCCATCACGGCCAACTGCTTCTATTGGTCCTTCATTATTGGCTCCATGTTTTAAAGCTTCCCATAAAGTTTGGATATCATATCCACGCAAGCCTTTGATATAAGCATCAGAAACCACTGATGCAGAATTATTACCCACCATGATATTGGCATAACCCGGACTGCTCCATTCTGGCAACCAGCCGCCTTCTTTATAATCATTAAGCAGGCCTTCCTGCATTTCCTTATTGATAGAAGGATAAACCAGGTTCAGGAATGGATATAAAGCCCTGAAGGTATCCCAGAACCCAGTTCCGGCAAACATGTAGCCAGGTAAAGTTTGCCCGTTATAAGGACTCCAGTGCACCACTTTATTATTGGCATCTATTTCATAGAGTTTATTTGGAAAAAACAGGGTACGGTACAAACAAGAATAAAAAGTACGGGTTTGATCGATTGTACCACCTTCAACAGCAATTTTATTAAGGGTTTTATTCCAGATCGCTCTTCCCTTCGCTTTTGTGGCATCGAAACCATCATTAGCCAATTCCCTTTTCAGGTTTAAATCGGCCTGTTCAAAACTAATAAAAGAGGAAGCCACTTTAGCGATTACCTGTTCACCTTTGGTGGTTTTGAAACCAATAATGGCCCCACTGTGATCGCTTTCTAATTCCAGTTCATCATCTTTTAGTTTGTTCCCGCTCCAGGTTTTAGCCAGTTTGAAATCTTTATTAAAGTAGATAACGAAGTAGTTTTTAAAGTTTTTAGGTAGCGGTCCGCGGGCATATTTTGTGGTGTAGCCTATAATTTTGCGTTCTGCCGGAATAATCTTAATGTATGATCCCTTGTTCTGGGCATCTACCACTACATAAGAACTATCAGTTTTAGGGAAAGTAAACCTGAATTGTGCAGCACGCTCTGTTGGCGTAATCTCTGTAGTTACATCTGCATCGGCCAGGTAAACACTGTAATAATAAGGCTTCGAAACTTCTGCTTTGTGGCTAAACCAACTCGCACGGTCATCCTCTGCAAACCTGAGTTTACCCGTTATCGGCATCATGGAAAATGCGGCATAATCATTCATCCATGGAGAGGGCTGATGGGTTTGTTTAAAACCACGGATTTTATCTGCATCATAGGTATAGGCCCAACCATCACCCATTTTACCTGTTTGTGGAGTCCACATGTTCATCCCCCAAGGCAGGCCAATGGCAGGATAAGTATTTCCATTTGATAAACTTGGCTTAGATTGTGTACCCATTAAAGGGTTTATCCAGTCTACGGGATCAGTAATTTTGCCAACCGTTTGTGCAAAGCTAGCTGAAGCAGCAAAGCTGAGGAAGGCAATAAATAGTTTTTTCATTTATGTTTATCAGTTTATGTGTTTCTATAAATTAAAGTTCAAGATTTTTTGTGTAATCTGTCCAAAGTGCATCCAAATCTTTGCCTGTTAACTTTTTCCAGATTTCTGGTTGATAGCTATGATCCCTTAAAGATGCATCAACCGCTTTGATGGTGCCAGGCTTTACCCTTTTTTCTATCCAGGCAAAAAATCTTGCCGTAATTCTGTAACTATTTTTGTAGCTGTGTTCTGGCTTCAAAGCTGGCAAGGTCCATTTTGCGCCTGCATTATCTACACCAAATTTAAAACGGGCATAATCTGCAATGCCCTCTGTAAGCCATCCTGGTCCAACACTATTGCCATAATCCTGAACAATGTGCATCACTTCATGCGTAACCACATCAATATCTTCGGGATGTTTGTCCATCCAGATCGAGCTATAAGTAACTTTGCCATTTGCAGTAGCCGCTACGCCTTTATAAGCCGTATCCACAAAAAACTTAACTGATTTTAAAGTATTCGGATTATACTCTTTGGCTAGCTTTGGATACACTACAAAAAAGGTTTCAATTAATCTTTTCTTCAGTTTTGGATCGAGTGCAGCATAATTACTTTCAAAAGATAGCGTATAGCCATTTTTCTTTATAGTTTCCTGCGCAGCAAGCTTCGATAAAGGTATTAGGGCAATAATAGCTAATGAAGTTAAAAGGGATATTTTTTTCATTTAATTTTAGTTTATTTCTTTTGGCTAGCGTACGATGACGCAAAATAATGATAATATGTAAAACGTTTTAGTAATTACTCAAAAATTTTACGTTAACCTATAATTCAGGTCATCAATGATGATAAAAATGCCATTTACAGACACTGACAACAGTTAACCTTTCACTAATTTATTGCTGTATTTCAATTTAACCTGATCTGGATTTTTCGAATATTCTTCCCATAATTGATCAATAGATTTTCCGGTCAAACTGCTCCAGCTCTGCGCTGTATATTGATGTGCTCTTAATTGTTGATCCAGTGTGGCAATTAAGCCAGGTTTAACGTTTTGCTCTAACCAGGCAAAAAACCGGGCTGTAATCCGATAGCTATTCTGATAACTTTGTTTCTGGTTAAAAGCAGGCAAGCTCCATTTTGAACCTACATTATCAACACCGTATTGGTAACGAACATAGTCTGCAATCCCTTCAGTTAACCAAACCGGACCAGCACTGTAGCCATATCCCTGTACAATGTGCATGGTTTCATGCGTAACCACATCAATATCTGTTGGATGTGCCTTTAAATATCCGGCGCTGAACAAAATGCGATTCCCACTCGCTTCAGCCACGGCGTTATAGGCCGTATCTACCACAAAAAGCACATCTTTGGTTGATTTATTATTAAAAGCTTTAACCAATATCGGATAGATTTCAAAATAAGTATCGATTAAATTTTTTCTTACAGTTGGATCCAGGTTTGGATCTTTGCTGATAAAGATAAGTTTGTAACCTTTGTGTTTTTTGGTGCTGTAAAAAGACCAGTTTTTGGTTAGCGCCCCCTTCAATTCTTTATTAATCTTTTTTAGAGATTTTCCTTTGATCCAATCGCTGTTTACTTTAATTTCTCCAGCTTTGGCTTTAATAGTTTCCGTTTCGCTATTCGCTACTTCGAGGGTTACATCGCGTTTCGTTCTGTAGCCATCTGCCGAGGCAAACCAGGGATATTGCATATTAAAGGCAAATGTTAAGTTGCTTTCGGTTTCAACATCTAAAGAATTTGCAGGATCGATGATGGAAACCTTAAACTCACGTTTCTTTTGTGCGAAAACTTGAAGACAGCAAGAAAGTACAACAAAAAGTAATATTTTTTTTATCATTAGTTAAGGATTTTTATGTTTTTATAAAAAACAAGATATTTGATAATTATAAATTTTCTAAAATAATACACCGGGCTATTTGCCCGGTGTATATTAAACTACCAACCTGTATTTTGAACAATTAGAGGAACTTTTTGAATTTCACCGTTTGGTATTGGCCACAAATAGTGTTTTTTCTGAAACACACGGTTTTCTACAACAACCGGAGTAAAAAATCCAGGTGCGTTTTGAGCAATATTTAAACCTTTTATTTGTGTATCAGTTGTCTCAGCAATTTTCCACTCTCTGGTGTAAAAATAACGATCCCATTCGAAAGCAAGTTCAACACGTCTTTCCCTTCGGATAGCTTCCCTCATATCAGCAGGTATTGGAAGAGCACCTGTTCCTGAGCCGTAAGGTGGAATACCCGCTCTTGTACGAATCCTGTTTAAATAGATTAAGATATCGGGATCAGAAGGGTTTGACTCTTGCAGGGCTTCAATGTAATCTAAATAAATTTCAGCCAGACGAATGGTGGTAAAAACAGATCTACCAGAAGTCCAGCCGGCAACCGTAAGGTGTTTTCTTGACGTATATCCCGTTTTCGTGTAATCATTATTTGCAATTGCGCCCTTACCTGCGTTTCCGCTGTTAGTAAAATCGGTAACGATGTTAGATTGCGGATTGATCCATTTTCGGCCACTATAAGTAATGCTTGAATAAAAACGCGGTTCACGATTTACAAACATATTACTGATCATTCTTGGTGTATTCTGATCATTCGGATCAGGTGCCTGATAGCTTGAAGTTCCATTAGCCGTATAAGTTGGATCATTTTCTATAGGTAAGCCATTAGCCGTAAAGAAAGCATCTACCAGTTGTTGAGAAGGTGACAAGAATGAACCACCCTTGTCTCCCCCAGAAGCACCATTATGATTCGGCGCCAAAGAATACTGATAAAATGTAACATCACCGCCTCTGGCAAAAATGATTTCAGAATTCCAGCCGTTTAAAAAAACATCCCTTGTCGCAATAAACGCCCTGTTAAAGGCTGTATTTGGCAAGCCAGACGGAGTTGCCGAAACATTGTATAATGCATAGCTAGAGTAACCCGGATTTTCAAGAAATGCTTTTGCTGCTTTAGCCAATCTTGTCCATTTGGCAGAACTTGCTGTTTGGCTAATTAATTGTTTACCATCTGTATTTCTTAGTGCTGCATAATCAGTATTGCCATTAAATAGAGGGCGTGCAGCAGTTAACAAAGTTTTGATTTTGTACGCATCCGCAACTGATGCCGTGATGTGACCGTAATCTTCATTAGCTTGGGGTGTTGCCGGAAGTCCTGCAGCAGCAGCATTTAATTCGCTTACTACATAATCTACACATTCATCCATGGAGTTACGGGGTTTACTGATGGCCTCAAGAGGTGCATCCGATTGGGTAGGATCATTTCCTAGCAAAACCACCGGACCATACTGTCTGATTAAATAGTAATAATATATTGCTCTTAAAGCCTTGGCTTCATTAAAATATCGGTTAACGATATCTATTCCCCCAATGTTACAATCGGTACATTTGTTTACATTGGCCATAAAGGTGCTCGCCGCCTGAATACCTCTGTAATAATTTTGCCAATGGTAATTTACCTGGCTGCTGGTTGCATCCCATGCGCCAGTATTTATGCTTTCGGTGAAGTTCGGCAAGGTATAATCTGCCTCATCAGAAGCTGCTGTCCACGGGCCGGCATTTCCTGAAGCACTTGCCGAGCGATCTTGATTTTGTTCTGGCAAAGTAGAGTAAACGTTAGCAAGCGCCTGATCAACAGTACTTTTTCTTTGATATTGTTGCTCAAAGGTTAACCTATCATCTGGCACTTGATCTAGAAATTTCTTACAGCCATAATTACCAACTAATAGTAATGTTCCAACTGTATATATAAATATTTTTTTCATTCTTTTAATTTTAAAAGTTAGCGGTTAATCCTAGAGAGTAGTTAGATGTTAAGGGGTATCTTGTACCATTATTTGTATTCAGCTCCGGATCCCAAAGTTTGAATTTACTTATGGTAAATACATTATAACCCATTCCATAAATTCTTAAGCGTTTAATACCTAATTTCTTGATACCCTCTTTCAAGGTATAGCCAAAGTCAGCGTTTTTCAATCTTAAGAAACTGATATCACGTAACCACCAAGTGCTTGCCTGATAGTTGTTGCTGTTTGTTCCACCGTAAGATAATCGTGGATAAACTGCATCCTGACGAGGATTTGTAGGTGTCCAACGATCGGCAGCAACGGCTAACATATTACCTAAACCGCCAGAGTTTGCAAATGATGGAATATTTAAAATGATATCAGCATTATCCTGACCTTGAAAGAATAATCCAAAATCGAAGTTTTTATACGTTAATGAGAAACCAAAACCGTACGTGGTACTTGGAAGATCTCCCCTTCCGATAATTGTTCTATCGAATGAGTCAATTTTACCATCACCATTTAAATCTTTGTATTTAATATCACCCGGCATTAGTGTACCAAACTGTGTTGGACTTGCATTGATTTCTGCCTGACTATCAAATAGCTTTTCAGCAATATAACCTACACGTGTTGATGCCAAAATGTTATACCCACGTTGCTCCATCCAAGGATAAGCCTGTGGCGCCTGATCGTTTTCAATTACTTTATCTTTATTGAAAGTAACATTCGCTCTTAAGTTAAGCGACCAATCTTTAGATAGTTGAGCATCATATTGAATGGTACCATCAATGCCTTTATTTTCTACGATACCTAAATTACCGATTGGCGTATTAGCCAAACCGATATAATTTGGCACTGTTCCTCTGGTAATAAACTGGTTTTTCCTACGTTCCTGAAAGAAATCGACAATTAATGATAGGTTGTTTTTAAGGGTCTTCAACTCAAAACCTAAATCTTGTTTACGCGTTTCTGCCCAGGTTACATCTACACCATAAGCCGTTACACCCAAACCACCAGGAGAAATGTTTCCGTTTTGACCAAATGTATAACCACTTGCAGTACCTACTTTTGTTAGATAGTAAAAACGCTCACTTTCATTATCTACGTAGCCGCCACCACTTCCACCACTACCTACAATACCATCAGAATAGCGGAATTTCACCATTTGAATTGCATTTTTTAGAGGTTCGAAAAATTTCTCATTTGATAATAACCACCCTATACCAAAGGCAGGAAAAAAACCATAACGTTTGTCTGGCGCAAAGTTTTCCGAACCATTATAACCTACATTTGCTTCGAAGAAATACTTATCATCATATGCGTAAGTTGCACGACTGGCAATACCTTGTAAACGATATGGTAGAGATAAAGTTAGGTTACCCGCGAAAGGTGTTGTATTATCATTTTGATTATATAACAATAAACCAGTTACTGCGTGTTTACCAAAAGTACGGTTGTAATTAATGGCCGCTTCTAAATAAATCTTTTTGTCGCCGCCATTTCCAATACCATAATTTAAAAATTCCTGGCCTTGAAGTATTAAGCCATATTTATAACCCGAAGCTGGGTTTCCTGGTACAATGTATGGATCACTTGGGTTAATTCTATATAAACTTTCTCTCCTTGTTCTGTTAACTGAGCTATTGCTATTCACGTCAAAAGAAAACATGGTTGTTGCCGATAACCCTGGCATTATTTCTTTTAAGTCTTGTGTTAAACGAATGTTCGAATAAAGCTGGGTACTGTATCCTACCCTATATCCATTTCTGGTTACATCACCATAAGGATTTCGCTGATCTGCCTGCGGACTAATTCCCGGCAAACTTCCATTTGGATAAAGAATTGGAAAAGAGGTTGGGTTAATTAAGAAAGCCTGATTAAAGATATCTTGAGCCAACAAGTTACTCGGATAACTTGTTTGTGCTAAAATCCCTTTAATACCTAAATCCAACTTGGTAGTACCCGTAATATCCCAATTTAAATTGGCACTCACGTTATAGCGTTCGAAATTTTGCTTAGCTGCATCGTTTACTGCTTCATCAGTTTTAAATAAACCATTTTCGCCATAATAACCCAGTGAAACATAATATTTTGCGTTGCTTACGCCGCCAGATAAATTTGCCGTTACTGATCTGTTTCTACCAAAATCCTTATAAATGGCATCAAACCAGTCTACATTTGGATAGAGGATTGGATCTGTTCCTGCTGCAGTTTTTTGAATGGCATCAATAGAATAAGCTGGTGTAAAAGCACCTGCTGCACCACCTCTTAAATAATCAGAATATTTGGCTTCGTTGGCCAAATTCATGTAATCTACACCATCAATTAAATCTGGTTTTTTGGTAAAACGGCTAATACCTTCATAATATTCTACATTGATACGAGGTGCGCCGATTTTTCCTTGTTTGGTATTGATTAAGATTACACCATTTGCACCACGAATACCATATACAGCCGTTGCAGCCGCATCTTTTAGTACGGTGAAATTTTCTACATCGTACACACTAATATCGTTCAGGTTACGGTTTGGAACACCATCAATAATTACCAATGGACCTCTATCATTTGCGGTTAAAGATGATACCCCTCTAATAAAAATATCCGATCCTGTGGCACCTGGTTCACCATTTCTGGATACGTTAACCACACCTGGTATACGACCAGCCAATAACTGGCTCATGCTCGATACTGGTTGTCTCAATTCTGAAGCTTTCACTGAAGATTGCGCTCCTACTAAACTCTCTTTCTTTTGTGTACCGAAACCTACAATAGCTACCTCTTGTAAATCAGAACCGGTTGTTTCTTTTAAACGAATATCTAAAACGGTTTGCGTACCAACTGTAATTTCTTGAGTATCATAACCCACATAAGTGATAATAAGCACTGTATTTTGATCGGGAACGGTAATGGTAAATGCACCATTTACATCAGCGGCTGCACTGATGGAAGCTCCTTTTACCTTAACTCCAGCACCTGGCAATGGCAAACCTGCAGCATCTTTAACAATACCACGGATTACGATATCAGCTTTTAATGGTGAAAGCAAAACCGAACTATTAATTTTAATCGCAGAAGCGTTTGCAGAATTATAAAAACCGCTACTAATCACCAATGCAATTGCAATAGCCTTTAATGCGCAATTTTTAAACCTGAGCTTACCCTCCGTTAAATGTGTAAGTTTTTTCATCATGATTTTTTCTTAGTTTAAATGGTTCAGGTTATTGTTGTTCTTCTGGCACCTCTATTAAACGCCATTCTGATAATTGAAAAAGCGAGCCACTGCCTACTGCAGAAATGCTAATTCGATAGTGATTATAAGGTACTTTGTTTTTGAAGTTGTAAGTATTGGTTAGATTTCGTCCAGAAAACATTTCCTCAGTTCTTTTATCTAGATCCACCCAAGTTGTTCCATCAGTAGAGCCACTAAATTTCCAATCTTTAGGGTCTCTGCCTGGTGCATCGTTACCCGAGGTTAAAGTGTAAGAAGCAACTTGTTGAGGTGATGAAAAAGATAACTGCATGTAAAAATTAGATTGATAAGGGTTGATCAAAAATTTTGTATTGAAATCATTATCAACTGCCTTAGCAGAACCCTCACTGCCAGCAGCACCACCAGAACTTTCTATGTTTACCGAAAGGTTGGCTTTAGCAGTAACATCTACCTTTGCTTTCCAGGTAAAAAGATCAACAGCTGGATATTCTTCTTTACCACAGCCAAAAAGCAGAGCAAAGACTGCGAGAAGGCCGAGGGCTTTCGTAGCATTTTTTAAAAAAATCATAATTAATAATTTAGGTTGTTAGTTACTTAGTATCAGAAATACAGTTAATGTTTTTAACCTTATTCAGATTGTATAGAGAATTTCACTTGGAAACATTAATACTAACATTGTTGATTTGGGCACTCGGTTAAATGCCTGAATAATCAGATTGATTCGTTTGGCTATACCAAATTTTGCTATCCAACCAACAGAATTAATTATTTAAAGATTTACAGTCTTTGGTACTGTGGTTAAATTATAGCAAGATCTAAATCGGTATATTATTACAGCAGCGACATTGAAAAAATTATCCTGCTGTCTAAATCTAACTGAAAGTATAGTGTTTGTTTGATGTTTCTTCTCTAGTTATAAACCTGAATAAGCTATTTAATTCGCTGTTTTTCGAAGATGTTAGTTACGCATCTTTAAAATTTCTTATAATTCAAGAAATTTGAAAACGGTTAAATTGTTGTCAGGAGAATCTGTTAGTTTGTTTTTGTCATAGAGGTTTGGTTAGGGTTAAAGGGTTAGTTATCTAATTCTTTTAAAAGGCAAGAAGCGTATTAACAAATTATATCGCTAAAAGCATTGACTAAAACGTTTTATTAACATTATCAAAAAAAGACCGCTAGTTAGGCGGACTTTGAATGATTTATAAACCACTAAAACGTTTAATTACATCAATAATAATAAAATTTTAATGCGTTACAAAGCAAAATATTTGTTACAATAAAAACATTAAAGCATTTATAATCAATAAGATGATAAAGATGTATAGGGAGGTTATATCATACTTCTATTTAAGCTAAAATTTAGGAGCCTATGGAGTTAACACGCTCATCACAGCAACTGGCTGCTCCAATTAAAGTAGCGTGCTCTTTTAGCTCTGAAACTTTAATGCTTGCATCAATATCATTACCTTTTAAGGCAGCAATTAGTTCTGGCGCAAAGGCATGAAAGGCCTGAGATATGTTTCCACCAATTATGACTGCATCTATCTTATGTTCATTGATGATGGGGATAAGAAATTGTGCCAGATTGTAGCCGAACTCCATAAATACCCGGGTTGCCAAATGATCATCTTCTACAATTTCCACAAGCTCTTTTACACCAGCCATTTCTTTTCCACTTAATTGCTTGTATCGTTTTACAAACCACCGGGTAGAAAGATAATCTTCGGCAATGCCATCCAAAAATGGAGCATTCCATAAATCGGCATCTATTGCCTTCGTTTTTAAACTTAATGATGATCCTAAGCCAGTTCCCAGTGTTAAACCCAATACATTCGAATTTCCCTTGGCGGCACCAGCAAAAACTTCGCCTTGCAAAAATCCTGCGGCATCATTAATGAAATGAATATTTTCCAGAGGAACATCTAAACGACTGGCTAACTCGGCTTTAATATTTACCTGATAAAGTGATTTAAACTTATCCTGATCTTTCATCAAAGATATTCCTTCCTCATAATCAAAAGGACCAGGCATTGCAATTCCTATATTTCGATTACCATTTTTGATGTTCTTAAACGATTGATTGATGACCTCACACCAGGCCGATAAGATATCTTCTTTACTCTCCTGAGAATTTACAGGGCGACGTTTGATTGAATCATCAATCAGGCTTCTTGTTTCTAAATCTACCAATGCGGCTGTTATATGCGAGCCGCCGATATCTACACCCAGTGCTACAGGCTTTTTCATTTTTTATGTATTTCTATTTTAATTTATTTCAATTCTACCAAATAAATCGTTAAACGTTTTACTAAACGAAAACAAAGATTAACTTGATGCAAGATCTGTATGACTAATCTTTGCTCCACATGGCAGTTAAAGTAACATTGGTTGAACACCTGCCCGTGAATAAAATCTTTAATCGGTTACGAAAATAAAGAATCTAAACCAGCAACAAAATTTTCATCGCACTGATAAATAGCCAAATGCTGCTTTTTTACCATATTATTTGATTCCAGCTACAATTTAAGCCAAGGCTAATATTTATTGATTACTTTATATTCCACCGATCAGCAAGCAATTTTATGAAGTATCCGCCGACAACGCTTCTCGCCTGGAAACCAACCTGCTTACCAGTTTTTGTTTCATGCCAGTCTGTTAGTGGTACTTTACTTGTTGTTTCCGTAGCAAATTTGTGTACAGGACTAATGAATTTCTCAAAATCGGCCTGATTGTCTGCTAATGTGGCCGTCCATATAATCCAGTCTGATTTAGTGTAATCTTTCCGACTATCCAGTGGTAAACCAAACTCATTTTGTTTGGTCAGGTAAAAATCTATTTCCTTTTTATACACTGTTTCCGGAAATAGGTTTAATTTTAAAAGCTTATCCCAAACCAGGTTATATTTCTGGCTCCAGGTATTTTTATCATTAAAAGTTAAGGCAAAATGATCACCGCTACTGGCCAAAGTCTGCCAGTTTTTCGCCATCTCCAATGCTGCGTTTTTATATTTAGTTGCAATATCTTTTTTACCTAGTCCTTCGGCCATTTGTGCATACGCACCTAAACCCACAATTGCCTTAACTGATAAGTTCGCATTTCGGGCCAGGTGCCCGGCAAAATCATCCGTACACAACTGATTGGCCGGATCAAAACCTTCCTTTAAAAGATAGTATGCCCAGATGGACATGACTGCCCAATGTTTGGCTGCATAGGTGGTATTGCCATCTGCTTTGGTAATGGCTGCAGCCAAAATAAGCATATTACCCGCTTCTTCTACTGGCATATCTTCTCCATAAATTTGCCCGTTGGCAATTGGATAGACACCAATATCATGCGCTGGATAAGGTTTTTTCCACCTTCCGCTTTCTGAATAATAGAAAATGCCGTTGAGCATGCCTTTTAACAATTCAGGATTGTATAACAAATATTGAGGTGCTGATGGGTACGTTACATCAACTGTATTGATGAAGCCACCGCTAAAGTTTTCTTTTGAGAAAAACAACAAATCTCCATTTGGTGCGTAAACAATTTTATGTGCAGCTATACTCTGCCTGTAAACAAGTTTGCATAAATCCGCATATTCCTTACCACCTACCCTTTTTGCATCGGCATATAGCTTGGCATCAAATGCTTTTGTTTTTGCCTGGAGAGATTCGTAATCCATACTGGCTGCTACCAATTGATCTTCGAAAGTATTTGATGCAGATTTTTTCCAGATGGGAAGCAATTGATCACCAAAATATTCGACAGATTTCAGGTCATCATAACCCAGCATGAGATATTTCTCTATTGGTTTTGAATTAACCGCTCCAAATGGGATCACTGTACCTAAACTTTGTGTTTTAACATTTAAAGCCTGTGTTACTTGTGGATATTTTCCTGTTTTAAAATTTTGGAGATTATCTATCGGTGTTCCAAAAAATTGTGTTGCTTTAAATTGTTTTGGTACAGCAATATACAGGTAACCCCAATCAATTCTTAAGTCATCGTTTTTCTTTTTCAGAACAGGCTGTTCAACGGTTCCGGCTTTTAGAATGGAAAGGTTATTTTCGTTCTTTTTCCAGACCGAAACAGGCTGATCTGGTGTATTTACAGCGAGGTTGGATGATGCACTGAAATAAACATCTACCTGATGCGCTTTTGTATCGGCTGATTTTACGGAATAAGTGAGGTAACTGATTGGTCTGGCTGTTAAATTCAGGTCATTCAGCAGTAAAGGTGAGGTAAAAGTTAAGTTCAGATTTACACCTCCAGCCGTAAAAGTATAAATGGTATTGGTGGCCCCTACCGAAACATTGGTTTGCCTTGCATTTAAAATAGTGGCATTTTGCGGAACTTCCTCTACAATGCCCGCATCTAAAAACCTTCCGCCAGCTGTGTTTTTACAGTCGATGGCTAAAATGTTATCACCCTTATTTAAAATACCATCAACCAGTGGAATATAAATGTATTCATGTACCCAGCCTTCCTTTTCATAAACTTTATGACCATTGAGATACACTGTTACATTGTCATCATGATTGAGCTTTAAATATTTCTTCGTCGCTGTTTTTTGTGCTAAAGTAAATTTTCTTCTGTAGAAGATTTCATCCGTGTTCCATTTGGTTTTTGACTGCTGATCATCACCAAAAGGTGCTTCACCACTTTTCCAATTGGTATCCTTAAAGGTTAAAGTGTTCCAATGATCTGCTGGTTTTTGGGTAGTGAAACGGGCTTGATAGCTTGACTCATCAGCCGCAGCAAGGATGGTTTTATAGGTTTTACTATCCGCACCTAGAAAACGGTATAGCTGCTTATCTACTTTTATGATCCCATCAAGCGCATGCTCTTTACCTGTCCAGTGTTTGGTAGTTGATTGATTTAACCCATCTCCAAAAGACCAAATGCTTAAATAAGTGTCGTGTGTAATTAAGGGATAAGCAGGTGCTTTATCTTGTCCGAATGTATAAAAGCTCAAAAATATTAAAGCTGCCAGTAAAGAAAGGTTTTTCATATAGGTCATATTGGTTAGTTATCTCAGAATAAGTATTTCACGAATTATTTTGGGCGAAAAAGTGTTGTTGTCGTAAAGTTTAACACTGAAAGACAGAAATCAGCCAATAAATAAGTAAAACGTTTTACTATTCAATATTAAGGACTAAAGACTGCAAATACAATGGTTCGCAGTAACATTTATATGACGGAATTATTGGGTTGGTTTTCCTCTGTTCGGTGTTATCACTGTACCAGGTATTATGTTCATATGATATGTGATGTTTACTTAGTTGGTTGGTGATAGCACCAACCAAAGAAGAATTAAAAACTGCCACTGAACGGCTAACCACCCCCAACCCCTCCTAAATTAGGAGAGGAGTTCCCCTCATAGCTAGATAAGGTCTCGTCCTAAAAAAAGTTTACAGTTTTTCTCTGTTGGCTGTTATTACGGTAACAGCCATTGTGTTTATATGATATGTAATGTTGCTGAATAGGTTGGTGATAACACCAACCAAAAAAAAGGAAGAATTAAAAACTGCCACTGAACGGCTAACCACTCCCAACCCCTCCTAAATTAGGAGGGGAGTTCCCCTCATAGCTGCATAAGATCTCGTCCTAAAAAAGTTTACAGTTTTTTTCTCTGGTTGGTATTATCACCGTACCAGCTATTGTGTTTATATGATATATGCTGTTTACTAAGTAGGTTGGTGATAACACCAACCAAAAGAAGAAATTATGATTATCGTTGAATGATCTTGGCTGAGAATACGATTTGTTCGTTATCCAATTTGGTTTTAGAAGAAAGCTGCCTTAAAATTAATTGAATGATGGCTTCAGCGATTTCTTCCAGTGGCTGTTGCACTGCGGAAATACCTGGCGTATGCAATTCAAAAACCTCATGGTCATCATATGCAATTACACTTAAATTTTTTCCGATTTTTATTTTGGTTTGCTTTAAGACTTTAAGTCCGCTGATGGCCAGATAATTGGTAGCAAAAAGTACGGCATCTGTTTCTACATTGCTGAACAGTTTTTCCATTTGCGCCCGGGTTTCACTTTCCTCCTGATTAAAATAAACCTTTAAAACCAGATTTTCATCATAAGTGATACCATAGTCAACAAGTGCTTTCTTATATCCATCTAAACGTTCGGTAATTTGCTGAACATCTATATCTGTAGTAACGAGTGAAATTTTCTTTCTGCCTTGTTTTATAAAGCTTTCTACAGATTCATAAGTTGCCTTGAAGTGATCAGCACCAACATAATTGGTATCTAGACCTGGCAGACTTCGGTCAAAAAGAATAACCGGTTTACTATCAGTTAATAACTGCTGAATATCCTCTTCCAATCCCTTAATTGGCGATATGATATAACCATCAACCTTTCTAGATTTAAACATGTTGATCAGTTCCTTTGCCTTTTCAACATTGTTCTCCGTACTGGAGTAAATAATTTTATAGCCTTTTTTATAGGCTTTATCTTCAATTAATCTGGCTATTCTGGAAAAAAAGGAATTGGAGATATCTTCAATAATTAATCCAATAATATTAGAATTTCCTGTCCTAAGGCTTCGGGCGATTTGATTTGGCTTATATCCGCTTTCGGCAATTATTTTTTCTACCTTTTTAATTACGGCTTCACTAATTGATTTATCGCGGGCTTTACCATTAATGATAAAAGAAACTGTGGTGATGGATACGCCAGCTTCAACGGCAATATCTTTTATAGAAAGGGTTTTCATTTAGGACACTTATTAACTGGGTACATTTCAGGTTAATCAATTTGATATAGCCTGCGATTGGGCTAATATAATGTATAATCGTTAATATTAATCGCTTAATGAAAATGAAACTAACATTTATTGTTAAAATAGAAAAAGGCGCCGTGTGGCGCCTTTTTATTGATGTTAATTAATATCCCGGGTTTTGGGTGAGTTTTGTATTTAAATCTCTTTGTCTTTGTGGTATAGGATACAAAGACCTAAACGATGCAGATGGCGAATGATCCCACCATTTCTCTGTAGTTAATTTACCAAATCTAATTAAGTCATCTCTTCTAAATCCTTCAAATATGAATTCTCTCCCGCGTTCTGCCAGAAGTTCATTTAAATCCAGTGTACTTGTAGTATAAGCTTTTGACGGCCATATTGCCGGATCATATGCTCTGGATTTACAATCATTAATTAATTGAACTGCCTCTGCAGTTGCAACACCACCATTTTTACGCATAATGGCTTCAGCTTTTGCAAAATAAATCCAGGTAAGTCGGTACACGTTCCAATCGGTATTATTATAGTTTGGATCTGGTTCAACCCTTACTCCATTTACTATACCTGGAATAGAATTACCCAATTTGTATTTATTAAATCTAACACCACTATTTTCTTCACCTTCACTCATATTGCTAACGGTAGAATTTTTGGAATTTCTTTGAATATTATCAACAAATACAAGTGGTTTGCCTGCATACTCTACAGTACCTTGAACATCAGACCCATCAGAAAACTTTTTCTGAGTTCCAAACAGTAACCAGCCAGTTTTACGCAAATCATCAGCCTCAAATTTTTCATAAACTCCTGGAATTAAAACAATACCATCGTTACCATTTCTGCCGCCGCCATAAATATCACGTTGTGCAAAATGATAAAACTCGCCTGTCCATGATGGTTCGAATTTAGCTCTGGTAAAATCATAAGCAATGGAGAAAATAACTTCTTTTGATTGATCATTGGTGTTTTTAAATTGATCTGTAATGTTTGGATCAAGAGCCATATTACCATTTTGACCACCCGCCTCATTATTAATTAATTTATCAGCTGCCGCGATGCAATCATCCCACCGCTGTGTACCTGTCCATATCTCTGCATTAAGGTATAACTCCACCAACATGGCGTAACCACTTGCCTGACTCATTCTACCCAATTGTGATTTTGCTAATTTGGGTACGTTATTGATATTATCTTTAATTTCCTTTTCAATAAAGTTGAAAACATCTTTCCTTGCAGTAGTATTTGGCAATACAGGATTTGATGGATCAACCAGATCTGTGGCAATTGGAATATTACCGAACAAATCCATCAGCTTTAGATAGTGGAATGTCCTAAGTAATTTTAGTTCTGCAACATAATCATTCTTTTCCTGTTGGGTAATGCCCATTTGCGCAATATCACGCTTCTCGATGTTTCCAATGGCGTCATTACAAAAACCAACTCCGCCATACATCAGAGACCATGCACTATTAATACCCCCTTCATCAACCGTCCACGTATGGTAATGTAATCTTTTCCATTTACCACCATCTTCACCATGCGGACCCTTTGTTGGCCATGCCAATTGATCGGCTGAAAGTTCTGCTAATCGCCACCAGCTATCCTGACCGGATGGTGTCACCCATGCATTGGCGTGCGTATATGGTCTTAAAACAGCAGAAACAACTTCGTTTTTATTAGAGTAGAATTTTTCAGCCGGGATAACATCGTATGCATTTTCATCTAGTTTAGTGCACGCAGAACCCATACTTACCACTAATGCAAGGGCTGTATATATGATTGATTTATTTTTCATTTGATTATATTTTAAAAGCCTACGTTTACACCAAAAAGGAATGATCTTGTACTTGGATAAGCACCTCTACTATCAATACCTGGACCTAAGCCAGTATCTTGTACGAAATCAGGATCATTACCCGAGTAACCAGTAATTGTAGCTAAATTTTGTCCTGTAGCGTAAACACGCAGGTTACGGATGAACTTCGTTTTTAACTTGAAGTTATAACCTAAAGTCACCTCATCAATTTTAACATTGGTTCCGTTTTCCAGGTAATAGTCTGAATACATAAAAGTATCGTTGATTTCACTATACTTTCCAAAAGCATCTCTTAAATAGTTAGAACCCGTAACAAATGGATTACCGTAAGTTAATGCTGTAGTATTTAAAATTTTATAATCAAACTTACCTCTTAGGAAAACCCTAAAATCGAAATTTTTATAAGTAAAATTCGCGGTATATGAAGCGTAATATTTAGGTATGGCATTTCCCAGTGGAGCAAGATCTGTTAAGTTTTTATCTTTTGAGATGTTTATCTTATCATTACGAACGGCTTCTCCATTTCTATTAAAGAAAAGCCATTTTCCATCAGCATCAAAGCCGGCGAAACGCTTCCCATAAAATATACCTACATCTTCCCCTTCGTAAGTGGTAATGGCATCACCCAAATCTCCTGCACCACCGATACCACCAAATGTTTTAAACTTAACTGCAAAAGCATCATTCGAGTAAGAATTCAAAGTGTTTTTAATGGTACTTCCTGTAAAATCCATGCTGAAGGTAAAATCCTTGGTTTTGATTGCCTGATAACTTAGAGCAAGTTCGATACCTCTTGAAGAAATATTACCTACGTTGGCATAGATCTGGCTTTGAATATATGGCGGTTGAGGTGTAGTGTAAAGATCTAATAAATCCTTAGTTGTTCTATCAAACAAATCCAATGAACCTGTTAACTTGCTATTGAACAAGGTAAAATCGGCCCCGATGTTGGTTTCACGTTTCGATTCCCATTTCAAAAATGGATTTGGGTTACGTGTTGGCCCATAAGTTTCGCGATAACTGCCATCAGGATATAAATATTTTCCACCCGGACCGAGTGTTACCCTTGATGCATTATTTGCAAAACCGGAATTACCCGTTACACCATAACCTGCTCTTAATTTCAAATAATTAACCCACTTTACGTTTTCCATGAATTTTTCTTCGGTAACATTCCAACCTAATGATACTGCTGGAAAATTTCCCCATTTGTTATTATCACCGAAACGAGAAGAACCTTCACGCCTCAAAATTAATTGCAACAAATATTTATTGTCAAACGCGTAGTTCACTCTTCCGAAAAATGCAATTAGCGTATTGTCGTTTTTATAACTGCCCATTGACGCTTTTCCATCTGCTAATGCCTGTCCAACACCCATGTTATCTTCATTGAACTGATCGTTCAGAAAACCTCTGGTACTCATTCTAGCACCTTCTTCTATATTGTAACGATAACTATAACCTGCCAATGCAGTAAAAGAATGTTTATCTGCAACAACTGTATTATATTGTAAAGTGGGCTCAAAGGCATAGGCCTGAGAAAGGAAATTATTTTTGAAAGCATAACCGCCGCTAGGGTAATCACTATTCTCGAAAGAATCTTCACTTGCTAAGGTTGCATATCCACCATCTAAATAATTGTCACGCTGCATAGATCCGAAAACACTTGCTTTTAATCCTTTAGTAATGTCAAAATCAGCTTTTAAATCTGCTGATGTTGTTTGCTGCTTGCGGTAACTGGTGTTATTAAATAATCTGGCATATTGGTTTGTACTTTGATTATCGTAGTAATATGAACCATCTGGATTGTAAATTGGCTTAGTCGGATTTTTACCTAGCTCTTCTTCCCAACCGCTTCTGTTTAGCTCATTATTAAAAAAATCTGATGTTGCTCCATTAGATAGCAAATTCGCATTATTAACATTTGTAGCTAAGTTTAGTTGGATGTTCAACTTATCATCAAAGCCTTTTTGATTGATATTCAATCGACCTGTATATTCTTTCCTTCCGTTTTCTAAAGCAATACCTTGTAAATCGCGGTAATTTAAACTTGCGCGATAGCTCGTTTTATCAGTACCACCTGATAACGCAAGATTATGATTTTGCGATAAATTGTCACGGTTGATCAGTGAACCATATAAGTCTTCACTTGCACCGTAATCACGGGCATTAACCTCTCCTGAATTGATTTTTGCCCTAAATTCTTCTGCTGATAAAAAATCTAATCTGTTTTGAATAAATTCTTTACGAATGTAGCTGGAGTAATTAAAGGTTGGCGGCCCTGGTTTGCCTTTTTTTGTTGTGATTAAGATTACCCCTGCATTTGCACTGGTGCCATAAATGGCAGCTCCAGATCCATCTTTTAACACATCGACCGATAAAATATCATCCTGTTGAAGCAAATCAGGATTACCGCCCGGAATCCCATCAATTACATAAAGCGGACTGGCACTACCCGCAACTGAAACCACACCACGGAGCTGCACACTTGGTCCTGAGTTTGGGTTCGAACTCCCAGCCCGGGTGATGTTTAATCCAGCAACTTTTCCCTGAATAAGATCTAACGGACTTCGGGCACCACTTTGTCTAAATTGAGCAGTGTCAACGTGAGCAACAGCTGATGTTACCTCCTTCGATTTCATAGTACCATAACCAACCACCACTACATCACTCAAACTTTGAGCTCCTGAAGGGACAAGGTTAATCGTCAAAGGCGAAGCTCCCGTTCCTGCCGCAACGGATTTAGATTGGTAACCAATGTAGCTAAAAACCAAGACATCAGTTGGTGAGCCAACATTAATGCTGAATTTACCATCGCCTTGGGTTACAGCTGCCCCGGTTTTGCCTTGAATTTTAATTCCAACTCCTGGCAATCCGATTTTTTTTTCATCTAAAACGATTCCCGTAATAGTCTTTTGTGCTACTGCAGTTTTCGGCGCAGCGGCTGGCACATCTTGAGGAGGAGGTGCTTGTACAGGGCTTGACCCTCCTAAGGGGTTTACCGGAACTTTAACAGAATCAGCTGGCTTTGAAGCCGGCACTTTTCTGGTAGTATCCTGTCTTTTCGTAGTGTCTTGCTGAAAATAAAAACGATTTGTTTTAAATTTTTCGCTTTTAATTTCTGCAAACAGCTGGTGGCTTGAAAGTAGGAACAGGCATAGAAACCCCGTTATCCTGAGTAAATTAATTTTCATTAGCAATTTATTATAGGTAAATATGGATAGAATTAGTCTCTACAAATGATTGACCTTTAAAGCAGAAATGCTTTCTTATGACATTGGCACATTTATTCATTCGTTAACAGTTATTTGGTTAGTTATCTGATGATAAGATTGAATTGGGTCAATATTAAGCAAATATCCATCTATTAAAACGATTTAGTAAGTAAAAAACGTGTTACAAAAACGTTTTAGCTTAATTACGCCGGTAATGTAATACTTCAGAATTTATTGATGGATTAGAGGAAAAGCTTGAATTTAATTTAGATAAGATGTGATCAATTGTGCTGTTTTAGCTGATGCACCGGGCTTTCCCATCAAGCCTAACAATTGTTTATAATTACGGAGCATTTCATTTCTACCCTCCCCATCCAAGATCTGCACCAGCTCCTGGTTTACCTTTTGCGGATTGCAATCTTCCTGAATCAGTTCGGTCACAATTTTCCTATTTACGATGAGGTTAACGAGTGATATAAATTTGATTTTCACGAGCATCCTGGCGATTGCAATGGATATTGTGCCACCTTTATAAACCACTACCTGTGGTACTTCAAATAAAGCGGTTTCCAGCGTAGCGGTACCCGAAGCTACAATTGCAGCATGAGCCACATTCAACAGATTATAAGTGTTGTTAAAAAGTAAATGAACTTTTTTCTCTCCGGTAAACCGCTGATAATAACCTTCAGAAAAAGTTGGTGCAGCAGCAATGACAAAGGTATAGTCTGGATAATTTTCGGTTACACTCAACATCACAGGCAACAAACGTTCAATTTCTTGCTTTCTACTTCCAGGAAGTAAGGCAATTATTTTCTGATCACCTATTTTATGGTTTATCCGAAAATCTGCATCAGGGTTAAATTGTGCAATTTCATCCAATAATGGATTACCCACGTAATCTACTTCCATTCCCCATTCGCGATAAAAATCTACTTCAAAAGGCAGGATGCAAAACAGGTGGTCGACTATTTTTTTTATTTTAAGTACCCGTTTTTGATTCCAGGCCCATACTTTTGGTGAGATATAATAACAAACCTTAATGCCATTGGCTTTCGCAAAATCTGCTATTTTAAGGTTAAACCCGGGAAAATCAATCAAAATCAAAACATCCGGTTTCCAGCTAAGTACATCTTCCTTGCAGGCTTTCATGTTTTTAAAAATAGTTCGCAAATTCAAAACCACTTCTGTAAAACCCATGAAGGCCATCTCAGCATAATGCTTAACCAGTTCACCGCCTTCTACCTGCATTTTATCGCCACCAAAATACCTGAAAACAGCATGGCTATCCTCTACTTTTAAAGCTTTCATCAGGTTTGCACCATGTAAATCGCCGGAAGCTTCTCCTGCTACGAGGTAATATTTCATAATTCTTATGTTATAACAAAATCGTCATTGCGAGGAAGCACGACGAAGCAATCTTTTATATTGTTATCCTGATTCATTAATCCTTTTTTGTTCCGGAAAGATTGCTTCACCCCAGCTCATACTCCTCTTCTTCAGTTCGCAATGATGCCTGTTTTTTAGAAAACTTTATAAGCAAAGAAAATTAAAGCGCACAAAAATGTAGCTGCTAAAATTCCTCTTCCAATGTTGAGTTTATGGTATTTGAAAAAGTATTGCATGACATAAGCGTTGACGGCAATACTCCCAATATACAATAAATCGGCTTTCGCCAGAACTGCAACATGATGAATGATATACCAGGCCAATCCACATAAAATTCCCGGAATTATTAAACCCAGGCCGAGTCCAATCCAAACAGAATCATTCAGTTTCTTTAACTTATCATTCATTATTGATCGATTAACCTAAATTTATTCCATCAGGTGATGAAACCTGAATGGCCTGATCAGATTTTGCTTTATTCACTACATCAAAATCCCAGCTGCTTAAAGTTTGAATGGCGTGATGAGCGGTTAAATCAAATTGTACTGGAACAATGGAAACATATCCATGTTCTAAAGCCCATACATCGGTATCTTCTCCACGATCAAAATTTTCGAACACACCGGTAAGCCAATAGTAGGGCCGGTTGTAAGGATCGGTTCGCTCATCAAATTCTTCCATCCATTTAGCATTCGCCTGCCTGCAGATCTTTATGCCTTTTAAATCTCCACCTTTGGGGAAATTAACATTTAACAAAGTACCTTCCGGCAAACCATTAGCTAAAACCTGCTTACAAATATTTTTAATATACTTTTTGGTATGGCTAAAATCCGCATCAGCGGCGAAATCATCCATAGAAAAACCAATGGATGGAATCTTTTCAATGGCACCTTCCACCGCAGCAGACATGGTGCCTGAATAAAGCACATTAATAGAATTGTTCAATCCATGGTTAATTCCTGAAACACATAAATCAGGCTTTTTACCTTTGAATATTTTATTTACAGCAATTTTTACACAATCTACCGGTGTACCACTGCACTTATACATTTCTACACCTTCATAAAGAGAAACTTTATCAAAACGAATCGGCTTTCCAATTGTAATGGCGTGCCCCATTCCGCTTTGCGGACTATCCGGCGCAACCACTACTACATTGCCGATTTCCTGCATTACTTCCATCAGATTCTTTATTCCTGTGGCCGTAATTCCATCATCATTAACCACTAAAATATTAGGCTTAGAACTTTGCTTTGTCATACCGGCAAAAATACAGATAATTAAATTCAAGGCACAACAAACGCCAATTTAATATGCTATTTTCATTGGTTCACCATCTTTTGATTGAGATTTGTAAAAAGCATTTCATTCAATAAAAGAAAGCATATATATTTGGGTGAAAATGAGTGCCTTATTTCACATTCTAGAAATAGGCAAATAGGCACCATTTCCTTAAACCAAAACAACAATTCAATGAAAATCAAACTATTTACTTTAGCTTGTTTTCTAATTACAGGTACAATTGCCCAGGCACAAAATACCTATCAATGGAAAACAGGATCATCTGGTGGCTACAGCTATAAATATGTAACAAACGACCCCACCAAGACCCGTTTTTATACTTTAAAAAATGGCTTGACTGTTATTTTATCGCAAAATAATAAAGAACCCAATATTGTTTATAAAATGGCCGTTAGGGCGGGTAGCAATACTGATCCTCGAACCAATACCGGTTTGGCGCATTATCTGGAGCATTTATTATTTAAAGGAACAGATAAATTCGGCACTTTAAATTACGCGAAGGAAAAACCATTATTGGATAAAATTGAGGCCCTTTATGAAACCTACAATAAAACTACTGATCCTGTAAAACGGAAAGAAATCTACGCTGAAATTGATAAAGTTTCAGGAGAGGCGTCTAATTATTCTATCGCGAATGAATACGATAAAATGATGAAATCAATTGGTAGCGGTTCAACAAACGCACATACTTCGGTTGAGGAAACTGTTTATGAAGAAGACCTTCCATCTAATGCGGTTGATAAATTCTTATCTGTTCAGGCTGAGCGTTTCCGTTCACCAGTTTTCCGTATTTTCCATACTGAACTGGAAGCTGTTTATGAGGAAAAAAATATCGGCATGGATAATGACGGACGTAAAATGTATGAGAAAATGCTTTATGCTTTATTCCCAACACATAATTATGGTCAGCAAACCACTATTGGTACGATAGAGCATCTTAAAAATCCTTCTTTGGTAGAGATCAGAAAATATTACAACAAATATTATGTGCCCAATAATATGGCCCTGATTATGTCTGGTGATATTAATTACGATGACTTAATCAAAAAAGTGGATAAGGAATTTTCATACATGGTTCCAAAGCCATTGGCACTTTACAATCCTGCAGCAGAAAAACCCCTTACACAAGTACAAAAAGTTGATATTTATGGACCAAGTGCAGAAAACTTATACGTAGCTTATCGTGGTTTTGCACAAAATACACGTCAAAGTTTATTGCTTGATTTAATTGGCAGCATCTTATCTAATGGCAAGGCTGGTTTGATGGATATCAATATAAACAAGCAACAAAAGATGTTAAGGGCTGGTGCAGGTTATAACCAGATGAAGGACTATGGGATCTTCGTTTTATCGGGTTCTCCTAAAGCCGGACAAAGTTTAGAAGATGCGCAGAAATTATTATTGGAGCAGGTTGATTTGCTTAAAAAAGGTGAATTTGATGAAAGTTTGATCAAAGCTACCGTAGCGAACATCAAATTAGCTGAGTTACAGGCGTTCGATAATAATGATGTACGTGCAGATTATACCATGACTGCTTTTATTCAAAATCGTGGAACTGAATGGGATAAAATGCTGGCCTCTACCGATGCAATGGGTAAAGTAACCAAAAAAGAAATTGTAGATTTTGCTAACAAATTCTTCGTTAACGATTATGTTTCTGTTTTAAAACACAAAGGTGAAGATAAAAGCATTTTAAAAGTTGAAAAACCAACCATTACAGCGGTTAAAACCAATACAAATGAAGTTTCGCCATTCACTAAAACCATTATTGATGCTCTGGTTAAACCCATTGCACCTAAATTTTTAGATTATACCAAAGATCTGAATTTTGGTAAAGCTGGCATTGCAGATGTAATTACTGTTCAAAATACAGAAAATGGTATCTTCCGCATGAACTACCGTTTTGAGATGGGTTCTTATAATTACAAATTATTGCCATACGCATCGCAATACCTGGCTTTTTTAAGCACTGATAAATATTCTGCTGAAGATATCAGTAAAGCTTTCTATAACCTTGCCTGTAATTATACCTTAAATGTTGGCACAGATGTAACTACGGTAAGCTTATCTGGTTTGCAGGAAAACTTTGATAAAGCTGTTGCTTTATTAGAAGACGTATTGGCAAACTGTAAGCCAAACGAAAAGGCGCTGGAAGACCTGAAAGGCAGGATTTTAAAATCAAGAGATAATGCAAAATTAAATAAATCATCAATATTAAGTGGTTTAATGAGTTATGCACAATATGGTTCTGATAATCCATTTAATTATGGGATAACCAATGATGAAATCAAGAATATGAAATCATCTGACTTAATTTACTTATTGCACAATTTAACCAATTACCAACATACCATTACTTATTACGGACCTAAAACATTAAGTGCTTTTTCTGCGGATATTGTTAAGGTACATCCGTTAGCTAAGGATTTTACACCAGTGGCACCAATGAAGAAATTTGTTTACACCAAAACAGATTCTAATAAGGTATACTTTGCAGATTACGACATGGTGCAGGCTGAAATCCGCTGGGTAAGAAATGGTGGTTTATATGATCCATCAAATGCAGCAAAAATTAGCTTATTCAATAATTATTTTGGTGGTGGCATGGGCTCTATAGTATTCCAAACCATCCGCGAATCAAAAGCCTTAGCCTATTCAACTTTTGCGGTTTATTCCTCTCCAAACAGTAAGGAGAAAGAAAATGCTGTAATTGCTTACGTGGGTACACAAGCAGATAAAATGAATGAAGCTGTTGCCGGTATGAATGAATTGCTTACCACTTTACCTGAATCGGATAAGTCATTCAATCTTTCAAAAACAAATTCATTAAATAGTTTAGAAACTTCCCGTATTACAAAAGATGGAATTATTGCAAGCTATTTTTCTGATAAAAAATTAGGTTTTGATCACGATTCGAGAATAGATGAATATGCAAATCTTAAGCCATTAAGCTTTACAGATGTAAATGCTTTTCACCATGATAATTTATCTTCGAAGCCTTACAATTATTGTATTGTTGCTTCAGAGAAAAAAATCAATCTTGCAGATTTAGCCAAATTTGGTCCGGTGAATAAATTAACCTTAGAGCAGATTTTTGGATACTAAGTTAGACTAAAGCTTAAAGACTAAAGAAAAAGCGATTTCTGGAAACAGGAATCGCTTTTTTTATGAGTGTTGGTCTGGAAATGTTCTCCAAATCACTGAATTGTGGATTTGTAATCCACTTTAATAGAACATTAAAATTCGTAATAATCTGCGCTTCCTAGGAAGTAACGGTCAAGCAATGATATAAGCGTTGGTCTGGAAATGTTTTCCAGACCATTGAACTGTGGATTTGTAATCCACTTTAATAGAACATTAAATATTTCTTCAATCCAAACTTGTATGAATCAAAAACTACAGCCATTTCAATGCCCCCAAAATTTCCTGGATAGAAAATTTAGCTCCGCAAACAAATTCATCAGCGGCTCCATAATAAATCGTCAATACATCCCCATTCACAAGATGACCGTTAGTAAACACTACCTCACCAAAAAAACCATGTATTTCATAATCCGCTGTCGGCACCATAATGGGCTGTTCAGTTTGAGCCAGTATTTTTGATGGATCACTTAAATCCATTAAGAAAGCACCTAAACAATACTGGTGTTTCTCATTTGCACCATGATATATCGAAAGCCAGCCTTGTGCAGTTCTGATTGGGGCTGCTCCCGCCCCTACACGTTTGCTATCCCATTGATGGTTTCTGGTTTTGATCAGGCATTGATGGTTTCCCCAATGAATTGCATCCGGCGACTCGGCCAGCCAGATATAATTCCCACCTAAATCGACACTACTTGGACGGTGAAGGGCATAAAACTTTCCATTAATTTTTTCTTCAAAAATTGCACAGTCTTTATTATGTGGGGAAATAATCATTCCATGCTTTTTGAAGGTCTTCCAGTCTTTTGTAGTGCGAAGTCCTACACCTACCCCATGTGCAGATACGGCTGTATAGGTGAGGTAATAAGTATCATCAATTTGAGCGACCCGGCAGTCTTCTATTCCAAAGGCTTCATTTTTGCCTTCACCCTGCAATAGAGGAAATCCTTCAGGCTGATAAAAATGAATTCCATCTTCACTGCAAACCAAACGGAGGTGCGAAAGTGTGGTTAAATAATCCGTTCCTCTATAACGAATGATCCTTGGGTCGTCTGCTATTAATTCAGGATCATTTTCTTTTATCGATATAATCTCAATTCCTCCATCTTTCAGTACAGGAAAAGAAATAATACCAGGTTCCTGCTTGGGCCGCTCTGCCACCCGGATGATCATCCAGACTTTTCCATCAAAGCTAAATACACCTGGATTTAACAAACAGGCGATTTCTAAACCCGGTGTACTTGGAACCAAATCTGTTGGCGATAAAATTGGGTTTTCAGAAAACCGTTTTGCGTATTCCTTCATACATTCATCTTAAAATTGTTATTGCATTAAAATCAATCAGATTATTTAAAATAGTCGCCTGATATACCGTTTATATTTATTGTGGTTTATTTAAGTAATCATTCTGGCTTTTCTCACTGAACGATCATCAATACACACTCTTTCATTTAATTTTACTACAGTTTCCTTTCATTTCTAAAGAAAAAAAGTTTATAATTTTCATTAATTAACAGCAAACCCAAACAAAAAACAGGCGTTTTATAGCTTTTGTTTCAACCAGACCACGATGAAATGTTAAAAAGCACCCAAAAGTTGACGTTAATATATTTATCTGCTTTTTTTGATTAAATTGATATGTCTATTCTCAAAAACAAGCAACATATACTAACTAAAACTAAAAATTAATGAAAAAACTACTACTTAGTATGATTTTAACTTTCGGATTAATTTCATTTGCTTTCGCACAAAGCAAAGTCATTAGCGGTAAAGTTACTTCAGGCACATCCGGCCCTATTCCGGGCGTAAGCGTGTTTGTAAAAGGCTCACCAGCTAATATCACACAAAGTGATGCCACGGGCTATTACAAATTAACCGTTCCTAATGAAGCAAAAACACTTGTTTTTAGTTTCATTGGCTATACTACTATTGAACTGCCTATCAATGGAACTACAGTTAACGCGAATCTTAAAGAAGAAAACACCACACTTTCTGATGTGGTAGTGGTGGGTTATGGTACGCAGAATAAACGGGATGTATCTGGATCAGTTGCTTCTGTGAAATCTAAAGATCTGGAGAACTTACCTGTAACCAGTTTCGAACAAGCTTTGCAGGGTAAGGCTGCCGGTGTGCAAATATCTGCCCAAAACGGAAAACTCGGTCAGGGCATTACGGTTCGGGTTCGTGGTGCGGCTTCTGTTACTGCGGGTAGCGAACCGCTTTATATTGTAGATGGAATTCCCATTACTTCAGGAAACTTCTCAAGCACATCTTCTCCAACAAGTGCCTTGGCAGATTTAAATACAAATGATATTGAATCCATCGAGGTGTTAAAAGATGCTTCTGCTTCAGCCATCTACGGGGCAAGGGCATCAAATGGTGTTGTTTTAATTACCACTAAACAAGGTAAAAGTGGTAAAACATTAATCCAGTTTAATGCGCTTGGCGGAATAAGTACACCTTCAAATCATAGAGAATTTCTGAATGCCGAACAATATGTTCAACTCATGAGAAGAGCCGGACAAGGTGCTGCTAATCAGGATTTCTTAAATGGAGATTATACAACCTTACAGGAAGCACTTGATGACTATAGTACAATCGTTGAAAACAGATTGAACCGTTATTCTGCAGGAAACAATGATTATCAAACCTATAAAGTGAACACCAATTGGGAAAGAGAATCTTATCAGGATAATCCGGTAACGCAACAATACGATTTAAACCTTACAGGCGGAACCGAAAAAACAAAATTTTATATCGGCGGACAAGTTTTGGATCAAAATGGTATTATTGTTGGCAATAGCTACAAGCGTTACAGTGGAAGATTAAATCTAACTAATAAAGCGACTGATTTTTTAGAAGTTGGTGTGAATCTGAATTTTTCCAATAGTATCAATAACCGTCTGTCTAATGATAATGCCTTTTCCAGTCCGCTACAATCAGTTGCCCTATCGCCAATTACACCATTTATTGATCCAAGATCTGGTTTAATCAGTGGAACTTTACCTGGAGCTGCTACAAATTATCCCGTTTATTATAATCCATTCATTGGTATTGAAAATGCTGCATACAAAGCAACGGTTTACCGCACCATCGGGAAAGCGTTCGCCAATGTTAATATTGCTAAAGGATTAAAATTCAGCACTGATTTTTCTATTGACAACTTAAACCAGAATGAAGAAAGTTATTATGGCTCACTAACATTTAGGAATACAGGGACTTCCAATGGTGATGGACAAAATATCTCCACATTCGTAATTAATGCCAACACCAATAATTTCTTCAGCTACAATACCACAGCTGGCAAAAGTACTTTTGATGCTATTTTAGGAACAAGTTATCAAAAATCCACTACCAAATCTAGCAACATTGAGGGTCAGGATTTCCCAAGTGATGCCTATGTAAAGTTAGGATCTGCGGCCACAAAGGTAATTGCCTTAAGTAGTGAAAGTGCCTTTAGCTTTCTTTCCTATTTTTTCAGAGCCAATTACAAATACAATAACCGTTATTTAGTCGGACTTAGTGTTAGAGCAGATGGTTCATCCCGTTTTGGCGCAAACCACAGATATGGATATTTTCCTGCCGGATCGGTGGCATGGATTGCTTCAGAAGAAGATTTTTTGAAAAGCAGTGAAACCATTAGCTTATTAAAACTTAGAGCAAGTTATGGCCTTACCGGTAATGCAGAAATTGGTAACTATTCAGCAAGAGGCCTGTTTGCCGGAACGGGTGCTTATGGCGGCATAGCTGGTCAGATACCATCACAAATTGCTAATCCAGACTTAACCTGGGAAAAAACAAAACAACTGGATCTTGGATTTGATTTTGGCTTACTTAAAAACAGGATTACTGGTACATTTGATTTCTATCAAAAAAATACCACAGATTTATTACTGGACGTACGAATTCCCCAAACAACAGGCTTTGGCATTAAGACACAAAACTTAGGTGCCTTGAAAAATAATGGTTTTGAACTGGGCATTAATACCGAGAATTTCGTTGGTGCCTTTAAATGGTCTACTGCCATTACAGGTGCCATCAACAATAACAAAATCACCAATCTGGGCGGGCAAATCCTAAACTCAAATGAAATTAATGCCGCGGTGGAAGGACAGCCCATTGGTGTATTTTATTTACCAGAATATGCCGGTGTAAACCCAGCCAATGGCGATGCCCTATATTATTTAAATACCGTTGACCCAAACACAGGAAACATTAATAGAGGTACAACTACTAACATTAATGAGGCAGCAAGAATATTTGCTGGTAACCCAAACCCTAAATATACCTTCGGTTTAAACAATACATTTTCTTATCAAAACTTCGACTTAACTGTATTTTTTCAAGGCGTATCTGGCAATAAAATATTTAATGCTGGCGGCCAGTACATGAGTGCAAATGGCTCAAACGGATATGATAATCAGACTGTCGATCAAATGCAGTATTGGAATAAGCCTGGTGATATCACTTCAGTTCCTGAGCCTAGGTTAGGATATGGAAATGGAGTTGGGAACTCAACCAGATATCTATCAGATGGTAATTATGTCCGCCTTAAAACTTTAACCCTTGGCTATACTTTTCCTGCGTCAGTTTTAACGAAGATTAAACTTAGTAAACTGAGACTCTATGCCACAGCCCAAAACCTGGCGACTATTACCGGTTACAAAGGTTGGGACCCTGAGGTTAATGCAGATCATCAATCTACAAACATTAACCAGGGTGTAGATTTTTATTCTGCGCCCCAGCCACGGGTAATTTCATTTGGCATTAACATAGGTTTATAATTTACAGACGAATCAACATGAAAAAAACATATAAATATACTTTGCTCTTTGCATCTGCACTACTTTCTGTAGCCACATCATGTAGAAAAGCACTTGAAATTTCACCGGTAAACACTATTGAACAGGGTAAAGCATTACTCAGTTCAAAAGATGTAGAGGCTGCTTTGGTAGGTTCATATTCGGCACTTGGAAGCAGAAATCTTTACGGTGGCAGACCATTTCTAATGGCCGATTTTTTAGCGAATACCGATGCCATTGAATGGTATGGAACTTATGCCGAGCTCACACAAACCATCAATAAATCGCTATTAAAAACCAATACCTTTGTAAATAATATTTGGGCCGATAGTTATTCCGCAATTAATGATGCTAATAATGTACTGGCAGCGATTGACAAAGTAGATGCCACGAAAAAAAATAAAGTTGAAGGTGAAGCCAAATTTATCAGAGGATCGGTTTATTTTGACTTAGTGAGATTATTTGGGAAGGCTTATAATGATGGATCGCCATCAACCAACCCAGGGGTACCCATAGTACTAAGTCCTACTACAAATATTACTGACGGAAGTTATGTTAGCAGAGCAAATGTTGCCGCTGTATACGCGCAAGCTATTGCCGATTTAACCGACGCGGAGGCTAAGTTACCAGCAACTAATGGTTTCTTTGCTACAAAATTCGCAGCGGCAGGCATGCTGGCCAGGTTGTATTTGCAAATGGGAAATTATGCAGCAGCTGGAGCAGCAGCTAATCGCGTGATTACATCTGGCAATTATAACTTGACAAGTACTTTTATTTCAGCTTTTCCTAAAATGCCCGAACCAGGAAATTCAGGTCAACCAGCAGACAATACAAAAGAAGATGTCTTTGCAATTCAAGTGAGAACCTTAACAGGCTTTAACGGTTACAATGAATTTTATGCCTCACCAACCTATGGTGGTCGTGGAGACGCAGTAATCTCAAAAGATTGGATTGATCTTACGTATAGTAACGATGACGATCGTATTAATGCTTTTTATGATGATGGAGATATGTTCACTTCTAAGTTTGGCAATCAGTATGGAAATGTTCCAATTATTAGATTGGCTGAAATGTATCTGATTAGAGCTGAATGCAATGTACGTTTAGCCCCTGCTGCACCAATTGGCGGGCAAACTCCTTTACAGGATTTGGCCGTAATTAGAAGTAGGGCTGGATTAACCACAACCACAGCAACTTTAATAGATATACTGACGGAAAGAAAACTTGAACTTGCTTTTGAAGGCTTTGCGCTGCATGATGCCAAGCGAACTCAAACCAATATTGGATCTATTCCATGGAATGCAAATCAACTGGTATTTCCAATTCCTCAAATTGAAATTGATGCCAATAAGAATATCGTTCAAAACCCAGGTTATTAATCGCTAAATCATCTTAACAAAAAATGCTCCCGAAATTCGGGAGCATTTTTTATTTAAATCAATATTATACTTATTTCAAAGCCTTAGTAGCTTCAATAATTTCGTCCACAATAGCCGGATCCAACAACGTTGATGTATCACCCAAATTTGAAGTGTCACCCTCTGCTATTTTCCTTAAAATTCTTCGCATAATTTTACCGGAACGTGTTTTAGGCAAGCCTGAAACAAACAGAATTTTATCAGGCTTAGCAATTGCTCCGATTACACGGGTAACGGTTTGAAGAATATCTTTTTTAGTCAGTTCGGCTTCACCATGCATTTCCGGGTTAATCACAAAGGCATAAATTCCCTGTCCCTTCACATCATGTGGATAACCTACAACCGCACTTTCCACCACACCAGCATGCATATTGATGGCATTTTCTACTTCAGCGGTTCCGATTCTATGTCCTGAAACATTTAAAACATCATCTACACGACCTGTAATTCTATAATAGCCATCCTGATCGCGTAAACATCCGTCTCCAGTAAAATATAAATTTGGATAAGTAGAAAAATAAGTCTGTTTACACCGCTCATGGTCTCCATAAGTAGTCCTTAACATTCCCGGCCATGGAAATTTAATACAAAGATTCCCCATAACATCATTGCCAACAATTTCCTGACCGTTTTCATCCACCAGGATAGGCTGAATTCCAGGTAAAGGCAAAGTAGCAAAGCTAGGTTTAGTTGGTGTTACCGTAGCTATAGGCGAAATCATAATCCCTCCGGTTTCCGTTTGCCACCAGGTATCAACAATAGGCGCTTTACCCTTTCCAATTTTCTCATCGAACCAATGCCAAGCTTCTTCATTAATAGGCTCACCTACCGACCCTAAAACGCGGATACTGCTTAGATCTTTCTCTGCTAAGGGTTCATCACCATAACTCATTAAAGAACGAATAGCTGTTGGTGCAGTATATAACGTATTCACTTGATGTTTTTCTACAATATCCCAAAACCTCGATGGTGTTGGATAAGTAGGAATTCCTTCAAATAAAACAGATGTGGCACCTTGAGAAAGCGGACCATAAACAATATATGAATGCCCGGTAATCCAGCCAATATCTGCCGTACAGAAATAAACTTCGCCTGGCTGATAATTGAAAACGTTGGCAAATGTATAGCCTGCATAAACCATATAACCACCACAAGTATGTACCACACCTTTGGGTTTTCCAGTAGATCCCGAAGTATAAAGAATGAAAAGCATGTCTTCTGCATCCATTTCTTCAGCCTCACAAATATCATTAACATGTTTCACTTCATCTTCCCACCAAACATCACGTCCTTTTAACATAGAAACCGGGGTACGCACATGCGTCAGCACGATACATTTTTCCACTGTCGGGCAACCAATTAAGGCATCATCAATTACATCTTTTAAAGGAATTTGCTTACTTCCTCGATAGGCACCATCTGCAGTAATCACCACCTTACATTGCGAATCATTAATCCTGTCGGCAATAGATTTTGCTGAGAAACCTCCAAAAATTACAGAGTGAACGGCACCAATTCTGGCACAGGCCAAAACAGCAATAGCCAGCTCAGGAACCATTGGCATATAAATACAAATACGGTCGCCCTTTTTTGCGCCATTGCGTTTTAATACATTGGCAAAACGACAAACACGTTCGTGAAGCATTTTGTAGGTGAGCGTAACGCTTTCTTCTTCAGGGTTGTTGGGCTCCCAGATAATTGCTGGTTGATCACCTCTTTTTTCCAGATGACGATCAAGACAATTTTCAGTGATGTTAAGTTTTGCACCTTCAAACCATTTAATATTGGGTTCTTCAAAATTCCACGATAGTACCTTGAACCAGGGTTTACGCCACTGAAAATTTTGCGCAACTTCGCCCCAGAACTGTTCCGGATTTTCTACGCTTTTTTTGAAATCTTCCTCGTATTGCTTAAAAGATGTAATTTGCATTGCTCAATTATATGTTTTGGATTAGTATCGGCTAATTTAACTAAATAATGATAAGGAGAAATATCCAAAGGAGATTAAAATGAATCATCCATCATATTTAAAAAATATATGAAAATATTTACCGGCACTCTTGCGCTTTTCATTTATTATTCAGATATTTGCACACTCTTAAAAAAATTAAGCGGACGATATTAACAACTATATTTACAAGTCATGTCAAGAGTTTGTGATTTAACAGGAAAAAAAGCAATGGTAGGTAACAACGTTTCTCACTCAAACGTTAAAACCAAACGCAAATTTTACCCGAACCTTCAACTTCAGAAATTTTATATTCCTGAAGAAAACCGTTGGATTACGTTGAAAGTTTCTACTTCAGCGATCAAAACCATTAATAAAGTGGGTATCAGCGAAGCCATCAACCGTTTCGTTAAAAAAGGATTTTTGTAAAAACATTAACTGTTGAGATTAACAGTTTAAATTTATATTATAATGGCAAAAAAAGGTAACAGAGTTCAGGTTATTTTAGAATGTACTGAACATAAAGAAAGTGGCATGCCAGGTATGTCTAGATATATTTCTACCAAAAACCGTAAAAACACCACTGAGCGTTTAGAATTGAAAAAATTCAATCCGGTGTTGAGAAAAGTAACCGTACACAAAGAAATAAAATAATTGAACGATAGATTGATTGAATGATTGAGTTAAAAATTCTCTCATTCCAACATTCTCTAATTCGATCATTAAAAACATAAGAACATGGCAAAGAAAGTAGTTGCAACCCTTAAAACAGGTACAGGTAAAGAATATTCGAAAGTAATTACAATGGTTAAATCACCTAAAACTGGTGCTTACTCATTCAAAGAACTTATCGTTCATAACGACCACGTAAAAGATGCTATTGCATCCAAATAAGGTTAATATTTTTGATCTTGAAAATATTAAAGGCCGTTCCGTTTTAACCGGAAGGGCTTTTTTTGTTAGTGAAATTTACGATAGAAAATAATTGATTACCTTTGAAAAAATTAGAGCCATGGAAGCGTATAAATTTAAAACCAAAGTTTCTGAAAATGGAACAATCGTTGTTCCGGATGGCTTTGATGTAAAAAACAAAGAAGTAGAAGTGATTATTTTGGATGAGGTAGTTTCATTTCCAAAAAAGATGACAGGAGCAGAATTTGTTGAAAAATTTGCTGGAGTCATTCAAAATATTGATGCTGACAAAGCAAAGTGGGCGTATCTAAAGGAAAAACATAATCTATGACAATTCTATTTGATACAAACATCATTATCGATATTGCTTTAACTAGATTACCATTTTTTCAAGATTCATCTAAAATTTTTGCACGTATTGATGGAAACCAGATTAAAGGTTGCATAACTGCATCATCATTAACTGATATTTACTATATAATCAAAAAGAATTCAGATTATAAAAAAGCTATTTCATTTATCGAATCGTTAATCATGACAATAGACGTTTTGAATGTAAATAGAGATACCATAATGCTTGCCCTCCATTCCAACTTTTCTGATTTTGAAGATGCTGTTCAAAGTTCAGCTGCAGAATTAAATCATGTTGATTTAATTTTATCAAGAAACGTAAAAGATTTTACAAAAAGCAAAATACCAACTTTAACACCTACTGAATTCCTAGAAAAATATAAACAATAATGGGCTTATTTGATTTTTTCAAAAAGAAAGAGACTGCGCCTGAAGCTCAGGAAGCTTTAGATAAGGGTTTAGAGAAAACTAAAGATGGTTTCTTTAATAAAATTACCAAAGCCGTTGCCGGTAAATCTACCGTAGACGATGAAGTACTTGATAACCTTGAGGAAGTTTTAGTTACTTCCGATGTTGGCGTAAAAACCACCCTAAAAATTATTTCGCGTATTGAAGATCGGGTCTCAAAAGATAAATACCTCAATACTTCCGAACTGAATTTCATTCTTCGCGATGAGATACAGTTACTTCTATCAGAAAACAACAGCAACGATTTTCGCCAGTTTGAATATGGTGATTATAAACCCTATGTAATTATGGTGGTTGGTGTAAATGGGGTGGGTAAAACTACAACCATTGGTAAACTGGCACATAAATTAAAGGAATCGGGCTTAAAAGTTGTTTTAGGCGCTGCCGATACTTTCAGAGCCGCAGCTGTTGATCAGATTAAGCTCTGGGGTGAGCGTGTAGGTGTTAGAGTAGTGGCACAAGCCATGGGTTCTGATCCGGCATCTGTAGCTTTCGATACTTTACAATCTGCTGTGGCTAATGGTGAAGATGTAGTTATTATCGATACAGCCGGACGTTTACATAATAAATTGGGCTTAATGAATGAGCTTGGTAAAATTAAGCAGGTAATGCAAAAGGTTATACCTAATGCACCTCATGAGATTTTATTGGTTTTGGATGCTTCTACCGGTCAAAATGCTTTTGAACAATGCAAGCAATTTACAGAAGCTACTGATGTAAATGCTTTAGCTATCACCAAACTTGATGGAACTGCCAAAGGTGGAGTCGTAATCGGGATTTCAGATCAGTTTAAAATTCCGGTTAAATATATTGGTGTAGGAGAAAAAATTGGAGATTTACAGCTTTTCGATAAGAAAGAGTTTGTAAATAGTTTATTTAAATAGAATTTGAGTCGTCGTCATTGCGAGGCACGAAGCAATCCTTCTCGATTAGTAAAATCGTCGCTTCAAGATTGCTTCGTGCCTCGCAATGACGATGTGTAGAAAAAGCTAACAAAATTAAAACAGGATTATTGATTAACTTTGGCAACACTAGTTGTGAAGTAAAGAGAATATCTGTTTGATTCTTTAAGTATCTACACATTACAATCTGTGACATCGCTAAATCTGTGTAATCAAACCGCAGGAGAAGCGCAATTATTACAAATATGATTACCAAAATAATAAAAAGTAAATCTGCCATTAAACAACCTAAAATTAACGTGATTACTTTAGGTTGCTCAAAAAATATTTACGATTCTGAAGTATTGATGGGACAGTTGCGTGGAAACAATTTAAACGTTGTTCACGAATCTGATAAAATGGGGAAAGATGATATTGTTGTCATCAATACCTGCGGATTTATTGATAATGCCAAACAAGAATCTATCGATACCATTTTGCAGTTCAGCGAGCTAAAAGAAGCTGGCAAAATTGGTAAGGTTGTGGTAACAGGATGTTTATCTGAACGCTACAAACCAGAATTAGAAGCAGAAATCACCAACGTTGATGCCTTTTTTGGTACCAATGATTTACAAAATATATTGCATGAGCTAGGTGCGAACTACAAACATGAGCTAATTGGAGAGCGTTTGCTCACCACACCATCTCATTTCGCTTACTTTAAAATCGCCGAAGGTTGTAACCGTCCTTGTTCATTTTGTGCCATCCCGCTGATGCGTGGAAAGCATATGAGTAAACCAATGGAAGAATTGGTTAACGAAGCTAAAATACTGGCTAAAAATGGTACGAAGGAATTAATTCTAATCGCTCAGGATCTGACTTATTATGGCTTGGATCTTTATGGCGTTCGTAAACTAGATGAATTGATGCGCCGCCTTTCTGATGTTCCCGGAATTGAGTGGATTCGCTTACAATATGCTTATCCGAGTGGTTTCCCTATGGAAATTTTAGATGCCATGAATGAACGTGATAACATCTGCAAATACCTGGATATGCCACTTCAGCACATTACTGACAATATGTTGAAATCAATGCGTCGTGGTACCACCAAACAGAAAACGATTGATCTGGTAAATCAAATCAGAGATAAAGTGCCAAATATAGCCATGCGTACCACATTGATTTGTGGTTACCCTGGAGAAACCCAACAGGATTTCGAAGAAATGGCTGCTTGGGTAGCAGATACTAAATTTGATCGATTAGGTTGCTTTACCTACTCACATGAAGAAAAAACTCATGCACATACATTGATCGATGATGTTCCAGAAGAAATAAAACAACAACGTGTAGATGATATTATGGAAATTCAACAGGGTATTTCTTTTGATATCAACCAGGATAAAGTTGGTCAAACCTTTAAGGTTTTGGTAGATAAGAAGGAGGGCGACTTTTTTGTAGGAAGAACAGAGTTTGATTCTCCAGAAGTTGACAATGAAGTATTAATTGATGCCACCACAGGTTATGCTGCAAATGGAAGCTTTGTTAACGTAAAAATAGATAGGGCTGAAGATTTTGATCTGTATGGTACCATCGTTTAAATATAAATCAAAAACATTAATGATCCTGAAGGCTTTCCCTTCAGGATTTTTTTTATCGTTATTTTTCTTTGTTGCTGTAGCGATAAAAGAACAATAGCCGTTTAACTTCCTAAACCATTAAACATGAAAAAAGTCTTTATTATCCTCGCTGTGATGTTTGTTACTGGAGTCAGCTGTAAAAAAACAATTGATCCAGGTGGAGGTGCATGTGCCTGCTCCCCTACTATAGAATCTTATTTAATTTTATCCATTAAAGGAAGTAATGGTTCAGATTTATTAAACGTAACAAATACTGGTGCTTATAGCAAAAATCAGATTCAGCTCTACTATGTTGACAAAAACGGAACTGTTCAACCAGTAGAATTTGAGATCAGACAGGCATTCACATATGGCACCACAACCTATGCCTTTAATCAGTTATTTTCTTCCCGAATGGCATCGCTTGCTCAAGTCAATATCAACACTTTTTTCCTTAAACTTGGTGACCGCCAACCCTTGGAACTAACCTTAAAGATGAATGGAATTAAAGCTGAAAGGCTATTGGCCAATCAGATTGAAGTGCCACTGGAGACTTCTGCACCTAATGATGATGTATATATAAAAAGCATATTTTCCCTGAAATTATAACCATAAAAAAGCAGCTCATAATGTTGAGCTGCTTTTTTATTCAATTCAGTTGCCAAATACTATTTTTTGTGATTTGGTCTGTTTTTAATCTGGCTAGGTTTTAACCAAATCTTTGCACCCTTCGAATTAACATAGTACTTTTCGTTTTTAGAATTGATGTACACGTCAGTACCATCTGGTGCCATTTTACCTTTCCAGGTTTTGTCTGCAACCTTCGAACCACCTTTGACAGCAACTTCGGCCGTTTTATTACCAACAGATTTTGCACCTTTTCCAATGGCTTTACCTGTTTGATCTAATGCTTTTCCTACTTCTGTCTTTTTCTCTTGTGCGCCCGCACCGAAGGTTAATCCTCCAATTAAAGCAAGCGTTAATAATCCGATTGAAAATTTCTTTTTCATGGCCTTTATATTTATTTCAGTTGATAACAGACAGTGTTTAATTTTGTTTTAATTTACAGCGTTACAAAAGGTTAAATAAATCCATATTGCCTATTGTGATGTTTCACGCAGATAAATAAAAATTAAAGAATAGAATATTAAGACAAACAAACACAAATGTCCCTTTTTGCTTAGTTATCTTTAAAAGACTAATTTAATTTTTCTGCCAGTAATTTCATTTCAATCCTTGGGGAACGGTTACCATACAAAATGTTATGCACGGCTCTGCAAATCGGCATATCAACATCATGAGCTTGGTTTTTGATATGCATGCATTTAACAGCATAATAACCCTCAGCAACCATATTCATTTCCAGCTGTGCTGATTTAACCGTATAGCCCTTCCCAACCATATTTCCAAAGGTACGGTTACGACTAAATTGAGAGTATGCGGTAACCAAAAGATCGCCGAGATAAGCTGACTCCATAATGTCACGGTTAATGGGATGCACAGCATCAACAAAACGTTTAATTTCACGGATAGCATTGCTGATTAGCACTGCCTGAAAATTATCACCATAGCCTATTCCATGGCAAATACCACTGGCTACAGCATAAATATTTTTTAATACCGCAGCGTATTCCGTACCAAAAATATCATCCGATACATTGGTTTTAATATACCGGGTATTTAGAAATGCTGCAAATATGGAAGCCTTTTCTACATCAGTACAGGCAATAGTAAGGTAAGAAAGTTTTTCAAAAGCAACTTCCTCGGCATGGCATGGACCACTAACCACCAGAATATTTTCATAAGGTACCTGATAAACCTCGTGCAAAAATTCGCCTATAATCAGATTATCCTCCGGAACAATCCCTTTAATAGCTGAAATGATTTTCTTTCCTTTCAAATCTTCTGCACTAATCCCTTTTAAACTTTCTTTTAAAAAGGCAGCAGGCACATTTAAAATCACGAAATCTGCTGGATTAATGATACAGGCTATATCTGAAGAAATTCGATCCTCAGGCAATTTAATTTCAACAGAACTTAGATAATGCGGGTTGTGCTTAAATTTTTTAATGTGTTCTATCGCCACTTCATTACGCATCCACCAATAAATTTCCTTCTCAGATAAGTTATCTGATAACATTTTTACAATAGCTGTAGCCCAGCTACCGCCCCCTATCATTGCTATTTTAGGTATCATGTTTATAAAAAAAAGGTTAAAGGTAAAAGGTGCTTTAAAAAAGGCATAAGTAAAAGGTGTAAGGCTCAAGATTTAGACTTCGTGCCTTAAACCCTGAACCTTACACCTCAAACTGATGTATTTACACCTTAAAGCCTTGCAAGTTACTATTTCTAGCGATTATTTATAAACTACTTCTTACCGTCTTTGCTAAACAATTGGTCTTTAGCTGTTTTTTCTACAATCATTCCATCCTTTAATTTATTTTGAATGGCTGAATACGGTCCGGTTACAATTTCAGCTCCAGATTTAACACCAGATTTTACGATGATAAACTGATCATTCTGGATTCCGGTAGTAACTTCAACTTTTTTAACTTTTTTAGTTTTAGCATCGTAAGTATATACAAACTGCTTAACCTTTTTATCTGATAATTTAGACTTCTGTTTATCTGAGTTTTCCTGATTACCTTGATTTTGATCAGCGCTTTTACCACTTTCGGTAAATACAGCCTGGATCGGGATGGCTAACCCATTAACCGATGCACTTTCGATATCTACAGTGGCTGACATGCCCGGACGGAAGATAGATTGTTGCTTACCTTCCATTACTTCTGTAATTCTGATTTTCACGGAGAAGTTAGTTACCTGATCTACAGAAGTGCTGGTAGTGGTACCCACAGCGGTTGATGAACTGGCGATTTCAGTAACTATACCTCTGAATTTTTTATCTGAAAATGCGTCAACCTCAATTGAAGCCTTATCTCCAACCTTAACCCGGGTAATATCATTCTCATTTACATCAACATTAACTTCCATTGATGATAAGTTTGATATCCGCATAATCTCGGTTCCGGCCATTTGTGATGTACCTAAAATACGATCACCTAATTCAATTGAGAGTTTTGAAACTACTCCATCAGCTGGTGCGTAAATGGTAGTTCTGGCTAAATTAGCACCTGCTTCTTTCACATTTGCACCAGTTTGTTCAAGGGTAAATTTAGCACCGGTTACACTCTCTTTAGCACTGGCTAAGGTGGCTTTTGCTGATAAATAAGCCGCTTTTGCTGCATCAAACTCCGATGCTGAAATTACTTTTTTCTTAAAAAGTTCTACATTACGTTTATAGGTTGCTTCTTCATTGGCGAAATTTGCCTGATTTTGTATCAGTTGTTGCTGAGCAGCTGCAACACTTGCCTTTTGTGCATTAAAAGTGGCTACACTTCTTTCATATCCTGATTGTAAAATATCTGGACGAACTTTACAAAGCAATTGGCCTGCCTTTACAATATCACCTTCTTTAACTTTCAATTCTACAACCTCTCCTGAAACTTCAGAACTTAATTTAACCTCTGTTTCTGGCTGAATTTTACCACTTGCCGTTACAGTCTCCACCACAGTTTTTGATGATGCTTTTTCAGTCGTCACTTTCTCTGTTTTATCTCCGCCTATCACTCCGGTAAGTTTCAGTACGATTAAAATGGCAATGATCACACCAATGGTAATTAATATGTGCTTCAGTTTCATAATTCTTTATTGTGTTTCGTTAGTTTATTTTTTCCCAGAAGGTGACCCTTTAATCTTTTACTATGGCTATCTTGCCTTAAATTTTCTAAGCTAGCTTAGAATGTAATCTGTTTTCCTAAATAATAATCGATCACTTTGGCCCTGAATAAAAGATCATATTTTGCCTGAATAAAATCTATTTCAGCTTTATTTCTATTGGTTTGTGCAGTGCTATAATCCAATGAATTAACCAAGCCAACATTATAGCGTTGCTCAACCACATAAAACGCATCTTTTTGAGCATCAAAAGCATTCTGTGTAGAACTGTAACGGCTCTCTGCTGCTTTTAAATCTGTTGTGGCCTGGAAGATAACCTTATTTAAATTATTCTTCGCAAGCTGCTCTGAGGTTAAGGTATTTTGATAAGTTATTTTCGCTTTGCGAACACTCGAACGAGCAGTAAATCCGTTAAAAATTGGAATTTGTATACTCATCCCGATACTTTGTCCTAAACGTTGATTAATCTGATCTGCAAATGATGACTGAGGAAATGCTCCTATATAATCAAATTGGTACGAATAAGAAGTATTAAGTCCGGCACCTAAACTCAATGAAGGAGAATAAGCACCTTTTGCTACTGCAATTGCTTGTTTAGCAGCCAATGAACGTAAACTTGCGAGTTTTATATCCGGAAAAATATTTAAAGCATTATTATAAATTTCTTCAGCATTAGCTGTTGAAGAAGCAGCTTTGATATTATCAATTAATGGTGCTTGTACAACAAATCTCTGATTAGGTTGCATTTCCATAAGCTGACCTAATGTTAAATAAGAAATTGACAACTCATTCTGAGCATTTGTTAAATTAAGCTCTGCGGTTGCCACCTGAGATTTAGCCTGAGACACATCAGCAAGGGTTTTATTTCCTGCATCAAGCAAAGCATTTTCCCTGATTAAAGTTTTATTGGCAATTTCCAATTGTTCTTTTGATGCTCTTTCTAAATCAGTATTATATAAAACTTGTAAGTATGCAGTAACCACATTCAAAATCAAATCATTTTTAATTTTGTCTACATTGGTCTGATCTGCTTGTAACAATAATTTGTTTTGTCTGATTTGATTAATTTTAGAAAAGCCCTGGAACAAATCAACGTTGGTACTTAAACTACCACTAGTGTATAAAGATGTTTGATTGGTAACCTGAAAAGTGGTTTGATCCAGACCACGTCCGAAGGTTAAATTTGGACTAATACTTGCGTTTAAGTTTGGATAAAGCGCATATTTAGATTGTGTTAAATTCTCTTCGGTTATGGCAGCGCTAAATTGAGCTTGTTTAATGGTGAGGTTATTATTTAAGGTTTTATCAACCGCTTGCTGAATGGTAATTACTTGTTGGGCGTTAGCAACTTGACTTAAGCCTAAAGCAATTAATAATGCAGATCCGGTAATTAACTTAATTTTGGTAAACATCTTCATAATTTGTTTTCAAATCTATATAAACAACTTTAATAATTTAAATCTGTACAGGCATTTACTAACTTTGGAGTTAAATGTACCTGATCAAATCACCGCTTCTGCTAAAATGGTATTACCCATCCTTGTTGTGGAATAAATCCCGCACCGAAAAAGTTATTTATTTGACCTTTGACGATGGACCTATACCCAATGTTACAGATTTTGTATTAAAAACTTTAAAAGCTTTTCATGCAAAAGCTACTTTTTTTTGCATTGGTGATAATATTGTGAAGCATCCCGAAGTTTACGCTAAAGTTATAAACGACGGTCATGCCATCGGCAACCATACTTTTAATCACTTAAAAGGCTGGAAAACCGATGATGAAACCTATATTCAAAACACTTTAAAATGCCAGCAACTTACTCAGACTAATCTTTTTAGGCCACCCTACGGAAGAATAAAGAAAAGTCAGATTAGGAGCCTGGAGTCGTTAGTCATAAGTCAACAATCAGACTCAAGACTCCCAACTCAAGACTCCCAACTCAAAATTGTAATGTGGGATGTACTCAGCGGTGACTTCGACATTAATCTCTCTCCAGAAAAATGTTATCAAAACGTAATCAATCACACCGAAAACGGCTCCATCATTGTTTTTCATGATAGCTTGAAGGCTTTTGACAGATTAGAATACACATTACCGTTGGTTTTAAAGTATTTCACTGAAAAAGGTTTCACTTTTTCAACGCTATAGCCCTTAGCGATTGTTATGCCAGTAAATGAAGTGTCTATTTCTATGGTATGAAGTATTATTTTTGTTGATTATTTTTGGATTCGTGTCCGGAAACGAACATTAACGTTCGGTAATGAACACCCATGATAATTCTAGTGTATATACATTTGTTTCCTGAATGCCGATTATTAATCAAACTTAAAATAGATATTGTAAACAAGAAAACAATCGTTTAAATATGGATAGCGCTATTATTTAGAACACTTCCAAATAATACAATGATCTAAGGATGACCGGAACAGGTGCTTTTTTTTTGTAAATTCGCAGCTATTAGAATAGAAGTATTACCTTTTAACCAATAAAAATCGATGGCTTTTGATATAGACATGATTAAAAAGGTGTATGCAAACTTCCCAAGCCGCATTGATGCAGCCCGTAAAGTAGTTGGCAGACCTTTAACATTATCAGAAAAAATATTGTATGCTCACCTTTGGGATGGCGATCCTAAAAAAGCATTTTCACGCGGAACGGATTACGTAGATTTCGCACCAGACCGTGTTGCAATGCAGGATGCTACCGCCCAAATGGCGCTTTTGCAATTTATGCAAGCTGGTCGCCCACAAGTGGCTGTTCCTTCAACCGTTCACTGTGATCACTTAATTACGGCAAAAGAAGGTGCATCAATAGATTTACCGCATGCCAGAACTGAAAGTGCTGAAGTTTTTGATTTCTTATCATCTGTATCAAATAAATATGGTATCGGTTTCTGGAAACCAGGAGCTGGTATTATTCACCAGGTAGTTTTAGAAAATTATGCATTCCCAGGTGGAATGATGATTGGAACCGACTCACACACCGTAAATGCTGGTGGTTTGGGTATGGTAGCCATTGGTGTTGGTGGTGCTGATGCTTGTGATGTAATGGCTGGTTTACCATGGGAACTAAAATTTCCAAAGTTAATCGGTGTTAAGCTTACAGGTAAATTAAACGGCTGGACTGCTGCTAAAGACGTTATTTTAAAAGTGGCTGGTATTTTAACTGTAAAAGGTGGTACTGGTGCAATTGTAGAATATTTTGGCGATGGTGCAATCAACTTAAGCTGTACAGGTAAAGGTACCATTTGTAATATGGGCGCTGAAATCGGTGCAACTACTTCTACTTTCGGTTATGATGAAAGCATGGAACGTTATTTACGTGCTACAGGTAGAAATGAAGTAGCTGATGAGGCTAATAAAATTGCAGCATATTTAACGGGTGATAGCGAAGTTTATGCTGATCCTGAAAACTATTTTGATCAGGTAATTGAAATCAATCTTGATGAATTAGAGCCATATTTAAATGGTCCTTTTACACCAGATTTAGCTACTCCTGTTTCTCAAATGAAAGTGGAGGCAGAGAAAAATGGCTGGCCTTTAAAAGTAGAATGGGGTTTAATTGGTTCTTGTACCAACTCTTCGTATGAAGATTTATCAAGAGCAGCATCAATCGCAAATCAGGCCATTTCAAAAGGTTTGGTAACTAAAGCAGAATTTGGAATTAACCCAGGATCTGAACAGGTACGTTATACGGCTGACCGTGATGGTTATTTAAAAACTTTCGAAGATTTAAATGCGACCATTTTCACTAATGCCTGCGGACCATGTATTGGGATGTGGGACAGAACAGGAGCAGAAAAAGCAGAGAAAAATACAATCGTACACTCGTTTAACAGAAATTTTGCTAAACGTGCTGATGGTAACCCGAATACTTTCGCTTTCGTAGCCTCACCAGAAATGGTTGCTGCTATCGCAATCGCTGGAGATTTAGGTTTCAATCCATTAACGGATACATTAACCAACGACAAAGGGGAACAAATCAAATTAGATCCACCTACCGGTGATGAATTACCTACAAAAGGTTTTGCAGTTGAAGATGCAGGTTATCAGGCACCAGCTACAGACGGTTCTTCGGTAGAAGTTTTAGTTTCTCCATCTTCGCACCGTTTGCAATTACTAGATCCTTTTACACCTTGGGAAGGTACTGACTTAAAAGGTTTAAATCTTTTAATTAAGGCCAAAGGAAAATGTACAACAGATCATATTTCTATGGCTGGTCCATGGTTAAAGTTCCGTGGTCACTTAGATAATATTTCTAACAATATGTTAATTGGAGCAGTGAACTACTTCAATGATAAGACAGATAATGTTAAAAACGAATTAACGGGTGAATACGGTCCTGTTCCGGCTACACAACGTGATTACAAAGCAGCTGGCATTGGTTCAATTGTAGTGGGTGATGAAAATTATGGTGAAGGTTCATCTCGTGAACACGCAGCTATGGAACCTCGTCATTTAGGTGTTCGTGCGGTATTGGTAAAATCTTTTGCACGTATTCACGAAACTAACCTTAAGAAACAAGGTATGTTGGGCTTAACTTTTGCTGACAAAGATGATTATGATAAAATCCTTGAGGATGATAAAATTGACATCTTAGGCTTAACTGAATTTGCTCCAGATCAACCATTAACGTTGGTTTTACATCATGCAGATGGCACTGAAGAATCTTTCCAGGTTAACCACAGTTATAATGCACAACAAATCGATTGGTTTAAAGCCGGTGGTGCATTGAACATTATCAGAGCTGAAGCTGCTGCAAAAGCGGCGCTTTAATTAAGTCTGAAGCCTTCAGTCGAGAGCCTGGAGTTTATATAACAAATCCCGTTTTGAGTAAAATCAGAACGGGATTTTTTGATAAATCATGTTATTTTAATATCCTATCCTTTTAAATCTGCGCTTCTTATCTTCAAAATCAGCGGAAAATAACAAATATCACTTTCTAATTATTATTATTACTTAAAAAGGTTTCTCCCGCAGATTTAAAATAATAAAAATCGCTGATCAACACAGATCAACAATTAACTATAAAATGAATGTTTGATCATTATTTAAACTCATAACCACAGTCATAACAATGGTAGCATTTCTTTGCGAAGAATGGAAGCACGAGTAATATTAAGGCTAAAATTTTTACCAATGAACTGTGCTTATCTTGTGTTGCTATCCCATAACTCACATTGAGTGAACCACATTTTTCGCAGGCTACACCTGCAGTTTCTTCAGGTGTATATTCACTAAACTCTTGCTGATCAAGTACTGGATATTCTATAGCTAACAATTCATTTATAGCCAGTACATCTTTTTCAAATACAATAAGCTTTACCCCGCCAATTGCCTGATTATAAAGTGGATTAAGCGTTGCAACATTTTCATCTGCAAGAAAACAAGCAAAACCACTATCCTCCAGTCTGGATTTAATAATATTGGCTTCCATTGAATTATAATATGTACTATGCACTATAGTTTTATCGCTCATAGCGTTAAAATAGTTATTATTTAAGAAATTATAGATGTTGGCAATTATAATATCGTCAAAATCTCCACCACATCCATTTAAATCTGCGCTTCTTATCTCCAAAAATCAGCGGGAAAATAATGTACAACTATACACGATGCTATAATCTTCAATCTGCGCTTATCATCTCCAAAAATCAGCGGGGAATACAAACATCATTTTCTAATGATTATTACTTAAAATGGTTTCTCCCGCAGATTTAAAAAAATAAAATCGCTGATCAACACAGATCAACGCCTAACTATAAAATGAGTTGAGTAAGGACATGATGGATAGCAATGAGCCGTAAAGAATTCCTTAATAAACCTATCGATCCTTTTAAATCTGCGCTTATCATCTCCGAATCAGCGGGAAATAAAAAACCTAATTCCTCAGAAACTCCTGCCACCAGTAACCTGAATATTTAATCGTTCTGGTTAATGTTTTAAAATCGGTATGAACCAAACCAAAGCGGGCATTAAAACCCTCCGCCCACTCAAAGTTATCCATTAAAGTCCAGGCCATATAACCAGTAATATTGATTCCCTCTTTCTTTGCCTTTAACAAAGCACTTAGATAAAGCTCGAAGTATTCAATCCGTTCAGCATCTACAATATTTCCATCTGTTATCTTGTCATGATAAGCAGCACCATTTTCACTAATTACTAAATTTTTAATATTTGGATAAGCAGCAAACTGTTTAATAATCCTGTAAAAACTATCAGCATTAATTTCCCAGCCCATTGCGGTGTGTGGTTTTTTGCGGCTCTTTGCTTTAACTTCCCAAGCCTGAATAACAGGAATAAAGGCGTTGTATTTTATGGTTAAAGGGAAATAATTCTGCAAGCCAATAAAGTCGAAATCAAACTTCATCCGTTCATTCAATCGCCAGGTACCATATTCAATTTGAAATTTCTCCAGCACATCCCAGTTTTCTGTTGGGAATCCTAAACCCTGGGCTGGTTCAACAAATAACCTGTTCATCAAACAATCTACCCGCTTCGCAGCCAGGAGATCATTATCACTTTGGGTATAAGGAATAATCTCAGAGCAAGAGTAAGTGGTACCTATATTGGCACCTTGAATTTCAGCACGAAGAATCTTCCCGCCTTCTGCCTGTGCAATGGCAGTATGCAAAACGGCAGGAAAAAAATTGCTTAATCCGGTTCTGCCAGGTGCATGAATACCCAGCATATAACCCAATGATGTGAATCCGAAAGGCTCATTTAACACCAACCAGTTCTTTACCTTATCTCCATATTCAGCAGCACAAAGGCTCACAAAAGCATTAAATGCGGCATTAATACTGAAACTCGTCCACCCACCTTCATTTTCCAATGCCTGAGGTAAATCCCAATGATATAAAGTAATGCATGGGGTAATGCCCTGGGTAAGACACTCGTCAATCAAATTATGATAAAATCTGATCCCTTCCTGATTAACTTCACCTCTCCCATCGGGTAAAATTCTTGCCCAAGCTATAGAAAACCGAAAGACCTTAAAACCTAAAAGTTTAACCAATTGGATATCTTCGCGATATCGATGATAGAAATCGCAGGCAATATCTAATTTATGTCCCTTTTTAATTTTTCCACTTCTGGCAGAAAAGGTATCCCAGATGGAAGGGCCTTTGCCATACAGCTGTGCAGCACCCTCTATCTGTGTTGCTGCTGTAGCCACACCCCAGGAAAAATCATTACCAAAATCACTTGCTTTAATCATCTTATCAATTGATTGAGCGTAAATTGCAAGTTTACTATTAAGAAATCATTAACAATTGAGATTGTATAAAGATTTTTTTAACCGGTTTAAACAGATAAACATATTATTTCCTGCGATTCTATATTTAACGATCTGACCACAAGAAGTAAATTATTCTAAAGTTAACCCAATTTCTTTCAGCAAAATTGCAGCATTAAATGTAGCGCAAGGACCTTCTTTCAATTTATAGTCGAATTTCATTTCGCCATCAGCAATTTGAATATCAAAATGAAAATTTCGAAGCGTCTGTTCGTGATCATTTTTAAGATCAGCCAATTGCAAATCGTGGGTAGCAAAGAGTGCAGGTGTGCCTTCTGCAATTAGTTTTTCTACAAAAACCTTTGACCCCAGGTATTTGTCACGACTATTCGTTCCCCGCAACATTTCATCAATTAATACAAAAGTATCTTTATCACTTACAACATGATCTAAAATCATTTTTAAACGGTTCAGTTCCGCTTTAAAAGTAGAGGTACTTTCATTCAGCGAATCTTTAATTCGCATATAGGTATTGATCGAAAAAACGGAAAGACTCATTGATTGTGCACATACTGGTGCTCCAGCATAAGCCAGTACCATGTTAATACCCAATGTACGGAGGAATGTACTTTTTCCAGCCATATTAGAACCAGTTACAATATCTACTGTAGGCCTCGCTTCTAAAGTAAAGGAATTGGTGATTCTTATTTCTGGGGAAATTAAAGGATGTCCAACAGCTGTGGTAGTTAAGGTAAAGGCATCTGTAATTTCTGGAAAAATCCATTCTGGTTCATTATGTGCTGAAGTAGCCAAAGAGATTAATTCTTCAAAATCACCTAAGTGGTTAAGCGCCGAAATCACATCATTTGATGAAGATTGATACCATTGATTCAGTTGGATGCAACATTTAAGATCCCATAAAGACAAAGCATTAAGTACTGTACCCACTACAACATTTAACCTGGTATCAAAACGTTGTATAATTTTAGATAGCCCCTTAATCTCTTGGCTAACGGGAACTTTTGAATGAAATAGTGCTTGGATATAAGTACTCGTCCAAGGGTGATTCTCCGTCCATAAAATCGCATCAGCATAACCATTCAGTAAACTGGAACTGCCTCCAAAACTATAAAACACCTTATCTATTTTTGAGTTTTGCAATACAGTAACACCTATATTAACGATCATATAGATGGTAAGTACATTCCAAAAGGTACCGCTTAAAAATATTGCAGCCAAAAATATTAATCCAGAAATGTAAGGTGTAATGGCTACATAAGATTTTAATATCTTATTCCTAATGAAACTCAACTGTTCACCAAGTTGAAATTTGAGCTGAATTTTAATCTGTTCAATTTTTTCAACATCGTGCCCATGCAGATTTGCCCTGAAATCGAAGGTATCTTCAATTTTAGTTTGCATTTCTTTTACGGCTTCCTGCCTATCTATAATCCTGCTCCTAAATGATTTCTCTGCTAAACTTTTAGCCAGCAATTCCCGACCATTTTTAGTGTAACACCTGTTTAAAAATCCATAAAGCGATGCATTTCCAAAAATATCCAAATCAGAAGAATAAGGATGAGATTCTGATTCAAATGATTTACCATCGTCATAACCATTTGTCTTACCATTTAAAATGTTCCATTCATTTTGATACACCCACAACAGTTCTTTTTGATACTCAATCTCCCGATCCAGCTTACTTTGCTTTTTAACGATATAAGCAAAGACAAGAACAGGTAATAAGAGCAAAATTTGAAGAAGTGTTCTCCAGCTATCATCGGCAGAATTTAAAAGCAAAACGAAAAATAGAATTTCTATCAGAAAGAGTCCTATTCTAACCAAAGAGAGTTGATCTATTTGGTTTTTGGTCTGATCAATGCGGTCCGTTACTTCAGTAATTTTTTGACTATAACCAGATATTATTTGTGCTTGTGTTTTTAACATTATCTTTGAATCGCTGAAAATTCTAAAGATAGCAAAATATTAAATGAAGATTACTTTAATAGCCATTGGCAAAACTGAGGATAAATATTTAATTGAAGGTATTGATAAATACATTAACCGTTTGAAGCATTATATTAATTTCAGCTTTTTAGCTATCCCTGATGTTAAGAATGTGAAAAACCTAAGTGAAGCACAGCAAAAAAGCAAGGAAGCAGAATTATTGCACAAACAAATCAATAATGGCGATGTTGTTATTTTATTAGATGAAAAAGGAAAAAAATATTCTTCAATAGCATTTTCTGATTATTTGAATAAACAAATGATTGGAAGTGTTCAACATCTGATTTTTATCATCGGCGGTCCATATGGCTTTGATGATGGCATTTACAAAAGAGCAAATGGACTAATCTCACTTTCAGACATGACCTTTTCGCATCAAATGATCCGTTTGTTCTTTGTAGAACAATTGTACCGTGGATTCAGTATCTTAAAAGGCGAGCCATATCATCATGCCTAAATAGGAGAAGAATATTAGGTTTTAATCACAAAACATGAATAGTGTGGAATAATGCGCCAAACATCATCATTAAATAAAAAAACGAATATGTTAGATAAATATAAAAGACAATACAGGTTTAGAAGTAATCAAAGTGGAAACAGCAGAATGCTTTGGATCAGCATCATCGTATCCATTGTGATTGTAGCTATTTTATACTATTTCTTCTAAAATCAAGACATAAAAAAACACCAGACAATAAGCCTGGTGTTTTTAACTACATTCAAATAAAAGCTTAAACGCCTTTTTTGCTTGTCATACTTGCTTTTTTAGCCGGTGCAGAAGTTTTTGTACTTGCTTTAGCACTTGCTGAACCTTTAGCGCTTGCAGATTTTTGTTTTTTATCTGCTGCAACTTTTTCCTCCGCCAGGCTAACCTCAGCCGGAGAACCTGGAGTTTCAGGAGTATCTTCTGTAAATAATGGCAAATCTTTCAATAAGTTATACCAGGTGATGATTTTTTTCATATCCGAAGCATAAACTTTTTCCTGATCATGACCAGGAGCAACTTCTAAAAAATATGAACGTAAATCACCTTTTAAATCTGGTGTAGTTCCTTTTTCAGAAATTTTAGCAAAAATATCAGATAACTTGATTTCTTCATCTTCACCATACACTGTAATATCTTCTAATGAAGCTAATTTTGTATTGGTAATATTTGCTACTACTTTAGTTTTCTGAGCATCTAAACCCTCTAAAATATAACCTACTTTATTTTGTCCAACCAGTTTAAATAAACCAGGTCTGCCAGATACGGCAACAATTCCTCTTAAATTCATAATATCTTTTTTTGAGATGTGAGATTTGAGAAATAAGATGTGCGAAATCGCTCAAATAAAATACCCAAATCTATTATCTAATTATTTAACTGAGAAAGAAATTCAAATCGGAGAATAATATCTCGAATCTAATACCTCACATCCCGCATCTTTTTACTAATCTTCAACTATTTCAATACCTAAAATTTTATCTCCCTGGCGGATATCATCTACAAGGTCAACATTTTCAACTGCTTTACCAAAAACAGTATGGTTACGGTCTAAATGTGCAGTATTCGTTCTGCTATGGCAGATAAAAAACTGAGAACCACCTGTATTGCGACCAGCATGAGCCATTGATAACACACCACGATCATGATATTGATTTTCGCCATCAAGCTCACAATCAATCTTGTAACCCGGGCCACCAGTGCCTGGCATACCAGTAGCACCATCTTTAGAATTCGGGCAGCCAGTTTGAACCATGAAATCAGGAATTACACGGTGGAAAGTTACCCCATCATAAAAGCCTTCATTGGCTAATTTTTTAAAGTTTGCAACTGCTTTAGGAGCATCTTGTTCAAAGAACTCAACAGTCATATTTCCTTTTTCGGTTTTTATTATTGCTTTACTCATATCAATTTTGGTACTAAATTTATAATTCGACGCTTAAAAAAACAGTTCAGTTTTTTTAAGTAAAAGGCAAAAATAACAAAATTGTATTACATCTGATACCATTAAATTTTTCTAACCAATTTAAATGAGGTATTTTAGTATTTTAAGTAACATCATTTTGAAAAAGAAACATTATATCCTGTTATTTTGTCTGCTTTGCACCTTTGGCGTTCGGGCATCTTCCCTGTTAATTTATATGGATGAAGACCAGAAAAACCATTTGAAAGCTTATGGCATAGCCTATTGGACAATTAGCAAACAAGTAGAAGTAGATTGGCTTTTAAATTATCGAGGAGGAAGCTTCCTGATTAAATACAATAAAAATGTTGAAGATGAATTAAAAATCCGAGGCGTTTCATATGAGGTAATGGCCGACAGCAAGGTGATTAATCTTTTAAATGAAATTAGCGATCCATCCGTTAATATGGAAATGGTTAAATTAGAGAAGACACCTAAAATTGCAGTGTATTCACCTAAAAGTAAATTGCCCTGGGATGATGCGGTAACCCTCGTATTAACTTATGCAGAAATCCCATATGATGTTATTTATGATGACGACATTATCCAGGATAAATTAAGTAAATATGATTGGCTGCACCTGCACCATGAAGATTTCACCGGGCAATATGGTCGGTTCTGGTCTAATTTCAGGTATGCTAAATGGTATCAGGATGATGTTAAGAATCAGGAATCACTGGCCAAAAGACTGGGTTATAAAAAGGTTTCTGAAATGAAGCTCGCCGTTGCTAAACACATTAAAGAATATTGTGCTGGCGGTGGTTTTATGTTCGCCATGTGCTCCGGAACAGATAGTTTTGACATTGCCCTAGCTGCTGAAGGTGTAGATATTTGTGCTCAGATGTTTGATGGCGATGGCGCTGATCCAAACGCACAGTCTAAACTTGATTTTAATAAAACGCTTGCCTTTCAAAATTTCAAATTGGATAATAACCCTATGAACTACGAATTTTCGGACATTGATGTTACCCAGTTCAGAACACTAAATCAAAGTAATGATTATTTCACCTTATTTGATTTCTCAGCAAAGTGGGATTTGGTTCCAACCATGCTCACGCAAAATCATGATAAAGTAATTAAGGGTTTCATGGGGCAAACAACCGCATTTAAAAAGAGTCTGGTAAAACCCAGTGTAACCGTTTTGGGAGAAAATAAAGGAGCCTCAGAAGTAAGGTATCTACATGGTGAAATAGGAAAGGGTCAGTTTACCTTTTACGGCGGGCATGATCCTGAAGATTATCAGCATGCCGTTGGCGATCCGCCTACGGATTTAAATTTGCATCCAAATTCGCCAGGTTATCGTCTTATCCTAAATAATGTACTTTTTCCGGCTGCAAAGAAAAAGCCACAGAAAACATAATCAGGCATCCAAAGAAGAACTAACTCCTCCAATTTATTCATATTCCTAATTTGTATACACTTCACAAAGACGTATGGAATCCAGCTTAAGATTGCGCTTCAATCTAAAATCATTGTAAAAAAGCACTGGTGAACAATATATTAGCTTTGAAATTTTTCTTGAAATAAACAATTGGCACACCTTTTGGAAGGAAGGCTTTAATTAACAAAAGGTTTAGGCCTTATTATTTTAAACAAGATTATTTATCTAAGAAAGATATTATGAAAAAGTTACTATTAAGTGCATCAGTGGTATTATTGGCAACAGGTGCTTTTGCGCAAACAACAACAATGACAGGATCAGATGCTAGATTCGGAATTAAAGCAGGAGTTAACTTGGCTAGATTTCATTCAAGTGGCGATAACAGCAACGAAGCTTTTAACGATAATGTAAAAGACAATGTTGGTTTTAATGTTACAGCTTTTGCAGATTTTGGTGTGGGTAATAACTTTTTTATCCAACCTGGAATTTCATTACAAAACAAGGGCGCTAAGTTTGAGTCAACTACCTCGCTAACGGCTAACAACATCACTACAACTACTGTATCAAGTAACAAAACTAGTTTAATGACTATTGAGGTTCCGGTTAATGCCGTGTTCAGAATCCCAACTGGCGATGCTGGAGCAATTCAAATCAGTGCAGGTCCTTACATTGGTTTCAATGTTTCTGGAAAAAACAAATTAGAATCTACTGCTACAGCAGTTAATAACACAAACAACTCTAGCTCAACGATCACAAGTTCGGGTGAAAATGATTTATCTTTTGGTAGTGCTACTGACAAAAATTATAGCAGTACAGAATTTGGTGCTAACTTCGGTTTAGCTTACCGTTTAAATTCAGGTATTTCAGTTGGTGCTAACTATGGTTTAGGTCTTACAGACTTAACACCTAAAGATAGAAAAGATAACTCTAACAAATTGACTAACCGCGTATTAGGTTTTTCAGTTGGTTATTCTTTCTAAGAAAGCTAAAATTTTAAAAAGCCGTTCTGATTCATTTCAGAACGGCTTTTTTTATGGATTCAATAATTGAAGCTTCATGAAGATCCTGAATCAAGTTCAAGAAGATGAATCAACAAATTGGGGTTTGGACGAATTTCGCTCACGATCGTTATTAATTTGTCAAAGCTTAAGAAGCATTCTGGTATTTTTACTGCCTCGCTGTCATTCTTAGGCATGAAGAATCTTTTTATCAATTAGCACTAAAATTCACTTTCCTTATGCCTTAGCATACGTTTATATGAACTTTACTAGGGTTTATTAATAAGTTTCTTCGCTACGCTCTGAATGCTAAAAATTAATCGTAAAAATTCCAGCTTACACCAAACTTCAATAAAGCATCCTGCATCGGGTAGCGGTTAACCGTATAATACCCCGGAACAAATAAACCCTGATTAATGAAATCATATTTAATAAAAAGATTAGCCCTTTTTAAATTTGCTTTCAAAAAGAAATCAACAATAGGTGTTGATTGATAGACCGTATTGCTGCCAATATAAAATTGTGCTGTTGCTGGTGAATATGAATAATTCGCATACTCAGAATTATACCTTACATCAAATCCAATATTCGCCTTTAATACCTTAAAGAAAGTATTGTTCAGATAAATACTATTATAAGTATAAAATTCAGGAGTTCTTAAGATATCATTCTGATCTGTTTTTTGATAAGCTAAATAATTTTCCAGTACAAATTTTCCAAACCGCCATTTTTTTGAAATATCAAACCTAATCAGGCTGATGTCTCCATTTACTTGTCTGGGTGTTATAGCATTGGTTCCATCGCTATCATCCAAACCAAAATATAAATAATTGCTGGTTAAAAAATACTTCGCACCAGCAGTAAATTCATATTTATCATTAATAAAGTTGAAAGATAGGTTGGCAATTTTTGTGTTCTTAAAATCCGTATTGTCCCATCTGTAATGGTTACCATGATAATAATTAAAAAGCTGCGCAGGAGATTGATTTTGCACATAAGCGCCCAATTCGATCCTACCTACTGCTTTACTTAAAAGAATTCTACTTTTAGCCTCATATAGATAATCACCAGCATTTTCTCCTTGAATGATTTGTTGCAGATCAAGGTTAAAATCTATATTATTTGAAAAACGATACCCGGCCGATCCTAAAACCGTAACGTTCTGATAAGTGAACTTACTTTCTTCATAAGTTAACCCATCAGGTTTAAAGCCTAAAAACCGATGCTGATAATAATCATGACGAATACCAGCATCAACCTTCAATTCATTTTTGATTACCGTAGAATTTTTCGGACGTAAAAAAAAGCTATAAATAAATTCATTCTTAAGGTGTTTTACTTTCGTCGAATCGTTGGTGAAGGTAGCATCCGCCAGCCCTGTCGGCATCACACCATTTACATCAAGCTCATTTTTAAAGAAACTATAGTTATCGCTATTGTACTCTACAGTATAGGTTACTTTATTCGTGGGTAAAACAGAATTGTTGGCATTAGCCGAAGTATCAATCCGGCCCACATAATATGTCTGTTTTAAAAACAAAGTATTTTTACGATACATGTTTCTGGCGGTATTTAAATTAACCACTTCCGCACTCCGTTCTATCTTCTGATAGCCAGGTTCAAATATTGCTGGATCACTGTTGGAGCCATTTTCATAAGCCCGCATGGTATTAAAAATAACTGATGCCCACATGTTATATCGCTTACTTTGCGATTGATACCATGAAAATACAGCAACATTTAAATTATCTCCACGCTGCCTCCGGTAAAAACCACGCGAATCACCACGGTTAAAATTAACGCCTACATTCCAGTTCTTTTTAATATTCTGACTATGAATCATTTTAAAAAGCTGCTCTTTCTGTCCGGCACTAATTAAATATAAGCTGGTGAATGGTGCTCTGGCCTGATAATAAACAATATCATCCGGTGTGAGGGCATAATAATCCAATGAATGAAAACCCACGTCGAAACCAATTCTTTTACTAGGCTCATAAAGTAATGGCCTGGCAGAAAGCCCCATATTTCCATTATTAATAGTAGGATGCTGAGGCTGTAAAAGCGGACTATAATTCTGAATATTAGTGGTAGAAGTATCAAGAGGCAGTAATACAATACTATCCTTACTTAAACCAAGTTTAGTGTAACGGATAAATTTTGCAGTATAGATAACAGAATCTTTCCCATCGAGTTTTTTCCTGATGGAATCTGCTTCCGTTTTATTATTAATACTGGTTTTTAAATCCTGAGCAAAAGCCCTATTAATACCCGTAAGCAGTAAGATGAAGAAACAAATTTGAGCCAGTCTACCCATTCTACAATTCAGCAACTAAGCGGATTAAAATTTCTGTCATTTTGGGTTCCGCTTTCGCCGCAGCTTCTAAAATTTCATCTAAATTAAAGGGCTGTAAATCTTCCGGAAAACCCTCATCAGTTAAAACTGAAATGGCAAACACAGGCAAACCTGCATGGTTGGCAACAATCACTTCAGGCACGGTACTCATGCCAACGGCATCGCCTCCAATTAATCGTAAATATTTATATTCGGCTTTGGTTTCTAAATTCGGACCAGAAACTGCTACGTAAACACCTTTATGGCATTTTACCTCTACAGCTTCAGCAATCTTTAACGCCTTAGCAATGATATCACGCTTATAAGGTTCGCTCATATCAGGAAAACGAGGCCCAAGTGAGCTTTCAATTAAACCACGTAAAGGATTTTCTGGTTGAAGATTGATATGATCTTCAATAATCATTAAATCACCTTTTTTAAATTCAGGATTTAAAGAACCTGCAGCATTTGAAACGATTAAGTTTTCGATGCCCAAACCTTTCATTACCCGAACCGGAAAAGTGATTTGCTGCATACTATAACCCTCGTAATAATGCAAACGCCCTTGCATGGCGATGATTTTCTTCCCGTTTAACGTTCCAAAAATTAACTTACCACTATGAAATTCTAAAGTAGAAATTGGAAAATTAGGAATATTAGAATACATCAACTGATGTTCGATTTCAATTTCCTTAACCAATCCACCCAAGCCAGTGCCTAAAATAATACCTATTTCTGGCTGAAAGTTCTCAGTTTTACGTTTAATATACTCAACGGTTTCTTCTATTACTCTTAACATAGTTCAAAATAAGTTCATCAAAGGTAATCTTATCTTCTTCAAATAATTCAACCTCAATGGGTAAAAAATATACTGGTAAATTTACCAGTAAATCTTTAAATCCCGCAGCATTTAAACGTTTGCTATCCTTTTCTGTTGTGATGATGATTTTTTCTTTTTCATTACCCGATTCAAAAGCCGATTTAAACTTTTTAATGTCCGCTGTTTTAAATGCATAATGGTCTGGAAATTTTTCGTGTTTGATGGTTTTGGTATATTTTTCCAACTCGTCAATTAAAGGATCTGGATTCGCTATACCTGTTAGCAAGTATATTTCATAATCTTTAATAGACGTTAGTGAACGACTTTCAGGAAGATAGAGATGTTTCAAATCCCCGTATTTCAAATAACTGTGTAGCACCTTTTGCGCCTGATTAGGCTGCAGTTCATTTATAGATGCTTGTTGTGCTACATGCAAGAGCGGAACAGGTGATTTCGTAACCAACAAAACATCAGCTCTTTTTCTGGATGAAAAAACATCACGTAAGTTCCCAGCTGGAAGCAAAAACTGCAAGGTTCCCAATTTACGAAACTCAAAAAGTAAAATATTTAATCCTGCTTTTACACGACGATGCTGAAAGGCATCATCTAAAATAATCAGATCATGATTTTCCTTTAATTTTTCTATGCCTTTAACCCGATCTTCACAAACCGCTACCGTTACACCATCAAACTTTTGATAATATTGTAAAGGCTCATCTCCAATGCTTTCTGCAGTAGCATCACCGTCTGCCAATATAAATCCCTTTGTTTTACGGCCATAACCCCTGCTTAAAATAGCAACTTTATAAGTTGTCAATAACCTGACTAAATACTCCGTTGTTGGCGTTTTCCCTGAGCCACCAACCGCCAAATTACCCACACAAATTACTGGCAATTCAAACTTAACTGAAGGCATTACCCCCGAATCGTAAAGCTTTTTACGAAGCGTAATGGCAATACCATAAATTAAAGAGAAAGGAAGCAGTAAAAAGCGCAAATAGTTAAGTAGCATCATCGTATTTTCAAAATTACTGATTATTTAAAAAAGAAAAGCATTGCAACATGACGATGCCTGTTAAAGCAACCCTAAATAAGAACAAATGTTTTTTAGAATGAATTACAGCAATTCATATATGTTTTTTTTCTGGTAAATCAGCTATTAGAACCACTTAGCATACAAGAATCTTAATACTCAATTCTCATTTTAAAACACACTTCAATTCTTCACTAATTAACCGAATTAAAATATTAGGGTGAATTAGAAAGTTATTTTTTGTTATAATTGTTATCATCAAAATGCAAAATAATGTCTCCTAATAAACGATTAGTGGTTGGCCAAGGCCAGATCAGTGGTTATATTTCTATTTTCCTGGCTGTTTTAGCGTTGCTCGGAATTCTTTGTTTTTACTACCCTGAAAAATTGACCACGCCAGAATTTAGAGAAATTTATACTAAAGACAGTATGGAAATGCTCATGCTTGGCGGTGTAATCGCTTCCTTTTTCTTTGCTGCATTAAGTATTATTTTAAGCAAAAAACTCAAATGGGGCTGGCCAGGTTTTGCCTTGGCGGCGCTGGCTGTTATTTTTGGTGCTTTGAGTGTTGAAGGTAGAGACGTAGCCAAATCAAGCTGGCATTTTGGTTTAGACTGGATGATTCTGGATTTGCTCTTAATGGTCGCCATTTTTGTTCCGCTGGAATTATTTTTTCCAAAGAATAATGAGCAAACCAAGTTTCATGAAGAATGGCGTACTGATTTAACCTATTTTGTAATCAGTCATTTGTTCATCCAGTTTTTTGGTATCATCACCCAAAAGCCCGCCGTACTGTTTTTTGGCTGGATGGGATTAGATAAATTGCACACCTGGGTACAAGGCTTACCTTTTATAGTGGCATTATTTTTAGCTTTCTTTACGACAGATCTATTTCAATATTGGGCACACCGTTTTTTCCACACGCGGGTATCACTTTGGCGTTTTCATTCCATCCACCATTCCACACAAAATATGGATTGGTTAGCCGGAAGCCGAACGCATTTTATTGATATCTTTTTCACCAGGGCAATGACCTTCATTCCACTTTACATATTTGGTTTTTCATCAACCGTATTTAACGTGTATATTATTTTCATCGCCATCCATGCCGTGTTAATCCATGCCAATACCAGAATCAATTTCGGCCCGCTTAAATATATTTTTACTACGCCACAGTATCACCACTGGCACCACTGCGAAGATCCTAAATATTATGGGCATAACTTTGCATCCATCTTTCCTTTTATTGATATGATGTTCGGCACTTATTATTTACCTAAAAACGAATGGCCAGCTGGCACGGGTGTTCATGAGGCTTCCTATCCAAAAGGCTTTATCAACCAATCTATCTATCCGTTTACGAAAAGTCCGTTCGATACCGATCTAAACATGGAAGAGCGGAGTGACAGATAGGTTCATCATGTAAATTTGTGGAGAAGACCATTTTTAATCACAGTGATCAATTAGCCTCCGGTTCACCACGAGTACATTTCGGTAAAAGCAGTAATTTAATAATCAAACTCAAGTTCAGGCATTCTTCATTTAATTACCATAAATTGCATCATGCTTGATGCAGATGTAATTATTATTGGAGGGGGCCTTGCCGGATTGGTTAGCGCCATTCATTTGTCGCAGGCTGGAAAATCGGTAATTGTGATCGAGAAAGATGGCTATCCTCACCATAAGGTTTGCGGCGAGTACGTCTCAAACGAGGTTTTGCCATACCTCACAGCGTTAGGTGCAAATCCTGCTGTTTTAAATCCAACAGAGATCACTAAATTTGAAATGAGCACACCAAAAAGTGCACTGATTCATGCCGATTTGCCTTTAGGAGGCTTTGGATTGAGTCGTTTTACCTTTGATTATTTCCTGCAGGAAAGGGCAAAACAATCAGGTGCCATCATCTTCCAGGATACCGTATTAGATATAGTCTATAAGGATGAGATCTTCAACGTGATAACAAAAGATAAAACTTATAAAAGCCGCATCGCAATCGGAGCTTACGGTAAAAGATCAGCTTTAGACCTTAAACTTAAACGCCCTTTTATTAAAGAAAAGTCTGATTGGCTAGCGATTAAGGCACATTATAGCGGTGATTTCCCAAATGATCTCGTTGCCTTGCACCATTTTAAAGGTGGTTATTGCGGCGTATCAAAAGTAGAGCATCAGCTGATCAACATTTGCTACCTGGTTAATTACACCTCTTTTAAAAAGTATAAAAACATCAAAGAACATCAGGAAAAGGTATTGTATCAAAATCCACACCTGAGGGCGATTCTGGAAAACAGCACCATGCATTTTGATGCCCCCCTGAGCATCAGTCAGATTTCTTTCGAACAAAAAGAAAGCGTTAAGAACCATATTTTGATGGTGGGTGATACCGCCGGGTTGATCCATCCACTCTGTGGTAACGGAATGGGAATGGCTATCCACGCCGCTCAAATCGCAAGTACACTTATCCTAAAATTTTTTAACGGAGAAATTTCCACTCATAAAAATCTGGAGCATGCTTATACCTTTGAATGGAACCTCCATTTTAATTCAAGATTAAAAACTGGCAAGCTCCTTTCAGGGTTATTAAGAAATGAAAGCCTGTCAGATTTTATGATAAACTGCATCACTAAATTCCCGGCACTTTTACCAAAAATAATTAAACGGACACACGGAAAACCCATAACTATAAGTTAGATGCCAGTAAACACCAAAACCAGGAGTGATGAGCCCGAGCTGATGGATGACTTTGCCCTTGAAGGGGAAATCCTGAGAGATGCACTTGACAAAATTGCCAGTATAAATAAACTGCTTGGCGGAAACAATGTAACCATACATGGTGTTAAAACTTTAATCAATAACCAACGGAATAAGAAGGAAATATCCATTTTGGATGTAGGTTGTGGAAACGGCGATATGCTGAGGACATTAGCAGATTACGGACAAAAAAATAAAATTAGCTTTAAGCTGACGGGGGTTGATGCCAATGCTTTTACCATCAAACACGCTGAGGGATTGTCTGCAGCTTATGAAAACATCAGTTATGACTGTGTGGATATTTTTAGTGATGCCTTTAAAGCGAAAGATTTTGATATCATTTTATGTACATTAACCCTGCACCATTTTAAGGATAGTGAAATTTTAGCCCTAATGAATTCATTTCACCAGCAAGCTAATCTTGGAGTAGTGATTAATGATTTACACCGCAGCAAACTGGCTTATTATTTATTCAATGCCATCTGTTTTGTTTTTAGCCTCAATGAAATGTCTCGAAAAGATGGACTGGTTTCCATTTTAAGAGGATTTAAAAAAGCTGATCTGCAGCGATATTCAACAGAATTAAAATTTGAAAGTTTCAGTATCCAATGGAGATGGGCTTTCCGTTACCAATGGATTATAAAATCAATATGAGCGTAAAAATTAAAGCCGTCAGTAAAGCCTTACCTCCTTTTAACCGCGCCACCGAAGAAATTGTACCATTCCTGGATGCCTGGTTAAGCGGACAGGATGAACGGTTTATCCGGAAAGTAAAAAAGATTTTTGAAAATGCGGCGGTTGATAAGCGCTATTCCTTCATGTCCCCAGAAGAGGTTTTCAGCGATGCTTCATTTGAAGAAAGGAACAAAATCTATATCCGGGAAGGAATAAAACTGGGTGCTAAATGTTTGACCGATGCCTTGGAAAAAGCCAACTGGAAACCCCAAGAGCTTGACTTTATAATCACAGTAAGCTGTACAGGAATCATGATTCCCTCTCTTGATGCCTATTTAATCAATCAATTAAAACTCCGCCAAGATATTGTTCGCCTTCCGGTAACAGAAATGGGTTGTGCCGCAGGCGTTTCAGGAATGATCTACGCCAAAAACTTTTTAAAAGCAAACCCTGGAAAACGAGCAGCAGTTGTAGCAGTAGAGTCGCCAACAGCAACATTTCAGCTGAACGATTTCTCGATGACTAACATTGTAAGTGCAGCTATTTTCGGAGATGGTGCAGCTTGTGTGCTATTATCTTCTCACGAAGAAGATGAAGGGCCTGAAATCATTGCCGAAGAAATGTACCACTTTTACGATGCGGAACACATGATGGGCTTTGACCTCACCAACACAGGACTGAAAATGGTTTTGGATATTGAAGTACCACAAACGATTGAAACTCATTTCCCAGACATTATCCATCCTTTTCTGGCAAAGCAAAATTTAAAGATCGACGACATTAATTATTTAATTTTTCACCCGGGAGGCAAAAAAATTGTACAAATGGTAGAAAGTTTATTTGGTGCACTCGGAAAGAATATTAATGATACCAAAGAAGTTTTACGCCTTTACGGGAACATGAGCAGTGCCACCGTTTTATATGTTTTGGAACGTTTTCTGGATTCAAAACCTGCCAAAGGAGAAAAAGGTTTAATGCTGAGCTTTGGTCCTGGTTTTTCTGCACAAAGAATTTTAATCGAATGGTAAAAATGACATCCAGAGAAATCATAACCCTTCTTCCCTATTCCAAACCATTTCTTTTTGTTGATGATATAGAAAGCATCAATGAGGATGGTGTAACGGGTTCCTTCACTTTTAATCCTGAACTTGAATTTTACCAGGGCCACTTTAAGGATCATCCCATTACACCCGGTGTTATTTTAACGGAAACCATGGCGCAGATTGGCCTGGTCAGTTTAGGGATTTTTCTGCTTTCGGCCGAAGAGCATACTTTTAAAGGTCAGGTGGTCATGACTTCCACTAACGTAGAATTTTTAAGGCCCGTTTTCCCGGGCGATAAAGTGACCGTAATTTCTGAAAAAATATATTTTCGATTCAATAAACTGAAATGTAAAATAACCATGCAAAATCAGGCTGGAGATAAGGTTTGCTACGGAGAACTGGCCGGAATGTTTATTAAAAATATCAATGGATAATCGAGCAGTCATTACCGGAATGGGGGTGGTTTCACCGAACGGCATTGGGTTAGATCGATTTCTATCTGCAATAAAAAATGGTGTTTCAGGAATTAAGCACCAGCAAAATTTAAGTGATCTGAAATTCTCTTGCCAGATTGCCGGATTACCTGATGTCTCAACAGAACTGGCTGCGCAATATTTTACACCTTTAGAATTACGCAACTTCAATAGCTCCGGGATTTTATATGGCGTAATAGCCGGCATAGATGCCTGGCATGATGCAGGTTTGCCGCTGAATGAAACGGATGAACCTTTTTGGGATTATGGAATGGTGTTCGGTGCTGGAACTTCTGGAATAGACCGATTTAGAGAAGCCATTTATACGATCGATAAACTCGAAATCAGGCGTTTAGGCAGCACCGTTGTGGCGCAAACCATGAACAGTGGAGTAAGTGCTTACCTATCAGGAAAAATAGGACTGGGAAATCAAATTTCCACCAACTCATCCGCCTGCTGTACCGGAACAGAAAGCTTACTCACCGCTTTTGAACGCATAAAAAGCGGACAAGCAACTGTGGTTCTTGCCGGTGCCACGAGTGATAGTGGCCCCTATATCTGGGGCGGTTTCGACGGAATGAAAGTTTGTACCTATAAACACAATGAAACCCCAGCAAAAGGTTCGCGACCTATGAGTGCTACAGCAAGTGGCTTTGTACCCGGGAGTGGTGCAGGTGCTTTTGTAGTGGAGTCTTTAACGCATGCAAAAACCAGGGGTGCAAAAATTTATGCTGAAATTTTAGGCGGACATGCCAACTCCGGCGGTCAGAGAGGTGCCGGAACCATGACTGCCCCTAACTCAACTGCAGTTCAAAGGTGTATCAGCAAAGCACTTGAAAATGCCCAAGTTCAAGCCAATGAAATTGATGCCATCAACGGTCACCTCACCGCTACAGCAATGGATGCCCTGGAAATTAGCAACTGGACGATTGCACTGAACCGTAAGGGAGATGATTTCCCATATATTAATGCTTTAAAAGGAATGACAGGTCACTGTTTAACCGCATCAGGAAGCATAGAATGTGTGGCATCTGTGTTGCAAATTCACCATGATTTTCTGTTTCCAAATGTAAATTGCGAAGATTTAAATCCAGCCATTACGGCGTTAATCGATGCTGAAAAAATTCCGCAGAAAATGAAATCAATAAAAATCAATACCTTAATTAAGGCAAGCTTCGGTTTTGGCGATGTAAATGCCTGTATCATCCTTAAAAAATATACCTCATGAGTAACGAAGAAATCATCCATAAACTAAAACCAATTATCACCACTTACGCACCGGCTTCAGCTGCACTGGAAAACCTGAACGAAGAATCCGATTTCATTAAAGACTTAAATATAAATTCGGCCAACCTGGTGGATATCATTTTAGATGTTGAAGAAGCATTCGGCATTACCATCGATAACACATCAATGGAAAAAATGCTTACCGTTAAGGCATCCATTGAAGTAATTAAAGAAAAACTAAGTGAAAAATGATCGGCAACGATGTGGTTGATTTAGATCTTGCGAAAGTACAAAGCAACTGGCGACGAAAAGGATACCTGGATAAAATTTTTACTCAGGCAGAGCAGATTTTAATTGCAACCGCAGACTGTGCAGATGAAATGGTTTGGATATTATGGAGCATGAAAGAAGCAGCTTATAAAATAGATAACCGGATCACAGGTATACGAAACTTCGCTCCGGCAAGCTTAGCTTGTAGCCTGGCTTTTTCTAATGATGAATTGAATGGTTCCGTAAGTATTCAAGATAGGGTTTATTTTACGAAAACAAGTGTTTTACCAAATTATGTACATACGATCGCTACTGCGGTTTATAATCAGCTCAGCGAAATTAGCATAGAAATTTATTCGCAACCCAATTACCCGATTGATTATAAAAGTTTGAATGCCGGATGTGTGAGCCACCATGGGCGGTATCTGGCTTTGGTATATTGCTAAGTTGTATTAAGTGATCATATGGGCATTAACCATTTGTAATGATGGCATTATCATCAATCTCGTCTACCTTTTTGATGGTAATTAAATGTGCATGATTATTTATTTAGCCGAATTAGTTTGGTGCCTCAATAATGTGTGATATAGTAAAAGGCCTTACCTAAAAGTACACCAGCAGGAAGAGAAAGCAGCATGATCCCAAATGCTAAAGATATAAGGTTTGTTATGAATAAGCTTTTATTTTATCTGTCCTCACAAAAACAGAAGTAATACAAGGTATAAGGAGCAAAATGACAGCACTTACAAGTAAAGAAATCATCATGATAATTTTAGTTTAAAACACAATTTATTCTGATTAATGAATGTAAAACTCGCCATATTTGCCTTCGGCTACTTTGTTGCTGGCTGCTGAAATCATTTTATAATTTTTTGCTACTACTTTTTTTGCTTTCTGATCGAATGATATTTCATCTGCGGTGATATCAAATTCTTTACAAGTCAGTTTAGCATGACCGTATAAAAAAATAAGAGTTTTATTTTTACTAAATTTTGTAGAATCTTTAGCAGACCATTTAATTAAATCATCTCTCGTCTTAGCGCTATCAATTCTGCTTAAAGTATATAAATCTGGCTTCAACGAAGCTGAAGATTTTTTATCAGTAAACCCTGTTGAAATCACAAACAATAAAGTCAAACTAAAAACACTAAAAGACAGGTTGGCCATTTTCATCATTAACTTCATGATATTTAAAGCTGTTCTAAATTTCGTTGATTAACGCTTTTATAAAGTAGGTAAGCAAACATGATTATAGATATTATTAAAAAGCTATATTTAATAAATCCCTGATCTATTAATATCCCAATAACTAATAAGGTTGACGCCAAAGTATGATAAATAATTTTCATGTTGATATCGTTTAAATATGATGAATGTTACTATGTAATGAAACAATTATCTCTTTTTAAAAACTAAATTAAAAAAATAATACACAAACCTGCTGATTGTAAGGACGAAATTGTTTTTTGAATAGTATCATTCTTAATTCAAGTTAAGCACAAAATAGTAAATCCCTTGTTACTTTAATTTTTTAAAGCCTTTTTCTTTTGTTTGTTATTGTTTTAAATCTGGAACTGATGATTATCAAGGTTCAAAAAAATATACTTGTCCAAATTTGAAAGGATATTTTTGTATAGATGATCATCAATTTTTCTTACTTAAAGTTTATGCGTTTTCATTAAACATATTAAGTAATTCATTTCGGCAGCATCGGATAAGTTATTTGATGAAATCATTTAATCCTGCATACATTCCTTGTAAAAATTCCATACGATAATCGTAAAGAAATATAAAAAGAAGTGTTGCTATAAATAGCATATTGATTAATTCTTCATTTTTCTTGATCAATATATTTCTCATGAGATTTTCTGATATTTAGCGGGAACTTAAGTTGCAAATTTATTTCAATTTACAACTTATTTGAATAAATTACAAATCAATAACAGAAACTGAATTGGATTACCTACTGGATTTGAGTATCCCTTTCAGCACATCCGCTAACGAAGTGAAGCAGCCCAATCAGATTAATTTAGTAGAACAATTTACCTTACATACCATAAAGCCAAAACCATATACCCCATGATTCACTGCATTATTGTTGATGACGAAGAACATGCCATTGAAGTGATTCAGCATTACCTGAAATCTGTAGCAGCCATACACATAGTGGAAACATTTACAAATCCAATAGATGCTCTGAGTTTTCTAAGCAAAACCCCCATAGATCTTATTTTTTTAGATATCCATATGCCCGAAATTTCTGGCATTGAGTTCATTCAATCCATCCCCTTGCCCCGTTTTCTACAGGCCATTAATAAGGCTCAAAATATCCTCAACACCAAAAGAAACAGTATCAACAATCCTCGCCAGGATGATTATTTCATGGTCAAAACAGAAGCCAAAGGTAAAATGCTTAAAATCAACATTACTGAAATTGATTTTGTTGAAGGCATGAAAAACTATGTCGCCTTTCATCACAACGGCATCAGAACACTCGCTTTACTTACCATGAAAGATGTAGAAGACAGGCTTCCAAAAACTCAATTTATCAGGGTCCAAAAATCATTTATTGTTGCCCTTAATAAGATTACCTCTATAGATGGAAACCGGATTATCTTAAAGGGTATTTCGGCAGAAATACTAATTGGCGAAACCTACAGGAAAGATTTTTTAGATATGATGAAGCAAAAATTACTGCTTTAGAGGAGAATGGCGCTCTTAAACCCGCTCCATCAGAAACTCGGCAGCAGACCTCGCATATAGAACGCATAAATATCAAACGCATGTTTATTCACAATCTCAATATATAATCGTTAGATCATTCCCGCCTTACATTTCCAATTCCCAGCTACATAATATAAACTTTAGTTTTTTAGGTTACAATCGCCATTCCCCTCTTCTGGAGGGGTGCCTGTAAGGCGGGGTGGTTAAAACATAAACAACCGACTTAAACAGCATTCTACCGCACATTATTAATCCAACTCCAAGTTAATATCTCCTAAACTAACATTCTACGCCCTTTCCCTTTCAGGGGAAAGGTGCCGATAGGCGGATAGGGGTTAATATAAACAACCTGCCTAAACAGCGTCCTAAGGCACATTATTAATCAAACTCAGTTTAATATCACTTAAATTAACAAATCTAACGTTTAAGCATGCGCAAGGTTTTCTTTACCAAATAAATAGAATTCCATCCCCCAAAAACCCTTATCTTTGCGCAACTCATAAAAAATACACTATGCTTAAAGGATTTTTTAACGTACCCACTCCGGTAAACGAACCTATATTAAACTACGGCCCAGGCAGTAAAGAACGTGACCTTCTAAAAGAAGCACTAGCCGAAGCCCGCTCACACCAACAAGACATCCCGATGTACATTGGTGGCAAAACTATTCATACTGATAAAAAAGGTAAAGTAGTTGCCCCACATGATCATCAACATATCTTAGCCCAATACAGTATTGGCGATAAAACACACATTGCACAGGCTATTGATGCCGCTTTGGCCGCAAAAGAAGATTGGGAAAACCTTTCTTGGGAACACAGAGCAGCTATCTTTTTAAAAGCCGCAGATTTAATTGCAGGCAAATACCGTTACAAATTGAACGCCGCAACCATGCTTGGTCAAAGCAAAAATGCTTACCAGGCAGAAATTGATGCCGCTTGCGAGTTGATTGATTTCTTACGTTTCAACGTAAGTTACATGGCCGACATTTATAAACAACAACCTCCTGTATCTCCTCGTGGAAGCTGGAACCGTGTAGAGCAACGACCGTTAGAAGGCTTTGTATTTGCACTTACACCATTCAATTTTACCGCAATTGCAGCAAACTTACCTGCCTCTGCCGCCATGATGGGAAATGTAGTGGTTTGGAAACCTGCAGATACGCAAGTTTATGCTGCCAACCTCTTAATGGAAATTTTCCGTGAAGCAGGCTTACCCGATGGAGTAGTTAATTTAGTATATGCTGATGGCCCTGAAACTGGTGATGTTATTTTCAATCACCCTGATTTCGCTGGTATTCACTTCACAGGTTCAACCAAAGTTTTTCAGGAAATCTGGAAAACCATAGGTACCAACATTCATAAATACAGATCATATCCACGTATTGTAGGCGAAACTGGCGGTAAAGATTTTATCCTGGTTCACCCTTCTGCACAAACAGATATCGCCAGTACCGCAATCGTACGTGGCGCTTTCGAATACCAGGGACAAAAATGTTCTGCAGCATCAAGAGTGTACATTGCAGAAAGCATCTGGCCAGAAATTAAAGAATTAATGCTTCGCGATTTAGCCACCTTTAAAATGGGCGGAACAGAAGATTTCACCAACTTCATCAATGCGGTAATCGACGAGCGTTCTTTCGATAAATTAGCGAAGTACATTGATCAGGCTAAACAGGATGAAGGTGTAGAAATCATCGCCGGAGGAAATTACGATAAGAGCAAAGGTTATTTTGTTGAGCCAACCGTTCTTGTGGTAAACGATCCGAAATACACCACCATGTGCGAAGAATTATTTGGCCCGGTATTAACCGTTTATGTTTATGCAGACCAAGACTTCGAATCTATTTTAGAGGTTATTGACACTACATCGCCATACGCCTTAACGGGTGCTTTAATTGCGCAAGACCGTTATGCCATTGATAAAGCAAGTCATGCGCTACGCAATTCGGCGGGTAACTTTTACATCAATGATAAATGTACAGGAGCAGTAGTGGGTCAGCAACCTTTTGGCGGTGCCAGAGGTTCAGGTACCAATGATAAAGCAGGTTCGATGATTAACTTACTGCGTTGGGTTTCTCCACGTACCATTAAAGAAGTTTTTGAATCTCCAACAGATTATCGTTATCCTTTTTTAGCAGAAGATTAATAAAAATCAGTCATCTAATAAAGATGGGCATTTCGTCTCTCTTCACTGGGTGACTTAATAACATTTATATTTTATAACCCCTGAAAACTTCAGGGGTTATTTTTTTTAAAGGCAATCGGTGATTTCATGACCGCCTTAACCTAAACTTTGGCACATCGAAAATAAAAAACCCCGACTGATACCGGGGTTTTCATGACCTATTAAGCTGGAAGTTCGATAAACAATATCCATTAGAATACCGTTTGAATGGCGATCGTAATTCCCCTCTTTCAGAGGGGTGGTCGCAGACCGGGGTGTTAAAAGCGTTGAATCTCAACTTAAATATATCATCAAAACACCTTAGCCAATCTTAAATGCAGGCGTTACATCATCCAGGCAATTACTAGTCACTTCCATGTCTTTGATAATTCCTGTTTTCAAACTATAAACCCAAGCATGAACTGATAATTCCTGACCATTTGCCCAGGCTGCCTGTACAATGGAGGTGTTCATAATATTTGATGCACCTTCAATTGCATTCAATTCCACCAGTCGATCAAACCTTTTAACAGGATCCTGAATCGCCGACATTTCCAATTCATGAGTCCGGTATACATCACGAATATTCCTCAACCAATTATCAATAATGCCTACCTGCTTATTGCCCAATGCAGCTTTCACACCACCGCAACCATAGTGGCCACAAACAATTACATGTTTAACTTTCAACACATTTACTGAATAATCCAGAACGGAAAGCATATTCATATCAGTATGTACCACCACATTGGCAATATTCCTATGTACAAAGATATCGCCAGGTTTAGTGTTTGTAATCTGGTTAGCAGGTACACGGCTATCAGAACAACCAATCCATAAAACAGGTGGATTCTGACCGTCAGAAAGTTTATCAAAAAAACCCGGATCTTTATCAATCGTATCCCTTACCCAATCTTTATTTCCTTGTAATAATGCTTCGTATGAAATATCTTTTGTTTCTATTGGTTTTGCGCACATCTTACTTATTTATTAAAATCTTCTACAAATTTGTTGGTTAATTTTGGTACAGTATAATGTTTCTGTATATGCTCTAATGTTACTATAATGCCTTTTGTATAAGCATTATGTTTATAATTGAAAATGGTTTCCAACACATCAGGATCAATGTATCTGGCATTGGAGCCATCAATGATGACGTTTGTTTCTCGGGGAATATTCGTTAAAACGACCTGTATGGCAGCCTTATTTAAAAATGATACCTCTTCCGCCAGCTTAATTCTGATATTTTTCCGGTCACCATCATTAGTAATCCGGTAAAAGAAAGGGTTACGCATATTGGTACGCAACAAATAGAATATAGAAACCATCATCCCTACAGCTACCCCTTTTAGTAAATCGGTAAACAGCACGGCCAGTACGGTAACCACAAAGGGCACAAACTGATCCCAGCCCTTATGGTACATGTGTTTGAACAAGGCTATCCGCGTTAATTTATAACCCGTTACCAATAAAATAGCAGCCAGGCAAGAAAGTGGAATCATATTAATCACCTGAGGGATAAATAATAAAGACAAAAGCAGCCAGATGCCGTGGAAAATAGCAGACATTTTGGTCCGGCCACCTGCATTCACATTGGCAGAACTCCTTACAATGACCGATGTCATGGGTAAACCACCAACCATCCCACTCGTAATGTTACCTATCCCCTGTGCAATCAGCTCACGATTAGTGGGCGATACCCGTTTAATCGGATCTATTTTATCCACCGCTTCAATACTCAAAAGCGTTTCCAAACTGGCCACTACCGCAATGGTGAGGGCTACAATATAAACATTTTTATTAGCCAGCTGTGAAAAATCAGGCAAGGTAAATAAACCTAAAAACCCACTAAAACCACTAATTACCGGTATTTTAACCATTTGATCGGCCCGTAATGGATGATCTGTTCCAGAGAATAAAAATGTACCCAGAATGCCCAGTGCCACCACCAATAAGGGAGCAGGTACTACAGTTAATTTAGGAAATTTGGGCCAGATAATTAAAATGGCTATAGATAACAAGCTGATCACCACAGCAGCCAAACTAAAATGACCAATTGCCGCCGTAATTGCAGAAAAAGTATTTTCATGGTCTTGTTGAAAAAACCCCTCATCGCCACTAAAATCAGTATCAACACCCAATGCATGAGGCAATTGCTTCAAGATTAAAATCAAACCAATAGCGGCCAGCATCCCCTCTATCACACTGGATGGAAAGTAATTCCCAATGGTACCGGCCTTTACCAAACCCAGAATCAATTGAAAAACCCCTGCCAGTACTACGGCCAGTAAAAAGGTTGGATAAGCACCTAATGAAGTTATGGCACCCAAAACAATCACTGTTAAACCAGCAGCAGGTCCGCTTACACTTAACTGCGAACCACTACAGGAAGCCACAACAATACCGCCAATAATGCCGGTGATTAAACCAGCAAACAATGGCGCACCAGAAGCCAGGGCAATTCCCAAACATAATGGCAAGGCCACTAAAAATACAACGATACTGGAAGGAAGATCTTTCTTGAGATTCTTTTTCAGGAAATATTTTTTGATATCCGAACCTGAAAAGGCAGGGTTAAACTTTTGCATAACGATAGAATTATCTGGTAAATTTTAACGAATAAATCGCGGGGATCTTAAAATGAAATCTTCAACTCTAGCATGCAGCAAAATGACCATGCGCCATATGCCTGCCTCAGTTAAAAAGCACAACAAAAAATTAACCCCAATAAAAAAACTAGATAAAGTTGGGTGGCGGTGTGGGCACCGTAGGATGATATGGATCTACATATCTTTTAAAATGCTCAATAAAACTACTCTTCAACACAAAATGGCTGGAAGAGAATTCATAAGCAAAAATTGGATGATTGAGTTCGAGAAGTTTGAAATCGGTAAATTTTGTAATGTCTTTGCCAGTATCCTTGCCGCTATCATGTTCCAGTTCAATCTGCATGATTACCGCATTCATAATCTCCTTATCCATACTCTTATAAAAAACCGGCGCACCAGAAATGCCCATCTTCGCAATGAAGATAAACATAAAGGCCGTAACGATAATATATTTGTATTTCCTAAAAAACATCCGAGATTTCTAATCCGATTCTAATGAGATATTACAAATGTAAAGGGATTATTCGCTTTTCAATGAGATTGCCGTAAAAAAATGCAATATAACCGATGAAGCATTTTAGATATATGACTGGCTATCCTACAGGCTGATACCCATCTGATATTTGACACTTATAACGCAGATCTAAATTAAGAAAGATACAAACTTGGAATCTCAATGGTAATTTTTAAATTTAAAACCTCATACATCTGCAATGGATAAAAAAATAGCTTTACTTCAGGATAAAATCAAACAAGCCAACCTTGGCGGCGGACAAGCACGTATTGATAGCCAGCACGCTAAGGGCAAGTTAACCGCTCGCGAGCGCATTCATTTTTTGATGGATGAAGGAAGTTTTGAAGAAATTGGGATGATGGTAACTCACCGAAGTACAGATTTTGGAATGGAGCGTGAAAAGTACCTGGGTGATGGTGTAGTAACCGGTTACGGTACAATAAACGGCCGTTTAACCTATGTTTTTTCACAGGATTTTACTGTTTTCGGAGGTTCCCTGTCAGAAACACATGCCGAAAAAATCTGCAAGTTAATGGATATGGCCATGAAAAATGGTGCCCCATTAATCGGCCTGAATGATAGCGGGGGTGCCCGAATTCAGGAAGGTGTGGTTTCACTGGGCGGTTACGCCGATATCTTTTATAAAAATGTGCAGGCATCAGGAGTAATTCCTCAGCTATCTGCAATTATGGGCCCATGTGCGGGCGGTGCAGTATATTCTCCAGCCATCACCGATTTTATTTTAATGGTAGAAAATACTTCCTATATGTTCGTAACAGGACCAAATGTGGTGAAGACCGTTACACACGAAGAAGTAACTTCTGAAGAATTGGGGGGAGCCACCACACATGCCACCAAATCTGGCGTAACGCATTTCGCATGCAGCAACGAAATAGAAGCCATCAATCATTTAAAAAAACTTTTAAGTTACATGCCACAAAATTGTGAGGAAATACCCTTGCAATGTCCATATGAAGCAGGAGATGAAAGTAGATTATCATTAAATACTTTCATGCCGGAAAATGCATCTCAACCCTATGATATCCGCGAAATCATTTCAACAATAACCGATGCCGATAGTTTCCTTGAAATCCATAAAGATTTTGCAGAGAATATCGTAGTAGGTTTTGCCCGTTTAGCTGGCCGAAGCATTGGCGTAGTCGCCAATCAGCCTGCTTACTTAGCGGGTGTGCTAGACAGTAACTCTTCTACAAAAGCGGCAAGGTTTGTCCGTTTCTGCAATTGTTTTAATATTCCATTGCTTGTGTTTGAAGATGTTCCGGGTTTCCTTCCCGGAACCGATCAGGAATGGAATGGCATTATTACCAATGGCGCCAAGTTGTTATATGCTTTCAGCGAGGCAACCGTCCCACGCATTACGGTAATTACCAGGAAAGCTTATGGTGGAGCCTACGATGTCATGAACAGCAAGCATATCGGAGCAGATCTGAATTATGCATGGCCTAGTGCAGAAATTGCCGTGATGGGCGCAAAGGGTGCTGCAGAAATTATCTTTAAAAGAGAAATAACCTCAGCAGAAAATCCCGAAGAAAAGTGGATCGAGAAAGAAAAATTATACGCCGATATTTTTGCCAATCCTTATCGTGCTGCCGAAAGAGGTTTTGTAGACGAAGTAATTGAGCCCTCACAAACCAGAATGAAGCTGATTAAAGCTTTTAAAATGTTGGAAAATAAAGTGGTTAATCATCCCCGTAAAAAACATGGAAACATACCTTTGTAAAAAATAGTCCATAGTCATAAGTCCATAGTCTGGGAGTATATCAATCTCAGCCTCCAAGACTCATGACTAAGGATTTTGGACTTTAGACTAGCATGCAGACTACTTCAACATTATCCCGAACCGATATTTTATTAATGGCCTTTTGTACCGGCCTTATTGTGGCCAATATTTATTATTGCCAACCCCTGGTGATCCTCATTGCCGAAGATTTTAAGCTGAATGAAACCTATGCAGGAAGGATTACCTACATCACGCAGATTGGCTATGCACTAGGTTTATTTCTATTGGTTCCCCTGGGCGATATGTTCGAACGCAAAAAACAGATTTTATTCATCACCGGCTTAGCCATTATAGCCTTATTAGTTGCAGCAGTTTCGCATACTTTTTTCTTACTCGAAATCGCATCCTTGTTAATTGGCATTTGCTCCATTGTTCCGCAGCTTATTTTACCACTTGCAGCCAACTTAAGTTCTGATGAAAACCGTGGAGCCAACATAGGCATCATCATGAGCGGTTTATTAGTGGGCATCCTCGCTTCCAGAGCAGTAAGCGGAAGTATAGGTTTTTGGCTGGGCTGGCGTGCCGTTTATTACATGGCTTCCGGAATCTGCTTGTTATTAATTGTATTAATGGCGAAACGATTTCCGCAAAGTTTCCCGGCATTTAAAGGTTCTTATAAACAGCTCATGCGTTCCATGTTTGGCTACATTAAAACGCAACCTGTTTTACGGGAAACATCTATCATTAATTTTCTGGCTTTCGCCATTATCAGTGCATTCTGGACAACCATGGTGCTGTTTTTAGCCAACCCACCCTTTCGTTTTCAAACCCTGCAAATTGGTTTATTTGGAATTGCCGGCGCAGCAGGCGCCTTGGCTGCACCTTTGGTTGGCAAGTTAAGTGATGGAAATAATCCACGTAAAAATCTCATGATTGGTTTCGTATTACAGTTGGTTAGTATCGCATTATTTTATTTCACGGGCAGTCATTTATACCTTTTCGTCATTGGCATTGTATTGATTGATATCGGTCAGCAGGCCATTCATGTAACCAATCAAACCCGGATTTATACCCTCATTCCAGAAGCCAGAAACCGATTGAATACTATTTTTATGTCCGTCAGCTTTATTGGTGCCAGTTGTGGGTCAGCCTTAGGATTATGGCTTTGGGGCCAGGGCGGCTGGGCAATGTTTTGCTACGGCATGGCAGCCATTACGGTACTTAACATCTTAATTTATAAGTTCTACGGAAGAAAAAAAATTACATTATAGAATTATGATGCTCATTCAGATTGAACAGATTTTCCCCTCACTCACCTGGAAAATAAGGCATGAAGTAATGTACCCTGAGTTGCCTATGGATAGCGTAAAATTGGCAGATGATTTTGAAGGCATCCATTTTGGAGTATACCTCGAACATAAACTTACAGGCGTGGTATCATTATTTAATGAAGGCGATGTATACCAGTTTAGAAAACTGGCCATTCTTTCTGACGCACAAAAATCTGGCTTAGGCACACAACTTATGAATCATATCTTGGATTTTTGTAAAATTCAGAAAGCCTCAAAGCTTTGGTGCAATGCCCGCGTAAATGCTAAAGAATTTTATTATAAATTTGGCTTTCATGAAACCGAAAAAACCTTTTTTAAAGATGGTTACGATTTCGTAGTAATGGAAAAAGAACTTTAAATTACCAACCGTCATGCTGATCCGATAGTTATCGGATTTAGTTCAGCATCTCATTAATCAGATCCTGAATCAAGTTCAGGATGACGAATAATTATAGAATAATATTATGGCTAAGAAAAAAGAAGACGAAAAGAAAAATCATGTTCCCGTAGTGACCAAAAAATCATTACAGTTTTTGGAAGAATATATTAATAACCCTGCCCCTACTGGTTACGAATGGGAAGGACAAAAACTTTGGTTAAACTATTTAAAACCCTACATCGACGAGCATTTTGTAGATAATTATGGAACTGCAGTGGGTGTAATCAATCCAAAGGCACCTTACAAAGTTGTTATTGAAGCACATGCTGATGAAATTTCATGGTATGTAAATTACATCACCAGTGATGGCTTAATTTATGTCATCCGCAATGGTGGTTCTGATCATCAGATTGCACCATCAAAAAGAGTAAATATTCATACCGAAAAAGGTTTGGTTAAAGCCGTTTTTGGCTGGCCAGCCATCCATACCCGTCACGGCGAAAAAGAACAGGCACCAGAATTAAAAAACATCTTTTTAGATTGTGGCTGCACTACAAAAGAAGAAGTAGAGAAATTGGGTATCCATGTAGGCTGCGTAATCACTTACGAGGATGAGTTTATGATTTTGAACGACCGCTATTATGTAGGTCGTGCTTTAGATAACCGTGTGGGTGGTTTTATGATTGCAGAGGTAGCACGTTTATTAAAAGAAAACAAGAAAAAACTTCCGTTTGGATTGTACATCGTAAATTCTGTACAGGAAGAAATTGGCTTACGCGGTGCAGAAATGATTGCACAACGGATTAAACCAAATGTGGCCATTGTAACTGATGTAACGCATGACACCACTACGCCAATGATTAATAAAAATATTCAGGGCGATTTATCAGCCGGTAAAGGCCCTGTGGTATCTTATGCGCCAGCGGTTCAAACCAATTTGAATAAGTTATTAATTAAAACAGCCGAAAAGAATGAAATTCCATTTCAGCGCCAGGCCTCATCACGTTCTACCGGAACCGATACAGATGCATTTGCATACTCTAATGGAGGTGTTCCATCTGCGCTGATTTCATTGCCACTACGTTACATGCACACCACTGTAGAAATGGTACATAAAGAAGATGTAGATAATGTAATCAGCTTAATTTATGAAAGCTTACTGAACATTAAAGACGGGCAGGATTTTAGAGAATTTAAATAATGGAACAAAAGATCTCGCACCCGAAAATAGCAGTCAGAACCTTACTAAAGGTTCTATTAATGATTGTAATTATTTTCACACTGAACTCCTGGCCAAGCATAAAACAAAGCCTGAGTGGTCAGGTGCCACCTTTCAACTACTGGCTTGATCACAGTTTTAAGCCAAGTAATTTCTTGCTTATCATTGGCTTTGGTGCATATTTCTACTATAAAGATTTAACCGATCAGAAAGCATTGATTGAAAAACAGCAGAACGAGATTGATTAACAAATGAAAAGGCTTGAAGTGAATACTTCAGGCCTTTTTTACATATCAAAATATAGCGCCCTAAATTTGACAATCCGCATACAGCGAATAAAATCAATTACTATTGGCAATTGTTATCAAAGGCAAATGAAAAAAATCGTATTAATTCGGCACGGGCAAAGTATCTACAACCAGGAAAATCGTTTCACAGGCTGGACAGATGTAGACCTTTCTGAAAAGGGCTATCAGGAAGCTAAAAAAGCTGCAGAAATATTAAAGAAACATGATTATAACTTTGATATTGCCTTTACATCATTATTGAAACGGGCAATCAAAACCCTGCACATTATATTAGAGGATCTTGATCATCTTTGGATTCCGGAGTATAAAACCTGGCATTTAAACGAGCGTTTTTACGGCGCACTACAGGGATTAAACAAAGCGGAAACCGCAGAGAAATATGGAGCGGAACAAGTTTACAAATGGCGCAGAGATCCTGATGAGGAGCCTCCTCAAGTCACAAAAGATGATGAACGCTATCCTGGAAATGATTCACGTTACCATAACTTATCACCCGAGCAATTACCATTAAGTGAAAATCTAACCGATACAATTGCAAGGGTACTGCCTTTCTGGAACGAATCAATTGTGCCAGCCATCAGCAAAAATGAGAAAGTAATCATCTCCGCACACGGAAATAGTTTAAGGGCATTGATCAAATACCTTGACCATTTATCAAACGAAGAAGTTACCGCTTTAGAAATACCAACAGGAAGTCCACTGGTTTATGAACTTGATGATGACCTGAAAAAAATCAGGCATTATTATTTAGAATAAATGATTTGCAAAGGACGATCAGTAACGAAGAAACTAGCGCACTAAACTCAAGAGGTGTCATCATTACGAGAAGCTCTTCCCCCACATCGTCATTGCGTGAAGGCTTTTTCAGCCGACGAAGCAAACTCATTCGCGATATGATTAAAGAAAAAGGATCACTCACTCATTTACTAATTCCATCATTCTCCAATCCTACTTAACCTCAATCCACACCGGGGCATGATCACTTGATTTTTCCCAACCACGAACATTTTTATCAACACCAGCATTTAATAACCTTCCCTCTAATTTAGGGCTCAACAAAAAATGATCAATCCTTAAACCCGCATCCCGACCATATGCATTTCTAAAATAATCCCAGAAAGTATAAATGGTTTCCGTAGGATAAAGCTTTCTAAGCGCATCCGTCCAACCCTGATCCACCAGCTTTTTAAAAGCATCTCTAACTTCGGGCCTGAAAAGGGCATCATTTACCCAACGTTCAGGTTTATATACATCATTTTCAGTAGGAATCACATTAAAATCTCCAGCTAAAACCACAGGCAAATCATATTCAAGCAATTTCGCTGCATGATCAGTTAGCCGCGCCATCCAAGCCATTTTATAATCTAATTTTGGCCCTGGTGTAGGGTTGCCATTTGGAAGATACAAGCAACCAATCACCACATCATTGATCAAGGCTTCAATATATCTGCTGTGTAGATCTTCATCATCACCCGGTAAACCACGCCTAAGTTCCTTAATTTCATAACCACGTGCCAGAATAGCTACCCCGTTCCAGCTTTTTTGCCCCTGCCAAATGGCTTGATATCCAGCATCTAAAATCGCTTGTTCCGGAAATTTCTCCTGTGGTGCTTTTAACTCCTGAATACAAACTACATCAGGTTGAGTTTCGGCTAACCACCTCAAAAACACAGGCAAACGTCCATTTATTCCATTAACATTATAAGTCGCTATTTTCATGATAAATTAAAGTGAATAAAGCAGTTAGTAATAAAAATATTTCATTTTTTTGTAAATGTAAATCAAAATTTGGCCTTATCTTGCAAATTATTTTACAAGTCAATCTAATTAATGTCTGAAGTTATTCTAAACATCTCAAAAGAAGCATCTAAAGATATCCGGCAATTTTACGATAAATATGCCGGTATGCTTTTAGGCTTTATTCATGGTGCCATTCAGGATCCTAAAGAACCCGAAACACTTTTAATTAAAATTATAACATCTTTTATATTGGAAACGAATCTAAATGCGCAAAGTAACCTCAGCACATGGATGCTTTTAAGGCAACATGCACAAAGAACTTTGGCACAGCAAAATTTGAGCGACAAGCCCTTAACAGATTCTGTTTTGAATACAATTCCCAATCACCCGGCAGAAAATTCAGACCTCCTAAGTCCCAGAGAAAAAGAAATATTTAGTGCCGTATATTACCAGGGCCGATCAATTTCTGGCTTAGCCGAATTACTTGGCGAAGAAGAAAATAACATACGCATTCAACTGAAATCATCAATTGATAAAATGAGGAGGTTACGTGAAAATTAAAGAATGGATAGAAAGTGGTATCATGGAAACCTATGTAATGGGAGTTGCTACCGAACAGGAAATTGAACAAGTAATATCACTGAAAAAACAATATCCGGAATTTGAACAAGAACTAGCCAAACTGGAGTATGATATGGAAATGCTGGCACAGGGCATGGCCATTCTACCCCCTCCGGGAATTTTATCAAAAATTCAACATGAAGTAAATGAAATTCAGCTTCGTGAACAGAAAGTAGAGAAATTTACCGCACGTGAGCACACCTCAAGCCAGGATGATACCCGAAAAGACCGCTACATTGAAGTGGAATCAGAATCCAACCACATGCGCATTCATAAAGCATGGCGATGGGTTTTTGCAGCCGTTTTTGTATTAGGGAAAATCTTTTTAGGCTTCGCAATTTATTATTACCTGGAAAACAGACAAGCAAAAGAACAGATTGAAGAACTTAAAATGGAAATCAAAAAAGGTGCTCCACTTCGTTAATTTCTTATTTTTTTAAACTATAGCCTCCTTAAGGCGTTGTTATAAAAATCAAAAAAATGAACGAAGATTTAAATCAACCCAAATTATATATGCTTTTGCTTGGATCAAAAGCCCCCAAAAGAAATGTAGAACAGCACGACTATTTCTTTGGAATAGCTACATCATTAAAAGAACTTGTTCCGGAAATTAAAGCATTCTGGCCCGAAGCCGGAGCAAGTATTCATATTGATGGATGGAGAGAAGTAAATCAGGTAGATGGCTATCAGATTAATATTCTTCCTAAAGTGGCAGAACAAAAATCATCAGTACACAAATTATTCTTTACTAATCTGGGCGGTTATCAGGCCGGTAAATTAGCAGAGCAACATTACATTGTATTAAGTGTAAAAGATGATCGGGCCTCTGCCATTCAACACGCTAAAAAAACCGTATTCTTTAAAACCAATTCCATTAAAGGCGCAAATGCACACATCGATGAAAAATACGGTATCGACATTGATGACATTTATCGGGTAGAAGAAATTTTAAGTCCGGTTTTTAAGACAAAGTATCACATCGAAATTACGCCCGATTCTACTTTACCAGAAGATGAGATTCATTTAGGTTACTTTAAACTCGATAAACTTTAAGACGGTTAGCATTCGCATTTGTCAAGAAGTATCTGCCTGAAAACCATTCCGTAATTATCATGTTATTAGATGATAACAAAACCAATAATATATGAAAAAGTTAATTTATGTAATGGCAGTTTCCGTTTCAGCATTGGCATTTCAAGCATGCAGCGGAGGAAACAAAGATGCTAAAGAAAGTGCAGACAGCTTGAACCAAAGCAAAGACACGACTACTAATGTGGCTGCAACCGGAGGGATTGCTGTTGATGAGGCCGATTCAAAATTTGCAACAACAGCTGCTGTTGGCGGTATGGCAGAGGTAGAATTGAGTAAACTTGCACTTCAAAAAAGCAGCAATGCTCAGGTAAAGGAATTTGCTACAATGATGGTTACCGATCATGGTAATGCAAATGCTGAACTAATGGAAATAGCGAAAACAAAAAACATCACACTTCCAACTACAGTTGATGCTGATCACCAGAAAAAAATGGATGATTTGAGTAAAAAATCAGGAGCAGATTTTGACAAAGCATATGTGAGCGATATGATTGACGGTCATAAATCTACCTTGAAATTAATGGAAGATGAATCTAAAAACGCAAAAGACGCTGAATTAAAAGCTTTTTCAACTAAAACCGCACCTATTGTTCAGGGCCACTTAGTAATGATCAATAAGATTAATGATTCCATGAAGTAATCTTCAGGATAAGTAATACCCTGTTGAGATAATATGCTTTACAATATTATCTCAACAGGGTATTTTGTTTTAAACCATCCCGGTCTGCGACCACCCCTCCAAAGGAGGGGAATTACAATCGCCATATCCCTCTTTCACAGGGATGGTCACAGACCGGGGTGTTAAAAGCAATAAACAAGTATTAAACTCAACTTAAGAGTAAAAAAATCCCGAGGTTATACTTCGGGATTCTTTTTGCTTTGAATAGTTTTCAGCACTTCCATAGAAGCCGCCTCACAGAAATCAATTCCAGAGTAATCTGGATTATAGCCTCCAATATAAGGCACCGCCATAATATAAATCCGATCATTCGGTTGCCCATCCTCACCTACCACCTGAAAAGTATCATTAATGGTAATGCCCGGAACCTTTAAAGCATATAACCCATCTTTATTTTTTTCCACCAGCTTATTCCCTTTTTCCACCTCTTCTTTACCAATATCAGGTGATTTGAAGTTTAACATAGCAGGGCTAACAGAACCACCTTCTACCAACCCTTTAAAAGGAAAATCATCATATGACAAGTGTGGCTGACCAATGCAACTGATAAAAGTTTTATAGTGTATTGAAACTTCATCTCCCTGATCATTGGTATAAATATATGTTGCACCACCCTCTTTATGAGGCTCTACAGAACTATCTTCACCTACAGAAACAATTTCGAGCACACCAGCATCATGCAAGGCCATTAAATCTCTGCATGAACTTTGCGGCACAAATGCAATGACGATAGAAATCAGCGGCATCAACTCTTTCTGTAATCGCTGCATGTCTTCAGCACATAAGTATTTTGCAGGGTAATTCATGGCAAAGCTTAAAACCGCCAATGCCTCTTTCCAATAAATGGATTCTTCACGTTTAATCGATTTTTCGGCCTCCTCATACTCCTTTCTAAATAAATCAAATGGTGGAACATTTTCCCGGTAAGACATCATGGCCTCCACAAAGGTTTCCAGATCCATATCCTTTATTTTTTCATAAAAGGCAGCGTCTCGTTTTTTAAACTGATCCTTAAAATTCTTTTCAAAAACAAAATCCAATGGAATAAATCCACCGTTTTCCTTAATATTTTGCTGAATCTCCGCTTTGCTTAAAGTCTCATCCTTTCCTAAATGCGAATCTTCCAGGTGAAAACGAATGGCCGGGAGCAAGCCATTTCTGGAATGCATCACAATTTTAAATAGGCTACTGTTTTCATTAAGAATGAATTTATAAGTCCCATCCTCTTCTGCCTCAAAAGCACCATTATTACGTGCCAGCGTTCTAATAGCATCTATAGCCGTAAGCGAAGAACCCATAATAGCGATTGGGTGATTAAGATGCTTTGCCAGTTTTTTTGGTGGATAAGGAGAATCATAATAACCTGGAACTTTGCCTTCATGTTTTTTCGGCCAGTTATGCCCCACACATACAATGATGTGATCAAAATATCTGATGTCACCTCCATTAATTTCTACACCCACATTATTTTTAGCCGGATCATCTATAATATCAGTTACCTGAGTATTTAGACTAACCTTCGTAACCACCCCCTGTTCATCAGCCACTTCTTTAAGCAATTCAAATTGTGCCGAGAGGTATTCACCAAAAAACAACCTGGGTAAAACCTTATATTCATTAAACGTATCTGAATTGATATTAAACTTCTTTAACAGCGGTTTTGGCGCCATTTTAACCCAATCCTCTATAGAATTAAAGATTACGGGAATCTCGTTATCCGATACATTTGTGATGTGTTCCTCATTTGCACCCTCTGTGCTGTAAGGCATTCCAGATCCAAGTGTATCTTTTCTTTCAAAGATTTCAATTACCAGGTTTTTAATTCCCGATTCAACCAATCTTTTATACATAAAAAGGCCACTAGGACCACCGCCAAGTATGGCTATTTTTAACGGGTTAGCTTTGTTAGTCATTTAATAAATGATGATTTTTTTTAATCTGTAATTGCAGCAATGTTTAAAGTAACCACTAGAGATCATTCCTTACACAATCTTAAAAACCCCAAATTGTTTTGTTCAAAATTAAAATCCTGAGGCTAATGATCAAGAGAAGCCCATCAATAAATTTATATGCCAATTTCTGAACAAAATTACCATGCCCAGCAATACAAACAAGAGGGAATAAATGCTAAAGAAATGTGTAGAAGAATAGAAAAATAAAAATTACATTAATCCAAAACCAACCTGCATCCAAGTTGTTTATCACGTAATTCATTCATGTTTGAGCGCATGTTTGGGTTTAGATAGAGGGATAGGTTTTTATAACCTGTCCCTTTTTGCTTTTTAATAAAGTGGCAAAGAGAAGTAAAAAGTAGAACCCACATCTTCATTACTTTCTACCCATATTTTACCATTATGGCGTTCAATAATTTCGGCACTAAGGTACAGGCCAATTCCAAAACCCGAAATGGTATGGTTGCTTTGCACACGATAATAACGATCAAAAAGTTTCTTGGCATCATCACTCGAAATCCCAATCCCCTCATCTTTAACACTAACGATTACGTCATTATCCTTAATCTCACAATTTATCTCAATACTACTTCCGTTAGAAGAATATTTGTGTGCATTGCTCAACAAATTCGAAACTACGCTGCCTATTTTATCCCGATCTGCATAGATGGAAACCTCACATGATTGTGCAAAAATGATATCATGTGTAGAAGGCGATATAAATGTTTCATCAACTGTTTCTTGCAAAAGCTGATCTAACCTGAAAGAAGTTTTATCAATCATTAATTTACCCGATTCCAATCTGGATACATTAAGAAAACCATTAATCATGGCTGTCATTTTCCGGATTTGAATTTGGGTTTTTTCTAATGCATTAGAAGCATACTGATCGTCATCAATTTTTGATTTACGTTGTAACACTTGCACAAAACCATTTATGGCAGTTAATGGCGTTTTCAACTCATGGCTTACCATTCCGATAAAGTCATTTTTACGCAGTTCATCCAGTTTACGTTCCGTAATATCCATAAACATACCCGAATATTCTGCCATATTACCCATCTCATCCAAAAAGACCTTTCCGGTAGCCCTAATCCATTTTTCCTCTCCGGTACGTAAATTATTGATCAAATATTCGGTATCGCTGGATGAATGACTATTGAAAGCATCATCAAGAGTTGCTGAAAACATTTCACGGTAATCAGCATCAATGGTTTTTAGCACCTCCTCCATAGCCACTTCCCCATCCATTTCCAACCCGAGAAGTTCACGTACAAAAGCAGACATTGAAATTTTACGTGTATTTGGATCGATGCTCCAGGTACCCATTTTTCCTGTTTCAATAGCCTGAAGAAGCTTTTCTTCACTATCTGATAACTTTCTAATGTATTGAACAAGGTCTTGATGTGTTTGAGCCAGCTCCTCATTAGTAGCAGCCAGTTCCTCATTGGTTGCGGCAAGTTCCTCGTTTGCAGCTGCCATTTCCTCATTCACTTCCTGTAATTCCTCCTGATGCTGTTTTCTTTCCGTTACATCAGGTCCTACCGTTGCCAATACAACAAATTCATTAGAAATAGGATCTTTGATAGAAATTCCGTTCCACTCTACCCAAAAGGGTTTTCTAGTTTTTTCATTCCAATACCTGATTTCATGCCTGAAGTTTCCAGATTCCAATAAGCTAATTAAAGCCTTTTGTGCAAAATCTCTATCCTGAGGATAAACGCAATCCAGTATTGTTCTATTTTTTACAGTATCCCATCCCAGCTTTTTCAAGGCAATTGGGTTGGCATAAGTCATCTCATAATTTACGTTAGCCAAAGAAATAAATTCAGAGCTTGCATCAACCAGCGCACTCAGGTTTTGCCTTTCCAGTTCAGCCAGTTTACGATCGGTAATATCTACACAAGAACTGATGTATCCAGCAAAAGTTCCATCAGGATGCAACCGGGGTGGCCCACTGGCTAAAAGCCAACGGTAATCACCCTCTTTGCTTAAAATCCTGAATTCGCCGGCAAAAGGCGCTTTTTTCTCTAATGCAGAAAGATAAATATTAACGTAACCTTCCCTATCCTGAGGATGAATCAAATCTACCCAACCAAATGCCAGAAGATCATTCATAGATCTTCCTGTAAGTGTCATCCACGGTTTATTAAAGTACACCGCATTTCCACTTTCATCAGCAACAGCAATAAAAATTTCAGTGCCCTCAGCCATTGTTCTAAAACGCTCTTCGCTTTCAGAAAGCTCCTTTACACGTTCAGCAACCCTAACCTCAAGTTCAGTATTTAATAAATGAAGGTGATTTTGTGCTTTCTGCAATTCTTCATTGGTAGTAGTAAGCTCCTCGTTCATTGAAGCAAGCTCCTCATTTAAGGCCTGCTCCCTGTTTAATGCCGCTTCTCTTTCCGCAGCAAGTTCCATAGCCTCTTTTTTAAGAAATCTTTCACTTACATCAATTGCCGTATGAAGGATGCAAATAACCTTCCCGGTATTATCTTTTATGGCACGATATTCAAAATCAAAATAGAAAGTTTTTATTTCGCCATTAATATTGAGATCAGCAGCCGTATCCTTTCCAGCAATTACAAGCCCCTCATTCCACACCCTTTTAAACATATCAATAAAAGGTTGGCCCTCAAGTTCAGGAAGCGCATCAGCTAAAGATTTCCCGATCACACTTCTATCCTTGCCCCAAATAGCCAACATGGCATCATTGGCTTCCTGTATAATGGCATCTTCCGTTACATGTATTGCTGTGGCAGTTTGGGTGAGATTAAAAACCTGGAGTAATTCGTTACTACTTAAAAAATACGATGGACGACTCATTCTACATTTTAGGGTAAAAGGTTAAAAATATACTTTTTCGAGAAATAAAGCAGTAAGTTTTTAAAATAATCAACTCCAATTTTCTCTGTAATCACAACAGATAAATAAGTATTTTAACATCTCGATTTAGGAAACCAAGAAACACTATAAATGTTTTGCAACTGCAAAATTTAATTTATTCACATTATCCACAGGATGTGTAAAATTATTTTGCATATTCAAACTAACATTTCACTAAATTGTTCTTAGTAAATAAAGCGATAAAAAAGTCCTGTGAGTGGGAGATCCGCGGAGGGCAGGCACACCATAAAAAGGCGTTAAACCTTAAATTTATATAGCCACTTATTTTTTTTAATAAGTGGCTATATTTTTAGAAACTCAAGAGGTATTAAATTTACTTCCCGCTTTCATTAGATAATCACCATGTTGGTGATATCTGGTCATTTAGATCGTTAGAATCATATCAAATTTCGTAGTAAGACATATATTTCATTTAATGATTTTGCGCACAATTATTTTAAATATATTTCCTGAAGTTCAGGAACATAAAATGTTTTTGCTTTAATCCATCAAACGAAGTACATTTTACATCGATTTAGATTTTTTTATCAATATTAGCCTAAACTATTACTGATACATGAACGTTTCCGTTCTTCTGTTTTTTAACGGCATTTTATGCTGATCATCAGCATTAGCCTCTTCTTCTTCAACACTGAGCAAACTGTTATATTTTTCTAATAGATGAATGTATTTATTCATCCAAAAGTATACTGAGTTTGAATCGGTAAATCGTTTATCACCAGTTTCTGCAAGTCCTGTAGCCTCGGCATTCCTTTCTACAAAAACATCAGGAAAAGAGATGGAAAGATTTTGTCCAATTGACTGTCCAATCTGCCATATAATTTCTTGATTAAGTTTGTCTTGGCCAAACCAATTATAAATGGTTCTTCTACTTACATTCAGTTTCCTGGAGAGTTCACTAATTCCCATCCGATTTCGGCGAACTATTCGCTCTAAAATCTCGCCGTGTCTTAATTTTGCTGTCATTGAGATAATTAATTTTAAGTTTAAAAATTCAATTAAATCAATATCGGGGACGATTGACAAAACGAAAGTATGAAAATGTGAAGGATAAAGGGTAAAATGACTGATTTTTTTGACTTATATCAACATTTTATGTAGTTTTTGACATGAAAAACAGTAAAAACCAAAAAAAACACACCTAAAACCGTAATCCTAAGGATACATTATTCCCATCAATTGTAGAAGATAGAAGCCATCTCAATCAGTTTTTACCATCAGAAATTTGATACACAAACCTCAACATCCCATAATAACCATTGCTCACTGTAAATAAGAAGTTACGGTACGTTACTTTAAAATTTCCAATATTTGAATATTCCTTATAACATACAACTCACCAAAAAAATGATTAAAAATTTATACGCCTGTTTATTAATTGCAGGTGCTTGTACGTCATTAAACGCATCTGCACAAGATGCGATTAGTTACCAAACACCACCAAAAGAAATTGCTGATTTATTACTGGCAAAACCAACGCCGGCAGTAAGTATTGATGGCAAGGCAGAATGGATATTATTTAGTGAACGAAATTCTTATCCCTCAGTTGAAGAATTGGCAATGCCAGAATACCGGATTGCAGGTTTAAGGTTAAATCCAAATAACTATTCTCCAAGCAGACAGAATTATATCAATAACTTCAGTCTGAAAAATATTAAAACAAACCAAACTGCTCAGGTTACAGGCTTACCAACACCTTTATATGCCGGCAATATCAGCTGGAATCCTGCAGAAACTAAAATTGCATTTACCCAAACCACACAAAAAGGAGTAGATTTATATGTAATTGATGTAGCAACTAAAAAGGCTGTAAAAACCAATAAGGCATTTTTAAATGTAGTATTAGGAAGCGGATTAACCTGGCTGAATGATAATACGCTAATCTACCGTACCGTAACACAGCCTGCAAGCGCTGCACCTAAAAAACCTTTAATGCCTAAAGGCCCCACCATTCAGCAAAACCTAGGCAAAGCCGCACCAAGTGCAACCTATCAGGATTTAATTAAATCGCCTTTTGATGAGCAGCTATTTGAATTTTTCGCTACCTCGCAATTGGTTAAAAATACAGCTGGTGTAGAAACGCCAATAGGTAAACCAGCAATTTATGCAAGAGTAGACTTATCACCAGATAAAAATTATATGATGACGGAGACCATCCGTAAACCATTCTCTTATCTGGTTTCGGCATTCGGCTTTCCATCTATTGTTAGCATTACAGATTTAAATGGAAAAACCATCAAAACCGTAGTAGAATTACCTTCATCAGAAGGTACACCATCTGGTTACGACAATACGCAAAACGTTGCCCGTGGCTTTGAATGGAGAGATGATGAACCAGCAACACTCATTTGGGCTAAACCCTTAGATAGTGGCTTAATTAAAAAAAATGTGCCCTTTCACGATGCCGTTTATGCCCTAAGTGCACCCTTTACAACTGGCGAAAAAGAATTATTCAAAACCCAAACACGCTATCGTGGCGTACAATGGGGAGATGCAACCCTGGCGCTGATTATGGAAGGCTTAAGAAGCAAGCAAACCAATAAAGTAAGCAGGTATAACCCCACTACAGGTGCGGTAGAAGAATTATATACCCGTAACCAAACTGATGCCTATGGCAACCCAGGATCGCCTGTAACAGTAAAAAATAAATATGGCCGCCAGGTGATCAAAACGATTGATAATGGCACCAAATTATTGATGAATAACGCAATCGGCTCATCAGAAAAAGGCGACTTACCTTTCTTAGCCAAGTTTGATCTGGGATCAAAAAAGAATGAAATTATTTGGCGCAGTGCAGAAGGTACCTTTGAATATGTGAGTGATGTAATCAATCCTGATAAATTGATTTTATTAACCCACAAAGAAAGCCAGAAAATGGTTCCCAACTACTTCATTAAAAACCTGGTACTTCGCATAGCAGATCAACCCATTACAAATTTTGCCAATCCATACCCATCACTTGATGGCATTACCAAAGAAAAAATTTCATACAAACGTGCAGATGGTGTAGATTTAACAGGCGACTTATATTTGCCAAAAGGATATGATAAAGCTAAAGATGGTCCCCTGCCAACGCTAATCTGGGCTTATCCACGAGAATTTAACTCAGCTGCAGATGCCGCACAAATTCGGGGCTCAAAAGATAAGTTTACCAACATTAGCTGGGGTTCACCAATTTATTGGGTAACCCGTGGATACGCCATTTTAGACAATGCAGAAATGCCAATTGTAGCAAAAGATGGTAAAAAACCAAATGATACCTTTATAGAGCAACTTAAATTAAACGCAGAAGCAGCCATTAATAAACTTTCTGATTTAGGTGTGGGCGATAAAAAAAGAATGGCCGTTGGTGGTCATAGTTACGGTGCCTTCATGACAGCTAATTTACTGGCCCATACCGATCTTTTCGCCGCAGGCATTGCCCGCAGCGGTGCATATAACCGTACACTTACGCCATTTGGTTTTCAAAATGAAGAACGCACCTACTGGCAGGTTCCGCAGCTTTATTATGAAATGAGTCCATTCAGTTATGCTGATAAAATTAAAACGCCATTGCTTTTAATTCACGGCGATTCTGATGATAACCCAGGTACTTTCCCTATTAATAGCGAGCGTTTATTTAATGCCATAAAAGGTGCCGGCGGCACCACCCGTTTTGTATTTTTACCTTATGAAGCACATGGTTATCGTGGTAAAGAAAACATCCTTCATACCCTTTGGGAAGAAGACCAATGGTTAGAAAAATACGTTAAAGGAAAGAAATAAATTGCCCCCAATCATACCCCATAAAATACCGGCATCTGCTGGTATTTTATGTTTTTTTTATATTCTACGCTATTAACCAAACGAGCTTACGTTATCTTATATAACTAAGGTGGTAGAAATAAACTTAAGCACTTAGACTGCAAAGCTTATATTGCTTACTGCAAAGCTTATGTTGCCTACCGCAAAGCTTATGTTGCCTACTGCAAAGCTTATGTTGCCTACTGCAAAGCTTATGTTGCCTACTGCAAAGCTTATGTTGCCTACTGCAAAGCTTATGTTGCCTACTGCAAAGCTTATGTTGCCTACTGCAAAGCTTATG
>NZ_SLWO01000002.1:524428-573639 GCF_004340665.1 Pedobacter psychrotolerans
CGTTGCCTACCGCAAAGCTTATGTTGCCTACCGCAAAGCTTATGTTGCCTACTGCAAAGCTTATGTTGCTTACTGCAAAGTTTATGTTGCCTACTGCAAAGCTCATGTTGCCTACCGCAAAGCTTATGTTGCCTATCGCAAAGCTTATGTTGCTTACTTGCAACTATTAAACTTTCTTCTCCGCTTAACCTTATATATCCTTAAATGCCTTATATGGTCAATAAATTTATACCATTACTATTTACAAAAGATAATTTTAAAAGGGAAGTAAATTATACTTTCCTTAGATTAACAACACTAATCTGATCATTAACAGCAGATGCCTTCAATTTTTTGGAGGCATTTTTGTTTAATGGCTTTTAGAAATAAAAATCAATATTTAAGGGAGATATACGTTAAAATATTAAAGTAAATTTAGCCACCAAACATTGAACATTAGTACTAACTTATTTGTTAACAACATATGGACTACATAGATTACTATAAAATCCTCGATTTAAAGAAAAGCGCATCAATTGACGATATAAAAAAAGCTTATCGAAAATTAGCCAGGAAATATCATCCAGATTTAAACCCGAATAATGATGAGGCCAATAAAAAATTTCAACAGATTAACGAAGCCAATGAAGTATTAAGTGATCCAGAGAAACGCAAGAAATACGATAAATATGGTAAAGACTGGCAACATGCCGATCAGCTGGATGCACAACAGCAGCAACAGCGACAATACCAATCGCAAGGCGGAGGCGGTGGTTATTCTGGCGGATTTGGTGGCGAGGACTTTTCAGATTTCTTCTCTTCCATGTTTGGTGGCGGTGCAGGCAGAAGCAGCAGGCAATCCCCCTTTAAAGGACAAGATTATAATGCCGATTTACAATTAAATCTTAAAGATGCATACACCACACATAAACAAACACTAACTGTAAATGGCAAACAAGTACGCATAACCATCCCGGCCGGTGTAGAAAATGGACAAAAGATAAAGCTTTCTGGTTATGGAGCACCCGGAGCCAATAATGGGCAACCCGGAGATTTATACATTAAGTTTAACATCAGCGAAGACCCTAAATTTAAACGCAAGGGTAATGATATCTACATTCAGGAAGAAATTGACCTGTACACAGCCGTTTTAGGTGGCGAAAAAATTGTAGAAACATTAAACGGTAAAGTAAAGCTTAAAATACCAGAAGGTACACAACCCGATTCAACGCTGCGTTTAAAGGGAAAAGGGTTTCCTGTTTATAAAAAAGCAGATCAGTTTGGAGATTTATATATTAAATGGCAAGTTAAACTCCCTACCAATTTGAACCAGGAGCAAAAAGAACTATTTGAAAAACTATCTAAAAGCTAATGATGATGAGCAATAATCTAATAGCCCTACATGATATATGTGTGTATCATCATGTAGAGATCGATTTCATCCAATCACTCGAAGATTTCGGTCTGATTAAAACCACCACGCAAAAGAAATTAACCTTCTTAAGTTTTGATGAATTGATGAAACTAGAGCGGTATGTTCGTTTAGCTAAAGATTTAGATATTAACCTCGAAGGCTTGCACGCCATTTCGCAACTATTAAGTCAGGTAGAAACCATGCAAAACGAAATCAGCACTTTAAAAGCCGAATTAAACCATTATAAACAGTTTAACTAATAAAGCGAAAACTTTGTGCAATAAATTGTACCCGGGATGTTCCCTTAATTACACCTATTTTTCAAGATTAGTTATTAAATTGTGCTATCAAATATAACAACATGAGTGAGTCATCTAAATTTATCGAAAAAATAAAATCATCCTATGCCCCTACCGGTTCATATATTTATTTAGGTGCAGGAATTTTAGATGGACAAGTTCACAGCGAGGCCGAAGTTAATTTATCATTAAAAATGATGAACAGACATGGCTTAATTGCCGGGGCTACAGGAACAGGAAAAACAAGAACGCTACAGTTACTGGCAGAACAGTTATCAGATGCCGGAGTACCAGTATTTATGTTGGATGTTAAAGGAGATTTATCCGGTTTAAATCAGCCAGGCGCAGTTAATCCTAAAATAGAAGAGCGTGCCCAGCAGTTAAACAAGCCATTCGTACCCGCTGGTTTTCCTGTAGAAATCTATTCCCTCTCTGGAAAAACAGGCGCACAAATGCGGGCAACCGTATTTGAATTTGGGCCAACACTTTTATCAAAAATATTAGACCTCAACGATACACAAGCTGGAGTAATGGCTGTTATTTTCAAATATGCTGATGATAACAAAATGCCAGTAATAGATCTGAACGATTTAAAAAAACTCGTATCTTATCTATCAGAAGGCGCAGGTGCAGCAGAAATAAAAAGCAGTTATGGCAGTATTTCTACCTCAACATCAGGTACAATTCTGAGAAAAATTGTGGCGATTGAACAGCAAGGATTGGGTGGCATGTTTGGAGAAAAATCTTTTGACATCGAAGATTTATTTGAACGTGTTGACGGAAAAGGTACCATTAGCTTACTTAACATTGCTGATGTTCAAAATCAACCCATATTATATTCTACCTTTTTATTAAGTCTACTCGCCGAACTGTTTAGTACAATGCCCGAAGTTGGAGATTTAGATAAACCAAAATTAGTTTTCTTTTTTGATGAAGCACATTTACTATTTAAGAATTCATCAAAGGCCTTTTTAGAACAGATTGAAACCATTATCCGACTAATCAGATCAAAGGGAATTGGCGTATTTTTCTGCACCCAATCTCCAACTGATGTGCCAGAAAGCGTATTAGGTCAATTGGGTAACCGGGTTCAGCATGCATTAAGGGCATTTACACCAAATGATGTAGATGCACTTAAAAAAACGGTAAACACTTATCCAAAATCTGATTTCTATGAAATAGATAAGATTTTAACCTCACTTGGTACCGGACAAGCACTCATCACTGTTTTAAATGAAAAAGGAATCCCCACTGAAGTTTCAGCAACTATGCTTACTCCTCCACGTGCCACAATGGGTCCTTTAACATCTGTTGACTTTGAGAAGTTAATACAGAGCAGTCAGATGTTCACCAAGTATAAGGACTTAATTGACCCTGAAAGTGCCTATGAAATTTTAACAAAAAGAATAAATGATCAGGCGGCAGCAGCAGAACAAGAAAAGCAGGAAAAAGAGTTGCAAAAAAAAGAAATACAAGACAATAAGGCCAAACCTGGAGAAAAAAGCTTGGTAGAACAGGTAATGGGTGCAACAATCACTCGCCAAATTGGCAAAGAAATTGTTAGAGGTATATTCGGAATGCTAACCGGCAAGAAAACCAGATCTAAAACCGGTGGTCTTTTTGGTTTTTAATCCCTCTCAATAATCAACATTAATACAATAACATTTAACGCTCCATTAATTTTTATAAGATGAAACCTACACTATTGATATTGGCTGCTGGGATGGCAAGCCGCTATGGAAGTATGAAACAGATTGATGGCTTTGGCCCAAATGGCGAAACCATCATCGATTATTCCATATATGACGCAATCAATGCCGGATTCGGCAAAGTTGTATTTATTATTAAAGAAGAATTTGTAGATAATTTTAAATCTATTTTTGAGCCAAAATTAAATGGCAGAATAGAAACAGAATATGTTTTTCAAAATTTCGACTTAAAACAATTCGGCATAGACGAAGAAATTTATAGAGAAAAACCATGGGGAACTGCGCATGCAATTCTATCAGGAAGAAATGTAATTAAAGAGCCTTTCTGTGTCATCAATGCCGACGATTATTATGGTTTTGATGCCTTTCAAAAAATGGCTGATTTCTTAAATACAGAAGCTAACGACACCAATTATTCTATTATAGGCTACGAAATTGGTAAGACGCTATCTGAATTTGGTTCAGTATCAAGAGGTGTTTGTAAAGTAGACGAATCTGGTAACTTATCAGAAATTGTAGAACGTACAAAGGTTTATCCAAAAGATGGAAAGATTTTCTACGAAGAAGATGGCGAAGAATTTCCATTAGACTTCAGTACACCAGTGTCGATGAATTTCTGGGGTTTTACTCCAGCAGTTTTCAAAATTACAGAAGGCTTGTTTAAAGAGTTTGCAATGGCAAATAAAGACAAACCTAAAGCAGAATTTTTTATTCCCCTAATTGGCGAAAATCTGGTAAGAAATAATACAGCCACTTTTAAAGTAGTTCCAACATCCAATAAATGGTTTGGCGTAACTTATAAAGAAGATAAACCATACGTTCAGGATTCTATTAACCAATTGGTTAAAAACGGAACCTATCCTGAAAAGTTATGGAGCTAAATTTAAATGCTGAAGTTTTACAAGCTTACGGATATACTTCAGAAAATATAAACATTAATCAGATAGGTACGGGTTTAATTAACCGTACCTATTTGCTATCACCTGTATTTGAAGAAAATAAATTCATCCTTCAAAACATCAATACCAGTGTTTTTAAGCATCCGCAAAGCATTGCCGGCAACCTTAAATTAATTGGAAATTACCTGGCAACAAACTACCCGGATTACCTCTTTATCAAACCTGTTTCTACCATTAGCGGCGAAGAAATGGCTTTTGTAAATGGCGAATATTGGAGGTTATTACCTTACATACCCCATACCGTTTCTTTAGAAGTATTAAATGAGCCACAACAAGCTTATGAAGCAGCAAAGCAATTTGCAAAGTTAAGCCGCCTGTTAGCCGATTTTGAGACCACCACGCTTCAAGAAACCATACCTGGATTCCATAATTTAAGCCTGCGTGTAGATCAGTTTCAGGATGCCTTAAAACTAGCCTCTCCTGAACTAAAGACCATAGCCAAACAGCAAATTGACGATGCCAACTCACAAAAACACCTGCTAGATTATTTCAATTCTTATAGCCACCGGAAAGACTTCCCCAACCGTGTGATGCATCATGACACCAAAATAAGTAATGTACTTTTAGATGCAGAAACTTTTAAAGGCATTTGTGTAATCGATTTAGACACCATCATGCCAGGCAAATTCATTTCAGATTTGGGTGATATGATGCGTACCTATCTATGTGCCTTCTCTGAAAATGAAACCGATTTAGGCAAAATCAACATTCGGTTACCCTATTTCGAGGCAATGATTAAAGCTTATCTTTCAGAAATGAAAAGCATTTTAACCGAAACAGAAAAGGAGCTGATTTTATTTTCAGGCAAATACATGATCTATATGCAGGCCATACGCTTCTTAACTGATTTTTTAAACGGGAATATTTATTATCCGGTGAGTTACTCTACTCAAAATCTAGACCGGGCTAAAAACCAGTTTAAATTACTGCATGAATTATCCGTAAACGAAAAAGAATTACAGGATATTATTGAATCAAATCTATAAGGTTTCTTTTAAGAGTTGACAACTTTCTTTTCAATCTGCTATTTAAAGTTGTCAACGCTATAAATTGTCAACTCTACAAACCAAAAAAGCGTTTCTGAACTTAATCAGAAACGCTTTTTATATACTCCTAAGACTTGCGAATCAGGACTTTAGACTCAAGACTTATTTCTTATCGTCTTCTTTTACTTCTTCAAAATCAACGTCAGTAACATTATCGCCACCACCTTGAGGTTGAGCATCAGCTTGTGGCTGCTCACCACCTTGAGGCTGACCGCCATCTTTGTACATTTCCTCAGATGCCGCATTCCATGCATTTTGCAATTCAGCTTGCGCTGCATCGATATCTGCAAAGTTACGTGACAAGTGAGCTGCTTTTAATTTCTCTAAACCAGATTCGATTGGCGCTTTTTTATCAGCAGATAATTTATCACCAAATTCTTTCAATTGTTTTTCAGTAGAGAAGATTAAAGCATCAGCACCGTTAATTTTATCAGCTTCTTCTTTTTGTTTAGCATCATCAGCTGCATTAGCTTCTGCTTCTTCTTTCATTTTTTTGATCTCAGCATCAGTTAAACCTGAAGAAGCTTCGATACGGATTTTTTGCTCTTTACCAGTAGCTTTATCTTTTGCACTTACGTGTAAGATACCGTTAGCATCAATATCGAAAGATACTTCTACCTGAGGCACACCACGAGGTGCTGGTGGAATACCATCTAAAATGAAACGACCAATTGTACGGTTTTGATTAGCCATTGGGCGTTCACCTTGTAAAATATGGATTTCTACTGAAGGCTGGTTATCAGCTGCGGTAGAGAAAGTCTCTGATTTTTTAGTTGGGATAGTCGTGTTAGACTCAATTAATTTAGTCATTACACCACCCATAGTTTCGATACCTAATGATAAAGGAGTAACGTCTAATAACAATACGTCTTTTACATCACCAGTTAACACACCACCTTGAATAGCAGCACCAATAGCCACAACCTCATCAGGGTTAACACCTTTACTTGGCTCTTTACCAAAGAAAGCTTTAACTGCATCCTGAATAGCAGGAATACGAGTTGAACCACCTACTAAGATAATTTCATCGATATCGCTTGTGCTTAAACCAGCATTTTTCAATGCAGATTTACAAGGCTCAATAGTACGTTTGATTAAGCTATCAGCCAATTGCTCAAATTTAGCACGAGATAATGTACGCACTAAGTGTTTTGGGCCACTAGCATCAGCAGTAATATATGGCAAGTTAATTTCAGTAGAAGTTGTGCTTGATAATTCAATTTTAGCTTTCTCAGCAGCTTCTTTTAAACGTTGTAATGCCATTGGATCTTTCGCAAGGTCCATGCTGTTTTCTGATTTAAATTCATCAGTTAACCAATCGATAATAATGTGGTCAAAGTCATCACCACCTAAGTGCGTATCACCATCAGTAGATTTTACTTCGAAAACGCCATCACCTAATTCCAATACAGAAACGTCATGCGTACCACCACCACAGTCAAACACAACAATTTTCATGTCTTTGTGTGCTTTATCTAAACCATAAGCTAAAGCAGCTGCAGTAGGCTCGTTGATGATACGTTTTACAGTTAAACCTGCAATTTCTCCAGCTTCTTTAGTCGCCTGACGTTGTGCATCGTTAAAATAAGCTGGCACAGTAATTACTGCTTCAGTAACTTCCTGACCCAAGAAATCTTCAGCAGTTTTTTTCATTTTCTGCAAAATCATTGCAGAGATCTCTTGTGGAGTATATTTTCTGTCGTCGATTTCAACACGTGGCGTGTTGTTATCACCTTTAACAACTTTATAAGGTACACGTCCAGCTTCTTTCGCACTTTCGTCGTAGCTGTTACCCATAAAGCGTTTAATCGAATATATCGTTTTTGTTGGGTTGGTTATAGCCTGACGTTTAGCAGGCTCGCCAACTTTACGCTCACCGTTTTCTGCAAAAGCAACAATAGACGGTGTAGTACGTTTACCCTCACTGTTAGCGATAACTACAGGCTCGTTGCCCTCCATTACGCTCACGCAAGAGTTTGTTGTTCCTAAGTCTATTCCAATAATTTTTCCCATTGTATTTATGTTTTTCTTTCTTTTATTATTCTAATTTCTAGCTATTAAACAATGCTTGTGCCAATTGCCTTTTGGCAGAAAATATCGTCAAAAGACTGATAAAATGTAAAAAAGGAGACTAAAGTTTACTGACAGCATGACAGAAAAGAACTAAAAGATCAAAACTGAAATACCAGTCCCGATTACCAAATTTTATTGCAATAAGTTGAAAATTATGTTAAAATTAAATTAGAGACACTTCCCTCGCTAAATGCAATAGCATTATAAACTAAGGCTGATACTATGAAATCTAATTAGTGCCTTCTAGGCACATGACCAGAGAGATTAGCTATAATAAAAATCAACAATGATATTTCGCAATTTATTGTATCTTCAATAAATAAACCAATACATCATGCAATTAGCTGCACAAATTATGATCGGCCTGGTCGCCGCCATTCACATTTATATTTTATGGTTAGAAATGTTCGCCTGGACAACTAAAGCACCAAAGGTTTTCAAAACCATACCTGCAGATCTTTTTCTACCTACAAAAACATTAGCAGCAAACCAAGGATTGTACAATGGTTTTCTGGCAGCTGGATTAATCTGGTCATTATGTATCAGTGATCATCAATGGAAAATTTATGTAGCTATCTTTTTCTTATGCTGCGTAATCGTTGCCGGCATTTATGGAGCAGCAACTGCAAGTAAGAAGATTCTTTATGTGCAATCCATCCCGGCATTAATCGCATTAATCTTATTACACCTGTAACCATCAGTGGGTATTGCCGTAAATAAGGGATTAACCTCTATTTCTGCTTTAGTTTTACCTTAAACTCTGCGCTTCTATGAAGAACTTAGCGTTCTTGGCGGTTAAACTAAAACCCCAACCTTTTTATACTTTATTTAGCCTGAAGCTTTGCGGTTCTTTGCGGTTAATTTACAACTCCAACAATCTTTCTAAATGATGATAGCCAATCCCAAAGTATGCTTTACTCGCTTTAATCTTTTGTAAAATCTCCGCTTGTCTTTCGCTTTCAGCTTTAGTCTTTAAGCTTTCACCTCTTTTAACCCCAACAACAAGTACATTCTTCGGTGTGTGTACATCTGATATAAATTCAAATACTTTAGTTTTATAACCAAAGTATTCCAAAATTAAAGCACGGATACCGTCCGTAACCATTTCAGCCTGACGCTCCAGAAAAATCCCATGTTTAGTTAAAAACGAAACGTCATTTTTAACTTTATTTTTTTCTATTTCTCTTCTGATCTGTTTATGGCAACATGGCGCGACGACAATCAATTCGGCATTAGCCTTAATTCCTTTAAAAATGGCATCATCAGTTGCCGTGTCGCAGGCATGAAGCGCAATTAATAAATTCACATCCTTGGCATCATAATCTTCAATCGTTCCCTGAACAAAATCCAATTGATCAAATGAAGATTTCTTTGCTACCTCATTACACAAATCAACCATGTCCTGGCGATATTCTACACCAATCACCTCAGACTCCAATTTAAGAACGGAATGAAGATAATCATACAAAGCAAAGGTTAAATAACCTTTACCTGATCCCATATCAGCAACTTTCTTAATTGTTCCCTCAGGCAACTCTTTAATCAGCGCACTTAAAATTTCAATGTAATGGTTAATCTGACGGAATTTATCCTGTGCATTTTTATATACTTTACCCTCAGTGTCGGTAATTTTTAATTCATTTAAGTAAGATTTTGAATCTGGTTTAATTAATCTTTCTTTCGCTTTATCGTGACTATCTGCCGGAACTTCTTTAATAGATGCATTTATTTCTCTGATTACAATCTTTCCGTTATTTAATTCTTCAAAAATTAAATCATTTGCAGTTGTAAACAGTGTAGCTATTTTGAATCCATTTTGCATGTATTCTGCTATTAAATTAATCGCTTCATCCGAATTAAAATTTTTAACTACATCTCTTGTTTTGTACCGGAAAGTAAAGGCAAATTTTTCCTCTCGCCTGATCACAACTTTACGAACCAGTATTTGTTTCAAAGCTTCTTCTGTCCCCTTGTAATTTCCTAAGGAAATTTTAACAAAATTTCTTTCGTTTAAACTAACTTCTAGAGCAGAAATAAATTGAGCAATGTGTTCGGAAAATACCATCATTAAAATTTAAAACTCAAAGATAAATCATTTTACTTGGAGAATGTACGTTGCTACATAATGTAACAATTGAGCGACTTACCAATTACTTTAAATGTTAAAATAAATATGATTACACTTTGAATATTGCTTTTCGATTAAAAAAATAGAGATGAGAGGTAATACGATTTAGGAATGTCAGAAAATAGATTATCTGTAATCATTCCAAAAAAAGGCGATCACTTTTATTTCAAAAAAATTAAGTTTAGATTAGATATCAATTAATTTCTATCCATATTACATGAGTGACTTTCAGATAAAAAAATCGCCAACGGTTTATGATGCTATTATTGTTGGATCTGGTGCCGGTGGCGGTATGGCGGCATATGTTTTAGCTAACGCAGGCCAAAAGGTTTTAATGCTTGAGGCTGGTCAATATTTCGACCCCCGAATAGATGCGCATCAATTGAAATGGCCTTGGGAATCTCCACGTCGTGGCGCATCTACTACGAGACCTTTTGGTGATTTTGATGCCTCATATGGCGGCTGGGAGTTGGAAGGTGAACCTTATACAACCAAAGATAAAACCGAATTTGAATGGTTCAGATCCAGAATGCTGGGCGGACGCACCAATCACTGGGGAAGAATATCACTCCGAATGGGTCCGCTTGATTTCCAGGCGAAAGATGGTTTAACGGATGACTGGCCCATTACTTATGACGATGTAAAACCATTTTATGATAAAGTTGACCGTTTAATTGGCGTTTATGGCACTAAAGAAGGATTGCCTAATGAACCAGATGGCATTTTTATGAAACCGCCAAAACCCCGGCTAACTGAGCTTTTTATTAAAAAAGGAGCAGATAAAGCAGGAGTTAAAGTCATTCCGGGCAGAGGTTCCGTTTTAACAGAACCTTTACCAAATAATAGCGATAGGGCACCTTGCTTCTATTGCGGCCAATGTGGGAGAAGCTGTAAAGTATATGGCGATTTTTCTTCTTCATCTTGCTTGGTGATTCCTGCAGTTAAAACCGGAAACCTTACTGTTATTACTGATGCAATGGTTCGTGAAGTGATTACAGATAAAGATGGATCGGCCAAAGGAGTTTCCTATGTAAACCGGAAAGATTTACAAGAATATCAGGTAAATGGAAAAATGGTGATTTTAGGCGCAAGTGCTTGTGAATCGGCCCGTATTTTATTGAATTCTAAATCATCTGCACATCCTAATGGCTTAGCCAATAGTAGTGGCATAGTAGGTAAATACCTTCATGATTCTACCGGTGTAAGCGTTTCAGGATTTCTGCCTCAGTTAATGGATAGAAAACGTTATAATGAAGATGGTTTAGGAAGTGTGCATATTTATTCGCCATGGTGGCTAGATAATAAAAAACTTAACTTCCCGAGAGGTTACCACATTGAATATTGGGGTGGAATGGGAATGCCTGCTTACGGCTTCGGCGGAGGTGTTCCGGAAATGAACGGCATGGTGCCTGGAAGAGATGGCAAAATGAAGGATGCAGGCGGTTATGGTAAATCTTTAAAAGATGATTACCGCCGTTTCTATGGCACAACTGTAGGTATGGCGGGGAGAGGAACAGCCATAGCCAGAGCAGATAATTATTGTGAAATTGATCCAAATGCAGTCGACAAGTTTGGTATTCCAGTATTGAGATTTCACTACAAATGGGCTAAGGAAGAAATTTTACAAGCTAAACACATGCAGGATACCTTCCTTACCATGATGAAAGAAATGGGTGGTGTAGTGACTTCCAAAATTCAGGGACCAGAAACCAATTATGGATTACTTCCCCCAGGGAAAATTATTCATGAGGTCGGCACCATTAGAATGGGCGATGATCCTAAAAATTCTGCTTTAAATAAATACTGTCAGGCGCATGATTGCAAGAACTTATTTGTGGTAGATGCGGGTTCATTTGTTCAGCAAGGCGATAAGAATGCCACTTGGACAATTCTTGCATTATCCATGCGCACCGCTGAATACATTTTAGCTCAAAAGAAAAAACAAAACATTTAAAGAATTACTATATGAACAGACGTGATTCCATAAAAGCATTAGGCCTAACAGCCATTAGTACCAGTGTAATATTAGATGCCTGCAAACAACCCGAAAGCAAAACCGCTGATATTACTACACCAAAAGAAGAAGATGGTAAAGAGGCAGGACGTGAACAATGGGAAATTGACCGGGACAAAAGGTTAAAAGCTGAAACATATTTTACCAAACATGAAATGGCAACAATAACTGTTTTAGCAGACATTATCATTCCAAAAGATAATGTATCAGGAAGTGCATCCGATGCTAAAGTGCCTGAGTTTATTGAATTTATTGTTAAAGATATTCCTGAACATAAAATCCCTATGCGTGGCGGATTAAAATGGCTTGATGTTTACTGTTTTAACAAATTTAATAAATCCTTTATAGAGGCATCTTCTGATCAACAGATTTCTATAATTGATGAAATCGCCTATCCAAAGAAGGCAAAGCCAGAAGTTCAGGCTGGGGTTACATTTTTTAATAGGATGAGAAGTTTAACTGCATCAGGCTTTTATACTACTGAAATTGGCGTAAAAGATATTGGTTATGCCGGAAATGCGCCTAATCAATGGACTGGTGTGCCAGATGACGTATTGAAGCAATATGGTATGCAAAACGTTAAGGTGTAATTAGTAATATCAAAACAAATCGCCATTTCGATCGAAGTGGAGAAATCTTTGTAAATCGGTTCAAAGATTTCTCCATTCCGTTGCACTCCAGTCGAAATGACGACTATTCGATAATTAAAATGAGGCTTCGTTTATAACGAGAAGATCGATTTATATCGATCTTAGTATAATTACACACTGCTAATGTGTTTCTGAATGATCCCGTTTGCAAATCGGGACCAGAAACTACTCCACCATCAATATCAAACCTTTTCCTTTTTCGATAGGAATTGGTTTTCCAATAGGATAATTTCCAGCAACCTGAAACTGATCAATATTTGGAGCTGAGATTTTTGCCTTATCGGCATTTAAGCCTAATTTATTCCAATCAATAATTAAATTAACCTGTACATCATCCTCTGCCCAACTTGCCAAAGCGATCATCGTCTTTCCTTGCTTCTTGTAAACAGTTGCTAATACTTTCGAATGATCAGTTTTTACAAGACAGTTATCGCTCCAATAACCAATCATTTCAGATCCTTTAATGCCGAAGTTATCCCAAGCTTTCCACAAAGGTTTTGGATCACTTTTATCCGACCAGCCGAGGCGGCTCGTCATGCCATAAATCATTCCCCGCCAAGGATTTCCATCATCTTGTAGCATCTCCCCCATTAAACCAAATGGAATTCCGCTTACTTCGGTTAAAAAAAAGTCAGGGCTATTTTTTTGATAATCGAAATATTCACCAAACCATAAACGATTGAGATAAGGAAAATGCTCCAGATATAAAATGGCACTATTATTAAAACCATCATTCTTATTATACTGGTTAGCAGAATGGAGATCAATAATACCTGGGTGATGATTTTGAGTTAATACACGTTTAATGCGTTTCATCGTAACCCGGTCAAATGCTACATCATCAAGATACACACCATCAATACCCACATTATTCACAAGCCAATTCATACCTTCTACGTAATAATTATGCCAACGGTTCATCCCACTGTTAATTATAGCCGCATCTTTTATCTCAGGCACAAACCATGCAGCGATGTAATTAGAATCTAAATGCTCCTGCAACCAACTAAATCCTCCACCTTTTCCAGGTGAATACACTTCAGTACCCAAACTTCGTAAGGCTGGCCATTCATAAGCATGATTGGAGAGCTCCCGTACAGTATTATAAATTTTAACTTTTAAGCCTCTGGTGTGCGCATCATCAACATAATTTTTCATTTTTTTCCATTCGATAAAAGGATAATTTATCCATGGATTAATAGGTGTGGCATGGTGAATATTAACTACAGTTGCACCTGTCGATTTAATTGAATCCAAATCTCCATATTTATGATAAAAGCGATTTTCCCATTGGAAATCAGTATCAATTAAGTGAAAGGGAGTAATCAATAAGTTAAAATTATAATAAAGCACATCACCTTTTTTCATACTTCTGGCTCCGGTAAAACTATCAGCCAACATTGAGCTACCTTTAACATTAATCTGAATGCCACCTTTATTATCATTACCCCATGACTTTGGCAATAACAAAGGTTTCTGCAAGTAGAAATTAGTATTTAGCGGACGAATATAGTTTTCATCTCTGAGGTTATAGTATAGCCCTGCATTTACATTTCCAATCCAAACTGCATCCTGATTTTTATTTGCTACATCCCATTTCCATTTAACCGTATCAGGACGAAGGCCACCCTTTTCTCCCAAACCCATTAAATATTTAGTTGAGTTTTTTTCAAAAGGAATGTGAAAATCGACATTGCTAAAATTGACATCTTTTAAGGCTGTAACTTTTACTACATAATGAACATATCCATCAAATTCTAAGGCCCCTTCTACATCCATTTGGAGATTTGGCGATGTGTTGGATGCCGTCCATTTTACAGTTCCAGCCTCTTTACTGGTAATTTGAAAATTGCTCGCAGCAAATTTTTCCTGAGTTTTAGGTGTATTGTAAAAATGAAAATGAATCGGCTCGTATAAAATATTATTTGGCTTTTCTGTATAAGCCGTCATTTCTGAATTGAAAAACGTTTGAATCTGCTTAGGGAAACCATCTGCATTAATTTCGAACTTTCTACCCAAAAGTGAGATTACGTTTCCATTAACAGTTAAAGGTGTGTAAGGCGCAACCACTGTATTTGCTTGTGCTAGCGTAGAATTTAACCAGGTTAAGCGGGTTTGTTTATTGGGAGTTCCTACACCGGCATCCGCCAATATCTGATTGGTGACCGAGATACGCACATCAATAACCTTAGAGTTACCATTACTTTTTACCGTGAATTTACCTGAATAAATACCCGCTGTTGTATTTTCTGGAATATTCACAGTAATCCATATCGGCTGAACTTTACCAGAAGCTACATTTACAGTTTGAACCAATGGTTTATTGTCATAACTTGTCCCATTCGTATTTAAGCAGTTGATATATTTCTTCGAAATCATCTTTCCAGTCTTGCTTTTTAAATCACTAAAACTCACGCTTATTTGTTGCAAATCCTTCATTGCAAATACACCTAACTGAAAAGCATAATTCTCACCTCTACTTGCAACGCCAGAAAAATTCTTTTGAGTGCCTTTTTGAATCCATCGGTATGGTAAATCATTTTGCATCTTAATAGGATACATTCTATCTTCAGGAAAAACAATAAAGGTATTATTAGGATATTTAGCTTTTATATCATTAGTTTCCTTCTTGGTAGCGATCACTTCCATAGGGTAAAAGGAATTGAAGGCATCTATAGATTGTATTTCTAAAACTATAGTATTAAGCTTCACAATTTTTGCCTTGCTTAACCAGTTCTTATCAGACACATTTGATTTTAAGTATACTCCTTTAGGATAATTACTCCTACCCTCATTTTTATAAGGTAAATAATAAATGTAGTATTTACCTTTTTGAGGTGCTTCAAAATAAATCTCAGCGCTTTCCTGAGTGAAACGATCAAGCCCTAAAACAGAAACATTTTTACCCGTAGCATCCTGAATTATGATCCCTTTTGATTCTGGATGGTTATCCCGTCTACGCCAATTGATTTTAGCGTGAGCCGTTTTTCCTTCGCCGCCAAACTGAACAATTACCCGATGGTTTCCCAATGAATCAGCATTCCAGGAATGATTACCATTTGTATATTTTAATACTTGAGCATTGATTGATAACTGCCAGAACAGACAGAGCAAAAGAAAAAGCCTAAATTTCATTATGAGTTTGTTTTAGGCTAATTTATAAATACCTCCTTGAAATAATGCTATGTAATGAAAAAATGAGACAAACGTTTGTTTATTTGGTTTATTAGTTCATTAGGCAATAGTTCATTGGTTAGTATGATTTAGAAGTTGAGTTAATTACCAATCGCAAACTGAGGACTATGATTGATTCATTGTTGGTGTCATTCTGAACGCAGTGAAGAATCTCTTTCCTATTACGACAGAAACCTGATATGCCTACAGATTTGATTTCAACTAATCTAGATTAATCACCTTATTCAGTTCAGCATTTCATGGCTTAAAGATTCTTCACTGCGTTCAGAATGACAAGAAAACAAAAAAAGTCCTGATCTTTCGAACAGGACTTTCTAAACTTTTAAAGTTGAATATATTATTCGCCTTTTGGTTCTTCAGTAGCAGGAGCTTCTTCAGTAGTAGTTTCTGGAGCAACTTCAGCAGTTTCAGCTTTCGCTTCTTCTGATTTTGGAGCAGCAGCAGCTTTACTTCTACCACGACGAGTTGTTTTCTTCTCTTCTTTCGCTTCTACATCTTTACCATAAACTTCATTATAGTCTACCAATTCAATTAAAGCCATTTCAGCGTTATCACCTAAACGGTTGTTTAATTTAATGATACGAGTGTAACCACCTGGACGATTTGCAACTTTCTCAGCAATTTCGCGGAATAATATAGTTACTACTTCTTTATCTTGTAAGTAAGCAAATACTGTACGACGTGAGTGAGTAGTATCATTTTTTGATTTAGTGATAATTGGCTCAACATATACGCGTAAAGCTTTTGCTTTTGCTAAAGTTGTAGTAATTCTTTTGTGCAAAATCAGTGATGAAGCCATATTAGCTAACATCGCTTTTCTGTGTGAGGTAGTTCTACCTAAGTGATTGTGTTTTTTACCGTGTCTCATTTCGAGTGTTATAAAGTATATACCGTCTCTTTGCAATTAAGCTGAGGGAATTATATACTATGAAAAAATATTATTTATAGGTAAGTTTCGGACTCAAGGCTTTTGATTCCGAACTTATGACTATCTTTATTCTTCGTCTAATTTAAATTTAGACAGGTTCATACCAAATGATAAACCTTTCGATTTTACTAATTCCTGAATCTCTGTTAAAGATTTTTTACCAAAGTTTCTGAATTTTAACATATCAGCAACATCGTAAGAAACTAAATCAGCTAAAGTGCGGATATCAGCAGCTTTTAAGCAGTTTAATGCTCTAACTGAAAGATCCATATCTACCAATTCAGTTTTTAAGATTTTACGCATGTGTAAAATTTCCTCATCAACTTCTTTAGTTTCTTCTTTAGCTTGAGATTCTAATACTAAGTTCTCATCAGAGAATAGCATAAAGTGTTGGATAAGAATCTTAGCCGCTTCTTTTAATGCTTCTTCTGGATGAATTGAACCATCAGTAGAGATATCTAAAACCAATTTCTCATAATCCGTTTTTTGCTCAACACGAAAGTTTTCGATCGTGTATTTCACATTTTTCATTGGAGTATAAATCGAATCGATCGCAATAACACCTACAACAGCATCAGCAACTTTATTTTCTTCAGCAGGTACATAACCACGTCCTTTATTGATGGTTAATTCCACTTCCAAAGTAACAGATTTATCCATATTGCAAATAACATGCTCAGGGTTTAAAACTGTAAAGTTGTTAGAGAATTTAGTGATATCACCAGCTTTAAACTGATCCTGACCATTAACGATGATGAAAACTTTTTCAGAATCACCTGAATCGCCAGTTTTCTTAAAACGAACTTGTTTTAAGTTTAAGATGATATCAGTTAAATCTTCTACAACACCTTTCATGGTAGAAAATTCATGAGAAACTCCTGAAAAACGAATAGTAGTAATAGCATAACCTTCTAATGAAGAAAGTAATATTCTTCTTAAGGCATTACCAATTGTTACACCGAAACCGGGCTCTAAAGGACGAAATTCAAATGTGCCATCGAAATCGGTTGATTTCTGCATGATCACTTTGTCTGGTTTCTGAAATGCTAAAATTGCCATTTATATTTTTTTAAATTCGTTATTGAATATATAGTAACAAGAAAAAAGTTAATTACCCTTTTGAGGTAATTAACTATCTTATTTATTACTTTGAGTATAACTCGATGATTAAGTTTTCCTTAATGTTTTCAGGAATCTCATCACGTTGTGGATAGGTTAAGAACTTACCAGTTAATTCACTGGCGTTCCACTCTAACCAGGCAAACTTATTAATCGTTCTGCCCGCAACTGAGTTACTAATTGATTCTAATGATTTCGATTTTTCACGAACAGCAACCACATCACCAGCTTTTAACTGATATGAAGGGATATTTACAACTTCACCATTCACAGTAACGTGTTTATGGCTAACTAACTGGCGTGCACCAGAACGGGTTGTTGAAATACCTAAACGGTAAACTGTATTATCTAAACGTGCTTCTAATAACTGAAGTAAGTTATCACCGGTAATACCAGCACGTGAAGATGCTTTTTTAAACAAGTTACTGAACTGTTTTTCTAATACACCATAAGTATATTTTACTTTTTGTTTCTCCATTAACTGGATAGCATATTCAGATTGTTTTCCTCTTCTTTTTGATGAGCCATGTTGCCCAGGAGGATAATTTTTTCTGTCTAACACCTTATCAGGACCGAAGATTGGTTCTCTGAATTTACGGGCGATTTTTGATTTTGGGCCTGTATATCTTGCCATTTTTTTTTCTGTTTTAAAGTATCATTCGGCCTTTAACCGAAGATTCTTAGCTTTAAAATTAATTAAACTCTTCTCTTTTTAGGAGGACGACATCCGTTGTGAGGAAGTGGAGTTATATCTTTAATAGACATTACTTCGATACCTGCTACTTGCAAAGTTCTGATTGCAGATTCACGACCTGAACCCGGACCTTTTACAAACACTTCAACTTTACGTAAACCTAGATCAAACGCAACTTTACCGCAATCTGAAGCCGCTTGACCAGCTGCATACGGCGTGTTCTTTTTAGAACCTTTAAAGCCCATTTTACCAGCAGAAGACCATGAAATGGTTTGTCCGCTGTTGTTTGTTAAGGTAACGATGATGTTATTGAAGGTAGCATTGATATGCGCCTGTCCAACAGACTCAATTACAACGATACGTTTTTTTGTTACTTTTTTACTCTTAGCCATTTTATCTTTTAGATTTTAGATATGAGACTTGAGATATGAGAATTTCTCTACCCCGATACTCAGTATCCTACTTTTTCTCTTTTGTTCCAGATTTGAGCAGATTTTAAAGACATGATTCTCACATCTAAATCTCACCTCTCACATCTATCTATTACTTAGTAGCTTTTTTCTTGTTAGCAACTGTCTTTCTCTTACCCTTACGAGTACGTGAGTTGTTTTTAGTACGCTGACCACGAGAAGGTAAACCTTTTCTGTGACGTAAACCACGGTAACAACCAATATCCATTAAACGTTTGATGTTTAACTGAACCTCTGAACGTAAAGCACCTTCTACTTTAATTTCATCGTTAATCATTGTACGGATTGCTGATAACTCATCATCAGACCAGTCTTGTACTTTTTTGTTTAAGTCGATGCCTGCAGTAGTTAAGATACGTTGTGCAGTAGTTCTTCCTATTCCGTAGATATAAGTTAAACCAATCTCTCCTCTTTTGTTTCTTGGTAAATCAATACCTGAAATCCTTGCCATATTTGTTTATGTTTTACGTAATTCCGAACGGCGGGCCACCGTTGTGCGGATCATTACAATATTTTTAAATTACCCTTGACGTTGCTTGTATTTTGGATTTTTCTTGTTGATAACGTAAAGTTTACCTTTACGGCGAATAATCTTGCAATCAGCGCTACGTTTTTTAATTGATGATCTAACTTTCATTTTATTTATATCTATAAGTGATGCGTCCCTTTGTTAAATCATAAGGAGACATCTCTAATTTTACTTTGTCACCAGGAAGGATTTTGATGTAGTGCATCCTCATCTTACCTGAAATATGGGCGATAATCTCGTGTCCGTTTTCAAGTTCTACCCGGAACATTGCATTAGACAATGCTTCTCTGATTACTCCGTCTTGTTCAATTGAGGCTTGTTTAGCCATATTTTGTTGATTGTTACTTAATTAGCTGCTTCTAAACAGGGTTGCAAAATTAAATAAAAAATTTTAATTATTTATTTTTTTTGTTGTAAAACTTCTTCTATTATAGAAAAGGTCGATAAAACTTCTGCTTTGCCCCTTTTTATAGCCACTGTGTGTTCAAAATGTGCCGATGGCTTATTGTCTTTACTGGTTACCGTCCATCCATCGTTATGGAATTTAACACCGGCAACACCTGCATTAATCATAGGTTCGATCGCAATTACCATTCCTTCTTCAAGTTTTGGTCCTGCACCACGTTTTCCATAATTAGGAACTTCAGGCTTTTCGTGAAGTTTTACGCCAACGCCATGTCCTACCAATTCCCTTACTACACCGAAACCATTAGCTTCCGCATATTGCTGGACGGCAAAGCCGATATCGCCAATACGCATTCCCACTACAGCCTTCTCAATACCCAATTCCAGACAACGTTTTGTAACCTCTACAAGCTTCTGCTTTTCAGCATCAATTTCTCCGATAGAAAAAGTATAAGCCGAATCACCGAAATAGTTGTTTTTAATTACTCCACAATCAACCGAAATTAAGTCTCCTTCTTCTATAACGTATTTACTTGGAAACCCATGAACAACTTGCTCATTAGGAGAAATACATAAAGAGTTAGGGAAACCATTGTAGTTTAGAAAAGCTGGAATTGCACCATGATCGCTTATAAACTCATAAGCTAGCTTATCTAGTTCAATAGTAGTCATGCCTGCTTTTATCACTTTAGCTACTTCTGCTAAAGTTTTAGAAACAAGCATGGAACTTTCTCTTATTAACTCGATCTCCTCAAGAGACTTGTAATAAATTTTAGACATTCTTCAGAACTACAATGCTGCATTGCTACTGGCAGCAGGAACACCTGTTCTACCTGTAACTCTGCCTGTTTTCATTAAACCATCATAGTGACGCATTAATAGATAACTTTCGATTTGTTGAAGCGTATCTAACACTACCCCTACTAAAATTAATAATGAAGTACCACCAAAGAAGTGTGCAAACTCTTGCTTAATACCGAATTTAACCGCTAACGAAGGTAAAATAGCAATGATTGCTAAAAATACTGCGCCAGGGAAAGTGATTTTAGAAATGACATCATCAATAAAAGTTGATGTTGCAAAACCCGGTTTAACACCTGGAATAAAACCACCATTTTTCTTCATATCGTCACTCATTTGAGTTGGATTTACCGTAATTGCAGTGTAGAAGAAAGTAAATGCGATAATTAAAAAAGCGAATGTTAAGCTATAGGCTAACGATGTTGTATTGCTGAACTGAACCAACCACGAACCTTGTAGTGACGGAACAAATTGCATTAAAGCACCAGGAATGAACATCAATGCCTGAGCAAAGATGATTGGCATTACACCAGCTGCATTTACTTTTAATGGAATGTATTGACGAACACCACCAAACTGACGGTTACCTACAATTTTTTTAGCGTATTGTACAGGCACCTTACGTACACCTTGAACAATTAAAATGGTAAACATTACCACAGCAAATAAAGCAACGATCTCTAAAACAAGCGCTACCGGACCTCCACCTTCACTGGCAGAACCCACACGAGCACTAAATTCCTGGCTGATTGCCTGCGGTAAGCGGGCGATAATACCAGTCATGATAATTAAAGATGTTCCGTTACCAATCCCTTTATCCGTAATTTTTTCACCTAACCACATTACGAATAATGTACCTGCCGTTAATACAAACGTAGATAATACTAAGAATAAAGTATTCGGTAATAAAATAGCTTCAGCCGGAACCTGCGTTTTAACGTAACCTACTGATTGAACGATTGTGATCGCTACCGTTAGGTAACGAGTGATCTGGTTCATTTTCTTTCTACCACTTTCGCCCTCTTTCTGCATTTTTTGGAAAGAAGGAACAGCAATACCCAATAGTTGTACCACGATTGACGCAGAGATATAAGGCATTACCCCTAATGCTAAAATAGATACACGAGAGAAGGAACCTCCGGCAAACATATCGAGTATGCCTAAAATTCCAGATTTTTCGTTAGCATCTAAAGCAGTTGGATCCACACCTGGCAAAACCACGTGAGATACAAAACGGTATACCAAAAGAATTAAGAGCGTAAACAAAATACGCTCTTTTAATTCTTGAATTTTCCAGATATTACTTAAAGTAGTAAATAGCTTCTTCATTTAATAATTACAATTTTACAATAGAACCACCTGCAGCTTCAATAGCTTGTTGTGCGGTTGCAGAAAACGCATGTGCTGTAATCTCTAATTTTGCTTTCACTTCACCACGACCTAAAATTTTAACTAAGTCATTTTTTGAAGCTAAACCATGCGCTTGGAGAGCAGCGAAATCGATTGTTGTTAAGCTGTGTTTTTCAGCTAAAGTTTGCAATACGTCTAAGTTTACACCAACATATTCTGTACGGTTAATTGGCTTGAAACCAACTTTAGGCACACGACGTTGTAAAGGCATTTGACCACCTTCAAAACCGATTTTGGTTTTGTGACCTGAACGAGAACCCGCACCTTTGTGACCACGGGTTGAAGTACCACCACGACCAGAACCTGTACCACGACCAATTCTTTTGCTGTTTTTTGTAGAACCTTTTGCAGGTTTTAAAGTATTTAAATTCATTTTTTTGAATTTGTGTTGCCCTTCGCTTTCACTAAACAGGTACAACGATTAAACATATATAAAGGTAGTATCAGTTTATAGCCAATACTACCTTCAAATTTTTACTAGATTGCTTCGATCGCTACCAGATGATTCACTTTGCGAACCATACCGATAATTTGCGGTGTAGCTTCAACCTCCACACTTTGGTTCATTTTAGATAATCCCAAAGCCTGAACAGTTCTCTTTTGGCGCTCGCTTCTGTCGATAACGCTTTTTACTTGTGTTATTTTGATCTTAGCCATGATATTATCCGTTAAATACTTTGTTTAAATCTATACCACGGGTTTGAGCTACTGTATAAGCATCACGCATTTTAGTTAATGCATCTACGGTTGCTTTTACCACGTTATGTGGGTTAGATGAACCTTTAGATTTTGCCAATACGTTGTGCACGCCAGCACTCTCTAATACAGCCCGCATCGCACCACCGGCAATTACTCCGGTACCTACTGCAGCTGGTTTGATTAAAACAAAACCACCAGAGAATTTACCGATTTGTTCGTGAGGAACAGTACCATTTAAAATAGGCACTTTTACTAAGTTCTTTTTAGCATCATCCACACCTTTTGCAATTGCTTCAGTTACCTCTTTCGCTTTACCTAAACCGAAACCAACAACACCGTTTTCATCTCCAACAACAACAATTGCTGAGAAGCTGAAAGTACGACCACCTTTAGTTACTTTGGCAACACGTTGTATACTAACCAAACGATCCTTTAATTCGATATCGGTGGTTTTTACTCTTTTTATATTGATAGTTGACATCTTACTTTTTCTTCAGATTAAAATACTAGACCAGCCTCGCGAGCACCTTCTGCTAACGATTTTACACGACCGTGGTATAAGTAGCCATTTCTATCGAAAACAACTTCTTTAACACCAGCAGCAATTGCTTTTTCAGCTACTAATTTACCTACTGCTACTGATTGGTCACTTTTGTTACCTGTTCCAGAAAAATCTTTTGATAAAGATGATGCTGAAGCTATTGTTGTACCAGTTATATCGTTAATTACCTGCGCATAAATCCCTTTATTGCTTCTAAATACAGATAACCTTGGACGTTCGGTAGAACCAGTAAGTCTTTTTCTGATCCCTTTTTTAATACGATCTCTTCTTGATAATTTTTTACCTGCCATGATTACTATTTTTTAGACGCTGATTTACCTGCTTTTCTTCTTAACACTTCACCTACAAACTTGATACCTTTACCTTTATATGGTTCTGGTGCACGTAACGAACGGATTTTCGCTGCTACCTGGCCGATCAATTGCTTGTCAATACTTTCTAAAATAATTTTAGGCGTCTGACCTTTTTCTGATGATGTAGTTACTTTAATCTCTTCTGGTAATTGAAATACATAATGGTGAGAATAACCTAAAACTAGATCTAATGTATTACCTGTGTTTGTAGCACGGTAACCAACACCTACTAATTCTTGAGTTAATTTATAACCTTCTGTAACACCAATAACCATGTTATTAAGCAAAGAGCGATATAAACCGTGTAATGCTTTGTGTTTCTTTTGTTCTGATGGACGTTGAACTGTTAAAATTCCATCTTCTTGACTTACAGTGATATCTGTATCTACTGCTTGTGTTAATTCACCTTTAGGACCTTTTACACTTACAACATTATCGTTAGATACTGTAATTGTAACACCTGAAGGGATTGTAATTGGGGCTTTTCCTATTCTTGACATTGTGCTGTTCTCCTAATATTAATAAACGTGACACAATACCTCACCACCAATGTTTAATTTGGCTGCTTCTTTATCGGTCATTACACCTTTAGAAGTAGATAAGATTGCGATACCTAAACCGTTTAATACTCTTGGCATATTTTCAACACCAGCATAGTTTCTCAAACCTGGTTTACTAATTCGCATCAAAGTACGAATAGCAGGAACTTTAGTAATTGGATTGTATTTCAAAGCAATTTTGATTGTGCCTTGAACTGTAGTATCTTCAAACTTGTAGTTCGCGATGTAACCTTTATCGAAAAGAACTTTTGTAATTTCTTTTTTAAGGTTTGATGCAGGAATTTCTACAACACGGTGGTTGGCCTTAATGGCATTCCTTACTCTTGTTAAATAATCTGCTATTGGATCTGTATTCATTTTTTATTGTTTTTGATAGTGGTTTCCTTCTGCTACTCAGCTGTGGGACCTGCTACCGGTTAAAATTCTTTTAAAAGCAAAAAGACTAAAGCACAAAGACTAAAGCGACATACATTCGCTTTAGACTTTGAGCTTTCAGCTTTAAGCTATATTACCAAGATGCTTTTTTAACACCTGGTATTTTACCGTCTAGTGCCATTTGGCGAAACGTTACCCTTGAGATACCAAAGGTACGCATATAACCGCGTGGACGACCAGTTAATTTACAACGGTTGTGTAAACGTACCGGAGATGAATTTTTAGGTAATTTATCTAAACCTTCGAAATCTCCTGCAGCTTTTAATGCTGCACGTTTTTCAGCGTATCTAGCTACCAATTTTTGGCGCTTAACTTCGCGTGCTTTTACACCTTCTTTTGCCATTATTCTGCTGTTTTTTGATTTTTAAATGGTAATCCGAATTGTTTCAATAACTCAAGTGCTTCAACATCAGATTTCGCCGAAGTTACGAAAGTTATATCCATCCCTAAAATTTTATTGATTTTATCTATATTAATCTCTGGGAAGATGATTTGCTCAGTAACGCCTAAAGTGTAGTTACCTTTTCCATCAAAACCTTTATCGTTAATACCTTTGAAATCACGAATACGTGGCAAAGCTACAGAGATCAAACGATCTAAGAACTCGTACATATTGTTATCACGTAATGTTACACGTACACCAACAGGCATACCTTTACGCAATTTAAAGTTGGAGATATCTTTCTTAGAGTTAGCCGGAACTGCTTGTTGACCAGTAATGGTTGACAATTCAACGATTGTCGTATCCATGATCTTTTTATCAGTTACAGAAAAACGACCTACACCCTGATTGATACAGATTTTTTCCAATTTAGGAACCTGCATTACAGTTTTATACTGAAATTTCTCTTTTAATGCATTTACAACTTCTTCTTTGTATTTGCTTTTTAATCTAGGTGTAGCCATTATTTAATTTCCTCCCCTGAAATTTTAGCAACTCTAACTAATTTACCATCCGCGTTTAGTTTACGACCAACACGTGTAGCTTTACCAGATTTTGGATCAACCAACATCAGGTTAGAAATATGAAGAGCAGCTTCTTTTTTAATAATACCACCGTTTGGATTTGCAGCATTTGGTTTAGTATGTTTAGACACTAAATTAACGCCTTCTACAATGGCTCTGTTTTTTTCTATTTGTACTGAAAGTACTTTTCCTTGTTGACCTTTTGAATCGCCAGCAATTACTTTAACTAAATCTCCTGTGCGGATTTTAAGTTTTGATGGTGTATTTACTTTGTTTCCCATTTTATAATACCTCCGGTGCTAATGATACAATTTTCATGAATTGTTTTTCACGTAGTTCTCTCGCAACCGGGCCAAAGATACGTGTACCTCTTGGCTCATCCTGTGCGTTCAATAATACAGCTGCATTATCGTCAAAACGGATATAAGAACCATCTTTACGACGGATTTCTTTTTTAGTTCTTACAACAACTGCTTTTGAAACTGTACCTTTTTTAATATTACCTGACGGTAATGCGCTTTTTACGGTAACAACTACTTTATCACCAATTGAAGCATAACGTTTGCCGGTTCCACCTAGCACGCGAATTACCAATACTTCTTTTGCGCCGCTGTTATCAGCAACGTTTAATCTTGATTCCTGTTGTACCATCTTATTTAGCTCTTTCTAAAATTTGTACCAATCTCCAGTTCTTGTTCTTACTCAAAGGACGAGTTTCCATGATCAATACTGTATCACCGATACCGCATTCGTTTTTCTCGTCGTGAGCCATAAATTTGGTAGTTTTCTTAACGAACTTGCCATAAATCGGGTGCTTTACTTTACGCTCAACGCTCACTACAACAGATTTATCCATCTTGTTGCTTACTACTAATCCCGTTCTTGTTTTTCTTAATTGTCTTTCCATGTCGACTCTCAAATTATTTAGTTTCAGTAGCTGACTCAGTGTTTTTCACTTTAGTCAACTCAGTGTTTAAACGGGCTATGTCTTTCCTTACTTTCGCAATACGCGAAGGATTTTCGATAGCTGAAATAGTGTGTGCGAACTTTAATTTTGATAAGCTCTCTTTTTCTTCCGCAATCTTAGCTACTAATTCTTCTTTTGAAAGCCCTGTGATTTCTGAATTTTTCATTTTTCTTTTCTTTTACGTTGAGTGTAGCGGTTATAATAAACAAGTATTTACAACATTCACCTCAACACTTTACTATGCTTCTACGTAATCTCTACGTACTACGAATTTGGTTTGGATTGGTAATTTCTGAGCTGCTAAACGCAATGCTTCTTTAGCTACTTCTAAAGGCACACCTTCAGCTTCGAAAATTACGCGTCCAGGTCTTACAACTGCTACCCAATACTCAGGAGCACCTTTACCTTTACCCATACGTACCTCAGCAGGTTTTTTAGTTACTGGTTTGTCCGGGAATATTCTGATCCACACCTGACCTTCACGTTTCATGAAACGTGTTACGGCGATACGGGCAGCCTCTATCTGGCGACTTGTAATCCAAGTTGCTTCTAAAGATTTGATACCGAAAGATCCGAATGCTAATTCAGCTCCACGAGAAGCTAAACCCTTCATTCTGCCTTTTTGCATCTTCCTGAACTTCGTTCTTTTTGGCTGTAACATTTTATTTTGTTCTAATCGTTAAACGATGTTAATAAATCAATTATTTACGAGGACCTCTGTTAGCGCCTGCGCCACCACCTCTATTTGCTCCGGGACCACCTTGACCTGGACCACGACCACCACCTTGGTTTCCACCACGTCTGTCGTTACCACCGCCACGGCTATCTCTTCCACCACCACCTCTGTTATCTCTTCCACCGAAAGCTGGTTTCTCTGATGCGCCTTTTGGACCGTTGTTTGTCGAACCAATGTTTGGAGACAAATCACGTTTTCCATAAACCTCACCTTTACAGATCCAAACTTTAACACCTATTTTACCATAAGTAGTTAAGGCTTCAGCTAAAGCATAGTCAATATCAGCACGGAATGTATGCAAAGGCACTCTTCCTTCTTTGTATTGCTCAGTACGTGCCATTTCAGCACCACCTAAACGACCAGAAGTCATGATTTTAATACCTTCAGCACCCATACGCATAGTTGATGCGATAGAAGATTTCATTGCTCTACGGAATGAGATCCTTGCTTCTAATTGTTTAGCAACACCTTCTGCAACTAATTGTGCATCAAGTTCTGGGCGTTTAATTTCAAAGATGTTAATTTGAATTTCCTTTTTAGTCAATTTCTTTAACTCTTCTTTGATTTTGTCAACCTCAGCACCTGCTTTACCGATTACGATACCTGGACGGGCTGTGTGGATAGTTACGGTGATACGTTTTAACGTACGCTCAATAACCACTTTAGCAACACCACCTTTAGCAATACGGGCAGAAAGGTATTTTCTTATTTTCTCATCTTCAACTAATTTATCGGAGTAGTTGTTGCCACCGAACCAGTTAGAATCCCATCCTTTGATGATACCTAACCTGTTACCTATTGGATTTGCTTTTTGTCCCATTTCCTAAAATTAGTTTTGAGTTGTTTCTGTATTTTTACTATCTACAATCAGCGTTACGTGGTTAGAACGTTTACGAATTCTATATCCACGGCCTTGAGGAGCTGGACGTAAGCGTTTTAACTGACGGCCACCATCAACCATAATTGTTTTAACAAAAAGTTGATTTTCTTCAGGACGGGCACCTTCATTTTTAGATTCCCAGTTTTTGATCGCAGATAATAATAATTTCTCAACTCTTATTGCTGCTTCTTTATTGGTAAACTTTAAAATGCTTAATGCTTTCTCTACACGTTCACCTCTGATAAGATCTACAACCAAACGCATCTTACGCGGTGAGGTTGGACAATTGTTTAATTTTGCTATTGCTTCCATTGTCTAATTATTTTTTCTTTTCAGCGTGTCCTCTGAATGTTCTGGTTGGAGCAAATTCTCCCAACTTGTGACCAACCATGTTTTCTGTTACGTACACTGGAATAAATTTATTACCGTTGTGTACTGCAAATGTATGATTAACGAAATCTGGTGAGATCATTGATCTACGAGACCAAGTTTTGATTACAGACTTTTTGCCTGAATCATTCATAGAGTTTACTTTTTTCTCTACGTTATGGTCAATATACGGTCCTTTTTTTATCGAACGAGCCATTATTTCTTCCTTCTCTCTATGATGTAACGATTAGAATATTTTTTAAGTTCTCTGGTTTTAAAGCCTTTAGCTAAAACGCCATTTCTTGAACGTGGGTGACCACCTGATGATCTACCTTCACCACCACCCATTGGGTGATCGACAGGGTTCATCGCTACCGGTCTAGTTCTCGGACGACGGCCCAACCAACGTTTACGACCTGCTTTACCTAATACTTCGTTTGCGTGATCTGAGTTAGATACAGCACCGATAGTAGCAAGACAAGTAGTCAAGATTAAACGGGTTTCGCCTGAAGGCATTTTCAAAGTAGCATATTTACCATCGCGGGCAGCTAATTGTGCGTAAGCACCTGCACTACGAGCTAATTGTGCTCCTTTTCCAGGGTGAATCTCCACGTTGTGGATGATAGAACCTAATGGAATGTTCGATAATTTTAAAGTGTTACCTACTTCTGGTGCTGCTGCATCGCCCGATAATAATACCGAACCCACTTGCAATCCTTCAGGAGCAATGATATAACGCTTCTCGCCATCTGCATAATGTAGTAATGCAATGCGGGCAGTACGGTTTGGATCGTATTCAACAGTTGCTACTGTTGCAGGAATATCAAATTTATCACGTTTGAAATCGATCAAACGGTATGATTTCTTGTGACCACCACCCATGTAGCGCATAGTCATCTTTCCTGTGTTGTTACGTCCACCAGACTTTTTTGATGATACAACCAATGATTTTTCGGGCGTGGTTGCTGTAATCTCCGTAAAACTAGCACCAACTCTGAAGCGGGTACCTGGAGTAACTGGTTTAAATTTTCTTAAGCCCATAGTTATAATGAATTATTAAATTAAAGGGTTGCGTAATAATCTATTGTTTCGCCGTCTTTCAACGTTACGATTGCTTTTTTGTATTTCGGGCTACGGCCAGATACAAAACCTGCTTTAGTGTAACGTGATTTAGCTTTTCCATCAACAACCATTGTGTTAACTGCAACGATAGTTACACCGTACAATTTTTCAATAGCTGCTTTAATTTGGATTTTGTTAGCCTTGTGGTTAACGCTAAATGTGAAACGGTTAGATTTCTCAGTTAAAGCTGAAGCTTTTTCGGTTAATATTGGTTTTTTTAAAATGTCCATATTATTTGGCAAACGCCTCCTCCAAAGTTTTAACAGAATCTGCAGTTAACACAAGTACACCAGCATTTAATACATCATAAGTATTTAAATCTGCTGCCGAGATTACTTTTGTTTTCTGAACGTTTCTGCTTGATAAATAGATATTATTATTTTGTGCAGGTAAAACCAATAAAGTTTTTTGAGTACCTACGTTTAACGCAGCCAATAAGCTTGTATAGTTTTTAGTTTTAGCAGTATCGAAGTTGAAATCTTCTAAAATTACCACGTTGTTATCTTTTGCTTTATAAGCTAAAGCTGACTTACGTGCTAATGTTTTTAATTTCTTGTTCAATTTAAAGCTATAATCACGTGGTTGAGGACCGAAAACACGACCACCACCGTTAAATAACGGAGATTTAATGCTACCAGCACGCGCACCACCTGTACCTTTTTGCTTGTATAGTTTACGGGTCGAACCTGCAATCTCATTACGTTGTTTAGATTTGTGAGTACCTTGACGTTGGTTAGCCAAATACTGTTTTACATCTAAATAAATCGCGTGGTCGTTAGGTTCGATACCAAATACCGATTCAGGAAGTTGCACCTTGGCACCTGTTTCTTTACCTGAAATGTTTAATACTTTAACTTCCATCTGATTACTTGTCTAAGATTACGTAAGAACCTTTAGCTCCTGGAATGGAACCACTAACTACTAATAAGTTTTGCTCAGCATAAACTTTCAAAACTTGTAAGTTCTGAACTTTTACCCTGTCTCCACCTGTTCTTCCTGCCATGCGCATTCCTTTGAATACACGTGAAGGGAATGACGATGCTCCCAATGAACCTGGGGCACGTAAACGGTTATGCTGACCGTGAGTCTGCATACCAACACCGGCGAATCCGTGGCGTTTTACAACACCTTGAAAACCTTTACCTTTTGAGGTACCTACAACATCAACAAAATCGCCTTCTGCGAATGAATCAACAGTTACTACATCACCTAAATTAAGTGAAGTTGTAAATGAATCAAATTCTACCAGCTTGCGTTTCGGAGTTGTGTTTGCTTTCGCGAAATGGCCTTTCAATGGTTGAGTTGTGTTTTTCTCTTTTTTCTCATCATAACCCAACTGGATTGATGAATAACCATCTACTTCTTCGGTTTTTACCTGTGTAACTACACAAGGTCCAGCCTCGATTACCGTACAAGGAATGTTTCTTCCTTCGGCATCAAAGATACTGGTCATTCCTACTTTTTTTCCAATAATTCCTGACATTTTATCTTTTCTTTTTAACACCCATCGAAGCAGTAGGGCTTCGTTCAAGGTGGTTGTACATCCCTTTAAAGGGAGGGCAAAGATAGACAAGAAATATTAATTTTCAAATAGTTAGCGAAATATTTTTTCAAATAAATTGCTGATATGATGGTATTTAACTTTTAAAGACACATTAAAGCCTTAAATTAGAATTTAAATGAGTTGTTAAAAATTTAACCAGTTGCATTTTTATTCTATTTTCAGCTATAAAAAGCAACAGTACAGCGGATTAGAGAATAAATAACTTCAGGAATACTTTTTCTCCTTATTTCTAATGGCTGTACAAATGGCTATCACAGCATCTTCATTATATTCATAGATAACAGAATATCATCTATCAAAGTATTTTCAAAGCTTATAACATAAATAATATCATTGTTAATTAGAAAATACTGACATGTGACTGAGTAAAAAACATAAATTCACCTTTTGAAATGACACTTCGATCAGGATGTTAAATACCTTCTCTATCTGGCGTGGTATCAAATCCATTATCCGAAAATAAGTCATCATCTTCTACCTCATCTTTATAAAAGAAGTAGTTTCCAATGCCGACATGTTTATCCAATGTAGACAATACGCTATTAATCATAGCGGCAGTATCATGAGGTCCAACATAATAAGCCGGAACCCCATTTTCACCAAATTCAATATTTATGATTGGAATACGATCATCATCTTCTTCGAGTATAAACTGGCCTACCCCCCAATCTTTATGTGGTTTGAAACCACAACTCTCAGCGAAAGCTTCTGCACCATATATAATATTGTGTGCCATGTTATAGTCAATCACTTCCCCATTCATGTACGATACCAGATCTTCGAACTCATCTATAGGAATATTAAACTTAAAGGCCGAATCTTTAATACCTAAGCACCTGACATCCACAAGATATATGCCTACAGTAAAATTTTCATTGATGTGAGTCCGACTAATCAGCACGTTTGCAATACCACTCTTTTCCCAATCATGAGAGATATAACATTGTCCCAATGGCAATTGCCTAGCCCGTGATCTAATGAAATTATCAGGGTTTTGAAATAGCTGAATAACTTTTCCAGTTTTTGCCATTATTTGTGAAAACTATGAACACAATTTTAGATGTTTTAACGCATTTAAACTACATATTTTTTCAATATTCTGGAAACATTGGGTTTAATGTGCTAAACCTCCATTCAAACTGATGGTGATAATCGCCAGAATAATTAAGCCAATTAATACGTATAGATAATCCCTTTCTATCAAAAAGCTAAAAATAGCAAAAATGATACGGGCTACTGGCGTAAAAATTAACATCAATATGCCAAACTGTACAATGGCATCACCATGAAAAGTAAGTAAGCCTTTAAAAATGGCCGCAATAGAAGAGAACTTAGCAAGTTCTGGTTTAAACACCTTATAGTCGGTAATGACTCCCTTATTATGAATCAGAAAAATAATACCTCCAATGAGCACAATGGTCATCGATATGATTACACCCGCCCGTAAAAGGGTGCCAAGTATCACCTGAATATCTTTATCATTGATATTTTTATTTACTGCGCTCATGATTATAATCCGCTGATTCCTTTATAAATCATTTGAATAGCTAAAAAGGTTACAACGATTGCAAATACAATTTTTAATTTATCTGTTTTGGCCTTTAATAAAACTTTTGAACCAACAGTAGCACCAGTTAATACACCGATGCAAACCGGCATGGCAATCCCAGGATCGATCTGACCACGGTGTAAATAAACAATCGCACTGGCAGCTGCTGTTACACCCATCATAAAGTTACTCGTGGTGGTAGAAACCTTAAAAGGCAAACGCATGATATTATCCATGGCAATAACCTTTAAAGCGCCGCTTCCAATACCCAGCAAACCAGAAAGTGTTCCGGCAAAGAGCATCATTAAGAAACCAGCAGGAACATGTTTTACAGCGTATTGGTGATCCACTCCTTTATCTGGATAAGATCCATTCAATCTGAAAAATTTAGCCCATTTATCTGTATGATCTAATGTAGTATGATCTACTTTTTTCTTTAGCGTCATGATGGCAGAAAAAATAAGGATACAACCAAATATGATGGCAATATAGTTGGCATTCAAATAAACGGCTACAATTGCGCCACAGATGGCTCCAACAGTGGTGGCGATCTCCAGAAACATCCCAATCCGGATATTAGTAATCCCTTCTTTGACATAAGCTGCCGCCGAACCTGATGAAGTTGCTATAACCGAAACTATGGAAGCACCAATGGCATAGTGAATATCAACACCTAAAGCCAGAGTGAGTAATGGAATAATGATTACGCCACCGCCTAAACCCGTTAGAGAACCTAATAAACCAGCCAAAAAAGCACCAAATAAAACAATTATGGTAAACAGCAATACCGACATGCAGGCAAATATAATGTACTGATTTTGTGGAAACGAAAGATTATTTGAATAAAATAAAGTCTATATGTTATATGGATAAATAGAATTTTGAAGCAATGAATGATTGAATGAGAGAATGATTGGGTTACAAATAAATGAATATAGCATACACCAATCAATAATTCTCTCAATCAAAATTCACTCATTCTATATTTTAAAGTGAAGTTTACTTTCCTTATTTAGATCAACACCTCGTAAACTCTCCAACAATTCAAAAGCAATTTGCCTAATCGTTTCCGGGATTGGGTTGATCGTTGTTTTATCACCATTGGCATCCGTAATTTTCCATCCTGAGGTATTGATTACTAGGGGATCATCATTGGCTTCCGATTTTATTATTTTAGCCCGTGTAAATGCGTTACCATCCGAATCAATAATTAATTTTTTATTACTCCACCAGTTTTCATAAGACACCTTCACCAGTGCTGACCTATCTAATCTGGCTAAATATGTCCAGCCCATTGCAGCATGGTGTTCTAATTTCAACAAGCCAATAAAATTAGTAAGGCTTTTCGAATTATAACTTTCCGAACTGCAAAGGAGATCCAAGTGAGTAAGTTTAAGCTCACTTAACAATGATTTAGATTGATTCGAGTTATTAAAAATTATAGCAATTTTTTCTGATATGTCATGAATAACAGCTTTATTTCCCTTGTCATATTCACCACAAAGAGCATCAATATCTTTTAATTGCTGTTGTAATAACGAAACCAGTTCAGGTTTATTCAAAATAGTCTTCATATTAAAAAAAACTACTTACCCAACCGTTTAATCATTTCGGCACTCAAGTCCCTCCCATCATTTAATCGGTTGGCAAAAAATGATTTAGCAGCTTCAAAATGCTCCTTATAACCCTTCAAATCTCCATAACCAATTATTGAAGCCCATTCATGTACTGCGGTATGGAATTCTAAATCATCACCTCGGATGGATTTATCATACAATGCCGTGTAAATAGATTCTTCAAGCATAGCTTCATTTTTAAAAAGATATTCTGCAATGCCTAATCTTAATTTAAACGGTGGTGTTTGGCAAATTAAATTGTCATAAGGATTTACACCCATTTTATACCAGGCATACACCATGCTTAATAAACTCAGGTGTGAATTTGGTTTTTGTTTATGGTCTGCATCAGAAAGACTGAACTCTTTCATAATGTTATCATCCAGAAGCAAAAGGGTTCGGCTTTCATGAAAAACGAAATCACGGGCAGCATAAATTTTAGCTCTAAACTTTTCCTCATTTTCACAGATCATCAGTTTATATAATTCTGATTCTGCTTGAGCATAATATTTTACTTGTTTTTGAGCATATGGATTTAAAATGGCGAGCCCTGCATAAATATGTGATTTGTAACTGAAAATCCTAAGTGTAGTTAAAATTTTTACGTTATCAATTCCACCGGCATAAGCTGGATTATCCCATGGGAAAAAGCCTGCATTTTTCCAGGCTGAGCCCATACTCTCGAAACCCATGTGGGTAACAGCTTGTGTATCGGCAACAATCCGATCATGTTCCCGGTAGTCATCCATTTCGATGATATTCGATTTTAACGATCTGTAAACATTTAAAGCTTTGGCATAAACCTCATCAGTTGCACGATGGCGTACCACTACCAATGTTTGTCCTTCAGGACTGAAAGCCGGACCATGGAGAGAATGACAGGTTACAATTTGGGTATCTGCTGGAAGATGTTTTTCAAAAGCCGCAATTTCAGGATGTTTTACTGAAGTTTGTCCGGAAACAATGGCACCAAATTTTGTGGAACGTGCAAAAGTAGCCACCACCTCATCTATCTTCTCGGCCTCGACACAATAAATGATGAAATCAGATTTACGGGCCACCTCGTGCCCATCGATTAAAATTTCGATGCCTTTAGGTTCAAGCTCATTTTTAAGATCGGTAAAACGTAAGGGTTGGTCTGCACCGCACACTTTATAACCTGCACTTACAAACGAAATGGCGTATAATTTACCCATATCACCCAACCCAATAATTCCTATTTGCATAGAACAAATGTAATCTATCACACTTAATTTATAATAAAACCGTGATAAAATTGTTAATTTATAAATAATATAACATCATCTTTATGCATCATCAATGTATAAAAATGTAGTTTTACACTTTAATACCTATAATATAACTATGCGGAAACTTAAACCAACCCTATTATTTTTAGTAGCCATGCTATTTGTAAATATTGCATTCGGGCAGGCTAAACAAGACACTTCGAAAAATACTGATCCATCTCTAAATGGCCAGTATAATTTTATGCTGAAAAAATCTAAAAGTTTATATGGTGCAAAACTGATTAACCCATCCAGGTTATCGGCTTTATGGAAAAGTGTTAATGATACTTTAAGAAAAGAGAGAAAACAACTTCAGGAAGCTAAAAAAGAGATAAAAGCACAAAGTGATAACATCGCCAGCTTGAAAGGTGAAGTTACAGGCAAAGAAAGTTCACTTGCTAATGCTACTGCATCCGTAAATGAAATAAAATTTTTAGGTATAGCTTTCAATAAAGGCACTTACAATACCATTGTTTGGGCAATCATTATTATACTGGGTGCTGGTTTGGCAATCGTGATCTTCCAATCTGGAAAATATCGTAAGGAAGCAACTTACAGAACTCAACTTTACCAGGAAGTAGCCGATGAATTTCAAACCCATAAGGTAAAAGCAAAAGATAAAGAGATGAAACTTGCCCGTGAGTTACAGGATGAACGCAATAAATGGGATGATTCAAGAGGAAGATAGTAAAAAAAACAAGTAACATATTAGCGCTTGTTACGTCTATTTTATAAAACCTAATGAACAATCGCTTTTATAAAATAGCTATACTTTTTTCTATAATATTAGTTTCAACGAGCCACATTCAGGCTCAGGATAAGAGTGATTCTATTACTCACTTCGTGAAGAATGAAATGCAAGCCAGGAAAATACCTGGCTTACAAATATCAATTATCCGATCTGGAAAAATTATAATGTTAGAATCATATGGTCTGGCTAATGTTGAACATAATATTCCTGTAAATCAACAAACGCTATTTTCTATAAATTCTGCTACAAAGGCTTTTACAGGTGTTGCTATAATGCAATTGGTAGAGGATGGCAAACTTAACATTGAAAAACCAATATCAACCTATCTAGCCAAGCTGCCTACAGACTGGCAAAATATCTCCGTTCGCAGGCTTCTAGATCATACTTCTGGAATCCCTGATTATATGGATACAAAAAACGGCGGATATATTGATGGCCTTCCATTCAGCAAAGCATGGTTAACAGTACGTGAGCAACCTATGGAATTTATCCCTGGTGAAAAGACGTCTTACAACCAAACCAATTATGTACTTCTCGGGCAAATCATAGAGCAACTTAGCGGAATGAAATTTGAAGATTTTGTACGTACCAGGCAATTTATTCCGGCAGGTATGTATTTAACAAACTTTGGCGATTCAAGAGATGTGATTATAAACAAAGCACCTACTTATACCATAAGTAAAGAAACAAAGGGAAATTTTATTAAAGGCCAAACATTAGAGCGAACATGGGAAGAATTTCCGGAACTGAGAGCTACAGTTGGCATAAACTCAAATGCTGAAGAATTAGGTAAGTGGATTATTGCGCTGCAAAATAATAAGTTACTAAAAAATAAGAATAGCTTGGATGTAATGTGGTCGCCACAGAAATTAAACAATAAAAGTTATGGCAGCTGGGCATTGGGCTGGGTTGCGAAACGCAACTTCTCACCCAGGGCGGTGGCAGGTATTGGTGGATCCAGATCTTGGTTTTATATCTATCCAGATCATAATCTGGCTGTTGTGATACTTACAAATATGAAAAGTTTTGGGCCAGAGAATCTGGCATCAGAAATTGCAGGCTTTATTATCCTGAATTAAAAACTTCGAACGGAGGAAATTATCCCGATGCTGTAATTACGCTTCGAAATATTTTAGAACGGGATGGTTATAATAGCGCAGAGGATTCTTATAAAAAGATCAAGAATAAGGACGCTGACTATTTAATTTCTGAAAGTGATATGACCAATTGGGCATATTGGGAGTTGCTCATCAATAAGCAACCGTTGAAAGCGAAAGCACTTTTTAAATTCATGGCATACCTCTATCCAAATAATAGTGATTGGAAGGAAGGTATGGCAGCTGCAGACAAAGCGTTAAAACTAACAGGTAAGAGTCCTAATTTAAATTGATAAATTCCCTATTACTAACAACTTATCACTAGCAGCTAATCCGTTTGGGTTACAACCCAATTTCCCTTCTGGAATTTTAAGATTTTGTTTTTTGTAAAACTCTATCCAAAAACCATCCGTTTTCCCAGTTTTCGGATTAATAAAGGTCATTGGTTCCAGGTTGAAAATGTGATTTTTCCTAAAGCATCTTTCTATAAAATCAGAGCAATAGTAAGAACTATCATTAAGAATATACGTCCAATTATATGGTTTGCCCAACATTCTTTTGGCAGATAATATGGCATCTGGGATGGCATCCTGAAAATTGTTTTTCAATCGGTAAACCATTATTTTATTGTCTGCAGTTTTCTGTGTTTGATAAAATGCCTGGATACTTTCTCTTATGGTTCCTTTTTTTGAAGACGCATGTAGTACAAATATGGAATCAGTGCTTTTTTCAATTATTCCGATATGATCGAAGGCAATAGAATCTCTTTTTTGCGTCACCCGGTTAATGGCGCCTGAAAGATTCGCTTTTTCGGCACCAACAAATATTAAATCACCATTTTTCAAATTACCAGTGGTAACCGTTTGTGCATGAGCTACATTAGAAAAAAATAAAAGGCCAATAAAAAAAGTAATGATCTTCATAAAATGCTTATGTTTCTGAAGGAAAAGAAATGCCTTTGATGTTCCGATACAAATCTACCGCATATAAATCAGTCATACCAGAAACGAAATCTAAAACACTTTGCGTGCGGGAATAAATATCAGTTAAATCGGTATGGTATTGCTTAGGAATTAACTTAACAAGTTTCTGATAATAATGAGTGTTATTATTAATCAGTGCTGGCACAAATTCTTCTAGTAAGCCTGCCATAATTTTATAACCTGCCACCTCTTTCTGTATTACGGAAGAGAAGTTATAGATTCTTTCCACAGAGACTTTTTCAATCGCTTTCCAAGAAGATAAATAAGGTTCAGGAAGAAGATCTGTCAGGCTATGATTCAGTTCACCCTTCAACAGCGATTCCTGTTCTTTAAAGAAAATTCCTGCACAAATATTAGTTAGCGTATTGATGGCCTTAGCCCTCAACAAACCAATTTTCGCATCATCATCTTCATAATCATTTTTTAAACGATCCTCAATGGTTAGGGAATTAGAGAATGGCAGCAAATAATTTTTAACCTCTTCATAAGATAATATTTTTAATCGATGTGCATCTTCCAGATCGATGATGCTATAACAAATGTCATCTGCCGCTTCAACTAAATAAACTAACGGATGACGTTTATAAATCAGGTACTCACTTTCTTCCTGTGCTAAGTTTAACTCGGTTGCAATCTTCTTAAAGGTTTCTTCTTCTGATTGAAAAAAACCGTATTTCTTCCTATGCAAAAGCTTTTTTTGTCGCCCAGCTATTGATGCGCATGGATATTTTGCAATCGAAGCCAATGTGGAATAGGTTAAAGCATAAGCATCATTTCCCTTCCCTTTTAAAGGATGGGTAAGAATTCGAATGGCATTTGCATTACCTTCAAAATTTATGAGATCGTGCCATTGCGAATCACTCATATCCTTTTGATAGATTTGCCCATCACCATCCGTAAAATAACGTGAAATTGCGGCTTCTCCTGAATGACCAAAAGCTGGATTACCAAGGTCATGGGCCAATGCCGCCGCGGCTACAATATTCCCTACTTCATTTAATAGCGGAACCTCTTTAATTAAAGATGGCTGATGCTCTTCTACATTATTTAGAAAGATATTAGCCATAGATCGGGCTACGCTGGCTACCTCTAAACTATGAGTTAACCGATTATGAACAAATACACTACCAGGCAGTGGAAAAACCTGTGTTTTGTTTTGTAAACGTCTAAATGGTGAAGAGAATATCAACCTGTCATAATCGCGCTGAAAATCAGAACGGGCCTTATCCCGATCACCAGTCCAACTCTCTTGCCCAAATCTCTTATTTGATAATAGATATTTCCACTCCATTTAATGCTTGCTTTTAATTTCGCCCGAAGTTAAACAAAAGAAAAAACTCATGTTAAAATTTATTTACGCAATTATCTCATTCAAGCATTCGTTATATCAGATGTGAAGTTCTGCAAGACTTATTACAAACCATTTGCTCATCGAGATGTTCTTTATAAAAATACAATTATGAAAACGAGCATTTATAATAAGGATGAACATACCGAAGGCTACATCGGAAATGGTAATACTGATAAAAAGTCTGACGTTCAGAAAGCGCATGAAAAAGGTAACGAGGGTAATGAGGTTACTGCTTTTGGGCGAGCACCAATAGGCGAAGAAAATGCAGGCGGTATTGATAAAGGCAATATAAATGCGAGGGATGGCTTTGACAATTCTGGCACACAAGGTCGTGATTCTTTGAGTGATGACACTTACAATAGTACAGAGAAACATCACACTGTTGATAGTGCTGCAAGCCAGACCGGCAGTTCATCGGAAGATTTTATGGATAATAAAGATTCAATAATAAAAGAACGTAATGAGGACGATGTGCTCAACACAGGAATTTAAACTTACAACATGGGACTACTAAAATATGTGATCATTGGTACAGCAGCTGTTTATGGGCTGAACTATATTACCAAAAAAAGGCTGATTGATGGAAAATCTATTGTTGACGATTTGATTGAGAAAACGCCAGAATTAATAAAAGAAGTCGATCAACTTAGCAAAAATATTAAACGAGACTATCAGCAGACGACAGCACTATATTAGCAAATAATAGATATCAACTTATATATACTAAGAGAATAATTATCAATCTATTCTCATAAATTATGAGATATTTTTAAGTATATACTTTAACTGATTTAATAATATTAGAAGGGATTATAGATACATTCCTTCTAATATCTACAGATCTTTTCCACCTAAGCCTTTTTCTTGATCACTATTTCTATTACTCGGATCATTATTATTGCTTAAATTAATATTTTTTAGCTCTTCATTAACATCATGATCATGTTCTTCTAATTTAGAAAGGTGATTTTCATCTGGTACATTTTTCCTTCTAAATGGAGAATCAGTAATGGCATGCCCATAAGTAGCTTCACCATTATCCCATTCTATATTATGTTGATCAAGTTTATTACCTTGAATACTTTCCTGATCATCATGTGCATTATTTGACTTGCTCATCTTTTCAATATTTAGTATAGTATTAATTTAACAACATAGCGCTGACTCAGAAAGTTTGATGCCTTACTATTTTATGTAAACGATTTATAATAACTATAAAGATTTCCGTAAACCTAAAGCGTAAATAATATAATTCTTATGGCAAACATGCTACATAAAAAGTAAAAATAATTTTGAGTACACTATGCTATTTTACACCATTTGATTGGTCAACTTCTCCTTTAGGACTATCAACATCATCTTTATTTGAGCCATTTTCATCTCTATCCTTTGGTGGATGGTCCATTCTACTTTCTTCTAAAGCTGAAAAGTCACTTCCCTTTTGATTGGCAACTTCTCCATGTGAAGCAGGTTTTTTAATTGATTCTTCTTTTGGATCAGCAAAATCCTGACCTTCGATTGGTAAGTTTTGTTCTTCTTTTAATGGCTTGTTCATACTTATTAAACCTGCATTATTACTTTTTGTTTGAAAATGATCGGGCATAAAAAAAGGTCGCAATTTAACATTACGACCTTTTCTCAATTTTTAAATCAATTAAACTTTAATTTCAACTTCAACACCACTAGGTAATTCAAGTTTCATTAAAGCATCAACTGTTTTAGAGTTAGAGCTATAAATATCTAATAAGCGTTTGTAAGCGCATAATTGAAATTGCTCTCTAGCTTTTTTGTTTACGTGTGGAGAACGTAAAACAGTAAAGATTTTTTTCTCTGTAGGAAGTGGAATTGGACCACTTACAACTGCACCCGTAGGTTTAACAGTTTTTACGATTTTCTCAGCAGATTTATCTACTAAGTTGTAATCGTAAGATTTTAATTTAATTCTGATTCTTTGGCTCATCTTATTTTTAATTGTGATTCCCTGTTAGAGCTATTAACAACAGAAATCGGATTTATCTTTTAGTATCGAGATTAAAGTATCGAGTATCAAGATAGAAAATCAGTCTTGATACTTGATACTAAATTCATGCTACTAGTAATTATTCTTCAGATTTTACTCTTCCTTTAGATTTAGCAATTACTTCATCCTGTACGTTTTTAGGCGCAGCTTCGTAGTGGTCAAATTCCATTGTAGAAGTTGCACGTCCTGAAGTGATTGTACGTAATTGTGTTACATAACCAAACATTTCAGAAAGAGGCACAGTTGCTTTAATTACCTGAGATCCGTTACGGGTATCCATACCTAATAACTGACCACGACGACGGTTCATATCACCGATTACATCACCCATATTTTCTTCAGGGGTTAAGATTTCGATTTTCATGATTGGCTCCATCAAAGTAGGTTTACATTTAGGTAAAGCCTCACGGTATGCCATTTTAGCTGCAAGCTCAAATGATAAAGCATCTGAATCGACCGCGTGGAATGAACCATCAGTTAAACGTACTTTCATATCAGGAAGTGGGTAACCTGCTAATACACCATTTGCCATTGAAGCAGCAAAACCTTTTTCTACTGAAGGAATAAATTCACGTGGAATTGAACCACCTGTAATTTCGTTTACGAACTGTAAACCACCTTTTTCGAAATCAGCATCAATTGGTGAGATAACTACTGAAATATCAGCAAATTTACCACGACCACCTGATTGTTTCTTATAAGTTTCACGGTGTGTTGTTGTACCGAAAATAGCTTCTTTGTAAGCTACTTGTGGTGCTCCTTGGTTAACCTCAACTTTAAATTCGCGTTTTAAACGATCTATCAGGATATCTAAGTGAAGCTCACCCATACCAGAGATTACAGTTTGACCAGTTTCCTGATCTGTTTGAACTCTGAATGTTGGATCTTCTTCAGCTAATTTACCTAAACCAATACCTAATTTATCTACATCAGCCTGAGTTTTAGGCTCAATAGCTAAACCGATAACTGGCTCTGGGAAATCCATTGATTCAAGAACGATTGGATGTTTCTCATCACAAAGTGTATCACCTGTTTTGATATCTTTAAATCCAACTACCGCAGCAATATCACCAGCAGCCACATTTGGCACAGGATTTTGCTTGTTAGCATGCATTTGAAAGATACGGGAAATACGTTCTTTATTTTCTGAACGAGAGTTATAAACATAAGAACCCGCTTCTAAGTTACCTGAGTAAACACGGATAAAACATAAACGACCTACGAATGGGTCAGTTGCAATTTTAAAAGCTAAAGCTGCAAATGGTTCACTAATGCTTGGTTTTAATAAAACTTCTTCGCTAGTATCTGGGTTAGTACCAATAACACCTTCGCTATCCATAGGTGAAGGCAATAATTCCATCACATAATCAAGCATAGTTTGTACACCTTTGTTTTTGAAAGATGAACCACAAACCATAGGTACAATTTTAGCATCTAAAACAGCTGCACGTAAAGCATCTAAAACTTCACGTTCTGTGATTGTTTCTGGCGCCTCGAAGAATTTCTCCATTAACGACTCATCATAATCAGCAACCGATTCCAACAATTTCTCTCTCCACTCCGCAACTTCATCAATCATATCGTCTGGGATAGGCACTTCAGTAAAGGTCATCCCTTTATCGTGCTCATTCCAAACAATACCGCGGTTATTAATTAAATCAACCACACCTTTAAATCCGTCTTCAGAACCGATAGGTAATTGCAAAGGAACTGCATTACTACCCAACATTTCTTTAACTTGTTTAACAACTTTTAAAAAGTCTGCTCCAGAACGGTCCATTTTATTAACGAAACCAATACGAGGCACACTGTAGTTGTTTGCTAAACGCCAGTTAGTTTCCGATTGAGGCTCAACACCATCAACAGCCGAAAACAAGAATACTAATCCATCTAATACACGTAATGAACGGTTTACCTCTACAGTAAAATCCACGTGACCAGGTGTATCAATAACGTTAACATGATATTTTTGACCTCTGTAATTCCAATCAACCGTAGTTGCTGCAGAAGTAATCGTGATACCACGTTCTTGCTCTTGTGCCATCCAATCCATTGTTGCAGCACCTTCATGCACTTCACCAATTTTATGACTTACACCAGCATAATAAAGAATACGCTCTGTTGTTGTAGTTTTACCTGCATCAATGTGAGCCGCGATTCCGATATTTCTTGTAAATTTTAAATCTCTTGCCATTGTATTTTTTTTGATTTATCTGATTTTAAATGATTACACCGATTATGTTAAAAACAAATCGGTGTAATTTATTTAATCAGTATAATCTTCTAATTAAATCTGTGTAATCTTACTAATTTGCTAATCACCACTAGAAACGGAAGTGAGAGAACGCTTTGTTGGCTTCTGCCATTTTATGCGTATCTTCTTTCTTCTTAACAGCAGCGCCTTCACCTTTAGCAGCAGCAACGATTTCTCCAGCTAATTTCTCTTTCATCGTTTTTTCACCACGACGACGAGCGTATAAAATTAACCATTTCATACCTAAAGCAGTTTTACGTTCTGGTCTAACCTCAGTTGGAACCTGGAAGTTAGCACCACCAACACGACGAGATTTAACCTCTACAGCTGGCATAATGTTAACTAAAGCACGTTTGAATATCTCTAAACCGTTTTCACCTGCTTTTTTCTCAGCAATTTCAACAGCATCATAGAAAATAGAGTAAGCGATAGATTTTTTTCCATCGTACATCATATTATTTACAAAACGAGTTACTTGAACATCGTTAAATTTTGGATCAGGAAGAATAATTCTCTTCTTTGGTTTTGACTTTCTCATTTCTTATTTCCTCCCGATTATTTCTTTTTACCTTTTGCAGGTGCAGCAGCAACTTGACCTGGTTTAGGGCGTTTAGTACCATATTTAGAACGACGTTGGTTACGACCAGCAACACCTGATGTATCTAATGCACCACGGATGATGTGGTAACGTACACCTGGTAAATCTTTAACACGACCACCACGGATCAATACGATTGAGTGCTCTTGTAAGTTGTGACCTTCCCCAGGAATGTATGCATTCACCTCTTTACCGTTCGTTAAACGAACACGGGCTACTTTACGCATTGCTGAGTTTGGTTTTTTAGGGGTAGTGGTGTACACACGTGTACATACACCTCTTCGCTGTGGACAGCTGTCCAACGCTGGAGACTTACTCTTGAACTCCAGTGCTACTCTACCTTTTCTAACTAATTGTTGAATGGTTGGCATTGTGCTTTTTTAATTTTTTATTTAATTATTTTACCGCTCCCCCGGCATCCTTACAGATAGCCTATAAAACGGACTGCAAAAGTAGAACAATTCTTTTTATAAATCAAGGGGTTAAGTGAAAAAGTTTGGCACGGGGAGATTTAATATTAAGGAGTTGTGAATTCAACTGGAGTTTTCAGTTCTTAATTATTAAAGCCTACAAGAATGAAAATAATCATCTTTTGGAGAATTATATGATTGGACTGAAAATCCGAAGCATTATCATAATCTATTTCAAACAATTGTTAAATGCATCAAGCCATATAGGTAAACCTATTGTTTAGGCAAATTGCTTGTAAAATAAAAGGGATATGCAATGCTGCACATCCCTCTTGTATTTAGATTCATGACTCTGAACTACAGACTCATGACTAATTTTAGTAACGATATTCGTTTGATTTAAAAGGACCTTCTACCGGAACGCCGATATAATCAGCCTGGTGTTGATCTAGAACATCTAATTCTACACCAATTTTAGCTAAATGTAAGCGAGCAACTTTCTCATCTAAATACTTAGGCAAAACATAAACCTTGTTTTCGTATTTATCTGTGTTTGTCCAAAGTTCTAATTGAGCTAGAGTCTGGTTAGTGAATGAATTACTCATCACAAAACTTGGGTGACCAGTTGCGCAACCTAAGTTTACCAAACGACCTTCGGCTAATAGAATGATATCTTTACCTTCTATAGTATATTTATCTACCTGTGGTTTGATCTCTACCTTAGTTGAACCATATTTTTCGTTTAACCAAGCTACATCAATTTCATTATCGAAGTGACCAATGTTACAAACGATCGCTTTATCTTTCATGGTTAAGAAATGTTCTCCACGAACAATATCACGGTTACCAGTTGTAGTAACAATAATATCAGCTTCTTTAACAGCTGTAGCGAATTTTTTAACTTCATAACCTTCCATTGCCGCTTGTAAAGCACAAATTGGATCAATTTCAGTTACAATTACACGTACACCTTGTGAACTTAAAGACTCTGCAGAACCTTTACCCACATCACCATAACCACAAACAACAGCTACTTTACCAGCCATCATCACATCAGTTGCGCGACGGATTGCATCAACTAATGATTCGCGACAACCGTATTTGTTATCAAATTTAGATTTCGTTACAGAATCATTAACGTTGATTGCAGGTAGGTGCAATGTTCCGTTTTTCATTCTTTCGTACAAACGGTGAACACCAGTTGTAGTTTCTTCTGATAAACCTTTAATTCCTGCGATAAGCTCAGGATATTTATCAAAAACCATGTTGGTTAAATCACCACCATCATCAAGAATCATGTTTAATGGTTTTTGATCCGCACCGAAATGTAAAGTTTGCTCAATACACCAATCAAATTCTTCTTCGTTTAAACCTTTCCAGGCATAAACTTGAATACCTGCAGCAGCGATTGCAGCAGCAGCATGATCTTGTGTAGAAAATATATTACATGATGACCAGGTTACTTCTGCACCTAGCGCTACTAAAGTTTCAATTAATACGGCCGTTTGGATGGTCATATGCAGACAGCCTGCAATACGAGCACCTGCTAACGGTTGGGTAGGACCGAATTCTTCGCGTAAACTCATTAAACCTGGCATTTCTGCTTCGGCTAATTCAATTTCTTTACGGCCCCATTCTGCCAGTGAAATGTCCTTAACTTTATAAGGAATGTATGTTGTCTCTACTGATGACATAATTATTTGTTTTTAAATGTAATGCAAAGTTACGGCATCGCTTTGTGAAAGCCAAATAATTAGAAGAGCAAGCTGGTTTGTTGAATGTAAAATAGTATCAACTCATATCAGCCTTTGATTACTGAATTATCCCTTTTTGACTACCTATTTAACCTGCGATTAAGAAAAGTTATTTAAGACCTCTAAAGATCAGAAAGACTATTTTACTCTTCTTAATTTGAATTTGATCACTCATAATTATTGTTACTCTAAATTAAATTATCATAATAATAGCGAGGGACTAAATATATATTTAAATAATTTTCAAAAATATTAAACAATATTACTTTAAAACGGTATTTTAGATCATCTATCCCTTTCTAATGGAACGTATGTTTTCTGTTATCCCATGGATGACATTTAAGATTTATATCTTATCTATCAGGCAATCTTTGTTTTACAAACGTTGCCAAAGAATTATTTATGCCATAGCTTTTCTCGGATTTTTATTTTTTTTATGGTGGAGTGGGATTCTTATTTCTTCTGTGAATGAATTATTTGTACGCTAAAATTTGTGCTATCTTAAATATGATGATCATTTTTTCTTCATCAGAACCTTTTCATACATCTTGTAGATATTTTATTTCCATCTCCACTCACCCGCAATAGTAAGTGGTTCCTTTAGATTCTGAGATTCTAAGAAAGCTTTTAATTCTTCCTCACCTTGAATACCAATAGGGATTTTCGGCGTATTGGCTAAAGCATAAGTAAGCATTGCACTATAGCGAACGGTATTTTTCAATTCTTGTTCATCTACAAGTTTAAAAGAGTCTCCATCAGAATGATAAAATGGACCGGAATTATTGGGCAATTTACCACCAAAGCCACCACCAGTTGGAATGCCTTCTAACATAAAAGGTTGATGATCGCTATGTAAACCAGCACCTGCATTGAATAAGTTTTTAAAACCAGTATCTATTTTTACAATATCATCACCCCAGGCCGTAAATAATTCTTTCATTTCCGCACGGGATGTAGAAAAACCTTTAGGATCATTGGTCATGTCGTAGTTTAGCATAAACTTAACCTGTTGGAGCGTTTTTTCTTTCTTTGCCTGATTGATATAAGCTTTTGAACCTAAAAGCCCTTGCTCCTCACCCATAAACAACACAAATTCAACTGTACGCTTTGTTTTCAGGTGAAGTTGTTTAAAAGTGCGTGCCATATCCATAATGGCAAATGATCCAATCCCATTATCAATAGCGCCTGTAGCTAGATCCCAACTATCTAAATGTCCGCCAACAACGACTTTATCTTTTGGTAATTCCGTACCCTTAAAAGTAGCCACTACATTTCTGGCTTTGATTAATCCAGAAAAATTAGTCATGGCAATATGAGCCGTTTGTGCCTGGGTTTTCAATTTCTCTTTCAATGCCATTCCGTCTTCCAGACCAATACAAACTGCCGGAATAGAAATCAGCTTTCCTGTTACAGAAGCCGTTCCTGTTAGCAGCACTCCATTTTTAACGGTATTGATGATAATTACACCAGTTGCACCATATTGAGTAGCAATCGCCGTTTTCTCTGAACGATGAAGTGATTTTGTTCCTGCAGGAGAGCCTGGTAAAACACCTAAATATATCAAGGCAATTTTCCCCTTAAACTTAGCCGGATCTGCTTGGTAGTCAACTTCCATTCCATTACCTGCATCAACAATTTCTCCTACAATATCAGCACTAACTGGCGAGTGTGCCAGTGTTACGGCCTTCATTTTTACCAGGCTATTTTGATCAGATCCAATTTCTACATGAATTGTTTTTCGGGCCCAGCTTTCTACCTCAAAAGGTTGAAATTTAACATCGCAACCGTATGACTTTAATAAATCGTAAGCATATTGTTCTGCTTTTTCACCATTTACTGACCCTGTTAAGCGATGACCAATAGTTTCGGTTTCATATTTTAATGTTTGATAAGCTTTAGAATTTTGCTGAACATTGTCATTTATTTTTGAGAAGACATTGCCAAATTGGTCCTGAGCATTGGCAAATAAAGTTGTACTGATAAGTGTTAAAGCAAAAAGGTATTTCATTAGATATCGTTTATCCGCTGAAAGTACAAAATTCAACCCCAATTTTTATGCTGTAACGCATATTTTGCTGAATTCAGCCATTAGCTTCAATAAACATATATTTTTACACGGTAAATTAACCATAGAAGGCACATAAGGAAATATAAGACCTTAAATATTCAAGCTTTTCATTGGTTCACCTAATAACTAGATGGCTTTGAAAAAAGATAGCCATTAGCTCCAATGAACTTATATTCCATAATGGTAGAATTAACCATTGAAGGCACATAAGGAAATATAAGATCTTAAATATTTCAGCATTTGATTGGGTTCACCTAATAAATATATGGCTTTAAAAAAGCTAGCCATTTGCTCCAATGAACTTACATTCCTTACATGGTAGAATTAACCATAGAAGGTACATAAGGAAATATAAGATCTTAAATATTTCAGCATTTGATTGGGTTCACCTAATAAATATATGGCTTTAAAAAAGCTAGCCATTTGCTCCAATGAA
>NZ_SLWO01000002.1:573736-601159 GCF_004340665.1 Pedobacter psychrotolerans
TAACTTATATTCCTTAAAGGTAGAATTAACCATTTAAGGCACATAAGGAAATATAAGATCTTAAATATTCAAGCTTTTGATTAGGTTCATCCAATAAATATATGGCTTTTAAAAAAAGCTAGCCATTTGTTCCAATAAACTTACATTCCTTAAATGGTAGAGTTAATCATTGAAGGCACATAAGGAAATATAAGATCTTAAATATTTTAATATTATTTATGAAGTATTTTTTTCGGAAAAACCAACGATGCCACTACACTAATCACCAGAATACTAACTATAATAATCAGTGAGTGCTGGGTAGTAAACCCTAACTTTTCCAGGTAAACATGCCCAAGCATTTTCACTCCGATAAAAGCAAGTAACACAGCCAGGCCTGTTTTTAAATAATGAAATTTATGGATAATATTCACCAATAAAAAGAACATGGAACGCAACCCCATGATGGCAAAAATATTAGAGAAAAATACAATGTAAGGATCTTTTGTCACCGCAAAAATGGCGGGAATAGAATCTACAGCAAAAAGTAGATCCGTAAATTCAACAATTAAAAGAACCAAAAAAAGTGGCGTAACCAATGTTTTATGGTCAATTTTTACGAAGAAATTTTTCCCTTCATATTTCGGATGTATCGAGAAAATTTTCGAAGCCCATTTTACTACAGGATGGTTTTCGGGATCGATTTTCTCATCTTCATCCTTAGTAAAAAACATTTTGACACCAGTAAAAACCAGGAAGGCACCGAAAATATACAAAATCCATGCAAACTTCGCTATGAGCGCTGCACCTACAAAGATGAAGATAAAACGCATGATAATCGCACCTAAAATCCCCCAGAACAACACCCGATGATAATACTTTTCTTCCACCGCAAAAGCAGAAAAGATCAACACAATTACAAAAATGTTATCTACTGAAAGTGCATACTCTATGACATAGCCCGTTAAAAATTCCAGTCCAAGATTCTTTTTATAAATGGCTAAACTGCCTTCAAAATTATTTGGAAGGAGCTCAATATGATGTTGGTGTTTAGTTACGATTTCCTGAAGATGGGCGAAATCCTTTATTCCATGCAACTGATGCCCTTCTGTAATTAGAATAAAATAGAATCCTAATGCAAGCGCTACCATGATTACACTCATGATTCCTGCTTGTTTCAAACTCACTACGTGCTCCTTACGGCTAAATAGCCCTAAGTCTAACGCAAGGATGAGTACAATAAATAGCAGAAACCCAATACTGAAAAGTAGCTCGTTACTCATTATTTTTTACGTTCTGTAGTGTAAAGTACAAGTTGTTCTAATCCCGTTCTGGCTTCTCCTGCATCAAACTGACTTAGGATATCAAAAGCCTCTTCCTGGTATTGTAACATTTTCTCGTTAGCGTAATAAACACCTTCGTGTCCATTTACAAAATCTATAATCTGTTGAATTTTAACAGGATCGTCCTGATGGTTTTTTACCAAATTAATGATTCGTTTACGTTCTGGCTTTTCTACCCGGTTTAAAGCATAAATTAACGGAAGTGTTACTTTCTTCTCCTTAATATCTATTCCTAAAGGTTTGCCTACATCATCCGTTCCAAAATCGAAAGTATCATCCTTAATCTGAAATGCAATCCCCACCTTCTCTCCAAATAATCGCATTTTCTCAATTGTAGTATCATCAGCACCGGCAGAAGCCGCGCCCGCAGCGCAACAAGAAGCAATTAGAGAAGCTGTTTTCTGACGGATAACATCAAAATACAATTCTTCCGAAATATCCATTCTTCGCACTTTTTCTATTTGCAATAACTCACCCTCACTCATTTGCTTAACCGCTTCAGATACAATCTGTAACAATCTATGTTCATTATTGTTTACGGAAAGCAGTAATCCCTTAGCCAATAAAAAATCACCAACCAATACAGCAATCTTATTTTTCCAAAGCGCATTGATAGAGAAAAATCCACGTCGCTCGTAGGCATTATCCACTACATCATCATGCACCAATGTTGCGGTGTGTAATAACTCCACCAAGGCAGCTCCACGGTGGGTAGATTCGGTAATGCCACCACATAACTTCGCGGCAAAAAACACGAACATTGGTCGCATTTGTTTGCCCTTTTGTTTTACAATATAGTGGGTAATCCTGTCAAGCAACGGTGCGTCGCTATGCATAGATTCTTTGAACGTTTTTTCAAACGCTTTGATATCAGCTGCAATAGGTTTTTTTATCTGTTCGATTCCCGGCATTAAGTCGAAAAATTTTGATTGCAAACTTAAGCTAATTTCCCATAAAAAAGGAATGTATTATAAAGCATAATGATGAATTGGAAAGCAATGGTAATAAGCAGTCAACATCTTCCCTCCTGCTTTTGCCTATAGTCCTCGCCCTCATGCTTCGGGCTGTGGGCTATTGGGCGCAATCAGGTTTAAATGGAAAGTTTTTGCAGGTAAAATTTCCCCTCAAAGCCTAAAAACAGGATGATGAAAATTTACTTTAATCAGTCAAAAGTTTATGTTTAAAGCAATAATTTAGGATTGATGAAAAAGCGCTATAAAATACTATTAGGTTTTTCGGCATTCCTTATCGCAGGTTATTTACTTGGCCCGAAGCCTAAGAAACCATTGTATAACACCTCGCGGACTACTGTGCCTGAGATCGGAGAGTTGGATAAATATGTGCAGTTGATGGAGCAGGCAAATAAAATAAAACCAGGGAATGAGGCCGAGATTGTATGGACCGATTCCGCTCATCAACAAACGGAATACGCCATAGTTTATCTACATGGCTTTTCCGCATCTAAAATGGAAGGAAATCCGGTTCACCTTAACCTAGCGAAGAAGCTCAAAGCCAATTTATATTTAGCACGTTTGGCTGATCATGGTATTGATACTCTTGCGCCCATGCAGTATTTTACAGCCGATAGGCTTTGGGAAACCAGCAAGCAGGCTTATGCCATTGGGCAGAAATTAGGCAAAAAAGTGATTTTAATTGGCACCTCAACCGGAGGAACGGCGGCGCTAAAACTTGCTGCGACCTATCCGGAAATTAACAGTTTAATTCTGATGTCTCCGAATGTAGCCATCAACGATAAAAAGGCTTGGTTGTTGAACGACCCCTGGGGTTTACAAATTGCCCGGAGAGTTTTAGGTAGTGATGAACGCAAAGTGGATGGCAGAACGGAGGAAGTTAAAAAGTACTGGTATACCAATTACCGAATAGAATCTTTAGTACAATTGCAGGAATTTGTGGAAAGCACCATGAATAAATCAGTTTTCGAAAAAGTGAAGCAACCGGTTTTACTTTTATATTATTATAAAAATGATTTGGAGCAAGACCCGGTGGTACGCGTAGATGCCATGCTTAACATGTTCTCCGAATTAGGAACGTCAGAAGATTTGAAACGCAAAATTGCCATTCCAAATGCAGGAAATCATGTATTGGGTTCTTTTTTGACTTCGAAAGATTTGCCAAGCGTGGAAGTTGCGATAGATAGTTTTGTGGGAAGTGTGTTGAAGATTCCAAATAATATTTTCAATACAGATATTTAAGAAAAAAATATTAAATTGAACGTTAAATCTATTTCAGCGATCATTTTTCATTATAACAATTTATGAGTTACAATACATTAAGCCTTATTACATCCCTGGATAATGATAATGAATTTGAAAGTCTAAAAACGAGTTTTGTGAAGGTTATGACAGACTTTCAAATCCGGAAATTCTATCACCCATTTGAAGGTATTATAGCTCAATATGACTTAAAAAAATCAGACATTGATGATAAAAAGAACTCCATAGAACAAATTGTAAAAGAGATTTCAATACAGCATCCACAAAAAAAGTTTGCTTTAATTGAAGTTGACTGTTATGGTGGAAAATGCGACTCGGAAGGAAAAATTTACATGGGTGGTGAAATCATTGCTGAGGAAGATTATGATCATACAGCTCATTTCAAATTACTTAAAATAATAAACGATAATTACCAGACTTGGCATTTCGAACCATTTACCCGAGAATTTTTCACAAAAAAAGGAGGAATCTGGGGGCAGATTAATGATGAGAAATTAATCTATTTTGGTTTAGGAATCGCTACGGCATTCCAACACAATCCCCTTTATAGAGTTGAAATGACACCTAATGAACTTATCTTAGAAAAAAAGGGAGGCTATTATATTTATCTAATGGAACCCTTGAGTAATAGAATAAAAATTTTGGGTTCCATTATTAATGATTCAAATGAAACATTGGACGACTTAAAAAATGTATTAAAAGAACATATACTTTACGCTAAGTCGTACGTTTTTCTAGACTTGATAGATAAAGGCGAATTTATTAAATTAGTGAATTTAGAAGATGATGAGATGACAGAAGCATTATATAGATTTCAATCTTTTAATAACAGACCATTTCCTTCTTCTTCGGAAAAAGTGGATAATGAGGATATCGAACCAGAGGAAATTAATAAGCAAGTAGACGAAAAAGCAAATGGTCTCAACAAAAATTCATTTTGGAATAAATTTAAGCGATTGTTTAAAGGATGATGTATAATTAATAAGATTAATTATCTAAAATATTCTTCACAATCATTTCGGCATGTACTCTGGAGTTTTCAATAAAAAGCTTATGGGTATCTAAACCACCACAAACTACGCCTGCCAGATACAAACCTTTAATGTTGGTTTCCATAGTTTCTTCGTTGTAAACAGGGCAAAGGGTTTCGGGCAAATCAATTCCAAATTGTCTTAACATAGAAAAATCAGGTTGATAGCCCGTCATGGCAATTACGAAATCATTCGGAATGGTTTTAATGCCTTCAGGTGTTTGAATATCCACTTCACCTTCTCTTATTTCAACAAGTTCAGAATTGAAAAGAGCAGTTACCTCCCCTTCTTTAATTCGGTTCTGAATATCCGGACGAACCCAGTATTTTACATGCGGACCAAGGTCACCACTGCGGACAACCATGGTTACGTTTGCACCTTTCCGGTATGTTTCTAAAGCAGCATCTACACCCGAATTATTTGCCCCAACAACCACTACATTTTGAAATGCATACAAATGTGGATCTTTATAATAGTGTGTTACTTTCGCTAAATCTTCACCAGGAATATTCATTAGCAAGGGAACATCATAAAAACCGGTAGCAACAATCACATTGCTGGCTGTATAATTTGCTTTAACGGTTTGAACTTCAAATATCCCTTCACCGTTTTTATAAATCTGATTTACCCTTTCAAATAAATTGATATTCAAATCAAACTTTTCGGCAACCCTGCGATAATATTCTACAGCTTCATTACGGTTTGGTTTCGGATTAATCGTAACAAAAGGAGCACCTCCAATTTCTAACTTCTGAGAAGTAGAGAAGAAAGTCATGAAGACAGGGTAATTAAACAAACTATTCACCAATGCACCTTTCTCGATGATTAAATAACTCAAACCAGCTTGTAGCGCCTCAATTGCACAGGCCATGCCAATTGGACCAGCGCCAATGATGATGATATCGTAATTGTTTTGATTTTTCATTTATGTTTTATCAATCGAATGAGATTGCCTCATGCCTCGCAATGATCATAGCCTTAAATCTTTCATTGCCTTACTAAAATTTGAACACCTTAGACATTTAAGATTATCTAAGCTGAGCGTATAAAATAAATGAACAATAGTTTAAGATTTTCTTGGGGTTTTTAAATAGTTCAAACTAATTAACTTTCATTGCCTTACTTGGACAAGCAAAATCGGTTCTATTTAAACTTGTATTTTTGATTGCGCCGTATCCTCCGGCAATGTCAATCACATTTTCAACACCCCTGGATTTTAAAATTGAAGCTGCAATCATGGAGCGGTAGCCACCAGCGCAATGAACATAATAGGTTGCTTTCGGATCAATTTCTCCCATCCAGTCATTTATAAAATCAAGCGGACGACTTAATGTGAAATCTAAATGCTCTGACTCATATTCGCCTGGTTTACGAACATCAAGTGCGATAACCTCGCCAGTATTGGATGCTTCTTCAAAAGCTTCTGCAGATATAGATTCGACGGTATCAATTTCTTTTCCTGTATCTGTCCACCTTTCAAAGCCCCCATCTAAATATCCAATGGTACTATCATAACCCACCCGAGTTAAACGGGTAATACTCTCCTGCTCTTTTCCTTCGTCAGTAATTAATAATATGGGTTGTTGTAAATCCGTAATTAATGCACCAACCCAAGGCGCAAACTGTCCGTTTAAGCCAATGTTAATGGAATTGGGAATAAAACCTTTGGCAAATAGCTGTGGATCGCGGGTATCGAGCATAATTGCACCTGTTTGGTTAGCTGTATCTTCAAATGCCTGCGGCGTTAATGCATTCATTCCCTTTTCATAAACATCTTCAATACTTTCAATTCCACCTTTATTAATGGCGGCATTTTTTGCAAAATATTGTGGTGGTGGCATTATACCATCAGTAACCTCTCTTATGAATTGTTCTTTGTTTTCTGCTCTTAAAGCATAATTTACTTGTTTCTGATGACCTAATGAATCAAAAGTTTCTTTACTCATGCTTTTGCCACAAGCCGAACCTGCGCCATGAGCTGGGTAAACGATTACCTCATCAGCCAAGGGCTTAATTTTTTCATTTAACGAATCGTAAAGCATTCCTGCTAAATCTTCCATCGTTAAATTCCCTTTTTGCGCTAAATCGGGGCGACCTACATCACCGATAAAAAGGGTATCGCCACTAAAAATGCAGTGATCTTTACCATTTTCATCCGTTAATAAATAAGTAGTTGATTCTAAAGTATGACCAGGAGTATGCAAGGCCGTGATGGTTAATGCACCAATTTTAAACTGTTCCCCGTCTTTTGCAATATGAGATTTAAATTCCGTTTTAGCAGTTGGACCATAAATAATGGTTGCTCCTGATTTTTCAGCCAGATCTACATGGCCTGAGACAAAATCCGCGTGAAAATGTGTTTCAAAAATATACTTAATGGTGGCACCAGCTTTTTCTGCCTTTTTTAAATACGTACCCACTTCCCTAAGCGGATCAATGATTGCAGCTTCACCATTACTTTCAATGTAATAAGCCGCTTCCGCTAAACAACCCGTGTATATTTGTTCTATTTTCATGTTTTATTCTCCCCGTCACCCTGAATTTATTTCAGGGTCTTATTGAATAGATGCTGAATCAAGTTCAGCATGACGGATATGCAAAACAAAAATAGGGCTAAATACGAATAACTAAAATGAGAAGCATCATAATTGCAGAAGTTTTACCTTAATCGACAAGAATTGATCATGAAAGGGAGTATTAGCCAAAAAGATAGACTGGTTAATAAAATATTACTATTTAACTTCAGCCGATAAAAAAAATATTAATCCTTTGTTAACTCTCCTCGCAATGATTCATCCATTAGTTTGCGACTCTGTTCAAGTGGTAAACCAAGGCCAAGAACAAACATTAGTTTTGTAACGGCCGATTCGAAAGTAAGATCGTAACCACTTACAATACCCATTTTTAACAGTTCTCGACTCGTTTCGTACCTACCTAACTGTACAGAACCTTTTTTACACTGCGATATATCAATAATAATTTTTCCATTTAAAATGGCCTGACGAAGTGCATCTAAAAACCATTGGGCTGTTGTGGTGTTACCAGAACCAAAAGCTTCTAAAATAATGGCATCGACCTTTGAATCTGTTATTGCTGTAACAGCTTGCGGCGTGATCCCAGGATACAATTTAAGTACACCGATATTAGAGTTGAACTTAGTATGCAGGATCAACTTATCTTTTGGCGCTTTCATTACATAATTTGTATTAAACTGCATATGCACTCCCGCTTCAGCTAATACCGGATAATTAGGTGATCGGAAAGCCTCAAACTTTTCGCTATTGTATTTTATGGAGCGGTTTCCACGAAATAACTGTGAATCGAAATAAATACTAACCTCCGGGAATAGTGATTTACCATCTTCTTTGGTGGCGGCAATTTCCAGCGCAGTGATTAAATTCTCTTTTGCATCCGTCCTGATTTCCCCAATCGGCAATTGAGAACCTGTTAATACTACCGCTTTACCTAGGTTTTCGAGCATAAAGCTTAATGCTGAAGCGGTAAAGGCCATGGTATCAGAACCATGCAGTATTACAAAACCATCATACAGATCGTACTTAGCATAAATAAGCTCTGCCAGTTTTTTCCAGATTTCAGGATCCATGTTAGAGGAATCCAGAACGGGATCAAACGAGTGAACGTCCAATTGATAATCTAATCGGGCCAATTCAGGTACATTTTGCTTAATCTGTTCGAAATCGAAAGGAATTAACATCCCATTGCTGGGATCGTTTACCATACCGATGGTTCCACCAGTATAGATAATCAGGATCTTAGTCATTTGCTTGGTTCAGTTGCTCTTCACAAAGAAACTAAAAGAATTTCAATTTAATGGGCTTTTTAATGTTAAAAATCAGGCAAAATGACTTAATCAATTTACTTTATTGCCATTTTAACAATAAATGTTTCAGTAACGTTTATACTGAATGGAACTATAAACAACAGATGAAAATAAAAACATCGTCATTGTAAGGAGGAACGAAGAAGCAATATTTCATGCGAAGGAAAGCTGCTAAAAAGATTGCTTCATCCAATGAAAAATTGGCTTCGCAATGACGACTCTCTCAATCCTAAAACTAACCATTCAGCCACAAGAGCGCATACGATTTATGATTATATCTAAACAAAAATTGCTTTTATCGCCTCGCCCTCGTGAATTTATTTCAGGAACCATTAAAACAAGTATTGAGTAAATTTAAACAATCACAACTTTCCAAAAAAACCAACTAAATCTGCGGGAGACACTTTGGTAACATTAAACCCTGAAAATTTTCTTTGAGTTCTCCGTCGTTATATTTGCGATTTCTTCAATGGAAACGCCATAAATATCAGCCAGTTTTTCAGCGATATAAATCAGGTAACTGCTCTCATTTGGTTTACCTCGAAAAGGAACCGGAGCCAGATAAGGTGAATCGGTTTCCAGTACCAGATTTTGTAAGGAGATTTCACTCAACACTAGATCTAATCCTGCTTTTTTATAGGTCACTACACCACCAATTCCCAAATAAAAGTTCAGATCAATGGCTTGTCTTGCCTGTTCAACATTTCCTGTAAAACAATGAAATATGCCCCGTAATTTTTCATCACGTTCACTTTCCAGCACTTCAAACACTTCTTCAAATGCTTCGCGACAATGAATTACAATCGGTAAATCTAAATCTTTCGCCCAGGCAATTTGCTTGCGGAAAGCGTCCTGTTGAATAGCCAAAGTGGTTTTATCCCAATATAAATCAATGCCGATTTCACCAATAGCATAAATTTTTCGATTCGGAATGCTATTGTAAATTTCATCTAAAACAGCTAAATAATCATCCTTTACATCACAAGGATGAAGGCCAGCCATAGCAAAACAGTTTTCAGGATATTTATTCACCAGGTCATCAATCATCGCAATTGATTTTAAATCAACATTTGGCAAGAATAACCTATTCACATCGTTTTCAAAACAACGCTCCATTAACTGCGATTGCTTTTCAAGATCTTGCTCGTAATATAAATGGGTATGGGTATCAGTGAAATTCATTTTAGTATCAAGTAGTAAGTATCAAATCTGGTATGGGTTTAATTTTTTTTCTCCGATTTTGTCTTTTTAGGTTTCTTCATTTCTACCGGCTCAGCTTCAAACTTATGCCCATCGAATTCCATTTCCTTTTTCAAAAACTTTCCGGTTAAGCTGATCGGATTTTGAATCAAGCCTTCTGGCGTTCCTTCAAATAAGATTCTTCCACCACCAGCTCCACCTTCTTCACCCAGATCAATCACCCAATCGGCAACCTTAACTACATCTAAATTGTGCTCAATAACCAAAATGGTATTTCCCTTCTCCACCAATTCCTGTAACACACCTAGCAACACATTAATATCTTCAAAATGCAATCCGGTTGTAGGTTCATCTAAAATGTAGAATGTTTTTCCGGTATCTTTTTTTGAGAGTTCGGTAGCCAGTTTAACACGTTGCGCCTCGCCACCTGATAAAGTAACCGATGATTGCCCCAAAGTAATGTAACCTAAACCTACATCTTTCAGGGTTTTAATTTTTCTGTAGATGATCGGAATATTTTCAAAGAAAACACAAGCATCTTCGATACTCATATCTAAAACATCACTGATTGATTTTCCTCTAAAACGAACTTCTAAAGTTTCACGGTTATATCTTCTACCGCCACACTCTTCGCAAGGAACCTGTACATCAGGCAGGAAATTCATCTCAATCACCTTTAATCCTGCTCCCTGACAGGTTTCGCATCTTCCACCTTTTACGTTGAAAGAAAAGCGACCTGGTTTATATCCCCGAATTTTCGCCTCTGGTAACTGTACAAAAAGGTTCCTGATATCAGAGAAAACGCCTGTATAAGTGGAAGGATTAGAACGTGGAGTCCTTCCTATCGGAGCCTGATCAATCTCAATCACCTTATCAATTTCCTTTAAACCGGTAATCTTCTCATACGGCAAAGGCACTTTCTTTGCCCTAAAGAAATGGTGATTCAGAATCGGATATAAGGTTTCGGTAATTAAACTTGATTTACCTGAACCTGAAACTCCGGTAACGGCAATGAACTTACCTAATGGAAAATCAACAGAAACCTCCTTTAAATTATGTCCGGTAGCTTTAGTAATGGATAACTTATGTCCGTTGCCTTTCCTACGAACCTTTGGCATTTCAATTTTCTTATCTCCATTTAAATAAGCCGCAGTTAAAGTGTTAGATTTTAAAATTTGTGCTGCTGTTCCCTCTGCAACCACCGTTCCACCATGAATACCTGCTCCCGGGCCAACATCAATAACCCAATCAGCTTCCAGGATCATGTCCTTATCGTGTTCCACTACTAAAACGGTATTACCTAAATCACGTAAGTTTTTTAAAGCATTGATTAACCTTTCATTATCCCGCTGGTGCAAACCAATACTTGGCTCATCCAGAATGTACATTACATTCATCAATTGTGAACCAATTTGCGTTGCCAACCGAATCCGTTGAGCCTCACCACCAGAAAGGGTACGGGCTGTTCTATCCAGCGTTAAATAGGTTAAGCCTACATCCGTCAAAAAACCAATCCGGGCTTTAATTTCTTTTAAAATCTCTTTTGCAATGATGTTCTGACGATCGCTAAGACGCTCATCAACCTTTTCGAACCATTGAAAGAGATTGTTAATATCCATGGAAGAAAGTTCGAAAATATTCTTACCATCAACCTTGAAGTGTAAGCTTTCTTTTTTTAAGCGGGCACCATGGCATTCCGGACAGGTTTTCAACTTGCGAAAAGCATCCATATCATCAGAAGCAGACTCGCTTCGCTTTTCGTTCTGCTCTTCCAACATTTTAATGATACCGTCGAAAGTAATGTTATAATTCTGAACGTTCCACTTATTATATTCAACCTCAACTTTGATCAGATCAGGCGAGCCATTTAAAATGATATTGATGACTTCATCACTTAATTTTTCAATCGGTGTAGATAAAGAAAAACTGTATTTTTTGGCAAGTGATTTCAATACCTGAAACATCCAGATATCCCGATATTCTCCTAATGGGGCCAGGCCACCATTCAGAATACTCAGCTTAGGATTCGGCATCACTGATTCCTTATCGACCACAAAAATATATCCTAAACCATCGCAACGGTCGCAAGCACCATAAGGAGAGTTAAAAGAAAAACTATTGGGTTGTGGCTCATCGTAAGAAATGCCTGTTGTTGGGCACATTAAAAACTTACTGAAATGGGCTACATGGTTATCCTTATCACTAATTTTAATCACACCCTTACCCATCTTCATTGCCGTTTGAACGGAATCTAAGAGGCGCTTTTTATCTTTATCATCCACAATCAGACGATCGATCACTACTTCAATATCATGAATCTTATAACGATCCACTTGCATTTTGGCCGTAATGTCTTTGATTTCTCCATCCACACGAACCTTTACATAGCCTTGCTTACGGATTTGCTCAAAAAGCTCACGGTAATGTCCCTTTCTTCCCTTTACTACAGGCGCCAGGATATTTACTGCCATGCCATCAAACTTATTGAAGATATTCTGCAAAATCTGATCTTCACTCATGCGTTCCATCTTCTCACCAGTATTGTATGAAAAAGCATCCGCTACGCGGGCGTAAAGCAAACGCATAAAATCGTAAATCTCAGTAATGGTTCCAACAGTTGAGCGTGGGTTTTTACTCGTCGTTTTTTGTTCAATGGCAATTACAGGGCTTAAGCCAGAAACCTTATCTACATCAGGGCGCTCCATTCCGCCCATAAACTGACGGCTGTAAGCACTAAATGTTTCCATATAGCGCCGCTGGCCTTCGGCATAAATGGTATCGAAAGCCAAAGAAGATTTTCCGCTACCACTTAAACCAGTGATAACCACCAATTGGTTACGAGGGAAACTAACATCTATATTTTTTAAATTATGTACCCTCGCACCGTATACTTCTACATCTTTTTGCTCGCCGAGGTCGATAGATTTATTGCTCATATATTATTTAAAGGTTGAGAAGAAATTTAGCTAATAAAGGCGCTAGATTTCAATCCGCAAAAATGCTAAAAATTTTATCAAAATGAAAGTGTAACTCAAACTGTATTAAGGATTAATTGTCATAATGCTTGCTTCTATTTCTAAGGAAACCAGATGATAAACCAAAACGTAAATAACCATAATGATCCTGAAAATAGATGTTGTAATTATCTTCGCCATAATAACCGACTGCAGCCATTAAAAACACATTATTCATAAATGGAAGACTATAGTTAAAATTAATTTCAGCATTTAATCGCTTTTGAAGATTAGCTAAATTCTTTGCAGGAATTTTATTTACCGCATAGGAAACCTCTGTATTTAAACGCCAGGTTTCTTTCTCGGTTTTAACTTTCGGTTTATTTCTTGCATTTCTTTCTATCTGACCATATTTTCGCCAGGAGAAATTGTATAATAGTCTGGTGAATCCGTAGCCCAGATCCAGCGCAGGTTCATATCTAAAAAACTTATACCATTGCAAACCCACACGATGATTGAAAGAATAATAACTTTCATCAGCATTTGTTTCTGTTAAATGTCCGAAACGATAAGATGCTGTTAAATAATTGGCATTGAAATTTCCCGTGAGTGTATTTACTGAGCCATTAGTATTCAAAGCATCCTGATCTTGGCCGTTGGAGTGATGGGTAAAAGCCATCTCAGCATATTTGTAATTTTCGGGATTGATATTTAGCCTGGCATACAACACACCACCCAAGCGATAACTTGGTGTACGAACACCTGCTGAAGCCTCATTGCGTACTCGAACTGTAAAATCGGGAATAATGGAGAATGCCACAGGCGATTTATAACTTCCCAGTAACATATAGGTGGTAGTTAACCTACCATTGATTACATATTTTGATGGCGCGCCTAATTCTCCCGCTGGAGAAGTGTAAGAGAAATCTGAATTTTCTTTATATAGATTGATGTATTGTTTATTCGCAAGTTCCCGCTTGATGACAAGCGAATCTTGTGCAAGCAGATGAAACCACAGAAAAGAAAAAGTAAGCGTTAACAAGGTTTTCATCATATCATATAAACGTTGGGAGATGATTGATGGTTTTGTAACGATGTATATAATTGGTAAGGTTTAAGAGTTATTAACTTAATATCAATGGCGCTATTAAAGTTAGTAACTCTACGAAAGGTATAGAACAAAGCTTAAATTACCACTCAACCGTCGTTCCATTCTCCGTGGGATGTCCGGTACACACCAAAACCCTGCCCCTTTCAATTTCTTCATCAGTAAGCACTTCATCATAATCCATCCGAACATTACCTTTTGTACAAGTGGCTACACAGGTGCTACATACACCTCCTCTACAGCTATAAGGCAATTTGATTTTATGCTCCAGCGCAACATCTAAAATTCTTTTTGGCCAGGGAACTGCCAGATTATAAGTTTCGCCATTGAAATTTAGGATGACCGAGTACGTGTTTTTATCGACAACTTTTTCTGAGCTATCGTCTTCATCCATTTCATCTTCAGGCAATACGAATGTTTCTCTTTTTATTTGTTTTAAATCGAAGCCCATCCCCAGTAATGTAATTCTGCATAAATCCATATAAATGATTGGTCCGCAGGTATAGAAAAGCGCATTAATCCTATCGAAATGTAAATATTCTGCGATTAACTTTTCAATGTAGAATTTATTTAAGCGGGCTGTCATCAGGTTTTTGCTGTTGCTAAAAACCCAGATAATTTTTAACCTGTCGGGATATTTTTCTTGCCATTCCTGTAATTCGTCATAGAACAAAGTATCTTCCTTTGAACGGTTGCTATATATTAAAGTGATCAAAGAATTTTTCTCTCGTACCAATGCCGTTTTTAAAATGGAAAACAATGGCGTAATACCCACTCCAGCCGCAAAAAGAAAAAGATCTCTTTCCTGATTTTCATCCGGGAGGTAGCTGAACAATCCTTGGGGCTCCTGTGCAAACAATACATCATTTACAGCAGTTTTATGATGCAAAAACCTGGAGATTTCTCCATTCTCCACCCGTTTAACGGTAATTGCCAGTGGTTCGTCCACATCAGGAGAACTGTTAAATGAATACGATCTACGGACTTCCCTGTTCTTTCCTTCAAAAATCAATGAAACAAACTGACCAGCTTGATATTCTGGATATGACTGATCTACTTCTTCGAATTGAAAAGTGATGTTGTCGCCTGGTTGACTAATTATTTTATTGATGCGAAGTTTAAACATATTGCAAAGAAAAGGATTAAAGCGGAAAGACCAAAGCTGAGACTAAAGCAGAAACCTTAGAGCTAAGCGTATAGCGTTTAAATCCCCTCATCGGCGCAAGCTATTAATTAGTGCAATCTACCTGAAATAAAAAAAACGTCCCGATTTCTCGGGACGCCTTACCAAATGCTTGTCTTTATCCTTAATTATATTAATTGGCGTTGTAAGCCAATAGCACACGCTTTTTTTGATATCCGTAGCGTTTCGGATGTTCTACAATCTGTTTCATTGAGATAACCTGATAAACATAGCGACCAGTTTCCCGGTTCAGCCTCATTTTATAATAATTATCTTGATTCTGATTGCTGATTTGCCTCCGTAAACGGCCATCTCCAACATTATAAGCCGCAGCTACTAATGTCCAGCTTTCCAAACCTTTATACATTTCTTTAATGTATTTACAGGCGGCGATAGTTGATTTACGCAAATTATAGCGCTCATCAACCTGATCATTTACTTTTAAGCCATATGATCTTGCTGTACCTGGCATAAATTGCCATATTCCAGCTGCACCTTTTGGAGATACGCCTGCAGCCATTCCAGATTCAACCAAAGCCAAATACTTGAAATCATTAGGAATTCCGTAAGCAGCAAGAATAGGCTCTATTACAGGAAACCATTCTTTTGCCTTTTTGTGCAAACGATTTGTCTGCGTGTTGTCGTAAGTGTGTGCGGCAAGAATTTTTTTCATTTTGCGCTCCACCTTTTTATCGCCTAAGGGCAGGGTTTCATCTGCAAAATTCAACTGAGCCATTAAAGATTGAGGCTTAACCTCTTTTTTTTCAACTTTTGAGCTTACAGTTGTAGGTATTGTAGTGTGTAATTTTTCTTTTTTTAAAAGACTTTTTTGTGCTAAGGGCATTTGGTAAGCGAACACTTTTGCCAAGATAAATAGTGTTACCACTACCGCAATTGGTACGATGTGTTTCTTTAACATTTTCCTCCTTTTTTTGGTGAACTTATATAAAAACGTCGGCAAAGCTAAAAAATAATAACCACATTATCAAACAGTTACGCGATTAAGCTTAAAAAACAGCCTTTAAAGCGCTTTAAACGTGGGTTTTATATTTTGAATTTTAAGCGATATTACCTATATTAGAGGCTATTTTTTTGTCTGATTTTTCAGGGACTCGATATTGCAATACTCATCAATTTTTCATAAATTTGCAGCCCGCATTTCAGGATGCGGTTAAAAGCGTATCATGATAAATAAAAACAACAGGAACAGTCGGGATGACAAGTCCAAACCGGGTAGCCGGAAAACTGATGGCAGAAGTAATTCAGCTGGATCTGACAGAAAAAGATCAGACGACAGAGACGACAAATTCAAAAAATCATCCGATTCTAAAGACAACTTCAGACCTAGAAGTTCAGAGGGTAAAGATTTTAAATCAAAATCATTTAGCGACAGAAAAGATTCAAGACCAAGAACAGGCGGACGAGATTTTAAATCTAAAGATGCAGAACCTCAAAGCTTTAAATTTGGCGATCGTGAATTTAAATCCAAAGATTCGGGTGCAAAATCAGAAGATCGTGGCTTTAAATCAAGAGATGGTGGATCAAGAGATTACAAATCGAGAACTGGTGACCGTGACTTTAAATCAAAAGACGGCGGATCAAGAGATTACAAACCGAGAACTGGCGACCGTGACTTTAAATCAAAAGACGGCGGATCAAGAGATTACAAACCAAGAACTGGTGATAGAGACTTTAAATCAAAAGATGGTGGAGCAAGAGATTATAAACCAAGAACAGGAGAACGCGACTTTAAGTCTAAGGATGGAGATTCGAGAGATTTTAAACCGAGAACTGGCGACAGGGATTTTAAATCAAGAGGTGGAGATCGTGACTTCAAACCTAGAGAAGGCGGATACAGAGATTACAAATCAAGAGGTGAAAGAACTGACGACTTTAAGCCAAGTGCTGGAAGTTCAAGAGATGTAAAACCTAGAGAACCAAGAGAAGGCGACACTCGTCCGTTTAGAAAACGCGAAGAGACACAACCAAGAGATACTGAATTTAATCGCCCAGAGCGAACTGTTATTGCTCCTGCGCGTAAAACAAATGAAGATAAAGGCTTAATTCGCCTAAACAGATATATTTCCAATGCAGGGATTTGCTCGCGCCGTAAGGCTGATGAGCTAATTGCTGCAGGCGTAGTTACCGTAAATGGCGAAGCCGTTACAGAATTAGGTCACAAAGTAGATCCTTCTAAAGATCTTGTTCGCTACAATGGCGAGCTACTTAAGCGTGAGAAAAAGGTTTACGTATTGCTAAATAAACCAAAAGACTACATTACCACTACAGATGATCCACAGGAGCGCCGTACGGTAATGCAATTGGTTGACAAAGCAAGCCGCGAACGGATTTATCCTGTTGGTCGCCTGGATCGTAATACAACAGGATTGTTGTTGATGACGAATGATGGTGAACTGGCTGATAAATTATCTCACCCGAAAAACGGTATTACTAAAATTTACAATGTTGAGCTTGATAAAGCATTATCACAGGGTGATTTAAATAAAATCGCTTTCGGTCTAGAGCTTGAAGATGGATTGATTAAACCTGATAACATCTCTTATGTTTCGGGTGGAACTAAAAAAGAAATCGGCATTCAGATTCATAGTGGTAAAAACAGAATTGTGCGTCGTATTTTCGAACATTTAGGTTATAGCGTAGATAAGTTAGACCGGGTAGTTTATGGCAATTTAACGAAGAAAGATTTGCCTCGTGGCAGATGGCGTTATTTAGAAGAACATGAATTAATCCAGATTAAACACTTAATCAAATAATTGAAAAGGCAATCGAAAGGTTGCCTTTTTTGTTTCCTTAAAATTAATTTAAGAATCGCCTCAACAAATTTTTCTCATATTTGTTGCTAAAGCAGATTTTAATATGAAAAAATATATCGGAATATTCTTAATGTCATTATTATCAACCATTGCAATTGCACAGCAAAATCACTATAATTTAGTTATCGGCACCTATACCGCTCCAGGTAAAAGTGAAGGAATTTACACTTACGATTTCGACACCAACACTGGGAATACAAAATTAAAAGTCGTTACAAAAGGCATCGCCAACCCAAGTTATTTGGTTATTTCTCCAGACAAAAAATATGCATACGCCGTAAATGAAACTGGTGAAACAAGCGCAGTTAGCGCATTTAAATATGATGCTAAAACCGGGGCGTTAACTTTCATAAATAAAGTAGATAGCCATGGAGCAGATCCGTGTTTCATCACTGTTGATGCTAAAAATGTTTTAGTGGCAAATTATTCTGGCGGGAGTCTGGCTGTATTTTCCCGCAATGCGGATGGATCTTTAAGCGAGGCTATTCAGGTGATTCAACACACTGGAAAAAGCATTGATCCTAAAGGCAGACAAAAGAGTGCACACGTGCACATGGTTAAGTTCACACCAGATCATCAATATTTAGTGGTAAATGATTTAGGCGAAGATCAGACTTATATTTACAGCTATAATCAAACCGGAAAGGATAAAACCCTTGTTGAAAAATCGATTATTAAAACCAATGCAGGCACAGGTCCACGACATATTGTTTTTAGTCCGAATGGAAAGTTTGCTTACCTGGTTCATGAATTTAACGGTAGCATTACGGCGTTTAGCTATGCTAGTGGCAAATTGGCTAAGCTCCAGGAAATTGGAACTACACCAAATGATTTTAAAGGAGCAGTAGATGCAGCTGATATTCATGTTTCTGCAGACGGAAAATTTTTATACGAAACCAACAGAGGTGATGCCAATAGCATTTCTGTATTTTCTATTCTCCCAACAGGAAAATTAAAATTTATCGAAACCGTGAGCACTTTAGGTAAAGGACCTAGAAATTTCACTATTGATCCAAGTGGAAAATATCTTTTAGTCGGCCATCAGTACACCAATAACGTTGTTATTTTCAATAGAGATGTTAAAACTGGCAAGTTGAAAGATAGCGGAAAAAGGATTGATGTAGGTGCTCCGGTTTGTTTGGTGTTTGATAAATAGGTTTCTTAAAACAGATCCTGAATCAAGTTCAGGAGGACGACCGTTCATAGTTGATGTATTAAGATCCTTGTAAATAATAGATTTATAAAATGCTGCCTATGAACGATCGCTATAGCCATCCCATCATCCTGAACTTGATTCAGGGGTGGGAAGAACATTCATAGTTGAGGTATTAAAACCCTTGTAAATAATAGATTTATAAAATGCTGTTTATGAACGATCGCTATAGCCACCTCGTCATCCTGAACTTGATTCAGGACCTTTATTAATCTTTAAATAATCACCGTAGATCCTCCATATGTTAAATTTCGGCAGGTGAGACACCAGCCGATGGGTCACAAAAAAGACCTGCCTTACAGCAAGTCTTCAATAAATATTTTATTATATAATATTAAGCAGGTTCTGCTACTTTAACTACGTTACGATATGGAAAAGAGTTACAGATGTGACGACGGGCAAAACGACCCGGAGAATCTGCATTTACTAATTTGATGTAAATCGCTCTTGGCACATCAAAGTATTCGTAAGCACTTCCGTCAAAAAACTGGATATTTAAAACCGATTGTTTGTACTCAAAATCTAAAATATTAGAATTTGTAATCGTTTGTGTATAAGTCTCGATATTTTGCTCACGTGTTTCTGGTGCAATACTAACCAGGAAATGGTAAGCTTCTATAATGTCTTTACTTCTTGCCTCTGCCGCCAATTTTTCTTCCTCAACCTGGAATTTATCAGGATGATACTCTTTCATCAGGGTGCGGTAAACTGACTTAAGCGCTGCAAGCTCGGCCGTTTTATCTACGTTCAAAAGCTTTCTGTAATCTACTATCTTTTTCATTTGGCGCAAAGGTACGATTTATAATGATTTGATTTAGAGAAAGTTTAATTTGGTAATGATTTCTTTATAAGAATCTTACACAGTGAATATTAATCAAATTATTTTATTCCTATATCGAATATATCTTTTGATTAATGGCTTCAGAAATTTATACCCATAAAAAAAGTCGTTGGTACACCAACGACTTACAATCTTTTATCGATAAAATTTATTTATGATTCAGTGATGAATTTTCTATAACTTCTTTATAAAACTCCACATAAGATGGCAGAATCTTTTTTAGATCAAAATCCTGTGCTCTGGTAAATGCGTTATCCTTAAACTGTTTTAAAGTCGCATCATCTTTTAAAATAGATATTGCATTTGCTGCCATTGCGTCAACATCACCAACATTACTCATGTAGCCACAGAAGCCATCGACATTTAATTCTGGCAAACCCCCAGCATTTGTGGTAATCGCAGGCACTTTACAGGCCATTGCTTCCAAAGCAGCCAAACCGAAACTCTCAGATTCTGAGGGCATTAGAAATAAATCGGATACAGATAAGATTTCTTCAACAGCATCTTGCTTGCCAAGGAAACGAACATTCTCCCCTATATTTAAACTGCGGCAAAGTTGCTCATCATAAGAGCGTTCCGGGCCATCTCCAACCATTAATAATTTCGAGGGAATTACAGCCTGTACTTTTTCAAAAATTCTGATCACGTCAGATGTACGTTTTACTTTCCTAAAATTGGAGGTATGAATTAAAATACGTTCATTGTTTGGCGCAATCGCCTTTTTGAAATGATCTTTCGCCTGTAAACTAAAACGGCTGAAATCGATAAAATTTGGGATTACCTTAATCTCTTTTGTAATTTCAAAATGGTTATAAGTATCTTCTTTTAAATCGTCTGAAACTGTAGTCACCCCATCACTCTGATTAATGGAAAAAGTTACTACAGGCTTATAGGTTGGGTCTTTACCGACAAGTGTGATGTCTGTTCCGTGGAGCGTGGTTACAACAGGAATATGAATGCCGTAACTTGCTAAAATCTGCTTCGCCATAAATGCCGCAGAAGCATGTGGAATGGCATAATGTACGTGCAAAAGATCCAATTGTTCAAAACGAACTACATCAACCAGTTTACTGGCCAACGCCGATTCATATGGTGCGTAATCAAAAAGAGGATAATTTCTGACAGAAACTTCGTGATAAAATAAATTTGCGGAGAAAAAATCCAGTCTGGCTGGTTGGCTATATGTGATAAAATGAACCTGGTGCCCTTCATTTGCAAGTGCTTTTCCAAGCTCTGTTGCAACTACTCCACTACCGCCAAAGGTTGGGTAGCAAACAATTCCTATCTTCATTTATAAATGCGTTGTTGTTGCCACAAATGTAGCCGATTTTAATCTATAATATGTGTCGGGATATTGCAATAAAAACTTTGGAAAGTTAGGCCGCAGATTCGCAGATTACGTTTTCTAAAAAAAATTATAGCGTATGTTGAATCTGGCAATTTATTTTAAATTATAAATAGCTAAAGTATATACTTATTTAGTTTTTATAATGCGTTTATACTGTAATGATTTATCATTGAAGTTAATGATTAGCCCAACTTTAAGCTTCGATATGGTGAGATAATTCAAAACCTGGGCATAATAAGCATCTACGATTCCATTACTGGATTTGATTTCAAGAATTATTTTATTATCAATTACAAAATCGGCATAGAATTGATGTTTAAGGACAATGCCTTTATAATTAACTACAAATCTTTTTTCCCTTTCATACCCAATGCCTCTGGAGGTTAATTCATATTCAAAGGCATCCTTATAAACGATTTCTGAAAAACCTTTACCTAAAATCCTATGAATTTCCATTGCTATACCGATTACTATATAACACTCTTCTTGAAAAGGATAATCATCTACATTGAAGTGATTACTCATATTAAATTCGCTCATGAATCTGCCAATTTGCGGCTAAATTTGCAGCAGGCTAAATGCCTCTGCTATGCTCCTTCAATAATTCAATTCAAATACCATAAATGAAGTAACGAATGGCAGCGTGGAAAACAATAAATTAAAAAAGGGCTGTGGAAAATAATAGAATTTTGGGAAAATAATTCCTCAACTTATTTATTTAAGATTTCTCATCTCTTCCTTAATCACCAGGAAAAGTTCGTTTGGTCTTTGGGTACCGATGAAATATTCTAAACCGTCACGATCGGTTAACACCACAGCATCTTTACCCGACGAATAAAAACGTATAGTACCTTTAGTGTGTAGATTATATACTGGATTATTAAAAAAATAGCGGCTGTAAGTTGCCTTACGTACATCTACAATGCTATTTAAGTCAATCTTCACCCGTTTAGTTGTCCACAAACCATCCAAGGTCATACTGCCATTATCTACAATAATTTTGTATTGAATCAGAAAGAGCAGCAACATGGAAACACCAATGATTCCAAAACCAACCACAAGGAAAAGATCTTGCGTGTTATCGCGGTCACGCTCATAAACATAGGCTGCAAAACAGAATGCTGCCATAATTAATCTGATGAAAATGCGAACATAATCCCGACCAATGTATTGTTTTTCGATATAAGCGTATTTACTTTCCACTGATTAATTTTCGAGTTCGAATATAGCAACTTTTTTGGTTGCAGCGGTTAATTTATATCGATTATCCTGTCGCATGCCCGCAATCCAAACAATATCTCCGTTACCGTTTACTAGGATGGGTGTACTATGCTTTAGATGCAGCGGTACTTTCTCGTCAATAAAAAAATCGCTTACCTTTTTAGCCATGCGCATACCCAGCGGAATAAACTTATCCCCATGCTGCCACTGCCTCACTACCATAGGAAAAATCAGCTTATCGGCATTAACAAAAGCCTTAGCCGGATTCATTTCAAATTTTATTTCATCCGTGAAGCTCAGTAATATATCATAATCGCCAAAACTGATTTTATCGGTAGAAGGATGGATAAACTGATTTAAGCTAGTCTCTGCGTTTCTTTCTACAATAACCAGGTGACTTCTGTTGATAATGGCCTGGTGTGTAGAGCTAAAGAAAAGCGTCCCGCTTAAAGCTGTCAACCCCGCTATAATTTCTTCTACCACATGCTCCGTAAAATGATAAGGCTTAAGCAACTCATATAAGAGAAGTTTTTGAGGATTCAATTTTGCGATCTCATCCAAGGCAATATAAATGCCATCAGTCTTTCTGATAATAATCTTCGCCCGCAGTTTAGCCACTTCCAAATCAAGAAAGTTTTCAATTGCGGCAAAGCGGGCAATATTATCTGCGAAAGTTTTTTCCAGGTTTGGATTAATTTCCTGTAGATGCGGAATTACCTGTAAACGCAATTTATTCCGGGTATAATGAGTACTTAAATTGGAGCTGTCTTCCACAAAAGAAATGCCTTCTTCATCGATGATTTCCTCAATTTCTTGGCGGTTTAAAAATAGTATCGGCCTGATTAGTTTATCCCTTTTGGGTAAGATGCCATGCAAACCACTAATTCCAGTACCCCGAATGAGGTTTATCAGCACCGTTTCCACAGCATCATTCTGATGTTGGGCAAGGGCAATATAATCGTACTGATGGGCCAGTCTGATCTCTTCAAACCAGTCATAACGCAAATCACGGGCAGCCATCTGCGTAGAAATTTTATTTTCTAAAGCATATTTTTTAGTATCAAAATGCGTTATATGAAACGGAAGATTAAGGGTTTCAGCAAGAATTTTAACAAAATTTTCATCTCGCTGTGCTTCATCTGCCCGAAGATTAAAATTACAATGCGCCACCCCAATATTAATGCCTATTGCTTTAAACAAATGCAACATCAATACAGAATCTTTGCCGCCACTAACGGCTAAAAGAATCTTGTTACCATTGGCAAACAACTCGTGTTGCTGAATAAAATCCTGAAATTGTGATAAGGGTAACATCCACCAAAAATATTTAATTTTAACTGGTATTCCGAACGTTCGGAACAAAAAACTAACTTTGTAGGGTGCAAAAAATATTTGTTTTACTATTTCTTTTAATCAGTCCTTTTTTTCTCTTCGGCCAAAAGCAGATTAAGATTGTTTCTTATTCAAAAATTAGGGTAGATGTTACAAACAGTATCACTTATTTAAGAAATCCGGTTTTCCAACAGGATAATGCCACGTTAGCCTGTGACAGTGCAATATTCTATAACAAGCGAAATTATTTCGAGGCGTATAAAAATGTACACATTAATCAGCTTACGACCGATATTTATTCAGATCAACTGGAATATGATGGAAATAAAAAGCACGCCCACTTAACCGGAAATGTGCGAATGGTAGATCCTCAATCGGTTTTAACCACTAATATTTTAGATTATAATACCCTAAGCAAAATTGGAACTTACACCAGCGGAGGTAAGATCGTCAACCAGGACGTTACCTTAACCAGTAAAAATGGGTACTACTTCAGCACCAGTAATGATGCTTATTTCAGGTACAATGTGGTTGTGGTTACGCCTCAGGTAACGATTAAATCTGATACGCTGCGTTACAATACCCAATCTAAATGGACATATTTTTATGGCCCCACCAATATAAAAGGTAAAGACGATAATTTATATACCGAAAATGGCGCTTATAATACCACTACTGAAGATGCCTACTTTGGGAAAAAAAATCTTTATACTCAAGGTACCAGATCACTCAAGGGTGATAGTTTATATTACTTTGGGAAGATAGGCTATGGTAAGGCGGTAAAAAACATTGTTTTTTCTGATACTAAAGATAAAATGAAAATGTTTGGCGATTTAGGCTATTACTATAAAATCGATCAACGAACATTAGTTACCCGCAATGCTTATATGGGGATTGGCACCGAAGATTCTATTATGGTAAAAAGTAAAAAGCGCCCTGATAGTTTATGGATGGGAGCAGATACGCTAGAAACGCAAATGGTTTTAAAGAAAAGTTTGAAGCTAATTCCTAAAATTTCGATAAAATCAGACAATGAAGTTGGTGAAGATGATGAAGAAGACACGAAAGAAGGTACTTCACCTCAAGATAAAACGTCCACTGATAAAACTGACCGAAATAACAAAGAAAAAAGATTTCCGGCTGCTAAAAACGACATGGGCTCAAAAAACAAACCAAAAGGTGACCCTAAAAACCCTGATCAAAACAATAGCGTACCGGAGAAACTTCCAATAGATTCTTTAGGTAAAAAATTACCGCAGTTGAATGTGGACAGTTTAAAAAACGGGAATATATTAAAGGCAAAAGCAGATTCTATTGTAAATAACTTACCGAAAATTAAGGCAGACACTTTAGCACAAAAAGCCATTAAGAAAGGTAATTTACTTGATAAAAAGGCTATAGGTAAAGCAGATAGCCTGGCCAAAACAATCGATAAAAGCAATGTTAAAGCACTGGGTAAAAATGTACTCTCGGCATTGAAACCGGGTATGGCTAAAAATGACACCACTAAATTTAACCCAGCCGATACAGTGCAGGCGAGAATTATAAAAGCTTATCATGGTGTTAAAATATACAAAACCAATATTCAAGCTAAAACGGACAGTTTATTTTACACCAGTGCTGACTCTACCTTACGATGTTTTGTTAATCCGATAATCTGGTCAGAAGGATCGCAACAAATTGCCGATACCATTTATGTACAGTTTAAAAACAAAAAACTTAATAATCTACAGTCCATCAGAAATGCATTTTTAGTAAATACACCCAAAGATTCATTAAGGTTTAACCAGATTAAAGGAAGGTTAATGACAGGTTTTTTTAATAATGGCAAATTAAAAACCATGTATGTGGATGGTAATGCAGAAAGCATTTATTACACGCAGGATGATAGTACAAAGGTATATAAGGAAATGAACCAGACGCTTAGTAGCCGGATCAAGTTTGTTTTTAAGGATAATGAAAACGACATCGAAGATATTGTCTACATCAAAGGAGTTGAGGGTGCTTTAAATCCGGAAAGTAAAATATCTAAAGATAACGTATTGAAAGGTTTTTCATGGAAACCCAAAGAGCGTCCAAAGAATAAAAAAGATGCAATTGGATCTTCAGGAAGGGCAAAGCCTAAAGCTAAACCAAAAGTAACTACTCCGGTTAAATCTAAAGTTGGCAGTAAAACGATGATCACAACGAAGGCTCCTTCGCTGCCAGTGAAAAAAATTACTGGTATAAACTTAAACCTTAATAAAAATTTACCTGCCGGAAATCTATTAGACACGGCTAATTTTGGGATTAAACCGATTTTGCCTAAAGCAGACTCTTTAAAGAAGGCACTTCAAAAATTGTAGGTTTAAGATTCCATTTATCTGTTGGTGTCTTACCAAACGAAAAAATCATGCTTGTTAGCAGATTTAAGTGATAAACTTAGGTTGGTTGGTGAGACACCAACCAGTAGATAATCAGTAGGTAAGGTAAAAGCTACTTAAAAATCTATAGATTATAAATTTATCGTCATTGCTGAGGAGGAACGACGAAGCAATCTTTCCTGCTATAAAACCTTTCCATCTTGAAAACCACTAAATTAAAGGATAACCACCCCCTGCCCCTCCTAAATTAGGAGGGGAGTTCCCCTCATAGCGTAATACAACACATAATTAATCTTCCAAACAAATAAACTGCCTCACTAAACGAAACTCATGCCTATAAATTGAATGGTATTAATTAATTTACGAGATAAAACTTACGCTGGTTGGTGAGACACCAACCAGTAGATAGTAGGTATGTAAAAGCTACTTAAAAATCTATAGATTATAAATTTATCGTCATTGCGAGGAGGAACGACGAAGCAATCTTTCCTGCTATAAAATCCTTCCATTTTAAAAACTGCCAAATTTAACGGATAACCACCCCTGCCCCTCCTAAATTAGGAGCGGAGTTTCCCTCATAGCGTATAATACAACACATAATTAATCTTCCAAACAACTAAACTGTCTCACTAAACGAAACTCATGCCTATAAATTGAATGGTATTAATTAATTTACGAGATAAAACTTAGGTAGGTTGGTGAGACACTAATTAGTAGGTTAACCCTTCAAAAATTCCATCATCTTTTTTAAGGCAATAGCCCTATGGCTGATTTTATTTTTTTCAGCCATATCCATTTCAGCAAAGGTAATGTCATAACCATTTGGTTGAAAAATCGGATCATAACCAAATCCTTTAGAACCAGATAAACTTTCTCTGATGGTTCCTTCAATCACTCCCTCAAAAATATGATTTTGCCCGGCAAGCATTAGTGAAATAACAGTTTTAAATCTTGCATTCCGATTCGTTTCTCCGTTTAACTTCTGTAAAACCAACTGCATATTTTCTATCGTATCTCTACTCCCGCCATAACGGGCAGAATAAACACCAGGTTCATTATTCAACGCTTCTATCTCTAAACCGCTGTCGTCAGCAAAGCAATCTAAATGAAAGTTTTCTACCACATACGAACTTTTCAAGGTAGCGTTACCTTCAAAAGTATCCGCAGTTTCAGGAATATCTTCGGTACAGCCAATATCACTCAAGTTTAAAACTTCATACTGACCGGCAAGTGCCAAGCGGATTTCGTCGGTTTTATGCTGGTTATTTGTGGCGAAAACGAGTTTATTCATCAGGGTTAGGTGGTTAGGTGGTTAGGTGGTTAGGTGGTTAGGTGGTTAGGTGGTTAGGTGGTTAGGTGGTTAGGTGGTTAGGTGGTTAGGTGGTTAGGTGGTTAGGT
>NZ_SLWO01000002.1:601253-880357 GCF_004340665.1 Pedobacter psychrotolerans
TTAGGTTTTGAGAAAGTTGTGCAACTGATGTTACAAAATAATTTAATTAATTTGCTTGTACAATGTATTGATACTTGACCTAACAACTCGATACTATTTAATTTTCTGAAGGTTTCCCCAAAGCAGTTTTTTTGCACTTAAATCGCTATCTAAGAGGTGCAGATTAGGCGCAAAAATAATCCTGGTTGTTTCATGCGTGATAATTTCATTTTGCCATTCATAATTCAATTCCAAATCGGCAATTTCCACACCAAAGGAAAGCATGATTAAAGGTTTAAAAAACTGGTGAAAAGATGCAAAATTAGTGCCCGGATAAGTAGCATAATTGACTAATGCAAAATCAGCAGTTCCTAAATCAACAGCCTTAACAATTTTTCGGAGTAACTCTTTCCCTTGTTCAGTGCTTACATCGTTCGTATGATCATTCACTAAAATCAAAACAGATTTTTTATTTCCGCCCAAAAACTTAAATGATTTTTCTGTCTTAGAGTCTGTAATATTAGGCAGAATCTCGACGTTTTCTTGTATATTTTTTGGTATTTCAATATCCTTAGCTAAAGAAATCCCTGGGTTTATCGAGGGTGTAGCAATATTAGTCTCAGGTTTAATTGCAATAGAAATTTCTTCTAAAACAGGCTCTGCAGCAACATGATGCGATATTTCCACATTTTCATCTTTCACTAAAAATACTTCTTCAGTAAAAAATAATCGTAAAGCATTCGCATTGTTGGTAACCTGGTTTTCCATTCGTATTTTTGTAGGAGAATAATTTCTGTTAAAATTAGTTAAATATCTTATAATCGCCCTGCTTATTGTTACTTTTATCCCTTAAAATTTATAGAGTGCTCCGTGTAAACAAGGCTTATTGCTTATTCGTTTTCAGCTTTATTTCCAGCTATTCGTTTGCTCAGAACGTTGCTGTGATTAATGCTAAACCTGTAAGTGCTAAAGAGTTTCTTTGGGCCTATAAAAAGAGTCACAATGGAAGCATCAGTGCAGGTTATGAAGATTTAGCATCATATCTAAACTTATATATAAATTTTAAACTAAAGGTTTTAGATGCCCGTGAAATGGGATTAGATAAAAATCCGGTTTACCAGGAAGAAATCAAAACTTATGAAACAGCATTAGAGGCTCATAAAAAAAATAGTGGAGTTAATAAAAACTATGACTTATTGCTTAACGAATACCGTGAAGGCGTTTTAATGTTTAATGTTTCTGAACAGAAAATTTGGAGTAAAGTACAGGAAGATGAACAGGGAATTATAGATTTTTATCAGCAAAACAAAAAGGACTATAATGCACCTTTAAGTGAAATTAAAGGTCAGGTAATAGCAGATTACCAACAAAATTTAGAGGAAAACTGGCTCAAGGGCCTCAAACAAAAATATCAGATTAAGGTAAATGAAAACGAGTTAAAAAAACTTGCCAAACCATAAATACTGGTTAATAAATAGTATAATAATCGCAAATATAAATAATAGAATGAAAAAAGTTTTTTTAGTAGCAACCGCATTAATTTGCTTGTTTTTAAATAGTTATGCTCAACCTGGAAAACATAACATTGATAAAGTTGCTGCTGTTGTAGGAAATAACATTATACTGCTTTCTGATTTAAATCAACAATACACACAATATCTTTATCAGGGCAATCCTGCTAATGAAGATATTAAATGTAAGATTTTGCAAAATACTCTTACCCAAAAACTTTTAAAGCAACAGGCAGAAATCGATTCGGTAATGGTGGAAGACGGGCAGGTTGATGATGAAGTAAACAAACGTATGCGTTACAGCATGCAACGTGCAGGTGGACAAGAGCGTTTAGAGCAATTCTTAAATAAATCGGTGCTCCAGTACAAAGATGAGATCAGGCCATCTGTTAAAGATGAATTGATTGCACAAAAAATGCAGGCAAAAATTACTGAGAACATTAATGTTACGCCAATGGAAGTTGAAAAATATTTCAAAACCCTTGGAGATAGTATTCCTGAATTTAATACAGAAGTAGAAGTTGGAGAAATTATTTTAGATCCGAAGCTTACCAAAGCAGAGAAACAAAGGTTCCATGATAAAATTGAAGCGCTTCGTTTAAGGGTAAAAGGTGGTGATGATTTCGGCGTTCTAGCTAAAACTTATTCGGAAGATCCAGGTTCATCAGCAGATGGTGGTGATTTAGGTTTCTTTGACAGAAGTACTATGGCGAAAGAGTTTACAGCTTGGGCATTTAAACTTAAGGCTGGTGAAATGTCGCCTGTTTTTGAAACAGAATTCGGTTTTCACATTTTACAGGTAATTGAACGCCGTGGGGAGCAAGTACATGCACGTCACATATTAGTAAGGCCTGCAACTACACCTGAAAGTTTAACGCGTTTGAAATTACATGCAGATAGTATCTACAACAAAATCTTATCAAAAAAGATAAGTTTCGCAGCTGCTGCAAGTTTATATTCTGATAACAAGGAAACCAAATTTAATGGTGGTATGATGCTTAATGCAGAAAATGTACAGGCAAGAAGTACTTTCATTCCGATTGATAAATTAGATCCATCCGTATTTTTAGTGATTGATACCATGAAAATAGGTGCCATTTCAAAACCGAATCTTTATACCGCTGCTGATGGTAAACAAGCCTACCGTATCTTATACTTGAAGTCTAAAATCCCACCTCATAAAGCAAACCTTGCTCAGGATTTTCCGAAAATCAGAGATGCTGCTCAAAGTGATAAAATTAATCGTACTTTAAGCGAATGGTTTGAAAAACGTCGTGAAAGCACTTACATTAAAATTGACGATGAATTTAATACCTGCAATGAGTTAAAGATTTGGACTAAAACCTCCACAGCCGCAAAATAAAACGAATGCAGTACAAAAACGAAGTAGAAGCTGTTAACGCACTTCACCTGGCTTTTAACAACATTAAAGCTGAAATTGGTAAAGTTGTTGTTGGACAAGATGAAATCATCAAATCTGTTTTAATCGCCATTTTTAGCAACGGACATTGTTTGCTGGTTGGTGTACCCGGATTAGCTAAAACCTTACTCGTTCAAACAGTTGCTGCAGTTCTTGATCTCGATTTTAACCGGATTCAATTCACACCAGACTTAATGCCCAGTGATATTATTGGCGCAGAGATATTAGGAGAAGACAGGCATTTTAAATTTATTAAAGGGCCTGTTTTTTCCAATATTATTTTAGCTGATGAGATTAATAGAACACCCCCTAAAACACAGGCTGCTTTACTGGAAGCCATGCAGGAAAAATCAGTTACCGCTGCCGGACAAACGCATACCTTACCAAAGCCTTTCTTTGTTTTAGCTACACAAAACCCAATTGAACAGGAAGGCACTTATCCCCTGCCGGAAGCACAACTCGATCGTTTTATGTTCAATATTCAGTTGAATTACCCAGCATTTGCAGATGAACTGAACATTGTTCGTAACACCACCAGCAACAAAACCGTTCAGTTGCAAAAAATTATTCACGCGGATGACATTCAATATTTCCAGCAGCTGATCAGAGAAATTCCAGTAACCGATCATGTTTTGGAATACGCGGTAAAACTGGCTTCTAAAACACGTCCAAATAGTGAATTTGCAACGGATGCAGTAAATAAATACATCAGTTGGGGTGCAGGCCCCAGGGCTTCACAATTTCTTGTTTTGGGTGCAAAATGCCATGCTGCTGTAACTGGCAAATATGCACCAGATATTGAAGATGTTCAGGCTGTTGCAGAACCTATTCTTCGCCACAGAATTGTTCGCAATTACCGTGCGGAAGCAGAAGGCTTATCTATAGAAAAGATTATTAAGGATCTTTTGTAGCACCTTTGATTTAACACCATACTTTTTCAATTTCATTTTCTGGCTGGCACTTTTTTATCATTTGTTTATTTTGATATCTTTAAACATAAATTGTTTAAAACCCTAAAAACAAATCAGATGAAAACCAAAGCATTTATCTTTTTTATCCTGTTTCAATTGTTATTGGCAACTGCTTTTGCTCAGAAAAATGCGGGTTTAAATACTTTATTAAATAAAAATGCAGAATTCATACTCCCACAAACAACCGATAAAATTTCTGCAGCTTTACATGCAAAAACCATTATCACAGATAATGTGAATGATGGCGAGCGATATGCAGAATGGATTACTTCATCAGGTTTAGGAGTCTATACCAATCTCGGAGATGAGAAGACGGTTAATGATATCTAGTTCAGTATTCCTGATGATCGATATATCATGATTTCAGGTTTGCCATTTAATCTGGTGCTGAATAAAACGACAATTGATGAGGCTATGGCTAAATTTAAGAAGTATAATGTAAAAAAGTCAAAACTTAGTGATGGCAGCTTCTATTCAAATGGTACAAAACTGCTTTTTAAAAAGGGCTCTCACTATATAACCCTATCCTACAATGATCAGAATCTATTAAAATCTCTATCCATTATGCGCTTCATTCCTGATCCTGCTGCTGGATAATTAATTTTTTCATTTGAGATTAATAGCTGTTAATTATCTGCGCTACAAATCACATTGTAAATCTTTATTTTCTATTTTTGTTGTTATCTTTACACCCACACAATAACAAAGCATCAATTTAAAAATCAAAATATTCGATATGTCAGCTCACGATTCACACGCTCCGGTTCAGGATACAAAAGGAATTTGGACACTACCTTTAGCCGCATGGATTATTGTTTTAATTCTTCTTGTAGCATTCACCAGACCAATTTTCCATCATGCAGAAGAATCAACTTCACATGAGAAAACAGAGAAACCACATTCAAAAGCTGAAGAAGCAGAGACATCTCATCACTAAAATATTACTGGCATAAAAAAAGCGATGACATCATCGCTTTTTTTATGGATTTTTATTTCACCTGATTCATCAGATTTGGGAAGTCAGTAATCACGCCATCAACCCCCAGGCTCATAAAATACTTTAAATCTTTAACCGTATTCACCGTCCACGGAATGATTTTAATACCCATTTCGTGACAGCGATCTACCAGCCCTTTACCAACCAGCACCGAATATGGGCTATAAATGGTTGGATTAAAACCTAATTTTTCAATATAATCCTCAAAAGGTTCCTTCTCATCAATGAGCAAGGAAGTTTTCACTTTAGGATATTTTTCATGTAGATATTGTAATGTTCGCATATCAAAAGATTCGATAATTACCCGTTTGGCAATCTTTTTAGTATTTACTACATCCATAATTAATTCTACAAATTCAGCTGGTTCAGGATGGAATTCATTATCGCCATTTTTGATGGTTTTGGTTTCAATACTATAAACTGGTTTGGCTAAGCGATGTTCTTTAACATAGGCCTCTACAGCATCTATCGTTTTAGAGAGTAATGGTTTATAAGCCTTGAATTTCATTTGTCCTGGAAAACGGGCATGAATCTTACTTCCTACATCAAATTTTTTCACCTGCTCATAATCCATCTGATAAATATTGTAGTTTTTCTGATCCTTAAAGGAAATCGGTTTGCCGTTGGGCAATAATGAAATTTCATTGTTAAAATAGGGCTCCTGAGATAAAACAACTTGTTTATCTTTTGAAATCACAGCATCCATCTCTAATGTCGTTACACCTAAGTCCAGGGCTTTTAACATTCCTTCAATTGTATTTTCGGGCATAATGCCTCTCGCTCCTGCTTTGCCTTGAACATCAAACTTTCTTTTCTGTGCCGATGCTTGAAAGAATAATAAAATAATAGCAGATAGGATGAATAGTTTTTTATGCATAAATTTTGTTTTTAGGGTAAACGTAAAACCCAGTTTTAAGTTGTAATTAATTATTAGATAACAGTCTCAAAGCTTTGCCCGTTAGAAATAAAAAAAGCTTTCCTTTTACAGAAAGCTCGTTCAATTCACATTTTGGGCAACTATCTTTCAGCAGGAACAAATGCTTGTACAATCAGATTCCAACTGGCATCTGCAGCTTTTTCATACACAAAAACGTAATTAAAACTTTCGCGTAAATCTGCCTTATAATCTATGGTAGCCACGCCAAAGGTATAGGCTAAATCACTGCCTATGGCTTTATCTACCCCTATAGTTTTCAGGTTAATTTTACTAATCATTCCGTTGTAAAACGTAACAATTTTACCTTTCCCGGTGATAAGATCATTCCCTGGAAATAATAACCTTGCATCATCTGTTAAGAAGCCTCCAAAGGCCGCAACACCATGTGTTTTTAAAAAGGTATTTAAGGTTTTCTCTGTGGTGAGAATAATATCTTTTCCAGCTTTAATTTCCCTTTCATTTAAAAACTTTGGCGCAACATGGTCCTTCGGTTCAATAAATTTTGCTGCTGTTTGGCCCAATGGCTTGTTGCTTGAGGTTTCCAAATCTATGGCCAGCTTCCATTTGCCATTTTCTGATTTCCAGATGGATAAATATTGACCATATTTTTTCTCTGCACCATCAACTGTATAAGGACCCGTAGTAAAACCTAAATCGCCACTATGAGAAACCTGAGCTAAGTTAGGCTCCCAGGTAACTGATTTTTCGCTATTGGTTTGGGCATTATAATATGTTTTTACATTAACCGGGTTTGGACGAAACACCAAAGCACTTGCTAATGAATGTGCCAGATAGGCATCTTTATCACCATTTTTTGCAACCGATTTTGCGAAATCTTTTTCTGCATTAACCAGAGATTTTGTAGTTCCATCATTTTTTTGCGCGATTGCACTCAGCGCTAAAAGTGATGCGATTGCTGTTGAAAATATTTTTTTCATTATATGTTTAAGTATAGTTGTGCGAATATAAAATTTTATCAGTTTGCTGACTTCAAAAGTAATCAACAATTACACAATTTATTTTTCGCGAAAGATGGTTTCCAACACAGTTTGTCCGGTGGCTTTAAGCGTATTCCTATCAATATTGGCCAGGTTATCCAACTGCGTATGCCAGTTGATGTAGAAGCCACTGTTATCGTTATAATGGATAATATCTATTGAAGGTACACCAGCCTTATTCATCCAGAAATGATCATCAACCAGTTTCCCGCTAGGTAGATTAACAAAATATGAACCGAAGCCAATCTCATTGCCTATCGCCCATACATTATTAACTACATCTGGTGCAGACTGGCGCGAAATTTCATCCTGCGTAAATTGTGCATTACCGCCACCAACCATGTCCAGGTTAATGCCATATCTTGCCTTGTAACCTTTTGCTATTGCATTTTTCGACCAATACTGAGAGCCTAAACACCAGGTTACTTCGTCTGGAGTTTCGTCATTCGCTTTACCGTAATCTTCCAGATCCCAAAGAATAAAATCAACACCTACATTAGGTTGTGTTTTCTGGATTTGGCGAGCCATTTCTAAAATGACTGCCACGCCACTGGCTCCATCGTTCGCAGCATCAAAGGGCTTATTGTGGTTGGATGGATCGGTATCCTGATCAGAAAAAGGACGGGCATCCCAATGTGCGGTAACCAGTATTCTTTCTTTCTTCTCTGGATTGAAACTGGCCTCAATATTTTTCAACTGAAAAGTTTTGCCGTCGTATGTTTTTGTCTTCTCTCCTTTTACTTCAACCGATGCGCCGAAAGATTTCAACCTGGCAACCAAATAATCGGCACATTTTTGATGTGCCGGAGTACCCGGAATACGGGGACCAAAATCTACCTGCGCTTTTGTATACAGGTAAGCGCTATCTGCATTAAACTCCGGAGAAACCAATTTTACAGCTGCACTGTCTGTGGTTTCCTCGTTGTTACTTTTCGATTTATTTTTACATCCTTGCACTCCAAACAGTGCAATTAATGGTATGATTAGAAGTTTTTTATTCATTTGGTAAATTTTATAGCAGGCAATTTAATTAGGAAGACTCAATACTCCCGACTTAAGACTCCAAACTTAACCTATGCCTTACTCCAGGTTGTTCCTTCCTTACTATCTTTCAGTTGAATCCCCAGCTCCTGCAAACCAATTCTGATTTTATCGGAGGTAGCATAATCTTTATTGGCCTTTGCTTCCGTACGGAGATCAATCACCATATCCAATACGCCATTTAAATCATTACTTCCAGCATCTTCATCTTTTAAACCAAGAATATCAAAAACGAAATCGTTGATTAATTGCTTTAACTGTTCCAGCTGATCTGCAGAAATTTTGGCTTTTCCATCATATACTGTGTTGATAATCCTAACGGCTTCAAATAACTCGGCTATCAGAATCGGACTATTAAAATCATCGTTCATTGCGTTGATGCAATTCTCTTTGATCGTTTCGATACTAAAGTTACTTTCATCAGACACTGTTAATTTATCCAACAAACTAATCGCCGCCATTAGTCTTCTGAAGCCTTTTTCAGAAGCATCAAGTGCATCATTTGAAAAATCTAAAGTGCTGCGGTAATGTGCCTGCAACATGAAAAATTTAACCGTCATCGGGCTATAACCTTTTCTTAAAAGCTCGTGGTCTCCGGTAAAGAGTTCCAATGGAAGAAACCCATTTCCGGCAGATTTAGACATCCGCGTACCATTCACCGTAAGCATATTGGTATGCATCCAGTAACGGGCAGGTTGTTTATGACTGCAAGCTTCTGATTGCGCAATTTCATTGGTATGGTGCGTGGCTGCAAGGTCCATCCCACCACCGTGAATATCAAATTCATCGCCGAGATATTTGGCGCTCATGGCTGAACATTCAATGTGCCAGCCTGGAAAACCCAAACCCCATGGAGATTGCCATTGCATTAAGGTTTCTGGCTTTGCTTTAATCCATAAGGCAAAATCTAAACGGCCGCGTTTTTCATCCTGACCACCCAATTCACGGGTGTTATTCAGCATATCTTCCAGGTTCCGGTTGGTAAGAATGGTATAATTATATTCTTTACTGTATTTTTCAACATCAAAATAAACATTTCCGCCAATTTCATAACCATAACCATTGGCAATAATGACCTTAATCATCTCAATTTGCTCAATAATATGGCCGGTTGCTGTAGGTTCGATACTGGGCGGCAAGGTATTAAACATGCGCAGCACATCATGAAAACCTAAGGTGTATTTTTGTACAATTTCCATAGGCTCCAGTTGCTCTAGTTTCGCCCGTTTGGCAAATTTATCATCCCCTTCATCACGATCACCTTCCAGGTGACCTGCATCGGTAATGTTGCGCACATAACGAACCTTAAAACCCAAATATTTAAGGTACCTGAAAATTAAATCGAAAGATATAAAGGTGCGGCAATTGCCTAAATGCACATCGCTGTAAACTGTAGGACCACACACATACATTCCAACATGGTTTGCATTGAGTGGTTGAAAAAGTTCTTTCTTACGTGAAAGCGTATTATAAAGCTGTAAGCCAGTATTCATATTGCAAATGTAATATTTACCAGCGTAAAGTTTGAGGAATGGAAAATTGTTTAGTTAACTGAGTAGTTAATTGACAATTCTTAAATGAAAAGGATAGGTGAAAAGTTCCTAACCCTAATTCACATAATGCCAATCAGGGTTAGGAACTTTAGATAATCGTTATTTTTTCAGTTTCGATTTGAATATTTTTTCCAGTTTTTCAATCTTTGGTTGAATGACCAACCTGCAATAGGCCTCATTGCCATTTTTATTGAAATAATTCTGGTGGTAACTTTCAGCTACATAAAATGGTTTTGCTGCCTCTATAGCCGTAACTACTTTCTTACCGTAAGCGTTTGTTTTATTTAATTCTGCTTTATATTTTTCTGCCAAGGCTTTTTGTTGTGGCGTATGATAGAAAATCACTGATCGGTATTGGGTTCCGCTATCTGCACCCTGACGATTTAAAGTAGTTGGATCATGACTTTTCCAAAAAACCTCCAATAATTCATCATAAGAAATTTCCATCGGGTTATAAGTAATCTGCAAAACCTCCGCATGACCAGTATTACCAGTACAAACTTCTTCATATGTTGGATTAGCCAACTGACCGCCTTCATAGCCTGACTTTACAGCAGTAACACCTTTTAAGCGTTGAAATATAGCTTCTGTGCACCAGAAACAGCCCATTCCAAAAGTTGCCTTTTCTGTTTTTTTCCCTTGAGCATTGGCCTGGTTTAAGGCTAAGACAGATAATAGAATTAAAATTATTTTTTTCATGTGTTTTGTGTGTTTATGCCTAACATTTACTGTGTCATATTTATATTCAAAATCTTCTACATTCTAACATTAGGTTATCTATATTACGAAATAAAAACCATCCTGGTTTGAGTTGAAACAATAATGGATTTTGCATGACAAACCCAACATTTTGTAAATACTAGTGTTTATGTTAATAACTTAAAAAGTTGATAATTAATTTTTTAGTCTCATAATATTTACCTTGAGAACACTTATTAACAATTCTTTTTTAAATTCGTACACATTAAATTTAAAATCATGTCTACACCGTATATTCCCTGTTTGGATTTGGGTTCTTATATCAATGGAACTGAAGAAGAACGTAAAAAATTTTCTGATGAGTTGGGCAGGGCCTTCAACGATTCTGGTTTTGTAACCATTACCAACCATGGTTTGAGCCAGGAATTAATTGATAAGCTTTACGAAAACATCCGTGCTGCTTTTGCATTGCCTTTAGATATTAAAAAGAAATATGAAAAGCCAGAGCTTGCTGGTCAGCGAGGATATACAAGCGCAGGAAAGGAAACGGCAAAAGGTGCTAAAACTCCGGATTTAAAAGAGTTCTGGCAAATCGGACAGGAAGTTATTGATGGTGATCCGGTGAAGGATCAGTATCCCGACAATGAAGTTTTAGAAGAATTGCCGGAATTTAACCAGGTTACGGGTGATATTTATAAAAAACTGGAAGAAAATGGCACACATCTTTTACGTGCAATTGCCACTTACCTTGAATTGCCTGTAAATTATTTTGATCAACATGTTCATAATGGAAACTCCATTTTGAGAGGTATTCACTACTTTCCAATTGAAAATCCAGAAGTTATTCCGGATGATGCTGTTCGTGCAGGTGCACATGAAGACATTAATTTGATTACCTTATTAATCGGTGCAAGTGCTGATGGCTTGGAGGTTTTAACGCGCAGCAATGAGTGGTTGCCAATTAAAGCACACCATACTGATATCGTGGTAAATGTTGGCGACATGCTGCAACGTTTAACCAATAACAAATTGAAATCTACTACCCACAGAGTGGTCAATCCACCTCGTGAATTAATGAAAACATCCCGATTTTCGGTGCCGTTTTTCCTTCACCCTCGCAGTGATATGGATTTAACCAGCTTACCTTCTACTATTGATGCAGCACATCCAAAGGCTTACAGCGACATGACTGCTGGTGAGTATCTGGATGAAAGGCTAAGAGAAATTGGATTGAAGAAATAGTTGGGAGTTGGGAGTCCGGAGTCGGAAGTCCAAAATTAAATAGTATAAAAGCATTAGCCAAAAGCTGATGCTTTTTGTTGTTTTAATAAAGGTTATATTTGATTTCATCTCTATTATAAAATTACATTCCGGCTAAACCAATATTTATGTCTGAACCATCTTTTAAAGAAGATTATCGAAATTTGTTCAATCTTTTTAATGCCATCTATCCATTAAGTGAAGAAATAAAAGTAGCCATCGTAGATAACAGTGACTTAATACACGTTAAGAAGAAAGTAAAATTATTAAGCGTTGGCGAGCTTAGCAACACCCTCTATTTCATTGTAAAAGGTGCTGCCAGGATTTATTATCTTGATAGAGAAGGAAAAGAAACCAATACTTGGTTTTTATTTGAAAATGAGCTTCTCATTTCAATTTACAGTTTTTATACAGGTAAACCAAGTTTTGAATATCTGGAAACACTGGAAGACTGTAACCTCATTGCTGTTAAAAGAGAAAAGCTCGAAGAAATTTATTTAAAGCATATGGAATTCAACTTTTCTGGCAGGAAACTAACAGAATTCTATCACATGCGTAATGAGATCCAGGCCAATGAATTACGCATGCTCAATGCAAAGGAGCGCTATCAAAAGTTAATGGAACGAAATCCTCAGCTTTTCCAGCGTGTTTCATTAGGGCATATTGCTTCTTATTTAGGGATCTCCCAAGAAACCTTAAGCAGAATTAGAAAACTAAAATGATTTTTTGACTTTTATCAAAATTTAAACGACTGTATGGGCGTAGGTTTGTTTAACTAAATCAAAATCTATGCGACTAAAATCTAAATCCAAAAATCCCTGGATATTAAGTATTGTAATATTACTATTGATGATAGTAATCGGCTCTTGTAAGAAAGAAATTTCTAAGAACTTTGATATTTCTCCTCCAAAGACACTATCAAAAGATGCTCCAGATTTAGCCATTAGGCTTGCAGCAATAAAGGAAAAATTTTACACAGATAAATTAGATAAAAAATTAATCCCAAATATCGACCAAAAACTTAGTTGGACGCCAGACTGGGATCATCCGAAGGTGCAAACTGTAAATGATAGTGTATCTTATGTTTTTTACCGATTGATAGGGAAGGTTAAAATAAATGATAAAATACAAGAGGTTACGGAAAAAGGGGCAGCATCTTTTTTAATGGTGAAAGATGAAGGTGAGTTCTTTAAGGCTTTGTATTATTATCCCCAAATGCCTAATGAAAAATCTAAGGTTAAAACAAAAATTAACATGCAAAATTTTTCAGGCAAATTATTACTCAATAACCTACATAATGGAGAAAATTTTTTACTTGATTATGCAAAAGGAAAACTCAGTGCGTCCTATCAAAAAAAACAATTATTAACCTTAAATAAATTAGCAATTAACAATCCTGCAACAAAATCTTACTGGAGCCAGCAATGTAGAACCGAGTATAGGGCTTGCACCTTTGTATCAGACGGATATAGCTATTGTGGGGGTGGAATAGATGTTATATATAGTGAATATTGTAATTGGCCATCAAGCGCTTGTGGAGTTACTTATTCTCTAACAGATTCTGATGAGCGATTAATCTGCGAAGATATTTGGTTTCCAGATCCACCAGAGCCAGTTGATCCAGAGGGAGGTAATGACGGTAGCGATAATGGTACAAATACAATTCCATCAGACCCATATATACCTGGACAAGATCATGAGGCAATAGACCCAAAGAAGTATACTAAATGCTTCGATAATATCCCTGATGTTGGAGCTACCTATAAAGTTATTGTTCAAGTTTTAGAACCAGTTCCAGGAACTTCGCTTAATTACGGATTTGTAAATGGTGTTGGACATACCGCAATAACACTTATCAAACAAGGAAGCAATGGATTTAAGGTAACACAAACTGTAGGTTTTTATCCGACAACTAACCCATTTAGTAGTGCATCAAAAATAGTTAATAATTCTGATCAAACAGACTACACAATCAGAATGGTATTTGACATGGGAAGCAATGCAATGGATTTCAAGAAAATTTTAACAGGTGTAGAAAATCCTCCTTCGCATTATGATTTATTGGAAATGAATTGTACGGCTTTTGTTGTCGGCATATGCTCTTCTGGCGGAATATCTTTGCCTAATGCATCGACAACAGTCGGAGTTGCTGGTGCAGGTGGGGTTACAACAGCAATGACACCTGGAGGATTGGGATATAGCATGAGAAATGCCCATTCACAAGGAGATAACAGGGTTTCTTCTGGCCCAACCTCTGTAAGCAATAATCCTGCTAGTAATGGCCCTTGTAATTAATTGATTAAAATAAGCAAAATGGAATCACATAGTAAAATTGGAATAGAACAATTCAGCAAACCTCTATACATAATAAATGGAATTTGCTTGACAATGAGTATTTGGTTTACATATAAACACTATTTTTATAATGATGGTAAAGGAATTGATGATATATTCTACATGCTTTCAATTTTTACTTTACATAGCTTCTTTGGATTAATTGCTCTTACAAAAGTAGGCGATGGAAAAGTTTATAAAAACTGGTTAATTATAGTAAATGTTTTCATTTTATTATCTGTTATTTTTGTTGAAAAAGAACTTATAAAAGGTGGATTTTATATAGTAATAATTCCCTTTATAGCTTATTGTGTACCACAATTTTTAAAAAACAGGGAAACAATAGTTAACTTCATGAAAGTATCATTTATTTGTGCTTTTATAACTTCGATACTCCCTATTTTCTCATTTATTATGTCAATTATTTCTTTAATAATTAACATAATAAATCCTTCTTAGCAATAATCACTTAACACATAATAAATCAAACGGAAAAGCTGCAAATAGTAAGGGTCCTTGTAATTAAAAGGATATAAAATAGGAAAACGATAAAATTGCTATTACTTTTTATGATTTTTAGCAGCCTGTTTATGGGAATCAAAATAAAACAGTGGGGGTTCTATTTGGATTTGAGTTTTATGAATACCCTTTCAACATTATGGGAAGTGATTCAATAATAAATATCTTTATTTGGATGATCCTGATCTTTTCTCATTTATCAATATTCGCCTTGCCCTTTATAATCAATAAAAGTTATTTCAAAAGAACGCTGATCGTTACTCCGATAATATTTGTCTTTACTTTTTCAATTTTAAATATTGGTTTCCTAGCTCTTTTAATTCCATTTATTATCTTTTGGGGCATTTCTTTGAGCATAGTTAATGATACACATCTCAATTTCAGTTATAAAATCCCCGGTAAGCATAAGTTTGAAGGCATAACTTTATTTAAACAAGCGAAAAATAAAATGGAATTTTTGCTATGCGAAGACCGCGATACAGAGGAACTAGATACAACGATCTATAAGTTAAGTTTAACTTTCTAACACAAGTCTGCTTATAAAATATTGTAGTAAACTATTTTAAAGTAACATATTTAAAATCCTGATACTAAAATGATATATTGGCAAAAAAAAGATGAAAAAGCATTTACTCTACATTTTGTTATTATTGGCTACCTCTCCATTTTGTTTTGCACAAACTAAAAGCGTTAAAGATCTTTATTGGGATTATTCGCAAATACGAATGGAAGACACTCAAAAGTCGCAAGCAATTTCGTTGGCAGAAGAACTCATAAAAAAAGCTCCGGAGCTTAGTAAAACACAACTAGGTAATGTAACTTACCATTTAGGAAGGCTTTATGAAGAAACAGGTAATACTGAAAAAGCCATTCCCTATTACGAACAAGCAATAAAAATAACTCCTGCATATTTTGTTCCTTATAGGGCATTAGGGTTTATTTTATTATCCAAATGCAATGCTATTGGCGCAAAAATGAATGAAGCTGGAAAAGCTAAAGATCTAAAGCTACACAAGGAATTATATGCTAAATACAGGGAAACTGCGCTTCAGGCATTACCTTACCTGGAAAAATCGCAGGCCTGCGATCCTGATGAAGAAACGAAAACCATCATCAACAATCTATACCAAAGTCTGAAGGATACTGCTTCCATTGCTTCACTGGATGAGCGATTAAAAAAAATGGCGACCAATTGCATTAGCCTTTTAGAAGACGAATACTAAACAATATATCAAAAGAGGCTATATCATAAATTCGAAATGTTATCCTGAGGATTAATTAGTTCTAGTCCTGGCCGGACGGGCTTTCTTCTTTGGGCAACCAAAGAAGCAAAGTTGCCGGCTCGCAATTTTTCTATGGAAGTCAGTAGTTAGGCTGGGTCAGTGCCATCCCGAAAAATTGACCATGCCGGTCTAAGAGCAGAACGAAGAAACAGTGGTTTGGCTTTCCTAGGCGGTTATAGCGATTGCCATAACATTTGCTTAAACAAGCTAAACATGAAAAATCTTAATATCATTTAATAATTAGATACTGCCTCTTATAATTTGAAGTTACCTTTTTACTTTTTAGCGTCATCAATCGTCTTATTCACCACATCCTGGATTCTGCCTCTGATTTTAAGATTGGAAAGTCTGTCGCTCACTGTTGGATTTACGCGGTTTGACAAGAAAATATACACCAAACCGCGAGATGGATCTACCCACACACAAGTTCCAGTATAACCAGTATGTCCATAAGTTTGTGGCGAAGCCAGGTTGGAAGGGTAATGCTTTGTAGTATCCGGATCCCAGCGATCAAAACCTAAACCCCGACGACTCACATTTGATTGCTTTGCCGTAAACGTATCTACTGTTTGCGGTTTAAAATATTCCGTTCCACCATAAGTCCCGCGATTCAGCATCATCTGATAGAGGATCGCAAGATCATTCGCACTGGCAAATAACCCAGCATGACCTGAAACACCTCCAGCCAATGCTGCGCCCTGATCGTGAACATAACCCATCAAAAGCGTTTTTCTAAAATATGTATCCTGCTCCGTTGGAATGATCTGGTCTTTACTGAATCTATTTCTTGGCAAGAAACCTGCAGTCTGCATGCCTAGAGGCTTATAAAATTGCTCGTAAGCATACTGGTTTAATGGTTCTTCACTGATGTGCTCTACAATATCTTTCATCACATACATGCTGATATCACTGTATACATATTTGCCACGTGTTCTAATAGGCGAATTGAGCATTTTTGGCCACATAAAATCTTTAAAGAAACCTTTCTTAATGTAATATTGATCAGCCACTTTAGTAGGGTAAGCAGCAGAAGAATCTCTGCTGTAATCGCCGGTTTTTACATAATCATGAAAAGGAATATAAGGAATAAAACCCGCCTGATGCAACATGACTTCTCTTACCTGAATATTGTTCATTGGAGAAGTACGGGCTTTAGCAATATAGGTCCCAATAGTGGTGTCTAATTTCAGTTTTCCTTCTTCAACTAAACGCATTACAGCAGGTGTAGTGGCGGCTATTTTAGTCACTGATGCTAAATCAAAAATATCAGTTACCCGATCTGGCACAGTGGTATCGTAGGTATGCGTTCCGTATGCTTTATTAAAAATCACTTTACCATCTTTGGCTACTAAAACTACCAAACCCGGCGTAGCTTTCTGGCTGATTGCTTCTGCAGCAATGGCATCGATTTCGCTTAAACCATTTGAATTTAATCCGGCATCTTCGGGGACGGTATATTTTAGCCGGGTCTTAGTTGTTACAAATCCAGATCCAACAGTATACCGCGCTGAAAAAGTATTGGTGAGTTTATTCTCTGCTGCAATGCCACCGAAAATATATTGCGGAACTAAGGCTGCAGCATCTGCATTATTTTGTGCAGTAAAAACAATTGGCGATTGCAAGGAATCAAAGGCTTTTAAACCTGGTCCGTTGCCAAAAAAGGCTATAATTACTTTTTTTGTTTTGCTGATGCTATTGATAAAATTAGTATACCTGGCATTGGTCAGGTGCTGATCATCAATAGAAACCAATACCGTGTTATAGTATTTCAGGTCATCTTCAAGATCGTTCAGGTTAACACTATCCTGATAATTCGCTGCAGAGAAGGAAGTTACCTTATCATATTTATTTGCTAAACTATCAAAAACCACGCTGTAAGCAAAACCCAGACTTACAGAGGCAATGTTTTTATGATCCAGCGATTTTAATGGAATAACCGAATCCTGATTATTTAACACCACTATGGTTTTAGCGATACTATTGGCAACGGAGAGTTTTCTTTCGTTATTGGCATGATCTTGTGCGCAAGCCATTAAACAAAGAATATTAAAAAAACTTATCGCAGCCAGAACCACTAATCTATTTCGTTTCATGCGGCTAAAGATAGAAAATTGTAATGATTTGGCTTTTAAAAATCCACTTTGTAGCGGAATAAAATAAGAGCCCCCTATCCGCCTGTCGGCACCTTTCCCCTGAAAGGGAAAGGCCATGAAGAATGCATTTTCGCCGCAATAGCGTCGTCATCTCGACCGAAGCGGAGAGATCTTTGTATCTTGCTAATAAGATAAACTGAGTTTACGACACATTCTTCCTCTGGCTGATTTAGTGCGGCATTAAAAAAGCAAGGTCATTCAGTCATTATGATGTTTTAACCCCTATACGCCTATCGGCACCTTTCCTCTGGAAGGGAAAGGCTATGAAGAAAGCCCTTTCGCACCAATAGCGTAGTCATCTCTGAACGGAGAGATCTTTGTATCTTGCTAATAAGATAAACTGAAATTATACTAAAGTTCAGTTTAACTCCACTCCTTATTTTCAAGGAGGAGCAAGGGGATCGTTTTAATTTCATTTGCTCAGGTTAATAACGCTTTGAAAAGAGATTGCTAATTCACTACAATCATATTTTAATCTATTTGTAGCACCTTTATAACCGTCATTTGCATGTTGAGTTTTAAACAAATCCGTTTCATTAAGCTTATTTTCTATAATTTAGCCCATTCACATTGCCATATTACATGACTGATATTATTCACTTATTGCCTGATGCTGTTGCCAACCAGATTGCTGCCGGAGAAGTTGTTCAAAGGCCAGCTTCGGCGGTAAAAGAATTGCTTGAAAATGCTATTGATGCTGGTGCAGATAAAATACAACTGGTGATTAAGGATGCTGGTAAAGCACTAATACAAATCGTAGATAATGGCTGTGGAATGAGTGTTACAGATGCACGCATGTGCTTTGAACGCCACGCTACCTCGAAAGTAAAAAAGGCAGAAGATTTATTTGCCATTCGCACGATGGGTTTTCGTGGTGAAGCCATGGCTTCCATCGCCGCAATTGCACAGGTGGAAATGAAAACCCGCAGGCATGAAGATGAGATTGGCACTTGCATTTCTATTGAAGGTGCTCAGGTAATAGCCCAGGAACCGGTAGCTACAACTGCAGGAACTCAAATCTCCATCAAAAACCTGTTTTTCAATACGCCTGCCCGAAGAAATTTTTTAAAAAGCAATCCGGTGGAAATGCGTCACATCATTGATGAATTTCAACGTGTAGCATTGGCGCATCCTGGAGTGTTTTTCAGTTTACACCACGATGGAACAGAGATCTTCAACCTTCCAAAAGGAAACCTGAAACAACGGATTGTACATCTTTTTGGAAACAATTACAATGAGCGACTGGTTCCGGTTGAGGAAGAAACTACCATCATTAACTTAAAAGGATATATCGGCAAACCGGCCTTCGCGAAGAAAACCCGGGGAGAACAGTTTTTTTTTGTGAACAACCGTTTTATAAAAGATCCTTATCTGAATCATGCCGTAAGCTCTGCTTTTGAAGATCTTTTACCCGATGACAGTTATCCGCTTTATGTCTTATTTATTGAGATTGATCCGGCAAAAATTGATGTCAACGTTCACCCTACTAAAACAGAAATTAAATACCTGGATGAAAAATCCATTTACGCCATTTTAAAATCGGCGGTAAAGCGTTCCATTGGTCGGTATAATATTGCACCTACATTAGATTTTGATCAGGAAACGGGCTTTAGCAATATGATTACGCACAAGGCTGTGGAAGATATTGTTCCGCCAAGTATCAACTTTAATCCTGATTTTAATCCATTTGCCAGTGATAGCAGCTCCGTTTCAGGCTATGCATCTTCACCAAGAAATTACGATGCAAAACCCAGTGCTAAAAACTGGGGCTCATTATATGAGATTACAGATCAGCCGATTGTAGAACAAACATCCATTTACGCGGAAGATAGTAACGAAATTGAAACGCCAAAAAAGCAATACATGCAATTGCATAATCGCTATATTGTTTCGCAGATTAAATCGGGTTTAATGGTCATTGATCAGCAGATGGCACATGAGCGAATCCTTTACGAACGTTTTCTCATACATCTTGATGATCGCAAAGGCGCTTCGCAACAAAGTTTGTTCCCACAAACCATTACTTTAAACGCCAATGATTTCGAACTGGCTAAAAGTTTACTGGATGATATAAAAAGTTTAGGCTTCGATGTACGTGAATTCGGTAAAAATACGTTGGTGGTAGAGGGTGTTCCTGTTGACCTTGGAAGCAGCAATATTAATGAAACACAACTTTTTGAACAATTAATTGAAGGTTTTAAAAACACTCAGCAGGAATTAAAGTTAAGTAAGCGTGATCGCCTGGCGAGAAGTCTGGCCAAAAACAGTGCAATCAAAGCAGGTACAGCTTTAGAACAAGAGGAAATGAATACGCTGATTGATGAACTTTTTGCCTGCAAAACGCCTAACTTTAGCGTGAGTGGAAAACCCATTATTCAAACGATTACTTTAGCGGAATTGGATAAAAAATTTGAGAAGGGCTAAAACAAGCTAAAAGACTAGAGCTTAAAGCGGAAAGAGTAAAGTTGAAAGACTAAAGCTTAAATAGCAAGGTTAAAAAAATGCTTAATACTTTTAATCTTATATCTGCTTAAATGTAATATATGGTCAGTAATTAAAAACAAAGTGAAAATCAAAACATTATCATAGATAAATGAACAACATACATATTCCACCAGTAGTTAAAAACCTGCTGATTATCAATATATTATTCTTTCTGGCCACTTTATATTTCGATACCAAAGGTATCAGATTGGGCTTTAGTCTAGGAGCTTTCTACTTCGATTCACCATTAGCCAGACCATGGCAACCCATCACCTATATGTTTATGCATGGTGGATGGGCACATATTTTCTTTAATATGTTTGCGCTTTATTCCTTCGGTACACTATTGGAAACGCGTTGGGGAGCCAAGAAATTTTTAATTTTTTATTTAATTACGGGCCTTGGTGCATTGGCACTACAATTAGGCGTACAGGCATTTGAAACTTATCAGTTAACCGGAGCTGTTGTTAATCCAGGAGCAGTTTCAGTTGACTTTGCCACCAGTATGGTTGAGGCCAATATAAAAGGTTTAAATAATCAGCAATTATCAAAACTAATTGATATCTACACCACACCCATGGTTGGCGCATCAGGTGCTATCTTTGGACTTTTAGTTGCCTTTGGTATGCTTTATCCGAATGCAGAACTTATGATTATGTTCATTCCGGTGCCTGTAAAAGCGAAATACATTATCCCATTTTACATTTTAGTAGAATTGTTTTTAGGTGTAGGCCAGTTCGAAGGAGATTCTGTTGCGCATTATGCGCATTTGGGCGGGGCCTTAATCGGCTTTATTCTGGTGAAGATATGGAAAGATAAAAACACCAATTTTTACACTTATTATGAATAATACTTTTAAAGATTTAAAGTTTAAAATATTTCAGTCTGGCAACCCGCTGTTTCTCTATATTGGTTTAAATACCATTATATTTCTGGTTACGGCTATTCTTTCTGTATTTTTATTTCTGGCGAAAAGTGATTTAATGATCAATGAATGGATCAGGGATTACTTTGGTGTTCCGGCAGCAATTTCTGCGCTTCCTACTCGCTTTTATACGGTAATTACCTACATGTTTTTTCATGATGGCTTCCTGCACCTTTTATTTAATATGCTTGGGTTGTTCTGGTTTGGAAATATCTTTATGAATTTCTTAAAAAGCAGACAATTCCATTTTGTTTATCTGGCTGGCGGGATTATTGGAGCACTGATTTATATTGCCGGGTTAAATATTTTCCCAGCCTTCGCTGGCGGCATTATTGGTCAAACTGTTATTGGTTCTTCAGCAGCTGTAATGGCAATCATTGTGGCCACCGCTACACTTGTTCCTAACTACACTATTATGATGATGTTGATCGGTGAAGTAAAAATTAAATGGGTAGCCATTGTTTATTTCTTCATTTCATTCATCGGATTATCATCAGCAAATGCCGGCGGAAATTTAGCACACATCGGCGGTGCAATTTTAGGTTTTGCATTTATTAAAAGCTTACAAAGTGGCCGAGACTGGAGTAAATTATTTGAGCGTAAACCAAAATTACGCGTGGTTAAAAACGACAAACCTCCGGTTAAAAAACCTGCTTTTAAAGATGTATCGCAACAGGAAATTGATGCAATTTTAGATAAAATATCTTCGTCAGGATACGATAAATTAACCGCAACAGAGAGAGAAAAATTATTCAAAGCAAGCAAAGATTAATGTCGACTAAAAAGTATAATTTACTGGATAAACTATTATTTCCGATTGCAATTATTTTGGCTTTAGGATTGATATTGGGAACAGTTGCAGGTAATATGGATCCGCGTGAACATCCTATTATTGCTTTTTTCGGTTTAGCCTATCCTTATTTTTTATTTCTTCATATCATTTTTATTGCCTGGTGGTGCATCAGTAAAAAATGGATTTTTGCACTGGTGAGTGTGGTCGTAATCGCTTATGGCTATAAAACCTTAAGGGCAACCTTTTCCATTAGTGGTGATAAAGGCCCACTCGAAAAGGCCGATAATAGCATTAGAATGATGACCTATAATGTTCATAATTTTAAGCTTTACGGAGGCGAAAATGATGAATCGGTAAAAGAGAAAATACTCCAAGTGGTGAACGATCAAAGTCCGGATATTATCTGTTTCCAAGAGTTTTACACCCGTTACAAAGGCGATTTCGACACGATAGATACCCTCAAAAAAATTCTAAACACAAAACATTTCTTCTTTGTTCCAACCAATAAAAATGAATACGAAGCCATTGGTTTAGCCATTTTTTCAAAATTCCCGATTAAAGCTACGGGTAAAATTCCTTTTGTTGAGGGCTTCCCTGGAAACATGAGTATCTACACTGATTTAGATGTTAAAGGCCAGACCTTAAGGGTATATAATGTGCATTTTCAGTCCATCTCTTTCGAAAAACAGGATTATGAATACCTGGATAAAGTGAAGGAAATGAATACGGAGATTCAGCCATCAAAGCGTATTTTAAGAATGTTAAAAAGTGCCTTTCTTAAAAGAAGCAGTCAGGTAGACGTGATGAAAAAGGAAATGGATAATTGTAAAACACCTTATCTCATTGCAGGAGATTTTAATGATACGCCTGCATCATACGTAGTTACCCAGATTACGGAGAACTTAAATAATGCTTTTATAAAAAAAGGATTGGGCTTCGGTACTACTTATAATGGCAAATTTCCAAATTTTCAGATCGATTATATCGCGACATCAAAAGACCTTGAGGTGTTGAATTATCAAATTGAAAAAGCAAAATTATCAGATCATTTTCCAGTACGGAGCGACTTAAAGCTTATTCAAAAAGCCGAGAAAAAATAGTGTAGCTTTTTCCACGAGATTTATTTTCTTATCATACATCAATAAATCAAAGCTGGTTTAAGCAGATATTTGAATGTAAAATTTAATCATACCATGAGCTTAATCGATGCACTAAACTGGCGTTATGCCGTTAAAAAAATGAATGGTCAGCCTGTAGAACAAGATAAGGTAGATCAAATTATAAAAGCTGCGCAGTTGGCACCAACATCTTCCGGCTTACAACCATTCAAGGTTATTGTAATCACAAACCAGGAATTAAAAGAACAAATTTTACCAATAGCATATAACCAATCGCAAGTGGTAGATGCTTCTCACCTATTGGTTTTTGCCGCTCAGGATAATTACACCGAAGAAGGAATTGATGAAGTATTTGATAGAATGAATACTGAACGTGGTTTACCTTTAGATACAACCGATGCCTATAAAAATCAGTTAAAAGGTACTTTATTATCGAGATCTGCAGAAGAAAATTTTCACCATGCAGCAAAACAAGCTTACCTGGCTTTTGGTATAGCCATTGCAGAGGCCGCCTTATTAAAGGTAGATCATACTCCAATGGAAGGCTTTAATGCCCAACAACTTGATGAATTATTGGGCTTAGATCAAAAACATTTAAAAAGCGTAACTTTATTACCACTAGGTAACAGAGATGAAAATGGCGACTGGCTGGTTAATCTTAAAAAAGTTCGCACCCCTTTAAATGAGTTTGTGATAGAATATAAATAAGAAATTCATATCCCACAGTATTTCGAGCAAGCTGGTTTTGACCAGCTTGTTTTTTTATGCTTAAATTTTAGTGAATTTTCTGAATACATAATGTAAAAAAGTGTTAAAGATGCATACAATTTAGGTGTGCTATTTTTTATTGGATATATTTACAACCTAAGTATTTAATTTCCAATTCATGAAAATTTTTAGACTATCCTTTTTAATCCTCTCTGTTCTCCTTACCATAAATTTTTCTTCATCGGCACAAACTGATACTGTTAGCATTAATACCCTTATTGCCAAAACCAACAAAGCCTTTAATGATTATCCGGCAGAGAAAATTTATCTGCATTTCGATAAACCCTATTATGCCATTGCAGATACAGTTTGGTTTAAAGCTTACGTCACAGAGAACCAAAATCTGCTATCGGGAATTAGTAAGATTGTTTATGTTGATGTAATCAACCAGAAAGACTCTCTCATCCAAACAATAAAACTGCCTATTACTGGCGGTATTGCAAATGGAAATTTCCCGCTGGATCAGGTGAACTACAAACAAGGCAATTATCATGTAAGGGCTTACACCATGTGGATGCTCAACTTTGATAACCCAGCCTATTTTAATAAAACGTTCTACGTAGGTGAGGCTATTGATAAAGAAGTTAAAACCCATGTTACCTATAAAAATACATCAACCGATAAACAGGAAAAAATTGATGCCCGTGTACAGTTTAAAGATGCAAATAATAAGCCTTATGCCAACAGAAACGTCAGCTGGCAGGTAGTTACCAGTTATACAGTTATTGCTAAAGGCAGGGGTACAACTGATGCCAATGGTTATTTAACTATTGCGATGAGCGCCAATCAAAAGGCCGAATATCAATTGAAAAAAGGAGAATTAATCACCAGCATAAATACCACAGATAAAGATGTAGTCAGCAACAGCTTTACCCTCGCAAATGCCATCTTAAGCAAAGATTTTCAATTCTTTCCGGAAGGTGGAAATCTCATTGCCGGACTCGTAAACAAAATTGCTTTCAAAGCCATTAAAAGTGATGGGTTAGGCATTAATGCTAAAGGAACGGTTACCGATAGTGACGGCAAGCAAATCGCTACTTTTAATGCTCAGCATCTTGGAATGGGTAGTTTTGATTTTTTAGCTGAAAAAGGAAAAACCTATAAAGCCAATGTAACTTATGCTGATGGTACAACCGAGACTTATAATCTCCCTGCAGTTAATGAAAAGGGCATTAAAGTTACCGTTGATAATACCGATGCTGAAAACATTCAGGTCAAAATCATTTCTAACGATAGCTTTTTCGAAGAAAATAAAGGCAAAAAGCTCTATCTAGTGGCGCAAAGTAAAGGCGTAATTTGTTATGGTGCTCAAACCGCCTTATCAAATAAAGAATATAGTACCAGTATTTTAAAGTCTAAATTTCCATCTGGTATTGCACAGTTCACCTTATTTACTGAAGCGGGTAAGCCGCTGAGTGAGCGCTTAACTTTTGTTCAGCACAAAAATAATATGGCTGTGACTTTAACCACTGCCGCTCCAGCTTATGGCGTAAAGAAAAAGGTGAAGATTAATGTATCTGCAAAAAAAGACGGAGCACCTGTTGAAGGAAATTTCTCTGTAGCGGTAGTAGACGAAACAAAAGTACCTGCAAATGAGGATGCTTTAAGCACCATCTTAACCGGATTGTTACTGAGTAGTGATATTAAAGGTTATGTAGAAAAACCAAGTTATTATTTTAATACACCTGATGCTAAAAAGAATGCTGATCTGGATGTGCTCTTGCTTACTCAAGGTTACCGCAGTTTTAAATATACAGATGTACTGGCGGGCAACTTACCAAAAATTAGCTTTATTCCTGAACAAGGCATAGAAGTTTCCGGCATTTTGAGAATGAATAATGGTATTCCGGTAAGGAAAGGTCAGTTGTTGCTTACCATTCCTGATAAACGTTTTAACCTGGAAGGTGTAACAGATCCGGTTGGAAACTTCAGATTTAAGAATTTAGTATTGAATGATTCTTCTAAAGTAACCATCACAGCTAAATATAACCCGAATTACAAAGCTATGGCCATCAGCTTAAACGGATCTCCTGTACCAACCCTAACCCGGAATTTTAGCGCAGCAGAAGAAGTTTTAAACATTGACAGTGCCCTTACTACTTATTTAGATAATAGCAGAAAACAGTATTCTTATTTACACACCTTAAAAGACGTTACCATTAAGGCGGCTGTTACACCAAAAGTGAGCCATAAAGACTATCCTGCTTTAACCGGGCTTAGCCAAATGGCTGATCATGAAATAACAGGTGACCGTTTACAAGGTTGTGCTTTATTAATTAATTGTTTGCAGGGTATGCTTGCCGGTGTTACTTATCAGGACAATAACTTTTATGTAACCAGAGACTTTAATGCTGGTAAAAAAATTCCGATGGGGATTTTTATTAATGGAATGAGTGTTGATGTAAACCAGATTAACACTTTAAATCCAAATGAAATCGAATCTATTGAAGTGTTTTTAAGGGATGAATTGGGTTTAGTGAATCGTGCTAATAATGTAAATGGGGTGATTGTATTTAACCAGAAAAAAGCGCCAAAAGGAACAAAAATTTCAAAAGCACAATTGCTGGATCTGCTCCCTAAAAACTACGAAGTAACTTTTTCTCCTCAAGGCTATAACAAAGAGAAACAGTTTTATTCACCCAAATATGATGTTCCGGCAAACATGAACAAAAATGATTTAAGAACAACCATTTACTGGAACCCTAAAATCATTACAGATGCAACCGGAAATTCATCTTTTGAATTTTATAATGCAGATGGGAAGGGTCAGTATAAAGTGATTATTGAAGGAATTGATGCCAATGGAAATTTAGGCAGATCGGTGTTAAGATATACGGTTAAATAAAATTAATAGCTATATAATAGCAGGCTCGAGTGCTTATGCATTCGAGCCTTTTTTATTTATATATAAAGAAGTTTCTCGCCAATTTGTACGCAGATCTAAAACACCTGCTCTATAAAACTTAAATCCATTTACATCCGCGCCTTAAATCATTTTTAATCTGCGGGAAAACCACCCCGCCCTGCGGGCATCCCTCTGAAGGAAGTAAATAGCGATTGTTTAATATCCCTTACCAAATGGGATATGGCAATTTATCACCGTTCAATCCGGCCAGAATATTTTCGGCGATGAGCTTTGCCATTGCATCACGGGTTTCTTCAGTTGCTGATCCAATATGAGGCAAAACTGCAGCATTATCCATATTTAACAGCGGGTTATTTTTATCCATCGGTTCAGGATTGGTTACATCTAAACCTGCACCCCAGATTATTTTTTCTTCTAATGCCTGAATTAAGTCTTTTTCATTGTGAATGCCACCTCTGGCCGTATTGATAAATATTGAAGTCGGTTTCATTTTTTTGAAAACATCTATTGAAAATTTATCCTTGGTTTCATCCGTTAAGGCAGTATGGACACTGATGACATCACTCTGTTCGAGCAGCTCTTCAAAGGAAACATATTTTGCGTCGATCTCTTTTTCTGCATCTTCGTTTCGAGACCGATTGTGGTAAATGACAGGCATCTGAAAAGCGCCTGCACATTTTTTAGCCATCTCCAGTCCGATTTTTCCCAAACCAAAAACACCAAGAGTTTTACCATTTAACTCTATACCCAATTCTGGCGTAGGCTCGTAATTTTGCCAGTTACCATTTATGATTTTCTTATGCAGGTAAAATGCTTTTCTGGAAACGGCCAGCATTAATAAAAAAGCAGCAGAAGCCGTAGCGCCACTCAAAACACCAGGTGTATTTCCAACCGGAATATTTAATTTTTTTGCCTCATCTACATCCACCTGATCAAATCCTACGGAATGAAGCGCAATGACTTTTAAATGTTTAGCAGCATTCAAAAACTTAGCATCAATTTTATTGGGGCCAACACTCACCAATGCATCCTGACCTTTACAAGCCTCAATTAACTCCTCGGCAGTAATTTGTCTATCCTTATCCCACTGGGTAATTTCTATGTTTTTTTCTTTTAGCTGCGCTATACCAACCTGTGCAATGTTACCGCTTATAAATACTTTCATACACTCAAAACAATGAAATTTTAAAGGAGTTTTAATATTACAAAATCAGTATATTTATTTCACTGTTGTACTCAACCTTTGAAAAGTATTCGCGCTAAAATAGCCTAAAGCACCGTTAGAAATATTAGATGTAGGGTTGGAAGGCGTGGTACCTTGATTCGGGCCTCCACCAGACTGCTCGCTTAATGCATACCAATAATTAAAAATATTGGAGTCAATACCCTCCATTTCTATACTGATATTATCGCCACTTTTTAACCCCTCATCGTCATCATCATTTGCTTCATAATACAATTGAATCCGCAGGTTATTGCCATTGGTTAAGCGATCATTGTTCACATAAATCCGATCAGAAAAAAGGCCATTTACATAAAGGTTAAAACGATAAAAATTAGTTTCATTTGCAGGATCAACCAAAAAGGCAGCAGCTGTTTTACGCTCATTTCCGAAAAAGTTATTCGTAATCACACCAATGGAATCCAGCTTAACGAGGTCAGGCATTTTTGAACTGGCCTGGTAATTTTTACCTTCAACGGTTACCTCCATTTTATAGGTAACACCAGAAACACCCTGCATTCTGTTCACATAAACACCGGGTGCCTTCTCAGTAAAAACATAAGTTTTACCAATGTTATCGCTCACCTTCACTGTAGCGCCAGACACTTTGGGGTAAACTCCTATCTCATCATAACCAACTGTTTTACTGATCAAAATCTGCTGTTCAATTAGTCTGTCTGATATTTTTCCCTCAATAACCAACTGAGGTTCGGCATTATTGGTATCAATCTGGATGATTTTTTTACAGGATGACAGACCAATAATGGCCGTTAACAGGTATATTAAATATTTTTTTTTCATGGATTAAAATTTAAAATTCCAGGTTATGGAAGGAATAATTCCAAAAAGAGAAGTTTGCTCTGCAGCTGTTTTACCCGGTTCATTCGGATCGTTAATAAATTCGATTGAATATGGATTTTTTCGGTTCAGGGCATTGTAAACACCAAAATTCCAGCTGGACTGAAATCTTCCTTTACGTTTACCTTCCAGCGTAGCACTTAAATCCAATCGCATATTGTAAGGCATTCTGCCTGCATTTCTTTCCGTATAATAGTATACCGTCTGTCCGCCAACCACATACTTACCTGCTGGAAAAGTAACGGCATTACCGGTGCTGTAGATAAAGCTGGAGGAGAAAGTCCAGCGTTGATTCAGATTATAAATACCAACAACTGATACATCATGCGTACGATCTTGCCTTGCCGGAAAATAGTTTCCATTATTCAATTGCGCAAATTTTCGTTCCGTTCTTGATAAGGTATAACCTACCCAGCCATTTAGCTTTCCGAATTTCTTTTTAAAGAACAACTCCAAACCATATGCCCTGCCTGTACCGTAAAGCAATTCTGATTCTACATTTGAATTGGCCAGCAGTTGCGCCGCATTTTTATAATCAATCTGATTTTGCATCCATTTGTAATACACTTCACCAGACAGTTCATAATTATTTTCATCCAGGTTTTTAAAGTAACCCAAAGCTACCTGATCTGCAATTTCAGGCTTAATGTTGTTGCTGCTCAACACATATTGATCGGTTGGTGAACTGGATGTGGCGTTGGTTAAAATATGAATGTTTTGTGTGTTTCGGTTATATGATGCCTTTACTGAGTTTCGTTCATTGAACAAATAACTCACAGAAAAACGAGGCTCCAGATTGAAGTAATTTTTATAGAATTTCCCATTACTCACTTGATCCGTCTGGTTGATATTTCCTTCAGCATCGTACTCACTAAAATTGCCTGGACCTAATAAAGAGAAAGCAGCCAGGCGTACACCATATAAAAAGTTAAGCTTATCATTTACTGCCCATTCATCTGATACATAGGCCGCACTTTCCAATCCATAACGTTTTTCTTGTGCAAGCGGATTTACCTGTGATTCTTCGCTGGTCGTCGTAATATCGATGGGAGATATACGGTGGTGCGTGGCATTTAAACCAAATCTAAGCGTATGCTGATTACTGAAATATTGAAAATCTTCCTTAAAATTAAAATCACGTACCAATGATGTCGCCTTAAAATTGGTAACATCATTCAGCAACTTTACGGTGTAGTTATAATTGTTGTAAATGAGGGAAGTGTTTGAAAACAAGCGATCGTTAAAAATATGATTCAAACGAATAGTGGTGGTTACATTTCCCCAGTTGTTTTCAAATAAATCTTTAACACCAATGTTATCTTTACCGAAATAACCAGAAATGTAAATGGTATTTTTATCATTGATTTTGTAATTCGCCTTGGCATTAATATCATAAAAGTTCAGCGTACTGCCATTGATGGAAGAATCAGGAGAAGCCCGTAAAAAAAGATCGATATAAGTCCGCCTGAAACTGACCATAAAAGAGCCCCTATCTTTTACAATAGGTCCTTCGGCTTTTAGGCGGGAGGCAATTAAACCAATTCCACCCTGAAACTTAAATTCCTTATTGTTTCCATCATCCATTTTAACATCCAAAACAGATGATAAACGACCGCCATATTGTGCTGGCATTCCGCCTTTGTATAAACTTACGTCTTTAATGGCATCAGCATTAAAGGTAGAAAAGAAACCTAAAAGGTGTGATGAATTGTAAACCACTGCTTCATCCAGGATAATCAGGTTTTGATCGGCAGCACCGCCACGTACATAGAAACCTGTATTTCCTTCTCCGCCCGATTTTACCCCAGGCAATAATTGAATGGTTTTTAAAACATCTTTCTCTCCCAATAAAACCGGAATAGAATTTAAGGATTTCATATCGATCCGTTCCAAACCCATCTGCGCACTTTTTACGTTCTCATTTTTGCGGTTATTGGCATTTACAGTTACTTCAGCCAGATCGTTTGTACTTTTTAACTCCTCATTAAGTTTGGTATCTTTATTCAGGTTAATACTTTTTGTAATCGGTACAAAACCCGTATAGCTGATGGTAACAGTGTACGTTCCTTCGGTTTGGGTTAGTGCAAAATAACCATAATTATTGGTTAGCGTGCCCGCATTAGCCGGTCCGGATATTTTAACCGTAGCACCGATTAAGGTTTCACCAGAGCTTCCATCACGGATGGTACCACTTAGCGTGAATTTGTTTTGAGCGGAAACAGAGAAACTAAATAATAATAAAAGGATAATGGGCAGGTAGAATTTTATCGACATATATACGGGAATCTTTAGAGATAAAGTTTCAAATGTACGAAATACGTAATGATGTCAATGTGATGATTTTGTTAATGTAGGAAAATTCAGTGACATCAAATCACCGGCTTCATCCTAAACTACTTTTTCAATAAATGTGGTTCAACCGCTTTTCTCCAGATGGCATATCCCGCAGCATTCATGTGCAGCATATCCTCAACAAAAAGTTCCGGACGTAAATTGCCTTCTTTCGTTAACATTAAACCGTACACATCTACAAATTTGGTGTTGGCTTCTTTAGATAGAAAAGCTTTGATCAATGCATTAGAAGCTATAGCCTTTTCTTTAAATGCCGCTCTGCTTGGGCTGGGTTTAATGGAAATGTATAATATTGGTGTATTAGGCAAGGTAGCTCTTATTGATTTATACAGCGTGATGGTTCTGTTCAATACAGAATCTGGCGTGGTTTTTTCATTTGGCAAATCATTTTCACCTACATAAAGTACAATTTGGCGTGGATGATAAGGGAAAACAATATCATTCAGATAGAAAGTAATGTCGTTGGTTACCGCGCCACCAATACCACGATTAAGCACATTATATTTAGCAAATACCTGGTTGAGATCATCCCATTTACGAATGGATGAACTGCCTACAAACAATATGGGTTGAACCGGAGCCTTGTACATTTGATCGTATTTTTTAATCGTTTGTACATCATCCCAGAAAGCAGGTTTATTTTGGGCAAAAGCAGCTATGAATAAAAATGGAGAAAGAATCAGCGTAAGAATTATTTTTTTCATGGTGTCAAAATTTCGAATTGCACAAGATAGCAATCGTCTATATGATTTCTAGAAATTTGATGTAACAGATTTAGTAACCTCGGTTTACGCCTGCGCTCGTTTCTAACGAGTGCATTATAGTTCTATGATTGTATCGTCAACAGCTTTTTTTATAATTTGAGATTTACTGATGAGATATTACGGGACCAATACAAATATTGTTTCTATGCCATAAATATGGCCTTCTATTTTCACGCTCGTTAAAAACGAGCGTGAACAAAGTGTTGCGAACACTTAACGCCTGTACTCGTTTCTAACGAGTGCATTATAGTTCTATGATTGTATCGACAACAGCTTTTTGTATAGTTTGATATTTACTGATGAGATATTACGGGACCAATACAAATATTGTTTCTATGCCATAAATATGGCCTTCTATTTTCAAGCTCGTTAAAAACGAGCGTGAACAAAGTGTTGCGAACACTTAACGCCTGCGCTCGTTTCTAACGAGTGCATTATAGTTCTACGATTTTATCGTCAACAGCTTTTCGTATAGTTTGATATTTACTGATGAGATATTACGGACCAATACAAACATTGTTTCTATGCCATACATATGGCCTTCTATTTACACACTCGTTGAAAACGAGCGTGAACAAAGGGTTGCGAACACTTAACGCCTGCACTCGTTTCTAACGAGTGCATTATAATTCTACGATTGTATCCTCAACAGCTTTTTGTATAGTTTGATATTTACTGATGAGATATTACGGCACCGATACAGATATTATTTCTATGCTATAGATATGGCTTAATATTATACGCTCGTTGAAAACGAGCATGAACAAAGTGTTGCGAACACTTAACGCCTGCACTCGTTTCTAACGAGTGCATTATAGTTCTACGATTGTATCGTCAACAGTTTTTTGTATAGTTTGAGATTTACTGATGAGGTATTAAAGCACCGATACAAACATTGTTTCTATACCATAAATATGGCCTTTTAGTCACACACCCTTTGAAAACGAGCGTGAGCAAGATGAGAACACTGCACAAAAAAGCCGCTTTTAACAATTGCTAAAGCGGCTTCGAAGTTTTACAAGAAGATTATTTTACATCAAACCATAATCTGGTGGTTAACAAATCTGCCCCCTGGCTGGCTACTGCATTCCTGTAGCTCTGTCCGTTTAGTGATTGTTCCGTTCCTGGATAGATAAAGCGTACCGGAATTTGTCCATTCAAAACGGTATTTGCCGATGGCGTAAGTTGAGGGTAATCCAATCTGCGTCTTTCTGCCCAGGCCTCCAGACCTTGACCAAAGAGTACAATCCATTTTTGTTCACCGATTGATTTTTTGTAATTCGTTGCATCATATTGAGTGGCTGCCTGTGCTACATAATTGGCGACTAAAGCATCAGAAATCCCAAATTGCTTTAAAGATGCCACAATCCCTTGCTGGTATAAATCTGCTGCATTCTCGGTGGTGAAACCTCTTGCTGCCGCCTCTGCCCGATCGAACAATAATTCTGCATAACTAAAAATTACAGCTGGTGATTGAGGTGTCAGAAAATAAGCGCCCGGTTTGGAGGTTTTAGCAAAACCAATACTGCTGGCTTCAGAATTGGTTAAACCATTAGGCAAACCCACATATTCTTCAGGCGTAGCTGTTTGCGTTTTACTGGCATAAACCGGTAAACGTGGATCGTTCAGACTTAATAATTTATCTACAATGGTTTTGCTAATCCGGTAATCATCCCTGGTATCAAACAGTGCACTCACCGGGTTTTGCTGTGGTGAACTCTGATAAATTAACTGGGCAATATCAGCGTTCTCACTAATATAAGCATCACCGTCATTTTTAATATCGTCTAACACTTCCTTCGCCTTGGCTGGTTCCTGATCTGCTATTCGAAGTGCAATCCGTAACCTTAGCGAATTCGCCAATTTCTTCCATCTGGTAATATTGCCATTGTAAATCACATCTCCGGCAATAGCTTTCCCGAAAGGATCTAAAGTGTTTTTTGCCGTTTTCAAATCTTTCAGTAAGCCGTCATAAACATCCTTTTGTTTATCATAAGCAGGGGTGATAAATTCTTTTATTTTTCCTGCCTGACTGTATGGGATATCGCCATAAGCATCGGTAAGCAATAAAAACGACCATGATCTTAAAGTTAAAGCCACACCTGTGTAATTTGGATTACTGGTTGTATTTCCAATCTCTATAATTTTGTTTAAACCATTAATACTGGTTGAATACAAGGTAGACCAAAGTGTAGTAAAGCTACTGTTGGTATAAATAAACCTATCTTCTTCCGTATACTGTACTTTTGCCCATTGTTGAACAAAGAGTAGGCTGGAGTTCATGTTATTGGTGGTACCCCAGTAGGCATCAGCTGTATTTTTGATGGCAGCAGTTAACAAATAATCCGGCTGTGCATTCTCAGTTACATTTGGGTTAATGTTGACCTCATCCAATTCTTTTTTGCAGGATGTTGCGAAAATAGAAAGTGCAATCAGACTATATATAATATTTTTTTTCATGATGGGAAGATTAAAATTTAATGTTCAGGTTAATTCCGTAAGTACGTGTGGTTGGGTTTGAAAGGCTTTCCAAACCTTGTCCGTTGCCGGTATTAAAAGCAACTTCCGGATCAATATCTTCAACATTGCGGTGAAGGATGGCCAGATTTCTACCCACCAACGCAACCGATACACCTTGCAAGTTCAGTGACTTAATCCATTTTACAGGTAAATTATAGCTTAATTTTATTTCACGAAGTTTCACATAAGACGCATCAAAAATATTTGCCTCATCTATGGTTCGGAATGATTTATAATAGGTTTGTGCCGAAAGAATTTTTTCATTCCGCTTGCCATCAGCAGTTACCCCATCAAAGATCATCCCATCATCGTAAACGGTTGCACCTGCCGGCGCATTGGTACCACTGGCTAGCCTAACCGCTCCGTTTGCCTTTAAATTTTCGGGGTAGTAATAAGAAATTCCGCCAAATTCTGCGCCTCTTCCAGGCAATGTAGAGGCTAAAACACCTGTATAAGTACCTGTAGAATAAGTACCATTATAAATAGAACCACCAAAACTGGCATCAATCAATACACCTAAACTAAAGCCTTTATAGCTAAAAGTATTTGAAATTCCGCCAATCCAATCTGGTGTATACTTTCCTAAAACTCTTTTGGTAGGATCAGTTTGTGGTGCACCTGTAGCATTTACTACAATGTTGCCATTGCCATCTCTTAAAAAGGCATTGCCAAAGAGTGTTCCATAAGGCTGGCCAACTGTGGCAATTACTTGTGCTGAATTGGTGGCTATTACATAATTTTGCAGTAAACCTTCCTGATCCAATTCAACCACCTTGCTTCTATTTGCCGCATAGTTTACATCAATATCCCAGGTAAATTGTTTTTTCACCGGTGTAATACCCAGCTGAACTTCAATACCTTTATTATTAATTTCTCCGGCATTTATATTTTTCGATCTGAAACCTGTACTCGGACTCACATCAACATTTAAAATTTGATTGTAACTGTTCGTATTATATAAACTCACATCAAAACGAAGTCGTTTGTTAAAAAAGACTGCCTCAGCACCCAATTCTGATGAAGTAGTGGTTTCTGATTTTAAATTCGGGTCGAAATCTGTTCCAGATGGGCTGAGTTGTGGGCTTGCTCCAAAAGGCGCAGAGAATGTGTATGTATTGGTTAAACGATAAGGTGATGTATCCTTACCCACTTTAGACCAGCCACCACGTATTTTTGCATAATCCAGTATGGCACTTTTTATATCAAAAGCTTCGGTAAGCACCAAACTTCCATTAAAAGATGGATAAAAGTAGGAGCGGTTTTGAGCGGGCAAGGTAGAAGACCAATCATTTCGGGCTGTAATATTGGCAAACAGGTAATTTCTAAAACCAACCTGACCTGATGCGTAACCACTGTAAGATTTTAATTTACTGTAATTATTAGATGATGTTAAAGGATCTCTGGAATTGTTTAACGTATATAAGCCAGCAACAGCCAAACGTGGCGCACTTTGATCGTTCTGTTCGATATAACTGGAGCGGATATTACCACCCAGCAACACATCTAAACTAAAATCATCGTTTAATTGCTTTGAATAATTTAAAGTAGCATCGGTATTATTTTCATTCACCGTAAAGGCACTCTCAGTATACGATCCAAATGGTGTTCCATTAGTGCCGTAGGCAATTTTAATTTTCCGGCGATCATTGTAATAATCTGTTCCCGTCCGGAAGTTAAAGTTCAAGCCATCAATAATTTTATAGTTCAAACCAATACTTCCAATTAATCTGTTTCTATCTTGAGACACGGTATTTTCATATGCTACCCAATAAGGATTGCTGTAATAACTATTGTTCCAGTTGAAGGTATTGCCATTTTCATCCAGGTAATTTTTCAATTGATTGATATCAACCTGTCTGCCAAACCAGGCAAACTGCAACATGGTACTGGTTGATCTTGATCCGCCGGTTCCAGGCAAATTGTCAGCGCCAAGTTTGCTATAATTGGCATTGGCCGTAATGGTTAGTTTAGGTGTTAAACGTAAAGTAGTATTTAAAGTAAATGAGTTTTTACCCTGACCAGAATTGGGTACGATACCTACCTGCTTGAGATTATTATAAGACAATCGATAATCAAATTTCTCACCAGCATCTTCAATTGAAATGCCATTAGTTAGTGAGTAACAGGTTTGAAAGAAATCCCTTACATTATCAGGATGGGCTACAAATGGAACCGCTACGCCTTTTGAAAAGAATTGCGGAATTAACCTTCCATCCATTCTTGGGCCCCAGCTTTCATCCACACCATCGTTTACGCCCGCACCTTTACCATCCACATAGCTAAATTTCCCTTCCGATCCTTGTCCGAATACATCCTGATATTTCGGCAGGGTTAATATACTTTCCAATACTGCATTAGAATTAAAAGATATCCCTAATCCTTTTTTCGATTTTCCTGATTTGGTTTTAATGATAATTACACCCGCTGCAGCTCTGGATCCATATAAAGCCGCTGCATTCGGACCTTTTAACACACTGATGGATTCAATGTCGTTAGGATTAATATCCGATATGGCATTTGCATAATCTCTTGCACCGGCTGAATTGAGCTGCGAATTATCTACCGGAATACCATCAACTACAAAAAGTGGCTGATTATTTCCGGCGATAGAAGTTTCGCCCCTGATCACCACCCGGGAAGAACCCATATCGCCTTGGCTATTGGTTACCCTTACCCCGGCAACTTTACCGGCAAGTGCGTTTACCAGATTGGTTTCCCTTGCTTCCGTTAAACTCTCGCCTTTTAATTCCTGAATGGCATAGCCCAATGATTTTTTCTGTTTGGAGATCCCTAATGCGGTTACCACCACTTCATCTAATGAGTTTTCCCCATCACTTAAAGTAACATTTAATGCGTTTGAACTTTCGGTAACCAACACCTCTTTGGTTGCGAAACCGATATAAGAGAAAACCAGTGTACCTGTTCCACTAACTGAAATAGTAAATGCACCATTATTATTGGTTGTTACGGCTTGTTTTGTCCCCTTAACAAATACAGAAACGCCCGGCAGCGTTTCGCCCGAAGCGCTTTTAACCGTACCGGAGATATTAATATTTTGGGCATGCACGAGTGAGGAAAGCAAAAGCAAGCATACTATTGCCAATAGCTTAATTTTTTTGAACATAATAGGATTGATTAATGATGAGTTAGCAGGATGGATGTAAAAAATCAGGGCAAAGTAATTCCACTTCGCTATCAGGCGATTTTTTTACAAACGTGAATATTTATTGATTTTAATTATTGATTTGGTATTTATAGCCTCATACAGCAACAAATACCCTTGCGCATTCGAAGGTGTAAAAAGGTTTTTAAATGACCTGAGTGAATAGATTGTTTTTTGTTAGTTTTTTCCATCAAATTGTTTTTAACTATATAACCCTTACTTACCATTTCTGGCGAAGCTGATCTACAAAAAAAGCACGCCCGTAAAATCAGGAGTGCTCTCATATATATATTAATACTTTGCATTCAACTGACTTAACTTACCCAAATTACTTTGGGATGGAATTAGCACCATATCCAATTCAGGCTGGTTGCTAAGGTTTCACAGGGCCATTCCCTCCACCTTTCTTGATAAGCATTTTAAAATAACTGCGGCAAAGATAATATAAAAATCATAATGACTACAAATTCTATAGATTTTATTGAAAATATTTTTTCCATGCTTTTATGATGCTTACATTTGTCTCATTATCAATAGAGCTTAAATATCCCATGAATATAAAATCATTACTATTTCTGTTACCAGCCTTTATGCTGCCGCAGATTTTACAAGCACAAACACAGAAAAAACAATCAGCTACTGCCCATAAATTAACCACATCATTTGTTCCGAATGGCAAATGGCGGGGCGTATTTGAAATTAAACCTGGTATTGAAGTTCCCTTTAATTTTGAAATTACAAAAAGCGATGCTAAGCCTCATTTGATCTTTTTGAATGGTGAAGAACGCTTTGATGGTGGCATTGTTAAACAAACTGCAGACTCCATTTTAGTTGCTTTGGATCAGTTTGATAATGAGCTTGCCTTTAAAATTGCAGGTGATTCGCTGGTAGGAACACTTAGGAAACAAGATGGGTCCGGTAAACCTTTGGCGGTAAATGCAAGCAGAGGTAATCCATATCGTTTCAAACCAAATGGAAAAAATGCTGCCGCAGATTTTTCTGGCAAATATGATGTCACTTTCAAATCTTCTACAGGAAAAGATGAAAATGCAGTCGGACTGTTTAAACAAAATGGCAATAAATTAACCGGAACATTTTTAAGGGTAACGGGTGATTCGCGTTATCTGGAAGGGATAGTGGAAGGCAATGATTTTTATTTATCCAGCTTTATCGGCTCCAGTCCATCTTATTACAAAGGAAGTTTTTCAACGGATGGATCAATAACAGGAGAAACAGTTAGTGCAAGAGGAAATACCCCCTTCACAGGAAAACAAAATCAAAATGCAGCCTTACCAGATGCCTATAAATTAACTTTCTTAAAGGATGGTTACAAGACACTTGATTTCTCCTTTCCGGATGTAAACGGGAAAAAAGTATCGCTTAGTGATGAAAAATTTAAAAATAAGGTGGTCATTCTTACCATTACAGGTACCTGGTGCCCAAATTGTGTTGATGAAGCTTCCTTTATTGCACCCTGGTATAAGGAAAACCGTAATCGTGGCATAGAAGTAATTGGCATTCATTATGAAAGACAACTGGATTCAGCCTATGTACGGAAAGCTTTAACCCGATTCAGAGATAAATTTGATATTCAATATGACCAGGTTATTGCAGGCACGCCAGATAAAAAAATAGTGGCTGAATCTTTACCTGCGCTAAATAATTTCGTCTCCTTCCCAACCACTATCATCATTAATAAAAAAGGTGAAGTAGCGCAAATTCATACTGGCTACAGCGGACCGGCAACCGGAAAATATTATACTGATTTTGTAAAGGAGTTTAATACTGAAATTGATGCACTGCTAAAAGAATAGTTTTATTGATTAAATTATAGCGTTGCGTTTAATTTTTATAAATGTACAAAACCAGCGTTCGATTATTATTTACGTTTTTACATCATGCAGGGCGGAGAAGCCCCCTATCCGCCTATCGGCACCTTTCCCCTGGAAGGGAAAGGGCGTTACCAAGAGTTTTATTGAGGTAGGGTGTAAAACTGCTTGAACACTCAACTTCATTCGCTCGCAATCTAGTCTGAACCACAACCAAAACAGGTTAACGAAATAAATACAAAATAATAATCGTCAAACTAACGATTATTATTTATTTTGGTCTTCGCATTTTAACCAAATAACTGCAGACCAATGAAGTTTCACCTTAGATTCCAATTTTTATTTGCTATAATTTTTTCTGCTGCAGCTTGTTTATTGCTGATGTCAACCGATTTAATGGCAAAGGAAAATAAATTAACAGATGAGCCAGATTCTGCTTATCTCTTTTCTTATAATGCGAATGGCTTGCGCTTCGCCTGGAGTCGTGATCAAACCAACTGGACATCAATTGGTAAAGGATACCTGTTTTTAAAAAGCGATTATGGTAGGTGGGGAAGTGAAAAAAAGATGATTTCACCTTATGTGATCAGGGGCCGGAATGGTGAATGGGTTTGTGCATGGAGTTTAAATGATCAAACCAATCAGTTTGCAATAGCCACTTCAAAAAACTTAATTAACTGGGGCCCTCAGCATTATCCATACGTTGCGATGGGAAAGAATGTACTTAAGCCTGTTGTGAATTTTGATCAACTGAAAGATGAATATACCATTACTTATGCGGATGTAGAAGGCAAACATTTCCAAACCAAAACAAAGGATTTCATTACTTATGAAAAAGCTGTTGAAGTACCACTATCTGCATTTAATGATAGCAATAAAACAGCAAATATTTCAGGTAGTACCATTGGGCAATCTCATCGCGTGGCCTGGTCAGTAATAAAAGACCTTCAACAGGCCTATGATTTACAGCAATATAAAGCCAAACAAAACAGTGAAACCACAAAAGATGATGCACAAAGATTCGCTGGATTAAAACCTGTTGATGCTAAAATCACCATTGATTCAAAAGGTGCAAAAGCAATCAGTAACATGCTTACCGGTATCTTTTTTGAAGATATCAATTATGCTGCAGACGGAGGCCTTTATGCGGAATTGATCCAGAACAGAGGTTTTGAGTATAATCCCAGTGATAAATCTTTCAATGATAAAAATTGGAACAGCAGTTTTGCGTGGAAGTTAAAAGGTGAACAGACAATTTTCACAGTAGATTCAATTGCCCCCATTCATCAAAACAATCCGCATTATGCAGTTTTAGATGTTAAAGTTGCTGGCGCCGCATTAACTAATACAGGTTTTGATGGGATAGCTGTTAAAAAAGGAGATGCTTATCTTTTTTCTGCTTTCAGCAAGCAATTGGCTGGGCTTACTTCTGATTTTGAAGTGCGTTTGGTCAGCAATACAAAAGGTATTCTAGCTAAACTTACTTTAAAAAATACCACTTCCTGGAAAAAAGTGAGTGCTACTTTCTATCCATCAGCAGATGCAACAGATGCCAGACTAGAAATCATTCCACTGGCTACGGGAAAATTTGCTTTTGACATGGTTTCCTTATTCCCTCAGAAAACATTTAAAGGGCATAAAAATGGCTTAAGAGCTGATCTTGCGACATTAATTGCCGATATCCACCCTAAATTCGTTCGCTTTCCTGGCGGATGTTTAGCCCATGGAGATGGCATTCAGAATATTTACAAATGGAAAAACACGATCGGTGCTTTAGAAACACGGAAACCAGACCGCAACCTTTGGGGCTATCATCAAACCATGGGATTAGGCTATTTTGAATACTTCCAGTTTTGCGAAGACATTGGTGCGGCCCCTGTTCCGGTAATTGCCGCAGCAGTACCTTGCCAAAATTCAGGCACAGGTGGTGGCGGTCAGCAAGGCGGGATCCCGATGGAAGAGATGGACCAGTATATTCAGGATATTGTAGATTTGGTAGAATATGCCAATGGCGGTGTGAATACCACATGGGGCAAAAAAAGAGCTGAAGCAGGTCACCCGAAACCCTTTAATTTAAAATATATCGGGATTGGAAATGAAGATCAGATTACCCAGGTATTTAAAGAACGCTTTACGATGATTTATCAGGCACTGCGAAAAAAACATCCTGAAATTACCATTATTGGTACGGCAGGTCCATTTTTTGAAGGTACAGATTATGAGGAAGGCTGGAAAATTGCCACAGATTTAAAAGTCCCGATTATTGATGAACACTATTATCAGTCGCCCGGATGGTTTATCAACAACCAAAATTTTTACGATCAGTATGATAGGTTGAAATCAAAAGTTTATTTAGGTGAATATGCTGCAAGTTTACCCGGAGGAAATAAAACCAACCTGGAAACGGCTTTGGCTGAAGCTTTATATTTAACCTCACTGGAGAGGAATGGAGATATAGTCAGCATGGCTTCTTACGCACCGCTGATTGCAAAAGAAGGACATACGCAATGGAATCCGGATTTAATTTATTTCAACAACAGCGAAGTTAAACCAACCACAGGTTATTTTGTGCAACAACTTTATGGTAGCCATGCCGGTGATCAGTATCTTCCTGGAGAAATAAAATTATCAAATGATCAGGATCAGGTGAGTAAACGAATTGCTTTTTCGGTTGTGAAAAATACCAAAACCAACGAACTTTTCGTCAAGTTGGTTAACCTGTTGCCTGTTGAAGTGAATACTACGCTAGATCTGGGCGGTCAGTTTAAGAGCGATAATATGGTTTTAAAAACAGAGATTTCTGGTAATCCATCAGAGCGACTGATCAAACCAGTCACTTCAAACGTAAATGTAAATGATGTATTAAAACTTCCGGCTTATTCTTTTACCGTGTTGAAGATTAAGCTGAGGGAATAAAATTTAGCGACTTAATTCCTTTTGAATCATCCTTTTGAACCCACGAAGAGTCGTCCTCCTGAACTTGATTCAGGAACTTATCAAAATAGTTGCTGAAATAAATTCAGCATGACGATTCGCTTAGTATAGCTCTTCAAAAAATTCGTCATTGCGAAGCAGATTCTTCATCTGATGAAGCAATCTCTATCAAAGCAATCTTCAAAATAGATTGCTTCCCTGAAAGGTCGGGGCAGGCTGTCGTGCCTCCTCGCAAGGACCATCCTGTTTGGGGATTGTCTTCCTGAACTCACGAAAGGATCGTCCTCCTGAACTTGATTCAGGATCTTACCAAATAGTTGCTGAAATAAATTCAGCATGACGATTTGCTTAGTAAAAGCTCTTCAAAAAATTCGTCATTGCGAAGCAGATTCTTCATCTGCTGAAGCAATCTCTATCAAAGAAATCTTCAAAATAGATTGCTTCCCCGAAAGGTCGGGGCAGGCTGTCGTGCCTTCTCGCAAGGACGATCCTGCTTGGGATTGTCTTCCTGAACTTGATTCAGGAACTTACCAAATAGTTGCTGAAATAAATTCAGCATGACGATTCGTTTAGTGAATCCTCCTTTTTAATGACTAATGCCCTGGACTTACGACTCCAGACTGAAGACTCACAACTCCAAACTACCCCCCTGCTCTATTTTTAATATCATCGGTAGCAGTATTTCTGGATCTTGCAGACTTCACATTTTGATTGCCAAAGTTATAGCTGATGTTAAAAGAAGCTCTTCTATTGATATAATTATTCTGAGCTCTTAAATTAACATTCTGATAGTCTAAAGTACCTTTCCAGTAATTGGTGGCAAAAATATCATCAATATTTAATTTAAACTTTAGGTTTTTATTCAGGAAGCTTTTCTGCACACCCGTATTTAATGCATATTGATAAATGATGGTTTTTTCCAGCCCCCTCACTCTTGGAGAATTTAGCCAGAAATTGGTTTCGATGGTCCAGTTATGAGCCAGTGTTATAGAACTGGTGATATTGAAATTATAAGATACTTTGCTTAGTACAAAAGGTGCACCTTCTAAGTTGTTATCATTAAATTTATTATAAAAGAGATTAAAATTGTTTTGCAAATTCCACCATTTGGTAACTGCCAAAGGGAAATATAAACCCGCAGAATAGTATTCACCACTTCCAATATTACCTTGACCAACGGTAACAATTCTGGTGCTGTCATTTTGCGCCGTTTTACTATCTAATATTAAATCTTTAATTTTTGAATATCCCAGAGAAAAAGATAGCCCACTTTTATAACTGTAGCTAACTTCGAAATTATTAGTAAACTGCGGTTTTAAATATGGATTTCCTTGTTGTATGGTATAAGGATCCATATAAAAATTAAAAGGATTTAATTGCTGGTAATTGGGTCTATCAATCCGTCTGCCATAGGTGTAACGCAGATTACTACTCTCCGAAATTTTCTGATTAACGAAAACTGTTGGAAACAAAGACAGGTATTTTTGATCTGACACCGTATTATTGGTGATTAAAGCTCCGGTGGCATTTGTATATTCAGCCCTTAATCCAGCCTGAATTTGGAATTTTCCTAAATCTTTAGACACGTTTGCATAGGCTGCATTAACATTTTCTTTATAAATAAAATGGTTGCTCTGGCCTGCAATATTCTGCCACTCATTATTTAAGAAAGTAGAAGATAAAAAATTATTGTTGGTTTTAACAAAGCTACTTTTCAAGCCAGTTTCTAATTTGGCTGTTTTCGAAATTGGCCATGTAAAATCCGCTTTGGCGGCAAAGATATCAATATTGGTTTTGCTATCGTTTTTGATAATGGTTTGATTATAAACGGCTCCAGCTTCATTAAAGAAATTTGTATTAAAATTTTCAAGTCCGGTGTAATCGAAGCCTGAATAGTCGGCATCAAAATTTAAACTGGCACCTTCTTTTTTAAATTCATGTTTAATGTTAAAATTTGCACTATAATTTTTATTGGGCGTATTGGCATCCGAATTTAAAATAAGCGAATTATTGCTTACTGCCCCAGACTGAACTTCATTGATAAAAGTCTGAGAAAAATTATCCAGTTTGCGGGTACTCGTATTGCCATCCAGCATTACGCCAATAGTTGTTTTTTCACTGACATAATAATCAGCACCCAGTTTAGCTGCTAATCTGGAACCAGTATATATTTTTTGAAAATTTTGATTGAAGGCACTTTGCAAGCCACCAGAATTTGTAGTTCTCTCTAAAAACAGGTTAGAGAAGTTGTTATTTTTTGATGCATTGGCATTGCTGTAAAAGTTCCATTTTTCGTTCCTATTGTTGATGTTAAAATTCAGATCAGAACCGTAAATATTTTTTGGCAAGTTTGCCATGATGGCATTGCGATAAGTTGATGAAACACTTCCGTTGGTACCAAAGGCTTTATTCTTTTTTAATTTAATATTAATGATTCCTGCGTTTCCTGCAGCATCATATTTGGATGACGGATTGGTAATAATTTCTATGGTGGAAATTTGACTGCTATTTAAACTCCCCAAATAAACGGCTAAATCTGCTCCCGATAGAAAATTATTCTTTCCATCAATCATCACCATTACACCCGATTTATTATTTAATAAAATCTGATCGTTTTGCTTATCAACCTGTACGCCTGGTGCCTTCTCCAGAAGTTCCAATGCTGTACTTCCTGATGAAACAATACTGTTTTCTATATTCAGCACTGTTTTATCTATCTGATGTTCAATAAACGGTTTCTTAACTGATACACTAACGTCATTCAACTGCTTAGTTAAACTTTGAAGGGTTATAGCAGGCATGTTTAGATTACCATTCAATAAGAACTTATCGGTTTTCTTTGTTTTATACCCAACAATAGAAACCGATAGGATATAAGTTCCCTCTTTTAACTGCTTAATTTCATAAGCACCATCCAGATTCGTTGTCACTGTTTTCACCAAACTGGTATCAGGAAAATTTAAAAGTCTGACGATTGCAAATGGCACTGTAACAGCCTTTTCATCTATAACTTTTCCTGTTATTTGAGGTGAATTTTGGGCAAAGGAAACCCCGCACACCATCAGGCATGTCATTAACGTAAATAATATTTTCATGGTTTTTTTAACTTTTATTAAAACTGTAGTGTAGCGGAGATATTTTATTTATTCATATGTTCATTTAAAAAATCTCCGCTTTGGCGGGAATAACAATCAGGTACGTTTTAACGATATTTACGATCTTCAGGATTAATGCCCAATTCTTCTTTCAATTCCCTGATTCTATTTAGGATAGAATCCTGCTTAAGTGTATCAACAGGTCTATTTTTTTGCGAAAGTTCTAAATCATGCAGTTCATCTTCAAGTTTTTGCTTATTTATCGCTTCTTCCTTTAACTGAGCGATGCATTTCAAGCCATCCTCTGTCATGATCCAAGAAGTGTAATCATTTTTGTCGCCTTCCTTTTCGCCACAATCCCAGGTTCCATAATTATTTACATACCTGTATGAATCTTCTTTTAAGATCACTTTTGTACCAACTGGAATTTCAAGTTGTAAGCGAACTTCCTGGTTTCTCCAAATGGTTCCCTTTCGGAGCTGAAAACGTGGATTAAAAACTATTGTCGAATCTTTTAGGCTGTATTTATAATCTATATTCTGTGCGTTTTGTAAGGCACTTTGAAAAGTTTTACCCTGAGATTCATATTTTTGTATCAGGCGTGTAGCATTTGTAGCACCTCTTTCAATATCAATACGGATATTATTTGGCATCACGAAAGGTCCGTTTTCAAAATCATCAGTCACAATTTGCCTATTTTCATTGGCCTCAATATGATAAGTAATACTGTCTGCTTTGCTAAAATATTTACTTCTGTCAATATCAATAATATAAGTTTTAAAAGTCTTCAAATCAGCAGTCTGCGTTAATTCTGCATGTTGTTTAAATTCAGAAGAAATTTTTGCGGCCTGGTAACCAGCAGTAGCCACACCACCTAACCAAATGATCAGTAGCGCAAAAGAAAGTGTTTTGTTAATGGCTTGCTTATTAAAGGCAACACGGATGGAGAATAATACAAGTGCTAAAATCGGAATAAATAATACGAGAAAAGCACTGAACAAAATCACACCTCTGTTGCCATCATTAATGATTGAAAAAGGGAAAGAATCATAAATGCTCGAATCCCAAAAGCCTTGAAAAGCGGCGGTGGTAATAATGAGCATCAGTAATAAAAATGCCCCAAATACAATGATGAAACCAGCTATTACCTTAAATAATATTTTCCCTGATCCAGATATAAACCTACCGATCCATTCAAAAAACTCACCAATTACCATTCCGAAGCGGGCAAATAAGGGTTGAGCATGTCTGTTCACTTCACCTAAACGATCTTTAACAGCTTGCAATTCTTCATCCAAATTCTTTTGAAAACCTTGCAAGTTTGCTGGTTCGCCTTTCATTTCCATCTTTTCCAAGCGGGATTTTGCTTTAGGCATGATGATCCAGAGTATAGCGTAAACCAGAATTCCGAATCCACCTAGAAACGCCATTAGCAACACCGCCACCCTAATCCATTTGGCGTCGGTATTTAAAAAATGAGCAATTCCTGAACAAACGCCGGCCACTACCCTATCATCCATATCCCGGTATAATTTCTTTTCGGCATACTGGTGTTGGTAAGCAGATTGTAATACAGGCTCCTCTTCATTTTCCTCAACAGTATCAAAATCTTTAACGCGTCCCATTTGGGCAACCACATGCTGAACATCGACTGTATCAACCACTTGTTTCTTCTGCTCTTCCAACTGCTCCGTTAATAATTCTGCAATGCGATTTTCGATGTCAGTCACAATCTCCAAATCATCTGCATGATTGGCAAAATATTGCTTGACTTCATTAAGATAAGTCTTTAAAATATCGTAGGCGCTTTCTTCGATGTGAATGATCGTATTTCCTATATTGATGATGATGGTCTTTTCCATTTCCTTTTTTGCGTTATGAGGTTGTTGAATTGGCGCCGCTTTGTGATATGCCTACAGCATAAGCAAGCTCTTGCCAGGTTTGATCTAATTTTGATAAAATTTCCCGACCAACATCTGTTAAGGTATAATATTTTCGGGGCGGACCTGAGGTAGATTCTACCCAGTTGTAGCTTAATAAACCATTGTTTTTAAGCCTGGTTAATAATGGATAAAGTGTTCCCTCTACCACCAGCAATTTTGCCGAGCGTAATTCAGCAATAATATCTGAAGCATAAATCTCGCCCCGGGAGATGATTGATAAAACACAGTATTCCAGAATTCCTTTCCGCATTTGCGTTTGCGTATTTTCTGCTATCATAATACAAAGATATATGTTTTATATTGTACTATGCAATACATAGTACTAAAATAAATCGAAATAAAATATCAAAACAATGATAATCAGATATTTAATTTTTATTTTAAATTATGAACTTAGATAATTAAGTGTTCTTTCTGTGGGATTTATGAAGTTTTGTAACCCTTAAAATCAACGAATCAGCCAACTTACGAAGTCTCAAAGGACAGAAGAGCAGCAGGACTTCGACAGTTTAAATAGGCATCTAAACTTATGGTTAGACTGACGAAGTTCTCCTTCCCCACAAGTCAACAAAACTTCGTAAGTCAGATCAGCCAACTTGCGAAGTCTCGAAGGCCATAAGCGCAGCAGGACTTCGCCAGTTTAAGTAGGCATCCAATCTTATGTTTAGACTGACGAAGTTCCCCTTCCTCACAAGCCAACAAAACTTCGTAAGTCAGATCAGCCAACTTGCGAAGTCTTAAAGGCCAGAAGCGTAGTAGGACTTCGCAAGTTTAAATAGGCATCTAAATTTACTACAAGACTGACGAAGTTCCCCAACACTCAATCCTACCGAAACTTCGTAAGTCGGTTAATTGAAAACAAATGCCTACAACTACGATAGAATTAATATATTTTGATAATTTTGCAACCTTAACTTGTTTCATGAAAAAATCAATTGCCAGCATTGTTGCTGAAGCAAACCAAAGTGGCGAAGGAACGCTCAAAAGAACTTTAGGTCCTGTTAACCTGATCTTAATCGGTGTTGGTTTAACACTGGGAGCAGGCCTGTTCTCTATTACAGGATTGGCTGCAGCCAATCACTCTGGTCCGGCAGTAACCCTTTCATTTATAATTGCCGCTTTAGGATGTGGATTTGCTGCACTTTGTTATGCAGAATTTGCTTCCATGATTCCGGTTGCGGGTAGTGCATATACTTACTCGTATGCCACAATGGGCGAACTTTTTGCCTGGATCATTGGCTGGGATTTGGTTTTGGAATATTCTGTGGGCTGTGCCACGGTAGCCATTAGTTGGTCTCAATATTTAACTAAATTTTTAGGAAGCCTTGGGCTTTTTCTTCCTCCGCAACTTACCCTCTCTCCTTTCGAAACAGCAAAACTGGCTGATGGCTCCACGGTTAACGGGATCATTAATATTCCTGCGGCACTGGTAGTTGTTTTAATGACTGCGATTTTGATTCGTGGAACCAAAGGATCGGCAATTGTAAATGGCATTATCGTATTTTTAAAAGTAGGTGTAGTTTTAGTCTTCATTGCTTTGGGTTGGCAATATATTGATCCAGCGAATTATCATCCCTATATCCCTGAAAACACAGGCACTTTCGGACAGTTCGGCTGGAGCGGTGTGCTACGTGGTGCAGGTTTAGTTTTCTTTGTGTTTATAGGTTTCGATGCTGTTGCGGCATCTGCTCAGGAAACAAAAAATCCTGGGCGGGATTTACCAATCGGAATCATTGGCTCGCTGGTGGTTTGCACCGTACTTTTTGGTTTATTTGGCCATGTAATGACTGGTTTAGCCAATTACAAAGAGTTTGCAAATAGTGGTGCTCCTGTTGCAATTGCCATTGAAAAAACACCTTATGCATGGTTGAGTCAAGCCATTATATTAGCCATTTTAATTGGTTATACATCGGTAATTTTAATAGACTTAATGGCGCAATCAAGAATGTTTTATTCCATTAGTAAAGATGGTTTACTTCCGAAAATGTTTTCTGATGTACATACGAAATTCAAAACACCTTGGAAATCAAATATCATTCTGTGTATTTTTATTGCACTATTTGCCGCGTTTGTACCCATGAACGTTGTTGGGGAAATGACTAGTATCGGAACCTTGTTGGCCTTTTTGATGGTTTGCGTAGGCATCCTGATTTTGAGAAAAACCAATCCAGAAGCTAAACGACCGTTTCGGGTTCCTTTTGTTCCATTAATTCCTATTCTTGGAATTTTAACTTGTGTTGCCATGATGGTGTTTCTTCCGTTGGAAACCTGGATAAGGCTGGCCGTTTGGTTGGTTATCGGATTGGCAATCTATTTCTGGTATGGCAAAAAGAACAGTAAACTTAATATTCATCCTGAAGAAAAAGTATAATGATTGAATCAAAAACTAATCGTTATATGAACGATAATTACTAAAATTGGTATTATTACCTTGCATCTTTTTAATCCAGTTGAATAAATCATTACAATACTTTCTCTGAGCATCAAGACAAAAAACACATTTATAAATACACATCGTCTTCCTTTTAAACTACAATTACAAATCTATTACTCACACAATTGATTAGCACTTAGCAGACATATTTTACGGGAACGATTGCATAGTTTTGAGTCGTATTATAGTTACGAATTGAATTTGGTTGGCTAAATTGTAAGCCAAATAACCAAATATAGTAGTCACACCAAAATGACTATTTTCAACTCTTAACCAACTAATCATGAAAAAAACATTACTTTTTTTCGTCATTTCTCTATTGTGCAGCACCATTTTGATGGCCCAAAGCCAAAAAATTTCAGGTAAGGTAGTAGATGAAAAAGGCGAAACCTTAATCGGTGTATCCGTCAAAGTCAAAGGAGCAGCCATTGGCGGTTCCACAGATGTAAATGGTAACTTTTCCTTCGATGCACCGCCTAACGCCACATTGGTATTCTCATTCGTAGGTTACAATAACAAAGAAATTATACTGGCCGGACAAAAGACACTTTCTGTCACTTTAACCGAAGCTGCAGGTCAGTTAAACGAACTGGTAGTGGTAGGTTACGGCACACAAAAGAAATCACAGGTAGCCACTGCGGTTGGTAGTGTTCAAGGAGATGCCATTGCAGAACGGGGAACGGTAAGCGCTTTACAGGCTGTTCAAGGTCAGGTTGCAGGAGTAGATATTTCTGCAGGCTCAGGCCGTGCCGGAGCAAATTTTAACGTGCAGATCAGGGGGCAGAATTCTCTTGCAGGTGGCCAGCCACTTTTTGTTGTCGACGGCGTAATTGTTTCAGATATCAATTTTCTTAATCCGCAGGATATTGCCAAAATGGACGTACTTAAAGATGCGGCATCAACAGCTATTTATGGTTCAAGAGGCTCAAATGGTGTGGTTTTAGTCACCACAAAAAATGGCGCAACAAATAAAAGTAGTGGCGCAACCATTTCTTATGATGGTTATGTAGGTATCCGTAAAGTAGCCAGAATGCCTGATTTTATGACGGGAGAAGAATGGTGGGAATTCCGCCAAAATACCTTCATCTCACCAGAACTCATTGCTGGTAGAACTTTTACCAATACCATTGGAAGTTTAGATAATCCAACTGTACTGCAAACCGTAGCCAACCATGATTATACCGACTGGAAAAGCCTGGTGCTACAAGATGGTATTCAGGCCAACCACTGGGTAACGGCATCAGGCCGGAGCAGCAACAATGATATTCAATATTTAATTGGCGCAGGGTATCAGAATGAAAAAGGAAACTTTTTACAAGACAATTTAAGTCGATACAACTTTAAAGTAAATGTTGATGGCAAGATTAATAAAAACTTTTCTGCCGGAATGAGCATCAACTTCTCGTTTACGGACACCGAACGCGGAAGCGATGACGCGGTGAGAAACGGTTTCAATATGGCACCTATTTTTAAGCCTTACGATGCAAATGGAAACTTGGTATTCAGACCTGGTCAGATTCCTGTTCCCGGATCTACCGTTGTTTCCAGCTTTACCAGTACTGTAAACCCTCTTCTGGAAATCTCCAATTCGGAGAACAATACCCGAAGACATTTCGGTGTGGGTAATATTTATTTACAATATGCGCCTGCGAGCTGGATTGACGTTCGATCAACCTTTTCTCCGAGCGTAAACTTTGTAAGAAATGGCAGGTATTGGGGCTCATTAACAGGTGTTGGCGATGGCTTACTTCCTGATGCGCAAAGGGTAAACCAGCAAACTCAATCTTACATTTTTGACAATGTGGTAAACATCCGTAAAAAAATAAAGGAGCACAGTTTTGCTTTTACAGGCTTATATAGCATGCAAAAAGATAGATTTGAAAGCGACACGACAAAAGTTAATGACCTGCCTTACAACTCATCTTTCTATAATTTAGGCGCATCAAACAACCGGCAGTTATCTTCCAGTAATTTCAACCAGTTTTCCATTCTTTCCTTTTTAGCAAGAGTAAATTATTCCTTCAGAGATAAGTATTTTGTAACACTCGCTAACCGATGGGATGGTTCATCTAAACTGGCTGAAGGCAATAAATGGTCATCCTTTCCATCTGCTGCAATCGCCTGGCAAATATCAAGGGAATCTTTTATGCAAAACGCATCATTTGTGTCTGATTTGAAACTGCGTTTTAGTGCAGGCGTTGCAGGAAATAACAACAACATCAGGCCATATGAAACACAGATGAACTTGAGTGCACCAACCTATTATGATTTTGGTGGAACACCTGCCTTGGGTTATTCGCCAAGCAGATTACCCAATTCCTCGTTAACCTGGGAACGTACACGTGAATTTGATTTAGGTGTTGATTTTGGCTTCCTGAAAAACAGAATTTCTGGCTCCATCGATTTGTATGATAAATTATCTGAAGGTTTATTGCTTAACCGGGATTTACCACTCGAAACCGGGTATTCATCTATCAAAGATAATATTGGTTCTGTAAGCAATAAGGGGATAGAGGTTTCCTTTAGAACCATTAACATTTCTGCTAAAGATTTTACCTGGTCAACTTCGTTTACTTTTGCCAGAAACAAAAATGCGATTATAGATTTGCTCAATAAAAAACAAGATTTAGTAGGTAATTCATGGTTTATTGGCCAACCGATCAATGTTAATTATTTATATGTCTTCGACGGAATATGGCAGGAAAGTGACCGTGCATTGGCGCTGACTTATGGTCAACTGCCGGGTCAAGCCAGAGTGAAGGATTTAAATAATGATGGCAAAATCAGCAGCACAAACGACAGGCAAATTATAGGTCAGAAAGATCCAAAATGGACGGGTGGTTTTTCTACACAGTTTACCTATAAAGCTTTTGATTTATCAGCTTCGCTCTTCGCTAGACAAGGTATGCAGGTTTACAGTGCTTTCCACAGCATTTTTACCCGTTACAATGACCGCGGAACCAATAAACTTTATAACGATTATTACATGCCTGCCAATGCTGTAACGCAGGGAAGAAGCTCAAATACCTACCCTCAGCCAAACAACATCGGTCCTTATTGGGATGGTATTACTGGTGTTGGTTATTATAAAGATATTTCATTTGTTAAAATACAGAACATTTCACTGGGTTACACCCTCCCGGCCAAGATAATAGAGAAATTAAAGATTAAGAGTTTACGCGTATACGCTAATGTTTTAAATCCATTTGTGTGGACAAATTATGATGGATTTGATCCGGAAAGCGCAAGTGGAATTGATTCTTCCGTTACCACAGAACAAACCAATACCACTGTTGGAAACATTAACAATACTGGCCCGAGCACCGTTACTTATCAAATTGGCGTTAACCTGAAATTTTAAATCAAGGTATCATGAAAAAACAAATCATACTGTCACTTTTAATTCTTGCCAGCTCGTTTACGGGTTGCAAAAAAATTTTAGAAGAAGAAAATAAATCGAATATCGTATCCAATGAATATTATGCAACCGCGGAAGGATATGAAAAATTAATTAACGCAACCTATGCCACCCTACGCAAAGTCTATAGTTCACCATATGTGTTTTGCGCAGGAACGGATATGTATGTAGAAGGCAGAGATGCACAGCCCGTTGGCATTAGTGAATATCAAAACTTAAACCCCGATAATGCAGAGGTAACGGCATTTTACACCAACACCTATTCTTCAATTCAGTTATGTAACACCGCACTTTATTTCAATAGCAATACAGCAGCCAGTGCCAATTTAGCCATTAGAAAAGGTGAAGTAAAATTTATTCGGGCATACTATTATTTCCTGCTGGTACAATCTTTCGGCGGAGTGAGTTTAGTAACTGATCGCTTTGATACACCAATTGAACAGTTTAAAAGAAACACCGCACAAGAGACTTATGATTTTATCATTAAGGAAATGAATGAAGCACTTGATTTAGTACCTGAAACCACTACAGATTTTGGGCGTGTAACCAAAAGAGCTGTTCGACATTATCTGGCAAAAGTATATTTAACCCGGGGATATGAAGCATTTGGATCTGCACAGGATTTTAGTACAGCGGCAACTTTTGCTGATGCCGCAATTGCCGGAAGGACGTTAACCACTTCTTTTGAAAATTTATTTTTTCCAGGCAATGAAAAAGATCAGGAAATAATCTTTTCAGTTCAGTTTGATGCGACTTCATTACCTACGGCTACGACTGGCGGAAATACTCAGGCTGCATTTTTCGGACCCTACCAAGGCGGATCGGGAGGTGCACAAGGCTACCCTTACCGGGCATTCGTACTAGTACCCACATTGTACACCTTCAATACTTTCACCGAAAATGATGCACGTTTTGATGCCACATTCATGATTAATCTCTATCAGCGCTATTATGATTATTACGATAAAAGCGCAGAAAGAGCAAACTTAAACATCAGGTTTTATTATAAACCCAAATGGGATACCACTACTGATGCAGCCTGGCGTGCAGCAGATCCCACACGCAGAGCAACCACTACGATTATACCTTATTCTAATGCATGGCAGGCTTCAAGAAGTACTGTGTTAGACAATGCTACACCTTCTGTTAAAAAGTTTGATGATCCAAAATCTCAGTTTGGATCAGCCACCAGCACACGTGATCTGTTTTTGGCTAGGTTAGGTGAAACCTATCTGGTTGCTGCTGAAGCTTACTTTAAGGCTGGAAATCTGGCATTGGCTACTGATCGGATAAATGAGGTTAGAAGAAGAGCCGCTAAAACGGGCAAAACTGCTGAAATGGCCATCACCGCTGCCAGCGTAAATATCGATTTCATTTTAGATGAACGCGCCAGAGAAATGGTTGGTGAGTACGAAAGGTGGTTCGATTTAAAGAGAACAGGTACGCTGGTAGAAAGAACCAGACTATACAACAGGGATATTAAAACAAACTGGTTTGATAAAGGCATTAATCCATTTTCAGGCGTTGGCGGTCAGTTAAAATTACTTAGGCCAATTCCAAGTAGGGCTATTGATCTTAATGGCGGACCTTTTGCACAAAATCCGGGTTATTAAGCCTTAATGATGAGAATAAACATTAATCTGAGCTTGTTTCAGGTTAATGTTTGTTCATATCATAATTAAATACAACTGGTTCTCATACAACTGAATATAAAACTACAATTGCATCATATGCTATACACTTGTATGTACTCGAAATTCACAAATATGATACAATAACCTTAATACAAGTGACTTAGTTAACAAAAAAACTTAAGTTATCAACAATTACACCTATTAAGATGTTTTTGGCTTAGGGTTTGCCTTAAATGATATACCTATTAAAAAACATTTCCAATGATTATTAAATTAGACACCTCCCTTTTCAGGATAGCAAGACCGAAAGCAGAAACGGTTAGAAAAGTCGCAACACCTTTAACCAGAGCACAATGGATAACAGCAGATCGAATTGTAATGGCTGCAATGTTTATGGCTGTGATTATAGGCGCTATTTTATTCTAAGTATTGATGATTTTGCTAAATCTTCTAAAGTCATTTTTTTTCACTGTAATGCATGATCATATTATAGTTGGTTTATTCACTAATCGTAACCAGATCAACACAGTAAAATTTCCAGCTGCATAAATTCCATTTGCAATAGTTTTGATCCCTTATCTTTAAGTAACAAATACCTCTTCCACAAAATTGAAGCTTATTTTTGATAGACAGTTGCAGAAATAAAACCTTTGTAATAAAGTTGCCGTTCCATAGTTTTATATTTTTTTTGTGTAAAATATGGATGCATATCAATGAGTTGATTGGCCTCCACAATACCAATTAATTTAAAAAACAAATACATCGATTTTAATATCATAGCTTTCCACCATTTCCCTTTATTGGCACTTATCGAAAAATCTACAAAAAGCCATAGCCCGTTTACCTTCAGGTGTTGGTGCAAATCATTAAAAACTGCTTCTGCCCTATGTCTGGAGAAATTATCAAATAAAAAGGGTGTTAAGATCACATCAAATGTTTGTTCTGTTTTAAAATCTTCAATTCCAAGAGGAATAAAATCAACTTTGTTATTTTTAAAATTTCTTGCCTTTGAAAGCTTTATCATTTTTTCAGAAATCTCTACATAAGTGATTCTTAAACCCGATGAATAAACCTTCGCAATCTCTTCTAAAATCCAGCCCGTGCCACCACCTACAATCAATAGAGATGAATTTTCTGGAATAGATTGTAATTGATCGATCTGTGCCTTCACTTGTGATTTAAAAAAAATCAGCCGGCTTAGGAAATCGTAATGGTTGGCTATTTTATCGTAATTGTTGATCAAGATAATATTGAATTAAAGATTTTTGCCTTAATACTTTTCTTTTTTAGCTATTGAACAAACTGCATTCCTAAAATTCCACATAATGCTTTGAAAAAGATCAATCCATCAATTACCATGAGGTAGTACAGTATATTTTTTCTCCTGTGCATGGAATAAGCAATATAAATAGTTAAGACGAATGGTAAAACATTACAAAAAACTTGTGGCAAACCAAACCCTTTATATTCCGCAAAGATTCCTAAGGAAATAAGTCCGATGATGAGTAAAGGGATTAAAATACTGAAAATTGTTTTGCGCAATCCATAGCGTACAACGAATGTACGTAGATGACGGTTTGCATCAGTTGGATAATCTTTAATGTCGAAAATAATGGCATTAACTGTGCAAAACATCCAGTTTTTAATAAAGAGCCACGTCCATAAAACGGAATCGTGATAACCAATTCCAGTTTCAATCTTAAGCATAATTAAAGGCAGTACATTGGCACAGCAAGCCCAAACGAAACCAATTACAAAGGCTTTTAACCATCCAGTGTTTCGGAGGTTAAATTTGAGGAATGATCTGGGCAACAATCCATAATACAATGCCCCGGCAATGATGATGATGGTGATTGCCAGCCAGTACAAAGCTGGAAGATGCAATATCTGTTGGAAATTCTGATACACGAGATTAAGCGCCAGAAACACACAAAACACAAACAGTAAAATCTGACTCCAGCCAATCACTTTTTTGTGCTCGAAATACCACTGTGTTCTAGGATTGGTGGCTGAGGGCTGATTCGAAACTTTGTTATAGGCGTAAGTATAATAAATGGTGGGGGCCAAAAATAGTAGCAAATAATAATTTAAGGAATTGAAAGGTAGCCGAAGTTGATAGGTTGCCTCGAGCGTTAAAGCCACGGCTAAAATACCAACGAAGTAGTTGCCGAAGAAAACAAACCGAACAATTTTATTTAACATTAAAATGCATTATTTTCAATCGCCAATTTCGGATATAAAATTGAATAAATATTCAGGTAATTAAGATTTGATAAAATAAAATACTGTTTGAAAATATGCTTTGCTTCTTGGTTGTTTAAAGAAAAAAGCCTACAATATAGAAGGTAGGGTCATTCGGTTGAAAATGGTTCAGACATTAATCGGTTACAGATGCTTCGTACCTCAGCATGACAAAGGGTACTTAAAGCGATCGCTGTAGCCGACAAGGAGGCACCGGAAGGGAATGCTAAATCTCAAAAACCAAAAAAGCCTCATTAAAACTAAGTCTTAGCAAACCTCCAGGCCTTGGAAACTTCGTAAGTTGGGCAATTATAAAGTATTTCTTAATCACTACCACACTCCTTTTTTGAATAAAAAGTTAATTTTATCTGCATTTAGCAGTTAATAATCATTTTTATAGATGATGTAACATTTATAGTGAAACAAAACATATCTGTTCATGTTAGTATCAAAAATTAAATAACATGAATAAAAAAATTACAAAACTAACAATGGTGATAGCTTTAGTAGGTTTATCATCACAATTGTTTGCAAAAGAATCAACTTCAACTCTATCTGGTAAATTTGGCAAACAATTACCAAGAACCTGGAGTGTTAGTGCTCAAACTAATTTTAAGATCACCAATAAATAAATGCAGTTAATATATCTTAACTGCATTCATTTTATCAGATGACTTGGCGAAAGTAAAACCACCTCTAAAATAGCTCAATATGAAAAAAGAATTCCCATTTTACATTAAGGCGCCAGTAATTATGCTTGGCCTGGTTATCGCTGTGTTTATCCTCAGCGTGCTTCGGGATATTCTGGTTCCACTGGCTTTCGCAACGCTGATTGCCATATTATTAAATCCCTTATCCGTAAGGCTGGAAAGAAAATTACCCAAAATCCTCTCTATAATGATTTCCATGATCATCGCATTACTGGTTGTAGTCGGAATCGCTTATTTCTTGTCGTCACAAATTGCCCACTTCTTCGATAATGTTGATGCCATGAAGCAAAAGTTTACAGAACTGCTTTACAACACACAGGCTTGGCTGGAAAAAACTTTTGGCATTGGCTCTAAAAAGCAAGTGCAGATGATTAAAGAGGCAGCCAACAACAGTAAAGCTGTTATCGGTCAAACTCTAAGCGGTGCATTGGGCATATTAAGCGTAGTTTTTTTAATTCCGGTGTATACCTTCCTCATCATGCTTTATAAAACTTTGATCCTCAATTTTTTCTATGAGGTTTTCTCTACAGAGAATCAACAAAAAGTTGGTGAAATTCTTGCGGAAACCAAAGCAGCCATTCAGAGTTATATCGTTGGCTTGTTAATAGAAACCGGAATTGTTGCGGTGATGAATTCTTGTGCATTATTGATCCTGGGCGTACCAAACGCCATTCTAATCGGTGTGATTGGAGCAATCTTAAACCTGCTTCCATATATAGGTGGAATCATTGCCATAGCCTTGCCTGTATTAATGGCGACCATATCTTTTGATGGATATACGACTCAATTGCTGATCATTGCAGCCTATGCACTCATCCAATTCATTGATAATAATTTACTGGTTCCAAAAATTGTTTCATCAAAGGTACAGATCAATGCATTGGTATCCATCGTTATTGTGCTTATGGGTGCAGCCGTATGGGGCGTGCCAGGCATGTTCTTGTCGATTCCTTTTATAGCGGTACTTAAAATTATATTCGACAGAATTGATGAACTAAAACCATGGGGAAAATTACTAGGGGATAATATTCCTACCGAACACCTGGGGCAGCTAAAAAGGCTAAGAAGAGGAAAAACCCAAGTAGTAAAAAATACTTAAGATAAATTAAAGACTAAAATAACATGACAGCTGGAAAAAAAATTATATCAATTGTAGTCGCAATCGCTTTATTAGTTATCGGAGCATTAATCTATTACAATTATTTCTTTGTATTTGGAGAAGGCGTTAAAGCCGGTGAATTAAACTATATAGTTAAAAAAGGATATGTGTTTAAATCATACGAAGGGAAACTCATTCAAAGTGGCATCAAATCCAGGCAGACCGGAACACTCCAAAATAATGAATTTGAATTTTCTGTCGGAGATAAACAAATTGCAGAGCGGATGATGGGCAACAGTGGCAAGTTTTATGAACTGCATTATAAAGAATATAAAGGCAGCTTACCCTGGCGAGGCTATAGCCGCTACGTTGTAGACAGTATTTATTCTGTAAAAGATCTGCCACAGTAGCAATGCCTCATGTATAAAATCAATCCGAACCAACCTTATGTTAGTTCGGATTTTTTTTGCGTTAGTCCAGAAATTTTTCTCAGACACTTATAACTATGGTTTTATAATCCATCTTAATGATCAAAAATTAAGTTTGTTTACGGTATCTTTTTTTGCTTAGGATTAGAGGATTAAAAATCCTCAGTAAAATAAGTCAGGATTAAAAATCCTGACCAACGTATTTATACTCTTAGACGCTCCAACCGAGCAAATAAAAATCCAGATAAACGTATTTGTGTTAGTCCGAAAATTTTTTTCGGACTTTTATAACTATGGATTTATAATCCATCTTAACGATCAACAATTAAGTTCGTTACAATATCTTTTTTTGCTTAAGCCCTAAAAAGATTAGAGGATTAAAAATCCTGACCAACATATTTATACTCTTAAACGCTCCAACCGAGCAAATAAAAATCCAGATAAACGTACTTGTGTTAGTCCGGAAATTTTTTTCGGACTTTTATAACTATGGATTTATAATCCCTTTTAACGATCAACAATTAAGTTTGTTTATTTTTTCGTTGAAGCCTTAAAAAATTGAAGATTAAAAATCCAGATAAACGTACTTGTGTTAGTCCGGAAATTTTTTCCGGACTTTTATAACTATGGATTTATAATCCATCTTAATGATCAACAATTAAGTTTGTTTACAATATCTTTTTTCCTTAAGATTAGAGGATTAAAATTCTGACCAACTTACCTTCCCATCACTGACCAATACAGTTAAATTCTCTTCTCACTGTTAAAATTATTCATTTGACCAAATTTTAAAAAAAAGGAAATACTTCCACCTATTCAAGATCAAAATTTAGTACATTTATAAACATTATAATTGAAAAATTGTATATTAATATATCATATACAATATTAATATAATCACCACTAAATGAGGTTTCAGCATAAAAACATTTTGGTCATAGGAGGCAGTTCAGGTATAGGTCTAGATCTGATTAAATTATTAACCAGTGAAGGCGCTACTATTTACGCCGCCTCTAGAAGTCGCTCAGAAGAATGGCCTGCAACCTTAAACTACCAGGAAATGGATGTGATGCAAGGGGTGGAATTATTAGCTTCATTCGTGCCTGACGAGCTGCACGGCTTGGTATATTGCGTTGGAAATATTAACCTTAAACCATTTAACAGAATTTCAGAGCGTGATTTGGTTGATGATTTCAGGTTAAATGTTGTCGGCGCAGCCTTGTCTATACAACAGGCACTAAAGTCCTTAAAAAATGTTCCTTCAGCTTCCATTGTGCTACTGAGTTCTGTCGCAGCTAAAACAGGCATGGGTTTTCATTCCAGTATCGCTGCTTCTAAAGCCGCGGTAGAAGGGCTTGCACTGTCATTAGCAGCCGAACTAAGCAGTAGTCAAATTCGGGTGAATGTTGTTTCTCCTTCCTTAACCAATACACCATTAGCAGCCAAATTACTCAACACGCCCGAAAAAATGGAGGCATCGGCAAAAAGACATCCGATTGGAAAATTCGGAGAACCAAAAGATATTAGCGCCGCAATTGCATTTTTGCTTTCAGAAGACAGCAGCTGGATCACGGGCCAAATTATTCCAGTTGATGGAGGCATAAGCAATTTGAAAACCAATTTTTAACAAAACCTAATGATGTACAACCTGATTAATGAATTGGTAACCTTGGTTAAAACATATGAAGGCAGTGGAGCAAATCAGGCAGAAGATCTTCATGCTTTCCGCAAATGGTTAAATAGCCACTTCGAAGATGATCAGTCATCATCAACAGCGGATCCAGATTGGACAGGTAAAGACAATGGACGATCTGCAGATAGCGTAATCAACACTTCACTGGTGCATTTATACAGATATGCCAAGATCCACGCCAAAGCTGCAATTACCGATAGCGCATTCTCTACGCCTGACGAATTTATTTACCTGATTAGCTTGGTTTCTGGTGGAAGCATGAGTAAAACGGAACTGATTAAACAAAATATACACGATAAGCCAGCAGGATCACTGATCATTAAAAGACTGCTTGATAAAGGATTAATTGAACAGCAATCTTCAGATCTTGATAAGCGAAGTAGAATGGTACAAGTTACCCCTAAAGGCAGTGATCATTTGAAACAAAGTATGGATAAGATCAGACTTGCTTCAGCTCAAGTAACAGCGCCGCTTTCTTCAAAAGAGAAAAAGGATCTGATTACTTTATTACTCAAACTGGAAAACTTTCATCAAGCACAACTGGTAGAAAAGATTTAACATTTATGGTCATGATTCATTTGAACGCCACTTTTTACGATTATTTAATTTTTGCTTCAGCCCATCCATTTAGAAAAAATGAAAACCATCTTTGATAAAGTATCTGCAGAATGCAGTAAAATAGTAACCAAAAATTATAGCACCAGTTTTTCATTGGGCATTCAGTTTCTTGGCGAAAAGCTTCGGAACCCTATTTATGCCATATATGGTTTTGTGAGGCTAGCCGATGAAATTGTAGACAGTTTTCACGATTACGATAAGGTAACGCTACTCACTAAATTTAAGAGAGACTGTTACGAAGCCATCAACGATCGAATCAGCCTGAATCCTGTACTAAATGCTTTCCAGGAAGTGGTAAACACCTATGAAATAGACGTTGAGCTGATTGACCTTTTCCTACAAAGCATGGAAATGGATCTTCAAAAGGAAGTTTACACGCCTGAAAAATATGAGCAATATATCCTGGGTTCCGCACAAGTGGTAGGCCTGATGTGCCTTCATGTTTTTACAGAGGGAAATAAAACAACCTATGAGCGCCTAAAGGAATCAGCCATGAAACTTGGCTCTGCCTTTCAAAAGGTAAATTTCTTAAGAGATGTAAATGCCGATTTTTATGTATTAAGCCGAACCTATTTTCCCAATGTGGATTTATCCGTATTCACTACATCAGAAAAAACCATTATCGAGAAGGAAATTAGTGCCGAATTTGATGCTGCCCTAAATGGTATCAGGCAATTACCTGCTTCATCAAGAAAAGGTGTATATCTGGCTTACATTTATTACAGAAGGCTTTTTGATAAAATCAGGAAGAAAACAGCCACACAGATTATGGCCGAGCGGGTCAGGATTTCCAATGTTCAGAAATTTACGTTGATGTTTGGCTCTGTACTAAGAAGCAGATACAATCGGATATAACTAAGAGTGTGCAAACACAACTGAAATGTAAAATTAACTTAAAAACGAATTGATGATGATCGATACCAATACATTTTCCCTTACAGAGATAGATAGGATTATTGAGATGGCTTGGGAAGACCGGACCACCTTCGATGCCATTGAGGAACAGTTCGGACTGAAGCATCAGGAAGTGATTGCTTTCATGAGAAAACAAATGAAGGCCAGTAGTTTTAAAATGTGGAGGAAAAGAATGGGAAACAGATCAACCAAACATGCCGCATTAAGAAGCCAAAATATCAGCCGTTTTAAATGCGACCGTCAAAGAAACATCAGCCATAATAAGATCAGCAAAAGATAGCATATGGCATTGCCCCTTTTCACTACAGATTACACCTTGATTCTAAAAAAAATTAAGGAAATAGATCCTTTGCAATATGCAAAAACGAGAAATTTCATTAATGGATCAGTGAGTTATCTTTCTCCATATATTTCAAGGGGAGTAATCAGCCTGAAACAAGTACAGCAGGAAGTGATCAACAAAGGCTTTGGATTGGAAATTACTCAAAAATTTTTGCAGGAATTGGCCTGGCGTGAATACTACCAACGCCTTTGGCAAGCTAAAAAAGATTTAATCTGGGAAGATCTGAAACAACCGCAACCCGATTTTTCACATCATGAGCTAATGGCTTCAATGATAAATGCTGAAACGGGCATCAATGCAATTGATCAGCAAATTAAAAACTTATATCATTCAGGCTACATGCACAACCATGTTAGAATGTACGTGGCTTCCATAGTATGTAATATCGGTAAAACCCATTGGCTACAGCCTTCAAAATGGTTATATTATCATTTATTAGATGGAGATATTGCCAGTAATACAGCCAGCTGGCAGTGGGTATCCGGTGCTTTTGCGTCAAAAAAATATTATTGCAATCAAGAAAACATCAATAAATACACTGGCAGCGATCAGCTTAATACATTTTTAGACAAACCTTACGAAGAGTTGCCAACATTGCCAATTCCCGATGAACTAAAGGAACGTGTAATTTTACAGCTTAAAACTCCTTTGCCCGAAACACCACTTCCAACTATTGATTTGAATAAGCCAACCCTAATTTACAATAGCTATAATCTTGATCCTATTTGGAGATCAGATCAAAATGTAAATCGGGTATTGTTATTAGAACCTTCTCATTTCTCGAAATATCCGGTCAGTGAGAAGGTAGTGAGCTTTGTTATAGAACTTTCAAAAAACATCCCGGGAATTCAAATCTATACTGGCGAAATTTCAGATTTAACATCGTTGTACAGAAATAGTCAGCAATCTTTAGAAGAATCCTTTATTTCAAAGACGCATCCTGCGTTTGGCCATTATCCGGGTGTTAAAGACAGTTACGACTGGATGTTTCCTGAAGTGACGGGTGAATATCCTTCTTTCTTTAAATACTGGAAAAAATGTAAGCCTTACCTTGACCAAATGATGGGAGAAAGCCAATCACTTTAATCATTATCAGAGAAACCAGCGATACACCAGCGACGTATATCATAGTTAACAGATCCTAAATTAAGCTCTATTTAATATTCAGTGATCATCCCGTAATCATGAAGAAAAAATACCAAACCCTCCGGCTCATTCTTGGCGATCAACTTAACCTAAAACATTCATGGTTTTTAAAGGCTGATCCATCTATTCTTCATGTCATGATGGAAGTAAAAACCGAGACTGACTATGTTTGGCACCATATTCAAAAGGCCTGTGCTTTTTTTGCAGCGATGGAAGATTTTGCTGAAACCATCAACAGCAAAGGATTTGATACGCTTTACCTCCACCTTGATCATCCTGACAACAAACAAAGTTTTTCAGAAAACCTTAGTGAGTTAATTAAAAAGCATGGTATTGAAGCATTTCATTACCAGCTTCCAGATGAGTACAGGCTGGATCAGCAGATGAATGATTTTTGTCGCAGCCTTGATATTCCCTCGCATAGTTTCGATAGTGAACATTTCTATACTGGCAGAACTGAACTGGCAGATTTTTTTTCGGGGAAGAAAGAACTGATTATGGAAAGTTTTTATCGGGCCATGCGGGTAAAACACCAGATTTTAATTAATAATGATCATGATCCGGAAGCAGGGAAATGGAATTTTGATGTAGAAAACCGAAAAAAACTACCGAAGAACCACAAACCTAATCCTCCTTTACTATTCGACAATGATGTAAGAAAACCCTACGATCGGATCACTAAAGCAAAGGTAAAAACCATTGGCCATATCGAACCGCAATATTTACAATGGCCAATAAACAGAAAACAATCACTTCAACTTCTTCATTATTTCTGCGAAAATTGCCTGCCGCTATTTGGTACCTTTCAGGATGCGATGCATACAGATGAGTGGTCGCTTTATCATTCCCGCCTATCATTTAGCATGAATACGAAGTTAATTTCGCCCACGGAAGTTGTGAATACAGCTTTAGCTACCTGGGAAAAAGATAAAAAATTGATTGCCTTGAATCAGATTGAGGGCTTCATCAGGCAGATTTTAGGCTGGCGAGAATACATGAGGGGTATTTATTGGATGAAGATGCCTGAATTTGAAACACTCAATTACTTTAATTACAACAAAAAACTCCCGTCATGGTATTGGACAGGTGAAACCAAAATGAACTGTTTAAAGCATTCCATTTCTCAATCTTTGGATCATGCTTATGCCCATCATATTCAACGCTTAATGATCACCGGAAATTTTGCACTTCTGGCTGGCATCAATCCAGATGATGTGGATTTTTGGTATTTAAGCATTTATATCGATGCCATACAATGGGTAGAAATCACCAATACCCGGGGCATGAGTCAATATGCTGATGGTGGAATCATAGGGTCGAAACCTTACACCGCATCGGCGAACTATATCCACAAAATGAGTAATTACTGTGAAAGTTGTAAATATGACCGAAATGATAAAGTAGGAGAAAATGCCTGCCCCTTTAACAGTTTGTACTGGGATTTCCACGACCGCCACAGAGAAAAACTTCAGCATAACCACCGCCTTTCAATGGTGTATCGCCTTTGGGATAAAATGAAACCTGAACTTAAATCAGCAGTTTTACAGCGGGCAAATGACTGTTTGGAAAATCTGGATAATTTATAGAAACATTAGTATGTTTTGTAAAAACGATGCAAAGACAACATATCATTTAATTTACTATATGATATTACCAAGGCAATAAATTAGCACCTATAAAAATCATTCATTTCCAGTCTTAAAATCGATGAGGTATGGCTTTATCCTGGCGCCGTTCAAATCCCTAAATCCTTCTCCTATTACAAGCTGATATCGTTTGTTAGGTTTCAGCTCCACTTCAAATTCTGCAGATTTGCCATCTTCCGAGAATCCAATAACTTTTTTTATACGCATGGAACTATCCTGACCTAACGGACCTTGTTCAAAGCTTCTATAGCGCTTGTCCATCGGTTTTGAAAACTTAACTGTAATTTTGTAATTCAACGAATCAATTTCGTGCTCTGATTTTGTAACGATTCCATTAATAACTGAAGGACGATTTTTTTCATAAGCACGCTTTAAACTCTTTACTTTTTTATCAAAATATCCAGATTGATCTACATAGTTGTATAAAGCTTCCATATTATTATAATCAAGTTCGATCATCTCTTTAATTGCCTTGGTTTTATCAATTGTATTTAAATGATACCGCTGGGCAATGGCATATCCAACATAATAGCCAAGATCCCTGACACCAAATTGGTTTTCCGCATTACTGTATAGCCAAAATCCATTTCCTGTATTAAACATTTGTGTAGCAAAATCCTGCTTCACCGTAACCGGATTTGATTTACCAAAGGCAAGTGCAGGAAGAGTTGAATGGGTTGACATCGCTTGCTCGGAAATAAATTCAGCTACCCCTTCCAGAACACATTGTGCTAAAAGATTATCTCCCATACTTGTTTTTTGCTGGGTATGTACATACTCATGGATGTTGGTGAATACTAAATTATCCAGATGCTCATCGTCCATTGCAATCTCACTTCCAATAAGGACCATATTACCCAATGTTGTTCCACCGCTCCTAAATGCACCAATGGTAAAATAAATTTCTGCTGGTTTTAATGCCGGGTAAAGCTGCTTCAATATCGAAATCTTGCTGGCTATAGCAGTTGCATAATCATTAACCCTTAGAGTATTCTTACGTATGGAATTGAAATATGCTTGTTTTTGACTGATGGCATCAATATAGGATTTGGCCGTATAACTTCTGGCCTGCATCATCGCTTTTAGTCCGGGCGTACCTTTCTGAATAAATAAATTATTTAGGTAAGCATACTGCGCTACAGTATCTTTTGTCGCAATGATCTTATCGTAAGCTACCCAGAAATGATCAATATCAGCAGTAACCAAACTAACATTTTGTTGCGCCCTTACCTTTTGGTTAATGGAAATAAAAAAAATGACTGCAAAAAGGATATTTCTATTCATATAACCAATAGACACTTGAAAAATAATAGTGTGACATTAATGATTTTTTTAATGCTTAATTTTCAGCTTTTTACCTCATTAAACAAAGACTTAATGATAAAATACTCATCAATTACTCAAAAACAGAATAAGCGGCAAATGCCGCTTATTCTGTTTTAACTATTTCAAAATGATATTGCCAATTTACTTTAATGCATAGTTAAGGTAACCGCCATCAGCTATAATTTCTGTTCCGGTAATAAAGCTTGCAGCATCAGACGCCAGGAACAATACTGTTTTTGCAATTTCATCTGGATTACCCAGCCTTTGCAAAGCTGTAGCAGCAGCTAAAAAATCTTTTGCTTCTGACGGTACAGCATTTTCTAAACCTGGTGTTGCTACAGGTCCCGGGCTAACAATGTTGACACGAATTTTTCTTCCTGCCAGTTCATTTGCAGCAATCTGGGCAATTTTATTCAGTGCTCCTTTAGTCGCAGAATATACGCTTGCACCCAAATTTGCAGCTGTTGCTACTGTTGAAGAGGTAAACAATACCGAGGCTCCGTCTGACAGGTGAGGAAGTAAATTTTGCAAGGTGAAAAAATGTCCTTTTACGTTGGTATTGAATTGTGCATCAAAATTTGCCTCGCTAACTTTTTCTATAGGTTCAAATGTTGCAATACCTGCATTCAGAAAAAGAACATCTACTTTGCTTCCACTTTCGGCAATTGTTTTTTCCAAGATAGAAATATCAGGAAGTTTCGATGTGTCGCATAACACAGTGTTCAATTTAGGGTTATTTATTTCTGCGGATGCCTTTTGAAGATTTTCGGTATTTCTACCTGTTATCCAAACGTTGGCACCTGCGGCAATAAATGCTTTTGCTGTTGCAAATCCGATTCCAGTAGTTCCTCCTGTTATAACGACGTTTTTATTTGTAAAGTCCATGATTATCTTTAATTGTTTAAGCTGTAAAGGTATCATGAATCAATTTATTTCAGTTACTTTGTAACCGAAAGTAACAGTAACTTTCGAGTAACTAAGTAACTTATGATTGAAGATCACTGTCAATTAGGACACAAAAAAGAGATCATGGCTGTCCATGATGCAATGGATGTACTGAATGGGAAATGGAAAATATCCATCATCTCATCCATTTGCTATTATAACAAAAGAAGATTTTCTGATATTTTGAATGATGTACAAGGCATATCAAACAAAATGCTAAGTAAGGAATTAAAGGAGTTGGAAATCAATAAATTGATAAAGCGAACAGTATTAGAAACTCAGCCTATATCGGTTCAATATCAATTAACAGAATATGGCATGACTTTGAAAACCATTATTAATGATCTGACAGAATGGGGATTAGCGCACCGAAAAGTAATTGTTGGCAAATAAATTTGATCCTGCTTTCGGTGAAAAAGTTCAAGTCGTTCAAATTCCCTATGCTTTAGAAAATAAAAAGCCCCACTCGGACGGAGTGGGGCTAGCTGATAAGAATCAGCTCCCTCTGCTGGGCTCGAACCAGCGACCCTCTGATTAACAGTCAGATGCTCTAACCAGCTGAGCTAAGAAGGAATTTATTCTGGTTGGTATTATATGTTTTGCTAAAATCATTTAGCAAGTTTGTCATAAAAAATCCCCACATCACTGTGAGGATTTTTGCTCCCTCTGCTGGGCTCGAACCAGCGACCCTCTGATTAACAGTCAGATGCTCTAACCAGCTGAGCTAAGAAGGAGTGCCGGTTGTTTCCCAAATCGAAGTTTTCAATACTTTTCAGCTTGCAAACCCTTGTTCGTTTTGGGAATGCAATATTAGGGCTTTTAAATTATTTATGCAATATTTGCAGTGAAAAATTTTTAAAAAAATTCAAATTAAAATATATGAGCCTGATAATCATAGGTACTGTAGCGTTCGATGCTATTGAAACTCCATTCGGAAAAACAGATAAAATTGTTGGTGGCGCTGCAACATACGCTAGTTTAGCTGCATCTTACTTCTATAATCAAGCAAAAATTGTTGCTGTAGTAGGTGATGATTTTCAAAAAGCAGATATAGATACCTTCACTAAACATGGAATAGATACCGAAGGCTTGCAGATTAAGGCTGGCGAAAAATCATTTTTCTGGTCAGGCAAATACCATAATGATATGAATAGCCGCGATACCCTAATTACAGAATTAAATGTGTTGGAAAATTTTGATCCGATCATTCCGGAAAGCTACCAGGACTGCGAATTCTTGATGTTAGGTAACCTAACCCCACAAGTACAGCAAACCGTGATTAAACGCCTTAAAAATCGCCCTAAGTTGATTGTAATGGACACCATGAACTTCTGGATGGATATTATGATGGATGATTTACTAGAAACCATTAAAATGGTGGATGTTTTAACCATCAATGATGCAGAAGCACGTCAACTTTCAGGCGAATATTCATTGGTTAAAGCCGCTAAAAAAATCCTGACGATGGGACCTAAGTATTTAATCATTAAAAAAGGTGAACATGGTGCTTTGTTATTTCATGAAGATCAGATTTTCTCTGCACCAGCATTGCCTCTGGCAGAAGTTTTCGATCCAACTGGAGCAGGCGATACTTTCGCAGGCGGATTTATTGGCTATATGGCTAAAGTAGGTACCATCAATTTTAATAACATGAAAAATGCCATTATTTATGGATCAGCACTTGCATCATTCTGTGTAGAAAAATTTGGAACAGAAAGGTTATTAAATTTAACAGACAAAGAGGTTGCGGATAGAATCCAGGAGTTTGTAAGCTTAAGCGCCTTCACTATTGAAGCTTAACCAATTTAAATAGCAATTGGAAAATTCCAATTGTAAGTGATTGCCGCAGATTTGCAGATATTGATGATCTGTACATTTGCGGCATTCTTGTTATATCATCTTAGCAACCGGAGTAAACTTCTCAAAAACGGCTTCGGTATGAGGCGCATCCTGCAGCTCATCAGTTAGATCCTGCCCTGCCCAATGCTCATAGTGCTTGCCGTTACGCCATAAGCGACTATCGGTCATATCATATATAAAACCTTTGTAAGCCACCCAAATCTGAGGTTTATCCTGTCCGTTTCGCAAAGCCAATTGCTGTTTGGTATATACAGGCAATTCCATTATTTAATCGCTCTGCTTTTAAACCATTCATATAAATAAATGTTCATTAGCAACAAGCTCATTAAATAGAAATGATCTTCAAAAGGAATAGTACCCACTCTGAAACTCAGGTTTTCCTTATTATTATAGATCACCACAGGTATTGCCGTCAAAAATCCATTCACGATATAAAATGGAATCAAAGCCACTAAATAAGCTCTGTAAAACCTAAACATAAAGCGAAGCTTACTATTAACATATTCCACATAGGCCAGCACTACAAACAGAAAACCAAAATTAATGACCGTATACCAATAGCGATAACCAAAGAAAAGAATAGCGATACATAAGCCAAGAAACAGATTGCTTAGCGCAAGACTATATTTCTGCAGTCCATTTTTCGGGAAGTATACATTTAAGCACTCATAGATAAAAACACAGGCATAAGGAATTGTTAAGAAAAAAAGAATCTCTTCTAGCGGTAACCCCCAAAGATTAATCCCTGTAATGTAATCTGGATTGAAAGACCACACGTTTAATTTCACAAAGAGTAAATCCCAGATCAAGAAAACAATGCCGGTAATTAATATTGCCGGAACAATAAATTTCCACTTACTAAAAAAATGAACTTTCTTATCAAAAGACAATACCAGAGGGAAGAAAATTACAGCAATATTGATGAGTAAATAAATGTAGTTCATTTAAACGAATTTTTTTAAGACTTTAACTTCTTCTGGCGTACAACGTTTACTTTCGATCATGAACTTAGCCACATTTTTAATAAGCGCCTGATCAGCATTACCAAAATTATCATGCTGATAGTGCTTAACAATTTGTTTGCGATCAAGGTTTAAATTTTTACTAAAACCCAGAAAGGACGGCGTGAAGTGTTCAATAGAAAAGCGCATGAAACGAATTTCCAAGTTTTCTTTATCCATATTAACAGCCTGTTGCATAGCTTTCTGCGATGCCTTTACATATTTTATCTTACTGTATGGATTCCAGGCATGTTTTGCTTTTAACGCTTCCAGTGTTCCAAGATAAGCAGTTGTTAAAGCCGTTTTGCCACTCAACTTATTTAATTTAACAAATAAGGAATCAGTTAATTTAGGATCTTCAACTGCCTTTACCAAATCGTTCTTAAGCACCGAAAGTTCTTTTGAAGATAACTGCGCATAACAGAAATTTACACTAAGAAGGAGTAGAAGAGATAATCGAAGTTTAAACATGGTTAATTGCAAATGTAATAAAAGGAAAGCAAATACATTGATTGATCAACATGCTTTGTTAGCACGCAGCAGATGAAACCTAATTCCTAAAAAAACTGATAGGCAGATGGAAATCAAATACAGCACCTTGTAGGTAGGGATTCTTCGCATTCTTTGTCATTCAGAGCGCCAGCGAAGAATCTGCACCCCATGAAACACTGACTTTCAATAAAACATAGAACAGATAGCCAGAGCCAGAGGGAGAAATTAATCAGCTGTGCCGTGTAGCTTAGGGATTCTTCGCTACGCTCTGAATGACAGACATGAAAGACCCAGCGGGAAATTGTCATTCAGAGCGCTAGCGAAGAATCTGTACCCCAATGAAACATTGACTTTTAATAAAACACAGAACAGATAGCCAGAGGGAGAAATTAATCAGCTGAGCCCTGTAGCTTGAAAATTCCTCGCTACGCTCTGAATGATAGATATGAAAACCTAGCGGGAAATTGTCATTTCAGAGCGACAGCGAAGAATCTGTACCCTATGAAACACTGACTATTAACAAAACAAATAACCATTAGGCAGAATGTTAATTAAACTGCTCAGCCCTGTAACTCAGGGATTCTTCGCTACGCTCTGAATGTCAGACATGAAAGACCCAGCGGAAATTGTCATTCAGAGCGCTAGCGAAGAATCTGCAACCCATGAAACACTGACTATTAACAAAACAAACAACCATTAGGCAGAATGTTAATCAAACAGCTGTGCCCTTTAGCTTGAAAATTCTTCGCTACGCTCTGAATGACAGACACGGGCAGGCCAGCAATAATTTTAACAAACCATTAGAAGAACATTTGCCACATGAACAAATCATTTAAAATAATTAATTTTATTAATGAACCACAACTACTTTGTTTACATACTCACCAACAAAAACAAAACTGTAATCTATACTGGTGTCACAAACGATTTGTACACCAGACTGAAACAACATATAGAAAACATTAATAACAGATACGCTTTCACAAAGAAATACAATTGCCACTTCCTTATATTTTTCGAACGTTACCAATATATTCAACATGCCATTGAAAGAGAGAAGGAAATTAAAGGATGGTCAAGGGCAAAAAAAAATGCTTTAATTGCATTAGAAAACCCAGACTGGAAGTTTCTAAATGAAGAAATCTTTTCAGAGTAGGATGACACTTGATCAAGATACACTTTGTCATTCAGAGCGACAGCGAAGAATCTGCAACCTATGAAACACTGACTTTTAACAAAACAAACAACCATTAGGCAGAAGGTTAATTAAACTGCTACGCCATGTAACTCAGGGATTCTTCGCTACGCTCTGAATGACAGATATGAAAGACCCAGCGGAAATTGTCATTCAGAGCGCCAGCGAAGAATCTGTAGCCCATGAAACACTGACTTTTAATAAAACACACAACCATTAAGCAGAATGTTAATCAAACTACTGTGCATGTAGGTTAGGGATTCTTCGCTACGCTCTGAATGACAGACCAACGAACAATTGTCATTCAGAGCGCCAGCGAAGAATCTGTACCCCAATGAAACACTGACATTTAATAAAACAAATAACCATTCAGCAGAAGATTAATTAAACTGCTGTGCCCTGTAGCTTGGATTCCTTCCTACGCTCTGAATGACAGGCAGTATTTACTAGCCTTCACAAATAAAAGAATTACATCTATATCATTATTATCCAAACAAAATCCCATAAAATCCTTTTATTTACATTATGTATAAAAAACCACAGATTGTAGTTATTGGCGCTGGTTTCGCGGGGCTTTCTGCCGCAGCTTTACTAGCAAAAAATGGCTGCGAGGTTACTGTAATCGAAAAGAATGAGATGGCTGGTGGCAGGGCCAGAATCTGGGAAAAGGATGGCTTTACATTTGATATGGGTCCAAGCTGGTATTGGATGCCAGATGTTTTTGAAAACTTCTATCAATTATTTAATAAAACAACCTCCGATTTTTACGAGCTCAAAAGACTGGATCCCTCCTACCGAATTTATTTCAACAAAGAAGATACCTTAAATGTACCGGCTACAACAGAAAAACTGTATGCACTTTTTGAAGAATTAGAACCTGGAAGCAGCAAAAGCCTTGACATATTTCTTCAGCAGGCGAAATACAAATATGATGTCGGCATGAATGAATATGTATTTAAACCGTCGCATAGCGTGATGGAATATTTTGATCCACGATTAGCCGTAAGTGGTATTAAATTACAGTTACTCGGCAATATGCGCAGGCATGTTTACAAACTTTTTAAAAACGAAAAACTAAGAAAGCTGCTGGAATTTCCGGTGCTGTTTCTTGGCGCAACGCCTCAAAACACACCTGCTCTTTATAGCCTGATGAATTATGCTGACCTTATTATGGGCACATGGTATCCGATTGGTGGAATGCATAAAATCGTTTCAGCCATGCAAACCATTGCCGAACAACAAGGTGTTAAGTTTTTATTTAACACTACTGTATCTAAAATTGAAGTAAAAGATAAGATAGCGAAAACAATCAAAACCGATAAAGGCAATTTTAATGTAGATTATGTAGTCGGAAACGCTGATTATCATCATATAGAGCAACATTTACTGGATAAACCTTATCGAAATTATGACGAAAAATATTGGGAAAGCAGAACCATGGCCCCTTCAAGTCTCCTCTTTTATATCGCTTTAAATAAGAAACTAAAAAATATTCTCCACCATAATTTATTTTTCGATCAAAATTTTGATCAGCATGCAGAAGAAATATATACTGATCCGAAGTGGCCATCTAAACCCTTATTCTATGCTTGCTGCCCTTCTGTAACTGACGATAGCGTTGCTCCAGAAAGCTGTGAAAATCTTTTCTTCCTGATTCCTGTAGCACCTGGTCTGGAAGATAGTGAAATCAAAAGAGCAGAATACTTTGAAATTCTGGCTGATAGATTCAGAGACCTAACAGGCAATGAGATCCGCGATGCTATTATTTTTAAAAGAAGTTACGCTATGAATGATTTCGTAAGTGATTACAATGCATTCAAAGGAAATGCATATGGCTTAGCAAACACTTTGAAACAGACCGCTTTCCTAAAACCAAAGATGAAAAGCAAAGTAACAAACATGTTATACACCGGACAATTAACGATTCCAGGCCCTGGAGTGCCACCTGCCATCATATCCGGACAAGTGGTAGCAAAAGAAATAATAAAAAAGTTAAAAAAAGCTTGACAAATTTAAAATTTCCCTTATCTTTATATCCACAAAACAAAAACACTGCAAATAACCTTTTAAACGCAATATTTTTCAAGGTTTGCATTTGTTTCGAAACGAAAGAGAAGGCGAATTGTTGAAAGTAAACATAAGAATCAACTAACCAAATATATGATAAGCAAATAAGGCCTGGTTTTTCCGGGCCTTTTGCTTTTAGCGAAAAAATCGTTATATTTTCTTCTCTTCTGATTATCATGTGTATTTAATGATACCACACTTTTAGCGTTAGTGCTATCGAGAGAATTAATGTATTGATACCATAATATCGCAAAGAACAATACAATAACAAAACCCAAAAAAGAGCAAAAAAAAAGTCCCGATTAACTCGAGACTTTAGTTTATAACTAGATGTAATTTAAGCCATTTCTGCAATGGCGATATCTTTAGAATATGTTTTCAAATATTTTTTCAGAATTCCCCTCGCTACGTGAATACGCGTTTTAACTGTTCCGATTGGAATTTCTAACATATCAGCAATTTCATGATATTTATATCCTTCAAAGTAACGAATGAATGGAACATAATATTCTTCAGGCAATTGTGAAAGTGCTTTATCAATATCACCCAATACAAACTTACTTTCCGCTTGATTTTTAGTCGCACTATAAGAAAGATTTGCTGAAGAGATATCTTCGCTTTGAGTAATTAAAGTATTTGTCTTCACCAAGCGACGATAGTTATTGATGAAAGTATTTTTCATAATGGTAAACAACCAACCCTTTAAATTTGTTCCTTCTTTAAACTTGTTATAATAAGTGATTGCTTTTAGCATCGTATCCTGAACAAGATCATTCGCATCTTCCGCATCTTTAGTAAAATTCAAAGCGTAAGATCTAAGTGAAACAGAGTGATGGTTAACCAGATGGTTGAATTCAAATTTTGTCATGATATTTAGCTTTAGGAGATTAAAACAAATGAATTGATGTTCATTTGCTGATATACAATCAAACTTAATACCAAAAATTATTGTTGTTGCTTTAATATCCTAAAACAACAAAAAAGTACATTTTCGTCACAGAATATTTACTTCGCGTTCAAGAGTGACTCCAAAAGTGGACTTTACACTGTCTATAATCTGTTCAGAAAATTGATACACTTCCGTGCCAGACGCATGCCCATGGTTAACTAAAACTAAAGCCTGATTTTTCCAGGTACCTGTTTCACCAACTCTTTTGCCTTTCCAACCACATTGCTCAATTAACCAACCCGCAGCGAGTTTAATTCTACCATCTGCCGTAGGATAATGCACCACATCAGGGTGTTGAGCCACAACATCGGCAAATTCATGTTTTTCTATGATGGGATTTTTGAAAAAACTTCCGGCATTGCCAATTGTAGAAGGATCTGGCAACTTACTTACCCGAATGTGGGCTACAGCAGCAGAAACATCTGCTATACCTGGGCTTTCAATACCACGATTCTGCAGCTCGGCCTCAATTGCGCCATAACTGGTATTTAGCTGAGCCTGCGATGATAAGCGAAAAGTAACTTTGGTAATAATATACTGTCCTTTAAATGCACCTTTAAAAATGCTTTCTCGATAACCAAACTGGCAATCTTCAAAATTAAAAGTTTTAATCTGACCGGTTTTAATTTCAAAAGCAGCACAGTTTTCAAATATATCTTTAAGTTCTACACCGTATGCACCTATATTTTGAATAGGCGATGCTCCAACAGTTCCTGGAATTAAACTCAGGTTTTCTACACCAGCAAAATTATTGACCACACAATAGTTTACAAAATCATTCCAAACTTCTCCAGATCCTGCTGTTACCAACACCTGATTTCCTTCGATTCTGGATTCAATTCCTTTGATGCTCATTTTCACCACTAAGCCATCAAAATCCTGCGTAAACAAAATATTGCTCCCCCCACCAACGATTAACCGTTTTTGATTACTGAAAAGTGGATTTTGAAACAATTCATTCAAATCGTTTTCTGTTTCTATTTCAGCAAAATAGTGTGCGTTAACATCAATAGCAAATGAGTTATAAGGCTTTAATGAAACGTTTTCTAAAATCTGAGGCATGGTATTGTGGTGTTAGGCTGCAAAAGTAAAATAAAAATTAACTATGTTAGAAGTGCCTTCGATAATAATAAAAGACCTACTTCACTAAGCTTTTTTTAACAAATAGCAATCCAAATGCCTTCCCCTTTTCTTTGCGTTGATTTTTATGGTGAATTTTATGCGCCTTTCTAACCATTTGCAGATAAGTATTATTGCTTTTAAAAGTTTTAAATCTTCTATGCACAAACCAATCGTGAATCACGAAATAAATGATGCCATATAAAGTAATACCGAAGCCAATAAAAAAGCGATAACCAAAATGCTTTCGATCGAGATACATTAGATATAAAGAAAGTGCAGCAAAAAGTAAGGCGAATAAATCATTCCACTCCAAAAAAGAATGCGATTTTTCATGATGACTTTTATGCAAGAACCACAACGGTCCATGAAATAAGTACTTATGGATAAACCAGGACAGACATTCCATCACAATGAGTGTACACAATGTGATTGAAATCCCAAATATAACATGCATCATTCTTAAGTTATTGGTTTGTAAATATATATAAATCATTTAAAACGCAAATTGATTGTCATTCATATGTCAGTTGTCGAACGTTATGATGGTCTGCTGATTAAGAAATGAAAATTTAAATCTAACTTTGACTAAAATATAAAAAAAGTCAGAAAGTAAAAAAGTAAAATGATTGTAGCTGATAAAAAAAGAGAACAAATTATTGACGGAGCGATCAAACGTTTCAGCCATTTTGGTATAGGTAAAACCACCATGAATGATATTGCTGAAGATCTTTCCGTATCTAAACCCTCTCTTTATTATTATTTTCCAGATAAGAAAAGTTTGATAGTTGGTGTAATAGAAAAGGTATTTACAGACTATTTTGACTTGTTAAAAAAGAAATGCAATCCAGAAGCCTCTTTAGAAACTGTTTTATTTCAAACGATCGAGATTAGAAATACCTTTTTCATGAAATATTTTATGTTAAGAATCTCAGAAGGACTGCCTGATATTTTTAATGATGACTCCATGAAGAAGAAACTGACAGCACTTAAAGATTCGGAAAAAGTTTTTTATGCAGAGATTTTTGAAAGGGCACAACAGAAGGGTGAGATTAAACATGAGAATATGTCGCACGTAGCAGAGCTCTATCTGGAAAGTTTGATGGGTTTAACCAACATGTGCATTATGGAGCTGGGTAAAGATTTACTTCCTGATAAAAAAGCTGTGAATAAAATGAAACAGAAACAGAAAGATCTCTCTTTAATTTTCGCCAAAGGATTAGGTTGCTAGAGAATAAGCGGAAAGACCAAAGCTAAAAGACTAAAGCGGAAAATTAAAAGACTAAAGCTAAAAGACAAAACTGAAAAGCTAAAAGTCAAAACCTTAAGTTAAACTAAGGATAAATTGAGCAAATAAAAATAATTGGTTTTATTATACCAACAGAAAAATAGTAACAGATAGGAACCCTAAAACAAAAAACAATACATTATGCTTAGAGTAAAAATGGTAAAATTGATGCTCGTCCTGATGATCGGCATGGCTTTACCGCAGTTGGTATCTGCTCAGCAGCAGATTACCCTTAAAGAAGCGCTAACCTATGCGCTCCAGAACAATACCAATATTCGTAAATCGAAATTGGATATTGAAAGTGGCAGATACAAGGTTCAGGAAGTAAGGGCACAGGCTTTACCACAAATTACAGGTAATGCAGGCATAACCTACAACCCCATTATCGGCCAGTTGGTTGCAAATTTTGGTGGTCAAACACAAGCGATTAAATTAGGGCAGAACTGGAATTCTTCTGCTGGTGTACAATTTTCGCAACAGTTATTTAACCAACAGGTTTTTACCGGCTTGCAAGCTGCAAGATCAAGTGAGGAATATTATAACCTGACTTCTCAATTAACAGAAGAGCAGATTATAGAACTGGTAGCCAACAACTATTATCAGGTATTGGTAAACAGAGAGCAACTCAGTGTGATTGATACCAATATCAAAAATGTTAAAGTGGTAGAAAAAATTGTGTCCAATCAATATCAAAATGGTTTAGCCAGAAAAATTGATGTAGATCGGATCAATGTTAACCTCACCAACTTAACTACCCAAAGAGAGCAAACAGTAAATGCCATTACTCAATTAGAAAATCAATTAAAATTTTCAATGGGTATGCCTGTTACAACTCCTATTGAGTTACCAAAAGCAGAGTTGACAAACGTATCTCAATTACCGGAATTTGCAGAAACTATTGATTTTGGCAACCGTACTGAAGTAAAATTATTAGATACACAAGATAAACTTTTATCTCTTCAGCGGAAGGCTTATGTAGCTGAATACTACCCTAGCCTATCATTAACTGGAAATTATACTTATTCAAGCCAGAGCGATGGTTTTGATTTCCTTTCTTCAAATGCAGCAGCGATTGGCTACGGTGCATCAGCGATTGGTTTAACCTTAAAGGTTCCTATTTTTAATGGTTTTCTAACCCGTTCAAAAGTCCGTCAGGCAGATGTGGAAATCAGAAAAGCAAAAGAAGATAGAAAAGAATCTACGAATTCACTAAATTTAGCTTACGAGAATGCAAAGATTCAACTTCGTAATAACTTAAACACGATTCTTTCTCAACGTAAAAATGCCGAACTGGCACAAGAAATTTATAAAAGCACACAGAACAATTACAATAATGGCTTAGCGACTTTAACTGATTTGCTGGATACGGAAAACTCCCTCACTCAGGCACAAAACAGCTATAACCAGGCACTGCTAAACTATAAAGTTGCCGAAATTCAATTAATCAAATCAAACGGAAATATTAAATCGCTAGTACAATAGAAATGAAAAGAATAATTACCATAATTGTCATTATTGTTGTTGCCCTGGGTGCAATAGCCTATGTTTTAACCAACAATAAGAAAAAGAACGAGGCCAAAACGGCCTACATTGCCGAAGGTGGTGGTGCAGTTGCCGTACGTGTGGCCACTGTAGAGAAAAAAGTTGTTGATGTAGATTTTGTGGCGAACGGAAACTTCGCACCGAAACAAGAATTGAACTTCTTATCAGAAAATGCTGGTCGTGTAACCAGAATTTATGTAGATGAAGGTGATAAAGTAACTAAAGGCCAGCCATTAGCACGCCTGGATGCAGAAATCATTAATACAGACAGAGAAACTGCTGAAGCTACTTATCAAAATGCAGTTAGAGATGAAGCCAGATACCAAAGCTCATTTCAAACCGGAGGTGTAACCCAACAACAATTAGATCAGGCTAAGCTGTCTACCAGAAATGCAAAATTACGTCTGCAGGCTTCACAAAGAAAGTTAAGTGATGCAAATATTAAATCTCCAATTAATGGTATCGTAAACAAAAGATACATTGAAGTTGGTGCATTCGTAACTGCACAAGGTACACAGTTATTTGAACTGGTTGATGTTTCTAAACTGAAGCTTAAAGTAAATGTAAACGAATCTCAGGTAGCGAATATCAAAATTGGCGATCAGATCAGTATAAAATCAACCATTTTCCCTAATGAAAAATTTTCTGGCAGAATTACTTTTATTGCACCTAAAGCTGATGCAACTTTAAATTTCCCTATCGAAATTGAAGTAACCAACAATACTAAAAACAGTTTAAGAGCGGGTATGTACGGCACTGCTGTATTTAACTTCCCTAAACAAGCACCAAGTATCCTGATCCCACGTACTTCTTTTGTAGGTAGTGTAAGCAGCAATCAAGTATTTGTTTATGATAAATCTAACAACAAAGCTAAGGTACGTAAGGTAGTTTCAGGACGTATTTTAGGCGATAATGTGGAAATTATTGAAGGCTTAAATGAAGGTGAAGCCGTAATTACCAGTGGCCAGATTAACTTAGCTGAAGGTACTGCTGTAAGCATTGTTAAATAAGCTGAAAGTCTAAAGTCATTAGTCAGAAAACGCGGTGGCCAAACCACCAGCATAAAAAATAAAAATGAAAATAACAGACATTTCTATAAAGAGGCCCTCGCTGGTAATTGTGGTTTTTACCGCACTTACGCTTCTGGGGCTATTGAGTTACTTTTCGTTGGGTTATGAATTATTACCAAAATTCTCAAACAACGTAGTATCCATCTCAACCATTTATCCAGGCGCTTCTCCTGCCGAGGTAGAAAATACCGTAACTAAGAAAATTGAGGATGCGGTATCATCCTTAGAGAACATTAAAAAGATCAATGCCGTATCATTCGAAAGTTTATCAACAGTAACCATTACCTTAACGGATGCGGCCAATGTTGATCTTTCCTTAAATGATGCGCAAAGAAAGATCAATGCGATTCTTTCGGATTTACCAGATGATGTAAAAACACCTTCATTAAGTAAATTCTCGTTGGATGATTTACCGGTAATTACCATGACTGCATCTGCAAATATGGATGATGTGAGTTTCTATGATTTAATAGATCAGCGAATTTCACCAGTAATCTCAAGGGTAAAAGGTATTGCACAGGTTAACCTTGTTGGTGGTTCTGAACGTGAAATTCAGGTTTCTTTAGATGCCAATAAATTACAAGGCTACAATCTGGCTGTTCCTCAGGTTCAGCAGATGATTTTAAGTTCTAACCTTGATTTCCCTACAGGAAGCGTTAAAACTGAAAATCAGGATGTCTTAATCCGTTTATCTGGTAAATACAGAAGCATTGAAGAACTTCGAAATTTAGTATTAACCACTTCCAAAGGTGGCACTCAAATTCGTTTAGGCGATGTAGCTGATGTACAGGATTCACAAAAAGAAACTGAAAAATTAGCACGGATCAACCGCAAGGCCTCCATCGCTATCCAGATTATTAAACAAAGTGATGCCAATGCCGTAGAAGTAAGTGAAGGCGTACACGCCATAATTGAGAAACTTAAAACCGAATATGCAGCGAACAAGCTTGATATTAAAATTGTAAATGATAGTTCCATTTTCACACTGGAATCTGCTGATGCCGTTATTCACGATTTAATCCTGGCCGTTGTTCTGGTAGCCTTTGTAATGCTATTCTTCCTGCACAGTTTGCGTAATGCATTAATCGTAATGGTTTCTATCCCGGCATCATTAATTGCTACGTTTATCGGGATTAGTTTATTTGGCTTTACCTTAAACTTAATGTCTCTGCTTGGTCTATCCCTCGTGGTAGGTATCCTGGTGGATGATGCCATCGTGGTTTTGGAAAACATTCAACGCCACATGGAAATGGGCAAGAATAAGGTACGTGCAGCGTCAGATGCAACTCGCGAAATCGGTTTTACCGTAGTATCCATTACCATGGTTATTGTGGTGGTATTCTTTCCGATTGCTGTAAGTTCAGGGCTGGTATCTAACATTTTACGCCAGTTCTGTGTGGTGGTTATCATAGCAACATTGTTATCATTGGTCGCATCATTTACCATTGTACCGCTACTTTTCTCTCGTTATGGAAAGTTAGAACACATTGAAGGTAAAAACATATTTGGTCGCTTTATTTTATGGTTTGAGAAACAACTTAAAAAATTCACCATCTGGATTACCAGCGTTTTAACATGGTCATTAAATCATAAAAGAAGAACCATTGCCGCTGTAGTGGTATTGTTTGTTGCCGCTATGTGGTTAGCTGCTGCAGGTTTCATCGGATCGGAATTTTTCCCTAAATCAGATAAGGGTGAATTTTTGGTGCAGATTGAACTACCAAAGGATGCGCCATTAGAACAGACTAACTTTTTTACCCAAAGAGCAGAAGCTTTCTTAAGCAAACAGCCGGAAATTACTCAGTTGATTACAACCGTTGGTCAGGCCAGTGGTGATATGGGTGGAACACAGGCTACAGCATACAAATCTGAAATAAACGTAAAGTTGGTTGAACGTGATAAACGCGAAGGAATGTCTTCTGATGTATTTGCTACCAAAATGAGTCGTGCATTAGCAAAAGAGTTAGTTGGAGCGAAAGTAAAAACAGTGCCGATTAGTATTTTGGGTATTGCAGAAAATGCACCTATTAGTTTAGTGGTAATGGGCTCCAATTTAGATAGTGCATTAAAATATGCAGAGGGTGCTCAAAATGTGCTTAAAACTATTCCAGGAGCAACAGAGATTAAATTATCAGTAGAAAAAGGTACACCTGAAATTAATGTTCAGGTAGATCGTGATAAAATGTCGGCTGTTGGTTTAACCTTATCTACTGTAGGTTCTACCATGCAAACTGCTTTTGCCGGTAATACTGACGGTAAATATAGAAAAGGAGAATATGAATACGATATCAACATTCAATATCAGGATTTTAACAGAAAAAATATTGATGATGTACGTAATCTTATCTTCGTAAACGATCAAGGTGCGCAGATTAAATTATCGCAGTTTGCAAACATTACAGAAGGCTCGGGTCCTAGCCAGTTAGAGCGTTTCAATAAATCTACTTCAGTATCTGTTCAGGCACAATCTATTGGTAGGCCAACAGGAACAATCGTGGCAGATTTTAAATCGAAATTACTGGAAATGCAAAATAATGGTAAGTTAAAAGCTCCGGTTGGCGTAAGTTATACATGGGGTGGAGATGAAGAAAACCAGGCAGAAGGCTTTGGTACTTTAGGTATTGCATTACTAGCCTCCATCATTTTAGTTTACTTAATTATGGTAGCCTTGTACGATAGTTTTGTTTATCCTTTTGTGGTAATGTTCTCGCTACCATTGGCCTTGATTGGTGCATTCTTAGCGTTGGCCCTAACCAATAATTCAATTGGTATTTTCACCATTTTAGGATTTATCATGTTAATGGGTTTGGTGGCGAAAAATGCGATTATCCTGGTCGATTTTACCAACCAGATGAAAGCTGAAGGCAAATCAACTATTGAAGCGCTGATTTTAGCTAACCACGCACGTTTACGTCCAATTTTGATGACCACAATCGCCATGATTTTTGGTATGCTTCCTATCGCGCTGGCAAGTGGCGCAGGTGCAGAATGGAAAAATGGTTTGGCTTGGGTTATTGTTGGGGGTTTAACCAGTTCGTTATTCTTAACGCTGATTGTAGTGCCCGTAGTTTATCTAATTTTTGATATCATTTTAGAAAAACTTGGTTTTAACAAAAAAGGAAAATCTATTGATGAGCTAATGGTTGAACCATATGATCACAAAGATGTATTGGAATACGATATAGATGCTAAACATTAAAAATAAAGATTAACAATTAATTAAGGTCGCCTTCCCAAAGGCGGCCTTTTTTATGCGCTTATACAAGATCTGGAATGGCTATTCTAACTTACAAAACTTTAGCACAAATGATTATTCCAGATATAAAATCCAGTATAAATGATTCTGTATCAAACAAAATATTATTCAACATTGTATATTAGTGATATGTTTAAAATTGTCCTATCCCTCATTTTAATCAGCGCTTCGCTTTTAGTTAAAGCCCAACATCCACCTGTTTTTGATGCGATGACCAGCGACTCTTCTTTTATTAAAGTATCCGATCTTGATATTTCACTGGTAAAATACAGTTACAAACCCAATGGCGTAAAATTTTTAGTGGTCCATGATAATGAAGACACTGGCGTAAAGGCAGGTTTTGATTATATCCGCTGGTATGGCGGAGAATTGATTGATAGTCAATATGGTGGCGTTAGAGATTATACCTTCACTTATATGGACGATCCTTATCGCATAGATCCGAATGCCATTTATACTGAAACTGGTGTAAAAACCCGTCTAAAAAAAGATGCATATAGTTCTAATGAGGTAGAAAAACTTATTCTAAATGCAGGGAAGCAAATTGTAGACTTCTATAATCCAAAGGCGACAGGTTATTTTTTAACCTTACACAACAATGCAGATGGTGGCTTTGGAATCTCATCTTACCTCCCTGGCTACGATTTATCCAGCACAGCAGATTCTGTTTTCATCAACTTTGAAATGGATGGGGATGACCTCTTATATGTAACTGAACCCAGATTATTTACGAGTTTAAAGAAGGCAAACGTAAATGTGATTTTACAATCTAAATTTGCCGAAAATGATGGATCATTATCAGTTTATGCCATGATCAATCACATTCCTTATATTAATGTAGAAGTTCAGCACGGGCACTTAGAAGAAAATTTAAGATTGATAGAAATTGCCGTTGCTACACTTAAAGAACATGGTTTAATTAAAAAGGATTACCTGCCTGTACAAAAAGATACCTTAGGGAAAGCCACTACTCAATAGCCTTCATTTTGGTAACCAAAAAGCTTACCAGTAGGCCGAAGATACCAATCACAGCATAAGAATATTGAAGGCTGGATAGTGCAGAAATATAACCAATTAAAGGCGGCCCCATTAAAAAACCAAAATAACTTACACTGGAAACCATCGCAATGGCAATTCCGGGCGCTACTTTCCCATTTTTACCGGCCACACTGTAAACTGTAGGTACGATACTAGAAACACCTATACCAACTAACATAAAGCCAATAGTTGCCGTTACCACATATGGTAGAAATACAGAAATGAACATTCCTGTTGAGATAATTAAACCACTGATTTGAATGGTTTTTTTCCTACCGAGCTTCGCTATAATTCTATCACCAATAAAACGGCCTGTAGCCATCATAATCATAAATGATGCATAACCCAGAATAACCAGTGAGGTTGGTGCTTTCACAATTTCTTTAAAATAAACACCACTCCAATCAAACATGGCCCCCTCGGTTGCCATACTGCAAAACCCAATAATACCCAGCTGCAAAAGAGAACCTTCTGGCATGGTAAACAATTTCGGTTTTCGCTCTGTTTGTGCACCTTTACCAGGTACAAGATGTTTATGATTTAAAAACACATTAATCCAGATAAGGAAAGTAATGATCCAAAAATGGTAGTAAGGAATTAGATGCAGATTTACCATTAATAAACCCACCAAGGCACCAGTAAAACCTGCAATGCTCCATGCACCATGAAAGGAAGTCATAATTGGTCGGCCGAAAAGTTTTTCTGCCTCAGAACCTTGTGTATTTACGGCAATATTGCACATATTACCAACAACACCAAACATAAAAAGGAACACCGCTAAATGCCATGGTGCGGTAGCCAAACCTAAATTACCTAATGCCAGTACGTATAAAGGTGCCGTGATGGTTAATATTTTCTTACTCCCATACCTAGTAACCAATCTACCAGAAATGGGCATGGTAACTAACTGACCTAATGGCAAGGCGAGTAAAATACTTCCTAGTTGACCATCAGATAAATTCAGGGAATGCTTAATATCCGGAATACGGCTTGCCCAGGATGCGAAGGCAATTCCCTGACCAAAGTAAAAAAGTGAAACGGCTAATCGAATTCTATTTGGAGAGCTTTTGGCTAATACAGGCTGATCATCTGTTTGAATATTTTCCTGACTTGCTTTAATTTCTTCCAAATTACTAATTTTTATATGAACGGGTAATACTACTGCAAAGTTCCTTAAATCAATTGAAAAAGTAAAGAAATATTATCATATAGATATCAATTAAACCAAAAAACCCACCAAATGGCGGGTTTTTAATAGACAAGATGGATGTGATTATATCTTATTCGGCTGATAGAACTTAACCATTCCATCACCTTCACTGGCTACAACCAGCATGCTTCTACCATTCGGACTATCTTTTGGTTTTACGAATAACACTCCCTCTGGCGCATCGCCAGTGGCAAATAATTGCACAAATACTGGAGATGTTGGTGTAGTAATATCATAAACCGCAATCAAATCTACTCTTTCCATCCCAATAAAAGCAAGTGTTTTCCCATTCACAACAGCAACAGTCACACCCTCAACTTCTACCCCTTTATTATCAGAACGTTCATCATCATATTTACCTGCATCAATTACATGTTGCTCTAAATCTTTACCAATATTGGCAACTAACGCACCAGTACTGGCATTCAAAATGCTCAAACTTCTTCCGCCAGTGGCATAAAGCTCATCATAATCTCCATCGCCGTCGGTATCACCAAAAGCTTTGGTTACAGTTAGCCTTCCTAAATTTGCATCTAGCTGAAGTGTTGCCGCCGTTGGAAATTTAGTTGGATCAAGCTTTAAACTTTTAACTCTTGCTTCTTCGTCATATCCTTTCCAGGCCCTGGTATCACCTTCATTAGCCAAAGCCAGATAAGAAGTTCCACCAGTAGTGAAATAGGAAATGGCATCAGGAAGATAGAATGCCTTGATTGGCCAGGTTCCTAAAGCGATCTTACTATCTTTATCACTTACATCGAAAGCATTTTCAGCTAAACTAATATCTCTGGTTCCTAACGGATTGATTTTGGTGATGGTTCCAGAAACGATATCTATTTCAGCTACGCCGTTATTCTCCTGAAGGGTTACATAGGCTTTTTTTGAATCGCTACTTACGGCGATATATTCAGGTTCGATATCCTGAGCAAAACTTGCATTGGGTCCGTAGATTCTAAAACCACCAGCCACCAAGGTTGCTTTCTGTGATTCGAAAGCGGCGAAATCTAATGTTTTAACAGAATAATTATCTTTAATATTGATGATGGAAATGGTTCCCTTTGGATCAACTTTATAATCATCACTAGGCTCACCTTCGTTTGCAGAAAGGATATAATTTCCATCCGGACTAAACGTAACCATGTCTGGCATGGCACCAACAGTAATTTTTTTAACTTCAGATAAGTCTGTTGTTTTTAAAACCACTACATCGCCATTGCCTTGTTTATCAGCACCATCTAATGCAATGGCCAATAAACCATTATTCACGACAACACTATTGATCCCTGCATTACTATTAAAACTAATGGTTTTTAATTTTGTAACCGTTGGATAATTGGTTAGATCTACCACTTCTACCTTCGCACCACCTTCATTACTTACTACAAACAATTTTTTGGTTGATGGATCATAAGCTGAAATTTCTGCCGATGTTTCTCCACCTAAATCAATAGAAGCAGTTTCCTTAAAGCTGGCTATATCTTCGGCAACGATCGGTTCTTCTATATCTATTGGTTCTGAAGTTTTTTTACAGGCAGTGATTGCCATCGTAGCCATTAACAGGGCTACGAAGAGTTTTTTACAATTCATGATTTATTTTATCTGATCTGCAAAAATAATGGCGAATCAAACGCAAATAAATCATTGTATGTTATCATATTATTAAATTAAACACATAAAAAACCTGCGAGGTTTGGAAAGTTTTATCAAAAAGATGCTGAAATAAATTCAGCATGACGAGCCTGCTAACACGAAGTTTAACCTATCGGTTGGTGTCTCACCTCAGTTGTTCGGAAGATGAATAGTAGTTTACTTTATACAACTATGAGGGAAACTCCCTTCTTAATTTAGGAGGGGCAGGGGTGGTTAACCATTCAGTAGCAGTTTTCAATTGACAAATCATATCTTCCGAACACTTATGGTGTCTCACTAACCGAAAACTTCGCAGTTTGCCCTGCGCTCGTTTCTAACGAGTGCATAATAGTTTTACGATTGTATCGTAAATGCTTAAAAACATAAAGCATTGATTAACAACATATAACCTTAAATACAGTTTCATATTTACATGCTTGTAAGAAACGACCATGGACGTAAATCAAGCTGAAAGAGAAATCTGAAAGACTAAAGTAAAATGGAAAAAATGTTAAACCAAAAAAAAGCCGATAATTTCTTATCGGCTTTTGTAATATTTCCTTAATTTAATTTATTTAAAGTCTTATCAAAAAGATGCTGAAATAAATTCAGCATGACGAGCATATTAAATATGAATTGCTCTATTTTCAGTAGCTGCTAATGCAGCCTCTTTCAACGCTTCTGTATAAGTAGGGTGAGCATGGCAAGTACGGGCAATATCTTCAGCTGATGCACGGAATTCCATCGCAATCACAGCCTCAGCAATCATATCCGCAGCACGTGGACCAATCATATGTACACCTAAAACTTCATCAGTAGAAGCGTCAGCCAAAACTTTAATAAAACCATCAGTATCCATGCTTGCTTTTGCACGTCCGCTGGCTTTGAATGGGAATGAGCCTGCTTTATATTTTGTTCCTTTTTCTTTTAATTGCTCTTCTGTTAAACCAACAGAGGCAACTTCAGGCCAGGTATAAACCACACCTGGAATTAAATTATAGTTGATGTGTGGTTTTTGTCCGGCGATAGTTTCAGCAACATAAGTTCCTTCATCTTCAGCCTTGTGCGCCAGCATTGGTCCGGTAATTACATCGCCAATGGCATATACACCTTTAACCGAGGTTTCTAAATGTTCGTTTACCGGAACTTTTTTACCTCTTTCTTCTATCGTGATGCCAATTTTATCTAAACCTAAACCTTCAGTATAAGCTGTGCGGCCAACAGCAACGATACAGTAATCAGCATCAAGTGAGATGGTTTCACCTTTTGGAGTTTCAGCAGTAACTGTTACGGTTTCACCATTGTTGGTTGCGCCTGTAACTTTATGTCCCATATAAAACTCCATGCCCAGGTTTTTCTTTAAAACACGTTGAAGTTCTTTACCCAAACTGGCATCCATAGTGGCAATGATGGAAGGCAAAAATTCTACAACAGAAACTTTCGTCCCTAAACGTGCGTAAACCGAACCCAACTCTAAACCAATTACTCCGCCACCAATCACAACCATCGATTTTGGAACTTCTTTAATATTTAAAGCTTCAGTTGAGGTAATGATTCGTTTTTTATCAATCGGTAAAAATGGCAACACCGTTGGTTTTGAACCAGTAGCAATAATCACGTTTTTAGCAGATAATGTTTCAGTAGAACCATCAGCCTTCGTAATTAAAATGGTATTTTTATCTACGAATGATCCCACTCCTTCAAAAGAATCAATTTTATTCTTTTTAAACAAATAGGTAATACCAGCAGTATTTTGTGCAACCACATCATCTTTACGGGCAATCATCTGAGGCATATCAACCTGTAAATCTTTCAGGTTGATCCCGTGGGTAGTAAATGTATGTGCAGCATTATGAAAATGCTCTGATGAATCTAATAGTGCTTTAGATGGGATACAACCTACATTTAAGCAAGTACCTCCAAAAGTTTTATATTTTTCAATAACTGCAGTTTTTAAACCTAACTGAGCACAACGGATTGCGCCAACATAACCGCCCGGCCCTGAACCGATAACAACGACATCGTATTGCATAATTTCTTTAGAATTTTGATTGTTCAAATGTAGGCAAAAAAGGCGGAAAGGTGAAGGATCAAGCACTTAAACGCAAAACCCGGAAGCAAAATTTTACATTGAAAACGTATTGTAAACGGCCATCTCCTGTTTAATTTCTTAGATCATCAGAAAAGAGATAAACATTAACCAACAAAACAGGATTCGATTTAAAACGAACCTGTTTTGCAATTTAATTTCTTAATGATCACGATGCAAAATGAACATATATGAATCCGGTATAACAATGCAGTAGATAGTTATTGATTGCCGCTTATTGTATTTGCAATATGCCATATTCCTCTACATGCCCTGCCCAAAAGTGAGTAGGTTATGGTCTGGATCGAGCATTGAAAATTCCCTCTGCCCCCATGGCTTGGTATGCAAACTTCCATTCGGATGAATACTTTGTTGAGTATCCAGCATCGTTTGATAAAGCAGATCGATATCATCGGTGCGAATATAAACCTGACCGTAATTTCCTTTAGGGTCTAGTGCTTCAAACAGGAAAAAATGGATTTGAATGTGGTCTTTCTGCACCATCAAGTAATGGTTAAAGTCTTGGCTTCCTACATCCTTGAAACCTAATTTATTTACGTAAAAGTCTCTCGTGATTCCTTTATCACGCATGGGCAGTTTTGGGTTAATTTCTGTAAGCATATTTTTTTTATTTCAAAAATGAGTGTTTCCAAAGAAAAACACACTTGATTCAAATCAGGAAATTCAGTTCTTTGCCCTTACCCTACTCAATGTTTCAGGCGCCACCTTAAGGTAAGAGGCTATCATTTTAACCGGGAAAACCTGCACCATGAGTGGTTTGGCTTTTTTTATATAATTATACTTCTGCAGCGGATTTAATGCGTGGTCAAAAAGATAAGTCCTGTGACTGGCCTGATCAAAAATCCGCCCCAAAAACAGAAAAGATGGTGATTCAGCGATCAGACTGTGCAAATTATTTAAGCTCAATTCTACAATTTCAGCATCTTCAAATACTTTGATCGTTGTTTCTGAAGGCTTTTGCTCTATCAGACTGGAGTGATTATACATCCATTCGTTTTGCAGGTGCAGATCGATAATGGTTTCTGTTCCATCATTAAAACGGAATTGAAAAAAAGATCCTGATAAAATAAAATAGAAAGATTGACAAATCTCATCCTGCTGCAGCAGAACATCGTTTTTTTTAAGGGTTCTATAAACAGAATACGCTTCAAAAAGAAGAAGATCATGGTGTGAAAACAGCCCGACACTTTTTAAAATTTCCGCAGTCGACATCCCGATGTTAGATTAATTCCTGTTGCAGCATAAATTCTTTAACATTGGCGAAGCTTAGAAATAACTCATCTGCTATTTTCAGTTTTTGGTGCCCCCTAACATTATTTTGAATGGCATAACAGGTGATTCCGGCAGCCATTGCTGATTTAACACCATTCACCGTATCTTCAAAAACAATACATTCTTCCTTTTCAAGGCCTAACCTTTCTACACAGACATTATAACTTTCCGGATCTGGCTTGCTTTTGCTAACATCGCTTCTGGTCACAAATAAACTGAAATACTTCGCCAGTCCATTCCGTTCAAAAACGGCCTCCACATCTACCCTTGGACTGGCCGTTACCACTGCGAGCTTAAATCCTTTTTCGTAAACATACTGAACAAATTCGAGCGCAAAAGGCATAAGGGCAATATCCTTCGATTTAAAACCTTCATAAGTGAGCTGCTCTCGCCTGGCGATAAAGTCTGCTAAATCTGTATCAATTTTATACCGTTCTATTAAGGTTTTTGCATTTTGAGGCAATGGAATCCCAGCGTAATTGGTTAGCCAGTCTTTAAGTTCTAGTGTTACTCCATAAGGATGTAAAAACTCATTCCAGCAATCAAAATGAAACTTTTCAGAATCGATTAATGTCCCATCCAAATCAAACAACAACGCTTTTATTTTACTCATTTTGTTTTTATTAACTATTATTTCTTATCATGAAGAAGTTATAATATAGGGGTCGCCTTTGCGAGGAGGAACGACGAAGCAATCTTTCATTTCAGCGTCCTACTATAAAGATTGCTTCATCCAACAAAAAATTGGCTTCGCAATGACGATTTCTCACAAGCTATTATCAACTACAATGTTTTCTCAAAACTGACCACTCGAGGGTGAATACACCGATGGTTAGATTTCATTGTTTACTTCTATTCCTTACTTTGGATTACGGCATCACTTCAAACAGAAAAAACTGCTGGATTTGTGCCTTACCAAAGTTATTGTCTACACAAAAAATCATGCTATCGTGCCCATTTGGTAATTTCGGCCCAAAAGTTACCCCTTCAATATTATCGATATGCATATTTAACGTATCAAAATCAAAAAGCAATTTCTTTGTTAAAGGTTTTGGTGGAGATTTTACAAAGGATGGATTATAGATCACATTTTCTGCCCGATTTAAATCAACCAGATAAAGCTTAACAAAAGAATGATCGTCTCGCCCTTTCGCCCAGGCCCGTTCCATCACCATCAGCGTATGATCGTTTACGGCTAAAATTTCTGAGATGCCGTTAATATTCCAATCGCTTGCTGTTGTGGGCTGGATGGGCAACGCATCCAGGTTATATGCATATTGGGCCGTATTTTTTTTGCTCTTCACATTAAATTTAAGTATTCGGGTTAAGGCTTTATCATATCCAAAATGAGATTGTTCCCCGTCCTGATAAAGAGGCTCTTCTAAACTGGCATACAAGGTTTTAAAATGATCGGCGTAGGTTAAGCCTTCAAAAAAAGCATTTTTTCTTACGCCATAATCCTGCTTGCTGAAGTGAAAGCCAGAAGGCAGAGGCACAGTATCCAAAAATTTTCCTGAGGTAGAAATGAAAGTGAGTGCAGGCTGAACCATAGTGGTGTCAGTTTTACGAAACAATCTTTCTCCTTCATTACTCCAAACTAAATTATTTTTCAAAGGATTATAACGAACGGATTCTCCATCGGCTTTAATGTTGGTGCCATATTGATATTTGGGGTATCTCGAGCCATCTTCCCGAAGATTGAAGGTAACATCAGTAAATTTGATGGTGTCTATTTTATCGCTTTGGATATCAATCTTGGCCGTGTAAATCCTAGCCGGACTAAACTGTGAAGGATCATCACTGATGATGTAATACTGGCTGTTTTTGGCATCGTAATCTATTCCTGATAAACCACCAACAATGGTGTTTTTGAAAGTATCATTAAGCGGCAAAATGTATTCACTCAGAAATTTGATAGATGAAATCGATTTATTTTTTTGATCACCTGGTAAAATTCTATTTGCCGTACAGGAAGATAGCCCAGCAATAATAGAGAGGTATAAAATAAAAAATCTTAGGGATAGTGTTTTCAAACCAGAATAAGTTATGCGTAAAAGTATAGAAAAGGAGTTAATTAATTTAATCAGCAATACAATTATGAATCACCTTTTACTATTGAGACATTAATAATGGTTAAAACAAAGCCGCTTCAATTCAGATTGAAGCGGCTTTGTAAAATGTATCTTCCTTAAAACAACTTACCAATTACGCGGTAAGTAATGTGATTGCCATCTACTACCTCTTCGTAGTAAATATCATCAGGAGAAACAAAATATTTTTCATTTTTAATGGTTACTTCCCGGCAACCTTCAGGGAGCTGATCAATAATATCACCAATTTGGTGCGAATCAACAGTACCATTTGGCGTGTTCAAAACACCATCTTTACTAGCTACGACATAAACCGTTTTGCCATCAGCATTTTGTGACTGTGTGTAATAAACCCCTTTATACTCATAATAATCAACACCATTAATGGTCACCATTTTCGCGTCTTCAGGTAAGTTCGGAACTTCTGCACCCACTGGTGGAACAACCACTTCATATTGATTATTATTTTGCTGATAAAATAATCCACCAGAATAATAAAACTGATCTGCCCCGAAGTAAAACGGATAATAGCCATAAGGCAAAACACCTATTCTAAAACCTATAAATGGCCTGTAGTAATTATAATAGCTAAAATAAGGGCGATAATACGGTCTGCCGTAGGCATAGTGATAGCCAAAACCTGGTCTATAGCCCCGAAATCCTACACCACCTCTATAAACCGTTCTGTTGTATACATAGGTAGAGCGATTTGATCTGAAGCTACTATTATTTGTACGTGGTGAAAGTGAACCTCTGCCCGGCATAGCAGATTGCCTTGAAAATGATCCACCACCTCTTGAGCCAGAGAACGAACCCGATCTGCCGCCGCCATGAAAGCCACCACCGCCCCTTCCTGACCTTTGCGCAGAAACATTTTCAGCGTTTACTAATGCCATCATCGCTGCTACAGCGAAGACAACAAAACCTCTATTTAATAACCTTTTCATCTTATGTTGATTCAATTATTTATATGACGATGAAACCAAGCAAAAGATTATCTCCATATTTATTTTAACTAAATTTTGATAAAGTAATGACGAACCCTCTATTTTCAATATTAACAAACTATTTACGGGATGTTTTTTCTAATCAATTTCTAATCTTCTATATTTAAATTTTATTCCTAAAAGACACTTAAATGAACTTTTCCAGATTTTTATGCCTCTTATTTTTCCTGTTTATTTCTAATGAATTACTCGCCCAGCAAAGCGATTCTGCATACGTTAGAGAAAACTACACCAAAATAGAGCGACAAATCCCCATGCGGGATGGAGTTAAACTTTTTACTTCCATCTATATCCCTAAAAATCAAACCAAAAAATACCCCTTTTTAATTAATAGAACACCCTATACAGTAGCGCCTTATGGAGCAAATCAATATAAACTAAGTTTGGGTAATTTCCCGGCCATGATGCGTGAAGGATTTATCTTTGTATATCAGGATGTTCGTGGGCGCTGGATGAGCGAAGGAACTTTTGCCGATATCCGTCCGCAAGCCACCAAAAAAGGAAAAAAAGATATTGATGAAAGCACCGATACTTACGATACCATCGACTGGTTGCTGAAAAATGTGAAAGGCAATAACGGCAATGCGGGAATTTATGGAATTTCTTACCCAGGGTTCTATTCCACAGCTGCATTACCCAATTCACATCCAGCCCTAAAAGCCGTATCACCACAGGCACCAGTAACCGATTGGTTTATGGGCGATGATTTCCACCACCGTGGAACTTTGTTTTTAATGGATGCTTTCAGCTTTATGAGTGGTTTCGGAGTGCCACGGCCACAGCCCATTACGCCAGATAAAGGCCCGAAAGGATTTAAATTCCCCATTCAGGATAATTACCGCTTCTATCTGGAAGCAGGCTCAGTTAAAAGCCTGAAGGAGAAGTATTTTGCTGATAGCATCGTTTTCTGGAATGACCTCTTCAAACACCCCAACCTGGACACCTTCTGGAAAGCCCGATTAATTACCCCTCATTTAACCAATGTAAAACCCGCCGTAATGGTGGTTGGCGGTTTCTTTGATGCGGAAGATGCCTATGGAACTTTCGCGACTTATAAAGCAATTGAAAAACAGAATCCTGGAGCTAATAATATTCTGGTTGCAGGCCCCTGGTACCATGGCGGCTGGGTGCGCGGTGATGGTTCTTTTTTAGGAAATATCCAATTTGGCAAAACCACCAGTATTGATTATCAGCAACAATATGAGTTGCCTTTCTTCAAACACTATTTAAAAGGTGAAGGCAACTTTAACCCAGCTGAAGCCAACATTTTTGTAACAGGCTCTAATGAATGGAAAAAGTTTTCCAGCTGGCCGCCAAAAGATATAGAAGATAAAAACCTGTACTTACAACCTAACGGGAAACTGAGTTTTGAAAAAGTAGGCAGAACCGATAGCTGGGATGAATATGTAAGTGATCCGAATCACCCGGTACCTTATCAAGATGGGATTCAGGCGCAACGCACCAGAGAATACATGATCGACGATCAACGTTTTGCAGCCCGCAGACCTGATGTTAAAACTTATCAAACCGATGCACTTACGGAAGACATCACCATTACCGGCCCTGTTCTGGCCAACCTGGTGGTTTCTACTACCGGAACTGATGCTGATTATGTAGTAAAATTGATTGATGTTTATCCGGAAGATACGCCAAACCCAACACCAAACCCTAAAAATTTAATTATGGGTGGATATGAAATGCTGGTTCGCGGGGAAATTATGCGTGGAAAATACCGCAATAGTTTTGAAAAGCCTGAACCTTTCAAGCCAGGTGAAATCACCAAAGTAAATTATCCCCTGCCTGATGTGGCACACACCTTTAAAAAGGGGCATAAAATCATGCTTCAGATTCAAAACTCTTGGTTTCCATTGGCAGATCGTAATCCACAGAAATTCATGGATATTTATCAGGCTGAACCAGCTGATTTTCAGAAGGCCACACACAAAATTTATCATGATGTACACAATAGTTCATTTATTACCGTTTCAGTATTAAAATAACACAAAATGAAATATTTTAAGCTATTTATATTGCTCCTTTCGGCATCCACTACGTTTGCACAGGGCGATGCGAACTATGCCAAAACCCATTACACAAAGAAAGAAGTGTATATACCCATGCGGGATGGCACTAAACTCTTCACCGCAATCTATACCCCGAAAGATGCCGCAGCAGGCAAAAAGTATCCGATGATTATGCAGCGTACCTGTTATAGCGTTGCGCCATATGGCGAAGACCAAATTCCGGCCCGTTTAGGTCCATCTGATTTGATGATGAAAGATGGCTATATTGTGGTGATGCAGGATGTGCGTGGCCGTTGGAAAAGTGAAGGTACCTGGACCAATATGACTCCCGTAATTGATGATAAAAAAACGAAAAAAGATGTGGATGAAGGATCTGACACTTACGATACCATTGACTGGCTGGTTAAAAATGTAGCTAACAATAATGGCAAAGTGGGTCAGTGGGGAATCTCCTATCCCGGCTTTTATACTGCCGCCGGAATTTTAAGCAATCACCCGGCATTAAAAGCATCTTCTCCGCAAGCACCAATCTCCGATTTCTTTTTCGACGATTTTCACCACAACGGCGCATTCTTGCAAAGCTATTTTTCTACTTTTCCTTTGTTTGGTGTTCAGAAAAAAGATACCACTTCCAAACCTTGGTACAATAATCAAATGATCAATCCAAAAACCAAAGATGGTTATCAGTTTGCCTTAGATTTGGGCCCTTTAACCAATGCCGATAAATATTATAAAGACAATTTTTTCTGGCAGGAAACTGTAAACCATCCAAATTATGATGAGTTCTGGCAGAAACGGGGTTTACTGAAACATTACAGCACCATTAAACCAGCAGTAATGGTAGTTGGTGGCTGGTATGATGCAGAAGATTTATCGGGGCCACTCAATATTTATAAAAGCATTGAAAAGAAAAATCCGAATGCCTACAACACCATTGTGATGGGACCATTTGGCCATGGCCGATGGAGCCGCGAAACAGGCCATACCATGCACAGCAATGTTTATTTTGGAGATAGCATTGCTACCTTCTATCAAAAGGAAATTGAATTGAAATTCTTCAACCACTTTTTAAAAGGAAATGGCGATAAAAATGCTGGTTTGCCTGAAGCTTATATGTTTGATACAGGCAAAAAAGAATGGGAAACCTTTACAAAATGGCCAGCTGAAAAAGCCACCAAACAAAAATTATATTTGGGTGCAGATGGCAAATTAAGCATGACAGCTCCAGCCAAAACAGGATCCATAGACTACATCAGCGATCCGGCCAAACCAGTTCCTTACACTGAAGATTTAACCACCACGCTAGGTTTCACACCTCATAATTACATGAGTGAAGATCAACGTTTTGCCGGCCGCAGACCCGATGTACTTGTTTATCAAACGGATGTTTTAGAAAATGACATCACGCTTGGCGGAGAAATTATGTCGCATTTAAAAATTGCCACCACCGGAACGGATGCAGATTTTATTGTAAAACTGATTGATGTTTACCCTGCTGACGAGCCGAATAATCCATACATGCCCAATAAAAATATCATTTTAAGTAATTACTGGCAAATGGTTCGTTCAGAGATTATGCCTGCCCGTTTCCGCAATAGTTTCGAAAAGCCGGAAGCCTTAGTCGCCAACCAGAAAACGGAAGTAAATTTCCGTTTGCAGGACGTGTTGCATACTTTTAAGAAAGGCCACCGATTGATGATTCAAGTGCAGAGTACAGCTTTTCCATTGTTCGCACGCAACCCGCAAAAGTTTGTAGAAAATCCTTATAAAGCTACAGAAGCTGATTATATTAAAGCTACGCAAACGGTTTTCAATGATAGTTTTGTGGAAGTTGATGTGATAAAATGATCAGATTGAATTAACCACCCCCAGCCAAAGATGATGCGATTAGTGATTGATTAAATTAGCAAAAACCACCCCCAGCCCCTCCTTGAAAATAAGGAGGGGAGTACCGTTCTAAAGCCTAGCCATGAGCCGGAATAAAACAACAAATGGTTAAATAAAAAACTTTAACAAAAGCACAACATAAAGTAAAAGCACAATCCAACTCCCCTCCTATTTTAGGAGGGGCCGGGGGTGGTAAGCAAGGAGCTAATGCCGTTCCAAAGCCTAGCCATGAGCCGAAATAAAACAACAAATGGTTAAATAAAAAACTTTAACAAAAGCACAATATAAAGTAAAAGCACAGCCCAACTCCCCTCCTGTTTTAGGAGGGGCCGGGGGTGGTAAAATAAAAATATGGCGGTTCATAATGCAAACCATCTGAAGGAAATAAGAAAGGACTTAAGAAATAACTTAACGCCAGCTGAAGCGACGCTTTGGAAATATTTACAGCATTCAAAACTAGATGGAAGAAAGTTTAGAAGGCAACATAGTGTTAAAAATTATATCCTTGATTTTTATTGTCCTTCAGAAAAATTAGGAATAGAATTAGATGGAGAATCTCATAATGGTTATGCTGCTGAAGAGTATGATAGAGAAAGAACAGAAAATTTAAATAAACTTGGCATAACCATTATCAGATTTGAAAATAAGGATGTTTTTCAGGAAGAAAATATTCTTGAAGCCATTAGGAAACATTTTAAAACTGATGATTGATCAATTAAATAAAAAAACCACCCCCAACCCCTCCTTGAAAATAAGGAGGGGAGTGCCGTTCCAAAGCCTAGTCATAAACCGAAATAGATAGCACCAGTTAAGAATGAAACTTTAATAAAAGCACAATATAAAGTATAAAGCACTATCCAATTCCCCTCCTAATTTAGGAGGGGCGGGGGTGGTTAACATAAATAATTTATTGAGCCCAGGGGTTGTTGCAATTACATCATTTAACTTTGTGGCATAATAAATAACGACCACCAACCCCTCCTTGAAAATAAGGATGGGAGTGACGTTCCAAAGCTTAACAAATAGCCGAAATAAAACAACAAATGGTTAAAGCCAACTTTAACAAAAGCACAATATAAAGTAAAAGCACTGCCCAACTCCCCTACTAATTTAGGAGGGGCCGGGGGTGGTTAACATAAAAACAAATGAAAAAACTATTAATCCTATTTGCCTTAGCACTTTGCGTAGGTAAGTCAAATGCCCAGATGCTCGGGAAAAACCAGGTAAACGATCGTGCAGATACACTTCGTGGAACGCTAACCCCTTTACGTACCTGCTATGATATCAATTACTACCATTTGGATGTTAAAATCGACATTGATCAGAAATCTGTTGGCGGAAGTAATGAATTTGCTTTTACAGCCACTCAGGATTTTACAAAACTGCAATTCGATCTTTTCTCCAATTTAAAGGTTGAAAAAGTACGCTACAAGGGAATGGAATTACCCTTTACCCGTGAATACAATGCCGTTTTTGTAACCTTTCCAAAAGCCATTAAGAAAGGAAGTAAAGATCAATTTACCGTATTTTATTCTGGAAATCCAGTAGTAGCTAAAAATGCCCCCTGGGATGGAGGTTTTATTTTCAAGAAGGATTCTGCTGGAAACCCTTTTGTTTCAGTAGCCTGCCAAGGACTTGGAGCCAGTGTGTGGTGGCCAAATAAAGACCATCAAAGTGATGAAGTAGACAGTATGCTCATCAGCATCAGCGTTCCTAAAACATTACAGGAAATATCCAATGGCAGATTAAGAAGTACCGTTGATCAGCCGGATGGCTACAAACAATATAACTGGTTTGTAAGTAACCCGATCAATAATTATGATGTTACTTTTTACATCGGTAAATATGCCCATTGGCAAGACAGCTACGCCGGTGAAAATGGAAATTTAAGTATTGATTATTGGGCTTTACAAGTAGATAGCGCCAAAGCCCGTCCGCATTGGGATGCAGATGTTAAACCCATGCTCAAATGTTTTGAGTATTGGTTTGGTCCTTACCCTTGGTATAAAGATGGTTATAAATTGGTTCAGGCACCGCATCTGGGTATGGAACACCAAAGTGCCGTGGCTTATGGAAATCAGTTTAAAAAAGGCTATCTGGGTAGAGACTTAAGCGGAACCGGTCATGGTTTAAAATGGGATTTCATCACCATCCATGAAAGTGGTCACGAATGGTTTGGAAATAATATCACCTCAAAAGATATTGCCGACATGTGGATTCATGAAGGCTTCACCAACTATTCAGAAACCTTATTTACAGAATGTACGGATAGCAAAAAATCTGGCGAAGAGTATGTAATAGGAATCAGAAGAGGGATTGAAAATGACACTCCTATAATTGGCCCTTATGGCGTAAATAAAGAGGGATCAAGCGACATGTACCCTAAAGGTGCTAACCTGATTCATACCATCCGCCAGTTAATCAACAATGACGAAAAGTTCAGACAAATTTTAAGGGGCTTGAATAAAACCTTCTATCATAAAACAGTAACTACTGCTGAGATTGAAAATTACATTGCTAAGCAAAGTGGATTGAAACTCGATAAGGTTTTTGATCAATATCTTCGTCACTCCGCCATCCCGGTTTTGGCCTATAAAATTAATGCAGGTGTGCTATCTTATCGTTGGATAACTGATGTAAAAAACTTCGACATGCCTATAAAGGTGACTTTAAAAGCAGATGAATATACTTTGATCAAACCAACAAATGATTGGAAAACCATCAAAGTTGATCCAAGTATAACAGCAGATAATTTTAAGAGCGATCCTCAATTTTACATCAAAACTAAAAAGGAGTAATTGAAAAATAACTAATCAATACCTGAAAAATTCAAAAAACCCGTTGTAATTACAATGGGTTTTTCTTTAAAAATCCGATCCCCTATGCAACTTTTTTATATTTCTACCGTCTTATAACAAAAGCGTATTCATATTTTTTGTGAGCGACATTTAATAAACTAAAGATTCATATCTATGAAAAAATTATTCACCATTTTCTTTGCAACACTTACTTTAACAGCAAGTATAAATGCAATTGCAAAAGATCCGATCAATATAACATCATCCAAACACAGTGATGATGACAGAGAGGTAAAAAACTTTAATGGCATTGCCGCAGCAGGGCCTATCAATGTAGTAATTACATTAGGCAGTAAAGAAAGTTGCCGCTTAGAAGGCGATACTGAAGCTATTGCATCGATTATTACTGAAGTAAAAGGAAATATATTAATTATCCGTCCAAAAAATAGCGTAACCAGCTGGTCAAAGAAATATGAAGGAAAACAGATTACTGCTTATGTTTCTGCTCACGAAATCGCTAGCCTAACCATGAGTGGTTCTGGAAACATGGTGGTTAATGGCAAAATCAGCACTGGTGATTTAACTACTACTTTAAGTGGATCAGGAAGTATTAAAGCAAGTGCAGATGTAGACAATTACAATGGCGTCATTAGTGGTTCGGGTTCTTTAAATATCACTGGCAGTACAGATCGTGCTAAAATTGTGATTAGCAGCTCAGGTTCGTTTGAAGGAAAAAGTTTTTCATCACATACGTTATCCACTACAATAAGTGGCTCAGGAACAGTGAACATCAAAACTGATCAATCCATCAAGGCTGTTATCAGCGGATCAGGCAGTGTAAATTATTCAGGTAATGCAACTGTTGATAAAACCATCATCGGATCTGGAAGAGTAAGAAAAATATAACTAAAAATATTTGAAAAGAAAACGCTTGTAAGAAATTACAGGCGTTTTTAGTTTAATGTGATTAAGGACTTTATTATATATTGCCTAACAATCTGATTACCGCTTACAAATTATTAATGATGCTAATAGAAACGTTAAAACTACTCTTCGAAAGAGATCTCAATAAACTTACTCAGGAGATCGAATTATATCGAAATGAATCCAATATCTGGATGACAAGTAAGGATATTTCCAATTCAGCCGGGAATTTATGCTTACACCTCATGGGTAATCTTAACACCTATATAGGTGCAACTATTGGTGGTACAAGTTATATTAGAAATCGTGAATTAGAATTTAGTCTTAAAAATATCACTGGAAAAGATCTATTAGCTTCGATAGCAGAAACTAAAAAAGTGGTTGATCAATCTCTCGATAAAATAACAGAAGCTCAGCTTAATGCAGAATACCCACTACTTGTATTCAAGGAAAAAACATCAACCATGTTCTTTCTGGTTCATTTAACTACACATTTAAGCTACCACCTCGGACAAATTAACTACCACAGAAGGTTATTTGATTTCTGATTGAATTTATAGACCTGAATTCGATAACTATTTGATTTTAACACCCCAGTCTGCGACCAATCCTATGAAATAGGGGTATTACCTTTTTTACGCCCTTTCCTTTTCAGGGGAAAGGTGCCGATAGGCAGATAAGGGTTTAATAGCGATAACCTCTGAATAGTATTTTAAGGTATATTATTAATCTCAGGTTGATAGAAATATTTTCAGAGAAGATCTTGATCTAATGGGCAGGTAAGGAAAGATTTACTTCCCTAATCCTGCCAATGCATTTATAGTTAACGCCACAATTACCGTGTTAAACACGAATGCAATTAAACTGTGAAGCAGCGAAAGTCTGCGGATGGTTCTGGATGAAATTTCCACATCAGAAACCTGAAAAGTCATCCCGAGTACAAAAGAAAAATAAGCAAAATCAATGAAATCCGGCGCTTCGTTCCCTGGGAAATCCAATCCTGAGCCTTTTTTCGCATCATCAGTCCGATCCATATTTTCATAATAAAGATGGGCATAACGCATACTAAAGGTGGTATGTACCAGAAACCATGATAAAAACATTCCAGAAATCGCAATGACCAGATCAAATGGCTTAATATCCTGATCTATTAATAATAAAACCACTGCAAGCAGACCTGCAAAGGTAGAAACGACTACAATAGCGAAAATCTCTCCTCTGGTTTCATCCTGCTTAACCGCTTTTAAATGGGTTTCGGCAACAGAAGTATTAAAAAACATATACCAATGCAGGCTGATCAAAACCAGGCAAAAGATATCCCAGCCAAACATAATGTGTGTTAAAGTTCCGAATTGAAGCGGCACAGCACCAAAATAGCCAATGATGCCAGCAAGAAGACTGATCAGCAATATATATAAAGCAGATAACTTTTGAATGCCCTTTAATTTCGGTTCGATTTTCACTGTTTAAATTTTAATTTAAAATGTTCTTTTGCCTGACCTTTTTTAAAATAAACCAAACCGATCCAGAATAAATCTATGGTAACGGTAACATCCGGATGGCTTTTAATTTCTTCCCAGGCCTCTTTCATGCCTTGGCTCCAATAAATATCATCAAAAATAAGTAAAGAGTTTTCAGTTACTTTTGGCAAGCACCACTTGAAATAATTTAGTGTCGCGTCTTTTCTATGATTGCCGTCGATGTAAACAAAATCCAGACTTGGTTGCTTAGCCATAATGTCTGGCAAAATTAAATCGAAGTTTCCTACATGAAGTTCGATATTTTGCAGATCAAGATCATTAAAATTTTGCTTGGCCACTTCAGCTGTTTGCGGACAACCTTCAATGGTAATGACTTCAGCTTCCGGGCAAGCTTTTGATAAATAAGAAGTGGTGATACCTAAACAAGTTCCCAGTTCAATGGCTGTTTTAGGTTGGGTATCTTTTGCCAAACGATAAATCAACTTGGCTAAACGTGGACTCTTTAATGCGTTCTTCGCAATCTCACTGATTTTCTTCGTACGATTTTTATTCAGATGAGATCCGGCACCTAAGTCTGTAACGGTGATAATGGATTCGTCAGAAAAAAGTTTTTTTCTTTGCGCTTCGATTGTTTTGTATTCAGATTTGTCAGTAAAATCGTAAATTACCTCATCCGCAAGCTTGTACACAAATGGCGAGTGTGTTCCGTGTCTGGTTTTAGCGGTTAATTGGTGTTTAAGATAATCGGTGATAAATTGAAATAGCATATTGCAAAAGTAATTAATCGCCGCATACAGGTTATATGTTTTATGGAAAATATCACAGAGATAAGTGCTTTAGTTAAATTACTTGATGATCCTGATGAAGAAGTTTATCAACATGTGGAACAAAAACTGCTCGAATATGGTGGCGAGGTAATCCATTACCTGGAAAATGCCTGGGAGCAGTCTTTTGATGCGCTCTTACAAGAACGCATTGAAAATATTGTTCACCAGATTCAATTTAGTACGGTGAAAGAAGATTTAAACTTATGGTACTTAAGTGGTGCGTTTGATTTGCTTCAAGGTGCCATGATTATCAACCGCTACCAATACCCCGATCTGGATGAGCAAAAAATCATCATTCAGATGGAAGAAATTAAACGCGATATCTGGCTGGGATTACAGTACGAAATGAGCTCCGTAGAAAAGGTTAAACTCATCAACCATGTATTATATCAGCAATATGGCTTTGGTGGCAATACGAAAAACCACCATGATCCTCAAAACTCTTATTTAAACCAGGTTTTAGAAAGTAAAAAGGGCAATCAGATTTCGCTGGCTATTATCTACTCTACCCTGGCACAGAAATTGGATTTACCAGTGTATGGTATCAATTTACCCCAACACTTTATTTTAGGCTATATTGATGACAGCAAACAGGAAGGAACAGATTATAGTGTTTTATTCTACATTAATGCATTTAATCGTGGTAATATTTTTGGCAAGCATGATGTAGACCAATTTCTCCGTCAGCTAAATTTAGAGCCACTCCCCGAATATTATAAACCTTGCAGCAATACAGATATCATTCGCAGGGTGATCAGAAATCTGATTTCTGCTTATGAAAATGCAGGTGCGACGGAAAAAGTAGCAGAATTAAACGAATTACAAGAGATTCTTAAAGAAGAGCCCAATACACATTAAAATTTCCCAGGATGCAGATTAAACCACATTTTTTTAACTTTCTTGCTTTTGCCGCTATATTTTTGAGCACTCATCTTTTTGCTCAAAAACCATTTAAACCTAATGTAATTGCCTATTACACGGGCAATGGAACAGTGATCGATAGCTTTCCAATTGAAAAGATTAGTCATCTGATTTACAGTTTTGGCCACTTAAAAGGTGATAGCCTTCATATCAGTTCTGCCAAAGATTCAGCACTCATTACCAGAATGGTAAGCCTAAAAAAGAGAAATCCCAATTTAAAAGTGATGATTGCCATGGGCGGATGGAGTGCCTGTGCAGATTGCTCTGAAGTTTTTAGCCGGGCAGAAGGCAGAAAAACTTTTGCCCAAACAACAAAGTCATTATTAGATTATTTCAAAGCAGATGGAATTGATATCGACTGGGAATATCCCGCGGTTGAAGGCTATCCAGGGCATCAATACATGCAGGCCGACAAACAAAATTTTACCTTGCTGATTAAAGCCCTAAGAGATGAATTGGGTAAAAAAGCTGAAATCAGCTTTGCGGCAGGAGGAAGTAAAAACTGTTTGGATTCATGCTTTGAATGGAAGAAAGTAATGCCTTTGGTTGATCGTGTTAATTTAATGAGTTATGATCTGGTAGGCGGCTATGCTAAAACCAGTGGTCACCATACACCACTTTATTCTACTCCACAGCAACAGTCATCCGCAGATTATGCCATTAGAGAAATGCTTAAATATGGTGTTCCACCTGGTAAAATTGCCTTAGGTGCAGCATTTTATGGGAGAATATTTGAGAATACAACAGATGCTAATCATGGTTTGTATCAGCCTACTAAATTTCTGGATGGCGTTTCTTCCAGGGATTATAAAACCTTTTTCAGTAAGGAAAGTGGCTATCAATACTATTGGGATGATATAGCTAAAGCTCCATATTATTACAATGCAGCCACTAAACGTTTAGTAACATTTGATGATGAAAAATCTATTGTACTTAAAACCAAATATGTAATAGACCGAAAATTAAATGGCATTATGTTCTGGGAGTTGAACGATGATCCTTATATTGGTGGCTTACTTCAGGCGATTCATGAAGCGTTGACCCATCAATAATAAATCTAATTGCTGAATTTTAAATTAAATTTCCCCTCTGTAATTCTAACAATTGCACCATTTGTTCCTTTTACCTGACCACTAAATGATCCCTTGATTACACCACCATTAGTGTATGACACATCAGAATAAAAAAAATAAATACCTTCACTATCATTTATAGTTGAATATAAAGCGTTTGATGCATTTGTATATTCTACATATGAAAATGGATAGGTATAATCGCTATTCCCGGTATTTAAACCAGGTGAAAACCCAATAAATGACTCATTACTAAAGAATTTAAGTCTTGGTGATGTACCATTAGCCATAGTACCTAAGATGGTTAATGATCTAGGTGATGAACTTGTATTTCTTATTGCTGAAACTTCCTTTTCAGTTATAGCAACACCATCTGCCTTAAAAGTAATGTAATACTCGGAGGTAGCCGCACCATTCCCACTTCCAGGATTGGTGTTCGGGCCTGAACCGTCCCAATCAATTTCTTTCTTACAGCTTGCAATAGAAATAATGGCAACGAATGCGACCATTATAAATTTAATTCGGTTATTCATCTTCACAGATTAAGAGCGTAAATTACTGGCGACAAATATATTAAAAATAAAGCAATCCGATACCCCTCCTCAAAAACACACGTTAAAAAGAACTTAGTGATTCATTTTCTGCGTTTTCAGCCAGGCTGCCATCAGGTTAAACCAATCCACATCTGAAGTTTTATTGATTAAGCCAAAGCCATGACCTCCTTTTTCATAAAGGTAAACTTCGGAAGATACACCATTGGCTTTCAAAGCATCACGCATTAAAATGCTATTGGCATAAGGAACTGCATTATCATCTTTTGCATGAACGAAAAACACCGGTGGTGATTTTTGATTTACATTTTTATTGGCCGAGAAATAATGCTTCAAGCTATCTGTAGGGTTATCGCCTAGTAAGTTTTTCATTGTACCCGTATGAACAGATTCTTCAAAGCTAATCACCGGATAAACCAGCAGAGCAAAATTTGGCCGGAGATCTATTTTTTCCGGATCAGCAATTTTTAAATCATTATAGTGAGTAACCAATGTGGAAGCAAAATGCCCTCCTGCTGAGAATCCCATAATGCCAATTTTATTCTTTTTAATGCCATATTTTTTGGCATTTATCTTTACCAGATAAATGGCTTGTTGCGCATCCTGTAATGGGCCATAAGTTTTATCCACCATAATCTGATCACTGGGCAAACGGTATTTCAACACAAAAGCGGTAATGCCAATCGCATTAAATCGTTTAGCTACATCAATACCTTCATGACTAAAAGCCAAAGCACCATAACCACCACCCGGGCAAATAATTACGGCTGTACCTGTAGCTATATTTTTAGGTGCTTCGAAAACTGTAAGTGTGGGCACAGAAACTTTGGTAATACTTAAAGTACCATTCGCACGCGTTTCGGTATTTTCTATATAATCTGATGGAGTTGGTTTCGCACCAGGAATATTTCCTGCGTAAAGGGGAATAACTTCCTGGGCTTTTGAAAAAATAGCAACCATAAGCAACACTGTGGTGAAAATTGATGTTTTAACCATTTTATTGATGTTAGAATTCCATTAAATAAGCTTTTAAAAAGTCGTTAATATCGCCATTTAAAACGGCATCAGGATTTGAAGTTTGATAGTTTGTACGGTGATCTTTAACCCGTCTGTCATCTAACACATAACTTCTGATTTGCGAACCCCACTCAATCTTTTTCTTCGATCCTTCTACAGCTGCAATCGCTTCATTGCGTTTACGCTCCTCCACCTCATATAACTGTGATTTTAATAAACGAATAGCATTTTCTTTGTTTTGCAACTGCGATCTTGATTCCTGATTTTTAATAATAATGCCTGAAGGTTTATGATATAAACGAACAGCTGTTTCTACTTTGTTTACATTTTGTCCACCTGCACCACCTGCCCTAAAGGTTTCAAATTCAATATCAGCCGGATTAATGTCGATCTGAATCGTATCATCTACCAAAGGATAAACGTATACCGAAGCAAAAGAAGTGTGCCTCCGGGCATTTGAATCGAAAGGTGAAATCCTCACCAAACGATGTACACCATTTTCGCCTTTCAGGTATCCGTAAGAAAAATCGCCGTCGAATTGAAGCGTTACCGATTTAATTCCTGCAATCTCCCCTTCCTGACTATCCTGTTCCGTAATTTTATATCCATTTTTCTCACCCCACATGATGTACATCCGCATGAGCATATAAGCCCAATCGCAACTTTCCGTTCCACCAGCACCAGCCGTAATTTGCATGACCGCAGAAAGCTGATCTTCCTTATTGCGCAACATGTTTTTCAGTTCCAGTTCTTCAACAGCCTTGGTACTGGCTTCAAACTGTTCTTTCATCTCTGCTTCCGAAGCATCGCCAGCCTGGAAAAACTCCAGCATCACCGCAGCATCTTCTACAGCGTTATGGGTATCATTGAAACCATCTGTCCATTTTTTCTTAGAACTGATTTCAGCAAGAATTTTTTCTGCTTTTTTTGGATCATCCCAGAAATCGGGTGCCATGGTTAATTTTTCTTCTTCGCGAATGGCGTAAAGGAGCTCATCAACGTCAAAGATGCCTCCTCAGGGACGTTACTCTGTCCCTTAAATCCTGCAAGTTTTCTTTTGTCATACGGGCAAATATATAAAATCGAACTGAGCATAGCGCATGGCGAAAGGGCTAAAACACTAAAACAACGTTGAAAAAAGTATTTTTATCTACTTCTTCATCACCATATAATCAAGCGTTAAGTTAGAAAGCAATTTAACACCCAATACAAAACCACTTTCATCCAGGTAAAAGTCTGGCGTATGATGTGATGGCGCTTTCAAAGGATCTTTACCTTTAGGCATTCCACCTAAAAACACAAACAAGCCCGGAATTTTTTCCTGGAAGAAAGAAAAATCTTCTGCTCCAGTAACGGGCGGCCTTAACAATACATGATCTTTTCCAGCTGTCATCTGCATGCTGGAAAGCATTTTTTCTGTGAGTGCCACGTTATTGAAGGTAACCGGATAATGGTTACTGTAAGGTATCTTTACATCAGCAGTTGCACCATTAGCTTCTGCTGTTTTAGTCGCAATAGTTTTAATCCGTTCAATAAACATCGCTTCATCTTCCTTACTGAAATTACGCACAGTGCCTAGCATCTCTAACTTTTCTGGAATGATATTAGAACGAACCCCGCCATTAATGGCGCCAATAGTTACCACGCCTGGATTTTCAGTTACATTTAGGTTTCGGCTTACAATAGTTTGAAGGTTGTTGATAATCTGAGCTGAAGTCACGATCGGATCAATGCTGCTCCATGGGTATGCACCATGTGCCTGACGACCTGTAACCGTAATTTTCATATCGTTTACCGCGGCCATTGTTCCACCCGGGCGGTAAGTGACATTTCCAACTTCAGTTTGAGAGTTGATGTGCAAGCCAAAAATCACATCAACTTTTGGATTTTCCAAAACACCTTCCTTAATCATTAATGCTGCTCCGCCTTCTTCACCGGCAGGTACGCCTTCTTCAGCAGGTTGAAAAATAAACTTCACTGTTCCGGGAATATCTTTTTTCATTGCACTGAGCACTTCTGCAACCCCCATGAGTATCGCCACATGGCTATCATGACCGCAGGCATGCATCACACCAACTTCCTGCCCGTTATATTGTGTTTTAACTTTTGAAGCAAACGTAACATCAACCCTTTCGATTACAGGTAAACCATCCATATCAGCCCGTAAAGCAACAACTGGCCCGGGTTTACCACCCTTTAAAACACCAACTACGCCTGTTTTAGCAACTCCCGTTGTAACCTGAATGCCTAAAGATTTTAAGTATTGAGCAATAATTCCCGCAGTACGAACTTCCTGATTGCCCAGTTCTGGGTGCTCATGAAAATCTCTTCTCCAGGTAATTAACTTTTGTTCAATAGCATCAGCTTTTTTAGAAACTTCTTCCCTTAAAGGTGATTTTTGAGCAAATAAGCTAAGGGAAATGAAAGATAAGCCAGCGAGGTAGATGTATTTCATGAAAAGGGATTGAAGTTTAGTTTAAGATAACCTAAGCTATGCATTTCTAACCAAAATTGCAATAATGAATACCTTAATGACCTGAACTTATTTGCAAATGATGATGATGAATTAAATTAAAAATCATAATGATTTTTGAACATTAAAAAGACCATTTTAAATTTTTGCTTTATTACTTTTACAAAAAACAAAGATTATGTTACCGAAAATAAATTTTACAGAAACAGCGGCATATAAGTATTTAGCCGATCACTTTATTGATATTAACCAGAAAAGCATTAAAGATCTTTTTGCTGAAGATGCAGATCGTTTCAACAAGTTTTCTGTTTTTTTTGAAGATATTTTATTAGACTATAGCAAAAACCGCATTAGCGATGAAACATTAGCATTGTTGATGCAACTGGCCCGTGAGTGCAAACTGGATGAAGCCATAAAATCGATGTATGCAGGTGATAAAATCAATGAAACTGAAGATCGTTCGGTTCTTCATATCGCCTTGCGGAATTTGAGCAACACACCTATCCTGGTAGATGGTAAAGATGTGATGCCCGATGTAAATGCGGTATTGGCTAAAATGGAAAAGTTTAGCAACAGCATCATTAGTGGTGAATGGAAAGGCTATACGGGCAAAGCGATTACAGATGTGGTAAACATTGGTATTGGTGGATCAGATTTAGGCCCGGTAATGGTGACTGAAGCTTTAAAACACTATAAAAATCATTTAAATATACATTTCGTTTCCAATATTGATGGAACACATATTGCCGAAACCTTATCAGGATTAGATGCTGAAACCACCTTGTTTTTAGTGGCTTCAAAAACTTTTACTACCCAGGAAACCATGACTAACGCACATTCTGCCCGTTCATGGTTCTTAGAAAAAGGTGGACAGGAAAGTGATATTGCCAAACATTTTGCTGCATTATCAACCAATGCAAAAGATGTATCTGCTTTCGGTATAGACACTGAAAATATGTTTGAATTTTGGGATTGGGTTGGCGGTCGTTACTCTTTATGGAGCGCTATTGGTTTATCCATTTCATTAAGTATTGGTTTTGACAACTTTAAAGAACTGCTTGCTGGTGCACATGCCACTGACAATCACTTTAAAACAGCAGAATTTGAAAATAACTTGCCCGTAATTTTAGGTTTACTTGGTGTTTGGTACATCAATTTCTACAATGCAGAAACACAGGTAATTTTACCATACGATCAATACATGCACCGTTTTGCAGCTTATTTCCAACAAGGAGATATGGAAAGTAATGGTAAACATGTAGATAGAAATGGCAATGAAGTAGATTATGAAACCGGACCAATTATTTGGGGTGAGCCGGGTACAAATGGTCAACATGCTTTTTACCAATTGATTCACCAGGGTACAAGAATTATCCCTGCCGATTTCATCGCTCCTGCACAGAGTTTAAATCCATTGGGAGATCATCATCCGATTTTACTTTCTAACTTCTTTGCCCAAACCGAAGCTTTAATGAATGGTAAAACAGAAGAAGAGGTTACCGCCGAACTAAAAAAAGATGGCAAATCAGCCGATGAAATTGCTAAAATTGCACCTTTTAAAGTTTTTGAAGGCAATCGCCCAACCAACTCTATCCTATTGAAAAAAGTAACACCTTATACCTTGGGTAGCTTAGTGGCGATGTACGAACATAAAATATTTGTTCAGGGCGTGATCTGGAATATTTTTAGTTTCGACCAATGGGGAGTTGAACTTGGAAAACAATTGGCTAAGAAAATTCTTCCTGAGTTGGATGGAAATGAATCAGTTTCCAGTCATGATAGCTCAACCAACGGCTTAATCAATCAATACAAAGCCTGGAGATAATAGAATTCCTTTACGGAAGAAGTCAATTTATTTTATAAAGCCATCGCATTACAAAATACGATGGCTTTTTTTATGGTGCAAATTAGATTATAATCATGCCTGAGGTTATGGAATCTTTGAAACTCATACATCTTTAAATTGTTATATCATTAAGAAACAGCAATATGAAACATTTAAAATGGGTATTCAGTATGGCTTTAGTTGCAAGTACTTTACAACTTTTAGCCCAAACAAATAAAGAGACTACGGTAAAAATATTAAACGAAAAAAATTACACATTCGTAGCCAATTCAGCCATGCCCATGGCCAACATGGATATTTCCAGAATTTTATCCAGTATGCCCGGTAATCAGGGTGGTGGAACAATAAATTTAACAGGTAGTCAGTACGATTTAAAGGTAACGAAAGATAGCGTTGTTGCTTATTTACCATATTATGGACGCTCATTTAGTGCACCGATGAATCCGAGTGAAGGTGGCATTAAGTTTACCTCAAAAGATTTCAGCTATAAAGAATCAAAAAACAAAAAGGGTGCATACACCATTCAGATTAACACTAAGGATGTTACACGGGAGAATTTCAGACTTACTTTAAATGTAACCGAAAAGGGCTATGCAAGCCTGATTGCCAGCGGTAATAATAAACAGCCCATAAATTTTAATGGCTATTTAAGTGAATCAAAGAAAAAAGATAAATAATAAAAAAGCCAGATTTAACGCTGGCTTTTTTATTGAATATTGCACCAAATATTTATTGCTTTGATATTTTAATTTCGAAAATGTGCGGCCATTTCTTGCCTGTTACATAAAGCTTTTTGGTAGCATGGTCGTAAGCAATTCCGTTCAGCACGTTATTTGCTTTTTCATCATCAGTTTTGAAATAATCATCTGCCAGTAAGCCGCTGAGATTGATTTTGCCTTCAACAGCACCTGTTTCCGGATTAATGATTAAGATATGATTTGTTGTATATACATTGGCATAAATTTTTCCATCAATGTATTCCAATTCGTTTAATTGTTGGATCGCTCCTTTATTGTCAAAAACATCAATCTCGCCAATAGTTTTATAAGTGTTTTTATCTAAAAAGAATATGGTATTGGAACCATCCGTTTTTAAGATCTTTTGCCCATCAAAGTTTAATCCCCAACCTTCTTGTGTGCCTTCATTATACGTAAATTCAGATAATTTCTTAAAAGTCTTTTTATCATATACGAATCCGGTTTTTTCACGGTAGGTTAACTGAACGATTTTATCACCAACCACTGTCATTCCTTCTCCAAAAAACTGTTTATCAAGATCAGCCTTCAATACGATTTTACCCGTAGCCGGATCTACTTTGCGTAAGCTGGAATGGCCATAATCGCCAGCACTTTCATAGAAAAACCCATCATGGTACTCTAAACCTTCTACGTATGAGGAAGTATCATGAGGCAGGGTTTTGATTATTTTATAGCTATACTCTACCGGAGCCTGAGCAGCAAGTATATTAACATTGGATGTTAAATCTTCTGATTTTCCGTCTCCGTAAATTCTAGCCGTAATTAAATGATTGCCCAATTTTAAACCAGCAGTTTTCATTTTAATGGCCATTGTATCGGTTTTGGCTTCAACTTTAGTGCTATCCATCAGGTAAATTACAGAATCTATCTTTCCTTCTTTACCAAAAAGGGCTTTAACCTCAAAATCATTCCCTGATGCAACATTAAGTCCCATCATTGGTGAAATTAAGGACCGATAAGTTTTCGGAGCATCATTTTTACAAGAACCTAAAAAGGCAACGATGATTCCAAAAAGTATAAATGTGCTGATTTGTTTAGTCTTCAGGCCAAAAAGCATCTTCAATATGGTTTAATGTGTAAATATTATTTTTTGTAAAGGTAATGGCAATAATATCAAAACGAATATCATTTTGATGATTCATCATTTCTATATAAGCTGCGGATGCCAATTCCATCTGCTTTTGTTTGGCTTTGTGTACAAAATCTTCTGGTTGACCAAATGCTACTGAAGTTCGGGTTTTAACCTCTACAAAAACCATGATTCTATTTTTATAAGCTATTAAATCTATTTCAGCCTTTCCATGTGTCCAGTTTTCATCCAGAATCTCATAACCATTCGCCTCCAGATAATCTTTGGCAATTGTTTCACCCTGTTTGCCTAAATTGTTGTGAACAGCCATGTATTTGTGTTACGGGTTATAAGTTAAAAATTATAGGGTAACGTCTATTTAACTAATGATCAGTGTTTATCAAAATTGATTTATACTACTTAATAATCGTAATTCCCAGATAATCTGTAATCAATTTTTGAACACGTTTAGCATTGGTATGCTTTATCATTAATTCTTCTTGCTCTTCAATTTTTTCTTTAGTCTTAAGTTCTAAAGTGATTGAGTTTATTATGTAATCAATTTTTCTAAGCTTCAAATGATATATTCCTCCAAGAATTGTTTTCTTTAAATTATTAGCTTCCAAAGGAGTATAAATTTTATGCTTATCTTCCCAATTAGGACTTAAAATATATTGGCTCGTTGATACATTAATAGCTAATTCAGATATCTCTCTATCTTTATTCTGAATGATATCTCTTTCACTAGGCAATTTCCCCATTTCTGCGCTTTCCCAATAATACTTAATTATTCTATCATGAATAGCTTTTTTAAAAATGACATCAGTTAAGTTTTGAAGTATAAAAGATCCGATATAAAGATCTTCATTTTGATCCCAATTAACCAATACGTTCCCAAAAGCTAATATTAGTCTCAAAATTTCTCTTTCTTGAGGCTCATCATCATTAGACTCTGCTAATTTATCGGCTAAATCTAAAGTCCCGGCATTGTCGTCCCACAAATCATCAGGTGGCCCAAGCGGTTCCGGTGCACCTGAGGAATAAGATTGCGGTTGACTACTTTGTGCATTTGCCCGCTGGTTACTTTCAAAATTCTTTTTAACCTTACCAGAGCGGATTTTGTTCAGCTCTGAAAGCAAAACGCTTTCTTCAATTTCAAGTAAATTGCTACTCTCTCTAATGAAAACAGAGGCTTTAATCTGATCTGGAATTTTAGCAATACTTTCTACAATGTCTCGAATAATGCCAGCCCGTTTAATCGGGTCGTCACCAGCGTCCTTCAGTAAAACATTTGCCTTGTAAAGGATAAAATCCTTCCGGTTATTTTCCAGGTAAGTTTTAAAGGCACCCGCACCTACATGATGCATGTAAGAATCGGGATCGTGCCCATCAGGGAAGGAAACAATTTTAACATTGAGTCCTTCTTCCAAAATCATATCCAGACCACGGAGTGAGGCCTTTATTCCAGCTGCATCACCATCAAATAGAATGGTAATATTTTGTGTAAAGCGACCAATTAACTTGATCTGTTCTACCGTTAATGAAGTACCTGAAGAGGCCACTACATTTTCTATTCCAGCTTGGTGAACGGAGAGTACATCGGCATAGCCTTCTGCCAGGTAGCAATTATCTAAATCGCGAATGGCTTTCTTAGCATGAAACAAGCCATATAAAACATTCGATTTATGGTAAATCTCACTTTCGGGTGAATTGACATACTTCGGAACATTCTTGTCGGTTTTTAAAGTTCTGCCACCAAAACCAATAACTCTACCTGTAAAGTTATGAATAGGAAACATCACCCGACCTCGAAAACGATCGTAGATTTTTCCATTATCATTTTTAATCGATAAACCGGTTGATTCTAAAAATTCAAGTTTATGACCGGCATTAGTTGCGTTTTGTGTTAAGGCATCCCAAACATCAGGAGAATAGCCCACTTCAAACTTCTTAAGGATGTCTTCTCTGAATCCACGTTCCTTAAAGTAACTTAAACCAATTCCTTTACCTTCATCTGTTTCCCAAAGTTGTTTAACAAAAAAAGCAGCTGCGTATTGAGATACGATATATAAACTTTCTTTCGCACTTTGCGCTTCTGCTGCCTCTGGAGACAGCTCAGCCTCCTCTACTTCTATGTTATATTTATTGGCTAAAAATTTAAGTGCTTCCGGATAGGAGTATTTCTCATGATCCATGATAAAACGCACCGAATCACCACCCTTGCCACAACCGAAGCATTTGTAAATACCTTTAGTTACCGATACGTGAAAGGAAGGTGTTTTTTCGCCATGAAAAGGACAATTACCAATTAAACTGGTTCCGCGTTTTTTTAAGTGCACAAAATCCCCTACTACCTCCTCTATCCGGGCGGTATCCATTATCTTATCTATCGTTTCGCGGTTGATCATATATTATTATTTTCGTCATTGTGAGGGGCATGACGAAGCAATCTTTTTTGCTTTTATTAAATCACAAGCAGGAAAGATTGCTTCACCCTTTCGCTCAACTTAACCCTTCAGTTCGCAAGGACGACACCGTTTCGTCATTGCGAGGAGGCACGACGAAGCAATCTTTTTTGCTTTATTTATGCTCAATCTTTATCACAAACAGAAAGGATTGCTTCATCCTTTCGCTCAACTTAACCCTTCAGTTCGCAATGACGGCTCCACTTACCGTCATTGCGAGGAGGCACGACGAAGCAATCTTTTTTGTTTTTAATTACTCTTAAATTTTCATCACAAAAGCAGGATAAGATCGCTTCACTCACCCTAACCCTTCTGTTCGCAATGACGACACCCTCTCATCGTCATTGCGAGGAGGCAAGACGAAGCAATCTTTTTTGCTTTATTTACGCTCAATCTTTATCATAAGCAGGAAAGATTGCTTCACCCTTTCGCTCACCCGAACCCTTCAGTTCGCAATGACGCGTCATTGCGAGAAGGCACGACGAAGCAATCTTTTTGTTATCAATCATTTTAATATTTACCATTCTTTAACCTCATCCCATAAATCTTTCCATTCAGGATTTAAGTTTTCAATAAGTTTTATTTTCTTCAACCTGCTTCCGCCTTTAATCCTTTTTTCTTCTGCAATTGCATCCTCAATCGTAGAATAAAAACAAAAATAAACAAGTTTATTAACGTTATATCTTGCAGAAAAAGAATTTGAATGTTCTTTCTCTTTATGTTCCTTCATTCTAGATAAAAGATCTGATGTTACCCCCGTATAGAATGTTGTATGGGTAAAGTTGGTTATAATGTAGACTGTACCACCTCGTTCCATAGGTTTGATTAATTACACTTTTTTTGAAGATTGCTCCACCCTTTCGCTCAACTTAACCCTTCAGTCGCAATGACGACACCACTTACCGTCATTGTGAGGGGGCACGACGAAGCAATCTTTTTTGTTTTTAATTACTCTTAAATTTTCATCACAAAAGCAGGATAGATCGCTTCACTCCTTCACTCACCCTAACCCTTCTGTCCGCAATGACGACACCACTTATCGTCATTGCGAGGAGGCACGACGAAGCAATCTTTTTTGCTTTATTTACGCTCAATCTTATCACAAGCAGGAAAGATTGCTTCATTCGAACTTATCCTTTTTTCGCAAAAACGGATAGATTACTTCACCAACGGCAATAATTGTTCAGCAACTAACTGATTACCTTTTTCATTTAAATGAACCCGATCTGTGGTTAAAATACCTTTTTCTTGATCTTCAAGATTGTTGCTTGCCTCGTAATCAGCAAATACCTTTCTTAAATCACATAGTGGCAGATTGTTCTTTGCCGCCAGTTCCCTAATTCCGGCTGCATATTTATTTAAGTCAGCATCCATCTCGTTTGTACCGTCCTTTTTTTCGCCAATTACAGAAGGCGTACACAACACCACTTTACTTCCAATACCTTGAATTTTATTAATCAGTGCCTGATAAAATTTTAAATACTTATCATAATCAGTTCCGGTATGCGAAGATTGTTTATGCCACACATCATTAATGCCTACATAGATCACCACCAAATCTGGTTTCTTATTTAATACATCATCCTCTAAACGTAAATATAAGTCGTAAATTTTATTACCACCAATGCCGGCCCCTAGCACTTCATACTTTGTTGAATCCAGCTTTCTTTTAAGCAATGTGATATACCCATTTTTAGATACACCCTGTTGGGTAATGGAATCACCGAAGAAAATAATTCGTTTTGGTTTTAACGTCATTGATGTGAAGATCACCAGGCAAAAGCCTATTAAAATTACAGTGCTAAACAGGTTTCTCATAATTTTTTATTGGTTAGGGTTTCTTTTTAAAATCAAGATCTTGGAAATCAAAACTAAAGTCAGTTAGCGGAGAAATGGCCTCTATTTTAAAACCATCAGCAGCGGCATTATTATCCAGACTAAAATTTACAAATGCATCGGCATCCAAACTTCTATCATACCATTTTACGATAAAGGTGTTTCCTTTGTAATAGGTCATATCACCACGAAGCTTAGGTGCATTCTTTGCCTGAAAGTGCATCTTGCCATTTACATCGCTTATTGTTACCTCTCCAAACCAATCATCACGATAGGTTCCGTAATAGTTTTTAGCCTCAGGTTTTGAAGAAATTGCTTTTTGTTGTGCAGCAATATCAGCCCAGACTTTAGCCACCATTTCATTGGCTTCCTTTTCATTATTTAGCCTGTTATCATTGTAGCTTTTAATTCTATCCTGACCTTTTATTCCAAGATAGCCATCTTTAATGGAGTTGGTTATGGCGCTAAATGCTGCACCAGATTGTTGATTGGTTAAAACAATAATACCTAATTTCATTTCCGGAAGGATGGTGACCTGGGTAACAATACCTGATAAACCACCCGTATGCGTAGCCTGGAACTTACCATTCACATTACTTAGAAACCAACCTAGTCCATAGCTGCTAAAGCTAGCCGGATTGCCTCCTGCAATAATGGTTTGTGGTGTCCAAAGTTCTTTGGCAACCGCAGGGCTAAACAATTTTTTATCCCCTTCGGCACCATATTTCCCGCTATTCATCATGGCCATTACCCACTTACTCATATCCGTTACGTTCGAATAGATACCGCCTGCTGCATTTGCTATTTCGCCAAAACTTAATCCAACAGGCAACAGCTTTCCTTCATAAGGTGCATGTCCATCAATCACATTCGATTTATCCTTTAAACGATACCACGACGCGGCAGTTTTGGTCATGCCTAATGGTTTGATGATTCTGCTTTCGATAAAATTTTCATAAGTCATTCCTGAAACCCTGGCCACCACATCACCTGCAACGATGTACATCAGGTTATCATAATCATATTTGGTACGGAAAGAAGAAACAGGCTTTAAATAACGGAGATTATGAATCAGTTGATTTTTGGTTACCGTAGAAGAATCAGGCCAGATCATTAAATCACCAGCTCCAAGACCTAAGCCACTGCGGTGTGTTAACAAATCACGGATGGTAAATTCACTGGTTACGTAAGCATCATACATTTTAAATTCTGGTATCACATCGGTAACTTTCGTATCCCATGTAATTTTTTTCTCGTCAACCAGCATGCCTACTGCAGCTGCAGTGAAAGCCTTTGTATTAGATGCTACACCAAAAAGTGTATTTTCATCAACTTTCTTATTAGTTTTTATAGAACGAACTCCGTAACCTTTCAAATGGATTATTTTCCCATCTTTAATTACAGAAACGGCAATTCCAGGAACGTTAAATGTGGTTAATGTCTTTTCAACCAAACTATCAATTTGATGAGAAGAAAGGATTTGAGCCTGTAAGCTGATGCTACAATAAAGTAAAAGGGCAAGAAGAATTCTAAATTTAAGAAAGGAATGAGATTTCATTTTTACGGGTTTGAATAATGCCTTAAAGATAATAAATCTTTTACGCAAGCCATTCTTACTTCCCTTTTTCCAACTTATAATCTTTATGTACAATAAGGAAACTCGCCCGCTCCTCTTTTTTAAAAGGATAGTCCCAATTTCCCTGATAGGTTATTTTAGTAGGTAGTTTATCCTCACCAAAATAGCCCATTTCAATATTCATTTGTACATTAAAATCGAATAACATATTGCCATATTTCATGTCTACGTATCTTCCAAGAATATTAAAGTTTCGCTTATCGAATATGGTTACCAATTCCCTAATCATGATGCCATCTTTGGTCCAGCTACTTAAATCTGGCTTTACAGAAACTTTAAAACGATAAACCGGAATAGAATCTAGATAGGTACCGCTGGTGAAAGCGTAATCATAATACTGACGCATATTTGCAGTAAAAATTTCAGTTTTGCTTCCAATAAAAGGTACTTTAACCGGGCGGCCTGGGTTAAAAATGAGGGTTTTCAATTTGTCTTTGTAACCTTCATTCGTTCCTCCTTTACCATCACCAGTTGGCGCATTTGGCACGAAGTCGGTATTATAGGCATTCATAAAAATGTAATCAAACATCTCAACCGTATACAACTGATACTTTCCATTTTTCTTATAAACCTTACCGGTATCCTGTTTTACCAGATATTCCATTTTGTAAGGGCCATTATTGTTGTGTTTAATTTTACGATAAATCTTTCCGTCTACCTTATTTTTCTTATCATAAGTGTAAATCCTATTTTCAGCAATAAAACTATAACGTTTCATGTTTCTAAAAGATTGATAAAATGACGTATCATTAATTACCTTATTAATAAAGGTTTCAATATTCAGCTTTTCAGCTTTGATATTAACGGTTGAATCTAACGTAATGGTTTTAATCGTATCAGGATTGAAACGTGGAATTTCCTGTGCAAAACCATTATAAAAAAATGAGGTAATGATCAGGATTAAAAATATTTTCTTCATGCTTGCGTAGCTTGGCAAAAACGATGCCTTATTTAATTTGAGAAACACTAATTCAGACTAACATTGATTAGTTGCCTAATTGTTTCAATGCGATGTATGCCATTAATCCAGTAGAAATTTTCAAGGCATCTTCGTCGATATCAAATTTTGGCGTGTGCACAGAATATTGGGTATCCTTGGCCGCGTTCCCAGTACCTAAACGATAAAAACAAGCATCTGTTATCTGTGAGTAGAAGGAGAAATCTTCTGCCGCCATCCAGATATCCAGATCAACTACATTTTCTTTCCCTAAAAAATCTTCAGCAAAGGATTTAGCATTTGCTGTTAACTTTTCCTCATTAATTAAAAATGGATAACCTTTGTGAATATCAAAATCACAACTTCCACCCATACTTTCGGCCATGCCTTCAGCCATTTTTTTCATGCGTATGTGTGCTTCTGCTCTCCAATCCTCATCCAGCGTTCTGAATGTACCTTCAATTTTCACTTCATTCGGGATAATATTTGTAGCACCATTGGCTGTAACTTTACCAAAAGATAAAACAGAAGGAATACGTGGATCAGCATTACGGCTGACGATTTGTTGCAATGCAATAATGATATGCGAAGCAATCACAACCGGATCGATATTTTGATGTGGCTGCGCACCATGCCCCCCTTTTCCGGTTACGGTTACATATAATTCATCGGTCGATGCCATATAGATTCCCGAACGGAAACCAACTTTGCCAGCATCTATTAAGGGCATTACATGCTGACCAACAATATAATCTGGTTTTGGATTTTCCAGAACCCCTTCTTTGATCATGATACTTGCTCCTCCTGGAAGTAATTCTTCTGCAGGCTGGAAGATAAATTTAATCGTACCACCAAATTCAGCTTTCAGTTGATTTAAAATATAAGCAGTTCCTAATAGAGATGAGGTATGTACATCATGCCCACAGGCATGCATCACGCCGGGGCTCTTAGAAGCATAATGTTTATCACTAACTTCGTTAATGGGCAAGGCATCCATATCACCACGCAAAGCGATCACCTGATCTGATGGCAAATCTCCCTTTAACAAAGCTACAACACCTGTATTGGCACAACTGGTAAATTCGATTCCCCACTGCGTTAACTTTTCTTTAACAAATGCAGAGGTTTCAAATTCATGATAGGACAATTCTGGGTTTGCATGTAAATGCTGACGATAGCCTACTACATCATCAAAAATGGTTGCAGCTAAATCCTTAATTTTATCTTTGATCATCAGTGGTAATATCTAATTGTGGTGCATTGATTTTTTCCCTGAATATAAATAACGTTGGGAAGGTTGGTCTTATTTCACTCATTAATCGCTGGGCTTCTAATCTTGTTCTAAAATCGCCAACCCTAACATAATAGTTTGGTTCTTTATAAATGAGGTAAGTGTTTAACCTTGGATACAATGTTTTAAAGCGTGCCTGTTGATTGAAAACTTCCCGCCGATCGGAACCATAGAAAATCTGAACACGGTATCCATAAGATGAAACGATGGGTTTCCCTATTTTTACTTCACCTGATGTACGATATACATCCACTCTCTTGGCAATCAAACTATCTATTAAAGGATCTTTTATAACCACAACCTCTCCCTTTTGAGCAAGAGCGATATTGATAAAGAAGAAACTGAAGATTAGCGTATACAATATTTTCATGATGGTATGACAGTAGACAAACGAAAATTGTTTTAAAAACAAGAATGCCGAATTCACCGCAAAAATCGGCATTCTTTATGGGTTGTGCAAATGGTTATTATTAGTAGTTTTTGGATCATCAATTCTGGCTGAGCACAGCGAAGCCGAGAAATATTTTAAAATAGTTAATCGGTTAATGACAATTCAAAGATTTCTCTACTGCGGTCGAAATGACAAATTTCCTACTGAATATTATCAACTAAAGGCGTGTTTAAAAAAAGCCAGGTTCATTTCGAAACCTGGCTTTTTGTACTATTTCCATGCTATGAGAAGTCTCAATTTGCTTTCTTTGGTTCTAACTTTAATTCATAAACTTTTGGATCATATTTCATCATTGCGCCAGTAGCTGCATCAACTGCCCAACCAATCAGTCCTAATAAATTTAATACGGCAACAGGATTGAATGCTGGCGTTGGTTGAAAGGTTTTGGTTTCATAACCATCAAGTTTTAAGCTAACCATTGGGCCTGAAAATCCTTTTTTCAATGGAACTGCCATTGGTGTAACACCTACTTTAACTCCATCAACTTCGATATCAGCAGCTGGAGGGTTAGAATTAATCTGAACGTTTTGTTTTGTTCCGGTGAAGATGGTTGCGCAGCTCGAAAGCAGCAATGTTGCCGAGATGGCAACAAGGGTAAATACTTTTTTCATTTTTTGTGTGTGTGTTATGTGTCCCTACTCTTATGGCTTTTCAGTTCCGCCCTGTTTACGGTTCAGCTCCGCTTTTATATTAACCGCGTAAAGAAGTTGCCTACCAACTTCAAAATTGATCAATAGCTTGTAAATACGTTTAAGGATTGTGTTGATTAGAACAAGTAGATGAGTTAAAGTCTACGTCAATAAATATAGTATTAAATCTGAGCATTAAAAACCTATTTGTACAAAAAAGGCCTTGACGAAAGTCAAGGCCTTAATAATGTGCTATATAATTTATCTTACAAATTTGCGCCGTGGCAGTTTTTATATTTTTTACCACTTCCACAAGGGCACAGTTCATTTCTGCCTACTGTTGCTTCTTTACGGATAGGTTGCTGCGGAACAGCTTCACGCGTATCACCAAACTCAATACCTGGTTCTTCTCTACCAAACTCCTGTTTGGTTGTTTGTAACTTAGGTTGTTTTACTGGTGCTGGTGCTTCTCTCAAGTCTTCAGCCTCTTGCTGAACTGGAATACCACCTTTATATAAGAAACTTACTACTTCTTTATTCACTGCATTAAGCATGCTCTTAAATAAGTTGAAGGCTTCCATTTTATAAATAACCAATGGATCTTTCTGCTCATACACCGCATTTTGAACTGATTGTTTCAAATCATCCATTTCACGTAAATGCTCTTTCCAACTGTCGTCAATTAAAGCCAGAACAATTGTTTTCTCGAATGAACGAACAACCTCTTTTCCTTTATTATCGATTGCTTTTTTCAAATCTACTGCAACTTGAATGCCGCGAATACCATCCGTAAATGGAACAACGATTTGTTCAATAAGCTCACCGCGTTCTTCATAAACCTGAGTTAAAACCGGCAAAGATTGTTGAATTACTGCTTCTGATTTACGGGCATAAAAAGCTTCTGCTTCTTCAAATAATTTTTCAGATAGCTGTGCAGCATTGGTTGATGCAAATTCTTTTTCGGTAATGGCGGTATCTAAAGAGAAGTTTTTAATTACTTCTAGTTTGAAACCATCATAATTAGCCTCTTCTTTATATTCTGTTACGATATCTTCAGCAACATCAAAAACCATGTTGTTCATATCCACATCTAAACGTTCGCCAAATAAAGCATTTTTACGTTTAGCATAAATTACAGTACGTTGAGAGTTCATCACATCATCGTACTCCAATAAACGTTTACGAATACCAAAGTTGTTTTCTTCTACTTTTTTCTGTGCACGTTCGATAGACTTGGTAATCATAGAATGTTGAATCACTTCACCATCCTCAATACCCATGCGCACCATAATGCCAGAAATTCTTTCAGATCCAAATAAACGCATTAAGTTATCTTCAAGAGAAACGAAGAACTGTGAAGAACCCGGATCACCCTGACGACCGGCACGACCACGTAACTGTCTGTCAACACGACGTGATTCATGGCGCTCAGTACCTACAATGGCTAAACCACCTGCTTCTTTTACACCTGCACCTAATTTAATATCCGTACCACGACCAGCCATGTTGGTGGCAATGGTAACTGTTCCAGACTGACCAGCTTCAGCAACAATATCAGCCTCCCTCTGGTGCATTTTAGCATTTAATACGTTGTGTTTAATTCCACGAAGTTTAAGCATACGGCTTAACAATTCTGAAATTTCAACAGAAGTTGTACCTACCAGCACCGGACGACCAGCTTGTGTTAACTTTACAATTTCATCAGCAACCGCATTGTACTTTTCACGAACGGTACGGTAAACATAATCCTGCTCATCTCTTCTTGAAATATTTCTATTGGTTGGAATTTCAACAACATCCAGTTTATAGATTGACCAGAACTCACCAGCTTCAGTAGTTGCAGTACCCGTCATACCACAAAGTTTATGGTACATACGGAAATAATTTTGCAAGGTTACGGTAGCATAAGTTTGAGTTGCATCTTCAACTTTAACATTTTCTTTAGCCTCAATCGCCTGATGTAATCCGTCAGAATAACGACGACCATCCATGATACGCCCAGTTTGCTCATCAACAATTTTAATCTTTCCTTCATCGATGATATATTCTACATCAATTTCGAACAAGGTATAAGCTTTTAATAGTTGATTTACAGAGTGAATGCGTTCTGCTTTTACAGAATAATCACGCATTAAAGCATCTTTGGTAGATACTTTTTCTTCTAAAGGCAAGTCTGATTTTTCAAGCTCTGCTACTTCTGTACCTACATCAGGTAAAACAAAGAAATGAGGATCTTCACCTGATTGGGTAATCAACTCAATACCTTTTTCTGTTAATTCTACCTGGTTATTTTTTTCATCAATATAGAAGAACAATTCAGAATCTACCTTAGGCATATTCTTAGATTGATCTGCCATGTAGTAGTTTTCTGTTTTCAACAACAAACCTCGAACACCACTTTCACTTAAGAATTTAATTAGGGCTTTATTTTTTGGCAAACCACGGTAAGCACGTAATAATGCTAAACCACCTTCACCCTCTTCTGTTCCGCTGTTACCAGCGTTAATTAATTTTTTGGCTTCATTTAATGCTTGAGAAACATATGCCTTTTGAGCATTTACCAAACGCTCAATGCGTGGTTTTAACTCATAAAATTCATGTTGATCTCCATGAGGGATCGGGCCTGAGATAATTAACGGTGTACGGGCATCATCAATTAATACTGAATCGACCTCATCCACCATGGCAAAGTGTTGCTTGCGCTGAACCAATTGATCTGGCGTTTGCGACATATTGTCACGCAGGTAATCAAAACCGAACTCGTTATTGGTTCCGTAAGTGATATCTGAAGCATAAGCTTTTCTTCTTTCTTCAGAGTTTGGCTCATGTTTATCGATACAATCTACACTTAAGCCATGAAATTCAAATAATGGACCATTCCATTCACTATCTCTGCGGGCCAGGTAATCATTCACGGTTACGATGTGAACACCTTGTCCGGCAAGTGCATTTAAATATGCTGGTAAAGTACTCACCAGGGTTTTACCCTCACCAGTAGCCATTTCGGCAATTTTACCACTATGTAGAACAATACCACCGATTAACTGTACATCGTAATGAACCATGTTCCATACCACTTCAGTTCCGGCAGCATCCCAACGGTTTGCCCATTGTGCTTTATCACCTACAATTTTAACATTACTTTTGCGTGCTGCATAATCTCTATCAAATTGTGTTGCGGTAACTTCTAAATAATCGTTCTCACTTAAACGGCGAGATGTTTCTTTTACCACTGCAAAAGCTTCAGGAAGAATTTCCAAAAGAACTTTTTCTAATTCAGCATCGCGATCTTTTCCTAAGGCATCAACCTGATCGTAAATGGCCGTTTTTTGATGAAGATCCAGCTCTTCACTTTCAGCATCAGCTTTCAAGGCAGAGATTTTACCATCTATTTCAGTTAAAAAAGCAGATATTCTGCCTTTAAATTCTATCGTTTTACCACGCAACTCATCGTTGCTGAGCGCTGAAAGTTTGCTGTATTCTTCGTTGATTTTAACAACCAATGGCTGAATAGCCTTAATATCTCTTTCTGATTTACTTCCGAAAACCTTCGCTAAAAATCCTAACATTATGTTTTAAATCGTATTTATTATTAAAAAATGGTGTGTTACAACAACCAAGCCATTGCATTGCGCTAGTCAGTTTGGCAGTTATTAGTGGCTAAAATTAAGGATATATTCTAAAATATCAGTTATATTGCTACTGATAAATCAAATCATCTACAGAAAACTTTATATTATCGATACAATTCGTTTTTTTATTTAGTTTATTTTCTATTTGCATAATGTCTAAGAAAGCGATCTTTCAAATTTTAATTGAGTTTATTGCAGCATTATTTATACTGTCGCTGCCGCTTTTAATGCTATTCAGACAAGATTCATTATTTGTTCGGCCAGCAGATTTATTAGTGCCTCATCTGCTATTTTGCTTTTGCATTATAGGTATATATTTCTTGCATGCCTATGTATTATTCCCGAAGCTTTATCTTCAGAAAAAATATTTATTATATTTTTCAAGCCTGATTATTATTTTAATCTTTCTTATTGTAACGAGGCCATTTGATAAGTTTATGCTGCGGAAGAACGAAATGCAGTACCCCAGAGAAATGCCACCCCCACCACCATGGAATTTCCAGAAGAAAGGTATTCCACCACCCATGAAACCAAGGGCTGATTTCATCAGTGTTTTTCTTTACCTTTTAATTATTGTAATCAGTGTAATTAAAGAAACCAATAAGAAATTACAGGAAACCACTAAAAGGGCTTTACAGGCAGAAGCAGAGAAGGCACAGGCAGAATTATCATTTTTAAAGGCGCAGGTGAATCCGCATTTTTTGTACAATACGCTAAACAACATTTACACCCTGGCCATTATTAAAGATGATCACACCGGACCATCTATTATGAAATTATCCAATATTATGCGGTACATTACCGATGAGGCTAATCATGATTTTGTGGGTTTGCAAAATGAAATAGATTGCATTACGGATTTTATCAGCTTACAAAAATTACGCTTAACTAAAAAAACCACGCTGGAGTATCGGTTAGAAGGGTTAATCGGAAACCAGCAGATTGCGCCTTTAATATTAATGGCATTTGTAGAAAATGTGTTTAAATATGGCATTAGCAATCATAAATGTGGAGATTTGGTGATTCATATTAACGTAACAGATACTTCAATTAATTTTTATTGCAAAAATGTACTTTACCCAGATAAGAAAAATACAGAAAGAACAGGAATTGGCTTAGAGAATACTAAAAAGCGTTTACAATATATTTACCCCAACAAACATGTATTAAACGTTTCTGATCACGATGGCTTTTTTACCGTAAACCTTACTATCCACTTTTAAAAGATATGCGTTTAAGATGTATTGCAGTTGATGACGAACCTTTGGCACTATCGCTCATTCAGAGTTATATTATGGCTAATGAAAACCTTGAACTGGTACAAGTTTTTGAAGATGCTATAGCCGCATCTGAATATTTAAATCACACTTCTGTTGATTTATTATTTTTAGACATCAACATGCCTGATATTACGGGCATTAATCTATATAAATCATTGATTCAGAAACCTATGGTTATTTTTACTACAGCTTATAAGAATTTTGCTTTTGAAGGATTTGAACTAAACGCTGTAGATTATCTTTTAAAACCGATTGAATATTTGCGTTTTAAGAAGGCGATTAATAAAACAATAGATTTTTATCAATATCAGCAAACTAACCAGAAGGAAGTTGTTGAGCAGAGTATTTTTGTACATTCAGAATACAGATTGGTTAAAATTGACTTAAAAGACATTTTGTATATTGAAAGCCTGGAAGATTATGTAAAAATACATATCCAGAACAGCAAAATGATTTTAAGTTTAATGCCGCTGAAAAGGTTACTGGAAAAATTACCGGAAGACAAATTTAAACGCATTCATCGCAGTTACGTAGTGCCGGTGAGCAAAGTAAAATCCATACTTAATCGAAAAGCCGAACTTTTAAACGGCGAAATTCTCCCCATCAGCAATACATATGCATCCTTTATTGAAGATTGGCAACAGTTGCAAAGTTAAACCTTAACAATTTTTAACGGGACGTTCATTTACCGACACTTCCATTTAGCTAATCGACACATGTTTGATTGTTGCTACCATATCAAGCAATTTTATCGAACTAACAAAAACATCATTTAAAGGCTATGGAAAGAAAGAATTTTATCAGGAGTTTAATGATTGGAGCAATCTCCACTCCTGTTATTATTGATGCTTGCAAAAAAACAAGTACAGATGGCAGCACAACAGCTGGCTCAGGCACAGCCGGAACAACAACCAGTACTAACGGCTCTTGCACGGTGGCACCTACAGAAACTGAAGGGCCATTTCCGACCAAAACTCCTGCTTCTTATGTGCGCAGTGATATTACTGATGGCAAAATGGGTTATAAATTAAGCATTAAAATCACTATTGGGAATATCAATAACAGTTGTGCGGCATTGGCAGGCGCGATTGTAGATATCTGGCATTGCGATGCAGAAGGCAATTATTCTGAGTATGGTGGCACAGGTATGCAATCAACCAACTATCAATCTGTTCATTTTTTACGTGGCAGGCAAACCACTAATACCGATGGCTTAGTAACCTTTACATCAATTTTTCCTGGCTGGTATAGTGGTAGGGCCACACACATTCATGTACATGTTTACAACACGGCTGGAATATCATTAAGTATTACGCAAATTGCCTTCCCGGAAGGATCCGGAACTGCTTTAGCATTAGTAAATGGCTATAGTAAGGGAATGAGTGGATATACCTATAATAATGCTGATAATGTTTTTAGCGATGATAAAACAGGTGTTGAAATTGCCACAGTAACAGGATCTTTAACTGCTGGTTTCGAATTAAATTTCAAACTAAATGTTAAGGCATAATATTTTTAAATCCTTTATTTTTTTAGACGCTGGCAACGCTCAGCGTCTTTTTTAATTTTATACCATGCCACAAAAAGTAATTACGCTGTGTTATCGAAAAATCATTGATTCAACAGCCACAAATCCATGGGATAAATTTATTCATGAGGATAGTTTTACCGAGCTGAAAATGCAATCGCAGTTCTATAATCAGGAAGGAAAACACAGTACTTTTGCTGAGATCATTTTAAATGTCCCTGGTTCAGAAAAACTTCATTTTCTGGTTAGCGCTGCAATTACGGGATATCTGCAACAGCTCAATGGAATTATTCCAGATGTACTGGATAATCTTGGCAGGCGTTTTCTTACTTTTGAAAACTTTAAATTTGAAATCATTAATTCTGATTTAAATCAAATTGATAAACACAAGGTGGCAATAAATTTCTTTTCCAGGCCCTTATTATGGCATGATAGCATTGATCAATACCTGCTGGTTTCAGCATTTAATAAAAAAACAACAGATGAAATTTTCACCAATCTGTTTCAGATTCAACCATTTGTTAGCATTCATGCTATCAAAAACATCTCATAATTATGGACATCACTTCGGGAAAAATATACCTTGCTGATCAAAGGGGCCTCATAGAAACCTCAATTGCAAAAAGACACTGTACTTTTAACTTCGAAAAGTATTACAATGAGCACAAACAAGCATCAGGAGAACTGTTTATTTGTAATGATGAATCCATTGCCGGAAATAAGCTTACCTTTTTTCTATCCAGGGAAGATTCTTATCAGCTATTTTTTCCTGTTACCGGTGGGTTAGATATGGTGCAGAATGGAAAGGAGTTTTCGATCGAAACTGGCCAGGTGCAGGTTTTAAACGTAGGAAAAGGAGAAGTATTGGAAATCAGTAATCCTTATCCCAATGACGTGGTGAATTATATGCAGATTGGAATTACTACAGATCTGTTTTTACTTCGGGCAAGTGAGATGCTGTTCAATTTCGATTTCGAAAAGAATCCAAACCAGCTGATAGAAATTATATCCAGCTCGAAATTACCTTTTAAATTAAGTGCGGGGATTTTTGCGGGACGGAAAGAAACCACCTATCACCTTCAAAACCCAGAAAACAGATTTTTCTGTTTCATTATTGATGGAGCCTTCGAAATTGAAGGCAGGCTATTGCATGCCCGGGATGGTTTGTCACTTTGGGACGTAACACAAGTGGAATTAGAAGCCTTGAGCAATAACGCCATTATTCTGATATTAGAGCATTTGTAGCAATAAGTTCTCTATATCCTATTCTCTGTTTTCAATCCTCCATTTCCAGTGTCATCTTTCCGCTTCACGCCCAAATATGACATCACACTTAAATTAATGCAAATCGAAACTTTTATCTTCGATAAATCGTTAATACAAGCACATGAGAGGTTTCCGTTTTTCTGATTATAATCCTGGCGATACGCCAAAAGGTGGGTTTGATGAGTTGTTAAAATTATTTAGCGAATTGCTGAATTATACAGCGGGTGATGCGGCGGAAGCTTTAAGCTGGCTAAACGAACTCGACAAACAATATAAATTAACCAATAATGATTATGGTATTGGGAATTTTATTGATGACCTGAAAGATAAAGGTTATCTAACGGAAGACAATCAATCCGGAGAATTCAAAATTACCGCTAAAACCGAGCAAACCATTCGTAAATCTGCCTTAGATGAAATTTTTGGTAAGCTCAAAAAATCTGGCCGCGGAAATCATAACAGTAATCAGTCTGGTATTGGTGAAGAAAAAAATGCCGATCGCCGCGAATATAATTTCGGCGATAGTTTAGATCAGATCGATATGACTGCATCGATCCAGAATGCACAAATTAACCATGGTATAGGTGATTTCACTTTAACTGACCGTGATTTGGAAGTAGAAGAAAAGGATTTTAAAACTTTAACTTCTACCGTGCTGATGATTGATATTTCGCACTCTATGATTTTATATGGCGAAGACAGAATTACACCCGCTAAAAAAGTAGCGATGGCTTTAGCAGAACTGATTAAAACCAAATACCCAAAAGATACACTGGATATTGTGGTTTTTGGAAATGATGCATGGCCCATCACGGTAAAAGATTTACCCTATCTTCAGGTAGGGCCTTACCATACTAATACTTTTGCAGGTTTAGAACTGGCGACCGATTTACTGCGCCGCCGAAAAACACATAACAAACAAATTTTCATGATTACAGATGGGAAACCTACCTGTTTAAAAGAAAATGGGAAATACTATAAAAACAGCATGGGTTTGGATAGAAAGGTAATTAACAAAACCTTAAACATGGCAGCCCAATGTAAGCGATTGAAAATTCCGATTACGACTTTTATGATTGCCAAAGACCCGTATTTACAACAGTTTGTCCGCCAGTTTACTGAAATTAATGGTGGACGAGCATTTTACAGTTCATTAAATGGCCTTGGCGAATACATATTTGAGGATTACATTAAAAACAGAAGAAAAACAGTGAAATAGCCTGGAGTCTGAAAGTCTTTAGTCTGAAGTTGAAAAATAAATCGAGGTTGAAGTTGATAAACCATAATTACATAATAAACGACATTTAAACAGGGAAAAATTTGGCGGTGAAGCAACGCGATTTACAAAACCTCTAATCACTAAATCATAAACCCTAAACCTATTTTAAAAAATGCAAAACACCACATTAGGCGAATTAAAAACCACAGGATATCAATCAAGATCAGTTAAAGAAGAATTGAGAGAAAACCTGATTAAAGTTTTAAAAGATAAAAAAACAGAATTTGAAGGCATAATCGGTTACGATGAAACTGTAATTCCGGAATTGCAGACTGCAATTCTTTCCCGCCACAACATCCTGCTTTTGGGCTTACGCGGACAAGCAAAAACACGTATAGCCCGTTTAATGGTTAATTTGCTGGATGAATATGTTCCATATGTAGCCGGAAGCGAAATATTTGATGATCCATTGAATCCTATTTCGTGGTATGCCAAAAATGAAATTTCTACGAAAGGCGATGCTACAGAAATTGCCTGGCTGCACCGCAGTGAACGCTATACCGAAAAACTGGCTACACCAGATGTTACCGTTGCAGATTTAATTGGTGATGTAGATCCAATTAAAGCGGCGACTTTAAAATTAACCTATAACGATGAGCGTGTAATCCACTTTGGATTGATCCCACGAGCACACAGAAGTATTTTTGTGATCAATGAATTGCCCGATTTGCAAGCTCGGATTCAAGTGGCCTTATTTAATATGCTGCAAGAAAAAGACATTCAAATCCGTGGATTTAAATTACGCTTACCTTTAGATGTTCAATTTGTATTTACAGCAAATCCGGAAGATTATACCAACCGTGGTAGCATTGTAACGCCTTTGAAAGATAGGATCGAAAGTCAGATTTTAACACACTACCCAAAAAGCATTGAAATTTCACGTAAAATCACTTTTCAGGAAGCTAAACTAACAGAAGCCCAAAGAACGGCTATTGAAGCAGATGGCTTGTTAAAAGACCTGATTGAACAAATTGCTTTTGAGGCCCGCAAAAGTGAATACATTGATCAGAAATCTGGTGTTTCAGCAAGGCTGACCATTTCAGCTTATGAAAACTTAATCAGCACTGCTGAACGCCGAATGTTAATCTCTGGTGAAAAAAGCACATTCGTTCGCTTATCAGATTTAGCTGGAATTATCCCTGCCATTACCGGAAAGATCGAACTGGTTTATGAAGGTGAATTAGAAGGGCCCGCACATGTAGCCACGACTTTAATCGGCAAGGCTGTTAAAACATTATTTGCACGATATTTTCCTGATCCTGAGAAAGCGAAGAAAACGAAGACCGCCAATCCATATACTGAAATTACCGAATGGTTTACGGAAGGAAACAATGTAGATGTAACGGATAGTTTGAGCAATGCACAATATAAAAAAGCATTGATGCTGGTACCAGGTTTGTATGATACGGTTAAAAAATTCCATCCAAAATTAAGTGAAAATCAAACCCTGCTGCTTATGGAATTTGTATTACATGGATTAGCAGAATATTCTCAGTTAAGTAAAAATTATCTAAATGGTGGCTTCGGTTTTTCTGATATGTTCGGTAGCTTATTTAATGCCGAATTTGATGAGGAAGAAGATGAAGATGATTTCAGATAATTTTAATCTATAATTTTTTAGCTTTGACAAATTCTTTCCAATAGGAGAGAATTTGTCAAAGCTTTTTCTTTATTAAATTTTTCTCATGGGAAGATTACCTTTTATCATAGCTGCCTGCATTTTCATCATCATTTTCGATATTTATTGCTTCAGGGCAATTATTTCTGTTTTCAAAAAATGGAAGCCAACCACTAAAAAAATCTTCTCCATTTTATACTGGAGCTATAGCATTCTGCTTATTATAGGGGTTTTCGCAGGCATTTACCTCAATCTTTTTCTCACCCTTAGGGCAATCATTTTAGTGGCATTCTTTTTAACAGTTGCCTGTAAAATGGCCATGTTGCCTTTCTTGGTTCTGGACGATTTACGCAGACTGTATATCAAAGTTTTCAGAAAAAAAGCGGTGGTTAAAGATCAGCCCATCAGTGAAACTGATCAGATTTCACGTTCAGAATTTTTGGTTAAGGCAGGTTTAGTTGCGGCAGCCGTTCCACTTACATCTTTAAGCTGGGGCATCATTTCTGGTGCTTACGATTATCAGGTTAGGAAAGTAAACCTCATTTTACCTAACCTTCCAAAAGCTTTTGATGGCATTACTATGGCGCAGATTTCTGATATCCATTCTGGTAGTTTTTATAATAAGACTGCTGTAAAAGGTGGCGTGGAATTACTGTTGGCAGAAAAACCTGATTTCGTATTTTTTACTGGCGATTTAGTGAACAACCTGACTAATGAGGTTCGAGATTATCAGGATATTTTCTCAAAGGTTAAAGCGCCTCTTGGTGTTTATTCTTCCCTTGGAAATCACGATTATGGTGATTATTATTTTGGAAAGGAGTCATCTCCGGCCAAAGTAAAAAACCTGAAGAACATGGTGGATGTACACAAAATTATGGGCTATGATTTGTTGATGAATGATCACCGCCGACTTAAGGTTGATGGTGAAGAAATTGGTATCCTGGGCATAGAGAACTGGGGAATGGGGCGTTTTCCAAAATATGGAAAAATGGAATTAGCTGTTCAAAACACAGATGATTTACCTGTAAAACTATTATTAAGCCACGATCCTTCACACTGGCGTGGAGAGGTACTAAAAAAGTATCCGCAAATTGATGCCATGTTCAGCGGCCATACACATGGGATGCAGTTTGGTGTTCGCCTTAAAGAATATCAGTGGAGCCCCGTACAATATATCTATAAAGAGTGGGCAGGCTTATATCAGGAACAAAAACAACAGCTTTACGTTAATGTTGGCTATGGCTTTTTAGGCTATCCTGGAAGGGTTGGCGTGTTGCCAGAAATTACGGTTTTTACGTTGAAAAGAGCTTAATATGAGAATACTGAAGGAGGGAATGAGAGATTGAAGGAAGGAATGAGAGAATGGAAAAGTATTACGCCAACACATTCAATCATTCTCTAATTCTATCATTCAAGCCTCAATCATTTGTATTACCCCGCATTAAAGCGATAGCCAACACCTCTAACGGTTTGTAATAACTGAGGGTTATCAGGATTTAATTCAATTTTTTTACGCAACCGAACAATATGCATATCAAGTGTTCTGGTATTTACATCAGAGTTATAACCCCAAACCACCAGCATTAATTCATCACGGTTGATTACTTTTCCAGGGTTACGCAAAAAGTAAAGCAAAATGCGATTTTCCAATATGGTGAGCTCAATTTTCTTTCCTTCTCTGAATAAAGTATGAATATTCGGATGGTGCTCCATATTACCAAAACGGTGAATTTCGGCCGTATCTTTATTTACAATAAACTTCACCTTGCTCTCCAACATGGCTACCAATACATCCATATTAAAAGGCTTGGTGATATAATCTGAAGCGCCAAAATTATACGCATCAATTTTATCTACATCCTGGGCTTTTGCTGTCATCATAATGATCAGGTTCTCGAAGCCTTGTTTACGAACATTTTCGCATACTTCGGCACCCTGTTTACCTGGCATCATCCAATCCAATAGTACAATATCAGGCTGGTCAGCGATAATGATCCGCTCGCCAGATTCTCCATCATTTGCTTCTAAAACGGTATAGCCTTCGGCTTTTAAACGGTGTGCAACTAAAAAACGAAGATTTTCATCATCTTCTACAATTAATATTTTTACTTCTTTAGACATTTGTGTGTATTTATATGTTGTAAAGTTAAAAGATTGAAAAATTTAAAGGTTGTCAAAACAACATTCAACCTTTCCAATATATCCAGCGTTTCTATTACATTTTAACTATTATAGGGCAATACAATTTTAAATTCTGTACCCAAACCTACTTTACTTTTAACAGAGATTTCTCCCTCCATAAAGTTAACCAGTTCCTTGCAAAAAGCCAAACCAAGGCCTACGCTTCCCATTTGATTATATTCGTTTTGTATCCTGAAAAACTTTTTAAAGATATTATTCAATTCCCCTGAAGCGATACCAATTCCCTTATCTGCAAAGCGAAAAACCAAAACTCCTTTTATCAGCTTGGCACTCATATGTAACTTTTTATTTTCAGGTTTTGAGTATTTGTATGCATTCTCTGCCAGGTTATCAAACAAACTACCTAATAACACGGGATCAGTGATGAAGGTTTTAAAACCAACCACTTCATAAGTCATCTTAAAATCTGGGTGCTTTAAAGTATGCGACTCAATGGTACTTTCAATAAAATCACGAATATTAACCGTTTCCTGATTGAGTTTAATCGCTTTATTTTCAATCTGTGTAAAAGCCAGCAGCTTGTTCATTAAACCATTCAATTTATCAGCTTCCTCATCCAGTATTTTACCATAAAGTTGTTGCTCTTTCTGGCTTAAAGCTGTGGCACTTTTAATATTATTACCTGCAATTTTAATCACGCTTACCGGAGTTTTAAACTCGTGCGTCAGGTTATTTACAAAATCATACTGCAACTTAAACATTTTACTATTGATATTTAAGTTACGATATATTAAAAAAGCAACCAAAAGTAGCACACCATATACCAAGAGCAAAACAAGGGCAATAGGCATAAAGTATATAAATATTTCTCTTTTGATGTAAGATTTAGAACTCGTCAGGTATAACTTGAAATCAGAAAAAGCACCTGGTAATGCAATCTCTGTGGTCATGTTTTCATCGGAGGTATCAATTGGATCGTATGTTAATGGCTCTACCTGAATTTTCTGATATAACAATGGTCTGGTATTTACCACCTTAATTTTATTCGGGTTTAGCTGAAAAACGAGCATATCCTGCTGGTAAACGGGTGAAGGATTTAACCTGCGCCGCATCATATCTTTATAGACTTTTAAATCTTCCCTTCTTGGAATATTCAGGTAGGTAATTTTATTGGAGCTAACGACAGAAAAGTTGGTAAACAGTTCTTCCTGTGTAGGCACAGCAACGGTATCTAACTGATCAACAAATGTGACTAATTTATACGCCATGGCATTGAAATCATCACCAACTTTAAAAGATTTGGTATCAGATTCAGAAAACAACCTGATTGAATCTGCAGCTACATTTTTGCCAAACTGAAAAATAGATTTTGGCCCGATTGATAACTTCCCGACATTCATGCCATCTTTTACCGGCATGTTTTTAACTTCGGTATCGTAAAAGGTTACCCTTGATACAAATGAGTATTTAAGCATTATGGTGTCTACAAACTTGGATGCTGTAGCAGAATCCAGAAACCCGTTATAATAAGAGATTTCAGGCATTTTATTCTGAAAGAAATCATTATAAGGCTTAATACTTTGCTCCAGTACATTTACCTTTTCTGAAACGAATTCATTTTCTATAGATTTCTTGCTGAAATTGAAAGCCAGAAAAAGAGACAGCACAAATAAGATGGATATGAGTACGATAAAGGTAACACCTAGTGAAAAATTTTTGCGATAGCCACTCTTCTTATCCAGCGCCATAACTTATTTCTTGCTGATATTGTTTTTTAAAAACTCTTCCAATGCTTTGTACAAAGCTGTTCTCCCCTGTTGCCTTTTAATTGGATTTGGCCCCTCTTCTTTTTCAATGTAGGTAACAGGTACATTTCTCTTTTTAAGTTCTTTAATAAACTGCACACCTTCGGCTACATTCACCCGTGGATCTTTAGGATTCTGGGCAATGAAAAGGGGTAATTTAAACCGATCAGCATGAAAAACAGGCGAAGCCGAACGCAGGTAGTCTGTATCCGTTACCGGGTTGCCAATAATCTCGTAATACATTTGTAGATTAGACTTTAAAAATGGCGGAATTCCCTTCAGGTAACTAAATAAATTAATCACTCCAGAATTTGATCCTCCACAACTATAAAGATCAGCATTTTTATACAAACAATTCAGCGCAATATAGCCACCAAAACCATTGCCATAAATGGCTATTTTTTTTGGGTTTGCAATTTTATTTGCAATCAGCCAGCGAACGCCATCATTCACATCTTCCTGTATTTTATCATCCCACTCTTTAAAACCCGCAGCATAAAAAGATTTACCATAGCCATTTGAGCCACGATAGTTGACTTGCAATACAGCATAACCCCTATTAGCCAGAAATTGAACTTCGGCATTATAACCCCAGGTATTTCTTCCACCCGGACCATTGTGAGGCAAAACGACCACTGGCAAATTGGTTTTCTTTGTACCTTTTGGAAGGGTTAAATAGCCGTTAATGGTTAAACTATCAGAACTTTTAAAACTGATGGGCTTCATATCGCTCATCGATTCCCCTTTAATGGAAGAGTTGATATCAGTAAGTTTTTTAAGTTTATTTTCGCTAACGGTATATAGATAATAAGAGCCCGGGTTTTTATCAGTGAAGGTTCTAACCACAAAAACGTTATCCATTTTATCGTTATCCATAATGCGCCATTCGGTGCCGGGTAAGAGTTGATCTATTTTACTGTAGGTAAGTTTGGTCTCGTTATCCAGGTAATATTTTTGCTTTTTCCAGGTCTCACAGGTAACAAACATAATTTTATTTTGTATTCTGGAATACCTGGTTTCTGTAACATTCAGGGTATCATTCGCAAAAAGCACCTTTTTTTCTTTACCTGTTTTTAAATCCAAGGCCACCAATGCATTTTTATCCCGGTTTACACTAGAAATTGCATATAACACATTAGGCTCATTTTCTGGAAAGGCTACAGGCTGAAAAGTAGTTTCAAAATTGTTGGTAATTACAGGCAGAAAAGGCTTTCTTTCATTCTCCCGGTAAAGCAGCGTTTCATTTACGCCATCACTGGCAACCGCAATTTTTAGAATCCCCTTATTATCCGTCATCCATTCGGTAATATTGCCCGGGTTTTTAGCGGCAATTTCCATTTTTCCATTCCGAACGTTTAACCGATAAACATCAAAAACAGTTGAATCCCGTTTATTTGAAGCTACAATGATATATTTATCATCAATTAACTGATCTTCAATTACCCGAACCCTGGTTTTTTCATTTGAACTCAGTTGCACTTGTTTACTTCCATCCTTGTTGATGACAAAGAGGTCGGATTTTCTTTCTTTAGTATCATCTTCGGCATAATAAATCAATTCATTGTTACTGGTCCAAAAATGAAAGCTGATTGATTTTTCTGTAAGATGTGTAAGCTGAACACTTTTTCCTGTGGCCAGGTTCTCGACGAATAAATCAAGCTTTTTATCCTGAAGTTTAAGATAGGACAGGCTTTTGCCATCAGGCGAAATACGATAATACGCTTTATCCTGTGTTTTAAAGAAATCATCAACAGGTATAATTCCTACATCACCCGAGCGCTTACAAGCACAGATTGCAGCAATAAAAACCAATAAAATAATCCTTTTCAACATAAATAATTTCTCGCCGGGATGACAAAAATAGGCATCTCAACCACTTAACTCTAGTTTACACTAACAATGTTACTTTAATAACAAATCTAAACCTGTCGTCCAATTTAGTATTTATTCAGAATCTGAGAAAAACAACTGCTACAATAACCCTGCTCAAAATTTAAAGCAATAAAGCTTCCAGTTATACTAAATCAATTTAGTTATTCTTTAACACTAAATCTTTTACCTTTCGCGTCTTTTTATTACATTTAAAATTTACAAAATAGGATTATGAATCGTTTAATCACCTTCACATTTTTCATTTTAAGCTTTAATGTTCAGGCGCAGATTATCAATAATAATTCATCTTTTTTATCAGAAGATAACAATTTAGCCATCCAATATTACCGGGATGGAGATTACGAGAAAGCTGTTGTTTTGCTGGAAAAAATGTTCGCCAATCCTAATAACGAAGGCTATTTTGACATTTATTTCAATAGCTTATTAAAACTGAAACGTTATGATGTAGCTGAAAAAGTAGTTAAAAAAGTGATGAAACAGCATCCGGAAAATGATGCTTATCCAATTGCGCTGGGCAAGCTTTATCAGGAAAAAGGTGATGTACAATCTGCTAATAAAATATTTAATGACATCATCGCGAAACTCCCGAAGGATGAATTTATGATCCGGAATTTAGCGAATAACTTTTATCGCTTCGAGAACTACGATTTGGCAGTTCAAACCTTTAAACAAGGAAGAAAGATTCTCGCAAATGATCAGCTCTTCACTTACGAATTGTTGAACATCTATCGGTATAAAAAAGATAAACCCATGCTAATGCAGGAGTATCTGGACATATTACCTTCCACACCGCAATTATTGCTGCAGGCTGAGAATGTACTTTCAATGATTTTTGAGGATAAAAGTGACTATCAGACTTTTCAGGCGGCCATATTAAGAAAGATCCAAAAAGCACCCGATGCAGAAATTTACATTCAACTTTTAACATGGAACTATATTCAGCAACAAGAGTTTGATGCAGCCTTGCGCCAGCTTATTGCCTTTGATAAACGTACAAAAGCTGATGGAGGAACCCTATTTAATGCCAGTTTTACATTTATAGATAATGGCGCTTACGAAACGGCAATAAAAGCTTATGAATATTTGTTAACCAAAGGAAAAGAAAATCAATATTACCTGCCATCGAAAATTGAAATGTTGAATACCAGATACAACCTCCAAACTTCGGGAAAATACTCAGTGGCAGATCTGAATTTACTTGCTAAGGATTATCAGGGTTTGCTGGATGAAAATGGGAAGAACAGGAATACATTATTTGCCATTAAAAAATTGGCGAACCTGCAGGCATACTATTTAAATGAGCCGGGTAAAGCCGAAAAAGGCCTGGAAGAAGCCTTGCAAATACCCGGAATTGGCGCAACAGATCTTGGACAGTTGAAACTGGATTTAGGTGATGTTTATATCCTAAGCAACCAACCTTGGGAAGCATTTTTGGTTTACGAACAAGTAAGTAAGCAATTTGAAAGTCAGCCCATTGGGAATGAAGCGCGTTTTAGAAGTGCCAAACTTTCTTTTTACCAGGGAAACTTTGATTACAGCAACGGACAGTGCCAGGTACTTAAAGCAGCAACCTCCCAGCTTATTGCCAATGATGCACTTAACTTAAGCTTACTGATTTCTGATAATATTCAAACCCCAACTGATAGCAATGCATTAAAAATGTATGCTGATGCTGAAATGCTGGTATTTAGAAACCTGCCTGCGCAGGCGGTAAAAAAATTAGACAGCATTGCTATTTCCTATCCGCAAAATGGTTTGGCCGATGCTATATTAATGATCAAAGCCAGAATATTTATTAAATCAGCGGATTTCCAGAAGGCTGCAAATATGCTAAAAAAAGTTGCAGATGATTTTAAAGATGGCATCTGGACTGATGATGCATTGTTTACTTTAGGTGATTTATATGAGAAGAAACTCAATGACATCGCACAAGCCAAAAGCTATTTCCAAAAGCTGATCACAGATTATCCGGGAAGCATGTTTAGTGCCGAAGCCAGAAAAAGGTTTAGAAATTTAAGAGGGGATGGGGTTTAGCGCATGCTTAAAAATTTAACTAAGATATAAATCAACAATGCTATTACGCCCAAAATCATCATCCGTTCACCGTGAATTCGATCTTTGTTTGAATAGATATGAATTTGTTCTCCATTTGGCAAGGTTTTCTGTTGATTCCTAAGGTACCAGCCGATCAGAATTCCTAAAAGGCCACCCAAAAACACAAGAATATAACCAATAACAACTAGCAATATTGGACTCTTTTCTGGCTTGGATAATTCCACTATTCTTTGCGCTCTTATTGAATTAATTTCGTTCAGATCAATTCGCACACCTCGGTCATTCAATAACTTTTGTGCAAGTTGAAAATCCAAAGCGCTCCATTCATCTTGCTTTTCAAATACTTCTTTTAATTCATCATCAGTGAAATTAAAAAGGTAATGACTTGAATCAACAGAATTCAAATCTTGCGCTGCAATTTCTTGAAGTAATTGATTTGCGTTATCAAAATTCGATGGTTTTAGCTTAATTCTAAAATCTTTATCAATTTCATTATTGGCAAAAGTAACATCAAAATTGGCAGAGACGTCTTCTAGCAAATATTCAATATGATGCTGTTTCAACATATCGCCCAAGGCTAAGGCAGCTGCTTTATCATTGAACCTTTGAAAAGTTACAAATTGATCTTCAATCATAAGTTACTATTAATGTTATATATAAATGCTATCTCCAATCCCATACTACTACATTCCACGCCACACCAGCAACATCTGTGTAAGTATAAATGGTTTTAAAGCCTATCCTTTCATGAGCTTTCATAGACCTTAAATTAATGTAGGCAATTTCTGTAATCGCAAAATCATAACGGGAAGCAAAATGATTTTTATACGCTTCATAACACTGATCAAATAAACCTTGTCCGCGGTAATTCTTATCTACACAAACTTGTCCTACTACAATATAATGATAATCACCAACGGGCATTCCTTTGAATTGGATATGATCAAAGCTTTCATACATTTCTACCAATCGGGGGATGTCATTCTTCGATTGTTCGGTCATTCCCAACACATAGGCAATAACCTGCTCACCGTCTTTAGCAATGATATTTTTTTCATGAAGATGCATTTTCTTCAGATCATCAAGTGTATGTGAAACCGTTACAAATCCCTGCTCGCTAATTTCTAAAAGAGATAAATCCATTTTTAGATTTTTCTTTTGAAGGATTATAATTCCTTCCAGGTCAGAAGAAGTATTAGACGTGGTTATTTCAATCATAATATCGGCAATTAGTGAGCACTAAATATAACTAATCTATTCGTTCCTATATTTTCTTCGTTATCTTTGCAATATGCTTTTATATAATGTTACATTGATTTTAGAAGAATCTGCAGCAGCAGAATGGTTACAATGGATGCAGGAAACCCACATCCCTGCAGTTATGGCTACCGGAATGTTTGTATCTAACCGCTTATTAAAAGTGTTGGATTCTCCAAACGAAGGTGTTACCTATTGTACGCAATACATTGCTGAAAATCAGGAAAACTACAATCAATATCAACAAGTTTATGCACCAGCTTTACAGGAAGACTTGAATGAAAAGTTTAAAAATCGTTTTGTAGCTTATAGAACACTAATGGAGTTTGTTGGCTAGATTCAACACTCCAAACTCCGCCTCTAAACTTATTTTAGCTTCTCATTATTCCGGTGTCTGTCTGCATCTCGAATACTTTTCTTTTCCAGATTTTTGGCAAGCGCTTCGGTTAGATTGATGCCGGTTTGGTTGGCCAGACAAATCAGCACGAACATCACATCGGCCATTTCATCAGCCAGGTTTACAGCCTCATCGCTTTTTTTAAAAGATTGCTCACCATATTGACGGGCCATAATCCGGGCCACCTCCCCCACTTCTTCCATTAAAATTGCGGTATTGGTTAATTCATTAAAATACCTGATTCCAGTAGTTTTGATCCACTGATCTACAGTTTCTTGTGCTTCGTTAATGGTCATTTTTTTCTTCTTCTATTTCTTGATTAATCCGTTCGTTTATATTGATTTTAGCGCCCTCAAGTAAGAAAACACTTGCACCAAATTCTCGTGAAAATGGATTTTTTACTGCTCCAATTTTGGTGATCTTCTCAAAAAAGGGTTGCTCCTTTTTCCTTTCTGGATCCTCATCATCAGCATCCCGGATTAAAATTAAATCTTTGATCGGCTTATCCATTTTAAACCAATAGAGATAATCGGCATTGTATGATACAGCATTTATGTTTTTAAATTTAGAGTAGTAATTAATAGCACCAGCTTGCCCATAGTTATCTGCACGCACCAGCAATGCTGATTTATCCTTTACTTTTGCATAAGCAAGATCGGCTAAGGCAGCCATTTCTTTCCAGCCCTGCATATCCGCATAATCTTGTGGCAATTGGTGGTTTTTCCCATCCTCCCAGTGTAACAATCCAACTTTTTCAAATCGATTGTGATTTGCAATAATCTGTTTTGGAGAATAGAGTGGCATAATTAAAGGCAGCGCATAAATAAACAACCCAATGTTAAAAGCCAGAAGCAAAGCAATCCATACATAGCGTTTGTAAAGGATTATTCCGAAATAAGTTGCTCCAAAAGCTAACAAAACAGGATATAAACCCAAGGCATAATAGTCTTTAGCCTTGAAATAGCTAAAAATAATCATGGTAAAAAGATAGGTGAAAATTACCCATCGATATTTAGCAAATGGCTTATAAAAAATCAATGCGCCCATTCCAGCAAGTAGTATAAAAATACTGGTGGCAAAGAACAGCAATTGATTGATAAAGAAATCGACCCGATTAACATGAATGAGTTGGGTTTTCGCCAGTAACTTCATATGAGTAAGTACCGGAAAATCATGCGTAACCTGCCAGATTATATTTGGAGAAATGATCATTAAGGCGACGACAATTGCAAAATACAAATGCTTATTGGCAAATATTTTTCTATTCGGGCTGATGATGATCGCCGGCAATAGGCCCATGATCAAAAAAAGAATATTGTATTTATTTAAAAAACCAAGTGCAAATGAAATCGCAAAATAATATAAGTACTTAGGCGCTGTTTGATCAAAATACTTAATCAGATAATAAAAACAAGCTGTCCAGGCCAGCACATCAAAAGAATTGGGTTGATAGAGTGTATTTAATCTTAAAAGTAATGAGCATAGACAAGCAACAGCAACAAAACATTTAGCTAACAGATTTCCTTTAAAATGCTCAACAATTTTCCAGCTAAATAAAATGGTTAATGCCCCAAATAAGGCAGGAAAAAATCTCACCCAAAACATGCTATTACCCAGCCACTTAATCACTAAAGAAAACAATGAGGTTAGCGGAGGAACCGAAGTAAAACCAGCAGCCAGATGGTTGGCCTGATCCAGATGCAAAAATTCATCCCGCTGAAGTTCATAAACTGAATTAACCAACACAAAAGATAAAACGATCTTTAAAAGCAAGAAAAAGGTAAGAGAACTATATTCTATCAGTTGGTTTGGATTTTTATCCTCCATATTCATTTAAACGCAATAATTCATTAAAATAGATTAATTACGGCTTTGACAGCTGATTGCTTAAATAGTTACGATTACAGCGTTTAAATCTATTTTATTCCTTGTTTTTTGTGTCAATAATAATAGTAACTGGCCCATCATTTAGCAAGGCGATTTTCATATCGGCGCCAAAAATCCCGGTTTTTACATCTTTCCCAAGCAGTGCTGATAGTTTTTCAATCATTTTCTCGTGTAATGGAATTGCCACATCAGGTCTGGCCGCTCTGGTAAATCCAGGTCGGTTTCCTTTTTTAGTTGTGGCGAACAAGGTAAATTGACTGATCAAAAGGATATCACCATTTACGTCAGCCAGTGCTTTATTCATCATTCCGTTTTCATCACCAAAAACACGCATACCAATGATTTTCTGTGCCAACCAATCTAAGTCTTCTGAAGTATCAGCATCCTCAATACCCAATAACACCAGAAACCCGGTGTCTATTGCTCCAGTAATTCCGCCATCAACTGTGCAACTTGCTTGTGTAACTCTTTGTAAAACTGCCCGCATTTTATATACTTTTGCTCAATAAATTGATATGCGCAAGATAAGTATTTTAGTGATTTCTGTATTTCTCATCTTCGGCTGTAAACAAAAATCAATCGTTCATCCAACTTTTTACTTTTGGAAAACTGATTACCATAATAATAAAGCGGAAACCGATTATCTTGATCAATTTAAATCGAAAGCGCTATATGTTCGGATTATGGATGTCGACTTCGACCCAGATCGTCAACAAGCCGTTCCTATTTCTCCAATCAAATTTTCAGATCCACTGCCAACGCAAGTGGAGATTATTCCAGTGGTATTTCTGGTCAACCGGATATTTAATGATACTGATTCCAATAAAACCAAAGTATTGGCCAACCGGATCGCCAATTTTGTAGATGCCAAAGTAAAGCAAGCTGGAAAACAAAATTATGCAGAACTTCAAATCGATTGCGACTGGACAAAAACCACCCGCGACCAGTATTTTGAATTTCTTAAACAATTAAAACGTCAGCCACTGTTAAAAGGGAAAAATATTTCGGTTACGCTCCGATTACACCAGGTAAAAAACGTTGTAACAAGCGGTATTCCTCCTGTAGAAAAAGCAATGCTGATGTGTTACAATATGGGAAACCTGCGCAAATATGGAGATCAGAATTCCATTCTCGATCAGCATGAAATGGATGTCTACCTGAAGGATTATCTAAAAAATTATCCTTTGAAACTTGATGTGGCCCTACCGCTTTTTGAATGGGCAGTTGTATTCAGAAATAAGGCATACGCCGGAATTTCCAAGCGAATAAATAAGACTCAAATCGAAGATAAAAAATTATTCAGACAAAGGGGAAACTCTATTTTGTATGATCTTTTGACGGATTACCCAGCCGCCGGATTAAAGCAAGGTGATGTAATTAGATGGGAAGAGATTTCCAATAAACATTTACTTGCCACATCTACCTTTTTATCCCGATATTTGAAACCAGGAGAACGAAATCTTGTTTTTTATCACCTCGAAACCGACCTTTTAAATCATTTTACGCATGAAGATCTTCAAAAAGTTATCGCTAATTTCTAGTGTTTTCTTGCTTACATTTTTTGGTGAAATCGCTGTTAATATTGCCTGCGGCAGCGAGGTAGATCCTTATGATTACTATATTTCTTATTTCCATAATAATGTTCAGGGAGATGAATACACACCTTTTGCCTTTAATCAAATGGCATATTTAAATAGTGAGGAAGATGTGGTAAGTGAGTCGGAAATTAACAGCGAGGAATGGGGAAAGTACCTTGATGTTAAGGCGCAAGATGTGCATAAAATTATGTATAATGTAGATAGCGCAACAAATGTTAAGCTTACTAATTATAAAGGCGAAGTTTCATCTCTTCCGGATAACTTGCAGAAAAACACCTTTATCCAGGCCTTGGCACAACATAAAGATGCGTTAAAATATTACTCCTTTGCCAAAAGCACTGAACCATTTGCCAATGTGAACTTCGATATGTGGGATCCAAAACCACGAGACACTACAGCGATGGATGAATTGGCAAAAGTGGCGGTGAAATTAACAGAATCAGAAAAAGATAACTTCTTGAAACTACGTTATGCTTATCAGGCAGAAAGAATGTTTCATTATGCGGGCTTGCATACAGAGAGTAAAAACGTTTACGATAAATTCATCAAAACAAACAAAACCAAAAGTGCGGTTAAGGGGTGGGCATTGGCGCTGTATGCCGGATCGACCAGAAGATTGGGAAATCCTGAAGAATCTGCCTTCCTATTTTCGAAAGTTTTTACCACTAATCCCGAACGAAGAATACAGGCCTATAAAAATTATTATTACAACAGTGCTCCTGTAAATGGTGCTTTGAAATATGCTAAAACAAATGATGAAAAAGCCAGCATTTGGGCAATAAATGGTTTCGGAAACCTAGACTTCAACATCGAAAGCTTAAACAAGGTTTATTTGTATGAACCTAAAAGTCAATTAAACGGTGCGTTGTTGGTGAGAGAAGTGAACAAATTAGAACAAGCTTTAATTAAAGATAGTGATCTTGCTAAAATCTCTTATCAGTATTATTTTTATGAGAGTGATAAGGGGAAATATAAGGATAGTGTGAAAACCCTGAACTTAAAACGACTTAATGAGATTAAAAATTTCGCTGTGAAATTGGCTGCCGAACAGAAATATCCACAACCAGAGCTGGGCACTTTAACAGCTGCCTATTTATCTTGGATGGAGAATAAAGATCTTGATGCATCGAATTATTTAGCAACATTAAATCCCGCTAAGCTGCCAGAAAAACTACGTGATCAATACCGGATTACCGATTTACTGATCAAAGCTAAAAACATCAAAAAGGGAAATCCTTTTAATGAGAATGAGTTATTATCATCTTTAAAATGGCTTGACGAAAAACGATTTGCAGAAAACAAAACCGTACGAAATGGGCAATATGACGACTGGTCAAATGAGGATAAACGCTTTACCAAGACCACCAGAAATTTTTACCAGCAAATTTTAGCTCCTGCTTATCTGAAAATGGGCGATACCGCAAAAGCAGCACTCGCGATGGTGAAAGGCGACTTATCATACAACTTGATGAAAAATAATTCGCTTTTCAAAAACATGAGTTACCAGAGTACTTCGTTCTGGCAGCAATATTTAAGTCCGAAAAGTATGCAAGCCCTCGCAAATTACAAAACTAAGGCCAAAGGAAACGATGTCATTGCGTTATTGGCAAAAGCTTTAAATAAGCTTAATAATGATGAATTTTATGAGCTTTGGGGTACAACATACCTGAGAACGCATCAATATGAAAAAGCACTGATTTACTTTAAAAAAGTTTCAGCTAGCTACCAGTATTTTTCACCTGCTGATTGGTATGCCGATGATAGCGAAGCCAAGTTGGTTGCCGATCCTTTCATAGAAACTGTAAATGATTATCCCAAAAAGTATGCTTCAAATGATCAGCGATTTAATAAAGTAATTTTCGCCAGGGAAATGGCCCGTTTACAGAAACTAATCCTAACCGATAAGAAGAATGCTGCCAGTTATTATTATCGCATGGCAAATGCTGTTTACCAAACCGGCTATTATGGCAATTCATGGTTTTTGATTAGTTATGATTGGAGCACTTACGCCAACGAAGAGAAACCAAAATATAACTATGATGTAGATTATAAGTTGGCCAAAACAGCTGCCGTATGGTATGCAAAGGCCAGGGCTTTGAGTACAAATCCGGAATTTAAAGCTAAATGCACTTTCATGCTCGCCAAATGTGCCCAAAAGCAGATTATCAGTAATGCTGACTATTCTGCTTACAATTATTACAATACCAAAAGCAAAGCCTATAAAGATTTTATTGCAGCTAATTATAACAATCCCTATTTTAAAGAACTAAAAACAAAGTACGCGAAAACATCTTTTTATAGAATAGCAGTAAATGAATGTAGCTATCTGGAAGATTTTATTGCGGGAAGTAAGGGTAAAAGCTAAAGGCAAAAGCAGAAAGGTTAATGCCCAATTGGAAAGTCAAAACAAGATAATAAACATGATGCTATCTTCGCTTTAAACTTTCTACTTTAAGCTTAACTAAAGATTCTACCATCTGATTAATGCACTCGCCCAGGCGAAACCCGATCCAAAGGCAGCAAGGCAAACCAGATCGCCATTTTTAATTTTCCCCGCTTCCCAAGCTTCGCATAAAGCAATCGGAACTGATGCAGCTGTGGTATTTCCGTACTTCTGGATGTTATTGAAAACCTGATCGTCATTTAAGCCTAATAGATTCTGCACATACTGACTGATGCGTAGATTTGCCTGATGTGGTACGAGCAGATTGATATCTTTTTCGGTAAGATTATTAGCGACCAAAGCCTCACGAATTACCTCAGGAAATTTAACCACAGCTTTTTTAAATACTGATGGGCCATCCATATAAGGTAAAACAGCACCGCTAGCTAAAATTTCTGGCGTCATGAATAATCCACCCAATTCCTGATCAGGAAAAGCTGGTTTATCTTTCATCCATTTATTGGCATGCGAACCTGGATAATGCATTGCTAGTATTTCTGCATCTGCGCCATCACTATGTAAATGTGTACTTAAAATACCTTTACCTTTTTCATCCGTAGGCTGCAGCACCACAGCACCTGCCCCATCACCAAAAATTACCGATACATTCCTGCTGCGGGTTTCAAAATCCATGGCGAATGAATGTTTCTCACTTCCCACCACCAAAACATTTTTATACATCCCGGTTTTTACAAACTGATCGGCCACCGATAAAGCATAAACAAAGCCCGAGCATTGGTTGCGAATATCTAAAGCGCCAATTTCGCCCATTCCCATTTCGCGTTGCAATAAAACACCGCAACCAGGAAAATAATAATCAGGACTTAGCGTAGCGAAAACAATAAAATCTACCTCTTTAGCAGTGATCCCGGCACGCTCGATTGCAATTTTAGCTGCTTCAATCCCCATAGTGGTGGTGGTTTCATCATAGCGATCGGCAAAACGGCGTTCCTCAATTCCCGTACGTTCCTGAATCCACTCATCATTGGTATCCATAAAGTGACTTAAATCAGTATTGGTATAAACATTTTTAGGAACGTAGTAACCTATTCCTGCTATTTTGGTTTGATGCATGCTGTTGTTGATAATTTGGTTAAACAAAGTTAGTTAATTTAAAAAGATATGAGCGGTGCGATTTGAGACATGAGATTTCATCGTAATGCCCTAAAACCTAATATCTCTGTTCTAATATCTCAAATCTTCTAAATTATTGTTTATTTTTGCACCATGTCTACAGAAACCAAAGAAGAGACCTTTACGCTCGAAGAAATTTTAACTTCCCTAAAAACTGTACATCGCCTTATTTTGTGGAATGATGATATCAATACTTTCGACCATGTGATTTATTGCATGATGAAATACCTGGATTATAATGAGGCACAATCGGAAAAAATAGCTTGGAAAGTGCATAATGATGGGAAATGCCCGGTTTTGGAAGGTTCCTTTACTGAGATGGAAGTGTATCGCAAAATTTTACAACAAGAAGGATTAACGGTTTCGGTGGATTAAAACTTTGTTTTTTAAAAAATAAATAATCAGTATCTTTAACTAAGCAATTAAGTTATGAGTTATGCAAGTTACACTCGAAATTAAAGACGATAAGGCCATTTCAATTTTAGAAACTTTGAAAAGCATCAAGGGGATTAGGATTAAGAATATTGGGTTATCCAAAGAAAAATACCTAAATGAGTTAGCTGCCGCTTATAAAGAAACAGAATTAGCAGAAAAAGGCGAAGTTAAATTAAAAAGTTTTGAGGATTTAATAAATGAAATTTGATGTACTCACATCATCCCTCTTTAATAAAGAATTTAAAAACCTTTGTAAAAAACACAAATCCGCAAAAAACGACATTATTAATTTCGTAGAAAAACTTAAAGAAAACCCTATTCAAGGTATTTCGCTTGGAAACGATTGTTTTAAAATCAGAATAGCAATTTCAAGTAAGGGAAAAGGCAAATCGGGTGGAGTGAGGTTAATAACAAAGATTAGAGTCTTAAAGGAACGAATTTATCTTTTATCCATTTATGATAAATCAGAACGAGATTCTATTTCAGATAAAGAATTAGAGGCCGTTTTAAAATCTATTGATGATTAATTAAATTCCAGTCCTTTCAAAAGTTCATTCAACTCAGCCTGCGTACTCTGCGTTTTATCTTTCGCATACCAGCCATGCAGTTTTTCGGCCAGAATTGGCATCTCAATCGTTTCCTTTTTCCACTCTTTTAAAAGTTCCTGCAAAATCTTCGGTCTTGGTGCCCAAGTGGCTAAAACCTGATCTGCTGATTCATTCAGCACAATTAAAACTGGAATCGCTCTGCCACCATTAGTCAAATGTGCATCAATTAATGGCAGATTTTTATCTCGCAGCACAAATTTCAAATCAATTCTACCTAAAGATGCAGTCGCGATTTTATTGAACACCGGAATAATTTGAGCAGCATCACCGCACCAGCCTTCAGTAATCACCAAGAACTTATAATTACCTTTCAACTGATTAATGGTAGAGATTAAATCATCAGTTAAACTAACGGTCTTATCAACCCGATTCATGCGCTGCACGTTCATTTTAGTGTAATGTAGATCATAACTAGCTTCACTAGTAGATTTGCCTTCTAATAAAAGCTGGTCGACCAGAGCACGATAGGTTTGATAATCCATTCCTTGCTCGTTAAAAATTTCGCTATAATTAACCATAGTGTCTTTCAATTATAGTGCAAAGGAAAGGAGAAATTCAACGAAAATAATCACGGATTTGCAAGAAATCTCTTCGTGAATAATTACACAACTTTGGGATTACGCAGGTGTTTTTTCAATGATAAAAAAAATGCTAAACTGCCATCAATTTACTTAGATGCTGTGTTAGTGCCACAAAATCATCAACGGTTAATTGCTCGGCACGTTTCTCAAAATAAATATGATCATCCATTTTATCTTTAGGCATTACAGCAGACACTGCATTACGCAATGTTTTTCTTCTTTGATTGAAGCCTGCTTTAACCACACGCCAGAACAATTTTTCATCGCAATCCAGCGTTTCCGTTTCATTTCTGGTTAAGCGAATAACGGCAGAATTAACCTTTGGCGGTGGATTAAAAGTGCCTGGCTTAACGGTAAACAGGTATTCAATTTTATAATACGCTTGGAGGAAAACACTTAGGATCCCGTAATCTTTTGTTCCGGCAGGCGAAGCACAACGTTGTGCTACTTCTTTTTGAAACATGCCAACCATCTCCACAACCTTATGGCGATTATCTAAAATCTTAAATAAAATCTGAGAAGAAATATTGTAGGGAAAGTTACCGATAATAGCAAACTGACCTGGGAAAATGGCGTCAAAATCTAATTTCAGAAAATCACCATTAATTAAACGATCGCCCAATTGCGGATACTTCTCATTCAGAAAATGGTAAGATTCCGTATCAATATCAATCAAGTAAGTTTGTAAATCTTCACGTTTCAACAAAAAATCAGAAAGAATTCCCATTCCCGGGCCAACCTCTAAAACCTGATGATACTTTTCAGTATTCACCAAAGCCTCAACAATGCGATTTGCGATGCCCTTATCGGTTAAAAAATGCTGACCTAAATGTTTTTTCGCTTTTACTAAACTCATATCCCAAACCCCTAAAGGAGCTTTTAAAAATTAAAATGATTGGCAAAGATAGACTTAATATTCCTTTGCGGATAACTTAGTGTGCTATGCGCTTTCATTTTTTTTAAAGTCTTTAAACGAAAATCAGTATTTTGCGCTAAAATTTTCCAGTAATTATGAGCGATAAACTTAAAATAGGTATTAGTATAGGCGACGTGAACGGTATAGGTTTAGAGGTAATTATCAAAACGTTATCCAATGCAGCTATTTTAAATTATTGTATTCCAATTGTTTACGGACATACTAAAGTCTCATCTTTTCACAGAAAGGCAAATAACCTTGGTGATTTCAGTTTTAATGTGATCAATCACGCCAACCAGGCACAGGTTAAAAAGGCAAACATGATTAATTGCTGGGAAGAAGACGTAAAAATAGAACTTGGCCAGGTAACGCCCACGGGTGGAAAATATGCGTTGTTATCACTTGAAAAAGCTACCGCCGATTTAGTAAGCGGTGAAATTGATGCTTTGGTTACGGGACCAATCAACAAACATAACATTCAATCAGAGACCTTTACATTTCCAGGTCATACTGAATATTTACAGGAAAAAAGTGGCAGCAAAGATGTACTGATGTTCTTAATCAGCGAAAATTTACGCGTAGGTGTAGTTACCGGGCATATTCCGGTTAAGGATGTTCCGACAGCAATTACAAAAGATAAAATCTTAAGTAAATTAAAGCTGATTAACGAGAGTTTAAAAAAGGATTTCTGGATTGAAAAACCGAAAATTGCTGTTCTGGGTTTAAATCCGCATGCCAGCGATAATGGTTTGCTGGGTGCCGAAGAGGCCGAAATTATTACACCAGCCATTCAGGAAGCCTATGATAAAGGCATGATGGTTTTCGGACCCTACCCTGCTGATGGTTTCTTCGGAAATGGCAGTTACAAAAAATTTGATGCTGTTTTGGCGATGTATCACGATCAGGGACTAATTCCTTTTAAAACTTTAGCATTTCACAACGGCGTAAATTATACTGCAGGTTTAAATTTTGTACGTACTTCTCCAGATCATGGTACCGGTTATGATATTGCTGGAAAAGACCTTGCAGATTCTACCTCATTTACAGAAGCTTTATTTTCGGCTATTCACATTGTGAAAAACCGCAGAGAACAAGAAGAAATGTTAAGTGGCCAATTGCGTTCTGGAGGTAAAATTGTGGAAACACAATTTGATATTAAAGATGACGCATCATAAGATAACAAACCACAAGGTTTTTGAAACTTTATAGGCTTAATTAAAAGACAAAACCCATGTCAAAATTATCCCCAATTATAAATCCAGAGGATTTATCTTCGCTTAATTTAAACGAAGATATCGTAATGATCGATGCGAGCGCCGGATCGAAAGCCCGCTACGAAGAGCAACACTTAGCTGGTTCATTATTTGTTGACGTGAATAATGATCTGGCCAATATTGGTGATTTTGCTAAAGGTGGCCGCCATCCATTACCAAAGTTGGATCAGTTCGCTCAGCTTTTGCAAAAACTCGGCATTACTGAAAACACATATGTTATCGTATATGATGATAAGAATGGAAGTAATGCTGCAGCAAGGCTATGGTGGATGCTGAGATCAATCGGACATAAAAAAGTTCAGGTAATAGACGGAGGATTTCAAGCAGCTGTAAAAGTTGGTTTCCCTACTACTAATCAAACAGAAATTCCAAAATCAGTTGGCGAATACCCAATATCATCGTGGAGTTTGCCGTTGTCTGATATTTATGAAGTGGAAGAAGTGGCAAAGCATAAAGAATATATGGTTATTGATGTTCGAGATGCTAACCGTTACGCTGGCCTTACTGAACCAATTGATACTATTGCTGGTCACATTCCAGGCGCCATCAATATTCCATTTACAGAAAATCTGAACGAGGAAGGACACTTTTTATCTCCTGATGTGCTAAAAGAAAAATATATTGCTGCTTTAGCCACCATAAAACCTGAAAATGTGATTGTGCACTGTGGGTCTGGCATTACAGCTTGTCACACTCTTCTGGCAATGGATTACGCAGGTTTGCCCATTCCAAAACTTTACGTTGGCTCATGGAGCGAATGGAGCAGAAACAATAAAGAAATGATTTTAAAAAGCTAAACCTGTGAGCTTTTTAAAACCTCATCGGTTTTTTAAATAGATAACAATTTTAAAAAACATTTTTAATCTAATTATTTTATCCATACATTTGCAGGCTAAAATTTTACAGTACTTTGAACCCACTAAAACAATTTTCTATACCGTTTACCGGACTAAAATTGGGAACTCATCAGTTTGATTATGAACTGGATGACAGTTTCTTTAGTGCTTTTGAGTATTCGTTAATTAAAAGCGGCAATTTAAAGGTTAACCTTGAACTTGATAAGCAAGAGACCATGTTGCTTTTAAAATATAAAGTTGCTGGGACATTAAATTTAGATTGCGATAAATGTTTATCGGAATTTGCTTACCCGGTTAACCTATACGAAAGACAAATTGTAAAATTTGCAGGAGATGAACTGGAAAGCGATGATGAAGAAATCATTTCGTTAAGCCGTAAAGATTCTGAGATTGATATATCAGGTCCACTATATGAAATGATAAACGTTTCGGTACCCTATATCAAAAATTGTGAGCAGGCAGGTAAAGAGTGTGATCAGGAAATGATTGATCGCTTAGAACAACTCTCTATCGATAAGCAGGCAGAAGAAAATGAACAAACAAGCGACCCACGTTGGGAAGCCCTTAATAAGTTAAAAAAATAATTAGATTATACACCAATGGCACATCCAAAACGGAAAATCTCGAAACAGAGAAAAAATAAAAGAAGAACACACTACAAAGCAGTGACACCTTCTTTGGCAACTTGCGCAGCAACAGGTGCTATTCACGTACCTCACCGTGCATACAACGTTGATGGTAACCTATACTATAACGGTAAATTGGTTATCGAAAATACTCAAATCGGGTAATTTTCTTAAGAAATTGTTTGTGTTTTCAGCGGCTTTAGTCATACCTTAGTCCACTGAAAATTTAGGATTTAACCTAACTTAACACAAACAGATTTTTTCGATGAAAATAGGCCTCGACATAATGGGCGGAGACTACGCTCCCAAAGCAATTGTTTTGGGAGCAATAGCAGCTCATCAATCGCTAAACGCCGGAGAACATATTGTTCTTATCGGTGATACCGAACAGATTAAACCCATTCTTGCAGAAGAAGGTTTTAATCCGGATCATTTTGAATACGTTCATACTGATGAAGTTATTGGTATGGGTGAACATCCCACCAAAGCAATCGTTCAGAAACCAAATTCGAGCATTGCGGTTGGTTTTAATCTTCTTAAAGAGGGTAAAATCGATTCATTCGCAAGTGCAGGTAATTCTGGCGCCATGTTAGTTGGCGCTGTATTCAGCGTTAAAACTATTCCGGGCATCATTCGTCCATGTTTGTGTTCCATTCTTCCAAAACTGAAAGGCGGTACAGGTCTGTTATTAGATGTGGGTGCCAATTCCGATTGTAAACCAGATATTTTATTGCAATTTGGTGTTTTAGGCAGCTTATATGCAGAAAATTTATTCAAAATAGATAATCCAAGGGTTGCTTTAATGAATATTGGCGAAGAAGATGAAAAAGGCAACATGCTTAGTATGGCTACTTTTCCTTTAATGAAAGAAACCGATCGGTTTAATTTTGTAGGTAATGTAGAAGGAAGGGATCTTTTTAATGATAAATCAGATGTAATTGTTTGCGATGGTTTTACTGGAAATGTAATGCTTAAATTAGCAGAATCTTTCTATGTAATCACGATCAAAAAAGGATTAAAAGATGAATTTTTCGATCGGTTTAACTACGAACAGTATGGTGGAAGTCCGGTTTTAGGCGTTAACGCTCCTGTTGTTATCGGACATGGAATTTCCAGTCCGTTAGCTGTTAAAAATATGGTTCTTCAATCCAGAGAAATGATTACTACAGGATTGGTAGAAAAAATTAGAGTGGCATTTAAAAATTAACAAAAATTCTTAAAATGAGTAAAATTCATGCTGCTATTACGGCAGTAAATGGTTACGTCCCCGACTATGTGCTCACCAACGCAGAGTTAGAAACCATGGTTGATACTTCTGACGAATGGATTACCAGCAGAACGGGTATTAAAGAACGTAGAATTTTAAAAGGTGAAGGTTTAGGCACATCAGATATGGCTGTTCATGCTGTAAATGGCTTGCTTAAGAAGAGAGGAATAGACGCAAAAGAAATTGAGCTCATTATTTTTTGTACCACTACCCCAGATTTTACTTTTCCGGCGACAGCCAACGTACTGGCAGATAAAATTGGTGCCATTAATGCCTGGGGTTACGATTTACAGGCCGCGTGCTCTGGTTTTTTATTTGGATTAGTAACAGGTGCATCTTTCGTAGAATCTGGAAGACATAAAAAAGTTTTAGTTGTTGGTGGAGATAAAATGTCATCTATCATCAATTATGAAGACCGTACCACTTGCATCATTTTTGGTGACGGTTGTGGTTGTGCTTTATTAGAACCCAACGAAGAAGGCCTGGGTGTTCAGGATTCTATCCTTAGAACTGATGGTGCAGGCCGAAATTTCCTGGGTATGAAAGGTGGCGGTTCAGTTCAGCCAGCTACGCACGAAAGCATTGATGCTAAACTACATTATGCACATCAGGAAGGTCCAACGGTATTTAAATTTGCGGTAACCAATATGGCAGATGTTGCTGCTGAAATTATGGAACGCAATAATCTAACTCCTAATGATGTAGCTTGGTTAGTGCCACATCAGGCCAATAAACGCATTATCGATGCCACGGCAAATCGGATGGGTGTAACATTGGATAAAGTAATGATCAATATTGAACGTTACGGAAATACCACTAACGGAACCATTCCATTATGCTTATGGGAATGGGAAAGCAGATTAAAAAAAGGCGACAACATTGTATTAGCGGCTTTTGGTGGTGGCTTTACATGGGGTTCAATTTACCTTAAATGGGCATACGATTCAAATTAGCCTCAGTCGGAAGTCGAAAGTCTTCAGTCTGTTAACTATAAAATTTAAAACAAAAAAAGTATAACTTAGTTAATTCATTTATACACTATTTTTTACATAACAAGGATTAAAAAATGGATATCAAACAAATACAGGAACTGATTAAATTTGTTTCTCGTTCTGGAGTAAACGAAGTTGCTATTGAGCAAGAAAACTTCAAGATTACGATTAAAACAAACCATGCACCAACAGTTGTGAATGCTACCGTACCACAAGCGCCGCTTGTACAGGCAGCGGCTCCGGTTGCTACAGCTCCTACTGCTCCAGTTGCGGCAACACCTGCTGTTCCAGCTACGGAAGAAGATGCATCAAAATACATTACCATTAAATCTCCAATGATTGGTACTTTTTACCGTTCAGCAAGTCCGGAAAAACCAATGTTTGTAAATGTTGGCGATGAGGTTGGTGTTGGTAAGGTTGTTTGTATCATAGAGGCTATGAAACTTTTTAATGAAATTGAAAGTGAAGTTTCAGGTCGTATCGTTAAAATTCTGGTTGATAATGCATCTCCGGTAGAATATGATCAACCATTATTTTTAGTAGAACCTATTTAATTGTAAACATTTACGTCACCCTGAATTTATTTCAGGGTCTTCTTTTTTAAATAGATGCTGAATTAAATTCAGCATGACGATTATTTTAAAACAGAGACGAAAAGGAAAAATTATGTTTAAAAAAATACTGATTGCCAACAGGGGGGAAATTGCATTACGTATTATCCGTACCTGTAAGGAAATGGGCATCAAAACGGTTGCTGTTTACTCTACCGCCGATCGCGAAAGTTTGCATGTACGTTTTGCTGATGAGGCTGTTTGTATTGGTCCTCCACCAAGTAAAGATTCTTATTTAAATATCCCTAATATCATCTCGGCTGCAGAATTAACTAATGCCGATGCCATTCACCCGGGTTACGGTTTCTTATCAGAAAATGCTAAGTTTTCTAATATTTGTCGTGAATATAACATCAAATTCATTGGTGCTACACCTGAACAAATCAATGGTATGGGCGATAAAGCCTCTGCAAAAGAAACGATGAAAATCGCAGGTGTTCCTACTATTCCTGGATCAGAAGGTTTGCTTACCAGCGTTAAAGAAGGTATTGCTATTGCTAACGAAATGGGTTATCCAATTATTTTAAAAGCTACTGCCGGTGGCGGTGGTCGCGGAATGAGGGTGGTTTGGAAAGATGAAGATTTTGAAAATGCATGGGATAGTGCACGTCAGGAATCTGGAGCCGCATTTGGTAATGATGGTTTATACTTAGAAAAATATATCGAAGATCCGCGCCACATTGAAATCCAGATTATTGGTGACCAATATGGTAAAGCTTGTCATTTATCAGAACGTGATTGCTCTATTCAACGCCGTCACCAGAAATTAGTGGAGGAATCTCCATCACCTTTTATGACGGACGAACTTCGTGTTAGAATGGGTGAAGCAGCCATTAAAGGTGCACAAGCTGTAAATTACGAAGGTGCAGGAACAATCGAATTTTTGGTTGATAAACACCGTAACTTCTATTTTATGGAAATGAATACACGTATTCAGGTAGAGCATCCGGTAACTGAAGAGGTGATTAACTTCGATTTAATCAAGGAACAAATTAAAGTGGCTGCCGGAATTCCAATTTCAGGTAAAAATTATTTTCCAAATATGCATGCCATTGAGTGTCGTATCAATGCAGAAGATCCTGCCAATAATTTCCGTCCTTCCCCAGGAAGAATTACCAATTTCCACTCTCCGGGCGGACATGGTGTTCGTGTAGATACGCATGTTTATGCTGGTTATTCCATTCCTTCAAATTACGATTCAATGATTGCAAAGTTGATTTGTGTGGCGCAAACCCGCGAAGAAGCCATATGTACCATGGAGCGTGCTTTAGGTGAATTTGTAATTGAAGGCATCAAAACTACCATTCCATTCCATTTACAATTGATGAAAGATCCTAATTTCAGAGCAGGAAATTTCACCACGAAATTCATGGAAACATTCGAATTTTCAGAATAAAATCTTACTAATAGATAAATATTAATCCCATTTTGGTAAAACAAAATGGGATTTTTGCTTATTTAAATTTTGGAATTATTTTATTAAATTTGATTATGGAAACATTAATTGTACATCCCGAAAATAAGGCTCAATTGAATGCTATAAAACAAGTTTTAAAAGCGATGAAAATTTCTTTCGAAAAAGAGGAAAAAGCATATAATCCTGAGTTTGTAGAAAAGATTTTACAAGGTGATAGGGATTTCGCAGAAGGAAAATTTACTAAAATTGATTTAGATAATCTATGGAAGTAGTTTTTCTTCCTACCGCTAATGAAGATTTAATCTTTTGGAAAAAATCAGGAAATATAACTATACAAAACAAAATTCATCAGCTGCTAATTGCAATAAGCAATTCACCATTTGAAGGCATTGGAAAACCTGAAGCATTAAAACATAAATTAACAGGAAAATGGTCAAGAAGAATAAATTCTGAACATAGAATTGTTTATGAAGTTTTAGAGAAGGAACAGATCATTAAAATACATTCCTTAAAAAGCCATTATAATTAATATTGAACTCAGTACCTGAAATTTTTAATAAAAGCATAAACTATTTCTATATTTAACACGTAAATACCATTCTATTCATTTAGAATGGTATTTTTGTTTTCAACATGAGCGACACTACAGAAAAAACATCCCTACGAAAAGCAATCGGGCAAAAAGGAACAACTTTAGAGGCAGAAATGTCATTTTTTGACCATCTTGACGTTCTTCGCAAGCATTTAATCAGAGCCGTAATTGCCATAGGTGTATTTACAGGTATCGCCTTTTACTTTAATGAAGAAATTTTAGATAAGGTTATTTTCGGTCCTAAAAAACCTGATTTCTGGACCTACAGAATGATGTGCAAACTGGTTGAAAATTTTCCATCACTGGGTAAAGATATGTGTATCACCAAAATTAATGGTGAAATTATCAATACTGAAATGGCAGGTCAGTTTAACTTGCAGCTAAATGTTTGTGTGATGTGTGGTATAATTGCAGGTTTCCCCTACTTGCTTTGGGAAATCTGGCGTTTCATTAAACCCGCTTTACACGAAAATGAACGTAAATCTGCCAGTGGATTTGTATTTTTCGCATCAGTTTTATTCATTATCGGTATTCTTTTCGGATACTTTGTTGTTTGTCCGCTTTCAGTTAATTTCCTAACAGGTTATACAGTAAGTGCAGAAATCAAAAATACCTTTACTGTAGATTCTTATCTTTCTTCTGTAGCTACACTAACCTTAGGAACTGGTATCATTTTCGAACTTCCAGTGATTATTTTCATCTTATCAAAATTGGGATTAATGACACCTAAGCTGATGAGATCAAGCAGAAGATACGCAGCGGTGATTATCTTGATTATAGCGGCCATTGTAACACCAACACCAGATATTATGACCATGTTGATTGTGGCCACACCTTTATTCTTATTATATGAATTAAGTATTTTCGTATCTGCATATATCGAAAGAAAGAAGAAAAAGGCAGATGCGGCTTTCTACGCTAACTAACAAAAACATTACGAACAGATTTTATAATTCTGTATAAATTTGAACATGTCTGAGACTAAGATAAAAATCGCTATTGGCGGAGATCATGCAGGCTTTGAATACAAGGAAGTGCTAAAGGATTTTTTAAAAGATTATGAAGTAAAAGATTTCGGACCGCATTCTTCAGCCTCAGTAGATTATCCAGACTTTGCACACTCAGTGGCTTCCGCCGTGGAAAATGGTGAATTTACTTATGGCATACTACTTTGCGGATCAGCTAATGGTGTAGCCATTACAGCCAATAAACATAGCGCAATCAGAGCTGGCCTATGTTGGGAAAACGAAGTTGCAGCATTGGTTCGCAAACATAATAATGCTAATGTTTTATGTATTCCAGCGAGATTTATATCAGAAGAACAGGCAAAAGAAATTACAACAACTTTTTTAAATACCGCATTTGAAGGTGGTCGTCATCAAATTAGAGTTGATAAAATTTCATGTTAACTAAAAACTCATCTAACTATTCAATAATGAACAAAAGAATTTTAACTCTTGGCTTAGCATCTTTCCTATCTGTAGGTTGCTTTGCGCAAGTTAAACCACTAATACCGAACAAAGATGCCATGCGTTTTAGCAAGGCAATTAATAAAGATAATGCTTACAAACACCTTTCAGTGCTGGCATCTGATGCGTATGAAGGTCGCGAGACTGGAAAAAAAGGTGCCTGGATGGCCGCAGATTACATTCGTGATTATTTCAAATCACTGGGTTTGAAAGGACCTGTTGATGGCAGTTATTTTCAAAAAATTGATTTGGTGAGTTATGCGTTGAGCGAAAACATGTTAACCATTAATGGCCAACCGAAAGTGGCATACAAAGACTTTGTTATTGCCAGCAATGCTGTAGGACTTAAAGGTTTTACTTTTAGCAGTGACGATTTGATTTTTGCTGGTTATGGTGTATCCAATGATAGTTATAATGATTACAATGGAATAGATGTAGCTGGAAAAATTGTGATGATCTTCGTAAATGGCGATCCAACAAAAACATTAGATCCAAATGATCGCCGTGCTATGATGATGGCAAGATCAAGAAAAATAAATTACCTGGCTCAAAATAAAGCAAAGGCCGTAATTTTAATTGATCCTGCTTTAGATAATCTTTCAGAAGAACGCAAAGCGGCCTATCTTTCTGGCCAAATGGTGATGAAATCAAAAGAAACTGTAGAAAGGATGGAGAAAATGAATCCCTTTACTTCCATTTCAATATCTACCGCCACGGCAGATGAAATTCTAAAAGTAGGCAGCACTTCAGTATCAGCCGTTCAAAATAAAATTGCAGATACCAAGCAACCAGCCTCTCAAACCATTAATGTCGCTATTTCTGCCAGCGCGATGAAAAAAGAAACGCCACTTCGCTGTGAGAATGTTTTAGGATTTTTAGAAGGTTCTGATCCTAAATTAAAAAAAGAAGTTTTAGTTTTAACCGGACACTACGATCATATAGGCATCACACCGGAAGCTCCAGGTGCTGATAAAATTAATAATGGTGCGGATGATGACGGTTCAGGAACTACTGGCGTGTTACTAATGGCTAAAGCATTTACAGATGCAAAAAAAGCAGGTAAAGGCCCGAAACGTAGTATTTTATTTATGACTGTTGTAGGTGAAGAAAAAGGACTTTGGGGATCTGATTGGTATTCAGAACATCCTGTATTCCCAATTGAAAATACGATTGCAGATTTAAATACAGATATGATTGGCCGTATAGGTGAAAAGTATTTGGGTAAACCAGATTCTGCCAACTATATTTACTCGGTAGGTTCAAAAATGTTAAGTTCAGAATTAGGTAGACTAAGTGAGCAGGTAAATGCGACCTATACTAAAATGATTCTGGATTATAAATATGATGATCCGAAGGATACTCAACGTATTTATTATCGTTCAGATCACTATAACTTTGCTAAACTGGGCATTCCGATTATTTTCTATTATGATGGTATGTTGGAACAAGATTACCACCAGCCTGGAGATGAAGTAAGTAAAATTAACTTCCCTTTATTGGCTAAAAGAGCACAGTTAACCTATTATACTGCATGGGAATTAGCCAATGGCGCTAAGCGACCAGCAGTAGATTTAGACGGAAAAGGCAATCCAAAGAAATAAGAAAGTCATAAAACGAGCCCCTTGATTATTCAGGGGGCTTTTTTATGCACATAGTTTTCGCCAGCAGCAGAAATTCATATCTTTGAAATATGATGAAGACTGCCGAGGAATTTTTAGAAAAATCTGATGAAAAAGCTTTCGATTTACCGCATCGTAAAACCATCAATTATAATATTGGTAAATACAATACAGCAGTAGAGCGTGGTTTATCAAAATTCGAAAACCTTGAGGCATCTAAAAAGAAGGCACATGTGATCAAATGGCGTGTGATGGAGAATCTCGATAAATTCTTACCAGAATTTGAATCGAATTTTCAACGTCGTGGTGGTAAAGTGATCTGGGCAAATGACGCTGCAGAAGCCCAAAGAGAAATCTTAAACATCATTCAAAAAAATAACGGTAAAACGGTAATCAAATCAAAATCGATGACGACCGAAGAAATTCATCTGAATGATTTTCTGGAAAGCAACCAAATAGAATCGTTAGAAAGTGATTTAGGTGAATACATTGTTCAATTACTTGGGCAGGCACCTTACCATATTGTTACGCCAGCCATGCATTTAAGTGCGACTGACATTGCAAAATTATTTCATGATAAGTTTGGAACGCCCATTGATGCCACACCGCCACAGCTTGTTCAAAAGGCACGTGAATTACTTCGTGATAAATATTTAAAAGCAGATATTGGCATTAGCGGTGGAAATTTCCTTATTGCTGATACCGGCAGTATTGCACTCACTGAAAATGAAGGGAATGCCCGTCTAAGTACTACTTTCCCAAAAATACACATTGCCATTGTAGGTATTGAAAAAGTAATCCCATCTATAGCAGACTTGGATTTATTCTGGCCACTATTGGCTTCACATGGCACGGGACAAAATTTAACAGTTTATAATACCATTTTAAGTGGACCACGTCAGCCAAATGAAACTGATGGCCCAGAGGAGATGTATGTAATCCTTTTAGATAATGGCCGCACCAATTTATTGGCACAAAAAGACCAGCGTCAAGGCTTATACTGCATCCGTTGCGGTGCTTGTTTAAATGCCTGTCCTGTTTATAAAAATATTGGCGGTCACACCTACAATACGACTTATAGTGGCCCTATTGGTTCGGTAATTACACCACACCTTAAAGGCATGGAAGAGTTTAAGCATTTAAGTTATGCCTCCAGTCTGTGTGGAAAATGCTCTGAAGTTTGTCCTGTTAAAATTGATATTCATAAAATGTTACTGCTTAACCGCCGGGATGCAGCCTCCACACACGAAAATGGCAAAATAGAAGAAATGGGATGGAGCATGTTCAACAGAATGATGCAGAAACGCAAATGGATGGATTTCTTCGGTGGAAAGTTTAAAAATTTGATGCTCAAAACTTTTTTTAAAAAGAGTTGGGGCAAATACCGTGAAATGCCGAAGGTTGCCGATAAATCTTTCTCAAAACAATGGGAAGAATTGAAAAAAAGTAGGGAGTCTTAATTAGGGGAATCTTTAGTCTCCTAATAGAAATGCTATTTAATCAAACTTATATTTTTGTATATTTGATATAGAGTGTAATAAATATATAAATTATGGATACGGTTTTGCTGGAAATTACAAATGAAAAGGCTTATAAACTCATACAGGATTTAGAAGCTTTGGATATTGTTAAAATTTTAGAGAAAAATGCAAAGCCAAAAGAAAGCCTTTCTAAGAGATTTGCAGGCTCTTTAAATCTTACCGATCAACAATATGAAGATTTCCAACAACATATTATAGATAGTAAGAGCGAATGGGAACGGGATATTTAATTGACACCAACGTTATTATAGGTTATTTAAATGGTAGAATCGAAAATAACGGAATGGCTTTTATGCATCCTATTATTGACAAGATTCCAAATATATCGGTAATAAATAAAATTGAAATCTTAAGATTTAATCCACCTGATGATAATTATAAAACATTGCTCGATTTTGTAAAATCAAGTAATGTTCTTAGTTTAACCGAAAATATTGTAGATAAAACAATTTCAATATGTCAGGTCAATAAAATCAAACTTCCTGATGCCATCATAGCAGCCACAGCAATAGTCAACAACCTTACATTAATTACAAGAACCACTTCTGATTTTAAAAAAATTGCTGATCTTGAATTTCTCAACCCATGGGATATTTCTTAAAGTCTTAATCCATACCAGCTATGCATTTCAACCGCTCTGATAAAGATGACAAATTCTTACTGAATTTATATAAAAGGCTGCTTTATCCCCGATTGGTAGAAGAGAAAATGCTGAAATTATTGCGCCAGGGTAGAATTGGCAAATGGTTTTCAGGCATTGGTCAGGAAGCCATCGCAGTTGGCAGTACCCTGGCCATGCAAAGCGATGAATATATCTTGCCCATGCACCGCAACCTGGGTGTTTTTACCTCACGCGATATTCCGCTAAAAAAATTAATGGCTCAATGGCAGGGCAAAATTACTGGTTTTACCAAAGGTCGTGATCGATCCTTCCATTTTGGCACACAAGAGTATAAGATTATAGGAATGATCTCCCACCTTGGTCCGCAGATGGCCTTAGCCGATGGTATAGCACTGGCAGATGTATTGCGCAAGCAACCCAAAGCTACATTGGTTTATACCGGAGAAGGTGCAACCAGTGAAGGTGATTTTCATGAAGCAGTTAATGTAGCTTCAGTTTGGAATCTTCCCGTTATTTTTCTGATTGAGAATAATGGCTACGGATTATCTACACCAAAATCAGAACAGTTCAGGTGCAAAAATTTAGTTGACAAGGCAATAGGTTACGGAATAGAGGGTATTCAAATTGATGGAAACAATATCCTTGAAGTTTACAATACCATCAACCAGTTGGCAAATGAGATCAGGAAAGACCCACGCCCGGTACTCGTAGAATGTCTTACTTTCAGAATGCGTGGACATGAAGAGGCATCAGGTACCAAATACGTTCCGCAAGAATTATTTGATGAATGGGAAAAGAAAGACCCCTTAAGTAATTATGAATCCTATTTAATTGAGCAGGGTATTTTAACACCTGATTTAGTTATAGATTTCAAAATTAAGTTTAAAACAGATATTGAGTTAGACATTGAAGAAGCCTTTAATGAACCGGAAGCAGAGGCAGGTGCCAGTCACGAAGAAGCTGATATGTATTTTCCCTTCACTCAACAGATTACGGAACCAGGAACGTCATTAACTGAAAAGCGATATCTCGATGCCATAAGCGAAGGCTTGGATTTAGCGATGCAAAAATATCCAAATCTGGTTTTAATGGGCCAAGACATTGCAGAATATGGAGGTGCCTTTAAAATCACTGATGGCTTTACCACAAAATATGGCAAAGAAAGGGTAAGAAATACGCCAATCTGCGAATCTGCCATTGTTGGTGCGGGCTTAGGTCTTTCCATCAATGGTTATAAAGCCGTAGTAGAAATGCAGTTTGCAGATTTTGTTACGGTTGGCTTTAATCAGATTGTAAATAACCTGGCCAAAACACATTACCGCTGGGGTGAAAAGGCAGATGTAGTGGTACGTATGCCCACAGGGGCTGGAACGGGTGCTGGTCCTTTTCACTCACAAAGTAATGAGGCCTGGTTTACCAAAACACCTGGTTTGAAAATTGTATATCCGGCTTTTCCGGCAGATGCAAAAGGATTGTTGTTGGCTGCAATAGAAGATCCAAATCCCGTGCTTTACTTCGAACATAAATATTTATATAGAAGTTTAACAGCTCCTGTTCCCGATGGTTATTACACAACAGCAATTGGAAAAGCTGTTACACTGGCCTGGGGAAATAAATTTACCATTATCACTTATGGTTTAGGTGTACATTGGGCTTTAGATTACATCAAAAACAATCCATTATGTGATGCGACCTTAATTGATTTAAGAACATTACAACCCTGGGATAAAGAAACTGTTACAAGAGCAGTAAAAACCACAGGAAGAGTTTTAATTTTGCATGAAGATACGCTTACCAATGGGTTTGGTGCAGAAATCTCCGCATGGATAGGCGAACATTGTTTTTCGGATTTAGATGCACCTGTGATGCGCTGTGCCAGTTTAGATACGGCTATTCCCATGAGCAAAGTCTTGGAAGACGATTTTTTAGCAAAGGCAAGATTAGCAAAAACAATAGATAAATTATTGAAATATTAGAGCATTTTTTGCCGTCTTGTCATGTTGACCTGTAGCCAAGCGGAAAGCTACGAAGTAAATCTATTTCAGCATTTTAATTGCTTTTGACCTGAAATGAATTCAGGGTGACGACCGTGCAAAACAAATTATAAAAAAATGAACAATTTTAAAGTCGAAGGAAATATAGTTGACATCACAAAGCGAAAAATTTTCTTTGGTGAAGTAGAGGTTGAAAAAGGAAAGATAAAATCAGTTAGAGAGATTTCTGAGCAGAAAGAAAGTGCTCATTTTATTACGCCAGGCTTTATTGATAGCCATGTACATATTGAAAGCAGCATGCTCATTCCAAGTGAATTTGCCCGGTTAGCTGTGAATCATGGAACAGTTGCCACCATTAGCGACCCCCACGAAATTGCCAACGTTTGTGGCATAGAAGGTGTTGAATTCATGATAAACAATGGCAATACCGTTCCTTTTAAGTTTAATTTCGGTGCACCCAGCTGCGTGCCTGCTACCATCTTTGAAACGGCAGGTGCCGAGCTCAACCATGATGACGTAAAAGCACTCTTAATGCGCCCGGAAATAAAATACCTTAGTGAAATGATGAATTTTCCGGGTGTGCTTCACAAAGACAAAGAAGTTTTAATGAAAATTGCCGCAGCACATGAACTCGGTAAACCTGTAGATGGACATGCACCAGGTTTACGTGGCGATGCTGTTCAACAATATATTGATGCTGGTATATCCACAGATCATGAATGTTTTACAGCTGATGAAGCACTGGATAAACTACAGCGTGGGATGAAAATCCTCATCCGTGAAGGAAGTGCTGCTAAAAATTTTGAGGCATTGATCGATCTATTACATGAATGGCCGGAAATGATGATGTTTTGTAGCGATGACAAACATCCTGATAGTCTGGTCGAAAATCACATTAATGCCCTTTGTGCAAGAGCTGTTGCCAAAGGAATTAATATTTTCAATATTCTCCAGGCTGCTTGTATTAATCCAATCATTCATTATAAACTGGACGTTGGCCAGCTACAAGTGGGCGATTTTGCAGATTTTATTGTTATTGAAGATTTGAAAAATTTCGAGGTTAAACAAACTTACATTGACGGAATTTTGCTTGCAGAAAATGGAAAAATTGTTGGTGATTGGATAAAACATACGCCAGAACAGGAATCTGTAAATCACTTCCAGTGTAGCTTTAAAAAAATGGAAGAATTTAAATTTCCTTATACTGGTCAGACAGAAATTGCGGTAATTGAAGCTTTAGATGGCCAATTAATTACAAATAGGCTTTCAGCAAAACCCCATGTTTTTGAGCAAAATATGGTTAGCGATGTAGAAAATGATGTATTGAAAATGGTAGTAGTTAACCGCTATCAGGATGCGCCAATTGCAATTTCATTTGTAAAAAACTTCGGTTTAAAAAATGGTGCAATTGCATCAAGTGTAGCCCATGACAGTCATAATATTATTGCAGTTGGTGTAGATGACCAGAGCATTTGTGAAGCTGTAAATCTGGTGATCAAAGAAACTGGAGGAGTAGCCGCCTTAGGCTTTGGAAAAGAAATAGTTTTAGCTTTGCCAGTTGCAGGTTTGATGAGTAATATAAATGGTTATCAAGTGGCTGAAAGTTATACTTTAATAGATCAGTTTGCTAAAGATTTGGGTTCTACGCTTCTCGCTCCATTCATGACCCTTTCTTTTATGGCTTTACTTGTTATTCCACGTTTAAAATTAAGTGATAAAGGATTATTTGATGGTGATAAGTTCGAGTTTGTTTAATAAAACCGTCAATTGCGAGGCATGAAGAAATTCTACAGCAAGAGCTATAATGGTTGGTGCATTAAGATTGCTTCATGCCTTGGAACGGCGAACACTATAAATTTTCTATATTATTTACCTATAATGCTGAAACAAGTTCAGCAAGACGATCGCAGAAAAAAAATTATTCTACCACAAAAACCTCAGCCAAAGGATTAAATAAGTATAGCCGTTTATCATCTAAACAGATACAACGGTACCGTTTTCTGATCCGTTCGCCTTTGATAAAGCGTCTGCCATCTTTAATTCTAAAGGTAGTATTAATGGGTATTTGCTCTAAATGCAGTGTTTCTGTTTTATTCGTATCATACCTTTTTAAAGCACGTGATAAATTTAAATCCGAACAACTGGAAGCAGCAGGATTTGACATGTAATTATCAATGGCCAGATGAATATCCGCAGGAAAAACCTTCATCTCAAAAAAAGGAACCATCATCCGCTGGAAGTTCTTTTTCCATTCTGAACCATGAGGTTTTACTTTGTTTTTAAAGTCGTTCCAGGTTAAAAGATGTGCAAATTCATGAACGGTGGTGACCAGAAAAGCGTAGTGATTAAGGTTGAAATTTACGGAAATGCGATGGCCTTTATCGCGAAAAGGATGACGATAATCGCCTAATTTCGTAGAACGGGTTTTAGCAATTTTAAATTCACACTGAAAATAATCAATCCACTTTGCAATTAGCGGTGCGGCCTCGACAGGCATATATTGCGCTAATAAATCAACTTTCTTCACGAATGCTAAGGTAAGTATTTTTGTATTTCTTACCACAGAGGGCATAAAGATTTACACAGAGAAACGGAGTTTTAACAGACAAGTTTTATCAGTAACCGTTCACAACTCGTTTAATACCATCTTTTAACCTTAAAACATTGAAATTCATTAAAAGTCCAAATCTATAGCCGCCCAATTTCATATAAGTTAATGTTTGAGCCAAATGAATATCTGCTAGTCGCTCTATGCTTTTCAACTCTAATACTAAACTATTCTCTACTAAAATATCAATTCGATAACCACAATCCAACTTTACATCTTCAAATCGCAGGGGCATCATTTTTTCTTTTTCAACCTGAAAACCTGCTTTATCAATTTTATAAAACAAACATTCTTTGTAAGCACTTTCAAGCAATCCCGGACCAAGACCTGTATGAACATCTATAGCCAACCCAATAATTGTTCTTGTTAATAAATCTTCTTTCATAATACTTTGTGTTCTCCGTGCCTTACTCTGTTCTCTCTGTGGTAAAAAATTCCTCGAATTTCTTTGCGGTTAAATCATTATTCTTCCGATGGGAACAACGAAGCCAATACCATTTTAATCTCACCAAAAGAATAATCTTTCCCAAGAAACTCCCGGATAGTAGACATTGATTTTGTTTTCTGACTTTCTACCGCATCTGCAATATTCTTGATTTTATTAGGCTTCACCAATTTGGTAACATCCAGTTGTTGAGTAGAAACATAGTACGCCAAATGACCTTCAATGGTACCGACTGAAAAGCCACGTTCTTTTGCAATTTCTTCTAAGCTTTTTCCCTGTTCATACAGTTCGAAACTAACCAGTTTGGTATCAATTTTTGGTTCTTTCTTTTTCTTTTCAACTGCAGATTTCACTTTCAGTGTTTCACCTTTTAATTGAATAGCCTTTTGCAATTGTTGATTCCGCTCCGAAGTATTTAATAGCGCCTCTGTATCTGCTTTGCTAAATTCTTTCCCCGCAATAAGCGCCTGTAATAAAGCCTTGCTTTTATGCATTTTTTTTAGCTGTTCATACACCAGAATCTCCAGTTCAAGCAGTTCGGTTACATAGGTTTTAATTTGTTTTTCTTCTTTTACAGCTTCAATTTGAGCCAGAAAACGATCTGAAATTTCCTTGACTAAAGGATTAAAATATTTTAATGCAGCCTCTACCCTTTTGGATACATTAAATAAAGTATACTCCGTTTGCTCAGAAAAAAGATTTTTAAGTTGGTTCACAAAAGTATCAGCGGTAGCGGTGATTTTCTGAAAATCAGCGTATACTGTATTTGTCCAATCTTCATGTTTTTGCTTGGCAGATTTGTTTTCACTTTTATCAAAAGTTTGACTGTGTTCCTTTAAATAATACCGGATTAGGTTCAAATCAAATGCCGCAAAAAGATAACTCCGGATAAAGGTATAACTCTCTACACTGATCTGCTCATGCAGTACTTCTGATGGTTGCTTAGTTTTAGAAAAATAGTGCACATTCTGATCTTGCTGCAAACCACTATCCCGAAGGTGAGAGGTTAAAACCAAACCATTTAAAGAACGTAAACGTGATAGTGCAACATAGGCCTGACCCGGAGCGAAGGCATCGCCAACATCAATAATGGCTTTATCAAAAGTTAAACCCTGACTTTTGTGTACTGTGATTGCCCAGGCGAGTTTTATAGGATATTGAATAAATGAACCTGCAACATTTTCTTTAATTTCATTGGTTGCTTCATCCAATTTATATTTCACATTTTCCCAGGTGTATGGCGAAATCTGGATCACTACTTTATCTTCAGGAAGTTCAATTTCCACAATATCCTTCTCTATGTGATGTACGACTCCGATTTTACCATTATAATAACGCTTTTCGGCGGTCATATCATTTTTAATGAACATTACCTGTGCACCAACTTTTAATTCTAGGCTTTTATCATTAGGGTATGCATATTCATTAAATTCACCCTGAACTTTTGCTTCAAAAAAATATGATTTATTTTGGAGTTGTGTTAATCTTTCACGATTAATGCTATCTGCCTTATTGTTATGAGTGGTTAAGGTAATATAATTATCATCTGCCGAAGGTTTAAAATCCTGCTTAAAATGCTGCCTTAATAAAGCGGTATCTTCTGGTGTGATTTTATTATTCCGCAGGTTGTTCAACAGATCTATAAAAACGGCATCATCCTGACGGTAAATTTTCTCAAGTTCAATATAAACTGGTGGATTATCCTGTAAGGCCAGTGCATCGAAAAAATAAATGCTCTTATAAAATTTGGCCATGATGCGCCACTCATCATTTTTTACAACAGGAGGTAATTGGTGTAAATCTCCAATAAAGAGCAATTGTACTCCACCAAACGGAAGATTTCGGTTCCGACGCACATAACGTAAAGCGAAATCAATGGCATCAAGCATATCTGCCCGCAACATACTCACCTCATCAATCACCAATAATTCCAATTCTTGCAACATGCGGCGTTTATTCCCTTGCATGTTCATGTGCTTTATCAGCGTTTTGGATGTATTAAAGTTGAAATTAATATTTTCATTAATCAAGGCACCTGCCGCATCTGGTAAGTAAGCACCAAAAGGAAGTTGAAAAAGCGAGTGAATGGTTACCCCCGATGCGTTGATGGCGGCAATACCTGTCGGCGCCACTATCAAGGCTTTTTTATGGGTAAGTTTAATCAGCTTACGTAAGAAAGTGGTTTTACCCGTACCTGCTTTTCCGGTTAAGAAAACATGTTTTGAGGTATAATTCACAAATTTAGCCGCAATTTCTGCAGGCATAGAAGTTTCTTCTAAAGTGGGCATCGGCAGTAAAATTTTAGTCAGCAATAATCGGAGGGATGAATAAAGCTAAACATTTTAGCACAAAACTAAACAATGATTGCTTAGAAATTTTAAATTTAACGGATAATTTTAAGTTAATACCAGTGGAGACTGATTTGAATAAACTTGCTTTTTAATTTTTAACAACTGCAATCTGTTTTCAATTAAACAGTTAACCAAATCACTCATCTTTTTCTTATCTTTGCCGCCTGATGAAACAACAATATCAACTTCTTATCGCTGTTAAATTCCTTTAACAAGGTTTCATCACTTTTTACACCCAAAATTTTATTATGCTTAACCCTGAAATAGAAAAACGTAAAACCTTTGCCATTATTAGTCACCCCGATGCGGGAAAAACCACATTAACAGAAAAGTTTCTGCTTTTTGGCGGTGCCATTAACACTGCTGGTGCGGTAAAAAGGAATAAAGCAAATCAAAGCAATACTTCCGATTTTATGGAGATTGAAAAGCAACGTGGTATCTCGGTTGCAACTTCGGTGATGGGTTTTGAATATAGTGGCAAGCGCATCAACATTTTAGATACGCCTGGTCACAAAGATTTTGCTGAAGATACTTATAGAACATTATCGGCTGTCGATAGTGTAATTCTTGTAGTTGACTGTGTGAAAGGTGTGGAAGAGCAGACCGAAAAGCTAATGTCGGTTTGCCGGATGCGGAATACACCAGTGATCATTTTTATTAACAAAATGGATCGTGAAGGTAAAGAGGCTTACGATTTATTGGATGAGATTGAGGAAAAACTGAATATTAGTTTATGCCCACTTTCCTGGCCTATCGGGCAAGGCCATACTTTTAAAGGTGTTTATAGTATTTACAACAAACATTTAAATTTATTCAACTCTGATAAAACAAAGGTAACCGACTCAGTAGTAGCGGCAAATGATTTGAATGATCCATCGTTATTAAATTACCTTAAAGAAAACGAAATTAATAACCTGAAAGATGATGTGGAGTTGGTTGATGGGATTTATGGCAAAATTGATAAGGATTTATATACCGAAGGTTTAGTTGCGCCTGTATTCTTTGGAAGTGCAATTAATAATTTCGGGATCAAGGAGTTACTGGATACCTTTATAGATATTGCGCCAAGTCCGAGGCTACGTGAGGCTGAAGAGCGTGATGTGTTGGTTGAAGAGAAAAATTTCAGTGGATTTGTATTTAAAATCCATGCCAACTTAGATCCGAAACACCGCGATAGAATTGCCTTTTTAAGGATCTGTTCTGGCAAGTTTGAGCGAAATAAATTCTATTACCATACCCGTCAGGATAAGAAACTTAAATTCTCAAACCCGATGGATTTCATGGCAAATGAAAAAAGCATCGTAGAAGAAGCTTGGCCAGGTGATGTGGTGGGTTTATATGATAGCGGTAACTTTAAAATCGGCGACACCTTAACCGAAGGTGAAAAATTGCAATTTAAAGGGATTCCGAGTTTCTCTCCATCAATCTTTAAAGAAGTAGAAAACATGGATCCGATGCGCACCAAACAACTGGAAAAAGGCATCGAGCAGTTAACAGATGAAGGTGTGGCGCAATTATTTGTGATGCAACCCGGAAACAGGAAAGTAATTGGTGCAGTTGGCGAACTTCAGTTCGAGGTAATCAACTTCAGGTTAGAGCACGAATATGGTGCAAAATGTCGTTTTCGTACATTGAGTTACACCCGTTCAAGCTGGGTAACTTCTACAGACAAAAAGAAACTGGATGAATTTGTAAAACGGAAACAACAACATATTGGTTTTGATAAGGAAGCTAATCCGGTATATCTGGCGGATAGTGAATACATGATTAATTTAACCAAACAGGATTATCCAGATATTGAATTCCATAAAACCAGTGAGTTTAAAAACTAAGTCCAAACCTCACAGGTTTTTGAAACCTGTGAGGTTTTTTAATGCTCCAACTCCTCCTTACTTTCATATTGTTTAAACGTCCATTTTAGTCGTCTTTTGATTTTAGAAATTAATAATCTTGGCGACAGCACTTTAACACATTCGCCAAAACCCAAAATCTCGCGTTCCAGCTCATAGTTTAATACCACATCAATTCTGAAAGTGGTTGTTTTATCATTCTGACTCAATACCGTTTGAGATTGATGCAATGGTTTAGTCATTACATAGGGTGCGTGCTCGTTGGTAAATTCGAGGATTACTTTTTGTGCACGATCTCGTTCGCTTTTAGTTACGCCGATCAGATCATCATAATAGCGATCAAAATCTACACCCTGATAACTTACAAACTCTTCATTGGGTAATTCTTGAAATTCAATGATCCGATCTAAAGCCAGATTCAAGATCCCTGCCCGTTTTTTCGCTTTACAAATCAAAAACCACCTGTTCCGATATTCCTTTAATAGATACGGGTAATAAATGCCTTGCTGTGCCTGCCTCGCCTTAAAAGATTTATATTCAATCAATAATGATTTCTTATTTAAAACCGCCTGATATAAAGTCGGAATACACTCCAGGCCTTTCACCAGTTTATTGCTTTCCAGTTGAATGTGGTTACCACTTTGTTTGGTCGATTTGTTAAGGTTATTCTCTAAACGGGCAATCATATCGCTCATTTCATCGAAATAATTGAAGGCATTAAACTGTTTCAGTACACCAACAATTTCCTTCATCTTATCTACATCGGCATTATTAATCGGTGCTTTCGTAATGCTGAAACCAGGATTATCGTAGGCATAGAACCGTTTATCCTTCACCACAATTGGCGCATTATAACCGAGTTTATCACTCCGCATCAGTTGAATATCAGCTTGAATTGTCCGCTTGCTTACCCCCGTCGTAATTCCCTCCAGTTCATATAAGGTTGCCGATACTTTTTCGATAATATCTTCAAGGGTCCATTTGCGAAAACGGTTTTTCAAACAATCATCGATGGTTTTGTAACGAATGAGTGCTAATTTATTTACTGCCATTTTTAAACAATTTGGGTTTCACGCTAACAATCTGATCGTAAAGCTTAATTAAATATAGCAAAGTGTTCTTCATCTACGCAATACAATTGCGCAATTGGACGATAAAAGAAAAAATATAATGGAAAAATTAAATTTATCCACCTCATTATCAGATAATTAATTCTTTTATATCAAAATAATTTTTACTGCGCAAATCAGCCGCATAGTGGTGGTGGCATCTTTGTAATGTCGCCAGCCGATAAAGTTCTTTGAGAAATATCAATCGATTTTTTAGTAGATGTATAATTAATTAATCGTCCTGCTGAATTTATTTCAGCAGCTAAGACCCTGAAATAAATTCAGAGTGACGACCGTTTTAGGAACTATCGATAAAATCAATATAAAGAAATCCCGAAAGGGATGGCAACACTAAATAAAACTTATCCAAAGTTGTGGGTTTCGGAATAGCCCCAAAGTATTCGAGCAATTGCGTAGGATATGCTGATAAGAACTATGATAGATTGTCTAATCACGTTGTGAGTCGTGGGTTCGAATCCCACTTCCGATATATTCGGAATAGCTCAGGGGTTAGAGTAACAACCAAACATGCAGGTTCGAATCCTGCTTCCAATTATCACTTGGAATAGCAAAATGGTAATGCAATGGATTTAGGTTCCATCTAAAAAGAAGAGATACTTTAAATTTCTCAAAACCAGCGTTGCGAAACCGCATTTGGCTTCAAGATTTTTCGAAATCAAAAAAGCAAATCTGTGTTTTGCTCAGTAAGGATCAGCGCAGCAAGAAGAGATTTAAAAATCAAAAAGGTTAAATCTAAAAGGCAAAATGTTCTCAGGAGCACTAACCCGATTAGAGAAATTGGTTTCATTTTTAAACAACTTGATAAACTTTTACTTCCGCAGAAAACAGGTAAATGTTCTTCCGCAACGCTTTTAAAAGAATAAATAATTATAAAATAAATTTTAACTCCAGAAAACATGAAAAGAGTAACCATTAACACCAATTATGTTGGATTGGTGTTTAAAAAAGGAAAATTAAAAAACGTTTTAACCGCTGGAACTTACTGGTTAGGTTTTGGCGAAAGCATCACTTTGTACGATATGGCCAAAGAGTACTATTACTCGGTTGCCGAATTGGATATCTTATTGGAAAACTCAGATTTTGTGAATTTGATTCATTTGGTAAGTGTGGCCGATAATGAATTGGCTTTAGTTTACCAGAACAAAAACTTTAAGAACGTTTTAACGGCTGGCAGGCATGCCATTTGGAAAGGTTTATCGACATATGAATTTATTAAAGTTGATATCAGTAACATTACAATTGATGAAACCATTGATAAAAACTTGTTTGAGAAAGCACCATTATTGAATTACATCAGGACTTACAAAGTAGAGTCATTCGAAAAAGCCTTGTTATTTATCGATGGTAAATTTGAAAAGGTAATGGAAGCAGGAAACTATGTTTACTGGAAAAACAGTACTACCATTCAGGTTTTAAAAACTGATATGAGGCAGTTGAATATGGAGATTATCGGACAAGAAATCTTAACCAAAGATAAAGCGCAATTGAGGGTTAACTTCAGCATTCAATATAAAGTTGATGACATCATCAAAGCGTTATTGGAGAACAAGGAATTCGAAAAGCAATTATACATCACCATGCAATTGGCATTAAGAGAATGCATTGGCTTAATGTCTTTTGATGAATTGATGGAAAGCAAAGAAAAGATTGCTGAAATGGTAATCACCATCACTCTTAACAAGGTTGAGAAATTAGGTGTAAAATTAACCAACTGTGGTGTTAAAGACATTGTTTTACCAGGTGATGTTAAGGAAATTATGAACCAGGTTTTAGTTGCCGAAAAAAGAGCGCAAGCCAATATCATTACCCGAAGAGAAGAAACGGCCTCGACCAGAAGTTTGTTGAATACCGCCAAATTAATGGAAGACAACAACATGTTATATAAGTTGAAAGAGATGGAGTACGTTGAGAAAATCGCAGAGAAAATCAATAACATCAGCTTATCTGGTAGTGGACAAATTGTAGATCAATTGAAACAGATCTTCGTGAAATAACTAAATTTAGAAACCCCTCGGTCAGGTGAGTATTGCCTGCCGGGGATTAATTAAGAATGAAATGAAAACCACCATAATAAACAGGCTTGCAGAAATCGAACGATCAAACGATATCAAAATATTATTTGCCTGCGAATCGGGAAGTCGCGGATGGGAATTTCCATCACCGGACAGCGATTTTGATGTTCGCTTTATTTATGTTCGCCCGCTTAACTACTATCTTTCTGTTTCAGAAAAGGATGATCAATTGGGTTTTCCGATCAACGACGAACTTGATATTTACGGTTGGGATATAAAAAAGGTACTTAAACTGATCCGGAAATCGAACACTACTCCTTTCGAATGGCTGCAATCGCCTATTATATACGGAGAACAAGATGATTTTAGAAATGAACTATGGACATTATGCCAGTCTTATTTTTATAGAAAAACAAATATCAACCATTATTTAGGAATAGCACATGGTGCATTGGATACGGTGATAAATGGTGACGAAATTAAGATCAAAAAACTTTTTTATGTGCTGCGACCTTTACTTTCGGCAAAATGGTGTTTAGAGAAAAATACAATTGCTCCAATGACCATTGGCCCACTTTTAACCTTAATGCCAGAGTACCTTCAAACATTGGTTAAAGATCTGATTGTATTAAAATCTACTTCTGCAGAGTGGTTTATTATTCAAATAAACCCAAAATTGCGCAGGTATATTGATGATGAATTTAAAAACTGTACTGAAGGAGCTAAAGATCTGCCAAAAGAAAGTTTTGACACCGAAATGCTCGATACCTTTTTTAGAAATACAATAAGCCGTTATGACGATTAAAGATTTAAAAGATCAAAATTTGCTTTTATTTGAATGTTTAAGCGGCAGCAAAGCTTACGGATTGGATACGCCGCAGTCAGACACTGATATTAAAGGAATATATTGTATGCCAAAAGACATGTTTTTTGGATTGAGATATATCCCACAGATCAGAAATGAAAGCAACGACGAAGTATATTATGAAATCGGCCGCTTTGTTGAGTTATTGATCAAGAACAACCCGAACATCTTAGAAATTTTAGCTACTCCAGAAGAATGCATTTTATATAAGCATCCCATAATGAATAGGCTAAATATCGATATGATTTTGTCGAAACTATGCAAAGATACCTTTGGTGGATATGCCTTGACACAGATCAGAAAAGCAAAAGGATTGAACAAGAAAATTTTAAATCCGATGCCAAAAACGAGAAAAACGGTCTTGGATTTTTGTTTCATTACAGAGAATTATTCATCGGTTAAAGCAAATACATGGCTTAAAAAACACAATATTTTTAAGGTGGATTGCGGCTTATCTAAAATTCCAAATGCTAAAAACCTTTATGCACTATTTTATGATGCAGAAAAGAAATTTGGTTACAAAGGGATTGCAAATAAGGAAAACGCTAATGATGTCTCAATATCCTCTATACCTAACGGAGAAAAAGAAATTGGGTATTTATTTTTCAATCAGGATAGTTATTCCTCCTATTGCAAGGAACATAACGAATATTGGGAATGGGTAGAAAAACGGAATGAAGAACGCTATAAGTTAAATAAGACACATGGCAAAGATTACGACGCGAAAAACATGATGCATACCATAAGGCTTTTGCAAGTGGCACTTGAAATTGTGCGTGATGGAAAACTTACCGTGAAACGGCAAAACAGAGATGAACTTCTTTCGATAAAAAGAGGCGACTTTGATTATGATGAAGTATTAAAAATGGCAGAAAAACTGATGCTACAAATTGAGCAAGAAACGCTTACAAGTAAACTTCAGGATAAACCAGATGAGCGACAAATTGAATGTTTACTTGTAGAAATGCGAGCAACACTTTATGCCAATTAAAAAAAACAAAACAATGAAAACCAACATCACAGGAAAAGACCTTATCAAAATAGGTTATACCGAAGGAAAAATAGTAGGCCTAACTTTAGGTATCCTGAAAGGAAATTTCACAGATACCGAAGAAAAAGAATTATTGGCCTTATTTAAAAAAGTTAAAGACTATCCAGAAAGTTTTTTGGATGACGAAGTATTAAGTGTATTGGCAACGGCTTTGATTGAGGAAGCCAATCCAAAATCAGACGGAACTATTGAACTAATCCATGACGCTAAAGATTATTCGATTTTCGGCGCAGATTATATAGAAGAAGGTGCCAGAAACCAAATGGATATTGCCATGAAATTACCGGTTTCTGTTGCTGGCGCATTAATGCCTGATGCACACCAAGGTTATGGTTTGCCGATTGGTGGTGTTTTGGCAACGAGAAATGCGATTATTCCCTACGGCGTGGGCGTAGATATCGGCTGCCGAATGGCTTTAAGTATTTTCGATATTCCAGAGAAACATTATTTCGGGAAAGATGCGATGTACAAAAGAGAGTTAATTGCCTTTACCAAATTCGGCGCAGGTCAAAACTTTAAAGGCAACGAAAAAGCCGACCACGATGTTTTGGAAAATGAAGCTTTCAACTCAACGCCTTTTCTTAAAAATTTACATGGAAAGGCCTGGGCACAATTGGGTACCTCGGGCGGTGGAAATCACTTTGTGGAATGGGGTATTATTGATTTTGCCGAACGCAATGAAATTTTAAATATCGATAGAGGCCGTTACGTGGCTTTGTTAACACACTCTGGTTCTCGTGGCCTTGGAGCAACCATTGCAGGTCATTACACCAAACTGGCGAAAGAAATCTGTAAACTTCCTAAAGAGGCTGCAAACCTAGCTTATTTAGATTTAAACTCGGCTGAAGGGCAAGAGTATTGGATTGCCATGAACTTAGCTGGCGATTATGCTTCAGCCTGTCATGAGGTGATTCATAAAAGGTTAACCAAAGCCATAGGTGCTAAAGTTTTAGCTAAAGTAGAAAACCACCATAATTTTGCCTGGAAAGAAATGCTTGATGGTGAAGAAGTAATTGTTCACCGAAAAGGTGCAACACCAGCTGGTAAAGGTGTGATGGGGATTATCCCTGGGAGCATGACTGCACCAGGATTTCTGGTGAGAGGAAAAGGTGAAGTAAGTGCAATCAATTCAGCTTCGCATGGTGCGGGCAGACAAATGAGCAGAACTAAAGCCATTCAATCGATTACTAAATCGGATATGAAAGCCATTTTGAAAGATCACAATGTTACCTTAATTGGTGCAGGTTTAGATGAGGCACCGATGGCTTATAAGGACATTAACAAAGTGATGGCTGCACAAACTGAACTGGTTGATGTTGTTGCCAAATTTGAGCCTAAAATGGTGAGAATGGCTGATGATGGAAGCAGGGAGGATTAGTTTGGAGTTTTTAGCTGGGAGTCTGGAGTCCAAAGTCCTTAGTCTAAAGTCAAATCGTCACCCTGAATTCATTTCAGGGTCTATCTTGCAAGAAAGATGCTGAAATAAATTCAGCATGACGATCGAGTTAGAAACGAATCAACTTGCTTCTTTGCATTACTCAAAAAAACCTCTTCAAAATTAACTGAAGAGGTTTTCTTATGTGGTTATATAATCTTATTTCAACTTACTCAATGCCGTCTTAATTCTTGGTAACATATCTTTAATATCCTGTAAGGTACAAGCACCTACCGATGCCCTGAACCAAGGCATGCTATCTGCATTTCCGAAGGCAGAGAATGGTACTAATGCTGCGCCAGCTTCTTTGATTAAGTAGAAATTAACGTCTGCACTATCTTTTAAAAGCTGACCATCTTCGGTAGTTTTTCCGATGTAATCGATTTTAATGGTTAAGTAAATGGCACCCATTGGCTCAACAGCTTCCACATTAAAACCTTGATTCTTTAATTCGTTAAACCCGTTGTAAAGCGCATTTAAACTATCCTGAATCTGCGCTTTAAAACTAGTTAAGAAAGTGTCGACCTGAACTTTATTATTAAAGTAGTTTGACATTGCAACCTGTTCAGCTTTAGGTGCCCAGGCACCCATATGACCAACCAAAGCTTTCATCCTATTGATAATATCTTCCGGACCAAAACCCCATCCTACACGTACACCGGTTGCCGCTAAACACTTAGAACTTCCATCCACAAATACCGTAAACTCACGCATAGCCGGACGCAATGAAACTGGATTTACATGTTCTTTTCCAAAAGTTAAAAGCGAATAAATCTGATCGTACATTAAATACAATGGCTTTTCGTCAGCTCCACGACTTGCATTTTCTTCTAAAACAACATCACAGATTTCAGCCAAAGAATCACCATCGAACATGGTTCCTGTTGGATTTAATGGCGAACATAAAGCTAACATAGTTGCACCTTTTAAGTGCGGTTTTAATTGTGCTGCAGTTGGCATGAAGTTGTGCGCTGCATCGGTTTCTACAGCAACTGCTTTTGCAGAAGTTAAGTGGCAATAGTGATTGTTATTCCAGGATGGTGCTGGAAAAACAACCGTATCTCCCGGATCAATTAAGGCTAAATAAGTAGCATAAATTAACGGACGAGAGCCGCCAGAAACTAAAATACTATTGGTATTGTATTCCAGTCCGAACCTATCTTTTAATAGTTCAGAAACAGTTTCTCTTAATGATAAAACCCCGTCTGCAGGTGGATAATTGGTTTGATTAGCATTATACGCATCTACGATCCCAGCTTTCAATTCGGTTGGAATCGGGTAGATATTAGCGTCAAAATCGCCGATGGTTAGGTTAGCAATTGAAGCGCCTTTGCGTTTCATTTCGTTAACTTCATTCCCAATTTTTATAATTTCTGAGCCAATTAATGCACTGGCTAATACTGAAACTTTCATATTATGCTATTAAATCTTCTATTGCTTTATTCACTTTTTCAAAACCGAACTGAGCCAAAACCTCCTGCATTCCTGCAGAAATTTGCTCATTACAAAGGTTGCCAATGCTTCCTTCGTGTGTATGATGTATTTGGCTCGATGGTGCAAAAGTACCATTTTCAATCTGTTCGCCAACAATTTTGTATGCTTCTCTGAATGGAACATCTTGTAGCGCCAACTCATTAACCACCTCTACACTAAACAGGTAATCGTATTTTTTATCTTTTAAGATATCATCCTTGATGGTGATGTTCTGAAACATAAACGTAGCGATCTCCAAACACTCATTCAAGGAAGTAATTGCGGGAAAAAGGTTTTCTTTTAACAATTGCAGATCCCGGTGATAGCCCGATGGAAGATTCGTAATCATCATAGCAATTTCATTAGGCAAAGCCTGAATTTTATTACAACGTGAACGGATCAGTTCAAAAACATCAGGATTTTTCTTGTGTGGCATGATGCTGGAACCTGTAGTCAGTTCTGCCGGGAAGCTAATAAAACTGAAATTCTGGTTGATGAACAAACATACATCCATCGCCATTTTAGCTAAAGTTGCAGCAATGGAACTCATCGCTTGCGCTAAAATTCTTTCAGTTTTTCCTCGGCCCATCTGTGCATAAACCACATTGTAGTTTAAGCTCTCAAAGCCCAATAATTCAGTTGTTAAAGTTCTGTTTAAAGGAAAAGAAGAACCATAACCAGCAGCAGAACCTAGAGGATTTTTATTGGTAATTTTCCAGGCGGCGAGCATTAATTCCAGATCATCGGCAAGACTTTCGGCGTAGGCACCAAACCATAGTCCGAATGATGATGGCATAGCAATCTGTAAATGCGTATAGCCAGGCATTAATTTATCTTTGTGTGTATTACTTAGTTCAATCAATTGGTTAAATAAGGTTGAAGTTTGATTGACCATATCTTCAATGCAGGCACGGAAAAATAGTTTTAAATCAACCAAAACCTGATCATTACGTGAACGTCCGCTGTGGATTTTTTTTCCTGCTTCGCCAATACGCTGCGTCAGCAACCATTCAACCTGCGAATGAACATCTTCAACAGTATCTTCAATAGTAAAATTTCCAGCCTCAATTTCCGCATAAATATTTTTCAATTCCTGCTGAACGGTTTTCAATTCATCAGCGGTAAGCAGGTTAATGGTTTCCAACATTTGCGTATGGGCTAAAGAGCCCAATACATCAAATTTTGCCATTTGTAAATCCAACTCGCGATCTTTACCCACTGTGAAGGTTTCTACAAATTTGTTTACGTCTATATTTTTTTGCCAAATTTTCATAATCAAACTTCGTCATTGCGAGGCACGAAGCAATCCTCTTTGTATATTAAAATAATAATTTACTTTACGAATTCCTTAGCATTAAAATTGCTTCGTGCCTCGCAATGACGATTTTTTGTAAATTAACCTACAATTACCGGTTTCAACATATTTACATATCCTTCCACGCCTTCTGCCACTTCCCTAACATATAAAAATTCATCAGCCATATGCGAGCGTCCAGAAAAACCTGGGCCACATTTCACTGAAGGAATATCCAATAATGCCTGATCTGATGTGGTTGGCGAACCGTAAGTTGTTTTTCCAAGTGAGATACCTGCCTGAACTACCGGATGATTTTTATCAATGGATGATGGTTTTAACCGGATGGATCGTGGCGTAACATCACAATCAACATTTGCTCGGATAATCTCCAGAACTTCTTCATTGGTGTAGGCATCAGTTACCCGAACATCAACAGTAAATGTACAATTTGCCGGAACAACATTGTGCTGTGAACCTGCGTTGATAATGGTAACCGTCATTTTCAACGGACCGAAAACTTCAGAAACCTTTGGGAACTGGTAGTTTCTAAACCATTCAATATCTTTTAAAGCTTTGTAAATGGCATTCTCTCCTTCTTCACGGGCGGCATGACCAGCCTTACCATGAGACACACAATCCAACACCAATAATCCACGTTCAGCGATGGCTAAATTCATTTCTGTTGGTTCACCTACGATTCCAAATTCCAGTTTGCCTAAATCAGGCAGAACCAATTCTAACCCATTGTTACCAGAGATCTCTTCTTCCGCCGTTGCAGCCAAACAGATGTTATATTTTAAATTTTCTTGTTCGTAATAATATAAAAATGCACCAATTAGCGAAACCAGGCAACCACCGGCATCATTGCTGCCCAGGCCGAATAATTTATCGCCTTCAATGGCTGCATCATATGGATCACGTGTATAACCAGAATTCGGTTTCACTGTATCATGATGGGAATTTAATAAAAGTGTTGGTTTATTTGCATCAAAATGTTTGTTATAAGTCCAAACATTATTCATTTTACGCTGCGTTTTAACGCCCCGCTCTTCTAAAAACTGAGCGATTAAATTAGCTGTTCTATCTTCTTCTTTACTGAATGACTGGATACGAATGAGTTGACGCAATAAATCCAGACTTTCTTTTTGTATTTTTTCTAACAACATAGTATCAAGTGGTGGGTATCAAGTAGCAAAACAATTTTATCTTAACATGATACTTTTTATTTGCTTTAAGCTTTAGTCTTTTTACTTTTAGCCTTCTTTTGTATATAAATTCCCAGCTTTTAAGGCTGAAAGTTTAATGCCTTTTATTAATGATGAACTAAAACCATTGTGTTCCATTTCGTTTAAACCAGCAATGGTACAACCTTTCGGCGAAGTTACTTTATCTATTTCTGATTCCGGGTGTGTACCATGCAATAAAAGTAAATCTGCTGCTCCTTTTGCCGTTTGAACAGCCATTTTTAGTGCTTCATCTGCATGGAAACCAATTTCCACACCGCCCTGTGATGCTGCACGGATTGCCCTTAGAAAGAATGCAATGCCGCATGCACAAAGTGCTGTAGCGGAAGTCATTAAATCTTCGTTTATTTTCACAACAGAACCAACCGTCTCAAACATTTTAGTCACATCCTCAATATTTTCAGCAGATGCATTATCGCTTGCCATGCATGTCATAGATTGCCCAATGGCAATTGCTGTGTTCGGCATTACCCGAATCACCTCTACATCTTCACCTAATTTCTCACGAACCGCAGCGCAGCTCACACCAGAAATTACTGAAATAACCAGGTGTTTAGCCGAATCTATCGATGCATTGATTTCATCTAAAACTGTATTTAACTGTTGTGGCAAAACGGCAAGGATTACAACATCAGCATTGGAAACAGCTTCTTTATTATTGCTGCTCACTACAAATCCAGCATCAGCGAAAGATTTTAAATGATCAATATTCCTACGGGTAAGTGTGATGTCACCTGCTTTGGCAAAGTTGGCTTTTACTAAACCTCTTGCTAAAGATAACCCGATATTTCCACTTCCAATAATGGCTATTTTTTTTGTCATGATTACACAGATTTAGTTGATTACAACGATTTATGTTTTAATGGAAAGCAAGTTCAGAAACTCCTTAATTACTGTAGTCCGCTTTTTATTGCAATCTTTTTAACCTCTGTCATGCTGAGGCACGAAGCATCTGTCTCATCGGCTGCAGATGCTTCGTGCCTCAGCATGACAGTTTATTTAGGGTTACTACTAACAAATATTTCATCCTTTCAGATTTAATCGATAATTGATTAAGCCTCTCGTTCTTAAACCTACTTTAGCATCTTAGTCCCGAAGGCTCCACTACCCAATTCCATAAGTTCATCGGCTTTGCCAATATAAACGGCAGAAACACCTTTTTTAATGGCCTCAAAAGCATTATGCAATTTAGGAATCATTCCACCTTGTACCGTTCCATCTTCTTTTAAGCCTTCAAACTCATTTGCTTTTATTTCCCGTACTACAGAATCATCATCATTCACGTCTTTTAGCACACCTTTTTTCTCGAAGCAATATACCAAACGCGTTTCATATAAAGCTGACATTGCTACTGCAACCGATGATGCAATGGTATCGGCGTTGGTATTTAACAGTTGGGTTTCTCCATCATGCGTAATCGCACATAAAACAGGAACCAATCCGGCTTGTAATAAACGATCTAATGTTTCTGCAGAAACAGAATTTTCATCTAAATCTCCAACAAAGCCATAGTCGATCTCAGTCCCCTCTAAATCTCCCCCAGATGGGGAGAATTTAATAATTGGGCGTTTTTTTGCCTTAATGATATTTCCATCTGCGCCAGTTAAACCAATGGCATTGCTGCCTTTGGCTTGCAATTGGGCAACCATATTTTTATTAATTAACCCGGCATAAACCATGGTAACGATCCGCAAAGTTTCAATATCGGTAATCCGGCGACCATCAACCATCTTCGCTTCTACACCTAAGCTTTCGCCAAGTTCTGTTGCGATTTTCCCTCCACCATGAACTAATATTTTATCTCCAGGCAAAGCTGTAAAATCCAGCAAAAACTGGTGTAAGTTTGCTGAGTTATCAATTACATTTCCGCCGATTTTGATGATGGTAAGTTGCTTATTGTTCATTTCTATAAAAAATTTCAGAAAGTTGATGCAATTTTTCTGCGAGCAGTTTTTTGTCTATCAACTTGGTTTCATAATCGGCAATTAGTGCCGGTGATACATTTCTGGATAGTGCATATTCTACCACTTCCTCATCCTTGCCTTTACATAATAAAACACCAATACTTGGATTTTCATGTGGTCTTTTCACATCACGATCCAAGGCTTCAAGATAAAAATTTAGCTTACCTAAAAATTCCGGTTGAAATTCTTCAATTTTGAGCTCAAATAAAACCATGCATTGTAGATCACGATGGTAAAATAATAAATCGGTATAATAGTCTTTATTCCCTACCTGCAGACGGTATTCACTCCCCATATAAGTAAAACCTTTACCCATTTCTAAAATGAAATTTTGAAGATTTTTAATCAGCGCTTGCTGCAAATCACTTTCAGAATGAATTTCTGGTAGGGCTAAAAACTCAAAAACGTAAGGGTCTTTAAAAATACCTGCAGGTAATTTTGAAGTAACTGCCGTACTAAATTTATTGCCGAGCATTGTTCGCTCAAAAGTAGCTGAATTTAACTGGCGTTCGAGTTCTCGGGTAGATAATTTATCTTTTATACTCTGATAAAGGTAAAATAGTTTTTCTTCGCTCGTTTTTGTTTTAGCCAAAATTAGTAAATGGTTTGTCCAACTAATTTGTGTCAGCAGTGCTGACACAAATTTATATCGCTCATTTACAGTATATTGAAATTGTGTCATCAGTGGTGACACAATTTCCGGATCGCTATAAACTTCATAAAATTGTTTCATTCTATAAAGTCCACGGCGGTTAAATCCTTTTAAAAGGGGTTGCTTTTCAGCAATATAATCTGCTAAATCGTTTACCGTTCCATCGCCCCAATTCCCCGCTAAAACTTTTTCTGAAACAATTTTTCCAATATTAAAATACAACATCACCAATTCGGCATTTGCCTTACTGTAAACCCGATTCCGGGCATCGTTGATCATGATGATCACTTGCTCGAAATCAGATAAAGTATTTTTAATTGGGTTAGTCATATGTAAAAAATTGTATTTAACGATCGTATTGTATCAACACGAACCAAGGCCTTTTGCTATTTCAATTCTTCCAGCATGGCTTTGATTACGGCTTGTGCTGCCCATAAACGATTGCCAGCCTCATGGATGACCAATGAATTTGGTCCATCAAGAATTTCTGAAGATAACTCCAAATCTCTGCGAACCGGTAAACAATGCATCACTTTCGCATCATTTGTGAATTTTAACTTTTCATTGTCCATCATCCAGCCTTCAGGATAATTTAACACCTTACCGTATTCTTTATAGCTGCTCCAATTTTTCACATACACATAATCTGCACCAGCCAAAGCTTCTTCTATATTATATTGAATATCTGCACCTTGCGTAAATTCTTCTGAAAGTTCATAGCCTTCAGGTTGAGCAATGGTAAAATCGATCATTCCTTCTTCCTGTGCTTTACACATCCATTCTGCGAAAGAATTTGGAACAGCTTGTGGCAGTGCTTTTACATGAGGCGCCCAGGCTAAAATTACCTTTGGTTTGCGCCCGTCAGGTTGCATTGTGGAGGTTTCCTGAATTGTAATGATATCAGCAAAACTTTGTAAAGGATGGCGTGTTGCACTTTCCAAACTGACCACCGGAACGGCACAATATTTTACGAATTTATTAAAGAAATCTTCACTATAATCTTCCTCACGATCTTTTAGTTTTGGGAAAGAGCGCAATCCTAAAATATCACAATATTGCCCCATTACTGCCGCAGCTTCACGAATATGCTCCACAGTTGAGCCGTTCATCACTACACCATCCTGTGTTTCTAATGCCCAACCTTCTTTATCCAGATTCATCACCATCACATTCATCCCTAAATTTAAAGCAGCCTTTTGGGTACTTAAACGGGTACGTAAACTTGGGTTCATAAAAACCAATCCTAAGGTTTTGTTTTTACCTAAATCCTGGTGCGCATATGGATTCGCCTTTAATTCAAGCGCATCTTCTACAAATTGTTTGATGCTTGGAACATCGTGTACGGAAGTGAAAAGTTTCATTTTGTTAAGCTTAAAGGTTAAAGCTTGAGGCTAAAAGCTTCCTGCCAAATGCAAAAAACATTATCAATCTTTAACTAAATTACATTATTAATCGTTTCAGCAAGCCAATGAGCATTGCTTTAACTTCATTTGTTTTAATATTTATTTCCAGATACTTTTCATCACCTAAGTACCTTAAATCTTTCGCAAGTAAGCATGCATACTCAGCTTCATGGCAAGAACCCAATGCCATATCCAAAAACCGGGCAAAATCCCGATCTGAATTTCTCCCTGCTCCCTCAACAATATTTAAGGGAACAGAATATGCAGCTCTTTTAATTTGGCTATGCAAATCATACTTTTCTGATGGCGGAAATAATGGAAGTATATCCGAATAAATAAAAAGCACCATTAAATGTGCTTTTTTCCAAACTTCTAATTTTTGATAATCTCTCATTTCGTTTAAGCTTAATGGTTAAGCAGAAAGACCAAGGTTCTTTCTAATTGAAATAGGGATTTTCTAATTTAGTATTTTGTCATCAAATAAGCTAATTGCATGCGCTTTCAACTTTAATCTTTCAGCTAACTAACCACTTTTTTAAATGCTTCCAAAAATTCATCAGCATGTGCCTTTGTTAAATTCAAGGCTGGTAATAAACGGATCACATTTGGTTTTGCTTCGCCAGTGAAAATATGGTGCGTGAATAATAACTCTTTTTTAACGTGAGCCAGTTCAGCTGGCAATTCAATGCCGATCATTAAACCACGACCACGCACTTCAACTACTTGCTCAAATTTCTTCAATTCAGTGATTAAGTAATTTCCGATTTCTTCAGCATTTTTCATGAGGTTATCTTGCTCCATCACCTCTAAAACCGCCAATGCTGCAGCACAAGCCAGATGATTGCCGCCAAAAGTGGTACCTAATTCCCCATGCCAAGGCTTAAATTTAGGTGCAATTGAAATTCCAGCTACTGGAAATCCATTACCCATTCCTTTGGCCATTGTGTAAACATCAGCTTCAACGCCTGAATAATCGTGTGAGTAAAACAAACCTGTACGGCCATAACCACACTGAACTGAATCTGCGATGTAAACTGAATTGTATTCATCACAAAGTGAACGGATTTTTTGCAGGAAACTTTTTGAAGCTTCTTTAATTCCGCCCACACCTTGAATACCTTCAATAATTACCGCTGAAATTTCATTTCCATATGCTTTAAAAGTTTCTTCTAAAGCAACCTCATTGTTAAAAGGTAAAAAGATTACGTTTTCGGTCTGGTTAACCGGCGCTACAATTTTTGGATTATCGGTAACAGCAACAGCTAAAGAGGTACGTCCGTGGAAAGCACCAGTGAAAGCAATTACTTTCTTTCTGCCATTGTAAAACGAAGCAAGTTTTAATGCATTTTCATTGGCTTCAGCTCCAGAATTTACCAAAAACAATTGGTAATCTTTTTTACCAGAAACCTGACCTAACTTTTCTGCCAACTGCACCTGCAAAGGAATTTTCACCGAATTGGAGTAAAAACCAACCTTGTTTAACTGTTCGGTTAGGCGATTAACATAATGCGGATGGGTGTGGCCAATTGAAATCACGGCATGACCGCCATATAAATCTAAATATTGTTGCTCGTTGGCATCCCAAACATTACTGCCTGATGCTTTTATAATTTCTATATCGTTAAGAGGATAAACGTCGAATAAATTCATTTTTTTAAAGGTTAAAGACTAAAGACCAAAGACTAAAGCTCCTGCTAAGTTATATATAGCATAAGCCTGATTCTCTAGTATTTAATCAGTGAGATATTATGGTCGCAAATGCTTGATTAAACCAATTAACATCGCTGGCCATTTTGTAAATTTCTAAGTATTTGCTTTCTTCAAGATATTCTAAATCTTTAGCAAGAAAAAAAGCATATTCCATTTCTTGAACAGAGCCTAATGCATTATCAAGAAAATGAGCAAAATCTTTCTCAGTATGCCGGCCTGCTCCTTCAACTATATTTAAGGGTACCGAATAAGCTGCTCTTTTTACCTGACTATGCAGGTCATATTTTTCATGAGATGGAAATGCAGGTAAAATAACTTTATATACATGTAAAACCATCAAATGTGATTTTTTCCAAACGTCTAATTTTTGATAGTCTCTCATTCTTTTAAGCTTAAAGGTAAAAGCAAGAAGTCTAAAGCTCGTTGCAATTTTAAAACCTGGGATTAGTCCTTTTATTAACGTCTCGCTGTCTTCGCTTTAGTCTTTCAGCTTTGGTCTAAAAATAGGCCGCCTTCAATTTAAGCCCAGCTGTTTCTTCCAAGCCAAACATTAAGTTCATATTCTGAACCGCTTGACCGCTGGCACCCTTGAGCAGGTTATCAATAATGCTAATGATGAACAATTTATTGCCATGCTTCTCTACATGAACCAACGCTTTATTGGTATTTACAACCTGCTTTAAATCGATATTTTTCCGGCTGACGTAGGTGAAAGGATGGTTGCTGTAATATTCTTCATAAATGGTTTGGGCCTCTTCTAAAGTCAAATCACTTTCTAAATACATGGAAGCTAAAATACCTCTTGTAAATGCACCGCGTTGCGGGATGAAATTCAAAGCCCCCTCCAAACCTCCTCCAGAAGAGGAGGCTTTAGTTGCTTGCAATAAACTTTCGCCAATCTCATTTAAATGCTGATGCTCAAAAGCTTTGTAGATGGAGAGATTATTATTTCTCCAGCTAAAATGTGAAGTGGCATTTAAGCCTTGTCCAGCACCTGTTGAACCAGTTGTCGCATTAATGTGAACTTCGCTTTTAATTAAACCTTTTGCAGCTAAAGGCAATAAACCTAATTGAATGCAAGTGGCAAAACAGCCTGGATTTGCAATGTTTTTGGCCGATTTTATTGCTTCACGATTAAGTTCGGGTAAACCGTAAATAAAAGCCTTACCATCCCCAGAAGGAAGGGAGTTGGCCTTAAGCCTAAAATCCTGCGATAAATCGATGATTTTGATGTTATCATTAATCGGATTAGCGATTAAAAATTTCTGGGCATCGCCATGGCCGACACAAAGAAAAAGCACATCAATGTCCTGTGGAATATCGCTCACAAATTTTAAATCAGTGTCTCCTATTAAATCAGTGTGCACATCAGAAATCAGGTTTCCAGCGTTGCTGGTGCTATTTACGAAAGCAATTTCAACATCGGGATGATTGATCAGGATACGGAGCATTTCGCCACCTGTATATCCGGCACCACCAATTATTCCTGCCTTAATTTTATTACTCATTATCTGTTCTATCAATTATAGATGGATATGAAAATTAGATCTTAATATTCCTTCGACAAGCTCAGGATGACAACTCTATGGGGATTGCTTCGTCGTGCCTCTTCGCAATGACGAAGCAGGAAGTTAGCTTTCCGCTCTAGTCTTTAAGTTTTAAGCTTCTTCAGAATTCACTTTATGCCAAATCATTACCTGGTTACCGAAAATTTTAGAGAAACCTTTCACATCTTCTCCACTCCAGGCATTGTTCATTTCGCCGTAGCTACCAAATTTATTGCTCATTAAATCGTGGTTTGATTCAATACCGATAATCTGGAAACGATAAGGCAATAACTCAATAAATACTTTTCCGCTAACTACTTTTTGGGTATCGGCTAAGAAAGCTTCGATGTTCCGCATGATCGGATCGTGGAATTGACCTTCATGCAACCAGTTGCCATAGAAAGATGATAATTGCTCTTTCCAGCTTAACTGCCATTTGGTTAAAGTATGTTTTTCTAAAGTATGGTGAGCCTTAATAATTAATACTGGCGCCGCTGCTTCGAAACCTACACGACCTTTAATTCCGATAATGGTGTCACCTACATGGATATCGCGACCAATTCCAAATGGCTGAGCAATGGCTTGTAATTTTTGAATGGCGTTTACCGGCGCTAAAGTTTCACCATCAATGGCAACTAACTCACCTTCTTCAAAAGTTAATTCAATTTTACGTGCTTCCGTTTCTGAAACCTGTGTTGGCCAGGCGCTTTCTGGTAAAGTTTCATTGGATGTTAAAGTTTCCTTTCCACCTACCGAAGTTCCCCATAACCCTTTATTAATGGAATATCTGGCTTTTTCTGCACTGTATTCAACACCATGTTCAGCTAAATATTTAATTTCCGCTTCGCGGGATAATTTCAAATCTCTAATTGGCGTGATGATCTCAACGCCTGGAATCAGGATATTGAAAATCATATCAAAACGTACCTGATCATTACCAGCACCAGTACTTCCGTGAGCAACATAATCGGCACCTACTTTTTTAACATAATTGGCAATTGCAGTAGCCTGGCTTACACGCTCTGCACTCACAGAAAGCGGATAAGTTGCATTTTTAAGTACATTACCGAAAATCAGATATTTAATACAATCATCATAATAACTTTTAGTTTCATCTACCACAGCATGTGAAGCTACACCCAAAGCATAAGCTCTTTTCTCAATCTCCTGCAATTCTTCATCAGAAAAGCCACCCGTATTTACAATTACTGAATGAACTTCTAATCCACGATCTTGTGCTAAATAAATACAACAAAATGAGGTATCAAGACCTCCGCTAAAGGCTAAAACAACTTTCTTCTTCATTATTTATGAAATAATAGGGTAAATAAAAACATTAATGCCTTTAAACCAGATTTTGGTTTAGGCTTTACAACTAAATGCTGCTTTATGCGCATAAAGCGTTCGTATAATCTTGGTTTTTTCTGTAATTCTTCTGCGAATTTTTTAGCAGCATCATGCTTTTGAGTAGCAGGATCATATAACATGGCAGTACACATGCAGTTTTTACGTTCCTTCATTTTCAAAATATCGAAGTTGACGCAACTTTGGCAGCCTTTCCAGAACTCTTCATCCTGTGTCAATTCAGAATAGGTAACAGGTTCATAACCCAAGTCGGAATTGATTTTCATTACTGCCAAACCAGTTGTTAAACCAAAAATTTTCGCTTTGGGATATAAACTTCTAGACAGATCAAAAACTTTTTCTTTAATGGCGTGGGCTAAACCTGCCTTTCTAAATTTGGGAGAAACGATTAATCCGGAGTTTGCCACAAACTGACCATGGCTCCAGGTTTCAATATAGCAAAAGCCAGCCCATGTACCATCTTTATGGAAAGCGATAACCGCTTTACCTTCGATCATTTTACCAGCAACATAATCTGGAGAACGTTTTGCAATACCTGTGCCACGTGCCTTCGCAGATTCGGCCATCTCGGTTACAATTTCTTCTGCAAATACACGATGTTCAGGAAGTGCAACCTGCACTATAAATCCGTTAATATCCATTCGTTTTCTAACGAAAAATTATAAGTATTCTTGTTAATTGGGTTTTTAGAGAGGATCAATTCCTCATTACGCTTAGTGGGAGTACTAAATACGTGGCGTAAAATTTTGCCGGCTTATGGGATAATAAAATACGGGTTGGAAACGATTAATAAACAAACTCTTTCCGAACGCCAGTTGCGCTGAGAAAGCAGAAAGTTTATGTAAAAATTGTTTAATCATTTCTTGCGTATTAAAACGGCTATAACTCTATTGAGGTGCAAAGGTTTAAATAATAATTGAGTTACACAATAGTTTTTGAATTTTTTACAAAAATTGTAAAAATATTATACTGTTAAACTTGTATTTTGATGAGCCTGCCATATGAGGCAACTCGCAATACATCTAAACTGATACATGTTAATTTTGAACAATCTTTAATCATTTGAAGAACTTTAGTACTTAACAAAAGTACAATCGGCATTTAATGTTAAGATTACTAAAAGATTAAGTAAATACATTTAACATTCATTAACAAGATTTAACAAACACTGATGATATTAAAACACAATATTTGTGCTATTGTAGCGCTTGCCAACCGGTAGTCGTTTAACTTCAGACTACATTTATTAATTAAAAATTTAAAAACTTATGAAAATGTTTACCCTAAAGAAGCTTAGTTATTACTCCTTCCTAACACTTATCATTTCTATGGGATTTATTTCCTGTAAAAAAACAGAAGCTGTTGATTCGACCTTATCAAGTTTAAGGGTAATCAATATTTCACCTACACTTAGTACATACAATGTATATTTGGATGGAACAGCGCTAAATACAGCAGCCCTTCCATTTGCCGGATCAACAGCCTACACCACTAAAACTTCGGGTGCTTATACTTTAAAATTTACCACAGAGAGTTCTATAGAAAGTGTGTTAACGAAATCGGTTAACCTAAATGCCAGCACTTATCAATCCTTTTACTTAATTAATAAACCCTCAGCGCTGGATGTATTAGCCTTAACGGATGATTTAAGTGTACCTTCAACAGATAAAGCATACATTCGCTTTATTAACTTATCTCCAGATGCTTCCGCTATGGATTTGGCAAAAACGGGTAGTACCAGTAGCTATACCACCGCAAAAGCTTATAAAAGTGCAAGTGGTTTTATCGCAATAGACCCGGGAACGTTCACGCTGGATTTAAAAGAAACAAGTTCTGGCGCAATCAAGGCAGTTTCTGAAAGCAGTACCTTTACTGCAGCGTATCACTACGATATTATTGCCGGAGGGGTAGTTTCACCTGCTAATGACACAGAAAGATCACTTAGTTTGCGCGTAGTTGCAATTAAATAATCTTGTTACATGATATGGGTTTTCTATTCTTATCCAATATCAATCAGAAAACCCATATCTGTCTCATCTTCTCGAATAACTTAAATGTTAAATTTTTTCAACAAAAAACGACATTAAACATTCATTATCAGCTATTTAACTAATAGCCACACCTATATAAAAACCCTCTTATTTAGAATTGTTACAAATTATTTGGATTATAAATATTTCTACCGTTATTTTGCGGCTGTTTAGAATTAATCCAAATAAATTAACATGCTTAAACTTAGACTATTTAATTCAATACTTCTACTCTCATTTTTCACTTCAATTGCCTTCGCTCAGCAAACATCAACCATCAAGGGGACAGTAACCACCTCAGATGGTAAACCCGCACCTTTCATTTCTGTTGGCCTTAAAGGCAAAGGTATCGGAAATACCACTTCTGAAGACGGAACTTATACTTTAGATCGGGTTAAACCAGGAACTTACATTATTCGCACTTCTGGAGTTGGTTTAATTTCTGAAGAAAAAAACATTTCAATATCATCAGGCCAATTACTTACCGTAAATTTTGTTCTGAAAGAAAATGCCGATCAGCTTAAAGAGGTTAATATCAGCAGTAATAAACGAAATAAATTCGCTACGAAATCCAGCAATTACGTAGCTAAGTTGCCTTTGAAAAACCTGGAAAACCCTCAGGTCTATGTAACCATATCAAAGGAATTAATGGAAGAACAAATTGCTACAGATTTTAGCGCTGTCTTAAAGAATTCTCCCGGGCTTGATAAACTATGGACCTCAACAGGCCGGAGTGGCGATGGTGCAGCCTACTATAACTTACGAGGTTTTGTAACGCAAGTATCCATGATTGATGGTATTGCCGGACAAACCAACGGAGATCTTGACCCATCAAATATCGAAACTGTTGAAGTGATTAAAGGACCAGCTGGTGCTTTATACGGCGGGGCACTCACCAGCTTTGGAGGCTTAATTAACGTGGTAACCAAAAAGCCATTAGATACTGTCGGGGGTGCTGTTTCTTATTATACCGGAAGCTTTGGTTTAAACAGGTTAACTGCGGATGTTTATGGCCCGGTTAATAAAGCTAAAAATTTGCTGTTCAGGGTTAATGCAGCATATAATAAACAAAATAGCTGGCAGGATGCTGGCTTTAGTAAATCTACTTTTCTCTCTCCAGCATTGGAATACAGGGTTAATGATAGGTTAAAGCTTAATTTAGCAGCAGATTTTTATAGTTACGAAGGTACAAACCCTTTAATGGTTTTCCTCAATAGAAGCAGACCACTAATTGCCCGCACTCCTGACGAATTGAATTTTGATTTTGGAAAATCGTACACCAGTAACGATTTAACCGTAAAAACACCTACCACAAATGTTCGCGGCCAGGTAACCTATAAAATTTCTGATGAGTGGACAGCTCAAACAAATTTTTCACAAAACACCCGTAAATCAGATGGATTCTACCAATACATCATGTATCTCGGTGCCACTGATGATGTACTTTCCAGGTATATAAACATTCAGAATTCAACCAGTAATGGAGCCAATATTCAGCAGAATTTTATCGGAGATTTTAAAATCGGAGGCATCAGAAACCGGGTAATTATTGGACTGGATTACTTATCTCAAAAAACAAACAACAGTAACTCTCCTTATGTATTGTTCGATTTGGTAAACAGTGTAGGTACACCGGCAAACTATGCAAGTATTACCCGTAGTGCTGTAGAAGCTAAAATCGCCGCAGCTTCCGGCCCGGCAAAATCATCCACTTTAAATAAAGTATATAGCGCCTATGTATCCGATGTGGTGAACATCACTGATGATTTAGGAGCTATGCTAAGCTTAAGGGTTGATCGGTTTGACAACAAAGGCACTTATAATATTGCAACAGGTGTATCAACTGGCAAATATCTACAAACAGCACTCTCACCAAAGTTTGGCCTAACTTATAATATCGTAAAAGATCAGGTGGCATTGTTTGCTAACTATATGAATGGGTTCAAAAACATTGCCCCGGTAATCCAGCCATTAGCTGACATTAGCGGTACTTTTAAACCTCAACAAGCCAATCAGATTGAAGGAGGTGTTAAGGCTGATTTATTTCGCAACAAGCTAAATATTACAGCCAGTTATTTCGACATTAAAGTGGATAACATTATCAGGGCAGAATCCATTAACAGAGATGGAACAAATTATAACATTAGTGTTCAGGATGGAACACAAAGAAATAAAGGCGTAGAAATCAGCTTGAATGCCAATCCAATTGAAGGCTTGAATTTAGTTGCCGGTTATAGCTATATAGATAGTAAATTAACTAAAGCTGCTCCATCAGTAGAAGGTAGAAGACCTGTTGATGCAGGACCGAAGAACATGATCAACGGCTGGATTAGCTATACTCTTACTACCGGAAGTTTAAATGGCCTGGGTCTTGGTTTCGGCGGCAACTACAATAGCGATAATGTAATTACAAATAACTCTGCTACAGGAATCTTTACCCTTCCAGCATTTACCGTTTTAAACACCACTGTTTTCTATAATAAAAGTAAGTATAGGCTTGGGATTAAACTAGACAACATTACAGATAAGAGATATTATAAAGGCTGGACCACAATCGAACCTCAAATGCCTAGAAATTTAGTTGCAAACATCACTTACAAATTCTAATTCCATCATAAAAATGAAATTATTAACACTAACAGCAGCGATGCTGATGATCAGTCTGATTACTTTTGCACAGCAAGTTGCCACCATTAAGGGAAAAATAAGCACTTCAAATGGTCGCCCCGCCCCATTTATTTCCATAGGCTTGAAAGATAAAGGTCAGGGTACCACTTCAGATGATGCTGGTAATTATACCATTCACCGTGTAAAACCAGGAACATATACAATTGTGGCCTCTGCTGTAGGTATTAAAGCATCAGAACAATCAATAACGATAGCCGCCGGAGAAAGTAAAGTGGTTAACTTTACATTGGTAGAAACCGATCAGGCTTTGGAAGAAGTTACCGTTGCCGGTAAAAACAACAGATACAAGATAGGTTTACCGTCCGCTTCATTACGTTTGAATGAGCCACTTTTAGAAGCCCCTCAAAACATACAAACCGTAAGTGATCAGGTAATCAAAGACCAGCAAATCATTAGCATGAGCGATGGTTTAATCAGAAACGTAAGTGGTGCTACCCGAATAGAACATTGGGGTGATATGTACACCAACATTACCATGCGTGGTTCACAAATACAGGCCATGAGAAATGGTTTTAATGTAGTGTCATCATTTTGGGGGCCATTAACTGAAGATATGAGCTTTGTAGATCACATTGAATTTGTTAAAGGTCCGGCAGGTTTTATGCTAGGAAATGGCGATCCAAGTGGCATGTACAATGTGGTGACTAAAAAACCAACGGGTTTTAACCGTGGTGAGGTTTCCTTTACATTAGGAAGTTACGATTTATACAGAACTACAATTGATTTCGACCGCAAGCTAACGAATGACGGAAAACTGTTGTTCAGGTTAAATGGTGCGGTACAAAATAAAGGATCATTCAGACCTTACGAACAAAATGATCGCTACAGCATTGCTCCGGTATTAAGTTATCAGATTACAAACCGCACCAAAATTACGGCAGAATATACCTTCCAAAATGCTAAAATGACTGAAGTGGGATCATACTATATTTTTTCTCCTGATGGTTACGCAACATATCCTCGGGAGCTAACCATGACACAGCCTGGGATACCACCAACGCGTATTAATGACCAAAGTTTATTTTTAAACCTACAGCACAACTTTGATGACAACTGGAAATTAACCGCACAGGCAGCATATTTTAAGTATAACCAGGTAGGTTATAGTTCATGGCCATCTGCTGTGAATGCCAATAGTACAGTCATTAGAAACGTTGCCATTTGGGATTCGGAAAGCAGCATGAAACTTGCTCAATTATTCATTAACGGAAAGGTTAAAACCGGAGGAATTAACCACCGCATTTTAGCAGGTTTTGATGGTGGAAAAAAGAATTACATGGCTGATTGGGGTCAATCGCATAATTTAGATTTACCAACAGCGCCATTTGATTTAAATAATCCAAATTATAGTTCCCCTCTAAATGGTTATCCAGATTTCGATCGTACAACACCTTTAGCACAAAGAGCAATCAATGCTGGTGGGTTAATGGATTCAAAATATTTAAGTGCTTATGCACAGGATGAACTTGGTTTTTTTAATAATAAAGTGCGTTTAACATTGGCTGGCCGCTATACTTATGTAAATCAATCAGCATGGGGTGGCGAAGCTTATTCAGCTAAAAAAGTAACCCCTAGAGTAGGCTTAAGTGTATCAATCGATAAGAACACTGCGGTTTATGCTGTTTATGACGAAGCCTTTACGCCTCAAAGTGGCTTAATCCGTAATGGTGGTAAGGTTGAACCAATTACTGGCACTAATAATGAAATCGGCATCAAGAAAGATTGGTTTGACGGCAAATGGAATACTACCCTTTCGGTTTATCGCATTCTTAAACAAAATGAGTTAACGGCTGATCCTACTAATGTTATAATAACTGATCCAGCAGATCCGGCTAACCCTATAAGAGAAAACTTCAGTGTTGTTTTAGGTGAAAAAAGATCTCAGGGTCTTGAGTTTGACTTAAGGGGTAAAATTACAGATGGTTTAACCTTAATTGCCAATTATGCCTACACAGATTCTAAAGTAACCGAGGTTACACCAGGCGTTACAGGCATTAATGTCGGAGACGTTGTTCCAGGTTTTGCCAAACACGTATCAAACGGATGGTTAACTTATACGCTACAAGATGGCGCACTAAAAGGCTCCGGAATTTCTGCTGGTTTCACTTACCTCGCTGGCCGCGCAACAGATACCTGGAGCGTAGGTTTACAAAAATTACCTAATTACTTTAAATTAGATGGTGGTTTGTTTTATGAACGCTCAAAATTCAAAATCACCGGAAATGTATTTAATATTCTCGACAAATACTTATACAGTGGTTCTTATTACCAATACTTAAACGCTTACTATTACCAGGCAGAAGCACCACGAAATTACAGAGTAAGTATAGCCTATAAATTTTAATAAATCAGCGAGCAGAAATCGGTCAGATAGTTTTTGCTCGCTTTTACTTAAAACCGAAATACAATGAAAACGAAATTATCACTATTGCTTTTTTTCTTAGCCTTTAACCTATCAAATGTATTTTCACATGCCATATGGATTGAAACGGCATCCACAGGAAAAAAAGGTCAATCCCAGGAAGTAAAAATCTTCTTTGGAGAATACGAAGCTAACGAGCCAGATTCTACAGCAAAATGGTTCAGTAATTTAAAGGACTTTAAACTGGTGCTGATTGCACCAAACGGAACAACAAAAGAGTTAACCGCTTCGCCGGATTTATATTTCTATAAAGCGAACTTCACTCCAGATCAAAATGGCACCTATAAATTATCGGTTGTACATGAAGTAGCAGATATTTATGAAAAAGGCAAATTAATGTATTACGCCTTTGCAGACGTTGCAGTAGGTAAGGCAAAATTAAACACCGATTTTCCGACCAATGCCGCATTAACCATCAGACCGGATAAACCTGTTCTAAAAGTTGGCGAATCATCCGTGAATCAAATTATATACGACAAAAAACCTTTTGCCAAACAAAAATTAACACTGGTTAATCCTGAAAGAAAAGCTATCCCTACAGAAACTGATGCTGACGGAAAATTCATTTTTAAGCCAGAAGCAAAAGGAAACTATTTTATTGAAGCTTATACTGAAGAGAAAACTACCGGAAAGCTGAATGGAAAAGATTATGAAAAAGTTTGGCACCTGATTACCTATACTACCCAGATCAATTAAAACAAAACTACATTTAGAACCTATTGGCAACCTAATTCGCCAATAGGTTCCTTTTTATTAAAAGATTGATGGCACCAACCAAACCAGTACAGAGGAAACCAACAAAATCCCGGATTCGAAAAATCAGCGATTGGCTACACTTATGGCTTGGCATTGCATCCGGACTGGTTGTTTTTCATCTGGGCATAACCGGATGTATCTTTGCATTTCAAAAAGAGATCACTGAATTGATCCATCAGAAAGAAATTTTTGTTGATGTTCCAGCTAATAGAAAAACTGTCCCGCTCAGTGTTTTAAAACAAACGGCAGAAAAAGCTTTGGGTGGCAACAAACAAATTTCCTTTATTTCCACGTATAACGAAGCAGATCGTGCCTGGGAATTCGGTACTTATAAAGCTGGAAACCCAAAAGCATTCTGGTATTTCGATTCGATAGATTATTATAACCTGGTACTGATTAACCCCTATACCGGAAAGGTAACCTTGGTTGCAGATCATAAATATGAATTCTTTGCCGTAGTTAAAATGCTTCATTGGAGCTTTCTGATCAATCATCCTATTGGTCAGCAGATTATTGGCTGGGCAACCTTCATTTTTGTATTCTTGTTGATTTCAGGAATGGTGATGTGGTGGCCTAAAAATCTTAAAAAATCCAATTTTGATAAAAGTTTCAAAATTAAATGGCGTGCAAAGTTTAAACGGGTTAATTACGACTTACACAATGTGCTGGGTTTTTATGTGATGATTATTTGTTTAATGCTGGCCTTAACAGGAATGGTTTGGGCTTTCCAATGGTTCCAAAAAACAGTCTATGTAGTTGCCTCCAGAAGCATCACACCACCAGCACAGGCTGATGTTAAATCAGATTCTACCAAAACCATTGATGCCAATCCTTTCGACATTGCTTTTGAAAATGCAAAACAAACGTTTAAAGATTTCGATCGAATCGGCATGTCGCCGGCAGCAGGTGGAACAGCAACCATTTATGCCACAGGTTATCACGGTAATGAAACCTACTGGAATTATGATGTTTTACAGTTTGATCAGTATACTGGTAAATTATTGCATCGCAAAAAGCAAAGCGATAAAAATGCTGGCGAAGCACTCATCGGAATGAATTACGATATCCACGTGGGTGCAATACTTGGTTTACCTGGAAAAATCCTGGCCTTTTTTGCCAGTTTCATTGCTGCAAGTTTACCCATTACAGGCTTCATCATCTGGTGGGGAAAAAAGAAAAAGAAGAAAAATCCCGCTAGTGCGGATCAGTAAACCTTAACCTTAAATATAAAATGAAAATTCTGAATCTCTTAACAGTATTGATTGTACTGATAACAGTTAATGCCCATGCTCAGGATAAATTTGAGCAAGATAGAAAAGCCATTAAGTCATTAGCAGGTTTCTATAAAGTGAATTTCAACTATGCCGAAGTTACTTCTCCAAACCCTGAATATCAGTTTAGTAAGCCTTACCGCAGCCATGGAAATGAGTGGGCAGAAATCATTATTGATGAACCTAAAAGAATTGTGATTCAACATATGTTAGCCATTAACGACTCTACAGTAATTAAACACTGGCGCCAGGATTGGACATATGAAGACACCGACATTATGCTTTACACCCAGGATAATGCCTGGAAGAAAACTACTTTAACACCTGCTGAGGTGAAAGGAAAATGGACACAAAAAGTTTACCAGGTTGATGATAGTCCACGGTACCAGGGTTATGGAACCTGGAGCCATGTTGGCGGTCATGATGCCTGGCAAAGCGAAACAGATTCTCCACTTCCAAGAAGGGAATCTACCGTTCGGAATGACTATAATGTTTTAAACCGTGGCAGCAGAATTTATATTACAAAAGAGGGCTGGATGTTTGAACAAGACAATAAAAAAGTTTTGCGTTCGCCACAAGGTGATCAGTTGCTGGCTGTAGAAAAAGGATATGAAGAATTTACTAAAATCGACCCTAAGAAATTTGAATATGCCCAAAAATGGTGGGATACCCAAAAAACATATTGGGCAGATGTTCGGGACGTGTGGACGGATTTGACCAAAACCTCACCAACGGATTTCAAAGTTGAAACTAAGGTAAATGATAAATTACTTTACGAAATCCTATTTGCCTTAGGTGATCAATCGATTAAAGATAAATGGACTTCAACTCAAAATAAAGAAAAGATAAAAGTGGCATTACAACCCTATTTAGCGAAGTAGCATTGATCAATCCCTATTTATAAAAGCCATTCAATTTTGAAATTGAATGGCTTTTTGCATGGATTTTGTTTAGGAGTAAAAAAGGATATTGAAAGATTTTATCGTTTAAAATAACAACAATTTCCACTTAGCTTTACATCTCATGTTTTTTATGAAAAAAATCTTCACACTATTATTGATGCTTTGTTCCGTAACCTGCTTCGCACAGGATTCTCTCTATGTGCGTAAAATGGTTAAGACCTTAGCATCTGCTTCCTTTTGGGGTCGTGGCTACACCAAAGATGGAATGAAAAAAGCAGCAGATTTCTTATCAGCAGAATATAAAAAAATAGGGTTGTTACCTATGGAAACAGACTTTAAGCAAGAGTTTGCTTATCCTGTAAATACTTTTCCTGGTAAAATGCTGGTGGAGATTAACGGTAAAAAATTGATTCCAGGAAAGGACTTTATCATTAATAATGAAAGTCCGGGAATTAAACAAAAAGCCCGGTTGACAAAAATTGACAGTTTAAACTTCGTCGCAAATCCAAACCTGCATGTTCAATTAAAAGATAAGTTAACATGGTCTGTTGCTACAGCAGTTACGAATGAAACAACCATTGAGATCAATCGTAAAAATTTAAAAGAAATACCACGTGAAATCAGCATCGACATAGAAAACAAATTTGTAGAAAACTTCAAGGCATCTAATATTTGCGGTTGGATTAAGGGAACCAAACAACCAGATTCAATTTTACTTATCACGGCTCATTATGATCACTTAGGCGGAATGGGTGCTGAAACCTATTTCCCTGGCGCGAATGATAATGCTGCAGGTGTGGCCACTTTGTTAAGCCTGGCAAAGTATTACAAAACGCACCCTCAGCCCTACTCTATTGGGTTTATCTGTTTTGCAGGTGAAGAAGCCGGTTTGCTCGGTTCAAGATACTTCGTTGAAAATCCATTGATTCCTTTAAGCAAAATTAAGTTTCTAATTAACCTGGATTTAGTTGGAACGGGTGAAAGCGGAATGACTGTTGTAAACGCAAGTGTTTACCCAAAAGCATTTTCTTTATTAAATAAAGTTAATCAGGAACAAAAATTAATCAGTAAAATTAACTCCAGAGGGAAAGCAGCCAATAGCGATCATTATTTTTTCACCGAAAGAGGTGTTCCCGCTTTCTTTATCTACACCCAAGGTGGACCTTCTGCTTATCACGATATCTTCGACAAAGCTGAAACCTTACCACTAACTGAATACCACGATTTATTTAAGTTGATCGTTGGTTTCAATCAAAGAATCATGGAATAAGAAAATTCATACATTCAGCTTTATTTTTCCATACGATCGTTAAAATTTCGAAGACTAAATCGATCGTTATGCTAATGTTAGCTTTACCAGATACTGGTCTTCCCCATCGTCAAAAATCATTTCACAATTCCATCCAGTTTCCTTTGCAATGGCTTTGATCGTTTCTTCATCAATATAAATCCAGTTAAACCAATTGCCTTTTTCACCTTTATATTCATATCGATAGGAAACCTCACCAAAATAATGATCAAGGGGCTTAGCCTGATCTTCATACAAATACGAAATATCAGATGAATCGAAAATCACTTGTCCGCCGGGGTTGAGCAGATCTTTTATTTTGATTAGGAAATCTTTAAAGCCAGAAAGCGTTCCGGTTAAACCAATGCCATTCATCAGCATTAAAATGGTATCGAACTTTTCCTCATAAGTAAAAACATCCTGAAGCAAGGCTTTCTTTACACCACGATCTTTCATAATGCTCACACCTGCTTCGGAAATATCAATTGCCGTAACATCGATATTAAAGGCCTGCAAAAGCAAAGCATGACTGCCTACACCTGCACCAATATCCAATACTTTTCCAGTGCACATATGAAGTGCCTGCAACTCTAAAACTGGCATTTCTTCATCATCGCGAAAGAAAAATTCAAGAGGCATTTCCTCCGGTTCGCCATAAGAATTATGTAACCAAAGGGTATCGGCTTCGCCGGTTTTATAAATATCAGTAAGTGCCTGACCAAAAACATCCATGATACAAAGATAGGAAGAAAGGCGAGAAAGCTTGAAGCTAAAAGACCAAAGCAGAAAGCTTAAAGACTAAAAGTCTAAGCTAAACGACTAACGAACAGCGATTATCAACAAACCTTCAAAATCTGTGTAATCAACCTGATAATAACTCCGCTAAATCTCAAACTCCTGATGATATTCCGGAATGGCTACATGCTTAAACCCATGATCTTTTAAACGTGCTGCAAAGTGTTGTTGCACTTCATATTCTCCATGAACCAGAAACAATTGCTTCACTTTCTCAGGGTCCTGACAGGAAAGAAATTTCAATAAATCATCGTAATCGCCATGCGCACTCATTGATTTTATCGATTGAATTCCTGCCTTCACTTCGTATTTATCCTTGAAAATTTCAACGACTTTTTTCCCTGCAATTAATTGTCCGCCGAGAGAACGTGGCTCACAATAACCCACCATCAAGATGGTATTTTTCGCATTGCCAATATTATTTTTGATATGATGCTTCACACGTCCTGCATCAGCCATGCCCGAAGCAGAGATAATAACACACGGCCTAGGATCTTCATTTAAAGCTTTAGATTCTTCAATACTTTCGATAAAACGCAAGCCCTTGAAACCAAATATATCATGGTCTACCTTTAAAATTTGTTTAACACCGTTGTTATAAACTTCAGGATGGCTTCTGAGTATTTCTGTTGCTTTTGAAGATAGTGGACTATCCACATAATACGGAACATCAGGTAACATACCCTTTAATTCCAGACCATTTAAAGCATAGAGCAGTTCTTGAGTTCTTCCTACAGCGAAAGCTGGAATAATGACCTTACCTTTTTTAACCTGACAGGTATTTTGGATAATTTCCAGCAACATATGCTCAATCGGATCAAGATCTTGATGTAAAGAATCGCCATAGGTGGATTCCATTAAAATATAATCAGCCTGATCAAAATGCTGCGGACTTTTTAATAATAAATCACCATAACGGCCCACATCACCAGAAAAGGTTAAACGCGTTAATTTGCCATTTTCTTTGATGGTTAAATGAACGGCGGCACTCCCCAGGATATGACCAGCATCAGTTAAACGGAGGCTAATATTTTCATCAATTTCGAAATCTTCTTCGTAGTCTACAATCTTCATCAGGCTTAATGTTTTTGCAACATCTTCATCTGTATAAAGTGCTTCTTCCATTTCCTCCCCCTCCCGAAGATGGCGGTTAGAAAATTCAGCATCCTGCATCTGAATTTTGGCAGAATCCATCATTAAAATTCGTCCTAAATCCATTGTAGCAGCAGTACAGAAAATCTTTCCATTAAAGCCATCTGCTACCAGTTTAGGTAATAAACCACAATGATCTATATGTGCATGAGAAAGAATGACATAGGTAACTGCTTTAACATCGAAACCAAAAAAATCATTTAGCTTTTCAGTCACGTGGCCCATTCCCTGGAACAAACCACAATCTAATAATATTTGGGTATTATTATCTAATGTAATGAGGTGCTTGCTACCGGTAACAGTACGGGCAGCACCATGAAAAGCAATCTTCATTAAGGTGTAGTTAGAAATACAAAAAGAAAATGCCGGAATATCCGGCATTTTAATATTAAGCTTTTACTTCTGATATTTTATCTTTCACCTTGTCAGCTACATCTGATGCCCTATCAGCTAAACCAGCTAATTTATCTTTTGAGGCATCCAATAGATCAGCAAAAAAGTCTGATAATTTACCTTTAAGATCATTAGAAGAATCTGAAGATAATGCTAATGCGATGGTTGCACCTAATGCTGCTCCGGCTAATACGCCTACTATAAGTTTTGTCTCTTTTTTCATGGTCTTAGTTATTTATCTAGTTAAACATATTTCACCATAAGGTGTTTTATTTTTTTTATCTTACAAAAACCAATCCACAATGAAGCAAATATTTTTTATAGACCTAGACAATACCATATACTTTACTAAACCCAACGAAGAACAGTTGATGAGCGGTTTGTATCAATTTCTGGACGCACAGAATCTGGGCATTTCTGCAGCACAATATCAGGCTGCAAAAAGCGAAATGCTACGCACTCCATTTCAAAAGGTAGCAGAGAAATATGGTTTCAGGCATGAAGCCATGGAAAATATCATTGCATTTCTAAATTCCAGAGAAGTTACCAAACCATTAATACCTTCAGATGATTACCACTTTATAAAAGAATTGAAGGGTAGAAAGTTTATTGTTACAGCGGGCTTTTACAAGCAGCAAACCTCTAAAGTAAAAATGCTGGGCATCGCTGATGATTTCGAAGAAGTTTGTGTAGTTGATGTGACTGTTTCTAATAAAAAGGAGGCTTTTCAAAAACTGATCGACCAACATGAATTAAATAAAGCAGAAATTTTAATTATTGGAGATGATGCGGAATCCGAAATTAAATATGGACTTGAACTGGGGATAGAGACTTTTTTATTAGATCCCGAAAATCGATATCCGCATGCTGAAACTACTTTTAAGGGAATAGATTTGAGTAATTTGCATCAGGCTGCCGGGCAGTAGTTAAACAAAAAATCCCGGCTTTCACCGGGACTTTCCAATTTATCCTCTTCCACCTCGGGATGGTCTTCCACCACCCTCACCGCTACTTCTCTCACTACTTCCTCTTTGTTGTTGTTGCTGTGGAGCTGACTCTGTTCTTCTTTGCTCCTGTCTTTGTTGCATTTGTTGTGAACGTTGTTGTTCAACCTGCTGATTACGTTGTTGCTGCATTTGCTCATTACGCTGAGCTCTTTGTTGTTCCGCCTGCTGTGAACGTTGCTGTTCTGCCTGTTGATTACGCTGAGCCCTTTCTTGCTGCTGAGCCTGGGCCTGCTGCGAACGTTGTTGTTCTACCTGCTGATTGCGTTGCTGCTGCATTTGTTCATTACGTTGAACCCTTTGTTGTTCCACCTGTTGTGAACGTTGCTGCTGTTCCTGCTGACCGCGTTGTTGCTGAACCTGAATATCACGTTGAGCACGTTGCTGATCTACACTCATTCGGTCTTGTTGAGCACGTTGTTGGCGCATTTGATCACCTTGTGCTTGGCCTTGACCTCGGCTTATGTTTTCCTGTCCATTTCTTTGATCAATTCCATTAACATTTCCACGTCCGGTTCTGCCATTTGCATTTCTCTCATAAGCTTCGCCTCTATTAGGTTGATTGACGGTATTGCCCTGGCCAGCATCATTACCTCTGTTTGGCCTTACATTGCGATTATCATTGTTTACCCCAACACGGTTATTTCCATTTTGGTCGTTACCAGTTCCACCACGTTGGTCGCGGTTAGCAAGACCATCATTCCTTCCGCCACGACCAATCCCTGCGTTACCTTGTTCAAATCTTCTTGGTGCCGCACTGCGGTTATCTACGGCATTACGCTCAGGTCTTGGTCTGTAAATAGACACTTCCCTACCACCAATTCTACTGGCTCCTGGTCTGTTGCCTTGATTAAAACGATAAACGGTTACGTCGCGATTAGTTGCACGTCTGATATCTTCCACTCTTGGACCACCATAATAACTTCTTCTATTATAAACATAAGTGTTATTAATGATCGTAGTGTTACGGATATACACGTTGTTTCTGCCATAATCATATCTAGGAAAAGTATTAATATAGATATTGCGTTGTGGAATAAAGTTCCAGCAAAATTCTGGTACTGAATACCGACGGCCAAAGCTTAAATTAATATTAATACTAGGTGCCATTGGTGCCCAGCCGTAATAACCATCTCCACTTCTCCAATCTACCCATGCAGGCCCCCAATTGGTATCAGGCAACCAAATCCATTGGCGATAGCTGTTAATTACCCAACGACCATAGTGAAAAGGTGCCCAGCCCCAATCATAATTAGAAACCCAGGTATTACCATATTCTGTCATGGCCCAGCGCCCATTGGTATAATATGGCCGGAACTCATTTTGATCTACATCCGGACGCCATACATAACCATATTGCTGATCCTGAATCCAGGTTCCATAAGGCGTAAGCTCATCGTAAAAGGTTTGCAAAGAAACATTACCAGTGCTGTAACCATCATTCTGGTAATCATTTTGATAGTCCTGTGCCCTGACTAAGGTGGTGGTTCCGGCGAGGAGCGTGAAAAGCCCCAGCACAATCGCCGATTTTTTCAGTGTTTTCATTTGTGTGTTTATTTAATAACCTAACTCGTGTGTATCAATTAGAGCACCAAAAATGCTCAAGGTTTAATATGCTTGCATAGTTTCCCGGTTTTCTTCGAAATAGGAATATTCAAGCCATATTTAACTCTTATTTAACGTTTTAAGACTGACATAATTGTGCTGAAAACCAGTCAATTTGAAATAAAATTTGCTACACCAGTGTTTACAAAAAAGATTATACCGTTAGCATCTCAAATTTTAGAACTTAAATCCTATTTATTGTAAGTATTTTTGTGCTATGCAAAACGGCACATTATATCTTATCCCTGTTCCTCTGGCAGAAGAGGCAGCACATAAAACCTTCACCCCTTTTTTGGTTGACACCATTAACCAAATCGACACTTATATTGTTGAAAATAGTAAAACGGCCCGTCGGTTTTTAAAAGAAGCTGGCTTAAAAACGCCTCAAAAAGATTTAATCGTTCATGATTATGGAAAACATAACCGCACAGATTTAGGTCAGTTTTTTGTAGAGCTCGCCGCAGGGAAGGATGTTGGTTTGATGAGTGAAGCAGGTTGCCCAGGCATTGCAGACCCAGGTGCAGATATTGTAGCCGAAGCACATAAACGTGGGATTAAAGTGGTGCCACTGGTTGGCCCAAGTTCGATATTACTGGCATTAATGGCTTCAGGTTTTAACGGACAGAGCTTTGCTTTCTGGGGATATTTACCCATTGATAAGGAACAACGTACCAAGCGTATTAAAGATTTAGATTTATCTGCCAGCCGCTATAAACAAACGCAAATTTTTATTGAAACACCTTTTCGCAACAATCAATTATTTGAAGAAGTATTAAAAAGCTGCAAACCAAATACACAGATTTGTGTGGCCAGCAATTTAACCGCTGAGGATGAATTTATTAAAACCCAAAGTGTATACAACTGGCGGAAAGAGGAAATCGATCTTCATAAAAAGCCTACTATATTTTTATTGTATTAAATTACTAATGGTCTGTGTCACACAGACCATTTTTTTCTACCAGCTGAAGTATAGTAGTAATAAATTTAAATAACTCCTTTTACTTTTATTGTTAAATTAGCATTTAGGTAGAACAGAAAAGGGCTTAAGTTATGATGCAATTAGAATTTGCAAACAAGGCAAAAATAATATTATCACAGGATGAAAACGTAATTGGTTTGGCTGTTGCAGGCTCATGGCTCACAAATGAAATCGATGAGTTTTCCGATCTCGATTTAATCGTTGTTACCAAAGAAAAGATAACAGACGATAAGCACTTGATGCTTGATTATGCTAAAAGCTTAGGCGAATTTATATCCGGCTTTACAGGAGAACATGTTGGCGAGCCTAGAGTCTTAATTTGTTTATATGATCATCCGCTTCTTCATGTGGATATAAAATTCGTGACAATTGATGAATTTGAAACCAGAGTAGAAACGCCAACCATTCTCTTTGACAGGAATGACCAGCTAAAAAATGCACTGGAAAAATCCAAAGCAAACTTTCCCTATCCCGATTATCAATGGATTGAAGATCGCTTCTGGACCTGGATACACTATGCCCTATTAAAAATTGGCCGAGGCGAATATTTGGAAGCTTATGATTTTCTAAGTTTTTTAAGAATGGTTGTGTTTGGTCCTTTGCTTCATATTAAAAATGATAATTTACCAAGAGGTGTTAGAAAAGTTGAAAAGGATTTAGCAAAGGTTGACTTTGAAAGCTTAATCAGCACAATCCCTTTTTATGATAAAACTTCATTGTTAAACAGCTTGGAAAATGGAGTTGAACTATACAGACAACTTCGAGTAACACTATATATCAATAATGTGATCACAAACGAAGTTGCAGAGCAAAAAGTGATGAAATACTTTAATTTTATTAAAAATAAGGAATAGGTTTTCTAATTGTAAATTACAGCCTCAACCAAGGCAAAGCAATGTAAACCCAACCATAGACTTAACAATTTATATATCGATCTTGGTTAAAATTGCCAAAAGTCGTGTCAAACTGGTCGATTTTACAAAATTTTGTTCACACTTTTCAGTGGAAAACTTGATTTTAAAAATCCTTAAATTCCGCAAATCCTAATTAGCTTTGCTCCCTTGAAATTTGAAAAAAAATATGTTAGCTCATCATAAAATAATTGCTGCAGAATTAAAAATCGCAGAAAAACAAGTAACCGCTACGCTAAATTTATTGGATGAAGGTGCCACCGTCCCTTTCATTTCACGCTACAGGAAAGAATTAACAGGAAGCTTAGATGAAGTTGAAGTTGCTGCTATCCGTGACAGGGCATTACAACTACGTGATTTAGATAAGCGTCGTGAAGCGATTTTAAAATCAATGACCGAGCTTGGGAAGTTAACACCAGAATTAGAGAAAAAAATTAATGAAGCTGAAACCATTTCACTTTTAGAAGACATCTATCTTCCTTTTAAACCGAAGCGCAAAACACGTGCTTCAGTGGCCAGGGAAAAAGGGTTAGAACCTTTGGCTTTACAAATTTTCGATCAGAAACACTTCGATTTGGATGCTGAAGCCAACAAATTTATTGATGCGGAAAAGGGTGTGAATACGTTTGACGAAGCCCTGGCAGGAGCAAGAGATATTATAGCCGAAATGATTTCAGAAAATGTAGAAGCCAGAACTAAAATGCGTTCTTATTTTCAGGAAAAAGCTGTATTCAAAGCAGAGGTTATTAAAGGGAAAGAAGAGGAAGGCATTAAATACAAAGATTACTTCGAATGGAATGAACCCGTTAAAACAGCAGCCTCGCACCGGGTTTTAGCCATGCGCCGTGGAGAAAAAGAATCAATTTTAAGATTAGATGCTTTGCCTCCTGCTGAAGATGCTTTAGTTATTCTGGAGAATCAATTTATCACTGGCAACAATACTGCATCGAAACAAGTTCAACAAGCATTAGAAGATGGTTATAAAAGACTACTGGAACCTGCCATGGAAACTGAACTTCGGGTGCTTACCAAACAAAAAGCCGATGAAGAAGCGATTAAAGTTTTCGCAGAAAATGCCCGTCAGTTATTATTAGCAGCTCCAATGGGTCAAAAAAATGTATTGGCTATTGACCCTGGTTTTCGCACAGGATGTAAAGTCGTGTGTTTGGATAAACAAGGTCAGCTTTTAGAAAATACGGCCATATATCCGCACACCGGACAAGGCAATGTAAAAAATGCAGAAGCCACCATCAAACAGCTTTGCGAAAAACATCATATTGAAGCCATTGCTATCGGTAATGGAACAGCAGGTAGAGAAACAGAATCATTTATTCGGGGCTTGAATCTACCAAACCTAACCATTGTGATGGTGAACGAAAGTGGGGCATCAATCTATTCTGCATCTGAAGTGGCCAGGGAAGAATTCCCAACACAGGACATTACAGTGCGTGGAGCGGTTTCAATTGGCAGAAGATTAATGGACCCATTGGCTGAATTGGTAAAGATCGATCCAAAATCGATCGGTGTAGGCCAATATCAGCATGATGTGGATCAGAGTAAGTTGCAAGCCAGTTTAGATGATACCGTAATTAGTGCTGTAAATGCTGTTGGTGTGGAATTAAATACGGCATCAAAACAAATTTTGGCTTATGTTTCAGGCCTCGGACCAACACTGGCGCAGAATATTGTAGATTATAGGAACACCAATGGTGCTTTTAAAAATAGAGCGAGTTTGAAAAAAGTCCCTCGTTTGGGTGATAAGGCTTATGAGCAGGCAGCGGGTTTCTTACGTATTCGCAACGCGGAAAATGTTTTAGATACAAGTGGCGTACACCCCGAACGTTATGCAGTGGTTGATCGCATGGCGAAAGATCTGGGCACAACGGTTTCGGCATTAATGAAAGATCCGCAATTACAGAAACATATCAAGCCACAACAATATGTTACGGATGAAATCGGTTTACCAACGCTGAATGATATCTTAAAGGAATTGGCGAAACCTGGTCGCGACCCAAGAGAACAGTTTGAGGCTTTTAGTTTTACTGATGGTGTAAATGAAATTGCCGATTTAAGAGTGGGCATGAAGTTACCGGGAATTGTGACCAATATTACCAATTTCGGTGCCTTTGTAGATATTGGTGTCCATCAGGATGGCTTGGTGCATACCAGTCAACTGTCCAATCGTTTTGTGGCGAACCCAAATGACATTGTTAAAGTTCATCAAAAAGTAGAAGTAACCGTAATGGAAGTTGATGCTGCCCGCAAACGGATTTCCTTATCGATGAAAACGGAGGTTGGTCCGAAGTCTGGAGTTGGAAGTCCAAAGTCTAAAGACCAAAAGCCTAAACAAGATTTTAAATCTCAAACAGCAAAACCAACTTTCAAACCAAAGCAGGAAAAGAAAGATGCTGATGGAGATTTGCAGGAGAAATTAGCAAAATTAAAAGGTATGTTTAAATAATAATATCTCATTTACCGCCATTTCGACTGTAGCGCAGCGGAATGGAGAAATCTTTGTAATTGGGTCATTCTAGATCAAAGATTTCTCCACTACGGTCGAAATGACGACAACTCATCCTAGGGTTGATATTCCACCAATCATACAACAAAAACTTTACAGCTATGGCAGGTGTAGTAAAAACACCAACCATACGAAAAATAACTTAGGTGTCTTAGGTGATAAATTATAAACCCGCAAACTTATCCCGATGTTCCAACCTTGTTTTAGGTAAACTATCAGGATAGTTATTTTGAATAAATGTAATCATGGCTTCCCGCACATTACAACGTAAATCGAAGGCTCTGGAAGAATTTGAGGCACTCATTAAAAACCTGATTTCAATAGAACCATCTTTATTGGTATCGGTCACCTGTACTACATTTACCCTTTTATCCCACAGGGGATCATTATTCAACAGCCTGGTAAGTTCTTGCCGAAGTGGTTCGATTGGAATGGTATAATCCATATAAAGAAAAACCGTTCCAAGCAAATCAGCAGATACACGTGTCCAGTTTTGAAAAGGTTTTTCAATAAAGTAAGTAATGGGTAAAATCAACCTTCTCTGATCCCAGATACTCACCACAACATAAGTGAGCGTAATTTCTTCTACTCTCCCCCATTCGCCTTCTACAATTAATACGTCATCAATGCGGATTGGTTGAGTAAAGGCAATCTGGAAACCTGCCAGCAAATTTCCCAGTGATTTCTGAGCAGCAAAACCTATGATAATACCACCAATACCCACCCCGGTAAGTAAGCCTGCACCTATTTTACGCATACTTTCAAAACTCAATAAAATAATAGCAGCGGTGACGATAATGATTAGCGAAACAATAAATTTCCTGATAAATTGCAATTGAGTACGAATCTTTCTTTCCTTTAAATTATTCTCCTTGTTAAGATCATATTTCAGAAATAAAAAATCTTCAAGCACATTAATCAACCGGATAAGAATGAGCGAAAACGTTGCAGTCAGCGCTATCTCGAGCATCTTTTCAAGCGGCACCCTAACTTTAACCGACATCACCATCAAATCAAGTGAAAAATTGAGCAGTAATAAGGGTATAAATACCGCAACTGGTCTTTTAAGGTGTTTAATAGTAGATTTAATTACAATAGAATCCCACCAGCGTGAAAGTAAAATAAAAGTTTTACTGATTATGAATTTGATAATGATGCCCAATAAAATGGCAATACAACCAATAATTAAATTTTTTATTAACAAAGGAATAGGATAACCAAAAAAGTGGTCGAGATACTGCATAAGAAATTTGTTGGTTAATTTGAACCGAGGTTCTCTAACTTAACAACAAAATTTATTGATTGTTTGAATCAGCATCGTCATCGGATGCGTGAATCAGTCAGTCATCAATTCATCGGATGAATAATAGTACGTGCGCTATATTCATCCGATGAATTGATGACTGTTGTTTCTAAATCTGAGCTACAAAATCCCTTATGGCTGCACCAGGATGATCAGTTTTCATAAAGTTTTCACCAATTAAAAAGCCGTTAAAGCCAGCGCTCTTTAACTCTTTGATTATTTTTGGATCGCTAATGGCACTTTCAGAAATTTTCAAAAACTGATCAGGAATTTGGTTCACCAAATCAAAAGAGGTTTGAATGTTAACTGTAAAATCGGCAAGATTTCTGTTATTTACACCAATGGCATCCAGACCCGGACAAATACTTCTTTCCAATTCTTCAAGATTATGAACTTCCAATAGTACGTTCAATCCTAAATCATGGGCGAAATTCCCAAAATCATTAATTTGTTGAGGTGTTAAAATGGCTGCGATTAATAGAATGATATCTGCACCCCAGGCTTTTGCTTCTAAAATCTGGTATTCATCGATCATAAAATCCTTTCGTAGAATGGGAATATTATTCGCCGCTCTGGCTGCTAGGATATCATCAGTTCTACCACCGAAAAAATCTACATCAGTTAGTACAGAGAGCGCAGAAGCTCCTGCCTGATTGTATGCCTGTGTTACCTCTGCAACATCAGCTGTGCCATTAATTAAACCTTTGGATGGTGAGCGGCGCTTAAATTCCGCAATAATTCCTGTTCGATCCTCAGCCAACAAAAACTCTTTAAAAGAATATGGCGTTCTTTTAAAATGATCAGCTTTTTCCAGATCCTGTATAGATATCAGCTGCTTCGCAGCAGCAACCTCTTCTTTTTTACGTACTACGATTTTATCTAAAATATTCATTACTTCTATATTAGTCGTCATTGCGAGATGCGAAGCAATCTAACTCGCTCATGAGATTGCTTTGTACCTCGCAATAATAGATATGTTTAGCTTGTTAACCAATTTTCCATCATTTGCTTACCATGTTCAGTTAACACACTTTCCGGATGAAATTGCACGCCACGAACATCTAATGTTTCATGTCTTAACGCCATAATTTCACTTTTATGGTCTCTCGCAGTAATTTTTAAACACGACGGAAAGTTTTCTTTACTCACCACCCAACTGTGGTAGCGGCCAACATTAATCGTTTGCGGGCATTCCCAAAATAAAGGTTCATCGCCATCTACAACCGTTACAGGCGTTGCTACGCCATGCATTGGTCTACCCAAATTCAGTAACGTTCCTCCAAATGCCTCAGCAATAGCCTGCTGCCCTAAACAGACACCAAAAATACTCTTGGTGGGTGCATAAGTTTTAATTACATCGAGCAGTAAACCCGCCTCTTCAGGTATTCCCGGACCCGGTGAAAGTAAAATTTTATTGTACTTATCTACATCTGCTAAATCAAATTTATCGTTTCTCCAAACTTCGGCTTCATAACCAACTTCGTTAATTAAATGAACCAAATTGTAAGTGAAACTATCGTAGTTGTCAATTACCAGAACTTTATTATTTATTTCCATTTTCAGTATTCCAATTTTTTATTTCCTCGCTGATAAAATAATTCACCAGGTCTCTGTATACTTTTTCAATAACATCAGGATTCAAACCTTCTATTCCTGCCCAATTCCGTCTTTGTAAAAGCATATTTTTAAATCTTTCAGGAGCTTTAACAGCCTCTTCATTTAATTTAAATTTAGAAGCAGCCTTTACATATTTAAATCTTTTTCCAATCAATTGAATAACTTCCAAATCGATCGCATCAATTGCAGACCGGATCTCATCTATGTTTTGACAGCTTTCTGGTGAGTCTATCATCTTTCTCTTAGGTTAAATCCCCTCTGCCATCTGCACCGCTTTACGCAATGCTGCAATTTTATTATTAACCTCCTGCATTTCCATTTCAGGAATAGAATCAGCTACAATGCCGGCACCTGCACGGTAATGTAATTCATTGTTTTTGCTCATAAAAGTTCTGATCATGATGGCATGGTTAAAATCTTCCTTAAAGCCCATGAAGCCAATGGCACCAGCATAAAAATTCCGGCCTAATTTCTCATTTTCATCAATGAGCTGCATGGCTTTATACTTTGGTGCGCCACTTAATGTTCCGGCCGGATAAGTATCTGCAACAACCTTAAATGCACTCACATTTTCCTGCAATTGCCCGGTTACCTTACTCACCAGGTGAATTAAATGTGAATAATATTGAACTTCCTTAAATGATTTTACCTCTACACGGTTACAATGTCTGCTCAAATCGTTCCGGGCTAAATCAACCAGCATCACATGTTCGGCACTTTCTTTTGGATCCTGTTCTAATTTTCTCGCTTGTTCCGCATCTTCAATATCGTTTCCACTCCGTTTAAAGGTACCAGCAATTGGAAAAATATTTGCAGCATTATTCTTAATGGTAATTTGTGCTTCCGGCGATGAACCAAACAATTTGAAGTTACCATAATCAAAATAAAATAAATAAGGCGATGGATTTATAGAACGCAGGCAGCGGTAAACATTAAATTCATCACCAGAGAAAGCCTGCTTAAATGCACGTGAAGGAACAATCTGAAATACATCACCCCGAAAAATATGCTTTTGAAGTTTTTCAACCAAACTCATAAAGCCCTCATCAGTTAAGTTAGAAGACTCTTCACCCCTAATTTGAAACTTATATTCAGGATAATTTTTATTTTGGATGAGGTATTCCATTTTTTCCAGACCACTCTCTTCCTCTCCTTCAAAGGTATTTTTGAAGAGCGTAATCTCATTCTTAAAATGATCGATAGCAATCAGATAGCGATACAAATGATACTGCATTTCCGGAATCTCTTCTCCCTCGGGTGTTTCCGAAACAAATTTAATATCTTCAAAATGCTGCACTGCATTCCAAGTAAAATAGCCGAATAAACCACTTGAAATAAATTTAATTTCAGGCAATTCTGTTTCTTTAAATTTATCCTTAAAATCTGCTATCTCATCAATTAGATTGGTACTTTCTTTTATTTCAACGGATCCATCAGGAAAATAAGTTTCTAACCTTGATCCTTTCAGGATGATTCCAGCCACGGGATCTGCACAAACAAAACTCATAGAATTCTCCCGACTATGATAATCAGAACTTTCTAGCAATATGCTATTTGGATATACATCGCGTAAGCGCAAATAAATGCTCACAGGCGTTGTGGTATCGGCAAGCATCTTTTTGTAAGTGGTATTAATTTTATACATTTTCTATCGTCATTGTGAGGAGATATAACGAAGCAATCTCCTCTCTGTAATTTTTTTTAAAAAGTAAAAGCCCGGCGTGTGGTTCTACGCCGGGCTTTAATGGTTCTTTTAGGTTTAGGTTGATAAACTATATTTTTCTCATACGCAGCCAGCGCAATCCGTTTTCGAATTACTTTGCCAAAGCCATGTATGTATATTGCTGATCATGAGGAACAAAAATATAAAGAATTTTGAAAAAAGGAAATTTTTATGAAAATAAGTTGGAAAGAGGCAACCGCGAAGAACGCCAAGTTTAAATGTTTAACCACAGAGATCACAAAGTAAAGGCACAGAGTGCACCAAGTTTTTAATTCCGCCTCCATGTTCTCTGTGAAAATTTCTGTGTACTCGGTGGTAAAAAACCTTCGCCCACCTCGCGAAAACTTTGCTCTCTTTGCGGTTAGAAACTTAAAATAAATTAACAACCAAAAACACCTAGTTTTTTACTTCACCTCTATGTTCTCTGTGAAAACCTCAGTGTACTCGGTGGTAAAAAACCTTTGCGCCACTTTGCGAAAACTTTGCACTCTTTGCGGTTAAAACCAACTAAGAAACCCCGAAAAATGATCTGCCCGGAACACTTTTAGTCATCATTAAGATAGATACAATAATAATAACCAAAGCCAATCCAAAGAAAACAGCAATAGTACGGTGTTTGGCAACAGCATCAGCCACTTTTTTTGATTTTGAGTTACCCACTGTAATTAAAATGATAGCAATAAGCATCATAGATGTATGCTCCGCTTTGAAATATCTACCAATAGTATCACTCATGGGTAATTTCGTTAGCGGACTAAAAAAGTAAAGCACCAGTCCAATTAAAAACTGAATATGAGCACTAATTAAAGTGAATACATTCAGTTTACGATTACCTTCAGTATACGTTTTTTTACCTAGCCAGCCAGATAATGCATTGATTACAGCCACTACTAATAAAATTAATACGATGTAGCGCCATCCAGAGTGCGCAGATTTTAAGATACTATACATTTTATATCAAATATGTTTCTTCAAAAGTAGACATTAATTGTAAAATATCAGATATTCAGGATTATCAACGCTAATTTATATTAGTTTTAAACAAAATAAACCAACTAAACTATTATGAAGAAAATTTTACTCGCCATTGGGCTGGTATTTTCTACTACATTCGTATTTGCACAGCAAACCACCTTTCCTGTTAATGGTTCATATGACACCAGACCTGGAATGTTTGCCTTCACCAACGCAACAATCGTAGTTAATGCCAACCAAACTTTAACAAATGCTACACTTTTAATTAAAGGTCAAACCATTCAAGCTGTGGGTGCCGGATTATCCGTACCAAAAGGTTATGTGACCATAGATTTGAAAGGAAAATTTATCTATCCATCACTAATTGATGCCTTTTCAAGCTATGGCATTACAGAAGCACCTGCCCAGGCTCGTGGTTTCGGCGGACAGCGACAATCTATTTTTGTTTCAACTAAAAAGGGGGCTTATGGCTGGAATGAAGCCATCAGACCTGAAACTTATGTAAAAAATATCTTTACAGCTGACAGCAAAAAAGCAGATGAATTACGTAAAGTGGGCTTCGGAAGTGTTAATGTCATCAACCGTGATGGGATTGCCCGAGGTGTTTCTGCAGCAGTGACCTTAAATGAAGATGCAGACAACAGCTTAATTTTAAAAGATCAAACCGCAGCAAATTATTCTTTCAATAAAGGAACATCATCAAATGATTACCCAACATCCTTAATGGGTTCAATTGCATTATTGCGCCAAACCTATTACGATTCGCAGTGGTACAGTAAGCAAAAAGACGAGTACAATATTTCTTTAGATGAATTCGCTAAACAGCAAACACTTCCACAAATATTTGAGGTAGATGGTTGGGCAAACGTTCTCCGTGCAGATAAAATTGGAAAAGAATTTGGCAAAAAGTTTATCATCAAATCTGGTGGGGATGAGTATCAACGCATTAATGAGGTAAAAGCAACTGGGGCAAGTTTGATTATTCCATTGGCTTTCCCTAAAGCTTATGATGTGGAAGATCCGGCGGAAGCAAGAAATTTAACCTTAACACAAATGAAAGGTTGGGAATTGGCACCAACCAATCCGGCAGCCTTAGAAAAAGCAGGGATTAAATTTGCCTTAACTGCATTTGGATTAGAAAACAGCCGTGATTTCTGGGCAAATATCCGCACGGCGATAGAAAATGGACTAACCGAAAAACAAGCATTACTAGCGGTCACTACTGTTCCTGCTGAACTTTTAGGTATCGGTGATAAGGTTGGGTCGCTTGATAAAGGGAAAGTGGCTAACTTTTTAATTTCATCAGATAACCTATTCAAAAATGGTAATATCATTTTCGAAAACTGGGTGCAGGGCAAGCGTTTTATCGTTAATAAAATGGATGTAAGCGATGTTCGTGGAACCTATAATTTGAATGTTGATGGTGTGGGTGCCTTAACATTGAAAATTACCGGGACTGGTGGAGGATCAACCGCAGCCATTGAGAGAACAGGCGTAGATAGCGTAAAAACTACAGCTACTTTTACTAGAAATGGCGATTGGGTGAGCATCAATTTCAATTTAAAGAAAAATCCTAAAGGCGATGTTCGTTTAAGTGGATACATTACTTCTGCAAATCCAATTACCATTAAAGGTGAATCTGCATTGGCTGATGGATCAACAGGAAAATTTACAGCTACTTATAAAGAGCCGAACAAAGAGACTCCAAAGAAAGATGAGCCTAAACCAAGCCTTACGGTTGGTCCGGTAATTTACCCTTTTGGTGCCTTTGGTGCTACAGAATTACCTAAACAGGAAACCGTTTTAATTAAGAATGGTACGGTTTGGACGAATGAAAAAGACGGTGTTTTGCTAAATGCTGATGTGCTTTTAGAGAATGGAAAAATTAAGGCCGTAGGCAAAAACCTTTCAGCTGGTGGCGCAAAAGTAATCGATGCCACAGGCAAACACATCACTGCGGGCATTATTGATGAGCACTCACACATTGCTGGCAGCGGCGGGATTAATGAAGGTGCACAATCGGTATCTTCAGAAGTTCGCATTGCAGACATTATCAATTCTGAAGATGTGAATATTTATCGCCAATTAGCCGGTGGCGTAACCACTTCGCATATCTTGCACGGATCAGCAAATCCAGTTGGTGGTCAGTCACAATTGATTAAACTTCGCTGGGGTAAATCGCCAGAAGAATTAAAATTTGCAGGGGCTGATGGCTTCATCAAATTCGCTTTGGGTGAAAACGTAAAACAAAGCAATTTTGGTACAGGTGCCCGTTTCCCCGTAACACGAATGGGTGTAGAACAAACTTTTGTGGATGAATTTACCCGTGCGAAAGAGTATGCAAAAGCAATGTCGGTTAAAGGCAATAGCGTTCGCAAAGATTTGGAATTGGATGCAATAGTAGAAATCTTGAACAACAAACGTTTCATTACCTGTCACTCTTACGTACAAAGTGAAATCAATATGTTAATCCACGTTGCCGATAGCTTAGGATTTAAAATTAATACGTTTACGCACATTTTGGAAGGTTATAAAGTAGCCGATAAAATGAAAGCGCATGGTATTGCTGGCTCCACCTTCTCAGATTGGTGGGCTTATAAAAATGAGGTTGCAGAAGCCATTCCTTACAACGGAAAAATTATGCATAATGTTGGTGTAACTACCGCTTTCAACTCTGATGATGCAGAGATGGCACGTCACTTAAACCAGGAAGCTGGAAAATCAGTTTTATACGGTAACGTTCCTGAAGAAGATGCATTGAAATTTGTGACCTTGAACCCGGCAAAAATGCTTCACATTGATGATCAAGTAGGCAGTTTAAAAGCTGGTAAAGATGCCGATGTGGTGATCTGGACGGCTAACCCACTTTCTATTTATGCCAAGGCAGAAAAAACCTTTGTAGATGGAATTGCCTACTGGGACATTGAAAAAGATGCACAGATCATTAAATCTCAACAATCTGAAAAAGCACGTTTAATCCAGAAAATGCTGGAAAGTAAAAGTAAAGGCGGAAAAATGCAACGTCCGGCAGGCGATGCCCCACGCTTATACAATTGCGAAACATTAGAAAATTATTCAGCAGAACTAAACGAGAACGAACATGCACACTAATATAAAAACCTATTTAATGAGTCTGGCTTTTTCGGCAACAAGCCTAACATGTTTTGCTCAGGCAAACATTTCGCCAGCAAAAAAGCAAAGTAAAACCATCGCCATTTCAGGCGCAACGGTACATGTTGGTAATGGTACAGTTATTGAAAATGGAACCATCATTTTTAGTAATGGAAAAATTGTTTCTGTTACTGCCAACGGGCAAGTACCACAAGGTGATGTAACCCAAATTTCTGCTACAGGAAAACACGTATACCCGGGTTTTATTGCAGCTACCACTAACTTAGGTTTAGCAGAAACAGAATCTATCAAGGCAACTTTAGATTTCCAGGAAATAGGCGATTTCAACTCACACATCCGCTCTATTGTGGCATACAATACCGATTCTAAAGTACCTGCAACTTTAAGAAGCAACGGTGTTTTAATGGCACAACCTACTCCCCAAGGCGGGATCATTTCTGGAAGTTCATCCGTAGTACAGTTGGATGCCTGGAACTGGGAAGATGCAGCGTTAAGAAAGGATGATGCCATGCACATGACTTGGCCAGTTACGCCACGTTTCAGAGGTGGTTTTGGTGGCTTCGGCAGACCGCAAATGTCGCCAGAAGCACTGGCAGAAAGAACGGCAAATTCCATTAATCAGTTAAATTCTTTCTTCGCTGAAGCAAAGGCTTATGCAGACATGGGTAAACCAGAAGTGATTAATACACGTTTCGAAGCCATGAAAAGGGTTTTTTCTGGTGAAGAAAAATTATTTATCACGGCTGATAGTCAGAAGGATATTGTAGCGGCAGTAAACTTTGCAAAGAAATACGGCATTACACCTGTAATCACAGGTGCTGATGAAGCATATCTGGTGATCGACTTTTTAAAAGAAAACAACATCAGTTTAGTGGTGAAACAACCTCATGCCCTACCAAACAACAATGATGATGATGTAAACATGCCTTATAAAAATGCAGCCATTTTGGCTAACGCAGGTTTAAATGTAGCCTTAAGCATCGATGGTTACTGGCAACAACGCAACTTACCTTTCATGGCTGGTACGGTTACCGCCTGGGGACTGGATAAAGAAAAAGCACTTTCAACCATTACTTTGAACGCCGCAAAAGTAATGGGGGTTGATAAAACCACTGGAAGTATCGAAACAGGAAAAGATGCCACTTTCTTCATTTCTGCTGGCGATGCTTTGGATATGAGAACGAACAAAGTAGAACAAGCTTTTATTCAGGGCAGAGATATTAATCTGGATAATTTGCACAAGCAACTGGATAAGAAGTTTAGCGATAAGTATACTGCTGAAAAGAAATAGATCGGCTAAATTATTAAATGCCTAAAAGTAAAACGGCCGGTAATGAATACCGGCCGTTTTCGCTTAATAAAAAACCTATTATTTACTTAATTGTAAACCTTGAATGTTTAGTACGGTATCGTTTGATAAACAATTATGCCATTAGTAAAGGTTATTTTTATTCCTAATAAGATAACACTCGAATTCCAGGTAGTAATCTGTTTTGCAGCCGACTGAAATTGAGCGAGTGGTAAAAATTCTGAATTACTTATTGTACATGGACAGCCATTTTTCCCTGCATTTTCCATGATATCGATCATTTCAATGCTTGCCACTTCATTGGCCAAAGCAGGATTAATTACAAAATTAGAATTTGTAATATAATTTGGTGCCAGAGATATACTTCTTGTCTGTCCATCATACACTTCACCCGGATAACCGTACTCATCAGTAACCCAGGTATAAAGCATTTGTTCGTCGTCAGAAATGCTCGAAATATTACCAATACCAAATACGCCCCATGTTATATCTTGAACTGCTCTATAAGCAATTGAATTAGCCTGAGGTTTTAAATAAACACTAAAAGAAGTTTTTGGTGAGTTTAATTTAATAAACCCCGTTTGATTGATCGTTCCCTTTAATTTTATATTGTACGGAACACCGGCAGAACCACCAGAAAATCCGGAAGCAATCTTCAATATCGTTTTAAGCAGAAGTCCTGAGCCACCACTAACAATATCATCTATATTAGCTTTAGGTATGGCTAAAACTTTAGAAAGCCCTTCATTTGTACTGGTAACAAAATTGGATAAATTATTTATTCTTCCCACAACATCCGGTCCGCCAGCTTGAGGCTGTGCAGTTCCATCCAATTGTATATTTCCATTTACTACTACATCCGATTGTGCAACTTCAGATACACTGATATTGAATGAAGTGTTATTATCAATTGTTTGGCTATACTTTTTAACATCAAAATCTGCAATCATCCACTCTTGTACACCAGCAAATGTTACCGCCGTTTGTTTGTAATCACTATTTTTTGTATTTACGTACGGATAGGATATATTGTATGGAGGGATTGTAGGGCTATATTCTACCAGATCAGGATATGATGAGTTAGTAGCATAACTCAAAGTAATCTGTTGATACGAAGACAGAACATCGTATGTTCTAAGTACACAAACCCTCAAAACACCCCTATATTTGTTATAAAGCAATAAAAAGGGATAGGCATTAGCTTCAGTCGGCGTACCAAAATCTCGTGAGACTAACATCCAACCATTTGCAGGATACATATCTGCTTTTGAAACATCAACATTACCATAGACTTTTTGAGCACCGTCGATAAAAGGATTTAATGTTGTGACACTACCAACAGAACCATCAGCATTATTAAAATATGCTGTCCAGCTGTGCTGGGTCCAATCCCAGGATGCATCTAAATTAGGATCACCAGCATGTAGCGGTCTTGAACTCTTTAACTTCGAATTTGATCTCGAAAAAAGTGCTGTTTCTTTCACTTCGTGCTGATCTTTCTTGCAGGCAGAGATAATCACTACCAATAGTAATAATAGTGTATTAATTTTTTTCATAGCTGTTTTTTCATAAAAAGACAGCTTTTATATTAAGTATATGTAATATAAAAATTATGATAAAGTAAAAATTCTCCTATATACTGATGTATCACCAACCGAAATATTAGAAGTTTAGCGATAAGTATACTGCTGAGATGAAGTAATATGCATTTAATTGATGAAACCTTTTTGTACACTGGTCATGAACGATCGTCACCCTGAATTTATTTCAGGGCCTTATTAAAAAAACATCTTATATAAGTCGCAACAAAAAGATGCTGAAATAAATTCAGCATGACGGCATTGCTAACAAAGCAGCTAACATTAGTTTATTGGCTGCTTTTTGTTTCAAAAAGATGATAACTATTGCTGAAGTATTTATCCCGTAGATTCAGGAGATTTCCGCAGAAGCAAGTAGCAAAATCTGCGAAATTTGTTTTGATCTGCGGGACAAAGCCTTGCATTATGTTAAGTCATTTTCCTATCGGTTCGTGTCTCACCAACCGATAAAATCTACTTTGCTCCTGCCTGATACGGCTTACTGAAAAGCTTGTCTTGCCAACTGCAAAGTTTATGTTGCCTACCGCAAAGCTTATGTTACCTACTGCAAAGCTTATGTTGCCTACTGCAAAGTTTATGTTGCCTACCGCAAAGCTTATGTTACCTACCGCAAAGCTTATGTTACCTTCTGCAAAGCTTATGTTGCCTACTGCAAAGCTTATGTTGCCTACCGCAAAGCTTATGTTACCTACCGCAAAGCTTATGTTGCCTACCGCAAAGCTTATGTTGCCTACCGCAAAGCTTATGTTGCCTACCGCAAAGCTTATGTTGCCTACCGCAAAGCTTATGTTGCTTCCCCTATCGGTTGGTGTCTCACCAACCGAATTATCCAACTACCCATTCGTGATACAACCATCGAAAGATCCACCTACATGTTCGTGAGATACCTACCAGAATATAAATCAATCAAAAGTTTTTAATTTAACATCATCCCGAAAATCAAACAATTTGTAAATCATTTCATAACATAAAATCTAAATCGGCTTAACACTACAATAACACCTTTGCATCATAAAAAATCAGAACTAATCATGATGAAAAATTTACTTATTGCAGTGATGCTGTTTTTATGCTATGCCACCAATTCGGCCATGGCACAAACCACACAAGCATCAATTTCCGGAATTGTGACGGATGATCAAAAGAAACCCATTCCAGGCGTTTCCATTCAAATTAAAAATAATTCTACTGGTTTTACCACCAGAACCTCTACCAATGCCCAAGGAGAATACACTTTTAAAGAATTGCCTTTAGGTGGACCTTATACTGTCAAGGCAGTTTATGTTGGCTTTGGCGAACAAACCAGAAATGGTTATATGTTGAATCTTGGAGATGTGGTTAAAGTAAGCATCACAATGCAGGAAGCTTCACAAAATTTAGAAGCTGTTCAGGTTGTCGCTTCAGGTTTGAGGAACAAAGTTCAGAATTTTGGTGCTTCAACTGAAATTTCAGCCAAGACAATGAATCAATTACCAGTTAATGGACGTAATTTCTCTAACTTAATGGATTTATCTCCATTGAGCCGTGGTGGAAATATCTCAGGTCAGTTAGGTTCATCTACCAACTACACTATTGATGGTATGAACGCTAAAAACCCAACTTCAGCAGGCGCCACAACCAGCCGTAGTGGTGCCCCATACTCTATCTCAATCGAAGCTGTTCGTGAGTTTAAAGTAGTAACTAATCAATATGATGTTACTTTAGGCAGAGCAGGTGGTGGTACGGTAACTGCAGTAACTAAATCGGGAACAAACACTATAAGTGGTAGCGCTTTCATGTATGGAAGAGCAGACTGGTTATCATCTCGTTACGATATCAGAGGAGTAAGGCGTGATAACGATTTTTCTACTTACCAATATGGTTTTACTTTAGGTGGCCCGATCATTAAAGATAAATTACATTATTTTGTGGGCTGGGATCATCAAAGAGATGCTCGTCCCTTAATTATTGCAGATGTTAATGGTCCGGAAGATGAAGCTAGATTTAGAATTACCAATAGTACACTTCAAGAATTTACTACTATTGCCCGCGATAAATATGGCGTAGCGAGTAGTGATCAATATGGTTCATTCGATAAGAAACGTGGGTCAGACGCTGCATTTGCCCGTTTAGATTGGCAAATCAATGAGAAAAATTTGTTAACCATTCGTGATAACTATACAAATGACAGAAACCCTTTGGGATTAGCTGACAATACAGCTATTAACTTCTTTGAAAGTTACGGTACAGATAAAAATGTTGACAATAGCTTATTGGCAACTTTGCGTTCAACTATCAACAGTAAAGTAACTAATGAGTTAAAAGTTCAACATTTATATACTTACCAGGCGAGTACGCAAAACAGCCAATTAAATGGTGCTATTCCAAGAGCTCAGGTTTTCAACGTTCCATCAACGTTATCTAATGGAACATCTGTTGGAACTGATATTCAAATTGGTGGACACCGTTTCGGGCAAGAGGGTTTTACTAACAATGTACTGCAATTGGTAGATAATTTTTATTATAATACAGATAAGATCAAATATACTTTCGGTGTTGATGTGATGTATACTCATGCGAAATCCCTTTACGGCAGTGAAGTAAATGGTCGTTTTGAATACCGTAATACAGGAACAACTATTAGCTCTCTACAAAATTTCAACAATTTAATTCCAAACAGATATTATCGTGAAGTTCCTTTAGTTGCTGATCCGACAGTAAAAGCAGGAATTTGGAACACGGCTTTATATGGCCAGATGCAAACCAATTTAGCAAAAGGCTTAGAGTTTGTTGGAGGTTTACGTATGGATTATAGTTCTTATCCAAAATCGCCATTAAATCAACAGTTGTTTGATGCTATAGGTGTAAGAACCGATCACGAACTAAAACAATTCTTAATTCAGCCAAGAATTCAGTTTAATTGGGATATCAATGAAAACAGAACTGACTTCGTACGTTTTGGTGCTGGTATCTTTGGATCAGATATCAATAATTACATGACTATTAATAACCTAACTTTTGATGGTAAGCACTTTGCAACAGTTGATGTATTTAATGAGTTAGTTCCAAGGCCAGATTTCATCGGTTATAGAAATGGCACAGTAGCAGCTCCAACTGTAACTGCCCAACAGGTTCCTACTATTAACACTTATGCAGAGGATGCAAAAGTTCCGGTAGTTTATAAAGCCAACTTATCATACAGTAAATTAATCACAGATAAATTCAAGGTAGGGATTACAGGTTATGCCACTTTAGGTCGTAATAACTATATGTATGTAGATAGGAATATGGTAGCAACACCATTCTTTACATTAGCTAATGAAGCCAATCGTGGCGTTTTTGTACCAACAGTAAATGCTAGTAATGGCGTTGCAGATTGGAAATTGGGAAGATTAACTAATCAATTCGGCCGTGTATTAGAAATGAATAGCAAAGGTAAAGTAAATCAATTTGCCGTTGTTTTAGATGCAACCTGGAACTACTTTAGAGATGGAGAAATCTCTGCAAGTTTCACCTATAACGATGCGAAAGATAATACTTCATATAACGGTAATGTGGCAAATACTGCAACACTTTCTCTTCCGGTAAAAGATGATCCGAGAGATTTAAGTAAGATGTCATACTCAGATGGTCAATTCCGTAATAAGGTAGTTGTTTACGGAACTTTGCCAACATTTTATGGGGTAACTATTGGCGTTCGTTATTCAGGAATTGGAGGTACGCGTTATAGTTTATTATCTGGCGGAAATATCAACGGCGATTTCGTAGCTACAAATGATTTAGCTTTTGTTTTCGATAGAAATAATGCAAATGTTCCTGCCAGTGTGCGTGCTGGATTACAAACGCTACTTGATAATCCTTTAGCAAGCCAAAGCTTAAAAGATTATATCACCAAATATTCTGGTCAAATAGCAGAGCGTAATGGTGGTGTGAATGGTTTCTACGGCATTGTTGATTTACGTATAGCTAAGAAATTTAAAATATATAAAACACATAACATTGAAATTTCTGGCGATATTTTCAACTTTGGTAACTTATTAAAGAAGAAATGGGGTGTAAACGAAACTTTAGGTTCTCAGGCTTTATATGCAGTAACTGGGTTTGACAATGCTGCAAAAGCATATTCGTACCGTGTAAATAACACTGGTATTGTAACGCCATCAGGTAACCCTTGGCAAGCACAAATCGGTTTGAGATACGGATTTTAGTCAACGAAAGATACCCTGTATCTTTCTAAAAAGTCATAAAAAAAGGGAATGGATTTTAATCCGTTCCCTTTTTTTATGTTTGTAAAATAAACAACAAAACTTTAATGGGATTATTATTAGACTACCTGAAAAACCACAAGTGGATTGTGGCTTTAGCGTTATTGCTGGCGGGTTTCAATATTGGCTTTTCACTTTTAGATCCATATATTACCGGAAGAATTTTAGACCGCTTCATCAATCAAAAAGATAAATTAACCTATAGCCAATATCTGTGGGGATCGTTAGGTTTAATTGGCCTGGCCATTGGAGCAGCTATGGTTTCGCGTATTGCCAAAAACTTTCAGGATTATTTCACCAGCGTAATTGTGCAAAAAGTTGGCGCAAAAATGTATGCTGATGGTTTGCAACACTCTTTAAAATTACCGTATCAGGTTTTTGAAGATCAGCGCAGTGGAGAAACACTGGGCATTTTACAGAAAGTCCGCTTAGATTCTGAAAAGTTTATCACCTCTTTTATCAGCATCTTATTTGTAAGCTTAATCGGGATGATCTTCGTAATCGTTTATTCCGTTTCTATAAGTTATAAGGTTACTTTGGTTTACTTTACAGCCATTCCAATTATTAGTTTTGTAAGCTGGTATTTAAGTCGGAAAATTAAAACCATTCAACGTTCTATTGTTGGTGAAACCACAGCGCTTGCAGGTTCTACTACAGAATCTTTAAGAAATATCGAGCTGGTAAAAAGTTTAGGTTTAGCCGATCAGGAAATTGAAAGATTAAACAAAACCACATACAAAATTTTAGGCCTGGAACTTAAAAAAGTAAAATATGTGCGGAGCATGAGTTTCGTACAAGGTACCACAGTAAACTTAGTAAGAAGCACCATGATATTGGTTTTGTTGTTGCTTATCTTCGATAATGCCATTACTGCCGGACAATATTTAACTTTCTTATTTTACTCTTTCTTCCTTTTCGGTCCGTTGCAGGAATTGGGAAATGTGATTTTAGCCTGGCGTGAAGCTGAAGTTTCTTTAGGGAATTTTAAAAAGATTTTGAGTACACCCATTGATAAAAAACCTGAAAATCCCATTTCTATCCATAAAATTAAAGATTTAACCTTCAGTAATGTTGGTTTCAAACATCAAACGGCTAACAGAAATGCTTTAGAAAATATTTCATTCAAAACTTTTAACGGACAAACCATTGCTTTTGTTGGGCCATCAGGTTCTGGCAAAACAACTTTAGTTAAATTGTTGGTAGGCCTCTATCAGCCAAAAGATGGAGAAATTTTATATAATGGCACACCAAGCAATAACATTGATTTGGATGCCCTGCGGGAAAAAATTGGTTTTGTAACGCAAGACACACAACTATTCTCAGGCACCATCAGAGAGAATTTGCTTTTTGTTAACCCAACGGCAACTGATGAAGAATGTTATACAGTGCTTAATCAGGCGGCTTGCCAAACTTTATTGGCTAGAGCAGATAAAGGTTTGGATTCATTAATTGGTGAAGGTGGCGTGAAGGTTTCCGGTGGCGAAAAACAGCGCCTATCAATAGCCAGAGCATTATTGCGTCAGCCTGATATTTTGGTTTTTGATGAAGCCACCTCTTCTTTAGATTCAATTACAGAAGAAGAAATTACCAAAACGATTCGTTCAGTTTCAAATTTAACAGATCACATTACCATTCTAATTGCCCATCGTTTATCAACCATTAAACATGCTGATGTGATTTACGTTTTAGAGAAAGGCCATATCATTGAACAAGGCAAACATGAAGAACTAATTGCACAAAATGGTTTATACCAAGCCATGTGGCGCCAACAAATTGGCGAAAGGATTGTTGAAGTTTAATAAATCTTCATTACATGTTATTAGCACAAATAGAAAGCAATCAGATTGCAATCATTATTATTATTGCCGCAATACTGTGGTTGGCATTTATAATCATAACCTTATATCACTTATCAAGAAATACCAATATGCTTTTTCCTGTTAAAGTACTTTGGTTTATTATTATCCTGTTCGCTCCTTTCATAGGATCAATCGCTTACTTAGTTTGGGGCAAGAACAGGAAGTTTTAATTTTTTTTGCGATTGATTTCAAGAGGCTGTATTATTAATTTGAAATGTTATACTGAGCCTGTTGAAGGACTTATGAAAAACGTCTTTAACAGTGTTTCGACAAGCTACCATTGCCGTAATTGCTGAAATAAATTATCCCTCAACATAGCGAGAAGTCATAGCAATTGCCTTAGTCTTCCTACAAGGCCAAACCACTGTTTCCTCGTTCTGCTCTTAGACCGGCATGGTCAATTTTTCGGGATGGCACTGATCAAGCCCACCTACTGACTTCCACAGAAAAATTGCGAGCCGGCACTTTTGTTTCTTTTGGTGCCAAAAGAAAATGAGCCCGTCCGGCCAGGACAAAATAAAATTGAAATTTTAGAAACCTCGGATATGATGTCATTCGATAATTGATCGTTCAAAATTTTATAGCTTGCAGATACTTCGTGCCTCAGCATGGTATCAGTTGTCTATAGCGATAGCATTAAGATTGCTTCGTACCTCGCAATGACGGAAATGGTTCAAAATACCCTAATATAATTATTGCATTTCATTAAATATGGCATGAATTAGTTAAGGTAACTACCATTGGCGTAATTACCTAAACAGCCAAAAATCAATTAATTATAAAAACATAACTTACATTGATTTTTATGAAATAAATTATCCCTCAACATTACAAGTCTTGATATAATACAGTCTTTCAAAAACTAAACCGCATTTGCGGTTTGTTCGTTAATATCCTGCAAACTCAACTTGGTTAATGATTTCGTTTTTAACCAGGTGATAAATGCAATTCCAATCGTCATACTGCCACCAAAAACTACCGCAGGAACCAGCGTTAATAATTTCGCTGATAAACCAGACTCAAATTCGCCGATTTCATTAGACGAACCAATAAACATACTGTTTACCGCAGAAACTCTTCCCCGCATCTCATCAGGCGTAAGCAATTGCATAATGGTTTGGCGGATGATTACGCTTACGCTATCAAATGAGCCTTCTAAAAACAAGAAAAAAAGCGTTAAGTAAAAATTTCTTGAAAGTCCGTAACAAATAATGCTGAGGCCAAATCCAGTAACGGCAATTAATAAATTGCGCCAGGGTTTTCCCATCGGCGAAAACCTAGTCATCACAAGCATTGTAATCACCGCCCCAGAAGATGCTGCACCGCGCATCATCCCCAAGCCAAATGATCCCAAATGAAATACATCTTTAGCAAATATGGGTAACAGCGCTACAGCACCGCCAAAAAACACAGAGAAAAGATCAAGGCTCATTGCCCAAACCATCATCTTGGTTTTAAATACAAATTGGATTCCTTCTTTTAAACTATGAAAAATATTTTCCTTTGGAACATAACTCGAAGGGTGCTTTTTAAATGTGAAAATGCAGATTAATGAGATAGAAACCAAAATAACAATCACACTGTATGCAGCAGTAATCCCCCATAGCCAGTTGACCAAACCTCCTGTTAAAGGACCGATAATGGTAGCTAACTGCCATGTGCTACTGCTCCATGTACTTGAATTGGGATATAATTTTTTAGGTACAATTTCTGCCATGAGCGAGAATGTTGCCGGGCCAAAAAAACCTCGTGCAATACCAATGCAGAATACAAGACCATACATAATCAGCACAATCAAATCCTCTTTAAGGTGAAGGTATTGGCTGGTAATGATCAACATTAAAACCGAAGCCAGCCAAACGCCAGAGAATATTTTAATTAGTAAGCCACGCTTTTCACTTTTATCAGCTATATAACCGCCATAAAGTGCGATTCCGATAGCAGGAATGGCTTCACAAAGTCCTACCAACCCCAACTTTAGCGGATCGTGAGTTAAATCATAAATGTGATAGCCAATAACTACTGCCTGCATTTGATAAGCAAGGGTAAAGAAAAACCTCATACCTAAAAAGGAACGAAATTCTTTATACCGCAACGCTGCGAATGGATCTTGTTTAACTATTACGGAGTTGGAATCTGAATCTGACACGGAAAAGAGTTTATCTGCAAAATTAAGCTTTGAAAATTAATAATAGGAATAGATAAATGCTTAAGATAGATTATTTGGTAAGGCGAAGAGTTGGTGAGTTGTTGGATAAATTTAGATGGGTAAGGTAAATATGCCGTGAGGCTGGCGCTAAAAATCTCTAATTGAGTATGTTCAAATAACGGTATTAATCACTAATTTGATACAGATCGCTACTTTCCCAACTCAATAACTCTCCCCCTAAACCTAAACGCATAATCCTCTAAACTCCTAACCATTTCACCTTCCCAAATCCCTACCTCACCAACTTACCACCATATTCAAACAAAAAACCCGATGAATAGCATTACACTATCCATCGGGTCGGTTTATATCGCTCTCCTAGTAACCTGGATTTTGCTCAAGTAAATTATTTTTATTTATTTCATCGCGACTAAATGGTCTGAAATAAAGTTTATTGTCCCAACTGCGGTTTTCCTGTGCATTTTCAATAACCGGTGTATAAGTATAATCGTATACTGAAGCATCATAATGATAAGGAGCAGACATGGTTTTACCAGCTTTAAATTTTCCCGTAACTTTAATATAGGTAACTTTTCTGCCTAAGGTTTCTTCAGCAATTAACCAACGGCGGGCATCATGATAACGTTGTTCTTCATAAGCCATTTCAATGCGGCGCTCATGGCGGTAAGCTGTTCTTAAATCTGCCTGACTCGTTGCAGTTACAGCAGGCATGCCAGCTCTGAAACGGATTCTATTTAACCACATAGTAGCATTTGTTAACTCACCAAGCTCAATACTGGCTTCAATATAATTGAATACAGCTTCCGTGTATCTGAAAAATGGCCATGGAATGGTTTGAGGTGCCGATGCATCTACAATATTAGGATCCGGATCGATGAATTTATGATAATAATAACCTGTCCAGCTTCCGTTCCAGTTTTCAATTGAACTTGCTCTGGTATCTAAACCTTTAAAATCAGTAACACTGCCATTACTCAATAAATCATATACGCCGGTTTGAATCTGATTTGCAGGGTCTACATTACCTGATGCTTTATCACGTGGCTTCCAGCTTGCTCCATCATACAAGATAGTGGCATAAAAGCGTGGATCTCTGTTTTGATATGGGTTTGCTTTTTGCGCAGCATTATTCCAGCTGAATTTGCTTCCATCGCTCATTTCATAATCATCAACCAACAAACCAATAGGGGTATTACCAGCCCAGTTGTGGTAACCATTTGGTCCATTTTGCTGTGCATGCCTGTTATTGCTTAGCGTAATAAAATACCGTCCAAAAATTAATTCAGAAGCTGCAGCTGCATCTATACCCGGTGCTTTACTACCACCGCCCATGGCAATACTTTTAAAATTTAACTGGCCATCAGTAGCCGGAGCAGAAAGTGTTAGTTTGTAGCCAGTACCCGCATCCAACACAGCTTTGGCAGCTGTTTGTGCCAGGCGGTAACGCTCCGTTTGATTACCTGACGCATAAGATAGAAAATCTAATTTCTGCGCAGCTATTCCCGAAATTTTAGCACTAATTTTTGTGCGGTCATGAAGGTCGCTTGCAGCATAAATTAATACCCTCGATTTTAAAGCCAGCGCTGCTAAAGCATTTGTACGGCCTTTATCTAATGTTTTTCCAGTTAGTAATTTACTGGCTTCATCACAATCTTTAACGATGAAGTTAACACACTCCTCATACGTATTACGTTTAACATTAAAGTCATCACTCAAACCATAGGTTTTTGTAATAATGGCTACTGAACCATAATAACGTAAAAGTTGCTGGTAAAAATAAGCCCTTAAAAAATAAGCTTCACCTAATAACTGATCTTTTAAACTTTGGCTGCTAAGGCCATTATCGCCGCCGCTAATTCTTTCAATGGTGGTATTGCAAGCCCTTATTCTATTATACATTTGTTTATAACCCCAGGTATCATCTACCCATCCTAATGTAGACGGGTTAATGGTTGCATTATTTACCAGATCGATGCCACGGGTAGGGTGTGTAAACAGCGCTTCATCTGATACCGATGCGAGCATTTGCTCAGAAAAGCCACCATTACTTAAACCATTGTAAATATCATTAACAAAAGCCTGCGCAAGAGCCGGATCTTTCCAAACCAGATCGGCAGATATTTTATCTGGCGGAGTTACATCCATAAAATCTTTTTTACAAGACATTGCAAAAAAGGTGATCAAAACTAATATATATAATGTTCTATGTTGAATTATTGCTTTCATATTTTTCATAATTATTGATAAACAGTATAGCTAAAAAGAGGCTTTAATACCCATATTAATTACCCTTGCCTGAGGATAATACTGTCCACTTGAGTTAGTTGATTCAGGATCCCAGACTTTAACCTTATCAAGGGTAAACAAGTTAAGTCCGTTTGCATACACCCTTACTGCATTTAGGCCTATTTTTTCTACCAACTTGTTTGGTAAAGTATAACCTAGTTCTACATTTTTAAGCCTGATGTAATTATTGCTTCTTAACCAATAGGTATTATTTAAGGCATTATTACTATCCGTATAATAGCTAGATCCTCTGTTTGATAAGCGTGGATCTACTGAACTTGGGTTATCAATACTCCAACGGTTCTGGTATGACCATTCCAGGAAATTACCAATATCACCCGATTCTGTTACACCTACAATTTGCATCCCACCAGTAGCTCCCTGAATAAGCATAGATAAGTCGAAACCCTTATACTGCAGGTTTAAATTAAAACCACCGGTAAACGTTGGCGTTCCGTTTTTATCTAAACGAATTTTGTCATCAGCATTAATTTTTCCATCGCCATTGATGTCTTTAAATTTCATATCGCCCGGACGCAGATTATTGGTTAATGCACTATAATTTAATGTATTGGCACTAATTTCAGCCTGATCCCTAAATACGCCATCATAATCATACACCAGCCATGCATTGGTTACCCTACCCGTAGTGCGTTGCCATTCCGGAGCACCTGGTGTTTCATCCCAAAAAATGATCTTGTTTTTGGCATAACCCCCGTTTACACTTACACCAAAATTTAAATCACCAACCTGATCATTATAACTTAATTTAAATTCGAAACCTTTATTATTTACCTTTCCTAAATTAACCGGAGGCAATTGATCGGTGATCCCAGAACTTTCTGGAACGGAGCTACCACGACTAATTAAAATGTTTGTTCTTTTGTTGTAGAAATAATCAAACTCCAGCGCCAATTTATTATCTAAGAAAGACGCATCTAAACCAATATTGCTGTTATTCGCAACCTCCCATCCAAAATTTAGATTTGGAACTTTGCCTTCATAAATGGATTTGGTAACGGCATCATTTAAAATATAACTACCAAAGTTCATTAAACTTAAATACTGGTACTCTTGAAGTGCATCACCGAAATAAGCCTCGGCCCCCATTTGCCCATACGAAGCCCTTATTTTTAAGTTGTTAATGAAGCCAACATTATTTTTGAAAAAATCTTCTTCTGATAAACGCCACCCCACTGATACACCCGGAAAGAAACCAAATCGTCTGTTGGTGGGAAAAATATAAGAACCATCAACACGCCATAGAAATTCAGCAAGGTATTTTTCTTTATAGTTGTAACCCGCTCTTCCAAAATAACTCAAACGTGCCCTGTTGTATAAATTATTCGGATCGCCGGGATTATTCCCCAATGACTGCTCCCTCTCATCACCACCCAATAACTGCTCAATAGCTGATGAAAGGAAATATCTCCTGAAGGCTGTAAAACCATCATTCGCAACTTGTTCTCTCGTTGTACCTGCCATTAAACCAATGGTATGCTCTCCTATTTTCTTATCATAGTTAATCATTCCGGTTAAGTTCGTAGCCAGCTGCCCACCTGCAGTTTCCCTAAGTCTCGGGTCAGTATACTGAGAACGAACCGATCCGGTTAAAACAGGTGTTACCCCATCAGCCTCAAATGTTTTCTTGTCCCAATCGTAAAGCGTCCATGGTAATTGCCAGTTTTTCTGCCGTCCTGAGTATTTATCAATGGCAGCAGTTCCGCTTACTTTTAAACCTTCTACTCCAGGTATTTTGATTTCTATCTTACCCGTAGTTTGAAAATAATCCCTAACATCTTTGTTGTAACCTGTTAAATCTGTAGTAGACACCACCGGATTATAACCATACTCAATATCTCTGCCAGGCAAGCCATTAGGCCATACAGCAATTTCAGTTGGCCTTCCACGCATTAAAAACCTAAAGATATCTCCAGCACCAACCGTTGGGTAGTTCCGGTTTTCCTCTCTTGCGGTTACACCTAACGTGGTGGTGATGTATTTACTTAATTTTGCTTCAAGATTAAAACGCATATCATATTGCTTATAACCTGTGGCAGAATTTTTATAGTAGCCATCCTGATTAAGATAGCCTAAGGAAACGAGGTATTTAACATTTTCACTTCCTCCGTTAATCTGAACATTATGCCGTTGCTGGGGAGACCACTTCTGAAAAGTGGTATCAAACCAATCCGTATTAGGGTAACGTAAAGGGTCTGAACCATCACCAAATTTTCGAATTTCATCAGGCTTGTAAGTTGCATTGATGGTCTTCCCTGAAGTAGATTGATAGGTACCGGTTGATTTAAAACTGTTCCAGGCAGCTGACCACTCATTGGGATTAAGATCCGAGCCAAAAATATTAAGCTCATTTAGTATTTCGGCATATTGTGTAGAATTGGCCATTTTTGGGATTCTAGTTGGCTGTTGCAAGCCATAGCTGAAATCATAAGAAAACTGTGGCTTCCCTGATTTCCCCAGCCGTGTAGTGATCAGAATTACCCCATTCGCAGCCTGTGAGCCATAAATAGCAGCAGATGCATCCTTCAAAACAGATACGCTTTCAATATCATTTGGGTTGATCCGCTCAATTCCACCGGCACGGTTAGGAATCCCATCAATGACGATAAGGGCATTGTTATTTCCTAAGGAATTAATACCCCGGATACGGATGGTAGAGCCGTCATAACCTGGTTCACCACTGCCTTGTAAAGCAGTTACGCCTGGTAAACGCCCGGCCAATGAATTGGATAAGTTTACAGATGAAGATTTGGCTAGCTCCGTACCTTTTACTGATGCCACCGCTCCAGAAACAACGGCTTTCTTTTGTGTTCCGTATCCTACCACAATCACCTCTGATAAGTTTTGATTGTTTTCTAATAAACGAACAGTAATACTGGTTTGATTTTTAACCTGTACCTCCTGATCCGTGTAACCTACATAACTAAAGATTAATGTGGCATCCTCAGGAACCTTGATACTAAATTTACCGGCACCGTCTGTTACCGTAGCTGCTGTTCCGCCTTTTAGTTTAACACTTACACCAGGAATAGGCCCTTTGGCATCATTAACCTGCCCTTTTACAACAATATCCTGAAGTAAAGGATTAAAAAGGTAGAGACGTTTCTTCTCGGGTAAAGTTTCAGAAGAAAAAGTCATAAATGGTAAAAAAACGAAAGAGCTACCATACGCAAGAAACATGCTTTTTCTGGCAAAATTCTTCCATAGATTTTTTTTCATGGGATTTGATTTATTTGGTTAGGGATTAGTTATAATGCAATCTATTATGAATGACTTGTTATTGAGCAATTGCTATTTATGACTAACTGATGTAATTACTTACATCACACTACCAAAAAAAGAAGGCTCCTATTGAATTACTTCAATAATCATTCAACCATATGATTTATTTGTAGACAACTTTACGCTGTATTTAGGTAGGAAAAATGATCAATACGGTAGTATTCACATCCAATTACCGACTAATAGTTCATATTTGGTTTAAGGCAAGATAAACATATTATATAGGAAACTGGAAAGGAAAACGTAACTATTTTATTAAAAAATAAGAAAGGAAAATTATTGATAAAAAACCATCAAACTAATCATACACAGACACTTATTTCTGTTTAAACCGCATTAAAGACCTAAATAGTTCGTGGTAATTTATTAACTAATCTTATCAAAGGAAATGCCCCGCTCTAACTTTTGAAGATGAGTTTTCAGCATAGCATTTTCCGGCTTTTCTAATTTTGGATCAGCTTCAAAAAGTTCGATGACGGTATTTCTGGCTTCAGCTAAAATAGCCTGATCTGTTGCCAAATCTGCTAGTTTTAAATCAAGTACCCCGCTCTGCTGCGTTCCCGTAATATCACCAGGTCCGCGAAGTTGTAAATCAATTTCTGAAATTTCGAAACCGTTATTGGTTCTTACCATGGTTTCTAACCGAACCTTACCTTCCTTGCTTAATTTGTTTCCACTCATTAAAATACAGAAAGATTGTTCTGCTCCACGACCTACACGACCACGTAACTGATGCAGTTGAGAAAGTCCGAAGCGCTCTGCATTTTCAATAACCATTACTGAAGCATTGGGAACATTCACCCCAACTTCAATAACTGTTGTAGCAACCATGATCTGGCTTTTACCATCGATAAATTGCTGCATCTCAAATTGCTTGTCGGCATTAGGCATTTGCCCATGCACAATGCTGATCTGATAATCTGGCCGAGGAAACTGATAACTGAGCTGTTCCACTCCAGCCTCAAGATGTAATAAATCAAGCTTCTCACTTTCTTTAATCAGCGGATAAACAATATAAACCTGGCGGCCTTTTGCAATTTCCTGCTTCATAAAGCCAAACATGCGTAGCCGTTGCCCTTCAAAAAGGTGACGTGTTTCAATGGGCTTTCTTCCTGCAGGAAGTTCATCAATCACAGAAACATCCAGATCTCCATATAATGTCATGGCCAACGTACGTGGTATGGGTGTAGCAGTCATCACTAAAATATGTGGTGGAATAATATTTTTTCGCCACAGCTTGGCCCGTTGCTCCACCCCAAAACGATGCTGCTCATCTATGACCACCAAGCCTAAATTATTAAATTTAACCTTATCCTCAATTAAAGCATGCGTACCAATTAAGATATCGATTTCGCCATTTTCTAATTGCTCATGTAAAATAATCCGCTCTTTCTTTTTTGTATTTCCGGTGAGGATAGCAACTCTAACTAAATCATCCGTAACCAATTCGGTTATAGATGCATAATGTTGGCGGGCCAAAATTTCTGTTGGTGCCATCATACACGCTTGATAACCATTATCATTTGCCAGGAGCATACTCATTAATGCAACTGCAGTTTTTCCACTGCCCACATCGCCTTGAACCAACCGGTTCATTTGAACAGCTCTTTGCGTATCTATTCGAATTTCTTTAATTACTCTTTTTTGAGCATTGGTAAGTTCGAATGGAAGAAACTCCTTGTAAAACCGGTTTACCTTTTCTCCCACTTTTTCGAAACTGGCACCTTTAAATTTCAACTGGCGAAGTTGCTTATTGTGCAATAACTGAAGCTGAATAAAAAACAATTCTTCAAATTTCAGCCTTCTTTCCGCATCATTTAATTCCTGCTGATTTTTAGGAAAATGAATATTCAGCAATGCCCTTCTTTTATCAGTTAGTTGATATTTATCGATAATATAGGCTGGTAAGTTTTCTTGAACCTGTGGAATCACCTGATCCAGTAATCCGGCAATAAGTCTTTGGATGCCTTTAGAATCAAGTGTAAATTTTTTAAGCTTCTCTGTAGAATGATAAACGGGTTGTAAAGTCAGATTACCCCTACCAACAGTTTTATGTTGATACAGTTCCATTTCAGGATGCGAAATGCTGAATGTTCCATTAAAGAGTGTTGGCTTGCCAAAGGCTACATAAGCTGTCCCTACAACGATGTTCTCATCTACCCATTTTAAACTCTGAAACCAAACCAGTTCCATGATTCCGGTTTCGTCTTTAAAAGCCGCCACAATCCGTTTGGTTCGTTTATCGCCAATTACCTTTTTATTAATCACCCGTCCAATAATTTGAATATAGGAGGAATCAGGATTAATCTGGTTGATTTTAAAGTACTTTGTACGGTCAATATAGCGAAAGGGATAGTGCGACAGCATATCCTGAAAAGTAAACAGACCAAGGTCTTTTTTCAAAACATCTGCCCGACTCGGCCCTACGCCTTTTATAAACTCAATAGGTGTATTTAAGATCGGATTCGACAAAACTTATACTTTTTTAGCCATCATGCCTTTTAACAAATGTGCATTAAAAATAACAATCGACAAAAGTAAAAGCAAATATGCGAAAAGCTGATGGACATCAATATTCTCCTTGAAATAGAAAAATGCCACAGCAAACGCAACGATGGGATTGAGATAAATTAAAATACCCAAGGCTGATGAGGGCATACCTACCAGTGCATAGGCATTTAAAAAAAGCGGAATAATGGTAAAAACTATCGAAATAAGGAAAATATGTAACCAAAAGGATGTTACTACCGGAAATGGCTGCGAACTGATTAGATATACTGGTAAAATGATCACACCAGATAAAATCAGCTGAATCCCTAATAAGTTAAATTTATCTACATCCTTAATGACCTTCAGTAAGATAATATATACCGCATAAAATGAAGCGATCAATATTGCCCACAAAACTTCATATAAAGAACCTGTTGCCAGCAAAATGATGCTGATTAATGCGATAGCAAGTGCTATGATTTTAATTTTTGTAAGCTGTTCTTTTAGCAGGACAAAACCGCAAAGCGCTGTAATAAGCGGACAAACCATATAAGCAAATGCCGCAGCTTTCAAACTCACGCTATTTACCGCATAGATATAAGTAAACCAATTTCCCGTAATTAAAAATGCAGATAGAATGGTTAAGAGTAAAAGTTTAGTTTTCTTTCCAGAAGGTAGCGCTTTGAAATGCACATAATCTTTTTGCAGGTTCTCTTTTCTAAACAGCAATATACTCGCCCATACCACAATGATGGAAGCAAATATTCTATAGTATAAGATTTCTTGCGGAGGGAACCCTTTAAGGTCTCGAAGAGGGATAGACATTGTTCCCCATATGATATAGGGAACAATACCAGCTATAAAAAATTTGCTTTTGCTTTTTTCCAATTATTCTATGATGGCAATGACTGAGATTTCTACGTTAACATTTTTAGGCAATACCGATACTTGTACCGTTTCACGAGCAGGGAAATCTACCGTAAAATATTGGCCATAAATTTCATTAACCTGTGCAAAAGTACCCATATCACTTAAGAATATGGTTGATTTAACCACATGATCAAAGGTTAAACCTGCTTCTAATAAAACTGCTTTAAGATTCCGCATCACCTGATGGGTTTCATCGTCAATATTACCAATATTCAATTCACCGTTTTCAGGATTAATGGCTACCTGGCCAGAAACAAAGAGAAAGTTTCCTGCTTTTACGGCTTGGCTATATGGCCCAATTGGGGCAGGCGCATTGGTTGTTGTAATAATTTGTTTCATAAGAATTGTTTTTTATTTAGCAAGCCACTGGATGAGCTTGTAGATGATACCTGCAAGAAAGATGATGATTGCCAATGCATTAATAAAATGCATAATCCTAATATTGATATTATCAGGTCGGTTTGGATCTTTTTTACGGAAGAAGTACATGGCACAAACTTAATTAAAAAGCCTAAGATCAAAAACTAATAGGCACAAAAAAAGTCCCGATTTGCATCGGGACTTTTTTTAAACTTTATATTGAAATACTAGTTTCTAGCAGTTTCAACACGACGGTTTTGGATACGACCTTCTTCAGTATCGTTAGAAGCAATTGGATTAGCTTCACCTAAACCTTTAGTAGCAACTTGACTAGCGTTAACACCAGAGTTTACTAAGTAAGTTTTAACAGAATTTGCTCTGTCTTTAGATAATTTCATGTTATATGCAGCAGTACCTTCGCTTGAAGCGTAACCGTTTACAGTTACTTTACCACCGTTTTCACGTAACACTGAAGATAATTTATCTAAAGTTGGATAAGATTCAGTTTTTAAAACAGATGAGTTAAAATCGAAACCGATTTTTTCGAAACCTGTTACGTTAGTGTTAGTTGAATCAGCAGTGAATTTAGGAAGTGGACATCCTGAACCATCAACAGCAGTACCTGCAGGAGTTCCTGGGCATTTGTCGAATTGATCAGCAACACCATCACCATCAGTATCTTTTTTCAAATCTTCAACAGATTTTTCTACGTTAGATACACGGTTTTTCAAAGCTTCAACTTCTTGACGTAAAGTTGGATCTTTTAATTCATCATACATTGTAGCTAATGGGTTAGACCACTCTAAGCTTGGTTTTGCAGAAGAACCTAAAGAGAACTCTAAACCAGCATAACCGTAAGAGAATTTATCTTTAGTAGTACCTTTTGCATAAACTCCATCAAAGTTATCAGCATCAACAAAGTTCATAGTGTAACCTAAGTTAAAGTTAACACGCTCAGAAACTTTGAATTTAACACCAGCACCTACTGGAATGTAGAAACCTTTTACGTAATCTTTAGCTTCGTGTCTGTCACCTACTGGTCCGATAGCACTACCTTTCCAGTCAATAGTTTGACCACCAGTAGTTACTTTTGGAGCGTAAGCTAAATAACCAGCACCAGCAGTTAAGAAGAAACCTACTGAGTTCTCACGACGTAAGAAATCGATAGAACCTAAGTTAACAACACCACGTAAATCTACAGCATATTGTAATTCAGTTTCGAAATCGCTAGCAGTTGAAGCTACTGGTCCAGCAGTTGCATCATTTGAACCTGAAACTTTACCACGTACACCAGCTAACTCTAATGAGAAAGAGTGACCTAATTGTTTACGGATATTTAAACCGTAACCTAAGTTAACGTCCCATTTGTTGAAGTCATTAGAACCGCCAATTGCAACTACTGGAGCTAATACACCAGCGTTAACACCAATTGACCAAGTTCTGTACTGTCCTCTTCCACCAAATACCTTGGTTGAAGAAGTAGTTGCAGGAGCATCCTGAGCGACAGCAAGAGAAGCTACTCCTGTTAATGCCACTAAAGAAAGCGCAACACTTTTCTTTAAAGTAGAATAATTCATAATCTTTTTTCTTTTTTAAGGGTTAAACAATTTAATTGATTAATTTTTTGTAACCGCAAAATTAAACAAATTTTTAAATTTTCAAACATTTACACAAACTCCGTTCCAAACTTTAGGAGAAAAAGGGATTTTATTACATTTGATCCCTATATAATTATAAAGGCACAAATTATGAAATATCCCCAAATTGATCAATCACTTTTTATTTTAAATAGAAAAAACTTTAACAAACAACTCAAAGACAACTCATTAGCTATCTTTAATGCCAATGATGAGTTCCCAAGAAGCGGTGATCAAAACTTCATCTTTAAGCAAAATCCAGACTTATTTTATTTATCAGGAATCGATCAGGAGCAAACAATCTTGCTAATTTATCCTGATTGTCCTAATCCAATGTATAGAGAAGTCCTGTTTTTAAGACAGACCAATGATTACATTAAGGTTTGGGAAGGATATAAATATACAAAAGATCAGGCAAAATCGGCATCCGGCATTACCAGCATTTATTGGCTCGAAGATTTTGATAATATCCTGCACAGCATTGTACATTATGCTGACCATATTTACCTTAATTCTAATGAAAATGATCGCTATGCCCATACTGTACCGCATCGTGACCTGAGGTTTATTGATCAGATGCGTTCTAAATATCCTTTACATCATTATGAACGATCTGCCCCAATTATGCGGAATCTAAGGGCTCATAAATCTGATGTTGAAATTGAGCTAACTAAAAAAGCTTGTGCAATTACTCGCGATGCTTTTATTAGGGTATTAAAATTCACAAAGCCTGGCGTAAAGGAATATGAAATAGAAGCAGAAATTATTCACGAGTTTATACGTCAAGGGGCTACCGGACATGCCTATACGCCAATTATCGCATCGGGGCACAATGCCAATATTCTGCACTACAATGATAATAACCAAACTTGTAACGCAGGCGATGTTATTCTTTTTGATTTTGGGGCGGAGTATGCCAACTACAATGCAGACATGAGTCGCTCGATTCCGGTGAGTGGCCATTTTACTGCCAGACAGAAAGATGTTTATAATAGTGTTTTACATGTGATGAAGGAGGCTATAAAATTATTAAGAGCTGGCACCGTATGGAACACTTACCATGAAGAGGTAGGCGAACTCATGACTGAACAATTGATTAATTTAAAATTAATATCTACAAGTGATGTTAAAAACCAAAGTGCCTCATATCCGGCATACAAAAAATACTTTATGCACGGCACTTCTCATCATTTAGGTATAGATGTTCATGATTTCGCTGGAAGATACACGCCATTTGCCGAAGGAAATATTCTAACCGTAGAACCCGGTATTTACATCCCTGAGGAAGGCTTAGGCATTCGTTTAGAAAACAATATCTTAATTACCGCTAATGGAAACATCGACTTAATGGCAGACATCCCATTAGAAGCTGAAGAAATAGAAGATATTATGAATTCGTAATTTATGTAGTCCATAGATAAATTGTTCTTTGCTAAAGAATTCAAATAATTAGCTCTTAAATGCGTTGATCATATTTTCTGATCAGTCAACACATTTAGACGAAATGTTTACCAAAATAAAAGCCGTTCTGAAATTGATTCAGAACGGCTTTTATATTTAATCAATCAGGTTGATTATTGCGCCGGGAAGCTAAAGTTAAATGTGCCTTGTCCTGTAACTCCTGACATATAAACCATGCCGTTTCGAGTTTGAGGCAAAGCTTTCTGAACATCAGTTACGCTGTTTACAGGTTGCCCATTCACTTTGGTAATAATTAAACCTTTCTCTACACCTATGTTATCAAACGCTTTTCCTGTAGTAACAGAAGTGACTACTACCCCACTGTTAATTCCCAGTTTAGATTTCTGAGCCAGAGTTGCAGGCACAAACGTTGCCCCAAGTTTCGATACCTCTACAGATTTTGTTGCAGCAGTATTGGCATTAGGGTTTATACTAGCCTCTCCTTTTAAAGTCACGGTATAATCCTTTAATGCGCCATCTCTGAGCACAGTTAATTTAACTTTATCGCCAGGATTTAAACGGCCAACCCTTTCCTGTAAATCAGGAGAATCATTGATTACTATGCCATCCACCTTTTTAATTACATCACCAGATTTTAAACCTGCAGCCTCTGCAGCTCCTTTTGCCACTACATCGTTCACATATAGGCCACTTACTTCGCTGGTTTTAATTCCTTCTGGTTTTTCATCACCACTAAGCGGTACAAAGTTTACACCTATATAACCACGTTTAACTGAACCATACTTCATAAAATCGTCTACAATTTTACGGGCCAGGTTAACTGGAATAGCAAAACCATAACCTTGATTGTAGCCACTTTGAGAAGCAATAGCAGAATTAATACCCACCAATTCTCCATTGGCATTTACCAATGCACCTCCACTGTTTCCTGGATTAATGGCCGCATCAGTTTGAATAAAAGATTCAATACTGGTATTTGCCGGACGTTCAGGTCTTTTACCTGTACGCTGATATTCTCTGTATTCTTCTTCAGTAATCTCGTTTCCTTGTTGTTCTCTACCTATAATACCAATGCTACGGTTTTTCGCACTCACAATCCCTGCGGTTACAGTAGTTTGTAAATCAAGCGGGAAACCAACAGCTAAAACCCATTCTCCAACCTGAACATTATCAGAATTACCCATTTTAACAACAGGTAAACCTGTAGCATTTACTTTAATCAATGCTAAATCTGTATTTGGATCACGTCCAATTACTTTTGCCTCAACTTTACGTCGATCAGTTAAAACCACTTCAACTTTCTCTGCATTTTCAACCACGTGGTTGTTAGTTACGATGTAACCGTCCTGGCTAATAATTACACCTGATCCTGATGCTGCTCTAGGTTGACGTTGCATCTGGCGACCACCACCTCCAAAGAAATCTTCCATCATATCAAATGGAGAAGAACTTCCCTGACTTTTGTCTGATGTTGAGTAGGTTGTTTTAATGTGCACTACACCCGGGGCAACAGCAGCTGCTGCCTGTGTAAAATCTGCTGCTCCAGCTGAAGTTACCTTAAGTGGATTATTTGCAAAATATAAATTTTGTTTTTCAGAAATGGTACTTCCAGTTTGGTTACGCTCAAATAGCTTATAACCTCCAATTGCTGCTGCTCCACCTATAAAGGCAGCTAACACGGTAATCCCTAATATTTTTTTCATGTGTTTGTATATTGTTTTTTTAATGGTCCTGAAGCTATTAAAAGCTATACCTAATACAGAGTTAAGGCTTTTAATGGCTTCATGTGTTTGTATATTGTTTTTTTATCTGCACAATTGATTATAAGTTCCATTGCCGGCAAAATGTTTGGTATACTTATAACCCTTTGTTTTTAATTTGACGGGAGCGCTGTATTTTCTTTGTTTAAGCAGAACGCTCCAGCAGTTATTTATCTGCTTAAATTTTCTTTTATAAGTTTATTCAAATTTAATACCATATCAACGATATTTGCATCACTAAAGCATCTACATTGGTGTTAAAAAATGTTAAAAACAATTTACGCCAAAAGACTTATAGGCATCTGCAATTCAAATATTGCATTAAAAAATGAAGATCCAATGAAAATTAATTTCTTTAAGTATCAGGGCGCAGGTAACGATTTTATTTTAATAGACCACACTGCAGCTCCAATAGAAAGCATTGATAATGAATTAATTGAACAACTTTGTCACCGTAGGTTTGGCATTGGAGCGGATGGATTAATGTTTGTAACCAAACACAAGGATTATGATTTTGAAATGCATTACTTTAATGCAGATGGCAAATTGGGCAGTATGTGTGGTAACGGTGGGCGGTGTATCGTTGCATTTGCTAAGCACCTGGGTATCATCAATAAAGAAACTAACTTTTTGGCAGTAGATGGTCCGCATTATGCCAGAATTTCAGAAAACGGCGAATGGATTGATCTTCAAATGATTGATGTAGAGTTGGTAACCCGTGATGGTGATGCATACGTATTGAATACAGGATCTCCGCATTATGTGAAATTACAAGAAGACCTAAAAGATTTTGATGTATTTAATGAGGGTAAGAATATCCGTTACAATGAAACTTATAGCGAAAAAGGTATCAACATAAATTTTGTCGAAGATTTTGGCGATCATCTGTTTGTTCGTACTTACGAGCGTGGTGTAGAGGATGAAACCTTTGCATGTGGCACTGGTGTAACAGCCGTGGCTATGGCTATGGCCAAACATAAAAGTCAAAGCGGTCACATCGAAACCAACATTAAAGTTTTAGGTGGAGATATTAAAATTGAATTTGACTATGATGGAAAAAAATTTACCAACGTATTTTTATGTGGCCCGGCAAAGTTAGTTTTTGAAGGCGAAATAGAGCAATGAGCAATGTTAAGTAGTGCATGGTTGTAGTGATATGAGAAAAATGTCGTTGTCTACCTTTTCCATAATGTTAGTTGGTGTTTTATCCGTGGGAATGCTCATATGGACAACTTTTTTTTCTAACGTTATGATGTTGGCCATGGAGCACGACAATTTCATTCCTGCAGAGTCTTCTATTTTTTCTTTTGATCCTTATGAAATAAATCAAGGCTCTTCATCTTATTGGATCTATGGTCAAGATCGCGAAAACTATTATTATTTCTCTTATGAGCCGACTGCTCCTTATATATTTATTCCAAAAGTAAACAAGTGCCAGGGTTTTGATCGATTGAACTTCAAAACTTGGTGCGATGCAAAACACGGTAGAGGGAAGTAAGTGTAATTACTAATGCGGGTCTAAATATGGTTTTACCTACCCATGTCGAGTCGCTTTAATCTGATAATTTCATATCAGCTCCTTATTCTCTTTCCAAATGATTATAAAATAAATGGTCTATTCAATCGAAGAAACAAATGTGTATATTATACACTAACATTAATTATCCAGTCGACCAATTTAGCTTACATTATTCGCTATAAAACCGTAGAAATATAGACTTTTTAACATGAATTAACATCTGTCTCAAGATATTTACACATCAATAATTTCGCTCTTAATTTGCTTTTAAACAATGTATTAACCCCTATTTCAACAAGCCTTATTCAAAAAATAAATCAATCGATTGATTAAATGACAGAAATTGGACAGATTTATATCCTTTTAGGCGCTATTTTTGGTCAATCGTTACAAATTCAAAATCTATATTTTGAGCATGTTTCAATCCGGAAATTAATATAAACACACTAAAAAAATCCATGAGAAAAGTAACAACTCTCTTATTTAGCATAAGCATGGGAATGCTTTTAGCATCCTGCGGAAATAATGATGAAGCAAAAAAAGCAGCAGCTGCAGCGGCGGCTGGTCCTCAAGCCTATCCAGTTTTCACAGTTAAAACACAAACTACAGAATTAAATTCAGATTACCCAGCCACTATAGAAGGTATCCAAAACATTGATATTCGTCCGAAGGTTGATGGCTATATTGAAAAGATACTGGTTGATGAAGGTGCAGTGGTAAAAAAGGGTCAGTTACTTTTTACCATTATGGCCCCTCAATATGAGCAAGAAGTTAGAACCGCCAGAGCAGCCATCAGCAGTGCAGAGGCTGATGTAAATTCCGCTCAACTTCAGGTAAACAAAACAAAGCCACTGGTAGAGAAAGATATCATTAGTAAGTATGATTTAGATGCAGCACAACTTACCTTACAAAGTAGAAAAGCTGCTTTAGCCCAAGCGAAAGCCACATTGGCAAATGCTCAGGTAAATTTAGGTTATACTTCAATTACCAGTCCGGTTAACGGTGTGGTGGGTAGTATTCCCTTCAGACATGGAAGTTTGGTAAGCAGCTCCAGCACAGAACCTCTTACTACAATTGCCAATACATCTAAAGTTTATGCGTACTTCTCTTTAAATGAAAAGCAACTTCTGGATTTTTCAAAAACATATAAGGGCAACACATTGGCACAACAAATGGCAAACATTCCAGCCGTAAGTTTAGTATTGGCTGATGGTACTGTTTATGCTCAAAATGGTAAAATTGAATCGATTAACAGCCAGATTAATACCAATACAGGTTCAGCCAGTTTGAGAGCAACATTCCCTAATCCTACTTCTTTGTTAAAATCGGGAGGAAGTGCATCAGTCAGGATTCCAGAGAAAGTTGAAAATGCTATTTTGGTTCCTCAAAAATCGACCATTGATTTACAGGGTAAGAAATTCGTGTATGTTTTAGGCGATTCTTCCAAAATTATTAGCACTGAAATTGAGGTGATGGATTTAGCGAAAGATAAGTTCTATGTGGTAACTAAAGGTCTGAAGGCTGGTGATAAAATCGTATTAGAAGGTTTCCAGTCATTAAAAGATGGTGTTAAAATAAAACCTGAAGAAAAGAGTGCTGATTCAGTTTACGCAGAGATTAAATAATAATAACGTGAGCAGTGTAATTACACCAATCATCAGGTAATCAATATTAATTATGTTTAAGAAATTCATAGAAAGGCCGGTTTTATCAACGGTAATATCCATTATCATCGTTATTCTCGGTATTTTAGGTTTAGTTACTTTACCGATTTCCCAATATCCTGAAATTGCGCCACCTACCGTGCAGGTTTCAACTTCATACCAGGGTGCAAATGCCGATGTGGTCATGAATAGCGTAGTTGTTCCGCTGGAAGAACAAATAAATGGTGTGGAGGACATGACATACATGACTTCCACTGCCAGTAATGATGGAAGTGCAACCATTACCGTTAACTTTAAATTAGGAACCAATCCTGATTTAGCTGCAGTAAACGTTCAAAACAGGGTAGCCAGAGCAACCAGTCTGTTACCTGCAGAGGTAACAAAATCGGGTGTAATTACCGCAAAGAGACAAGCCAGTAACGTTTTGATCTTCAGTTTGTACAGTGATGATCCGTCTTATGACCAAAAGTTTTTACAGAATTATGCCAACATCAACATTATTCCGCAAATTAAGCGGATTAACGGGGTGGGTGATGCAAGTGCTTTCGGAACTTTAGATTATACCATGCGCCTTTGGTTAAAGCCTGATGTAATGGCAACCTATGGCCTGGTACCAAGCGATGTGAACACTGCTCTTGCCGACCAAAATGTGGAAGCAGCTCCAGGCCAGTTTGGAGAACAGGGCGATCAGGCATTTCAATATACCTTAAAATATACAGGTCGATTAAAAGACGAGGCAGAATTTGGCAACATCATTATCAAAACTGATGCAAACGGACAAATTTTACGTCTGAAAGATATTGCAAGGATTGAGTTAGGTGCTCAAAGTTATGCCAGTTCGGTAAGTTTTAACGGCAAACCAGCTTTAGGTATTGCCATTAACCAAACTGCTGGATCAAATGCAAGTGAGGTTATCTCAAACTCCATTAAAACATTAGATGAGGCACAAAAGTTGTTTCCAAAAGGTGTTCATTATTCTACATTAGTGAACGTGAACGATTTTCTTGATGCCTCTATTGAAAAAGTAATTCATACACTAATAGAAGCTTTTATTCTAGTATTCTTAGTGGTTTTCATCTTCTTACAGGATTTCCGTTCCACTTTAATTCCGGCGATTAGTGTTCCCGTAGCCATTATCGGTACTTTCTTTTTCCTAAGCTTGTTTGGTTTCACCATAAATTTATTAACCCTGTTTGCCCTGGTGCTTGCCATTGGTATTGTGGTGGATGATGCAATTGTGGTAGTAGAAGCCGTCCATGCGAAACTGGACGAAGGTTATACGGATGCGAAAAAGGCAACTATAGATGCCATGGATGACATTAGTGGTGCAATTATTTCCATTACCCTGGTTATGGCTGCAGTATTTATTCCGGTGAGTTTTATTCAAGGTTCATCAGGCGTATTCTACAAGCAATTCGGGTTAACACTTGCCATTTCCATTATTTTATCTGCTGTTAATGCCTTAACATTAAGTCCGGCATTATGTGCGTTATTTCTTAAACCGCATACTGATGATCATGGGAAAAAGAAAAACTTCTTAGACCGTTTTTATATCGCATTTAATACCTCATTTGATACCGTAACCAACAAATATAAAAAGTCAGTTAGTTTCTTATCTCATAAAAAATGGATAGTTGGACTGGGTGTTTTATTTTTCACAATTGTTTTGGTTTGGATGATGAATACCACGCCAAAAGGTTTCGTTCCGAATGAAGATTTAGGAACGGTTTTCTCAGACATTTCATTGCCTGCAGGAACATCACAGGAAGAAACTAATATTGTGATTTCACAAATTGACAGCATTGCACACACCATCCCAGAAATTAAAAATTCTTTGAGGGTTGTAGGTCGAAGTTTAATTAGTGGTTCTGGCAGTTCTTACGGAATGGTGATTGGAAGATTAATTCCTTGGGATGAACGAAAACGTGATGTTAAAGCCATTATTGGCGAGCTATTTGCCAAAACAGCTAATATTAAAGGTGCTAAAATTATTTTCTTTGCTCCTCCAACCATTCAGGGTTTTGGAACAAGTGGTGGTTTCGAATTTCAGTTACAGGATAAAACTGGTGGAGATATTAAAAGATTCAATGAGATTGGAAATGGATTCTTGGCTGCGCTAAGTAAAAGACCAGAAATTCAATATGCCTCAACCTCCTTTAACCCAAATTTCCCACAGTATCAAATTGATGTGAATGTGGCGAAGGTAAAACAGGCTGGCTTAACTGTTGCTGATGTTTTAGGCGTAATGCAAGGTTATTATGGTGGCGTATATGCTTCCAACTTCAATAAGTTTGGTAAGCAATTCAGGGTAATGTATCAGGCAGATGCACAATACCGTTCAAATGAGCAAACACTGACCAGAATTTTCGTTAGAAATGGTAGCGGACAAATGGCACCTGTATCTGAATTTATTACCTTAACGAAGGTATACGGTCCACAAGCCATCTCTCGTTTCAACTTGTTTACTTCGATTTCAGTAACCGGTAATCCGAATCCTGGCTTTAGTTCTGGTGATGCCTTAAAAGCTGTACAAGAAGTTGCCGCACAAACATTACCAGCCGGTTATGGTTACGAATTCTCAGGTTTATCAAGGGAAGAAATCAGTGGAGGAAGTCAAACTGTGTTTATCTTCTTACTTTGTATCATCTTTGTTTATTTCTTATTGGCAGCACAATACGAAAGTTATATTTTGCCTTTGGCTGTATTAATTTCATTGCCAATTGGTTTAGCTGGTGTATTTGTTTTTGATAAGATATTTGGTGTAGATAATAACATTTATACACAAATCACGCTGATTATGCTCGTCGGTTTACTGGCGAAAAATGCCATCCTGATTGTAGAGTATGCCGTTGAACGACGAAAAAGAGGCATGAGTATTATTAATGCTGCCATTGATGGCGCTACAGCTCGTTTACGCCCAATTTTAATGACATCTTTTGCTTTCATCCTCGGTTTATTGCCATTAATGTTGTCATCAGGTGTTGGTGCTTCCGGTAATAAATCTATTGGTACTGGTGCCGTAGGCGGAATGTTAATTGGAACAATATTCGGTTTATTTGTAATCCCAGCACTATTTATCGTTTTTCAAAGTTTGCAGGAAAGGATAAGTAATAAATCACCTTTTAATGAAGGAATTGAGAAAGAACAGACGCCAGAAGAATATCAGTTGGCTACCAGTAAAAGCAAACACTAATTGTTAAGAATATATGAAACTCAGATATAAGTATTCCATTTTAATCGGCTTTACCATATTGACCTTAAGCGCTTGTGTAACTAAAAAATACGAACGTCCTCAGGTTAAAAATGATGGATTGTACCGAGATATTAATACCACCGATACCACAAACATGGCAGATTTGCCATGGAAAGCATTATTTTCAGATACCACCCTTCAATCTTTAATTCAAAAGGGAATTAATGAAAATTTAGATTTGAAACAGGCCATTGAGCGGATCAAAATTTCAGAGGCTACATTGAGACAAAGCCGGGCAGCATTTTTGCCGAGTTTACAGGCAGATGTTTCTGTTACTGATGCCAAACAGGCACAAGCAGCTTTAAATTTTCCTTCTGGCATCAATATTAATTTAGAAACGCAAACCTATAAGGCACAATTAAGTACGTCTTGGGAAGCCGATATCTGGGGCAAATTGAGTAGCGCAAAAAAAGCAGCATACGCCACTTTATTGCAAAGTGATGCGACAAGACGAGCAGTTCAAACTCAATTAATCGCAACCATTGCCAATAGCTATTATACTTTACTTGCCCTAGATAAACAATTGGCCATTACTGAACAAACTATTAAAATCAGAATGCAGGACGTTGAAACCATGAAAGCACTAAAAGAAGGTGCTGTTGTGAATGGTGCTGCAGTGGTACAAAGTGAAGCTAATTTATATGCAGCACAAGTAACCTTACCAGATTTAAAAAGAAGTATTAAGGAAGCTGAAAATGCATTGAATATTGCGTTAGCACAGGCTCCTGGAACAGTTAACAGAACAACATTAGATCAACAAGTTGCCTATACAGACTTAAAGACAGGGGTTTCTGCTCAGTTATTGCAAAACCGCCCGGATGTTATTGCAGCTGAATTTGGTTTCCGCTCTGCTTTTGAGAACACCAATGTTGCTAAAACATACTTCTATCCTGCCCTAACCTTAACAGCTGCAGGTGGCTTAACCAGTTTACAGTTGAGCAACTTTTTCGACAATTCAATTTTCTACAATTTAGTTGGTGGATTAACTCAACCTATCTTCGCTAAAGGTGCAAATAAAGCACGTTTAACCACAGCTCAGGCCAATCAACAAATTGCATTTTACACTTTCCAGCAAGCACTTTTAACTGGCGGACAAGAGGTTTCAAATGCATTGTATGCTTATCAAACTGCTGAAGAAAAGGAAACAACCAGAGCAAAGCAAATTGCATCATTAACCAAAGCGGTAGACTTCACCAAAGAATTACTCCGCTACAGTTCGGCAACCAATTATACGGATGTATTAACCTCTGAACAGAGTTTATTAACGGCTCAACTGAATGGTATTAATGACAGGTTGCAAAAATTACAATCCGTTGTAGATTTATATCGTGCCCTGGGTGGCGGATGGAAATAATATAATTTTTGTTATCATAGAAAAGCATCTTGAAAAAAATCAAGATGCTTTTTTTATTTACAATAAACTTCTATTTGTACATTCCCTTGCTGTCAATAAACGCAATCACCTTCTCTGGAAGAAAAAATTGAATGTTTTGATTCTTTTTAATTGATTTACGGATAAACGTTGAGGAGATTTCCATTAAAGGTGTGTTGGTAAATGTAATCGCCGGATGATTAACCCACTCACTCACATCAGCCCCCGGACGAGGATAAACATAAATCTGATAATTTTTCAACAATACTTCGTAATTCTTCCACTTCTTAAAGGAAACAAGATTATCGGCCCCCATAATTAATACAAATTCCTTTGCAGGAAATCGCTCCTGTAAATAAGTCAAGGTATCAATAGTGTATGATGGTTTTGGCAATGAGAATTCAATATCACTCACGCGAATATTTTCAGTGTTTTCTGTAGCCAGGTTTGCCATCTCTAACCGATCATACATATTTGCAAGGCCACTTTTATCTTTTAATGGATTATGAGGTGAAACCACTAACCAAACTTCATCCAGTTCAGTATAGTTTGCCATATAATTGGCGATAATGAGATGCCCAGTGTGGATGGGATTATATGAACCGAAGAAGAGGCCTGTTTTCAGTTTACGGTTTTCAGTATTATTAATCGTCATTGCGAGGCTGGATTGGGGGAGCCGAAGCAATCTATTTTCCTAGATTGCTTCACCCTATGCTCTTTTCCCGTCGCTACGTGTCGCAATGACGGATTTATTTAATTAAATCAAATTAGGATAGTTATTTCTTCAAGAAATCTCTCACCAACTGCTCTGCTTCTGCACAGGCTGTAGCCAAATCATAATTTTTTAAGATCACATCAAACTTATCTGCGTAAAGCAATTCCTTTTCAGCCTTGATAAAACGTTCCTGAAGTTTTTCCTGGCTATCCGTTCCCCGACCACTTAAACGCTCTTTCAAAACCTCTAAAGATGGTGGCTGAACAAAAATAGCTAAAGCATCTTCTTCATATTTTCTTTTTAAACGAATTCCACCCTCTACATCAATATCAAAAATAACGTGCTGGTTGTTTTCCCAGATGCGTTCAATTTCCGAACGCAAGGTGCCGTAAAAAGTTCCATTATAAACTTCTTCAAACTCTACAAATTCCTGATGGGCTACTTTATGTAAAAACTCTTCCTTTGTAATGAAATAATAATCATTTTCATGGGTTTCATCACCTCTTAGTTCTCTTGTTGTAGCTGAAATTGAAAAGCTCAATTCCGGAAACTTTTTTAAGAGATGATGTACAATTGTAGTTTTACCAGCTCCTGATGGTGCCGAAAATATGATTAATTTCCCTTGTTTCATTTTTTTAAGATTAAAGACCAAAGCCGAAAGCTCAAAGCTTTAATCTTTGAGCTTTAAGCTTTAAACTTTCTATAATACGTTCAGTAATTGTTCTTTAATTTTTTCTAATTCTTCTTTCATTCCCACCACAAATTGTTGCATTTGAGCATCATTTGCTTTTGCACCCATGGTATTGATTTCTCGTCCAATCTCCTGAGAGATAAAACCTAATTTTTTACCATTAGCCTCTTTACTCGTTAAGGTTTGAAGAAAATAATCACAATGACTTTTTAATCTGGTTTTTTCTTCAGTGATATCAATTTTATCGATATAATAAATCAACTCCTGCTCAAACCGGTTTTGATCGATATTTACCTTCCCGACAGCATCATCGAGAAACTGTGCAAATTTATCGCGAATGGCGGTAATTCTTTTAGGCTCTAATTCTTCAACAGATTTGAAGTAACCTAAAATATTTTTAATTCTGAGTTCAAGATCTGCCTTTAAAACAGAACCTTCATCTTCTCTAAATTTATTGAAATTGGTTAAGGCAGTGGTAAATATTTGATATAAATGATTCCATTCATCTTCACTTACGCTTTCCTCTTTATAGCTAATCACTTCAGGAAAAGTTAAAGCAGTCTGTAATAAATTACTACTTCCGGCATTTAATTCCTCATTAAGGGCTAGGAGTTGATTGTAGTAATGGCTAAGTAAAGCAGTATTAATAGTTGCGCCAGTTACTTCTCCACCTGCACGTTCTACATTAATGCTCAAACTTACTTTTCCACGCTCAATATCTTTACTGCATACATTGCGTAAAATCAATTCCTTATCTGAAAAAGCTTTTGGATATTTTAAATTGAGTTCAAGAAACTTACTGTTGAGCGATTTAATTTCGACACTATACTTTGCATTTGCATAATCGGCTGTGGCTAAGCCGTATCCTGTCATGGATTTTATCATGCGCAAAGGTAGGTATTAATAAGATATAACACAAAATATCTATGAATGATAAGTTAGCATTAGATTTTGATCCTTATCAATTATTCTGTCATATTTATAAACTATGCTATAAAATAAACCACATCAAATTATAGTATTTCAAATATATTCTTGTGTTTTAAAAATACTACATATATTGCGGTATAAATATCTAAATATGAAAAAAAATCTAATTATTTGCGTAATTGTAATAACTTTAATTACCTCATTTACAGACTCTAAAGCAGGATCTTTTATTGAAAACGCATATAGGGAATTCAAGAAAAAGGAAAATGCATCTTGGAATTTTACTAAGTTGAACTTTCCTGGAAGAGTAATGAATTTAACAGAAGGTAATTTCTACGAACGAATATATTTCACGGGGGCAATTTATTGGTTTGTTGGAGGGAAATTTCACCATGTTGTATCAACAGATACCTATTGGGGACTATTTAGCCATCCAGAACAATATTATTCTAGAATTTATACACAAAATGAGTTTGATGTTATGGATAATCTAACTGGAGGAAAACTTGGCCCAGATAATGGAATTATCTCATACAACGGTGCGTTATATTTTAGAATGGGGAATAAGATATTTTACATTCATAGCCAAGCTGAATTCGATGGATATCATTTAAGCTATGCTGTAATTCAAGAAGTTTCAAGCATTTCGAACTATATAAACGTTCAAAATGGTTTTGGGGTAAATATGATTTGGCCTGTAAATTAGAAATGCAAATTTTATAAAATGCCCTTATAAAAGTTAATCACTTTATAAGGGCATTATGTTATTCAAAAAGTCGATTATTCCTAATAATTCTATAGGAGTTATATCATCTACCAATCCCAAAACCTTAATAACTATCCAAATTTATTTTAATTGACCATTATAAAAATGGATTCAAAGGAGAGTACTTATTTATTTTTCTATCGAGAAAAATCAAAACTGGATGAACATCAGCTAGATCTTTTTCAGCTTGGCTACAAATGGTCACAGCTTTCTCTTCTGTCTGCACCTATAAATCTACCCAATACAGAGATTTATTCATTCTTTTTCTTTCTTAATGAATTAAACCTAAGAATGTAGATTAACAATAGTATCGAATTTAGAAACAAATTGTGATGATCTATTTAAATATAAGCGAACGAAGTATCATTTTTTGCGTTTGTAGAAAAGTAAAAAGACTAAAGCTTCGTGTCTAGAATTTTCAAAATAGCTGTATTTATCAGAGTAAAGGAGGAATGATACGCATGAGTACAAAAAATACAATTACCAAATATATTAAGTAAAATCTACCAAGTAGTTTTCTTATTATTATTAACATTCATTAACAATTAAGAAGGTTAACAAATATTAATTTTATAGAAAAAATAATGCCTGTTGAGTATAGCATAATGTGCACTATAGGCGTTACTTAATATGAAACGATATTATCAATTAGCATTGGAAACGATATGCATGATTAGCTATCTTTTCCACGTAAATTTATAACTAAATACAAACAACAAAATTTATCTGCTGTTAGACTAGAATACTGAAAGAAAACATACTTTTACGGCAAAACATATCGGATTCAGGTATTTTATGATCCTATTGAAGCCTCAACAAACTTTCTGAATTGGAAAAATGCTTACGATAAATTTGAACTGTAAATAAACATACCTAATGAAGATTTTTAAACTGTCATTGCTACTTCTTTTGCTTATGCTCACTGGTAATATGCTAAAGGCGCAAGACCTGATTATCAAAGGTGTTGTTTTTGAGAAGGGAACAAATATCAGGGTTGCATTGGCGGAGATCACCAATCAAAGAACCCAACTTGGCGTGGGCAGTAATGATTTAGGCTTTTTTCAAATTCAGGCTCGTGTAGGTGATACGCTTCTAATTACCAAGAGAAGTTTAAATGATCAGCAAATTGTTGTTCGTGGTACACAAGATATTTTGATTTATCTGGTAAGGGGCAGTACCACGCTGGATGAAGTAACCATTGTTGGAAGCACTAAAAAGCAAGACCTCGAAGATTTAAAAAGAGATTTCAGAAATAAAGGTGTTTATAATGGGGGTAAATCTTCAGTTCTGTCTTCAGTTTTTCATCCTTTAAATGGCCTGTATAATCTAATTGGTAAGGACCCAAAGAACGCACGCAGATTTAATCGTTATGCTGATAATGAATTAAAACAAACGCAAATCGATCAGTATTTTAATGGCACTATTATTCAGAACAATACTGATTTAAGGGGAAAAGATCTGGAAACGTTTATGCTTAATTATCGCCCTGATTTTGAAAAAGCGCAACACTGGAACGTTTATGACTATATCAAATACATTAAGGAATCTGCAAAGAAATTTGAAGAAAATCCGGTAAAAACGAATGATTTAAAGCCTTAATTAGATAGATAAAGCTTCGCAGGCTTTCTCTGCCGCTAGCTTTTCAGCATTTTTCTTATTGTAATCCCTACCCGTACCAAATTTTTCACCCTCCACTAAAGCGCTGATGGTAAAAAGCTTTGCACTTTCACCTTCACCATTTTGAACCAATTCAAACATCACATCTTTACCATGGCGTTGGCACCACTCAATCAATTTACTTTTAAAATTGGTTTCGGTAAGTTCTAAGGTATGAATGTCGATGTGCGGCTTAACAATCCTGCGCAATAAGAATTCTTTGGTGAAATTATAGCCTTTATCCATATAGATTGCACCAATAATAGCTTCAAAAGCATCGCCCAACATAGAATTATGTTTGGTTTGAATGCTTACAGATCTTTGATCAAATTCAATCATCTTATCAAAGCCTATCTTTTTTGCAAGTTGGTTCAGGTTTGCCCTATTTACAATCTTCGATCGCATCTCGGTTAAAAAACCTTCTTCTTTATAAGGATAATGTTTAAAAAGTAATTCGGCAATTACTGATCCAAGTACGGCATCGCCAAGAAATTCAAGACGTTCATTGCTGCTTCTACTGCCATTTTTTAAAACTTTTGCTACAGAACGATGCCTGAACGCCATTTTATAAAGGGTGACATTTCCTGGTACAAAGCCTAAGATATTTCGTAGCTTTTTAACAAACTCCTTTTCAGGAGAGAGATAAAGTTTATATAATTTTAATATCGGCATTAAATAAATAACACAATTAACGGCTAATGAGCATATTTAACTAAGTTATCTATTTTTACTTAGCATACAAAATTATATAACAAGGCTATTTTAATTAATCTTCGTATTTTTTGAAGATAACTGAAGCATTGTGACCACCGAAACCAAAAGTATTACTTAGCGCTGCCCTAACTTCACGTTTCTGAGCTTTGTTGAAAGTAAAATTTAATTTCGGATCAAAAGCAGGATCATCTGTAAAGTGATTAATTGTTGGAGGAACAATATCATTTTTAACAGCTAGAATTGCGGCAATAGCTTCAACAGCACCAGCGGCCCCTAAAAGGTGACCTGTCATTGATTTGGTAGAACTGATGTTTAATCGGTAAGCATCTTCACCAAATAATGTACCTATGGCTTTGGTTTCACTAATATCACCGAGTGGTGTAGAAGTACCATGCACATTGATATAGTCTATATCAGCAGTTGTCATTCCTGCATCTTTAAGGGCGTTAGTCATCACCATTCTGGCACCTAAACCTTCAGGATGTGGTGCGGTGATGTGATTAGCATCAGCACTCATTCCTCCACCTACCAGTTCTGCATAAATTTTTGCACCTCTGGCTTTGGCGTGTTCAAGTTCTTCCAGGATAATGGTTCCTGCACCTTCTCCTGCTACAAAACCATCACGATCTTTATCAAAAGGACGGGAAGCCGTAGCTGGATCATCATTACGTGTAGATAATGCATGCATGGCATTAAAACCACCCATTCCTGCTTCATTAATAATGGCTTCAGAACCACCACTGATAATGACATCAGCCATACCCAAGCGGATATAGTTAAATGCATCAATCATAGCATTGGTTGACGAAGCACAGGCAGAAACAGTTGCAAAATTTGGCCCACGTAAGCCATATTTGATTGAGATATGCCCTGGAGCAATATCTATAATCATTTTAGGAATAAAAAATGGATTATATCTTGGTGTACCATCTCCTTTTGCAAAATTAGAGATTTCATCCAGGAATGTTTTTAACCCACCTATGCCAGCACCCCAGATTACGCCGATTCGGTTGGTATCTAATTTTTCAAAATCAAAACCACCGTCCTTCACAGCCTCATCTGTAGCTACTAAAGCATATTGTACAAATGGATCAAGCTTACGAGCTTCCTTTTTCTCCAAAAAATCTTCCGGATTAAAGTTTTTTACCTCGCATGCAAATTTAGTTTTAAACTTTTCAGTATCAAAACCTTTAATAGGAGCAGCGCCACTCACCCCATTAGTCAATCCTTCCCAAAACTCGGGAACATTATTGCCTATAGGAGTGAGCGCACCCAACCCTGTTACTACTACTCTTTTTAATTCCATTTATACTGAAAAAGCGTAATTCTATTTAACGTTTTTTTCCAAATAAGCGATTGCTTGACCAACTGTACCGATGGTTTCAGCCTGATCATCAGGAATAGCTACATTAAATTCTTTTTCAAATTCCATAATCAATTCTACGGTATCTAAAGAATCTGCACCCAAATCGTTGGTGAATGAAGCCTCTGGCGTAACTTCGCTTTCGTCAACACCTAGTTTTTCTACGATAATAGCCTTAACTCTTGAAGCAATATCAGACATAATTTTATAATTTAATGGTTAAATAATTCTGTGCAAAGAAAAATAAATTCTTACAATTTTCAAATGTTTTTATTTCACTACCTTAATTTGGCTCTGAAATAACAAGCGAATATAGAATTAGTTTTTTAATTTCGTTCTGTAAATAATTTATTTCGATTTGAACAGAACTTACCTGAAATTAACCTTAGACCTTGATTTTATACTCATTGCGATCACAGCACCACTGAAAGACTACGTGTTATGCCACAAAATTAATACGCGATTGAACACGCAATTCGAAAAAATAGAAGACCATGAAATATTTTTTAACATCGATCAACCTGCCTGGGCCTTCTCTAAATATTATTTTTTTGTAGAACAAGGCGAAATAGAATACTATTTGATTAGCAATAGAAGTAGCGACGGACTACTTGTTCCAGAGATGGGAAATGTGGATTTTTTCATCATTATAAAAGAATTTATTGACCAGGAAGATTTGAATTATTTAATTAACGGACTTAACAAACTACCTGATATACAGGTAGCTGCAAAAATTGACCCGACTAAATTGAAGAGTAAGGAGAATTTGGTAATATAAAAATTATATACTTGGTGTATTAAATACACTATATTTGAGGGTTATAAACGACGAAACAAAGAACAAAATATATAAAACTTAATGCAGTTTAATTATTTTTATACAATAATTAGCGCTACAATTAACTGCATTGTTAAAATCAATTAATTAAATGAAACCTTTTCATTCGAGAACCAAAATTGTTGCCACGCTTGGGCCCGCATCAGCAAAACCAGAAGTATTATATAGTATGTTTAACGCTGGCTTAGATGTTTGCCGCTTAAACTTTTCACATGGATCTCAGGCAGATCACCAAGCCGTTTTAGATACAATTAAAGATCTGAACAAAAAATACGATTATAATGTGGGTATCCTTGCCGATTTACAAGGCCCAAAAATCCGTATTGGTTTAGTAAAAGAAGGCGGTATCAACCTGATTAATGGCAAAACTACTGTAATTACCACTAACGAATGTATTGGTAATGAGGAACGCATTTACATTACTTATCAAAGTTTTCCTCAGGATGTACAGGCTGGCGAGATTATCCTTTTGGATGATGGCAAGCTGCAAATGAAAGTAATTTCTACCAATTTAAAAGATGAAGTTGTTTGCGAAATTGTTCATGGAGGTATCTTAACATCAAGAAAAGGCGTAAACCTTCCTAATACAAAAGTTTCTATCCCATCCTTAACTCCAGAAGATCGGGAGAATTTAGAATTCGTTCTTGAAAATGATGTGGAATGGATTGGTTTATCATTTGTTCGTAAAGCAGATGATATTATCGAGCTTAAAAAAATCATTGCAGAACGTGGTAAAACGGCTCGTGTAATTGCTAAAATTGAGAAACCAGAAGCAATTGCCAATATCGATGAGATTATTGCAGTTTCTGATGGTATTATGGTTGCACGTGGTGATTTGGGTGTTGAATGTCCGATGGAAGAAGTTCCATTGTTACAGAAAATGATTGTGGCTAAATGTAGAGCAGCTTCTAAACCTGTAATTGTGGCAACTCAAATGTTGGAAAGCATGATTACAACTCCCCGCCCTACTCGTGCGGAAGTGAATGATGTGGCTAACTCGGTTTTAGATGGTGCAGATGCGGTAATGTTAAGTGGTGAAACTTCTGTTGGAGAATTTCCTTTAATCGTAATCGAAACGATGCAGAAAATCATTCAAAACATCGAGCAAAACAATTATCCTTTTAATCCGGATAAATTCCTAAAACCAAAGTCACCATCATTCTTAAGTGATGCAATTTGTGATTCGGCTTGTTTCTTAGCTAAACAAACCAATGCTGTTGGTATTGTTTCAATGACTTTAAGCGGTTATACAGCCTTTGAAATTTCAAGCCATAGACCAGAAGCTTTAACCTTTATCTTTACCAGCAACAGATCTTTATTAAACGCAGTTAGTTTACTTTGGGGCGTTAGAGGTTTCTACTATGATAAATGGGAGAGCACAGATAATACCATCATTGAGGTTAACGAGTTCTTAAAAAGCAAGAAACTGGTTAAACAAGGTGATATTATTATTAATACTGCCGCAATTCCAATCGATGCGAAAGGCAAAACAAACATGTTAAAAATCACAGTGATTGATTAATCATAAAATATTTAATACTAAACGCCTTGTACTGCAAGGCGTTTTTTTTCTTTATTTTTTATTCTTTAAGGAAACCTGTCAGCGATATTCTTTAATTTTTAGAAGACTGAAATATTAGTTATTTGATTCTTTAAATTATTAATGTAAATCTCAATAAAAACTATATTTTTGCACTCCACTAAAAAAACGGAGAGGTGTCAGAGTGGTCGATCGAGCACGCTTGGAAAGCGTGTGTACTGCAAGGTACCGCGGGTTCGAATCCCGCCCTCTCCGCACCAATAAGCTGATTATTTAACTTGAATTTTATGTTCTGTTAAATTATTTACAATAACACTCAATGAGTTATAAAATATCAGCTAAAAAAATGATTGGTTATGCAAATAAACGAGATATAGTTTCTATGTTTGCATCCTCGAAAGAGAAGAGGTTCAACTTTAAACTGAACAAAAGGAGTGGTAGTTCAGCTGGTTAGAATGCCTGCCTGTCACGCAGGAGGTCGCGGGTTCGAGTCCCGTCCATTCCGCTTTAATAAAATTATAAAGGCTTAAACAAATGTTTAAGCCTTTATAATTTTAAAATAATTCTGATCCTTTCTAAACAAACTCTAAATTTTACTGAAATTAAATTAAGCACGGATGCTAATTTAGTTTTATCCATAAAATTAAAATAAGGTGCTTTCTTATTTTAATTTTATGATAAAAATTAAAATAAGCACTAACTTTGTTATTAAATTTTAAAATAATGAAAGTTTTTAATCCAGGTGTTTATATCAATCAAGGGTATTACAAAAGTTTTCAACCCAATACAATCAATAGAGAATGGCATATTGATAATATTGAAATAATTTATCTATTAAGTAAAGCAGACAGACAACTAGGGAGGTTGGATATGTATTCAGAATACATCCCTAACATTGATATGTTCATCAGTATGCATATTGCAAAAGAAGCTACTCAATCTAGTAAGATAGAGGGTACTCAAACTAATGTTGAGGAAGTATTCTTAGAGAGAGATGAGGTATCACAAGAAAAAAGAAGCGATTGGGAAGAAGTTCAAAATTATATTGAAGCTATGAACAAAGCCATCGAACTTTTACATCGCCTGCCGTTTTCATCTAGGTTAATTAGAGACACACATAAAATTTTGCTTCAAGGTGTTCGTGGGGAGCATAAACAACCAGGAGATTTCAGGGTTAGTCAAAACTGGATTGGAGGTGCAAGCATAAATGATGCTACGTTTATTCCGCCCGTTCACAGTTCAATTTCAGACTTAATGTCTGACATTGAAAAGTTTGCTAATGATGAATTAAATCATCTCCCAGACTTATTGAAAATAGCATTAATACATTATCAGTTTGAAACCATTCACCCATTTTTGGACGGCAACGGTAGAGTGGGAAGATTAATGATAACTCTTTACCTAGTGTCCAAAGGAATTTTAAAAAAACCAATATTATATCTTTCTGATTTTTTGGAAAGAAATAGAGGTTTGTATTATGATAATTTAATGGATGTAAGACTTAAGGGAAATCTCACAAAATGGTTTAAATTCTTTCTGGTAGGTATAATAGAAACAGCAACAAATGGAATTAAGACTTTTGATGGAATTTTACAATTACAAAAACAAATAGATGCTAAAATTCAAACACTGGGAAGTAAAGCTGGCAATGCACAGAAAATAATGTTATATCTATATCAAAGACCAATAATTCAAGCTCAAATGGTTTCATCCGTAACAGGAATGTCTGCAGCTACTGGCTATAAATTGCTTGCAGATTTAGAAAAACTAAACATTTTAAAAGAAGTTACTGGCGCTCAACGTGGGAAATTGTATGTATTCAAGGATTATTTAGCATATTTTAGTTAAATAAAATTTCATTTAAATTAGTCAAAACATCATTTAAGTTAAATACAAAAAGGATAGAAATTAATTAGAACGAAGCTTTAATGCCACTATCATCTTAATCAAATAAGATTCATTTCCGCAACAAAAGCCTTAACTTGAAAAAGTTGAGGCTTTTGTTTTTACAAAAACTTCATAGATTTATTGAGATTAGCCTTGTAACTATCTGATACAGGAATCAGGTTTTTGTCGAGAATTAATGTCTTACCCTCAATACCATCTATTTTACTCAGGTTAATTATAAAGGAGCGGTGCACCCGCAAAAAGACTTGCTGAGGCAACTTGGTTTCAATATTCTTTAATGAGGAGTGAATGGAATAATCGATATTTCCAATCAATTGAATCTTAACATAATCGCCGATGGCTTCAAAATATAAAATATCTGTAACTTTTACCCTTCGTACAGTATTAGAATCTCTGATAAATATAAATTCAGGAAAATGCGTATCACTACTCGTTTGTTGTTTATGATTAGCTGTTTTAGCTTTTTCAATAGATTTTAAAAATCTTGCCGGTGAAATTGGCTTCAGCAAAAAATCAACTACATTTAGGCTAAAAGCCTCTACGGCATGCTCTGCCACGGATGTAGTGAAAATGATTAGTGGGGGCTTATCTTCCAGAATTTTTGCCAGTTCAAGTCCACTCATACCCGGCATCATAATGTCAAGAAAAATGATGTCAACCTGATTGTTCATAATATGATGATGCGCTTCCATTGCATTTTCACATTCTGCAACAAGCACAAGTGAACTATCCATGGCTATTAATTTTTTAAGCAGCAGTCTAAAAATCTGGTTATCATCAACAATTAAGCAATTCATTAAATACATATTATACTAACATACATAATACGGTTACAACGAAAGAATATCTTCATCATAAATCTATCTAGCAGCCATAATACCTTCAACACTATAGCTAGCTTTTTATATTAGCCTTTAATGATGATCTAAAAATAAGCTTGGTTTACCAGAACTGTAATCATCCATTTATAGCTAATCAACTAACTTCTAAAGCAAGCAATTTATCCCGAACTTATAGTCTTGTACCTCACCTTATGCATTGGTTTAATGCATAGGGTTTTATAAATACCTTAATATTTTACGATCTTAAATTCGGTCCTTCTATTCGCCTGATGTTCAGCCACAGAGCATGCAACCCCATTCTTACATCTGTTTAACAATTGAGTTTCACCATAACCTTTAGCCTTCATCCTACTCCTGTCAATACCTCTGCTTACTAAATAGTTCACAGCAGATTGTGCCCTTCTTTGTGAAAGATCTATATTGTAAATGTCTACGCCTCTGCTATCTGTATGCGATCCCATTTCAATTTCCAGTGTGGGATTATCTCTCATAATCCGAACTGTTTCATCTAAGATTTTTGCAGCATCGGGCCTGATATTGTCTTTATCAAAATCATAATGAATATTTTTAATTTCGATCTTCGTTCCTACCACAAAAAGTGGCTGTAAATAGAGGTTCACTTCTAATGTATCAGATTTGGTTAAACCAACAGTAGTTACAAGTGTAGAGTCACTGTAATATCTTGTTTTTTGCCCAAGCAAGGTATAATTTGTATTTTGATCCAGTTCAAAAAAGTACTTGCTAGAATCTGCAGTTAATTGTTTGCCGACAACCCGTCGTGCATCGGCCATAAGTGTTACATCAGTAAGCGGAAGTATGGCTCTCGTGGTTTTATCAAATGTAACTCCCTTTAAAGCGAGAATAATTTTTGGTTTTTGAATACCAAAACTATAAATATCATCATTACCTTTTCCCCCCTTCCGGTTAGAAGACAGGTAACCTGTTCCTAAATCTGCTGAAGGTAAAGACATTCTTATAAAGGCAAAATCATCACCAGGTGAATTAATAGGGTAATGCAGGTTGATTGGGGTAGTCCAGCTATGTTGTTCGCCTTTGGCAACGAATATATCCAAGCCACCCATGCCCGGTAAACCATTGCTGGAATAATATAACTGGCCATCTACACCTATCTCTGAAAACATCTCGCTGCCACTGGTATTTATATCTTTACCCGCATTTTCTGGCTTACTCCAGCCGCCATCGCTTTGTAAAGTACTGTACCAGATATCGGTACTTCCCATTGTGCCTGGCATATCAGAAGAAAAATATAAAGTTTTTTCATCCAGGCTCAGGCAAGCCTGCCCAAGTGAGTATTTGGATACATTATTATATGGAAAAGGTTTCATTTCCCATTGGTCACCTTTTTTTGTGTAAATAAAAAGCTCTATATTATTTGTTCTAAACTTTCTATTTCCAACCTTCTCAATTTCGCTGTCCTTTTTACCTACATATGTACGAGACACAAAAAGCATATCTCCTGCCCTATTACTGGCAACAGGACCAATATGATAAGTTCCTATATTATAAGAAGCAGCATCAAGAGTTGGCATACTTAGTGTACTGTTCTCAGCCATTTCAGCTTTAAAAATACGCAGATACGGATTGCCGGTTCTTCCTGATATTTTAATAGATTCACTGGTTTCTGCCTCTCCAGTGTAGTAAGCATTTCCAACCATTGGAAATACACTGAACTCAGCATTTGCCGTATTTACAGAAGCTTCATTGTTAAGCACATGAGCCGTGGGTTTAGATAACCAGACTTGAGCTGAATCACATCCCATTATATCGTTAAGCACCTTTTTATGATCACCAGTTTTTTGCGCATAACTTTCAAATACCTTTTTTGCTTCCTTGTAACGAAGGTTAGATTTAAGTACGGCACCGTAAGCCAGTAGGTTTTCATCTTTACTTTCTGGAAAGGTAATTAATCGGGAAAACCAATTTTCAGCAGCTTCATAATCGTTGATCTGATCATAACAATAAGCGAGTTTTTCAATATCAGTCATTCTCGGATTTTTTACATCCACCAGTTTAAGATAGGTTGGAATGGCTTGAGCATAATCGTAACTGTCATACTTAAGTTTTGCCTTATCCCTTAAAGAAAGTTGTTCCTGTGTTTTGCCTTCATTACAAAAAAACATTGCAGCAAAAAGAGGAAGTAAGATGTATTTTAAATTTATATTCATGACTTATACTGGTTATGATACTGAATTAAAAGAAGCGTGGGCTAAGCAAACGGTTTAACTTTGATGGAAAGGTTAAGCCAAGGGTGATTTCATGTGAACCATTTTGTACACTACTCAACCCACTGGTGATATAGTCATATGAATAGCCTATTCTAAATCGATTAGATGCATAGAATTGTACAATACCTGACAAGGAATTGGAATTGCTCAACGTTTGTCCCTGTCTGAATTCTTTATCCCAAAGGTTAACACCTGTACGTATTCCACCACCAATCCAAAATTTATCAGCAAATACGAACATGGCATTAAGATCCAAACTGCTGGGGCCCTTAAAGTCCTCTTTCCATAACAAACTTGGTCTGAGTTTCAATCCTTCTGATAGTTCAAACAAAGCACCTGTCATGATGTAATAATGGCGTTTGCGCTTAATGTTTTGTTGTGTCGCGGTATCCCAGTTAAATATATCATTTGATACATCACCAGAGAACAAATCCATTACAGATGCCCCAACATAATACCGGGGGCTACTGTAATAGACTCCAAACCGCGCATCTGGTATAAAGCTACTCAGACTGCCATTGGTAACGGTGGGGTCATCCTGTTCAACAGGACGTAATGATGTACCATCAATAGCATAGTTGGTTACACCCGCACCTAAGCCAAAGCTAAGCCGTTTGGTATCGTCACTGTTTAACCTTATGCGGTAGGCATAATTTAAGTAAATGGAGTTTGCTGTCTGGGATCCAAGCTTATCTGCTGTAATCTGAACACCTAAGCCTACATTTTTCTTCGTACTCTCCGTCACACCATCCAAAGAAAGTTGCCCAGTTTGTGGCGCTCCCTTTAATCCAGCCCATTGTGTACGGAGTGCAAGTTGAGCAAAGAGTTCTTCTTTATAACCTGCATAAGCCGGATTTACACTTAATGAATTGAATATGTATTGTGAAAACTGGATATTTTGCTGTGCCATTACCGGCAGTTTTAGCAACAAAACTATTGTTGCTGCAAGTAAGGCTTTTTTTATAACAGGCTTCTTCATCGTTGATTCTGTTTAGTATTATCTTTTTAATAAAACTGGTCCGGCAACGGTTTGTGAAGTGCCGCCTTTTTTAAGTGTGATCTTATAGAAGTAAGTACCTTCATTTAATCCGTAACCTGTCCAGTCATTTTTATATCCCTTCATTCTGTAAACCTGATTACCCCAACGATTATAGATTTCGATATCTACTGAATCATAAGCCTCCAACCCAACAATGAAGAATGTATCATTCTTACCGTCGCCATTTGGCGTGAAAACATTCGGAATAAAGAACCCTTCTATGGTGATGGTTCCTGTAGCTTCATTTGTAAAGTTTCCATTGGCATCTTTAACCCGATAGATAAAAGTATCCACTCCTGTGAAGCCCGGATTAGGCGTATATACTACCGTACCATCCGTATTTACTTTTACGCTACCATTTTTTGGCTGGGTAATAATCTGAATACTGCTTCGATCTATCGTAGAACCGTCTCCCCTGTCATTACCCAATATGTCCATTTGTACAGATGTATTAAATCCTGTTTTAGTCGCATCGTTCACCGCAACTGGTATTGTACTCGTTATGGTGATATTGGCTGTCGCAGGATTGGATGTTACACCAGACTGGTCTTTCACCGAATAAACAAAGCTATCAGGGCCGCTATAATTAGGATCTGGGACATAAGTAACTGTTCCATCTTTGTTGATGGTTAAAGTACCATGTGCCGGAGGCGTAATGATGACTATTGTAAGCGGATCCAGCGGAGTACTTCCAGGGATATCATTTGTTAATATTGGAATGGTAACCGGAACACCTTGTATGGTGGTGGCATTGTCATTCGTGGCAACCGGTGGAAGCTCCAGTTTGGTAACTGTTGGATTATCATTATTCACACCTGATCCAGAAACATCGGTAACTGTTTTACCTGATCCATCTTTTGAGGTTACAGTTGCTGTGTTTGTTACGTTTCCGCGATTGATATCTGTTGATGTAACCAAATAGGTCCGTTTAACAGTTACAGCAGCACCTGGAGATAGAACTCCAGGTATATTAATTGCTGTATTTGTTATGATTGGGTCATTCAAAACGATATTGTTTAATACAGTAGTTCCGGTATTGGTGATCGTAAATGAATATTCAATACTATTTCCGAGCACAAAACTTCCATTTAAGCCTGTACCTGTATTGGTAACTGTTTTAACCAGCGCAAGGCTACTGATTTGTGGAAGTGGCGTAATGGTACAGGTTGGACAAGTCGGGCTAGCCGGGTTATTTGGATCGGCAGGGTTACCACTTTCTGAATCATCAGTAACTGTATTCCCTTTTGGATCCTTACCAGTACCTGTGGCTATGTTGTCTACACGACCTGCATCAACATCAGCTTGCGTAATTGTATAAACAGCGGTAAAGCTGGTTGCATCTACCTGACCAGGAGCCAGCGTTACTGGTCCGCCAACTACCGTTACCTTCGCATCTGTAATGCGGATACCATTTATCGTTACGTTACCAGTGTTTTCTACTTTGAACGTATAATTGATTTTCTCACCTACCTGCGCTCTTCCATCTCCGTTAGCATCAGCAAAGACAGCTGTTTTAATCAGGCGTATAGCAGGACTTGATGGTAATGGCGTTACTGTACAGGTCGGACAAGCAGGGGTATTAGGATTGTTCGGATCAGCAGGGTTACCGCTTTCTGAATCATCAGTCACGTTGTTACCTTTCGGATCTTTACCCGTACCTGTGGCCAGGTTATCTACACGGCCTGCATCAACATCAGCTTGCGTAATCGTATAAACAGCGGTGAAGCTGGTTGCGTCTACCGCACCAGGTGCCAAAGTGATCGGGCCACCTGTTACCGTGACTTTAGTGTCCGTGATTTTAATATCATTTACCGTTACATTACCTGTGTTCTCTACCTTAAATGTATAATTAATCATCTCACCTACTTCAGCCTTGCCGTTATTGTTCGCATCAGCGAATGATCCGGTTTTGGTTAAACGAATAGCCGGGCTTGAAGGTAATGGAGTAGTGGTACAAGTTGGACAAGCCGGGTTACTAGGGTTATTCGGATCAGCAGAGTTACCGCTTTCTGAATCATCAGTAACCGGGTTGCCTTTTGGATCTTTACCTGTGGCTGTGGCCAGGTTGTCTACTCGGCCAGCATCAACATCAGCTTGTGTAATCGTGTAAGTTGCCGTGAAAGTACTGTTATCAGTTGCACCAGGTGCAAGCGTGATCGTACCACCTGTTACCGTAACTTTAGTATCCGTGATTTTAATGTCACTCACCGTTACGTTACCTGTGTTCTCTACTTTAAAAGTATAGTTGATTGTCTCGCCTACTTCAGCCTTGCCGTTATTGTTCGCATCAGCGAATGATCCGGTTTTTGTTAAACGGATGGCCGGACTTGATGGCAATGGCGTAATGGTACAAGTTGGACAAGCCGGGGTAGCCGGGTTATTTGGATCAGCTGGGTTTCCACTTTCTGAATCATCAGTAACCAGATTGCCTTTTGGATCTTTACCTGTGGCTGTGGCCAGGTTGTCTACTCGGCCAGCATCAACATCAGCTTGTGTAATCGTGTAAGTTGCCGTGAAAGTACTGTTATCAGTTGCACCAGGTGCAAGCGTGATCGTACCACCTGTTACCGTAACTTTAGTATCCGTGATTTTAATGTCACTCACCGTTACGTTACCTGTGTTCTCTACTTTAAAAGTATAGTTGATTGTCTCGCCGACCTCTGCCTTACCATTGCCATTTGCATCATTAAATGATCCGGTCTTGGTCAGGCGGATAACTGGACTTGAAAGTAATGGCGTAACCGTACAGGTTGGACAAGCCGGGGTAACCGGGTTGTTTGGATCGGCAGGGTTACCACTTTCTGAATCATCAGTAATCGTATTCCCTTTCGGATCTTTACCCGTACCTGTTGCCAGGTTATCTACACGGCCTGCATCAACATCAGCTTGCGTGATGGTATAAGCTGTAGTGAAAGTACTGTTATCCGTTGCACCAGGTACAAGCGTGATCGGACCACCTGTTACCGTAACTTTAGTATCCGTGATTTTAATGTCACTCACCAATACGTTACCCGTGTTCTCTACCTTGAAGGTGTAGTTGATCGTCTCTCCTACTTCGGCTTTGCCGTTGGCATTTGCATCAGCAAATGTTCCGGTTTTAGTTAAACGGATGGCTGGACTTGATGGTAATGGGGTAATGGTACAGGTTGGACAAGCAGGCGTAGCCGGGTTATTTGGATCAGCTGGGTTTCCACTTTCTGAATCATCAGTCACGTTGTTGCCTTTTGGATCTTTACCCATACCTGTGGCAAGATTATCTACTCTTCCCGCATCCACATCGGCTTGCGTAATGGTATAAGCTGCAGTGAAAGTGGTATTATCCATTGAACCAGGTGCCAAAGTAATTGGACCACCTATTATGGTCACTTTCGTATCCTGGATTTTAATATCACTTACCGTTACGTTACCTGTATTTTCTACTTTAAAGGTATAGTTGATCGTCTCACCTACTTCTGCCTTACCGTTATTATTCGCATCAGCAAATGATCCGGTCTTGGTCAGGCGGATAGCAGGACTTGATGGCAATGGTGTAACCGTACAAGTTGGACAAGCCGGGTTATTAGGGTTACTCGGATCAGCTGGGTTTCCGCTTTCTGAATCATCAGTAACGTTGTTTCCTTTCGGATCTTTACCCTTAGCCGTAGCCAAATTGTCCACTCTTTCAGCATCCACATCAGCTTGCGTAATCGTGTAAGCCGCAGTGAAAGTACTGTTATCTGTTGCGCCAGGGGCCAAAGTGATCGGGCCGCCTGTTACCGTAACTTTAGTGTCCGTGATTTTGATGTCACTTACCGTTACGTTACCTGGGTTCTCTACTTTGAATGTGTAGTTGATCGTCTCGCCTACTTCAGCCTTGCCGTTATTGTTCGCATCAGCAAATGATCCAGTTTTGGTTAAACGGATGGCTGGACTTGATGGTAATGGGGTAATGGTACAAGTCGGACAAGCCGGGGTAACCGGGTTGTTTGGATCGGCAGGGTTACCGCTTTCTGAATCATCAGTAACGTTGTTGCCTTTCGGATCTTTACCCGTACCTGTTGCCAGGTTATCTACTCTTCCAGCATCAACATCAGCTTGTGTGATTGTGTAAGCCGCAGTGAAAGTGCTGTTATCCGTTGCGCCAGGGGCCAATGTGATTGGACCACCTGTTACTGTAACTTTCGTATCGGTGATTTTAATATCGCTTACCGTTACGTTACCTGTGTTCTCTACCTTAAAGGTGTAGTTGATCGTCTCGCCTACTTCAGCCTTGCCGTTATTGTTCGCATCAGCAAATGTTCCGGTTTTAGTTAAACGGATGGCTGGGCTTGATGGTAATGAGGTAATGGTACAAGTCGGACAGGCCGGGGTAGCCGGGTTGTTCGGATCAGCTGGGTTACCGCTTTCTGAATCATCAGTAACGTTGTTGCCTTTTGGATCTTTACCAGTAGCCGTAGCCAGGTTATCTACTCTTCCCGCATCCACATCAGCCTGCGTAATGGTGTAGACCGCAGTGAAACTATTTGCGTCAACTGCACCAGGTGCAAGCGTGATTGGCCCACCTGTTACCGTAACTTTAGTATCCGTGATTTTAATATCACTTACCGTAACATTACCTGTGTTTTCTACCTTGAACGTATAATTGATCGTCTCGCCTACTTCAGCCTTGCCGTTATTGTTCGTATCAGCGAATGTTCCGGTTTTAGTTAAACGGATGGCTGGACTTGATGGCAATGGCGTTACGGTACAGGTCGAACAAGCCGGGGTAGCCGAGTTGTTCGGATCAGTAGGGTTACCGCTTTCTGAATCATCAGTAACGTTGTTTCCTTTCGGATCTTTACCCGTAGCCGTAGCCAAATTGTCCACTCTTTCAGCATCCACATCAGCTTGCGTAATCGTGTAAGCCGCAGTGAAAGTACTGTTATCTGTTGCGCCAGGGGCCAAAGTGATCGGGCCGCCTGTTACCGTAACTTTAGTGTCCGTGATTTTGATGTCACTTACCGTTACGTTACCTGGGTTCTCTACTTTGAATGTGTAGTTGATCGTCTCGCCTACTTCAGCCTTGCCGTTATTGTTCGCATCAGCAAATGATCCAGTTTTGGTTAAACGGATGGCTGGACTTGATGGTAATGGGGTAATGGTACAAGTCGGACAAGCCGGGGTAACCGGGTTGTTTGGATCGGCAGGGTTACCGCTTTCTGAATCATCAGTAACGTTGTTGCCTTTCGGATCTTTACCCGTACCTGTTGCCAGGTTATCTACTCTTCCAGCATCAACATCAGCTTGTGTGATTGTGTAAGCCGCAGTGAAAGTGCTGTTATCAGTTGCACCAGGGGCCAAAGTGATCGGGCCGCCTGTTACCGTAACTTTAGTGTCCGTGATTTTGATGTCACTTACTGTTACGTTTCCTGGGTTCTCTACTTTGAATGTGTAGTTGATCGTCTCGCCTACTTCAGCCTTGCCGTTATTGTTCGCATCAGCAAATGATCCGGTTTTGGTCAGGCGGATGGCTGGACTTGATGGCAATGGCGTAATGGTACAGGTTGGACAAGCCGGGGTAGCCGGGTTATTCGGATCAGCTGGGTTACCGCTTTCTGAATCATCAGTAACTGGGTTGCCTTTTGGATCTTTACCTGTAGCCGTAGCCAGATTGTCTACTCTTCCAGCATCCACATCAGCTTGTGTGATGGTGTAAGCGGCTGTGAAAGTACTGTTATCTGTTGCACCAGGTGCCAAAGTGATCGGGCCACCTGTTACCGTAACTTTTGTATCGGTGATGTTTAGGTCACTTACTGTTACGTTTCCTGTGTTCTCTAACTTAAAGGTGTAGTTGATCGTCTCGCCTACTTCGGCTTTGCCGTTGGCATTTGCATCAGCAAATGTTCCGGTTTTAGTTAAACGGATGGCTGGGCAATTAGCCATATCTATCATAATAGTTGTAGGTAAAGAAACACACCCATTATTTGTATCTCTAGATAAAATAGTATGGCTACCGACTTCAACATTATTAAATACTGTTGAAGCTTGGTATGTACCACCATCAATATTATATTCTAAACCTGAACCTGTTGGCGCACTTATCGTAATGGTTCCGGTCGCTGAAGTACAGGTAGGTTGTACCGCAGTAGCCATTGGTGCAGCTGGTGTGGCAGGTTGTGCATTAATAGTGATACTGGTCGAAGCAGAAGTACAGCCATCGCTGTTTCTTACCGTTACTGAATAAGTACCTGAAGCTACAATATTAAAAGTGGTAGATGCCTGATAGTTGGTTCCGTCAATGCTATAAGTTAAGCCTGAACCTGTTGGCGCAGAAACTGTAATAGTGCCTGTTGCTGTGGTGCAGGTAGGTTGTACCGCAGTAGCTGTTGGTGCAGCTGGTGTGGCGGGTTGTGCATTAATCGTGATGCTGGTCGAAGCAGAAGTACAGCTATCGCTGTTTCTTACCGTTACTGAATAGGTACCCGAAGCTACATTATTAAAAGTGGTCGAAGCCTGATAGTTGCTGCCGTCAATGCTATACGTTAAGCCTGATCCTGTTGGCGCAGTTACCGTGATGCTGCCTGTGGCCGTGGTACAAGTAGGTTGTACCGCAGTAGCCGTTGGTGCAGCTGGCGTGGCCGGTTGTGCATTAATCGTGATGCTGGTCGAAGCAGAAGTACAACCATCGCTGTTTCTTACTGTTACCGAATAAGTGCCCGAAGAAACATTATTAAAAGTTGCCGAAGCCTGATAGTTTGTTCCGTCAATGCTATAGGTTAAGCCTGAACCCGTTGGCGCAGTTACCGTGATGGTTCCGGTCGCTGAAGTACAGGTAGGTTGTACCGCGGTAGCCGTTGGTGCAGCTGGTGTGGCGGGTTGTGCATCAATCGTGACGCTGGTCGAAGCAGAAGTACAGCCATCGCTATTTCTTACCGTTACTGAATAGGTACCCGAAGCTACATTATTAAAAGTGGTCGAAGCCTGATAGTTCGTGCCGTCAATGCTATACGTTAAGCCTGATCCTGTTGGCGCAGAAACTGTAATAGTGCCTGTTGCTGTGGTGCAGGTAGGTTGTATAACAGTAGCTGTTGGTGCAGCTGGTGTGGCGGGTTGTGCATTAATCGTAATACTCGTCGCAGCAGAAGTACAGCCATCGCTGTTTCTTACCGTTACTGAATAGGTACCCGAAGCTACATTATTAAAAGTGGTCGAAGCCTGATAGTTGCTGCCGTCAATGCTATACGTTA
>NZ_SLWO01000003.1:0-697480 GCF_004340665.1 Pedobacter psychrotolerans
AACTTATCGACTGTTGTTGCCTCGCGGCCCGTCTTTATATATCTTCAAACTTCAGTTCGCTTAAGTCGTATTCGTCTTAGCTTGTTTTTCGTTCGTTTCAATCTTGTTTTCTAATCGCCATGACATCCGCCACTTGATTCTTTTTTCCTTCCCTTTCGGTTGGGAGTGCAAAGGTAGAAATCTTTTCTGAACTTCCAAATAAAATAATTTTATTTTTTCTGTCCCTCTTTCCTCTCTAACCTTTCAATTTGCCAGCCTTTAAAACCAGCTCCCCGTTCTTTCCGAACCGGGATGCAAAGGTAATGATCTTTTCCATTCGAGCAAATTTTATTTGAAATAAATTTCACCCTTTTTATCCCCTCTCACCATCATTAACCCCCTTTTCAATACATCCGTTTCCTCCGAAGCGGGATGCAAAGGTAGCAAAAATTAATACCCCTGCAAACCGATCAACACTCTTTTATCCCCTAAAATCATAAACCCCTGTCAATCATCACGAAAAAATCGAAATAAATAAAACATTTCGTAACAATGGGTGTTTTCGAGGGTTGTTACCAAGGCTGGATTTGGGTAAATTGGTTTTGGACCATATAGGCATAGAGAACATGTAGGCTTAAAGAAAATGAAGTATCCATGAAATTTATTAATATAATATATAGCATATAGAAACTGTATAACCCAGAAACGCCATATACAATAGAAAATACTAGCCTAATCATACAATAATATAAAGACCATACAACTTATTGCTATAAATAGGTAAATTAGTGATATGCTAAGAATATCACGTTGGGGAAGTGACTTATTAGGCCTGCTGTTCCCGAATTTATGTAATGCATGCGGAGCAAGCTTATTCCAAGGTGAGAAGCTAATTTGTACCAAATGCCTTTTTGATCTTCCATTTACAGATTATCATTTGTATCAGGAAAATAAAGTCATGAAACAATTATGGGGAAGGGTTCCTTTAAATGCAGCGATGGCGCTACTTTATTTTAGAAAAGGAGCAACAGCACAACGGCTTATACATAGCTTAAAGTATAATGGAAAAACTGATGTTGGCCTACTGCTAGGTAGTATGATTGGTGAGAGATTAAAGTTAAGTTCGCAATATTCGGATATCGATTTTATTGTGCCTGTTCCACTCCATCATTATAAGTTACGATCAAGAGGTTATAATCAAAGCAGTTTCATTGCCGAAGGTATTGCGCAAACCATAAACATTCCTTTTAAAGAAGAAATTTTAATCCGTACTGTTTCAACAGAAAGTCAGACAAAGAAAAATAGATTCAGCAGATATGAAAACATGAAGGCTGTTTTCAAAGTACCGGAAACTAATCAGATAGCTGGCAAACATATTTTATTGGTAGATGATGTCGTCACTACTGGAGCGACTTTAGAGTCATGTACAAATGCGCTGTTGGCATATGGTGCATTAAAAGTCAGTATCGCCGCTGTAGCTTTTGCAGAATAATGGAATATATTTAGTTTACCCATAATCTTCCATACCCGGCGTCAGTGATATCAATCTGAAATTCTTAGTGAAAAATCCAGAGATTTAGATAATCAATTAATTAGTACCTCTGAATAAGGATAAAATCAGTCTGATAATATTTTTTCACTTTTTAAAAACAATCGGGCTATATATAGGTTATTATACCGAGAGCGTTAATTTAGATGGTAAGGGTCGATACTTCTTTTGGGGTATCGGCCCTTTACTTTTTAGAGAAGATTTTCAGGATTAAAGAATTCTTTTCGTTTAAATAAAAAGAGCCTTACAAGTAAATGTAAAGCTCTATATTTTCAACGCTTAAAGTTTCTATATTATTTATAAAGTGGAAATGCGCTTACTAAATTAATAACTTCAGCTTTCACGGCATTTAGATTCGCTTCATCTTCAGGGTTTGTTAATACCTGATCAATTAAATCTACAATTTTTTCCATTTCAGTTTCCTTTAAGCCTCGGGTAGTAATCGCTGCAGTACCTACACGAATCCCTGAAGTTACAAACGGAGATTTATCATCGAAAGGAACCATATTTTTGTTTACTGTGATTTCTGCTTTCTCTAATGCGTTTTCAGCAACTTTACCAGTTATATTTTTATTTCTTAAGTCGATTAACATTAAGTGGTTATCTGTACCGCCAGAAATAATACCATAGCCTTTTGCCACAAAAGCTTTGGCCATGGCCTGTGCATTGGCAGCAACCTGTTTGATGTAAACACCATACTCATCTGATAAGGCTTCACCAAATGCAATGGCCTTAGCCGCAATGATATGCTCTAACGGCCCACCCTGCGTGCCTGGAAAAACAGCCATATCTAATAAGTTGCTCATCATGCGGGTTTCGCCTTTTGGTGTTTTTAATCCCCATGGGTTTTCGAAATCCTTACCCATCATAATCATTCCACCACGAGGACCACGTAAAGTTTTATGGGTGGTAGTGGTTACAATATGACAATGCGGAAGAGGGTTAGCCAATAAGCCCTTAGCGATTAAGCCGGCAGGGTGAGAAATATCGGCTAAAACCAAAGCACCAATTTTATCGGCAACCGACCGAATAAAAGCATAATCCCACTCACGAGAATAAGCAGAAGCACCACAAATAATCAACTTTGGTTTTTCAGCTAAAGCAACTTCTTCTAATTTTTTATAGTCGATCAATCCAGTTTCCTTTTCTACACCATAGAATAAGGGTTGATAAAGTTTACCAGAAAAATTCACTGGCGAACCATGTGTTAAGTGTCCACCATGCGATAGATCGAAACCTAAAATTTTATCGCCAGCCTGCAAAACAGCAAGCATTACGGCTGCATTTGCCTGCGCACCAGAATGTGGCTGAACATTAACCCATGCAGCACCAAATAATTCCTTTGCTCTATCGATAGCAATTTGCTCCACCACATCAACCACCTGGCAACCGCCATAATAGCGTTTTCCCGGTAAACCTTCAGCATATTTGTTGGTTAGCACCGAACCAGCGGCTTCCATTACTTGCTTGCTGACAAAGTTTTCTGATGCAATAAGTTCTAAACCATGTTCCTGGCGGTTTAATTCCTTATCAATAAGTTCAAAGATTTTGGTATCACGTATCATCCTGTATAGGTTTGTGTTTTTTTGGCAAAAGTAAGAAAATTAATCCTTAACATACAGATGAATATGAGTGAATTAAAGGATAAATGTTTAATCCTAAAAAGGTAAGAGTGTTGCAATAAAACTTATTTGTGGTTAGAAATATAAAGAAAAGAAGAAAGTTTAAACACGAAGTCTTGCCTTGCAACGAAGCTTATTTTTTTAACTTATAAATGCTCCACCCTGAAGCGATAAATAAAATGTGGCAATCTGAAAAAGTCGCTGTACTCAGCATCCAATCTTGATACTTGATACTCACTGCTCGATACTTGATACTTGATACTCGATACTCAAAACCCCCAACCCTACCTGATGCTAAAATTATTAAAACCACTACCAATAGTAATTTCCACTAGCTGTTGCTGTAGCATCTCCAAAATAGCCAGAAAATTATAAACAAAATGAACTTTGTTTTCAGAATGCTTCAATACCAGGGCAAAATCAATTTGTTTATTAATGTTTAATAAGTTCGCCATAACATACTTCTGCTCTTCAATAGTATAAGGATATTGCACTACCGTATGCTTAACCTCTTCGCTGCGCAGTTCATACTTTTGCATTAGGCGATGATAAACTGTAAGCAGCTTATAAAGATCAAGTGATAAAAGTTCATCCTGATGGGTGGAAGCTTCCGCAGCAAGACTGAGATCGTATTCAATGTTTCCCCTGCGTTCTTGTTTCAGCCTGGCATCTTCCAAAACCTTCATTTCTTCAGCGGCAGACTTAAATTGTTTGTAGGCAATTAATCGTGCAATCAGATCTTCTTCGGGATTAATTTCCTGACCAGACTCATCCAATTCCATCCTTGGCAATAACATCCTGGATTTGATACGCATAAGCGTGGCTGCAACCAGAATGAATTCACTGGCAACCTCTACATTTACCGCCAGGAGCTGATGGATATAAGCTAAAAAGTCATTCGTAATTTTTGCAATCTCCACATCCTGAATATTTAATTCATCCCTTTCGATGAAAAATAACAAAAGATCAAATGGTCCTTCGAATACCGGAAGTTTTATCTCAAAAATCTCTGATTGCATTTATAAAAACAAACATAATGAATTTTATATTAAAGCTTTAGCAAGGCATTTGAGTTTTAAAAAATAAGCCAATCTGGCTTTCAGCGCATTGATTGTTTTTTTACATGAATATTAAAACAAAAATACCTTACTTTGTATCTTGTTTCTACTAAAAAAATTGAATGCAAGTTAAAGCTGGCCCCCTATTATCTAAAATTAACTATCCTGCTGATTTAAAGCAGTATGGTGAGTCTGACTTAGAACAAATAAGCCAGGAATTACGTCAGTATATTATTGACGTGGTAAGCGTAAATGGTGGTCACTTTGGCTCCAGCTTAGGTGTTGTTGAATTAACAGTTGCTTTGCATTATGCCTTGAATACCCCTTATGACAAACTGGTTTGGGATGTTGGACACCAGGCATATGGCCATAAAATCCTGACTGGCCGCCGTGAATTGTTTCATACCAATAGAATTTATAAAGGCATAAGCGGCTTTCCAAAGATTTCAGAAAGTGAGTACGATACTTTTGGTGTTGGCCACTCCTCTACGTCTATTTCTGCCGCTTTAGGCATGGCCGTGGCTTCGCAGCTAAAAGGCGAGACCAACAGACAACATGTTGCCGTAATTGGTGATGGTGCCATGACAGCCGGTTTAGCCTTTGAAGGTTTAAACCATGCCGGGATTGAAAACAGCAATGTACTGGTGATTCTAAACGACAATTGCATGTCGATTGATCCCAACGTTGGTGCGCTGAAAGAATATTTAACCAGCATTACCATATCAAAATCTTATAACCGTTTTCGTGATGATATTTCCAATGTGCTCGCCGGCTTATCCAAGCTTGGCCCTAATGCACATAAATATGTAAAGAAAATCGAGAAAAGCATCAAAGGAACACTCCTGAAGCAGAGTAATTTATTTGAAGCTTTAAACTTCAGGTATTTTGGTCCTGTTGATGGACATGATGTGACGCGTTTAGCACAAGTCATAAAAGACTTATCGGCCATTCCAGGTCCTAAGCTATTACATTGTATTACGGTTAAAGGTAAGGGTTTTGCACTGGCAGAAAAAGACCAAACCATTTGGCATGCACCAGGTCTGTTTGATAAGATCACCGGAGAAATTAAGAAAAGTGTTCAAGATAAACCGCAGCCACCAAAATATCAGGATGTTTTTGGCCATACCATGGTAGAATTGGCTGGGGCGAATGAAAAAATTGTAGGGATTACACCTGCTATGCCATCAGGTTCTTCGTTAAATATTATGATGAAGGCCATGCCCAAACGTGCTTTTGATGTGGGCATCGCAGAACAGCATGCTGTTACCTTTTCTGCAGGTTTAGCTACTCAGGGATTAGTTCCCTTCTGTAATATTTATTCCAGCTTTATGCAAAGGGCATATGACCAGGTGATCCATGATGTGGCCATTCAAAAACTGAATGTTGTGTTTTGCCTGGATCGGGCAGGTTTAGCCGGAGCAGATGGTGCCACACATCATGGTGCTTATGATATCGCATATATGCGTTGTATCCCAAATCTGGTGATTTCTTCACCCATGAATGAAGAAGAATTGAGAAACCTGATGTTCACTGCCCAGCAAGAAAATATGGGTCCATTCGTGATCCGTTACCCACGTGGTAATGGAGTGATGCCCGATTGGAAACGCCCATTTAAAGCTTTAGAAATTGGTAAGGGCCGTAAAATATGTGATGGGGAAGAAGTGGCTTTGCTTACCATTGGTCACGTAGGTAATTTTGCCGTTGAAGCACGGTCGGATTTAAATAGCGAAGGCATTTACCCGGCTCATTATGATTTACGTTTTGTAAAACCACTAGATGAACAAATGCTGCATGAGGTTTTCTCTAAATATAAATACATCATCACCGTAGAAGATGGATCATTGCCAGGCGGTGTCGGTTCCGCAATTCTAGAATTTATGGCAGATCATCACTATAATTCAAATGTAATTCGCCTGGGCATTCCCGATCAGTTTATTGATCATGGCGAACAGCCTGAATTATGGGCAGAATGTGGTTATGATAAAGATGCCATCGCAACTGCAGTAAGAAAGGTGGCCGTAAAGCGGACGACGAATACCATGGCAGGATAAAATTGTTGAACAGAAACCTGTTTGTTCAATCAATACACCAAAACAGTTTAATCAAAAAAGCTCGATCTGTAATAGACCGAGCTTTTTTGGAAGATCTTATCTTTAATTAAGACTTACGGTGATCTAACCTAAGTTAAAAAGCATTTTCCTCGCCTTTAACCATATTAATTGCCGTCATAAAAATGATTTTAACATCTAGCGCAGCGGTCCAATTTTCCAGGTACCAGATATCATGTTCCACGCGCTTCACCATTTTATAATCTTCTTTCGTTTCTCCACGATATCCATTTACCTGCGCCCAGCCCGTAATCCCCGGTTTTAAAAAATGGCGCACCATAAACTGATCTACAATACCTTTGTACTGTTCGGTGTGGCTTAACATGTGTGGACGTGGCCCTACTACACTCATATGCCCCATAAATACATTAAAGAATTGTGGTAACTCATCCAGACTGGATTTCCTTAAAAACTTACCAATTGGCGTAATCCGGTCATCATCTTTACTGGCCTGTCTTTTATCGCTATCTGCATTCATCCGCATACTTCGAAATTTAAAACAATAAAACGGTTCATCATCCCGGCCGCTTCTTAGTTGTTTAAACAATACAGGTCCTTTACTTTGCCACTTAATCAAAAGTGCTATAATAGGATATAACCAGCTCAACACAAATAAAATCACCAGTCCACTAAAAATAACATCAATCAGTCTTTTCTTGAAACGGTTATGGATTTTCTCTAAAGGCTCTGAACGAAGTGAAATCACAGGAAATTCATTTCCTAAATAACTTACTGTATAAGGAGATAATAATGCGCCACTGATATCCGGTATAAACTTCAACCGTACACACTGACGTTCAGCTTCCTGGGTCAGAATCAGCATATCGCTCATGCGTTCTGGCGCTATGGTGACATAAATATCCTTAATTCCTTTTTCTACAGCCAATTCAAATTGCTTGCCAACAGCACTACTTAACTGACCATCTCGCTCCAGGTAGTGATCAGGAACATCTGGAATAAATCCATGAAATTCAATATATTTTTGTTTCTCAAAATAACTTGCCAGCTGCTCACCTGTGGCATTGTTTCCCATAATGGCAACAGATTTTACGCCCCTTAAATGGTTAAACAACAAAAACTGAAAAGAAGTACCGATAAAACGATTAACTAAAAAAAGAATCCCAAGGGTGCCATAAAATACGACTAAAAAAGACCTGGAAAAATCATTCTGCTTAGAAAAGAATAAATAAACTGAAAACAAAATGGCGTGTAAGAATACACTTCGCCAGGTTCCTCTATAAATTCGTTCAATGCGCCTCGATCCATATTCAGTGTAAAGGCCAAAAGACGTAGTAGAAACAATCCAAAGCAAGCTACACACCACCACATAATGCCACTGTAGCTCAGAATCAACGCTTTTGCCTAAATAACTCGTAAACTGATAAGAGAAGAAGTAAACGGCCAGCACCATTAATAAGTCAGTGACTGGTAAGATGAATTTCAGGATGTAAAGGTACCGTGTTTGCATAAAAATTTGTGCGTTAACAATAAAGTGCTACAAATGTTTTACCCATAGCAATAATAATGCCCCAATAAATTCAATGTGAAGTTTAACTCAATAAACCTATTCATCAATATTTTAAGATCACAGCAAAGTTACACTTTTTAGCTTAAACAAAATGAAAAGTATGATTGGTTAATCATTTAGTCGAGCTACATATATGGATGGTAGAAAAGAGCCCATTTATCAGATGGGCACTCTTCTATTATCGCATTATGAATATTGATTTCCGAATTTTGAAACCATTTCTTTTGATACCCCTTTAATTTCCTGTTCTTCTGATTTGGGATAAATCAATAACACCTGTTCATCATCCACCACTATAAAGTTTTCCAGCCCCCTGATTACTGCTGCTTTTCCTTTAGGTAAGTTGATCATGCAGTCATGCGTATCATGCAAATGAATATGTTCCGAATTGCATACATTTTGATGTTTGTCCTGTTGAGCAATGGCATGTAAAGAAGCCCATGTTCCTAAATCAGACCAACCAATATCGGCCGGGATAGTATAAATATTATCTGCTTTCTCTAAAATGGCATAGTCAATGGAAATATCCGGACTAGTAGGGTATTTCTCTAAAATAAACTGCGCTTCTGCAGGGGTATTGTAAAATTCATTCCCTAATTTGAATAAGGTATCAATTTCTACTTCATATTTTTCAAATGCTTTCTGTAGGTTTTCCGCTTTCCAAATGAAAATCCCTGCATTCCAAAGGTAATTTCCGCTATTCAGGTATTCCTGTGCTTTTTCCAATACTGGTTTTTCCTTAAAAGCATTTACCTTGTGAATTCCATTACTTGATTCTTGATACTCACTACTCGATACTTGATACTCGCTACTTGATACTTGATACTCGCTACTTGATACCTCATATTCAATATACCCATAACCTGTATCTGGCCTGGTCGGACTAATTCCTAACGTAAGCAAAGCATCATTTTCTGCAGTAAAATCCAATGCCTGATTGATCTTCTCTATAAAAACATCCTCTTTCAAAATCAAATGATCCGATGGTGCGACTACAATATTCGCATCTGGGTTCTTTTGAAGAATTTTATAAGTGGCATAAGCAATACAGGGCGCTGTATTGTTGCGGCTCGGTTCTAATAAAACATTGTCAATTAATACTGCGGGTAGCTGTTCCTTCACCAGGTCTGCATAAACAGCATTAGTCAAGATCAGGATGTTTTCATTCGGACAAATCTTTAAAAAGCGCTGATAAGTCAACTGTAACAACGACTCTCCTGTACCTAAAATATCGATGAATTGCTTTGGGAAATGATTACGGCTCTTTGGCCAAAAGCGGGAACCTACCCCGCCAGCCATAATGAGCACAAAAGTATTATTTGTATTTTTCATCTATGCTGATTTAATATAACCCATTTCTTCCGCAATCCTCAAACCAATCCAATAACGCCTCTTTTAAGGTAAACTGGAGATGATAGGGTGACTGACTTAACTTTTCTCCCGAAATATTCGTAGAAATCATGAGTTTTTTCACCCGATCCGGATGGATACCCGCTATTTTCTTGCCTAATAATCTTCCACCGGTATAAGCACTTCTGGCAGCTGACTTTAATGCCCATCCCGGTACCAAAACCTTTGGCGCTTTTACGCCAGTAGCTTCTGCCATCGTTTCACAGATTCTTTCAATTGTGGGTGCCGGAAAATAGGTCAGGTTAAAAGTAACTACGCCTGGTAATTCCTTTTGCGCCGTTTCGAATAGAATCCGAACGACATCCTTCACATATACGGAGGCTTTAATCGTGTCTTTTCTACCAGGATAAAAAAAGAATCCCTTCTTCATAGATTCGTACAACCTGGTGAAATTTCCACCTTCCTGTTTACCAAATACCACACCTGGACGAACAATAATCAGTTTTCTTTTAGCAGGATTTTCTGCCTGCCACAATTTGTGAATATATTCCGCCGTTAACTTAGATATCCCATAAGGGGTATTGGGCATAGGCAAAGTATCTTCAGTTTTATATTCTTCTGATGCACCGTAAGGGGCAATAGAGCTGGTAAAAACAATCGTTTCAATATTATTTTTCCTGGCAAAATCGCAAACATTTTGCGCACCATAAATATTGGCTTCAAAATATTCATGATCCGGATGACCTGGTGTGGTATGAACAGCCGCAAGGTTGTAAATAATGCTGTTAGCTGCATCAGGTATATTTACGGAAATGGCTTTTCTAATGTCAAGTTCAGTAAAACCATCACTAACTTTTTTCCTGATGTCATAACTATAAACTTGATCAGGCAAAGCTAAGGTTTCATTAATATAGCGTTTTAAATGCGTTCCGATAAATCCGGAGCCTCCAAATATGATGTGATTCATTTTTTCTATTTTACTTTATCCCAATATCTTTTATGCATCGAGAAATCCTTTCTCTGTTTTGGCGATAGCTTTTTATGCATCATGCCAAGCTTATATCCTAAAAATTTTGCCCCAATAGAAAGCATCATTTTTGGCAATACCAACGGATTATTTTTTAATACGTATTTTAATTCCGATTTTAGATATTTAAGACCTTCACCTCCTGCTGTACCAAACTCCTCCAGTAACCACTTATTAGTTGAATGAAATACACCAATATCAAAATATCGCTTAAATTCTTCTTTTGTAGTATAATCATGAGAATGATATACCTGCGACTCTGCAACATAGGCAATCTTCCAGTCTTTAATCAGCAACTGGCCACCTACTATTACATCTTCTGCAAAGATCGTATGACTTGGAAAGCCTCCAACATCTTGTAAGGCAGTTTTCCGATAAGCAGCATAAGAATTTGAACACGAAGCTGTTTTAATTCCCAGTTCATTCTTATCTTCTATTGTCTTTACTCGGGAAACGTCGGTATAGTTAAATAGCCTGGCATGGGTCTCTAAAGTCTTTGCACCAATATGAGGTAACTGTCTGCCATAAGCAAGACCTACCTTTTCATCCTTGAAAGCATTAACAAGGTAAGCAAACGAAGTAGAATCTTTTAAAATGCAATCCTGAGTCAGGTAAATTAGAATATCACAATCACTTGCAGCCTCCGCAAGTAATTGCCTTGCATAACCATGATCAAAATCAACTTTATCTATTGTTAGAACTTGAAAACCGTTCTTTTCAGCTAATGGGACAGTTTCATCCAATGAGCCAGAATCTATTATTATTTTACGGTCTACTTTTACTGATTGTAAACTTATAGATTCAAGGATTGTAGTCCATACCTTTCCAGCATTAAGCGTAGGGATAAGAATAGCAATCTTTAAAGTATTATTAGTCATTATTTCAATTTTATTAAATTGTAAATCAAATGCATTCGATTTTTAATTTGATCTTTAAGTGGCAAAGTTACGGTTAAGGTGCCGGAAGCATTATTGCTATGCCTTATATAATACATTAAAGGTTTATTTAAAAAATACACTTCTCCTTTTAATTCAGCAACAAGACCTATCCACCAATCATGCATGTGCAATCCATCAGGAAAAGGTAAAGCATGCCCCAGAGTCTTCCGATTGAAAGACATGCAACAACCTATATACCTATTCTTTAATAAATTATGTAAAATACCTGACTTTGAATTCCTAGCACTAAAAAAAGACGGATATATTATTTGCAGTTCTGGATCCACTACTATCGCATCGGATATTACCAAATCATATTTCTCATGCACTTCTAAGTGATCTTTAATTTTTGTATCAAACCATATATCGTCTTGATCACATAAAAATACAATATCACCCTTTGCTTGCTCCATTGCAAAACCAAAATTTAATGCCGGATTCCTAAAATTATTCCCTGTAAATATTTTTATTCTATTATCGTTAAACGTCTTTATAATATCTATCGTATCATCAACAGAGGAATCATCAGAGATAATTATTTCATCTTCTGAAGACAACTGTGGAAGAACACTTTCAAGTTGTCTTTTTATAAAATGACTACCGTTATATGTAGCTAAACAAACTGAAATCATTCTTTCAGATTTTATATCCATTTTATTTAAATGTGAATTTGTTAATAGGATAGATAACAAAATAAAAGACTAACAAACCAGAAATCATTAACAAAACCCAATATTCTATATCCTCTGATAAAACGTAGGATGTCGATGAAAGAAAAAATGAAAGAGGTAAAAAAGATATTGATTTGAATTTAACCGTCCTCAGTTTTGCCGATAAATAAGCAATTATAGGAACATATATAAAAAAAAATTGATATCCTAAAACCATTGTTTGAAGCAAAAATGTGTAATTAGAACCTTGAGTAAATTCCAATTCGCCCAAAACTAGCTCAGATAATTGCAACCCTACATTTTTATACTCTTCACCAGTAAATCTTTTTATATAAATCCCAAAAATTGAATAAATATATTCTCCAAGGCCAGACTTAATTTTATGCAGACCATCATAGTTCATGTAGTATTCAAGTCCATCACCAGCAGCTAAAAATCTATTGGTAACTATTGAAAATCCATCTTTTACGCTATAATCGGAGCTATAAAAGGAGGTTACTAAAATGGCAGCTAAAACTGCTAACATAACAAAAAATAAGCTTCTATTTGTAAACTTTTTAATTTCTGTAATTTTAAAATAATCTGAGAAATAAAAAATACCTAAGCCTAAACTAAATATAACACCAATGAGAATAGATCTTCCCCCAGCAACTACTTCTAGCGCAATTATAGAGCCATAAGCAATTACAACAAAGTATCTCCACCTTTTCATCACTGCAAAAAGCAAAAAAGTATAAAATAATAGAAAAATTATTGAGGATGTTGCAAGTATTCTAAAAAGAGGATCTCTTCCTTGCATATCTGTAAAGCGATACATAAACCAAGAAGAAACATCAGGATTTGAGAGAATAAATTTGAAAAAATTAATTTTAGAAATTATATTTAATATTAATAATACTATAAATATGATTTTAATTCTATTTATCTTTTTAAACAAATCATCAGCTTTCTTTCGAGAAAAAAGCTTTATAGTATTTCGCTTTAGAAAGAATTTGTATACAAAAGTGTAAAGTAACATATTTAAAAAAAAGAAAGCTGGTAGCATACTAACTCCATTCTTAAACATGTATCCACATAAAAATGCTAGATGGCCCGCCATCCAGATTAGGTGCATAGTTATAGGATCAATAATAGAAACATAATTAGATCTAAACAGATAGACCCCTCCTCCTAAAAAAAATATTAAGGAAAAAAAAAGTACGTATTGATTATAGTTTGTTATATCAAATAGCATAACTTATTTTAAATTTTATAAAATATAACCACCTTAATATAGGCTTTTTACCTAAAAGTTTTTCTCTAACCGTATTTGTCTCATTAAAGGCGAGATTTAGCATTTTCCGACTTGCCCCTCCATCTGAACAAATACTGATATCATCTTTAATAAATTTATATCTAAATCTTTTTTTATTTAAATAAATAAACAAATTTAACTCATAATCAGCAATAAGCCTTAAGTTTATATCATATGAAAAATTATCATATAAATTTTTATTGTAAAATGCTCCTTGATGATGTATAGTATTATTTAATAAGGTTTTAAAATTGAAGCTTGATTGAAAAATCTTTCCAGTGTCATAAGATATATTGCCAACTAAGAGATCTAGGTTGTCAGAATTCAAATAGTTGGAAACATTTTTTAAAACATCAGTATTAGCTAAAATATCGTCAGCCCCTAAAAAATATAAATAACGTCCTTTCGCAACTGCTATACCCTTATTCATTGCGTCATAAATGCCTTTATCTTCTTCAGATATAATTTGTGTTATACTCTTGCTATACTTTGAAATTATATTCATAGTACCATCTGAAGATTTACCATCAACAATAATAAACTCAAAATCTTTATAAGATTGAGAAATGACACTTAAGATAGTCTTTTCTAAGGATTCATCAGCGTTAAAAGTCACTGTAATTATAGAAATACATGCCATATTTTTAATTAAATAAGGATAAAAATCTGGTGGAAAATTCTTTAATTTTTAAATTATAGTCTTCTGAAACAATTTCAACTCCCGATAATACTTCTATCATTGTTTCTGCCAAGCTTGCTGGACTATATGGATCAAAGAATTTACGATTAGATAACATTTGTTCTCTGTGTAAAGGAATATCAGATAATATAATAAAATGATTGAGAGCCTTAGTATCTTCTACAACAGTACTCCATCCTTCAAAAAGTGACGGTTGGATAATAGACTTAGAATTTTTCATTAATTGTAACTGTTCATCCCGATCAATAAATCCCAAAAACTTTATATGTCCTTCCAAATTATTTTCTCGAACAAACGCCTTTATTGAATCTACATATAAAGGATTCCTATGATCATACTCTTTACCAGTGAAAACAACCTTAAAACAATATCCTTTTTCTTTTAAAATTTTGGTCGCTTTTAAAACTACCTCATGGTTTTTATGTTTCCAAAATTGGTTTGGAACCATAAAATATGGATCAGTTATTTGATACTTTTCTAATAAACCTGATATATCAATTTGCTCGTATCTACTATCTATTATACTAACAAAATTTAATATTTCCTTTCGATTCTTATTGCCTTTATAAAATTTATTATAATCTTCTTTAGCATTCCAACTACTAAAAATTATTGGAACCTCATTATTTTTCATCCATATTTGAGTATTGTACCTGGTATTAATTTCTGATTTAGAAAAGAAATGAGGAAGATAATGTTCTTGAAAGTCTGGTATCCAATAAAAAAAATTAGATACGTTCTTAGTTTCTATACTATCTGATACTGGATATAAATTATTTATCTGTTTTAGAAAGATTCTTTTTTTAATTAGTGGCTTCTTCAATAGCGTTCTTGCAATTTTGTTGACAACTTTCTCTGCCAGACTAAATTGCAAATCTTGCCCTAAATAAGTGATAAAAGGATATTTTAAAGCATAAATAGCCTCATATCCACTCTTCAAGTCATATATAATCGTTAATTCGGGTTGTAATTCACTTTCTAGAAATTTTAATGACCTTATAATATTTAGAATATAATAGGTGCCCCCAATCCAATTATCGTTATATTGATAAATTAATGTTATTTGTTTTCTTTCAGCCATTCTACTGTGTTTTCTAATCCAACTTCAATTTTAACTCTTGGTTGAAAGCCAAAACTCTTCAACATATTTATATCTGCAAGCCAATTTAAGGGATCACCTGGTTTGACAATCTTATTGAAAGAAATTTTTATAGCTGGATCAATAAATTCACAAAACTTTTGAGTTGCATCTTTTATGGTGGTCTCTTCGCCAGAAGCAATATTCACAGCCTCGCCATTAAAAAGACCTCTATTTATTATGCAATCTATTGCATCTAATAAATCTTTAACATAAATAAAATCCCTAGTTTCATCACCTGTGCCAAAAAGCTCTATATGCTGTGATCTAAGGGTTTTCTGATAGGTATCCCAAAATAATTGTTTTCTCAAATTTTCTCCATATACAGAAAACAACCTCAAATTGATTGTTTTAATATTATATAAATAATAATATTCCTTACAAAGTTGCTCAGCATAAAGTTTGTGCCATCCATATGGCGATAACGGTTTAAGCTCCATTGTTTCCACGATAGGTAGAGTTATTGGATTTCCATAAACTGCAGCTGAAGACATATTGATAAATTTGCATGATGGATTGTGCACTCTTATCGCATCTAATATTTTTATAGTATTAGTAACATTTAGTTCGTAATCAAAAACGGGTTTATTTAATGATATCGGCACGCTTCCATTACCGCTAGCATTGATACATACATCAAACTCCATTTGTTCAAAAATGATTTCAAAATTCGTATTTTGCATATCAAGTTTGATGTAATTTTTTTCAGATTTATCGTATACATCAGCACCCCAAACTTCATGGGAAATTGAAAAATACTTAACAAGATGAGATCCGATGAATCCTTTAGCACCAATAATTAATATTTTCATTTTTTTCTCAATTCTAGTGGTATATCTTTAATTTTTTTTGCGGGATTACCCCCTACTATTGTCCAAGGTTCGACATCCTTTGTAACGACACTCCCTGCTCCAACTATTGCACCCTCACCAATTGTCACACCCTTAAGTATTAAACAGTTCATACCAATCCAAACATGATCACATATTATAATTGGCTTCGAATTAACTACGCTCCAGTTCTTATTTGTAATAAAGCTCCTACCCGCCTTATAATCAAGTAATTGATCAGTAATATCATTTTGTCTTTCCCTATAATCTAAGGAATGTGAATCATGATCATAAATATATCCTCCCCAAGCTATAAAAACATCATTTCCAATTTCTATTTTATTTCTTGAAATCAAATGACTATTACCAACGAAGGATCTGTTACCCACTATAACCTTACCTTCAGTTGACTCGAAAGTGATTTGGCAATCTAGCATACTATTGTCTCCAATTATAAGATATTTTTTATCTTTCAAAGGAAAAAATACATCAAGATTGAATTGTTCTAAAAAAAAAGAATTTCCATTTTGAATAAAAGAAAACACTGTGGCTAATTTCTTCTTTGAGCGGTACTGCCTGAATTTTTTTATAATTGTGCCTATCATGATAAATCTTTTATAACATTTCTTGCTTTAAAAATAATGATTATTGCAGTTGGAAGAAGTAAAATAGAACTGGCTAAAGGCACCGATCCAATACTAAAATGAGACGCAAAAAGGAAATTGGCTAATGGTATAATTAGTACGCCAGAGATAACGGCAAGAATAATCTGTTCTTTTAGCCGTTCAAATGCGTTTAAGATAACCCCTCCAGAATAAGCAAATGCTTGTATACAAACTAAAATTACGAAAGGATAAAGTTGGGCAAATTTAACTATAATTATTTTTTTTGTCCATATGCTAACTAACATGGGCACAAAAAAAGTGAAAATTACAGCACCTATCGAAAATAGCAATGCTATTATTAAAAGTTGCCTAAATAGTTTGCTCAATAATAATTTGTCTTTAACCGCCTTGGCATGAGATATTTCAGACCAATACACTGAAATAACTACGTTAAATAAGGTCATGCCCATTAAATATATTTTATTTATTGTATCATACTCAGCTACATCTGACAATGTTAAATTATTATATGTAAGTATATTACCTAAAGAAAATAAAAATAAAGATGAGATTTGAAGTAAAAAAAATCTGTATCCAACTTTTAATGAATCTTTAGAAGCTGATAAATTTTTGAAGTTTACGATCTGTTTTATATCGAAGCTTAGACCTTTCAAAGAATAAATAAAAATGGCTAAGTTAGTTAGTAAAAACAGAGAACTATAAATAGCTGCTAACGTGTATATATCTAGGCTTATAACATTAAATCGATACGCCAGAACAAAAAAGAACCATCCTCCAGACTGAGCTAATAACAGAAAGTTAAACACATTAAATTTTTTTCGCCCTTGAATAATAAAGTGACCTAATGTGAAGGGAAAAGAAAATATAATTGGCAAATATAATATTAGAGCCAATATTTGATTACTTTTAAAAATCTCAACAGAGTATAATGCTCCACAAAAAATCAGTAGTATAGCTATCGACATTAAAAAATAAAATTGGATAGTTCCAGCTATTAAAGTATTCAATTCTCGATAATCATTAATGGCCATGCTTTCTGTCACCTTATTTTTCAAACTATATCCAGATCCAAAATCAAAAAGATTTAACCAAGCAATTAAGGCCGTTGATGTTACCCAAACTGCATAGCTTTCTTTTCCTAATGCATGTAATAATAGAGGCACTGTTATAAAAGAAATTAAAGCAGATATAAGCTTAAAAGAAGTAGAGCCTGCTATAGATTTGACTAGGTTCTTTTTCATTTTAAAGCTATTGACTTTAATATATGGAACTTTGTTCGAATAGTCGCATTCCATGGAAGTCTATTCGAAAGAACAAATTTGACAACTGAAAACAAATTCTCATTATTTCTTTTCATTACATGAATTCCATTTAACAGATTTTGTGCATAAACCTCGTCCTTAACTAATTCAAAATCATTATTATCTATGTTATGTTTACTCAACTCTAAAGCAATTTCATCTTGCCACCTATCAATTTTCTCCAGCCATGCTTTTGATGCTATTAATTGATTGGTGAAATTGTTTGGCCAAGTACGATACGCTCCAATGATCTTATCTATAAATACTGTATTTCCATTAATCAAACATTTTTGAACAAGCAGACTATCGCCTGCAGTAAAGGAGTAACTGGTATCAATGCCTCCCATTTTCCTAACGTGTTCTGTACGAAATAAAATAGATGGAAACCTGGCATTTACACCGTATTTAAATTGATAAAATCCCTTAGGCATGAGATATTGTTCCTCCTTATCAGGCAGCCATTCTGAAAGAATATTATCATTTTCGTCAATTACATTATGACCAAATATAATAACATCAGCATTTGGATACTTCCTTAAAGCATCACATATAATGTATAGTTCTTCTGAATAGTACAAATCATCATCAGATGGAATAAAGAACCAGTCTGTTTTAACCAGGCCAATTACTTTATTCCAATTATCATACATTCCAATAACTTCTTCGGACGAAATGATTTCAGTTTTATCTCTATGAATTTGAATAGTTTCCTCTTGCACATAATTTCCATTATCACTAATCACAAAATTTGCATTAAGCGATGCGGGAATTGAATGTAATAATCTTTTAAGATATTCATTCCTATTATAAGTAGGAATAGCAAAGGTCACTTCCTCAAGCATAACGTTGTTATTTATCAAAATTAAGAATTAATATAATCCCGAATAACATCTGCAATATAGTCGTAATGAGTCGCTTCCAATCCTGGCCAAACACCTAACCAAAACGATTGATTCATGATGATATCTGTATTGGTTAAATCGCCAACAACACGGTGTTCTACATTTGCGTAAGCAGGTTGCCTAAGTAAATTTCCAGCAAATAATAACCTGGTTCCAATTTTATTTTCTTCTAAGTGTTGAACCAACATGTGCCTGTCGTTTGCATCACCCTCTCTAAGCGTTAGTAAAAATCCAAACCAGGATGGTTCAGAATCTGGCGTAGCTTCAGGTAAAATGAAAACTTCCTCAAACTCTTTCATACGTGTATATAGAAGTGCAAAGTTTTCACGCCTTTTTTGTATAAACCCATCTAATTTTTTTAGTTGGGAAACACCCAATGCCGCCTGCATATCTGTTACTTTTAAATTAAAGCCTACGTGGGAATAGGTATACTTATGATCATAACCAAAAGGTAACGAGCCTAACTGCTGGCCAAAGCGACAGCCACAAGTATCATCTTTACCAGGTAAACAATAGCAATCTCGACCCCAATCTCTGAAGCTTTCCGCAATCTTAGCCAATTCAGGATTATTTACAACTACTGCTCCACCTTCACCCATGGTAATATGATGAGCAGGATAGAAAGAGAAAGTAGATAAATCACCAAAAGTACCTGTTTTTTTACCTTTATAAGTTGCACCTAAAGAATCACAATCATCTTCAATTACCCATAAGTTATATTTTTTAGCCACCCTCATCACTTCATCTAATTCAAAAGGATTTCCTAACGAGTGTGCAATCATGATGGCTTTAGTCTTTGGCGAGACAGCTGCTTCGATCATATCTGCCTTCACGTTATGTGAAGCAACGTCAACATCGATGAAAACTGGTATTGCTCCTGCTTGCACAATAGGATTTACTGTAGTCGGAAAACCTGCAGCAACAGTAATAACTTCATCACCCGCCTTTATCGCTCTATCCCCCAATTTAGGTGATGTTAAAGTATAGAAAGCTACCAAATTAGCAGATGAGCCTGAATTAACTAATAATGCTTTAGAAGCCCCAAAATACTTTGCAAATTCCGCCTCAAATTCTGTAGCGAACCTTCCTGCAGTTAACCATCCGTCAAGCATAGAATCAACGCCTAACAATAAGTCGTCCTCATCCATTACCTTCCCAGTTACAGCAATATAGTCTGTTCCAGGGATAATCTCTCTCTTAGCATTTTTCGCTGCAATGACAGCAAGTTTCTCTTGCAAATCACTGCTAAAATTTTTATAATTCATTTTTTAAACTTTTTAAAATATAGGAGTCTACGTTAGTAAGTGAGAAGTTAGGGTATTCGTTAAGAAATTTGTTGTTTAGCAAACCTCCATTTAATGGCCTAACTGCCGCTTGATTCGCATTAATTGTCTGTACAGGATTAAATTTTACCGACTTATTTTTTTCAAAATAGGAACTAATCTTAACCGCCAAATGATATCTGCTATAATAATCGGATGAACCTAAATGGTATAAACCATTTTTTTGATCTCTTAGCAATAAAAAAACCATGTTCGCAATATCACCTGCATAAATGGGTGTAGCAAACTGATCGTAAGGTAGATTTAGCATCTTTTCTGGTTGTTGAACCAAATCTTCCATTAATCGCGCTATGAAATTTTTAGATCTTAATTCTTCACCATAAACATTGGTTATGCGAAGAATTAAGTTTCTTTTCAGTGAGGAAACAAGTCGTTCCGCTTCTAGTTTATGGGCGCCATATACGTTTAATGGATTTACAGATGCATCTTCAGAATATGGTCCTTGTTTTCCATCAAAAACATAATCAGTAGATATATATGTTAAAGGTATTTCTGCCTCTTTGCAAAATTCAACTATTTTAGCTGTGGAAAGAACTGTCGCTTTATGACTGGTCTCAACATTATTTTCACAAAAATCAACATTTGTAAGGGCTGCACAGTGAACAATTGCATCAGGGGCAAAATTATGAACAGAAAAAAAATCTTTTAAATTATCAATTAAAGGATCGAAATATACCGTTTCCGATGTCGGATAGTTCAAGTGTGTGCCTAATGTTAGCCAACTATTATTCTGAAATACTTTCGTACAATGTGAGCCAACCAAACCAGATGCTCCTACAACAAATATGTTCATATTAAAAAAGACTAATTGTTTCTGTAAATTTCTGAAATGCTAAATCTCTGTCAGACATGATTGGTTTGGAGACTTTCCAGTCGAAACCAAAGGAATCATATCTAATGCCCGCTTCAAATTCTTTATGCTGTGAAGTTGTGGTATGATACTCAACGGTAGTATCATCTTCAAGTGCCAAAAAACCATGAGCAAACCCTTTGCCTATGTAAATCCCATTTCTGTTATTTTGTGATAATTCGACAAAGAAATACTTTCCATATGTTATAGATTCCTTTCTGATGTCAAGAACTACATCTATAATAGCACCTGTTAATACGTAAACAAGTTTTACATGATCTTCAGGAGGATTCTGATAGTGCATTCCCCTAATTACATCTTTGGCAGAAACAGAATAAAAACTTTCTGTAAATACTGATTCCAGCCCAAACTCATCAAAAGTTTGTTTATGGATTGTTTTTACAAACTCTCCTCTATTATCTTTATAAGAACTATAGTCCATTATAAATAAGTTTTCAAATTCTGTTGAAACAATTTTCATTATATAGACCAGTTTATTAACTTTTCTTCTGCTTTCTTCGTGTATTCTTTTATCTGATTCAACCGCGATTCGAGAATGTTTCCATCATCCGCAATATCAGTAAGATACCCATCAACAGTAAATTTCACTGTTTCTTTAAAATTTAATACGGGCTTCCATTTCAAGTAATTTGCAGCCTTTGAAATATCTAATTTTAATAAAACGGCTTCATGCAATTTTGGAGTTCCTTCAGGAATGATATATCCACCTTTAGATTCAATTAATAAAGTTTCATCAATTAAATCTTTTACAGAATAGTTAGAGGTATCCTCAGGACCGAAATTCCATCCACCACTAAAACTTTTCCCTTTAGAAAACAATTCTGCTCCCAGAATCAGGTAACCACTTAGCGGTTCTAAAACATGTTGCCAGGGCCTGGTTGCATAAGGATTTCTAATTTCTAATTTTTGATTGTCTTTAACTGCTCTAAAATAGTCTGGAACTATACGATCGGCTGCCCAATCTCCTCCTCCAATCACATTACCAGCTCGTCCTGAGGCAATGTTACAGGTCCCTTCATTCTTAAAAAAAGACTCTAAATAGGAATTTGTAATTAATTCGGAACACCCCTTTGATGCACTGTATGGATCTTTGCCCCCCATTGGGTCATTTTCTCTATATCCCCATACCCACTCTCTATTATCGTAACATTTGTCAGTTGTTACATTTACAGCAGCTCTAACAGATGGTGTAGCCCTTACCGCTTCAAAAAAGTTGACAGTTCCCATTAGGTTAGTATCAAAAGTACCAACAGGATCTTGATAAGATAATAAAACTAAAGGCTGAGCAGCAAGATGAAATGCAAAGTCTGGCTGCACTTCCTGAAAATATTTTTTCAGTTTTTCCCCATCGCGAACATCTCCTTCCTGGTGATGAATGACATCTGCCAGATTTGTAGTAACGAAATTATCTAAAGGCGTGTATGGAGCTAGTGCGTATCCATATACTTCAGCACCAAGTTCTTTCAACCAAATGGATAACCAGGAACCTTTGAAACCTGTATGTCCGGTGACTAACACCTTTTTACCTTGATATATATTCTGAAAACTCATACTACCAGATTTTCCATTTTGCCTGGCCGGTTGACCAGAGTTGTTCCAATTCTATTCTATCTCTTAATGCATCCATTGGTTTCCAAAAACCAGAATGTTTAAAAGCCGCTAATTGACCATCATTTGCAATTTCTTTTAAGGGTACATTTTCCCATTGAATCTCATCCATTTCTCCTTCCAAATATTTGAAAATCCCCGGTTCTAAAACAAAAAAACCGCCGTTAATCCACATCCCATCACCTTGCGGTTTTTCCACGAAGTGTTTAACACCACCATATTCATCCATTTCAATATTGCCGAAACGGCCTGGTGTCTGAATGCTGGTTAGTGTCGCCAACTTGCCATGCCCTTTATGAAATTCAGCTAATTTGTTAATATCTATGTCAGCAACTCCATCTCCATAAGTGAGCATGAAAGTCTCTCCATCTACATACTTTTGAATTTTTTTGATCCTGCCTGCTGTATTAGTAGTTAAACCGGTATCTACCAAAGTAACTTTAAAAGATTCAGAATTGGAAAAATGAACATCTACCTTATTCTTCTCAATATCAATAGATACATCTGAATTATAGAGATAGTAATTTAAAAAATACTCTTTAATGCTTTGCGCTTTGTATCCCAAGCACAATACGAAATCATTATAGCCATACGCTTCGTAAATCTTCATAATGTGCCATAAAATTGGCTTACCACCAATTTCAACCATTGGTTTTGGACGGGCTTCTGTCTCTTCCATAAGCCGGGTTCCCAAACCACCCGCAAGTATTACAACTTTCATATCTTTATCTTATATTTCTATATGTACATTATCTGTTAACGGATGCGTGCAACAAAGTAAAAACTCGTCTATTTCTAGATCCTCCCGTTGCTTACTCAACCCAATCATTTTCGCACTGCCAGCAATTAACTTCCCCTTACAGGTACTACAGTTACCAGTTTGGCAAGAATAAGGCAATTCTATATCTGCATTTAAGGCGGCTTCTAGAATACTTTTTCCCTTTACTATTTCCAATGCATGTTTAGTACCTTCAAATACTAACGAAATTTTCTGGGTATGTATATCCTCAAAATCCTTTGGATCTTTGATGAGCTCAAAATCTTCTGAAAATACATTAACTAGATTCCCGTATTTGCTTTGTATGGCATTTTTTACCGACTCTTTAAGACCTGCTGGCCCACAAATATAGTGGGCACAATTTTCTGGCGCAAGCTGTCCATCAAGGATGGAGAGGGCTTTATTTTCATCAATTCTTCCTTGAATAACAGATGGATTGCTTTCATCTACAATGAGCTTCGTATGAAAATGCCTGATTATTAATCTTCTTGAATATTTCTTTTCAAGTTCCAGTATTTGTTTTCTGAAAATGGTAGCCTCATTATTTTTATTCCCATAGCTTAAATGTACCCTTACATCTGTTGTTGAGGTAAGAATATGTTTGATGATAGACATTAGGGGTGTAATCCCACTGCCTACTCCCCAAAAATAAACATCGGTGAGATGTTCTTGAGATTCAAAAATAAAATCGCCCATGGGCGGCATGGCCTCTATTACATCACCTACATTAATCATATCGTTAATGTGGTTTGAAACTAAGCCACTTTCAACACGCTTAATGGTAACTTCTAAATATGAATCTACACTTGGGCATGAAGAAAAAGAATAAGGCCTGATGTAACGCCTGCCGTTGATTCGGAAGATTAAGGTTAAGTATTGACCAGCCAGATATTTAATTTTCTTAAGGCCAGGTTGTTTAAAGCACAAGGTCACTGTATCTTCAGTTTCCTTTCGGATTTCAGCAACCTTTAAAGTATAATTCATTAAACCAATGTTTTGTTTCTAAAGTCTTTATAAGCAATTTGCAAGCCATCATTAAGTGAGGTTGAGAATTTCCATCCTAATGCAGAAAGTTTATCAACATTCATCAGTTTACGCGGTGTTCCGTCAGGTTTTGACAAGTCATACTCAATCGTTCCTTCATAACCGATGACCCTCTTAATTTCATTTGCCAATTCCGCAATACTTAAGTCAGATCCACACCCAACATTTACCAAACCAGACTCATTGTAACTCTTCATCAAGAACACACAAGCATCTGCTAAATCATCTGCAAACAAAAATTCACGTTTTGGTGTACCAGAGCCCCATATGGTTACACTTGGTAAATTTTGCTGTTTGGCTTCATGAAATCTCCTTATTAAAGCCGGTAACACATGCGAGTTTTGCGGATGGTAATTATCATTCAGGCCATAGAGATTAGTAGGCATAACGGAAATATAGTTACATCCATATTGATCCCGATAAGCATCACACATTTTGATCCCTGCTATCTTTGCGATGGCATAAGGTTCATTGGTTTGCTCCAATTCACCTGTTAATAAATATTCCTCTTTTAAAGGCTGTGGCGCCATTTTAGGATAGATACAAGAAGAACCCAAAAACATCAGCTTTTTTACATCGGCTTTTCTGGAGGCCTCAATAATGTTGCTTTGAATCATGAGGTTATCATACAAAAACTCCCCGCGGTATGTATTATTGGCAACAATCCCTCCAACCTTAGCAGCAGCTAAGAAAACGTATTCCGGTTGATTTTTTTCAAACCAATCTGAAACGGCATGCTGATTACGTAAATCTAAGGTTTTAGAATCTGCAACCAAGATATTCCGGAAGCCTTCGCTTTCCAGTTTTCGCTTAATTGCAGATCCTACCATGCCTTTATGTCCGGCAATGTAAATTAATGATGATTTATCCTGTAAATATAGTTCTGGCATTACTCATATTGATTTTTAATGGTGTACCCATGAGATTTCAAGAGTGTTTCTTTCTTGAAGTGATCCACATCAACAGCTACCATTTCTTTTACTAAAGCCGCTAAATCATATTTTGGCTCCCAACCCAATTTCGTTTTAGATTTGGTTGGATCACCAATTAACAAATCAACTTCAGTAGGACGGAAATAGGATGGGTCTACGCCTACCACTTCAGTGCCGATGGCAACCTGGAATTCAGGATTCGAGCATGCACTTACAAAGCCTTTTTCTTCTACTCCTTCACCTTTAAAATCGATGGTGATGCCTACTTCAGCAAATGCCATTCTTACAAATTCACGAACCTTTGTCGTTACACCTGTAGCGATAACATAATCTTCAGGTATATCTTGTTGTAAGATTCGCCACATCGCCTCAACATAATCTTTTGCATGCCCCCAGTCACGCTCCGCTTCTAAATTCCCTAAAAACAATTTGTCTTGTAAACCTTGTGCGATTTTGGCTACCGCTCTTGTAATCTTGCGGGTCACAAAAGTTTCACCTCTTAAAGGACTTTCATGGTTAAATAAGATACCATTGCAAGCAAACATGCCATAAGCCTCGCGGTAGTTTTTAGTAATCCAAAAACCATAAATTTTGGCTACACCGTAAGGCGAGCGTGGATAAAAAGGTGAATGCTCATCATAAAATCCACTTGCATTTTTATTTTCCGGCATACCTCCATATAACTCAGAAGTAGATGCCTGATAAATTCTGGTCTTTTTTTCTAAGCCTAAAATCCTTACCGCTTCCAATATACGCAATGTACCGATACCATCTACATTTGCAACATATTCTGGCGAATCGAAAGATACCTTTACATGACTCATGGCGCCCAAATTATATATTTCATCAGGTTGAATCTCTTGCACAATCCTAATTAAATTAGTAGAATCTGTTAAATCACCATAGTGTAATTTGAATCTAACATTTTTGTCATGAGGATCTTGATATAAATGGTCAATACGGTCGGTATTGAATAAAGAACTTCTTCTTTTGATACCATGAACCATATATCCCTTCTCTAATAACAGTTCTGCAAGATAAGCCCCATCTTGTCCAGTAATACCAGTGATTAATGCAATTTTCATTTTATTTTTTACTAAATTTTAAATATTTGGAGATTTTTGAAAGAAAATTATCATTTATTTCTTCCCCATAATTTCCATAACCATAACCATAACCATAAATTTTTGTGATGATATCATTGACAACTATTCCCAAATTTTTCATCTTATTGGTTCTATATAGTTCTTCTACAATTTTTAATTGATCTTTTTTAGTAATTTTTTGTCTTATTACATAAATTGTTAAATCAGCATAAACTGCTAGAAGCTGAGCATCAGTAATAATACCTACTGGTGGTGCATCCATAATAATATAGTCGAATTGATCTTTCAACTCACTAATTAGTTCCGGTGTACGTTCTGAAATTAAAGTTTCAGCAGGATTTGGCGGCAATGGTCCTGAAGAAATAATAAACATATTTTTGTTAACGGCTAAAGGCTTAATTATATCTTCAATTCTTACTTTTGAATCTATTGTATAGTTACTAAAACCAATATCATTACTTACTCCTAACTTAGCTGATAACCCTGGTTTTCTTAAATCTAACTCCATTAATAAGACCTTTTTACCAGCTAATGCCAATATATTACCAAGATTAATTGCAGTGAAGGACTTACCTTCGCCGCTCATACTTGAAGTAAGTAGTATTATTTTTTCATCAGCATTTTTAAGGTAAAAGGATAGATTTGTTCTAAGTGCCCTGAATTGCTCTGATATTGCAGACCTTTCCTGGTTTGCGACAATTAAATTATCATTTTCTGAATTATGGCTAATCTCACCAATAACGGGAACGCTAGTAGAATTAGTTATATCCTCTTTTGTTGAAATAGTAGTTTTTAACATATCCCCAATAATCAATACTAAAGAAGGTATTATAAGCCCTACAATTAAACCCAGTAAATATACTACGTTTTTCTTTGGGCTGATTGGTCTATTATCTGCCTTAGGGGGATCAATGAGTTTGGCAACTGATATATTCGAGGTTTTAGAAATCGCAGTTTCTTCTGCTTTCTGCATTAAGAAAATGTATAGCTCCTGCTTTATATCCCGATTACGTGCCAATTTGAGATAGTTTTTTTCTATCTGAGGAACTCCGCCTATTTGGCCCTGAGCCTGCTCTAATTGATTTCTTAATTTATCTCGACTTACTACAAATGAATTTTTAGTACTTTGAATATTAGCCAATATCCCAGCTCGCATCTGTGAGATTTGTTCATCGATATTTTTAATAAACGGACTTTCCTCAGTTACACTAAGCAATTGTTTTTCTCTTTCAATTAATAAAGCATTATATTGATTCATTAAGCCCGAGAAAACCATATCCTGAGGAAGTAAAGATGCAGGAAAAACACGTTTATTTTTACCAGAATCTTTCATGTAAGACTCTAGATCATTTAATATTGTAACTTGACTTTCAGCTTTTGCTAATTCACTTGTCAATCCACTAGTACTTTGTACCAAAGCCTTTCCTTGCTCCGACATATCTGCGAGTTTATTTTTCTCCTTAAAACTCTCAACATCATTCTCCACATCACCCAATTCGGAAGCAATAGCATTAATTCTTTGTTTAATAAACTTTCCCGTACTATCTGCAATGGAATTTTTATCCCTCAAATTAGTTACTATATACTGGTATATCAGTTTATTTAAAATATCCTCTCCTTTATTTGGCAAAGAATAAGCCAATCCTAAGTCAACAATTGAAACTTGCTTGTTAGCTACACCGACAGAAAGCTGTTTCATCATTGTGGCTACACGATCATCAATTGAGTATATATCAATTAGCACCTTACCATCAATAAATTTAATCTCAGTCGGCAACAAAGATACTACACCCACATTTTCGATGGAGAATGCCTGTCCCCATTCCACCTCCCTCTCAGAAGCTTCAGTTTTAACACTTATTTTTGAATTAGAAATTTTTTTTACTTCTATTTCTGTACTCTGAATTGAATCTATACCTTTTAGAATTGTAAGTTTTATAGGTGATTTATATAACTCTTGAGTCATTAAACCATTTTTTTTCGAATACACTATATTTAGTTGCATATCCCTAACGACTTGCTCCATTAAAAATCTCGTCCTAAGTATTTCAACTTCATTCTCAACCGAGTTTTTACCAGTCATTAGACCACCGAGATCCATTAAAGCACTTGCCTGCTTACCAATACTACCACCTTTTTCATCATCATTAACGAGTAATTTAGCACTAATTTGATAAGATGGAGATGTATAATGTAGATAAATATATGACGAAATCAAGCCAAAGCAAACAAAAATCGCTAGCCAATACCAACCAGATAATAACCTATTAATTATTACTTTGATATTTATAAATTCTTCTGTATCAACGTTATGTTGATCGTTAGTTGATTGATTATGACTCATTTATTTGATAGACTAATAGACTATTTGAAACTAGATATTGCTAAAACAATTACTGATACCACAGATGCGATCACACCTACCGTTTGGATTTGTGCGGAATTAGAAGCAGAAACTTTACGCTTATTTGGTTCTACATACACCACATCGTTTTGCCTTAGATAATAATATGGACTATTAAATATTTCAGAAGAATTTAAATCCAAACGGGCAAATTCTTTCTTACCATTGTTATCCCGAACAATTAATACGTTTTCACGTTTTCCATAAATGGTTAAATCACCTGCTAAACTCAATGCATCTAGTATTGAAACCTTTTCATTTGGGAGTGTGTAGGTAGATGGAGAATTTACTTCCCCTAAAACACTAACCTTGAAATTTGCAAATCGGAGCTGAACATTAGGCTCCTTGTAAACGATAGCAGCCTTTTCGCGAATCAATTCCCTAGCTTGAAAAGTAGTTAATCCTGCAACTTTTACTTTGCCAATTAAGGAAAGTTCAACCTCACCATTCCGATCCACTAAAAAGCCCGTAACTTGTTGTGATGCTACTGCAGTATTTGCGCCGCCCCCTAATACCGTATTGGAAGCTGCCTGATTGACGATGGCACCACTTTGAGGATTTAATGTAAAAACATTTATACTCAGAATATCATCAGGCTGAATAATAGGCTCAGTAAATTTAGTAGCGTTTTCCAATTGGGCCTGGTTAACCGTTTGAATGTCCTGAAAATAGGCAATTTTTTTATTGCTCACACAAGAGGTAGTGAAGCAAAAAGCAACAAGTAACATACAATAAATGACCTTGTTTCTGTTTAATTTATATTTATTCATAGGTATTTTAGAGGTAAGCATCGAATTATCTATGACAGTACACAACACACATTACTTATAGATATATATGGAGGATTATCAAAAAATATCACATCAAACCGGTTGCAAACTTAATCATTTAAATGTAATAACAAAAAAGGCGTCTTTTCAAGTTCTTTCTTATTAACACAACCAAATTCTATATTAATAAATTTGTTTTTAATTAAACAAATATACTAAGCCAATTTTCGCATGCACATTATTGACATCTTGTTTGTTCCAGTTCCAGTAATCTCCCGGAGGAGTACTATCCTGCCATTGATATAGATAGTTCAGTGATCTGATATAGGTAAGTTGCGCATTGGCAACAAAGCGCTTAAAATTCCAGGAGAAAGTACTGCCGATCGCTAAATCAACCCAATGTCTATTAATATATTGTCTTCGGTCTGCGGAAGCAAATGCAAATTCATAAAATAGGTCGTTATTGTTTACTTTACGCTCTAATTGAAATCCAATTCTTTTCAATCCTTTTACCCAACTAATATCCAAGGTCTGTAAGTTGCTTCCAGGTCCAATACCTGCACCTAACACTTGCCCCTTGTTGGTATACCCATCCAATACCTGTCCGTGAACGTACCATGTTGGATAATCTCTTAGTTGTGTAGTAGCACTTCTTTCCAACTGAGTCAGTTCCACCCCAACCTGAATAAATTCATCAGCTCTCTTTAGTGGAATTAATTTTCGCACACCAACAACGTATGCACGGGTATGTTCTGGTTCAGCTAAGGCATCACGTAAATCATAAGAATGGTCATTTCTCCCAAATTGGAAATAAACCTCTGCTTTACTTTCCGTAAATACATATCTAGTAAAAAATGAAATATACTGATCTCTCTCTGCAGCATCTTCACTGTAAGTTCCTTCTGGTGTTACATAACCTACTTTCTCTACCTGGGAAAATATTGGGAAATAGTCACCAAATTTATTTCCCATTTTTGATCGGTTCACGATAAAGGAACGATCAAATCCTACATAAAAACCAGGCACCCATTTAGGTTGATAGGTTAGCACCATACCTGAAAAGTAACGCCAATCGTATGGCTTTTGAACCAATTCATTCCTAATGGCTTGTGGAACAGTAGGGTCTCTATTTAAGGTGTAACCAGATTGCTCCAATCGTCCGCCAACAATTTGAGCTTCAAAAGATCCGATATAAGTTTTTATCGGACGGGTAGTATTTAATGTTAAGTGCCTAAATCCAGATGCATTGTTAGTCATTAATAAAGAGTTTCGAACACCTGGTCCCCACCATAAGTTTTCATTAGAGAACCCAGCAGACACTGGCCCAACATTTAATCGGATACTGCTCTGCCCTAAACTTAACTTAGAGTACTGCCTGTTGCCCATACGATCAGGTAAGTCTATGCGGTTGTAATAGGCCCCAGTTACAGGGGTATTCCAATAAACACCATTTGGAGCGTCAGCTATACGCTGAAAAACACTATTTTGCGCAAACACGTATTCCGGTCTTAGCTGGATCGATAAAGGCCCGATCTTAGCATAAATGCCACCAGAAATTTGAGTTTGATATCCTTTTGCCTGAACCATCGAACCGTCATTCATGCCATATGGATGGTGAGAATTGAATTGTTGTTGCCAGGCTATAGGCAAAGCGTAAATTTGTGTCTTGAATTTGGGATTGTTATACAACAACTTCCGGAAATGAAGCAAAGAATAACTGGTATCCGGGTCTAAGGCCAGGTCATTTCCATCAGACATGAACATCGGTCTGATCATATAAGAACTATTGGAAGTATCCTTCCCTAAAAGCTGCTGCCTTCTGTAGGCATCCTCTACATTTTCCAATAAACCAACTGGTAAAGTCTGTGCAGACACCCATGTACTTATAAAGATCAGCAATAAAAAGGGATAAAATATCCTCATAGTCATGATATAGTTTTGTTACAAGAACGTTAAAATGCTTGCAAAGGTATGTAAACTTTCCCCTGCTTAGAAATTTTTTTACAAGTTAGCAAAGATCATACCACGTAAAGAAATTTATTTTATTTATTTTAGCTTTACAAAACCCACAAATATCCAAGGTTTTGTACGATTAAATGTGTTTATTTGAGAGATATAATTTTCGCTGACGATTAACTGGAAAACCTTGAATATTCCCATTGCCATGCTACACCACGTAGCAGAACAGCCTCACCCGAGTTTGCAAACATGGTGTATCAGTCACAGTAAGTTTCTGGAATTTTTAACCTGCATTGAAAACAAAGGTTTACAGACCACTACTTTTCAGGAAATTATCACCCAAAAACCCAGCCCCAAAGATTTAAGGAACCGAATCATCATCACTTTTGATGATTGTGCCGCCGAACTTTTGGATTTTGCGATCCCTGAACTGGTAAAACGCAACATGAAAGCAGTGTTTTATATGCCCTCCAATCACATTGATGGTGAAAACATCTGGGACATTGAGGAATTTGCCATGACCAGCGTTAAACTGATGAATCTTCAACAGCTACAATACTTGCTGACCCTAGGAATGGAAGTGGGGAGCCATGGTGAAAACCACATTAGACTAAACCAAGTGAGCGAGGAAATGGCTAATCAGGATATTACCCTTTCAAAGAAAAACCTGGAAAATTTGTTGAAACATCCCATCTATTCATTTGCCTACCCTTATGGAAAGATCCCCGATCATCATCAAAAAATGCTAACTCAGGCAGGTTATTACTTTGGCTTATCCATTTATACCGCATTGGAAACAAAGTATACCTTACGTAGATTTGCCATTAATGAAACAGATGACCGGAAGATTATCAACATGAAACTGAGCAGGCGATATCGCTTAATGCGTGCGCTATATGATCCTGTTTTATTGCTGAAAAATCAACTGGCTAAAGATTAAAAGTCTTTAAATTAAGTCCATCATTGCGAACTAAAAGGCACACCATTGCAATAGCTTGAATTAATCTTTCTTATAAAAGATGTCATCATGCCTAAAAAGCCACTGTATAAAACCCCTTATTGCGAACAGCTATAACGAACAATTTTTATCAAAGCAGATAGCTTTTTGCCGCTCAAAAGAGTTGAAAAAAATGAGCAAAAATAAATTCTGCTCCAAACCATTCAAATACTAGGTTATAGGTTTCGTTTACTATTTTGGCATTTTGTAAACCAATTTTTAAGCGGAGGTTTATAAAAAATTAACGTATGAAAAAGATATTCATCACATTCTTCAGTTTCATTTTTGTGGTATCTACAGTATTTGCGCAAAAAATCATCAACTTTTCTCAGATTTATTCAGGCGGAAGAAAATTGGGATTTTGTGTTGATAGTTCTGCCAAAAACATTTATTATGACAATAAATTTCCAAATCAGCCTAATACATCATTTACCTATTTACCTGAAGTGAATAACATAAGTATACAAGCTTATTTCGATCGGAAAGATGATGTAAGACAGTATAGATACACAATTTTGGTAGATAACAAGCCAATAGTGGTAAACAAGTCTATTAACAAAAAACAACTAACCGATATTGAAACTCCTGATTTAATGAGCTTCACAAAGCTTGGTGTTTTCGCAATAAAAGGTAAAAATATAACAACCCTTATTTATAACATCAATAAACCTCTTGATATTTATAAATCTGTTTTTTATGCTAAACCAATTCCCCGAGCAAAAATAGTTTTATTTTCAAAGCTTGTTGCAATCAACCAAGGCGAAGGCTTTACAAATGTCATTGCCCCAAAAGAAAGAACAAGCTTTAGTTTCTCTAAAAAAGATATTGGTTTAAGAATTATAAAAAACAAATCGGATATAGACTATCTCTACTATGTTTTAATAAAAAATAAGCTAACAAACAAAATAATTTTCAGATCCACTTATTGGGAATATGGCAGCTATATTGATGCAAATGAATTTTTGCCTTACGTAAAGATTGATAAGAGCATTTTCAAAAAATCAGGAGATTATGAAATTATTATTCAACCATTCATTAATGAGAATACGCCGCTAAAAGAAATAGAAAAATACACAACCAGATATACGCTTGCTTTAACTTTAGATGAACCAAGAATGTTCTCTGGAAGAACGATGTTAATTTTTGGAATTATTACTCCATTACTGCTTGCTGCTATTTTTGTAGCAACACTTATCTACACCAAAAGGAAGAATGAAAAAAAACTTGCTAAACAATATAAAGAGAAAGAAATTGCTCAGCTCCAACTCAATTCTGTCCGTTCGCAATTAAATCCACATTTCCTGTTTAATGCCTTGGCAGGTATTCAAAATCTGATGAATAAGCATGAAATTGATAAGGCTAATCGCTACCTCAGTAAATTTGCCCGGCTAACGCGTAATGTTCTGGATAGCCAAAATCTGATTAACCTAACAGGTGAAAAAACCTTGCTTGATGATTATCTGCAGATGGAGCAACTGCGCTTCGGCTTTAACTACACGATCACAGCTTCAACTGATATAGATACCGAAAATATTGAAATACCATCAATGCTTTTACAACCCTTTGTAGAAAATGCAGTAAAACATGGCATAGCCGAAAATGGCGTTGAGGGAAAAATAGAAGTGAGTTTTGATCGAAAATCTTCAGATTTACTACTTAAAATAGTGGACAATGGCAAAGGATTCACCACCACAAAAACTTATAATGGTTTAGGTTTGTCGCTTAGTAAAAACAGAATATCTTTACTAAATACGATATATAAAGACGCACCATTCGTTTTGGATATTCAATCGAGCATTCAAGGAACAGCTATTACAATTACTTTAACACAATGGTTATAAATGAGAGCAATTTTAGTAGATGATGAACCTGCAAACTTAGAAAATCTTCAGATTTTGCTGACCAAGAACTGCCCTCAGGTTAAGGTGGTTGCCGTTGCCAATAACATCCATGATGCTTTCGAAGAAATAAATCTACACCTCCCTGATTTGCTCTTTCTCGACATTCAGATGGGAAAAACAACAGGCTTTGATCTTCTTAGCTTACTTACTGAAAACACTTTCGAAGTCATCTTTGTTACCGCTTTTGATAACTATGGCATCCAGGCGGTAAAATTTGCTGCCCTTGATTATTTGCTCAAGCCAGTAGACCTTGATGAATTAAAGATTGCTGTTTCAAAAGCTGAAGGCAGGATAAAGCGCAAAATAAATGGCGATCAACTTAATTTTTTGATCCATCAGATTAAAAGAACAGAACCCAATATTCTAAAGATTGCTTTACCTCAGCAACATGAAATCCGTTACGTTTCAGTGAATGACATTGTGCGCTGTGTTGCTGATAATACTTACACTTTTTTTTATTTATTTGATGGAGAGAAAATTTTAATTTCAAAACCACTAAAAGAATACTCAGATTTACTAAAGCCTCAAGGTTTCGTTCGGGCGCACCAAAGCCATCTGGTCAATCCTAAATTTGTTAAAAGCTGGCTAAAAGAAGACGGCGGAACTTTATTGATGAAAAACGGCGATAAAATCCCAGTTTCGAAACCGAATAGAGACATCGTTAAGGCGGCATTAGGAAAATAGTTAACAAACCTTGCAGTTTTAAAAACCTGTAAGGTTTAAGCCCACATTTTTGTACTTTTGCGGCTATGTCAGTTATTAAACCCTCATTAGCAAAAGGTACCCGCGATTTTTCACCAATTGAAATGGTTAAACGCAACTTTATTTATGACACCATTAAAACGGTTTTCAAAAAATATGGTTATGCAGAAATTCAAACGCCAAGTTTTGAAAACCTTTCTACCTTAACCGGCAAATATGGCGATGAGGGAGATAAACTGATATTCAAAATCCTAAACAGTGGTGAATATTTAAAAGACCCAAAAAAGAAATCCTTTGATTTTTCAGAAGAGGAAAATAGCAATAAATTAATTCCACTTATCTCTGAAAAAGCCCTCCGTTACGACTTAACCGTTCCATTCGCCCGTTACGTGGTGATGCACCAGCATGAAATCACCTTACCTTTTAAACGTTTCCAGGTGCAACCCGTGTGGCGTGCAGACAGACCACAAAAGGGAAGATACCGTGAATTTTATCAGTGTGATGTAGATGTGGTTGGTTCAGAAAGTTTATTAAACGAAGCAGAATTTATCCTGATTTACAATGAAGCTTTAGCAAAATTAGGTCTGAAAGATTTCAGCATTAAAATTAATAATAGAAAAATTCTATCAGGCATCGCCGAGATTATAGGTAAACCTGATTTGATTATAGACATGACTGTTGCCATTGATAAGCTGGATAAAATCGGTTTAGATGGGGTAAGTAAAGAACTGTTAGAACGTGGTTTTACTGAGGATGATTTAGAGAAACTACGTCCAGTGATTTCATTAGAGGGAAGCAACGAAGAAAAATTGGCAAGCCTGAAAGAAGTTCTTGCTACTTCAGAAACAGGTTTAAAAGGGGTAGCTGAAATTGAACAGGTTTTTGAATATGTAGAAAGCTTAATTTCTTATGCTTTACCACTAACCGCTAAACTGGAACTAGACATTACTTTAGCGCGGGGTTTAAATTATTACACCGGTTGCATTTTTGAAGTAAAAACCAATGAAGTATCTATGGGCAGCATTGGTGGTGGTGGCCGTTATGATGACTTAACAGGTATGTTCGGGTTAAAAGACTTAACTGGCGTTGGTGTTTCTTTCGGTGCAGATCGTATTTACGATGTTTTGGAAGAATTAAATCTTTTTCCTGCCGCAGCAGAAGTAGGCACAAAAGTTTTACTTAGTAATTTTGATGCAGCAGCAGAAAAATATGCTTTACCCATATTACAACAATTTAGAAACGCAGGTATTTCGGCTGAATTATACCCATCATCTGCAAAATTGAAAAAACAAATGGCTTACGCTGATGCAAAGAAAATACCATATGTTGTTCTTATTGGTGGAGATGAAATTGCAAGCGGTGAATTAACCTTGAAAGATATGCAAAGCGGTGAGCAGAAAAAGCTAACGGTTTTAGGTATCCTGGATTTTTTGAAAGATATTTAACCGCAAAAACCGCTAAGTTTTGCGCAAAGAAACACAGCGTAAATTCATCGTCATTGCGAAGCCAATTCTTCATTGGATGAAGCAATCTCTCTTAAGGATTAGTTGAAAGTTTAACCGCAAAGACCGCTAAGTTTTGCGCAAAGAAACACAGCGCTTGGTTAAAACAACAACCAACTTCGCGCTTCTTTGCATTTTCCTCCTTCTTTACTTTGCGGTTAGACCTCCTTACTTCCCCACCCGCAACAATACAGGGAAACGTACGTCTTTCTCCGCATCATCACCCCAGGCTTCCTTTAATTCTGTCATCACGTATTCTAGTGGATTTCGGTCATTCGCCTTTTTATAATGCTGAAGTGAAGACCAGGTATTCAAATATCCAATCATCTGGTTAAAATTCCAGGTGGTTTTAATTTGAAAATGAGGTGCCGTAATTTCTTCAAACGGGAAAGGAATGGTTTTATAACCTTCTTCGATATATCTGCGTTCACTATCCCAGTATTTCCCGAGGATAGTTTCATACAACTTGTAAATAACCTGATCTACCTTCTTATCAATAAACATCAGGCCATAGCCTATAACAGCAACAATTCCATTTGGCTTCAAAGTACGCTTAACCTCACTATAAAATGCATCGAAATTAAACCAGTGAATGGCCTGCGCAACTGTAATCAAATCAAAACTTTGATCCGGAACATTTACCTGATCTGACGATTCTACCTGGTAAACCACGTTAGGCAATGGAAGTGCCTGGCTCAATTGTTTCTCACTGATATCAGTAGCATAAACACGCTGAAAATGCTGTGCCAGTACACTTGCTACCTGACCATTTCCTGTAGCACAATCCCATGCAGCACTTTTCTCCGTCACTAATTTAAAAAGGAAGTCGTATAGATTATCTGGATATTTTGGGCGGTAAATGGCGTATTCAGCCGCTTGTGTAGAAAAGTTATCTTTCATGTCTTAAGGATTGGATGAGTGAATAATATAATTGCTAATCTCAATTAAATTTAAATCCGGATCTCGAAGGTAAACAGACCTGATTTTTCCATTTGCACCAGTCCTTTCTACAGGATCATTTTCAATTTCGATACAGCATTGTTTTAGTTCATGAAGTACTTCTTCAATTGGTTGATCAGTGATGAAACATAAATCGGCAGAACCTGGCGTAGGCTTAAAAGCCTTTGTCGCAATTTCATCTCCATATTGATGAAGGTTGATTTTCTGGTTGCCAAATTTTAAGGCTTTCCGGTTTTCATCAAACTCCACAACTTCCATACCCAAAGCATTCGTATAAAATTTGCAGGTACTTTCCATATTTACCACTGTGAGTACCAAATTGTCTAAGTTACTAACTTTCATATTCGATTATTTAATAAGAACTAAGCTTTTATCTAATTGTTTTAGATGATGGTGACGCATTTTAAATGCAGTTTTCGCAATAAAGTGTTGGCAATAATCTAACGACTAAATAATCAATTTTTATATATTTACCATTATGCAAAATCAAGCTCCATTAGCCGAAAGAATGCGTCCGCAAAACCTTGATGAATATGTGGGACAAAAACATTTAGTAGGTACAGGTGCTGTATTACGCAAAGCGATAGAGAGCAGTCAATTGCCTTCCATGATTTTCTGGGGACCTCCCGGAGTGGGAAAAACCACATTGGCATATATTATTTCCCAGGCACTGGATCGTCCATTTTTTAATTTGAGTGCCATCAATAGTGGCGTGAAAGATATCCGTGAGGTTATTGACAAAGCTGCTGCATTAAAAGATAGTTTTTTAGGTTTGCCCATTTTATTTATTGATGAGATACATCGTTTCAGCAAATCGCAGCAAGATAGTTTGCTGGGTGCGGTAGAACGTGGTTTGGTAACGTTAATCGGGGCTACAACAGAAAACCCATCATTTGAGGTGATATCCGCTTTACTTTCCCGTTGTCAGGTTTATATTTTAAAATCATTAACAGAAGAAGAATTATCTGGCTTATTAAAAACAGCTGTTAAAAAGGATGTATTACTTGCTCAAAAGAAAATAACGATTAAAGAACACGAGGCGCTTATACGTCTCTCAGGCGGTGATGCACGCAAGCTTTTAAATGTACTGGAAATTGCCATAAATGGTATTGGTGGTGATCAAATCACCTTAACGAATGAAAATGTTCTCGCCCATGCTCAACAAAATTTAGCGCTCTATGATAAAGCAGGTGAACAACATTACGACATCATCTCGGCCTTCATTAAGTCTATTCGTGGTAGCGACCCAAATGCTGCAGTTTACTGGCTGGCCAGAATGATTGAAGGAGGTGAAGATCCTTTGTTCATAGCCAGAAGATTATTGATTTTATCCTCAGAAGATATTGGAAATGCCAATCCGAATGCCTTGCTTCTGGCCAACAATTGTTTCACTGCAGTCAACGTAATTGGTTACCCCGAAGCAAGAATTATCTTATCACAATGTGTGACCTACCTGGCCAGTTCACCAAAAAGCAATGCCTCTTACGAAGCCATCAATCATGCTCAGGCTTTGGTTAAACAAACCGGAAATTTACCCGTGCCATTACATATCCGTAATGCACCGACTAAATTGATGAAGAATATCGGCTATGGAAAAGATTATAAATATTCGCATGGCTATGAAGGGAATTTCGAGGCACAGGAATATTTCCCTGATGAATTAAGCGGAACCAAGCTTTATGATCCGGGTAAAAATGCTGCCGAAGAAAAGCTGAGAGAAAAGCTTAGGCAAAACTGGAAAGACAAATACAACTATTAATGTAACATTTCGTGAAAAAGTGATACTAATAGATGAAATTAACTAATACCTAAACCTATATGCTCAATACTTTCTTAAGCCATCAAAGGAAATCTTTCTGGCGTTCGCGAAACAGGGGTGGCAGCATTGCCGCTCAGGTTGTTTTAGGCCTTTTTATGCTCTATTTTTTATTGGTTGCGCTTGGAATAGGTTTTGGAATGAAAATTTTCTTACCTAAATTTTTCCCTCACCAGGATGCCATCACCAGTTTCAACGGAATCATTCTTTATTATTTTGCTTTCGACTTACTGATGCGTTTACAACTGCAGGAACTCCCTACTTTAAGCATCATCCCCTACCTTAATTTGAAAATTTCAAAAAGCAAAATTGTAGCTTTTTTAAATATCAAGGCGCTGTTTTCAGCATTCAACCTTTGGCCATTCTTACTATTTCTACCCTTTTGTTTCGTAGCTGTATTACCGCAGCATGGTTTTCTTGTGGTTTCAGCCTATATTTTAAGCATCATATCTTTAATGCTGCTCAACAATTATCTCATCCTGTTTCTAAAAAGGAAATCAATTTCAAATATTCTCTTTACCATTGGCGGCCTAGCCATCGTTTCAGCTTTTGTAGCGCTAGAATATTTTAAGATAATTTCTATTATGGCCGGATCGGATTGGGTATTTAAGGCCATAACCAAACAACCACTATTAGCACTAATTTTCCCAGCAATTGCATTTTTGATTTTTAAAATAAATGCTGCTTTTTTACGCAAAAACCTTTATGTAGAAGAATTAAGTGCAAAGCAGGAGAAAAAGGTAAGTACCGATTATGCCTTTTTTAACCGTTTCGGAAAAGCTGGCGAGCTTGCAGCCTTAGAATTGAAACTGATCATCAGACATAAACGCCCTCGAAGTACCGTATTAATGGGTACCATTATTCTTGTTTATGGTTTTCTATTTTATAAACCAGAAGTGATACAATCTAATTCATTTGGAATGATGTTATTCGCTGCCGTATTTATGACGGGGATGTCTATTATCAGTTATGGCCAGTTTATGTTCGCCTGGCAAAGCTCACATTTTGATGGCTTATTAAGCAATAAAATTGATTTCAAGGATTTCATTAAAGCCAAATTTTTATTGTTTACCATTGCTTCTACCATCCTCACGATTCTGGCCAGTTTCTATTGTTTCATTAGTGCAAAGTTACTTATCCTGCATTTAGTGGCTTATTTATACAATATTGGCTTTACAACGGTAATGGTATTAATATTGGCCACCTATAATTACAAAAGAATTGATATTTCCAGAAGTGCGAGTTTTAACTGGCAAGGCATGGGCGCAACCCAATGGATCTCTATTTTTCCATTCATTTTACTCCCAATATTAATTTATTGGGCCTTCAATATATTTCATCAGCCTTATATGGGCTTATTGGCAATAGGTTTATTTGGATTAATCATGCTGGTTACGCGTGGATTTTGGGTAAATTTTATTGTAAAAAGATTTGAAAAACAACGTTATAAAATAGCCGAGGGCTTTAGAGAATAATTATGATTTTAGAAGTAAAAAATTTGAAGAAAGTTTATGGCGATAAAACAGTTGTAAACATTGAGCACATCCAAATTACCCCAGGTGAAACCATTGGTTTAGTTGGAAATAATGGTGCCGGAAAAACCACGTTTTTCAGAATGCTTCTGGACCTCATCCGACCGACTGAAGGGGAAGTTTTATCAAAAGGGGAAAATGTTGCTCATCAGGAAAACTGGAAAAATTATACCGCATCTTTTTTAGATGAAGGTTTTTTGATCGATTACCTTACACCTGAGGAATATTTCACCTTTATTGGGAGTCTGAATCAGTTAAGTACGGCAGATGTAGGCGCTTATTTAATGCAATATGGTGAGTTTTTCAATAATGAGATTCTAAACAGTGGCAAGTATATTCGTGATTTTAGTAAAGGTAATCAGGTTAAAGTAGGCATAGCCGCAGCATTGATGCAAAAGCCAGAAATCCTGATTTTAGACGAGCCTTTTGCCAACCTTGATCCAACTACTCAAATCCGTTTAAAAAATCTTTTGAAGGCACAGGCTGGCAGTATGACAACCTTTATATCCAGTCATGATTTAAATCATGTTACCGACGTCTGTAATAGAATCATTTTGGTAGAAAAAGGACAAGTGATTAAAGATTTTCAAACGGATGAAAATACCTTAAGAGAACTGGAAAGCTATTTCTCTGCTTAATTCTTGTACTAAGAATGATACATTATAAATGAATGACAATTTGATTGCGCATTTTATATTGCCATATTTTATTCTTTTTAACACTTAGCTGTGTAAATCTCACGAAATTTTATTTAAATGATTTTTTGGCATCGTGTTTGAATATGATCGCTTAGAATTTAAATATAAATAATCATGAGTATCTCAAAAGTAAGAATAGCAACATTAAGCATAGGATTAGCAGTAGGTTCAATCGCATTTCAAAGCTGCGACAGTTTAACCAAAACACAAAAAGGTGCAGGTATTGGTGCAGCCGCAGGTGGTGTAGTAGGTGCATTAATTGGTAAAAAAGCAGGTAACACTGCAGTTGGTGCATTAATTGGTGGTGCTATTGGTGGTACTGCTGGTGCTTTTATTGGCCGTAGAATGGACAGACAAGCTGCTGAAATTCAAAAAGCAATCCCTAATGCAGAAGTTATTCGTGAGGGCGAAGGTATTATTGTAAAATTTGATAGTGGTATTCTATTTGATTTTGATAAAACAGCATTGAAAGATGCCGCTAAAACAAATGTTCAAAGCTTAGCTGCTTCTTTAAATCAATATCCTGATACTGACATTAAAATTATCGGTCATACAGATAGTAAAGGTACAGAATCTTACAATCAAGGATTATCAGAAAGAAGAGCAGCAGCAGTTAAAGCTTATGCTGTTTCACAAGGTGTTCCTTCATCAAGATTAGTAACCATTGGTAAAGGTTTTTCTGAGCCAATTGCTGATAATGAAACTGAAGCCGGTCGTGCAGCAAATCGTCGTGTAGAGATTGTAATCGTTGCAAACGATTCATTAAAACAAACAGCTCAAAAACAAGGATAATAAGCAATTACCCTCTACCTATGAGGTCATCATATATCCACCCCGATGCAAGCAGCATCGGGGTTTTTTATTTTATGGGCATTTTCACATCATTGAATTAATCTGAAGAATGATCTGCCAATTGATCATATTCACCCTTCCAGGCGTAATAACCGAAAACCATTAAGCCAATACTAATTGGGAAAAAGATAAACAGAATGATTCCCCACTGCAAAATGGTATTCGTTCTTTCCATATCACTGTGCGCCAAACCTACTTTATCTAAGGCCTGCATCAATAAAAACCCCATGGCTAGTGGCCCCAAAATCATCCAAACCAAGCCCAAAAATTTCTTTACCGTACTCATAATTTAATCGTTAATGGTTTCATCTTTTTTATTTGATAAATAAACAGTTCCTATAATTAAACTCAGTGAAGCAATCCCTATCGGATACCATAAGCCAGAAAGCGGTGTGGAACCAGAGAAACTGGCAATTAATGTGGCCACAAAAGGCACCAACCCACCAAAAACACCATTACCAATATGGTATGGAAGTGACATAGAAGTATATCTGATTTTAGTTGGAAAAAGTTCGACTAAAAATGCAGCAATCGGACCGTAAACCATAGTTACCAACAAAATCTGAAAGAAAATTAATCCAACAAATTTCCAGAATATGGGGGTTGGCAAAACTTTATCCTGAATGAATTCCTGAGCTGGATGGATACCGGATTTTACGGAAATGGTATCTACCTGCACTTTATTAAATGAAGCACCGCTTTTTAAAACCACATGAGTGATGGATGTATATAAGCTGTCCTGAATTCCGGCAATCTGCTCGCGTTTAAGCACAGGTGCACTATATTTTGCTTCTGTTAAATCCATTTTGGTCGTGTCCGTATCATCCAGAAAGACCTGATAAATGGGTCTGTAGAAGATAATCCCCAGAAGCATGCCACTTAACATGATCCACTTGCGACCAATCCGATCACTCCACGCGCCAAAAATCACAAAAAATGGTGTGGCAAAGGCAATTCCCCAAAGTAGAATATATCTCGAATCATTAAAATCAAGTTTGCAGGTATTTTCCAGAAAGGATTGTGCATAAAATTGTCCGGTGTACCAGATTACGCCTTGCCCCATAGTTGCACCAAACAAAGCCAGCAAAACCATTTTAAAATTAGCTTTATTATTGAAGCTTTCTTTCAACGGATTTTTAGAAACATTCCCTTCGGCCTTCAGCTTTGAAAACATAGGAGATTCATGCATTTTCATTCGGATATAAATCGATACAACGACCAAAAGAATGGAAAGTAAAAAAGGAATCCGCCAGCCCCAATCTGCGAAAGCATCTGCACCTAAAACATTTTTGGTGATGACGATAACACCCAGAGAAAGAAATAAGCCTAAAGTTGCTGTGGTTTGAATCCAACTGGTAAAAAAACCCCTTTTGTTTTTTGGTGCATGTTCTGCAACATAAGTTGCCGCACCACCATATTCGCCACCTAGTGCCAATCCCTGAATTAGCCTTAAGATCAACACCAAAATTGGCGCAGCATACCCAATACTTTGATAGGAAGGAATTAAACCAATTAGAAACGTTGATCCTCCCATTAATACCAGTGTGAGCAAAAAGGTATATTTTCTACCAATTAAATCACCGAGCCTTCCAAAAACCAAGGCTCCAAACGGACGAACAATAAAGCCCGCAGCAAAAATAGCAAGCGTATTAATCAGTGCCGAAGCCCCGGCATCTTCAGGGAAAAGCTGATGTCCAATAATTACGGCTAAACTGCCGAAAATGTAAAAATCGTACCATTCGATAAGTGTGCCCAATGATGATGCACCAATAACTTTGAAGATGTTATTCTTCGGTAGCGTTTCGCTCATAAACAGGAATATTTGGTTTCCCAATATAAACATTTGAGTGATAAAAAGATGATGAATGATTTTAATTTGAATAGTAAACCATTTTGGAACTAGTTTTGTACTTTCACACCGAAAACCAAACATATGCTTTTAATACAAAATATTAGATTAAGTAGAATCCTGAGGAATACATGGCAAGTTGATCTCATTATGATTGCATCCTGCACTGCGGCTTATTTTGTTAGGGAATATTTAATTGCTCATCATTTTGAAATCCCATCGATAATCCCTACCGTTTTGGGTACGGCTATTGCGTTTTTTATTGGCTTTAATAATAATCAGGCTTATGATAGGTGGTGGGAAGCCAGAAAAATTTGGGGCGCTTTGGTAAATGACTCCCGATCCTTTGCCAGGGCTTTAATTAATTATGTAGATGAAGATGAGGCCAGTTCTAAAAGAATAATCTTTAGGCACATAGCCTTTTTATACGCACTAAAAGCAGGTTTACGAGGTACTGTTGATGAAATCTATATTAAATATTTATTGCCTGAAGACCTGATAGAAGTTCGAAAACACACCAATGTACATAACGCGATCTTAAATATCCAATCAAGAGAATTACAAAAACTTTCTAAAGAAAATAAAATTGATGGCTTCCGTTTTATTGAAATCAACGAAATGCTGGTTCGCTTTTCTGATTCGATGGGCATGAGTGAGCGGATTAAAAATACCATTTTTCCTACCACCTATACTTATTTAACCAAAGTTTTTATCTGGCTTTTTGTGGTTACTTTCACGCTGGTGATTAGTCAGTCTGCTGGTCCGGCCGCTATCTTTTTAGGTTGGTTAATCGGTTTTGTATTCGTTTCTACCCAAATTAATGGAATGAGCCTGGTCGATCCTTTTGAAAATAACTCTGCAGGAATCCCTTTAAATCAGATTACCAGAACTATCGAAATTAACCTTTTACAAATGCTGGAAGAAACTGATATTCCGGAGCCGATCAAGCCAATTAACGAAGAATATATATTATAAAATTATTCAGATGATTTGCGATCATCTGATTGACTAGATTGCACATTATTTCTTTGGTACATTTCTGAGCTCAATTGGTTTTTTCGTATTCTTTTTCATTTTAAGATTCAGCATTTCAACCAGAACTGAAAATGCCATAGCGAAATAAACATAGCCTTTCGGAATATGCTGATCTAATCCTTCAGCCAATAATGAAACGCCAATCAATAACAAGAATGATAACGCAAGCATTTTAACCGTTGGATGGTCGTTTACAAACTCACTGATTTTACCAGCTGAAAACATCATGATAATTACGGCAATTACCACTGCAGCGATCATAATTTCGATATGTTCTGCCATCCCTACTGCAGTAATTACAGAGTCTAATGAAAATACAATATCCAGAATTAAAATCTGAACGATAGTTGCCCAAAATGAATGAACCTTTGTTTTACCTTCCTCATCTTCTTCACCCTCTAATTTGTTATGAATTTCGTGTGTACTTTTATAAATTAGAAACAGTCCGCCGGTAATTAAAATTAAATCGCGACCCGATATAGCAAGTTTTTCATACCACTCTCCACCGTTGATGCCGATCCAACTTCCAATATTAAATAAAGGCGAGGTAAGCGTCATGATCCAGTTGAGCGAAAGTAGCAATAGTACTCGGGTAATCATGGCCAGGCCCAAGCCCAGCTGTCTGGCTTTTTTCTGCTGATCCTGCGGCAATTTGCCTGAAAGAATGGAAATAAAGACAATGTTATCAATACCTAAAACAATTTCAAGCAGTGTTAAGGTTAAGAGTGAAATCCACGCTTCAGGTGTACTTAAGAAATCCATATGTATTTTATCTGATAGGCGAAGATATATAAATCGCTGCCATTTACGGAAACATATTTTTTAGACAATTGGTTTTAGTTTGCCTCTGGATGATTTTTGATTTCAGTTTTTAATTTCTCTTCAAAAAGGATTGATTTGGCTTTGAACGCTGCGTCGGAAAAGGAAATATTGGCAGTGGCGTAGATTATCTTCCCATTTCTCCCAACCAAAACATTTGATGGAAAACCATGGTTGATATTCAACTTTTGGATTTCATCCAGAGTTAATGAAACAATTTCATATTGATAACCATTTCGTTTCTGAAAACGTTTGGCATTCGCCGGTAGATCGTGCGTAATACCAATAAACCTAATGCCTTTTGCCTTGTATTGCGCTACCAGCTTATTTAACGCCGGCATTTCAGCAATACAAGGTGGGCATTTCTCAAACCAAAAATTGATAACAGTGATCTTATTTTCCAGCTGCTTACTTGAAAATTTTTTACCATCTACTGTTAGTCCATGAAATTCTGGCAATGGTTTACCAACCAGGTCTTCAAAAAAAGTTTCTTGTGTAGCCCATTTAACAGGTTTTTCCTGGGCACTGGCCAAACCTGCTATCAAAAGAAATGCAGCAAAGTAAATCTTCATAGAAATTTTGATGATCGAACGTAGTTATAATACTTGCAGCCAATATGGTGAGACTTATTGGTTTATCTAGTTAATTATTTTATCTTTTTATTAAGGTAATTTACCGCAGTATTTAGGGTTGCATCCTTATTAGCAATAAAATCTTTTACTGTTGGGATGATTTCTATATCAGGTTTTATGCCATAACCAACAAATTCACGCCCATCCGGATAAGTATCTTTTTTAGTGCATACTCTTGCGCTTCCTCCGCCAGGAAGATCGAACCAATAAGGTTGTCCGGTACTTCCACAAGAATTTCTACCAATTTTGGTCATGTGTTTTTGGTTATCAGCATAAATCAAAAAATCTTCGGCAGCCGAAGCGGTATGGTGGCCAATTAATAAAACCGTAGGAACGACTATTCGCTTTGCCGAAAGATCATTTTTCAGTGGATGATAATCAAAATCGTAAAAATAATTATCCTGATAAGTTAGCAATGCCTTTTTGTTCCATTCGCTATTGACTGTATCCTTTGTGGAGGTATATTTCCCCCAGGCCTTAAAGGCCGAGTTCAATTGTCGGGTAGAATAGCGTGCCCCATAAAGTAAGCTATCGTTTGTTAAGTATTTCAAGATGTAACTTCCAACCCAGGTATCCCCTCCTCCGTTCTTTCTTAAATCAACAATTATGCCCTTCGCTTTATATAATTCTGGAAGTTTGCTGATAAAAAGAGAATCTATTTTCGCCTCTACAAACGAATTAAGCGCAATATAGGCTACGTTATTAGGATACCATTTAAAATCTAACAGAGATGACGAGAATGCAGGAAAAACTTCCTTTTCCTCAGTATGCTGATGCGTTAATTTTAAACTTAAAATCTGCCCCTTAGGTTTTTTAATTTTGATTTCGAACTGACTTCCTTCTAATCCCTGAAGTAGGTTACTCCTACTCCAATCCTTTAAACCATAATCGGTTGATGAAGAGATATACGGAGCAACATATTCGGCGATATATTTAGCAGTGGGGATTCCATTCACCTCTATAACCTCACTTCCAACCGGGATTTCATCCTTTTTACTAAAGTTAACACGTGTAATGATTGCCTTATCTTCTACATTTTCGATAAAGAGGCGATAGTTGCCAAACATGGTGGTTAGCGGTTCAAAATCCTTACCGGCAGGCATGTTAACATTGGTATGGCCATCTTTAAGTGTGGCGCAAAACCGTTGCATTTCGTGGTAGTATTCGTAATCGGTTTTGGTTTCTGGAATAGAAATAATTAATGCTTTATAAGTACTATCCCATTTATTCCGATCTATTTTGTTTAAATAAACGAAGTTATAATTTACTTCCTGCCAGAATTTTGATAACCCGTAAATTTTATCTGCCTTGGTTAATTGGTGAGATTGAGCGAAAGCTACCGCAGGCAGGAGCATCAGTAAAAGAAGTTTTTTCATATTATTTGTTCAGTTTTATCTGGATGATTTTGAATTTCAACTTTTCTACCAGTCTAAAAAACACCTTTTAAGTAAAGATATTTGCATTTCGAGAAAAATACAGCAACTCCTAATCTGACACTTTTACATCAAACAGCATAAACAAATCAGAAGCCTTACTAAATAGCAAGACTTCTGATTTGTTAAGCTTAGAAATTCTTATTTAAAGGTAATTGAACCATAGCTGGTTTTAATATTTATATTTCCTGCACCACCGTTACCAATCTTACCCGCATATCTTTTGTCTTCATCATCTTTACTGGCCAGTGAAGAGGATACATTTGTACCAAATTTAAAGCCGGCATAAGAGGTAGAAACATTAAAGTTACCGTTATAACGATCAGAAAAGCCAAGGCTAACACTCACATACTCACCTCCAAAAGTAAAATTTTTACAAGCAGGATTGATTTCATTAACATTTAAACGATTATAATCCATTCTGATATTGGCATCGCCATTAACCGAGCCTAAAGTTACATTTGAATATTCTGCATCTACAGCAATCTTACCTGCCGATGCAATGGTTAAATCTGCATAAGCTTGTTTGGCAACCATGTTTCCTTTAACAGTATTAATATTAACTTTTGCATATTCTGCATCTAGCAGAAGATTTCCGCCTATGGTACCAACTGTTAAACCCTTACCGTATTGAATTTTGAGATCTGCTGATCTGCGAATGCTGTTAATATTTACAGCAACATACTCTGCGTCTAATTCTAAAGTGCCAACACTACCAATATTTACCGGACCATTATAACTGTGCTTGACTACGCCGGTATTAATTTCCCGAATATCACATTTACCATATTGCACATTTATATAATTATTACTATTGTTTAAGCTGCCCGCAACCAGGTTTCCATATTGAACTTTAAGTGAGGTTGGACCAAAAATATTACCAACTTCTACATTTCCATATTGCTGAGAAATGGTGAGCGAATTTGATGCTGGCATATAAACTACATAATCAATTTTAACTTCTCTCCTCCAGGTGGTTACTCCATTTTTCGTTCCACGGCCATAACGACCATCTCTTTCGCTCATATTGGTACTCACGGTAACTACATCGCCGTTTTTACTGGCATCAATTGTTACTGTATTAATCATTTTTTGCGCCTCACTATCGGAGTTACTAAATGCCTTGATGTCTATATCTACCTTAACTTCTTTCTTATCCCAGGTTTTAATGGTAATAGAACCATATTGATTATTAAGGTTCACTTTATCATTTGCATCGACACTGAAACTTTTACTAAAAGATTTAGACTTTTCACTATCGCCATTCTGTTTTAATGATATAGAGGTATCAGTGTTTGTATTTGTTGAAATTTTTGAGTTTACAGCATAAGTTTCTGTCGGCAACACCGTAATAGTGCTTTCCTGTGCATTACTTTTTACGGCTATAAAAGCCATAAAGGCTAATAATATTTTTGTTTTCATATAGTTAATTATAAATATGGCTCAAACCTGCCGGCGGGCTAAACCATTGTGCGTTATTTTAATATTAAAAAGCAAGTACCTGTAATTTAAAATACTGAACATCAGCATTATATTATCTCTCAGAAACTTAAATCTGGTTAACTTTTTTATAGTCATCAACCTGGTTTATAATCAACAACTGTTGCTTGAGCAGTTGTAATTGAATTTCACGGTTTTTAACCATTGCCTTTACTACAAAAGTTTGATTAGGAGAAGTAGGAAGTTCATTTTTCAAACGTTCATATTCTTCATCCAATTTCTTTAAATCAGCAGTGAACTTTTTGTATAACTCTGGGTTTGCAGCGGCAAAAATGGCCAGGCTATCTCTTTTTTCTATAATTAATCCAGCAAACTGAACCTCTTTCTTAGCGTACACCGCATTTACATCAGCAATTTCAATCTCCCCGCTTTGCATTTTTCCCGCGTATAGCCAACCTAAACCAAAAACGACTATTATGGCTGCTGCCACACTCATCCATAAATATAGCTTTATTGGTTTTTTTTCTTTTTTTTGATCTAGCTTTTGTTCAATTTTTGCCCAAAGTGCTGGTGATGGTTCCATGATATCGAACGATCTCCGGTTCTCTTTAACAAAGGTTTCTAATCTATTATTCATCTCTCATCCCTTTCAGATCTAATATGCTTTTTAATTTCTTTTTCGCCCTCATGTATTGTGTGCGACTTGTATTTTCACTAATTTTTAAAATGTGCGATATTTCTTCATGATCATAACCTTCTAAAAGGTACAAACTCAATACCACTCTGTAACCATCTGGCAATTCTGTAATCGCCTTTCTAACCTCTTCAGCTTGTAAACGGGTATCATAATCGTCAAAACTTACTTCATCAGGCACCTCAGAAACTTCATCTGTGCTCACAAATTCCATTTTGCGTTTTCGCAGATAATTAATGGATTTATTAATGACGATCTGCTTCAGCCAAAGTCCAAATGTTGTTTCCTGCCTGAAATCTACAATTCTGGTAAAGGCATCAAGAAAGGATTCTTGCAAAACATCTTCGGCTTCTTCTTCGTAATTTAAAATCCGCAAGGCTACATTATACATCGCCTTAGCATACAATTTGTATAAATCAAATTGTGCTGCCCGGCTGCCCTGCATGCATGCTTTTACTAATTCCAGGTTTTTATTGATATATACCGTTTCCAAATTTTCGAAGATTCTGATTATAAGACATAAGGGAATTTAAAACGTTGCATCAATGTATAAAAAAGATTAAATAAACTTGAAGACGTATCAATTTATAATTAAATCCTTTAAATCTTTTACTTGTTTCATCTGTTAGTTTCAAAATGATGATCACATTCATTATTATTTTTAAAGTATTCTTCAAACTTTTAACTTCATGCCATGGAAATTGATTTAACTACTAAAGAACTGGATACGGTACATCAAAAAGCCAACCTGGCATTTGAAAAAAAAGATATTAGTCTCTATATGAGTCAATTTGACAATAGCATTCAATACACCAAGGCCGATGCTACCATTTATGACCGAAAAGAACTCCTTTACCAAACCGAATCTTTTTTCAAAAAAACAAAAGAGATTTCTACATCGTATTATCGCATAAAATCATCCATGGATGGTGAAATTCTTTCAGAAAAGATTGCACGTAAATCAATTGTTTATGTGAAAGGTTTGGTGTTTGCAAAAAAACAAACTATCCAAACAGAAGAAGTTTTTCAATGGAAGAAGATACAGGCTAGTTGGAAGGTAATTTCTGTACAGGTGGTTCTGGAAGAGAAATATTAAGCCATCTTCATTTATTGACTTACATCATAGTTTAGCTTTTTTTATCCCTGCATCTTTGTTTTAAAACAAATTCAATATGAAAAAAGCATATTTTAAATACCTCAACACGCTATTGGTTGTAATTCCAATGACTTTGATTATGGCATTCGTAGGCCTGATGCGAAACTATGGTTTTGGTGAAGATTGGTTTATCAAATTTTTAAAGGCCTGGAGCATTATGTTGCCAGTTTCATATCTTTCTGCCTTTATGATCATTCCTCTTGCCCGTAAGCTGGCAGAGAAAATTGCATCGAAAAACTAAATACGCTATTCATTAATGTACCAACAGCTTTCTAATTATATCAGCAATCGGATTGGGATTAGTGAAAATGATCTGAAAACTGTCTTTTCGTTTTTCAGTGTATTAAAAGTAAAGAGAAATGAACACTTGGTAAGCCCAGGTCAAATCAGCAATAAAATATATTTTGTAAACAAGGGTTGCCTGCGCATCTATTTTTTAAATGAAAAAGGTAGTGAAGCAACCAGGCTCTTTGCTTTCGAAGATCAATTTGTAACTGCTTTGGTCAGTTTTGTTACCGAAGCGAAGTCTTTGGAATTTGTTCAGGCCACAGAGAGTACCACATTGTTGAGTATTAATAAAACTGATTTCTATAACCTTTTAGCAATCGTTCCACATTGGGAAAAACTGTATCGCCACTACCTGGAGTACGCCTATGTAACCAATACAAACCGTTTAATGTCTTTTATTACATCAGACGCGACGGAGCGGTATCAGCAATTGCTTAATCAAAATCCAATTGTTGTAAAAAGACTTTCAAATAAAATGATCGCATCATATCTGAATATTTCACCTGAAACGCTAAGCAGGTTAAAATCCAAAAGTTGATTGTTTTGGGTGCAATTCATTTTAACGGGTATTTGCTTAAAAAAGCTCAAATCTTCTATTCCAAAGTTTAAAACTAATTCGGTATTTTTGCCGCTCAATTTAGATTACAATATATGTTAAGAACAGTAACTTGTGGTGCGCTCACCCTTAATAACTTAGGCGAAAGCGTAACCTTGTGTGGTTGGGTACAAAAATCAAGAGATTTAGGTGGAATGACTTTTATAGACATTCGCGATCGTTATGGTATTACCCAGTTGGTTTTTAACATGGATGATAACCGCGAACTTTGTGAATCAGCACGTTTATTAGGTCGTGAGTTTGTAATTAAAGCCACTGGTATAGTTGTAGAGCGTAGCAACAAAAACCCTAAAATGCCAACTGGCGATGTAGAAATCAAAATCACATCTTTAGAAATTTTGAATGCTGCTAAATTGCCTCCATTTATGATCGAAGATGATACTGATGGCGGTGATGAATTACGCATGAAATATCGTTATCTGGATTTGCGCCGTAACCCGGTTCGCAATAACCTGATTTTACGTCATAAAATAGCGCAGTCTGTTCGTCGTTATCTGGATGCTTTAGATTTTATTGAAGTTGAGACGCCTGTCTTAATTAAATCGACTCCTGAGGGTGCTAGAGATTTTGTGGTGCCAAGCCGTATGAATGAGGGTGAATTTTATGCCTTACCACAATCACCACAAACCTTTAAGCAATTGCTTATGGTTTCTGGTTTCGACAGGTATTTTCAGATCGTAAAATGTTTCAGAGATGAAGATTTAAGAGCAGATCGTCAGCCTGAATTCACACAGATAGATTGTGAAATGTCTTTTATTGAACAGGAAGATATATTAAATACTTTTGAAGGCTTAATCCGTACTTTATTCAAGGAAGTTCGTAATTACGATTTACCAGAAGTTCCAAGAATGCAGTACGCAGATGCCATGCGTTTGTATGGTTCTGATAAACCTGATACCCGTTTTGCTATGCAGTTTGTAGAACTGAATGATTTGGTAAAGGGCAAAGGTTTTCCGGTTTTTGACAATGCGGAATTGGTTGTTGGGATTAATGCAAAAGGAGCAGCAAGCTATACACGTAAGCAGTTAGATGAGTTAACCGACTTTATCAAACGACCACAAATTGGTGCTACGGGACTTATCTATGCCCGTCATAATGAAGATGGAACGATAAAATCATCAGTTGATAAATTTTTTAACGAAGAAGATTTAAAACAATGGAGCCAGGTATTTGAAACTGAAAAAGGTGACTTACTTTTAATCTTGGCAGGCTCTACAGATAAAGTTCGTAAACAATTGAATGAGCTTCGTTTAGAAATGGGTAATCGTTTAGGTTTACGTGATAAAAACAAGTTTTCTGCCCTTTGGGTATTGGATTTTCCACTTTTAGAATGGGATGAGGAAACTGAGCGTTACCATGCCATGCACCACCCTTTTACTTCTCCTAAGCCGGAAGATATTGCACTATTGGATTCAGACCCTAAAAATGTACGTGCCAATGCTTACGATATGGTTATTAATGGAACTGAAATTGGTGGAGGTTCTATCCGAATCCACGATAGGACGCTACAGGCTTTAATGTTTAAACATTTAGGTTTCAGTGCAGAAGAAGCTCAAAAACAATTTGGTTTCTTGATGGATGCCTTTGAATTTGGCGCACCGCCGCATGGTGGAATTGCCTTTGGTTTTGACCGTTTAACGTCTATTTTCGCTGGTTTGGATTCCATTCGTGATGTGATTGCTTTCCCTAAAAATAATTCAGGCAGAGATGTAATGATTGATAGCCCAAGTACTATTGATGAAAAACAATTAAAAGAATTGAAAATTAAAACGGATCTTTAATTATAAAGTTCATCTGGTCATTGGTTGAATGGTCTAGGAGCATAAATAGCATGGCTTATTATTTAAGTGCAGAAAATAGGATTATTATCGGTTGGTGTCTCGCGATAGATGTTCAGAAGATTATGATTTGTCAATTAAAAACTAATGCGGAATGGTTAACCACCCCCTGTCCCTCCTAAATTAGGAGGGGAGTTCCCCTCATAGCAGTACAATGTAAATTATTCTATCAGTTGGTGTCTCACCAACCGAAAAATCAGACTATAATTCGATGATTATAGAACTGGTTGGTGAGACACCAGCCAGCAGGTCAAAAGACTTAGGGTTAGTTCACTAGGCGCCAACCAGTAGATTAGGTTAAATAAAAAGCCTCAGAATTTTAAATCCTGAGGCTTTTTATTTATATGGTTTCTGCTCTTTGCTAACGAATGAACAAATGACTAATGAACCATGAAACTAATATGTCTCACTATCTGGCGGAATACCATAGTCAATAAATTTCTTTGCTTTTTTTTCTTTTCTAGTGCCAAACCAGCCTTTTACTGAATTAAAAATAGCGGAGATATGTTCAGCATCTAAAGATTTTCCAACTTTTCCAGACACTAATCCAACGGCTGCTTTCGTTAAAAAGCCAGCACCCCTAAAAATTGTCTTATTCATAAACATGGGAAGCAACAATGACATTGCCGTTCCACTAATGTTTAGCTTTTCATCAGCCTTGAAAAAGTTATTTGGGGTAGCATATTTTTTAATCAGCGCACCAATTGTAAATTGTTTTGCATAAGCTTTTGAATTAGTTACAAGCATGTTTTGCTTCAGCGTATACTCTACCTTCAGCTCCAATTTCTTGGCTTGCAAATCTTCCAGACTGTTGATGTTTTTATAACTTCTCATCTTCTTCCTCCTTATCTGCAAGTTTAGTAAAATACTTTCTGATGGCAATATTGATAATCGCCTTTTCAATGTATTTATCTTTAGTTAAATACACTACAACTGCGAGTAAAATATAAATTAATGAAACACAACCAAAGCCTCTTGTATAACTACCTAAAACATCTGACAAGAAAAGAGCTAATGTTACACTACCAAATAAAAAGGCCAGTATAAAACACACAATTACTGCCGTACTCGTAACTAAATCGGCAAATATTTTAGATACCTTTTCTAAAAGGTAAAGTCGGGTATATTCTACTCTAGCCTCTAAATAGCCTTTGGCATCCTCGAAAATATCCTCGATACCTTTCTCTTTATTTTCTTGCATAGTTAAGATGAAATTTAACTGGGCGCAACTAAACGCCCAGCTATTATTTTATTGCTTATGCGTGCTCTACGTCGTCACTATACTCTTCTTCAACACTTCTCAATTTGGTTTTAATTGAGCTTACTACTTTTTCTTTTAAACTAGCCAGGCTGTTAATTTCATCAGCAGCTTTATCTTTGATAGAATCGCCTAAATCTTTTAAAGACTGGCTTAATTTATCGCGGGTTTCGTCACCTTTATCTGGTGCAAATAAAATACCTAAAGCGGCACCGGCAGCTAGTCCTGCTAAAAGGGCAACTACTACTTTCGAGTTATCATTCATAATTATGTATTTTAAGGGTTTAACGTTTACAATATAAGGATTACTATATTATTTATTTGTTAAGCTGTAATTTATAACTCATTATGCTCATTATTTGTTTTAATTCTTTCTAATCTTTCTGAAGCTAATGTGCTGGATTCATAAATTTTAATCAGCAATATAAAATAAGAGAGTAAGAGCGGACCAAAAACCAGCCCTAAAATCCCGAATAAAGGAATACCAATAATTACGCCAATTACTGTGATGATGGGATGAATATTACCCACTTTTTTGGCAATCATGAATCTAAGTACGTTATCAATATTAATAATAACGACGAAGCCAAAAATCAGCATGGCCCAGCCTTCGAAATTATGTCCATTTGCAATTTGTAAAATAGCAGCCGGAACAAATACAACTGGTGGCCCTAAAACAGGCACAAAAGAAATGAATGTTGTAATTACTCCCCAAAAAACTGGATCTTGATAACCTAAAATATAAAAAGATAAGCTTACAAGAGAACCTTGCACTAAACAAATGAGCCCCTGCCCTAACACGTTTGCATATGTTGTATTTTTCATCTCATTGCCGAAACGTAAAGCATTTTGCTCTCTAAATGGCGCATATTTTACCAAAGAAAATTCAAATTGCTTTCTTTCAATAAGCATAAAGTAGAGTAAAAAGTACATCACGAGCAGACTCAATATAATATTAACGGCGCTGGAGATCAATGATGGAAAGAGTTGAGTGGCCCAGTTACCCAGTCTGTTTAATCCTTCCTGAATTAAATTTTCATTGATTCGAAAAGGAAGCATATGCTGAAGTTTAACCAACAAATTTTTAAAAAAGATTTCATTGCTTCTTAACTCAGAAATTTTACTGATCACCATGCTGCTTAGGGCATAAAAAGGCAGTATGATTAATACAATACTGATGGTAATGAGCATAATAGCAACCAAACGCTTGTTCCAATTTTTAACTTCAGCCAGATGAATATAAGCCGGACGCATGATGGTATACATTACCAATGTACTTAGAATTGCCGAAAAAATATCCTGTAAGGAATAAGCAATGAGAACACCAAGCGCAATGATGATGACGAGGTTGATATTCTGCCGCTGCTTATGAGAAAATACTGACATAACTTGGATGAACGATATTTCTTAAATAGCAAAGACTATAGATTTGTTTTAGCAAAAACAGATTTGAATTTATCCGTTTAATTTAATTGCCTTCATCTTATTATAGAGTGTTTTTCTGTCGATGTTTAAAATCTGAGCGGCCTTAGTTTTATTAAAATTAACCTTAATTAATACACTTAAAATAGCATCGTATTCTGCTTCCTGCGCGGCATTTTTTAAATCTTGTGGCTTTTGCTGTTCAGCTTTCAATTGAGTAAAACTTTTCTCCTTTTCGTAACTTCCAACGTAATTAAATAGTTCTAAAGGCAAAACATCTACCTGGATTTCATTTCCATCAGTTAATAATGCCAATCTTCTCACTACATTTTTTAATTCGCGTATATTACCTGGCCAGCTATAGTTGAGGAAACACTTTTTTACACCTTCTGAAAAGCCTTTGATTTTTTTATTTAATTCTACATTTGCCACCACTAAAAACTTCGTTGCAAAAATTAAAATGTCATTACCTCGTTCTTTAAGAGAAGGCAAATGGATAGAAAACTCATTAAAGCGATGGTATAAATCTTCGCGGAAGGTTCCTTTTTCAATATTTACAGCCAGATTTTCATTTGTTGCTACAATAATTCTGACATCGATATCAATTTCTTTTGTACTTCCTATACGCTTTATCTTTCGTTCCTGAACGGCTCTCAATAAAATGGCCTGAATTTCATAAGATAGGTTTCCTACTTCATCTAAAAAAAGTGTGCCCCCATTTGCTTGTTCAAAATGCCCTATTTTGGTAAATAAGGCACCTGTAAATGCACCTTTTTCATGTCCAAAAAATTCACTTCCGGCAAGCTCTTTGGTTAATGAACCACAATCCATTGCAATAAAGGGCTTATCTCTTCGTAAACTATTTGAATGAATTGCTTCGGCTACTCTTTCTTTTCCTGTTCCACTTTTACCTGTTAAAATAATGCTATAGGACGTTGGTGCGATAAGATGGATTTGTTTTAAAAGTTTGGCAGATGTTTCACTTTCACCACCAATAAAATCGCTAGAATTACCATATTCTGCCTCGTTATTTAATTTACTTCTGGCATCATCCTGTACCTTAATTTCTTTTAAACTTTTCTGACTTTCTAATGCTTTGTTAATGACAGATAAAATCTCATCCGGATATAGTGGTTTGGTAATATAGTCATGTGCGCCAAGCTTAATCAACTCTACTGCAAGTTTAATATCTGAATAACCGGTAATAATGATTACACCAGTTGAAGGGTAGCTTTCTTTTACTTTAATTAAGATTTCACGTCCGTCAGTATCATTAAGTCGGTAATCACACAGAATTAAATCGAACGTTTCCTTGGATAGAATTTCCATTGCAGAGGCACCAGAGATAGCATTTGCCACTTCGAAACCATCTCTTGCCAGAAATTTTGACAACAGTAATCCAATATTTACCTCATCATCTACAATTAAAATCTTCTTATTCATGAGCGTTATATTATATAGCTAAAAACCCCTCCAGATTGGATGGGAAAGCATTCTGAAAATAGAGCATCATTTTAGAAAACCATAGGATGCATAGTTACTAAAAACGTTTTTAAATGGGAAACATTTAACGTAAATTATTAAAAAAATTGTGTTTCCAATTCGCCTATTTATGCTATCGCCCCTTAAATAATGATTTACGCTTATTGATAAATGCGGAAACACCTTCTTTAAAATCTTCTGTTTCGAAGCATTTTCCAAATTCAGAAATTTCAACATCATAGCCATTTACCTCATTTACAGCAGCATTAACCGATTTAATGGCTGCCGATACCGCCAGCGGTGCGCGTTGCTTAACCAGATTTAAAATTTCTGTTGCTTTAATGATTAAATCTTCTTGGGATACCGTATGATTTACCAAACCAATTTTTAAAGCTTCTTCAGCTGAAATCATGCCGGCTGTAGTGATTAATTCAATTGCTTTTCCTTTACCAACCAGCTGAGTGAGCCTTTGTGTACCGCCATAACCAGGTATTAATCCCAATGTAACTTCTGGCAAACCTAGTTTGGCATGACTTGCGGCTATGCGCATGTGACAGGCCATTGCCAGTTCTAAACCACCGCCTAAAGCAAAACCATTAATGGCAGCAATAAAGGGTTTTGAAGATCTTTCAATCGCATTGAAAACATGATGTTGTCCATTTCTGGCTAATTCTTCTCCTTGTTCAGCATTGTAGTCAGAAAATTCTTTAATATCTGCACCTGCTACAAAAGCTTTTTCGCCCGCTCCAGTTAAAATTACGCCCCTAACATCTGCGTTTTCATTTGCAAAAGCGATTACATCTGCAAGTTCGGTAAGTGTATCTCTATTTAAAGCGTTTAAAGCTTTTTCACGATTGATGGTAATGTAAAGAATATTTTCTTTTATCTCTGATATTAAGTTCTGATATGCCATAGTTTAAAAATTTCTGTTTTCTGCCACCCAATTCTGAATATATGCTACAATACTTGCCATGGTCGTTCCTGGCGGAAATAACTCTCCAACGCCAATTTCTGCAAGCTTTCTACGATCCGATTCTGGTATAATTCCTCCGCCTGTTAATAAAACGTCATCAAGTTGCTTTTCTTTCATAAATTGAATGATTTTAGGAAAGACCGTCATGTGCGCTCCAGATAGGATGGATATGCCAATAGCATCTACATCTTCCTGCAATGCCGTATTGACCACCATTTCTGGCGTTTGGCGCAATCCGGTGTAGATGACCTCCATACCTGCATCCCGTAAGGAAGTGGCAATTACCTTAGCACCTCGATCATGGCCATCTAACCCAACTTTGGCAACTAATACACGTATTGGCCTATTTAATACTTTGCTCATAGTGAATATTAAGTTGATGTAAATGTATTGATTTTGATCAGATAAGAAAATAGACCGTGGATCAATTTCCAACATGGATGTTCACCCATCCACTTCCTGTAATCTCCATTCTCAAAGCAAATCAGGCTTATTCTTATTCCCTGTTATTAATTTCCTATCACCTATTTCCTATTTTCTGCCCACTATTATCTATTTACTATTCCTTACATAATATACGCTCAATCTTTTTAACTTTGCGTTCCTAATTTACAGGTTTTTATGAGTGAAGAAAAGTCATTGAACTTTATTGAAGAAATTGTTGAGAACGATCTAAATAGTGGCAAGTATAAAACTTTGGTGACGCGTTTTCCGCCTGAACCTAATGGTTATTTACATATTGGGCATGCAAAAGCAATATGCCTCAACTTCGGATTGACACAAAAATATGGTGGTTATACTAATTTGCGTTTTGATGATACCAATCCGGTTACAGAAAAAACAGAATACGTTAATAGTCAGCAGGAAGATATTAAATGGTTAGGTTTTAACTGGAAGAATGAATTATATGCGTCAGATTATTTTGATGAACTATATTCTTTTGCCATTAAATTAATTGAGAAAGGTTTAGCATACGTTGATGAAAGTTCAGCAGATGAAATCGCAGCTTTAAAGGGGACACCAACTGAACCCGGACAGGATAGCCAATACCGTAACCGTAGCATTGAAGAGAACTTAGACATTTTCACCAGAATGAAAAATGGCGAATTTTCTGATGGCGCTTATATTTTAAGGGCAAAGATAGACATGGCTAGTCCGAACATGCTAATGCGAGATCCAATTATCTACCGTATTAAACATGCTGAACACCACCGTACTGGCAACAAATGGTGTATCTATCCCATGTATGATTTTGCACACGGCCAAAGCGATAGCATTGAAAACATCACGCACTCTATTTGCACCTTAGAATATGTTTCACACCGTGAATTATATGATTGGTTTATTAAAAAACTGGAAATTTTCCCATCTAAACAATACGAATTTGCGCGTTTAAATCTTACTTCAACAGTAATGAGTAAACGTAAATTATTGCAACTGGTAAATGACAATTTAGTTAATGGCTGGGATGATCCACGCATGCCAACCATTTCTGGTCTGCGCAGAAGAGGCTTTACACCAAAAAGTGTTCGCGAATTTTGCGAACGAATAGGTATTGCTAAACGGGAAAACCTGATCGAACTAAGCTTACTTGAATTTTGTATTCGCGAAGATTTAAATAAATCAGCCAATCGCGTAATGGCAGTTTTAGATCCAATCAAATTGGTGATTACCAATTATGAAAAAGGAACAGAAGATTTAATCGGCGAAAACAATCCTGAAGCTGAAGGTGGTACTCGTGTAATCCCTTTCAGCAATGAGCTTTGGATTGAGCGTGAAGATTTCATGGAAGTGCCCGCTAAAAAATGGTTCCGTTTGGCACCTGGAGCGATGGTTCGCCTGAAATTTGCTTATATCGTAAAGTGTGAGGATTTTGTTAAAGATGAAAACGGTAACGTAACAGAAATTCATTGTACTTACATTCCAGAATCGAAAAGTGGAAATGATACCAGTGGCATCAATGTTAAGGGAACCATTCATTGGGTAAGTGTTCAACATGCTAAAACAGCAGAAATTAGATTATATGATCGTCTATTCACTTCCGAAACTCCAGATGCTGAAGAAGGCGACTTTAAAGATTACTTAAATCCAGAAAGCTTAACTGTTCTTCCAAACGCTTTCATCGAACCGGCTTTGGCTGATGCAGATTTAGATAGCCGTTATCAGTTTATCAGAAAAGGTTATTTCTGTTTAGATAAGGATTCTACCGCCGAAAAGTTAGTTTTTAACCGGACGGTAACTTTGAAAGATACTTTCAAAAAGCCGAAATAGTTTAAATATAACGATAGATAAACACGGATGAACTTAGATTTATCCGTGTTTTTTTTTAATTTTTAACACATAAAATCGCAGACTTAAATACCAATAGATGTCATTTACGAAAATTTAGTTAAATTTGAATAATGAAAGTGATTGAAAATCATATTGATAGCATAAAAGAGCTTTGCAACACTCACCATGTGGATAAGATGTATCTTTTTGGCTCTGCCTTGAATTCTGATTTCAGTAATAAAAGTGATATAGATTTTCTAGTAAGATTCAATGCTATAGAACTTTCTGGCTATTTTGATAATTACTATAATTTCAAAGAGAGCCTAAAAAAACTTTTCAAACGTAATATTGATTTAGTGGAGGAACAAACTTTGAAAAATCCCATTCTTATTAACTCAATAAACCGCAATAAGAAGCTTATTTATGGATGAGCGAATTCTTAAATGGCTTTTAGATATTAAAATTGCGATAACAGAAATCGATGGATACTTTCTTGAACATCCTAAAGACTTTTTCAAATATCAGAAAAACGTGATGTTAAAAAGAGCCATAGAACGAGATCTTGAAATAATTGGCGAAGCAATGAACAGAATTTTAACGAGAGATAGTGAGTTTCACATAAAAATTACGAATGCAAAATTAATTGTCGGACTTAGAAATCAGGTAATCCATGCTTATGATAGTATATCTGATGAAAGTATCTGGTCTATCCTGCTAAATCACCTGCCAAAACTTAAAATAGAAGTAAACATTCTACTCGATAATAATCTAACTATAGATTAATGATTTAACTATCTAGGCAAGTAGATATTATACAAGTTATTGATCTCATGGATTATTGAGACTTCCAAAACGAAAAAAAACACAAATCACCGAAACCTATTCAAAATTATTTACCTTGAAAATATTTAACTATTTACTTTACCTTCTGCTCCAAACCCTTCTACCATCAACCTTCCTACCCTCTACCTCTTTTAGTATTTCGTATAAACATTATACAACACCAATAAATCAACAGGTGTAAGCTTTGGAGTGATATCACTTTGTATAAAGTGACGTTTAAAACCAACTATTGCAGCGCCCAAATCGCTGGTGTCGTAGCCCATTAATTTTAGTGCGTTTGGTCCATCGAAATCAACTGGTGGGTTTTTAAGCACATCATCATACCAATAACCAAAGCCTTTTAAAGCTAATTTTTTCCATGGAAACTTATTCGGATCCGGCTTACGCTTAGGCGCAATATCAGAATGGCCAATAAAATTTGCTGTCGGAATATTATAGGCTTTTTTTAATGTTTCTAATAATTTAACCAGGCTATTGATTTGTGCATCCGGCCATGGGTCTGTCGTGCCATTATTATCCAGCTCAATCCCTATCGAAGAGGAGTTTAAATCCGTATCTTTTCCCCATTTACCAATACCGGCGTGATTTGATCGTAGGTAATCGTTCACCATATGTACTACTTTCCCATCCCGGCTAATCACATAATGTGCACTAACTGCTGCCTTAGTGGAATGGAAGGTCTTAATCGTCTGGGCTAAACTATCCTGAGCAGTGTGGTGAAGGATCACAAAATTAGGTTTACGTATCCCAAAATTTACAGAACCAACCCAGGTTTGGTTTGTTGCATTTTGTAGATCATAAAGCTGACCTTCAGGTGGAGTAGTTGAAATTATTTTCGCAAAATCTTTACTTTTTTGCTTGTAAATCTTTTCTGTTGCAGCATATTTATTCGTCCCGCAGGAAGAAAAGAGTAGCGCTAATGCCAAAATTGAAGTGCCTTTTAAAATATAAGATTTTACTGGAAACATGGTATAATTTAAATAAAATATGAAGTTACAAAGTTAGGTTAAACTTCATCCATTACATCAAATTTTATACAAAGCTTTCAAATTTTAGTAATTTAGTCGCGATATATCTTAATCATGAAAAAACTATACAAACCTATACTATTTGTATCGGCAATAGCCTGTTCTACAAGTTTATTTACTGCTTGTAGAAATACGGGCAAACCTACTGAAGAAAAAGTAACCGTTGTACAAAAAGATAGCTTAACGGACTATGTTGCAAACAGACTTCCTATATATGAAAGGGTAAAACTTAGCACAAATCTTAATCAGCTTAGTGTTAATGACCGTAAAATTTTGCCGCTTCTTATTCAGGCAGCTGAAATTATGGATGAACTTTATTGGAAGCAGGCCTATCCTCAACGTGATAGTTTATTGGCCACCATTAAGGATGAAAAAACCCGCGAATTTGTTAATATTAACTATGGACCTTGGGACAGGTTAAATAATGACAAACCTTTCGTTGCAGGAGTGGGAAATAAACCTGAAGGTGCCTCATTTTATCCTTATGGCACCACAAAGGAAGAAATTGAAAAAGCTGAATTAACAGATAAATATGGAGCATATTCAGTAGTAAAAAAAGATAGCCTCGGAAAATTCATTACTGTTCCTTATCATGTATTATTCGCTTCTGAATTACAAAGAGCAAGTTCCCTTTTGAAACAAGCAGCACTAATCGCAGAAGATGCTGGCTTAAAAAAATATCTAAACCTACGCGCTGATGCCTTAGTAACGGATAAGTTTACCGCTAGTGATTATGCCTGGTTAGACATGAAAACAAACGGATTGGATATTATTATAGGTCCGATTGAAAATTATGAAGATAAACTTTTCAATGCCCGTACCAGTTATGAAGCCTATGTTTTAATTAAAGATAAAGAATGGAGTAAGCGCCTGGCAAAATACGTAAAGCTTTTACCAGAATTACAAAAAAACCTTCCAGTACCGGCTAAGTATAAAACCGAAACACCAGGAACAGATTCTGAATTGAATGCTTACGATGTAGTGTATTATGCCGGAGATTGCAATGCCGGATCAAAAACCATTGCGGTTAACTTGCCGAATGATGAGAAAATTCAACAGGAAAAAGGGACCCGCCGCTCGCAACTCAAAAATGCGATGCAAGCGAAATTTGATAAGATTCTCCTTCCTATTTCGAGGGAATTAATTGATGCCGATCAGCAGCAATATATTAAGTTCGATGCTTTTTTTGCCAATGTAATGTTTCATGAGGTTGCACATGGTTTGGGAATCAAAAAAACCATTACAGGAAAAGGCTTTGTTCGTGAGGCTTTAAAAGAACAATACAGCTGGTTGGAAGAAGGCAAAGCTGATATTTTAGGCTTGTACATGGTTACTGGCTTATTAAAAAAAGGTGAGCTTCAAGGCGACATTAAAAGTTATTATACCACCTTTATGGCTGGCATTTTAAGATCAGTTCGTTTTGGCGTATCAGAGGCACATGGCAAAGCCAACATGCAATGCTTTAATTACTTTGCAGAAAAAGGCGCTTTCGAGCGTACATCCAAAGGAACATATAAAGTTAACTTCGAAAAGTTTGCCTCTGCTATGAATGAGCTTAGTGCATTCATTATTACTTTACAAGGGAACGGTGATAAAGCTGCAGTAGAGAAGACTCAAAAAGAAAAAGCGGTTATTCCAGCTACACTTCAGCAAGACCTGGACCGTTTGACCAGAAAAAACATTCCTGTTGATGTTGTTTTTGAACAAGGTGTAGACGTATTAGGTGTAAAATAGCAGTAAAAACAAATAGCACATTGTTTTTCGATGTGCAAAATAAATCCCTGATTTAAAGACTTATACTCGTCTTTGAATCAGGGATTTTTCTTTTTTTTTAAAAACTGCGTAACCTTTTAAAAAAACGTTCGTCTTACTGATAACTAAAAAGGGAGACTATTCGTTTCCAAGCTAAACTTTAAACATAAAGGCAAAAATAGAAAGCGTATGCAACATGCGTTATGGAACTATTTTGCCTGGATTTTTTAAAACTTAAACCGAAACAAATGAGAATTTTATACAAAATATCCTTCATCATCATTACTGCTTTCTCTTCAGTAAGTTTATTTGCACAAACTTCGCCCAAGCCTAACCTAACGGGAATTATCCTTGATGAGAATAAAAAACCAGTAGATTATGCAACAGTAGTATTATATAAAGCAGCTGATTCAAGCATTGTAAAAACCAGTTTTACGGATCAAAATGGCATTTTTGGTTTTGCTGTCAACACAGAAGGAAGCTACTTTTACAAAGCCAGTAACATGGGCTACAATACTTTTAAAAGTAAAACCATTACACTTACAGACAAAAACCAGAAGGTAGATTTTGGTTCTGCTCAACTCGCCTCCAGCACTCAAAATTTAAAAGAAGTAAGTATTGCTGTAACCAAACCATTAATCGAAAGAAAAATGGATAGGGTAGTGATGAACGTTTCAACCAGTGCCATCATGACGGGCTCTACCGCACTGGAGGTATTACAAAAAGCACCGGGAGTTTCGGTAGATCAGAATGATAACATTTCAATGCAGGGCAAACAGGGTGTTTTAATTCAGCTTGATGGGAAACAAACCTATATGAGTAGCGCCGATGTAGCGAATCTACTTCGGAACATGCAAAGCTCAGAAATTGAAACCATCGAATTGATTACTAATCCATCCTCTAAATACGATGCAGCCGGAAATTCGGGAATTATCAACATTAAAACAAAGAAAAACAAAGCTGGTGGCACAAATGGAAGCCTAAATGCAACAGCCGGATATGGTAAAAACTTTAGAGGTAACACAGGTCTGAACCTGAACCATAGAACAAAAAAACTGAATCTGTTTGGAAACTATAATTACGGAAAAACTACCCGTGAAAATATCATTACTATTGACCGTATTTCAAACGGAACACCAGATACTTATTTTATGCAATCAGGATCGAGCTTAAGAAAACAGCAAAACAATAATTTCAAAGCAGGCTTAGATTACTTCATCGATAAAAATAATACAATAGGCGTATTGGTAAATGGCTATTTTAATCGCGGAACAGAGGCTTCTAAAAATAATACGTTAATTGGACCGTCATTCCAACAGGTAGATTCAACACTAGCATCTAATAGTTTGCAAACCAATAAATACAATAATATTTCTTATAACCTCAATTACAAATCAGTTTTAGATACCGCAGGCTCTGAAATTTCTGCAGATTTTGATTACTCTAAATACAATGGAAACGATGGTTCTGAATATGAGAATGATTATATGTTCGCCAATGGAAATAGAATTCGCCCAATTAATTATACCAGAAACGGTACACCTTCAAAAATTGATATTAAAGCTTTTAAAGTTGATTATAATGTTGCATTGAGTAAAACCATCAAGCTTGAAGCTGGCCTAAAAAGTAGCTGGGTAAAAACAGATAACGATTTGCAGGCTGAAGAATTGGTTAATAATGTTTGGCAAAATGATGTTCGCCGCAGCAATCAGTTTGTGTATGATGAAAATGTAAATGCGGCTTACACTAATATTAACAAGCAATTCAAAAATACCAGTATTCAACTTGGTTTAAGGATTGAGCAAACCAATTCTAAAGGAAACCTGGTTACTACAAATACGATAGTAGAACGAAATTATTTCGATTTCTTCCCGACATTATTTGTGCAGCAAACACTTTCGAAAAATAATCAATTGGGTTTCTCCTACAGTCGCAGGATAGACCGTCCAAGTTATGATGCTTTAAATCCTTTTATATACTATCTGGATCAATATACCTACAATAAAGGAAATCCATTTTTGAAACCGCAATACACCAATAATGTTGAGTTAAGTTACACTTTCATGAAGAAATATATGCTTTCCGTTGGTTATAGTAAAACTAACGATGTAATTACTGAAGTATTATTACCAGATTCAGCACAAAAAGCATTATTTCAAACCAATGAAAATCTAGCTAAAAACACCAGTTACAATGCCAACTTAAACATTCCTGTTCAGGTAGCAAAGTGGTGGTCGATGAACAACAACTTAAACGTTTTCTACTTAAGTTTTGAGGCGCCGGATTTAGCTGGTGTGGCCTTGAAAACTGGAAAAACATCCTTCCAGTTTAAATCTCAGCAAAGCTTTACCATTGTAAGTGGTTTTACTGCAGAGTTAAATGGCAGCTATGAATCACCCCTAGATTATGGCACTTTAAGAATCAAATCCCGCTATTCTATTGATGCTGGTTTAAGCAAATCATTATTAGACAAAAAAGCAACTTTGAAATTGGCTTTGTCTGATATATTCAATACCTACAAAAATGATATTTCCAGTGCTTACCCAGGCTTGAAATATGAGGTACATCAGAAAAATGAAAGCCAGATTGGAAGAATAACTTTCACTTACCGTTTTGGTAAAGAGATTAAACCTGCCCGTCGCCGCACCACAGGTTCAGAAGCAGAGCAAAACAGAATGAAGAATTAAATTATGAAGTTTGAGACCTGCTGTTTATACCTCATTTTGATCAGCACAATTTGAAAACAAAAAGGGCGATGTTTCCATCGCCCTTTCCTATTTTATTTACTCAAATACATTGATTTATCTTTGTAAAGCTTACGGAAGTAAGGATCTTCTAAATCTTTAATGAAACGTATCGCTTCACCAGTAGATTTCATTTCAGGGCCTAACTCTTTCGTAACCTCAGGAAATTTATCGTAAGAAAATACCGGTTCTTTAATTGCATAACCTTTAAGCTTACGTTCGATAGTGAAATCTTTCAATTTCGCTACACCTAACATAATTTTAGCTGCAATGTTAATATATGGAACGTCATATGCCTTGGCAATAAAAGGAACCGTACGAGATGCTCTTGGATTAGCCTCAATCACGTAAACCTTTTCATCCTTGATGGCAAACTGAATATTCAACAAGCCACGTACATCTAAAGCTTTCGCAATCTTGATGGAATACTCTTCCATTGCCTTAGTTACCGATTCTGGCAAGCTAAAAGTAGGTAACACCGCAAATGAATCACCGGAGTGAATACCCGCAGGCTCAATATGTTCCATCATCCCAATAATGTGAACATCATCACCATCAGAGATTGAATCAGATTCAGCTTCCTCTGCCCTATCTAAAAAGTGATCAATCAACACACGATTACCAGGCAAATCACCTAATAATTTTACTACTGCTTTTTCCAGGTCTTCATCGTTAATTACAATGCTCATCCCTTGTCCACCTAATACATAACTTGGACGAACCAATACTGGATAACCTACTTCATTGGCAACCACAATAGCTTCTTCAGCATTTTCAGCTACACCATATTTAGGATATGGAATATTTAACTCTTTTAATAAATCTGAGAAGCGACCGCGATCTTCAGCGATATCCATATTCTCGAAAGATGTTCCGATAATTTTAACGCCTAGTGCCGATAATTTTTCTGCCATTTTCAAGGCTGTTTGACCGCCCAATTGAACAATCACGCCAACTGGCTTTTCTAACTCAATAATTTCACGAACATGTTCCCAGAAAACTGGCTCGAAGTATAATTTATCAGCCATATTAAAATCTGTAGAAACCGTTTCAGGGTTACAGTTCACCATGATGGCTTCAAAACCAGACTCTTTAGCAGCTAATAAACCATGTACGCAAGAGTAATCAAATTCTATTCCCTGACCAATACGGTTAGGGCCAGAACCTAAAACAATTACCTTTTTATTTTCTGTAGGGATTGATTCATTTTCCTCATCAAAAGAAGAATAGTAATAAGGTGTTTGAGCAGGGAATTCCGCAGCACAAGTATCCACCATTTTATAAACTCTGTTGATGCCTAAAGCCTTACGGCGATCATAAACCTCATCTTCGGTAACATTCCCTAACAACCAGGCAATCTGAATATCAGAGAATCCTTTTTGTTTAAGGGTAAAGAAGAAATCACGAGGAATATTATTTAATGAATATCTTTTTAATTCAGTTTCTAAAAGAACAAGATCCTGAATTTGGTTTAAGAACCATTTATCAATTTTAGTTACCTTACGGATAGATTCCAAAGGCACACCCATTGTCATGGCATCTTTTATTAAGAATAAACGATTCCAGGAAGCATGCTCCAAACCGTCCATAATTTCTTCGATGTTTCGCACTTGTCTGCCATCAGCACCTAAACCCGCACGGCTTATTTCTAAACTCTGACAGGCTTTCTGTAAGGCTTCGATAAAAGTACGGCCGATTGCCATTACCTCACCTACAGATTTCATTTGTAAGCCTAGTTCTTTGTTAGCTCCTTTAAATTTATCGAAATTCCAGCGAGGGATTTTAACGATTACGTAATCTAAAGTAGGCTCAAAGTATGCTGAAGTTGTTTTGGTAATTTGATTTTCAATCTCATCCAAGTTATAACCGATAGCTAATTTCGCTGCAATTTTAGCGATTGGATAACCAGTTGCTTTACTCGCTAAAGCTGATGAACGGGATACACGTGGATTAATTTCGATGGCGATAATGTCATCATTTGCAGGATTTACCGAGAATTGAACATTACATCCACCAGCAAAAGTACCGATAGCACGCATCATTTTGATGGCCTGATTTCTCATATCCTGGTAACAACGGTCAGATAAGGTCATCGCTGGTGCTACAGTAATGGAATCTCCTGTGTGGATACCCATTGGATCGAAGTTTTCGATTGAGCAGATAATGATTACATTATCGTTGCTGTCTCTCAATAGCTCCAACTCATATTCTTTCCAGCCTAAAACAGCTTGTTCTACCAAAACCTCATGTGTTGGCGAAGCTTCTAAGCCACGTTTAAGTGCAGCGTCAAATTCTTCCTTTTTGTGCACAAAACCACCACCAGAACCACCTAAAGTATACGATGGGCGAATTACCAAAGGAAAACCAATTTCTTGAGCAGCTTCTTTACCTTCTAAAAATGAGTTGGCAATTTTAGAAGGTGCTACACCTACACCTATATCAACCATTAACTGGCGGAAAGATTCACGGTTTTCGGTTTTTTCGATAGCCGCTACATCAACACCGACAACTTTAACACCATATTTTTCCCAAACACCACGCTCGGAAGCTTCTACACAAAGATTTAGCGCTGTTTGACCGCCCATAGTTGGCAAAACAGCGTCAATTCTAGGTAAATCTGTAGAGTTTATATGCTCTTGAAGAATAGCTTCAATTGAATCAACAGTTAAAGGGCGAAGATAAACATGATCACCAATAACTTTATCCGTCATAATTGTTGCCGGATTAGAGTTGATAATGGAAACGGTAATCCCTTCTTCTTTTAAAGAAAGTGCCGCTTGCGAACCGGCATAATCAAATTCGCAGGCTTGGCCAATAATAATTGGTCCCGATCCGATAATTAATACTGAGCGTATTGAAGTGTCTTTAGGCATGATTAAGCTTAAACAATGATTAAAATTCTAAAGTATTTGACTTGGTAAAGGTGAAGAAGCAAGGAGGTTTTTTGCTTTTTGAAGAGAAAATCCCAACTGTTCTGTCGGGATGCAAAGATATGTTTTTTGAAGTAGTTTTTTGATTAAATTTTTAAAATTAATATACCCTAAATCAAACCACTGGAATGCACCTTTTTATGCTAACAAACTAAAGAATAAATTAAGGTTATGAAATAGTTAAACAGATGTTTTCAAGAAGAATTATTCTTTCTGTTTATTGGTAATGAGATCGATCTAAATTCTGAAAACAAAAAAGGAGCTGATGCTCCTTTTTTGTTTTTTTTATGCTATTGCTTCAATCTCACTTCTCCCAGGTCGGTAGTGGTACTGTCTTTAACAGCAACATTTTCAATAACAGCATCTTTATATGGCGCATTGGCTTTGATCACTAACGTATAAACCCCTTCTTTCAGCTTGGTAAAAGAAAAGCTACCTTGATTAACGGGAACACTCATAGTATCCTGACCAGCAATAAGTGAAACACCCGTCGCTGCGTCAGCTGGGCCTACCCGCCCAACAATACCACCTAATTTAACAAAAGTAAAAGCCACAAACAGAATAGATGAAAGAATTAAGGCTACGCAAAAAACACTCAGCTTTTTCATAATTTATTTTTTTTGTTTTTAAAATTCCATCTCGATGGAAACTCCGTTTTAAACGATTCATACAACCAATTTGTTTGTCGCCAAAACAGAACACTGTATTATTTTTTAAAAAAATTATATTCTAATTGGCACAATTTAATCACGCATTTGATTATAAACCGATTGCAAAAGTAAGGAACAATCGTTAAAAATTTGTTAAAATGTAACATAAATATAGTGTTAAAAGAACACGAAGTCATGTTTAAGTCATGAATGATTTAAATGGGTATTATTGGCAATAATGTTGTAATAAGCAGAACATATATGCGTTTTGTATATACTTTAGAAAAAGATCTAAAGCTTCCTCGGCGGAGTAGTTAACCGCCAATGAGGATTTCTTCATAAATAGTTTGTTTGGTTTATTATCCGGTTAGAGGAGCCCTCCTCTACCGGATTTTTTCTTTTATAGCTTTTTCTCTTACTTTTGATCAATATGATCATGCTAATAGCATCATTCTTTCAATTTGTTACTTCACAGTTTCAGCAGACCACCCTTTTAGAATGGGTTGCGGTGATTGCTGGTTTTCTCTGCATTTATCTTGCCGCCAAAGAAAGTATCTGGAACTGGCCAATCTCCATCATCAGTGTGGTCGCTTATGGCATATTGTTTTTTAGAGAGGCAATGTACGGCGACATGACGCTTCAGATTTATTTCTTGTTTACCGCATTTTATGGCTGGTATTTCTGGATTAATAAGAAGGTGGAGCAACATCGGCCAATTTCCAGGCTGACATTGAGACAGTGGCTTTTGGTAATTTTATCTATTACCCTGCTAAGTGTTTTACTCGGTTGGTTTATGGATCATTACACTAACAGTACCGTACCTTATGCAGATGGATTTTGTACTTCTGTAAGTTTTGCCGCGCAGTTGCTCTTAACCAGAAAAATGTTAGAAAACTGGTTACTGTGGGTTTTTGCCAATATCTGTTATGTTCCATTATTTATTTATAAAAATCTTAACCTAAGCGCATTACTATATCTCGTACTAATTGTTATTGCATTTAATGGTTATTTAATCTGGAGAAAAACATATCGTGAACAAATCAATTAAAAAAATTGCCATTGTCGGGCCAGAGAGTACAGGTAAATCGACCATGTCTCAATTACTGGCAAAACATTATGGCGTTTCCTGGGTGCCTGAATATGCCCGTTATTACTGTGAAAATTTAACAGCTCCTTACACCTTACAAGATGAGGTGAATATGTATTATGGACAGGTAGCATTGGAAGATGCCATCCTCACCACCACCAAAAGTAATTTTATTATCTGTGATACAACTTTTGTAACGGTAAAAATCTGGAGCGATGAGATGCTAGGTGAAACTCCCAAGGTGGTATTAGATGCGCTTCCGAAAAGGCCTTATGACCTCTATCTCTTAATGGATATTGATTTGCCATGGCAGGATGACCCTCTTAGGGATTTTCCGAATCAACGGGAATATTTCATGGAAGTTTGGCACAAGGAATTAAAGGCTTTGGATGCAAAATACGAAGTAATTGGTGGCTTGGGAGCGCTGCGAGTAGAAAATGCAATAAAGGCTGTTGATAGTTTTTTAGGGCAGTAGAGCCTCTCCCTATGAAAGGTTTTAGGTTCGGCTAATGGTGCAACTCTCCCTCTCCTGAAAGAGAGGGAAACAAAGTTTAGTGGTTGAAACCTAAACGCCAAGAAATTTACGCCATCCAAATTATATTAACTTATATTCCTTAAATGGTCAAAGAAGACTTCTCCCTATGAATGGTTTTAGGTAGGGGAACAAAGGATAGTAGGTAAAGCTTGTGAACGCTAGAAATATCTTCAATCCAACTTACATTATCTTATATTCCTTAAATGGTCAAGAAGACCTCTCCCTATGAAAGGTTTTAGGTTAGGCAAGCTTGCGTAGCCGTCCCTTTCCTGAAAGAGAGGGAAACAAAGGATAGTAGGTAAAACCTAAACGCCAAAAATTTACGCCATCCAACTTACATTACCTTATATTCCTTAAATGGTTAATAAACAAAAAAGCCCCGATTTACATCGAGGCTTCTATTATAGCTTATCCAACTCCACCTCCGTTAGAAAGGGCTGGAGTGATGCTTTTTCTAAGAAAATTGCTTTCCTTTAACTTTACGTTCTTGCTCTGTTAAGAAGATTTTACGTAAACGCATGCTTGCAGGTGTAACCTCGATATACTCATCAGCCTGGATGTATTCCATAGCCTCTTCTAACGAGAATTTAATTGCAGGTGCGATACGAGCATTATCATCAGTACCAGATGCACGCATGTTGGTTAATGCTTTTCCTTTAACAATGTTTACGACCAAGTCATTATCACGGATGTGCTCACCCATAATTTGTCCTTCATAAACATCAACTCCCGGATCAACAAAGAAACGACCTCTATCTTGTAACTTATCAATAGAATAAGCAGTTGTTTGTCCTTTATCCATCGAAACCAATACACCATTAGAACGACCTGGAATTGTACCTTTCCAAGGCTCGTAAGCTTTGAAACGGTGTGCCATAATCGCCTCACCAGCAGTAGCAGTTAAAACGTTGTTACGTAAACCGATAATACCACGAGATGGGATTTCGAATTCTAAGTGTTGTAAATCGCCTTTTGGCTCCATAATTAACAACTCACCTTTACGTTGAGTTACCAATTCAATTACTTTACCAGAAACTTCACCCGGTACATCAACAATTAAAGTTTCAATTGGCTCATGTTTTTTACCATCGATTTCTTTTACGATAACCTGTGGCTGACCAACCTGAATTTCATAACCTTCACGACGCATCGTTTCGATTAGAACTGATAAATGGAGAATACCACGACCGTAAACCAACCATGAATCCGGAGATGCTGTTTCAACAACTTTTAAAGCTAAATTTTTCTCAGTTTCTTTAATCAAACGCTCTTTAATACGTTGAGAAGTAACCAATTTACCTTCTTTACCGAAGAATGGAGAGTTATTGATGGTAAACAACATGTTCATTGTTGGCTCATCAATGCTGATTACTGGTAATTGTTCTGGTGCATCAAAGTCAGAAATCGTATCACCAATATCAAAACCATCAATACCTACAACTGCACAAATATCACCAGAACTTACTTCTGTGGTACGGATTTTTCCTAAACCTTCGAAAGTATAAAGTTCTTTTACTCTGGTTTTAACAATCTTACCATCGCGTTTAATTAAAGTTACCGGTTGGTTTTCTTTAATCGTACCACGGTGAACACGACCAATTGCAATACGACCTACGAAAGATGAATAATCTAACGAAGTAATTTGCATTTGTAAAGTACCATCGTTAATTGGCGCAGGTGGAATGTTTGCCACAACCGCATCCAATAAAGCAAAAATATCAGTAGTTGGAACTTTCCAATCTGTACTCATCCACCCTTGTTTAGATGAACCGTAGATAACCGGGAAATCCAATTGCTCTTCAGTAGCCTCAAGGTTAAAGAACAATTCGAAAATTTGCTCATAAACCTCTTCCGGGCGACAGTTTTCTTTATCCACTTTGTTTACCACCACAATCGGTTTTAAACCAAGGGCTAAAGCTTTTTGCGTTACGAAACGCGTTTGAGGCATTGCACCTTCAAAAGCATCGCAAAGTAAAAGTACACCATCTGCCATTTTCAAAACACGCTCTACCTCACCGCCAAAATCCGCGTGACCAGGAGTGTCAATAATGTTAATTTTTACGTCTTTGTACTGAACTGATACGTTTTTAGATACAATCGTGATACCACGTTCGCGTTCTAAATCGTTATTATCCAATATCAAGTCTCCTGTTTGTTCGTTGTCACGAAAAATAGAACAAGAGTGTAAAATCTTATCAACCAACGTGGTTTTACCGTGGTCAACGTGTGCTATAATAGCTATATTTCTAATCTTTTGCATAAAATGCGCCTCAAATTTGGCGCAAAGATAGTGTTTAGAAATGGATTTTCAACTATAATGAACACTATTTTAATGAGACAATCTTATTGTAATGAGCTCATTTTTAATTAGAAAAGTCATCCAAATTGTTTAGCTTCACAAAAGCAGTCAAACAGAAGCACAGACATTTATAGAAATCAAATTCTACAAATGAACAAAACCAAATGAACATTTTTAAGGTCTTACCTAAATGGAAAAATCAATACAAGAATTATTTGATCATTATGAAGAAAAGTCGATTGAGGTAGAGGCTGCCAAAAGGGCTATGGATGCGGCTGAAGTACCAGATTTATCGAAGGAAAAATACATTACTTCCGACCAGGCCGATGAACACCTTATTGCTTGTGTAGAAAGGGAACGCAAAGAAAAGGAATTGGAAACCCTTAGCCAGGAGTGGGCTGAAATTCAGGATGCATTAGTAGAAAAACTTTGTAAAATCAATACCAAAGTGCTGGTAAAAGATCGACGAGATGAATGTACTGTCTTAATACATTGCGAAGGTGGCGGCATTATGATTGAAGACAAGGAAGTAAATTAACTTCTTAATGCCCTAATGGTTAATAACTTATACAAAAACATACCTATATTTATTTGAACCATTAAGGCGTTAAGATATCATTCATAAATTCTGATACTAATTACAAGTTTACCTTTAACCAATCCGGGTAAGAAATCACGCCTAACTCAGGTTTGGCTTCGCCCTCCAGAATAGCAATAAACTCCAATGCATTTCCGTCAGGATCATTGAAATAAATAGCAATAGCCGGCATCCATGCAAAAACCATAGGCGCTAAATCATCGCTCTTTAAAAAATTATACGGCTTTAGGTTGTTCTCTTGCAAAAAGCTTACGGATTTGTTCAGCACATCATCCACATCGCATCTAAAAGCAAAGTGTCTTACACATACTTCACCTTTCGGTTTTTCCCAGAGTCCAAGCATTGCTCCTTTCGGTTCGCCAACCCAAAAGAAAGCAATTCTCCTTCCTTCTTCATAATAACATTGGGTTAAACCCATTACATTTTTATAAAAATCTATAGATCTTTCTAGATCTTCAACATCAATATGTGTTTCAAATAGTCCTTTTATCATACCACGAAGATAAAAAATACACCAGCCTATAAAAAATCACCTTTTTCGATAACAACATCATCAAAATTGATAATTATACAATAAGAACAATTTTGGGTTACCCTCTTACAAAGTTTGTATTAACCATAAAACCATTTAATTTTCAGATGAGCAAAAGATTGTTAAAATATGCTGTCAGGTTCACATTGATCTTTATCTCGTTGATTGGATTTTACTTTCTGCTGGCTTTTTGTTTTTCGAGAATTACCATAAACGCTCATCCTAAAAATAAAGCAGAAGTAGCCATCTATATTTTATCCAATGGCATCCATACTGATATTGTAATGCCCGCAGCAAATAAAGATTTTATCTGGACAGATAAAATCCCTTATTCCAATACTTTGGAAGCTGATGGCACATACCATTACCTGGCCGTAGGCTGGGGAGATCGAAAATTTTACCTGGAAACACCAGCATTTTCTGACTTAAAATTAACCACTGCTTTAAAGGCTATAACCGGCCTAAGCACTTCTGCCATACACGCAACCTATTATCAGTATCTTAGAGAAGATGAAAACTGCAAAAAAGTAATGATTAGCCATGATCAGTATCAACAGCTGATTCAATATATTACAAACAGTTTTCAGGTAGATTCCTCAGGGCATTTTATTAAAGTAAACACAAACATTCATTATGATAAGGGTGATGCCTTTTATGAGGCAAAAGGCAGTTACAGCATTTTTAAAACCTGCAACACCTGGACAAATGCAGCATTAAAGTCATGCGGACAAAGAAGCTGTTTATGGACTATATTTGATACGGGAATACTTGAAAAGTACAATTAGCAGTTAAGCCTCAAATGCCCAATTCAAAAAAGCAGGCATCACATCACCCCAGGTTGTTACATCATGCTTTCCACCAACCTTTTCATAGTAAAAGATGTTATCTGGCCGCTTGTAACCTTTTTTCAGGAGCTCTTTTACCACATCAATGGTATCATCTATCGAATCAATAATTAGGTTTCTATTGCGATCTGCCTTTTCATCTTCTGTTCCGGTCATCAGCCAGAATTTCATATCCGGTTTGGTATCGCTAGAATCGATTAATTCGTGGATAATTCGATCCGCATCGGTGTACCCATCAGTTAAATCTTTTTTACGCCACCAGAATGCACCCGAAAAAACACCCACAACATCAAAAACAGCCGGATTATTCCAGGCTATATCAAAAGCAGATAAACCACCAAGTGAAAAACCTGCAAAAGCAACTTTACCTGTAATGGGCATCGCAATTTTCTTTTTAACGAAAGGCAAAAGTTCCTTAATGATAAAATCGTTATATAACCCAGCATGCGCCCCTCTCCCTTTAAAATCAGGTGTGCCAGCAACGCCATATTCCATTAAACGATCTGCAGATGCTTTTATCGCAACCACAATTAACCGATGATTTCGTTTAGTGAGGTGTGCATCCTCCAGTAGTTGAGCAAAATCCATTTTCGCTACATCCTGGCCATCATTAACTAAAAGAAGTTCTATTTTTTCATTACCTAAAATCCCTTCAGGGACATACATATCTATATCTACTTCATGCTGTAAATAAGCAGAAGGAATTTTAAAATGATTGATATTAACTTTTACTGATAAAATTGCGGTGTACATATATTAAATCCCCTAACACTGGCATATTGCCCTTTAATTGGGCAAAGGTACAAATCTCACTAAACTATTAATTATCAGTATTCAATTTTTACATTACGCTTTTATTTAGGCATACAAGATTCTTTTTATAATAATAAATTTCTATCTTAAAACATTCAATTTTCAATATGAGAGAAGAACATAAAAAGTGGTACAGCCCAAATTTAAGTACAGATATAGATATGCTCATCTTTGGTCATGCTGGCATTCCTGTTTTGCTATTTCCAACCAGTATGGGACGCTATTATGAGAATAAAGATTTTAAACTAATTGATGCAGTGGAGGGTTTTATTAAGGAGGGTAAAATTAAAGTTTACTGTCCTGATAGTATTGATAAGCTAAGTTGGTACAATAAAAGTATCCATCCTGCAGATAGAGTTAAAAATCACATTTGGTATGATAAGTATCTGTTGGAAGAAGTAGCTCCATTGGCTAGAAATGAAACTGGGAGTAATAAAATCATTACCGCAGGCTGTAGCTTTGGTGGTTATCATGCGGCCAACTTTGCTTTTCGGCATCCTTGGCTGGTGAGCCATATGTTTAGCATGAGTGGTGCATTTGATATTAAAGGTCAGTTAGATGGCTTTTATAATGATGATGTATATTTTAATAACCCAGTAGATAACCTGATGAACAACAGTAACCCAGAATTGCACCACATGAAAATTGTTTTGGGAACCACAGACCGGGATATGTGTCGTGCAGATAATGAAAATTTATCAGGCATTTTAGCAAAAAAAGGCATTGATCATTGGCTGGATATCAGGCAAAATGCAGATCATGACTGGCCGATCTGGAGAGAAATGTTCCCCAGTTACATTGCGCAATTATAGTTTTCTGCAGCAATTATAAGTTTAGGATTTATACAAGCAATAAAACAATTAACCCAGTTATACGATTAACCTGTTAACACAATTAAAATTAAATAGTACAAATGAAAAAAATCGGGATTCTATTTGGCCAGGAACGTTCATTTCCTGAAGCTGTTATCGAAAGGATTAATCAAAAAGCAGAAGATGGCATTACTGCAGAGGCAGTTAAAATCGATAAAATATTTCAAAATGTACCCCTTGGTTATTCGGTGATTATCGATCGTATTTCTCAGGATGTTCCGTTTTACCGTGCATCGTTAAAAAATGCAGCTACCACTGGTACCGCCGTAATTAATAATCCATTCTGGTGGAGCGCGGATGAGAAATTCTTTAACAATGCACTTGCCGAACAAATTGGTGTTCCGGTTCCGAAAACGGCTTTAATTCCGTCAAGACAACACCCAACAGGAACCACAGGTGAGTCTTTTTCTAACCTGACAATGCCATTGGATTGGGATGCGATTTTCGAATATACTGGTTTTCCGGCTTATATGAAACCATATGATGGCGGTGGATGGAGAGATGTTTATAAACTTCATGACAAAGAAGATTTTTTCGATAAACACAGTGGGACCGAACAATTGGTGATGCTTTTACAAGAGGAAATCATCTTCGAAGAATATTTTAGATGTTATTGTATAGGCGGGAAACACGTTCGTATAATGCAATATGATCCACGCAATCCACATCATTTACGCTATGCTGTTGATGGGAAAGCACCAGATGCTAAATTGCTAAAAACAGTTGAAGAATATACACTGAAGTTATGCCAGTACTTAGGCTACGATTTTAATACAGTAGAATTTGCCGTTCGTGATGGTGTGCCTATTGCGATTGATTTCTGCAACCCTGCGCCCGATGCAGATATTAAAAGCGTCGGACAAGAAAATTTTGACTGGGTAGTAGAAACCACTGCAAATTATGCCATCGAAAGAGCCAAAGCACAAATAGATGGTCAGGATAATTTAACCTGGGGCGAATACATTAAGGCATCGGTTGCCGGAAAACCCTTAGTGGCTAAAGCGGCACCAAAAGCAACTGCTAAAAAACCTGTTGCAGCTAAAACAACAACCGAAAAAACAACTGCAAAACCTAAGAAAGCAGCTTCAAAAAAATAAAAGGGATAAAAATAAACTTCAATTAGGATGAACGAATTTACGCTGGGCATAGAGGAAGAGTATATGGTAATCGATCCCGTTACCAGGGAACTTACCTCGCATGATCAAAAGATTGTAGAAGCTGCACAAAAGATTCATAAAGACCAGGTAAAGGCCGAAATGCATCAGGCTGTGGTAGAAGTTGGAACCGGAATTTGTAAATCAACTACCGAAGCGAGGAAAGAAATTTCTCAGCTGCGCTATACCGTTTCACAACTGGCCGGAGAACAAGGATTACGGATTGGTGCTGCGGGTACGCACCCCTTTTCACACTGGGAAAAGCAATTGATTACCGAACACCCCCGCTACAATGAAATTGTAAATGAATTACAAGAGGCTGCAAGATCTAACCTGATCTTCGGTCTTCATGTTCATGTTGGTTTTCAATCGCGTGAGCTGGCTATACACATTGCCAATCAGGTTCGGTATTTTTTGCCACACGTATTTGCATTATCAACCAATTCACCTTTTTGGGAATCAAGAAATACCGGCTATAAATCTTTCAGAACTAAAATTTTCGACAAGTTTCCTAGAACAGGCATTCCTGATATTTTTAATAGTATTGAAGATTATGATAGTTATGTAAAGCTGCTAATCAAAACCAATTGCATGGATAATGCTAAGAAAATCTGGTGGGACATTCGTGTTCACCCATTTTTTGATACGGTAGAATTTCGCATTTGCGATTGTCCGATGCTGATTGACGAGACAATGGCTTTCACCGCACTGTTTCAGGCACTTTGTGCTAAATTATATAAGCTGCGTTTGCAGAATATGGAATTTATCAGCTATTCCAGAGCACTCATTAATGAAAATAAATGGCGTGCTGCCCGTTATGGAATTGATGGGAATTTGATTGATTTTGGTAAAGAAATGGAAGTAAATTGCCGTAACCTGATCCTCGAATTATTGGATTTTGTTGATGATGTGGTGGATGAATTGGGATGCCGTGATGACATTAATTATGTACACCGAATATTGGAGCATGGCACTGGTGCTGATAGACAATTGGCAGTTTATCAGCAAACTGGTAGCTTTGAATCGGTAGTGGATTACATTACTACCCAAACACTGATTGGTGCCAAGTAATTTTACGATGAATAAAAAAGATTTTAAGGTCGCCGTTATTGACATGAATAACGGCGCTCCTAACCAGGGCATGCGGGGAATTCAGGAAATTCTTGCACGCTACAGAGATGATAATCACATTAACCTTTCTTTTGATCTTTTTGATTTAAGGCAAAGGGGAGAAATCCCTGGATTGGATTACGATGCTTACATTTCAAGTGGCGGACCTGGAAGTCCGCTGGAAAGTGAAGGTGAGAAGTGGGAAAATGATTTTTATAACCTCCTGGATCAGATTGAAGCTTTTAATACACAAAGTGAAACACAAAAAAAACATGCTTTTCTGATTTGTCATTCCTTTCAACTGGCTTGCCGAAAATATAAACTGGGTAATGTAACCGAAAGGCGATCGAATGCTTTTGGGATCTTTCCAATCACACTTACTGAAGAAGGCGAGCAGGATGAGATTTTTAACGGCATCACCAATCCATTTTTCTCTGTTGACAGTAGAGATTGGCAAGTGATAGAACCTGATTTTGATGCCTTTGAAAAAAAAGGTGCAAAGCTTTTAGCAATAGAGAAAGAGCGCAAGCATATCGATTTAGAACGTTGCATGATGGCTATTCGATTTTCTAATGAAATTATTGGCACACAATTCCATCCTGAGGCTGATCCGGTTGGAATGAAAATGTACTTACTTCAGGAAGAAAAGAAGAAAGCTATTGTTGATATGCATGGTGAACAAAAGTATTTAGATATGCTGAATAGCCTAGATGACCCTGCAAGAATTGTTTTGACACAAAGTGTGATTTTACCTAATTTTTTGAATAAAGCAATCGGAAATTTGCAAGAAGCATAACATCAAAGTCGGTTGTCAAAAACAAATACTAACATATGATACCTTCCCAACGCGAAAAATACAATAAGCAGATTAATAATGAAAAATATCGAACATTCATTAAAGACCTGGAAATTGGTTATCCTAAAATACCTTTTCGCGTGGCGGAAACGCCCGTATTCATTCCTAAAGCTTTAAAAGAAAAACTTGTCGCCGCTGGGGAAGAAATCATTAAACTGATCAAACAGCCTAACTTTAAAGACATTACCTCTCCATCAATTCCGCCAGAGTGGAGCGTACCTCATGAAAATGATCATCCTCATTTTCTCACTTTTGATTTTGGTATTTGTAAAAGTGAAGCCGACGGATTAACGCCAATGTTGATCGAAATGCAAGGCTTTCCATCGCTTTATGGATTTCAGCACCACATGGGAAAAACTTTTACAACGCATTTTGAAATTGATTCATCCGTTAACTATTTCCTGAATGGATTTAATGAAGAGAAATACATCCAGTTATTAAAAGAAGTCATTATAGGTAAACATCAGCCACATGAGGTAGCACTGATGGATGTCGATGCCCCAAACCAAAAAACAGCAATCGATTTTTTTGTGACACAAAAAATGCTGGGTATTAAAATACTGGCACTGACAGATATCAAAAAAGTAGGTAAGCAACTCTTCTACGAGGAAAATGGTAAACAGATTCATTTAAAACGAATTTATAATCGGTTAATCTTTGATGAAGTAGCCAATAATCCGGAAATCTTTAAAACCAGCTTTGATCCCCGCGAGGAATTGGATATAGAATGGGTTACCCATCCAAATTGGTTTTACAGAATTAGTAAATACACCATGCCTTTTCTAGATAGTGAGTTTGTTCCTGAAACCCGTTTCTTGAATCAAATTGACAGCATTCCAACTGATCTTGAAAACTACGTACTGAAACCTTTATTTTCTTTTGCGGGTATGGGCGTAATAATAGATGTTACAGAACAAGATATTAACGCCATTGCAGACCCTGAAAACTGGATTTTGCAAAAGAAGGTAAACTATGAACCTGCAGTAAAATCACCATCTGGCGGAGTTAAGGCAGAAATCAGAATGATGTATTTATGGCCAGATGATGGTGAACCACAGCTTTGTATTAGCCTGGCCAGGTTAAGTCGTGGCAAAATGATTGGTGTGAGATACAACGCAGATTTTGATTGGGTTGGTGGTACGATTGGATTTATGGAAGAATGATTTTTGATTTTATTAACTACAGAGATATAATTCTTCCGTGATTTCTGTGATTCCGTGGCGAAAAATTAATATCAAACATTACGGAATGATTACTGATTTTTTAACCACAAAGAAAAGGCGCAGAGCACACAAAGCTGGGTTAAATAGGCTTAAGCTAACAACTTTTACACCTCAGTGTGCTCGGTGTAACACTCTGTGACCTCGGTGGTAAATTCTATTTCAATTGCATCAAGCTTAACCACGGAGAACACAAAGAATAAGCATAGAGAACACTAAGCATGGGTTTTTACTTTTAACCCGGTGTAAAAACGCTGTTCTCCCTCTGGTAAAATGTTTTCCAGTTAACCCCAGCCCGTTTAATAATTTACATTCACCTGAACACCAAAACTAAAAAAGCCTATTATATTTGTGTCATGAATATTCAAACCATTTTAGTCTTTTTCCTTTTTGCGGTAGCATTGGTATATGTTGGCCGTTTGGTTTATAAATCGCTTCAGGTTAAGAAAGATGGCTGCGGTGGCAACTGCAAGTGTGGGGTAGATTTTTCAGACATTAAACCTTCAAAAAAGTAATACTTCCTTTATGATTGATCAGTTTAAAAACTATCTCAAAGAAAAAATAGCCATAACTGATGAGCAATTTGATAGCATTTCTTCTCCATTAAAAGTAAAGAAATTCGACAAAAGCCAAATCATTCAATACACAGGAGATAATCTGAAACATGGCTTTTTTGTTTGTAAAGGACTATTGCGAGCTTACTCCATTGACTCAAAAGGCAAAGAACATATACTTCAGTTTGCACCAGAAAACTGGTTAATTTCAGACAGGAATAATATGAATAATGAGCCATCAATATTTTTTATTGAGGCGATTGAAGCTTCTGAAGTAGTGCTCATGCCAAATGACTTTATGGAGCAGGCAGCTATTCAGGTACCATGTTTGCAACCCATGCAAGTTAGATTATTAAACAATTCGATTCGCTTCATGCAGAAGAGGATTAATATGTTATTAAGTGCAACTGCAGAAGAACGCTATCTAGATTTCATCAAACTTTATCCAAACCTTACACTTCGCGTACCTCAATGGATGATTGCGTCATATTTAGGCATTACCCCAGAATCGTTAAGTAGAGTAAGAAAAGAACTTGCCAATAAACACTTCCGACCTTAATTAATTTTGAATGAAAGAATTTTGAATGATGGATGGCCTTTCAATACGTTAACATTCTCTAATTCAATCCTTCAATAATCACCCATTAGTTAACATACATCAATCTCCTCTTTAACCTTCTTACGTATTTTTGTGATGTAATATTAAACGCATCAAAACAAAAATATATGGCTACTACAAAATGGACATTAGATCCAACACATAGCGAACTTCAGTTCAAAGTAAAACACTTAATGATCACTACCATTACTGGTAACTTAAAATCTTTTACAGCTGAATTGGACGCAGAAGATGATGAATTTGAAAACAGTAAGATCTCATTTGAAGGCGACATTAATTCTTTAGATACAGGGAATACAGACCGTGATCATCATTTAAAAAGTGCTGATTTTTTTAATGCAGAGCAGTTTTCAACGATGGAATTTCAATCTTCATCAGTAAGAAAAGAAGGCAGTGATTATCTTATCAATGGTAATTTAACTATTAAAGGCGAAACCAAGCCAGTACAATTAACTGCAGAATTTGGTGGCATTGCAACTGATCCATGGGGAAATACTAAAGCTGGTTTTACACTAAGTGGCAAAATTAACCGAACAGATTTTGGCCTCACCTGGAATACAGCCATAGAAGGTGGCGGTGTAATGGTGAGTGAAGAAGTTCGCTTACTAGGTGAACTACAATTCGTTAAACAAGCATAATACAGCATAGTGTTTTGAGTTTTGGGCATAGAAGCTCTATGCTCAAAACCCCATGCCTCAATAATTGAAAAGGGAATGGAAACAAAACAAATAGCCAGCATCTTAAAAGCACCTGCACCACACATGGTTGGAGATGGCTTTAGGGTACACAATTTTTTTCCTGAAGGATATAAAATTAATATGAGTCCCTTCTTTCTGATGGATTATGGTTCAAAAATTGAATTCTCAGCCCGGAAAAATCCGCGTGGAGTAGGAATTCATCCACATCGTGGTTTTGAAACTGTAACCATAGCCTATCATGGCGCTATTGCACATCATGATAGTACGGGAAATAGTGGCGTTATTTATCCTGGTGATGTTCAATGGATGACTGCTGCCCGGGGTATTCTGCATAAGGAATATCATGAAGAGAATTATAGTCTAATAGGCGGTCCCTTTCAAATGGTTCAGTTGTGGGTTAATTTACCTGCAAAAGATAAAATTGGAAAGCCCGGATATCAGGCGATCAAGCAATCTGAAATAGCCATTTTTAACTTACCAGATCATGGAGGTAAAATTGAGGTTATTGCAGGAAATTACAAGGGTATACTTGGAAACGCAAATACCTTTACACCAATTCATTTATATAACGCCAGATTAAATAAAGGCGAAAAAGCAAATTTAAGTTTTCCCGCCAATTATAATACTGGCCTCATGGTGATTGAGGGATCAATAGAAATAAATGGAAAGGAAGAAGCTCATGCAGATAGTTTTGTACATTTCGAAAATAAGGGAACGGAAATTGAAATCGAAGCCTTAGAAAATAGTGTCATTCTAGTTTTAAGCGGCGAACCTATTGATGAACCCATCGCACACTACGGCCCCTTTTTAATGAATACAGAAGCTGAAATCCATGAGGCACTATCAGATTACAATCAGGGAAAATTCGGTTACCTGGAAGAGTAATGACTTAAAAAGCTGGATAGTCGAAATCCATCCAGCTTTTGAGTAATTTAAATTGTTGGTAAAAATCAGGCCTTTTCAATTAAGCATACAGCATAAGCCACTACCCCTTCTTCACGCCCAATAAATCCCATTTGCTCATTTGTTGTTGCTTTGATGGAGATTTCTTCAGTTGAAATTCCAATGGCATCAGCAATATTTTTCTGCATATCAGGAATGTGAGGATTAATTTTGGGTGCTTCCAAACAGAGCATGGCATCTATATTCCCTACCTGCCAGCCTTTTTCAGTGAGTAATTTTATGGTTTCTTTTAATAGAATTACACTGCTAATCCCTTTCCATCGGTCGTCTGTATTTTTAAAATGGAAGCCAATATCACGGAGATTGGCTGCACCTAAAAGTGCATCACAAATGGCATGTAGTAAAACATCAGCATCTGAATGACCAAAAGCGCCTTTATGGTGTGCTAATGTTACGCCACCTACTACAAAAGGGTGTTCATCTTTTAACTGATGGACGTCAAAGCCAAAGCCTACTCTTATTTTCATGTATCTTGATTTATGATTTAATTTGAAGAATCGATTGTAAAAAGTCGAATCGTAAGTTACTTCACGATTTTACGATCGCCAAAGTTAAACAAAAGACTAAACCGTAAAGTATTAGCAAGGGGACTAGTTTGCGCATTTGCTAATAAATAAGAAAAATCTATATTGAAGACATTGTATTTAAGGCCTAATCCCATTGTAAAATAACGGCTATCGCCTTTCTGTGGGCTTTGATAATTATAGCCGGCTCGGATAGCAAACTGTTGGTTGTACCAATATTCCATACCTGTAGAAATGCCTACTTCCTTTAATTCTTCGCTAAAGCCACCGGGTGCATCACTAAATGACCCAAATATTCCTGCGGGAACAGATCTGTTTGGGTCCTTTCCACTTACTATATTATTATTAGCATCGTAAATTGGTTGCGTGGGTACCAATAACTTATTAAAATCAAGCGCAAAAGTAAAGGTGCTGTAATCGTCTAACGTAATGGTAGAAGCCCCGCCTAATTTAAAATTTGTTGGCAGAAAAAAGCTTTGACCATTGTCAGAATAACTCATTTTAGTACCAATATTAGAAATATTAGCTCCTGCTGATAAGATTGTTGGTTTGCCAAACAGGTTACTCGATGTTTTATATAATCCTGATACATCCACTGCAACAGCATTACCTCCGCGAACCTGACCAGAAGCAAACTGGCCTGATGCCAGATTGGAATATATGTAACGGAGGGACGTTCCTAATGAAAATTCTTCTCCAAAATTTCTTGCAAATGTAACATCAAAAGCCAGTTCATTTGGGTTAGCTATTCCCAGCTCCTGCTGATTAATATCAGTTAGTTGAATTGACCCTAATGAAAAGTACCTTAAAGATGCACCAATAGTATTTCGATCGTCTAATTTGTAAAATCCACTGAGGTAAGCCAGACTAATATCAGGAACCAGGCTTTTCAACCAAGGACTATAAGATACTGCAAATCCATATGGCTTATCAAGAAATGCAAGTTTAGAAGGGTTAATACTTGATGAATTTACATCACCAGTTACTGCTACTCCTGCATCACCCATTGCGCCTGCACGGGCATCTGGCGTAATCAATAAGAATGGAACAGCCGTTACAATATTATTAGATTCACTTCCATTGGTTAATGTATTGCCAACCACAACCTGTGCATTTGTTTTAACAAACACTAAGACCAGTGACAGTGCAGAAAAGGCAAGTTTACAGATGTAATTGAAGTTCATCCTTTAAGGGTACGTAATTTTAGATGTTGGCATTTGGTAAAACCTGAGAATACGTTTCTTAACGTAAAACCAAAAACTATATTTTACCAAATTACGAATTAAGTCATAATTTACTAATTAAACCCACATTTTTTTACAAGCCACTGTGATTATCTTAACTGTGATCTATTACTTGCGTTGAATATCAATTGTATTCTTTTAAAGTAGCTATTTAATTTATCAGTAATAATTTCTACTACTATTTTAGTTTCTTGCTTTCTCTGCATCAATTTATATTATAAATCTAAAGCAATATGAAAACTAACCATCCGTTATGCCTTAAAAATATATCAGTAATTTATATTGTGACTAAATTTATATTTTCATTTAAAATGTTTAATTTTATCTATTGAAACTGCTGGTGTTGATACTTTTTTAAAGTAACTTATGAAAAAACTATTACTATATTCTTTTACGTGTTTGTCGTTAGTCGTTTTGCTTTCTGGTTGTAGCTCGAAAGGTGGAAACAGCTCTAGTAAAACAGGCATACCATACGCAAATCGCAAAAGTAAAAATAATGCTTCTGGTGCCTTTGCTGTGGCTACACAATACAAACGCGCACCCGGACCTGGATTAATTCCAATTGAGGGTGGTGTTTTAGTAGTTGGTGGAAGCGCCATCGAAATACCTGGTGTAGAACCTAATATCTACAATTATAAAAGACAGGTTACAGTCCCTTCGTTTTATATGGATGAAACAGAGGTTTCCAATACAGACTGGTTGGAATATCTACACTGGATCAGGTATAATTATCCTGAAGACCGTGAGTTTTATTACAATGAGTTACCAGATACATTGGTTTGGAGAAGCTCACTATCTTATAATGAACCATACGTAGATAACTATTTGAGGCATCCGGCTTACCGTGACTATCCTGTTGTTGGTGTATCCTGGGAACAGGCCTCACGCTACTGTGAATGGAGAACTTCCAGAGCCAATGAATTTATCTTACGTGAAAAAGGTATTTTAACAGATTACAAAACTCTTAGTGCAGGCACGACTGGCAAGGGAAATAATGCTGCAGCTGTACCTAAGCCAGATAAACCATTCAATACAGATGCTTATCTTAATGGCCAGTACGATGATAAAGGTAAAAACGCACCTGTTGACTACAATACAAAGGCAGGCGCAGCAACAACAACTGCTGGTACAGGCAAAGGAAATGCTCAACCACGTAGAACAGCAACATTGGAAGATGGTGTAATTATGCAGCCTTATCGCTTACCTACAGAAGCCGAGTGGGAATATGCTGCCTTAGGCCTTATTGGTAATACTGAATATGAAAACATCAATCAAAATAAAATATACCCTTGGAATGGCTTAGGTGTTAGTTCAGCCAGTAAAAAAACAAGAGGTATGATTCAGGCCAACTTTAAAAGAGCTCCTGGTGATTATATGGGTGTTGGCGGATCATTGAATGATAAGGGTGATTTAACGGTACCTGTTATTCAATATGCCGCAAATGATTTTGGCTTATATAATATGGCTGGAAATGTAAATGAGTGGGTTAATGATGTGTATAGAACTGGAACATTTACAGATGCAGATGCTTTTAATCCTTACCGTGGTAATTATTTCACCAATAAGAAATTAGAAGATAGCCAAAACGGTAAAATTGCGCTTGATAAATATGGTAATCCAATTAAAGAGAATGCATATTCGGGAAGAAAGCAAACCTGGGCAGAAAAACAGGCTCAAGCTAAACGCGTAGATTCTATTTCAAAATCTACTGATCCACAATCCATTACTGCTTCCAACAATTATCAGGCAGATCAAAGAGGTTATCGTGATAAGCAAAATTTATTGCTTAATGAAGAAGGTGTAACCTTGGTTAATGATAAGTCAAGAGTTTATAAAGGTGGTTCATGGAACGATATGGCCTACTGGTTAAATCCTGCAACACGTCGCTTTATGCAACAGGATGAATCCTCTGCAGAAGTTGGATTTCGCTGCGCCATGACCATGTTAGGTGCGCCAGAAATCAGCACTGCTGGAAAAAGAAGTTTCAAAACCCCACCTCCTAAACCTTACCGCGTTAAAGGGAGATAAATTATAAAAAAGTCCGGGTTTTGAATCCGGACTTTTTTTATACAGAGATTTAGATATTGTTATTTAAATTGGATTAAGATCTGGTTCTTTTCAACCTTATCTCCTTGCTTAATCAATACTTTACTAACTATTCCATCCGTCATCGACTTTAAGATATTCTCCATCTTCATCGCTTCCAGAATTAAAAGATTATCGCCTTTCTTAACTTCAGCACCAGCATCAACCAATACTTTCAAAACTAAACCAGGCATGGGCGCTTTCATTTCTAAAACTTTATTAGAAGTTAAGTTATCCATTCCCAGATTTTTCAATAATTGATCAAATCGATCTTCAACTTTGGTTTGATAAATTGTTCCGTTGACCTTAACTTTACAAGTCTTATCTTGTTGGTTTGCCTCAATAACCTCTACATTGAAGGATTGATTTTGATATAAAATATGTGCTTCCGAAGCCGATATATTAATCAAGTCCAGCTCTACAGGTTGATTATTTACAGAGAGTTTAGCATTGCTTTCCTCAATATTGAAAACTGTATTTTTATTTACCGCTATCTTATCCATAGATTTATTGTGTTAAGGCATATTGCACTAAATTAGCACCCATTTTTAAAGCTTTTGAACGTGTTTCCTGTGTATCTTCAGGATAAGTACCAAAGTCTTCCCAACCATTACCTAAATCACATTCAAAAGTATAATAACAAACCACACGTCCTTTATAAATCAATGCAAAACCCTGAGGTCGCTTATTATCATGTTCATGAATTTTAGGCAATCCATTTGGAAACTTAAACTTTTGATTATAAATAGCATGATTAGATGGTAACTCTACAAACGCCAATTCGGGAAAAACTTTTTTCATTTGTGGCCTGATGAATTTATCTAAGCCATAATTATCATCTATATGCAGAAAACCACCACCAACTAAATATTGACGTAGGTTTTTAGCTTCGAGATCACTAAACTGTACATTTCCATGCCCAGTCATGTAAATAAAAGGATAGTTAAATATTTCTTTTGAGCCCACATCCACCACGCTTTCTTCAGGATAAAAGTTAGTTTTAAGATTGGAGTTGCAATACGCAATCAGGTTTGGGAGTGCAGTTCGATCAGCATACCAATCTCCCCCACCACTATACTTTAATTTAGCCATCCGGTAAGAAGGGGGTAAAGCGGTGAAAGCCGAAAGCATAAAGCTAAAGACTAAAATACCAAAGCAAAAAACCACAGGCTTTAGCACTTTTAATGATTGAAAACTGATCACTGTAAACTTCAAATGATTATCGGTTAAGGTAATTGATTTCAAAACAAACAGCTAGCGCAGCAGTTTCAGTACGCAACCTGTTCTCTCCTAAAGTTAAGGGTTTATAGCCTTTATTCAAAGCTAAATCAACTTCTTCAGGAGTAAAATCACCTTCGGGACCAATAAGAACTAAATATTTTTCGTATGGCTTAACCAGATCTGAGATGTATCTTTTTTGTTGATTATCAATACAATGGGCTATTAATTGCTGGCCATCAAAGGGTTGTTTTAAAAAATCATCAAAAGAAATGGCTTCATTGAGTTTAGGATGATAAGCCTTGATTGATTGTTTTACAGCAGCTGTAATCACTTTATTCAACCGATCATCTTTCACTACACGCCTTTCAGAACGATCAGTGATAATAGGTGTGATTTCATCAATCCCGAGTTCAGTGGCTTTCTCTAAAAACCACTCCATCCGATCAATATTTTTTGTGGGTGCTACAGCAATATGAAGGTAATGATTCCTTTTATGAAATTCAGTCTCTACATTTAGAATGGATAGTGTGACCTTCTTAGGATGATCATCCGTAATTTCTGCTGTATAGAAACCGCCAACACCATCAACCAGATTAACTACCGTTCCTTTTGAAAGCCTAAGCACCCGAACACAATGTTTACTTTCTTCTTCGTTTAGGGTATAAGTATTTTGTGAAATATCTGGTGTGTAAAAAATATGCATGTGTTGAAATTAGTGATTATCAACCATATCTTCTTTATTGATGACCAATTCTAACTTTATTGTTTCAATATTTTGCTCAGTTTTCTTCAGAATGGTAAATAGGTAGCCATAAGATTCATTGCTTTCTCCTACCTCTGGAATACGTTCAAAAACATGAGATACTAAACCACCTATGGTATCAAAATCTTCATCCTCCGGTAAATCGTGGGGCAAATGTTCATTAACATCGTAAACCGTAGCAAAAGCATTAACAATAAACTCGTTATCAGAAACTTTTTCTACCAATGGTTTTTCCTCATCGTATTCATCCTGAATTTCTCCCACAAGCTCTTCTACAATATCCTCAAGCGTAACCATACCTGCTGTTCCGCCAAATTCATCCAAAACAATCGCAATCTGAATACGATTACTTTGAAGCTCGCTCATTAAATCATTAATCTTTTTCGTTTCTGTAACGAAATAAGGCTTACGAATAATGTCATTTAATGTCCAGTGTTGATTACCTGCAGCAACAAGAGGCAAAATATCTTTAGCGTGAATGATACCGACAATTTTATCCATAATATCATCGTAGACAGGCAAACGGGAATATCCTTCTTTAATAATCGTATCCACCACTTCTTCCTTTGGTGAAGTTAATTCAATACCCGAAATTTTTGTTCTGGGCACCATAATATTTTTAACTACACGTTCATTAAAATCAAATACGTTTTTTATTAATTCGTGTTCGTTATTATCTAGGGCACCACTTTCTTTACCTTGTTCGAGCAGATATTGTAATTCTTCAGAACTATGAAGTGATTCATGTCCGGCAGAGGTATCAATGCCAAAAGGTTTTAGAATTATGGCAGCTAAACTATTCAGTGTCCAAATAAATGGTCTGAAAACGACATAAAAAATTTGTAAAGGTACCGAGACAAATAATGTAGTAGCTACTGGCCGTTGAATGGCGAAAGATTTGGGCGCAAGTTCACCAAACACAATATGCATGATCGTGATTAACGAAAAGGCAACGATAGTAGATGTTGTATGGATTGTTGCATCACTTAAGCCCCAATGCAAACTATCAAAGAGGTTCTTAAAAATAGTATGCATAACGCCTTCACCTACCCAACCTAAGCCAAGTGATGCAAGCGTTATACCGAGTTGTGTGGCGGCCAAATAACCATCCAAATTGTGGATAATTGTTTTGGCCATTCTACCTACTCTGCTGCCTGTTTTTGCTTTTATTTCTATTTGTGAGGCGCGGACTTTAACAATAGCGAATTCTGCTGCAACGAAAAATCCATTCAATATTACTAGAAATAGTGCGAAAAATAACCGCCATCCAACTGATGCTGTATCAGCTTCCTCCAGGGCAACCATCGCCAAATCTGTTGATGGAAGGATTGCGCTTAGTTTAAAATTTAAAAACAAGCAAACCGTGGGTAAATCCATTAAGCTAATTCTCTAAATGTGGTATTATAAAGTTCCATGCTCTCTTTTATTACTTTATGAGCATAGCGAACACCTAATAAATGTTCAATAGTTACATTTTTATCTTCTAATGCTTTATAATCCTGAAAGAAACGAACAATTTCCTTCATTTGATGTGGAGGCAATTCATCTAAATCATTGATATAATTTACAGACATATCATGTGCAGCTACGGCGATAATTTTATCATCTTGCTCTCCATTGTCTACCATATGCATTACGCCAACAACTTTGGCCTCAATTAGTGTCATAGGATAAACATCAACAGAACAAAGCACCAAAATATCTAAAGGATCTTTATCATCACAATAAGTTTGTGGAATAAATCCATAATTAGCAGGATACATTACTGATGAAAAAAGAACTCTATCTAATTTAATTAAACCAGATTCTTTATCTATTTCGTATTTTGCTTTTGAGCCTTTTGGGATTTCAATAATTGCGTTTACAATTTCCGGTACGTTTTTACCTGGTGATACGCTATGCCAAGCGTGGGTTTCTTCTTTTGCCATTTTTAATTTTAATCTGTCTTATCTTCTTCAGAACTTGTTACTTTACTTTTTACAAATGTAATCAATAAAGGGATAGTTGTAATAATGATGAAGCCAATAATAATATATAATAAGTAATCGTTAATTTCTTTTTCAAACCTTTTCCCTAAGAAATACCCCATTAATGTAAGTGAGCAAATCCATAGTACTCCGCCAACTACATTGTAAAGTGCGAACCGCTTAAAGTCTAATCTTACTACACCAGCAAAAATCGGTGCAAAAGTTCTAACAATCGGAACAAACCTTCCCATTATTAAGGCAAAGGCACCTTGTTTGTTATAATAGCGCTCTGCTGCTTTAAGATATTTCTTTTTGAAGAAAAAACTGTCTTTTCTAGTGTACAGCACAGGACCCGTTTTTCTTCCGAACCAATAACCCGTAAAATTGCCTGAAATTGCAGCTACACATAACCCAGCTAAAAGCAATGCAATATTTACATCCAGCTTTCCTGTTGCTACAAACATTCCTGCTAAAAACAGTAAATAATCACCAGGGAGAAAGAAACCGAAGAATAAGCCGGTTTCTGCATAAATTACAAATATAACGAGATAGAAACCACCTTCCCTCAATAATTTCTCGGGATCAATCAGGTGATGCAGGTTATTCCAAAAATCGTGCATATTGAATTATTCGTAAAACTACAAATAATTATCTAACAACTGTATACCTATATTAGGTTTAAAATAATTGCAGGATAAATACCCAAAATAAGAGTAATCGCTACTGAAACCAATAAAACTAATTTATATTGAGTTGGAGTAACTAATTCTATATCTGCACCATCTTTAAACCAAACGGCTACAATAACCTTAAAATAATAATAAAAACCTACCAGAGCATTTAAAATCGCAAATGCGACCAACAGCATCTGATAATCGCCCATCACGTTCAGGAACATTAAATATTTACCGATAAAGCCACCAGTTAATGGAATACCAGCTAATGATAGCATGGCAACTGTAAGGGAAAGTGCTACTAACGGATTTTTCTTACCTAAGCCATTGAAACTTTCGAAGCTATCACTTCCTGTTTTTTGTTTCACCAGGATTAAAACTGCAAAGGCAATAATTGATGCAAACGTATAAGCTGCTGCATAAACCAAAACATTGTTTTCTGAATTTGCACTTAATACTATAAGAGAAAACAACAGATAGCCAGCATGGGAAATACTTGAATAGGCCAGCATCCTTTTAAAGTTCTTTTGGAACAATGCAGTAACATTTCCAATAAATAGGGTTAGGCAAACGATAACAATTAACGGCTGTACCCAGAATTCATGAAGTGGCCCAAACGCACCGGCAAACAATCTTAAGAACGCTGCAAAGCCAGCGGTTTTAACTACGGTACTCATAAAAGTCGTAATTAATGTTGGTGAACCTTCATAAACATCAGGTGTCCAGAAATGGAAAGGTGCAGCACCAACTTTAAAGCATAAGCCAATCATCATTAAAATTACTCCTGGATAAAATATCGGCGAGATTGCTTTACTATTGTCAACCAGATATGCCTGAATTTTATCTAAGTCAAATGAACCTGTAGCACCATAAATTAAAGTAATCCCAAATAATAAGAAACCTGTGGAAAAGGCACCCATCAGGAAATATTTCAATGAAGCTTCGTTTGACGCGAAATCCCTTTTACGTATTCCCGCAAGGATATATAAACTCACAGACATGATCTCTAACCCCACAAATAACATCGCCATGTTTTTATACGATACCATCATAATCATTCCCGCCAGGGCGAAAAGAATTAGGGTAAAATATTCAGCTACGTTATCGCTCTTAGCGTGAAAATAATTTTGAGTTAATAAAAAAATTAAAAGCGTTCCAACAATACAAATACCAGAAAATGCAAGGGCAAAATTATCTGTTTGCATCATACCGAAATGAATAGCATTGCTATTCCATGCGCCGATAGTAAATCCTAATGCGGTAAGCAAGCCAACAACAGTAAGCGGCAGTAATGCTTTCTTTGCTTTAAACAAACCTGCGTAAAGTACAATAAAAGCTGTTATACTAATGGTTATGATAATATTCATTGCTTATTTTACTGATGTTAATTTTTGATTTACCTGTTCTAATAAATGTTGTACAGATGCCTCTGTTAAGTGCAATAATGGTTTTGGATAAACACCAAAAATAATGATCAAAGCACAAATAATGTAAAGGACTAATTTTTCAGTTCCTTGAATATCTGTGAAAGTGATGGTTAGTTCATTGGTTTTACCTAGCATAACATTTTGATACATCCGCAACATATAAACTGCTCCGAAGATGATCGTTAATCCTGCAATAGCAGCTGCCCAGATACTGTAGTTATAAACGCCCATTAATAACAAGAATTCACCAATGAAACCATTTGTACCCGGTAAGGCTACTGTTCCTAAAACGATAATTAGAAAAGTGATAGCCAGTTGAGGGGCTAACTTAGCGATACCGCCCAATTCTTCAATTTTATTGGTTTTAACTCTTGAGAAAATGATATCCAGTACGAAAAATAAACCTACTACATTAATACCATGACTTAACATTTGAACCATAGCACCTTGCATACCTTGTACTCCATTATTTCCCAGATTAAAGGATGCGAATATCCCAGCAGCAATCAATCCAACGTGTGCAATAGAAGAATAAGCAACAAGTCGTTTAGCATCTTTCTGAGTAAAAGCAATAAGTGAAGCGTAAACAATTCCAATAATAGAAAGTATCATCGCTAAACTAGACCAATCATGAACTCCTGTCGGTACAATTGGCAATAGCCATCTGATTACGCCATAAATACCCATTTTGAGCATAATGCCTGATAATAGCATTGTTCCTTGTGTAGGCGCTGCAGTATAGGTATCAGGTTGCCAGGTATGGAAAGGAAATATTGGCATCTTAATCGCAAAGGCAATAAAGAAAGCCCAAAAAATCCACCCCTGTTGTGCGCTATCTAAATTTAAAGCGTAAAATGCCTGGATATCAAAGTTATGTGCGGGATTTTGTAAATAAAGGTAAATGATCCCCATTAACATAAACAATGAACCTCCTATGGTATACACAAAGAATTTCATGTTGATGCGAATTCGATCTTTTCCACCCCAAAATGCACAAATAAAATAAATTGGAATCAATGCTGCTTCCCAACCAATATAAAACAGAAAAGCATCCATGGCTGTAAACACCAATAGCAAACCAGTTTGCATGAATAAAATCAATGCATAAAAAGCAGCAAGATTTTTATAGTCATGTTTGTAGCTTGATAAAATGATAATTGGTATTAACAAGTTAGTCAGCAATACCACCAACATGCTGATTCCATCAATACCTGCATGGAAGCGAATACCCAAATCAGCAATCCAAGGTAGGTTTGCTTCAAATTGTGTGCTCGCATTCGGAATGAAATTACAGGCGATAAACAAAGCCAGGACTAAGGAAGCAACCGAAATTATGGTTGAGACCATTTTAGCCGACTTACCTGCAAAAGCGGTGATGATAGCACCTGCAAGCGGAAGAAATATAAGTAATAAAAGTTGTTCCATTATTTAATTTTGAACCCTTTTTAGATGTAATAAAATGTATATGCAAGCAATGCGATGATACCGAATACCATCATAAATATATAGAAACCTACGTTTCCACTTTGTAATAAACGAATACCTTTACTGGCTTCGGATGTGCTCCATCCTAGTCCGTTCACGATACCATCAATAAATTTCGTATCAATAATTCTGTAAAAGAATTTTGATAATGCATCTAATGGTTTGGTAATGATGAAATCATAGATCTCATCCAGATAAAATTTGCGGTAAGATAATTTTGCTAATGCAGAACGAGGTGCTTCATCAGCTACAGGAACACGAGCACCTTTAACATACCTGGTGTAAGCATAAAGCAAAGCAAAAATTGCAGCAACAACCGAAACGCCCATCAAGGTGTATTCAGTAGAATGGCTTAAATCCAATTCATGTTGTGCAACGCCAGCACCTGATAACCAATGTGCCAACCATTCATTTCCACCAAAAATATGAGGAATGTTAATAGCACCTCCAATCGCTGCCAAAACAGCTAAAATAATTAATGGAATAGTCATCGCTTTAGGTGATTCATGAACGTGACTTTCTTCATGGTGTGTTCCTCTATATTTTCCTGAGAAAGTAAGGAACATCATTCTGAACATATAAAATGCAGTTAAAAATGCAGTTAATACACCAACTCCCCAAAGTACCGGACTATATTGGAAAGCATGTGCTAAAATTTCATCTTTTGAAAAGAAACCCGAAAATGGTGGTAAACCTGCAATAGCGATGGTACCAATCATCATGGTTAAGAATGTAACAGGAAGTTTCTTTCTTAAGCCACCCATATGGCGCATATCTTGTTCGTGGTGCATGGCGTGGATTACGGAACCTGCCCCTAAGAATAATAACGCTTTAAAGAATGCATGGGTTAACACATGGAAGAATGAACCTGTATAAGCACCAACACCTAAACCTAAAAACATGTATCCCAATTGAGATACAGTAGAATAAGCCAGAACCTTTTTAATATCTGTTTGTGTTAAGGCAATAATAGCAGCCACTAAAGCTGTTGCTGCACCAATAATGGCAATAATGTGCTGCGTAAATGGAGCTAGATCAAATAATACGCTTGAACGGGCAATCATGTAGATACCAGCTGTAACCATTGTAGCCGCATGGATTAATGCAGATACAGGCGTTGGTCCGGCCATCGCATCTGGTAACCAGGTAAATAATGGCAATTGTGCCGATTTACCACAAGCGCCGATAAATAATAAAATGGTAATTAAAACCAAAGTATTGTTTCCAGGTAACATGTTTGCAGCCTGAGGGAAGATTTTCGAGAACTCCACACTTCCAAAAAAGTTAAACATTAAGAATACACCTAATAAGAAGCCCAAATCGCCAATACGATTCATTACAAAAGCTTTCTTGGCTGCCGATGCATAAGCGCTATTAGTATACCAGAAACCGATCAACAAGTAGGAACATAAACCTACGCCCTCCCAGCCAATAAACATCACGATATAGTTTGAACCCAAGACTAAGAGTAGCATGAAGAACACAAACAAGTTCAGGTACGAGAAGAATTTACCAAATTCTTCATCATCGTGCATGTAGCTGGTAGAATATAAATGGATCAAGAAACCTATTCCAGTAATGATCAAAAGCATGATTGAACTTAATGGATCAACCAGGAATGATAAGGGAATGTGTAATGTTCCGGCGCTAATCCAATCGAATAAAAATACTTCGTGAGATTTTTGTGTGTCGCCTTGTAAACTAAAGAAAATAACTACGCTGATTAAGAAAGAAGCCAAAATTACGCCACTTCCGATAATACCTACAAGCCCTTTAGATAAAGATTTTCTGCCCAGCCCGTTGATTACAAACCCTAAAAAAGGAAGTAAAGGAACCAACCAAATCAATTGTTCTATTGTCATTCTTACTATATATTTACCACTTAAGGCGATTTAAAATATTAATATCTATAGATTTCGTATTTCTGTAAACCATTACGATAATCGCTAAACCCACTGCAACTTCTGCAGCGGCAAGTGCCATAATAAAGAATACGAAAACCTGCCCTGATGGGTCGTTGCTATGTACCGAGAAAGCGGTTAAAAGCAAATTTACTGCGTTTAACATCAACTCAACCGACATAAAGATTACGATTGCATTTCTACGGGTTAACACGCCAATTACACCAATTGTGAAAATAATTGCACATAAATAGATGTAATGATTGAGTGGAACGCCAGCCATTTGTGTAGTTAAATTTTCCATTATATTTCTACCTCATCTCTTTTAGATAATAAAACTGCTCCAACCATTGCTGCTAATAGTAACAGAGATGATAATTCGAATGGCAATAAGAATGGCCCAAAAAGTTCTTTACCTAAGTTCTCTACTAAACCTAATCCCGGATTTTTTAAAATTAAAGGACTTGTAATGGTCGCGGCTTTGAAAGAACCAACTAAGGTTACAACCAAGCAACAACCTGCAATTACGCCTACAATTTTAATCAAGGGTGATTTTGATGGCTCTGTTTCATTATTCAGGTTGAGGAGCATCAATACGAAGAGGAATAATACCATGATTGCACCCATATAAACAATAAAGTTTACAACGGCCAAAAACTGAGCATTTAACAATACATAATGTACCGTAAATGTGAAAAAGGTAAGAATTAAGTACAATACACTATGGATTGGATTTTTTGCAAAAATCACCATCAGCGAAAAGATGATACTTAATGTGGCTACGAAATAGAATACTTGTGTACTCATTAATTTGTTATTTTATACTCCTCGTCATTGCGAGGCACGAAGCAATCTTATTAGTTTTACGTCTATCGCATTAGGATTGCTTCGTTCCTCGCAATGACGGACTGGGTTTAATTATTTTTTCATTTCTAACGGAGCCTCGACCAACTTATCTTTTCCGTAAATAAAATCCTTACGTAAATAATCAGCAGGTACAATTGGTCCATCTAAATAAATGGCCTCTTTAGGGCAAGCCTCTTCACATAATCCACAGAAAATGCAACGTAACATATTGATTTCGTAAGTGGCGGCATATTTTTCTTCACGATATAAATGTTTTTCATCTGTTTTACGCTCTGCCGCAATCATTGTAATTGCTTCAGCCGGACAAGATAATGCACATAAACCACAAGCAGTACAACGCTCTTTTCCGTTTTCATCACGTTTAAGGGAATGCATTCCTCTGAAGTTTGCAGAAAATTCACGTTCAACTTCCGGATATCTTACTGTTGCTTCTTTTTTGAACAAGTGGCTGATGGTAATGCCCATTCCTTTTGCAATAGCTGGAAGGTACATTCTTTCCATAAAGCTCAACGGCTTTTGTTCCAGTACTTTTTTCTTGTTACTTAATGATTCCATAATTAAAACTTCTCTATAATCGCAATCACAACTCCAGTTATTATAATATTGGCAATGGCCAAAGGTATTAAACCTTTCCAACCTAAATTCATCAATTGATCATAACGGAAACGAGGAATTGTCCAACGCACCCACATGAAGAAAAAGATAAAGAATACTATTTTTATAAAGAAAACACCCACACCAAAAAGTGGTGCCCATGTTGGCCCTAGCAAAGTAGCCATATAATCCATCCCAGGATAGTTATATCCACCGAAGTATAATGTTGCCATTACAGCTGATGAAACAAACATGTTGATGTATTCAGCGAAAAGGTAAAAACCCAATTTCATCGAAGAATACTCTGTATGGTAACCGCCAATTAATTCGGTTTCACATTCAGGTAAATCAAATGGTGCACGGTTAGTCTCTGCAAAAGAACAGATCATAAAGATTAAAAATCCGAGTGGCTGATACCAAACATTCCAATTAAGGCCATGTTGCTGTTCAACAATCGTTTTTAAACTTAGGGTATTGGTCATTAAAAGCAAAGCGATGATGGACAAGCCCATCGCAATTTCATAACTGATGTTTTGAGAAGCTGCACGAATAGCACTTAATAATGAATACTTATTATTTGATGCCCAACCACCAATCATTACCCCATAAACACCTAAAGAAACTACACCAAAGATGTATAAAACCCCAACATTAATATCGGCCACCTGAAGAGGAACAATTTTGCCTCCAATTTCCATGGGGCTTCCCCAGGGAATAACTGCAGTACCAATACAAGCACAAAGTAGTGCCAAACCGGGACCAATAATAAATAACCATTTGTTTGATGTAGTAGGAATAATCTCCTCCTTCATAAACATTTTTACACCATCGGCTAAAGGTTGCAATATCCCAAAAGGACCAGCTCTATCCGGGCCTAAACGATCTTGAAGATAAGCAGCAACCTTACGTTCTGCATATGTAGAATACATGGCAATTACCAAACTAATACCGAAAATAACCGCTACCAGAATAAATTTTTCAATGATAAAACCTGTATCCATTAGTATTTTACTGTTTTATGTAACTCAATTTCATTTGCTGCCTGTAAAGCCGCATTCGGCTTAATGACAGGAATTGGCTTTAATGTTTCGTAGTGGTTAGATGCAATTACAGAGGTATCATCGATATGTGTTGGATGTTCAATTGTCCAGTCTGAAGTTGCTTTTTTATCAAAACGACAAGTGTTGCAGATAAATTCTTCTACTTCACCGAACTGATCTTTACGGGCCGTAACACGTAAAACATCTTCACCTTTATACCAAAGTGTTACTTTGCCATTGCATTTTTCATGGTCGCAGTTGCGATGCGCATCAACCGGCTTGGTAAACCATACACGGTTTTTGAAACGGAATGTTCTATCCGTCAAAGCACCAACCGGGCAAACATCAATTACGTTACCTGAGAAGTCATTATCAACGGCTTGTTGGATATAAGTCGAAATTTCTGAATGGTCTCCTCGGTTTAAGATCCCATGAACACGTTTGTTTGTAATTTGATCTGCAGTGAAAACACAACGGTAACACAGAATACAACGATTCATGTGCAACTGAATTTTATCGCCAATATCGATACGCTCAAAAGTACGACGCTCAAACTCATAACGTGTTTTCTGCAATCCGTGCTCGTAGCCTAAATTTTGTAAATCACACTCACCTGCCTGATCACAAACCGGGCAATCTAACGGATGGTTAATTAATAAAATTTCTACCACACCTGCACGTGCTTCTAAAACTTCAGGAGAAGTAATGTTTAACACTTCCATGCCATCCATTACTGTGGTACGGCAAGATGCAACCAGTTTTGGCATTGGGCGTGGATCCTTTTCCGAACCCTTTGTTACCTTAACAATACAGGTACGGCATTTACCACCACTGCCTTCTAACTTAGAATAATAGCACATGGCTGGCGGAACGATATCACCACCTATTTGCCTTGCAGCATTCAGGATAGTGGTTCCGTTATCAACCTCTACTGTTATTCCATCTATCGTAACCTTAACTTTTTCACTCATGGTTAATGATATTCTTTTATTTTTTATGCTTATACCACCATTACGAGGCACCAAGCAATCTTTTATAATTTATTTTTTCTCTTCCGAGATTTTGTAACCAATTTCTTTTCTTGGTTGCGCTTTCTGTTCTAGTAGCTCATCAAAATACCTGAATATGACTTCAATATTTTTATCCTGATTATCTACCTTCTTCTTTATTTTTTCTACTTCGAGTCTTATTTCCGTATTACTTAAAACCATTGTTCTAAGCTGTACAAATACATCAATAATTTTAATACTCACTTCTATCGCCTGTTTACTTTTTAAAACATTTGATAGTTGCAAAATACCATGTTCGCTAAATGCAAACGGAGGGTATTTTGAGTGTTGTCCATGTCTTAAGGTCGCAAATTGCGACCTTAAGACATCGTTTTCTTCTTTTGTTAATTCAAACATAAAATGTTCAGGGAACCGTTCTATGTTTCTTCTAACCTGTTCTTTTAGTCGTTTAGTCTCAACACCAAAGAGCTCTGCTAAATCAGAATCTAACATCACCTTTACTCCTCTAAAAAGATATATTTTATTAATTATTACTTCGTTGGGGATGATAGCTGGTGATATTTCTTCTTTCATTTACATATACTTCATTGTTAAGTTAAATTTTCTAAGGTCACATTTTGCGACCTTAAGATTTTATTTCTCTTCTGTTACAGGAGCTTTTTCTATCGGCACTGCATAATTTGCAATACCATAATTTTGACTCTGACTTTTAACAGGTTCTTTAATGTGCCATTCAAATTCATCTCTGAAATGACGGATTGCACTTGCCACAGGCCAGGCTGCTGCATCTCCTAATGGACAAATGGTATTCCCTTCAATTTTGCGTTGGATATCCCAAAGTAAATCCACATCACTCATTGTTCCATGGCCATGCTCAATTTTGTGTAATACTTTTTCCATCCACCCGGTACCTTCACGGCAAGGCGAACATTGTCCACAACTTTCATGATGATAAAAACGAGAGAAATTCCAGGTATTGCGAACAATACATTGGTCTTCATCAAAAGCAATGAAACCGCCAGACCCCATCATGGTTCCAGTAGCAAATCCACCTTCTGATAAAGATTCGTAACTCATTAAACGAGGCTCGCCGTTAGCATACTTTAATGTTAAGTTTGCTGGCAAAACTGGCACCGATGATCCACCAGCAACAGTTGCTTTCAAACGTTTTCCATTGGCAATGCCACCGCAATATTCATCAGAATAGATAAATTCTTCAACTGGTAAACCTAATTCAATTTCATATACTCCTGGTTTTACTAAATTTCCAGATGCTGAGATTAATTTTGTACCTGTACTTCTGCCGATACCAATTTTAGCATATTCATCACCACCATCATTAATAATGGGCACTACTGCAGCTATTGACTCTACATTATTCACTACGGTTGGACACCCATATAATCCAGCTATAGCAGGAAAAGGCGGTTTAATTCTCGGATTACCTCTTTTGCCTTCAAGTGATTCTAATAAAGCAGTTTCTTCACCACAAATGTAAGCACCACCACCTGGCTGAACGTATAATTCTAAATCGTATCCTGTTCCTAAAATATTTTTACCTAACCATCCGGCAGCTTTTGCTTCTGCAATGGCTTTCTCCAGAATACGGATCTGAGGCATCATCTCTCCACGAACGTAGATGTATGAAACCTTTGCACCCAAAGCAAAACTGGCTACAATCATGCCTTCAATTAAAGCATGAGGAATGTGAGTCATCAGATAACGGTCTTTGAAAGTGCCAGGCTCAGATTCGTCAGCATTACACACCAAATAACGTGCAACTCCTTCTGGTTTAGCCAAAAAGCTCCATTTCATTCCCGTTGGGAAACCCGCACCACCACGACCGCGTAAGCCTGACTTCTTAACTTCTTCAACAATCTCTTCAGGTGTTAAAGTTTTAAGGGCTTTTTCAACGGCACGGTACCCGCCTTTCTGGCGATAGACCTCAAGTGTATTGATGCCTGGTACGTTTATATGCTCAAGTAACAGTTTTCGAGACATTTTTATTAGTCTATAGTCTGTAGTCTGTGGTCCATAGCCTTGAGTCATAACGACTCCCGACTTAAGACTTTGGACTTAAGACTTATTTTTCAAATCTTCTATCAATTTATCTACACTCTCAGTAGTTAAGTTTTCGTAGAAAGTATATTCCGGGCTAATTTGCAACACCGGACCAAATCCACAGGCAGCTAAACACTCAACTCCTCTGAAGCTGAATAAACCATCTGCAGTAACTTCACCTTCTTTAACACCTAGCTTTGCTTCCAGGTGATCTAATATTTTTTCTGCACCCACCAGGCAACAAGGCCCTGTACGACAAACCTCTAAAGCATATTTACCTTGTGGTTTTAAGAAGTACATGGTATAAAATGTAGCTACCTCATATACTTCAATAGGTTGAATGTTCAGGTAAGCAGCAACCTGATCCATTGCAGATGTAGGTACCCAAAGAAATTCTGCCTGTACCAAATGTAATAATGGCAACAAAGCTGATTTTTGTTTCCCTTCAGGATAACGACTTTTAACTTCATCAAATTTGGCAAGCAATTCTGATGATAATTGTACAGGTGTTTGTTCTTCTACTTTAAGCATCTAATTCTCCTGCAATAATATTCATACTACTCATGTTGATAATGGCATCAGACAATAACATGCCTTCGCTCATTGGTGCAAACATCTGGTAATTTATAAAACTAGGTCTGCGAAAGTGTAAACGGTATGGCGTACGACCACCATCATTAATCAGATAGAAACCCAATTCTCCGTTCCCACCTTCTACAGCGTGATAAACTTCTGCTTTTGGAGCATCAATTTCACCCATCACAATTTTAAAGTGATAGATCAATGCTTCCATATTGTTATAAACTTCTTGTTTTGGAGGAAGATAGAAATCAGGAACATCAGCATGAAAAATACCTTTAGGTTCTGTTTTCAACTTCAAAATTGCCTGCTCAATAATGCGCAAACTCTGCCACATCTCTTCGTTACGAACTAAATATCTGTCGTAAATATCACCACTGGTTCCTACTGGAACTTCAAAATCAAAATCTTGATATGATGAATAAGGGTCGCTTACCCGAACATCATAATCTACACCTGTCGCACGCAAAAGTGGACCAGTCCAGCTATATTCTAAGGCAGCCTCTTTAGTAACTTCAGCAACACCAGCTGTTCTATCAATAAAAATACGATTACGGGTTAAAAGGTTTTCGAACTCTTTTAAAGCTACTGGAAACTCTTTTAAAAATTTATTGATTTTGGTAAAAGCAATTTCATTAAAATCTCTTTCAAAGCCACCAATACGACCAATGTTAGTGGTTAAACGAGCGCCACAAACCTCTTCGAAGATCTCGTAAATATGCTCACGGAATTGAAACAGGTAAAGGAATGTTGTAGTTGCCCCGGTATCCTGACCAATAATCGTATTACAGATAATGTGATCGGCAATACGTGAAAGCTCCATGATGATTACGCGAAGATAATCTACACGTTTTGGCATTTGGATATTCAGCAACTTCTCAACCGTCATGTGCCAGCCCATATTATTGATAGGCGAAGAACAATAGTTTAAACGATCAGTAAGTGGTGTGATTTGATAAAACGGCCGATGCTCGGCAATCTTTTCGAAAGCACGATGGATGTACCCAATTGTAGAAACGCCGCTCACAATCCGTTCGCCATCTAATTGCAAAACGTTTTGAAAAACGCCATGGGTTGCAGGATGCGTTGGGCCTAAATTTAAGGTTACCAGCTCACTTTGCGGGTCGTTATCTGTATATACCGGATGGTTATGATTCATATAAATTACCTTCCAAAAAATTCGTCTTTTTTATCAACTCTGTTCGGATCTTCTAACGGATATTGTTTCAACATGGGGTGAACACCTAAATCGTCCATATTTAAAATCCGGCGTAAATCAGGGTGACCTTCAAATTTAACCCCGAACAAATCATACGTTTCACGCTCCATCCAATTCGCACCTTTCCAAATTGTTGTTGCGGTAGGAATAGTTGGATTTTGCTCAGAAATGAAAACCTTAATTCTGATCCTTACTTTCTCTACCATATTGTTTAGATGGTAAACTACCGCAATGCCATGATCTTTACCAGGATAATGAACAGCAGTAATATCAGTAAGGAAATTGAACTTTAATTCTTCTTTAAGATAGGAAAGCACATTAATAATCACATCTTTATAAGTTACAATAGTTAAAAAGCCATATGGCTCAGAAACAGCAGTAACTTTTTCGCCGAACTTTTCAGTCAGCTTAACATGAACATCGTTATTTAGTGTCGTTTCTTCCATTATTTAATGCCGTATTGACCTAAAAGTTCTTTATAATAATCAGAGTTTCTTCTTCTGCCTGATTCGTTTCTTACCAAATCCTGAATACGTTGAAAACCATCTAAAATGGCTTCTGGTCTTGGCGGGCAGCCTGGCACATAAACATCTACCGGGATCACTTCATCAATGCCTTGCAAAACAGAATAAGTATCGAAAATACCACCACTACTTGCACAGGCACCAACAGCCATTACCCAACGTGGCTCTGCCATTTGGATATAAACTTGTTTTAATACAGGAGCCATTTTTTTCGCAATAGTTCCCATTACCATTAAAACATCTGCCTGGCGAGGAGAAAAGCTTAAGCGCTCTGCACCAAAACGACCTAAATCATAGTGAGAACCCATGGTAGCCATAAACTCAATTCCACAACAAGATGTGGCAAAAGGTAACGGCCACAATGAATTAGAACGAGCTAAACCAATCACTTTATCTAAAGAAGTGGCGAAATAGCCAGGTCCTTCGGTTCCTGGAGGTGCGTCTACTATATTAATTTCACTCATGTTTATAAACAAAAAATGCTCATCCTTTTGCAGAATGAGCAACAAATTTACAATATTTAAAAGGCAATTAAACAAGCTTAACTTGATTTAGAACCTTTCTAAATAATTAAAGAGAATACTAGATAGTGTAATTGATACACTTTTAGTTTTCAGTTAAAATTAGTGGATTAAGAACTGTCAATTGGATTAGTTCCAGTCTAAAACTTTTTTCTTTATTACATAAATAAAGCCTAAAAGTAATGTCCCCATAAAAATGAACATTTCGATCATTCCGTCCATTCGCAATGCTCTGAAATTTACAGCCCATGGATACATAAAGATCACTTCAATATCAAACAATACAAAGAGGATCGCTACAACGAAATATTTGATGGAAAATGGCTGACGGGCATTACCTACACTTTTCACGCCAGCTTCAAATACCTCAAGCTTATCACTGGTTTTACGTTTTGGGCCTAAAAAGTGTGTAGCAACCAAAGTGGTAACGACAAAACCTAAAGCAACAATTACTTGAAATATAATTGGTAAAAAATCTATTGAGGTACTTTGTGCTTGCATAATCTAATATTTTCTGACGCAAAAGTAAAAGAAAAAGGCAGAGTAACCAAACTCTGCCTTTTCTAAATTATTTAACTTTAAAATTATTTACCTTTTCCTTTAGCTGCAGGAGCTGATAATTCTTTCAATTTCGCTGCAGCAAATGTTCCTGTAGGATATACCGCTACACTTTTATCAAAATACTCTTTTGCTTTTGCTTTATCAGTATTGAAATAAAACCCTCCAAGGTTATCATAAGCTTCTGATAATTTTTTAGCATTAGGTGTTACTAATTCTGGTTTTTCAGTTACTTTTTTGATAAACATTTCAAAGTGAGGTACCATTAATCCTTTTGGCGCCTTTTCATCATCCATTAAACTATTAACCCTTGCACGGTATAAATATGCATCAGTTGTTTCTGGAGCAAGTTGAGCTACTTTTGCTATAGAAGAATCTGCTTTAACTAATAGATCTTTAGAAGGATTTTTCTTAGCTGAATATTGAGTAGCATAATCAAAATAGTAAGCTAATCCATCATAGAAATAGCTATATAACACGCCTTTTCCATTAGGATTTGCAGCAATCACTTTATCGTATATCTGAGCTGCTTTAGCATACTTTTTAGCATCGAAAAATGTTTTAGCAACTTCTGCTAAAGCTTCAACATTAGTTGAATCTTTTTCTACTGCCTTAGTGATGTTAATTAATGCTAAACTGTCTTGACCAGATTTTAATTGTGCTTTACCTAAGTACAAATAATCAAATCCTAAGATTTTATTTTGATCTTTTTCCTTAGCAAAGAATTCATTCATGCTGGTTAAGGCTGCTGGATAATTTTTATTTTCATAGGCAGCCCATCCTTTTAATCTTGATACAACAGCACTTTTAGGATCATTAGCTGGAGCCTGAATAGCTGAAGCAACTTGTTCTAAAGTAGCATAATCTTTTGCATAAAATAAGAATTGTGCATAACGTAATTGAGACTCTAAAGATTTGTCTGTCAAATCCATATATTTTTTATAGTTCTCAATTCCTTTTTTAGCTTTTTCCTGATCAGTACCAAAACTACTCCATTGTAAGTAAAGCTCACCTAATTCACGATATGCAGGACCATAGTTTGGATCCGCAGCAATTACATCTTGTAATTCTTTCTCTCCTTCTGGAAATGCTCTGGATTCCTTATACATTTTACCAATCTGAGTTTTAGCTCTACGATTATTTGGATCTACATCACCAACACGCATGTAAGGACCTAATGCCTCAGAATTTTTCTTTTGCAAAGCATAAGCATCACCTAAAGCTAAGAAAACCTCTGCATCTTTATCTTTCGAATCTAATTCATCAGCTTTGGTAATATTAGCTAGAGCATTGGTGAAATCTGGTTTAGACACATCATCACTAGGTTTATCTTGTGCTAAATAAGCTTTACCAATTTCCAGATAGGTTTTGTAATTTTTTTTATCTAATTCGATAGCCTTATCGAAGTTGGTTTTAGCAGAAGTTGGATTATTAGATAACATATCTGCTTCACCTAAACCAATCAGGTTTAAGTTGTTTTTAGCGTCAGCCGTTAAGCCTTTGGTAAATACAGCACGGGCTGAATCAATATAACCAGTTTTTAAATAAACTAAACCCAGATTATAATAATTATCACCGTTTGAGGCTTGTGAGCTCACCAATGATTTAAGCATTGATGTTGCTTTTTGATACTGTTCAGCGTCAATGGCTTTTTTCGCATCATTTAAATTTTGAGCAAAAACTGCAGAACCCATCAACACCAAACCTACATTTAAGGTTATTGCTTTCTTTAAAATTTTCATCGGATATTCTGTTTTTTTAATAAAAATGAAGTGTCTGTTGAGATAACTTCGTGGTTCAATTTATAATTTGTTATTTATTTTCCTTTTGTCAGGTTAATCTCTCTCGGCATTAACTTATGAGGACCAAGTCCAGATTTAAGTACAATTAATTGTCCTCTCTGACTTCTTAACCATGTTGCAAATCCTGTGCCTAAACCATCTCTACCCTCACAATCTATAATATTTACGTTTCTTAGAAAAGGATAGATTCCATTAATGAGATTATCTTGTGTTGGTTTGTAAAATTGATCGTCTCCTATTTTACCTTTCAGGTTTTTTACTCCTAGTGTTTTTATTTTAGATAGGTAATCTGCATATTTTGTATTTCTGTCAGAAACCCAATCTACCCCTAAAATACCAATAAAATTTTTGTCTTCGGCTATTAATTTAATTACTTCTGCACTTGATTTTTTTGAATAAACACCTTGAGCAGGAAATTGACTAATATTAGCCAATTGCTTAAAGTATTGAAAGGTGCTTGAATAAGTATTATCAAAGACCAATTTTTTAACCGAAGTTTTTCCTTTTCCTTGTAAAATATCAATAACTTCTTTAACGGTAATAGTACTGTCGATATTGTCTTTGTTCGTGATTAATGCAATACCATCTACAGCAAAACGTGTTGAATTAATTCTTATGCCTCGTTGCGTATAATATTTCTCTTCCGCTTTAGTTAGTAATCTTGGCATCACAATCACCCTCACACTGTCATTTAAAAAAGCAGGAATAATTTTCTCCTCCGGCTTAACCGTAATCTGAAATTTGGCATCCGGATAATCAAGACTAAAAATATCAATCTGCTCTTGAACGATTGGACTTACGCTTTCATCAACTAAGATTTTTAATACCCCACTTGTCCTCGTCTCCTTAATTTGAGGAGTCTTATCCTTTCTCTTGCAAGAAATGAAACCCAAGACTATAAATATTAAAAGTATATTTCTCATTACTGGATTTTAATCTCTTCTGCCAAGACTTAACAGTCTTACAAAAGCGTAAAAAATTAGGAAGACACCTATAGCAATTCGTCCCCATGCAGGAATGAAATTAAACCTCATTCCTAGTGGTGCCCAAAAGATAAAGGCAAGTCCCATTACTAAATATAAAACGAAGGTGACTAGGCCTAAAATGAGCAAAAACCGCTGTTTAGGCGATTTTTGCTTAAAAATATCAAAATTTAACATTTACTTTTAGTTCAATGTAAAGTTAACGTTGATGTTATACTTTACCCTTACTGGCTTACCATTTTGGATACCTGGGTTCCAACGTGGACTAGCTTTTAAAACACGGATAGCTTCTTCATCAGTTCCGCTACCCAAACCACGGGTAACTTGAATATCAGTTAATTTACCATCTTTTTCAACAACGAAAGATAAAAATACTTTACCCTGTACGTTATTTTCTTGTGCCATTGGTGGATATTTAATTGCTCCACCTAAGTATTTATAAAACTTAGCGATACCTCCTGGATATTCGGGTTGTTTCTCGATACTAACAAAGTCATAAACCTTATTATCATCAACAGCAACGGCAGCTTCTCTTTTTGGTCCTTCGCCTACTGGCTCAGCAATTACAATATCCGCAGTTGGATCACCTTTAATATCTCTTTGACCTGGATCTGCCTCTTTAAGTTTCTCAACTGTTGGTGGCTCCTCATCACGTACCTGCTCATCTGGCTTTACAATCGCAGGTGGCATTTTAACCTGATCCACTTTTGGTGGCGGTGGCTCTACTGGTGGTGGAGGTGGTGTTTTTGGATCAACTGGTGGCGGTGGCGCAATAACTACTTCCTGCGCTTTTTCTACCTGCTCAGTATCATTCATAGAACCTTTGATAAGGCCATAAATTTTGGGAGCGAAGAAAAGTGCAAGGAAAATTATTGAACCAATAATTAATGCCCGTGTGGTATTGGCCCCATTGGTTTTACGCAATTGGTAGGCTCCATAGCTTTTGTTCTTTTCAGCAAAAACTACTTCAATCCACTCCTTTCTTAATATATCTAACTTTGACATGATTACGGATTTAACAATTATAAAATACCCTTCTCCTTCATGAATGCTTTTTCATTATCAAGGATATTTTCATCATCAATCTGACGAACTTTAACCTTTAATATTTCTAATTCATCCATAATATCAACGAAGTTTTTGAAATTTGATCCGCTGGTTGGTTTAACCAATACAACGAAATCACCCTTCACTCCAGATGCATCTGCAACTTTTCTGTTATCGATAATCGCTTTTTCAACCTGTGATAAACTTTCTATAGTTGGAGCTGTTGCACCAGCCTCTCCCATATACCAGGCTACCTTATCGCTTTTACCCAATAAAATAGTCATGGTTTTAGAAGCTTTCAGTTCCAATCTGTTTTCCTTATTGTTATCATCCTTATCAGGCTTTACAATATCCATCGCTTGTGGCGTAGAGATTGATGTAGTTAAGATAAAGAATGTAACCAAAAGGAACATCAAATCTACCATCGGCGTCATATCGACTCTTGGCGTGGCTTTCTTCCCGCCTGTGTTTAATTCTGCCATTTCTTATTTTCTTCTAGCTTCTGCGTTGGTTACCAATAAAAATTTGTTAACTTTTTGCTTCTGCAATACATCCACGATCTTTTTAATTACAGGATATTCTTCTTTTGAATCTCCTTTGATACTTACACGCATCGGTTGCTGATTAACTTCAGCAGTTGCTTTACGCGCGAGTAAAACCCAGTTATTCAACTGATTATCAGTAGAATCCGTAGGAATACCTGTTTGAATGCCTGGCTTCATACGATCGCCGCCTGGCATGTTTATAAACTTTTTAAGGTCTGCAACTGGTACTCCAAAGGTTCCGATAACCGAAAACCTGTTCACTTCATCAGGTGTAAACTTGATATTGTACTGCTCTCCAATTAACTCTAAGGTTCTAGCCCTTACTTTTTGGCCAGCCACTTCAAAGAATACCTTACCTTGACCAATGGTTAATGTTGCATTGTTCTCAGCTGGTACCTTAAATTCATATGTTGATGAAGGCGTAGATACCGCTAATGGTTCTGGTTGCTTTGCCGTAGCAGTTAATATGAAGAACGTAAGTAACAGAGCAGCTACATCGCACATGGCAGTCATATCTGTTACCGTACTGGTTCTTTTAACTTTAATTCTAGGCATAATATTATTTACTTTTAATAATGATGATCTTTTTCCCGGTTTTCCATAAAGCCGGTAAAAATTATTTCAAAATATTATTTATGCGAACTAGCGTAAGTCTGAACGATGCTAAATCCTGCTTCGTCAATTGCGTATGTTAACTTGTCAATTTTTGATGTTAAAATGTTATACATGATGATCGCTAAAGTAGATACACCGATACCAGTCATGGTATTGATTAATGCCTCAGAGATACCCACCGCTAATGCTGATTGATCTGGAGCTCCAGAATTTGCTAAACCGGCGAAAGCACGGATCATACCTGTTACTGTACCTAATAAACCGATTAACGTACCAATTGATACCAAAGTAGCAATGATCGTTAAGTTTTGCTCTAACATAGGCATTTCTAAAGCAGTAGCTTCTTCAACCTCTTTTTGGATGGCAACAATTGATTGCTCCACATCTAAATTAGTGTCAGCCTCAACTTCGCTATATTTTTTTAAACCTGATTTAATCACGTTAGCAACAGAACCTTGTTGTTTGTCACACTCAGCTTTAGCAGCTTCGATGTTACCAGCATTTAATAGACCTTTTACTTTAATGATGAAAGTATCTAAACTAGATTTTCCACTTGCTTTACCAATTACGATTAAACGTTCAATAGAGAAAACGATTGTAGTTAATAATAATCCGATTAAGATTGCTACAATTGGACCACCTTTGTAAGCAGTACCTGGATAGTTGTTTGGTAATGGTAAATTTTCATTGTTGTTGTCGATAAAGTTAGCTGGATCTCCTAACACAAATCTCCAGATAATAAATCCAATTACGATACAAATAGGAATAACCAATGTTGCGAAAACATTTGATGCACTTGAAGAGCTCTCTTTTTTAACAGTTGTTGGTTTTGGTGCGTTTGCCATTTTTTTTTAATTTTTAGTTTTAGTTCTTGTTTTTAATTTTTAGCTGTTTTATCTTTTGTACTACACACAACGGATTTGACTTGATTTTGTTGCGAAAAACAAATTTATAAATTGATTTTAAATTACAAATTAATAAATCAATAAACAATTAAATCGTTACCTAAGATTTTTGTTTATTGCAAACATACTTGGTGTATAACAAAAGAATTGCCTCAGCCGGAGGCAATTCTTTCACAATAAAACCTAAAAAAAAACCTAATTGCAAATTTTTCGTTCAAAAAATGCATTTTAAAGCTCATTTAACACAATTTTAACGCTTCGTCGTGTACTTTTGACACTTTGGGTACCCTAAATTGCTCAAAATTTTGTTCAAGGGCATTTGCCAATTCATAAGCTTTTATAAAATATTCTTCCTGGTTACTCCATGTTTTTGAAGGATCCAATACTTCACTTGGTACGTTAAGGCAATGTAAAGGAATCATTAATTTAAAAACATGGTGCATTTTATAATTAGAATGATCCAAATTTCCATTGAGCGCAGCACTAATCATTGCCCTGGTATAACTCAATTTCATTCTTTTACCTACACCATAAGGTCCGCCGCTCCAACCTGTATTAACAAGCCAGACATTCACCTGGTGCTTTTTCATCTTTTCGCCCAGTAAACTGGCATATACTGAGGGGTGCAATGGCAGAAACGCTTTTCCAAAACATGCCGAGAAAGTAAGCTGAGGTTCTGTAATTCCTGTTTCGGTGCCGGCAACTTTAGCGGTGTAGCCACTCAAAAAGTGAAACATGGCTTGTTCAACATTAAGTTTTGAAATGGGTGGTAATACGCCAAATGCATCCGCAGTTAAAAAAAAGATGTTTTTAGGTATAGGTGCAACTGATGGTAGCATTGCATGATCTATAAATTCAATGGGGTAGGCTACTCTGGTATTTTCAGTTTTTTCAATATTACTATAGTCTACTTGTTGCGTGCCAGGTAAGAAATTAACATTCTCCAGCAATGCTCCAAATTTGATTGCCTTATAAATTTGTGGCTCCTTTTCTTCAGTTAAGTCTACACATTTGGCATAACAACCTCCCTCAAAGTTAAATACGGAAGCTTCTCCCCAGCCATGTTCATCATCTCCAATTAATCTTCTTTCAGGATCTGCAGATAATGTTGTTTTGCCTGTGCCTGATAAACCAAAAAAGATTGCAGTGTCTCCATCTTTACCAACATTGACTGAACAATGCATAGGTAGCACTTTTTTATAAACAGGTAATATAAAATTCAATACGGAGAAAATGCCTTTTTTAATTTCACCAGTATATCCTGTCCCACCTATCAGAATCATTTTCTTTGAAAAATTAATAACCGAAAAATTTTCCTGACGTATTCCATCAGTGAGCGGATATGCTAGAAATCTGGGCGCTGCAATAATGGTCCATTCCGGACGCTCTCCTAAACTATCGTGTTCAGGGCGAAGAAAAAGATTATGGGCAAAAAGATTTTGATAGGCCGTTTCTGTAATTATCCGAATTGAAATGGCATCATCAGGATTGGCGCAGGCTGTAGCATCACGAACATAAATTTTACGATTATGCAAATAGCTTGTTATTTTATCAAAAAGCTGATCGAAATGTGACGGACTAATTTTAATATTTACATCGCCCCACCATACGGTATCTTCCGTTAGACTGTCATTTACAATAAACCTGTCTTTTGGAGAACGTCCTGTAAATTTACCCGTATCTACAGCTAAGGCGCCTGATGATGCCAATTGACCTTCCTTATTCACTAAGGCCTCATCAATGAGTTCCATTGGGGATAACTGATACTTTACAGCAATATTTTTGCCGAGATTTAAATAGCCTAAATCTGGCATTTGCAGTTTCTTTTTGCTCATAAACAATAAGTTGGTTAGGGCAGCAAAGATAAATAGTTATCTAGCAGAAAAACTAGCAATTAGGAGTAAATAATTACATATTGTAGCAATTACACTAACAATAAAACAACTGATCTACAGGATATTATATGATATTTTGAAGGTTAAAAAAAATAAGAAAAATACACTAAGACAGATTAAAAATGGATGATATAAGAGCAGATTAACCGCCGGCTTTTTTAACTTTATAGCCATCTTTCTGAAGAATGGCCATTACTTTATCTCTTACATCGCCCTGAATCATAATCTCTCCATCTTTAACCGAGCCACCAACGCCACATTTAGTTTTGAGCATTTTACCTAAAACATCAAGATCCTCCATACGACCATTAAATCCGGTAATTAATGTAACCGCTTTTCCACCACGATTTTTTTTATCCAACATCACACGCAAATCTTGCTTATTATTAGGCATAGTAGTTTGATCATCTACTTCTTCCTGGTATTCAAAGTCAGGATTGGTAGAAAACATAATTCCTCCAAGATCGCTCAAACTATTTTTTTTAGGTTTCATCATGCAAATGTAAGTGGGTAAATGATATAATAAAGAATCAACTAAGGAACAATGACTTTTAAAGACAGGGGATCGATTTTAGCTTCTATTTCTTTTCCCATTTGTAACGGTTCACCATCTACATGCACGGCACCATCAGCTTCTCTGCTAATCTGAATATGTTTCCCTTTAATAATTTCAATCATTTCTGAATTTTCGGCTTTACCTTTCAGCATCACATACCCCAAAAGCGGTAACTTGATTAAAGGAAAGGGCTTAATGATACAAATATCCAATAGACCATCTTTAATAGATGCGCCTGGGGAAATGAAAACATCATTACCATACTGAGAAGAATTGGCAATGCTGATTGCAAATGCATCCCTGATGTATTCAGTCCCATCGATGTTGATCTTATATTTCTGTGCACGATAACCAAAAACCTCCTGCAAGCCGAGTTTTACATAACCGGCTAGTCCTCTTTTTTTATCGTTTGAAAAAACAGAACTTAGGTGAGCATCGAAACCTATTCCAGCTAGATTAAAGAATTTTTTATTATTAAATGTAGCTGTATCAATCTGTTCAATTTTTAAGTGGTTAATGGCTAAGATTGCATAACGGAGATTTTTTGGAATCCCAAGAAATCTAGCCAGTCCATTTCCCGATCCTAAAGGTAAGATACCGAGAATCTTTTTATATTGAAGCACTTTGGTCGCCACTTCATTTATAGTTCCATCGCCTCCGGCCGCAATAAGAATATCGAAATTCTTATTTGCTGCTTCTTCGGCCAGCTCGGCTGCATGGCCGATGTATTCCGTAAATACAAAATTTGCGTTAAACTTCTCCTTATCGAGATATTTATCTATAAAATCAGGAATACGCAGCTTCCCCTTCCCACCGGAAATTGGGTTGATGATAAAAAGTATATTGTGCTTTGTGTGCAAAACGTAAAGAATGAGGGTACAAAATAATCTATAATTTTTGAAATAAAGAAAATATGCTAATTTTGTCGCATAATATAGTGGACTGATTTGCTATTTCGAAGAGATTCGGGACGGATTGCAACCACTTAAAAAAAAGTGCTAATACCTCCTTCAATCATGTAGAACCTGTTTCCAGGGGTCGTTGGCGCTTTTACAAATGTTTATTTATCATTAAAATTTAATAGATGTCGTATTTATTTACATCAGAATCTGTATCTGAAGGCCACCCAGATAAAATTGCCGATCAAATTTCGGATGCATTAATTGATAATTTTCTGGCTTTCGATCCAGAATCAAAAGTTGCCTGTGAAACTTTAGTGACTACCGGGCAGGTTATTTTAGCTGGTGAGGTTAAATCTAAAACTTATTTAGACGTACAGCAAATCGCCCGTGATGTGATCAAGAAAATTGGTTATACCAAAAGCGAATATATGTTTGAAGCCAACTCTTGTGGAATTTTATCTGCCATACACGAACAATCTCAGGATATTAACCAGGGGGTAGATAGAAGTAGCAAAGAGGAACAGGGTGCAGGTGACCAGGGAATGATGTTTGGTTATGCCACAAATGAAACAAAAGATTATATGCCACTGGCATTAAACCTTTCGCATAAATTATTGCAGGAGCTTGCTGTATTAAGACGCGAGAACGATGAAATTAAATACTTGCGTCCGGATGCAAAAAGCCAGGTAACACTTGAATATGACGATCACAATAAACCTGTTCGTATTGATGCGATCGTGATTTCTACTCAACATGACGATTTTGATGAAGAAGCTACAATGCTGGCTAAAATCAAATCTGATTTAGTGGGTATTTTAATTCCAAGAATTATTAAAAGCAATCCTCAGTATGCTCATTTGTTTAATGATCAAATTGAATACCATATTAACCCAACTGGTAAATTTGTGATCGGCGGACCACATGGCGACACAGGTTTAACGGGTAGAAAAATTATTGTTGATACCTACGGTGGTAAAGGTGCGCATGGTGGTGGTGCTTTCTCTGGTAAAGATCCAAGCAAGGTAGATAGAAGTGCGGCTTATGCCACACGTCACATTGCTAAAAACCTGGTTGCGGCGGGTATTGCTGACGAAATTTTAGTTCAAGTATCATATGCAATTGGCGTTGCAAAACCAATGGGAATTTACATCAACACTTATGGCACGGGCAAAATTGGTAAAACTGATGGTGAAATCGCGAAGATTGTGGAATCAGTTTTTGACATGCGTCCTTACTTTATCGAGCAACGCTTAAAACTACGAAACCCAATTTACAGTGAAACGGCTGCTTATGGCCACATGGGTAGAACACCAGAAACTGTTACTAAAACCTTCAGAACTCCAAATGGTGAAGAGAAAACAGTTACTGTTGAATTGTTTACCTGGGAAAAATTAGACTATGTAGATCAGGTTAAAGCTGCCTTTGGCCTTTAAAAGAATAAACGTAAATGAAAAGTCCCGATTTTCATCGGGACTTTTTCATTTTAATACTTTTTATAAATCATTCGTATCGATAGCCTTTGTTTCTAGTGGGTTGAAATGCTGATCATCAATGCTATAAGACTTAATGTCTGCAATTTTCATTTCGTCTATTACATCAACAAAATCCTGGAATTGAGCATTTTTGCCAGGTTTTATGATAACAAGCATATGTTTACCTTTATCATTATGATGGGCCTTAGCTACTGCTAATTTATTTTTCATGATTTGTTTATCAATTTCTCTTACAGGCATTAATTTCATATCGGCACCTTCTGGCGTGCCCAAAAAACTAATTGCCATATTATTATTACCGAGTAAAATGGTCATTGTTCTGGATGCAGGATAATCCGTAGTACAATCATTACAGGGATCAGGCTTAGCTACGTCTGCAGCATTTAAGGTGCCCAGAGAAGTAGTTAGCATAAAAAAGGTGGTTAACAGAAACATGAGGTCAACCATTGCAGTTAAATCCACACGAGGAGCTGTTTTTCTGGTTTTTCCTTTATGGGTCTTGCCCCGAGGAGATTCATTTAAAGTAGCCATATCTTATCTTTTTCATGATGATGACAGGCTTGTTAAAATTGCATAAAAAAAGCGATTAAAATTTTAATCGCTTTTCTGATGTAGCTTAATTATAGGTTACTTCTTGACTGCTTCAATAACGCCACAACCCACTCTCGGGCCTGAGTTACCAGTTGGCTGTGTTTTATAATCATCAGTTCCTCCATGAACAATAATGCCTCGTCCGATGATATTTTTTACATCTCCATCCTGCACACTCCATCGGTCTGTAGTAATTGATATTTCACCTTCTCCCTTTGAATCTAGCTTGATGTTACCTATATCGCCACTGTGGTATTCTCCAGACCCCCATTTTCCATGATCTTCTTTAGTAGGGTTCCAATGTCCATGTGTATTTTCACCCATGTCGCCACAATCACCATGCTCATGAAAATGTACCGCAACATTGCTATCAGCTCTTGATGCAAATTTTAATTTTAAATCCATTTTGATTTTGCCATCGCTTAATCCATAAAACTTCACTGTTCCAATACTTTTAGAAGGATCGGCAGTTTCTGAAAGATTAGCAGAAGCAAGTTCTGTTTCTTTTTGCGAGCAGGCACTTATTAATGCCATACTGGCAATGGCTAAGCCTAAAAAATAGTTTTTCATCATATTAAAATTTAGTTTTATATCAAACACATTGACAGTCATTTAGTTTCGGATTTAAAATTCGATTATAAAACCATTTACATTACATAGTGTTTATTAGGTATAAAATCATGTAACTATGGAACAGCCATTTGAAATGAACACTTTGAGTCAAATTTTAGAGAAATTGAGGCTGAAAGGAAGAGATAACGAGTTAAAAATGACCGATCACGGTAAGATGCAAAGTAAATCACTGAGTAAGATTTACAAGCCAGAAGACTTAACGATTGTTAAAACATATCGATTTGAAGGACCCTCAGACCCTGCAGACAATTCAGTACTTTATTTAGTTGAAGATTCGGAAAAAAATATTGGTTATATGCTAGATGCTTATGGCATTTATTCTGATAATATTGGCTCTGGATTCGACGACTTTTTAAAGAAAATCCCTACAGAGAATAGAGATGAACAGGAATTATTCTGCTAACTGAACCTAAAGTAATTTTAAAGGCATGGATTTGATCCATGCCTTTTTTGTTTTATAACAGAACCGACATAATTAATATTCGACTTATATTGTTTGCTATAAATATGTAATTTCGCCGCTCTTTAAATTTTTAATGAAAAGCAAATTTAATATTCCGCCTATTCCTGCAGTAATTATAGCCATCATAAGCGTTCAGTGTGGTGCCGCTATTGCTAAAGGACTTTTCCCGGAAATAGGTGCAGCCGCTACGGCATCACTTAGAATTGGATTATCGGCAGCCATCCTTTTAATTACTTTTCGCCCTAATTTTTTTAAATTTAACATCAAACAATGGAAATATCTTCTGCTTTATGGTGGTTCACTAGGCCTGATGAATATGATATTTTATTCAGCAATCGAACGTATTCCAATAGGCTTAGGTGTTACACTGGAGTTTGTAGGCCCTTTATTACTTGCAATTTTTGGATCTAAAAAAGCAATAGACTTTATCTGGGTTATATTATCTATCATTGGAATTGCTTTAATCGCACCCTGGACGAGTAACGGGTTAAATGTTTCAGGAGTTTTATTGGCCTTACTTGCAGGTGGATTTTGGGCTGCCTATATTGTATTGGGAGGTAAAATCTCTAAAATAATGAAAGGTGGAGAGGCGGTATCTATAGGTATGTTAATCGCTACGATCATCATTTTACCTTTCGGCATTTTTAGTGGAGGTTTGTATCATTTAACCCCCAAATTATTAGGACTTGGTACAGCACTTGCGTTACTATCAAGCGCTATTCCTTTTACTCTTGAAATTAGCGCGCTAAAACAGTTACCAGCCAAAACATTTAGTATATTAATGAGTCTGGAGCCTGCAATGGCATCATTGGCTGCATTTGTATTTTTAAAAGAGCACCTTTCTCTTACAGAATGTGCAGCCGTTACATGTGTCGTAATTGCATCCGCAGGCTCTTCATTAACGGCAAGAAAAACCAAACAATTAGATCTGAAGGTCAGTGAGGTTTAATGAATTATTTTTAAAATGTGCCGTCTTAATTATTTCAAATACATTAACTATTTGATGGGCCATTTTGCATAGGTTGACAGCATTTTAAACTGACCATTAACTTTACCAAAGATGAAGCTAAAATAACTTTCGGCTTGTGTATTGCTTTCCGGATACTGCATATAGACCTCATACATTTTACTGCCAGTATCTGTTAATTTTTTTAATGAACGATAATAAACCTCATCTGTTTTTTCATCAATTTCTGACAAATTATCCTCTTTACATAATGGTAGAATTCGCATCACATCCGCATTAAAAATTGCCGACTTATAGCTATCAAATTCTTTCAAACTAATCGGATCTGCAGGTATCCCTATTCCATTGGGTACTTCCTTATGACTGGTATAAAACGGATAATTTAATAAAGATGATATCTTTTTTAAATTCTTCTGCTTAAGTGTCTCTTTTAAGTTTTCGAGGGTTTTTCTAAATTCCTGTTCGTCAGTTAAACTTACCAAAGGTGTTTTCTGCGATGATTGATGCAATTTTTGATCTGCATTTTTATCCACTGTTTGCTGCCCCTGTCCGTTTTCTGGGGTGCAGCAGATTAAAAAGGGCAAAACAATCGCAATCATTAAAGTTTTAATCTTCATCATATTTAGTGCCTTGGAATGTATATTAATGCACGCTGCTCCATCCTTTTTAATATTACCGCAGCCCCCATTTGTTTGGAAACGGCTTCCGCATCAAACTTTCCATCGGCAACGTATTTTCCTTTCGCATATTGATTGGAATAACTCCATAAATAAGGAGAATTGATACTATGGTATTTAAAATATCCAAAACCATTATATGCTTCGAGTTTGCGTAATACTGTTGGAAGACTCCAATTAGAGATTTCATTTAGTTTCATGAACTTTAAGGCATCAACAGCACTCTCTTCAAAAGTAAAGGGTGGTCCATGTCCGACTTTTGGCCTATTTGCTGGTACTCTAACGGTATAACCTGAGAGTGGATCTCCATTATGTAAGTGCTTTTTAAAATCGAATGTACATTCAAGATAGTGTGCACAGGCAATGAAATACCATGGAATTTTAGATGAACCTACAACAAAATTCTTTAATGATTCTTCAAAAGTGTTTTTATGAAAAGCAGCAAAAGAGCCATCTATAGGCTTGGATAGATCTAAAGCATTAACTGGCTGAAACAAAGTACTAGGTGTTAATACGGATGTAAATGGCTTTATTACGTTACCAGCCACCTGATCAGATATGTCTGTATATCGATTTCTGTTGGCACTGACTTGCTCGTCTATAGCCTTATCAATCGTACCTATTTTTGTTGCATCAATCACGCAGTCATCGAACATTTTTATATATTCTAGATCTGTAGGTTGAGACGGCTTAACTATTTTTATTGCTTTTGTCTTTTTCATAGGTAAAACAACGCTTTAGGGGAACAATATGAATACTTAAACAGGCCTCTGAAAATTAAATTCAGGAATTGGCTAAAGAATAAGAGGTTTAGGGGTGAGCTATGTATAAACTTCTAACCCCTAAACTAATTTTAACTAGTTAGTTATATTGTAAGATTTCTAAATCTAAACTTATAAATCTTAAATTAAACTAATCCACAGTTTTTTATGCTTTTGGCCAATCGTTTTCATGTTCAGCATTACCCAATTTGAGCTTGCGTGCTGATACCACGAAAGTAAGAGTCATTGGCGTACTATCATTTACCGCAATGCCTTCGCTGTATTGGATAATGTAGCCATCCTCGAAAGTTAATTCTTTCATTTTTGCATCCTCTTCGCCTTTTTTGAAGATGATAGTTCCTGATTGAGGTTTATACTGGTTGTTTACCATTGATTCGATTACTGAAGTATCTTCTGTAGATTCGATTTCAATGTTGATGGTTCCACCGTATACCCCTGATGATGGACGACCCTTAGCGTCTACATCTCTGTTTAATGAAAAGCTGCACTGTAAAACATCAAATTCTTTTGAACCTAATGTTAATCTGGTTTTAAATGCCATTTTAATAAGTTTTAAATGTTTTTGAAAAATGAATTGTAATTAAGATGGGTTAAGTGTTTAGGCGGTTAGTTGGTAAGAACCTGAAAATGTTTAGATGGGTTATAAGGTTAGATGGGTTAGACTAATATTAAAACTTAACAACACTAACGCTAAACCATACTAAACCCTAAACTATACTAAACGAATCTAAGTTACTATACCAATTCAAAGTCCTTAACCCTAAACAATCACCCCGTCTACGCTTTAGGCCAATCGTTTAAATGCTCTGCATTTCCAAGTTTCAGCTTTCTGGCTGAGATCTGGAATTTCAGTGTCATCGGGTGATCACCCACAATGTTGATTCCTTCGGAATACTTCACAATGTAGCCATCTTCAAAATCAACTTCTTTCATTTTGGCATCTTCTTCAGATTTTTTAATTAGAAGGGTTCCGGTAATGGGTTTGTACTGGTTATTTACCATCGCTTCGATAATTGAGGTGTCTTCGGTTGACTCGATCTCAATATCGATGGTACCGCCGTAAACTCCGGAAGAAGGTCTTCCTTTAGCATCTACATCGCGGTTTAACGCATAGGCGCAATGAAGTACATCATACTCCTTGCCCGAAAAATTTAATCTAGCTTTGAAAGCCATAAGTTCTAAATTTAAGGTTAAATAATTTGGTTATCTCAGCATTTGCTGTTCTTAATTTACGCACCAAATACCAAGCCAAACTCAATGTATCTCACTCATACATAATGGCTAACAAGTGTATTTATTTAATAAAATTTAATTTAGAGCTTGTAGAACGAAGATTTTCTATTTGGTGATCAATGTGTTTTTTTTGAAAATAGCCGAAGTCTGATTTTTACTACATTGGATAGATCAAAAAATTGTAGCATTTTTGGACAAAGTGTTACTTTTGGCTACAGAATTATTACTATTCATTTGAGCTATATTAGATTCGTTAATGAGACTTCTCTGCTTGTAAAATTTTCTATAAATAGTTGCCCTTCTCAAATTCCTCGATTTTCAAAATTACTTCAGCTATAGCAGGAAATGCTTTACATTGTAGTAACACCTCTGTCATCTATTAATAATTCATAAATTGGTTTTGTAGCCATTAAGTTTTTATTAGTTACTGACATTTAGTTTAAAATTCATCGGTATAATCTTAATTTCCAAATTCCTTTAAATATCCTTTAGTGTCAGGATTTATGTAGGCAATCTTTAAGGTAAACGAATTTAAATCATCAGCTTTAGAAAAATACAGTTGTATTACTTTCTCCTCTGTAGTCCAACTATAGCTTGGAATTCCGTTTGATTGAGGATCCATCTTAATTTTTGCTTTCTTATTCTGCTTTTTTAATACCTCTAATAAAGTATTATATTCCTTCTCACCCGAATTATGCAAATTATTGGTTTCAAGAATTACCCTAATCAATTTGTTAGCTGGTGTAGAACTCATATACAAGCGACTAAACATAATTTCCTTCGAAGTCCAGTACCCGAAACTTCTTAAATCTGGATCTTTCATTCCAATTAATGGAGATTTTCTTTCTACAAAATCTAAATCACCATACATCTCTCCCTTTTTTATTATATAATTCTCAACATCTTTGTATTGATTTAATAGTCGTTGATCAGTGATATTATATAGTGTGAACCATTCAATACTTAGCACTTCATTTCGGCTATTTGTATGCTTATTAGCACCCATTTTATTTTCTTTTACATAAGCTAGTTTAGCAAAAAAATTATCTGGATTAAGTTTTTGAAAATCGACTTGAGCAAGATCAACCGGCTTGCCTCTTTCCAAGACAGGGGTGATTCTGTCACTTTTACAGCTGCTCATGCTTATTAAGCATAAAACGGAGCATAAAAATATTTTTAGCTTATTTTGTCTTTTTTTCATCTTGATTTGTATAAATTTTTTCTCTCCATATATTCGTTTTCTAGATATCTTCGGTCGGTTCTTTCCATAACTCACTATATAGGACTAATTTCCTTTTAGTTTACGCCTTTATTTCCTAGATAGCCTTTAATATTCAGAAATAGAAAAGAAAGATTAAATGCCAAACAAATTATGATCAATGCATCAGTCTTCATATCCAATAGAATCGAAATTAAATACAGAAATGCCGAAATCGGAACCGTTAACATAAACGCGAACAAAAAGCTGAAAAACTGGGTTTTTGCATGATCGAAAGCATTTTTAAAATCGTAATAAAAACCCAGCATATTAAGGCCTAAAAAAACCATAGCCATTATGAGTAAGCCTGTATTTTCAACGATATACTGGTTGGCTCCGGTAAGGATATCAAAAACACCTGCTAAAGCACTCTTAAATATCATGAACGGAATTCCAAAAACAACAAGTAGCACTCCAAAATATACGGTCCAAAAAAAAGCCTTTTTTGAAAGTTTTTTAGGTTCATCCACACGGTAACTTTTAATAATTGTTTTATTAAAGCGCGATGGCCGGAAACCGTAAATGACGATCAGGAAAAAATAAAACTCTAACTGGAAAATGGTGAGCTGAAAACCATCATTTGTTTTTCTGATCAGGTTTTCGTTAGATGCCTGAATGATGAAGGAATAAAATAAAGCACATACAACATAGAGCCTAAAAAAAAGGAAATAGCAAAATAGTGCAATTGAAATTCTTTTGGCTATCATAGCTTGTTCATAAAAAAGAACTACCTGTTCAGTTCTTTTTTAATTAACATAAATTTAGTCATAATATTTACTACCAAACCTGCAGTCCTTCAGCATTTTTTGGCAGGTACAGAAAAATCGGATCTCCAGCTTCAAATGACTTCGCTTCTGAGCCTTCTTTAGAGGAAGCAACTTCACCTTTTAAGTGTAAAATAGGGTGATGGTTTTTTTGCCATAAAGCTACTATTTTTCCGTTTGCATAATACTGAACCGAATAGTTCTGGATGGGCGTAAACGATCTTTTCTTTACCTGCGGATCAACAAGGGCAAGCAAATCACCAGAAGTTTCCTTTTCTTCGATCTGCTCCTTACTTGTGTATGTTGTATTGTAAACTAAGGCTGAAGAGTGCACCAAATATTTATTGTAAGCCAATGAATCAAAGTTTTCGCAGGCATTGCGTATCTCATTATATTTTTGTACTACTTTTTGTTCAATATTGGGAACAGTTTTTAGGTCTTTTGCTTCGGCCAGTTCTTTACTGTAATCAAAAGGTACCGTGGCCGCAAACTGGATCTTAGTTTCGTAATAAGGAAGTTTTTTTTCCTCCAGTCCAGAAGGAAGTTCAAATTCTGTTATTTTTTTATACTCAGACAACCTGCTGTTTTTATTGGGTGCGTGATAAAAAGTCAGTTTAACATGTGCATATTTAGATATAAATTCGTCCCCATCTTTTGGATAAATTTTAACAATGGCCGTTTGTGGACCGCTCTTGGTAATCATTGCATTAAGGGGCAACATCATACTTTCGCCATTGTTCTCCACCATCCTGTAATCTACGTTATCCTGCATTTCCAACACCATTTTGCAACCCTGTTTATTCATCTGAACAGTATAAACAGGTGTTTCGCTATGTGTTTTTACCTGGGATTTGATATCGCTAATAATTTGTTCCATTGTTTTTTTATCATTTTGTGCCTGACATCCAATATTCAAGAATTGAATTAAAATGGCGATGCCGAGTATAATTTTTTTGCTCATTTATTTGTTTTTAATATAGTAATAACGTCCTTTAAGCATATCTGGTTTAGGCTCTACCAATTCGTGGGCTTCATTGTCGACCCCAACCTTTGCCCTCCATATTTTTGCCTTTGCAGTTACATAAACCAAAAGTCCTCCAAATCCTATGCCAGCTTCAACATACATGCCTTCGTTGCTTGCACCGGTTTTACCAGAAAAGATAAGAGAGGTTTCGCCTCTTGCAGAGGCTTCGAATTCGACGCCCAGACCTTCACCCGAAGGACGTGAGTTAAAACTGATCTTTGGGACATCAGCTGCCGCTTTGATCCCTAATTCAGCCCCGATACCCACCGTAGTACTGGCCTCTAAGGGTTCCATACCATACTCTTGTCCCAATGTAATATTTGCCTTTAAATCTATCTGTCCAAACGCAAGGAGGTTAAACCAGATTTCTATTCCTGCAACATCGGCAGCGGTACGTATTGCTTTGATGACCTGCCCGGCAGCAGGAATAAATTCGGAACATGCGATTAAATCAAGTTTACCTGTTCCTTTTATCAATGGGGTAAAACCAAGGGATATGGCCCCTGTTCTCCTTACATTATATATTTTTTCCTTGTCCGGTTCAAGTTTCCAGGTTCCGGCAATCGATATTACGGGGTAATCCATCTGGAAAGTAATGGGCAACATTTTTATCGGCAGTTTTGAAGCCAGTTTTGCCGCCATTCCATTTTTGGCTTTGGTGACACCGGTTATATCATCCAATGTTTCTTTTACCTTGATTAAAGCCCTTAAAAAAGGTTCTATTTTTGCCGCATACCCGCCTGATATCTCCCTAGTAAAATCACCTGATTTTGCCTTAATAGCGAGATCGAATGATACTTCACCATTTAAAAATCTGCGGTTGTTGGAAGCGGCCAAAGTTTTTATCCTGTTCTGCCTTGAAGTAACACCGGTAGGCATATTTGTGTGCGAATAAACCTCTGGTGTATCGGAAGATAGCTTTAAACTAAACTCCCACTCCATATCTGGATACACGTTTATTTTTGCAATCTGGTTCGGGTATCTGCAAGTGCTCACTGGGAGATAATAACTTTGCGCCAACGAATCGCTCAACCAGAAATAGTTGAACATCCACATAAATTCAGAAGCTGCGTTATCCCCCAAACTCCTTTCCAGCCAAACTTTATTATAAATATAATTGAGCTTTAAAACAATCTGGTTATCACCTTTAAATTCACTTTGCAAAACCTGTACTTCCGATACGTCCTCAGAAGGCGCCTTGTTTTTATCCGGAATTACATCGGTATCATTCTCTTGCGTAGGATCTTTAATAGTAGTATAGCCTTTATCTGTTTTTTCTGCCGCAATGGCCCTATCCAATAAGAAAACATGGTTAGGGGAATCATGCTTTTGTCCGCTTGGAAGTAGTAGGCCATTACACGGTACATTTTTATTATGCAGGTTTTCTACCGTAATGGATACATCTTTTCTCTTTTCTCCGGCAATGATGGAAAACGGCTGACCAGTTTTGTCGCCCCCTGTGGTTAAAAGGTCTTCATCAAAGCAGGTAAAAGCACTTCTTTCTTTATCTCCATCATCTTTGATCACGATTTTTGAATAACCGCAGGGATCGAATTCCTTTTTGGTATACCTGATATCACCAATGTACTGGATCTGATTTACTTTTTTTGTTTCAATCCTGTCCAAAAAGTCGGTCATCAACTCTTCAGATACGATAAAGCGGCTTGAAATAGACGATTTATTGTCGATATCCTTTAGCCCTAATACTTTAGCATCATATGTAACCAGATCGGTGGTAGGCTCATCGGCAAAGTTCCTAAAAACTACCCGTTCTTCTTTTTCATTTGTACCGTATATTAATCCGGGTTCGGTGTGATATTTATATATTTCGAGTACTACGGTAAAATTTTTCTTTGCTTTTTGTTCCTTTTTCCAGGCAATTTCTATCGGAAAAGAAATTTTATGATAGCTGTTGCAATTGCTTGAACTTCCAGCATCCTGAGATATAGCAAAAACCTTTGGTTCTTTCCACAGGTTATTTTTTTTAAAATCATCTGTACCGATTAAACCTTTCGCTATATCTTCTTCCAATAGGTATACTTTTCCGCGATATTTGTTTTTCTTATCCAGGTTATAGCCGTGCAGCATGATTTCGAGGTTTGCAAAATCGCCATAACGCTTTACATCTTCACTTTTATTAAAGTAGGCATAACAGATGTTTGATTTGGTTACCGGTATCACATAAAAATAAAAGCCTGTACCCGGACTTTCGCTGAAAAGTTCTACTCTTTGTTTAAAGCCGTAATAATAGCTATAACCCGAAGGATTAAATAAAAAAGTGCTGCCAACTTTATATTTAAGACCCAATCCGTATTTACTTACCGGGATTTTTCCGTCGCTTAATGGCCCCCAGAGATTATCGGTAATTTCACCGGATTTTGCTTTTTCCAGGCTTTGAAAAAACACATCATATATGAACGCCCATCTGGCATTTTCAATGGTGTGTTTAGGATTGGTGGTTTTTCCGCCTACACACCTTTCATCAACTACAAATTCATTTTTATTTTCGGTATTTAGGTAAATTCCCATCCCCTTATCAAGCGAATAAAGTTTGCCGTTTTCCCTGAAATAACAATGCTGCAATCCTCTTGTATCTTCTATTTTATCTGGCATGACTATTCAGCGTTTAAAAATTCGTATAAACCGGCCTTATCCAGCTCCTTCATATTCACCAATGGATTAATCTGGGATTGTTGTTCCTCATCAGCATTATCGATATTCTGCTGCGAAGGCTGCCCTTTCTGCCCGGTTTTGGCAAAAAATATACAGGGCGAACCGCTAATGGTGCAAACACCTTTGCTATCTTCTACCAAAACCTGTCCACTGTTAATTAATACCATGTCTTTATACATGGCCTTCCATTCAGTTAGTGCAGGCACACAGGGTTTAAAACCACCTGGGGTTGGCTGAAGTTTACATTGTCCAAAGGTGTTTTTTTCAAAAGTCATCCCGATATCTACATGAGAGGCAATTAATTTTTGTGCACCATCTTTATCATTCACATAATGCTTTTGTTGTGTGAGTACTTTAAGCTTATCGGTTGTGGTACCAAACTGGCATTGGCAGGTGGCACCTTGTACAATGATTTCTTTCTGTGACATTTCTCTCCTGTTTTTACATTAACCTAATAAGCTCGCCCAAAATCCTTTTTTCTTTTTACTAGCAACGTTATCTGCTTCTATTTGAATCAATGCTTCCTGATCTGTTTTTGGAATGCTATTTTCAATTTCGTAGGCAGAGAATACAATACGTTTCGCACTCATTTCTTCGCCGTTTTCTTTTTTATACAAATTCCAATCAACACGGGCATGTTTAAGCAAACCTCCATTCTGATCTAAATCAAAGGCGGCATTTAATTTCATTTTTAAAGCCCCTTTTTGCTCCATCTGTATTTTTTGCTCTTCAGTAAGCTCACTTTCTGAAAAAAAATTCACTTTGAATGTTCCATAATCGGTGTAGTTGGGTTCAACAGACTGAATACCTTCGAAAGCCACGTTTTTATAAGCGATAACGGGAAAAAATAATGTGCTTTGCCGGGATAATGAACCATCATATTTTAGGTATTGGGGATGAAAAAATACATTCCAGAACATATCTGCCTTTAGTGCATATTCGAGCTCAAACCTATCCGATATCTTTTTCTCCATCTTTTCTAAATATAGCTCCGCATATCTACCTTCATATTTATCAGAGATTTTTTCGGCTACCTGTTTCCAGCGGTTTAGGATTTCTCCGTGATTAACAATCCCTCTAAATATTTCGTTCCTGGAATTCACATCAACCTTTAGGGGATATATTGCACCCATGCCCATGTTGGCCAGTTGTTCACCAACAAAATCAGGCTCATGCCTGTCTATAAAAAGGTCCGTTTTATCAAAGCATAACTGCCAAACTTTATTTTCATCTCTAAATTGGTTCACTTTGAGGTGGATCTGGTAATCTAATCTTTTTGCCACTTCTGTTTTTCCATCGTTATAGTATTTAATGGTAATGCCATAATTCCTTGTAGAACGGGGTTTGGGTGCAAAATCAATCGCATGGTCGATATTGAGCTTAATTTTGTCCTGAGCTGCAGAATTTGAAAGGCTACTTACTTTTTCCATAACCGAACGTATTAATAAGTAACCCTTTTGCCATCAGCATTTGGCGTCATAGGCTGTATGATGCCGTAAGAACTTTTTCTATCTGCCGACCAATGCAAATACTGGTTTCTCAATTTGCGCAGGTCTTCCTGCTGTTGCCGCTGCCCGGGATCCTTGGGTAATTCTGCAGAAAAAACATATTGTGATCCATTAGCCATTACATAATCTCTAAGCCTAGCTTTGACCTTAAGTAGCAAAGGATTGCCATTGATGGTGTATTTTGTTTCAGTTTTACTTTTAGCAAGCGGCAAACCATGATTCTGACTATGCTCTGCCATATACTGTAAGGGGATATAACTGTATTCTTTGTAAATAAACCTTCTTCCCTCAAGGGCCCAGTACATATTGCCACCAGTAACTTTCAATTGATCTTCCTTATACCAGGCTTCTTTTATAAGTTTTGCTTTAAAGGTATCAAGATTGCCTTTAAGGGTCCACGAGGTAGCCAATTCGGATACTACTTCCGTATCTGTTTCGTAACTTCCTCCAATATCACTGTGTACACCCGGAAAAACCCGTTCCCTCCCAACATTTGTATGTGTTAAAGAAAAATTCTTACGGTGCTCATTTTCAGCTATAAAATGGACAACATTTTGCGCACGACCAATCTGATTGAGGTGTAATTCTTCAACATCGTTGAAATTAGGAGATGCACTAAAATATTTTGAGTACGACGATACGGTATCAAAAATGCCCAAAAACCTAACCTTAATTTGGTTAGGAGCTATTTTAAGTCCCGCAGCGCTAAACATTTCGCCTAAACGGCCGCAGGCTGGCATTACTTCTAAACTTGTTGCTTCCCCATCCGAATCATATCTCGATACGATTCCTGTATGTGGGTCTGCAGTCATCCTAGACCGGTATTCATTTTTACTGATCTCATAAACAAAATTTCTTGCTGCCGCAGCCCCCCGACTAAAACCAAATACGTCGAAAGTAATACTTCTTAATTTCTTTTTTCCGCTGCTCTTTATCGCACTTTTCAGTTTATCTGTAAAAATTTTTTCACATGCCTTTCTCACTTTTCCCCTTATTCCTGTGCTTCCGGTACCGAAGGCATAACCCATTTGACTATCTTTTTGCCCATCTTCAGTACCAATACCCTCTAAATAAATACTTTTACTCTTATCGTAAATATCCCAAAGTCTGGCAACGTTCGACCAATCGTTCTGATAACTGCTATCGCTATCTGTTCCGTTACGCTGGTAGGTAGGTGTATTGGCTCTACGCTCTTCAGAGTTATTCATATTGTTTTTTGTTCCATCAAAAAACACACCTACAAAAAGATCTAAATACTCTACTTTATCGTTTGGCGGTACATAACTGCCCAATTTAACGCTCGTCATACTAATCCACTTTACTGATATCGATTTTCGCCCTGTTGAGCTGAATTTCTTCTGTACTATTTTTTAGCGATATTTTTGCTCCTTTCCCGTCAGCATTTAGCGATACAACGAGGTCTATCTCACCGGATTTTCCGAGTTTCTCAAAAGCAGCGATTGTTTCCTTTTCGTCAAAAGGTTTTATTTCAAGCCCATATTTTGTTCCGTTTTCCTTTTTCCAAACCAAAGTGATGTATTTCGGTACGGCCCTGGAAACGTATGGATTAGCTGTAAGATCTTCTCCAAACCGATTTTCTTCTTCACCGTTAAGGAAGTTGTAATAGCATAATATCAACTGATCTCCAACGGGTAAATGAACTTCTGGATGCCAAGGATATTTTTTGCGGTAAAGTTCATAAACAGCTGGATCTGGCATGCCTTCAGCTTTAATGCGTTCTAAAATTTCCGGCTTCATAATCATTTTATCTTCCAGTGTAAGTGTGATAAAATTCGGCTCCAGCATGTACTTTGCATTGGGATAAGCCTGTTCTTTTGAAATAGTTATTTCATTGGCCTCAAAAGCACCCACTTCCGTCTGGAAACCTGGGCCGCTAAGCCAGACCACTACCTTACCTTTTGGCGCCAGGCCAATTTTGATCAACGTGTAGTTATCTTTTTTATTGGTCATGTTATCCTTAAATCCGTCATGGAATAACTGGGCAATGCGGGCCTTATCTAATTTCCATTTACCGGTATAAAATTTCTTTTCCATTAGCGATAGCCAGGTAAAACTTAACGAATCCGGTGCTTCCATTTGTTTGGTCGTTACGCTCATCACGCCGCCGTCGTTTCCCCATCCAGTATTCTGCGTTCCCCAGATGGCATCAAAACTATAGGTAAAATCGTTAGCAATTAAAGCACCCTTGTATACTTCCATCGGATACTCTTCCGGAGCCGAGACTGTTCCCGTCCACTCAAATTTTTCTTCCATTTTTTGCCCTTTGCAACTTATTATAGCTAACATCGTTAGGATAAGCAATAAGTATTTGTTTATTTTTAAACTCATGTTTTGTTACCGCTTGAAACAATTTTTTTGTTGCTGGCGAGTGATAAATTTTGAGCAGTAGCTTCCACATTCATTATCTGCGCAATCTTTTCCAATTTAACGCCAACACGCAATTCGTATTTTTGGATAACCTCAATACTGATATTTTTTGCCTGCTTTATAATTGCCATACTTAGAAAAGATTAGATTTTTCTGCGCTGTTAAGCTCTACAATTTTACCGCTTTGCATAGTCATGTTTTCTTTTGCACTGAACATGCTTATTTCGCTTGCTATTTCGTTTGAAGTATCAGCTGTTCTTTTAAAATCTTTCGTAGCAAGCTCTGTTCTATTGTTTGAAGTTTCTGATACATCGCCAACTGCACTTAAGGAATAGTTATTTCCGGCGGTTGTTGCGATATCTTTGCCAGCATTTGTGGATTGATTTTGACCTACCTGAACATCCATATTCTCCCCTACGTTAATCTGCATATTCTTGCAATTCAGCGTCATGTTTTCTAAAGCTGTTATGGTAATATTATTCCCTTTGGTATCAATGTGGATAATGTTTTGGTGGATATCTGTAATCTTAATCCCCTGTGTATTGGCATCATCATCAAACTCTACCAAATGGCCACTTCTGGTGATGATACTTTTTAAGTGGTTTTTAATCAGCGGGCTGCTATCTACACTCGAGCTGTGGTAAACACTACCCATCACCACTGGCCGGGCGATATTTCCTTCTTCAAAGGCAATCATTACCTGATCATCAATTTCCGGAATGGCAAAGTAACCGCGGTTATTTCCACGTTCACCAACACCAGCACTTGGTGTAACCACGCGCAACCATTCGGTTACATCATTGGTTAAACATTCCCATTTAAATTTAACTTTAATCCGTCCTTGTCCTTTTGGGTCATTGTTATCAATCACATCTGCCAATTGCATATCTGGCTGTGGCTTATGGAAGTTTTTAACTAAAAGGCGTTCAGTTGTAGAGATTTTTCCCTCAAAAGTATTGTGGTATTTTCCATTTTCATTAATATGGTGATTAATGCTGGTGATCAAGAATTTACCCAAACTCTCTGAAACAAATTCCAGTTCTTTACGGAGGCTCATGGTGATTTCAGCTATACATCCAATGCTTAATTCTGCATTATCACCTTTAGCGGTAATCTTTAAAAGTTCACTGGTATTGGCCTTCTCTTCGTTTTCGACGAGGTTTTTAATATCATTCCCATTATCTACCCTAATTAATGATGGTTGATTAAAAGTTTTGCTATAAGTAAGGTTTGAAGCTTTAATGGCATGAGATAAATCGGGTGTACCATCTACTCTTCCCGTACTCTCGCCCTGAAGCATCTCATTCTGACCCGGATTATAGGAGAAGCGTTTATTTTTTATCGGCCCAATTTCCATTGCATATTGCATTTCCTGCACATCTCTTCCATAAAATAAAGAGACTTCATGCTGCACATTTGGCTTTCCAAAATTCAGTTGTTTACCATCATAGAAAAACCACTCATGGTATTCTGCCGAAAGCCGGTTAAGAAACTCAAAGTCGCTTTCTTTATATTGAATGATGTAATCAATTGATGAACTTCTGGCCGCATTGGCTACCACTTTTAAATCATTGGCGGGCGTATCTTTGGTGGCCAGTTTTACAATATCATTTAAATCTTTATCCAAGTAAGAACCCAGATCCGGACCCCTGTCAATTAGAATAGTAGGACTATAACCACTTACGATTAAAACGCCATGATAACCATGACTTTGAGAAAGTTCAACTTTGGATACCAGGCCTAGAAAATTTTGCATTCCTTCCTGTGAGTGCCCGAAAGAAGCAGTAAGGGTTTTGCCCACAAAATCACGACTGTCATCTAATGTGATCAGGCCGGGAGCGCCCATGTGATCATGATTAAAACGAAGCTCAAAATGATGATGATCATTAAAAGCCTGTTTTAAGCTGAAAGATGCGAAATGTGTAATTTCTTTTCCTTCTATATTTATTTCTGCAATGAGTTTCTTTTCCATATTGACGATAAATCAGTGGATCAACAATTACTTGAAACTTATTCAGAAAGGCATGCGGTGTTCATAATGAACAAAATCAATTCACGTACCGTGCTTGGTTTAAATAAGTGTTGACTTATACTAATTGTGCTCAATTATAAACATTCAAAAACTTTAGTATGTTAAATTCACAATAACATAAAAAAACTTAATTACACCATAATGAGGTATTTTATGATGTCTAGTAGATGAGCGTGTTCGATTTAAATAAAATCTGATATACAAAAGCGATTGGAATTCACCAATCGCTTTTACTCTTTTATATTGAAATACGAATTAAGCCTTAGGCCAATCGTTTTCGTGTTCTGCGTTACCTAATTTCAGTTTTCTAGCTGATACTACGAAAGTAAGTGTCATTGGTGTATTGTCGTTTACCGCAATACCTTCGCTATATTGAACAATGTAACCATCTTCGAAAGTTAGTTCTTTCATTTTAGCATCTTCTTCGCCTTTTTTGAAAGTAATGGTTCCTGACTGTGGTTTATATTGATTATTCACCATTGATTCAATTACTGAAGTATCTTCGGTAGATTCAATTTCAATATTAATAGTTCCACCATATACACCTGATGAAGGACGACCTTTTGCGTCTACATCTCTGTTTAATGAAAAGCTGCACTGTAATACATCAAATTCCTTTGAACCTAATGTTAATCTGGTTTTAAATGCCATGGTAATAATTTTTTAAATGTTTTTGGAAATTAATGGTTAGATGGATAAGGTGTTTAGCTGGTAATTGAATATTTGATGATGCAACATTCTAACTATACTAAACCCTAAACAATATAACCTCTTCTAAACTTTAGGCCAATCGTTTAAATGCTCTGCGTTACCAAGTTTCAGCTTTCTAGCTGAGATCTGGAATTTAAGTGTCATAGGATGATCGCCAACAATGTTGATTCCTTCGGAATACTTAACAATGTAGCCATCTTCAAAATCAACTTCTTTCATTTTAGCATCTTCTTCAGTTTTTTTGATCAGAAGTGTTCCTGTAATAGGTTTGTACTGGTTGTTTACCATCGCTTCGATAATTGAGGTGTCTTCAGTTGACTCGATCTCAATATCGATGGTTCCGCCATAAACTCCGGAAGAAGGTCTTCCTTTAGCATCTACATCACGGTTTAAGGCATAGGCGCAATGAAGTACATCGTACTCCTTGCCCGAAAAATTCAATCTAGCTTTGAAAGCCATAGGGTCTAAATTTAATGGTTAAGATTTGTTAATGTAGCTTAAGCTACGTTATCAAACCACACCCAAATATCAAGCCAGCAATAAGTTAAATTTTGGATTAGGATGAAAAGATTTAATAATAAAATTGCAAAAATGTTACATAAATCCCTTTCTTAAATACATCAGCACAGATTTATTTAATCACAAAAATTACAAAAAAATAATTTATTTCCGGTACGAACTTATCATTTGACTTACAAAAGTGTAGTTATTTTCCACAACATGTAGCACTTTAGGGCATACTCATATTGTAAATGGCTCGTGTTAGATTAACTGAGATCCGAATTTCTCCATTTTTGCAACCCATTTTTGACTATAATGGTTTTCTAAAGAATGTAATTCACCGATAGTATTGGTTAATACAGGACTCATTTTGCACTTTTCAAATACCGCTTTTTTGATGGATAGATAGGTTGTTTTCTTATTTGCTTTCCATTCTTTAAAAGTTGCTTCGTCTAAAATAGATACAATTCTTGCTGAACGGCCATTAAAGTTATTGTTGATATTTTGATGCTGCGCCATAAAAATCTGATCTGGCATAAATAGGCGATCAAAAAAGCCTTTGATTTTTGCCGGGATATGGTCTACGTAAACAGGACAAAAAAGAACCACATGATTACTCTGTCTGATCGCATTTAAAGCCTTTTGTAAATCAGGTTCAAGTTCAGCAATCTGCCTGTTATTAAAAAGCTTATTGGAATTAAAGATCAGATCAATAATGGCAATTTCCCTGATTGTTGCACCAGCACTTTCAGCACCTTTTTTATAGGCATTGATCAAAAAATCTGTGGATACCGTCTTCTCTATATCCCCATTCAGGATAAGTACTTGCTTCATTTATATATTGATATTTAGCTTTCGAGGCGGTAGATGTTACAAAACTATAAAGATTTTGTTAACCTATTGCATTAAAAACAAAAAAACCTGATCAGATTGATCAGGTTTCCATCTTAATTAAGAATATATTTCAAACATAAAGTTAAAACTGATTAATATTAGTTAGAATACCCTTAATATTATATCAGTATAGCTTTATATAAATGCTTTATTGTTGTTGATTATATTCAGATGCCCAGGTAGTACTTTCATCTTCACCTTTATGTCCATCTAATTTTACTACGAAGCTCTTCGCAGGAAAATATGGTGTAATGTGAATATCCAAATGGATTCTGTCTTTTTGTTGCTCATCGCGTTCAAAACGCATAATTTTAAACCTTTCAATTAATCGATCAGCACCTTGAATACCATCTAAAAACTTCACAATCTGACCACGTAAATCTTGTTCAGTTTTCGAAGTCCAGTTTTCAAATGCTCTTCTGTTTAAGAAATCGAACAACACTTTAGTAATGTAATCGAATACCCTTACAACAGAATAGGTTTGTAAACCGATGTTATCACCATTAAACAAAGTTTTAGCAGAGAATGCCATTACTTTTCCATATTCATTAACCATTGGCACTAATCCTACTCTTTCCAAATGTGAAATTTCACTTTTCTTCAAGTCGAATTTAACACCATCTACTTCATTAATGGCACCATGTTTTTTACCTGCAGTAACCTGAGACATTAAAGTATAGTACATTTTTCCCGCTAAGGCAGCAGAACCCGGAACTGTTAAATCATCTTCCTCACCAACTTCGGCAACTTTACCTCTACCTACCAACCAGTTACAAGTCATGATTACATTTGAACGGAATGCATCAGCGCCAGTGAAATTTGCAGCAGTGAATAAATCCAAAACATCATCAGGTTGATCTAAATCGGCAAAATCGGTTACCAGCATGGCTTTGTTGCTGTGTGCAATTTTACCCCAACGCTCTAGTACTTTATTTGATCCCATATAACCGGGAACAACCATTAATGAATAATTTTTTCGTAAATCTAAACGATCGTAATTTTGCTTTAATTCATCATCAACATAATCGATAAAACGTGGATTATCTAAATCCTTAATCTGATCCATGGATGCATTAAGCAACACTACATTTTTAAGTTTATCAGCTTCTGTATTTTTATAAAATAAGTGTACAGATCTGTAGGCTTGTTCCAGTTCTCTTGAACTTTCTAAAGCTGTACCAATATTTTTATTCAAATTTTCTTCTGCAGCGTTTAATTTTTCAGTGCTTTTTTCTACCATATCTGCAACAGAAGTAGAAGATTCAAGTACATCGATCCAAAGCTGAATTTTCTTTTTCAGTTCTTCACGTTCTTTTCTTTTCTCGTCTCCTGTTAAAAAGATTTGCTTTCTTGCTTTTCTTTCAGGGTTTAAATTCTGTAAGCCATCAACAGTAGTTTCCAACAAATCAAAACCGCCTACTCTGGCCAGTTTTTCTAAGTTATCTTTAAGTGATGTTTTCTCTGCGGTCTTACCCTCTGCTGGTCTGAAGCCTGCTTCCTGGGATATATTTTGGTCTGCGTTTAATTCTTGAGGATTTGACATGTTTTCTTAGCGTTTTAGATTATTTATTTTGCTCCAGTTCATCTACAAAATTTTTCAAAGCATTAATGAAAGCATTTTTAGTTTCTTCATCATCAAGGGTAGCTTTTAAGGTTTTGTTTGATTTTAATTGTTTGATCACATTGAGAGACATTTCCCTTTCAATGTTCACATTGGTAAGGTAGTTACTTTGGTTAATGATATTTTTCACACCAAAATCGCTCATATCATTAAAGTTGATCGTTTCACCAACGGTTGATCCGTCTTGCTTTTCAAAAGCCACTTTAACATTAGGCTTATAGTGATCAAATACTTCTTTAACCGTTTTTAAACCTTCAACCTTTTCAGGCTTGATAGGCTCGTTATCCGTTAATTTCTGTACAAAAAGTGTTTTATTAAAGGCAATTTCTGCGAATGCTTCTGATGTATCGATTTTCCGTTCGTTTCCACCAATTTCATAGTTAAACATAGTATGTTGTTTTAGGTTTAAGGTTCAATTTTATAAAGATATAGTAATTAACATTTTAACTCAATTTTTGTTCCAATATTGATGCTTCAGGCTGAATTATATTCCACTCCAACTGATCTTCTTCCGGATGTTTACTCACAACGATCTTTGAGCCTTTTTTAAGTTCACCGGAAATGATGTATTTTGAAATTGGGCGACGTAAAAGATTTCTAATAACCGCTGATAGCTGTCTGGCACCATATTTAGGTGTAAAACCATCTAAGGCAATCATTTTCTTAGCATCTTCTGCAATTTCAAATTCGATGCCCATTTTATTCAGTGATTGAATAAGGCTATTGAGTTGGATCTCAAAAATACGTACCACATTGCTTTCATTAATTGGGGCAAAAGGCACAATTTCTGAAATTCTGGCTAAAAACTCCGGGCGGAAATGGCCAGCCATTACTTCCATCAGCTGATTTGAAGCAGGAATAACGCCTTTACCGATTTGCTCCGCAATCCATTCGCTGCCAATGTTTGAAGTAAACAAGATAAGTGAATTGCTAAAATCTCCCTCCTTGCCCAATCGATCATGCATATGGCCTTCATCTAAGATCTGTAAAAACGTATCAAAAACGGAAGGATGTGCCTTTTCAATCTCATCAAATAACAATACTGAATACGGCTGTTGTCTGATTTTATTTACCAGCAAACCACCTTCTTCATAACCAACATATCCCGGAGGCGCTCCATATAATAAGGCGGCACTATGTTCTTCCTTAAATTCAGACATATCAAACCTGATCATCGCCTTTTCATCATTAAACAAAAATTCGGCTATTGATTTAGCAAGTTCAGTTTTACCTGTTCCCGTTGGCCCCAATAAAAAGAATGATCCGATGGGCTGTCCTTTTTTATTTAACCCACTTCTGGATTCCAATATGGCATTTGAAACTGCTTTAAGTGCCTGATCTTGTCCCACCACACGTTTTTTAAGGTATTGCTCCATATTCAGCAATTTTTCCTTTTCTCCAGCTTGTAGTTTACCCATTGGGATACCCGTTTTATAAGCTACAATTGAAGCAATATCCTGTTTAGTGATCCGGTCGCTTTTTTCTGCAGCGTATTTCTTTAATTCCTGAAGACTGCTATTGATATATCCCTGATATTCTTCAGCTGTTTCAAAAGCGTCTGTTTGAGTTTCATCGGTTAAGCGACCTAATAAAACAGGACTTAATTTATTCTGAAGCAATGAAAATAGCCATTTATAATCTGCAAACTGATCCGCTTCCGATTTTTCTTCATCAGCATTTAGCGCTTCTAAATCTGCTTCTAAACTGGTGATGACCTGATCGGAGGTATCATTCATCATCTTCATGGCAGCCATGGTTCTATCCAGCAAATCAAATGCAGAATCAGGCAACCTTCTATCTTTCATATAACGCTTGGCCAACCGAACACATTCTCCTAAGGCATCAGGTTCGATACTTAAGTTATGATGCTCTTCATATTTTACCGCCAGTTTCTGCAACATTTTGATGGTACTTTCTTCATTTGGTTCATTCACCTGAAGAACTTCAAAACGTCTGCTAAAAGCTTGCTCTGGTTCAATAATTTTACGGTATTCATCAATCGTTGTAGCACCAATTACCGTAATTTCTCCACGGGCCAATTCTGGTTTTAATAAATTGCCAATTCCGGCACCCAATGGGCCTTTGCTATCTAATAAAGTATGAATTTCATCAATGAAGAGTACTGCTTTTTCAAACTGTTTTACCTCTTTAATGATGTTTTTTAACCTATCTTCTATTTCTCCTTTGTATGATGCTCCAGCAATAAGGGATCCCAAATCAAGCTCAAAAAGCTGAACCGGTTTTAAACTATCTGGCACATTCTGATTGACGATATCGATCGCAAATCCATCAACTAATGCTGTTTTACCTACCCCTGCATCTCCTGTAAGAATCACATTGGGTTTGGTTCTGCGGCAAAGAATCTCCATCATCATCCGGGTTTCCTTATCTCTACCAATGATTGGGTCAGTTTTAGCATCCCGAACCATTTGTAACCGATCTATGCAGTACTTATACAAAGCATTACCTGTACTTTTATTTTCAGCTCCTGCAGCGGTTTTATCCGGAGAAACTACTCTTGAAATTTCCTCGTCTTTTACGTAAAGATCTAAGATCTCACGCTCTTTAATCGGAAATGATTTTAATTGATCTGGCTGAAAACCAATCCCAGGCTTTGCCAATGCGGTTAATACACAAACTGGTGTGATTAAATCCAGCCCTAGCTTAATGCGTACATTATCTGCCTCTTCAAAAATTACTGCAATTTCTGGTGCACCACTAACGGTATCGCTAAGACCTGCAGATTTTGCAAGCTCTTCAATCCGAACTTCTGCCCATTCGCTGATATATTCTTCATCCTTCCCTATTGAAGTAATAAAAGATCTTAAACCAACATCTTTATGCATTAAACCTTTGAGCAGATGCGCAGCGGTAAATACTTCATTTCTGTACTCTTTCGCCAGCGACTGTGCAATGTGCAAGGCTGTTTTTACTGACTCGCTTAAATTTGTAATTGCCATATCCCTTAGTTGGTTACTGGCAAAACTGCCGGATTAAAATTATTTTCAGTAATGTAGTAATATATTTTGCCGTTAGATAGAAACTGCTGTTCTATCTGCGTAGCTCTCTTAATTTGCTGAACGGATTGATTTAATAATTTGATATAATTTTCAAACTGATCCAATGGCATTTTAGAAGTGCTCTTCAAATCATTCACTTTATATTTAGCTAAAAAATCGTTATTCAGTGGCAATCCTGTTACCAATTTCACGTAGTCTGCAAGTGTCATCGCTTTTATTTCGCCTGAAGAGACCTTCATGCCCAATAATTGCTTTGGCATTCTAACATAATTCCTAACCAGCTTACTTCTAAAAGAAGATTGATCGGCTTGCAGGTTTTCGCCCAACATAATTGAAAAAACATCAAGAATCTGTTTGTATTCCATGTTATTTAACACAATTGCATATTGCAAAGCTGATCGGTTATTTTTGACCACATCAGCAGATAAGTTTGCCGTACTATAATATTTAAAGGCATTATGCGGCATTCTGTCGGCCACTTCAGCACCAACTAGTGGAGGCAATAAGCCTTCTACGTCAGCAGAGAGGTTTTTACGTGAAATGCCTGTTAAACGAAACGCACTATCCAATGAACTGATCTGATTTTCAATATCCATGCTGGTTTCTTTTACAAAACGGCGTAGGGCAATTGTCATGCTTTGATTTGAATTTACCGACCCTTTAGTTGGGAAAACCACTCCACCCTGAATCAAACTATTTTTAGGATAATCCAAATAATAAGAGATCGAATCCTGAAGGCTGGTGTTATATGGCTGGAAGCTTTTTAAGCCTTCACCTTTAACCATGGTATTTTTTCTATATTCAGCAGAACGGATAGCTGATTCTGAAACCAGTTTACGAGATTGAATTACAAAATTGTTGAATGATTGATTGAAATCGCTATATACCTGAAGTGCTAAAATACGAGCGTCTGCAAGGGCAACTTGTTCGCTCAATTCATTGATCAGGTAATTATTAGTGCCACCTGTGTTGCCAGTACTACCTACCAGAATGATCAGATTGGTTTCATTCTTTTTAGCTTTAAAAAGATTTAACCCTGTTTTTAAAGCATCAAAAACTGGCCCTTCATTAACCTCTCCATCGCACCTTAAAGTGTTTTTAGCCTGATTAGATAAGAAAGTCATCAATTTCCGGTAATCATTTTGAATCGGACTCACGAAAATTCCCTGAAGCGCACAACCTGCTTCACCGCGATATACCACACCGCCATAACTTACTTTTGCTCCCTTACCAAAATCGCCCATTGTATTTTCAAATGAAGCGATGGTATTGGTCATCCCAGAAAGATATTTCGTCATCGAGCTTCCACCATCAACTACAAACAATACGTTGATTTTATTTTTGTTTTTTCGAAGTTTTAAATAATCCTGATAAGAAAGTGAGGATCCATTAATGGTTAAAATTTTATTATCTTTCTTATTATAAACATCAGCTGCTACACCCACAGTATAATTACTAGCATCGTTGGTAATAACAGGCACACTTTTTAAAATCAGATTTTCTCTGGGCAATAATGGATCTACAACGAATGTCGTTCCCTTATCCATTCCACTTTTAATTGCTGTTGCGGTAGAATCATCACTGTCTTCATAACCAGGTTTGGCTGAGGTAATATACAGGCGATCTCCCCAGTTGTGCACCGCTTCAGAAGAAACCCAACCATAAATACTTTTTAGAGCCGTATCTGCAACCAACTGATCATCAGAACCAATTAAATATTTTTTCCCGTCCTCAGATTTTTTGTAGATATAAGAAATTTCATGCAATCTTACTTTCGCACGTCTGTCTTTAAGTTCCGGCGTATTATAAACTAAAATAGAATCGGTGGTATCAAAATAGAATTTTGGTTCTGTTAAGGCATTCTTACCATTTACAATACCAATCGCTTTTTCTGCATAACCTGTTTTTTGATTCGAGAATGCCCGTTGCCATAAAAGCAATTTAGACTTTGCAATCCAACCGTAACTGATGGCACTTTTTTTATCATTAATCTTCCTGCCTCTGATCATTCCCGCTTTATACTTAATTAGTTTCAAGTAACCATTTTCTTCTTTTGAAACATAAAACGGTTCCATAAAACCTATTTTTTTCATGATCAGGCTACCGCCTGGTGCGGTGGTTGTGTAATTATCTTCCCGATCTGAAAAAACAATCCAGGGTAAAGTGCTGCTGCTTGTATTTTCGTTTACGTTAATGGTTTCTGCAGGCCTTTCATATGCTTTAGGCATGTATTTTACTCTTTTGCCAAACGCCGCCGGCGATTGTGCCTGTGCAAATGATATTCCTAATAAAAGGATGGATAAGGCATAATATTTTTTCATAATCTATGTAGATGAGCTTTAGAGGTTAAGATGTTAATCTATTTGGTTTTATCAGTAGAGGCATCAGTTGTAGCTGTAGCGGCTGGCTGAACGGCTCCTGAGTGTTGTTTAATATTCAATAAACTGGCACAGGTAGAATTTGGCTTAATGGTCAATTGCGCTTCATCTACTGCGATTTCTCCACCAAAGGTTAGGCCCATGCAATATGAATAAATATCAGTTTGTTTCTTCTTTCCGTTCATTTCAACATTAACCGTCACCTTTTCATTGTTGCACATGTATTTGTTGATCAGATAATAATAGTTGGAATTAAAATCTGCACCATTGGCTATGGCCTGTAAACGGGCCCTGATATCATCAATTGTTTTGCGTTCACCATCACCTGGTGCTACAAAATCATCAACAATTTCTGCATTGGGATCGGTAATTAATATGGTTAAATATGCAGGTTTACGGGCTTTATCTGATCGTAGGCGAACAACATATTTTCCTGGAGCACGATAGGTATATAAAGCTGTTTTACCTTTAACATCTACCCTTCCGGTTTCTCCGAAAGACCACTCGAAATCTTTTCCTTCTCCATCGCCTTCTAATCTGACTTCTTCGTTAACCAAACCTGCTGTTGGTCCGCTGATGGTGAGCACACTATCTGCTACCGCAGTTTTCACCGTGTCTCTTACGGTAATAGGAAATTCCTGACGCAGCTCTCCATCCACTGTTAAGCGTACAATGTAGGTGTCAGGTTTTGTGTAATGATATGATCCTGTTTTTGTGGTGGCTCTTTCGCCATTACCAAATTCCCATAACCATTTTTTTGCTTTGGGTGTGTTATCGGTAAAAACTAAATCTTCATTTAAATAAATTTCATCTTTAAGAATTCTTGCGTCGATGTTTCGTTTTTCGAACAATGAACTTTTAAATAAAAAGATCAGGCCTGTTAGGAGCAATACAGCCAATAGGATGTATAAAATGACATAGCCTTGCGAATTTGAATTAACTTGCTTGGTGTTTGAGTCAGACATAGGTAGCGTTGGTTTTTTTGAGGTTTAGAGGTTTTTTATCTTGCGGAAATGGTTTGTTGCAATTGGCGCCTGTTAGTTATGCAGTCGTCCAGTTGTCTTTTGTGTAATTCAATATCTGATATATTTCTATTTTGTTCTTGTCGGTCATAAAACAACCTGTCATATAATTGTGCCGTTTGAACAAAAATTTTATACCTGGAATCTGATGCCTTGCGATCAAATGCGGATTTAATAGATCCTAATGAAAGCTGAATATCATTCTTTAAGAAAACAGCCTGAACATTTGGGTTATAGCGTGTAATTTGTTTAAAAGTGGTATCAATGGTTGGCATGGTTTCTTTTACCATATTTTCAAACACTTCGTTTTCACTGATTCTAACTTCGAGTTCTTCTTTTGAAATTTCATATCGTGATTTGTTGCTATAGAAAATTCCAAAACTTAGAAGTCCTACAGTAAAAACAAACAATGCCACAAAGAACAAAAACTGTTCACGCCTTTCTTTTATGCTTAATTTTATCATCGGTATAAATTATCGGCCGTATCGCCCGTTTCTGATTTTATTTGCTGCAGATTTGTTGGCCAACTGGCATTCGTTTATTTGCTCTTTATAACGCTGTATATCACCTCGTGATTGAATAAGTGAATCCTGCAAATCGGCCATTGCACCAACATTATTGTTTAGTTTACCATACAAGTCAAAACTTGGGCTTTGTTCACTTTTTCTGGAAATCAGGTCTTTAATCCGGTTGTTGGCTGTTTGAATGTCTCCCAACAGAATAGCTTGCTTACTCATTTCATTTGCATTGTAATCACGGTATTGAGCAAGTTCTTTAAAACGAACCAAAATCAGGTCGAAATTGGTATTGATGTCTTTTCTGAGATAAGATAGTTTTTCAGTTTCCTTTACTTTTTTGTCCAGCAAAGCATATTCATAATCAGAAGCTGCAAAAAAGAGGAAAATACAGAAAATGGAAAAAATGGTTAAAAATAAAAAACTCAGGATAAATTTCATATAAGAATTCCTGATTTCGATGGCGTTAATGGGTTTCATATAGCTTTAATCTCTCACTTAGTATGGGGTACAATAATTAATCTGACAATCAACATCACCTAAAATCACACAAGCTTCTTCAAACTAACTTTGGAAATAACAATTTTTTATATTTTGTGTTTGGTTATAAAAACGATTATTTTAAATTACTTTTAACAAACTTTAAGCCAATTTTATATGTCTGAATTTTTTTTCAATAAACCCTTCAGATTTAACTCCCTATTTTTAGGTAGTGGTTTTCAATCCACTGATCTTGGTAAATCTATATCGAACCATATCGAATTGATTATTTTTACCCGTTATGGTGAACACCGTTACCGTAATGATTTTGGATGTGAGATATGGGACCTTGATTTTGAGTTAATTGTGAGTGAAAGCCTATGGGAGGAGAAATTCCGCAAATCACTGCTAAAATCTATCACCGATTATGAATTTAGAATCGATCATATAGCCGTAGAAGTACGCATCACAGAGGTAGAAAATGTATACCCTTTACGCAAAATTACCGAGATCAAAAAAAAGGTAGATATCACGGTTAGGGCACAAATAAAAACCACAGGAGAGAAATATTTTTTTAATACAGCTTTATTCCTTAGCCCACTTTCAACCTAATCTAAAAACGACTCATTTATCCTACACATGAAACCAGTTTTTTATTCATCAAAAGATGAAATCCGAAATAGAATATTTAAGAATGCAGAAGATTTCTGGAATATTAAAGACAGTAATGACTTTGATCCGCTAGTAAAATTAATCATTGAAGCTTTAAGCAATGAACTTTTTAATGTTGCCAACGATGTTAAAAATTTGGAGAATAGAATCTTTGACAAGATCAGTAGGATCTTGGCTCCTGATCACCTGACTTCATCCTTACCTGCTCACGCCATCATGCATGCCAGACCTATTGAGGAGGAAGATTACCTTTCGCCATACACTCAGTTTGCCTTTAAAAAAAGTATTCAGCAGGAAAATGATAAGGCAAAAAAAACTGACATTTTCTTCAGTCCTTTGCACAATGTAAAAGTACATAATGCTGCAATAAAGTATATCGCAACTGGTAACACCCTTTTTAATATTGCAGAAACCAGTAAACAGCCTGTTTTAAATACGCTTCCAGGCTTCTCTGTGGAAAAGAATACGATGTATATTGGTTTCAGTGGAATCGAAAACTGGATGGATTTTAATAAACTGAATTTATTCTTTGACTGGAAGAATTATTCGGTGCCTGAGAATACTTACGATTTGCTCTCACTGGGAAAATGGTTCTATAAGGATAATGAACTCGCGGCTTACACGGAACGGTTTATGGATGAACCTTTAACGGGTAAAATCGAAGCCCCTTTCCACCACAAACAATTGCTTAACCTGATTAAGGCTGATATTTTACAGTTTTACAGCAACAGGTTTTTAACATTGGGCGACTTAAATGATTTCAATATTGATGATCAGCTAGAATTGCCTACAGCTTTAGCCAATATTTTTCAGCCTGCTGGTTTAAATCAGATCAGTAAAAATGTTAAATGGCTAAAAGTAGTTTTTCCAGCGGCGATTAATCAGGAGATGCTAAACGAACTTCATGTTTACATTAATGCCTTCCCGGTTGTTAATAAAAGATTAAGCCAAATTAAACACCGGCTTAAAACCATGAATAACATTATCCCGATTAAAACTGAAGCACTGGATCAGATGCTTGCGGTGGAAAATCTGAAGGATAATCATGGACATAGCTATAATGAGATTCCTTTTACCAACGAGAATGAAAAAGGCGATGGTTCATTTTCAATCAGATATGGGGGTACTGAGCGCTTCGATACTAGAAATGCAAAAGAATTGGTCGATTATCTTTTTGAACTACTCAGAGATGAAAAGGCTGCTTTCTCTGCATATGGGCCTGATTTTTTAAGTACAATACTGAAAAACTTAGAGCAAAACATTGCCCTTATAGAGCAAAAAAGCCGATCAGCATTAAAAGATATTAAAGAATTGCCAAGTTATATTCTATTAAAACCGATTGATGATGCCGATATTTTATTTGTTGATATTTGGGTAACACAGGCCGAAGAAGCCAATCACATTAACGCTGGCAGCAAATTAGTGGTTTATGAAAACAATAAGGTTAATCCTGAAAGCATCTTTTTCTTAAGTCAGACAAAAGGAGGGCGAACAAAACTGAACGCTACCAATAGGGTACAGGCTTATAAATATGGATTAACTACAGCAGACCGGATAATTACCAAAGCTGATGTGCTTAATTTTTGCCGTTACGAATTAGGCCAGAAGCTAAGTGGCATTACTTTGGCCAAGGGCATTATGATGGACAATAAACCAAATGCAGGTTTTATTAAAACAACTGATATTATTATTGAGCCTGCAGATAATTTAAAACTAACTGTTGAGGATTGGGAAGAATTATTGAGTTTAACCTTGGCTAAATTAAAACTAAGAAGTACCATGAACATCCATTACCGGATGTTATTAAAACCATCTGTTTACAAAATGGTATAACATTGTTTTGAATGCAAAGCTAAATATAAACGGTATAGCCCAGATAGGCACTTTCGCCGCCATCTGTTAATAAGGTCTCCTGAAAGTCGGTTGCGGTAAGTAATTCAACACTTATTTCAGCATCAAGCGGCATGAGGTAGCTGATGGCCATATCTAAAATTGCTCTATTTGGCTGGCCCGGAATAAATTTAATTAACTCCTGTGGTGTGGTTGGTCCAATATTGATGTGGTAGGCTTCATTATCGGGAATAAAACTATCTCCAATGATGGTATCAATACCAAGTGCACTGCCGCCCAATTGCATCTGCATATCGTCAGCAATTTTTACAGGGCTAACATTGGCAGTGGTATCTACCAGCAATATAGGTAAGTTAAATAGGGCAGTGAGCACTTTCGAAACAAAATCGATATCATTTCTTTTTTGTTGAATTTCTGGTAACAGATGCATCCAGATGATGCTTTGCTCTTTATTTAATAAATTAAATTCATCCCAGCCAAATTCAAAAATCTGGCTTAAATCAGAATAAGTTGTTTTTTTATCAAGCTTATTTTCATAAAGCTCGGTCATCATCCTTACATGATTTATTTCTGCATCAAAAGGTGTAAAAAATAACCGGGCATGCTTTTCTTCCTCTCTCCTATCCTTAATATCTTTAATCATGGATTCTTCATCCATCCCCGCACTTCCTGTTGGCGGTCTATGAAAAAGTCCCTCAGGCAGCATGTCATATAAACTCTCGCGATTGGTACTGATCCGAATACGGCTTTGCCTCCTTCTTTCAGAATAATAGCGCTCACTACTTTCTATATCTTTTGAAAAAGCTCGTTTATCTGCTCCGTTTGGAATAATTTCAATTTGGTCGGCATCAATGATGTTCCTTTCTATTAAATCAGCGGCATGTGCTATTGCTTTATAATCTGTAAAGAGTTCGTTATGAACCAGGGTTTCTTTTTTCATCTAAACTTTAAGCTTGATTAGTTGTTAAGGTTAAATTTACATTATTGAAAAAAATAGGATTACAATCAAATACTAAAGATACTATATTTGTAACACATCACATCTAAAAAAATTAATGGACGTTCAATCATTTTTTATTCGCTATCTTCTATTTCCGCTGATCTTCATTGTATCTGCAAGTGTACTTTCCATCGTTAATAAAAAGAACCAGTTTCTTAACAACAAACGACTTATTATAAGTGTTCTGTTGATTGGAATTATTTTAGCCATCCCGGGGTTTCTGGGATTTCTAAATTTCAATTTTATGCCTTGGGGTTACATTATCTGTTGTATCTACTACATTTTAACCGGGTCTGTTTTTGTGTACCTGCTCACCAAGCATTACCCTACAGAATTACTGGAGCGCAAAGTATTTATCTTTTTTGCCACCTTAATTTCTGCTTTATTGTCGGTTTATTTATTTCAGCTGGCCTTTAATTGGTTAAGTAATGTTCATTTTGGCTGGTGGGGCGCTGGTAGTATTGCCTGGTTTTTTGTGCCACTTATGTTTTGGTGGGCTTATGTTGCGTTGCTTAGCATCCCGTCAGAAATTTATAAGATCTGGAAATATCCTGCAACGCCTTTAGACATTAACATGGATCATGTAGATTTTAATAAACTATTGGTTTTGGAACTAGAACTTTATAAAAAAAGCAGTGACCCTGAACCACTAAAAGTGAAGGTGAAAGCCCCTGAAAACATGAATTTTGGGATCTGGTTCCATAAATTTATTGACGATTATAACCTCAAATTCGCTAAAAACCCTGTAGAATTCAGAGATGAAGACCAGGATGGTTACAAATGGATATTCTTTATTAAAACATCATTCTTTAAAAGGAACCTTTTTATAGATCCGGATTTAGATATCACAGAAAATGGCATCTCAGAAAAAATGACTATTTATGCCAAACGTGTATCTGAAAACATTAATAAACCTAATGAAGTAGGAGAAAGTGGTATCTTTATCTAACCTCTAAAAACATTTACTATGATTAAGCCGCTAAAACATAAATCGATCAACTGGGTTAATGGAATGAAATTATCCAGTAATCATTTTACTGCTAATGATCTTTATTTACAGGATTTTGTAAGGGATGCCGTATCTCTTAATATCCACAATGCCAACTACGGCTTTTTGCCACCTGTTGTTGGATATAATAGTTCTCATGATATTGAAGTCGTTGAAAAAGCGACCAATCATATCGAAGTAAGGGTAAGATATTGTAATGCCATTACGCCAGAAGGTTGTCATATTGATATTTTACAAAATGACAGCATGGGCAACCTGACACACAGCCATTATTTCGGTCAATCAGAACCCCGCAATTACTATATTCTTTTAGTTGTAAATCCTTTCAACAGAGTTCCTGCAGGCACGCCAGATCCGGAAGAAAGCCCTTTACGCTATCCTGAACTGGCTAAAGCTTATAGCATTGTGGTTCTTCCTGAAAATGAAATTGCAAGTGAGTTACCAGACAATTATTTTTTAACTATCGGACAGGTTTACCATGAAAATGGAAGAATTACCATTAACAAAAACTATATCCCACCAAGTTCTACCATAACCAGTCACCCAGCGCTAATTCGTTATTATGAATCGTTTAATAGCCTGCTTAATGATTTGCAGCTGGCTTCTTTTAAGATTATTGATAAAACCGGAGGAAGGGATAACATTACTCCTTTAGGTAAAAACATCAGGTTAATTTCTGAAAAAATAGTCGATTTTATTGCCAGAATTTTTTACGATTATAGAAACGTTGCTTATAGAGAATCGCCAACTGTTTTAGTAGGATATTTTTCTAGTCTGGCGCATATCTTTTTTACAGCCATTAAATTAATTGATTCTAAGGAAAGAGAAGAATTATTAAAGTATTTCTACGAATGGAAAGATGTAACGCCAGGAAATTTTGAAGAATTGCTGGCTAAAACGATAGAAATGGTTTATGATCACAAACAGATCAATCAATCTATGGTGACTATTAATGACTTTTTAAGTGTATTGGTTGCACTTTGGAATAAACTTAGCGGACTGGAATACATTGGTCAGCGCAAAGAAAATATTGTGGTTGCCGAACAGCAAGTGGTGCAACAGGTGCAGGCCAGAAAAACCTGGACGCTTTTAGATTAAACTAGAGCAGTAAACGATAACATATACCGATCAATATTAGATTAGTACATATTTGACTTAAGGAAAAAGCCTTAAATCATAGTGGCTAAAAATATTGATCGGTTTATTTTTATTTAGTCGAATCTAATAATTCTTTCATCTTTTCTCTTAAGGTAATCCCCCTCAAATCTTTAGCAATGATCATTCCTTTGGGCTCGATTAATAAGGTGCCTGGGATTCCCTTTATTCCGAAATATTTCACCCTGGAATAAATTGGAAGATTCTTAATGATTGCCTCATCGATGGATAGACCATATCGGCCAGTGATCGTTTAAGATCTACAGGCAAACTTAAGTAATGTGCAAGGTAAGTATAGGTAGATTAAAGGTGGCCTGGAGGCGGGGTAAAGAAATCAATTTGTCTTTTCAGCGATTTAACACTACCTTAAATATAGGGAGAATAATTAAATTAATTCTATAAGCTGAGTGTTCGATTAATGATATACTTTACAATACTATTTAAATAGGTTATGGCTATTAGTTAACCCCTATCCGCCTATCGGCACCTTTCCCCTGAAAGGGAAAGGACGAAAAAAATGTAACTCCACTCTTTCAGGTTAATAGTTATGGCTTAATATAATTTGGCTTCATGATCACTGCCTTCAGCCTTTCATAACATAATGAAAGATCGCTTATATAGATATTATTTACAGCCCATATTATTGATTAAAATAATACCTATATTTACTTACAGTAAGCAGAAATTAAAAACTACAATTATGTATCTTTTTTAGACTTATCATTGATCTACGACAATATTCTAATCAGATTTAATGGATTAAAACTAAATCAACCAGTTTCATGCGCTTATATGGCATAAATAGTTTAAGATAAAACAATAGGAACAAAACCAACATCAGCTTAAAAACTAACCAAATATTAACCAAAACTTTAAGAAATGATTGATCAAAAAACTTTCAAATCGATGGTATTATTGGCTTGCCTGTCGATAACACTTTTTTCTTGCAAAAAAGACAAAACACCTCAAACAGAAACGGGAAGCGTAAAAGCCTGGGAGACTTTAATCGATGGCGATTCTTTTGCCAGTTACAGTAACTTCGAAGCAAAATGGAATTATAACTATCCCTGGGGCACTGATCATAATGGATCAGCACGTATGGTTGGAAGCGCGACCAACCACAATCAAATCTCACTTAGTGGAAGTGAAATGACCATCACAGCCACCAGGTTGGCCAGTTCGCCAGGCAACAGTACAGCAAATGGTTTTACCAATGTAGCCATCTGGTATAATTCGGGCGCTTGTTATGCCAAACAGCAGGTACTAATTAACGATCAGTTTCCGAGCTATACCATCTCCGGAGATTTTGCCGTTCCTACATCAAGAGGAACCTGGCCTGCTTTCTGGATCACTGGTGTTAATTCATGGCCGCCTGAAAGTGACATTATGGAATTTAAAGGAAGTGCTACCAACTGGCAAAACACTTACGATGGTGGCTGGGAAAATAAATTAACTAATGTTGCCAATGCAGGTTCATACCATAATTACAAATGCTGGTATAACAAAATCAACGCAACTGATGTGGAATGCCATTATTATATTGATAATACCTGGGTAGCGAGGCATGTGATGAGCAATTCTGTTAACAAACCCATGTGGCTCATTATTAATATGCAAATGGAACGCGATAGTGGTTCTCCCGGCCCAAATGGAAATACATTATATCGCATCAAAAATGTATACATGGGCAGAGATAGAGCATTTTAACCAAGTTTAATTAGCAGGCTCCCTCTAAAGGAATTGAAGTAATCTAGATTTAAAATGATATAATATGGAGGTAGTGTTAGGACTACCTCCATATTATATATAAGAAAAGACTTCCAAAAATGAAACTCATCATTACGTGCATTCTTTCCTGTGTTTTATTGATGAGATGCAAGAAAGATGAAATGGTGCCACCGCAGCAAGATTTTCATCTGGTACTGGAGAAAATAAATTCATTGAGGCGGTCTGGCTGTACCTGCGGAACCGATTATATGCCGCCTGTAGCACCATTATCTTTAAACGTCCAATTAGAAAATGCTGCAATGGCACACGCAAAAGATATGGATCTGCGTAATTATTTTGATCATGTATCACCTGAAGGTACCAACCCTAAAGAGCGGGCGATAAGGGTCGGCTATAAAGGCATTGTTAAAGGTGAAAATTTAGGCAAAGGATATCTTAATTCAGACGAGGTAATTAACGCCTGGAAAAATAGCATAAGCCATTGCAAAGCAATGATGGATGCCAATAGTAATGAAGCTGGCGTTGGTTTCAGCCGGAATTACTGGGCAATATCATTCGGAACTTCATTGTAGAGAGCTTAAGCTATTTTATTGGTTTGATGAATTAGAATTTCTGTTGTCAGTTCACTCGATTTAGCCACGAAGTCTAAAAGATATTCCTGTTGATTATGGAGATCCAATCCGGCTTGATCGGCCCATTCTTCATGAAAAATAAATAGATCATGCACAGCATCTTCATGTAAATCATACTGAATACAAGCTGCCTCTTTTCTGGATTGTATAACCATATTGAGCAGAATTTTGCTCAACTCTTCTTTCGTTTCTGGTTTACTCTTAACGATTGCTGTCAGATAAATGCTCATATATTTCTGCGTTTAAAAATGTTTTTTCTAAATGTAACCTGTAAAGGTCTAAATCCCTAACAACGTTTGGGTTTTTTTCGATGTCATGAAAATGCATTCCCTCTAAACGCTCCATACCTATAAAGGCATTCATTCGGTGAAAACCAAATAATGGGCCATCATCTACACTGGTTTGCATAAAAAACTCTTCAGGTAGAGTAAAAGCTTCTTTAGGGGCATTCCAAGATGAAGTTACCATATATTTTCGTCCATGCAACATACCACCAGTGCCATAGTTCCTTGTAGGGTTATCCGCTTTACGACCGTCATTTATATATATTCCAGTTTTATGCCCCTCCGTAAAAACCACATCGATATATTGTTTAAATCCATGAGGCAGCTGGAACCACCAGATTGGTGTATGGTAAATTACCACATCAGCCCAAACGTATTTAGCCACTTCTTCTTTCGGGTTATAGCTTTCGTTTATATCGGTTGTTTTTACTTCAAAATCAGGAAGCTCTGTAAAGAAATCAGCTGTTGCTGCTGCTAGGGTTTCATTAAATTTCCCACCTGAATGGCCAAATTTCTGGCCTCCGTTAATGATGAATATTTTTGTCATTTCTTTTTATCTGTTTTGATGCTCAAAATTACCACAGACTTTTCTATTATTAAAACAAGTTAATTTATAGCTTTGTATCAGAATTATAATAGTATGGTTAATCTAGAATGGTATAGAAGTTTTAAAGCGATTTATAAAACAGGAACACTGACTGGCGCGGCAGAAAGTTTATTTATTTCACAGCCGGGTGTAAGCCTGCATCTAAGTTCACTGGAAAGCTATGTCGGATATAAGTTGTTTGAAAGAACCGGAAGAAAAATGGTTCCGACAGAAAAAGGAAAAATACTTTACAATTTCGTCGTAGAACCATTATCAAAATTAGAGGATGCCGAAAAACACTTTCAAAAAAGTACTGAGAAGCATACGCCTACAATAAGCGTGGGAATGTGTTTTGAAACTTTTCAAATTACCCTAGAGCAATACATCTCTACCTTGCCTTTTAACGTGATTATCCGCTTTGGCGAATATCCTGAAATGCTGGATCAGTTAGATAAAGGCATTCTGGATTTGATTATTACGCCACAGAAAGGAAATTCTCCAAACATAATGCATGAAGCTTTTTCATCTGAAACCATTGTATTGGTTGGCGGAGCGAATACTGATGATAATCAGTTTAATGCAGTGGTTAAAAAGAATGATTTGTCAGCAATAGAAATTTGGCTTAAGGAGCAAAAGTGGTATGGTACCGCAGGCGATATGGAGCACTTACTACGTTTCTGGCAATTGAATTTTGGTAAACACGCCGATTTTAGACCTAATTACATTGTACCAAACTTAAATTCCATCGTAAGATGTTTATCTGGAGGAAAGGGTCTGGCGATTATTCCAGATTTTCTTTGCAAAAAAGAGGTTGAGGAAGGCAAAATTAAAGTGATCTGGGAAGGAAAGGAAAAGCTTAAAAACACGTTGTATTTTGGCACCAGAAAGAAAACACAGTACACCACAGAAATTGAATTAATTAAAAAATTATTTAAGGAAGTGATGGTGAGTATTTAAAATACTAACTTCTTTGAAACAAAAAAGCCTTAACTTTTTCAAGTTAAGGCTTTTGTTGCGGAATGGACGGGACTCGAACCCGCGACCTCCTGCGTGACAGGCAGGCATTCTAACCAGCTGAACTACCACTCCGTTTTGTTTACTTTTTAAAAGTTTAAACCTCTTTCCCCTTTCGAGGTTGCAAATATAGAGACAAAATCCTTATTTACAAACTTTATTTTAAAATAATCGTAATCAACTAACCTACAGCACCTTCTTGCATCTTTTCTGCATTCTCAGCAAATTGCAGCGCATCGATAATTTCCTGGATATCTCCATCCATAATGGAAGGCAGGTTATACATGGTTAAACCAATCCGGTGTTCGGTTACTCTACCCTGAGGATAATTATATGTTCTGATTTTAGCAGAACGGTCACCAGTGGAAACCATTGTTTTACGTTTCGCAGCAATGTCTCCATTCTTTTTCTGTAATTCAATATCGTACAACTTACTACGAAGCATCTCCATTGCAATTACACGATTACCTAACTGTGAACGCTCTTGCTGGCAAACCACTACAAGACCTGACGGCTTATGGGTCAATTGAACCTTGGTTTCTACTTTATTCACATTCTGTCCACCTGCACCACCAGAGCGCGAAGTTTGTAATTCGATATCTGCGGGGTTAATGTATAAATCGATTTCTTCTGCTTCAGGCAAAACGGCAACAGACGCTGCAGAGGTATGAACCCGACCCTGAGTTTCGGTATCAGGAACACGCTGCACACGGTGTACACCACTTTCATACTTCAATTGACCATATACGTCATCTCCGTTCACTTTCAGAATCACCTCTTTATAACCACCGGCCGTACCTTCAGTTACATCAACAGTTTCTACCTTCCAGCCTTTGGTTTCGAAGTAACGTGTATACATACGGTATAAATCACCGGCAAAAAGTGCAGCTTCATCACCACCAGTACCACCACGGATCTCAAAAACAGCATTTTTGGCATCTTCAGGATCTTTAGGAATCAGCATCAAACGGATATTGCTTTCCATTTCTTCTTGCTGCTTCAACAACATATCCAACTCTTCCTTTGCCATTTCACGCATTTCAGCATCTTTTTCAACCGATAAGATTTCCTTGTTTGCATCAATGTTGCTCATCACATTTTTGTAGATTTTATATTCATCTACAATTTTGCCTAAGTCTTTATATTCTTTATTTAAAGCCGCAAAACGTTTCATATCCTGGATCACATCCGGATTACTTAACGATTCTTCTACATCTTCCCAACGCAGCTTTATAGCTTCTAATTTATCTAACATATTATTATTCGTATTGAATTTTCCACCAATTTGCCTAAGCAAAAATTCTGGAAATGCAAAAATAAGGAAAAAAGCTGAATTAGTTTAAAACTGAGAACCCTACAGTTTATTTAAAGCTTTGATGATTAAAGCTATTTACGATTTCGGGATAAAATATTCCAGTTTCAGGTCTACCCCATCAAAAACGCCATAAGAATTAGATTCAAGCCACTCGCCAATATTAACATAACGACTCCCATTGCCAAGATTTAAATCTAAAGGCAAATGCCTGTGACCAAAAATAAAATAGTCGAAATGCGCTTTCTGTAACTGCTCTCTGGCATAAATGGCTAACCATTCCTTGTCTTCGCCTAAAAAAACTTCCTTCTCTGTTTGCGCAGCTCTACTTCCCCTACTCCAGCCATTGGCAATACCAATTCCGAAATTTGGATGTAGGCGGGCAAAAAGCCATTGACACAATTTGCTTCGGAATATTTTTCTTAAGAATTTATATTTCGCATCTCCCGGGCCTAATCCATCGCCATGATGCAGGTAAAAATTTTTACCGTTTCGCTCGATAATCATTTCATCGCTAATGATTTGCATCCCGATTTCCTTTGTAAAATAATCACTAACCCACATATCATGATTACCCTTAAAGAAATAGATTTTGATGCCAGCATCTGCCATTGCAGCTAATTTACCCTGCAAACGGATAAATCCTTTTGGAATCACCTTTGCATATTCAAACCAGAAATCAAAAATATCACCCATTAAGAACAATTCGCTGCAGTTGGGCTCAATAAAATTTAACCAGCTTACAATACGTGCTTCCCGGGCACGGCTATCGGCATAATCCGGAGTGCCTAAATGAAAATCAGATGCGAAATAAATTTTTTTATCCATGTATTACTCAAAGGTAAAGGAAAAAGGCTAAAGCGGAAAAAGAAAGACTATTAGGGAGAGCTGAAAGACCAAAAGCAAAACTAAAGGCAAAAACAAAAATCATGTAATGATATCATCTGTGAAATCATATATTAGTAAATAAATGATTTCTACTATGAAAAACAAACTTTTATTTGGCTTATTTGCGCTAAGCCTTTTGGCTTGTAATCAAGATAAAAAACCAATAGATAAAATAACACGAATGAAATATCCTGATACCAGAAAAGATAGTACAACAGATCAATACTTTGGTAAAACCATTGCCGATCCTTATCGGTGGCTTGAGAATGATACCTCTGCTGAAACCAAAGCCTGGGTAATAGCAGAAAATAAAGTGACCCAGAACTACTTGAGTCAGATTCCCTATCGCGCTGACATTAAAAAGCGACTCACCGAAATCTGGAATTATCCAAAGGAAGGTGCACCGATTAAAGTTGGTGAGTATTATTTCTTTGGTAAAAACGATGGTTTACAAAATCAAGGTGTATGGTATATCAAAAAGGGTCTGGAAGGAAAAGAGGAGGTATTTCTTGACCCTAACAAACTTACCACTGATGGTACCGCTGCAGTTTCTTTACTTGGGTTTTCTCATGATAAAAAATATGTAGCCTATTCGGTGGCGCAAGCTGGTTCAGACTGGAGCAGTGTTTATGTGATGGATATTGCGACCAAAACCAAATTAAGCGATGAGTTAAAATGGACTAAATTTTCTGGTGCGGCCTGGAAAGGCGATGGATTTTATTACAGCCGATTTGATGCACCTGCAAAAGGGACAGATTTGTCTGCAACCAACAAGTTTCAAAAGATTTACTACCATAAACTGGGCGAATCACAAAAGGATGATGAGTTAATTTTTGAAGATAAAACCAATCCCAACTTATACTTTGGTGCTGATGTAACAGAAGATGAACGTTTCTTAATTATTTCTGCAGGCGCCGGAACATCAGGAAACGCATTATATTACCAGGATTTAAATGAGATAGGCAGCAAAATATCTGCGTTAGTAAAAGGTTATGATCACAATCATAATGTTATTGATAATAATGGAGATCAGCTGTTCCTCTATACAGATCTGGATGCAGAACATAAACAAGTGGTTTTAATCGATCCTAAAAATCCAGATCCTAAAAAATGGAAAAAAATCATACCTGAATCTGAACTTCCATTAGAGGCTGTAGCTAGCGGTGGTGGCTTTTTATGGGCTTCCTACCTGAAAGATGCCAGCACTAATATTGTTCAGTTTGCTTTAAACGGAGCTAAAATCGGCGAGGTTAAACTTCCGGAAATTGGCACTGTTGTTGGCTTTGGAGGCTATAAAGAGGATAAAGAATTCTTTTACACTTTCACCAACTTTACCACTCCGGGAACCATTTATCGTTATGACATTGCAAAAGCAACATCTGTGCTGCACAAAAAATCTGAATTGAAATTAAACATCAATAATTACGAAACCAGTCAGGTTTTCTACCCTTCGAAGGATGGCACTAAAGTTCCGATGTTTATCGTCCATAAAAAAGGGATTAAACTTGATGGCAATAACCCTGTTTACCTGTATGCTTATGGTGGTTTTCAAGTGAGTTTAACACCATCTTTCAGCTTATCCAGAATGTTGTTTCTGGAAAAAGGCGGAATTTATGTACAGCCAAGTTTGCGTGGTGGGAGTGAATATGGAGAGGCCTGGCATAAAGGGGGCATGTTGGCAAAAAAGCAGAACGTATTTGATGATTTTATTGCTGCTGCAGAATACCTGGTAAAAGAGAAATATACCAATCCGGCTAAAATTGCAATTTCCGGGGGTTCAAATGGCGGTTTATTGGTTGGTGCCTGCATGACACAAAGACCAGAACTTTTTAAAGTAGCTTTACCGGCTGTTGGTGTTTTGGATATGCTCCGCTATCATAAATTTACCGTAGGCTGGGGATGGGCAGTAGAATACGGCACCAGCGATAAAAAAGAAGATTTTGATTATCTGATCAAATATTCACCACTACATAACGTCAAATCCAGCGTTAATTATCCAGCTACACTCATTACTACAGCAGACCATGACGATCGCGTAGTTCCTGCGCATTCATTTAAATTTGCAGCAACCTTGCAGGAGAAATATAAAGGTGAAAACCCGATCCTCATCAGGATTGAAACAAAGGCAGGGCACGGTGCAGGAAAACCAACCACTAAGTTGATTGAGGAAGCAGCTGATGTTTGGAGCTTTGTGTTTCAGAATTTGGGAATGAGTTGGTAAATTTTTTACGATCATTTTTGATAATTCTTAAATTAGATGATTTCATAATATAAGTGTTTGATTCGACTTACGAAGTTTAGTTGGCCTGTGTGTTAGAGGAACTTCGTCAGTCTATTGAAGTTTTGAATCACGTTATTAAACTGTCGAAGTCTTTCTGCACTCCTGGCCTTTTAGACTTCGCAAGTTGATTTGCTTTTCTCTATTTAAAGCATTTAAACCAACCAGTAAATTCATCTCCCACTAAACCCATAGACCAATTATAATTTGCTTTAAAGCACACAAAACCTTTAACTTTTGTTTTTAATTAGTTTAAAGCATATAAAATACTGAATACAAAAAGCTTACAGAATTATCTAGAATATTTCTAAATAGAGACATTCATAAAAGTTTATTTTGTAACTTTGCCTAAATTTTTTTTGAATGATCTCTACTGATATAGCCATAATTGGCGCTGGTCCGGTTGGTTTATTTGCCATTTTTGAAGCCGGTTTATTAAAAATGCGTTGCCATTTAATTGACTACTTACCACAAGTTGGTGGTCAGCTTTCTGAAATTTATCCGAAGAAACCGATTTACGATATCCCTGGTTATCCTTCGGTATTGGCACAGGAATTAATTGATAATTTGATGGAGCAGGCTAAGCCCTTCCATCCTACTTTTACTTTAGGCGAGCGTATCGAAGGTTTAGAAAAACGTGGCGAAGCCGATTTCGTATTAACCACCAATATGGGTACCATTATCGAAGCTAAAGTAGTGGTTATTGCCGGAGGTTTAGGTTGTTTCGAACCCCGCAAACCTGCTGTTGAAAATTTAGAGAATTTCGAAAATGGTAAAGGCGTTAATTATATGATCCTTGATCCGGAGAAATACCGCAATCAAAGAATGGTAATTGCCGGTGGTGGTGACTCAGCTTTGGATTGGACTATTTATTTAGCCGAAGTTTGCTCGGAACTTACTTTAGTACACAGAAGCGAAAGTTTCCGCGGTGCCCCTGATTCGGTTGCTAAAGTAATGTCGCTAGCTGAAAGTGGAAAAATTAACTTAATCCTGAACAGCAATTTACAAGCTGTACAAGGAACGGATAAACTGGAGCAGGTTGAAATCGTTCAAAATCGTACGATGGAAAAAACAGTTGTAGCAGCTGACCATTTAATTCCATTATTTGGTTTAAGTCCGAAATTAGGTCCGATTGAAGGATGGAATTTAAACATCAGCAAAAGTGCTATTGAGGTAAATGTTGATGATTACTCAACCAATATTCCAGGCATTTATGCCATTGGTGATATAAACACTTACACGAACAAATTAAAATTAATCCTGAGTGGTTTCCACGAGGCTGCATTAATGAGCCACAGCGCTTATTCTTACATGAATCCCGGCGTGAAATACACCATGAAATATACCACCGTAAACGGGGTTTCAGAATTTTAAGGATTTTTTAATTTGTGTTTATAAATGCTCTGTAGTTTTAGTTAAGTTTGCGTTAATAAGTGAGCGAAATGGAAAACAACATAACAATATACATGCAGGAGCCGGATGGCTCTGTTACGGAACATGAAGCACCAACAGACATGGGCTTAAGTTTAATGGAATTTTTGAAAGCCTCTGAATATGATATTCTGGCAACTTGTGGTGGCATGGCTTTATGTGCTACCTGTTGTGTAGATGTGCTGGAAGGTGAAGAAAAACTTAACGAAATGACTGATGACGAATATGCGATGCTGGATACTTTGCCAGATTTATTGCCTAATTCTCGTTTAGCTTGTCAGCTGCAGTTAAATAATAACATGGATGGTTTGAAGGTAAAGCTTCACTAAGTTTTAGAAAGACAAACAATAAAGGCGATGCATGATGTATCGCCTTTACTGTTTCTAGTGTTTTTGTTTTCTAGTTTGCTGATTTGAAACGCGGATTAAAAATCCGCAGTAAGATTAGACGGGATTGCAAATCCCACCCAACTTCATCCATAAAATTTAGTGCTGGTCGAGATTTATAATCTCGACCCCCTAACTGCGGATTTTTAATCCGCTAAAAGATAAACCAACACCATTCACAGGTCAAAATTTAATCTGATTCATTGCAGATTGAAATTCACAATAAACAAGATGGGATTGACAATCCCGCCTAGCTTAATCCCTCAAATTCTACTGTACCTGAACTTTCATGCGCTCAACATTCCATCCGTATACTTCCACCGCTAAATTTTCTGGTGCTCCGGTATATTCAACCACAATAGTTTTATTTTCTCCCGGAAGGATGCTAATGTAGTTGTCATCATAAAATGCAGGAAGGATCCGCTTTCTAGTTTGTTGATCAATTAAAGCAACTCGGTTAAAAAACGCCACTGGATTACCTTCTTTATTACTGAGCATGACTTCTACTTTACCGGCCTGCTTCTGAGTAGCTGTAACCTTTAATGGTGCTGATTTTAGCTTTTGCAAACCGCTGTATTCACCATTTTTGTCTGTAAGCCAGTAAATATTTTCACTTAAGATATGCTGTTTCTGATCCAAAATCCGAAGCGATACAAATAAACCTTCTTTCTGATCTAGTTTTTTTAAGAAATCATTTATAGGGAAAAATCTGCGAACTGATGAAGGACCAATACTGTTAAAAGCCTGCGTGATGAAATGCTCTTTTCCATCCATGTCATATGCTTTTGCCTGAACCATTAGATTATTAAGACCTGTAAAGCCATTATTAACCACGGTAACCATGCTATCAACAGGATTCATCATCACATGTAAAGATTCACTTCCTTTTCTTAAACCATATAAACATGCATTTGGATCAAGATAATAATCGTACATCTGGCCACGAAGCGCAGTCCACGGATTTTGCGTTTTCCAGATAATTGACCCCGTATACCAATCCCACATTTTATTGGAGAAGCCTTCCATTAAAGCACGGTATTGATCGTAATTAACCAATTGTGCTTTCATGGCAAAATCTTTTACATCCTTAGCCTTTCCATATGGATTGATGTATTGCTCATAAGCAATGTATTTATGGTAATCCCAAACCGAATCTGGCTTTTCCTTAAACTGAGGAGCAACCATATTTTTAGCTGGGATAAACCTTTCCAATGATTCATAATCACCCACACCAACTGATCCCACTTCAGAATTGTATGGAAATGTTTTAGTACTCCAAAAGCTTTTAGGATCCTGAATACCATATGGCCCATCGCCATTGCCACCCAGGTCATTAAACGACATTTCATCACTGTTTGAAAAATCGAAAAACAGGCGGGTGCCATCTAAACGAGGTAATATGTCATTTTTAATCGGGTTTAAAATATCTTCCGGCGGCGTGATTTCATTTCCCCCACACCAAAACGCCAGTGAAGCATGATTCCGAATCATTTTCACCTGATCTTCAATCGCATCTAAAACCAATGGATGGTTATCCGGATAGTTTCTCCGAGTCCACTGATTTTCTTTTTTCATCGGATCAACCCAACGACCATTACAATCGCCGCTAAACCAGAAATCCTGAAAAACGAGCAAACCATATTTATCACATGCATTATAAAACTCTGGTCGTTCCAGGATTGCACCTCCCCAAATCCGAATCAAATTCAGGTTCATATCTTTATGGTACCTGATTTCGGCATCATAACGGGCATCGCTGAAACGCAACATGGCATCTGAAATAATCCAGTTGCCACCTTTAATAAAAATTTTCTGGCCATTTACATAGGCACCCATACTTTTGGTATGTTCATTCCAGATGTTATCAATCTGCCTGAGCCCTACTTTTAAACTTTCCTGATCAAAAACCTGGTTTGCGGAAAGAAACTGAATTTTAAGATCGTAAAGATTTTGAGCACCATAGCCGCTTGGCCACCAGAGTTTTGGATTTTCTATAGACAGATCTGCAAAGTTTACCGTTGTAGTTTTACTAGCCGGCAATGATATGGATTTGCTAATGGTTTTACCAGCAATCTGATATTGCACAACACCGGTAACCACTTTATTGGTTGGATTCTCTACCTCTACCGATACTTTTAGTGTCGCAGGTTTTTGTGCGCCAGTTGGCAACCTTTTACCCGGAACCAAAGTAACTACGTGGGGGTTTTTAACATTAATGGCTTTTGTTTTTTCGATGGTTACCTTATCCCAAATTCCGGTATTCCTATCTCGAATGGGCTGAATCCAATCCCACCCTGCGGTGTATTGCGTGGTTAATCCCTTTGCAATTGTTCCATCACCACCTTGCCCACCGTTAGGATTACCAGGAAAATCAGGTGGATAAACCACCACTGCTAATCTGTTTTTTCCTGTTGGCGATAAGAATTTTGTGATGTTGTATTCTGCCCGGATGTGCATCCCCTCGTGTGTTTTGGGGTTTAGTTTTTTTCCGTTCAGATAAAACTCCGCCTTATAATTTATTCCGCGAAACTGCAGCCACACTTGTTCATTAGCCACCGCCTTTTCAGAAAAATCTTTAACAAACCAATAGGTGTAGTGATCATTTCCGGTTTTATAAACATCCTCAATTTTTTCATTGTTCATGCCATAAAATGGATCCGGAACCTTTTTATTATTTAACAAAGTAGTCAGTACCGTTCCGGGAACAGTTGCAGGCATCCAGTTGTTAAGCGAAAAATTGGTGCTTGACAATTGCTGACCATTTACTTTAACCTCTTTGATGTTATTGCACAACCAGCCAGTGTTTAATTCGTAGCGTTGTTGTGCCTGAACACAAATGTTGGCAACTAATAAAAAAAATAAAAGCAATTTTCTCATATCATGTATACTATTGAAGATTTGAATTTATAGGATGAATATCGGCATATGGCTAACATTCATCCGATTACTAAGTTTACTTTCCGGAAACTGGTCTGTCACTCGCGGATATACCCCATAATTTAGATGGTTGATTTCCCATATAAATCGTCATATAACCACCTTCTACGATGGTTTTGTGTAGAATAAATGACTTGGTATAAGGCTTTCCATTTAATAGTATCCTCTGAATGTATTTGTTCTGAGCACTATTATCAATGACATTAATATCAAATGTTTTCTTGTTTGGTAAATTAATCGTAGCATTCTTAACCAGCGGTGTACCAAAAACGTATGCACCATTGGCCGGATTTACAGGATAAAATCCTAAAGCTGAAAACACATACCAGGCACTCATTTGCCCAACATCTTCATTTCCACATAGTCCATCCGGTTTTGAGGTATAGAAGTCGTGATCAATTTTACGGATTAAGTCGGCTGTTTTCCATGGCTGACCAGCATAAGCATATAAATATGGAATATGGTGTCCGGGTTCATTACCTTGTGCATAATTACCAATTAATCCAGAAATATCTGGAGAGCTTTCCTTACCTAAATCAGCGGGAACAATAAATAAGGAATCTAACTTATTTACAAAAGGCTTATCGCCACCGAAAAGATAAATTAAACCTTCTACATCCTGTGGCACCAGCCAAGTATATTGCCAGGCATTTCCTTCCGTGTAATCATCTTCACGGTGTTTCGCTGCAACAGGGCTAAATGGCGATCTCCATTTTCCATCTGCTAGCTTACCTCTCATAAACTGCACATCCTGATCAAAGTATTCAGCATACAAACCTGCTCTTTTACTGAAATACTGATAATCTTCTGTTTTGCCCAGTTCTTTTGCAAACATGGCAATACAATAATCATCAATAGCATATTCCAGTGCTTTAGCAACAGATTCATTTACTTTATCTGCCGGGATATATTTCAATTTCTGAATGTAATCAATGCCATCCGTTTTCTGCATGGCAGATTGTTTAACGGCTTCATATGCCAACTGTGCATCAAAACCACGGTAACCTTTTAAATAAGCATCAACCACTACGGGTACGGCATGATAACCCACCATAGTATTGGTTTCATTGCCCATTAAATGCCACACTGGCAACTTTCCCTGCTCTTTGTAAATCGCCAGCATGGTGTTTACCACATCATTCACTTTATCCTGATGAAGAATAGTATAGAGTGGATTTGCTGCACGATAAGTATCCCAAAGAGAAAAAGTAGTTAGGTTGTTAAAACCAGCTGCACGGTGTATTTTTTTATCTGTACCTAAATAATCCTTATTGACATCATTAAATAAAGATGGCGCAATCATGGTATGATAAAGTGCAGTGTAAAAAACTTTTTTGGTGGTCGCTGAGGCATCAATTTTAACTTTTGATAGTTCTTTTTCCCACTTCGCATCGGCGGCTTTAACTGTAGATGTAAAATCCCATCCTGGTAGTTCAGTTTTTAAATTTAACAGCGCATTCTCGGTACTCACTGGCGATAAGGCTACTTTAATCTGTAATTTATTTTGGCTAACTGATGCAAAATCAATTACTGCTTTGATTTTTTCACCACTTACATCAGTACCCTTTGCTAGTTTATCATCGCTATAGATAGAAAACTTCTGTAAAGGTTGAGAAAGTTTAATCACAAAATACAATCGCTGATCGTTGGCCCAGCCTTTAGAGTTTCTATGCCCTACAATTGTGGTGGCATCCAGTTGTTTAAATGATGCATTAACAGGCTTATCCCATCCAATTCCTTCAATCAAATCAATAATGACATGAGGGGTTTCTGCCTTTTTTGGGAAGGTATATTGATGAAAACCAACGCGTTCAGTGGCGGTTAACTCAGCCTTAATTTTATATTTATCCAGCAATACGCTATAATAACCTGCTTTTGCTACTTCATTTTCATGCGAAAACCTGGAAAGGTATCCATTATCTTCATCACCTTTTTTACCTTTTTGTAGGATGGTTTCTCCGGAGGCTGGCATAATGGAGATATCTCCAAGGTCTCCAATTCCGGTACCACTTAAATGGGTATGCGAAAAACCAGTGATGGTATTGCTCACATAGTTATAGCCACTACACCAATCCCACCCTTCAAAAACATTGTCTGGCCCCAGTTGTACCGCCCCGAAAGGAACATTGGTACCTACAAAAACGTGACCATGTTTAGCGGAGCCAATAATTGGATCGACAAACTGTGTTAAACTGTTTTTCTTTTGAGAAAAGGCGTTAACGGTAAACAGAGAGGATGTTAATAATAGAATAGATGAGATTTTCTTGAATTGCATGTGCTTATAATTTCCTACAATAGATTTAAAGTCTAAAAGTAAAACGTTTTACGTAAATTTCAAGCATAAGTGAAAAAGATTTAACCACAAACCATTAAAAAGTAATTTACGGTTAGTGATTAACCTCCAAAACAATCACTTGATCTGGCTCTGAATCATTTAAAGCTGTTTTAATTTCCAGATTCGAATTTTTGAAGGTATAATTCACTTTGCTTTTATCTTTAAGCAAATAAGCCTTCCTGATTTTCTTTGCAGGAAGATTATTTAACTGAAGTGTTGTGGTTTTTCCATCTAAAATATGGATATAAATTTTTTGATCGTTTTGCGTGATGCTGCCCCAATCCTGTGGTTTTATGTATCCGCCATGGGTATTGTAAATGCTTTCTCCATAAATTTTAAGCCAATCACCTAAGCCAGCCAAACGATCCTGAAATTCGGGCTGAATTTTGCCATTAGGCATTGGGCCAATATTTAACAAAAGATTTGAACCTAAACTTGCAGCCTTAACCAACATATGCACAAGGTCTTTCTTCGATTTATAAAGCGTATCACTTAAATTATATCCCCATGAATTTGAAATGGTTTCGCAGGTTTCTAAAGGCAACTTTTCGGAAGCCTTCTGAAAACTCAACCCCGACTTATTTTCCCCGGGAAGATCACGTTCAAACATTTGAAAATCTTCTCCTGCGAAAGGCATTAAATGATGGTTGTTACCAATCATACATTGGGGCTGAAGTTGATGGATCAATCCATAAATTTCATTGTATTTCCAGTCAATCCGTGATGCTCTGTCGCTTGATCCTTCAGGCGCGGTCTGGTCCCAGTGACCATCAAACCAAATGCCTCCAATTTCACCATAATTGGTTAACAATTCGGTTAATTGGTTTTTCATAAAAGCAAGATAGCTGGCGTAATCGCCTTTACCTTTCCTCCCTGAAAACTGACCTGTGCGACCAGTTTCGTGTGGGTAATCTTCTCTTCGCCAATCCAAAAGAGAATAATACAGGTATAACTTTATTCCCTGCTTGTGGCACTCATCCGCCATCATTTTCACAATATCTTTTTTATACGGGGTATGCATAATATTGAAATCTGAATATTTAGTATCCCACATACTAAAACCATCATGGTGCCGGGTAATCAGCGTAATATATTTCATGCCTGCCGATTTTGCCATGGTTACCCATTGCTCGGCATTAAAATCAATTGGATTAAAAAAATCTTGAAGATTAGTATAATTGTGTACGGTAAGCTTCCTTTCGTTCATTACCCATTCGCCACTGCCGGGTATACTAAAAGGTCCCCAATGAATAAACAAACCAAACCGGGCATCACCAAACCAAGCTCTTTGTTTCAAGTTATCTGCCGTAGGTGTATAATTCTGGGCTTTCAACCCCAAGCTTAGTAACAAACAAAGTGCTGCTGTTATTATTTTTTTCATTTGGAGATCTGGGTTAGGTTTAATCTACGGAGGCTGTTTCCTTCATTGGCTTACCAATTACCTTATAATTTCCTTCGCCTTTTAAAATAGCCAACATTTGAGGCTGATTACCGAATAAAGCTTTAGCCCCCATTAACTCTTTATCGTATTGAAAACTTTGTTCAATTCTGCCTTTTTCATAAAAATAGCGGCTAACGATTTGCGTTTCCAAAACTCTTTTAATTTCTGATTTGTGTACCGCCATATCAGTCTTTTTAGAAACGGTTAGCTTGTATTTCAAGTTTTCCAGATCGGCTTTAACTTCTGCTGATTTATTTTCTTTTTCTGCTTCAATGCGTAAGTCAGAAAGTAATCGTTCTGTTTTGCTTTGGTAAGTCAGGTCTTTATCTGCCAGCGTATTTACAAAAGCAGCATAATCCGCATCAGAAAGCTGAAAGGTTTTGGCAGATTCAAGCTTTGGATTGTTTTTTCTGTACTGATTGGCATAGTTAAAAAACAAGCTCTTGTTAATCATATTGATGGTTACCGGACTTAATTTATCGGCATTAATTACCACATCGGGATATACACCATTGCCGCTATATACATTCCGGCCAGCCTTGGTTTGAAACATCAACATAGTAGAATCTGCAAATCGTTCGGCAATTCCATCTGCATTTTTATGGGCATAATCCAATTTTTGAATGCACCTACCTGATGGCGTATAATATTTCGCAACGGTTACTTTCACCATACTATTGTAGGGCAGGTTAAAAGTTTGCTGAACCAATCCCTTTCCGTAGCTCCTTTGCCCAACCACAATCGCCCGATCAAGATCCTGCAGAGAACCAGCCACAATTTCTGAAGCTGATGCTGAATTTGCATTTACCAATACGACTAAAGGCAGATCAATAGAAACTGGTGGATATTGTGTTTTATAAGCAATTGTTTTTTCTACATTTTTGCCTTTCTGCGTAACAATAAGCTGATCTTTATTGACAAACAGGTTAACAATTTTTACAGCTTCCTGCAAAATTCCACCACCATTGTTCCGGAGATCAAGAATAATTCCTTTTGGATTTTGTTTGTTGATGTTTAATAAAGCATCTTTTACTTCCTGGCCAGAGTTTTCTAAAAACTTATCTAGCTTGATGTAACCAATACCATCGCCAACCATACCAGAATAGGATACATTTGGTTGCTTAATTTTTTCACGAATTATTTTCTTGGTGAGTTCCTTTCCTTCGCGGATAAAAACGAGATCTACCGGAGTACCTTTTGGCCCTCGTAATAACTGACTAATCTGGGCCCGTTCCTTTCCCTTGATTTCAATGCCGTTTATTTTGATAATCTGATCACCGGCCTTAATCTCATCTTTATAAGCAGGATAACCTTCGCTTACTTCATTTACAAAAAGTTTACCATCAATTATAACCGTACTGGCACCTATTCCACCATATTGGGTACTTACATATTTAAGCTTGTAATCTTCAATTTCCGATTCAGGAACATATTCTGTGTAAGGATCAAGGCTATCCAACATGGCATCTATGCCGGTTTTCATAAGTTGAGGTGCATTGGTATCATCAACATAATTGATATTGATTTCCTTATAAAGGGAGGCGAAAATATCCAGGTTTTTTGAAACCAGAAATAAGTCTTCCTTAAATGAAAAAGATAAAATTGCAATGCAACATCCTGCAACTAAAAAAGCATATCTTAAATTTTTCATCCTTTGTTATATTTAATGGTCATCGTGAATGAAGATTTATGTGAATGATTTATATGGAGATACTGCATAATAAAGCATTAACCACGAATAAATTCACGATCGTATAGGTGTAAATGTACAAAAAGAGATAAATATTAAAAATACTTATTCAGGCACAGCGTAAATAAAGCGTTACGAAAAAAAAAGGGGAATTTTTTAAGAAGTTTGGGGCTATAACCTGTTGCCTTTGGTATCGGCTAAGGCTTTCTGAATGGTAAATTCAATATAAGTACGATCTCGTTTTACCAATCGCATTAAATCCAGGATCAATTCATCTTCTTTACCAGGTGTAAATTCTAATGGCTCATTGGCTAAGTCGCGATATTTCCTTAAGAACTTTGTTTTTACTTTAAATGCGGTTTCATCGGTAAGTTGAAAATTAGCCATAGCAGATTTTATTTGATGCAAAAGTAAAAAATATTTGCGCACAATAATATCTTTTTTATCTGTTGAGGTGAAAAAATAGAGATTACCGAAATACCATGCATGATAATTTTGTTAAAACATCGTTATCTATCCTATAAAAAACACGCAAAAATTAAGAAAAATGAAAAAACTTATTCTCCCTATTGTTTTCCTGGCCTTAGGCTGGGCAACATCTCAAGCGCAAACATTTAACCTTGGGGTTAAAGCTGGTGTAAATTTAGCCAAACTTAATTCAGATTTTGCCAGTGAAGAAAATCGCCTGGGTTATCAGGTTGGTGCCTGGGCCAGAATTGGCGGTGCGAGTTTCTATGTACAGCCCGAAGCTTATATTGGTAGCAAAGGCAATAAATTCATCAGTTTTACCAATAACAACAATAACGAGGTTGCTGCTGAAGGCAAGGTGAGGTTTACCACACTTGATGTACCTGTTTTAATTGGAACTAAATTCGGCGCTAAAAATTTAAATTTCAGGGTAATGGCCGGACCTGTTATTTCGTTTATCCTGGCTGAAAATTCGAGTTTCAGTTCTGCTTATCAACAAGCTACTGATTTTGACAATTATAAAAATCAAGCCTTGGGATTACAGGCTGGTGCAGGTGTTGATGTAGGTGCAATCTCCGTTGATTTACGTTACGAAGCAGGCCTTTCCAACATCAGTAAAAGTGAAAAATACAGCCAAAAGCCTAACTTATTTCAGTTGAGTTTAGGATTTAAGATCTTGTAATAAGTATTTATATTAGAAATCTATCATCATGAGCTTGTCGAAGTACTCTAAAGCATTTCGACAAGCTCAATGTGACAATTTAGAAGAGAATCGATTTATAATAACACTTCTTTTTTATGATAACAAAATCCTATTAATAAAATGAGGTATAATAGCTTATACCAAAAGGCGTGGTTGTAGAACCTGCTATTCCCCTCAGGATAAAGGTATAAGCCTGGCCTTTTGTAAGTGTAGCAGTTAAATTTGTAGTTGATATAGGTGTAGTTGTACCAGCGTTGTTAAACTGATAGATATTCGCCTGACCCGGCAAAGGGATTTCAACAAAACCTGATGCAGCATTAAAAGCAATATTTGAGATGATTACCTGACCTGTAGCCTTTTGAACCAAATCTATATTTGTAGGTGCACCTGTGTATAAATTTACCATTCTCACAAATACCTTTGTCGTATCTAAAACAGGTTTCACTTCTTCCAACAGGTACGATGATGGAATCTTTTTATCTGTAGTGTTATAAGATCCTGTAGTAAACAAGGTATAATACCGGCCTCCATTGGTATTGATGTTGGTACTTAAAACGTTTAAGCTTTTATCTACCGTTGCGGAGGATACAATTTTTGCATCAATCTTGTTCGTACCTAGCGTAATCGGCAGGTATTGACCCGATAGATTAGGGAAAATAGTATTGTAACCAAAACCTGTTTCTCCGCTTAAAGCATTGTAAGCCCCTGTAATTCTGACATCGTTTAAGTAGAAGTTAATGTTCGGACTACCTGGCGTAACGTTAATGAATCGCAGAAACGAGTAAGCCGGATCGCCAACATTGATCTTGGTATACGGTGTACTTTCTACTAAATCACCTTTTTTGCATGCTGTAAATGCAATGGCAATGGCGAAGAATATATAGCATATCTTTTTCATAATAATATCTAATTAAGGTTGAGAAAACCACATTTTGTAAGTATGATAATCAGGTTGATCAGCACCAATCACTTTTAAAGCTGCCACGTTCCATAAGTATTCTGAATTGTAGCGCGGACGATAACGTTGTGCGGGCTTGCCGCCGTTATCTGCATAAAATGAATTGGGAAATACAAAAACGCCTGCATAAGGATTATTACCTTTTACATCTCCTGTGTTATAGTTGTACTTACGCAGATCACACCAGGTTTCTACAAAGCCATAACCATATAAAGCCAGGTATTTTTGCAACATAATATCCCTCAGGGTTAATGCAGAAGCACTTTGTTTTACGGCGGCGCTGGCCATGTAAGTGTTTTTTTGAGTGGTGGTTATAGCTGTACCCAGGGTGCTCACAAAATCGATACTTGATGTTATTCCATTCAGGTATGCCGTATAGGCTATAGATAAGTCACCTTTTCTAAATGCTGCTTCTGCTTTGATAAACTGCATTTCGGAATAGGTCATGATGGGGAACCCAACATTATCTTTAAAAAGGTACTTACCAAAACCTGCGCCTGGATTGGCTGATGCCAACACACCCCATGGATTTGGAATTTGGTTTTTCAAAGCCGCCGTGCCGGGATCACTGGAACCTGGTATGGTTCCCCTGTAAACATTATCAGCTGAAGGCGTAATCATCGTCGAGATTCTGGGATCAATAACCGCTCCTGTAGTGCCCGTAAAATAGGTTCCATCCAATAACCCAACAATCATTCTGGTTTGGCGATAAGAAGCCAGGTTTGCCCTCAGCGGACCGAAGAAATTACCGTTTGCAGATGTAGAGCCTGTGTTTGGCACAATAAAGTTATCGGCATTGCTGGATAAGGCTTTGTCTACATATTCTATAACTTTCGCCGGATTGTAATTGGCTTTGTTTACCAGGTTGCTGGCGTTTCTAGCTAATATACCATAGTTGAATTTGATCCATTTGGCATTATCTCCGGCATAAACCAAATCAGCAGCACTCATTTTTGCTACGCTCCCGGTTCCATCAGTTCGAGAGAAATTCGCGATTGATTCATTAGCCAATCTAACCACCTCAGCATATACATCTTCCTGCTTATCATAATCAAATACAAAACGATTCGGTTCATAGGCCTGTTTTAAAATAATATCGCCGTGATAGTCAGTTGTAGTTTGCCAGCTCCAGGCTTTCAAAGCTTGTGCTAAGCCTATAAAATTGTATTCTTGTTTGACCTGAGAATCGTCAATAATGAGATTTAAATTTGCACCTAAGCCATAATAATTGGTCCGCCAGATTTCTCCCATTGCATCACTGCCAGGAATCCAGCCGTGACTTTCTCCAACGTTCACTGCTCCTCCAAAATATTGAATTACTCCACCAAGGTACCTCGCATCGAATTGAATACCCCTTTCCATTTGTGCAAATAGTGGCGGCGTTAAAGTTCTGTTTTCAGGTGTTTGTGGTGTAGCCGGATCTGTATTTACATCCAGATATTTTTTGCAGCCTGCAGATAGAAACACTGCCAATACCACCATTACTGTATATATCTTTTTCATCTTTCTAATCATTAAAAACCAACTCTTAAACCAAAGTTATAACCCCGTGGTTGCCCAAAAGATCCGAAGTCAATTCCTGTTCCTCCTAATCCGCCAGCGGCAGCACTCAAACCATTCACCTGTGGATCTACACCTTTATAGTTTGTAATCAATAATAAATCTGTTCCTGTAAAAAACACACTTGCGCTTTTGAATACATTGCTCTTCGCAAATACACTTTTCGGTAAATTATAAGATAAGGTGATATCCTTTAACCTGATCCAGTTTACATCCTCTTGCAAGAAATCCCTGGTGTTGTAAAACGTAGAATAATAAGATGTGGTAATGTAAGGCGTAACGAGGATATTGTTTTTAGTTGGATTACTACTGTTTTCCAAGCCGTCTTTTAGTACTCCAGTAATCACACGCGGAACTTCACGGTCTAGTGTTAAGGTTGACATTCCTCTGGAATACAAGTAAAATTCGGTCGCATTGTAGATATCGCCACCTTTTCTCATATCTAGTAAGAAGGATAAATTGAAATTTTTGTAAGTGAAGCTATTGGTTAAACCCACAGAAATATCTGGAGCTCTATCGCCAATAGGTGTAAAGTTAGTTCCTTTAATGGGCATCCCATTTTGAGGGTTAATCAATACGTCGCCAGCATTATTCCTTAAGTAATCTATCCCTGCGAATGCAGAAAGTGATTGACCGACGGTATACTGCGCCCTTACATTATCATACAACCAACTATCAGATACATAAAACACATCCTGACCTGCTGGCAGTTCCAGAATATTTCCACGGTCTCTGGCAAAATTGGCTGAAATATCCCAGCTAAAGTTTGTCGTTTTAACTGGATTTCCTTTCACCAATAATTCAAAACCACGTTTGCGAATTTTTCCACTATTGATATAACCTAAAACAGCTCCTGTTGCATAACTCAACCTTGGTGCCGTAATTTGCTTATTTGAAACGGTGTTATAGTAAGAGAAATCGAATGATAAACGGTTATTGAAGAACCCGAGCTCTAAACCACCTTCAGCCATGGTGCTAAATTCGGCTTCCAAATCTGGGTTTCCCGCAGTCACATCAGTAGCAAAACCACCACCCGTTGTGGTTTGCGCAACCAATTTCGTTTTGGTAACGTAAGCATTTCTGGCATCTTTACCTGACTGACCGTATGAAGCCCTTAACTTACCAAACGATAACCAGCCTAATTTTTTAAGTGGAGCAAGGTCTGAAAACACAAAACTTAATGAACTTGCCGGATAAAAGAAACTATAGTTTTTAATGGGTAATGTAGAAGAAAAATCTTGTCTTCCTGTTAGTGTTAAATACAATAAGTCATCATAGCCTAACTCTGCAACAGCCAATGCGCCAACTTTTCGCTTTAATTCATCAGCATAAGCTACGCGTTGCGTAGTTGGATCAGTGTTGTTCATGCTATAGAAGTCTTGCTGGTAGAATCTTGTTCCAAACTGTGCATTGGTTTGGTAAGAAGCATCTGTTAAATCTCCACCAATGCGGAACACTGGTTTAAACTTTCCAAAATCCTTTTTAATGGTAGCAATTAAGGTTGCATTGTATAATCGCTCATTGGTATTATAAGTGTTTATACCCCCACCTAGGTAGGTTGTGCTCGTCTTATTGGCCTCGTAAGATTGCGGATGATAGGCGGAGAGCCCTTGTCCTGCATTAATATCAGCACCTCCACGTGCTGTAATGCTTAACCACTTTGTGGGCACATAATCCATTCCAAAGTTAGCAAGCATCCTATTACTTTTTTCCCAGTTTGGGTTCTTTTCAACGGCCCAATAAGGGTTGTCAAGTTCGGCGCTTAAACTTCCGGTAATGGTTCTTCTATCTCCGGTAGCCGTTAAATAATTTCTCATATCATCAACCAACGGCCATGTTAACGAACTTAACATCGGACTACTTGCGCCTTTATAGGTTTTGTTGGTTTTAGAATTGATAAAGTTGATTGACCCATTCATTTTCAACTTATCACTAATGGTGGATGTAACGCTCAATTTTCCATTCAATGTGTTAAAATCCGTTCCTGGTACAACACCCGTTTGGTTGGTATAACCCAATGACGTTCTAACAGAAAGTTTTTCGCTCCCTCCTTCTATGGAGGCATTGTGTTTTTGTGTGAAACCGGTTTTATAGAAGTTCCCTACATTATCATAAATGGTTCTGTTGCCTGGAATTTTAGCACCGAAATAAGTTCTGGTCCGCACTTCATCATCAAAAAAACCACCAGCACCACCGCCGTATACAGATTGAACATCTGGAAAGCGGTAAGCGGTTTCTACTCTGAATGAGTTATTATAAGTGACTCTCGCCGTACCTGATTTGGCTTTTTTAGTGGTAATGACTACCGCTCCTGAGGCACCCTGTGTGCCATAAAGTGCCGCAGCTTCCGGGCCTTTTAAAATGGTAATGGTCTCAATCTCTTCCGGATTAATATCCATGGCACGGTTACCATAATCATTCTGGCGGTTGAAAGTTCCTTGTCCAACCAGGTTATATTCGCTGAACGTACGGTTTGAAATTGGTAAACCATCAATTACGAATAATGGCTGATTATCTCCATCCAGCGAAACCCCACCGCGAATAATCATGGTAGCCGAAGCACCTGGCGTACCATTTGTAGGCGTAATGGTTGCACCTGCAACTCTACCCTGTAAGGCATTCAGAAAGTTATCACGCTGGGTTTGGGCTACCTCACCACCTTTAATGGTTTGCGTGGAGTAGCCTAAAGATCGAGAAGACCTTTCAATACCCTGAGCTGTCACAATCACATCGTCCAGATTGCTCGCATCAGCTGCGAGCACGATATTAATTGTTGTGTTGTTACCTGCTGTTTTTTCCTGCGTCCTGAAACCGATGTAGGTAAATTGAAGCACATCTGTTTTTAATGCTTTAATCGTATAATTTCCGTCGCCATTGGTTTGCGCTACGGTTGTGGTTCCTTTAATGCGAATGGAAACCCCGGGGATTGGGCCATCTGTAGAGGAGACCTTACCCGTGATGGTAATTTGTTGTGCAATGGCGTGTGCCAGCAACAAAAAAGTACCCATAAAAGTGAGTAGTAGTTTTTTTTTCATAAACTGCCTGGTTTGAAATGAAATGTTTAGTTGATATAGTTGTTTGCCAATATTTTCAAAACACGCATAATCACGCATATTTTTCCAATATTTAGCTAATATCATAAATGTTTTTCATTTAAAAAACAAATAGTCAAGATTTTAACATTCTTATCCCAATATATTATTGCAATAAAACGCAAAAACACGCAATACAAATAAATCCTATATTTACTTTCGAAAAACACCCCAGTATGCTTAAAAAAGAACGCCACGATTTTATTATGCGCCAGATCAATTTACACAACCGTGTACTTACTTCCGATTTGGTTCAACTACTTACTGTATCTGAAGATACCATCAGAAGAGACTTACAGGAGCTCGCAGATGAGGGTTTACTTTTTAAAGTTCATGGTGGTGCATTATCTAAATCTTACCACAGTTCTTTCGATGACAGTACGGTTTATGCCAGGGATAGTAAAATTATCATTGCCAAAAAGGCAACCAATTTAATTACAGACGGAATGGTGGTTTTAACCGGAGGTGGTACCACAATTTTAGAGTTTGTAAAACAATTGCCTAAAAACATTGAAGCTACATTCTTTACCATTAGCCCCTTAGTGGCTGTTGAACTGGCCAAATACAATAATATCGAGGTGATATTGATTGGCGGTTTATTCTCTAAAAATTCTCAGGTTACTTATGGCGGACAGGTGATTACCCAGCTTGCTGAACTTAAAGCAGATTTATGCCTGATGGGTACCAGCGCCATCCATCCGGAGCAAGGGCTTACCGATACTTACTGGGAAATTAATCAATTAAAAAAAGCAATGTTAGCGGCCTCAAAAAAAACTGCGGTATTGTGTATTTCAGAGAAACTTGATATTGCACTGCGATTAAGGGTTTGCCCGATTGGAAGCATCAGCTATCTCATTACAGAACTTGATCAGGATCATGAGTCATTAACCGGATACCGGGACAAGGAGGTTAATATTTTATAGAAATGGGGCTTCGAAGATTCTGAGCCCCATTTGTTTTTTAAAAACCAGGATCAGCAGGGGTATTGGTATTATTATCTCTTTCCTGAAAAGGGTAAGGGAAAAAGTTACGTTTCCGGCTTGCAACTGGTTGGTTAAACCTTCGCATATCTTCAATTTTTAAACCTGAAGCATATAATTCAATAGAACGGTGTTTATAAATTAAATCCAGCAATTGTTGTTGGGTATATGGCCCGGTTAATGCCGGTAATGCAGCTGCTACGCCGAACGGATCGCTGGTTTTGGTTACGACCTTGTTTAACTCCGCTAATGCATTAGTTAAATCTGGCTGCCTTGTCAATACTTCAGCTTTAATCAACATAATTTCTCCTGGCAAATAAACCGGAAATGGCGTTGAAGTAGTTGTAGCAAAACCGCCCATTCGAATGGTTGCCGTTGGAGTACCCGCGAAGAAAGTATAAAATGGTATTCTCTTATCTACTACATCAGGAACGTTGGTGCCCGTTAATCCAAGATTAATATTTATTGGCTGAAAAACATTATTGGAAGAAATAACGGTAAATAAAACATTTGGCGAAGTCGCATCAAATGCAAAAGATGATGTTTTGGTTAGATCTACCAAATTTGCTTCTGTTAAAGCCAAAGGGTAATTCCCAGCAAACAGGGCATATCTTGCTTTCAAGGCGTGCAAAGTATTCACAATGTTAATGGTTGGCGGAATATTACTGTTAAAACTTGATGAAATTGGGTTTGCAGCAATCACGGTTAGCGCATTATCCAATACAGCAATTGCCTTTGCGAAACCTGCCGCTCTGACAATAAAGGGCACGTTTTTACCAGTTCCATCCGGGATTCTTTCCCAGTACTGCGAGAGGTTTCCAATCGCCATAGCCTTAAAAATGCTCGAATATGCAATCAAGCCGGATGCATAACCCTTATCTCCAAGGTTACCCGCATTCGCAATCACTAAGTCGGCATCATAAATAATCTTATTAGCGCTTGTCCACAGGTTAAATAGAATGGTATTCGTACCATCAACGGCTGCTCCGCCTGTACTTAACTGCAACTCGGGTATATTCCCTGAATTGAGCAAAGAAAACTCATTGGTGATAAAACCGTTCGCAGCAACAGAATTAAACATCACTCCGGTTCTGTTTAACGTGTAAACCCTTTGCAAACCAATTGCTACAGCAGTTAAACCTTGCTGGCTAGTTAAGGCAACGTCTGTTTTTGCCCTGGATGGATCCTGATATTCTTTAGTGCAGGAGGCTAAACAGAATGCCCAGGCAATAGCAATACAGGTGATATATTTTGAAGTGGTATTTCTTAAACTTTTCATAAATTTTTCCTTTATCGATTAAAATTTAACTTGTAAACCTAAACTAAAGGTTCTTGGAATCGGAACCGATCCAAAATCGATGTTCCTTAAAATGGTAGACTGACCGCCTGAATTCACTTCTGGATCGTAACCTTTGTAATTATCCCACGAGATCAGGTTTCTGCCACTCAGGGTAACGGTCAGATCACGCAGGTATTTAATTTTTCCTACATTATAACTTAAAGAAATCTCTCTTAACTTCACAAAAGAGCCATCATCAATCCGCCACTCTTCTATCGCATAAACGCCAGCGACATAACCTCTCGGCAGCTGACCTAGTTGTTCTGCTTCAGCAACTTTTCCACTACCCACTCCCTGGCGTGTTCTCCAGTCGGCATTCCAAACATCACCACCCTGAACAGCATCTAACTGTACATGAAGGTTAAATTTTTTATAGGAGAAATCATTCACAAATGAAGCGGTATAATCTGGATTCGGGTTACCCAATACTTTACGCAAGGTTGTTCCGGTAGGTAAACCATCTGCGCCACGCTGTGGTGTAAAGGTGGTTGCCGAATTCTGAACTCCACGCTCTAGCTGCGGAATTCCAGCTGCATTGGTTAACAAACTGCCATCGGGATTCCGGGCAAAGAAAGTTCCATAAAATACCCCTATTGCTTCACCATCAATAATGGCTACTGGCGCACCAGGGTTCGTTGCAAACAACCTCAAACCACCTACATTAAGCGCCTGATTTCTATTTCTGTTGAAAACCACAGTGGTATTCCAGCTAAAGTCTTTTGATTTTATCGGCGTTCCATTCAAAACCAGTTCAATTCCCTTATTTCTCAGCGATCCGATGTTATCCAGAAAACTAGAAAATCCGGTAGAAGGTGCGGTAACACTGGCAATTAATAAATCACTTACCTTCTTATTGTACCAGTTAAACTGCAAGCCTAACCTGTTTTTAAAGAATGATAAATCTGTACCCAGCTCCAGTTCACGCTGGCGTTCTGGCTTAACATTTTCGTTAGCCAAAGTTGCACTCGAAAATAAGGATGCCCGAGCTAAGAAAGACTGTGTTGAATAAGCATTAATCCTGTCGTAAGCACCAATCCCTGTTAAATTGCCAGATTCTCCATAAGCAGCCCTGATTTTAAAGGTATCCCACCATGATGAAACACCGAGGTTTTTCCAGTAATCAGCAGATGACAACACATAACTTGCATTGCCTTTAAAATAGGTTTGTGTCCGGTTATCAGCACCGAATACGGTCGATTGATCCACACGAACAGCGCCGGTTAAGAAAAAGTGGTCTTTATATTTAAAAGTCTGCTGTAAATATCCTCCGGTTACCGAAAGCTGTGTTCTGCCATCTACACTAGGCAGTTGGGTAGCCGCAGCATTAACGGTTTCAATCAGCGGAGCCAAACCACGACCATTTACCAATTGATATCGCGTTTGTTCATACTGAAAAGAGTACCCTAACTGTGTGGTAGAAGCAATTTTATCACTGATTTTTGCCTGATAAGTCGCATTGATATCATTATTAAACTGAAATGCATTGTTACTGGCCGCACTGGCATAACCATTTAGTGTTCCATCCAGTGTTGCGCCACCACCATAAAAATCGGGGTTTACATTATAAGCAAACGGCGGAATATAAGTGGATCCATTAGAACCGGAATTATCTACACCAACCAAGAAGTTTAAAGTCAGATTTTTTACCGGATTAAGTTTCAGATTAGCGCTAGAAATGATTCTGTTGGTTTCCTGGCGTTGCTTAATATCCTCAATTACGGAAACCGGATTCACCCGGCCACGCTCTCCAACCGCCAGCAGATTACCATTGGCATCTCTCGCAAAAATATCATGGAAGTTGCCAATAATGGTTACGGAGTTCATCGGTGAAAAAAATGAGTTACCATCTGGTTTCTCATTGGCGGCACTCCTGATGTAATTCATACCTACACTTAAAGATGCCCAATCGGTAATCTTTTGATCTACGTTTGCCCGCAGATTATACCGGCTAAAATCTGTATTTTTAATAATGCCTTGATTGGTAAAATAACTTGCTGAAGTATAAAACTTGGTATTGTCTGTTCCTCCGCTGATGGAAACCGTGTTATCGGTGCCGTATCCGGTTTGGAAAATATAATCCTGATAGTTGTATCTCGTAACTGGCGTGGTATTGGTTAATAAGGCTGCGGTAGTAGCCGGAGGAGTTACCGCAGTTTGAATCACATCTTGTGTAAATGAATTCACTGAACCACCAAATTTAACCGGCGACTGATTCACCTCAATCTGTTTCCGCAATTCACTTACGGTTAGGCTGGTGTTAAAAGTAACCTGCGCCTTGCCGCTGGCACCTCTTTTGGTAAAAATCTGAATCACACCTGAGTTGGCCCTTGAGCCGTAAATAGCGGCTGCGGCAGCACCGTTTAAAACTTCAATACGATCAATATCTGCCGGATTAATATCGACCATCCGATTTTGACCTATGCTTCCCACTACGTTTCCACCATCATAATTTGATGAAGTATTGGTCACTCTGGTGGTGGAATTATTTACGATTACACCATCAATGATATACAGTGGTTCTGAAGATGAGTTCACAGAACTAATTCCCCTTAACCTTACCGACATGCCGCCAGCAGGGTCTCCAGAATTCTGACTGATTTGTGCACCTGCAGCTTTCCCTTGTAAAGAAGATAGCACATTACCACTTGGTGCTTTATTTAAATCATCACCCTTTACGGTGCTTACATAACTACCTAGTTCTTTTCTGGTTGTTCCGGCAGATGTTCCTGTTACAATTACCTCATCAAGGCCAACAGCATCGCCGCTTAAAACACCATTTAACGCTACAGTTGTATTTTCCCCAAGTGAAACGGCTTGTACAGAAGATTTATAGCCAACAAAAGAGAAGGATAGCTGATAACTTCCAGGCGCCAGGTCTACTGAAAAAGTATAGGCTCCGCTTCCGTTTGTACTCGTGGCCAGATTTGTATTTTGTATTTTAACCACCACCCCGGGAATGGGTGTATTATTAGCCCCATCAGTTACTTTTCCGCTAATGGTATACCGTTTACTTTGGGCATGAGCCTGCACTGTAAATAAGAGCAGGAGAAATGGGATCATCAATGTCATAAATAACTTTGATAACCATTGAAGGTAAATTTTTTCCATAAAATTAGGTTAGGATTAGGATTTTAAACAAATTTAGTAAAATCACTTATAACGCCAATTTTTATTCTTTTTGATGTAGCCTATACGAAATATTAATGCAAAAAAAAATGGAAATCCCTCTCTATGAAAGGAAGTGATTGATGTTATTTTGTGTTGTGCTTCTTATTAAAGAGAGGGAATAAAGGTTAGTGGTTTAAGCTATAGTTTAAACACTTTGTTTTTTTTGCTCCCAGCCCCCTCTCTTTCAGGAGAGGGGATAAAGGGGAGAGGTCCTTTTTCCTCTCCTATTCCGGCAAGCTGATTTTACCCATGCATACCGAAGGGATTCCTTTTCTATTTCCAAAATCAATTGGTGCGCCACATAGTGTTTCATTGGCCAAAACAGCAAACAACACAGCTTCCTTTGCATCAGGGTTGATGTTTAAATCATGGGTAGTTACGAAGCTGGATTGCGGCAACAATTCCTTTAGTAAGCTCACCAATAAAGGATTATGCATCCCACCGCCACTCATAAAAACACGTACTTTTGATTCCTTGCCGAAGCATCTTTGAATGGCATTAGCAATGATTTGTGCAGAGAAATGACACAAAGTAGCCATTACATCTTCTTTTTTAAGATCTGCTGTACCCGAAACTTTTTGTGCAGCATCGAGATAATTCAGATTAAACAACTCCGGGCCAGTAGTTTTAGGAAAATCTGCAGCAAAAAAATCATGATCAATCAAGGCAGATAATAAATCCAGGTTTAAATTTCCTGATAAACCTATGGCAGCATTTTGATCATAGAACTGATTAAAATGTTGTTGCATAAACTGATCCATTAAAGTATTGCCCGGCCCCACGTCAGTAGAAAAAATTTCATCTGCATTCAAGCTTGCCGGGAGGTATGTAAAATTGGCAATGCCTCCAATATTTAGCATGATGCGGTCCTCTCCCGCTTTTGAAAAAATCAAATAATCGCCATATACTGCCAAAGGAGCACCCTCACCACCTGCGGCTAAATGCTTCTGGCGGAAATCAGATAAGGTGATGATCCCTGTTTTCACTGCAACATGGTCGCCATCACCTATCTGTAGTGTTCCATTTGGATAATCTTCCATTTGATGCAACGATTTTGGTGCGTGGAAAATCGTTTGTCCATGGCTGGCAATGAAATCAATCTGCTCATTTTGATAACCCCATTCTTTCAGAGCTTCATTAATTAATTGCGCATGGGTATCGGCAATCAACTCATTCATCAGGCAAACCAATTGCAAATCCACCTCTTTTTTAGAAAAGACAGCCTTTATTTTTGTCCGGAAATCTGCTGTAAAATCTCCGGTTTTAAATTCCAGCACCTCAATATCTGTATTAGCACCGCTCCCCTTAACCTTGCACAGTGCAATATCCAAACCATCCATAGAAGTTCCGCTCATTAAACCTATAATCAACCGTTCGGATTTATTTGCTCTTAAATAGAGGTTTTGGATTTGCTTATTCATTGTCTTGATCGATTTTTAAAAATTGTTGAAGGTTGTTTCTGTACACCAGGCACTTTTCTCCTCCATTTAAACAATAAAAGTAAATAACCTTTATTAAAAACTGCATATAACTCGCTATCTTTACTGCTCCGTACATTAAAAACCATACAAAAAAAATGGCTAGATTAAATCTACTGGAGGAGACACGTTTCGAGAAACTACCCGTAAGCGTGTTCGAAAATCCAAAAATTGCTTCGATTAATGTGGCGCACCGAATCGCCAATCTCATTAAATCCAAACAAGCAAGCAACACACCTGCAGTACTGGGCTTAGCAACAGGTGTTACCCCAATTGCAGTTTATGCCGAACTGGTAAGACTGCATAAAGAAGAGGGTTTAAGTTTTAAAAATGTGATTACTTTTAACCTGGATGAATACTATCCAATGGCGCCAACGGCAGCCCAAAGTTATGTCACCTTTATGAACGACAATCTTTTCGATCACATTGACATCGACAAGAACAATGTTCATATCCCTGATGGTACACTGGCACTGGAAGATATTCCGGCTTTTTGCCTTGATTACGAGAAGAAAATTGGTGATTTGGGTGGATTGGATATTCAGATTTTGGGAATTGGCCGTACAGGCCACATTGGATTTAATGAACCTGGATCGGCACCAAATTCTGGTACACGATTAGTAACCTTGGATGATTTAACACGTAGAGATGCTGCCCGTGATTTCGGCGGAAAAACTTTTGTGCCTACCAAAGCCATTACCATGGGTATTGGCACCATCTTCAAAGCTAGAGAAATTATCTTAATGGCCTGGAGCCGTAAAAAAGCATCCATCATCAAAAAAGCAGTAGAAGGAGAAATCTCTGGTGAAGTTCCGGCAACGTACCTACAATTATCTGATCATGTTGAGTTTATCCTGGATACACCTGCTGCTTCAGAACTGACCCGTTTTGATACGCCTTGGTTGGTTAAAGATTGCGTATGGACTGATGCGCTCATTCGTAAGGCTGTAATCTGGTTAGCCAATAGCTTAGGGAAACCGGTATTGAAGCTAACAGAAGATGATTACAACAATAACGGGATGGCACAACTGGCTACTGAAAAAGGACCGGTTTACAACATCAACATTCATATCTTCAATAAATTACAACATACAATTACAGGCTGGCCAGGTGGAAAGCCTAACGCCGATGATTCTCAACGTCCGGAAAGAGCTGAACCAGCTAAAAAACGGGTAATTATATTTTCGCCGCATCCTGATGATGATGTAATTTCTATGGGCGGTACTTTCATCCGTTTAGTTGATCAGAAACATGATGTGCATGTGGCTTATCAGACCTCTGGAAATACCGCTGTTTGGGATGATGATGCCTTGCGTTTTGTAGAATTTAATGTAGATTTTACAGAGAAAATGGGCATGGATAATACTCACCTGAAAGAACTTTATCATAAAATGAGAACTTTCATTGAAGATAAGCAACCTAACCAGGTAGATACACCGGAAATTCAAACGGTAAAAGGATTGATCAGAAAAGGTGAGGCGATTGCAGGTGCAAGATATTGTGGCTTGGAAGATGATCACATTCACTTTCAGGCACTTCCTTTTTATGAAAGCGGAAAAAACCAGAAAAACCCGGTTACAGATGCCGATATAGATTTAACTATTGAGCTGTTACAAAAAGTAAAACCCCAGCAAGTTTTTGCTGCCGGCGATTTTGAAGATCCACACGGAACGCATATTGTGTGTTTCAATATTATCCTTGCCGCTTTAACCCGCCTCCGTAAAACGGAAGACTGGGCTAAAGATTGCTGGTTATGGATGTATCGTGGTGCATGGCATGAATTTGAAACCCATGAAATTGAAATGGCTGTACCAATTTCTCCTCAGGAACTGGAGCGCAAAAGGAATGCAATTTTCAAGCACCAAAGTCAGAAAGACAGGGCTGTTTTTCCCGGAGATGATTCAAGGGAATTCTGGCAACGGGCAGAAGACCGAAATCGTGAAACGGCTAAAGCCTATGATGAACTTGGGCTGGCAGAATACGAGGCAATGGAAGCTTTCGTAAGATGGAAGTTTCAAGATTAATAAATTAAGATTTAAATCCCCACCTTGAAAAATGTGGGGATTTTTTTGTTTAATCAACTTGCGAAGTCTCAAAGGCCAATAGCCCAGCAAGACTTCGACAGTTTAAACGAAAAACCCTGAAAGACTGACGAAGTTTTTCCATCACTAAATCCCACCGAAACTTAGTAAGTCGGATCAACCTAAATAAATTTAGCTTGATTCACCGTTGTTAACCAATATTTTAAATAACTTTAAGTTTTATCTGTTTGATAAATTTCCAAAAGCTTTCATCAAACAGACTACAACGAGGCTGATTGCATTAAACCAAAAACAAGACTATATAAAAATGAAAATGATTGAAACCATGCGTTGGTATGGACCAGATGACATTGTGACTTTAACAGACATCAAACAGGCTGGCTGCAGCGGGGTAGTTACCGCACTTCATCACATCCCTGTAGGTGAAATATGGACTGTAGAAGAAATTCAAAAAAGAAAAGCAGACATTGAGAAGACGGGTATGATTTGGAGTGTTGTAGAAAGCTTACCTGTACATGAAGACATTAAAAAAAGAGCTGGTGCCTATCAAACCTGGATAGAAAATTATAAAATAAGTCTGGCAAATCTTGCATCCTGCGGAATAAAAGTGATTACCTATAATTTTATGCCCGTGTTAGATTGGATGCGTACCAATCTGAAATACGAAACTGAAAGTGGTGCGCTGGCTTTAAGATTTGAAAAATCGGCGTTTATCGCGTTTGATTTATTTCTGCTGAAAAGACCAAATGCAGCTGCCGATTATACGGAAGATGAAATAACAAAAGCAACCCATTATTTCGAAAAGTTAACTGATACACAAAAGAATGAACTAACTGGAAATTGTTTACAGGGCCTACCGGGTAGCAAAGATCACTTCACTCCTGAGCAAGTCTTGGCATTATTGGATGGCTTTAAAGGAATTACTTCTGATATTTTAAAACAAAATCTGGTACATTTTCTGAAAGAGATTACGCCTATCACAGACGAACATGATATGCAGATGGCCATCCATCCCGATGATCCTCCTTATCCTATCTTAGGATTGCCAAGAATCATGAGCACAGAAAAGGATGCGCAATATATTATCGATCAGGTACCTGCTAAATCAAATGGTCTTTGTTTCTGTAGTGGTTCATTCGGAGCCAGACCAGATAATGATCTTCCGGGAATGATTAAAAGATTAGGTTCAAGAATTCACTTCCTGCACTTAAGAAGTACACAAAGAGATGAGGAAGGAAACTTTTACGAAGCCAATCACCTGGAGGGCAACGCCGATATGTTTTCGGTGGTCAGTGAAGCAGTAAAGCTAATGCATGCAGAAAACAGAACCATCCCTATGCGTCCGGATCATGGTCATCAGATGCTTGATGATCTCAGCAAAAATCCTTTTCCGGGTTATTCTGCTATCGGAAGGTTAAAGGGGCTTGCCGAAATCAGGGGTTTGGAAATGGGTATCAGAAAAAGTTTATTTAATTAAAATCAGGAAGGCAATTTAGCACTAGATTGCCTTTCTACTACTGTTGGATTTAACACAATGTGCTCAGTATTATGATAGGGATTTTCCTGACTGATCATCTTTAGAAACATTTTTGCACATTCTTTTCCCATTTGTGAGGCATGTTGATCAATCGTAGATAAGTTTGGCGTAATATAGGCTGAAAATGCCTCGTTGGCAAAGCCGATTACCCCAACATCCGGCGGCATTTGATTTATTTCCTTTAATTTCTTGATTACACCCAATGCCGTAAAATCGTCTCCGGCTACAATGGCATCCGGTTTATTTTGAAGTCTCATTAATTTTCCGGCACCAAATCGGCCATCTTTAATTGATAATCCGCCAAAGTGAATGTATTCTTCTAAAACAGGCAGATGATTATCTTGTAAGGCGGCCTTATAACCCTTAAGCCTATCATTGAAAATTTTGATCTGATGAATGGTGGTAATGAATGCAATGTTACGGTATCCCTGATCAATTAAGTGTTGAGTAGCCATATAACCTGCCTTAAAATCATCAAGCGTGATGGTTGGCACAGCCAGCTCTTCGTTAACCCGATCAAAAAGGATAAGTGGTTTATTTTGCTTTATGATCTCCTGAAAATGTGATACATCCTGTGTTTCTAAAGATAATGAAGCCATAATGCCATCTACCTGAGCTTCTAGCAAAGTTTTTACACCATTAATTTCATTCTCAACTGATTCATTTGATTGATAAATAATTACGCGATAACCACTATCCTTCAACCCATCTTCAATGCAATGAATAATAGATGCAAAAAAATGAGCTTGAACACTGGGGACAATCACCCCTATGATGTGCGTTTTACCCGATTTAAGTGCTGAGGCCAATCTATTCGGACTATAGTTCAGCTTTTCGGCCATTTCAACCACTGCTTTACGGGTTGCCTCACTTATTGCCGGAAAACCACTTAAAGCTCTCGAAACAGTTGAAACCGTAATATTCAGTGCTTTAGCAATATCGTATATGGTTGTTTTTTTACTCAATTTTAGATGTAATGATGGCCGTACTTTTCTTTGTTTTTTTATATTTCAACCGATTGTTTGGCCAATTTAACAATTAAACCTTAATGATGATATTCTTTTTGTACATGAAATACAAGAGTACATAGAAACCAAGCACATAAGTGATGGCCCAAAGTAAAGATGCGTTTATGGGAGAAAAGAAGGGTGTATAGAATGTGGTATAAACTTTTTCAAGTAAAGCCGATTTTGTACCATCTGCATTAGAAAGTTTAATCAGGTTTAAAACGCGTGGCATCAGCCCTGCCAGAAAAAAAACAGTGATGGCATTTACCCCGTAAACCACAAAAGGTGTGGTTATTCTCTTATAATCCTGAACATCAATAAGCCAGTAACAAAGTGCAAGTCCGATAGATGCCAAACCGCCAGCATACAATACATAAGAACTCGTCCACAAGGCTTTATTGATGGGAAACTGCAAATCCCAAAGTAAACCCAAAACAACAGCAGCCACACCTGAAGTAAACAACCAGGCTACTTTTGTAGGTTGATCTACTTCTTTTTTACGCAGCCACACGCCTACCAGAACGCCAAATAAACAAGTCGCTATAGCGGGTAATGTACTCAATACACCTTCGGGATCCCAGGTTTTTGATGATGCCCAGGTATGTGCTTCCGTTAAAATCCCTCTATCTATCCATGCGGCCAGATTGGTCTCTTTCTCAAGATTTGCATAACCTATTCCAGGCACAGGCACGAAAGTCATAAGTGCCCAGTAAATGGCTAAAATGGCGATGAATAGTTTAAATATTCCTTTGTTGGAAATGCGAAGAAAAATGATGCTGCTGATCACAAATACAATTCCTATACGCTGCAGAACCCCTAACAATCTCACCGTTTGAAATGCTTCAAGTAGGCTTTTGCCATCAATAATGACCGCCATTATCTTGCCGAAGATGGCCAGAAAAAATCCTAATAAATAGAGTGTAATCCCTCTCTTAATGGCTTTGATGATTGTTTTCTGATGTGTAGATGGATCTGCTTTACTACTGCTCATGGCAAATGCGATCGAGACACCAACAATCCATAGGAAAAATGGAAAAATTAAATCTGTTGGTGTACAGCCATTCCATTCAGCGTGTTCTAAAGGCGCATAGATATGGCCCCAACTGCCTGGATTATTCACTAAGATCATTGCGGCGACAGTTAATCCTCTAAAGAAATCGAGAGAAAGCAGGCGTTGTTTAGGCTCGGTCATGATTTAGCATTGGGTTTAAAAACCCAATTTAAAGCTTTGCTTTTATATCGCGAAATAAATTGACCATCAAGCTAAAAGTTTTAAAAGGCTATAACGTAATGGCAAACTTCATCAGTCTAAAAAGTAAAATCTAATCATCCATAAAACTTGCGAAGTCTTTCCAGTACAAATCCTTCAAGACTTCGCAAGTTGAAAATTCAACCTACGAAGCTTAAAGGGATAGAGCGCAATCTGAAATTTTGTTAGTCTCAGGGTTTACCGAATTATTTCTTCATCGGCTCAATTAAAGCAATTGTTCCATCAGCATTATGGGTCAACTCCGTAACTTTTACATTCCTCAGGTGAGTTTTGTCAGAAAGCTGGGTATCATGATAAAAGATATACCATTTGCCTTTTACTTCAATGATAGAGTGATGGGTTGTCCAGCCCTGTACTGGATTCATAAATGTACCCTGATACTTAAATGGCCCATAAGGACTATCTCCAATTGCAGAAGCTAAAAAGTGTGTATCGCCGGTAGAATAGGTAAAATAGTATTTGCCATTATATTTATGCATCCATGCGCCCTCAAAGAAACGTCTGTCGTGGTCTTTTGTCAATAAGGGTTTACCATTCTGATCTAAAATAACCACATCTTTTACTGCACCATCAAACGTTAACATGTCTTTGCTCAGCTTTGCAACTTTAGCTGTTAATGCAGGTTCATTTTCTTTTTGAGAATCTGTTTTTGAACCATTTGCATCATACTTACCATTGTTCCAACGTTGTAATTGACCACCCCAGATGCCCCCAAAGTACATGTATGTAGAGCCATCTGCATCTGTAAATACGGCCGGATCAATACTATAACTTCCTTCTATTGGCTTTGGTTCTGCTTTAAATGGACCAGCAGGATCTTTAGCTGTAGCCACACCAATCCGGAACACATCTTGTTTATCCTTTACCGGAAAATATAAATAGTAGGTTCCATTTTTAAATGCCGCATCGGGTGCCCAGAGTTGGCGCCCGGCCCATGGAATATCTTTTACACTTAAAGCTACGCCATGATCATTAACCTTTCCGTTAATACTATCCATACTCAAGATATGGTAATCATTCATTGCAAAATGATCTCCGTTGTCATTTTCGGGTATACCAGCATCAATATCATGAGATGGATAAATGTATATCTTTCCATTAAAAACATGAGCAGATGGATCTGCTGTATATATTTCACTAATTAAGGGCTGTGAAAGATACTTCGACTTTTTACTGGTATCAGCCGTTTCAGCAGTGCTTGTTTTTTTGGCATTTTGCTGGCAAGAACTGGTTACAGCAAGTGCCACAATTAAAGCCAGGCCAGATACTTTTTTAATGTTTTTCATCATCTTTAAAATTTATAAATGGTTACGATTTATTTTATTTACTTACAAAAGTTTCTGGTGGGCCAAGAAAACTAGGTTTCAATCCGCCAAGGTCCAGCACCAATTTTTGTAATACTACTCCTGGCGTAATCATCCAATATTTGAGGATATGTTTACCACTATTTTCGAATTTCAGTGCTGTTTTAAAGATTTTAATATTATCTGCAACAGATTTCCTCCAGGCACCATCTGTTTGATAAGCCGTACTGATATTGACGATAACTGGTGGTTGATCATCAATAGAAACGGCAAATTTTAATCCATCACTATTGGTAAAATCAATGGTTGGTGAGATATAGGTATTCAGATTAAATGTACCCGGAGTATTTAAATCAATATCATATTCCAAATGTGGCGTATTTACATCCAGGTTTTGAACTGCTGAAGTAACAGGAACCGGAAGCACTCCACCAGTTGTCTTTCCGTAGTTTGGAATGGTTTTCCAAAATACTGGTCGGTTGTTTATCGCCCTGCTGTAATTTGGTGCCTCAATAGAAATATAACCATTGCTGGCTACGAAAGTATTATTTTGCTGATCGGTAGATTTTGAACGATCTAATAGTAAAGGAACCAATAGTTTTGTGCCGTCACTCCCGGAAACCTGGAGATTAGTGTTTATTTTTCCCTTTGGAGCATTGTCCCAATCGATTCTGATCCAGATTCTCATTTCATCATTTAATATTCCTTTCGCCGTACTTAATTTAACATAAGCAGGAGCTTTAATCTGATAGTTTATGGCACCATTACCCTTATTAAATAATTCAATATAATGTGATGGATTGCTATCAACATCAAAAATTGGAAGCGCAACCTTTACTTTTTCATTGCTGACCCATGAAGAATCACTTCCTTCTATAGCCAAACCCATTTGGGCCTTTGCTTGTGCTGAGCCGGAAGCCTGAATTATGGTTTTTGGGATGGCGTTCTTTTCAGGTTGCTGCCAGTAAGTATAGCCTATATGGGTTTGATCCATCATATGATCCCACTTACCATTGGCCATAGTTTTATTATAATATTGCGTAATCTCTTCATCACGTTTATACAATTCGGCAACCTTATCAGCCATTGCATTTGTTGCGAAACGACCTTGTTTGGCATAAAGTTTATTCTTGGCTACATGATAATAAAGATCATAAAGGTTGGCACTGGCTTCTACCGGATGCATTACCAATTGATAGAAAGCATCTTTTTGATCTGTAGGGATATTGTTATAAATGAATCTGGCTTTTTGTTCCAGTTTTCTGTAATCGGCAACTACATTTTCAAATTCGTTGTAATTGGTTAAACTGTAAGTACGGTCATTCAGCAACTCTGGCTTAACCCGCCCATTGTATTTGCTATATTGATCAAGTATTTCAGCTATTTCCACGGCATAGGTTGCACCAAATTGTTTCTCAGACCAATTGATGGTATATTGTTTTAGCTGCTCTGCAGGAATAGCATCCGGGGCCCAGGCATAATCCAGGAAGAATGAAATGGGAAATTCCATTGGTTTCAGGTCACCCACATTTACAATCCAGATCTGATTGGCATTGTATTCATAAGCGAGATTCATCTGCTCCCAGATTTTTTGAATAGGATTGGTATTAATCCACTTGTAATTTCTCGGATCGCCTACATAATCGAAGTGATAATAAATGCCATAACCTCCTTTTCTTGGTGCTTCATTTAGCTTTGGAAGTTTTCTGATATTGCTCCAGTTGTCATCGCAAAGCAGCAAAGTAACATCATCCGGCACCCGCATACCTTTATCATAATATGCTTGTACCTCTTTGTAAAGCGCCCATAGTTGAGGAGTTTCTGAGGCTGGTTTTTTCGTTACCTTTTCAATGATTTCACGCTGGTCTTTCACAATCTTTTCCAGCAAGGCTGTAGCCGTTCCCTCCGTCATTGGTTCATCTCCATCACCGCGCATGCCAACCGTAATGATTTGCTCTTTATCTGCAACACGTTTTAAACCACTTTCCCAAAAAGCCCTCAATTGCTCGGGATTCTGATCATAATTCCATTTGCCACCTTTATATCTTTTCCATTCATCATGCGCCCGGGCCAATGGTTCATGGTGAGAAGTTCCAATTACAACACCATATTCATCAGCCAAAACCGGATTCATTGGATCATCATCATTAAAAGCACTTCCCCACATGGCTGGCCACAGGTAATTGCCTTTTAAACGAAGAATCAATTCAAACACTTTACTATAAAACTTACTGTTAAATCCACCAAATTCCTTTTTACTCCAACCCGAAAGTGCCGGTGCTTCATCATTTAGAAAAATACCGCGATATTTTATCGCCGGGGAAGCAATGAGGTGTCTGCCGGAAGTGGCAAAAAGCACTTCGCTTTTTTTAACGGGTACATCTGCCCAGTAATACCATGGCGAAACACCAATTTGACTGGACAGCTCGTATATGCCGTAAATGGTTCCACGTTTATCGCTACCTGCAATTACCAGTGCTGAATCTATCCCAGGTATCGGATTTTTGACTACTTCTATTAAGGTACTTTCCCACTTACCTGCAACGCCAGCCACATTAATTTTACCTGCCCTGATTAATTGATCTATGATGGCGCTATTCCCTATCGTACCAATAATAATTGCAGTGCCCGCCGTTTTATCCCTAAGAAAAGTTGGTTTTAAACCGGTAACCTTTTCTACATCAGTCTGAAGATCAGTAGCTGCCCTTACTACACCAGGCCACTCATTTCCACTCACTAAGATAGCAGACACAACTCGTTTGTTGGCCAAAGCAAAACTTCCTTTAACGTAGCCTTTTGATATGAATGGATCCGCTCCCGCAGCCACACCAATGGTTGTTAAACCCAACATTACCATTACCAGGATTAGTTTCTTCATATCATTATTTTTTAAAATTGATGACTTCCCAGTAAGCCTTTTTAGGTTGAAGATGGTGATCAAAAAGCAATGGGTAATTTTTTCTTCCTGCTACGGGGTAATTATCCAGCCAGGAATAGCGATCGGAGATATTCCAGAAAGTGACATTGGTAATCACATTTTTATATGCTCGAAAAACTTTAAAAACCATAGCATATTTTTCCATTTGCGCTTTTTCCAATTCAGGCGTAAATGCATCTGATTCGCCTGGTTTTCGGGCACGTTTGATCTTCTCCCAGGGATAAATGGAAATATCCAGCTCGGTAAACTGAATTTTTAAACCTAGTGATGAATAGCGCTCTATTGCGGATCGAAGTTCAGCTTCTGTAGGTTCTACCACAGACCAGTGAGCCTGCAAGCCTACACCATCAATTGGTACACCTTTATCTTTTAGGCTTTTTAGAAGTTTATAAATCTGTTCCCACTTTTCAGGTCTTTCCGTATTATAATCGTTGTAAAACAGCTTCACATCCGGATCTGCCTCATGTGCATATTCAAATGCCTTTGAAATAAAATCTTCACCGCAGATCTGGTACCATTTAGAATTTCTTAAGTATCCGTTTGGATCATCATCAACAGCTTCATTAACTACATCCCATGCATAGATTTTTCCTTTATACCGGCTCACTACTGCAGTAATGTGTGTTTTTAATCGTTGTAGCAATACCGCTTTGGTTACCTGTTTACCTTCGTTATCTTTGAAAAACCAATCAGGTGTTTGCTCATGCCAGCATAAATTATGACCCCTAACCTTTATGCCGTTCTTTTGTGCAAAACTAACGATGGAATCGGCATCCTTCCAATAGAAAAGACCCTCTTTAGGCTGAATGGAAGCCATTTTCATGGCATTTTCTGCAGTAATGCTATTAAATTGTTTTTTGATCAATTGAGCCTCATCTCCCTGCAGATTCCTTACGGCTACGGCTACACCAATCGGGAAATATTTTTGATAGTAATCTTTTAATCCCTTTGCTTTGGGATTCATGGCGTGCTGCGCATTGCTTGAATGAATATAAATCATCAATGCAAAACAAATCCATAACGACCTGGTCAATCTTAACAACTTTGGGGCACTGCTCATTTCTATTTGGTTAATCAGACAAATCTTACAAAATCAGGTTAAGGATTCTCCTGTTCAATTGATTCTGTTATATATTCTATCCTATTTAGAGGAACTAAAGTAGAACTAATTTTATAAATCTGCAATCGGTTGCATAAAAATTTTACAATTCATCTGGTTTGCTTATAAATTCATAAAAGAGCGGGATCATTAAACAAAAAATCCCGCTCGTGAAAGCAGGATTTTGTTATTCTTATTCTTTAGCCAGCGGAACTTCTACACCAATTGGACCGCTTGGCTCACTTTCGTTTTTAAGCCGATCCAGGGCTGTGACCAGATAACTGTATCGCTTGCCATTTTCTATATTAGTATCAATAAAAGACACATAATCTTCAAAACTAATTCTGATGATATTTTTTGGATCAAGTATGGAAATTTTTTCCCCTTCAGAGAAACGATAAATCACATAACCGGATGCTGTTTCTCCATCTTTCGCCTTTAAAGGTTTCTCCCACTTTAAATGCACACCATCTTTTAACGCATCGGCTGATAATTGCTGTGGTTGATTGGGTGGCACTTCATCCAGCCAGGGCATTTGTGGCGGCAAAGCCTGATATTTATAATAATTATTTTTAAGTGAGTCGGCAACAGATCTTGCCACTGTGCTTAATGATTTGGAGCTGAAATACACACTGCCCTGAATACGGTTGTTTTCCCTTAAATATCGGATTTGATTTGGGATTTCTGCAGGATTACGCCAGGCCAGCTCAGCACGTGAATTCACCAGATATGCAGCCTGCCCGATATAAACATGTCGGCCATAGCTATTATTACTCCACCAATCTACCAAGGTACCAAATGGCGCAACTCTCCTGGTAAAAGAGAAGTATATCTGCGGATTGATATAATCTACCCATCCTTCTTTCACCCATTTTCGGCTATCAGCAAATAACTCTGCGTAATTGGATAGGCCGCTGGTAGCCGAACCTTCCGGATCTTCGTTTTTATTTCTCCAGATTCCAAAAGGGCTGACTCCAAATTTCACCCATTTTTTGTAGTGGTGAATACTGTCATCAAGTTCTTTAATTAACAGATTAACATTATTTCTTCGCCAGTCTCTGATATCAGTAAAGTCTTCCTTATATTTATTGAATGTGTCCGAATCATTAATGGTTTGTCCTTCAAGTTTATAAGGATAAAAATAATCATCAAAGTGGATGCCATCCACATCATATTCCTTAACTACATCTAAAATAACCTGAACTATATATTCTCTGACGTCGGGTATACCCGGATCAAACTGCTTTTTACCACCATAAGTAAAAAACCATTCAGGGTGTTTTCTAAAAGCATGATTTTCACTAAAAACAGTACTGCTGCTCATACTGGCCCGATAAGGATTAAACCATGCATGCAATTCCATTCCTCTGCTGTGAGATTCTTTAATGGCAAAAGCTAAAGGATCATATCCTGGAGCAGGTGCTAAGCCTTGTCTCCCCATTAACCACTGGCTCCAGGGTTCGCGAGATTTGGCATAGAAAGCATCACCCGCCGGCCTCACTTGCAAAAGAATGGCATTCATACCTTGCGCTTTATGACGTTCAAGAATTCCAATCAACTCCTGTTTTTGTTGATCAACGGTTAAACCTGGTCTTGATGGCCAATCGATATTCGTTACTGTAGCTACCCAAACGCCCCTAAACTCTCTTTTTGGTGCAATTTTTGTTGATGGTTGAGCATTTGATATATATGGTAGTATAAGTACAATTAAAAGTGCGTATAGAAAGTTTTTAAGCATTATTCTGTCTTGTTTATTATTCGGGATGTTTATTTGTGCGTGTAATACAAATGAATGTTAGCAATTAAACGATTTTTTTTAAAAACTCTTATAAATTTTATTATTAATTCTATTTTGCGCCTTGCTAAATTAATTGTATCCCCAAATACCTATGGGACAACAAAAGTATATTAATTTGAGAAGATACAGCATTATTTAAATGGAACCACAAAAGATTAATAAGGGAGATAGGAATAAAATTTACTTTCTGATCATAGTTATAGCCGCACTTGTTGGAACAAACGCTTACTTATTTTTTAAAGACAAACAACAAAGCAAAAAGTTTGTAACCGTAAGTACAGAAAAAGATAAGCTTCGTTTAGAAGTAGAAAAAATAGAGGTAGAACTGGATAAAGTAAATGCACTAAATCTTAATTTGAATGATAAACTTGTTGAGGAGCAGAAACTGGCCAGAGCAAAAATTGAAGAACTGAAGATTGCCCTGGAAAAGGGGGAGCTTACACAAGCAGAGTTAGATAAGGCCAATAAACAGATTAGTGATCTTAAGGTTTTTGTAAAGAATTATAACGATCAGATTATTCAGCTCCAGAAAGACAACATTTTTCTTAAAAATAGCCGTGACAGCTTAGAAAACACGTTAAAAAACATGAGCAGTAAGGCTTCGAGCCTTGAGGATGAAAATGCAAACCTCAATGCTAAGGTTAAAACCGCAGCTTCATTAAAACTCCAAAATGCTGAAATTGTTGCTTTTAGAACAAAATCAAGTGGCAAAAAAATTCAGGTGACTAAATCATCCTCTGCAGAAAAATTAAGTGTTCGCTTTAATATCATTCCAAACGATCTCGCCGAAAAAGGCCACCACAATATATACTTAAGGGTATTTGACCCAGCCGGGAATTTACTTGCTGATGATGACGATCGTTTTGAAGCTGATGGCCAGGAAATGCAATTCAGCCATTCTATCTATATTGATTACAATAACGACAATAGTTCTTATGTGATCGACTGGAAAAATCCAAAATCATTTATGAAAGGTATTTACACTATTATTTTATACACCAATGGAAGCACATTGGGTAAAGCTCAGATTGAATTAAAATAATCTTAATTTATACTAGAGGAAATGTAAGATAGAAGGTGGTACCAACATCTGGAACCGAAGTAAAACTGACATCTCCACCCGCATTTTCTACCGCTTGTTTTACAAAAGCCAACCCCAGGCCTGTTCCTGAAGTTTTAGTGGTAAAGTTTGGCACAAAAATTTTATCATGTAATGCCAGAGGAATTCCCTTTCCATTATCTTTAATTTCAACGAAGGCGTGTGATTTATCATTATATAAAATAACGCTTACACAACACTGATCATGACCTTCAACTGCCTCGATTGCATTCTTAAACAGGTTATTGAAAGTTCTAAGCAACTGATCAGGATCTGCCAATATCAGAATCTGCTGACTTGATTTATCCAGCAGGTTTATTTCTACATCTCCGGTATTTTTGTAAACTTCTCTTGCCTGCTCTAAAACGGGCAGGATTTCTATCCGCTCTAATTTAGTATCAGGCATTTTAGCAAAATTTGAAAACTCAGATGCAATTTTTGAAAGGCTATCTATCTGCTCGATAAATGATTTACTAAACTTTTTAAACTTAACTTCAAAATTGGGATCATTTTCTCTCCATGATTTCTCAAGCAGTTGTACACCTAATTTTAAAGGTGTTAATGGGTTTTTAATTTCATGCGCTACCTGTTTAGCCATTTCCCTCCAGGCACTTTCCCTTTCTGAACGGGCGAGTTTAACCGCACTTGCTTCTAACGCCGCAATCATACTATTGTACTCCTTAATCAATGATCCAATTTCATCGTGTCTGCGCCACACAATAGGCTCATTCCGTTGTCCTATCCTGGTTCTGCTAATGCTCTCCTGAATGAAAGTTAACGGACTTGTAATTTGATTGGCCAGAAATACAGCCAAAACACCTACCGCAACAAATACCAATGCATAAATATTAATCAGGTTACTTACAAAAAGGGCAATCTTATCTGAGTATTCTTCTTCATTAGAATAATTAGGCAAACCGATATAGGCGATGGTTTCATTTTGCGCATTCCGAATGGGTGCATATGCTGCTGCATAGGTTAGGTTACCTACCTTCTCCTCTGGATTAATATATTCTGATCGCTTTAATTGTTTAAGATAAGTATATGCCAATGGCCCCATCTTTTTGCCAATTACTTTATAACTATACAACTTTGGATAAGTTGTCATAATTAAATTGCCCTGGGTATCATAAAGATTCAGATCTGCATTATTGATATCTGCGAAATTGTTAAAATCTGCAACTGCATTTTCATCATCCTTAATGCCGCCACTAAACACCTGCTTCTCAAAATTCTGTTGTACTTTTCTAATTTTATCTTTAATGGCTGCATTCTGCTGCCCGCGGTATTCATTATCCATGTAATAGTAAGTTACCCAGCCTACAATAAGCAAAGTAGCCACAACAGAGAGCACAATAGAAACCTGAATACGTGTTTTATATAATATTTTGTTTGCGTTAATCATGAGTGAGCGATTAATGCTAAACCAGCCTACCCGTTCATCATCTAGGTTTTTAATTAACCACACCAGTCCATAAAGCAATATAGAGAAGATGATAAAGACCAGAAAGAAAAATGATAAGGCTGCCAAACGCTCTACGTAACCAACTTTTTCTTTACTGATGACCACCATTTTATTGTCTGATGGCTTATAGATCAGGTGGCTGTATTGAAGTGTTTTGTCATTACTGGTTACAAAATCATCTTTTTTACCTTTGAAATTTCTTCCATCCAAAGGATAGGTATAATTCCCAGATTGATTCAACAGGCGGTTATTGTTGTAGAAAGCAATGGAATATCCTCTGAAATCTTCATCTCTGATTAACTTTTGATCACCCAGTAAGTCGGGCAGTCTGTTATTATAATTGTAAGGTTTTGATCTAAGCTCTATCACCAGCGTACCTAATAAAGATCCCTGATCAATAACAGATATAATTCCAAAGTAATCCTGATAACCAAAGGTGTTATTTACCTGGTAAAAATAGTTCCCTCCATTTATTTTTACAGAACCAGATTCAACCAGTTCTTTGTATTTAGAGAACGCCTGACTTTTAATATTATCGATGCTTTCGCCATCTTGATTATAGGGATAAATTTGATAATCATATCGTGATAAATACCCATCCATATAACTTTTGATATGGTTTTTTAACACCGGATAATTGGTTTCTGCTCCCTGCTTAAAATAGCGCACCAAAAAATCATCATTGAGCAATTGTGATTCAAGTACTCCTAACGAAATAATCGCATTAGGGTCTTCGGAAGACTGTATTTTACGGGCCAGCGGTTCGCGCAGGCTACGTTCTTTAATATCTTTGTACTTGATGTATTTGATAGAGGTGTTAAATGCCAGACAGAAGAAAACTATGGCAAACAATCCTACCGAAAATCTTATTCCCTCTACATAAATACCTCTCGCGATAATAAATAATATAAGCGCAAAAACAATAAAAAATGCAGTAAAGTCAGTTAATACCTTATAAGCAAATAATGCAGCGAAACCAGTTAAAAAGATAATCAGTCTTTCTTTATTGGTCACCTTAAGAGGAAGGCTAATAGTGGCAGCGATAACGGTAATCAGATAGATTTGAAACCACACCAGACAAAGTATGATGATACTCACCCAACTGGAGCCACTCAATTTTAAAATATTTATAATTTCAAAATTAATTCTGGAATTATAAATCAGTCCGAAGAATACCTCATCACTAAAATAGGCCACAATACCGATGAAGACCAATAAAATCGCATGAATGAAGATGCCGAGAACCTTGCTCCTTCTAATCCATGCGGGAAACTGATACTCTTCTTTATGATTATAAACAAATAGCAGAAACCAGGTTAAGGAAAATACATTCAGTAAGAAATCGCCCAGAGATGGCATCAAAAAACTATCTCCGTAAATTCTTGGATCAAAAAGTGATAGGGAAAAATGATGGTTAAACCAGCCATAATATAAATCGGAGAACCGAAACACGGCGAAAAAACCCAGTAAAAGAAACGTACCTGAAACGAGGTAACCTTTCTTAGCGATGAGTGCACTTAATGAATTGAAAAACATGCAGATACAAAGCATGCCCCCAATAAAGAGCCAAAGTTGTGTAATCGAATAATAATCGTTGGTGTAGCCTGGTTTTATTTTTAAGCCAAACAAAAATTTGTCATCAAGGCTTTTTATAGCATAAACATCCTTATCAGTGAAAGAGGCTAGCGTTAATATTTTAGAATTGGTTAGAAATGGATCTAAATCATTTTTAAAATATTGGGTTTCTTTAAACGGATATTGGGATTGGATGCCAATCAGAAATACAAAACTAAAATCGCCATCTGTACGCTTAATGACTTCATACCAACCGTTGTAAAAAAACAGTACCGATTTTCCTTCCCTTATTGTAGAAAGATCAATATCCGTAACTTTATAGGTACTCCAGAATTTTAGTTGATTATGGTGAAAAGTTAAGAGATTAATCCCTTTATTTTGCCTGTAATTGGTTAAAAAATCAATGGCATCTTTAGGATTTTGATGCAATTGCTTTGCTTTTTGTACTTCTTTTTTATTAGATAAAAAATCTGCAACGATCTTTTCCTTGATCAGGAGATTGGTTTGAACCTCTCTCGCATATCTTTCTAGCAGCTCCGATTTGGTAGTAAATTTGCTTAAAGTGATAGAGGTTGTAATCAGACAACAGGCCAATACAAACAGCAGAAATCTAAGTTTTACACCAAAGCTCAATGTCATTAATTTTGATAATGATAAATATAGACAAAAACAGCGCCACAAACGGTGTGTTTATGGCGCTGTGTAATTATTTTACTGCATAAAAAGATCAGGCAATAGTTGCGCTACTGGTTTGTACTTCTCTGCTTACCTTTTTCACTAATCCCTGTAAAACATTACCTGGACCTACCTCAACAAATTCTGTGGCTTGATCTGCCAGCATATTTTCAACGGTTTGTGTCCACCGTACGGCTCCGGTTAATTGTTTAATCAGGTTTTCCTTTATTTGTGAAGGGTCTGTATATGGCTTTGCATCCACATTCTGATAAACCGGGCAAACCGGAGTGGAAATACTGGTGGCTTCAATTGCAGCTTGTAGCTCAATTTTAGCAGGCTCCATTAAAGGGGAGTGAAATGCACCACCCACATTTAATTTTAAGGCTCTTTTTGCCCCGGCTTCGGTTAATTTAGCGCAAGCCAGATCTATTCCTTCAATACTACCGGAAATAACCAATTGCCCAGGACAGTTATAGTTTGCCGGAACAACCACTGCATCAATTTCAGCGCAGATTTTTTCAACCACATCATCAGCTAAGCCTAAAATTGCAGCCATAGTAGAGGGTTGTGCTTCGCATGCTTTTTGCATGGCATTTGCACGTGCAATAACCAGCTTAAATCCGTCTTCAAAAGACAAGGCATTTGCGGCAACAAGTGCAGAAAACTCTCCCAATGAATGTCCGGCTACCATATCAGGCTTAAAATCCGCTCCTAAAACCTTTGCTAAAATAACAGAATGCAAGAAGATTGCGGGCTGCGTTACATTGGTTTGTTTAAGCTCCTCATCTGTTCCGCTAAACATAATATCACTAATGCGAAAACCGATAATTTCATTTGCTTTTTCAAATAATTCTGCAGCTTTGGGATTTTCATAAAGATCTTTACCCATGCCTACAAATTGTGCTCCTTGTCCAGGAAAAATATATGCTTTCATACCCTTAATCCCTTGAAGGGGAAAATAAATAGTTTATTAAATTAATTGATTATAGTTACAAGTGCTGGCCTTTAGAGGCCGGGGTTTAATCTAAACTCGCCGTAATTAACCTTAAGAATTCTGCTCTTGTTTTATCGTTACTTAAAAATGTACCTGTAAAAGCAGAAGTTGTGGTAACGGAGTTCTGTTTTTGAACGCCTCGCATAGACATACATAAATGCTTACACTCCATCACTACTGCAACGCCCATAGGACTCAGGGTATTTTGAATACAATCTCTGATTTCGTTGGTTAAACGCTCCTGTACTTGTAAACGACGGGAGAAAGCATCCACAACCCGAGGTATTTTGCTGAGGCCAACTATATGTCCGTTAGGAATATAGGCAATATGTGCTTTACCAAAAAAGGGCAACATATGGTGCTCACACATGGAGTAAACTTCAATATCTTTCACTACAACCATCTGGCTGTAATCCTCCTTAAACATCGCCGATTTTAAAATCTCGTCTGGTTTGATATCATAGCCATGGGTTAAATATTGGAGCGCCTTTGCAACGCGTTCAGGTGTTTTTACCAAACCTTCACGTTCGGGATCTTCACCTAACTGACTCAAAATATCCTTGTAATGGGCAGCTACTGCCTCAATTTTTTCATCGTTATAGCGATCTATTTTAACATAGCCATCTCTCGATTCGCCATTTAATGCCTCTTTAGTACTCATTAATATAGGGTTTTAACCAAAGTATTCAACATAGTTATTTTCAGTTTCGTAGATTTTAACGCTGTGCAACAAGGCGCCAGCTTCTGTAATTGGTGTCAGTAGCTGATTCCAGATTTCAATAGCTAAATTTTCTGTAGAAGCCAGCTTGCCTTTCATAAAGTCTACATCCAGATTTAAATTTTTGTGGTCAACTTTATCTACGACATAAACGTTCATCACATCTTTTAACCACTTTAAATCTACCAGAAAACCGGTTTCAGGATTAACTTCTCCCTTCACTGTAACATATAACCAATAATTATGGCCGTGCCAGTTTGGATTTGCGCACTTGCCATAAACTTCATTATTTTTGTCATCATCCCAATCGGTTCTTGCCAGCTTGTGGGCCGCATTAAATGATGCTTTTCTCGTTATATAAATCATTACTATTGAATAAACCGCAAATATAATGATAATGCCTTAAGCCTAAACATGAAAGCATGAAGAAACCAGAGTTTAATGAAACAATCCGTTAATTTTACCTTATGAAAACTTTAATTGTTGCCGCCACAAGAGCCGAACTTGCTTTTTTTTATCAGCATTATCACCTTCCGGAATATGATTTTGTAGAAAGTAAGCATTTCGATGTGCTGATTACTGGCGTGGGCATGGTGGCAACAGCCTTTGCTCTTGGTCAATATTTAACCAAAAACTACCATCTGGTGGTGAATTTCGGAATTGCCGGCTGTTTTGATCGTGAGATTGAATTGGGCACTTTATTAAATATTACTGAAGATAATTTTGCTGAACTAGGGGCAGAAAACGGAGATGAATTTCTAACCATAAAGGATCTAGGTTTCGGAGAAAATCATTTTATATCGAGAAGCAAAATAAATATTGATTTGCCATCCGTGACAGGCATAACCGTGAATTGCGTAACCGGAAGTGAACAAAGCATTAAAAATCTAAAGAAAAGATTCAGCCCCACTACCGAAAGCATGGAAGGTGCAGCAGTTTTTTATGCCTGTAAACAAGCAAATATTGATTGTATTCAAATCCGTAGTATTTCCAATTATGTTGAGCCAAGGAATAAAGATAACTGGAAAATCGGTCTGGCAATTAAAAACCTGAATGAGTGGGCAATAGCCTTTATTGCAGAAATGAACTGATTATGACGTTTTAGTTTATCGTAAGCCTTAATTTTGATATTATGAAACTTACACTTGGATTTTCTCCTTGCCCTAACGATACATTTATTTTTGATGCACTCATTCACCATAAAATAGATACCGACGGATTAACATTCGAGGTTACTTATGACGATGTTGAAACCTTAAATCAAAAAGCCATGAAAGGCCAGCTGGACATTACCAAACTAAGCTTTCATGCCTTTGCTTATGCCGCCAGTCAATACGCACTTCTTGATGCCGGCAGTGCTTTAGGTTTCGGTGTTGGCCCATTGTTAATTAGTCATAAATTCGACCAGGAAACATTAGCAGAAAGAATAAAAAGTGATCCTGGCAGTCTTCGTGTCGGAATACCAGGGAAATACACTACAGCCAACTTTTTATTAGGCATTGCCTATCCTGAGCTTCAAAACAAACAGGAATTGGTTTTCTCTGAAATCGAAACAGCCTTGCTGGAAGATCAGATAGATTTAGGCTTAATTATCCACGAAAACAGATTTACCTACAAAGATAAGGGCTTAACCAAAATTGTAGACCTTGGCGATTATTGGGAGAAATTAACGGCTTGTGCCATTCCTTTAGGCGGAATTGTGATCAACAGAAACTTAGATCGTGAGGTGCAATTAAAGGTTAACCGACTCATTCGCGAATCTGTTGAATATGCATTTGCCCATCCAAAATCCGGGATCGATTTTATTCGTGAACATGCGCAGGCCATGGATGAAGCCGTAATGTATAAACACATTGAACTTTACGTAAATAAGTATAGCATTAACCTGGGCGAAGAAGGCCGAAAAGCGGTAGACACTTTATTTAATCTTGCTGAGGAAAGAAATATTATTCCTGCTATTCAAGAGAATCTGTACATTTAAAAGGATTGAAAGTTTAAACGTTGTAAAGTTGATTTCGTTGCCTAAAACATTTCAACTTTACAACATCCTAACGTTTGAACATTATACCTAACTCACCAATAACTTGTATCCCTTACCGTGAACGTTAATAATCTCAACATTCGAATCTCCTCTTAAGTACTTCCTTAATTTACTTAAAAATACATCCATACTTCGCCCGTTGAAATAATTATCATCATGCCAGATACTTAAAAGGGCTTCTTCTCTGGTTAAAACCGTATTTTTCTTCAAGCATAACAAGCGCAGTAACTCTGCTTCTTTTGTAGAAAGCTTTTGTTGCAGCTCATGATGGGTGATAATTTGTGTGGTATAATCAAAATTATATTCGCCTATTGCAAATTGCGTTTCCGGTGCTTCTTCAGCCTGATCACCCTTGCTTGCCACACGTTTAAACATGGCATTAATTCTAAGCAAAAGTTCTTCAATACGAAAGGGCTTGGTAATGTAATCATCACCTCCTAAATCATACGCAGCAGATTTATCTTCTAGCATGGTTTTGGCGGTGGCAAATATAATTGGAACCTGGGCGTTTACTTTCCTGACATCTTTACCCAGTGTGAATCCATCCTTTTTAGGCATCATCACATCAAAAATACAAAGATCAAAATTTTGTTTATTAAAGGCCTTTAAACCCTCCTCCCCATCATTGCATAGAACTACATCAAACTTGCCTTTTAACTGCAAATAATCTTGTAATAATAAACCTAAATTCGGATCGTCCTCTACCAGAAGTATTTTTTTCATTTTCTTAATTTTATTCACATATGTAGCATTGGCTACATTAAATGTTTGATTCTGAATATGCATGGTGGTTTAATTATTGAAGATGATTAATACCACGATGTTAGGCAAATTCTCCAAGCAAAAAACCAATGTATCGACCAATCATACTTATCTGCCGATATATACGTGATTTATAAAGGTAAAGATATTTCAAAAGTTGTTCCTTTATCCTTTTCGCTACTTACTTTTATAGTGCCGTTTAATTTTTTTATAATATCCTGAACATAATTTAAGCCCAGGCCAAAACCTTTTACATCATGTAAATTGCCAGTAGGTACACGGTAAAACTGATCAAAAATTCTTTTCGATTGTTCCTTTGTCATCCCTATTCCCCGATCAGAGATTTCGATAATCAGTTGCTTATTGGTATTTCTAGTCGAAATTGTAATCTCAGGTACTTCCGCACTATACTTATTTGCGTTATCAATCAGATTATAAAGTACGTTAGAAAGATGCAGTTCATCGCCATAAACAACTGCATTTGTAGCATCGGTATGAAGGTTGATAATGGCATTACGTTTGTGTAACTGCAGTTCCATGCTGTCTAAAACAATAATGATCAGATCATTCATATCCACCTCAGTGTTTTCCATTTTAAGCTCCCCTTTTTCTAGTCTGGCGATACTTAAAACACGTTCTATATGACTTCCTAAACGGACGTTTTCATCGTAGATAATATTTGCAAGCCTACTCAACCTGCTTTTATCTTCGGTAACTTCCGGATCTTTTAGCGCTTCACTGGCAATCATAATCGTTGCCACGGGTGTTTTAAACTCATGGGTCATATTATTGATAAAGTCGGTTTTCATTTCTGATATTTTCTTTTGCTTTAGAATAGCATAAAGGGTATAAGAAAAAATGAAAACCAATACCAGAAGCAAACCAACCGATGAAGCAAGGGTTGCGCTTAGATTCGATAAAATGGCAGAATTTTTATTAGGAAAACTCACGATTAAGGTTCCGGGATCACGAAATAAATCATTACCAAAAAGTGGAATTTTATAGGTGTTTTCCGGTAAAAATTCTTTTTTAATATTTGAAGCTTCCATGTATAAAACGGAATCTTTTTTTGCCAGTGAAATTTTAAAAGAAGGCTTCTGATTTATGTTATGTGTAAGCAACTCCTCTTTTAGCAGGGTGCCCAGTACATCAAAATTAATGCGTTGATATAAAGGAACATTTACTTCCTGCAATTCTTTAGAAACATCTTCCACCATACTTAAACGGGTATAAGAAAAAGTATCTTTCCCGAGGGATGCAATTTTAAGTTCAAGCCTTTTTTTGGCAATTTCATCCTGCCTTCTGAATTTTTTCTCCAGATCGTCAGAAATTTTAGGTAATCCAACTAGTAAAGGATTTCCCGTCATTGGATCAGCCACTAAGTATCTGATGGTGTCTGGTAGGTTTTGAGGCGTTCTGAAGTTAAAAGTTTTTGAATCAGGAGAAATCAGCTTTGTCCTCATGCTATAACCCTTCAGGTTTAAACTATTCAAGTCAACCAACGCATCTACTTCAACATCTAAACGGGTACCCGTAATGGAAGCCTTTGGTGCAGAAAGTGATTTAAATTCATTTTCAGAAATCAGCTTTGGTCCACGATACGAAGCCCTGATAATGCTATCCTGCTGGTTCAGGTAATTTTCGATCTGGTTCTCTCGCTCGGCTTGTCTCAGTTCAGATTCCTGCGCATATTGCTGTCTTAAATCTTTAATATCAAGTGCTCTTTGTCTGGAATCCTGCAGTCGCCTCAGTTTATTTTCAGCATCTTTTTTATTGAGGTGATCGGCTACATTTAAGCGTTCTACTTTTTTAACCACGTTGGCTAAAGTCTGATTTACCTGTTCATCAAAAAGCTGAGATTTTAAGTAATAAGCCTCCCTGATGTAATATAACTGCATCACAAAAACGCCCAGTAGCGCTACAGTCATTAAAACAGTTATAAACCAAAAGCTTCTTTTTTTCATTAACGTGGTATTGCCTTACCTTTTAAAAGAGATAACAGAAAAGGATTTTTAATTAATCAGATACCAAAAATAGTGATTAGTGAAATGAGAAGATTGTTTTTAACATATTTTAACAAGGGTTATGATGCTGAAAATGAAGATTTAAGAAAATGATTCTTAAAAAAAATGCCGGAGCAAAAGCCCCGGCATGGTTCAAAATTGTTTGCTTAAAAAAGATTCTTTATTTAGAAAGGCAAATCATCATCTTCACCTGGCGCATTGCTAACATCAACCGGAGCTGCATAAGCTGGGGCTGCTGCTGATGGAGCACCTGCTGCAACAGCATTGATTCTCCAGATTACCAGACTATTGAAATAAGATGTTTTACCTGTTTTATCTGTCCATGGGCGACCACGTAAATTAAAGAAAACCTCAACCTCATCACCCGCTTTAAATGTATCTAATAATGCAGTTTTATCTTGTAAAGCCTCAAAACGAATATATTCTGGGTATGTTGGATTTTCTGCGTATTCTACTATTAAATCACGTTTTTTAAACGTTTCACTCACTTGCTGCGTTGCACCTACTTCGTGTACTTTTCCTTTAATTTCCATAACTAATACTAATAATGTACGTATAAAAGCCAAATCTCTATAATTTTATTGATAACTTCGCATATATTATGATGCAAGTTTTCCACAATAAAAGCAAGGTAATTATCACCTGCAATAAACGCCTTTCTCCTTATTTACAAGATGAAGTTACAGCCTTAGGCTATACCATAGAAAGAGCTTTTCAAACCGGCGTTGAGCTGAATATCACCCTTACAGAGTGTATTAAGCTAAATTTAAACCTGCGTTGCGCCAGTCAGATTTTATATTCAATTAAAAGTTTTAAGGCCATTACGCCTGATGACCTATACAATGAAATATCAGCTATTGAATGGGAAGAATTAATTGATTTTTCCGGATATTTTTCGGTAACTTCTAATGTAGATAATCCTAACATTACTACACCGCTATTCGCCAACCTAAAGGTAAAAGATGCTATTGTAGATCGAATGAAAGAGAAAAAAGGGATTCGCCCTAACTCTGGTTCAGATGCAAATAAGGCTGTAGTACATTTATACTGGAAAGATGCAGATGCAGATGTATTTATGGATACCTCTGGTGAAACACTGGCAAAACACGGTTATCGTAAAATCCCTGGAAAAGCACCTATGTTAGAAGCCTTGGCTTCGGGTGTGATTTATGCAACCAAGTGGGATCGTAAATCACCTTTTATAAACCCGATGTGTGGTTCAGGAACGTTGGCTATTGAAGCTGCGTTGATTGCCACTAATCGTGCGCCTGGTTTATACCGGATGAACTATGGTTTCATGCATATTTTAGGTTATGAAGAGGAAGCCTTTTTTGCAGAACGAAGAATTTTAAAAGATCAGGTAATTAAGAATACTGATCTGAAAATTATCGCTTCCGATCTTTCTGAAGATGCCGTAGAAGTTACCCGCAGAAACGCAAAAACCGCTGGGGTTGATACTTTAATTGAGTTTGAGGTATGTGATTTCGAACTTACTCCTGTTCCTGAAGATGGAAAAGGAACTGTCGTTTTCAACCCGGAATATGGCGAGCGTTTAGGTGTTCATAGTAAATTAGAACTCACTTACAAACGCATGGGTGATTACATGAAAACCCAATGCAAAGGTTATTCAGGATACATTTTTACCGGCAACCCTGATTTAGCTAAAAAAATAGGCTTAAAGGCTTCCAGGAAATTGGAATTTTATAATGGAAAGCTGGATTGCCGCCTGCTTGAATACGAATTATATGATGGTTCACGCCGGGCTCCGCAAACCGAACAGGAACCTACTTCGTAAATCTAAATGTATGTACGCTCTCTACGTACCATACGTAAAATAAATAAAATATGGAATTTGATGACATGAACCACATGCCTGAATGGGAACATTTTAGTCGGTTTGGCAGAGATGATGAGGATGAAGAAAATCTATCTCAATATGATGCCGAAAAAGTAAGGCTAAAAGTTAATCGGGCAAAGCTTTTATACAACCAGGCCAGGGCAATTTATAAATGCGCTGCAATTTTCTGCGAGACCTTAGAAGGTGAAATGGCCGAAATAACTTCTGGCTTAATTATGCAGAATGCAATGATGCTTTGCCCAAAAATTATTGGTGCAGAGGGTGCAGATTTGTATCTGTTAAGAATGGAAAATGCATCTATTATCCGTACAAATTGCCGAGAGTTGGAAACCCAGATTAAAGCTGCAGATTTATTTAGCTTGTGTAATGCTGACTATAAAAATATTGTTCTGGATGAAATTGAGAAATTTCGACTGTTGTTTATTGAATGGGTAAAGAATTTCGAAAAAGATGAAAATGTAGATGACTGGGGGCTATATTAACCCCAGTTCTTTCTTAGAGAATCATTAGAAATAGAAGAACGATAGCACATTTAATTACGAAGCTATCCATTAGTTACCTTTGCTCCGCCTACACAATCCTATCCACATTTAATTATCCTCATAACCTAAAGGATGCTTTTTAGCGTCAATTTTATTTCCATAAATGTGTAATTTACTGATTAAAAGGCTCCGAACAGAATATATTAAACTTTTGACAGGTTGATTTGTTTACATTGTACTGTTCATTTACCCATTTACGTAATTCCTTATAGTGCTAAAAATTATAAATTGGAAAAACTGTAAGGATAAAAGGCTCGTATATATTGAAAAATTAAAAAACCAATCCTTTTTATGGAAGATGTATTAGCTTTAAAAACAAAAAACGTTGCCGGGAATATTAGAAAAATTAGAGAATACAGAGATTATACTCAAGATTATCTTGCGGCAAAATTAAAAATTTCTCAAAATGCCTACAGTAAGATTGAACTCGGTTACAGCAAATTAACGATTGATCGGTTATTTCAGGTTTCAGAAATTTTAGAAGTTGAGGTCACGCATTTATTAACGTTAAACCCTAACGATTTAATCAAGATTATTGCTGATGACGAGCATAGAGCAACAGCGGCGAGTTAATTAACTTACCGCTGTTGATATCATTTCTTCCTCCCTGCATCTATTTCCAATATCTTTGTTGCAAATTTTTATGATGCAGGATCCCATTCAAAAAACCATTACGTTTGTTAAACAAACCTTAAAAAATGCAGAGGCTGGCCATGATTGGTTTCATATAGAGCGTGTTTTTAAAACCGCTATAAATATTAATCAGGAGGAAAAAGGAAATAACCTGGTCGTTGCGCTGGCCGCACTTTTACATGACATTGCTGATCCCAAATTTAATAATGGCGATGAAACCTTAGGCCCTAACCTGGCGCAGTCCTTTTTACAATCTATAGCAGTTGAGGAAGAAACAGTGAATCATGTTAAAATGATTATTCAGCATATGTCTTTTAAAAATAGCTTTGATGAAAACAGTTTTACTTCAAAAGAAATGCAAATCGTTCAGGATGCAGATCGTTTAGATGCTATCGGGGCCATTGGCATTGCAAGGGCTTTTACTTATGGCGGCTTTAAAAACAGAGTGTTGTATGATCCTGCAATTAAACCAGAAGAACATCTTTCAAAAGAAAGCTATAAAAATACCACTGCACCAACCATCAACCACTTTTATGAAAAGCTTTTGCTTTTAAAAGATATGATGAATACTGCCGCTGGAAAGAAAATAGCTGAAAAACGACATCAATTTATGCTGGATTACCTGGATCAATTTTACAGTGAATGGGAAGGTAATTAACTGCACCTGCATTTCTATATTTAAACTCATCTTCTTTTTATTCCCTGACAGAGTAAGCTTACAGAACTTATTTACTAACAAATTTAGCTAAATAGCTATATTTGTTAGTAAATAAATCCCTATGTCAGACCGAATTCGTGAAAAGTTAAATATCCTTGCCGATGCGGCGAAATATGATGTTTCGTGTTCATCAAGCGGGGGCACGCGTAAAAATGATAACAAAGGTATTGGCGACAGCCATTCATCTGGCATTTGCCACACCTACACAGAAGATGGCCGTTGCGTTTCTCTTTTAAAAATTCTTTTAACCAATCACTGTATTTATGATTGTTTATTTTGTGTTTCGAGAAAGAGCAACGACATCAAACGTGCTGCTTTTACAGTAGATGAGGTGGTGGATTTAACCATGAACTTTTACCGGAGAAATTATATTGAAGGGTTATTTTTAAGTTCTGGTATTTTTAAAAATGCAGATTTTACCATGGAACGGCTATTGCTGGTTTGCAAAAAACTTCGCCTCGAACAACGTTACAATGGCTATATTCATTTAAAAACCATTCCGGGTGCCAGCGAGGAATTAATTAAGGAAGCTGGTTTATACGCCGATCGAATGAGCATCAATTTAGAAATGCCTACCGAAGCAGGTCTAAAGCTTTTAGCGCCCGAAAAAAGCCATGCCGATGTAATTAAACCTTTGGAATTTGTTCAGCAAAACATTGTTCAATTTGCTGAAGATAAAAAATTAATTAAGCATGTACCAAAATTTGTTCCGGCAGGCCAAAGTACGCAAATGGTGATTGGTGCTACGCCTGAAAGTGATAAAGACATTATGTACACCGCAAATGCTTTTTACAAAAACTTCTCATTGAAAAGGGTTTACTATTCTGGCTATGTACCCATTAGCAATGATAGCAGAATGCCAATTTTAGGCACTCAGCCTCCTTTACTTAGAGAAAACCGATTATATCAAACCGATTGGTTAATGCGATTTTATGGTTTTAAAGTTCAGGAAATTCTAAATGACGCTAATCCGAATCTGGATGTAGATATTGATCCAAAGCTGAGCTGGGCAATCAGAAATATGCAACACTTTCCGGTAGATATTAATAAGGCAGATTATAAAATGATTCTCCGGATTCCAGGCATTGGTGTGATGTCTGCAAAAAAAATTGTTCAGGCCAGAAAATTTGGAAAATTAAGAATCGACCAACTGAAGAAAATTGGTGTAGCGTATAACAGAGCTAAGCATTTTATCACGTGTGCAGATAGTCCCTATCAGATAAAAGACTATCAAGGCACACAGATTAAGGCTTTTATCATGGCAGATAGTCAAAGTAAATATTTGAAAACAGATAATAATCAACTGATATTGTTTTAATGTAACAAGCCCTAATGATTTATCTTTTCGATGGTTCACTTACCGGTTTACTTACGGCCGTTTTTGAATGGTTTGAGCGAAAGCCCGGACGTACTTACTTACAATTGACTGGTATTTTTCAACCCGATGCCTTTACGGAATCTTTTGAGGTGATCAACAATGAAGATAAAGCAGATCGCGTTTGGAAAGGTCTTCAAAAAAAATTGAAGAAAGATTGGCAAAGAACTTTTTACTGCAGCTATTTATCTGAAATTCCCGAAGCCTTTAACCATCTTTTTCAATTCGCTATTTATATTTTTGAAAGTGAAATAGGTGCGGCGGCCAATTATGGTAATGATCATGTAGTTGCCTTATCTAAATATGCCAAAAGTGTGGAAAGAGAGAAACACCGGATGGAAGCATTCATCAGGTTTCAAAAAACCGGAGATGGCATGTTTTATACGTCAATAGATCCCGATTTTAATGTATTGCCTTTAATTTCAAATCATTTTAAAAACCGTTATGCCGATCAGCAATGGGTTATTTACGACTTGAAACGCAAATATGGCCTTCATTATGATTTAAATACTGTAGAGGAAATAACCATCAATTTTTCCGATGGTGCTAAAAGCCCCAATCCTTCCCCGGCCTTAATGGATGAAAAGGAAGAACTTTATGCTGTTTTATGGAAGGATTATTTTAAAAGTGCCAATATTGTTGCCCGAAAAAACACTAAACTTCACCTGCAACATGTGCCAAAAAGATATTGGAAGTATTTAACTGAAAAGCAACTGGCTTAACATCCATTTAATATAAAACCACTAAATTGCACCATGAAATTAAGTGTACTGGTTTTAATTACAGCACTTGCTGTTGCGCTTTCCATTGGCATGGTCAATTTTTATTTCGAACGCAGCTGGTACTACTTCGGAATTTCCTTTGGTGTTTCATTTCTCAGTAGCTTTCTTGTTTTTTATTATTTGTTAGAAAAATATATCTATAACAAAATAAAGCTCATCTATAAACTGATCCACAATTTAAAGCTTGGAAAGGATTTAAAAGATGCTTTGGGCGAATATGTAAGTTCAGACCCTATAAACGATGTTGAACATGAGGTTAAGGAATGGGCTGGCGCTAAGAAAAAAGAGATTGATCTCCTTAAAAAACAAGAGCAGTTTCGCCGGGAGTTCTTATCCAATGTTTCACACGAATTTAAAACACCTCTTTTTGCTATTCAAGGTTATATAGAAACGTTACAGGATTGCATCACTAATGATCCTGAAATGGCCATGAAATTCCTTAAAAAAGCAGAAAATAATGTAGAAAGACTCAGTTATTTGATTAATGATCTGGATGCGATTGCTAAACTGGAAACTGGTGAATCGCCCATCAACTTTCAAAAATTTGATTTTGTTACCTTAGCCAAAGAGGTAATGGAAAACCTTGATGACAGGGCAAAATCTAAAAATATTAAGCTTTTTTTTAAAGACAAATACACCGCAGTTACTTTCGTTAATGCAGATCGAGAAAAAATCCGTCAGGTATTAATTAACCTGATTGTGAACAGCATTAAATACGGAATAGAAAACGGTGAAACAGCCATTAAGATCTTTGAACTTCACGATCAGTTTCTAATTGAAGTGACTGATAATGGTATGGGCATTGAAGAAAAACACCTTGCAAGACTTTTCGAACGTTTTTATCGGATTGATACCCACCGTGCAAGAGAGGTAGGAGGAACTGGTTTAGGTTTAGCGATTGTTAAACACATCTTGGAGGCTCACCAACAAACCATTTCTGTAAGAAGTACGCCTGGAATAGGAACTACTTTCGCATTTACCCTGCAAAAAGTAAGTTAACTTTCTAAATCAATTTTAGACTTACCGGGCAAATATAGTCTAGTTATAATCCTAAGGTAAACATTATAACAAAACGTGCCAATTTGTCACTTTTAATTTATTTTGTGTATTTTTGCAATCCCAAAATCTTTTTAAAGAATGATTGATTTACAAGTACAGGACAAAACGCATGATGAGGCCAGACAAGGTGAAGCCCTAATTTTAGATACACCGATAAAAGCCGACGCACGTAAATTATATATTGAAAGTTATGGTTGCGCCATGAATTTTGCCGATAGTGAAATTGTTGCTTCTATTCTTTCAGAAACAGGATTTGAAACCACAGGAGATTACCATCAGGCAGATGTGATTTTTATTAACACTTGTTCCATCCGTGAAAACGCTGAAACCCGGGTAAGAAATCGTCTATCACAATTTGGAGTGGAAAAACGTCGCAACCCTAAATTAATTGTTGGCGTTTTAGGTTGTATGGCAGAACGCCTTAAATCTAAATTTCTGGAGGAAGAAAGATTAGTAGATGTGGTGGTGGGTCCTGATGCTTACAGAGATTTGCCAAACCTAATTGAACAGGTAGAAAGTGGTCACAAAGCTGTAAATGTGTTATTGTCTCGTGAGGAAACTTATGCAGATATTAGCCCTGTTCGTTTAAATAGTAACGGAATTACTGCTTTTATCTCCATCACGCGTGGCTGTAACAACATGTGTTCTTTCTGCGTAGTGCCCTTTACACGTGGGCGTGAGCGGAGTCGAGATGCACATTCTATTATTCAGGAAGCAAAATCATTATTTGAATCGGGTTATCGGGAAGTTACCCTTCTAGGGCAAAACGTTGATTCTTATACATGGACTTCTGAAGATGGAACTGAAACGGTGAATTTCGCACAGCTTTTAGCGCAAACGGCATCAATTCATCCAGATTTAAGGGTACGTTTTTCTACCTCTCACCCTAAAGACATCACCGATGAGGTTTTAGAAACCATCGCCAGATACGATAATATTTGTAATTACATCCATCTACCAGTTCAATCTGGCAATAGCCGCATTTTAGAATTAATGAACCGCACCTATACCCGTGAGTGGTACATCAATCGTATTGATGCTATTAAAAGGATTATTCCGGGTTGCGCGATTTCAACAGATATTATAGCCGGATTTTGTACCGAAACTGAAGAGGAACATCAGGAAACGCTAAGTATTATGGATTATGTGGAATATGATTTTGCTTATAATTTTACTTATTCTGAAAGGCCAGGAACACTTGCAGCCAGAAAACTAGCCGATGACATTCCGGAAGAAGTTAAAAAACGCCGTTTAGCTGAGATCCTGGCGAAGCAACAAGCACATTCTTTATTGCGTTTACAAGAATGGGTAGGAAAAACCGTTAGGGTTTTAATTGAAGGTACCTCAAAAAAATCTGATCAGGATTATTGCGGCCGTGGCGATAGTGGCGCAATGGCAATTTTCCCGGCTATTGAAGGTGTTAAACCAGGTGAATATGCGAATGTTTTCATTGAAAAATGTACATCAGCTACGCTAATTGGAAGAATTGTATAGGCGATCGCTATAACCTTATAGTAGTAAGATTGCTTCGTACCTCGGAATGACGAAGTTGATCTAACTTAATACTCATAACATAAATGGATACACAAAATATTAAACAACGATTCGGGATTATTGGCAATTCGCCCCTACTTAATCGTGCCATAGATATAGCCAGCCAAGTTGCACCAACAGATATGTCGGTTTTGATTACAGGCGAAAGCGGAAGTGGTAAGGAAGTTTTTTCACAGATTATCCATCAGATGAGTGCACGCAAGCACGGATCATTTATTGCGGTAAACTGTGGTGCTATCCCAGAAGGAACAATCGATTCTGAACTCTTTGGACATGAAAAAGGTTCTTTTACAGGTGCACATGAGGCCAGAAAAGGTTATTTTGAAGTAGCCAATGGCGGAACCATCTTCTTAGATGAGGTGGCAGAATTACCACTTGGAACCCAGGCACGCTTGCTGCGAATTCTAGAAAGTGGCGAATATTTGCGTGTGGGTTCATCTAAAGTTCAGAAAACAGATGTCCGTATTATTGCTGCAACAAACGTTGATGTTTATAATCGGGTAAAAAACGGAAAATTTCGGGAAGATTTATATTACAGGCTAAATACTGTTCCGTTACGGATTCCAGCTTTACAGGAACGGAAAGAGGATATTTATTTGCTTTTCAGAAAATTCTCTGCAGATTTTAGTGATAAATACCGTAGCCCATCGCTTCACCTGGAGCCAGATGCTGTACAAATTTTAACCAATTATAGCTGGCCTGGTAATGTTCGCCAACTTAAAAATATTGCTGAACAGATTTGTGTGCTCGAAAAAGATAGAAACGTTACCGGCCCCGCCATATTAAACTATATTCCTAATGAGTCGGGCAGCAACCTGCCAATGGCCATTAATTCACAATCAAAGGAAGACTTTACAGAAAGAGATATTCTTTATAAGGTTTTGTTCGATATGAAAAAGGACATGGTTGAATTGAAGAAGCTGGTTGCCGAAATTATACAGCATGGCGGCAATACGGCAAGCGTTCTGGCAGATAACCCTCAGTACATTAACCAATTGTACAGGGATGTTGAATTACCAGGCGGCCATGAACATACTTTTACCATTCAGCAGCCTACCCCGAGTAATGGCAGCAATGCAAACAATTCGGATTACTATGCTCATGACGCAGAAGAGGTTGAGGAATCGCTGTCATTAATCGACAAAGAATCTGATCTGATTAAAAAAGCATTGAAAAAGCACAAAGGCAAACGGAAATTTGCGGCCCAGGAATTAGGTATTTCAGAACGGACACTTTACCGGAAAATAAAGGAACTGAGTTTATAAAGCCACCAAAACCCTGAATTAGTCAAACATTAAATCATTCCAACTTAAATGAAAATTAAAATATTTGCACTTCTTTTAATCACCGTACTTACGGCATGTGCTTACAAATTCAATGGGGCATCTACAGTAGGTTTAAAAACGGTTGTGGTGAAGGTTTTTGAAAATAATGCTCCTTTGGTTGTACCTACACTAAGCAATCAATTTACGGAGGCTTTAAAGACAAGGATTCGGAATCAAACCAGCTTAAGTATATCTACAACTGAAGGTGACGCCATATTTGAAGGTAGAATTACGGGTTATGATATCAAGCCTGTTGCGCTACAATCCAGCTCAACACCAACGGCTGGCGCAAATAGGCTAACCATTACCGTAGCAGTTAAATACACCAACAATACCGCAGGAAAAGAAAAGCAAAGCTTTGAAGAAAGTTTTACGAAATACTTTGATTTCCCGCTTAATGGGGCCTCCATACAATCTGCATTGCCAGCAGCAATAGAAAATATTAACAAACAGCTTACAGAAGATATTTTTAACCGTGCATTTGCACAATGGTAATTAGATTTACATCCATTCACGCATAAAACTTTCTAAAAACCGCTTACATTTTTTAACTTAGCGACAAACCCTTATAATGGATCATCAGCAGCTATTGGTAAATTTACTTGCTCAACCTGGAAAGGTTGGCCCGGAGCATATACCAATGCTTCAGGAATTGGCAGTACAATTTCCATATGCACAGCCGATTCATTTGCTTTTGGCGAAGGCCGATCCATCTTTCATTCCAAAGGCAGCTTTATACAGCCATGGAAATGCACTGTTTCATATTCTAAATATAGTTTCGGTTCAAGATGAAGCCTTGAATGAAGAAATACAACCAGAAGAACAGACAGAAACGCCAGAATTTGTTGCTGAACAGGTAGATGATGAAACCACTGAAGAAATTTCAAATGATAGTGAAGGAATTTCTGAAGCAGATACAGTAATAAATCTTACGGAATCGAACCAGAATCTTTCGGATTGGCCTGTTGATGACGAATCATTTATTGAAAATATTGCGACTACTGACTTCTTTGCCTTTGAGCAAAAATTGAGTACAGATGTTATTCAGTTTGCTCCCGAAATAGAAACGGTTGTTCCTGATAGTCATGAAGTTAATTTCGTTTCTAAATATGATGACGATCAACTGCCCTATACTTTTTTATGGTGGCTTTCTAAAACCCGTAAAGAACATGAGCAAATTTTTCAGCCTTATGTTCAGCAAAAACCAGCTATTGTTAAACAAACTGTTCAGCAAAAAGATCCTGCGGAGTTTCAACAACAATATGTTGAACATATTTTTCACATTCAAACACCGTTCGAAGTTGCAGATCATCTAGCTGAATATCCATCAGCTGATGTAAAGGATGTTAAAGGTGCAGAAATCATAGAGAAATTCTTAAAAGAAGATCCTACAATAAAGCCGCCAAAGCCAGAGCAGATTGATAATGAAAATAAGGCAAAGAAGAGCGCTGAAGATCATTATGACCTGGTTTCAGAAACTTTAGCTAAAATTTACATCGAACAAATGCTTTACCACAAAGCCATAGATACTTATAAAAAATTAAGTTTGAAATATCCAGAAAAAAGTGGTTACTTTGCCGACCTTATCCAATCTATAGAAAAGAAATTTTAAAATATAATATTTACCATGGTAACCTTTTTAATCATTTTATTAATTATTGTGTGTGTAGCGCTAGGCTTATTTGTTTTAATACAAAATCCTAAGGGTGGTGGTTTAGCAAGTGGTGGTGGCACAAGCAATATGTTTGGTGTGCAACGTACCGGCGATGTTCTTGAAAAAGGATCATGGGTTTTGTTAGCAGCCATCGTAGTTTTAACATTAGCTATTACCACTATTGCAAAAAGTGGTGGAGGCGCTACCGCTGTAGGAAACTCAGCAATACAGGAACGTTTAGATAAAACACCTTCTCCATCTCCAATTGGCGGAAACCTTAACAATACGGCACCTGCAAAACCTGCAGATACAACTAAAAAATAAACAGACTTTATTCAGTCTGCTAAAGCTTTCCTCTAAAAGGAAGGCTTTTTTTGTTTTAGCCTATTTGATACATTCAGCTAAAAACAGAATAAATTTAAAGTAATTCTGAATCTGATCCGTTTACTGGTTTATAATGCAATTAGTAGTGCCGAATAACGAACCTCAAAATATTATTTCTACTGTAGCTTATTATGGCAAGCGCCTGTTCAGCTTTATCCGTGGGCGGGTAAATACAGATGAAGATGCTGAAGATATTTTGCAGGATGTTTGGTATCAGCTTAGTAACCAGCCTGAGGTTGGTGCCATTGAACAGATTAGTGGTTGGTTATACCGAGTGGCCAGAAATAAGATTACCGATCGATACCGCAAACAAAAAGAAGAGTCGCTTGATGATTTTATTGGTGAAAGCGAAGAAGGTGGTTTTAATTTCAGAGAGATTTTGCTTGCCCAATCCTACTCACCCGAAGAAGAAGGATTGAAAAAACTTTTTTGGGATCAACTATTTATAGCGCTTGATGAATTACCTAAAAACCAGCGGTATGTATTTGTTCAGAATGAATTGGAAGAACGTAGCTTTCGGGAACTGGCCGATGAAAGTGGTGAAAATATCAAGACGCTTATATCCAGAAAGGGCTATGCTGTAAAGCATTTACGGAGCCGTTTACAAAACTTATATCAGGAATTTATAAACTATTAACGATGAGAAATAGAAAATACAGTAAAGCCAAGAAATTTATTTTCTTTTTACCTGTTGTTGCACTCATTGCAACCATATTGGGCTATATCATTATGTCGCTATGGAACTGTATTTTACCCGAAGTTGCACATACCGGCCGGTTAAATTTCTGGCAAGCCCTAGGGCTTTTGGTGTTGTGCAGGTTACTTTTCGGTAATTTTAATAAAGGAGGCGGCGGTTTTCGTGAAAAGGCAGTTAAAATGCGTTCAAAATGGCAGAGCATGAATGAGGAAGAACGGGCTCAATTTAAAGAGGAATATAAAAATAGGTGCAGCAGCTGGAGAAGCCGGAACAAAGAATAGCTATTTCATTAATTGGGATTATTAATTCCGATTCTGTTCCTCAACTTTTTATCTTCTAAGAAAACGCATCTTAAAATATTCAACACTAATCGCTAGTCGGGATTTCTAATCCCGACTGTCTGACTTGAGGATTTCTAATCATCCTCATAACATCCTTCAAAAAATATCTATCCTGATTCTTTTTCCATTAGTCAGGATTTCAAGGTTAGTCGGGATTTCCAATCCCGGCTGTCTTGCCTGAGTATTTCTAATCCTCCTTAAAACATCCTTCAAAATATTTATCCTGCTTCTTTTTCCATTAGTTAGGATTTCAAGGTTAGTCGGGATTTCTAATCTTGACTGTCTTGCCTGAGGATTTCTAATCCTCCTCATAACATCCTTCAAAAAATATCTGTTCCATCGCTTTTGACATGCAAATAAAATTGCAATAATCATTTTAAAACCCAAATCTATCTGATATTTAAATCTGGTTTGCTATTCGCCTTAATTTGAGGTACTTTTGCTAAAAGAAATAAATACAACAGATTGAACTTTAACGATTTTAACTTTGGCCCTGATTTATACGAGGGTCTGATGGCGATGGGGTATAAAAGCGCCACACCAATACAAGAGCAAGCCATTCCGGTAATTTTAGATAATCATGATCTGATTGCCTGTGCCCAAACCGGAACCGGAAAAACAGCTAGTTATTTATTACCAGTGATGGATAAAATTAGCCGTGCTGCTAACAGACATAACAATACCCTAATTTTAGCCCCTACCCGTGAGCTTGCACAACAGATTGATTTGCAGGTTGAGGCTTTAGCTTACTTCACCAATATTAGCTCACTAGCCGTATATGGTGGTGGCGATGGTATTGCATACGAACAACAAAAGCGTTCTATGGTGGATGGTGTAGATATTATTATTGCAACTCCTGGTCGTTTAATGGCTCATTTATCATCTGGCGTTTTAAAACTTGAACATTTGCAGCATTTAATATTGGATGAAGCAGATCGAATGTTAGATATGGGTTTTTATGATGATATCATGCGCATTGTAAGTTACCTGCCGAAGAAAAGACAAACCCTTTTATTTTCAGCCACCATGGCACCTAAGATCAGGAAAATGGCCGGAAGTATTCTGAATGAACCTCAGCAAATTACCATTTCTATTGCAAAGCCGGCAGAGGGAATTGACCAGCAGGCCTACAATATTCACGATCAGCAAAAGCAGGCTTTATTAACTGACCTCTTCAAAGATGGAAAATATAAGAGTGCCATTATTTTTGCATCCACCAAAGAAAAGGTTAAAGCCTTATATAAAACATTTAAAAGCTTAGGTATTAAGGCAGATGCGTTTCACTCAGATTTAGGTCAGAAAGAGCGTGAAGACATTTTACTAGCCTTTAAAAACAGAAGACTTCCCATCATCATAGGCACAGATGTTTTGTCTCGTGGAATAGATGTGGAAGGTGTAGATTTAGTGATCAATTATGATGTACCCGGTGATCCGGCGGATTATGTGCATAGAATCGGTAGAACAGCCAGAGCAGCAACTAAGGGAACCGCAATAACGCTGGTAAATGGCCGGGATAAACGCAAATTTGATAACATTGAAAAACTGATTGAAAAAGCAGTTCCAAGAATGCCCCTCCCAGAGCATATTGACTCAATGGAAATTACGCATGTAGAGGAGAAAAAGCCACAACACGCCAGAAATAACAATGCAAAGAAAAAGGTGTGGCACAAAAAGAAACCTAAGCCTGATACGCAAACTTAAACAAGATTAAACGCCGATAGAAATTCTATTGGCGTTTTTTGTGAGGTAGATAGTAACCGACTGAGACTGGTCTTCCAATCACCGTCTCCGGAATCCGACTAAAGACTTCGGACTAGAGACTCCTGACTCTAAACTAACACTCTGGCAAGCTGATTGGAATGTTAGTTGCTAAACCTCCATCAGAAGTTTCTTTATACTTCGCATTCATATCTAAAGCGGTTTCCCACATGGTGTTTACCACGGCGTCCAGACTAACTTTCGCCTTATCAGGATTGCTTTGCAAAGCCAGCTGACTAGCGGTAATTGCTTTGATAGCGCCCATAGTGTTTCTTTCAATACATGGAATTTGAACTAATCCTCCAATTGGATCGCAGGTTAGGCCTAAATGATGCTCCATAGCTATTTCTGCGGCCATTAGAACCTGGCGCTGAGAGCCACCTAAACATTCGGTGAGTGCCGCAGCAGCCATTGCAGACGACACACCAATTTCTGCCTGACAGCCACCCATAGCTGCTGAAATGGTTGCTCCTTTTTTAAAGATACTTCCAACCTCTGAAGCACAGGCAATAAACTGAATGATTTTATCTTCCTCATAACCATCGCAAAAGGTTATAAAATATTGAAGCACAGCAGGAATTACACCCGCAGCACCATTTGTGGGTGCGGTTACCACACGCCCGAAAGAAGCATTTTCTTCATTTACGGCCAGTGCAAAGCAACTTACCCAATCTAAAATATAATTAAAGCCGTTTCCACCCTTTCTAATCGCTTCTACCCAAGAGGTATAATCCTGGTATTCGCTTTTAGCCATTAGTCGCTTATTTAGCGGGAAAGCCCTTCTGGCAACATTTAAACCGCCGGGTAAAAATCCAGTGGTATGGCAACCCCGGTAAATGCAATCCCTCATTACAGCAAAGTGCTGAAGAATCCGCATTTTGGTTTCCGCCTCAGGTCGCCAGGCAAGTTCATTTTCCAGCACAATTTCACTTACTTTCAATCCTGTAGATAAACACCAGTGTAAAAGTTCTTTCGCTTTCTCTACAGGGAAAGGTAAATCAACCTGTGGTTTCTGGCTATTATCTTCCCCTTCTTTAACAACAAAGCCTCCACCAATAGAGTAATAAGTCTCGGAAAAAGCCTTACCATTTGATAAAAATGCCTGAAAGGTAACTGCATTGGGATGAAAAGGAAGACTTTCGGCAAAAAGAAAAAGCAGATCATTTTCATAATCGAAATCTATTTCTAAATCTCCGGCAAGCTTAAGCTTTCTCTCTTTTTGAATGGCTTCAAATGTTGGTGTAACTGCATCCACATCAAAAGTAACTGGGTCAGCACCTGATAATCCAAGTAAGATTGCTACATCCGTTCCATGGCCCTTACCTGTTTTAGCCAAAGATCCATAAAGTAATATTTTAATCGTCTCCACTCGATCGATTAGACCTTGTTGGTTTAGCGATGCTGTAAATTGTTGCGCAGCACGCCATGGCCCAAGTGTATGTGAGCTTGAGGGACCAATGCCTATTTTAAAAATATCGAAAACGGAGATTTGCTCTTTTATCATGAAAAAAGTTAGTTATACAAAGCTATGATTGTTTTATTGAAATTAAGATCAATAAGTTTTTTAAGCCGTGATTATTTTTTACCTTACTTTAAATTTAATAATGCTCTATAATGAATTTTAATACAAACTACGAAGAAGTAGATTTTGAGTACTGTCGTGCTACATCAGGCTTAAGACTAACTAACTACATCATTGACATGATTTTTTTTTATATGATCATGTTTGGTCTGGGCTTCGTGATTGGAATTCTATCTCCAAGCTTACTCAATGTTTTTGATGGCTTAATGGGTCGATTAATTTCACTAATACTTTATGGCATCTCTATGTCGATTATTGAAGGTATTTCTAATGGTAAATCTATTGGAAAACTCATTACAGGAACAAAAGCCATTAATTTAGACGGAACTGATATGAATTTTGGTCAGGCATTTACTAGAAATATAATCAGGGCTATTCCCTTTAATGCTTTCAGTGCATTCGGAACGCCTTGTAATCCTTGGCATGATCGCTTATCTAATACCATAGTTGTAGAAGAAAAAAAAGTTGCTTTGCTTAGACAGAAGGAAACATTTTTTGATTCATTAAAGCAAAATCCGACAACCTAATAATCAAACTCCAAAATTTCCTTATCCTTCAACATCTGCTCTACAAACTTCTGGTGGTTTTGAGGTGTACCGGTCGCCGTCCAGTTTCCGGTGATGATGTTATTAGCCAATTGGTGTTTGCCTCGCTGTGGCTTTAGTTTATTTTCCCGAAAAACCTCCTCATAACTTTCCAAATCGCCATGATCATGCTGTTTTTTCACAATGCGATAGACCCTCTTCGTGAAACGGCGGTCACCTATTTCTTCCACAAAAGGAAAAATAATTAAGGCCAAAAGGACTACACCCGTAACACCGATGGCCTGCTCGTAATACCCAGAACCAACCGCCATCCCAATCGCGGCAACGATCCAGATGATACAGGCAGTTGTTAAACCTTTAACCCTGTTTTCTTCCTTAAAAATTACGCCTGCACCTAAAAAACCGATGCCTGTTACAATATTGGATGCAATCCGATCCTGACTGGCAGGCCCAATTTTAATGGATAGAATCGTAAATAATGCAGCGCCCAAACCAATCATCATCATGGTTTTTAAACCTGCCGACTTGCTTCTATATTCTCTCTCGGCGCCAATTAAACCGCAAAGCAATGTTGCGAGCAGAAATTTATTAATCTCACTTTGTGTGATAAAATGACTATTATCTAAAATTTCATTCATTGCTGTAAATTAGATCAGCAAATTAGTAAAAATCATAACATCTTAAACCATTAGCCCGCCCACCGCTGGAACTATTTGGAAAATATTTTTCATACCCCACGCCTATTTCAGATGTTCCACCGGTATTGGAGTAATTGATTTTTGAAGTGGTTGCATCATGACTAATTCCTAACCTAAACTTTTCGCCATTGGTTCTCCTGTTAAAAATATCAAAGATGACTGAAAAAACAATCGCATCGTTTCCATTTGCATTACCATCATTCCGATACCAGATACCAGCATTTATGCCAGCATATTTGTATTGTGTACCTATGCTGAAAGAGTTTACGTTGCCTTGTCTATAGACCACCACTGACGGGATCAGGTAGCTTCCATCGCGATCATACTGATCAGGAATGAGGCTGAGTTTATAACTTAAATTGGCAGAAATGCGCATGGGTAATTTTGCCTGAAAACCGGACAATGATTCATCTGGCCGATTTAAATGGTGCGCAGCCACGCCCACCATGAACTTACCATAAACCAAATTGGTACCTGCATTGGCATCAAGATAAAAGCGGCTATCAATAGCGGGTCTTTCTGCACCAGAAATACTTCCAGGGATATAACCTGAATTGATATCAATCTGATCGCCAAAAACCAGTTTATCCCAGTTTAATCTTTGATTGGTAACACCTGCCTGTAAACCAAATGAAAGCGTAAAGTCATCACCACCAATAATATAGGAATAACTAGCGGCTACATTATTTTTAACCAGATAGGCTGTTCCTTCACTACTCCTGTTAAAAATAAGTCCAACACCACTATTAATCTGAGGCAAGTTTAAGTCTGCCGATGCGCTCATATATGAAAAATCGCTGGCCAGACCCGTCCATTGGTTCCTGTAAAGTGCATTTAACCTGATATCGCCCTCAAACTGTCCGGTAAGTGCCGGATTTAAGTATATTGGTGCATTGTAAAATTGCGAGTAAATGTGATCTTGTCCCATTAAAATTTGTGGCAGTGCCCACACCATTACCCATAATATCATCCTGCTCATCATTATCTTATTAAATATATTACACCCGTTTTTCTTGGAGGTGATGAATCATATGTCATCCCTTTCCATTCACTACCATTTGTAAATTTAACCGCTATCTTCCAGTAATAAACACCCTGTGGCTGTTCTTTTCCCTGATAAGTTCCATCCCATCCTTCTAAAGGTGCACCATCATCCAGTTTTGAGCTCTCCCATAAAAGTTGCCCCCATTTGTTAAAGACAGACATTGTCCATTCCTGAATCCCCCTACCCTTTGCTTTAAAAACACGGATTTCGTTTTTAGCACTTGCGGGCATAAAAGAATTAGGCACATTCAAATATCCGGGTACACCTATAATCCTTACCGTTTGGAAGGTATTGGAACTACAGCCTTCTTTATTAAGCACTTTTAAGGTAACGGTATAGGTACCTTCATTGCCATAAGTATGATTTGGATTTTGCAGGGTTGAAACAGCGCCATCTCCAAATGTCCATTCCCAGCTAACAGATCCTGTGCTGATATCTTTAAATCCAAAGGAATAATTCGGTATAGAGATTTCATTACCAGGTGAGGCCGTAAAATTGGCTACAGGAGGTGCCACAACACTAATTGGCGAATTAAGTGTGATGGTATTGGTACAGCCCAGCGTATTGGTGGCCGTTAAGCTTACGATAAAATTTTTGCCTGCCCCATTAAAGGTGTGGGTAGGCTCAAAAGCTGTTGATGTTGTTCCATCACCAAAATCCCAAAGGTAGCCAATGGCATTTTTACTGGTGTTTTTAAAGTTTACAATTAGCCCATCGCATCCACTGGTTTTATCAGCAGTAAAACTGAGCTCGGGTTGGGCTAAAACTTCTATTTCTTCAAAAGTTGATGCATTTGAGCAATCATTAGACGCATAAAGTGTAACCCTATATTTTCCAGCTTTTGTAAAGGTATGCGAAACAACTTCGGGAGCAACATTTCTCACCACCGTACTCCCATCTCCAAAGTCGTAAACAAAGGTATTAGCACCCTTGGTATTATTGAAAAAATCTACTTTTAAAGGTGCACAGCCACGCAACTGACTACTATTAACCACCAGTTCTGCAGTAATATCATTTGGCGCTACATTGATGGTATAAGAAGATTCACTGGTACCACATTCATTGGTGGCCGTCATTTTAACCACATAACTTGTCACAGCTATGGTATTATAGGTGTGTGAAACATTACTCTTATCTGTTTTTGTAAGTGTTGTTCCATCACCAAAATCATAAGTATAGGTGCCGTTATTTCCTGGAGAAGTGTTGCTGAATGTAACAGTAAAAGGCGAACATCCGGCTGTTTTATCAGGAGAAAAGACTGATATTGGTGCTGCTTTCACTAACACCGTGGATGTTTGTCTGCTTACGCCACAAGGTGTGGTGGCTTCCATAGTTACCGTATAAGTGATATCCCTTCCTGTTAAATCTGCAGGATAAACTACATCAGCAGGTTGAACCAGGTTAGAAGTGGTTCCGTTACCGAAATCCCACTTAAAAGTTGCCTCTGTTAATGAATTTGAAGTATTGGTGAACCGCACATTAAGCGGTCCACATCCCTCTACAACACTTTGTGTATAAGCTGCTGTAACATCTTGCTGGGTTGAAAAAGTGTGAGAAAACTCATCACTATTACAGCCCAAACTACTGGTGACAACCAATTTAATGATCACAGATTGATTTTCACTCGTGATGGTGTAACCCGGGAAGTTAATACCTGTACCAATTTGCCCATTATTGGCAAACCAGGTATAAGTGGCATTCCGATCTGGATAAGCGACTGCCCTAATGTTGGCTGTGCTCAATTCAAAAGGAACACAGCCTTTATCTATGGTATAAGTAAATTCTGCCTTTGCTGGTAGATTTACCGTAATTTTAATTTGATTACTGATAATGGCCGAACAAGAACCGCTGGCTACTGATCGTCTGTAATAAATGGTTGCCGTAGGGGTTGGAGGTGTAAAATTGATGTCAGTTGCCCCTACTACATCTGTCCAGGTAGTCCCATTTAAGCTGGTTTGCCACTGATAAGCATAAGTTCCATTTCCGCCACTCGGTACAGAACCTGTTAGCAGCGCTGCTGCACCGCCTATACAAATGGTTTGATCTGCAGTAATGGTATTATTGGTTAATGCAGGTAAAACAATAACCTCAACGCTATTGCTTTCTGATGTACAGATATTACTATTAACCAATCTCCGGTAAAAAGCAGAGGCTGTAACATTTAATGTTAAATCTTTATTTGTTGCGTTTGATATATTCGACCATACCATTCCATCAGTACTGTTTTGCCATTGATAATTATACGTGTCATTTCCTCCGGTTGGCACACTGCCCGTAATTGTTGCACTTTGACCAAAGCAAACAGGTGTGGCTGATGTAGAAATACTATTGGTTACAGGTGAAAAATAGGTAACAGTCATCTCAGATACTGATGGCGGACAAGATTGAAATCCACTGATCGTCCATCTAAATCGATAAGTTTGTCCAGGAACTAATCCTGTTACAGTGGTATTAAATAAGGTTGGGTCTGAAATGATCACATCACTTTGCCCGGAAACCAAAATCCATAAGCCAGTATTGGGCGCTGGATTGTTCCCGCTTAAGGCAACGGTATTGCCACTACATAAATTTTGATTTGCACCTGCATTTGAAACTACAGTAGCTGGATTAATGGTAATAGTGGTTTCTGATGATTGAACTTCCGAACAAGGAAAACTTTGAACAATAGCCCTGAATTTAGAGGTTACCGTAAGATTTGAAAAAACATATGGGTTTGCCCTTGAACTTAAGCCTGCCCATGTTACGCCATTATCTATAGACATTTCCCATCTTAAGATATCACCAACTTGCCCTGTTAAATTTATAGTGCCATTATTCGCTCCGGCACACAATGTTAAATCATTACCTGTTGTGCCGCCAACACTTGGGAGATTTACCCTGATCACTACATCATCACTGCTATTGCTACAAGTCTGATCACTGATGGTCCACCGTAAAGTATAACTGTTACCGGCAACTAAATCAGATATCACTGCGTTGTTTTTGGTATCGTCATCAAAAGTAATGGGAGTCGGCGCAGAAACCACTGTCCATTTTCCTGATCCAACCACCGGAATATTCCCTTTTAAAGTATAGGTTGAAGCATTACAAATGGATTCATCCGGTCCGGCACTGGCTAAAGTGGCATTTGGTAAAACGGTGATGGTAATGGATGTTGATGCTCCGGTACAACCGCCAGCAGAAACCGGAATAATGGTATAGGTTACCGTTCCAGAAGTTGTTCCTGTATTGATTAAAACATCATTAATCTGATTGGCTGCTGTGGCAACTGTGCGATTGCTGTTTCCTGTAATGGTACCTGTTGCTGTGCTGGTATAAGTATAATTAACATTGGTTAATGCTGAAGTTAAGGTGATGGCAGATGAGGTGCTACTACAAATGGTTTGATTTGCAGCTGTAGCAACTACATCAGGATTTGGTGTAACAGTAACTATGAAGTTAAATGGAACGCCATCACAACCATCTTTTTGGGGTGTAATGGTATAAGTTACCGTTCCATTGGAAACCGGATCATTATTCACCAGTACATCATTGATCATGCCCGTTCCGGATGGCGTAACTCCGGTTACATTAGCAGATCCAGTAGCTGTCCAGTTAAATGTTGTTCCAGATACTAATCCCGTGGGGATATAATCAACATTTTTTCCGGTACAGATTGACTTCCTGGATGCACTTGTTACACTAATATCTGGTTTTATGGTTAATATGATTTCATCATCAATCTGGTTACAAGGCGGTGCCAATGTAGTGGTTGCTCTTAAGATCAGGTTTACTGTGCCATTGGCTTTCTCTGCTGCCGTTGGGGTATAAACTGCATTTAAGTCATTTCGGCTAGGTGTAAAATCACCTGTTCCACCTACCCATGTTTGGGTGCTTACCGTACCCGTAATGCTTCCGGCCAGATTAAAACTGGTGCCCGTAAAACATAAACTTTGATCTCCTCCTGCATTAATCACCGGTGCGGTACTAAAGGTTAATTTTTGTGTTTTTGATACTGTTCCGCAGTTATTCTTGTGAGTTACGGTAATATTGTACTCATCATAACTATCAAATTTTATGGAAGGGTATTTGGAGTTTGCAGTTGTTCCATTGGTGAAGCTGTATGTTCCAGATCCGGCAGGTGTAACCGTCCAGGTATATGTATCTGCCAGATCCTGATAAGTTCCCGAAATTAGTGTTCGGGTTGGTCCAGTGGTGGTATTATTAAAATCATATGTGGCCAGGTTACAAAGGGTAATATCAGGAGAAAGTGAGGCTGTTGGTAACTCATTAACAATAACGGTTTGCGGTGCTGATGATACTAAACCACATGATGGGGTAGAAATATTTAAAGTGATGGTGTAAATACCTGGATTTGTAAATATAAACGCAGGCTCTTTGCTTGATGCATTGGTTCCATTCGCATAAGTTACAGCCGGAGAAACAATCCATGAATAGGTATTGGCTGCTTCACAGATATTATCCAGCACTGATAAATCAGTAGCAGTTAACGTAGCGCCTGCGCAAATGGTGGTCTGCGGCAGTGAAAATTCAGGTTTTGGAGGATCCTGAATACAAATTTGCATTTCTACAGGATCGGCATTACAGGCACCAGAACTGTTCGACTCCAGTCGAATAGTATGCACACCATGTGTTAAAAATCTGGTGACAAGATTGTATGAACGTGGCTTATTTGCTTGTTCAATTACCCCATCAACAAACCAGTTGTAGGTAACATTATTGGGTGCACATGCTGGCGTATTGGTATCCGGGTTTTCTCCTAGAATTGAAGTGTTATAAAAAGTAACATCTGTATTGGTACACGATGGTGTTTGAAAAGTAAAGGCGTTCATTGGTTTGACCACTACTTTTGCTGATGAAGAAACCGGGGTTCCAACGGTACCACAAAAATCATTTGATACATTTATGGTAACAGGGAATGCATTGTATATGGTTCCTGCGCTGGTTACAGAGTTACTTCCGCATGATGATCTGGTATACGGATGCGTTACTTTTCCTGAACTATTGATAATGTCGCATAAAGTATAAGCCGTCTGACTTCCATCTCCCCAGCTAATGGTGTAACGGTTACCCGGAAAGTTGTTCTGAATACCTGCAGGAGAAGTATAATCAACATTGAACTCCAACGCCCCTAGTGGCAAGCATACGATATTATTGCCTGAAGTACCAAATGCAGTGATGGTTCTATTATTTACCAGCAAATAGGCTTTAGTTCCGATAGTTCCATCAGGCATAGTGGCTGTAGCCACAATGGTATAGTGGGTCTGATCGGCAGTGAAATTTTGGTTAGGCGCAGAAAAAGTTAGGGTTGATGTACTTCCGGCTGATTCATTTTTAATGGCTGCAGTAACTGCTGCTGTCGCAGTAGATTCATTACTAATAATAAATGAATTATTAGGCCTGCTTGTACAAGTACCGAAGGTTTCAGTATTTGAAGGATTAAGATACGAGGTAATTAACTTAGCTTGTACCGATGGTCCGGCTTTAATTTCAAAGGCTGCAGATGCAGTGCTGACAGAAACAGGTTGTGTCGTTTTAACCCTTACCTTATACCCCACACCTGGAACAATTCCTGTGGTAGGGATGATCCCATTTACATAAGTACTGTAAAAGCCGGTGTAAGTCCCCATCAATTTTTCAGCACTAAAGTCTCCATTTTGATCAGATAAGTAAAGTTGAAATGTATTACCCTGTCCGGTACAACCATTAGCAATGCTAAATGGAACTGCTATGGTACTTCCGGGTGTATATGGCCCTGTATTGATCGTGCCAATATTGACTTGGGAAAAACAGACTGACGTTATAAGAGACAACCCAAAAAATAGGGCAGAAATCGTCCATTTCCGTTTCAAACAGGTCTTCATAATCGCAACACGTAGGGGAATGATTAATTAAGTTTATTCAAAAAAACCAGGCAATTCGCATTACTTGATAACCTATCCACAATGGAGTAGACATTTTTCAAATATTCAAATGTAAAGTACGATTTTTTTACCTTAAAATTACAACTTTCTACACTACACGAACAAAATGAATAAATTTAAATACCGCATAAACTGCACTATTACAGATAAATAAGACATAAAAAAACCCGGACGCTATAAAGCGCCCGGGAATAATTTTACACGAAGTGATTTCGCTATAAGTGATATTACATCATACCACCCATACCACCACCACCCATAGGCGGCATTGGTGCACCACCTTCTTCAGGCTCGTCTGCTAAAACAACTTCGGTAGTTAATAACATGGCTGCAATAGATGCTGCATTTTCTAAGGCTACACGACTTACTTTAGTTGGATCGATTACACCAGCACCAATTAAGTTTTCGTAAACATTAGTACGTGCATTGTAACCGAAATCAGCTGTACCTTCTTTAACTTTTTGAACTACGATAGAACCTTCAATACCTGCATTTTCGCAAATTTGACGTAAAGGCTCTTCAATCGCACGACGGATGATTTGAATACCTGTATTCTCATCTTCGTTAACACCTTTAAGGTCTGCTAAAGCTTCAACTGCACGGATGAAAGCAACACCACCACCCGCAACAATACCTTCTTCTACCGCTGCACGTGTAGCATGTAAAGCATCATCAACACGGTCTTTTTTCTCTTTCATCTCAACTTCTGAAGCTGCACCTACGTAAAGGACAGCAACACCGCCAGCTAATTTAGCTAAACGCTCTTGTAATTTTTCTTTATCGTAATCTGAAGTAGTTGTTTCGATTTGAGATTTGATCTGGCTAACACGAGATTTAATATCTTCTGAATTACCAGCACCATTGATAACAGTTGTATTGTCTTTATCAACAACAACTTTCTCAGCAGAACCTAAATAAGTTAAATCAGCATTTTCTAATTTATAACCTCTTTCTTCTGATACCACGATACCGCCAGTTAAAATTGCGATGTCTTCTAACATTGCTTTTCTTCTGTCGCCGAAACCTGGAGCTTTAACAGCAACCACTTTCAATGAACCACGAATTTTGTTCACTACCAATGTAGCTAAAGCTTCGCCATCTAAATCTTCAGAAATGATTACCAATGGTTTACCAGTCTGAACAGTTTTTTCCAAAACTGGCAACAATTCTTTCATGTTGCTGATTTTCTTATCATAGATTAAAATGTAAGGATTTTCTAATTCTGCTTCCATTTTATCTGCATTGGTAACGAAGTATGGAGATAAATAACCTCTGTCAAACTGCATACCTTCAACTGTTTTTACCTCAGTTTCTGTACCTTTTGCTTCTTCAACAGTAATTACACCATCTTTACCCACTTTGCTCATTGCTTCAGCAATTAGAGAGCCGATAACCTCATCATTATTAGCTGAGATAGATGCAACTTGTTTAATTTTGTTATTGTCTTCACCAACTGTTTGAGATTGCTCTTTTAAGTTAGCTACAACAGCCGCAACAGCTTTATCAATACCGCGTTTTAAATCCATTGGATTTGCACCAGCAGCAACGTTTTTAATACCAGTTGTAATGATTGCCTGAGCCAATACAGTTGCAGTAGTTGTTCCATCACCAGCAATATCTGCTGTTTTAGATGCAACTTCTTTAACCATTTGTGCACCCATGTTTTCAACCGCATCTTTCAATTCGATCTCTTTTGCAACGGTAACACCATCTTTAGTGATTGCTGGAGAACCGAATTTTTTATCAATGATTACATTACGTCCTTTTGGACCTAAAGTTACTTTTACGGCATTCGCTAAGATATCAACACCACGTTTCAGGGCGTCACGTGCTTCCACGTTATATTTTACTTGTTTTGACATTACTTTTAAATTTTGAAGATTGTATGATAGAATGATTAAATCTGGATAGTGGATGAATCTATCATTCAATCCATTAATCCCTCACTCATTTTTATTTACCCAACAACAGCGTAAATATCTGTTTCACGCATAATAAGGTAGTCTTTACCTTCATAAGGGAATTCAGTACCACCATATTTACCATAAATTACAACATCGCCAACTTTTACGCTCGCTTTTTTACCGTCAGCATCTTCTTCGGAAACCGAAACAACAGTTCCTTTAGATGGTTTTTCTTTTGCAGTATCAGGGATATACAAACCCGATGCAGTTTTTTCTTCCGCCGCAGCTGGTTCAACAATTACTCTGTTCGAACTGCCAGCAATTGGTTTTAGGTTTAACGCCATAACTTTTATTATTTTTTATTTTGATTTAAGTTTTTTTACTGTACTTACGAGTACACTTTTTATGCCAAGCAGTTTTGGGGGACAAATTTACACCTGTACTGTCAAAATATAAACGATCACATAATATAAGGTGTCAGCTTGGCAGGAAGGTTGAGATGCTTCCCTTTTAATCTGGAATAAGGGTAAAGCTTTGGTTTTCTTTAATTGAAATGGCATGTTGATTTTACCTGATTTCAATCAAGAAATAACTATAGTGACCAATACTTATAAAACTATTTCAGTGTCGCTGTAGGATCCATCCCTTTGTTCACCAACATTTTAATATGACCATCTAAATCTGAAACGTAAATTTTACTCTGGGTATAGGGTTTTTCAGCCCCACTGTAAAATATCCGGTCATCAGCCGTAACAAAAACATCCGGTGCGTTCATGCCATCAGGAGAAATCCTTTTTACCTTTTGGGTATTTAAATCCAAAGTAAAAACAGCATTAGCCATATCATTTAATTCAGTTATGGCATTCCCATATTTGGCATTAAAAACCAGTGTTTTTCCATTTTTTGCATAAAAGAAACGATTGCTTTCAGCAATATGGTATGCTGTACCTAATAAATCAACAATGGACTTTGTATCCAATAGTTTTCCATTCAGATTAAAGGTGTAAATATTCTTCAAATCATGCGCCACCAGTTCGGTTTCGGTTTTCCAGACAGGTGAAAAAACGCCAATTGCTGATTTACTATCAAGTATCAGAAAGCCCGTGTTATCAGTTTTGATTATACCTACTTTCCAAATTTGCTTATCATTCAAGAAATTAAAAGCAATGGTTTCACCGTTTGGCGACCACACCGCATGATCATAATTTTTGCTATTTACCTGTAATTTCAACTGGCTTTTGCTTTCCATATCTGCAATCCAGATGCTATTATTCCCGGCACTGTCTTTCACCGTATAGGCAAGCTTGTTACCATCAGGAGAAATAGCGGGATGGGTTGCACCACCGAATGAAATTTGCTTCATGGTATCAATACTGGTGGCTACGATTTTATCCCCATCCTGATAAGCCAATGCAAAGCGCTTGCTCCTTAAAGAAACAGTATCTAAAACTGCAGCTGATGTAGGTTGTTCATTTTTATTTGAATGACAAGCGACCAATAAAGCCATGCAAGAAACGAAACATGTTGCTAAACTTATGTTAAATTTAATCATGTACAATTCTACGAATTGTTTCAAGCAAAAAAGATCCGGTTGCTTTACAAACACGGATCTTCTTTACTTTATGATTTTAACAAGACAACTCCATGGCTGGTGGCTCACCCTCCATTAATATGAATAATAAAACCCAAACTGATTGGTGAGACAACAGACCGAGGGCTCATTTTAACCTTTTTTCTTATCTGCGTAACCAAATACCTTTTGCAGTAAGGTTGTGCTACGGGAATTAATATTCCCTCTGATTTTAAGTTCCTCTTTTGCTACCTCTATAAATAAACCATCTATTGCCTTTTGTGTAACATAACCTGTTAAATCTGTGCTCACAGGTTTAACTAATGGCAAGCGATTATATTGAGTGGTTAAGTCTGAATAATATTTACTGGCATTTACTTTACTTAAACTATTAGTTACAATAGGGCTAAACTTCTGAAGCAATTGCGCAGTAGTCACACGCTTAAAATAAGAAGTCGCAGCATCATTATTTCCAAGTAAAATATTGCTTGCATCAGCTAAAGTCATTTGCTTAATTGCAGAAATAAAAATAGGCTTTGCTTCTTTTGCGGCATCTTCAGCAGCACGATTTAAGCTCACAATAACATTATCACAAAGACTGTTTAAACCAATGCTGCGTAATGTTTTTTCTACTTTCTGCGCTTCAGGAGGCATTAAAATTTTAACAGCTAAATTACCAAGAAACCCATCCTTTGCCGATAATCGATCTGCACCAGCTGAAACACCAAGTTGTAAGGCTTCCTTTATCCCCTGGCCAATCTCCAGGCTACTAGGTGTTCCGGTTGTAGAAGTAGTGCTTTGTTTCTCAGTAACCTTTTTAAAAATATCGCTCAACTTAATTTGAGCATCTGCTTTCAGGTTAGTAAATAAAATAAATGCAAGGGATGCAGATAAAATAATTTTTTTCATTTTGCGTGTTTAATCTTTCATGAGCAAAAGAACTGCCATAAACTAAATTTTGAATTTGTTTTTCAAAGATAACACTTTGACGGACTGATAAATGTTAAATTTAATTGTAGTAAGGTTTTTTAAAAAGTTAAGGTAGTTCCTTAAATCATGAGTTTATTCCATATCACTCAGAAATATTTTTTATACTTGAAAGATTATTTGATATAGCGACCCAATTTTTTGAAGTTTATAAAAAACACAGCTGGAAACCATCAGCAAGACGATGCCAAATTAATTGCCGAGTATAAAAACACCGGCAATTTAGATGCATTGGGTACGCTTTATAATAAATACATGCATTTGGTTTTTGGGGTTTGCTTAAATTATTTTAAAGATGAAGAGCAGAGCAAAGATGCGGTAATGCAAATCTTTGAAGAATTGGTGACCAAGCTGAAAGTGCATGAGGTGCAGAACTTCAAAAGCTGGCTTCATGTTTTAACCCGAAACCACTGTTTAATGGCGTTACGGAAATCTGCGAAGCAAAATAACGTTTCTATTGATGATACTTTTGTGGAAAACAGCGAGCTGGTGCATCTAGATATCGACAACACAAAAGAAACGCAGCTTACCATTATGGAAAAGTGCATGGAAACCTTGCCCGAAGAACAGCGAAAAAGCGTAGATTTATTTTATTTGCAAGAGAAATGCTATAAAGAGGTTGCTGATATTACGGGCTACGATATGCTGAAGGTAAAAAGTTATATTCAAAATGGTAAGCGCAATCTGAAGATTTGTATAGAAAAAAATAGTGGTGAATAACGATTGGTTAGATATTGATGTACTGGAGGATTACCTGGATGGTAAGCTTGATGCTAAAGCCATGCACTTTGTAGAAAGGCAGGCTTTGGAGGATCCTTTTGTGGCTGATGCACTAGAAGGGCTGAAACAATCACCAAAACGCAAACAAACACTCTCTATTCTACAAAAACAACTTCATGATCGCGTATCGCAAAAACCCATTAAACGCAAGCTTTGGGGGGTTACCACGCAAAGATTAAGTATTGCAGCCACGGCCACTGTAGCTTTTATTGCGGTAAGCATTCTTTTCTTTATGCGTGAAACTAATCGAAGAAATGCTGAAACTGCTGCCCGGAGGGCAAAAGGCGTTATCGTAAATTTAGATACCAGCAATGCGCTTGCTACAACATCAAAATCAAAGGATACGGCATCAAAATCTGCTGACCAGATTAAATCAACTTTAATTGATCAGGCAATTGCTAAAGCTAAAACAGGAGATTTAGCCAAAAACACAAAATCTGCTCCAATAGTTAAGGCCGCAGAAAGGGCTGCTTCCACACCGCAACTAGCTAATCAATATGAAAGGTTTAGCCAAACTAAACGGGCACCACTTTCTGCTGCACGTCAAATGGAAACCATGTCTGAACCGCAAAATGATGCGATGGCTTCCGCTACGCCATCTGTTGCTGCAGATAAAATCATTTTTAGTGGCAATGTTGTCGATCAAAGAAGTGGACTACCCGTTCAAGGTGCGGTAGTTAAAATTGCTGGCTCAGATAAAATTACCGCAACCAATGCCAATGGTTATTTTGCTTTACCTGCAGATAGCAACGCTAAAGATAAAGATTTAGTGATTAATGCCTTAGGCTACAAGGAAACTCCGGTTTCTGGCACTCAGGATCCAAATATGATTCGCGAGGCTTTAAGCGGAAACAAATCAATCAACGAGATCGCTTTGATTACCGGATCAAATGGTAGAAAAAAAGAAAATATACCTGCGCCTAAAATCGTACTGCGAGCTGAGCAAAATTTAGACGGAAAGATCATTGGAGAAATCTCTAAACCTGTTCCTGTTTCTACTATTGATTATACTCAGTATTTAGCGCATAGCAATAAGCTTTATAATCCTAAAGGGCCTGCTCAATTTGTCATTTTAAGTTTTAAAGTTAAAAAGAACGGAAGGCCAACCGGTGTTAAGATTGTAAAATCGCTAAATAAAAAGGCAGACGCTGAAGCTAAGCGACTAATCGAAACTGGTCCGGATTGGGTGTTACCAAAACAAGGGACTGACCTGGTTGAAATGAGTGTGAAGTTCTAATCATTTCATTGGCGTTGATGATTTAATCATAAAGCCTTTGTGTTTAATAGTTTCCCGCTGATTTAAAAAGATAAACGCCAATTTTATAAAGGCTCTGCGAAAATCTGTGCAATCAGCGGGAGAAATTTAGCGTCTATGATATTCCGACTCTATTTTTAATCCTACATACACTTTCCGCTCTTTGCGAAAAACTTAGCAACCTTTGCGGTACAAACGACCACGCTAATCATAAAAAAAGACCAAAGCTTTATTGCCTTGGTCTTTTCTATTTTAAAAGATGATCAGTTATTTGAAGTAATAGATACCAGCATAAATTATGGCTGCCAGTGTTGCTGAAACCGGGATGGTTAATACCCAAGCCCAAATCAGGTTAATGGTTACACCCCAACGTACTGCAGATACACTTTTCACTAAACCTACACCCACAATTGAACCTGTTATGGTATGTGTAGTAGAAACCGGAATAGCGAAATGTTCTGTAATCCCTAAGGTTACCGCACCTGCCGTTTCAGCAGCAACACCTTCCAATGCTGTTACTTTCGTGATTTTAGAGCCCATTGTTTTCACAATTTTCCAGCCACCACTCATGGTACCTAAAGATATTGCCGAATAACAGGCAATCGGAACCCAAGTTGGTAATGCTTCAAAATCAGGAATCACCTTTGATGCAATTAAGGCCGTAGCAATAATACCCATTACTTTTTGGGCATCGTTACCGCCGTGGAAGAAACTTAAAGCTGCAGATGAGAGTAATTGTAAACGCTTAAACCATTTTTCTGCAGTGGAGGGCTTTGCATATCGACAAATGTTGATAATGATTAAGGTGATGACTACCGAAATAACCATACCAATAATCGGTGCCAATACAATAAATGAAACAATTTTAACCACATAACTCATATTTACTGCATCTAGCGGACTAGCGCCTGTAAGTAAAGCATGTGTCATACCTGCGCCGGCGAAACCACCAATAAGTGTATGCGACGAACTGGAAGGAATACCATACCACCAGGTTAAGAGGTTCCAGATAATTGCGGCTACAAGACCCGCCAGAATAACTTCTAAAGTAATATAATTTTCGATTACCGTTTTAGCAACCGTATTGGCTACCTTATGATCGGTAAAATAAAAGTAAGCTGCAAAATTAAAAAGTGCAGCCCATAAAACCGCCTGAAAAGGCGTAAGAACTTTTGTAGAAACAACCGTTGCAATCGAATTAGCGGCATCGTGAAAGCCGTTAATGTAATCAAAAGCAATGGCCAGAATTACAACAACAACCAATAAGGTAGTTACCATGTTTGTTTTTTATTAAGCGTTTTTAACCAGGATAGTTTCAAGCACATTCGCCACATCTTCACACTTGTCTGTCGCTTTTTCTATCGTTTGTAAAACCTCTTTTTGTTTAATTAATTCAATCGCATTGGTTTCATACTCAAACAAACGCGCAACCGCTAGCGTAAATACATAGTCGGCCTGGTTTTCACCACTGTTAATACGGATACAGGCATCTGCAATTACGCGAATATTTTTAAAGCTTCGCAATTCTTTAATCGCCTTGTCAATGTCGGTACACATTTCTACCAAAAGCTCAGCAATTTTAACGATTGGTTCATTAATGGTATTCATATTGTACATCTGCATACGATTTGCAGTGCCATAAATATAATCTGCAACATCATCAACAGCTGTCGCCAACTGATGGATATCTTCACGATCAAACGGTGTAATAAAGTTTCTACTTAATTCCAGAAAGATGGAGTGCGTAATATCATCACCCACATGCTCCAGGCGTTCAATTTCTTTAAAAATAGTTTTTCTGCTTTCAGCATCAGCTGTGCTAACCATCTCTAAAAGAGATTCTGCAATTTTTAAAGCGTTACTGCCAGCTTGCTCAAAAAGAGGGTGGAATTTTCTATCTTGAGGGGTAAAGAACTTAAAAATATTGTTCATGTTAATTCTTAATATGGCACAAATCTACAAGCCCAATGTTAAGTTAATGTTAATTTACATATTATTATTAAGGATTGGATTGAAATAAGCTAAGTTTCTGTTATTCTGCGCTTACCACCACATTAATTTAAACCAAATTCTTTTTAACCCGATACACAATCATACAGGATAATTAATAGTGACGCAAACCAGGAAAAAACCTTTCTAACACAGAATTGTTTAACTGCGATAAGGCATAATCATGACAGCTCAAAACAGAACTAAACTTTGGATTTGGATCGGAAGTATTTTCGGCGTTTTAATTTTAGTCCTTTCATTTGGCGCCATGTTTTTAAGCGCAAGATGGAAACCGATACTAAGCGAAAAAATTAAGGAGGGTGTGTATAACGGCTCCAGCCATCTTTATACTATAGATTTTAAAAGCATTAACTTAAATGTCATCACCGGAAGTCTGGCCTTAAGAGAGGTAACATTAAAAGCCAACCCATCAGTTTACGATAGCTTAAAAAAGAAAAGCCTTGCTCCTGCACATGTTTTTGATATTAAACTCAAAAAATTGCAGATCACAAGAGCAAGCATATTGACGGCATACTTTAAAAAACGCTTGGATATCAATGCCATCATACTTGATCGTCCATCTATTAATGTAACTTTTAATAAGGTTCCAAAGCCTATTGATGATAATAAAGAGGAAAAATCGCTTTATGAGCAAATTTCTAAAATTTTTAAATCGGCGCGGGTTCATGCCATCAAGATTATCGATGCTGATTTCAGCTATGTTAAAAGTGGTGCACCAAAGAAAACCCGAAATGCCATTAAACATCTTGATATTAATGTAAAGGATTTCCTGTTGGATTCTCTCTCGGGAAATGATACTTCGCGATTTTATTATACGAAAGATATTTCATTTGAGATTGCCGGTTACAAATCGACCACAGAAGATAAAATGTATAGCATGAGGGTTGATACCATAAAAGGATCTACCTCGTCGAAAAACGTATCAATTAAAGGTTTAAAGCTTATTCCTTTATATGCTGAACTGGCTTTTTCTCGTAAATATAATATCCAGAAAGACCGCTACAACCTGAATTTTAACGCAATTGAATTCGATGGAATGGATTTTGCCAGTTTTAACACTGACGAAAAAATTCATGCCAGGGCAGTCACCATTGGCCCAGCTCAGGTAGAGGTTTTTATGAGTCGGGAATCTCCCCCACCTCCAGGGTTGGACAAAGGGCAAAATTATCCCCATATTGCACTGAAAAGGTTAAATACACCAATTATCATTGATACGGTGAAACTAAATCAGGTTGATGTTAAGTATTCTGAATATAATCCAGCCAGTAAGAAAACGGGTTCAGTAAATTTTAAATCTCTTAATGGCACCATTGTAAATGTAACTAATGATAGTTTAAGATTGACCAAAAACAACCATGCACTGGCTAATCTGAACACATTGTTAATGGGTACCGGAAAAATGAACGTTAAAATAGATTTTAACCTCACCGATAAAAACGGTTCATTTAGTTACAGCGGAAACCTAAATGCGTTCAACATGAAAAATCTGAATCCTTTAGCCACGGCTTTAGGACTCGTAGAAATAGAAAGCGGAAATATTCAACAACTGAATTTTAAAGCCAATGGAAATCTTCGTACAGCTTCAGGCTCGATGAATATGCTTTACAGCAACTTGAAAGTGAAGTTGCTATCTGATAATATTGATGGTGAAGGAACAAAAGAAAAAGGTTTCTTATCTCTTTTGGCCAATGCCATTTTAATTAAGGATGCTAATCCAAGTAAAGGAGAAGCGCCACGCAGGGCAATCATCACCAGTACGAGACTTAATTCTGGTTCCTTTTTTAACCTGATGTGGAAAACCGTTTTTGTTGGAATAAAGGATATTGTTGGTGTGGGTATAGTGCCCGAGAAAAATCCGGTAAAGCAGCAAAAAGCAATTGCTAAAAAAATTCGGAAGCAGAAAAGGGCTGATAGACGGGAAGCCCGACAAGCGAAGCGAGAGAAAAATTAATGGCTGGCATTTAAGAAATACGTTTATAAACGTATATTGCTGTTGAATCCAGTTCATTCGTTAAATGCCAGAAACAAGGAGACGTCAATATAAAATTATAAAATGGATTGCAGCGACAATAATCATCGCTTTTGGTCTTTTAGCGGCCACGGCTTGGTTTTTAAATGTTAAATCCCGCCCCTTGCTAACTGAGCAGATAAAAACGCTCCTCTATAAATCAACAGATAGTTTATATACCATTAGCTTTTCCAATGTTTCTACCAATGTACTCACAGGGAGTGCAACCTTGCAAAATGTAAAGATCACCGCCGATACCATCCGGTTTAAAGAATTAATTCGTTTAAAAAGGGCGCCCAATAATCTTTACACGGTAACGCTAAAAAAGCTGGTGGTGAAGCATTTTCATCCAATAACGCTTTATAGACAAAAAAAACTTCAGATTGAAGAGGTAATTTTTGATAAGCCGGAGGTATTGATGATGAATAGACAGTTTGATTTTAATGAGAACAGACCTCCTCGCCCTATTAAATCGCCCTATTCATTTATTTCTAAAAACCTGGAGGAATTTCGTATCGATGCCATTCGCTTTCAGGATGCCAGCTTCAAATACATCAATAAAAACGTTAATAAGTTAAATGTTTTTGCCATAGATGACCTCAATATTACCCTAACAGATTTATTGGTAGATTCTACGTCTGCTGATGACCCAACAAGATTTTATTTACTGAAAGATGTGATCATTAACCTCAATGATTATCAATATACCACACCAAATAAACTATACAATATTAAGCTGAGTAAGCTTGATTTCAGGGCATCGACTGGCAAGCTAAGGGTAAATAAGTTTGAATTGGAGCCGCGCTACGATGAGATGAAATTTGCAGAAATTGCAGGGCATGCTACAGATAGATTTCATATCCAGATGAGTGACATATTAATGAACGGTATTGATTTACCTGTTTATATTAGTAAGCAAGAGTTGCGGACAAAAGAGATGGGGATCACTAATGGCTTCATCTCCGTTTTTAATAATGGCAGTACTCAAAAACAGGAAGGTGAAATTAAAAAAGGTAGGTTTCCACATCAGTTACTGCAGAAACTGGCTCCTCCTGTGTTAATCCAGAAAATTAAGCTTAAAGATGTTAATATCAGTTATACCCTTTACAACGATGAGAGCAAGCAACGCGGTAGAATTTCTTTTGAACACACTTCTGGTATATTTAAGAATGTAACCAACTTGCCCAAAATTAAGGCGATAAACCCTAAAATGGAGGTGAGCCTGAACACCTATCTATTAGGTCAGGCTAGTTTAGATTTAAATTTCAGATTTGATCTAAACTCGCCCAAAGGATATTTCGAATATAAGGGCATACTGCATAATTTTAATGCACGAATATTGAATCAGATTACAAAACCTTTAGGCCTGGTTAGAATAAACAGAGGAATTGTAGATAAGTTACAGTTCGATTTTAAAGCGGATAATACGGGCGCACAGGGAAAGGTAGATTTTTACTATTATGATTTATCTGTCGCACTGATGCGCAATGACCCATCTAAAGATCATTTGGTAACCCGTGGATTGATTTCTATTCTTGCCAATGCGCTTATTATCAATTCAGAAAACCCAAATCGTCATAATCAGTTTATTTCATCTGACGTAAATTATAAGAAACCGGATAGTTCATCTTTTTTCAGCCTGATTTGGCGAAGTTTATATACAGGGATTAAAAACAGTATTGGCATTACAGAAGAGAAGCAAAATGAAATTAAGCAACATATTGCTAATTTCAAGGAAATGCGGGCAAACCATGAAATTAGAAAGCGAAACCGCCTGAAGCGCAGACAGCAGAAAGAAAAGCTTAGAAAGCTGAATGAGCGGAGATAGCTTAAAGTTTTGTAACGTTTTATTATATTTAAAATCTAAACCAAAAAACGATAACCATGATCATTGTAATTATTCTCATTGTACTCTTACTTTTTGGCTTTTTCTTTTACAACAACATCATTGGAAAGAAAAATCAGGTAACCAATGCTTTTTCTGCTATTGATGTGATGCTAAAAAAACGTTTCGACCTGATTCCAAATCTGGTTGAAGTAGTAAAACAATATACCACTTACGAGCAGGGTACTTTAAGTAAAATTGTCGAATTAAGAGCAAAAGCTACCTCAGGCAATATTTCCGGAGCTGAAAAAGCCTCGATAGATGCAGAATTAAGCAGCAGTATGAAAGGCTTAATGGTTAATGTAGAAAATTATCCTGATTTAAAGGCAAATACCAACTTCATTAACCTTCAAAGCACCTGGACAGAGAGTGAAGAACAAATTGCCGCAGCCAGAAGAACATATAATGCAGCCGTTACGGATTATAACAATTCAATTATGATGTTTCCTGGAAATTTATTTGCAGGCTTGTTTAACTTCTACCCGGTTACCGTACTAACCACCCCTGAAGAGGAACGAAAAAACATCAATGCTAAAGAACTTTTTAATCGTTAATGCAAAACTATTTAAATGACAACGTGGCTTTGCAAAACACCATAGCCACCATGGAAGTAGAGCGAAAGAAGGTTGCCGCCGAGCAAACTAAAGGCTTTACTTTTATTGGAATAGGTGTTGGCGTTGCCATTATTGGCCTTTTATTTGGATTGCTTTTCTGGGCTGTGCTTGCAGGCCTGATTCCGGTGGTGTATGGCGGTATTATTTTATATCGAATAAATGATGCCTTGAAAGCTTACCAACAAGCTTATAAACAAAACATCATTGGTGAGGCATTAAAATTTTTAGACCCAAGTTTAACCATAAGCCCAAAAGAAGGTATCTCATCTGATGAATTTAGATATACTCAGCTTTTTAATAAATCTATTGATCGGTATAAAACAGAAGACCTTGTTAGTGGTAAAGCAGATAAGACAAGTTTTTACTTTGCAGAGGTTCACGCAGAACATAAAACAGAAAGGCAAACTAATAAAGGAACCGAAACCAGCTGGAGTGATATTTTTAAAGGCATTATTTTCGTAGCCGATTTTAATAAACACTTAAGCAGCGTTACTATTGTGAAGCCAAAAGATCTTGGAAATGCTATTGGTTCCTGGTTTTCCAAAAATGTTTTTTCTTTCAGTGATCGGGATGTGATACAGTTGGAAAATCCTGATTTTAGTCGTGCCTTTGTTACTTATGGTAGTAATCAGATCGAGTCCCGGTACATCTTAACTCCTTCCATGATGGAGCGAATATTGTACCTGAATGCCAATTCAGAAGCAACCATCTCCTTATCTTTTATAGAGTCAAGAATGTATATTGCTTTTCCTTTGGATAGGAATTGCTTTGACGCCCCAATTTTTGAATCCTTACTTAATCCCGCTACGCTCAATACAGACATCAACACCATTCGTTTTATGTATGATATTGTGAAGGAACTTGATTTAAATACCAGAATTTGGGGGAAGGCGTAATTAGCTTAAGTGTTTTTTAACGATGTCTTCCAATGCTGCAATATCAAAAGGTTTTGATAAATAGCTATCCGCACCAGCTTCATCTGCAAGTGAAGAAATATCATTATTAGCAGAAAAATAAATTACAGGAATGTGTTTTAAATCAGGGTTGCTTTTAATGGCTCTTGTTGCCTGTATACCTCCTAAATCTGGTAGCCAGTTATCCATAAAAATGAGATCTGGCATAAAAGCCGATACTTGTGTCTCTATATCATTTGCACTTTCAGATGTTTTGATTTCATATCCTGCATCTTCTAAAATGAATGTACACAGATCCAGTATATCCCTGTTATCATCAAAAACAAATACTTTTTTCGTATCAGCCATAAGTCTTTTTCCTGAGGCAAATTTAACTACTATTTATGAATTAATCCGTTAATATAGCCTGCCATTTTATAGCTATCTAAAATAATGTGGGGTTTTACCTCATTTACAGCTTGCTGCGGCATGTAGGCCATACTTGCCGTTTCAGGATTTTGTATAAGCACTAAACCGTCATACTTGTTTACCGTTTTTAAACCTTCAACCCCATCTGCATTTGATCCTGACAATAAAATGCAGACCAATTCATTTTTAAAAATCTCTGCCGCAGATTGAAAAGTCACATCGATTGATGGACGCGAATAGTTTACCTTTTCTGAATAATCAAGTGAAATGGTATGATCATTCTCTACCAGCAAATGATAATCAGCCGGAGCAATATAAACATAACCGGGCAATAATTTTTCCTTTTCTTCGGCTTCTCTTACTGTCAAACTGGTCCGGTTTTTTAATAATTCTGTGAGGAGAGAATCATTACCGGCTTTACGATGGGTAACTAAAATAATTGGGAAGTTAATGTTCACGCTTAAGCTTGGGAAAATTTCCAGCAGTACATCCAAACTCCCTGCAGAGCCTCCAATAACCAAGGCGCTACATTTGCCCTGAGTTAAAGTTTCCGCCATATCTTTTCATTTCTTATGCGCTTGTAATCTTTTGCATTTGCCCAAAAATCAAGGCTTTCTTTACTTCCCAATGCCAGGTAACCTAATTTTTCGAGACTGTTATCAAACAAATTAAAAACCTTATGTTGCAAATCCTTATCGAAATAGATCAATACATTTCTACATAAAATGAGTTGAAACTCATTGAACGAATGATCTGAAACCAGATTATGCGTAGAGAAAATCATTTTACTATTTAAAGATTCATCGAATTTAACGAGTGAATAATTTGCAGTATAATAGGATGAGAAATCTTTCACTCCGCCAGATTGAACATAGTTTTCAGAATATCCCTTAAGATAATTTAAAGGAAACATACCTTTTTTTGCCTTCTCCAAAACTGATGGATTAATATCGGTGGCATAAATAAGTGATTTATTAAGCAGGTTAAGTTCCTTTAATAAAATGGCTAAAGAATAAGCTTCTTCTCCGGTAGAACAGCCTGCTACCCAAATCCGGATGAAGGGATAAGTACCTAAAACCGGCAATACATCATTTCTAAGCGATTTATAGAAAGTAGGGTCACGAAACATTTCGGTAACGTTCACTGTGATTTCTTCTAAAAATCTTTTAAAATATTGTTTATCTGTTTTTATAGCATACCTGAATTCTGCAAAACTCACAAAACTATCCAGCGAGTATAAACGGGTAATCCGTCTTTTAATTGATGCGTGAGAATATTCCAGGAAATCATATCCATGAGCTTCTAATACATCATTCAGCAGCATTTCTACCTGTTCATTATCTATCGCGTCGATTATCACCTTATTTCGTTACTTCTTCAATCTGTTCTAATAATTCATCTACATTAATCGGCTTTGAAACATAACCAGCAGCTCCTGCACTTAAACAACGTTCTTTATCGCCCACCATTGCCTGTGCGGTAACTGCAAGTACGGGTATATTCTGCATTTTCAGCGATTTCTTCATCGTAGCCATGGCTTGATAACCGTCCATCTCGGGCATCATCATATCCATTAACACTACAGAAATATCTGCTCTTTCTTCTATGATGGAAAAACCATCTTTTGCACTAATTGCCGATAAGCATTCATAACCTTTGGCCTTTAAAACAGCTTTTAAGGCAAAAATGTTTCGATTGTCATCATCAATTATCAGAATTACTTTTTGAGGCATATGAGGTAAACGTACTAAGATTTATAATGATTTTCGTATAGCCATACGCGTAAAAGTGAAACCAGTTGATCCATATCTACGGGTTTACTAATGTAATCTGAAGCGCCCGCAGCGATGCACTTTTCGCGATCACCCATCATGGCTTTTGCAGTTACAGCCAAGATAGGCAGATTTCTATATTTCAGATTTTGTCTAATCGCCGTAGTGGTTTCGTAACCGTCCAACTCAGGCATCATCATATCCATTAGAACCACATCAATATTTGAATTCTCCTCCAATAACTTCAAAGCTTCCTTACCATCTATGGCAGCCAGCACCTTCATTTGATGTTGCTCTAAAATTTTTGTCAGGGAGAAAATATTTCTGACATCATCATCAGCGACCAGCACTGTTTTTCCCTTTAATACGTCCTGTAGCTCAGAAAATTTTTGAGGTACTTTTGTTTTTTCTTTACTTTTTTCTTCTATCAGATGAAGGAATAAGCCTGCTTCATCCAATATTCTCTGATAGGAATGAGCCGTTTTAACCACTATCGAATCAGCATATTGCTTGATTCTGTTTTCTTCACCCTTTGATAAATTCTTGCCGGTAAAAATAATAATCGGAAGGTTTTCCAAACCTGGTGTTTTCTTTACCACTTCGAGTGTTTCGTAAGCATGTTTATCCGGAATACCCATATCAAGAATAACACAGTTTACTTCTGGCTTATGCAAGGCTGAAACACTTTCTCCCACTTGATTAACGATTTCGGTTTGAATGTCGAAATTACTTAAGAAATAGCTCAGCGCTTTAGCATGCTGTTCATTTTCCTCCACAATTAAAACTTTTTTAGGGTGGCGACTCAGGGCGTGCTCCAGTTTTGTAAAGATTTCCTGCATGTGCTCAAAAGCAAAAGGCTTATTGATAAAATCTACCGCACCTTTTAGCAAGCTTTCTTTTTTTACCTGAAGGGACGACATAATGTGAACAGGAATCGGACGTGTTTCTGGGTCAGATTTTAATTCTTCCATCACCTGCCAGCCGTCTTTTATAGGCAATTGAATATCCAGTAATATCGCTATAGGCTTATAGGCCTTCGCCATTTCAATACCCACATCTCCACGCACGGCAACCAGCCCTTTGTAATTTCTTTTTCGGGTAAAATCAAGCAGCATTTTAGCAAAAGGTGTATCATCCTCTACAATCAAAATCACTTTATCACCTGCTATAATGCTATCTCGGTCATCTTCAATTTCCTGAGGAATGTTATTTACCGTTAAGTAGTTCACCTTTGAAACAGGAGCTTCTACTGGTGGAGTATAGGGTCTTTCAATTGCTGGAACAGTCCCTTCAAAGCCTTTATTTTTATCTATAGGCAATGTTAAAGTAAATACACTGCCTTCATTTTCTTTACTTTTTAAATCGATAAAACCACCTAAAAGCTTGGCGAGTTCTCTACTGATGGACAAGCCTAAACCTGTACCACCAAATTTGCGGCGGGTAGATCCATCAGCTTGTTGAAAAGCCTCAAAAACCATAGCTTGCTTATCTTGCGGAATACCAACACCAGTATCAGACACTTCAAAAATTAAGGCATTTAGTTTTTCATTCTTGGTGATGTTAAATTTTACAGAACCAGTTGAAGTAAATTTAATCGCGTTTGAAAGTAAATTTTTGATAATCTGCTCCAGGCGCATTTTATCCGTATGAAAATATTCAGGAACATCTTCAGCATTACTGATCACCAATTCAAGAGATTTTTCTTTTGCCAATGGATTAAATAATGACCGCATATTTAAAGCAACATCACTCACTTTAACATTGGTTCGGTCAAGCTCCATTTTGCCCGCCTCAATTTTAGATAAATCAAGAATTTCATCAATCAAACTCAATAAACCCTGTCCTGAACTCTGAATCACTTCGGCATATTCCTGGTGTTCTTTATCCATTTCCTCATTTTCTGCCATTAACCTAGACAATAGTAAAATGGAGTTTAGTGGTGTGCGCAACTCATGCGACATGTTGGCTAAAAATTCTGATTTATACCGGGTGCTTAATTCCAGCGCCTCAGCTTTTTGCTGTATTTCTGCATTTCTTACCTCAATCAGTTCGTTTTTCTCTTCAAGCAAACTGCTTCTCTCCTCGAGTTCCTGATTGCTTTGCAACAATTCTTCCTGCTGAACACGCAGTTCTTCTTCTGAAGCCTGTAATTTTTGAGCTTGCGCTTCAAGTTCAGCATTCATGCCTTCCAGCTCATTGTGCTGTACCTGTAACTCTTCAGATTGTGCCTGGGTTTCTTCTAATAATTGTTGTAGTTTTTGCCTGTTTTGTGCACCTAACAGGGCTGATCCAATATCTGATAAAATTGAGTTTAAGAAATGTAATTGTAAATCAGAAAGGGGCTTAACTGTACCAAGCTCCAAACCTCCGATAGAAATTCCGTTTCGGATAATTGGCAAAACAATCAGCTGTGCTGGCTTTATATTTCCTGTTGCATGGGTAATGGTTAATTCGCTTTGCGGAACATCATCTATAATAATTGCTTTGCCAGACTTTACTGCCTGACCAATTAAGCCTTGCCCCAATTCAATAACAGGCAAAAGATTTTGTCCCTCTAAAGCATATTTACCTTTTAAGTGCAAATATCCATCATCCTTAAATAAATAAACAGCTCCAATCTGGCTTTTAGTATAGGTAACTAAAAACTCAATGATATCATCTGCCAGGTGAAAAACATCTTTCTCACCAACCATTTTCACATTCAGATTGGCAACTCCCGTTTGTAACCATTCGTTTTCTGCGAGGGTATCAAAAGATTTTTTTAGTGATAACGACATCGCATTTAATGACCCTGAAAGTTCACCGATGTCATCACGTGATTGAGCATCCAGTAAAACGCCGTAATTACCTCCTGAGATCTGATGTGCAATCTCTTTAATGGCGATAATACGTTTTTCCATTTCATTTTTCTTGTCTTCAATTTCTTGCTGAAGCTTAACCCGCTCATCAAAATCAACTGATACTTTTCTGTAAAAAAACAATGTAATGAGTATGGCCAAAAAAGCAGCCACCATAATAAGAACAGGCGTATAAGCCGTTAACTTATTAAGCTCTTCTGTGCGTTCATTCAGTAACCGCCTCTCTTCTCTCACCATTTTATTAACTGCAGAACGGGCTTGATCCATATAGATTTTGCCTTGAAGAAGAACGGTTGGATCTATTTTTCCACCCAGAGATTTAATTTCTATGGTAGAGGTAATAATGCTCAAACGTTTAACCAGTATCTCTTTCAGTTCGGTAATGGTTTTCTGCTGCGCAGGATTATCGATGGTAGCACGGGCAATAGTATCGATGGTTCTAACAGCCAGATCACGGGCACCGTTGTAAGGCTCCAGAAATACTTTATTACCGGTAAGCAGGTAACCTCTTTGCCCGGTTTCTGCATCTTTAAGGGTGGAGATAACACCTTCCAGATTCAGGATAACCTGATCACTATGCTTTACAAGTTCGGTGCTCTTGATGAGGTTACGAATACTGACATATGAAGCAAGTGAGCTGATAAAAAGAATAATAAGCGACAGGCCTAAGCCTAAACGTAGATTATTTTTCAGAGTGGTTTTCATTAATATATTTTAGAGATCTTAGATTTGATTGTTGGCCGCAAGTTCTTCGGTGATGGGGATGATGAAATAAAATTCGGAGCCTTCATCCGGCACGCTATTCACGCCAATTTTGCCACCGTGCCTGCTTATAATTTCCGAACAAATATATAAACCAATACCTAAGCCATTGAAACGGTTACTGTGTTCTTCTACCCGATAAAATTTGTCGAATATTTTAGATTGCTGTTCTTCGGAAATTCCTATCCCAAAATCTTTTACAGCCAGGTAGAGCTTGCCATCCTTGATATTTAAGGTAACATTTACCTGATTGGTTCCTGGGGCATATTTAATGGCATTGGTAATAAAATTAATTACAACTTGTTCCAGTCGCATTTCATCACCATAAATATTTTCATTGGTTTTTCCGAGTTTGTTAATGGTGAAACCTGGGTTAGATTGCTGCAGCATTTCGATGGCATTACTCACCATATTATCAGCACAAAAATACTGCATGTTAAACTTCATTTTACCACTTTCAATCTTCGATATGTCGAGTAAATCAACGATCAACTCATTTAACTTCTCTAGTTGAACACTTGCCTTTGCCAGATGACTTTGGGCCATGGTTTTATCATCCTTATTTAAACTGCGTTGCAGCAATTGAATGTAACCCTTTACGCTGGTTAAAGGTGTTTTAAGCTCATGGCTAGCAATACTGATAAATTCGTCTTTTTTATTTTCTGCCTGTTTACGAAACTCTATTTCCTCAAGAAGTTTTTCCTGTACCTCATTAAGCTTTCTGCTTTGCTCATAGATGCGGTAAAATGTTTTGATTTTAAGCAGCAGTACATTAATATCAACAGGTTTGGTGATATAATCTAATCCCCCACTTAAATAGCCCTTAGTAATAAATTTAAGTTCGGTATTAACAGCTGAAAGGAAAATGATGGCCGTATCTTTTGCTTTGCTGAAACCAGAAATGGCTTCTGCAACCTCAAAACCATCCATATCCGGCATCTGCACATCCAGGATAATCAGGACGTAGTTATTTTTTAAAACTTTTTTTAGTGCATCTTCCCCTGATGATGCGGTATCAACCTCAAAATTATGTGCCTGGAGTACTTTTTGTAACGAAATCAGGTTTTCAGGCCTGTCATCAACGATAAGGATCATTTTATATTATACAAATGAATAATGTGTTTGGTTCAGATACAAAATCTTAATGTAAAATGTATACGAACAATTAGAGGCCAAGAAATGTTTTACTTATTTATAAATTATTTGAATTGAATGTATCGCCTTGTTTTATATCTCCTGTTTCAAAACCTTTTTTAAACCAGAACATACGTTGTGCTGAAGTACCATGCGTAAAAGAATCTGGCTGTACATCCCCTGTAGACTGTTTTTGTAACTTATCATCGCCAATAGCGTTTGCTGCAGTTAGGGCTTCCTCAATGTCTCCTTCATCTAGTTTAAAATCTTTTAAATTCTGAGCATGATGTGCCCAAAGTCCGGCAAAAAAATCAGCTTGCAATTCTAATTTTACAGATAACTTATTATATTCTATTTCACTTACCTTACCACGGGCCTGATCCAGCTTTTCGGAAATTCCCAATAAGTTCTGAACGTGATGACCAACTTCATGTGCGATCACATAAGCTTGGGCAAAATCACCGGCGGCACCAAAACGGTTTTTTAATTCATCATAAAATGATAAGTCGATATAAACTTTATGATCGCCCGGGCAGTAAAACGGACCTACATTTGCGCTTGCATTTCCACAAGCCGTTTGAACACCTTCCCTAAACAGTCTTAATTTTGGATATTCATATTGCTTACCCATTTCCTGAAACTGTTTATCCCAAACTTGCTCAGTAGATTCGAGAACACCAGATACAAATTTTCCTTGTGCATCATCTGCCGGCACGCCTTGCTTTACTTCTTCTGTTCCTGCAGACGCGGGAATCTGACTCACAACACCTGAAAGATCCTTTCCAAAGATTAAACCAAGCACAACGATTACGATCCCTATTCCCCCACCGAGAATAGTTTTGCCACCACCTCCGCTTCTTCCATCTTCAACATTGTTACTGCCTTTACCGAACCACTGCATAATTTTATTTTTTATTTATATGAATAACCTTGTATTCACATATTTGTTACGCTAAAATAAAAAAATTTTTGGCAAAATCTTTTACTAACAAATTGGATACAAGAAGAGCCATACTGAATGAGTATAGCTCTTCTTATGTTTTGCATTAAAATTAATGATTAAAAACTTCAATTGCTTTTGAAATTCTGTTTTTTGTTTCTTCCACACCCAATAAAATGGCGATATCAAAAACACCTGGCCCAAATTTGCCACCCACCAACATAATCCGGAAAGGCAACATTAATTCGCCGGGCTTAAATCCCTTTTCTGCCGCCAAAGCTTTAAAAGCTTCTTCTGCTGAAGCTGCATCATTAAGAGATAAGGTTTCAGAAAAAGCATTAAAAAACTCGGCTTTTTCTACCGTCCATTTTGGTTTAACAGATGCCACATCGTATTCTTTCGGGCTTATAAAAAAGTATCCGCTTTGCGCTACAAAATCTGGCAGCAAATTGCAACGGTCTTTTATCAAGTCGATTATGGTATTTAAGAATTTATCATCACTCACTTCAATGCCAGCTTTTTGCAATTCAGCTCTTACGCTTGGCGCTAAACGCTCAGCACTTTGTGTTTTAATCCACTCATGATTATACCATTTGGCTTTTTCGAAATCGAACTTTGCCCCGGCTTTACTGATTCTATCGATAGAGAATTTTTCTTCTAGTTCTTTTAATGAAAATAATTCCTGATCAGTTCCGTCATTCCACCCTAACAAGGCCAGCATATTTACGAAAGCTTCAGGAAGAAATCCCATTTCTTTAAATCCATTGGTGGTGTCTCCAGTTTTAGGATCCGTCCAGTTCATGGCATACACCGGAAAACCTAAACGATCTCCATCGCGTTTGCTGAGTTTACCATGGCCATCTGGTTTTAAAATCAAAGGTAAATGTGCCCAGGCAGGCATATCACTCTCCCATCCCAAATATTTCCATAATAAAATATGTGTTGGTGCTGAAGGCAACCATTCTTCCCCACGGAAAGCATGGGTAATTTCCATGGCCTTATCATCAACCACAACAGCTAAATGATAGGTAGGCATGCCATCTGCCTTTAACAAAACCTTATCATCCACCAATGACGTTTCGAAACTGACATCGCCACGAATTAAATCGTTAAAATGCACAATTTCATTTTCAGGTACTTTGATGCGAATTACATGTGGTGTTTTAGCTGCCAACAAATCTTCTACTTCACTAATGGTCAGTGTTAAAGAGTTGCGCATTTCCATCCTTGTAGCCTGGCCATACTGAAAATTAGGAATGTCTTTCCGTTTTGCATCCAACTCTTCAGGGGTATCAAAGGCATAATAGGCATAACCATCACTAATTAATTGTTCTGCAAATTTTCTATAACTCGGTTTACGTTCGCTCTGGCGATATGGGCCGTAATTACCTGGATTTGCCGGACTCTCATCTGGTGTAATGCCACACCAGTTTAAACAGTTTACGATATATTCTTCTGCACCTTCTACAAAACGATTTTGATCGGTATCTTCCACACGCAGAACAAAAGTTCCGTTGTTTTTTCTGGCAAACAAATAATTGAATAAAGCCGTGCGAACACCGCCTAAATGCAGGCCTCCGGTTGGGCTTGGGGCAAATCTTACTCTAACTTTCTTATCCATAATTGATATGTTGAGCGATAAGCGTGTGGCGTATGGCGTGTGAAACGCTTAACGCCTGGCGCAAAACGCAAGACGGCACAAAGATATGTTTTTCATTCATTTTACCTTGTTTTCATCTACGATGAATCTATTATGCTTTTATAATGATTGCCTCATCGTTTTTGAAAAAGCATAATGGTTTTCTGTTTTTCTCGTTTTGTTATTGTAATTTGGCTACCCAAAGCATGAATCCTTATCAAAAGAAACGCCGCTGGAAGTTTTTCCTTCTCATATTCGCAATCCTAATTGGCATTGCATCAGTGTTTTACACCGATTCTTTTGTGAAAAAGATGGAACGTGAGGAGGCGAATCAATTTCAACTTTGGGTAAAGGTTCAGGAAAGATCCATGTTATTAATGGATAATGACAACTTTCGTGAGGTAGTAGAGAGTGTTAGAAAAAACACCAAAACACCTGTTATTGTGGTCGACTCTTCTCAAAATATCACTACTTATTTTGGTTTAGATTCTACCAAAACAAATTACGAAACGGATACAACTCTCACCTATGACAGTTTATATTTCGTTCATCAGTTACGGCAAATGAGTAGCCAGCACAGGCCATTAACCATGAATATTCTGGGTAGTAGTTATCAAGCATATTATAAAGACTCATTCATACTTACACAGCTCCGCTATTTCCCTTATATCCAAATGGCGGTTATTTTTCTTTTCCTTCTTACTGCTTATGCCGCATTCAGCTCGGCAAGACGGGATGAACAAGATCACGTTTGGGTAGGTCTGGCTAAAGAAACCGCGCATCAGTTGGGCACTCCCATATCATCCCTAATGGCATGGACCGAACTCATGAAATCGAAGTTTGATGCTGAAGATGATCCATTAATTGCTGAAATGGAAAACGACATTAAACGCCTTGAAATTATTGCCGACCGTTTTTCTAAGATTGGCTCCAAACCCATCTTGGAAGACCATACAGTATACATTGTCGTTAGTGATTTTATCAGGTACTTCAAAGTTAGAACATCGGATAAGGTTAAGTTTAGTATTTCTGGCGATGAACAGGTTCGGGCCTTGTTAAATATTCCTTTATTTGACTGGGTGATAGAAAACCTGCTTAAAAACGCGGCTAATGCGATTGAAAATGAAGGATCTATCTCCATCAACATCATCGAAAATTTAGCGAAAGAACAGGTTTTTATCGATGTGACCGATACCGGAAAAGGGATACCACGATCTAAGTTCGATGCCGTGTTCCAGCCTGGATACACCACCAGAAAGCGTGGCTGGGGATTAGGTCTTTCACTAACTAAAAGAATTGTAGAGAATTACCACAGTGGAGAAATCTTTGTTAAAGACTCTGAAGTGGGCAAAGGAACGACTTTTAGAATAATATTAAAAAGCAGCTTAAGATATGAACCGACCACAGCCTAACGAATACCCGATCTGGGCCGAAACTTACATCCACAAAGTTAACCAGAATATTTTTGAATTACTGGAAGAACAGGCGATTAGCATTCCGGCTTTATTTAGAAGAAATAAGGAAAAGGAAAACTATGCTTATGCTGAAAATAAGTGGACAGTGAAGGAAATGCTTGGCCACATCATTGATTGCGAACGTATTTTTGCATTCCGCATTACCTGTTTTTCCAGAAATGAAAAGCAGCCTTTGCCAGGATTTGATGAAAACGATTATGTTGCTAATGCCCGCTTTAGCGAGCGCAATTATGAAGACCTTATCGAAGAATTTGCAACACTACGAAAAGCTAATATTTACTTGTTCAGAAGTTTAAACGATGAGGAAATCCATCGGGCTGGACAAGCATCAGGCCGGGAAATTAATGTGAAATCGATATTATTTGTTACGGGCGGACATATTATGCATCATGTTGAAATACTAAAAGAACGTTATCATGTGGTTTAAAGAATTTACAGTGGAGGATTTGAACAATCGTCCTAAAAATCATATTGGCGGCTTGCTCGACATTAAATTTACTGAAATTGGTGCAGATTTTATCATTGGTACTATGCCAGTTGATGAACGCACTCACCAACCTGCCGGCATTTTACATGGGGGTGCATCTGTGGTTTTAGCAGAAACTTTAGGGAGCATTGCTTCCTACATGTGTATCGACCCGGAAAAACATGTAGCAGTAGGATTAGAAGTAAACGCAAATCACCTTAGGCCTGTAAAAAGTGGGCTGGTGACCGGAATATGCAAAATTATTCATCGTGGCGCTAAAACCCACATCTGGGATATCAAACTTTATGATGATCGAGGTAAAATGAATTGCATCAGTCGTTTAACAGTTGCGATTATTAATAAACCACAATAAAAATTTGCAGATTGTATCTGGCAATCAGCAAATTTTATGTTCAGAAGTTATTTAAGAGGTGGATTGTCTATCGCTTTCTTTTCAATGATGAACGATGTGATTAATCCAAGGCCTCCAAAAATACCTAAAAAGCCAAAGTAAATGGCAACGGCCTGTCCTTCCTCCGCACGAGTGATTCCTTGACCAAAAACGTTTCTTACCGTAATCAGCGCTACTAAAAGGCCAATTCCTAAACCAACCATCAATAAACCGAACTTTAAACTTAAGTAAGGCTTTGGTGCAGATTTTGAAACACCAGGATGAATGCCACGTTCGATCATAGCCATTTTTTCTTTATTTGATAAATAGCGGATTCCAAAAACCATTGCGAATGTGCCAAGGAATATTGAAATTGGGACTAATACTGCTTCCATAATAATATTTTTTTTATATGTTAATTAAGTTTCTTTTATTTTGAACCGTGTTCTGTGTTATATGACAACACTCTTTTAAATCAGGTTACACCATTGCATAAAAAAAAATAGCTTTATAAATCTTGTATCAGCAACTAAAAAATATAGAAATATTTAAATCATTAAGTGATGATTCCCTACATGAATTTGCGAAACATGCTCAAGATATTAATTACCCAAAAGGAACGATATTAATTCGGGCAGACCGGGTAGAGCCACATTTTTATGTGCTGCAAAGTGGCATCGCCAGGGCTTATTCAGACGGCGAAAACCAGCAAATCACTTTTTGGTTTGGCGAAAGCGGCAATGTGCTCTTTTCTTTTAATAGTTACATTAACAATAAACCGGGTTACGAAAACATCGAATTATTGGAAGATTGCAGATTGATTCAAATTAAACTAGCTGATTTATTTAGTCTCTATAACGGTAACACAGAAATAGCAAACTGGGGCAGAAAAATGGCCGAACAGGAATTGATTGCTACAGAAAGACGGTTAATAGACCGATCTTTTAAAGGTGCAGCAGAGCGTTATCAGGAATTTGTAAATCAATCACCAGCACTACTTAAACGCGTTGCCTTAAAGCATATCGCTTCTTATTTAGGGGTTACTCAAGTTACATTGAGTAGAATAAGAGCAGGAAAATAATCCATTTTTTAACAAATGTAAAAGGATGCTTAAAATGTGGCTGGTACCTTTGTTAAAACACATTTAACATGAACTGGATCATTTTAATTATAGCCGGGCTTTTCGAAGTTGGCTTTACCACTTGCCTACAGTTATCTAATAATTTTACGAATATAAAGTGGACCGCAGCATTTATACTCTGCATTGGCTTGAGCTTTCTTTTGTTGAACAGAGCTACACAAACGCTTCCAATGGGAACAGCATATGCCGTATGGACTGGAATTGGGGCTGTTGGAACGGTCATCGTAGGCATTATTTATTTTAACGAGCCGGCTACTTTCTGGCGGATATTTTTTATTTGTACTTTAATTGGTTCTATTGCCGGGTTAAAGTTTTTTGCGGCTCATTAGCTTCATCTCATTTTAAATCTGCGAACCTTTCCTTCCAAATCTGCGGGAGAAAGCGTATGAAATTATCCCGCTGATTTCGGAGATTTCGCAGATCAGCTAAGCATTATCATCGCGAACAGAGAAGCCAACGACGCGTAAATGAATGTAGAAATACTTAAAATCGCACCTCTCCTAACCTAAACCCCTTTAAATCTGCGAACCTTTTCTGCCAAATCTGCGGGAGAAAAACGTGTGAAATTATCCCGCTGATTTCGGAGATTTCGCAGATTAGCTAAGCATTATCATAGCGAACAGAGAAGCCGACGACGCGTAAATAATAAAAATCCCCTGTAACCTCATCATCATTACGGTAGTCTTACAGAAAGAATGACGCAGGAAATTACAGACTTAATGCTGATCGAAAAGATATTGAACGGGCAAACCGATCAATATTCTTTATTGGTTAAACGCCATCAACGGTTTGTATTTACCCTTGCGTTACGCTTTGCAAAAAACAGAGAGGATGCAGAGGAGATTGCACAAGATTGTTTCATCAAAGCGTATAAAGCGCTTGGCACTTTTAAACAGACCTCAAAGTTTAGCACCTGGCTTTATACAATTACTTATACTACAGCCATGACCTTTTTAAGAAAAAAACGGCTGGATACGTTATCGATTAGTGATGATGAAACCTTCTTACAGTTGGAAAATCATACCTCTGCCTTTATGGCGAATGGTTATGAAAGAAAAGATAGCCATCAATTCTTAAATCAGGCAATTACACAGTTGACGCCGGATGATGCGACAATTATTACCTTATTCTATCAAGGTGAACAAAGCCTGGAAGAGATTGGTGTAACCCTACATATGGAGCCCAACACGATTAAGGTAAAGTTGCATCGGGCCAGACAAAAGTTAAAAGAAAAATTACAATATTTATTAAAGGACGAAGTAAAGGAACTGCTATGAACACGATAGATGAACAACTTTGGGATTATATAGATGGAAACCTGGATGCTGCCCAGGCAAGTATCATCAAAGAAAAAATAGATACTGATGCTGAAGTTAAAAATCAGTATGAAGAATTATTACGTTTTAACCTCACTTTTGATAAAATAGAATTGGAAGAACCCTCCATGTCATTCACCAGAAATGTAATGGAAAGTGTTGCCATAGTCCCGGCCCCTGTAGCGATGAAAACACAGGTTGATAAAAAGATTATTTATAGCATTGGTGGCTTTTTCATAATCTCCTTACTGGCATTATTTGGCTATGTACTTTATAATTCAAATCTAACTATGCCTGGTTTTGATCAGAAAATTAATTTCAACTTCAATTTAGATAAATACATCACACCTACCACGGTTTATAGCTTCTTATTTGCGGATCTGGTTATTGGATTAATTTTTCTTGATCGGTTTTTAAGGGATAAGATAGTTCAAAGTAAGAAAATTTAATGTCCCTGCAGATCAAAATGATTTATGCAGATGATATTCATCTGCGCTTTTTCTGAAATCTGCGGGAACTCAGCAAAATAAATTTACCCTAAAGTTTTTAAAATTTCCAGTCCATTTGGCCACTCGCCAAAACCTGCATCGGCATTAATATGCCCTGCATTACCAATGTTAATGAATTCGCTACCCCATTTTTCAGCAAAGAACGCAGCTCTTTTTATACTTACCCATTCATCATTTGTACTGGCGACTACAATGGTTTTAAAACTGATTTTATCCAATGGAACGTGATCAAAGCCAATAGTATCAAAGGTATATTTTGGTGCTTCTAAATCACTTGGGGCTACTAATAAAGCACCTTTAATTTTCTTTTGATAATGTTTGGCCCAATTAGCGATGGCTGTACAGCCCAAGCTATGACCGATTAAAACCACTGTAGATAAATCATAACCTGATAATGCTTCCTCTATGTTTGTAATCCAATCATTTGATGTGGGTGTTTCCCAATCCTGCTGCTCAATTCTGGTGAAATTTTCACCTGAGTTTTCGAAGTGTGTTTGCCAATGATCAGGACCTGAATTGCCCAGACCGGGAATAATAAAGTAATTCGTCATATAAATAGTAGTTATAGGCCCTTCTTTTAAACGATTAATTTTACAAAAATCGTTGGAACAAAAAAAGCCTCGATTGAGATCGAGGCTTTTTTGTAAATATGATAATAAATTAAATTACTTTCACATTAACGGCATTTAAGCCTTTTTTACCGTTAGCAACTTCGTACTGTACTTTGTCGTTTTCACGGATTTCGTCGATAAGACCTGTTGAATGAACAAAAATTTCGCTATCGCCATTAGCAGGTACGATAAAGCCAAAACCTTTAGTTACATTGAAGAATTTTACTGTGCCTTCTTGCATTGTATTAAATATTAAAATTAAGTCTGCAAGGTAAGTTTTAATTTTTAAAATCAAAATAAATTTTAACATTTTTTTAACGTTAAAATTTTGTAAACATCAGATTACTAAGGCTTTTTAATTGCCTTCCCAACAATCATAACCGTAATTTCACTATTATGTGGAATTCCAAGGGTCGTTCCGGGAATAACATTAAAAAGGTTTCTGATATAAATATCTGCTACGCCTTGCATCATTCTTTTTTTCCCTTCTACCGCATCTGGCAAAACGCCATTTACATTTACAATTCTCATTGCTCCGGTGTAATCTACAACTGCCAAACATTCATAAGCAAAATCTTTGTAGGCCCGCTGAATTTCGATCCGGTATTGAGGGAACATATAATCGTAAGCAGCTGTTCTTTTCTGTAGTTTATCTACCGTGCTAAACTTTTCTACTTTTACAATCTTGCTTTTCGGTATAAACTGAACAGGCACTCGGGCAGCAAAGGCTCCTGTTCCAGTGCGATTAACCTCGTCTGATCGTTTTTTAATAAACAGGGTATCTGCCTTTGATGGTTTCTGCAAGGCTGATGCTGTTGTTTTCAACTTATTCTTGATGTAGGTCTGCGCATAAAATGTCATGTTTACATCTGATCGAATATCATCGGCAATTACCCTTCCATCAACCTGAATCCGTTGAAAAACAAGGCTATCTTTACTGATATGCTTCACCTTAAAAAACTCTTCAGCAAAGTTGTACACGTTACCATGATCATATTGTAAATAAAATTTCTGCATTTTTTGCTTCTGCGGGCTCCAGGCCATCATGGTATCTTCTGCTGCCACCTCAATAATCCAGGAAGGTTCCTGCATAAAACCCTCCTTATTAAAAGACAGGTTATTGCTAAAGCGACGTTTTACCTCTTCGAAACGGATTCCTTTCACAGGCGCAAAGCTGAAGTCTCTTAAGGTCGCATCATTTTTTTTAGACCGCGAATTACAGGCAGATAAGATCAGTACGATGAAAAAGAGTTTTAAAATATTTTGAATCATTGGCGCTAAAATAATTATTTCTTTTTAACCAGCACCACATTGGCTACTTTACGCTGCCCTTCATGGTCCCATTTTTTATTATCTGAAGGATAATTAACCACACCATGATCTGGCATTCCATCAACCCACAATGTAGTTGAGCCACCACCATCAAAATTAATAGCATCGGTGCAACCCAGCCATTTCATCAAACTTGTTAACTCCATTAAACTCATACCCGCTGAATTTTCATTTCTCCCATCAACAGTTAACAAAATCACCCGACCATTTGGTTTGATCCCCAGGCAGGTTCGCGGATGGCGAAAACGATTGAAGGAAGTGGTATCCAATACTTCGTTTTGGTTGTTATATCTTAATAACGGACCGTTAAGCAAAACATTTTGTGGTGTTAATTTTGTTTCCCAGTCTTCAGAGCCATCCCACTTTTTAATGTCCAGTATTCCATGATTAATAACCACGGCTGCTTGCTGGTGCTTTGCCCGGTTACCATTCTTATCCAACCTATTGGTATTAATAACCTTTCCATTAAGGCGAACATAATCAACCGACCCACCATCTTTCACGTCAAAAAAATTACCGTTTATGGCAACTATTGCAGTGTCTCTTACACCAAAATCGCTGGTGGTAATTAATTCTTTCTCCTCAGCACCTAATGCAAAAACTATTTTTCTGCCTGAATTCTTGATCTCGACAAAAGAAATATTTTCATTTGATCCAAAAAGATTTTGATGGTTAAAATGATGCCTGAATAATTTTACTTGTCTGGTAATCCTGGTTTTCTGCCATTTGGTTTTAGCAACCGTTAGTGAATCTGTTTCCTGAGCTACACTATATAATCCAAAAAGCAATAAAACGATGGCAAGGGATGATTTTTTCAACATAAGATTCAATTTTCGTAAAAGTATGAATTGTGTTAAAACTCAGATTAAGGCATTAATAATTCTATAATAACTTATTAACCTAAAAAACGGAGCAACCAACTTAATGATTGACTCCGCTTTCTGAATAATTGAATTATAAAATGACTAAATGATCATTCTATAATTATTTTATTTTTTCGGATCTGAAATATCTTTAATCCTGATATTCAAATCTTCATAATGTGCCTTTGATATCTCATCACCTGCAGCTGATCTGGCTTTTGTAGTGGCTAATAATAATTTTAACTCAGCCCTAACCAGTGGCCTGATATCTGATAAACCTACATTAACTGGTGTTAAGCCATATCCCGCAGCATAATCAACAGGTAATCCTACCGGAAGTTCGGCTTCTTTGGTCATCAGGTTTTCCAATTGATCTACATATGCACGTTGCAAATTCCGTTTGAATGCATCGGCTCTGCCTGTGGCAAATACAGAAGCTCTCAAATCGGTAAATAATTGTGGCATAGTATAGGCCTTTGACGGTCCGTTTTTTGTTTCATTATCCAGCAAACGGGCAAGACGTGGCGCAGATAAAAGATTCCCTAAGGTATTCGTCTGAACCGCTTTAATGCGGTTTAACAATACGCCATTATCAAATTTATTTAATTGTTCATTGCTGATTAGCCATAAAGGGGTAGTAAACAATTGTTGATTGAAAAAAGTAATCGCTTCTTTTTGCTTTGCTTTTGGCAGATAGGCATAAACAGGACCTGACTGATCATACGTTTTAAAGTTTTCACTCAAGCCACCAACATTTGTAGTCACATGCCCCATGTAGCGATTAAACTGACCAATGATTTCATTGTAGATTTCTTTTAAGTCGCTGTAATCCTTCCCTTTCTGGTAAGTCCATTTTTCTACATTTGGCAGAATACGTTTGAGGTTGGCAATACCATAAGTACTCGCTTTCATGGCATTATCGCCCAGATCTTCACTTTGTAAACGCGGATCTAAGCTTGTTCCCTGTCTACCGTAGAAATACAATGGATTACCAGCATTTTTCAGCACCCACTGGTTCAAAATTTCTTTTTCCTGCTCGGCAGTTTTATTTCCTGGAATCCATGAATAACCCCATTTGATGGCCCACTTGTCATATTCGCCAATTTGTGGGTGTAATTTTGTTACACCATCACCTGGCTGGGCGATATAGTTAAACCGGGCATAATCCATAATTGAAGGTGCGGTTCCATGTTTATCTGTAAAGGTTTTCGATCGCAATGAATCTACCGGATAAGCATAACTCGAACCGAAATTGTGTGGCAAACCTAAAGTATGGCCAATTTCGTGTGACGACACAAAACGAATTAATTCGCCCATTTGTGCGTCAGAAAATTTAGCCTTACGTACATCCGGGTTTATCGCTGCAGTTTGAACAAAATACCAGTTGCGCAACAGGTTCATCACATTGTGGTACCAACCAATGTGGGTTTCTAAAATCTGCCCGGTTCTTGGATCGCTGATATGTGGCCCATAAGCGTTTGCAATATCGGATGCGAAATAACGTACAACCGAATACCGTGAATCTTCCACGCTAAACTGCGGATCTTCTTGTGGTGTTGGTGCTTGCTTACCTATAATTGCATTTTTAAAACCCGCAGCCTCAAAACCAGCTTGCCAGTCATTAATCCCTTGAATTAAGTAGGGTACCCATTTTTTTGGTGTAGCAGGGTCAATGTAAATAATAATTGGTTTTACTGGCTCTACCAACTCGCCTCGCATGTAAGCAGCAGTATCTTTTGGAACTAAATTCCAGCGGTGAATATAAGCTGTGCGTTCTGCCTTCTGTGCGTCAGTTCCATAATCAAGCTGTGATTGCCCAAAGTAACCTACTCGGCTATCCATAATTCTGGCCTTAACTGGTGTTTTAGGCAATAACAACATGGAGGTATTAAATTCAAAAGTTACTGCGGCATTACTGTTATCTGTCGGTGATTCTGCAGCCTTATAAGTTTTAGCTGTTTTAACTTCAATATTAATCGGAAAAGTTTTAACCGTATCGATGTAAGAACGTGTGGCATCATAGGCAATAACCTTATATGCCTTACGGATCTGGTCGGTAGCACCAATAGCCATAATGTCGCCATTGTAAAAATCGGTTACATCAATTACCACACCTGTAGTATCTTTATTTAAGGCTTTAATTTCAAAGCCCGCTAAAATCTGATCCAGGTTTGAATTTTTAACCGACTCATACATATCACTATTTGGATCTGCTTTTGTAGCATAGCTTGGCACACGGATATAAACCTGTTTGCCTTTACGCTCCCATTTCCAAACCTGTTCATTTAATTCTTCGCCACCATATTGCTGATTGCCCACCTTTATACCTACTGGAGCCTTTGCCAAACGGGTAACCACCAGCATTTCCCGGTTGATTAAACTATCTGGAATTTCAAAATACCACTTATCCTCAACTTTGTGTGTTTTAAATAATCCGTTAGTGGTGATGGCTTTAGCCGTAATCACTTCAGAAAACGGTTTGATACCATCTTTTTTAGGTATCGCTGCTGAAGTAGCTGTTGCCGGAATGGCGGGGCTAGTTGTGCCCTTTTTGTTTTTCTTTTGTGCGTATACTGAATTGGATCCTGCCAAACCAAGCGCAACCATACCTGCAAAAGCAAGTACGCTAAGTTGTTTCTTCATTGATGTGTTATATGATATAATAGAGCCCGAAGTTAGAGGCTTGTTACAGCATAATTCATCTGTAACTAGAAAATTACGGGTCGAATTAAATTCTTTTTTCCAGTTGAACAAATTTAAATAAAATACGATCACCCCGATAGATTTCAAAAAGAAGTCTTCTGCCTGGCCCTGATTTAAAAAGTTCATTAATGTCGTTTAAAGTATAGAATTCGATGGGTTTAAAATCTATACTGATAATTTCGTCATGAAGCATAAAGCCAGCCTTTTCTGCGGGTGAACCTTCATCAACTTCGCCGATTAATACCCTTTTAAATTCATTCTGCTCCAGGTAAACAACCATGCCTACCATATCATGCTGAAACGGCTTTTTACGGTTGGAATTTGGCTTTAGTGATATAAATCCTTGCTGGTAATTAAATTGAATATCAAATTTCCTCAGAATTTCACCACCTAAATTTCCATTCCGTTTACTCAGGTCAATTCTTTTTGAAATGTATTCAAAATCCGGAAAACCGGCAACAACCTGATCAAATGTATAATTACCAATATAAAACTTTGAAATCCGCCCAACATAACCTTTAATTTCTCCACTTAAGCTCATTCCTAAATTTGCTTTTACCTTTTTAGATGGTGTAGGAAAAGCGCCACTACCTAGCATTTCCATAGATAAAGCATGGCTTGCGCCGGTATCAATAAGCAACCTGGCCTTTACCTTTACCGTATCATCAACCACCACTTGTGTTTCAATGTAGGGTTTTTGTTTTTCAATCAGGATTGGAATTTTTGCTCCACGGTATTTCACCTTACTTTTCAAATTATAAAAAATAAGTTTGTTATGGCTATACCTAACGTCTACAATAAAGCTATTGAAGAAATCGAAACCTATCAGCCCATAAATTTTAATCCCCAAATGACCAGATAAATTAAATAGGTCTTCTTCTAAAACCGCAGTAGGAATGTATTTAATTTTTGCTTTTCCCAACTGGGCACTTACATTTTGAGAAACATAGGCCTCAACACTTTCTACTCCAAGACCAGATAACTTGATCTTACGCATGGTGCTAAAGTCCAGCGAATCAATAATAGAGGGTTCTGTAATAATTAAAGGGCCAACTCCGGTGTCCAGAACAAAATCATAGGGCCCTTTTCCATTCACCATCAGTGGAATAATGATGAGGTTTTTAATACACTTAAAGGGAATAGATTGCTTTGATTTATTCTCAGGAAATACAAATTCTTGCCCATAACCTTTAAAAAAAGCCAAACAGCAGGCCAGGCAAATCATTACTTTGCGACATACTGAAAAGGTTACAATGGCATATTTGGTTAACATTAAATTAAATTTAATAAATTAGTTGGCAATTGTCATTTCTAATTCAGCATGATGTTTATTCCCAAAGTCCATTATTTATCTTTTGCAATTATAATTTTTATCGTATCAGGCTTAATTGGCTGTTCTACAGACCAAATGATTGCAAAAAAAGTAGCTAAAGCGTTCAAAAATTCCGAGGTGATCAAGCAATATGAGGTGGGTTTTGCTTTGTATAATATGGAAGATAAAAAAATGATCTTTCAGAAAGATGCTGACAAATATTTCACACCTGCATCCAACACCAAGCTGTATACTTTTTATGCGAGCTTACAAATGTTACCTGAACGGATGCCTGCCTTAAAGTACGTGGAACGAAACGATTCCCTGATATTCTGGGGAACTGGAGATCCCTCATTTTTACAATTTGCGGTTAAGGATCAATCCGCGTATCATTTTCTTCAGAATAGCAATAAAAAGCTCTTTTTTGCGCCAGGTAGATATTCGGGATCTTTCTTTGGAAATGGTTGGAGCTGGGATGATTACGATTATTATTACCAGCCGGAGATTACAGAAATGCCCATTATGGATAATATGGTCACCTCAACCTATATCAGCTCAAACAAAATCAATATCATACCTAAAGTTTTTGCACCTTGTTTTGAAGTTGATTCCACCAAAACCAGCGGAAATTTCCAAGTGACCAGAGATTTTTTAGTGAACCATTTTCGCTATCCGAATGTAGCTGTGAAACCTGGCTATAATCAGCAAAACCCCTATAAAACAAGCACCCAAACCACTGTAGAGCTATTAATTGATACTTTGCATAAGCAAGTTGGTATTATCAAAATGAAAATCCCTGCTGATGCGCAAACATTACCTGGTGCCACAAGAGATTCGGTTTTGAAGCACATGATGTTACCAAGCGACAATTTTATAGCTGAACACCTGCTGCTGGTTTGTTCCAATCAAATCGGAGATACACTTAGCACAACCAAGGCTATTGAGTACGTGACCAAAAAATACTTATCCTTTTTGCCAGATAAAGTACAGTGGGCGGATGGTTCAGGCTTATCCCGTCAGAATTTATTTACACCACGGGATAATATTTATCTGCTAGACTCCATCTATAAATTGGTGAATAATCGAGCGAAGCTTTTTGATATGCTCCCTGCTGGTGGTAAAACCGGCACCTTAAAAAATGCATATCCCAAAACCGATCAGCCATTTATTTATGGCAAAACCGGATCATTAGGTGGTGTACATAATCAAAGCGGTTATGTGTTAACTAAAAAAGGCAAAACCTATATTTATTCCTTTATGAACAATAATTTCATTAAGCCAACAGCTGAAGTAAGAGCTGAAATGGTTAGAATAATGACTTATATTCATGATCAGTTTTAACCTATCAAATCAATTATTAAGGCTGCTAATGATGCGTCTTATAGCAATCACAATCAGGCAATGAATCAAAAATTCCGATCTATCAATCAAGCCCTTTCGAATGAAATGACGATCGATGGTGAAAAATATTTGTACTTTGGCGGAACAGCTTATCTGGGGATTCCACAAAACCAGGCTTTTACCGAGTTATATCTTGAAGGACTGAAAAGATTTGGTTTAAATAATGGTACCAGCCGCAGCAATAATATTCAGCTTGGCATCTATCAGGAGGCTGAAAATGTTGCTGCAGCCCGATACATGGCTCAGGATGGATTGATCACTTCAAGCGGATACTTAGCCGCTCAATTAACCGTTAAACAACTTTCTGCTTTTGGTCATGTAATTTATGCTCCAAATACACACCCTTCACTCTGGATAAATGAAAAACCCGCAACTTCAGGTTCTTTTACAAACTGGAGTAAAGAAATCCTTCAGTTCATCAATACTTCAGCTGAAAAAAACTGGGTATTAATTAGTAATTCCATGAATAACTTAGTGCCTGAGGTTTATGATTTCAGTTTCCTAAATGATATTGATCCTGAGAATAACATCATTCTAATTGTTGATGATTCTCATGGCATAGGAATAAATAATCAAGGCTTAAGTGCATTATCTGCACTACCTAAAAAGAAAAATATAAATAGTGTAGTTGTTGCCTCAATGGCTAAAGCTTTAGGTATAGATGCTGGCTTAGTGCTGGGTACTGAAAAAATGATATCCGAATTAAAAAGCACGAGTATGTTTGTTGGCGCTTCGCCCCCGGCAGCTGCAGGTATGTTTGCGTTTATTCATGCGCAACAGATTTACCAAAGCGAATGGTCTAAACTTCAGCATAATATCAATCGATTTACTCAGAGCCTCCATCACCAGTGGAAATTCGAACCTGGCTTTCCGGCATTTTTAGCTGATACCCCGGGAATTGACCAGCATCTCTTAAATCAGCAAATTTTAATATCATCCTTTCCTTACCTTAATCCAAATAGCATGCCTATTAACAGGGTCATATTATGTAGCTGGCATCAGCCTTCAGATATTGACCATTTAGTAAATACCATAAACACGTTTTCTTAACCAATAAATTTTTCAATCTTTATCAAATGAAAAAGTTCATTCTATTCTTCTTCTTAAGTTTAATCTTCTCTAAAGCTACCTTCGCCCAAACTACCGAAGTATGGATTGTACGACATGCTGAAAAAGACAAAACAAATCCTGAAGATAAGGATCCTAACCTATCTGATGAAGGCAGAATCAGGGCTGGTGATCTGGCTACTTTTCTCAAAAAGACCAAGTTTGATGTAGCTTTCTCTACACCCTATAAAAGAACACATCAAACCTTAGATTCTCTCATCATTCCTAAAGTGGTTAATTACAATGATCCTAAATCACTGGTTGATTCGGTTAAGAAAAACTATGCGGGCAAAACTGTCATAGTAGCTGCTCATTCCAATACCGTTCTCGAAATTATTGAGGCTTTTGATGGCAAAAGACCAAAGGAAATGCTCACTGAAGATGACTATGATTATATTTTTCGTTTAACCGTGAAAGATGATAATGCCAAAGTGAAAATGGATCAGTTTGGGAGGCCACACCACCTTTAGTTCGGAGTTTTCAGTTGGGAGTTATCATGCGTCTCGCCTGGTTAATGGCCCAAACGGATGAACCACTCACTAATGAACTATTAAACCAATTTAAAGTTTTTCGAAAGGAATATTCATGATTGGATAGTTTTGCCAGCCTTCAAAATCGTAGTGCCACCATTCGTTTTCCAGTACATTTAGTCCATATTTTTTCATGGTTGTCATCAGGAATTCACGGTTTTTTCTCACCTCTGCCGTAACTGGTTCATAATTTGCCGCAGCAGATGCAGAAAAACTGTCGTAAGGCGTTGGCATAGGAAGCTCTTTACCTGTTTTTAAGTTAATTAATGTCAGGTCGACCGCGCAGCCCCGGTTATGTTTTGAACCCTTAGCAGGATTGGCGACGAAGTTTTTATCACTTGCTTTTTTATAAAATGCTACTGTGATGGCATAAGGTCGGTAACCATCAAAAATTTTTAATCCATAGCCTTTTTTATTGAGTTCCTTTTGAATTTTCCTTAATGAGGCTACCACTGGTTTCCGTGCAAATGCCCTCGCTTGTCCGTACATAACTTGTTTCATAAAGTTATTTTTCGTCGCATAGCGAATATCTAACGTAATGTTCGGAATGGCTTTTTTGATCTCAACCAACTCATTGTTTGGATTGCTTTTAATGGATGCCAGATATTGATTGTATGAGTTTACGACAACTAACTTTGGTCGCGTGCCTTTTTGAGCCGAAGCAGAAAAAGAAATAAAAAGGAATAAGATGAGGAGTTTAATTTTCATAGTGTCGTTTCTATAAATAGGTCGTCATTGCTGAAGTACAAAGCAATCTTACTCATGAAATAGATTACTTCGTATTTCGAAATGGTGAAAAATAAATTACTGATTCCAAACCACCAATAATTCCTGATCTTTATTCCTTCTATCGGTTGGTGTCTCACCGACCGAAAAAGAAAATGTTTTGGCTGGTTGGTGAGACACCAACCTGTAAGTTCCCTGTCTAATAGATTGCTTCATACCTTGCAATGAATATAAAGGTCGTTTTACTGATTCGAAACCACTAAAAGTTCAAGATCTTTAAAAGGAAGGTTAAACATATCTGCCAGATCTTTATTGGTACAGTTTCCCTGATACATGTAAAGTGCTTCACGAATACCTGGATTATTCCACACCATATTCATTAAGCCACCAAATTCGCCAATATCCAATAGAATAGGCGCAAAAATATTGGTGAGGGCATAGGAAGCAGTACGCGGCACTCTAGACGCAATATTAGGTACACAATAATGGATTACATCATGTTTTCTAAACGTAGGGTTCGTATGATTGGTCACTTCTGAAGTTTCAAAACAGCCTCCCTGATCTATGCTAATGTCTATAACAACGGAGTGAGGTTTCATTCTGGCCACTGTTTCCTCCATTACAATACAAGGACTACGCCCGTGACTGGCACGGATGGCACCAATTACCACATCGCAGGTAACAATTGCTTTATTCAGCACAATGGGCTGCATTACAGAGGTAAAAACACGGCTTCCCAAATTATTTTGCAGCCGCCGTAAACGGTAAATTGAACTATCAAAAACCTTCACTTCAGCTCCAAGGGCCAAAGCCGTTCTGGCGGCATACTCGCCAACGGTTCCGGCACCTAAAATCACGATTTCTGTAGGTGGAACTCCGGTGAATCCTCCAAGCATTAAACCTTTTCCTCCGGTTACATTGCTTAAATACTCCGCAGCAATTAAAATTGAAGTAGAACCTACAATTTCACTCATGGCCCGTACTACACTGAGCACATTTCCTTCATCACGCAGGTTTTCAAAGCATAAAGCATTAATTTTTTTATGCATTAATGCCTTTAAATAATCTTGCTTTAACGTGCCGGTTTGGAGTGATGAAATTAATGTTTGCCCTTTATGCATCAAAGCAATTTCCTCTAGCATAGGAGGCGCAATTTTCACAATGATATCAGAATCAAAAACTTCCTTTTTATCGTAAGCAATCTTAGCGCCTTGCTCGGCATATTCCGAATCAGAAAAATTAGCGGCAATACCCGCACCAGTTTCTAAAATTACCTGATGGCCATTATTAACCAATAAGGCAACAGATAGTGGCGTTAAAGCAATTCTATTTTCCTGAAATGAGATTTCTTTGGGTATTCCGATGTTCAGGCTATTTTTCCTGTTTCTGGTTTCTAGTGTCGCTTCTTGAGTTTGCAATAAACCCTGACGTGCGATATCAGCCATTCCTTCGCGTATTCCTGTAGCCATGCTGCTTTAAAGTATTTCTGTTTAAGGTTGTTCAAGGTACGGAAATTCTGGTAATTATTTAAGATCAAATGTCATACCTTACTGAAATTGAACACCCTCCGGCTTTCATCCACAATGTTAATTTCTGTTTTGATTAAATGATCGGGCAACAATTCGGCTACCCTTTCCGGCCATTCAATTAAACAGATTCCACCACCGTAAAAATACTCTTCATAGCCTAAATCAAATGCTTCCTGGATATCCTTAATGCGGTAAAAATCGAAATGATACACCGGTCCATTAGCGCTATCATATTCATTTACGATAGAATAAGTTGGACTTGATACGACATCATGAACACCTAAAACCTGACAAAAAGTTTTGATGAAAGTGGTTTTACCCGCCCCCATATCACCATCAAAAATGAAAATTTTGTTTTCGCCTGCAAAAGTTAAAAGCTGCGCTGCTACCGAAGGTAAATCTGATAAATTGTTAATGGCTATTTCCATCTTAAATAAATAAAGGCAAAAGTAATACATAATTGCATTGCTTTTGCCTTCTTTGTATGTCATTCTGAGCACAGCGAAGAATCCATAACTTAATGCATACTATTCTAGCTTAACTTACTTTCTTTTTTTGTTGTGCAATATTAAAGTTTGTATTTCAATACTTGCAGATCCTTCCTACGTCAGGATGACAGCCACCTTTATCTTGGCGAATACGTCACCACTGGAATAATCATTTCTTCTAATGAAATTCCACCATGCTGGAAAGTTTCATTATAGTAATTCACAAACTGATTGTAGTTATTTGGGTAAACAAAGTAACTGTCTTCACGAGCAAAAATGTAACTGCTACTGATGTTGATTTTCGGCAGTAATGCATCGTGAGGGTTTTTAATTAAAAAAACCTCTTTTGCATTGAAGTTTAAATTCCGTCCCTGCTTATATCTTAAGTTGGTGTTTGTAGCACGATCACCGATCACTTTTACTGGTTTTTTTACCCGAATGGTTCCATGATCGGTAGTAATCACCACCTTCACTTTTTTCTGAGATATCTTTTTCAATAAATCCCAAAGTGGTGAATGTTCAAACCATGATAATGTTAATGAGCGATAAGCCGCATCATCATTAGCCAATTCACGAATCATTTGCATATCCGTACGGGCATGGCTCAACATATCCACAAAATTGAAAACAATGGCATTGAAATCATTTTGTAATAAGTTATTGGTTTGATCAACCAAATCCTTACCCTGCTCAAAAGTTAAAATTTTATTATAGCTAAACTTACAATCCTTGCGAAGGTTACGTTTAATATTATCAGCTAAAAAAGCCTCTTCATGCATGTTTTTTCCACCTTCATCATCATCATTCTGCCATAATTGAGGGAAACGTTTTTCCATTTCCAAAGGCATTAAACCAGAAAATATCGCATTCCTTGCGTATTGTGTTGCTGTAGGAAGAATACTGGTATACATATCTTCCTCATCTATTCTGAAATATTCGGAGATTAAAGGGTTAATTATTTTCCATTGATCGTAACGTAAATTATCAATCAAAATGAAAAATACTGGTGTGGTATCATTAATATGTGGAAAGGCTTTTTTCTTCAGCAATTCATTAGATAATAATGGCGCAGTATCTTTATTTTTAATCCAGTCCAGGTAATTTTCTTCTATAAATTTAGTAAATTGTGTATTGGCTTCCTGTTTTTGCATGGTTAAGATCTCATGCATCTGTGGGTCATCTAACTTTTCCAGTTCCAATTCCCAGAAAACAATTTTTTTATAAACATCAATCCATTCTTCGTAATTTAAACGATCGCCGAGTGTCATGCCTAAACGGCGAAAATCCTGCTGATAAGCCATGGATGTTTTTTCACTCACTAGGCGTTTATTATCAATTAGCTTTTTGATCGTTAACAACACCTGTTTAGGATTAACAGGTTTAATCAGATAGTCATCAATTTTGCTCCCAATGGCATCTTCCATCAGGTTTTCTTCCTCACTTTTGGTAATTAATACTACCGGAACATCAGGATTTAAATTTTTAATGGCTGAAAGCGTTTCGATTCCGCTCATGCCAGGCATGTTTTCATCAAGAAAAACAAGGTCGAAATGTGCTTTTCCGAAAGCTTCTAAAGCATCATTTCCGTTGGTAAAGGTGGTTACATCATAACCTTTATCGTTTAATAATAATATATGGGGTTTTAGCAAGTCGATTTCATCATCGGCCCACAATATTTTAGTTTCTTGCATGTTTTTGTAAAAATAAATATCTATTGCCTTTTATTTTGGCAGGTAAATCAAACTATAAATAAAAATAGCAATTTTTGTACCGTATCTATCTATTTAACTATTTTTAACGATTGAATAAAAAGAAAATCATAAATGATCCCGTTTACGGCTTCATTAGTATTCCATCTGAATTGGTTTACGATGTCATTTCGCATCCCTATTTCCAGCGATTGCGTTACATTAAGCAACTTGGGATGACGCATCTGGTTTATCCAGGCGCTTTACATACCCGTTTCCATCATGCTTTGGGTGCAATGCATTTAATGGCTTTGGCTATTGAAGTTTTAAGAAGCAAAGGACATGTTATTACTGAAGGTGAAGAGGAAGCAGCTACTTTGGCTATTTTACTACACGATATTGGTCATGGTCCTTTCTCGCATGCTTTAGAGCATTCATTGGTTACGGGCATCAGGCATGAAGATATATCAGCAAAACTGATGGATGATCTGAATCATCATTTTAATGGAAAGCTGACACATGCCATTGAGGTTTTTAACGGAACCTATCCTAAAAAGTTTCTTTATCAATTGATTTCTGGTCAACTGGATTTAGATAGAATGGATTATCTGAATCGCGATAGCTTTTTTACAGGCGTAAGCGAAGGTGTAATCAGTTTCGATCGCATTATTAAAATGTTTAATATTTTTGATGATAACCTCGTGATTGAAGAAAAGGGGATTTATTCTATTGAAAAATTCCTGATTGCCAGGAGGCTAATGTATTGGCAGGTTTATCTGCATAAAACGGTAATTTCTGGCGAAATGATTCTGGTAAAATTACTGGAAAGGGCCAAAGAACTTTCTGCAGCTGGCGAAAACCTTTTTGCATCACCATCATTAAATCACTTTTTACAGCAAAACATTAACGAACTCAATTTCTTTTCTAACCACATCAATCTGGAGCATTTTACCAATCTGGATGATCAGGATATTTATGCTGCTGTAAAAGTTTGGGTAAAACATCCAGACAAAATATTGTCTACGCTTTGTCAAATGCTTACTTCCAGAAATCTTTATAAAGTTGAAATGGGTAATGCAATGGCAGACGAAGATCGGGTTGCATCTTTAAAAAACGCAGCCGTACACCTTTTAGGGATAACCCCTGAAGAGGCACGATACTTTGTTTTTACCAGCGCTATTCAAAACCGGGCCTATAATGCCGGTGTTGGAAACATTAAAATTTTAATGAAAAATAACGATATTGTTGATATTGCAAAGGCTTCAGATTTATCAAACCTGGAGTCGCTACAAAAAACTGTTGAGAAGTATGTTCTCTGCTACCCACGAGGGATTTAAGATTAATTAACAAAATATTTGACTTTTACTGCCGTTTTAAGTCTTACTATTGTGTAAAATATACACGGCTTAACCCTTACAGGTTTTTTTGTTCATATCAATTTAACATATACCTTTGTACGATGCAATTTACTGCAAAGCAGATAAGCGAGTTTTTAGAAGGTTCCATTGATGGCAACCCAGACGTAGCCATTACTGAACTTTCCAAAATAGAAGACGGGAAAGAAGGCTCATTGTCTTTTCTTTCTAACCCTAAATACGAGAACTTTTTGTATTCCACGCAGGCATCAGTGGTAATCGTTTCAAAAGATTTTACGCCTAACCAACCTTTTACCAGTACATTGATTCGTGTGGATAACCCATACAGTTCATTTACCATTTTACTGGATAAGTATAACGAAGCCATGAATGCACAGGGTGCCTTATCTGGAATAGATAAACTGGCCTTCGTTCATCCTACGGCAAAGATCGGATCAAATGTATTTATTGATGCCTTCGCTTATGTTGCTGAAAATGTTGTGATTGGCGACGGTTGTCGACTTAGTGCTCAAACTTTTGTAGGGGCTAATACCAAAATTGGCGAGAACAGCATTTTTTTTCCAGGCGTTAAAATTTATCATAACGCCGTGATCGGAAGCAGGGTAACCATTCATGCCAATACTGTAATTGGCAGTGATGGCTTTGGTTTTGCACCACAAAAAGATGGAACTTATAATAAGATCCCTCAAATTGGAAATGTCATTATTGAAGATGACGTGGAAATTGGGGCCAATACTACGGTAGACCGTGCAACCATGGGATCTACGATCATTAAAAAAGGTGCAAAAATTGATAACCTTATCCAGATTGCACATAATGTTGAAATTGGTGAGAATACCGTTTTAGCTGCACAGTCTGGTATATCTGGCAGTACAAAAATTGGCCCGAATAGCGTTGTGGGCGGACAGGTAGGTATTGCTGGTCATCTAACCTTAGCAAAAGGCACTCAAATCGGTGCACAAGCTGGTATCAACTTTAACATCACAGAAGAAAACAAACAATGGCATGGTAGTCCGGCGCAACCTTTGCGCAACTGGATGCGGGCATCCGTAATTTTTAAACACCTGCCGGATGTGGAAAAAAGAATAAATATACTCGAAGAAGAATTGAAAAAGCTTACGGCTGAATTGGAAAAGAATACAATACACAATGAACGTTAGACAGAAAACGATTAAACAAGAAGTATCAGCATCTGGTGTTGGTTTACATACGGGCGCTAATGTGACTTTAACATTTTGCCCTGCACCTGAAAATCATGGGTTTAAATTTCAACGTATTGATTTAGATGGTCACCCTATTATTGATGCAGACGCAGATAATGTAACAGACACTTCCCGTGGTACCACCATTGCTCAGAATGGAGCCAGCGTAAGTACGATAGAACATGTTATGGCATCTCTTGTAGGTATGGATTTAGATAACATCCTGATCAAACTTGATGGACCTGAAACACCTATCATGGATGGTAGCTCTATTCAGTTTATTGATATATTGGAAGAAGTTGGAACGGTTGAGCAAAATGCAGATCGTGAATATTTCACTATTCCCCATAACATCACTTATACAGAAGAAGATAGAAAGGTAGAAATTGTAGCGATGCCGCTCGATGATTATCGTTTTACTTGTATGATTGACTATAACTCGCCAGTTTTAGGCAGTCAACATGCCGGGATTAATACCATTGCAGAGTTTAAAAAGGAAATCGCTTCCTGCCGTACGTTCTGTTTTTTACATGAATTAGAATATCAACTATCGCATAACTTAATTAAAGGTGGCGATTTAAATAATGCAATTGTTATAGTAGATAAAGAGGTAACAAAGGATGAATTAAGCCATCTTGCCAAGCTTTTTAACCGTGCAGACATTGATGTGGCTCCACAGGGAATCTTAAATAACATGGAGCTACGTTACCAGAATGAGCCAGCCCGTCATAAATTATTAGATATGATTGGCGATTTAGCTTTGGTGGGGATGCATTTAAAAGGCCATATTATGGCTGCCCGTCCGGGCCATGCCGCAAACGTTGCCTTTGCAAAGAAAATTAAAGCAGCCATTAAAAAAGAGAAAAACAAAAAAATTCAAAAGGTGTACGATCCAAGTGCAAAACCATTATATGATATCAATCAGGTAATGGACATTTTGCCTCATCGTCAGCCGTTTTTATTTGTAGATAAAATTTTAGAACTATCCAAAAACCATGTGGTTGGCGTTAAAAACGTCACCATGAATGAGGAGTTTTTCAAAGGTCATTTTCCTGGCGCACCGGTTTTTCCAGGTGTGATTCAAATAGAAGCCATGGCTCAGGTTGGAGGTATTTTAGTTTTAAGTACTGTACCAGATCCGAGAAATTATCTTACTTATTTCTTAAAAATAGATAACGTTCGCTTTAGGGCTCAGGTTCTTCCTGGCGATACGATTGTTTTCCGTTGTGACTTACTAGAACCAATCAGGAGAGGTATTGCTCAAATGAAAGGTGTAGGTATGGTAGGCGAGAAAATTGTTGTCGAAGCCGAAATGATGGCTCAAATTGCAAAAGTTAAACAAACAGAACCATCCGAATCATGATACAACCTTTAGCATATATACACCCACAGGCAAAAATTGCCGAAAACGTAGTAATAGAACCCTTTGTAGTGATACATAAGGATGTTGTGATTGGCGAAGGAACATGGATTGGTTCGAATGTGACCATTATGGATGGCGCCAGGATCGGCAAAAACTGTCGTATTTTTCCTGGAGCAGTAATCTCCGGAGAACCTCAGGATTTAAAATTCGCCGGAGAAGTAACCACAGCAGAAATCGGTGATAACACAACCATCCGTGAATGCGTAACGATTAATCGTGGCACAAAAGATAAATGGAAAACTGTTATCGGCAGTAATTGCTTAATTCAAGCCTATTCTCATATTGCGCATGATTGTGAGGTGGGTAATAACTGTATTTTTTCAAACAGCACCACACTAGCTGGACACATTACGATTGGAAATAATGTTGTTTTGGCTGGCTTAGTAGCTATTCATCAATTTGTTAAAGTAGGTTCTTACGCATTCGTAACCGGTGGATCATTAGTTCGTAAAGATGTGCCTCCATATGTTAAGGCCGCACGCGAGCCTCTTTCTTATGCTGGGATCAATTCTGTAGGTTTGCGCCGAAGAGGTTTTACCAATGAACAGATCGACGAAATCCAGGAAATTTACCGTGTACTTTTTGTAAAGCACAATAATGTAACCAAAGCTTTAGACATGATTGAGGCAGAATTTAAGCCTACGGAGATTCGTGATGAGATTGTAGATTTCATCCGCAATTCTAACCGTGGTGTGATGAAAGGCTTCGGGATGGGTAGCTAAAGGTTTAAGGTTTAGGGTTAACTTGAGGTTTCTAATTAAGTTTGACTATCCCCGAAAATAAAACTAAAGTTTATCGTTAAAATTTAGATGTTCTTAAGAGCTGACATCGTGATCATATCGGATGAGTAATATAACGCTAATTAGAACAAATTCAGATCTAATTGATTTTAGACAGTTGGTGGCTTTGCTAGATAAAGATTTAGCCATAAGAGATGGTGATGACCATGCTTTTTATTCGCAGTTTAATAAAATAGATGCGATTAAAGAAGTTGTGGTGGCTTATCAGAATGAAATTTCTATTGGCTGCGGCGCCATAAAACCTTTCTCTAATACCGCTGTAGAAATTAAACGCATGTTTGTTCATCCCGATTATAGAAACCAAGGCATTGCGGCTAAAATGCTTAATGTGCTTGAAGGATGGGCATTAGAACTTGGATATACTGAATGCGTGCTGGAAACTGGTAAAATGCAACCTGAAGCCATTGCACTCTATCAAAAAGTTGGTTATCAGATTACGCCAAATTATGGCCAGTATATTGGTGTAGATAACAGCGTTTGCATGGCAAAACTGTTAAACACTTCCCAAACGGCATAACGATTAATGAAGATAACTTTAAACAATGTTGGCAGAAGATTTAATAAGGAGTGGATTTTCAGAGGCTTAACTACTGAATTTACATCTGGAAACAGTTATGCCATTTTAGGTCCAAATGGTTCAGGTAAATCAACTTTACTAAGTGTATTAACCGGAAGTTTATCTCCATCGGAAGGCGAAATATTTTTTTCAGCAGATAAAGATATTCCTGTTGAAGACATTTACCAGCAGATTAGTTTAGCGGCACCTTATTTGGAACTGGTAGAGACTTTCACCTTAACTGAAATTATCGATTTTCATTTTAAGTTTAAAAATTTTGCACCAGGTATTAATTGCAAATCACTTATATCCATTCTTGGCCTGGAAAAATCAGCTAATAAAGAAATTAAATATTTTTCTTCAGGAATGAAGCAAAGAACTAAGCTGGCCCTGGCTTGCTGCTCGGACTCTCCTATCCTATTTTTAGATGAACCAACCAGTAATTTAGATGTTCAGGGTGAAGATTGGTATCGGGAGTTAATCAAAAACTTCACTAAAGACAGGTTGACTATTATAGGCTCCAATCAATTTCGCGAATATGAATTTTGCAATATTCAGATACAAATCGCTGATTATAAGTAGTATAATTTAGTTAACACACCCTTCCATAATACCTTTTTTGTCATCCATTTGTATTATAAAATAATTTTTAATAAAATATTTTGTAGTTAAGAAATAGTTAGTACCTTTGCACCACCAAAAAGAGAAACAAATATTAAAATATTCTCTTCCAGGAAATGATTATAATTTCTGTTTTACAGAATTCAAAATATAGCCCTTTAAAGGCAAAGAGTTTTTCATAGTTTAGTTTGAGGTTTAGGTTGATTATGCCTTTGGAGTGGTTCCCAAAGGCATTTCTTTTATATGGTGTTTTTTGGCAAAAAGACAAAACGAAGACCTGGTCATCTTAGCATAAGTTTCCAAACCAATGAACGAATGACTATCGAACCAATGAACCAGTTTTCCTTTCCAAATCAGAAACCATTTTTTAACTTTGATGTTCTTAAAAACATTTCAATATCAAATGGCCAAAGCATCAGAAGTAAAAAGTGGAAACGTTTTGCGTTTTAACGGGGAATTAGTCAGTGTAGAAGAATACATTCACCGTACGCCAGGAAATTTACGTGCATTCTATCAGGCAAGAATGAGAAACGTTAAAACTGGCAAAATTGTTGAATATCGTTTTCGCACAGATGAAGAAGTAACTATTTGTCGTGTAGAAACAAACGATTATCAATATTTATATGAAGATGGTGATTATCTGGTTGTGATGGATAATAACACATTCGAACAATACAATATTCCTAAATTACTTTTTGGCAGTTCGATTAAGTTTTTAAAAGAGGGTATGAATGTTACCATTGCGTTCGAAAGTGATGAACCGATTGTGGCGCAGCTTCCAAACAGTGTTGAGCTTGAAATCACCTACACCGAGCCGGCAGTAAAAGGTGATACTTCTACAAGTGCACAAAAATATGCAACGCTAGAAACCGGAGCTGAAATCAGAGTGCCTTTATTCATTAATCAAGGAGATAAAGTTAAGATTGATACCAAAAGTGGTGATTATATGGAACGGGTGAAATAACCTTTAATGTTACTCAACCCTAAGCCTTATCCCTTAAAGCTTTATAGGTTTTAAATAAAATAATTTTACCTTTGCGATCACAAAAAACTGAAATATAAATCCAATTAAGGATCAAACAATATGGCTAAAGCATCAGAAATTAAAAACGGCAACATCCTTCGTTTAAACGGGGAATTGGTTACTGTTGACGAATGGAATCACCGTACACCAGGTAAAGGTGGTGCATTTTACACTGGTAAATTTCGTAACATTAAATCGGGTAGAATTGTAGAGGCTCGTATGAATACAGATGAGGCTGTAGAAATTTGCCGCGTAGAAACCAGTGATTATCAATATCTATATGAAGATGGCGATTATTTGGTAGTAATGGATAACAATACCTATGAACAATATAATGTAGAAAAATCTTTATTTGGTTCAGCAATCAAATTCTTGAAAGAAGGCATGAGTGTGATCGTTTCAATGGAAAGTGATGAAGCCATCATGGGTCAGTTGCCAAACTTCGCTGAATTTGAAATTACATATTCAGAACCAGCAGTAAAAGGTGATACTTCTACAAACGCATTAAAAGCTGCAACACTAGAAAATGGCGTTGAAGTAAAAGTACCTATGTTCGTGAATCAAGGTGATAAAATTAAAATTGATACACGTACAGGAGAGTATGTTGAGCGTGTAAAATAATATCCAATATAATAACGAAAAGCCTCTGAAGTTAATTCTTTAGAGGCTTTTCTATTTAGTAATCTTTAACTTTGTTATTATGCTAAAAGCAGAAATCAGAAAAAAAGCTTTAAAAGATAGATTAGCAATTAGTGATGAAAAATATAAGCTACTAAACAATGGTTTATTTAATCAATTTACAACACTAGATTTTGGTAACATCAAAACACTTCACATCTTTTTACCCATAACTGAAAAAAAAGAGCCTAATACTTTTTTGTTAATTGAATGGCTGACAGAAAACCATCCACAAATTAAGATCATCGTTCCAAAAGCTGATTTTGAAACAGCTTTGATGACCAATCATGAATATTTAGGTGAACATGATTTACAAAGAAATATTTATGATATTCTCGAACCGCAAAAGGGAACTATTCATCATGGTGAAATAGACTTGGTTTTAATTCCGCTTTTAGCTTTTGATAAAAATGGTTATCGCGTAGGTTATGGCAAAGGCTTTTATGATCGTTTTCTCGAAAATATAAATGCTCAAAAAATAGGCTTATCTTTGTTACCTGCAATTGATAAAATCGATGATGTAAATGAACATGACATCCGTTTAGATTTTTGCATTACACCAACTGATACAATCAAATTTTAAGCTGAATCATCATGCCACAGGAAATCGTGATCAAAACCGAAAAACAATACGAAGACAATATGGTTGCGGTATTTGAACTGCAGGAAAAAGAAGAATTAACAGCGGATGATTTAAAGCAAATTGAGCTGATGTTAAAAGCAGGTGAAAAATACGAGGCAGAACATTTATAATCCATTGTAATAATAAGCCCCTGCTTTAGCTAGACTATTTAAATCAGTCGATTTCCAGCAAAACCGGACAATGATCAGAGTGAATCGCATCGGGTAAGATCCTCACATTTTTCAATCTGCTTTCCATTTGTCTGGTAACCAGATGATAATCAATCCGCCAACCCAGGTTCTTCCCTCTCGAACCAGCCCTATAACTCCACCAGGTATAATGATGCGGATCCTGATTGAAATAACGAAATGTATCGATAAAACCGTTATCTAAAAACAGTTGCATCCATTTACGTTCTTCGGGCAAAAATCCAGATGAGTTAGCATTTGATTTGGGATTGTGAATATCAATTGACGTATGACAAATATTATAATCTCCACTTACAATTAAATTAGGGATTTCCTGGCGAAGCGTTCCAATATACGCATCAAAAAATCGCATAAATTCGTATTTCTTAACCTGCCGCTCATCTCCACTCGAGCCTGATGGCATGTACAAACTCATTAATGAAAAGTCATCAAAATCAGCTCGCAAAATTCTGCCTTCCTGATCAATCCATTCTTCTCCACAGCCAAAAACAACCCTATTTGGTTCGATTTTAGTAAGAATAGCTACACCACTATAGCCCTTCTTTTGTGCCGGAAACCAAAAATGGTGATACCCTAACTGCTCTATTAAAGCAATAATTTCTGTTATTTGTTCTGGCAAAGCTTTTACCTCCTGCAAACAGACCATATCTGCATTTGTAGCTTGCAGCCAGCCAAAAAAGTTTTTGGTGCTTGCGGCACGAATACCGTTTACATTATAGGAGATGATTTTCATTTATTAGGCTCATTTGTGGTGGTAAATTTAGGATTATTAAACGCACTACGGGATATGCTCTTTCCATTTTAAGAAAATTTCAGCCATCTGAAAACATTTTATTTTTCTGAAAGTCCATGAAGATTCAAAAAACCATCATATTCATCTTGAAAATTTTTCTTTCTATGGTGTTCCTTTTGATTTTTAATATATTGATAAACCCGCTCCATTACTGATTCACTAATAGAAAATGAGGCATAACCAGTTTGCCAGGAGAAATTATCAAGAATTAATTTTTCCTGATTTACATAATGTGAAGAACTCCCCTTAACTTGTTTGATAACCTCGGCAATAGATTTATTGGGGCATAATAGAAAAAGACAATGAATATGGTCAGGCATTCCATTTATTATCCGAACGACACAACCTAGATCTTTAAATTGATTATAGATAAATTCATAGACCTTGCGTTCAATCTGATGCGATATATAATGATTTCTATTTTTTGTAGCCCAAATCGCATGTATCCAAATCTTATTATACGAATGAGACATAACTTGATTGTTTAATTAAATCACTTTATGAATCTACATTTTTTCGATTAAATATTTATAACAATTAAAATCATGAAAAATATTGCAAATTACGGGCTTCAAAATTTCTAATTTTTTAACCATGATTGAAATCATGGGCTAATGGAATATCATTTGCATAACCATATATCTATCTCCATGATTGAAATCATGGGCTATATTTTTAATATTCAAGACTAATGGAATATTAATTCACATCCAATTGCACAACCCACGATTAAAATCGTGGGAAACTCAAACCTTAATTTCGATTTGCTCCAACCGCTTTTCCAGCTTCCTTACCGCTCTTCTTTTCAAAACCGTAATATCCATTTTCACATCCTGCTTAGGTCGGTCGTTTTTATCTGTTTCCATAGCAGCAATTTTATCAACCATATCTAAACCCACTACAATTTCGCCATAAACTGTATAATTTCTATCCAGATGTGGCACACCTCCAATGGTTTTATAAATCTGTCTTTGCCATTCGGGAATTTTGAATTTCAAGCGCTTTTCCTCCAGGGCATTCAACTGCTCATCTGTAAAAACTTTTCCCTGCACTAAATAAAACTGGCTACCACTAGATGCCTTGGATGGATTGATAACATCTCCTTCCCTTGCCGCAGCCAATACACCTTTTTTATGAAACAAGCTATCTCTAAATTCTGCAGGGATAGTGTACTTAGGCCCACCTTCGCCCAATAAAGAATCAGGCATGGCATTTCTGGAATCAGGATCACCGCCTTGGATCATAAAAGATTTAATCACCCGATGAAACAATACCCCATTATAATAACCCTTTTTAGCCAACTTTAAAAAGTTATCTCTATGCAATGGGGTTTCATTATATAATTTAATAACGCATTCTCCAAACTCGGTTTTAATCCGGACGTATTGATTTTTGGGTTTTGCTGCAAAAGCAGAAAGCATTGAAAATGTACAGATGAACAATAAAAATTTCTTCATTTAAATGGTGTTTGAGGCTAAATTAAGCTAAAAAATGAAATTCAATAAATAATGGGGTTTATTATTCGGTTTTTTTTAACATACATTTGTATTAATGAAGTTAAAACAAAAAATAGCACTTTCTTTGGCCGTATTCTATGCGGTTAGTGTTATGGGTTTGGCTTTAAGCTTGCATTTCTGCGGCGGTAAATTAGAGAACGTAAAACTGTTCAGCAATGAGATTTCTTGTAAATTCTGTAAGGATATCCCTGCTGAAAAGAAAAAAGATAATGGTTGCTGTAAAAACACACAGGTAACTGTTAAGGTTAAGGATAGTCATCAAACTGAGGCACAAATACAAATGCCGAAGTTATTTGCTATTCAACTTTTTCTTCATCCACCAGTTTTAGAGTTCCTATCGAATATCAGTCCAAAGTTTTATAGCAAAATCTCCAATAAAGCTCCCCCACTTTCATCAAGGGTAGCTTTGCATGTTTTCAATTGTATTTTTAGGAATTAGGATTAATCGTTTAGCCTATTAATGTTAGCAATAGCATTTTAACAGGCTCAATGTTACATTTTCTTAAATTCTAATTCAAAAAAATCATGAAAACGATTAAATTATTTAGCATCATTATGCTTCTTTTCGCCGTAAATGTTTCGGCACAACAAATATCAACTGCAGATTTACAGGTAACAGGTTTAACCTGTTCCATGTGTTCTAATGCCACACAAAAATCTTTAGAAACATTAAGCTTCATCACGTCAGTAAAACCTGATTTAAATAAAAATATCTTTGTACTTACTTTTAAAAAAGGTGCTGATATCAACTTGGATATGGTGCGTAAAAAAGTGCAGGATGCTGGCTTTTCTGTAGGTGGCTTAACTGCAGATTTTACCTTTAACCAAGTTAAGATAGACGATAAAGGTCAGGCCATTGTAGACGGAAATGTTTATCGTTTCGTAAATGCAAAAAGCAAAACCCTAAATGGAACGGTAAAGGCATCAATTGTAGATAAGAATTTTATTTCTGGTTCTGCATTTAAAAAGCAAGCCAATGCAGTATCATCTGATGCTTATGCAAGTGGAACAGCTGTTGTAAACGGAAAGAAAACGCGTGTTTATCACCTTATTCTTTCCTAAATGAGACGACTGATTATTATGGTGCTGGTCGTCATCAGCACGATGCAATTTGCTTTTAGTCAGGAATTATATGTGTTCACAGAGCCTGCAAGTAATATGCCTACCAAATCTATTGGTGTTCGTTTAACCAACGAGGGTATGTTTAATAATCCGGGTTTTGTGAGCAGGACAATTCCAGAAGTAATGTTTGGCTTTAATAAAAACCTGATGGCGCATGCGCAGGCTTTTCTTTCTGATATGGATGGAAAGTATCGTTTAGAAGGTGGCAGTTTATATGCGAAGTACCGCTTTCTTTCTATTGATGAAGCACATAGTCATTTCAGGGCTGCTGCCTTCGGAAGAATCAGCACCAGTAAACGGCCAACCTACACCAGAGATATTAATTTAGAAGGCGATAACAGTGGCGCCCAGGGTGGTTTCGTGTTTACGCAGTTGTTACACAAATTAGCCCTATCCGCAACATTAGGTTATGCTCATGCTTTTAAAGATAGCGACAAACAAATTACGGGAATGCCGAGACCAAATAATATGCTTTCATATAGTTTATCATCTGGTTACCTGGTTTTACCTTTCGTTTATAAAAACTATAAGGAACCTAATTTCAACGTATACTTTGAAATGTTGGGTAAAACGGACCCAAGCTCTGGTCAAAGCTATTTAGATTTAGCTCCAGCTATTCAGGTAATTCTAAATAGTACCACCAGAATTGATTTGGGCTACCGTTTTCAAGCTGCAGGAAATATGACTGACCGTTATACCAAAAACATGTATCTGGTAAGGGCAGAGTTTAACTTTTTTAACGTTTTAAAATAAAATTCACGATGAATCTTGACGGTGTTTAGCACTCGCATAAAATTCATTATCACTACATAATATAAATCACAATGAAAAAAACTATAATCCTAATGGCCATCATTGCCATAGCAACAACTAAACTAACCTTTGCACAAAGCAAAACAGATGTAGCTTTTAACCAATTATTAACAGCTTATTACGATGTAAAAAATGCTTTAGCAACTGATAAAAAAGACACGGCGACAGAAAAAGCCAAAGTTTTATTAACTAAGGTTGATGCCATTCCACACAAAGATTTACCCGCAGCACAACATGCACTTTGGATAGAACAAGCTAAAATTATCAAAGCAAAAGCGAGCGAATTAGCCGTTGCCAAAGACATTAAGTTACAGAGAAAATCTTTTGAAAGCCTCTCATCTGCCATGATTAAGACCATTAGAACGATCGGGTTTAATAATGCTACGGTTTATGTTCAGCATTGCCCGATGGCAAAAGCCAGTTGGTTAAATGAAAAAGAGAACATTGAGAATCCATATTATGGTAGTATGATGTTTGATTGCGGAGACATTTCTGAAACCATAAAACCCAAATAATGATTTTGCATATCAAAAATATGGTATGCGACCGTTGTAAAATGGTGGTTAAGGCCGAACTTGAAAAGCTTGGCCTTAACCCTGTTTCGGTTGAACTAGGCAAAGTTGTATTGGCTGAAAATATCCAGGCAGATGATCAACTTAAAATTGCTGAAAGTTTAAGCCATTTTGGTTTTGAATTATTAGCAGATAAAAAAACTCAACTCGCTGAACAGATCAAAACCTGCATCATTAATCTGATTCACTATTCAAAAGAACCACTTAAAGTTAATATGTCAACATATTTAAGTGAGCATATCCAACTTGAATACACACAGATTAGTACGATATTTTCTGAGGTTGAAAATCAAACCATCGAGAAATATTTTATCGCTCAGAAAATTGAGAAAGCTAAAGAAATGCTTACCTATGGCGAGTTAACATTAGGTGAAATTGCCTATCAGTTAAATTATAGTAGTGTGGCTCATCTTTCTGCTCAATTTAAAAAAGTGACAACATTAACGCCTACAGTATACAAAACTCTTACATCTGATCTGCGGAAAACGTTGGATGAAATATAATTTTATGCCTGAAACCTAGCCACTGGATATTCTATCTTGTGACAAGAAAACTTAACTCATTATAATAAAGCAGATTACAGATGATTTAATTTTTTCTTATCATACATCAACACTACAGCCTCAGCTGTAAGCATACCTTTGTAAGAAAAACAAGACATGAAAAAATTATTCTTATTCTTAGTAGCTGCTTCTATTAGCATCTCTTCATTTGCACAAACCAGCTGGAAAATAGATCCAATGCACTCATTTGTTAACTTTTCAGTTAAACATATGGGCATTTCATTCGTTGATGGATCATTCAAAAAATTTGATGGTACAGTTACTGCATCTAAACCAGATTTAACTGATGCTAAAATTGCATTTACAGTTGATGTAAACAGCATTACCACCGGTGTTGAAATGCGTGATGGCCATTTAAAAACAGATGATTTTTTTAATGCTGAAAAATTTCCGACTATGAAATTTGAAAGCACATCTTTCAAAAAATTAAGCGGTAACAATTATGAATTAAGCGGTAAATTAACCATTCGTGATGTAACCAAGGATGTGAAATTTGCAGTAGTATATGGCGGAACAGCAAAAGATCAGCAAGGAAATACCAAAGCTGGTTTTGGCGCTACCACCACAATCAACCGTTTAGATTATAACATTAAATATGATCCAACTGGTGCGGGTGTTGCTAAAGATGTAACCATCAAATTGAACTTAGAATTTGTTCAAGCAAAATAATGATTAGACCGTCATTTCGATTGAAAAATAATTGAGAAACAGTTTAAAAGATTTCTCCAATCAGTCGAAATGACGTTTTAAAAATATGTATCATGTCAGCTTTATCCCAATTTAGAAATTTCACTCAACGTTTGCCACAAACAGATCTTATGCCTACGATCTTTATCGGTCATGGTTCGCCTATGAATGGTATTGAGCACAATGAGTTTAGTGAAAGTTGGGTAGATCTGGCAAAAAACATCCCTGTACCTAAAGCTGTTCTGGTTGTTTCAGCACATTGGTATACACACGGAACTTTCGTTACGGCGATGGATTTCCCTTCAACTATCCATGATTTTGGTGGCTTTCCAAGCACTTTTTGATGTTCAATATCCGGCGCCTGGCGATACGAAATTAGCCAAAGAAATTTCTACCCTTATTCAGTCTGCGCCTGTGGGTATGGATCATGACTGGGGATTAGACCATGGCACCTGGACAATTGTAAGACATATGTACCCAGATGCAAATATTCCTGTTCTTCAGTTGAGTATTGACTATACCAAATCTCCTGCAACGCATTATGAAATTGCGAAAGAGATTTATGCACTTCGAAAAAAAGGTGTTTTAGTTATCGGTAGCGGAAACATGGTACACAATCTACGGATGATCAGCTGGGAAATGATCAATTGTGGCGGATACGATTGGGCAAATGAAATGAATGATAAGTTTAAAAACCTCATTGCGAATGGCGACCATAAGCCATTAATTAATTATCGTAATCTGGGGTCGGATGCGATGCTGGCCATTCCAACGCCAGAACATTATTTACCATTGATTTACACTTTAGGTTTAAAAAACGATGAGGAAGAGCTCTCTTTCTTTAATGATAAGGCCATTGGTGGTTCACTGACCATGACTTCTGTTTTAGTGGTATAATAGGGTTTAGGGTTTAGGGTTTAGATGAAACAAAGATTGTTTTAAGTATTTAACCAAGTTCAACCTTAACCTTCTTAATTCCTTAATGGTGAGAATCTAATAACCATTAAGGACGAAAAGAAACTTAAAATTTCCAACTCCAATCTACTGTTCTTATCCAGATCATATAATCTAAAATTTTATAAAACTTTATGATTATTCTGTAACGGTTCTCACCTGTACTATAGGTAAATTTGTGTAAACATTTTATCATGACACATACCTATCAACTCACGGGCATGACCTGTAGCGGTTGCGAAAATAAAGTAAAAAATAACCTTTTAATTTTACCTGAAGTTTCTTCTGTTGAAGTTTCGAAAGAGGCCAGTTCAGCAACGATAAGCATGGATAAACACATTAGTTTAAATGCTTTGCAACAAGCTTTGGGTGGCCAGGAGAGTAAATATCAAATTTCTGATGCGACACCTAATGAAGTGGTTGAAGAAACGAAATCCTGGGCAGCTACCTACAAACCTATTTTATTAATTTTTGGATATGTTACAGCTATCTCCCTAATAGTTTCATTGCAGAATAGCATGATAGACATTATGTTGTTTATGAGGGTTTTCATGGCTGGTTTCTTCCTTACCTTTTCGTTTTTTAAAATGCTAAACCTAAAAGCATTTGCTGAAAGTTATGCGATGTATGATATCGTTGCTAAAAAATTCAGTCCTTGGGGATATATTTATGCCTTCATTGAACTGGGATTGGGCTTAAGTTTCGCACTTAACTTATCCCCTGTTATTGTAAACTGGGTTACATTAATTGTGATGATAGTGAGTATTTTTGGTGTATTAGAAAGCGTTTTAAATAAGAGAAAGATTCAATGTGCTTGCCTTGGCGCTGTTTTTAATTTACCCATGAGTACAGTAACTATTGTTGAAGATGCCATTATGATTGCGATGAGCGCAATGATGTTGATATTGATGTAATAAAAATATTAAATTGATTATTTATTACTATTTATGATTCATTGTGCTTACATGGTAAAATCAAAGACTTGTTATACTCGAATTTTAACAGTAAAATAAGCTAACTATATTGATTTAACCATGCAAGGCATCTAAGATATCTATTGTATAGCTGTGTTCAAATTACCTTTCATTGTATGCTCAATATGAGCCAGGTGATGTTTTCCATGCCAGGCGTACATGCCTAACATATTTGCCAGGCTTATTTCTTTTCCTTGCGCAGGGTGGATATATTTTCTTTGATAATCTTCCAGTTTTAAAGTCTTTAAAAAGGATACCAACCGTTGGTGTAAAGCGGTTAATAAGGCGACTGACATTTCAATATCGCCATCCTTTGCCTCCTCCGTTTCTGCCCATCTTTCCTCGTCATATGGTCTGATGACTGGAACATCTTCAGTGATAGCCTGCTTAAAACGAATGTATGCATTCATGTGACTGTCTGGAAGATGATGTACAACCTGTCGCAATGTCCAGCAGCCAGGACGATAGCTTTGATTCAATTCTTCCTTACTTAAATGTGCTGTGGCTTGTTTAATTTGAGCCGGAAGCGCTTCAATTTCAGCAATCCAGATATTGGCCTGGTGTTTATCGAAAACTTCAGGCATTATGAATTGTCCGATAGGGTATTTAAGTTGTTCTAAATCCATAGCACCAAAATATGTTTTTTACTTTGCATTCTCCAGCTTATTTAAAATGAATACGCTTGATCATAAAAAATTCATGCTTTTAAAGCATATTGCAATGAATTTAAAATCCACAGATGAAGAAGTTATTTTTTGCTTTCGCATGTTTGATTCCTACACTCATTTTCGCACAAACTATTAAAACGGATGTATTAATATTAGGAAATGCTGATGCCGCCTATTCTTCAGGTCTACAGGTTTCACGTTCTAGTGCCAGTGTGGTAATTTTAACTCAAAGCAATCCTTTTAGTCTGGATAAAATTAAAGAGACAAAATCAGCAGAGATCTATAAAATTTATGAAAATGTACAGCTGAGGGGAATTGCATATATCAAGGATTTAGAAAAAAAATCAACCCAAACAAAAAAGAAAAACACAGGAAAAGATAAGGTAGATGGCATTAAATTGTTTAAAATTATAAATGACACGCCTATTGTCGCTATTGAACGTTCTGGTAGTGGATGGGAGGCCAAAATCAGTAAAAGTAAAAGCATAAAAGCTAAAGTCCTGGTTGTGGCAGACAACAATGATAAGCTTCTTTCTAATTTAAACATTACCAATTTAAAACCAGTGCGCCTAAGCGCTTTAAATTATACCGAAAACTTATACCGCACAACCATTTCCGGAATTACTGGTACTCCAAACTTTTTATCTTTATATCATCTATTAATTCCTGATCAGGAAAACTTATTATACATTAACCCCAATAGCATAGAGATTGGTCAGGCAGCTGGAGCTACCTCAGCCTATGCAGCCTTTTTTAAAACGAAAACCAGCTTATCTAATTTAAAAGCAATTCAAGGCGAACTCTTAACCTATAAACTACCATTGATGCCTTTTGTCGACGTAAAAGTCGCTGATTCGAACTGGCTAGCCATCCAGAAAATTGGGATTACTGGCATTCTAAAAGCAGAGATCAAAAATGAAAGGGCGTTTTTTAATCCAGAAAAGGAAGTTACTAATGAGGAAATTAAACAACCGATAAAAGATTACTATTATAAGGCACAAATATGGTTCGATGACCATAAAGATGTGCCAATTAATCTGGAAAATACCATCTTACTGGTTTCATATGTGGGCAATAAAGCTGTTGAGGCCACTAAAACAGAACTACAGAAAAAATGGAATAGCAGCTATAAATTTCCTTCAAAATATGATTTGAAAAGAGTTTTAACCCGAAGAGAATTTTCGGTAATTATTAATGAATATTTAAAGCCGTTTGATCAGGTAAATGTGGATAAAACCGGAAGAGTGATCAGATAAGTTACCTTTGAAGAACTTTGCCGCAGATGCCTAGATTAGTTATTTATGGACATTGAGCATTTAGTAAATTAATCTGCGAATCTGCGGCCAGCTAAATCAATATATCCTAAACCTGTGGTTGAATTTAGTTGTAACATTTCCATTTCCTTAATGAATTGGCTTATGCAATATCTAAATTGCAGCATCCAATCCAAATTCATGAAAAAATATTTATTTTTCCTTTTGCTCTGCACGGGCGAATATACTTTTGCACAACAAATTGCCCCCTTAACAGTCGAAAAAATTATGCGAGACCCTAAATGGATGGGAACTTCGCCAACTAATTTCCGCTGGACAGCCGATAGTAAAACACTTTACTTTAACTGGAATCCTGAAAATAAGGCTAAGGAAGAACTTTACAAAGTTACCACTTCATCCCCTAAACCTATTAAAGCTGCAGATAAAGAAGATGAAAAACTGTTAAGTTTAAACTATGTTTATAATCAAAATCGCTCACTTGGTTTAGTGGAGAAAAGCGGAGATATTTACCTTCTACAAACTAAATCCAATAAAGAAACCCGCCTAACGAATACATTGGAGCGTGAAAGTAATCCGATTTTCCTGGTTAATGGAAATGTCGTTTATCAACAGGGAGATAACCTCTTTGAAATCGATTTAAAGTCTGCGGAGACCACACAGCTTACTAATTTTGTTAAAGGTAAAAAAGCTGGGAAAGCAAAATCGCAGCCAGCAACGGAACAAGATCAATGGTTGAAGGCGGAACAAACAACATTATTCGATATCATCAAAAAAAGAAATTCAGAAACAAAGGGTAGCAACCGCTCAGTCAGAGGTCGTTTTGGCACTCCTCCTACCGATACAAAATCATTGAAAGAATTATATACTGAAGATCAATTTCTGAACGAAGTTGTGATCAGCCCCGATGGCCGTTATGTTACTTACAAACTCACCACGCCTGCACAAAATAACCATAACACCATCATCCCCAATTACGTTACTGCATCAGGATATACTGAAGATATTCCAGGGAGAACCAAAGTTGGTGAAAATGAAAATGTTTCTCATGGTTTTATTTATGATAGGGAAAGAGATTCTGTATATGCCTTTCAGCCATCAACCATTCCGGGGATAAAGGATCTGCCTGATTATTTAAAAGATTATCCGAAAGCGCTTGATACCCTGAAAAAGAAAAATGCTGACCGTCCTGTAAATTTGTTTGGTCCGTTATGGAATGAAAATGGAACTTCAGGGATTGTCATCGCTACATCTCAGGATAACAAAGACCGCTGGGTTTTAAAATTAGAAGCTTCTACAGGTAAGTTTTCTTTAATTGATCGTCAGCGCGACGAGGCTTGGATTGGCGGGCCGGGCATTAGCGGATTTTACCAGGGAAATACAGGCTGGGTAGATAATAATCACATCTATTACCAAAGTGAAGCAACAGGTTATTCACACCTTTATGTAGCCAACGTTTCAACTGGTGAGAAAAAGCAGCTTACATCAGGCAAATGGGAGGTTCAGTCTGTACAGCTTTCTAAAGATAAAAAAACCTTCTATTTTAAAGCCAATAAGGAACATCCCGGCATTACAAATTTCTTTAAAATCAGCGTTAGTGGCGGTCAGCCTATTCAAATCACAATGATGAAAGGCTTAAATGAAATTATCCTTTCACCTGATGAAAAATATGTGTCCATCAATTATTCGTACATGAATAAACCTGGTGAGTTATATATTCAACCCAATCAAGTTGGTGCAAAAGCTACAAAAGTGACAGAATCTACATCAGCTGAATTTAAGTCTTACCCATGGCGTGAACCAGATCTGGTAAGTTTCAAAAACCGTTATGGTGCTGATGTTTATGCCAGGGTTTATAAATCTGAAAAGCCACATCCCAATCATCCTGCAGTAGTTTTTGTACATGGTGCTGGTTATTTGCAAAATGTTCACTTTGGCTGGAGCACATACTTCCGGGAGTTTATGTTTAATAATTTACTGGCCGATAATGGTTACACTGTAATTGATATTGATTATACCGGAAGTTCTGGTTATGGTCGCGATCACCGCACAGGTATTTATCGCCACATGGGTGGAAAGGACTTAACTGATCAAGCAGATGGAGTAAAATTTCTGGTCGAGAAATATGGCGTAAATCCTAAACATGTAGGTTTATATGGTGGATCTTACGGTGGCTTTATTACCCTAATGGCGATGTTTAATGAAGCTGATGTTTTTACCAGCGGTGCAGCTTTACGTTCTGTTACCGATTGGGCACATTACAATCATGGTTATACCTCAAATATTTTAAATGAACCATTCAATGATCCGATTGCCTATAAAAGAAGTTCGCCAATTTACTTTGCGGACAAATTAAAAGGAAATTTACTCATGGCACATGGAATGGTAGATGTGAATGTTCATTTCCAGGATATTGTTCGTTTGACACAACGTTTTATTGAGCTTGGAAAAGACAATTGGGAGTTGGCGGCCTACCCGGTGGAAGATCATGGTTTTGTAGAACCAAGCAGCTGGACCGATGAATATAAACGCATATTCAAGTTATATGAGCGTACTTTGAAAAAGTAGTTAAAAGCAACTTCTATTAAAACCAGAAAAGGTTTTATTTGCAGCAACCTTGAATGTACTGTCATGCTGAGGCACGAAGCATCTGTAACCGATGAAACAGATGCTTCGTGCCTCAGCATGACAGAAGTTCTTTAAAAGATTGTAACGAATAGCAGGGCTTCTAAGCCTAAAAGCATCATCCATTTATTACCATAACAAAAACATAGAAAATTGCTATACATATTTATCATAATATAGTTTTCATCTATATCATTATCAATAAATACAATGAACTATTAATAAACATGGGTTGATTTGGATGAGTTTTAGCCGTACCTTTGTCGCATAAAATTAAAGACAAAATATTATGGCAATAGTAGGTAAAAAATTCCCAAGTGTTAGTATTGATGCAATGTCAGACATGGGTGATGACTTGAAAATCAATGTATTTGAAGAAGCTGTAAATAAAAATAGCAAAGTATTATTATTCTGGTATCCAAAAGATTTTACATTTGTTTGCCCTACAGAATTACATGCTTTCCAAGCGGCTTTACCTGAATTTGAACAAAGAAATACCATCGTAATCGGCGCATCTTGTGATACAAACGAAGTTCACTTTGCCTGGTTAAATACGCCAAAAGACAATGGTGGTATTGAAGGTGTTACTTACCCGATTTTGGCTGATACCCACAGACAATTATCTGGAATTTTAGATATTTTAGATCAAGAAGTTAACTATGACGAAGAAGGAAATGAATCTTTCTCTGGTTCAAACGTTACTTTCAGAGCCACCTATTTAATTGACGAAACGGGTAAAGTTTTCCACGAAAGTGTAAACGATATGCCATTGGGTAGAAATGTTAAAGAATATTTACGTTTAATTGATGCTTATACTCACGTTCAGAAACATGGCGAGGTTTGCCCTGCAAACTGGGAAGAAGGAAAAGAAGCAATGAACGCTAACAGAGATGGCGTTGCTGAATATTTAGCCGCTAACTAATAAAATAAACATTATGTTTTTAGAATTAACTGAGGATAATCTTCAACAATATTTAGCCGACAACTCCAAAGTAATGGTTCAGTATGCCGCATCATGGTGTGGTAACTGTAGAATCATGAAACCGAAATTTAAAAAGCTGGCTGCAGAAAATGAAGATGTAGCTTTCTTAATTGTGGATGCCGAAAAACTTCCAAACTCACGCAAATTTGCAAACGTTGATAATTTACCAACTTTCGCAGCTTTTGAAGGTGGTAATTTGGTTGATCAGGTGCAAACCAACAAAGCTGAAGGTTTGATTGAACTTTTTAACAAAATAAAATAATGAAGATTCCGGTTATAAGACAATTGTTTCAAAACACTACGCCTGCTCAATTGGAAACTACTTTAGAGGTTTTAGAGGCTTTCTGTGAATTCAGAGGTGTTAGTGAGCATGAGGTTGATGTTGCAGGCGAGATGATTACCAATATTTGTGGCGCTTTAGAAGTACACCAAATGGTAAGCGATGGTGCAGCTGAAAAAGACGCATTAAATGCCTTCGGCCAAAAAGTTATGGGCTCGATTGATCGATAGTCTAACTTAAACCCGTAAGGTTTTAAAAACCTTACGGGTTTGCAGACTTAAAAAAATAAACCCTTGTAGATAAAATCTGCAAGGGTTTATTTTTTAGGTATAACGTCATTGCGAGGCACGAAGCAATCCTACTACGTTCGCAACATATCGAATTAAGATTGCTTCGTGCCTCGCAATGACGATCTTTCTTATTTGACTAATTAAACTCTAAGCCAAATTCCTTCCGGCATTCACAATTCCAAATACTGTTCTCACCGCCAACTTTTCTAAAGCGGTTTGATCACTTTCATTTTGATTGTGCTGCAGTTTTTCAAGCGCAAAATGCTGAATTAAAACCAATGGTAAAATGATTCGCTCACGTGTTGCAATCGATCTTTTATCTACCGGATAATTAGCCATTAGTGTTTCCTGCCCTGAAAGCTTTAAGAGCATTTTCTTCGTTAATTCAAATTCTTCATGCAATTGTGTCCAAAAAGCACCAAACTCCTCGTCTGCGGCTAAATGAGCTGTTATAGCGAAGTCTGATTTGCTCATACTCATCATACAGTTATCCACGATTGTTCTTAGGTAATCAGAATCTTCGTAAACTTTAATGACTTTATCCCAGTTTCCGGCTTTCTCCTGATTACTTAATGCAGTTCCCATTCCATAAAAACCAGGAACATTTTGCTTTAACATGCTCCAGGCTGTTACAAAACTGATTGCCCTTAAATCTTCCAGTTTCATTTCGCCGCCACCATTTCTTTTTACCGGTCGGCTACTGATGTTTGCCTGAGACAATAATTTCAGTGGTGATAATTTTTCAAGATAGCTAACGAACAATGGATGTTCACGCAAATCAACAAAACCTTTGTAAGCATCATTAGCCATTTCATCAAGCAATGTTTTATTTTCAGGATCTAAAAGTACATTGTGTTTCTCTTTTAAACCAGATGAAATTCCGGCATTGATTAACTGTTCAATGTTAAACTCAGCACTTTCCACCGAGCCATATTGTGAACTGATGGTTTGTCCCTGAACAGTTAACTGCATATTCTTATTGGCGATTTCTTTCCCCATTGAGGCGTAGAAACGATGTGTTTTACCACCACCACGCGCCGGAGGCCCACCCCGTCCATCAAAAAATGCCAATTGGATATTATGCTTTTTAGCAACAGCGGTTAATGAAGTTTTTCCATTAAAAATAGACCAATTGGCCATTAAATAGCCCCCGTCTTTTGTACTGTCGGAATAGCCAAGCATAATATCTTGTTTATTACCTCTGCTTGCTAAATGTGCCTTGTAAAAAGGATTACTGTATAAGATATCCATAATATCAGCAGCGCCTTTTAAATCCGTTACCGTTTCAAAAAGCGGCACAAAATCTATGGTTAATGTATCCTTGCTCCAGCCGTTCCAAAGAAATAGTTCAATTAATTGAAGTATATCGGTTGCTCGCTGACAATTACTAATAATAAACCTATGACAGGCTTTTTCGCCATTGCGTTTCTGAATGCCTTTGATTTCTTTTATCGTTTGGATGGTATCTTTAATCAGATCATCTCCATCCGTGGCATAAACGGGTGTAGCTTCTTTAAAAGAAATGAGCTTAAGTTTTTCTCCTTCAGAAAGCTGATCATAATTTTCCGGATACAGTGAAGAAATAGGCTTGTTTTGACGGCAATATGCATGAACACTTCTCAACACGCGGCTGTCCTGGCGGATATCCAAGGATGCGAAGTAATTGCCGTACAAATCAATCTTTCTGATTAAATCATTAACCAGTTCAACAAACAAACCTTCATGCTCTGTAAGCAGTGTATCTTTAATTTTATTCAGGTTTTCTCTTAACTCGTCAGAAATATCATGTAACTCACAGGCCTGATCGAAAGCATTTTTATAAAGTACATCATGCAAAATAGCGATGTTTTCTTCAACTCCCCTAAAGGTGATCCGGCGTTTAATTACCCTGAAATCGCGATAGTAACAGCGGAATAAAATCTGACGCAACATTTTAGAAACTTCCAATGTGGTATCTGCATGGATATTTGGATTACCATCACGATCACCTCCCGGCCAAAAACCCAATTCTAAAATCTTCTTGGTTTCAAGATTATATTCATCCAGATTTTGATCAATCTCTGCCTGAATATTCGCCGCAGCAAAGTAAAAGGTATTTTCTAAAAACCAGGCTAAATTCAAAGCCTCATCTACAGGTGTTGGAGATTTCTTGTTAAAAAAAGGCGTTTTTCCAAGTTGCTGTAGCAGCGAATTCATTGAAGTGATGTTATTCTCACGAATGGCATGAGTTAAATCGGTAATGATCGCTAAAACATTGCCTGGATAAAACTGAGTAGGATGTGCCGTTAAAACTAAACGCAATGATAACTCATCAATCAACTTCTCAATTTTGGAAAGCATTGGTTTGTTATCAGCATTCTTTTTTAAAATGAAGGCAAGTGTACTTTGCTCATCAGTTGTATTCAACTTTGTAAATGAAGCATCTTCTACAGCATCAAAAAGTACGACCTGACGTTCAATATATTGTATAAAACGGAACAGTAAATCAATAATATCTTTCCGCTCTGTATAATGGGTATACTTGGTGAAAAATTCTTCAATCACCTGAGCCGGCTTCTGTCCGTTGGATATTCCTTCTTCACAACTTTTAAAAAATAAGGGCAGTAATGTTCCTGTATCTTTTATTTTATAAAATGGAAGGGTTAAGAAAAGACTGTTGAAGAGCTCAAATTTCGAGATGACCTCATTATTAAAGATAGATTCTCGCTGTGTAGTCAAACGGAGTTTTGGCATAGCTTAAGCAATAGTTTTGTATAGGGTAATACTACAAAAAATGCATAAGGTATTAAAATTCTAGCGCTTACAATTTGGATAATTGTAGAATAAATTTTAATTTTAAAATCTTATTTGGTTACTAGCTAGCGAAGTAAGAATATTTGCAATGTTTAAGGGCATTGCATTGATTGTTAATTTTTTGGGTTAAAACAGCCGATGTACAAAATACACCGGCTGTTTTGTTTAGTCCCACCTAAATCTTCCCCGGAAGGGAGGACTTTAAGGCAGAAGTATATGAATTTCTAGTATAACTTAAGCTTAGTGATTGCCTTTAACAGGGCAATACTTAATGCGCATCTGTAACAATATTAGCGTTTTTCTTAAATTTCTGAAGATATAAAAGTGGAATAGAGAACAACATAATTAGTCCTGCAACCCAGTAAGCATCACTATAAGTAAGCAACATGGTTTGTTTAATTACGGTACCTTCAATTGCTTTCATCGCCATTAATTTTGCATCTAAGAAAGAAGTTCCTTTAGCCATAAAGCCGCTGATTAAAGCATTAAACTTCTGCGTAAAAGCCGGGTTGTATTCATTGATGTTGGTTAACAGATTATTTCTATGGAAACCAGCACGAACGTGAATTAAAGTTGTTAATGCTGCAATTCCAAATGACCCTCCTAACTGCCTGCTCATGTTATTTAAACCTGATCCTTGACCAATCTCCGCCCCTGATAAATCTTGCATAGCCAGCGTGGTTAAAGGCACGAACAGTAAAGCCATACCAAAACCCCTAATCACTAGCGGCCAAAAGAAATCACCTGTTCCGGAAGCTAATGTTGAATTACTCAGCATCCAACAGAAAACGAAGAATAAAAACATTCCTCCGGTCGCCATAAATTGTGCAGGAACACCTTTTTTAAGCATAATACCAATAAACGGCATCATGGCAATGGTACAAATACCACCGGCAATAAATAGCTTTCCGGTTTGTAGAGGCGTAAAGCTTAACAAATTCTGCGCAAATACCGGGAAAACGAAAACCGAGCCGTAAAGTCCGAATCCTAAAATAAAAGAAGTAAACATTCCGATAGAAAAGCTTCTTTTTTTCATGATCCTAAGGTTTACAATAGGAAACTCAGTAGCAGTTTCCCTCCAGATGAAAAGCAGCAACCCAAAAACAGATATTACAGCTAATGCGGTAATGTATGGTGTTGAGAACCAGTCTTCGCTTTCTCCTTTTTCTAAAACGGTTTGTAAACTACCAACAGCTATTGCCAATAAAGCAATTCCCCACCAATCCACGGGCTTCCCTTTCCCATCTTTTGGCGTCTCTCGAATAAAGGTATAGGTACAATAGGCCGCGAGTATCCCGACGGGAATATTCACATAAAAAATCCATGGCCAATCTGCCACTTCTAAAATATAACCTCCAATGGTAGGACCAACAGTAGGACCAACAACGGCACCTAAACCAAATAAAGCTGTGGCGATACCCACATCTTCTCTAGGCCAGGTTTCAATTAGAATTGCCTGTGCAGTAGAAATCAATCCACCACCGGCTACTCCTTGTAGAATCCTAAACAGAATCAGTTCATTTAAAGATGTGGCATTACCACATAAAAATGAAACCAATGTAAAAACGATAATGGAGGTTAAGAAATAATTTTTACGCCCGAAACGACTACCTAACCACCCCGACATAGGCAGGATAATTACGTTCGCAACGGCATAACCAGTAGATAACCAGGCGATATCCTCAAGGGTAGCGCCCAGGTTTCCCTGTATTTGAGGGATTGCTACGTTTACAATGGTCGTATCAATCAACTCCAGTAAAGAAGCCGTGATTACCGTAAATGTAATAATCCATTTTTTTAAACCTACTTCGGCCATTTTAAATTTATTTAGTAGAAACTGAGGCCTTAACGCTCATTCCTGGGCGTAACTTGGCTAACATTTCTTTTGATGGATGAATTTTAATTTTTACAGGAATACGCTGAACAACTTTAACAAAGTTACCTGTAGCATTATCTGGAGGTAATAATGAACCTTTAGCACCAGTTATTGGTGAGAAGTTATATACTTCACCCTGAATTTTTTCATCAGGGTAGGCATCCACTTCAATTTCTACTTTAGAACCTGACTTAATTTTTTCTAACTGTGTTTCTTTAAAGTTCGCTGTTACGTAAATACTGCCATCGTTCACAATAGAGAATAAAGACTGACCAGGCTGAATCAATTGTCCTTTTTGAACATTCTTTTTAGAAACTAAACCTGTTGCAGGTGCTTTAATATCAGTGTATGATAATTGTAATTTAGCAAAATCGATATCACTTTGGCGCTGACTAATTACATTGCTACTTACCGCCAGTTGAGATTGAGTTGTTCCTACTTGTTTAACTGCAGCATTATATTGATCCTGAGCAGCCTGAAAAGCAGCTTCTGCTGATTCTTTCGATGCTTTTGCCTGATCAAATGCTTGTTGCGTGATGGAACCATCTTTTATTAAGTTTGCATAACGGGCATAATCTTTATTTGCCAGGTTTAGCTTTACTCTTGCAGCCGTTACATTTGCTTTTGCTGTACTGGTATTGGCCTGAGTAGCGGCAATTTGCGATTGTGCAACACCAACTCCTGCACTCGCCCCTTTTTGACCAGATTGCGCCTGCTCTAACTTTACTTTATAATCATTATCATCAAGTTTCACTAAAACCTGACCTTCGGTAACATGTGTATTTTCTTCGAAATTAATATCCTTAACATAGCCACCTACCCGTGCAACAACAGGACTGATATCTCCATCAATCTGCGCATCATCCGTATCTACGTGTTTGCTATAATAATTCCACTCTACGATACCAAAAACGATACCTATTACTAGTAAAACCCCTAAAATGATTGGTACTACTATATTCTTTTTTTTCTTTTCAGTTGTCATTGCTGTATTTATTGCGTTATTTTTCCAGTTGATTTTAATAATGTGTAGTAAGCCAAACCTGCATCAGCTTTTGCGATTTCTAAATTGATCTTCGCCTGATATAAAAGCGTTTCTGCATCAATTCTATCGGTAACAGAGGCTACGTTGTTTTTATATTTTGATGCAAGTAACTTGTCGTTTTCTGTAGCCTGAGCGATTGAAGTTTCCAGAACCTGAATCTTATTTACAGCAACCTGATAAGTTTGAAAGTTTTTGTTAATATCCGTTTTAACCTGATCTGTTAGAATATCCTTTTGAAAAGTGATGGCATTTTGCTCAATTTTAGCCTCACTCACTTTGTTTTTATTTGTCCAAAGGCTACCGATGTTCCAGGAAACAGTGGCACCAACGGTTACCGGCATTAAATATTGATTAACCGGAGGAATAAAGCTACCACTTGGATTAATATAATATAAGTTTGCGCCAACTGCTACAGTAGGTAAGGTATTGGCCTTAACCGTTTTAATGTTATAATCAGCCACCTTGTTTTGCACATCAAGTTGTTTCAACTCCTGGCGGTTCGTCATGGCCTGAGCAATATATTCATTTAAAGAACCAATAGATTTCAAACCCACGCTCGGATCGGCAATATTGATTTCAGTATCTTCTGGTAAGCCAAGAAGAATATCCAAATTATAATTAATGATTTTGCGATTGCTTTCTATATCCATTTGGTTAAGGGTTACGTTAGCCTGTTGCAATTGGAACCGCAATACATCATTTTTAGTTACGATACCTTGCTCAAAAAAACGTTGTGCCTGTTTAATCTGGGCGGCAATTGATTCTAAATTCTGATCAACAACTTTTTTACTTTGCGCTATCTTATATAAGGCATAATAGGTATTAATTACAGCATAAGTAATTTCTTCCTTATTTTTATCAGCATCTAACCGGGCTACATCAGCCAATAATTTTGTTGATTCCTTGGCGTATTTAAGTTTACCGCCTCCGTATACCAACTCCTGAACTGCCGCAGTTCCTACAAAGGCATCAGCCCTGTTGGGTAAGTGAAAAGAAGATCCACCTCCGGGTAAGGTAAAAGTGGTGGTCGGGATTTCGGCGTGATTGTAAATGAAGTTAGCATTCGCTGATGGTAGCGCATTATCTTTAACTACTTCAAGCTGTGCCATAGCCTGATCTATTTTATTTTGAGATAATTTTAAGTTTTTACTATTGGCTATGCCAAGTTCAATTGCCTGATTGATGTTTAATTCCTTTGTACTCTGTGCAAATAAAGCCATTGGAATTAATGATGCCACAAGCAGTAATTTAATGGATTTGGGTATCATTTTTTTGTTGTTAAATAAACGGTTAAGAGATCTTGTAAGTAAGTGATGGTACGTTCTTTAATATTTTTTTTATCCTTCGGATTGTTCAAATCAAAGGATGAGAATGGCATAACTTTGTGTGGGGAGATCACAATGTTTGTAATCGTACCCATAATGGTTGCAATAACCATTCTTGCGTCAACCTGATTAAAACTACCATCTTCGATTCCATCGGCGATAATGCGATCCATGATTTGCATATTCTGGCTCATGGCATCTTTAATTTTATCATACATTTCAGGTCGCTGTGTTAGTGACAGTTCTCTGTGCATCATTTTATGAAAGGCAGGATTACTTAAAATCCTATTTACATAACCCTCAATTATTTTATGCAATTTTTCAAGTGATGATATTTTATCTTCGTTAATGATTTTTAACTGAGATCCAAAACTGGCTATTCTGCCATTCATAATCTCAATAAAAACACCCTCTTTAGACCCGAAATAATAATTAATCATCGCCATATTGGCACCCGATTCCTTTGAAATCTGGCGGGTGGAAGTACCCTCGTAACCTGTTTCACAAAACAGCTTTTCGGCGGCATCCAGAATGGCCTGTTTTTTATCTATTTTTTCTGCTTTCATTTCTTATTCTGCCGCAAAATTAATCAATCGTTTGATTAATATCCAAATGTTTTCATACTTCTTTTACATTAGTCTGATAAAACATGATTTTTAAGCAAAAAGGGTATTGTACTCGTTGAGAAATTTATCATTCAAGATAGAAACTGGCAGCATATAAATTGTTAATGCTTAACACCAACACTTGAAAATTTCAACTTCGTGATTTAAAATAAGATATACCAATTTAAAATATTTCATAAATACTGCCTCCGAATGACAATTTCAATCCTTTATTAAAAAATTGAAAGCTAATCGCAAATTATAATTTAAAATAAATACTAACTTTGCCTCCAAATATTTAAAACATGAGCTTACAAGAAAACAGCAGCAATAATTTCAACTGGTTATATTACGCATTAGGTTTAATCTTCGGAGTTTTAACTGGTGCAATCATTACGCAGAATTACATCTTCGCATTATTAGGTGGCGTTTTAGGTTTATTAACCGCTGGATTATTTTTAAATGCCATTGTTAAAGGTAGAAAATACTAATAGCTAAATCTTCATAACCTTTTTGAATTAAAATGAACTCAAAGCAAATGAGAAATATTTTTGTTATTGTTTTCGCTTTGTTGTGCTTTAGTGCAAAAGCTCAGGAAGGTTTACCTGCAGAGGTAAAATTTCCTATCGCCGATCCAAGTCCGGCTGATATTCTTTATTTCCCCATCAATACGCCAAAAGCTAAAGAGGGTGAAAACTTAAAACCCGTCATTAAAATAATTTATTCACGCCCTCAGAAAAAGGGTCGTGATATTTTTGGTGTGCTGGAGCAATACGGTAAAGTTTGGCGTTTTGGTGCAAACGAGAGTACAGAAATTCGCTTTTATAAGAAAGTAACCGTTGGTGGCAAAAAAATTAAGGCTGGTACTTACAGTTTATTTGCCATACCCAATAAAGATAAATGGACTATCATCATCAATAAGCAAACCGATAAGTGGGGTGCTTTTACATATGATCAATCTATGGATATCGTTCGTGTTGATGTTCCGGTCAAAAACTTAAACAAGCCAATTGAATATTTCTCCTTAACATTTAGTCCGCTTCCGCAAGGCGCTGCATTAGTTGCTGCCTGGGATAGAACACAGGTTGAACTACCAATCGCTTTTTAATTCGCGAAAACTCCATTGCTGGGAGAACAAATTAGCGATTTTCACACTCTTTTTCTTAGCCCTTTCCCTTTCAGGGGGAAGGTGCCGATAGGCGGATAGAGGTTCTAATACCCTTCGTCGGCTAACAGAGCCTTCTCTCAATTAAACAATTACCCTTACACTACATTCCCCATAAAAGGATCAGTCGTGGTTACCTCTCCGGTTTCTATTTTGCCAGCATAACGGTGACTAAATATTTTATTTCCTGTATGGATAACACTGAAATCGTACCAGTTTGCATTTTTAGATAAATTCAATACCACACTATTGGCTGATTTTGGTTTCAACTGGAGATTTCTTGGTGCCGCTCCATATTTATGGTCAATAATTTGAATGGCCACAGCCATTATACCTTTATTTTCAATGGTGAAAATTAAATTTCCACTAAGCTTTTTACTCACTAAACCGATTTGTTCCGGCTTTGCCTGAATCATTAACTGTGGATTCTTTTTACTCCCCGCGAAATGCCTGTAAAAACCATTTGGTCCTGTAACCCTGAAATCGTAAACTTCATCATCAAAATCTTCAATGCTAATCTTTTCTGTAAGGGTATCGCCAGATTTTACAGCATATGCCCAGGTTTTTCCGGCGACACCTTTAAATTTAGCATTGGTACTCATATTGAAAGGTGCTCCTACCGTTTCGATCTCGCTTCCGAAAAGCGTTTTTGCAGATTGGAAAGTAAGTTGTATTTCATTATTAACCAAATGAGCATCAACCATTAAGTGATAAGGTAATGCGCAAGCTGGTTTGGTTCCGTTTTCCTGTTTTGGGGCGTGAACCGATGTTTGATGTGAGAAAGCTTCAAACTTATTAATTTTATCAACCTCCATTTTATTTAATGCTGTTGGCTCAGCCTGAGCAGGTTTGTTCTTCGCATTGTTGATATTGGTAACCACAGTTTCGCGATTTAAAGGCTCCGGGTTTTTAATTTCTTCTCCATGGAAAGGCCTGAAAGCAGATGACAGATCGCCACAAATATTTCTCCTCCAATCACTGATATTATTACTTTTGATGTTTTTGCCCTCTTTTTTACTCAACCATTTCTCCATGAACATCAATGATGAAGTATGGTCAAATACCTGCGAATTTACGAACCCGCCCTTGCTCCAGGGAGAGGCGATTACCATAGGCACACGGTAACCTAAGCCAATCGGACTTCCTTTTCTCGCTTCAAAATCCGTGGCATAATTTATTCCGGCAGATGCTTTTCCTGTTGACGCATCATTTGGGTTTGGCACCACAAAAGGTGGCTGATGATCAAAATATCCATCATTTTCATCGTAAGTTAAAACGAAGATAGTTTTCTTCCAGACTTCAGGGTTTTTAGTCAGAATATTTAAAGCCTCACTAACGTACCAGGTACCATAAAGTGGAGAACTGGTATGATCAGAAAAACGTTGAGGTGCAACTAGCCATGAAACGGTAGGTAATTTTCCCTGGTCTACATCCTGCCTGAACTGATGGAAAATATCGCCTTTTGGAATATTGATCGTTTCTGATTTTCCCTCATCATTGGTGAAGGTAAAAGGTGTCAGATCTAAATAATCTTTCTGACTGATGTTGGTCTGAAAAGCCTTATCAATCAGGTTCTTTTCCCTTTGGGATAATTGATCATATTTCGCCTGAACTTCTTTTGCACTTAAAGGAGGTTTAACGGTATGATCACCGTTCTTTCTGAAATATGCGGAAAGCTTAACATGGTGCCGGGAAACATATTCAACTGGATTATCGCCATAATTCCCCAACCAGTCATCAACTTCACCTTCAGGCAATTTTGATGTCCACAGTTCATTTTGATAAATGCGCCAATCGATACCATTATCTTCTAAAGTTTCCTGAAAAGTAGGCCAATCTACAAAAACGTTGTTCTGAGATTCTGCCTGGTCGTTATTGACCACGGCGATTTCGATTTCACTTTTCTCCCCACGCACGGTTCCTGTAAAAAAGAATAATCGGTTTGGCGTGGTTCCTGTTAATGATGAGCAAAAATGCTGATCACAAACGGTAAAAGCATCTGCTAAAGCATAATAAAAAGGAATATCATTCCGATCGTAATAAGCTAAGGAAATGGCTGATTTTACCAGAACCCATTTATCATATTTTCCACCATTTCTGGCAGCGACCTGATCATTCCAGGAGTGCGGCAATCCGCCCTGCCAGGTAATTTTGGTTTTGTTAATATCAACATGAAAAGGTGCATAAGTATAACCCTGACCATCCTTTTGAAGCCAAACCTTATTGCCATCTGGCTGAATATGCGGATGCGGATCATTGAAACCCCTAACGCCTTTCATTTTGCCAAACATGTGGTCGAAGGAACGGTTTTCCTGCATCAGGAATACGATGTGCTCCGCATCCTGAAAAGTAGTGCCTGGGTCTGGATCAATCGACATCGCTTTTAGCACCGTTGCCGGAAAAGTATGGGCTGCCCCTGTTGCGCCTGCAAACAGTGCTGCTTTTTTAAGAAATTCTCTACGTGAATCCATAATTTAGTTCACAATTTTCAGTTGATGACTTATGATTATTTCTGGTAAACCCTTACATAATCTACTTTCATCGTCGCAGGGAATATAGATTCATCCACTCCCATCTTTCCACCCCATCCGCCGCCAACGGCAACGTTTAAAATTAAATGAAAGTTCTGATCAAATGGCCATTCTGGCGTACCTTTTCCAGTGTTTTTGAAGCTCAGGTATTTTTGCTCATCCACAAAGAAATCGATACTATCTTTGTACCATTCAATGGCATAAACATGGTAAGCATCGTATGGATTGATTTTAACACCCTTCCCCACTTGCGTATGAATCGTATGGTTAAATTTCTCGGTATGTACGGTTCCATAAACACTATCAGGTTGATAACCGACATGCTCCATAATATCAATTTCTCCACTTTTAGGCCAACCTCCGTACTTTCCTTCAGTAGGCAATGCCCAAATTGCTGGCCATAAGCCCCGCCCCTTTGGTAACATCACCCTTACTTCTACCCTTCCGTATTTGAAATCGAATTTATTTTTGCTCACCAGCCTGGCAGAGGTGTAATGATTGCCTTCTTTATCAGCTTTAACAGCCGTGATATTCAGGTTTCCCTTTTTTACCTGTGCGTTTGCGGAGTCGGCTTCAGTATAATATTGCAACTCATTATTGCCCCAGCCTTTTCCGCCTACATCGTACGACCAGTTTTTACTAAGCGGAAGACCTGTTTCGTAAAATTCATCTGCCCATTTCAATTTCCATCCTAAAGCAGAAGGTGTTTTCTTCAATTCCTCAAAAGTTAATTCAGGTTCGTTTGTGGTAATGTAATCAACCTGATGGGCCAGTAACCATTGGATTTCAGGCGCCGTATTTACTGTCCATGCATTTACGGTTAAGCCTAGCTGATGGGCATTTTCAATCCATCCCTCTTTCTGGTAAATGCTGTAATAATAATCTACACCAGTTAAACGGTCTGCTTTCATTTGTGCTGCGCTGACATCCCCTTTCAGGTAGGCCACCTTCGCATTTGGCACTAGTTCTAAAATACGTTTGCAATAATCGTAATCAAAGCTGATGTATTCAGTCCATGCTACAGCACCAACTTTTTTAACCATTTCAACACATTTATTGGTTACATCGATACCGCGTTCTTTGCTAATTAAAGAAGGTTTTATCTCCAGGATCAATTTAGTACTGCGTTGTTTCATCCCTGCTTTCAAATAATCTTCAAGCGTTGGAATTTTCTCTCCATTGCTCATGGTTTTGGTGAGCAGTTCCTCATATTTAACTTTTTCAATGGTTAGGCCTTGAAATTCAGGGTCATGATTGATCACGAGAATATTATCAGCCGTCATCCATACATCAAACTCAGAACCATAACAACCAAGTTTAATGGCTTCATTTAAAGAGGCTATTGAATTTTGAGGAAAATTATTCTTTTTCCAGGCCCCACGATGAGCAATAACCTGGTTTTTATTCCAGTTAAACTTTTGAGCAAACGATGTGGTAAATACCAATACCATAACTGTTGAAATAATGATTCGCTTCATATTCAGGCTTAATATACAAAATCCAAAAGTAGATTTTTACCTGTACACTCATTTAAAATCTATGTAACCTTTGTATTAACTATCATAAGCAAAACCGGTATGGTCCTAAAAACCTTACAAGTTTATATTAAATTGATGGGAAACAATTTTTACATTTACGTTGATATGGTAAGCAATAACTACAGCGATTTACTGAGGAAGATAGAGGAGTTTATCCATAAATTTTATCTGAACAAGATTTTACGAGGAAGTATCTATGCCGCCGCCATACTTTTAGGCATGTATTTGTTGGTATTTTTGAGTTTGTATTACCTCCATCCTTCTGCCGGTTTTAAAACTTTCTTATTCTTCGCATACCTGTTTATCGGCATTACATTAGTTGGTTTTTTAATCATCCGCCCCTTACTTTCTATGCTTAAATTGGGCAGACACCTTTCTTTTGATGAAGCTTCTGTGATTATTGGTAACCATTTTTACGACATTAAAGATAAGCTTTTAAACACGTTACAACTCCACAAACTATCTGAGCAATTACCTGATAATCAACTGATCATTGCCAGTATAGACCAGAAGATCCTGGAATTAAAACCAGTTCCTTTTTATACCGCCGTGAGGATAAATGACAATCGTAAATACCTGAAATACCTTTTCATTCCCTTATCAATCATTCTGCTGATTGCACTTATTGCACCTGCAATTTTGCGTGAAGGCACCAACAGTTTCTTTAAATATGACGAATACAATGCCCCGAAAGCACCTTTTACCTTCACCGTTTTAAACCGCAATTTAACTGTTACCCAAGGGGGTGACGTTACCATCGATTTGAAATTAGCTGGCGATGAATTGCCTGCGGAAGTATATGTGGAAGATGGCAAGAATACCTATAAACTGGAGAAGGACAATATCAGTAAGTTCAAATACAACATCAAAAATATTCAAAGTGATAAAAAACTAATTTTCAAAGGTGGCGGCTTCAGTTCCTCTGCATTTACAGTTACTGTTAAACCCCGCCCAGAACTGCTCAATGCTACAGCCACATTAAGCTTCCCTTCCTATTTGGGAAAAAAAGCCGAGGTGGTTTCCAATGCCGGCGACTTGCTTTTATCTGAAGGCACCCGTGTAACCTGGGCATTTAAGACCGGACAAAGCAATTCCCTTATTTTTAAATTGAACGATAACGAAAGTGTTTTGCAAGTGGAAAATAACCAATCTACTTATCACGCAACCATTAGAAATAATGCCCGGTACAGCATCACGCCTAAAAATGATTTTGTCACTTTAAAAGACTCTCTTTCCCATCAAATTACGGTAGTGAAAGACCAGTCGCCTGCTATTCAGGTGGAAGAAAAACAGGATTCGATCAGTAACAAAGCTTTGTACTTCAGCGGACAAGTTACGGATGATTATGGCTTCAGCCGATTGAGTTTTAAATACAACATCAAAGAAAACAATAAAATAATCAGTACGGTGAGCAAAAATATTGCGATAAAAGCAAACACCACTGAAAATACTTTTTTCTATTTCTGGGATTTAAAAGCGGTTCCGGCAAAGCCAGGACAGCAAATTGAATATTATTTTGAAGTTGCCGATAATGATGGCGTGAATGGTGCGAAAACAACCCGTTCTGAAATCAAAACCATTAAACAAGCCACGAAAAGTGAAACCGCTGAGCAAATTAATGCAAGCAACCAGGCGTTGAAGCAAAAAATGCAATCGGCCATTCGTTTAGCCAATACCATTGAAAAAGAAAGCAAAAAAGTTGCTGAAAGCCTGATTGATAAGAAACAGATTTCCTTTGAAGATAAAAAGCAAATTGAGGCTTTACTGGATAAACAGAAACAACTGGATGAAGCAGTAAAAGAAATTAAAGAACAAAACGATAAAAATATTCAGCAGCAGGAAGATCAAAAACAAACGGATGAACTAGTAGAAAAGCAAAAACAAATTAAAGACTTGTTTGATCATGTGCTTGATGATAAAACCAAAGAACTTTTGCAGAAGCTGCAAAACCTGATGAATGAGAAAAATAAAGACCAAACGCAAAACGAACTCTCGAAAATGCAATTGGACAATAAAACCCTCAAAAATGAACTGGACAGAATCCTGGAATTGTACAAACAGCTGGAATTTGAACAAAATCTTCAAAATGATATTGACCGTTTAAACGAACTGGCTAAAGAACAAAAAGACTTAGCAAAACAAACTGCTGATAAAAAACAGGATCAGGAATCGCTTAAGCAAAAGCAAGAAGCTTTGAATAAGGAAATGAAGGATTTAAAGGATGACTTGAAAAAACTGGAAGAGAAAAATCAAGGTTTGGAAAAACCAAATCCTTTCGAAAACCCTGAAAAAGAGGTACAGGAAATTCAGAAAGAACAGCAGGACAGTAAAGATGCTTTAGACAAAAAGGATTCTAAAAGTGCCAGTCAGAAGCAGCAAAAAGCTGGCGAGCAAATGGAAAAACTTTCTAAGAAGATGAGTGATATGCAACAACAGGGAGAAGAACAAGAAAATAACCTGAATGCTAAAGAATTACGTCGTTTACTGGAAAATTTATTGAATACCTCATTCGAGCAGGAAAAAGTGATGCTCACGCTGAAAAAAATGACCGCAGCTGATCCATCCTACACAACCAATGTCCAGAAGCAACGGAACATAAAAGACAATCTCAAAACCATCGCAGATAGCTTATATGCCTTAAGCAAACGCGTTCCTCAAATTGAATCGACAGTAAACGAGGAAATGAACAAGATTAACTTTAACCTTGATAAGAGTTTAGAACGCCTGGGCGAACGAAGTACGCCTGAAGCGAACCGTTATCAGCAATTTACCATGACTTCTATCAATAATTTAAGTTTGATGTTAAGCGAAGCATTAAATCAGTTGCAGAATATGCAGAAAAATGCTAAAGGTGGAAGCGGTAAAAAGCAAAAGCAAGGCATGAAACAGCTTTCGCAGATGCAGGAACAGTTAAACAAGAGCATGCAGAAAGCCAAGGAACAAATGCAAAAGGCTGGCGGAAACCAGGGCACAGTTGGCAAAGGACAGATGAGTCAGGAATTTGGAAAGATGGCCCAACAACAACAGATGATCCGCCAGGCATTGGAAAAGATCAATCGTGAAGAAAATAAAGATGGATCTGGTAAAATGGGTAATCTGAATGAAGCCATTAAGGAAATGAAACAAACGGAAAGCGATCTGGTGAATAAACGCCTTCAACAGGAAACCCTGAACAGACAAAAAGAACTGTTAACCAAGCTTTTAAATGCGGAAAAAGCTGAACGTGATCAAGAGGAAGATTCCAAACGTGAAAGCAAAGCTGCAAAAGAATTTCCACCTTCCTACCAAAAAATGCTCGAGCAGTATAAAAAGCAGCAACAAAACGGAAATGATGTGTTACAGAAACTGCCGCCAAGTTTAAACTACTACTATAAAAATAAAATCGCTGAATATCTGAAATCATTAAATATGGAACGATAGGTTTAGCCGCAGATTCGCAGATTATATAGATCATTTCGTCATGCTGAATTCATTTCAGCATCTATTATGTATAAAGACCCTGAAATGAATTCAGGGTGACGACCGTTCATGCATTAGCCTACTTATCACTAAATTTTATTTCTTAAATTTGCAGCCTTAAACAACCGAAAATGCCTGCAATATCATTCTTTACAGAATCCATTCATTATAATTTACCACAAAAACTGAAGATCAAAAAATGGATTAAAGCCACTATTGAAAAGGAAGGATTTAAATTACAGGAGCTCAATTTCATTTTCTGTAGCGACGAATACTTATTAGGTATTAATCAGCAATATCTAAATCATGATACCTACACAGATATCATCACTTTTGATAATTCAGATCAGGAAAAGCAGATTGTGAGTGATATTTTTATCAGCATTGAGCGTGTTAAAGAAAATGCCAAAACTTTCAAAACAAATGATTTTGATGAAGTTTGCCGCATTATGATTCATGGAACATTACATTTACTAGGCTATAAAGATAAAGGCAAAGCGGCTAAAACCTTGATGACGCAAAAAGAAGATGAATACCTTAGTTACAGGAGCGAATCAGGAATTAAGCTTGATTAAATCTTCGCAAATACGATAGCCTCTTTAAATGCATCGTAAATCTTCTTATTATCTCTTCTTAACAAAGTTGGATTCATTTTTACCTTAAAAAACCCATCCTCACGAGGCTGACCAAAAATGATATTATGCTCAGCTCTTAACCTCGAACTAAGTTTATGAGCATCGATGGTTTTGTCTACTGCTACATTAAACTGGTTAGTTCCGTTTTCAAATGGAATAAATTTTAATCCTTTCAGTGGCTTCATCTGCTGCATAAATTCATTGGACTTAGCGATTACTTTAGCCATAACTTCATCAACATTGTTTAAATGATGTAATGCCATTGCCGCACTTGGCCAGTTGGTAAAAATGCCTCCCCCATGGATTTTAATCAGATGATGCATTTGATCAATAATCGCTTTATCACCACATAAAACTGCACCACCTGTGGCACCTAAATATTTATATAGACACATGTAAACGGTGTCAAAATAAGAAGCATATTCTTTAACAGTGGAATGGGTAAATGCAGTAGCCATATGCAACCGGGCGCCATCTAAATGCATCTTATAGCCTTGCTCTTTACACCATGCAGAGATTCTTTTAATTTCACTTAGTGGAACAGCTTGATTAAAGGTTCTTCTTACAGGCGTTTCTATAGACACTACACCAATGGCTCCAACAAAAGCCTCATTATCCTGATGATACTGAACTGATTCCTGTAATTCTTCTAACGTGAAATAAGTTTTGCCAGGAGCAAGCGGAATTAACCTTTTATTATACAATGTTTGTGCTGCATCACCTTCATCTCGATATACATGACTCGTTTCCTGAACGAAAGCCTTTGTCTTATCTCCACACAAAACACTTATGGCGAGTTGATTGGCTAAAGTTCCTGAAGGAAGATATACCGCAGACTCTTTGCCGGTAATTTCCTTGAACTTATTTAATAGCTTTTCTACAGTAGCACCTTCTCCGTAACTATCCCTTTCTATTGCATTTAACGTGTTTATTTCCTGAAGTTTCTGTATAAAATCTTCCGGACGATAGAAAATTCCATCATTAATAAAATATACCGCTTCACTATCTTTTGAAGGCTGCCTGGTTTCTACGCTAAAAGCGTGTAATGGCATAGTCGACGCTATTAATTGCAATGTAGAAAGGGTAGATAATTTTAGGAAATCCCGGCGCTTAAATTCAGACATACATCTTGATTTAGAATCTATCAATTTCTGCTTTTTCTTTTTAAAATCCAACAGTTAATCACATAATAATCATTTAAAGAAATTGTATTCTTTTTTGCCCGTTTGTCTATTACTTGATGGCGTTCGTCGATAATTAGTATAGGCTCGTATAATAGCTTTATCATCCCTGCAACTTTTCGGGCACTTGTTAGTCTTATTTATAGAAAACATCCTGATGATTTGAAAATAGAATTCTGTCATCATCAAAATATAGTTTAGTTTTAGTTAATGATAGAAGCAGCGGCGGAGCGAGTCCAGCCGCTGTTTTCGTTTACATTTTTTTTGCTGCAGATTTATTAATCTGCAAATCTTCGGCTCACTACGTATCAATATTTTGCCATTTTTAGCTGATACTTAGCGGCTTTGAAACATCTTTATACCCTACCAATTATTTTATACTTACTTTTGCACTAATTTTCCTTTATAAATCCGAAATACAAAAAAATTGAGCACACTAATTGCGGCAGAAGGCTTAGGTCATGGTTATCATGATGAATGGCTATTTAAAAATTTAACCTTAGGCATTAACTCAGGTCAGCGTGTAGCGTTGGTTGGAATTAACGGAGCAGGTAAGAGTACCCTTTTAAAATTATTAGCAGAAAGGTTCCCTCCGCTCGAAGGTAAAATTGTGAAAAATAAGGCTGTTAAAATTGGCTTCTTAGATCAGGAGCCTCAGTTTACAGAAGGTTATTCCATCAGTGATCATATTTTTTCTTTAGAGAATAAGCAGCAGCAGTTGATCAAAGAGTATGAGGAATTAATCGAAGATCCGAATCCAGATGAAAAAACATTGAATCGCTTATATGAAGAATTAAGCGAACATAATGCCTGGGAGTACGAGCATGAGATTAAGACCATTTTAAACAGAATGGGCATCACTCATCTACAGCAAAAAATCGCTACGCTTTCTGGTGGACAAAAGAAACGTTTGGCTTTAGCAAAACTGTTAATTGAAGATCCTGAAATTCTAGTGCTGGATGAGCCAACCAACCATTTGGATATTGATACCATTGAATGGTTAGAGAAACTTTTGACTACTGGTCAGAAAACAATTCTATTGGTAACTCACGATCGGTATTTTCTAGATAATGTCTGCAATACAATTATCGAATTAGATAGAGGTAAAATTTTCAATTACAATGGAAACTATGCCTACTTTCTGGAGAAGAAATCCGAAAGGGAAGCTTTAGATGCAACTGTTTTACATAAGAACCAACAGCTATTAAAGAAAGAATTGGAGTGGATGAGGCGCATGCCTCAAGCCCGTGGAACAAAATCTAATGCCAGAATCAATGCTTTTTATGATTTAGAAGAAAAATCTAAGAAAAAGTCTGATAATCAGAGTATTAACTTACAAATGAAGATGTCTCGCCAAGGTGGTAAGATAATCGAGGTGGATCACATCGCAAAATCATTTGATGGCAGACCAATCATTAATGATTTCAGCTATACCTTTAAAAAAGGTGATCGAATTGGCTTGGCTGGTAAAAACGGTACAGGAAAATCGACCCTCTTAAATATTATCACCAGCCAGTTAACTCCTGATGCAGGAAAAGTTGATACAGGTGAAACAACTGTTTTTGGTTATTATAAACAAGGAGGTTTAACCTTCGATCCTAAAGAAAGGGTAATTGATATTGTAAAATCTGATGCTGAATATATCAAGATGGCTGATGGTTCTGTAATAACTGCTTCTGCCCTACTAACGCTTTTTCTCTTTCCTCCAAAGAAACAACATGGCATGGTAGAGAAGTTAAGTGGTGGTGAAAAGAAACGTTTGAACCTGATGAAAGTGTTGATGCAAAATCCAAATTTTTTAATTCTGGATGAGCCGACAAATGATTTAGATATTGATACCTTAAATGTTCTTGAAGAATTTTTAGAAAATTTTCCAGGGATATTAATGTTGGTTTCACATGATAGATATCTATTGGATAAGATGAGCGATCAGCTATTTATTATGGAAGGTGAAGGTGTTGTTAAAATTTATAATGGCAATTATTCTGAATACCGATTAAGTCTCGATCAACCAAAAATTAAAGTAGAAACAAAAAAACCAGCCACACCCGCTATAGAACAAGCTCCAATTAAGGCCACTAAAAAGTTAAGCTTTAAAGAGCAAAAAGAACTTGATGATAGCGAAAAAGGCATGGCTGATACAGAACATAAAATAGCTCAGCTGACTGAAAGTTTATTAAAAATTGAATCAACTAATTATATAAAGATTCAGGAAGTTTCAGATGAAATTGAAAAACTAAAAGTAGTATTGGATGATTACACTATGCGTTGGTTAGAACTTTCTGAATAGTTACTGATCGTAATTATTTAAACTCTAAACAATATGTTTCACGTGGAACATTCAGTATTATTAATAGGTATTCATTCACCTATTAAAGTTTAAAATTAAATTGTTTCACGTGGAACAATTATAGAAATACAAATAAAATGTTTTCAAAATACGATTTGATTGTTGTTGGTGCAGGACATGCTGGCTGTGAAGCCGCTGCCGCTGCTGCTAATCTAGGATCATCTGTTTTATTAATTACAATGAATATGGGTACTATTGCCCAGATGAGTTGTAACCCGGCAATGGGTGGTGTAGCAAAGGGACAGATTGTTCGCGAGGTAGATGCTATGGGTGGGTATTCAGGAATTATATCTGATAAATCTACCATTCAATTTAGAATGCTAAATAAATCTAAAGGCCCTGCAATGTGGAGTCCAAGAGCGCAAATTGATAGAATGCGCTTTGCAGAGGAATGGAGACTAGCATTAGAAAGAACGCCAAACGTTGATATGTGGCAAGATAATGTGGTGGGTCTTTTAGTTAAGAATAATACGGTATACGGCATCAAGACATCATTAGGTATTGAAATAGAAAGTAAAGCTGTTGTATTAACTAATGGTACTTTTCTTAATGGCGTAATGCACATCGGAGAGAAAAAATTTGGAGGAGGTAGAACAGCAGAAAGAGCATCAACTGGAATTACTGAGCAATTGGTAGAATTGGGTATGGAAGCTGGAAGAATGAAAACTGGTACCCCCCCCCGTGTTGATGGAAGAAGTCTGGATTATTCCAAAATGGAAGAACAATGGGGCGATGAAAATCCAGGAAAATTTTCTTTCACAGAAACTGAAGTTTCGAAAGATCAAAGATGCTGCTGGATAACCTATACCAATAATGAGGTACACGAAACATTGAAAGAAGGCTTTGAAAAATCGCCAATGTTTACTGGTAGAATTAAAGGATTAGGTCCGAGATATTGTCCATCTATCGAAGATAAAATTAATCGTTTTGCTGAACGTGACAGACATCAAATTTTTGTAGAACCTGAAGGATGGAACACTTGCGAAATCTATGTAAATGGTTTTTCAACTTCACTACCTGAAGATGTTCAACAACGAGCACTTAGATTAATCCCTGGCTTTGAAAATGCTAAAATGTTCAGACCAGGTTATGCCATTGAGTATGATTTCTTCCCACCTACTCAATTATCTTTAACATTAGAAACAAAGCTAATTAGTAATTTATTTCTGGCTGGACAAATTAATGGAACAACAGGTTATGAAGAAGCCGCTTGCCAGGGTTTCATGGCTGGGATAAATGCGCATCAGAAAATTAATGATAAACATGAATTGATCATGAAAAGATCCGATAGTTATATTGGTGTTTTAATTGACGATTTAGTGACCAAAGGAACGGAAGAGCCTTATCGAATGTTTACGTCAAGAGCGGAACATCGCTTATTACTAAGACAGGATAACGCCGATATCCGCCTCTCTCCTATCGGGCACCAATTGGGATTAATTTCAGATGAACGCTTAGAAAAAGTAAATCACAAAATTGCTAATGCTGAAGCCCTCGTAAAATTTACAAAAGTTCAGGGTATAGAAATGATAGATGCCAATCCAATGCTTGAAAGCTTAGGTTCTAGTCAACTTAATCAAAATGTTAAAATACATAGCTTGGTTGGCAGGCCACACGTTGGCCTACAGGACATTATTAAAGTGAGTAAATCACTGGCTGAAAATACAAAGGATTTAGATAACGAAACCATTGAACAAGCTGAGATCAAAATTAAATATGAAAGTTATTTTGAGAAAGAAAATGAAATTGTAGCTAAAATGTTGAAGATGGAAGACAAAGAAATTAAGCCAGATTTCGACTATAATAAAATAGTTTCCATTTCAAAAGAGGCCCGTGAAAAATTATTTAAGATTAAACCACGTACTTTAGGTCAGGCATCTAGAATTTCTGGTGTTTCACCTTCAGATATCTCCGTTTTAATGGTTTACATAAATAAGTAATTGATTATCAGTATTTTATGTCAAAAATATTTAGACTTTAAATTAAACGATATAAGCCAATAAAAATCATTTTTAATGGTAATAATCCAAAATCATAGAAAATACGTTATATCGACTAAAATATGTCAAATTTAGAAGCTCAATATTTTAATGCAAAAAATATAGTACTCATATTCATGATGATGCTATTATTTGGATGTGCAAGTATTCAAACTCCTCAAGGTGGTCCAAAAGATACCAAACCTCCTAAAGTTTTAAATATGACGCCTAAAGATTTAACCAAAAATTTTAGTGCTAAAAAAATTGTCATTGAATTTGATGAATTTATTAAACTTAATAATGAGTTTAAAGAATTTTCCATTTCTCCAGATCAGGAACGTCCACCTATTTTAAAGGCCAGAAAGAAAATTCTTGAAATACAGCTGCAGGATTCATTAGAGAAAAATACGACCTATACTTTGAACTTCGGTAAGTCAGTAGCAGACATTAATGAAAATAACATCATTAAAAATCTATCTTATGTTTTTTCAACCGGCTCGCAAATTGATTCATTATCCATAAGTGGTAAAGTGAGTAATGCGTTAACTGGAGTATTGGAAAAAGAGGCTGTAGTTTTTATTTTACCTGTTGAACGGGACACATTATTTGGGAAAAAACGTGCATCCATTTATACACTTACTGATAGCTCAGGAAATTATAAATTGAATAATTTACGTAAAGGCACTTATAAAGTATATGCTTTAAAAGAGAGTGAAGGTGGTGGCGATAAGATCTATCAGCAGCTTTCTGATGAAGTGGGTTATATCAAAGAACCACTGCTTATTGATAAAAATATAGAAAATGTAAATCTCCAGGTATTTAAGGAACTTGCACCTGAATTTAGAATTTTAGACAGAAAATTAAATAATGATGGAAGTATATCCTTAATCTTTAATCAACAGTTAAAGGCTCCAAAAATAACGGTAATGGAACCAACTGCAGTTGATGTAGGAAAGAAAATATTGTTCAGCAAAATGAATGATACAGCTAAAATCTGGCTTACAGATCTAAGCTTTGATTCTGTTAAACTGGCTATTCAAGATCAGGGAAAAGTGCTCCAAATGGTTAATTTTAACCGCGGAAAGAAAGATAATTACACAAGGGATTTAACTATAACAGATAATATCACTTCAGGAAAACTCAACCCCTACCAACGCTATACATTAACCTTTAATTTCCCCGTAGATAGTGCAGACCCTTCTAAAATTACTTTATTGGAAGATTCAGTTAAACGGACAAATTTTGAACTTGTTAAAGATAGTGTAGACTTTCTAAAATACTATATAAAATACAGTTGGCGCAACAAAAAAAGCTACGATATTAAGTTTGCGCCAGGCGCTTTTACAGCAATATTTAATGCTAAAAATAAAGAGATTAATAAAAGCTTTAAATTAGAAACCATTGATAGTTATGGAACTTTAGCTTTAAATATTACTGTTCCAGATACCACAAAAAGTTATATTGTAGAATTTATCGATGAAAAGAAAAATGTAATAAAGGCTTATACCATCTCTAAAAATAGTACTATAAACTTTGCTAATTATCCAGCTGGAAAATACTTTATTCGTGTAGTTTATGACGAAAATAAAAATGGCATATGGGATACCGGAAATATAAAAGCAGGTACACAACCAGAGAAAATCTGGTATTCTCCTGATGAAAAATCACTCCGGGCAAACTGGGAAAGGGTAGATAAGTTAACGATCCCACCCCCTCCTAAAGAGTAATTATGGATTGGTAAACCAAGTAGAATACATGATATAATTATCAGGTAATTTATTTAATAAAGCCCTTTGCTCTTCGGTAATGGGCTTTATCTTTTTTGCAGGAGTTCCAGCGTAAAGGTAACCACTTTCGCAAATGGTGTTTTCTAAAACAACTGAACCAGCCGCTATAATGCAATACGATTCAACTACAGCATGATCCATTACAATAGCCCCCATGCCAATTAATACATGGTCCTGAATGGTACAACCATGTACAATGGCATTGTGCCCCACGGAAACGCGGTTACCAATATGTGTGGAAGCCTTTAAATAAGTCGCGTGAATAACAGCTCCATCCTGAATGTTTGATTCATTGCCTATTGTAATGGCATTTACATCACCTCTAATGACGGCATTAAACCAAACTGAACAATGATCACCAATCACAACATCACCAACAATAGTAGCATTTTCAGCTATGAAATTATTTTGTCCTATTGCTGGATATTTATCTTTTACTGGCAGAATTAAAGGCATAAGATTATTTTACGTCACCCTAAATTTATTTCAGGGTCTTTTAAGTATTATTTTATAATAGATGCTAAAATAAATTCAGCAGGACTACACTATTAAAAAACGGTATCCAATAATTTATCAGCATGGTTCGGATAGTCTGTTGTAAAGTGTAATCCCCTACTCTCTTTACGCTGCATAGCTGATTTAATAACGATATATGCGGTTTGAATTACATTTCTCAATTCGCACAGTTTAACAGAAACTTTATTCTTTTTGTAAAACTCTTCAGTTTCCTGATAGATTAAAAACAAACGGCGATGCGCACGTTCTAAACGAAAATCAGAACGTACAATACCCACATAATCACCCATAATTTTCTGCAGCTCTCTAAGGTTATGGGTAACCAGAATATCTTCATCTATTTGTGTAACACCTTTAGCATCCCATTCTGGAATATGCTCAGGAATAACATTATTTTTAAAATTTTCTATGGCATCCTGGTAAATCCGATGTGCAAATACTGTAGCCTCTAATAAAGAGTTTGAGGCCAATCTATTGGCACCATGTAAACCGGTTGAAGAGCATTCACCACAGGCATAAAGATTCTTAATAGATGAACGTCCGTATTCATCAACCAAAATACCTCCACACATGTAATGTGAAGCTGGTGTAACCGGAATATAATCTTTAGTCATATCTATTCCGATGGACAAACACTTGGCATATATATTAGGAAAATGTTTCAAAATATCAGCTTTATTACGCATGGTAATATCTAGATAAACAAAATCATCTCCAGACTTCTTCATTTCATTATCAACTGCTCTGGCTACAATATCACGCGGTGCCAATGATTTACGTTCATCATATTCGTGCATAAACTCTTCACCATTTTTACGACGAAGTACACCACCAAAACCACGAACGGCCTCGGAAATTAGAAAGGACGGATACTCTCCCGGATGGTATAAAGCCGTTGGATGGAACTGAATAAATTCCATATTCCGCACTTTTCCTTTCGCACGATAAACCATCGCCATTCCATCACCTGTTGCAATTACTGGATTTGTCGTGGCCGAATATACGTGACCAGCACCTCCGGAAGCCATTACCGTAACGTTTGCCACAATCTTTTCCACATCGTTAAGCTCTGTGTTAAAGGCATATACACCATAACAGTTAATATCTTCGGTACGTTTATCCACAAATTCACCTAGGTGATGCTGGGTAATTAACTCCAATGCAAAGTAATGTGTTAATATCTCTATGTTGGAATTGTCATGTATTTCATTTAGTAACACACGCTCTATCTCATATCCAGTGATGTCTTTATAGTGCAAAACACGATGTTCGGAGTGACCACCCTCTTTAGCTAAATCATAAAAACCTGAGTTATCTTTATCGAAGTTTATCCCATAGTCAATAATCTCCTGAATGCGCTGAGGTCCCTCTTTTACAACGATTTCCACAATTTTTTCATCACATAAACCATCCCCTGCAATGAGTGTATCTTGAATATGTTTATCAAAAGAATCACCTTTATCAACCACTACAGCTACCCCGCCTTGAGCGTATTTTGTATTGGACTCATCCTCATTTGATTTAGTTATAATTAAAACCTTACCAAATTTTGCAGCCTTAAGTGCAAAACTTAAACCCGCTATCCCTGAACCTATTACCAGAAAATCTACTTTTCTCATTTAAAAAACATTTACTTTATCAACGGTGTTGATAACTATAGAACAACTGTTAGCTTTATGTATAAATTATGCTAACAAATAAATTTGAATGTTTAAAGCTACTCTAAAAAGACAATTTGCCACAATCTTTTGCCCAATTTTTAAGCACATTTACCGAAGTAATTAACTTTCTCACACTTTTAAACAATTAACATTCCAATATTGATAACATTTAAGTTGTTTTTCGATAGTGCTGAAAATCAATCGCATCATATTATAAAAATGTAATCTAAATGTTAGTAAACGATTAACAACTTACATAAACGAATGAATTTTCTAAACTTGCCAACAATACTAACACACTAATAAACAAACAAGATTTATTTATTTAAAATAACTTATTAATTATTGAGACGTGGAAAGCTTTATCTTTGACCAACGTCAAAATTCAAAAAAGGAAAATTTAAAAATGAGCATAGATGTCTTAGAAGAAATCAACAAAAAAGGTTTTGTAGAAGAAGAAATTGATCCTACGCTAGATCTTTTTGTTGAAATTGAAAAATTGAAGAAAGAGAAAAATGCAATTATATTAGCGCATTATTATCAAGAACCTGATATACAGGATATTGCAGATTATATTGGCGATAGTTTGGGTTTATCTCAGGAAGCTGCAAAGACAGATGCAGAGGTGATTGTATTCGCTGGAGTACATTTTATGGCCGAAACAGCTAAAATATTATCTCCATCAAAAAAGGTTTTATTGCCAGATGTTAAAGCAGGATGCTCATTGGCTGACAGCTGCCCGCCACATTTGTTTAAGAAATTTAAGGAAAAATATCCTGATCATTTAGTGATCACCTACGTGAATTGTACAGCAGAATTAAAAGCGCTTAGTGATATCGTTTGTACGTCGACAAATGCTGTTCAAATTGTAGAAAGTTTACCAAAAGATCAAAAAATAATTTTTGGTCCTGATCGTAACCTGGGTGCTTATGTAGCAAAAAAAACAGGACGGGATTTAGTGCTTTGGAATGGAGCTTGTATGGTTCATGAAATTTTTTCACAAGAAAAAATTACTAAACTAAAAGAACGCCACCCAAATGCAAAATTTATTGCTCATCCAGAGTGTGAAGAACCTGTTTTAAGAATGGCCGATTATATTGGATCTACCACTGGTCTTTTAAAATATGCCATTGCTAATCCGGCAACGGAATTTATTGTGGCTACAGAAAGCGGCATTATTCACCAAATGGAAAAGGCTTGTCCGGATAAAACATTTATTCCGGCGCCACCCAATAACAGTTGTGCTTGTAATGATTGCCCATACATGAAGCGAAATACCTTAGAGAAACTTTATTTATGTTTAAAAAATGGTTCTCCGGAAGTAACTGTTCCAGAACACATTATAGAAAAAGCCCGTAAACCGATTCAAAGAATGTTGGATATTTCAGCAGAATTGGGATTGTAGTGATCAAACCTTACAGGTTTTTAAAACCTGCAAGGTTTACTAAATTTAATAATGAAAGTAAACAACATTCTTAAAAATTACGCTGACCTTTTATGGCTTTTGGCAGGAATAACTGTCGGAAGCATTGTCGGCTTAATTTTTGGAAAACAAGTTGAAAGTATAAAACCAATTGGTGATATATTTTTAAATCTATTGTTTACTGCCGTTATTCCGTTGGTATTTTTTGCAGTTTCATCGGCAATTGCCAATATAGACAGGAATAAAAAATTAGGTAGATTATTAACTATTATGGTGTTGGTTTTTCTTTCAACCATATTAATCTCTGCTGTTTTAACACTGGTAGCAACATGGATTTTTCCCATACACCAGGCCCTGGGAAATAGTACCTTAACTGTTGAAAACGAAAAAATTCAATCCTTTGGAGAACAAATGACGCAGCTGTTAACGGTGGGCGAATTTTTTGAAATCGGAAGCCGTAAAAATATGCTGGCGCTGATTATTTTTTCTGTTCTGGTGGGCTTTTCAACTTTATATTCTGGTAAAGAGGGAGATGGATTTAAAAATTTCCTGGTTTCCGGAAATGAAGTGATGAAGAAATTGATCATCCTGATTATGAAACTAGGTCCTGTAGGTTTAGGTGCATATTTTGCATACCAGGTGGGTGTTTTCGGACCTCAACTATTTGGTACTTATGCCAAAGCCTTAGGTTTATATTATGGTGTTGGGGCATTTTATTTCATCGTATTTTTCACGTTATATGCTTTTATAGCCGGTGGATTTAAAGCGATAAAAGTATTTTGGAAAAATAATATAGTGCCCTCTTTAACCGCTGTCGGAACCTGTAGTAGCATTGCAACTATTCCGGCAAATTTAGAAGGGACACTTAGAATGGGCGTTCCGGCCTACATAGCCAATGTGACGATTCCATTAGGTTCAACCTTGCATAAGGATGGGTCCAGTATCAGTTCAATTATTAAAATAGCAGTTGTTTTTGCTATTTTTGGAAAAGATTTGGTCCATGTTGATACCATTATTTTAGCATTAGGCATTACCGTTTTAGTCAGTATTGTAGAAGGTGGGATTCCAAACGGAGGTTATATTGGTGAGTTATTAATGATTTCTGCTTATCAATTGCCACCTGAAGCACTTCCACCAGCTATGATTATTGGGACTTTGGTAGATCCAATGGCTACATTGTTAAATGCCACTGGAGATAATGTTTCAGCGATGTTAATTGCCAGGTTTACAGAGGGAAAGAATTGGATGGAACAAAAGAATTTGTCATCCTGACGAAGGAAGGATCTGCAAGCGGTGAAATACTGGCTTTGCGTATTTAAAGATTCTTCGATACACTCAGAATGACAATTAATTTTAAAAATAAAATCGGGGTTTTTGCTCCTAACTATTGTATATGTTTGAAAATAAAGAGCGTACGGATATTAATGAATTGGGTGAATTTGGTTTAATCAAACACTTAACTAATAATTTCAAAATCAGAAATAATTATTCAGTAAAAGGTGTTGGTGATGATGCTGCCGTTTTAGATGCAAAAGGAAAACAAATTTTAGTTTCTACCGATTTACTTTTAGAAGGAATTCATTTTGATTTGGCTTATGTGCCTTTGATGCATTTAGGCTATAAAGCAGTTCAAGTGAACCTGAGCGATATTTATGCCATGAATGGTAAAGCAAGTCAGATTACAGTCTCTTTAGGTTTGTCTAGCAAATTTCCATTAGAAGCAGTAGAAGAAATTTATAAAGGAATTGAGCTGGCCTGCAATAAGTTTAATATTGATTTAATAGGTGGAGATACATCATCTAGTAAGCAAGGGTTGGTAATTAGTATCACCAGTATTGGTTATGCTGATGCAGATAAAGTAACATATAGAAATGGTGCTCAGGAACATGATTTACTTTGTGTTTCAGGCGATTTGGGTGGCGCTTATGTAGGTCTTCAAATTCTGGAAAGAGAAAAATTAATTTATCTGGAAAATCCACAGATTCAACCAGATTTAGAAGGAAAAGATTATATCATTGAAAGACAATTGAAACCTGAAGCCCGGATGGATATTGTTGCATTATTGGAAGATATGGATATAAAACCCACTTCTATGATCGATGTTTCTGATGGATTGGCCTCAGAAATTTTACACCTGGCTACAGAAAGTGATAAAGGCATCACCATTTACGAAGATAAAATACCTTTAGATCCAATGACTTATGAAACTGCCCGCGAACTGGGAATTGATCCAACTGTTTGTGCTTTAAGTGGTGGCGAAGATTATGAATTGCTTTTTACAATTAGTCAGGAAGATTATAAAAAATTGAAGCACGACGTTGATATTACCGTAATTGGACATGTAACAGATAAAAATTCGGGTTGTAAAATGGTTTCAAAATCAAATAATGTGCATGAGTTAAAAGCGCAAGGCTGGAATGCTTTTAAAAAATAAATAAGAATTTATTAAATTTAGTGGGATCTGCAGGAAAGGAAATACCTTTTTTGCAGATTTTTTTTTGAAATAGTGACTAAAAATTGTAAGCCGGATAATGAGAGAAGAAGAAAAACTAGATAATCCAGTTTGGTTTTCATTGACTGAAACACACCATAATTTTGCCTTAACATACGGAGATATAAAATTTTATCATCCTGATTATTGCCCCTTTGGAGGTTTTATAAGTCAGAAAGATATTTCTGATGGTACAGATCAATATGCAAATGAAACGGCCGACTTTTATATTGTTGGCGAAAAACCAGTTTTAACTGAAGGTTTGAGATTAAATAAAGAGTTGATTTGTAACCAAATGGTTTTAACAGATAAAATTCAAACAGAAATAACTGAAGAAATTGTACAACTTAATACAGATAAAAAAGCAGATTTAATAGAACTGGTGAATTTAGTACAGCCTGGTTATTTCAAAGAAAAAACACCATTACTAGGCAATTATTATGGCATTTATAAAAATAATAAATTGGTTGCGGTTACAGGTGAAAGGATGAAAATGAATGCTTATAGTGAAATAAGTGCAGTAGTTACCCATCCTGATTTTACCGGAAAAGGCTATGCTAAACAACTTATTGCATTTACTGCAAATCATATCTTTTCGGAAGGAAAAGTTCCTTATTTACATGTTGCTGAAACCAATATCGGAGCCATTAAATTATATGAGAAACTGGGTTTTGAAACCCGCAGAAAAATAAGTTTTTGGAATTTAGTGAAGATATAGAATTAACTTATTCATTTAAATATTTTTCATCGGTTGGTATCTTACCAACCGAACAAATTTTACTCCTGATCCAAATACTTCATATCAATCTGCTTAGTTGCTTTGGCACCTAATTTTTTTATTTTTTCTGAAGTATTCACTAAATTTCCTGATCCGTCAGAAAGTTTATTGAGCGCCTTATCGTAAGCATCCTGGCCATTTTTGATGTGTTTACCGATGTTTTCTAAATCATTAACGAAACCAACAAACTTATCATACATAGTACCGCTTAAACGTGCAATCTCCATTACATTTCGATTCTGTCTTTCCTGTTTCCAGATGCTGGCAATGGTGCGTAAAGTAGCCAATAATGTAGATGGACTCACAATGACCACCCGTCTGTCCCATGCAAAATTAAATAATTCAGCATCTTTTTGAACGGCAATACTGAAAGAAGACTCGATTGGAACAAAGAGCAATACAAAGTCTGGAGAATTGATTTTATATAAATCCTGATAATTTTTAGAAGATAATTCCTGAATGTGATTCTTAATTGAAACCAAATGCGCTTTTACATAGCCTTCACGCTCTTCATCTGTCTCTGCTGATACGGAACGCTCATAAGCTACTAAACTCACCTTAGCATCAATTATAAGATGTTTATCATCTGGAAGATCAATAACTACATCAGGTTGATAGCGACCGCCTTCGGCGGATATATGCGATGCCTGGATGCGATATTCCTGATCACGTACTAAACCAGAACGTTCTAGTACCTTTTCTAAAATAACTTCGCCCCAGTTTCCCTGCTTTTTATTATCACCTTTAAGTGCTTTAGTTAAGTTATTGGCATCTTCCTGAATCAGCTTACTCTGAATTTGCAATTCAGATATTACGCCTTTTAGAATGTTTCGCTCATCAGATTCAGCTTTATAAACCTTTTCTACTTTATCTTCAAAGGCCTTGATATTCTCTTTTAATGGATTGAGAATTAAATCTAAATTGGTTTTATTTTGCTCTACAAACCTGCTTGATTTCTCTTCCAGAATTTTATTAGCAATCAGCTCGAAATCTTTATTTAATTTTTGCTGAGATTGTTCATAACTCACTTTTTGTTCTGCTAATTTTTCTTTTTCTGCAATGTAAAATGATCGGGTACTTTCTAACTCCCTATTGGCATCAGCCAATCGATCGCGTTCACTTTGTAATTCATCAATTAAGCGCTGTTGTTCCTGTTTCAACAAATCGGTGATATGTTCCTTTTCTGAACCGATATTAGAAACCCGCTCCTCAGCTTTAGCTAAATTAATTTTCAATACATCATTCTCAGACTTTATTTTATCATAATCTTCAATAGAAATTAACGGAACAGATGATTGTGGTTTTTTTAAGAAAAGGGCAATCAAAACGATTAAAATAATGATAAGAAGGGCAATGGCAGCATATTCCATAATGATAAAAATTTTAGTAAAAATCGATATTAAAAACAGCTTTACCAAAATATTTCGCTAGAATGTTTAGGCACCTCGTACGAATAATCGTCACTGCGAAGCTAATTTTTCATTGGATGAAGCAATCTATTTAGGTGGGTTTCATCCTCTCAATAATGACACTTCTTGATTCGCAGATTATTTTCATGATATCTTTTTTAAAATAATAAGATTTAAGTCATACGTTTAAGAACCAAACTTTGTCAAGATCCTTTTTCTAAGCTTATAAAATATATAACGGCAGTTTTGACTTAATAAAAATTAGATTTAAATCTGCGAATGTGCTGCCAAATTTCTTATCATTGAGCTTTAAATATTACAGATGAAAAAATTGACAATTCTCATATCCTGTCCCGATCAAGTAGGTTTAGTAACCAATATTACCCGAGTATTGGCATCCCACCAACTTAATATTGTTGCCATGCGTGAATTTGTTGATGAAGAAAACAAAGCCTTTTTTACGCGTATAGCTTGTACAGGTGATTTAGAAGAAACTGAAAAGTTAAGAGTGAAACTGCTTGAAAACCTTCCAAATGCAGCTGATGTAAACTTAATTACCGAGCAGGAAAAGCAAGTTGCTGTTTTAGTGACTAAAGAATATCATTGCTTATCTGAAATTTTGATTAAAAATCAGTTTAAAACCCTTGGGGCAAATGTTCAATGTGTTATTGGTAATTATGAAATACTCAGAAATTTTACAGAAATGCTAGGTATTCCTTATTTTCATATCTCTCATGAGAATAAAGAAAAAGAGCAATTCGAATCTGAGATAAAGGAAATTATCAATCAATTCGACATTGATTATTTAGTATTAGCAAAATTCATGCGTATACTATCGGCAGATTTTGTAAAGGATTATGCAGGAAAAATAATTAATATTCATCATTCTTTTTTACCCGCTTTTATTGGTGCAAATCCATATAGGAGGGCTTTTGAACGAGGTGTAAAAATTATCGGTGCAACAGCTCATTTTGTGACCAATAATCTGGATGAAGGACCGATTATTACACAGCATACTACCCACATAGATCATAATTTCGGCGTAAAGGAAATGATTCGGGCCGGAAAAGAGATTGAGAAAAAAGTTCTTCTTGATGCTTTAGAATTAATCTTTGAGGATAGAGTATTTGTGAGTGGTAATAAAACAATAGTTTTTAAATAGTTTTAAAGGCTCTTTCAATTGCCTGATATCTTTGTCTTTCCCTTATTTTTATAATTTTTAATGTTCAATTTTTGATACACAAACTTTTAGGAGTAAATGAGCTAAAAAATTATATACTTTATTAGCAGGGAGATATTTGTCATCAACTTCATTTCGGTGGACTTCTATCGTTTTAAAACAGGCCATTTCAGAGGCTTTTTAAATTATATCAAAGTATTTTAAGCAAATAAAATTTATAATGCAATAAGCCTAAAATGCCTCATTCGATAAAATAAAGCACATTTTTATATGCTAGCTAGACAGAAAGCCTTCATTTTAAAAGAAGTTATTCGATTTTATAAATCTAATAATGGATAAATTAAAGCAATATATATCCATCATGTTCTGTTTAACATCATTCTCTTCAAACCTCCAAAATGCGCTTCATATTGCATTAAAATAAAATTTTACCGTACTGCTATCTCATTAGTATTTATTCCTTTAAATAAATGGGGAACGCTTTTTGATATAAGCTAAACGAAAAACATACATAAGAAAATGGGAGTTTATTTAATATTAATCATCCCGGTATTATTGCTGAGCATGTTTGTACAATGGCGATTTAGAAATAAGTTTTCTCAATATGCCGAAATGCAAATTAGCTCTGGTTTATCGGGCAAAGAGGTAGCTGAAAGAATGCTGCATGATAATGAAATTTACGATGTGAAAGTGATGAGTACCGAAGGACAATTAACGGATCATTATAATCCATCAGATAGAACAGTAAATTTAAGTACAGACGTGTATTACAGCCGAAGTGTTGCAGCGGCAGCCGTAGCTGCACATGAATGCGGACATGCGGTGCAGCATGCAAAATCATACTCATGGCTTAACTTAAGAAGTACTATGGTGCCATTGGTTAGCATATCTTCAAATTTACTGCAATGGGTTTTATTAATTGGTGTAATGTTATTGGTTGTTAATGTTACACCAATCGTTTTGGCCATCGCTGTTTTGGGCTTGGCTTTAGTTACAGTATTTAGTATTATAACCTTACCGGTAGAATTTGATGCAAGTAACCGCGCATTGGCCTGGTTAAAAAATAATCAAGGTGTAATGCAAACAGAGGAAGAAAACAGACAAGCTAAAGATGCACTTTGGTGGGCAGCTATGACCTATGTTGTTGCAGCCGTTGGTGCGCTGGCAAATCTACTCTATTACGCATCTATGTTATTTGGAAGAAGCAGAGATTAGATTAACTTTATTATAAACATTAAATGGCTAGGATTTATCCTGGCCATTTTTATTTAAGGGATAGATGATTTATACAATCACTATCTGGTATAGGAATTATTTGTAATTGAAAAGATTAATTCAATTTATAAGGAGCAACCAATTGAAATTCGGGAATATCAACTTCAAATTCTGAACCGTCAATATCACGCTTCATCAGATAAGTACCTTTCATGCTGCCCATTTCAGTTTTTAAATTACATCCTGAAACATATACATGAGTTTCACCAGGTTGAATCACTGGCTGCAAACCCACAACTCCTTCCCCTTCAACCTTTCTACGGCTGCTGTTGGAATCAAAGATAAACCACTGTCGGCGAAGTAATTGAACAGCGTAATCAGAAAGATTTGCAATTTCTACCCGATAAGCGAACATAAAATGTTCATTCACCGGATTTGAGTATTCTGGTTGATAAATCGTTTCTACTGAAACCTTAACTCCATCTGTAATTGCTGTAACCATGATAATATTGGATGTATTAAATACTTTTCAAAAATCAAGCCAGTACTTTGGTTGCGTCATAGCTGGCAAATTTTTCTGCCACTTCTTCTAAAATACTGTAAATGTTATTAATATCAGGCTCTGCCACCAAACGCATGCGGTAAGGTTTAAAATCTGGCAAGCCTTTAAAGTAATTGGCATAATGCCTGCGCATTTCAAAGATTCCTGTTTTAGGCCCTTTCCATTCCAGGGATTTATCCAGGTGTGTTCTGCAAACCTCTATTCGCTCTTCAATGGTTGGCCCTGGTAAATGAGTTCCGGTATTAAAGAAATGCTTAATCTCCCTAAAAATCCATGGATAACCAATAGCCGCTCTGCCAATCATGATGCCATCCACTTCATATTCCATGCGCCAGTTAGCAGCCTTTTCAGGACTATCTACATCGCCATTACCAAAAATAGGAATTTTAATTCTTGGATTGCGCTTAATTTCCCTGATCAATGACCAATCTGCTTCTCCTTTATAGAGTTGTGCTCTTGTTCTGCCATGAATGGTTAAGGCTTGAATACCGACATCCTGAAGTCGTTCCGCCACCTCATAAACATTTTTACTATTATCATCCCAGCCTAAACGTGTTTTTACTGTAACCGGTAAATGTGAAGCTTTAACTACAGCTTCAGTCATTTTTACCATTTTATCAATATCGCGAAGCAGACTGGAACCTGCGCCTTTGCATACCACATTTTTAACAGGGCAGCCATAATTAATATCAACCAGATCTGGCCCGGCGGCAGATGCAATTTCCGAAGCCTCACGCATGTGATCGATATCACCTCCAAAAATCTGGATGCCTATCGGCCTTTCATACTCAAAAATGTCCAGTTTCTGCCTGCTTTTTGCCGCATCACGAATTAAGCCTTCGGAAGAAATAAATTCAGTGTACATTAAATCCGCACCATTCTTTTTACATACATAACGAAATGGTGGATCACTTACATCCTCCATCGGAGCAAGCAATAATGGGAATTCACCTAAATCTATATTTCCTATCTTAACAGACATTTTCTATCTTCAACGATTAATAATACATACAAAAGTACAAATAATGAATTTTGTAACACCTAATAAGGAAGAAATCAATCCCTTTTTACAATTACTTTTACTTCTATTTTACGGAATTGCGGGCGGACTGGTTTTTGCACTAATTGGATTAGTGATTGCCTTTTTAATGTATGGTACAAATTTGATGAGTAATGTAGCTGGACTTTTAGCAGGTGAACCACCATATCTCAATGGGTTAAAAGTCATGCAAATCTTTTCTTCAATCGGAACCTTCATTGTGCCGGGAATAGCTTTGGCTTTAACTGAGAAACAAAAGGTGACTACATTTTATGGACTTAGTAAACCAAAATTTCCTTTAATTACTATGGTTTTCCTAATTATGATCGCTAGTATGCCACTGATGGAATGGACTGCAATCTGGAACCAAAAGATGATCTTGCCAGAATTTTTAAAAGGAATTGAACATTGGATGAAGGAGAAAGAAGATGCTGCAATGGAAACCACCATCAAACTGCTAACCATGCGCAATAATTTTGATTTCCTGGTTAATCTGGTGATGATTGCAGTGTTGCCTGCCGTTGGAGAAGAACTTATGTTTCGTGGAGGTGTACAAAGATCTTTAAACAGGGCTTTTAATAATCCGCATGTTGCAATATGGCTATCTGCGATCATTTTCAGCGCGATACATCTTCAGTTTTATGGGTTTATCCCTCGGATGCTTTTGGGTGCAGGATTTGGTTATTTATATTATTTTAGTGGAAGCCTCTGGTATGCCATATTAGCGCATTTTATTAATAATGCTTATGCCGTGTGCGCGGCATTTTATATGCAAAAACACAATATGCCATTAGATAAAGCAGATGAACCTATTGGATTTCCTTGGTATGGTTATTTAATTAGTGCGATAATTACCATAGCTTTGTTTAACTTTTTTAAAAACAAAGCAGAACGTGAGTGAAAACTGGATTAAGGTTTATACAACTTCTGATGCATTTGCAGCAGAGGTATTGAAGCAAGGATTAACTGAGGCTGGTATTCCGGCAGTAACCATAAATAAGCAATTATCTGCCTATCATTTAGGTGAAATCCATGTATTGGTAAGCAAAGGCGATTTCAATAAGGCGATTGAATACCTTGTTCAGAATGAAATTGAATAATAGCCTAATCACATCCACATTTTTCATTATCCAAATTAATTTTTCCGCATGAAAACAAGGGCAATAACAGCTTTCTTTTTTACCATTGTAATGTTAGGCTCTATCTTTTTAGGGAGTTATACTTTTACTGTTTTTTATCTAGTATTAAGTATTTTATCGCTTTTTGAATTTTATAAGCTCATCAAAAATTCAGGTATCCGTCCACACCGTAATATTGGCCTTATTGCCGGAGCATTAATATTTTTGATGGCAGCAGGTTTACACTACCTCAAATATGATGTTAAATACCTTTTACTCTGTATTCCGTTAATTTTTTCTGTTTTTATATCAGAACTTTATAAAAAGAATAAAATTCCTTTTGCCAACATCTCTTACACTTTCGTAGGATTTGTATATGTAACCATTCCTTTTTGTTTTTTCCACGCTTTAGGGTTTTTAAAAAACTGGAGTGAATACAATTTTCATTTTCCACTTGCTTTTTTACTGATGCTTTGGGCCAATGATACGGGAGCCTATCTTTTTGGTGTAAAATATGGTAAGCGCAAATTATTTGAGCGTCATTCTCCAAAGAAAAGCTGGGAAGGTTTTTTTGGTGGGATGTTTACCAGTGTTTTAGTGGCATATGGATTGTCGTTTTTATTTCTTGAAAATCCATCATGGGTTTGGGCCGGAATGGCCATATTAATAGCCAGCTTTGGTACGCTTGGGGATTTGGTAGAATCCATGTTAAAACGTAGTCTGGACACCAAAGATAGTGGTGGATTATTGCCAGGTCATGGTGGTTTGTTAGATCGTTTTGATGGATTGTTATTAGCTGCTCCAGTAGTTTATGCTTATCTGTACCTGATTTTGTATTAAGGCATTTGGATTCTTTAGAATATTAACCATATAAGCCATTTGAGGAGAATATAAGGTTTGTAGTTTTATAGTATAGATTTACTTTAGCGCTTATATATACCTTATATTTCTTATGTGATAAAAACATTATTTTGCCAAAATTACCATATAAGCCATTTAAGTGGAATATAAGGTTTGTAGTTTTATAGTATAGATTTACTTTAGCGCTTATACGGACCTTATATTTTTTATGTGGTAAAAACATTCATCTACCTAAATTACCATATAAGCCATTTAAGGAGAATATAAGGTTTGTAGTTTTATGGCATAGATTTACTTTAGCGCTTATACGGACCTTATATTTCTTATGTGGTTAAAAACATTTATTTTGCTAAAATACTATATAAGCCATTTAAGGAGGATATAGGTTTGTAGTTTTATAGCATAGATTTACTTTAGCGCTTATATAGACCTTATATTTATTATGTAGTAAAAAGTATTTATACATACTTAGTTTCTAAACAGGACTTACTGAATCTTAATGGTGAAAACCAAGCTTTATTTAATAACTTGAACTGGTTTTTTATTCTCATCAATAGCCACAAAGGTAAAATCGCCATGTACGGCAAGCTCTCTTCCTCTGGCATACATTTGCTCAATGTAAATTTCTACATTCACCTTTAAACTGGTATTGCCTACATGATTTACTTTTCCTACCAATTCAATAATGGTTCCTGCCGGAATAGGTTTCTTAAAGTCAATTCTGTCACTGCTTACGGTAACCATAATTTGCCTGCTGAATCTCGTAGCTGTAATAAACGCCACTTCATCCATCAAATGCATGGCGGTACCGCCAAAAAGGGTATCATAATGGTTTGTAGTATTTGGAAATACGGCTTTAAAAATGCTTGTTGTTGAGTTTTTGATTCTTTCTTCGAGGGTCATACCAAAATTTATATAAATGTAGCCACGGAAACATGGAAAAACACCAAACTTATTTCTGTATAAGATTGATGTTAACTGTGTATCCGTGGCAAAAATATTAATTAATTTGCGCCTCCTGGGTTAAAACAGCTTCATTTTTACGCATTTCTTTTGCAGCTTCCACCATTTCAATCAGGGCTTTTTTGGTTTCATCCCATCCACGGGTTTTTAATCCACAATCTGGGTTTACCCAAAGTTGATCGCCAGGAATAACCGCCTTTGCTTTTTTAAGCAAATGAACCATTTCTTCCTTTTTAGGCACACGTGGTGAGTGAATATCATACACACCCGGACCAATCTCATTTGGATATTTAAAGTCTGCAAAAGCATCCAAAAGCTCCATTTGAGATCTTGATGTTTCGATGGTAATTACATCAGCATCCATATCCGCAATGTTTTGAATAATGTCGTTAAATTCGGAGTAGCACATATGCGTATGAATTTGTGTTTCATCATCAACACCACTTGCAGAAATTTTAAAGGCATTTACAGCCCAGTTTAAATAAGTCTGCCAGTCTTTCTTCTTTAAAGGTAAGCCTTCTCTGATAGCAGGCTCATCAATCTGAATAATTTTAATTCCTGCATTTTCCAGGTCAACAACCTCGTCTCTTATGGCCAATGCAATTTGCGTACAAGTTTCTGACCGTGGCTGATCATTACGCACAAACGACCATTGTAAAATAGTTACTGGTCCGGTTAACATCCCTTTCATATATTTAGATGTTAAAGATTGCGCATACGAAGTCCATTTCACTGTCATAGGCTGCGGACGTGAAATATCACCATAAATGATGGGAGGCTTTACGCAACGAGAGCCATAACTCTGTACCCAACCATTTTTCGAGAAAGCAAAACCTTCCAGCTGCTCACCAAAATATTCAACCATATCATTGCGTTCAAATTCACCGTGCACCAGAACATCAAGATCTATTTCTTCCTGCCATTTTACCGCTTTGGCTGTCTCTTCGGCAATAAGCGTATTGTATTCATCTTCCGTAAAAGTTCCATTTTTGAACTTAGCCCTCCAGCTTCTTACTTCTGCTGTTTGCGGAAATGAACCAATTGTTGTAGTCGAATACTTTGGTAAATTAAGTTGTTGCTGTTTAATTTTTCTTAAAGAAAAGGGACTTTTACGTTCTGAATCTTCTGCTTTTAAATTGGCAACGCGTTCTTTTATTATTGTATTATGAATTGACTTTGATGTTTTTCTGTTGTTTAAAGCCTTCTTGTTTTCCTCTAGTTTTTGGAAGGTAGATGCAGGGCCTTCATTGGTGATTAACTTTTTGAGAGTAACAATTTCAGCTATTTTCTGTTTTGCAAAAGCAAGCCATTGTTTTACTTCAGCAGTCAGATTTTCTTCATTGGTTTCATTTTCCAAGTTAACAGGTGAATGGATTAAAGAGCAAGATGGAGCAATCCAAACACGTTCTGTACCTATTTTTTCTATAGCCTGATTGATCGTAGCAATGGAATGTTCGAAATCATTTTTCCAGATGTTTCTTCCGTCTACAATACCCAAAGAAAGTATGGTATTTTCTTTAAGCTGAGCCAATACTTCCGCTAACTGGCTTTCAGCCCGTACCAAATCAATGTGTAAAACATTTACCGGAAGTGATGTGGTTAACACCAGATTATTACCTAAACCTTCAAAGTATGTTGCAAGAACCAACTTAATTCTTGGAAAGGCTTTCCGAATTTCCTTATAGGCATATTCATAAGCTTTCTGTTCTTTTTCTGATAAGTCTAAAGCCAGAAATGGTTCGTCAAATTGCACGTATTCAACGCTTAAAGCGTCTAAACGAGTTAAAATTTCCAGGTAAACAGGAAGCAGGTTTTTGATCAGATCAATCTTTTCAAAACCACTCTCCTTCTCTTTCCCAAGTAAAAGGTAAGTTATTGGACCAATTAAAACTGGCTTTGTAGTAATACCCAATTGTTTAGCTTCATAAAACTCATCTATTATTTTAGTAGAGAAAAGCTTGAAAGGCTGGTCTTTTTGAAATTCAGGAACAATATAATGGTAATTGGTATCGAACCATTTGGTCATTTCCATAGCAACAACGTCCAGTCCATCTTTCTGATAACCTCTGGCCATGGCGAAATACAGATCTAGCTCTGTGTTTCCCTTTTTCAAAATCACTTCGTTATACCTCTTCGGAATGGCACCAAAAGTTAACGAATGATCCAGTACATGATCATAGAAAGAGAAATCATTCGAAGGAATGAGGTCGATTCCGGTTTCCTGCTGAAGTTTCCAGTTCTCGTGGCGAATGTTTTTTCCCACCTGAAGTACATTTTTGTAGCCTGTTTTACCTGCCCAGTAATTTTCGCAGATTTTCTTTAATTCCCGGTGACTACCTATTCGCGGATAGCCAAGATTTTGCGTTAGCATTTCTTTTAAAGATTAAGTAAATAAATCGTTTAAAAGCCCTTAATCAATATTTTGTAATGATTCCTGTAAAAATGAAAAGGAAAGGCAGGGGCATATAAAACCCACTCATCAGCCCAAAAGCTTAAAGCAAATTTTAATAAAACGGTTAATTTTATTGTGAACCTATCAGACCTGACCTGTTGCTTTTTTACGCGAAAGCACCGTCAATTCGATATACGGCAGGTCTCCTGACTTATTCCCGATTTTATCGCCTTCCCATCCCGAATAAACGGAACAGTGGCCTTATTGATAAAACCGTTGTCTTTTAATTTAAAAAGACAGAATTTACAGTTGCGCGACAGCTCGTGATTTACACACGATTCCCTTTTAATCTACAGCTAAGTAAAACCTATATCGGTTGATGAAAAATAAAGTTAAGAACTTACATCAAAAGCAAATGTATCGATTATGGAGCAGTAATTGTAGTGTGCGGAAAATTTTATTCTGTTTCGGTTGAATATTATTAATGAAACAGTTAAATATTTGGTGTAGGATATCATGTAACAAATTTACATCACGCAGTTTTTCCACTTGTTTCTCTATTATATTTGATTATCCAACAAACAATCCCGACTATGATAAAAAACTACTTAAAGAAGTTTTCTTTTGCTTTTTTAATGATCACTTCTACTGTGGTTAATGCACAAGAAATTCCATCCCCTAAATCACATTTTGGCTTTGATATTGGCGATAATTACCAGCTTGCTACGTATACACAAACCGAGGCTTATTTTAAAAAATTAGCCGAAACATCCAAGCGTGTGAAACTGGTTGATATCGGTAAAACTGAGGAAGGCAGAAGCCAGTATATGCTGATCGTATCTTCGCCAGAAAACCTTCAAAAACTAGAACGCTATAAAGAAATTTCGCAGCAGCTTGCACATGCAGAAATTACAGCTCAACAAGCAAAAGCCCTTTCTCAGGAAGGAAAAGCTGTGGTTTGGATTGATGGTGGTTTACACGCAACTGAAACAGTTGGTGCGCATCAGCTGATTCAAACTGCTTATGAATTTGCTTCAAAAACAGATCCTGAAACCACTAAAATTCTGGAAAATGTAATTATTTTATTTACCCATGCCAATCCCGACGGACAGGAATTAGTGAGTAACTGGTACATGCGAGAAAAAGATCCGGCAAAGAGAGCATTATCTGGCTTACCTGTTCTTTATGAGAAATATGCCGGACACGATAATAATCGGGATTTTTTTATGCTGAATTTAAAGGAAAGCCAAAATATAGGTCGACAGCTTTTTGTAGAATGGATCCCGCAGATTATGTATAACCATCATCAGGCTGGTCCTGCAGGAACTGTTGTAGCTGGCCCACCCTATCGTGATCCTTTCAACTATGTTTTCGATGCCACACTCTTAACTAGTTTAGATGCGGTGGGGGCGGCCATGCATACCAGATTAAATGTAGAAGGAAAGCCAGGTTATACCCAACGTGGAGGTTCTGTATTTTCAACCTGGTACAATGGAGGATTGCGAACAACCACTTATTTTCATAACATGGTTGGTTTACTAACCGAGATTGTGGGTAGCCCGACACCATCAGAAATCCCATTAGTGCCTTCCCGGTTGTTGCCAAACAGTGATTCGCCCAACCCGGTTACCCCGCGGAAATGGTTTTTTAAAAACTCAATTGACTATTCTGTTTCTCTAAACTACGCCGTATTAAATTATGCGCAGCGACATGCGGATGAATTGCTTTATAATATTTATCAAATGGGCAGAAATTCAATTGAAAAAGGTAAGAAGGATACCTGGTCCTTTTCTCCAAAAAAGATTGAAGCCATCAATGCGGCAGCAAAAAAAGGTGGATCAAATGCTGCAGATGGAGGTGATTATGATTTCGGCGCTAGGCAAATGATGAGTGTAAAATATTTTGATACAGTGATGAAGGCACCGGCAAACAGAGATGCCAGAGGCTATATCCTATCTGCTGATCAGGCTGATTTCAATACGGCGATCAAATTTCTAAATGCACTGATTAGAACTGGAATTATCGTGCAAAAAGCAACTGCTCCATTTACCATTGCCGGAAAAAAATATCCTGCAGGAAGTTATGTCGTAAAAACTGACCAGGCTTTTCGTCCACATGTTTTAGATATGTTTGAGCCACAAGATCACCCGAACGATTTTAAATATGAGGGAGGTGCACCCATTCCTCCATATGATGCTGCCGGATGGACATTAGCCTATTTGATGAATGTTAAGTTTGACCGCATTCAGGACGACTTTACCGGACCATTTGAAAAAAATCCATATGGCAAGTTACTGGTTCCTGAAAATAAACTGACTGGAAAGAATTATGTATTAAGTGCTGCACAAAATGATTCTTATACCGCTGTTAATGATCTACTGAAAAATAAAATAGAAGTTTACCGTTCAAAAGAAAATGGAGATTTTTATGTTTCTTCTGCCGGAAAATCTATTTTAGAAAAGGCGAATGTGAAATTAAAATCTGCTGCAATTCCGAAAGATAAAACTAAAATTTCAGCTTCCAGAGTTGCTTTATGGGATAATTACGGAGGCTCGATGGCTTCAGGTTGGATGCGTTTCATTATGGAACAGTATCATTACAATGCTACCGTTATTTACCCGCAGGATATTGATGCAGGCAGTTTAAAATCTAAATATGATGTAATTATTTTCGTTGGCGGAGCAATTCCGGCATTTCAGGGAGGTGGATTTGGGTCAAGAGCCTTCGGGCCTAAAGCGGAAGATATCCCGGCAAATTATAGAAACCGTTTAGGAAGAGTTACAGCAGATAAATCCGTACCTCAGCTAAAGAAGTTTTTAGAAGAAGGTGGCAATATTGTAACCATTGGAAGTAGTACCAATTTAGCCTATCATTTAAATTTACCAGTTCGCAATGCAATGACAGAGATTGTAAATGGTGAAGAAAAGAGATTACCGGCTGAGAAATATTACGTTCCGGGGAGTGTTTTACAAGTTGAGGTAGATCTTAAACAGCCAGCTAGCTGGGGAATGGAAAATAATGCAGATGTTTATTTTGATAATAGTCCGGTTTTTAAATTAACCGGAGATGCCATCACTGCTGGAAAAATTAAACCGTTGATGTGGTTTAAATCTGCTACACCTCTGCGAAGCGGTTGGGCTTGGGGTCAAGCTTATTTACAAGATGGAGTAACTGCTTTTGAGGCAAATGTAGGGAAAGGAAAGTTACTTGCTTTTGGTCCGGAAATTGCCTTCAGGGCACAAACCCATGGAACCTTTAAATTGATTTTTAATCAGCTATACCAGTAATTTTAAGGGAAAAAGCTAACCAATTGGGTTAGCTTTTCCTTTAAAATGTTTCTTTTATTTAGCGTAGGGAAAATTTCGGGATACTTTTCTCATCATGTGTTCTACCAAATCATCCGTAGAACTGGTGATACTGTCATTCATGGTTTTGAAGAATCTCCAAAGTAGATCGCCAGTAGTACCATTATTTAAGGTAAGCGTAAGGGTTCCGGTACCTGTTTTGCCGCCAAATCCGCCAAATAAAACCGCCGATGCAATAGCACCTGCTTCAGATTTTGTTTGTTCAGTTTCAAAATTTCCACCTAAAATAGCATCAACACCCAGAATTTTTGCCACTTCATCTTTTGTTACTTCATCCAGTTTATCTTGGATGCCTGCTTTCTTTAATAAAATGTTTGTTTTGTCCGGATCTTGAAATTCTACCGTATAGTCTGATGCCTTTCTTAACAGGAAAGTATACATACTGGATTGGATAGATTTAGACATCGTTTTTTCCTGATCTCTGTTGGCTTCTGCGTTAAAATTTCTTGGCTGTTTTTTGTAAGAGATTTTTGTAGCAAAAGGTAGAATGGCTACCAGCTTGTGGTTTCCTTTTTCTGTTTTCAGTTTCGGACTTTCAAAAATTTGTTTTGAACCTTCAAATTGAGCTTTCGCACTAATGCTGGCACCCACTACCAGAAGCATTAAAATAGTTTTTTTCATTTGGTTATTTTGTTTGGAAAACAAACATAAATAAATACTTCATAAAATGTCTGATAATTATGACAAATTAAACCTCTTTTTTTACTTTTTATTAACGACTTCTTTTTTTAAATCGGGTAGTTTTGCTTTATGAAAGTAGAAATTTGGTCGGATGTAATGTGTCCGTTTTGCTATATCGGTAAACGTCATTTTGAACAAGCCATAGAAAAATTGCCGTTTAAAGATGAGATCATAGTGGATTGGAAAAGTTATCAGCTAAATCCTGAATATCATAATACAAACAACGAAACAGTATACGATTATCTTTCGCGAAGTAAGGGAATGCCAATTGAGCAAGCCAGACAAATGACGAAACAAGTGGTAGAAATGGCTGCAAATGCAGGTTTATCTATTGATTTTGATACCAATATTCCTGCGAATACCTTTGATGCGCACCGGTTAATTCATTTGGCAGCCATACACGGTTTGCAAGATCAGGCTGAAGAAAAATTGTTTGAAGCTCATTTTGTAAACAGCAAAAATATTGGTGAAACCGATGTTTTGATCGATCTTGCTGAAGAAATCGGGTTAAATCGTGCTGAGGCAGAAGAAGTTTTAAAAGGAGATCAATTTAGTGAAGCTGTTCGTTACGATATTTATGAAAGTCAGAATTTGGGCATTCGTGGCGTTCCGTATTTTGTAATGGACAGAAAATATGGTGTGTCTGGTGCTCAGCCTGTGGAAGCTTTTACAGAAGCATTAACTCAAAGTTTTAGTGCCTGGAAAGAAACACAACCTAAAACTACGCTTACTTCATTAAATAAAAATGATGATGCCATTTGTGATGAAAATGGATGTGAAATATAGATTTATTTCCCGCAGATTACGCTGATCAATGCAGATTTTTCTGCGTAAATCATTTTTGATCTGCGGGAATATTATGAACCTCGTCATGCTGAATTTACTTCAGCATCTATTAATAAGTTAGATTACGCTCAGGATTACAATTAATTAGGGTAATTACACCTAATTTGATTTACCGCTGCTGATTCTTTAAAGGCGTTAACAGATATTCCAAACCATTCACCCGTATTTCAAACATGGTAGCCATTAAATCACCCAATTTACCTTTTGGAAAGCCCTTGTCTTTATACCAGAGCAGGTAGCTTTCAGGGATATTGCAGATTAGATAGCCTTTATATTTCCCGTAGGGCATTTGCATTTTGACTAAGTCGAGTAATAAAGTTGGATCCATTAAAGTATAAAATCTAAATAGTTTTCTTTGTTAATGATTGAAAATGAGGCGTGTGGATAGTTTTTGGCAAAAAAGCCAGGTATTTTCTTTTTTTGATTACTCCATTTAAAGTCGATTGCCACCATCTCTCCATTTTTAGTTTCGATTAAATCAATTTCCTGCTGGTCATATGTTCTCCAGAAATAATACTGCGCACCTTGTTGTTCGTAGTTGGTTTTTTTTATTCTTTCACTAAACCCATAATTTTCCCATAAAATACCCTGATCATTTCGAAGTGATAATAATCTAAAATCATTGATAATTGCATTCCGGATACCATTATCATAAAAATACCATTTCGAAGATTTGGTAACTTCTTTACGGAGGTTGTTGCTATATCCGCCAACCTTATAAATAATAAATACCTTCGAAAGCAAATCAAGATAACGATCAACGGTATTTTTGCTAATTCCTAATGAACGAGACAGCTCATCAATTGAAACCTCTGAACCAATTTGCAAGGCAATAAGCTTTAACAGATCAAATAGTTTGTTGCTATTTTGAATATTTTCGTAGATCAAAATATCCTTTAACAAATATGATTTTACCAATTCTGTTAGATATTGCGATTTCTCTGCCAACGTTTCCAATTGAAATAGCTCAGGATACGAACCAAAAATTAGTCTTTCTTCCAGATTTTGAGCAGTTTGTAATCCATTTTCATTTTGTGCTAATTCTAATTGTGCAATTGGATATAAATAGTAGGTTATGCTTCTGCCTGTAAGCGGTTCTCCAGTTTGATTGGAGAGGTCAAATGCTGATGAACCACTTGCTATAATCGTTAAATCTTTAAAGCTATCAATTAGCAACTTTAAAATTTTGCCAATTTCAGGAATCACCTGTGCTTCATCAATAACCAATAATTTACTATTACCTAATATTCTTTTGTAGTTAGCTGCAGTTCTGGTTGCAAGTAAGGTTTGAATATCCTGATCTTCTCCGTTTAAAAAAATATATTCAATATTTGCTTCAGCGATGATTTGTTCAATCAGCCATGTTTTGCCAACCCTCCTTGTTCCGAAAAGTAAAATCACTTTATTCTTCCCTATTTTATGGAGAATCGTTGATTTTAAATATCTTGAAATTTGACTTTGCATAAGTCAAAGATAGGCAAATTTAGTTAATTCAGTCAGTCGGCTGACTGAATTAACGTTAATTCAGTCAGTCGGCTGACTGAATTAACGTTTTTAATCAATTAACTCCAAAGTTTGAATGGCTTCTTCAACCGTACTTACATTATCAAAAGCAATGCGCAAAGTATTTTTAACTTCTTTTAAGTTGCACATTCTTGGATGATTCTGAGCAAAAGTTAAAATTCTGGTAAAAGTATTAGAGTCAAAATACTTCGATTGTTTATCACTTAAAAAATATCCTCGAAGGCTATTTTTCTTAAAACTGATCTTCTCAAACCCAAGTTTTTTCCCGAACCATTGCAAACGAACCACACTTAACATGGTTTTTACCTGTGGCGGAACCGGACCAAAACGATCGGCTAAATGTTTTTCAAAAATGGCCAATTCAGTTTCATTGCTTAATTTAGAAAGCTCTGTATACAAATTGTAACGTTCGGTAATATTGGTAATATAGGCATCAGGAATATACAGCTCCAGGTCGGTATCTACCTGCGTAAAGCCCACAAACGGCCGTTCTGGCTCATTCTCAAATAAACCTTTAAACTCGGCTTCTTTCAGTTCCTGAATGGCCTCATCTAAAATTTTATGGTACATTTCAAAACCTATTTCAGCAATAAAGCCACTTTGTTCGGCACCTAATAAATTTCCGCTACCGCGTATATCCAAATCTCGCATGGCTACGTTAAAGCCACTGCCCAAATCAGAAAATTCTTCAATTGCGCTTAAGCGTTTTCGTGCTTCAGAGGTTAAGGTAGAAAGTGGCGGTGATAACAAATAGCAGAAAGCTTTTTTATTGCTTCTACCCACACGTCCGCGCATCTGGTGCAAATCACTTAGCCCAAACATGTGCGCATGATTGATGATGATGGTGTTGGCATTCGGAATGTCCAGACCAGCCTCAATAATCGTTGTGGCAACTAAAACATCTTTTTCACCGTTGATAAAATCGAGCATTACATCTTCCAATGCATCGCCGTCTAATTTTCCGTGGGCAATTCCAATTCTGGCTTTTGGAACGAGCTTTTGAATCATTCCGCCTAATTGCATTAAATCATTTACACGGTTGTGAATGAAGAAAACCTGTCCGCCACGGTCTAATTCAAACTGGATAGCTTCCTGAATCAGTTTATCATTAAATACATGCAACTCGGTACTTACCGGTTGACGGTTTGGAGGTGGTGTGCTGATGATAGATAAATCCCGGGCACCCATTAATGAAAAGTGTAAGGTTCTTGGAATTGGTGTGGCCGTTAAGGTGAGCGTATCAACATTTACACGAACAGCTTTTAACCGTTCTTTTGCTGTTACGCCAAATTTTTGTTCCTCATCAATAATCATGATGCCCAAATCTTTGAACTTCACATCCTTACTGAGCAAACGATGGGTACCAATTAAAATATCAACCTTTCCGGCTGCGGCTTCTGCCAATGTATCTTTAATCTGCTTATTGGTTTTGAAACGATTAATGTAATCTACCGTAACCGGAAAATCTTTCAACCGTGAAGAAAAAGTTTTAAAATGCTGTAAGGCTAAAATGGTTGTTGGTACTAAAATAGCAGCTTGCTTACCTTCTGCAACAGCTTTAAAGGCTGCACGAACAGCTATTTCTGTTTTTCCAAAACCTACATCACCACAAACTAACCGATCCATTGGATGTGGAGCTTCCATATCTTTTTTCACATCCTGGGTAGCTTTGAGCTGATCAGGTGTATCTTCATAGATAAATGAAGCCTCTAATTCGGTTTGTAAATAACCATCAGGAGAGAAAGCAGTACCGGCCTGTGTTTTTCGCAGCGCATAAAGCTTAATCAAGTCACGGGCAATGTCTTTAACTTTTTTTTTTGTAGTTTTTTTGAGCTTATCCCATGCGTCAGTACCGAGTTTATTCATTTTCGGAACACCACTTTCTTTTCCGCTATACTTCGCAATGCGGTTAAGTGAGTTAATGTTTACATAAAGCAAATCGTTATCCGCATAAATTAAGCGAATCATTTCCTGTGTTTTGCCATTCACCTCTACTTTTTCCAATCCAGCATATTTTCCAATACCATGATCAATGTGCGTAACGTAATCACCGGATTTTAATTCCCGAAGATCTTTAAGTGTAATCGCCTGACTTTTCTGATAGCCCTTTTTAAGCTTGTATTTATAGTAACGATCAAAAATCTGGTGATCCGTATAAAAAGCTGTTTGAATTTGAGGATCAACAAAACCCTCACGTAGCATACTGTTAATTGGGGTAAATTTGGCCGATTTATCTATGTCATCTAAAATGGCATATAAACGCTCAATTTGTTTTGGAGAATCGGTAAAGATGAAATTTACAATTCCGGCTTTCTCATTTTCCTTTAAATTATGAATCAGCAGATTAAAATCTTTATTAAAAGATGGCTGTGGTTTGGTTTCAAACTCAAACCGATCATCTGTTTTATAGAAAAATTGCTTTCCAAACTCTATCAATGGAAAATCGTGTAAATGGTCACCGAGTAATTTCTCGTCGCTAAAAGCAAACTTTGGATCAATCCATTCCGGATTTTGCGCCTTATCTGCTAGTGAAAGGGCTTTCCATAATTCCACAGCCTTTTTATAACCTGCTTTAACGATATCCAAGGTAAATTCAACATCCTTTAACCAAAGTTGCGTATCCTGATCAATATAATCGAGAATACTGATGTTGCTTTCCGTTAAGAATTTGGCCTGTACATTTGGAACAATGGTAAGCGATTTAACACTATTTACCGAAAGCTGGCTTTCAATTTCAAAGCTGCGGATACTTTCTACCTCATCGCCAAAAAACTCAATCCGGAAAGGTAAATCCGAAGAGAAAGAAAAGATATCTACAATACCACCACGGATGGAAAACTGACCAGGTTCATAGACAAAGTCCCTTCGATCGAAATCATAATCAATTAAAAATTCATTAATAAAATCGATTCCCAGCTTAGCACCAAGGCTAATCTCCAATGTGTTTTTCTCTAACGCAGAGCGATCAATCACCTTTTCAGCGATGGCTTCAGGATACGAAACCACAATTTTTCCATACTCCGAATCGTGGTTAAGCTCATTAAGTACTTCTGCACGAGCCAATACATTAGCTGTATCTACCTGGGTAAAATCAAAAGATTTACGGTATGAGGAAGGAAATAGTAAAACCTGTTTATCCAAAACGCTCTCCAGGTCAGATTGAAAATAAGCTGCCTCTTCCCTATCTGGAAGAATGAAAAGCATCGGTTTATGAAGTAAGAAATAGGAAGAAAGCGCCACAATGGCATCGGCAGAACCCACCAATCCCTTTAATTGTATCTTCGGGCTTTTAGTGCTGTTTAACGCTTTGGTAAACTCGGTTACCCGATCGTCGGTTTTGTATCTGTTTATTAAATCACGAATGTTCAAGGCACAAAAATAAGCTTATCTTTAACATTAACCCACAATTTTGTTAAAGGTTTTTTAAGTTTGTGCTAAGTTTGTTCGGTGCAGGTACTGATTCGTCGGATTATATTTGCTGTTTGTCGAATAAGCGTCCATCCGTGTAACAAAGCAAGTCTCAAATCCTCTAAAATATATAAATTGAAAGCATGAAATACATTAAAAACTTCCCGTTAGAACTCACGTTCTGGGTGATGGCTTTAGTGTTACTGGCAACAGCAAATGGTCATGAGCATCATTTTACACTTTGTCCGCTAGCCAATTTAGGCTACGAGGGCTGGTGTCCGGGATGTGGATTAGGCAGGTCAATTAGCCATATTTTTCATGGTGAGTTTACCGAAAGCTTTTCCGAACATTGGTTTGGGTTTCCGGCACTTTTAATTATAGTTTATAGAATTTATACATTGATCAGAAATAAGAAAAAATTTAAAATACTAACCTTAAATACATAGAAACCATGGATATATTTCAATCGCCTCTAATGTCGTTACCAGGTATAACGCCAGAAGAATATGCCTACCTACAACAAGCAACAACAGGATTAAACGAGCAACAACTGCGTAACTTTTTAATGATTTACGGCAGCAGAAGAAAGCAGCCATCTGAAATTTTATTACTGGCCTTAATTGGTTTTGTAGGCTTCGCCGGGATACACAGATTTGTCATCGGACAAATAGGAATGGGTATTTTATACTTTTTTACTGGTGGTTTATGTATGATTGGAACCATTGTGGATGTAATTAACCATAAAAGCCTGGCTTTTGAATACAATCAAAAAGCAGTTTTCGAAAGTTTGCAAATGGTAAGAATGGGTGGTGGATTTCAGTAATCTATTTAGCTTATCCTTTCAAAAGAAACAGCTTAGCAGAATTTTCGCCAATACATGGCTCAAAATTTTAAAGTAGAGACAGAAACCTATTTTAGATTAGATTCAACATACGTTACAAGCCTGTTCTAAATTAAAATTTGGAGCGGGCTTTTTGTTGCTGTCAGGTTGAGAATGCGGCGTTCATACTGTTTTTAGATGTAAGGTTCTAAATCAGCCATCTTTTCAATTGGACTGCTGGCGATGTGTAGTTATTTTGATTGAAGCACAGCGGAACAGAGAAATCTTTGAATTATGCTATAATGGCTTTCAATAATGATTTCTTCACGACTCTCTGATAACAGTTTAGACAACATTCCTTTTAAACAAACCCCTAAATTTCTATATTTATACCATGAAATTAGCCGAAATTACCAATTACTTAGAAAGCATTGCGCCATTGAATTATCAGGAAGACTATGATAATTCAGGTTTAATTGTGGGCGATCCAAATATGGATGTTCGAGCAGCCCTGGTTGCTTTAGATTGCATTGAAGCCATTGTTGATGAAGCCATTTCTACAGGTTGTAATCTGATCATTACCCATCATCCGATTATTTTTAAGGGATTAAAAAAGCTAAATGGAAAAAATTACATAGAACGTGTGGTATTAAAAGCCATTAAAAATAATATCGCTTTATATGCCATTCATACCAATCTGGATAGTGTACATACTGGTGTAAATGCCCGCATTTGCGAACGCCTCGGCCTAAGTGGTACAAAGGTACTTTCGCCTAAGGCAGGATTATTAAAAAAGCTGGTTACTTATTGTCCAAATGCGCAGGCAGAACAATTGCGTTCAGCTTTATTTTATGCTGGTGGTGGAAGTATTGGAAACTACAGTGAATGCAGCTTCAATGCAGATGGTTTTGGAACATTTAAAGGCAATGAAGATTCTGATCCTTACGTTGGTGAAAAAGGCGTTCGTCACCACGAAGCAGAAACCAGAATTGAAATGGTTTATCCTGCCCAGGCCGAAAGAAAAATTCTGGTTGCGCTGTTTGAAAACCATCCTTATGAAGAAGTCGCTTACGATATCTATAAATTGGAGAATAAACATCAACAGGTTGGTTCTGGTATGTTGGGCTGGTTGGAATATGACATGGATGCTTATGACTTTTTACACCTGGTTAAGGATAGGATGCATGCAAAGGTGGTGAGGCATACTGCTTTAACTGGAAAAAGAATTAAAAAAGTAGCCATATGTGGAGGTTCAGGAAGTTTTCTATTAAAGGAAGCGATTGCAGCGGGCGCAGATGCTTTTATTACCGCTGATTTTAAATACCATGAGTTTTTTGATGCGGAGGAAAAAATCATCATTGCCGACATCGGACACTTTGAAACTGAACAATTTACCTCAAATTTATTGGTTGAAATTATTCAGAAAAAATTTACTAACTTTGCAATCCGTTTAACGGAGCAAAATACAAACCCCATAAATTACTTGTTTTAATGGAACAAACCGTAGAACAAAAGCTAAAAGCTTTATACGAATTACAGAATATCCACACCAAAATTGATAAAATCCGTCAGGTACGTGGCGAATTACCAATGGAAGTTGCCGACTTAGAAGATGATGTTTTAGGATTAGAAACCAGAATTTCAAAAATTAAGGCCGAACTTGATGATCTGGAAGATTCAATCGTAACGCGTAAAAACACCATAAAAGATGCGCAGTCTTCCATAAAAAAATATGATACTCAATTAAAAGAAGTTAAAAATAATCGTGAATACGATGCTTTAACCAAGGAGATTGAGATTCAAGGTTTGGATATCCAGGTTTCTGAGAAAAAAATTAAAGAGCATGGCTTTGAAATTACCTCAAAAACTGAAATCTATGAAGCTGCAAAAGCGGAATTAGAAGGAAGAAAAAAAGATTTAGAAATTAAAAAAGGTGAGCTTGATGTAATCACTGCTGAAACTGAAAAGGAAGAGCAGGATTTACAAAAGAAAGCAGATAAAGCAGAACCTCAAATTGAGGAGCGTTTATTAGTTGCTTATAAACGTCTGCGCAAAAATGCAGTGAATGGTTTAGCAGTAGTAACTATTGATCGTGATTCATGTTCAGGATGCTTTAACCAGATTCCACCTCAACGTCAGTTAGATATTCGTCAGCGTAAAAAAATTATTGTTTGCGAGCATTGCGGTCGTATTTTGGTTGATGAGGCTTTAACTCATGAAGTTGCAGAAGGTTAATCAGAACTCATAGAAATTTTTAAAAACGTCCCGACAAAATCGGGGCGTTTTTTATTTATGGATGAAACAAGAAAAACATTCTGACGTTAAAGTCTTATTCAGTTTATTGCTCAGGCCATCAATTAAACCAAAAGTATATTACCACAAATGACAAAAACACAGCGTTTCACTGTTCTTTCTGCGCTATTCATATTTCATACAACTTCCCTCTTTGCCAACTTTGATTTTAATAGCAATTGCCTGAAGGCGTATAAAAGTATCTTTGAGTTAAAGCTTGGTAATGCCAGAGCTTACATCTCAACGGAAAAGAAACAACATCCAAATAACGCTATTATCCCATTGCTGGAAAATTATGTGGACTATTTTACTTTATTAACCTCAGAGAGTAAGTCAGATTTTGATCGCTTGAAAGGCAATAAGTCTGCACGTTTAGATCAGATCAGTGATGACGATAAGAATTCACCTTACTATCTGTATGCACAAGCCGAAATCAATTTACAGTGGGCTTTAATTCGTGGCCGTTTTGGTGAGTATTTTAATGCGGCAATGGAGATTAAAAAAGCGAATAGTTTATTACAGGAGAACAGGAAAAAATTTCCAGATTTTCAACTTAATTTTAAAGGATTAGGCCTGATTAATGCTGTTCTGGGCAATCTTCCTGATGGGGCATTAAAAACAACACTCTCCACTTTTGGTATCAAAGGGAATCTTCAGAATGGTCTTGATATGTTTGAAAAATTGGCGGATTATTTGCCAAAATCATCTTATGATGCTTTTTATGATGAGGTAGTTTTTTATTATGCCTATGTATTAACAGATGTAGCCCACAGCCCATTAGCATATGCCAAAACGATGAAATACACAAAAAACATAGCTGATACCAGTCTTTTAAAAAGCTACTTACAAAGTTATGTTTGCTTAAAAAATGCACATAATGATGAAGCGATACAGATTCTAGCCAAGAAGCCAGAAGGGGGAATTTATCAACCCTTTCCTTATCTCGATTACTTAGAAGGCATTGCTCATTTAAATAAACTGGATCTTAATGCTGGTGTTTATTTTAACCGCTTTTTACAGGCGAACAAAGGCGTTAACTGGATTAAGGACGCCAATCTTCATCTGGCTTGGATAGCACTTTTAAAGGGCGATAAATCTGCATATAATGGCTATGTAAATAAAGCCATAAACAATGGCTACCTCTACAACGATAAGGATAAACAAGCTAAGAATGAAGCTTCTGCTCCTGCTCCTCCAGTAGATTTGTTAAAAACAAGATTGTTATTTGATGGTGGCTATTTAATAAAAGCATTACAGATTTTAGCGGATAAAAAAACAGCAGATTATTCAAGTGATAAAGATAGAGCCGAATTTAATTATCGCCTGGGTAGAATTTATGATGGTTTGAATAAAGATGATCAGGCTTTAGCCGCCTATCAGGAAACGATTAATCAAGGTAAAGGCTTAAAGTACTACTTTGCAGCAAATGCTGCGATGCAAATGGGTAAAGTATATGAAGGAAAAAAGAATGTTGCAAAAGCAAGAGAGGCTTTCAATACAGCCATTTCCATGAAAAACCATGAATATGAAAGCAGCATTGAAAGCCAGGCTAAAGCAGGACTAAAAAGGTTGGGTAATTAAAACCTATACACAAAGGCATTGATATGCATCCCCGCGCCTACTGATGCAAAAACAGCAACATCTCCTGCTTTAACCTTATAATCTTTAACTTCTCCTCTTAAAACTAAATCTAACAGTGTAGGTACTGTAGCAACAGAACTGTTGCCCAACCAGGAAATGGTCATTGGAACCAGATTCTCCGGAACCGTATCTTTGCCATAAAGCTTAAATAAACGTTTCATTATTGCCGTGTCCATCTTGCCATTGGCCTGGTGCACAAAAACAATATTTACATCTTCTACACTTAATCCGGCTTTATCAATAGCCTTTTTTATAACTTGAGGAACCTGAACCACGGCAAATTCATATAACTTTCGCCCGTTCATTTTCAAATAGAGATTACCATTTGTTTCTTCTGGGTGAGCACCTTTGCCCATCGTAAGTAAGTTACCATAGTTAACAGCGTGGGTTTCTGTTTTATGTGCGATGATTCCTTTCTTTTGTTCCTCTTCTTCTTGGCCTTCAAAGATTACTGCACCAGCACCATCTGAAAAAATCATGCTGTCACGATCATGTGCATCAATAATTCTACTTAAAGTTTCTGCACCAATCACCATAACCCTTTTGGCATCACCACTTTTAATAAAATAATCAGCCTGTATAGAACCCTGAACCCAACCCGGGCAGCCAAATATAATGTCATAAGCCACACAGTCTGGATTTAAAATACCCAATTGTTGCTTTACCTTTGCGGCTAGTGAAGGAAGAATATCCGTCCGGTTACTACCTAAAGGAATGTCTCCAAAATTATGACAAAAGATGATATAGTCTAATGTTTCTTTGTCAATCCCTGCGTTTTCAATAGCTTTTTCTGCTGCTTTAGCACCAATATGATTGCTTAATTGCTGCTCGCCAACGTATCTTCGTTCTACGATTTCAGTGATCTCAGAGAATTTGTGAATAATCTCAGCAGGATCTTTTTCGATGCGGTTTCCGTTTTCAAAAAAAGTCGAATTCAGAAATTCATTACCAGAAATTATATTTTCAGGAATGTAACTTCCTGTACCGGTTATTACCGTATTTATTGCTTTGCTCATAAATTATAATACCGCATACTAAAACGGTATGTAGTATAAAAATATCAATTATATTCGAATAACGAAAATAAATAAATTTTTAGAGATGTTTATATTCAATTGCAAACTTTAATAATCCGCTTTTACCTGTTACATTTAACTTCTGAGCCATGTTTTTACGATGGGTATCAACCGTATTTAAGCTGATAAATAATTTTTCGGCAATTTGCTGTGAAGTGTAATCATCACCTATTAGGGTTAGTATTTCCATTTCCCTTGAAGTTAGATTATGGCTTTTTTGAAAATGATCTTCAATATTATAATTTGCAGATGATTGAGGAACCGTTCTAACCGGGGTAAAATATTTTTCTCCACACTGAATACCTTCGATGATTTTAAACAGGTTCTCTGCGTCAGTATCTTTCTGAATAAATGCCTTTACCCCTATTTCTTCCAGCTTAACAGTCAGTTTCGTGGTATGATACATTGATAATACCATGATCTTAACATTAGGAAACAATTGTCTGATTTTCTCACAAGCCGTTTCCCCATCCAGTACTGGCATATTTAAATCGATGATCAAAATATCAGGTAAATGATGATTAAGCAGATGCAAAATTTCCTTTCCATTTGCTGCCATTCCGATGATTTTAAAATGAGGCTGCTTAGATAAAATGGCCGATAATCCCTCGGCAAAGAGTTTATGATCATCTGCGATCATTAATGTTATGGGTTTTTGTTCTATACACTCCATTATTTAAGAGGGATATCTATTGTAGTTGTGGTGCCATTTTGATTACTGTCTACCAGGATTTTTCCGTTTAAGTATTTTACCCGGGAAAGGATATTCTGAATGCCTATTCCCTTTTTATCTGTATCCGGATTATAACCAATGCCGTTATCTTCTGCCATAATACTGATATGTTCATCAAATGATAAAATTTGTATGGTAGCTTTTGAGGCATAAGAATGCCTGATGATATTATTAATCAATTCGTTCACCATGCGGTAAATGGTAACTTCCATTGTGCTTTCGATAGGGTGTCCTAATTGAAAAACGAAATCAAATTTAATTTTGCCGGATTCATTTAGTGTTCTGAAATTTTCCTTTAATATTTCAATTAAGCCAGATTGCTCAAAGTTTTTAGGCATGAGATTATGTGAAATCTCCCTCAAGTCTAAACAGGCTTTTTCAATCATACTGATTGTCTTATCATAAAAAACACGCTCATCATCTGTGAGTTGTAAAACCTTGTGTTGAAAGGCTGTAATGTTTAGTTTAATAATAGAAAGTGTTCCCCCCAGATCATCATGAAGATCGCGGGCCAAACGTGTTCGTTCATCTTCCTGTGCATTAAAAATGCCATCGGCTAAGTCTACCTGATGCTTACTTTTTTCTTCGAGCAGAATTTCTTTCTCTTTTTTAAGAAAATTGTAGCGTTGTGTAAGGGCGAACGATAGAAATATAATTTCAGCAGTTAAACCCACCACCAAGCCATTTGGCTTTAATAGATTGAAATTTGTGATTCCCAGCGTGTTAAAAATATAGTTGAATACACCAAGCAAGAGCATTACCGTTGCTATAAAATAATACCAGCCTAACTTGTATCCCGCTTTAATTCTTTCCACCACACAAATAATGATAACAATTACCGTAAGCAGCGCCAGGAAGTTATTGATGTAAAAAACAATTTTTTCGAGTATGATAAACGATTTGAAAAGCATTAATATGGGAATGATTGCCATGACCCAACAAAAGCGTTTATAGTAGTTTGTAAAACGGAACATGCGACTGTTTGATTCATTCTGATTTACAAAAAGCTGCATTACCTGAATCAACAAACCACAGCTCAGTGAGGCCATAATCAGCCGCATATAATCCTGAAGTCCTGGCAAATTAGGATAAATCCACTGGAATGCCAATCCCTCTTCCTCGAGGATAAAGATGAGCATACAAAAAATGTATATGGCATAATAGAGGTGAATATTATCCCTAACGGATGCAAACAGCAGCAAATTGAAGATCATGGCAAATACGAATACACCCGTATAGAATCCAAATAGGGTATGTTGCGGAATTTCTGCCTGAATAATGTCTACATCGCGGCCGATTGACATGGGCATATATAAATTTTGGCCGCGTTTATCAGCCCATAAAAAAAAGGTTGCTTTTTCATGGGCGGCAAGTACCATCGGGTAGATAAAGCTGCGGTTGCGATAAGGACGTTGTTTAAAAGGAAAATGGTCGCCGGTTAAGCCCAATGGATGAATTTTTCCAAGATCATCCAGTTTATATAATTGAAGCTGGTTAATACTGGAGCTGTGCTCTTTAAACATCAGATGAACCGATTGATTCAACGTGTTCTCCACATCGAAAGCAATCCAGTAATAAGATTGCGTATAGCCTTTGCTAAAGACTTTTCCTGGGGTTAACGGGAGCAATTTATTGGCTGCTTTATAACTGACAATAGAATCAATCGTCAGGTTTAAATGCTTGTCTTCATAGAAATATCCATGTTTACTGATGCTGAATTTTTTGGCAGTATCAATTAAAATAGGATTTCCGGTTTGGGCAGAACAAAGGCTGACAAAAAGGAATAAGAGTAGAATAGGGCTGAATAATATTTTATTCATCGGTGGAGCGTTTGCTAGTAAAAATATAGAATTTAAAATGTTTTTGCCAATTTTCTATTTCTCTTCATTTATTATTATCCAATATATAGTGGCGTTAATGCCATAAAAATAAGGTGTTTAGCTCAGGTTAAATATACCGGGTAACGGGTATATGAGGGAGGGATGGGTTGATCTTAATTTTACTGAATCTCAAACAATCTAAAAACGCAATTATGAAAAAGCTCTTAATTTTATTAGTTTATTGCTTATTTATTGGCCAGTCTTTCGGTCAATCAAACGGAAAAAGCAATGATATTATTGGACAATCCTTTGTAACCAAAACCAGCATTTCAGTAAAAGCTTATGATCCTACGATAAAAGAAGTAATTGATCTCTCTTTCTTGCTCAACGATGGAATTAAATTTTATATCTACGATGTTGTTGAGAAAGGTTATGTTCTTTCTGTTTGGAATTATAGCACCAATTTGGAAAAAGAATATTTCTATAAAAATTTACCGAATAGTAATGAAAATAAAATTTATGAACCATTTAATAAGGAGAAACCCAATTATTATAAAATACTAAAACCTGATGTTGGGATTAAATCGAAAGAGATTACTAAAGATAGTCTGAACGCTAGCAAATATAAATACAAAGACCTAGCTTATATTGATTCATGGGCAAATAACTCACATTTTTTTATTTCTCTTAAAGATTTTAATGATAAGTGCGAATCTATTTATCCGCATAAAAGAGGGTTTACCTGGGGTTTTTTGACGTTGCCCATCAAAGCAAGGTTTGGCAATTCAAAGGCTCCATTTACTTTCGAAGAAAAGATAAACTTCGGTATATCTGCTGGTGTAAAGTGGCAACATGTAAATACGGTATATTCTGCTAGCAATTTACTAGGAGGGGTATCAGTTGGTGGTGTTAAGATTGATAAAGATAACTCTGCTTCCGCCATTTCTTTATCTGGCGGCTATATGTATCAATATGATAAATTCCAGATTGGCATATTTACAGGGGTTGACTTTATTGATAAATCTGCTGGAGTTAGCTGGGGTTACCAAGGCAAACCTTGGGTAGGTTTTGCAATTGGTTTTAGTTTGTTTGGTGAAGGTAAAACAACCGTGGCGGGTGAGCAAACTCAGAAGTAAGCTATATTTATTACATATTGAAATTAATAACCTCTCTAGTGAAAAATACTTTATTTATTTTCCTTTTGGTAATTATGCCAATACTTCGCATAAGTGCTCAGGAATCTGGAACACAGATTCATCGAGCAGGTTTACTTCTTGATCAAGACTACTTTTTAAAGTTTATTCATCCTGATCTCAATCAAGATCGAAATTATACGATGGGTGCTGCTTTAATTTTTCAGTATGCCAAAATGGGAGAAAAAGGATGGGTCTATGCTCCACACAGATTTCTGGCCAATTCCATCTTAGGAAAATCAAATGTTGAGGGGATATCTGACGCTACAGTAATGCTGGCAAATACTACTTTTACACCAAGATATCTGGGAAATTCACATGATCCAGAAAGTGAATATAAACGGAATAATGACAGACCATTTGCTAGTTTGAATTTTATCGGAACAAGTTTAAGCGCACTTAGCAACTCTGGGAATGAATTAATAACCGTGGGCATTAATATTGGCGCAATAGGATTGAATGTATCAAAAGCTGTTCAAACCACGATCCATCGTGATCATTGGTTTGGTAATACATCTCCCATTCCATATGGATGGGAGGACCAGATTTCAGAAGGCGGAGAACCTACTTTACTGGTTTCAGGAAAGAAAGACTGGTTACTTATTGGTAAAGTGGATGACTCACCCAATAATCAGCAGCACTTTCAGCTTAGTGCTAATGCAGAATTTTGGTTAGGCTATTATGTAAGTACTGGTTTAGGCATTAATACCAGGCTAGGCTTGCTTGATGGCAAAAATTGGAGTGTAAACAGTCTTCCAATAGCTAATGCAACAAATTTGATTGAAACAAAAAATAATCGTTTTGAACTATTTCTTTTAGGCGGAATTAAGGGCAACGGCTGGCTTTACAATGCGCTACTAATGGGGCAATTTATGGATGGACCTTATCAATTGAGCTTAAATCAAATAAAAAAAGGGACACTTGATTGGAATTTAGGTATTGGAACAAAAATTCCGTTATGCAAGACGCGTGCACTTAAGGCATCTGTAATAGTTGTGGGGCGCTCGCCAGAATTAAATACCCAAATAGAATTTGAACGCTGGCATTCGTGGACAAGTTTTCAGCTCTATTACGAATGGTAATTAACTCAAATCATCAATCATGAATACAAAAAGCTCTTTCGGACCGTGGGCACCTAAAACCAATGTTTTTTCAATGTCTGCGGTTCTACTTGGTCCCGTAATGTTACTGATCATAGAAGGGATTTGATTACCATATTTGTTCTTCAACAATTGAAAGCCATCTTTAAGGTCTAATACCAGCTGACTGGTTTTGGCAATAACAATATGGTGATGCGGAAAAATACTCAGCCTTCTGCCGGCAGCTCCCTGATTACTTACCATAACACTTCCGTTCCGGGCAATTAGCGCTTCGCAAAGTGTAATTCCAACTTCAGCCTGCTCAAAATCTTTATCGGTTTGGTAAAAGGGAAATTCATATTTTGTTAAAAAGGCCTGAAGTTCCGGTTCCCAGCAATATATTTTGCGCCACCTGAACTTGTCTGCAAGCTGGAGCATATTTTCAAAGAAATCGATCCCATCTTCACAAAATATAAAGTTACCCGATATAGCAGTTAACTGTTCCGCAAATAGAATTTCGAGCTCATCTGTATTCTTTTTATACAACGGGCTTTCTTCCAGGTTTGGATAAGGATTTTCACGCTTCTCTAAGAGCGCTTTTCTTATCTTTTTTAAGATTTGCTCTTTCGCTGTTGTATTATCTTTCATTTGGGATAAAAAATGAACCCTTGAACTTTTTGGGTTCAAGGGTTCAAACATATGTATAATTGTGTTGATATGCAATTTAACGCATAACCACCATTACTCTTTTTCTGATGCCGGATTTAAACCGTTAACCTCTTTATTAATATCAGTATCGCTCACACCATCATGAATGAGTCCTTCAGCTGCAGGGCTTTGATCACCTGTTCCATTTACAAATTCATCATAAGTTGTACGTGTATCGAACGGACGTTTACCTAAAATTTCTTCTAAATCAGCTTGGAATAAAATTTCTTTTTCCAATAATTTTTGTGCTAATTTTTCTAAACCATCTTGTTTGTCTATCAATAATTGTTTGGTTTTGATGTAAACATCACCAATCAATTTACGAACTTCAACGTCGATCAATTCTGAAGTTTTTTCAGAATATGGTTTGTTAAAATTATATTCATTCTGAGGATCATGGAAAGAAACATTTCCTACTGCCTCATTCATTCCATAGATACTAACCATTGCATATGCAAGCTTAGTAATCCGCTCTAAATCATTCTGTGCACCAGTAGAGATTCTACCAAAGGTAATATCTTCTGCAACACGACCGCCCATTGTCATACACATACCGTCTGTTAATTGCTCGGTAGTATATAAGAACTGTTCTTTAGGCAAATATTGAGCATAACCTAATGCAGCTACTCCACGTGGAACAATGGAAACTTTAACCAATGGATCTGCATGCTCCAGAAACCAACCTGCAATTGCATGACCAGCTTCATGATAAGCAACTATTCGTTTTTCTTCTGGAGAGATAATTTTGTTTTTCTTTTCTAAACCACCAATTACACGGTCAATGGCATCTTGAAAATCCTGCATATCAACCTGCTCTTTGTTTTTACGTGCAGCGATTAATGCAGCCTCATTACAAACATTGGCAATTTCAGCACCGGCAAAGCCTGGTGTCTGTGCTGATAATTTTTTGGCATCTACTTCTTCTGATGTTTTGATAGGCTTTAAGTGAACATTGAAAATATGTTCACGGCCAACTAAATCTGGTTTATCAATAGAAATCTGTCTATCGAAACGACCTGGACGTAAAAGAGCTGAATCCAATACATCAGGACGGTTAGTTGCTGCCAGAATGATAATGCCCGAATCGGTTCCGAAACCATCCATCTCAACCAACAGTTGATTTAAGGTATTTTCACGCTCATCATTACCACCCATTACACTATTCTTTCCACGTGCACGGCCAATAGCATCAACCTCATCAATAAAGATGATACATGGTGCTTTATCCTTTGCTTGTTTAAACAAATCTCTAACACGTGATGCACCTACACCCACAAACATCTCTACGAAATCTGAACCAGATAAAGAGAAGAATGGTACCTGTGCCTCACCTGCTACAGCTTTTGCTAATAATGTTTTACCTGTACCAGGAGAACCAACCAAAAGTGCTCCTTTAGGAATTTTACCACCAAGGTTTGTGTATTTTTTAGGGTTTTTCAGGAAATCTACAATTTCCATTACCTCTTGTTTAGCTTCTTCTAAACCAGCAACATCATTAAAGGTAATATTAACCTGACTTTCTTTATCAAACAAGGTTGCTTTGGATTTACCAATACTGAAAATCTGACCTCCGCCAGCTCCACCACCGCCCATGCGGCGCATCATGAAAATCCAAAAACCAATTAAAAGCAATAATGGAAGGCCAATATTAACCAGTAATCCCATAAATGGATTGCTGCGGCTGTCTTTTTCTGCCAAAATTGGCTTTTGTCCGGCAGGAAGGTTTTTCTGTGATTCGGCCAATTGCTTGTCTAAGCCGTCCATCGTACCTGCGTTGAAATATACAGTAGGGCCTGTATTTACAGCAGAGAATGTTCCTGTACTTTTATACTTTTTATACTCAGGTTTGTTTTTTAGTGCTTCTGGTTTAATGTAAACCTCTACCTTAACCAGATCTTCTGATCGATAAGCAACCAGACGTTCTACATCTCCGGTTAGAAGCATTTTGCTTTCAAACTCCGGGTAATCTACTTTTTTACCACCATCACCCGAAAATAATAGCTGAGCTGCAATAACAGCAATAATGATGGCTGCATAAATCCAGAAAACATTAAACTTTGGCCCTTTTTGTGGTTTTTTAGGAATGTTAGGTATTTTTCTTCCTATTTTTTTATTGTCGTTTATATTCTGATTATCGTTCATTGTCTTGTTCAAAATGGTTCTAATAGGTTATGCGCTTTGGTAATTTGTACTTTCAGCATCTCCCCACAATTCTTCTATGCCATAAAAGTGGCGCTTTTCAGTTTTAAAAATGTGCACAACCACATCAAAATAATCGAGAATAATCCAATCAGCAGATTCTTGACCTTCTTTATGTCTTGGATCGGCCTGGGTGGCCTTATATATCTCTTTTTCTACACTATCTGCAATTGCTTTAACCTGAGTGCCAGAGTTGGCACTTGCAACAATAAAATAATCAGCTACTGAAGTGTGAATATTTCTAAGATCTAACCGCACGATATCTTCTCCTTTTTTTTCTTGTATGCCTTGTACGGCTAACTCAGAAAGGTAAGTAGAAAGGGCTACTATTTTCTTTTTTACCATTAAAATGCTTTAATTTGGGAATTACAATATTATAAATTCAACACTTGCAAAATAACACTTTTTCGACACTATTTGTTGGTCAAAATTTAATCAAATTAAAAGAGGTTGATTCTACTAATAACTTTTTAAAGGATTTACTGTCAAAATCCGAGCCATTAGCCGAGGGTACTGTTATTATGGCAGATAATCAATTTTCAGGAAGAGGACAACAGCAAAGTGTCTGGCAAACTGAAGCAGGTAAAAATATTAGCATGAGTATCTACCTGAAACCTTCGTTCTTGCCATTGCAGAAGCAGTTTTATTTAAATATGGCAGTTAGTTTGGCCGTAAGTGATGCTTTAGATACATATATTACAGAAGGCATAAAAATTAAATGGCCTAACGATATCTATTATTTCAATAGAAAAATAGGAGGAATACTCATTGAAAATACACTGACAGGTATTGCATTTAAATCTTCTGTTATTGGCATTGGTTTGAACATTAATCAGCTAAATTTCCCTGATCATATTAGCAATAAGGCAACTTCACTGGTGCAGATTTTACAAAAGGAAACTGATTTGATGGGCATTTTAGAGAAAATTTCCATCTTTATAGAAAAATATTACCTGATTTTAAAATCTGGAGGGTATGATATTTTACAGAAAAATTACCTTAAACGATTATACAATTTTAATGTTAAGGCATCTTACTTAGATCATGGAAAGGTTTTTGAAGGAATCATTACAGGAGTAGAAGACGGTGGTCGTTTGGTGATGCATACAGAACAGGGACCTCAAGCTTTCAATTTTAAAGAAATAGAATTTATACACACAAAATAAACACACAATGAAAAAAATCACACTAGCGCTATCTTTGGTATTATTTACCATTGCAGGGGCGTTTGCTCAAATTGAAAAACCTGTAACCTGGTCATATGCTGCAAAGAAGGTTAGCAAAACAGAAGCAATCCTTTATTTAAAGGCTACTATTGAGGACAGATGGCATATTTACTCACAAAATGTGAAAGACGGTGGCCCGGTTAAAACTACATTTACTTTTTCTCCCTCTAAAGATTTTTCTCTGGTAGGGAAAACTACAGAACCAAAGGCCATTACAAAATACGAAGACACCTTTAAAATGAATGTAAGCTACTTCGAGAAAACCGTAATTTTTCAACAGAAGATAAAGTTAAACAAGGCAGCCACAACAGCAAAGGGTAAAGTAGAGTTTATGGTTTGTAATGACAGACAGTGTCTTCCTCCTGAGGAAATCGAATTCAGTATTCCAGTTAAGTAATTGATTACAAAATATTTATAACAGTCCCGACAAAATCGGGACTGTTTCTTTTTAAAGTAAAATCTAAGTGTCTTAGTTCTTTAAAGATTAATCATTTATAAATAATGCTTAATTTCACGGCTTCAAACACACACGAAACACACAAATGAAAAAGGTTTTATTATTGTTATTAATGGCTGCAATGTTTTTAGCCTTGCCAGCCGTTAAAAGTTATGCCATAGTGGTACAAGATACCACAGCAACCGCTCCGCCAGATGATATGGCTTTTACAGAGGTTGGGTCTGCGCAAGATAGCGTGGCCAATGGAATTGTTAAAGATTCTATTAAAAAGGATACGGTTAAGGCGACCACGCCACTTAAAAAAGGCATTGATCAGGATAAACTAACACTTTGGCAAACTTTTATTAAAGGATTATTATTTGGCTTTGCTGCGATTTTAATGCCATGTATCTTCCCAATGCTTCCTTTAACGGTAAGTTTTTTCACTAAAAAAGCAGGTAGCAAAAGCAAGGCTGTTGGTCAAGCTATAATTTATGGTTTATCAATTATAGTGATATATGTGGCCCTAGGAATGTTAGTTACCATCGCTTTTGGTTCTGATGCACTCAATGCACTCTCTACTAACGGAATCTTTAATGCCTTTTTCTTTTTAATGCTGGTTGTTTTTGGTGCGTCTTTTTTAGGTGCGTTCGAAATCACTTTACCTAGTGCATTTGTAAATAAAATTGATGCAAAATCTGATAAAGGTGGGTTAATGGGGATATTTTTTATGGCCTTTAGTTTAGCTTTGGTTTCATTTTCTTGTACCGGACCACTGATTGGTACCTTATTAGTAGATGCAGCATCAAAGGGCGATAGATTGGGCCCGGCAGTCGGTATGTTTGGATTTTCATTCGCTTTAGCAATTCCATTTGCTTTGTTTGCCTTGTTTCCCTCATTGTTAAAGTCATTGCCTAAATCGGGCGGATGGTTAAACAGTGTTAAAGTAGTATTAGGATTTATTGAGTTGGCTTTTGCCTTCAAGTTTTTATCTAACGTAGATCTAGCTTACCATTGGAATTTATTAGATAGAGAAGTTTTCCTGGCCATCTGGATTGCGATATTTACTTTAATGGGAGTTTATTTATTAGGTAAGATTAAATTCTCTCATGATAGTGACTTGCCTTATTTATCTGTTCCACGTACATTTCTAGCCATCTTGGTATTTGCCTGGGTAGTTTATTTAGTGCCAGGAATGTGGGGTGCGCCATTAAAATCCATCAGCGCTTTTTTACCGCCTACAGCTACCCAGGATTTCGATTTAAATAATTTAACAGCCGCACAGCCCGTTACAAGTGCTAAAACATCTATAAAAGAAAAAAAATACGCTGAGCTGTTTCATCGTTTAACACCAAAAGGATTTGACCCTTATTATGATTTTGAACAAGCTAAACAGGCATCCAAAGAACTTGGTAAGCCAGTTTTAATTGATTTTACGGGCTGGAATTGTGTAAATTGCAGGAAAATGGAAAATAATGTCTGGTCAAATGCAGAAGTTGCAAAAAGATTAAAGAACGATTTTGTAATGGCTGAATTAGTTGTTGATGATAAAACAGAACTACCAGTAGAGGAACATTATATTTCTACATTCAGTAAAAAGAAGATAAATACAATTGGTAAAAAGTGGAGTGATTTTCAGGCGGCAACATTTAACAGCAATTCTCAGCCACAGTATGTGATTGTTGATGGAGATGGAAATGTTCTTGTACCGCCTCAGGGAGCTGATTATGAGCCTGAAAACTACATTAAATTTTTAGATAACGGGAAGGCAGCTTTCCAGAAAAAAACGAATGAGTAAGATAAAGAACATTGGTGTTTTAACCTCTGGCGGAGATTCGCCAGGCATGAATGCTGCAATCAGAGCCGTAATAAGGGCCTCAATTTATTACGATATAGAAGTAACGGGATTTATTCGTGGATATGAAGGATTAATCAATAATGATTTTATTCCCATGGATAGAAAATCTGTCGCGAACATTATACAACGTGGCGGAACCATTTTAAAAACAGCGAGAAGCGAATCTTTCAGAACAGTTGAAGGAAGAAAGGCAGCTTATCAAAACCTGAAAGAAAGAGGCATTGATGCTTTAGTTGTGATTGGCGGAGATGGAACATTTACTGGTGCAAATGTATTTGCAAAAGAATTTGATTTTCCAATCGTTGGCTTGCCCGGAACAATTGATAACGATTTAGCCGGAACGGATTTTACTATTGGTTACGATTCAGCTATAAATACTGTAATTGATGCCGTAGACCGAATCAGAGATACGGCAGAATCTCACGACAGACTTTTCATCGTTGAGGTGATGGGCAGAGATTCGGGTTTAATTGCCTTAAGAAGTGGCATTGGTGTAGGCGCCGAGGCCATTATGATTCCGGAAGCCAATATGAATGCCGATGATATTTTACATAAATTAGAACATAGCCGAAAAGATAAAGCTTCTAAAATTATTATTGTTGCAGAAGGCGATGAAAATGGAGGTGCATTTAAAGTAGGTGAAATTTTGCAGGAAAAGTACCCTCATTATGATACGAAAGTTTCCGTTTTAGGGCATATTCAACGTGGAGGAAAACCAACCTGTATGGATCGTGTATTGGCAAGCCAGTTAGGGGTTGCGGCAGTAGAAGGTTTAATAAGCGGGGAAAGAAGTGTAATGGTTGGACAAATGAACAGGGAGATTGTGTTTACACCTTTTGATCATGCGATTAAACATATTGATGCAGAAAAAGTGAGTTCGAAGTGGTTGAAACTAATTGATATCTTATCTTTTTAATGATCAGATCACTCTAAAAAAGAAAAGTCTTTCCCGCACCGGAAAGACTTTCTGTTTTTGCTTAGTTTCGCTATAAGCAATTTCTTAATCTTCTAAAATAACAGCTGTACCATTCGCACTCACCATTAACATACTTCCGCCGCTGCCCACTGTTTCGTAATCTAAATCTACACCAATAATGGCGTTTGCGCCCAAAGCGGCAGCATATTGTTGCATTTCATTCACGGCGGTATCTTTCCCTTCACGCAAAACCCGCTCATAAGAGCTTGATCTTCCTCCAACAATATCTGTAATACCTGCAAATAAATCTTTGAAAATATTTGCGCCGATTATGGTTTCACCTGTAACCAGACCAATATATTTAATAATTTTTCTGCCCTCAACTGTAGGCGTTGTAGTTACTAACATAACTTGATTTTTTAATATTAGAATATTTTACTGGTAAAATGTTACACATACTTACACGAATTCTGGTTATTCAGTTCCACAGTAAAAATTTTCTATTAAAGAAGTAGGCCCGCCACTTCTTCCCAAGTATTTACACGTTCATATTCAGTAATCAATAAATTATGTGGTGAAGTAAATAATAATGGCCGACCAGGAAAATTAACAAAGTTCTTAGTACGGTCATCAATGATGATATCAGCACTCACAATTTTATTTCCGCAGAACATAATGTGTTGCCAATCAATAAATGAAAAATGTTCTGTCAGCCAGTCATACTTATCTACTAGAGAATTTCTAAATTCCATAGCTGCAGAAACAATATAAACATCATATTTTTCTTGCAGTGCTTTGATTACACGCTGACTATCTTCAATCACCTCTAAATCACGAAAAAAGCCAGGTTCATTAATATACTCAAACCATTTCTGGTTCACCTCTTCAGGAACATGATGGAAAATTTCGTTTCCGGCATCGATTTTCAAATCCAGTGGAACATTATAATCCCGGTTATATAGTTTAATAAATTTGCCAACAGCATCAGCAATTACTTCATCCATGTCAATCGCAATTTTTTCCATATAGTATGTGCAAATATTTTGAGCCAAATCTCCTGAAAATAAAGATATTAAACTATGTTTTTAATTTACAGTATTTTAGTTATCTTTGCAGCCCCGCAGTATGTAGCTCCGGGAACTATGTTGAATACATAAATACGAAAAGAAATGGCAACTAAAATCAGATTGCAAAGATTCGGTAAAAAAGGAAAGCCTTTTTTCCATGTTGTGGTAGCAGATTCTCGCTCTCCACGTGATGGTAAATTCATTGAGCGTTTAGGTTCTTATAACCCAAACACCAATCCTGCTACTATCGAAATTAACTTCGAAAAAACTTTAGCTTGGGTTAACAGTGGTGCACAACCAACTGATACAGCTCGTGCTATTCTATCTTACAAAGGCGTTTTATACAAAAAACACTTAGAAGGTGGTGTTAAAAAAGGTGCTTTAACACAAGAACAAGCTGACGAAAAATTCACTGCTTGGGTTGATGCTAAAGCTGGTAAAATCTCTGGTAAAACAGAAGGTTTAGCTACTTCTAAAGCAGATGTGCGTAAAGCAGCATTAGCAGCAGAAGCTAAGAAAAAAGAAGACAGAGCAGCAGCAATTGCCGCTAAAAATGCACCAGTTGCAGAAGAAGTTGTTGAAGAAGAAGTTCCGGCTGTTGAAGCTGAAGCTACTGAAGAAGCACCTGCAGCAGAAGCAACTAAAGAAGAAGGAGCAGAATAATTTTAATTATTTTGATTCAAAAAATAGCGTTCCGAATTTCGGAACGCTATTTTTATATAAAAGAGACTTTAAATTATACAGCTCGTCATGCTGAATTTATTTCAGCATCTATTTATTGAGGTCCTGAATCAAGTTCAGGATGACGATGAGGATAGGCGATATGAAACACGAAGAAGCATTTTACGTAGGTTACGTAACAAAAACAAGAGGTTTAAAAGGAGAAGTACAAATATTTTTCGAATTTGATGAATACGAACAGCTTGAATTTGATATTGTTTTTGCCGATATGAATGGTAAGCTTGTGCCCTACTTTGTTGCGGAATCGAAATTGCAAGCGAATAAAACTGGTTATTTTAATTTTGATGATGTTGATCACATAGATAAAGCGCAGCCTTTATTAAAGAAAAAATTATACCTACCGTTAAGTCAAAAACCGGAGCGTGACGAGAGTGAGTTTTTCTATACCGACCTGAAAGGCTTCATGGCTATTGATGAAACAATGGGCAAACTTGGCGAAATTTTAGAAGTAAACGAATATCCACAGCAATTCGTAGCAACAGTTATGTATCAGGAAACTGAAATCCTTTTCCCTTTGAACGAAGATTTTATTTTTGAAATTGATGATGAAGGAAAAATTCTCAAATTGGATTTACCTGATGGCCTGCTGGATATTTATCTTGTAAATTAAATTTTAATTTTCTTAGACGCTTTAATTGTCGTTGGTTTTCTGCTTCCGTGTAAGGCATTTAAAACTTCGATCCGCTTCGGGGTAATTCTATAGATTATTAAATAGTTGCCGTGGATAATATTCCTGTAGATATGCGTTTTTGTCGGGAGAAAATTACATTCTGAATGTACAAAGTATTCTTCAGATAGCTTATAAATACGATTATATAATTCATCTATAAAAATCGTAGCGGCATTATATGCGAATGTTTCGATTCCATATTCATAAATTTTCTCTAAACTTTCAATCGCAATATTGCTAATTACAACTTCTCGTGTTTTAATTTCCATCCCAAAATCTTCTTTTTTAACTCTTCCATGGAATGAAAAGTGCCATTTTCAGCTTTCCTAATCACTTCTTCCATTTCTTGTTGAGTCATTGGATTTCCGGGGATGGCTAAATTTTTATTATCGGATTTCAATTTGCCCATAATCAAATATAAATAATTTTATTATTATTTGGATATTGCCCTACCTTTGCGCCATGCGTTTCGATATTATCACTGTTTTGCCAGCTCTATTAGAAAGTCCATTTGCTCATTCGATTTTACAACGGGCCCAGAAAAAAGGCATTGCCGAAATTGTTGTGCATAATTTGAGGGATTATTCTACCAGTAAACAAAAGAGTGTAGATGATTATCAATATGGTGGCGGAAGTGGGATGGTAATGAGTATCGAACCTTTTGCGGCCTGTATTGAAAAACTCAAAGCCGAACGGGAATATGATGAGATTATCTTCATGAGCCCAGATGGCGTGACACTTAATCAGAGCACGGCTAACGAACTTTCAATTAAAAAGAACATCATTATTCTTTGTGGTCATTATAAGGGGATAGATCAGCGCATTCGGGATATTTTCGTTACGCGTGAGATCTCTGTTGGCGATTACGTGTTGAGTGGTGGAGAATTACCAGCTGCTATTGTAGTAGATGCGGTTGTACGATTAATTCCGGGGGTTTTAAATGATGAAACCTCTGCCCTCTCCGATAGCTTTCAAGGCGAGCTTTTAGATGCACCCGTTTACACCCGTCCAGCAGATTGGCGGGGACATAAAGTGCCTGATGTTTTATTAAGCGGACATGAGGCCAAAGTGAATGAATGGCGGCATGAACAAGCGTTGGAGCGAACCAGACTACGTCGTCCTGACCTTTTGGAATAGAAGAGTTTACATAGGCTTAATGTGGATTCCTAAAAGATTGTGGAAAAAATAAAATTAGTTTTTTTAATTGAAAAAAAATCCCTAATATTGCAATCCGAATTTCACGGGTTGAAATATCGATTTAATAGCTTAAAATCATGGATTTAGTAAAATTTGTTGAAGAGCAGGCCATCGCGAAAAAAGATTTTCCTGCGTTCAAGTCTGGGGATACAGTGAGCGTACACTATAAAATTCGCGAAGGTAATAAAGAACGTATTCAAATTTACCAAGGTGTTGTAATTCAACGTAACAGTGCTGGTGCTAACGAAACTTTCACAGTTCGTAAAATGAGCAATAGTATTGGTGTAGAGCGTATTTTCCCTATCAATTCTCCTAATATTGAGAAGGTAGAAGTAAATAGCTATGGTAAGGTTCGTAGAGCGAAATTGTTCTATTTACGTGCTTTAACTGGTAAAGCTGCTCGTATCAAATCTTTGAGAAAATAATACTCTTTATTATAAGATATAGCCTTCACGATTAATTTCGTGGAGGTTTTTTTGTTTACGGTATTCTTTTAACAACAAGGTTAAATGAATAAAGATTAATGACCCTTGGATGGGTTAAATTTGTAAATATGTTAGATGCTGCCTTTTTCGATCAGGTGTTTTGGGGTAATACAGTAAAAGCTTATTGCCTTTTTGGTGCGATTCTTTTTTTTGGGATCATCTTAAAAAGAATCATTTCAAAGCTTTTAAGTAAGCTTTTGTTTATGCTCTTCAAGAATTTTTCACAGCAATCACATGATGATGCTTTTGTGGCGCTACTGATCAAACCCATTTCATTACTGATTCAATTAACTACACTTTATCTGGCCATTAACCAATTGAATCATCCACTTGAAGTGGCCATATTTCATTATAGAAAGCTCGTAGGAAAAGTTAAAATCGCTGTGCCAGTAAGTTTAGGTGACTGTATTGACCGGATTTTTCTTTTTCTGATTATTCTTTCCGTATTCTGGATTATTTTAAGGATTATCGATTTCATTAGCCATGTATTATTGTACAAAGCCTCATTAACCAGTAATAAATCAGATGATCAATTGGTTCCCTTTCTCAAAGAATTATTTAAAACACTGGTTATTTTTATTGGCTTTTTTACCCTTCTAGGTTTCGTTTTTGAAGTTAATGTATTAACGCTGATTACTGGTTTAGGAATTGGTGGTATAGCCATTGCCTTGGCTGCAAAAGAAAGTCTGGAAAACCTGATCGGATCGTTTACCATTTTTCTGGATAAGCCATTCGTGGTGGGTGATTTGGTCAAAGTTGATGGTGTAGAAGGAACGGTAGAAAAAGTTGGCTTCAGAAGTACCAGAATCCGCACATCTGAACGTACAATGGCAACCATCCCTAACCGAGGCATGATTGATGGTGTTTTGGAAAACCTTTCCCTCCGAAACTCCCGAAAGGTGTCTTTTATTATCGGTCTTACCTATGAAACCACTTCAGAGTCACTACGAAAAATCATTACAGAAATTGAAAGTTATATCAACAATCACATTGGTACAAGTGATGATGGTAATGCCTCATTCAAGAGCTTTGGTGATTCTGGTTTGAATATCGAAGTGAATTATTTTGTAACCGTATTAAACTATAGTGATTTCCTTAAAATAAGACAAGAAATTAACCTGGTTATTATGGATATCGTAATCAATAACAAATCTGATTTTGCATACCCTACCCAGCGTTTGATCAGTGATCGCCCTGTCGCTTCTGATGTAGAAAAGGAAGTTGGTAATGATGCTATAGATTAATTTGCTTGGGGCGATCGTCATGCTGAATTTATTTCAGCATCTTTTCTGTAGGCCAGACCCTGAAATGAATTCAGGGTGACGACAGAGAAATATAAACCACCGCTCAAATATTTTGTAATAAACAAAGAAGCCGACTTAGCATAAACTAAATCGGCTTTTCTTATATCTCTTATATGCCTTAACTTAATGTTGCTAAGGTGGTTATACCACCTTTTACTACCTGGTTAAGTTCAACATTCACTTTGGTTCCAACAGGTAAGAAAACATCCACTCTTGATCCGAATTTAATAAAACCGAATTGCTCCGTTTGTACCACCTGGTCTCCTTCTTTTACATACCAAACAATTCTACGGGCCAAAGCGCCTGCAATTTGGCGGAATAAAACAGAGGTGCCATTTTTATGTTCAACTACAGTAGTAGTGCGTTCGTTTTCTGTAGATGATTTGGGGTTCCAAGCCGCTAAGTATTTTCCTGGATGATATTTAAAAAACTTCACTACACCTGAAATAGGATTCCGGTTGATGTGTACGTTTACAGGCGACATAAAAATCGACACTTGTAGCCTTTTATCTTTAAAATATTCTCCTTCTTCAGTCTCTTCAATCACCACAACTTTTCCATCTGCAGGGCAAATCACCAGGTTTTCACCATTAGAAAAACTCCGGCTTGGGTTGCGGAAAAATTGAAGCACAATCAAAAATAATGCTGCTGAGAAAATATAGATAAACCATCGCAACAACGTGATGTTGTAGTATTTATAATCAACAACGGCATTGATCACGAAAATGAGTAAAATGGTTATGGCTATTGTGGTATAACCTTCCTTATGTATGGTCATCTTGTTAAAATTATTGGGCAAAGGTGCGAAAAATAAATTAATCCAATTTAAAAATTATGCCTCAGTTGCTCTATAGATGTCTATCAGGTTTCTTCCCAAGCCGTTATAATCTAATCCGTAACCTACAACAAATTCATTAGGAATTTCAAAACCAACATAGGCTAAATCCTCAATTTCATATTTTAAAGCGCTTGGTTTAAGTAAAAGAGAAGCCACTTTAACTGATGCAGGATTTTTCTCTTTTATCATTTTAAGAATGTGTGTAAGCGTTAAACCCGTATCTACAATATCTTCAACTACAATAATATCTCTGTCTTTAATATTGGCTGGTAAGCCAATTAATTCTTTTACCTGACCAGAACTGGAAGTACCTTCATAAGATGCTACACGCATAAATGCCACCTCACATGGGATATTAACTTCTTTGATAAGATCGGCCATAAATAAAAAACTTCCATTTAGTACTCCAATAAATAACGGACACTTGTTTTCATAATCCACATTCATTTGAATGCCCATTAAACGAATTCTTTTATTGATGGTATCATTCTCTAAAAAGATTTCGAATTCTTTATCCTCTACCTGTATTTTGTGCATTCTTTTGTTGTAATGTTTAATGTTGTAAAGTTGGACTATTCATTTGCCAACTGAGAACTATTTAAAGTTCATTTTCCTGTTCTTTCTCTCGCCTTCGCTGTTCTCTCCGCTCTTGCCTCAACTGTTTTTTGGTTTTTGTAGTGTCTGCTTGCTTCACCGTAGACGTGTCACTTTTACTGCCACCAAAAATACGATCGAAAAGGTTTTTGTTGTTATCCTGCATGATTACCGGCGGCATTCCTTCATCATCACCATCAAATGCTGAGGTATCCACAGCTGAAGTATCTGGCGCCAAATACTGACGTAAACCTTCTCTTAAACGAACATTATAAAATCCGTAACCAGAAGTATCCGCAGGCGTTAAACCTCGTCTGGCCATAATGTTTCCCATAAATCTAAAATAGTTAAACATATAAGGTTTCAGACCACCACCAGCCATAAATTTGTACATTGCTGCTTTTGGTTTAGGTACAATACTGGCTAGAAATAATCCATCACCAATGGTTAAATCGGCAGGTTGTTTTCCAAAATAATATCTTGATGCCTCCCCAATTCCGTAGATGTTTTTGCCTAACTCCATAATGTTGAAATATACTTCCAGCATCCTGTTTTTGCTCACCAGGTGATTGTGTTCAATTAACCAGACGATTAATATTTCTTCCGCTTTTCGGGCCAGTGTTTTCTGTCGGCTGAGGTAAACGTTTTTAACCAGCTGCATGCTGATGGTACTTCCGCCTCTCTTAAATTTCTTTTCCTTATAATTTACAGCAATTGACTTCCGGATTGATTCTTCAACAAAACCATTGTGGGTAAAGAAGGAAGGGTCTTCTGCTGTAAGCACAGCGTTGATAAAGTTTTTTGAAATCTGATTTAATGGCGTAAAATTATGGTTAGAAGGGCCGATTGTGATATCTCGCATCGGTTTACCATATTCATAAGGTGTATAAATAAAAGGGTTATTAATTTTTTGAAGATCGGTTTTTCCCCATTTCGTAATTTTAAAATCAACAGGTGTTAATGTTGAATTAAAGCGAACACTATCCGGGATTTTAGTGTCCAGATAAAAATTAAGACTGTATTTTACTTTCCCCTGAACTTTTAAGCCTTCAAGAGACTCAAATAAACCTTGAGGAAAAGCATTCAGAACAGCTTGTGCATCCTGTTCAGGAGCATTTAGTTTAAGTTCGTAAATTTTGTTTTTCCCTAGGGTGTATTTAATAAAGGGATGTATTTCTGCGTTTTTTAAATAAGCTGTAGAGCTGCTATCTAAAGCAACGTAGTTTGGGCCGACTAAAATATCAGCATCTAATTTTGCACTTTGAACGATAATATCATTGGAAGCAATTCTCGGCTGGTTGATCAGCATATTCTTAACAGACCATGAACCAGATATTTTGTAGTCATTACCACTGTATTTTGCATTTTTAAGCTCTGTTTGAAGGGTGTCAAAACTCAGCTTGGCATGAAGCTTATTGTTGAGGTAAGGCAATTCCAGCTTTTTTCCATCCGCATAAGCCGTGAAGCTTAATTCTTTACTGCCTGGGTTCACATAACCATCCACATGCCAGGTAGATTCTCCATTGTTAACATTAATTGTTGACTTTAAATCGCCACCATCAATTACTGCAACCGTGGCAAAACTAAGCTGAGCTGTATCGTGATCATTAAACTTAAAAATCATGTTTTTCACATCCATGTCATCAGGAATTTTATATAAAACCTGATTAAGAATGTTATTTGCAATTTCTGACAGATTGGATTTACCTTTATTCTCTGTACTGTCCTTTTTCTTCCTTTTTAAGATAAAATCGATGTTCGTAGTAGAATCTTTTAAGACTACGCTAACAAAGCCATCTCTCATTTCCACCTCAGATAGTTTAACATTTCCAAAGATTAGTGGAAACAGTTTCACGCCGATGCTCAGTTCTCCAATGTTGGAAAGGGTATCCCGTTCTTTGGGAACTACAGAAATAGCGGTCATTTTTACGGTGCTCAAACCTGTAAATCCGGCAGAGCCGATCTTCACTTCCAATCCGTAATCTTTATCGGCCTTAGCTATTGCTTTAGCCACCATTTTCTTTAACAAGGCCTCTCGCTTAGAATAGGCAACAGCACCCAATGAGATACAAACAATTAAAAAAACACCCAAAACCCAGGCTCCGATTTTTAAATATTTTTTGGGGATCTTGATTTTTGGTATTTGCATATAGTCGTAAAAATGGTTAATTTCTTAAACGTAACAATTAAATGTTTATTTCGTGTTAAAATTACAGTTTAAAAGCCTAAATAAAAGTATATGTAGCGATGTTTTGTTAATTTTGAATTTAAATTAATACAATGCAAATTAGCCCGCAACAAGTTTTAGATGCACTTAAGAATGTAGAAGATCCTGATCTTAAAAGAGATTTGGTAACCTTAAACATGATTAAGGATTTAAAAATAAGTGATCAGCATATAAGTTTTACCTTAGAGCTTACTACACCGGCCTGCCCGATGAAGGAAATGCTTAAAAACGCATGTAACAATGCCATTAAACACTTTGTGTCAGCAACTGCTGAAATAAGCATTAATGTCACTTCCAGGGTTACTCAGCCTGTAAATTCATCTTCATTGGATAACATCAAAAATATTATTTTGGTTTCGTCAGGTAAAGGTGGCGTAGGTAAGTCTACGGTATCAAGTAATCTTGCTGTGGTACTGGCTAGGGATGGTGCCAAAGTAGGTTTAATAGATGCTGATATTTATGGACCATCGGTGCCAACTATGTTTGATTTGGTTGATGCAAAACCTGGTGCAGAAGAAACGGCAGATGGAAAAACCAAAATTATTCCGATTGAAAAATATGGAATTAAAATCTTATCGTTGGGTTTCTTTGCAGATCCCGGTCAGCCGGTGCCGTGGCGCGGTCCGATGGCTTCAAATGCAGTAAAGCAATTGTTTAACGATACCAATTGGGGCGAACTAGACTATTTAATTGTGGATCTTCCACCGGGAACCGGAGATATTCACATTACCATTACGCAAAGTTTCCCAATATCTGGCGCTGTTGTGGTCACCACGCCTCAGCAAGTTGCGCTTGCAGATACACATAAGGGCCTTGCAATGTTTAAAATGCCTGGAATTAATATTCCAATATTAGGCGTAGTGGAAAACATGTCTTATTTTACGCCTGAAGAATTACCTGAAAATAAATATTACATCTTCGGTAAAGGTGGCGGAACTAAACTTGCAGAGCGATTTGATGTGCCATTTTTAGGCGAAATTCCAATTATCCAGAGCATTTCTGAAGCTGGAGATAATGGCAAACCAGTGGCGTTAAACCAAAATCCTTTGTTGGATGTGATATTTGGAAATATAGCAAGTAAAATTGCGCAGCAAATATCCATTAACAATGCACAAATGGTGAATTGCTAAAAAATTACTATTTTTATATTTTAAAAAACCAATAATGAATTTAACAGAACAAGTAGAACAGGCATTAGAAACTATCAGGCCATATTTAAAGGCTGATGGAGGGGATGTTTCTGTTGAAGAAATTACAGCTGATGGTACAGTAAAGCTTAAGTTATTAGGCAACTGTGGTTCTTGCCCAATGAGTTTCATGACCATGAAATCGGGTATTGAACAAGCCATTATGAAAGCTGTACCTCAAATCACTTCAGTAGTTGCCGTGAACATGGCAGAGCAAGCTTAGCTTTAACAATATTTAACAAGGAAGTTTTATTATTAAAATTACTTTTGTCTCAATGAGATATTGTGTTACCTTAATTTGCTTATTTTTTTCCTTTGCTACTTTTGCACAACAAAAGCCGGCCAGGGAAAAGCTTATCCAATTTTCAGGAATTATTACAGATATCGATAGCTCAAATGTAATCCCTTACGTAACCATTACTAACCTCTCTGCGAACAGCAAACGTGTTGCTGCAGATTACCGTGGTTATTTTACCTTTATTGTTAATCCTGGCGATACCATTTTATTTACGGCAATTGGCTACAAAAAATTCTCTACTGTAATACCAGAAGGTACGCCAGACAGTAAGTATACGATTATGGTTAAGTTGAAATCTAACGTAATTGATTTACCTTCTGTTCGGGTTTTTCCATGGGCAACAACAGAAGAGTTTACTCGTGAATTTTTATCCCTGAAATTGGCTGATGATGATATGGCAATTGCCAAAAAGAATCTTTCCCGTTCATCGATAGATGGTTTGATTCAGACTTTACCTCGTGATGGGCAAGAAATTGGCAGTCAGAATTACCGATATAACTTCGATAGGATGGTTAATAAAAATATGGTGCAAACCAATCCTTTATTAAATCCTTTTGCCTGGGGTAAATTAATGCAGCAGATTTTTGACGGCGATAAGAAGCGAAGTGAGAATTAAGTCTTTAGTCTGGAGTTAAGAGTCTTGAGTCCTTGGCGTCAAATCGAAAAATCGTCATTGCTTGGAAGCTTTTTCAGCTGACGAATCAATCTGTTTTGCGATTGAGATTACTTCGTGCCCCTCAATGACGAAATGAATAAAAAAAGGGAAAACGTTTCCATTTTCCCTCTAAAATTTCATTTAAAATCTATCTTTTTTTGCTCTTATTCAAAAACTTCATTTTATAATCTGTTTGAATGTTTCCTTTTGAAATGGCATCCAGCTTGCTTTTCAACATGGTTTTACGCAGCACACTTATTTTATCAGTAAATAGCTTGCCTTCAATGTGATCATATTCATGCTGAATGACACGCGCTGGCATGCCATCTACATCATCGGTATGCTCTACAAAGTTTTCATCCAGATAAGTAATCTTAATATTTGGTTTGCGTAAAACGTTTTCACGAATATCAGGAATGCTTAAACAGCCTTCATTAAACATCCAGGCTTCGCCGGTTTCTTCCAGAATTTTTGCATTGATGAATACCTTTTTATAACCTGGAGTTCCATCTTCTTCATCTTCACCGATATCAACAATAAATAAACGGATTGGTAAGCCAATTTGTGGTGCAGCCAAACCAACACCATTTGCATAATACATGGTGTCGAACATGTTACTGATCAACTTTTCTAATTCCGGATAATCTTTATCAATTTCGGTTCCAACCTTTTTTAAAACTGGGTCTCCGTAGGCAACTATAGGTAATTTCATTATGTAATATCTATTATTATGTCGCAATGACGAAAAAATCAAGCATTGCAAAGGCATTTTTTACAAAAATAACAATTATTCTGCTATTGGTGAGAAAGTAAAAATGTTAAGCTTTTCTATATTTAAAACCTCATCAACGATTTCTGCAACCTGCTTGGTACTTACCGCATTTATTTTCTTAAAAACCGTTTCAAGCGAATCAATTTTATCATGATCAATTAAGCTTTTTGCCATTGAGATTATTAATCCAATTCTGTTTTCTTCTCCTAAAGCAATCTGACCAATAAATTTGTTTTTAGCTTTTTGTATTTGAAGATCATTTAACGGCTTTTCTCTTAATTTTTTAATTTCTTTAAAAATCAGGGATAAAGCTTTTTCTTGTTTTTCTATATCAGTTCCGAAATAAATGGAAAAAATTCCTGTATCACTAAGTGGTGAAAAATTTGATTCAATGGTATAGGCAATGCCGTATTTCTCTCTGATTTGCAAATTTAATACAGAACTCATTCCATTACCACCAAAATAATTATTTAGCAGCATTAATCCGACCTTTTTTTCCTGGTAAGTTGAATAAGTTTGCGTTCCTAAAATGCAATGTGACTGCATAATGGGTTTGTAAATCGTTGTCGTTACTGGCTTTAAAATGGCTGGCTTTGCCCGGTGTTTAGCTGGTGTATTTTCTTCAACATCCGCAAAGTATTTAATCCCTTTTTTAACCACGCTGTTTAAGCTATAGTTTCCAATCACTGCCACTACGATTTCATTGGTGCGGTAATTAGCCTTTCTAAAAGCAATCACATCTTCTTTGGTAAAATTTTGAACGGAATCAGTGGTACCCAGGATATTATTACCTAGCGGATGCCCGGCAAAAAGCATATCTTCAAAATCATCATTGATTGCTTCTTCAGGTTGGTCTAAATAAGAGGCGATTTCATCTAAAATTACACTCTTCTCTTTATCCATTTCTTCTTCCGGGAAAGTAGAATGAAAAATAATATCATTAAAAAGATCTAATGTTCGGTCTAAATAAGGTTTTAAAAACGAAGCGTGAACGCAAGTGTACTCTTTAGTTGTATAGGCATTTAAATCAGCCCCTACGCTTTCCAGTCGATTTAAAATCTGATTGGTGCTGCGTTTCTTTGTACGTTTAAAAATTAAATGTTCAATAAAATGCGCTAAGCCAGCTTTATGTTCAGCTTCATCTCGGGAGCCAGTATTGATAATGATGCAGGCATGCGAAATGGCTGAAGCCGATGGTACGTGCAACAAGCGAATGCCATTGGGTAAGGTGTGAACATTGTATTCCATTGACCGGCAAAGATAGGGCTAATTGATTACAATGTTTCTGTATCAGGATATTGCAATTGTAAAGTGGATATCAATTTATCTTTGGTAGGCCGGTTGCGAATGAGGAAAATTAAGTTCACTGCAGCGAAAATTAAAAAGAAGGCATTTTGTGATACAAATGTACCTACAAGATTAAAAAGTGCACCTCCTTCTAATAATGCTGAACTTAAAATAAAAGCCGTTTGATATTGATTTATTTTTGAATCGACAGTGGCTGCCTGATCTATTTTTGTAATTAAGTTTTTGAACGCAATGATGCTCACCGAGAGCGAAATTAATCCTACAATTGGAAATATGGGGTTGAAAGGTGCAGTATTCGCTGGATTGGCATCAAAATACAATTGATTTCTGTTAATTAAAATAGTTATAATAGCAAACAGGAAGACAAAAAAGCATAAGACCAGGTGAATAATTTGAAGAGGTTTTAATTTAGAATTCATTAGGGAGTTTTTTACTATATATGAAAAGTATAAGTTGAGCGAGCGAAAGAACAATTCGTTTTCCAGCTCACTCAACATTGATATTATAATTACTTCGTAATCCCTTCTAATTTAAAGAAGAAAGCATATCCCAGCGCTTCTTCTTTTAAATAATCGAAACGGCCAGATGCACCACCATGTCCAAATTCCATATTGGTTTTAAGGAACAATACATTTTGATCTGTTTTCATTGTTCGCAATTTGGCCACCCATTTTGCGGGTTCAAAATACTGTACCTGGCTATCATGCAAGCCCGTAGTTACCAGCATATTTGGATAGGCCTTTTTCTCTACGTTTTCGTAAGGGGAATAACTTTTCATGTAATCATAAGCATCTTTTTTCTTTGGATTTCCCCATTCATCAAACTCATTCGTGGTTAATGGAATGCTTTCATCCAGCATCGTATTGACTACATCTACAAAAGGAACATCAGCAATTACACCATTCCATAAGTCTGGTGCCATATTTACAACAGCGCCCATCAATAAGCCTCCTGCACTTCCTCCATTGGCATACAAATGACCCTTTGAAGTATATTTTTGATCAATTAGATACTCACCTGCGGCAATAAAATCAGTAAAAGTGTTTTTCTTTTTCATTAATTTACCGTCCTCATACCATTGGCGACCCATTTCTTGTCCGCCGCGAATGTTCGCAATTGCGAAAACAAAACCACGATCTAAAAGGCTCAAGCGAACGGAAGAAAAATAGACATCAGAATTTGCGCCATATGAGCCATAGCCATAAAGCAGCAAAGGTGATTGACCATTCTTTTCGAAACCTTTTTTGTATACCAAAGCAACAGGAATTTTAGTGCCATCTTTTGCGGTTGCAAAAATGCGTTCTGTTACATAATCTTTAGGATTGTAACCACCCAGAACCTCTTGCTGTTTCATCAGTTTCTGATCCTTTTTCTCCAAATCATAATCATATACTGAACTTGGTGTAGTTAAAGAGGTGTAAGAATAACGTAGGGTTTTACTATTGTATTCAGGGTTAGCGCCAACGCCAGCATCATAAGCCGGTTCATCAAACTTAATGTAATAATCGCCACCATCTTTCTTCAAAATACGCAATTCTGTTAAACCATTTTTACGTTCAGATAGAACGGTATAATCTTTGAATTCTTCTGCACTTTCTAACAATACATCAGCACGATGTGGAATAACTTCCTTCCAGTTTTCTTTTTCTGTTTTATCCAACGGACATTCCATCAGTCTGAAGTTCTTAGCCTTCCAGTTTGTAAGGATTAAAAACTTTCCATCAACAGGCATTACATCATATAAAACATCTTTAGAGCGGGCAGCAAAAACTTTAAAATCAGCTTCTGGATGGTCAGCGTCAATCATTTTATATTCTGAGGTCAAGGTACCCTGTGAGGCTACAAAAATGTATTTGCCATTTTTAGACTTGCCTATACCAATATAATTGGTATTGTCTTTCTCATCATAAACTACCACATCCGCTTTTTCATCAGTACCGAGCGTGTGTTTTTTAATTTTTTCGCTTAATAAGGTGACAGGATTTTTCGAAGTATAAAACAACGTTTTATTGTCGTTTGCCCAAGCACCCGGACCTTCGGTATTGGTGATCGCATCTTTATAAATTTCGCCGGTTTCCAGATTTTTTACCTGAATGGTATATTGCCTGCGGGAAACCTTGTCTACTCCATAAGCCAGCAATTTATTATCCGGACTGATTTTAAAACCCGTTGCACTGAAATAAGCATGTCCTTTCGCCATTTCATCAACATCTAAAAGCACTTCTTCAGGAGCAGATAAACTCCCCTTTTTTCTGCAGTATTTAAAGTATTGTTTGCCATCTTCTGTACGTGAATAATAGAAATATCCATTCCTGAAAACGGGCACGGATTCATCTTTTTCCTTAATCCTCGCTTTCATTTCTTTAAACAAATCAGCCTGGAAGGCATCTGTACTTTTCATCATCTCATCCAGATATTGATTTTCGGCTTTTAGATAATTTACCACTTTCGTACTATCCGGTCCTTTTTTAAAGTAATCAATCATCCAGTAATAATTATCTACTACTGTATCGCCGTGAATTATTCTTTTGTGCGGAATAATTTCCGCCATAGGTGCCTTTACATCAGGCCATTTTATAGGTTCCATTTCTTTCTTTTGCGGGTGATTACATGCTGAAATTGCACTGAGCAAGATCAGGGATGGTAAAATACGTTTCATGTTTGGTTCAAGATTAGGTGAATGCAATTTAATGAAATAGTTTATAGTTTAATGGTCATTGCTTCATAAGTAGCGAGAAGGTTATTTGACACTCTTTAAACGGATTCAAGAAAACTGATAATTGCCATTTTAGCAAAAGTTGATCTTGCAGGGGTATAATTACCTGAATTAAAAAAAATGATATTAAATTGCCACCATAAACTGCTTTAAATCATCATGAAATTAGGGTATAAAAAAATAGTTGTCAAAGTAGGATCGAATGTAATTACACAAGCGAATGGATTACCCGATGAAGCGAGAATCAATCATCTTGTTAACCAACTGGCAGAAATCAAGCAGCAGGGTATAGAAGTTATTCTGGTTTCTTCAGGAGCTGTTGCAGCTGGCAGAAGTTTAATTAAAGTTTCAGAAAAGCAAGACGCGATTACTACAAGACAATTATTAGCTGCCATTGGTCAGGTAAAGTTGATTAATACTTATTCTAATTTCTTTGCTGCACATCAAATAAAGTGTGCTCAGGTTTTGGTAACGAAAGAAGATTTTCGCGATCGGGCGCATTACCTAAATATGAAAAACTGTATGCAAATTTTGCTGCAGAATGATGTTATTCCTGTTGTTAATGAAAATGATGTGGTTTCGGTAACCGAATTAATGTTTACAGATAATGATGAACTGGCGGGTTTAATTGCTTCAATGTTAAATGCGGATGCCTTGATTATCCTGTCGAATGTGGATGGGATTTATGATGGTGATCCTAAAATGGAAGGGTCACAGGTTATTGAAGAGATTTCTGGAACAGTTTCGAATCTGGCTTCCTTTATTCAAACCGGAAAATCACAATTTGGGAGAGGTGGAATGATTACCAAATCAACAATGGCACAAAAGGTAGCTAAGCTTGGGATTACCGTTCATATTGCCAATGGAACAAAAGATGATGTGCTTATTTCTTTGCTTGATCAGAAATTGATTCACACCAGATTCGTGCCTGAAAAAAGTAAATCGGGCAAGAAAAAGTGGATTGCACACTCAGAAACTGCTGCAACTGGAATTGTAAGATTAAACGATGGCGCAAAAACTGTTCTGACATCTGGCAAGGCGACAAGCTTATTACCTGTTGGAATTATAGAGATTCAAACTGACTTTTTAAAAGGAGATATTATTAAAATTGTAGATGAACAGAATCAGCTAATTGGTTTAGGGATTGCAGAATATGGTTCGGACAAAGCGAGAGAAAGAATCGGGCTTAAGAAGCAAAAAGCGCTGGTACATTATGATTATTTTTATTCGGTGATATAAAATTAACCGCAAAGAGAAGGCGCAAAGAAAGAAGAGTAAATACCTCTTGTGTAAAAATGAAGAAAAAGATTAACCGAGCGCACGGAGAAAGGCACCGAGCACCACAGAGCTTATAGTAAAACCTGTTTACCCTCTGTGAAAACTCAGTGTTCTCAGTGATAAAAAATACAAACTGATAAAATCTTAATGCGATCGCTATATTCTGCGCCCAGTCTTGATACTAAATACTTATTACTGAATACTCAAAACATGAACTACTCAACATACTTCGAAAACACCAAGAAAGCAACCAGAAACCTCATTAATCTGTCAAAAGAAAAAGTAAATGCGGTTCTTTCTGACTTAGCAGAGGCTTTGATCGAAAATACAGCAGGCATCCTCCATGAGAACGAAAAAGATTTGGCGAAAATGCCTGTTGATGATCCTAAATATGACCGACTTAAACTAACAGCACAACGGATTTTAGATATAGCCAGCGACATTAAAAGTGTGGCGAATCTGGTTAGTCCATTGAATGAAGTTTTGTCAGAGAAAACTTTAGATAACGGTTTAAATTTAAAAAAGATCCGTGTTCCACTAGGTGTTGTTGGCGTGATCTATGAAGCACGCCCGAACGTTACTGCTGATGTTTTCTCATTGTGCTTTAAAACTGGAAATGTTGCTGTTTTGAAAGGTGGAAGTGATGCTGAATATTCGAACCTATCTATTGTAAAAGTGATTCAGGAAGTGTTAAAAAAGCATGAAATTAACCCTGATGTGCTTACCTTACTGCCTGCAGAGAGGACTGCAACTGAGGCTTTGCTGAATGCCCGAGGTTTTGTGGATGTATTAATTCCGCGTGGTAGTCAGTCGCTAATTAATTATGTAAGAGAAAATAGTAAAATCCCAGTTATTGAAACGGGTGCTGGTATTGTACATACCTATTTTGATGAATCTGGAGATTTAGAAAAAGGCAAAGCGATTATTTTTAATGCTAAAACCAGAAGGGTGAGTGTTTGCAATGCACTGGATTGCGTGTTGATTCATCAAAGTAGATTGAATGATTTGACAGCACTTTTAATGCCATTGGCTGAAAGACAAGTGGAGCTTTTTGCAGATGAAATAGGTTATGAGATTCTAAAATCTTCTTATCCATCAAACTTGCTAAACCAGGCTACGGAAGATCATTTCGGAACAGAATTTCTTGCTTTAAAAATGGCTGTTAAAGTTGTGGAAGATTTTGATGAAGCGATCAATCACATTGCAGATTATAGTTCTAAACATAGCGAAGCTATTATTTCTGAAGATGCGGAAAATATTACAAATTTCTTAAATCTGGTGGATGCAGCTGCGGTTTATGCAAATGCTTCTACAGGCTTTACTGATGGCGCTCAATTCGGATTAGGGGCAGAAATTGGCATTAGTACTCAAAAACTACATGCTCGCGGCCCAATGGGTTTAGAAGAATTAACCAGTTATAAATGGGTGGTTAGAGGTGATGGACAGATAAGGGGATAAAGCCCCCACCCAACCCTCCCCGGAGGGGAGAGCTAATAGTATACAAAGTTTTAGCTAAAGAGGTAGGTATTAGGTTAACGACGACTAATTTTGAGTTACAGCAACGAACAAGTTTATATGCCCACTAAGAAACCTAAACTTTTGCCTTAAAGTCCTCCATTCAGGGGAGGATTTAGGAGGGGCTATTAAATTTCAAATACCTCTCCTCTTTCAGGTGCTACTACATCAAAACCATCTTCCTGCAAAGCAGCTGATAGGCTTTTCAAACTGTTATCTTCACCATGCACAAGAAAAACTTTTTTCGGCTGACCAGTTTGCTTCACTGTCCGCATGAGATCATCGTGGTCACCGTGTCCACTGAGCAAATCTGTTTGGCGAATAGTAGCATAAACCATCATTTCACGGTCTTTAATCCTCACAATGGGTGCGCCACTTAAGAGTTTATAACCAAGGGTACCTTTTGCGCAATAGCCAATAAAAAGAATGGTACAGTAATAATTCTGAATATTGTAATACAAGTGATCCTGAATACGCCCACCTTCTAACATCCCTGCGGATGAAATGATGATGCAAGGGTCAAAATAATTAGAAACATCCTTGCTTTCCTTCATGTTTTGAACGTAAGCTAAATGCTCAAATTCAAATTCATCACCCATGGTTTTATAAAAATCTTTTGCTTCCTGATTTACCAGGTTATGGTGTTTCCGGTAAACATCTGTTGCCAATATAGCCATGGGGCTATCAACAAAAATCTGAACTGGCGGCAATAATTTCTTAGTGAAAATTTGATTTAATGCAAATACAAGCGACTGTGTTCTTCCAATGCTAAATGCAGGAATAATTAATCTGCCTGGGGTTTTAATGCAAGCTTCTTCAATTTCTTTTATCAATCTTTCTTCCAGTGTTTGGTCTTTGGTATGATAACGGCCTCCATAGGTGGCTTCGCAAACAAAATAGTCTACAGCTGGTATAGGGTCTGGTTTTACTAAAACCGGATAATGTTCCCGGCCAATATCACCTGAAAATGCAATGCGCTTTTCTTCACCATGATCATTTATGGTTAAAACCGCAGCAGCTGCACCTAATAAGTGTCCCACAGGGATAAATGTTAGGCTGATATCACCATTAATTTTGAAAGGCTTATTAAAGGCAATGGTTACAAAACGGTCAATGGTATCCATCACATGTTTGTGCAAATACAATGGTTTCGGTCCACTAAAATTACCACGTTTAGTGCGTGGTTTTCTACTTTGTTTACGTAAAAAAAGCTCTACAGAATCAAACAATAATATCGAAGTTAAATCGGCTGTTGGAGGTGTACAAAGCACCTGGCCATCGAAACCCAGGCGTACAAGCGTTGGTAAATTACCAGAATGGTCAATGTGTGCATGGGTTAAAATAACAAGGTTGATACTGGCAGGGTCAAAAGGAAATTGTTGGTTTTCTTCCTGGTAAGTTTCCTTTTCATAATCCAATCCGCAATCTATCAATATTTTATAATGCCCAACTTCCAGCAGGTGCATACTTCCTGTTACCTGTTGCGCCGCGCCCCAAAACGTTAACTTCATCTTCTAATCTTTCGGTAAATTGTTTGTTGTAAAGTAATACAAATGACGGGATTTTTATGCAGTGAGATGTAATTTTTTAATTATTAGGAACATTCACATTCTCTTTCAATCGTTTTGAACACCTCTTTCCAAAAGAAAATAGACATTAACTACTCTTCCTCAGCATGGACTATACTATATTGGATTAGTTCGTTTCTCCGTACTAAATGTTCAAACTTTTCATTTAAAAATGATTATGCTTAAGCAGATTTATGATTTATCTTTATCGAAAATAATCAGCGATGCAAGAACCATTTGATATAGAAATAGGCCCAGTAAATTATTCTGTTTTTCCTGAAGGAAACGATTCATATACCATTTTTAAAGATGGAAGAGAATATATTCAGATTCAAAAAGATACCTCTTCCATTTGGTTGAAAATGGATTATAAAACGGAGCTTCCAATTTTTGAGGAAGATGAAGAGGTAAATGCAATTGGGCAGGCTATAGAAAAATATGTGCCGGAAGAAGATGATGAAGAAGAAGAATTATAAAAGCCTTTAATAACTCTACTGGTTTCTAAATCAGCAACCAGTAGAGTAGATATTTTAACTATTAAATCATTTTTAATAACTCTTCAGCTACTTTCTCTGATGAGGCTGGATTCTGCCCAGTTATCAATAAACCATCTACAACAGCATAAGGATTCCAGTCTCCTATTTTAGAATAAATTCCGCCGTTTTTAACCAACATATCTTCTACCAGGAATGGCACCACATTGGTTAATTCAACACCTTCTTCTTCAGTATTGGTAAAGCCAGTTACTTTTTTACCTTTAACCAAATATTCACCATTCACTTTTACATCTTTTAATACGCCAGGCGCATGACATACAAAAGCAACAGGTTTATTTGCGGTATAAAAATCAACAATTAACTTTTGAGAAGTTGCATTTTCTGCCAGATCCCAAAGCGGACCATGGCCACCCGGATAAAATACAGCATCGTAATCCTCCATTTTCACTTCATCTAATGGAATAGTGTTTTTTAATTTATCTAAAAGGACAGAATCATTATCCATTCTTTTAGTGTTATCAGTCTGAAAAGAAGGTTCTTCACTTTTAGGGTCAATTGGTGGCTGACCACCTTTTGTAGAAGCCAATACGATTTCTACATCCTTATCTGCCAATGCATAATATGGAGCAGCCAATTCTTCTGACCAAAAACCTGTTTTTTTACCTGTATTTCCTAATTCGTCGTGACTCGTAAGCACGAATAAAACTTTTTTATTCATATCATTAATGTTTAATGTTATTCAAATTTAGGGCTAAGTTTTTCACTGACATAGGACTTCAATCACAAAATTCTTGTGCGTTAAATCACACTTTTGATGAAAGTCTGCTTAGGCTTTCTCTTGAAATACCAAGGTAAGCCGCAATTATAGTTTTGGAGAGTCGCTGCCCCAAGTGTGGATATTGGCGGGTAAATTGTTCAAAGCGTTCTTTTGGATTGGTCGTAAGCAAAGAGAGAATTCTTTGTTGCAAGGCCACGTAACCAGAACTATTTTTTACCCTGAAAAAGTGTTCCATTTTATGACTCTCTCTGCATATCTTATCCAGGTCTTCTTTGGAGATATAAAGCAACTCTACATTTTCAAGACAACTGATACTCGTAATAGATTTAACATTATTGTAAAAAGCCTGAAAATCTGAAATCCACCAGTTTTCTGTTGCAAACTGAATGATGTATTCTTTGCCATTTAAATCATTAAATGTTGCTTTTAGAAGTCCACTGATCACAAAATAGATATTGTTTACCTGCTCGTCCTCCTGAATTAAATACTGATGTTTTTTAAGTTGTTTGAGCTTGAAGTGGCTGTTAATATATTCAAACTCCTCATCAGTAAGTGAGACAATCTCTTCAATATGTTTTCTTAATTCAAGGCTCATTCTATAAATCTAAATAAATTTAGAATCTGATTTGCTTTTAGATGGGGAGATTAAAATGTTAGGGCAAAGAAAAAGTCCCGATTTTTGTCGGGACTTAAATTTTTTCTTTAAATCTTATCGGGTACAGTTGGCTGTCCAGGTACCATTTGAATTGGAAACACCAATTTTTAGAGTACTGGCATCAATTGTAATTCCAATTACACCCGTACCAATACTTACGTAAGTATTACCACTTTCCTGAAATTTAACTCCTGTAATATCAGGAATGTTGTTTCCAAAAAAGAAGCTATACGTATCATTAACTTTTGTTACGGTAACTTTGCCGTCAGTGCTGGTGATTTGATTGCTCCCTTGTGTATAAGATACGCTTCCTCTGTAGGTACCTACAAAGAAATCTTTGTCTGCAGGGTCAGTATCTTTCTTACATGATACCATTACTGTTAATGCTATTAATAGCATGCTGAAAATTTGGATTGTCTTTTTCATAAATGTTTTCAATATGAATCTGAAGAAATAGTCTACAGAATCTGGTTAAATGTAACAGGCTGTTTACAACCACTATGCCAAAAGATTTTTTTAAGGGTTAGTATTGTATGCTAAGGCAATGAAATTAAATTCAACTTTTGTAGTTTAACTTGCTGTATAATAGTTTCTTAATGATTATTTTGGCTTCTTTTTTAATTTTTTTAAATGAAATTTTAACCATCATTAATAAATTTCTCTAATTGGGCAAACTGTTTAGTTTTGTAGAAAGAAAAGGTAAATTGAAAATCTGAAAAGATAGGCTGAGATTGAAAATCTTTATCTAAATGATCTCTGGCTTCCAAAATCTTGGTGTAGCTAAGTGATAAAACAAAATGATTAGGCGTATGGGCATATGAATTTAAAGAAACCAGATAAATACAGTGTATAGTAATTTCATCTTGACAGGCCTTTATATTCATAATGTCTTGTTTGATCATGACTGGCCAAGAATAAAAATACCCAACCCCATTGATTATTTAAACAATCTACCTGTAATGTATTGTTTTCACTTAATGCAAATTGAAACTGGTTGTTTTTAAATTTTCCGAATATAAATGGAATTGGTATAATGGTTCGTTTATGAATGGATACAAAGTAATTATTCATCAGCTTACCTTTTAAGATTAATTCCGATTTTTGTTCGCTGCCCAGGAATAAAATTGCCTTTATTTTGCTTTTACTTATAGCCTGGAGTTCAATTCTTTCTCCTTGGTCGCTAGATGTAGAAATTTGACCTAAACTTAACTGATTCCATAGGGAGGATAATGAATCAGGAGAATTTAATTTATTGTTATAGCTGCCGTTAAAGCTACTTAAATCAGTGATTTTTATAATGCCAGCTTGTTTTGTTTGCTTTAAAGAAACACAGCTAGAAAAAAGAATTATACATGATACATAGAGGCACCATTTCATAAGCGAGCGTTTATTTGCTTAAACTTAGCCATTAATGCCAATAGTTTGAAAAATATTATCTGTTATGGAATAAGTTTGATATTAAAAATGTTGTAACCGTATTATATATCGCTGAATTAATCTGTTAAGTTGCGGTAAAAATCATTAACAAAAGTTTTTTGTCCATCATTAAAAATATTGACACAATTGAAATTTATGATCAGTCCCTGAGGTGCTTCTAATAACTTCATATAGGTTAATATTTGGGCTTCAAAAATAGGTTCTATTGTTTTTGATGCTTTTATTTCAACTGCTAAGCAGCCTTCAATAAATAAATCTGATCTTAGATAAGTAGCAATTTCTATCTCTTTATAACATACTGGCATCGAAACTTCTGTCATAAAGTTTATATTTCTAAGCGTTAGTTCATGTTTCATACATTCATGATATACACTTTCTAAAAGACCTGGTCCAAGTGCTTTATGAATTTCTATTGCAGCACCAATAACGTTGTAAGTTATCTCTCGTAAGTATGTTTTAGTCATTGTTTTAAAGGTTTAACAGGATATGAAATTGATTTATTATTTTTTAGTAAATATTCTAATCGTATTTATTCTTGAACTATTGGCATTTAGTTCATGGAGATAATTAGTTTATAGATTTTTGCTATATGTTTAATCATTTTATTGTGGACCATATAGGCATTTAATTCATATAAATTATTTTGCTATATGTTCTATATTCCTATATGGTTTAAGCATATTCAGTTTGAATCATTTCATTTTGGGCCATATAGGCATTTAGTTCATATAGATTATCTTGCTATATGTTCTATATTCCTATATGGTTTAAGAATATTCAGATCATTTATCCAGCCCATCCATCCCGATCTAAACTTCTATAATTAATTGATTCTGCCAAATGCTCTAGTGCTACATTTTCGCTTCCATCTAAGTCTGCAATGGTTCTGGCTACTTTCAAAATTCGATCATAAGCCCTTGCGGATAAGCCCAAGCGTTCCATAGCGGATTTGAGTAATGTTGTGCCAGCTTCATTGATCTGACAGACTTTGCGCACCATTTTTGGACTCATTTGTGCGTTGTAATGTAAATCTTGCTTATCAGCAAAGCGAAGATCTTGAATTTCCCTTGCCCGAATAACGCGTTTCCGGATGTATTCACTTTTTTCCGCTTCGCGGGATGAAGCCAGTTCAGAAAAATTGACTGGTGTAACCTCAACATGTAAATCGATTCGATCTAATAATGGCCCGGATATTTTACTGAGGTATTTCTGTACTACACCAGGTGCACATACACATTCCTTTTCGGGGTGGTTGTAAAATCCGCACGGGCATGGATTCATAGAGGCCACCAGCATGAAACTTGCAGGATATTCAACGGAAAAGCGAGCTCTTGAAATAGCGACCTTGCGATCTTCCAAAGGCTGGCGCATTACTTCTAAAACCGTTCGTTTAAACTCTGGCAATTCATCCAAAAACAAAACGCCGTTATGAGCCAGAGAAATCTCTCCCGGTTGAGGATGTATTCCACCACCAACTAATGCCACATCCGAAATCGTATGGTGAGGAGATCGATAAGGTCGAATGGTCATCAATGCATCTGCAGCAGATAATTTCCCGGCTACAGAATGTATTTTAGTTGTTTCGAGTGCTTCATATAGATTTAATGGCGGTAAAATAGTAGGAAGACGTTTCGCCAGCATCGTTTTACCTGCCCCTGGAGGGCCAATCAAAATTACATTGTGTCCACCGGCGGCAGCAATTTCTAGTGCGCGTTTAATATTCTCCTGTCCTTTAACGTCAGAAAAATCATGTTCATAATTACCAATATTTTTAAGAAATTCCTCCTTGGTATTAATCTTTACTTGTTCAAGCTTTTCACTTTTATTGAAGAAAGCAATTACTTGTGCAAGCGTTTCCACACCATAGGCAATCAAGCCATCGACAATAGCGGCCTCACGAACATTTTGCTTTGGTAAGATAAAGCCCTTAAAGCCATCATTTTGAGCTTGAATGGCAATGGGTAATGCACCTTTAATTGGTTGGATAGCACCATCTAATGAAAGTTCACCCATGATAAAGTAGTTCTCCAACTCTTCTGATGGAATTTGCCCGGATGCGGCTAAAATGCCAATAGCAATTGGTAAATCATATGCTGAACCTTCTTTCCTGATGTCAGCAGGAGCAAGATTAACTACAATTTTTTGTCTGGGCATTCGAAAACCAGCAATGTTGATGGCGCTTTCTACCCGCTGCAGACTTTCTTTAACTGCATTATCAGGTAGGCCAACCATATAATATTTATTGCCGCCACTGATGCTGACCTCAATGGTGATTGTAAGCGCATTTACGCCAAAAACAGCACTCCCGTAAGTTTTTACAAGCATGAATTATACAAGAAATAATCGGGATGTTATATTATTCGGGGATGAATAATTGTTTTCTAATATATAAAGAAATATTTAATAGATCTATAAGGTTTTAAAACCTTATAGATCTAACAACAAAAATCCCAACCATTTCTGATTGGGATTTAAATATCTGCAACATGCTGTCTTCGCTTTAAGCTTTGGTCTTTCTCCTCTAAGCTTAAAAACTATCTTTTTCCAAATGGCATTTTCGGCATACCTTTCATCATTGCTGCTGCTGCTGCTGGATTTGAAAACTGCTTCATCATTTTACGCATATCTTCAAATTGCTTAATCAATTTGGTTACCTCTTCTACCTTGCTTCCAGAACCTTTGGCAATACGTATACGGCGGCTTTGCTGAATGGCATCAGGATTTTCTTTTTCAAATGGAGTCATTGAATTGATAATGGCTTCGATAGATTTAAATGCATCATCCTGGATATCCACATTCTTCATCATTTTACCCACACCCGGAATCATACCCATCAAATCTTTCATATTACCCATTTTCTTGATCTGCTGAATCTGGCTATAGAAATCGTTGAAATCGAATTTATTTTTACGAATTTTTTTCTGTAGTTCGGCAGCTTCCTTCTCGTCGAACTGCATCTGTGCACGTTCTACAAGGGAAACCACATCACCCATACCTAAAATACGAGATGCCATACGATCTGGATAAAACACATCAAGTGCTTCCATCTTTTCGCCGGTACCGATAAATTTAATTGGTTTATTTACAACCGATTTAATGGAAAGTGCAGCACCACCACGGGTATCTCCATCCAATTTGGTTAACACAACGCCGGTGAAGTCTAATCTATCGTTAAATATTTTTGCTGTATTTACTGCATCCTGACCCGTCATGGAATCCACAACGAATAAAATCTCATGTGGTTGTGTCTTCGCTTTTACTTCCGAGATCTCATTCATCAGAGACTCATCAATGGCTAAACGACCGGCCGTATCTATAATAATAACATTGTTGCCATTTTGCTTACCATGAGCAATACCCTCTAAAGCAATGGCTACAGGGTCATTAGATTGACGATTGGCATAAACAGATACACCGACAGAAGTTCCTAAAACTTCCAATTGATCTACCGCCGCAGGGCGATACATATCACCAGCAACCAATAAAGGTTTTTTGCCTTTGCCTTTTAAGTGCAATGCCAGTTTACCAGCGAAGGTGGTTTTACCCGCACCATTTAAACCTGCAATTAATATAACCGTTGGATTTGCTTTAGTATCTAACTCTGTAACCTCACCACCCATTAAGGCCGCAAGTTCATCGTTCATGATTTTGGTAAGCAACTGGCCTGGTGAAACCGCTGTAAGCACGTTCTGGCCTAATGCTTTTTGCCTCACATCATCGGTAAATGCTTTAGCTGTTTTATAGTTAACATCGGCATCCAATAATGCTTTACGAATCTCTTTCATGGTTTCTGCCACGTTGATCTCCGTAATGCTGCCTTGTCCCTTTAATACTTTAAATGCTCTGTCTAGCTTGTCCTGTAAATTATCAAACATCTTTTTATAAGCTAATAGCCCATTGCCTGAAAGCAGAGGCCACTTGTTTTTTAATGAAACGCAAATGTATCAAATTTTGATTGTAAATCTCTGCAACTCAAACTCAAAACTTTGACTGTGAAGTATTAATTTTACCTGTTGGTGCAACATTTTAATTAAAAGCCAGTCTTATGCATGACTAACCTAAATGAATGAAACGCTGGCTCACCTTTTTTCTCTTGTTAATTTATTCGATTTGTAGCGCACAGGATATTGCCAAACAAAGGCAATTGCCAGCATTAAGAACCATAACCTCACCTAAAATAGATGGCATATTAGATGATGCTTGTTGGATAGATGTACCTATAGCCAGCGATTTTATTCAGATCAGGCCAAATCCGGGAAAGATAGAAACTCAAGACAGACGTACCGAAATGAAGGTACTTTATGATGATGTTGCGATTTATGTTTACGCCCGGATGTACGATCATCCTGATAGTGTTTCACATGAACTGGTATCTCGGGATCAGATTGGAAATGCTGATTTTATTTCGATTATTTTAGATCCTTTTTACGATAAAATGAATGGAAATGGTTTTTTCGTTACTGCTGCAGGTGTTCAGTTTGATGCTAAATACTCGCAGGTGGGTGATGAAGATTCGAACTGGAATGCTGTGTGGGAAAGTGCAGTTAAATTAGATGATAAAGGCTGGACTTGTGAAATGAAAATCCCCTATTCAGCCCTGCGCTTTTCTGGCAAAGACATTCAAAATTGGGGAATAAATTTTAGTCGCCGCATTCAACGAACCAATGCACAATCTTTCTGGAATTTTGTAGATCCAAAAGTGAATGGATTTATCAATCAGGAAGGGCTATTTACAGGTTTAAAAGATCTAAAGCCACCCTTGCGGCTTTCTTTTTCTCCATATGTTTCAGGCTATATTAACCATTATCCAGCCAATTTGCCAGGGATTAAAAACACCACTTCACGCTTTAATGGTGGTATGGACGTTAAATATGGCATAAATAACAGTTTTACACTAGATATGACATTGGTTCCTGATTTTGGTCAGGTGCAGTCAGATAACCGCATATTAAACCTGACGCCCTTTGAAGTTAAATTTAATGAAAACAGGCAATTCTTTACCGAGGGAACTGAACTTTTCAACAAAGGTGATTTGTTTTATTCCAAACGGATTGGTTCTATTCCAGCTTATTATAATTACAGTGCAATTGGCGAAACCGATAAGGTGATAAAAGACCAAACTGAAGCCAAGGTTCTAAATGCTACTAAGATTTCTGGAAGAACGGCAAAAGGCTTAGGGATCGGGATTTTTAATGCAATCACCAACAGCATGCAAACGGAAGTAGAAGATGCGCAGGGCAATTTCCGTGAGGTAGAAACACAACCTTTAACCAATTATAATATTTTAGTTTTTGATCAGTCATTAAAAAACAATAGCTCTGCTACGTTTATCAATACCAATGTTTTACGTCAGGGCAGCGCATATGATGCAAATGTTACGGCACTACTACTCAACCTAAACAACAAAGGCAATAAATATTTTATCAATGGAAATGGTAAAATGAGTTATTTGCGTGGTGAAGAAACCAGTACTGGCTACAGTTATACCCTTCGTTTTGGAAAGCAAAGCGGAAATTTTACCTGGAGTTACAATCAGGTATACGCAGATGATCAGTTTGACCCATCGGATATGGGTTTCTTCACCAATAATAATTTTCTGGATCAGCGGGTAGGTTTAGGTTACAATATTTTTAAACCCGGCAAATGGTATAATGAATGGCAAAACTGGTTCAACATGACCTATTCGAGGCGGGCTACTCCAGGCGATTATCAAAGCCTTGGCATTGAAACCGGATCTTATGTGCGGTTTAAAAATTTATGGTCGGCAGAACTGGATGTAAACTATGATGCTAAAGCCAATAACTTTTACGAAGCCAGAAATGGCCAGATTTATAAAGCGCCAGAAAACTACACCATTGGTCTTTATATCAATCCCAATCGAGCGAAGGCTTACAATTTTGGGGGTAACATCCGTTATCAGGAACAACAGCTTTTTAAAGGAAAATCTTACAATTTTTATTTGTTTCAAAACTTTCGATTAAATGATAAAGTGGCATTTGGACTTGATTTAAGCTTCAATCCAAATTATGATTTTGTAAATTGGGTAACCACTCAGGGTAGTCAATCAATCTTTTCCAAATACGACAGAAGAACGGTAGAAAATTCTTTTGATGCCAAATATACCTTCACCAATTTAATGGGCGTTACTGTAGTGTTCAGACATTATTGGAGTGATAGAAGAAACAAAGATTTTTATCTTCTTAAACCTGATGGAAATTTAACAGATTATCAAGGACCGGCTTTAACCGCATTGGATCGGAATTACAATGTATTTAATATCGATTTGATTTACATCTGGCAATTTGCACCAGGGAGTACGCTTTCTGTTTCTTATAAAGATGCCGCAGAAACTTCTGATCCTTTCTACAGACAACGCTACAATAAAAACTTAAGTGGAATTTTAAATGCCCCACAGAATAATAGCCTTTCAGTTAAAGTGTTATATTTTGTTGATTATTTGGATTTAAAGAAAAAACGGAAGAAAGCTTAAACTTTTTTCGTCAGGCGTTTACTCAAAAACTAATGACTGTGGACTCCCAATTAATCTATCTCGCTTTCCCCGGACTCACACCAAATTTCTTATTAAATGCATGGCTAAAATGTTGAACGGACGAATAGCCTAGTTGTTCGGAAATATTTTTAATGTCCAACTGATGATCTGCTAAAAGTTCCTTGGCTTCCATCAATTTATAATCGCTTAAATAACCAAAAACAGTATTATTAAAGGTTTCTTTAAAGCCCTTTTTTAGTTTAAACTCATTAATTCCGGCAGCCTTGGCTAATTCAGTTAAAGATGGTGGATGATGAGCATGTTTCAGCAAATATTCTCTGGCGTAATAAATCCTTTCCTTATCGTAGTCTGATTTTAAGGTCTTAGGCGCTGATTTTTTATTGGCATATTCAAATGCCTGTGCCTGCAGGGCTAATAGCTCAACACATTTAGATTGGAGGAACAATAACTTCAGGCCGCCCGTAAAGGTGCAGTTCATAATATCATTGATGCATGCATACATGGCTATACTGATGGGCAGATTATCAGAAGAAATGGCCATAGGTCTATTGTTCATAATAGTGTCGCCAAATCTCTTTAAAAGGGAACTGCTATCGCTGGTTAAATCCACGAATTTCTCCCGCTGAAAATGAACCTCAAAAAATTTGTGTGATTTTTCAGTGTTAAATTTTGCAATACCATCAAAATATGGTGTATAAATAATATTATGCTGATTGCCTTTAATGGCTATCGTTTTTTTCGTTAGAAAATTCTCTAAAATTCCGTCTCCTTTAATCGAGAAATGAAGCTCAACCAATTCTGCATCGTCAAAAGATTTTATTCGCAACTGGTTTTCCTTTACAATAACATCACCATAAACAATAAAAATTCCTGAAAAAGCAATCTGCACAAGTTCTGCGTCGCCAAATGGAAAACTGAATTTTTCTCTTCGCTCTGTAACCAGTGGAAGGTTTATCTCAGCCTGATCAATCATATGGTCAACAACATATTGCTGGTTTGATTTATCGTAAATACTTAAAGCCATAAAATCCCTTTCATATAAGTTTTAATCCTTTTGGTGTAAAATGTACATGGCATTTGACAATTACTTTTGTTTAATGTTACTAAACAATTAATACGATGCCGAAATTACCATCATGGCTGGCTAATACAATGGAAAAAATGATCAGCAACAAAATATTTGACGTTGAAGTGGTTGATATTAGAATGCTGAGCAATAATATTAAAGAAGTTACGCTTAAAGGCGATTTTTTAAGTCTGGATTTTATACCAGGAAAAGAGGTTTTGTTCAGGATAAATTCAAACGAATATAGGCATTACACCCTCTCTGGTTTTGATCAGGAAGCAGGAACCTGCCAGATCATCTTTTTTTTAAACCGTAAAGGTACAGGGAGCAGCTGGGCGGCAAATATAGAAAAGGGCGACCAATTAAAACTTATTGCAGATCAGGCTAAAGTGAAATACAATTACGATTCGAACCAACATTTCTTTTTTGGTGATGAAACCAGTATCGGTTTGTATGCGTCATTCGGTAAAGTTGCTGAAGATTTACAACACGAATGCTTTGGAATTTTAGAAATGAATGAAGAAAATGATCAAGCTTTAGCCAACATCAGGTTATTGATTGATGTAGTACCCTCAGAAATAACTTCGCCGGCAGGAAATGCGATAGAATGGATGGAAAATATGCACCCCAAATGTTGGGAAATGTGGGAAGACGCAAGCTTTTATCTTACCGGAAGAGGTAAATCCGTACAAAAATTTAAAAAATACCTTAAAGATAGAGGGGTTAGCTATAAACAAATCCAAACTACCTGTTATTGGGAAAACGGTAAAACAGGTGGTTAGTTATCTTGGAAAAACGAAAGCAAAACCTAGCGCCAGGGTTTGACTGGCTTGAATTTTATTTGTGCCTGTATCTTCATCAAATAGCGCGATGCCAGTTATGCTTGTGTTCATAAAGCGGTTAATTTTTGCTGTTAAAGCAATATCAAGTCGATGATCAATTCTGTTCCATCCAAAATCTTCATAAGGAATAAGCATCGCATAACGAGCCTTTAGATTGGTATTGGTAAAAATATCCTTATCAAAAGCAGAAACAATTTGGAAGGCAAGGTCATTTCTAAACGTTTTGCCATAGTCAACGCCGTATACTGATTCCTTAGGTGGTTTTGTCGGATCAGGATCAATGAATAGCGCCTTATCAAGTACAAATGTTTGGCGGGCAGTACCTGTACCAAATCGGGTTGAAAAGTATTTTGATGGTTTATATTCAAAACCAATGGATTCTGTTAAATAACCCGGACCCATAAATTTTGAAATTAGTGTAGCCGTTTCAGCACCATCTACAGTAGCGTAAGAAAAACCTTTATCAAATTGTGATTCAAAGTTGATCGAACCGAAAAAATACCAGTTTTTAGATAATTGAAATGATGCTTTATTATCCCAGAAAATCCTGTCATTAGTTTTCTTTTGCAACTGGTCTTTATTTTTAATTTTACCGTATTGCAGAATAAGCTCACTTACATAGCTATAATTATTTTTGTTGTATTCTGCCTTCCAGTTTAACAAACCGCCAACAGCTACCGAGTTTACCCCACCACCTTTCCAGTTATCACTAAATTGTGCCTGATTTACATTAATGCCTATTGAAGTCTTGGTTTTCCAGTAATTTACCTTTGCATTAACGATATAAGGCGGGATTTTAACAGGTTCGAAGTTTAAAGGTCCCTGCCTGCTTGGTAAGGGGCTACGTTTTAACTTTATATTCAGGTCTTTCGTATTAATTGGAATTGTATCAATTTCCTGTGCATATAAATCTATAGAGCAGATACTTAGAATAAGGATTAGGATAGCTAAACAATTCTTCATGGGTTACAAAGAAAACGAAAAAAATTATAGATCAAAAGTTTTAAGAGAATGAATCTCTGGTTTGTGGCGAATTTGTTCTTAAAATCCAATGGTTAAATCATCCTGATCCATCCATACCAATTGCGTTTTATAAGGTATTCCATGTTCAATTCGTTATGGTATGCCTCTTTCTCAAAAACGATGTTTAAATAAGCTTTATGGTGCTCCTGGTATCGGATTAAATTGATAAAATAATTGATCAGGTATAAAATATAGAACGGTAAAATCAATAGCTCCAATTGTTGGCGGAGATGAATTTTTTCATGATTAATGATGCTTTGGTCTTGCTTAAGTTTTACATGTTTAAGCAAAATAAAGGGAAAGATAGCCATACCTGCCGCAGGTAAGTTTTTTACAATCAAAATAGGTGCTTTCACAGATTTTCAATTGTTATGTTAGGCAATTTTGGTAGTTGCAATGCCTTTGGATTAATGCGATAACTCCTGTATGCATTTTTGATAAATACATTGAAAGAATAGTCATCAGCATCAAGCACAAACTGGTAAGTTGGTCGGTATTGCTGCATGAAGTCAATTAGTTCCGCATCTTTTATTCCCAATACCTGATGCACTAAATTAGGGTTAAAACGATAATCAATTAAATCTTCATGATAATCTTTTTCCAGGATCTTCTGAAGGTGACGGGCATTTCTGCCTTGTTTGCTGAGTAAATTGTAAATGGCATCAATACCCAAACCAACACCTCCGTTCCCTAAGTTAATCAAATCTTTACTGCTGCCTTTTTTGGTTTGATAACGATATTCCTGTACAGATTTTTCATAAAGCTGTTGTGGCGTTAATCTTTTTTGCTGGATAACAACATCCCTTAACCTGATGCCTAAAGATTTCAATTGGAAATAGGCAGTCGGCTGACCGTGGAAAACCAATGTATCTACTCCGTAGCCTGAAAGTGCAGCAACTAGGGTATCTCCTGGAATGGCAGCAGTGCTAAACTCTCCTTTTGTATTGTTGTAAAGCCCATCGCCAGTGCGAAGATTATAAATATAAACTTTTGCTAAACGCTGTTTACTTTCCTTATCAATAACAAGGCCCTGCACAGGTTTGGTTTGTGCATGAACAAGCATCGAAAAGAAGCTAAGTGATAATAGTAAAGCTGCAAAAAGTTTCATTAGTCTACAAAACTACAAATATCCTATATGGAATGTTTAGGCTTAACATTATTTAACCTTAAGCACCTGGCCAAGTTTGATCCCGTCGCTTGTCATTTCATTCAGCATTTTCAACTCGTCAACACTCAGGTTAAATCTTTTTGCAATGTTGTATAAGGTGTCGCCCTTTACCACCGTGTAAGTTCCATCAGCTATAATGGGCTTTGCTCCTGGTGGAGGGGTTTCAACTGGTGCAAATTTTTCTTTTTCTTTCGGAATATTTTGATTGATCTCCGTAAAAACCCGGTCTTCTCTGGCAATTTTTTGTTTTTCGCTTTCCGGTTGATCGTATTGATAGAGTTGATATTTTTCAATCACGCCAATTAATAAATCAGGATATTTTGGGTTAGTAGCATAACCTGCCGTCTTTAAACCCTGGGCCCAGCTTTTGTAATCATTTCTATCCAGTTGAAATAAAAAGCTGTAGCGTTTCCGCTTTAGAAATTCGGAGTGATCTCTAAATGATTCTCGGGCATCTTTATACACCCTGAAGCAATCGTTTTTCTGATCGTCATCTCTGAAATAATTTTTACCCTTCCAGTCTGAGGTACATTTAATTCCGAAATGATTGTTGGCATATTTCGCTAAATCACTGTTGCCACTACCCGATTCCAGAATGCCCTGTGCCAGGGTTATACTTGCCGGGATTCCATCAGAATTCATTTCCTCAATGGCAACCGCTTTAAACTCGTCTATATAACTTAATGTATTGTAGCTCTTGTAAGTATTGTTGTTGGCCTTGTTTGCTGCCTTTTCAATTTGCTTATTGTTTTTTGAGTATTTACGTGTTCCGCAAGCACTTAAAAGCAGCACGGCAAAAGCAACATAGAAGAAGATGAATTTCATAATAATGATCAGATATTAATTGATTTTTTTAAGAACGATATAGAATAACTACAATCTAATTTTTTGTCCAGGTTTTAATTTCGAACTTTTCATGCCGTTTTTTCTCATAATGGCTTTAACTGTTGTGTGCTTTTTCTTGGCAATTAAATTTAAGTTATCGCCAGATTTTACGGTATATCTTGCAGAAACGTTATGCCTCTTTTTCGGGTGATAAACTGGTTTGGCAGGAATGGGTTCAACATAATCTGCAGGGCGATCATCATATTGATAAAGCTCATATTTTTTAACCAGATTAATTACCTGGCTTGCCCATGTGCGGCTTTGTGCATAACCTGATCTTTGAATTCCCTTTGCCCAGCCTTTATAATCATATTGATCATATTTTTCAAACAGATTATTAAAAGGAGCGCGTGTTTCCATGATTTCAACAAAATGATTGTATGAATCTTGATCGCTATTATAATCCCGGTAGGCAGAACGAATTTCAGTGTTATTGTTAGGCCCTTTTACACCAAAATGATTATTTAAATGTTGTGCAATTCTGCTGTTACCTGCTGCAGATTCGTGAATGGCGACCGCTAAAATAATGCTGGCAGGTATTTTATGGTCATGCATTAATTCTTGTGCACATTCCACATGTTCTGAAATATACTCATCTGTATCTTGTGCTTTAGTAATGATTACACTTAAAAGTAAAAGGCAAATAGTAAATATAATTTTCATTTTCTTTTTATTATTGTCATTGCTTCTTGCATAGCAAAGACGAAAGTTTATTTTTTCCTGATCACAAACAGCCCGTCTCTAACAGGTAAGATTAATTTTTCCACACGCTCGTCTGCAGCTATTTTATCATTAAAGTCGGTAATGTTTCTGGTGTCTTTGTCCTGCTGATCCTGAAGAACTTTACCGCTCCACAATACATTATCCACAATGATTATTCCGCCAGGGCGAACCTGATCAAAGATTAAATCATAGTAAGTACCATTATTCTTTTTGTCAGCATCTATGAAAACAATATCAAAGGTTTCATCTAAATCATGTATGGTTTTAGTGGCATCACCTAAGATATAGTTGATCTGATTATGGTGTTTAGATTGTGCGAAATGCTTCCTTACCATGTCCTCTAGTTCAACGTTAATGTCTAAAGTATAAATGATTCCGTCTTGCGTTAATCCCTCAGCGAGGCACAAGGTTGCATAACCAGTAAAGGTGCCAATCTCCAAGATGCGTTTTGGTGCCACCATCTTACTCAGCATACTTAAAACCCTACCCTGATAATGTCCGGAGAGCATCCGGGGCATCAAAACCTTTAAATTGGTTTCCCGATCTATTTGTTGCAGCAACTGGCTTTCAGGCTCGCAGTAATGAATTAGTAAATCTTGTAAGTTGTCGTTTATCAGGCTCATGTATTCGGTTATAAACGGTTAGTTTCCATGAAATATTGTAAAATGATGGTTGCAGCAATGGTATCCACCCGATCTTTATCTCGCCTATCCATTTTTTTTAAGCCACTTTGCATAATGGCCTGATGAGCCATTTTTGACGTAAAGCGTTCATCAACCCAGTGCTGCGGGATGGTGGGAAAGGCCTTTTTTAACAAGGTAGAAAAACCCTTTACATGTTGTTTGGAGTCTGAATCTGTTCCATCCATTTGTTTAGGATCGCCAAGTACAAAGGCTTCAACCTGTTCAGTAAGTAAATATTTTTTGATGTATTCAATTGCATCTTTTGGATGTACGGTATCCAATCCGGTTGCAATAATTTGCAAAGGATCGGTAACGGCAATGCCGATGCGTTTTGTTCCGTAATCAAAAGCCAAAATCCGGGCCATAGAAAAGTTTTTGTACGTAGCCTTTGCATTTAGCAGAAAGGCATATTAAATTAAAAATCCAAAGGTAAGGTTTTTGAAATAACCACTAAACTTTGCGTTTTTAAGTGTCTTTCCAATTTAAAAAACATCAATACAAAGCAAGTTCATCATGACAAATGTGTGAATCTCGCATCAATTTCTTATTTTGCACCAAATGCAATTTAAAGAAATCATTGGTCAGGAAAGAATAAAGCAGCAGCTGGTGCAAACGGTTAAAGAAAATCGGATGAGTCATGCGCAACTTTTTTTATCGCCTGTTGGTTCTGGAGCGGTGGCTTTGGCCGTGGCTTATGCGCAATATGTGAATTGCCTGAACAAAGGTGATCGCGATAGCTGCGGCGATTGTTCCAGTTGTAGAAAATACGAACGACTGATCCATCCGGATTTGCATTTCTCTTATCCATTTTTTGCATCCGCCAGTACAAAAGTTGCGGTAGATGTATTGGATGAATGGCGAAATATGTTTTTGCAGGATCCTTATTTCGATATGGATATCTGGCGTTCAAAGCTCGATGCTGCGAACAAGCAGGCTAATATTCCAATTGCAGAATGCCATGATATTATCAAAAAACTAAGTTATAAAGCCTTCGAAGCAGAAACGAAAGTTTTAATTATGTGGTTGCCAGAATATTTAGATAAAGCAGGTAATGCCTTGTTAAAACTAATAGAAGAACCACCTGCCAATACCCTGTTTATTTTAATTGCTCAAAGTCAGGATCAGATTTTAACAACCATTCTATCCCGGACTCAAATTGTTAAAATACCAAAATTAACTGGCGATGATATTTCAGGATATTTATCACAAAATAGTGGATTAACCTCGCATCAGTCCATTGATTATGCTTTCCTGGCGGATGGAAATTTAATAGAGGCAAAAGCATTAGCTGCGGATACGCAAAATGATAGCTCTGGTACTTTTACGTCCTGGTTAAGAATGGGTTTTGGAAACAAAGTACCCGATTTGATTGATTTTACAGATGTAGCTGCAAAATGGGGACGAGAGAATCAAAAGAATTTTTTAAGGTACGGCATTAATTATTTACGTGAATGCTGTTTAATCATTAGCGGTGCAGAAGAGTTGGTGAAATTACCACCACTCACCTTAGATACTGCTAAGAAATTAAGCACTCATGTACTCAGTTTACCAATGGCAGAGGCCATTATCAGTGAATTGGAAGCGGCGCACTACCATATTGAAAGGAACGCAAACCCAAAAATTCTCTTTTTAGATGTATCTTTACAATTGGTAAAAATTATCAAGTTTAAAACGCTCCCTGCGGGGACTCAATATATATACAATTAGTTATGGGATGTGGAAGTTGTTCAACAGGTGGTGGTTGCACCCCTAATGGATGCAAGAGTAATGGCTCATGCGGTACTGGTGGTTGCCAGACAATGGAAGTTCACGATTGGCTATCCAATTTGGATATGCCCTCAAATTATAAACCTTTTCAGGTTACAGAAGTAAAATTTAAAGGCTCACGTAAGGAGTTTTTCTTAAATCACGATAACATTTATCTGGAAATTGGAGAGCTTGTGGCTGTTGAAGGGCCAACTGGTGGTTTTGATGTGGGCCATGTTTCGCTTACTGGTGAATTGGTGCGTGTGCAAATGAAACGAAGAAAAGCACCTTTGGATCAGGTAGTGAAAAAGATTTATCGAAAGGCTACTGAAGCCGATGTAGAAAAATGGAATGCGGCGAAAGAAATGGAATGGGAAACGATGCATAAGGCCCGTAAACTGGCGCTAGACCTGCGTTTATCCATGAAAATAAGTGATGTGGATTACCAAGCCGATAAGACTAAAGCTACTTTCTTCTACACTGCCGACGGACGTGTGGATTTTCGTGAGCTGATTAAGAAAATGGCAGAAAGTTTCCGTATCCGGATCGAAATGCGCCAGATTGGAATGCGCCAGGAAGCTGGACGTTTAGGTGGAATTGGCTCCTGCGGGCGTGAATTATGTTGTTCTACCTGGCTTACCAATTTTAAAACAGTTTCTACAGCTGCGGCCCGCTATCAGAATTTATCTTTAAATACATTAAAACTTGCCGGCCAGTGTGGGAAATTAAAATGTTGTTTAAATTATGAGTTAGATACTTACTTAGATGCACTAAAAGATATTCCGGATCGCATTGAAAACCTGGATACCGAAGCGGGTTATGCCCGCCATCAAAAGACAGATATTTTTAAAAAAATTATGTGGTTTAGTTACCAGGGCGATGAAAACTGGATTCCGGTTAAAGCGTCACGGGTTAAAGAAATCATGGTGATGAACAAAGCGGGTAAAAAAGCACCTAATTTAAAAGAAGAAGCTGTTCAGATTGCTGCACCGGTTGTGGTTGAAAAATCATTTGATTACGAAAATGTGGTTGGTCAGGATAGTCTTACCCGTTTGGATGAACGTTCAAGAGGTAAAAACAACCAGAATCGTAACCCAAAAGGCAAAACGAATAATAATCAAAACAGAAGAGAGCGGATACCAGCAGGTGAGAAAAATGCGCAGGCTAATCCTAAGCCTCAACAGGCCAATCAGAAACCTCAGTCAAACGGAAAGTCGCCACAGAATGGACCAAAGCCTCAGCAACAAGCTGTTCCAAAACCACAACACGTTAATGGTCCTAAAACTCAGAATAATCAAAAACCTCAGCAGCAAGCGCAAAAACCAATAGTGAATGCAGAGGGTGAAACTGGTGTAGATGGAGCTAGGCCGGAACCAAGCAAAAATAAAAACAGAAATAACCGTAGAAAAAATAATAACCGCAGAAAAGAGAATGGTTCAGATCAAAAGCCAGCTGCTGAATAAAAAAAGAGCATTTTTATTGTTTTTCCTGATAGTTGCTTCGTTTTTAATGGGCTGTACTTCCAGCGTAATTGATTCTAATCATAAGGTTCCGGAGCGGAAATGGACTTATAGAAATCACATCGTTAACTCATTTGAGATCAAGGATAACACTAAAGCCTATAATATTTATTTCAAATTAAGGCATACGGCTGATTACAAGTATTCTAATATTTTTATCCTGGCTCATTTTGGCAACGGAAAAAATGTGATCACCAAGCGTTATCAATATAAACTGGCCAAAAATGATGGAGAATGGCTGGGAAGTGGTTCCGGAAATATTTTCAGTTATATACTTCCGATGCAGACCAATTACCATTTTCCGGGAAATGGAAAATTTAGCATCGAGATTGAGCAAAACATGCGTGATAATCCCTTATTAGAAGTGGTAGATTTGGGTGTTTTGATAGAAGAAACTCCAAATTAAACAAAATTATAATGTATCTAATCAGGTTCGTAAATCCACGAGCCTGATTAGATTCTTATAAAAACTGCAATAAACTTTCCAGCTTCATACCCCTTGAGCCTTTAAGTAATACTAGGCTATCTTTAATTTGCTTTTCCTGAAGGTATGTGGAGGCTTCAGCAGGTGTTTGAAAAAAGGTAGCCGTAATTTCATTTTTATAGGCGTAAAAATCCTTTCCAATCAATATAATTTCATCAATTCCACTTTCTGAAGCTTGTTTTACAATAAGTTCATGCTGTTTTGCAGATTCAGGTCCTAACTCAAACATGTCTCCTAATATTGCAATTTTGTGATCAGCCGTTAAAACAGATAGGTTGTTTAATGCAGCAGACATACTGCTTGGATTGGCATTGTAAAAATCGCAAATTACACTGTTGCTTTCTGTTTGAGTGAGTTGAGAACGATTGTTTTTAGGTTGATAACCAGATAAGCCAGCATTAATTTGTTCTGGAGTCAGATCAAAAAAGTCGCCAATGCAAATGGCCGCCAGGATATTCTCAAAATTGTAGCTGCCTGTTAAGTTCGTCTTTACTGTTGAAGCCACATCATGATTTGTCCAGTCAATCTCAATAAAAGGATCACTGCTTTTTAAGCTTCCTTTAATGGTATTGCCATTTTCAGTTCCATAATAGATGAGTTTGTCTAGACCAGCTTTTGTGCTCATTTCCATAAGGTAAGCATTGTCACGGTTAATAAAAGTGTATCCTCGATGCGCTTTCAGATAGGCATAAAGTTCAGCCTTGCCCTTTTTAACACCTTCAAATCCGCCAAAGCCATCTAAATGTGCCATGCCAACATTGGTAATAATGCCATGCGTAGGTTGAGCAATGGTACAAAGTAATTCTATTTCTTTCTGATGGTTGGCACCCATTTCAATCACAGCAATTTCTACATCTTTTGTAATGGATAAAATAGAAAGAGGTACACCAATATGGTTATTTAGGTTGCCGAAGGTGGCAAAAGTTTTGTATTGTTCTGATAATACCGCATTAACCAGTTCTTTACTGGTGGTTTTGCCATTACTGCCAGTCAGTCCAATGACTGGTATGTTTAATTGTTGGCGGTGATAACGTGCCAGATCTTGTAATGCTGAAAGCACATCATCTACTAATAAGCATTGATCAGACGCAAACTTTTCTTCATCAACTATCGCATAAGAGGCACCTTTTTCAATGGCTTGTTGTGCAAATTCATTTGCATTGAAGTTATCGCCTTTTAATGCAAAAAAGATACAGCCAGTTGAGATGTTTCTGGTGTCTGTAGAAATGATGGGGTTTTCTTGATAATGGCTATATAACTTTTCAGTGGTAATCATGCTTTTGCTAAAAATTTGCAGTAAAATTAAGCTTTCATCGCAACAAATAACAAAATTAGTACATTAGATAAATTTATAATCCTTATGAAGAAAAGCCTTACCTTCTTATTTTTTATTATCACATCGATTTTCTCCGTTAAAGCTCAAATTAAATCTCCGGATGAATTTTTGGGATATGCACTTGGAACACACTTCACGCCTCATTATAAGGTAGCGGAATACTTTCGTCAAGTGGCAGTTGCGGCGCCTAAAAGCATGAAGTTGATCGCATATGGTATGACGAATGAAGGCAGGCCTTTAATGGTTGCGGTGATTTCCTCAGCTACGAATATGGCTAGGATAGAAGAAATTCAAAAAACCAATTTAAAGCTGGCATCTGGTACAACTAATAATATTGATTTAAGCGCTCAGCCTGTAATTACCTGGCTCAGTTATAATGTTCATGGAAATGAAGCCAATTCAACTGAAACATCAATGAAAATGCTTTACACTTTGGTTTCTGGTACAAATCAACAGGCAAATGAATGGTTAAAGAACACAGTGGTAGTGATTGATCCCTGCCTAAATCCTGATGGACGAGACCGTTATGTAAATTATTTTAACAGTGTGGTGGGTAAAACGCCAAATTCGGATCCGGCTGCAAGAGAGCACATTGAGCCTTGGCCTGGGGGTAGACCAAATCATTATTATTTTGATTTAAATCGGGATTGGGCCTGGCAAACTCAAATAGAAAGCCAGCAAAGACTTGCTTTATATAACGAATGGATGCCTCAGGTACATGTTGATTTTCATGAGCAAAGTTATAATGAGCCTTATTATTTTGCTCCGGCTGCAGAGCCTGTGCATCAGGATATTACACCTTGGCAAAAAAGTTTTCAAGTCATTGTAGGAAAAAATAATGCAAAATATTTCGATCAGGAAGGTTGGCCTTATTTTACAAAGGAGCGTTTCGATTTACTGTATCCATCTTATGGTGATACTTACCCTTTATATAATGGATCAATTGGAATGACTTATGAGCAGGGTGGAATCAGGGCTGGTTTGTCTGTAGTGACGAATGATGGAGACACTTTAACACTGAAAGATAGGATTGCGCATCATTTTACCACAGGTATGTCTACGATAGAAGTTTCTTCACAAAATCATAATAGGTTACTGGAGGAATATAAAAAATACTTTCAGCAGGAAATGACAAGTTCGCCCGGCATTTATAAAACCTTTGTAATTAAGGCCGGTAACCTATCCCGCCAGAAGAAATTAGCTGAATTGCTAAAGAAGAATAAAATTGAGTTTGCTTATGGCGGAGAAAAATCTGGTAAGGCCTACGATTACGATACACAGAAGGAAGAAAATTTTAGCTTAACCCGGAATGATTTAATCGTCAATGTTCAACAGCCAAGAGCCGTTCTGGCTAACGTTTTATTGGAACCGCAAACACAGGTTACCGATTCTAATACCTATGATATTACTGCGTGGGCCTTGCCGTATGTTTATGGTTTAAAAAGTTATGCCAGTAAAGAAAGCTTCAAAGGTAAATATGCAGATTTAGCCATAGCTGAGGAAGCATCAAACGATATTGAAAAACCTTTAGCATGGCTATTCCCTTGGGGCTCGGCAGAGGATGCGCAGATTTTAAATGGGTTGCAGCGAGAAAATATAAAGGTACGGCAGGCCGATCAGCCATTTACTGTTTTAGGTAAAGAATATCCTGCAGGAACACTAATCGTATTTAGAAATGAAAATGAAAAATCTGTTAAAGATTTGAGGGCAAAAGTTGTGCGAATTGCAAATCAATTAAATAAACCTATAGTGGGGATTACCAGTGGTTTTGTCGAGAAAGGAAAAGATTTTGGATCGAACGTATATCCCATCCTGAAGCAGCCAAAAGTAGCTATCGTTTCTGGAAATGAAGTCTCTTCTTTAGCCTTTGGTGAAGTTTGGTTTTACCTGGAACATGATCTGAACCTTAGCGCATGTATTATTACTGCAAAAGACATCAATAATTTAGATATTAATAAAGTTAATACCCTAATTCTGCCCGATGGCAGTTACAGTACTTTTATTAATGAGGGCCTAACCGCATGGCTAAATAAGGGGGGACGACTCATTTTAATGGAAGATGCAATAGAAAGTGTATTGGATAAAAAAGGCTTCGAAATTAAAAAGAAAGAAGTGATTGCTAAAAAAGATGAAAAACCAATACCAAGCAAACTGCTTTTTAAAGATAAGGACAAAGATGATTATGAATTTGCTATACCAGGTGCTATATATAAAGTAAATCTTGACGCTTCTCATCCTTTTGCATACGGCTTGGGCAAAACCTATTATACCTTAAAAACCGATCGAAAAATATACGAACCATTCGCAGAAGGCTGGAATGTTGGCCTGGTAAATGACAAAAGCTTAATGGCTGGAGTAGTGGGTAAAAAAGTGCGTGAGGAGTTAAAATCAGGGTTACTAATTGGTGTGCAGAATTTCGGGCGTGGTCAGGTAGTTTATTTGGCTAACGATCCTCTTTTTAGAAATTTTTGGGAGGGTGGTAAGACACTCTTTTGTAATCTGGTATTTTGTAGGTATTAGTCTGGATTTCCCGTGTTTAGCGATTCGTAAATAGTCTTTACTAGGAATACCCTAGGTTTAATTCGTAAGGGCTTTAATTTTTTAGCACCATAGTGTAAATTTTACAATATGTTTGGTTGATTTTGATTTTTTTTAATCAAAAAAATAATTTATTCCGATTAAAATATTTTTTTATCTATAAATGTGTCACATTTTAACGTTTAATTACTTTTTTATTAGGTTCTTTTTGTAAGAACTAAAACGTTTAATGGAATTTTACTTTTTGTAAGTATTTGTTTTTCAGATTCTTATTGTATGCGTTGTGATTTTTTTAACAATGTTAAAAAATGTTAAAATAAATTTTCTTTAGTGATTTTCAATTCTTAGATTAGAAAAATCATTAATCATTAACTAACCTATTATTAAATTATGAAAAAACTTCTACAAAGTTTGTTCATTCTTATGCTTTTTGCTGTAACGGCAATAGCTCAAGATCGAACAATCAGTGGTACAGTTACTTCTGCGGACGACAAACTACCGCTTCCCGGAGTAAATGTGAAAATTAAAGGTGCAAAGGGTGGTACAGTTACTGGAGCAGACGGAAAATATTCTGTAAGAGTACCATCAGGCGTAACAGCACTAGAATTCAGTTCAATTGGATTTACAACTCAAACCAAGACGATTGGATCGGCTGGATCCATCAATGTTGCATTATTAGGTGATGCCAAATCATTAAGTGAAGTCGTAGTAACAGGACTTGGCGGTGCTAGAGATCAAAAGGCACTTGGTTATTCTGTCGCTAAAGTTGATGGGGATCGATTAAACAATGCAAGAATAACCGATGTTAACACTGCTTTGGCGGGTAAGGTTGCCGGTGTTCAATTAAACGGATCTCCTAGTTCGTCATTTGACAATGCTTCAATCATTATTCGCGGTATCAATGGTGTATCATTAGGAGCGCCATTATTTGTAATTGATGGTACGCCTACTACAGCAGACAATGTAAATATGGACAATGTTGAAAGTTTGACAGTTTTAAAAGGTGCAGCAGCAGCAGCGTTGTATGGTCAACGGGCCTATAATGGTGTAGTTGTAATTACTAATAAAAAAGGATCAAGAAGACCGGGAACTTCTGTTGAATTGAATACGGGTTATACAGCAGAGAAAGTTGCATTATTGCCAGATTATCAAAATGAATATGCTGGTGGTTATACAGCTGAATGGCCTATTTTTGAATACAATCCAGCTATACACCCTGCTTCATGGGCTGCATTCAATGGTCAAAAAATGTTAGAATATGGTGCGGATGCAAGTTTTGGACCAAAAATAGACGGTAGCCAATATAGACCATACTATAGTTGGTTACCTGGTGAAAATTTTGGTAAAACTACTGCAATAACTGCTCAGCCAGATAATATTAAAGATTTCCTTCAAACTGGTGGAAACTTCAATACCTCTCTTGCTTTTACAACTGGCGGAGATGCTTATAACTTGCGCGTAGGATACACGAACCAAACTAGAACACTTGTTCAGCAAAACTCAAATAGAAATATTAATATTTTCAATGTTAACGGGAGTTATGATATTAGCAAGAAATTAACAGTTTCTACTGACTTACAGTTCTCTAGAGAGGAAAGAAAAGGACAGCCCTATGAAGGTTATAGAAACGATGGTTTAAATATCGTTCAGGGTTTCAATCAGTGGTTTCAAAGGCAATTAGATATGAAGGAAATGGAGGGTAATCAGGTATTGGCTAACGGAAACCCAACATCCTGGAATATTGGCGATCCAAATGGAAGTGGTGATTTAGATGAAATAAATACACCTCAATATTGGGATAATCCATTTTGGGTAGCAAATAACAATTACCGTACCGCCAGAAGGAATAGGATATTTGGAAACTTAGGATTGAAATATAATATCACTAATGAGTTAGCATTGCAAGGTATAGTCCGTGCAGATGTAAATACACTTTTGGGTGATGAGCGTATGGCTACAGGTGGACTTCAGCAGGATTATTTCAAAACAACCTCAAACAATAACAATGAGTTTAATTATGAATTAAATGCAACTTATAAAAAATCATGGGGAGACTTTAGCTTCGATGCATTACTGGGTGGAAACATCAGACATGAAAGAAGAGAAGGGTTGAACATGGAAACGGCTGGCGGTTTAAGCTTCCGTAATTATTTTAACATTGCAGCTTCGGTTGCAAGACCGATTACCGCAAACACTTTTTATGAGAAAGAAGTAAGAAGTATTTATGGAAAAGCATCATTAGGCTATAAAGGCTTTCTATATCTGGATGTTACTGGAAGAAATGACTGGTCATCTGTTTTTGCGCCTGACTTAAACTCTTACTTTTATCCTTCTGTATCAGGATCGTTCATCGCATCTCAATTTTTCTCACAAGGTGTGAAGAATATAATTTCATTTGCAAAAGTTAGAGCTTCTTATGCGAGAGTTGGCTCTGATTTGGATCCTTTCCAGTTAATGTTGCAATATAATATTAGACAATCTTATGGCGATAATGCGGCCATAAACATTGGCGATCAATTAAGAGACGGTAGAATTAAGCCAGCCTTGTCTGGATCAATTGAAGTTGGTACAGAATTGAAGTTCTTAAACGACAGAATTGGAGTAGACTTCTCATATTATAAGAATAACAATAAAGACCAGATTATTTCGGTTACTGCAAATGGTGCTACAGGTTTCTCAAGCAATTTGATTAACGCAGGACAGCTGACTAACCGAGGTTTAGAATTAGCCTTAACAGGTACACCTGTAAAAACAAGAAATGTATCTTGGGACATATCAGTTAATTATAGCAGAAGCAGAACTATAGTTGATGAAATTACCCCAACTCAAGACAATGTTTTATATGAGAACTCTACTTTTTTTGGAAGCAGTTTGAATTTAACAAAAGGTGAAGAATGGGGAAGAGTATTAGGTAATAAATTTAATAGGGATGCTAATGGTAATATGATTATTGGCGCAAATGGTCAGCCAACTTTCAGTACCGCTCAGTTTATTGGTTTTGCCAGACCGAGGTATAATGGTGGTGCATTCAGTTCATTGAGAGTTTACAATTTTGATTTCTCGTTCTCTTTAGATTTTCAAAAGGGTGGTTTATTTAATTCAACTACGCGTGCATTTAATATGGGAAGTGGTTTATCTACAGAAACATTAGGTGTAAATGATAAAGGCATTGATTGGAGGTTACCTGTATCACAAGGCGGTGGTTATAAATTTGCAGGAGTATTAGCAAATGGGCAGCCAAATAACAGATACATTGAGGCAAGTTCAGCGTTCTATACCGGAATGCAAAACGGAGCTGGAGAGATGTTTATGATTGACGCTTCCTATTTAAAACTAAGAGAAGTAAGATTAGGTTATTCAGTGCCAACTCAATTCCTTAAAAGTAAGTTGGGTTTAGTTAAATCTGCAAACCTAGGTTTGATCGTAGGAAATGCCTGGTTAATATCTGCACCAGGTAAAAAATATGGAGTAGATCCTTCAGAATTAGAAAATTTCTGGCAGGAAGGTGGTCAATTGCCTCAAACTAGAACTTTCGGTTTTAATTTAAGAGTTGGCTTTTAATTGATAATAGAAGAAATCATGACTAAGATAAAACAATATATAGCACTCTCACTTGTTTTTACAAGTGTGGTGCTGAATGGCTGTAAGAAGCCTGGTGATTTTGGGGATATGAATATCGACCCAACGCAAGTGCCAAATCCTACAACAAAATCTCTATTTACAAATTCACTACAGGCACTTTCAGGATCTGTAACTACAACAACAGGTCAGGCACAAACTCTGCCTGCTTTGGTAATTGGCAATAATGTAGGCTTTATTTGGGCACAACACATGTCTGAAGGCCCATATTTAACCAGTTCCAATTACGCCGACGCCGCCGCAGGACAATCATATTGGGCATATTACACAGGAGCATTAATCAATCTTAAAAAAATAATTGATTCAAATAATGCAGGAGGACTCGAAGCCGAAGTAACGGCAAATGGATCTAAAAATAATCAGCTTGCAGCAGCTAGAATACTGAAAGCATTTGTTTTCTGGAAGCTTACTGACAGATGGGGGGATTTACCATATGAGGAAGCCCTTCAAGGGGCCACTATTCTGACACCGAAGTACCAAAAGCAAGAACTTATTTATGCAGATTTATTTAAAGAGCTTAAGGAAGCGGCAGCACAAATAGATGGTGGTTCTGGTATGCAAGGAGATATTCTACTAAATGGAGATATGGCAATGTGGAAAAAGTTTGCTGCTACTCAAAGATTATTTATGGCCTTGAGGTTATCCAAGTTATATCCTGCAGCTGGCGGTTTAGCTGCTACAGAGTTTAACGCTGCTCTTCCTGATGTTATTGGAGCAGGCGAAGATGTTGCATATACTTATTTATCTGGAGATCCAATTAATAATAATCCTTGGTATGTAAATTACTCTGTTTCAAATAGAAACGATTTTGCAATAAGTGAACCTTTAGTACGTTACATGAGGGCAAATGGATCTGGAACTGATCCTAGATTGCCAGTTTTTGCCGAAACACTTCCAAATGGAACAATCCGGGGTTTGGAATATGGTAGAACAACACAAGTAAATATTCCAAATGTTTATAGCCGTTTAGGTACTGCTTTTAGAAGTCAGGATTCCCCTGGTTATTGGTTAACCTATGCCCAAGTGTGTTTTGCAAAAGCAGAAGCAGCTAAACTTGGATGGATTTCTGGTGGTGATGCTTCGGCTAAAACATTTTATGATGAAGGTATAGATGCATCATTAGAACTTTATGGTGTGCCTAATGCAACATTTAAAAATCAAACTGGCGTTGCTTATGTACCAGCAACAGCTATTCAACAGATATCAACTCAAAGATGGATTCATCTGTTTCTTAATGGTTGGGAAGCATGGTCTGAATGGAGAAGGACAGGTTTTCCGGTATTAACCCCCGGTTCTGGAAATACAAATAGTGGCGGCGGTATTCCAAGAAGACAGGCTTATCCAGTAGCCGATAAAACTTCGAACAAAGCTAATTATGATGCAGTTCTTGTGCAGCAAGGACCTGATAATATTAACACCAGGATGTGGTGGGATAAACCAAATCCATAGTAAAAATCAATTAGAGGGAGCCACTAAAGCTCCCTTTTTTAATTTAAAAATAAATGAAAAACATATTATCCCTTATTATAACTCTTTTAAGCCTACAACATAGTTTTGCTCAACAGGATATTCTTCGTTTGAAAAATGTTGTTGGGAAAACACCTTTGAGGACACAACAATATAGTGAGTATGTTGGCAGTGCTTTCTTCAGTGATGTTTGGAGCAAAGGCATTGTTAAAGATGTTAACGGTACGTCAATTAAAGATATCGAACTTAAATATGATGAACTTACAGATGAACTTTTATTTCGTTCAAATGATGGACAGGAACTTGGTTTTGCCGTACAGGTTTCACAATTTGAAATCAATATAAACACATCTGGAAATTTAAAGAAACATTTTTTCAAGAACGGTTTTCCAGCGATAGCCAAGTCTAGTGAAAGATCTTTTTTTGAAATCCTTCACAATGGAAAAATAAACTTGCTGAAGAAGAATTATAAAAGGGTAGAAGAATCAAGAGCATTCAATACCGCTACTGTTACCAAGACAATTATTAATAGACTTAAGTATTTTACTTATGATGGGTTTAGGATAACGGAGTTCAAAAGAGATATTAAATCCTTACAAAAGGTTTTTGGAGAGACATCGTTAGTTGTTATAGAGTATATTAAGAACCAAAAACTAGATATAAAAAATGATGATGATTTAATAAAGGTATTGGAATTTTATTCAGGTTTATAAATAAATGGCAGAACTTATAAGTTTTGTTATTTGTTTATTATATGTATAATATCCCGTAATTGTCTGTTAAACAATAGATTACTTATGATGATTGCAATACAGCTACATATAGATATTAGTATAAATAAATATTTAATAGGTCATTTTTACCCATAAACAATCTATTCGGATAAGTTAATACAATGATATGATTTCAAATAAATGTTGGATTAAAATTTAATGGGTGTACAACAAGGAAGTTTAATTATATGTTTAACATATAAATGTCATTTGTTTCTATGAGTTGTTAAAATGTGTTAAATAATAGTTTTGCAATATTACATTTGCTACCCTAAAAATAATCACATCTAACTTCAAATTCATGAAAAAACTTCTACAAAGTTTGTTTGTCCTTATGTTTGTTGCATTTACTGCGATGGCTCAGGATAGAACAATTACTGGTACAGTTACTTCACAGGACGACAAATTGCCAGTTCCTGGGGTAACCGTAAAAGTCAAAGGTACTTCCGCCGGTGCAGTAACGGATTCCAATGGTAAGTATTCTGTAAGTATTCCTTCTGGATCTAATACTTTAGAATTCAGCTATATTGGGTATGTAACTAAAGAGCAGACTATTTCTACAAAAACTGTTTTAAATATTGTTTTAGTAGCAGATTCTAAGACATTAACTGATGTGGTTGTTGTTGGTTACGGTACGACTACAAAACAAGCTTTTACAGGTTCGGCAAAAACCATTAGTGCAGAACAATTGGGAAATAAGAGAGTGTCCAATTTATCTCAGGCATTAGCTGGTGAGGTTTCTGGTGTACGTGTAATAACGCAAAGTGGCCAGCCAGGTACTGAAGCAAAAGTTCGTATTAGGGGTATTGGCTCAGTGTCAGGTAACCGCGACCCTTTATATGTTGTTGATGGTGTTCCATTTTACGGAAGTTTAAATTCTGTTAATATCAACGATATCGAATCGACAACTGTGTTAAAAGATGCGGCTGCAACGGCTATTTATGGTTCACGAGGTTCAAACGGTGTAATTTTAATCACAACCAGATCAGGAAAAGGTAAAAGTTCCTTCATTGAAGGGGATGTAAATTTTGGAACAAACATGGCATTATTGCCACGTTATGATGTAATCAAATCTCCAGAAGAATTTATTGGTTTAGCATGGGAAGGTTTATATAATCAAGGTAGAGGTTTAGCAACTCCATTGAATGATGCAGCCGCAATTACATATGCTAACAATAGAATTTTTGGCCCAACGGCTGGCGGCTTACCAGCTGCATCTAACATTTGGAATTCTACGGGTGCTAATTTGATTGATCCAGCTACAAGACAAGTAAGATCTGGTGTAACTAGAAAATTTGATCCTGAAAACTGGGAAGATTATGCATTTCAAAACTCGGCCCGTACAGAAGTAAATGTGAGAATTGGTGGCAGCTCTGATAAAACCAGTTATTTTACATCTCTTGGCTATTTAGATGATATCGGTTACTCAATAAAATCTAACTATAAACGCCTGAATGCAAGGTTAAACTTAACGCATGAAGTTAAACCTTGGTTAATTGGTGGCATGAATTTAGGCTATACCAACTCAAAAAGAAACTTTGGTGGTCAAACTTCAGATTCTGGAAGCGTTTTCTGGTTTGTTGATAATATTCCTCCAATTTATCCACTTTTCTTAAGGGATGCAACTGGAGGTATCATTCAAGACCCGGTTTTTGGTGGTAATCAATACGATTATGGTAATGCAGGTAGAAGATTTGGTTCTTTAACCAATGCAATCGCTGACACTCAATATAACACAGATAGAGATGATAGAAACGAATTAAACGGAAATGTTTCTCTAACAGCTAAAATTATTCCAGGTTTGACTTTCGAAAATACTTTTGGTTTACAATACTATAACAATGAGAGTGTAACTAGAAATAATAAATATTATGGTTCTGCTGCTTCTCAAGGAGGTGCAATCTATTTAGAAAATACTAGCTTAATGTCTTATAATCTTTTGAATTTGTTAAGATATAAGAAAACATTCGGCGATAATAGTTTTGAGGCATTAGCTGCTCATGAAGTAACTGACTGGAAATTAAAAACCTTACAAGCTTCAAGATATAATTTAGTTTTAAATGATTCTGAAGATCTAAATAATGGCACAGTAACTAATCCAAGTAACTCTTATAGTGAGCAATATAAATTAGAAAGTTATTTTGGTCAGATTAACTATGATTATCAAAAGAAATATTTCTTATCAGGAAGTTTAAGAAGAGACGGTTCATCTAGATTTAAAACCAATAGATGGGGAACTTTTGGATCTGTAGGTGCAGGATGGTTGGTTTCTAGTGAAGAATTCATGAAGTCTCAAAATATCTTCAGCTCACTAAAGTTGAAGGCGAGTTATGGTTTAATTGGTGATCAAGGTGGTGTTGGATATTATCCAGGATACAATACGTTCAATATTGATAACGTAAATGACCAGCCAGGTCTTTCAATTGATTTGGTAGGTAACCCTGATTTAACCTGGGAAACTTCAAAAATGTTCCAAACAGGAGTTGAATTTAATTTAGGCACTTATTTAACAGGTTCCGTTGATTATTATTTGAAAAATACAGATGATTTAATTTTTGACAGAAGAATAGGTCCATCAAGTGGATATGCTATTGTTAAAGTTAACGGAGGTTCACTAAGAAATCAAGGGGTAGAGTTTGACCTAACTGGCCATATCTTTAAAAAGAAGGATTTTTATCTTGATTTAGGAATTAATGGTGAAATTTTCTCCAATAAAATGACTGCAATGCCAATTGATCCATCAACGGGATTACCAAAACCAATTGATGTTCAAGGCAACTACGCCTGGTCTGTTGGACATTCAATTTATGATTTCTATGTACGTAAGTATACAGGAGTTGACGCCGCAGATGGTAAATCTACTTGGGAAGCTTATTATCTTGATGCTAATAACAATGGTGTTCCAGATGGTGGTTTATTAGAAAATCAGGCAGGTGAGTATATTGGTTCGTTAAGTTCTTATTTAGCTGCTAATCCTGATAAAGAAGGTCAATTAAAGAAAACCACTACAAAAACCTATCAAAATGCTACCCAGCAATATGACGGTCGCTCTGCAATTCCTGATGTAAGAGGTGCAATTAATTTGAGTACTGGTTATAAAGGGTTTGATTTAAGCGTTCAAATGCTTTATAGTTTAGGTGGATATGTTTATGATGGTGCTTACGCAGGTTTAATGGGTAATGGATTAATTGCCAACAATAACTGGCATAAAGACATCTTAAACAGATGGCAATCTCCAAGTCAGCCAGGTGATGGAATTGTTCCTAGAATTTCTAACAACCAAGATGCAAACGTAAATTCAGCATCATCTCGTTTTATTACAAAGGCAGATTATTTTTCACTTAATAACGTACGTTTAGGGTACACTTTCACGAAAAAAATCACTGATAAATTAGGTTTGGCAGGTTTAAGTTTATGGGTTTCTGGAGACAATCTTTATTTAGGTACAGCTCGTGCGGGATTAAATCCAATGACTGCAGAGCCAGCTAACAGTACCGAAACTGGAGGTAGTGATACATACAGATATTCGCCATTATCTACTATTTCTGCAGGTTTAAGAGTTAAGCTTTAATAATAAACTAAAATGAAAAATACTAAATATATATATATCGCATTTGCACTCTTGGTATTGGCAAGTGGATGTAAAAAAAGTTTCCTGGACGAAAGACCAAGTGAAAAAGTTTCACCAGAACAAATTAGTGAAGAAGCTTTAAGAGATCCTACCGTATTAAATGCTTATACACGGGGACTGTATTCGAGCATGTATAATACCGGTACAGGTGGTACAACAGGTCATGATGATTTTGGCCAAAAAGGCTATGATATTTATTCTGATATGTTAGCATCAGACATGGCGCTAGGATCACTTAATTATGGCTGGTATAGCACTGTCGTTAGATATCAGGCTACAAAAGATTTCACTCAAAATGCCGCCTACATTCCTTGGCGTTATTATTATAAAATTATTTTTGGTGCTAACTCTTTAATAGATGTTTTAGGTGGTAACAACGCTACATTTACTAATAAAACTTTAGCATACAGTATGGGGCAGGCAAAAGCCATGAGGGCCTATGCCTATTTTTATCTTACTCAGTTTTATGCCCCCCAGGGTTATGGAACGGGATCTGAAAGAATTCTACCCCTTTACACCGATGCTAAAACAACCAATCAACCACTGGTTACATCTGCTGTTATTTTTGATCAAATGATCAAAGATTTGACTGACGCTTCAACATTGTTAGCAGATTACAGCAGAACTGGTAAGGGAGAAATTAACGCTGATGTAGCAAAAGGTCTACTGGCTTATGTTTATGCTGCTCGCGGTACTGCTGCAGATTTAGCTCAGGTGGTTACTTTAACTGATCAGATCATTCCAAAATTTCCGGTTTTAGCTAAAGCGAATGTGACTACCGATGGATTTAATAATCTGCCAAATAGCGCTAACTGGATGTGGGGAGCTGATCTTCAGATTTCCAGTAATTTAGATCTAATTTCTTGGTGGGGACAGATCGATATTTTTACCTATAGCTATGCATGGGCAGGAGATCCTAAATTTATAGATGATAAATTATATGCTTCTATTCCGGCTACAGATACCCGTAAAGCACAGTTTGATGATAATGCTGATTATGGTGGTCTTCTTCCAACTGGAAAATTCTTTGATCCTGCAAGGATTGAAGGGGGGCAAAGGACGGTTATTACTGATTATGTATATATGCGTGTTGAAGAAATGATCCTCTTAAATGCAGAAGCTAAAGCGAGATTAAATCAGGATGCACCAGCAAGAACGGAGCTCAAGAAACTTTTAATTGAGCGTGTTTCTAACCCTAATTTTATAGATGCATTAAGTGGTAACGATTTAAAAGAAGAAATTTATAAACAAACCAGAATTGAGCTTTGGGGAGAGGGCAAGGTTTATTTAGCAATGAAAAGAAATAAACACTCTATTACTAGAGGAACAAACCATTTGTTCTTTGCTGGCGACACATTTGCCTATGATGCTGATGAATTAACGTTCCCAATACCACAGGCAGAGGTTATTAATAATCCAAATCTTAACAAATAGCGTAATAATATAATTTATGCAAAACGCCAACTTTCGAAGAAAGTTGGCGTTTTGCATTTAAAAAAACTGATAGTGATTAAATTCTAACATTGGACAGGACTTTAGATACCAATCAAAAGGATTCAATATTTTATCATTTTAATGTAAATACCTTTTATATTGGCGTTAAATGTTTTTATTATTTTGGAAATGTTGCGTATTTTTTTTTGATATGTTATAAATTGCGATTTAATTCAATTAATCAAACAAACTAATTTAAATTCATGAAAAAACTTTTACAAAGTTTGTTCGTGCTTATGTTTTTTGCATTTAATGCAATGGCTCAAGACCGAACAATTAATGGAACAGTAACGTCAACAGAAGATGGTATTCCTCTACCCGGTGTTAGTGTTAAAGCTGTAGGTGCACAAACCGTTGCCGTAACCAATAGCGAGGGTAAGTATTCAATCAGAATTTCTTCCTCAGTTCAAAGCCTGCAGTTTTCTTATTTAGGCTTTACAACCAAAACCATTAATGTTACTTCCTCCAGTATAATTAATGTTGGTTTAGTGAATGATGCTCAGTCATTATCAGATGTGGTGGTAGTTGCTTACGGAACACAAAAGAAAGAGGCGTTAACAGGATCGGTAGCTCAGCTCAGTAAAGCCGATTTAGAAGACAGGCCACTCACCAATGTGAATAGCGCCTTGTCTGGAATGGCCCCAGGTATTCAGTCAACTGCTGGTAGCGGACAGCCTGGCTCGAGTGGTTCAATTAGAATTCGCGGTATTGGCTCCATTAATGCTTCAAGCGCACCATTATACGTGGTGGATGGTGTGCCATATGATGGTTCAATTGCAAATTTAAATATGAATGATGTGGAGAATGTTTCTGTATTGAAAGATGCATCATCTTCTGCACTTTATGGATCCAGGGCTGCAAATGGCGTAGTCATTATCACCACTTCAAAAGGTAAAAAGGGTAAAGAAAGCTTAAATTTAGCGCTTAGTCAGGGTTTTAGCACTCGCGGTATTCCTGAATATGATAGAGTTGACGCATTTGAATATTATCCACTGGCTTGGCAGGCTTACAGAAATAGTTTGGTTTATCCGGCATCTGGAACCGGACAAGCACCTGCAGCAGCTGGTGCAGCGGCAAGTAATGCAATCAAAGGATTATTGGGATATAACCCATTTAATGTAGCTGATAACGCGATTGTCGGTGCAGATGGATCGATTAATCCAAATGCAGCTTTAAAGTATAATGACTTCGATTGGACTGAGCCATTAGAGCGTTTAGGTAAAAGAACCGATGTAAATCTAAATTATAGTGGCGGGAACGAAAAATCTGATTATTTTGCCTCTTTTGGTTATCTAAATGATAAAGGATATGTCGTAAGATCAGATTTCAGCAGGTATACAGGTCGTGTAAATGTTAATACAACTCCGTTAAGCTGGTTTAAAACAGGGTTAAATTTATCGGCAAACATTACAAAATCTAATCAGGCAAGTACAGGAGCCAGTTCTTATAACAATATATTTTTCTTCGCAAGAAACATTGGTCCGATCTATCCAGTGTATGAACATAATGCTAGTGGAGATTTCGTATTAGATGCGAATGGAAACAAAGTTTATGATCTGGGTGCGGTAAGAGGTGCTGGTGGAAGTCCAGGTAGACATGTTATCCAGGAAACATTATTAAACTCTGATTTATTCCGTAGGAATGTAATTAGCGCACGTACTTATGGTGAGGTTCGTTTTTTAAAAGACTTTACTTTTACACCAACAATTAGTGTTGACGTAACCAATAATGATGCATCTACCTATGACAATAAAATTGTTGGAGATGGTGCACCAGGAGGTAGAGCAACTAAAAATGCTGCAACCCAAACCAGCTATACTTTTAACCAGATTTTAAAGTATGCAAAAACCTTCTCGAAAAATAATATTGAAGTGCTTGCTGGTCACGAAAACTATAATTTTAAATATGATTATTTGACTGGTTCTAGAAATACACAGGTTTTAGATGGAAATACCGAATTAGGAAATTTCACTACTACAAGTAATCTAAATTCATACCTGAATCGTTATACCATCGAATCTTACCTATCGCAGGTAAACTATAATTACGATGGTAAATATTTCTTGAACGGATCATTCAGGGCAGATGGATCTTCTAAATTCTCTACAGAAACCCGCTGGGGAAATTTCTTTTCAGTTGGAGGTGCATGGTTAATAACCGCTGAAAAGTTTATGGAAAACTTAAGTGCCATAAATTATTTAAAACTAAGGGCTTCATATGGATCTGTGGGTAATGATAGAATTTTAGATGCAGATGGCAATGAAACTTACTATAACTATCAGTCATTTTATAATTTAAACAACAATAATGCCGCTGAACCAGGTTTGTTATTAAATTCATTGCCAACTCCTAATTTGCAATGGGAAACAAACTATTCTTCTGATATTGCTTTGGAATTTGCCATGTTTAATAACAGATTAAGAGGTACTGTTGAAGCATTTGACAGGAGGTCTAGTAACTTATTGTTTAATGTTCCGCTTCCTGTATCTGCAGGTATAGCAACAATTTCAAGAAACGTAGGTACCATGTATAACAGGGGTTTTGAAATCCAACTTGGTGGAGATATTATTAAGAAAAAAGATTTCAACTGGGATGCAACTTTAAATTGGTCCTTAACCAGAAACAAGATTACGCAAATGCCACCTGAACAACCAGGTATTATTAGTGGAACAAAAAAGTTAGAAGTAGGCCATTCTATCTATGATTACTATACACGTATCTGGGCAGGTATAGATCCTACGGATGGATTGTCATTATATGTTCGAGATCCAAAAATTGCTGTTTCAAATCCATCACAAACAAGAGTAATTAATGGAGTAGATTATACAACTAATCAAAGCAATGCTTTGCTTGACTATACTGGTGATACAGCAATACCAGATTTTTATGGAAGTTTCAATAACAACATCAGATATAAGAATTTCCAATTCTCCTTTCTGATAAATTATTCGGTAGGTGGAAAAGTTTATGATTCTGCTTATGCCAGCTTAATGTCGTATTCTTCAAGTAACTATGGAAGTGCATTACATGTTGATGCACTAAATGCATGGAAAAATCCTGGAGACAATACCAATGTACCTCGGTTAGATGTTGTAGCATCAAATAACAATAATGTAACTTCAAGCAGATGGTTGATTGATGCTTCTTACTTAAGCTTACGTACAGCGACATTATCCTATACATTACCTAAAGAATGGGTGTCAAAGGTTGACATGAAAAATGCAAGGATATATGTTAGTGGTGAAAACTTATTTTTACTGTCAAAACGTAAAGGAATGGATCCAAGTTATGCTTATACAGGAGTTACTTCAAATAACTACTCACCAACACGTACAGTTAGTATTGGGTTAAATGTTGCATTCTAAAACTAGATAGAAATGAAAAAATTAAAATACATTATATTTCCATTGATGCTTTTAGTAATCGGAGCACAATCATGTAAAAAAGATTATTTAGAAACAACACCTACCAATCAGGTTGACGATTCTGCAATATTTACCACTACAACTAATGCACTGGCTGCATTAAATGGAATCCATAGATCATTATACAAACAATATGATAGCCAAGATCAGGGTGGTGAAGGCGGAGTAAAAATCAACTTAGATATGTTGGGCGAGGATCTTGTCCAAACAGCAGGAGGAAATGGCTGGTATAATAACATGTATAAGTGGATTAGCCATAGAACCTCAACTGATGGTTCTGTAAAGTTCGTATATAAGTTCTATTATCAGGTTATCGCAAATGCAAATTTGATTATTGAAAATATTGATAATGCAGAAGGCCCTCAGGCAGATAAAAATCTGATAAAAGGCGAAGCGCTGTGTTATAGAGCATGGGCACATTATGTTTTGGTACAATTATTTGGCAAAAGATATGACGCTGCTGTTAATAACACCCAATTAGGTGTTCCGCTTATTTTAACCAGTGGAACTGAAGGTCAGCCAAGATCTAGTGTAGAGCAGGTGTATGCTCAGGTAAATACTGATCTTGACAACGCAGTTACCCTGCTTGGGTCAGCATCGGGCAGACCTAATGCATCACATTTTAATGTGAATGTTGCAAAAGGCTTGCGGGCTAGAGTGGCTTTAACTCAAGGTGCCTGGACAAAAGCAGCTACAAATGCAGCTGAAGCGAGAGCGGGATTTAATCTAATGACAAATGCTCAGTATTTGCAGGGCTTCAACGATTATACCAATCCAGAATGGATGTGGGGAAGTCATCAGGTTGAAGACCAGACACAGTTTTTCTATTCATTTTTTGCATATATGTCAGCTAACTTTGCTTCCACTAATATCAGAAGTAATCCAAAGGCAATTAACTCTACCCTATATAGTCAAATTGCAAATGGCGACGTAAGAAGAGGTCTTTGGGATCCAACTGGAACAAATACTGCTTTTCCAATTCCTTCAAGTGGCCTTCGCAAGCCTTATATGAATAGGAAATTCTTAGTTGCAGGAACCACAAGTGTTGGCGATGTGCCGCACATGAGGGTTGCTGAAATGTATTTAATAGAAGCCGAAGCAAGAGCAAGAGTTGGTAATGCATCTGAAACAACGGCGGCGCAAAATGTATTGTTTACGCTCGCGAAAAATAGAAATTCTAGCTATATTTTGTCTACAAAAACAGGAAATGATCTAATCAATGAAATTTTAGTACAAAGGCGTGTGGAGCTTTGGGGTGAAGGTTTTAGATTTTTAGATTTAAAACGGTTAAATGCACCATTAAACAGAACACTTTCTAACCATACAGTGGCTTTGGCGCAAACTCTAAGCGAAACCCCTGGTGATGCAAGGTGGCAATGGCTTATTCCTCAAGATGAAATCAATGCAAATCCTGCTATTGGTTCTGGGGGACAAAACCCGTAATCGTATCATAATTAATAAATATCACAATCATAAAGGAGGCTGTTTTAAACAGCCTCCTTTTTTTTGAGCATATTTCTGCAATATGAGTTATAGAATTAATGATAAATGCTGAAATACTAAATTTAAATGAGCCTTTTTTAATTTAGCTTATATTTTATTACACGATGAATAACTAATAAATTATACAAAGAAAATTAGCTTGCTTACTAAAAGTAAATCACCATTATTTTATCTTACAGAACAGGTTTTGTAAGATTATATATAACCTAATTATTTAAATCATCGATTATTCTAATAATATTGCTTTTTAAATGAAATAAAATATTTTAATACCGCTTTAATGTATTTGTATCTTCTTCGATAAATAAAACATGCTCAAATAGATTTTTATACTCTTATTTAGTTAATAATTGCATTTATTTTAATGTATTCGGGTTTTTTTATAGAGTTATCTTTTTGTTGTAGCTAATAATGCATTTAATATTTGTTTTGTAAAATTTGCTTTACAAGTTGTTAAATTTTATATTGTGCTCTCATTAACTAAACTAAACTAAACTAATTTATGAAAAAACTTCTACAAAGTTTGTTCATATTGCTATTCGTTGCAAGCAGTGCAATGGCGCAAGAAAGAACAATTACTGGTACAGTTACAGGGAAGGAAGACGGTTTGCCGCTTCCTGGAGTAAGTGTAAAAATTAAAGGCGCATCAGGAGGAACCACAACTGGTGCTGATGGTAAATTCGTTATCAGAGCTACAACAGGTGCAAGTATTGAGTTTTCGTCTATTGGGTTTTCGCCTGTATCTCGCGTTGTTGCCAATTCAAATGTGCTCAATGTAATGTTAACTAATGATGCAAGATCTCTATCTGATGTTGTGGTTGTAGGTTACGGATCAGTAAATAGAAAAGATGTTACTGGTTCTCAAACTAGTGTATCTGCTCAGGAATTTACAGACAGGGCTATTCCTTCATTTGATAAAGCTTTAGCTGGTAAAGCTGCAGGTGTTCAGGTAATTACTGCTAATGGGTTATTAGGTCAGCCTGCGCAGGTCCGTATTCGTGGCACGAATACCATTACATCTGGTCAGGGACCACTTTATGTAGTAGATGGTGTGCCTATTTTCTCAGGAGATGTTGGTGGATTTACATCATCGAATGCTTTGGCAGATATTAACCCTAATGACATTGAATCTTTTGAAGTATTAAAAGATGGAGCCTCAACCGCAATTTATGGGTCAAGAGCAGCAGGTGGTGTTATCTTAATTACTACTAAAAAAGGTAAAGCCGGACAAGCTACTTTTACTTATGACGGCTACTACGCTGTTGGTAAAGTTTCTAAAAGATATGACCAGCTAAATGCAGCACAATTTATAGAAATTGCAAATGAGCGTTTAGTAGCTGCAGGTAATGCGCCACAGGCTTTTTCTATGCCTGATGGGCAAGGCGGTATAGTGGACACAGATTGGCAGGATTATTTGTTCAGAACTGCTCAACAGCAAAACCACAGTGTTTCTGCTTCTGGAGGTACTGAAAAAGCGAAGTATTATTTCTCATTGGGATATAGTGATCAGGAAGGTGTAATCATTTCTAATTCTTTAAAAAGATATTCCTTAAAAGCTAACTTTGATCAAAAGGTAAACAAAGTATTTAGCTTCGGTTTAACCTCTGGTTTTACTTATCAGGATAATACAGGTCCTCAAACAGGAAGCAATACCTTATCAGGTAATATCTTCGGAGGTTTAAGGATGTTGCCTAATGTACCGGTTTACGATGATGCAAATGTTACCGGTTACAATATTGCGCCGAATAAAACTGCATTGGGTAGGGGTAATAACTTAATCACGATCTCAGATAATATTGGTAACCAACGTTTCGTATTGGATAATAACATCAGAAGATCTCAAACCTATCGTTTACTCGCTACTGCATATGCAGAGGTTAACCTTTTCGATGGCTTAAAATTCCGTACCCAGGTAGGTGTTGATAATCAAAATGTAGATGACTTTATCTATACTGATCCTCGTGCAGGAGACGGGGTAAGTAGCAATGGTAGTATGTCTCAAGCATTTACTCCAAGTATTAGGTTGGATCTTCAAAACGTACTATCTTATAATAAAAGCTTTGCAGATGCACATAACTTAAGTGTAACATTGGTTCAAGAATTTCAAAATGATAGAACATCCTTCTATCAAGCCTCTGTTTCGAATTTAACAGATATCTACTGGAACCAAAATATCGTAACTGGTACTTTTGTTACGCCAACAGCGTCTGGAAGTTTAGCAAGAACGGCTTTAGAATCTTATCTTGCCCGTGTAAACTATAACTATAAAAATAAGTATTATATCGGCGGATCTATTCGTTCGGATAAAAACTCTAATCTACCAGCTGCAAATCGCGTAGGTTATTTCCCTGGTGTATCTGCAGCATATCGTGTATCTGAAGAATCTTTCTTTAAGAACTCTTCAGGCTTAAGCTTTATTTCTGATTTACGTCTTCGTGGATCATACGCAGAAGTAGGTAACGTAAGCATTGGTAATTTTAGGTATTTAGGCCAATACAATGCAGCTGTATATGGTGCACAACCTGGAATCGGCTTTAGTAATATTGGTAACTATAACCTTCAGTGGGAATCTCAAAAGAAAGTTGACGTTGGTTTAGAATTGGGTTTATTCGGTGGCAGACTTAATGTAACTGCTGATTATTTCAGGCAGAATACAGATGCTTTAGTTCAAAATGCACCTACAGCACCTTCTTTAGGTGTACCTAGTAATACCATCACCCAAAACGTAGGTAATATTCTAAATTCTGGATTTGAATTTTCAATAGGTGGTGATATTATTAAAAACGATAATTTCTCTTACAATGCAAATTTTACCTTCACCGCTCAAAAGAACATTGTAGAATCTTTAAGAGAAGGCCAAGATCAAATCAGTACATATAATATCATTCGTGTAGGTGAATCATTAAACGCTTTTTATGGATATGAGTATGCAGGTGTAAATCCAGCTAATGGTAATCCATTATATGTTAAAGGTAACGGACAAATTATTCAAGGTAATGTAACCAATCAAACATACAATGTATACGATCCAGCTAACCCAAGTGCAACTGGTGCTTCTGCTATATTATCCGCTTCAACAGATAAAAAGGTTTTAGGTAGTTCGTTGCCCAAATGGTTTGGTGGATTAAACAATACCTTCACTTATAAAGGTTTCGACCTGAATGTGTTTCTTAGATTTCAAGGTGGAAACAAAATCTATAATAGAACACGTGTTGATCAGTTAAATCAAAATTTCGTGAACAACGGAACTGAGATTTTAGGCAGATGGCAGAGTGTAGCTAATCCTGGTGATGGAGTAACACCAAGACAATGGTTTGGAAGATCTACATTTATCAACAGAGATGGTGATGCAACAACACGTTTCCTGGAAGATGGCAAATTTTTAAGATTGGATAATGTAGCCTTTGGATACAAATTGCCAGAGAGTGTAGTAAGTAAATTGAAAGTTAGTGGCATCAGGTTATATGCTTCAGCACAAAACTTATTTGTAATTACAGGTTATAAAGGTTTAGATCCAGAAACCAATACAGCAGCTTCGGCTACTGCAGGATACGGAACGGATTTCAATGGTAACCCTCAACAGCGTACCCTCACTTTTGGCGCTAACGTTAGATTTTAACTGACTAAAGAAATTAACAATGAAAAATAGATATTTCAAAAATAAAAAGGCTTGGGTATTGCCCTTATTAGGCTTAATGTTATTTGCAGGATCCTGCAAAAAGTACACCGAAATTGTTCCGGATAATACCTTCGCTGAAGATGATGCTTATTCTAATCCTCAACGGGCAGCTTTAGCCATTACAGGGGTATATAGTGCAGCCCAGTCAAGTCCATATACAGATAACTCCAACCGTGGGTATCCTTTTGGTGCTGCAAACACCATTCAAGGTGATATGAGAGGTGAAGATATGATGGCTATCCCTTCATTCTTCTTGGTAACATATGAAAACAGTTATGATGCTACGACAGCTAATAATACGGCATTGTGGACAAGCTTATATGCAACAATCAACAGAGCTAATATCGTAATAGCTAAATTAAAAGAAGCTGCTGCTGCTGGTACCATTACAGCTGATGTGGCAACAGCAGGTGAAGCAGAGTGCCGTTTTATAAGGGCGTTGAGCTATCATGAGTTATTAATTCAATTTGCTCGTCCATATAACGAAACTTCTGGTGCAACACATCAGGGTGTTGTAATTAGAACTGTTGGAATTAATACGCCGGAGTTAGTAGATCAATACAAAAATGAGGGACGCAGTACTGTTAAGCAAGGATATGATCTGATTCTTTCAGATCTAGATTTTGCTGAAGCTAATTTAGCTGCGCAATCATCCGCGTCTCTTAGAATTACTAGAGCCACTAAAGGTGCAGCTGTTGCTTTAAAAACACGAGTTAAGTTGCATATGGGTGATTATGCTGGTGTAATTACTGAAGGTACAAAGTTAGGGACATCTGCTGCTGGAACTACTTTCACTTCTCCAACTGCGCTTGGTGGGTATGCATTAACTGCTACACCTGATGGTCCATTTGCCAGTGTTGGTGCGAATTATGGAAATACTGAATCAATTTTCTCAATTGAAAATTCAACGATCCGTAATGCAGGAACCAATGGTTCGTTAAGTACGATGTATTCAAAAGCGCCTGGAAGAGCACTAGCAGTAATATCACCTATCATCTGGAATGATCCATCTTGGAAAGCAACAGATACACGAAGAACATTATTGACAACAACTGATGCTGCCACTGGAGTTGCAGCCAAATATTACTTTAGTGCTAAATACAAAGATCCGGCAACCTGGACTGATGCAAATCCGATAATTAGATATGCAGAAGTTTTATTAAACGTTTCTGAAGCATATGCCAGAACAGGAAATACTACTCAGGCTTTAGCTTTATTAAACGCCGTTAGAAATAGATCAGTATTAGCTGCAGACAGATATACTTCTGCCAGTTTTGCAACTGCTGCTGCATTAATTCAAGGTATTATCAATGAAAGAAGAATTGAGTTTTTAGGTGAAGGTAAACGATGGATGGATATCCATCGCCTGGCAAAAGAAAACCTATATGGTCCTAATGGTATTCCTGCAAAAACAAGTTCTACTGTACCTTTCTCTGCATATAATGCAGCGGCAGGATATACTGGCGTTAGATCTGTTGCTGCGATTCCTTATACAGGTGCCACAACAAGCTTTAGATTTATCTGGCCTATTCCAACTGTTGAAACTCAGGCAAACCCTGTTTTAGCCGGACAACAAAACCCAGGCTATTAACAACTGATTTATAATTAGATTACAGATAAAGTTTGTGACCTCCATTTAGATAGACTAGTAGCCTTTTAAAACGACAAAAGCCAGCAAATGCTGGCTTTTGTCGTTTTGGAAATTTTCCTCACTTCTTATCCACACTATACTTTCCAGGCCCAATAAAAATTAAGCTGAAAAACACAATGCCTAACTCTATGGCATGGCTGGCACCACCCAATCCATCACCTTTACCAAAGTGAACCAAGGCTGCAATAATCATGGTAAAAACCAGGGCTATGCATGCAGGGCGGAAAAATAGACCAACAATTAGTAAAAAGCCTCCAAAGGTTTCGGCAACAGCAGCCATAAAGCCCCAGAATACAGGTAAAAAATTTACCCCCACTACTTTCATACTGCCACCTAATTCTGCCCAACCCGCCGGGCCGCCTGCCAGCTTTGGAAAGCCGTGAACTATAAACATGATGCCAATGCCTATACGCATGATTAATAAACCAGTGTTCCGGTATTTACCTAAACTATCAAAAATTGCCATGTTATAAATATTTAAGTTGAACGTTATGTGTTTCTATTTTTAAAAATACCTCAGCTCCTAAAACCATGGTGAGGTTATGATCAATATGTCCGGTAGGGAAATCAAAGCAAACCGGATAATCGTATTCCTGTATAATATCCCAAATTACCTCGTTTGCAGTTTGTCCGAACGGAATTTTTTCAACTTCTATTTCATTAAATGCACCAATAATTAAGCTTTTTAAATGCTTCAGCTTGCCAGCCCTTTTGAGCATTCGCATCATCCTGTCGATACTGTATTCATGTTCGCCAACATCCTCCAGAAAAAGAATTTTATCATTAAAATCCATTTCCGAAACAGAACCTTGTAACATGGCAAGTAAGGTTAAATTTCCACCAATCAAAAGCCCTGTTGCTTCACCAGATCGATTAGGGAATCCACTTTCGTATTGATAAATCTGTTGCTCGCCAAATAAGGCTTTCTTTAAGGAGTCAAGCGCTTCCGGGGTACTTTCCTCAAATGTATAGGGCATCTGGCCATGAATGCATTGTACTTCGCTTTGCGAAATAATATGAGAAAGCAAAACGGTGATGTCACTAAAACCGACAAACCACTTAGGGTTTAAATTAAATTGAGTAAAATCCAGCTCATCAATAATCCGAATGGATCCATAGCCTCCCCTGCCTGCAATAATCGCTTTGATAGATGGATCATCGAGAAACTGCTGAATGTCTTTTGCCCTTAATTGATCTGTTCCGGCAAACTGATGATGGCTGGCATAAACACTTTCACCTATAATTACCTCCAGTCCCCAACGGCTTAAAAGTGCTATAGCCGTGTCAATAGACTTCGGTAATTTCTTCGCCGGACAAACAAGGGCAACCTTATCTCCTTTTTTTAAATATGGGGGCTGTTTAATCATCTTCAAAACACTTATCTTTGCCAAATTAATAAAAATTGTTTTGGATAATAGTAAAATAAAAAGATATACCGTAACGGCGGCACTTCCTTATACCAATGGACCCGTTCATATAGGGCACCTTGCCGGTGTTTATATTCCTGCTGATATTTATGCCCGTTACCTGAGATCGAATAAACGCGATGTCAAGTTTATTTGCGGATCTGATGAAAATGGTGTGCCGATTACCTTAAAAGCCAAACGTGAGGGGATCACACCACAAGAAGTAGTAGATAAATACCATAAAATTATTGGTGATTCATTTAAAGAGTTTGGTGTTTCTTTTGATATTTACCACCGTACCTCATCACAAACCCATCACCAAACGGCATCAGATTTTTTCAAAACCTTATATGATAAGGGTGTATTTACAGAAGAAGTTACCGAACAGTATTATGATCCTTCAGCCAAACAATTTCTGGCCGATCGATATATTACCGGTACATGTCCGAAATGCGGTAATGAAAATGCCTATGGGGACCAATGTGAAAACTGCGGATCAACATTAAATGCCACAGACCTGATTAATCCAAAATCTACACTTTCTGGTGATCAACCCATTTTAAAAGAGACTAAAAACTGGTTTCTACCGCTAGATCAATACGAAGAAAGGTTAAGAACTTATATAGAAAGTCATAAAGAATGGCGCCCAAATGTGTATGGCCAATGTCAAAGCTGGTTAAATGCGGGCTTGCAGCCACGTGCCATGACCAGAGATTTAGATTGGGGGGTTCGTGTACCACTTCGAGATGCAGAAGGAAAAGTTTTGTATGTTTGGTTTGATGCGCCAATCGGTTACATTTCTGCCACTAAAGAATTGTGTAATTATGCCAAATTGGATGTTTGGAATCCAAAGGCTGAAGAATATTACATCAATAATTTCGATAGCGATAAATGTGGATGGGAAGAGTATTGGAAAAGTGATGAAACCAAACTGGTTCATTTTATCGGGAAGGATAATATCGTTTTCCATTGCATTATTTTTCCGGCAATGCTCATGGCGCATGGTGATTACACCTTGGCTGATAATGTGCCAGCCAATGAGTTTTTAAACCTTGAGGGACAGAAAATTTCCACCTCTAAAAACTGGGCAGTTTGGCTAAATGAATATTTGCGTGAGTTTGAGGGCAAGCAAGATGTTTTACGCTATGTACTTACAGCAACTGCTCCTGAAACAAAAGACAATGACTTTACCTGGAAAGATTTCCAGGCGAGAAATAACAATGAACTGGTTGCTATACTAGGCAATTTTGTTAACCGTGTAATGGTACTTACTCATAAGTATTTCAATGGAAGTGTACCAACTTGTATGGAAATTACGCCGGTCGATCAGGCTGTAATTGATGAGTTGGCAAGCTATCCGGCGAAGATTTCTGCTTCAATAGAAAACTATCGCTTTAGAGAGGCTTTATCTGAAGTGATGAATGTTGCCCGTTTAGGAAATAAATACCTGGCTGAAACGGAGCCCTGGAAACTCATCAAAACAGATGAAGATCGGGTGCGGACCATTTTACACCTTTCCCTTCAAATTGCGGCTAACATTCAGGTGTTAATAGAGCCTTTTTTACCTTTTACAGCAGAGAAACTGATGAATATGCTAAAAAATGGTGGAAATGATTGGGAAGATGCAGGGTCTGTGAATTTAATCAAACGTGGACACGATATCGGCGAGGCTGTGTTATTGTTTGAAAAGATTGAGGATGCTGAGATCGATTTTCAAATTGCAAAACTCAACCAAAGTAAATCGACCAATGCAGCCAATAATGCTGTAGTTACCCCGGCTAAAGAGAACATTAATTTTGATGATTTTTCTGCCCTTGACATCCGCGTAGCAACAATTACTGCTGCAGAGAAAGTTGAAAAAACTAAAAAGCTATTAAAACTTACCGTAAATACGGGTTTAGATGAGCGCACGGTTGTATCTGGCATAGCAGAATATTATAAGCCTGAAGAAATTATAGGGCAGCAGGTGAGTTTGCTCGTAAACTTAGCCCCTCGTGAAATTAAAGGAATTTTATCACAAGGAATGATTTTAATGGCTGAAAATTCAGAAGGAAAACTTACTTTTGTATCACCTGCCGAAAAATTTGAAGTAGGTAGTGTAATCAGATAAGCGCATTAATAATTGCGATTTTAGGTTTTGTTCTCGGAAATCTAAAATCGTAATGCTGCAAATCTAAAATTACCTTTGGTCCCGTAGTTCAACGGATAGAATAGAAGTTTCCTAAACTTTAGATATGAGTTCGATTCTCGTCGGGACCACTTCCTTGGATTCAAACCAGAACATTGTCGCGCAAATCGTTGATTTTCAAGACTTTGTTTTGGTTTTTATAACACATTAAGACCCGTTTTTGACCATTCTGAATGATTAATTTTAGTGAGTCGAAAATTGACTATTTTTTGTAAAACACTGTAGGTCAGTGGATTGATTGAAACATCAAAACCAGAATTATTCCGAAATGTTCGGGTGTTGGATTGTTTTGTAAGATATTGATTTACAGCTCGTTCGACTGATGAACATCTTGATGACTCACTGGCTCAAATGTACATTTGTTTAATTTTAAATGTATCATTATGAGTTACAATTTTCATCTTTTATTCTATCTAAAAAGACCAAAAAATTTTATCAAGGGCGAGATGATGCCCATCTATTTACGGATTACCGTGAAAGGAAAACATTCGGAATATTCTGTTGGCAGGGAAATTATTCCCAGCTTCTGGTCTGCGCTTAAAGGAAAAGGCACTGGCCTGCGCGAGGAGATCCGGGAACTTAATGATTATCTAGATACGCTGGCGTCAAAAGTTCGACGGTTTCATACCACTCTTGTTGAAAAGGAAGATGAGGTGACAGCGGTAGTCTTGAGGGATCATCTTACCGGAAAGAATACGTCTAACCATAGCCTGCTGAGAGTTTATCAGAAGCACAATGACAATATGGAAAAACTGATTGGTAAAGGATACAGTTATGCTACGTTTCAAACCTATCAAAGTTCCATCAGACATGTTAAACAATTTCTTCAGCTCAAATATGAGGTTCAGGACATTAACATCAAAAAGGTGGATTTTAAATTTATCACCGATTATGAGCTATTTCTTAGAATAGATCGGGGAAATAATGCAATGTCTGCCCGGAAATACATTGTTCACCTGAAAAAAATCATGCTGTATTGCTTGGGTGCCGGGTGGATTGTTGGTAATCCATTTTTAAATTATCGAAATACTGCGAAAGCTAAGGCAAGGACTTTTCTAAATATGGAAGAGTTGGATCGGATCAAAAGCAGGGAATTTCCACTCGAACGCTTAAACATTGTTCGAGACATTTTTATATTCAGTTGCTATACAGGCCTTTCTTATATTGATGTAAAGCAGCTTCGGTTGGATCAGATTACGAGAGGCGATGACGGTAATTTATGGATATTCATCAAACGGCAGAAAACGGAAACTCCCTGTCACATCCCCTTGTTGGATGAGGCGAAAGTAATTCTTGACAGGTATAAAAATCACAGGATATGCAGATGGAGAAAAGTGGCGCTGCCAGTGCTCACTAATCAACGCATGAATGGTTACCTGAAAGAAATCGCTGATCTTTGTACCATCACTAAGGTACTCACTTATCATCTGGCTCGTCATACTTTCGCGACGACTATTACGCTTTCAAATGGTGTTCCGATTGAGACCGTATCCCAGATGCTTGGCCACAATAGCTTAAAAACAACACAGCATTATGCGAAGGTTATCGATACTAAAGTTAGTACTGAGATGTCTGCATTACAGGAGAAACTTTTAGACCGACATAAGGAAGAAGAAGATACTGGTGATATGAAAGTTATGAAGCTATTTAGATAAATTGCTTTCAATGTAAACGGAAATCGGTTGTAATTTGTCTTGTCAATCTTAATCTAATTGCCAGTATTTGTATCAACACTAGGCAGATAATTTTCACACAAGGGTTTAAAAAATAAATAATTATTATACTAATAGTATTACTTTTTATGTTTTTTTAAACTGGTATTAAGATGTCTGCATTACAGAAGAAACTTCTAGAAGGATAAAGAGGAGGAGGATGGTGATGTGGTTATGAAGCTTTTTAGCTAGATTGTTAGCTATGTAGCTGTTATAGGCTTTGAATATTGAAGCAATGTTAATTTAGATTCTTCTTAGTTGAGTAAAATCATTAAAATATAGTTATAAAAGGCACTTGCTGTATAGTCATGGCCCATCAAAGATGGGCCATGACTTATTCCTATACTTCAATCATTCTTCTTATGAGCCAAAAAAAGCTAGTATAAAGTGTCACAAATATTTCATAAATTTGTGGCAAAATAATTCATTTTAATATGAAATATTCAGCACATAATCAGATAGTTAACAAGATAATAAAGAATAAGCGCGGAAAGCTGTTTTTCCCAACCGACTTTTCGGATATTGGTAGTGCTGATGCGATCAGGAGCAGCCTGTACAGGCTTGAAAGGGATCATGTACTGGAACGGCTTGCGCATGGAATTTATTTGTATCCGAAGATAGATCCTGTTTTTGGTAGCCTCTACCCTTCTACTGAGGAGATAGCGGAAAGTATTGCTAAGCGTGATCATGCGAGGATTATTCCTACAGGATCTACTGCTTTACATAAACTGAGGCTGACTACACAGGTGCCGATGAATGTTACTTATCTGACTGATGGTGCGCCCAGGAAAATCAAGATCGGAAAGCAGCGGATTACTTTTAAGCCTACAACGGCAAAGAAGCTGGCTACTAAAGGAAAGATCAGTACGCTGGTGATACAGGCGCTTTCAGAACTGGGTCAGAAGAATGTGGATAGCCAGGTGCTAGACCGTTTGAAGTTGGTACTAAAGGATGAAGATAACAGGAACATTGAACATGACGCTAAATTAGCACCGGCATGGATTGCGGTAATATTGAATGAACTCTCTAAATCGTTAGAAAATGATAAACTGGCTTAAATCAACGGCTGAACGTCAGAAAGAATTATTGGGACTGGCCAGTAACAAGACTGGTCTTCCCGCTTATGCGATAGAAAAGGATTGGTGGGTAACTTTGGCGCTGTATGCGATATTCCGGACTCCCTGGTCGGATCATTTGGTATTCAAAGGCGGTACTTCTTTAAGTAAATCCTGGGACCTGATCGAGCGTTTTTCCGAAGATATCGATCTGGTTATTGACCGGTCGGTACTAGGTTTTGGGGAAGAGCTGAGTAACTCCAAGATTAAAGAATTGCGCAAGGCTTCCTGTGCCTTTATTTCAGGGGAATTTAGGGACGGGTTGGAAAAGGAGTTGCTCGATTTGGGCATCCCTGCAGATCTGTTTTCTTTAAAAGTGGCTGAAACGACAGAATCTGACCGAGATCCTCAGGTACTGGAGCTGTATTACGAGTCTGTACTAGAAAAAGGCAGTTATTTAAAAGAGGCTGTACTGATCGAGATTGGTGCCAGGTCGCTAAAAGAGCCTTCAGAACAAAGGGAAATTAGCCCGATTATTTCGCAGGCTTTGGGCGATTTTAACATAGCTGGGGAACCGTTCAGCGTGCTTACTGTTCTGCCAGCGCGTACATTTTTGGAAAAGGTTTTTCTCCTACATGAGGAATTTTGTAAGCCTGCTGAAAAGATAAGAACAGAAAGAATGTCGCGGCATCTATATGATCTGGATAGGATTATGGATACTGAGCATGGTAAACAGGCGCTGGAAGATAAGGATTTATACAAGGTAATAGTGGAACATCGGGCAAAATTCAATGTGATCCGAGGAATTGGTTACGAAAAACATGGGTATCAGGATATCAGCTTTATTCCACCGGTTGAGGTATTGGGAGCTTGGGAAAATGATTATAAGGCCATGCAGGAAAGTATGATCTATGGTGACTCGAAAACGTTTAAAAAGTTGGTCGGACGTATGGAGGAACTGACCAAAAGGTTCCGAGATGTAAAATAACTTCTTTATTTAAGGAGGATAAATTGCCTGCTTTTTTGTTTTAAGGTTTATTCATACCAGCTGGATTTTAGTTTACGAAAATGGGAGTTTTCAGTGATGATCGCCGCAATCCTCCGTTTCGGTAAACCGAATTTGCGTGTCAATGCACCGATTATACCTAATTACTTATAAGCCAATTGATTTTTTAGATAAACAGTGATTAGCTAAATGATTGTTATTTCAATCATTTATGTTGATTAAGTTTGAAATAACAATCATCATACATCGAAAATGCAGTCATCCTTTTTTGTAAAAACGTTAGGAACAATTTCTGTCTGAAAAACCATAATATATTCGAATGTTATCAACTAAAGAAATGAAAATAAAGATAATTAGCGACCTACATCAAGAATTTGGAATCTCAGATTTGGATTTTAGCAATGCTGATCTCATTATCCTGGCTGGAGATACAAACCTGGGGACAAAAGGAATAGAATGGGTAAAGCGAAACATCCCTGATAAACCGGTAATATATTTATTGGGTAATCACGAATATTACAAGGGATCATACCCGAAGACACTCAACAAAATACTTGAAGCATCCAAAAACTCAAATGTAAATGTCCTTGAAAATATTATGGTTGAGTTTGAGGGCATAAGGTTCCACGGTGCAACTATGTGGACGGATTTTTCCTTATATGGAAATCCTGTGGAGTCTGGCATTATTTGTCAAGCCAAAATGAACGATTATGTGCAGATACGCAGAGATCCAGCTTATTCAAAGTTAAGAACAATAGATACCTATCAGATTCACCAGAAATCAAAATCTTGGCTACAAAAAAGTCTTAAAGAATCACGCGGTTATAAGAATGTGGTAATTACCCATCATGCACCTAGCCTGCAATCAATACCCGAGCTTTATAGAGATGATATCTTGTCATCTGCCTATGCTTCAAACCTTGAAGATGTGATTTTGGAGCATCAGCCCTTGTATTGGATTCATGGCCATATCCACACGCCTACGAGATATACTATTGGTAACACTGAAATTATCTGTAATCCACATGGCTATTTGAATGAGAAGTATAATGGCTATGAGAAAGATTTGATCATCAGTATCTAAAATTCTTATACAACTTTCTCATTTATTAGCTTTAGATATTAAATGCTGATTATAATGTTGTTGTATGGTGACCTAGGATGGAGATGTTTCCCATTAGCAAGCGGATGTTTGATTGTATATCATAATGGTTAACGTATTTGAAATACCTCATCTTGCCTTAAGGTCTGTTTTCATAGTCCCCGGAGGAAACGAAGTCCTACACCAGCTTTGAATGCCAATTCCCTGTGTGAGAGTTTAACCAGTTTGCGTTTTATTTTTACAAATATTGATAACGGATTATTCATGATTATACCCTTACGCGTATAAGTGCTGTAAAAAAATAATTAATATACCTAATAGGGTATAATGGCCGTTCATTTTATTTAAATACTATATTGGGTATGGCTTCATGTGTTCAAAAAATCAAACTGTTCATGATACGTGAACAAACATATTAAATGAACATCACCGAGCATTGTTCATACTTAATAACCGAAGAATGAATAGTTAGCTTAAAGAGATTGCAGATGTTTGTGGCATTCGTCAAGGCGCTCACTTATCACCTTCAAATCTCAATTGTTAATCAAGTTCAGCTCACTAGCGATATCTAAATACAATTTTGAAAGAGGTCGGCGATGTAGTTCATGTTCATCTGTATAGTTCCCTACAATTAGCTTGTTGATGTCATGGTCCGTTAGCTCTAGACGTCGATATTCATATTTTAGATATTCCCTATACTCAGGGGAGTATTTCAGACTTGCTTTAACAACTAGGTCTGCAATGTGATCAGTATGTTTATTATATAATCCTTCGAGTTTAAATACTTCCAAATGCTTTTTAGGATGCTTTTCCACTATTACTGAAAAAGCATCCTTATTAAAACTATTTGAATAATCGATTGAATTTATGCCATAATTGAATTTGAAATCCCCGTTTTTAATCAAGTGTGGATTTATTAAGCGTGCCCCTGCTGACAAAGGATCTAAATCACTTTTGCATTCAGGACCGTTGCAAGTTTGGCAACTTGGAATCAAATTGTAAAAACTCATTCCCAGATAAGGATATTTCTTTTTTGGATAAAAATGATCAATCTGAGGTTTGACTTTTTCTGCTTTGGTCAGATAATAAATATAGTTCCTGTTACAATATACACAGGTGTCTACGTTAATCTGCTTTACGAATTCGAATTTGTCAAATTTGTTCAAATAAATATTATCAATGAAGATATAATATAAGATCGATGAACTGGTTGATGTAGAAACTAGTAATGATGGAACTGCCGTAATTACTTCTTTTATTGTTCTCTCTAAGTCCTCAGGCATTGCCGTGATCAAATTAATCAAATGATCTTTCCGTAGTAAGTATTGAAGGTAAGCCTTCAGATCATCTTCTAATATTTTAGCAGGTCTCTTTTTTAGTGCTGTAATGCCGTGGTTAAAGATAACTTTTCGAATTGCTTTTTGAACTTCATTTGTAATCGTATTATAATGCTCAATAGCTTTTGAATGGTCAATTATTAAACTTATCATTTTCTTAGTCGTTTAATTCTGTTTTGCAATTCTTCGATCTCCCTTTCTATAGGACTTCTATCATTGAATTTATGCTGAAACATGGAAAGTAATTTATCTTTTAGAAAAGGTTCGCCGATCATCTTAATTATAGCATTTATGTCCTCTTCCTTGAAAGGATTTGTTATTTCAATATCTTTCTGTAGGCTGTCGATCACGCGTTGTATAATAAGCTTTGCATTCTGCCCTATAAAACCGTGTTCAAAGTAAAAACTATTAGCTAATAGATCGTAAATATTTGCACCAAAAGATTCTTGCTCTATGCCCGCTGGCAATGATTCCCTATTTTCGTCAAGCTGAAGATATAGAACATTATTTTTTGGAATATCAGAAAGGATAAAAGGAGAGTGTGTAATGAAGTTAAAATTGATACTGTCAATTTCTGGGAGATGTGTTTTTCTTAATGTATCCAAAAGGTCATGCACATAGGTTCTTTGCATATCAGGATGGTAGTAGAGTTCTATCTCGTCAAGTATACAAGATACATGTCGGTACTTTCTCAAACCAGATCCGACTGAATTTAAATTGATCAAATGGTATACAATGGAATATGTGCCATATATTTTCTGTTTTTCTCCAGAGCTTAAATCACTGAAGGCACCATGATCAAAATATATGTCAAGCGTGAACAATGGTGGTGGTAGTAAATTTATTACTGGTATATTTTGCTCCTTGCTGTGGTAAAGTGTTAGTTCTGATAATTTTTCAAAAGAGATGTCTACATCCATTTTATTTTTACTGTAGAAATCGTAATTCAAGAAATTGATTGCTCTTCTTAACTTAAAGGTTATGTGGCTATCATCTAAATATAAATCATTTAAGAACCCACGAAATAATTGTTCCCGTTCTTCTCTTTTGCCATTCCAAAGATGCTTCTTAAATAACGACTGATATTTTTCCTTGTAGATGTCATAGTTTTCAGTGATAGACCTAAGCTTGTACATGACGTAGAACTGAGCGTAAAAATTCCAAAGATTTTCCTGGGGCTTAAAATTTCTTTTTCCTAAAAATCGATCATAAACATCTCTCATCCTATAACTGAACAAAAATTCAGATGATACTTTTTTGTGCTTAGGCAGTTTGGGCATACCTGCTTTACGAAATTTATCCTCATCCAAAATCAAGACTAGTTTTCTTGCTATTTTTCCCGGCGCCAGGTGAAGTAGGCTTTTTTCCACATTACCTCCGAAAGGTTGTAAGAGAATAAATAAAAGCCTACTCATTACCAATTCTTTCTCTCTATTAATATCAATATTGCCTTTTTTTCTCCAGGGGTTAATAACTACTGGGGTTTGATATCCATCGTTTTTATGAAATAGTAAGCCTAGCCATCCACCCATATCATTTGTGTTTAATGCATAGAAAGAATAATTGATAACAATTGAGTAGAAGAAGGTTATATCATTAAAAGGTAAACTGACTGTATTTCTTGGGAATTCGCGATAATCCGGGGCGATACCACTATATTTTCTATATGTTATATCCATATCTCGAAAAAAAACATGAAAAATATCATTATCCAATTTGTACAATAGATCGAAGAAAACATCGGTTGGAGGTATCTGCTCCTTAATATTTGTATCAGACTTTGGTTTAGTATCAAGAATCCCCTCCTTCACTGCTAGATTATAAAGGCCAGCAAAAAAAAGTTCGAAGAGTGCACTTTTCCCTGAACCATTTTTTCCAGCAATTGCTGAAATATTGATAGTCATATTGTTGACTTTGAATAAATCCTCAGGATAAGATGGTATATAAGAAATAGAAGAATCGCCAACAATAAAATCTTTACTGAATTGATAAGTTATACCTCCTTTTAGGGACTTCATTAATAAAGGATTGGCTCCAAGAGCTGGTTTGAGAGAAATTATCTTCAAGTCACTATTCATATTGAGCATATAGTTTATGCCCGAAGATAGTTTTTTAGAACAATAATTACCATTCTCTGTTTAAGTCATTGTTTTCCTATCTGTATTTCAAATCGAAAAATGAATTAGAATACTTGTGGCGTTATTGAATTAGGTTTGATCTCAGGTTCTCGGATCTTAAGAACGATAGGCATTGGAAAATCAACACCGGTCAACATTGCCTCCCCAGAACTTAATATTGGAAGAAAAGACAGTGCTGAACGATTTGCTTCAGAACACGCATACTCGATAGCTTCTCTATCCTGTTGATTAATTAGACGGTGAACAATAAATGTTCCCATTTGACTAAGAACTCCCTTTGGGATATCCCTAGGCATTTGAGTGGAAAGGATCAGAAATAGACCGTACTTGCGGCACTCTTTTGCTATACGATCATATGCATCTAGCTCAACTTCTATGGAGTACTCATCTTTTATGCGCTTATCCAAAAACAAATGTGCTTCATCTAAAAAAAGTAAAACACTTTTTTTATTTTTATCTTCTGCGGTAGATTTAAATTTTCCCTTCAATGCCTTTTCCAATAGGAATCTGCCAATTGCATTAACCAGTATCTCGCGCAATTTGTTTTCTGAAGGTATATTGGCAACTGAAATGATAAGAACATTCTTTTTTGCATCATGCTTTAAAAATCCATCGATCATTTCAGAAAGTTCGTTTTTTGCTAGATCGTCGGCTTTAAAACCAAACGTTTTTTTAAAAGCCTCATTGCCTAGTGTCACTAATATTCTGGAGATCATTGATTGACAAAAGCCTGCCGCTGCTGTATCAGATGCACCATAATTTTCACCACCACCAAAATCCCTAACACATTCGTTGAAAACCTGATATGGCAATGCATTGATATCAAAGTTACAACTAACATCAAATACCCCTATGTTTTCTTTATAGGCCTTGGTGATTCGTTGCCGAACATTACCCTCTTTTTTCAAAAGTTTAAATCCCCAAGATTCATTTTCAAGCAGAAAATTATTTCCCGAATCAACGATGTGAGCGTCATTTACTGTCTTTTCTACTTTGCTTTCTAACAAATTGACCAACCTGAGACTCCTCATTGCTTCTTGGAGTTTTGGGATTTGAGCCTGTCCGGTAGGCCTAAAAAGCGCATACAGATCAGTTTCTCGAAGCCGCCTATAGTCAAAATAAACCTCTGTATCGCCGAGGACATTGAATTCTAAGAAAGACACATTGGGATGAGCTCCCAACGTTTTATATTCTCCTGTTGCATCAATTAAGATAGCTTTCCCATTGTTTGCCAAAACTTCCTGAACAAGTTTGGCAACAGTCCAACTTTTTCCACCACCCGTCGTTCCGACTACAGCACAATGTCTTCCAAATAAAGCCTGTGCGGAAACGTTTATGATATGCTCTTCATCCTGAGGAAGATTCGCTAGTTGAATTAGCTTATCTGGCGAACTATTGGTACCACTATTTCCGAATTCAGTCAAAAGTGAACCCAGGAACTGATTTGAGCATAAGTAAACCTTTGCCCCAACGGGTGGCAGTTGGTCCAAACCCTTTTTTGCCTTTAGGTGATAATTATCAAAGCATAGTAAGATCTCAACTTTTCCTGTAGGGTGGAAAGACTCTCTGTCGTACCTAGATTCAGTTAAGCTCAATCTTTCACTTTCGGGCAGTGCAATCTCTATGATCTTTCCCAGAAATCCGTTACCGCTACCTTCAATAATCACATATTTACCTGTTAAGGCATGAAAACCTTCATCAGACTTATAGAATTTTTTAAGTAGTACTGATGAAGGAAAATGGACATTAGTAATACTTGGAGATACAAGGGTTACATATCCGACAAAACTATTATCGGAATACGGACTAATTTGAAGGTTAAACATTTTCTTTGGTCAGTTTTTTTAACTGAAAATTTAATTCCTCTAAAACATCAACCCTATTGTGAGCAATATTTTCAGGAAAGTTCTTAGAAAAATCAACAAAAGTTTCAGCCACAAAAGTTATCCTACTTTGAAGTTCTGCAATTCTATGAAGTTCAATCTGATAACTTTTCTCCGTATAAATAACTTCTGGATAAGTAAGGGCAATAAGATGCAAAGACGGATTTTGTTTTAACGTCTCCAAAATTACCGATGAGATGTGCTTATCCAAGAAACTAAACCCAATTGTGATCAATAACGTATTCTCAACACGAAGAGATTGCTGAAACCTAGCCATCATCTCAAAATAGGGTTGTTCGTAGGAATGCTCATATTTGCTATCCTGAGGAAAAACCATTACTCTTTTGGAAACATCTATTTCGCCGTCTGTTTGTTCAATGTCACCGTCTACATGCTTCCAGTTGAGAGATCCATGCATTTTGAACAAATAAAACAATTTAGGAATTGTACTATCCTTTTTATCTTGTCGATTGTGCCGAGTTTCTATAATGTCATAATCAAAATATTTTCCATTAAAAGTTCTGGGGCTAGAGAATGTGAATCCATCAATAACGGTAAATTTCTCCCTAGCAGCAGACTGCTCAAATAATGTGTCATAATTTAAAGTGAATATTTTTACTCTAGGAAATTTTTGAGGTCGTAAAACTGCCTTTGTTAAAAACTCAATATGCGGAGCATTATCTGGCAATTTTAAGTCACAGAATTCTGCAATTATTTTTCTCGCGGTTAAAATGTCATCGTCGAGCTGTTTTTCTGACTCAACTTTATTTTTCATGCCAGCGATTGATAAGAGCGCTTCTAAATCTTTAACAATATTATCTGAATCAAAACTGCCATCTTCTTCAAGTTTGGAATATTTAGTTGCTTTAATCAATCTAGTCAAACACGCTAAATCCACAGTTTCCATTTTCTGCCATAAACCCGCCATTGTCAAGCCGACATTTTCCTTACCTACACCAACTGACGAGCCGGCTCCAGACAAAACAACTAAATTCTCAATTTCATTATATTTACCTTTCAGAAGGGACTTGTAATAATCCCTTTTGATTTTATCTCCATAAGCGAGGAGACCAATACTCGGTTCAACGGGAACCATATCCGCTGAATTTATAGCTTTGCCGTTTGAATCTTCTTCAAATAATTCTATTTTGCCGTCGCTATATATCACCTGAAGGGTCTTTAAGGTATATTCTGCTTTGCCTTTAATTACTTCTTTTTCATAATTTAAGATTACTGTTTTATTCTGATTTTTCAGAATGGTCATTGGAGCATCAGATTTAGACATATATTTTGAGATTGTTTGGTCAAACTTAATTAATTCGGCTCAAATACCTTGTTAAATAAAATTTTATTTGGCGCAAACTTTATTATCGAAGAAAACCTACAATTGTTGTAATGATTTAAATAGTTTTTTAGAGCAGCTTTCCCATCAATTGAGGAACTTGATTCTATCAGATTTTACCCTATATACAGTTTTGTCTGGAAAAATAAATGTGAGCGTTGCGTTCATTCGAGAAAAGTCAATTTTTACAAAATTTTCAGGTAGTAAAAAGGAGAAAACGCCTTTTTTGCAGTTCGCCAAATTTAGCTTTAGGTAATTTTTGGAATTAGGTAATAATGTATAAAAATAAACAAAGTCACCATTCTTTACTTTTAGAGAATCAATTTTCTCTCCGCCCTTAAAAAAATAAGCTTCTTCACCAACAGCGAAAGTGCGCTCAAAGGTGACCTCATCTTTAAAAACTTTATCCATTGGAAATGTAAAAGACATGATCGCTTTTTCAAACTGCTCTGTTTTTTCAAAAGTATCGACTTTACCTTTTTCATTAACATTTAGTTCTTTTTTGCCTAATCTAGCTAAATTCGTAATAAGGAGGTGGTTTAAAGGCTCAGATTTTAGTCCTTCAAGATAACTTTTTCTGGCACTATCTAATAATCCAAGTCTAACAAAGCTATTTCCTTTGATGAGGCTGCAATATGCCAGAAGTTTGGAATTATGTATTGATAGCTTTCCAGATCGAATGTGATTCACTAGGTCAATGGCGGCTCGATGTTCACAATGGCTAGAAAAAATCAAAGACTGAACCAAATTACTGATAACATCAACTTGTTCTGGCGCTGTTTTAAACTCAATAATTTTAGGGTCTTCAACTCTTATTAATGAATCACCGATCCTAACAGAACTACATTGAGTCATTACATTGTGTAAATAGATATTACAAAAAAATATGCCATCAGTTACGTCCCGGGAACCATAAATAAGAATGGTTTTTTTATAGCATTTTGAAAATTTTGATATCGAATCCCTTAATTGGAATTCTGAAATTGTCGCGAGATGTTTATCCAGTTTATCAATAATAACACCCGTATCCAAGATTTTGGAATGTAAATCGTTCATCATTTGACCAACAAATCCTGGATCTTGTTTCTCTGAAAATTTTGCAACAAAAATCGCCAGCTTATCTTCGCTCTCTTGACAATCCCTCAGTATTTTGGAATGTAGTTGAAAGAATAGAAAAACGGCGATTAAAATCCCTGTTAGAGATATTCCACGAACAACCTTACAAAATATCCGTAATTGAGGGGGATATTTGTATCCTTGACCATTTCTATTAGTATTTCTGTTATTCCTTGCAGAAAGAATCGTACCAGTTATCCGAAAGGTCATAAAAAGAGCACAAATGTAAAGTGTAACTCCCTTAATAAATGAAATATATTCCGGTGGAGTATAAGCTGATATAAAAGAACTAAAAAAAGAAGAAACAACGCCTAAGGCAATACATAGGGCAATGATCAATTCTATAAAACTTGTCCATTGTTTGATTGGATCAAAAGACCCTAATAACTTTTTCCAAAACATATTTGAGAGCGGAATTTTTCTAAGTTGTAAAAGTACTTTACAAAGGCGGATTAGCAAATTGTTTTCTTTAAGTTTTCAGCAAAAGAGAGAATGTCAACCAGAAGTAGTATATTAAATTAGCAGTGCTTTTTTTTTAGACTAAAAAAATCAGTTTGGTTTATATCTCCTTGTATAGATTGCAAACCGTTGAGCTATGATATTAGACACTTTAATTTATTATGACAGAAGGTTTTTTTAAATTTAGATCGAGATTTAACTTTTCTCCACATCCTTATGAGATTGGCAACCCAATATTTTCCAATAGAAAATTAGAGGATAATTTCTTTGCCCTGAAACTTTATAGTCTGCCTGGTGGTAAATATAAAGCATTTTATGACTTTCACCTCGATCATTATCTGCTACGGAATCCAGATGGTCGTGAAGCATTCTTCCGAAAGGTAAACCGAAGTATTCAAAGAAGAATCATTTTTTATTCAGGAAAAAACCCATTCAAATCTGAATACGAAATTCACTCTACTAACTTGGATAAATTAGAAGCATTCCAAGAATTCTTAAATAGCATTGATGAGTGGAATGTAAATACTTCAACAGAAAAAATGCTCAGTCAAAAAGATGCAGAAATTGCGCTACTCAAAATTAACTTGGCAGACTTGCAGGATCGTTTTGATAAAGTCCTGGAGTATGAGGCGAGTGAGAAAATCGTAATCAACAGCGGAAGTATAGCAGCATTCATGGATTTGATGCGCCAGCTTCGAAAACAGGTTTTACCAAACGGCAAAAGGCTCGTGGTTACACAAGGCCACAGTCCATGGTATAAAATGGTCGCGAAGAACTTTGTTCATGGGGATAAACCAATATCATTGGCGACAGCTCAAAATTATTTTTCTCCCGAAAACTCCTCCAAGCATATTTTTATATCCGATGAAGATAAAGCATTTGATATTGTTTCCCATGTGCCTGATAAATAACATTGGGATAGTTGAGCGCATCTATGCCCAAACACCTCTATTGGGCATCTGATTACATGTTTCTGTTCTCACTTTTGATGTGAAATCTCCAAATAGATAGCTTTTTGCTATGGCTAGCTGGAGAGCATTGATCATTAAATTTTAAGAGACATGAATTTAGACCTGGTAACCAAAAGTGATCTGCTTGAACTAAAAAGCGAGCTGATCGAAGAGATCAAAAAAATTAATCCGCTCCAAACGGCAACGCCGGATGAGTACCTCAAAAGTTCTGAGGTTAGGAAGCTGATGAAAATTTCTGCCGGTACCCTGCTGCACTTACGGGTGAGCGGCAAACTGCCCTTTACCAAGATTGGCCGTATTGTATATTTTAGCCGTGAGGATATCAGGCGGATACTAGGTAACGGTACGCCTGAAAATGCGGTTGTTAAACGATTATTTCAGGGGGAGGCACATGGGGAGCATTGATAAAAACCTTGATTATCTCAAAGACCGGATTCAGGCGGATCAAAGGCTTTCAGCGTTTCATGTGAGTCTCCTAGCGGCGCTGATCTTTGCTTCGGAAAATTCCGGGTTGACTCACCCTTTTCAGGTCAGCCGGAGCAGGCTCATGCGGTCATCCAAGATCTACTCTACCTCAACCTATCACAAATGCATCAGTGAACTTCAGATTTTTGGGTACATCTTTTACAGCCCATCCTATAATCCTTTTCTTGGAAGCCAGGTATCCTGGAACCTGGAAGGCGAAGCTGTGTTGAGCTGCAATTTATCTTAAGGATGGTTAAGGATTTTGTGAGTATACTATAATAGTAGAAGCATTTAAAATGGAGCTTATTAAATATTTTTTATGGGAGATCTGTTGGGATGGGTCTCCCACTAAAAGCTTTGAGGGGGTTAAGGCAGAATACAAAAGGTCCTTTTTCATTTCCAGAAAAAGGAGCAAGCGGTGGTTGGGCAGAGCCTCACCATCTTAGCCTTACGCTAGCTTAAAGGCTGTTTGGAGAACCCTCCAGGGGTTCTCTGGCCGCTGGAAGCGGTGGGATTAATGAAAAAGGAACCCTGATGAGGGTTTGGGATATATAGATATGTAAACGCATAGATATCGGCATATCTATAGGGCAATATATACCGCGATGTACATAATAAGTTAATTAATGAACAACGAAGAACTAAAATGGAAACTTTAAGAACCATAAAATATAATATTCAGACCGCGCTCAAAATGGACAGGGTCGCGCAAAAGCTTGGCCGTCCGAACAGGCTGGTATTTGCGCAGATGGTGGATTACTTCTTTCGCAGTAAGAAAGATCCGCTGGATATCAATGATGAGCTGTTAAAGAATACAATGCTCAAACAGCACAAGGATTACATCGGTTTTATCAGGACCCAGGAAAACGACCTGCTAATTCCGATCAAAAGAGAGGTGGATAGGATGACGGGTAATCAACAGGACATCAATAACCTTTTAAGAGAATTGGAGAAAAGAAGCGTTAGCCTGGCCAGTGGCCAGAATGAACTTTTATCAGCCGGCAAAAATTACAGCAGCAAACTATCGAATACTGATGAGATACTCAAAGGCATCCTAATGAAACTATCGACGAGGGAGCAGCTTAAAAAACAGTTCCTGTACGTACTCGGCACTTATATCAAAAGCAGGGATGCCTTTAGTATGATGACTTCAGCTAAGGAGAAAGAGGAACTGATCAGGATAACCAAAAACCAGATTGATCTTTTATAGCCATGTATATCAATATTACGGATAATAAGGAAGCCAGCAACAAGGGTAGCAGCGGTGGTCTGGTAAATTACCTGGAAAAGGAGAACCGTACGGAGGATTTAAAGCAGCCGGAACTATGGTTCAATGGAAACCGTCAGGATGTGGAGCCGTATGAAGTACGCCGGGCATTGGATGGAAACAATGCAAAACTCGGGCGGCATGAGGCTAAGTTTTTCCTGATCAATATCAGCCCAAGCCAAAAGGAACTAGAGCATTTAAGGAAATCGGTTGGGGATCCTGATATGAAGAATGTGCTGAAAGTATATACAGAGAAAGTAATGGATGAATATGCAAAGAACTTCAGACGCCCTGGGATTGGTAGCAATAAGGATCTGCTCTGGTTTGGGAAAGTTGAACGCAACCGGTACTACAGCCATAAGGATGCAGCGGTTAAAGATGGTAGCCGGAAGCGTGGAGAAAAAAAGAGTGGAAACCAGCTGCATATACAGGTAATCGTCAGCCGCAGGGATATCACTAATAGAATCAAGCTCAGTCCTATGAACAGTTCGAAAGGCAGAAACGCTGAGCACTCAAAAAAAATGGGGCAGTTTGACCGGATGGCTTTTAAGCAATGTGGGGAGCGCTTGTTTGATAGTCAGTTCGGCTTTGAGCGTAACCTGAGAGATACGCTTGCTTATGCCAATATCTTAAAGAATGGCACTTTACAGCAGAGGGAGCAACTCGACATTTTGCAAGAGGCGTCTTTGAAAAATTACCAGAGCGGGTCTTTGGTTAATCAACTTGCTTTAGGTGTCGCTGAGGGAATTTTTTCTTCTGTTGGCAACATGCTCGAATCTACCGGTAAAACCGTAGGCGAATTTTTGGAAGTTTTGATGGAGCCATTATATATTCCGGATATCGCGTCTGATACTATTGAAGAAGCAGAAAAGCGAAGAAGGAGAAAAGCAAGGCAACAACAGCAGGGTATGCAGCGTTGAGAGGAATGACTATAGTTTTATAAGAAATCAAAAGGTATGAAAGAGAAATCCCGTCGCGCCTTGCGGCCTGCGAAACCCCGGTTGCACTATCCCAGCATGTTTCGCTTTAGCTTCTACAGGAAAAAAATAACGAAGATAAATAAAAATGAATTTATCTCGCACTAGCAAGCTTAGAGGTTATTCGGACATGATATCAGTTTATTCCTGCCAGATTACAATAACCTGTAGTTCCAGAGGACAGGACTTTCACCTTTACCCACTCTCCCTTTTTTGCAAGCAGTTTTACTTTTTGGTTGCGCTTAAGCGTTTCTATAACGGGATAGGATAATCCTGGCCCTGAGCGAAGACTGATTTCTTTAAGTTTTACCGCGGATAAAGATTCAGAAACGCAACTTTTCATATTGCTCTTTTCAGCACTGAATGAATGCTTTTTCTGCTGACCAGATGCAGATGATCTCGGACTGTAGCTAGATGCTTTTTTGCGGGGGCTAGAGAATACCGGGGTTTGCGATTCAACAGATGAGCATACCCCACAGGTGCCTCCACTCCCGCAGTGGGCACAGCGGGAACAGTTTTTACACGCCGAACAATAAGCCGAACCGGTGCATCTTCCTAGCTTGCTTTCATTGACTGTGCCAAGTGAAGATATCTTTTGGCAATTGCCAAGAAAATAACAGCAAATCAATGTTATTGAAAAAATAAATGCTTTCATGATTTTGTTTTAATATAACGATTTAAACGTTGCTAAAGTAAAATGTAATTGAAGATATATCCGGCAGTCTATTTATGCTGCCAGCATCTGCCGCCTCCGACAACCATCCGTTTGAAATAGCCTCCGGTCTTGTTTTTTGCCCCTCAAACTGAAGAGGTTGGAGCGGTGGTTCCACCTGAGCTGTTCCCGCCGGTTGACGTGGTGGAAACATAACTGCCAAAACTTGAGGTACCGTTTCCAGAAACGGTGTTATAGGAAAGATCCGCATGGTTATAACCGAGATTTCCGTATACCGCTTCCTCGTCCTTTAAGATATAAGCCTGGATGGTCTGATAACTTGAGATGATTGATGAAACGCTTAACTTCAGATCAAAGGAAACCTTTTTCTCAATTTTATAAGTCCATTTGCCTATGTTGCTCGTTACCGTTTTGGTCTGATTGCTTGCATCGATGTAGGAAATGTTACAGTAATCACAGATTACTTCATAAGAAAAAACTACCGGAACTTGCTCCTGCTCTATTACAGTTTCCTGCGCTGCTTTCTTGCAGGAGCTGTGCATCATCACCGCTAAAATAACTAGTGCGGTAGACATTACTGATTTTTTAAAAATTGTGCTCATATTTTTGATTTGAATTAACGTGAGCCAAGGTAGGAGAAACTAAAAAGACGTCATTACGGGTTTCCGTAAAGTTGTCATGAATCCCTCGCAAACTTTACTAAGAGTCTGTTTTTAACCAGTCTATAAATAGAGGGGCTTTTGAACGGCTGACATTTATAGGTTCTGGGGTTTCTGGTTGTAATCTTACTTTAAGGCCTTTGTGTGGAATCTTTACATAACCTTCTACTGCCGCAGATGAGACAATATAACTTCTTGTTGCTTTGAAAAAAGATGCTTCGTCTAGTTTTTTATAGATACTGTCTAAAGCTATAAAACACACATCAAGATCACTGTTATGATGCTGGATATAGGTTGTCCCATTTTCTACATAAATATAGGCAATAGCTGCGGTTGCAATTTTCTTCTCTCCCTTCCCATCAGGAATAAATAGATACAAAACTGGCGCTGGTTTTGGTTTTCCAGCCGTACTATTTAGCCATTCCGAAGATCTATACATATAGTAATAAACCACATGTAGGAGATTGATCATGATACAAATGAGTACAAGTAAGCTGGACATATTCCGGATATACCTTGTTGAGCTGATATTGACGTTGAGGAAATAAAAAGAAATCCAACTGAAAAAATAACAGATCAGTATAGGTGCCATAAATCCTAATAGAATCTGAAAAACAAGCCTTTTCCATAAATCTTTCTCCCAGAGCCACTTTGAATCCAGATAACTTGTGAAAATATTGGTAAAGGTTATCATGATGAAAACGGTTGCAAATGTATTTGCACATGCAATGTGATACCAATCTTGGGTGAAGGTATGCCAAAACCGTGAGTTCATAGTTGGCCAGTTTAAACAAAGCGTTATGCATAGCGAGATCAGCATCATCCAGCCAAAGCTGAAATAATCCGGAAGATTTTTGCCATCTGATTTCTTGCTATGCATAAACTGCCTTATTAGTTTCATAAAATTACAAAAAGACCTTTTTATTGGCCAGTCATTGGGGGCAATTCATCAAAGTGAGGGACAGTTCACCCCCGAAATTGGTGCAGTTGACGGAAAAACGTCCTTTTTGCCTCTATTTTTCTAAATGGATAGGCCTAAATTTATTCAAGTAATCCGATAGGCAATGAACAATGATTTCAATGAACAGCCGTCAGGCCCTGAAAAAAAAGAGTATAAATTTCTTTGGATGAGATTTAAAAAGCCGGAACGCGGAGAAGTTTATCGAAGCCTTTTTGGCATTATCGCAGTTGTCATTGGCGTTGGACTGGCTGTACTATTTCCTCAGAAAAATTGCACATGTGAGGATCAGATAACAGACCTGCGACTGGAAACACTGGCTCGCGAAGGTAATAAACAGGTCATGCACTATCAGCGGGAACGTGAGAGTGTCATTATTTGTGCCGCTAAGAGGGAAGAGCTCCTCAAAAAGCTTGAGCAAGAGAAAAGACGGCGTCCCAATAAAGAAAACAGGCCCGATTGATTTGGGAAAAAATATTGAAATATGGTGGGTAGCACCTGTTTTCAACCGCCCTTCCCGGGCGTTAAGTAGAAAGCGCTAAGATAATCTGCCCAGAAGTTGATTAGGTTATTGGTGCGGAAACCGGCAGGTGCTCGCAAGTTTTGACCGGACTTTATACAGGGGACGCAGGCGCAGCGATAAGCGCGTATATTTCAAAATGGGCATGCAACAGCCAGGTTGTTGTAAAAGGGTAAATGTTAGGCAAAAACAGGAATTATGAAAACTTTAAGGGTAACTATATGGATTGAACGGATACCGGAAATAATTTTCCGAACCGGCCTTTCTGTGCTTGCAACGCTAATCCTTAAAATGATTAAGAAACGTTTAGCTAATGTAGAAGTAAAATTAGGTTCGCCTGCATTAAGTGAGCCCAATAAATACCACGCCAAAAAGAGAGTAGTTGTTTATTTTCCACATGTTCGAAAATATGCGCTGTTCCCGGCGAGGCCGTGAGGCCCGATAAAAGGAAAAAGGCTGTCCAAAGCTGAACAGTCCTTTTCGGAATGCCCGCCACAAGGGCGACCATAATTAAATCATTTTAAATTTAAACAATATCGGTATGTATACCAAATCATTTAATACTAAAAAAACATGGCTTGGAGCTATGTTTTCTTTTGCACTAGTTGCAATTATGGGTTTAACTTTTGCATTTAAACCATCGGATAGTAGTGCCAATAACAAGAAAGTACAGCCAAATCTGTACTGGTATCAGATCAGTTCTTCGGGTACATTACAGACGCAGCTTAACAGCACCCCTCAGACAAAGGATGATTCTATGCCTGGTGGCAGCAATCCCCTTACCTCTTGTGAGGATCAGACTGCTGCTGATTGTATCAGAGGCTACGAAACTGTTCAGACGATTGATGATATCGCTCCCGCTCCAGCGGACAACGACCATCGCGTAGGGTTCAGTAATTAATGATTAAGGGGTGGTAATGGATGGTTATTCCTTCACCACCCCTTTTTCCCTTATTACCAGGACATCAATTGGCCTTTTCTGTTCAACAAGGTCGAGCCCATATTGCTTTAACTGTGCTCTGATTTTTCCCAGATTAAAACTATCAACAGCGTTTCCGTTCAATTCAATGTCTATATTTCCTGAATAACCGGTTTCGTCCACAAATGGCTTTTCTAACCTAAGCGCTACCCATGAGCCTAAAATATTTGAAAAAGTCTTAAAAGGACGGTTGATCAGTCTCCTAACCGAATCAATTTGACTGGTCCGGATATCAGACATCCTAAAATTTGAAGGCCCTGTTTTCTGAGACTTTAGCTTATCCATGTTTCCTACCTTTACTAAAATCATACTACTAATCAATTTTTTTTCTACTCTTGCATCAAATCCAAGATATCGCCTCAGATCTGAACGCATCATAATGAACCTTTCTTCGGCCATATTTTCCGGCAACAGCAGTGCATAGTTGTATAGATTTTTTCTCTTCCAATCGTGAGCCAGTTCTTCCTCTTTAGGTGAAATAAACCGTTGAGTATCGTTCACATCCAATACAATGTTCCATTTCTTGGAAAAATCGTATTTCCCCTGTTCCCCGAAAGCTTCCCTGTATAAATTCATGAGGTCATAGTTATGGAATGATAACCCATTCTTTCCTATCGATCCATTTAAATTCACCCCTGGAATCGCTTTTGAAAGATAGGAATAGCTAATTACGCTGGGCTCATATTCCCTGTCAAAAAGAGATGTCAAGTATTTACGCCTTTCCCGGTAATCCTCTAAATTCACCTTGTTTCCGGCAAGGAAGCGACGAATGGATGCTGCCGTGAGTTCATTGGTCATCTGGTGAAACTTCCCTTCTCCGTCTATCCATGCATATGCAGGATTGGCCCGATTCGGGAATAATTTGTTGATCGTGACGTCACTGGTTGCAAAAGGAATTTGTGGCCTGAAAAGAAATTTGCGGGTCTCAAAAAACCTTCTTGTTGAATCAAGACTTTCCTTGTTAACCAGCACAATTGTTACCTCATCTGCGAAGAGTCGCTGCAGGGAATCTATTTTTGGAAACGACTTTAAACAGGAAATACAGCTTGGGCTCCAAAAATCGAATATGATCAGCTTTCCTCTAATCTTATCAAGGTCAAACGATTTCTTAGGGTAGTTATAAATATTTTGAAGCACGATATCAGGAATCTGTTCGCCTTTTTTTAAAGCGGCCTGGGCCATACCTATCCGTGGAAAGAAAATCAGCATTAAAATTAGGAGAATTAAATGTTGGGTTTTAGCTATGTTAAATTGTCTAATTTGCATATCCTGGATTTTGGGTTAAAAAAATATTGGTCTGCGTTTCTGAAAAAGGAATGGGATATAATGCCATGAAAGGTTTCCAGTTTGGCTTAAGTCTAGTAAGTTTTTGGTCAACTCTGCCGCTTCTTTTCAAATCAAGCCACCGATGGCCCCACTCACAAAAAAGTTCATTCTGACGTTCATGAAATATTGCCTCAGTCAGCTCCGCTTTAGTCAGTATAGTAGAAAGGTTGGGGAGTGGATTTGTTATGGCAGGTGTTGCAGCTGCCCTAGCCCTGGTTCGAACCACATTCAGATCCGAGACCGCCCCACCAAGGTTGTTCTGGGCTAACCGCGCTTCCGCTCTAATCAGGTACTGCTCCGCCAGGCGCAGGACAATAAGACTTTCACTTACCGTGGAATTGGCCCTAACCTTATATTTGTACGGATAGCTATAACTTATACCATTGACAATATTGCTGGACAGCCACCTGCTTTTTCGAAGATCTCCTGCCTCAAATTCATTTAGCAGGTTATCCCTGATCACAAGAGGAGGAACAATAGTACCAGAAGACGGGAGGAAAACGGCTGCTTCTGCGGTATTAGCCGTTTCCCTTACCAATTGCCAGATGGTTTCATTTGAGGAGTTCAGAAAGGTTTTGTTTAGATCCGGCTCCATGTTATATAAACCGGAGGATATTACTGAAGATGCTTCAGCCTCTGCCTCAGCCCATCGCTGGCTGTAAAGATAAACCCTGGCCAAAAGTGCTCTGGCCGCGAATAGATTGGGCCTTGCTTTTGCGCTACTCGGGTAATTTGCAGTTAGGAGAACTTTAGCTTCCTCAAGGTCTTTAATAATCTGGGCGTAAACAATGGCTGATGACGTTCGTGGCATCACTGCGTTCTGCTCAAAGTCGCTTGTAAGCGTAAGAGGGATATCACCAAAAAGATTAACCAGGTAAAATAAATAAAATGCCCGAATGGTAAGGGTTTCACCGGTTAACTGTTTTTTTGTTGCTGTACTTAGTGAGTTTGAAGCATTCAGCCCTTCCAGAATGGCATTTGCGTGGTAAATGTTGCGGTATGCCGTGCTCCAGAAGTTATTGCTGATTATGCCGTTTGAAGAAAGCAGCATATTGGCCGAATATGGATCATAACTGCTGCTTGGCGCAGGATTGAACAGTTCATCTGCCGACAAGCCGAAATATACGCTCAGCCCGCCATTACTCATGCTCAGGTTTAGCGTCACCATCTTACTATAGAGCCCCATCACCGCTGATGTTGCGGTCTCATTCCCAGAGAATACATCTTTGCTCAGGATCAGATTTCCTGCCTTTGGCACCTCAATTAGTTTTTCACATGCACTCCATAAAAAAGCTGTTAATAGCAGACTCCCAAGAAGCAAGCGCCTAAGATGGGAAATAGGCCCTGGGTTTGTTTTAATTACTGTTGTTTTCATAATTATAGTGTTAATTGTAAACCAGCGGTTATTGTCCTTAAGGGTGGCAACACAAACAGATTCTGGCTTTCTGGGTCTGCTCCTTTATATCCTGTTATGGTTAGTAAATTCTGGCCATGAACGTATATACTCAGCTGTTGCAGTTTGAGCTTTTTCACCCATCGCTCCACAAAGGCATAGGTCAGGGATACATTTTTGAGCCTGATAAAAGATGCGTCACTAAACACAGCACTTGAAGCCGGTAAATAACTTCCCGCCGGCGCATAAGCAGCGCTGCTGCCAGAGGCTACGAAACGCTGAATATCTGCAAGGTCTCCAACAGCTTGCCACCGATCCAGTACAACAGTGGGCTGGTTGAAATAAAAGTAGCCTGGGATGAAGGTCGATTGGGTATATAAGTAGTTATATCCGGTCTGTTTTCTGAATTCCAGGAAAATGTCCAGCTTGATATTTTTATAGGAAAAACTGTTCTGAAAGCCTCCATAGAAATCAGGCTGAGTATTTCTTATCAGAATTCTATCAGAAGCGTCATATAAGCCATCGCCGTTTACATCACGAAAGGAGTAAATTCCTGTTGATGGATCTACCCCAAGGTATTCGAGCACTCTTTTTGTCGAAAGTGGTTCGCCGATGATATAGGTATTGGCATAGCTGGAGCGATCGAGGCCACTGAATTTAACAAGTTTGTTTTTTGGAATGCTAAGATTTGCATTAGAGGTCCATTTAAAAGCGCCACTCAGAAAGTTGGTACTTTCAAGACTGATTTCCAGGCCTGAATTCTGCACCACAGCATCGAAGTTTCTAAGAATCGAGGTAAAGCCTGTTTGTATGGGCAGCTGATAATTGATCAGCTGGTTTCCGCTACGGTTTACAAAGTATGCCGCGCTAAGCATGATCCGGTTTTTCAGCACCCCTAGCTCCAGTGCCACTTCAGCTTTATGGTTTGTCTCCCAGGAAAAATCCGCATTATACAGGCTTGAAGGCTGGAGCCCGGCATTTCCCTGGTAAGGCAGGCTGGAATTCGTCCAGGTATCCAGGAACTTATAGTTCCCAATCTGGTCATTACCTGTTGTGCCGTAGCTGGCCCTTATCTTTCCGAAACTAAGCCAGGATAGTTTTTCCCTTATATAACCCTCTCCTGTAAATATCCATGCCATTCCAAGGGCGCCAAAGTTTGCAAAACGCTTTCCCGGTCCGAACCTGCTCGATCCATCACGCCTTCCCGTCAGGTTGATGAGGTACTTATCCGCAAAATTATAATTGATTCTTCCATAAAAGGCCGTGTAGCGGTAAGCGTAATCACTATTGCTTGTGGTTACATTCCCGGCTGCGGCTATTGAGGAAAGCAGGATATCATTCCTGTAATTCTGTGCGGAAACGCTCAACGTATTGCTGTTTGTATTTTGTAAGGTCCCGCCGGCTAGAATGTTTAATTTGCCCTTACCTGAGGTATTGGTATATTCGAGCTGCGGCTCGACAATCCAACTGCCTAAAAATGATCGGCCAAAGTTGGAATAGGGAAGTGTTCCTGAGTTTGGATTTATGGAACTTGAGGGATTAAGCGCCTGGTCATTACCAGATAAGCTATTGTACCCCAGGCTTACCTTTCCTTTTAGTCCGGCTAAGATTTCATAGGCCATATTAACGCTTGTTGTCAGGTTGCTGAACTTTCCGGTATATTTTCTGTTGGCTGCGGCCAAAGGGTTGGTAATTGCCCCTCCAAAAAAAGTGCCGCCCTCTTGCCAGTTCAGGTTGCCTGCATCATCGTATAATCGCATATTTGGTGGCATATTGATATAGGCCGTAAGATCGCCCGAACTCATCTTATTGCGGTCATATAAAAGCCCGCCATTAAAATCGAGGCTAAAGCGGTCGTCCGTTGAGCGGTGATTCAGGTTAATCCGGCCTGATAGTTTATCGTCACGCTGTTCGCCAGGAAATACAGAAGTCTCTCCATGATAGCCTCCGGAAATCAGGAACCTGGTTTTCTCAGTCCCACCGCTTATCGATGACTGTACGTCGGTGGTTTTTGCATTTCCGCCAATCAGAAGATCCTTAAAATTGGTATATCTGGTCTGGTCCCATAACAGGAGATCGGGGGCGTTGGCACTGGTCATAGCAAGCCCGTCATTTTTAAAAGCCTCCCTTCGCATCTTAAGGTAATCTTCTGTTGCCAGCATATCCATTGTTCTGGTGATATGGCTATATCCGTTGTAGATATTCAGGTTTAATCTGCTCTTACCTGCTACACCTTTTTTTGTCGTGATCAGAATTACACCATTCGCTCCGCGGCTACCATATATTGATGTCGCATCAGCATCCTTTAAGATTTCAACACTTTCAATTTCCGAAGGGTTGATGGTACTGAATGGACTCACCCCGCTACTTCCTGTTGCATTGGTAACAGTGTTGATGGAATTGTTGCCTGGGGAAAAGGGAATTCCGTCGATAATAAATAACGGTTCAGAGCCTTGCATCAGCGATCCCTGGCCTCTGATTTGTACCTTCAGCCCAGCGCCATTGATGCCGCTATTTTGTGTGATGGCAAGTCCTGGTATCCTGCCTTGTAGTGCGCTTAGCGGATTTGACACAGGTTGAAGCGTGATTTCTGAAGCGCTTACCTTTCCGATAGCGCCGGTGTTCAGCTTTTTAGTCGTTGTACCATAGGCGATCACCACCACATCATCAAGGGATCCTGCTGTCTCATTCAGGATGATCTCAAACGTAAATTGTGGCCCGTAAGGAGTATTAACAGTCTGGTAAGCAATGCTGCTTATGGTAAGCATTCCATCTGGCTTGTCAACCGTAAGGCTGAACTTTCCTTCTTTATCTGTGAAAGTTATCCTTTCTTTTTCAGAGGTTTTTATGGTCGCACCAAGAATAGGTTTTCCGGCTCTATCCCTCACGGTGCCGGAGAGTTTTATCGGAACAGTCTGCGCATTAGCCCAAAAATTTAGGCATAGCGTAGCCATTACGACTATTTTTATCGTTTTTTTCATGAATTCGGTTAGTTGGTTTTAGAAGAGATAATCCTTGAAAGGAGCGAAAAATAAGACAGGGAGCATTATAAGAACCTATTCTATTTCTATCATTAACCATTGGGGTTCCCTGCCTTATTTTATAGAGCTATTCTGGGGCGCAGATCACCAAAGAAATAAGGTGATTAAAAAGATGTGTGGATTTAAAGTTCATACTCATATAGGTTTATACGAGTCTCAGATAAAAGCACTATAGCAGGCTCCATATATCATCTTGCTAGGCTTCTGACGGCCTTTTGAAACGATTACAATAGAGCCCATAACGCTATAGTGTAAGACGAAATTACACATAATATTGTCATGGGCATTAATCTATTGTCTCGTTCAATCGCAATTGTCAGAATTTAGCAAGCGAGACTCTTATTAATACCAAAAATTAAACAACTTATTAACAATAAGTTATTATGTTTTCAAATATAACAATAAAAGATAAAAAGGACAAATATGTCCTAACATTAATTCTTTTATATTTTGACTTTAGTTCTGTGGGAAAACAGTATAGAGATCAGCCGTATTTAGAAGCCGTTGGACGAAAATTAATTGAAATCAGGGAGAAACAAGGTATCACTCAGGAAAAGCTTGCCGAACTTACTAAATTTGATACTAGACAAATTGGACGAATAGAAAGGGCCGAAACAAATACCTCTATTAGTATGATTAAAGCAATAGCAGATAAGCTCAATATAGGTGTTGATGAAATGCTAAATATCAAGTAGTTAATAAGAAACCACCGAAAATGTCTGATAGTATTCATCTAGTGTAAAGTAAATGCTTTTGCAGAATTATCCCGCTTTTCAAAATTCACACCCTTTCCAGGAGGTCTTTAAGGAGAGCCTTTAGCGTTTAACTATTGACAATCGCAACCTCAGCCCTTTGAGTAGTTTTTCAATACCATTGCCCATGTGATTTGGAGGATTGTCTAGTTGGCTTGAAGAAAATAATACAAGCTTAATATTTGAATTTTTTTTTATTGTGGCCAGCTGAAAATCCTTATTAAATAGTTTATTAAAAATCGAAGTTCTGAGGTTTTATTTACAACATTTTATTGGTCGTGGTTTATATCATACGCAACCGGAAACTTTTAGGGCGTATGCATACTTTGATATCGTATCCAGTACCCTGCCCTGAATGCCAAAAAGATTTAAGGCAGAAAATAACAGAATAAAACAGATCAAAATTAGGAGAATAAAATGATTCTCGATAGCATTAAGAACGATAACCTTGCTGATTCCGGGTATAAGGTTCATTCAGTAAAAAAATCAATTTGCTGATAAATATAGCCTTGACCCTGATTTTTGGCTATATGAACCGTGTTTTCCTTTCTGTAAATAGGTATTAATAAAAGATCGGTGACTATAGCTAGGTGAACGCTGTCGCAAAGCAGGGCAAAAAATTCGGAATCGAAATGACCAAAGTCACATAAACCTCCATTAAATTTTAGACGGCTTCAGTGGCTGGTTTGCGCTTCCGCTTTCTGACCAGCACACCTGTTGAGTGAAGAAATTTTGCCATCGCTTCCGCCATCGCCCTCGCGAGCGGCACGGGGACACCATTGCCGATCATTTTGAATTTTTTGGTCATCGGCACTTCCGCTGAAAGCTGATATTCATCCGGCACACCCTGGATGCGCAGAGTCTCCCGGACTGAAAGCCGACGGTTCAAATACGGATGCAAGTGCACTTCATTATTGCCATAACAGGCCGTGGGACTGTAACGGTATCGATGGAGCCTTTTGAATGAAGGCCTAGTAGTTTCCCCCTCTTTAATAGCCATTAGCCGTTCTGGCGGGAGCCTAAAATTAAAATATTCATTTGCATTAGCAGTTATCGCTTCCTCTCCTTCCTTTACCAAGCAATCCTCCACGCATAGTTCTATGGGCAGCTTTTCAGGCTTAATCGGCTGCCCGCCAAAATCGCTGACTAGGGACCAAGGGAATTTAGTTTCTGCGCCATGGTATTTCTCGTTCAAAGGAAATGGGAACCACGGTCCGTCCAGCGCCTTAGCAATCATCTTGCTCGTTAAACCCTTTTTGCGTAGCCCTACAAAAAATACCCGTTCTCGGGACTGCGGTACCCCAAAATCCAGGGCATTGAGTACAGAATAATCGATAAGGTATTTCTTGCCGACTTTTTTAAGCAATTCAAACAGAAAGGCCTTGGACCCGACATTCCTGATAAGTCCGGTGACGTTCTCCATGATGAAAAAAGTTGGCTTGAGTTCTAGCACTTTCTCCAAATACACTGCGGTCAGCTTCCCTCTCTCGCCGGCAAAGCCTTCCATTTTTCCGTTTATCGTGAAATCCTGGCATGGCGGACCACCAATCATTCCGAAAATTTCAGGTACGCCTGATGGAAACCCATTTTGCAGGATCTCAGAGGTATTGATATCGGTTACCGACCGTGTATCAAAAGCATGGTGACCATCCTCAATTCCGTTTGCTTTTTTCCAGCTACCCATGCCCTGTTGGTTCATCTTCGCAAAGCTGCTGTCAAATTCGTTGCTCCACACCGGAACGAAACCCGCCTGTTGGAATCCCATATCCATAAATCCCCCACCGGAATAAAAAGAAAGTATAGGAATTTTATGTTCAGAGGCGATCATTATTATAATTATTATTCTTTTAGCAATGGCCTTTGCGCCGTTGTCTCACCAAGTGATTTTGTTGTGGGTATGTTTTAAAAGCATTTAGATATCTGGGCCATTTCAGTCCACATGAACATCCGGAACAGCGAGGTCAAATTACTTTTAAGCTGTGAAGTCCTTCATCTTTTCCGTTTTTTGTGCTGCCAAAAGTAGTGATATCGGCTTAAATTTCAATAACTATTTTCTTATGGCAGCTGTTTAAGATTAACATTTCGATTATCTACTGAGCAACTTCTCATAACACCAGCCAGGTCTTCTGTGCAAGTTAAAACTGTCAATGACCTCAAGCTTTCCGCCGCTACTTTCAGCCTCTGTACGCAATTCGGAAAGAATTTCCTGGAACCAATTTTCTGGCTGCTGAAATTGAAGTTTCCAAAACGGATGCACGACAAGTATTATATTTCCACTGTCGGCCCGTTGGGGTATGTATGGCAATCCTTGCCTTTCCAACGGTCCCGGCAATCCGAAGCTTCTGGCAAAGTCCTGGAGCATTTTCATTGCTTGGGATTTCCAGTTCATGAGTTCGGTGAAACTAAAATTTCCGTCCGCACCGCATCGGTAATCCGTACTGCTTAAAATGCGCATCATCGATACAGCCAATTTCCAATCCAGCAAACCATGGAAACTCATATTACGGTATACCTTCAGGCATTCGTAACAGGCGTCTTGGCAACCTGTGGCATGTCCCGGAGCATGAATGCCCCAGAGGTAACTGTCATGCGGACTCGGGTTTATGGCCGTTTGAAGTATTGATTCGAAATCATCATGCAAACGACGCACAAAACCCGACCCGTTGGGCAATTCATCGGTGAGGATGATCTCAGCTGCGAAACGGGCGGGTTCCTCCTGGATTTTCTTTCTTAAGATATCTGCGATTTCTATTTCCGCTGGATCAACATCCAATCGGTCGGCGATGATACGCTGAAGCAAAAAAGCGGCTGAATAGTATCCAGCCCTGACACCATAGCTTTGGGCAACACGTGCCCTGGCGTCCCCGGCTTCGCTGACCATATTCAAATCCAGTGACGAATTGGTCCACCCCGGAGCGATCCGGAGCACCTCAGTGGTTTTACTGCTGGCTATGGCAATGATCTCTTCTTCGCTTTGATCTACTGGAAAAACTTCCATTCTGTATCCATCCTTTAACACTGTGTTGGTAGCGTGTGCGCTGGAAAGCCATTGCTGGCTGAGGCGCTGAAGCGAATTGGCAAAGGGAAAAGTATTGCGGGTATTATACAGCCTTCCGCTGAAAAATCGGTCACCGTTGGTATTTATCCTCCAGGTCACATCTTTATCCCTGATGTCCAGTGTGGCATTGCCAATGGATACCGGGCCAGGGCCATCGCTCTGCCTGGATTCAGCAAATACAGGCGGTCGGGAAAGGATAATGCCCAAATCATCCTGGGAATCCTGCCCTTGGGACAAATCAGTACGGTAGGCCCTAGGGGACTTGAGCATCACTGGAGGCTGGTAAGCTGGACCGTCCTCAGCACATACCTGGCATCTGTTTTCTGCGGATGCGCTTGCTGCCTGGGTTCCATATGTCCGGAAATCGCCGCAGGTTTTGCATCTGGTCATCCACCTGTTTAGGTAAAATGGCCCTGTCTGGAAATTCTGTGCGCCCGTGCCGTTAAATTTTTCAGCGAACTCAGCGGTAAAACCGATAGCGGTATGGATGGCCTTGTCCTTGGTTTTCTGGGCACCGGGTGCGAATTCGTAAATGGCCATCGCTTGGTTTCGGTCGATGGCTTGCGGCTCCATTTCGCTGGTGAGGCCATGGTATAGGTTTTTAACGGTAGTGGGCATTCCGAACATGGGCAGCAACCCGCCTTCGGCAAGTTTTTGCGCAATGTCATCGGTTGAAATCTCCTCATTGCTGATAATGCGCTGGGCATGTGCAATCATTCCTTGCGTACTTTCCAGCTCACAGACCCACTCGACAAGCTCCGCGGAACTATCCCGGAGTTGCCTGCTCAAAAGTATTGATACCACCGTTTCCACAGTTTCCCGGTTGCCTGCTATCCAGCCAGAAAGCTGTTCCTTATACTGCTGCCATTGAACTTCGTCCGCTCCAATCGAACCAAACTGACCATGGATACCCGATTCTCCGCTGATACGGATACCTGCGGAGAGGTAAGCTCGCCTAAATATCTCTTTTGCCAAAAGCCTTTTAACGATCCTGGGCTGGTCCATAGTCAAAAACGGCGTAGGAGGGACATCATTTGTGATTTTTCCAGGATGCAAGAAATAAAATTCATCATGGCTTCGGCCACGGCAAAAGGTGAGAATGGCTGAATAAGCTTGCCCCCGGCGGCCGGCGCGTCCGACCCGTTGCTGGTAATTAAAACGCTGCGGAGGCATATTGGCCAGCATTACTGCCTGCAAGGATCCGATGTCTACACCAACTTCCAAAGTCGTGGTTACGCTCAGCAGGTCAATGGTTTTCACCTCGGCCATTCCCTCGGAAGGCAGGATAACATTCCTGAAGTGCCGCTGGCGTTCAAACTGGTCATCGGTCTGCCCTGTAAGTTCTTCGCAGTGCAGCCGTATGGGTTTGCGCTTCTTCACCAGTGCATGGTAAGCGAGGTAGTTTTTTTCCCAAAGATCCACGCAGGTATCTCCTCCGACAGTCAGCCTGGTCAATGCGGGACCGGATTTGACCGTACCTGCATAGGTGCATATCCCTCCGCATTCATGCAAATGCGGGCGTTTGATGAGCGGGCCGTAATACACTTGATCACCCGGTGAGGAGACGGTCAGGTAGAGCGACTCAATGACTAACCCTTTTACTGCATCCATCACACCCATCTCCGTCAGGCATTCATATAAGGCGTCACCGAGCAGGCCAAAATCTTTGGCATGGAGTTCTGCCACATTCTGTAGCCAGCGCCTCAGCGGCGCCGGAAAGTCCCGGAAGGCCCTGATGGGTTTCTGTTCATAGTTGGAATAATTATGCCTTGATTTATGCCCGAGGATTCTTATCACACCGTTCAAAATCCCAAGGAAACGCCCTTGGGTAAAACCAAGCCTCGCTGCACCTTGATGTACCTTCAGGTTTGAAGGATCGACAGACAGATAACCAAAGCCGGAAGACTCGAAGGAATAAAACAGCTGGCCAAAGAACATTTTGGTGAGCATCGAAAAGGTGTTTTGCCGCAAAGCGCCGATAAAGCCACTAAGTTCTGGATTGCTTTTCCATTCCCCTGATTCAAAATCAATGAGTTCATTCCATTCCCTCCAGATACCTTGCGCAGCCCGCTGCTTGCGCAATGCGATGTCCGGCCCGGCAGGGTTCACTCCTAAACGTGCCAAGGAGACCATTAAGGGGCTGAGAGCAAGGGAAGAGGGACGGTCAACAAGTTCACTTATTTTAAAAGACCCACTCCGGATTTTATCAAGCTCACGCAGCGCGGTAGCTTTTTTTATCGCGTTTGGATGCTGGGTAGCTTCAAAAGTCAGCTCGTAAATGCTTGCATAAATATCAGCTGATTGCCTTTGGAAGTTATTTTTTGTTTCCTCGTCATTTTCATCGAATGCCTGTAAAAGTGTCCTTTGGGCAGCGATGGTTCCATGCAGTTCAATGAGCAGGGCTTCACGCAGCAGGTCTGTAAAATGGTTCCGTTCAATGCCGTTTGCCACTTGGGCCGCATCTTCTCGGCTGTCTGAAAAGACGACGAGTTTACGCTCTTCTGCTTTATCAGGCAGTTGCAGCATCAGTTCTTTGGCGAAAATCTGGCTGGTTTTGGCAAAACCGGTCCTAAATCCCCTCACCGGTGAATTCCGGCTGCGCTTGAGTGTATAATCACTGGCACAACATGGGCAAACGGCCGGCAGTGCCAAATGGGTGTCATTCAGGTTTTGGCTTTCCAGCCATTCCTCCCTGGCCACATCAGAACTGTTATGTTCGATTTTAAAAATGTAGCCAGGTATCCAGTCTTCAGGGTGCTCCATTTCATCCGCAGGACCTGCATCGACATCTCCTGACCGTTTGTTGATTATCGCGCGCCGCCATCGGCATTCATAGCGTCGCTGGTCCCCTGGGTTGGTTAAAGGCTGGACGGTCCAGTGGTCGACGTCATTTCCAGCATTGCTTCCGATGATCTGCGTGCGATGAACAAACTGCTGCCGGCCTGCCGGCCAGAATATGCCATACTCCTGATAGGTCCGGGTTTCCAGGAGTTTTCCGGCTGTTTTCTCAGGAATACCTTCTATCTTGGGACTGGTTGGCAACAGTTCATGGATGCCATTGCGCCCGATGGACCGGCTGCCGCCGAAAAACGTTGTCCCGCAGCTATCGCAATAAAGCAGCTCTAAAACGCGGTTTCCTATCTCAGAGCTGATCCGCATGCTTGTATAGAGGGTTCCAGCGGTCCGTAACCCGTCTCGGTAGGTCGGCTTCCCACCTAATTCAGCCGGATCGACAGACGCCCAGAGACCTTCGATGTTCCGAAGGAAATAATGGAAACGGAACCTGGGAAGCTTGGCAGACAGGTTTACCCCATTGCCCGCCTCTTCAAAAAAGGAACGCGCAATAAGCAGGCCGCGCAAAGCGTTATGAAGCACCTGCGGGTTTGTGTCCGTGCTGAATACCTCGTCGGCATAAAAAGGACCTGGGGAAGCGTCACCTGAAATACGCACAGCTGCTACGGCCTTATAGTCCCCACATGGCGAAAATAAACGCTCCCGGAGCAATAGCCCGGGATGTGCGAGCACGCTACACAATCCTGTGGTACCGTTACCCTCAACAGGAATGGAAAATTGTTTTCCGATGGCCTGAGATAGCTGGTTGCAGGCCCCTATAAACGCTGTAGCGGAGGTGTTTCCTTCGCACTGACTAAATGCTTCAGCGAGCATAGCAAAAGGTTCAGGGCGGAGTTTTTCACTGTCTTGCGGAAGGGTATCCACCGGGGTATTCTCACCTTTGATAATCTTAAAGGGTGCTGTTTCCCAGTCTACACCGAAAAAATCTTCCAGGAATTGTTTACTTTTCTCGCCGTCCGGAGAATCGTCCGCTACGATTGACGCGCTTGAGGCGAGGATGCGCAGCTGGGGATCGCCGGGACGCAGGCCAAGCCTGTCCAGGACAAGGCGAATCAGGTAGGCTACTTCGGTTCCCTGGGTGCCCCTGTACAGGTGCAGCTCGTCAATAACCAGGTTAAAAATACGCTTTGGACGCTCAGCTTCCCTCTGGGATACATCAAGGTCCAAGCCCTGCAACCAATTTTTAGTCTCTTCAAAAATACCGGAATCCACTCCCCGCATCAGCATGATGCTGAGCATAGAATAGTTGGTAATCAAAATGTCCGGAGGGGCGAGCTGCATGTCGAAACGTGAGCGCATTTCCGAGCTGCCGGCCAAACGCTGGAAAAAAGCTTTTAGATCTTTTATCTTTTCGATCTGCTTGGCGGGACTTAACTTTATAAATTCCAGATCCTGGGGAAGCATACCTGATATGTACTCGTCCACCCTTCTTGCGGCCTCCTCAACTTTTTGGAGTTTTTGCTTCAGTTTGTTAACCTTGCGATCGTTACGCCCGCCACTACCGTTGAACAGTCCGCCTGCAATCGGCGTAGCGCCATTATAGCGGCCAAAGTAAATAGCATTACCATGGGCCTTTTGTGCAAACCATGCCCGGGCGTCATCTGAGTCGAGGGCTTTGCGGAGCCTGCTCATCTGGTCTTCCACCAAAGCATTCATCGGGTAGAGTATCAGTGCCCTTACGCCCGAGGGACGTACTTGGTGGGCACGCTGTGCCACCCGGCGGTCCAGGTTCTGGGACATCGGATCACAAATGTGCCTCGGGGTTAATCCGTGATTGCTGGTCCACCAGCTGTCCAGGTCCGGTGAAGGTTCACGTGCAGCGGACCAGTTGCCAAGCTCCGCGGCAAGCTGCGCAAAAAGGGGTAACAAAAAAGATTCGGTTTTACCCGATCCTGTCCCTGAAGTAATGATACAGTTGTGGCCTTCCATCGCTTCCCGCAGCATTTCTGCCTGGTGCTTGTGCAATTTACCCTCAGCTGGGAAAAGTCCTTTTTCAACCAGCCCTACAAAAAGGTTGCGCTGGCTGGCATCGAGTTTGCCTCCGAAATCTTCTTCAGCGAGTTCGCTGACTTTTTTTCCGCTGCTTACATAATCGGCAAGGGGTTCCATCCAGGGACTGCGATAGAGCACTTTGTCTTCATTTAGTTTATCTTCGCGTTCCTGCTCTATTCCTTCAAAAGCGGTCGCGAAGGCGGTTTTTACATAACGTATAAAATTGTCTTTAATGGTATCGAATGCACCTATAGGATCTTTCATAGTGGCTCGTTGATGTTTTGGATTTCTATATTCAGTTTAAATTTAAACAGGTTGTCAATTATTGAGCTCCTGATGTTGCGGTAAAGGTTGAAACTACCGCTTTTCCCTTGCAGCTTTAAGCTTGCAAAGTCCGGTGCGGTACCGGAAAGCTGGATTACAAAACGGGAGAAAAGTCTGGGCAGGGGAAGCTGGGCTGGCAAGGCAAGCGTGTCGGCATTCCGGAACAAACGGTTTGTTCCGGCCAAATTAATTGCCGGGTCGTAGGAATGTACCTTTGGTGAATAATGATGAAAAATCAGATACTTGCCCCAGTTTTTATCTACATGGTAGTAGTCTCCTTTGATCCAGATGCCATACTCGGGGAGGTAATAAGGCCTGCACTCGATTAAGGTAAATTCCCGGTTATGGGCAACTTCCGTGCTAAATAACAGGTTCTCAGGGTTGAAGCTTTTCTGCACAATGTCCACCCCGTCCCATGAAAGGGCAGTGGGGCCGCCAATCAACATCCTACGGTAATCGTCCAAGGAAGGCAGCAACGCTTTTAACTTCAGCAAGTACCATTCATCGAATTCTACCGAAACGCTTTTGGCTATCTTTTCAAGTGTCGAGACATGCCCGCAGTGGAAACTGATGCTAACAGGAATGAGCAGTTGCTGGTTTTTTTCAGAGGCTGGTTGAAACTCCATATTGATTTCATCAGGATACATCTTGCAATAGCCGATTAAGTCTTCCAGCAAGCCGTGTGTCCAGCAGCCGATGAGTTGCCCTTTACGTCCCTTTGAGGCGGGCAGGGTGATCAGCTTTGGTGGCAGCGGTGTGATTTTATCCTTCTGGTAATCGTAATCAATATAGCCCAGGTAATCCAGCAGGTTTACTGCTGATTTGCGCTTTTGCAAAAGCCCCTGTGGCTCGAGGCCGAAACGTTTTCTGTGTATATACTCGAAGGCACGGTTGAATCCCGCTGTATTTGTTTGTTCAATAGTGATGAGCCAATTGAGCAGTGCCTGTTCATCAGCGGGTAGATCCGCAGTATTGCCTCTTATCCACTTGTCGCTGGGAATAAAAGGGTTCCGGTCGGCAACACGCTCAAGGTTGGCTTCCATGAATATGGCATTACCCTGGTATCCCGGAATAGTCCCTTCATCGGGATTTCCAAAGGCATCTTTGAAAGGAACGTTTTCATTTTTCAGCGCCAGCAGGTGAGGCCTTATAATTTCGTAAGTTTTGGCCATCTCTTCCGTCGAACCAGCTAAATGCAGGCAAAACGGTGCTCCGATCCGCAAGGATTCAGGTAGCAGCCACACTCCTCCAAGCGAGGGATGCGAGATGAGGTTTGCTGTTGTTTGATCATCCTGGTATTTTAGCACCAGCTGTTCTTCACCCTGGGCATTGATCAGGATGAACTCAGGCATGTATTGGTTGAGGTATTGGTTATGGCTTACTTTCAGACCGGTTCCTTCCCGGACGAGAATCGATTTTTGCTGTTCAACTTTCAGCATTTCAATCTCTGGATGGCCAGCCCGCGGTTTGTTGAAGCGAAAAAGCGTATAGCCAGGGGGAATACCCTTCAAACCTGACTGGTCGCGGAAACTTCCGCATTCCGCTTCAGCCCAGTTTTTTATGTTTTCAGCCAATTTGTCTTTGCAAAGCACGAACATATCATCCACTCTGGAAAGTTTGGTTGTTTCGATCCAAAAACGGCTGCTTAAGTTAAAATGTGCCGCATTGATGAATAACCTGATGTCCTTAGAACGGGACTCTGCTTTCCATTTGTAGCGTTTGTCGTAGAGAGTGATCTTTTCTTGAAATCCTAGGGCAAGGGTTTTTGACCAATTTTCATCTTGGTACAAGTCCGCTAAATCACCCAGGCAAAGGTCTGTAGGTGGTTCACTGGCAAATGCCGCGCGGTAGGAAAAGTCGATATGTCCAGGGGTGTACTCTTTGAATTGCATCCATAGTGGCACAACAGTTCCACTTAGATAGCTTCGCTCCCCGTGTTCAGTAGTAAATTCGAACTGCTCGCCGGTCCAGCGAGAAAACTCGGACTCAACAAGTTCGGTCAGCGATTTTCCCAGGCCGCTGTCCCCTTGGATAAGGGTGATGGCATCCGCACGCAAGCCAAGCCATTGGACGCCTTTGTCAATTAAAAGATCCTTGAAGGCTCGTTGCGTATAAAAATTTCCTGGAATCAGGCCGGCTTTGGTAAAAAAAGAGGGAAGTTTTTTTATCGTTACCGGCGGAAAAATGCACTGGGAAAGCGGTTTGACGACGAACTTCCATCCCCTGTTCCCAGTATAACCAGCCTGGAAACTCCCCAACTGTCCGTCCATATGGATATTTGCCCATTGGGAGAGCTCGTCCCAAAGGTGGTCTATGTTGCGCAGTTTGTCCCTCAGGTTTTGAAGGCGTTTTGGTTTACTGGCGATTTCGTATAATCCGTTTTCGCTGATAAAATCCTCGAGCCTGTCGTAGTAGTTATTGGTGTTGTAACCGTCCTGGATTTCGATAAGCGGCAGGATGCTGAAAACCAGGTAGCTTAAGTAAGGGGGGAATTGCTGGTCATAACCGCTTAGTCGCTGGTGACGGCCTGCACGCCATTTTATCGCTACCTGCGCGGCCTTTTCAAAGATGTTATCTGCTCCATTAACACCTACAGGTCCTTTTTGCAGTCCTTCCAGGAAGTCCGACCATATTTCTTTGTCCTGGGTTTCTCCTGAAAAGTATATCCGGCCCATAGATATAATCTCTGTTTTGGAGATAAATAGCCTGACCTGGCGGCCGTATTGGCCGGGGTTAAAAAAGTGTTTGGCAAGCAGGTCATTCCACACTAGGAATCTCATGGCTTATTGGTTTGGCAGCTGTGCCGGCATAGCTTTTGCGATCCGGACCCAGTTGGTTTATTTAAATATTTTATAGGGGTAGCAAATCGAGCCCTGACTGGTTAAAGTTTCTATGGTCGGTGGGCCGGAATGTAATTTGATGGAGCGTCATTTGGCTAATATAATAAGTATTCATAGAAAAAGAAACCATTAGTGGAAATTTCCCAAGGTGAGTTGAGACTCCAAAGATATTGATGCATGTCTGCACAGAAATACGGTTTCCCGTAATCATGGCAATGAATTCTGGGTAAAGCATACCTTTGCCAAAGGTATTTACTAAATTCACTGGATGGAAAAATTAAACTGGCAAGAAGATAAAATCACCTTCACGCAGGCTTACTACACAGCAATCAATTCCTGTAATATTGAACTTTTCGGGCTCATCAAAGAAAATTATGATGCCTTGAGCGGGGTGTATCCCATGATAGAATACGTGATTGAGCGGATCAATGCCGTTACGGTCCTGATTAACGAAGAGGTGTTGTGGGATGCAGATATTATTGTCCGTTCGGCGTTGGAGACGTTGGTTAAGTTTGTGTTTCTTGCTGATGCCAGTGAGTCTGAACGTCCCGGTTTGCTCGATGAATTCTGGAATGGCCTATCGGAAGTTTACAGTGTTAAACTTCACGAACAGGCAAAAAAAAACCTGAGGCATACCGCAGAAAGCGAGGTTCACCGCCTGGCCTATTCCCCGCTTGTGCTATCCGAGGAGGAAGTGAGCCGACTGAGGACAAAATGGCCAAAGGCTGAGCGGACCAAACTTGAACAAAAATGGTCCTTCAGCGGGATCGTGAATTTCCTGTCGCAGAAAAATAAGGGTACCCCCATGGAGGTATTCGAATTCCTCACCCACTCTTACCGCATGTCCAGCCACCTGGCCCATGGCGATGAGATGGGGATTTCACTTATCCAGGAGCGAAGGTCCCGAACTGCGGAGGAAGAGTTGGCCGTACATGCAGCTCACTATGTGAGGCTGCTAAGCGACTGCTTTTCCTATTGCCTCTTGACTGCTATCTATACCACCCAGTACCTAAAGGTGTCTCCTGATTATTTCTTGGAACTCGGTTCTTCCCTTTCCGAACTTAACGAACTTATGGAGCAGTATCATAAAGTTCCCTTCGATGATAAGATGTATGATAAGTTCAGGTAAACCTACAAGGCAAATCGGTCATCGTCAGTCACAAGTTGGAAAATTTACTTGAGCTAAAAGTTGCATTGCGATAAAAATCTCTCCATACTCTTGCTGGCTGGGTTTGTATTTTTAGCGAAGCCAGCATTTGGCACTCCACATATTATAATGAAATGATGTAGGCGCCGGTGCGGTCTGGATGCATCCAATTGACAACAAATACTTTGCCCGAATCAAGGAAATTTTCAAAATCAGATTTTAATGCGTTATAGTTTTCGATCTTTATGTCCGAAATATCCAATTTGCTTTTTAGCTTTCCATCATAGGTTTTGATGCTTTTTCCTGAACCATTGAAGATAACCGCTATGTATTTCAGCGCAAAGTATTGGATAACACTGCTGTAGATGTAAGTCGTATGCACGAAGCTGTTTGCCCATGCATTTATTTTTGAAATGCTCGAAACCTTGAAGGGCAATGATATTCTTGAATCTGTTTTACGACATTCGTAAGCGATGAATTTCCAGGCGATTTGGCTGAATTTTTTGACCGGGTTTCCTACAGCATCCTCAATGTCATGATAGCCCAGCAGGTCTTTACCGAAAATCTCTAGGATTTGCCGGATTTGAAACATCACCACAGGTTTTAAGTCCCGTAAGTAAAGTTCCTCCGTTTTTACAGTTTCCTCAATGAAGAAAAGTTCCCGTGCCGCGGAATAGATATCGGTGGGACTCAAATCTGCCCTTCTGCCGCTAAGCAGGTATACTTTATCCACCTTGCGCCGGATGAGCCGTTCTATGTGGACAATAAGCCACTCCAAATCGACATTTAATTCTGATATCGCATGCTGATATCTGGGTATGCTGTCTTTGTTGATTTGCTTAAGCAGATAGGTTACATAATCTTTCGCTACGAATTGGTAACAGCGCAGGAATTGCTTAAATTCAGTTTGAGTCAATTTTCTGGTTACGAACAGTTGTTCAACAATGGTTTCATCTAAAAAGATCTTGCCTTTCAAAACAGCTTCGGCATAGCGCACAAACCAGGAAAGGTAATCTGTTGTTTTTTGGGCATACTCGGCTGACTTTTCAACTGGCATTCTGGGACTTCTCTCAAAATCCTTGAATGTGGCAAATACCGGTTCATCGAGATAGTAGCCTCCATTATCCGATGACAATGTAAATTTTACTTCCATGTCGCAAATTTCAGCCAAAATATTCGAAAAAATCCCATTATCTCAGATTTTTAGCATGAGAATAAAATCCTGCGAAATGCAGGTGGCAGGACCAAAATCTTTTTACTATTTTGCCATGGTGGTTTTGGAAACTAAACTATCCTTTTTGCTTATCCATTTTGATTCATTATCAGTTCTTCTCCAATTATTGATGGGAAGCGTCGATAAAATTCAAGCCGCCCATTATTTTTTTTAATTAGTAATTCGATTCCTGACCATTCAAACCATTATATGCTAAATCAAAAAATAGTGCTATCTTATTATGACTTTCACCGGAAAAGCTTTCAGGGAATGCCCACGGAACTTTTTAAAGGTGTTGACAAGGAGTTTGCATTCGGGTTAATTGATCTGCTAAACCGTGGAGAGAAAGAATATGGTTCAACAGCTGGGCTCCGCGCTTTTCTAGCAAGGTGGTTTTCAGCTTCCAATCTCAATGCCTTCCGGGGTTATGACGACAAAATTGAAGAAATTTCTTCGCGAAAGGTGTTTGAAGGAGCCGAACTTGTAGTTTTCAACCAGCATTCGACCTTGGCATTTATAGAATTCTTACTGCTTTACTTGAAAGATAATACTCCGGTAAGTCTGATTAAACCTACGAATGAGCAAATGGAAATTAATTTGTTGGATGCTTATCTGGTGATCAACCAGGGTTTAAACAGTTCGAAAAACGGCTTTGAGGATTTTCAAAAGAGCCATCCCCGGGAGGCCGTTTACTGGCTTTCAATGAACAAGGCATTCCAATATGCAGATTTGCTCGACAGAAATGCTCAGGAGCTCTTCATCACCGAAATCGGTAAAGCAACCATGCTTTTTGGACTCCTTGAAACGCATGTGCTAGCCAAGCCGATCCTGGATACCTTTTTGGCTAAATATGATTGTTTACATTGGACAGATTATCTTAAGGCAATCGCTGGCATGAGTGCCATTGGTTTTGACACAGCAAACCATTCAGGTAACACGCTGGTTGAAATTGACCCGCAGCTTCCTTTTTACCCCACTTGCCTGAAAATCCTGGACCAGGTTTCTGTTGACATTGAAATGGCCGTCATCAGTGAAGATTTTCTTTACTTGCGCAACCATCCCATCCATAGGCAATGTGAAAATAAATATCAGATTCTCGCCAGGCGCTTCTTTGTTGAAAAGATCTTCAGGGCACTTTATTTCGAGTTACGTGAGATCAATGCTACCCTTGGCATAATGAGTGATACCAAATTCAGGACGGTCTTCTACACTAGTAGTTTTTCTGAAAATACGCTATTTTATGCAGTGCTCGATAAAATCTTCGAGCAATCACCGTTCAAAAAGCAGGGTTTGGAAATGGAAATGATAGATCGTGGTTTCGGTGCTTCAGACTATATTGCTTTCCATAAACAAAGCGTTTTTATCTTCGAATCAAAAGATATTTTGATTAAAAAGGAGGTTAAAGCCAGGCTTTTTATTCCCGAAATGTATGATGAATTCCGGAAAAAATTTTATAAGGACGGAACTGCAGATAAAGCGGTACTTCAACTTGCCAGGAATGTAAAAAAAATGATTGAAGGAGGTTACGGAAAGTTCATGTTCAGTCCTTCAAAGTGCCGTTTTATCTATCCTGTGGTGGTTGTGCATTCAGAGGCTTTCAACATATTGGGACTCAATCAGATTTTAGCCCACTGGTTCAAGGAAGCTTGCATTGAAGTGGGCCTCAGTGCTAAGCAGCGCTACAAAATCAAGCCTGTCGTGATTATTGATGTGGGTACGTTGCTTTATTTCCAGGATAAGATCAACAAGAACAAAGTTGGTCTGGGGTCGATCATCAGCCACTATGCCCGCAGGACTAAAATGCCGCTGGATCCGGCGAGGTCGCCTAATCATATTACCATTTTCCAGGAACGTTACATGATCCCCTTTTCACTGTTTCTGGACAGGCGGATAAAACAGATCAAGCGGTCAGGCACGCCTTTGAGTATTCTGTCAAAGGTCAGGAAAATATTTCCTGGATTTTGATCGTTCGGGGATAGCTTCATTGGTCATTTCCTGGAAGATAGTTTGTTCTTAGCGGTGTGTGGCTTGAGCTATCGGCTGGCTGGGTCATTTTTTTTTGTCAGCACAAAATACAAATCGACGATGCTCCCGATGTTTGCCAGGATGATGTGTGTGAGCATAAATGTATCCAGGCTGAAAAAGATTTTTCCGGTCATGCTTCCGGCCTGGAAAACAAAGGGATAGATAAGATTGAACAATAGTAATATACTTTCGATCAGGATGATGTAAGCGGTCCTGATCAACAGCATTTTGAAAATACTGACTTGTTCGCTGTACAGCATAAAGTCGGTATTGAGTTTCTTGATTTCATCAATATTGGGGTTGGAGGCGGTAATGAGCAAAGTAAACATCGCCACAGTAAAGCCAACAAGCAGGCTCAGCACACTGATGGTATTGTTGACGAACTGGTCTATCAATTTTGGTAAATCCCCGCATGAGGGAAAATAGAGCAGCCCGGCACAGACCAGCAGTGAAAGCAAGAAATTAACCACCAGGGATGTCCTGCTGGTGGTTTTGAAATTTTCAATGAGAACCAATACCCACATAATCGGTTATAAATTTTTAGTAAACGCCTGTAGTGCCCGAAGCATTTCCTTTGACTCTACTTCCCCGGTAACACCATTGACGGAAACATCGATGCTGTCAACCATTTCCATAAAAGAGGTATCCAAGGCAACCTCAGTGTCATTTTCATCACGTCCCTCGATGCGGACTTTTGATATGGAGTCGTTTTTCTTGGAGGAGAAACTGTTCCAAAAATCAATTGCTGTTTCGCTAATATCTTCCCGCTGCTGCGCTTTGACGGTCAATTCCAGGTCTCTTTGAAGGTTAGTTGTACGATTGGAGAAATTTAGGCAGTTGCTACCCAATAACTTTTTATCAAAGAAAATACGTGCCGTTTTAATCCTTTTCATTGACTGTATCTGTGCCAGGAAATCCTTTCTTCCGAGTTTTAATAGCTTCACGCTGAACCCTTTCCGCTTGCCCTGGGCATTGAGGTGTTTTTTTGTGAAGGCGTTGATATACTCAATGATCTGATTCACTGTGAGACCATGGCCGTTGATTTCGACAACCAGAAACAGTTCAGCGGGAGTGAGTTTGAAGGCAAAATGTGTTTTTTCAACGTCACCCTCAGAAAGCCTTTTCGGGCTCAACCGCTCCTCGCCTGTCTCCTTGTCAATTAAATTCGGGCGGAAGGTATGGCGGGCACTTTTAAATAGCCCTGAGATAATCGCATGACCGTCATTATCTTTTTTGGTGGTGGCAGTTTGAAGTAGGCAAAATTTGTCTTCTTTCATTTCAAACTGTCTTTCTTTTTTGCTTAACTTTTTGACAAATGTGATGACTTCATCAATCTCGGAGAATACGCTATCCTCGGAGGTCAGCCATTTTCTTTTGTACACTGAACTGAATGATACTTTTCTGGTCTTTGACATGAGTGTTATTTAGATGAGCTACAAGGTAACGAAAATTTGTGAAATCATATTAATCGATTCCTTGGAAACGGGATAGTACCTTTCAGTTAGCCGGGGATACATGTTCTCTGCCTTATTTGAGCAAACGGGCCCATTAGTAAGAACTTATAGGCGGCCTAGAGTAAGAAGAGCATCTTTGCCGATGCGGATAGGGGGTTGAAGTAGCTCACGCGAATGTCGAGCTGGTTCATCAGAAAAGCGTAGATAAATAATCAGAGTGGCACCTAATGCTTTTGGTAGGCCATTCTTTCAAGTTTATACTTTTTTCCAAAAATTGATAAATATATCTTGTTGTAAAAATTCAATTCATTTCGTAAATTTGAATGAAAACATTTGAGCTCAAAAACGGTCATCTTTAAAGTTAGTGAGTCGAAATAGTGTTTTGCAAGTATTTGATAGTCAGAAAGTTATTTAGATAAAACTTGTTCTGGTTTCGTCGGGAACACTTCTTTTGTTCAATGGGGCTAGAAATAGGCGAGTAAAGTTGAGTTCGCTTTTTAGAATTAAGCCATTCAGCGAATTGTTGTTCATAGCTTGTTTCAGTTTCTTGCATGTGATGTAAAGATATTTTATAGCCTATTTAGGGTAATTGGCTAAAGTGTTGTTTTCGTATTGAAAGTAAATAATCAAATGCAAAAAAAGCGCTTTTAAATTAATAATTAATTAGGACCAGGAGGTTTGCAATTAATCGTATCGCCCGATAAATATTTTTAGCTCAAGTAAAGGATGAATAAAGCATAAAGCAGCATTTGGTTTTCTGTATTAGTGGCCATATCTTCCGCGAAACGTACAATTTGGTGAAGAAATTATCGAATTGAGATTGTAACAATAAATAAATTTTGCGAATACCTAAATAGTCTTTTACTTAAGGTGAAATTATGAATATTGTTTTTTTAAAACTCAGTATGAACTTATTGTTGGAGTAAATTGAGTCATCATATTAGAGAAAACTTTCATCTTTTGCGGTATCCGTGTTTTTCATGCCCGATGTATAATTTAGCAGTTGATGAATTAAAACTTTCGATCCTCCCTTCTCTTTATTATTAGACAAATGATCGATTGTCTTGTTTTGTAGATCAATTTTTCCTTGTTCAACAAGCTGGAGTATTAAAACTGCTTTAAAGGTTTTGATAAAGAGAAAACCTGGTATTTGGTATCATTGGTAATCGGCGAATTGAAATCACGTTCTGCCACACCAAAACTTTTGCGGTAAATCACCTTTGAGTCTTTTTGAATTAGGACTGATCCATTGAATTGGTATTCATTAGTATAATTTTCTACCAGTTTTTTGATAGAATAAGATTACGCTGAAGCATTATTTACAAGATGTTGTGTAACAAATAATTTAGAGATATGATTTTGGGTAATGGTCGTACTTAATTTCAGTCTTGCGAAACTTAGCCTAGCGGTTTTGATCATTCTTAATGGTCATTTAAAGATAATTAGCAGTATTCTGTGACATAGGATGTCACTTAAGTATTGTCATATAAAGTATAAATGATTATTATTTAAAACAGACATTACTTTGTTTTTTATAATTACATTTTCTACCTTCGCAAACCTCAAGTCAATCAACTTAAATGTTTAATACTTTATCAATTAAAATAATTTCACCTCAACCTATGTCGAAGAAGATAGCTTTATTCCTTATTTGATAGCTATGGATTACATAAATCCAGGCAGAAATATTCGTTCTATACACAGGCAATCTTTGTATTCTTCTAAATAATGCAGGCTGCATTAATCTTAATTTATAACGGCTTATTATACTTAAATATACATTATGAAACAAACTTTATTACGAAGCCTAATCGGGCTAACCACTATTATTTCATTACTTTTTAATTCGTGTTCAAAGTCTGAATTGGCTGACAACAAGAACAATACCGAAAATTTTGCCAATCCCAATAAGGTTATGGGGCTACCGTCGCCTAACCTGGCATTTGATCAACTGTCGGCATTTCCTTTTGGACCAACTGAAACTGTTCCTGCTCCATGGGCCGGAGGAACAGGAAGATCATTTCCCATTCAATATCTTGATGATTACAGAGGATCTGATGGGTGGGAATTATATTATAATACTTTTACTACGGCAAGGAAAGCAAATGATCCTTTTTTCATTATCTATAATCGATATAGGGGGCTTATGCGGTTATATTACTACATGGTTCCGAAATCTGGTGCCTCTACTGATGTGGTTACCTTTCAACTTGATTTAAGAGGCACCACCAATACCTCCAGTATTCTTAATTTTGAACAAGGTGAATTGGTCAATTTTGACCAACTTAATACCGTATCTACCAAGGTACAAAATGAAAAAATTGTTCAAAGTGGGACATGGTATGCGGAAGAGTTTGAATTGGCTTATGACCAAATGCTTTCCAGTACAAGCTACGTAGCAAATCAGTTGAGATGGAGCATGTACTCTACTTCTGTAAGCCAAATCACACTTAATGGCACTCAAAAAGGGTCGATTGATGGCACCATCCAGACTCCAAATCCAACAGGTAGTGGTCTTTTTGGAACACTTTTAAAAGGTGCGATATCTGTTGGTGTTGGCCAATTGGGTATTTTAGCTGTGGGTTCTAAGGCATTAGGGAATTTTTTCTCTAAAGATTTAGGGCCTTTCAAATTAGCAGATGTAAAAACAGGGGTAGAGGAAGCTGCTAAGGGAGAAAGTAAAAGTGGCGGTAAGAGTATTTTTAATGCCGTACTTGGCGCTATTAAAGGAGGAAGTAATGACCCTGGATTTAGTGAACAAAAAGTAAATTTAAAGCTGAATACGCAAATCAATCTCAATGGTAGTATCACTCAAAGCCCGGAGGGAATGTTTAACCCTGTGGTATTCATTTCAAATACTCAAGGTTTAGAAAATATAGCTCCAGATTATATCCCTAACTATCCGGCTTCGCTAGGTGTTTTTAATATCAGTAACACGCCTACTGTAAAAATTTATAAGGTTATCCCTCCGGTTGAGGAGCCATCAGATGTGCCCGGCAAAATGAATACTTACATATACAGTTACGGACTCGATCAAGCATCATTTAATGTTGTATTTAATCCCGCAGTTATCAATGGAAACGCTAATGGTGCAACTATTCAGAATTTAAAAAAAGAAGTGGTGTTACTAAGCCCAACCGGAAGCCGTCAACCATCTGAGGTTGTAGGTAATAAAGAATACCTGGATGAATCAACTATCGCTTATACAGATTTCTCTTATATTTCTTTTGTTACCTCACTTAAAACATTTGAAGCACCAGCTAATTTATACGTAAGGATATCATTTGATGTCGTTCCAAATAATAGTAGTGCTGCAAGAACAACAATTATTAAGACCTTTTTGGCGAAACCAGTCAAGCAATACTAGCTAAATATTCAATATTGTATTTTGAATAGCATTAAAGCTAAAATTAGCCCGTATCATCTATCAAAGTTGCTACGGGCTTTATTATTCAACTAATCCCTTTAAATTTGGATATGAAATTCACGATGCTAACGTGGATAAATTAGAGGCCTTCCGAGAAATCTCAAATACCATTAATGAATGGGACATAAATACTTCGAAAGAAGATATGTTGAGTTAAGGGATGTGGAATTGCGCTGTTCAAAGGTGATCTAGCGGATTTACAGGTTCAACTCAATGAAATGTTGCTAATTCTGTAAATATTATCCTATCTAAAATTTGGCAAACTTTAATTCAAAACTACATGTTGTCACAGAATTAGGGTGAATTTTCTTGGTATCTGTAATAGAATTAGGGTAAATGGTATGTGTTGTTGTTGCTAAACTGTTTGCAGAAGTTGTTTTTTAATTTTCTTAATATTTTGTAGCTGGTTGTACTTAGCTGATTTTTCATGTGTTAAACGAATTCATTTCATAAAGTAAATCTTTAGAGTATTTTAAAATGCCAGGCCATGCCCTGTTTAATCATTTCTTGATTGATTACCAGCTTTTATGTTTAATAACCACCGTAAGTATCTTCTGTAGCGGTTGTATTTTTGGTTCTGTATATCTGTCCGAAACTATAAATTGGACAGGCTTACTTGGCTTTTGCCAAATGGCTTTAAGCATCTTTTCTCAAGGCAATCAATAGGTGAGAACTGGATTTTAATGGGATGATCGTGATATAAAACCGCCAAAGTATCGCCATCTTAAATGTACAACAGCAACAGGTTCACTTTTCCCAGCCGCATAGTGTTTTGCCATCTTTTTTGGCTTTTTCGAGATCAATGGTAACCACCCTATAAGTACAATTACTTAAACCGCGGCATTTTGAGTTATTATGGTATTTCTTGGCCTTGGGACTGTTACAGATGTATACAGTTGTGGTTTCTTTGCAGGTAATATTGGCAAAGATGAAGATGAGCAGGGAGAGTGTTTTCATGTTGAGGGATGATTGATGAAAAGTTATGGGGGGTTAGTTTCTCTGTTAATGAAGAGCTTACTAAAATAATAAATAGTTATAAGTTAGCTCATTGTTTATGGCTTCCTTGAATAAAATCTTTAATTACAGGGTCCAAATTAGCAGCTAAATCAGTTGTCCTTAATTCGAATTTCTTTACCTTCATCGCTTTAAACCAATCTGTCCAATATTGTTTAATTACATCTTCTTCGTATGGGTTTTTAGCTGAAGGATTAATGCCTAACACTATAATTTCAAGTTCTTTTAAATTATAAGGGAAGGCAATAAAACCAAGATTCTTTTGCTTCATAATGCTTTGGTAGCTTGCAGTTGTGAGCTTTTGTAAATTCAGAAATTGCGAAGTGATGTAAGAACTTTTACCGGCTTCTTCAATTTTGCTGTCTTTATAGTACATATAGCCATCCGTTAATATCACTAAAATATTCCGATGCTGGGGTTTGATGCAATATTCGCGAACATTGTTTTTAAAAAACTTCCAAATATCGGAGCCAACATAATTATGGTCTTTAATGGCGCTCTGGTAGATTTTAGCAGAGTTATCGGTATAAATCTTATCTATAATCAGGAAATTCTTTTTACTGGTTTTGGGATTAAAATCTACTTTTAATTGTTCACTTAGCTCATTGATATTGGGGATATTGGGCAAGGGATTAAAGAAAACCTGCATCTGATCTTTTAAAAGAAGCATCTTTTTGCCCCTTACATGATTAACAAAGGCCTTTTGTACTGATTTAATATATTGAAGATCGCGTTGGTAAATTCCAGGATTCTTTTTAGGATCAATCCGATCTGACAAATCAAGTAAAAAGCTGATATTAAGGTTCTGGGTAACAGGTTGTGCCTTCGTTTCTTTTGCAAAAGCGGCTGTAATAAACAGCACCAATAAGGTTTGTAATAATTTCTGTTTCATGATCATGGATTTACAAAGTAGTTACATAAACAGAATTTTGCGAATCTTCGCTGGCCCCTACACTTTTAAGGTTTTCGTTGTAACAGGCAATACATTCAGTTTGAAGAACAATTTTTTCATGCATTGAGATATGGAGCTTTTCACTTACAAACGTAATCCAGCCTTTCATGTACTCAGAGGCATAAAGCACATACTCTTTAGTGGGAATAATCACCGCATCGATTATGCCTTGTAATGTGACTACACGTCCCTGTGCTTCAAGTGAGCTTTTCTTAATTTCATTAAGTTCTTCAATCAATTTCGCTTTTTGGATTTCAATATCGGTTATCCTATCCTGATGGATCTGGATGTCTTTTTTTCTCCGCAACTGTTCGTGTTTGACTTTGTCTTTCTCACGGTGTTCTTTCATGATAAAATCAAATACTACTCCCCAGATGAGGTATACCACAAAGCCAGCAAAGATGATTCCCCAAAATTGGATTTTGCCAAAGGCAATAGGGATATTAAATTCAGGTGTATCTAATGTTTTGGTTAGATCATAAATCTTTTCCTCGATCTGATAAGCCAGAATGGCATCGAAAATAAAAGTAATAATTAAGAGCAGGCCAATTTTAATGTAATTCCCAACACTTTTAACCTCTCCAAACATATGGATCAAATAACCCAGTCCTAAAAACACAAAAGGAATAAAAGTTACAAAAGCACCTTCAAGCGATCCATCGTGCCAGGCTTTTTCAAAAGCTTTCGAATCGAGTACATTCATGATGATGGTGCTATTGGCATCAAATGGTTTAAAAAAGGCAGAATAAGAGGTAGAAATATAAAAGGTAAATAGATATAAGCTTAAAGGGATAAGGATGATTAAACCGATCCAAAATTTGCTTGAAGCCCCTTTTGAAGCACTAATGTGGTGTTTTTCGGGATTTCTCGCTAGATCGTTAATTTCGAACTTTAGCTCTTCTATATGATCTTTAACGGCCCTGATATCGGTTTCTACCTTGATAATCTGCTGTTCTTTACTTTCTTTACTGATGACCAATGTTTTTATTTCAGTTTCTTTAGTTTTCTGTTCATTGATATAGGGCTCTTTTGCCAGTTGCTGTTTTTCTACCAGCTCCTCTTCTTCATTTTGAAACCTGGCATAAATGGCATTTAAACAGATCGAAAGTACCAGAGGGCTACCACTGTTTCGAGATCCGTCCCTAAAGCCGGCTTCGTGGTAAGTTCTTTTTCTTACTTCCTCCTCTGATTCGGTAGCCGGCTTTTTAACCTCTACATTTTCGTCCTGCGCCACGTTAGCCACTTTTGGTCGCAACAAATCTTCTATTTGGGAAATCATAACATTAAGTTTTGGGTTGATTTATGATGTGATTATTGTATTTTTTTTTGCCGAAATAATCCGATCTCGAGAGTATGTTTTTTGCTTAGCTAAAATCTCAGCCGCTTTTTCCTCTTTTTTTTCAGGTTCTTTTTGATGATAAAAGACAATAAGTAAAAACAGCAGTCCGGTGATGATATCAAGTGGAATCCAGATGCTTTTTCTATGCAGGTAAATGGGGAATAGGGGATTAAAAAGGATGAGTACGAGAACAAAAATGATGGCTAAGGAATAGTTTTTTTGCTTGATCCAGCTATAAATGAGCAGTGCCGCTCCTAATGAAACAATGGTTCTAAGGAAGGTATAATATTCGATGGGCAACTTCAATATAGCGATGAAACAGCAGATTGAGCAAAGGATTAGGAATGGTTTCATGGCGTAAAAATTTGGAGCCGTTAAGATCGCTGGTTCATTAATTGCTTTAACCTCTGTAAACAATCGCATCATTAAGTGCATTTACAATGCTCTGAACATACAATCTGTCTTTTGACATGATACTATTTACTTCGCCGGCATTTGTACTGATCCTTACCGTGAATTCATTTTTAATAAGGGCTAATATTAAAATACCTATTGCTATAGGAATAAGACCAAAAACCCTTAAATCCACGGTAAAGCATCAGGATACCTAATATGATCAATATAATAGGTGGAGTTTTACTTTTTATAATTTCAAAAATATGAACAGAAGATATGTTCCGCATTGCATATGTTTTTGAGTTGGTTACATACCTTGATTGTGTAACATTTACATCTTGATAAAATGTTACTTCTTTTTGTAATGTTGTTTCCATGTTTAGTTTATAAGAGGGTTTAAATTTATAGATCAAAAGTATACAAGGCCAAGCCCTAAACCTTACGGAAAACCGTAAAATGATAAACTATTTAAGAAAAGATACAGTTTGATTTATAGACAATTATGTCTTTTCATTTGGAATATAAACACTAAAAAAGGATTGCTCCATCTTCTTAAATGAATATGAAACAATCCTGCAATTTTTAAGCACTTAAAAGCTATATCAGTTTTACGTGGTGTGGCAGTCTATAGCACATGTTCTGCAACCGTTTGATTTGCTGTAAATTTTTTTCGCTTCTGTTACCGCACCCTTACATGAAGAAAATTCGCCCAAATACTTTCTGTTATCACTGGAAGGTAAGTAAGTACAATTTTCATCATGAACCTCATGATCGCCATTACTTTGGGCATTTTTGTTTACATAATATTTTTTCATTTTAAATTATTTTAGACTATAAACCTAAAGAGACGATAAGTCTTTTTCTAAAGGGAAACCGTAAAAGGAGAAACTACTAATAATGCGATTGAGAAAATGAGAATACCGGCGGCAGAACTAATAAAAGGAGTCGTCATCTCGACTGTAGCGCAGCGAAATGGAGAGATCTATCAATGCAGATTTGCTTCGCTGAGTACCTTGTGGTTCTCGACTGCGTTGCACTCCGCTCGAAATGAAGGTTACTCAAGCGGGGATTTTAAGCGCAGATCAATTGACTGATGACTATAGATTGAAGACTCAGGACTAATCAAATAATCCCCATGTCTTTACAATAAGCGATCAGTTGTTCATTTTTAGAAAAACCAAGCACTTCCTTCATCAGGTTAAGGCGTTTTTCGATGCTGCTGAGGCCAGATGGTTTAATATTGTTTTCCTGCAGGTAATAAGGAATGTTTTTTTGAGGGGTACCTTCCACCAGTTGAGAGATAATGGCAATATCCAGATCAGTAAAATCGTGTGAATTATTTTCTTTTCTGGCCAGTTTTAAATCGGGCGAAAGGTATTTTTTATGATTATTGATGGCATTGATGGCCAGCTTGAGGTATTGGCCATCGTGGCGGGCTTTTCGTACATAGCCATCAATATTCATTTCATTAAATAGCATATCGATAACTGCCGTTTTACTTTCTCCAGAAAATACCAGTGTCTTTAAATTGGGCTGAATCTCTTTTGCCGCCTTGATGAGTTCGGCACCCCCGGCAATTTTTTGCTGGTTATGATCTTCTTCAAAATAAAGATCGGTAATCAACAGATCGTAAGGTTGATCTGTTTTGACCGCATTTTTTATCCAGGTAAGCGCATCATCGCAATAATAAACATATTCGGGTTTTTCTGCGCCCAAATCCTTCAATGTTTTTTGCAGCGAAATATTTTGTGTTTCTTGATCTTCGGCAATAAGTATTCTTTTAAACATATTAATACAATTAGGAAACCGGAAAAGAGATTTGGATTTTAAGCCCCTTTTCAATTTTAGTATCAAAGGTAATTGTACCACCAATGGCATCAATACGGGAACCCGTATTTGTTAAGCCATTTTTTGGTTGTGGCTTACCTACAATGCCAATGCCGTTATCGGTATAATAAATGTTTATTTTTTGCTGCACCTGTTCAAATTTGATCACCACATCGCTGGCCTGGCTGTGCTTGCCCATGTTTACCATCAACTCCTGAAGGATGTGCGCTATTTCGTCTTTGGCCTGTTCGGAAACTTTTTCCCACAATGGAGCAGAATTCCCGACTAATATTACCTTTGTATTTTCGGAAGCAAAGGATTTTAATGTTTCAGATATTTTTTCGTTAAATGATTGATTTTTCAATCTAGGCCTTTCATAAGAAATATCACGCGATTGCTCGTATAGTTCCTCTATTTCGTTAATAATAGGGTTGTCTTTTAAGGCTTCTTGATTATCGAGTTTGTTCATAATCCGATATAAACCATTGGCAACCCCATCATGAACTTTTTTAACATATTTAAGTTCAGTTTTTTTAACCTCTATTTCTTTTTCCTGTCTTAAACTCTTTTGTCTTCTTTGGTAAAAAATATAGCCTAATATTAAACATATAACCAAAGTGAGAATACCTATATTTCTTAAAAGTATATCTTTTTGTTTTTCAATATTCTCTGCCTGGGCTTTTAGAAAATCGGCTTTGTTCTTTTCTGAATTATAGCGGATCACTGCAAATTGATTCTTGGCAGCGCTACGTACAGTTTGTATGCTATCGCTAAGATTTTGATAGCTTTGAAAATATTGTTTGGTTGCAGAAGGCGGACTAATCCTGATCAGTTTTTGCAAGCCCTCCAATCGATCGTCAACCCGGTTGATCACCTGAGCCACCTGATATCTCTTATTTGCATAGAATAAAGCAGAATCGGGTTTGCTATTCGTATAATAATCGGCAAGGTGGGCATAACTGGCATTAAGTTCTAATAGGAGATTATTTTTCTTTCTTATGGCCAATGCTTTTAATAATTCGGGGGCTGCATTGTAACCTGGATTTTGAAGCCATTTGCTTAGGGCAAGGTTGGATAGTACCTTTGCAAAGGTTTCACTATCGATTGATTGATTTAAAATATCTTGATAGATCACTATTGCTTTTTGATAAGCTTTTCTTTTTCTGTAGATATTGGCGATATTATTTTTGAGAATGGCTTCTGCATTAACACCTGTAGTGTAATTTAAAGCTTCCGTATAAAATACAATGGCCTGGTTATAGTCTTTTAAATTTTCGTAGGCAAGGCCGAGGTTATTAAGGTTCGCCTTGATAAAGATGTGCTGCTTTGGTATCCTTTTATCAAAATATGGGGAGGCATTGACTGATAGTTCTTGTCCACCAAAATAATCGCCATTATCGGTTGAGATCATGGCCATATTTAAAAGGCACTTGGCAACGCCCAAACTATCTTCCTGCTGAAGAAACAAATCTTTCGCTTTATCGAAATAGAAGAAAGCACTATCGGTTTTATGCTCTTCTGCGTATTGAAATGCCTTATCGTAAATCGGGTTATTTTCTTTCGTTTTGACTTTTACATTGGGGCTTTTCTCTGAGCAAGAGAACAGGAGCAGGATGGAGATGATGGTAATATTAAGGCGCTTCACTTTTTAGATTTTAATCTAAATTAAAGAAATTTACTCTGGAATGCACCTATTGCCGTGTTTTTAAAATTGTTAGCGCCAATTGTCTGAATATTTTAGCATATTAAAATTAAAAATAAGGCGGCACATTGCCGCCTTATTGTGCTGTTATTATTTTGGTATTTTGATCTGGCCACCTTCACCACCAGTATCGTCGCCTGGAGGCTGATCACCAGGATCCCCATCTTCACTATTAGTTACATTTACGGTAGTAGATGTTCCGCCGGTGCATGATGTATTTGAAGGACTTACAAATCCTAAGAAAAGAGCAATAAAATATGGTAAAAACATGATTCAAAAATTTAAAAAGTGATGTACACGTAGTTCCCCACGCCCCATGCGTGGGGGTTGCTACAAACTGTAAATCAGAAGGCCTTCTGAAATTTTTGGGAAGTGATGAGTGTCTGTCGCGGGAGCTAATAACTGCTTCCCAAACCGGCTAATAACGACCGCGATTTCTACTCTTTTATTAATCAGTTTTTTATTTTAGCTTTGATAATGAATCGCCACCTGTGCTGATCAACGATACAAATATGGGGGCTTCAAATCGCTAGTTATCAAAAGATTCCGTTCGTTCCTGTCATTCCGTTAGAATTCCGGTTAACCGTAAAAATTCCGGAAATTCCGTCTTATTTTTACGACTAAATTTTTGAAAAATGCCCGAAGAGTATAGAAAAGTTGTATTTGATGCCTATCAAAAGAAAAAGAGAGAAGGCAGTCTTTCGTCAAATTTATTGGATCCAACTCCTGGAAATGTACGCGAAGAATGTTTAATTATTTATCGAGAAAGAGAACGTAATCCTAAAGACGACGAGATCTTCAAACAATTTTTCAAAGGAGTAGATAAGGAAAAAGGATATCTTACTGTTATTGAGAATTCTTTAGCAGAAAAATTTAAACAAATGCCAAAAATTTTAAAAGGAAGTGTACCGAATTATGGGCTAAGGTATGCTGAACTTTTGGCATGGTTAATAGATTTCCAACCTAGACCAAGTACATCTTATTACACAAGTTTTTATAAGGAAAAGCCATTAGATATAGAAGAGGTTATCGATATAGCTGGTGTTAAAATAGATGAAACACTTACTACGATAACAGGAGGAAATGATGACGGAAAGCAGAATCCTAAAAATGAAAAACCAAATAAAGACAAAGGAGAAAATAAACAGGAGGACATAATTGAAGAAGTAAAACAACCCGTTGGAACAACTGATATAGGCGTTACGGAGCAACCTATTGAGATAATAGAAGAAGAAACCACTAAAGTCGATTATATTAAAACAGAATATGTCCGTCTCTTCTCCCCTCGCTATATCACCATTTCCTGTATCCTTTTACTATTTATTGGAACTACTTCTTTTGCGGTTTGGGAACGTAGCGCGACAACTGTTAAAATGCCAAGTAAAGGCGAGGGATGTATGTACTGGAATGAAGATCATTACGAGCCGGTAAAATGCGATACACAAATTGCAAATGCTACAATAATTCCATTAAATCTTAAAAAGTTACAGCGTCAAAGGAAGATTAACCTAACAGATACCCTAACCAGCTATTCGTTGGGTAAGGTGTGGTATAAAGGATTTGTAAAAAATCATGAATTTTTTACCGATAGCGGTGCGTATCCTCAAGATACGCAAAGAGTACTCAAACCACTTTCAAGCACCATCTTAACCAAGTACACTTCTAATTACAGGTATATGCTTACCCGTTTAGTATGGTTTGTGTGCGCCGCTTTTTTTATAGGCGTTTGCGGTTTTGCAGTGAGTAAGCTAGAGAAAGAAGTCATAACAAAAGATGAGTCTGAGCAGCAGGATTCGGAAGCAGTATTGCCATTAGAGGAAGAACCCATAATTGAACAAACCGAAGGCTCTTTGGCCATGTAATTAATTATAGAAATGGTTTAGCGCATTTTATATTGTGCTTATGCGACATGAATTTTACTATTTGAATTATGGCTAACAAGTTTGAGCAATAGCATGCGCTGGAATTAATTTGCCAAAGAAACCCAATTGGCATGCTGCTAGAGGAAAGGCAAAGGATTGCTTAGGTGCGTCATTTTTTAACTGCGAATATTTAAATTTGAGCAAATGCGGATGAAAAAACCACTTTTGATAACATCATAAACGACGATTTTCAACTTGGTTTATGAAAAATCAGCTTTAGTTTTCCAGGGTATAAAAAAATGATAGGAAATAAAGCATCAAGATTCTTGTAAAGAACTACCAGCCAAAAGCAAAGTATAGCTTATAGAGGAAAGAGGCATCAGTATACATAGTATAAAGTATATATTTTATGCTTATCAATACTACGATGTCGTAAATTAAATTAAATATCTATTGTATGAACATTTGTATTATAAATTTGATGATTTGTAGTATTGTTTCCGTGATAAATAGACTTTTTTTGCTTCTCTAACCAATATAATTTTATTATGAAAAAACAAAACTCACTAACAAGAGTAAGCCGGAAGGTTACTCTTGTCGCTGCTGCAACCTTTATGCTTGCCAGCACAGCATGGTTAACAGGCTGTAAAAAAGATGCAAAGATGGAACCCGAAGCCGTTGCAGTAACTGCTACCACACCTCCTTCTGATAAAGCAGTCACGGAATCTTACCAATCGGGTACACATAATGGTTTCTTTTGGTCGCTCTGGAAGAGTGATGGTGCTACAGGTACCGTTAACTATGCAAATGGTGCCGCTGGAAATTACAGCGTAAACTGGAACGGCTTTAATGGTAATTTTACCTGCGGTAAAGGTTATTCAGTAGGCTCAGCAAACTATAAGATCGGGTATAACCTTAGCGCTTATTCTAACTCTGGAGGTGGTACTTTTGGCTGGTATGGATGGAGCAGAAGCCCTTTTTATGAGTACTACGTGAATGAAACCTGGGGTGCAGTTTCACCTCACAGTGGTACTTTCCTGGGTACTTTTGATAGCGATGGTACAGCTTATAACGTATGGACCCGCTGGATGACAGGTAAAAATATTGATGGCGGTGACGGCTTCAGACAGATTTACAGTTCAAGGGTTACAAAAGCTGCTCCCGGACAAAATCGTGTGATTACTTTTGCCAACCACTACAACAAATGGAAAAGTTACGGCTATACACTTGGTCAGCTTAATATTCCAGCCATTATGGTTTCGGAAACATGGGGCACCAATACCAATGGCAATATTAACTGTACCATTTGGGCACAGTAACAGTATTTAATGCTATCACAACTACATCCTGCCTGGCAATAGCCGGGCAGGATGTACTTCAGGTGCTTTCTGATCAATTTACCTGGATTAAAAATCTTTTAATGTTATTTAACAATTAGTTATCATGAGATCCATACTTTATTTTTTAGCTTTTTTCATTTTTGCCCTTTCTGCCTGTAATTCATCAAAGCCTAAAAACATCGATGGAAATAAAAAATCACTCATCGGGAAATGGTATAGGTTTTCTATGGCAAACGGATATAGCGAATTTGATATCGATTCACAATATGTCGTTTTCTATAACCAGAAAGTTGGCCGGTTCAAGCTTGCTTATAAAATGGATAATGATTCCCTAAGGTATCTAACCAAACCATATGTAGCTATGATTACAAACTATGGTGACTCTGTACTGATGCGAGGCAATGACAGTACGGAAGCGGTTTTACACAGGTTTAAAGCACCGAATATTCCTTTTGAAACCATCCCTGAACAAAAGGATTCTTTAAAATTTGCCTCATACATTGCAGATTTTGATAAAAGATTAATCCGTGAGTTTGAGAAAGCAGGAATAAAAATTTCTGACGGTATGGAAAAGCCTGAGGGGCCTGCCTACGAAGAACTGTTAAAGAATAGATTAAATAAGTAAAAGATATTTAACGGTCTTGTATAACTTTCTGTTCGGCGGTATGAGTCGCATTCGTGCCTGTTCCATTGTCTTTGGAATTGCTATTTACATCTGCTACGTCCTGAATTAAAACAATCTTTTGATCCATCTTGTATCGGTGATTTATCCCATAGTTTTTGTTGAAGTTAACAGATGGTTTATCTCTTTCATTAAACCATTACATCATTTCTATTCAGCTTCTGCTCTTAGATCTTTAGATACCGGAAATACAATACCATATTGATGCTGAAGAATTGTGTTTAATTCTGTTCATCTATTGTAGTACTGCAGATCCGGTTTCTGTTTACGATTTGCTAACGCTTGTGCTTTCAACCGGAGGTAAACTATGTGCGATTCAATGTTATAGCCCATAGTAATCCAAACTGATGACCTAATTTGGTTCAGGGAAATAAAACAAAAAAGAATTAATGAACAGATTATAGCGCTCCTGTAGTCTGCTCCAATAACTCAATCAATGCTTTTGCCGCTGGTCCTGCAGATAGTGGGTTTTGACCCGTAATAAGCAGCCCATCGGTTTCTATATGAGAAAGGAAGGGTACCAGTGCCGTTTTTACGGTAGCACCAAGCGATTCCAGTTTACTTTGCAGCAGATAAGGCACATTACCACTCCGGCCTACCATAGTTTCTTCGGTGTCGCTAAAAGCAGCAATCGTTTTATCCTTTAAAAAACCTGGTCTTTGATGCTCCACGTTAAGTAACGCTGCGGGGCCATGGCATACGGCTGCCACCGGTTTGCCCGAATCAAGAAAATCAAGGATTAAAATTCCGCTATTGTTATCAACAGCTAAATCCCAGATTGGGCCGTGGCCACCAGGATAAAATACCGCATCATAATCAGCCGAATGGATCTGATTCAATACCGTAGTGTGCGAGAAAGCTGCTTTAGCCACCTCATCATCCTGGTACCTGCGGTTAGATCCGGTGACGTTTTCTGTTAGCTCACTCATGGGGTCAACAGGAGGTCTGCCACCTTTAGGGCTGGCCAGCGTTAGCTCATAACCGGCATCAATAAATTCATAGTAAGGATCAGTAAATTCACCAAGCCACACGCCTGTTTTATGATCTGTATTTTCCATCTCGCTGTGCGAGGTTAGTACCATCAATATTTTTTTCATAAAGCTGTTTTATTTAATATCCTCCGGATCAAGCTCATTGCCTTCCTCATCTATTTGCTGATGTTCATTCCAATTCGAGTCTTCATGAGGTTTCACTTCTGGATTAACATTTTCAGCTAGTGCTTTCTCCTCTTGTTCTTTGGGATCTTTCATGTTATGCATTTTAGTTTCAATCATAACACGGCTGATGGGGAATGGTTGCAGGAATATTAAAAAGATTAATTTTGCGGGTGATGGGTTTGTAGATAAGCTTGTGCACAATTAAAGGTTTTATGGCTGATGTTATCCATACGTATTTTTCCAGGCCAGCTTATGTTTTAGGTATAGGGGATCGGCTTCAGCCTTTTTCCAGCATTGGTAAAATATTGCTGCAGATGCTGCTTTTTGCGGATCGCCCGTGCCGCGGTCAAGCGGTGCATATTCTTTTTCCTTATCATATTTTCGTCCGCCTTTATAATTGGCATAACGTCTGGCCCTGGTGTATCCCATTTGAAGATATTTTCTAGCCATATCTGCACCAACAAATTCTCCATGTTTAAGGTAGGTATAGAAAAGCGCCATGATCTTTTCGCTGCTAGAGGTGGCGATTTCAGGTGTTTTGAAGCGCCAATGCTGACCGATTTCTGATTTATAAGGCTCACAAATCAGCACACCTTGTTCGCCTTTACCTACTTTGTACTTTTCAGGGTGTTTACGGTAATTGATGTCAGGCTTCCAGGGATAATGGTCTTGGTCAAAGTTAAGGTAAGATGGCTGGTCAGTTGTGCTCATATCTTGGAGGTTGGCAAAATGCAGATAAGCAGTTACAGATGGCTTATCACGCTGTATGATAACAGCCAGACAAGAAATAGGTTTGGAAAACGGGTGAAGGCTAACTAAAAGCGGATAAGGTTATTGATCATCCTGATGTCCCTGTTTTTCATGATCTGCCATTAACAGAAAAAAACTCAATCAGATGGCTTTAACATCCATCACCACCTGATCAAACTCCTCTCCGGATACCAGCGCTTTGGCCTTAATCCGCATTTTATAAATATAAATAGTGTTTACGGAGTATTCCAAAATAGTGGCAATGGCCTGTAAATCAGTGATGCCCAGTCTAATCAGGGCAAAAATTCTCAGCTCGGTATTCAGCAATTGCTGCTGTTTTGGCCAGATCTGGTCTTTGGGTGCAAGCATCGCATTCAACACCGCTACAAAATTAGGGAAAATACTAATGAACACTTGATCAAAAGTATTAAAAAGCACCTCCCTTTCCTTTTTGATATCAATCTCATTCAGCGAATGAAGTGCCTCCTGATACCGGCCAGTCATCAGTTTGCGCTCCATACTTTTTTTCTGTTTGTCTAGCTTCACAATATAGCCTGATATCAAATCAAAAAATTGACCGATATACTTTTCCTTAATTGTAGCATATTCTCTGAGCTTTTCATTAATGGCTTGCAGCTGTTCGTTAACTGCTTTCAATTCATTGTTTTTTTCTTCAATGATCTGTTCCTTAGCCTTGAGCTTCCTGAGCTGAATAAAAATCATAAATAATACCAGCGAAATAATAATGGCAATCAGGGAGATCATGAAGAAATAATTAATGAACTTGTCCTTTTGTTTCTGAGTAGCCAGGTTCACCTGAGTGGCCATTTCGGGCAATAATGATTCAATCTTTAATTTTCTGAGGCGGTTTCCATAAAATCCAGCATCATCACGGGAATGCTGAATAAACAGATAGGCATTGGGCAGGTCGCCATGGTAAAATAAATCTTCGGCCAGTAACAAGGTGGCCAGCGTTTCCTTGGTGGATGAACGGATATCGCAGATGGCAGATTCGGCCAGAACCTGTACCCTTTTTTCATGGTCTGCATCCTGCTGATAAAAAGCCGCCATGGCGGTCAATACCCGGGCACGGTCATGTTCATTAATTTGATCCCTTTCCAGGATCTCCAGAAAGTATAGGGGCGGCTGGCGGGTCTGTCCGGAAACCACTTGCCTGTTACCGAGCGTAAAGCGCAGTTCAAAGGAGTTGGGTGAGCACAGCTTAATGGCCGAATCCAGGTAATGAATGGCTTTCTGGTTATAGCCAGGCGTAAAATTTGCATCACTGTTGTAAATGGCCAGGTTAGAATAAGCACCCGATTTCAGTCCATAATACTCATACTTCATCCTGTTGTCCAGAACAGATACATCAATTTCCTTTAAATAGTCAAAGGTTTCCTTAAACAATCCGGCGTGAAGCAGGAGCGATGCCAGTTTAATCTTGCTAAAGTTAATCTTGACCAAATCTTTTTGCACTATGCTCCAATCAAGCATCTTTTTCCCGTATACAAAGGCAGAATCGAACTTATAATATTCATACGCATGAAACAAGTCTGTATAAACAGCATAATAATTTACAGGTTTGTGGTGTAGCCGGGCTTTGATGCTCTTGATTTGCTGAAGCTTGATCTGATCATAATCCTTCTTTTTCAAAAGCTCTTGTTTCAGCACATTCAGTATGCTATCTCGCGGAGCAGATAAGCTTATCATACAGCAGATGAAAATCAAAAAAAAGCAGAGGTAAAACGATTTCATGTTGAGCTATAGGGTTTATCAAAATTATATTAAAATGTGATAGCAGCATACCCGGCTGGGATAAAAATATAAATCTGCTTCGGCTACATCAACGGCCTTTCTAATTTCCGTTGGCTGATAGAATTATTCCAAACGTGCAATCATGCCGTTCTGCTACCCTAAAAAGAACGACAAAACACCTGCACACTTTTGAATCAGCACCAATATCCAATGATCATTTTGATGAAATCATTTATACATTTTTCAATCCTTTAAAACATAAGGTTCTGATTATTAATAATTTGAATTCCTGAGCGCCTGTGTTTTGGTTATATAAATCCCTCTTCACAGCTTGATCTGGAAGATTCGCAGCGACGATTGGCTATTTTTAGACTCTGAATTTAAAATCCAAATCAACAGGAAATTTATTTCATCAACTAACCAAATACTAACCACTCCAAAGAATGCTTTGTAGAACTGATCTGCAGCACATGTGCGGCTTTTCTTCCTCCATCCGATGGACAAAACCACCTCTCCTATGAGTCAAAACAAGTCACCTTGATTCCATTTTTCTCATCAGAAGGTTACAGAAAAGAAAGGTACTGATGCACAAATGGTGCAAAACAATCTTTTCACACCCCTGAAGAATCCATAACCAACTCACCAAAATTCATTCAAAAAGACCTTATATGTACAAGAATTTTATTCAAATGTTAAGCCTGTGTTGCTTTCTTTGCCTCTGCAATGTGGTTGCAAAAGCACAGAACAGAACCATTTCGGGCACAGTTACCGATCAAACCGACGGATCGCCATTAATCGGTGTCAACGTTACCGATAACCTGAAATCTGACGTTACCACAACCAATAACAAAGGCTCTTTTAGTATTTCAGTACCCGCAAATGCCAAGTCTCTATCCTTTTCCTATATCGGTTATGAGGCTAAAAACATTAACCTTACCCAGTCAAATACCATAAACATTACACTAGGCTCATCATCCAGCCAATTAAATGAGGTGGTAGTGGTGAGTGTCGGCTACGGAACGCTGAACAAAAAAGAAGTATCCAGTGCCATTACGCATGTTTCAGGAAAGGATTTATTAACGGTTTCGGCCAATAATCCCCTCATGTCGCTTCAGGGTAAGGTACCGGGATTAACCATCACCAATACGGCCAGTGCAGACCCAAACTCCAGTCCGGGCATCCAGCTTAGAGGTGTTTCCTCCCGAAGCGCAGGTTTAGGCCCTCTCTATGTCATTAACGGGGTGCCTGGAGGAAACATTGATAACATCAACCAGAATGATATTGAAAGTATAGACGTGTTGAAAGGCGGTGCAGCTTCAGCCATATATGGAACCAGGGGAAGCAATGGTGTGATTATCATCACCACAAAAAAAGGAACCTCACAATCGCAGATGTTTTATGATGGCTTTACCAGTTTTGATTATCTGAATAACCAGCTGGAAAACCTCAGTGCAGAAGAATTTATTGCCAACCGCGTGCAGAATAAGCAGGGGCAGGATTATGGTGCAAAAACAGACTGGTTAAAAGAAGTAACCAATGCACCTGCTTTTGCTCACAAACATACCGTTCAGTTTTCGGGAGGCTCTGCCAAAACCAATTATTTTGCTTCGGCAGATTACCGGAAGGCAGATGGAGTGGATCTCCGGGCCAGTAAAAGAGAGTATGGAGCAAGGTTAAATATTAACCACACCACTGATAATGGCCTTTTTGTGGCTACCTTAACTGCCGCACCCAGAATGATGAACACCAGCAATGCGGATCAAGGGAATTTTAACAACGCACTTACCCTGAATCCAACCTATCCGATTTTCAATAATGCCGGGAAGTATAATTTTATCAATACCGGATTCTTCTCCAATAATCCGGTAGAGAATGCGAACCTGATTAAATCACAGTCGGAGATTAAGGAACTGGATTTGAATGGTTCCCTTAAAATGAACATTCTTCCGAACCTGAATACCATGGTCACCATTTCTCAGATTAGCCGATCATCCAAAAATCTGAATTTCTCACCCTCTACGCTTTCATCAGTAGTAAACTCAAACAAGGTTACCCAAACCAACTTCGCCTCACAGGAACAGCAGGAAAATGATCAGAAAAATATCGAATGGACGGGTAATTATAATCTCGACCTGGGTAAAAATCATTTTAAACTGCTCGGCGGGTATTCTTATTCCCTTTACAATTACAAGCAGGTATATTCCCAGAATTACGATTTTCCTTTTGATACTTATTTATGGAACAACCTCGGTTCTGGCTTGTATAATGGCGGAGCTGCGGGGCAGGGTCAGTCTGCCGTTTCTTCTACCCAGAATGGATCTACTTTAATTGCTTTCTTTGGCAGGCTTAATTATGATTTCAATAATCGGTATATCGTCACTGCCAGCTTAAGAAGAGAAGGTTCCTCAAAATTTGGAGCCAACAACAAATGGGGAAATTTCCCTGCAGTATCTGCAGCATGGAGGATTTCGGAAGAAACGTTTTTCAAAGATAAACTTCCCTGGATGAATGAGCTAAAAATCAGGGCAGATTATGGCGTTACCGGAAATCAGGATTTTGGAAACTACCTTTCACTCCTGTTATATGGTGGTGCGGGTTATTTCCCATTTAATGGCCAGTATTACCAGGTTTACGGACCATCTTCCAATGTGAATCCATTTTTAAGCTGGGAAAAATCAGAAAACTTTAACGTAGGCATTGATTTCTCGCTACTTAAAGGTAGACTGAGTGGCTCTATTGATTATTATACCCGTAAAAATAAAGACCTGCTGGGGGACTACAATGTATCCGTTCCGCCAAATACGCAGGCCACCACCTTTACCAATGTCGGATCGATGAAAAATTCTGGTATTGAAGTGGCATTAAGCGGAGAAGTGATCAAGAGTCCAGATTTCGAGTATAACATCAACCTGGCATTTTCCTATAACCAAAATAAATTCATTTCATTTTCAAACGCATTATACAACGGTGGAACTTTTCAGGATGTAGCGGGCTTACCAGCTCCGGGTTCGCCAGGAAACATCCAGCGGATTCAGGAAGGATACAGCATAGGCGAGTTTTATACCCTGAAATCTGCAGGGGTTAACGATCAGGGCGCACTGTTGGTTTACAAAAAAGACGGATCAATTGTACCAGCCAACCAGGCGAATAATGATGATAAACAATTTGTTGGGAATGGTCTGCCAAAATTCATCGCCTCATTAGGAAACACGTTCAGGTATAAACAATTTGATCTGGGCATATTTTTCAGGGGAACTTTTGGTTATAAAATATTCAATACATCAGCATTTTATCTGGGTACACCCTCCAGCCAAACGGATGCAAATGTGCTGAAATCAGCTTATGATAGTAGTAGTAAATATTCATTACTGAAAAGTACATCCACCACTTCTATTGCATCAGATTATTTTCTTGAAAATGGCTCGTTTTTAAAAATAGATAACGTTTCATTGGGTTACAGGCAGAAATTGAACATTAAATACCTCAAGTCGATCAGGGTTTATAGTGCTGCCAGAAACCTGTACACTTTTACGAAATATACTGGTGGAGATCCGGAGAAGGTAGAAGTTAACGGCTTAACGCCAGGCGTAAACACCTCATTGAATTATTATCCTTCTACCCTGCAATTGATTTTAGGACTTCAGGTAAATTTTTAATACAGAATAAAATGAAAAATTATAAAATATTGATCGGTATGATCCTGTTGATGCTGGCCGGATGTACAAAACTGGATGAAGAAGTATACGACAAAGTCGATGCGGCAAACTTTCTTACCCGTCGGGATGATGTGATCAGGGATTTCTTACGCCCTTTTGAACACGCCTACTGGAGCATTCAGGGAAATGATGTATATGCGGTGGGTGAAAACAGCACCGATGAAATGGGGACATACAACCGCCAGGGTGATTGGCAAGATGGTGGTTACTACCAGCGGATGCATTACCATACCTGGACACCGCTTGATGGTTTTACCAACGGTGCGTGGAGAAACTTCTACCAGGGAATTGTTTTATCTACCAATTCATTACAGGATATGGAAGGTATTTCAGACCCTTCTAAACTCAATGTGACGGTTGCTGAACTGAACGATTTCAAAGCTGAACTTAGAACACTTCGTGCATGGTTTTACCTTCGTGCATTTGATTTTTACCGCAACATTGAAATTGTAACGGATGTAAAAAACACCACGCAAGGCGGCGTGCAAGCCACCCCGCAGGAAACATTTACTTATATCGAATCAGAACTGAGGGCAGCCATCCCTGATCTTCCGGTTAGAGATCAGCTGGGTGCTAATGGTATAGGTCGATGGACAAAAGCTGCGGCGGCAACATTATTAGCCAGACTTTATCTCAATGCTAAGGTTTATATCGGTACCGAGAAATATGCAGAATGTGAAATCCTTTGCCGCGATATCATCAGCGGAAAATATGGAAGCTACACGCTTGATACCCGTTGGGATGCGCCGTTCGATTATACCAACAGCTCATTAAACTCCGAAGTGATTTACGGATTTCCCGGAACGCTTGCCCGTACACACTGGCAATATGATAGCGGAATGTTCTTTTGGGGAATGACTTATGATGCTGCACCATTGTACTGTGGCTTTACTGATTTTGGCAAGTCTAACCCAAGGTTTGCACTGCAACCCGGCCGTGATGTAGACAGTGTGGAATACACGCATAGTTTAGGAAAACCCTTTATAAAGTTCCAGAAATACCCTGATGACGTTCGCCTGAAAAAGTATAAAAACCTGGGAAACAGCAAACGCGAGGGCATGTTTTTATACGGCTACCTGCCATATACAGCCACTACTAACGGCGTTTCAAGGCCAGATACCGTAAGGGGAAATAAAGGCCCGTATGCACTATTCATTCGTGATCAGGTTGGGTTTTTTCTTGGCGCAAAACCTGGCACTCGGATAGCAGATAAGGAATCGAACATGAACCATGCCGACCATAATTCTGGTGTGTTTCTGGTTAAATACCCGGTTTATCCAACACCTGATCCTAACCGGATTACTTCAGCTTATGCAGAGATCCGTCTTTCGGAAGTGTATTACATGCTAGCCGAATGCCGATACCGTGCCGGTGATAAGGCGGGTGCAGCTAACTTTTTGAACCAGGTAAGGCAACGGAATTATCCAGCCGGTTCAGCCAGTATCTATAACACCAGCGGTGCGCAGCTAACTGACCAGGAAATGCTTGATGAATGGGGAAGAGAATTTGTTGGCGAAAACCGACGTAGAACAGATCTTATCCGTTGGGGTGTATTTACATCCGGTACCTGGTGGGATAAAAAACCTGATGCAGACAACCATACCGAAATCTTTCCGATCGGCAGGGATATCCTGGGTTCTAATCCGAAGTTGAAACAAAATCCCGGATATTAATCACAAAGATTTTTGAATAATTTGGTTTAGTTGGGGGTGTTTTCGGTAAAACGGAACACCCTTTTTTGATAAAACATTAATGTGCGCTACCTGATTAAGATCAAGCCCGATCTAATGATGTGTTTATTTGGGGCAACAAGCCAGCAAACATGAACTTATAGTTGCTTATTCTTTCTAATGCCCCTGTCATTCACCTTTCCATACTGAAGCATTTCAAGTTTTGTACCTCCCTGTGCGGCCAAAGGAAAGATTATCGTTTCCGCCAGATAAATAAAGCCTCGTGTTTAAAGATAATAATAGAAAGACTTCATAAAATCCATCATCATGTTATTATGGATATTGCCATGTAGGGCCAGTACCTGTGGGTCTAACCTGAAAAACCCCTGCAAGGTGGCATTCCCATCAAGTGTCATCTTTTCAAAGCCCATCTCCCAGGATTCGAAATGTCGTGTTTCAATCTGCCCCCGTTTAATCAAGGTAACACCATTGTGCCGGCTATCTTTACTGATATTTTGGAAAAGATCATGCACCTCTTCTTCGGGGCCCTCCAACACCTGGATAAAGCGGCATTGATGCACTTTGTCCAGGTTACCTTCAATATAAGCCAGGCAGCCCGTAATATAATGGGCCTTATTCCAATCTCTGGAATATTTCAAAATTTCGATAAGTTCTGCGGGCTGCATCACAGCGGATGCAATACTGGTATAAATTAAGCGATACATATTCCGGGTTTAAATGATTCCATAGCCTGATACACCTCATAACATAAATGCTTTAGTTTAACAACAACAATAAAAGAGGCAGATGGTTTAAATAGCGGCAATATGCCAGGAGAAAGCCAATGGGAAAGGAAGAAGCCCTGGCAAAGAAGCGGGTTTATTTGCTACCCGGGATCCCATCCGGAAGCCCGGGTAAGCATTAAGATGTCCTATCTTCAGGCATCATTTTATAGTCTAAATCGTCCCGTTGATTTAATGCTAATTAAGTGACTTACGAAAATGGCTAAATTTTGGATCAGGAGAGTATGAGATAAGACATTCAAATGATATTTCAGAAATATAAAGATATAAACACTTCGCACTCCCTCTCCTCTGGGGAGGGCCGGGGTGGGGCTTTTTTTAAACGCTTTTACTTCCACTCCTTAGGCTGAGGCTTTTTAGTAATCTTCCGATAAATAAACATTCTTTCAGACTTAACATTAAGGATACATAGTGTTAAAAGTACACACCTAGCTTTGGCGCAATTAAAGCACTCGAAATAATTTTGTGATGTATTTAACTCAATGCCTATGTGAATCCGCTTCTACATGCCTTTGAATATCACGAGAAAAACAAACCAAACAAAAATCATTACTAACAACTAAGAGATGACATCATTTTCTTTTATTGCAGGTTTAAAACCTACCTGCAGGAAATTGCTTTTGCCTATTGGATTACTGGCCATCAGCAATTCGCCAATCATGGCCGCTAGCCTGTATAAAAGCGATCTGGCCATAGTGAAAACCCGGGCTGCTTTTACCATCACTGGTACAGTGACCGACGAACAACATCAGCCCTTGCCTGGCGTAAGTGTTTACGACAAGAAAAATAAAAAAACCACAGTAACGGATGGCAATGGTAAATATACCATTGCATTACAGGAAGAAACCACTTTGGTATTTAGCTTTATAGGATATACTTCTCAGGAAGTAGGCGTAAATGCTGCCCGTACCTTAGATGTAATTTTAAGAGAAAGCAACAATACCTTAGACGAAGTGGTGGCTATTGGCTACCAGAAAGTAAGGAAATCTGACCTTACCGGTGCCATCAGTAGTGTGAAGGCTTCAGAAATGAACCTCACCTCCCCAACAATAGGCCAGGCCTTAGTGGGCAAGGTAGCGGGGGTACAGGTTTCTCAAACCAGTGGGGCACCTTATTCAGGTACTAAAATCAGGGTGCGTGGCGTGGGTTCCATCAACGCCAGTTCTGATCCCTTATATGTAATTGATGGTTATCCCGCAGGAAATAATGTGTCGATCAATCCCGAAGACATCGAAACCATAGATATTTTAAAAGATGCCGCATCTGCAGCAATTTATGGATCAAGGGCCTCCGGCGGAGTAGTGTTAATCACCACCAAAAGAGGGAAAGACGGAAAAGGTCATTTTGAATACGATGTGCAGGGTGGAGTTTCGCAGCTGTCCAAAAAGATTGATCTCCTGGATGCCAATCAGTTTATCCAGTTACTGATCGATGGACGGAACAACGCCTATAAAGATTTATGGGTCAATTCTGGCAAGACATGGAATGATACCATGTTTGGCGACAGCAATGCTACCCGCATCACCAATGTAGGTAATGGAAGTAGCGTAAGTATCCCTGCCGATCTTTACAATTTCTCTACCCAGCAAGCCATCCCGGCACAATACAATACCGATTGGCAGGATGAATTGTATAGAACTGCGGCTTTCCAGCGTCATAACCTCTCTTTTAACGGGGGAAATAAAGATGTGAAATATTTCATGAGCGGAGGTTATCAAGATAACAATGGTATCGTAACCAATACCAATCAGAAAGTGATCAACTTCAGGGCCAATATCGATGGGAATGTGAGTGAGCGCCTGCGTGTAGGCGCAAATATCGCTTATACACAAAATAACAACCGCGAGGTACAGGAAGGACGATACAATTTAAGTCCGATGATGTCTGCACTGCTATACCTGCCTTATCTTCCGGCACGTGATGGCAATGGCAACCCGATTCAGTTTGGCATGGCTTCTCTGGCCTCCCAGTATGGAATTCAAAATCCCGAAAATCCTTTGGCTACTGTAGAACAGTTAAAAATTACCCGGAAAGGAAGCAGAAGCACCTATAATGCCAATGCCACCTATAAAATTTTAGATGGTCTTGATTTTAAAGCCAATCTGGGTACACAAACTTATAATGAGAAATATGATTATTACTTGCCAACCAGCCTGAGCAATGGCAATAACCCACCATATTCTACTGCATCAGTTACGGCCGCTAATGCTGTAGCAAGAACGCTGAGCCAGACCGATCAGCTGGCAGAATTTACGATGAACTACAGTAAAACTTTAGGCAAGCATAAATTAGATGTATTGGCTGGATATTCTGCACAGAAAACCACCAGTGATACCCTTCGAGTTTCGGCTAAAGGCTTCCAGAATGATTATATAGGAGAGATTTCAGATAAAGGCGCCGATCCAAGCTTTTTTACTTTGGATAATGCCGCAAAAGCAACCAACACCTTACTATCCTATTTCGGTAGGGTAAGTTACAATTATGCGGGCAAATATTTTTTAACTGGAACTTTCCGCCGTGATGGCTCCTCCAGGTTTGGCCCTTTAAACCAGTATGGTAACTTCCCTTCCGTTTCAGCAGGCTGGAACCTTTCTGATGAAGATTTTTACCACAACTTTTTGGGCGAACACTCTACCGTAAAAATCAGGGCGAGCTGGGGTTTAAGTGGTAACAACAACATTCCAAATTATAGAACCCAGCAGCAAATGAGTGCACCCGGCGGCGTGGTGATTGGCAATGCAATTGCAACAGCCATCTGGCCAAACGCCATTCAGGATAAAGGCTTGGGATGGGAATCTACTTCCCAGTATAACTTCGGTACAGACATAGGTTTATTCAAAAACCGCCTCTTTATCATTGCCAACTATTACCTCAGTAATTCTTATAACCTCTTGTTTAATCAACCCATTTCAGCAGTTTCAGGCAGCGCTTCCATCCTCACCAACCTGGCAGACAGTAAGGTGCGCAATACCGGTTTCGATGTTCAGTTAGATGGACGAATCATCCAGAACCATGATTTTACCTTAGGGCTAAGCGGAAACATTGCGTTAAACCGAAATAAAGTATTGGATATGGGTGGTGCGAGTACCATTCTAACCAACGGTGCCGAACGTTCTTACATGACCCACATTACCCAGGAAGGCCAGCCAATAGGCATGTTCTATGGTTTCAAAGTATTGGGCCGAATCACGGCAGACAATCTGGGTAAGGTAGCGCCTTCTGCATCAGCTACCAATCCGGCTAAAATTGGCGATTTGTATTTTCAGGATACCAATGGTGATGGAATTGTAAACGATGCGGATAAAACCATTATCGGTACCCCGTACCCTAAATTCACTTATGGTTTCGCCTTAAACGCCTCTTACAAAACGATTGATTTCAGGGCCTCATTTAATGGATCACAAGGCAACCAGGTATTAGATGGGCAGGATTATTACCTGTATAACTTTGAAGGTTCTGGTAACCAGTATGCCGAGGTGGCAGACCGCTACCGGAATGAAGCCAATCCCGGAAGTGGCTTAAACTATAGGGCTTCACGTGCCGGAACACAAAGTAACAATACTCGCTTATCATCTTTCTATCTTCAGGATGGATCCTATTTCAGGTGTACCAACATTACTTTAGGCTATAGTTTCCCTAAAGCCATTGCCAATACACTTAAAGTGAGCAATATTCGCGTGTATGCAAGTGTAGACAATGCCTTCACCATTACCGATTATAAAGGTTATAACCCTGAAGTAGACTATAATGGCGGTTCGAACTTAACGCCTGGTGTAGATTATGGAAATTATCCACTGGCAAGAAATTACAACCTTGGTATTAAACTGACCTTTTAGAATTTAACAAAATGAAAAAATATATTTTAATAGCTGCCCTGGGTACTACAATTTGCTTCAGTGCTTGTAAAAAAGAATTCTTGCAGCAAGATAATCCCAATGCCGTAACAGTAGATAATTATTTTAAAACAGAGAATGATGTATTGCTTGCCGTTAATGGTGCTTACCAGGCCATGAGGAGTAGCAATACCATAGGTGAGAACAGTGGTTTATTTACCGATGAACGCTCAGATGATACCGGAAGAAACGATAACCAGAGTAATGCCGGCGAACCCTTTCAGTTTAACGATTTTTCGCTGTTGCCAAGTAACTCTTACTTAAAAACACATTGGCTGGCCTTGTATAATTCCATCGCCAGAACCAACGTTATTTTATCCAATATTGATAAAGTTTCTTTTGCCAATCCGGCCACCAAAACCAATTATATAGCAGAAGCTAAATTTGTAAGGGCCATCATGTATTTTGAATTGGTGCGCAAGTGGGGGCCTGTTCCATTGGTGACCAAACAATTGGTAACCACCGATGAAGTAACCGCAGCTACCTTCAGGGTGCCGGAAGCAGACGTATACAATCAGATCGTAGCAGATTTAAAAGATGGTTTAAGCAGCACCCTACCCAACTTTCAGCCAACGGCTGGAATTGGCAGGGCCTCAAAAGCAGCCATCAATGCCTATTTAGGCAAAGTTTACCTCACCATGGCTGCTACGCTTGCAAACAACAAGGCTGAAAATCTCGGTAATGCCAATACCTACCTTTTGGCTGCTTACAACATGAAAACCTTCGGAAACTTATCTGAAATTCCATATGCCGATGTGTTTGATGTAAACAAAAAGACAACCTGTAAAGAGTTGATTTTCCAGATTGCCAATAAACAGGGTGATGTAAACTACAGTTCAAGCATTGCCGCAAATAACCAGGCCAAAGGCGAAACCATCAACTCTCTGAAAGTATCAACCGGTATTGGTGGAAACGTGACATTAGATTTAATTAATGAATACGAAGCTTCGGATCTTCGAAAAGATTTCTCGGTAAAATATGCCAATGATCCTATTGTGAAAGATTGGTTCATCACCAAATTCCGTGATGCAAGTTCACTGGCAACAGCAAACGGCTATGGTGGTAATGACTGGATCTTGATGCGCTATGCAGATGTGATTTTGATGTTGGCTGAAGTGAACATGTTACAAGGAAATGATGCCGCAGCCATCCAGTACCTGGATATGGTGAGAACCCGAGCCGGAATGCCAACTTATGCGGTTTCGAGAGCCAATGCTGCTTATGCAACAGCTTTCCCAACATTGAAACTGGCCCTTCTTCATGAGCGCAGGGTAGAATTTGCTTTTGAACACCAGCGCTGGTTTGATCTGATCAGAAATTTTACAGCCACCGAATTGGCCACTTATTTAAAGGCTAAGCCGCAATCTTCTTTCGGAATTGCCAAGCTGGCGAACGTAACCACTAAAGACAGATTCTTCCCGATTCCTTTCGATGAAGTAAAGCTAGATCCGGCTAAAATGTACCAGAACCCGGGCTATTAATTGTTTGTTTGACCTTTTTATTTACTAAATGGTGGCTGTGAAAACAGTCGCCATTTTATCCATTTCCATAGATTTAAAAAAGATGAAATATAAAACCTGTTTAAAGAAAGGAAGCTATCACCTGCTTTTATTAAGCGCACTGATGCTATCATCATGGGCTGCCTCGGCACAACACCCTGAAAAAAGGCTTGCTGTCCTATTTAGTAAAGACAATAAAGAAATTCTGGTTGCTGCCCACCGTGGCGATTGGAGAAATGCACCCGAAAATTCGATGAAGGCCCTTTTAAATAGTATAGAAAAAGGCTTCGACATCATGGAACTAGATGTTAAAATGACGAAGGATAGCCAGATGGTGGTCATGCATGATCAAACCATCGATCGAAGCACCAATGGAAAAGGCAAAGTGAGTGATTATTCCCTTGCTGAAATCCAGCAGTTTAAATTAAAAAATGGCCTGGGTAGAATTACCCCCCATCGTATTCCAACCTTAAAAGAAATGATGCTGGCTGCAAAAGGTAAAATCATCATCAATGTTGATAAAGGCAATGACCACTTGAAAGAAGTATTCCAGGTTCTTCAGGAAACGGAAACCCTCAATCAAACCATTGTAAATGTAGGTGATAACCTAACCTTTGAGTATTTGAAAAGCCATGAAGTAATTCCGGCACAGGCCTACCTGATGGTTGTGGTGAACATGAAAGGTACAGATGCCCTCCCGATTATTCAAAGTTACCTACCCAATAAAAAAAGCATTATTCAGCCCATTTTCGATACCGATACCCTGAAAAACCTTCAGATGCTGCCCGAAATTGCCAAACAACAGGTGCTTTGGTTAAATAGCTTATGGCCTTCATTAAATGGTGGTCATGATGATGACCTAGCTGTGGAAGAAAACAAAAAGAAGGAAAGCTGGGGCTGGCTAATTGAAAAGAAACCTGCTATTTTGCAAAGCGACCGTCCGGCAGAGTTGCTCCTCTATTTGAAAAAGGCTGGTTTACATTTTTAATATGTTCCTTCTGGCTTTAATGGTTAATAGGGTTTCATTTGCTTATGATCATTTTGCCAGAACAACAGATGGGCAAAAATAATATGGCCGGATCTAATGATGCTCAGGAACAGGCATTCGATGAAAAAGCATTCGAAGACCTTTATCGCCGAATGTACCCCACGTTAAAAAAATATGCGGTTTATTTGGTAAAGGATAGAGAAGAGGCGCAACTCCTATTAAATGACGTGTTCATATCCATCTGGAAAAACAAGGTTATACCCAGCAATGAAAAGGCCTATTTATTCCGTGCGGTTAAAAATGCCTCAACCAATTACCACAAAAAAGCCAGGGTAAAACTTTGGCACATAGACGGTGAGGAAGAAACACCTGAAATAACCGACCTCAAAGAAACACCGGCACAAATCTTCCAGAATAAAGACCGGAACCGCATGCTTTATGCCTTCATAGATCAGATGCCAGAAAGGCGGCGGCTGATCTTCTACCTGTACAGGATTGACGGATTCAGCTATAAAGAAATTGCCAATTTATTGGATATCTCCGTTAGAACAGTAGAAGACCACCTGGTAAAAGGTTTTCAGTTTCTTCAACAAAAAGTATTGAAAAACGAATCAGCGTTCAGATAGGTTACTGCTTAACAATTTATTGATGTAAAGTTAACAACTTGCGGCCCGTAGTGCGGCGCTCATTCTTGTCTTGTAGGTATAAAGGCATTAGAATGGATCAGGAAACCTGGAAATTAGTACTTGCATATGTGGCGGAAAAAGAGCGTGCTGGCGGGCGTAATTTAGAAGTTGAATTACTGGAGCAAAGCCTTAAAGATTGGGCAGGTAATGATCCTGATCGGCAAGATCAATTGGAGCAGGCGCTTAGCCTGTGGGAAGATACGGCGGCTATGCCTGAGGATGATTCATGGCAGGAAAGTTTTGCAGGCATTAAACATCAGCTAGAACCAGCAGAAACAGGAAAAATTAAAAGATTAAAATGGTGGACAATTGCAAGTGCTGCCGCAGTAATTGGCGCACTGGTATTTTTCGTTTTTACCAATCAAAAACAACAGTCTGTCTCAGAAAGCCCAATAACCTGGATAACCGAAAAGGCAGGTGCAGGCAAAATAATCAAAGTATTACTTCCCGACAGTTCAGAAATATGGCTGAATGCCGGCAGTAGCATCAGCTTCCCTAAAAACCTTAATCATGCCGCCATCAGAACCGTTAAGCTAAACGGAGAAGCATTCTTTAAAGTAAAGAGAGACCCCGCTCATCCTTTTGTTGTCAGAAGCCAGAATATTCAAACCAAAGTACTGGGTACCAGTTTCAATATCCGTGCATGGAAAAATGATGGGCCAGAAGTAACGGTACTGACGGGCAAGGTAGCGGTTTCGAAAGATTCTGCGGGTAAACAATCAGTGGCCGTTCATCTCTTGCCCAATCAAAAAGCGATTTATGACTTAAAATCCGATCGCTTGAGTTGTCAGAACGTAGAAGACGCACAGGCATCGATAGATTGGAGCATCGGGAAAATGCATTTCGATAAAACTCCAATGGAAGAGGTGTTCCAAACCATCTCTAGAAAATATGCGGTAAAGATCATTTCCGATCAGTCATTTGACAACTGTGAACTCACGGCAAAATTTAATAATGTAAGCATCAAAGAAGTGTTACGCACACTGGAACTCACATTTGATATCCATTACACCATCAACAAACAAACGATTTATATAAAAGGAGGTAAATGTAATTAAACACAAGCTAAAAGAAAGCTGCAGCATGTTGGCGCATGCCGCAGCTAAGAAATTTTAAATTTTATTTTAACCCATCAAGATTAAAACAAACAAAGTTATGAAAAAGTCAGCAGTGACTAGTCAATTAATTTTTAGCGTCATGCGTTTTTTTACCCTTATTTACATTATGCTCTCTGTCATGCTCTTTGTAGGGCAGGCATCACCGGTAAATGCACAACAACTAAACGTTAAAATAAGCATCAACCTTAAACAAGGAAGCCTAACCACACTTTTCAAAATCATCGAAAAGAAAACAGGGTTCTATTTTGTATACACCAATAAAGACGACATAGATCGGCTGTATATCAGTAATTTAAAGGTTGAAGATGAAACCGTAAGCAGTGTCCTCGGCAGGATATTGCCGCCATTGAAACTCACCTACCTGATCGAGAAAAACCAGATCATCATCAAAAAATCAGTACGGATAAAAGGTAAGGTAACCGATGAAAAAGGTTTGCCACTGCCTGGTGTAAATGTAATCGAAAAGGCAGGCAACAACTCTACCACCACTAATCTTAACGGTGATTATAGCCTGAATGTGACCGACCATTCGGCCACGCTGATCTTCCGGATGATGGGCTACCAAACCAAAGAAAGTTCGCTTCGTGGCGCAACCGAATTAAACATTAGCCTCCTTCCGGATGAAACCGCCCTTTCTGAAGTGGTGGTTACCGCCCTGGGCATTAAACGTGCCGAAAAAGCATTGGGTTATTCTATTGCTACAGTAAAAGGAAGCGACGTAAATACGGTAAAGGAAGTAAACGTAATCAATTCTTTGGCAGGAAAAGTGGCTGGTGTGAATGTGGTGAGTACAGGCTCAGATCCTGGATCAACGTCGTTCATCACCATTAGAGGGCAATCATCTATCGCAACAGATAACCAGCCGCTATTTGTGGTGGATGGTGTTCCTGTAGCACATTCACTCCGTGCCACAACAGAAGTTGGTCGTTCATCAGTTGATTATGGAAGTCCGATAGCAGACATTAGTCCGGATGATGTGGAAAGCATTACCATCCTTAAAGGCGCAAGTGCTGCGGCACTTTATGGCAGCAGGGCAGGAAGTGGCGTGGTGCTTATTACCACTAAAAATGGTTCGGCCAGTAAAAAAGGATTGGGCATCAACTTCAACTCCAATGCCATGTATGATCAGGCCTGGATGTTTCCTCACTTTCAGCACACATTTGGTGGTGGCGAATATACCGATGATCCTGCTTCTTCTACCACATCTGCCTGGGGCCCAAGGCTTGATGTGGGCACCAAACATGTGCAATGGAATAGCCCGCTTGATGCCAGCGGAAAACCAATCGCTACAGATTGGGTATCATATGCCAACAATCCTCAGGATTTTTATGAAACCGGAAGCACTTATACCAATAATATTGCCATCAGCGGAAAAAATGCAGATGGTAATTACCGCTTATCCTATACTAACCTCACCAATAAAGGCATAGTGCCCAACACTGATTTAACAAGAAATACCCTTAACCTTTCTGCAACTTATGTGCTGCATCCAAAGCTGAAAATCAGCACCAATGTAGGCTATGTAAATAACCAGAGTGATAACAGGCCATCAGCCTATCGGGAAAGTGTTACCCAGATGTTGTACTCGCTTCCTCCAAACATAAACATCAATGACCTGAAGAATTACTGGAAACCGGGAAGGGAAAATATCGAACAATTTTCAGCAGATGATTCTGATAACCCATACTTTGTAGCTTACGAACATACCAATGGCTATGATAGAAACCGTTTGACTGGAAATGTGCAGGCCGTTTACGATATCACTAAAGAACTGAGTTTAATGGTGCGTACCGGTTTGGATTTGTACAATGAAACGCATGAAACCAAACGTCCTTTTAGCTCAAAAAGATTTAAATATGGCGGATACGGTATAGACAATTCTTTTTTTAAGGAACAGAATACTGATTTTTTACTCAGCTATAAGAAACTGCTGAATCAGGATTGGTCATTTAGCCTTTCGGCCGGTGGCAACCAGATGAGCCAGACCAACAGAAGTACGGCACAGAAAACTGAAAGCCTGAGCATCCCGGGCGTGTATAACATCAGCAACGCACAGGCGGGTACCATTGTTAATTCACAATACAATTCAAGCAAACACATTAACAGTTTGTATGGCCTGGGTCAGGTGTCATTTAAGGATATGGTTTTTTTAGATTTAACAGGAAGAAACGATTGGTCGAGCACTTTGCCAGCCGAAAACAACTCCTATTTTTATCCATCCGCATCATTAAGTACCATCGTAACAGATGTGTTCAAAATCAAATCTGATGCAATTTCGTTTATTAAACTCAGGGCCAACTGGGCACAAGTAGGTAGTGATACCGATCCCTATCAGTTATACAATACCATTCCTTTTAACCAGGACTGGGGAGATGTAAAAAGGGCAACCATCGAGTTTAACCTGAAGAACAACTTTTTGAAACCCGAAATTGCGACCTCATATGAATTTGGTGGCGACCTGCGCTTTTTTAAAAGTCGCATAGGCATAGATGTAACCTGGTATAAAACCAATAAAAGAAACCAGATTATTAATATCCCAACAACCATTGCCTCCGGCGCTTCTAACCGCTTAATCAATGCCGGGAATATCCAGAACAGCGGCTGGGAAATTGGTTTAAATGCTGTCCCTTTTAATGGTGCCTTTAAGTGGGAAACCAATGTAAACTTTACGAAAAACGAAAATAAGGTGATCGAACTTTCAGAAGGTTTGAAGGAATATTCAATGGGCAGTGCCGATGGTGATAACATCCGTTACCTGATTAAGGAGGGAACTAAAATTGGCGACTTTTATACCCCAAGTTATACCAAAGTAACCAGCGGGCCAAATGCCGGGGCAGCCTTATTGGATAAAACAGGGCATTACATCCGCAACAATGCTGAATATATAAAAGTAGGCAACTATAATCCTGATTTTACCGTAGGCTTCAACAATACTTTTAGCTATAAAAACTTCACCTTAAACGTGTTGTTAGACTGGCGCAAGGGCGGTAATTTTTACTCGTACGTGGTTAAAAGTTTAATTAATGCAGGTTTAACCGATAATACCCTTGCAGGCAGAGATGCAGAAACAGGAGGCCTGGCGTGGACGGATTCGCAGGGCAGAAAACGCAATGACGGGATGATCATTCCAGGTTATATAGCAGATGCCAATGGCAACTTGACGGAGAACAAAATCATTATTGCCGCTGCCGATTTTTATAACAATACCTACAATAAATACTATGAAAGGTTAACCTATTCGGCTTCATTCCTCAAAATAAGGGAAGCCTCATTAACCTACGTATTTGATAAAAAGCTTATCCGCAAACTTCCCATCAGCAACCTTTCCCTTTCTCTGATCGGAAGGAACCTATACACCTGGACAGCCAATGGTTTAGGTTATGATCCGGAAACAACCATGAGTGTTACCGAAGGCTTTAAGCTGGGTGTGGGCCATTGGACTTTGCCTGGCACCCGCTCATTTGGATGTAAACTAAGTTGTAATTTTTAATCTGTATAAAAATGAAATTCAAATATATAACGCTTCTGTTTGCCATTGCAGTGCTATTGGCAAGCTGCACTAAAGACTTTGAAAAAATCAATACCAACCCCAATGCACCAGAAACCACCAATACGGAGTTTTTAATGTCTGATGTATTGGTTTCAACAGCCTACGCCTACCAGGAAAATGCAGTTGGCAGAAGACCAGCTTCGGCAGCGCGCTACCTTACACTGGTGCGCAATACTGGTTACGATTTGCTGGATTGGGGACCAGTTGACTGGGATGATATTTATGCCCGTTTAGCTGTGAACAAAACTTTTTTAGAAACCGCTCAAAAGCGATCAGAGAACCAGTATATCGCCATCAGTAAGATCATGAAAGCCTTTAATTTTGGCTATCTAACTGATTTATATGGAGATGTTCCCTATTCACAAGCGCTTAAATCTAAAGAATCCAATCTGATTTATCCGGAATATGATCAGCAACAAACCATCTATCCTGATTTGTTAAGAGAACTTAAAGAAGCCAACGATATCCTGAAAGGCAATTTACAGGAGATCAACGCCAAAGGAGATGTGATGTTCAAAGGGAAGGCACTCGCCTGGCGAAAGTTTGCCAATTCACTCCGTTTACGCATGTTGTTGCGCATCTCTAAAAACTATGCGCCAGCCTTTACTGAAATGCAGGAGATGGTGAATGATAAAACTGCGTTTCCCATTTTTGAAAGCAGTGCCGATAATGCCGAGATCGCATACCTGGGCAACATTGCCACTTACAGCTGGTCAGGTGGCCCTTTAGCCATGATTGATTTTGACTACTTAAAAACCAAAGTGAGTAAGGAACTGGTAGATCGGCTGATTCAGCGAAATGATCCAAGGTTGGCCATTTGGGTAGAGCCTGTAAAAAGTACGGTTGGATCGACTGTGGATTTTAATAAATATGTTGGCGTACCCAATGCTATTGATGCGCCATCAGCATATAACGGTGGAGAAGATCATGTTTCTGTTTTTTCCTCTTCATTCTTCAGGAAAAATGGAGGTACAACCAATCCCTTATTAAAAGCCAGCCTGGTAACTTATACCGAGCAGTGCTTTATTCTGGCAGAAGCCATGCAGAAAGGTAAAATTACGGTTAGTGGAGAAACAGCAGAATCCATGTACTATAAAGGCATCCAAGAATCGATGAGCAGTTATGCGGTATCAGCAGCTCAAACTTACTACAATCAGCCACTTGTAAAATATGATGGTACACTGGAACAATTAATTACGCAGAAATGGTTAGCCATGTTGTTTAAAGGTTCGGAAGGATGGTTTGATCAACGCCGAACGGGCTACCCGGCTTTTGTAACTGGTCCGCTTGCAGCCGGAAGGGGAATCCCTAAACGTTACATCTATCCAGACTCGGAAAGCGCAAAGAACAAAGCCAATTACCAGAAAGCCGTCTCAGTTTTTGGCGCAGACAATCAGTACACGCTCATGTGGTACCTCAAATAATTTAAATCCTCAATCAAAATTAACATGAAATTCTTTATAAAATCACTTTTAATCACATCAGTAATGGTTGGCGTATGGCTAACAAAACTATCTGCACAAAACTTTAGTCCAAGCCAGTACCCTGACCGCGTAATTTCAACCTGGGCAGGAGATCCTGCAACAAGTCAAACCGTTAACTGGCGTACCGATACGACCATAACGGCCTCGAAAGCACAGATTAAGGCTGAAGACGCTAACCCTGCCTTAGAAACAGCAATAACAAGTTACGACGCAAGTTCGACCTTGTTAAATGGCGGAAACAACTATGAAACAGCAAAGTATCACCATGTTACTTTTGCCAATTTAAAACCAGCAACCGTGTATGCTTATCGGGTGGGATCAGGTGAACACTGGAGCGAATGGTTTCAATTTACAACCGCCTCGGCTAAAAATGAACCATTTTCTTTTATTTACCTGGGTGATGCCCAGAATGATATCCGTTCGAAATGGTCGCGTGTTATCCGTAAGGCTTTTTCTCACCAGCCAGATGCACGTTTTATTATTCATACCGGAGATTTAATCAATCGCTCTAATAACGACAGAGAGTGGGGTGAGTGGCACTACGGTGGTGGTTTTATCAATGGCATGATTCCAAGTATTCCTTCGCCGGGAAACCACGAATATGTACGTGATGATCAGCGAAAGCTAATCTTAGATCCACACTGGGGCGTACAATATACTTTTGCTGGTAACGGACCAAAGGGGCTTGAAAAGTCTGTATATTATGTAGATTATCAGGACGTACGCATTATCTCTTTGGATTCACAAATGATCATTCTGGACGAAGCTTCAGCTAAAGCTGAATATGAATGGCTTGAAAAAGTACTGAAAGAAAATAAGAAGTTATGGACAGTGATTACCTTTCATCACCCCATTTTCTCTACGGCAAAAAGCAGGGATAATAAAGAGTTCAGAGAACGCTTCAAGCCACTGTTTGATCAATACCACATTGACCTGGTATTGCAAGGGCATGATCATACTTATAGCCGTGGGCAGAACTTACCCAGAGGTTTATCAGGCCGTGAAGTAAGTGGACCTGTGTATCTGGTTTCAGTTGCAGGCCCAAAAATGTATCAGGTAGATGGAGCCAAATGGATGGATGTATCTTTAGAGAATACCCAGCTTTTTCAGGTGATTCACGTAGATGGTGGAAAACTTAAATTCGAAGCCTATAAAACTTCCGGCGAACTCTTCGATGCCTTTTCATTACAAAAAACAAATAGAGATCATGCGGCAGCATTTACAGATCTGAACCCAGCTTTAAAGCAATAAAAATTATGGGCTTAAAAAAGAATCTGGCTTTATGCATCATCCTGTTGAGCAGTTTTTGTTTACCTGTTTTTTCACAACAGGTGGCAAAGCCCCTGCCAACATCAAAACATGGTTTCATTGTTATTGCACACCGTGGAAGTCACCTCACCAAGCCAGAAAATACCATCGCTGCTATCGAGGAGGCTATTGCATTGGGCGCAGACTACGTAGAACTAGATCTTCGCACCACCCGTGATGGGCAATTGGTCCTTTTGCACAATGACCGTGTAGACCAGGTGAGTAATGGGAAGGGCTTGATAAAAGATCTTGATTTTGAAGAAGTAAAAAAACTTACACTGAAGGGTACAGATGGCAGCATGCACCAGGTGGCCAGCTTTGCTGATGCATTAAAAACCTGCAAGGGCAGGATTAATATTTATCTGGATTTCAAAGCTGCGGATGTAAATCAGGCTTACAAGGCAATTGAAAAGGCAGGGATGGCAGATCAGGTGTTGGTTTATATCAATGAGCTGCAACAATACTATTCATGGAAGAAAGTTGCGCCGAATATGCCTTTAATGTCGAGTCTGGATAAAGCTATTGGTACAAAGGAAGAATTATTAAAGGCGCTGGATAAAATGCCTTTAGATGCTGTAGATAACATCCCGTCTGAAAATCTTTTACCTGTGATCAGATCTTTAGGAATGAGTGTCTTTCTGGATGTTCAAAAGAGAAATGAAACGCCTGATGATTGGATGAATGCGATGAAAAAAGGCATCCAAGGTATGCAGACCGATCATCCAGAAGAATTAATTAAATACCTGAAGCTGAATAAACTTAGAGACGGGCTGAAAATACCTTCCGGTAAGTAATAAAATTATGGCTACTTAAATTAAACTTCTGGATTTTCTGACGTTTGTAATTGTAGCAGAATAAAAGAATGAATGAAGTCATGGCGCATGTAATTTTTATATGACGCCATGACTTTATTTTTTATTGATATAGACAAAATCTATGCTTTTAAATTAATGTATAGTCTGTTTGTTTTGTTTGTCACACTCATTTTCTAATTACCTGAGCTTAATAATTATTTACTGCTTTTTACACCCCGGTTGGTTACGATTGCCATTTCCTTCCTTACTTTCATGCATTTGAAGAATTCAAGGTTGTCGGTCTCTCTATTTAATCTTAAATCGGAAGGTGCACAGTAAATACTGAACTTTGATCCCTTTGGCTTTCCAATAAAATTTTGCCGCCATGTCTGGATATAATATTATGTGCTAAAAACAATCCGATTCCAAAGCCACTAAAGTATTTTTCATTCTGTCCCTCCACTCTGAAAAAGCGCTCAAAAATTTTCTTTTGATCTTTTTCTTCAATGCCTATTCCATAATCTTTTATGGAAATTAATACCTCACTATCTATTGTTGTTTTCACAGAAATATCAACCCTGTTGCTTTTTGGAGAATATTTGATTGCATTTGCAATCAGGTTGATCAGTACCTGACTAATTCTATCCCGATCTGCGGTAATAAATACCTCCACCTCAGTTTCTAAGTTGAAGAAATATTGCTGGTGGCTTAAACGAAAATCTTCTACCACTTCTTTTACCATCGCATCAATTGCGAAATGATCAACTTTCAAGTCCATCCTTCCGGCATCAATCCGGCTAAGGTCAAGCATATCTCCAATAAGTCCTGTTAGTTGCAAAAGCAGTACATCAATACGGGTTAATGATGCGCTTAGTTTTTGTAGCGAGGGAGATAATGTTTCTCTGGACAATAATCTTAAGGCCAGTTGTACATGTCCTTTAATGGAAGTAACAGGAGTTTTGAGCTCATGACTTAACATACTCACGAAATCACTTTTGCGCTGTTCTTCTTCTTTAATCGTTTGAATGTCGGTTGTAGATCCAACCCACATCATCACCTTTCCTTCTTCATCCAAAATAGGTGATGAGATACTTAAATGCCATATATAGTTTCCGTTAGCATCTTTAAAACGCATTTCCGCAACATGCGGAGTGCCATTAACTGCTGCTACCTCCAGTCCTTTTTGAAAAGAAACAATCTCATCGGGGTGCATCATCTCGTAATAACCAAAATCACGAAGATCCTCAAAACTCATTCCTGTAAAATCCAGCCAGTGTTGATTAAAGAAAGTTCCCATTCCATTCGGCAATGCATTAGAGATCTTAGCAGGCACAAGATCGGCAAGCTTTCTGAAATGTTGCTCACTTTGTTCAATTGACCTGCGGGCATGAACTTGTTCTGTCACATCTGCCGCAACAATCAGGATATCAGATACGATTCCATTCTGTCCCACTACGGGTTGATAGACCACGTTAAAGAAGATTTCCTTTAATTCTCCACCATGATTTAACATGGCGCTGATCTCATTGGCGTAAAAAGGCTCGCCGCTCGTAAATACATCATCCAGTATGCCTAGAAAAGGTTGACCGCTTAATTCTGGTAATGCCTGGGAAAGCGGTAACCCGATGATTTCCGAACTTTTACCCCAAACTTCCAGTATCTTCTGGTTAGCGGTTTCAACAATTAATTCTCTGGCATGTAAAACCCCAATGGCCACAGGTGCCTCCTCGATAAAAAACTTAAATCGTGCCTCACTGGTTGCCAGTTTATTGTTGGCAATGGAAAGTGACTCATTTGCCTGGGTGAGCTCAGCCGTATATTTTTCCAGTAATCGCCTAGAAAGTACCCTTTCTGTAATTTCAAAAGACATCACTAAAACACCATTTCTGTTCCCATAGGCATCAGCAAGGGGTTGGTAGGTGTAGTCTACATAAGTTTCTCTGATAGAACCATCGGGCATGGTAAAAAGTACAGGGCTTTCTTTTACGTCGATTACTTCACCGGTTTCCATCACTTTCCGAAGCTGGCCGGCAAAAGGTTGATCCGCAAGGTCGGGCAAGATATCCAGAAACTTTTTCCCCAGAACCGCTTCTTTATTTTTGTTCCAGTATTTTAGGTTGCTTTCGTTAATCATCTCCACCACCAGGTCATAGCCACGAATCACCACAACGGAAGCAGGTAACATATTCAGGATTTGTTCCAGGTTTCTATTGGCTTCCCTGAGCTTTTCCTGAGAGGTTTGAAGTTCTTCATTAGCGGCATTGAGCTCTTCATTTGTGGCTTCGGCTGCTTCATTTAAAGTGGCAAGTTCTGCAGACAGCCTGAATTTTTCCTGTTCCTGCAATTTGCGATGGGTGACATCACGGGTAATTCCAGATATGGCTACAACCGCTCCATTGGAATCAAATACAGGAGAAAGGATATAGTCATAGGTCCTTTTCCCCAATACCGCATGGGGGAAATCTACCTCTCCGCGAATGGCTTTTCCCGTTGCAATAATTTCATCTATTTCTCGCTCATGCATCTCGGCGTGCCAGGGCTCGTATCCATTTTCGAGCAGGGTTTTACCGACTGAATCCTCCATCCGCTTTCCCCACATTTCAAGCAATGCCTTATTAACATAATTAAAGCGATAATCTAATCCGAATACATAAATGAGGTCTGGTGTATTGGATGTTACGGTTTCATACAACCGCTGTTGCTGTTCAGCCTGGTCTTTTGCCCTCTGAAGTTCAATTTCTATCTCTTTGCGAAAAGTAATGTTTTTGGCTGCCCCAAACCATTCTAAAATATCTCCTTTATCATCTAATATCGGCACTGCTCTTGAAATCGTCCAGCCTATGCCACCATCCGGTTGCAAAACGCGGTGCTCCAGCTCAAACATTGATTTCGTCGTAATTGCTTTTGCTATTGCGGCATTTACCAATTGCATATCATCTGGATGAACATTATGTTCTCTCCAGCCGGTAAGAGGTGCTGATGTACTCTTTAAAAATCCCCGGCCATCCAGTTCGTACATCACTTCCCAGTCTGGACTCACCCGATAAACCACGTCGGATGTTGCGGCTACAAGGGCCGCGAAACGGTCCTGATTCGCTGCGATATCGCTCATATATTTAAATGGTAATAATATTCAAAAAATAATGCAATTAAGCAAATATCATAAATCCATATTGCTTCCGAAATACTTCTTAATATAATTTAAAAAGCATAAACACTCAGTAAAAGGCAGATACGTTTTTATAACACCTAATACAGATTAAGTGTTGCAGTATGGTAAAATAATTTAAGGAATTTCCTCCAACTGCCATAAATTGAAGATTTGATCTGTTTAAATACGCCGCCTTATAAAGGCTAAAAAAGAAAACGGGAATCATCCCTAAGGACGACTCCCGTTTAATCTAAATTAACGCTCTCAGGTATAAGACGGTAATTTTAAAAGATTATTGTATGGACTGAAAATTATTTTAAAAATAAGATATTGATAATAACTTAATCATGTCAGAAATCAGGATATTTCTTTTGTGGTATCGCTATAAGGCCTCTTAGCGTATTATATTTAAATGCGGAGAATAACCTTGATAATCTCCGCATCATTTGCGGAGAATAGGTAAATTTTGTGCTAAAAAAGAAAACGGGAATCATCCCGAAGGACAACTCCCGTTTAATCTAAATTAACGCTCTCAGTATATAGACGGTAATTTTGAATCAATATTGTATTACACTAAAAATATTTTTATTTTTCTTTAAACATATCCTGATAAGGCCAGCCATTTAACTTTATAAAATGAATAAATTTAAATATAAAATCTGTATGCAACATTATTCAACATCCTGCGACTACAAGATAGAAACTGCTAAAACGCCGACTAACTAAACGCTCATTGCCACAAAAAGATAACATATCAGATCAGGAATTGATTTCCCTTTGCCTTCAGGGTAAAGATTTGGGCTATACCGGATTGTACAACCGTTATGCCCGTGGGATTTTTAACTCCATTAGCAGACTGATTACACATAGCGCAGAGGCAGAAGACATTTTACAGGAAACCTTTTTTACTGCTTTCAATGATCAGAAGCGACTAAAGGAAATTAATAATTTTGAAGCTTGGGTAAGGAGAATGGCCATTAACAAATCTATTTCTCACATCAGGCGAAAGAAACTGTTGTTTTCAGATCTTGGCGATCATGAATTCAGGGCGGAAGCTGAATACGACATCAGAGATGATGAAATTTTTGAAAGCCGTGTAGAAGATGTCCGCCGTTGTATTAACGAACTTTCAGATGGATACAGAACAATATTAAACTTGTATCTTTTTGAAAAAATGTCGCAGGATGAAATTGCGCTGATGTTAGGAGTTGCCTCATCAACGGTTAGAACGCAATATCACCGCGCAAAAAAGAAAATTTTAAGTTCACTTAAGGATAAAGCATATTATGAATGATCCGATAAAAGATTTTGTGGAAAAGCACCGGGGAGATTTCGATCATCTGGATGCCCCCCAACTAGACCTTGCCGGTTTAAAAGCAAGATTAGCCCAGGCAAATGATCAAAAACGACATAGGCTTTTAAGCGTAAAATCTACCTGGTGGATGGCTGCAGCCGCTATATTATTGGTTTGTGCTGTTGGTTTTTGGTTCTTTAGATTGGCAAATCAAACCGTAAATCCTGAACAGAATTTTGCTGGCACTCAAGATACCCTGCGTCAGCAAAGACCTCAAAAAACGAAAGCTCAGTCTATGCCTGATCAAAACCCTGCGGCAGTGAAATATGTGGCTGCACCAGTTAAAAAGAATAGGCATAGAAAAATGGTTGGGTCTACTGATCAGCTGAATCAATTGCTTAAGCAATTAAATGACAGCACTTCTTCAAGCTCCCGACTAGCGGCGATTTTAACCATTAAAAAAAAGGAATTGATTAGTTATGATATGCTTAACCGCCTGTCTGGTACCATCCAAAAAGATGGTAATAGCAATGTGCGTTTAGCGGCTTTAAGTGTGCTGGAAAAGTATAAGGAAGATGCCTATGTTTCTAATTTATTGGTATCCAGTTTTAATCATCAAGATGATCCCATGGTACAATTGGTGTTGGTTAACTTGCTGGGTAAAATGCCAAATATTCAGATTGATGAAAAGCTTTATGCGCTGGTGAATGATCCATCTACCTTAGAAGCCGTAAAAGACGAAGCCTATCATATCCTCCTCAAAGAAAATAAACTTTAATAAATATAAATATGAAATATCAACTAATCTTATTATTCACGCTGTTAACCATTGGCCTGTCGGCATCGGCACAAAAACAATACAAGGTTGCCAAGAGCAGCGGTAAAATTAACCTCAATATCAGTGGTGTTATTGTAGAGGGTTATAATGGCAATGAAATTATTTTTTCAATTCCTAAAAATGAAGACGAGGAAACAGATGAGCGGGCGAAAGGGCTGACTGTAATTAACAGTTCTGGTTTTAAAGATAACAGTGGCCTTGGTCTGGATGTAACCGTTAAGGGAGATGAGATTAATGTAAACCCGGTAAGTATAAGCAACCAGACTATGGTGACCATTAAATTACCTCAAGACATTAAACTCTCTTTTACCAACAACAGCAATATGTACCAGGATTCCGTAGTGCTAAAAAATCTGAAAGCTGAAATTAACGTGGCCGTGACTGGTAATGATATTGTGTTATTAAATAATGTTGGTCCGATGAATATCCGTACCCTGCACGGATCGGTAGATGCCACCTTCCCTGCTGAACCTAAAGGTCCAATCTCTATTGTCTCGCTAAACGGACATATAGATGTTGCTATTCCAACTACAGTAAAGGCAAATTTGGATGTTGTTACCAGGTCTGGAAAAGTATATGCGGCCGAAGGGTTAAAAATTGTGCTGAATCAGGTAGCTTCAGAAAGAACAAGTACAGGAACACTTGCTGTTACAAAAGCAGGAACCAACCCGCTATTGGCAAGGTCTTTAACTGGAAATGTACAAGTTAAAGTTACCACTAATGAAAATAATTATTCATATACAACGGGTAATGCTATAAGTGCAGACGGAGAAGTGCTTAATGGGAAAATAAATGGTGGAGGAATTGATTTGATTCTGAAATCAACCCACAACAATATTTACATCAGAGAAAAATAGCTGATCGTACTGTGTTTTTAATTATGATATTTACAAACAAGGGGCTTTTTCTGTGAAAAAAAGCCCCTTGTTTGATTCGGGAGGAGACATACGACTGAAATTTAGATTTCGGAAGAATTTAAAAGCATGTTAGCCAACTTAACCGGGTGCTTAGCTTTACATCACTACTGTAGCTTCCAACTCAACTTTTAACGTTTCGAAAAGACTTTTAACTTCCAACACGGTTGTAGCTTGTTTAATCCCATGTTTAATTACCCAGTCTTGTAGCAGGTGAAAACTTTCAAAGAATGCTGCAAAATCAGTATGGTAAACATTCAAGCGCACAATGTTTTTGCATTCGTAGCCTGATGTTATAATGAGTTGCTCCAGGTTTTGTATGGCTTGGGTTAATTGCGTTTTCATATCCGCGTCACTTGATAGGCCTTCAGCATTAATGGCTGTTTGCCCAGCACAATAAAGTGTACCGTTTACCTGCTTTACTTCCACTGCCTGAACATAATTTCTCTGGTCTTGCCATTTCCAGGGGTTGATGGTTTTGATTTCCATTTCAATTTGTGTTTTGATGCAGCAACCATTGCTACGCCACAAAATTGAAGAATGATGGTACAAATGCTGTTGCGTTACATCACCATTTTGAAGTGATGTTTGTCACACTATCCGGCCAGTCGGCTTAATGTTTCTCTGGAAACACCAAGATAAGCAGCCAGTAAAGATTTCGGCACCCGTTGAAATAATGATGGATACTGTTTAAGCAATTGCTCGTAACGTGCCTTTGCATTGGAAGTAAGCAAGGATAAAATGCGGCGTTGTGCCGCAATATTGCCAAAATGGGCCTTTTCCAGAAAAAAAGATGCGATCTTTTGTAGCTGTGAACAGATTGTTTTATAATCGGCAAGTGAAATATAAAGCACTTCAGTATCTTCAATGCATTCCAGGGAAAAGCTTGCAGGCTGTTGCGTAAGAAAGGCATTAAAATCACTCTCCCACCAATCTTCCATAGCGAAAGAAATGATGTGGCTTTTCCCGCTTTCTTCCTGATAAACAAGCTTGGTAAGGCCAGAAATGATGAAATAAGAATATTTAACCATTTCACCTTCCTGAATGATGAACTGGTGCCTTTTGTATTTCCTGCTTTTGAAATGGTGCTGTACAAAATCAAATTCTTCATCCGTTAAAGTGATTTGTTTTTCGATATGTTTGCGCAGGGTTTCGTACATGAAAAGCTTAATTTCTGAGTCGTCTAAGTTAAGAATTTGGAGTATAGAAATTTAAAAACACCAGGCCAGGCAGCCCATTAATTCATTTTTTTTAATGTAATGATGTTTAAAGCCAAAATTTAAACGTGAAGTTTTGGTTTTGGCTTTCGCCATTCCCAGGGCGCTATAGGGTGTTCATCGTGCCATAAGCCTATCCTGTTTTTTCTTGCCGTTATTTCGAGTTGTGCATAAATAACCTGCATCAGTAGAATATTTTTTATAATGCCAGGCCATTCCCTTTCTGATCATTTCCTGGTTGAGCACTTGCTTTTTCTGGTTAATAATCACCGCAATGAGCCTTTTATACCTGTCGTATTTCTGGCCATATATCATAACATTCTGCCCAAAGCATAAATCAGACAGCGCCTGCTTCGCATTCTTACCAAAGGGTTGTGAACGTCTTTTTTCAGGGCAATCAATATGTGCTAACCGGATTTTTATTGGGGTGTTTTTGTACAAAACTTCCATCGTATCACCATCCAAAATGCGAATCACCTTCGCACTGAAAGTTTGGTTTTTGAGATTTATATCTGGTATTTCTGTTCTTTTGAAAAAAGGCTGAAGGAATAGTAATAAAATTATTGTGGTTATTTTTCCCATTTACATAAGGTTTTACCCTGATCTCTTGCTTTATCTAAAGAGATTGAAATTAATTTATGACTGCAATTACTCAGGCCACGGCAATTGGAACTGAGGTGGTATTTTTTGCCTCCACCGCTGTTGCAAAGGTAAACAGTTGCAGGTTCTTTACAAGTGGCTACAATTTAAAAGAAAAGGCATAAGCAAAGGGTTTTCATGGGATGATGTATTACAAAAGGGATTCAAAATGTGGGGTTGCCAGTTCCGTGAAACCACAAAGCAACCACCACATCTTTTTGAGCACCAATTGTTAAGCTATTATTCTTTGAGTGATTTTCTGACTCAAAATTAATATCTAGCGCTAGGTATTTTATACGGGAAACCGTAAAGCGTAATTTTTTTATAGAAAATATTGGCGTAGTGTTTTCTGTTGTTTCTGACTTGGAAACAAGGATGGATGTATTTTAAGAATTGTTTTAGATGTTATTAAATAATGCCGAAATCTTTACAATTCGACAGACTTAGTATGACATTTCAACTTTATGATACAATCTTATTTCTATTTTAAATAGTTAATTCAGATAGGAATGGTGTGAAAACTACTTATTAAATCTGTCTTCGAGGATTAAAAATCCTCAGGAATACTGATCGGGATTATAAATCCCGACCAACTGTAAATCATTAGTTTATTTTTGGAGGTGGCATATGTCCATGCTCCCCACCCGTATCATCACTAGGGGGTTGATCACCAGGATCTTCACTTGTAGCATTAGTTGCATTTATAGTGGTTGTTGCACCATTTGTAGATGATGTGGTTGAAGGATTTACGAATCCTAATAGCATGGCAATAAATAGAGGGATAAACATTGTTTTAGAATTATAGATGAAATACTGTTAATCTTTCCAAACTGCTCGAAAAGATACAATAAGTGAATATAAATAAAATCCCAATTCAGCGAAGATGAATCGGGATTTAAAGTCGTTAAAACTAAAATATTATTTTGCCAGTCTAACCACAGATTGTGCCATTGTTGGTGTGGCAACAGCATCAAGATTCGGAACAGGCAGCTTTACCAAAAGCTTTGCAAATGATGCGGCATCATACTTCTTAGCCAGGCTTGCAAAATCATTTACTGTGGTAGATATTATTCTTAAGGTTAATAAATACCATTTATTCAGGTTTCTGATTTTTTGACTGTTTTCGTTTCCATTGCAGTAAGCCCGGTTAATTTTTTCATGATAATCAAATTGAACCTGATCTAAGAAACATAGTTTTTCTGTTATTTGGGATAAAGCATCATCAGATAAATTTAACCCTTTAACAGCCAATACGCAATTGTTCTGAACCAGGTAATCTAATCCATCAAAAGATATAACGGTTGGATTATCTCTGTTTAAAATATATTGTGGTGCTGAAAAATTTGCTGATATAGCACTTTTTGCATTGCGATTTTTATTAAGCTCATGCTTGGCTAAAATCATTTTTTTAATCAGCTCATTTCCGTTTACATGCTCATAAGTATCAAAAGCTGTACTTGTTGTTTTTACATTTTGAGCAAAAGTACTTACCGTCAAGATTACTAATGTTGCAGTAAGACAAGTGGTTCTTGAAAAAAAAGAAAATTGTTTCATGGTTTAATATCTGCTGCAAAGATAATTAAAATGCCAGCTACACGTAAGTCTTACGTATTTCTAATATTACAGTTTTGTTCCTAAATGTGATATTTATAATGACATAAATCAATTTTTTATTTTCTACATCGTTTTGCTTTGAATAGATCTCTTTTATATTGGTCTGTATTCAAGTGATTTGTAGATAAAAAAGAATAGTGATGCCCTGAAATTAGCATATCATGGCCAATTTTAATTTTCAAAGGCTTATAACCTGAATACATTCATTCGTAATCATGATCTTTTGATTTTGGTATGTAAACTTTATTTGACTTGATGTTACTGTATTCCAGAGTTTGTTTTTCTTAGATAAACTAATTGGCCACCCTAGGATTTTGATCGGTAAATGACGTATAGCAAGGCGCAAATGAATATATTTACGCTACAAAACAAAGGCATTTTTTGTCTGATAAGATTTAACTATATTTTATGAGTGATGATTTTTTTGGCTACCTGTTTAAAAAGCGGAGTAGTGATAAACATATGCCATCTAATGAAGTCATTGCGCATTGGGCCGCTAAAATTGTCGATTTATTATACCCTGAGCATAGTGTAACCTGGTTTGAAAGTGAAGCCGATTTAGTGGCGTACACTCAAGGGTTAAAATCAGAATTATTTGGCATTGCATCGGCTTGTAATACAGAAAATTCCGTTAATAGTCGTTTAATAACGGATCTTTTCTTTGCGCAGCTCCCAGCGCTTTATCAAACACTTAACACCGATATTTCGGCGATTTATAAAGGTGATCCTGCAGCCGTTAGCGAATTTGAAGTGATTAGAACATATCCCGGGTTTTATGCCATTTGCTTTTATCGCATTGCACACGCTCTACATACGCTTGGCCTTAGGCTCATTCCAAGAATTCTGACTGAACATGCGCATTCAAAAACCGGAATCGATATTCATCCTGCGGCAGAAATTGGCGAATACTTTTATATTGATCATGGAACTGGTATCGTTATTGGGGAAACCACTATTATTGGTGAACATGTAATGTTATATCAAGGCGTAACATTGGGCGCTATGAGTGTAAAGAAGGTGTTTGCCGGGAGTAGAAGGCACCCTACGGTAGAAGATCGGGTAGTTATTTATTCAGGAGCAACTATTTTGGGTGGAGATACCACCATCGGGCACGATAGCGTGATTGGCGGAAATGTATGGCTAACAGAAAGTGTAAACCCCTATTCATTGGTTTATCATTCACCAACCATTACTATTAGAAATATAAAGGAAAAGAATTAAGCAGTATGTCAGGAATTGTAGATTTAATCGGAAATACGCCAATGGTTGCGCTCAGTAAGCTCAACCCGAATCCAAAGGTGAAAATTTATGCCAAATTGGAAGGGAATAATCCAGGTGGAAGTGTAAAAGACAGGGCTTCCTTAAATATGATCCGCAGTGCGATAGAACGAGGCGAGATTAAACCAGGTACAAAACTAGTGGAAGCCACCAGTGGAAATACCGGAATTGCACTTGCCATGATTGCTAAACTTTATGATTTGGATATTGAACTGGTGATGCCTGAAAATTCTACCCGCGAGCGTAAAGTAACCATGGAAGCATTTGGTGCGCAGGTTACCTTACTTGAAAGCATCGAGGCTTGCAGGGATTATGCCGAAGAAAAAGGGGGATCAGATGGCTATTTTCTTCTTAATCAATTCGCTAACCCTGATAATTTCCTGGCACACTATAAAACTACCGCACCTGAAATGTGGAGGGATACGGACGGAAAGATTACGCATTTTATCAGCTCAATGGGTACAACAGGCACCATTATGGGTTGTTCCAGATACCTTAAAGAGCAAAATCAATCGGTTCAAATTGTGGGGTGCCAGCCGACAGAAGGATCTTCCATTCCTGGAATCCGCCGCTGGCCTAAAGAATACTTACCAAAGATTTTCGAACCGGAACGGGTAGACCGGGTAATGGATATTAGTCAGGAAGAAGCCGTTGAAATGTCGAGGCGGTTAGCCAAGGAAGAAGGCATTTTTGCAGGAATGAGTTCTGGCGGGGCATGTGCAGCTGCCATTCGTTTAGCTTCAGAACTGGAGTCTGGCTTATTGGTTTTTATTACTTGTGATCGAGGTGATCGATACCTCAGCAGTGACTTGTTTGGTTAATAAACATCAAGCACTAATGCTATTTTATTTTCCAATTCTTTTGCTGTTTAAATATTTTCTGAGTGGAATATCATATAATATCATGGTGAGGTAAGCGAATCCTAACAATAAAAGAATTCCCATTGTAATCACAAATGCTAATTCAATTCCTTGCGGTTTGAACGTATTATAATAGTTGCCGAACATCCAAATGGCGGCGTAATGTGTCATGTACAAAGGATAAGAGATTTTTCCTAGAAAGGCACAAAGTTTTTTTAAGCTTTCATGAATACTCGTGCCAGCCCCCAATGCAATTAATAATGGGAAATAGAAGAGCACCACTAAAAGTTCGGACAGCCAGTTATATTGAAAAAATGGCATTACTAATGTTAAACTTAAAAGGATAGAAAGGCCTATAAAACCCAGTTTGTTTTTGATGATCCATTTAAAACGGAAGATCAAAAGGCCAGCTAAAAACGAATATAAAATTCTTGCACCACCATCCCAAAAGTTTGATCCGGCCCAGCCGCCCATGAGTGATCCACTATTGTAGGCTACGGTACCAAGAACGAAAGCGCCCAGAATAGCCAAAACCAGCAAATACTTTTTACTCAACCTGTATAGTATAAAAGCATAAAATATATTGGCAACATATTCCCAAAATAATGACCACGCTGGCGCATTTAAACCAAATAAATTAAAGCCTCTTTCTTCTATAATCGGAAAAGGAATTAATAGTGCGGAACTCAAAAAAAGCAGTATAATTTTTCCAATGCTAAAAATTCCTGGATGGCCACCAAAGGGATCAAATAAAAAGGCAAGCAAGCCCAGGATAGATCCTAATAATACCAAAGGATGAAGCCTGATGATTCGTGATTTGAAAAACTCGACCATGCCTATTTTTTCCATTCGATCATCATAAGCATATCCAATTACAAAACCCGAAAGGCAGAAAAAGAAATCGACAGCAAGAAAGCCGTGGCCAATGATGTTCTTGGTGTAATCGGGATACACCATTTCCATAAAATGATAGGTTACAACACCTAATGCGGCTATTCCCCTCAAACCATCAAGCACGGTAAAATGTTGTTTGGTTTGGAGCGCTTGTGGCATTAAAACATTCATGTTCAGCTTTTGAGTATGATTAAACTTATGGGGCTTAATCACAAGAATAACCATTTATTCAGGCTTTTCAAACAAGAATGATTAAAAGCTTCCTATTTAAATTAGAATAAGGCCCTAAAATATTTTAAGACCTTATTCTAAATTGATGTTAAACGGAAACAGCGCCAAGCTGTTGCAATACACTTAATGCATCAACTAAAGACCAATGTTCCACTATTTTTTCATTGGTAAATTTCAGAATATAAATGACATCATATTTAACTTTAATGCCCGTAGCCGATACATTCATAAAAAGGTCTTTGTGGGTACCTTCCAATGTGAAATGGCAGGTTACCTTATCTCCATCACCTAATATGTGGTTGAAGCTAATTTTCAAATCCGGGAAGGCAAGGCCATAAATCTGACTGATGTCCCTATATCCGTCTGCACCCGTTCTTTGCCCTGGAAATGGATTTTGAATGGTTACGCCACTATCAACAAACTGATCAATGGCATCGATATTTTTTTGATTAAATAACTCATCAAAAAACACTTTACAAATTGCTTTATTTTTTTCTACCTGATTATCCATATTATTCTTTTGCTGAAACTTTTATTTACAACAGGATAGTTTTGTTGTTGTTTCCAGAAATTAAAAATCCTTATAAAAAGGTTATATGATCAGTGTAGACTTGACTTCTGCTATGCGCTCTTTATGGCAATGCATTCATTAGTCTTTATGCTAAAAACATTCTACTTCCCAATATCGCTCCCAGTTCTGGCCCTTTTCTAGTTTAATGATACCTTCCTTATGAGCAAGCTCCTGGTCATGCGCTACGCCATCTGCTACGCCACACCAAGGTTCTAAACAAACAAATGGTGCATCAGTTGCAGCCCAGATGCCAAAAAACGGAAAATCATCAAAATGGAAATGTAAACCATAATCATTCTTCGTGTTTAATAAGCTAATGCAATTACTTTGCATCGTTTTAAACACTAAAGCATCATTATAAAAAAGTTCATGTTTTAAATTTAGTTTATGTCCGTTAAGGTGAATGTTGCCCGTTTCTTTCGCAATTAAACCGTTATCCAGCTTCCAGTAGGTGAGCTTTTTGTCTGCGTTAAAGGCCAGGTAATAGTCGGTATAATCTGTATTTGGTGCATTTGGAACGGCAAAAGCAGGGTGTGCGCCAATTGAAAAAAGTAGTTCGCCCTCACCCGTATTGATTACTTTATACGTAAGATTTAGTTTCCTGTCGATGAGTTGATATTTCAATCTGAGCTCAAAATGAAACGGATAAACTTTAAGGCTCTCTTCAGACTGGGTTAAGGTGAAAACAGCTTCGGTATCACTTATTTTATGGTGATCAAAAACCTGATCTCTTGCAAAGCCATGACGGGGCAAATGATAAGTTTCGTTTTGATAAGTAAAGCTGTCGTTTTTTAAAGCGCCAACAATCGGGAATAAAACCGGGCTATGTTTGGCCCAATATTTATCATCCCCATTCCAAAGGTAGTCTAGTTTGGTTTCTTTACTAAATAAGCGTTGAAGTTCTGCACCTTTAGCCGCTAAGCTTACTTTTAAGTATTCGTTTTCAAGAGTTATCATGGTGTGCTAAAGTAACAAATATGATGCTTTAAAAAATATCTTTTTTACTAAATTTGAGCAATTCATGGTAGTAGCATCCTTTGCATTCCATCATTATTGATGATGATTCATTTTTAAGTCTGTTCTATCGCCATCACATCAGGAAAACGCTAACAGAAATTAGCTTATCAAATTAAAAAACAATTATGGCTGTAGATTTATCAAAATTATCAAACCCTAAAGTTAAAGCAGCAATTACAGCCTTGCAGAATGGTGATTTAAAGGGTTGGTTTGCTTTGTTTAGTGAAAACGTGGCATTTTATGATGATGGCAATCAAGTTCAGTTCAACAATTTCTTTAAAAAAGCTTTTGGCCATGAGCGTTTCATTAGCATTGATGCCGTAGAAGATAACGGACTCTCTGTATATGGAGATTTTCATTCCGATCAATGGGGCGATTTTAAAACGGTTTTCAAATTTCAAATCGATAAAAGCGGAAAGATCAGCAGGCTAGATATTGGACAAGCTTATGAGTCTGGAGTCTAAAGTCCTTAGTCATAAGTCTTGATTTACGACTAAGGACTCCATACTAAAGACTAACTTTTCTCTTCCCAGATGCAGGCAATATTAATAATGGTTTGCACGGCTTTTTCCATATCCTGTACACTTACCCATTCTTGTTTACTATGAAAAGCATGTTCCCCGGCAAATATATTTGGACATGGTAATCCCATAAAGGATAATCGTGAACCATCTGTGCCACCGCGAATGCTTTGTTTTTTAGCGGTAACGCCTGCTCGCTCAATGGCCTCAATTCCAAATTGAACTATTTGTGGGTATTGATCCAAAATTTGCTTCATGTTTCGATATTGTGCTTTAATGTCTAAACTGAAGGTAGCGTTTGGATATTTGGACATCACGTTTTTTACCGTATTTTCCAGTAATTGCCCATGTGCTGTTAATTTTTCGTCGGTAAAATCTCTAATGATAAAATGTGCTTCAGCTTGTTCTACCTGGCCAGATATGCTTACAGGATGAATAAAACCTTCTTTTTGATGCGTGGTTTCAGGAGTTAGGGTATCTTTTGGTAAAGCCGCAATAATTTCTGCAAGAATTTTTATAGCACTTTCCATTTTGCCTTTTGCAAAACCGGGATGCGTACTCACGCCATTAATGATCAATGTAGCACCGTCGGCAGAAAAGGTTTCATCTTCAATCGAGCCCAATGTTTCCCCATCTATAGTGTACCCAAAATCTGCACCTAATTTCTCCACATCCAGTTGATCAACCCCACGGCCAATTTCTTCATCAGGCGTAAACAGAATTTTAATTGTTCCGTGCTTTACCTCTGGGTGCTGGATCAAAAAGTTTGCAGCTTCCATAATTTCAGCAATTCCTGCCTTGTTGTCTGCACCCAATAAAGTTGTGCCGCTGGCCGTGATAATATCATGACCAATTTGGTGTTTTAAGTCTGTATGTTCAGACATTTTTAGCACAATATTGACGTCATCAGGCAGAATCAAATCTGCTCCTTGATAATTGTCATGAATAATCGGTTTTACACCATTGCCACTACAATCCGGAGAGGTATCCATATGAGAACAGAAAAAAATTACAGGGATTTTTTTATTTGTATTGGATGGAATTGTACCATATACATATCCATTTTTATCCATTTCTGCATCAGAAACGCCCATTTCTATTAATTCTTCAACCAATAGCGTACCTAAATTCTTTTGTTTTAAAGTGGAAGGGCAGGTAGTAGAACCGGGATCAGATTGGGTATCTATTGCTGCATATCGGATAAATCTTTGGGCTAAAGACTGGTCTAAATTAATGTACTTGCTCATAATTCAAAGGTAAAAGTTATAAATATTGAATAAACATATTATTTTTGTAAAAAAACACCATGACATCTAAGCGCCTCAGGTCTACGCTCCTTATTGTTTTATGCTCTCTAATTATTAACTCATCTTTTGCGCAATCTAATTATTTTAAATGGTCTGCCGGTTTTGGTGCCGGGCCTAATTTTTCTAAAACAGATGTGGCAAAAGGCAGTTGGGGCCATACAGCCTATGGAGAAGTTAATCATTACCTAACTCCTTTTGTATCTATGGGTGTTGAAGCACAATATGGTTTAGTACAGGGTGGAAATATTAGAACAGATCCGCATAACAGGCAATTTGTAAATGAATATTCCAGCATCAGCCTAAATTTTAAAATGGCTCTTGGTGAATTAATTGATTTTGAAAGCAGTAAATTTCTTGATAATATTAAAAGTGCTTATGTTGGTATTGGCGTTGGGGTAATTCGAAATAATATCACCGATATTGTACGTATTAAGCCACTTTGGGCAGCATATGACCCAGGGTTTGGTCCGTTTCCGGGAGAAAATAAAACCAATAACCTTTGGGTACCCTTAAATTTAGGATATAATTATTATCTGTACGATGGTTACGGTTACATACGCTATGCTATCAATCTTAATCTTCAGAGTAACTTTACTTTTGGTGAGGGATTAGATGGATACGACGATCCATCAACTAAGTTTAAAAATTACTCACCTGATTCGTACAATGCCTATAGCATCGGATTTAAATACTTTTTTGGAAACACCAGAGCTTATCGTAGAACTTTGTAGATTAGGGCCTTTATATCTACAATCTTTTCTATGAGAAATCTTTTTGTGTTTTACCTGATGTGCCTATCATCATTTGCTTCTGCTCAAAAAACGCCTTTCGAGCAAAGTAAAAAAACACAAACAGCAACCTATCCAGAAGCCATTGCTTATTATAAGCTGTTGGCAAAACAGTACCCACAGGTAAAACTTTTTAGCTATGGTAACACCGATTTTGGTCAGCCATTAGAGCTATTGGTTTTATCAAAGGATCAGATTTTTGATCCGTTAACAATCAAAAAAAGAAAGAAAACTGTTTTGCTCATTAACAATGGCATTCATCCGGGTGAACCTGAAGGGATAGATGCCTCCATGATGCTGAGCAGAGATTTGCTGAAAGGTAACAAGCTCCCAAAAGATGTGGTTATTTGTATTATTCCACTCTATAATATTGATGGTAGTTTTAACAGAACTTCAACCTCCAGGGCCAATCAAAATGGTCCAGTGTCTTATGGTTTTCGTGGCAATGCGAAGAATCTGGATTTAAACCGTGATTTCATTAAAACAGATTCTAAAAATTCAGCTGCATTTCAATTGATTTTTAATACCTGGAAGCCGGAAATTTTTGTGGATACGCATACCAGCAATGGCGCCGATTATCAATATGTCATGACCTTGATTCCGACTCAAAAAGATAAGCTAAATACCATTTTATCAGGATATTTAACCCATACTTTGGTTCCGGGTTTGTATGAAGCTATGGCAAAACAAGGTTATCCTATGATTCCATATGTAAATTCAATTGCCGAAACTCCTGAAAGTGGAATTACCGGATTCATAGAATCTCCAAGATATTCTACAGGATATGCCGCATTGCACAATGTGATTGGTTTTATGCCAGAAACACACATGTTAAAAGCATATGATCTTCGTGTTGATGCTACCTATAAATTACTGCAAAGTTATATCGATATTATTCAGCGTGACGCAAAACTGATTCTGGAAAATAAACAAAGGGCAGACGAGTTTGTAGCCAGGCAGACTGAATTTCCTTTAACCTGGCAGTTAAATAAAAATGAAGTTAACAAAATCACTTTTAAAGGTTTTGAAGCCGGGCAAAAACCAAGTGTAGTAAGTGGCTTAAATCGATTGTATTACGATAGAAGTAAACCATACACCAAAACAATTCAGGAATGGAATAAGTTTGAACCTGCAATTTCTGTTCAGAAACCATTGGCTTACATCATACCTAAAGCCTGGGACAAAATGATTGTACTTTTGAAACTGAACAACGTGAAAATGCAGGAGCTGAAAAGTGATACCAAAATCGAAGTAGAAAGTTATTATATTGAAGATGTGAAAACAGGTTCGAAGCCTTATGAAGGGCATTATCTGCATACGGGGGTGAAAGTAAATCCTAAGAAGCAAAAGCTTCAATATTATGCTGGTGATGTTATCATATATGTAAACCAAGAGAATAATCGGTACATTGTAGAAACCTTAGAACCACAGGCAACAGATTCTTTTTTTAACTGGAACTTTTTTGATTCTATTCTGGATATGAAAGAACATTATTCAGCTTATGTTTTTGAAGATACAGCAGAAGGGATCTTAAAAAGTAATCCTCTGTTAAGGGCTCAATTGGAGGAAAAGAAATCTTTAGATACTGCTTTTTCAAAAAACGCTGCGGCTCAGCTTGATTTTGTCTATAAAAATTCTGATTATTACGAGAAAACACATAATCGGTATCCGGTTGCCAGGTTAATGACAACGGTAAAACTAAATTTAAAATAATCCAAATGGAATACTTAAACGTGGCTCCTGTAGCCTCTATCATTTTCGTTTTTACACTGGTTACCAGTCTTTATGCTTTTTATGATCAAAGCTTGTATGGTAAGTTTATGCTGCACCCTTATAGTGTTTCTAAGGGGCATAAGGTTTTTACTTTAATTACAAGTGGCTTAATTCATGCAGATTGGATGCACTTGTTCTTCAATATGTTTACCTTTTATGCCTTTGCATTTACCCTTGAACAAATGATGGGCAGCTGGCAGTTTGGCTTACTTTATTTTTTAAGTTTAGTGTTGAGCGATTTACCGACAGTGTTTAAACATAAGGATGATTTTCACTACAATAGCTTGGGTGCATCCGGCGCTATTAGTGCGGTGCTTTTCAGTTATATTTTGTTTAATCCGATGTCTAAAATTTACATCATGTTTATCCCGATTGGAATACCTGCAGTGATTTTTGGCGGATTGTACCTGGTTTATTGCATGTATGCCTCTAAAAATTCAAGAGATAATATTAATCATGATGCGCACTTTTTTGGAGCTTTAACCGGATTAATTTTTACCGTGATTTTTGTACCCAACATCATTCAGCATTTTATTGCTGCTTTATCCGGCGGTAGGTAAACAGGGGTTTTCGAAAAAACTCATGGGATTATTTGGGTCTTTAATAATTTCAAATTGCACATAACCCCAGGGTTTCCAAAAGTTTTCCAATACCTGGGCATAAACCTTATGCTGCCAAACATCAAACAAAGGTTTACTCATGTTTCCACGAAGGGGCATGGCTTCAAAGTAGGTGGTGCCTTCAACCGGCATAATCGTGTATTCTGGTAAGCGATTGAACAGGTAAGCTGAATAATAAAACCGGGCAGTTAATTCTTCAAATTGTTCGGCTGTTAAAGACTTTCCGCTTATCTCATTAATAATCTCCTGATGAAACCTTTTGTTCGTGCCATTATCCTGCAGACAGGCTATAATGCCAAAATCTTTTAGTTTTAAGGAGAAGGTAAGGGTATTTATTTCATCGCGGAAGCTAAATGGCGTCTCCTCATTTTCAAGTTTAACGATAGTAATCGACCATGGAGAAAAATCTTCAAATTCGATGCTGGTGTACAAGTTTTGTAACATGAAATTCAGGTTGGCAAATTTCATCATCAGCGATTGCGACATATTTAAGCCGTCCGCCGTCATTTCCTTCCGCAGGGCTGAATGCATTTCGATGTACACAAAACCATATAAAAACTTACCAATCCAGTTAAATATTTCCAGTTCAGTTAGAGCAGTTACGCCCGCATAACCACTCGCAAAAGCATGCTCTATTTTATTTTCGAGCGGATTTAAAAATTGCTCATCCACTTCGCTGTTTACCGGGATTACAAGTGTGTTATATGACCGGATGCTTTCATCTAAAAATTGAATTTGCTCTTCGCCGGTTAATCCAGCTTGTGCCAGTAACCATTTTGGAATAAGCGGCACCTGAATGACAGGTGAATTAAATGTATTGCCGCTTAGAAAGCATTTTTTATATAGAAAATCGAAATTTTGAAAGGGATTGTATAAGCCAGTATTCATCGTTGCAATATTAGCCATTATATTTTTAGGGCTTACGGAAGATGTTTTATTTTAACGTTGCGATTACGAAATGAAACGATTCCCTGGTCGGTGGCGCACCACCAGACGCAAATTTGATGATTTGTAATTTGGTTGATGAGCCACCAACCAAGGGTTTGCGTTTTGAAAAGATCCTGAATCAAGTTCAGGAAGACGTACGAGCGGATAACTGATGTGATTCGCTGTCATGCGGAGGTACGAAGCATCTGCCTCCTACAGGAACCTGAACAATAATTATGAATACCTTAATAACTATTGTAAAAATAGCTGATATTCTCCACCAGTTGATTATAAATTGGTTTGGTAAACTCTAAAAATAAGGCTCCAGGCGGCGGAGGAAGAATCTCTTTTCTTCTGGTCATGGCCAATTGGTTTTTATTCAGTGCACGTTCATCGCCCTGATAACTCCCCCAACTGTCTCTCCATACAAAAGTGCCTGGAAATTTTTGTTGTTTAATAATTTTCCGGCTCTGCCAATCTGTAATGGTCATGTCCAATAAACCTGAAGAAGAAATACTTTTTTCAAAAATACTTAGTGTTGCTGTCACTGTTCCGTACACTGGTTTTTTATCCCTCGTTTCCCCTACCAGAATACTATCACGTTTAAGTTTTTCTACTCTTTCCTTTACATAAGTTTGGCCAACAACAAAATCATCAAAATTTAAGCTTAATACCTGATCAGGAATCACCTTATCGGTCGTTGCTTGATCTTCACTATAAAAAATCACAAATTTATTTCTGGCGTAATTGCTCACGAACTGGTCAATTTGCTGCTGAAAATAATCTCCGCTAAGCTTATATGGCCCCCTGTTAATGATAATCGGCTGAACAACTACACGGGTAACCGCAGCCCAGAAAGCATCATCCATTTTGGTTTTAACATCTTTATAGTCTGGTTGAAGGTTTTGTACCTTTTCAAACTCATAATAAGCTTTCTTAGCCGAAAGGCGATTGTTTTCATTGAGGTAAGCCATGCCCGAATTGTAACGGGCCACCGCAGCATTATAACGACTATCGGCTAATTCTTTAATGTATTTTATAGGATTAGGAACAATAACCAAACAGGCGGGACAGCTATTAATATCATCAGCCAGTTGATTAATTTTCTGATAATCGTACATAATTGATTCCCATCTGAATAAATCATTTGACAGTTTAGCCTCATTAATTTTTCGGAGGTGATCTTGTAATGCAAGCTCGTAGGCCATTTTTAATACCTGCATGGCTTCGGTGTTTTTTGGCGAATTTTGTAATCTGCCTACAGCTTTTGCAACTGAGGCATCATAATCACCTTTCTGCAATGCGTTTTTGCCTGTGGTACATCCGCCTAAAATTATGAGGGATAAATAAATAAAATAACGTAATCTTGGGAGGTTTTTCATAAACAGCGCATTTAGTAGTTATTGGATGAATATAGTTAATGTTTTATTCATCCGTGATTAGATTTTAATCAAATTTCTAATCCTTTATTAAGAAGACGATTGATCATGAAGATTAGTTACAAGCCATTTGAATTAGAGTTGAAACACCCTTTCTCCATCTCTAAATTTACACGCACCAGTACCCCCTTAATGCTATTGAAAATTCATTATGGTGATATTTTTGGATATGGCGAAGCCTCAATGGTGCCTTATATGGGCGAAAGTTATGAAACGGCACAAGCATTTTTAAAACAGGTTGATTTAAGTCAGTTTAAACATCCTTTTAATTTCGAAGAAATTATTGCCTATTTGGATGGTATAGCACCTGGTCAGCCAGCGATTAAAGCGGCCATTGATATTGCTTTAAATGATATTAATGGTAAGATTTTAAATAAACCCTGTTACGAAATTTATGGAGCTGACCCCCTAAAAATGCCGGTAACTTCTTATACCATCGGGATTGACACACCTGAAGTCATTCGTGAAAAGTTAAAAGACGCTGAGCAGTTTAAAGTAATTAAAGTGAAGCTGGGACGGGATAATGATCGGGAAATTATTCAAACCATTCGGAGCATGACCAATGTTCCTCTTTATGTAGATGCCAACCAGGGTTGGACTGACCGGATCCAAGCTATTGACTTGATTTATTGGCTTCATCAGCAGGGAGTTGTTTTAATTGAACAGCCGATGGATAAAAATGATCCCGATGGAAATGCATGGTTAACAGCGCGAAGCCCTATTCCACTACTGGCAGATGAAGCTGTACAGCGTTTAGGTGATATGGAAAAACTGAAAGGTGCCTATCACGGTATTAATGTAAAGCTGATGAAAAGTTGTGGGATGTATGAAGGCCATCAAATGATTTTGAAAGCACGCACCTTCGGTATGAAAGTATTGATTGGCTGCATGAGTGAAACCAGTTGTGCCACACTTGCCGCCGCTGCGCTGGCACCACTTTGTAACTGGGCAGATTTAGATGGTCCATGGTTAACCAAAAACAATCCATTTACAGATCCAAAATTTGAGGACGGAAGGTATACTTTAACGCAGTTGCCGGGTTTAGGTCTGCAAGGGATTACTTCGGGTCTTTTTCCTTAAAAGATTTTCGAATGTCTTTAGTTAACTGATATTTAAAATAAAATAAACAACACACTACACCTACTAAAAATCCGGCAGGGAGGTATTTTGCGTTATTGTAACACCATACTAAACCAAAAATAGAAAGAATGATGGCCAGGTTATAAAAGATATTTAGTGCGAATTTTTTGCCCACAATTTAATGATTGAATGAAAATGATTGGATGTTGGAGCGATTGATTGAGAAAATGATTGAATGGTTTGTAGAATACTCGTCATTGCGAAGCTGGGTGGAGCGAGCTGAAGCAATCTATTTTTTTAAGAGAGATTGCTTCGTGCCTCGCAATGACGATATTTTTAATATACAGGCATATTCGGATCAAACGCCTCTTGCCAAGCTAAAATCCCACCTTTTAAGTTGTAAAGATTTTCATATCCGTACTGTGCTTCTAATTGCATTACTGCGGCTGCACTTCTTTTTCCACTGCGGCATTGAATAATTACCGGTTTATCTTTTGAAACCTTATCAGCCTCAATTAAAATTCCGCCTAGTGGAATATTTTCTCCATCCAGGTTGGAAACTTCATATTCGAATGTTTCACGAACATCGATTAATTGAAAATCTTCTTTATTGTCAATTTTCTCTTTTAGTTCTTGTACCGATATTTCTTTCATTTTGATTTTTGTGTTTATGCAAATATAGGGAATTCAATTTTACGGTTAACATCAAAAAAATGCCATATAATCTTTTGTTATGCTGTAACAACTTTAGCCCTTAGGCGTTTAACTATAAAATAAAATGGACAAGCTGAATCGTTTCTTCTGGTTTTGTTCTGGCGCACATATCCCAACACTGGAAAAGTATCCATCAGAGCAAAATAAATATACAGGCATTGGTGCCACCATCTTTTTTACAGGATTATTTGCAGCATTATCGGGCGGATATGCCATGTATTTCGTTTTTAAGGGTGATGATTTAGCGGTTATTTTTGCTATCGTTTTTGGGTTTTTATGGGGTGCGGCTATCTTTAACATGGATAGGTACATTGTATCAAGTATCAACAAAAGTGCCAGTACTAATAAACAGCTTTTACAGGCAACCCCACGTATTTTATTGGCTATTATGATAGGGATGGTTATTTCCAGGCCAATTGAGCTTAAGATTTTTGATAAGGAAATTAAGGAACGTTTAAAGGTGAGTTACCTGAATGGGCAAAGATCCAAGATAGATACCTTAAATAAAGCTTTTGAAAATAAATATCAGGTAGAATTCGGCCGTTTAAATAAGCAAAAAGCCACACGTGATTCATTGGAGAAAGGAATTAAGGCTGACCGACAGAAATTAAACTTCGAAATTTTCGGCAATAAAACTGCAGAAACCTCTGGCGTAATGGGCTATGGGCCTTATGCTAAACGTAAAGAAGCTGAAATTAAACAGCGTGAGGTGGAGCTGGATTCGCTAAAAGCAAATATTAATAAATCAGAATCTTTTGTAGATAAGCGCAAGGAATTTGATGGTTTGTTTACCGAAAAACTGTACACTAAAAAACAACTCGATAGTTTGGCAGACCTCGCTGGCTTTGCTGATCGGAACTGGGCCCTGGGTCAGTTAAAGTTTAATGTTGATGGTTCTAGTGATAGCAATACGGCAACGGCAGTGACTTTTATTGGCTTGCTCTTTATTTTCTTCGAATGTTTGCCCGTATTTGTTAAGCTGATGAGTGCTCGCGGACCTTATGATTATGCCACATCTGATGGAGATGAAGTATTCATTTATCAATCTAAAAAGGATAAAGATTTCCATTTTGAAGTGGCCGATAACATTCATGAAACACGGGTAGATTCAGAATCATCGAAGCGAAAGGAAATTATTAAAGGGAAAGCGTATCGTGATTTAGAAAAACACGACTGGGATCAGGATTAACCGTCAGCTTAATAAGCTAAATCTATTATTTATCAATTATTTTACACCTTAGCTGCTGCATTCTTAGTAATTTAAGCCCATCAAACCTTTTTTATGAAGAAATTTTTAGGCACAACCCTATTCAGTGTGCTTTCGCTTTGCGTTTTTGCTCAAAAAGAAATTAGTTATACTGTTACGTTTCCAAATGCGATTCATCACGAAGCTGAAATCGCTATGAGTATTCCTAATGTTCCAACTGGAAATCTAATAGTGAGAATGAGTCGTTCTTCTCCAGGGCGATATGCCACGCATGAGTTTGGTAAAAACGTATATAACCTTAAGGCTTTTGATGCAAATGGTAAAGCTTTAAGCATTAAACAATCTGCAGGTGATGTTTATGAAATTCCATCGCATAGTAACCAAGTAAAAGTAACTTATACCCTATTTGGAAACTGGATTGATGGCACTTATGCTGGTTTCGATGAAACGCATGCCCATATGAATATTCCAGCAACTTTTGCTTTTCCGGTGGGAATGGATGATCGTCCGCGATTGGTAAAGTTTGATTATACGGGCAAACAACAATGGAAAGTAGCTACTCAGCTTAAACCTTTGACTAACGATACTTATTTTGCGCCAAATCTCCAGTATTTTATGGATAGCCCAATAGAAATAGCAGATTATAAAACAGCAAAATGGGAGGTTAAAAACAAGGATGGAAAAGTACAAACTATTCATTTGATTACGCATTCTAATGATAATCAGTCTACTATTGATCACTATGCAGAGATGCTGAAGAAAATGGTGGATGAGCATTTTGCAGTCTGGGGTGAATTTCCAACCTATGATTATGGTAATTATTACTTTCTTGATGATGTGTACCCGGATAATGCAGGTGATGGAATGGAGCATCGAAATTCTACATCTATTGTTCAGCGCACACCAAAAATTGAAGGTTATGAAGCCAATTTATTGGGCACTTTTTCTCATGAATATTTTCACAGCTGGAACGTAGAGCGCCTTCGTCCGAAAACGTTGGAGCCTTTCAATTTTGAACATTCAAACATCAGTAATGAACTTTGGCTGGCAGAAGGATTTACACAGTATTACGGTGGGTTACTATTAACCAGATCTGGATTAAAAACAGTTGATAATGCTGTTCAGGCTTTTAATGGAATGGTGAATGCTGTTTTAAATACTCCAGGTGCGAAAAATTTCTCTCCGGTACAAGCCAGCCGATATGCTGTATTTGCCGATGCAGGAGTCGCGATTGATCAAACCAATGCGGCTAATACTTTTCTTTCTTATTATACTTATGGTGCAGCTACGGCCTTAGCCTTAGATCTTCGTTTACGTGCTGAATTTAAACTCACGCTTGATGATTACATGCGTGCCCTCTGGAAAGCTTATGGAAAACCTGAAATCGCTTACACCATTCCTGATTTAGAGAAAACTTTAGGTGAACTGACCAAAAATCAAGCATTCTCTAAGGATTTTTTTAGTAAGTATGTTTACGGAACAGATAAAAACGATTATGCAAAGCTTTTGCTAAATGCAGGTTTCGTGTTGCGTAAAGCTAGCCCAGACAAGGCGTATGCTGGCTTTGGACGGTTAAATGCTGTAAATGGTAAAGTGGTTTTGCCGCAAACACTTATAGGCTCACCAGCTTACCGGGCAGGCTTAGATGTTGGGAATATTATTTTAACCATGGATGGAAAAACGATAACTGATATTTCAGAAATTGATGCCATTACTGCTGCACACCAACCTGGAGATACCATTTCAATCACTTATCTTTATCGAGGAGAACAAAAAACAACCCAATTAACTTTTGCAGAAAATCCGGCTTTGGAAATAATAGCGATAGAAAAAACCGGAGGAATATTAACTCCAGCCATGCAGCAGTTCAGAGATCATTGGTTAAACTCACAGGTAAAATCTAAATAACGTCAAAATATATAGTCTATGAAGAAAATATTCTTTTTAACGCTTGCTGGTATGGCCAGTTTACAGCTGAGTGCACAAAACATCGATAAAATCATCACCCGTGAATATACCGATCACCTGATCAAAACTTTAAGCAGCGATGAAATGCAAGGGCGTGCAACCTTTACACCTGGTATTGATAAAGCTGCTACTTTCATCGAATCTGAATTTAAAAAAATAGGTCTTCAACCCTTAACAGGAGAAAAAAAATTTAGACAGACATTTTATAAATATCAGGTGGCCAGCCAAGGCAAAACCATTAAAATTGATGGAAAAGATATTGCTGAAGAAAATGTAATTGTATCAGGCATTAATGCGGAAAATATCAACTTAGATAAGTCGAACACAACCATTGTAAAACTTGATCCAGAGAAGCCATTTGTAAACCAGTTCAGGGCAATGATGTCAGCAGGAAAAAACCAACTGGTTTTAGTTGATGCTAAATTTGCAGAAAATTTTAAGCGATATAAAGGCTTTTTTGATAAGCCTGTAACCATTGATGAAAAAGATATTAATAGCACATCGAATGTACAAGTTTTTGTATTGGGTGCTAATGAGGCTACAGATTTTAATGTGGAGCTGAAAAGTAAAGTTGCTAAAATGCCATTGTTTAATGTCGCGGGTATGATTCCTGGTAAATCAAAAGCTAAAGAACTGATTGTTTTTTCTGGTCATTACGATCATTTGGGTGTGATGAAAAGTGTAGAGGGCGATAGCATTGCGAATGGGGCTGATGATGATGCTTCAGGAACAACAGCTATGATTGCGCTGGCTAAGTATTATAAAGCACAAAAAAATAATGAACGTACCTTGATTTTTGTGGCTTTTACGGCTGAAGAAATTGGTGGTTTTGGTGCCAGATACTTTTCGGGCAAATTAAATCCTGATGATGTGGTGGCCATGTTTAATATTGAAATGATAGGAAAAGATTCTAAATTCGGAAAAAACACCGCATTTATTACGGGTTATGATAAGTCGGATTTTGGAAAGATTTTACAGAAAAATTTAGCTGGCACAGAATTTACTTTCCATCCAGACCCATATATTAAAGAAAACTTATTTTACAGAAGTGATAATGCCACTTTAGCCGCTTTGGGTGTGCCGGCACACACTATTAGTACGGATCAGATTGATGTAGACAAATTTTATCATACGGTAAAAGATGAATACGGCACATTGGATGTGGAAAATATTTTATCAACGATTAAGGCGATTGCCAAGAGTGCAACTTCTATTGTTAATGGCACAGATACACCCACCAGAATACCAAAATTAAAGTAATATACTAATCTGTGATCCTCACAAAGGTTAGATACAGATAAGCCGCAGATAAGCAGATTTTTGATCCATGAATATTGGTGTCATCTGCAATCTGCGGCTTTTTAATGAATGTTCTGAGTAATTAAAATCGGTACTCCATTACATAATCATCCATATAATAGCCTTCGCCGATATCTAGTTTCATCGATTCTTTGATGGTGAAGCCACCTTTCAAATAAAAATCTTTTGCGTTATTGTGCTTGTTTACATTTAGTTGCAAGGCTGATGCACCTGCGTTTTTAACCTGATTAAAAACCTCATTAATCAAAAGTTTGCCTACGCCTTTTCCATGGGCTGATGGTAGCACATAAAGCTTATGAAGTTTATAGATCTTTTCTTCCAGGTTAATGATAGAATAGCCTGCAAATCCATATTGGTTCTGGTTGTCTTCCGCGATCAGGAAAATATGCCCTTCCAGAAATTGCTTTAACAATTCTCCTTTATTGTACATTTTTTCCAGCATGTAATCAATTTGCGCTTGTCCAATAATGTCTAAATAGGTGGATGGCCATGTTGCTGCGGCAATGTCACGAATGATCTCAATATCTTGTTCTTTGGCTTTTCTTAATGTAATCATATTGGTTCACTGATAAAAATTGGTTGTCCGGAAAAAGTAAATTCTACAAAGCCATCCACAACCACTACAAAAATTTCTTCTTCGGTTTGCATCAGGTTGGTTACTTCAAGGTATCGGTTTCCATGGATTAAAAACTCACTACCGGCAGGCTTCCAAACTGAAAATCCAGATTTGATAGGGTAGTGTTTTGCCTTTTCAGTAAAAACCACGAGGTTAATCTGATCTTCGAAACCGGCAAATTTTTCCAGATCAAATTTACGGGCAATAACATTTACCGCCGGATATTTCTCTTCGTACAGATAATTTATGGCTACCATTAAAGCATCAACCGGGCCCTGAATAATCTTCGTATCCTCCTGAACATCTTCAGTGGTTCCGTTCACCAGCACATCAACTTTTAAACCAAGCGAAAAAATTTTATCATAATTTTCGCCATTTACCAAAAGTGTTGGGCTCCACTCTAAAAGCTGACCTAAAAGTTCTTCATTAAAATTGCCAAGCTCATCAATATATAAAGCTGGCTCTTGTTTTTCTTTTACAATGTGGTGTGATGACATAATGCGAATATAAAAAAAAGTATCAATTAGCAGGAATCACCCTTACTAACCTTTCACCGCATCATAAAAATCCTGATAAGCTTCAATGAAATCGTCTGCAGAATGGATTGCCTCAGAAATGGCAACACCATAAATTCCGGCTCGCATTAACGTTTCTACATCATAAATTTTGATTCCTCCAACAGCCAGAATAGGCATGGTAATGTGGAGAGATTCAAGTTGTGGCATAATTGTCGAGTAACCTTCGATACCTAAAAGCGGTAAATCATTGGGTTTGGTATTCGTGCTTGCAAAAGGACCAAGTCCAATATAATCTGCGCCTTCCTTAGCCAATCTGATCATATTTTCAATCGTATGCGCTGAACCTCCTAAAGTGATATCATTTCCAACCAACTTACGCAATGCTACAAAATCAGCATCCATATTTTCAATGTGAAATCCCTGAATATCTGCTTTGCCATTTAAATGAATATGGTCGGTTACGATTAAGGTTGTACCCCAATCATCACAAATTTCTGCAACGGTATGAATGTCGGTCAGGAGTTCTTCATCGGGTTTACTTAAACAGCGATATTGAATCCATTTTGCGCCGGCTTCGCAAGCCAATTGAGCCTGTTCAATATGTGTAAATTGAGGGATATCATGGGTGATGTATTGAAGCTTCTCGATGTATTTCATGATGATGCGATTCAGATGGGTGAAAATTTAAACCCGAAGGTATGAATATATCAGATTAACCAAATAATGGATGTAATATCAATACAAAATCTATCATCTAATGAATGTAAGGGCATTTAAGATGAGTAGTCCAATCTTATATTTTCTTACATTCCTTCTAGTAAAGAATTAAAAATATGATAATGATCTAAAACTTCACATTTAAATTCAGCAAAAAGTTAGTCCCAGCTTGTGGGTAATAAAAGTTTTCTGTAATCCGGTTTCCTCCTGAAAGATAACCATAAGTATAGCCGTTACTTTCATACTTCTTATCTAAAAGATTATTCACTAATAAACCCAGATTTATATTTTTCACACTAGCAAATTTGAAATTATATCCTAAACGTGCATTACTCACCCAATAGCCATTAATAGTTCTATCGTTATTTTGTGTGTTATCCAAATACTGTTTGCTTACATATTTACTTTGCAATGCAATGGCTAAGCCTTTTAACGGCTTATAAACAAATTCACCAAAAAGCACAGCAGCTGGTGAGAAAGAAATATCAGTTAAGGCATATTGATTAACCACTTGCCCACCGTTATCATAATCATCATAATATTCCGTAAAATTTTTGATTTTATTTCTGCTCAAAGCTGCATTTGCGTTCAGGGCGAAAAACTTATTGATGGTATATGAACCATCCAATTCAATACCTAAACGATAACTATTATCTACATTTTGACGAAAATTTCCACCTACATCATTAATTTTTCCTGTAACAACCAGCTGGTTCTTATAAAACATTCCATAAGCATTGGCGCCTAAGTTGAAGCGGCTATTTTTGAAACGATAACCTAACTCGACATCATTCAATCGCTCCGACTTTGGAAAAACACCAACTGCCGCATCTACATAATCATCACGGTTTGGCTCTTTATTGGCCACACTGAATGAGGCATAAACATTGCTTTTCGGGTTGATAAAATAAGTCGCACCGAATTTAGGATTGAAGAAATTCAACTGATCATTGATCGCAAGTGTATTTAACTTATTTTCCGTTCCCGAGATATCATAATAAACCCGGCGGTATTGCAAATCAGCAAATAAACTAAGTTGTTCAACCGGGCTGTAATTTACCTTTCCATAGAGGTTAAAGTCAGTTTTAAAGCCCTCATTATCATAATAGTGTCTGTCGATATTTCCGTTAGATGCATATTGCGCCCAGATAACCTGACCAAAGTGTGCTCCTTTATATTCGTTATAAGCACCTCCAAGCGTGAAGTTTAAATTCTTTTGTGGTACATAATTGAAGGCATAAGTAACCCCATAAAAATCATTATCAAGCCAACGGCGACGGATTAAATCTGTATTGGTAATGGTTGTTGCGCCAGCGATAACCGGGTTTAAGCCATAGTCACTTAGTTTATCATCTGCCCTAAATTCTTCATAATAACCTTCTCCCTGAGTATAATGCAGGGCGCCATTAAATGAAAATTGATCAGAAAGCTGTCTAGCATAAAGCAACTGATAATGATTTTGTTTGTAATTATCAGTTTGGTTATTGTACAAGAAGCTATTATAGGTTCTGCCAGCATTTAGCAAGTTTGCCGCATCTTCCGCATTTAAACCATTTCGTTCTATATAAGCCTGCATTCCAGCAACATCATTGTTTAGTCTTGATTCTGGTATTCCATTCCATGACTGATAAGTTTTTTCTGTACCGGCGAAAACATTTATTCTCAACAAATCCTTATTGCCATGGTATGCGCCAGACATAAAGTAAGATTTCAATAGAGACGCACCTCTGTCAACATATCCATCAGAACTAATTCTTGAAAGTCGGCCATCAAAACTGAAGCGATTATTGATTAATCCTGTTCCTACTTTGACCGTATTTTTCCAGGTATTAAAACTTCCGTAAGTATTATTTATTTCTGCATAAGGTTCTAATTCGCTGGCTGTGGTTTGGATATTTAAACTGGCACCAAAAGCACCGGCACCATTTGTAGAGGTACCTACACCACGCTGAATCTGAATATTATCCACTGAAGAAGCAAAGTCTGGCATGTTGACGTAAAACGTTCCCTGGCTTTCACTGTCATTAATGGGGATCCCGTTAACAGTGACATTGATCCGGCTGTTGTCGCTTCCACGAATCCTGATCCCCGTATAACCAACACCTGCGCCTGCATCAGAATTTACCACTACTCCAGGTGTATTTTGCAGAATGAAAGGTAAATCCTGTCCGAAATTATTTTCTTCGATCTCTGCTTTTGAAACATTTTTATAGGTAGTAGCCGATTTTTCATTTGCCCTTGTGGCCCGAACAATTACCTCATCTGCAAGAAAATTTTGCTGCACTAAACTGAAATTTAAAACTGCATTACCAGAAAGCGAAAAAGCTTTTTCCTGTGTTTTATAACCTACATAACTCACCACCAGGGTATAATTTCCATTGGATAAATTACCCAGTGTGAAATTTCCACTGGCATCACTAAGTACAGCAGTTTTGTGGTTTTTAACTTTAATGGTTGCACCAGGCAGGGCATTTTGATAGTTATCCGTTACTTGCCCGGTAATTGAATTTTGTGCCGATGCCAGGAAAGGTAGCATTGCTACAAGCGCTGCGAAAAGTAAATTTTTCAATGTTTTTGTTTTAGTTAAACCAATCGGAAATAGGGGTACTCCCGATTTCAGTTAAACTTCCATAACTCCAATCCCTACGCCGGCATTATCCGGATCAGGTGTATCTAAGGCTAATGGCTGTAGGGTTTAAGACTGTTGGTTTTACCTCTTGCCTTTTAACCTTCTGCTTTTCACTTCAGAATGGGTATGATCTCAGCCCGTTTTTGTGTTTATAACAAACAAGGCACCCCCAATGATGTCGCAAATGTATAAAAATATGTTAATGATTATTTAATAATGCATGAAATAACATCGTAAAATCACGCTTATTGTTTCTGTCAGCTAAAATTTAAACTATACATTTTGCATTAAATCAAATATTAACGTGGCATAAACTTTAACTTTCTTTGAGGTGGAACTCAGTAACAGGAGCTAATCTTTATATTTGTTGGCCTAATGGAGTGCCCATGAAAACCTTTAAACGAGCCTTAATTTATCTGCTCAGTCTTATTGTTTTATTCTTTGCCAGTTTATTCATCTGGCAACCTTATTTAGCTAGGGTATTATGGTACCGCACACCGGATGCGATGACCTATAAAGCTTTTCCACAGGCAATTATTCATAAAAGCGACACAGTATTTCATTTCTTTCGTGCAGAAAGAATGAGAAAAGATATTGATACCTTACATGTTCAGAATGGAAACCATCAATCCATTCCATTTGCTGAATATTTTAAGAAGGGTAAATTGAATGCCTTTATCATAATTAGAAATGATAGCATCCTATACGAGAAGTATAGCAAAGGATATAGTGATACCACTTTAACTACCGTTTTTTCTGGTGCAAAAAGTATGGTGTCTATTCTTTTAGGTCAGGCAGTGAAAGATGGGGCGATTAAGAGTTTATCTCAAAAGGTAACGGATTATATTCCTGAATTAAAAGTTAATCCGGCCTTTCAAAATATTACATTGAAAAATCTTCTGGATATGAAATCCGGCTTGGAATTTAAAGATGCATTTGGTGGCGTTATTAAAGCCTTCTTCTCTGATGAAGCAAAATACTATTATACACATGATATGAAAGCAGAGCTGATGAAAGTAAAGCTTGTAAATAAGCCTGGAACAGTATGGAAGTATAAAAGTATCGATCCCATTCTGCTGGGTTGGGTAATTGTACATGCAACAGGAAAAACCTTAGCCCAATACACTGAAGAAAAATTGTGGAAGAAAATAGGTGCAGAAAATAATGCTACCTGGGGCTTAGACCATGAGGAAGGCTTAGTTAATACAGCCAGTCGCTTTCAGGTTTCCGCTATTGACTGGGCCAAGGTTGGCCGCTTGTACCTCAATTTTGGGAAGTATAATCATTATCAGGTTGTGCCGGAAGATTGGGTAAAACAGTCGATCAATATAGGGAATGAAAAACCTGCATCAGCGAAAGGTTGGCAAAAATCAGCCCATCATTATTTGTGGTGGATTCCGCAAGCGGGTGAAAGTGGTGATTTCGCGGCGGAAGGAATGCGAGGACAAAGACTTTATGTTGATCCAAAAACCAATACCATTATTGTTCAGTTCGCAGCACAAGGGGCGGGTGATTATCCCTACCGAAAAATTAGTAGGTATTTGGCAGGTTTGACATTTAATTGCCCAGATCTCAACCGCAAAGTTCACGAAGGAAATACGCAAAGGAAAAGAAGCGGATTTTAAGTTAGTTTTATGAATAGTGAGATAAGCATTTTTACTTTGCTTTCTTTGCGTGTTACTTTAAATTCTTTGCGGTTAAATTTTTAAATAGTAGTACATTGCTTAACAATGGAAATCGACGACGTAAAAATCCTGAAAAAGAAACCAATTTTCCCTGTTACACCTGCTTTACAGAAGTATCTACGCAGTTATCAGCGGGAAGCTAAACTACCCATTGGTTATCATGATCTGATGCAGTTTAATGAAGCCTTCCCTTTAATGGATAAGTTTGGAAAAGACTCCCTTTGGGAAGGACCAATTTATGCGCAGGATTTGATTGAGTCTTTACACAATGGCTTGAAAGAAATTTATGCAAATCTTAAGGCATCTGGAAATCTTCGTATCGTAGAACATAAATACATTGATAAAATTGAATATTGTACCTTTGGAAATACCCATCCTTTTCGGATTAGAATTGTCAATCGGTTGAATGATGTTTATGATTATTTCTATATTAAAAAAGCTGATGCCTCCCGTATATATGGTCTGGAAATGGAAGAAATTCTATCACCAAATCAGGTCAATTATCTGGTTGACGGGGATACATTAGTGGAAGAGCATATCGCCGGAATTCCTGGAGATGTGTTTACCAAAGGACAGTTATATACGCCGGGATTTAACCCAACACGTATTGCAAAAGAATTTGTAAAGTTTAATGAACGGTGCTTAATTATGCTTCTTGGAGATATGAGGGCATATAATTTTGTGGTGCAGATTACACCAGATTTTGATGATATTCAGTTTAGAATCAGGGCAATAGATTTTGATCAGCAGTTTTATGAAGGCAATTTAAAAGTGTATTTGCCACAGTTTTTTAAGGAGAACTTACCTTATGTAAAAATGAGTATGGAACAGCTTACTGAAAAAACTGTATTGCAATATCAGCAGGAAGAACGTTCCTCAATTGTTCACCGGGTGAGAAGTGAGCGACACCGCTTAACTGATCTTCGGGATGTTTCGAACAAAGAAGAATTAACTACTCCTGAGAATATTGCCATTTTAAAACAAGGCATGAGTGATTATTTTAAGGATACCAACTATTTGAAATGTAAAAATATGACTGATATTATAGAATTAAATATCAAAAATATTATCAGGCAGGTAAAGCTATAAAACTAAAAACGGCTGGTAAATTTACCAACCGCTTTTGAGTGAATCTAGAAAGAGCGTCTAAAAAAAGTTTAGGCGTGCTGACCCTCATGTACTCCTTCTGCAAACTCTTCCACAATCTTATCATTAAAAGCAGGTAAATCTTTAGGTGTTCTGCTGGTTACCAAACCTTGATCTACAACAACTTCTTCATCGCTCCATAATGCGCCTGCATTAATTAAATCTTTTGAAATGTTTTTTACAGAAGTTAACTTTCTGCCTTCAACCACTTCTGCATTAATTAATGTTTGTGGACCATGGCAGATGGCTGCTACTGGTTTGCCAGCTGCAAAAAATGATTTTACAAAAGCGATAGCATCTTCGTTTACACGTAATTCGTCTGGATTAATCACTCCTCCAGGCAACAATAAGCCGTTATAGTCATCAGCATTTGCTTCTGTAATGGTTTTATCTACATCAACTTCTATTGACCAATGATCTTGATCCCAAGCCTTGATTTTTCCACTTTTTGAGGAGATGATGTGAACGGTTGCTCCCTCTTCTTTTAACCTTTTAACTGGTTCGGTTAATTCAACTTCTTCAAATCCGCTTTCTGAAAGTACAGCAATAGTGCGGTTACTTAATTGTCCCATAATCTTTTCTGTTTTAAATAAGTGATGTATTTAAGACAACAGTGAGGGAAATTTTGTTTTTAGAAATTTAAGATTAGATGCTTTTCGTATAGTGATGTGCTGAGGCTATTGAAGCGAATTTTTCTTTACCATGTAAGACATTGAAAAGAATGTAAGAAAAACCTATATTTTGATTGAATCTTAAAATTTGTTCATACACTTAGCTTATATGAGCCTTATATTTCTTACCTGGTCAATTACAAAAAGCGGAGCATTGTATTTTTACCATATAAGGCATTGAAGAGAATGTAAGGAAAACTTATATTTTGATTGAATCTTAAAATTTGTTCATACACTTAGCTTATATGAGCCTTATATTTCTTACCTGGTCAATTACAAAAAGCGGAGCATCGCATTTTTACTATGTAAGACATTGAAGAGAATATAAGTAAAACCTATATTTTGATTGAATCTTAAAATTTGTTCATACACTTAGCTTATATGAGCCTTATATTTCTTACCTGGTCAATTACAAAAAGCGGAGCATTGCATTTTTACCATGTAAGACATTGAAGAGAATGTAAGGAAATCTATTTTTTTAATTCCCTCCTATTGTTAAAAAAATATCAATAATAATTAATTTAAATATTTACTATATCGTAATAAAAGGCTAGTATTAGTCATTTGTTCGTCTGTGTTTTATAAAGTAAATTGCTAAATTCCCTGCGATGAAAATATGATTTAAAACGTTTGGAATTAATCCATAATATTTTGTAAAAATTTCAAATCGTTCCTTCAGGCTTTCACGATGTTTTTTCTTGCTCATGCCACCAACAAGGTATTTGGCCACATAACGGTGTACATTAACAATATTTGATGCCTTCTTTGCTGATTTAATGATCCAGTCGATATCAGAACTATACTTATATTTCAAATCATAAGGTTCAGTGATGCTTCTTCGCACATAAATGGCCTGATGACTGATATTCATTCCGAATTGAAAACTTTTCCAGTTAAAAATTTCTGGTGCTTCGTGACGTCTGCGTCCTAAACTTTCCCAGTTATCATTGAACATTTCGGTTTCACCATAATAAATATCGGCACCAGGAGATGAATCAAAAACATCTTCTACGGTTTGCTCGTCGTAAATTTCATCACCAGAATTCATAAATAAGATATAATCGCCAGTTGCAAGGGCTAAGCCTTTGTTCATGGCATCATAAATTCCTTTGTCTGGTTCTGATATAATTCTCGAAATCCGCTCTTTATATTTCGCTATAACCGCTAATGTACCATCTGTTGATTTTCCATCAACTATAATGTATTCAATGTTTTTATAGGTTTGCTTTAATACAGAATTGATGGTGCGTTCAATATCCCGCACGTTATTATATACAATGGTTATTACTGTTAATTTAGGCATGCTGATCCATTGATTTTAAGGGTTCGGGCATTGGGTAAAACATTTCGCATCTACAATGAACTGATAGCACTGAGCAAAATCTCTAATTTTAATGCTTTCATGTTATTGTGGTGGTTATTGGCTAGTTCCATAATTTACTTCGGTTGTAAATCTATCAGTGTTTCATACAAATGGATATGTTCAGCAGCAATAACCTCTTCCGAAAAATGAGTCAGGATACTAAGTCTGGCTGCTTTTTGAAGCTCTTCTTTATTTGGGCGATGATATAACCATTCCATTCCATTAGCTAAATCTTCAGCATCTTCATAAACAGCCAGGTAGCCATTTTGCATATGCTTTACCATATCTGGGATCCCACCTGTGGTAAAAGCAATTACGGGGGTGGCGCAGGCTAAACTTTCCATTACCGTATTAGGTAAATTATCTTCAAGCGAAGGGGTGATAAAAGCATCGGCAGCCGAATAACATTTAGCCAAATGATCATCATTATTGATCGTGCCTAAAAACGTGGTTTTAAAGGGGAACTCCGGGATTTCTGCATTGTCTTTATTCCCAAATATCACCAGCTCAAAGTTTTCTTTTTTGATGCCGGGGCGACGTGATAAAATCTCTAAGGCTTCTATTAAATAAGGCGTGCCTTTGTGTTTATCATTTTTTGAAGGCATGAAACCACTCATCAGGACAAATTTTTGCGGATTGATTTTTAAAATTTTCTTCGCTTCAGATTTGAGATAAGGTTTAAAAACATGTGTTTCTATCGTATTTGGAATAACGGCAATTTCTCTTGTGGCTAATAAACTGCTGAATTTTACTGATTTAGCCATCCAATTGCTTGGTGCTACGATATGGAAATTCAACTTCCTATAGGCGTTTTGTTTACGCAACCAGGTTTTGTGAGACAGATCATTCTGGTTGCTTATTTTCAAAATCGGACAATTGCCACATTGCTGGTGAAAGTTTTCGCATCCATATCGAACATGGCAGCCACCTGTAAATGCATTGCTATCATGAAAAGTCCATACTATGGGTTTCTCTAGTTCATCCAGTTCAGCTAGAAATTTGGGTGTAAGAAAACCATGATTAACCCAATGGAGGTGAATAATATCAGCGCTTTTCACCTTTGGATGATTTTTAATCGACCGACCAAACCATTGTAAGCTAAAGGGTGTTTTAACCGATTTGCTTAACCATTTTGCATAATATCTTTCAGAAATGATGTTATAAACTGCCTTGGCTTTTTGGATAGCAGAAACAGAAAATGTATTTATTTTCGGGTTCTGGCCAAATTTGTAATAGACTAAAACCTCCGAATCAATGCCGCTTGCTTGTAGTGCATCACTCAGACGTAAACAGGCTCTTCCTGCTCCGCCATTTCCATCGTAGGTATTTAGGTGTAGAACTTTCAAATCGATCAAAAATACATTTTATTGTTTATGAATATAAAATCTGTAAGCAATTTCATCTTTATATTTTTATTGCACTTTAATTGAAAGATAATGACTCTTTTAACGTGCTTGTGCAATTGTTTTTTTGCTGACTTGTCAGTTATATATACAAAATCAATTACATTGATTCATATCCTTTAACGCCTTATGTGCGAACAATAGTATTCAGGTAAAATAGCAATATCTGGAAAGTTGCGATAGAAATATCGAGGGATTTGAATAGATTAATATTATACTGCTGAATTGTTTTATTGCCTACAAATGTTAGATAACAATTAAGCAATAATCAACTTGGCAATACTAGCTATAGATTTTACTGTTCTTTTTCCGTTTCTTTGGCGTGGAATTATTTAAAATATGGCAAATTTATTAACTGACAGGGCTTTTTGGGTAAATTATTGGGAAAGTAAAAAAGGGCTTGCGGTACAGCTACCTGAAAATTATTTATTTCATCGCCAATTGACAGAAATTATTGAGGAAAACAAAGTGTCAACAGCCATTGAACTGGGAGGCTTTCCAGGTTATTATGCTGTATTTTTAAAGAAATATTTGAAATTGGAAGTTACGCTTTTAGATTATTTCGTTCATCCGCCTGTAGTTAATGAGCTGTTGAAAAAAAATGGTTTAGCAGAAAAGGATATTCAGGTTATTGAAACAGATTTATTTAGTTACCATCCCGAAAAACAATATGATCTGGTTTTAAGCTGCGGTTTAATTGAGCATTTCAATGATACGGCTGATATCATTAATCGTCATATCAATTTTGTTAAACCTGGCGGAACACTGTTTATTACTTTGCCAAACTTTAATGCCGTGAATGGCTGGTTCCAAAAAAACTTCGATAAGGAAAACTATGATAAACACAATATCAATAGTATGAACCCCCAGTTACTTAAATCGATTTGTGAAAAAGCGGGCTTAAAAGAAGTTGAATCAGGTTATTTCGGTCGTTTTAGTGTATGGCTTGAAAATGAAAATCAGAAACCAGCCACGGTAAGGTTGTTCAAAAAAGCAGTTTGGTTAACGGGTAAAATATTTACTAAGATTATTCCTTTCGAGAGCAAAAGTCTATCTCCCTATATTATTCTTCAAGCCAAAAAGGAACTATAAAGCCTTCTTATATAACCCTATTTCGCTTAAGGTAATACAGACTGGAGACTTCGTAATATTGATTCTCACTTTGTTTGTACTAACAGGTTGATCGAGTTTAATTAATCGCTTTGCGCCAATACTGGTGCCGTCAAAAATTTTCTTCCAGCGGTTGTTTTCAAAAATTTCAATATTGTAAGCTTCAATCCTTTGTCCTAGTGGAATAAATTCTTGCATACTAATGATGTCGAAAGTTTGTTTAGCTTTTAAGTCCAACGCTAAACTTGCCGTATGAATATTATCACTTGTAGCCCAATAACTTTGTTTATTTCCATCAATAAGAAGGGATTGGTTGAATTTTTTTCCGCGTACATTGCTTGCTTTAATACTTGCATTTTTAGCCAGATTAGTAGCAAATGTATTTCTAACCATATCTCCAAATTCTTTTAGAGCAGCAACATCGTCATCATGTAATTGGCCTCTGGGATCTGGCGCCAAGCCTAAATCTAAACCTGCACCACGGCCGACACTTTTCAAATATAAATCGAATAGCATTTCTGGTGTTTTTGGCTTTTCTTTAGGATGATAAAACCATCCCTGACGTAAGGGAACATCACATTCGGCAGGCATCCAGAACTTACCATTTCTAATTCCTTCCGGACTTTGTGGATAATTTGCTTGTCCTGGAACAGCTTCATTTTTTCCATCGGGTGCCATTGGCGTAAAAGTTGCCCAACTGGTTTCTGCGGCATGACCATCTTCATTTCCAACCCAACGAACATCTAAACCTATATCGCTGAAAATATTAGCCATAGGTTGCATTTTTCTGGTAATGCCCCAAGTATTTTTCCAGTCATAATAGGTGGTATTATCAATAGATCTTTTCTCTCGGGCGCCTCCATAAAAGCCATCGCCGCCGTTTGCGCCGTCATGCCAGCTCATAAAAATCTCTCCGTAATTAGCGTACAATTCTTTCAGCTGTGATTGATAAATAGCTAAATATTTGTCGGTTCCATATAGCGCATTATTCCTATCCCAAGGTGAACAGTAAACGCCAAATTTCAATCCGTTTTTACGCACAGCCTGCTCTATTTCTTTAACTAAATTTCCCTTGCCATTTCTAAACGGACTTTTAGTAATGTTGTAATCTGTTGTTTGTGTAGGCCAAAGTGCAAAGCCATCATGATGCTTTGCTACTAAAACAATACCCTTTAATCCACCGGCCTTTGCGGCTTTAATAATCTGCGTTGCATTAAAATCTGTTGGATTAAAAATTTTAGGATCGGCATCTCCATAGCCCCATTCCTTATTTTCAAAAGTAGTAGGCGTAAAATGCATTATGCCATAAATTTCTACATCATGCCACGCCAGTTGCCTTTGTGATGGTAAAGCGCCGTAAGGTTTTGGTGGATTTTGAGCGAAAGTATTTAACGAGACAAGTAAAAGTATGGATAAAAGTAACCTCATGATGTATAGTTTGATTCATCCAAAATACAAAGAAATATTTTGTTAACGGGAAAAATATTGAGCTAACTTCTCTTTCATAAATCGTTTTACCCTGATCATTAAATTTCCTTTTCTGTTCGCTAAAAAACTTTTAATGGTTTGGTAGGCTTTTTTATCTTCTTGAATAAGATCTGGAAATTCCGTTATGGGTTTAGGATTGATCACCACATTATAGATATCATTGATGCCTGAATGTACACCGGTACCATCATGCCCGATATTATTAACCAGTGATTGTGATGGGTTTAATGTTAAACCATTCTTTAAAAAAATGGAAGCATACCATCGAATGGCCCAACTGTTATTTTTGCCTTTTTTAAACTCCTGCATTTGCTTCCAAAAGTTCATTGTGTTATCAATAGAAAAAGCGGCTTTTTTTTGATGATCGAACTTACTGATAAGCGTATCAATGTCTGGTTCAAAATTTTTCCAGGCATGCTCCCAAGTGGCCCATCCCCAGCTGGTTGCTGCCCTGAAAAAAAAGGACTGTGGAAGGTCATTAGCTTTTAAAGGATACATGTAAGCCCCGATATGCATTACCTTTTCTACATTGCGGTAACGATTTAAGGCCTCATTGAAGTAGGTAAGTGTATGCGGAGAGGTTACTAAATCATCTTCAAAAACGATAACTTGTCCGTAATCGGTAATTAATTTAGTTACGCCTGCAATAACGGAGTTGGCTAAGCCTGAGTTTTCTTGTTTTTCAAAAATCTTAACCGATTTAAAGCCGTCAATCTTTTTTATAATAGACCGTACTTCTGCTACTTTTTCTCCATCTAGAGCATTTTTTGCTCCGTCTGAAAAGATGAATAATCTGCTCTCAATGGCAAGTTCATTTTGTTGCAAAAACTTTATTGTCCGTTCGGTATGCTGTGGACGATTGTAAACAAAAAGGGCTATTGGGGCGAGATTTTGCATGTTTCGATTTTATTCGTTACCAATATCAATCATTTCAACGGCAACCTTTATCCGATTTAAATATCTCATCGGCTGGATGCAAAAATATATTAATAAATTGATTCATATGTTTCATTTACATATGTTTTTTGTCCTTCACTAAAGATATGTGTACAATTGAAGTTTATCATCAGTCCGATTGGGGATGATAATAGTTTCATATAAGTTAAAAGTTGTGCTACATGAATGGGGGCTACATGGTCTACAGATTTGAGTTCAACAACTAAAACATTTTCAATAAGCAGATCGCATTTTAATTGCGCATCTATCTCAAATCCTTTGTAATCAATTGGAATAACCAATTCTGATTTAAAATTTATATTTCTTAATTTCAGTTCATGAATCATACATTTATGATAAGTACATTCCAATAAGCCTGGTCCTAATGTTTTGTGCACTTCAATGGCTGCTCCATTTACTTTGTAGACTAAATCCTTTAAATAGTTTCTGGTTAACAACATTCCTTTTTGATTAAATTAATAAGGGATGTACTTTTTAAAGAGATGATTTATAGTTCAATATATAGATTATTTTCTTATTGGATGAGATTTTAGAAAACATAAGTTTATGCTTTATGTAAAATATAATTCAGGTTAGTCGTTTTCCCAAACAGCTTATATTCTTACATTTCCTTCAATGCCTTATATAGCAAAAATGTGATGCTTTATTTTATTGACCATATATGGAATATAAAGTTCATGTAAGGAAAGTGTCCAAACAAATCTTAAGCTGGGATCAAAATAAAGTTATTCTTATATTCCTTCAATTTCTTATGTGGTAAACAAAATGCGATGCTCCACTTTGTGTTATTTACCATATAAAGAATATAAGGTTCATGTAAGGAAAGTGTCCAGAAAATCTTAAGTTAGGATCAAAACAAAGTATTCTTATATTTCCTTCAATGTCTTCTGTGGTAATGCAAAATGTGATGTTCCACTTATATTATCGACTATATAAGGAATATAAGGCTCATATAAGTTAAGCGTATGAACAAATTTAGCTGTAATCAGATTACGGGTATTATTATTTCTTCGATGCCTTATATGGTAAAAAAGGAATAATCCACATAAGATTTGAATTCTAAAATATATGCAAATTTAGATCTGACTTTTTTGTTAAAACAGTGTATGCATTGGCAAATTGTTCTTGCTTTTTCCTTCCAAACAAATTGCCTAATGTTTTTTTGATCCTGTATTCCAGTTCAATCTTCAGTTTTTTTGTAAACGTTTTTGGTGTTTTTCTATTGATGAATTCGTTAAATTTAACAGTTTCAGGTGCAGTCATGGAAACCTTATCTTCCAGGATTTCCAGCCCTTCACTTTGTAATAAAAACCTAAGAGATGTTGGTGTGTACATATTGATGTGGCCGTAATCCAGAAAGTGTTTCATTCTCATATCGACGCCAAAGCGATAATCTTTTGGCACTTCAACCACAATATACTTGGCTACCCGTTTTAACTCACGCAATAGTATCCTCTCATGCTCTACATGTTCTAAAACGTGAGCCAGGATAATCAGATCAAAAGTATCCTCTGCATAAGGGATTTTATAGCCATCGAAAGTTTGTGCTTCTTTAAGATTAACCAATTTTCGATTCTTAATAATATTGACACCACTTTGTGCAATCTCCAAAGCGTAAAGCTCGGGTGCGAAGTTCCATTCATTTAGAAAATGCAGAATACTTCCATCTCCAGCGCCCACTTCGAGTACTTTTTTTGGCTTGATGTTTTTACAAACATCCACAATATTTTGTGCCTTATATTTAGCACCAAGCATGCGCCAGGCGACATCACTATTGGTGTAAAAATTGTCGTAAGCTGTTTTAACTTCCTCGCTTAACATATATAATGATATTAGATACTTAAACAGTTACTTGCTTTGTAAAAAACTGAAGTTGCTTTTTCATAAAAAAGTCCGGGAGAAATTCCACTAAAACTAATTTCTTTAAAGCCATTTTCTTTCAGCAATACACGGGCTGGCTGGTAGACTTCGCGCTCGCTGTCATCCAGGATAATGACACCATCAGGTGATAATGCTTCCAAACTATATTTACAGCAATTCACACGGTCACGTCCATCAACAATAATGATGTCAAACTTATTATCCAGCAACGTTGCTTTTCTGGCATATTCTCCATCACGATGCAATTCGCAGAAAATCATTTCAGCATTAGCAGGGCTGGTGCCTTTCACTTTATCAAACCAACCTTTGTCATGCTCTACAGAAGTTACTTTTCCAGCTCTTTCTGCGTAAAAAATAGTTGAGCTTCCAGAGCCATATTCAAAAATATGTTGGGTTTTCGTTATTCTTTCCTTAATAAAATCGATGAATGAGTAGGTTACCCAGGGTAAGGCCTTGCCTCTGCCGTCAACGGCTTGTTTCTGATCAAAGGCCGTAAACCAGCCAGTGCTGTTTAAGTAACCTTTATGTCCGTATGATAGTAATGCTTTCAGCCTATTTGGCTTTGCAATTAGTGTTGCTAGTGCTTTTAAAGTGCTCAACGTTTAAATATTTTTTGAAATGCGGTGATCAAAAATAATGATTTTAACATCATTATACCCTGATGGCGGGTTTTAGGAATTAATATAATAAAAAAGGTTGCTGTAAAATAGGCTACTAATGTTGCTAGTGCAGCACCCATGATTCCGTATTTAGGAATCCATACGATATTTAATGCAATATTGATTAATGCACCCATACCAGTTCGAATCATTGATAATTTAGTATAACCTTCTGCAATAAGATACTGACCGCTTGCACTGCCTAGAAAAACGAATACGCCAGCCCAAACATGAACGGTTAATACATGAGCACCATCCCAAAACTCGGGTTTATATACTAAATGATAAATAATTGGAGAGGCAAATGTCATAAATATCGCTACACTTAAACTCAGCCAAACCATAATGTCATACATGTTTTGAAGACGTCTTTGATATCGTTGTGGATCATCTCTTTTGGCATTCATAATTGCTGGAAATACGGATGTAACAATAGCTACCGGAATAAAATACCAGCTTTCACTAAGTTGTACAACTGTTGAGTATATACCCAATGATCCTGTACCGAGATAATTTTCTACCATTAGCTGATCTATTTTCATATAAATAGAAACAAGAACAGCAGATAAGGCTAAAGGCCAAGAGTGTTTAAGTAAATATTTAGCTAAAGATGAATCAAAAACCCATTTAAAAATACTTCCCACCTTTATTTTATAAAAGTAGATATATCCGAAAGCAAGAATAATTGTATCTAATAAAAGCCCTAAAACAAACCATTCTATACTTAACTTAAGAAAGATAAATACTAATTTAATTAATGCAGAAAATATGTTTCCAAAAACCTGAACCCGCATTACATATTTTGCCTGAACTTTTGATTGGAAGTAACTATCAGTGATATAGAATGCCTGTGTAATTCCAGTTAAACCAACAATTAAAATAAAAGATAGTGGCGTTTCAATAGGCTTCTGTGCACTCCATAACTCATATGCAAAATAAATAAGTGGAATAATTGCAATACCACCAATGAGCTTAAGACAGAATGAGGTGCCAAGTAAACGATCTCTGTTTTCGGGTGTTCGTAGCAGCTCGCGGGTAGTAAAACCATCCAGACCTAATGCTGCTGCCGCAATAAAAAAAGTGGTGAAAGCCGTTGGATAATTTAATATTCCGTTTAATTCTTTTCCAAGATAATTAGTAATGGCAAAGCCGACCAGAATTTTAATAACTAAACTTCCAACTCGGGCTAACATTAACCAACCCGTATTTTTCAGATACTTGTTAAACGCCTCTTCATCAAAACCTTTTATGCTAGGTAATTTCATTAGCGCAAAGATGTAAAAAAAAGTGTTAACTAAGTAAGTGGTGCACCAACTGCGATATCACATCTGTGGCCGGGATCGCCATGTTTTGGATTAAGTTTGGCTTCACTCTGGCCAGCTTCCATGATTTTGCTTTCAATTGGTTGAACATCAGGAGTTTTTACATTTTTCGGAAGTTGAACTATTTTTGAATTTAAAGGTGCACCAACTGCAATATCACATCTGTGGTTGGGTTGCCCATGTGGAGGATTCATGCCTTTGGCTACTTTTACAGAGGCTGCCTGGCTTATTGCTGAAGGAGTACTTGCCGTTTTTGCAATTGCTGCAGGTTTAGAGTCTAATGGTGCGCCAACTGCAATATCGCATCGGTGACCTGGTTCACCATGTTTGGGATTTAATTTCTTACCAGATGTATTTACAGATATAGGTGTAGTTACAGATGATGCGTTGGTGATGTTTTTTTGAGGTTGGGTTGCTGCAGATTGTTGAAGAGGTGCACCTACGGCAAGGGCACAGGTATGGCCAGGTTTGCCATGAGCTGGATTGTAGATTAAATTAGTTTTGGCAGACTGCACCACAGGCGAAGAAACATTTTTTTGAAGGCCTTCCAGGCCACTAGGTGTTTGAACAATGGTTTGATTACTTTCTTTTTTCTTATTGCTGCATGAGCAAAAAACAATAATCACTGATAGATAAACAAAGTTCTTCATTGTGAGCGGTTTATGGTTTATCAAATATGCTAAAATATCCTAACCTTTAAAACTCTTTTCAATTCGTTCAAGTTGTTTGAGGTGATGTTTAAGGTGTATTTCTATAAACCTCAGCCATTGTTTGGCATTTAAGTAGCCCAAACGTGGATGTTTGGTTTTTAGCTGTAAATCTGCAGTGGCTATTTTGGGATAATATTTTTCCAAGGCAGTCTCAAATTCAATAATAAAATCCAAAGCCTCAGGTTTATTAATTTTCTTTACCCTACCTGCCAATCTTTTAGGTACTTTATATTTTTTTGCTGGCGGAAGTGAGCCTAGAAGCAGAATTAATTTTACTATAAAATGTGTAGGTTCCTTTTCTCCTTTTCCAGTGATGCTATCATCTAAAGAAATTAAAGAAAGCAGACTGGCATCAAAAATATGAGCATATACTTCACTATAACTCCAGCCGCCTATAGGTGGGGTAAGCTGAAAAATATCATCAGCATAAAAAGATAATTTAGATTTATAGGAGCCAATAATATGCTTTAAAGAAACCCTGACTTTTGCTGTATTCATATCTCAATATACGTATAATAGGCCTAAAATAGATTGATTAGATCTTTTAGATGCTTAATTTCTTTCTTTACATCTTCAGGCTTTTCCTTCGATAAAGGATTAAAAAAGATGGCTTCCATGCCAAAATTTAAGGCACCATAAATATCAGCTTCTATACTGTCGCCAATCATAATACTTTCCTCTTTTTGAGCTGTAGCCCTTTCCAAAGCATATTCGAAAATGCGTGGATTTGGTTTGTTTACGCCAACATCTTCAGAAATAATAACATTTTCGAAGTAAGGATTCAAGTTGGAAAGCTCCATCTTGGTCAGCGTCGTTTCTTTAAAGCCGTTCGATATGATATGTAGCGTATACTTCTCTTTTAGGTAAGTTAAAACGTCTGCTGCACCATCAAATAAATTGGTTTTTGTAGGTGAAATATTAACATAATCTTCTTCAAATTGATGAGGCACCACATCTGGGCTGATTCCCAACTGGATAAAAGTTTTATTAAAACGCTCGGCCCTTAGAAAATCTTTAGTGATTTTTCCCAAATGATAATCTGCCCAAAGTTTATGGTTGTTTTCGGTATAGGTAAGGATAAAATCAGCACAGGAACTTAGACCTAAACCCTTTAAATTGTAGGTATTGTAAAGTTCACTAAGTGTTTCTTCTGCATTGCGATCAAAATCCCAAATGGTGTGATCTAGGTCGAAAAAGATATGTTTTTTGTTATGAAGCATAATTATCGATAAAGGTAGGACTTATCAGCTGGTTTATAAGTATTCAGAAACTTTAGTATTCAGTTCTTCAATTAAATCTTCATCCATGTATTGATAATCATCTGGGATCCCTAAAGTGATTATTTCTTTTCCATCAACTTCTGCTGGAAAACGTTCGCTAATCCTTTGTCGATGCCTTTTTTCCATCACAAAAATCAGATCTGCCCAAATAATCATTTTTGCGTTGATTTTAATTCTGGCTGAAGGTTCAGTTCCAGCAGATTTTACCTGATGATCAGGATTATTTTTGAAAATGGTTTCTGCAGTTAAGCTTCGCCATTTATTTCGACTGCAAATAAATAAGATATTCAATTATAGTTTGATAATGATGGGAACAATTCCCTACAAAAACTAAACCTTTTCCCCATAAGCAAGGTCTCCTGCATCGCCCAGGCCAGGTACGATATAAGATTTGCTCGTCATTTCTTCATCAATTGCCCCCAGCCAAAGTTTTGCTTTTGGAAGATTGGCGCGAACATGCGTTACGCCTTCTGCACTGGCAATGGCAGCAACAATATGTAATTCGGAAATTTCGTATCGGCTCATCAATTCCTTACAACACATCACCATACTTTGTCCCGTTGCTAACATTGGGTCGGCCACAATTAAAACCCTTCCGTCAAGATCTGGCGTTGAAATGTAGTCCATTTGAATTACAAAATCTCCACTTTTCTTAACTTTCCTGAAAGCAGAAATAAAACAACATTCTGCCTGATCAAAAATGTTTAACAAGCCTTGCTGTAAAGGTAGCCCGGCTCTTAAAATAGTTGCCAATACAGGCTGCTGTGTCAATACTTCGCAGTTAGAAATACCAAGGGGTGTAGTTACTTCTTTGCTGATATAGGTGAGCGATTTACTAATCTCATATGCGAAAAATCCTCCTATACGTTCCAGGTTTTTCCGAAAACGCATCGAATCTTTCTGAATATTTTCATCCCTAAGTTCTGCAATAAAGGTATTGGCTATTGATTTGGTTTTGCTGAGATTAAAAATCATAAGGTTCTATCTGTTTTAGGCTGCTTTTAATTGATGGTTAAATCTACCACTTTCCTATGAAATTAATTGGAAATTGGTTTCCTGCGTATTCCAACATATGTTTAAAAAACGATTAAACACATATTTATTTAAAAAATTGATGATATATAATCAGATTTAATAGTGTTCTTGCAGAGATAAACTTCAGGTTAGCGAGATATTAAATATCAATTTAATATTAAGACAAAAAACACCTTTAAAAGTTTGTTGCGAATGTCTTGTCTGGGAAAAGAATTTTACTGCTTTTACGTACTTTCCCATTTACGAGATGAACGATGCTCATTTGATCGTCAAACTGATCATATAATATGGTGCTGGTCACTTCTGCGGCTTTAAAAGAGGAAGCTTTATCAACTTCCAGATAAATGTTTGTTGCCTCATGATCGATTTCAAAACCAATATATTTCAAAACCGTTGGTTTGCCGTTCACTTTGATTTGAAGGTGACTCATCAAGTATTTTTTCACAATCTCATCCATTTTAGCCTTCATTGCAGGTTCAGATAAATCTGTTTTTTGCTTATATAATTTAACCAAAATTGATTCGAAATCATCAGTAAATATCCTGCAGCTAACTTCCAATGATTTTTCTTTTGCATTAAAACTTACTTCTGTAGTACTTACGTGAAGTGGGTGTTTCAAACCTGCTCCCAGGTTGATATAAATAAAAAGTAATAATGGTAGAAGGTATTTAAGTTTAAACATAAAACTATGGGATTACGAAAGCAAAGTTACGATAAATGTGCTTATCATAAGGTGATTAGGGTCTTGATTGATGATTAAACTCCAAAACTCGTAACAAATTTGGTGTTTTGTTGCTCTTTTTTAATCTACATTAAATTTTATCCGGTAAAATAGATAATTTTATATCTTGAAATGCCCTCGCTTTCATAGTTAACTAATTTATTCATGCCTTTACAGGATTTTATTTTTTACTTTAAGTTAGGGTGGGAACACATTATAAGCCTTGATGCTTTGGATCATCAGCTTTTTATTTTAGCCCTAGTAGCCATTTACAGTTACACAAATATTAAACAAGTTTTAATTCTGGTTACTGCATTTACCATCGGTCATTCAGCCACCCTATTATTAAGTGTTTTAGATATCATCAGGTTTGAAAGCAAATGGGTAGAGTTTTTAATTCCCTGTACCATTGTGATCACTGCGCTAAGTAATTTATTCAGAAAGAATTTTAACATGGAATCTGTAAGAATAAACTATTTCCTGGCCCTGGGTTTTGGCCTTGTACATGGAATGGGTTTTGCAAATTCCATCAGGATGATGCTGGCAAAAGATCAAAATATTGGTTGGGGTTTGTTTGGCTTTAATGTAGGGTTAGAGGCTGGGCAGGTTTTTATGGTTTTAATCATTTTGATCGTTACTTTTATTATTTTCAATTACACCAAAATAAAAAGAATCAGCTGGGTTCTATTTATATCAGCAGCCGTGTTCAGCCTGGCTTTAAAAATGGCTTTAGAGAGAATCCCCTTTTAACTAAAAGAATGATAAATAAACTATTAACATTATCTGGCCTGCTGCTTTTTTCTGGAAGCTTAGCCATGGCTCAAAACATTCAGAATAATCCAGGTAGCAACCATGGAAATAAGTTTGAGCAATTGGGTACCATTTTACCAACACCAAATGAGCAGCGAACGGCAAGTGGTGCGCCTGGTGTAAAATATTGGCAGCAACGTGCTGATTATAACATTAAGTGCGAGCTTGATGAGAAAAATCTACTTCTAACAGGTGCTGAAACCATCACTTATACAAACAATTCTCCAGATCCTCTGACCTATATTTGGTTGCAATTGGATGAAAATGAGCACAGCACAACTAAAAGTGCCAATTATCAGGATGACACTAAAATGCCTGCAGTGGGGACAACAAAAAATTTAGATCAGTTAAGTGCTAAAGGAGATAATGGTGATGGAATTAATATTACCAAACTAACTGATGCAGTTGGTAAAGATTTAAAATACACGGTAAATAAAACCATGATGCGGGTAGATTTGCCAGTAGCTTTAAAAACGGGACAAAAGTTTATCTTCAATATCAACTGGAATTATAAAATAACAGATAGAATGAGTGTTGGCGGTCGTGGAGGTTATGAATATTTTCCGGCTGATGGAAACTATCTATTTACCATGACACAATGGTACCCACGTTTGTGTGTGTATAGCGATTTCCAGGGATGGCAGAATCACCAGTTTACAGGTAGAGGAGAATTTGCCTTAACATTTGGAGATTTTAAAGTACAAATGACGGTTCCTGCCGATCATTTGGTGGGTTCAACGGGTGAATGTATTAATTACAGTGCCGTTTTATCACCAACGCAGTTAAGCAGATATAATACAGCCAAAACGGCTACCGCTCCGGTAGAAATCCAAACGTTAGCAGAGGCTAAAACGGCTGAAACTAAAAAATCAACAACTAAAAAAACTTGGGTATTTAATGCCAATAATGTGCGTGATTTTGCCTGGACTTCATCACGTAAGTTTATCTGGGATGCTATGCCGCAAAAAATTCAAGCCAATAATAACACAGTGATGTGCATGAGTTTTTATGGCAAAGAAGCTTATAATTTATATAGCAAGTTTTCTACAAGAGCGGTAGCTCATACCATTAAAACCTATTCTGATTTTACTATTCCGTATCCATATCCAGTTGCACAAAGTATTGAGGCTGCGAACGGAATGGAATATCCAATGATTTGCTTCAACTACGGACGTACAGATGCGGATGGAACCTATAGTGAAAGCACAAAAAATGGCATGTTAGGCGTAATTATCCATGAGGTTGGGCACAACTTTTTTCCAATGATTGTAAATAGCGATGAGCGTCAGTGGACCTGGATGGATGAAGGCTTAAATTCTTTTGTTGAATATTTAACAGAAGAGCTTTGGGACAATAAATTTCCAAGCAAAAAAGGGCCGGCATATACCATTGTTGATTACATGAAATTGCCTAAAGATGAATTAGAGCCAATTATGACCAATTCAGAAAACATTGCTCGTTTCGGCCCGAATGCTTATTCTAAGCCAGCAACAGGCTTAAATATTTTGAGGGAAACCATTATGGGCAGAGAATTATTCGATTATGCTTTTAAAGAATACTCCAGAAGGTGGGCTTTCAAACATCCGGAACCTGCCGATTTATTTCGCACGATGGAAGATGCAAGTGGCGAGGATTTAGATTGGTTTTGGAGAGGCTGGTTTTATGGAACTGATCCTTGCGATATTGCGCTGGATAGTGTGAAATTTGCTAAAGCTGATTTTCCGAAGGAAGTACCTGCAGCAAGATCGCGGATGCTGAAAATTGATAAACCTGCTGTAAATGCTTTTGAAGATATTTCAAAAATTAGAAACAGAGAAGAGAAAAAAGGGAACTTCTACGTAGATAAAAATGTTGCAGCACAAGATTTTTATTACAAGTATGATAGAGGATTAGTGAATATTGATACCACACTAACCAATAAAGTAGAAACAGGAATGTCTTTAGAAACCGTACCGGAGTCAGAGCAGGATAAGTATAAAAATAAGTTTTTGTACGAATTGAGCTTTAGCAACAGAGGAGGTTTGGTAATGCCGGTTATTGTAGAATTCACCTATAAGGACGGAACTAAAGAAATAGATCGGATTCCTGCGCAAATCTGGAGGCATAATGAGTTGAAAACGTCTAAATTTTATGTGAAAGATAAAGAAGTTGAATCCATCTTGATCGATCCTTTAAGAGAAACTGCTGATATTGATACCACAAATAATACTTGGGGTGGGAAGGTTAAAGAAAGCAAGTTTAAAACATTTAAAGCTAAAGCTGGTGGTACAGTGAGGGGGCAGTCAGTTGGTTTAAACCCAATGAAAGTTGCTGCGGGGAAGTAAATATTGTCCAATTTCAATTTAACAATTAACTGTTAATGTCTCATAAAAAAAATCCTCGTTGAATAATTTCAGCGAGGATTTTTTGTGAACTGTTTATTTGTGTAAAGAAATATCTTTCCAGGATTGCACCTGATATTTACTTCTTTTTTGGTTTTGTTTTCCACCGTATATTAGTGTTTTCTTTACATCTTCCGGTGCGGCCAGTTCAGCGAATCGATCCATTTGCTTAAAGAGTTTAATAGAAATAGTTTCGGTCGCTTTTATTTCAAAAACGTCAAAACCGTTATAGTTTTTCAATAAAATATCAATTTCATTTCCATTACTGTCTTGCCAAAAATAATAGTCAAGATGTGTGTATTGATGATAGTTTTTTTTCTGTAATTCTGCCAATATTAAATTCTCAAATAAGCTTCCTTTAAGTCTGTTTAATATAATCTCATCAGCAGATCTGATTCCCAATAAATAACACAACAGGCCAGTGTCGTAAAAATATAACTTAGGACTTTTTACTAAACGCTTATTGAAATTCTGATGATACGGTTGTAAAAGGAAAATCAGGTAACTGCTTTCCAGTATTGAGAGCCAGGCTTTTGCCGTTGGTTGAGATATATTACAATCATTAGCCAAAGCACTAATATTTAGCAATTGTCCTGCCCGGCCAGCGCATAAACCTAAAAATGTTCGAAAAGCCTTTAAATCTTTTACATTTAAAAGTTCTGTTACATCCTTTTCTACATAGGTTTGAATGTAGTTCGTGTAAAATACTTTTGGATCTATATCCCGATCAAATATAGCGGGGTAAAAGCCTTTAAAAAGTGCTTGCGGGTAGTCATCTTCTAATAATTCTGCTGCTTTTAATTCCTCAAAATCTAAAGGAAGTAATTTAAACAAAGCTACCCTTCCAGCCAGGGTTTGTGTAATGCTATTTAATAGATGAAAATTTTGAGAGCCGGAAAGAATATATTGTCCCATTTTTTTACTTTCATCCACTTTGGTTTGGATATATGAAAATAGTGAAGGCACACGTTGTACTTCATCCAGAATTACATTCTCACTATATTCATTTAAAAAACCATTGGGGTCATCCGTTGCAAAAGCACGTATATCCGGATTTTCAAGAGAAATATATCTGTAATCTTTAAACAACTCTTTTAATAAAGTTGTCTTTCCCGACTGCCTCGGGCCAGTTAAAGCCAAGATAGGAAATTTAGATTGTTGCTTTTTAATTATATGCGTTATCTGTCTCTTAACAAACATCTCAAGTTGATTTAAAAACAAATATACTTCTTATTTTGAATTTACATAACTTTCATTTTGAATTTACATAGCTTTCATTTTGAATTTACATAACTTGTATTTTGAAAATACATAATTTTTAACATCCAATTGGTTCTCCTCATTTCATAAAAGAAACATTCCTGACTTTTGCCTGTTTAACTCTTAAGCCCTAAAATCGTACATTTGATTTACACATGAAATTTAAGATCACATCCGAATATCAGCCTACAGGAGATCAGCCAAGCGCTATTAAGCAGCTGGTTGATGGTGTAAATGCTAACGAACATTATCAAACTTTATTAGGTGTTACAGGCTCTGGAAAAACCTTTACCGTAGCCAACGTAATTGAGCAAACACAAAAGCCAACACTTATTTTAAGTCATAACAAAACCCTGGCAGCACAGCTTTATGGAGAATTTAAGAACTTCTTTCCAGAAAACTCTGTCAACTATTTTGTTTCATACTATGATTATTATCAGCCCGAAGCCTTTATCGCCTCAAGCAATACTTACATAGAAAAAGATTTAAGCATTAACGAAGAAATAGAAAAACTGCGTTTACGTACTACTTCCTCCTTAATGAGCGGTAGACGAGATGTTATTGTGGTTTCCTCTATTTCCTGCATTTACGGTATGGGAAACCCGGAAGATTTTTCCAGAATGGTTTTTCGTTTTGGCGTAGGCTTAAGAATTTCAAGGAATGCTTTTTTACATAGTTTGGTAGAGATTTTATATTCCAGAACCACTACAGAATTTAAACGAGGTACTTTTAGGGTTAAAGGCGATACGGTTGATATTTATCCAGCCTATCTTGATCACGCTTACCGCATCTCTTTCTTTGGTGATGACATTGAGGAACTTTCTGCCATTGATCCGGTTTCTGGCAAAACAATTGAAAAACTTGAAGATATGGCCATTTATCCGGCAAATCTTTTTGTTACACCCAAAGATCGGTTCAATCAGTCGATATGGGGCATACAGGAAGAACTGGAAATTAGAAAAAATCAGCTAATTGCAGATCGGCATTTACTGGAAGCAAAACGTTTGGAAGAACGGACCAACTTCGATATTGAAATGATGAAAGAGTTGGGCTATTGTTCCGGAATTGAAAACTACTCCCGTTTTTTTGATGGAAGAACACCAGGGATGCGCCCTTTCTGTCTTTTGGACTATTTTCCGGATGATTATTTGATGGTGATTGACGAAAGCCACGTAACGGTACCACAAATCAGGGCGATGTACGGTGGTGATAGATCGCGAAAATTATCTTTAGTAGAATATGGTTTCCGTTTACCTGCTGCGCTGGATAACCGCCCGCTCAACTTTAATGAATTTGAAGCCTTGGCTCCGCAAACCATTTATGTAAGTGCTACACCTGCAGAGTATGAACTCGAAAAATCAGAGGGCGTGGTAGTAGAACAGGTGATTCGCCCAACCGGCTTATTGGATCCGGTAATTGAGATCAGGCCAGCCATTAATCAGGTAGATGATCTTTTAGATGAAATCGACATCACCATTAAAGATGGCGGACGTATTTTAGTGACCACTTTAACTAAAAGAATGGCAGAAGAGCTAACGAAATACCTAGATCGACTGAATATTAAAACGAGATATATCCACTCTGAAATTAAAACATTAGAACGTGTCGAGATTCTTCGTGGTTTGCGTTTAGGAGAGTTTGATGTACTGGTTGGAATTAACTTGCTGCGTGAAGGACTGGATTTGCCTGAGGTTACTTTAGTTGCGATTCTGGATGCTGATAAAGAAGGTTTCCTTCGTTCAGAAAAATCTTTAATTCAAACCATTGGCCGTGCCGCACGTAATGATCGGGGGAGAGTAATTATGTATGCGGATGGAATAACCGATAGTATGGAAAAAACAATCTCCGAAACCAATCGCCGTCGGGATATCCAAATCGCCTATAACCTTAAGCATGGGATTACGCCAAGAACAGTAGGAAAATCTCGTGAAGCTATTCTGGAACAAACATCTGTTTTAGATTTCTCACAAAAAGCAAGTGATAATAAAGCCAGGGCTTATGTAGAAAATGCTGAAATCAGCATTGCTGCTGATCCTATTGTGCAATACATGGGCAAAAGTGAATTACAGAAGGCGATAGATAACACTAAAAAGGATATGCAGAAAGCAGCAAAAGATATGGACTTTTTACAGGCAGCAAAACTTCGTGATGAAATGTTTGCGCTGGAAAAAATGTTTGCAGAGAAGTTTGGGAAATAAAATAGTTTAAGATAAATTTCCAATTCCTGCCAAAATGTAGAAATTTGCCAAACACAAGCACAGTATAATGAACGGGCAAAACAGAAAAGATATTTACGCAGGATTAGAAGTTGGGATCATCTTAAAAAAGGATCAGCGATCTGGTAATATTACTTATGGTATAGTTAAAGATTTATTGACTTCATCTGCATTTCATTCACGTGGAATTAAGGTAAGATTAGATGATGGTCAGGTTGGCAGGGTAGCAGAGATTGTAGCAGAATAAAACTTTATTTGGCATAATTATGTTAACTATTGTAATGGAAATGCAATCAAAGACGTAAAAAGTAACAAAATAAATCTTCGTACGTCTATATTTGTAATAACAGTAAATTAAGGAATGGGATTAATAAAGTTCATTTTCATAGCCATATTAGTACTTTGGATCATCAGAATGTTGATTCGGCTAATATTACCTATGCTGTTTGGAAACCTGGCGAGCAAAATGCAACAACAGGCAAGTGGCCAGACACAACAGCAGCAAAGACGATCGAAACCCGAAGGTTCGATTTCTATAGATTACATGCCGCCAAAACAAACGGGTAAAACCGATAAACTTGGTGATTTTGTAGATTATGAAGAAGTTAAACAATAGTGTTAAACCCTGAACCTGCTTCAGGGTTTTTAGTTTATTGCCTTTCTGCTTCCATTTTTATCATTCTATTTCGTTCCAATAATAACTTCTGCATATATCTTTTCAGAAATAACCAATTCACAAATCTACCCAACAAACCAAAAGGTGAAACAAATTCGAAAACATCAGTCATCTCTGTTTTATTGCACAAAGATTTAAACTGATGGTGATGATGTAGTTTACTGAAAGGACCTGTAACCATCTCATCTGTAAAATGATTAGGATATTCCATCTCCGTTATTTTAATTGTCATTTTGAATGCAACTTTAAAATGTTTAGCCCTCCAGGTTACAGTTTCATTCAGGTCAATTAACCCCGAAGTTCTACCTGCTACAGCCTTTTCTTGTGTAGAATGCATCGACTGTATGTGCAAATCAATACTTCTGGCGAGATCAAAACATTTCTCCAGAGATGCAGCTATCTGTGTTTTAAGTCTAATGACTGACATATTTATTTTATACCCTTAAGCTTAAAATATCATGTACAGCTTCATCTATTTTGCCGTATTGAAATTCAAATCCGTGATCAAGTAAAATGGCAGGCTTAACCCATCTGCTTTTTAAAATGAGTTCTGTTTCTGTCCCGATAATTGCTGCACCAATGGATAGCAACCATGCGGGTGTGGGCAAACCGAATGGAATACCATAAGCTTTTCTAATTGCTTGCATCAGCTCATTATTGGTTACTGCATTTGGTGCTGTACAGTTCACTACGCCATTTATTTCATGTTGATTAATTAACCATTCAATGGTGTGAATTGCATCCTGCTCATGTACCCAGTTAACATACTGTTTCCCGTCGCCTTGTTTTCCACCTAATCCAAACTTAACCAAGTTTAATAACCTTGGGAAGGCACCATCAGTTCTGCCCAGTACTATGCCCATCCTTAAGGCTACTTTTCTAGTTTGAGGCAATTTATTTTCAAAAAAGCTGTTTTCCCAGGCTTTGCAAACATCAATAGAAAATCCATAGCCTATTTCTCCGGTATACTCATCTTGCGGATGATCTTCAGCATGTCTGTAAATGGTGGAGGATGTCACATTTATCCAAAGTTTAGGAGGCTTTATTAAATTTTTAATTGCATTACCTAATAAACGGGTGGGCACCACTCTTGAATTTATGATCTCCTCTTGGTTTTTTTTCGTGTAACGGCAGTTTACATTTTTCCCACATAAATTGATCAATAAGTCTGCACCTTCGAGTTCTTGAACCCATGTGCCTGCTGTTTTTCCATCCCAAAGAATGGTGCTGATATTTCCCTTTTGTACCTGAGGTTTTCTGGATAAGATAATTACTTCTTCAGCGATGCTACTGAAATGTTTGGCCAATAAGCCACCCAGATATCCATTTCCTCCTGCCAGAATAATTTTTTGATAACTCATGATTTTTAAATATTAAAGATTAATCCTAAAACAATTAGGCGATAAATGGCCCAGGTGATACTCATTAGCCAGCCTAGTTGCAGCAACTTGCTCCTTCTAATGTGTTCCAGAAACATTAATCCTGCAACCAACATAAAATAGAGTATATACATTACAGGATCAATGTCAAAGAAATGATTAACGATGAGTCCAGGTGTAAGCAAAATTGATCCTGCAAAAGATATCGTCATCATATTGCCCAGATAATCCCATAACTTTTCTTTTTTATAGACTAGAATAATTAGCCCTTGAAAAATTATCTGCCCGCCACAAATCAGGTACTCTCTATATTTTCCACCTAAAGGAACATAATCGGTAAGTAAATGCGCATAGGCAGTAAGAATATAAGAAGTAGTAAACCATGTTAATAACAAGTATGCAATACGGTAACTGATATGTTTCTGAAGTGTTTTCATTTCTTTTAATTTTAAAACTTTCGGTAAAAAATGAAAGTTATGATTGAAAAATAAAGCCGTATAATCATATAAGGCTTAGGTTTGTATTTATATACTTAGCTTTATTTAAAAACCTTTAATACTGATCCCCAAAACCAGCTTTCTTCGGCTTTTAACATAGTCTCTAATGTTTTGTCAACATTGCCGGCGAGTTTATTAATATCAGCGACTGATTTTTTAAACGTGATCAATTCCGGATCTTTTTCATCACCTGTAACAGCAGATAATTCATTTAATACTTTCAGTACTGGCTCCAACTCCCTTTTTTTACGTTCTTTAGCCACCTGGCGTGCAATGTTCCAAACATCTTTATCAGCAAAAAAATACTCTTTTCGCTCACCTGCTTTGTGTTGTTTTTCAATGAGACCCCAGCCTATCAAATCTCTTAAGGTCATATTGGCATTCCCTCTGGAGATGCTCAAATCTTCCATGATTTCTTCGGTGGTTAAAGCTTTTGGAGAGATCAGTAATAAAGCATGTACCTGAGCCATGGTGCGGTTAATTCCCCATTCGGAGCCTAATTTGCCCCAGGCTTCGATAAATTTTAATTTGGCTGCTGCTAATTCCATAAACAAAGATAATAATTTTATTAAACTTTCAAAAATTATTGAAAGTTTATTTGTTTTCTGTTTTTCTGTTTAATATGATCAATAATTTGATTCATATCTGATTGTCCGTTCAATAGCTGATTAAGCAAATTTTTGTATTCCTGATCAAAATAAATTCCTGATTTTAAAAGCGGTATGGCTAGTTTCGGTTCAAATAGTGTTCCGGATGCAAAACCTGGTTCATTATTCTTGGCTCGATCGTGATCAAACTTAACGGTTGTATTAACATATTCCTCATGCTTCTTTTCTCCCTTTATATACGGGATTAGCCAATCAACAGACTTTTTTATTGAAGAGCCATTTGGAGATAGATAAGTGTAAAAGTTGGTGCCTTCTCCCCGATTAATGATAATAGCAAGTTTTAACATGGGTTCCAAATCGTAAAGATGATAGTGCATGGCATCTCTTTGTTTAAAATCCAGACTGCTTCCATCAGCATATAGGTTGATATTGATATGGCTTTTTAAATGATCTATGGTCCAGTCAATAAATTCACGGTTATTTAAAGCATATCCAATTTCCCCAACTACTTTTAGCCGGTGTGCATTCCAATTATTAATGGCAGTAGCTTTTCCCGGTTTCATACGCTTACTGTTAATTTCTGCCTTTGCGGTTTCGCTTAACCAGTCGTCAATGGGTTTTTTATCAGCTAAAGGGATATCATTTTTAATCAGATCATATGCTTCAATGGCTTTATCCAGATTGGTGTCATCAATGGGATCTCCGCTAGAATGATTAATTTTAGCCCAGGCGCTTAAAAATGAAATACATTTATTTAAATAATTACGATCAGTTGTGAGTCGGTATTGGAATGCCAAGGCAAACATTTTATTCATATCCGGCAATGCCAATTTGGTTTTTTCCTTTTTTGGGTCGCCTCTTAATAAGCCTTCGGTTCGTATGGTATCAATTGGATTAGGCGGCTGATTTAAATAAAGCGCTGTAGATTTTTGAAAGCTTGCATATATTTTCTTTGCCTGCGGATTGTTTGTAATCTCGGCTTTTAAAGCACTAATCTCTTCCTTGCTTAAACTTACAATTTGAGCCTTAACGATCAAACAAGAGGTAAATATTAGCGTTGTGAGCACAAACTTTCTCATAATAAACGGATTGAATTAAAGTTTTGATTATGCAAAACTAATTTTTTATTCTACTCACATTTAATTTATTCCTTTTTTATACCGACCAATTTTTTATTTTTGACATTCCTTTAATTTAAACAAACCTTAATGAATAACTGGTTTAACAAAAATGGCATTCACTTAGCCATCATAGCAATTTTTGTAGTCATTACTTTTGCCTACTTCAGTCCTGTTTTACAGGGTAAGGCGCCAGCGCAGAGCGATGTGATCCAATCGCAGGCCATGCAAAAGGAAATTATGGATTTTAAGGAAAAGGATGGCAAAGCACCACTCTGGACTAACCAGATGTTTGGAGGAATGCCTGCATACCAAATCTGGGTACCTTACGCCTATAACGGCGCAACTTATGGAATTGCTTTAATCACGAAGGCACTGCCAAATCCAACGGGTACTGTATTGTTACTGCTTTTCGGGGCTTACTTCTTATTTATCGTATTAAAAGTTAATCCATGGCTGGCAGCAGCTGGTGCCATTGCATTTACATTTACAACATACAATTTTGTTTTAATTGCTAGTGGACACAGTAGTAAAGCGCTTGCAATTGGCTTTTTTGCGCCAATTATAGCCAGTATTCTTCTCACTATCAGAGGGAAGTATTGGTATGGCGCAAGTTTAACAGCACTTTTTCTGGCCTTGGAAATCAGGACCAACCACGTGCAGATGACCTATTATTTATTGTTGGCTATTTTGGTTTTCGTTTTGGTAGAGCTTTATCAGGCATATCGAAATAAAACGATTTCAAATTTGATTAAATCATTTGGCTTTCTTGCTTTATCAGTAGTGCTTGCCATAATGATTAATGCCAGTTTACTATGGTCAACAGCAGAATACGCAAAAGAAACCAATCGTGGTAAATCCAACCTTACAGCAGAAACTTCAAGTGATAAAGACTCTGGAATGTCAAAAGAGTATGCGTATCAATGGAGCCAGGGTGTTGGTGAAAGTTTTACTTTTTTAATACCGGATTTATATGGCGGTGCATCCGGTGTAGAAGAGCTGGTTAAGCCTGATGGAAATATGTACAAAGCCGTAGCTGAAATTACGGGCGGAGACCAGGCGCAAACCACTCAAGCCATTCAGCAATTGGGACAGCAGTTAAATATGCAGCAATACTGGGGTGAAAAACCTTTTACTCAAGGAGGTTATTACTTTGGTGCAATTATCTGTTTCTTATTCGTATTTGGATTATTCATCGTTCGCAATCCTTTAAAATGGTGGATTCTGTCCACAACAATATTATTTATATTATTATCATTCGGCCGCCACTTCCCACTGGTAAGTAATTTCTTCTTCGATTATTTCCCGCTTTATAATAAATTCAGGGCAGTAGAATCAATCTTGGCTGTAGTTGGATTGATGGTTCCAATATTAGCGCTTTTAGCAGTTAAGGAAGTGCAGGATGGCAATATTGATCAGAAAGTTTTAGTTAAGAAACTAACATGGTCTGCTGGGATAACTGGTGGTTTTGCGCTTATTGTAGCTATTGCGCCTACACTATTCTTTAGTTTTCAGGCTTCCAATCATGCACAAATTGTACAGGCTTTAACCCAGAGCTTGCAAAATAATGCAGGTGTTGCACAGAAAATTGCGAATGGTTTAGTGGAAGATAGAATTGCTATTGGTCGTGGAGATGCTTTCCGTTCCTTCCTTTTTATCTTAATAGGTTTTGGTATTATCTGGGCATTTATTACAAAAAAATTAAATGCACAATTGGCTTTCGGTTTATTAGCGCTTGCCATTTTAGTAGATATGTGGCAGGTAGATCGCCGCTATTTGAATAATAAAAACTTTGAGCCAAAAACGACTGTTTCAAACTATTTTCAGCCTAGAGATGTAGATAATTTTATATCAGCTGATAAGGATCCTAATTTCAGAGTTTTCGATGCCTCTATCAATACCTTTAATGATGCCAGTACCTCATCATTTCACAAAACAGTTGGCGGTTATCATGCGGCTAAATTAAAACGTTTTGATGAGCTTATTCAGCATCAGTTTACCAAAAGCATCAATCAGGATGTATTGGATATGCTTAACACAAAATACATCATTACACAGGATCAAAAAACCGGATCATACAAAATGCAGCGTAACCCTACAGCTGCGGGCAATGCCTGGTTTGTAGAAAGCATACAGTTTGTTAAAAATTCTGATGAGGAGATGAAAGCCATTAGCAGTTTTGATGCTAGAAAAGAGGCTATTGTAGATGAAAGCTTTAAAGGATTGGTAGATAGCAAAATTTTAGGTACAGGACAGGAAGGTTTTATAAAATTAACCAACTATAATCCTGATCATTTAACTTACGAATATTCGACAGCGAAGGAAGTTGTAGCAGTTTTCTCTGAAATTTATTACAATAAAGGATGGAAAATGTATATTGATGGTGTGGAGAAACCTTATTTCCGGGCAGATTACGTATTACGTGCGGCAAAACTGGAAGCAGGTAACCATAAGCTTGAGTTTATCTTCCACCCAACATCATACTATGCAGGAGAAAACATCTCTCTTGCGGGATCAATTCTGCTACTTGCTGCACTTGGTTTCGGTATTTATGCTGAAAACAAGAAAAAATCAATAGAAGTAAAGGCATAAAACTAAACGATAGTTATTCAAAACCCATGAGATTTATACTCATGGGTTTTTTTATGCCTAATCTTTTTAACCTAATTATGATTTAAAGAATAATTTAACAATCACGTAACATTTGGTTGATAGACAGTGTCTTACATTTGTAATGTAAATCAGATGATATGTTAGAATCATTTTTCGCCGTATGCCTGCTTATTATTATACTTTATTTCTTTAGCCCTTTCGAGGTAAAACTTGATGAGGAAGAAGACTGGTAAGGCAGTATTTTTATATCTGAACTGCTTTTTTGAAGCGGTAATAGCATTCGTCCCCCCAAATTTTAATTTATGAACAAAAGAAATGTTGATGTAGTCGTAATATCCGATGTGCATTTGGGCACTTATGGCTGCCATGCTAAAGAACTTTTAAAGTATCTGAAAAGCATTAAGCCTAAAACCCTTATCTTAAATGGAGATATTATAGATATCTGGCAATTCAGCAAACGTTACTGGCCAGAGTCGCATATGAAAGTGGTTCGCAAATTAATGAAATTTGTTTCTGAAGGAGTTCAGGTGCACTACCTTACAGGCAACCATGATGAAATGCTCCGTAAATTTGATGGCATGGAAATGGGAACATTTCATCTCCAGAATAAACTAATCATGGAATTGGATGGTAAGAAAGCCTGGTTTTTTCATGGTGATGTATTTGATGTAACCATGCAACATTCTAAATGGCTGGCCAAAATGGGTGCAGTTGGTTATGATAGTCTTATTCTCATCAATAGCTTTGTAAATTGGGTTCTTACGGCCCTAGGTAGAGAGAAAATGAGTTTTTCAAAAAAGATCAAGGCCAGATTTAAGGATGCCGTAAAGTTTATTAATAGTTTTGAGCAAACAGCTGCTGAGCTGGCTATAGAAAAAGGTTATGAATATGTAGTTTGTGGGCATATACACCAGGCAGAGAAGCGAGATATTGCCATGGAAAGCGGAAGCGTGACTTACCTGAATAGTGGTGATTGGGTAGAAAGTTTAACAGCATTAGAATATCAGGATCAAAATTGGACTATTTTTAAATATGACCATAAAGAGTTTGTGAAGGATGAAACAGATGATGGAATCCTTTCAGATTCAGAAGATTTAAAGAGCAAATTGGATGTAAATATTCTTTTACAGCATATAAAATATGAAATTGCTCAATAAATTTAAGATATTAGGGCTTAAATGAAGATACTTTATGCAATACAGGGAACCGGAAACGGTCATATAAGCAGAGCCCGTGAAATTATTCCGTTACTCCAGAAATATGGCGAACTTGATATTTTGGTTAGTGGAACACAAGCCGATGTAAAACTAAGTCAGCCAGTAAAATATCAGCTACATGGTTTCAGTTTTATCTTTGGAAAAAAGGGTGGTGTTGACCATTTCAAAACCTGGTTAAGCATGAATCTTTTCCGTTTCAGAAAAGATATGAAGCAGCTTCAGTTAAAGGATTATAACCTTATTGTTAATGATTTTGAGCCTGTAAGTGCCTGGGCCTGTAAGATTCAAGGGATTGATTGCGTTTCTTTAAGCCATCAGGCTGCATTTAAATCTAAAAAAGTTCCACGCCCTAAAACGTTAGACTGGGGTAAGTTAATCTTAAGTCGGTATGCACCGACCAAGCATCATATTGGTTTTCACTTCGATCGGTATGACAGTTTTATTCATACCCCAGTTATCCGATCTGAAATCAGGGCCATGCAAACCGAAAATCTTGGACATTACACCGTTTACTTACCTGCTATAGATGATAAGCGACTGGTGAAGCTTTTTACGCAATTGCCAGAGGTGAAATGGGAAGTCTTTTCAAAACACAGTAAAGTTGCTTATCAGGAAGGAAATGTAATTGTGGAACCGGTAAACAATGAAAAATTCAACAAGAGTTTGGCTACCTGTGAGGGTTTATTTACCGGAGGTGGTTTTGAAGGCCCATCAGAAGCACTTTATTTGAAGAAAAAATTACTCGTTGCGCCCATGCGCTTTCAGTTTGAGCAACAGTGTAATGCTTATGCTTTAAAGCAATTTGGTTTGCCTGTAATTTGGGGAAGCTCTGATAACTGGTTGCCTGTAATTAAAGATTGGGTAGCAAATCCTCAAAAACATGAGTTTGATTTTCCTGATGAGACGGCTCAGATCATTGATGATATGGTGAAAAAATACGCAAGGGTTTAATTTCAAATGAATCTCATGGTATCATATTTTGGACCATATAAGGTTGGTCATGGTCGGCTCACCAACCATCTTATTCATCGCAAGGTTGTTATTTATTGGTCGGTAAGTCAATAGGGACCAAGAATCTCATGGTTTTATGTTTTTGAACCATATAAGGCATAGAAGTTAATATAAGCTGAAGCGTTGTTTAATTGCAAAATATCTTTGATCAATTATATGGCCCATGGTTGGTGGCTCACCAACCATCTTATTCATCGCAAGGTTGTTATTTATTAGCCGGTAAGTCACCGCGACCAAGAATCTCATGGTGTCATGTTTTTGGACCATATAAGGCATAGAAGTTAATATAAGCTGGAGCGTTTGTTTAATTGCAAAATATCTTTGATCAATTATATGATGTTATATTTTTAAATCCTTTAAGAATATAAACTGGAGTATTATTTAGCTACAAAATAATGCTTAAGCTTTCTGCTTCGGTCTTTAAGCTTTAGTCTTTCCACCTTAATCTTTCTTAAATTATTTTCTTTACTTTGCATCTCTTTGAAAAAGGCATGATTAATCAGTTTAGAAAGCTAAATCCTATTAACCTCATTTTACTATTGGCTTACACGTTTTTTATGCGTATTGCCATATTTTATGAGTTGCCAGCTCAGCTGAATTTTGATTTTCTGGAGCCTTTTGCAAGGTTGCTGATTAACGTAGATTTAGACAATGCACTTTCTCCGTCAGCCAACATTTTCATTGCCTCAACATTGGTTTTTATTCAGGCTTTAATATTTAACCGTGTTGCGAATAATCACAATCTGCTTGCTAAGCCAAGTTTTTTACCAGCTTTGATGTATGTAACGGGCACTAGTTTATTTATGCCATTTATGGTCTTAAGTCCGGCATTAATTACAAATTTCCTGCTCATCTGGTTAATTGATAAATTTCTTAAATTAAATAAAAGTGCAAATTCCATCACAACCGTTTTTGATATCGGAATGATCATTGGTGTAGGTACACTTATTTACTTTCCGTTTATGGCCATGCTGTTGCTTATCTTTTTAGCCCTTTTGCTATTTAGGTCATTCAACTGGAGGGAATGGGTTGCCGGTCTTGTAGGCTTTCTCACCATCTTCTTTTTTCTGGCCGTGTTTTATTACTGGAATAATAATATTGTTTCTTTTTATCAGATTTGGAGGCCACTGGGAAGTAAATTTCCATCAGTTTTTAAAATCAATTATAACGATTACCTGGTGCTTATTCCGGTTACTGTCATTATTATTCTGGCATCACTTCAACTTCGTGAAAATTTCTTCAGAAGTTTTATCAGTACCCGCAAAGCCTTTCAGTTATTGTTCTTTATGTTCATTGTTGCAGGGGCAAGTTTCTATCTAAAACCCCACTTCCGCACCTGGCATTTTTTGCTGTGTGTGCCACCTGGTGCCGTGCTTTTAGCCTATTATTTTAGTAATGCCAAAATCCGGTGGTTCTATGAAATACTATTTGTTTTATTTGTTCTTTCTGTACAATACTTTCTTTTTGTTTAACCTTTTTTAACAAAAAACTAGAACAAAACTTAACAAAGATTAATAGCTTTGTGGCATGAAGTTTCGCATTAAAGCTTGTTTAGGTTTTAATCTGGTTGATAAAGGTATGGTTTCAGTTCGGGAGATAATCGCATAATAATGTATACATGCAAAGATTAACTATTGATATTGGAAACTCATCAGCAAAAATAGCAGTTTTTGCTGATCGTGAAATTATCCATCATCTTCGTTTGCTTAAAGTAGGTATTATTGATCTGGCATATCTGATTGATAGATTTTCGCCTCAAAAAGCAATTATCAGTAGTGTAAATCAGGAAATCACACCTTTAGAGGGATATTTAAAAAAGCATACAAACTATACCCGGTTTTCAACTTCACTAACAAATGGAGTAATTAACCGATACCAAACACCTAATACTTTAGGATTAGACCGATGGGCAGCCATGTTAGGTGCGAATGGTTTAGGTTTTGGTAAAGCTTGTTTGGTGATAGATGCCGGAACCTGCATCACATATGATCTGCTTACAGGAAAAAGTGAATATTTCGGAGGAAGTATTAGTCCGGGGATAAAAATGCGTTTCAAATCAATGCATGAATATACTGGAAGGTTGCCTGAAGTAAGTTGGGATGCAAATGAAGGGATTCCGGAAGGCTTTGACACTATTTCTGCGATGAAAAATGGTGTTTTACAAGGAATTATAAATGAAATTGAAGGTTATATAGCCTTAAATAATATAAAGGAAAGTACTTTAAAGGTGATTATAACAGGGGGCGATGCTAATTTTTTGTTTAAGCAATTACAAAACAGCATCTTTGCCCCTCAAATTATAAAAGATCCATACTTGGTTTTAAAAGGATTAAATGAAGCTATTGCAGATTAAAATGTACAAAAGAATAAATTATATTGCAGCCATACTCGTTCTAGTTTGTGGTTTAGGAGCTCAGGCGCAGGTTACCACATCATCACCATATTCGAGATTTGGCCTTGGAAATATTAAAGGTTCATTGCTTCCTCAGCTGAGGGCGATGGGTGGTATTTCTACTGCTGTGAACAAAGTAACCGGGTTTAATTATATCAACATGCAAAACCCGGCATCATATTCTGGCATTACTTTAACCACCATTGATATTGGAATGAGTGCCAATTTAACCAACTTGTCTAAAAATGATTTAACAGAATCAAGTTTTAACTCTACATTTAGTCATTTAGCCTTTGCTATCCCTGTAAGCAGAAGATCTGCCATCAGTTTTGGTGTTATGCCATATTCTGATCTTGGATATTCTTACAAAAACAGTGTTAAAATAGATACCCAATCTGTTAATCAGCTTTATGAAGGAGAAGGTGGCTTATCTAAAGCATACTTTGGTTACGGACACCGTTTTGGAGACCATTTAAGAATAGGTGGTAACGTTGAATATATTTTTGGAAATTTACTAACCAACAGGGCTACGGAGTATACCGCTGCAGGTGCGATTAATGCGAAGCTTCAAAATAAAAACAGCGTTGGTGGCCTAAACTATTCTTATGGAATTCAGTATGATTTTAATTTAGGTAGTAAAACACTGCTTACCTTAGGTTATTCGGGAAGCAGTTCTTCTAAAATTAATTCTCAGCAAAATTCTTATGCTATACAATATACCAGAGCAGCAGATGGAACTGAAAATGTTGCCACTGATACGCTAAACGCAGTTAATGGAGCAAAATCTTCTTTAACATTGCCGTTATCTCATAACTTCGGGATTTCGCTACAACAAAATGATAAATGGTTAATTGGCGCAGATTTTAGAATGAGTAAATGGTCAGCAACCAGTATCAATAATGTTAATTCCGGCTTACAAGATAGCTGGGGTGCATCATTGGGTGGACAATGGACGCCAGATTACACTTCATATAACAGCTATATGAAACGGATTGATTATCGTTTAGGTGTTAGCTATGATAAAACCTATATTAAAATTGGGAATCAGGATATTAAACAACTAGGCGCATCATTCGGTTTTGGTTTTCCACTTCCAACAGCTAATGCAGGCTCGGCTTTCTACAAAATCAATTTTACTACAGAGATAGGCCAGAGAGGCACACTAACCAATAACCTGGTTAAAGAACAATATATTAATTTTCACCTTGGCTTCACGCTTAACGATACCTGGTTCCGTAGATACAGGGTAGATTAATGAAACTGCAAACACTTTTTTATGGTTTGATGTTGGGACTGCCACTTCTTCTGGTAGCATGTGGAGAAGATGACCTAAAAAAAGCAAATGCCATATCTGAAAAAAAAATAACCTTCACCCGAGATCGTACAATTGGTGTCGAAATTATCTATAGTGATTCAGCAAGGGTTAAAGCGAGAGGTAAAGCACCAATCATGGATAAGGTTACGCCATCAACTGGTGTGCCTTATGAAGAAATGATTAAAGGTGTTAATATCGATTTCTTTAATCCTAAAGGAACTATTGATGGTAATCTGGTATGTGATTATGCCATCAGAAAGGATGAGATTAAGCAAACTATCTTCAGGAAAAACGTAGTAGTTAAAAATGATAAGGGTGATACCTTTTCTTCTGAAGAATTAATCTGGGATGAAGCAAAGAAGATTTTTTATTCTAACCAAAGGGTATATGTTAAAGGTGCTGATGGAAGTATTGGAGATGGAATAAATTTTAAGGCCCCTCAGGATTTCAGTACTTATGAGATGGAGACTGGCAGTGGGCAGTTAAATATGAAGGAAGGCGTTGCGCCATAAATGATGATCGAATACTGTTTTCGTTTAATTAAATTATACACAATTTTATCATTCTATCCATCCATCATTCCCTGATTAAGTAATTCTATTTGCTTAAAAATTAAACACTTGATAAATAAAATTTTGTGTTTTCTTTTTTAAGGCAAATTTGTATCTTGCGCCCTCTTAAAAAAAACTAAATAAATTTATAAAGTACAATATGGGATTAATGACATTTTTGCGTAACCGTGCGGGCTATATCCTGGTCTTCGCAATTGGTTTTGCAATTGTTGCATTTTTAGTAGGTGATGCAATTAACGTGGGTAAGCCTTTCTGGTCAGCAAACCAAAAGGTAGTAGGTTCTGTAGATGGAAATGACATCAGTATTGATGATTTTCAACCAAAAGTAGATCAAAGTTTAAATCAATTCAAACAACAATACGGCGGAAGCGTAAATTCACAAATGACTGCAATGGCTGTAGATCAGGCCTGGAATGCTGAATTGGGGAAAGTATTGTTAACCAAAGAATACGAACGTTTAGGACTTACGGTTTCTGAAGATGAGTTATTGGATTTGCTGCAAGGTCAAAACCCGAGCCCATTGGTAAAACAATATTTTGCCAATCCTCAAACCGGACAGCTGGATCGTGCAACCTTAATGAACTTCTTGAAATCTAAAGAACCACAGGCATTGCAACAATCAAATCTTTTACAACAAGAAATTACCAATCAGGCTTTGCAGACTAAATATTCCAATTTAATCCGCAATTCTGTTTATGTAACCTCACTTGAAGCAACAGATGAATATACTAACAGGAATAAACTGGCTAACTTTAAATATGTGAGCCTAGATTATACCAGTATTCCAGATGCATCTGTAAAATTAACTGATGGGGATTATACTGAGTATTACGATCAAAACAAAGCACGCTTCAATAATCCACAGGAAAGCCGTTCTTTTGAATATGTTTCCTTTAACATCAATCCAACCGCGGGTGATTCAGCAGCTGTTAAATCACAAATAGATAAAATTGCAGCAGATTTTAAAGTTGCTAAAAATGATTCTCTTTTTGCGGCGATCAATTCAGAAGTTAAAGTTCCGTATACTTATCTAACAAAAGGTAAATTAGATCCGGCTGTAGATTCAGCAGTTTTCGCACTACCTGCTGGAAGTTACTATGGTCCTGTTTTATCAAACAATTCTTATAAACTGGTGAAAGTTGTCGATATCCGTTTCTCTCCGGATTCAGTTAAAGCCAGCCACATTTTACTTGATCCGGCAAAAATGGGTGGCGAAGATAAAGCCATCAAATTAGCAGACTCTTTAAAAGGTTTGATCTTAAAAGGTGGAAACTTTGCTCAGTTGGCACAAACTTATAGTGTAGATGGCTCAAAAGATAAAGGTGGAGAACTGGGTACATTCGCACGTGGCGCAATGGTTCCTGAATTTGAAAACGCTGTATTTGAAGGAAAAGCAGGTGACATTAAAGTAGTTAAATCACAGTTTGGTGTACATATCATTAAAATTGAGAAACAAATTGGTTCATCAAAAGTGGCTAAACTAGCTTACATAGAGAAAGCTTTAGCTCCAAGTAGTAAAACACAGGCTGCATCTTATAAAGCGGCAAGTAGTTTCCTGAATGATGTTAAAGGAAAAGACTTCTCTAAATATGCAAAGGAAAAAGGACTGAAAGTGGCTGTTGCTGATAAAATTGCAGCTACCCAGGGTTTTGCACCTGGATTAGATAATCCACGTAAATTAATTCAAGATGCTTATGCTGCAGATCAAGGTGATGTATTGCCTCAAATCTACACCATGGCCAATGCTTACGTGATTGCTCATCTAACTGATGTTAAACCAAAAGGGATATTAACTTTAGATCAGGTTAAAAAAGAAATTGAGCCAATGGTTCGCAACGCTGTGAAGGCTAAAATGTTGAAGGAAAAATTTAATAGTGCTGGCAAAGCAAGCTTAGCTCAAATTGCTTCTAAGGTAGCTCGTCCAGTTAATCCAGTACAAAATATTGTTTTCGCAAACCCGATTCTTCCAGGTATTGCGCAAGAAAATAAATTAGTCGGTAGTGTGTTTGGTGCTCAGCCAGGTAAAGTTTCTGCTCCGGTAGATGGCGAACGTGGTGTTTATTTGTTTTCTGTTGATGGATTTACTAATCCAGCACCCATTGCAAACATGTTCAAACAAAAAGAGGGAATGTTAATGAGTTTAGGACAACGTTCTTTACAATCTGCTTTCCAGGCCTTACAAGATAATGCGAAGATAAAAGACAATCGTGTGAAATTCTATTAATTAGAAATTACGTAGTTTTGTAACCGTTCCGAAGTATATTCGGAACGGTTTTTTTTTTAGTGCCATGGAGATACAAGAAAACATCGTCAATAAAGTAGCCAATAGCGGATTAATAACCTTAAACTTAGAAGATTTTTATCACTCAGGTGAGCGGGTTATATACGATATTAAAGATAATCTCTTTCATGGATTAATGTTAAGGGAAAAGGATTTCAGGGCATTTATAAAAGACCATGACTGGTCACAATATCAAGATAAAAATGTCGGCATTATTTGTTCAGCCGATGCGATTGTTCCTACCTGGGCTTACATGTTGCTGGCTAATAAAATGAGTCCTTATGCACATCAAGTTGTTTTCGGTGGGATTGATACACTCGAAGCTGTACTGATTACGAAAGCATTATCAAAGATTAATGCTGCAGATTATGCCAACGAACGTGTAGTGGTAAAAGGTTGCGGTGATATTGATATTCCTGTGTCTGCATATGTTGAGATTACCAATTTATTAACGCCAATTGTAAAAAGTATCATGTTTGGTGAACCATGCTCAACAGTTCCTGTATTTAAAAGAAAAGATTAAATTGGTTTGCTTTTTGTATATCTTTCATCAGGATTAGATATTTTAGAGGTGATTATCGTTGAACTCACCTATAGACACATAAGCAAATGAGACATATATTTTTAACTTTTTTAGCCGTTACTTTAACGTTCACCATTCATGCACAACAATTACCCTTAAAGAAGGAAGCTGTTTTTCAGGATGGCGAGGTACTCCAATATCGACTTCGGTATGGGTTTATCACCGCTGCAGAAGCAACAATCAAAGTAACCAACTCTGACTTGAAGTTTGATAATAAGCCAACCTACAGGTTATCAGTTGATGCACAAACTTCCGGTACCTTTGATGTTTTTTACAAAATCAGGGATCGTTATGATTCCTATATTGATAAAACAGATCTGCTTCCCTATTTCTATCAGGAAAATATTAAGGAAGCAAGCTATAAAAGACAGGATAAGGCAAGATTTAATCAGGATGGAAAAAAGGTCGTTTCTAACAGAGGGACGTTTAACACGCCTACTAACCAGACATTTGATCTAGTATCAGCCTATTATTTCGCCCGAAGCCTGGATGTCAGTAAAATGAAAATAGGCGATACTTTTAAGCTTAATTACTTTTTGCAGGATGAAATCTCTGCACTTCAAGTAGAATATGTAGGTAAGGAAACCATTAAAAGTAAATTAGGAAATATACGATGCCTCAAATTTAGCCCATCTATTAAACCTGGACGTATTTTTAAAAAGGATAGTCGTCTATACCTGTGGGTAACAGACGATGGAAATCGTGTTCCGGTTAAAGCTCAGGTAGAAATATTGGTTGGTGCTGTAACCATGGAATTAAAATCAGCCGCAGGTTTAAAATATGCCTTGGCAAAAGAATAATGATGATAGAAGTTGAACAGGTGCTGGTGCACGAAGATGTATTAAAAGAGAATTTTGTTTGTAATTTAAGCAAATGTAAAGGGATTTGTTGTGTAGAAGGTGATTCTGGCGCTCCATTGGATCAGGAGGAAACCGTTATTCTAGCAGAAATATATCCGAAGATCAAACATCTTTTAAATGAAAAGGGCATCAGGGCTATTGAAGAACAAGGCACTTATGTAGTGGATGAAGACGGAGATCTGACTACACCTTGTGTAGATAAAAATAAAGAATGTGCCTATGTCCTTTTTGAGAATGGGATTACCAAGTGTGCCATTGAAAAAGCGTATGAGGAAGGTATTGTCGATTGGCAAAAACCAATATCCTGTCACCTTTACCCTATTCGCATTACTAAATATCCCGAATTTGATGTATTAAATTACGATCGCTGGCATATCTGTCATGATGCCTGTACTTTTGGAAGAGAACTAAAAATCCCGGTTTATAGTTTTTTGAAAGGACCACTGATCAGAAAATATGGAGAAGAGTGGTACAAAGAACTGGAGAGTTCTGTTGCTGCTATGTAACCCATTTTTCTATAGTCATACCTATTGAAAAAGCATGAAAATTTTATTGTAGTTTAAATTGTTATGCAGGCATAATACATGCCTTAACATGCAACTATCATGCAATAGGACAGCAATAGGATATGACTAGGCATGTAGGCTAAGTGCCATTTAATTGCTTCAGGAATTTGCCTATATGTTGGTGTGCTCGCCCTATCTAAATACATGTTTTGATGCAGTAATCACCCTCAGGTTTTAAGGTTATTTATCTTCAAAATCAAAATGCGCAACCACTTAAATTGTTTATTTGTAATAACTATGTTATTTTAGCCGATTGAAAACAAATATTAAACTGTGAAAAAAATTCTAATCACTGGTGGGGCAGGCTTTATAGGCTCTCATGTAGTACGTCGATTTGTTCAAAATTATCCAGATTATCAAATTGTAAATCTGGATAAACTTACCTACGCAGGTAACCTGGCCAATTTAACTGATATCGAAAATGCGCCTAATTATCGGTTTGTTAAAGAAGACATCACTGATGCCGTTGCGATGAGCGATTTATTCGGGAAGGAAAATTTTGACGCCGTTATTCACCTGGCAGCCGAAAGTCACGTAGATCGCTCTATTACCGATCCTACAGCTTTTGTGATGACCAATGTTATTGGAACAGTTAATTTACTTAACGCCGCACGTGAACACTGGAAAGGTGAGTACGATCAAAAACGCTTTTATCATGTAAGTACTGATGAGGTATATGGTGCATTGGGCGAAGAAGGGATGTTTACTGAAACCACTGCTTATGATCCACATAGTCCATATTCAGCCTCAAAGGCCAGCTCTGATCACTTTGTTCGGGCTTATCATGATACTTATGGAATGGATTGTGTGATTTCCAATTGCTCAAACAATTATGGTTCACACCACTTTCCAGAAAAGCTAATTCCGCTGGCCATCAATAATATTAAAAATAATAAACCTGTTCCTGTATATGGTAAGGGCGAAAATGTTCGTGACTGGCTTTGGGTGGAAGATCATGCCAGGGCTATTGATGTCATTTTTCATCAGTCTAAAACCGGTGATACTTATAATATAGGTGGCCATAACGAATGGAAAAATATTGATTTGATCCATTTGCTTTGCGAAATTATGGACGAGAAATTAGGTCGTGAAAAAGGAGAATCAGCGAAGCTGATTACTTATGTTACTGATCGTGCCGGCCATGATTTACGTTATGCTATTGATTCGACTAAACTTCAAAATCAGTTAGCTTGGGTGCCAAGCTTGCAATTTGAAGAAGGCTTAGCGAAAACGGTTGACTGGTACCTTCAAAATGAAGCGTGGTTAAATAATGTTACTTCCGGGAATTACCAGTCCTATTACGATAAGCAGTACAGCGAAAAATAATGGAAATTGAGCAAACAGGATTAAAAGACTGTATCATCATTAAACCCAGGGTTTTTGATGACCCGAGGGGATATTTCTTCGAAAGTTTTAATAAACAAACCTTTGAAGAGAAAACAGGTTTATCTGGCGACTTTGTTCAGGATAATCAATCTTATTCCTCTTATGGGGTTATTCGCGGTTTACATGCCCAAACAGGTGCATTTGCTCAAGCCAAATTGGTGAGGGTAACCAAAGGAGAAGTATTGGATGTAGCTGTTGATGCCCGTCCAGGTTCACCAACCTATGGCCATCATGTGGCGGTGCGTTTAAGTGCAGAAAATAAGTTACAATTGTATATTCCCAGGGGTTTTGTGCATGGTTTCTCCGTATTAAGTGAAACTGCAGAATTTCTTTATAAATGTGATAATTTCTTTAATAAAGCGTCAGAAACTGGCGTAATCTATAATGATGCTGATTTAAACATCGATTGGATGATTCCTCAGGATCAGCAGTCCGTGTCAGAGAAGGATCTTTTGTTAAAAACTTTTGCTGAACTGCATCATGGATAAAATATTAGTTATTGGTGCTGGAGGCCAACTGGGGCAATGCCTGAAAACAGTAGCTTCCAGACGCGGCATCACAGAAATCGTATTTCCATCAGAAACTGATGCGAATATCCTGAACCAGGCAGGTCTTCAGGATCTGTTGTCTAAAGAGCAGCCTGCTTTTGTGATTAATTGTGCGGCCTATACGGCTGTAGATAAAGCAGAAGATGAAGTGGAGTTGGCGAAAGCTGTAAATGAAACGGGTGCAGCTAACCTGGCGATCGCCTGTGCAGCTAATGGTTCAACCTTGATTCACGTCTCTACCGATTTCGTATTTGAAGGTAATGAGGTGAAATTGCTTCTGGAGGATGATATTGCCCATCCTATTAATGTTTACGGACAAACTAAACTTGATGGAGAAAAGGCTGTTATTGCTTTACTAAAATCACATTTTATTCTCCGTACCAGTTGGTTATATTCAGAATATGCCAATAACTTTGTTAAAACCATGTTGAAACTGGGTGCAGATCGTGATGAATTAAATATCATTGCAGATCAGGTAGGTACACCAACTTATGCCATAGATTTAGCAAACGCTATTTTTGATGTTATTGAATCCTGTTCTGATGCTTATGGAATTTACCATTATAGCAATGAAGGCGTCACATCCTGGTTTGATTTTGCAAAAGCGATTTTTGATATCAGTGAGACAGCTGTTAAAGTAAATCCTATTCCAGGATCGGCTTATCCAACTAAAGCCATCAGGCCTGCATTTTCAGTGATGGATAAAAGCAAAATTAAAAATACCTTTAACTTAACGATTCCTTATTGGAGAAATAGTTTGGTGGAATGTATTCAGAAATTAAAAGAAAATAATAATTAGCTATTGAGCGTTTCATAAGCAAATCAAAATTCAAATATGAAAGGTATAATTCTTGCTGGCGGAAGCGGTACTCGCTTACACCCACTTACACTTGCTTGCAGCAAACAAATGATGCCGGTTTATGATAAGCCCATGATTTATTACCCATTGTCAACCTTAATGTTGGCTGGGATTAAAGAAATTCTCATCATTTCTACACCGCATGATCTGCCTAATTTTGAAAAATTATTAGGCGATGGATCTGCTATTGGATGTAAACTGAGTTATGCGGTACAAGCCGAGCCTAACGGATTGGCGCAGGCTTTTGTGATTGGCGAAGAATTTATTGGTAAGGATAAGGTTGCACTTGTATTGGGCGATAATATCTTCCATGGCGATGGAATGGCTAAATTACTGCAAGCCAGTTCAGATCCTGATGGCGGTGTTGTTTTTGCTTATCAGGTTTCTGATCCGGAGCGTTACGGGGTAGTAGAATTTGATGCAGATAAAAAGGCAATTTCTATTGAAGAAAAACCCGTTTCTCCAAAATCTGATTATGCGGTTCCAGGTTTATACTTTTACGATAATGAGGTGGTTGAAATTGCTAAAAACATTAAACCTTCACCTCGTGGAGAATATGAAATTACCGATATTAACCGCATCTATCTGGAACGTGGAAAACTAAAAGTTGGCGTGTTAAGCCGTGGTACAGCCTGGTTAGATACGGGTACGTTTACTTCCTTAATGCAGGCGGGTCAGTTTGTACAGATCATCGAAGAACGCCAAGGTTTAAAGATTGGCTGTATTGAAGAAATTGCCTATCGCATGGGATTTATAGATGCTGAACAGTTAAAAACAATCGCAACACCATTGGTGAAAAGCGGATATGGTTCTTACCTGCTGAAACAAATTAAGTAAGTTAGATAGCAGAAAGCTGTCAAATTTTACAGCAATACTAAAATACCAAACGGGCCCGGATTTATCCGGGCTCGTTTGGTATAGGTTAAGCCCATCTGTATGGCATAAGATTTCAGAATCAGAAATTATGCCATATCTTTGGCCCGATCGTAAAATTTATGGATACCAAAAAAGATATTGCCATCATTGGCCTGGGTTATGTTGGCTTGCCTTTAGCTGTAGAGTTTGCCAAGCACTTTCGTGTAATTGGGTTTGATATCAATGAAAGCAGGGTGAAAAGTCTTGGTAATTTAGTCGATCTTACGCATGAGGCTAACCTTCCTGATCTTGCGCAGGTATTGGCGCTTAATGAGGCGGAAAAAGGTTTAAGATTAAGTTCTAATCTAGGCGATCTTGCCTCTTGCTGTATTTATATTGTCACTGTGCCAACACCAATAGATCACCTGAAAAGGCCGGATCTTCAACCCCTACTGAAAGCCAGCGAAATGATTGGCTCCATTTTAAAAAAGGGAGATCTGGTGATTTATGAATCAACTGTTTATCCGGGTTGTACAGAAGAAGACTGTGTACCGGAGCTTGAGCGGGTTTCGGGACTTCAATATAACCAGGATTTCTTTTGTGGCTATTCCCCTGAACGCATCAATCCAGGTGATAAAATTAATACCCTGACTAAAATTAAAAAGGTTACCTCTGGTTCTACACCGGAGATTGCAAATGAGGTTAACGCACTTTATGCCACCATCATTACTGCAGGCACCCATCTGGCACCCAGCATTAAAGTAGCAGAAGCATCCAAAGCCATTGAAAATGCACAACGTGATGTGAACATCTCCTTTGTTAATGAACTGGCACTGATTTTTGACCGGATGGAAATTGATACTTCTGATGTACTGGCCGCAGCAGCCACCAAATGGAATTTCCTGAACTACAAACCTGGGTTGGTTGGAGGGCATTGTATCGGTGTAGATCCCTATTATCTGGCTCATAAATCGGAGGCATTGGGTTATAAACCAGAAGTGATTTTATCAGGAAGGCGTGTAAATGATAATATGGGCATGTTTGTCGCGAATAAAATCATCAAAATGCTGGTGGCACGTAATAAGCATATACAGGGCGCCAAAGTCTTAATCCTGGGATTTACCTTTAAAGAAAACTGCCCTGATACCAGAAACACTAAAGTGATCGATATTCATAAGGAACTTCAATCATTCAGCATTCAGGCTGATGTTCATGATCCATGGGCCAACCGGGAAGAAGTAAAGTTAGAATATGGTATTGATCTGATTGCTGAAGATGATTTTATCCAGTATGATGCTGTAATTTTAGCGGTAGCACATCATGCCTTCCAAAAAATTAACTTCAAATTATGGAAAGATAAGGGCACTATTATTTTTGATACCAAATCTTTTATCAATCGCGAGGCTGTAGATGCAAGGTTGTAAAGATTTTTAATGAAAAAATATAACATTCTGTTTGATTTTTCGTTTTGAATTTAGTTTATCCCTTTATTATGATTACGAAAATTGAAATTCTTGGCATTGCTGCCGTAGTTTTTTCTAATTTAATCGCTTATCTCGCCCTTAGACGTTTAAAAGAAAATGAAAAACGTAAAAAGCGCAATAGGTTTAACAGGCAAAATTCACTCACTTAATTTTTTTCCTTGTCATTATACTTTTCTGAGAAAATTGGATTTAAATCCTTTGATAAGAAATCTTACCATGTGTTTGGCTCCTGTTTTCTAAAAGCAACAGGGTGTTATCAATCAAATGAATTATTCAGTATGTTTGCAATTTAATAATTAGATAAGTTATGAAAGTTGCTTTAATCACAGGTGTAACTGGACAGGATGGTGCGTATCTTGCGGAATTTTTGCTTAAAAAAGGATATTTTGTGCATGGCATAAAAAGACGTGCTTCATCCTTTAATACCGACCGCATTGATCACCTTTACCAGGATCAACATGAAAGTAATGTGCGTTTCAAACTGCATTATGGTGATTTAACTGACTCCACAAATCTAATTAGAATTGTACAGGAAGTGCAACCGGATGAAATTTATAATCTTGCGGCCATGAGTCATGTACAGGTGAGTTTTGAAATGCCTGAATATACGGCAAATGCAGATGGTCTTGGAACCTTGCGTTTGCTCGAGGCCGTTAGGATATTGGGTTTGACTGAAAAAACAAAAATCTATCAGGCCTCTACTTCTGAGCTTTATGGATTGGTGCAAGCCGTTCCGCAAAGCGAAACTACACCTTTCTATCCGCGTTCACCTTATGCTGCTGCGAAAATGTATGCCTATTGGATCACTGTAAATTATCGTGAAGCTTATCAGATGTTTGCCTGTAACGGTATTTTGTTTAATCATGAAAGTCCTTTACGTGGTGAAACTTTTGTCACCAGGAAAATTACCAGGGCGGCATGTAAAATTGCCTTAGGCTTACAGCACTGCTTATATTTAGGTAATCTTTCTGCACAAAGAGATTGGGGCCATGCGAAAGATTACATTGAAGCCATGTGGTTAATTCTGCAACAAGAGCAGGCAGAAGATTTTGTAATTGCCACTGGGGTAACCACCACGGTACGTGATTTCGTCAGAATGAGCTTTGCTGAATTGGGGATTGAAATCGAATTCTCCGGGAAAGATGAGCATGAAAAAGGAGTCATTATTGATATTGACGAAACGGTTATACGGAATTTGGGTTTAAATGGAGAATTTTTAAAACCAGGTCAAACCGTTGTTCGGGTAGATGCGAAGTATTTCAGGCCTACAGAAGTAGATCTTTTATTGGGCGATCCGACCAAATCAAAAACCAAATTGGGCTGGACACCTCGATATGATCTGCCATTATTGGTGAAAGATATGATCACATCTGATCTTAATTTAATGAAGAAGGATGAATACCTTAAACAAGGCGGTTATAAAACGCTTAATTATTTCGAATAATCAGATATAGAATAGGAATGATAGTGTGCCGTTTTCAAGGTGTTTTAGTGGTAAATGCTTGATTTAAAATAATATAAGGTAGTGAATTTATAGAATTAAGTTCTTTTTATGTATTTTTATTCGGAGAATTAAAAACTTAATCAATCTTTCTACAAAAGATTTTAAAGATTAGGGCGACTAAGCTTAAATATAGGGGGTATATCACTTCTCAAATTATAATTTTAACAACAATTTCAGTATTCTGATCATATGTTTAACTTTTTTAACAAAAAAAATAAAATTACTGATATTTCCTGGCTGGGAATAGACATGCATTCGCACATTCTTCCAGGAATTGATGATGGTTCACCTGATGTGGCCACTTCACTGAGATTTGTGAAAGCTTTAGAGGATCTTGGTTTCGATCAATTGATTGCGACCCCCCATATTTTTAAGGAATTGTATCCGAATACCAAACTCAGCATAGATCAGGCTCGATTTGCTTTACAACTGGCAATGGATCAGGCAAATGTTTCATTGAAATTAGACTCCGGAGCGGAATACATGATTGATCAGGATTTTGATCTGGAAGCAGAAATGTGTCCTATTCAACAAAAGTTTCTTTTAATTGAAATGTCCTATCTGAATGAAAGTCCGAATATCAGTCAGCGGGTTTTCGATGTGGAAATTAAAGGATACCGCCCTATTTTAGCCCATCCGGAACGCTATACCTTCTATTTCAAAGATAAAACGCGTTTAAATCGCTTCAGAGATAAAGGATGTTTGCTTCAACTTAATCTATTGTCCATTGTGGGGTATTATGGTAAAGAAGTGAAGCAACTGGCCGAATATCTGTTAAAAGAAAACATGTATGACCTTGCCGGAACAGACCTGCACCATGATAAACATTTAAATACTTTAACAGATGCTGTTCAAAGTGGAAAACTTTATGATTTATTAGGCCATTATGCGTTTAAAAACAAGGAATTGTTTGGCCAGGCGATGACACAAACCACTTAAATAAACTAACTCCTAAACGCTATCGGTTTCGCAATTGCATCAACAAGTGTTAATGTTGACGTGCTTTTCCTGTGCAATGAAATAATTTTGTATTTTTGGGGTAACATTGCATATCAATATGATGGAAACTTGTATCTGAATGATTAAAAAAAAACATTCGTACAGATTTGCATAAACAACCTACACATGAAGTTTAAAAATTTACTTAAGGCAACTTTAATTTTTATTGCCTTTCTCTTTTCCCCATCCTTATATGCTCAAACCAATTATGCCGATGTAAAGGTTGATGAACTGAGTGATGCTAAAATCAGGGAGTTGATGCAACGGGCAGAATCTATTGGATATAATGATTCCCAGTTGGAGCAGCTTGCATTGGCACAAGGCATGCCACAAACAGAAATTGAGAAGCTTCGTTTAAGAGTGGATAAAATCAGAAAGCAGGACGGAACAGGGACGACCAATACGAATACCACCACAGGTCAGGCTGTGGCTAAGCCTTTTGTTGATGTTGAACGGTCAAGGGTAAACAGTGCACAAAGTAAGATTGATTCTCTTAAAAAAATTAATTCTGCTTTATCTGCGCAGGCTATAGCCAATGCCGACGAGCTTAATAACCTTAAAATATTTGGTGAAGAGCTTTTTGGCTCAGGTACACAAACGTTTGAACCTAATTTAAGAATGGCTACCCCAAAGAGTTATGTGGTAGGGCCTGATGATGAATTATTGATTGATATTACTGGTGATAATGAAGTCAGTTATAAATCAAAAGTGAGTCCGGATGGAACTATAAAAGTTCAATACGTTGGGCTTATCTCTGTTGCAGGTTTAAACATTGAACAGGCTACTTCCAAAATAAAGTCCTCCCTTTCGAGCACTTATCCCGCCATCAAATCAGGCAGAACTTCTGTATCCATCACACTTGGAAATATCAAAAGCATCACCATTACCGTAGTGGGTGAAGCCGTTAAGCCTGGTTCGTACACGGTATCTTCCTTATCTTCCTTATTTAATATATTAAGTAGTGCTGGTGGCCCTAATAAAAACGGAACTTACCGGAATATTCAGGTTATCCGAAATAATAAAATAATCTATGCTGTCGATATTTACGACTTCCTGTTAAACGGCATTCAAAAAGGTAATATCCGTTTACAGGATCAGGATGTGATCAATATCCCGGTTTATCAAAAACGTATCGCCTTATCCGGCAAAGTAAAACGCCCGGCTTATTTTGAAATTAAAGACACTGAAACCCTGGCTGATGCCTTACGTTTTGCAGGTGGTTTTTCTAATGATGCCTATTCAGCTCAAATTAAAGTGCTCCAAAATACCAACAGGGAGCGCAAGATTATAGATGTTCCAGAATCTGACTTTAAAATTTATCAGCCTAAAAACGGAGATAAGTTTATCGTGGAAAAAATTCTTGACCGCTTTGCCAACCGGGTTGAGATTGAAGGCGCTGTTTTTCGACCTGGACAATACGAACTGGATGATCAGCTCACGCTCAAAAGCCTGATTCAAAAAGCAGATGGTATTAAGGAAGATGCATTCCTGAATAGAGGATATATCTCCAGATTAAATGCAGATAACAGTTTAGCATTGGTATCTTTTGATTTGGGTAAAATTTTAGCAGGTACAGATCCTGATATTAAATTGCAGCGAGAAGATAAGGTGAGTATCAAATCAATATTTGAACTGCGTGAAGAATTCAGGGTGACGATACAGGGTGAGGTAAGACAGCCTGGAACATTTACCTACGCAGACGGTATGAATCTCGAATCTTTAATTCAAATGGCTGGCGGTTTTAGAGAAAGTGCCACGCCGAACAGAATTGAGATCTCCAGAAGGATCAAAAATAGCGATGCTACTTCGGTATCCGCGCAAACGGCAGAAGTATTTACCGTTAAAGTAGATCCTGATTTAAAACTACAGGACCAGGATTTTACCCTGAAACCATTTGATATTGTTTCCATCAGAAGTTCGGAAAGTTATCATACTCAACGTCAGATTAAAATTGAAGGTGAAGTGTTATATCCAGGTATTTATACCATCACCAAAAAAGATGAAAGGATTTCGGACATTATTAAAAGAGCGGGAGGATTAAGTCCTCTGGCTTATGTGGAAGGTGCATCCTTAAGGCGTAATGGTAAAGGAGATTTGCGCATGGATAGTTTGGAAACGAGAAGAGAGGAAAGGGAGAAGCTATTAAATCTACAGCGCTTAAAGCAATCGGGTGCCAGAGATACCACCAGCCTGGATAAAGACCTTGAAATATTAAGAAGTGATCTGGTAGGAATCGACCTTAAAAAAATCATGAATAAGCCGTTATCAAGAAATGACTTAATTGTAGAAAATGGCGATGTAATCAGGGTACCTAAAGAACTTCAAACCGTTCGTGTAACGGGTGAAGTTTTGAAACCAAACAGCATTGTTTACACCAAAGGTAAAAGTTTTACAGGCTATATTAGTGGTTCCGGAGGCTTTAGCTATAATGCCTATAAAAAAGGCGCATTTATTGTGTACTCAAACGGATCAGTTGCGGCCAACCGGAAATTTCTATTCTTCAATAATTTCCCACAGGTAAAGCCAGGCTCCGAAATCTTTGTACCTAAAAGAGCAGAACGTGAAAAGCTTAACGCTGCCACATTCATTGGAATATCAACAGGTATAGCCTCACTGGCTGCCATTATTGTCAGTTTATTACGTTAAGCCATGTCTGAAACCAATCATAAAGAAGTTACACTGAAGGAGTTAGCCATCAAAACGAATGAGTGGTTATCTTATCTCCGGTCAAAATGGTTCATCATCCTGATCGGTTGCTTATGCGGCGTTGTATTGGGGTACCTCTATGCCACTTATAAAAAGCCCAAATATGTAGCAGCCAGTACTTTTGCACTGGAAGATGCCAATGGAGGTGGAAGCCTGGGGCAGATGGCCGGACTGGCCTCAATGGTTGGTATCGAGATCGGTTCCTCTGGCAATGGTGGGGTATTTCAGGGTGATAACTTAATTGAATTATACAAATCAAGAAATATGATTCAAAAGTCGCTTTTAACTGAAGCGGATTTTAACGGGAAAAAGCAGTTGTTAATCGATCGTTATCTTGAATTTAATAACCTGAAGGCAAAATGGGCTGAACATCCTATTTTGAAAAACATCAATTTTAAGGTTAATAAAGATGAAAAGTTAAACCGGGCTCAGGATAGTATTCTTGGTGAAGTGGTGAAAGAAATTGGTAAGAATAATTTGGTGGTAACCAAACCAGATAAAAAACTGAGTATTTTAAAGGTTCAGGTTACTTCTAAAGATGAGTTATTTTCGAAGGCATTTGATGATGAGATTGTCAAAAATGTAAATGAATTTTATGTGCAGACAAAAACTAAAAAATCATTGCAGAACGTTGCCATTCTTCAGCATCAAACAGATTCTGTTAAGCGTGAATTAAATGGTGCGCTGGCTGGTATGGCTTCCTTAACAGATGCCAATCCCAATCCTAACCCGGCCAGGCAGATCTTGAAAGTGCCTTCTCAGCGGAGACAGGTGGATGCACAAGCCAATACGGCAATTCTGACGGAACTGGTGAAAAACCTGGAGATGTCGAAAGTATCGCAACGCAAAGAAATGCCATTGATTCAAATGATAGATGCACCGGTTTTACCCTTAACCAGACTGGCTACCACAAAAACCCAGGGTATGGTTACCGGTTTTTTTCTGGCAGGATTTTTAATGTCGGTACTGTTATTGGTGAGACGGGGATTTTTATTGATGATTAAATAATGCATGTCGGGCTTAAAGAAAAATATTGTCTTTAATACACTCTTATCCGTTTCTCAAATTTTATTTCCGCTGGTTACCTTCCCTTATGCGTCCCGTATATTGGGGCCTGAAGGCATGGGTGCTGTAAACTTTGCCGATAACTTTATTACCTATTTTCTAATTTTCTCTGCACTCGGTATTCCATTATATGGGGTAAGGGAAATTGCGAAAGTAAAAAATGATTCCATTGCACTTGGAAAAGTGTATTCTGAACTTATTTTTATTCATTTGGTTACCTCGCTGATTTCTATTTTGATTTTACTGGGGATCAGCTTATCCAGCAATAAACTGTTTGCCAATTTTGAGCTTTATCAAATTGGAATGGCCATTTTATTGGGGAATGTTTTCATTGCAGAATGGTTTTTCCAGGGGATAGAAAAATTTAAATACATTGCTATCCGAACCGTAGTAATCCGTTTGTTTACCATTGTATTGCTATTTGCTTTAGTGCATTCGGTTGCTGATCGGAATACTTATTATGCCTTAAACTTGGTTGCTACAGTACTTGCGGCGGCAACCAATATGTATTCGGTAAGTAAGCTGGTTAAGATTTCTTTTAAAGACCTCAAGCTCAAACATCACCTGAAACCTCTTTTTATTATTTTCTCCAATAGCATCATTACCACCATCTACCTGGTTTTTGACACCATTATTCTTGGCTTTTTAACGAGTGATGTGTATGTAGGTTATTATTCAGCCTCTATGCGCATTAGTAAAATTTCTTTAGCGGTTATCGGTGTTTTATCGGCTGTATTGTTGCCCAGGCTTACTGTAGCTTTCAAAGAGGAAAACTGGATAACAGCCAGGTTGCTCTTGCATAAATCCATCAACTTCGTGGTGTTTTTAAGTATCCCCATTGCCATGGGTACTTATTGTTTATCAGCAGAAATTATCCGCTTATTTGCCGGTGAGAAGTATTTACCCGCAGTCAGCTCCTTGCAAATCTTGTGTTTCATTGTGGTATTTGTGGGCATGGCACAGGTTTTTGCCCATCAGATTTTGCTGCCCCTGCATCAGGAACGGAAGATTCTATATGCCTCCTTATTTGGTGTTTTTGTCAGTTTGGGTTTAAATTTCTTACTGATTCCAATCTACAAGCAAAACGGTGCAGCCATTAGTTCACTGGCTACTGAATTTAGTGTAACCCTGCTCTTATTCTTTTTCTCTTTTAAGCTGTTCCGCGTAAAATTTCCAATTTTAGAAACTTTACAGGCCTTGGTTACTTCCGCATCTTTTTTTCTCATCAAAATGCTGGTTTTAAAAATCAGTGGTGTGCCCATCGTGGTGGTTATCATTACCGTTTTGCTCTCTGGCCTGGTTTATCTTGCCATGCAGGTATGGGTATGGAAAAATAAAAATGTACTGGAAGTATTGGCAGGCTTTGGACCTTTAAAATTCCTGCAAAAAATTTAGTTATGAAAGCTTGTGTGGTTATTCCGGTGTATACAGATCAGATTCGTTTATTTGAACAGATTTCTATGGATCAGTGTTTCCGGATGCTGGGTCATCACGACATTTATTTTATCATACCTAAAAGGTTGGAAGGCTTTATTCAGAATCATGATTATGTTCTTAGCCACCAGGCCCGATACAAAACTTTTGAGGATCATTTTTTTGCCGATATTCCGGCATATAACCGTTTAATGAAATACGATGGTTTATATGCCAGCTTTTTAGCCTATGATTTTATGCTGATCCATCAACTGGATGCCTTTGTATTTAGAGATGAACTGATGGAATGGTGTAAAAAGGGATATGATAATATCGGGGCACCATTGTTTGAAGGACATGATTTTGCCAAACCTGATAGTCCCCTGGTGAGTTTAGGTAATGGAGGTTTTTGCCTTCGGAATGTGAAGAAATGTTATGAAGTGGTGCGCCGGTTCAGGAAACTGAAGTTTACCCGCACTTTTGATGATGCCAACCGGCCATTTTACATTAATGTATACCGTTACATTAAACACCAGATGGTTTATATTTATTCCGGTTATCCTTTTCAGCCCATCATTAATGAAGATCTTTTCTGGTCAGAAGTTATTCCTCATAATTTCCCTGATTTTAAATTACCGGAAATTAATGAAGCCATGAAATTCAGCTTTGAAGTTAACCCAGAAGTGTTATTTGAAATGAATCACCATGAATTGCCCTTTGGCTGTCATGCCTGGTGGAAGTATAATTTAAGTTTCTGGCAAAAACACATCAACACCTTCGGGTATCATATTAACGTAGACTAAAGTTTTATAAAAATTTGCACATTTGTACTCTATGGGAATAAAACTTCGCTTGTTGCAATCCAATGATGAGGAATACTTTCTTGATTGTATTGATGAATTATACCGTACAATAGAGCAGGCACCCTCCAACTTTGATACAGCGCGAATCATGGTTAAACATTCCCGGTTTAAATCTTTCCTGGTTAGAAAACTCACGTTATACCCCTCTTTATTTAAAATACGCTTAAAATTTGGTGATCAGGCTGCTGTTAATTTCGTTTCGATGATCAGTGGTGATTTCAGGTTACTGATACCATATGCTTTTACTACCAAGTTGAATTTCGTTTACATGTATGATGTATGGCCAAGGTTTCACCGCTGGATTTTTCCCCTTCTGGATTTTTTCAACGTGCGGTATGTATTCTTTTCGTCTAAACAGGTGCTCGAAAATTTCAATCAAAAATACCCTAAAGTGAGGTGTAAGGCACTCTGGCTTCCTGAAGCGTTATCTGTTCAGGATTATCATTTCAATGCTTTTAGTGACAAAGATATTGATGTGCTTGAATTTGGCAGAATGTATGATGCCTATCACGATCAGATTGTTGGGCCATTGGCGTTAAAAGGGAAGCATCATGTTTACCGAAAGCCAGAGATGAAATTGCTTTTTCCTGATAAGCCGAGTTTTTCAGCGGCATTGGCGGCTGCTAAAATTGTGATCTGTGTACCGTCTAATATCACCCATCCAAATCGTGCAGAATACATCTCCTCCATGACTTTAAGGTATCTCCAGGCCATGGCGGCTAAGTGTTTGATTGTAGGGGTTTTGCCATCCGATATGGAAGAATTATTTGGCTATTCTCCGATTGTAGAAATTGAAATGGATCGTGCAGGAGACCAGATCATTGATATTTTAGCCCGTTATGAAGATTATCATGACCTGATTGAACGGAATTATCATCATGTAATCCGCCACCATCAATGGGAAAATCGTTGGCAGGTAATTCAAGAAAAAATACAGGAAGCCTTATGATCAAACCTTTAGTGAGTATCATTATACCCACTTTCAATTATGGGCATCTGATTTTAGAAACGCTGGAAAGTGTAGTCAAACAACGCTATGCTCACTGGGAATGCATCGTAGTAGACGATGGCTCCAGTGACGATACTGCCGAAGTGGTGGAGCAGTTTATTACAGCACATCCACAGTACAGCATCATTTTTCATCCGGTGGATAATGGCGGCACATCAGCGGCCAAAAATATTGGGATTGGTCTCGCAAAAGGAGCTTACCTCCAGTTTTTAGATGCGGATGATTTATTGAGTGAGGATAAATTGAGTGTTCAGGTGGGCATAGCGCAGCAGCTTGATGCAGGTCTGGTCTTTTCTAAATCGGTGTTTTTTATGGAAGAGGCTATGGGTCGGAAAGAAGTTCAGAAATATCCTGATGGCTTTTTGGCTACCGAAACCTTACATGATTTCAATCTTTTTAAAAGGTTAATCACCAATAATGTATTAACCATAAACAGCCCTTTGGTGAAAAAGGAACTGATTGTAGCAGCAGGGCATTTTGATCAGCATTTGAAAAACAACGAAGACTGGATGTTGTGGTTTAAGGTTGCGATGCTTCATCCGCATTTTATTTTCGATGGTGATCATCGTTCTGTAGCATTGATCAGGGTGCATGGCAATAGTGCCATGAACAATAAAAGGAACATGTTTTTAGGCGAAGTAGTGGTTCGAACCTATATGGATCAGGCCCTTTCTGCTTTGCATCATCCCAAAGAAATGGCAGCACTTAAGCAACTCAATCTGGATTTACTGGCCCTTCATGAAGTCAGATCACTTGGTGTTTCTAAGGGGCTCCGTTATATTTTCAGTAGTTTTGCAAAAAATCCTGTTCAGGGATGGCCATTGTTAAAACAAGGAATTTTAAAATTGAGTATCAGGATCTATAAAACAATCAAATAAATGGGCATTAAACCTTACATATTGATCCTGATCATTGGTGCACTGCTGTTTGTAGATGTGTACCTGTTGGTGAGGTATGCTTCCTGGGGCTGTACACTTGAAGAACTCATTCCTTTTGGTGCATTCCTATTGATCGCAGAAGGATTATCGGTATTCTCCATCATCCGCTTCGGACAAATGATTAACCCCTTTACCATTTACAGCATTTTCGTGTATATCGCCGGGTTTTCCTTTCTGATTCTTTCAGACAGGCAAATGGGCTACGAATGGCAGTTTGTTCTAATGATGGTTTTTAGTGTGGCCTTCTTTATCATCGGCGGTTTGGTTTCGATGAAAACATTTGCCTTCAGTTTCAAAAACTATATTCCTCCTTTAAGTTCGAGGATAAGCCTTGCTTTTTTATTACTGGTTTTTGTTGCGGGTATTGGGGTATTTATCATGGAAGTTGGCCAGCTGGGTTATTTACCTGTGTTGAATTTAGGGAATGCTGCTGTTTACCAGGATATTAATGAAAATGACGTTACACCCCTGCATAACTTCATCGTACTCAATTCGGTATTGCCTGCCATGTTCTATATTCTATATAAGAAAAAGACCATTCATTTCTGGCAGTTTTTAGCACTGAGTTTCGTTTGTGTTTTTATCATCCTTAACTTTTTCAGCCGGCAGATTATTGTACTGTTTTTCTTTTCCATGTTAATTGCCTATAGCTATTATAAAACGATTCCGCTGTTAAAACTCTTTTCTATTGGTGCGGCTTGTATCGTCTTGTTTATTGTGTTGGGCCAGTTGCGGGGAAGCTCAGCAGATGAGGATAAAGAAATGTCTGTTAATGAATTTTTAAAAGATTACGGCGACATCACCAAGCCAACCAATATCATTGAAACCTATCTTTCCTTGTATGGGGCAGTTAATTTTTCTTCGGGTAATGAAATTGTCAGCACCGCCTTACGGGATGATTATGTGAGTTATGGTGCCTATTCGGCCAGACCCCTTATTACGGTGTTGCCCATTGATAAAAATGCCATTTATCCACCATTGTACAGTTCTTATACTAAAATAGGTACTTATATCGTCGATCCGTTCCTTGATTTCAGGTGGTTTGGCGTAGTCGCATTGAATTTTCTTTATGGATTCTTATCCATGAACTCTTTTAAGAATTACATTGCTAAAAACGGTGAATATTACATTGTAGAATGGTCACTGTTTATCTTTTGTATTTTCATGTGTTCCTTTACCAATTTCTTTCACATGTTTTTTGTGGCCTTCTTCTTTATTGTAAACCGTTTGGCCATTAAATAAGATGAAGAAGGAAACTACACTAACGATCCTGATGGCTACCTATAATGGGGCAGCATACCTGGAAAAACAGCTGGATAGTATTTTGAATCAGACTTATCCCCATTGGGAACTGATTATCCGTGATGATCAATCTACTGATGACACGCTAAATATCATTAAAGCCTATTGCGAAAAGGATGAGCGCATTCAATGCATCCAATATGGTTTGGCACATGGTACAGCCTGCCGTAATTTTTCGGCGCTTTTTGACTGGGCTTATGAAAACAATAAAGGATATATCTTATTTGCAGACCAGGATGATATCTGGCTGGATCATAAGCTGGAACGGTCTTTAGCCGGCTTATTAACAAATGAATCCATTCATGGTACTGATTTTCCATTGCTTTGTTATTCTAACCTGAGCTTTATTGATGAGGAAGATCGTCGGATAGCGGCGCACTTACCCTTGCCTCCCCAACTCCGTTTACAGGTATTGATCAATGAGAACTATGCCTGGGGCTGTACGATGATTTTAAATCGGGCAGCAGTGCAGAAAATCAAGCACATTCCAACCGAATCTGTTAATCACGACTATTATGTGGCCTTGGTGATTGCTGCTTTTGGCCAGAATATATTAATCGATGAAGACCTTATTCTATACCGTCAACACCAAAAAAATGTTAGTGGAAATGTAGACAAAATGACCTTTATGAGTCGTTTTAACCGGTATTTTAAGGATACTGATTATATGCTGAAGCCGCTGGTAAATAACTATAACCTGGTGCATTCTTTTTTTAACCGCTACCGCAATGAACTGCAGGAGGATCAGGTAAAAATGATTCATGCCTTTCTTCACGATTATCAGAAAAGCTTTCCAGCCTTGTTTTTAGCCATGTGGAAGCATAAAATTTTCAAAATAGGATTCGGTAAAAATGTGGTGTACTTTTACACTTTATATCTCCTGAGGAAAAAGGTGATGGCACATGTTAAAGCTGGTAGTGCCCTATGAAAATACATTTCGATAATATCATTTATAGTTTACAGCGGGCCGGGGGGATTTCTACCTACTGGACAGCGCTGATCTACAGGTTATTAAGGGATCAGCATGATGTTTCCTTTACTGAACTGCCCCATCAAAATATTTCACGTGCAAGTTTAAATATCCCTCAACAGAACCTGATGCTTAGGGATGGCAGGCATATTTTATTTGATCGTTTTAAGGTATTGCCCTTATCAGCGGAGAAAAACCCTTTTATTTTTCATTCCAGCTATAACCGTACTACCCGAAATCCCAATGCCCGCCAGGTGATTACAATTCATGATTTTGTACACGAAAAGTTTTACAGTGGCTTACGCCGATACCTGCATCTCCATCAGAAGAATAAAGCCATCCGTACTGCTGAAAAAATCATTGTAGTGTCTGAACATACCAAAAGCGATTTGCTCCATTTTCATCCCTATTTAAAGGAAGAAAATATAGCCGTTATTTATAATGGTGTTTCAGCAGATTTTTATCCCATGGATGTGGTGCCAAATGACAATGCAAGGCCCTACCTGCTTTTTATCGGTTCAAGAGCCTATTATAAAAACTTTACTTTTGCTGTAACGCTTTTAGCTGAACTCCCTGATTTTGATTTTTGCATCGTTGGTGCTGGATTGACGGCTGCAGAAATCAGTTTACTGAATCAAAAAGTTCCTGGCCGGTGGAAAATGTTGACCAACATAGACAATGTTCAATTGAATCAGGTATATAATGAAGCATATGCATTAATTTATCCTTCTTTATATGAGGGTTTTGGTATTCCTTTGCTTGAAGTGATGAAAACTGGAACTCCTTTTGTAGCTTTAAGCAAATCTTCTATTCCAGAAGTTGCGGGAAATGCCGGGATTTTGGTAGATGAGCTCAACCTTGAAGCTTTTAAACAAGCTATTCTTGGTGTTCGCGGGAATGAAGCGCTGCTTAAAGCAAAGGGGCAGCAACAAGCGAGTAAATTTTCCTGGGAAAAATGTTATCAGGAAACCGTACAGGTATACCACAAATTAGGACAATGAAGATTTCAATCATCACCGTAGTATACAATAACCATCATACCATTAAAGCAGCTATAGACTGTGTTTTGGGGCAGTATTACCAAGATATTGAATATATCATTATTGATGGGAAATCAACAGATGGAACCTTGGATATTATTCGCAGTTATGGGGATTCCATCAGCCATGTCGTTTCGGAAGCTGATCGGGGCATTTATGATGCCATGAATAAGGGCATCGCTTTATGTAGTGGTGAGGTGATTGGAATTTTGAATTCAGATGATGTTTATGCACACCGTAATGTTCTGGGTGAGGTGATGCATTTTTTTGCCAAAGATCCGGCATTAAGCATGATTTATGGAGATCTGGTTTATGTCAAACATCATGATCTGAACAAGGTGGTCCGGAAATGGACATCTGAAAGCTATTACCCTGCATTTTTTGAAGATGGTCATGTACCGCCTCATCCTTCGCTTTTTATTAAGAAGGCTGTTTATAACCGGGTGGGCTTGTTTAATGTAAACATGCGTTTGGCAGCTGATTATGAATTTATGTTGCGGCTTTTTAAGCTTTACGATTATAAAAGTTTATACATCAACACCATTTTAGTTAAAATGCGCCTGGGTGGGGCCACCAATGCCAGCATTAAAAATATTATTCAGGGTAACCTGGAAATTTTACGGGCCTGGAAAATCAATAACCTTAAAGCCCCTATTTTGCTGATGCCAAAGCGAATCGTTAAAAGACTAATTCAATTTGCTAAATGACCATCATATTAACAGGTGCCAACGGATTTCTGGGCAGGGCTATTCACCATCATTTTTCTGCTGAAACGATCATCAGGCTAGGCAGAACTCAGGGTGAGCTGATTGCTGATCTTGAACAAGAACTTCCAGCACTTCCCGTTGCAGACCTGGTTATTCATGCGGCAGGTAAGGCACATTCGGTGCCCAGAACAACTGAAGAAGGCGCAGCTTTTGAAAACGTGAATGTGGGTGGCACCCGTCGATTGCTTCAGGCCTTAAGTCGTGGAGTTCGTTTGCCCAAATATTTTGTATTCATCAGTTCCATTGCCGTATATGGCCTGGAACATGGGGTCTTAATTGATGAAAATCATCCTTTGGAAGCTACTGATCCCTATGGGAAAAGTAAAATAGCAGCTGAATTATTAGTGGAAGCGTGGTGTAAAAAAAATCAGGTTGTTTGTACCATCTTGCGGCTGCCTTTACTAGCAGGAGAAAATCCTCCGGGTAATTTACAGGCCATGATTAAAGGCATTAGCAAAGGTTATTACTTTGACATCAAAGTGGCTAATGTAAAAAAGAGCATGGTACTGATTGAGGACGTGGCTGTTTTTATTGAAAAAATTTACCAGGTGGGCGGCACCTTCCATTTAACCGATGGTTATCATCCAGGATTTAGTGAAATATCAAGCCTGATTGCCAAACAGCTTGGTAAAAGAAAGCCCAGGGCCATACCTTATGGTTTAATTAAGGCCATTGCTTACATCGGTAATTTTTTAGGCCCAAAATTTCCTGTCAATAGCCGGAAGCTGGATAAAATGACGAATACTTTAACTTTTACAGATCAAAAGGCAAGAACGATCACCAATTGGCAACCCAAATCTGTTCTTGACCATTTTAAAATATGATTGATTTTACGCTGATTTTATTTACGGTTGTACTGTTTGGTGTGATGCTGGTTTACCTGCGTATTGCAGATCAAAATAACATTATTGACCGCCCAAATGCCCGAAGTTCTCATTCCATTCATACCATCAGGGGTGGGGGAATCATTTTTCCATTGGCTTTGCTTCTGGAATTTGTATTTTCCGGATTTGAATATGGATGGTTCATATTGGGTTTAGTATTGATCAGTACCATTAGTTTTTTTGATGACCTCAAACCGCAGAAAGCCAGGTTGCGCTTCAGTATCCACCTGCTTGCCGTAGCGTTCATGTTTTACCAGTTACAGCTTTTCTATTTCCCCTGGTATGTTATTATGCTGGCCTTGTTTTTTGTCATCGGAAGTATTAATGCTGTCAATTTTATGGACGGCATTAACGGAATGACCGGAGGTTACGCTTTACTTACCCTGCTTACCTTTTATTATGTAAACTTCAATATCATTTTCTTTATTGATGACAGGCTGCTTCTGGTGGCCATCATTGCGGTAGTGGTGTTTAATTATTTTAATTTTCGTAAGGTAGCCAGGTGCTTTGCAGGTGACGTCGGCAGTGTGAGTATTGCTTTTATCATTCTCTTTTTTATGCTCCAGCTGATTTTGGTCACCCAAAACTTCAGCTACATTTTACTGATGCTGATTTATGGTTTGGATGTGGTCACCACCATGATGTTCCGAATCATCAGAAGGGAAAATGTTTTTGAAGCCCACCGAACCCATTTTTATCAATTCCTGGCCAATGAGAAAAAAATTCCCCATTTAGGGGTTGCCCTGGCTTATGTAATGGCACAATTGCTGGTGAACATCTGGGTAATTTACTGGTCTGTAAACAAAATATCTTATCTTGCGCTTGTTTTAGTGATAACAGGTACGTTTATTGTAGTGTGCCGATTGATGATTCAAGGCAAAAGGCAATTGATTGATCGCACCCCCGTAGAAAATAGTTAGAAAAGACTGGTGTTTAGCAAAGTTAATATAGTACCCCGCTGGCTCATATTCATCATTGACCTGATGATTTGCCTGATCTCCCTTGGAGTAGCCTATTTTATTAGGTATAATTTCGATATCACCGATCTAGATGTGATCTTCTTTAGCCGGAGTGCTTTAGTAACCATAGCCATTAATATTGTTGTTTTTCTGGCCGTTAAATCATACAGTGGGATCATCCGGTATACCAGTGCTCAAGACACTTTACGAATTTTATTTGCCGTTGTTATTAGTAGTGCCAGTTTATTCGTCCTGAATGTATCCATCCTGGCCTTCCTGAATAAAATGCTGATTTCCAACATCATCGTGGTGGTGTATGGTTTAGTCAGTTTTGTAATTCTGATTACTTACAGGGTACTGATTAAATATTTTTTCACTTATGTTAAAAACCTGAATCTGGATAAGATGAGGGTAGTCATTTATGGTGCCGGCGAAGCGGGTGTCGCTACGAAAAGAACATTTGATCACGATAACCGCATCAATAAAAATATTGTCGCTTTTGTAGATGACGACCTGAGAAAGGTGGGGAAAACCATCGATGGCGTTCGGATTCTGGATGCGAAGGATTTGAAATTGCTGATTTCGAACCGCGAGATAGATGAACTCATTTTTGCCTCTTTCAGCATTCCCATCGAAGTAAAAAATGAAATTGTAGATGCCTGCCTGGCCTACGATGTAGTGGTATTGAATATTCCACCGTCCAATGTATGGATAGATGGTAAACTGCAGTCGTCTCAGATTCAGAACCTGAATATTGAGGACTTACTGAACCGGAAAACGATCGAAATTGATGTAGAAGGCATCCGCAACCAGATCAGAAATAAGCGGATTATGATTACCGGGGCAGCTGGTTCTATTGGCAGCGAAATTGTGCGTCAATTGCTCAAATTTGAACCCAGCCTGATTATTCTAAATGATCAGTCGGAAACGGCCTTACACGAATTGTACCTGGAGCTGGAAGAATCCAGCCAAAATGCGAATTATCACGCCGCAGTGGGTGATGTACGTGACGTAAAGCGCATGGAATATTTGTTTGAAACCTACAAACCCCATTTTGTTTATCACGCAGCAGCTTATAAACATGTGCCCTTAATGGAAGATAACCCTTGCGAGGCCATTAAAACCAATGTAATGGGCACCAAGCTTTTGGCAGATCTTTCTGTAAAATATGGCGTCCGCAAATTTGTGATGATCTCTACAGATAAGGCCGTTAATCCGACCAATATCATGGGCGCATCGAAAAGGATTGCTGAAATTTATGTGCAGTCTTTAAATAATACATTGATTAATCAAAATCACATTTTCAGCAACGGATTAAGTTATATCAATGAGCTGAATGTAAAACCGATTACCAAATTCATCACCACCAGATTTGGCAATGTGCTTGGCTCCAATGGTTCTGTTATTCCCCGGTTTAAACAACAAATTGAAAAAGGTGGACCAGTTACCGTTACGCATCCAGAAATTACCCGTTATTTCATGACCATTCCCGAAGCGTGCCGCCTGGTGCTTGAAGCTGGAAATATGGGTGTAGGAGGTGAAATTTATATCTTTGATATGGGCAAATCGGTTAAAATTGTTGAGCTGGCCAAGAAAATGATCCGATTAGCAGGCTTAATTCCCAATCAAGATATTAAAATCCAATACAGCGGCTTGCGCCCGGGAGAAAAACTGTTCGAAGAGTTATTGAATGACAATGAAAATACCATGCCTACGCATCACCATAAAATTATGATTGGGAAGGTAAGGGAATATATCTTTAATGATGTAGAACAACATATTTATAAACTGATTAACTGTGCCCGATCAAATGATAACCGCCAGGTGGTGGTGATGATGAAGCAACTGGTGCAGGAATACAAAAGCAATAATTCCATTTACGAAGAACTTGATCATACGAATGAAAAAAACTAATACTCCACGCTTAATTTTATTGTTTGTCCTGCTTTTTACCATTGTTTTTAATAAGGGTACTTTTGCACAAACGCCCAATCAAAATATCCCATACTCGTACCAGTTCTATCAGAAGTTGAACACTTCTGTATATGACATCAATTCCAGTTTTCACAGTTCCATCAGGGGCTTTTATGGCGATGACAGCCTTTTGGTTGGTCAGTATCAATCTTTGATGAAATTAGGTACTGACAGTTTAAATAAAAGAAGCTGGGTAAGGCGAAAGCTGACCGAAGAGCATCTGGTTAATTTCAACGGTGACGACTATCATGTTTACCTTGATTTTTTACCTGATTTCCAGATCGGAAAAGAATTTAAGGAAAGCAAAACCACTTGGTTAAATACCCGGGGTTTTCAGGTTGGTGGTGATATTGGCAAACAATTCTCCTTTTATGCCAGTGCTTATGAGAACCAGGGTGTTTTCGCCAATTATGTAACCGACTTCATCAATACCAATCAAGTAGTACCCAGTGAGATGACAGGTAAACTGGACGGAAAAACCAAAGACTGGTCTTATGCTACGGCTTTACTGTCCTTTACGCCTAATAAACATTTAAATATTGCTTTAGGTTACGACAAGAATTTTATTGGCGATGGTTACCGTTCCATGTTGCTATCTGATGTGGCCGCCAATTATTCTTTTTTAAGATTAAGAACTTCATTGGGGAATGTTCAATATCAAACCATATTTGCCTATATGCTGGATCCGGGTGCAGAGCGCTTTACCGAAGACAGAAGATTAGGTGATCGGGGTAAGTGGATGGCCGCACATTACATAGACTGGAATATTACCAAACGTTTCTCTGCCGGCTTTTTTCAGGCGGTTACCTGGGCTGATGCCGAGAAAGAAGGCAAACGGGGATTTGACTTTAATTATGTGCATCCCTTTATCTTCCTGCGTTCTGTAGAGAGTGCCAATACCACCTCACCAGATAAAATGCGTTTGGGAATCAACCTGAAATATGAAATTTTGGAGAAAACAACGCTTTATGGTCAATTTATGTTTGATGAGTTTACAGCCAAAGAAGTTTTCGCCAATACGGGTTACTGGGCCAACAAACATGCCATTCAGGTCGGTTTCAGAGGTTCGGACCTATTTAAGGTTCCCCGCTTAAATTACCTGGCTGAATTTAACACCGCCAAACCTTATACCTATTCTCATTTTGACCGTGTTTCCAATTACGCGGCCATGAACCAGCCCTTAGCCCATCCTTTTGGTGCAAATTTTAGGGAGTTTTTAGGTTTACTGAACTACAGCTATAAACGATTTGATTTTCAGGGCCAGATGATTTATGCCAATTATGGTGAAGATCCGGAAGGCTTAAATTATGGTAAGAATATCTTTTTGAGCTATGATACCCGTGTGCAGGATTATGGTGTACATACCGGACAAGGGATTAAAACCAATCTTTTCTTTACGGAAGCTAAAGTTTCTTACCTGATTAATCCAAAATACAATTTGCGTGCAGAAGTTGGCGGCATCATCAGAAGAGAATCTTCAGCGGTGACTACACAGAATACAGGTTTAATTACCGTTGGGATCAGAAGTACCTTCAGAAATTTATACCGCGATTTTTAATCTATTGCACATCACCTAATATGTTGTTATACCCTATCTAAATTCATGCATCATGCTGCTCGTTGAAAAGACTTTTAATTATTTTAAACAAAGATTTCTGCGGAAGTTTTTATACCGGTATGGTTTCGGGAGTCCGGTAGGTAAAAACATCTGGGAAGCACAGTTTAAGGGTGGCAAATGGGATTATCTCTATTCTGATCAGGAAGCCCTGCACTATAAAAGCATTTCGAAGTTCTATACCCAGTATGTTAAAGGAAGTGTGTTGGATGTGGGCTGCGGGCAGGGCGTATTATACCATTACCTGAAACCGGAACTCCGCGATGCGGATGTATATTTAGGGATAGATATTTCTGATACCGCCATTACGCAAGCTAAAGTGAGTTTTCCAGAGCGCAGGTTCGAGCAAATGGATTATGATTATAGTAAGCTTATTGAACGCTTTGATGTGATCATTTTTAATGAATGTCTTTATTATTTTAAAAAACCTTTTGATAAACTGGCTTCCGGCATTACCGAAAACCTTAAGCCTGGCGGTTATGTGATTGTTTCTATTTTCTATTATGCAGAACATGCTGTTTTATGGAAACGCTTAAATGAGCAGTATCAGTTTCTGGCGGTGGATGAGGTTACCAATGATAAAGGGCAGATGTGGAAAGTAGGAATTTTTAAACCTTAAGTTCATCCATTTTTCGTCATTGCTTTACGCTTTTTCGCGCGTAAGGTGCGGTTATTAAAAGATAGCTTTACTCCTTTAATAAGGCATTCCTTCTGTTCGCAAAGACGCCGTATTATGGTAAGTAGCTTTTTTAGCTGGTAAGTTAATCTGTTTATAGGAATGATTTTAAATGGCAAACCTTTGGTTACGCATGATGTTTCTCTTTATTCGTCCTTGCGAGGCGGCTTTTCAGTCAATGAAGCAATCTATTTCATAAGAACAATCCTTTACGCTATTTCAAGGGCTTTCTCTTTGTTCGTAAAGGACGGAAATGGAGCTAATTGGCACTTGCTTAGCAGAACAATGTAAAAATGAAATAACATTTTTTCCAAATCTGATCGTAGAGGAAAGTATTTTTATTGTTGTGTTTCGACAGGCTCCTTTAGACAACAGCAGAAACGTATAGCGAGTCGGCTCGAGCCTAACCCAAGAATCCCTTATCAATTTTTAAAAGGTCTTTATTATCATCAAATCGACGCAATCATCCCGTGAAAAATCTATATTATTATTCCCCAGGAAATATCAAAGATAATACCTTACGTTATAGGCAAAAAACTTAAATTTGCGACAACAAAATCAAAAATATAATGAGTTTCAGAATAGAACACGATACCATGGGCGAGGTGCAGGTGCCAGCCGACAAATACTGGGGTGCACAAACCGAACGCTCACGCAATAACTTCAAAATCGGACCAGAAGGTTCGATGCCTAAAGAAATTATTCATGCTTTTGGCTATTTGAAAAAAGCTGCTGCTTTGGCTAATACCGAGTTGGGTGTGCTCACTGCAGAAAAAGCAACATTAATTGCTAAAGCCTGTGATGAAATTATTGCTGGTGATTTAGATGATCAGTTTCCATTGGTAATCTGGCAAACAGGTTCTGGTACGCAAAGTAACATGAACGGAAACGAAGTGATCGCTAACCGTGCACACGTGATAAATGGTGGCGCATTGGCTGATGATAAAAAAGTACTTCACCCGAATGATGATGTGAATAAGTCACAATCATCTAACGATACTTACCCAACTGCAATGCACATTGCAGCGTATAAATTGACGGTAGAAAATACCATTCCAGGTTTGGAGCATTTAAGAAATGCCCTGGCTAAAAAAGTAGAAGAATTTAATTCAATTGTTAAAACAGGCCGTACCCACTTTATGGATGCAACCCCGTTAACCTTGGGGCAAGAATTTTCTGGTTATGTACAACAAATTGATAACAGCATCAGGGCAATTAAAAATGCTTTGGTAATGGTTGCTGAGCTGGCTTTAGGTGGTACTGCGGTTGGTACAGGTTTAAATACACCAAAGGGATATGATGTTTTAGTTGCTCAAAAAATTGCTGAATTAACAGGCTTACCTTTTGTTACCGCACCAAATAAATTCGAAGCTTTAGCAGCTCATGATGCGATGGTTGAACTTTCAGGCGCTTTAAAACGTACGGCAGTAGCATTGATGAAGGTTGCAAATGATGTTCGTATGTTAAGTTCTGGCCCACGTTGCGGTATTGGAGAAATTGTAATTCCAGATAATGAACCAGGTTCTTCCATCATGCCTGGAAAAGTAAACCCAACACAACCAGAGGCTTTAACCATGGTTTGTGCACAGGTAATTGGCAATGATGTAGCCGTTTCTGTAGGCGGGATGTCTGGCCATTTTGAATTAAATGTTTTCAAACCTTTAATTGCAGCTAACGTATTACAATCCGCTCGTTTAATTGGCGATGCCTGCGTTTCTTTCACGGATAAATGTGCAGAAGGAATTACCGCAAACTTACCAGAGATTGAGAAACATTTGCAAAACTCACTGATGCTGGTAACTGCTTTAAATCCGCATGTAGGTTATGAGAATGCGGCGAAAATTGCTAAAAAGGCACACAAAGAAAACAAAACACTAAAAGCTGCGGCTGTAGAGTTAGGCCTGTTAACCAACGAACAATTCGATGAGTGGGTTCGTCCGGAAGATATGGTTGGAAGTTTAAAATAGCATATTCAGGCCTGGAAGATTTCAAAAGCTTTTAGGCCTGTTTTAGATAGAAAGCTTAAGCAATAAAAATATGGATAGTTCAATAAGTGGATTTATATTTATCTTGATCAATATCATTTCTCCATTTCTGGTTTTCATTGCCTGCTGTTATTATTTGTTTAAAAGGATAAGTGCTGATGCGATCTTACTTTTTGTAGGCTCGGGAATTAGCTTGCTGTTAACAGGCTTCTATAGCTTTTTAATGCCTTACTTGGCCAGGGTAAATTACCTGCCGGCTGCAGAAGTAAATACCTACTATTCTATTGCAGGGATCATAGGGCTCATTGCTGGGATTTGTTTCGGTATTGGGCTTTTTATACTGATTAACAGCTTATTAAATACCAATAAGATGCTTAATAAAAAGTCTTAACTCATAACTTTACCGATCACATTTAATTAATTTTGATAAATAACAATGCCAAAATATAAAGTTGGACTGAAGCGTCTGAGCATGGTTTTCGTCGTTGCTGGTTTGTTATACTCCTCGTGTTCCAGGTTACCAAACATCCAGGGTAAAGGTGAAGCATTTATGCAAGGAGTTTGGAATGAAGATTCAGTTGCCTTTAGCCATAAACTAAGTAACTACACCCAACATCGTTTTAAGGTTACCTGCGATTCCATTTATATAGATTTGGTAACGCATAGCAAAGTCAATTTTTACGAAGATTCCTGTTACCACAATGGTGTATGGAAAGAGTATGCAAAAGGCGTTTATGCGGTTCGGGGTGATACCTTAATTGTAGGTGCTACCTTTACACATGCCAACTATAAACAAAAAATATCTGGCTGTTATCGCATCGGCCGATATGATAAAAATTTTCTGATTAAAAAACATTCGAGTGATACCTTAATACTGGAAAGCTTAAATGATCAAAGTGAAATCAAATTAGTGCTCAAAGAAAAAATAAACTGTGTCCAAAAAGAATTATAAAATGATATTTAAATTTATTAATAAGAAGCTAGCTATTGTAGCGGCCATCGGTTTGCTCGCTTATATGCCACTTCAGGCCAATGCCTGGGGTATGATTGGCCATCGCATAGTTGGCGAAATTGCAGATGGCTATTTAAAGGGTAAAACCCGTAAAGCTATTCAGGCTATTTTAGGTACAGAATCATTGGCGATGTCTGCCAACTGGGGTGATTTCATTAAATCGGATTCTACTTATAATTATATGTACAACTGGCATTTTGTGAATCTTCCAGGTGGATTGGATAAACAAGGCGTTTATAATATTTTAGAAACTGAAAAGGCACCAAATCTTTACAATAAAATCATCGACCTAACAGCTGTTTTAAAAAATGCAAATAGTACTGCCTCTGAAAAAAAAATAGCCCTAAGGATGTTGGTACACATGGCAGGCGATTTGTGTCAGCCGATGCATGTGGCGCATAAGGAAGATTTAGGTGGTAACAGGGTTTCGGTGATGTGGTTCAATGAAAAATCTAACCTGCACCGGGTATGGGACGAGCAATTAATCGAATACCAGCAGCTGAGTTATACCGAATTTGCAAAAGCAATTAATCATCCTTCAGCTATTCAGCTCTATAACTGGCAAAATACCAGTCTAAAAGATTGTGTTTACGATGCCTATACCATTTGCAGCAAGATTTATGAGGGTACAAAACCTGATTCTAAATTAAGCTACCGTTATAATTTCGATTGGTCAGAAACCCTTAATCAGCAATTGTTAAAAGGTGGTGTTCGTTTGGCTAAGATGCTCAACGATATTTACGGATAATTTATTTCAACTTTAAATCCTCCAAAAATTGGGGGATTTTTCTTTATGTAGCAAATTCATTGTTATTTTCGTTTACCTTATACAAATCTAATCATATGAGAAAATTACTATTTGTGCTTTTAATTTGCACTGCAGTTGCCTGCACAAAGGATACCTATAAAACACTTATTTCAAAAAAATGGGTAATCGAGTCGGTAACAGTTACACCTGCAATGACTCTAGGCGGTAAGACTGACACCAATTATATAGCGCTATCAGGACCAGAAAATTGCGTAGCCAATTTATCACTCTCTTTTGCTGCAGATAGTACTTATGTGGCTGGGGCTAATGGAGCGCTTTGCGATATGATGGCTGATGCCAGTGTAAAGACCTGGAAAAAAGATGGCAATAAGATCGTTTTGTCTGCTTCTCCTTCCGCTCCGCTATCCTTCGACGGTAAAAAATTAACACAAACTACCACCACTCAACAAAACGGAACAACTTATACCTTTTTGTATACTTATAAATCTAAGTAAAATTGAAAATTTTAATGGTCTGCCTGGGTAATATTTGTCGTTCGCCTTTGGCTGAGGGCATCATGCGTCATCTGACAAAAGAACAAAACTTAGATTGGGAAATTGCATCAGCCGGAACAGGAAACTGGCACATCGGTCAGGCACCCGATCGTAGAAGCATAGCCGCAGCTCAAAGTTGTGGTTATGACATTAGTTTGCAAATAGCACAGCAATTTTCACCTGCTATGTTTTCGCAATACGATTGGATTTTGGTAATGGATAGAAAAAATTTATTAGATGTAAAGAATTTAGCAAAAACTAAAGAAGCGCTACAGAAAGTCAAACTTTTTTTAGATGATGATGAATTGATAGATCCGTATTGGGACGATACTTTATTTGCACCAGTTTGTAAACAAGTTGAAGAAAGATGTAAAGAGATTATCAAAGAACTTTCTTAGATTTAGGATTCGATCGTAATCGAACTGATAATAAGCTAACCAAATTTTTTTAAAATGAAAAAAATATTCGTACTGATGATTGCCCTGATCATCTGTCACAGTAATTTATTTGCTAAAATTAATTCTAGAGTTTTAGTCTTTTCTAAAACTACCGGTTATCGCCATGCTTCTATTGAAGAAGGTAAAAGAGCCATTATTCAGCTTGGTCAATTGCATCATTACGAGGTTGATACCACAGAAAATGCGGCACTATTTACCGAAGATAATTTAAAAAAATACGCAGCTGTTGTTTTTCTAAGCACAACTGGCGATGTGTTAAATAACGCACAGCAATCAGCCTTTCAACGCTATATTCAGGCTGGTGGTGGTTTTGTGGGTATTCACGCTGCTACGGATACCGAATATAACTGGCCCTGGTACGGAAAACTGGTGGGTGCCTATTTCATCAGTCACCCTGAAATACAGGAAGCAAGATTCATTATTAAAGATAAAAATCATCCTTCGACCAAGTTTTTAACAGATTCGATATGGATGCACAAGGATGAACTTTATAATTTCAAGGATATCAATCCTGATCTAAAAGTGTTGATCACGATTGATGAAACATCCTACAAGGGTGGAAAAAATGGCAACTTTCATCCATTTAGCTGGTATCATTCATTTGATGGTGGCAGGGCTTTTTATACGGCCATGGGACATACCAAAGAATGTTGGAGCGATCAAAAATTCTTGATGCATTTAAACGGAGGCATAACATATGCAATTGGGAAACATCAAAAATTAGATTACCATAAAGCAAAATCTAAACTCTTAAAATAAAATTTAAGCTGCCAATTTCTTTTTACATTAATCAGATAGATTATTTCAGCCTATAAAAGCTTTCTATAACACCAAATATTTGCTTCAGAAGGGTTAATTATATTAATATAACACTCGCAGGAATTAAAATTTGAAAATAATTATAAACTATTCCAGGTATAACATGTTCAGATAGTACATCAAAACTTATAAACATGAACACTGCAACAATAACAACAGAAGTATTAAACGATTTAGTTCAAATCAATAATGATCGTATTGCTGGTTATGAAAAAGCCCGTACAGAATTAAAAGATGAGGATGCAGATTTAAAATCGTTATTTCTAGATATGATTTCAGAAAGTCAGAAATATAAAATGGCTCTAGGGACTGAGATATCTGCCTTAGGAGAAGACATCGATACAGGTACCACTAATTCCGGAAAAATCTATAGAGCATGGATGGATGTTAAAGCATTATTTACAGGCCATGATAGAAAAACAGTATTAAATAATTGCGAAGGCGGAGAAGATGCTGCTCAAAATGCTTATAAAATGGCATTAGAGGTAGAAGATCTTCCAGCACATATTAGAACGCTGATTTCAGATCAAAAGGCTTCATTGAGAACTTCACATGATGAAGTTAAAAGATTACGTGATAGTCAAGCATAAGAATATTTAATCTAAAAAAAGGCCTCCTGATGTTTAATTAGGAGGCCTTTTTGTTTTTAAGATTCCAATTCTCGATCCAGATGTTCAGTTACCCGCTGGATAGTGTTATCTATCGTATTACTTAAAATGGTTAAGTATGATCCTTTTTTAGCGGAATCGATGGCAATTTGTAAACACTCCGTGCTTCTATTGTTAATGATGATTTCCTTATTTGGGTCAACCTCTTTAATACCCTTAATTAATAAATCTATCAACTCATCTTGCTTACGGCCACGCAGGTATTTCTCCTGACAGATATAAATTTTATCGAACATTTGAGCTGAAATGCGTGCAGTTTCAATAATATCTTCATCACGTCTATCTCCCGTTCCTGAAATAATGCCCACATGTTCTGTGGCTTCTACGCTTTGTAAATAAGCTTTAACACCATTAAACCCATCAGGATTGTGTGCAAAATCTACCAGCACTTTAAAATCTTTAAACCTAAAAACATTCATTCTACCTGGTGTATGTGCTGCAGATGGAATAAAGGTTTCAAGTGCTAAGCGAATGTCTTCAGGTTTGTAGCCCCACAAGTAGGTCGCTAAAGTTGCAGCGAGCACATTCTGAATCATAAAGTTTACTGCCCCACCAAAAGTTAGTGGAATATGTGTTGCTTTATCAACCCTGAGTTTCCAATCGCCGGTTTTGATGGTGATGTATCCATTTTCATATATTGCTGCAATACCACCTTTTTTGCAATGCTCTTTAATTACCGGATTGTTTTCATCCATACTAAAATAAGCAACATTACAGCGGGCATCTCTGGCAATCTTCACGCAATAACCATTGTCAGCATTTAATACTGCCCAACCTTTCCGGCGAACTGCTCCAATCACAACAGCCTTAACGCGGGTTAAGTCATCAAGGTTGTGAATGTCAGAAATGCCTAAATGATCTTCCTGAATATTCGTCACAACGCCAATATCACAGGCATTAAAGCCTAATCCAGCCCTTAAGATTCCACCACGTGCAGTCTCTAAAACTGCAAATTCAACGGTTGGATCTTTTAATATAAATTCAGCGCTTACCGGGCCCGTGGTATCGCCTTTCATCAACATGGTGTTGTGAACATATACCCCATCACTGGTGGTATAGCCCACACGTTTACCATTACTACGGATGATATGGGCAATTAAACGCGTAGTTGTTGTTTTACCATTGGTTCCGGTTACGGCAATAATTGGTATTTGTGATAACCTTCCTTGCGGATAAAGCATATCTACAACAGATGCGGCAACGTTTCTTGGTAAACCTTCGCTTGGTGCCAAATGCATTCTGAAACCTGGAGCAGCATTCACTTCCAATACTACGCCTCCGTTTTCTGTTAGTGGCTGCGTAAGGTTTTGCGCCATGATATCAATTCCGCAGATATCTAATCCAATTACTCTCGAAATTCTTTCGCAGATAAATATATTTTGTGGGTGTACAATATCGGTAACGTCGATAGAAGTACCACCAGTACTTAAATTAGCAGTTGATTTCAGGTAAACAATTTCTCCTTTTTCAGGAATGGTCTCCAGGGTATATTCTTTTTTGGCCAGCAAATCCAATGTATCACGATCTACAGCAATCTCTGTCAATACATTTTCATGCCCATAACCACGACGAGGATCTTCATTTTCCTTATCAATTAATTCCTGAATAGTATGAATGCCATTTCCTAAAACATGAGCCGGATCGCGTTGTGCTGCGGCAACTACCTTATGGTCAATAACCAGCACACGAAAGTCAAAACCAGTGATGAATTTTTCAATTATAACCCGGCGAGAATAGGTCTTAGCATATTCAAAGGCTTCTTTAGCCACTTCCATCGTTTTTATATTGATGGTAGCACCTTTTCCATGATTGCCGTCCAATGGTTTGAAAACCAAAGGAAAACCAACTTTTAGAACAGCTGCCTCCAGATCTTCTGGATTTGAAATGGTTACACCTGAAGCCACCGGAATTGCGGCTTCGGTTAATAAACGCTTGGTTTCTTCTTTATTACTGGCAATATCTACAGCAATGCTGCTGGTTTTTTCGGTCATGGTAGCCCTGAAGCGCACCTGATTCTTGCCGTAACCTAATTGAACCAATGAGCTTTTATTTAACCTGATCCAGGGGATATTTCTACTTACCGCTTCCTGAACAATTGATCCGGTACTTGGGCCAAGGGCTTCCAGTTCACGGATTTCCTTCATTCTCCTGATATCATGCTCTAAATCATATTCTTCATTATCAATCAGCGCCTGGGCTATTCTTACTGCAGCTTCAGCGGCGTAAACGCCCACTTTTTCTTCCAGGTAACTAAACACTACATTATAGATGCCTTCGGTTTTAGTCTGGCGGGTTCTACCAAAACCTGTTTCCATTCCGGCTATAGTTTGGATTTCCAGGGCAATGTGTTCAATCACATGTCCCATCCAGGTGCCTTCTTTCACACGTGTAAAGAAACCACCTTCAACCCCTTTAGAGCAACGGTGGGTAAACATACTTGGAAGTAACTTTTCTATTCGCTCACTAAACCCATCAATCAGGTTGGTTGGTCTTTGCTCCAGTTCTTCTAAATCCAGTCTCATCTGGATCAGTTTTTTGCGGTTTATCGACCATATATTTGGCCCTCTTAATACTTGGATGTTATATATCTTCATGTAATGTTTTGTCGTTTTTATTAAAAATCATGAAATTTTGGGCAGATCTTTTTTTCAATCCAGAGATGCTAAAATTGATGATTGTAAATTATGCATTTATTTTGAAAATTGGCAAATCAAATAGCTAAATGAATTTCTTAGGCTATTTGTTTTATTTTCAGACATAACTTTAACCCAAATTATTCATAATTATTTCAACCATTGTTAATAAATGCATATTTATTGACAAAAAAAGTCGTGTTTTTTATCTTAAGCTGATATATTTGGGTTTTTTGATAGAATATTAATACACACAAAATGGTTCCAAAAGGCAAACTCATCATTATTGGAGGCGCAATAAATACAGGCAGCTTTGCTGAAACGCAATTTGGATTGCCTGAAAACATGAATTTTTTCGAACGGGGAATTTTAAAGAGAATCACTACAGAATCAATTAAAGATCTTGATTCACGCTTCGAGATTATTACTACGGCGTCTTTAATGCCTGAGAAAGTTGGCGAAGAATATATTAAGGCTTATGCGCAGTTAGATGTGCATAATGTTGGTGTATTAAATATCACCAATCGGGAAGAGGCTAATGCCGATGACAATTGTGAGCGGATTAGAGCTGCTGAAGTCATCATTTTTACAGGCGGAGATCAGTTAAGGCTGTCATCAATTTTTGGAGGAACAAAAATTCATCAGATTTTGCTTGATAAATATAAAACAGAGCCTGTTGTTATTGCCGGAACATCGGCTGGTGCAGCAGCAAGTTCAAAAAATATGATTTATCAGGGCAGCAGTAAGGATGCCTTGCTTAAAGGTGAAGTAAAAATTACCGGTGGATTGGGATTTATTGATGATGTAATTGTAGATACACACTTTGTTCAGCGTGGGCGGATTGGACGTTTGCTTTATGCCGCAGCTAGTAATCCTGGAATTTTAGGCATTGGCTTGGGTGAAGATACTGGATTATTTATCTCAGATGGGCACATCATGGAAGCCATCGGTTCAGGTATGGTGATTCTGGTTGACGGTCGTCAGATGGCAGATACCAATTTAACTGATGTAGAAATGGGCCAGCCTGTATCGATCAAAAATATGGTTGTGCATGTAATGTGTGATGGCGATGTTTATGATCTAACAGACCATAGTTTAATTATTCATCACCCTAAGGTTATTCCTGTAGGATAGAGGCAGTTTTAGTTTGCAATTTTCAGTTAACAATTTACAGTTTGCAGATAACGCTTAACATTTTTTAGTTTATAGTTAACCATTACAAACCAGCCTTGATATTTGATACTCACATCTCGATACTAATAAAATGAAACTAATTATACATGGTGGCTTTTTCAGCGAGTCATCAACCAATCAGGAAACTAAAAAAGCTAAGCAAGACGCATTGGCAAATATTGTAAAGCTTGGTTATGCCTATCTGAAAAACCATTCTGCACTTGAAACAGTTGTTTACACGGTTGCTTTACTGGAAGACAATGAATTGTTTAATGCAGGAATTGGTTCACAAATTCAAAGTGATGGAAAAGTAAGGTTAAGTGCTTCCTTAATGGATGGGAAAACAGAAAAATTTAGCGGCGTAATCAATGTAGAGGATGTAAAAAATCCGATTCAGGTGACCCAAAGTTTATTGCCATACGATGACCGGGTGCTGAGTGGTGAAGGTGCGCAACATTTCGCACGTGAAAAAGGATTTGCATATTTCGATCCTATTACTGATCAAAGGCGATCTGAGTATGAAGCAAAACTTAATCAGCACAACAATAAAGGAACAGTTGGTTGTGTGGCTTTAGATGCTGAAGGAAATATTGCGGCGGCTACATCTACAGGCGGGAAAGGATTTGAAATTCCTTGCCGGGTGAGTGATTCAGCAACTGTAGCAGGTAACTATGCCAATCAGTTTGCGGGTATTTCATGTACTGGCGTTGGTGAAGACATCGTAAGTGGTTCGCTGGCCTCAAAAATAGTGACCAGGGTTACGGATGGATTCTCCTTAAAAGACGCCTGCGATAAATCTTTCCTGGAACTAAAATCATTTGATGGTTTTGCCGGTGTTATTGGTATCTCAAATACAGGTGAAATTTATCATTGTGATTCACACCCTTATATGGTTTGGGCGTCTTTCGATGTTAATTTACAGGTATTTAGCTAAAGTTAAATATAAAGTATTATTTTTGTTGCATGTCCAAAATTGTATTGGCTCTTGTAAGCCTTTTTGCCTCATTTCAACTACATGCTCAAGATCTTGATGCTCAGGAGCCAAATGCGGGAAATGCGATAACGATATCTGTTTCAAAATTCGATTTGGTAGATGGCAATTCTTTTTATGAAGAAGCGGAGAGTTTAGAGAAAAAAGGCGATTTTAATGAGGCACTAACCTTATTTGGTAAAGCAGCCTTCGAATACAATTCGGTTAAAAATTATAATAGATACGGTCAGGCTATTATTAAAATGAGCAACATGCATTATATGCTGGGCCGTTTTAGTGATGCAGAGCAGATTCTATTGAATGTTGCCCTTAAAAATTATTCAAAAATGGGCAGCAGAAATGGCCTGATGAATACCTATGGATTACTCGGTAAGGTATATTTGGCTAATAATAAATCTACACAATCAATGTGGTTTTATACCCAGCAGGGCATGTTGGCTAAACAGTTAAAAAGCAATAATGCCTATTTAGAATCCATTTTGGGAATCGTGCAGGTTAAGATCAAAAAGAAAGATTTTACACTTGCTTTGAGAGATCTTAAAACAGCAGAATGGTTTGCCAATTCAGTCAAAATAACACAATTTAAAAGCCAGATTCGTGATGCCAGAGAAGTGATTTCTAATAAAACCACTCCAAAAACAAGTCTCAAATAGGTCTTATTTCTTCTCTTTAATAAAATAAGTTGCGTTTAATCACTCTTCAACGTTCTATTAATAGGTAATTTCTGTTTTTTAGAAAAAATTAATCCTAAAAGTCTTACTGTCTAATATCTTAAAACAAATTAATTTTAATTACGTTAGCATTTAAGAATTGTTAAATAAGAAGCTTTTGGTTAGATTTGATTAGTTTTAACAAGAGACGGTAATAATGCTGTCTCTTTTTTGTTTTTTTGTTAAAATGGTATCATATTGGCTATATAGAATTAGAAATGGATTTTAAATCATTTAAAGAGATGTTGAAGAGAGTATTTTTTATAATTTTTACTGCCGCAGTGATTGCATGTCATGCCGCTCCGAAGCCTCAGCCAATAGTTGATGGTGTTACCAATGTTATGCCTGATCAGCAGCAACAACTCGTGATTAAAGAAGTAGTGAACCTGATTGAAAGTTATAACTATAAGAAAGTTCAAGTTAATGATTCCATTTCTTCACTCATTTTAGATAAGTATATCAAAGCCTTAGATCAGGGTAAAAATTATTTCTTAGCTTCTGATATTAAAGAGTTTGAGAAATACAGATATAGCCTGGATGACGATTTTAAAAATGGAGATTTAAGTGGTCCATTTTACATTTACAACGTTTATGCAAAACGATTAAATGAATATTTTACGTACTCTTTAGCGCAGATCAAAAACAAGTATGACTTTAATCAGAACGATACTTATGTTTATGATCGTGAAAAAATGCCTTGGGCCGTATCTACAACAGCTTTAAATGATACCTGGAAAAAACGGGTTAAATACGAACTGGTTAATTTAAATCTTGCAGGTTCTGCAGAAGCAAAAAATGTAGAAACACTAACCAAGCGTTATCAGAATCTTAAATCTCAGATCGCTAAAAATAATAATCAGGATGTTTTTCAAATCTTGATGGATGCTTTTACTGAATCAATCGACCCACACACCAACTATTTCGTTCCAGCAAGGGCAACTGAATTTAATGAAGAAATGTCTCGTTCATTCGAAGGGATTGGTGCCCGTTTACAATTGGAAAATGAAGTGGTTAAAATCGCAGAAATTATTCCTGGCGGACCAGCGTTCAAAGGAAAGCAATTAACTGCAGGTGATAGAGTTATTGCTGTTGCACAAGGAAATGAAGATTTTGTGGATATTGTTGGCTGGAGATTAGATGCAACAGTGAGCAAAATTAAAGGCCCTAAAGGAACTAAGGTTCGTTTAAAAGTTATTCCGGTTGGAAAAGAAATGTCATCAAAACCTGTGATCATTGAGATGATGAGAGAAAAGGTTATTCTGGAAGATCAATCTGCCAAGAAAAAAGTAAAAACCATCAATTCAAACGGGAAGGATTATAAAGTTGGTATCATTTCATTACCTGCATTTTATGCCGATTTTAAAGCAGCAAATGCTGGAGATAAAAATTATAAAAGTACCACCCGTGATGTTAGAAAACTTATTGATTCGTTAAAAAATATTGATAAAGTTGATGCCATATTAATGGATTTACGAGGAAACGGTGGTGGTTCATTAGTAGAAGCCATTTCGTTAACAGGTTTATTTATTGATAAAGGACCTGTGGTACAGGTAAAAGATTTACGTGGCAAGATAGAAGTAGACGAAGATGAGAATACTGGTGTAGCATGGGATGGGCCATTTGGTGTAATGGTTGACCGTTTAAGTGCCTCAGCATCTGAAATTTTTGCTGGTGCAATTCAGGATTATGGTCGTGGAATTATCATGGGCAGTCAAACTTATGGTAAAGGAACGGTTCAATCATCTATTGATTTAAATAAATTAGTTAATCCAGGCATGTTACAGAAAATTGCTGGCTTGGTTACCAGAGATAAAACACTTGGTACTTCTCCTAATGCAACCAGTGCTGCAGATATTAACTTAGGTCAGATTAACCTGACTATGGCCAAATTTTACCGTGTGGCTGGTAGCAGCACTCAACATAAAGGGGTAATGCCAGATGTTGTTTTCCCGTCGGTATATCCAATGGATAAAATAGGAGAGGATACTGAACCATCTGCTTTACCTTGGGATGTTATTCCAAGTTCTAGCTTTACTGCCGTTGCAAATCTTTCAACTGTAAAGGCAGGATTAATGAAAAATAGTGAGCAGCGAGTTGCAAACTCTTTAGATTTTAAATATCTAAAAGAAGATATTGTGGAATTGAAAAAAAGAGATAAAGAAGTATCTGTTCCATTAAATGAGGCTAAGCTAAAGGCTGAACGTGATGCTCAGGAAGCAAAATCTTTAGCCAGACAAAATGATTTAAGGGCGTTAAGAGGTTTGCCGGCAATTAAAAAAGGAGAGAAAGTAACTAAACAAGATTCTTTTGATTTTATTGAAGATGAATCTTTAAAAGTAATGGGCGATTTTATGCAGCAATCTGGTAACTATGTAATGAACTTAGGTACAGCCGCACAGAAGTTATAAATAATTATTAAGATTAAAAGCGGGCTGTCTGGAATCAGGTAGCCCGCTTTTTTGTATTAAAAGTTTAGCTTCAGATATTAATTACTAATGGGTGCCTAGTTAAAAGATTGCCTGAATGCTGAAGGAGTAAGGTTAGTTTTAGTTTTGAATAATTTGGTGAAAGACTGCAAATGTCCGAAACCGAGCGCATAAGCAATTTCACTAACGGATAAATCTGTCGTTGAAAGCTTTTCTTTAGCCAAATCAATCAGTTTCTGATGAAGATATTGTTGCATATTTTGGCCAATGAGTGTTTTTAATAATCCTGAAAGATAGCCCGCAGAAATATTTAGTTTTTCGGCGATGTAAGTTACTGTTGGTAAGCCTTTGCTGGCGAGATCTTCATTTAGATAGCTATTGACAACGTTTTCCAATCGATTGAGTATTTCATGATTGCTCACTTTACGTGTAATAAATTGGCGTTGATAAAAACGTTGTGCATAATTTAGTAGTAGTGCTATTTGTGCTATAATAACATTTTGGGTAAAGCTATCTATATTGCTATTCATTTCCCATTTCAATTGTTGGATAACGTTGTTTAAAGTTATTTCTTCATTTTCAGCTACATGCAGGGCTTCAAATAATGTATAATCAAAAAAGTCGTAATCTTTTATTGTCTTAGCCAAAGGTGTGTTCCAAAGTAAATCTTGGTGGAAGAGGATCATCCACCCGGTTGGTCGATGGATTTTATCTTCATGAACCTCAACCGTAAAAACCTGCCCTGGGGCCATAAAGAATAATACACCATCATCAAAATCACTCATTTGTTGGCCATACTTAATTTTAGCATCAGGAACACGCTTCAACGCAATGGAATAAAAGTCAAAGATCATGGTATTTGAACGACCATTTACAGGCATTCTTACTTCCTCCAGATTCACCACACTCACCAGCGGATGCCCTGGCTTGGGCAATCCGGCAAGTTTATGGTATTCTGAGATTGTTTTAAATCGGTACCTGTTCGAATCTTTCATGACTACAATTTACTTAAAATAAATGTCTTGTTTCAAATCCTGAATTAAGGTTTGATGCTTTGTTTCCCAACCCAATCGCTCACGAGTTAAGCTTGATGAAGCAGGACCATCGATGCTTACAAAATGTTCAAACCAGGTAAAATGGGCTGCTGATTCTGGTTTCGATATACAACTAACTGGTAAGCCAAGCTGCTCGCCAATAGTTTCAGCAATTGTTTTAATTTCTATCGATTCCTCTGCTACACCATGAAAACGTGCGCCAGGGCTGGCTTGTTCTAAAGCCAATCTAAAAAGGACGGCGGCATCAAGACGATGAACCGCAGTCCACCGATTTTTCCCTTCGCCAATATAAGCAGATGAACCTGTTTTACGGGCAATTTCAATCAGTATAGGTACGAAGCCATGAAAATCGCCTTCGCCATGAACAGATGGCGAAAGGCGAACAACAGATATGCGGACATTTTTCGCTGCAAGTACATCAACTGCTTTTTCGGATGCAATTCTTGGGTTTTGGCCGTCATAATCTGGAAGTGTATCTTCTGTAGCCAGTTGCCCAGGACTAACCATCAGGGTGCCTGAAGTAACGATAAAGGGACGATTGGTTCCTACAAGTGTATTCCCAATGGTTTCTATAGCTATGCGATCAATTTCACAAACAGCTTTAAAACGGGTAAAATCATGAATAAAGCCCATGTGTATAATCCCATCGGCAGCATTTGCGCCCTGGCGTAAACTTTCCAGATCTTCCAGATCACCTTTATGCACTTCGGCTCCAGCCAACAATAGTGCTTTTTCTGCGGCTTCATTGCGAGCCAGGCCCAAAACCTGATGACCGGCATGAATTAATTCTTTAACCACGGCCGAGCCAACAAAGCCAGTTGCTCCTGTTACAAAAACTTTCATAGTGAATTGCTTTAATTTCTTAAATAATGTTGAATGAATTTTAGATTGAGTTACGCTATAAATCGCTCCTGAATCACTATACAAAACTCCATCATTTTTAAGTCTACAATTTAGCCGAATCCATTTTTGATTTAGCTATAACACATCTGATGATTACGCATAAAAAAAGCTGATGCGTTTTATGCATCAGCCTATTTTAGAAATTAAATTTGCTTAACTTTTCTTAACATCATTCTGACTCAATTGCATGGCCATCATTTCCTTCATGGTTTTATTCATGCCTTCGGTACTTCCATCTAAGAAAATAATGTTACCCTCGCCATATTCGGCAAACTGTTTAATGGCTTCAGTCCACATGGTGAATAAAATTACCGAAGTGTCAAGGTTGGCCTGTTGCATTTCATGAGCTGCATTGGTCATACCCTTTGCCACTTCTTCCCGGAATAATGCAATTCCTTGTCCGCGGAGTTGAGCAGCTTCACGCTCTGCTGTTGCAGCAATTTTAATCGCATTACCATCAGCTTCTGCACCTTTGGTTTTGGTAATTAATAAAGCCTGACCTTCATTCTCAGCGGCTGCCTTTAAATTATTAGAAGCCACTACGCGGCTCATGGAGCGCATAATTTCTTCATCAAAAGTGATATCATTTAATTGCAAATCTTGTAAGTGATAACCCCAGCCATCTAAAACCTGATCTATTTGTTCTTTAACGTGCAATACAATTTCATTGCGTTGTGCCAGCACGTTAGCTTGCTTTTGAGTAGCTACGTAAGCACGAATCGAACCTTCTATCGTTCTGATTAGCGCTTGCATTAAATTGGTTGCATCAACAAACTTAAAGGCTACATTCTTAATGGTTTCCTCATCCTGGTTAATCACTGAATAAAGCAACATGGCTTTGAAATATACATTTGCCTGATCTTGTGTTACAGCCTGAAATGATAGCTCAACTGACCTGTTTTGAATGGAAATCCGTGAATAAATTTGCTCAATTAGAGGGATTTTAAAATTTAGCCCAGGCCTTAATAAGCGTTGATATTTTCCAAAAATGGTTACAACGGCTATAGTGCCTTGCTTTACCGTAACAAATGAGCTAAACAGAATTACAATTCCAAGAAAGATGACGATGTAAATGATGTATTGCATAATTAGATTTTTTTTGAAGTTAAAAAAAAATCATACAAATTACATGATGCTTTTTGTAGCTTTATTTTTTCCTAACTTATATATTACATGAAAAAGAATTTATTTCTTCCTGCGGCGGCAATATTGTTATTTGCGGCCTGTCAGAATGATAAAAACCATCAGGCTACAGAAACAGATCAGAGAACTGTATTTTTTGATACTGCCGGAATGGATTCGACAGTAAAACCGGGCGATAACTTTTTCCTTTATGCCAATGGAAAATGGATGAAAAATGCGAAAATCCCACAAACAGAAACTGGATGGGGCTCTTTCTATACCTTATATAATGATAATCTTAAAAATTTAAGAACTATTCTAGAAAATGCTGCTAAAAGCAATGTTGCCAAAGGAAGTAATGAACAAAAGGTTGGTGATTTTTATGCCAGTGGAATGGATTCTTTAACCATTGAAAAGCTTGGTGTAATGCCAGTAAAGCCATTATTGGCAAAAATTGATGGCATTAAAAATGATGAGGATCTCATTAATTTTGTATCCGAAGGTTTTAAAAACGGTCAGGGAGATTTATTTGGTTTTGGTGTTGATCCGGATGATAAAATGAGTTCCAAAAACGTGCTTATTTTTACCCAAACAGGACTGAATTTGCCAGAACGTAGTTATTATCTTGATCAGGATGATAAGGCTAAAAAAATCAGATCAGAATATTTAAAGTACATCACCAAAGTATTTAGCCTTGCCGGAGATTCTGCTCAAGCTTCAACCTATGCCGATCATATTCTAAAGTTAGAAACCATGCTGGCAAAATCACACTCAACACCTGTTGAACTGCGTGATCCTCAGAAAAATTATAATAAGCTGGCAGTAGCAGATTTTCAGAAACAAATTCCAAATATCAACTTTAATACGGTTCTGAAAAATCTTGGAGCATCGACAGATAGCATCATTGTCAGACAGCCTAAATATTACCAGACATTATCTGCCTTAATAAAAAGTCAGCCCATTGAAAGCTGGAAAGAAAAGTTAAAGTTTGATGCACTTAATAATGCTGCAAATGCACTTACTAAAGCATTTAGAACGGCAAAGTTTGAATTCTTTAGTAAAACATTGTACGGACAGCTTGCACAAACTGAAAGGTGGAAAACAATGGTTAACAACACAGATAATAATCTTGGTGATTTATTAGGACAGCTTTATGCAGAACAATATTTTAAGCCTGAAGCCAAAAAACGTATGCTTGAATTGGTAAATAACTTGCAGAAGGTATATGAAGAACGAATCAAAAAAGTAGATTGGATGTCTGCCGAAACCAAGAAAAAAGCAATCGAAAAGTTAAATGCCTTTATTAAAAAGATAGGATATCCTGATCAATGGAAAAAGTATGATGATGTAGAAATTTCACGAAGTACATATTTCGCTAACCTTCAATCGGCCAGAAAACACAGTTATAAAGAAATGATGGCTAAGCTGGGTAAAACGGTTGATAAAACGGAGTGGTTTATGACACCTCCAACAGTGAATGCTTATTATAATCCGGCCTATAATGAAATTGTTTTTCCAGCTGGAATTTTGCAATTTCCATTCTTCGCTTTTAATGCAGATGATGCCATTAACTATGGCGCTATTGGTGCAGTTATCGGTCATGAGATGACGCACGGATTCGACGATCAGGGCAGGCAATACGATGCTGCGGGTAATTTAAAAGAGTGGTGGACAAAAGAAGATGCAGCAAAATTTAAAACCAAAGCCGATAAAGTGGTTGCGTTATATAATAAGTTTACACTTTTAGATAATCAGCATGTGAATGGCGCATTAACCTTAGGCGAAAACCTTGCCGATATTGGCGGTTTAAATATTGCATATGATGCCTTTAAATTAACAGATCAAGCCAAGAGCGATAAAAAGATTGATGGCTTTACACCAGATCAGCGTTTCTTTTTAGGTTTCGCACAGGTTTGGAGAATGAAAACCAGAGATGAATCCATGCGTGTTCGCATTAAAACAGATCCACACAGTCCGGAAATGTTTAGGGTAAATGGTACAGTTTATAATATGGAGGCTTTTTATAAGGCATTTAATATACCCACCACAGCAAAAATGTATTTAGCGCCAGAAAATAGATTAGGTGTTTGGTAATTGATCAAAAACTGAAAAAAAGCCGCGTTTCTAAAAAGATCGTGGCTTTTTTCTATACTTTAAAACAAAAGTTTAAATCTATTGTATTTAATCTATTAATCTAAAATCAATGAATGTAAAACGCACTTTTGGAACAGTATTAACAATTTTAGGTATTATCGGGCTAATCTATGCAGGATATGGCTTTGTAAACCAAAGTACAGCTACAAGGGGATTATTGGTGTATGGAATTATAGGACTGATATTTTTCGTATCGGGAATTGGGCTCGTTAAAAACACGAAAGACGAGAGTTAGGCAAATGCTGAGCAGAACCTCAGATGGTCTTCTTTTAGTATAATGTTACTTTAGATAATATTGGTGGTGATAATGATTGCGGTCATTATCACCATTTGTAATAATAGTGCTTATCGCATTTTATTCTCCATATTTAAAATCCATTATAAAATATATTGAGATAGCGAGGCTTATCAATATAATTGAAGCCAATTTATTGGATGGAGCAAATGCCATGAAAATCTGTAAAATGATTAAGGGAAAAAGAAGTACATTACCCTTATGCTTTATCCATTTATCTTTCATATTATGATTGTTTTCTTTTATGCTTGATAATCAGATATTGACTAAATGCCACTATAGATCCCGCTAATATAATAATTCCTGCTGATAATAGGTTTTTAGGATTTTGGTTGATGTAATATGCTGCAGCCAAGACCAAAATTGCAGCAGCAATTCCAATAGTATAGTGAAGTATCAATCCTTTTTTCATAAACAAAGATTCGTAAATAAACTGTAACTGATGTAACAGGAAGTTAATTTTTTAAGGTTATCTTATTATTTTCAAAGTTGAGCTGGTGACCTACAAAATCAATATCTGTTAAGGATTTCATACGTTTAAATGCACCTTGATTTTCATCTAATGTTAAACGATTGATTTTGTCCTGTTTAATAGAAGTTACATCAGCAAATAAGAAATCGCCTTTGGCATTTATCTTTAACTGAAGCAATGGAGCAATTCCATTATTACCTTTAAGACTAAACATGCCATAAGTACAAAAATTACCCAAACTATAAGCGATAAATTTATTCTTGTAAACTTCAACAGCACGGGTAACATGTGGGCCATGACCTAGGACTACATCGGCACCAGCATCAATCACTGCATGTGCAAAGGCATATACATTTCCCCGGTTTTCATTATAAAAAATTTCATTTTTACGGGGCACGTGTTCAAAACGTGCTCCTTCACCGCCACCATGAAAAGACACAATAACGATGTCTGCCATGGTTTTGAGGCGGGTAACCAAAGCTTTGGCATCAGCTACTTTATTAATAGAAACGGTATTCTCATTTGGGGCAAAGGCGCAAAAAGCATATTTAATACTATCCTTTTCAAAAATTTCGAAAGGTTTATTAAGTTGACCTGCATAATGAATTTGTAAAGAATCTAAAATCCGGGCCGTGTTTTTTCTACCCCTTGTATCAAAATCTCCAACATGATTATTGGCAATACTCAATACATTAAAGCCAGCCTCTTTGTAAATACTTGCATAACGTTCTGGCATCCTGAAAGCATAACAATTGTTTGGATTAATCCCATTACATTTTGTAGAGCTTCCGGAATTTAAAAAGCAACCCTCCAGGTTTCCAAATACAATATCACCTTTTAATAAGCTATCTATAGCCTGAAAACTATTTACCGCATCATCAGGGGGGAGGTTTTCTTTAGAGGGAAAAGCTGAACCAAGCATAATATCACCTACTGCAGTGATGGAGATAGTGTCTTTAATTTTTCTGATCAGGGTATCATGCTTTTCTTTCGGAACCGTAACCTGCGCATTATTGCTTGTACAGCTAATGAAAATAACGATAGCAATAAAAGAAAATAAGAGTGTGTTAAAAAACTTCATTATGATTAGTCATGTAAAAAAAAATCCTCCAAAATTGCTTTAGGAGGATTATATCTATTAATCTAAGATCGTAAGGCTACAATCTTAAATCGTATTTATTCTACTGTAAATTCTTTTTTGAATGATTCCAATACTCGGCCACCTTTGTAAAAATAGCGGCTGTAATATGGCTCATTTAAATTACTGATTACCACACCTCTTGAACTGGATGCATGAGCAAATCTGTTATCGCCAAGATAAATACCAACATGAGAAATACTTCTGCTTTTTATCTTGAAAAAAACCAAGTCACCCTCTTTTAAATCTTCTTTAGATAATGGATCTACCATGCTGAAGATATCACGTGAATTTCTTCTGATCGTGGTGTTGAAAACTTTGTCGTATATCGCTTTGGTAAAAGCAGAACAATCAATCCCTTTTTTGCTTGAACCACCATAACTGTAAGGTGTTCCAATCCATTCGTAAATAAATTTATATAATTTTAAGTTCGAAGTCGCATCTACCGCTACACCCATTACTTGAGAAAAGTACTGTGAAGCTAAGTTGTCAGGATCATTTAAGTCTTTACCAGATTCTTTCGTTTTTGTTTGCGCAAATGCGGCAGAGAACGTGCAAATAGCGATTAGGGATGAAAACAAAAATTTTTTAATCATGTTATACAGTTATGTTTGGGTATTCACTTACACAGTAACGTAAACCATTTTGGCTTATTGTTGATTGTCAAAGATATCAATTATACAAATGTCATCCAAATGTTTGTGTTAAAAAGCAAAAGTTATTAACATCTCAAAGTTGTGACATGTTAGTTAACGGTGTTTTACGGCCTAAATTATCTGTAGCATAAAACAATTTTAAAGGAATATTAAATCATTTTGAGTTAATTTAAATAGCTCCACATCAAAGTTATTTTAATAGGATTGACTTTTTAAGGCAGAGAATCTTAGAATAAAGGGCGAATTGAATCTGTGTTTATTATGTTAAGATTTATTTTTTTAAAAAGAAAGCTCAAAGTTTGAGATTTTAGGACTTGGAATTTTCTATTTGAAGTGATTAAGCAAGGATTGGTTAATTGTGGTGAGATAAAGTTTAGCAGAATAAAATTTCATAATAATTAGAATAAGGAATTTGTTAAATTGTGAAGTCAACCATCTGTGAAATTGCCTTTTTAGGAGAATAAGTAGATATAAAGGCCAAATGATTAAGTAACAAAAGTTAAATGTAATTTCATAGCTGATATTATGATGTTTTTACATTAGAAAGTGCCAAAAATTATAATAAAAAAATTAGATTTGCTGTCGCAAAAAAACAAATACCCTAAAATGAGTGCAGTAGAAATAAATAAAGATACCTGGTTAAAGTGGTTTGAGTCGATGTTGCTAATGCGCAAATTCGAAGAGAAAACTGGCCAGTTATACGGACAACAAAAAATACGTGGCTTTTGTCATTTATACATTGGACAAGAAGCTGTGGTTGCAGGAGCAATATCTGCAATGCAAAAAGGTGATTCGATGATTACTACCTATCGCGATCACGCTCATGCTTTAGCTTTAGGTGTAAGTGCCGATAGCATCATGGCAGAAATGTACGGTAAGGCTACAGGTTGCTCTAAAGGTAAAGGTGGTTCGATGCACATGTTTAGCAAAGAACATAATTTTTATGGTGGTCATGCAATTGTTGGAGGTCAGATTCCATTAGGTGCTGGTGTTGCTTTTGCAGAAAAATACAAAGGAACAGATAATGTTAATATTTGTTATATGGGCGATGGCGCAGTACGTCAGGGTGCATTAAACGAAACCTTTAACATGGCGATGTTGTGGAAATTGCCAGTAATTTTTGTTTGTGAAAACAATGGTTATGCAATGGGTACTTCGGTACAACGTACCACTAACATGACTGATATTTATAAAATTGGTTTAGGTTTTGATATGCCATGTGCGCCTGTAGATGGTATGGATCCGGTTGCAGTTCATAATGCAATGGATGAAGCTATTCAACGTGCACGTAAAGGTGAAGGGCCAACTTTCTTAGAAATGAGAACTTATCGTTACCGTGGTCACTCGATGTCAGATCCAGCTAAATATCGTACTAAAGAAGAATTAGAAGATTATAAAGCTAAAGATCCGGTTGAACTTGCAAGAGAAACGATCTTAAAAGAAAAATATGCAGATGAGGCATGGATCGAAGAAGTAGAAACGAAAGTTAAAGCGATAGTAGATCAGGCAGTAAAATTTGCTGAAGAATCTCCATGGCCGGAAGTTACCGAATTATACAAAGATGTATACATGACGGAAAACTATCCTTATGTAATGGACTAATATTTTAAAGATTTCAATTAATTAGATATAATGGCTGAGGTAATTAAAATGCCCAAAATGAGCGACACCATGACCGAAGGGGTTTTGGCGAAGTGGCATAAAAAAGTGGGCGATAAAGTGAAAAGCGGCGATGTTTTGGCAGAAGTAGAAACTGACAAAGCAACAATGGATATGGAATCTTACTGGGATGGTACCCTTTTATACATTGGTGTAGAAGAAGGAACCGCTGTTCCTGTTGATGCGGTTATGGCCGTTATTGGTAAAGAAGGTGAAGATTACAAAGCGGCTTTAGAAGCGGAAAAAGGTGGTGCAGAAGCTGAAAGCGAAAAGCCAAAAGCTGAAAGTACTGATGCGCCTAAAACTGAAGATAAAAAAGAAGAAGCTGCTCCTGCACAAGGTGGTGGTTTAGGTGAAGAAGAATTGGCAGAGAAAGGTGTTACAGTGATTCGGATGCCTTTGCTAAGTGATACCATGACAGAAGGCGTAATTGCTGAATGGCATAAAAAAGTTGGTGATAAAGTAAAAGATGATGATGTTTTAGCTGATGTAGAAACCGATAAGGCGACTATGGAAGTGATGGGTTATGCAACGGGTACTTTACTACACATTGGTGTTGAAAAAGGTTCAGCTGCTAAAGTAAATGGTATTATTGCCATTGTTGGTCCGGAAGGAACAGACGTTAGCGGAATCTTAGCTGGCGGTTCAGCTCCTGCTGCCAAAGCTGAAACCAAAGAAGAAGCTCCGAAAGAAGAAAAACAAACTACAACTGCTGATGCTGGTTCATCTGCCCCTGTTGCAGAAGGTTCTTCAGATAGCCGTGTGAAAGCATCGCCTTTGGCTAAAAAGATTGCTAAGGATAAAGGAATTGATTTATCGCAGGTTGCTGGTAGTGCAGAGGGTGGTCGAATCATTAAAAAAGATATCGAAAATTATAAGCCAGCGGCACAAGCTGAAAGCGGAAATACTAAAGCTGAAAGTGCACCAGCAGTGAAAGCTCAGGCAGCTGCTCCGGTAATTCCTACTTTTGTTGGTGAGGTTAAATTTACTGAGCAACCTGTTTCGCAAATGCGTAAAGTAATTGCCAAACGTTTAGCTGAAAGCTTATTTACTGCACCACACTTCTACTTAACAGTAAGTATTGATATGGATAACGCAATGGCTGCCCGTACGGCAATCAATGAAGTTGCTCCTGTTAAAGTATCTTTTAACGATATCGTAATTAAAGCAGTTGCAGTGGCATTGAAGAAACACCCTGCAGTTAACTCATCATGGGGTGGTGATAAAATCCGTTTCAATGAACATACCAACATTGGCGTAGCGATGGCTGTGGAAGATGGTTTATTAGTTCCTGTAGTGCGTTTCGCTGATGGTAAATCTTTATCTCACATTTCTGCAGAAGTGAAAGACTTTGGTGGTAAAGCAAAAGCTAAAAAATTACAGCCTGCAGATTGGGAAGGTTCTACCTTCACTGTATCTAATCTAGGTATGTTTGGTATCGATGAATTTACTTCAATTATCAACTCTCCAGATGGTGCAATTTTATCGGTAGGTGCGATTCAGCAAGTTCCGGTAGTGAAAAATGGAGCTGTTGTTCCTGGTAATGTAATGAAATTAACTTTAGGTTGTGATCACCGTGTGGTTGATGGTGCAACCGGGGCACAATTCTTACAAACATTAAAAGGTTTATTAGAAGAGCCAATCAGATTATTGGCCTAGTGTCAATTGTCATCCTGAGCTTGTCGAAGGATCTCATAAATAATTAAAGCCATCCCCAAAAAGGATGGCTTTTTTGCGTTCAATACCATTTCTATATTTAGGTGATAATTTTGCTATTTTTGAAGAGACCTTAACTCAGATTAAATGAATAAAATAACTCTTTTTGCACTTTGTGCTATTGCGTTACTATCCTGCAAGCAAAAAAGCAAACAGGATAATGCAGTTAATAACCCACAATTTGCGGCAATGTGTGAGCAATATTATCAGGAAGGTTTAAAGCTTAACCCTATTGGCGCAACCTATATTGGAGATGAGCGTTATAATGATCTTTTGCCGAATGATGGTTCTCAGGCTTTCATTAAAGCATATAGGGACTATAATCAGCGTTATCTTGATAGTTTGGGTAAGTACAACCGCGAAGAATTATCTTCAGAAAATGATAAACTTTCCTACGATTATCTAAAAGATCAGTTAAATATCAATTTGGAAGGATTAAAATACCATTCTGAATATCTTCCCTTTAACCAGATGTTTGCTTTGCCACTAACCATTGGTCAGCTGGGATCCGGTACTGGTGCACAGCCCTTCAAAACCGTGAAGAATTATGAAGACTGGCTGAAACGTGTAACTGCATTTTCAATTTGGGCAGATACGGCAATTGCCAATTTTAAGAAGGGCGAAGCAGTAGGTATTGTGTTACCTAAAGCGCTTGTTGTTAAAATGATTCCTCAAATGCAAAGCATGGTGGTTTCTAACCCAGAAAAGAGTCTTTTTTATGGTCCGATAAGTACATTGCCTGAAAGTTTTTCAGCTGCTGATAAACAAAAACTTACCACAGAATATCGCGATGCGATTACTAATATCATTGTTCCAACTTATAAAAAGTTAGGTGATTTTCTTCAGCAGGAATATTTACCTAAAGCGAGAACAACTTCTGGATATTCGGCCATGCCAGGCGGTTTAGCGTGGTATACTTACCTGGTAAAACAACAAACCACTACCAATAAAACGCCTGAAGAAATTTATCAAACGGGATTAAAAGAGGTGGCACTGATTAAGGGGCAAATGGATAGTATCAAAAATCTGGTTGGTTTTAAGGGTGATTTGAAAGCATTTTTCGAATACATGAAAACGGATAAGAAATTTATGCCTTATCAAACGCCAAAAGAAGTTTTAGCAGCATTTGAAAGTATCCATCAAAGGATGAAACCGAACCTGAAAAAGATGTTTGATGTGGAACCAAAAACGCCGTTCGAGATCCGTCAGACGGAAGCTTTCAGGGCAGCCTCGGCAAGTGCAGAATATAATCAGGGATCGGCGGATGGCAAGCGCCCCGGGATATTCTATGTGCCCATTCTGGATGCTAAGACATTTAATACGACTTCAGGAATGGAGTCTTTATTTTTACATGAAGCTATTCCGGGCCACCATTATCAGATTTCTTTAACTCAGGAGAATAAGTTGCTTCCAAACTTCCGTCGTTTTGGTGGTCATAATGCTTATGTTGAGGGTTGGGCACTTTATTGCGAATCTTTAGGGAAAGAACTTGGTTTATACCAGGATCCTTATCAGCACATGGGTGCTTTAGGTGATGAAATGCACCGGGCGATTCGTTTGGTTGTTGATGTTGCCATTCACACAAAAAATATGAGCAGGGAACAAGCTATTAAATATATGACGGATAATGAAGCAATCAGCACTGAAGGTGCTACAGCTGAAATTGAGCGTTATATGGGGATTCCTGCACAAGCCTTGGGTTATAAGACTGGGGCAATGAAAATCCGCGAACTGAGAAGTAAATATGAGAAACAACTAGGGGCGAAGTTTAAGTTAGCGGCCTTCCACACGGCAGTTTTAAAGGATGGTTCTTTCCCGCTTTCGGTATTTGAATCTAAAATGGATGCATGGGCGGAAAGTCAGAGATAATTTTTAGTAGGTTGTATCATAAATCAATTGATGCTTGGAAATGTTGAGCTTGTCGAGTGTTTTTGGAAAAATCCAACATGAATGTTTTTCTGGGAGTATAAATAAGTTTTCCCGCTGATTTCGCTAATCTCGCAGATTGGATCTTGATTATTGGTTCTGCGGAAATCACTTTAATCTGCGGGAGAAAATAGGCGTTTGGTTTAGCTATTAATATTTTCCCGCTGATTTCGCAGATTGGGTCTTGATTATTGGTTCTGCGGAAATTATCTTGATCGTCCAGTTATCTCGACTAAATTTAAACCCTTTCCATCTTGCTTTGTTAGTAAATAAACATCATAATTATGAACAAAGAAAAATTAATACAGGAAGCTTACCTTGTATCACATACAATAGCGGAAAATGGAGACTTTCCCAATAATCCAAAATTACCTTTAATGATTTATAAAGGAGCTTTTCTGATTCATCCTGATGAGACCGAAGAAGCGATTAAAAAAGTCTTCGCCCAGAACGGATATACAAATGCTTGGGTAGATGGAATTTTTGATTACCAACATTATCATAGCAACACTCACGAAGTGATGGGCGTTTACTGCGGTAAAGCAGAAGTTCAGTTTGGTGGGGAACATGGCGTATGCATTGAACTTGATAAAGGTGATGTTGTGATGATCCCGGCAGGTGTAGCACACATGAAATTACATGCTAGTGAAGACTTTACAGTTGTTGGTGCTTATCCAAATGGAGCAGAGTATAACATGAAATACGGTAAGCCTGAAGAGCGCCCCGAAGCAGATGAAGACATTGCTAATGTGAAAAATCCAGATAATGATCCTGTTTATGGTAGTAAAGGTCATTTATTCGAATGCTGGTACAACCAAAAATGCGCAAATGTTTAAAACTCTTTCCGATTAACCGTCTAAAATTCTTTAATTTTCGGGTTTTAAATCCCTACTTTTTAATATAAATGAATTTTAGATATATATGTTCAGCATTAGCCCTCTCGATAACTTTATTAACAGCTTGTAATAGTAAAAAAGCTGAAGAGAAAAAGGCAGCTGATGCAAAAATCCGCGTGAAAGAAGATGATAAAGCGGACAGTATTTTAATTGCATACGATCCTGCAAAAGGTGATAAGTGGATCGCTGATTTTGTACAGAACCTGCATAAAAAATATGGATTTAATGGAAATATGCTGGTTGCGAAGGATGGTAAAATATTATACGAAAAAGCAATTGGCTGGGCAGATTATTTACATCGCGATAGCTTAAAGATAAATTCTGAGTTTGAACTGGCTTCGATTACCAAAACTTTTACCGGAACGGCAATTATGCAATTGGTAGAAGCAGGTAAATTATCATTGAATGATAATGTAAAGAAATTTTTTCCAAACTTTCCTTACGATGGCATTACGGTAAAACTGCTGCTGAGCCACCGGAGCGGAATGATGAATTATGTTTATTTCATTGATGATATCTGGAGGAAAGAAAAACGCCCTATGAAAAAAGGCGTTACCAATCAGCAAGTAATGGATGTAATTGCCGAACGCAAACCAAATCCTTATACTAAACCAGATAATCGCTTCCATTATAATAACTCCAATTTTATGGTCTTAGGAGCGATTATTGAAAAGGTTACAGGCCAGCGCTATTCACAATATATGATGGAACATATTTTTAAACCTGCAGGGCTGAAGCATACGCACGTGTACAGCACTACAGAATATGAAAAAATTCCCGTTGATGTTGTTGGGCATGATCGTACCTGGAAGTATTCTGTTGCACAGAATTTTTTAGATGGGCCAGTTGGAGATAAAGGAATTTACAGTACGTTACATGATTTGGTTCTATTTGATAAGTATTTGAAAAATGGACGACTAATTACTAAAAAAAGTAGTGATTCATCATACGTTGGGCGTAACAAGCCTGTAAATGGTCACTTTAATTATGGCTATGGCTGGAGAATGTTTGATGGTGAAAAGATGGATAAAGTAGTATATCATACGGGATGGTGGCATGGTTTCAGGCACATCTATGTGCGTGATCTGGATAAAAACATCATCGTAATATTTTTAGGAAATTTAACTAACGGAAGTTTAATGCACCTGGATGATTTGTACAAACACTTGAATATGCCAATCATCCGTAAAGGTGCTTATCATGGAAACGGGAGCTTACCAGGCTCTGATGAAGATTAATTTTTATGGCAAAGACAAAATGGATTATTGAGACAAATACGCTCACCATTTATCCGAAACGCAATTTACGGATAGTTGGATTGGTTTTTTTTATTCTATTTCTAGGGTTTATCTATTTTCTTTCCAGTCAGATGGGCAGTTATTCCCTGGTTACTAAGTTAAGTTACTCTGGTATCCTGTTGATGATTCCATTGCTTATCGTATTGATGGCCGAATCGAAATTAATCTTTAACGGTACAGACAGAAAATTGTACAAGAAAATTGGTTTCTTGCCCGTTGGATCAATCCCGTTTGATAATATTGCTGCCGTTACCCCTTATGAGGTATTTGGAGGTGGTTATAGTTATAGCTTATTTAAAAAGAGTAACCGGCATGGAAAAGGATTAGCGGTATCAAGTGGGTATAGTAAAGTAACAGATCCTAATCTTATTCAGTTTCAGAATGAAGTGCTGCCTAAAATTGATGAACTTGTTTTTGCCAATGCACCGGTGATTCCGAAGCAAACCATTTATGATTTTGAATTTTTTAAAGAAGAAGGAGGCGTTTACCAATTAAAACAACAGAAAATTGGTGGCGTTATTGTTGGTTTAATCATGATAGGCATTACTGTTGCCATTTTACTTAATCCAAGTTTTATGGCTGATGAAAATGCCTTTAAAAGGATCTTGGTGACCTACTTTCCCCTTATAATTGGCCTGGCATTTTTCTACATGATTTTTTCAAGTGTTAAATTTGATAAAAACCAACAAAAGTTAATCCACTCTACTTTTGGTGGCCGAAGGGTTAAGGAATATGCTTTTGAAGATATTATTCGCTTTCAGATTGTAAGAAAAACAACTAACCTTATTTATTCAGGTACAGAAGTTAATGCTGAAATTTATTTACCAAGTAAAGATAAAATGCATGTAATGTCTTTAAAGAGTTTTATAGGTACTAAAAAGATTGATCGCTTTCTTGATGAACTCAATACTATCCTTGGAAGAATTTAATGAGTTAGAGAGATTATCTTAACTATATACTCATCAGTAGCAAAATTATTGCTGCTATGCTTTTCTTTTAAAAACCAATTCAACTTAGTTTCGTTTAATATAAAAACAACAAATATGTTCGATAAATTATTTGCAGCACAACAAAAAGCTGAAGAAATTAAAAAACGTTTAGATACCATTTCTGTATTTGGTGAAGTTGAAAACGGTGCCATTAAGATTACAGCAACAGCTAATAAAGCCATCACTGGTGTTGCTATTGATGAAGAATTTTTAAAAAATGCAGATAAAGAGGAGTTAGAGGAATTACTTTTAACTGCAATCAATAAAGCACTTGCCAATGCAGAAGAAGTAAGTGCTACAGAAATGCAGGCATCAGCACAAGATATGCTTGGCGGTTTAGGTGGCATGTTTGGACAATAAATAAGTTCAAAGCCTTGGTGTACTAAATTGTGTTCATTTGAGGTTTATAATAATTAAATCCCCTATAATATGAAATATACTTATTATGGTCAGTCATGCTTTTTGATCGAAGCTGATGGCAAAAAATTTCTATTTGATCCATTTATAAAATCTAATCAACTGGCAAAGGATGTTGATATATCTAAAATTGAAGCAGATTATATTTTGGTAAGTCACGGGCATGGTGACCATGTAGCTGATTTAGTAGAATTGGCTAAGCAAACTGATGCACAGGTTATCGCGGTGGTCGAGGTAGCTAAATGGATAAAAGCTCAGGGTGTTGATAAAGTTATTGACATTAATTTTGGAACGCAAACCTTGCCTTTTGGTAAATTGCGTACGGTGTGGGCAGTTCACAGTAGTTCAAATCCTGATGGAAGTTATGGTGGAAATCCGGCTGGTTTTGTATTGGAGCTGGAAGGTAAGCAAATCTATTTTGCTGGTGATACAGCTTTAACTTTAGAAATGAAATTATTGGCTGAATTGTATCATCTTGATTATGCCATCTTACCAATCGGCGGTCATTACACTATGGATGTAGATGATGCTGTTATTGCTGCCAAGTATGTTGATTGTGATCAGGTAATTGGCGTACATTACAATACTTTTCCTCCAATTAGTATCAATCAGGAAGATGCAGTAGCTAAATTTAAACGTGAAGGCAAAACGTTACTACTTCCGGAAATTGGTGAAACAATCACCTTATAAATTTATTCCGAATAGTTTGTTCTGATTGGTGATAATACCAACCAGCGGTAAAATAAAAAAGGGTTCTAACTTTCGTCGGAACCCTTTTCAATTATAAACTAAACCTAATTTTTTTTAGCAGCAGTTTTATTTGCTTTATAGCGCATATCTGGTGTACCGTCTTTTTTGGTTTCAACCTTAGTTACTGCTTTAGTTTTATTTTCTTTAAAACGTTTATCTGGAGTACCATCAGCTTTAACTTTAGAAGTTGCCGTAGTTGTTTTTGTTTCTACCTTTTTAGCTTCTTTTTTTGCGTCTGCTTTTGCAGGAGCAGTTGTAGTTTTTACTTCTTTTTTAACAACAGTTTTAGCTTTTGCTGGAGTTGTTGTTGCAGGAGTTTGAGCAAATGCTGTAGATAAACCAAATGCTGCGATTGCGATTAAACTTAATAACTTTTTCATGTCTTTAAAATTTTTTGTTTTACTCGTTAATTTGTTGATGTAAAATTCATCAATCGTAATGAAGTTTTAATGAAGATAAGTATTTATTTTTAATGTGCAGCCAGCCAGTTATCTCCTTCGCCAATCTCTACTACAATTGGAACGGTTAATTTAATGGCATTGGCCATTTTATCCTGGATAATGGATTTCATCACTTCTTTTTCCGATTTTACCACATCGAAAACAAGCTCATCATGTACCTGCATGGTCATGGTTGACTGCAGATTTTGCGCCTTCATTTCTTTATGAATATTAATCATTGCAATTTTAATCATATCCGCTGCCGAACCTTGAATAGGCGCATTAATAGCATTTCGTTCAGCAAAACCACGTACCGTTTGATTGGCAGAGTTAATGTCTCTTAAATAGCGTCTCCTGCCCATAATTGTCTCTACGAAACCATTTTCCCTGGCAAAGTTCATCGTATCACTCATATAACGTTTAATCCCTGGATACTGAGCAAAATACTGTTCGATAATGTCGGCAGCTTCTTTGCGGGGTATACCCAGGTTTTGCGATAAACCAAAAGCTGATTGACCATAAATAATCCCGAAGTTAACTGCCTTTGCGTTTCTTCTTTGCGTACTATCTACATCTTCAATGCTTACGCCATATACTTTCGCTGCGGTGGCGGTATGAATATCAATACCATTGTTAAAGGCATCCAGCATATTTTCTTCTTTACTGATTTCGGCAATTATCCTCAATTCAATTTGTGAATAATCAGCGGATAGCAAGATATGGTTTTCATCTCTGGCGATAAATGCCTTACGCACTTCCCTTCCTCTTTCCGTGCGTATCGGGATGTTCTGAAGGTTAGGGTTGTTGGAACTTAATCGGCCTGTTGCAGCAACAGCTTGGTTATATGAGGTATGAACGCGACCAGTTTTTGGATTAACCATTAAAGGTAGCGCATCAACATACGTAGATTTTAGTTTTTGCAGCTGCCTGAAATCTAAAATATCTTTCACAATATCACTTTTACTTGCGAGTGCCATAAGCACATCCTCGCCAGTTTGATACTGTCCGGTTTTTGTTTTCTTGGCTTTAGGGTCAAGCTGAAGTTTATCAAATAAAACTTCGCCCAATTGCTTAGGAGAAGCTAAATTGAAGGTTAAGCCAGCCTTTTCATAAACGCTTTGTTCTGCTTTACGGATTTCGATTTCCAATTCAGCGGAATAAGCTTTAAGTGTATCCATATCAATGCGAACACCTTCCTTTTCTATGTCTGCAAGAACATATACCAAAGGGTTTTCTATTTCTTCTGCAAGTTTAGCCGCATTAAGCTCTACCAATTTTGGTTCAAAGATATGGGCCAGTTGTAAGGTTACATCAGCATCTTCAGCAGCATAATCTACTACGTCTTCCACCGGAACATCACGCATGGTGCCTTGATTTTTTCCTTTTGGCCCAATAAGTTTGGTGATTGAGATTGGTGAATAACCCAGGTAATTTTCAGACAAAATATCCATCCCATGTCGTGTATCCGGATCAATCAGATAGTGCGCCAGCATGGTGTCGAAAATTTTCCCCTGAACTTCTACACCGTACCATTTCAGAACCAAAATATCATATTTCGTATTCTGTCCGATTTTCTCGATTTCCGGATTTTCTAAAACTACCCTAAACTCATCAACAATAGCCTGCGCTTCGTCTCTAACTGCCGAAAGTGGAATATAATATCCGGTTCCAGGTTTAACAGAAAATGATAACCCTACGAGATCAGCTATGTTGGCATCCGTTCCAGTTGTTTCGGTATCAAAAGAGATTTTAGGTTCTGCTAATAAAAGTTTGATTAAATCTGCTCGTTTTTCAGCCGTATCAACCAGCTGATAATCATGGTCAGTGTTTTCTATTGTTTTAGCTGGCAGCTTTTCTGCTGGTTCTTCTTCTAATGTATTGGTATACTGGATAGATTCTCCTGATTGATTACCAAATAAATCTGTCTGTGTACCTTCTCCAAACCTGGCTGTGGTAACAGAGAATTCATCACCAAAAACACGGCGACCTAAAGTTCTAAATTCAAGTTCTGTAAAAAGTGGTTCGAGTAAATCACGGCTAGGGTCACAGATCTCTAAACTTTCCTCATCTAATTCAACCGGAACATCCAGGATAATGGTAGCCAACTTTTTCGAAATTAACCCCTGTTCGGCAAAGTTTTCTACGTTTTCACGTTGCTTACCTTTAAGCTCATGTGAGTGGGCAATGATATTTTCTACAGATCCATAGGTCTTAATTAAAGCCTTCGCGGTTTTTTCCCCAATTCCTGGGATTCCTGGAATGTTATCCACTGCATCTCCCCATAAACCAAGAATGTCAATCACCTGAAGTACATTCTCAATTTCCCACTTCGCTAATACCTCTTTAACACCTAAAATTTCCATGTCGTTACCCATACGGGCAGGCTTGTAAATAAATATATTTTCAGATACCAGTTGAGCAAAATCTTTATCAGGCGTCATACAGAAAACCTGGTAGCCCTTTTGCTCAGCTTTTTTAGCCAGGGTACCAATAATATCATCAGCTTCATAACCATCCGAGGTAATTACAGGAATGTTAAAGCCGGTAATGAGTTTAATGACATAGGGCATTGCGGCAGCTAAATCTTCTGGCATTGCCTGGCGCTGTGCTTTATAGGCTTCAAAAGATATGTGTCTTTCTGTTGGTGCTTCCGTATCAAAAACCACCGCCATATGGGTTGGCTTTTCTTTCTTTAAAACATCGAGCAGCGTATTGGTAAATCCCATAACAGCAGATGTATTAATTCCGGAGGAAGTGAAACGGGGATTTTTACTTAATGCAAAATGCGCCCGATACATCAGTGCCATTCCATCTAAAAGAAAGAGTTTTTTCATAAAATATTGATTACACAGATAAAAAGGATTACTCCAGTTTATTGTTTGCTTATTCGAGTAAAAGTAACCAAAGTTAACCAAAACGTTAAAATGCTTTTTCAACAAAATCTGCTAAGTGGAATGAATAAAAAAATGCAACTTTATGGTTTAAATGATAAGATTTAGCTTTGAGTTCACGTTATTTGTACAAAGGCTATTCACATGATGAAGTTTCTATTCGCTGTATCTCTTTTTTTATTTTCAATAATCCATCTTTCAGCTCAGGATTTTATTGTTAAAAATAATGACGACGTGATTCGTGGTACTATAAAAGGAACAGATTATTTCTCTGTTTTAATCAGTTCCAATGATGAAAGTGATGTTGTTTTGCCGGCGAAGGACGTTAAGAATTTTTTCTGGAATGGCAATGCTTTCCTAAGTAAAGGCTTTGCTAATGGTAAAAATTTTGAATATCGGTTTGTTAAAGTAATCGAGTTAGGTGCAGTAAATTTATATTCGTTTGGCGGAGGTGATTTGGTACCTGCAGCAAAAGATAGAAAAGTACGGTTTCGTCCTTCGGTGGGTATTGGTGCAGGAACCGGGGGCTTCGGCGGTATGGGTATGGGTGGAGGAATTAGCATAGGAGGGGGCGGTAGTGCCAGGCGAGAAAAACCAGCTGGTGCACCTGCAGTGCGATACTTTATTGAAAAGGCGGGTTCGGGCCCATTACAGGAAGTTCTGATGAAGGCCGTAACCGATGAAGATAAAAAACCTGCTGTTAAAGCTGTTTTACTTCAAAAGCTGGGTGATCAACCTGCGCTAAAATCAAAGATAGAAATGGCTACAAATTTGAATAGCAAGGATGTAGTGGAATGGGTTAAAGAATATAATACTACTGGCTCGGGTTTATAATATTTGAATTTCCGGAAGCGATAAGAACATTCGGATTAGATAAAATCAATAAGCATTTAGCTTCGCATAAATTTCTAAACTAATAAATTGATTATCTTTTATTTCGCTGTCTTTCATCAATCCTTCATAGCTGAAAGACAGCTGAGTTAATAATTTTTTGCTGTTTTGATTTTCAGATTCTACAAAAGCTTCGATTCTATGAACAGACATGGTGTTAAAAGCATAATTGCAAGCAGCTTCTCCAGCTTCTTTCATGATGCCTTTATTCCAATATTGAGGAAGTAACCAATAGCCCATTTCAATCCTTCGATGCGTTTTATTCCAGTTGTTAAATCCTACTGCACCAAAAAACGTGGGCTTCTGCCGGTCGCAAATTGCCCACCATATCCCTTCTTCTTTAACTTCTATCAGCTTAAACCAGTCGATTTGCTCTTGAGTAGCAATTAAGCTATCATAATTCACACCATAATATTTGATTACCCTTGGATCAGATAGCCCATAATAAACAGATTCAAGATCATCTTGCTGAAATTGTCTTAAAGTTAGTCTTGGCGTGGAAAGGGTAGGGAAGATTTTCATTACCTTGCGCAGCAATTCATTAAATGATCATTTACCATTCCGGTCGCCTGCATAAATGCATAACAAATGGTAGTACCGAAAAACTTAAAGCCACGTTTTTTCATGTCTTTGCTAATCCGATCAGAGATTTCCGTGCTAGCGGGCACATCGCTCATTTTCAAGATATTGTTTTCAATAGGTTTTTGATTCGGAATATAGTCCCAGATATAACTAGAGAAACTTCCGAATTCTTTTTGAATTTCGATAAACAGTCTGGCATTTATAATTGCTGCATTTACCTTCAGTTTATTTCTGATAATACCTGCATCATTTAGAAGGCGTTCAACATCCTGCTCATTAAAGGCTGCCACTTTTTGTACGTCAAAATGTGCAAAGGCCCTTCGGTAATTTTCTCTTCTACGAAGAATGGTAATCCAGCTTAACCCTGCTTGTGCCCCTTCTAGAATCAGAAATTCGAATAAAGTTCGGTCATCATAAACAGGCTTACCCCATTCTTCATCATGATATTTAATGTATAGCGGATCGGTGCCTGCCCAGGTGCAACGAATCGGTGAATTTGGAGTTATTGGTTTGGAGTTTGGAGTCTGCATGGTGTATAACCTACTTAAGGAGTTTTTTTAATTAAAAATTTCTCAGCATTGTTCATCATGTAAACTAATAATTTGCTAATTTCTTCCGCTTGGTTGTTTAGCTTCTGAAATTCTTCTAAAGATATGTATTTACATGCGTATGCAAACTCCAGCCAGGTTTGGGTTTCTCCATTTTCCATATCAGCATCAGAAAGTTTGCTCACAAAATGGTTTATATATTTTCGTTTTCTGTAAGCTTCAGCTAAATTGGCACATACACTTCGGGATGACCTCCTAATCTGATCGGTCAAACTGTATTTTTCATCTGAAGGAAAAATTTTGGTAAGTTGGAAAATCTGCATGGCCAGGTCAAATCCTTTTTGATAAGCTAATAAATCCTTTAATGTTCCCATAAATAAATATACATACATTATCGAAATTTGAAAGGCCACCCAAAACTCCAAACTAAAGACTTATGACTCCAAACTACCTTGCAATTCATCCCAATACTCCACAGCTCTTCTATAATGCGGAATAACGATGCTTCCACCAACGAGGTTGGCGATCATGAAAATTTCATTCATTTCTTCGCTGTTTACACCAGCATCATGGCATTTTCCTAAATGATATTTAATGCAATCATCGCAACGCAAAACCATTGAAGCAACTAAGCCGAGCATTTCTTTTGTTTTGACATTTAAAGCGCCATCTGCATATGAAGTCGTATCCAAAGCAAAAAAACGCTTGATGTTTGTATTGGCAGTTTCCATGATTCTATCGTTCATTTTTTCGCGATAGCCATTAAATTCTTCTATTAACTTTCCCATATGGTAAAATTTAAATCTTTTTTAAAAGACGATTGTTTTATTTATTAAATAACTGAATATGAAAATTATATCCCCTAAGTTTCATGCCGTTTTAGATTATATGTTGGTAATGTTGCTCCTGATTTCTCCAGATCTTTTTGGTCTTTCTGAAACTGCTTCAACATTATCTTATGCACTCGGAATTGTTCAATTTCTTTTAACCATCTGCACCAATTTTAGCGGCGGTATTTTCAAAATCATCAGTCTGAAACTTCACGGTTTAATTGAACTTGTCGTAAGTATTATTTTAATTATTTTGGCCTTTACTGTTTTTAAAGGTAACGTAGTTGATGAAATGTTTTATGCCTGTTTGGGGCTTATGATTTTAATTATTTTCACCATAACTGATTACAAGCGGAGCTTACCTGTTATTCTGTAATCTCTTCCATCGGATTCCAAAAAATCTGTCTGAAATTTAAGACTTTATCATCCTTAACTTTTACTCCTTCTTTGGCAAGTAATTCTTCCATTAATTCTGGCGGACTAAAATGAAATTTCCCGGTGAGTAAGCCACTGCTGTTTACCACACGGTGCGCCGGAACAACTGGATGTGCAGTACCTGCATAACTCATCGCATGGCCGACCATTCTTGATGATTTTGCTGCACCCAAACTTTTTGCAATGGCCCCATAAGAAGTAACCCTACCTTTCGGAATCAGTCGCACAATTTCATAAACCTGCTCGTAAAAGTTAGTGTTCATCACTCAAATGAAAATTGGATGTAATTGATGTTTTTATCGTGAAGCAGGTATTTTTTCTCGTAATACGTTTTAATTGATAAAACGTCATCAACGAGTTCAGAAGTATATAAATGATCTGTATTTTTATGTACGATTAAGTTTAATTCTGTTGTTTTTTCGACGGTATAAGCATAAAGCTGGTCATTGTCAGTTTTTAGGTTCACACACCCACCAGGCTTCAAAACAAGTTTATATCGATTCAAAAATGCAGGGAAGGTAAGTCGTTTCTTTTCCCGGCTATCCTGTGGCTGAGGATCAGGAAAGGTAATCCAGATTTCATCGATTTCGCCTTCAGCAAAGTAATCCAAAATATTCTCAATCTGGATTCTTAAAAAAGCAACATTATTGATGTCTTCTTCAATAGCCGTTTTGGCACCCCGCCAGATACGGTTTCCTTTGTAATCGATGCCAATAAAGTTTTTATCAGGAAATAATCTGGCCAGATTTACAGAATATTCACCCTTTCCGCAAGCCAGTTCCAATACAATAGGATTACTGTTTTTAAAGTGATTATTTGCCCAGTTCCCTTTTAATGCTTGCCCTTCTTCTAATTGATATACGTTTGCAAATGTTTCGATCTCTGCAAATCGCCTTAATTTATCTTTGCCCAAATTTATTTTTTTCTGCAAAAATACAATTAAATCAATATCGTAGATGTTTTGACATAAAGATTAATGCCATTCTTATTGAGGAATTGTATTTTTACAACCTATAAAAATTACTGTGGAAAAAAACGCTAAGATATATGTGGCTGGGCATCGTGGAATGGTTGGATCAGCTATTCACCGGAAACTGCTTAAAGAAGGTTATACAAACATCATCACCAGAACTTCTGCTGAACTGGATCTCCGGAACCAGGAAGCGGTAACCGATTTTTTTGCTGCAGAAAAACCTGATTACGTTTTTCTGGCTGCGGCCAAGGTTGGTGGCATTGTGGCCAATAATACTTATCGGGCTGATTTTCTTTATGAAAACCTAGCGATTCAAAATAACGTGATTCATAATGCCTACCTCAATGAGGTTAAAAAACTAATGTTTTTAGGCTCGAGTTGTATTTATCCGAAACTGGCACCTCAACCTTTGAAAGAAGATTATTTATTAACCGGAACTTTAGAGGAAACCAATGAGCCTTATGCCATTGCGAAGATTGCTGGCATTAAAATGTGCGATGCTTACCGTGATCAGTATAACTGCAATTTTATTTCTGTAATGCCCACTAACCTTTATGGTTACAATGATAATTATCACCCACAGAATTCACATGTTTTACCTGCATTAATCCGTAAAATTCACGAGGCTAAAACTAATAATGTAAAAGAGATTGTAGTATGGGGATCAGGGTCGCCGATGCGTGAATTTTTATTTGCTGATGATCTGGCTGATGCTTGTTTTTTTCTGATGCAAACGTACAATGAGCCTCATTTGATCAATATTGGTACGGGCCATGATTTAACCATTAAAGATTTAGCGCTTTTAATTAAAAATGTTTTAGGTTATGATGGTGAGCTTGTATTTGATACCACAAAGCCTGATGGAACGCCAAGGAAATTGATGGACGTAAGTAAACTTCACAGCTTAGGATGGAAACATCAGGTTGAATTGCAGGAAGGAATCGCATTGGCCTATCAGGATTTTGAAAGCAGGTACTAAGAAATTAGAGAATAATTGAATGAATGAATTTTGAATGAGAGAATGTTAAAGGTATTGAGTATAGCTATATGTCATACACCAATCGGTTAAATATTTCTTCATTCTATCATTTGCTCATTCCATCACTCAATCATTCATTTCTTGTTATAGTTAAAATTTATATCTTTGGATAAATAAATCAATTTCTATTATATGACTTTAGTTCAGCTTGAATATATTGTTGCTGTTGATACTTACAGAAGTTTTGTAACTGCTGCTGAAAAGTGTTTTGTTACACAACCCACCTTAAGTATGCAGGTTCAAAAGCTGGAGGAAATGCTGAGTGTTAAAATATTTGATCGCAGTAAGCAGCCTGTTTTTCCAACGGAAATCGGAGCTCAGGTAATTGCACAAGCCAGGGTGATTTTGCAGGAAAGCGGTAAAGTAAAAGAACTGATCAGCAGTCAGCAGCAAGATGTTATAGGAGAACTTAAAATTGGCGTTATCCCTACTGTTGCCCCTTATTTATTACCTGAAGTCATTTCAGCCATGCTGGAGAAATACCCTGATCTTAAATTATTGATTTGGGAATATACTACCGAGGATATCATTCATCACCTTAAAACTGGTGTGTTAGATTGTGGTATTTTGGCCACGCCATTAACTGATACGAATATTTCAGAGACACCTCTTTACTATGAGAACTTTGTAAGTTATGTCAGCAAAAATAGTAAGTTGTATAAAAAGAAAGCTGTTGATGCTGATGACCTGAACGAGGAAAATATATGGCTGCTGAACGAAGGGCATTGCATGCGCAATCAGGTTTTAAATATTTGTCGATCTACTAAAAATAACAGACTTCAGGGTTTAGAGTATAACACAGGAAGTGTAGAAACGCTGATTAGAATGGTTGACTTAAATGGTGGTGCAACTTTACTGCCGGAGTTGGCCATTGCTGAATTAAGTGTTAAACAAACTGCAAAAATACGTCATTTCAAATCGCCTGAACCAGTGAGAGAAATCAGTCTGGTTACGCATAGAAATTTTATCAAAAAGCGAATGCTGAATGCTTTAAAGGAAGAAATTTTAGAAATTATTCCTAAAACAATGAAGCAGAAGAAAAAGAAGGATATCGTTGGGATTTAATGATTCACTCTTATTAAGAACATTTAGGTGTTATTGATAGTGTATGAAGAATCTATATAGCGGTGATTGCGAATAGGAAAGATTGCTTCGTCGTTCCTCCTCGCAATGACGATTTTTCTAGAAGAATCGTCTTCCTGAACTTGATTCAGGATCTTATCTAAATAGATGCTGAACTAAATTTACTGCGTAGCTTTCCGCTGCGCTACAGGTCAGCATGGCGATTCGTTTAGTGCATCCCACAAAAAACCATCTTTGCGAAGCCAATTTTCTTTGATAAATTAATCTATATAGTAGGCTTGCTAATAGGAAAGATTGCTTCGTCGTTCCTCCTCGCAATGACGATTTTGCTAGAAAAATCGTTTTCCTGAACTTGATTCAGGATCTCAGCATGACGATTCGTTTAATGCATCCCCACCAAAAACCATCTTTGCGAAGCCAATTTTTCATTGGATGAAGCAATCTATCTAGAACGGCTTCAATCTCGAAAGGACAATCTTTCTTATTAGAATTATTGCTTTTGCTGTTCAAGTGGAGGTGCAGAAAGCAAGCCTTTGATATCACCTTCTACTTCTTCCTCTTCACCCTTTTTCTTTTTCTTGTTTTTTCCTTTGGCTGATTTACCGCTCAAACGTTCTTCAATAACTTTATCATATTCGCTTTGCTGTTCGCCTTTTAATACATTACGAATGTTTTTAGAGGTTTCGTTCTGTAATTTATAGAATTTATCTACATCTTCTTCACGAGAATTTCCAGCTTGTTGTCTCTTAATTAAATCAGCCTGTTCTTTAGCCTGGTTAAAAGTAAAACGGTAAATAACGCTTTTCTGCGTATCATTTAGTTTTAATCTTTTATCTAAATCATCTACATTTTTTTTAGCAATCTCATCTGGTGTAGGAACCTTGTTTTGTTGTGCATTTGCCAACCCGCTGATTCCAACTAATATAAAGAGTAAAAATATAACCTGCTTCATTTTGAATGTTTTAATAGCTGTAAAGTTAGGCAATTATCTTAAAACAAGAAAGTCCCGATTTTGATACCGGGACTTTCTCAATTATTTAAATGGATTGCTTACAATGCTTTTTTGTAAAGTTCTGCAACAGCATCCCAGTTTACAGCATTCCAGATTGCAGCTAAGTAATCCGGGCGTTTATTTTGATATTTTAAGTAATATGCATGTTCCCAAACATCAATACCGAAAATAGGTGTTCCTTTTACTTCAGCAATATCCATTAAAGGATTATCCTGATTTGGAGTAGATGAAACCTGAAGTTTTTTATCAGCACCAACAGATAACCAAGCCCAGCCTGATCCAAAACGTGTTGCACCAGCTTCCTGTAATTTAGTTTTTAATTCAGCAAATGAACCAAAAGTTTCAGTAATTGCTTTAGCTAAATCGCCTGTAGGTTCGCCACCTTTATTTGGACCTAAAACGTTCCAGAATAAAGAGTGATTATAGTGACCGCCACCATTGTTTCTTACAGCAGCAGGATATTTAGAAATATTTTTAACGATTTCCTCAATGCTTAAATTTGCTTCAGGTTTGCCTTCAACAGCTTTATTTAAGTTAGTTACGTAAGCCTGGTGATGTTTATCATGGTGAATTTCCATGGTAGTTTTATCAATATGCGGTTCTAATGCGTCTGTAGCGTAATGTAACGCTGGTAATTCAAAAGCCATAGTTTTTATGTTTTAAATTTAAAAATGTTTGTTGAGCAAATATAACATTCGTAGGTTAAGATTTGTTCATGTTATTATCATCAAATGGTATTTCGTTCTTAACATAGAGTAGACTTGCTTATTCAAATGAAGAGACTGGATAAAAGAAATTCAAAACCATAAGTTAGGTATAGGGGGTATTTTTATTGAAAACATTAAGGGATTAAGGATTATCAAGTTAGGGTGTGCATATCGATCTTTTTTCTTTTCGCGTTAAAATATTAAGGATTATTAAGGTGTTTAGCATTTAGTCTTGATACATGATACTAGCTACTTACTACTAATATATATCAGTTCTTAATTCTTACTTTAGCGCCTATTCTTGATACCTGATACTCGCTACTTGATACTAATTACTACTCCCTCATCTTCTCTTCGCAAAAAAGCTTTTCATCATTGCAGCACATTCTTCGGCCATTACGCCACCTTTCAGTACTGTTTTTGGATGTAGCAAATTTGATCCTTTAGAAATAAAGCCTCGCTTTTCTTCTCTTGCTCCATAAACAATTCTGCTGATTTGCGTCCAGTAGCTTGCTCCGGCACACATTACACAAGGTTCAATGGTTACATATAAAGTACAATCTTTGAGGTACTTTCCGCCAATGGTTTGTGTCGCAGAGGTAAAAGCCTGCATTTCTGCATGTGCGGTTACATCATTAAAGCGTTCTGTTAAATTGTAGCCTCGGCCAATAATTCGGTTTTTACTTACCACAATGGCGCCAATTGGAATTTCATCTTCAGCTAATGCTTTTTTAGCCTCTTCTAAAGCCAGCTTCATGTAATGGATATCTTGTTCACCCGAATCGGTGTCTTCGAAATTGTAAAAACTCATGTAGCAAATATAGGCAATCTTTAATGCTGACTTAAGTTGATTTATGACATAATGCCATTTCAGTGGTTCAGCTTTAAGTAATATATAATATATAAATTCTTCCCGCTAATCTTGCCGATTAAAGAAGATATTAATATATTTCAGGTAAACTAAAAATCTGGATGAATTACTTTGATCTGCGGGATTTATAAATTGTAAAATAGTTCCCGTTGATTTTCGATAATCTCGCAGATGAAAATAAGCCGTTAGTAGATAAATCTGAATGGCCAAACTATACCAATTTGCTCCCATTAGGAACCTTGCGTTCTACAGCCGATAATACAATATCACCATTTTCATCCGCAAACCCTGTAACTAAAAATTCAGACATAAATTTCCCAATTTGTTTCTTCGGAAAATTAATTACACCTATAATTTGCCTGCCAATTAATCCAGATAAGGTATAGTGTTTGGTAATTTGGGCGCTACTGGTTTTTATGCCTAATTCACCGAAATCTACCTTTAATTTATACGCAGGTCTTCTGGCATCAGGAAATTTCATGGCATCTACAATGGTTCCAATTCTGAGCTCTACCTTTTCAAAATCATCCCAGGATATTTGTTGCATCATTTTCATTTTACTTGTGCCTAAAGTAATAAATTATCAATCAATACTACCTTCATTAAGGCATAATTAACCTTTTCAACTCTAATAATTCAATCACAAGTTTCATATTTAAGCCGCTTATTTCATAAAAAAGAATTAATAAAAGTTAAAAAATTTGCGATTAAGAATTTTAGAATTAACTTTATGCAACCGTTTGCATAACCAAGTATTAAAAATTAATTATAAACGAATGTATTTATTAGGTATTGATGTTGGTACATCATCCATAAAGGTTGCAGTTGTAGATGTTAATACGCAACAATGCGTTGCAACAGCCCAATATCCAGATCAGGAAACAGAAATAAAATCCATTAAAAACGGTTGGGCAGAACAATCTCCAATGGAGTGGTGGCAAAATGTACAACAAGCTATACTTAAAGCTAACACAAACACTAATTTTGATCCTAAGGAAATTAAAGCAATTGGTATCGCTTACCAGATGCATGGTTTAGTCATAGTAGACAAAACGCAACAAGTTTTGAGAGACAGCATCATCTGGTGTGATAGTAGGGCTGTAGAGATAGGTGAAAGTGCTTTCGAAGCTATTGGTCATGAAAAATCATTATCACATTTATTAAATTCTCCGGGAAATTTTACGGCTTCCAAACTTGCGTGGGTAAAAGAAAATGAGCCAGAAGTTTTTGCACAAATTGATAAAATCATGTTGCCGGGCGATTTTATTTCCATGAAATTAACAGGAAGCATTACCACCAGTATTCCGGCTTTGTCTGAGGGTATTTTCTGGGATTTTCAAAATGATGAAATCTCTGGGGATCTGATGGATCATTACGGATTTGATGAAAATCTGATCCCGGAGATAAAACCATTATTTTCATCGCATGGAAAACTGCTTGAAGAAATAGCCATATTGCTTGGACTTACAGCAGGAATTCCGGTTTCTTACAAATCTGGCGATCAGCCCAATAATGCTTTATCTCTAAATGTTTTTAAACCTGGTGAAGTGGCTGCAACCGCAGGTACATCGGGTGTAATTTATGGTGTAAGCGATGAGTTGACATATGACCAGGAATCAAGGGTAAATACTTTTGCTCACGTAACCTACACGAAAGAAAAGAAGCATACAGGTGTGTTGCTTTGCATTAATGGTACGGGTAGCATGTATCGGTGGGCTAAACATAATTTTGCTCCACAGGCGAGTTATCCTGAATTAAACAAACTTGCTGCAACATCACCTATTGGTAGCAAAGGTTTAAAAGTACTTCCTTTTGGAAATGGTGCTGAACGCATGTTAAACAATAAATATACCGGCGGACAAGTGCTGGGTATCGACCTTAACCTTCATCAACAGGCTGATATTTTCCGTGCTGTACAAGAAGGAATTGCCTTTTCTTTTAGATATGGTTTGGATATCCTGCGTGAAAATGGGATGCAGCCAAAGGTAATTCGGGCGGGCCGGGCGAACTTATTTCTGAGCGAGGTATTTGCACAAACATTTGTTGATGTAACGGGAATTCCTGTGGAATTATATGAAAATGATGGAAGTGTTGGGGCGGCATTGGGTGCCGGCATTGGTGCGGGAATTTTTAAGAATGCAGAAGATGCCTTTACCCAACACCAGGTTATCAAAACCTTAAATCCTCAACATTCTGAACAATACGAATCGATTTATCAGGAATGGAAAGAAATTTTAATCAAATTATTATAAATAGAACCGCAAATTAAGAGTACAATGAAAAACGTAGTAACAGGAGAAAAAGAATTTTTTAAAGGTATAGATCAGGTTAAATTTGAAGGTTTAGAGAGCGATAATCCGCTTGCTTTCAGATGGTATGATGCCGATAGAGTAGTGGCCGGAAAAACAATGAATGAGCATTTTAAATTTGCTTGTGCTTATTGGCATTCCTTTAATGCAAATGGTGCAGATCCTTTTGGTGGTGCCACGCATGTTTTCCCATGGGATGAAAAGAAAGATGCCGTTGAAAGAGCTAAAGATAAAATGGACGCTGCCTTCGAGTTTATCACCAAAATGCAAATGCCTTACTATTGTTTCCATGATGTGGATGTAGTTGATTACGGAAATAATATTGCTGAAAACGAAAACAGGTTACAGGCATTGGTTGAATATGCCAAACAAAAGCAAGCGGATAGTAGTGTAAAATTACTTTGGGGAACAGCAAATTTATTCAGCCATGAACGTTACATGAATGGTGCTTCTACTAATCCTGATTTTAAAGTTTTAGCACATGGTGCTGCCCAGGTTAAAGCTGCACTTGATGCAACCATAGCCCTGGGTGGTGAAAATTATGTTTTCTGGGGTGGTAGAGAAGGTTATATGAGCCTATTAAATACCAATATGAAACGTGAGCAGGAGCATTTAGCACAGTTTCTACATACGGCTAAAGATTATGCCCGTAAACAAGGTTTTAAAGGTACTTTCTTTATTGAACCTAAGCCATGTGAGCCATCAAAACATCAGTATGACTACGATGCAGCTACGGTAAAAGGCTTTTTACAGCAATACGATTTATTAAATGATTTCAAATTAAATCTCGAAGTTAACCATGCTACTTTAGCGGGTCATACCTTTCAACATGAATTACAGGTTGCAGTGGATAGTGGTTTGTTAGGATCTATTGATGCCAATCGTGGCGATTACCAAAATGGCTGGGATACCGATCAGTTTCCAAATGATATTAACGAATTAACTGAATCCATGCTGATTATTTTAGAAGGCGGTGGTCTTCAGGGTGGTGGTGTGAATTTCGATGCTAAAATTCGCCGTAATTCTACAGATCCGAAAGATTTATTTTATGCTCATGTTGGTGGTATGGACATTTTTGCCCGTGCGTTAATTACAGCTGATGCCATTCTTCAAAAATCTGATTACAAAAAAATAAGAACAGATCGATATGCCTCTTTTGATAGTGGTAAAGGAGCTGATTTTGAGCAAGGAAAATTGAGTTTAGAAGATTTAAGAAACTATGCCGCTGAAAATGGAGAGCCTGAAGTGAGAAGTGGCAGACAAGAATATTTAGAAAATCTAATCAACAGATACATCTAAAATTTAGTACTTAGTTAAGATCATAAATTAATAAACGTCTTTTTAACGTTTTTTTCTTAAAAAAATGTCATTATTAATTTATGATTTTACTACATTTAGATTTCTAAACCAAATAACCTTTATATCATTCAATGAAACAAAACTTACTGGACACGAAGGATTACATTGTATTTGCAGTCTACTTCGTTATTGTAGCCGCCTATGGTCTCTACATCTACAATAAGAAAAAATCTGCCTCAACAGGTTCTAAAGATTACTTTTTAGCAGAAGGCTCGCTTACCTGGTGGGCAATCGGTGCATCATTAATTGCCTCCAATATTTCTGCTGAGCAGTTTATCGGGATGAGTGGATCTGGCTTTAAAATGGGGCTCGCCATTGCTACTTACGAGTGGATGGGTTCTTTAACGCTGGTTATTGTTGCTGTTTTCTTTATCCCTGTTTACCTTAAGAATAAAATTGCAACGATGCCTCAATTCCTGCACCAGCGCTACAATGGTACTGTTGCCATGATTATGGCCGTGTTCTGGTTATTGTTATATGTAGTCGTTAATTTAACTTCTATCTTATATCTAGGTGCGTTAGCCGTAAGCAGTATCTCTGGTTTCGATTTAACATTCTGTATGTATGCCATAGCCGCATTTGCCATCTTAATTACGCTTGGTGGTATGAAGGTGATTGGCTATACTGATGTAATCCAGGTTTTTTTCTTAATTCTGGGTGGTTTGGCTACTACTTATCTGGCACTTAATTTAGTATCTACTCATTATGGTACAACAGGTGTTCTAGAAGGCTACAGCCTGATGAGCAGCAAGGCATCAGAACATTTTCATATGATTTTGAAACCTGATAATGAAAATTATATAGATTTACCTGGTTTAAGTGTTTTGATCGGTGGTATGTGGATTGTGAATTTAAACTATTGGGGCTGTAATCAATACATCACACAAAGGGCTTTAGGAGCAGATTTAAAAACAGCTCGTGGTGGATTGTTATTCGCCGCATTCTTAAAATTGTTAATGCCTATCATCGTGGTGCTTCCAGGTATTGCAGCATATGTACTTTATAAAGATGGCGCATTCCAGGCTGAGATGTTGCAAGATGGTTCTGTTAACCCTGATCGTGCTTATCCGGTATTGTTAAACTTATTACCCGCCGGACTTAAAGGCTTATCATTTGCTGCTTTAACGGCTGCCGTTGTAGCTTCGTTAGCTGGTAAGGCCAATAGTATTGCTACCATCTTTACCCTGGATATTTATAAAAAGGTTTTGAAAACAAATGCATCAGAGAAAGATCTCGTATTTACGGGTAAAATCGCTGTTGTAGTAGCCATGGTTTTAGGGGTTTTAATTGCACCTCACTTAGGGATCGATAAAAAAGGCGGTTTCCAATACATTCAGGAATATACAGGTTTCGTATCTCCAGGTATTTTCGCCATGTTTATTTTAGGATTCTTCTGGAAAAGATCAACTTCAAATGCAGCATTATTCGCCACAATTGGTGGTTTTGGATTGTCTCTACTCTTAAAATTCTTACCTGGAATGATGGATCTTTCTTTCTTATCTGGAATAGGTTTTTCTGTTAAAACAGCGGCCGGTATATATGAAATTCCTTTCTTAGATAGAATGGGTATTGTATTTGTGTTCTGTATTTTAGGAATGGTGCTGATCAGTTTAACTGAGTTTAGAAAAGGAGTGGCTAATCCAAAAGGACTAGAAATTGATTCTAGCATGTTTAAAACAACAACAGGTTTTGCGGTTGGTGCTTTAATTATTGTTGGTTTATTAGTTGCTTTGTATGGTGTTTACTGGTAGTAGATATGATATATGAAAAAGAAGCCCGAATCATTTTATTTTGATTCGGGCTTCTTTTTATAAACTAAATTTGATGTCTGGTTAGTCTGGATTTATAATCCAGACTGATGTTCCTGAGGATTTTTAATCCTCTATACATGATATCATTATAGGGTTGAACGTTAGCCCAATACCGTAAAATAAGCTATATAAACAAAGTCGTTGAGGGTAGATTATAAATCCACAGGTATAAAGGTCAGGAAAGAATTTTCACACTAACGAACGAAAGTTAGTCAATTATTGAGCGCAAGGTCCATCGGGAATTTCCTTACTAATTTTTAAAACTTTTGTAACCACCAGTGTTGAATCAAAATCAGCGGAAACTACTGATGTGTCAGATTTTGCAAAATAGCCTTCCAACTCAACATAAACAGGCTCATAGGGCTTTTCGAAATTAAGATTGCTGTATGACAGTTCCAGATTTTTAACGCTATCTGCCACCCAGTATTCGCGGCCATCATCGCACATGGTAAATGATTTCATTTCCGGACCAAAGCTGTATAATCCTTTTACGATTTTGACGTTACTTTCTTCTTCCTGACCGGCTTTCCCTTTTCGGTTACAAGCTGTAACGGCTACTCCAAGGAGTACAACAAATACAAATGCCTGTTTAACTAACTTCATCCCTTTATATCGTTTGATTAATTTGGTCTATCTTTTTAACACTTAAATTTGATGACAAAGCTGATGCCAAAAATGAAAAAAATCCTACCGTTACGAAGACCAGAATATAGTCCTTCCATTTAAGACCGATAGGATATGATTCCATCAGTAGATTTGCTTCGCCCATTTTAATAATTCCATATTTGTGCTGAATGAAATAGAAAATCAGCCCAATTATTAAGCCCAGTATACAACCCGACATCGTAATCATCATGCCTTCAAATAAGAAGATGCGCTTAATCAGTTTTTTACTTGCGCCCAAACTGCTTAAAATGGCAATGTCTTTTACCTTATCAATCACCAACATCGTCAGTGAGCCAATAATATTAAAAATGGCAATGATCAGTATGAAGGTAAGAATAATATAAACTGCCCATTTTTCTGTATTTAAGATGTGATAGAGCGATTGGTTTTGTTCTGCCCGGTTACGGACTTCAAAATCCTTACCGAGCTTCTCTGCCACTTCTTCCTGAAAATGATCCACATCGGTTCCGGCTTGCAGATTTATTTCTATTGTTGATACATTTTTTTCCTCTCCAAGCAATTCTCTTGCAAAAGCCAGAGGCACAATAATACCATTATCAAATTCTTGCTGAACCTCAAAAACGCCACTTACCCTAATGCTCTTATTCACAAAATCATCAGTAGGATTTAAGGTATTCACCGCAATCGTTTTTTTAGGTGAAAAAATTTCCATTTCGGTAAACGGATCGAGGGTATTTACAGTTAGCTGGCTTTGTAGTGTAGAACCTATCACAGCATTGTATCCATTTTTATCCTGTAAAATGAAGTGGCCTTCTTTTATGGAACTATCCAGTTTACTGTTTTTTAAATAAGCCAAACTTACGCCTTTCACCATGCCTACAGCTTGCTTTTGGTTGTATTTTAATAATGCATTCTCTTGCAATACCTCTGTGTAGGAGAAAACGGCTTTATTTTTTTTAAGCGATGAAAAGTACTTGGTATCTGGGTCAAATGTTTTACCCTTTGCCGGAACGATAACGAGTTCTGGTGTCATGGTATCAAATAGCCCCAGCACAACTGTTTCCAAGCCATTAAATACAGAAAGGATAATAATCAGTGCTGCACTTCCCACCATTACGCCAACCATTGATATGCCGGATATCAGGTTAATGGCATTGGTAGACTTCTTTGCAAACAAATAACGTTTTGCAATATATAGGGGCGTATTCACAGCGGTAAAGATAATTAAAAGGTCAAGGTTTAAAGGCTGAAGCCTGTAAATCCCTTTACAATAAATTGTTTATTATCATCCAATTTATTTGAAAAAGGGATTATGTTGTTTTTCATAACCAATAGTTGTTGCCGGACCATGGCCAGGATAGACTTTTGTTTCATTAGGTAAAACGAAAAGCTTCTGTGAAATGTTTTGAATTAATTGCTGATGATTTCCTCCCGGAAGATCTGTACGGCCAATACTCCCCTGGAATAATACATCACCACCCATTAAAGTATGATCTGCCGCGCTGTAAAAGCATAAATGTGCAGGCGAGTGGCCTGGAGCAAAAATGATAGAAAGTGAACTGTTCCCAAATATAATCGTATCCTGATCTGTTAAATACCGCTCTGGCAGTGGGGAAACCTGATACTTGGTAAAGCCCATAGATGGTGCGTAGCTTGGCACTGCATTTAAAACAGGAAGCTCGCCTTCGTGAAATTGAGGCTTTAAACCATAAGTGTCATCAACAAACTTATTGCCAAAAACATGGTCCAGGTGGCAATGTGTATTTAACAATAATACCGGTTTAAGTCCATTATCCTTAATATAGGTAACCAATTCATTTTGCTCATAGCCTTCATACATTCCCGGATCAATAATCACACATTCCTTTGTTTCATCAAATAAAATATATGTATTCTCGCTATAGGCGTTAAAAGTCAGGGTTTTTACGGTAATCATAAGGCTTTTAGTTTTTCCACCTGAAGGTGGATATTAATGTGTCGATGTCTTTTTTGATAAAATTAATTACTGGAGCAATTGAGTCATAATGAGGGCGTTCATTAAAATATAAGGCACCTCTAAAATAATTTTTTGTGCTATCGGTTAAAAAAAATTGAACAGAAGATGCTGTATTTCCTTCAATAGAATAGTAAATACCATAAACTTTTCTATCCGGATAGTTAATTAGTTTCTGATCGATGGCACTTGCTTTTATGGTGTGTTTAAAAGCCAGTTTACGGGCATCTTCAACCATTTCATCGTATTCTTTTTTACCTGTGAAATCATAATAGGTGAGGTGCAGGAATCCATTAAATTGTTTAAAGTGTAAATTATACCAGTATTTTTGAGCGTCGCGACTTACGTCTTTTTCTAAAGTAGCATATTTTGGATAGGCGAAACTAAAAGGAACGGGCGCTGAAAGGGATTGATATGATTTCTCAGGATATTCAATCCGGTAATAAGCTCTTGGTTTCGGGCTGTAATCATTGTTTTGACAAGCCGAAAAACTTAAAAGCAGAACAAACTGAAAAAGGATACAGTATATTAATTTCATTGTTCTATCGTCATTATTAAGGCCAATTAAGCGACACTTAAATTATGTATTCCATATTGCCCAGGCTTTTTCGGCTTGCTGATGTAACATTTCCAGTCCGTTTTTAGTTACCGCTCCCTGAGCTGCAGCCTTAGAAAGAAAGGCTGTTTCTAATGGATTATAAACTAAGTCGTATGCCAAATGCTGATCTCCAATTTTTGAATAATCTATTTCTGGAAAAGTATCTACATTCGGAGACATGCCCAATGGCGTGGTATTGATCAGTAATTTATAGTTGGCTAAAATATCTGGCGTTACTTCCGAATATAAAATTGCGTTTTCTGCTGCTTTGCGAACCACCACTTTATACTCTATGCCCAATTTTTCCAATACATATTTAACAGCTTTGGCTGCTCCGCCATCTCCAAAAACCAATGCTTTTGTATGCTGCTGTTGTAATAAGGGTGATAAAGATTTTTCGAAACCAAAAGCATCTGTATTAAAGCCTTTTAAGTGGACTTCACCTTCAAGCCGATTAACACAAATGCAGTTTACGGCACCTATTTTTTCAGCAGCTTCGTCAATTTCATTTAAAAAAGGTAACACACCTACTTTATGAGGAATGGTCACATTTAAGCCGGATATTGTGGTCTCGGCACTTAATAGCTCGGGGAGTGATTGAATATCTTCAATTGAATAAAGTTCATATTGATGATCAACGATGCCTTCATTTAAGAATTTCTCCGTAAAATACTTCTTAGAGAAAGAATGAGATAGTGGAAATCCGATAAGGCCGTAAGTTTTCATATTCAAATTTACTCCGTAGCAAATCAGGAAGCAATCTTAAAACGGTAGAAATTAACTTCCGTGATAGATTGCTTCTTGCCTTGCAATAATAATATGGGTTATTTAGTCTGGTTCAGAAAGAAATCAAAAGTATCACCTCTCAATCCTAAACGTATAGTTTCTAAAGGAATTACTTCTGCTGGTGCAATGTTGCCCAGGTTTACATTCGATCCGATCAGTTTTATAAACCAAACCTGTTGTTCTTTTTGTGGAGCTTCCCAGATAATGGTTTCTTCAGGGATTTGTGTTAAAATTTCATCCACCAAGCCTTCGCGTACTTCACCGCTTCCACGATAAATACCTACGTTTCCACCTTCGCGTGCTTCTGCAATAACTTTCCAAGAGCCTGCCTCAAGTTCAGCCTGCATTAATTTGATCCATTTGTATGGTGCAAAGATTTTAGCTGCATCTTTACTACCCACTTCAGAAATTACGGTAACCTGTTTCGCTAACTCCTTGATGTAATTGCATTTCAAATCATGCTCAATTTCAATTGAACCATCTGATACTTCGGCATATTCCATTCCATATTGATCTAGAATGCGCTGATAATCGGAAAACTGGTTGCGGATGATAAAGGCCTCAAATAGTGTTCCTCCAAAATAAGTAGGAATACCGGCACTTTTATATAAAGCTAATTTCTCTTTAAGGTTTGGTGTAACGTGAGATGTAGCCCAACCTAATTTTACGATATCTGTATGTACGCCGGCAACTTCGATAAAATCTTCCACCTGGCGAAGGCTTAATCCTTTATCCATAACCATCGTAAGGCCACTCTGGCGTGGTTTAGCAGGACGTTCAGGAACGTTTAATAATGGGTAATTCATATGCATACAAAAGTGAAAAAAATTTTGAGATTTATTTGTTAAATTTTTCTCAAAAGGTTTTTACCGGATATATCGGTTTATAACATTGATAATGGCACTATTATCCTGCAATTGTGGTAAATATTCAAACAAAATATAATGCTTATCTGGATCAGTTGTTAAGGCTGTTTCCAGGAATCCCAGGGCATCAGCATAATTTCCCAAAGCAAATAAATAGGCTACCATGCGGTAATATAGTTCTGCTGCCTCGGGATTATTCTTAATAGCTTCAGCCATCGTTTCTGATGCTTCCAATAATTTACCCTGTTCATAAAGAACGGTACTAAAATCTAACCAGGCTTCAATATCCAGTGGATTATATTCTAAAACCTTTTCATATGCGGTAATGGATTCTTCAATCTGACCAAGTTTATAATAAGCATCAGCCATTGCAAACCAGAAATCTGGGTTTTCAGCCTCTAAATCAATTGCTTTTTTATAGAAATGTAATGACTCAAAGTAGCGCTCTTCATGGTTAAGCGTTACGCCAATTCCGAACCAGGCGTCAGCCATTTTCGGATCCATTTTAACCGATTTTTTGTAATAAGACCGAGCCTCATCCATCTTCTCTAACTTCTCATAACACTCCCCAATGGCACAATAAGTATCGGCATTGGGTTGCTCATATTCGAAAGTTTGCTTATACACCTCAATGGCCTCCTCATATTTATCTAACTGTACTAAAGCGTTGCCTTTGTTAAAATATGCAGAGCTGAAATCTTCCTTAATTAAAATGGCATAATCGTAAGCATCTATTGCCTTTTCGAAAAGATTTAATTTATGAAAACTGTTGCCCAGATTATACCATGCAGCATATGAATAAGGATCGGTATCAATGTATTGCTGATAAAATTTGATGCTTTCTTCTTGTTTATCCAAAACATCATAACAGAAAGCCAGTTCATACAATCCATCCTGGTTTTCCATATTTTGTTCTAAACTCAGTTTGATGTAGGTAATGGCGCTTTCGTAATCGCTCATACTTTGATACACATACGCCATCTGCAATAGAATTTCGTCTGTACTCTCTGCTAAACCAAGTGCCTTTTCATAATTTTCCAAAGCCTCACTAAAACGTTCTGTGTTTTGGAAAATATTTCCCCGTAATAAATAAATATCCGGTTCTGATGGTTCCAGCAATTCTGCTTTTTGCAGGGCTAGAAAAGCCTGATCATGATTATTGGTTAAAATATAAAGATGTGCCTGTTTAATTAAAAAAACGGTTGCGTAAGGATGTTGATTAACGGCATAATCTACTACCTGCAAAGCCTTAACCGGATCATTTTTTTCAATGTAAAAATCTACAATATACTCAAAAGCGCCAGCATCAAAAAAGTACTGATCCTGATTACGAATCATCTCTTCGTAGCGCTCTACAGAACGCTGTGCGTCTTCATTGGATTCAAAAAAGAATTCTTCTTCCATATACAATTAAATTAAAGAACCGTGCCAATTGGCAGAAAGATACACTATAAGTTTACCAATTAAAATTATTCAATTCAGAAATAATTATTAACATCAGTTGTTAAAAACAAGGTAAACAACTGAAAATAAAGCTTAATGGTCTGATTATGAAGTGTGGATAATCAAAATATTTTTTCAACATCGCGGTTCCTTTTCTCTTCTCCAACAAAAATAGTATTAATTTAATTGACTAAGGTAATGACGGGGTCATGAAAAGAAAAGGCTGGTTCTTCATCAATAAAGCATGGAATTTTGTTCTTTTGTATGAAATTACGAGCAGTAAGTTGAGGGATTTTAGATTTGTTTTTGTGATCACTGTTTTAGTGTGTTATAGAAATTAAATATCCTGATCAGATCATCTTCTTGTTTTGGATTTAGCTGCTCATTTTTAATGAATTTCATTACCTGGTTTTTGTTGTCTGCCAAAACTGCATTTATACTTTTAATGGAAGGGATAAAGTTTTTAATTATTCCATCCTGATTTGTAAAGTATACCTGGTGCTGAACATTTTTAGTCCCTGTCTTTTTTGTATACCAATCTTGATTTTCTTCTTTTCTAACGGTGTATTTTTTCAATAACGCTATTTTGCCGTCAGCAATAATTTTGTAAAAGCCAGTTGCGTTTTCTGAATTTAATTTAAAAAATACGTTTTCCTTCCCTAGCGAATCTACCAAAGTAAATGACTGTACCGAATCCTGAATCGCATAAATCTGATCATTTTCTGCGTATTCCAGTTGCTGCGTTTCTAAGTTGTATTTCAGGTTATTTATGGTGAATTCTTTCTGGCTAGCTGTTTTTATTTTACCGCTGGTATATCTTTCATTGAAATAGGGGCTTCCCTGAACCGAAGTTTTAACAACTGATTTTAAAAGTGGTTTCGCACTGGGCCCTACGGTTACATTTTGTGCAAAAGAATAGTATGCGGCTAGCGCGAACAAAAAACAAAGAATAAATTTTTTCATATGTAGTTTTTGGATTTAAATGCACCTTTCGTTTAGTTTCTTCTGTCTGAACGTGTTTCTAAAATCAAAATTAAAACAAACAGAAATTAAAGCTAAAATAAGTGGTTTTTAGTGTGTGTTTTGTGGTTAAATATCAAATTGCTAAAACATTTTAGTGATATTTTAAATGCAATTTAAATTATTTTAAAGATAAGTGTTAATTATTTTGATTTAATGGAAGAAAAAACTGTAATTCGGGGATTATTAACTAAAACAAACTAAAGAACAATGAAAAAACTCGTACTGTGTTTATTCATATTTTTATTTTATGGCATTATACAAGCAGATGCACAAAGTAGAAATATAACCGGGAAAGTGGTTGCATCTAATGATGGACTGCCTCTCCCAGGAGTTAGTGTCCGTGTGAAGGATTCTAAGAAAGCCGCTTCGACCGGATCGGATGGAAAGTTTACCATTAACGTTAACCCAAACGAAGTGTTACAATTTACCTATATCGGGTTTGTAGCCAAAGAAATTTCAGTGGGTTCAGAATCAAATGTTAACATTAGCCTTGAACCAGATTCCAAGAGTTTAAGCGAGGTTACGATTTCTACCGCTTTGGGTATTAAACGTAAGCCAAAAGAAATTGGTTATGCCACCCAACAGGTAACAGGTAAATCCTTAACCTCAAGCAAGCCAACAAACCTTGCAACCGGTTTATCAGGTAAGGTAGCCGGGTTACAGATTAATCAGGCAAACAATCAAATCGATGCTGGTGATCAGGTAAGAGTAGTGTTGCGGGGAAACCGATCTTTTACCGGAAACAATCAGGCACTTTTGGTATTGGATGGGATCATTGTGCCGTTAAGTCAGTTGAACTCAATTAACCCGAATGATATTGATAATGTGAATATTCTAAAAGGTGCAAATGCTGCAGCACTTTATGGATCAGACGCTTCCAACGGTGTAATTATTGTAAGTACAAAACGGGGATCTTCTGACGGCGGCAGCATCAGTTATACTAATACCACTTTACTAAATCGTTTAAGTTATTTCCCTAAAGAGCAAACCGAATTTGGTGGTGGTACAACTCAGGATGATTTTGGATTTGGATTATATACGCCTTTTGAAAATCAAACCTTCGGCGAACGTTTTGATGGAAGTATCAGGCCATTGGGGCGCATATTGGAAGATGGTACCTATCAAATGGTTCCTTATACTTACAAAGAAGGAGAAAAGGAAAGTTTTTTTGAAACCGGTATCGATGAACAAAACGATCTTACCTATTCAGGAGGGAGTGAGAATGGTACCACCTATATTAACCTGCAACGCGTAAATAGCAAGGGATATGTACCAGGTGATAAATCAAACAGAACAGCGATCCGTATTAACGGTACACGCAAACTTGATAAATTCTTTGCTGATTATTCATTTAACTACACACAAAGGAACTATGATAAAAGTACCAATCAAGTGTATAACAATGTAATCAATACGCCAGGTAATGTTCCTTTAACTGAATATAGCGATGTAACATCGAAATATGGTAACCCTAACGATTACTATAATGATTATTACAGCAGCCCTTATTTCGGCCTGCAGCAAAACCGTAATAATGAGCGCAGAGACGATTTATTAGGAAATCTATCTTTTACTTATAAGCCAGTTGATTGGGTAAGTTTAATGGCAAGGGGTGGTTTTAGTAGTAAAAATACCCAGGGTAAAAACAAAAACTATGCTTACACCTATTCGGATTTTGCTCATGACTCTGGTAAAGCAGCTGCGGCTACGCAATACACCAGATCATCAGTAGGCGATTATAATGAATTTGAAAGCAGATATACAGGAGATTTTCTTGCTACTGCCACTAAAACGTTTAATCAATTTAAATTTACGCTTATTGGTGGTGCACAGGTGATACAAAAAAACTATAAATACATGTCTCAATCGGGCTCAAATTTAGTGGTTGATAATCTGTTTAACATTAATAACCGTACAGGTGAAATAGTAGGTTCAGAAACTGAGCGTAACTCTCGTCAATTGGGTGTGTTTGGAGATATCACAGCCACATACAATGATTACTTAACCATCCACATCTCCGGAAGAAATGACTGGGATTCGAGATTGGCCAAAAGCAACCGATCTTTCTTTTATCCTGCGATTGATGCAGCATTAACGCTTACCGATGCCATTCCGGCATTAAAAGAAAGTAAGGTCATCAGTAATTTAAAAATCCGTGGGGGGATTTCAAAAGTATATGCAGTGCAGATTGATCCTTATAAATTGGTTTCAACAATAAATCCGGCAGGTAACTTTCCTTATGGCAGTACCGCAGGTTACTCAATTGATAACGTTGTATACGATCCAAACCTAAAACCTGAGCAAACCATTTCAAAAGAAATTGGCTTTGACATTGGTTTCCTGAATAATCGCATCACATTAGAAACTTCTGCTTATTTGCAAAATACCAAAGACCAGGAAATTATCAACGGGATAGATTTATCAGGCACAACAGGCTATACCAGTGCCATTATCAACACGGGTGAAGGTGAAAACAAAGGAATTGAGTTTAGCTTGAACGCCGCACCGGTAATTGGTTTATCAAATGGATTTAGATGGAATGTAGGGATAAATTATTCTTACAATACCAATAAAGTACTGTCATTATATCAGGGACAGAATCAATTGGGTATTGGCGATAATAACTATATTGTTGTGGGACAGAGTTTCCCTTCGTTACAAGTGAGCACTTATCAAACAGATCCAGATGGCCGTGTTATTGTAGATGCAAATACCGGATTACCACTTTCTAACCCGATTAATAAAGATTTCGGACAAACCAATCCAAGTCATGTTTTAGGAGTTAACACCAGTTTCACCTTTAAAAACTTCACTTTATCTGGTGTAGCTGAATACCGGAGTGGTAATGTTTTTTACAATAGTTTCGCCAGCACACTTGATTTTGCAGGGATTAGTTATACTTCTGCTCAGGCCGGACGTGAGCGTTTTATTTATCCTAATTCAGTTATCCAAACTTCACCAGGTGTATTTGTGCCAAACACCAACACCACTACCATAAATGGAAATGGTTCATTTTGGGCTGATGGTATTCGTACCAATACCGCTTCTAACTACGTGATGAGTGCTGCATTCTGGAAAATCAGAGAGTTATCCCTTGCCTATCAGGTGCCAGCACAATGGCTACAAAGCAGAGCTAAATTCATTAAAAATGCAAGCATTGCACTGATTGGAAGAAACCTTTTTATGTTCAGACCAAGCGATAATATATACACCGACCCGGAAATTAACGTAGGAACCGGAAATGCACAGGGTGTGAACAACCTAAATCAAACACCACCTACTCGCATTTATGGTTTCACTGCAACCATTGGCTTTTAACTATTAATGAATAAAACATGAAAAAGAAATTAATATATGTGTTTACGGTATCCGCAATATTATTGTTTGGTGCCTGTAAAAAAGGTTTTTTAGATATTAACGATAACCCCAATAATGCTACAGTGGTAAAACCAGCATTGGTTTTAACCGGAGCCTTAAACAATACGGCAGCGTACACCACAGGTGGATCTATTTTCTACAGTTTTGCAGCCTTGTGGATGAACTACTGGATGACACCCGGTGGTGTTTCGGGTTGGTATGAAGAACGCTCTTATAACTTTACCACCAACTGGAGTGGCTCTACTACACTTTGGGCTAATCTTTATGATAATTTAAATGATTATGCTTATTTGGAAACGCAAAGTAAAGCTTCTGGTCAAAACTTTTTTATAGCGGTTGCCAAAACCATGAAAGCCTGGGACTATCAGTACCTGGTAGATTTTTATGGTAATGTGCCTTATACTCAGGCATCAAAATCGGTGGTTTTCCTGAATCCAAAATATGATAAAGCACAGGATATTTATGAAGATTTAGCTAAACAGCTTGATACTGCAGCTAATTTATTTAAAACGGCAACAGTTAGTCCTGCCGATGCTGGTGCCGATATATATGCAAAAGGAGATGTTCAAAAGTGGGGTAAATTTGCCAATACTTTAAAGCTGAGAATTCTTTTGCGTCAGTCTGAAATGCCAGGCAGAGCACAATACATTAAAGATGAAATTGCTAAAATCACTGCTAATGGATTTGGTTACATTGGAACTGGTGAAGGAATCTTTAACAATCCAGGTTATCTGAATACGGCAGGGAAGCAAAATCCTTTCTGGGCAGTTTACGGTTATGGTGTTGACGGAACAAGAACAGCATCACATGGTTATATGTTGGCGAGTTCTTATGGTATGAATTTCCTACAGGATAATGATGACCCAAGATTAGGTAAATTGTACAATACCGTTAATGATGGCGCCGGAAGTACCTATGTGAGTTTAATCTGGGGACAAGATGTGAACTTCGATCAAACCATTGTAACCGTATCCAGTATCGGAAAAGGCGTGTTAAAATCATACGATCAGTCTCAACCGATGATTACAGATTTTGAAAGTTTGTTTTTACAGGCTGAAGCTGCGCAAAGAGGATACCTGACCAGCAGTGCTCAAAGTAACTACGAAGCAGCAGTAAAAGCGAACTTTGTATACCTGGGTTTAACAGAAGCTGAAGCAACCACTTATCTAACAGATCAGGATGTAGCAAACTGGACCAGCAATAGTGATAAAATTGCTTTAATAATTAAGCAAAAATGGGCTGCAATGAATGGTACCAATGCCATAGAACCCTGGACAGATTACAGACGTTTAGAGTTACCTGCAGATATGCCGATTTCTATTGCCTCTACGGTAACCACCAAAAAGATTCCGGTGAGGATGCTATATCCGCAAAGGGAATATAACACTAATGCTGCAAATGTTATAGCAGAAGGTACAATTAACCAGTTTACTTCCAGAATTTTTTGGGATGTTAAGTAAATCAAGCAAAATGATGAAAAATAAAAATATTTTTAGTGGGCTTATTGCAATGCTATGCATGTTAAGTCTATCCTCATGTTTAAAAAACAAAAATGAACAACCAGATTTTTCTGCCACAACGCCTGTTGTAGAAATTCCTGTGGGCTCACCAGTTGGTGATGGTAGTGTAAATTCATTAACCACTTCATTGATTCAGCAGGATACACCAAGTGAATACATGTTTTATATTAATTATGCTGCGGCAAATACAAAATCTACGGACATCACGGTGACGTTATCTGTTGATCCGGCTATACTTGCCACTTATAATGCAGCACATGCTTCAGATCCAGCCTTAACGATAGTTCCAGCCAGTGCTTTTACGATGCCGGTAACCATTACCATTCCGGCCAATCAACGCCGCGTACAGGTTCCTGTAAAATTTATCAGTAATGTGTTAGATCCGGCGATAGGCTACGGCCTTCCAGTTACCATAAAGGATGCATCAGGAGAAGTAATCAGTAAGAATTTTGGTTCAGTAGTTATAAAGGTTGCTGTTAGAAACAGATATGATGGTAAATACAGTTTTAAAGGCTATGTATTTAGAGAAGGTGATCCTGTTTTGAGTGGTAATTTTAAAGGTTTAACCAAAGATTTACCTAGCAATGGTGCTGCTGCTGTAGATTTCGGTCAGGTATGGTCTAATGGAACAGGCGTTGGTGGCATTGATGGTTTAACCATTAATGTAAACCCTACTACCAATAAAGTAACCATGAAAAGTACTGCAAATGCAACTTTGGTGAACGATCCGGCTTATGATAGCCGTTATGATCCGGCAACCAAAACTTTTTATATCTCTTTTAAATGGGGAGCAAGCCCTGCAAGTCGAGCTGCTACGGATACCCTAACTTATGTATCGCCGCGATAGGAAATCATAATAAAGCTTTTACCAAAAGCCTCAAGGATTAGTTTCTTTGGGGCTTTTTATTGAAATAGAATCGTGTTTTTGTTGAGGGAAGCAATGCTTGTAGTTATAGTCTCGCTTATATATCCAGGTCTGCTACTATTCATGGTTTCTATTTGCCTAAATGCGCAGTGGTGATTATGTTTCATAAGAAAAGTCGTCATTGCTTCGTCGGCTGAAAAGCCTTCTCGCAATGACGACTTCTTAATTCTTATTCCTTTCCTAAATCTGCTGCTGCATTTTTGAATATTTCAGCCTGTTTCATCAGATTTTTTTTCTCTTCTCCACTTGCTGAACTGGCTTGTTTTGATTTGCCCTGAGCGGTGGCTTCATATGCCGATGAAAGTTGCTTGTTTAGGTAAGACTGCAACTTTAGTCTTTCAATGGCTTCTTTAATATTTTTGACGCCCTTTTCCGTCACAGCCGGATTGGTGTTAGCCCTTAGGTATTGAAAGTATTGACCTATCACTGCAAAAACTTTGTTTCGGTCTCCCTTATCCATAATGTTGGTGTAAAATTCCTGGTGTTCATCTTTCGGATCGCTAATGTAAAGTTCGGCAATCGATGGTGCAATATGATCTTTCGTATCTTGATCCAGTGTTGATAATGCACTTAAACTTTCCTGCGGAGCGAGTTTCGCCAATCCGCTTACTCCCGCTGCAATAACACGATATGATCTATCTTTAAGACTTTCAGACATTAAATTTTTATAAGCCTGATCGCCAGTTTCTGCTAGTTTGGAAATTGCAGCTGATCTCACTTCAGTATCCCGGTCTGTTTTGGCCAGCTGTAATAAAATCGGAAGCGCAGCAGCTTTAATTTGTGCATCTTCTAGATTTAAACCAGCAATACTCAAGGCACGTAAATCTCCTGATGGATCTTTTAAGCCCGCTAACAAAATCTGCTGACCGCTTTTTGCCTTGCTTTGCATGATGAATTGCAGTGCTTCGATCCTGTTGGCATAACTTGGTGCATTTTTATATTGAAAGTAATAATCTTCAGCTACTTTATTGTCGTTCATTTCGCCAACAATAATTTTATCTGCATCAAAATCAATTAAATCTGGTTTGGCACTTACATCAAAAGAAAAAGTCTGTTCCCGCTTGTCGATGATGATTTCCTTTCTGATCTTTTTACCACTTACATAAATATCAACTTTAATTGGTAAAGTAAAAGTTTGTACGCTTGAATCCTGTGTTTGCTTCACTTTAATGGTAGCCTTTCCATTTTGATAACCATAATCTACAGCTAAAATAGGGTGACCGCCATTGTAATACCATTGATTAAAATAAGGACTCCAGTCTTTGCCGGTAATATCTTCCATCGCCAAACGCAGTTGATGGGTTTCGCCATTTTTGAAAGCATTTGTGGTTAAATATTTATTCAGTGATTGGTAAAAAGCAGCATCACCCATCTGATTTTTTAATGCATATAAAATTACTGATCCTTTTGCATAACTGATGTTATCAAACATATCTTCCTTATCTGCATAATGAAAGCGGGCTAAAACGGGGCTTTCTCCATTTTTGGTGGAGCTGATATAAGATTGAAGTTTTTCGTATCGTGATTTATCTTCTGCGTCTTTACCAGCATCATGTCCGTGCCAGATTACCTCACCAAAAGTGGCAAAAGATTCGTTCATGGTTAAGTTAGACCATGATTCTGCCGTTACATAATCTCCAAACCACTGGTGAAAAAGTTCGTGTGCAATGGTGCCTTCTTCATTGCCATCCAGTAATTCACGATCTGTTTTCTGGATTTGTTCTCCATGTAAGGTTGCAGTCGTATTTTCCATCGCACCCGATACATAATCTCTGGCCACCACTTGTGCATATTTATTCCAGGGATAATCCAGGCCTAAAGTTTCACTATAAAACTTCATCATTTCAGGGGTTTTTCCAAAAATCTGTTTGGCATAAGGCGCAAACTTAGGTTCCAGGTAATAGTTAACTTCTTTGCCTTTATAAGTGTCTTTTGTGATTTTAAAATCGCCAATAGCCATCATAAACAGGTAGGGCGAATGTGGCAGATCCATTTTCCAGGTATCCGTTCTGGTGCCATCTGTGTTGGGTTTCTGGCTCACTAATTTCCCGTTAGATAGTGTAGTGTATTTCGATTTAACCGTCATTGAAATTTCCTGTGTGGTCTTCTGGTCTGGCTTATCAATAGTAGGAAACCATGCTGAAGAAGATTCAGTTTCGCCCTGTGTCCAGATTTGGGTGGGCTTATCTTTATCTGTTCCTTCTGGGTTTATAAAGTATAATCCTTTTGCATCTGTTATGGCAGCACTACCTTTTACCTTTAATTCATCCGGCTTAGCCGTATAAGCAATGTAGATGGTATATTTTTCTTGTTTTGTATATTTTTTATTAAGTGTGATGAACAACTTATTGTCGTTATATACATATTTTAAAGGAGTGTTTCCTTTAGCATCCACCAATGCAACGGTTTTGATATCCATTCCCTGTGCATCAAGCGTTAGGGAATCTGTCGGGTAAAAATGAGGCTTTAAGGTTACCCATTCTTTTCCGTTTAAATAGCGTTTTGCATAATCAAAGGAAACGTCTAATTTGGTATGGACCAAATCATTAATCTTAGTGGGGGTAACACGGTAGACAGATAAATTTTCAGGCTTTTCTGTAGATTTTTCCTGAGCTGAAAGATTACCTGCCACAAAAAAGCTAAGCAACAGTGTGCTGCAGGTGAGAAATTTACTATTCATTTTTTATGATTTTATGGGTCAGTTATCTTTAAAACAACATCTAAATTATTGTGATAAAGTAAAGACTCAAATGTACCCGCTTTCTGTTAATTTTTTGTTTTTTTGTGTAAATCGTTAGATATATGAAGACAGATATTCAATCCATTTTGGATCAGTTAGGTGTAAAAGCCGATAATGCTGCTTTTAGTACAGGAAGTAATTGGGGTGGCGTTTCAAATATAGAATCGCTGGAAAGTTTTTCTCCTGTTGATGGAAAATTAATTGCTTCTGCAAAGGTTGCAACTGCTGAAGACTATAACCAGGTGGTGGAAAAGGCCCAGACTGCATTTTTAGATTGGCGAACCGTTCCGGCGCCAAAACGTGGCGATATCATACGTCAGTTTGGAGATGCCTTAAGGACAAATAAAGATGCATTGGGAACACTTGTTTCTTATGAAATGGGTAAAAGTTTGCAGGAAGGTTTCGGTGAAGTGCAGGAAATGATTGATATATGTGATTTTGCGGTAGGCTTATCGCGCCAGTTATATGGCTTAACCATGCATAGCGAACGCCCAAATCACCGCATGTATGAGCAATGGCATCCATTGGGGATTGTTGGCATTATTTCAGCATTTAATTTTCCAGTTGCGGTTTGGAGCTGGAATGCCGCTTTAGCTTTAGTTTGTGGCAATGTGTGCATCTGGAAACCTTCAGAAAAAACACCTTTAACAGCAATAGCTTGTCAGCATATTATTGCTAAAGTTTTTAAAGCCAATGATATTGCAGAAGGAGTTTGTAATCTGGTTTTGGGTGATAGGGCAGTGGGAGAGGTGATGACCAATGATGGCCGCGTGGCTTTAATTTCTGCAACAGGTTCTACCCGAATGGGAAAGGAAGTTGCTGCAGCGGTAGGTGCACGCCTGGGCAAAACTTTATTGGAATTGGGGGGTAATAATGCCATTATTATTTCAGAACATGCTGATTTAGATATGAGTTTAATCGGTGCTGTTTTTGGTGCGGTTGGTACAGCTGGTCAGCGTTGCACCTCTACCAGAAGATTAATTATTCAGGAAAATGTTTACGATGGCTTTAAAGAAAAATTAGTGAAGGCTTATGATCAGTTGCGCATTGGTAATCCACTGGATCAAAGCAATCACGTAGGTCCGTTGATTGATCAGGATGCTGTGGCTGCATATTTGGATTCGATTCAGAAATGTAAAGCCGAAGGCGGTAAATTTATTGTGGAAGGCGGTGTGTTAACCGGCGATCATTACAGTAGTGGGTGTTATGTAAAGCCATGTATTGCCGAAGTGAAAAATGATTATAAAATTGTGCAGCATGAAACATTTGCGCCAATTTTATACCTGATTAAATATAAAACTTTAGAAGAAGCAATTGCTTTACAAAATGGTGTTCCGCAAGGTTTATCCTCGGCAATCATGACCTTGAATTTAAGAGAAGCTGAACTGTTTCTGTCATCAAAAGGATCTGATTGTGGGATTGCAAATGTGAATATTGGTACATCTGGAGCTGAAATTGGTGGTGCATTTGGTGGTGAAAAGGAAACTGGTGGCGGAAGAGAAAGCGGATCTGATGCCTGGAGGGCTTATATGCGCAGGCAAACTAATACCATTAATTATTCTAATACTTTGCCATTAGCGCAGGGGATTAAGTTTGATTTGTAAGGGAATGATTTGGATAGCGTTACCAACTTTTCAAAAGTTAGTAACGCTATATTAATAAGATAACCATGGAAAATATATCAGGAAAAAATGCAATCATTACCGGTGCAGGTAAAGGTATTGGAAAAGCTATCGCAACGGCTTTAGCACAGGAAGGCGTAAATGTAGCCTTGGTTGGCAGAACAAAAAAACATTTAGATGAACTGGCTGAAGAGTTAAAACAGTATAACGTAAAAATAGCTGTTGCAACCATGGATGTCAGTGATATCCATTCAGTAAACAATGCGATAGAACTGGTTAAAGGGGAATTGGGTTTTATTGAAATTTTGATCAATAATGCAGGTGTGGGTAAGTTTGGTAAATTCTTAGAGATGGAAATAGCAGACTGGGAACAGATTATTCAAACTAACTTAATGGGCACTTATTATGTAACCCGAGCAGTTGTTCCAGAAATGATTGAAAAGCAAACGGGTGACATTATTAGCATTTCGAGCTCTTCAGCATTTAGCCCGGCGGCAGTAACTAGTGCATATTCGGCCTCTAAAGCGGCGGTTAATGCTTTTTCTGTTTCATTGATGCAGGAAATGAGAAAACACAACATCAGGGTAACGGCCTTATCGCCTAGTACCACAGCAACGGATATGGCTATTGATTTAAAACTTACCGATGGGAATCCTGATAGGGTGATGCAACCAGAAGATTTAGCAGAATTGATTATTGCCCAGTTGAAACTTAACAGACGGGTATTTGTAAAAGATGCTGCCGTTTGGTCTACCAATCCATAAAAAGAAGGGGCTGTTCATTTTTATTATGAAACAGCCCCTTCCAAAATAGTTTTGTTATAATTTTTTAATCAATAAATGAGCTTCAATATCAAACCAGCTATTTTGTAAACTATTGCCAGTTTTATAACCTCTGATTTTACCAATTACATAAGTAAACTGATAGTTCCTCACTATTTTAGAAAAGATAAGCTTGTTAGCAGGAATGAAAAATTCATTATAATCTTTAGTCGATTTTAATTTTTTAGCTTTTGCCAGCGCTACAGATTCCTCAAAAATTTTAGGCAGATTAATAGCTAATTTGGCTGTATCGCCCAGGTTAATCATGATGTCTTTGTTATTAGTACGATTTATTTTTATTTTTATGCCATTAAAAACCTTTTCAGTGTTTTCATAGCTACTGATATCCAAAAGGTAATCAAATCCACTGATTGTAAGAAATTGATTATCAGCATTCACAAAAGTATATTCAATGCTGGAGGAAGAAATGTCTTTATCGCTTATTTTTAAAATGGAAAAGGCAGAATCCACTTTCATTTCATCCTTAATATATTGATAATCATCTTTACTGTCGATCGCATTTTCGATATTAGATAGGTTTTTCGAAGTAAAGCGCTGCAACGTACTTAAGCCATGTTTGGATATGAGATACCTCACCATAGATGGTTTTTCATTCAGATCTTCTAACTTTTTAGAATATAATATCTTCTTCAGCCTCGCAATTTGCGAGTATTTAGAAACAGCAGATGCACTTTGAGGGCCATAAACAGCGAGCATGGTTAAAATAGCTAAGCTGATCGGGATGAGTTTAATATTTTGCCTTTTACTAAAAAGGAAGTAAGTTGTTATGCAAGTCAGCCACAGGGCAATCAGAATTAATATGTACCTGCTTTCTGTTATTCCGTAAGGTTCAACACGTTTCCAAACCGCCAATAAAAGGAGTAAGATGAGTGGAATGAGCATGCTATAAAAGAAACGGGAAAAAAGTTTTATCCAGCTGTTTCCTTCCTGTTCTTTCATGGGGTAAATGAGGAGCAGCGATAGGATACCAAAAACAGCATAACCAATAATCAGGCTCGAAACCAATCCCTTAGGCAGTGACCAACTCACCATGATTTTGATTTCATAAAATAACAAAATCGCCAGATAAATAGTCATTAGTGGAATGAGCACAAATTGCGTGAATATCTTCAACCCTTTAGGATAAGAAGACTCTACTTCCAGTTGTTCAAAGTTTGTGGGAATGCCCGCTAAAAAGAATACCGGACTAAAACCAGCGGCTATTATTGCAAAAACACTCATGTAGGTTTTCCAATTCATAGCGACATTAAATAAACCATCTACAGCCACTAAGGCTATTGCCAAACCACCATACAGCACAATAGAATAAAGTGCTGCTGTTAAAAAGCGCAGGAACAATACTTTATTAAATTGCCAGAAACCATTAATCTGGCCTTTATCCATAAACGGAGAAAAGGCGACAAACAAGTGAAAAGCGAATGCCATCAGTGCAATTCTCAACTGATCAGCAAAGTTATCTACAGGATTTAATAAGAAAAAAAGTGCCAGGCAACTCAAAACCGCTAGGATTCTGATCAGCCACTTTTTGCCCGACTTGTATGCCTTTTTTTCTGCCAATAAATCTAAAGCGAGTGTAAGTGTAAGACCAAGGTTGCTAATTAATATCGCCTTTACTAAAATCTTTTGGAGATATTCATTGTGCATTGAACCTGTACCGTAACGGTCTAGATTAATATAGTTTGTCCAGCACACCGTAGCTATAATAATAAACACGAACTGCACAGGGAAACGTTTAACCACAGTTAATAAGCCCTGATAGAGGTGTTGTATAGATGGAAGTTTCATCATTTTTAAATTTGGTTAAATATAATTTTTTTAATGATTTAAATATGGTGTGATCATATTGTTAAAAAAAGTTAAAGCCTTTTTTAACTAACTAATTAGTTTTATATTGGAGCACCAAACTAATCAATTATCTTATGAAACGAACGCTACTCTGCTTATGCTTTCTGGTTTTTGTTACTTCCTACCTGAAGGCGCAAATTGTTCACCAGATTAAAGGCCGTACTATTGACACTGCATCAACTACTTTACTTTCCGGATCTACCATTGCCGTATTAAATGCTAAAGATTCTACGCTGGTGAAATTTACCAGATCTGCCGAAAATGGTTCATTTGAAATCAACGGTGTTAAGAATGGTAAATTTATTCTACTGGTTTCCTATCCTAAATACGCTGATTTTGTTGATCACTTTACCCTGGACTCAACCAAAAAAGATATTGATTATGGTAAGATTAATTTAACCGGAATGGCGAAGCTTTTAGCCGATGTAATTATTAAAGGCGAAAAGGCGGCTATTAAAATTAAGGGCGATACCACAGAGTTTAACGCATCAAGTTATAGTATACAACCAAATGATAAGGTTGAAGATTTATTGAAAAAACTGCCCGGAATACAGGTGGATAAGGATGGGAAAATTACGGCCCAGGGGAAAACCGTACCTAAAGTGTTGGTGGATGGGGAGGAGTTTTTTGGTGATGACCCAACCTTGGTAACTAAAAATCTTCGGGCCGATATGGTGGATAAAGTTCAGCTTTATGAAAAATCCAGCGATCAGGCAGCATTTACAGGCGTTGATGATGGGCAAAAAACACAAACTATAAACATCAAACTTAAAGAGGATAAGAAAAGCGGTTACTTCGGGAAGATTGATGCCGGTTATGGTACAAAAGATTTTTATCAGGGACAGGCATTGTTCAACCGCTTCAAGGCCAAACAAAAGTTTTCTGTTTATGGTACGGCTGCAAATAACGGCACTACAGGTTTGAGTTGGGAAGACGGCAATAAATTAGGTGCAGGTAATAATAATATGCAAATGGGTGATGATGGAAGTATGTGGTTTAGCTATGGTGGTGGAGATGATTTAGAAAACGGAAATTATTATGGCGAAGGGATACCACAGGCACTAACTGGTGGCGCACATTATGATAATAAATGGAATAGTGATAAGGAGAGTATCAATACAAATTATAAGTTAGGTGCCTTAGGTATAAAAACAACTAAAAATACCCTCAGTCAAAATAACTTACCTGATGGAATTATTAATACGAATACTGACGAAACTTCTGATCGAAATGTTTTCAGGCAGAAAATTGATGCCGTATATACCATTACACTGGATACGACAAGTAACCTTAAAGTATCAGTTGATGGCATGCTTAAAAACAGTGATAATACCTCTAGTTTAAATAGTATTGGGTTAAGAGGAGATAACTCCAAATTGAATGAAAATAGGCAGTCGAATAGTAACAATGGTAAAGAACAAAATTTTAATATCTCAGCCTTTTATACCAAAAAGCTAAAAAAAGTCGGACGTAATTATTCAGTAAATATTAGTCAGAATCTCAATGATATCAATTCAGATGGTTTTTTGAACTCAGTTGTAGAATATTATGATGAATCCAGTTCGCCTTTAAGAAAGGAAGTGACTGATCAGCTAAAGAAAAATAATACGCAGAATTCTATTTTTAGTACCAATATAACGTACAATGAGCCACTCACAAAATCATTGGCTTTAGTATTAAATTATGGTTTCGGTATCAATGAAAGTCGTTCTGATCGTAAATCTTTCAATCAATCAACCCCAGGAAATTATGATATTCTGGATAAAGAATTCAGTAACGATTTTAAAGCTAGTCAATACATTAATCAGGGTGGAGCTGTTTTTAACTATAAAAAGCCTAAAACAACTATCAGTTTTGGTAGTAAGGTAAGTGCCGTAAAATTTGATCAATTGGAGCAACTCTCTAATCAAAGTTATAATAGAAGTTTTATAAATTGGTTGCCTCAGGCCAGTTATATGTATAAATTCTCCGCCCAAAAGGCTTTCCGCTTCAGTTATAATGGAAGTACAAATCAACCTACTGTTAACCAGTTACAGCCGGTAAGGGTAAATGATAATCCATTATATCAACCTCTTGGTAATCCAGATCTGGCTCCATCCTTTAATAGTCGATTTAACGCAAGTTATAATGCTTATAAAGTTTTAAGTCAGCAATCAATATACATTAATGGCAGTTTTAGCTTTGTTAACAAAGCAATAGTTAGTAGCACAGAAACAGATGCTTTAGGAAAGACGATAGCTAAATCTGTTAATTTATCAGACAAAACACCAATTAATTATAATGTATATAGCGGTTTTAGTAGAAAGGTTAAGTTTTTATTTGATACTAATGTTGGTTTCAATTTTAATGCAAGTGGCAATACAAATTATAGCTATGTTAAAAGTCAGTTAAGTGATGTTGTAGAATTAAATCAAATTGTGAGTACTAGTTTTACTCCTTCCCTACAAATTAACAGGTACAAGGATAAGAGTGAAATCTATCTTAGCTTTGGCCCGAGTTATAACGCACAGGTAGCCTCTCTTCAAAAAGACCGTGCAAATAAAGGTTGGGGGATGCAAGGTTGGGGAGGATTTGGCTTTACATTACCGAAAAAAATCAAAATTCGTACAGATGGCGAATATACTTATACACCTAAATCGCCAGCTTTTGATACCAGTTTCGAACAGGTGATTATCAATGCATCTGTAACAAAAGGTTTCTTTAAAAATGAAGATTTGAAACTTACCATTCGTGGTAATGATTTATTCAATCAGAACCGGGGATTTAGACGATCATCCTATTCCAATATGATCACGCAAACGAGCTATAATAATATCAGTCGTTATTTTATGTTCTCCTTAGTTTGGGATTTTAATAAAATGGGTGGTGGCGCTCCTCAAAAATAAAATATGATTTGAATGGTAATGATTCAAAATTCGTTAAAAACATTATAAGATTGACCTTAGAAATATTATAAATGAAATTAAAATATACTTTACTAATGCTGGTTTGCACAATGAATTATGCAATGGCACAAAATGCTAGGTTTGTAAACCAGGGCATTATCGAATTTGAGAAGAAGATCAATGTTTACGCATTGATTCAAGATCAGGCAAAAAAATATCCTGATAACTTTTGGAGTGCACAAGCGCTGGAGCAGTATCAAAAAAACAATCCGCAATTTAAAACTTTAAAGAGTGAACTCACTTTTAAAAATAACCAAACATTTTTTAATCCGCTGGCGGATGAAAGCGTATCTAACAGTTGGCTAGGAAATTTTGCAACGGCTAAGCAGAATAACATTATTTTAACTAATCTTAAATCCGAAACTAGCATCATTCAAAAATCGGTTTATGAAGAAACTTACCTGGTTAAAGATTCCGTCCGTAAAATAAACTGGAAAATAACTGACGAATTCAGAAACATTGCAGGCTATGATTGTAGACGGGCAAATGCTTTAATTATGGATTCTATTTATGTTGTTGCCTTTTATGCTGATGCAATTCCGGTATCTGGCGGTCCGGAAACCTTTAGTGGATTGCCAGGTATGATATTAGGCGTAGCCTTGCCACGTGAACATATAACCTGGTTTGCAACGAAAGTAAAAGATATAGAGGTTACAGATGCACAGCTGAAAGTACCTTCAAAAGGGAAACCTGTAAATAAAAAACAATTGAGTGATATTTTAAAGAGTGCATTGAAAGACTGGGGCAATTATGCCAGTGATATTTTAAAATCTGCTGATATGTAATGGTTAATTTGCACACTTTATTCTTATGTTATCCTAATAAAAATGTATAGTCAACTATATAATCATATTCATAAGTTTGTGAAATTAAGTAGGGATGAAGAAGAAATTCTAGCCACTTTACTTAAAAAGATATCTGTTAAAAAGAAAGTATTTTTATTGGAGCAAGGGCAGATATGTAAGGCAAATTATTTTGTTGTAAAGGGATGCGTCAGGTTATATTTCATTGATATTAAAGGTGCAGAACAAACTACACAGTTCGCTATAGAAAACTGGTGGCTCTCAGACTTGACCAGCTTTCTGTTTCAAAAGCCATCTGAGTTTTTTATTCAGGCTGCAGAAACTACAGAAGTTATTGCCATTGAATATCATCATTACGAAGAAATGTTTACTCAATTGCCTAAACTAGAAAGGTATTTTAGGTTGGTGCTACAGAAATCTCACCAGGCTTCCCAAATGCGAATCAGGTATTTGTACAGCATGACTGCCGAAGAAAGATATCATCATTTTAATGCGTCATTTCCAGAATTTGTTCAACGGATTCCACAATATATGCTGGCTTCTTACTTGGGTTTTACACCTGAGTTTTTAAGTAAAATTAGGGCAAAGCGATAATGTTTAACCATTGAGTTTATAGTTGGTTGCTACAAAAATTAGCTTATATGTTTCTTATATTCCTTACATAGTCAAAATAAAATATTATTTTCTACCATTTAAGACATGTAAGGAAATATGAGATCACAAAGTAAAGTTTAAAGCATATAATTAGTGTCTAATAACATTGAAAATTAAACTTATATGTTTCTTATATTCCTTACATGATCGAAATAAAATATTATTTTCTACCATTTAAGACATGTAAGGAAATATGAAATCACAAAGTAAAGTTTAAAGCATATAATTAGTGTCTAATAACATTGAAAATTAAACTTATATGTTTCTTATATTCCTTACATGATCGAAATAAAA
>NZ_SLWO01000003.1:697578-723388 GCF_004340665.1 Pedobacter psychrotolerans
AATATTGTTTTCTACCATATAAGACATGTAAGGAGATATAAGATCACAAAGTAAAGTTTTAAGCGTATAATTAGTATCTAATAACATTGAAAATTAAGCTTATATGTTGCTTATATTCCTTACATGATCGAAATAAAATATTGTTTTCTACCATTTAAGGCATGTAAGGAAATATGAGATCACAAAGTAAAGTTTTAAGCATATAATTGCTGTCTAATAACATTGAAAATCAAGCTTATATGTTTCTTATATTCCTTGCATAGTCAAAATAAAATATTGTTTTCTGCCATTTAAGACATGTAAGGAAATATAAGATCACAAAGTAAAGTTTTAAGCGTATAATTAGTGTCTAATAACATTGAAAATTAAGCTTATATGTAACTTATATTCCTTAAATGGTCAAAATTATGATAGTGTTATTCTTACCATTTAATGCAAGTAAGCAAATAGACATATCTTAATTGTTTCAACCAAGGAAGGCACTGAACTATGCCTAAAATCTTGAGGAGGTAAATGTGATTATTAACCCTACACCCGGCTTTGCTTTCTCTGCGAAGAGCTTTGTAAACTTTGCGGTTAACTCGCTTCTTTTCTTAAACTAGATTAAGTTTTTTGATCCTTTGATTCCGGACCTTTACAATGTAATCAAAAACATAAAAATGGAAACTAGAATTAACATTAAAAAAGTGGAGCCAGCAGCTTATGAAGCCATGTATGGTTTAGAAAAATATATATCAAGCACTAACATTAACCCAATCCTATTGGAACTGATTAAAATGAGGGCATCTCAAATTAATGGTTGTGCTTTCTGCCTGAATATGCACAGTAAAGATGCACGTAAAATCGGTGAAACTGAACAGCGTTTATACATATTGAATGCCTGGAGAGAAACTACTTTATTTACTGAAGAGGAAAGGGCTGTCTTGGCTTTAACGGAAGAAGTAACATTAATTTCAAACCATGTTTCAGATGCTACATACCGTAACGCTTCAAAATTTTTTAATGAGCAAGATTTAGCTCAGGTTATCATGGCCATTATTACCATCAATGCCTGGAATAGAATTGCGATATCAACGAAGTTAATGGTTGATTAATTGACTTGATCACTAATATGAAAGGGTTAATTCCCAAGCATATTGGTGATCATTTTTTATTTATCTTTTGTAAACCTTCGTAAATTAAACGTGCAATTTCCTTCGCACCAGCAGGCTGAAAATGCGTATTATCATTCTGCCCCTTTGGGTAGGCGACATATTTCCCGGAATCTAAATTCATAAAATAGTTTCTGGTAACGAAATCAGTGCCTTTTGAAGTGAATAAATCTGCTGAAAGTGTGGTTAAGTCAATCACCGGAACACTTAATTCCTTTGCTACATCAATAACGGCCTGAGGATATTCACCATGTGCACTGCCAAGTATTCCATTCTTCCAGGGATAATTTCGGGTTACCGGAGTAATCAGAATAGGCTTTGCACCTTTCGCCCTAGTTTCATTTACATACATCCTTAAAAACTTTTTATAGCCAGGGATATCTACATAACGCTCAGGTTTATCTTTTGCTGCATCATTATGTCCGAATTGAATGAGCACCAAGTCGTTTTTCTTCAATGTAGATAAAACCTCTTTCCATCTGCCTTCTTCAAAAAATGACCTGGTGCTTCTGCCACCTTTGGCTTTGTCTACTACCTGGGCACTATCACTTTTGATCAGATGATTTAAGTTTTTCAGATTGTCTTTCGTAAGGAACTGCTGAAAAACCTGGCCCCAACCCATTAATGGATAACGTTTCTGCATATAATCCGCTTCAAGGCTATAATCCGCAACTGTAGAATCACCAACAGGTAAACCTTAACAGGTTCACGCTTCATGATAAATGACATCAATAAAATAATGATTCCTATGAAACCAATGATTTGACTATATTTTTTCATATTCTGATTATATTATTTTTCAATTCTAAACCAATCATACTCCGCAATACCAGAATCATTGGTTTGTGTATCTCTTATGGCAAATAAACCTAATTTTGCACCAATCCATTGCCCTGCTGTAGCTTGAAATTCATCACCAACATGATTAAATTTGATGCCATCTTCACTAAAACTAAACTGACATTTAGCGCCGTTAGAAACAGTTACCCTCATATAAACCTGACCTGATTTAAGTTTGGCAATTTCCTTTTCACTTTCAGTTTTTCCCTTATCAGCACCCTGGCAAATGCCGAACATTAGATAAAGTCCATCTTTTTTACTTTTTACGCTGATTCTGGCATAGCTTCTACCCATTACCACCAAACCGGTTTGCTCATTTTCAAGCTTCGGATTTGGCTTAAAATTCACCTTTGTAGTTGCAGTAAATTCATCTGCTGGAAATTTCTGCATCAGTAAATTAGGCACATCCCACAAGTTTTTGGCTTCTTCAGGAATTTGAGCGGTATACAATTTTAGCACACCTTTTTGAGGATCAGTAAATAACCATATCGGCTGCGGATTGGCTTGCCACTGCCATTGTAGACCTAAAGTTGAAGCATCAAACTCATCGCTTTCTGCCGGGGTTTCTATAGGATAAACTTTACCTATATTAGGTTTTTTATAAACCATAACCGGTTCTCCAACACCATCATCATCCTGATCAGAACCAATTATCGGCCAATTATTTTTCCATTTCATGGGTTGTAAATGAACCACTCTGCCATATGCGTCTTTATCCTGAAAATGAATAAACCAGTCTTCGCCAGCTGGCGTATTTACCCATGCACCCTGATGTGGGCCATTAACCGTTGATTTTCCCTGATCCATCACTACCTTTCTTTCATAAGGACCGTAAATATTTTTACTTCTTAACACCAGTTGCCAGCCGGTAGAAACTCCTCCAGCTGGCGCAAAAAGGTAATAAAAGCCATTGCGCTTATAAAATTTAGGTCCTTCAATGGTTGGGTCTGATTCATGCCCGTCATAAACAATTCTACCCGTCTCGGTAGCTTTTGTTCCATCTGCGGTAAGGGGCATAACGGCCAGCACACTTTTAATTCCAGCCCGGCTGCCTGCATAAGCATAAGCCAGATAAGCTTTTCCATCTTCATCCCAAAGTGGACATGGGTCAATCAGGCCCTTACCTGAAACAACCAGCTTTGGTGCAGACCATTCACCCGTTATGGTTTTAGCCTTGGTCAGGTAGATGCCGAAATCAGGATCAGGGTAATAGATATAAAATTCACCATTTCTATACCGGATTGATGGCGCCCAAACACCATTACCATGCTGAGTTTTTTCAAAATGATCAAATGGGGGTTGCCGTTTCAAAGCATGACCAATAATTTTCCAGTTTACTAAATCTTTTGAATGAAGAATGGGCAATCCTGGAACAGCATCAAAGCTGGAAGCAATCAGGTAAAAATCATCACCCACGCGGATTGCATCAGGATCTGAATAATCGGCATTTATAACAGGGTTTTTATAAGTTCCATTGCCTTGATCGGCCACCCAAACTTTTGAAATGTAAGTTGCTTTAGGCGCTTGTGCAAAGGCATGGACGCAAAGACTCATCACGAGTATGGAATTAAATAAATATTTCATGGTGATGATTGATATTTGGTTAATATTATTGGATTAAATCTTAAAGCTATTGTTAAAGTAAAACTGTTGATCAGGTAAACTTAGCCAACTAACAAGATTAAGCCTTTTTTTATTTTTGATCAAGTTGATACTGTGCAATCGTTCCCGACATCGTTTGCGTATTTATTATTGAATTTCTTCTTTCCGATCAATATTAATGTTTAAAATTGCTCATCATATATTTGTTAAAGCTCGGCTGCGTTATAAAGTTTAAACTTTGCGTGGCCGATTTTATTTATACTAACCAAAATCCGAAATGAAATTTATAGCTGTAATTTTGCTTATTACGTTTTCATTCATTGCAAATGCCAAAGATATTAAGCCTGATTTTGTTGTGGATGCAAAAGGAAATGGTGATTTCAAAACAGTTCAGGAGGCCATTCATGCTGTACCAGATTTTAGAAATAAAGTCACCACAATATTCATCAAAAAAGGAATTTACAAAGAAAAGCTAGTGCTAGCAGCTTCCAAAAAAAATGTGCGGTTGATTGGCGAAAGCTTAAATGAAACGATTTTAACCTATGATGATTTTGCTCAAAAGAAAAACACATTTGGAGAAGAAAAAGGTACATCAGGTTCTGCCAGCTTTTATATTTATGGAGAGGGATTTTCTGCTGAAAATATCACTTTCGAAAATTCTTCAGGTCCGGTGGGGCAGGCCGTTGCGGTTTGGGTTGGTGGCGATAAATCTGCTTTCGTAAACTGCAGGTTTCTGGGTTTTCAAGATACTCTTTATACTTATGGAGGCAATAATCGTCAGTATTATAAAGGCTGTTATATTGAAGGCACAGTAGATTTTATTTTTGGTTCGGCCACAGCCTGGTTCGAAAACTGTACCCTTTTTTGTAAAAAACAAGGTTACATTACCGCTGCTTCAACAGCAGATACTACTAAATTTGGTTATGTTTTTAACCAATGCAAAATTAAAGGCGATGCGCCAGCCAATAGTTTTTATTTAGGTAGACCATGGCGGCCATATGCAAAGGTTGCATTTTTAAACTGTGAATTGCCAGAATTTATTCGGCCTGAAGGCTGGAATAACTGGGGGAAAGAAAGTAATGAACAAACAGCATATTACGCTGAATATCAAAGTATAGGGAAAGGTGCACAGCCCGAAAAGCGGGTGAAGTGGGCTCATCAGCTTACTAATGAGGAGTATAAAAGTTACAATCTCGAAAATGTATTGCGTGGATGGAATCCAGAACAGAAATAGTATATTTAATTTACTGAAATTCAGTATTTTGAGTTTTTATAAAATTAGTTTTGCAAGTTTTTTCCGGCAACGTTTGCATAGATTTCTCTTCGCTTTTAAGGGCAAACAACGTACACTTGTTATTACAATAACCAAGTATAATTTAACCGCACACATAATGAAATACAGTTCTGGTAGTCTATGCCATTTTAAAATCGCCCTCGCATGCATTTTTATTTCTTCCGCAAGTGTGGCAATGGCTCAGCAAAAAATGAGTTTACCCATTATCCAGCAGGTTAAAATTAAAAATGATACCACCAGTATTGTTGCTTTTGGAGCAAAGGGTGATGGAATTGCTCTGAATACAGAAAGCATCAATAAAACTATAGCCAATGTAAGTCAGAAAGGTGGAGGAGTGGTTTTAATTCCTTCGGGATTATGGCTTACCGGGCCCATAGAGTTAAAAAGCAACGTTAATCTTCATTTAAAGCGTGATGCGATTCTTCAGTTTACAGATGATTTCAATCAGTATAAATTAGTAGAAGGCAATTGGGAAGGTAGACCAGCCTGGCGCAACCAAAGTCCGATATCAGGAACAAACCTGCAAAACATTGCCATTACCGGAACCGGGATTATTGATGGAAACGGTGGTGCATGGCGCATGGTTAAGAAAGATAAGTTAACCGAATCTCAATGGAAAAATCTAGTTGCATCTGGCGGAATTGTTCGTGAAGATGGTAAAATGTGGTATCCATCGGCCAAAACCGTTAAGGGATCAAATACTAAAAATGCAGGCGTAATCGAGCCTGGCAAAACAGCCAAAGATTATGAAGACATTAAAGATTTTCTTCGTCCGAATTTGCTGGTATTAACCAATTGTAAAACAATTCTTTTAGAAGGTGTTACCTTTCAAAACTCGCCAGCCTGGAACCTGCATCCATTGCTTTGTGAGGATTTAACCTTAAGAAATCTACAGGTTAAAAATCCGTGGTATGCACAGAATGGTGATGGAGTAGATGTAGAGTCATGTAAAAATGTATTAATTGAAGGCAGTACCTTTGATGTTGGTGATGATGGAATTTGCATTAAATCGGGCAGGGATGAAGCAGGTCGTCAACGTGGTGTACCAACAGAAAATGTAATTGTAAGAAATAATGTAGTATACCATGCGCATGGCGGTTTCGTTATTGGAAGTGAAATGAGTGGCGGTGCGAAAAATATTTGGGTATATGACTGCTCTTTTATTGGTACTGACATTGGTTTACGTTTTAAAACGACCCGTGGCCGGGGAGGTATTGTAGAAAATATCTACGTAAACAACATTAACATGATTGATATTCCTGGCGAGGCCATTTTGTTTGATATGTATTATGCTGCGGTAGACCCAATTGTTTTGGCTGGTGAAAAGCGTGAGGCCATTAAAAGCGTAGTGGTTCCGGTGACGGAAGCTACACCGCAATTCAGGAATTTTTATATTAAAGATGTGGTAGCTAATGGTGCCGGAAAGGCCATCTTTTTTAGGGGTTTGCCAGAAATGAATATCAAAGACATTCATCTGGAAAATGTAACCATTAAATCAAAAGAAGGGATTGAAATTATTGAAGCAACAGGCATCTCTTTAAAGAATGTAAATGTAATTACCGATAATTCTAACCCGATCGTAAATATTCAGAACAGCTCTAATATTAATATCAATAACCTTCAATATAAAAGTGGGGCAGAGTTATTATTTAACGTGGCTGGTCAAAAATCAAAAGGCATAAAAGTGAGTGGAACAGATGGGTCGAAAGCCAAAAAAGCCACCAGCATTGCTGCCGAAGTAAATAAAAACGCATTAGAGATTTCAAAATAATGAAAAAGAGATCAATTTTATATACCGCAATTGCGCTTCTGGGATTCTCAACGTTATCCTTAACTGGTTTTGCACAAAAAAAACTTTCCGAACAGTTAACACGAACTGCAATGGAAAAATTGTTTCAGGATACCACTTTGCTTAAAGGCGCTAAAGGACCGAAATGGACTTATGATATGGGTGTAGTGCTGGAAGGTGCTGCTGCCGTTTGGCGAAATACCGGAAATGGCGACTATTTCAAATACATCCAATCTTCTATGGATGCCTATTTAGATAAAGAAGGAAATATTACAACCTACAAAGCCGAAGATTTTAACATCGACAATATTAAAAACGGCCGTTCACTTTTGCTTTTGTACAAAGTTACAGGTCAGCAGAAGTATCTTCTAGCAGCAAACAAGCTTTACGATCAACTGCAAAAACAGCCCCGCACAAAAGAAGGTGGTTTTTGGCACAAGAAAATATATCCCAACCAAATGTGGCTGGACGGATTGTATATGGGCGAACCTTTCTATGCTGAATATGCTAAATTGATGAAGAAAGATGCGGCATATGATGACATTGCCAATCAGTTTATCTGGATGGAAAAAAATGCACGCGATCCGAAAACTGGCCTTTTGTATCATGGTTACGATGAAAGCAGAACCGAGAAATGGGCAGATCCCAAAACAGGTTTATCACCTCACGTTTGGGGCCGGGCTATGGGCTGGTACATCATGGCACTGGTTGATGTTTTAGACAATTTCCCTGAAAATCATCCACAGCGAAAAGAATTGGTAGCGATTTTAAACCGCACGGCAACAGCAACTGTAAAATATCAGGATGCGAAATCGGGTGTTTGGTATGATATTGTCGATTTGGCAACTAAAAAAGGGAATTACCTTGAAAGTTCTGCATCAAGCATGTTTGTTTATGGTTTGGCTAAAGGTGTTCGTAAAGGTTGGTTACCACAAACATTTATGGCTGCGGCAACCAAAGGTTATGCTGGGCTAAAGAAAGAATTTATTGAAAAGGCTGGTGATGAAAGGGTAAACCTGACTAAAACCGTTTCTGTTTCAGGCCTGGGCGGAAAGCCTAAATACCGTGATGGAAGTTTTGAATATTACATCAGCGAAAAAGTAATTACCAATGATCCAAAAGGTGTTGGGGCTTTCATTTGTGCCGCCGCCGAAATGGAAATAGCCGCATTACCTAAAACGGGGAAAGGCCTGACGGTTACAGTTGATAATTTCTTTAACAACGAATACATGACTGGCCCAACTGGAGATAAAATCCCATTCCACTACCTGTGGGAAGAAGATGATAACAATGGGTTTTCTTTGCTAGGGAAAGTATTTAATGATGCAGGTGTAAAGACAGCAACATTAAAAACTGCACCAACCGTGGCGAATTTAAAGGGCAGTAATATTTACATTATTGTTGATCCGGATACGGAAAAGGAAACTGCAAATCCAAACTTTATGAATGCAGACCATGCCAAACAAATAAGTGAATGGGTGAGAGCAGGTGGTGTTTTGGTACTGCTATTAAACGATGTAGGTAATTGTGAACTCACTAAATTTAATGTATTACCAGAATCATTTGGGATTAAGTTTAATGAGGATAGCCGTAACCGCGTTCAAGGAGCAAATTTTGAGCAAGGGGCAATTAAAATCCCTGCAGGGAATTCCATTTTCAAAACAGCTAAGAAAGTTTATATCAAAGAAATTTCAACGATTGTAGCCAAAACACCAGCTGTTTCTGCATTAACCGATAAGGGTGATGTGATTATCGCCACCGCAAAATATGGTAAAGGAACAGTATTCGCCGTTGGAGATCCATGGTTTTACAATGAATATATCGATGGCAGAAAGCTGCCTGCAGAATTTGAAAATTATAAGGCTACGAATGATTTAGTAAACTGGTTAATTAAGCAAGTGCCGGGGAAGAAATAGAATAGTTAGCAACGGAAACAGGGAGGACAATTACGATCGTGCCCACAGGGCGGGGTGGTTATAGATAAATATGATTCGTGGCAAGAAATAGACTTAACAAAATGATCAGAATTAAAATAGTATTCACCCTTTTATGCAGTTTTTTACTGACTTCTTGTTTCGCACAAATGCCGACAGATTCCACAGCAGAAAAAATGTTGGTTTATCAATTAGGAAACGGTGGCTGGCCAAAGCAACTGGAAGATAAAAGCGTAGTAAACTATGGTGCTCCTATAACACCACAATTATTGGCGAAAATAAAAGCCACTGAAGATAAGCATGCTACTTTTGATAATAAGGCTACCAGCAGAGAAGTAGTTTTTTTGGTGAAAGCATATAAAAAGACACAAAACAAAACATATTTAAAGGCCGCCGAAAAGGGCTTGGATTATATTCTGGAAGCACAATATGATAATGGAGGCTGGCCACAGTATTATCCTGATCAATCGCTTTATCGCTCAGAAATCACCTATAATGATGACGCAATGGTAAATGTATTGAATATCCTTCAAGACATTGCCACTCAAAAAAATGATTTCGAGGTAGTAGACAAAGCGTACATCCAGAAAGCAGAAAAAGCCGTTGCAAAAGGTGTTGACTGTATCCTGAAAACGCAGGTAAAACAAAATGGACAACTTTGCATCTGGGCAGCACAATATGATAAAGATTCGATGTTGCCGGCAAAGGCGAGGAATTTTGAACCTGCTTCTTTAAGTACCAGTGAATCGGCAGGAATTGTTCGCTTTTTGATGCGCATTCAAAGCCCATCAATTGGGATAAAAACAGCCCTTGCTGCAGCAATAAAATGGTTTGATACTTACAAAATAGCAGGTTATCGTTTTGATAGGGAAAAAGGATCAACGGCAGCTTTAATTGCTGATCCTTCTAGCATGGTATGGGCCCGTTTTTATGATTTAGATAAAAACGTACCCATTTTTGGTGACCGCGATAATTCCATAAAATCAAAGCTGGAAGAGTTAAGTCCGGAGAGAAGGAATGGTTACGCCTGGTATGGCAACTGGGGTCAAAAATTAATAGAAAAGGAATACCCGAAGTGGTTAGCTGCAAACGGAAAATAATAATTTAAACTCGTCATTGCGAGGCACGAAGCAATCTTAAGCTTGGGGTAGGAATTTCAACCGCTTAAGATGACCTCGTTTCTTACGGTGACGGAAATGGTGTGAACATGATTCTAAACAAAGAAAATTTAAAAAACATCAGCGGATCAAAGGTTAAAAAACCAACTGCTGAAATGCTGGAGTTACCAGAAAAGGTGATTCAATTTGGAACTGGCGTTTTGTTACGTGGCTTACCAGACTATTTCATCGATCAGGCAAATCATCAGGGCATTTTCAATGGTAGAATCGTGGTGGTTAAAACCACATCTAAAGCTGGAGCAGATGACTTTTCCAATCAGGATAACTTATATACACTTTGTGTTAAAGGCATTGAAAATGGTGCTGAAGTTGAAGAAAACATGATCAATGGATCTATCAGCCGTGTATTGTCAGCAACATCAGAGTGGGCAGAAATTTTAAAGACGGCACATCAGCCCGAAATGAAAGTGGTGATTTCAAATACAACCGAGGTTGGAATCGTAAAAAGTGAAGATAAAATTACTGACACACCACCGCAATCTTTTCCAGGTAAACTGTTGGCTTTCTTGCACGAAAGATATAAAGCCTTCAACGGATCGGAAGATAGTGGGATGGTGATTGTTCCAACGGAGCTCATTAGCGACAATGCAGATAAATTAAAAGAAATTATACTCGATCTGGCCATTCAGAATAAATTGGGATGGGATTTTGAGAACTGGTTAAAAACAGCAAATCATTTCTGCAAAACGCTGGTAGATCGAATTGTACCCGGAAGGCTTCCTGCGGAAGCGCAGAAAAGCATGGAAGATGAACTGGGATATAGCGATGGATTGATGATCATGGCTGAACCCTTCAGGCTTTGGGCAATTGAATCAGCAAGTGAAAAAGTAAAAGAAATTTTATCTTTTGCTTCGGCAGATAAAGGTGTTTTCATTGTGCCTTCAATCGATAAATTTAAAGAACTGAAACTTCGTTTATTAAACGGAACACATACCATAAACTGTGGGTTAGCCATTTTAGCTGGTTTCCATACCGTTAAAGAAGCCATGGCTGATGAGGATTTTTCTAACCATGTGCTAAAACTGATGCAAGAGGAAATCGCACCCGTAGTAGAAAATGAAGATATTAGTAAAGACGAAGCTATCGCTTTTGCGAAAAGTGTGATCGATCGTTTCAGCAATCCGTTTTTAGACCATCAATGGCATGCCATCACCCTGAACTATACCCAGAAATTGCAGATGCGTAATATGCCCTTGATTAGAAAATATTATGCACTTAATAATGACGTTCCTCAACTCACTGCTCTTGGTATTGCTGCATACATTGTTTTCATGAATGTTACTCAGGAGGGCGACCAATATATATCCACCGTTAATGGGAAAACTTTCACTACGCAGGATGAATTTGCTGAAGTGCTTCATGGTTACTGGAAAAATCCTGAAACCGTAGTAGATAGTACATTGGGAGATCGACGCTTATGGGATAAAAACCTAAATAATTATCCAGGTTTTAATGCAGCCGTAAAATCTTACGTAGAACAATTACAAAGTAAAGGTGCAAAAGAAACTTTGAGTAACTTGCACAAAGAAAGAACAATTTAAAAATGGTGACTAGAATTTTAAAAATCCATCCAAATGATAATGTGCTGGTAGCCTTACAGAATTTAACTAAGGGCGAAACCATTATTTACGATGGACATGAATATGTTTTACAGGATGATATTCAGGCAAAGCATAAGTTTTTTATGCAAGATATGAATGCCGGTGATCACATCATTATGTATGGCGTTTTGGTAGGGAAGGCACAACATTTTATCCTTAAAGGCGGATTAATGGATACTGAAAATACCAAACATGCGTCAGACCCATATGAATTTAAACCCTATCATTATGAGTGGCATGCACCAGATGTTTCAAAATTCCAATACCGCACTTTTAATGGATATGTAAGGAATGATGGCCGTGTAGGTACAGCAAATTACTGGCTGTTTATTCCAACCGTATTCTGCGAAAACCGCAACCTGGATGTGATCCGTGAAGCACTGCACAATGAGTTGGGTTATGCCGTAACCGATAAATATAAATCATATGCCCACCATTTGGTTGAGGCCTACAAAAATGGCGAAGATTTAAGCGAAGCAGATACCAGTTCTATCGGACAGGCTAATCATGTGGCCAATCGTATTTTTAAAAATGTTGATGGCATTAAATTTTTAAATCACCAGGGTGGATGCGGTGGTACCCGTCAGGATGCTGCAGTATTAAGTAAACTTTTGGCCGCTTATGCTGATCATCCAAATGTGGCAGGGGTAACCGTTTTAAGTTTAGGTTGCCAGAATTTACAAGTACAGGATTTTGTGGATGACTTAAAACAGCGTTCCCCTAATTTTGATAAACCATTATTTATTTTCGAGCAGCAACAATCGCAAAGCGAAGAACAACTGGTAAAAGAAGCAATCAGAAAAACCTTTATCGGCTTAACAGAAATTAATAAAATTGAACGCCAGCCTGCACCTTTAAGTAAATTAGTGTTGGGTGTGAAATGTGGCGGAAGTGATGGTTTCAGCGGAATCAGCGCCAACCCTGCTGTAGGTTACACTTCAGATTTATTGGTGGCCTTAGGCGGAACAGTGCTTTTAGCCGAATTCCCAGAGCTGTGTGGCGCAGAGCAACAATTAATTGATCGTACAAAAGATGAAGCCGCAGCGCGTAAATTTATTCAGCTAATGACGGCTTATAACCAGGCTGCAGAAAATGTAGGCTCCGGATTTTTCATGAATCCATCACCTGGAAATATCAAAGATGGCTTAATTACCGATGCCATTAAAAGTACTGGCGCAGCTAAAAAAGGAGGAACATCACCTGTTGAGGATGTTTTAGATTATGCCGAGCCTGCCACAAAACCTGGATTAAATTTAGTATGTACACCAGGTAACGATGTGGAAGCGACAACGGGAAAAGCGGCATCAGGTGCGACGCTTATTTTATTTACAACCGGATTAGGTACGCCAACGGGAAACCCGGTTTGTCCTACCATTAAAGTGTCTACCAACAATGCTTTAACCAAACGCATGGGTGATATTATCGATATCAATTGCGGGCCGGTAATTGAAGGTGAAAAAACCATCGAACAAATGGGCGAAGATATTTTAGAATATTGCATTAAAGCAGCCAGTGGTGAAGTAATTCCTAAAGCAGTACTCTTAAACCAGGATGATTTTATTCCTTGGAAAAGAGGAGTGAGTTTGTAGTCCAGAGTCGGAAGTCTTTAGTCCTAAGTCTCAAGCGTAAAAACCGTCATTGCCGCATCCAATTTTTCATTGGATGCGGCAATCGTTAAATAGGTGTCTTAGCGGGAAAGATTGCTTCATGCCTCGCAATGACGATAAAAGAATAGAAAAAATAATACAGAATGAAACCATTTTTAGACGAAAATTTTCTTTTGCAAAGCAAAACAGCTGAAAAGCTTTACCATGATTTTGCAAAGTCTTTACCCATCATCGATTACCACAATCACCTTATTCCTGATCAGATTGCGAATGATAAACAGTTCGAAAATATTACTCAGGTTTGGTTAGCTGGCGACCACTACAAATGGAGAGCCATGCGTGCCAACGGTGTTGATGAAAAATACATCACTGGCGATGCTTCAGATTTTGAAAAATTTGAAAAATGGGCGGAGACTGTTCCATACACTTTACGTAACCCATTATACCACTGGACACATTTGGAATTGCAACGTTATTTCGGAATCACCGATATTTTATCAGGCAAAACAGCCCGTAAAATTTACGATGAGTGTTCAGCTAAACTGCAAACACCAGAATATTCAGTTCGTGGTTTATTGGCAAAAATGAATGTAGAGGCCGTTTGTACGACTGATGATCCATTGGATAGCCTGAACTTTCACCAGCAATTGGCAAATGAAGGTGTGGCCTTAAAAATGTTACCCGCTTTCCGTCCGGATAAGGCCATGAACAGCGATGATGTTGCAGGTTTAAACGAGTACATTGATAAACTGGAAAGTGTAGTTAACCAAACCATTAGCAGTTTTCAGGATTATATTGATGCGCTAAAAAGCCGTCATGATTACTTCGCCGCCAATGGTTGCTCCGTTTCTGATCATGGTTTAGAGCAGATCTATGCCGAAGATTACACCGATCAGGAAATTACTTCTATTTTTGATAAAATTAGAAGCAAACAAGCGATCTCTTATGAGGAAAACCTGAAATTTAAATCAGCCATGCTGATCTATTTTGCAGAGTGGGATCATGAAAAAGGATGGGTGCAACAATATCATTTGGGTGCTTTGCGTAACAACAATGCCCGTATGTTGCGTCAATTAGGTCCTGATACAGGTTGGGATTCTATCGGCGATTTTTCTCAGGCCAGAATGCTCTCTAAATTCTTAAACCGATTAGATAATCAGGATAAATTAGCAAAAACAATTATCTATAATCTAAATCCGGCAGACAATGAATTAATCGCCACGATGATTGGCAATTTTAACGATGGCTCCATCGCTGGTAAAGTGCAGTTTGGATCGGCGTGGTGGTTTTTAGATCAGAAAGATGGCATGATTAAACAGTTAAATGCTTTATCAAATATGGGCCTTTTAAGCCGCCTGGTAGGTATGTTAACCGATTCCAGAAGCTTTCTATCTTTCCCACGTCACGAATATTTCCGCAGGATCATTTGTAACCTGTTTGCCGAAGATATAGAGAATGGCGAACTACCTGATGATTTGGAATGGGTGGGGAAAATAGTGCAGGATATTTCGTACTTTAACGCAAAAAATTACTTTACTTTTTAATTCAGCACCTCGGTTGGTGTCAGCACAAACCGAAACTTAATTAACTGTTTTTAAGCATAAGAACCAAGGCAAATAAACAAGCCGAACAAACTAAAAAATGAGTAACCAAATATCATCCTTAATCAAAAAAGGAGCACAAGTTTTAAGTTTTGGAGAAATCCTTTTGCGTATTTGCCCGGATATGGATGGACAGTGGCTAAAGGAAAATAAGCTGCCATTTTATATTGGTGGCGCAGAACTGAATGTGGCTACAGCATTGGCGCTTTGGCAAGTGCCTTCTTCTTATCTTTCTGCCATGCCAGAAAATTCAGTTACGCAGGACATTGTGGGTTATCTTCATGAAAGAAATATTGATACCAAACCCATGGTTTTTCATGGCGATCGTTTGGGTTTATATTACCTTCCAAAAGGAAAAGATTTAAAAAATGCTGGTGTAATCTATGATCGGGCTAATTCTGCTTATGCAGATTTAAAAGTGGGTCAGATTAATTGGGATGAAGTTTTTGAAGGTGTAACCTGGTTTCATTTTAGCGCCATTTGTCCGGCAATTAACCAATCTATAGCTGATGTTTGCCTGGAAGCTTTAAAGGTGGCTAGTGAAAAAAATATTACCATTTCCCTGGATTTAAATTACAGGGCCAAACTTTGGAAATATGGTAAAGACCCAATCGATATCCTTCCAGAACTGGCGAAGTATTGCACCCTGATTATGGGTAATGTTTGGGCAGCCAATAAAATGCTGGGTACACATCTCCATGATGATTTAAAACCAACAGAAGGCTATGCAAAGGAAACGTTACTGCAACAAGCCACCGATACCTCTAAAGAAATATTAAGTTTGTTTCCGGCATGTAAGGCTGTAGCCAATACTTTTCGTTTTGATCACGGAAAAGGCATCAGGTATTACACGGCCATTTACAGCAATGATGAATTAACCGTTTCACCAGAATACGTTTCTGATGAGATTTTAGATAAAGTAGGCAGTGGCGATTGTTTTATGGCCGGGTTAATTTATGGGTTTTACAACCATCTTCCGGTTGCTGAAACCTTAAATTTTGCCACCGCAGCAGCTTACGATAAATTATACATTCCGAGCGATGCCACCACCAGCACCGTAGCGGATATTGAAAAAAGAATAATACACCATGATTAGTAACCAACACAAGATTTTAGATGCCATTTTAGAACAAGGCATGTTGCCACTTTTTTACCAGGATAGTGAAACAGGTAGCGTAGAGATATTACGCACTTTATATAAAGCCGGTGTTCGTGTATTTGAATATACTAATCGTGGGAAATCAGCTTTGCCCAACTTTAGAAAGTTAAAAGAAATTAGAGATGCAGAAATGCCTGATCTTTATCTGGGTATTGGAACCATCAAAACGCCAGCCGATGCGAATGCCTTTATTGAGGCAGGAACAGATTTTATTGTAGCACCCATTGTTAATCCTGCAGTTGCAGAAATTGCCAATAAAATAGGGATGCTCTGGATTCCAGGTTGTATGACGCCTACAGAAATCAGCATTGCACAAGAACATAAAGCCATGTTGATTAAAATTTTCCCGGCTAACATCCTAGGCCCGGAATTTATTTCATCCATTAAAGATCTTTTTGCCGGGCAGCTGTTTATGCCAACCGGGGGGGTGGAAATCAATGCTGATAACCTTAAAACCTGGTTTAAATCTGGCGTTTGTGCTGTAGGGATGGGCAGCAAATTAATCAGTAAAGATGTGATGAGCAAAGGTCTTTATGATGAACTTTTTGAAAACACCCAACTGGCGCTTAACCTGATTCAACAAAGCAAGTAACTAACCATACCAACCTAAAATGAGCCAAACCAAACCAAGCAATTACAGATGGACCATATGCCTGCTGCTGTTTCTTGCTACTACGATAAACTACTTAGACCGGCAGGTTTTATCACTCACCTGGACAGATTTTATTAAACCAGAATTTCATTGGGATAATAATGATTATGGAAACATAACGGCACTATTCTCTATTTTCTATGCGATTTCTATGCTTTTTGCTGGCAGATTGGTGGATAAGCTAGATACCAAAAAAGGCTTTTTATGGGCCATTGGTGTATGGTCTGTTGGTGCCTGTTTACATGCTTTTTGTGGAATTGCCACTGCCGGAATGATTACCGGAAACTGGATGGTAGGTTTTGAAGGTGCGAAGGATATTATTGCCGGAGTGAACAACACCGGAATGGTCGTTTCAGTAAGTGTTACGCTATTTATTTTTGCCCGTTTTGTGCTTGCTGTTGGTGAAGCCGGGAATTTTCCTGCAGCGATTAAAGCTACAGCAGAATATTTCCCTAAAAAAGACAGGGCATTTGCTACCAGTATTTTTAATGCAGGTGCCACAGTTGGTGCACTGGCTGCCCCTATAACCATTCCCTTTATTGCTAAGGCATATGGATGGGAAATGGCTTTCCTGATTATTGGTGCTTTAGGTTTTGTATGGATGGGCCTTTGGGTTTTTGTATACAACAAACCGGAGTTGCATAAAAGGGTAAGTGCTGAAGAATTGGCTTACATTCAGCAGGATGTTATCAATGATAGAAAACTGGCTGATTATGTTGAAGAAACTAAAGAAAAAGTTTCATTTATCGATTGCTTTAAATATAAACAAACCTGGGCTTTTGCCTTTGGCAAGTTTATGACAGATGGCGTTTGGTGGTTCTTTTTATTCTGGACACCCGCATACCTCAAATCAGTTTATAACATGGATTCTACCCAGAGTGCATTACCGCTATTTGTACTGTATATGATTACCTTGCTTTCCATTATTGGCGGCTGGTTACCAACTTATTTTGTAGATAAAAAGGGCATGAATCCTTACGAAGGCAGAATGAGGGCCATGTTAATTTTCGCTTTTTTCCCACTTTTAGCCCTGGCCGCACAGCCTTTAGGGCATATCACTTACTGGATTCCGGTAATTATTATTGGTATTGCTGGCGCTGCACACCAGGCGTGGTCGGCAAATATATTTTCTACGGTAGGCGATATGTTTCCTAAAAAAGCCATTGCCACCATTACCGGTATTGGCGGGATGGCAGGTGGGATTGGTTCCTTCATTATCAATAAAGGATCAGGCTTATTATTTGATTACACGGGAAAAAATAAAATCGTTTTCATGGGTTTCAAAGGGGAAGAGGCAGGTTATTTCATCATCTTCTCCATTTGTGCGGTTTGTTACCTCATCGGATGGTCGGTGATGAAAACGTTAGTGCCCAAATATAAAGTAATTGAACTAAAATAATTTAGCGCCAGAATCTGATCAGGTTCTGGCTTTAAAATAATTTAAATCTATAGTAATTCTATCGGTTTTATAATTGTAAACCTAACAACCAAAACTAAATTGAGCACAACATTAAATCTCGAAAGTATTTTCGTTGAAGAAAGCCAGATTCCAGATGAATTTAGGCTGAAGGAAGAAATCGATCAAAAGGAATTTCTATCTAACGGAGAGATGAAAACCTGGAATGGGCCTTTTAATGAGGTTTTTTCTCCGGTGTGCGTAAAAACACCTGAAGGTTACAAACGGAAACGGATTGGTAGTTTTCCGGTTTGTACTGAGAAAGAATCGACAGAAGCCTTAGATGCTGCCGTGGCTGCTTACGACAATGGTCGCGGGCAATGGCCTACTATGAGCGTGGCTGATCGCATCACCTGTGTAGAAAACTTTACGCGGAAAATGATTGAGCAAAAGGAAATTGTTGCCAAACTCATTATGTGGGAAATTGGTAAATCTTATGCTGATTCGGTAAAAGAATTTGATCGTACGGTAGAGTATATTTACGCCACGATTGATGCACTTAAAGATATCGACAGGCAATCCTCACGTTTTGAAATTGAGCAGGGAATTGTAGCACAGGTTCGCCGTTCACCACTTGGTGTAGTGCTTTGTATGGGCCCATTTAACTATCCGTTAAATGAAACCTTCACTACCTTGATTCCTGCTTTGATCATGGGCAATACACTTTTATTCAAACCACCTAAACATGGTACTTTATTGCATTATCCATTGCTGGAAGCATTCCGCTCAAGTTTTCCTAAAGGCGTAGTGAACACCATTTACGGTCGTGGAAATACAATTGTTCCAGGTTTAATGAAGTCGGGCAAAATTAACGTATTAACCTTAATCGGATCAAGTAAAGTAGCGAATGAGCTGAAAAAGCTACATCCTAAAGTGAATCGTTTGAGGGCTATCCTTGGATTGGATGCAAAAAATGCCGCCATTATTACCAAAGATGCTGATTTAGATTTAGCCGTTTCTGAAACTGTTTTAGGCTCGCTGTCTTTCAACGGACAACGTTGTACCGCACTTAAAATCGTGTATATACACCGCAGCCTTGCGCAGGAATTTTTAAAACGTTTATCTGCAGAAGTGGAGAAACTTAAATTCGGAATGCCATGGGAGAAAGGTGTTAATCTTACCCCGCTTCCCGAATTAAACAAACCGGAATATTTAAAAGAATGTATTGATGATGCCATTGCGCATGGCGCTAAAGTGGTAAACAAAAATGGTGGACAAACGCTGGAAACCTTCGTTTATCCGGCAATTGTTTATCCGGTAAACAGTAATATGAAATTGTATCGCGAAGAGCAATTTGGTCCGATTGTACCAGTGGTTCCTTTTGATGATTTGGAAGAGCCCATTGAGTATTTGATTGGTTCGCCACATGGACAGCAGGTGAGTATTTTTAGTAATAACGCTGCTGTGATTTCATCTTTAATTGATCCTCTGGTTAACCAGGTGAGTCGGGTAAATATCAATTGCCAGTGTCAGCGAGGGCCTGATGCATTTCCTTTTACAGGAAGAAAAGACAGTGCGGAAGGAACGCTTTCTGTGGTTGATGCTTTGCGCTCTTTTTCTATTCGTTCGCTGGTGGCAACCAAGTTCACTGATGATAATAAGAAATTATTGAATGAGATTGTGAATGGAAATGATTCAAATTTCTTAAGTACGAAGTATATTTTTTAATGCTCTCTAGTAAAGCCGCAGGTTCGCAGATTTAAATCTGTGGATCTGCGGCTTTCGTTTAAAGCCCCTATCCGCCTGACGGCACCTTTCCCCGGTAGGGAAAGGGCGTGGGAAAAAAGCATTTTTCGCACCTAGCGATCGATACCCTGCTAAGATCCTGAAACAAGTTCAGGAGGACGATCCTTCGTGGATTCAGGAAGACCACTCAAATAATTTTCCCGCAGATTAAGGAGATTTTTGCAGAAGCGATCAGTAAAATCTGGGGTGATCATTTAGATCTGCGGGACTAACCTTTGGCATCATGCTGGAACAAGATCCCCGCGTAGAATCGTCATTGCGAGGAGGTACGACAGCTTGCCCCGACCTTTCGGGGAAGCAATCTCATTTGCTGATTCTTCGATGGAGATTGCTTCAGCAGATGAAAGATCTGCTTCGCAATGACGGATTTTTTGATGGGATTCATTTACCAAATCGTCATGCTGACCTGTAGCGCAGCGGAAAGCTACGCAGTAAATTCAGTTCAGCACCTATCTAGATAAGATCCTAAAACAAGTTCAGGAGGACGATTCTTATTAATCGTTTGGCCATCGCGCTGACTTTCCTCGGCTTGCCGCCGAAGGGCTTTTACCTTTTTCTTGACAAAAAGGTAACCAAAACTCAAGGCTTGGATCTGATGTTGGATAAGCGATTCGAAAACCTGATTTCGGCAGCACAAGTACCGATGAAGAATCGCCAAATTTGCGCTGCCTTGGTTCGGTGGGGTGTTTGAAGTTGGTGGTTTGGTTTTCAACTGCTTCTCCTTCCATCATCTCCTAGGCCGGATAGCATGGCGTGTATAGCATGATGCATATAGGTAGGTGCCTCAATAAATCGTCATTGCGAGGCACGAAGCAATCTTTTTTATAATAGCAGTTAAGAGTTGAGTGGTAGCAGTAAGCAGTTAAGTACTTTCATTTAACAGTTGAGTGGTAGCAGTAGGCAGTTGAGTACTTTCAGTTAAGAGTTGAGTGGTAGCAGTAGGCAGTTGAGTACTTTCAGTTAAGAGTTTAGTGGTGGCAGTAGGCAGTTGAGTACTTTCAGTTAAGAGTTGAATGGTGGCAGTAGGTAGTTGAGTACTTTCAGTTAAGAGTTGAATGGTGGCAGTAAGCAGTTGAATACTTTCAGTTAACAGTTTAGTGGTGGCAGTAGGTAGTTGAGTACTTTCAGTTAAGGGTTGAATGGTGGAAGTAGGTAATTGAGAAGTATTTCTATTGTTAATGGCGTTCTTACAAGTGTTAAAATTAGGGGTGGCCTTTAAATAACAACAGCAACTAAATTAAGGTAAGTTGCTGTTTTATGTTGTGGATCGGATAGGGATGATTGTTTTCATGATGCTAAACTTTAATGGCTTTAAATGGGATGCCTGCTATTTGTTTGTATTCGGGGCTGGTGGCACCAAAAACAGATTTAACGTAGTTTTTCGCATCAATGGCCAGGGCCACTATACCGGTTTCTGCATGGTAGAAGGTATTGTCGCGATTGAGGCGAATGGTGCTCAGCTCGGCTGTTTTAGCATCTACATCGCGGTTTTTCTGCAACAAATCGGTATAAAGGGTGGTAAGCGTGGTTAATTGTAAATCTACCTCGTTTGGTGCATACTGCGGGATGGTGCTTAACAGTTTAATCTGCTTATCTAACGTATCGAGCAGGTTGGCATAACTTTGTTGCGAGGCCGATACCTGTTTTACAATGGTGCCACTAGCAGCCAGTTTTTGTTTTTCTTCTTCGGTTAATTTGGCTGTTGCGCGTTGGCCCTGTATTTTCCGGTTATGGGTAATGGCATTATCTACCACCTGCTGCGGTACATTGCTGGCCTTAATGGCGTTAACAATTCTCGTGCTTAATTTCGTTAAGGGTTTATAGGCGAAATCTCTGCTGGCAATGGCGTTGCTTTTTTTGGCAGCTAAATCGTTTACCTGCCCCGTAATGGTTTTGGCGGCAGCGGCTTTCTCATTTAAACTGCTTAATTGAAGATTTGTATTGCTGGGGTTGTACTCGGCACCGTAGCCGGTTAAATAGGTAACTAAGGTTTCAAAATTGGCCACATTTTTGGCATGGCCGGTTTCAAAGGTTTTTGACATGGTTTTTTGTTTTAAAAGGTTATAAAAATTATTAATTGAGATTAAGATAATATTTATTCTTTACAACTTTTTGGGGTGGGAGTTGTTTTTTTGTAAGGTGGTAGGGGAAACCGTAAATAACAATCAATAGAATTGAAGAGGTTTGAATAAGTTAAATTCTTAAATCTAAACGATATGGCTAATTACAGGTTAAATTTGAATCAACAATCTAATGGAGATTATGAGGTTCATGCGGCGGGATGTATATACTACCCTACCCAAAATTACGATGACTTAGGTGTATTTAGTTCTTGTGAACCAGCAGTTGCTGAGGCGAAGAAAAAACATGCTTATAAGCAAATTAATGGTTGTAAGTATTGTTCTAATGCATGCCATACGAGTTAAGTAGATGATTCTTTTTAGAGGAGCAGTAACTAAGAAGCTGCTGCCCTTTTAATTGATAAAGAATAAATATATCTTAATATAGGTTTAGAAATTGAAATGTGTTTTGCTATGGCATATTACTAAGTATTTTGTGCACTTGCTTTGCCGCTTGCTAAAACAAGTAAAAGAATAAGTATTTCATAATTATTTGCAGTATGTTCCTTTTATTATTCTATATCCACTCGTCTAATTATAAATAGTGGAAACATTGTTATGTTTTTTTGAAGTATATCAGGGTACAATAGTGCAGATAACATATTTATTAAAGAATTGTTACTAAGGGATATGTTGTTTTCAGATGGATTCTGACCAGCTTTTGCGTTATTTAAGATTAGTATTGGTATAATAAGTGTAATAGTACTACCATCTTTAATAACTAGCTTACTGTAGTCCATTTTCTTTAATTGCAAATAATTAGGAAACACTTTATATCCAAGACTATCTGTAAACAGAATGTCTGATACATTGATGGATTTACCCTTCTTTTGTACCTTAATTCTTAAATTAAGGGTATATACATCTTTTTTGGATTTTAAGAACGATATATCATATTGTCGACCCAAAAATTTCGACATTTCGTTTACAAATTCTGACTTGCCATTGTTCTGACTAGATTGTGCAATGCCTTGTTCTGAAAAGCACAATATTGATAGAAGCATAAAAATTATTAGTATTTTCTTTTTCATGATGTATTTTTAATGGATTAAGGACATTTGGTTCCAGTGTATCCTGGTTTTGTAGTATCTCTTTCTCGATCGTTTACAGCTTTCGCCCCAGTCGAAAGCTGTACAATACCGCCTTGAGCCAACGAATATGCCCTACCTGTATCATAATTCGGATTGAAAGCTAGAATAGTACTCTAGATCTTTATGGCAAGGTGTTTTTATTTAAAAAAAACTATAAAGGAAAAAGCTACTGATAGATAGAATCGGATGAAATGAGGATACCGTATTAATAACATAATATGGCAACCATAAATATCTATCTGAACAGATTTACTAGCATCAAATTTCCTAATTATATCTGCCATTACGCCTACAAAATTTTTATTTGACTTTAAAGAAGCATCCTGAACGGTGAAATTAATACAGGGGTCTATAGTCTTAATTTATTGAACTTTTCTGGGATTATATGGAGCGCCTAATACCATATCTGTTAATTTCATATTTCTGCCCTCGGGCTCGATAAATATAAATTTATAATCGGTTCTACTTGCTGGAGGTAAGCATTTGAGCGCTATAACAATTAATTGTATTATTGAAACTATTTTAATTTTCTTAAACTCTTTCCTGCTAATTGTTTTCTTTTTATAGATATCAAAATAAAAAGGAATATTAGTGGCATAAGGATAACATTTGCATTGCAAAAGATACATCATAGCAGACTCTTCTCTTTCGATTTTAAACATCCTATCCTTAACAGGGACGTTTGCCGTATCTAAGAGGTAATAAACAGTATCTCCTTTTACTTGAGCTCTTACCTTGTGTATATTAAAAAGTATTGAGCTAAATACTCCAAAAATAATTAAATATCTCATCATATTAATTTTAATTGCAACCAGTTGTAGAAAGTTTGTTATTGGAATTTAAATTTGCCAGATTAAATGTATTCCGTTCAGCTGCTGTAATACCATACTTTGCCTGGATCGCTGCAAACGCCGAATTTACATTATCTATAAAATTTTGTGGGGTTCCAGGATCAACGGTATCAAGTCCATACATCATAGCCAATTCCTTTGTAGAATAATGGGTAGTTTGTATATTATTCCAGGTTTGCAGCACGGCAATTGATTGGATGAAATAATTAAATATAATTCGATTATGCTTTTTTGAATTCTGAAACTAAATAGATTGTCTATTACTCATCTATATTACCATTTCTATCATTCGATATTTTAAATACAATCGGTATTTAAATTTTACGTTAGTTGAGTTGGAAGATAAAATATTCTATTTTATTAAACCGCTTAAATTTAAAACTTCTACAAAATTGAATTGTACGGGGGTTTCAAAATCATCAAAGTAACTCTTCATTGAGTCAAGCTTAAACGGAATAATTTTAAAGTCAGTTACCCCAACACCAATCTTGTACCTTATTTCAGACGTAACGCGACCAAAAGAAAATCCCCTATCATGAATTAATTTTAAATTAATCCAAAAATCAATGACCATTTGTTCCTTATCTATTTTCTTAATAAACCATTTATCATAAAAATCCTCTATCCAAACACCAAAAGGCTTTAAAGCAGTCGAATCTTGTAATATAATTTTTCGAAGTGAGTCTATAGCTTTCACAGTATATGGTTTTGACAAAGTATTAATTTCAAATTTTCTAGACAACGATCCAAAAACTGGAAAATATTGCGGATCTTCTTTAATTGAAAAGGCCTGCCCAAATATTTCTGATCCTATCAACTCGTAATATTTATTATTTTTTAAGATAATTGGTGTAACAACTAGAGTATTAGTTTCTTTTTTCAGTAAACTAGTTTGAAATGCTTCAATGTTTGATATCTGATTTTTAACAATTAATGAGGTATCATAAATCTGTTTTAACAAGATTTTCTTTCCCGGAATAACATAAAATGTAAACATAAAGTCCGCATCGTCTCCAATCTTACTTTGATGGCTCTGTGTTAATTTATACCGAACATTAAGTATGTATGCTTCTTTATCAGTTAAACTTTTAACCTTTATAAATCCGTTTTTAGAACTATCTACATTTACGATAACATATTTGACACTGTTACTTGTTTGTGAATACAGATATATCGGAATTATTAATTGAAAAAGAATTAATATAATTGAAGTTCTCATAACTTTTTACATTTAATTGTCTGAGTAATTGTTGGTGATGATGTTCCTGATTCTGCATTGGTAGTATACCAGGTTCCATTTGGTGCAAAAGTACCGGCTTTAGTTTTTTGAAGGCCTACCCAGCCCATCTTTTCAAAATAATTAGGGTCAGCAGGAAATGGAATACTTTCACTTATAGCATAGCTTTTAAGCATTGCAGAAATATTACTGACAAAACTTTTTGCTATTTGTTCATGTTGTGCTGTATTCCCAAAAGAGTCAGGTAATGGATCTCCACTTTCGTCAAATAAAATTTTATAGTTCTTCTCAAAATCTGAATCATGGTTTTTTTGCCCTGTTCTAATTAAATACATATTCCAATCAAAATACGCATGAATATACTCATGCATCATTGTGGCAACAAGTTTCAAATCAGTAGCAGTATTTAGAACCGATGTATTAAATGTTATTTTAGATACATAACCCTGACTACCCCAACTATTTGGATTTGTAATCAAAGTAGTTTCAGCTACAATACCTTTCGAAAGAACAGCTTCATTGATAATCGCATTAAAATTAGATCCTTTACTTAAATTAAGAGAATTCAATACTTCCGAAATTAAGCCAGTGCTTAAAGCCGTATTTTTCATTCCTAAAACTTCTAATTTCGCTTTAATGTCCTTTAAACATTGTCTAGCCTCCGGATCTATATCAACTTTTTGCCCACAACTTTCCAATCCAGTAGTCCCGCCAATGCAGCCACAGGGCGACTCAATAGCCTTGCCATTTTTAACACCTGCGCAATCAAAATATGGAGTGCCACCTCCACCTGGCGGCTGGTAGCCACCGCCGTTCCCGCCATTTCCATTCCCACCACCACAGGCATTGAAATATGAACTTCCTTTTTCGTAGACATTGCATACCATGTAACCTTCAACAC
>NZ_SLWO01000004.1 GCF_004340665.1 Pedobacter psychrotolerans
CAGACGCACAAGGCCAACCCTGGCGTAAGCATCCTTCATTTCATGGATTACCTGGTACTGGACTTTTTTCTAATGGGCACCTTCAGCTCGGACTCCGCAATATCGATCATCCTGCTATAGGCCTCAGCACGTAACTGCTCGTCTTCCAACTGGCGTTCGAGTGCTTTGATGCGAGCTTTCAGCTCCTCATGAGAGGTATCAGATTGGACTGGCTTATTTGTTTTCAAGGGATGGGATCGAAGTACAAACTTAGCGAACATTTACCATACCTTTCATAATTGCGTTGCCAGTTTAAAATAGAGCTCTTTCCCTTGATCCCATAACGGCGACGGGCAGCCTCCTTACTGATAGCGCCACAGCTCACCTCTTCGATGATTGTGCGCTTGAATTGTTCACTGAATTCTTGAATCTCTTTTTTCATAAGTCTACATTTTTATGTAAACCTATTTTAGGACAAGACAATATTTCAACCACCCCGCCCTTTGGGCACCCCTCCAAAGGAGGGGAATGGCGACCGTCTAGCCAATTCATTTTGTTCAGCGAACACTCGCTGTAGAATTTACTCCAGATACTAATCTTGCTAAAAGATTTATTGATCATCCTCTTCTCTCCTCTGGTTTCGGCCTTTTTAAATGTTTACGAAAACATTAAGAATAAAAAGAAATAAATGATAAGTGTATTTTATACAATATGCCTCAAATAAAACAAATTTAAATATACATATTATAATAATTAATTATACATATGAAACTAAATGAAAATATTAATAAATAATAATAATCATACAAATTAAATTGCTTTTTATATTCAAATTAAGAAGCATATCACAAAACCCAACTATTACTAAAAATTCGATTGATGCGATTAAATGTGCCTAAAAACTTTAAATTAATATGTTTTTAACACTTTTTTAATCAAAAAATAACAGAAGTCGTCAATATTTTTCGTGTTTTCAAATTATGTTTGTATAATAATTTATATTAAATAGTATTAAAAAGTTTGTATTATGTATTTTTATATTTAATTTTATATCACTACTCATTACTATATTCATTTTATTCATTTCATATTTCAGTGCAAAAAATTCAATTTTTGATTTATATATTAGACTTATTAATAATACACACAAATAGTATCGGAAAATTGCTGCCAAATGGCATAATCATAAACTAATAATCAATCCTTTATTCCTTAGGTATCTGGAAAAAAGCCAGGGCTTAAGATGATAAAGCTAAATGATCTCAAATCATGAACAGACACCTTCTTATTGGGTTAACTCCCTTCGAAATCCCAGATGCCAGGCTAGTATCCAGTTTAGCAAAAACCTCTTGTTTCCCTGTTCTTAGCTTTGGGCATGACAAAGCCAAGGCTGAGCAGGCCTTAAAAAGTTTGAAAGAACAAACCATTATGGATTATGGCGTTTGCTATAATACCAATGAGTGGCAGGATATTGAATTGCCAGCCGAGGTAAGTCTGATTATTGCGCCTTTTGGCTTTGAGTTTAAAAAACAGCCTCAGGCTAAAGTCATCTACCAGATTTTTGATCTTGAATCTGCCCGGAAAGCCAAGGCTGCAGGTGCATATGGCATCATCATTAAAGGAAACGAAGGTGCAGGAAAAGTGGCTGCTGAATCTTCTTTTGTGCTCTTTCAGCGGGTAGTTAAAGAAGCTTTAGACCTTCCAATCTGGGTTCAGGGCGGCGTTGGCCTTCATACGGCAGCATCATTAATTGCGCAAGGTGCATCAGGTGTAATTTTAGACAGTCAGCTGACGCTCTTTGCAGAATGTGCTGCTCCGGCAGAATTAAAGTCTGTATGTGGTAAACTCAGTGGAACAGAAACTAAAATCATTGATCAACATAGGGTATTGGTTCGTCCTAATTCTCCAACACTGTTTGAAGATGATCAAAACTATTCAAAACTTAAAACATACTTTGGTGGCTATGATCTTAATACGAATTACCTGCCAATGGGCCAGGACATTAGTTTATCAATAGATCTGTTTGAAAAATATAAGAAGTTAGATAAACTTATATTTGGTTTGAAAGCTTCCATTTTCGGGCACTTAAAACAAGCAAAATCTTTAAATACCATCAGCGCAAATAATGCATTGGCTGAAGATTTAAACATCAAATATCCCATTGCGCAAGGCCCTATGACACGGGTAAGTGATGTACCACTTTTTGCCGATGCCGTTTCAACAGCCGGGGCTTTATCATTTGTGGCGTTATCTCTTTTAAAAGGTAGTGCGGCAAAAAACCTGATCGATCAAACCAAAGCATTGGCTGGTACAAAAACCTGGGGCGTGGGTATACTGGGTTTTGCTCCTCAAGAGCTTCGCGATGAACAACAGGAATACATTTTAGCTGCAAAGCCACCTGTATTATTGATTGCTGGGGGAAGACCTTCACAAGCTAAACCCTTTGAAAAGGCTGGCATTAAAACGTTTTTACACGTACCATCTGCTGCCTTACTGGACATGTATCTGAAAGAAGGGGCGAAAAGGTTTGTATTTGAAGGCCGTGAATGTGGTGGCCACGTTGGACCTTTATCCAGCATGGTTTTGTGGGAAAAACAGATAGAACGCCTTTTAAAAGTAGACAAACCTGAAGAGATCAGTATCTTCTTTGCCGGTGGTATTCATGATGCTTTTTCAGCGGCCTTTATTTCTATAATGGCTGCCCCCCTCGCCGCAAAAGGAATGAAAATTGGCGTGCTGATGGGTACGGCTTATTTATATACAAAAGAAGCGGTGAGCACGGGTGCTATTCTGAATAAGTTTCAACAGGAAGCCATGCAGGCGCAAGAAACAATATTACTGGAAACAGCTCCCGGTCATGAAACCAGGTGTTTAAATTCTTCTTTTGCCAACCATTTTAACCAGGAGAAATCCAAATTGCAGGCACAGGGTATCGACAAAAAACTGATCTGGGAAAAATTAGAAAGTCTGAATGTGGGCAGATTGAGAATTGCCGCGAAAGGAATTGAAAGACAGGGTGATCAGCTAGTTGAAATTAACGAAAAAGAGCAGACTGAACTGGGTATGTATATGATTGGCCAGATTGCGCCTATGCACCAGGAAGTTGTTTCTTTGGTTGATTTGCATGAGGCTGTAGCGACTGGAAATTATGAATATATTGATCAGGCCATCTTATCTGCACCACCAAAAAGTGAGGCAAAATCTTTAGATGTAGCCATTGTGGGCATGGCCTGTATTTTTCCTGGTGCTAAAAATCTGGACGAATACTGGAGAAATATTATCCTGGGAAAAGATTCTGTAACTGAAGTACCAGATGAAAGATGGAATAAAGCGGTTTATTATGATCCGGAATCTACTGCTGGCGACATGTCGCACTCTAAATGGGGTGGCTTCATTCCAAGAATAGACTTTGATCCGCTTGAATTTGGTATTCCACCACAATCTCTTGCTGCTATTGAGCCTACCCAACTCCTCACTTTGATGGTAGCTAAACAGGCCATGCAACATGCTGGTTACGGTGATGAAGGTGTTGATAAAGAAAACGTATCCGTGATTATTGGTGCTGAAGGCGGAAATGATTTGGCCAATAGTTATAGTTTCAGGTGTTTTTATAAACAGGTATTTGGTGAAATGCCAGCGGAAGTTGATGCTGCATTGCCTAAGATGACTGAAGATTCTTTTCCTGGGATTCTGGCGAATGTAATATCTGGCAGAATCACCAACAGATTGAATTTAGGCGGTAGGAATTTCACGGTTGACGCTGCTTGCGCATCTTCTCTTGCGGCCATTGACCTGGCTTGCCAGGAACTTTTCCTCGAAAAATCTGATATGGTGTTGGCTGGCGGTGCCGATCTTCATAATGGTATTAACGATTACCTGATGTTCTCCAGCACACATGCCCTATCCAAAAAAGGAAGGTGCGCAACCTTTGATGCGGAAGCAGATGGAATAGCCCTGGGCGAAGGAATTGCGATGGTGGTTTTGAAAAGACACGAAGATGCCTTAAGAGATGGTGACACGATTTATTCAGTGATTAAAGGCGTGGGTGGATCCAGCGATGGAAAGAGCCTTGGCTTAACTGCCCCTCGTAAAAACGGACAAATCAATGCTTTAGAAAGGGCTTACAGTCAGGCGGGGATCATGCCATCCAGCGTAGGCTTAATTGAGGCGCATGGAACAGGTACCGTTGTGGGTGATAAAACAGAAATCAGCGCTTTAACAGATATGCTGAATGAAACCGGCGCAACTGTGGGACAAACTTACCTAGGGTCGGTTAAGACGCAGATCGGACATACAAAATGTGCTGCTGGTATTGCGGGTTTAATTAAGGCTTCACTTGCCGTTTACCACGGAATTAAACCTCCTACTATAAATTTAAAAACGCCAAACAGTTTCTATAATGCTAAAACAAGTCCTTTCGCCTTCCATACTGAGGCTGGCTTATGGATGGAAGAAAAACGTTATGCTGGCGTGAGTGCCTTTGGTTTTGGTGGAACGAATTTTCATGCTGTGCTAGAAAGCGGTAAAAATATCGAGAACCAATATCCAGTTCTTAAATCATGGCCATCGGAATTGTTTGTATTTAGAGGCGATACTTATGAGGAAGCTAAAATAACACTCACTGATGTTAAAAATCTTTTGGAAGTTAATGGTCAGATTGCACTGAAGGATATTGCCTTCAGTTTGGCTACAGGTACACAAAAGCCAATACAGATGAGTATTGTAGCCAACAATGCTGAAGATTTAGTCATGAAAATTGACTTGGTTTTATCTGGCATTCAAAGTAAAGACACTTATAAAACCAATATAAAAGAAGGTAAAGTGGCCTTTCTTTTTCCTGGCCAGGGCAGCCAACGGATTAACATGGCAAGAGATCTTTTTGTGGTTTTTCCAGAGATGAGAAAATTATTAAAGGGCTATCCGGCTTATGAAAAAATACTTTTCCCTCATGCGGTATTTAATGCAGAATCGGCTACACTACAGAAAGAAAGCATTAAAGATACGCGGATGGCGCAGCCATTGCTCGGCATAGTCGATCTGGCTATTGCAAAATTGCTTCAATCTTTAGGTATTCAGCCAGATATGGTTGCGGGCCATAGTTATGGTGAATTACCAGCACTTTGTTTCGCAGGTGCTTTTGAAGATGATCAACTGGTTAAATTGAGTGCACAAAGGGCACAATCAATTTTAGATGCCGTTACAGATGGAGATCCTGGAAGTATGCTGGCCGTTAGCGCAAAACGTGAAGACCTGAGTGATTTATTATCAGGTATAGAAAATGTTTACCCTGTAAACTTTAATGCACCAACACAGTGTGTTATAGCAGGTTCAACAACAGGCATTCAAAATTTAGCCGCTAAATTGAAAGAAGCAAAAGTTTCTTTCCGACAGTTGGAAGTGGCTTGTGCTTTTCACAGCCCAATCGTAGCCAGGTCTAAAGACCTTTACCAAGAGGTATTGTCAAAAGTTCCATTCCAGAATATAGAAATTCCAGTCTGGTCCAACACAACTGCAAAAACATATCCTACAACTGCTTCAGCGATTAAGGAGCGCTTAACAGCACATTTGGTTCAGCCCGTACTTTTTGTTGATCAGCTGAATAACATGTACGATGCTGGTGCAAGAATTTTTATCGAAGTAGGTCCCGGCAAGGTATTAAGCGGGCTGACTAAATCTTGTATTGGTAAAGATGAAACTATTTTTCATACCGAAGATCAGGGCCAAAACAAGTTGAGTAACCTTCTTGGAACTTTAGCCAGCTATATTTCAACTGGAAGAACCATCAATCTTGAAAAATTATTCGAGGGAAGGTCTGCACAGTTTATTCAAATCGACCAGCCAACACTTTACAAAAAAAGTCCGGCCATCTGGTATGTAAATGGTCAACATGCCATACCATCAACGGGCAAACTTCCAGAAAACGGAGCCGCTCCAATCACCAAACCGATTATTCTTATGAAAGAAACACCAGGTCAGTATAGTAGCCAACAGGTTCAGTCATCCGCAAAAGATATGATGATGCAAGAATACTTGAATAGCATGAAAACGCTTATTCAGGCACAACGAGATGTGATGCTGTCTTTTTTAGGGCAGAATCCATCCGTTCAAATGCCAGCTTATCATCAAGCGCCACAAGCTGCTTACCAAACACCGCAACCCATTAAAATTGAAAATCAATTGATCGGGCAGGTAGAAATTTCACCAGTGATGGAAGTAAAATCTGCAGTATTGGTACAAAAGGACATTAAACAGGTTTTATTACAGATTGTAAGTGACAAAACGGGATATCCGCAAGAAATGCTGGGAATGGAAATGGATCTGGAAGCAGATTTAAGCATCGATTCCATCAAACGGGTTGAAATTATTGGTGCCTTACGTACTGAATTGGGCGGTTTTTCTGAGCTTAATCTTCCAGAGGATAAAATCATGGAACAACTGGCAGGCTTAAAAACACTGAGCAGCTTAGTCAGCTGGATTACAGAAAACACCCAGCAGCAGGCTCCAGAAATTCAGGTGGTGATTTCAACGAAAATCGCAGAGCCTCAAAAGTTGTCCATCGATCAGTTAAAATCAGCTATTCTGGATGTGGTGAGTGAAAAAACAGGTTATCCTAAAGAAATGCTGGGAATGGATTTAGACCTGGAGGCAGATTTAAGTATAGATTCTATTAAACGCATGGAAATTATCGCCTCGCTTAAAGAAAAAGTAGGTTTTGGTTCACAAAATGATCAGACAGATGATTTAATGGAAAAATTAGCCGCCATTAAAACCTTAAATAGTCTGGTTAACTGGATTGCGGATATAGAAACTGAAACTACCGAAATACTGATCGAAGCGAAAAAAATTATTGAGGATAGTATTGATGACCTCACGGTTAAAGAAAAACTTTCGCGATTGCGTTTTGAGCTTACACCTGCTGCACTAACCATAACAGAGGCGGCCATTTTAAAGGGGCAACGGTTTGCACTGACTAATGATGGCGGCGGACAGGCGCTTAAAATTAAAGCGATGTTGGAAAAACACGGGGCCATTGCTGATATCGTGAATATTGATGATTCATTGGAAAGCTATCAGGGCCTGATTATCCTGAATATGTTCGATGCGCAGAAAAAGGCAAGTATTCTGGATCACTTTTCTACCATCAAAAAACTAAATTTCGATACCGTAAAATGGGTTTATCTGATTGCTGATACAAAAAGGTATTTCAATGCAGAATCAGACATATCATTCTTAAGAAATTATCAAGGCTATTCGGGTTTCTTTAAAAGCCTGGATCGCGAATACGAGCACACCAAATGCCGTTTTATCAGCCTGGAAACTAAAATGTCGGCAGATGAAATTGCCAATGTTACTTTAAATGAAATTTTAAATCCGGATAAACCATCTGAAGTGATTTATAACGATCATAAAAGACACATCATGGAACTTGTACCTACGCAACTCAGTATGGAAACTGATGAGGCTCATATTCAATTGGATAAGGATGCCGTGGTGATGGTTTTAGGTGGTGCACAAGGCATTACCGCAGAGCTGATGATTCATTTCGCAAAAGATTATCCATGCCATTACATTTTGGTTGGAAGGTCGGCTAATCCGCAGTTAAGCCTTCAGGAAGCGACTGCAAAATTAGAAACGAAAGATGAAATCAGAAACTATATTATTCAACAGGCACAGTTATCTAAACCTGCCGAAATTGAAAAGGAAACCAATCGGATTTATAAAAACAATCAGATTCTCCGTTGCATTTCCACACTTGAAGAAGGTGGCTCAACCGTGGTTTACGAATCGTTGGATCTTCGGGATGAAGATGGCCTGAACAGATTAATCAAACAGGTATACCAGGAATATGGCAGAATTGATGGCGTGGTACATGGAGCAGGTTTATTGGAAGATAAATTGTTCAGCAGTAAAACTTCAGAATCTTTTGAACGGGTTTTCGACACTAAGGTAACACCGCTTCGGGTACTTGCCGAGCAGTTGAGACCTGAAACCCAATTTGTTATTCTTTTCTCCAGCATTGCGTCTGTTTATGGAAACCGCGGACAAACAGATTATGCCGCTGCAAACAGCGTAATGGATAAATATGCCTGGGCTTTAAAACAAAAAATTAAAGGAAAGGTAATGGCCATTAACTGGGGTCCATGGAAAGGTGCCGGAATGGTTTCTCCAACCCTGGAAAAAGAATATCAACGCCGTGGTATTGCCATGATTCCTTTACAGGATGGAATGGAAACATTCTTAAACGAACTGAAATATGGGAAAGAGAGTCAGGTTTTAATTATGGCTGGCAATACCTGGACTTAAATTTAAAGTACAACCATGATGAAAAAAAGCGATGTGGCAATTATTGGAATGTCTTGTACGTTTCCCGGGGCTAAAAACGTGCAAACGTTTTGGGAAAACATCCTGAATGGCATTGATTCGACTCAAACCGTTCCTGCCGATCGCATTGATCCGGTACATTTTGATCAATCGGCGACTGGCGTAGATCGTTTTTATTGTAACAAAGGCGGTTTTATTCCTGAATATAGCTTTGATCCTCAGCGATTTGGAATCCTACCCTTAGCCGTTGAGGGTACAGAACCAGATCATTTAATTACACTTGATCTGGTGCATACCGCCATGGAAGACGCTGGTATTTTTGAAAAAAAATATAGCCTGGATAAAACCGGAATCATCATCGGCAAAGGCAATTACACGGGCCCGGGGGCAACCAGAGCCATTGAAATTGTAAGAACAGGAGAACAGATTTCGAGTGTACTCAAAGACCTTCTTCCACATTTATCTGATACAGACCTGGAAAAAGTGAAACATGAATTTCAGTTTAAAAAGGGACGTTTCAGTGCTGATACTGCCATGGGATTAATCCCTAACCTGGTTGCTTCACTGGTGGCCAACCGTTTTAATTTAGGTGGCCTGGCCTTTACATTGGATGCGGCTTGTGCCAGTTCACTTTTAGCGGTTGACCATGCCGTGCAGGAACTGAACAGCGGACGTTGCAACATGGTGATTGCCGGTGGTGTTCATTTGGGTCAGAATGCTGCCTTCTGGAGCATCTTCTCACAATTAGGTGCTTTATCCAAACAAGAAAAAATTAAGCCATTTGATCAGCATGCCGATGGGTTGATTATTGGTGAAGGCTGCGGCTTTGTGGTGCTTAAGAAACTGGATGATGCCCTTCAGGATCAGGATAAAATCTATGCTGTAATTAAAGGAATTGGCGTAAGTAGCGATGGAAGCGGAACAAGTGTGATGAGCCCATCGGTTAAAGGTCAGCTTAAAGCCGTTGCACAAGCCTGGGAAAATTCGACACTTGATCCTCAAAATATCGGGTATCTGGAAGCGCACGGAACGGGTACGCCACTAGGCGATAAAACAGAAATTGAAACCTTAAAACAGTTTTTTGGTGAAAATGAAGCTTTACCAAAGGCTGGAATTGGTTCGGTAAAATCGAACATTGGCCATGCCATGCCTGCAGCCGGAATAGCCGGATTAATTAAAACCTCTTTAGCTTTATATCACGGCGTTATCCCTCCTACTTTACATTGTGACGAACCTTTGGCTCAACTTCAAGAAACCAGGTTCTCAGCCGTTCAAAAAACAATTAACTGGGCTAATTCGGGTTTGCCAAAGCTGGCTGCAGTAAATGCATTCGGTTTCGGAGGCATTAATGCACATGTGGTTTTAGCGGGTTTTGATCAACCCAAAAAAGACGAAGTGATTGTAATGGCCCGCCAAACGCAACAAGAATTAATTGATGCGCTTGAGGCTAAAGATTATAGCCCGGGAACTGGGAATTTCCGCATCGCCATCTTTAATCCAACGACGGATAGAATAAATAAGGCGATTAAAATTGTAGCCAAGAACATGCCTTGGAAAAACAAACAGGATATTTGGTACAGCAGAAACCCTTTGCTTGAAAAAGGTGGCAAAATTGCCTTTGTTTTTCCAGGCCTGGATGGTTTATCAGGAGGAGAAGTAGATAGTGTGACTCAATATTTCAACATCCAAACTGACGAGCAGGAAACGAAAGAAGGACTGCTGAGTGATGCGCTTCAAACCTTAAACAAAAGCAGTGTTTTAGACCAGGCGCTAAAAAGTTTAGGCATCAAATCAGATATGAATGCGGGTCACAGTTTAGGCGAATGGCTTGCGGCAAGATCCTCAGAGCTGGCAGAAGAAAGTTCTGTGATGAATTTACTGAAAGTGCTAACGCCGGAAACATTCGAATTAAAAGATTCACGCTTTATTGCCATAGGTTGTGGTGTAGAAACTTTGGAACCCGTGATCGAAAGTATTTCAGACTTATACATTTCAAATGATAACTGCCCGCAACAGGCTATTCTTTGTGGCAGCAAAAATGCATTGGAAGAACTGGTTCCAATTTTAAAGGCAAAGCAGATTTTTCATCAGATTTTACCTTTCCAATCAGGATTTCACTCCCCTTTTGTTGCCGATAAATTAGAAGTCATTCTTGCTGGCATGAAAGATATGACGTTCAGAAAAACCACTACTCCATTGTGGTCGGCCACTACTTTAGAAATTTACCCCGAAGGTTTTGATGCCATCAGGCAATTAAGTGCTGAGCATTTAATTAAGCCGGTGCGTTTCCGGGAGCTGACCGACAAACTTTATCAGGAAGGTGCGAGAGTATTTATTCAGGTTGGTTCGGGTGGATTAACAGGTTTTATTGATGATACTTTAAAAGGAAAAGAAATCAGCACGATTAGTGCAAATGTTCCGATCCGTTCAGGCATTACCCAGTTACAAAGAGTGGTAGCTGCCTTGTTTGTTGAGGGAAGAGAAATTGGACTGGATTTTCTTGGTCAGACAAAATCCAGTTCGGTTAAACCAAATAAAGGGATTAAGCTTGTACTGGGTTCACCCATTATCCATCATCTTCAAACTTTAAAAAACCTTGCTATTCAAAATCAGCCGAAGGCAAAACCTGTATTTGCCGATTCGCTGCATCCTGTTTTAAATGCATTTAATGAGAATGTTTTAGAGATGATCAGCATGCAGGAGGAAATGATCGGGCATTTTGAAAAAGCAAACTTCAACGATCAAAGCCAGCCAAGTTTTGAATACCAGCATCCTGTAAAAACCATTCGTAAACCTTTCAGTCAAAAGCTGGATGTCAGTTTAGATCATCAACCCTATTTAATTGATCACTCCCTTTTAAGACAGCCTAAGGGATGGCCCACTGTAGAAGACATGGATCCGGTAATCCCCATGACGATGATTTTTGAGCTTTTTGCAGAAATTGCCCTGGCGCAATCTCCGGAGGAGAAGGTTCATAAAATCAAAAACATGCGTGTTTTTCAATGGATGAATGTAGTTAAACCTTTTCAGGAAACCGTTACCGGAGAATGGAAAGATGATGAAACCGTTTACCTTAATTTAGAACGCTTTGCCAATGCTGAAGTAAAGCTTTCACCATTTTTAAACACAGCACCTGATCGTAATTTTGATATCGGTGAAAAGCTAAATATAGACCGGACAGCGGAACAGATTTACGATGCCCACATGTTTCATGGCCCTGCTTACCAGGGCATTAAAAAAATTGTTGCAGTTGGCCAGAACGGAATTACCGGAATTATTGAAGCGGCCGATGGTAAAGGTTCACTATTGGATAATGCCGGGCAACTTTTTGGTTTGTGGCTACAGCTTACCCTCGAAAAAGATCGCATTGCCTTTCCTGTGAAAATACAGGAAATAGAGTTTTTTGGCGAGATTGCTGAACAAGATGGCACATTTGAATGCACTTGTGTACTCACCGAATTAAATGATGAATTTGCTACGGCAGATATCGTGATGAAAAAGGCTGGTCAGATCTGGCTCATCATTTCGGGCTGGCAAAACCGCCGTTTAGAGATCGATGAACCGCTTTGGAATGTATCCATGTCACCACTGCGCAACCGCTTATCTGAAGAAATTGCACCTGGGGTTTTCCTTTTTGGAAATGCCTATTCGAGGGTGGTATCATGGGATTTTATCCTGAAAAGATATTTCAATCAGACAGAAAAAAAGCACCATAATAGCCTTTTACCCAATAAAAGAAAAACCTGGATGATTAGCAGGGTAGCTGCAAAAGATGCGGTCAGGAATTTACTGAATACCCAAAAACAACAGGCTTGCTACCCTATCACCTTCGAAATCTATTCGGATGAATTTCGCAAACCCTATGTTAAAGGTGGTTTAACTGAAGGGATACAGATTTCAATTGCCCATAAGGGAACAGATGCCGTGGGTATTGCCAGGTTTGATCAGGCTGTTGGAATAGATATCGAAACCATTGAAGAAAGAAGTCATGCTTTTTTTGACCTGGTTTTCAATGACCACGAACTGGAACTTTTAGCACAAAAAGACAAAACCGAATGGGCAACCCGCTTCTGGGTAGCGAAAGAAGCTTATGGCAAATTTTTAGGCAAAGGCTTACAGGGAAACCCCAAGGCTTACACCGTAGAAAAAATTAATGGTGATGAACTCATCATTAATAACATCACTATCAAAACAATCAAACACCAAAACTATATCATCGGATGGACACTATAACAACTAAATTAAGCAAAGAAGAGATTTTCAATCTCATGAAAAAATTTATAACTGAAGTAATCGGAGAAGAATTTGTGGAGGAAATGGACATCACACCAGAAAGTTCATTCACCAAAGATTTAGAAATGGACAGCATTGAGATTGTGTCCTTTTCAGAAAAAATCAAAGCACATTTTGGCGATCAGATTGATTTTACGGGCTGGCTTTCATCCATGGATTTAGATCAGTTGATTAATCTGAACTTAGGTATGATCATCTCTTACATCGAAGAATGCCAATCTTAAACATCAATCATCAATCGGTACATATTCAGGAGTTGAATCAAAATGCACCTGAAACCATTGTGTTGGTACATGGCATGTTCAGTAATTTATCTGTTTATTACTTTAGCATCGCTCCTATGCTGGCTACACATTTTCATGTGGTGTTGTATGATTTGAAAAGTCATGGTATGAGCGGAAAAACGCTGTCTGGTTACGATCTAAAGAGTATGACGGATGATTTAAAAGGTTTAATGGATGCGCTGAAATTAAAACAGGTTTACTTAGGTGGTTATAGTTTTGGTGGATTAATTGCTTTGAAAATGGCTATCCGCTTTCCAAACCTGATTAAAAAACTGGCGGTTATTGAAGCTCCTGATCCCAGCGATGAAAAAGCCCGAGGAATTATTGAAGAGTATAGTCGTGAGTTTCTGGAACATTACGTAGAAAATTTTACTGATACCACGAAGGTTAAAATGGGTAAAAGACAAATGGAAAAAAATCACCGCATGTATGAATATCTCTTTCATCAAACCTCTATTAAAGAAGATATGATTCTGGAAAAAGATTTTTTTAAAGAGGAAGCCATTACAAAAATTGAACAGGAGGTTTTACTGCTCTACGGCTTAAGCTCAAACTGCCTGGAAACTGGTAAAAACCTAAACCAGAAAATTAAAAATTCATCGATTCAAATCGTTGATGGAGACCATAACATTCCAATACAAGAGCCACAACTTATTGGTGAGGCACTATTAAATTTCTTTCAACGAAAATAAAAAAGATCAACGCGTATGGCAAAATTTGTATTCATTGTACCTCCATTAACCGGTCACATTAACCCTACCCTAAGCCTGGGCACTGTTTTGTTGGAACGCGGACACCGGGTAGGCTGGATTACTTTAGATCAAGCGCTAGGTGATAAACTTCCCTTGGGAGGCGAACTTTTGCTTATCCAATACCATGAAGATGATCAGCAGAAAAAAGAAGCGGAAAAATACCTGGATATCATCACTCAAAAAGTAGTTTACGGAATTGATAGTGTTAAATTTTTATATGAAGAAGTGTTGATTCCGCTCAACCGGCACAGTTACGATGGGATAGTGAGGTGGTTAGATTTGTTTAAGCCCGATATGGTGATTACAGATCATCAAATGTTTGCAGGGGGAATGGCAGCAACCCATAGAAACCTACCCTATGCCACCTCTGTGACTGCACCAGCTGCCATAAAAGTAATGGATGAGTTGCCCAAAGTGCATGAGTGGGAAGTTAATCAAATTATGGCCTTGCAACGGGAGTTTGGCATTCATGAATCGAAAAATCTAAGCACTTCAGAACTCCTGACGCTGATTTTCACCTCCCGTGATTTTTTCGGAGAAATGGAATTGCCAGAGCATTTCAAATTTGTAGGTCCGGTTTTTAACCACCGGAAAGTAGCAATACCCTTTAACTGGGAGGCTTTTCACCGTATTAACCAACCTAAAATTCTGGTCAGCATTGGTACAACCTTCGATCATGAGCATAAAAAAAGCTTTTTTAGTAAAGTTGTTGAAGCCTTTGCGTCACAGCCTATTCATGTAGTGGTTGTTTCCGACCCTAATTTATTTGAGGAATGGCCGGAAAATTTTACAGTTCAGAAGCAGGTTCCTCAGGTTGAGTTACTACCTTATTTAGATGCAGTGGTTTGCCATGCAGGCCATAATACCGTTTGTGAAAGTTTAATGCATGGCTTGCCTTTGGTGGTTATTCCAATTGCATATGATCAAAGTCATGTCGCGGGCCGTGTAGTAAGAGTGGGTGCAGGTGAACGTTTAAACTTCAATCGCTTTAAAGCAAAACACCTTTTAGAAACTGTAAATGGCGTGCTCGAAAATCCATCGTACAAAAATGCCGCCATACAAATTAAACAATCCTTCATTCATGCTGGTGGAAACGAAACTGCAGCCGATTTATTGGAAAATGCACTTCTTGAAGCCACCAGTAAAACATTGACCACTTAATTTAAATCCATATGTCGAAATTTCTATTTGTTGTTCCACCCTTTTTTGGCCACATTAGTCCAACACTCAGCATTGGGGCCAGCTTACTGGCTCGTGGACATGAAGTAAAATGGTTTGGAATCACTTCGTTGGCAAAGGTTCATCTCCCAGAAGGTGGTGACTTTATTTATCCGGAAGAAGATTTACTGCCACACGCTGAAGAAATTGATTTGATTTTAAAACGTCAGGATGATGGACCATCATGTTCTGGTCCGGAAGTGATGAAACTCGCCCTAGAGGAAACTTACGTTCCCTTTGCCCGCATCATGATGAAGCCACTGAATAAATTCGTGGATGAGTGGAAACCTGATGTGATTGTAAACGACTGTATTACTTTTGCCGGAGCACTATGCGCTCATATAAAAGGAATTCCATCAGTGACCACTACACCAGTACCGCCAGATGTGATGGGCGATACGGCGAACAGCGCACCCAAAATATTTGAGTGGCAACAAAATCTGATTTTAGGTCTGCAGAAGGAAGTGGGGATTTACAGTGAGCAAATCCATATCCACTCGCACCAGCTGAACCTGGTTTTTACCTCACAAACTTTTGCTGGGTTCGATGAAAAACCAGCACATATGCATTTCGTAGGTCCGGTTAAAGGCCGTCCGAACCTGGCAGCATTTGATTGGGATAGATTAGCTGAAGCCACTACTCCCAAAGTGTTTGTTTCCTTAGGCACTTTATTAGTAGATATTCGTGCAGCATTTTTTCAAAAACTCATCGATGCTTTTGCTGGTGAACCGATAACCATTGTTGCGGCTACCAATCCGGATATTTTCGAAAAATGGCCAGATAATTTTATTGTAAGTGGCTTCGTTCCACAATCCGAACTAATGCCTCATATGGACGCTGTTATCTGTCATGGTGGTTTCAACACCGTAAATGACACCTTTACCAATGGCCTACCCATGCTAATTACGCCAATTGCTTATGATCATTTTCATACCGCAAAACTGATTGAGCAGGCAGGTTGTGGGGTAAGTATCAGGTATAAACGACTTCGGATAACTGATTTAAGAAATACCGTTTTCGAACTATTGGAAAATCCTAAATATCGTCTGGCCGCTCAAAAAATCAGGGAAACCTTTATTGCTGCTGGAGGGAATGATAAGGCTGTTGAATTACTGGAAGATTTCGCTAAAAATAACCGCATTTTAGAACCTGCCTGATGAATCAAATCAAACGAAAATTACTCTTTGGCGAAAGAATGCTTTATGGTGATGGAACAAGTCCGTTTAATCTGGTTCTTCCATTTAAAATTAAGGGCGAAATTTCTGAAAAGATCCTGGAGTCGGCACTTTTAAATATTCAGATGAAACATCCTTGGCTGGCTGCAACTATCCAAATAGATGAGAATCAAAAACCCTGGTTTACAACACATTCAGCAACATCGTTAAAAGTTCCGGTTCGCATGGTCGCACGCCATCATGATACAGATTGGAAAGAAGAATCTGAACGGGAATGGCGTATGCCATTTGATGCAACCATTTCACCACTTTTCAGGGTTACCTGGATCAAAGGCTTAGTATATTCAGAATTTTTGCTGGTTTTTCACCACTGCCTTTGTGATGGAACTGCTGGCCTGTCCATCTTAAAAGAACTTCTTTTATTACTTGATCATCCGGACGCAAATATTGGAACCGAAATTCCCATCCTGGACATTAAAGATATTGTTCCCGCAAAGGTGCTTAGCAATTATCGTAAACGAACCAAAAATGCACTGATCGGTAGAATGGCAACCTTAGCACTATGGATAATGCCAGTTAAAAAGGTTGAGATAGACCGAAAGCAGGATTTTCTAATCCACTGGAAACTTAATGAAGAACTTACTACAGCTATCGTAAACTTTTGTAGAGCAAACGAATTTACGGTTAACACGCTACTTAGTGCTGTTGTGTTAAAGGCATTTCACACAGTAAGAGCAGAAAAATCTTTTAATAAAATATCTCTTCCGGTTGATATCAGAAATTTAAATCCATTGATTAAAAAGGACCATGTTTTTGCCTTTGGATTAATGATTGTGCTATCTGCAGAAAAAAATGATCATTTTATTGATGGTGTTAAACAACTACAGAAAAAGGTTAATGAGAAATTAGCAAAACTCGATCCATATGCTTTAATGATGATGATGGAAGTTTGTCATCCTGCACTTCATCATTTCAGTAAGCTACTAAAATATGGTAAAACAAGTAACGATTGTATGTTTTCGAATCTTGGAAAACTGGATTTTCCGCATGAATATGAAAATTTCGAACTTGTAACCATCTACAGTCCTTCCGTAATCGGACCATTGGGAAATACCACCACCATATTAACTTCAACTTTTAGAAAACAAATGGACTTTTCCTTCATCGCCAGTGAGGGCTATCTTCCATTTAAAGATGCGCAGTTCATTCAGGAAAAGGTAATTGCTCTTTTAGAAGAATGTGTCAAAATATAGAGATGATGATATGAAAAGAAGATTAATTTTAGGCGAAAGAATCATGTATGTTGATCCCATAACGCCATTAAACTGCGTTTTTACGGCAAAAATACTAGGTGAATTGGAAGAAAATAATATTCAGCAGGCGCTGGATAAAATTCAAAGCAAACATCCTTTGCTGCGGATGAATATTGAGATGATCAATAAAATCCCTCATTTTGTACCCAACGATAATATTGATCAAATCCCGATACGTAAAGTAGCTTTTTTAAGCGACAGTGACTGGTTAAAAGAATCTAAAACAGAATGGTATAAGCTCTTCAATCAAAACAATAAACCTCTTGCTAGACTGGTGTGGTTAAAGGGTAACCTGGAATCCAATTTAATGTTGATTCTACCCCACTGCATTTGCGATGGAACGACCATAGCCAACCTGATGCAGGAGCTGTTAACTTTAATTGATCATCCAGAACAGGAACTTCAGCCTTATCAATCCTTTTCATCAGTTAGTGAATTATTACCTCAAAAGGATTTGAAGCAAAATTTAATAAAAGGTAAAACATTTGCTGCTTTGGGAAGACTATTTTTCCTTTTCAAACCTACATCAGAAAAGAGATTTAATCCGAATAATTATGCCATCAACTGGAAATTGAGCAAGGAAGAAACAAACGCTTTTCTGAACAAATGCAAAACAGAAAACACAAGCGTTCATGCGGCTATTTGTGCCATTTTTATTGATGCCTTTAAAAGGTTAAAGCAAGATAAGGCTCATGGAAAAATCATTTGTCCTGTAGATATCAGGCGATTTATACCGGGTATAAAGGCTGATACCATGTTTGCTTTTGCACCAATTGCCGAACTTAAAGTACCTGCTGGTGATACGGATATCTGGCAAAATGCCCGAATGCTAAAAGCTAATCTGGAGGATAAAATTAATAAAATGGATGTAGCTCAACTTTTAAAAATGAGTGAATTTTTCCATTCCACTGCCAGTAAAATGATTGGTTTCTTACGTTCTACAAATGGTTCTCATGATATTACATTAAGCAATATGGGGCTGCTAAATATCAGGCAGCATTATAAAACATTTAGTGTAGAAACCATTTATAGCCCTACTGTAGCCTTTCCATGGAAAAACGCCAACACACTGGTCGTAAGCACTTTTAACAATCAACTGGATTTCTCTTTTATGTCTGAAGAGACTTTTTTAAGAGAAGTTGATGCTTTATCAATCAAGGCTAGTGTAATTTCATTAATGACCAGCGATATCAATGAATATGCAAACATCTGATCTGATGAGAATAAAAATGATTAGATGGCAAAAATTTGTACGCAAAAATTTATTATTATACTTCGTTCCGAATGTGTTACTAAATACTGTCATCCCCTATTTTGTACTGAGTGCACAACCCTCTGTTTACTTATTTAGCGGTGAGCAAAACCTGGCCCGGTTCCTATTGCCTATGTCATTATTACTACCATTTCTCATCACCATAGATGTTTTGAAAAAAGTAAGGGCATTACAAAATGATGATGCCATCCATTTTGTAATGAATAAAAAATTCGAAGAAAACCGTAAAATGTTCAAACTAGCTGGCCTGCATAGTTTCTATACCATATTAATCGTATCCATTACTTTATTCATTATTCATATAAGCTTTCCTGATCATTTTGATTTTGGTGTGACCGCCTCGGTGGCATCTTCCGGTATTTTAGCTGGCTTTTATTCCATTGCATTTTTCTTTTTATCCATCAGGAAAATAAGAATTATTAATTAGAGACTAATTGAAATGCTATTGAGATAGATAATGTTTATTCATCTTTTATCAAAATTCTGAGTTATTTCTTTACTTCAAAAATAGTTTGTTTGGTTAATTTGGGGCTTGAGGATTTGAGCCCCTTAACTCTTAAAGACAAATTTCAACCCTTACATTTATTTTACGAAAATATTTGAAAATGTAAAATTTAAATTACTTTTACGATGAATCTCCCCCTATTCGTTTTTCTAAACTTCTAATTTAAATTATATGGAAACGAGTAAATTCTCAAAATTTAGTGCTGAATTTTTAGGTACAATGGTATTGGTTTTAATGGGTTGCGGCAGCGCCGTAATTGCGGGGGCAGATGGCACAACTGGTGTCGGTTTGCTGGGTATTTCTTTTGCTTTTGGCCTCTCGGTTGTGGCGATGGCTTATGCAATAGGTCACATTTCTGGTTGCCACATCAATCCAGCTATTTCCATCGGTATGGTGGTGGTTGGCAGAATGAAGGCAAGTGAAGCAGCTTACTATATTGTTGCACAGGTGTTAGGCGGAATTGCAGGTGCGGCACTGCTTTATCTTATTGTAAGCAATCAAGCTAATTTTGCCATGAAAGAATGGGCTTTGGGTTCTAACGGCTGGGGAAAAGGTTATCTGGCTGAATATAATTCAATTGCAGCATTTGTAGCCGAAGCTGTTTTCACATTCATTTTTCTACTGGTCATTTTTGGAGCCACCTCTACCAAAAATATTAATGGTGGTTTCGCCGGCCTGGCGATTGGCCTTTCATTGGTGCTTATTCATATCGTCGGAATTAAAATTACAGGGGTTTCTGTAAATCCAGCACGAAGTATTGGTCCGGCGTTGCTATCTGGTGGTGAAGCACTGAAACAAATATGGATGTTTATAGCTGCACCGATCACTGGTGCAGTGCTCAGTGCAGTAGTTTGGAAAACAATTTTAGAAAAGAATTAAGAGGCATTAGCGTTAATTTTTCAACAATAAAAAAAGGTTTAAGGAAGATAAATCATATCCACTTCCTTAAACCTTTTTTACAATCTGTATTTTTAAATTTTGTCAAGGATTAATACCCCCCGCAATATTTAAGCTTACAGGTTTTTCACTATAGCTTCATCTAAAGGCTTTGTTTTAGAACGGAAGCGGTGAACTAATTGACCTTTTTCATTGATCAGAAATTTCTCAAAATTCCATTTGATATCGCCTTGCTCTTCTGTATTGGTTTGAGAAGTCAGATATTTAAATAATGGATTGATATCATCTCCTTTAACACTGGTTTTTTCTGCCATTAAGAATGATACATTATATTTACCAGTACAAAACTCTTTAATTTCAGCATTGGTAGAAAATTCCTGACCGCCAAAATTTCCTGCCGGAAAACCAATTAGCACTACTTTTTTGCCATATTGCTTCTGAAGTTTTTCTAAATCTTCGTACTGTGGCGTGAAACCGCATTTTGAAGCCGTATTCACTATCATGATTTTTTTGCCTTTAAATTTCGACAGTTTTACCTCTTTACCATCAATGGTTTTAAAGCTGAAATCGTAAACAGTTTTTGGTGGATTCGGAACCAAAAAGTTTAATAGGATTAGAATTGTGCTGATCATCGTTCTTTTTTATTTATATACGAATATAGGTACAAAAAGTTTTCATCAAGGTAATGTTCCTGTAAATAATGTAAAAAGCCCCTATCCGCCTAACGGCACCTTTCCCCGGGAGGGAAAGGATTAAGACAGCATTCTTCGCACCTCGCGATCGACGACCTGCTATTTCTACCCTGACAACCGGCTTAGGAGATGATGGAAAGAGAAGCTATTGAAAATTTAACCCCTCCCATTCAATTAACTTAAGGCCAACAGCAGTAAAATTGTCGCTAAGCCACCATAGTTTGAATTGGTTGGTATTGGTTAGTTTGGTTTGGTTGGTGAGTCACCAACCAAGGGTGGTGGGGGTCAAACGATTAACCTGAATTCGATAATTATTAATTTATTTTAACACCCCGGTCTGCGACCACCCCTCTGAAAGAGGGGAATTACGATCGCCATTCCCTCCTATGCATCGGAAGGTGCCGACAGGCTTATAGGTATTCAACAAATAGCGATAAAATCGATGTTCTCATTCATCCTCGTTAAAAAAGAGGACGATGTATATAACCATTAATCATTCTGTTTTCTTAAAATAATGATTAGCCTCACTTCTTAAATTTGAAAAAAAATCGTATAAAATTCCATGCATGTTTTGATTTATGCTTTAATTATAGCTTTATTTGCACAAAATCGTATTTCATGGCTAAAAACTTATTAATCGTCGAGTCTCCTGCAAAAGCTAAAACCATAGAGGGCTATTTAGGAAAAGATTTCCTTGTGAAATCCAGCTACGGCCACATCCGGGATTTGGTTAAAGGCGACATGGCCATTGATATCAAAAATAACTTTGCCCAGACTTACGAAGTACCTGCCGATAAAAAAAGCATGGTTGCTGAATTAAAGAAATTAGCAAAGGAGGCCGAAATGGTATGGCTAGCATCCGATGAGGACCGTGAAGGAGAAGCAATTTCATGGCACTTGTTTGAGACTTTAGGTCTGAAGGAAGAAAAAACCAAGAGGATTGTATTTCATGAAATCACTAAGCCTGCGATTTTAAAAGCCATTGATAGTCCGAGAAGTATTGATTATAATTTAGTGAATGCCCAGCAGGCCCGCCGTGTTTTAGACCGATTGGTGGGTTTTGAACTATCACCTGTATTGTGGAAAAAAGTAAAACCATCACTATCAGCAGGTCGTGTTCAATCCGTTGCGGTGCGTTTAATTGTTGATAGAGAAAGAGAAGTTCAAAACTTTAATGCTTCAGCAGCCTTTAAAATTACAGCTCAGTTTTCTACTGGTAAAGGCAGAGAAACCGTAAAAGCAGAATTGCCTCAACGTTTCGATAGCGAAGCTGATGCAGAAAAGTTTCTTCAGGATTGTGCAACAGCCAAATTCGATATTACCAGCCTGGAAACGAGACCAGCAAAACGTAACCCTGCTGCACCATTTACCACCTCAACTTTACAACAGGAAGCCTCCAGGAAATTAGGCTTTTCGGTAGCCAGAACCATGCAGGTGGCGCAAAGATTATACGAAGCCGGTAAGATTACTTACATGAGAACGGATTCGTTAAACTTATCAGATACAGCTTTATCTGCTGCAGAACAAGAAATAAAATCGGCCTATGGTAATCAGTATCATCAGCCAAGAAAATATAAAACGAAATCTGCCGGTGCACAAGAGGCTCACGAAGCCATCCGCCCAACTTATTTCGATAGACACACTGTAGACGGCGATATTTCTGAAAAACGTTTATACGATTTGATTTGGAAACGTTCCATCGCTTCACAAATGAGTGAGGCCTTATTTGAAAAAACCACTGCCCAAATCACCGCATCTACCAGAAAAGAACATTTAGTTGCTGAAGGTGAAGTATTAAAATTTGATGGTTTCTTAAAAGTTTATTTAGAATCTACAGATGATGAAGAAGGTGAAGAAAAAGAAGGCGGTGCGATCCTCCCTCCTTTAGCTAAGGGACAAGAACTATTCTTAAACGAAATGCAGGCTACGGAGCGTTATTCGCGTCCGCCAGCAAGATATACTGAGGCCAGTTTAGTAAAGAAATTAGAAGAATTGGGCATTGGCCGTCCGTCTACTTATGCACCAACCATTTCTACGGTTCAAAATCGTGGTTATGTGGTGAAGGAAGACAGAGATGGTAAACCCCGTAAGTTTACAGCGATTGTTTTAAATAACGGAACAGTTACAAAAGAAATTAAATCTGAGATTACAGGTGCTGAAAAATCAAAACTCTTCCCTACTGATATTGGCGAAGTCGTAAATGATTTTCTGGTTGAACACTTTAAAGGTATTGTAGATTTCAATTTTACCGCTAATGTAGAGAAGGAATTTGATGAGATTGCGCAGGGTCTACAAGAATGGACTAAAATGCTGCATTCTTTTTATAACCCTTTTCACCAGGAAGTAGAAAATACTTTAGAAACTGCAGAACGTGCAACTGGAGAGCGTTTACTTGGTTTGGATCCGGCTACTGGCAAAAATGTGTATACGAAAGTTGGTAAATTCGGTCCGCTCGTTCAGATTGGTGAACAGGACGATGAAGAAAAGCCACGCTATGCCAGTTTAATGCGTAGCCAATCCGTTGCTACGATCCAACTCGAAGATGCTTTAGAATTGTTTAAACTTCCATTTTCGCTTCCTGATTTTGAAGGTAAAGAAGTGATGATCGGTGTGGGACGTTTTGGTCCGTACGTGAAGTGGGGAGAAAGCTTTATTTCGCTACCAAAAAATGAAGAACCTTTATCGGTAACCTATGATCGGGCGGTTGAAATTATTAAGGAGAAGATGGATGCTGATGCACCTATTGCGCATTACGAGGGTTTAGGTGTAACGAAAGGAAAAGGCCGTTTCGGACCATTCATTAAATGGAATGATTTATTCATTAACATCCCTGCAAAAGGGTATGATTTCGATAACTTATCACAGGAAGATATTGAGGCACTCATTAGTAAAAAGGTGGAGAAAGAAGCTAATCGCTTCATTAAGACCTGGGATGCAGAAAAAATTTCTATTGAAAATGGACGTTGGGGACCATTTATTCGCTTCGGTAAACTCATGCTTAAATTGAGGAACAACGAGGCTACTAAACAAAAATATACACCTGAAGAATTGGTTGACATTGATTTAGAGGTAGTAAAGAAAATGATTGTAGAACAAGTACCAAACGCATTCGAAACCAAGAAAAAAGCACCTGCAAAAAAGAAAGCACCAGCAGCGAAAAAAGCCGTGGCGAAGAAAAAATAGATCAGGATTAAAAGATTTTAGGATTATCAGGATTAAATTTACATGCTATTATTCTATCATTCAAAATTTCAATTATTCCATCATTCAAAATTCAATAATTAAAAAATTGAAAGCAGATTTACCAGAAAATATAGTTGAAGATATTGCAATGGCAGTTGTGCTGATGAGTGAAACGCCAGAAGTTAAAAACTGGACGGTTTATCTGGTCAACTTAAAAAACGAGCCGATTACCAATGTGCTCATCAGTTCTAAAGGTTATGGAGAAAAAGATGGCAAGCAAGTTAAAACGTCTGTTTTACGACATTTCATCGGTGATATGGCTGCACAGGAATTCAAAGGTGTAGAAGCCATTGATCCAGAAGTTTTTGGCCTAACCAATGAATATTGGCTGAGTTATTATATTGGTAGCACGATCTATGATAAAAAGTTTATTTTTCTCCCGGAAAGTATAGTCGATATCAATCTAATTAAAATTCCACTGGTGAACAGGCCGGGCGTGATGATTAAGTAAATAGGTTATAGGGTTAGGGTTTAGGAGGTTAGATATTAATCGAAATTTAGACTCAAAGCTTATTAAAGCACCCAGAACTCAAGACTGCAAACTCTAAACTCAAGACTAAATTAACGCACCCAGGACTTATGACTCCGAACTCTAGACTAAAGACTCACTTAAGGTACTTTAACCGCCTGTCTGCCAAGCAACTTCCAGCCTGATTTCTCCTTACTCCAGATCAGTAAAATATAGAGGTTAATACTTCCCTTAACTCCCTTATCATTTGTTTGAGCTGTCAATTTATGACGCACCAGCGCTGTATTGCCTTGAACGATAGTTTTAGGATCACCTATTATCATATCATCCAGAAAATCTGATTCACCGGAAAGTAATGAATGCATAAACTCCTGCTTACTTTGAATCTTTCCACTCGAATGGCCGTAGCTTAAATTATTTAAAAGCAATTGATCCAGTTTGAGGCTATCCGGGGTAACCATTAATCCTAACAATTTGCTTACGGCTTGATCAACTTCCTTTTCGGCATTTGTTTGTTGCGCAAAAGAAATATTAGCAAGTATCATCAGGCATCCAAAAATCAATAATTTCTTCATTATATCTCGTTTATAAGGTTGATGACGTAAACATATCTAAATCATACTAAAGGAACAAATCGAAAAGTAAGGAAATGTTTCCAATCGTTGGGCATTGATTAAGGTATTAATATAAATAACATTAACTGATCAATCATTATTTAGAAAAACATAGCAATTACGACAATGAAAATATACAAGGGCATTCAAATTACGTCTTACTTTTCAACATCATTCCTTTTCACATTAATTTTATTTAATTTCCTCCATCTAAAATAAAACATTATCCCAAAATGGAGCAACCATCTACCTACCAATCGTCATCCAAAAAGAAATTTATTTTTATAGGTCTTTTAGCACTATCGATTGCTGCAATCATTTTTATTTATTTCCGTCACAAGAAAAAATCAAATGAAGACAATCAGGCCTATGCCAAATACATTGAGGCATATACCTCAGGTACAATATCTAAGAAAAGTTTTATCCGTGTTCACCTTGCAAATGCAGCAACAGGTATGCAGGATCTGGGAAAGGCAGATTCCCGGGACCTGTTCGATTTCTCGCCCTCTATTTCGGGAAAAACTTATTGGATTGATCCACAAACGGTTGAATTCAGACCAGATGAAAACCTGAAACCAGGTAAAGAATACGAAGCAAGTTTCAAATTATCAGAAGTTTCAGCAACGGAAAAAGGGCTGGAAGATTTCGATTTTGAATTTAAGGTCATTACGCCTGGAATCATGCTTACTCAGAATGGCCTGGTTTCTCAAAATAATACCTCGTTGGAGTATATGAAACTGACGGGTGAAGTGGCTACAGCAGATGCTGAGGAAACCGCTAAAATTGAAAAAGTTATAACCCTTGATTTTGACCAGAAACTAAAAATAAAATGGCAGCATGATCCTGCTAAAAACATATCAAAATTTACAGTCGACAGTATAAAGAAAAAAGCATCAGACCAAACCCTCAAATTAGACTGGGATGGCGATGAACTGGATGCAGAGCAAAAAGGTAAAGAAGAAATCCGCATACCTGCCTTAAATAAGTTTGAAATTCTGGATATGAAAGCCATTCAGGGCGAAGAAGATTATGCTTTGGTGCAATTCTCTGAACCCATTGGTGTAGGCCAGGATTTGACAGGTATGATTGCCCTTGGAAATTTAAGCGATTTAAGGTTTACGATAGATGCCAGTCAGGTAAAGGTGTATGCCGCAGAAGAACTGAAAGGAAATTACACGTTGAACGTTAACAATGGTGTAGAGAATATTAATGGCAAAACATTAGCAGGTGGCAAAACTGCAAATCTGGTTTTCGAAGATAAATTACCAGCCGTAACCATTGCAGGTGCTGGCACAATTCTGCCAAATTCAAGCAAACTCGTACTACCTTTTGAAGCCATCAACCTTAAGGCTGTAGATGTTACTGTTATTAAAATTTATGAAAATAACATTCCTCAATTCTTCCAGAGCAATAGTTACCGCGATGGAAATGAACTTAGAAGAGTAGCTAAACCGATTCTGCAGAAAACCATACGACTGGATGAAGACAAATCTCTAAACTTGCATAAAAAAAATCGCTTTACGCTGGATTTAGATAAGATGATCCGTACGGAGCCTGGTGCCATGTACCGGGTAACCATCGCGTTTAGAAGAGAATACAATGCTTATAACTGCAAAGCCAATGATGAAAAAGTAGAAAGCGATGGTGGGGATAGCTATTATGATGAGAACGAAATATATGGTGAAAAAATAGATGAAGATGATAATTTCTGGCAGAAATACAATAGCAACTATCCACCCAATTACCGCTGGAATGATAAGGATAATCCTTGTACCCCGTCATTCTATACGACTGAGCGTTGGGTAAGCAGAAATTTATTGGCTTCTAATATCGGTTTAGTTGCTAAACGAGGAAATGATAACAGCATGCTTATCGTCGCAACTGATTTGTTAACAGCTAAACCATTGAGTGGGGTTGATCTGGAGTTGATGGATTACCAGAAGCAAATCATTTTTACAACGAAAACAGATGGCGATGGCTTTGCCCGTTTTGACTTAAAGCGCCATCCTTTTTTGCTGATTGCAAAAAACGGTTCGGAACGCGGATATTTGAAACTAGATGATGGAAGTTCGCTCCCGTTGAGTCGTTTTGATGTGAGTGGTGATGTAGTTCAAAGTGGTTTAAAAGGATTTATTTATGGGGAACGTGGAGTTTGGCGACCTGGAGATAGTTTATTTGTGTCTTTCGTACTGGAAGATAAACTAAAAAAACTTCCGGCAAATTATCCGGTTACCATGGAATTTTATAACCCAAAAGGGCAATTGTACAAACGCCTGATTAATGGCAAGCCTTTAAATGGTTTTTATACTTTCAAAACAGCAACCGAAAATACAGCACCAACCGGAAACTGGATGGCGAAAGTGAAGGCAGGTGGAGCAACTTTCACCAAAACCCTGAAGATTGAAACGGTTATGCCAAACCGATTAAAGATTGATTTCAATGTAGGCAACAAACCTTACCTGACTACCGGAACTTCTGCCGCTACCCTATCTGCTAAATGGCTATTTGGTGCTGCTGCTCAAAATTTAAAAGCCAAGGTTGATGTGAATTTAAATACCACAGAAACTAAATTTAAAGGCTTTGAAGGCTACAGTTTTGATAATCCTACGGTTAATTTTGAATCACAGGTGAAGACCATTTTTGAAGGCACATTAAATGCCGCAGGAAGTGCGCAAGTGAATACCAATTTAAACGAAAACAATACTGCTCCGGGTGTTTTAAGGGCTAACTTTACCACAAAGATTTTTGAACCAGGAGGAAATTTCAGTATTGATAATTTTAGTATTCCTTATCATGTTTATAAGAGCTATTTGGGTATTCGCCCGGAAAAGGGAGATAAACTCAGTGGCATGCTGGTTACTGGCAAAGACCATAAAATTGAGATTGTAAATGTGAATACAGATGGGAAATTGCTTTCTGGCAGTAAAACCGTTCAGGTAGAGCTGTATAAAACACAATGGCGCTGGTGGTGGGAACAGGATGATCAGTATACCTATGCCAACTTCACGCAAAATCAATACAACAAGTTGGTAGAAACACATCAGGTAACCCTATCAAATGGAAAAGGCAGTTGGAATTTAAAAATTGATGAACCTGAATGGGGTCGGTATTTAATTTTAGTTCGGGATGTAAATGGTGGTCATGTTACCGGAAAATCAGTTTATGTAGATTGGCCGGGTTGGGCACAACGTGAACAAGGATCAAATCCAACAGAAGCATCCATGTTATCATTTACCGCAAATAAAGAGAAATTTACAGTTGGTGAAGATATTACGCTTACCATTCCTACTGCTGAAAATGGTAGAGCATTGGTATCTATTGAAAATGGAAGTCGGGTTTTAAAAACCTTCTGGATTGATACTAAAGCTGGACAAACGCAATACAAATTTAAGGCGGAAAAAGAAATGGCGCCAAATGTTTTTGCGAACATTACACTGTTACAGCCTCACGCACAAACGGTTAATGATTTGCCAATCCGGATGTACGGGGCAATTCCGATTCTGGTAGAAGATCCACAAACCATTTTGAAACCTACCATCAAAATGCAGGATAAGATTAAACCTGAAACTGTAAATACCATTACTGTTGGGGAACAGAACGGAAAGGCCATGACTTATACCATTGCACTGGTTGACGAAGGTTTATTGGATTTAACACGTTTCAAAACACCAGATCCGCATGGTGCATTCTACGCCCGTGAAGGATTAGGCGTTAAAACCTGGGATTTATTTGATTATGTTTTAGGTGCATGGGGAGGAAACCTGGAACGAATTTTAAGTATTGGTGGTGATGGAAGTATCAATAAAAACTTAAATCCGGCAAAGGCTAACCGATTTAAAGCGGTGGTTAAATATATGGGACCATTTACCATTGGTAAAGGCGAAAGCAAAACCCATAAATTCAAATTACCACAATATATTGGAGCAGTTAGGGCAATGGTAGTAGCCGGACAGGATGCAGCTTATGGCTTTGCAGAAAAATCAGTTCAGGTGAAAAAGCCTTTAATGGTTTTAGCAACATTGCCACGGGTAATTGGTCCGGGTGAAACCTTTACTTTACCCGTTACGGTTTTTGCAACAGAAAAAAATCTAAAAAATGTTTCCGTTCAACTTCAGGCAAGTAATCTAATTGTTAAGGGTACCAATAAACAACAGCTTTTCTACAAGCAAACTGGAGAGCAAATGGCCTATTTTGAAGTAAAAGCACCTAATACAGTTGGCATTGCTAAAGTGAAAGTTATTGCACAAAGTGGCGGTGAGCGAACAGACTATGATGTGGAAATGGATATTCGAAATCCAAACCCTTATGTAACCAATGTAGTTTCTGCAACCGTTCAACCCGGTCAGAAATGGGCAATAAATTATTCACCTATCGGAATGACCGGAACAAATTCAGGTGCACTTGAAGTGTCTTCTATCCCATCGATTAACTTAAAGAAACGCCTGAGTTATCTGATCCAATATCCGCATGGATGTATTGAGCAAACTACTTCAGGTATTTTTCCACAGTTGTATTTAGATCGGTTAAGTCCGTTAAATGAGCAACAAAAAGCCATGACGGAGAGAAATATTAAAGCCGGAATTAATAAAATAAAAGGATTCCAAACCACTGATGGTGGATTATCTTATTGGCCTGGTGAGGGAAATGCAGATGAATGGGGAAGTAATTATGGTGGCCACTTTTTAGTTGAAGCACAAAACGCGGGCTACACCTTACCTGTAGGATTGCTGGAGGATTTACTGCGTTATCAAAAAACAAAAGCAGCTAATTGGGCACCTAACAGCAATAATTTTTACGGTGGGGATTTATCTCAGGCCTATCGCTTATACATGCTTGCACTTGCAAAAAAACCAGAAATGGCTGCGATGAACAGGTTAAAAGCATTTGAGTACTTATCCGTTTCTGCAAAATGGCGTCTGGCTGCTGCTTATAAATTAGCAGGTCAAAATGATGTGGCACAAAACATGATTCGTGGATTAGACACTTCCATCCAGCCATACAAACAGTTGGGTGGAACTTATGGTTCTGATGTTCGGGATGAAGCAATGATTTTAGAGACTTTAACCTTGCTCGGTCAGAAAGCTAAGGCAGCAAGCCTATTACAACCTTTGGCAGCAAAATTAGGTGAGAATACCTGGTATAGCACCCAAACTACAGCATATAGTTTACTGGCCATTGCTAAATTTTGCGGTACTACGCAATCTGCTAATAAATTACAATATCAATATGTTTTAGATGGAAAAACAGCCGCCGTAAATTCAAATCAGTATTTAAACAATACAGCAGTAAACTTTAAAGGAAACACGGCATCTGTAACCAATAGCGGTAAAAACGTTTTATTTGTACGTTTGGTTTTAGAAGGACAACCTGTTGCAGGTCAGAATAATTTCTTACCAAACCGACCTGAGGTATTGGATATGAATGTAATTTACAAACGCTTGAATGGAACCACATTAGATCCTACAACACTGAAACAAGGAATGGATTTTTATGCTGAGGTAACGGTTAAGAATCCAGGAAGAATGGGGTATTATGAGCAAATGGCTTTAACACAGATTTTCCCATCTGGATGGGAGATCATTAACACCAGGTTAAATGATAACCAAAGCATTTTGGCTTCTTCTCCTTTTACTTATCAGGATATCAGAGATGATAGGGTTTTCACTTATTTCAACATCCGTGAAAATGAAAGTCTGGTTTACAAGGTGCTGTTGAATGCTTCTTATTTAGGGAAATATTATTTATCAGCAGTGCAATGCGAAGCGATGTATAACAATGATATTTCGGCAACACAAGATGGTAAATGGGTGCAGGTAGTGAAATAGTCCCCTATTTAATTTATTCATATCTCCAAACCTCACAGGTTTTAAAAACCTGTGAGGTTTCTAATTTTCTAAAATTAAATGCATAAAACACCAAAAGCATTTCTGATTACAGATATCATTTGTATTACCTTGCTTTTGGTGTTCTTGTTACTTTTGCCTTCAAAACTTTTTAAATCTCCTACATCTTTTGTGGTTGAAGCCAGTAATGGAAATTTATTGAGTGCAGCAATTGCAAGTGATGGGCAATGGCGCTTTCCGGTGGCCGATTCAGTACCAGTGAAATTCAAAGACTGTATTATTGCCTTTGAGGATAAAAGATTCTATAGCCATTTTGGAGTTGATTTCCTGGCCATGAGCAGAGCTATGCGACAAAACCTTCGGGCAAAAAGTGTAGTGAGTGGTGGAAGTACCCTAACCATGCAGGTAATCAGATTATCCAGAAAGGAAGATAGAACCATATGGCAGAAGCTTTATGAAGTGATCCTCGCCTTTAGGCTGGAACTTAAATATTCAAAGCCAGAAATTATTGGTTTATATGCCGCTAATGCACCATTTGGAAGTAATGTAGTCGGATTGGAAGCCGCAAGCTGGCGCTATTATGGCCGTAATGCCAAAACCCTTTCCTGGGGTGAAATGGCCACCTTAGCTGTTTTGCCTAATAGTCCTTCATTGGTTCACCCCGGAAAAAATTCAACCCGGTTAATTAAAAAACGAAATGATTTATTAGATAGACTAGCCAAGCTTAACTATATAGATCAAGGAACGGCAAACCTGTCAAAGCTGGAACCTATTCCTGGAAAACCCATGCCCCTGCCACAAAATGCACCTCATTTGCTCAATCGATTCAAGGCAGAAAGAGCGAGTTTGGAGATTAATTCCACCAGAATTACGACAACACTAAATGAAGACATTCAACTCAAAGTGAATGCCATTCTGAAACGCTATAATAACCGTTACCGTGCAAATGACATCAATAATATTTCTGCATTAATTCTTGATGCTAAAACAGGTAATGTGGTCAGCTATGTGGGTAATATTTATCAACCTGAAAATACAGCATTGCTTAGTCATGTAGATATGATCAAAGCACCAAGAAGTCCGGGAAGCACATTAAAACCCTTGCTTTACGCCAGTATGTTGAATGATGGGTTTATTCTACCACATACACTAATTCCAGATGTGCCTACGCAAATTGCTGGTTATTCACCTCAAAATTATGATTTGGGATACGATGGTGCAATTGCGGCCGATAAGGCTTTAAGTCGTTCGTTAAATATACCAGCCGTGAAAATGCTGCAGCAATATAAGTATGAAAGGTTTTACGATAAGCTAAAAAAGCTCGGGATTGGAACATTAAATCAACCAGCAGATCACTATGGCCTATCTCTTATTTTAGGCGGCAGTGAAGTAACCATGTGGGATCTGGCAAATACTTACATGGGCATGGTGCGAACTTTAAACCATTTTAATGCCTATAAAGGGTTATATGATCCCAATGATTATAAACAGGCAACCTATTATCATCCTAAGCAGGAGAATGAAAAAGATTATCAACGCAACTCTTTTTTAGATCATGGAGCCATTTGGGCAACTTTTAATGCTATGGAAGAAGTAATGCGTCCGGGTGATGAAGGCTTATGGGAACAATTTTCTTCATCACAAAGAGTCGCCTGGAAAACAGGTACAAGCTTCGGCTTTCGCGATGCCTGGGCAGTAGGTTTAACACCAAATTATGTGGTTTGTGTATGGGTAGGCAATGCAGATGGAGAAGGCCGGCCAGGTTTGGTGGGTATAGAAGCCGCTGCACCAGTTTTATTTGATCTTTTTAGGTTGTTGCCAAATGGCAAATGGTTTGAAACACCTAAAACAAAATTAAAAAAAATTAAGGTTTGTAAACAAAGTGGTTATAAAGCCGGAGAATTTTGTCCTGATGTTATAGATGAATGGGTGCCCGTTGCCGGAGAAAAAACCGTTGTTTGCCCCTTTCATAAAATTGTTCATCTAGATAGAACCGGAACATACCGTGTAACCGATCAGTGCGAAAGTGTAACCAATATGCAGCATAAAAGCTGGTTCATTCTGCCACCGGCAATGGAATATTATTATAGAATTAAAAACAGTGATTATAGAAACTTGCCACCCTATCTCCCTGGCTGTGATCTATCTGGAGGAAATAATGTGATGGAGCTGATCTATCCAAAAAATGGAGCTTCCGTTTATATTCCGCTTGAACTAAATGGAACACGTGGAAAAATCGTTTTAAATGCAGCGCATCGAAATCAAAGTTCTAAAATTTACTGGCACATTGACAATGAATATATCGCTACCACTACCAATTATCACCAACTGGCTGTTAGTCCGCCGCCAGGAAAACATACGCTGACGCTTGTAGATGAAAATGGAGAAAGATTAGTACAAGTGTTCACAGTGATGGATAAGGATAAAAAGAAATAGCGAGGATATTCTTTTTGAAGTTTTTACCGCAAAGAAAAAGAAGATTTTCGCAAAGAATAAAAAGTAAGGTGAGTTATTTTTCACCACAGAGGGCACAGAGATTTACACAGAGCAGTTCAAGAATTCGCAAAAGAGAAATAAAATTTGAGCGCAGTATTCTCTGTGCCTGCTACTTTGGTGTGTAATTCAATAAGGTACTCCTTTGTTGGTAAAAAACGCAGGTATCTATATCTCTGTTTGCTTCACCACCAACTCCCGCACCACTGTTCCGTAAACAATCAGATATTGAGCTAACATATAGCTGGCCATAATGAGTAGACCAGCTTGAGGAATAGGTCTGCCGAACTTATTCACCGCCAGCACACTATCCGATAAAAGGAAAAGCAATGCACCCACTAACACAAACTTAAAACTACTCAAGTTTACTTTTCCATAACGATTGAGCGCCATAATCGTCATAAATGTAATGATGATGGCATACATTAAAATCGCAAACTGCCAGGCACCCAGGTAAGGTTGTAAGTAAAAGAATAAACCCATGCAGAAAATGATTAATGCTCCTGCACCCCACAAAAAAAACGGACTTCTAAATTCTGGGTTAGATTTATGATCAAGAGTAAACGCCCTAATATAGAAGATGTGACAAAGTAAAAATGCAATCAGGCCATAATTAAAAAAGCTACCGTTTTCAGATTGCAACATCAAAAAGATATCGCCAGCCAAACTAAAAATTAAACCTGTAAAAATTCTTTTGTGAAAACGACCTTTAAGATGAGTAGCCAAGTACAACCAAACCAATAATGTAATTACGATAAATGGTTTAGAAACTTGACTCAATAAAGTATTTCCTGATGCTTCTGCATACAATTGAACAATAAATACCAGTGTAAAAATGAAGGCAAAAAGTTTTGTTTTCATTAAGATTTATAAATTGAAGAACAAATTTAATGTTATTACTTAAAGCCTGAAAATAGTAAAGAAGATATTCTGGTTAGCACACCTGGCGAAGTTTTTTCGCTTTGATCTCACCACCTTCCTGAAGTCCAAAAATTAACATTAAAAATTCATCAGTTTCCTGAATGGCAATATTAACCACCACCCCTGATAATCCATTATCATCACTTATGGTGTCGCCTACCTTAATTTCTAATAGTGTTGATGTTGGAATGTTATCATTTAAAACAGTCATGATATTGATATATTTAAAAATAAAATTAATTGCTGGATAAGAGCAGGCTTAATAGTTGACGTTTTAGTTGCCCATTGAATTAACCTGTTTACCCCTAAACGGTGGCAAAATTGAACATATTTTTAATAAGGCAAAGCATTAAACCTCAAGAAATTTGGTTTTCTTGACAAGCCTGTGAGATGGCTTCGGTAGAAGATGTGATCAATTTGGTTCTAAATCAAGATAGAAACCCATAAGTATTTTATAAGCCAAAGGCCTTCACAAAAATGAATGGCCTTTAGCAAAATGGGTTTTAAACGGTTAAAAGTGAAGGTTTTTCATGGTAAGTCCTCCATAACAATTCTCCAAAAAGCGTGTTGGACCATGCAAACCAGGCTCTGGTAAATTTAGCGGGATTATCTTTATGAAATGACTCGTGCATAAAACCCTTACCGGCATGTGTTTTTTGTAAGGTGCTGATACAATATTTGATTTCAGCATCATCTTTTGATGTTAATGCCCTCATGGTAATACTCATTGGCCAAATCATATCCTGACCAACGTGTGGTCCTCCTATTCCTTCACCGGCGGTACCTTTAAAAAAGTATGGGTTATCTTTAGACAATACAAATTTTCTGGTGTTTTGGTAAATTGGATCTTCCGCACTCATTGCACCAAGATATGGCAGACTTAATAAACTAGGTACATTTGCATCATCCATTAAATAGTTACTTCCAAAGCCATCAGTTTCAAATGCGTAGATTTTACCATATGTTGGGTGGGTAACAATTGCATGCTTTTTCAAAGCCACATTTACCTCATCAGCCAGATTAAGCAAATTACTTTCTAAAGCTTTATCACTTTGAAGTGCCCTGATCATTTCAGCAGCTTGTTTTAAGCTGGACACAGCAAAGAAGTTGGAAGGTATTAAAAAAGGAAAAATTGTAGCATCATCACTTGGGCGAAAGGCCGAACAAATTAATCCGACAGGGTTTACCGGAAAGCCATATCCAGCCATCGGTAATGAATCTGTAGGCTTGGTGGTTTCACGCTGAAAATGATAAGGGCCGTGATCTGTTTTACGTTGCTGCTCTTTAAAGGTTTTTAGAATCGTTTCTATTCCTTTCTTCCAATCTGAATCAAAAGGAGCTTTATCTTCTGTCTTTTTCCAATAATGATAAGCCAAACGAATGGGATAGCACAATGAATCAATTTCCCATTTACGTTCATGTACACCCGCCTGCATAGCAGTATCATCTGTTTTCCATTCACCTACTTTATTGGCATCACCATAAAAAGCATTGGCATATGGATCTTTTAGCACACACTTCGTTTGATGATTGATTACACCTGCAATTAGTTTTTTCAGGGCTTCATCTTCATTTACGAATTGCAAATATGGCCAAACCTGGGCTGAACTATCCCTTAACCACATGGCATCTATATCTCCGGTAATCACATAGGTATCGGAACGACCATTTTTTTCTGAATAATAAACCGTGGTATCTAATGTATTGGGAAAACAGTTTTCGAAAAGCCAGGCCAATTCCGGATTTTTAACATTAGACTGGAACGTTTTTATTGCGGCATTCACTGCCTTACTTTCAAAATGTCTTTTTCCAGCCGCAGCGCGAACTACCGGAAACTCTGAAGCAAAGTCAGCTGCAAATGAAAACTTGGATGCCACTACTCCTGCCCCAAGCAAGCCTGTATTTTGAATAAATGTTCTTCTTTTCATTAATTATATTTTTATGATTTGGTTAAATTTAAAGTTGCCAGTCTGGCGTATATTTCTAATATTCCGGCCTGTTGCAACAAAGTTTTATCACTTTCCTTTCCTAAAAGATTTCTTTCATCACGTTCGGTATTCCAAATGCGATCTGCATCTTTAATCAAAAATGCCAGGCGTGAAGCGTTTTTTTCAACAGCATATAAAGCCAGGTAACCTCTAAGCAAAACGGCATTAAACCAATAATGGTCTGGCAGTTTTCCATTTTTATAAAATCGTTTTTCAGCAGCCGCAGCAATAAGTTTTGCTTCTTTTAGGTATTTATCATCTTTTGTGATTTTATAAAGCAGCACATTTGATTCCAGCATTGTACCCGTATTGTATGTGTAGGCAGCAGAATCTATTTTTAAGGATGCAACCCTTATTGCATCATAATAAATACCATCAGGCCCCCGCAAGGTTTTATTGGTCCAGTTATAGACCAATAAGGCTGTATCCAGATATTTTTTTTCTTTTGTAGCTTGATATAATTCAAGCGAAACTAAGATATTAGGCCCATTTGAACAAGTGTTTTTGGAGGTTTTCTCATCTTCTTTCCAGTATAATCCGCCACCGGTTTTGTTATCATATCCAGTTAATAACCATGTATAAATTTCTTTTGCCCGATCAAAATAAATCTTATTCTTTGTACGGCTGTAAGCATTGAGGTAAGCAATTGCAATCCATTGATTATCATCGTAAAACTGACTACTTTTTTCAACATAGGATTGATAAGCCGGCGCTGGAGATTCTTTGGTGTAATACTGATCAATCGCTTTCATTACTGGCTGCATACCCTGATCATTTTTTAATACCTCTGTTTCGTTTTTAGCCTGAATTAGTGCACAAAGTGGCCATAAATAAGAATATGGTTTTTCGGTTTTTCCAATATTTTCAAGATATAGTCCCTTATCTTTCAGGTAAAAATAACGATCTATATTACTTTCGATAATTTTAATGCGTTGTAAATATTTAAATTTACTGATTTGTGCAGATGAATTGATCCAGCATGAAATCAATAATAAAAAACCTGTAAATACTCTAGTGATGTGTTGCATTTAAAATTATTAAATGTTAAGCTCCTTTTATACCGATCATGGTTAGCCCTTTAGAAAATTCAAATAATCAACATTTGGTCAGAACTTAACAAATATTAGGATATTTTTTAAAAGATCAAAATTAAAAACGCATATTTTGGCATTCCTAAATCGATTTTACAATTCAATACAGTGATTGATTCGAAATGGTAAAATATATTTATCAAATAAATAAAGATGCATTAATTGATTAAATCAGGACCACACAAATATAAAAAGGGCAACAAAATCACCAGATAAAAGAAACAGGCATTGCTAAAGTCTAAGCTTCATTTAACTGGAATCATTCAGCATGCTTTTTTGTCTGGATTTTATATCTTTAAATAGATTATATAAATATGAATACAGATCACTCCCCGCCTTCAAACCGCATCTTATCTATTGATATCCTGAGAGGAATAGTGATGATTATTATGGCACTAGATCATACACGTGATTTTTTTCACATATCGGCCATGACAGGTAATCCGCTCGACCCTGCCACCACAACTGGAGCGCTGTTTTTTACCAGATGGATTACCCATTTCTGTGCACCCATATTTGTTTTTCTTTCAGGTTTATCAGCTTATTTATCTGCACAAAATAAAACTCCTGCAGCATCAGGTAAATTTCTTATTAAGCGTGGGTTATGGCTTGTCGTAGTTGAAATCGTATTCGTGTCATTAGGGTTAACCTTTAACCCATTTTATAATTTTATTATCTTACAGGTAATTTGGGCCATTGGCTGGAGCATGATTCTCCTAGGGCTGATAAGCAGATTATCATATAAAACTGTATTAATTATTGGGTTACTCCTGGTATTTGGGCATGATATTTTAAACCTGTTGCCAGTACCACAAAACCCTACCTGGGCGATAATATTAAAAGTACTATTTACAGCATTTGGAACAGTGCTGCCCATATCTAATAATCATTTAGTTGGGGTATTCTATGCCATACTACCCTGGACGGGCATCATGTTTATCGGTTATGCCATAGGTAGCTGGTACAAAAAGGGATATGATGTTGCAAAGCGCAAAAGAAATTTAATCCTCGCAGGTTGTTTAACCACCTTACTATTTTTGGTTTTAAGATGGATTAATCTTTATGGCGATCCTGCCCCTAGAAAAGAATATCTTAATGTTTTCCGTAACATGCTTTCTTTTTTAAATGTAAGTAAGTACCCACCTTCCTTACTGTATACCTGCATGACTTTAGGTCCTGCAATGCTATTTTTAGCTTTCTCGGAACGTTTAAAAAATATCGGGAGCCGGATTTTTGCTATTTATGGCTCAGTCCCCTTCTTCTATTACGTATTACACTTTTATCTGTTACATACTTTTTTGGTTATAGCTTTTTTTGCAACAGGCTTTACAGGGAAAGATATTATCCAGATTCCATTTTATTTTAGACCTGTGAATTTAGGCTTTAATTTAATAGTGGTCTATATGATCTGGTTTTCAGTTGTAGCATTACTCTATCTTCCCTGCAAATGGTTTAAAAAATATAAACAAACACACAGGCAATGGTGGCTGAGGTACGTTTGAGTTGATACTACCATTATAATCATCAAATTGAAAAACAAATAAACCGCTGGCATGACCAGCGGCTTCATATGACAACCGAGACAATTGAAATATTATTTTTTTGGTTTAGCACTCATGTAGAAAGTCAGCTTTCCGCCAGCCGTAATATCTGCATGTTTGATGCTGTGGTTCGTAATTTCTTTTCCATTTAACATCACTTTTTGAACATAAACGTTTTTATCGCTTTGGTTTATGGCCTCTACCGTAAACGTTTTATTATTTTCCAATTGCATTACTGCTTTGTTCACCAACGGACTACCTAATGAATACACATCAGAACCCGGAGCTACCGGATAAAAACCCATAGCCGAAAACATATACCAGGCACTCATTTGCCCGCAATCATCATTTCCGCCTAAACCATCGGCAGTGGGTTTGTATTGCATGTTTAAGATGTGACGAATCTGCGCCTGACCTTTATACACCTCATCAGTCCAGTTATATAAATAAGCCACGTGATGGGCTGGCTCATTGCCATGTACGTAGCCCCCAATAATTCCCTCTCGGGTAATATCTTCAGTATGTGCGAAAAACTCATCTGGCAAATGCATACTAAATAATGAATCTAATCGAGCGGCGAATTTCTTTTTGCCACCCATTACCTCAATCAGCGAAGTGGGATCATGAGGAACAAAAAAACTGTAATTCCAGCTATTTCCTTCAATAAAACCCTGTCCTTCCGTATCCTTTGGGTCAAACTTCTTTTTAAAAGTTCCGTCAGCCAATTTAGGTCGCATAAAGCCAGATGCCTGATCATAATTGTTTCTCCAGTTTTCTGAACGCTTAATGAACTCCTTATAAACATCCGTACGATTTAATTTTTTAGCCAGTTGTGCTATTGCCCAATCATCATAAGCATATTCCAATGTGTTGGAAACAGATACGCCACTTTTCTCCGCAGGGATAAAACCCTTATCCATATAATAACCTATTCCTTCATAATCGCGGTGTTTTGCTGTTACTACACAGGCATCAAGTGCTTGATTTGGATCTCCGTTGTAAGTCCCTTTAACAATGGCATCGGCAATTACTGAAACGCTATGGTATCCACTCATACACCAGTTATCATTTGCATAATGCGACCAGATGGGTAACATATGCAAACTGCTTTGATCATAATGTGCCAGCATTGATTTCACCATGTCATTGCTGCGACCTGGTTGCACCAGATTAAAAAATGGATGCAATGCCCTATAAGTATCCCACAATGAGAATGTGGTGTAATTGGTAAAACCTTCCGCTTTATGAACGCCCTGATCCAAACCCTTATACTCGCCATTTACATCAGTATACGTAGTTGGATTAATAAATGCATGGTAAAGTGCTGTGTAAAAGTTAACTTTATTTGAGTTTGAAGTTGTTACCTGGATTTTGTTCAGCTCCTTATTCCAGGTGGCTTGTGCCTGTGCTTTTACCTTATTAAAATCCCATCCTGAAATTTCGGCACGCATGTTCTGTAAAGCATTTTCCTGACTAACCGGCGATAATGCAAACTTAATTTTCACCTGCTCCCCTTCTTTGGTATCAAAGTCAAAATACATTTTGATTTTCTTGCCTGCTATTTCAGGAAAATTCTGTTCCTGGTTAAATTTACCCCAGAAGCCCCGGTAAGCTTGTTTTGCATCGTAGCTTTTCCTTCCGTAACTTTTAAAAGGTTTAGAAAAACTCATGGCAAAATAAACCGTTCTGGTACGTGCCCAGCCGTTCGTTTGGCGATAGCCCGTAATCAATGTATCATTAACCACTCGAACGTAAGTCCAAACTGTTTTATCTTCATAATTGTAGATACCAGCCATTAAATCTAAAATAATATGCGATTGATCAGATTTTGGAAAAGTATATTGGTGCATTCCTACACGAGTAGTCGCCGTTAATTCGGCAGTGATGTTATGGTCATCCAGTTTCACTTTATAATAGCCAGCCTCCGCAGTTTCATTGGCATGAGCATAGGCCGAACGATAACCACTTTTAGGTTGATCTGCCGTACCCGGATTTAATTGCAGTTTACCTTGTGTAGGCATAATTAAAAAGTCGCCCAAATCTGAATGCCCTGTACCACTAAAATGGGTATGACTAAAGCCAACTATCGTTTTATCTTCATATTTATAACCTGCACAATACTTATATACATCGCCGTTATACTTTCCGTTCACTTCATAAGATAAAGTATCTGTTTCCGGACTTAACTGCACTGCTCCGAAAGGAACGGTTGCACCCGGATAGGTATGCCCCATTTTAGAGGTACCAATAATGGGATTGACATATTGTACTAAATTCTGCTGTGCAGATGCAAAAAATGCCGAAAACAGCAAACAAGGCAGGATAATTTTTTTAATCATGAGGTTATTAAAATTGAACATTTGCAATGAAGATTCTAAGGTATAAATTAAAATTGAAATCTGTTTAAACATTAAACTAAAACGTTTAACTTAAATTAATTCGCGAACTGAGAAAATCATCCACTGAATATCTACACGGAGTTTATAATCATCTGATGACTAATGGCTGCTTTTTACAACGAACTGACTTGCTTTAAAAAATTTCAGGTAAATAAACCTTATTTTTGCAACCTATAATTTAGAAATGAGTAAACACGGTAGAATTCTGGTGGCCATGAGTGGCGGTGTAGATAGTTCGGTTGCAGCTGTAATGTTGCATGAGGAGGGTTATGAGGTAATCGGATTAACTATGAAGACCTGGGATTATGCCAGTGCAGGTGGCAGCAGCAAGGAAACTGGCTGTTGTTCATTAGACAGCATTAACGATGCCCGCACACTTGCGGTGAATTATGGTTTCCCCCACTATATTCTGGATATTCGTGATGAATTTGGCGATTATGTAATTGATAATTTTGTAGATGAATACCTTGCGGGAAGAACGCCTAATCCTTGCGTTTTGTGTAATACCCATATTAAATGGGAAGCGTTATTAAAAAGAGCAAATAAACTGGATTGCGAATTTATTGCTACCGGGCATTATGCCAATATTCGTCAGCAAGATAGTGGCCGCTATGTGATCTCAAAAGGTAAAGACGAAAATAAAGATCAGTCTTATGTGCTTTGGGGCGTATCTCAGGAAAACCTTTCCCGTACTAAATTCCCTTTAGGTAGTTTTGCAAAATCAGACATCAGGCAAATGGCTTTGGATATGGGACAGGAAGAGTTGGCCAAAAAATCAGAAAGCTATGAGATCTGTTTCGTACCTGATAATGATTACCGTGCGTTTTTAAAACATAAAGTAGAAGATCTGGAAGATCGCGTTGCTGGAGGTAATTTTATTTTAAGTAACGGAATGGTCGTTGGAAAGCATAAGGGTTATCCATTTTATACCATTGGCCAGCGTAAGGGTTTAGGTGTTGCATTTGGCGAACCGATGTTTGTTACTCAGATTTTACCGGAAAGTAATACGGTGGTTCTAGGTCGGGCTGATGAACTGGAACGTAAAGAAGCCATGGTTCGGAATATTAACCTGATTAAATATGCAGCTATTGAAGAACCTATGAATGATGTGATTACCAAAATCCGCTATAAGGATGCAGGTATGCTGAGCACTATTGTTCAGGAGAAAGACAAAATGCGTGTTGTTTTTGACCATAATGTTTCTGCCATTGCCCCCGGTCAGTCTGCAGTATTTTACGAAGGAAATGATTTATTAGGTGGAGGATTTTTAGTTTAAATTCCCATTTCAGAAATACGAATCCCGGCTAACCAGTCGGGATTTTTTTTTGAATTAATTTGTAATTCTACTTTACAACCAAACAAAAAGTATAGAATTTCCTTTGTTAGGGTAAACTTATTATTCATCATTCCCGTAACCATATGAATCACATCAAAAGACCATTTCAACCGATAGAAAACTATGGCATCATTGGCAATTTAAGAACTGTTGCACTGGTATCTTTAGATGGATCTATTGATTTTATGTGTGCACCAAAGTTTGATTCTCCCTCGGTGTTTGCCACCATGTTGGATAGGCAAAAAGGTGGTTTTTGTGCTTTAGAGCCAGAGTTGGAAGATTTTACAACCAAGCAGCTTTATTTCCCAGGAACAGCGATTTTACTTACACGGTTTTTCGCTGATACCGGAATTGCAGAATTAACGGATTTTATGCCAATATCAACCGAGCATAATTCGTCAACAAGTGCCATTGTGAGACAAATTAAAACCATCAGGGGTAGCATTAAATTTAAATTTAGTTGTGTACCCCGGTTTGGTTATTCAGAAAGCAACTACGAAGTTACAAATCAAAAAGACCATGTTATTTTTGATTGCCCGAAGGAAGACTTGAAAATTAAAGTCTCTGCAGACGTGCCATTAACCATAAGAAAGCAAAATGGATATGCAGAATTTATGCTGGAGGAATCTGAAACGGCTACCATTGTATTGGAGTTTTTAAAACCAAATGAAGAAGGTGAACAACTCTCCTATTATATTGATAAAGCCTACCACGAAACTAAAGATTTTTGGGTTAAATGGATTAATAAAACCAGTTATAAGGGTCATTATAGTGAATTGATCAGACGTTCGGCCATCACACTTAAGTTGCTTACTTCAGCAGAATGTGGTTCTGTTGTGGCAGCACCAACCTTTGGATTGCCCGAAACACTTGGTGGTAATAGAAACTGGGATTACCGCTTCACGTGGATTAGAGATGCGGCCTTTACAATGTATGCTTTTTTATCTTTAGGCTATTATGATGAGGCGACAGCATTTATCGACTGGATTTTCAATCTTTGTCAAAAAATAGACCTGCAACTCATTTATCAAATAGATGGTAACCCACATATTGAAGAGCAAGAACTCAAACATTTTGAAGGCTATCGAAAATCAAAACCTGTTAGGATTGGAAATGCTGCAGCGAATCAAGTTCAAATTGATATCTATGGAGAATTGATTGATACCATATACATTTACAACAAATCATACAAACCCATTACTTATCAATTCTGGACAATTATAGAAAAACAAATTGCTCAGGTAATTAAAAACTGGAAAAATCCCGATCATGGTATTTGGGAAATCAGAAATGCAGAAAAGGAATTTTTACATACCCGATTGATGTGCTGGGTGGCGATGGACAGGGCAATCAAAATCGCGGATGATCGTTCATTCCCATATCCGGAGCAAGAGTGGCACGAAATCAGAAGTGAAATATATAAAGATATCTACCATAATTTCTGGAATGAAAAACTGGGTGCCTGGGTACAATACAAAGGCGCTGAACAAGTTGATGCCAGTGCGCTTTTAATGCCTTTAACCCATTTTATTTCTCCGCTAGAACCTAGGTGGCTATCCACCATGAAAGTCATTGAAAAGGAACTGCTATTGGATGTACTCGTTTACAGATACAAAAACGGCGATGATAGTTTTGATGGCCTTGACGGAGAAGAAGGTACATTCAATATGTGTTCTTTCTGGTTTATTGAATCTCTTGCAAAAAGTGGGGAGTTGGATAAGGCTGTGGAATATTTTGAGAAGATGATCAGCTATTCTAATCATCTTCTTTTGTTTAGTGAAGAATTGGGTAGAAAGGGAGAACATTTAGGCAATTTTCCTCAGGCTTTCACACATTTAGCGTTAATTAGTGCAGCTGTCGAATTAAACAAACAGCTCAACAGGCAGGTTGTTAAAGGCTAATTATAAATGCTTTATTGTTCTTCGTAATGGTAAGTTAAGCCACCATCAACATAATAAGTTGAACCGGTTACATAAGCAGCTTCATCTGATGCCAGAAATGCGACAACTGCTGCAACATCATCTACGGTACCCATTCTTTTTAGTGGGATGTTGCTGATTACTTTTTCTAACTGCTTTTTGTCATTCAACAAATCCTGATTAATTGGGGTAGATATTGCGCCCGGTGCCACATTATTTACCCTGATATTGAAAGGTGCTAATTCTGTAGCCAGATTGCGACTTAGCATTTTTAAACCACCTTTACTCGCACAATAAGCAGCAAAATGCGGGAAAACAATTTCTTCATGTACAGAACTCATATTAATGATGGTACCAGGTCTTTTTGCCTTCCTGCAATAGTTTACAAAAGTCTGAATCCCAAAGAAAACACCTTTTAGGTTGGTATCCATCACCAAGTCATAATCTTCCTCCGTTACCTCCCAAAAATCTGCCTTGGTTTCTAAACCAGCATTATTGACCAAAATATCCAAAGATCCAAACACTTCAATAGCATCTTTAACAAGCTTGATCACATCCTTAGTCTTGCTCACATCAGCAGCTAAAAATTCTGCCCTTCCTCCCATCGCTTTAATCTCAGCAATTAATTCTTCCCCACGTTCGTCAAATTTTCTGCCATTTAAAATGATATCTGCTCCTTCTTTCGCTAACCGTAAGGCACAAGCCTCACCTATACCCTGACTACTTCCTGTGATCAATGCAATTTTATTTTTAAAACGCTTCATGCTAACTATATTTTATGATATAAATAAACTACTTGTGATAAACAATCTCGTCAATTCTATGGTCCATTTCCAAATCTTCCGGCAAATTTTTCAGATAAAATTCTTCATAATATGCTTTTATAATGGCTGCCATTGGCGTAGCTAAAAGTGCTCCGGTTAGGCCAAAGGCGGCACCCATGGCCAATAACATCACTAATGATGATACCGGATGAATGTTCATGGTAGAAGAGCGAAGCTTTGGCATCAGAAAATCAGAAACCAGCTCATTCAACAAAAGGAAAAATAATAGACACCAGAACGCTGTTAACGGACTTATAGAAAGCGCAACCAACGTGGGTGGAATGGCCATTATGTAAAAACCAAGCTTTGGAATCAACTCTGAAAAGAAGGCCAAAGCTGCCCAAACCAAAGCTCCAGGTACACTTATAATACTTAAAAAAGCATAAACCAAAACAGATTGGATGGCACCACCTATTAAATTAGATTTCATCCAACCCACTAACATGGTTGTAGTATGTTGCAAAGCATTTTTCGCGCTTTCTCTTTTTCGAGGTTGAAAAAGAGATAAATATAATTCAACAATTGGTTTAGGATGGCTGACATAAAAAACAACCAGACAAATAAATACGATAAATAAAAATATCCCTCCAATTATACCGAAGGAAAAGTTGCCAAGCCCGATGATTGTTTTTCCAACCGATGGAATAGCAGAGCCAACGGATACGCCACTATCCTGAATTTCACGATTAAACTCTGGGTAATTTTTAAGTGTTGATGCAATGTGTTTAGATGCGGAGGTATAATAACCAGGTAAGTTACTGATTAATACATCCAGCTGATTGGTAATGTGTGGTACAATTAACCACCCCAATCCGATACTTACTCCAAAAATAATAACAAAAATAATAGAGCTCGCCAGCCAGCGTTTCATTCCCATTCGTTCGAATTTACTCACGGGCGCACTGATGATAATTCCCAATACCAATGCGAAAATAACCAGCAAAACAATGGAAATAATTTTAAACGTAAAGAACAGCAGTAAGGTTAATCCTGTGATGTAAAGAATAGTTGATTTAATAGTTTCAAAAAGGTTATTGTTTTTTGATAAGCTCATTTGGCTATTGGTTTTGATTTAATGCTACGGTGAATATTACACCAATACTATTTTTTCAACAGCTTCAATACCCTCACAACGAATAAAGAGAACCCTGGGTTGATTTAGGTTTTTAAACCGGTTTTTAAGTTTGGCAATAAAGCTTTTTGCATTGGTTTCCCGAACTAAAGTAATCGCAAGCGCATTAGCATTACCCCTCACCTCAATAATTTCAGTTGGATAAACCGCTCTCAGCTCCTGTGTAAATTCCATACTGAAGAAACCAACTTTTTAAATTAATGTTTGATTTAAGCGGTTAATTTATCTTTCAACAAAAAAAATCCTGAAGTGGTTCAGGATTTTTCTTTTTGTCAAGGTGATTAGATCAGCAACATCTACATTGCAAGCAAAACTGATTTCTAATACTTTAACTTACATAACCATTTAATACCGCATAGCGGATTAATGCAGCAGAATTTTTAGCACCTGTTCTATCAATCAATGCCTGCCGGATACCTTCAACCGTCCTCCTACTTAAAAAAACCTGTTCTGCAATTTCCTGATTCGTCATACCATTAGCGATTAATGCTAAAACCAATTGCTCACGTTCAGAAAGTGCCAACCTTGGCATTCCCTTTTCGGGCATATTGGTAAGCTGGTGGTTGAAACGTTCTAGCACACCAATGCTTAATTCAGATGATAAATATCTTTTTCCATTAACCACTTGCCGTAAAGCAAAAAGTAACTCGGTTTCATCAACATCTTTAGATAAGTAAGCTCTTGCGCCTGCTACAAATGATTTTGCCGCATATTTCTCATCTTCGAGAATAGATAGCATGACAACATGAATCTGTGGATTTATTAAGTGAATTTCAGAAATCATTTGAATCCCATCCATGTCGGGCATAGACACATCAGTTAGCACGATATCTGCTTTTGTTCCATTTTTTAAAAGTTCTAAAACTGCATTTGCGCCACCCACCGCTTCTACTACCTCTAAATCAACATGTTGCTTTAACAATGCCTGTAAAGATTTCCTTACGATTTGATGGTCTTCTACTAAGATAATTTTAATCATATAATTTATTTGAATGACCTGGTATTTTTCCAGATCTCCTAACCTTTAGCTAAATGCTATTTCGGAAGCATAATATAAAATTCTGTTCCTTTGTTTATTTCTGTGTCGAACCAAATTTTACCGCCATGCAAATCAACAATAGCCTTAATAATTCCCATACCAAGGCCATGTGACTCTTCACCTTTTAGTCCACGTTTAAGTCCTTGCTCGGCTCTGTCAAAAAGTGACGATCTTATTTCCTCTGGAATTCCACATCCATTGTCAGCAACAGAAATCAGTACTGTTTCATCCATCTCCTGTGCAGTAAGCGTAATCTCACCCTGATCACCCGTAAACTTAATGGCATTAGAAATCAAATTATTTAATACCTGAAGAAACTTCATACTATCCATGCGAATGTAAATGCGGTCAGATTTACAATTAAAAGAAAAGTTTTTATTTTCCTTTAAACGTGATCTTCTGTAAAAACGAATCAGATCACGAAATTCCCATACCAAGTCTGTACGTTCTTTTTTAATTTCTACTTCTGCTGATTTTAGGAATTCTTTATTGATCAGGCTTCTAACCATCTTCATATTCCTTTCGCACATTTCAATAATGAAAGATAATCCTTCCGATAAATATTCATCATTTTTTCCTTCTATCCCATTTGCCATTGATGAGGCAGCGAGCTTCATCATACCAAAAGGCTCTTTCAAATCATGAGAAAGTACTTCAAGTGCTATATTTTTTCTATTATTAATTTGTTCAATGTGGATTCTATTATGCGTTTCAACTGTAACATCTTCCACAATTCCGCATAAGGCTTCATTTCCACTTCCAGTTACCGGACTTATGCTCACCCTCAAGCATTTTTCTTTTTCATCATCCAGCAGCAATCGAAATTCATACTTTTTAAATTTTTTATCATCAGAAATTTCCTGAAAGCAATAACCTACCAGTTCCTGGTCATCCGGATGTACCAGATCGAATAAAATGGTAGGCGATTTCCTGATGTCATCCGGTTTTAAACCCCATATGCCTGTTAACGCAGCATTGAAGTATAAAAATTTACAATCAATAACATCATAAACAAAATATCCATCAGAGGATTGTTCTCCCAGTTGATAAAAAAGATCTTGTTGCATTACATTATTATTTTGTTGATCAATCATAAAGCTATTTTTTTAATAGAACAGGCATAACCCAAACAATGGGTTTCACAAAATGTTTACGTGGCCGGTAAGATGTTTTAGCTTTTTTGAATTAATTTTTCAACCACGCTTTCCAGATAGGAAATATCGAATGGTTTTTGAATCAACAGCTCATGTCCGCAATCAAGTGTTTCTTCTTTAATAATGGCTGCAGATAGCAGGATAATAGGAATGTGAGCTGTAGACGGCATTTGCTTTAAGTTTCGACAAATCGCTCTCCCATCGTTAACACCAAGCATGATATCGAGCATAATCAGATCCGGCTTAAACCTGATCATTAAATTTTCAATATCTGTAATATCCGCTATAGTCTTAATTTGATAAAACTGTTGATCAAAGATAAATGGAATCATTTCTCTGATACTTTCATCATCATCAATAAGCAGTAGTTTCTTTGTTGAGCGCATAATTTAAAAGCTCAAATTTATAGATAAATCAGTATTGGTAAATAAGTATATCTACTTGAATTTACTGCAACAGGTATAGAATTTATGAAGAATAATAAATGATAATACAGATATAATCAGCCTAGTGAAAGCTTCATTAAGATAAAATTTTCAAGTAACTTTTTTAAAATGAAGCAGGTATCTGGTAATCTGATCTAAAATACTATTTAAATAGCGGCATTAAGATGCATTACAAACTACTGACTTACAGACCATAGCTTGCTGGGTTTTAAAATTTAGATAAATGTTAAAAAATAAAAGCCTATTTCTAAAATAAGCAAGCTACATTTGCGGGAATGTTGTCACAATACCAAATTTTATATTTTTTTGAAGGGGAAGGATTAATCATCATGGAACTGAAGCGAAATGACATGCATCAAGGTGCAGATTTAGCTGAAATTTTCCATTGGCTCTATCTTGAAAAACAATCCCAGTCATTAATTAAGTTATGGTTTAGGTCGATGGATTCATCTGCTGATATTGAAGAACGCTTTTTTGAACAAGGTTACCTAAAATTTAACGCCAGAGAAGCTACATTTATTGAAAAATATAATTCAGCACAACACAAACTCATTAATGACCCGGTTGATTCTGTAAGGGAAGACATCCATGAGATCATTAGAAACTACTTAAAACAGCCTTAGGCTTATCCAGCTTTACTTGCTTTTTTTGTTTACAAACATTGACTGTTATTTGTTTAACCTAATTGAACACATAATAACCCTAAAACCTTTGGTTGTAAACAAATAATTAAATTATCGTTAATTTAAAAAATATTTCTTTGCGATTATGTGTTTAAATCTTTTTAAATATTACAATGGACCAAGGTAGAGATCACAAAAGAATTGAAGATTCCAATAAAATAGTTGCAATTACCATTTTAACCGGAATTTTGGTGCTACTATTCATGGCGATGATCAGATAAAAAAGAAATTGACCGATTATAAGGTTCCCTATCTTATTTTCAGCAATACACATCCCAAGATTACGATAAAAAGCTTCGCATTGCGGAGCTTTTTTATTAGAATAAAATTTAAACTATATAATATCATCTGACCAACCTCATTAAGATCCGTTTTAGTCATACTGAAGACAGATTCTAAATGATAAATTTATTTTTCTTATACTTTTTTGAATTTTAAAGATAATTTCCTTATATTCACAGTATTAGTCACCAATTAATCAGGATGTTATGAAAAATATAGCCATTTTCATTATAGCTTGTCTGATCTCAACAGGCTCAGCCTTTTTTTCTAAAACAATAGCCGCTCCGGAATTAGGTATTTCGACGATACTATTGGTATGGGGTATGGCAACCTGGTATTTCCTGAATCGCCAAAGCCGAACCATTGAGAATGAATAATCAGTCTTTTTAAAAGACTAATTATTTAAATTCCATTATTTTTTACAACAGCTACCGTAACCATCAATTGTCCTAAATGGCGCATGGTATGTTCTGCAGCATGAAACAGTAAGCCAATAACGGTAGAAGGCAAGCCTGCTCTTCCAATCCACCTGTAATCTGTCAAATTCGCTTCATTGGTTTCTTTTAACTGTTTTAGCGCCTGATCCACCTGAAGATTAAACCGCTCAACCAAATCACTAACTAAACATTTCTCTTCAATGTCTTTTCCCTCTTGAGATAATTGTTGAAACTGCAATTCAGAAAGACCTTCAGCACGTGCGTATGTAAATACACGATCGAGTACGCCGCTTAAGTGTTGCAAATGAAATCCTGCGGACGCCATCCCGGCAGGGCGGATCCAAAGCAGATCATCAGAAAACTGATCCAAATATTCGTTAACTTCCTCTTTCGCCTGCAGCAATGCATGAGCCACTGGCTGAAGCAATGGAGCGACATCAGGTACCGGACCTCTTTGCCAAACTTCAGTTTTTTGTGTCATATTAATTGGTTCTGATTCAAAATTAAAATAAAAACTGTTACCTCAATTGAATACTTATGATAGTTTGAAACTTTATTCGTTTCCTTCCGTTTTAATAAACATAAGTTCAATGATATTTAAGTCTTATTAGCATATTACTTTGATTGCAAAAAAGAATTAATGCTGTCTTGATATAATTTTCTAATTTTAAAGCCTAATACTATAAAGTAGCATGTCCGTTCGTTCACTGTCATCACAAAATTTTTCTCAATATCAGGAAGCAATTTCCACATCCACCAGTGCAAAAAAAAGCTTTTCTTCAATAATAGATCTTTATCAGCGCCTTACAATAAACGAGGAAGAATTGGAAGCGCTGCAATTTGATTCTTTGCTCACCGAAATTCAGGCACAATACGATCTTCAAAAAGAATCCTTTAGAAATGAACATCAAATATTAAAAGGTGTTCGAAAAGCAATTGATGAGCGGATTTTAATTGTAGAGCAAAAACTTTACCTCGGTCTTCCAGATGATCTGACTGAAATGGATCGATTGATAGCCGAACAGGAAGCCATAGTTGCTGATCAGGAAGAACTCAATGAGAATGAGCTTGCCCTTATGGAAAAAATGAGTCAAAGTGATATCAGTTATGGCAAAAAATTAGCTGCACTTGATCAATCTAAATCTAATCGTGAGCTACCTTTAAAATCAAAATTAGACAGGCAAATTTCGCAAGTAGTCCAAGCAGAGAAACAAACTGCTTTTCGCACCAACATATTGTCTATAGTTGTTATTTTACTTATTCCAATAATTCTGGATTATTTAGCTTACTTGCTTGGGCTTAATGGCAAAACAGATACCAGATTGATTTTCTCTCATTACGTTTTCCTCCTTACGTTTATCATAATTGAGTTTTTCTATGCGGAGAAAATCAAAAACCTGATTTCTACTTTCCTTGCAAAAAAACAATGTGATTCTTTTTTAAATGAAATTTCAGCTTCGCTGGAAAATATTGAAAAAGCCAAACGTAAGTTGAATATCAATCAATTAAATATCGTTTTATAGATTATCTTCTTCAATCATCCAGGCGCAATGCTTCCAGGAATTATTGATTAAGGCACAACAGTATAAAACAAGTAAGAAGCAAAGATTACCAGCAAAACTACACCTTGCTGTACATTTGTTTTTCCGGTAGCCAGAGAGAACATAATGGTAATCATAGAGAGCAACAGCAATACGGTAGAACTCATGTCGATCCCTAACGTAATTGGCATACTAAAAGCAATAGAAACAGCCGCAACTGCAGGAATTGTTAATCCAATACTTGCCAGCGCAGATCCCAGGGCAAGATTCAAACTCGTCTGAATTCTGTCAGCCTTTACGGCACGGTAAGCAGCTAATCCTTCTGGTAAAAGTACTATAGCCGCAATGATTACGCCAACAACTGATTGTGGTGCACCCATCGCCAGTACCATGACTTCAATATCATTAGAAAGATATTTTGCCAGCAACACAACAGTAACTAAACTCACAATTAAAAGCGTTAAACTGCTAAACGTAGTGGTATTATTGGGTGCGTGCTCATGTTCCTCTTCGGATGATGAATCTTTTGGGATAAAATAATCCCTGTGCCTAACGGTTTGCATAAAAATAAAGCCACCATATAAAACCAATGATACAATAGATACAAATATCAACTGGCTGGTGGTATACTCTCCCATGGCACCGCTAATGGTGTAGTTAGGCAAAATAAGTGTAAGTACTAAAATGGAAGCTAGTGTGATTAAAGCTGCGTTAACGCCCTGAAGTTTATAAAGCTGCTCTTTAAATTTGATGCCGCCACGCAGCAGGCAAATCCCTACAATTGCCGTTAAAATAATCATTACTGCTGCAAAAACAGTATCTCTTGCCAACGCTTTTGTTGCTTCACCCCCGGCGAGCATTAACGATACAATAAGCCCAACCTCTATAGTAGTGATGGCCAGGGCCAGAATAATCGTACCGAATGGTTCTCCTACCCGATGTGCAATAACCTCTGCGTGATGTACCGAAGCCAGAATACTACCAACCAGCAGGCCAGCTAATAATACTCGAAACCAAACGCTTGATTCTATTCCTGTTAAAAAGTAGGCTACAATTCCTAATACTGGAATTAACATAGTCCATTTGGGTAGATTAATATTTTTCATAGGCATAATTGAGTTGCCTAACTAACAAAAAACTATCTAGACGGTTTTTATTAATCACAATCAATGAAAATCACACTAACATTTAGCATAATATTTTATACTTCTAAAAAAAGACATATCTTTATAGAACTTAATCGTAATGATTGAATTACGTGATGAAAACCAAATTTTAAACTATGCTATTTTTTGCAGTTCCATTATATTTTACAGCATTTGTAGGGTGGCTACTTTACGCAGGATTTATCAAAAGAAATTTGAGGCATCATTTACCTTTGGTGTATTTTGGTAGTATCTTCAGTATGATCTGGTTTGCTATTGTATTAATATCAATAACATAATATATACCATTTATCAAGTATTAAATTGCTTTCGCAATTGGAACACAATCGTGTTTTTTAAGCTTATTTTATAAATTTCCCCTCTGTTTATTGCGGTTTTTCTAGAAGTAAAGAATCTATATAGATTAAGTTAATTAATCCCAGCCAGCCATATTTTTTTTCCTAACCGTTGGTTTTGCCAGCACGGTGAAATCATCTGAAAAATCATGATTAAAAACCTGAAAGCTTATAGGCCATTCATCTTTTAGTAAACCAGGCACAAATTTGGAGAATATACCTTCAAAACTTTTAAAACTAATTCCCGATTTGCACACCACTAAATATTCCTGATCAGATTTTGCAACCACTTCATGAATCATATTATTCCACCTCGACGTGAGTGCTAATGGAAGTTGATTAAAATGTTGTTTCTCTATCAATTTAATAAGGCTATTTAATAATTCTTCCGAAAAATCTTCACCACTTAGCTGTTTCCAGTTTCCATCGAATTTATCAAGACTACCCATTAACTCACCATCAAGTACTACCCTCCACGAATCTTCAGGAGAAAATTGAATCACCTGATAAACAAGAATTTCTGTATCTGCTTGCGTAAAAAAACACTCTAGTTCAATCATAAATAGGGATAAATATTTGATCTAATAATCCTCAAATATAGACTTAAATACTAAATTAAATAGCAATAAATGTATTTAACTTATGCCTAAACACGAATAACCAGGCTAGCTTTAATGATAATCAGAAGGTTAACTACTAAAAATATTAGTTAAACTAATTATATCAAATATGGATTCAATTCTCATATCTCTGTTACAATATCAATCTTGGCACAGCATTTGAATTTTAATCAATACACACAAATTAAATTTAGATTATTATGAAAAAGCTATTAATCATCTCCGCGATTGTAGGAATCGTGGCTTTAACATCCAATCAATCTAGCGCTCAGGTAAGTTTAAATGTAAATATCGGTTCGCAACCCACATGGGTGCCTGCTGGCTATCAAGATGTAAACTATTATTACCTACCTGAAGTTAATTCTTATTATTATGTACCACAAAGGCAGTTTGTTTATCTAAATGGAAACCGCTGGACCAGATCACGAAGTTTACCAAACCGATACAGAGGCTATGACTTAAATAATGGAAGAAAGGTAGTTGTTTATGGTAACCAACCTTATCGCAGTTACCATAAACATCAAGTGAAGTATGCCAACAGGTCTAATGTTTACAGATCAGCATATGGAGGTGGCAATCGTGTAAATTATAGACCAGTAAGAAATAATCACAGGTCATTTAAGGTAGATAAAGGCCGTCATGGCAGACATGAGAATCCAAGATTTGCTCCTCATGGTCATGGTGGAAAACATGGAAGACATTAATTTAATTAAGCCTTGTAGCCGGAAGAAAAAATTTTCCGGCTTTTTATTTATACTTCTACTTATACATAAGACAAAATAACTGTCGAAATCTTTTTAAACAGCAAAGGTTGGAAGAAATTCCAACCTTTGCTGTTTCTATGAAAAACTTTAATTAACCTACTAAGTTAAATTAGGCTTTTGCAGGACTATTTTCTTCACTAATTTTCAATTGTGCGTTAATACGATCCAAAACGTCATAAATATCAAAGGGCTTGCTGATGTAATCATTTGCAAAGGCTGCGATTGCTTTTTGTTCACTGTTGTTTTGTGCAGACATTACAATAATTGGAATGTGTTTAGTGAACATATCCGTTTTTAAATCTTCACATATTTCGGCACCATTGCCATCAGGAAGCATTACATCAAGTAAAAATAAGTCTGGCATGGCATCCTGGATATTTTTTTTCAATTCGGCGAAAGAAGATGATAACTGTAATTCAAACCCCTCCTCTTTTAAAAGAATTTCAATTACATTTCTAATTTCCTGATCATCTTCTAAAATGTGTATTCGTTTAGTTTCCATATTCAAATTATATTGTTTTGGTTTCTTGCATAAAAAATAAATTTTATACGATAGTTACTGTAACACCTAAACCTTCTAAATGTTTTACAATTTGTTCAGAAATCCCCTTATCTGTAATGATATGATCAATTTCCTCCAATCCGCATATTTTGCCAAATCCTCTTTTTCCAAATTTGGTAGAATCAGCCAGTACGATTGTTTTTTGCGATGCGTTAATCATTTTCCTATTGAGGTGAGCTTCCATCGCATTGGTAGTCGTTAGACCGAAATCTAAGTCAATTCCATCAACACCTAAAAAAAGCTTGTTAAAATAGAAATCCTGCAAAACCTGTTCAGCATAGGCACCCATTACAGATGATGAGCTTTTTCTTAAAATGCCACCCAATTGAATGACTTCAATATTTGGTTCACGCATTAATTCTAAGGCCACATTAAGTGCAGATGTAACTACTGTAAGTTGACTAGATGGTGTAATATTTTTAGCGAAGTAATAAACCGTTGTTCCTGAAGCAATTACAATAGAATCATTTTCATTTAATAAGGCTGCCGCTGCAATACCAATTCTATTCTTTTCTGTTGACTGGATTTTCTCTTTTTCATTCACCGGCCGATCCACCGTATATGGATTATTAATGGTAGCGCCGCCGTGCGTTCTGAAGAGTAAGCTCTTATCTTCCAGGAGTTTTAAGTCCTTTCTTATCGTTACAGAAGACACTTTCAACTCCTTACATAAATCTACAACATTAATATATTGATCTTTTTGTAAGCGACTTAAAATAAACTGGTGCCTCTCAGCCAAATTCATCATAAACTTTATTAGTTAAGTATTTTGCAAAATAGCAAATAATAATCTCTATAAAATTGATTTGTTGAAATATTTAATATTTTTTTAATGTGGATCATCAATGATTTCGAAATTGATTATTTATACTTGCGTATTGTTTCGTTTTATTTTTATTCATCCAAGTGAAGACAGCACACGATTATATTTTGCCAGCAAGTTCTGAATGGGATATCATTATCATTGGAGGAGGCGCTACGGGTTTAGGTACAGCCCTTGACGCGGTAACCCGTGGCTTAAAAACATTGCTCGTAGAACAATCAGACTTTGCAAAAGGTACATCCAGTCGCAGTACAAAACTGGTACATGGTGGTGTCCGGTACCTCGCACAGGGTGATATCGGCTTAGTTAGGCGTGCGTTAAAAGAGCGTGGACTTTTACAATTAAATGCCAATCACCTGGTAAACAAAGAGGCTTTTATCATTCCATGCTACGATTGGTTCTCCATTATTAAATATTTAACAGGCTTAACACTTTATGATTGGCTAGCTGGTAAATTCTCATTTGGTAAATCTAAGTTTCTTTCTAAAAAAGAAACACTCATTTTAATGCCTGGCATCAAATCAAAGGGCTTAAAAGGTGGAGTAATCTACTATGATGGAAAATTTGATGATGCTCGTTTAGCCATAAATATTGCTCAAACAGCTGTAGAACAAGGCGCAAAACTTTGCAATTATACTAAGGTAATCGGATTAATTAAAAATAACAGCGATGAAGTAACTGGTGTAAAAATCTTGGATACACTCAGCGGAAAAATAGCAGAAGCGCGAGGAAAAGTGATCATTAATGCCACTGGTGTATTTGTAGATGATATTTTACAAATGAATAATCCACTATCAAAAAAAATAGTAAGACCCAGTCAAGGTGTGCATATTGTTATTGATCAGGCATTCCTAAACACAAATGCTGCATTAATGATCCCTAAAACATCTGATGGAAGGGTTCTTTTTGCAGTCCCTTGGCATAACCATCTTTTAGTAGGCACCACTGATACACCATTAGATGCCCATGATTTAGAACCCAGAGCTTTAAAAGAAGAAGTTGATTTTATCTTGAATACGGCCAGCACTTATTTTGAAAGGGCGCCACTTAAAAAAGATATACTAAGCGTATTTTCTGGCTTACGCCCACTTGCCGCACCAACAAATGGCGATAAAAATAGCACCAAAGAAATCAGCCGAGACCATAAACTTATTGTTTCTGCCAAAGGATTAATTACCATTACTGGTGGTAAATGGACAACTTATAGAAACATGGCGGAGGAAACCGTTGATTTAGCCATCAGCCATGCACAATTAAAAGCAGAGAAATGCAAGACTCAAAATTTGAAAATTCACGGCTGTAGTGCTTTCAAGGCAGATCATTACTTAGATATTTATGGTTCAGATCGTAAAGAAATAGAAAAACTTGCTATTGAGCTGCCGGAATATAACCGGAAACTTCACCCCGCATTTCCAGATACAGAGATCCAAGTAGTATGGGCGGCGAGGTATGAAATGGCCAAAACTGTTGAAGATGTACTAAGCAGAAGATTGCGGATCTTATTTATTGATGCCAAGGCTGCAAAACTAATGGCACCGATAGTTGCAACCATTCTTGCTTCCGAACTTAATAAAGATGAAACCTGGGAACACGAACAGATTATAGATTTTAATCAACTGGCTGATGGTTATATTTATACATCTTAATATCATGTATACTCCATATTAAGCCAAACAGTAACTAACCAAATCATGATGAATAAGTATATTTTATCTTTAGATCAGGGAACAACAAGTTCAAGAGCAATCATTTTTAATCATAACGGCGAAATTGTAGCCATTGCTCAAAAAGAATTTAGACAGATTTATCCTCAGGCGGGTTGGGTGGAACACGATCCTTTAGAAATCTGGTCTACACAATTAACTGTTGCCACAGAAGCCATTATTAAAGCAGGTTTATCTGTATTTGATATTGATTCTATAGGCATTACCAATCAAAGAGAAACCACTGTAGTTTGGGATAGGGAAACCGGACAACCTGTATATAATGCCATTGTTTGGCAAGACAGACGCACTTCCCAGTATTGTGACGATATTAAAGCAAAAGGGCTGTCTGATTTAATACAAAAGAAAACCGGCTTAATCATAGATTCATATTTTTCAGCAACTAAGGCAAAATGGATTCTTGAAAATGTAGATGGTGCAAGAGAAAAAGCTGAAGAAGGCAAGCTTGCCTTCGGTACAATAGATACGTGGCTAATCTGGAAGCTAACCGCCGGAAAAACCTTTGTTACGGATGTTACCAATGCTTCTAGAACCATGCTCTACAATATTCATACGCTGGAATGGGACGATGAGCTTACAGAATTATTTGGGATTCCTAAAAGCATGTTGCCAAAAGTCAAATCATCTAGTGAGGTATATGGTGAAACTGCAGGTAAAATTCTAGCCGCAAAAATACCGATTGCAGGAATTGCAGGTGATCAGCAATCTGCCCTCTTTGGACAAATGTGTACAGAAATCGGAATGGTTAAAAACACCTATGGTACGGGCTGTTTTATGCTGATGAATATTGGTGAGACACCTAAAACATCTTCTAATAATTTGTTAACTACTATTGCATGGCAAATAAATGGTCAGGTTAATTATGCTCTTGAAGGAAGTATATTTATTGGAGGCGCTGTAGTACAATGGCTAAGAGATGAATTGGGAATGATTTCCAAATCAGCTGATGTGGAAACACTGGCACAACAGGTAAAAGACACTAATGGTGTTTATATTGTCCCTGCATTTGCGGGTCTGGGTGCTCCCCATTGGGATCAGCATGCAAGAGGAACCATTACTGGCCTAACCCGTGGCACCAATAAAGCACATATCGCCAGGGCGGCATTGGAGAGTATTGCTTTCCAAACGATGGACGTATTAAAAGCGATGGAAGCTGACGCCGGAATAGAAATTACGGAATTACGAGTTGATGGCGGCGCAACCAGAAATAATCTTTTGATGCAATTTCAGGCAGATCTTTTAAAAAGCATTGTAGTAAGACCTGAAATTACGGAAGTTACTGCCTTGGGTGCTGCTTACCTCGCAGGTTTGGCTACAGGTTATTGGGATAGTATTGAACAAATCAGGTCGCAGTGGAAGATAGACCAAACGTTTAAAGCCGAGGAAGGCATAGATAATACCGCAAGAATTAAAGGCTGGAACCGTGCCATAAAAGCCGCAAGAGTTAGTGCTACAGATTAAATACAATTTGAATTTATAACATATTAACTGATGACAGAATTTGTTGCAGAATTAATAGGAACAGCCCTGCTCATTCTTTTAGGTAACGGTGTAGTGGCTAACGTGGTGCTGAAGGGTACGAAGGGAAATAACAGCGGATGGATGGTTATTACAACAGCTTGGGGATTAGCTGTTTTTATAGGTGTGGTCATCGCGGCACCTTACAGTGGCGCACACCTCAATCCGGCAGTTACCATTGCCTTAGCCATCGCTCAGAAATTTGACTGGATTAAAGTGCCTTACTATATTCTAGCCCAGCTGTGCGGGGCGATGTTAGGCTCATTTTTAGTTTGGGTAATGTATAAAGATCATTTTGATGCGACAGATGATCAAAATTTAAAAGCTGCTCCATTTGCCACCTCACCAGCCATTAGGAATTTTAAATCCAATCTTTTTTCTGAAATTATTGGAACTTTCGTACTGATCTTCGTTATATTTTATTTTACCAACGCAGAAATGGGGAGTGATAAAACACCTATTGGCCTAGGTTCATTAGGAGCCTTACCTGTAGCATTTCTGGTTTGGGTAATTGGTTTAGGCCTTGGTGGTACTACGGGCTATGCCATTAACCCCGTAAGAGATTTAGGGCCTAGAATTATTCATGCCATAATCCCAATGAAAGGAAAAGGAAGCAGTGACTGGTCTTACGCATGGGTTCCTATTGTAGGCCCATTTATTGGCGCGATACTGGCCGCCTTACTCTATATGACTTTACAAATCTAAAAGATTGTTGTCCGCTCATTTTGTTATCATAAGAGGAAATCTACAGCTACTGTTGAAGTCTAACCATTGTCGAATTCATAATTTTATTATCTTTGAAATGAAGACAAGTATGATATATTTGCTGTCCCTAACCTAAATATAACGAATTGCACAACTTTTTTCTTTTTATAGATACCGAGACATCTGGCTTACCGAAAAACTGGCGTGCACCTTATTCTAAAGAAAACAATTGGCCGCACGTATTACAGATTGCATGGATCATTTTTGATGAAAATTATGATGAAATCAAACGAGCAAATCATTACATCAAAAATGATGGTTTTATCATTGATAAGGCAGCACAAAAAATCCATCATATAACCGATGATTTTTTAAAAATCCACGGTGAACCAATCGAGCCCATCATGTTATCATTATGTGAAGATATGGAACGATTCAATCCCCTGGTTATTGGTCACTTTATAGAATTGGATTTTCATATGGTAAATGTTGAACTTAATCGATTAGGCCTGGAAAGTATTTTCAAATCATCAACTTTCTATTGCACCATGAAAACCAGTGCAGATTATGTAACCAATTCCATTATCAGCCACCTTAAATTAGATAAATTTTACACCATTTTATTTAATGAAGAACCTGAAGAAAGTCATAATGCACTTACTGATGCATTAAATACTTCAAAAATTTTCTTTCATTTACTGCAGGATAAAAAAATAAGCATATCTTCCATTTATAAACAAGAACACACCTTCATTAAAGTAGAAGAAATAGAGCGTTCATTATTTAGACGTATTTTACAGAAAATATTTCCATGGATAATAAGTTAGCAGATAAAATATATACCTCGAGAATTGGCGATATTACCTTTAAAAAAATTGTGAGCTGTTCTCCTGATACTCCTGTATATCAAGCCGCTATCAAAATGGCCGATCATAAAACCAGCTGCTTGTTTATTGAAGATGGTAATGGATCATTTAAAGGCTTTGTAACAGATATTATTCTTCGTGATGAAGTCATTGCCAAGCGAATTGATCCTCAAATCGCAATTAGTGAAGTAATGGATCCGAATATTGTAACCATTGTACCTGAAGCATTTGTTTACGAAGCCATACTGATGATGTTCAGTAAAAAATCAAGATACTTATTAGTCAATGACAATGGTAATTATGTAGGGTTTTTAAGCCGCAACAGGCTTTTAAGCGAACAGGCAGAATCACCTTTAGTATTTATTCAGTCCGTTAAATCTGCAGTAAACACTTCTGATTTAAAATCTAAATGGCAAAAGGTGCCGCATATTGTTGCCCAGCTTTTAGACAGAGGTGTACATGCCAAGATTGTGAATGAAGTGGTTACCACTATCGCAGATACCATTTCTCTAAAAATTATAGAAGAGGTAATCGCTAAGCTGGGTCAACCGCCGGCCAAGTTTGTATTTATGGTTTTGGGTAGTGAAGGAAGAAAAGAACTCAGTTTGAAAACCGATCAGGACAATGCTATTTTGTATGAAGATACACCAGAGGATCAAAGACCTGCGGTTCGCTCCTATTTTCTTGATTTTGCTACTCAAGTTTCAGATAAGTTAAACTACGTTGGTTTCGTGTATTGCGATGGCGATTATATGGCTACAAATCCAAACTGGACTCATTCATTGGAGCACTGGAAATACAATTACAAAAACTGGATTGAAGAAGCACTTCCGGAAACAGCTGTAAAATTTGCCGCATTTTTTGATTGCAGGGCCATTTATGGAGACCTTTCCTTAATGACCAGTTTGAGAGTATTTGTGGATGAGGAACTTCAGAAGCCTATTGAAAAATTTTATGTTTATTTGGCAAAAAATGCTTTGCTATATGAGCCACCACTAACCTATTTCAGAAACATCAGAACTCAGAAGATCGCAAAGCGTGAAGTTTTTGATATTAAAACAGCAATGACTCCTATTGTAGATTTGGCCAGGGTTTATGCTTTACAAAATAGAATTTTTCAAAAGGAAAACACAGGTGAGCGTTTAAAAGCTTTAAAGGAACTGGGGATTTTCAGCGAGAAACAATTCAATGAGCTTTCTCATGCTTATTACTATTTGATGGGATTAAGATTGAAACACCAGGCGAATTTGATCATCAATGATCAGGCAATTCCAAATAACTTTATTGATATTGATTCGCTAAGCAAGATTGAAAAGGTAACTTTAATAGAAATTTTTAAGATTATTTTAGACTTTCAGAGTGGAATCAGAATGAAGTTTACCAATAGTTTAAGTTAAAATCAGCCTTTCTGAAGACCATAATATGCTCTTTATTATAGTTAATTTATGTAATAAATAACATTAATCTACTGGTTGGTATCTCACCAAACAGCTTAAGTTTTGTCTCATCAATCTGTTCATACCATTGAATTTATACTCATGAGTTTTTCGGTTGGTGAGACACCAACCGATAAGGGAATCAGACTTTCTGAAAGCCATAATATACTCTTCATTATGGTTAATTTATGTAATAAATAACATTAATCTACTTAGTCTACTGGTTGGTGTCTCACCAAACAGCTTAAGTTTTGTCTCATCAATCGGTTCATACCATTGAATTTGTGAATATATTTTTTTCGTTTGGCATGACATCCATCCATAGATAGAAGGATTGGTTTCTATCATGATAAGTATTCTAAAGATTAAGAATTTGTCAATTGAAAACAACCGACTGAACTAACCACCCCCTGCCCCTCCTAAATTAGGAGGGAAGTTTACCTCATAGCTGTATAAGGGGAACTACCAACTAATTTTCAGAAGAACCAAAGCGACTCTCACCAGATGGAAATTATATAATACAAATTCTACCAAACAAAAAAGAGTTCCGGAAAACCGGAACTCTTTTTAAAATATGATTATCGCTAACGCGAAATTTCTATTTTACTGCATCAATTACAGCTTTGAAAGCTTCTGGGTGATTCATTGCTAAATCAGCCAATACTTTACGGTTTAAACCGATTTCTTTTGAAGCAAGTTTACCAATTAATTGAGAGTAAGAAATACCGTGCTGACGAGCACCTGCATTAATACGTTGGATCCATAATCCTCGGAATTCTCTTTTCTTAACTTTACGGTCACGGTATGCATATTGCAAACCTTTTTCTACTGTGTTTTTAGCAACCGTAAAAACTTTACTTCTTGCGCCCCAATAGCCTTTGGCCATATTAAGGACTTTTTTCCGTCTTCTTCTCGAAGCTACTGCGTTTACCGAACGTGGCATGTTGTTGTTGTTTTTTGGTAAGCGGCGTTCCTTTTTCTCGGAAACTTAAGGCCTGATACCTGGTGAATTAATAAATTACTTTCCGATGCAAAGCATACGTTTAACGTTACCTGAATCTGCATCTGTTACAATTCCTGCATTTCCAAGAGCACGTTTACGTTTAGTACTCATCTTGGTTAAGATGTGACTTTTGTATGCTTTGTTTCTTTTGATTTTACCTGTTCCAGTAAGCGAAAAACGCTTTTTAGCACTGGAATTGGTTTTCATTTTTGGCATAACCTGTTTTTTAATTTATAAACCTATTTTTATTTTTTTGCAACTTTAGGCGCAACTGTTAAGAACATCCTCTTACCCTCTAACTTAGGCAATAATTCTACTTTACCCACATCTTCCAGGGCCTGAGCGAATTTCAATAATAAAATCTCTCCCTGTTCCTTGTAAACAATTGCCCTACCTTTAAAATGCACATAAGCCCGAACTTTTTCACCATTCTCTAAAAAGCTTACTGCATGTTTCAATTTAAACTGGAAATCGTGATCATTTGTATTAGGACCAAAACGAATTTCCTTGATTACCGTTTGCTTAGCATTAGATTTAATCTCTTTTTGCTTTTTCTTTTGTTCGTAAACGAACTTACTGTAATCAATAATTCTACAAACTGGTGGTACAGCATTTGGAGAAATTTCTACCAAATCCAATTCCAACTCATCAGCAAGCGCCAAAGCTTTTGCCAAAGGATAAATCCCAGGTTCAACATTATCGCCAGCCAAACGCACTTCAGGCGATTTAATGTACTGATTAATGTTATGCTCTGCTTCTTTTTTCTTAAAAGGTGGACGTGGTCCCCTGTTAAATCCTGGTCTTCCTAATGCCAAACGTGTAACTATTTTAATTTAAACTGTTATTTCTTTTTTTAATAAATCGCCGAACTCTTCCATCGTCATTTCCCCTAAATCTCCCTCACCGTGTTTACGTACTGAAACTTTTCCTTCAGCCATCTCTTTATCGCCAATAATAAGCATATAAGGGATCTTTTTAACTTCGGCATCACGGATTTTTCGTCCGATTTTCTCATCTCGAAAGTCAATCAGCCCGCGAATATCGGAATTATTTAGTTCATCTAAAACTTTTTTTGCATATTCTTCATATTTTTCTGAAATCGGAAGAATGATAAATTGTTCAGGACTCAACCATAAAGGGAAATTTCCGGCACAATGTTCGATTAAAACCGCTATGAATCTTTCTAACGAACCAAATGGCGCACGGTGAATCATTACGGGTCTGTGTTTCTGGTTATCACTACCAGTATATTCTAATTCAAAACGCTCTGGCAAGTTATAATCTACCTGAATGGTTCCCAATTGCCACTTTCTACCCAAAGCATCTTTCACCATAAAATCTAGCTTAGGACCATAAAAAGCCGCTTCACCATATTCTACAACCGTATTTAAGCCTTTTTCAGCAGCCGCCTCAATAATGGATTCTTCTGCAAGTTTCCAATTCTCATCATTACCAATATACTTTGATCGGTTATCCGGATCACGAAGGGATACCTGGGCGATATAATTATCAAAACCTAACGATTTAAATACATAAAGCACCAAATCAATCACTTTTTTAAATTCTTCTTTTACTTGATCAGGGCGACAAAATAAGTGTGCATCATCCTGAGTAAAGCCCCTTACACGGGTTAAACCATGTAACTCACCACTTTGTTCGTAACGATATACCGTACCAAATTCAGCAAAACGAACCGGCAAATCTTTATAAGATCGCGGTTTGAATTTATACATTTCACAATGATGCGGACAATTCATCGGCTTTAATAAAAACTCCTCTCCTTCTTGTGGAGTCTTTATCGGCTGAAAACTGTCTTTACCATATTTTTCATAATGACCTGAAGTTATATATAAATTCTTATTCCCTATGTGTGGAGTAACAACCTGTTCATAGCCATGTTTTGCCTGTGCTTTCGTTAAAAATTGAACTAAACGTTCTCTTAATGCAGTTCCTTTTGGCAACCACATTGGTAAGCCCATCCCTACTTTTTCGGAAAACATAAAGAGCTCTAACTCTTTTCCCAGTTTACGGTGATCGCGTTTCTTAGCCTCTTCAATCATCGCAAGATATTCAGTCAGCTCGCTTGCCTTTGGAAAAGTTACGCCATAAATACGGGTTAACTGTTTTTTTGTTTCATCACCGCGCCAGTAAGCGCCGGCAACGTTCATCAGCTTTACAGCTTTAACGAAACCAGTATTTGGAATATGTGGACCACGACATAAATCGGTAAATTGACCTTGAGAATAGAAAGTAATTTTTCCATCTTCCAAACCGTCAATCAAATCCAATTTATATTCATCACCTTTTTCAGTGAAATATTTAATTGCATCAGCTTTGCTTACACTTTCACGGGTAAAAGTTTCTTTTTGCTTAGCCAGCTCAATCATTTTGGTCTCGATGGCTTTGAAATCATCCGAAGAAAATTCCTTTTCGCCAAAATCAACATCATAATAAAAGCCAGTTTCAATTGCCGGACCAATACCAAACTTTGTGCCTGGATAAAGTGCTTCTAAAGCCTCAGCCATTAAGTGGGCAGACGAATGCCAAAAAGTTGATTTACCAGAGGCATCATTCCAGGTTAATAGTTTAACCGATGAATCTGCTTCGATTGGACGCGTTGAATCCCAAACTTCGCCATTCACTTCGGCAGCTAAAACATTACGGGCTAAACCCTCAGAAATTGATAATGCAATTTGATGGGCAGATGTGCCCTGTTCATACTGACGAACGGAGCCGTCAGGTAAAGTAATATTAATCATCTACAACTATGATTTGTTCCTTATCAGTATTAAAGCTTCGGAACGGTTTAAAAATATGGTGAATTCTAAATCACATACAAAGTGATTTTTATTGTCGCGAAGATAAGAAATTTATCTCAACGTTATTTACGGCAGAAAATATTTTTAAGGATATTGATGTGTCTAATTGCATTGGAATAGATCCTGAATCAAGTTCAGGAGGACGCCCGAGGGAGGATTTACGTGAGGACTAACAAAAAAAGCTCTAAAATTCCTACTAAACAAAGCCCTTAAGATATAAAGCCTTTCGAAAATACATCCGAAAGGCTCTCAAAACATTATATTAAAATTTAGTTACCTGGAACAACGATTCGCTGAACACCACCGCCTGGTCTGTTTTGTCTAAAACGTTTCATCATGGCATCCATTTTAACCTTATATTCATCTTCCGTAATTAATTTGGCTTTTTTTGGAGGCGTAACATCTTTAGCACTCACTCCTCTATATTCAATACTTTTAGCAATGGTTGAGCTACCTCTTCCTTCGATGGCTAAAACAGTACCTTCCGTCCACATTTTAGGATTTGGAGAAAAATTAAATCCCAAATCATTCGTGTACCAAATGTGTGTTTCTTCAGTCACGTCTTTATCCATATCTAAAATTTTAACTGATCTGGTTGATTTCACAATCACCTCTTTACAATCAAAACCAATAATCTTTTTGGTAGCATCTGTTTTTATAATTTCAATTTTTGGAGGCGCAACTTGTTTATTTTTAGCAGTATCACCTGCATTTCCACCACCCATTCTGAATGATCCCATTGGGCCAGAAGTAGATAATGATAATTTACTTGGCATATAATAAGTAGTATCATTTAAATCGAAAACTTCGGTTAGTTTTTGATCAGCAAAGCTGTAATAATATTCGCGGTTACCACCACCGCCGCCAAAGCGCATCATCATCCTGCCCATTCCACCACCGCCGCCACCTGCGCCGTTACTATCTTCTACATCCTCAACAGGCATATAACTTGCATTTGTAGCCGTAAATAATAATTCGAAATTGCTTTTACTGGATGATGGCATTCTTGCTTTCATCTGATCTGGAATTTGCATTCCACTAGCAGCTGCCATGGCGGCCGGATCAATAGTTGTTTCAAACTGAATTGCACCAGAAGTTTTCTTTTGTGCATCTGCAATAGTAACCAGTGAGAAAACACTAATCAAGGCCAGAAATATTTTTTTCATGTTTTGTTCTTTTTGCTTTAGAGGTGGTTGTACTTAAAAGGTTTAATACGGAATACAGATTTCAAGAAATAGAAACTACAAACCAATCAAAATTTAGTATTCCGTACTTTCTAACCAGCCATTGCACAAAACATCAGCAAGATGCATGGTTTTGATAGGCAGGTTATTTTTATCGATATAGCCCTGCAAATGTAACAGGCAGGATAAATCTGTAGAAATAATGTAATCAGCATGTTGCGCCATGGCATGATTTACCTTTTGTTCGGCCATCGCCGAAGAAATCGCATCGAACTTAACTGCAAATGTTCCACCGAAGCCGCAGCACATATCGGTATCCTGCATTTCCAGCATTTCCAGTCCATGAACTTTAGACAAAAGCTGACGTGGTTCATCTTTAATTTTACATTCTCGTAATGCACTGCAAGAATCGTGATAGACGGCTTTACCTTCCAGCTCTGCCCCGAAATAATCTTTTTTGGCAATATGAACTAAAAAATCAGAAAGTTCCCAGATATTGGATTGTAAACTTCTGCACTTATTATGTACGATTGTATTGGTAAACAAATCGTTATAACCACCCTTTATCATCCCAACACAAGAAGCGGAAGGTGCAACTACATAAGTATTTTCTGTAAAATCATTTAAGAACTTAGTTCCCACCTCTTTTGCTTCATCCCAGTAACCAGCATTGTAAGCAGGTTGTCCACAACAGGTTTGTTTTGAATTGTAGGTAACTTCACACCCTGATTTTTCCAGTAACCTTAACGTATTAAAAGCGGTTTCCGGATAGAGTTGATCTACAAAACAAGGCACAAATAATTCTACTTTCATCATATTCTTCGGGCAAACTTACGGTTTTACTATTTCTTTACTTACTGTTTTTCTTAAGATTAGCAAAAAGACTAATCCTACAATAAAAAATGATGCTAAAGCAATAATGGAGTAGCGAATGTTTCCTGTTAAATCTTCGATGTAAGCAAAGCTAAATAAGCCAATTACGATAGCCAGTTTCTCGGTAACATCATAAAAGCTAAAAAATGATGTGGTGTCTGGTGTATTTAATGGCAAATATTTAGAGTAGGTAGAACGAGATAGCGACTGAATTCCACCCATAATTAAACCAACAATTGCAGCCAGTGAATAAAACTGATATTCACTAGTAATATAATAACCATAAACACAGCAGCCGATCCAAACCAGAACCACCATGATCAAAATGTTTATATTGCCTATTTTCTTTGCCAGATAAGACATCAATAATGCTCCGGGAATGGCAACCAACTGAATAATCAGAATCACCGCAATCAGTTTTGCAGTACCTAATTTTAGTGTTTTTTCAGCAAAACCTGCGGCAGCCAGCATAATGGTTTGTACGCCCATAGAATAGAAGAAAAAGGATAAGAGAAATCCCTTTAATCTTTTAATTTGTTTCAACTGCGCCCAAACCTTTGTTAATTCACTAAAGCCATCTTTAATGATATTGGTCTTGATTTTTGATACTTGTGGTGTTCCATCTGGCAAAACACTAAATGGAATTTGTGAAAAGGCGATCCACCACACGCCTACCAATAAGAATGATAACCTTGGGGGGAATGATGCGTCTGTAATGCCGAACCATTCTGGTTTTAATACGAATAGGAAACAAATCAATTGAAGCAAAACCGACCCGATATATCCGTAAGAAAAGCCTTGTGCACTTACGCGATCCTGATGTTCCTCTGTAGCGATTTCTGGCAAATAAGAATTACTGAACAAAACACCACCTATATAGCCCATCGCCGCGACTGCGAAAAATATGATGCTCATTTCGAGTGTATCCAGTTTAAAGAAATATAATGCCATACAAGCCAGACCACCCATATAAGTAAAAAACTTCATGAATGATTTTTTATTCCCTCTCCTGTCTGCAATGGACGAAAGGATGGGCAAGGCCATTGCCATAATTAAATAGGCAAATGACAGTGCATAATTAGAAAGCGAAGTGTTTACAAAGGTTCGTCCGAAGAAAGTTACCTGATCACCATGTTCTTTTGTGGTGGTAATGATGGTATAGTAGGCCGGAAAAATAGTCGATGTAATCACCAGATTATAGGCTGAGTTTGCCCAATCGAAGAAAGCCCATGAGCGGATGGTTTTCTTATTGTTTTTTTCTATCATTATATTTCGCTTCGCGGATGATTACAGAGATTGATTAATGATTACAAAACTAATATTTTATCGATCACTTTAGTTAGCTCTTTTAACAGTTTTCAGTTTCTAATTCTCATATCTCGAGATAATACTTCTTCCCATCAGTTTTAATCTTGCCAGCATCTAATAATTCGCGAATGGCATTGATGCGTTCGTTTTCGGTGCCGTTCTTTATTCCGGTTACCAGATCATCTAAATTTAAAGGTTGCTGCTGCAATAAGGAAACGATTTCGAAATCAATCTCATCATCTTTTTGATGATCATTTTCTGCTTTTTTTTCTGCCAGGCAAACATCGCAAACGCCACATTTTGAAGCATGCTGTTCGTCAAAATAGGCTAGTAATTGAATGCTCCGGCAAATATTTGTAGACGCATAACCAATCACCGCATTTACCTGCTTGAGTAAGATTTCTTTGCGTAGTTCGAGATATTTCACATCCAAATCAAAATGATCCATATCTACACGAGGCCGAATATACTGTAGTTGTGGTTGATCAGTTTGCTGAATATAAGTGAGCAATTCTAGTGATTGTAATTTATTCAATAAGGCAATAATATCATGATATGATAAACCGGTTCTCTTGGCTAAATCTGCTTCTTTTATATTTATAAAACCATCAAAGGCACCACCGTGTGATCTTAAAATGGTTTTGATCATACCATCATAGGCTTTATTTTCAATTTGAAACCTGTAAATGTCCTCATGACTGGCGATAAACATCATCCGCGAAGGCAGAAAAACACTTTCTGATAGGGTGAGATAGCCATCATGTTCCAAAAACTTCAGGGCAGATATTGTTTTTAAGACACTAATATTAAAACGTTTACAAAAATCAGCGATATCAAAGGTAAAGGTTAAGCCTTCCCCGGCACCAAAAGCCAATTGGAAATAATTGCCTAAATAATGGTAAATTTTACGAATTTCATCTGGAGCAGGAAAACTATCAATATAGCGTGATTCCAGGTTCATGATATCAGATTGATTGGCGAGTAAAACGGCATAGCTTCTTTTTTCGTCTCGCCCGGCCCTCCCCGCCTCCTGATAATAAGCCTCTAAGCTTTCGGGTAAATCTAAATGCACTACCGTTCGTACATCGGACTTATCAATGCCCATTCCAAAAGCATTTGTAGCCACCATGATACGGGTCTTATTTAATTTCCAGTCTTCTTGTTTTTGAAAACGGACATCCCTTTCTAAACCTGCATGATAAAAATCAGCTTTAATTTGATTTCGATTTAAAAAGTTCGACACCTCCGCCGTTTCCCGACGATTACGGACATATACCAACCCTGTTCCATTTACATTTCTACAAATTTCCAGCAGTTTTTTGTATTTATCCTCCTTATTGAAAACTACATAACTCAGGTTATCTCTGGCAAAGCTTTTAACAAAAACCTGTGGATCTTTCATCTCCAGCTTTTCAATAATATCCTGTCTCACAAAATTAGTAGCAGTAGCAGTAAGTGCTAAAACTGGTACATCAGGTAAAATTTCTCTGAGCTTGGAAATTTGTTGATATGGTGGACGAAAATCATAACCCCATTGTGAGATACAATGCGCTTCATCAACCGCAATCAGATTTACATTCATATAGGAAATCCTTACCCTCACCAGTTCAGAAAGTAATCTTTCTGGAGACAGGTATAAAAATTTGATTTTCCCGTAAATGCAATTATCCAGTAAAATATCAATTTCGCGTTTACCCATTCCTGCATAAATGGCAATCGCCTCTATACCTTTTGATTTCAAATTCTCGACCTGATCTTTCATCAAGGCAATTAATGGCGAAACCACAATGCAAATACCTTCTTTTACTAATGCAGGAACCTGAAAGCAAACAGACTTGCCACCGCCAGTGGGCAAAAGCGCTAAACTATCTTTTCCTTCCAAAACTGAATTGATAATATCTTGCTGTAGCGGTCGGAAGGCTGTGTAACCCCAATATTTTTGTAAAATCTCTATGGCTGTCATAAATCGGCGGTATCAAAACTATAAAATTTAAATGTAAAGCAATAGTATATTTACAATTGGCATAAAACCATTTTTACAAAAGATTATTAACTTTGTTAAATACTTAAATAAATGCTGGAAAGTCAGCTCACAAAAATTATAAGCTTAATTAGAAATGCCAAATGGAGACAATCTGTTGTAAAAGAGTTGGCTGAATTTTTATCAAGAAATAATCCTATTAGCAGTAGTTTTTTTGAGCGTTCCGTTACAGAAAATATAAAACTCTTGGCAGTGCTGAGAGAAATGCTTCAAGAAATTGAAAACATAACTCCCAAAAAAAGATACCACAACAAAAAATACACGAACTATTCCGGTAATATAAAATGAAAAACCTTTACTTTCTCTCTACGCTTACTCTCCTATTTTTCACGTCAAATGCCCAGGAAAAGAAATGGGATGTAGAAAAATATCAAGGTACAACCAAAAATTTCACTTTGAATACAGATGAAGGTACCTGGATGAACCTGGATGTGAGTCCTGATGGGCAAGAAATTGTATTTGATCTGTTAGGTGATATTTACACGATTCCAATTTCAGGAGGCCAGGCAAAATTAATTAGTGGCGGCATAGCCTATGATGTGCAGCCAAGGTTTAGTCCGAATGGCAAATATATTTCTTACACGAGTGATCGAAGCGGAGGTGATAATATCTGGATTATGAGCCGTGATGGTTCAAACAAAAAACAGGTGACCAAAGAAACTTTCAGGTTATTAAATAATGCCACCTGGATGCCGAATAGCGAATATCTGGTAGCGCGTAAACACTTTACAGCAGGGCGCTCTTTGGGTGCTGGCGAAATGTGGATGTATAATATAAATGGTGGCGAAGGTGTTCAGCTAACCAAAAGAAAAAATGATCAGCAAGATGCTGGAGAACCGAATGTTTCGCCTGATGGAAGATATGTCTACTTTAGTGAAGATGTAAGCCCGGGGCCAAATTTTGAATACAGTAAAGACCCGAACGGAACAATCTATGCCATTCGCCAACTGGATTTAACCACGGGAAAACTAACCACATTGATTAATGAGCAAGGTGGTGCATGCCGTCCACAGGTTTCACCAGATGGAAATATGATTGCCTTTGTAAAACGTGTTCGTTTGAAATCGACGCTTTACGTTCAGAATATTAAAACGGGTGAAGAGTGGCCTATAAATGAAGATTTATCTCACGATCAGCAAGAAACCTGGGCTATTTTTGGTGTTTATCCGAATTTTGCCTGGACTCCAGATAGTAAAAGCTTGATATTTTACGCCAAAGGAAAAATAAGGAAGACAGAAATTGGCAACTTGATTAATTCGACCATTCCTTTTCAAGCCAATACTGTTCAAACCATACAACAAGCCTTACATTTCGAACAGCAGGTATTTAACAACGAATTCACAGCTAAAATGCTGAGGCAAGTAACCACATCACCTGATGGCAAAACAATTATTTTTAATGCGGCAGGATATCTTTACAGGCAAGATTTACCTTCCGGAACACCTGAACGTTTAACGAGCAGCTTGGATTTCGAATTTGAACCAGCATTTAGTCCAGATGGAAAGTTTATTATTTACACCACCTGGAGTGACGAACTGCGGGGCGCAATCAAGAGAACAGACTTAAAATCAGGTAAGACAATTACTTTAAGTGATGAGAAAGGCTTTTATTATTCACCGCAATATTCTACCAAAGGTGATAAAATTGTGTTTAGAAAAGGAAGTGGAAATGATGTTTTAGGGTACAATTATGGCCGAGGAACTGGAATTTTTATCATGCCTGCTAGTGGTGGCTCCAAAACGCTTGTTTCTGAGAATGGAATCCGTCCACAATTTAACAATACCGATACCCGGATTTATTTCCAAAGTTATGCTGATGGAAAGAAAGCCTTAAAAAGTATTGATTTAAATGGCGGAAATGAAAGGACACATTTTACTTCGCAATATGCAAATCAGTTTGTCATCAGTCCTGATAATAAATGGCTGGCCTTTAATGAACTCTTTAATGTGTATATCACCCCGATGATTAATGTTGGAACTGCTCAGGATGCATCTGCCGGAAATAAGGCCATTCCTGTTACAAAAGTAACAACCGATGGTGGAACATATATTCAATGGAGTGCCGATAGTAAAAACCTGCACTGGACTTTAGGACCGAAATATTTTACTGTGGATGTGAACAGTGCCTTTAATTTTGATGGCAGCACACCAAAGACACAGCCCACTTCTATAGATATTAATCTGGTTTTAAAATCTGATGTACCTACGGGTATAGTAGCGCTAAAAGGTGCGAGAATTATCTCCATGAAAGGTGATGAAGTAATTGAAAACGGAACCATTTTAACTGATGGCAATAAAATCACAGCCATTGGGAAAGCAGATGAGATAACTATTCCATCCAAGGCTAAAGTGATTGATGTAAATGGGAAAACTATTATGCCTGGAATCATTGATGTTCATGCACATTTACGTACAAGTCCTGACGGGATTTCGCCTCAAAGCGATTGGAGTTACCTTGCTAATCTGGCTTTCGGAATAACTACATCACATGATCCATCCAGCAACACAGAAATGGTTTTTAGTCAAAGTGAAATGTTAAAAGCCGGCAGAATGATTGGTCCACGGGTTTATTCTACAGGTTCTATTTTATATGGTGCTGATGGTGATTTTAAAGTGGTGATTAACAGTTTAGATGATGCTCTGGCAAACTTAAAGCGATTAAAAGCTGTTGGTGCATTTTCCGTAAAATCATATAATCAACCCCGCAGGGAGCAACGCCAGCAAATTTTAGAAGCAGCAAGACAATTAAAAATGGAAGTGGTACCTGAAGGTGGTTCTACATTCTTTCATAATATGAATATGATTGCCGATGGACATACCGGAATTGAACACAGCATTCCGGTTTTACCAGTGTATAAAGATGTAACCACGCTTTGGAACAATACTGAAGTTGGCTACACCCCTACTTTGATCGTAGCTTATGGTGGCCAGTGGGGCGAAAATTATTGGTACGACCGTACCAACGTTTGGGAGAATGAAAAATTAATGGCTTATACGCCTCGTTCGATTATTGATGCGAGGGCCAGACGCAGAACCACATCAGAATATAGTGACTACAACCATATTGATATTGCTAGAGCAGCCAAAAAAATTGCAGATGGTGGTACTAAAGTAAATTTAGGCGCTCATGGGCAAATTCAGGGATTAGGTGCACATTGGGAATTATGGATGTTTGTTCAAGGCGGTTTTACACCACTGCAAGCCATTCGAAATGCTACTTTAAATGGTGCGAGCTATTTAGGAATGAGTAAAGAAATTGGTTCATTGGAAGTTGGAAAGCTAGCCGATCTAGTAATTATGGATGCAAATCCTTTAGATGATATCCGAAACTCGGAAAAGATTAAATATGTGATGATTAACGGTCGTTTATATGATAGTGCGACCATGAACGAAGTAGGAACACGAGAAAAACTTCGAAGTAAATTATGGTTCGAAAATGCAAGAGGAAATGGATATGTGGTTCCAAATGGTGAATCAGAAACCTGGACGTTTACGGTTCCGCATTGCGATTAAATTTTACCATATAAGGAATGTAAGTAAATATAAGGCGAATGAGCTTATATGAATCTTATATGCCTTATATGCCTTATATGGTCAACTAAGCTTTCATTATTAATATAAAATTTTATCACAAGTATGTGCTGTCTTTCTTAGAAAGAAAGACAGCCTATTTATTATAATGAACCTTATTATACCATCAATCCAAAGTCACTTGAACCTATAACTCTTGCAATTGATATTTCACCATATAAGGAATGTAAGAAAAAATAAGACGGATGAGCTTATATGAATCTTAGATGCCTTATATGGTTACTAACGTGAAATTTATCGAGAGTAAGCAAATTATAACACCAATAACCCAAATTCCCGCAAAGTATTAATTGGTTTAGCATACCAGAACAATTCAAAATTTTCCATTTCACTTTCATAATTATTCTTTACTTCCTGAAAAGTAAATACTTCTTCATTATTGACTGAAATTTTATCCAGAATAACACTCAGCCATATACCTTCATTTTTACTGGTTTGGATGGTAAAAGTTTCCTTCTTATGGTGAAAGATGAGTGAGGCCATTTCCCATGAATTACCTTTTTTAGTTTTGGTAAAAAAATCTACTTCAGGTTTTGTACCTAACCACACTACTTTTGCTGTGGGCTTGGTACTGAAATTATGATCTTCGTTTAATGCGCCTTCTATAAAATCGGAAGGAATTTTTGTTCTTGGAATTTTAAAATCGAACCAGTCCTGAAGTTCATAATCGAAGCAAATCCCATGCATAAAATTGAACAATGACTTTTTTAATCCAAAGCTGAATTTGTTATGATCAATGCCTGTTTTATCAACGTAATTAATATCATTATTTGCAAATGTGCCAATCGTTTCGGTTTCTTTAACTACCCCAAATTTTTCTGGATACAAACCTACTGGACTATGTGCCGTCATGGCAAATTGATGCCAGAAACCCGATTGCAAAATGCCAGCTTCGAACAACTGTCGAACCATTTCCAGACTATCAACTGTTTCCTGAATGGTTTGCGTGGGATAACCGTACATTAAATAAGCATGAACCATAATGCCAGCCTCTGTAAAATTCCGTGTTACCCTTGCAACCTGTTCAACGGTTACGCCTTTCTCGATTAATTTCAATAAACGATCTGAAGCGACTTCCAATCCGCCTGAAACAGCAATACAACCAGATGCTTTTAAAAGCAGACATAAATCGGCGGTGAAGCTTTTCTCAAAACGAATATTGGTCCACCAGGTTACTGCCAAGCCACGACGAAGAATCTCCAAAGCAACCTCACGCATCAATGCGGGTGGTGCAGCCTCATCTACAAAATGAAATCCATTTTGCCCAGTTTTTAGCGATAATTCTTCAATACGATCGACAATTTGTTTTGCCTGAACAGGTTCATAAACTTTAATATAATCTAAAGAGATATCACAAAATGTACATTTACCCCAATAACAACCATGGGCCATGGTTAATTTATTCCACCTTCCGTCGCTCCACATGCGGTGCATCGGGTTCACGATTTCGATTACAGATATGTATTTGTCGAGAAGTAAACCCGAATAATCAGGTGTCCCCACATCAGCCTGTTTGTAATCCTTTCTAAATGAATCGTTTTTGTAAGTAACAGCTCCATTTTCGAGCAAGAACGTACGCTTATACATCTGCATTTCTGCTGGCACCGTTCCACTGATATTCTGAATCAGTAGTTCTATTGGCAGCTCACCATCATCAAGGGTTATAAAATCAAAAAACTCGAAAACTCTGGGATCAGAAAGGGAACGGAGCTCTGTATTCGGAAAACCACCTCCCATTGAAATTTTTATTTCAGGATGATGCTTTTTAACCCATTGTGCACAACGAAAGGCACTGTATAAATTACCTGGAAATGGAACAGAAATCAGAAATAATTTAGGTTGAACAGTTTCGATGTATTCCTTTAAAATGGAAATCAGAATCTGATCAATGTAACTGGGTGCTTGCTCCAAAGCGCTATAGAGCTCATTAAAAGAGCTTGCACTTCTGCCTAATCGCTCTGCATAACGACTGAAACCAAAATTTTCATCTACACATTCAACAATATAATCGGAGATATCTTCCAGATAAAGGGTGGCAAGATGTTTGGCTTTATCCTGCGTACCCATTGTACCAAAAGCCCAGTCCAATTCTTCCAATTGTGCAAATCGCGATGCCTGAGGTAGAAAATCATCTCCACAAATCTGTAGTGCTAATGTTGGATTTTTTCCCTGAAGAAAATGAATAACAGCATCGATGGTTTTTAAATATTCACTTTTTAAAGCCAAAATACGCTTGGCATTAGCACTCAAAGGTTTGGTTATTGGCGTATTAAAAAGTGTAATTAAGCCTTTTCTCGAAAATAGAACGAGAATCACTTCAATGCCTAAATCTGCTTGGGTAGCGCGGATATCTTTCGTATTTAGAAAACCTTTAATATACGCTGTTGCTGGATAAGGTGTATTCAGTTGTGTAAAGGGTGGCGTAATGGCAAAGATTTCTGTTCTCAAAAGAAAATTATTTTCTGCAAAAGTAAGTGAATTTTAAGACTTCTTGTCGACAAATCATGCTGCTTGTAATTAAATGAACTAAACTAAAACCACTATCCAAACGTTTTAAAATTACATCAACACCATTACTACCTGAATGAAAGTTTTCCATTTTCTTTTAATAATGCTATTGGCGCAAATCAGCTTTGCTCAAAAATCATTTATTTTCCCAAAAGTAAAGCAGCAAGGTTCTTCTATTGAACAACTTACCCCGAATAACTGGACAGTAATTGAAACGGCTCAAGGCGATTTGAACAATGACCAAACTGAGGACTTAGCTTTGGTTTTTGAATCCAATCAGAAGATTGATGAAACCCGAACATATGGCGATAACAATTCTGAAATCATAAAGGAAACACAGAAACCACGCATTTTAGCCATTTATTTCAAAGATAAAACAGGTGGCACATATCACTTATCTACACAGAATAACGATTTTATTTTACGATCTGAAGAAGGTGGAAGACTCGGAGATCCTTTACAACGAGTAGAAATTAAAGATCAACAACTATTTTTACGCTTTAGAGGCGGTAGTGAATGGCGATGGGAATTGGGCTATACTTTCAAGTTTCAAAATAAAGATTGGTTCCTCACCAGCGCGATTAACCTTTATTATAACCAGAACACTGGTGATATGACAGAAAGAATTTACGATTTCACTTCCCGACAACTCTTTACCACTGTTGGTAATTTACATCGCCGGGATATCGCCAATCAAAAAACCAGTGAGGTATTATTTTTCAGTCAGTTGAGAACATTCAAAACCTTTAAAAAACCTTGGGCCTGGAAAATCATGCCAAATGTTTATTTATGATATCCTAAGCCTATTTCAAACCTGATAGGTTTTTAAAATTTATGAGGTTTAATGATTTAAATCTGCTGCGCAATTACAAAACCACTTGCCCAGGCCCATTGGAAATTATAACCACCAAGCCAGCCTGTTACATCCAAACATTCGCCACCGAAGAACAGGTTAGGAATTTTTTTACACTCCAGCGTTTTAGAAGAAACTTCATTCGTATCAATTCCGCCACGCATTACCTCCGCTTTATCATAACCCTTATCTCCCGCCGGTTTCACTTTAAACCGATGAATGGTTTCATCAATTAATTCAATTTCAATTTTAGTTAATGAAGCAACCGGCTTACTTAAGGGTAAAAACTTGCCTAAGGCATCCGTTAACTTTTTAGTGTAAAAACGGTTCAGTAAGGTAGAAACCAAAGTTTTTCCATTCATTTTACGCTCCTCATCCAGTAATAGCAGTATGTTTTCTCCGGGAAGAAGATTTAAATTAATGACCTCCCCCCTACGCCAGAAGGAGGAAATCTGCAAAATTGCCGGACCGCTCAATCCCCAATGTGTAAAAAGAATATTTTCTTCAAAAGAAATCTCATCGTTACTCACTTCACAAAAAACCGAATTACCAGAAAGCTGTGAGAACCATTCTTCGTTTTTCCCGGTGATGGTTAAAGGAACTAAAGCCGGAGCGGTTTCTATAATTTTTAATTGGTGTTTCCTGGCAAAACGCAAGGCAAAATCAGTGGCACCCATTTTAGGGATTGGTAAGCCTCCTGTGGCAATCACTAATTTCTCTGCACGGAGGGAAATGGTTTTTTCATTTTTCTGGTAAGTTACTTTAAAGCCATCAGGTAAAACTTCAATCTCCTTAACATCAGCTTTGGTTCTGATTTCTTGCCCAAAATCGGCACAAGCAGAAGTAAAAACATCTACCACATCCTTTGCATTCTTACCCTCAGGAAACAGTTGTCCCAATGTTTTTTCTTTACCCTGGATACCATAAGTCTCGAAGAAACTGATGGTATCATCAACAGTCCATTGGTTAAAAGCTGATTTGATAAAATGAGAATTGGCAGAGATAAACTGCTCGGCAGATGCAAACTGATTGGTATAATTGCAACGCCCGCCACCAGAGATTAAAATTTTAGCGCCAGGTTTTTCATTCTTTTCCAGAATGATAACCTTTTTGCCCAGATAGCCTGCCTGTACAGCACACATCAAACCACAAGCACCTGCACCAATAATAATCGCATCTGCATCCATCATTTAAACCTAAATTATTACTTTTGTACAAAATTAGCATAATTTTCAACCCCTCATGGCAAAACAGATAAGCGAATTAAAATTAGGTATTTTAGGTGGTGGACAACTAGGCAGAATGCTTATTCAGCAAGCAATCAATTATAATGTAACTTCTTTGGTTTTAGATCCTGATCCGGATGCACCTTGTAAACACCTGGCAAACTATTTTGAAAATGGTTCGATAACAGATTTTGACACGGTTTACAATTTTGGCAAGAAGGCGGATATAATCACCATCGAAATTGAGAAGGTAAATATTGAGGCTTTAGAACAACTGGAAAAAGAAGGAAAACAAGTATTTCCGCAATCGAGAGTGATTCGTTTGATTCAGGATAAAGGGGTTCAAAAGCAATTTTTTAAAGAGAATGATATTCCAACCTCTCCCTTTCAGATTGTAAATACTAAAGAAGATATTGAAAACAGCCAGATTCCTTTTCCATATATTTTAAAGTTGCGTAAAGATGGATATGATGGCAAAGGGGTAATGAGAATAAATAGTGCTGATGATTTAAACGATGCATTCGACGCACCTTGCATCATTGAAAAATTGGTTGATTTTGAAAAAGAAGTAGCTGTGATTGTAGCCAGAAATGCTAAAGGCGACATGAAAACCTTCCCGATGGTTGAAATGGAATTTAACCCGGAAGCTAACCTGGTTGAGTTTCTGATTTCACCTTCTACTTATGCAGAAAGCCTGCAACAAAAGGCAGAAAATATTGCTAAAAACATTGCATCAGCAATGAACATCACAGGTATTTTAGCCGTTGAAATGTTCGTATCAAGAGATGGTGAGATTTTAGTAAACGAAGTGGCCCCTAGACCACACAATAGCGGCCACCACACCATCGAAGGAAATTATGTTTCTCAGTTTGAACAACATTTAAGATCTATCTATAATTTGCCTTTGGGCGATACCACTAGCATTACTAATGCGGTTATGATTAATCTGTTAGGCGAAAAAGGTTCAGAAGGAGTAGCTCGATATGAAAATCTGGAGAAAATATTAGCTATTGATGGTGTCTTTGTTCACCTCTACGGTAAAAAGTACACCAAACCTTTCCGTAAAATGGGGCACGTTACCATTGTTGATATTGATAGAGATAAGGCGATTGAGAAAGCGAGATACGTTCAAAATACATTAAAGGTAATTGCGTAAGCCCCCCAGCCCCCTAAAGGGGTAGTTTACAAACAATGTGGAAATAGCAAAACATCAAATAAATTTTTAGATAAGATATAAACATATAGATATGAATGATGGAAATTCAGGTTCCCCTTTAGCGGCGGAGGGATTCTTAGTAGGAATAATTATGGGTAGCAAATCTGATTTGCCCGTAATGCAAGATGCCGCTGATATCTTAAAAGAATTTGGAATCAGTTATGAAATTACAGTTGTATCTGCCCATAGAACGCCAGAACGCATGTTTAATTATGCTAAAGAAGCTCACGGAAGAGGTTTGAAGGTAATTATTGCGGGTGCTGGTGGTGCGGCTCACTTACCTGGTATGGTAGCCTCTATTACCACGTTACCTGTAATTGGTGTTCCTGTAAAATCTTCCAATTCAATTGATGGCTGGGACAGTATTCTATCCATCCTACAAATGCCCAATGGCATTCCTGTAGCTACTGTAGCCTTAAATGCTGCGAAAAATGCGGGCTTGTTGGCTGCTCAAATTTTGGCAACAGCTGATGAATCTTTAAGTGTAAAAATGCAGAATTATAAAGACGAGTTGAGAAGAAAAGTGGAAGAGAGTGCTCTGGAAATGTAATAATCACAGAAAGTCTAACATTTGGAAGTCAGAAAAAAAAATTAAAATACCTTTTATCTATTTTAATTTCGATGTAATTCATGCAAATACCGCCATCACTAGCTCTCAGCAATATTGTTAGACACTACCTGATTCTTTCAAGAGATGTCTGCGTAAAACATGATTTCAGATTTTTTTCTGATGGAAGTCCCGGAATTGTTTTTCACAGGAAAATACCCTTTTCACAGAAAAATAAATTAGATGGTAATTTTAGTGCACAACCTAAATGCTTTGTATACGGACAGATTACACAGTTTAATACCTTATCAACCACTGCAGAAACAGATATGCTGATTGTTGTTTTACAACCATTTGCCCTATTTAAATTGTTTAATATTGCTGCTTTTGAGGTTAATGATGAAACCATTTCGTTTGATGAATTAACTGGTCATTCTGGCCGTTTACTTTTAGAAAGAATTCAGGAACAACCTGAAAATGGCGCAGCTATTCATTTGATTGAAGATTTTTTGTTAGGGCTGCGTATTCAAAATACTCATTATGACAAGATAATTTTTACTTCGCTCCAGCATATTTATGCCCGGAAAGGAATGAGCAGTTTAACAAAAATGCTAAAAGAAGTTCCTACAACTGAAAGACAGCTGGAAAGAAAATTTCGTGAACACATCGGCTTAAGTCCAAAAAAGTTCGCAGATATTGTCAGGTTCAGATACTTACTTAAATGCCTCAAACAAGCAAATCAGCATACAAATATATCATCAATTAGTTATAGTTGTGGCTATTATGATCAATCACATTTAAATAACATCTTTAAGAAATTTACCGGCTTAACGCCACTTCAATACCAAAGCAACAGTAATTTACTTGCGGTTAATTTTCTTTTGCTTTAACATATTGTCGCTTTTTTCCAATTTTTAAAATAGCTTTCTACTCATCTTCGTATTAACAATTAAGATAACGAAATGAAAAATTTAAAAATTGCTACTGCACAGTTTGAAAACAAAAGTTACGATAAAGCTTACAATCTGAGTGTTATAGAAAAACTTTCAAAGGAAGCTGCAGAAAAAGGTGCCAAAGTCATTAATTTTCATGAATGCTCCCTTACAGGTTATACTTTTGCCAGAAATTTAAGTAAGCAGCAGATGCTGAAGCTAGCGGAAACTATTCCTGATGGCCACAGTATTAAGGTATTAATATCTATCGCAAAGAAATATCAGATTACAATATTGGCAGGGTTGTTCGAAAAAGATCACGAAGAAAACTTATATAAAGCGCATGTTTGTGTTGATGAAAAAGGTTTTGTAACAAAACATAGAAAACTTCACCCTTTTATCAATCCAAACCTTTCTGCTGGAACAAGCTATACAATTTTCAATATTCATGGATGGAAGTGTGGAATTCTGATTTGTTATGACAATAATATTATTGAGAATGTACGTGCCACGGCACTACTTGGAGCTCAGATCATATTTATGCCCCATGTAACCATGTGTACGCCGTCTACAAGACCAGGTGCAGGCTTCGTTGATCCAGAATTATGGACGGATAAAGAAACAAATGCTAAACAGCTGCGTGAAGAATTTGATAGTTTAAAAGGAAGACGGTGGCTGATGAAATGGCTGCCTGCACGTGCTTATGATAATGCCATTTATGCAGTTTTTTCTAATCCTATCGGGATGGACGATGACCAGTTAAAAAACGGATGCTCAATGATTATTGATCCCTTTGGTGATGTAATTGCAGAATGTAGATCACTAGAGGATTCTTTTGTGATAGCAGAGTTAAATCCGGAAAAATTAGTTCAAGCCGGAGGTCATCGCTATTTGGAGGCGAGAAAGCCAGAATTATATGGAGAAATTATAAGCAAAGCCCATAAAAGCGTTCAAAAAGTGATATGGCGATGAAACAGTTTACAATTTCCTGTTGATCGTTATCAGTTAAACTTATCTAATTAATGGATAAGTTTAACTAAAACTTAATTCAAACTCGGATCAATTGGAAAATTGCTCACATGCGCATATTTTGGTCCTAGATTGACAATGACATCCCTCCAAAGTTTTTCATCGTCATTCCCAAAAATGAGGTCAAGATCAGAAACCTCACTTACCATCCAGGCATTTTGTTCCAATTCTCTGTCCAGCTGCCCGTTATCCCAGCCTGAATATCCCATAAAAAACTTAACTTCACTCTCATCAATGGTATTAGTATTGATTAAAATTTTAAGTGTTTCAAAATTTCCTCCCCAATACAAACCATTGCCAATTGGTTCACCACTTTGCAGTTTATCATAAGCGCGGTGAATAAAATGTAAAGTATCTGCAGCCACTGGTCCACCAAAATAAATGTGGTTTTGTGCCTCCCATAAATCCTGAATTACATCTTTCAAAACAACGTTAGCAACCTGATTTAAGATATAACCTACAGAACCATCATTACCATGCTCGGATAATATTACGACAGATCTTTTGAAATTAGGATCAGACATAAAGGGTTCGGAGATTAATAAACGGCCTGTTTTTGGTTTTATATTGTTAAGCATGATGATAATCATTTGTAGCACCATAAAAGATGCCTATTTTTGTTTTATGCAAGTTACTAATGAATATCTACAAAACCTGCGCCAAGAATATAAAAGCGCCACGTTGGATGAGTCTGACGTAGATAACAATCCTATTACCCAGTTTAAAAAATGGTTTGACCATGCTGTTGAAGCCCAGATTTACGAGCCCAATGTGATGACTTTGGCAACCGCTGATAAATCAGGCCGACCAGATGCCCGAATCGTGCTTTTAAAAGGTGTTGATGATGACGGATTTAGGTTCTTTACCAACTATTTAAGTGCAAAAGGTAAAGATTTAAAAAGAAACCCTTATGCTGCATTGGTCTTCTTCTGGCCGGAGCTGGAACGCCAGGTAAGAATTGAAGGAACGGTAGAAAAGTTGGATAAAGAAACTTCAGAAGCCTATTTTAACACCCGTCCGGTGGCTAGTCAGATTGGTGCCATTGCATCTCCACAAAGCCAGGTTATCCCAAACAGGTCTTTTTTAGAAGAAAAATTTGAAGAACTAAAATCTAAAAGTGAGGATAAAAATATTGTAAAGCCTGCACATTGGGGCGGCTATATTGTAAAGCCTACACGAATCGAATTCTGGCAAGGTAGAAGAAGCCGATTACATGATCGCGTGAACTTTGAATGGATCAAGAATGAATGGGTTAAAAGTAGATTAGCACCATAAATATTAGTTTAAAATAAAATAGAGATCTGCTATCCAGCAAGATCTCTATTTCTAACTAATCATTAACTAACCTAATTTTCAAGGAAGTATTTTTATATAAACGTTGAACTTGATTTTTCAACGGTAAATCTTCATTTCAATTATCAAGTAATAAATTTTGTTTTACTTGATAGATCAAATATCATCAGAAATTAAGTCAAAATAAAACATGTATCGGTGAACAATTGGTATTTATCGATTAAAGAAAATTAGGCTGAATTTTTAACTTTTTCTTAACAAATTTTAACTTTATAGTTTTGTTATTCAGTGCATTATACTGTATTTAAACAATAATATATTTAGTTAAAAAATTATCTGTAAAATCAAAAGCCATCCTGTATTTAGGATGGCTTTTGTAATAAACAAATTATTGAGAAATTAGTAACCAGGGTTTTGAGATATATTTGGATTGGCATTAAGTTCATCTGTTGGAATCGGCCAAACGTATCTGTAGTCGCTATAAGCAATTGCAGCTTTTCCTGCAGCGGTAGTTGGTCTTAAGGTTACATCCCAATTGGAACCAGTTCCACTTAATGCTGTAACCAGAATCTTCGCCGGAATTCCACCACCTGCTACCTGAAAATTAGCTTCTTTAGAAAGCCTGGTAATGTCTGGCCATCTTCTTCCCTCGCCAGCAAATTCAATTCTTCGCTCATTTAATATGGCCTGAGTGAGTGCTGTCTGCGAAGCAAAACTAGCAATAACGTATTGACTAGCCACCGGAACGGCTCTATTTCTAACTGCATTTAAAAGATTTAAAGCTCTGGTATCTAAAGCCGTAGTCCTGGAATAAGCCTCAGCCACATTTAATAAAACCTCAGCATATCTGATAATTGGTGCATAATCCGTCTTATTGGTGTAATCTCTATACTTATAATTGAAGAAATATTTGGCTCCGGTTGTAGTTTGTTGTACTTGTAAAAGAGTTCTTCTGGTATCGCCAGTTACCCAAAATGAAGCATTGTACAAGTTAGGGTTGGTCGCCACCAAACCACGTCCACCTAAACTGGCCGGACCAAACATATTAGGTAATGCTCCATTTGTACCACCATTTGCAGCGGCACTATTTTCAATAGAAAAAATAGATTCTGTGTTGTTAGCAAAGCTTGTAAAAGGACCATCAGCTGCTGTTGTTAAAGCATAATTACCAACAGCACTGGTATACGGTCCTGCTGCTGCTGAAGTACCCAACTTCGCTCCTTCTGCTATTACACCAGCAAAATCGTTCATATGTAATTTTATACGAGTTTTCAAAGCAATTGCCGCCCCTTTTGTAGCCCTTGTAATGGCATAAGTAGATCTGGTTGCTGGTAAATTTGTTTCTGCATAATCCAGATCAGCTAAAATTTTAGTATAATCTTCAGCAACAGTTCCCCTTGGTACAAGAACTTCTGAGGTTACAGCATCTGTTGAATTCACAGCAACCGTTCTGTAAGGTATTCCAACATTACTTCCATTTCCATCTACGTATGGACGTGCAAAATTGATAACCAGTTCATGATGAGCCAAAGCCCTTAAAAAGCGGGCTTCAGCGGCATATTGTGTGGATACAGCAGAAGTTATAGTTCCCTTTGCAGCAGCTGATTCTACCCCGGCAATTAAGATATTACATTGGTTAATTAGTGCGTACAAATTACTCCAAAGGTTAATGTTATTAGCTGTTGTAGCGGTATATGTCGACTCATAGGTGATTTGATAAAACGTAGCCAGATTGACCATGTCCTCTCCTCTCATTTCTCCTTGCTCAATTGCAGCGGCACCAAATGGATAACCACGACCTGTACTCCCATTATAAGTACCTACTGCTGCCGTACTATACACACCTGCAGCAACTAATTCTATATTTGCTGGCGTATCAAAAGCTGTAGCTTCTGATAGCGAATTAATAGGATTTAATTCCGTGTATTTCTCGCAAGAACTTACTGATAATATGATTGAAAGTAAGGCTACGTAAGTAAATTTATTTTTTATTTTAAAATTCTTCATATCTGTATATTCTTAAAATCCAACATTTAAACCCACTAAAAATGTTCTTGCTTTCGGATTGGTATTGTAATCCAAACCTGCCTGACTGTTAGTGGTTGTACTATAATTTAATTCAGGATCTAAACCAGAATACGGGGTTATTACAAAAGCATTTTGTACTTGTGCGTAGATTCTTAATCTATTAAGTTTTATTTTATCAGTGAATAATTTAGGAAATGAATAGCCTAAAATGATATCCTGAGCCCTGATAAATTTACCATCCTCAACAAAACGAGATGAAGCACTTGAAGTTAAATTGGTAAAAGCATCTCTGCCATAGTAAAGCTTAGGCACGCTCGTAACTTGCCCAGGAGTAGTCCATCTCTCTAAAATTTCAGTGCCGTTGTTTAAGAATTTTTGATTTAAAAGACTTTCCTGACGCGTAATATTCATTACTTTGTTTCCGCCAGAGAATACCATATTAATGTTTAAATCAAAACCTTTATAGCTAAAATTATTTACTAAACCGCCATAGTAAGTTGGGTTAGACTGGCCTAATATTTTTTTATCAGAAGCTGCTAAAGTTGTAGCTGTAGTTAATGCTGTTGGATTTGCAGGATCATAGTTATAATACGTTTGATTAGCAATATTGCCCTGAATAACTTGTCCATTTGCCTTAACATATAAAGGATTACCATTTGCAGCATTTACACCAGCATATTCATAACCGTATAAAGAACCAATTGATTCGCCAACCCGGTTAACGTTATATGTGTAGGTGATATCCGAATTATTGTTGGAAAGCTGGGTAATTTTATTCTTTACAAAAGTGATATTAAAGGATGCATTCCATTTGAATGGACTATCTCTAAAAATATCAGCGCTTATTGCAAATTCATAACCTTTGTTATACATTTTACCAACGTTCTGGTTAATTGAATTCCCTGGAACACCTAAAGATGGTGCAGTTGGTGCAGCAAGAATTAAATTGTCAACATTGTTTTTAAAATAGTCTGCCGTTAAGGTAATGCGGCTGTCGAACATGGTTGCATCTATACCAACATCATATTTCCCACTGGTTTCAAATTTTAGCGAGCTATTACCAACTTGAGTATAAGCCAAACCACTTTGAACACCATAAGTTGCTGCACCAAAGGTTCCTGCAAAAGGATAGTTACCAATATCAGTATTACCTGTTTTTGCATAACCACCACGAATTTTTAAATCGTTAATAAATTTTACGTTATCCTTAAAAAAATCTTCTTGGGAAACTCTCCATCCAACAGATACCCCAGGAAGTTTTGCACTTTGATTTCCGAGTGGAAGTGATGAAATGGCATCAATACGATAGGTTCCAGACACTAAATAACGATCTTTGAAAGCGTAATTTGCTCTCGCGAAATAAGATTTGTAAGCATTTTCAGTTACACCGCCTCCAATACCATAGGTAGATTGGGTTAAAGAGTTGCTGATAATATTCTCTCCACTAAAAAATGTACTTGATAATTGAGAACCGCTGGCATAAAACGATCTATCCTTTGATTTTTGGTACTCAATACCAACGGTAGCCCCAAATGAATGATCGCCAATTACCTTGTTGTATGTTGCTGTGTTTGTCCAGCTGTATCTAAATCTCGGAATGTATTGTTGAAATTCATAGCCTTTTGTTGCACTTCCACCATCACCATGTAATGGATCAAGATATTGATAATCTTCGCCGAAAACATTTTGTGTAGAAATTTGCGAACGCAGGTTTAATCCATCAATAATTTTAATATCGGCAAAGGCATTTCCAAGTAATGTAAAGGTTTGATTGCTAAATATATTATGATCCAATACATATTTGATATTCGTATAGTTATCATCAATTTCCTTTAAGTTAGCGCCTTTACCCAAACGAGCATTATCTGAACTTAAATTGTAAGAACCATCCGCATTAAATGCACCCACATTAGGTAAGGCCCTGATTGCATTTCCAATATTTCCTGATAAAGAACTGGTACCAGAATTTAGGCCAGTATTTTTAACATATGATCCAGTTAAGCTTGCACCAAATGTTAAATAATTATTTAACGCTTTTTGCTCAAACTTTCCTGAAAACTGATATTTAGTCTGATTGTTTCCAACCGTTGTCCCCTTCAAATCGGCATAACCTAGGGAGAAATAATAGTTTGATACATCAGTTGCTCCGCTAAAAGAAATATTGTGATTTTGCTGGAATGCATTTTTGTTAAAAACTAAATCCTGCCAATCGGTATCAATAACATTCCCCGATGCATCATTTGCCAAAACTGCCTGTGGTGTAGTAGTGCCTGCGTTAAAAAGTTTCTCGTTGGCAATGGTTACAAATTCTTGCGCATTCAGTAAATCAAAACGTTTGGCAACATTTGCCGAAGCAAACCACGAATTATAATTAACCTGTGTTTTTCCTTTAACCCCCTTTTTGGTGGTAATAATGATCACACCATTTGCTCCTCTAGATCCATAAATGGCAGTAGCCGCCCCGTCTTTTAACACGTCAACGCTTTGGATATCATTTGGATTAATATCTCCCAGTGGATTGATTGATGCAACGCTGCTTGAACCACTAGACATAATCACCATTCCATCAACCACATACAATGGATCAGCACCCGATGAGATACTATTCGTACCACGAATTCGAATCCGTGGGGCTGCACCCAAAATACCACTTGAATTGGTTACCTGAACACCAGTGATTTTACCCGCAAGGGCTTGATCGAAACTGGCAACAGGTTTACCAGCCAAATCTTCGCCTTTAATGCTGGCGACAGAACCAGTAACATCTTTCCTTTTCGCTGTACCATAACCAATTACCACTACGTCTGTTAGGGCATTGGCATCAGAAATTAGTGATACATTGATTTTCATAGATCTTCCGGCAGGAATATGTTGCGTTGCATAACCTATAGAGGAGAACTGCAGCACTGCTGACGCAGCACCAACTCTAATTGAATAAGTTCCGTCTGCGCCGGTAGAAACGCCGAGTTTACTGTTAACAACCTTCACACTTACCCCCGGGATTGGTAAACCGTCATCTTTTGATGTGACTACACCGGTAACAGTTCTTTCTTGTGCGGAAACTTTTGTAACCAACAAAACCATAAAGAACAACAAAAACTTGAGTAGGTTTCTTTTCATTTACATTTAATTTTAGTTTAAATAGTTAATAATATATTTGAAGAATTAATCACAGCGTAGCCTTTTAGAACTGGCATAAGTCTTGCTAAGTGCACCATTAAAATGATTAGTTGATATTTTTCATCATATGGGAAATCTTGAGAGGATTTCCAGTGCTTACGAACAATGCGATGATTAATAATTCAGGAGCTAATAAAGTATATTTAAAAAATATAAAATGTTAAGTACCGACGAATACGTTATTTGTATCGATAAAGAATATTTGAATGTTAAATAATACAATTTTGACAGAATTTTTAACAAATTTCACTATCACATATAAAAATGCAGGCAGAAAGTTAATAATAACAAGACAGAAACAGAATTTAATAAAAATTGTCAAAACAATAACAAATATAATTTGATAAACTAACCAAAATGATAAAAAATATATCTGTCATTGGCTCAGGAACAATGGGAAATGGCATTGCACATGTGTTTGCACAATTCGATTACAAAGTAAATCTTATTGATATCCAACAAACCGCACTTGATCAGGCTTTAGACACTATCGCTAAAAATCTGGATAGACAAGTGAGTAAGGAATTACTCACCGAAGAGCAGAAGGCTGCCACACTTAAAAACATCACTACTTTTACATCAATAAGTGAAGGAGTGTCAACAGCAGATTTAATTGTTGAAGCAGCAACAGAAAACGTAGAACTAAAATTAAAAATATTTAAAGATTTAGATATCTATGCCCCTGCCGATGCAATTCTGGCTTCCAACACTTCATCAATTTCGATTACGCAAATTGCGGCAGTTACCAAACGTGGTAATAAGGTAATTGGCATGCATTTCATGAATCCTGTACCCGTGATAAAACTGGTTGAAGTGATTCGGGGTTACCAAACCAGCGATGAAACAACTAAGGCCATTATGTCTCTTTCCGAAAATCTGGGAAAAGTTCCGGTTGAAGTAAATGATTATCCAGGGTTTGTAGCCAACCGGATTTTGATGCCCATGATTAATGAAGCCATTTATACTTTATACGAAGGTGTTGCTGGTGTTTATGAAATTGATACCGTGATGAAACTTGGCATGGCACATCCAATGGGGCCGCTTCAACTTGCTGATTTTATCGGACTTGATGTTTGTCTCGCTATCTTGAAAGTATTACACAATGGATTCGGAAACCCCAAATATGCGCCTTGTCCGTTATTAATTAACATGGTGGCTGCAGGAAAAAAAGGAACAAAATCAGGAGAAGGATTCTACAAATATACCCATGGATCCAAAGAATTGGTGGTTTCAGATAAATTTACACAATCCTAATTTTTTTAGCAATTTATCTTATATTTGCGTTATGAACGAAAATCTTGATCCGGATGCTGACCACCTCTCGCCTATTGACCGCGATATTGAAAGGGTACTAAGACCACAGGCTTTTGAAGATTTTACAGGTCAGGAAAAAGTGATGGAAAATCTAAGGATTTTCGTTCAGGCAGCAAAACTTCGTGGTGAGGCATTAGATCATGTGTTGTTACATGGCCCTCCAGGTTTAGGTAAAACCACGCTATCCTACATTATTGCCAATGAAATGGGTGCCGGAATAAAAGTAACATCTGGCCCCGTATTAGATAAACCTGGTGATTTGGCCGGACTTCTAACTGGTTTAGATGAAGGTGATATCCTTTTTATTGATGAAATTCATCGTTTATCGCCTTTAGTTGAAGAATATCTTTATTCTGCGATGGAAGATTTCAAAATCGACATCATGCTGGAGAGTGGTCCGAATGCACGTTCAGTTCAGATCTCACTTAACCCATTTACGTTGGTTGGTGCCACTACCCGATCTGGTTTACTTACTGCTCCACTAAGAGCCAGATTTGGAATCAACTGTCGTTTGGCTTATTATGATGCCAAATTATTAACAACTATTGTACTACGATCATCAGACATTTTGAATACACCCATCAGTGATGAAGGTGCGTTTGAAATTGCCCGACGCAGTCGAGGTACGCCACGTATTGCCAATGCACTTTTGCGTCGTACCAGAGATTTTGCTCAAATTAAAGGCACAGGAAGTATTGATCCTGATATTGCAAACTATGCTTTGAATGCACTAAATGTAGATGAACATGGCTTAGATGAAATGGACAATAAAATCCTGACAACTATTATTGATAAATTCAAAGGCGGACCAGTAGGTTTAAAAACCATCGCTACTGCTGTAGGAGAAGATGAAGGTACTATTGAGGAAGTTTACGAACCCTTTTTAATTCAGGAAGGTTTCATTATGCGAACCTCTCGTGGCCGTGAAGTTACGGAAGCTGCTTACAAACACTTGAAGAAAAATTATCCGGCACAAACCGGGAAATTATTTTAGCATTATCCTACACCAAATTTCAGCCGAGATAAAAAATGCTACGTAAATTAGTTCACGCAGATATAAGGGAATTGAAAGCGCTGATTGAAATGGATTTTTAAATAGCTTATATTTTACAGCACATTTTTAATCAGCGTTATTTGCAAAATCTGCGGGAAAATCTAATGCTCATCAAAAGATAAAAACATTATAAACTGTACTTTTAGAATCTATTCAACGATTATTATTATTTAATCAAACATTTAATGCCCCCATCCGTTCAGTAAGGGTAAAACCAACAAATTTATGAATATTGAATTACGTAAGCTGACGCTCGAAGATTATGCTGATTTAAAAGAGTCTATGCTACAAGCCTATGATAGCATGGGCGGATCCATCTGGCCTAAAGCCAGCATTGCTAAACTCTTAAATATATTTCCTGAAGGACAAGTTTGTATCGCTGTTGATAATAAGGTAGTGGCCTGCTCGCTTTCCATTATTGTTGAGTATGATGAATATGGAGATCGTCACACTTATAAATTAATTACAGGAGATTATTCCTTTTCTACACATGATGCAAATGGAGATACTTTATATGGTATCGAGATCTTTGTACACCCCGATTTTCGCGGATTAAGACTAGGAAGAAGACTTTACGAAGCCAGAAAGGAACTTTGTGAAAGCTTAAACCTAAAAAGCATCATTGCCGGCGGAAGAATCCCAGGTTACCATACCTTTTCTGAAACATTAACACCAAGACAATATATAGATAAGGTTAAAGCCAAGGAAATTTATGATCCTACATTAACCTTTCAAATCTCCAATGATTTCCACGTAAGGAAAGTTCTAAAAAATTACTTACCTGGCGATAAAGAATCAAAAGAATTTGCCACACTAATTGAATGGAACAACATCTATTATCAGGGTGTTGATGCTTCAGCCCGTTCTGCCATGACAATCAGACTAGGATTAGTTCAATGGGAAATGCGATTATTTCCAGATATGGACGTATTTTATGAGCAGGTTGAATTTTTTGTTGATGCATTGAGTGGTTACAAATCTGATTTCATCATGTTTCCAGAACTGTTCAATACACCACTCCTTCAACCATACAACCATCTTCCTGAAATTGAAGCAATGCGTAAACTGGCTGAAAAAACTAAGGAAATTGTAGATAGAATGCATGAGTATGCACTAAGCTATAATGTAAATATCATTACGGGTAGTATGCCTTTGTTGGAAAATGGCAAACTCTATAATGCTACCTATTTATGCCACCGAACTGGTAAAATAGATGAATATAGAAAAATTCACATTACCCCAAATGAGCAAAAATACTACGGAATGATTGGTGGAGATAAAGTTCAGGTTTTTGATACGGATTGTGGGAAAATCGGAATTTTAATTTGCTATGATGTTGAATTTCCTGAATTAAGCAGAATCTATGCTGACCAGGGGATGCAAATTCTGTTTGTTCCATTCTTAACAGATACACAAAACGGTTACACCCGGGTGAGACATTGTGCACAGGCGAGGGCAATAGAAAACGAATGTTATGTTGCCATTGCAGGTTGTGTAGGTAATCTACCAAAGGTAAATAATATGGATATACAATTTGCACAATCAGCAGTTTTTACCCCTTCTGATTTTGCTTTTCCAACGAATGCTGTAAAAGCAGAAGCCACACCAAATACAGAAATGGTATTGGTGGTTGATGTTGATTTACACCTTTTAGATGAATTACACCATTATGGAACGGTTAAAGTTCTAAAAGACAGAAGAACAGATTTATATCAAACCAAATTGCTAAAATAGTTCTTAAAATAATCAAAAAAAAATGCCGGTTGCATCAACAACCGGCATTCAATTTAATCTAAAGCTAATTATTTTCTTAATACAAACCATACAATCAACCCGATGATCACGGCTACTGGTAAAATCCATTTTAAAACAGATCCTGCACCATTCTCATCTCTTTCGGTTACTGCTGGTTTTGCTGGCCCTGGAGCTTCTTTATGACTTTCATAATCTTTTTCAATCGGTTGAGGAGCTGCTCCTGATTCCGTATGTTTTGGATCTATATTTTCCATATTTAGTTATTGGTAAATTCCTTAATCTTCATTTCTTAATGATTAAGAGGCATTATAAAATTAATTTAGTTTCTGAAGGAAGAACACGTGATTAATCAAAATGTTTTAAATCCTAAGCCTTATCTTTGCAGTTCAGTGTACAACAATGCTACAAAATATAGCCAGTTAATTAAAAATGAGGCAAAACGCCTCGGATTTTTGGATGTAGGCATTTCAAAAGCAGAATTTCTGGAAAGTGAGGCGCCCAGACTGGAAAAGTGGCTCCATCAAAACCACCATGGCGAGATGAAGTACATGGAAAATTATTTTGATAAACGCCTTGATCCGAGATTACTGGTGGATGGTGCAAAATCTGTTATCTCTTTATCCTTAAACTATTACACTGAAGAAAAGCAGCTCGATCCTAATGCTCCGAAAATTTCTAAATATGCTTACGGACAGGATTATCACACAGTGATTAAAGATAAGCTTAAAGCCTTAACACATTTTATTGAAGAAAATATTGGTGAAGTATCAGGAAGAGCATTTGTAGACTCTGCTCCCGTTCTAGACCGGGCATGGGCTAAAAAATCCGGTATTGGCTGGATCGGAAAAAATTCAAATTTAATCAGTAAAACAGAAGGCTCCTTCTTCTTTCTGGCTGAACTGATTGTTGATTTAGCCTTAGATTATGATCATCCATTTCAAACCGATCACTGCGGAACTTGTACCCGATGTTTAGATGCCTGTCCTACAGATGCTATTATTGCACCGCAGGTGGTAGATGGTACAAAATGTATTTCTTACCTCACCATCGAATTGAAAAATGAAATACCGACGGAGTTCAAAGATAAAATGAGCAACTGGATGTTTGGCTGTGATATTTGTCAGGATGTGTGCCCATGGAACAGATTTTCAAAAGCCCACAATGAGGAAGCTTTTAAACCAGAAAACGGACTTTTAGATCTGAGCGCTAAAGATCTGACTGAAATTACAGATGATGTATTTAAAAAGGTGTTTAAAGGTTCTGCAGTTAAAAGGACTAAATACAACGGACTAAAGCGAAATATTGATTTCCTTAAACCAGAATAGCTTTAAAAGCAGAGAGCCTTTAATCATTAAAGGCCCTCTGTTAATTAAATAATTTAAATGCTTATTTCACATTAAAGGTATTATCACCTTTAGATTTATCCGGAACATGGCTACTTCCCATCACCACTTTATTTAACTTTTTAGTTGTTTTTATATTTATCGAAACAACTTTATTCCCGCTTTCCCAAATACCTATAGAACTGTGATTTTTCTCTGTAGAACCATCATCATAGGTTAAAGTCAAGTCAATTGGTAAAGGCTTTATCCCTTTATTTTCAATGGAAATAGCATATCCGCTATTGGTTTTATCTACAGCCTTGATGCCCAAATCTAAAACCCCACCTTCAAAAAACCATGGTTTCCAAAACCAATTTAGGTCTTTACCACTTCCTTCATTGATACTGTTGAAAAAATCGTATGGCATAGGATGTTTTCCATTCCAGTTTTTGATATAGGTGTGCAGGGCTTTTGTAAACAATTCATCACCCAAATAATCTTTAACAAATAAATAAGCTAAGCCCGGCTTAGGGTACGAATTTGTAAATGAGCCCGAGCCTTTTAAATCAGGAGTTAGTGTCATAATCGGAGTGTCGTCTTTACCACCTGACGATGACGCAGTTGGCTGAATCCCATATTCATCAACCATGGTCGAATCAATCATTGGAGAAATAAGCCACTCTCCTATAGTTGCCCAGCCTTCATCCATCCAACCATATTTGGTTTCGTTAATCCCCATATAAAATGGAAACATGGTATGAAAGATTTCATGATCAGTTAAGGTAATGGCATCCTCACGACTATCAACAGGGTTATCATTAACCATCATTGGATATTCCATCTGATCTAAACCATCAAAAATAGTTTCATGATTATATGGAAACGGCCATTTTGGAAAAACAAAACTCATAGACGATACCGTTTTACGGGCAAAATCAATAACCTCGTAATAGTCTTTATGTTTTGGATTAAAAACCGCATCCACACGGGTTCTTCTTTTCGTTTTTGGATCAACAACTAAACTGGTTGATTTCCATAAATAATGATCACTTAAGGCAAAAACAAAATCTGTTACATGAAGTGCTTCAAATTTAAATGTATTGAATGCATTATTCTTAGTCACCTTTTTAGCAGCTAAATCCTGATCTGTAATTACATCAATTACTTCATCTTTCTTCTCTGCGGTATTAAGCCTGGCTACAACCTGTTCTTGAAAAACATCCGAAGCATTTTTAAGATCGCCGGTTGCCCAAACGCCGTATCCACCTGGAACCGTTATCTCTGCATTAAACTGATCAAAATCATTATAAAACTCTTCAGCACCGGTATAAGGGTATTGATTCCATCCATCAACATCATCATATACCGCAATCCGAGGAAAAAAGTAAGCAACGAAATGCGAACCATCATCTACCTGACCGGTGCGCATGTGTGAGCCTTTATTTAAGGTATAATGGTAATCAATGTCAAATTTGATGGTTTTACCTGGTAAAACTACCGGCACTTTAACAGTCATGTTTGTACCATCAATCTGATAATCGCTGATCGTTTTTCCAGCAGCAGTTAATTTTTCGATAGCCACGCCTTCGCCTAAATCAGATTCAGCAATTTTAGATTTTCTGGGTGTACCTTTTTTATAAAGGTTTGGATATAACTTAAACCAGATTTCACTTAATGCATCTGGACTATTATTGGTGTACACTACCGTAACTTTACCCTTTAATAGGCGACTTACCGGATTGAAGTTTATTTTGAGATTATATTTGGAAGCATTTTGCCAGTAATTTTTACCAGGTTTTCCATTAACACTTCTGGTTTCTTTTAGATAAGTTTTCTGAAATTCAGGTGCTATGGGTAAAGCGGTTTGTGCATTGGCATAGAATGCCGTACCCAATAACAGACTAAATATTTTTATAAATTTCATTTTTAAATTTTAAACATAAATAAGGAAAGAATGCTATTTCATCTTAGCACTCTATCCAACTTCACCTTACCTATTTGCCAAATTTCATTTTTAACTGTTCCAGCATATCTGTATTAATAGGCTCTGCTGGTTTATCAGGTTTTGGCTGAGGCTTTTTAAACTGTGGTCTAGGAGCCGGAGGATTATTTTGTGGTTTTGGTGCTCTATTTTCATTCTTTTTTACATTGAACTTCGCCCATTCCTCATCCAGTTTCTTTTTAGTATAGAGTGGAAAATCACCATTTTTCATCCAGGCATAATAACTGGGCTCTACAGCAAAAACCTGCTGAGTGGTTTTACCTTTATGCTTACCGAAATTAAAACAAACTTCATCCTGATCATTGTAAACTAAACGACCGGCGAAATCAACAGGCTTATTGATGTTGGTAAAAACATGCAAAGCATCTACATCATTTACAACCGGAATGCTTTTAACCCCCTGTTTGCTTTCAAATTCAGTTTCCTTATACATTTCTAACTGACCTAAAAGCACTTTATAAGTAGCAATAACGTCTGCTTCTGCGGCGTGTGCATTTACTAAATCTTCCTGGCAGTAGAATTTGTAAGCAGCTTTTAGTGTGCGCTGTTCCATTTGATGGAAAATATTCTGTACATCAACAAACTTTCTTTCTGCCATGTCGAAATCAACATCAGCCCTCAGAAATTCTTCCAGAAGCATTGGTATATCAAATTTATTCGAGTTGTAACCAGCAAGGTCGCTTTCTCCTATAAACTCGGCAATTTCTGCTGCTAAAACTTTAAAAGTTGGCGCATTAGCAATATCCTCATCATAAATACCATGAATAAGAGATGTTTGTAACGGAATAGGCATTTCAGGATTTACACGCCAGGTTTTAACTATTTCAGTTCCATCAGGCATTGCCTTTAAGATGGCAATTTCAACAATCCTATCTGCTCCTACGTTTATACCAGTTGCCTCAAGATCAAAAAATGCTAAAGGGCGCTTTAAATTTAATTTCATCAGTTTTTAATATCAGATTTAGATGAAGCTGTAATCAACATCCATTAATATATATTTATTCAAAAGTGCTAAAAAGGATTGATTGTTTTTACATCACATTTATTTAATTCAAAATATTTCCTAGTTATCATATGTAGCATTAAATTGCGGAAAATTACGCTTTAAAATGAAAATCTTCTTGTTGCCTGTTGCGCTTTGCTTGCTAACATTAACCTCGTTCGCTCAAAATTTTACTTTCGGTCAGATTACTTATGAGAACATGGATTTTGATCGAAAAACAATAGATAGTACTGCGAATGCAGTAGTTCTTAAGGAATTCGGAACAGCTTCCATTCAAAAAGATGATAATACGGGCCAGCTTGAACTCATCTTTGAATACCACACTAAAATCAAAATATATAATAAAAACGGCTTCACAGCTGCCAATGTCGTTATCCCGATGTATAAGGATGAAAATCGGGAAGAGATTGTGATTGATCTAAAAGCCTCTACCTTCAATTATATTAACGGAAATTTTGTAGAAACTGTGATGGATAAAAAGGCTATTTTTATTGAAAACAGGTCAAAGTACACCAGATTAACTAAGTTCACCTTACCCAATTTAAAAGAAGGATCGGTAATTGAATACAGTTATCGGTTGAAATCACCTAGATTATTTAATTTCAAAACCTGGGAATTCCAGTCTGATCTACCTAAAGTATGGAGCGAATACCAAGTATACATTCCAGGGATATACAACTATAACGTTTCGTTAAAGGGATACCAAAAACTAACCGACCAAAAGGTAGAACTTTCGAAAGATTGTTTAAGGTTTAATGGTGTGAGTATAGATTGTTCTAAAATCACCTATTTGATGAAGGATATTCCTGCATTTTTGGAGGAAGAAAACATGACTGCACCCAGTAATTTCAAATCTGCTATTTATTTTGAATTATCTGATTTCACCAACCCAAATGGCGCAAAAACTTCTTATACTAAAACCTGGAAAGATGTAGATTATGAATTAACATCTGATAAATCATTTGGCTCACAGATGAAGAGGAAGGATGTTTATAAGGATTTACTTGCAACCATTATAAAGGATGCTCCTGATGATTTGCAAAAAGCCCAGGCAATTTATGCTTACATCAAAAAACAAATTAAATGGAATAATTATTATGGAATTTTTACTGAAGACAACATTAAAAAATCTTTAGAAACCAGATCAGGAAGCATTGCCGACATTAACCTTAATTTAATTGCAGCCCTATCAGCAGCTAATCTGGATGCTGAGGCAGTTATTTTATCCACCAGAGAAAACGGAAACATTAATAAATTATATCCGGTAATTTCTGATTTTAATTATGTGGTGGCTAAAGTTAATATTGGCGATAAAAGCTATTTGTTAGATGCGTCTGAGCCACTGCTACCCTTTGGCTTATTGCCATTAAGATGTATAAATGACAAGGGAAGAGTCATTAACCTTAAAAAAGCATCTTACTGGATGGATTTAAAAGCAAGCCAGAAGAACACGACCAGTTATATATTACAAGGCAAATTGAATCCTGATGGGAAATTAACAGGATTATTGACGACCTATAGTCAAGGTTATGCAGCCTATAATAAAAGGAAAGACATTATGAAATATGGATCAATAGACGAATATGTGGAAAAGATTGATGAGCGTTTGCCTAGAATTAAAATCAAACATTTCGAAATTAGTAATGTGGATAGTATTGAAAATGCGCTTACCGAAAAATATGAAGTTGAATTTACCATGATTGATGGAACTGCAAACAAGCAGTTTTACCTGAGCCCATTTTTTATTAATACCATTACCAAAAACCCTTTCAATTTAAACGAAAGAACATACCCTGTTGATTTAGGTGCCGCTACTGATGAGCGAATTTCCATTCAAATTACAATGCCAGATCAATACGAAGTCTTAGAAAAACCTAAAGATATGGCCATGGGCTTACCGGATTCTGGTGGCAGATATTTATTAAATACGTCATTTGAAAACAATACATTATCGCTAACCCAAGCTTTACAGTTAAACAAGGCCATTTATGAACCTGAGCAATATCTTTATTTAAAAGAGTTCTACAGCAAAATTATTCAAACTCAAAAAAGTGAGTATCTATTAAAAAAGGCAAACTAATGAAGTGGATTATCACGTTTATATCTTTCATTTTAATATCGAACTTGGGCTTTGCGCAAGTAAATTATGATGCTGACCTGATCCCGTCTCAACTTCGTAGCAGGGCAAACGCTTGCATCAGAAACGAAGAAATTACGGTAGACATGAGAGCGTCAGACAATGTAATGTACCTGCAAAAAAAGGTGATTACAGTCTTCAACCAAAACGGGGATGATGATGCCCGGATGGCTATTGCCTATGATAAAAATACATCCATAAAAAGTATTAAAGGAGAAATTTACAATTCTGGAGGAATATTAATCAGCAAATTCAACCAAAATAATTTTTCTGATGTAAGTGCTGTAGATGGATTTTCTCTTTTTACAGATAGTCGGTTAAAATATTATACACCATCAGTAAATCAATATCCCTATACCATTTCATACGAAATAGAGATCAGAAATAAACAAAATCTGATTATCCGTGATTGGATGCCAACACGCCAAAATAAAGTTTCCGTTGAAAAAAGCAGTTACGCTTTTATTTGTAAACCAACGGATCAAGTGCGGATTAAAACACAACATTATGGTGGGAAACCCATTGAAATGATTGATGAAAAACAGAAAAAAATGAGTTGGTCTATCAGCAATCATATGGCAACCAAATCAGAACCATACAGTCCTGACCCTGAACGCTATATGACCAAGATACAGATTGCACCTCAGCAATTTTATTATTATGGACATAAGGGGAGTTATGACAACTGGCAGAATTTAGGTAAATGGGTTTATGATGATTTGCTAAAAGATAGAACGACATTGCCTCCTGCAACCATACAAATGGTGAAAGAATTGGTTAAAGCTGAAGTGAACGATAAGGAAAAAGCCAGAAAGATCTACCAGTTTTTACAAGAAAAAACCCGATACATTAGTGTTCAAATCGGAATCGGTGGCTTCCAACCTATTGCAGCCAGCGAGGTTGATCACCTGGGTTATGGAGATTGCAAGGCATTGGTAAATTATATGCAGAGCTTACTTAAAGCTGCAGACATTGAATCTTATTATTGTGTGGTAGAAGCAGGATCTTTAAAAAGAAGTATTGATCCTACTTATGCCAGCATGGCACAAGGCAATCATATTATTTTATGTATGCCCCTTAAAGGCGATACTACCTGGCTGGAATGTACTAATCAAAAGATTCCTTTCGGATTTCTGAGCGATTTTACTGATGACAGAACTGTTTTTGCCTGTACGCCAACAGGCGGAAAACTGATGCATACGCCAAAGTTAATGACTAAAGATAACTTGCAGGTTCGAAAAGCTACGTTTATCATCAGCCCGGATGGCCATGTTACTGGTAAAATGAATACGGTATTTTCAGGTGCTCAGTATGATAACCGAGAATCTTTAATTAGTGAGCCAATAACGGAGCAACGAAAGCTTTTAAAAGAGGCCTACAACGTTGATAACATTAACTTTGAAAGTGTGGGTTTTACCGAGAAGAAAGCAACCGATCCGCAATTAACAGAAGAAATTAGCCTAAGTATTAAAAATTATGCGCCTATAAATGGCAATAAAATGTTTTTGCAATTGAATGCATTTAACGTACAGCCAACCGTTCAAGAATTAGCTAGTCGTACCCTACCGGTTTATATCAATCGCGGTTTCACAGATGAAGATAGTATAACATACGATTTACCTGAGAATCTAAAATCTGAATTGGTTTTGATTGAAGACAAACACTTCACAAATTCATTTGGCGAATATGAAAGAAAGGTAAGTAAAAAGGAAAATAAATTAATCTATTACAGGAAGCTGGTACTTAATGATTGTACATTCCCTGCAGAAAAGTATGCTGAATTTTCTAAATTTATGAATGATGTAAATGCCGCAGACCACTTGAAACTGGTACTTAACTTAAAATAATAATGCCAAGTCCGATTCCAATAATCATGATGAGGTACATAATGATTTCAGTTGATGCAAAGCGTTTATATTTAGTCCAGAACGAATAATCATGATCTCGGTTTGGCATGTTAGCAAGTTTAATAACCAAATGTAGATAAATTCAGCTAATTATCTGGTCGATATTTTGTGATCTGTTTAGCCATACCCCTAAAAAGCACCAGGTGGAATGGCCACATGGCATACCAATACATCCTGCCCCATAAGCCACGGGGCCGAAAGGTAGCAATTTGAGATAAAAATGCTTTGCCATGGAAGTTAATTAATTTGAGTTCAAGCCATGCCTCACCTGGTACCTTCATTTCAGCATACAGCAAAAGTCGCTTGTTCTTCTTATCAGCCAGCAACACCCTCCAAAAGTCAAGAACATCTCCAGCTTGTAAATCTGTATTACTGGTTCTTCCCCGTCTGGTACCTACGCCACCGAACATTTTATCTAAAAATCCCCTAAATTGCCACAACCAATCCATGTAATACCATCCCCTGTTTCCGCCAATGCTCCAGATGTTTTCAAAAACCTCTTCTGCTTCTCTGTCGAATTGCATTTTCACCTTATATTCTAATGTACCATTCTGTGGAACCCTGATCTGATCCATAAAATCGGTATGCAGGTATCCCCTGTTCAGCGCATCTTTCCAGCTTGATACAATAGAATTTTGATCAATTTTTTCAAATGCCAGATGTAAGGCTTCTGCATAAGTTAAACATTTTCTAGGCACTACATTCTGAATCCTGTTGTCTTTACAAACCACTTCATTTTTCATGCTATCTACTAAACTTCTGGCTAAGGAATAAGGCACTGGCGTGATCATATTTAACCAAAGAGATGAAAGCCGAGGTGTAAGTACTGGTACAGTAATAATCCATCTTTTAAGTTTTCGCTCCTTAGCATAGTCTAAAAGCATATTCCGATAGGATAAAACATCAGGCCCTCCAATATCAAAAGTTTCATTATAAGCCTTTTCATTTAATAGTACTCCCGTCAAATAGGCCAATACATCTCTGATGCCAATAGGCTGGCAAAGTGTTTTTACCCATTTTGGAGCCACCATCACCGGTATTTTCTCTGTCAAATCCCTAATAATTTCAAAAGAAGCACTCCCGGAACCAATAATAATGGCAGCCCTTAAAATAGTGCAGGCTATTTGAGAAGATTTCAATTCATCTTCTACAGCCAGTCTGGACCCCAGGTGCTTAGAGAGATGTTCATCATTAGCAATTCCGGTGAGGTAAATAATCTGTTTACAAGAAGTTTTTTGAATCACAGCAGAAAAATTTTCTGAAGATTTCCTTTCCATATCAGAAAACCCTTGCTCACTGGAAGACATAGAATGAACCAGGTAATATGCAGCATCTAAATCCGAAGGTATCTCCGTCAAAGAATTTAAATTAAGTAAGTCGCCAGAAATAACAGTAACTTTTCCATTCGCATCTGATGGTAAAATAAACCTACGCTTATCTCGCACCATGCAAACCACGTCATGATTTTCAGCTATCAATAAAGGCAGTAACCTGGTACCAATGTAACCGTTTGCACCTGTTAATAAAATTTTCATCTGATGATTATTTCAGGAATAACAGATTTTACCCAGCTTTGTTGCAAATAAGTAAATAGTCATAGGAGCGTAAAACACTTTGTAACTTAAAATATACAGGTCTTTGCTGATAATAAAATAATATATTAACCGTATTATTCGTTAGTGTTGACCTAAATATTATAAATGAGAAGAAGCATCCTGCGCATTGCTCCTATTTTTTTAGTAGCCATTAGCATTGTTGGTACCAGCTGGAGATCAGTAGAAATTGAAAACAAACAACAATCAATAATCACAACTGCTAAAGACAGTATTTATAACCTTTACGTTTCTAATATTTATCATCAAAATAAACTTGATTCTGCAGGATTAAGCGAAACCGTTTTTGAAAAAGCATTAACTGGTTTTTATAATTTAAGATATTCTGGATTAAATCCATCAAAATCAATATTAACAATTGCTGATTTTGATCAGGAAAGTTGTAAAAAACGACTCTACATCATTGACCTGCAAGAAAATAAACTTCTATTAAATACTTGGGTGGCTCATGGGCAAAACAGTGGTGGCGATAAACCAGATTGTTTTTCAAATACACCAAATTCAAATCAAAGTAGCTTAGGCTTTTATATCACGGGCGAAACTTATAATGGCAAACATGGCCGCTCCCTTAAGCTTGATGGAATGGATTTAGGCTTTAATGATAAAGCACGTGAAAGAGCAATTGTACTGCATGGCGCCAACTATGTCTCACAAGGCACCATTGATCATTTGGGGAGATTGGGTCGAAGTCAGGGTTGCCCGGCCGTTTCTTCAAAACTAGCAAATCAAATTATCGATATGATCTCAGGCAGAAGCGTATTATTCATCAACAATTCAGATCAGAATTATAATTCTCAGTTTTTAAATGAGACTTTAGCAGCCAGCATGGTTTCCAATCAGCAAGAAGTTTTCACTGCTAAAATAGATTAATATTAAATAACTACAATTATTAACTAATTAAAACCTCAATTTCGTAATTTATTTTATACATTTAGAATCTAATCAAAATCACTCTATTTTTTATACATCCCGCTTAATACGAGATTATGAAAATATTGTGTTTTTTGGTGATAGTATTTCTATCCACACCTTACCTTCATGCCCAAAACAATTTAGGCCCCAGGCTTTCTGCCATGGCTGATAACGGAGCAGCCGTTAATGATATCTGGGCAATACAAGCTAATCCTGCCGGAATAACTTTTTTAGATCACCCGGCAATTTCGCTAAACTACGTTAAACATCTTCTAAGTGATGAGATCAGCTCACAGGGTATTGTTGGAGTTATACCTTTTAAAAATAATTATGTAGGCGCAAGTTTTCAACGTTATGGGTTTTCCGTATACAATGAAAGTAAAATTGGTTTCGCCTATGCGAAGAGCTTTGGCGAAAAACTGTCCCTTGGACTTAATGGAAACTATCATCAACTAAAAATTGATAATTATGGTGCTTCAACTGGCTTCTCAATTGACTTTGGGGTATTATATCATTTTGACGATCATTTTAGTATTGGGGCTTTCACCAACAATCCATCAAAGCAAAAGTTTAATAGTCAACTCATCTCTGCGAAAATTCCCACGTCATTTAACCTCGGAGCAAGTTATCTCGCTACCAATAAAGTGCTGATTGCTACTACGGTTACAAAGATTATTAATCAATCTATAGATGTTAAACTGGGAATAGAATACAAAATAGTTGATTTATTGAGTCTTAGAGGAGGAATAAGTGCAAAACCATTTAAACAATCTGTTGGTTTCGGACTGAACTACAAACAATTTCTGGTGGATATGGCAACAAACTATGATGCCAATCTAGGTTATGCACCCCAAATTGCAATCGGCTATGCGTTTTAGAATGTTAACTACTTTGTTTGTTTTGATAGGATTCATTGCAAACGCTCAAATCTTAGAACAAGAGCCTGACGTTAAAGACATTTTGGAAAGTGTCGCCGATAACTTGCCAGATGATTATGATTTCTCAGAACTTATGGATATACTAACCCGATATCGTAAGCACCCTATTAATCTAAATAAAACTTCGCCTGAGGAATTAAAAACATTGGTTTTCCTTTCTCCTTTACAAATTAGTAATTTCTTCAGTCACATTAAAGAAAGTGGAAATTTAGCAGACGTGTTAGAACTTCAGTCTATTGATGGTTTTGATACCAAAACAGTTCAAAGCCTCTTACCTTTTGTAACAACTAATAATATAACGGAATATGAGAAGTTATCCTTACGAAACATCATTCATTTAGGTGAAAATGATTTAATAATGCGTTTTGCTCAAACATTACAAAAGCAAAAAGGATTTACGGATTTACCTGGCAATCGTTATTTAGGCTCACCAGAACGTTTTCAAACCCGGTACCGTTATCACTATAGTACTATTTTATCGGCAGCCATTACATTGGATAAAGATGCAGGTGAAAAATTCATGGGTAAGCCTTTTGATTTTTACTCTGGGAATATTGCGCTTTCTAAACTTGGAAAAGTAAAGAAATTAGTCATTGGGGATTACACAATGCAATTCGGACAGGGTTTAACACTATGGTCTGGATTTTCATTTGGCAAAGGTCCGGATGTGACGAGTGTTGCAAAAAAGGACCTTGGATTAAGACCCTATAATTCTACTAATGAATATTCTTTTTTAAGAGGCACCTCTGCCACCATTAATCTTTTAAATGGTGTTGATATCACTCCCTTTATTTCATTTAGAAAATTAGATGCCAGCCAGGACATTGGCATTGATGGAGCGCTCGTTCAATCAACGATCAACCAAACTGGTTTACATAGAACTCCTACAGAAATTAAAAACAAAAATAATTTAACTCAGCAGATCTATGGAACTGCAATCCAATACCATGAAAATGAATTTTCTGTTGGTGCCATTGCTTATCAGAGCAAATATGGAAATAGTTTTATCACGCAAACTGCACCTTATGACAAATTTAGTTTTACAGGAAATTCATTAACCAATTATGGTATCTACTACAACTACACTTATAGAAATATGTATTTATATGGCGAAGTTGGAAAAAGCTTTCCAGGTGGTTTTGCTTACATAAATGGCGTATTAATCAGCTTGTCTCCAACCGTCTCCGCTGCGGTAACCTATCGCAATTATGCCAGGAACTATTATAATTTCTTTAATCAGGCTGTCTCAGAATCAAGTGAACCTATTAATGAGAAAGGTATTTACATGGGATTAAATATCAATCCGAATAAGCAATGGGCCTTTTCTGTTTATGGTGACTATTTCCGTTTTCCATGGCTCAAATATAGAGTAGATGCACCTTCCAAAGGCTATGAGGTATTAAGTCAGGCCACTTACACACCAAGCAAAATCTTTAAAGTACTGCTTCGCTATAAAACGGAAATTAAACAGCAAAACACAGATTTAGACGTGCCTGTAAACTTTATTGATGAGGTTAAAAAAGAAGGATACAGACTCGAATCTTCCTGGCAGGCAAATCCAAAATGGGGTTTTCAAAACAGAATTGAAGTGTCCCAATATAAAAAAGGTGATGCCAATGCGGAATTTGGTTACCTGCTTTATCAGGATATTGATTATTCGCCCTTATTCTCCAAAATCACTGGAAATCTCAGGATTGCTTATTTCAATACACCCAGTTATAATAGTCGGATTTATGCTTATGAAGATGATGTGTTATACAGCTTTGCATTCGGAATGTATAGTGGCAAAGGTTTTAGAACCTATCTGAATATGAAATATACCTTGGCTAAAAAGTTAAATCTGTGGGCAAGATACGCCATGTTTCATTATCAGCATGTAACAACTATTGGTACCTATCTTGATCAGATTGAAGGAAACAACAAGTCAGAAGTTAAAATTCAGCTTCGTTACCAATTCTAATATATGTTTAAGGAGGAGTATTTTTTCGTCAGAATTTTAGTGCCACTAACGCTCGGCATCGGAATATTTTATTTCTTGCCTCATGAAAATCTGATCTTTATTGTTGGCTCAATTTCTACGGTATTATTTTTTTCAATCTTATGGCTAAATATTTCTTACCGGAAATTGAGCATTTACAAATTCAAAGGTTTTACTGGGATTTTAATATACCTGCTATTTTTCTTTATTGGTGGTTTACTTAGCCTTACCAATAATGAAAAACTTAAGCCAGATTACTTTACAAAAAAGAGTGTTGATTATTTAAAGATTAGCGTTAACAATGAACCTGTATCAAATAATGGCATTTTGAGATTCAGAGCGAGCGCTGTTTCCGGTTACACCAAAAACACACAGACAAAAGTGAGCGGCCAAATTCTGCTGGCATTAAAGCTAGATGATTCTAAGCCATTAAAAATTAAGTATGGAGATGAATTAATCATTACCGCAAAGTATTCAACAGTTGAACCACCATATAATCCTGCAGAATTTGATTTCCGAAACTGGTTAGCTATACAAAACGTTTATGAGCAAACATTTATTAATCAAAGTCATGTATTAAAAACCGGCCGGAATATTGGAAACCCAATTTTAAGATTTGCAATAGAATGGCGGGAGCAGCAGATAAAAAAATACAGGAAATTTATTAAAGATGATGAAGCTTTTGCGATTGCATCTACACTTATTTTAGGCTATAGGGCTGATCTTTCAAAAGAAACATTGGCTGCATATTCAAAAACCGGAACCATTCATGCCCTTTCTGTTTCGGGAAGTCATGTGGCCATTATTTTTCTGGTACTTGATTTTTTGTTAATGTTTTTAGATAAAATAAAATCTCTTAAAGTCTTGAAATTCATTTTAATATGCAGTTTAATATGGACTTATGCGCTCGTTACGGGATTATCGCCATCTGTAGTTCGTTCTGCGATTATGATTACTATATTTATTACCGCAAAAACTTTTGCTCAAAATAAAAATGGCTATAATACTTTGGCTTTTGCCGCTTTTTGCCAGTTCATCTATGATCCATTTCTAATTTGGGATGTTGGATTTCAGCTTTCCTATCTTTCAGTTCTCGGACTCATTTATCTTCAACCAAAAATTTATAAATGGGTCTATATTAAAAACAAATGGCTTGATAAGGTTTGGGAGTTAATAGCCCTATCCATAGCCGCACAGGTGGCCACATTTCCACTTTGCATTTATTATTTCCATCAATTTCCGGTATATTTTCTTCTTGGGAACTTATTTATTTCTATCCCTCTTATGGTCATTATGATTTTAGGAATAGCCATACTCCTTCCCTTATTAGATCGACTTTCGCCAATATTTGAATGGATAATTATTTCTACCAATCAGGTTTTAAAGTGGATAGCTGACTTACCCTATGCCACTTTTTCATCATTGTGGATCAACTTACCTGCATTAATTTTATTGAGTTTATCACTTGCATTTTTCATATATGCCATGGCTAAGTACAATAAGAAGTTTCTTTTTGCCTCTATTTCTACCTTTATTATTTACCAATTCATAATTGTTTATGATAGCTACCAGGCTGTTAAACAGAAGAGAATTATCTTTTATACTTTAAGAAAAAACTATGCTGCGGCATTTATTCAGGGCAATCAAACCATTTTGGTTACAGATTTGAATCCTAACGATAAGACCTTTCAGTTTTTCATTAAACCGGCGTTAGACCAATCACAGATAGACCAAATTAAAATTATTAATTTATTAACCGATACCACTACACCCTACTTTGTGCTTAAAAACAAGCAGATCATTTTTAATCAATACAAAATTTTAATTATCGATAATTCCTTCAATTATAAAAAACTGGATGCTAGAGGAAAGTTCAATGCCATCTGGCTTACGGGCAATACCACTTTTAAAATAAATAAACTTCCTAATGGAGTTAAATATGAAAACATTGTAGTAGACGCAACGAATAAAGATTACAAAATTAAATGGTTTAAAGAAAATGAGCATAATATTCAAGCACACCTTCAAATTTTAAAGAAAAATCCTGCATATTTGGTTCAATTAACCGAATAATATGGAAGAACTGGTTTTATACAATGTAATTGACAGAATAGCCACCATTACGATAAACCGTCCTGAAAAGCGTAATGCATTAAATCCAGCACTTGTTGATGCATTGACATTAGCTTTCCTTCAGGCAGAAGAAGATGAACAGGTTAAAGTAATCGTACTAAATGCTAATGGAGGTACTTTCAGTGCTGGCGCAGATTTAGAATATTTACAACAACTGCAAAACAATAACTTTGAAGAAAACATAGCTGATTCAAACCGCTTGAAAAAGCTTTTCACCACTATTTATTATCTGCCGAAAATTGTAATTGCCCAGGTTGAAGGACATGCCATTGCGGGTGGCTGCGGATTGGCAACCATTTGTGATATCATTTTTGCAACTCCGGAAAGTAGCTTTGGTTACACTGAAGTAAAGATTGGTTTTGTACCTGCAATTGTCTCTTGTTTTTTGATGCAAAAGGTTAACGAAACCATTGCCAGAGAGATTTTACTTACAGGGAAAATTTTTCCGGCAATGCAGGCATTGGAATATAATTTAATAAATTTTGTAACAAATTCAGCAGAAATAAATCAAAAGGTTAAAGAATTTGCTTTAAGTTTGTGTAGCGAGAGTTCGGGGAATTCGTTAATGATTACGAAACAACTGATTAGTCAAACTACAAAACCGCTTTTAGAAAAAACTTTAGAGACTGCTGTACAGATTAATGCCCGGGTGCGCGAAAGCGCTGATTTTAAAAGAGGCATAGCATCATTTCTAAATAAAGAAAAAATTAACTGGTAAATAACTAAACTGAAATAAAAAACATGTTCAAATCAATTAAAACAAGTGTTGTAGCCTTTATATTAGTAGGTACAGCAGTAATCGCTCACGCCCAAAAGAAGATCACTGAAGGCACGCTTATCTACGGAATGGAATATAAATTAACGGATGAGCAAAAATCTGCAATGAGTGGACAAGAGCCACCAGCAGAATTAAAGGTTAAATTTAATAATGGTCTAACTAAAATCGAAATGGAACAAGGACCAGCAATGATTGGGATTGTTTCTGACAATAATGATAAAACAGGCTTACTTTTAATTGATGTGCCAATTGCTCAAAAACAATTTGCCGTAAAACAATCAAAAGAAGATGTTGCAAAAGTAATGGGCGAAATGCCGAAATTTTCTGATTTCAAAGCTACTGGTCAGAAACAAACTGTTGGTGGCTTTAATGCTGAAAAATATACTTTCAAAGATGATAAAGGTGGCGCACATGAACTTTGGGCAACTAAAGAAGTAGACTTACCAAATGTTGGATCTCAAAATTACTTCCCAGGCCTTAATGCTTTCCCTGTAAAATATACTTTAGTGCAACGTGGTATTGAAACAACAACCACACTTAAATCTATTGCTGAAGGAAAAGTTGGTGCAATCTCTAAAGATGTTCCAACTGGCTACGAAGTAGTTACCATGGAAGATCTTGCTAAAATGCAAGGTGGTGGTGAATAATTAAACACTATCGATTAATATTAGGCTTTTTAACTGCCGGCTTTTTATTTAAATTAGCCGAAAAGTTAAAAGGCTTTTTTTATGATTAAAAATATATGATTAAAAACTTATTATTCAAATTATCTATCATTTGCATCGCTGCTTTTGCCGTACTTGATGCGCAGGCTCAAGGCATCAACTGGGCAAAAGATGGAAACTCTTATTATCAGATTTCAAGCGGAGAAATTGTTTTAGTTACCCTTCCAAAGAATGATAAAAAAACAGTTGTTTCAAGGAGATTACTTACACCAGCGGGTTCAAGTAATGCAATCGCAGTAAGAAGTTTTCAATTTTCAGCTGATGGAACAAAGGCATTAATTTATACCAATAGTAAAAAAGTATGGCGTTATGATACCCGAGGTGATTATTGGCTGGCAGATTTAACAGCAAATAAAATTACCCAAATTGGAAAAGACAAACCTGCGTCTTCATTGATGTTTGCTAAAATTTCTCCGGATGGAACCAAAATAGCTTATGTAAGCAAACATAATTTATATGTAGAAAATACAGATGGATCAGGAACAAAAGCCTTAACAACAGACGGAACTGACCGCATGATTAACGGAACTTTTGATTGGGTTTACGAAGAAGAATTTGATTGCCGTGATGGTTTTAGATGGAGTCCTGATAGCAAAACTATTGCTTACTGGCAAATTGACGCCACTAAAATCAAAAACTTTTTAATGATTAACAATACCGATTCTATTTATCCTTTTACCATACCAGTAGAATATCCAAAGGTAGGCGAAAATCCATCGGCATGCAAAGTTGGAGTAGTTGATATCACAACCGCAAAAACAAACTGGCTAAATGTTCCAGGAGATAATATACAGCATTATATCCCTCGTATGCAGTGGGTTCCTAATAGCAATGAGATTATTTTACAGCAGCTTAGTCGCGAGCAGAATGAAAGTAAGGTTTTTCTTTGTGATGCAAATTCTGGTGTAGCAAAGGCAATTTATACTGAATCAGCCAAAGCCTGGATTGATGCACAGGATGAATGGAAATGGTTATCAGATAATAAAGAATTCACCATTCTGTCTGACAAGGATGGCTGGAACCACTTATACAGAGTAAGCCGCGATGGCAAGAAACAAACTTTGGTTACTAAGGGAAATTATGATGTGATCGACATCAAATTGATAGATGAAAAAACTAACTATGTTTATTTCACAGCATCGCCAACCAATGCCACTCAAAAATATTTATTTAAAACCAAATTGGATGGAAAAGGTAAATTGGAACAGATAACGCCATCAATTCTACCTGGAACACATAATTACGATATTTCACCAAGTGCTGCTTTTGCTCGCCATACCTATAATAGTTCAGTAGTTAGACCTATCACAGAGTGGATGAACTTTACAACAGGTAATCCATTTACAATGGATGGAAGTATCACTACGCAGCTATCTAAGCAGGAACCACCAAAAAATAAAGTAGAATTTTTTAAGGTAACTACCGAGGATGGAGTAGAATTAGATGGATGGATGAAAAAACCAGACAACTTCAATCCTGATAAGAAATATCCGGTGGTATTTTATGTTTACGGTGAACCAGCTTCACAAACTGCCGCTGATACTTATGGTGCTGGTATGAATAGGTTATATGCAGGTGATATGGCTAAAGATGGCTATATCTACATTTCTATGGATAACCGAGGTGCACCTGTTCCAAAAGGTGCTGCCTGGCGCAAAAGCATTTATAAAAACATCGGCGTACTGAATGTTCATGATCAGGCAATGGCTGCAAAAAAATTATTGGCCACAAATTCTTTTATGGATAAAGAACGTGTTGCAGTTTGGGGCTGGAGTGGTGGTGGTTCATCAACTTTAAACCTGATGTTCCAATATCCGGAAATTTATAAAACGGGAATTGCCATTGCAGCAGTAGGTAATCAACTCACTTATGACAATGTATACCAGGAACGTTATATGGGTACGCCTTTCCCAAGTAAGGAAGCTTATATTAAAGGCTCTCCCATTACATATGCTAAAAACCTAAAAGGTAATTTATTGTATATCCATGGCACCGGAGATGATAATGTTCATTACCAAAATGCAGAGATGCTAATCAATGAATTAATTAAGAATAAAAAAGTTTTTCAATTGATGAGCTATCCAAATCGTACCCATAGCATCTCTGAAGGTGAAGGAACAAGTGAGCATTTATCACTTACTTTTACTAAATTCTTAAAAGACAACTGCCCTCCGGGAGCAAGGTAAATACCAATTTATAAAGTAATTTCAGCGGGGAATCGGTTTCGATAGCCCCGCTTTTTATTTTAACTGAGTTTTAATAATCAAAAAATTCTAACCCAACCATCCTTTTACGACCAGCGCAATCCCAATAGCAATTCCAAAACTTAGTAACGTTCCAATTAAAACATATTCTGTTAACTTTAAATCATGCGCTTCTTTTAAATCACCAAAGCGGAAGATTGATTTTGCAGCGAGTAAAAATCCTACAGCTTCAAAATGATTGGTCGTAATAAAGATAAAAATTAATACCCGTTCTAAAATTCCGATGTACTTTCCAGCATTTTGCAACGATTTTGGACTTTCATCATCACTTTCAGGTAACCATTTGGCAATAATCACTTTCATGATAATGGAAGTTGGCATGGTTAAAAACAAAGCACTGGAAATTAAAATCCAAAACTTAATATCGTTAAGATAATTAATATCCAGATGCCCATTGAAAAAAAGATGCCAGACTAATATAATGGTATAAAAATGAAATATCTGATCGATAAAAAACAATACACGAGCGTTTTTTCGAGTCTGAAAAATAGCTTTTGCTCCATCAATAAACAAATGCAATAATCCTATTGAAAGTGCTACCTTCCATACGCTAAAGCTTAAAAACACTAAAAAAATCAACGCTATATGTACGGCTACATGGATATATAGTTTTCCAGATTTTAGTTTTTTAGTTGCCTTATCTTTTACCCAGGAATTTGGTTGCAGAAAGAAATCACCTATTAAATGTGCAAGGATGAGCTTAATTAGATAGATATCCATCAGTTAGAAAATATTTGATTCAATTTTTTACGATACAATTTATCCATATCCATTAATTCAGAGTAGTGCGCACGCTTTAAGGCTTCACTAACAGACGATTGCGTTCTGCCTGAAAGGGTAGCCAGCTCACTTTGTAATAGATTTTCATATTCCAATGCAAGTTTTACCATCTCTGCAGCAACAATTCCCCAGCTATCCATCGCAATTAATGCAAGCCTAATCATTACATTAATATCTTCATCAAATTCATTAAAATCGGTTTTGATAGCCAAATTCACTTTTGCTTGTTTTAAGCTATCAAAAGCAATTCCTGAATTCACAAATACATCACCATTTGATTCAGAAAGCTTTTTACGTTTACTTTTAACTGTCCCAATCCCTATTCCCATTCTAACATCAGCTGGCTTATTAACCCTGATGCAGGCTTTTAAATACGCTGCTGCTTTAATTGCATTTTCAGGTTCAACTTCTATCTGAAAGCTATCTCCCCTGTAAATCTCCCATTTGTTGTATTGCCCTGCAATCACTTTAAGCGCACTTTTTAAGTTCGATAACCAACTATCCTTTACTTTTCTGGAGCCTACAATATCACCTGTTATAATGCAAATCATAATACTAAGATATTTTAAATTATTCAATTTCACAAAATTATCGGCTAATTACCCGATATTTCACTTTATCGGCTAATTACCCGATATTTCATTTTATCGGACAATTAGCCGATATCATTTCAAAACTTAAATTCTGATTTATTGTTTACTATCTATGGCATTAATCGAATTTACAAAAAGAGGCATTTATTGCAAACAAGGCGACTTCTATGTAGACCCTTGGTGGCCTGTAGATTATGCTGTAACTACGCATGGACATAGCGATCATGTTCGTTTTGGCAACAAATATTATCTATGCCATACGCTCACTAAACCGATCATTAAAAGGCGTATCAGTGAGGATTTAAATGTAGAAACATTGAATTATGGTGAAAGTATTGTTCGGAATGGGGTCAATATATCATTCTATCCTGCTGGTCATATTATTGGCTCAGCTCAGGTTCGTTTAGAATATAAAGGGGAAGTATGTGTTATCTCTGGTGATTATAAAACTGAAGATGACGGCATTAGTGACGTTTTTGAACCTGTAAAATGCCACTCTTTTGTTTCGGAAAGTACTTTTGGCTTACCCGTTTATAAATGGCAAAAGCAAGAAGTGGTTTTTAATGGAATTAAAAGCTGGGTGAATGATAATATCCAACAGCAAAAAACCAGCGTATTAATTGCCTATAGCCTTGGAAAAGCACAACGCCTGATCAAAAATCTTGCGGGCGATGTTCCCATTTATGTACATAATAGCATAGCAAATTTAAACGAAGTAATTATTGATGCTGGTGTAAACCTCCCTGAAACCATCAGAATTACACCGGAAACTACAAAAGACGAGTTGCAAAAAGGAATCGTTATTGTCCCCCCAGCCATGAGAGATAGCCGATGGATTAAGAACTTATCTCATCCGGTAACAGGAATTTGTTCAGGTTGGATGCAGGTTCGGGCACATCGCCGCTGGCAAAGTGCAGATGCGGGCTTTGCATTAAGTGACCATGCTGATTGGACAGGTTTAATGGATGCCATTACTGCGACAGGCGCAGAAAAAGTTTACGTTACACACGGTTTTACCGCTGCCTTTAGTCGGTTTTTAAATGATGAGGGAATTGAATCAGAAGAAGTAATGACCAAGTTCGGCCAGGAAGATGATGAAGAAAATAAAGTTGATTTAGCCGATGCTGAAAATCATCATATTGAAACAGAAAATAAAAAGTCAGAATGAAACGTTTCGCAAAACTAATTCAACAGCTCGAACTGAGCAATAAAACCAATGATAAAATTGCTGCGCTGGTTGATTATTTTAATCATGCAGATGATCAGGATAAAATTTGGGTAATCGCTCTGTTTACCGGTAAAAAGCCTAAACGTCCAATCAAGTCTACTTTACTTAAATATTGGGCAATAGATATTACACAGACACCTGAATGGCTATTTTCTGAAAGCTATTCAAACGTTGGTGATTTGAGTGAAACCATCGCACTGCTCCTGCCGCCAGCTGAAAATACATCTGATTTTCAATTGCATAAGTGGATTGAAGACTTACATGATCTGGAAGGCAAAGATGATGAAACTAAAAAATATTTTATTTTAAATGCCTGGAATCAACTGGAAACACAAGAACGCTTCATTTTTAACAAACTCATTTCAGGAAATTTTAGAATTGGCGTTTCAAACAAAATGCTGGTAAACGCTTTGGCTAAACAAAGTAGTTTAGATAGTGCACAAATTATGCATAGTATTATGGGTAAGTGGAATCCGTATGAAATAACTTTCCATGAGTTAATTAATGGTACGCATGTTAATACTGATAATTCCTGGCCTTACCCTTTTTGCCTGGCTTATGCCTTAGAGCAGGAGCCAGAAAAATTAGGTGATCTATCCGAGTGGCAGGCCGAATGGAAGTGGGATGGTATTAGAGGACAAATAGTTAAAAGAAATGGTGAACTTTTTATCTGGAGTCGTGGAGAAGAACTGGTAACTGATCAGTTCCCTGAACTTCATTTTTTAATCGATGTTTTACCTGACGGAGTTGTACTAGATGGAGAAATTCTGGCGGTACAAGATAAACAAGTTTTATCTTTTAGTACTTTACAACAGCGTTTGAACCGTAAAACGATCAATAAAAAGCAATTGGATGATGCTCCAATCGGTTTTTTTGTTTACGATATTCTTGAGTATGAAACCAATGATTATCGTGAGTATCCCTTAAGTGAAAGAAGAGCAATTTTAGAGCAGTTATTCGAAAATTTAGATGAAAGCGCGGTTATCCTTTCGCCATTGATTAATTGCAAAAACTGGGAAGAGCTGGCTGCATTGAGGCAAACCTCACGATCCATTAATAGTGAGGGCATTATGCTTAAAAAGCTAAGTTCTCATTATCACAGCGGAAGAAAACGTGGCGATTGGTGGAAATGGAAAATTAATCCCTACACAGTAGATGCGGTAATGATTTATGCGCAGAAAGGTAGCGGCAGAAGAGCAAATTTCTTTACTGATTATACTTTTGCCGTTCGTGATGGGGAAAATTTAGTCACCATTGCTAAAGCTTATTCAGGTTTAACAGATAAGGAGATTAAAGAGGTAAATTCATTTGTAACCAGAAATGCAATAGAAAAATTCGGACCAGTGCGCACAGTGAAACCAGAACTGGTTTTTGAAATTGCATTTGAGGGAATTGCTGAAAGTAAAAGGCATAAGGCAGGCTTGGCGCTTCGTTTTCCAAGAATTTTACGCTGGCGAAAAGATAAAAAAGCAGCAGAAATTAATACATTAGAAGATTTACGTCAGCTGCTGGAATCGACGTTTATAAATGGCTAGGAACCTATAAGTCTGATAAAGGATAAAATACAGAAATTGTACATGGATCAAACCAAAACTAAGGGTTACAAAAAGATAAAAGCATGGCTTAAACAAAATAAGCGTAAACCTTTTCAATTTCAGGAAGATGCCTGGCAGTATTATCTTAATGGTTATAGCGGTTTGGTAAATGCACCAACTGGTTTTGGAAAAACTTTTTCTTTATTTCTAGCTGTTATCATTGAGGCTTTAAATGCATCAGAAGCCAGTAATAAAAAAGCAAAAGACCGTTTACAATTAATCTGGATTACACCTTTACGTTCGCTGGCTAAAGATTTAGCAAGGGCCATGAGGGAAACTTTGACTGAACTCGATCTGGACTGGCATGTAGGTGTTAGAAATGGAGATACTTCACAGGCAGAGAAAGTACAGCAAAAGAAATCGATGCCAGAAATTTTATTAATAACACCAGAAAGCCTGCATTTACTTCTGGCGCAGAAAGGCTCTTCTACCCTATTTAAAAACCTGAAATGTATTGTTGCTGATGAATGGCATGAACTTTTAGGCAGTAAACGAGGCGTATTGGTAGAACTTGCAGTATCCAGAATTAAAGGCCTGCAGAAATTAGAGCAGCATCAATTTTTAAGGGTTTGGGGAATTTCAGCAACCATTGGAAATATAGAAGAAGCACTAGATGTTTTAGAACCCGATGAGGCAGCCAAAAGAATCATTGTAAAAGCAGATCTGGAAAAGAAAATCATAATTAAGTCTATTCTGCCAGATGATATAGAAACCTTACCATGGGCCGGCCATTTGGGCTTAAAATTAGCCTACAAGCTGTTGCCCATTATTGAAAATAGCAAAACCACTTTAATCTTTATCAATACACGTGGTCAGTCTGAAATGTGGTACCAGCATCTTTTAAATATAGAACCTGAACTGGCAGGCCGAATTGCGATTCACCATGGGTCTATAGATTTTGAATTGAGAAACTGGATTGAAGATGCTTTGCACACTGGTCAACTAAAAGCTGTAATTGCAACCTCCTCATTGGATTTAGGAGTAGATTTTAAACCTGTAGATACCGTTGTGCAAGTTGGATCTCCAAAGGGTGTGGCCAGGTTTTTGCAACGTGCGGGCCGTTCAGGACACTCACCAAATGAGGTTTCCAAAATCTATTTTCTGCCCACCCATGCACTGGAATTGGTTGAGGCTGCTGCAATTAAGGAAGCCGCAAAAACCAATAATATTGAAAGTAGAGAACCTTTTATTATGGTCTTTGATACATTAGTACAATATTTGGTTACTCTTGCCATTGGGGATGGTTTTGACGATAAAATCATCTATGAAGAAATTAAGAATACGCATGCTTTTAAGTTAATTTTGCCTGAAGAATGGACCTGGGTGATGCAATTTATTACTTCAGGTGGTGATAGTTTAGGCGCTTACAATGAGTTTAAAAAGGTTACCAAAGATGAAGATGGCCTTTGGAAAGTAAAGAGTCGGCAATTGGCTATGCGACACCGTTTACACATTGGTACTATTGTAAGTGATGCCATGCTGAAGGTTAAATTTCTTTCAGGTGGTTACATTGGCATGGTTGAAGAATATTTTGTAACCCGATTAAAAGCAGGTGATAATTTTCGTTTGGCAGGTCGTGTTTTAGAATTTGTACATGTTAAAGATATGACGGTAATTGTTAGAAACAGTAAGCAGCATAATGCCATATCACCCAGCTGGAATGGTGGCAGATTACCTTTATCATCCAATTTGGGTTCAGTTTTAAGAAAAAAATATAATGAAGCTTTGGATAAAACACATCAGGATGAGGAACTTGATTCTGTTTATCCGTTGTTTCTATTACAAGAAAAGCGGTCTCATGTACCTAGAAATGACGAATTATTAATTGAACTGATCAATAACAAAGAGGGTTTTCATCTCTTTGCATACCCATTTGAAGGAAGATTGGTACACGAAGTTTTAGCTGCTTTAGTAGCTTATCGCCTGAGCAAATTATTACCAATTAGTTTTTCCATCGCTATGAATGATTATGGCTTTGAATTGCTCAGTGAAACAGAAATTCCAATGGACGAATCCATCGCTTATGAAGTTTTCTCTCCAAAAAATCTAACTGAAGATATTACTTTGAGTATCAATTCGACAGAAATGGCCAGAAGAAAATTCAGAGATATTGCTTGTATTTCCGGATTGGTATTTCAAGGTTATCCAGGCAAATATGTTGCGAATAAGCACTTGCAGTCATCTGCAGGTTTGTTTTTCAATGTTTTTAGTGATTATGACAAACATAATTTACTTTTGCGCCAGGCTTACGATGAGGTATTTTATCAACAACTGGAAGAGCCCAGGTTGGCTGCTGCTTTGGAAAGAATTCAAAATAGTATTGTTGTCATCACAAACCCTAAAAGTTTTACGCCATTATCGTTTCCGATTAAGGTTGATAGCTTGAGGGAAAACATGAGTTCGGAGGAATTAGAGCAACGCATTGCTAGAATGAAAGCAGAATCGGAGAAAGTAAAATAATCCGATTTATTTTTTGACCATATTAGACATTTAGGACAACACATTTATATGAACTTACATTTCTTATATGGTGGAATCTTGTAGATACAAATTAGTGACTATTACAACATAATTTACTCTTGACCATATTAGACATTTAGGACAACTTGATTTTAGAGACAATAAGCTTACATGAACTTATATTTCTTATATGATAAAACTTTATAGATACAATCAATAACTATTACAACATAATTTACTCTTGACCATATAAGACATTTAAGAATATATAAGTTTAAGACAATACGCTTACATGGACTTAAATTTCTTATATGGTAAAACTTTATAGATACGAATCAATAACTGTTACAACCTAATTTAATCTTGACCATATAAGACATTTAAGAAAATTCAAGTTTAATCATAATACGATTAAGGACTTACATTTCTTATATGATAAAACTTTATAGATACAAATCAATAACTGTTACAACCTAATTTACTCTTGACCATATAAGACATTTAAGAAAATTCAAGTTTAAGCAAAATACAATTACATGGACTTACATTTCTTATATGATAAAACTTTATAGATACAAATGACCATTACAAGCCACGGGGAAGAACTGATTTTAGATAAAGAAAGGGCTTTATATTTACCCAACCATCAACTTTTAGCCATTAGCGATTTGCATTTAGGCAAGTCTGCGCATTTTAGATCTGCAGGTGTTCAGGTTCCATCTACAATTGCACAAAACGATTTGCAAAGATTGGGATCACTGATCGAAAAGTATAATCCAAAAACTTTGCTCATTAATGGAGACATGTTTCATCATGGTTTAAATACTGATATAGATGATTTTTCAGAATGGCAAAAAGAATATCCGCATTTAAATTTCTTACTTGTAAAAGGAAATCATGATAGATTATCCCATGCAGACTATGCCTCAATGAATATTGATATACACGATACGAGTTATTGTCTTGGTCCTTTTTGTTTTATTCACGATGCACCGAAATGTACTGAAGAAGAGTTATACCCTATCACCGGACATATTCATCCCGGTGTAACTATCGTTGGAAAAGCAAAGCAAAGGCTAAAGTTTCCATGCTTCTATTTTGGAAAAGAATACGCAGTATTACCTGCATTTAGCACGTTTACTGGTCTGTACAATATCTATCCTAAAACAAATGAACAGATTTTTGCAGTAACACCAAATACCGTCGTTGAAGTATAAATTATGCGTGTGAATCAATTATTTGTTTCAACTGTGAAGCTTGTAAAACCCCACTTTGACGCCAAACCTGCTTGCCCTTTTTGAACAGCATTAATGTAGGAACACTTTGAACGCTATATGCAGATGCTGCAGCTTGATTCTTATCAATATCAACTTTAATAATTGAAGCTGAATCACCAACCTGAGCCTTTAACTGTTCTAGAATGGGTTTCATCATTTTACAAGGTCCGCACCATTCAGCAAAAAAGTCAACCAATACAGGTTTATCGCCATTTATTAATTCTGAAAATTTAGCCATAATTATACTTTATTTTATGAGAAACAAGTGAAGTTTAATTTGGTTTTAAACGAAAGAAGTCAAGCTAAAACTTGACTTCTTTTATATCTTAGATGTATTAAATCTCTCTATTAAAGTCCCAGTTTTCAAGATAATCTGCAACTCTTCGAACAAACATCCCTCCTAATGAACCATCAACAACTCTATGGTCATAAGAAAGGGAAAGGAACATCATATGCCGAATGGCAATGACATCGCCATGTTCAGTTTCTAAAACTGCTGGCTTCTTTTTAATGGCACCAACAGCTAAAATAGCTACCTGAGGTTGGTTAATAATTGGAGTACCCATCACATTTCCAAATGAACCTACATTTGTAAGTGTAAATGTTCCACCCTGTGTTTCATCAGGTTTTAGCTTTGAATTTCTTGCACGCAAAGCCAAATCATTAACGGCCTTGGTTAAACCCACTAAATTCAACTGATCAGCATTTCTGATTACCGGAACAATTAAATTCCCGCTAGGTAAGGCAGCAGCCATTCCAATATTAATATCGCGTTTTTTAATAATTTGTGTTCCACTTACGGACACATTAATCATAGGAAAATCTTTTATGGCTTTAGCAACTGCCTCTACAAAAATAGGTGTAAAGGTTATTTTCTCATTTTCACGCTTTTCGAAATTGTTTTTTACTTTGTTACGCCATAAAACCATGTTGGTCACATCAGCCTCAACAAATGAAGTTACATGCGGAGATGTTGTTTTACTCATCACCATGTGATCGGCGATAAGTTTGCGCATTCTGTCCATCTCTATAATTTCATCCCCACCAGAAACTGATGTTGTTGATGTTTTATTAGGCATAGCGGCTACAACTGGAGCTGCAGCAGACTTATTTTCAATTGGTTCTTTTTGCGTTTCAGTTTTTACAGCCTGCTGTCCACCATTTTTATTAGCGATGTAACTTAATAAATCATCTTTATTTAAACGTCCATCCGCACCAGAGCCTTTAATGGCATTTAACTCTGAAAAGGAGATATTTTCCTGAGCGGCAATATTTTTTACCAATGGAGAATAAAAACGTTCTGAAGTAGAAAAATCAGGCTGTGGTAATTTGTTTTCTGCCGGAAGTTGTGCAATACCAGGAATAGACTCGGCCTTTTCTTCAGGTGTTGAAGGAGCAGGAATACTTTCTTCAACCTTTATATCATTAGCACCTTGAGTTTCAATAATGGCAATAACATCTCCAACCTGAGCGACATCATTTTCTTGAAATAATTGTTTAACCAATTTACCAGCAACTGGCGAAGGCACTTCAGAATCAACCTTATCTGTCGCAATTTCTAAAATGGTGTCGTCCAAATCGATAGCATCACCAGGTTGCTTTACCCATTTAATCACCGTTGCTTCGGCAACGCTCTCACCCATTTTTGGTAACAATAATTCGTATTGAGCCATATTAAATTAAAGTATATTATATTGGTATTGCGACAAAAATACGTTTTTTATTCTTTCAACCCGTCTTCCTTAAGTAGATTTAAAAGCATTGTCAACGCAGACGCGGCTGATCGTTCTATATTTTGAATACGCTTGTTACTGAAAGTAAATACTTTAGCTATCGTTTTATTTTTATTAGATACTGCTATCCAAACTGTACCCACTGGTTTATCAGCTGTACCACCATCTGGCCCTGCAATTCCACTTACTGCGATAGAATAGTCAGTTTTAAATTGTTTAATCGCTCCCTCAGCCATTTCAGTAACTGTTTCTTCACTCACTGCACCAAAAGTATTTAATGTTTGCTCCTTAACCCCTAATATTGATTCTTTTAGTTCATAAGCATAGGCTACTGCCCCACCCCAATAAACTGATGAACAACCTGGATGTTGCGTAATTAAATGAGCTATATATCCTCCCGTACAGCTTTCAGCAGTAGATAAGGTAAGTCCACGGCTTTTCATTATATTAAGAACAGCTTTTTCAAACGGAATATCCTCATCTACCACCACAAATTTTGGAATTTTTTCCATAATCTGTTTTGCATAAGATTCAACCTCAGCACTTAAAGCCATTTCATTAGCTCCACTGGCAGATAATCGCAAGCGCACCTGCCCTAGTTTTGGTAAATAGGCCAATTTAATATGCTGAGGCAACTGATCTTCAATTTCCTCAATTTCTTTAGCTAAAAATGATTCTCCGATATTGGCGGTAAGAATGGTTTTATGAACAATTGATGGCAGGATAAATTTCGATTTAATTCTTGGAAGAATCTCATCATCCATTAAATACATCATCTCATAGGGAACACCAGGCATTGATATGAAAATTTTATCATGATGCTCAAACCACATACAAGGTGCTGTACCATTTTTATTTACAATAACTTCACAACCATCCGGAACATCTGCCTGCTGAACATTGATATCAAGTAACGGACGGTTATATTTTTTGAAAATGGAGGTGACCATTTCAAGCGCCCCCTCATCTCTGCGAAAACCCATATCAAAATATTTCGCCAGCGTTTTTTTAGTAATATCATCCTTCGTCGGGCCTAATCCTCCTGTAATCAAAATCAGATCAGCACGTTCCTGAGCTTGCGTAAGTGAAGCCAGAATATGACTTTCATCATCAGAAACCGATGTAATTTGTTTTACAGAAACACCAATTAAATTGAGTTGCTTTGCCATCCAGGCTGAATTGGTATCAACGATCTGACCGATGAGTATTTCATCACCAATGGTTATTATTTCCGCTAACATAAATTTATTGATAAGTATTGTAGAAGCCTTGTCTTTTACTTAGTTTCAGGTCCTGTAGTATCGATGCTTTTACTTTAAGTGTTAATGAATAACTTTTATAGGCTCCATAAGGCACCCAGTTTACACTCATGTCCCAGCAATGCAGATCGCGATAAATACCGATGTTCATAGGTGTTAAACCATTATTCTGAAAATCATATCCTGAATTATAGGTAATCTTCCATTTTGGGGTAAGATTTAAATCACCATTAAAGTTTAGCGTATTACTGGTTCTGCTAATACCCAAATCATTTGTGTATTGAAAACTATAAGAAAATGAAAAATTCCATGGGATGTTAAAATCAACAAATGCATTTGGATCACGGCTAATTGCAGCCAGTTGTTCTGATTGTAATGGTGATAAACCTTTTTGTTTGGCTGTTTCACTTAATTTATCATTGGCTTCATTTTTCTTTTTTAAAGCCTCCGGATTCAAACTATAATCAAATGAGAAGCCAATAGAAGTTAACCGTGCTAACCTACCCCTTTTTAATAAATAATTATTACTTCTAACGTAGGTAGCGCTTCCGTCTGCATTACGGATAACATTTCCACTGAGATCTGTTGATAGTTCTATATCATAAGGATCAAAAGTACCATTATAATTTATTCCCAGTTTATCAGTGAATTGCGAACGTCCGCTAAAGCCAAGTGTTGATAATTTATTTCTGGTAGCTAAGAAATTATAGGATCCGTTAATACTTAAACCCTGAATGATGGGGATTTTTCGCTCTCCTGTTCCTGTGGTATCTTTACTCGATTTTACTTTTAACTCTACTGTATTATCTACTCCAAAACCAATTGAAGCAGTTTTAGGTGAAAATGATCCCTGATAAGCCATTCCTTGAAACGTGGAATATGTTAAGGGAAGACCATTCGCATCTCTGATGATTTTCTTACTCCCGTCACTTTCAAATTCATTTTCAGAAACCGCCGCTAAAAATGGTCCACTACCTGCCTTTGTAAAATCAGGAGAATAACTAAAGGAAACATTCGGTGTCATGACGTGCCTTAGCGCCTTTATATTTCCGAGGTTTTTGAAAACTTTTAACCCATAAATTTTTGTGGACATGCTGGTGGAAAGGTTGTAACTGCCAGCTCTTTTAAATCCACTTACCGTATCTGATCTTACGGTATAAGTATTATCAGCATAAGTAGTATAACGATTTCTAATGGTTTGAAAGTTCCAAACTTCATTATAAGTTCCACCTAAAGAGAAGTTCAAATACTTCAAAGCGGTGAATGACATGTTGATTGGAATACTATGAGAGAAACCAGATTTCAATCTTTTCAAACCATCGTTTTGAAACAATAAGCTATCCTTGGTATCAATGGCATTGGTTCCCTGTAAAGCGTATCCAACCGTAATTTTTTGATACCATTTCTGTTCACCAACCCTTGTTTTTGAATCAAATGGACTAAAAGTTGGCACGTTGAAGGTTGCTTCCGGTAGTCTGATGGAAACATCTCTGGTGCTCAAAGTTTGATTACTCGTCATCGATAACGAGTAGTTCATATTATTGGAAAATGTTCTGGAATAACTGATACTACTGTTGGTGGTATTATTGGCTATTGCCCTGATGTCATATGTTTGATTGGCCGCAGTATTTGTATAGTAACTGCTTGAGGTGATATTTACACTCGCACTAAAAGTTGTTCCAGGGTTTGCATTGGCATTTTGAGAATGTGACCACCGGATGCTAAAATCCTTTTTCGGATTATCGAAAGCTTCTGTTCCTTCCAGGCCATTTTTAACACTGGCATAGTTAATTCCGATATTACCAGAATATTTATATCGCTTAATATATTGTGAGTTTACACTGGTTTCATAAGAACCATTGGTATAAATACTACCCAAAAATTTAGCATCCCAATAATCATTCAAACCGAGATAATAACCACCATTTTGAAGAAAAAATCCCCTGGTAGCATCTTCTCCGGGTGATGGTAAAATAATACCAGAAGTTCGTTTATTGGGTTTAGGGAAAAATGCAAAAGGCAATCCCAATGGAGTTGGAATATCTTCAATAATCATGTAAACCGGACCTGTGATGATTTGTTTCTCTGTAACAACACCTTTGGAAATCATTAAACCAAAATGTGGATGTGGCAGGTTACAAGTACTGTACATTACATTTTTGATGTGTAACTCATCATCAATTTGCTTTTTACTTTGTCCGCCGGAAAAGAAACCACCTTCCTGTTCAGAAAATACCCCAAATACTTTTGCACGTGTCGTTTCTGAGTTGTAATATATAGAATCAGCTATTGCAGATCCTTCGGGGCCAGACTTAAAAATCGGCTTGCCCACATACTTATTTGTTTTAGGATCAGTTCTACCACTTGCAAAAATTACTTTTTTATCTGAATCATATCGGATGTAATCGGCATCTAATTCAAAGTCGCCATAAAGCACTCTTGCATTTCCGTATAAATAAACAACACTTTTATTTTTATTGAATTTTACAGAGTCTGCTTTGTACTCTACTTTTTGATCAAGACCACTATTATTTTTGGCTACTTTTTTTGTAGTATCCTTTTTGGATGTGTCTTGTTGAATGATCTGTTGCAATGAAAAACGAGAAAACACGTTAGCTTTACCAACACCATGTGTTAATAAAATGACAGAAATTAGTAAAATAGAACCCTTAAGAAGTTTCAAATTCGTATTTGAATGTTATTTTTGCACAGATGTTTAATCAGAAACGTTCAAAATTAGTGAAAAATATACCATTGATGTATCTTAAAACCATTTTAACATTTATTATTTATTTCGTTCTTAATAATGCCATTGATAATCAAGCATTTGCACAAGAATATAAAATTAAAACAATTGTAATTGATGCCGGACACGGTGGCAAGGACGGCGCCACACACGGTGTTTATTCAAAAGAAAAAGATGTTGCTTTAAGAACAGCATTAAATTTAGGTCAGGCACTTCAAGATAGTATAAAAGATATCAAGGTGGTATATACGAGGCAAACAGATGTTTTTATTCCACTTTACGAACGAATCAACATTGCCAATAATGCAAAAGCTGATCTTTTCATTTCTATTCACTTAAATGATATGCCTGTCAGGGTATCACGTGTGGTAGATTATTATAAAAAAGTAAAGGGAAGAAGTGTTCCTGTTTACAGAACTATTGCAGCTAAAAGTACTTCAACAAAGGGCACTGAAACTTTTGTATCCGGAACAGGCCGTTTAGGCGAGCAGGATGAAGTAATTAAACGTGAAAATGCCGCGATGTTTTTAGAGGATAACTATCAAAAAAACTATGAAGGTTTTATCGCTAACACTCCTGAAAATGATATTATGCTTTCATTAATGAAGCAAACTAATCGCGACAGAAGTTTAAAGTTTGCGTCATTGCTGCAGCAGGAATATGTTAGTGCAGGCAGAATTAATCGCGGTGTGCAGGAAAAAAGCTTGGCAGTACTGGCTAGAGCCGCAATGCCAGCCGTTTTAACGGAAATTGGTTTTGTGAGTAATCCAGACGAAGAAGATTATATGAATTCGCCTGAAGGTCAGAAAGAAATTATAGATGGTATTATTAAAGCAATTAAAAATTATAAGCGTATAGCAGAAACATCATTCTAACATCCCATAAATGAAGATTAAACTTGCAGTAATATCAGTTTTTATCTTAACACTCTTTTCAGTTCAGATTTTATTTGCCCAAGGGTATAAAATTAAGACCATTGTCATTGATCCCGGACATGGTGGAAGAAAGCCTGGTGCCTCTGGAAGTTATTCTAAAGAAAAAGACATAGCACTTAAAGTTGCTTTAAAACTTGGTGCTAAACTTCAGGAAGAAATGCCTGGAATTAAAGTAATTTATACCCGAACAAAGGATATAGATGTTGATTTGTATCGTCGTGCCGAAATTGCCAATAATGCTAATGCTGACTTATTTATCTCTGTTCATTGCAATTCTATGCCACCGGGAAATAAACATGTGAAAGGTACGGAAACACTGGTTGCAGGTTCTCATCGGTTAAAAGAACAGGATGCAGCAATCAGGGAAAATGCCGATATTAAGCTGGAAAAAAACTATAAAAGTAAATATGATGGTTATGATCCAAATAAACCAGGTACATTTATTTTAATGTCGCTACTCAAAAATACTTTTAGAGATAAAAGCATTAAATTTGCAAAACTGATACAAAATAGCTATATCAATAGAGATAATAGGGCCAGTAGAGGTGTTAAAGAACAAGGAGTTTTAGTTTTACAGCGTTGTGGAATGCCTGCAATATTAACAGAGGTTGGTTTTATTTCCAATAAGGAAGAAGAAAAATATATCAATTCCAGCAGTGGACAAAATGAAATTGCCGAATCAATTCTTGCTGCAATAAAGAAGTATAAGAAAGATATAGAGATTGATTAGTTTGGCATTATAAGTGGTAGTGAATTGTATTAAAAAATTATAACAAATACCAAACAAAAACGTTGGTGCAAACATTATGTAATTATAATACCTTTGCACTACAAAAATGATAGCGCTCATGCATATTTTGAATTACAACCATATTTGCAGCCAATAAATAGAAACACATGAAAATTAAGAACGAAACCAAAGTCGGTATTTTAGCTGCATTCGCCATTGCTTTATTAATTATCGGATATAACTTTTTAAAAGGGAATTCCATATTCTCCAGTGAAACTACTTTATTCGCAAGATATACACGTGTTGATGGTTTAACAGTATCTAAACCGGTTTTAATTAATGGTTATCAAATTGGTCGTGTAGCTAAATTGCAATTAGAACCAGGCGGAACAATTCTAGCCACTTTAAGCATCAATAGCAAATATGACATTCCAGAAAATAGTGTTGCACGCCTGGAAGGTACAGATCTTTTAGGGAGCAAGGCTATCGTAATGTCTCTTGGAAATTCAAAGAAAATTGCGGAAGATGGCTTTACCTTAAATGCTAACGTTGAAAAAGGTTTAATGGAACAAGTACAACCTGTTCAAAAGAAGGCAGAATTAATTATTGGCAAAATGGATTCTATTTTGAGCAGTGTGAACTCTATTTTAAATCCAAATTTTCAAAAAAATGTGGATAAGAGTTTCAACAGTATTGCTGGAACGCTTGCTTCTCTGGAAACAACATCAAAAAAAGTCGATGGTTTAGTAGGTTCTGAAAGTGCACGTATTGAGGCTATCTTTAAAAATGTTGAAGGCATAACAGCAAACCTTAACAACAATAATAAAAAAATCAGCGATATCTTAACCAATATTAATACAGTAACAGATAAGTTTGCAGCCGCGAACTTTAAACAAACTTTAGATAATGCCAATAATGCGATTGCTGATTTACAAGGTGTCATTTCAGGAATCAAGGATGGCAAAGGGAGCTTAGGTTTATTATTAAATGATGATAAAATGTATAATAACCTGAATAGTGCTTCTAAAAATCTTGACGAGTTGATGATTGATTTAAAAGCTAATCCTAAACGTTATGTTCACTTCTCAGTATTTGGCGGCGGGAATAAAAAAGACAAGTAACTAATTTTATAAAATTGAAGCCTTGTAATTGATTTTGCAAGGCTTTTTTTTATGCTTAAAATTTTCTGCTAATGCTCGTAAATGAACACATTAATTAGGAATCTTGGAGATTGAAAAACTTTGTAATTGAACTTACTTACCTGCTAAACTTTGCGATCTCCCGTGTCTATCTTTGTTGTTCTTTGCGGTTGAAACCCACTTAAAAATTTAAAGCTGAAAGGTTCTACCTTCCACAGCTAACTCTGTATTTTCAAAAACTGATTGAGTTTCTTCCAAAAGCATTTGAAGTGTTTTATAACGCGATGAAAAGTGACCAATGAGTAATTTCTTAACTCCATTTATTTTGGCAATTTCGCCTGCCTGTTTTGCAGTGGTATGATGTGTTTCATTCGCCCTATCTAAGAGTTCATGCATGAAAGTTGCCTCATGATATAAAGTATCACTTTCTTTAATGGTTTCAAAATAGCGTTCATCATACATCGTATCTGAACAATAAGCATATGATCTCGGTGGCTCAGCAGGAGTTGTAAAATCCTCACTTCTTAATATCTCACCATTACTCTGCTCTATATCCTTTCCTTTTTTTAAGGCTGCATAATAAGCCATTGGTATGTCTTCAGTTTTTTCTTTAATCAACTTTCGTTGTCGTGGTTTTTGCTGAAAAACAAATCCAGTGGTTGGAATACGGTGATTTAATACTACCGTTTTCACTATCAAATCCTGATTCTCAAATATTTGTTTTGATTCATCAGCCTCGATAGGAAAAAACTCAATAGGATATCTTAAATTGGTATCAGAATATTTAAACTGAATTTCTAAAATCTCTAATAATGGCGTAGGTGCAAAAATTTGCATCGGTTTGATTCTTCCATTCAGGTGGAGGCTGGAAAGTAAACCAATTAAACCAAAGTAGTGGTCGCCATGAAGATGGCTAATAAAAATATGATCAATCCGCGCTGCCTTAAGATTATACTTGGTTAGCTGCTGCTGGGTTCCTTCCCCACAATCAATCAGATAATATTTTTCATTACAATTCAAAAGTTGTGCAGATGGATTCCTATTAAATACAGGTGTCGCCGAACTACTTCCAAGAATGGTAACTTCAAATTTCATCATGGTATGATATAAAAAACCTCGTAGGTTTAGTAACTACGAGGCAGTATTTTTAGATTAAAAACCGTTATTATTTATCGCCTCTGAACTCTTTTTCCAATTCATCCATAAAGATGAAATCGGTAGCCTCTTCTATTGTATTAACAAACGTTACAGATTGAAATATGTTTGACAATTCGATAATAGGTTCAAGCTGATCATTGATACCCGTTACTATAAATAATCCACCAGCTGACTTACAAAGTCTGTCGCCAACCAACAGGCAACTTAAATCCTGGGCATCATGACATTCTTTAACATCACTTAAATCAACAATGATATTTTTAAATCCTTCAGCATTAAGCAAATACAATTCAGATTTAACTCCTGGGGCATTATCATTGGTAAACTTAGGCTCTTCTAATTTTAAGGTTACGTATTTATCGTGTTTATCTATTGAAAATTTCATTTTTATTTTGTTTTACTAATGTATAAAATTCATTCGAATTCTATAATGTTTGCAAAGCCTCTAAAACATTGGCTTCAATACGTGTTGAGATAGCATCAGCCTCAGCCTTTATAAAAGCCTCTCCAACAATCTGTTCGTAAAGCTCAATGTACCGCTCTGATATCGAAGTTACAATTTCTGGAGTCATTTCTGGTATCACCTGGCCATCTTTACCCTGAAAACCATTTTCAATTAACCATTTTCTTACAAATTCTTTAGAAAGTTGCTTTTGAGGTTCATCAGTTCTTTGGCGTTCCTCATACCCCTCTGCATAAAAATAACGGGAAGAATCAGGTGTATGAATTTCATCGATTAAATAAATTACGCCATCTGCCTTTCCAAATTCATACTTCGTATCAACCAAAATCAATCCGCTTTTTGCTGCAATTTCAGTCCCTCTTTGGTATAAATCAAAAGTATATTTTTCCAATTGTTCATAATCAGAGATGGAAACAATTCCTTTTGCTAAAATATCTTCCTTAGAAATATCCTCATCATGACCAACAGATGCTTTTGTGGTAGGCGTAATAATCGGTTGTGGCAACTTGTCATTCTCTTTTAAACCATCTGGCAATGATACGCCACAAACTGAACGCTTTCCAGCACTATACTCCCGCCAGGCGTGACCAGCTAAATAACCTCTAATTACCATTTCAACTTTAAATGGCTCGCAAATACGACCTATGGTAACCATCGGATCAGGAACATCTAAAACCCAGTTCGGTACAATATCCTGCGTAGCAGATAAAAATTTGGCAGCGATTTGATTTAAAACCTGCCCCTTAAATGGAATAGCTTCAGTTAATACGACATCAAAAGCAGAAATGCGATCTGATACCACCATAACCATAAATTTATCGGCTATGGTATACACATCACGTACTTTACCTTTGTAAAAATTGCTCTGATTAGGAAAATTAAAATGGGTTTCTTTTAGTGCTTTCATGAGGCCATAAAAATAGGAAAAAAGTTGGGAAGTCGGAAAGTCTTTGATCTATAGTCTATAGTCGATTTAGACTCAAGACTATAGACTAAAAACACAGTACTCAATTACTGAATATCACCGTAAGCTTTCAAAATGTCTTTCACCAATTTATGGCGAACCACATCTTCCCCACTTAAATAAATAATATCGATGCCTTTGATGTCTTCTAAAATACGCAAGCCATTAAACAAGCCCGACATTTGTTTTTTAGGTAAATCAATCTGCGTCACATCTCCCGTAACAATAAATTTAGCTGTTGGGCCCATACGGGTGAGGAACATCTTCAATTGCATATCCGTAGCATTCTGTGCCTCATCTAAAATCACAAAGCAATTATCTAGGGTACGGCCACGCATGAAAGCCAATGGTGCAATCTCGATCGTACGGTTTTCGATGTAGAATTTTAATTTCTCCGCAGGGATCATATCATCCAGTGCATCGTAAAGCGGGCGTAAATACGGATCAATTTTTTCCTTTAAATCTCCCGGTAAAAAACCGAGGTTCTCCCCTGCCTCTACTGCCGGACGGGTTAATATAATTCGTTTAATCTCTTTGTTTTTTAAGGCCCTAACAGCTAAGGCCACTGCCGTATATGTCTTTCCAGTTCCAGCTGGGCCGATAGCAAAAAGAATATCATTTTTAGCGATACTGCTTACCATTCTACGTTGATTTGCAGTTCTGGCTTTAACTAAAAGACCATTTGTTCCGAAAACGATCACTTCTCCACCTCCACCTGTAGGCTGTTCAACATCTTTTTTCACCACACCATTTGCTTTAGCACCCAATATAGATTCTACATCATTATTGGTAAGTGAACTGTATTTTTCAAGGTGAGCAACCAGCTGACTGAATTTATCTTCGAAGGCCTTAAGTTCTTGTTCATCACCGAGAACCTTAATCTCACTCCCTCTTGCAACCAGTTTCAACTTCGCAAAAGCACCTTTAATCATTTCGTAATTCTCATTATTTGCTCCCCAGAAGTGAGCAGGATTTACGGTATCCAGAGTTAATTTTAATTCGTTCAAACTATAGTATTTTAAAAAGTTATCGGGGTATATTAATTAAAATTTGAATATTTGCAGACGCTTAGGCCTCTACACAAGAATAAGCAATAATATTGAATTTTAATGGGTATAATTACTTTAACAACAGATTTAGGTTCGAAAGATTTTTACCAGAGTGCCCTTAAAGGTAGCCTGCTAAGTCTTATGCCTAATGTTAATTTAGTTGATATTACCCATGAAGTTCCATCATTCAACATCTCCTATGCGGCTTTCGTTTTAAAAAATGCTTATCCTTATTTCCCTAAAAACACCGTACACTTAATCGGGATTGATTCTGTATATAGCGAAAACACCAAATATATTGCCATCAAACATCGTGATCATTTTTTTGTTGGTGCAGATAATGGTATTTTTTCTTTGCTTTTTGATGATGTTCCGGAAGATGTGGTTGAGTTAAACATTATGCAGGATTTAAAATATCTTCATTTTCCTTTGGTTGATATTTTTGTTAAAGCTGCAACACATCTGGCAAAGGGCGGCAGGTTAAAAGACATTGGTTTACCTGTAGCAGAAATTGAGCAAAAGATGCTCTTGCATCCTGTTATTGAACGTGATATCATTCGTGGAAGTGTTGTTTATATTGATACTTTCTGCAACGTCATTACCAACATCACTAAAGATCTTTTCACACGGATTCAAAAAAACCGCGACTTCACTTTATACTTTAGAAAAAGTGAAACCATTACACAATTAAGCTGGCATTATAACGAAGTTCAGGAAGGCGAAAAGCTTTGTCTTTTTGGAATAAGTAATCACCTGGAAATCGCCATTAATAAAGGGAAAGCCAGCGGATTATTGGGTTTACACCTTGGTGATATTGTTAGGGTAGAGTTTCATCCTTAAAAAGGACTAAAGCAGAAAGATTAAGGATTAGAGACCAAGATGAAAGACATAAGTAAAAGGATATTATTATTTCGCTAGATCTGCTAAAACCGTCGTCATGCTGAATCATTTCAGCACCTTATTAAAGAAGACTCTGAAATAAATTTAGTGTGACGATATATCCAGCAAAAACAACTCTACTCTTTTCACGTTTATTATACATGAAAAAGTACATCTATCTCCTCTTATTATTATTTCTTCAAATTCAAGTCAACGCTCAGCAAGACACATCAACTTACGCGGCTCAACGTGTTAAGGTAAATGCTTTGCTTACTGAGCGAAGTGAAAAATTTGGCCAATACGACGAGAGTCTGAATCAACGAACTGGAATATTTGGCTGGCAAACCAAGAAAGACATTAAAAATTCTAATGAAATTCTTCGTGAGGTGGTGTTAACAGATAACAACATCTTTAAGGAATTGAAAATATTAATGGAATATAAAGATTTGCAAAACCAACAGAAAGTTGAGGTTGCGGATCATTCTCAGGAACGGATTGAGGGTTGTATGAAAACCATTAAGAAGCTTCAGGATCAAAACACGGCACTTCAAAAAGAGGCCAAGCCTGATAGTTATGGGGCTTCAACATACATTATCATCATCTTACTTTTAGTGATAATAGGCATGTTCTTCTTCTTCAATAAAAAACTTCAGCGTTATGAAAAAACAGGTGTTTAAAGTCCTGGCTAAACTCAACAAAGTAGTATTGCCAAGTTTATATAAGAAAGACCCCAATAAGTTAAATACTTTTCAGAAAGCGATATTAGGTTATCGATACTGGGTATTAACGAAAGCTTTGGATTAATAAAAATAAAAAAGCGTTACTAACTTTTTAAAAGTTAGTAACGCTAGAATTTAATTTATTTCTTAAAATGTTCAATAATTAAAGTCGCCAATTCCGTACCGATACGTTCCTGGGCTTCATTAGTTGATGCACCAATGTGCGGTGTTAAAGAAATTTTAGGATGAGTTAAAATTTCTGCAAGTGGTGTAGGCTCATTATCGAAAACATCTAAACCGGCAAAAGCAACTTTACCAGAATTTAAAGCTTCAATTAAAGCTGGTTCATCAATTGTTCCACCACGTGAGCAGTTTACAATTCCAACACCATTCTTCATTTTTGCAAATTCTTCAGCACCTAAAATCGGCTTAGCAGCGAAAGGTGTGTGTAAACTTAAGAAATCACTTCCGGCGATTACCTCATCTAAAGAAACCGTTTTAATTGGAATACTTACAGATTTTCCGCCCTGAAATTCTAAAATAATTTCAGATTCAGAAGGGTATAAATCATAAGCTAAAACATTCATCCCTAAGCCCAAGGCAACTTTAGCCGTGGCACGACCAATACGTCCAAAACCGATAATACCGATGGTTTTACCGCTTAATTCAGTTCCTTTAGCATAAGCTTTTTTAAGGTTATTAAATTGAGTAGCACCTTCAACTGGCATTTTACGGTTAGCATCTTGTAAAAATCTAATTCCGGTAAATAGATGAGAAAAAACTAACTCAGCTACTGATAATGAAGATGCAGCAGGTGTATTTACTACAGCAACTCCCTGACTACGTGCATATTCAACGTCAATATTATCCATACCAACGCCACCCCTACCAATTAATTTAATATTTGGCACGGCATCAATTAATTCTTTTCTAACTTTTGTTGCACTACGAACAGTGATGGCATCATAATTTTTTAAAGCTTCGGCTAACTGATCCTGAGGAATTGTTTCCGTATCCACCTGAAAACCTGCTTTTTCTAATAATTCTTTTCCGATAGGGTCTATTCCATCGTTTGCTAATATCTTAATCATTGTTATTTATGATTGCACAGATTACCAGGATTACACTGATAATCTGGGATTATAATTTAAATTAATTTGTTTTCGCTTGTTTCTCTTCGAAAGTTTGCATTGCATCAATTAAAGCGTGAACACTTGTAATGGGTAATGCGTTATACATTGATGCACGGAAACCGCCAACACTTCTATGGCCTTTAATTCCTACAATACCTTGATCTTCTGCAAATTTCAGAAATGGTTTTTCCAATTCCGCATTTTCCATTACGAAACAAATATTCATTTTTGAACGATCTTCAACAGCACAAGTTCCTTTGAATAAAGGGTTACGATCAATTTCTCTGTACAGCGCCTCAGCTTTTTGCTTATTTTCTTTCTCAATTTCAGCAACGCCACCTTTCGATTTTAACCAGCGAAGATTTAATAAAGCAACATAAACTGAAAATACAGGCGGTGTATTGTACATTGAACCATTATCAATATGTGATTGATAGTTTAACATTGATGGAATTTTACGATCGATTTTACCGAGAATTTCATCTTTCACAATTACAATGGTTAAACCTGCAGGTCCGATATTTTTCTGCGCACCGGCATAAATTAAATCGAATTTCGAAACGTTGATCACGCGGCTCATGATATCTGATGACATATCGCAAACGATAGGAACACTTGTTTCAGGAACATTGAAAAGCTCTGTTCCATAAATCGTATTGTTTGATGTATAATGAAAATAAGCACTATCAGCAGGGATTTCAAAATCCTTCGGAATGAAGGTATAGTTGGCATCTTTTGAAGAAGCAACAACATTTACATTTCCTACAAATTTAGCTTCCTTTAATGCTTTAGTAGCCCAAACGCCAGAATCTAAATAACTGGCAGTTTGACCATCTCCAAGTAAATTCATAGGAACCATTGCAAATTGTAAACTTGCACCGCCTTGTAAAAATAAAACGGAATAACCCGATGGCACGTTTAGTAACTCTTTTACCAATTTCTCAGCTTCAGCAACAACGGCCTCAAACTCGGTTGTTCTGTGCGAAATTTCTAAAATTGATAATCCATCGTTAAAATCTAAAACTGCCTGTGCAGCTTGTTTAAACACTTCTTGAGGTAAAATACAAGGGCCTGCGCCAAAATTATGCTTCATCTTATTATATAATGTTTTATGTGCGTAAATGTAAAATTTTTATAGGAGTTATCTTAAAAAATCGTATCCTAAAAAATTAGATATTGTTAAAATATAACAGAAAATTGATTGATTTATTGCAGTTTTTGCAATAAAATCGATTTATAAGAAAATTGTAGATTTAATAGTTTCGAAAGCTAGAACTGTGGCTTTTAGATTGCAGCAGTCCCGCCATCCGCTTCAATCTTTTTGTCAACTTCTGTCGTTCTGAGGAATGAAGAATCTGTTTCATCGGTTGCAGATACTTCGTTCCTCAGCATTTCAACATATTCAGCGTTGCTGAAACAAAAAGTATTTCCGCTCCTGTCAGGTTTAGATTACTCAAACATTGTAATTCTTGGGATGGTTTTCCGTACAAAGCTTATCATTTGGCTAAAATTCCAAATGCATGTTCATTGGTGAAAATTTGAAAGCCTGTAATCCTTTCACCTGGTTCAATTTTTCAATTTCACAATTAGTTTAAGATTAAATTGTCTGCCAGTTAAATAATTTGGAATAGCATATTGTACCTTATCAACATTGTTTAACCACAGGTAAGAAACTGTATTGTTGATATTCAGTAAATTGAAAATTTCAAAAAATAAGATCACCGAACTAAAATTTTTATCTAAGAATTTAGGCTTATGTATCGCAACATCATCTAAAAAATCTTTAGAAAAACCGATATCAACACGCTTATATGATGGAATAAAAAACTTATCCAAATATTTTGGTGTTTGTGGCGGTCCGATAGGTAATCGGGAACCATATACTGCATTTAAATGTACTTTATAGGTAGGACTGTTTAATAACCTATCCTGAAAGAAAAATGAAAAATTCAACCTTTGATCAGTAGGACGTTTTATATATCCAGGATAAATGGTTTCGCCATTTTGAAGATAATGATCACCAAAAATATCTTCTTTTGCACTCATCACCGACATCCTAAAGTAGGATATCAAATCTTTAACAAATTCACCTCCTATGCTGAAATCTGCGCCATAGGCATAACCTTTTGATACTTCATTAGCCAAATACCTGATTCTTAAATTGTCAATTTTATAAGGAATTAAACGATCTGAATATTTAAAGTATGCCTCAGAGGTAAATTTTAACCGGGTACCAAAGGCATCAAATGCATAATCATATCCAAAAGAAGTATTGTAAGAACTTTGCGCTTTTTGATTGATATTCAATTTTCCAGAGAAATCCCGAATGGTTCTGTAAGATGGTGGTTGTTTATAAACACCAGCGGTGAATCGCAAAATCTTATTATTTCCATTCGGTCTGTAAGCAAGCAACATCCTTGGACTGAGTATCAATTGCCTGCTTAAAGAATTGTAACCTGCACGTGTGCCCAATTGTAATTCTGCATAATCGGAAAGCGAATAACTATCCTGAATGTACGCACTATAATTTTTGATATCTATATCATTTTCAACGTTAACCACATTCTGTAACACAATATTTTTACTATCATTCGGCACTAAAAATCCAGTTGTATCAGTATAACTATATTCGTTCAACCGATCTGCATAATGAGAGCGATCGAACTTTAAACCCCAGGAAAAAACATGGTTATTAAAGTTTTGATCTACCTTAACCTCTGAAACAAAAATCTGTGTATTCAGGTTATTGTGACCATAATTATAATAATTACCTATTGCCCTAGCTTTATTTGTGACACCTTGATTTTCTGATGAGTTACTTTGATCAACTTTATCAAAAACATAACTTCCATTAATATCAAACTGCTCCCTTTCAATAGTATTAAAATAACTGTTTATAAATTTAACCACCAGATTTGGCTTTGGGGAATAGGTTGCAGTAACTGCTGTGCCCAGTGTTTGGTAGTCATCAATTTCCTGACCAGTATAATCTACATCCAGTCGAAGTGTTGTATTTAAAGTACCGAATGTAGTTTCTCGATTTGTCGGCTCCAGCTTAAACCGTCCAAGATTCAAGTTTCCTAAAACACTAATGTTAAACTTAGGAGAGAAATCATATTGATACATTAACTGCCCATCAGCGAAATTCGGGTTATAACTCCCCTTATCATCTTGCTTAATGAGCACGCTTGAATTATTTTTGTACCGTAAACCAACAAGCAAAAAACTACGTTTAAAAAGCCGCTTTGCAGTTAATGAAGTATTTAAAAGACTGGTACTTAAAATGGTTTGGTTACTATCTGGCTTATCATATCTAATATCCAATATAGATGATAACTTATCCCCATATTTAGCCTCAAAACCACCAGCCGAAAATTTTGCTTTACTAACCAGATCAGCATTAATAAAACTCAATCCTTCTTGCTGCCCATTACGGATTAAAACTGGCCTATTGATTTCAACATCATTAACATATATTAAATTTTCATCGAAATTACCACCTCGAACGCTATATTGTGCGCTTAACTCGTTATTTGTTGAAACGCCTGGTAAAGTTTTCAGCATCGTTTCAAAATTCCCAGACACCAGTGGCATGGACGCAACATCAGCGATATTTATTGTGGTGGTATTACTAAGCTGATTTTGCTTGTTCGTGATATTGATTTGTTCAAGCTCATTTATATTAGCGGACAAATTTACGTGTTGCGTTATCCGTGCACCAGAATGCTCATTGAACTTTAAAATCTGTGGCTGATATCCCAGTAAAGAATATTTAATACGGAATGACTTTGATTTGGAATAGATGGTGTAAACACCAAATTCATCGGTAACAGTTGATTGTGCCTGACCCAATACAATAACCGTAACCTGTGCCATGGGTAATTGCTGCTCGTTATAAACAATTCCAGAAACTCTTACCAATGGCTGTGCTACAGCTAAACTACAACCGGCAATGAATAAAAAAAAGATTAGCCGAATTTGGAGCATTCTAGTGTTAAAATAAATGTATCAGGTATTAAGATGCTATGCACCTCATCCTAGAAACAATTTAGCAATAAACATTTAACAATTTAAATATTTATAGTGCTAGCCGTCAGGCTTTTCATACTGGAAATGGTTTCAGATGGATTTTCCGTAGCGAAAATGGCATTACCAGCTACAAAAGCATTTGCGCCTGCTGATACCAATGTGGTTATATTTTGTAAACCTACACCACCATCAACCTGAATGATTAGATTTTCATTTACACCCTGAATCAATTGTTTTAAATCACTAATTTTTTTGTAGGTGTTATGAATAAATTTTTGTCCACCGAAACCCGGGTTTACTGACATGATTAACACCAAATCCAAGTCTTCAATAACATCTTGCAATAATGTAACTGGTGTGTGTGGATTTAGTGCCACTCCTGCTTTACAGCCTGAGGCTTTAATTAATTGAATGGTTCGATGTAAATGCGTACACGCTTCATAATGAATGGTAATCCGATCTGCACCTGCCTCCGCAAATTCTGAAATATATTGATCAGGATTTACAATCATTAAGTGTACATCTAATGGTTTTGTTGCATGTTTTTTTACAGCAGCCATTATTGGAAAGCCAAAGGAAATATTGGGTACAAAAACACCATCCATCACATCAACATGAAACCAATCGGCTTCACTTTGATTAATCATTTCGATATCACGCTGTAAGTTGCCAAAATCAGCTGAAAGTATGGAGGGTGCGATGATGTATTTCATTTAGTCTTATATTTTCGTCATTGCGAGGCACGAAGCAATCTTTTAAATTTTCTGCTTGAAGATTGCTTCGTGCCTCGCAATGACGATTTTTTTATACGATTCTTACTAAGAATGCAAGTTACAAAATCATTTCAAACAAAATTATATCTTAACAAAAAACCCTTCCAGTAAACTGAAAGGGTTTTTATATATCTCCGGACTCCGGACTTCCGACTCAGGAATTTTTCTACGCTTGTGGCGCAGCTGGTTTTTCTGGTCTTGGCAATAAAACTTTACGTGAAAGTTTCATTTTACCTTGCTTATCGATGTCTAATAATTTAACCTCGATTTTATCACCTTCTTTCAATACACCGTCCATAGTTTCTAAACGCTCCCATGAAATTTCGGAAATGTGTAGTAAACCATCTTTACCTGGCATCACCTCAACAAATGCTCCAAATGGCATGATTGATTTTACTTTACCTTGGTAAACTTCGCCAATTTCTGGTTTAGCTACGATGTTACGAATACGGGTAACTGCTGAATCAATAGCTGCTTTATTATCAGCAAAAATTTCTACGATTCCTTTACCATCAACTTCTTCGATAGAGATTGAAGCGCCAGTTTCACGTTGCATTTCCTGAATGATTTTTCCTCCAGGGCCGATAATAGCACCGATGAATTCTTTTTCAATTGTTAAAGAAACAATACGTGGAGCATGTGGTTTGTAATCTTCATTTGGTGAGCTGATGGTTTTCTTCATCTCATTTAAGATATGTAAGCGACCTTCTTTAGCTTGCAATAAAGCTTTAGTTAACACCTCATAAGATAAACCATTGATTTTTAAGTCCATCTGACAAGCCACAATACCATTTTCAGTACCTGTTACTTTAAAATCCATATCACCTAAGTGATCTTCATCACCTAAAATATCAGAAAGGATGGCATATTTACCAGTTTTCTCATCAGTGATTAAACCCATTGCAATACCTGAAACCGGAGATTTGATTTTGATACCAGCATCCATTAATGCTAATGTACCCGCACAAACAGTTGCCATTGATGAAGAACCGTTAGATTCTAAAATATCAGAAACGATACGGATCGTATATGGATTAGCATCACCTTGTGGTAATACTTTTTTCAATGAACGTTGCGCTAAAGCACCGTGGCCAATTTCGCGACGACCAGCGCCTCTATTTGGTCTAACTTCACCAGTTGAAAAACCAGGGAAATTATAGTGCAATAAGAATTTTTGGTAACCGTTAAAGAAAGCACCATCAATCATTTGCTCATCATCTTTGCTACCTAAAGTAACTGATGTTAACGATTGAGTTTCGCCACGAGTAAATACGGCAGAACCGTGAGCCGCTGGCAAATAACCAACTTCACTCCAGATTGGACGAATTTCAGTTGTTTTACGACCGTCTAAACGGATACCTTCATCTAATAATAAATTCCTAATGGCATCATACTGAACATCATGGTAATAATGTTTAGCCATTGCTTTAGTTAAATCTGCTGTATCTTCTGGCATTGCTGCAAAGAAATCATTAATAATTGCAGTAAAACCTTCTTTACGAACATCTTTATTTCCACCAGCTTTTGCTACAGCATAAACTTTTTCATAAGTATCTGCATAAACTTTTGCTTTTAAATCAGCATCATGATCTTCATGGCTATATTCACGTTTAACCGTTTTGCCAGTAGCTTCAGTTAATTCTTTCTGGATAGCACATTGAATTTTAATTGCATCATGTGCAAATTTCAATGCCTCAACCATTTCATCTTCCTGAATTTCGTCGCATTCACCTTCAACCATGCCGATATCATTTGCAGAACCCGCAACCATAAATTCTAATGTTGCACGCTCTAGATCACTAGCATATGGGTTGATGACTAATTTACCATCAATCTTAGCTACACGTACTTCAGAAATTGGACCGTTAAAAGGAATATCTGAAACTGATAATGCAGCTGAAGCAGCTAAACCAGCTAAACAATCAGGCAGGATATTTTTATCAGCAGAAATTAATGAAATCATCACTTGTGTATCAGAGTGATAATCAGAAGGGAACATCGGGCGTAAAGCTCTATCTACCAAACGAGAGATTAAAACCTCATAATCAGATAATCTTGCTTCACGACGTAAAAATCCGCCTGGAATGCGACCAGTAGCCGCATATTTTTCTTGATAATCAACTGATAATGGTAAGAAATCAGTTCCAGGTTTAGCACCTACAGTTGATACTACAGTTGCTAACAACATCGTATCACCCATTTTCACTACTACCGAACCATCAGCTTGTTTAGCTAATTTACCAGTTTCAATTTCAATTGTTCTGCCATCGCCCAAATCGAACGATTTTTTTATTACATTCATTTAATTAGAATTGTGGTGTGTTTTCCTCTTTCTACACACCGTTGTTTATATATGTTTCTGTTTTGAAAACGAAGATAAGATTAAAAAACCCTATCTATAATAAATCCCGTTAAAATATTTAACAGGAAAGTAAAAAAGCCATTCTTTAAAGAATGGCTTTTAATGATAAAATTACGCTTATTTTTGTTTAATGATATCACGAAGCGATAAAGCTTTAATGATAGCACGATAGCGCTCAATATCTTTTTTGTATAAGTAAGCCAAAATACCGCGGCGTTTACCTACCAATTTTTGAAGTGACAACTGGGTAGAGAAATCTTTACGATTTTTCTTTAAGTGTTCTGTTAAGTGCGCAATACGGTATGTAAATAACGCTACCTGACCTTCAGCAGAACCCGTGTTGGTTTCTACTTCGCCGTGTGTTTTAAAAATTTCGGCTTTCTTTTCTGTACTTAAATACATTCTTGAATAATATTAAAGTGTATAAAATTAATTAATAATGCCGCAAAGATAAAGTTTTTTAACTTACCAACAAAGTATGCTGAATTGTTTAATTGCCGATTTATTAAAGTGACCTTAATAAAGTCGATTTTAATAATAAAGTGCTGTTTTTTAGGTTACTGAAATCCTGCTCTTTGTACAACCTTTAACTTTATAAACCTTATAGTTATCTATTCAATTTGCAGATTTAAACTGATAAGGTTTAATAAATATTTTTCCGATAATCAGTTTAAAAACTTCTTTTTTTTTACTAAAATTAATCCTTTTTATTAATCCGCTCTAATTCTAAAACATCTAATTGGTCTTTAGGCCTATTGGTTGCACGCTTATTATCAATAAGATGATTATAATGAAGAAACCTGGCTTTTATACCATTAATTTCATCAACAGTGGCCATTTGAAAATACTCATCAAATTTTTGTTTGTCTAAACCAGGAATGTCAGTCATTAAATCAGCATACATCCCATCGTCCATCATTACCTCGCAATACCCTGCTATAATTGGAATGTTCAAAAGCATATCATATTTGCCATATCCCATTTTATCCAGTGCATAGATTAAATTCTGCCTATTTTCTTTTGTATCTTTTAGATAGATATCCAAGTCTCCTGTAGTACGATTATACCCATAACGGTTAACGGCAAAGCCACCTACAATTAAATAATATAAATCAAACTGTTGAAACGTTTCTAACAACAAAAGCATTTCTGGATTTTCTTTATCAAAAGACGACATAAATGGAAATTATATAGCTGGCTTACGAATGACCAGACCTTTACCTTGAGGAGATTTTAAAGGCTTACCCCCATTCATAGCAACTGAAATGTGATTAAGATGTAATACGCTAAAAAAACGTTGCTCTGGACTACGACTCAAATAAACACTTTCACGCTCTTCAGCAATTAACTCACGTGGAATTGAAGTATCATATAATTTAAGCTTTCCCATTTATAATCAAAAATACAAAAATTGTGATATAAAGACGTCATGATGTCAATATATCTTCGTCGTATTTAATACTTTTGTGCAAAATATCAACCATTGGAAAAGAATCAATATAGCATTTTCGAAAGCGAACTTCGCGTGCGGCCTGACGACATAGACATGTTTAATCATGTACATAATAGTAAATACCTGGATTATGTATTAGCTGCCCGTTACGAACAAATGGAAAAATTCTATGGTATGCCTTGGGAGCATTTTACTAAGCAAGGCCTGGGTTGGGTGGTGAGCCATGTAGATATTAACTTTAAACGCCCACTTTTAATGAACGATTTAATGTTGATTAGAACCGGAATATTAACCATGAATGATAAAGGTTGTGCAGTTCAGTTCGAAATTATTAATAAAAAAACAGGCAAAGTTGCATCAGATGGTATTTTTGATTACGTATTAATAGACTTAAATACTAGCCGTGGAACAAAAGTGACCGAAGAAATGATTCAAGCTTATAGTATTTAAGTTTAAGGTCTTAGTATATGAATTTCAATAAGTCGTCATTTCGAGCGCAGCCGAGAAATCTTTGAAGCTAAAACTCGCAATTTTAAAAGATTTCTCCGTTTCGCTGTGTTTCAGTCGAAAAGACGATCGTAGTTTAAACAAAATATCATGGAGATAAGATCGATTACTTAATTTGTAGTAAACAGATTAGTCGTCATTTCGAGCGCAGCCGAGAAATCTTTGAACCTAAAACTCGCAATTTTAAAAGATTTCTCCGTTTCGCTGCGTTCCAGTCGAAAAGACGATCGTGAGTTTAAACATAATATCAAGGAAATACGATCAATTACTTAATTTGTAGTAAATAGACTTAGTCGTCATTTCGGGCACAACTGAGAAATCTTTGAATCAACTTTTCAATATTTAAAAAGAGATATTCGACTATGCCCCAATCGTCAAGACCACGATCATTTTAATCAAAGAATCAAAAATCAGTATTATTTTCAAAATCATTGCCTATATTTGTTCTATCAAAAAGATCAGAGCCATGATAGTATCTGCAATCCGTTTAAGGTTCTAAGCAACCGAGGACTCCCTCCCATTTTAATTTAAGATATATATGCAGTTAACTGCATATCATTGGTATAATCATACATTTTACAATATTTATATGTCACAGTCAGTAAAGACACAGGGCAAACTATCTTCATTTTTTGATGTCCTAGTACAATCTTTAAAAGGAAATGAAGTAGATTTAACTTCAATTAGTATTAAACGAGCTATTATTTTATTAGCCATCCCCATGATGCTCGAAATGGCCATGGAATCCGTTTTTGCCTTAGTTGATTTATATTTTGTGGGTCACTTAGAAAATAGCAGCCATGCTATACAAACGGTAGGTTTAACAGAATCAGTTCTCACGATAATTTATTCATTAGCAATAGGTTTAAGTATGGCAGCCACTGCTGTTGTATCAAGAAGAATAGGTGAGAAAAATCCAGAAGCTGCATCTAAAGCCGGAATGCAAACCATTGTTATTGCAGTGGCCTTAAATATTCTGATCAGCATTGCAGGCCTAATTTATGCCAGAGACATCCTTTTACTCATGGGCGCATCAACGGAAACTGCTGATCATGGAACCGCTTTCGTTCGCATTATGATGGGTGGAAGCATTATCATTGTGCTGCTCTTTTTAATTAATGGTATTTTCAGGGGCGCAGGGAATGCAGCAATCGCCATGCGAAGTTTGTGGATTGCCAATATTGCAAACATTATCCTATGCCCTATTTTTATTAATGGCTTTGGTCCCGTACCTGCATTTGGATTAACGGGTGCGGCAATTGCCACAACAATTGGCCGTGGTTTAGGGGTAACGTATCAGATTTACAATTTATTTAACGGAAAAAATGCCTTAAAAATCCGTATAAGCTATTTTATTCCAGCGTTTGATCAAATCAAAGCAATTATAAAAATTGCTGCACCTGCCATCTTCCAGTTTGTAATTGCGAGTTGCAGCTGGGTATTTTTAGCAGAATTGGTAGCGACCACTGGCGGAGATGAAGGTTCTGCAGGTTACCAAACCGCATTGAGGTTAATGATGTTCTTTTTATTGCCGGCATGGGGCTTGAGCAATGCTGCTGCAACATTAGTTGGCCAGAACCTGGGTGCCGGACATATCGACCGGGCTGAAAAATCTGTTTTTCAAACGATGAAATACATTCTCGTTTTTATGGCAATTGTGAGCGTGATTTTTTTAACCTGCGGACATTTATTTGCTGCTTTTTTTACATCTGATGAAAAGGTAATTGAAATTGCCAGCAGGGCATTAAAGATTTTAAGCATTGGCTTTGTTATATATGGAATGGGAATGGTGTTGACAAGTGCTTTCAATGGTGCAGGCGATACCTGGACCCCCACAAAGATTAACATTTTTGCATTTTGGTTATTTCAGATTCCATTAGCCTATTTCCTGGCTAAATATTTAGAGATGGGTCCAACGGGTGTTTTCATCGCCATTCCAACAGCTGAAATTGGAATTGCCATTGCTGCCTTTATTTTATTTAAAAAAGGGAAATGGAAGAAAACGATGGTTTAGTTTATATGATTCTATTAAAAACCGAGTGAAATTGAACTGTCTTGACATAAGATTTTCAATCTCCTATTTTACATTAAAAACTATATCTTTGCGCAAAGATGAAGCATATACGTAATTTTTGCATTATTGCACATATTGACCACGGAAAGAGTACACTAGCCGATAGGTTACTAGAATATACTGAGACGATTTCGAAGCGTGAAGCGCAGGCGCAATTGCTCGATAATATGGATTTGGAGCGTGAGCGAGGCATTACCATTAAAAGTCATGCCATACAAATGAACTATAAGGTTGGAGACATTGAATACAATTTTAACCTCATTGATACACCGGGGCACGTAGATTTTTCATACGAAGTTTCGCGTTCTATCGCCGCTTGTGAAGGCGCATTGCTTATTGTTGATGCATCACAAGGAATTCAGGCCCAAACCATTTCAAATTTATACTTAGCATTAGAACACGATTTAGAAATCATTCCGATTTTAAATAAAATGGATTTGCCTGGGGCGATGCCTGAGGAAGTTAAAGACCAGATTATTGATTTAATCGGTTGTAAACGTGAGGATATTATTCCAGCGTCTGGTAAAACTGGTTTAGGTATTCCTGATATTATTCAGGCGATTGTAGACCGTGTTCCAGCTCCTGTTGGAGACCCTGAAGCACCTTTACAAGCATTAATTTTTGATTCCGTATTTAATTCATTCAGAGGAATTATCGCTTATTATAAAGTGGTAAATGGAGAAATTAAAAAGGGTGACAAAGTAAAATTCATCAATACTGGAAAACAATATTTAGCTGATGAAGTTGGAATCTTAAAACTGGATATGTCTCCTAGAAATGTAGTTAAAACCGGAGATGTGGGATACATTATTTCTGGTATTAAGGAAGCACGCGAAGTAAAAGTTGGTGATACCATCACTACTGTGGATAGACCATCTCCTGATTCAATCCAAGGTTTTGAAGAAGTAAAACCCATGGTTTTTGCTGGTATTTATCCTGTTGATACAGATGAATATGAGGAATTACGTGAGGCAATGCACAAGTTACAATTGAATGATGCATCTATCGTTTTCGAACCTGAAAGTTCAGCAGCTTTAGGCTTTGGCTTCCGTTGCGGTTTCTTGGGCATGTTGCACATGGAAATTGTACAGGAACGATTAGAGCGTGAATTCGACATGACGGTAATTACGACCGTTCCCAACGTTTCTTACATTGCACACACGACAAAAGGTGATGAATTTATCGTAAATAACCCTTCAGATTTACCAGATCCAAGTAAATTGGATTCTGTTGAAGAGCCTTTTATTAAAGCTAATATCATTACCAAGGCAGAATTTGTTGGACCGGTAATGTCGCTTTGTATCCAGAAAAGAGGAACAATTATTAATCAATCATATTTAACATCTGATAGAGTTGAGCTGGTTTTTGAAATGCCAATGGCCGAAATCGTATTCGACTTTTATGATAAGTTGAAAACAATCTCTAAAGGTTATGCATCCTTCGATTATCATCAAATAGGATACCGTAAATCAGATTTGGTGCGTTTAGATTTATTACTAAATGAAGAACCTGTTGATGCTTTATCTTCATTAATTCACCGCACTAATGCTTACGATTTTGGTAAGAAGATTTGCGAAAAATTAAGAGAGTTAATTCCCCGTCAACAATTTGAAATTAAAATACAAGCTTCGATCGGTGCAAAAGTAATTGCCCGCGAAACGCTGAGTGCCTTACGTAAAGATGTAACTGCTAAATGTTATGGTGGTGATATTTCTCGTAAGCGTAAATTATTAGAGAAACAGAAAAAAGGTAAAAAACGCATGCGCCAGGTTGGAAACGTAGAAATTCCACAATCAGCGTTTATGGCAGTTTTGAAATTGGATTAAATTAGATATGAGATGATGGATATGAGACATAAGACAGTTTGTTCGATCTCAAATCTCAAATCTCATTTCTCACATCTTTGAAAATGAAATTATTAGACGGTAAATACGTATCTGAAAAAGTAAAAATTCAGATTGCAGAGGAAGCTGCAGAATTTTTAAATAAAAGTGGTCGTAAGCCACATTTAGTAGCCATTTTAGTTGGTAATGATGGTGGCAGTGAAACTTACGTGGCCAGTAAAATGAAAAACTGCGAGAAGGTAGGTTTCAAATCCTCACTTTATCGTTATGATAATTCAGTTACGGAAGCAGAATTATTAGCTAAAATTCAAGAAATCAATCAGGATGCCGATGTTGATGGCTTAATTGTTCAATTACCTCTTCCAAAGCACATTGATCCGGAAAAGGTTACGGAAACGATCGATCACCGCAAAGATGTAGATGGATTTCATCCGGTAAATTTGGGTAGAATGATGCGTAATCTACCATGTTTTATTCCAGCTACACCGTATGGAATTATGTTAATGCTACAGGAATATAATATTGATACGACTGGCATGCACTGTGTTGTTGTGGGTAGAAGTAATATTGTGGGTAGTCCGATGAGCATCTTAATGGCTCGAAATGCCAATCCTGGTAATTGTACCGTAACACTTACACATTCACGTACTAAAGACTTAAAAGAGCAAGTTTTACAAGCGGACATCATTATCGCAGCAATTGGCAAAAAGAATTTTATCACAGCTGATATGGTTAAGCCTGGTGCAATTATTATTGATGTGGGTATTAATAGAGAAACCTCTACTGAGACAAAATCTGGCTTCAAACTTTATGGCGATGTCGACTTTGAAAATGTAGCACCAAAAGCATCTTACATTACGCCTGTTCCAGGTGGTGTTGGGTTAATGACTATTGTTGGTTTGTTAAAAAACACGTTAGCATCTGCCAGGAAAGAAATTTATTCATAAGCAAAAAGCTTATAAGTGAACCTAAAAATTCACTGTTAAAAACATTAAAGCAGCTTAATAAATTAAGTTGCTTTTTTTTACGTGTTATTTTTTTTAACTTTACGTAAAATGATTAAATTTTAAAATAAATTTTACGTTATGGATTCAAAACTAACTTTAAGCTTTAACCAGGATGTAGTTGCAAAAGCTAAAAAATACGCAGCCGAAAATAACATCAGTTTGTCGCGTTTAATTGAGCATTTATTAATTCAGGTCACAGCAAGTGATTACAAATCTCTTGAGGATTATCCCATTTCTGATTGGGTAAGCATGGTTGCTGAAGGTGAGATAGAATACAAAAAAACACCAAAATCATCACGCAAAGCATTAAAAGATGAATTTTTTTCCTCTAAAAAATAATCGATGAAGATATTTTTAGATGCAAATGTTCTTGTCTCAGTGTTGAATAAAGAATACCCATTATTTACCTATTCATCTAGAATTTTAAGCTTAGCATCACATTCAAGATTTGAAGTGTATACTTCGCCTCTTTGTTTGGCTATTGCATTTTATTTTGCTGAAAAAAAACATAAAACTTCGGCTAAACATAAAATCGATTTGCTTTGTCAGCATATTAAAATTGCCCCTAATTCTTCAAACGGTGTTTCCAAGGCATTATCAAACAGGTCAATTCATGATTTTGAAGACGGATTGGAATATTATGCGGCAGAGGCGGTTGGTTGTACCTGCATTATTACGGAAGACATTGCAGATTTTTATTTTTCAGAACTTGAAGTTTTAAATTGCCAAGCCTTTTTTAAAAGACATCTATTAAACTAATTTCATCATTTAACACAAATTATTACGCTAAAAATGCTTTGTTCATCCTCTTTTATCAATGGTTAAATTTAGCTCCACAGCTTAGTCCACCAACTTTCTTCAAAACCAATATATAACCCATCATCTCGTAAGTCGGTAGGGTAAATATGAATATAATCTCCTTGTCCTTCTACTCCTCTTCCTGTTTTTAAATTGTATTCATATCGATGAATCGGACAAACCAAGTGTCCATTTTTACACCAGCCACCTGAAAAATGACCACCGGCATGCGGACAATAAGACTGAGTTGCTACAATACGCGCTTCGGTATTGATGATACAAAGTTGTTTTCCTCCAACATGTATAGTTTTGATATCCCCTTCCATTGGGATCTGAGTTATATTTAAAGCTTTATGCCACTTCATCACCACTAATTTAAGTATTTAAATATCAGTCTTATTTCATCTTTCTATTAAATATTAAATCAAGACTAACTCGACCATATTTTTTTTGGATATTTGCATCCTCAAAAATGATACAACATATACCAGAAGACGGCACATTACTTCCTTTAATGGAAGAATTCTATACCATACAAGGCGAAGGATTTAATACAGGTAAAGCAGCATATTTTATACGCTTAGGTGGTTGCGATGTAGGTTGTCACTGGTGCGACGTTAAAGAAAGCTGGGATGCCAATATGCATCCTCTTACACCAGCAGACGTAATTGTGGCAAACGCAGATAAATTCCCTGGTAAAGCAGTTGTTATTACGGGTGGAGAACCTTTAATTTATAATCTTGATTACTTAACCAATAAGCTTAAAGAAAGAGGAATTTTAACTTTCATCGAAACATCAGGAGCTTATCCGTTATCAGGAAATTGGGATTGGATTTGTTTATCGCCTAAAAAATTTAAAGCCCCAAGACCAGACATTACGCCTTTTGCTCATGAATTAAAGGTGATTGTTTTTAATAAAAGTGATTTTAAGTGGGCTGAAGAATATGCCGCTATGGTATCTCCTACCTGCAAGTTATATTTACAGCCAGAATGGTCGAAATCAAAAGAAATTACGCCTATGATTATTGAATATGTTATGGCAAATCCAAAATGGGAAATTTCTTTACAAACGCATAAATTTTTAAATATTCCTTAAAAACAATACATTAGCTTCATAACCAATGTATTGTTTATGAAGCTTTGCTTTACTCTTCTTTTAATCTTAAATAGCTATTGTGTTTTTGCACAGTCCTCTAACAATAAGAAAGCACAGCTATCTTTCGAGCGAGCTAACGCCTTAATTGAAAAGTCAGACTATTCTGCTGCAGAACAGATACTTAAAAGTGCAGTAGAAGCAGATCCACTATTTCAGTCCGCCTATATTCTTTTAGGAAATGTTCAGAAGCTGCAAAAAAAATATACAGAAGCAAAGGCTGCCTATCAGAAGTCGGTTTTAATCAATACAAATGTTTCACCGACCGTTATTTATAACCTGGCGGAAACTGAATTTGCCACGCAGGATTATGATAAAGCCAAGATACATTTTGCATCATTTTTGATTTCAGATTCTTCGTCTGATCAGGGGAAGAAGGCCAGAAAATACCTACTTGATTGCGACTTCGCTTCCATATCGATTAATAAACCAGTAGTATTTAAACCAACAAATCTTGGCAAAGGCATCAATACTACTGACGCTGAATATTTCCCGGCTTTAACAGCTGATGGCGAAACATTGATTTTTACAAGGCAAGTTAGCGGTAATGAAGATTTCTGGACTTCACAATTTAAGAATAATGCATGGACAGAAGCGACACCATTATCACCTAAAATCAACACTTTAAAATATAATGAGGGTGCCCAAACCATATCTCCCGATGGAAAATATTTATTCTTTACAGGATGCAATCGTCCTGATGGATCAGGTAGATGTGATATTTACGTTTCTCACCGAGAAGGAAAGGATTGGGGTGAACCATATAATTTAGGGAAACCAGTAAATTCAGAATATTGGGAATCTCAACCTGCAATCAGTCCCGACGGAAGAACATTATATTTTATCAGTAATCGTCCGGGCGGATCTGGCGGCTATGACATTTGGAAAAGCACCATCACAGACGATGCCAAATGGGGCCCTGCAATCAATCTGGGTTCAGATATAAATACTGCATATGATGAAAATACTCCTTTTCTTCATGCTGATGGACGAACACTATATTTTTCATCAGATGGTTGGCCAGGCTTTGGCCATAAGGATATTTTCTATAGTAGAATGGATGAAAATGGAAAATTCAACAAACCACTAAATATGGGCTACCCGATTAATTCTTATGAAGATGAAAATGGATTGATAGTAAATGCCAATGGAAATTTCGGTATGTTTTCTTCAAATTTAACTAATGGTTTTGGTGTTCAGGATATTTATAGTTTTGGAATTCCTGAATCTGCAAAGCCTTTAAAAATTTCTTATGTTAAAGGTATTGTAAGAGATAAAGACACAAAAAAAACAATTGAAAGCAATGTTCAGGTAATTGATCTAAAAACAAGTCGTGCAGTTTTTGATGACTATACTGACGCGGAAACCGGTCAGTTTTTAGCAGTGATGCCTGTTGGAAGTAATTATCTTTTTAATGTAAATGCAGATGGCTATTTGTTCTACTCTGAAAATTTTGAATTAAAACAAGGAAACATTAACCAGCCTTATCAGATTGAGGTGTTCATGGAAAAAATTAAACCTGGCGCAAATGTTACTTTAAAGAATATCTTTTTTGACACCAATAAATATAATCTTTTATCTGCATCGATACGTGAATTGGATTTGTTAATTGATTTCCTGCAACAAAATGAAAGTGTATCTATTGAAATCCAGGGGCATACAGACAATATAGGGGATGATCAGTTAAATAAAAAACTATCATTCGATAGAGCAAATGCCGTACATGACTACTTAACTAAAAATAAAGTTGATGCAAAGCGACTTACCTTTAAGGGCTTTGGAGCTGAGAAGCCGATAAATGATAATAAAACAGAAGCGGGCAGGAAAAATAACCGTAGAACCTCATTTGTAATTACTAAAATATGATAAAAAATTATAAAAATAAAAAGGTAATATCATCTCTTCTTTGCTTCATTTCATTTTTTATAATAATTATCTTAGTCAATGGGTGTGACAATTCTAGGCAAATTGAAAATGACAGAATAAAAAAAGCCATTATCGGAGAATGGGATTATATAATTCCAAATAATAACTTTGGGTTATCTATACCAATTTACAAGAATAAAAGAATTATATTTTTAAATGATAGTATTTATGAAGATTCGGACGGCTTTTATGAAAAGGACATAAATAATAAATCCATATTAGTGGATGCTATTAGAAAGTATAAGATTGAAAATCAAGCATTACTAGATTATAATGAAAAAACTTCAGAGTGGGAATCAAATAAAATCATGAGGTGTGATAAAGATTCTTTATTTATTGAAAGTAATGAAAAAGTCTCTAAATTTTCTAGAGTTGATCCAAAATTAGATAAATCATTTGATTTTGATAAAATCGTTTTAAATACCTATCCCTGCTTTGGAGGGTGCCCAGTTGGGGCAATTTCTATTTCTTTAAATGGAGACGTTTATATTCAAAAGATAAATGCAAACTTAATACCCATTGAAAAAAAGTTTTATATCTCTAAAGCAAGCAATAAGTTAATTGAAAACATTAAACAAAAAGTATATAGAGCTAACATCCCATCTCTTAAAAATAATTATCGCGGAACTGGTTATGTTTATAATATAACACTTACCTTCTTCAAAAAGGGAAAAGCAAAAAAAACGATAACAGATATGGGCTCTGCATCAACAAAGGAGTTATTTTGGTTATACAATTACTTATCTAATTTTGATCAATTATTAAAACTTAAAGAAGTCAATCGGAATGATTTTCTAAAATCTTTTGAAATTCTCGATTACAATACGATAGAAAACTTAAAAAACTATAAATTTAAGTAATCAAGCTTATCAAATCTTTGATTCACTATTTTGAAGAACTATCTGAAAACTAAAACCTTCTACCTTTCATCACATTGATTTCCGATCCCTCAGCCAACATCACGGAATCTGGTTCAGCACCATTTAAAAAAGCAAAATCATCACCATAATTGGCCTGAAAATCAACATCTATAGCATACTGCATAACCGGATAAACTTCCCATCTTGGATGTTCCACGCCATATTCAGAAGTACGGTTTGAACCTATTTTTGTATAGCCCCAGTAATGTTCTGTTATAAATTCCTCTTCACTACCCATTGGAATATCTACCGCCTTTGATGATGCAGTGACAGAAAAACTATTCCATTTTTTAGCATTCCAAAGATAGTCTACTTTAATTTGATTATCCTTTGTTGTCCAAAGGTGCTTCATTGGTAAGGTTTGATAATTTTCCTTATAAATGGTATTTGCTACAAAAGTAATGGCGGGCAATGGTACAATCTCTTTGATGAAAACAACACCTCGTTTCCATTCAGTACCATCCATATACTTTACATAAAACCTGAGGTTTACTTCTTCAAAATTAGTATGAAATGGAATATTAAATCCAAGAAGTTTCACATCAACAAACATAAACCCAACCAAACTGACATAGTATTTTCCCTTCCAGTCATCTAGTTCCGTATTTGGTGGAAGATATTTTTTAAGGATATCTTCATCAACCGCATATTGCGCTAAAGCCAACTTTCTCCATTCGGCGGTCAGAAATACTTTGGATTTTGTCAAAATTATAAAATGGCTTGTCTGATACGAATCAGCTTAACTAATGTTTCTTCAAGTAAATCAAGATGCAGCATGTTCGCACCATCAGATTTTGCATTGGCCGGATCTGGATGCGTTTCAATAAATAAACCATCAGCCCCAACTGCAATTGCCGCTTTAGCTATCGTTGATATGAGTTCAGGCTTACCACCTGTTACACCACTACTTTGATTGGGTTGTTGTAAAGAATGTGTGCAATCCATCACGACAGGAACGCCAAAACTTTGCATTTCGGGTAACCCACGATAATCCACGATCAGATCCTGATAACCAAAGGTATTTCCCCTATCCGTCAATATCACCTTATCATTTCCAGCTTCTTTAATTTTTTCTACTGCAAATTTCATCGAGCCGGCAGAAAGAAACTGACCTTTTTTTACATTAACCACTTTCCCTGTTTGTGCAGCCGCAATTAACAGATCAGTCTGGCGGCAAAGAAAAGCAGGAATCTGCAATACATCTACATATGCAGCTGCCATTGCAGCTTCATCACTTTCATGAATATCAGTTACTGTAGGTACGCCAAATTCTCTCCCGATTCGCTCTAAAATTCGCAAAGCTTTCTCATCACCAATGCCAGTAAAGGAACTGCCTTTGCTCCTGTTTGCCTTACGGTACGAACCTTTAAAAATATAGGGTATCTGAAGTTTATCCGTAATTGAGATAATCTTTTCAGCAATACGCATTGCAATATCTTCACCTTCAATTGCACATGGGCCAGCCATTAAAAAGAAGTTTCCAGATTCGGTATTTTTTATTTTATCTAAGTAGTTAAGCATAATTGAGATTTGAGATTTGAGACTTAAGATATGAGATTTCAAAACGTCAACTGTTTCAAATCTAATATCTATTATTTCAAATCTAATTTTTAGTTTCCTAGTTCCGACATAAATTTAATTCTCATCAATTGAATCTCTTCGCGGGTATAATCTGTTTCGCCCAACTCGTTCAATGCTTCATCAATAGAATCACTCTCAGCTGCTCTGAAATAGTCAAAAACCTCGTCTTGTCTGTCATCATCAATCACTTCATCAATGAAATAGTTAAGATTAAGTTTTGTTCCGGAGTTTACAATAGATTCTACTTCTTTCAAAATTTCTTCATAGGTAATCCCTTTTGAATCAGCAATATCTTCCAAACCAATCTGACGATCTATATTCTGAATGATGGAAACCTTCATTTGCGATTTGTTCGCCTGCGTTTTGATAATTAAATCAATCGGCCGTTCAATGTCATTATCCTCTACATACTTTTTGATCAGCTCAATAAATGGTGTACCAAATTTCATGGCTTTACCAGAACCAACTCCAGAAATTTGTTTGATCTCTTCCGTAGTGATTGGATAATGCGTACACATTTCTTCTAAAGAAGGGTCTTGAAATACCACAAATGGCGGAACACTCTTTTGCTTTGCAATTTTTTTACGTAAATCTTTAAGTAATTGTAGTAATTGTGTATCCAATGCGCCAGAGCCCTGTTTTACATCATCATCGTCATCATCTACACCTGTTTCAATAGGCTCGTTTAAAATAAATTTTAAACTATAAGGATTAATGATAAAATCTTTTCCTTGTTTGGTTAATTTCAATAACCCATAATTATCAATATCCTTAAAAAGATAATTATTTAAAACCGCCTGACGAATCACTGATTTCCAAAGCAATATGCCTTCTTCTTTACCGATTCCAAATTCTGGCACTTTACTATGCTCATAAGCAATGGTTTGTGCAGTTTCCAAACCTAAAAAAACATTCAGCAAATGGGCATCATCAAATTTTTCTTCAGTTTTTTGAATAAACTGAAGTAAGGTTGATAATTGTGCTTCAGCATCAAATTGTTTCTTCGGTTTTTTGCAGTTATCACACATGCAATTACAACCTGTTTCATTAAAATTTTCTCCAAAATAATGAAGAATTTGTTTCCGGCGACAAACGCCAGATTCAGCATAGTCAATAACTTCTTTTAATATTTGCGTACCAATTTCACGTTCTGAAACTGGCTTATCTTTCATAAACTTCGCTAACTTATCTACGTCTTTCTGCGCATAAAAAGCAATGCAAATTCCTTCTCCACCGTCACGGCCTGCCCTACCAGTTTCCTGATAGTAACCTTCCATACTCTTTGGCACATCATGGTGTATTACAAAGCGAACATCAGGTTTATCGATGCCCATTCCAAAAGCAATGGTTGCCACAATCACCTCAGCATCTTCCATCAAAAACTTATCCTGTGTTTCAGCCCTTACTTTAGGGTCTAAACCTGCATGATAAGGTAAAGCACTGATTCCATTTAAGTTTAAAGCTTCGGCAACCTCTTCTACCTTTTTACGGCTGAGGCAATAAATAATTCCAGATTTACCAGGATTAGATTTTATATACTTAATGATTTCTTTATTAATATCACGCTTAGGGCGAATTTCATAAAACAGATTCGGCCTGTTAAATGATGATTTAAATAAAGTGGCTTCAGACATGCCTAAGTTCTTCATAATATCCTGCTGAACTTTCGGCGTAGCTGTGGCTGTAAGTGCGATGATTGGAATGTTATCGCCTAAACCAGCAATTACCTGTTTAATTTTACGATATTCTGGCCTGAAATCATGACCCCACTCTGAAATACAATGTGCCTCATCAACAGCTACAAAAGAAATTTTAATCAAGTTTAAAAACTCAATATTGTCTTGCTTAGCTAAAGATTCCGGTGCCACATATAATAGCTTCGTATGCCCACTAAGCAAATCAGATTTAACCTGAGTAATTTCAGATTTATTTAGGGATGAATTCAGGAAATGCGCAATACTGTCATTGCCACCAAAGGCCCGCAATTGGTCCACCTGGTTTTTCATTAATGCGATAAGAGGCGAAATAACAATTGCCGTCCCTTCACTCATTAGCGCTGGCAACTGATAGCAAATAGACTTCCCTCCGCCCGTTGGCATAATCACAAAAGTGTTGTTGCCTTCTAAAATATTTGTTATGATCGACTCCTGATCACCTTTGAAATTATCAAACCCGAAGAAATTTTGCAGGTTATCAAATAACGACTTTTTCACGTCCATTTTGTGTAATAAAATATGCGATGCTATTTTTCTATCCAAAATAACATAATTTTACAAGAAATTCAAGTATCAACAAACAATTTTTTTCTCTTTGAAAAGTAAAAAATATATTCTCCAGTCGGCTGTAAACACTTTAGCGCTCGAAGCAGCAGCAATATTGAATGTTGCAAAAAATCTAAACGATGATTTTGAAAAGGTAGTATCAACCATTTTAAATTGCAAAGGCCGCGTAATTGTAACTGGAATAGGGAAAAGTGCTATCATTGCACAGAAAATAGTGGCTACATTTAATTCTACTGGTACGCCAGCTATATTTATGCATGCTGCCGACGCCATTCATGGTGATTTAGGTATGATTCAACGGAATGATGTTATTATCTGTTTATCAAAAAGTGGAAACACACCAGAAATTAAAGTATTAATTCCACTGCTTAAAGCTGCAGGAAATATTTTGATTGGCATGGTAGGAGAATTAAGCTCCTTTTTAGCCGAGCATGCACATTTAATTTTAAATACGGAGTTTGAAAAGGAAGCTTGTCCGCATAACCTGGCACCAACAACAAGTACTACCGCTCAGCTGGCTTTAGGTGATGCCCTGGCTATTTGTCTTTTAGAATGCAGAGAATTTAATGAGTCTGATTTTGCAAAGTATCACCCCGGTGGTTCACTTGGGAAGAAACTATATCTAAAGGCTGGTGATCTGGCTTTAACAAATGAGAAACCTGCTATCAGTCCTAATGCATCAGTAAAGGATGTGTTAATAGAAATTAGCAAAAACCGTTTGGGTGCAGTTGCTGTTGTAGATAGCGAGAATAATGTGCTTGGTGTAATTACAGATGGTGACATCCGTAGAATGCTTGAAAATAATGAATCAATTGCCGGATTAAAGGCAGAAGACATTATGGGTAAGCAGCCCAAAAGTATACAGTATAACTCACTTGCTGTCGATGCGCTACACATAATAAAGGAAAATAACATTACACAGTTGTTAGTGTTAGAACAAAACACTTACTTTGGAATAATCCACCTACACGATCTCCTGAATGAGGGAATTGTGTAACATTAAAATATATAATGAATAAAGATTACTACGCATTAATTATGGCAGGCGGAGTCGGAAGTCGCTTTTGGCCCGTAAGTAGAACAGAATACCCAAAACAGTTTATAGATTTTTTTGGCGTTGGCAAAACGTTGATTCAAAGTACATATGAAAGATTTTTAAAGATTTGTCCACCTGAAAATATCTTTATCGTTACCAACGATATTTATTCTGATTTGATTAAGGAGCAACTCCCGCAATTAAGTGATAATCAAATTCTTGCTGAGCCTTTAATGAGAAATACAGGACCTTGTATTGCTTATGGAAGTTTTAAAATTGCTGAGTTAAATCCGAATGCAACCATCGTGGTGGCACCATCCGATCATACCATTGCAGATATGGATGGATTTATTGCTTCGATTGAGCAATCGCTGGAAGCAGCATCTAAAAATGATTGTCTGATTACTTTAGGGATTAAACCTAACCGCCCGGATACTGGATATGGTTATATTCAGCATACCGATCATGTATTAAATACCGATACTGATTTACATAAAGTTAAAACCTTTACTGAAAAGCCTAACTTAGAACTGGCCAAGTCATTTATACAGAGTGGGGATTTTTTATGGAACGCGGGTATTTTTATCTGGTCTGCAAGGGCCATATTAAATGCGTTTGAAAAACATCTGCCTGATATGTATGAAATTTTCCATATTGGAAGATCAGATTTAAACAGCGCTGCCGAAAAAGAATTTATTAACAATGCGTATTTTCAATGCACCAATATCTCTATTGATTTTGGTATTATGGAAAAGGCAGATAATGTTTACGTACTTCCATCAGATTTTGGCTGGTCGGATTTAGGCACCTGGGCTTCTATTTATGAAATGGCTGATAAGGATTATGTGGGTAATGCTGTCATTCCATCAGAACAGGTAATTATGTTTGATTCTTCCAACTGTATGGTGAACGTACCTAAAGAAAAGTTGGTGATTTTGAACGGATTACACGATTATATTGTAGTGGAGAACAACAATATGCTGATGATTTGCCCTAGAAATGAAGAGCAAAAGGTAAAAGAATTTGTAGCCGAGGTAAAATCAAGATTTGGCAACAAATTTATTTAAGCGAAAGTTAAATCAATAAAAAAATCCTAACGGCTATATTATGTAGAAGTTAGGATTTTTTTGTTTGTAATGCTTCATTCGGCAGATGCCTAATGAAATATTTTATGAAAGAGTTCTTTGTCTTACAGCCTCGTATAAAATTACACCGGCAGAAACAGAAACATTAAGCGATTCTATTTTCCCTGACATTGGAATCTTGGCTAAATGATCAGCTACACGTAAAAGATCATTAGAAATCCCTTCATCTTCTGATCCCATTACAATTGCTGTTGGCATGGTATAATCAGGCGCATATATCAAATCACTTGTTTTTTCTGTACAGGCAACGATTTGCAATCCGCTTTCCTGTAAATAAAGACAAATTTTGTGAAGATTGGCATGTCGACATATAGGAATATTAAATAAAGCACCTGCTGAGGTTTTAATAGCATCAGCATTGATTTGAGCTGCATTTTTTAAGGGTACAACAATGGCATGAACACCAACACAGGCAGCCGTTCTTGCCATGGCGCCCATATTTCGCACATCCGTAACACTATCCAAAACCAAAATTAAAGGTACCTCTCCTTTTTCAAATACAGCAGGAATGATATCTTCAATGTTCTGATAAGTGATTGGAGAAATTACTGCAATAACACCCTGGTGGTTTTTCTGCGACATGCGGTTTAATTTCTCAATCGGAACAGCATTTAAAGGAATCAGGGTATCTTTTAATAAGGCTTTAAGTTCCAGGAAAAGTTCTCCGCCCAGGCCGCGTTGCTGATAAATCGTTTCAATATCTCTTCCGGCTTTTACTGCCTCGATTACGGCTCTGATGCCAAATACAAACTCATTATTTTCTTTTGCGCGTTGCGGTCTTCTAAAATTATCCATGTTTCGAAATTGTTTGCAAAAGTAATTGTTTTTACCGCAAAGGCGAGGAAATTTATTTGTAATAAGGAATCGAAATTCTAAAACAGGAAATTGATTGGTGTACATGCCCACCCATTTCGTATTTTCAACTTCCAATTTAAACCATTTATAAAATCTAAAAATAAATTTATTCAGATCCAATTTGTTAACAAACTGCTAGTAACTTGTTCAAACATTCCGGTAAACTTTTACCTACTTTTGTAAAATGAGTATCGATAACGGACAAGGCGGAAAAAATAGTTTAACAGCGCGGAAGGCAAGGCTAACGAGCACAGTGAGCAACATGGGGAAATTACCTCCACAAGCTTTAGATTTAGAAGAAGCTGTTTTAGGTGCACTAATGCTTGAAAAAGATGCTTTATCTGCTGTAATTGATATCTTAAAACCCGAAGTATTTTATCAGGAAGCACACCAAAAGATTTTCGAAGCCATTCACATGCTTTTTGAAAAATCTAAACCTGTTGATATTTTAACCGTTACCGCAGAGCTTCGCCAAATGGGATCTCTGGAAATGGTAGGTGGTGCTTATTACATTACTAACCTCACCAATCGTGTTGCATCAGCAGCCAATATTGAGTACCATGCCCGGATCATTTCTCAGAAATATATTCAAAGAGAATTAATCAGGATTTCTACAGACATCATTACTACAGCATATGAAGATACAGCAGATATATTTGATTTGCTGGATCATGCTGAGAAAGGCTTATTTGATATTGCCCAAAATAACTTGCGTAGAGATACCCAGAAAATGGACGATATTATTAAGCAGTCTTTAGCAACACTTGAAGAATTAAGAACTAAAACGGATGGTTTAACTGGTGTTCCAACTGGTTTTACCGGACTGGATAGAATTACCGGAGGCTGGCAAAAACAAGATTTAGTGATCATTGCGGCTCGTCCGGCGATGGGTAAAACTGCTTTTGTTTTAACCTGTGCACGAAATGCAACGGTAGATTTTCAAAAACCTACTGTAGTTTTTTCACTGGAGATGTCATCAGTACAGCTGGTAAATCGTTTAATTTCCGGAGAAGCAGAAATTGAGCAGGAAAAAATCAGAAAAGGAAATCTACAAGAATGGGAATGGCAACAATTGCACAGTAAAATTGGTCGTTTAACTGAAGCACCATTACTAATTGATGATACACCTGCATTAAATATCTTTGAATTCAGGGCGAAATGCCGGAGGTTAAAATCGCAATACGATATCCAACTCGTTATTGTGGATTATTTGCAATTGATGCACGGTAAAGGCGAAGGAAAAGGTGGTGGTAACCGTGAGCAGGAAATTGGTAGTATTTCAAGGGCTTTAAAATCAGTAGCTAAAGAGCTAGATGTTCCGGTATTGGCACTTTCACAGCTGAGTCGTGCCGTAGAAAGCAGACCTGGTTTACAAGGCAAGCGTCCAATGCTTTCCGATTTGAGGGAATCAGGATCTATTGAGCAGGATGCCGATATGGTATTATTCCTTTACCGTCCGGAATATTATGGGATTACTGAAGATGAGCAAGGAAGATCACAAGCGGGTATTGGAGAAGTAATTATTGCAAAACACCGTAATGGTGAAACCGGAATTGTTCCGCTTCGTTTCATCGGGAAATTTGTGAAGTTTACCGATCTGGAAGAAGATTTTACTGCACCAACCTCATTTGCTGCCGCAGATCCATCAGCCGGAATGTATCCTTCGCAAGATTTTGAAAAACAAAGTAACGTGATTATTCGTCCGTCAAAAATGGATGACTACAATGATGATGATCCTCCGTTTTAGGATAAATTGGCATTGCTCAAATAATTCCCCGAAGATTTAAGTGATTTCCGCAGAACGAAAGCTAAAATCTGCGATAATCATTTTAATCTGCGGGACAAATTATTAATAGTGATCGCTTAAAGTTTACAATTGCACGTATTAATGATTACAATGATGATGATCCACCGTTTTAGGATAAATCGGCATTGCCAAAATAATTTCCAGCAGATTTAGGTGATTTCTGCAGAACGACAGTTAAAATTTGCGGTGATCATTTTAATCTGCGGGACAAATTCTTAATAGTGATCGCTTAAACATTTACAATGCAAGTTAACAACATCACATCTTTGTTGAACTTGATTCAACATTAATATTCAGCAACAAAACTTTTCGAAGAATCCACTTCTTAAAAAATATAACCAATTAAAATTCCTGCTAAAACAATAAAGGGCGGACTAACTTTAGTAAAGTTCAGCAGTAGAAAAGTAGCAACCATTATAGCCAGGAATAACCAATTCATTGCCATAGGTATGAGTAGCAGAATAAAAGCAGCAATGATAAAACCTACACTCACAGCATTAATTCCGCTTAAGCTATGCCGTATTCTGGAAATTTTCTTCAAGTCATCCCAGAAGGGAACAATGAATAACACCAAAATTAAACCTGGTAAATTAATCCCCACTACTCCGATCAGCCCACCTAAAATTTGTCCGGAAAGGCCATATCCAAAGTTTTTCATACTCAGTGCTCCAAGATAACTTGTAAAAGAGAACGTTGGCCCGGGAAGTGCTTGTTGCAATGCAAAACCTGATAAGAAACCAGGTGCGGCCAAATAATGCTTCATATCAACAAACTCTGTAAACATAAGGGGCACCAACACTTGTCCGCCTCCAAAAACCAGGATACCATTACGGTAAAAATTTTCCAATAAACGAATAGGCAAACTAAAAGGCGATGTTCGGTTGATGATTGCACCCACTAATGCAAATAAAAGCAATGCACCTAAAAAATAAATCATTTTTTTAGGGTTCAGGTTAGAAAATAGTCTTACCCTCAGTTCCGTTTCTTCTTTTGGTGTTTCAATAGCAGAAGAAATGATCCCACCCACAAGGATTGCCAAAGGAAATACATAAGCGTTTCTCAATACAAATGTAGCCACCACCGATCCTATCGCTAAAAATATGGATACTTGAGAAGTTAATACTTTTCTCCCTAATTTCCAGGCACCATAGGCAACAATACCTAAAGCAATAGGTTGGATATATTCAAGTACATCATTAAACTTCTGTTTTTGATCCAGCAAAGCATAACTTATCGCTGCAAAGGTCATAATCGCAGCAGTAGGTAAAATCCAGATGAGGAAAGTGATAATGGCCAGTTTTAATTTACCAACTTTCCAGGCAATTCCTACCAGGGTTTGTGTAGATGCCGGACCTGGTAAAACCTGCGCAAGGGCATTTAATTCTAATAACTCCTCTTCAGAAATGAACCTGGTGCTGTGCACAAAATATTTTAGTAAAAGCGCTAAATGTGCCTGTGCTCCACCAAAGGAAGTAAAAGTAAAAAACAGCACGTTACGGATAAATAACCACTGCTTTTTAACTGAGATGGGTTTAGGTTGCATTTAGAAAAATATTTTATTGCTAAATTGTTGAGATGATTGGTGGCTACAAGCTAAATTAATCATCTTCATAATCTAAACCCGCTGCAGTATTATATGCACCTTGAAGTTCAGAAAAGGCATGCATATCCCGTTTGTTTCTGGCGGTTACCATTCCTTTCTGATATACTTCGATTGCTTTCTCTTTTTGACCATCCTTTTCATATAATTTGCCTAAATGGTAATAAGTTCCCACATAATCTGGGTGTTTATCAGTTAACTGAAGGTAAAAAGAATAGGCTTTTTCCTTATCATTTTGGTTGTTATACTCTGTGGCTAAGGCATATAGAATAAATGGATCATTCGGTTCACTTTCTAAAAACTCCAATAACTTGACTAAACGGGTTGATGACATTTTATTTCCTTGCTTTTTTAATTAAATTTGCAGAAAGACCTTATATATAAATCTCAATAAATATGAAAATATTAGTTTGTATCAGTAACGTGCCCGACACGACGACAAAAATAACTTTTACCAACGATAATACCGAATTCAATACGGCGGGAGTACAATATATTGTTAATCCTTATGATGAAATTGCGTTATCACGAGCAATTGAATTAACAGAGGGTGGTAAAGGAACAGTAACTGTGATTAATGTTGGTGAAGCTGCCAATGATCCAACGGTTAGAAAAGCACTTGCTATTGGTGCAGATGATGCAGTTCGTGTAAATGCCGCTCCGCGTGATGCTTATTTTGTTGCGAAACAAATCGCAGAATACGCAAAGGATAAAGATTTCGACATGATCTTAACTGGTCGTGAATCTATCGACTACAACGGGAACCAGGTTGCAGCGATGGTGGGTGAATTTTTAGATATCCCTTCTGTTTCAATCATCAAAAAACTAGATTATGACGGAAGCTCCGCTACTATTGAAAGAGAAATTGAAGGTGGTAAAGAAGTAGTAACCGTTTCAGGTAAATTTGTAGCAAGTTGTGCAGAAGGTGTTGCAGAACCAAAAATCCCAACCATGCGCGGAATCATGAGCGCTAGAACCAAGCCATTAAACGTAGTAGAGGCTGTAACTATCGAAGAGGTTACCAAGGTTGCCAAATATGAAACCCCTGCCCCACGCGGCTCGGTTAAACTGGTTCTTGCAGATCAGGTTGAATCACTTATTGGCTTATTGCATAGCGAAGCTAAAGTAATCTAATGCCTAAATTTCCAATAGGAATTTAGTTAAATAATCAAATCGTTTACACGTCCGAATAAGGATCAAGAAATAAATATATGTCAGTATTAGTATATGTAGAACAAGCTGAAGGTAAATTTAAAAAATCTGTTTTTGAAGCAGTTTCTTATGCCAGAGCCATTGCCGATCAAGAGTCAACAAATTTAACCGCAATTTCCATTGGTGATGTTGCTGAAAGTGAATTGAAAGAACTAGGAAAGTATGGTGCTGCTAAAGTGTTAAATGTAAGTGCAGATCAGTTAAAAACTTTTGTTAACCAAGCTTATGCAAGCGTTATTGCTGCAGCAGCTGAAAAAGAAGGTGCAGATATCATTGTCTTATCTAACTCTTTCTCTGGAAAAGGTTTGGCTCCTCGAATTGCAGTAAAACTTAAGGCCGGATTAGCAGATGGTGCTGTTGAACTACCAAGTACTGATGGTAAATTCTCCATCAAAAAAACAGCTTTCTCCGGAAAGGCTTTTGCCATTACAGAATTGACTTCTACCAATAAAGTAATTGCTTTAAATCCGAATGCTTTTGGTGTTAAAGAAAATGCCACAGAAATAGCGGTTGAAAACTTTGCAGCTGATATTAAACAATCAGACCTTGGAACTGTTATCAAGGAGATTGTTAGGGCTACAGATAAAGTGTCATTGCCAGATGCAGAATTAGTAGTTTCAGCAGGAAGAGGCTTAAAAGCGCCTGAAAACTGGGGAATGATAGAAGAATTAGCAGGCCTTTTGGGGGCTGCAACGGCTTGTTCTAAACCAGTTTCTGATGCAGATTGGAGACCTCATTCTGAACACGTTGGTCAGACCGGAATTTCAATTAGCCCAAACTTATATATTGCAATCGGAATTTCTGGAGCAATTCAACACCTTGCCGGTGTGAGTTCTTCTAAAGTAATTGTGGTTATCAATAAAGATCCTGAAGCACCATTCTTTAAAGTGGCTGATTATGGTATCGTTGGTGATGCTTTTGAAGTGGTACCTAAATTAATTGAAGCTTTAAAAGCACATAAGGGATAAATAACATCAGAACTGATTGGTTTTAAAACCGATCAGTTCTCAATATTAATATGAAAAAAGTAAAATTAGACATTGTAGGATTATCTTACAGCCAGACTCAATCTGGTGCTTATGCCCTTGTTTTAGGAGAAGTAAATGGACGGAGACGTTTGCCTATCATTATAGGTGCATTTGAGGCACAAGCCATTGCGATTGAAATTGAAAAAATGACTCCCAGCAGGCCTTTAACACATGATTTATTTAAATCAATGGCAGATACTTTTCATATCAATATTGAAGAAATTATCATTTACAACCTGGTTGATGGTGTCTTTTATGCCAAGTTAATCTGTAATGATGGGAAGAACAAGCATGAAATTGATGCCAGAACATCTGATGCAATAGCATTAGCAGTTCGTTTCGATGCCATGATTTACACCTATGAGTTTATTTTATCTTCTGCTGGAATTGTAATTGAAGGTAATGACTTTTTATTTCTGGAAAATATGGATTCCATTGCCAAAGAACCTGAAGCTGACAGCACTCCCGGAACCAGCAAACATCAGGGCTTTAATGATTTATCAGTTGAAGAACTTCAACAAAAATTGCAGGAAGCGATAGCTGATGAAGCTTACGAAAAAGCAGCGAGATTAAGAGATGAGCTCAGCAAAAGAGGCACATCTTAATTTTATTGCGTAAAGTTTTCAAAAATCATTCAATATTTTTTTCATAAAAACATTAAAAGTTGAAATGAACCAAATTATTTTAAATAATTTGGGTTTATTTTTAAATTATGTTTCAGATTAGTTCTATATTCAGCCTTTACTTAAGAAATCAAACTAAATTATTATTATGAACGTTAAGTTTCGCTTAACTATAATGAGTTTCATGCAATTCTTTGTATGGGCTGCCTGGTTAATTACTATTGCAAATTACTGGTTTGGGACTAAACAATGGGATGGTGCAAATTTTGGAATTATTTTTTCAACAATGGGGATAGCATCCTTGTTTATGCCTACCTTAACAGGAATCTTAGCTGATAAATGGATTAATGCAGAAAAGCTCTACGCAATTTTACATATTCTTTATGCGGCTACCATGTTCTATCTGCCTCAGGTGGATGATCCACATACTTTTTTTTGGGTAATACTGGTTGCCATGTGCTTTTATATGCCAACCATTGCCTTAAGTAATTCCATCAGTTACACTACTTTAAAAAACGGAAATTTCGATGTGGTGAAGAATTTTCCGCCTATACGGGTATGGGGAACGGTTGGCTTTATTGTGGCGATGTGGATTACCAACCTAACAGGTAACAAAGCGAGTGCAAATCAATTTTATATTGCAGGTGTTAGCGCTTTATTTCTAGGTGTTTATTCGTTCTCACTCCCGGCATGTAAACCATTAAATTTAATTAGCGAGAAAAAAACATTCGCACAAAAACTAGGACTAGAATCATTTAAGCTTTTTGCTGATTATAAAATGGCTTTATTTTTCATCTTCTCCATGTTTTTAGGTGCAGCTTTACAATTAACAAATGCCTATGGAGATGTTTTTTTAGATGAATTTAAATTATTTCCAGTTTTTGCAGAATCTTTTGTCATTCGTTATTCCACCATTATTTTATCGATTTCTCAAATATCAGAAACACTTTTCATTCTGGCGATTCCATTCTTTTTGAAAAGATTCGGAATTAAATGGGTAATTGCCATAGCCATGTTTGCCTGGGTATTACGCTTTGCCCTATTTGCTTTTGGTGATCCGTCAGAAAATTTATGGATGATCATTACCTCTTGCGTGGTATACGGCATGGCCTTCGACTTCTTTAATATATCGGGTTCATTGTTTGTAGAGACTTCTACAACACCTAAAACACGTTCATCAGCACAAGGTTTATTTATGATGATGACCAATGGCTTTGGTGCCGTTTTTGGGAGTTTGGTATCTGGCTGGATGATCAATAAATATTTCACTACTTATTACAGCAATATTAGCTCGCTATCTAAATATGTAAAAAGTGAGGAAGACAATGTTCATTTGCTTAAATTTTTGAAGGACAAAGGAATCAGCGTTTTGCAAAATGGAAATTTAAGCAGGGCTTTAGATGTAAAAGACTGGCATAATATCTGGCTTTCTTTCACTATTTATGTTCTGGTGATTGCCATTGTTTTTGTATTCATTTTCAAACACAAACACACCAAAGCTGAAGAGAAAGCCATTGAAGCCATTAGTCATTAATTAACCGCTCAAAATTAAATATGTCATCTGGTAAGTACAGAAAAGAACATGACTGCCTGAATTGTGGCGCACATGTAGAAAAACACTATTGTAGCCAATGTGGACAACCCAATTTAGAACTCAAAGAAAGTTTCTGGGGCTTCATTAGCCATAGTATTGCACATTATTTCCACTTTGATAATAAATTTTTCCAAACACTCTCCCCCCTTTTAACAAAGCCGGGCCAGGTTACACTTGATTATTTAGCAGGTAAAAGAGCTCGGTATATCAATCCGGTAAGTATGTATATTTTTGTTTCCATTGTATACTTTTTGGTGGTGTATTCTCCCAAACATGCTGAAAAAGATACGGAAAATGGTCATATTAATATTGAAAAGAAAAATAAACAAAATGTAACAGACAGTGTAAACAAAGCATTAAAACTTACAGGAATACCAAAAAATATTGCTAGTAAAGCCACGAAATCCATTGATGAGGCAATTAAGAAGGAAGAATTTATAGCATTGGGTTTTGCTGATCAGGAAAAGGAATTAAATAGACTAAAAGCAGAAAATACCCATTTAAAATCTGATTCTATAGCAAACAGAATTGAAGATTTTAATGAGATCCATATTGAAAGGAACGACAGCACTTATGCTGCATATCTTCAACGTCAGAAAAAATTGTCTGTAGCCGAGCAAGACAGTTGGTATGAAAAATTGATTAACAAAAGGGCGATTACTATTGGGGAGAAATCTGAGGTCATTCAGGAAACTTTAGAACATAACAGGCCAAAACAATATTTTTTATTGATGCCTTTGCTGGCAGGGTTTATCATGCTCAACTTCAGAAAAAATCATATTTACTATTTAGATCACCTGATTTTTACCATTCATGGGATGATGGTTTATTTTATCGTATCCATTATTACCAAGCCAATCATGATACATGTATTTGGAGAGGATTCTTTTTTAAGTAAAATTATTGAGGTTGGCGTTACCATTTATTTATTTTGGTATATGTTTAAAGCACTTACCGTTTTTTATCAGCGTAAAACGTGGAGCACAGTTTTTAAAATCTTTTGGATTTTAATTCTTTATGCTGTTGCATTTAAGCTATCAGAAATGGCGATGATTAATTTAATTTATTATGTAGCTACTTAGAACTTAATCGTCATGCTGAACTGTTTTAGCATCTTTTTCGCTTTACAATGTATATAATAAGACCCTAAAATAAATTCAGGGTGACGACTGTTCAAGATTTAACGCAATAAAAAAACCACTCGACATTATCGAGTGGTTTTTTTATGGTTTTTTATTGCAATTATTTTCTGTCTTTCAATTCAACAAATTCTCTATCGGTTTCGCCAATATAAATCTGACGTGGACGGCCTATCGGCTCTTTGTTTTCATGCATTTCTTTCCATTGTGCAATCCATCCTGGTAAACGACCTAAGGCAAATAATACCGTAAACATTTCTGATGGGAAACCTAAGGCTCTGTAAATGATACCTGAATAGAAATCTACATTTGGATAAAGCTTTCTGTCGATAAAGTATTGATCAGTTAAAGCAGCCTCTTCCAGCTTTTTAGCAATATCTAAAATAGGATCATCAATTCCCAGGTTTTCAAGGATATCATCACATGCCTTTTTAATAATTTTTGCACGTGGATCAAAGTTTTTATAAACCCGGTGTCCAAATCCCATCATACGGAAAGGATCATTTTTATCTTTTGCTTTGTTTATCCATTTTTCTGTATCTCCACCGTCAGCTTTAATCAATTCCAACATGTCGATAACAGCCTGGTTTGCACCGCCATGTAGTGGACCCCATAGTGCAGCAATACCAGCAGCAATAGATGCATATAAATTACAATCTGATGAACCTACAATCCGAACAGTTGACGCTGAGCAATTCTGTTCATGATCTGCATGAAGAATCAACAATTTGTTCATTGCATTTACAACAATCGGGTTTACATCATAATCTTCCGTCCGTTGTCCAAAAGTCATCCAAAGAAAATTGGTTACATAATCATATTTATTTTTTGGATAAATAAGCGGATGACCCAATGATTTTTTATAGACAAATGAAACTACGGTAGGGAATTTAGCCAGCAGTTTTATGATGGTTAAATCTTGCTCTTCCGCAGTCTGATTAGGCTTTAAACATTCCGGATAAAAGGTTGATAAAGAAAAAATTAAAGAGCCTAACTGACCCATTGGATGAGATCGTGATGGATATCCGTCGAAAAATTTCTTCATATCCTCATGGATGAGGGTATGTCTGTTAATTTCTGCCTGAAAATCTTCTACTTGTGATTGTGTAGGAAGATCACCATATATGATCAAATAAATTACTTCTAAGAAACTTGATTTTGCTGCAAGTTCTTCAATAGAATAGCCTCTATATTTAAGAATACCCTTCTCACCGTCTAAAAATGTGATTTTACTTTTTGTTGAACCCGTATTTTTGAAACCAGTATCTAAGGTTACAAAACCAGAAAGATCTCTCAATTTCGAAATATCTATGGCCTTTTCATCTTCTGTTCCTATAATTATTGGCAATTCTAACGTCTTACCATCAACTTTAATCTCTGCAATATCTGACATATTATTGTATTGTGTTTATAGCTTTCTAAATTATATAAAATTAATATACGTGCATAACAAATCTGTTAAATTAATATGAATAATTGGTCAGAAAGACGTAACAATCATGCTTAATTTAATATAAAACTAATTTTCTAATTTGCTTTTAATTCTTCTGTAACCCTACCACATTCCAGCATTTCTTTTCCGTAATATGGGTTTCTGATTTCCTTTTCTGTTGATAACCAATCGCCACCATCTCCTTTGTTGGCCATTGGGCAATGCTGCACAAAGATTGTTCCTTTTTCTATTTCTGCATTTTTCATCAGTGCGATCAGATCAGAACTTAAAATGGTAAAACCTTTCCGCTGATCGATAAGATTGCCACTACTTGCTATTTTACCAGCAATCTCAGCTGTAGGTTCGCAACCTTCAAAGTCAGCCAAACTCTTCTGTAAATCTGCAGCATTTTTTTGAGTAAGCTTTTCATCTGATTTAACCAGGGCATTTTTAAGATTTACATATTTAATTAAAATATCTTCCTTCTTTTTATCTTTAATAGAAACCTGACTACTTACACTAATCGAATCTGCTTGGCTGGAATCATTTTGATCAGCGGACTTTTTTTCAGACTGATTACAAGCTATAAAAGTGAGGAGTATGGCAATTCCGAATATTTGTTTCATGGTATTTGGTTTTCGGTTCAAATTAGGTATTTTAATATTAAATAAACGAAAAAAGCCCCGCAAATTGCGAGGCTTTCAAATTAAATGATGTTTTAATTATAATTTGAAATTATAAGCCAATCTTAAAGCATATTGACCTGTTTTTCTAAAATAAGTTGTTGAAGCGCTATCATTCACATAACCTTCATATCTGATGCCCGCATCAAAACCACCAAATTCATATCCTAAACCACCAGAGTATATAAAGTTTGTTTTAGCGCCGTCTTGAATAGAGATACCTGCACCAGCCTCAGTAGCCAGATACATTCTTTTAATTGGGAATACTTTTACTCCACCTTTTGCTGGAATAAAGTCAGCATCCACAGCATTATCTTTGGCAACCAGTTTAGTGTAACCGCCAGATGCAGTAACTGCAACGTAAGGAGTTAAGTCCCACTGTAATTTCAAATCTGCACCATAAGCGTAATCCATTGGTGATTTATCACGAAAAACACCGCCGTTAATCCCCACACCTACCTTGAAAGCCATGCCTTTTGGAGCCGGATTCATGTCTTCAGTTGTAGTCATGGTTTGTGCACTTAATGTTGTAGTAGCAAAAACTGCAACCGCAGTTGCTGCTGTTGCTAAAATTTTAGTAATCGTTTTCATATCAGATAAATTTAAGTTATTAATAAGGTTTTGATGTACATACGAAAAACGATTCCGTTTAGATTTATTTATTTTCATCTTTTTCAGAAATGATAATAAACAAAAAAAGCCCCAGCATTTGCTGGGGCTTTTTTAATAAAGTTAGTAGATTACAAACTAAATCCGTAAGCTAAACGTAAACCTACATAACCAGTGCTACCACCGTCTCTAGCTAAACCTTCATATTTTAAACCTAAATCTAAACCATTGCTCCAAGCATAACCTAATGCAGGAGAATATACAAAAGATGTTCCACTACCTGATTTAGTACCGAAACCAGCACCTAATTCAGCTAAGCCATAAACACCAGCACCAGATTCATTGAAGAAATATTTTGCACCAACTTTAACTGGGATGTAGCCAAAATCAGCATAATTAAGGCCTGAATCACCAATTTCCTTACCAACAAAATGTGTATAACCAGCAGTAACCGGAATAGATAATTGCTTATCAACATCAAATTGGTAACGTAAATCTGCACCAAGTGCCACACTATATGCATCGCTGGTAGGGATACCACCAATAATTCCTATTCCTAATTTTTGAGATTGTGCATTAGCGCTAGTTGTGAAGAATAATGCCACTACAGCTGCTGAAGTAGCAATAATTTTAGTAAATGTTTTCATTAATTATTATTTTTAAGTTAATTGAATATATCGCCATCTATACAAAACCTATGCCAAAAACGATATCATAACAACTTTTAAGAGTTTAAATATTAAATCATTAGAAGTTAGATACTTAAGATTTAGCCATAATTTTTTTTATCATTTGTTGAATCAGGAAACTGGTTGGCATTGCAGCATTCAGCCAGTTAATATTCACCTGATCCTTTTCCATCTTTCTGAAAAAGGTATTTTGTCGCTTTGCATATTGACAGATGGCTATTCCTAATCTAAGCTTTAATTCATCATAGGTCAGTTGGCCATTCAGATAATTTACAATAAATTTATATTCTAAACCGTAGTAAACTAACATTTCTTTTGACACACCACTTGTTATCAAAGACGCTACCTCTTCAATCATTCCATTTTCAAGCCTATAATGAAGTCTGGATAAAATTTTTGATCTGGTAAGTTCAACCTCGTTTTTTAACCCAAAAACGATTGGTTTAATTAATGGCCTATTTTCATCCTCTACCTCATGATTTTGCAGAAACTCAGCAATTTCAATTGCCCTGATTAATCTTTTTTTAGAGGATTTATCTACATGAATCACTTCTTCAAGCGGGTATGCTTTCAGTTTTAGAATTAATTGTTCTTTTTCGAGTAAATCTAACTCTTCCCTTAAATGTATATCAACAGGAACAGCGGTATATTTCTGATTTTGGAGTAAGCTATGAATGTACATGCCTGTTCCACCACATAAAATGGGCACTTTATTTCGATGAATAATAGATTCAAAGGCAGCATAAAAATCGTTCTTGAATGCATCAACATGATAACGTTCTCCCGGATCTAAAATATCGATCAGGTGATATGGAATGGTTCTATTGTTAATGTCATACTCATGAAGATCTTTCCCGGTACCAATATCCATTTTTCTAAAAATCTGGCGGCTATCTGCACTGATAATTTCACCATTCAGCTTATCGGCAAGCTGTACCGCAAGTTTCGTTTTACCAGAAGCTGTTGCCCCCAAAATGATGATTAAATTGTAATCTGCCATCTTAAAAACTCAGAATAAATTTGAAACTTCCGGTATTAAAGGTTATCGGATTATTTCCCTGAACCTCCTGATCTTTCTTTAGTTTGCGATTTAAATTTTCATCCAGTAAGAATTGTTGAGGTTCAAGAATACCGGTTAATGCAAAACCAAGGGTTAGATAAGCTTCTCCCCCAGACCAATCCCTATCCGCATATGTCATTAAATCATTGGATTTTTGAAGCAAATAAAAATGTTTAATTAATTTACTTAAGCCTCCGGTAATGGTATAACCAGCTTTTACTGCAAACCTAATTAACTCTGCCGACTTATAATTTTCAGTGTGATTCATTTTTCTTAGTGCAGAAAAGGTAGCCACAGCTACCAGTTGTTCGCCCTCAAACAACCCCAATTTATGACGGCTACTTACTGAACCTTGCAAATGATTTTCGTCAATAAACTGATCGGCGACTGGCTTTTCTATTTTGTAAACTTTAGTTTTTCGCCCATGGATTCGGACATTTAAGCCTAATAGTGATTTAATTCTAGCCAGTACCTGCAATGGTCTGGTTCTCCAGATATCTTCCCAAAGGTGAATAAGCTTGATTCCTGAATCATTATATTTCTCCTGCAATTGGAGAAAATCTACTGGTTGAAACCGATTGTTGACATCAGCCAGGTGAATCAAAATTTTACTTTTAGCCAGAGAAAGTAGCTTAAAGTCATGCTCTAAAAAAAAATGGCATTCAATTCCAGAATCCTCTAATTTGGATTGCAATTGATGATGCCAGTCTGTATTTTTATAAAGCGTAATGTGATTCAATGATGCCTAAATGATTACAGGCACTAATTGCCTGCAACAAATTTAGCCATCAATTCATTAAATCCATTCTTTTTCTTTAAAGTTCGAATGGATAATTTCTATGAAGGTTTGTATTTCACTTAATTTTTGATCATTTAAACTTGAGATTTGAAATCCAATCTTCTGATCATCAAAGTGATTCAAACCCGGTGTATTAGCCGTAAATTCTTCTGTATTCAATTTAACCTCTACAGTATCTCCGTTGATGTAAATTCCAATAAAAAAACGTTCAGTAATTTTTCCTTCAGCTGTTTCAATATTTTTTTCGCTGTAGAGATCATATCCGGTTTCAGAGTTTTCGTGAACGGTATAGCCTCGTGTTGCATAAGGTTGTACTCCTGCCCTAATCGTTTGAAATATTTCTACAAGGTCTGTTTTCATAATCGTATCTAATTTAAAAATAAACACGTTCAGACTATTATTGTTTAATTTATTCTTCCAGCCACCAATTCGTATTGGGCAAATAGTTGTCTAACCGAATGGTTTCTCCAAGTCTTGGCGTAACCAAACGTACTCCATTTTCTTTTGCAGCTTTTACGATCCTATTAATCGGTTCGTTCCAGGGATGCATGGATAAACTAAATTTACCCCAATGTACTGGCATTAAAACTTCTGCCTTTAAATCAATCGCAGCCTTTACAGTTTCTTCAGGAAACATGTGAATATAAGGCCAATAGGCATCATATTGTCCACACTCTAAAATCGCTAGATCAAATGAACCATAGGTTTTACCTATCTCAGCAAAGTGCGTATCATAACCTGAATCGCCTCCAAGAAATAACCTGGATTGGGATGTTTCCAATACAAATGCCGACCATAGCGTTTGATTACGTTTGAACTTTCTTCCGGTAAAATGTCTGGCTGGCACGGCAGTAAACTTTAAGTGTTCAGATAATGAAATGGTTTCATTCCAGCAAAGTTCATGAATTTGATCTGTAGGTATTCCCCATCTCTCCAAGTGTGCACCCACACCAATGGAAGTAACAATTTTTTTCACATGAGGTGCAATGCTTAAGATCGTTTGATAGTCCATATGATCGTAATGATCATGCGTGATCAGTAGAATATCTATATTTTTAAATTGTGTTGCGTTAACAAAGTCTGTTCCTGCGAAAGCTTTGCTACCAATGAATGAAAAAGGTGATGGTACTTTACTAAACACCGGATCTACCAGAATACGAAGATTGTCAACCTTGATCAAATAAGAAGAATGCCCAAACCAAATGATTTCGGGTGAAGGTTGTTCGGGTACGGCATCAAGAGCTGGCTCGACAAATTTCAGGGAAGTTTTTGGTATTTTATTTGGATGTTTTTCAAAAAAGAAAGCCTTTAAAATAGTAAAAAAACTAACACCCTCAGGTTGCATGGGCGTGGGTGACAAGTTTTGAATTGCACCATTACGATAGTTTGGCAAATGACGAATTTTATTTAGCCTTAAACCACTGGGTAAACTTCCGAATACAGGTAAATTGACAACAATTAAAACCAATGCGGCAATGGCTATAAAAATATAAAGGATGATCATGTTCAGTAATTAATCCGTAAATGTAGGTATTGCCGAAAGTATTATTTACAACAAGTCGATCGTTCGATACTTTTTCACTTTATTCTTACAAATCACAAACAGCCGGTTAAGATCAAATTAGTTTTTATTAAGGCTTCCAGGCGATATTTCATATTTTTTCTTAAACGCAGTAATAAAATGTTGCGCATTTTTATAGCCCACCAGAAATGCAACTTCATTAACTGTTTTCTTTTCTTGCAGGAGAAGGTAATGTGCTTTTTCCATCCTTAATTTATACAAATAACCAAATACGGTGTGACCTGTAAGTGCTTTAAAACCTTTTTTTAGCTTAAAATCATTAATTCCAGCCTGACGTGACAATTCAATTAGTGAACTTGGACGTTGTAAATTGTTCTCGACCAATTGCTTGGCCAGCATAATTTTTCTCACATCATCTTCTTTGAGAAATAAGGATGGTACATTTCTTTTATGCAGGTAGAAAATGATCAATTCAAATATTTTAGACTCCAGAAAGATTCTTTTCATCCTGCCGTGATACCTGTGGCTGCTTAAGCTTTTGAGCCATAAATTGATTTCGGGAGCAATTCCATCTTGTTCAAATTTGGCCAAATGAGTAAATTCTCTATTGGTGATTTTCTTAAAATAAGATTCAGTTAACTGTATATAAATGTAAGTGGCATTTTCGACTACATTGATCACTAAAGTTCCTGGCTGACCAATTGAAATGTATTGCTTGTTCTGATGTATAGACAATAAATGATTCGTTTTTGAAGCATCATATAAATTTATCTTTCCATTCAGACAAAAAAAGAAACCGATACGCTCAATTGAAGATTCGTAATAGAAATCTACACCCTTTGCAGTAGTTATTTCTACAGCGCTGATGTGAATCCCATCAAACCATTGTTCATTCCAAAGAATATGATAACGATCTTCCTGAACTTCATGATCAATCTCCTCTAAATCTGCTATTGCCTCGAAATTATTTGTATAGCTATGGTGAAAAATTGTATTACGGGATGGATATTCAGAGAGTCTTATTTTCATTTAGTAATTCTTTTCAGTAGTAGCGCCAGCCTTTTAAATCGCATGATGTCAGAAATCATATTTTAATTTTTAATCCGCTTTACGGCATTAATTATCCGCTTAACGTTATCTGCACTTTGTGATTATCTACAAATTTGCATAATTATTTATAATTAGTCTAAATAAATGAAAATATATTTATTGCTTCTTTTAGTTTTTTGTGGATCAATCGCATTAGCACAACATGTTAAGGTAGATACAACTGGTGCAAATGATTTAAAAGATGTTGTAGTAACCGGTCAATATGCGCCACAATCGTTAAAAAACTCGGTGTACAAGGTGAGAACGATTAGCGCAGAAAAAATCAGACTGCGTGGTGCTGTAAATATTCAACAGGTTTTAAGCACCGAACTGGGTTTTAGATTTAGCAATGATTTAACACTCGGTACATCCGATGTGACCATTATGGGAATGAGCGGTAGAAATGTTAAGGTCTTATTGGATGGTGTTCCGATGATTGACAGGTCTGATACCAGAGAAAGCTTGAATCAAATTGACATTAATACCATTGAGCGAATAGAAATTGTTGAAGGCCCTATGTCCGTTGTTTATGGATCAGATGCCTTGGCTGGCGTAATTAATATCATCACAAAAGGAGCAGGAAAATCTCACTTAAATGTTACCGCAAGAGTTCAGGAAGAAACTGTTGGGAAAGAATATAGTGCATTTACTGACAAAGGAAATCACATTCAAAACATCGGCTTAAGCTGGCAGAACAAGGGCTGGAGTGCTTTGGCTGGCATTACACACAATGATTTTGGTGGCTGGAATATTAAATCGAGTACTACCTCAAGAGATATTGTTGATCAGGATTTAGCAAGCGGAAACCGTTGGAAACCAAAGGAACAATGGCTGGCCAATACAAAAATTGGTTATCACAATGAAAACTTCAATATCTGGTATAGATTAGACGGCCAACAAGAAGAAATTATTAGTCGCGGTGGAATGAACCCCTTAAATTATATAGCCGAATGGCAAACTTATAAAACTTTACGTTATACCCATCAATTACAGTCTGAATGGAAAGTAACGCCTTCCTTTCATATTAATGCTATTGCAGGCTATTCTGATTTAAAAAGACTAACAAGTACCATTAATCACAATTTTAGCACCGGGGCAGATATATTAAGTACCGAACAAGGTAAACAGGATACAGCAAAATTCAATTCAACCATATTAAGAGCTACTGCTCAATATGTTCTGAATGATCAGATTTCGTTTCAGCCAGGTATTGAATACAACAGAGATGCAGCCAGTGGACAAAGAATTAGCGGTTCACCCGTGATTAATGATTATGCTTTCTTTATATCTTCAGAAATTAAACCAACAGATGGCATCAATATCAGGCCGGGTTTAAGGGTTATCAAAAACTCTGTATACAATGCACCACCAATCATTCCTTCTATAAATACCAAGTTTGCTTTAGGTCAAAAATTTGATTTAAGGTTAGCATATGCAAGAGGATTTAGGGCTCCGGCCTTACGGGAATTGTATTATGATTTTGTAGATGCCAGTCATAATATTATCGGCAACCCAGACTTAAAGGCAGAAGAATCAAATAGCTTTAATGGTTCAATCACCTGGGCAGGTGCAGATATTAATGATTTTCAATTTCGTAGCTCTTTCGCTGGTTTTTATAACCTGTTTAAAAACCGGATCACCTTTGCGCAATCTGCTCAGAATTTATCAATGACCACTTTATTTAATTTAGCAAAGTATAAAACTACAGGCTTTACGCTAGAAAATACCATTCATTATCAAAACATCAATGCAACTATTGGTGCTTCCTATATCGGACGTTATAATGAACAATTGCAAAATGAGCCCGATTTAAACATTCCTGAATTTTCGTGGTCGCCCGAAATTACGGCAACCATCCTTTACAACTTCCCTAAAATAAAAGGAAATGTGAGCTTGTTTTATAAATATACAGGCAAAATGCCTGGCTACCAAAACAGTGAAGCCAGTGCTACAGATTATAAATTGGTCGAAATTGGAGATTTTAGTTTAGCTGATTTAATGCTAAATAAAAGTTTTTACAAATACCTCACCATTAATGCTGGTGTAAAAAATCTGTTTGATGTTACTCAACTCACCAATACTTCAACAGCATCAGGCGGGGCCCATAGCACAGGCGGTGGCGCAGTGCCCTACAGCTATGGCCGCTCTTATGTACTCGGACTAACTTTTAACTGGAACAAATAAATAAACAGAAAATATGAACAAACTTCACTCCATGATTGCAATCGCCGCTTTGGCGATCACTTTTACAGCTTGTAAAAAAGATAATGATGAACCAATAATTGTTGTGCCGCCCTCGGATGGGAGTACGTTAACTTTAAGTGGTAAAACAACGGAATCTAATTACGCAAACGTTGTATATGCTGATTTAAGTACAGATAAATCAACGGCGGTTAATCGAAAAAGTTGGGCTTTAGGATTTTATAGTGGTTCTGATTTTAAAGTGGTACTTAATCAATCATTTCAAGCTTTAGCACAAGTGATCAATAAGACAGATATTAATGCTGTGACTTTAGATGATGCAAAAGCCGCTATGATTTATAATATCAGTTTTCAATCATCAACTTTAACAAATGCTGTTAGTTTAGTTGATAGTTATGATGGAAACTTAAATCGCACTGCAATAGCTACAGTATCTGCAACTGATAGTGAAAACAAAGTTTATATTATAGGTTTAAATGGAACTTATACAGAACCGAATCTTTATAAGGTGAGGATATTGAGAAATGGTAACACGGGTTACACTTTACAATATGCAAAAGTTCAGGAAACTACTTTTAAAACAGTAAATATCACTAAAAATGCAGAATACAATCTGTCCTTTGTATCATTAGGAAATAACAATGATGGTGTTGTAGTTAATGCAGAACCTAAAAAGGCAGAATGGGATTTCCATTGGAGTTACAGTACCTATAGATCTGTAGCTAGTAACCCAGAATCCAATCCATATTTTTATCAGGATTTTATCACTACAAATAATTTAGGTGGCGTAAGCACACTTCAATTTGAAGAAACAACCTCAATAACGTATACAACTTTTGCCGAAACCAATCTAAGTGGATTAACATTTTTAACCTCCAGAGATGTTATCGGGAGCAACTGGAGAGTGACAACTGGTACAGGAATCATTAAGAAATACTTCTATTTAATAAAAGACAGTGCTGGCAACATTTACAAATTAAGATTTGTGAGCATGGGTGTTGGTAGCGATGGTGGTGAACGTGGCAAACCTGTAATTGAATATAAATTAGTTAAAAAAGGATAGAGATTTAATCTCTAAGTAAAATATGTTTTGTTAGTTGGATAGATGCTCCCCGCGATGGGGAGCTTTATCTTTTTACAGGCTTTTGCCATTACACCAAATTTTATAGCTTTACAAAAAGATCAAATGATGATAACTGAAAATACATACTTTGACGGAAACGTTAAATCTCTTGGCTACGAAACTACAGAAGGGAAATCTACTATAGGAATTATAAATCCTGGTGAATATGAATTTGGAACAGCGGATAAAGAAATCATGCACATTGTAGAGGGAAAACTATCAGCGTTACTTCCCAATCAAACCGATTGGCAGCATTTTGAAGCTGGAAGTAGTTTTGAAGTATCGGCCAATTCCAATTTAAAGTTAAAACAGAAGTACAAACAGCTTATCTGTGCCAGTATCGGTAACTGAAGTTCGGAAAACAAAAAACCCAATAAGGTCTTTAAGACCTTATTGGGTTTTATATCGCTTTCTAAAAACTACTTCTTCCCTACTACCACTTCTGTAAAATCTTCCTTATTAAAATATTTAATGGCTAATGCACGAATCTCTTCGGCGGTTATTGATTTCACTTTTTTAATGTAGTTTTCATAATAATCATAACCCAAACCGAAAAAATGAATGTTTTTGAATTTATCTGCATGAGAAAAAACATTTTCTAAACTACCCAACATCGATCCGAGCATATAATTTTTAACCAAAGTTAATTCCTCTTCACCAACCAACTCATTCTTAAGCAATTCAATCTCTTTATAAATTTCAGTTAATGCAGCAGAACAAACCTCAGCACCAACTTCAGTCGCGATAAAAAGGTAACCCGCGTCTTGTAAAGATGATATTCCAGAACCAATACCATAGGTATAACCTTTATCTTCACGAATATTATTCATCAGGCGGGAGCCAAAATATCCACCCAAAACGGTATTTAAGATCTGAAGTCCCGGAAAATCTTCATGAGTACGATTAACGGCCAGTTTTCCTATTCTAATGGCAGATTGCAAAGCATCCGGACGATCTTTGTAAATAGCTGTGCGAGGCACCAGGCTGAAGTTAAACTTATTCTTTAATGCTTTACCCAATTCCCAATTACGGCCAAATTGCTCATTCAGTAGGTGGAAACTTGCTTCCTCAAACTTACCAGAAACTACAATTGTACAATTATCAGGTGCATAAGCAGATCTAAAATAGCTGATTAAATCTTCACGTTTTAATTCATCATAGTGTTTGGCCTGAATATCTACGCCATAAGCAGTATCTCCAAATAGCGCGTGTGCAAATTCCTTCCGGGCAAGAATATCATTTTTTTGAAGATTTACCTGAAGTTTCTGCTTTTGATTTTGAATGTAAATATCAATCTCAGCTTGAGGAAACTGACTGTCAGCAAGTACATTTTTCACAATCGGTAATACCGATGCCAAGTGCTTGTTTAAGGTATAAAGCGTAACCGTGGAATGATCCTGAACATACTCTGTCTGGAAGAATGCTCCATAAAAATCAATCTGTTCAGCAATATCTTTTGCAGATAACTTACTGGTACCATTATTCAGCATCGCGCTAACGGCAATGGCTTGTAAAGGTTTCTCTACATTCCAGTTCACATTATTAAAAATGAATTCAATGCGCACTAAATCTTGCTCACCAGAGTAAATTGTGTAAACAGGAATACTATTATTTAAAGCTTGTTGAGTAGGCTGGATAAAATTGATCGTCGATACCTGCTTAAAATCAGGTGCTAATTGTCTGTTAAGCATGTTTTTCAGTTAAATAATATAAGGTTGATGATTTTTCTCTCCCAAAAGTTTCATTCGAGATTCTTTTAATATCTTCTGCAGTTACTTTTAAAAATTCTACAGCTTCCTGATTTAACAATTCCGCATCGCCCAACAGTTCATAATAAGCCAAATTCATCGCCTTATCCAGTAAACTCATTTCAGAAAATACCAATACAGATTCTACCTTATTTTTAACCTTCGTTAATTCGTTATCAGTAACTACTTCAGCTTTAAGCTTGTCTAATTCTGCCCAGATGGCTTTTTCGGCAGTCTCAATCGTTACGCCTTCTACCAGTTTGCCTTCTATGATAAATAATCCGGCATCCAAACTACTTGAAATATAAGCATTGATATCACTAAATAATTTTTGTTCCTTTAAAAGGCTATTGTATAAACGTGAAGATTGTCCGCGTGATAAAATATCTGAAAGCAAATCAAATGCATAATAATCTGAATTTAATCTCCCTGGCATTTTAAAAGCCATATAAATAGCATTTAAAGGTACGTTGGCTTTTACAGTCTCATTTCTAGATTCGGTTTGAAGATCTTCCTGTATCAGATCCCGAACATACTTATCTCCTGCCGGAATAGGCTCAAACCATTTCTCTGCCATTTCTTTAACATATGCTGTTTTTACATTTCCACCAACCACTAAAATGGCATTCTGTGGTGTATAATGTTTCTTAAAAAAAGCTTTCACATCATCCATCGTTGCATTTTCAATGTGTGAAAGTTCTTTTCCTATTGTTGCCCAGCGATAAGCGTGTTTTTTATAAGCTAAAGGACGCAGCTTTAACCAAACATCGCCATAAGGTTGATTTAAATAGCGTTGTTTAAATTCTTCGCTCACCACATTTCTTTGTGTTTCCAGGCTTTTTTCAGAAAATGCAAGGCTTAGCATGCGATCACTTTCCAACCAAAAAGCTGTTTCGATATTCTCTGCAGGCAGTGTGATGTAATAATTGGTGATATCATTACTGGTGAACGCATTATTTTCACCGCCAACCCGTTGCAAAGGCTCATCATAATTAGGAACATTAACCGATCCGCCGAACATTAAATGCTCAAATAAGTGTGCAAAACCAGTTTTTTCAGGATCCTCGTCGCGAGCACCCACATCATATAAAATATTTAAAACCGCCATCGGAGTGGTTGGATCTTCATGAACCAGAACCTTTAATCCATTGGCAAGTGTAAAACGATTAAAATCTACCATAAGTGACAAAGATAAATGAATTGTTGAATTGCAAAATGGTTTAATCACTTAAACAGTAAATGAATGATTAATTTTTATGATTTGTTAAAGGATGTAAATACCGTTTGTAATTTTTTTATTACGTTTAATTATTTTATTTTTGGAAAAATTTAAACCGCAAAAAATATGCTTACTTATGTTATAATATCCCTTATTTTAATTGCAATAAGTCTTTTTTTACTCAATTTTAGAAGAGATAGCCCTTGGCGTAAAAATAATAACCAGACAGTCAGTTTCATCATTTCGCTCATTTCTACTTTTACAGGATTATTTATTGCATTAGCGGTAAATACTTTTCTGGATAACATCAACAAAAAGGATAACTTAATTAAGCTATTAAACACAACCAATTTAGCTATAGAAAATTGCCAGATGAAAACCAAGGGAATGTATTTGAATACTTCCAATTCTGGAGTAAACTTAACAGAAACCCTAAAGAAAACACCTGTTACATTGCCGAAGTTATACCCACAACTCGAAACCAATAATTTGGTTAATGATTATTTTACATCAAATGCTTTTCAAGCTTATATTGTGTGTATAGATAACATGGAAACCTTTGTTAAAAACCTTGGCAATACTGAACAAACTAACAATGGAACAAAAATTGAGATCCTGAACAGGTATTTAAAATATTTAGAATTCGCTAAAAGCATTAATCATTTAGAGATTGAAAGACTTGGCGGAAACATAACAGAAGAACAAGAAACCAGTTCCTTAAAGAAAATAGTTGACCAATTTACTACCTCAAAATAATATGAAAAATATCATTATAATTTGCCTATTAGCCTTCAGCTTAACAGCATGTAATACAGCTACAAAGAACGAAGAAAAAATTGATTTTACTAAATCTTATGAATCTGCAGCACTCGCGCTTACCGATGCCCAGTTAAATTATGATGCAGCTGTTGCAAGTAATGATACCGCAAGAATAGCAGCCGCGAAAGTACAGTTAGAAACCGCCAAAACCACTTATTTAAAAAGTAAAACCTATTATACCGCAAATGGAGGCATCGTAAAAACAGAAGATGAGCAATTGCTTGCTAAAACGAATACGGCTTTAGGTAAACCAGTTAATGATACGACTACCATAGCCGCTCAGCCAACAGCAGAAACCACTAAACCATTGAGTAATTTAGAACAAACGCCAATGGCTATTGCGGCTAAGAAGTTTATAGATAGCAGTAAACTTAATGCCAATAAAAAAATCAAACAAGTTTCAGGCGCTATAACAACTGGTGAAAATACGGTTAAACAAGTTTCTGATGCGGTTTCAACTGGCCAAAATACGGTTAAAAACAATGTAATTAAGGCCAATGAAAGTTTAACAAAAGTTAGCGACAGCACAAAAAAGCGTTTAGAAGAATTAAAAAAACAAGGAAACGATTTGCGAAACCTATTTAAACGTAAAGCAGATACCACTAAAAATAATTAGAGCTGCATTGTTTTTTTATAAAACTGTGATTATACTGATACTTATTTCGAGTATTTTTGCTTCATGAATACAGCCGATTTACTGCAACGGGCCCTACATTTTGATTTTTTAACACAAGAAGAAGGTGTATACTTATACCACCATGCCGATACTGCATCGTTGATGTTTGTAGCAAATGAATTAAGGAAAATTCAGGTACCGAGTGGTAAAGTAACCTGGCAGATAGATAGAAATGTAAACACCACCAATGTTTGTATTGCTAACTGTAAATTCTGTAACTTTTTTAGAAGACCCGGTCATGATGAAAGTTACATCACAGACATTGAAACTTATAAAGTAAAAATTGAAGAAACTTTCCGTTTAGGAGGTGATCAATTATTACTTCAGGGTGGCCATCACCCAGATTTAGGTTTAAATTTTTATGCAGATTTATTTAGAAAACTCAAAGAATTATATCCTGATTTAAAACTTCATGCCTTAGGTCCACCAGAAATTGCACATGTTGCAAAACTGGAAGGCATTAGTCATACCGAAGTTTTAAAAGCATTAAAGGATGCAGGAATGGATTCACTTCCGGGTGCAGGTGCGGAAATTCTGAACGATCGTGTTAGACGATTAATTTCTAAGGGTAAATGTGGTGGACAAGAATGGCTTGATGTGATGCGTGCTTGTCACCAGTTAGACATTACCACATCAGCAACCATGATGTTTGGCCATGTGGAAACCATAGAGGAACGTTTTGAACACCTGGTTTGGATTCGCCAGGTTCAGAGTGAAAAACCAGCCGATGCAAATGGTTTTCTGGCCTTTATTCCATGGCCTTTTCAGGATGATGGAACTTTACTAAAAAGATTACGCGGCATTAGCAATAACGTAACTGCTGATGAATATATTAGAATGATAGCGTTAAGCAGAATCATGCTGCCAAATATTAAAAACATTCAGGCGAGTTGGTTAACGGTTGGAAAAACTACCGCACAGCTATGTCTACATGCAGGAGCAAATGATTTTGGTTCAATTATGATTGAAGAAAATGTGGTTTCTGCTGCAGGTGCACCACATCGTTTTACAGCAAATGGCATTCAGCAATCTATCAAAGCTGCAGGCTTTGAGCCACAACTACGTGGCCAGAAATATAATTACCGTAATCTACCTGAGCATTTAGAAGAACAAGTAATTACTTATTAAGACTTGCATAAACCTAATAAGGTCTTAAAGACCTTATGGGTTTATTATAAATCCGGTTACCCTTTAATACCCCCTCATTTGCAAAAAGGATGAATGAGAATTATTAACTGAAGTTCTATTTATTTAAATTTGAAATTATTCAATATTTCAGTTAGGATAACTATTGATTTATCCTGATCCTTTTTCTCATATTTTATGAAACCATCAATATAAGCCTCCTTATGTATTTCTGAAGAAAACCAATAATAATTTTGCCTCTGTTCTTCTGTCTGTTGAATCAAATACTTTATCCCTTTATAATTTTTAATATCAAAACTAACTATCTTGTTGCTTTTAATCAACTTTAACTTCTTTCATTTCATTTTGCATCTGTTCAAGTATTCCCTTTGTATACCCTTCCTTTATATCCCAAAACCCCATCTTTCTCATACAGATTAGCATTTTTACGTAAATACGTTACATCTTTTTTGGTTAAGAGGCCTTGCAGTTTTACAAGTAGCTCTTATTGGTTTAATTTTTCAACTTTTTTAGGCATGCTAATTTAGCCACATTACTAGCCACTAATTCTTGCGCCTTTAACCCCAACCTAAACAAGAGACGCTATTATAATTAATTTGATTTTCATATCTGTTAGGATTTAAAGTTACAAGAATATTATAGGTATGATGTTGACATGATGTCACTTGTATCATTGAGCTTCAACTCTAAGGGCTCAAATTCGGCGGAACCTGCTGGTGCTTTATATAAATAGAGCGCATTGGCAAATAAAGCCAGAAACGCATATTCTGTAGAGTTACCATTGCTTCTAGCTGAATCTATATATCTATTATTAAAAGCATCTTTATTAAATTTCCTATAAACCGATTCGAGGGCAGTCCAGTTTTTAACCGTAATCACGTAAGTGGCCTCTGTTGTTATAATTGTATTGGATATGTTGGCTTTGAAAAACTCTTTCGCTACATCACCCGCTGCACGAAGTTTGAATTATTAATGTTGTAAATCCGTCAATCAATATTAAAAACCAATATATCTTTATACAATTCATTTTTTGTTTTATCAATCAACTATTGTATTTTTACGAAAACAAGTAAAAAAACAATATGTTGTTAGAATTTAAGGTTGCCAATTTCAGATCCATTGGTGAAGAACAAGTACTAAGCCTTGTCCCATCCGAAAATCAAAAGGAATATTTTCAAAATATATTAACTGAGGGCAACTATTCGGCGTTGAATCTAATTTCTATTTATGGCGCTAATGGAAGTGGAAAGAGTAATGTATTGAAAGCAATAAGTGTTTTCTTATATAAGATAAAATCTTCCTCTAAGTTTTCATCAACCCAATCTTTAATTTTTGATCCATTTATATTAAGAGAAGGGTGGAAATTAAAACCGACTACCTTCGAGATCACTTTTATATTAAATGATTCAAGATATCGTTATGGCTTCACTTATAATAAAACAACTATATTAAAAGAGTGGCTATTTAGAAAAAAGATAGGTCGTGAGGTAAATGTATTTCAAAGAGAGGGTGAGATCATCGACCCTAGTTCTTCGTTAAAGGGTAACGCCAAATTAATAGATGCCGCTGTAGAAGGGACAAAAGATAACGCCCTATTTTTATCCTCTTTAGACGCGCTTAACATAGAAGAAGCAACTGAAATTTTCGAATTTTTCCAAAAATTCCTTTCACTTGACGGAACAAATACTACACCTTTACGTGACGATAAGGCAAGATGGGAAAATGAAAAAATTAAGAGCTTGGTGACTTCTCAAATTAAACGCTTAAATCTAGGCATTGTAGATATTGAAGCCCGTGAAGAATTTGACGAAGAGAATTCCGAAGCAGTGCCGAATTTCAAAATTATGGCCAAACATCGTTATTACGACCCAACGGGCGAACCGACCAAAAGAAGAATGAGCTGGGACTTCTACAAACGTGAATCAAGCGGTTCTAAAAAGGTGCTAGAATTGTCCGCCCCAATACTCGCCATTTTACAGACAGGAGGGGTTCTATCTATTGATGAAATTGAAGCCAATATGCACCCCTTACTCACTCTAGATACTATCAATCTATTTCTAAATAAAGAAACAAATCCCCGTAATGCACAGCTCATCTTTACTACCCACGACACTAACCTTCTGAGCTATTCCAAACTTAGAAGAGATCAGATCTATTTTGCCGAAAAGAATAATTGGGAATCGACAGAGTTATATTCCCTATCAGATTTTGTTTACATGGAAGCAAACGGAGATAAAATCGGCAAAGAACGCCCAGACTCAGACAAAGAAAAAAGATATATTGAAGGCCGATATGGTGCAATTCCAGTTTTTGGAAGACTAGATGCTCAGGAGGTGGAACACAATGGCTAAAAGAGGAAAAATTGTTGATTTTGAATCAGTAGATGAAGTCGCACGTCCAGAAAGAATGAAAAAATATCTTTATTTAATTTTAATTATTTGTGAAGATGAAAATACCGAAAGAGTTTACTTCGAGAAATTCAAATCTCACATACCAAAAGAAACCATCTTTTTAAGACCAATTGGAACTGGCTTTGACCCGTTAGGTGTTGTCAAAAAAGCAATTGAAGAAAAGAAAAAACTAAAAGCTGAATGCGGAGGGAAAGATGTTGATGAGGTATGGCTGGTTTTCGATAAAGATGACGCAGACATTTACCCAGGAAAAACTGATCGTTTCAACAGCGCGATAGCATTGGCAGAAGCTGAAAAGTTTCAATTAGCTTATAGCAATGAAGTTTTCGAACTTTGGCTCTTGCTTCACTTAACAAATTTAGATCCAACCATACCTCTTCCAAGAGCACAAATTTATGAAAAACTGCAAAATCTAATTACAGCAGAACCAGGACATGAGACCTTTATTTACAATCATGGTGATGTAGAAATATTAGAAAAAATTGCACTTTTGGGAAGCGAAGTTGATGCAATCGAACGAGCAGAAATGCTTATTAACCATCATGGCGCTAAACACCTTTTGGAGCGAAATCCAGTTACATTTGTAAATGAATTAATAAAAAATCTTTACAGCTGGATCAAATATTATTCGTACCAATAAAAAATTGTCCTGATTCAAAAGAATTAAGACAATGATATAAAGAGGTTGCTATCCCATTAATCGTCCTTTTTTCTAACGAGGATGAATGACAATAGCAATTTAATCGCTATCGTAAACAACAACCACCTTGTGCATGAAGTACTGCTATTACATAAAAACCTATAAGATTTTTAAAACCTTATAGGTTTATTATAACGGTTACTACAATTTTTACTCATCCACAGCCAATTGTAGTACCTTAAATTGCGCTTCACAAATGCTTTTAGCCAAATCCAGGAAACCTTCGGTAAGATCTAAAAACTTAAAGAAAGACTTAATTTCCAAATCAGGATTAATTTCAAAATTAATTCGATGAAAACTTTCCATTATAATTTCCAGTAGCCTTTCATTTTCAGGGATACCTAAAAAGTGTTGCAGCGTACTTTTAGAAAAACAAGCACATAAATAGAGCAATTGCTTTAAATTATAGCCATCAGGCCGATAATGCATAAATACGTAAATAAGCCCCATACACCCTTGCTCAATAGCGTGATGCAATAAAAAGATAGAAATTTCTTCCTTACCGCTACCCATAGCCTGCTCAGCAGCTGCCCAAAAACCATTAGCCACTTCCAAACGTTTCCGCCAATGTAAAATGACCCTGCCCAATTGCTTTTTACGGTTTAAAACGGTGGGTAAAAAAACAGGTTTAAAATCTGGCCTGCTGTAGCATAATTCAGCACATTTTATTACTGCTGTAAAAAAATCATTAGCATGGTGATGTTTCTTAAGTAGCATATCCTGCTCCTGTACCAGTATAATTACCTTGCAATTGGTGCAAGCCTTATCAATAAAATTTTGCACGCTTTTTTCTTTAACTACCGCACATTCAGTAATCATTAAAAGATAGTAAGTACGCTGCGTTTGCAACAAGCTAGGGCTAAATACACTTTTAACTTCTTCCTGCTGTGTTAACGTAGCGAAGCAAAAAATTTGCAAAGGGGCAAATTGCTGCACCAGCAAATGAATAGCATGAGTTAAAATGGTATTTGTTTTCACCTCAGGGGTATGCGTTTTTACATTCATAACTTTAGTTGGTTAGTAAGAACCTAAAATTACCCTCAACAGTTAAAGTATAAAACCATAGGCCGTTGTTAAAAACAACCTATGTCTTTGTTTCTCACTTAACCCCTATCCGCCTGGCGGCACCTTTCCCCTGAAAGGGAAAGGGCGATGAAAATAACATTTCTCGAAACTCATATGTAAAATCAAACATTAACTTACGAAGTTTCAAGGGCCATTTCAGGTAGCAGAACTTCGTCAGTTTTTATAGGAAGTTTAACATTCTGCCTAACAATTACATAAAAACCTATAAGGTCTTCAAGACCTTATAGGTTTAGAAAACGTACCAACTGCCAAATACCAAACCGTATGTTTTTTACAACTAACCTTAATACCCTTACAATTCAAAAAATTAAATATATTTGGCTATGGAAACTGCTGAAAAAACCAACCGTACTCATTTAGGTAGAAAAATTAGTCGCATCCGCGAATTACGTGGCATGAAACAAGAAGCACTCGCCATTGAACTGGGCATTAGCCAGCAGGCCATTAGCAAATTAGAACAAAGTGCCGAAATTGAAGATTCTACTTTAGAGAAAGTGGCGAAGGTTTTGGGAGTAAGTGCAGAAGCAATTAAAAGTTATACTGATGATATGGTTATCAACTATATCAATAACTTTAATGATAGCAGTATCAATCATGGCCCATTGAACAATTACAACTGCACATTCAATCCTCTGGATGAATTAATAAAAGCACTAAATGCTAATAAGGAATTGTATGAAAGGTTGTTAGCAAGTGAAAAAGAGAAAGTTGAAATATTGAAGAATAAATAGAAAAATAGATATCTAGAAAGCTATCCTCAAAGCCTTTTTTATATTAATAGATAAAGCTTATCTAGACATTATATCAATTTGTACCCATGCATCCTCTGGATCATCTAAAACACTAAAATTTATTTTAGTACCTAATCTTGAATATTTGATCCCATATTGCTTTTTTTTGTCTATTTTATTTCCAATAGATCTTGATATTTCAACTTCAAAAGTTTCTTTTAAGGGATATGCTTTCCTTATGTTTTTTAAAAGTTCATTCAAATAATCCTCAGCATAGTGCCTCCTTATTTGATATTTTATACCCTTAACATTGATATTAAGCATTTCAAAAGTTGATAAAATAACTTTAGGTTCTAAATTTTCAGATACAATATTATATTTCTTGTACATATAATCGGTTGTGTCGGGTTCTGACATTAAAATTTCCCAATGCTTCTTATAATCCTTAGAATTATAAGAAAATCCATTTTCTAGTAATTCTATTTTCAATGCTTCATTGTTTGTTATGCCTACTTCAAGTGATTTGACGGATAAAGGCTTTTGAGCAAAGGATGATAGGCTGAATATTAACCCAAGCATAAATAACATTATTTTCATTGTTGTGGTAATTTTTGGATAAAAAAATAGCGTGACTGAAAATCTTTCGCTATCCAAGGCTTACCACGGCCATAAACACAAAAAGATACAGCCACGCCATATTGCGCACTTATATCTCGGATGCATGCTTGCTAAAGGGGTAATTCTGGATAGCACTCCGAAATTTAGTACAAACTCTTATTTAGTGTTTTTAATATAAAATATTGGTGTTTTTTAAAGTGTAAAACAATATTTCAAAAATATAACAATTCAATTAATCAACAGATTTATTCACAATTTAAACTTTACAACTTTACAAAAAATGCAACAACAAAAAAAAGCCTATCTCCATCAGAAACAATCGAGATAATTATTTTGCTATCTAAAAAGATAGATGAACTAATAAATGAAACTTCACTAAAATTACCTGTGGGTCTTAAAATTTCTGCAATAGCCTCTGATCCTGATAGGCTATATAAATATAGCTCAAAGGGTCAACATATTACATTAGCCTTTATTGGTTAATCTTAATTTAGCTCCAAAAGAATATCTTGAAGAATATCGAAAAGGAGTTGTGGATACCATTGCCTATCGGAGCGGAACAGAAGAACATATAATTCGAAATTATCATATGGGGTCAGAAGTTTTAAATTATTTGAAGAAACATCGTTAATTACATTTTCTTTTATTTCTTCAAAGTGTTCTCCGTTAATTGGGGTTGTGAACAAAGAATGAATATAATATCCATTCCAATTCCTTCCGACCATCGGCTTACAGAACTCATGCAGTATTTCCGCTTGTTCTCTAGTCATAATTTTTAAACGTTAAAAGGTTAAACAATTTTACAATATAAGAAACTACTGATTATGAACAACTTAAAAAACAGTATAAAAATGGTACAGAATTATATTTGGGTGTGGGTTGGGTTTGTATATAACTGCCTATATTATTAGCGAAGAAACACCAACTTTTAAGCTACTACCTTTTCCAAAAAAACACAATCGACCTAACTCGTGTGGCACGGTTTCGAACAATGCACACATCCATTAATTTGTTTTGAAGGATATTTTCTCTTTGCTTCACTAACTGCTGGTCCACAAGAGTTATAACTACCTAAATCATTATAATTTACTGTTGGATAATAAGTGCATCCACTTTCGTGAACCTCATAATCTCCATTAGGTTGTTGGTTCAAATTTAATCTGTAATTAGCCATATTATTAATTTTTAAAGTTTAATTATCCAAACCTATTCAATCACTATGATCATTTTGTACGGTTTCCCGTACCCTCCTCAAAAAAAACAATCCACCCCTATAAGTTGTAAACCTAAATCCCTATCTTGATTTCAATTAATCAAATATTTACTTCTTAAAACAAAAAACAATGTCTAAAACGTATGAAACCGGCCATGCCAAGAATGTGGCCAACTTTGAAACCCTGATTACCTATTTAACCAGTTATGGTGCAGTTTACAACCCAAGTAACACCAAAATTAATCTATCAAGTTTAAACCAGAAAGCAGAATCTGCCAGGTTTATTACCAAACAAGTAAACGAACTAATAGCCACAAGTAGCAGCGCTATAGCTGCACGAGCAGAAGCTTTCGAACCATTAAGCAAGTTAAGTACAAAGATTTTTAACGCATTAAAAGCAAGTAACCTCACTGCTTCAATTATAGATAATGCGGCCACCAACCACCGTAAACTACAAGGCAGGCGAGCAACAGCAATATTAACAGAAGAGCAAAAACAACAATTAGCCGCAAGTGGTACACCTGTAAATCAAATTTCTGCGTCTCAACAAAGTTTCGATAGCAAGTTAGATAGCCTCGATAAGCAAGTTCAGTTACTTAAAACCATTCCGCAATATGCACCAAACGAAACAGAATTAAAGTTTGAAACACTTGTGGCACTACAAAACGATTTGTTACTTAAAAACCGAGATGTAATTTTTAAAAATGCAGAGTTAAACAACGCCCGCCTCAATCGCGATAAAATATTATACCACCCAGATCATGGCATGGTTGCCCTTGCGGTAGATGCAAAAAACTATTCTAAATCTATTTTTGGCACTACTACACCACAATACAAGCAAATTTCTGGCATATCTTTTAGAAATATAAAAATGTAATCCATGAAAACAATCATCCCTATCCCACCAACAATATAAAAACAGCAACAGAAAAAAATCGGTTGCTGTTTTTATTTCATGCCCATTAAGATTACCTACGCAGCTATCTCGTGAACAATCATACTATAAGTCTGAATTTAATAATTATGAATTGATTCTAACACCCCGGTCTGCGACCACCTCTCTGAAAGAGGAGAATGGCGATCGTAATTCTCTCCGATGCATCGGAGGCTGCCCAAAGGTTAGGGTGGTTAAAAAAAAGATAAAACGTTCAAATAGCATTTTAAGGCACACTTTAATCGAACGCTCAGGTTTAAAGATAAGGTAAAACATTCTTTGGCTCCAGGCATAGATAACCTACTGCAAACCTTATGTTGCCTACTGCGAAGCTTATGTTGCTTACTGCAAAGCTTATGTTGCCTACTGCAAACCTTATGTTGCTTACTGCAAACCTTATGTTGCTTACTGCAAACCTTATGTTGCCTACTGCAAACCTTATGTTGCTTACTGCAAACCTTATGTTGCTTAAGCAAAATTTGCATGATCTGCTAAACTTTTAAAACACCGCCACCCTTTTAGCATTTAGTCATCCTGTAATGAGCACTTCATCTTGCTAATCCTGCAAATCCCAAAAATCCTGTTAAAAAAAAAGGGAAACAAAACTAAGTTCTGCTTCCCTACCTCAACCTAAACATTACCTAATTAATAATGTAAATGCTTTTATTATGCTAATTTTTTACCAGTTCTGATAAATAAGTTCGCTATTTTCTTCACATCAGAACCTGTTAAGAACTCATCAAAACATTCTGCTGCGTGAGATTGCGTTACCGCAGTACCATTAATACCGGTAATTTGAACGCCAGCCTGAGTGGTATTTTGTTCTCCTGCGTAAACTGCATCTACTGCTGCAACACCGGTATCATTACCGTTTGCGGTATAAGCAATCCAAGGTTTTAAGCCAGATGCACCTGTTACGTTTGCAGCAACCATTTGGCGAATATGTGCTGCGTGGCGTGCTTCTACAGAGTGAATCCGTAAAGCAGTGGTTAATACTGGCATACCTTTTAAAATTGGTGCCTGGCCTTTATAAGCCCTAACGCCTGTATCTTCGAAAGCCAATGCTACTTTTAAAAATGTTTGATAGTTAGTATTAACATCAGCAAAGCCACCACCTGCTGTAAAGTCGAAATCGGCGAAAACATATCCATCTGCACCAGAAATATTTAAAGCACCTTTTAACAAATCAACGTGTGCACGTTCGTGGTTACGAATAGTAGTAATGGCTTGTCTTGCTGGTCCATCAGGGATGTATGTAGAATTGGCAAGCGTTAAAGCATTGTTGTAATAGTTATATTCAAGGTATTCTAATGCTAAAGCAAAATTTAATACATCGGTAACTGAAGATGGATTGGTTTGACCATAAGCTTTTTGAAACAATGAGCCCATAGCTAATGGTAAGGCAGCCATAGAAATTTTCTTTCCAACGTTGAAAAAATCTTTCATTGCACTGCGTCGCGGACTTAATCTTTCATAGATCTCTCCATCCACTTTTTCAATTTGGTCTAATATATTTAAGATATTCATGATTGCTGAGTTTTAAAGATTAAAGGTTAATTACGTTAATTTTGGTTTTGATATATTTACCTGCAGCATTTGCAGCTAACACTTTATCTGGTGTTAAAGAAGCATCTAATCCGCCGGCAACGTCAGCACCTAGTGCAGTAAGTTCAGTTAAGTTTGCAAAATTTCCGTTAGAAATTATGTCTCTGATATAAGCTGCATGACGCGCTTCTACAGAAACGATTTTACCTGCCGCTACCAGGTAAGCATCTGTTGTAATACGTACACCCGCGCCATTGTATGCGGCTACACCTAAATCTTCAAATGCCATGGCTGCACCTAAAACACCGCTTGCACTTGTAAAATCAATTGATGAGAAATCTACTTCAAGGCTTCCAATTGCTGCTGTACTTAATACATTTTTAAAAAACTCTCTGTGTGCAATTTCATGGAATTGAATATCCTGGAAATAAGCTTTTTGAGCGGTTGTGAATGATGATGGTGGTGCAGATGCCACTTTAACATAAAATGCAGCTTCTAGTTGTTCTAATGCATAGGCATAATTTAAAACGCCAATTTCATTTTTAAAATCCAAAGTTGCGCCAGTCATTACGTTTTCTACACCACGGTCTTTTTTACAACCTGCTGCTACTAACGCAATACCCGCCGCACTCGCTCCTGCATACTGAAGAAAAGATCTTCTGCCTAGTGAGCCTTTAAATAAACTTTCATTTTGAAGTTCACTTTTTGTTTCTAGTTCATTGTTTTTCATAGTCATCTATGTTTTAGGTTTTTGAATTCGTTTGATGATACATACGTGACAATTAATCGGCTGGTTTTTTCTTTTACACTTTTTTTTATTAAGTGATTTTTAATACATTCACCAACCTATAACTATGATTACACTAAAAGCCATTATTGTTGATGATGAAGAGTTTGCACGTTCGTCGTTATTTTTCCTTCTGCAGCAGAATTGCCCACTGGTAGAAATCATTGGTATTGCAAAATCTGTAACCGAGGCAAAGGAAATTTTAGCCCATCATCCCATCAATTTAATTTTTTTGGATATCGCCATGCCCGGCAGTAATGGTTTCGAACTTATTCCTGATGCGCAAAAACATCATGCTGCAGTTATCTTTACTACCGCATATGATCAGTATGCCCTTAAGGCGATTAAAGCAAATGCGTTAGATTATCTTCTAAAGCCAATTGATATAGATGAATTAAAAACTGCCGTAGATAAAGTTTCCGAACACCTTAAACGCTACCAACACCAGAATGAAAGTGATGAACGCATGGTAAATCTGGCATCAAGCCTGAGTACGAAATCGGAGATAAAAAAGTTAACCCTACCCTACGGACAAGGCTTTAAAATGATAGATGTAGATGATATTATTTATATTGAGGCCGATAGCAATTATTCTGTTGTCCACTTTGCAGATCAGGATAAAATAACCGTTTCAAAAGTATTGAGGGAGTTTGAAGAACTTCTTCCCTCCGATCAGTTTGTACGTGTACATAAATCCAGTATTATTAACCTCAACCACTTAAAAGAATACAATTCAAAAAACGGATTACAGGTTTTCTTGAAAAATGGCGAGAGCATCAATATATCACGACGTAGAGCAAGTGATTTTTTTGAGAAAATTAAACTATTTATCAAAGCAGGTAGTGACCATTAATTTCGTCTCAACCATATTAAAAACACATCAGATGATCAAGAAAATGCAAATTTTTCATCATTACCATTTCATCTGTGCCCTGCTTTTTTTGCTTTTTTTATTGCCGAAGGATCTATTTTCTCAAACAACTTACCTCCCCCATTACACCTCAAAAAATGGCCTGGCCAGTAATAACTGTTATTACATTTTACAAGATAAAAAAGGCTTTATCTGGATTGCGACCGATAATGGTTTAAGCCGGTTCGATGGAACCAATTTCCAAAATTTTACCATTGAAGATGGCTTGCCTGACACTCAGATTCTTCAAATGAAAGAAGATAAGAGCGGCCGGATATGGTTCTTTGCATTAAATGGTCAGCTAAGCTATTTAAAAGATGGTAAGTTTTACAATAAAGACAATGATCAGCTACTCAAAAAACTAAATTTTAACACCGTAATTGTCTCATTTCTAATTGATAAATCTGGTAGAATCTGGCTAGGCACTAACTCTAATTTAATTGTTTGCTGGGATGGAAAAACGATCACAAAATATGTTTCTCCAAATCCAGATGATAAGTTTATAAATGCCTTTATCCATGAAGATGAGCGAGGAAACATTTTTGCATATAGCGATTTAAGCGTTCAAAAATTTAATGGCAAAACGTTTTCAATAGTTAAATCTGCTGTGCGCCCCATTTCTTATATGACAGCAACCAGCCTGCCCAATCAGTCACTCCTTTACCTGGATCAAAAAGGGCTGAAAGAATATAAATCAGGAAAAATAAATGACCTCATCCCTATCCCGCAAAATTTAATCAAGAATATGTCGGGCTATTTTTATTACGATCAAACACTAAAAGAAGTTTGGTTGGCCAATGCAAATGGCACCTTTGCATTAAATAAAAGTGGAAAAACAGTTCAGTATCTTCAAGATATTTCGGTAAACCAGGTAATGAAAGATAGCAACCAGAATATGTGGTTTGCCACCAGTACCGGAATCTACATGCTGCCAAACATCAATAACAGGCTTTCTATTATTGATGCAGAATCAGGATTGAGCAGCAATGTAATCAAAAGCATTACTAAAGATGGAAAAAACCGCTTGTGGTTAGGTACTGATGATGCCGTGATTGATATTTTAAATATTCATAATTACCAGCTCCTTGAAGTGGGTTTAGATGACTTTAAAAAATACAAGACCATTAAACAACTGGCCTACGATCCTAAAAATGAATCCATTTATTTCGCTTCAGATTATGGCATGGGCGTGTTTAAAAATATTTATAAAAACACAGATAATGTAAGTTACCTCAAAGAAGCTAACAATTCTATGTTCGTAATTAAACACTTTAGTTTGAGTGGAAATAATAATCATTTAGCATTAGCTTTATCTTCCGGTGTGGTTTTCTTATCAGATAAAATGAAAAAATTTGAATTCAATTCCCTCAAGTACCGGGAAAAGGAAGATTTTTTTAAAGACAGGTCTTATCATGTTTTTTATGATAAAAAAGGAAATTTATGGTTTTCCAATATCAATGGCTTATCTGAATTTTCTAATGGACGCCTAATTAAACATTATGAAAAGGAAAATCTGTTAACCAAACGCATTAATGACATTCAACAACTGGCTGATGGCACACTGATTTTAGCGACTGATGGATATGGCTTAATTTTTTATCGGGATAATAAAATCACCAGACAGATTACCCAGGAAGATGGCTTAACCAATAATGTTTGCACTAAACTTTTTATCAAGAATAATGAAATATGGGTGCTCACCAATAAAGGTGTAAATAAAATTACCAACTATCCTAAAACACCAAGCGTAGCCAATTTTGATTATGGGAAAGAGTTGCTCAGTGATGATATTAACAGCCTGTTTATAGATGATAGTACGGCTTATTTCGCAACCAATAAAGGTTTAATCTTATTTAAGTATAACAATAAAAACATCACCAAAAACTTACCTAAAGTTTATGTAACGTCCATCGTTAAAGATAACGAGCGTTTACCTGTAAACCAGGGAAATTTCACTTTTGAAACAGGCACCAATACCATCTTATTTACTTTTAGTGCTGTAGATTTTACAACGAGTGATATTACTTATCGTTATCGCTTAAATGAAAATGCAGCATGGGTAGAAACACGTACCAGAAGGCTAGATTTTTCTTCACTTCAATCTGGAGATTATGTTTTTGAAGTATGTGCCAAAAATCAGAATGGAAACTGGGGACCATCAGCAATGATTTCGTTTACCATTAAAAAGCACTTCTGGCAAAGTTTGTGGTTTCTTTCTATCCTGATCTTGCTCGTTGCATATATTTTCTACAAAGTGGCCGTTTACATTACCCGCAAGCAAAAAGATAAAGAACAAGCTCAACTGCTCCTAAAAAATAAAGTGCTGATGTTAGAGCAGCAGGCTTTGCAAGCCATGATGAACCCACATTTTGTGTTCAATGTAATGAATTCCATTCAGCATTATATCAATACGCAAAATACAGCATCGGCCAACAAGGTTTTAACAGGTTTTGCACGCTTGATTAGAAAAAACCTGGAAATATGTACCAAGAGTTATATTTCATTGGATGAGGAATTGGAATACCTGAATCTTTACTTAAAACTGGAGAAAAACAGATTCGGAGATAAACTTCAATATACCATTTCAATTGATGAAGAAATTGATCAGGAAGACACTTTTATTCCTTCTATGCTTCTCCAGCCTTATGTTGAAAATGCCATCTGGCATGGAATTATGCCAAAAGAAACGCAAGGATTGATTCAGGTTAACATTAAATTATTAGATGCTGATTACCTGAACATCGAAATTATAGATGATGGAATTGGCATTGAAAATTCACTAAAAAATAAAAAGGAAGATCACATCAGTAAAGGAATGCAACTCACCAGAGAACGATTAAATCTTTTAAGCCAGATTGAAGCAAAACCTATACATTTAAAGGTTAGTCAAAATGCTACAAATGGTACAACAGTTTCAATTTCTGTACCGTTAAAATAAATAAATTACCGTTTACTCAATTTTTAATACCACTCACTAAATAGAACTTTCGCAGAACATGGTTTAGCCTTAAACTTGTGTTAGAAATAAACGATAGTGTTTATCAAAGACGTTCTTATAGGATTGATATAGATATTTAATAACCTAACCTAAAGCTATATCTTAATTCAGGTTTCATTTGTGTGTTAAAAGCGGTCTTGTTTTTTAAAAGCGAGACCGCTTTTTTTGTGCCCAAAAATTATATTTTTGTATATGCCTCAGCAAGATATCACCAGACACATCGAAGCCCTTATTTTTTCTTCTATTCAAAGCATTAGTGTTGAAGAAATTATACTTGCTTTAAATGCTGTATTTGAAGAGGAAATTGTAGAAAGCCAGATTTTTGAAAGTTTAGATCTTATCGCAGCGAAATATAGCAAAGATGATTTTGCTATCGAATTGGTAAATCTCAACAAAGGTTATCAGTTTTTAACCAAGAAAGATTACCACGAAACGGTTAATCAACTTCAGTTGCATCGTTCTAAGAAAAAGCTGAGTCAGGCTGCTATGGAAACCCTGGCCATTATCGCCTACCGACAGCCGATTACCAAGTTGGAGATTGAGCAAATAAGGGGCGTAAACTCCGATTATTCTGTCCAGCGATTGTTGGAAAAAGAACTCATCAGCATTGAAGGTAAAGCCGAAACCCCCGGCCGGCCGATTCTTTATCGTACCAGTCCTTTATTTATGGATTATTTTGGTTTAAATCATTTAAATCAGCTTCCACAGTTAAAAGATATCACGAAAGAAGAAAATACAATTGGTGAAAACACAGCATAAAATAATTTAATTTCTTCGCTTACAGATTGTTATTAAAAAAGTTTTTTTAGTATTTTTAAACTATTAAACCAATCTTTATTTTTGTGTTATGAAAGCGCCAAAGAAACTCCCAACTAAACCAACTACCCAGAAACAGGTAGATGAAGACGACGATATGGAAGATGATGATATTCAAGCTATAAAGGCAAAATCTCAGGAGGAAGATGAAGATGATTTTGATGTTCCATTAGATGACCTTGACAACTTTGATAACTTTGACGATGATGACGACGATTTTTAATATTTAAAAAATGATATATTTGAAAAAGCATCCTACCTGTTGGTTGGATGCTTTTTAATTTTAAAAACATTCCATGCAAATTATACTGGTAAATAATTCAGCGCTCAAAAATGATTTCTTAAGCGTTCCAAAAGTACTTTACAAAAATGATAAAAATTGGATCTGTCCTTTAGACACTGAAGTTGAAAATGTTTTTGATCCTCAAAAAAACAACTTTTTCAATCATGGAAAATGTACCAGATGGGTTTTAAAAGATTCGTCTGGAAATCTGATTGGTCGTGTTGCAGCATTTATTAATGATAAAAAAGCATTTCAATATGACCAGCCTACTGGCGGAATGGGCTTTTTTGAATCGATAGATGATGAACAAGCTGCTTTCCTACTATTTGATACAGCGAAGGCATGGTTAATTGAAAATGGCATGAAAGCCATGGATGGCCCAATTAATTTTGGGGAAAATGATTCATTTTGGGGTTTACTGGTTGAAGGCTTTACCCCTCCCTCTTTCGGAATGAATTATAATTTCCCCTATTATAAAAAGTTTTTCGACGCTTATGGTTTCACCACTGAATATGAACAACTAACCAACCACATTAATTTAACCATTCCTTTTCCAGAGCGTTTCACTAAAATTGCCAACTGGGTTAGAAATAAACCCGGTTATACTTTCGAATATTTTAGCAAGCAAAATGCAGAAAAGTATATTAACGACTTAATGGAAATTTACAATGATGGCTGGCAGGATTTTGAAAGTTTCGTTCCCATTAAAAAGGAAACCTTAAAGGAAAGTTTTAAGAGTATGGAACCCATCATGGATGAAAAATTAATTCAATTTGCTTATTTTAATGGTGAGCCAGCATCTTTTGTGGTTTTAATACCAGATGCCAACCAAATGATTAAAGGTTTTGATGGTAAGCTGGGCATTATTGAAAAGTTAAAATTTGCTTACCGCAGATGGGTTGGTGTGACCAGAATGCGTGCCATTGTGATGGGCACAAAACCTAAATTTCAAAAGCATGGATTAGAATCTGTTCTATTTATCAGATTAGGGGAATACGTTCTTCCTAAAAACCAATACAAAGAACTGGAATTAAGCTGGGTGGGTGATTTTAACGAACAAATGATTGCTATTCACAAAGCTACAGGCGCAACCTTCGGCAAAAAACACCTTACCATGCGCAAGATCTTTTAAATTAAATCGTCATTGCAAAAAGGTCTTTTCTGCAACTTGCAATGACGATTTTGCGAAGAACCTAGCCTAAACTTTTATATTTCGGCAAATTAATCAAAAGCACACTTCCTAAAATAATCACCAGACCAATCACCTGCGTAATCCCGATTACCTCGTTGGTAAAGGTTAAGCTTAATAAAACTGCAACCACCGGATTTACATAAGCGTAAGTGCTCACTTGCGTAGCCGGACGAACCTTAAGCAACCATACATAAGCACTAAACGCCGCGATTGAACCGAATATGATCAGGTAAATGATCGAAAGCCAGGCATCAAGTGATATATTTCCCCAATCCAATAACTTAAATTCTGATTTTAAAAAACCTCCTGGTACAAATGCTATACTGGCCATTAACATTTGCCAGCCTGTGTTTACAGAAACTGAACTTCCGGTAGTGGGGTGATATTTCGAGTAAAGCGATCCTCCAGCCCATGCTATAGGCCCGAAAACCAATAATACCATACCTATAATCTGCTGATTGCTTTGAGGTTTATCCATTGCCTGCACAATCTGATCGCCGAATAATAGCACTACACCCAAAAAACCTATTATTAATCCGGATACAATATATTTATTACTCAGATTTTCTTTCCAGTGCGATTTATCCAATACGACAAACCATATTGCCGCAGAAGCAACCATGATGGCGACTAAACCACTTGGAATAAACTGCTCTACCCAAATTACGATGCCATTTCCCAAACCCAACATTAAAATCCCACTTATAGCAGCAATTTTCATCGTTTTCAAGTTAAAAATCTGCTCACCCTTAATCTTACACCAGGTTAACATCAAAATACCTGCAACCGAAAAACGGAATGCACCTAAAATGAACGGAGGGAAACCGACCAACGCTTTCTGGATAAAAAAATAAGTAGAGCCCCATACGATATATACAATAGCGAACGCGAGGTAAACCATTAACGGAGATGCCGTTTTGTTTAAATTTGACATGTTTTTATTTTTGAGGAATCACCAATTGTTGTTGCTCTTTTACCGTTTCTAAAACTATTGTTGTTTTAACCGATAAAATATTGGGAACCTTACTAAACTCATCGCGTAGTAAAGCCATGAGTGATGCAGAATCTGTTGTTCTCACCTTAACCAAAAAACAATCATCACCTGCAATAACATGCACTTCCTGTACATCTGGAATTTTCGCCAATGCGTTTGCGGTATCGTTGCAACTGAAACTTTTCGATGATTTGATCGAAATAAAAGCGAGCAATTTTAAATCAACTGCAATGGGATTTACCTTGGCGCTGTATCCGATAATTACATTTTTCTTTTCAAGTTTTTTTACGCGTTCCAGCACAGCTGACGGAACCAGATCCAATGCCTTTGCTAAATCTACATTAGAGATCCGGGCATTATCCTGCATCAGTCTGAGAATAGCCAGATCAACATGATCCAGACTAATATTATTTTCAGCTACCATTCTATAAACATACAAATAATCAGAATAAAATTCATTTTATATTTAATAAATATGAATTTTATTCTACCAATCAGGATTATTCTGATCATTAGTCTGACCAATGTCTGTAAGACTGAATTTTATATTTGGAATTTACAGAAAAATGGAAACTGCTTATTAGACTAGCTGTTTGATGAAATACCAAACAGTAAATAAGATAATGACTTTATGATCATTAATGCTTAATAATTCGAGCAATGAATTTTATATTACACTATCGATTGGTGTTTCACCATAGTTGTTTGGAAATTATGATTTGTCAATCGAAAACTGCTACTGAATGGCTAACCACCCCCTGCCCCTCCTAAATTAGGAGGGGAGTTCCCCTCATAGCTGTATAATGTAAACTGCTATTAATCTTTCGAATAACTGAGGCGTTTCACTAATTAGCAAACCATCATGAATCCTGATTCTTGTGATTCATCAATCAATGAGTCGAGTCCATCATGAGTCGCCAATGAATTTGATTTACATCCCTAGTTTATCATAAAGGTCAATAACCTTTTTACGAAGTTTATTGACCTCTTCTTCTTTTTCAATCAGTTGTTGTTTCAATGCATCTAAATCAGCTGAAGAATTTAGTTCTTCTCCATTAGTGCCAGAAATTAACTGCATCACCGGGACTTTAAAAGTTTTGGCTATTTGTAAAAGCCTGGAGATATTCAGGTCAGTTTGATTTTTTTCAATTTTGCAAAAAGCAGGTGTAGAAATATCAAGCATTTTAGCAGCATCTGCCTGGCTTAAGCCCAAAGCTTGTCTACTTTGTTTAATACGATCTCCGATGCTTTTCATACTTTTTTAGATTTGAGATATTAGAGGTGCGATAAGAAAACCTGAGTCCGTCTCCTATCTAATATCTCATGTCTTAAATCTATCTTTCTAATAGAGCCGCCAATTCTGGTAGATCGAAACCAGCATAATTACCGGAGCTCATCATCAATAAATTGGTGTCTTTATAATTCAGGCTTAACAAATACGATTTCAGCTTTGCAGCATCATTAAAGAATTTAAGTTTTGGGTTAGCAAAAGCTTGTTGTACATCTTCTTCAGAAAACGGCTCCATTCTCTTTTGTTCAAAACTCTTCAAATCGATAAAGACAATTGCTTCATCTGCCTGGTTCATCGCGCCAGCATATTCTTTCAAAAAATCTTTATTTAAACTACTAAAAGTGTGCAGTTCGATACAGGCTACCAATTTCCTATTTTCAAACTGAGCTTTCACGGCATCAATTGTAGCCTTAAGTTTTGATGGTGAATGTGCAAAATCTTTATATACGTTTGTAGATTCATTCGCAGAAATCACTTCCAGACGTTTTGCTGCTCCGGTAAAAGATGCTATTGCGATATCAAAATCAGCATAGCTAATATTCAGTTCTTTACAAACCAGTTTTGCAGCATTTAAATTCATAAGGTTATGATCACCAAATATTTTTAAAGCCGTTTTCTCTGGCAGTAAATATGTAATTCCATTTTGGATTTCGTGATCAGGAATGGCATACCCTATCTTGTTAACTTTTGCTTTCGACTGATCTACAATATTATTCAAATCCTGATCAGCCTTGCAATAAATCAAAGTACCATTTTCTTCAATGGTATCAATAAATTTATCAAATTGTAAAGTATAATCAGCATAAGTAGGGAACACATTAATATGATCCCAGGCAATCCCGCTGATTACCGCAACATTGGCTTTATAAAGATGAAATTTTGGTCTTCTGTCTATCGGAGAAGATAAATATTCATCTCCTTCAATAATCATTACAGGTGCTTCTTCAGTTACTTTTACCATGGTTTCAAAACCAGCTAATTGTGCACCAACCAGGTAATCGAAATCACGTTCATAATGATTAAGCACATGTAAAATCATACTGGTAATGGTGGTTTTACCATGGCTACCACCAATAACAACACGCAATTTATCTTTGCTCTGCTCGTAGATATATTCCGGATAAGAGTAGATCTTTACACCAAGTTCCTGAGCCTTTAACAACTCTGGATTATCAATTCTGGCGTGCATGCCTAAAATTACAGCATCTAAATCTGTCGAAATGCGATTTTCATCCCAACCCATTTCGGAAGGCAATAAACCATATTGATCCAAACGCGATTTTGCGGGTTCAAAAATTACATCATCCGAACCTGAAATCTGATACCCTTTTTTATGTAAGGCGATGGCCAGGTTGTGCATGGCACTTCCACCAATCGCTATAAAATGTATACGCATATAAATTAATTTTGAATGAGAGAAATACTGAATGAGAGAATGGGTGTTGTGTTAAAACTCAATCATTCAAAATTCAATCATTATTTTTTCTCAAACTGAGCAGCCACCCAATCGCCATTTTGTTTATGGTCTAGATATTTAATACCATATTTAGCACATTCTGCCGTAATCATGCTCAAATCTGGTTCGAGATAAAAGCCACTGAAGAAAATCTTGCCTTCAGCTTTCAACACTTCAGCATAACGATGGATTTGATCCAGCAGGATGTTTCTGTTGATATTGGCAAAAATGACATCATATTCCTCATCAGGAATCACTTCCTTACTGCCGCAAAGTGCTTTTAGATTAATGACATTATTTAACGTGGCATTTTCGATAGTACTCTCGTAGCAAATATCGTCGTAATCAATAGCCATTAAACTTTTGGCTCCAAGCTTACCTGCTAGGATGGCTAAGATTCCTGTTCCGCAACCCATATCAAGAATATTTTTATCGAGTAAATCAGCGGAAAGAATATACTGCATCATCATCGTTGTGGTTTGATGGTGACCAGTACCAAAAGCCATTTTCGGATCAATGATAACCTCGTAAGGATAGGAAGGTTTTGGTTCATGAAACGTTGCCCTTACATAGCAAACATCATCAATAATCAGTGGACTAAAGTTTTTTTCCCATTCAGCATTCCAGTTTTCGTCTGCTACCTCTTCGATAATATAAGTTGAAGAGAAGTCATCAGCATAACTGCTCAAAAGGTCTTTCAATTCCTGCTCATTAAAGTTATCCTTGATTACGAAAGCAGTAAAACCACCCTCACTATCTTCGAAAGTATCAAAACCTAAATCAGCAAGATCACTAATAAGTAGATCTTGCTGAAACTCTTCAATACTATTGAATTTAAATATTGCCTTAATATATTGCATCTAGCTGTTTAATGCTTTAATAATATCTGTAAAATCACGTGATTTTAATGAGGCTCCACCGATTAATCCACCGTCAATATCTTTTTGTGAAAATAGGCTTTCTGCATTACCTGGGTTGCAACTTCCACCATAAAGGATCGTAGTATCATCAGCAATATTGAAACCGTAATTAGCCTCAATTTCGGAACGAATAAAGGCGTGGATATCCTGTGCTTGTTCTGGTGAAGCAGTTAAACCTGTACCAATCGCCCAAACAGGTTCGTAAGCAATTACAATTTTAGCGAAATCTACATCACTTAAACTAAAAATCCCTTCTACTAATTGTTTTTTTAATACCTCATAATAACTTCCGTTGTTACGCTCATCTAAAGTTTCCCCGATACAAAAAATCGGAGTTAAGCCATTAGCTAAGGCAATCTTTGTTTTCTCAGCTAATAATGCATCGCTTTCAGCAAAATATTGTCTGCGTTCTGAGTGACCTAAAATTACATATTCTGCACCAACAGATTTTACCATTTTAGCAGAAGTTTCACCAGTGTAAGCACCACTTTCTTTATCGCTAATGTTTTGAGCACCAATTTTCACATCATTTCCACCCAATTTAGCAAGGCTATTTAAATGAATAAAAGGTGAGCAAATGATCGCTATCTGATTGCCTTTACGCTCATCTTTAACCATATTTACAATTTCACTAAATAACGAAACGCCTTCGTTATAGTCTAAATTCATTTTCCAGTTACCGGCTACTATTTGTTTTCTCATTGTATTTATTTTATTGGTTTAAAGATCCTCAATAGAAAGATCATGTTCATATTAATAGTTTCTGTATGATGAAGTTAATTCAAAAACTTTTGTTAAAATGTCTTTTTCTACCTGATCAAATGTTAATGTCTTCCTTGCCAACACCTTCTCTGCTGTCTCGAACATTTTATTTAATTGATAGGTTTCGAAGCAATTACCGCCGCCCCAGCTAAAATCAGGAATATGGTTTGGAGGAAGACCAGCACCAAAAACATTCGCGCTAACGCCAACTATACTCCCGGTATTAAACATGGTATTAATGCCACATTTGGAATGATCAGCCATGATTAAACCACAAAATTGCAGTTGAGTATTTCGCATTGCTTTACTTTCATAATCGTAAAGCTTTACTTCAGCATAATTATTTTTGAGATTAGAATTATTCGTATCTGCACCAATATTGCACCATTCGCCCAAAACAGAATTACCTAAATAACCTTCGTGACCTTTGGCAGAATTTCCCCAGATAACCGAATTATTAATTTCGCCACCTGCACGGCTATTGGGACCTATTGTTGTGCCTGAATAGATTTTTGCACCCATTTTAATAGATGAATTTTCACAAAGGGCAAAAGATCCACGAATTAAACTACCTTCCCATATTTCGGCATTTTTACCTACATAAATGGGTCCGTAGCTGGTGTTCAGCACACTACATTCCGCTTGCGCACCTTCTTCGAAAAAGATATCATGACCAATTAGCTGATTGGTACTGCTAATTTTTGCTGAGCTCCGTCCTTTTGTTAACAATTCAAAATCTTTTCTGATTTCCGAAGGATTGTTTCCGAAAATCTCTTCAGGGTAAGTAATTTTAACAAATTTTAAATTATAATTTATTGGCTTTAGCACTTGTTTAGCTTGCTGATCCGTAAGTACTTCTTCGCAATTAAAAGCGATAACATGATTTCCAGCAAGAAGAACCTCACCCATTTTTAAAGTTGCAACAGCATCCAGCAAATCTTGATCAGGGCATACCGAACCATTAATAGATAAACTGCTATTGGTTTTAGATGGATATTTTGCGGCAAGATAATCCTGGGTATAAAATCCAAAATCGGCTTTAAGGTATTTTGCCCATTTTTCTGCAATGGTTAAAATACCAATGCGCAGATCAGCAACAGGGCGGGTAAAGGTAAGCGGACGAAGAGACATCCAGCTTGCATCATCAAATAAATTGATTGTCATAAGCAGCAAAAATAAAAAAAGTCCCGATGCTTTTGGCAAAGGGACTTTAAAAAATGCTTTTTGTTGCTAAAATTATTTCTTAGCGTAACGGTTTTTGAATTTATCGATACGTCCTGCAGTATCAACCAATTTCATTTTACCAGTATAAAAAGGGTGTGAAGTATGAGAAATCTCTAATTTATAAAGAGGATACTCATTACCATCTTCCCATTTAATCGTTTCTTTAGTATCTACGCAAGATTTTGTTAAGAAAGCATATTCGTTAGACATGTCTTTAAAAACAACTGGTCTGTAGCTTGTTGGGTGCAAATCTTTTTTCATTTGAATATTATTTTAAGTTATTTGTGTGAAAGCATCAAGAACATTTTTGCAATTTGCTGGCAACAACGCTTATGACAATTTCTATTAATCTTTCTACTTCTATTTTAGAGGATGCAAATATCTTAATTTTATTTTTGATATACAAGCCTAAATTAATAATTTTAAATTATAAGCTTTTTTAGCTGGCAGTGAACTGAAATGGCCTGACCTTGAGTTCACTGAAGGCTTCTTATTATTGAGAAATTGGTCTGCAAATTTAAACTTTTTAGAAATTATATTGTTTTTCAGATATTTAAAGAAAATAACTAAATTTGAGTTATGAGAAAAGATGGCACATTTGATGGCATTATCCACTCGAACAGTAGTGGAAAGCTTTATATTAAAAGTCCTGATTTTTTTGCACAGCCACGCATTAAAGAGATGGTGGGTGCATTAATGGAATCAAGTATTTTTAAAAAAATAGAAAAAGATAAAAATAAGAAATAACCTTTAGATGCCATTTAACCTACTTTTGTTTCCTCTTGTGGGTGGCTATTATATTCTAATCAGGTTTAGATACCTTCGGTATATCCAATACCGTCTTGAAAGCCAGCGTGTATTATTAAATTCTGCTATCGCTGGTATCATGCTCTTAGGAGCCTGCTTTTTGTTAAGAGCATTATTGATCGCAATATTTCCTGAAACAGTTACATATTTAAGTGAATTATTGCCTATTCGCACACCATATTTCGGTACTACGAGCCTATCGTTATTTGTAGCGGTAGTTGCAACAGAATTTGCCAACCTATTTATTAATCGACTTAAAGCAATAAAAAGGGCTATATCAACCTCCGGAAATGAGTTTGAGCTTTTATTGAGTTCCTCCTTCTTTGACGCACACCTTTTACAATTTACCATGGATAGTGGTAAATTTTATATTGGCTGGGTGAAAGAACTACCAAAGCCCTTTACCACCAGCTATATAAGGATTACACCTGCTTTTAGTGGATTCCGAAATAATGATAAAGAACTGGTTTTTACTACGCAGTATTTAACCGTCTACGCCAGTTATATTGAAGATGGCTCTGTTGCCAACACTAATGAACTGAAAACTGATCTTGTACTTAAGGCCGATAAGATTAACTCCGTTTCATTTTTTGATATGGATATGTATAATCGATTTAATCCGGTACAGGAGTAAATTTCAGCTAATCTTTTTTAGGACTGTATTTATTCCACGTTTCTACTTTAGCCAGCTGGCGGGCAATGTAGGCATCAGCAATCACTTCCGCAGAACTCAAACCCTCTACCGTTTCCAGCATTTTTTTCAATTCGTATTGATCTACATCTGCCTTATATAAAATCTGAATCAGCTTCGAAAAATCATTGTCAATCAGATAAGCAAAAGCATCAACCAATGCTTTTCTTAACTGGCTTTCGGAAAGGTGATCTGGTATATCGAAATCTTTGCTGATGATTTTAATTAATTGCATAAAAAAGGTTTAAAATACATTTGAAATATGTAGAAGCTATTTTCTTTATTCTTCATCTATCTTAAACCTCACATCTAAAACCTCTTAAATCCACTTAATTTCCTGACAAAGTTCAATTAAAACACCATTTGTACTTTTGGGATGCAAAAAACAAACCATTTTATTATCAGCACCTTTTTTAGGCATATCATTAAGCAGCACAAAACCATTGGCTTTTAATCGCTCCATCTCTTTCAGAATATCATCTACAGCAAAGGCGATATGATGAATTCCCTCTCCTTTTTTCTCCAGAAATTTAGCAATTGCGCTATCATCGTCCGTAGCCTCAAGTAACTCTATTTTACTTTCGCCAGTTTTAAAAAACGCAGTATTTACGTATTCTGAGGCCACAATTTCAGTTTTATAACAAGAAGTATTTAATAAAATTTCGTAAAGTGGAACAGACTTTGAGAGACTGTTTACGGCTATACCGACATGTTCTATCTTATTCATCGTTTAAAAGGTTGGTTGAATGTAAAAATGCAGGTTTTCTCTATAACCTCATAGCTATTATTGATAATTCTTAGGAAACTTTTTTCGTATCTTTGTATTATAATTAACAGAATAGAGATGAAACAGCCGATATATTTAGATAATAACGCAACAACACCTTTAGATCCAAGGGTGCTGGAAGCGATGCTACCTTACTTTACTGAGAAATTTGGAAATGCCGCAAGCCGTAATCACGCTTTTGGATGGGTGGCTGAAGAAGGAGTGGATTATGCTCGTGAGCAAGTAGCCAAATTAATCGGCTGTACAGAAAAAGAAGTTATTTTTACATCAGGCGCAACCGAAGCTGATAACCTGGCTATTAAGGGTGTGTTCGAAATGTATAAAGAAAAAGGTAACCACATCATTACTGCGGTTACTGAACATAAAGCCGTATTGGATACTTGCAAGCACCTGGAAAAACATGGTGCAAGGGTAACTTATTTAGGTGTTAAGGAAGATGGTTTAGTTGATTTAGCTCAATTAGAAGCAGCAATGACTCCAGAAACGATTTTAGTTTCGATCATGTATGGCAATAACGAAATTGGTGTAATTCAGCCGGTTAAAGAAATTTCTGCCATTGCACACAAATATGGTGCTTTATTTATGACAGATGCTACTCAGGCAGTTGGTAAAATACCAGTTGATGTAAATGCAGATGGAATTGATTTAATGGCCTTTTCAGCACATAAAATGTACGGTCCGAAAGGCGTTGGTGCACTTTACGTTCGCAGAAAAAACCCAAGAGTTAAAGTTACCTCACAAATGGATGGCGGCGGCCATGAGCGTGGAATGCGTTCTGGAACATTAAACGTTCCTGGTATTGTGGGTTTAGGTAAAGCTTGCGAGCTTTGTCGTTTAGAAATGGAAAGCGAAGCCATTCGTTTATCTGGCCTACGCGACCGTTTAGAATCGACTTTAAGCAAAATGGAAGAAAGTTATGTGAATGGTAATACTCAACACCGTTTACCACATGTAGCAAATATTTCTTTCAAATATGTGGAAGGTGAAGGTTTAATGATGGCCATGAGTGATTTAGCTGTATCTTCAGGTTCTGCCTGTACATCTGCTTCATTAGAACCATCATATGTATTAAAAAGCTTAGGTTTATCAGATGACTTAGCACACTCTTCTATCCGTTATGGTCTAGGACGCTTTACTACTGAAGAAGAAATAGACCAGGCCATTGCAGTTACTGAAAAAGCAGTAAATCACTTAAGAGAACTTTCTCCACTTTGGGAAATGTTTAAAGAAGGAATTGACTTGAGTAAAATTGAGTGGGCAGAACACTAAGTTGAATTACGATTGTAGATTGAAGAATTACGATTTTCAAATCTCAATAAAATATAAAATTTAATAATTTACGGTTGAGGGGAAATCTAAAATCGTAAATCAAAAATCAAAAATATCATGGCATATTCAGAAAAAGTAATTGACCATTACAATAACCCACGTAACGTAGGTACATTAAATAAAGACAGTAAATTTGTTGGAACAGGTTTAGTTGGTGCACCTGAGTGTGGCGACGTAATGCGTTTACAAATAGAAGTAAGTGAAGATAACGTAATCACTGATGCTAAATTTAAAACATTTGGTTGTGGTTCAGCAATCGCTTCTTCTTCATTAGCTACTGAATGGTTAAAAGGCAAAACAATTGATGAGGCTTTATCTATTGATAATATGGATATCGTTGAAGAATTGGCATTACCACCAGTAAAAATTCACTGTTCAGTACTTGCAGAAGATGCAATTAAATCTGCCATTAATGATTACCGTGTTAAAAATGGTTTAGAAGCTATTGTTTTAGAAAAATCACACCATTAATATTAGTAGCAAGTATCAAGTATCAAGATTGGGTTTAACTAAATCTAAATACTTGATACCTGATACTCAAATTTAGATACTAAATACTCAACACCATGATTACAATAACCGATAAAGCAAAAGATAAAATCGATCACCTCATGCAGGATTCTGAAATGGGTTCTGATTACTTTTTACGGGTATCTGTAAAAGGCGGTGGCTGTTCTGGTTTGTCATATAATCTGGATTTTGATAACGAAGAACAAAAAGGCGATCAGTTTTTTGAAGATAGAGGAATTAAAATTGCATTGGATATGAAATCATTCCTTTATCTGGCCGGAACTGAATTAGATTTCACAGATGGCTTGAATGGAAAAGGTTTTAACTTTGTAAATCCAAATGCCAGCCGCACATGCGGTTGTGGCGAAAGTTTTTCAGTTTAGTCAAGCTACAGATAAAAAAAAGATTCCATTTATGGGATCTTTTTTGCGTTTATAAACTTGTCAAAATTGCTCGGAAAATGTTAGTCCTATTGAAAGCACCTAAATTCTTAAGCTGATTTGCATTTTTAATTCAAAAAGCATTATTATTGTTAATTATAACGAACACCAAATAACGAGCAATGCCATTAATTAATGAATTTTCAACAGTCCCTACCCTGTTGAGAAATGTTGTGAAAAACATTCATAAACCTGCGGATACTTTCTTAATTCATAAGCAAGGAACGGAATGGGTTGAAATTTCATATGAGGAAACTCTTAAAAAAGCCGACGCCGTATCTGCATACTTTCTGGAGAAGGGTATTAAAAAAGGTGATTGTTTAGGATTGATGATTGAAAACTCTCCCGAGTACGTTTATTACGATCAGGGCATTCAGCAAATTGGTGTGATTAACGTTTCCATCTATCCAACACTTTCTGAACAAGAAGTAGCTTATATCATTAATGACTCGGGAATAAAAGGCATTCTGGTAGGAAATAACTTTTTATATAGAAAAGTATTGAAGGTTGCCTCGAACTGTAAAGCATTAAAATATATAATCCCGGCCTTCAAAGATTTTGAAAAAGTAACCATCCCGGCTGATGTAAAGGTTGAGGTCATTGCATTTTCAGACATTCTTGCACTTAAACACCAGGTCACCGCAGCAGAAAAAGCTGAAATTGAGCAATGTAGAAATTTAGTCGAACCTAATGATGTTTCTTCGCTTATCTACACTTCTGGCACTACGGGAATACCAAAGGGTGTGATGCTTACCCATTATAATTTTGTGAAGAATGTAGAAGTTTGTTTGCAACAAATTCCAGTAATCGATCAAACAGAAACTTTCCTCTCCTTTCTCCCATTATCTCATGTATTCGAACGTACGGCTACCTATCATGTTTGTTGTGCCCAAGGTTGTAAAATTGCCTTTGCTCAAAGCTTAGAATTGCTGGCGAAAAACATGGGTGAGATTCGTCCGACAGTGATGAGTTGTGTACCCAGATTATTGGAACGCATTCATGATAAAGCCATAAAATCAGGAACTGCCGCAGGTGGTACAAAAGCTAAAATATTTACCTGGGCATTGGAGACTGGAAAAAACTATCGGGTAATTAAAGAAGCAGGAAATAACCCGGGGTTAATTTTATCAGCAAAAAAGGCCCTGGCAGAAAAATTGGTTTTCAGTAAAATCAAAGAGAAAACTGGTGGTCGATTAAAATTTATGATCTCTGGTGGCGCTGCATTACCCAAGAACGTAGGTGAATTTTTTGGAGATTTAGGCATCAAAATTTTGGAAGGTTTTGGTTTAACGGAGACTTCGCCAGTGATGTCGGTTACGGAATACCACCGACAGGTTTATGGTACTGTTGGCCGTGTGATCCCAGGAATTGAAGTGGGTGTTCAGGATGTGGAAACGAAAGAAATCATTAATATCCAAACACACGACACTTTTAATGAAGCATTTGAATGTGAAGAGGGAGAGGTGATTGTTCGTGGCCATTGTGTAATGAAAGGTTATTTTAACAAGCCTGCTGAAACTGCTGAGGCAATAGACAAAGACATGTGGTTCCATACCGGAGATATTGGCCGTTTTTATAAAGGGAATCTTCAAATTACCGATCGTTTAAAAAATATGATTGTTAATGCGTATGGAAAAAACGTTTATCCTACACCTGTTGAAAATATTTATCTAAAAAGTCCGAAAATTGATCAGCTATTTTTAATTGGTGATAAACGCGAATTCATCACAGCGATTATCATTCCCAACAAAGAAACACTGGAAGAAACGTTTAAATTAAAGCCTGATTTTTTTGACCAGCCAGAAACTTTCATTAGCGAAAAAGAAATTATTGATTGGATGGAGGTTGATATTAAAAAAATCTCTAATGAATTGGCAAAGTTCGAACGAATTAAGAACTTTAAAATTAAGCGGAATCCATTTAATATAAATGAAGGCGAAATTACGCCAACCATGAAAGTTAAGCGCCGCGTGGTAGAAAAGAAATATACAGACGCTATTAATGAAATGTACGAAGAAGGTATTGAAACCGAAGGGTAACAAAAGTTCCTGCAAAAAAAGGTTACTAACTCTAATAGCCACATTGCCATGAGAGTTAGTAACTTTTGAATAATTTTGGAAATACTAGCGCTCTTGAAAATTTACTACACTAATTTTCTTCACATTTTTTTGTTCCAGGGCCTTTCCGGCATATGAAGGTTTATTTGGACCCCAGATGACTTCACTATTATTTACACTTACAAATCCTGTATTTTCGAAGAAAAATCCGGCAATAGGACTTTTCACTAAACCCTCTACATTACTTGGTCTGCGATCATAAATTCCACCCGGTTGTTTAGTGGTTTTGTTCAATTTAACGCTTACCTGATCGAAGTGAATATTAGAAACTTTGTCCTGACTTTCTGCGCTGATGTAAACACCACTCTCTCCGGTACAACGAATATTACTGAAATAAATATCACGAACAGCCCCTACTTTTCCTTTAGTTTGTCCTTTAGGTAAACGCCAGCCAGCATCCTTATTGTTAGCAGTTGCTCTCGGGTAAGCCGTAATATAAATCGGTTCGGATTTCCCCCACCATACATCTGAAAAAAGCTTCGATTCAATAATCAAATTCGAAAAAATTACATCACTCACTGTTCCTTCATCTCTGTTTTGAATTCCGATACCACGATTACTATTTACAATATTGCAGTTGTTGATTAAAACCTTACTGATCCGATCCATATTTTCAGAACCAATTTTAATGGCGCAAGAACTTGAGGTCATGGTGCAGTTACTGATCACAATGTTTTCGCAGGCACCATATTCTTCAAACTCACGACGATTTTTAAGACAAATACAATCATCACCTGATTCGATATAACAATTTGTAATTCTTACATTTTTACTGTGATCCAGGTCTATCCCATCACTGTTCCGGATTTTGATGCTATTTAATAAAGTGATGTTGGATATTGAAACATCATTACAGCCAATCAGGTGAACTGTCCAGTAGGCTGAATTTTGAAAGGTAACGCCATCAATATTTAGCTTTTTACAATCGATAAGTGTAAGCAGGTGCGGTCTCGGGTCTATGATTTCAAAAGGTTTTAACACATAAGAATCAGAAATTTCTTCGCCCATAAATGAAATTCCATTACCATCAAGAATTCCGGTTCCCGTGATACTCACCTGTTCCAGTTTTTCGCCACCAATCCAGATGGTTCCTTCACCTTTATTTTCCCTGAACGCACTCTTAGTGTATAATTTCTCATCCGGACTGGCTAGAATTTTTGCACCTCCTTCAATTCTCAGCTCAACAAAAGACTTTAAACCAAACGGACCAGACATAAACACGTGGCCAGTTGGCACCAGCACTTGTCCACCGCCCGCAGCGGAACAAGCATCAATGGCTTTTTGAATGGCCTTAGCATCATTGGTTTTTCCATCTCCGACAGCACCAAAATTTTTTATGTTATATTTTTGTTGAGCTATGGCATGAATTGAGGATAGCAGCAAAAAAGCAATCAGGATCTTAAATTTCATTATATGTTGATTTATCTTTTTATAGTTAGAATTGATTTCGAAAATTTTGATTTGCTTACCAGAATAATGTATATAAGGCAGCCAAAATCCCGCATATAATTACGGAAGCCACTGTAAATGCTGGTGTTACCTTAAACATACTGCGATCGATTTCAAGACCTTGTGGATTATTTTTACTTTTTGGATCAGTTAGGGTGACTAAAACCATCAATATCATAATAATAACAAATACCCACGACATGCGATTCAAAAAAGGAATCGGTGCAATCCATTCATTGGTTAATACTGGCAGGAATTTAAACAACATTGATAGTGGAATGGTTAATAATGCAGCAGTGAGTGCGGCACGAGATGTCGTTTTTTTCCAGAAAAATCCCAGCAAAAAAATGGCAAAAATTCCGGGAGAAATAAAGCCTACATACTCCTGAATAAATTGGTAAACCTGATCAAAACTACGCAGTGCAGGTGCTACAACTATTGCAATTAGGGAAGCCACTACAACAGACCATCGCCCTACGGCAACCAATCTTCTTTCTGATGCTTCAGGTTTGATAAACTTTTTATAAATATCAAGAGTGAAGATAGTGGCTAAGCTATTGGATTTTCCGGCAAGCGAAGCCACAATTGCAGCGGTTAACGCCGCAAACGCAAGGCCTTTGATGCCTACAGGCAATAAATTCATCAGTACAGGATAAGCATGATCAGGTTTAACCACACCGCTGGCATCAAGCATTTCCTGCTGAAAATATCCGCGTTGATACATTACAAAAGCGGCAATACCTGGAATTACAACAATAACAGGAATTAACAATTTTAAAAATGCGGCAAAAATTAATCCGCTTCGGCCAGTTTTTAAATCAGCACCCAATGCCCGTTGTACAATATATTGATTGCAACCCCAATAGTTAAGGTTATTAATCCAGAGGCCGCCAACTAATACCGCAATTCCAGGTAGTTCATTGTAAAACTTGTCACCTTTTGAAAAAATCATGTGGAAGTGATCTGAGGCTTCACTTTTTAATAATGGAAGGGCACCCAGAACGGTTTGTGTATCCAGTTTTTCAGAAACGAGCTTTAAGGCCATGTAGCAGGTTATTAGGCCACCCGCTACTAGCACAATTACCTGAATAACATCTGTATAACCGATCACTTTCATTCCTCCTAAAGTGATGATTGCTGAAAAAATAGCTAGAAATATGATGCAAGTGCTAAATGGGATTCCGGTTATGGTTTCGATGGCAATAGCACCCAGGAAAAAAATGGAGGTTAAATTGACAAACACATAAACCAAAAGCCAGAAAACAGCCATCAGCGTACTTACAGTATTATTGTATCGTTGCGACAGGAACTGGGGCATGGTGTAAATTTTATTCTTCAGGTATATCGGAAGAAAAAATATAGCAACAATAATTAATGTTGCCGCAGCCATCCATTCGTAACTTGCGATAGCAAGACCCATTGCAAAGCCGGAGCCAGACATCCCAATAAAATGTTCAGCAGATATATTAGATGCTATAATAGAGGCCCCAATTGCCCACCAGGTTAATGAGCCTTCAGCCAGAAAATAATCTTTTGTATCAGTTTGCTTCTTTTTTTTACTTCGGTAAACCCAATAGCCATAAGCAGATACAACAATGAAGTATATCAAAAATACGGCACAATCAAGTGCTGAAAGGTGATTCATATCAGGGATTTAAATATTTGGTTTTTTTAAAAATCAGAAAAAATTTAAAGCTTAATGGCTTAAAGCTTTTATTTAATTACGTAAACGTTTTCGGTACGGTAATTATTTAAATGAGTTCGAATTACACCTAACACCCTGTAGATTCTCTTTTGATTAAAGTTGATTTAAGAATGATGTCCTGATCATCTCCATGACCTTTTTTGTTTAAAATTTTAAACAGGCAGGTAGCGGCTTCACGGCCAATTTCAAAAGCTGGTTGTGTTATCGTGGTTAATGATGGATTCAGGAGATGCGCGGTAGCCTGATTTGAAAAACTTATGATTTTAATATCTTCCGGAATCTGGAACTTGAGTGCTTTGCAGGCGGTATAAGCTGGAATTACAAATTCTTCTATGGATGAAAAAAGTGCATCAGGTTGATGCTGACTTAGTAGATCACTGATTTGTTTTAAATTTTGTTCTTCATCCTCCACATATTTGATCACCAACTGATCATCTACCATTAATCCGTTATCTTGCAAAGCATCTTCAAAACCAGAAAACCTTGCTTTGCCAGCAGGCAAATTTTCTAAGCCATATAAATAAGCGATTTTTTTACAGCCACACTCAATTAAATGAACAGTGGCATCATATGAAATTTCATAATCATCGGTGGCTACATTATAAGCATCCAAATCTTTATAAACCCGATCAAAAAACACCAATGGTACTTTCTTCACGAGATTTTTATAATAATCTAAATTATATTCACTGCTAGATACTGAAGTAAGAATCCCGTCTACCCGCCCATTGAGTAAACTATTGGTGAAAGACATTTCCATTTCAATATCTTCGTGCGTTTGATAAATCAATACATGGTGCCCGTACTTTCTGGCAATTTCCTCAATACCTTTAATTGCCCTTGAAAAAAAATTATTGGCCACAAAAGGAATAATTACGGCGATGGTTTTGGTCTTATTGCTTCTTAAATTACTGGCTGCAGGATTTGGTGTATAATTAAGCTGTTTAGCCAGGTCCCAAACCCTGTTCTTTGTTTTTAAACTAATCTCATAGCTATCATTAAGTGCCTTAGAAACAGTTGCAATAGAAATATTGAGTTCTTGTGCTAATCGTTTAATATTAACCTCTCCAGACATTCTTCGTTATTTATGTTTTGTTTGTTTGTTTTTTATGATTGCGATAACAAAGAGTTTATTCTTAACTATTTTGAATATGAATTTTAATTAGTTAGAGTTACTTTTTTGAACCGCTTGGAATTATCAATTCCTGCTGGCTTATCAAATTCCAGTTGCGAAAATATAAAATAATTATCATAATAATACCCCAGCAGAAAGGTAGAATACTTTATTAAAACATACTGGTTACAAACCAATTAACCTTCTAACCCATCAGCATTAAAATATTAATAAACATCGCTGCACTAAATTTTGCTGAATTTTACGTAATCGTTTAAGTAAATAAAAACGGTAAATCATAAAATTTTAAGGTTTCAAAAACTCAACTTTAGGAAACCAAAAAGATAATTTTTAACCAAATCATTTCTAATCTTATGAGAAACGAAAATATCGTTTCAAAGGATGATCACAATCCTTTGAAAAATCTTGATCAATGGGAAGAGGATTTATTAGTCCGTTATCCTGATCCAACCAGCATTAATGCAGATAAAAAAGAAGATCAGTTCAGGAACTATGAAGAAACTGAAAAAGATGGCGTAAAAGAATTTTACAGATTAAATCATACTTATCAAACTTATGATTTTGTTCAGCAGAAAAAAGCTGATTATTTAAAGTTTGATAAAGAAGAAATGCCAATCTGGAATGCGTTTGATTTCTTAAATAAACTGGTTGATGATTCTGACCCTGACACGGATTTAGATCAGATGCAGCACCTTTTACAAACTTCTGAAGCGATACGAAATGATGGCCACCCAGATTGGATGGTATTGGTTGGACTGATTCACGATATGGGCAAAGTGCTTTGCTTATATGGCGAGCCGCAATGGGCCGTTGTGGGTGATACCTTTCCGGTGGGTTGTGCTTATTCAGATAAAATTGTGTATTCAGAATTTTTTAGTGCAAACCCTGATTTCCATAATCCCGTTTACCAAACCAAACTTGGCGTTTATACGCAAAATTGCGGGCTTGATCACGTGGATATGTCATGGGGGCATGATGAATACGTATACCACATGATGAAGCCTTATTTACCCGAATCTGGATTATATATGCTGCGTTATCATTCGTTTTATTCGCAACACCGGGAAAATGCATATGATCATTTGATGAGTGAAAAAGACCACGAAATGTTTAAGTGGGTAAGACTGTTCAATCCATATGATTTATATTCTAAAAACCCTAACCAAAAGAGTTGGGAAGAATTACAGCCCTACTACAAAGCATTGGTTGCGAAATACCTCCCTCCTACAATTAAATTTTAACTAACAATAACTAAATCAAACAAATTATTTATGAACTTAATTTTACTCACTCATGGGAATTAACTTTACGCACTTTAAGTATAGTTTTGTTCTTCTGGTTCTCTTACTCATTGGGCAATCTTTCAATAATGTTTATGCACAAACAGAGCGCAAAATTTCAGGAAATTTATTAGACAATACCAACCAGCCCATCATTGGTGCTTCTGTTGCAGTAAAAGGAAGTACTAAAGTTACTTCAACTGGCACAGGCGGATCATTCAGTATTTCAGCAAAAACGGGAGATAAAATTGTTTTCAGTTTTTTAGGATATGAAACCAAAGAACTTACCGTAGCTGCTGCATCAACCTATCAGGTAATCATTACTGAAGCCAGTTCATCACTTACTGATGTGGTGGTAGTTGGTTATGGTAAAAGTACCAGAAAGGCTTTAACCAGTTCAATCTCCACTGTTAAAGGAGATGACTTGAACAAGGGAGCAATTAGTGATGTTGGCCAGATGTTACAAGGTAAAGTACCTGGATTGAACATTACCCGCAGCGGAGACCCAAACCGTAACGCAGCGATTATTATGAGAGGTGCTTCTACACTTCGTGAAGGTGCGCAATCTCCATTATTTGTAATTGATGGTGTAGTGGGTGCTGACATTTCCATTATTGCACCTGACGATATCGCTTCTATAGACGTACTGAAAGACGCTGCTGCAGCCGCCATTTATGGAAACAGGGCTGCAAACGGTGTCATCATGGTCACAACCAAAAAAGGTGTCGCCGGACAAACTCAAATTGCATATAACGGTTATTTTGGAGTTGAGAATGTTTCAAATAGATATGAGATGATGAATGCAGATCAATTACGTGCTTTTTTAGCGAAAAATAATTCTGCATTAACGCCAGCGAATGATAAAGGTGCCAACACCAATTGGCAAGATGAAGTGCAAAGAAGCGACGCGATGTCTCAAAATCATAACATTTCATTAAGTGGAGGGACAGAAAAAACAACTTACAACGCAAGTGTAAACTATTTTAACCAACAAGGAATTATTAAAACCAGTGGTTTAGATAGATTTATTGGCCGTGTTGGTGTGGAGCAAAAAGCTTTCAATGACAAACTTAAACTTTCATTTAATTTAAGCAATTCTGTGAGCAATGCAGATTTGGTTCCTTACAGAAACACAATTCTTTCGCAAATGCTTACTTACTTGCCGACAGCTCCGGTAAGAAATCCAGATGGAAGTTATTTTGACAATCTAGTTCAAACCAGCTATTACAATCCGGTTTCCATGTTAGAAAATGGAAAAGAAAACCTAAAAACCAAAAATATTTTAGGAAACCTGAGTGCTAATTTGAAATTGCCTTTTGGATTTACGTATGACATCAATGTTTCTTACCAAAATACACAGAATGTTTATGGTGCATTTTATAATAGTATTTATACTTCTCGTTACAACAATGTAAGAAACACACCTGATCCGCCCGCAAATCCTACATTTGTATCATTGGTTGGCCAAAATGGTGTTGCATTGAGAAATGCATATCAAAATACAAATAAAATTTTAGAAACTTATCTTACCTGGAATAAGAAGTTCGGGGACCATGATATTAATGCGGTAGTTGGATATTCTTATCAGCAATCTTTAAATAATGATGGTTTTCAAGCTACATCTACCAATTTCCCGGTTAACGAGGTTGGTTATAATAATTTAAGTTTAGGAAACCCATATGCTGTAAGCGATTTTAGGGTAAACTTTAATCCAGATGTTATATATCAGGAAATATTAATGATTTCTGATTTTGCAAGGGTTAACTATAATTATAAAAACAAATACTTAATTCAGGGATCAATTAGAAGAGATGGCTCCAATGTATTCGGCAAAAACGAACAATGGGGTTATTTTCCATCGGTTGGTGCAGCCTGGAATATCGACCAGGAAAACTTCCTGAAAAATCAAAATGTGATCAGATCATTAAAACTGCGTGGAAGTTATGGTATTGCCGGAAACTCACTTGGTTTTGCACCACTAACAACTAAACTTATTTATGGGCAGGTAGGCCAATTTTATTATAATGGCTCACCTAGAGAAGGCGCTTATGGTGCTATCCAAAATGAAAACCCAGATTTACGTTGGGAGAAAACAGCAACAACCAATTTAGGTGTAGACTTTGGTTTATTTGGCGGAAGATTAAGTGGTTCAGTCGATTGGTACAATAAGCGAACCACTGATTTAATTCTAACCTTCGATGTTGATCAAAATCTTTATCCTTCTGGCCAACTTACCGCAAATGTGGGCAAATTAAGCAATAAAGGTATAGAGGTAGTTTTAAACGGCACACCAGTAATTACGGATAGCTTCAGTTGGACTACTGGAATTAACCTAGCCCGAAATGTGAACAAAATCATTACACTATCTGATAGTAGATACAACATTGATAACCGATTGACTATAACACCGGATGGAGCAGGACAAAGTGGTGCAACATTGCAGATTTTAGCACCTGGACAGGCTATCGGAACATTTTATACTTTCAATTATGCTGGTAAAGATGCAAATGGTGTTTCTCAGTATTATGATGCTGCTGGAAATATAAAAACGCAGGGTTTACTGAACAAAACTGACTATTATATATTAGGAAATGCACAACCAAAAGCATTAGTTGGGTGGACCAATAATCTGCGTTACAAAAACTTCGATTTAAGTATTTTCATGAGGGCAGTTTTGGGTAGTAAAATTATGAATGTAACGCGTGCTGATTTATTCCGCCCAAGTACCGCACAATTTACTAATATTCCAGTTGAAGTAGAAAATGAATCGGTAGCAGATTTTAACTCATATAAATATTCAAGCCGTTTTATTGAAAATGGAAGTTACCTGAGGTTAGATAACGCGACGTTAGGTTATACCTTTAAAAAGGGACTTATTCCAGGCGTGAATTCGTTAAGAATTTATACCACTGCTAATAATTTATTTGTGATCACTGGTTACAAAGGAATCGATCCAGAGATTAATCAAGGAGGTATCGCTCCAGGTGTAGATACCAACAACTTTTATCCTAAAACCAGAACATTCTTGTTTGGTTTAAACGTATCATTTAATTAAAATCAACGAAGATGAAAAGTCTTATTAAATATATCGCAGGAACAATATTAACATTGAGTGTGTTAAGCTCCTGCCATAAACTAGATTTAAAAGTGGAAACACAATTAACGCCTGAAACATTTCCACAAACAGATCAACACTTTATACAACTAACGGGGCAGGTTTATGTACAATTGAGACAAAATTGGGGTACGGATTACTTCTTCATGCAATCTTTAAGTACAGATGAATCAATTATGCCTGCAAGAGGTGGTAACTGGTACGATGGAGGACGTTTTGAGCAGCATCACAAACACACCTGGGATAAAGACAACGGACATGTGAATAGTGGCTGGTCATGGCTTTCAGGCACCATTAGTAAAGCAAATCAAAGTTTATTTTTACTTGAAAGTGCACCCGCATCAAGCGGTAAAGTAGCTGCAGTTGCTGAATTGAGGGCCACAAGAGCGCTTGCTTTTTTCATGATGATGGATTTATGGGGTAACATCCCGATTGTAACTTCTTTTGGAGAAACAACATCTCCTGAAACAAAATCCCGAACTGAGGTTTTTAATTTTATCGAAGCAGAACTTAAGGATGTACTGCCAAACTTAAGCATTACTACAGGAGCCACAACGTATGGCAGGCCAACCAAGTACACTGCTTACGCCATTCTAGCAAAAATGTATCTTAACGCTGAAGTTTACACTGGTACCGCTCGCTATAATGAAGCAGCGGCAATGTGCGACGCGATTATTTCTGCTACGGGTACACCATTTAGTTTAGAAACTGATTATCACAAAATGTTCTTCATTGATAATGGTTCTCAGATAAAAGAATTTATTTTCGCTATTCCTTACGATCCTGGATTTAGCAACGGATATATGTTTTATGCCCGTTATTCATTACCAAGATCATTACAAGCAAAGTATAGTTTAAAACACACACCAAGTGCCCCCATGAGCACTTTACCGGAGTACTATGCAAACTTTAACGATCCGAATGATAAAAGAAATGCGCAATGGATTACAGGACCTCAATTTAAATTTGATGGTTCTCCAGTTACTGTACTCACAACTAAGAAAGGTTATGATCAATTCTATACAGGATCAGATGGTGGAGATACTCTGACTTATAAGGTAAATATTATGCCTAACGTTACTTTGCGTGATGCTTCCAGACCATTCGATGCCGGAAACGACGAAATCGCCTGGAACATGGGCTACCGCAATAACAAATTCTATTGTGACAGCACCTCATCCAATAGAAACCAGAACAATGATGTACCCATTTTCAGATATGCGGATATTCTGCTGATGAAAGCAGAAGCAAACCTTCGTGGTGCTATACCAACATTAGGTCAAACTGCTTTATCTTTAGTTAACCAAGTGAGAGCTGCTAGAACCACTTCTCCAGCTTGGGCTGCCGTAACATTAGAAGATTTATATAAAGAGCGTTGCAGAGAAATGGCATGGGAATGCTGGCACCGCAATGATATGATTCGCTTTGGTAAGTTTGAAGGAAAATGGGGCTTTAAAACAGATGCGCAAACATTCCATCGTTTGATGCCAATTCCAGCATCAGCAATGATTTTAAATCCAAAACTGAAACAAAATCCGGGTTATAATTAAAATTAAAGGACGGTAAAGAAGAACTTTCTCTAAAATAGTGTTTAGAGAAAGTTCTTCCTCATTACAGGTTATTCAGAAAAAATACCCAAATTCATCTCTATGATTAAACGATTACTTTTTTTATTTCCATTACTCACTTCTGTTTCATTACAGGCACAAGTTCTTACCTCTGGATACCCGCCATATTAATTTACAATCTACAAATGGACACCGCAAAAATTACAGCAGCAAAATTGCCTGACCAAAAAAGCAAACGGTTGATTTCACTCGATGCATTGAGGGGTTTTGACATGTTCTGGATTGTAAGCGGCGAAGGGATTTTTCATGGATTAGCAAATGGTGTAAAAGAAAAGTATGCATTGGTTCAAAATCCTAAAGATTGGACTATCGCCACAAATGAAAACCTATCTATATTTGAACGGATTTTAATTGGTATCAGCAATCAATTACACCATTCACCCTGGAATGGCTTCACTTTCTATGACCTGATTTTCCCATTATTTATTTTTATATCGGGAGTATCTATGCCATATTCCTATCAAAAATATTTCGACCAAAAAAATACAGGTAACCATTCTTCAAAGCCCATCTATAAAGCTTTAATTAAGCGAACACTCATTTTAATTTTGCTGGGCGTTATTGTAAATGGCCTTTTTAAATGGAATGGATATGAAAATACAAGGTTTGCCAGTGTGCTCGCCAGAATTGGATTATCTACATTTTTTGCCGCATTAATTTATTTAAATTTTTCACTGCCAAAGCAAATTATCTGGTTCTTCGCCATTCTCATTGGTTATTACCTATTTATGGCTTATGTACCTATACCCCATTTTGGTCGCGGAGTGTTAACACCCGAAGGCAATCTTTCCGCTTATATAGATAGGATATTATTGCCTGGTAAACTGCATCGAAAGGTATATGATCCTGAGGGATTACTCAGTACCATCCCTGCAATCTGTTCCGCAATGATGGGTATTTTTGTTGGTACTTTTATCAAATCTGCCTCTCCTCTTTTAAGCATTCAAAAGAAGCTAATGGGGTTATTTTTAGGAGGTGTCTTATGCCTGATCACCGGCCTAACTTGGGGCTTATTTTTTCCGGTTAACAAAACCATGTGGACCAGCTCATTCGTGCTTTTTGCCGGAGGATGGAGCATTTTACTTTTCACAATCTTCTATTACATCATTGATGTGAAGTCGCTAAAAAAATGGAGTATGCCATTTGTATGGATGGGTACCAATTCCATACTCATTTATATTTTTGCACATGGTTTTCTTAATTTTGAATCTACCTCACAATTTCTTTTCGGAGGACTCATTAACCAAATACCAATGGCCTGGCAACAAGCAGGCTTATGGACAGGTGTTTTACTTATACAATTATTACTCTTAAAGTTTCTTTACGATAAAAAGTGGTTCCTAAAAATCTAACATGAAATTAAAAATTATATTCGCTGCTATACTCTTCATCCTGACTTCCAGCAATGGTTGGTCACAAGATTATCTTGCATCTTCTAATCAATTAATTCAAAGGGTGTTGCCAAAATTACATGGTTCCTTTATCACCGAAAGCATCGATGCTAAAAATGGAATGGATGTTTTTGAAATAGAAAGTAAAAACAAAAAAATTATTTTAAGAGGAAGCAGTGGTGTAGCCCTGGCTTCTGCCTTTTATTATTACCTCACCGAATACGCTCACTGCCAGATTACCTGGAATGGCACCAACCTGAATGTCCCTAAAAACCTTCCTGAAGTAACCCAAAAAATAAGGAAGGAAACGCCATATGAATATCGGTATTACCTTAATTATTGCACCTTTAATTACAGCATGAGTTGGTGGGATTGGGAAAGATGGGAAAAAGAAATCGACTGGATGGCATTACATGGCATTAATATTCCATTGGCGATAACAGGAGAAGAATACACCTGGTATTTACTTTATAAAGAAATGGGTTTTTCGGATGAAGAGTTAAAAGGCTTTTTTACCGGGCCTGCATATTTTTCGTGGTTTTGGATGGGTAACATCGATGGCTGGGGTGGTCCGCTTCCGGTAACCTGGATGAAAAGCCACTTCGAATTACAAAAGAAAATTTTAGAAAGAGAAAGATCATTGGGAATGAAACCTGTATTGCCTGCCTTTACGGGGCACGTACCTGCGGCTTTTAAAAATAAATTCCCTAATGCAAAACTAAAAGCTACTAATTGGACCAATGGGTTTGCAGACACGTACATTCTGGATTCAGAAGACCCCATGTTTGCGATGATTGGAAAGAAATTCCTTCAAAAACAAACAGAAATGTTGGGTACCGATCACCTTTATTCAGCCGATACTTTCAATGAAAATGAACCACCATCTGCCGAACCTGAATTTCTAAGTAAGTTGAGTGCCAGAATATATGATGGCATGTCGGCCGCTGATCCAAAAGCAATTTGGGTGATGCAGGGATGGCTTTTTTATAGCGACAGGAAATTTTGGAAGGAAGCACAAACAGAAGCACTCTTAAAGGCAGTTCCGAATGATAAAATGATTCTACTTGATCTGGCAACAGAAATTGAGCCGGTTTGGAAACGTACTGCAGGATTTTATGGCAAGCCGTGGATCTGGAATATGCTTCATAATTTCGGTGGAAACACCAACCTATTTGGCCGAATGGACGTAGTTGCCAATGCTCCTTCCCAGGCACTAAATGATCCAAAGAGTGGAAAGATGAAGGGGATCGGACTGACGATGGAGGGGATTGAACAAAACCCTGTTCTCTATGAGCTCATGATGGAAAATACCTGGCGAACCACTCCAATTGACCTGAATACATGGTTACCAAAATTCGTATTCAACCGATATGGAAATAAAAACACCAATGCCTTAAAAGCATGGGAAATTTTAAGAAAAACGGTATATACTGTTCCTGAAGATAAATACATCAGAGATGGAGCAGAATCCATCATACAGGCCAGGCCAACTTTTGATTCCCTTACCCGTTGGGCCAAGACAACACTTAATTATAATGAACGTGATTTGCTACCTGCCTGGGATGAATTTGTAAAAGCAGCACCAACATGCAAACAAAGTGATGGCTTTCAATACGATATTGTTGATATAACCCGTCAGGTAATGGCCAATTATGCACTTTCTGTTCAGCGAAAAGTTGTTGATGCCTATCAACAAAAGGATTCAAAAAGGTTCAATACAGAAAGCCAAAACTTTATTCAGCTGATTACCGATATGGATAAACTCCTTGCGACCAGAAAGGATTTCCTCCTTGGGCCATGGGTAAGCGAAGCCAGAAAGTGGGGTACAAATCCTGAAGAAAAAGCCCTTTACGAAATGAATGCGAAGGATTTGATTACCCTTTGGGGCGATGCTAAAAACCCGCTCAATGAATATGCCTGCAGGCAGTGGAGCGGTTTATTAAATGATTTCTATAAACCCAGATGGGAACTTTTCTTCAGACGTGCAGCAAAATCATTAAATGAAAGAACTACTTTAGACCTCAAAAAATTTAATAAAGAGGTGAGTGAATGGGAATGGAAATGGGTAAATCAAAGAAAGGATTATCCTATTCAACCTATCGGTAATCCCATAAATACTTCAATTGAAATGCACCAGAAATACCGTAAGTTAATGGCTATTGCGCATCAATAATTTCATCGCTCTTCCGTAAATTATAATAAATTAGCTACATAAACCAGATACAGCATTAATACCATGATAGAAAAGCACAATAAGCATAATAACAAATACTGTATCATCTTTTCATTAGTCATTTCACAGGTTATCCTGCTTAGCTATTTTTCATATGGTCAGCAACAATCCCTTGTAAAATATGTACAACCATTTTCAGGTACATCAGCCAGTACAACCATGGCTAGCCAGCACATTGAAGACAAAACTGAACGGTTGGCGAATACCATACCAGCGGTTGCTTCTCCATTTGCCATGACGCAGTGGACGCCACAAACACAGCTTAGTGAAACCAAATGCCTTGCCCCCTATTATTATAACAACAAAAAAATTTACGGGTTTAGAGCAACACACTGGATTAGTGGCTCCTGTACGCAAGACTACGGAAGCTTCACCATCACCCCCATATCCGGTCAGTTAAAAACCAGTTGGAATGAAGTAGCAGATGATTACAATCATGAGAATGAGGTTGCTAGTCCGGATTATTACAGCATTACTTTACCAAAACATCAGCTGAAAACTGAAATTACGGCTACACTCCGAAGTGGCATAATAAGGATCACGGCGCTGAAAAGCGACAGTGTATATATTTTAATCAGCCCAAATAGCGATCAAAATAAAGGCTTTATAAAAATTGATCAGGAAAAGGGCGAAATCTCTGGTTATAATCCAGTTCACCGGATTTATCAAGGATGGGGACAACCGGCTGGCTTTAGTGGCTATTTCTTTATCCAAATCAAAAAGGCATTTACAATAAGCGGCACTTACACCGAAGGAACACATTCCAATCAGCCATCCATTAGCAATAAAAAAGATCTTGGTGTATTCGCAGGGTTCAAATTGCAAAAAGGGGAAGAACTTATTATTCGCTCTGGAACATCATTCACGAGTATCGCAGCAGCACGGGCAAATCTGGAAAAAGAAATCAATTCCGATGGTTTTGATGCTGTAAGGACAAATACCAAAGCATACTGGGAAAAGTCTTTAGCGCAGATTAAAATCAATGATGATAGTGAAAAAAAGAAGAAAATATTTTATACCGCCTTATATCATGCCCAGCAACATCCAAGGCTATTTAATGATGTTGATGGCTCCTACCCACGTTTTGCAGGCAACTATCAAAACGAAAAGATAAGTAAAGGCAATTATTACGATGACTTTTCCATGTGGGATATTTATAGGGCGCAGTTGCCACTGGTTGAATTACTACAACCAAAAATGGCTAATTCGTTTGTCAATTCATTAATCCTAAAAGGAAGTCAGGGCGGATGGCTACCCATTTTCCCCTGCTGGAATAGCTATACTGCTGCCATGATTGGCGATCATAGCACGGCCTTTATTGCATCTGCTTATCAAAAAGGGATCAGGGATTATGATGTTAATGAAGCGTACCGTTTAATGAGACAAAATGCTTTTGAAATGCCTGATTCTGCCGATTATCTCAATGGTAAAGGCAGACGAGGTATTAACAGTTATTTAAAATATGGTTATATTCCTATGGAAGATAGTATTCCAAATGCCTTCCACAAAAAGGAGCAGGTAAGCAGAACATTAGAATACGCTTATGATGATTATGCCCTTTCCACAATAGCAAAAGATTTAGGTAAACAGAATGACTATAACACACTATCTAAAAGAGCATTAAACTACAAAAACATCTTTGATCAGGAAGTTGGTATGGTGAGGGGTAAATACAGCAATGGCAATTGGTATAAACCCTATCTTCCTGATCACCGTGAGCCTTATATTACTGAAGGAACGCCGAGGCAGTATACCTTTTATGTACCTCATGATCTGCCAGGATTAATCTCATTGATGGGCGGCAAAAAAAAATTAGAAAACGAACTTGATTCCATTTTCGCAAAAAAGGAATACTGGCATGGAAATGAACCCGGACATCAGATTCCGTTTTTATATAACAATACCTCCAGTCCATGGAAAACACAGCAACAAGTAGCCAGGATTTTGGATGAAGAATATGATGAAGGTGCAGGCGGTTTAAGTGGAAATGATGATGCAGGGCAAATGTCAGCATGGTATGTTTTTGCATCACTAGGATTTTATCCGATAGACCCGGTTTCTGGTATTTATCAAATCACCAGCCCATCATTTAATCAAACTACTATTTCTTTTAACACGGGTAAGAAATTAAATATTAAAACGGTAAAATCAAGCAAAAATGCCATTTACATTTCGAAGATCATTTTAAATGGAAAAATACTGCTGAAAAATGAAATCACGCATCAACAATTGATTAGCGGAGGGCTACTGACTTTTTATCTTCAGGAAAAACCGCTATTATCCAAAAAATAATTTGATGTATTAATCTCCCACGCTAAGTATATATCATCCGATTGGTGAGGTTAAAATCGATTTTTAATGTCTGATAAATATTTTGATCAGATGCGATTATATTTTCAAAATCATTACTTTTGCAAAAAATACCCGAAATGAGTATAGGATTATCAGAACAAGAAATATTACGACGTGAATCGCTTAAACAATTACGTCTGTTAGGTATAGAGCCTTATCCGGCAGAGGCTTATGACGTTAATGTAACTGCTGCAGATATTTTAGCAAATTACGAAAAAGATAAAACTGCTTACAAAACGGTGAGTTTAGCAGGCCGGATTATGGGTCGCAATATCATGGGTGCTGCATCATTCGCTGAATTACAAGATTCAACAGGACGTATCCAGGTTTATTTAAAAAGAGATGAACTTTGTCCTGATGAGGATAAAACCTTATACAATACGGTATTTAAAAAGTTATTGGATATTGGAGATTTTATAGGTGTAAAGGGTTACGTATTTACCACACAAACCGGAGAAATTTCTATCCATGTTACTGAATTTAAAGTTTTAGCTAAATCCTTACGTCCGTTACCTATTGTAAAACGTGATGATGCCGGAAATGTGTATGATGGTTTCACCAATCCGGAATTGCGTTACCGCATGCGTTATGTAGATTTAACGGTAAATCCAGATTACAAACAGATTTTCATCAAACGCAGCAAGGTGATTAATTCAATGCGTAATTATTTTGATAACCAAGGTTGGATGGAAGTGGAAACACCAATTCTACAACCCATTCATGGTGGCGCAGCTGCACGTCCTTTTGCCACACATCACAATACTCTAGATATGCCACTTTATTTGCGCATTGCAAATGAATTGTATTTAAAAAGATTAATTGTTGCTGGTTTTGACGGTGTTTATGAGTTCGGAAAAATGTTCCGTAATGAAGGAATGGACCGCACGCATAATCCAGAATATACCTCTATGGAAATTTATGTAGCCTATAAAGATTATATCTGGATGATGGCTATGGTGGAAGAGTGTCTAGAAAAAGTGGCAATCGCCACCAATGGTTCAGCAGTAGTTAAAGTCGGCGAAAATGATATCAACTTTGAAGGACCATACGAAAAGCTAACCATGTATGAATCTATTCAGAAATATACCGGAATAGATGTATCTGCGATGAATGAGAATGAACTTATTCAAACCTGCAAGGATTTAGATATTGAAACCGATTCTACAATGGGGCGTGGTAAATTGGTAGACGAAATTTTCAGTGCCAAAGTAGAAGCAAATTTAATTCAGCCGACTTTCATCACCGATTATCCAATTGAGATGACACCACTGGCCAAAAAACACCGTTCAGCTGAAGGCTTGGTAGAGCGTTTTGAAATCTTCGTAAATGGTAAAGAAATTGGAAATGCCTATTCTGAGTTAAATGATCCTATTGATCAAAGAGAACGTTTTGAAGATCAGTTAACCCTAGCTGATCGTGGTGATGCTGAAGCCATGGCAATGGATGATGATTTTGTTCGTGCATTGGAATATGGTATGCCTCCTACTTCAGGTTTAGGTTTTGGTATCGATCGTATTGTGATGTTAATGACAAATCAAAGCACCATTCAGGAAGTATTGTTCTTCCCTCAAATGCGTCCGGAGAAAAAGAAAATCGAGATGACTGCTGAGGAAACAGAACTTTATTCTCTTATAAATGAAGATGAACAGCATCTTTTAACTGAAATTAAAGGTAAGTTAACCGATTGGAGCAACAAGAAATGGGATACCACATTAAAAGCATTAACCTCAAAAGGGATTCTAAAAGTTACTAAAACTGATGACGGATTGTTCCTTTCGCATAAGTAAACTTGCTCTATGGAGTAACTGATCTTAACAAAAACATAACATAAAATTAAAAGGCTTGCTAACAACTGTTTAGCAGGCCTTTTCTATATTTACAGCAATTGATAATTAAATCATTGCCATATGAATACTTCAAGTTTAGAAATTAATGAAAGAGAATATTGCATCAAACTGAGTAAAGATGCATTTGATTTAACTTTGGTTCGCCAATTGATCAAAAGAATCCAGGCTGAAGCATTGTTTTTTTCCAGAACACAGCATGAAGATGATGATATCTTAAGCAAAAGATCTCAAAGAGAAGAACTGGAAGGTTACGATAACTTAGATGATAAATAGGTTAAAGGTTTCTGGTTCTATGTTCAGGTTAAATCGCAAAATATGCGCTGAGTCTAAACGTATAACTTTTCAACCTTTAACCTTTAGTAATTTTAGTCGATATCTAAAGATCCTTCTACCGAATCATCCATTGTTTTTCCGGTTACTACAGATGCTGCCATTTTTAAGAAAGCAACTGCAGATCCGTTTTTAGTATCCCAGTAATATCCTTCAGAAGGAATAACTTTAATGAGTGTGATGTTTGGATCATCTTTTCCACCTTGAAACCAGGTTTTAAGTAATGGAGTCCAAAGTTCATCTATTTTAGCCTGATCTCTGCTAATTTCTGAAATTCCGTAAATATTAACGAAACCAGAATGTGCACCAGCCTGAAATAAAAGGTGCGTAAACGGATCAGATGAAATTTCATCATTTTTATGACTATCCTTTAAGCTCATGAACCAAAGATTTCCTTCATCATCAACCTGCTGAATAGCCATAGGCCTTACTGATAATGGAACTCCTGTTTTAATGCTGGTACAAAAGAAGCAGCTTTCGGCTTTCTCTGCCAAACCACGTAGCTTTTCAATGGCCTCATGGCCACCTAAATCCTGAATGTTTCCTTCTTCCTGAGTATTATTTGTACTTCCTTCTTGTGATGTTGCCATAGATATAAGATTTTTTATAAACTACAATAAATAACAAGCTTTGGTTTTAACTATTTCAGAAATGAACTAGATCCTGTATCCTTTTCTGAAGTACAAATAACTAAATGGCTTGCGAAATAAAACTCGTAAATTCTCCTCGCTCGTCCTCCTGAACTTGATGCAGGATCTTTTCTCCAAAGTGACATGTATAATCCTTCAAAAAAATTCACGGAATTGCAGCAACCCGGGAATTTAGTACAGTGAGTGAGTTAACTTCCCCACTACATAGGTTAGAGATGCTTCATACTTCAGCATGACAGCGACTGGTTAGAATTTATTCATCGAACATCCATCGCTCGTCCTCCTGAACTTGATTCAGGATCTTTTATCCGAAGGAATATATATAATCCTTTTATAAAAAATACGTATTGCAGCAACCCGGGAATTTAGTACAGTGAGTGAGTGAACTTCCGCAGTCCATAGGTTAGAGATGCTTCATACTTCAGCATGACAGCGACTGGTTAGAATTTATTCATCAAACACCCATCGCCCGTCCTCCTGAACTTGATTCAGGATCTTTTATCTGAAGTACAAATAGCTAAACAGCTTGCGAAATAAACTCGTAATTCCTCTCGCTCGTCCTCCTGAACTTGATTCAGGATCTTTTATCATAAAGGACAAGTAAAATCAATATAAAATACCAATGCGCCTACAGCAAAAGTGGAAATGACCACGCTTACCGTAGAGAAAATAATTACAGGTGCTCTTTGTTCTCTTAAATCAACCAGGTTAATATGAATGGCACCAGCAAATAACAAAAAGTTTAACATCGCCCCCATCAGTACTTCCGTAAAATCTACATCTTGCAGCAATGTAGAAAAATGATCGAAGGTTTTTGGAAATAAGCTACCTGTTAAAACCAATACAATTGAACTGATCATAGCGATGATCATAATCCCGATAGTGGATGGAAGTTTGAGGTATCGGAGATTTAAATAAGAGAAAAATGATGCTAAAACAATAAGCACTGAAAAAGAGTAATATAATTCCATAATATTGATGAGGATCGATAAACCTCCAAAATATTAAAAATTTCGACTCGTCTAAAATTATTTTTAGATTATGACTTTAATAAATCATTATGGGCATAAAAAAAGGAGCCAAATAAATTTGACTCCTTTTTCTTCAATATCGTATGAATTAGCGATAACGAACTTGTTGTTGCTTATCCATCATACCCATTTGATCTTTCATTTGTTTAATCTGATCAGCCAATAACTTATTCTTATCTGCCTTTTTAGCCTCTGCCAGATAAAGTGTAGCTTCACGTTTATTACGCTTTGCCATTGCAATTCCAGCCAGACTCAATTTAGCTAAAGCAATGTTATGATCCATTTGCATTCCTAAACTTAAAGCCGTTTTAAAGTATTTTTCAGATTTCATTGGTGCTGTTCTGCTTTCAATTAAACCCACTAATAAATTGTAATATCCATGTTGAACCTTAATCAATTGACTTTCATAATTGGTAATTCGATCCAAAAACATTTTTGCTTTTGGCATATTATCTTTTCTTAAAAACCATTGTGCCAATAGCATGTTTTCATTAAAGAAATAAGTTACCAATACAATAATGCCCAATAAAATGGCAACAATGCCCCAAGGCCAGAAACCGAAAATAAATAAAGCTACTGCGCCACCCAGTAAAGCAAACCCCGCAATTAATCTGATAATATTTGGCATAAATTTTATTCTAATTATTATTTTTTTGCAAATATCGTTTTTAAATGGCAGAAATTAGTTTTTAAAACAATAATTTCATTAAAAATTTCACTCATACAACAATTCTCTTTCTTAACATGAAAAAACTCCTATCCATTATATTAGTCATATCAGCAATGAATGTTTCCGCACAAGAAATAAATAAAAAAATACACGATCAAGTTCATAATAAAGATATCTTAATCAACGCTTGCACACGAGAAGGCATGGCAACTTTTCCTGAATTTAAAGAGATGTATGATCCTTTGTATGCTGCTTACACCCCGGATGCTGCCACGATGATTGAATTAAAAAAGCTGGTTAAAAAGGAAAAAATAAAAATTGTTTTTGGTACCTGGTGTGGCGATAGTAAAGTAAATGTTCCGAATTTTTTAAAAATTATGGATGCATTACATTTTAAAGAAAAAAATATTGAATTTATTGCAGTTGACGGACATAAGAAAGCTGAAAATGGTATAATAGACGGCCTGGATATTAAAATGGTTCCTACATTTATTATTTATGATCATAAGGGAATAGAATTGGGCAGAATTATTGAAGGCCCGAAAACAACACTAGAAGGAGATTTATTGGCTATTTATAAAAAGAAATCATAAACTATTTTTCTCTGATTGAGGTTAATACCTTTACTTATATCACTTTTAAATTTATTTAATTACAATTCATTATGTCTGCTGCATTAGAACCCGGCTGGTTAGCCGTTTTAGATCAAGAGTTTGAGAAAGATTACATGAAAAATCTCAAATCTTTTTTAAAAGAGGAAAAGGAAAAAGGTGCAACAGTCTATCCGAAAGGACAAGATATATTTAGGGCATTAAACACTACTCCGTTTGACCAGGTTAAAGTTGTCATTTTAGGTCAGGATCCCTATCATGGTGTTGGTCAAGCACATGGCCTCTCATTTTCCGTACAACGTGGCATGACTGTTCCACCGTCATTAAAAAACATTTATAAGGAACTTGAGACTGATATTGAAGGATTTCAAGCGCCCCTGCATGGCCACCTGACACACTGGGCAGAACAAGGTGTACTGCTTTTAAATGCCACCTTAACTGTTCGTGCTTCAGAAGCCGGATCTCATCAAAATCGCGGATGGGAAATTTTTACGGATGAGATTATCAAATCCCTTTCTGAAAAACGTGAACATATTGTTTTTTTACTTTGGGGAAAATATGCACAGCAAAAGGCTTCAATAATTGATCAGAAAAAGCACTATGTGCTTACAGCAGCTCACCCCTCTCCATTTTCTGCATATAATGGCTTTTTTGGATCTGGACATTTTTCAAAAGCCAATCAGTTGCTCATCCAAAATAATTTGACACCTATTGACTGGAAATTACCGGCTTAATGAATGCTTATTTTATTAGTGGTTTAGGTGCCGATAAAAGGATTTTTTCTAGAATTAAACTTGATGAGCGGATTCATATTATTCATATAGAATGGATTAAATCATTAAAAAGAGAATCACTTCCAGATTATGCAAAACGATTAAGTGAAATCATAGATGTCTCATCACCATTTATATTGGTAGGTGTTTCATTTGGAGGAATGATTGCCGTAGAAATGGCTAAAACACTAAATCCAAAGCTAACACTTGTAATATCCAGCACCGTTTTAAGTGATGAATTGCCATTTATATATCGCTTAGCCGGGAAATTTGGTTTAATTAAACTCATCCCATCATGGATATTAAAATCATCTAATAAAATTACAGGAAATTATTTTTTTGGGGCAAATACAATCGAAGAGAAAATATTATTAAGCAAAATTATAGCAGACACTAATCCGGAATTTTTGAAATGGGCAATTGGTAGCATTATTACTTGGCAAAACGCAATTAAACCAAATAATCTTGTTCAAATTCACGGTACGAGTGATAGAATTTTATATTCCAGCGCCGCAAAAGTCGATTATATAATTAATCAAGGAACGCATTTTATGGTTTATCAGAATGCCAGGGAGATTTCAGAAATCATTAATAAATTAATCCAGAAGTTCATTTAATCGGTTTTGTCATTGCTGATGAGGACGAAGAACCAATCTGTTTTACAGAATCAGATTGCTTCACTCCATTCCTAAGTCCTACCCTTCGGTTCGCAAGGACGGATCCACGGTAGGTCGTCATTGCAAGGAGGAACGACGAAGTAATCTCTTTGCACGATTAGGTTGCTTCACTCCATACGGTTAAGCCTACCCTTCGGATCGCAAGGACGAATCCATAAACGAATCGTCATGCTGAATTTAGTTCAGCACCTTATTGTTTGAGATCCGGAATCAAGTTGAAGAAAACGATTCTTCGTGACCATATGGCGATGGCAACGAAAAGCCCCTTTACGGGTTTGGGGTTAATACTCTAAAGGTACAATTGGTTCCTTCTTTGTAGTCGACATGATCATCATCGTTTGAAAAGTTTTAACTACAGAAATTTTACTGATCTTCTCCATAATTAAACGCTCATATGATTTGATATCCTTAACATAAACTTTTAAAAGAAAATCTGCCTGACCGGTAACGTGATGACATTCTGTAATTTCCTTAATCTGATTCACTTCATCCAGAAAAATCTGAATCGTATTATTTTTATGAAAATCCAGTTGGATCTGGATAAAAGTTTTAATACCTAAACCAAGTTTCTCTTCATCTACTAAGGCATGATAGCTTTTGATAAAACCAGCCGTTTCCAATTTACGAACACGTTCTAATGTTGGGGCTGGAGACAATCCAATTTCCTGTGACAGTAGCAAATTAGTAATGCGACCATTTTCTTGTAAAATTCTTAAAATTTTAAAATCAATTTTATCTAATTCTGATGCCATATAAATTCAAAGGTATTGAGAACACAAACATAACCAAATTAAATTCTAAATTTTAACATAATTTATCTAATAAATTTTAAAAAATAATTTTTAGATTTACCTAAAAATATAATTAGATAAACATAAATGCAAAGTTTCACTGAGGAGAATTACTTAAAGATAATTTACCACTTGGCCGAAAACACCGGTAATGTTCAAACCAATGCAATCGCAGAGCAGATGCAAACCAAACCAGCATCTGTAACCGATATGATTAAGAAATTAGCTGAAAAAGGCTTTGTGGATTATATCAAATATCAAGGTGTAACCCTAACTGAAAAAGGAAGAAATGCAGCAATTGAGATTGTACGCAAACACCGTTTATGGGAAGTTTTTTTAGTAGACAAACTAAATTTTAAATGGGATGAAGTACATGATGTTGCTGAAGAACTTGAACATATTAAATCCACCGCGTTAATTGAAAGACTTGATGAATTTTTAGGTTTTCCTAAGTCAGACCCACATGGCGACCCTATCCCTGACAAAAATGGCCGCTTTGCAAAAACACAGTTTACCAAACTGATTGATTTAAAAATTGGTGATCAGGGTACCATTACAGGAGTAAGTCAGCATAGTTCTGCTTTTTTAAAACACCTGGAGAAATTAGGATTAACCCTAGGCAAACAAATTGAGATTAATGATGTTACCGATTTTGATGGCTCAGTAGAAATCTTGATTGCCGGAAAGCAAATCAACATCAGTAGAGAAGTAGCAAAACATATTTTAACAAGCAGTAATGGCAAAAACTGAATCACTTAGCGAAGTACATCAGAGTGTAAATACCAGTAAAAGAAAAGGCTGGCGGCGCATTTTAGCATTTATTGGTCCGGCTTATTTAATCAGTGTAGGTTATATGGATCCAGGAAACTGGGCAACTGATTTAGCTGGAGGTAGCAAATTTGGTTACCAGCTGATCTGGGTGCTACTCATGTCGAACCTGATTGCATTATTACTTCAGTCGCTCAGTGCAAGGCTAGGCATTGTTAGGGGTTTGGATCTGGCGCAAGCTTCTAAACAAGCTTATCCACGTTGGGCCAATATTCCTTTATTTGGTTTGGCACAAACGGCTATCATTGCATGTGATCTAGCAGAAATCATCGGTATGGCTATTGGTTTGCAGTTGCTTTTCGGCCTGCCATTAATCTGGGGAATTTCAATCACCATTTTTGATACCATATTACTCCTGTTCCTGCTAAATAAAGGCATGAGGGCCATGGAAGGATTTATTGTATCCATGGTTTTTATTGTGGGTATATCTTTCCTGGTGGAAATGTTTATTGTGGAACCCTCTTTAAAAGAAATTGCAAAAGGATTTGAGCCTTCAATCCTAAACGGAGATGCGTTATATATTGCCATCGGAATAATTGGTGCAACGGTTATGCCACACAATCTTTACCTGCATTCATCGCTGGTTCAAACCAGAAAGATAGAGCGAACTAATAAAGGTATTAAAGAAGCTTTGAAATTTAACCTGATTGACACTACTGTTGCATTGAATCTGGCATTTTTCGTGAATGCAGCCATCCTGATACTCGCAGCAGCTGCATTTTATAAAAACGGATTACATGAGGTGGCAGAGATTCAGGATGCACATAAACTGCTTTCCAATATCTTCGGAAATATAGCTCCAACCCTATTTGCGATTGCATTAATTGCCGCCGGGCAAAGCTCCACTGTTACTGGTACACTTGCAGGTCAGATTATTATGGAAGGCCACATCAATCTTCGCATTCAGCCTTGGTTACGCAGATTGATTACCCGTTTACTAGCAATTATTCCAGCATTTTTCACCATTTTACATTATGGGGATGATGCGCTCGGTGGCTTACTGGTACTAAGTCAGGTGGTGTTAAGTTTACAATTAGGCTTTGCTGTTATTCCATTAATTCACTTCAATTCAGATAAAAATCTGATGAAGGATTTCGCCATCAAAACCTGGGTAAAAGTTTTAGCATGGGCAAGTGCAGTGACGATTATCGCGTTAAACGTAAAATTAGTCATAGAAGAAATAAGTGGCTGGGCAAAGGATTCCAATAATTGGTGGATTTATGTTATTGTAGTACCAGCATTAATATTTATCGTATTTCTGCTTTTATATGTCTTTTTTCACCCCTTAATTGAAAAGAAAAATCGGGAGAGGCAAATAGTTCCTCATGGTAATGCGCTCGATATTGGTAAAATTGAAAAAATCAGTTATAACAGAATTGGTATTGCAGTAGACTTTTCCAAAAATGATGGCAACACAATCAGGCATGCCCTCATTCAAGGTGGTAAGGATGCACATTATTACTTAATTCATGTGGTAGAAACTGCTGCAGCCCGGTACCATGGTCAGGAAGTAATGGATCATGAAACAGAAAGTGATGCCAAAAACCTGGAAAAATACAGAGTCAATCTGGAAGATTTAGGATTTGATTCTACGCCATTTATTGGCTTTGGAAGCACAGCAAAGGCGATAGCAGAAATCAGCAATAAAAATGAACTGGAGCTTTTAGTAATGGGGGCTCATGGACATAAGGGTTTAAAAGATCTGATTTTTGGAACAACGGTTAATTCAGTCAGACATAAAGTCAACATCCCTGTACTCATCATCAGGTAAAAATTATTTATTGATTACTTTCATTATTTTTTTAATACCCCCGTCACCGGAGTTATAAACCAATAATTTATTAGTGGATGAATACAAGTACATGGCGGGATACATTTTTGGAAGAAATGCGGGAATAAACATCTGGTTTTTATCTTGCATCACAGTTACATTCGCCTTTGTATTTAATCCTTTGGCATAGGTATTAAAAAATTGCGGAATAATATAAGCTTCATCCAAAGTAATCAGATAGATATTGGCTTTCTTGAATTGAGCATAATTCGCGTTTAAGGCTTTCATCTCCCGTTGGCAATGTTCGCAGGTACAATCGAAAAGAATAAATAAATTTTGCTTACCCTGTTTTAAATCTTTATTAGAAAATGATTTGCCGTCTAATTTGAAGAAAGTAAACTGAGGTAGCAAAGTAGGCTGTTGCGCCTTAACCTGAAATGTGATGGCTAGAAGAAGAACTAAGAGGAAGTTTTTAAATTTCATTTTTGACGTTTAAACCCAAACATATTGATTTCTTAGCAAGATAATCATATTCCTTTCAGCTTTTACAAACAGATGAACTTTCTATTTGTTAATTTAGCCGATGATGAAATTGAATAAAATCAAGATATCACATCAATTTTTAAGATATTTGCAGCCCGGCAAATAAGTCTGGATAAATGTAGCGCCATTTGTTGCAACCATTAATAACAATACTAGCTTTGAAAAACGACATTAATATAAAAAATAAAAGAGCCTATTTCGATTACAATCTACTGGATAAATACGTAGCCGGAATTGCACTTTTAGGAACTGAAATAAAAGCCATCAGGCAAGGAAAAGCCAATATGACCGATGCATTTTGCATGTTTATAGGCGGCAACCTCTATGTAAGAAATTTGCATGTTTCTGAATATAGCCACAGCTCATTTTATCATCATGATATTAAGAGAGACCGGGCATTACTTCTTCAAAAAAAAGAAATAAGAAAACTTAAATTAAAAGGTGAAGAAAAAGGCTACACGATTGTACCCCTTCGTATTTTTGTAAATGAACGCGGCTTCGCGAAAATTGAAATCGCATTAGCACAGGGTAAGAAAGAATTTGATAAACGTGATAGCATCAAAGACAGAGATACCAAACGCGAGTTGGATCGGGCGATGAAAAGATAGGTTAGTCTTCAGTCTGGAGTCTTTAGTCCTAAGTCCAAATTAACTTAAGACTAAGGACTCAACAACTACCACGCTTGGTCGCCAACTAAAGGTACAAACCTAAAAGTATCCAGCACTATTTTTTCGTAATCTGTTTCACTTACTCTGATTACAGTAACCATTTTTTGAGTTTTTTCGTCACCCACCGGAATAACCAGAATCCCTCCTATTTTAAGTTGCTTCAATAGAATTTCAGGAACCAATGGTGCGCCAGCAGTTACAATAATCTTATCATAAGGCGCATGTTCTGCAACGCCTTTTGAGCCATCACCACAACAGAAAATTGGCTTATAGCCCATGCCGGGCAAAACCTGAATAGTACGATTGTAAATATTTTGCTGCCTTTCTATAGTAACTACATTGGCACCAAGTTCCATTAAAACACAAGTTTGATAACCCGAACCCGTTCCTATTTCTAAAACCTGATCGCCTTTTTTAATATGTAACAACTCACTTTGATAGGCTACGGTATAAGGTTGTGAAATGGTTTGTCCATCTCCTATGGGAAAAGCAATATCTTTATAAGCCTGATTCCAGAAAGTTTCATCAAAAAAGAAATGACGGGGAACCTTACCCATAGCCTTTAATACATGCTCATCTTCAATTCCGCGAGATCTTAACAGTTCTACCAGTTTCTTTCTCGCACCACGCTCTCGGTAATTATCAACAAATTTATAGGCCATGAAGTCTCAAAATTAGCTTTTTTATACGGTGATGCAAGATAAAGAAATCCACATTAGCCTAAGTTGCAGAAAATCAAAAGCTAAATATTCTATTCATAACTTTGATTTAATCATAATACTGAAGTGCGGAATTATTTCTACTTTTGGAATCAACAAATTTTAAAGAAAATCAGTATCATTATATATGAAGAAAATCTTACTTAGTTTATTTACGCTGTGTATCTCATTAACCTCCTTTGCACAAACGGGAGCCGATTACAATTATACCATAGGTTTTCGTGCTTTTAGTTTAATGCAGTTGCCGAAAATATTAAATCAAACCAATACTCAGGATTATACCAAAGCATTCGCTAACGGAGCCATGCTTAAATTTAATGACAACCAGATCAGTTACCGTATTAGTGGTGCTTATTTCAGAGATGATATCCAGTTTGATAATACATGTGCTACCTGTGAGATTGCAAATGGAAAAGTAACTGATTACTCTTTCAAGATTGGTTTTGAGAAAAACTTCAATTATTCAAAAATTCAACCTTACTTTGGTTTCGACTTAGGCTATCGCTCTAATCGTTTTACAGGTACTATTGCGCAACGCAATCCGATGGCCAGCAACGTAACGCAAACTGCTGACGCCAGTAAAAATGGCTTGGTATTAACACCGTTAATCGGCTTAAAAGTTAATATCCTTCCTCAATTGAACTTCTACGCAGAGAGTAACCTGGATTTCTACTATTCTTATGAAAAGCAAGACATCACTGAAACTGGTGGCGTAGCCAGAACAGTTACTACCTATAAGAAATGGGAGTTTTTACTTAACCCAATTTCAGCAGGATTACAGTTCAGTTTAAACGGAAAAAATTAATAAGGATCTACATCAATCTGCATAAAAACACCCTTAAATTCTTTGGTTGCATTAAACTGGGTAAGGGTCTCTCGTAAAGCATCCTTAACCTTTTGAATGGCGGTATGCTTATCGGCTTTAATGATAATTTGTTTGATATAAAGATTCCGCACCCGGCTTACTAAAGGCTGCTCTGGGCCAAGCACACGTTTGCCGAATTTAGCCTTCAAAATATTGGCTAAGGTTAGGGCCGCATGATCTAATACATGTGAATCTTTATGTTTAATGTAGAGGAATATCATCCGTGAAAATGGTGGATATAAGAACTTCTCCCGTTCCGCAATTTCATCGTGATACATGCCTTCATAATCATTTTCGACCACCTGTTTGATTATCCGGTTTCCGGCATCGTAGGTTTGAATACATACGCTTCCCTGGTCGGCCCTCCTACCTGCCCTACCTGCAACTTGCGCCAGTAACTGGTAACTTCTTTCATAAGCCCTAAAGTCTGGATAACCCAAAAGCGTATCAGCATTAATTACGCCGATCAGATTGAGATTATCAAAATCCAATCCTTTGGCGACCATTTGCGTACCAATTAAAATATCAGTTTTTTTATCCTGAAAATCATTTAAAATTTGTTGTAGGCCATTTTTCGTTCGGGTACTATCCATATCCAGTCTGGCAATGGAAACATCAGGATACAATAATTTTAGTTCCTCTTCTATCCTTTCGGTACCGAAACCTTTTTGCTCTACATGCACAGAACCACATGCCGGACAAATATTTACACTGCTTTGCTGATAACCGCAATAATGGCAATGCAACTTCCCGCTACTTTTATGATAGGTTAAACTCACATCGCAATTCACACATTTTGGCGTATACCCACAAGTTGCACAAATTAAAATAGTGGCATAACCTCTTCTGTTTTGAAAAAGCACTATTTGCTCCTTTTTAGAAAGTGCTAAGTCTATATCCTTAATCAATACACTTGAAAAGTAAGAAACCATTGTTTTCTTTTTGGTTTCTTCTGAAATGCTGACCACCTGTTGAAGCGGCAGCTGCACGCCACCAAATCTTTCCTTCATTTCTACAAGGCCATACTTACCCTGTAAAGCGTTATAATAACTTTCCAGCGATGGAGTAGCTGAGCCAAGGATAACTTTAGCCTGATGCAGGTGAGCCAGGTAAATGGAAGCATCACGTGCCTGGTATCTCGGTGCAGGATCGTATTGTTTATATGAAGGCTCATGCTCTTCATCAACCACAATTAATTTTAAATTTTGGAAAGGAAGAAAAACAGCAGAACGTGCACCAAGAATAACTTTATATGCGCCTGTTCTAACTTTATTCCAGATTTCTACTCTTTCGCTATTGTTAAATTTCGAATGATATACGCCAATGGCATTGCCAAAATAACGCTTAATTCGTTCAACAATCTGTGTAGTAAGTGCAATTTCTGGTAATAGAAATAAAACCTGACCATTTGAATGTTGAATAATTTCTTCAATCAGTTTAATATAAACCTGCGTTTTGCCCGATGCCGTAACACCATGCAGCAATACCACATCTTTTTCTTTGAAGTGCTCATTAATCTGCGTAAGTGCCAGTTCCTGGGATGCGCTGAGTTTAAAATTTACACTAAATTCCTCATCATGCGCAGCCAAACGACTCACAGGTTTCTTGGTTATAATGAAAATATCCTTATCAGTCAAAGCTTTTAAAGCAGCAGCTCCGCAATTACTTTCTTCTAAAAGTTGTTCCTTAGAAATTGGTTGAGTAGATTTTTGCAATTTTAGATAAGCCAGCAATGCGTCTAATTGTTTAGGTGCACGCTCTAAAACGCTAAAAAGTTGCTTTAAATTTTCCTGATCAGTATAAAAATCATTTAGCAGAACGAAGGATTTAAGTAGTGGTTTATATTTCTGCACCACCTCTTCGGCTACCAAAATCAATTCTTTTTCTAACAGATTATTAATAATTGGATAAATTGTTTTCTGACCTAAAAGCTTGGATACATCATTAACCGTTAATTTTGTTTGCTTTTTAAGTGTAGTGATAATCAATTCTTCTTTTTCGCTCAGTACTACATCTTCCCTAAAATCTTCAGTGAGCATGAGGATGGTTTCACTGGCCAGTTTCAAGCTGGCTGGCAAAGCAGCGGTCATTACATCGCCCTCGTTACACATGTAATAGTTAGTCATCCAAGTCCAAAACTTGAGTTGAGTGGCGGTTACTACAGGTTCAGCATCAATTACATCAATGATATATTTAGCTTCGTAAGCTGTAGGCGGATTTTTTGATATTCCACTTATTAATGCAGAATAAATTTTATGTTTCCCAAACTGAACCACCACCCTTTTGCCGATTGCAACCTGATCATTTAAATCAAAAGGAATTCTATAGGTATAGTTTATCGCCAAAGATAAAGGCAAAATCACTTCGACAAAAAGTGTTTCTCTCTCTGCGAAAATATCGTTCTCAAAAGTTTCCATTATTTATCTTTAATCGCGGCAAAAAACAACATAATCCAACCCAAAACAAAAAGCAATCCTCCAATTGGCGTTAAAGGACCAATTAAATTCACAAAATCTAATTGCAGAATATTTCGCGTAGCCAGTAGATAAAGCGAACCGGAAAACAGGATGATCCCGAAGGTAAAACAAAAGTAAGCAATATTGATCAGCTTGTTTCTGTAACGGGCAAATGTTGATAAATATAGCATGGCAAAAGTATGATAGAATTGATAATTAACGCCTTTTTGCCAGATTTCCAATGATGGACCATCCACCAATGCCTTTAATGCATGAGCACCAAATGCACCTAGTAAAACAGCAATAAATCCGAAAAAAGAAGCAGTAAGTATTATTCGTTTATTCATAGGTATTTTGCCTGAAGCAATGGCTAAATTAATAAATTGATAAAGAACTTCTCACTAATCAATGTAATAAATTAAATTTGTTGCATAGCAGATGAGAAAGATCATAATATTAGTGAGTGTATTATTGTTGGGTGTGGTGTCAATGTCCTATTTATATTTTTCTAAATTAGGTACAGAAAACGATGCCAAAGATCTGGCCCTACAATCTGCAACCAATAATGCTGCAATACTTTTTTCATTCCAAAATGATAAAGCCTTTTATGAAATAATTGAAGGGCAAGGCCTTTTGCAGCAATCCATTGGTAAAGAAAAGACAAACTTGCTTAAACAACTGAAAGAAAGTTTCGTTAATAAAAAGTTGATCAATAATTTTATACAAGATCAGGAGATTTATATCAGCTTACTGCCGGACACCAATCAAACGCTCAATTTTCTAATTACCGTTCAGATAAAGCCAGATCAGGACCTTGTTAATTTTCAAAACAAACTTCAGTCAATCGTTAAGCCAGTATTAAAAGAAAAAAACATTTATATCCTGAAAGTAAATGATAGCCTGAATGTATTTATGGGAATTCAGCATCAGGTTTTAACGGTATCTACTTCTTTAAAGTTAATTAAAAATGCAACAATCAGACTTAATGAAAACCCTTTTACAGCTTATATTAAAGAATCAAGGCTCCTGAACAAAAACATATTGGCACAATTGCACATTAACTTTAATCAGGCACCGCTCCTCCTAAAGAATATTATTTCTGGAAATATTAATGGCGAAATGGCTTTATTTAAAACACAAAATAGCTTTGCCACTTTAAATTATAATTTCAGCAAAGAGAAAATTTTGTTTAATGGCAATACAGAAATTAAGTCAGCAGATAACTACTTAAAACTGTTTGAACATATCCCTGTTCAAAGTACCAATATTCAGAATATTCTTCCAGACCGTACGGCCAATTACACCATATATGCCTATGATCATTATCAATCATGGCAACAAAAGTTAATCAGCTGGCAAACACTGAAAAAGTTAACTGATAAAAGAAATTCACTGATCAATAAAGTCAAAGCCGATTACCGCACAGATTTAAACGCTATATTTCCAACATATCTTAAAAATCAATTTGTTACCTTTCAGTTAAACACCGGAGAAAAATTAGCCGCCATATCATTGATTAACGGAGAAAAGGTGAAACAACTTTTGTTTGATGTGAGTGAAGATTACAGTGATGAGATTAAACATTTTAAACCAGCTGATATCCTTTTCACATATTTGGGTGAGCCGTTTAAAAACTTCACAAAGCCTTATTACCTTATTATAGATAATCAACTTATTATAGCCAATAATGCAAGTACGCTTCAATCTTTTTTAAATAGTTATAAAAATAACAAATTGCTGATTCAGGAGCCAGCTTATCTGGATGCGCTAAATCAGTTGCCAAACACTTCAAATATTAGTTTTTATATTAACCTGAAAAATTCAAAAGATATCTTTAGAAGTCAGCTCTTATTAACATACTACAAACATTTACAAGCAGATAGTGGATTGAAAGAATTTGATAGCTTTCATTATCAAATGAGTGCTGATCAAAACAAATTCATTACGAACATGCTTTTAAATAAATATATCAAGCAAAATACATCAGACTCATCAAGTACCATTAATTAAGCGATAGCCACAAAAATTAATTTAAATGAATAAATTATTACTTACCATCGCCTTAATGGCTAGTGGCTATTTTGCAAATGCGCAACAATATGCCCTTTTTGGAACGAGAACCATGTTCGATGCTTTTGAAAATGTTGCTCAAAAATCTTTCACGCTGGATTCCTCACGCAAATTTTCATCTAATTTCTTCCTGCCCTATTTTGGCGTTAATGCAGCAAATGTTGGAGATGCAGAATATGTGGTGCGAAAATTAACGCAGCAAGGTGTTAACGATACCAGAACACTTCCAATTGGTACTGGAAACATCAATCACCTGTATGAAAACAGCAATATATATGTAGCTACTTTTCGTTTGTTCAAATCATATAAATACCAGAAAGAGATTGGACTTTCCTGGCAGATTCGTTCGGATGTGAATTTAGACTACACGAATGAAACTCTGGCTATTTTTGATTCTTACAGTAGGTTTAAATCTGACACACAGCTTGATGGAATTTTTAATAACAAAGGCTATCAACAATCCTATCATCAGTTCAGCTTTACATACAGAGAAAATTACAACAAAAGATTGGCTTTTGGTGTAAAAGCAAGTTTATTGAGTGGAATTTTATATAACAAGCTGGACATCAAAAACTCTAGTCTATATATTGATAATAATATAAATGCATTGGCAATTAGACTAGATGGAACATATGCCAGTAATTTCATAGATACAGATGAGATTAATAAGAATACACTTCTACCGAACTTTAAAAACCCGGGCCTATCGCTAAGTTTTGGAACCAGTTATACCTCAAAGAAAGGCCTTTATTTGATGGCAAATATTAAGGATCTAGGTTTTATCTGGTGGAGAAGCGGAACGAAAAAAGCCACAGTAAATCAAACAAAATTCTTAACTCAGATTGACAGTGAATCTTCAAATAACAATCAGGAGATCAGAGATATATTTCTACTATCTCAACAAAGTGAAAAATTTTTAGCGGCCACAAACGCAAAATTTGATGTGTATATTTCCAAACAATATGATTTTTACAAACCTGCACTTATCGTTTCTAAAAATCTATTTTATAAAGGCGGCGATATCGCTTTTGTTAATACCATTATTCATCAAAACATATCTGCTAGTGTAACGCCACTTTACAACTTTAATCATATTTTCATGATTGGCATTCAAGGTAAATATCAAACGCCTAACTTCGAAATTTTTGGTGGTACAGACAATTTGTTTTCTACCTTCAACCAAGTAAGAGGGATTTACAACAGTAATGCAGATATTGGAAGTGGCCCAAATGGCGCCTCAGTTTATATGGGTGTAGGAATTAAGTTTGGTAATGTTGTTAACCATCCTCAATTTAGTGATGTCATGCCCGGAATCGACGATCAACAAGAAGGAAGTTTTTTTAAAAACCTGTTTTCCATCTTTAAAAGAAAATAATTAAACTTTCTGTTTAGGTTGAGTAACCACAAAATCTTTTAAGTAAAAAGGCTCAAAGTAAGCTACATCCTCAAAGCAACCTTGGTTAAATGCATCAAAGGCTAAAGCTGACATATATTTTGCAGCGTTAAAGTTATTTGCATCGAAGAATGCATTTGGATGATTCAGCGCTTCAGCACATTTTGCAGCACCATCACCTAAAAAGCTAATCTTGTTTTGCAAAAATAAATCCGCAAAGCTGGTTTCGTCAATAATTTTGGCGGTAGTGGGCACCATTAATTTTAAAGATGAATGATATACCGAAGTATAAACCTCCATTCTTCTGGCATCGATCATCGGGCAAATTAAACCCTCATATGCAGGATTTTCGATCATAAAACCTGCAGCCATCATCTCTAAGGTTTCAATGGCAATTAACGGTTTATCCAAAGCATAACATAATCCCTTAGCAGTAGAAACCCCAATTCTTAATCCAGTATATGATCCCGGGCCTTTACTCACAGCAACTGCATCTAAATCCTGATAAGTTATACCTGCTTTTTTAATCACCTCTTCAATAAAAAGCGTCAGATTAGCAGCATGTAGATTTTGTCCACTTTCTTCTTTCCATGCAATTGTTTTTCCATCGAAGGATAAAGAAACGGAGCAAACTTGCGTAGCAGTTTCCAATTGAAGTATTTTAGCCATGCCGCAAATGTATCAAAAATAGTAAAGTGGACGAAGATATTATCGTTTTGAGTTTGAAGTTGGAGTTGATTAAACGATTATCCATGAACGATAGACTAATGATCAACGAACTAATGACTAATGAACTTATGGAACCGGATCGTGTCCATGTTTACCCCAGGGATGACATCGACCTATTCTCTTTATAGCCATCCAACCGCCTTTAAAAGGGCCGTGTTTACGAATAGCCTCTATTCCATATTGCGAACAGGTTGGTGTAAACCTGCAGTTAGCGCCAAGCATAGGAGATATGGCATATTGATAAATCCTGATCAGCAATAAAAAAAGCCAGGAAAAAGCCTTATTCAACAACTTCATTTGGCTGAACTAAAGTTTTAAAACGCTTGAAAGTAGCGATTAATTTTTTTTGAATGAAAATAAATTCATATTTCTTCTTCCCAACAAACTGAATAGAGAAAAGCAACAAACCTTTATCGGTTGGAAGTTGATTATAAAATTCTTCTTGTTTATTTAAGCGATAAGCTTCACGGATGCGACGCTTAAGCAGATTACGATCTACAGCCCGCTTATATCTTTTTTTAGGAACATTAATGACCACCTGAGCAGGGACGCTTGTAGGCTCATCAATAAAAAGATAAGAGATGCGAAATGGATATAATAAAAAAGAAGAACCGTTTTTAAACAGCAGATCTAAATGTTTTCTGCTGCATAACCGTTCTTCTTTCCTGAATGTGTACATATATTTTTGATTGATAATTGCAGATTTTGCTCTGCCGATTCCGATTCCGGAAAAGCAATCAAAAACTATGCTTTATGCTTGCGTTCGTCAGAAACTGTTAATCTTTTTCTTCCTTTAGCACGACGTGATGCTAATACTCGTCTGCCGTTAGCTGTTGCCATTCTTTCGCGGAAGCCGTGTTTGTTTCTTCTCTTTCTTTGCGAAGGTTGGTATGTTCTTTTCATGACTGTATATTATCTTATTAATTTCAAAATTAAGAGGTGCAAATATAAAGTGATTTCTCTACAAATGCAAGAGTGTTTAGTTTTTATTTTTATTTACGTCTAAACCTTACAGGTTTTCAAAACCTGTAAGGTTTAAAATAGATCATCATTTTTAGATTTAGTACAATTAAGATTTCAAATCTAAAACGAGAAATATCACATAAATACTCTTCAAAGCTTATAACCCAACAATATTAAGTGCGGTGTTATATAAATCAATATTACCTTTATTCATTAAACTTAGAATATATTTTTTTTCAGCTAAGTAAGCTACAGCGAAACTAGGATCCCGTTCAACAATTGAGATTGTATTATTTATTAAATCACAATATTTAACACTTTGGTAAGTTGGTAATATACCAGCTAATCTTTCAGCTTCTAAAACCTTTCTTTTTTCCCTATTTAAACTAGGGAAATTAGCAGGAATATAAATATCTGTTAATGCTACGACACCATTAATAATAAAATCTACCTCACTAGAAGAGTAATTTGAAGATAACAACAATTTCAGATCCGATTCTGAACATAGCGTATCCTCTAATAAATCATGAAACAGGCCAATTTCATACCCAAATGAAATATGGTTAGCTTCTGCTAATTCAGCAACTTCAATACAATGATTGATGTAAGGCTCAAAGGTATATTTTCGCTTTTGCCCCTCGTGCCATTTTGCTGCAAATCTTATAAGTTCTTCTTTCAATATCTTAATATTTTTAAATTTTACAATCCTAAAGCTGCCTTCAGTTTAACGTAACCTGTCTTACTTACCGGCAACCAGATATCTGATTTAAGTAATACCACGTAACTATCTTTTTCTTTCAATTCAATTTTAGTGACCTGGGCCAGATTAATAATATAAGAGCGGTGAATACGAATGAACTGATTAACATCTAAAGTTTGCTCAAAGTAGACCATGGTTTTATTTTTATAGAAAACGCCATCTACCGTATTCATTTTCACATAATCATCATCAGCTTCAAGATAATTAATGTCTGCCGTTGGGATAATTTTAATTACACCATCTTTTTTAACCACCACCCTATTATTCTGCGCAGGACTTAAGGCCGCAGCATCTAAAACGGCTTCTGTATTTTCCTGATGATTCAACCGGCCGGGAAGTTTTTTCATAGCCGCTTCAAACCTGCCTTTATCAATTGGCTTAAGTAAATAATCAACAGCATTTACCTCAAATGCTTTAATGGCATATTCATCAAAAGCGGTAGTAAAAATTACTGCAGGTTTATCATCTACCAATTCTAGCATTTCAAAGCCACTTATTTTAGGCATTTGAATATCCAGAAAAATAAGGTCTGGCTTATGCAAAGTAATGGCCTTTAACCCCTCAAAACCATCACAGCACTCGGCAACGATTTCTATTTCAGGATGATCGTTCAGATAAAATTTAATAATATCTCTAGCTAAAGGTTCATCATCAATGAGTATCGTTCTGATCATTTTTTTGCGGGATTTTTAGGGTGGTAATATATAAATTATTTGCCTCAATTTCTGTTTGTAGCAGGTGCGGATTGGCAAATAATAGATAAAGTCGCCGCTTGATGGCGCTTAAACCAAAGCCTGTTCCGCTAGCAGCCTTCATTTCTGGATCGAATGGGTTTTGAACCCTTAATGACAAAACATGATTGGCTAAAGTAACATCAACCTTTATTGTAATTCCAGCTGATGTATTGTACAATCCAAATTTAATGGCATTTTCTACAATGGGCTGCAACAATGTTCCCGGCAGGCTTAAATTTAACGTATCCTCGGCAACATTAACTTCAATATTCAATCTGTGGCTAAACCTCACTTTTTCTATATCCAGATACAGTTGAATGTATTCCATCTCCTCCTCTACCGTCACCCATAATTCGTCATCACGTTTAAGCGTACCCCTTAAAAATGAAGCCAGTTTAGTAATCATCACACCTGCTTCTTTAGGATTAATCATCGTTAAAGCGAAAACAGAATTCAGGCTGTTAAAAAGAAAATGCGGCTGCAGTTGATGTCTTAGCTTATTTAATTCAGCTTCCTTTGCCAAACTTTTAGCCGCGGTAAGGCGTTCATGCGTTTCAGTCTGTTCTTCAAGCCTGTACCAGAGAATGTTTGCCAGCGCACACCAACCGAGACACATAAACGATATGAGGCCACGAAATACAAAAGAAAAATTATAAAATTCTTTGTATTCTTTAAAATCAGCGAAAAGATAAAACATGAGATACTTTGCCGTGAAAATAATCACAAAGGTTAGCGCCAAACTTACAATGAGCACATATAGAATACGTTCATTTTTAGGCTGATAATAACCCAGCATATTGCTGATTCCGATACAGGCGGCTGCCAAAAGCACGTTGCTTACGGTGCTATCAGTAAAGGCAATTATCCATGAAAAATTAATTACATAATGCAAACCTATGGCGCACAATATAATCCATGCTACAGCAAAGCTGAAAGAGATCTTTTGTATCTGCGGAATAGATAAAGGTCTGGTTGTCAAAATGGTTCAGTTTAGTTTGGTTAATGATATGAGTAGGTTATTGCAATCGGCTGGTTAAGAAAAAATCTTTACCGAAAGTGATGCGGATATCAATTTATGATGATGGTGAGTCATCTGTCTACAATTGGCAATTAAAAACTTTTGATTTCTATTCCACCAAACATCGCTGTCCCATCTAAAATCAAGGTTTTTTGAATATCCCCTGTAGGCGTTAAATGCGATCTTTTATCTTCTACACTACCAAAAATTGCGGTAACATTTGATTTTATTGCCCAGTTCTGAGGAACGATTAATTTTATTCCGCCAAAAATTGCGGTAACATCCAAACTAGCCGTTTCGGCAAAATCTGCCTGAGTCATAATAATATCTGCTCCACCAAATACAGCTGAAATATCTCCTCCTTTAAAGTTTTTAGAATAAACGGTTTGCGTATTGCCTCCAAAAACAGCTACAACATCAATAATGTCATTATCAGAAGCATGCTGATCAGCTGTTTTAAATGTCTCTTCATCTGCACCAACAGCGTTAAATTGATCTTTGAACTTGGCTTTCATTTTTCGCTTAACTTTAATACGGTCATTGGGCCTCAAGATTAAAAATCCACCAATAATCACCAAACCAAACCCCAGTGCATATTTTGAAAGGTCAAGATCAAAACCCATTCGATCTATAGTATTATAACTTCCAATCAATACTAAAACCAGCCAGCCTATACCTTTAAAATTCCGACGAATGCCTATATATATCCCCAATACGATAAGCAAACTCCAAATGCTGAATACCCATTCTGGAATATCCAGGCCAAGGTTATTCAATAAAAATATAATCCCAATAGCCGCAATGACGAGGCCACCCACTACCCTACCTGAAGTATTCTGACTATTATTATGATTGATGTTTTCCATTTCGATTACTATTTAAAAAACAAAGATGTTTATAAATCAAGTTCTTCTATATACTTGCAATATAAAAACTGGTTAAACAGCGGTGAACCACATTATTTTATCGGTAAAAAATATTTCTTAATTTGAGCCCATGAAATATTTATTGATCTTGCTTTGCCTGACTGCCGCGATAGAATTAAAAGCGCAAGACCTTAAGCTGCCATATAAAGTATACGATGTAAGGGAACAAAAGGAAATATCGGTTGATGAGATTATTGCCGACATGAAAAATGTGGATGTATTATTTTTCGGTGAAGAGCATAATGATTCAGTTGGTCATGATCTGGAAGCAAAGATATTGGAGAAACTTAACAAAACCTATCCTCAACAAGTAGCACTAAGCATGGAGATGTTTCATACCGATGTTCAACCGATCATAAATGAATACCTGGCCAATGTAATCTCCGAAAAGAATTTTATTAAAGAAGCCAGGGCATGGGATAATTACCCGGACTACAAGCCACTTATTGAATACGCCAAAGTAAATAAATTACATGTTATTGCTGCAAATGCTGCAGCTCGCTATAGCAATGCTGTTACCAGAGGTGGTTTAATTGTACTTAAAGACTTTCCAAAAACATCATTAAACTTCTTACCTCCATTACCGGTAGATACCGCATCAGGAAGATACTATCAAAAATTTACAGCGCTATTAGGTGGTCATAATATGGGTACCATGAAAGTTTATCAAACACAGAATTTTTGGGATGCAACTATGGCCTGGTCTGTTTCCAGATTTATTGATGAGAATAAAGGCGTAAAAGTCTTTCACATAAATGGCCGTTTCCACAGTGATGAAAAGCTGGGCACTTTGGCTAAACTACGCCAATATTCACCAAAAATTAAAATTCTGAATATATCAGCCTTTTCAGATCAGGACTTTGAAAAAACAGAATCGCCTAAATTTTCAAATTTAGGCGATTACATTATCATCACTGATCCAACAGTTAAAAGAAGCTATTAAAATAAAAATCTGCAAATGTAATACTTGCAGATTTTCATATTAAGCCTTTGCCTTAAGCAAATCTCTGATTTCAGTTAACAGAATCTCTTCTTTTGGTGGAGCCACAGGTGCAGCAGCAACTGCCTCTTCCTTACGTTTCATTTTATTAATTGCCTTAATCATCATAAAGATTACTAAAGCCAATAAGATAAAGTTAATCGCTACTGTAATAAAGTTTCCATAGGCAAAAATGGCCGCTCCTTCAATTTTTTTTGCGTCAGCTAGCGCTGTGCCTTCGGGTACGGCACCTCTCAATACCACATATAAATTGCTGAAATCAGGTTTACCTATAATTGCGGCAACCAATGGCATAACTAAATCATTCACTACACTGTCTATAATTTTCCCAAAAGCGCCGCCAATAATTACACCGACTGCCAGATCCATTACATTACCTTTGATTGCAAATTCTTTAAATTCTTTTACAAAGCCCATTTTTAGTCGTTTTAGTTTATTTGTTCACTAAAGTAACAAACTATTAAACTCAATACAAACGTTTAGCGAATAATTTAACAAGCAGGCAAAGTCATTTAGTGTAATTCCAAAAAATCTGAAATGATTTGTTTATTTTTGACGCCATTCTACTATATAATATGCTAAAGCAACACTTACAACAAAAATTATTACAAAAGTTATCACCACAACAAATTCAATTTATCAAATTGTTGCAGGTGCCAACCGTTGCTTTAGATACCAGAATTAAAGAAGAACTTGAGGAAAATCCTGCTTTGGAAGACCCTAGTTTAATGACTCAGGAAGAACCAAAGGGAGAATATGATGACCTTAATGATGGGCCGGAAGAATTTGATGGACCTGCTGAAGATAATAGCATGGACGAGTTTAATGTAGATGACTATCTACAGGATGACAACACCAATGATTACAGTACCAATTACAATAATAGCGATGACGATGAAGAGAAAAAGGAAACACCTATCGCTATTGAGAGTACTTTTTTCGAGAGCCTTCAGGAACAGTTGGATCTTGTTCCCCTTTCAGACCAGGACTTTATTATAGGCAAACAAATCATTGGAAGTTTAGATGATGATGGTTATTTACGCCGTCCGTTAGGTTCCATGATTGATGATCTTGCATTTTCGCAAAATGTAATGGTTGAAGAGGAAGATGTATTGGAAATGCTTAAGCTGATTCAAAGCTTTGATCCTCCGGGCATTGGTGCAAGAGATTTAAAAGAGTGCTTATTAATCCAGTTAAAGAGAAAAGACCCTTCCAATCCAATAATCGTTAAGGCAATGAATGTTGTAGAGAATTATTTGGATGAATTTACGCGGAAGCATTATGACAAGCTGGAGAAAAGCCTGGGCCTAGATAGTGAGGAACTAAAAGAAGTAGTGAATGAAATTCTTCGCTTGAATCCAAAACCTGGAGATGCCAACCAGGTAACGACCAAGCAAATGCAAATTATTCCTGATTTTCACATCAGCAATAATGATGGCATCCTCATTTTAACCTTGAACTCTAAAAACGCACCCGAACTTAAAGTAAGTCGCTCATACCAGGAAATGTTCGAGCATTATGATAAGGCATCTTCAAAAGATAAAAAGCTTAAAGAAGCTGTTCAGTTTGTAAAGCAAAAACTAGATTCTGCAAAATGGTTTATTGATGCAATTAAACAGAGACAACAGACTTTGCTTAAAACAATGAATGCAATTATGCATTATCAGTATGAATATTTTTTAACTTCCGATGAACGCAAAATGCGTCCGATGATTTTAAAGGATATTGCAGATAAAATCGATATGGATATCTCAACAGTATCCAGAGTAGCTAATTCTAAATATGTCCAAACAGAATTTGGTACATTTTTATTAAAATCATTTTTCTCTGAAGCCATCCAAACTGAAAATGGCGAAGAGGTTTCCAATAAAGAAGTTAAAAAGATTCTGGAAGATTGTATTGGAAATGAGGATAAACGCAAGCCATTAGCCGATGAAAAGCTAACGGAAATTTTAAAAGAACGTGGCTATAACATCGCCAGAAGAACTGTTGCGAAGTATCGTGAACAAATGAATATCCCTGTTGCCAGATTAAGAAAAGAATTATAATTGGCTATTTGGTTTGTTGATTGTTCGTTTTTAATGAGATAACTATAGTTGAATAGAAGATTAATAGTAATTTACATTATACAGCTATGAGGGAAACTTACCTCCTAATATAGAAGGGGCAGTGGGTGGTTAACCATTCAATAGCAGTTTTCAATTGATAAATCATAATCTTCCAAATAACTTAAATGAAACATCAACTGATAGATGAATATTTAGGCTTCGCTTTGATCAGACTGATCACCACTTCCTATTTTTTCAGAAAAATCTTTTGCATGATCATCTGCTGCTGTATCACCTTGCTTTTCTTGTTCTAAATTCTCATCTAAACGATCATTCCAATCATTTAAACCTTTAGAGGGATTTTCCTGAGCCTGCTTCGTAAATTTAGATTTTTCCTGATCTTTGTTTTGATTTTCCATTGTGGTTAATTTATAATCAAACACCCCAGAAGGAAATAAAGTTTCTGTAGGTCTGATTATTTGTTAACAGGCTCATCTTTTGCGTTCTTAAATTCCTTTACACTTCTACCAATTCCACGCATTAATTCCGGCAACTTTTTACCGCCAAAAATTAACAAGATTACAACCCCAATTAATATGATTTCTATAGCTGACATAAATTTATTTTTAAACAAGATACGCTAAATGAATGATATTGTTTTGAAAGGCGATTTATTCATGATTAAACCAATAGCGCCTTTAATGTTCTATCCTTAATTAATGGAACTTTACCATACCTGATGAATTCTGCAAAGCCACGTAATTGTTTGATAGATTTTATGGCTTCGTAACCCTCATACGTTGTTCTGATCTTATTCAGCAATAATGTATCCGTTTTGCACATATCGCTTTCAGTAAGCAATCCTTTTTTTAAGAAAAGTTTAATCAATTCTGTCATCTTTCCATTTGCGTAGAGATGAAGCGGGAGTTTAAATACCTCATTGTTTAACTTTTCAAAAGTTTCATTGATCCATTGAACTTCTGTATCATCGTTTACTGCGATGATTCCATCACTTAGCACAACAGCATTTAAAAACTGTCTCGCCCTTTGCCGGGTAATAATTTCCCCATGAATCCCATCTCGCAGGGTATAATCCAACCGATCCGCACAAAGCGATGGCATGGGCTGCTCTAAAATATTAAAAACACCATAAATAATCTGATTGGCATTATAGCCATATCTCAGCAGAACATCTGGAATTTCAGATTTATATATCACCTCTGCGAAAATCTTTTCATGATAATCCTCTCCAACATGATCAAATACATAATCACCAACATGAGAAAAAGCCGTATGAGAAACATCGTGTAGCAATCCGGCAATCTGTTCCAACTCCGAGCCGCCCATTTTTTTTATCAACATGGCTACCCCTATTGCATGCTCCAGCCGTGAATGGCAAATAGATGGATTAACCAGAAAAATTGCACCACTCTGGTGTATCCCAGCTAAACGTTTTAAAGCATCTGTTTGCAAAAGTGCCTCAAATACCTGTGGAAATTCCATATTTCCGTATAAAAAATCATTTAGCTGAATCATATCAATTAGAATAAATTTGAAACACAATTATACTAATTTATTTAGTAAAAAACATAAAATAATCATCAAAATAATGATTACAAAACTACATATATTAGTTAAAAAACAACTTTCAAATATTTTGAAAGCTATTATTACAAAATAATGATCTACATTTTAAAAGATATAAAACAAGCAAATTAATAAAACGTTATTATTGTAAATAAACGACAATATGGCAACTGCTCAACAGATTAGAAAAGCATACATTGATTATGTTTTAACCAATGATGAAAAACCAAAAACGGTTTATTCTTTTGCAAAGAAGATTAAAATTACCGAAGCAGAATTTTATCAGTTTTTTTCTTCTTTTGAAAGTATAGAGAAAACCATTTGGTTTGAATTTACTTTTGAAACCATTAGCAAAATAAAAGAGCAGGAGGTTTGGTTACAATATACCTCACGTGAGAAAATGCTTTCTTTTTTCTATAGCTATCTCGAAAATCTAAAAAGCGAACGTAGTTTTGTTATTTACAGTTTAAAAAATTATAGAGGTAAGTTTTCTACACCAGATATACTGGCTGGTGTAAAGCCTATTTTTGAGAATTTTGCCCAGGAAATTATTGATGATGGATTAGAAAGCGGTGAATTGGCTGAACGTAAATTTTTAACAAAACGTTATAAAGATGCCCTTTGGATTCAGTTTTCATTTATCCTTAATTTCTGGATTAATGATGATAGCGATGGTTTTGAGAAAAGTGATGAGGCTATTGAAAAAGGAATCAACGTTACCTTCGATCTTTTTCAGCATTCACCGATTGATAACCTGATTGATTATGGGAAGTTTCTATCCAGAAATGGGAAGTTTAAAGAAAAAATGGGATTATAATCATTGATGAAGACACAACAGAGTATTCCAACAACTAAAGTAGAGCGCTCAGCAAAATTTGTAAAAACAGGTTTTCAGATTGGCGGAAACTATATCAAGCATTATTCAAAGAAATTGTTTAATCCGGGTATGGATAGAGATCAGTTAAATGAAGATAATGCGACTGATATTTATAAATCGCTGAGTGAACTTAAGGGCAGTGCTTTAAAAATAGCGCAGATGCTGAGCATGGATAAAAATATATTGCCAAAGTCTTATGTTGATAAGTTCACCCAATCGCAATATAACGCACCTCCCCTTTCTGGTCCATTAATTGTGCGTACGTTTACCAAAAACTTCGGAAAAACGCCTGAACAGATTTATGATACATTTAATCTGAATTCCAGCAATGCGGCATCTATCGGACAGGTACATCAGGCTACGCTAAATGGCAAAAAACTCGCTGTTAAAATTCAATATCCTGGCGTTGGCGACAGTATTTCATCAGATTTAAAGCTGGTAAAACCTTTTGCCTTTCGCCTATTGGGAATGTCGGAGCGGGAATTAAATATCTACATCAAAGAAGTTGAAGAACGCTTATTGGAAGAGACAGATTATGAGCTTGAAGTGAAAAGATCAATTCAATTCTCTGAAGATTGCAAAAACCTCGATCACGTAGTTTTTCCTAAGTACTATCCAGAGTTATCCGGTAAGCGAATCATTACGATGGATTGGTTGGATGGGTTACATTTAAAAGAGTTTTTAAAAACCAATCCTTCTCAGGAGTTAAGGAATAAAATTGGTCAGGCACTTTGGGATTTTTATAATTTTCAGCAACATGAACTTCGTGCTGTTCATGCAGACCCTCATCCGGGAAATTTTATGATTACGCCAGAAGAAGATTTAGGTGTAATTGATTTTGGCTGTATAAAAGAACTGCCAAATGATTTTTATTACCCTTTCTTCTCGCTAATTTCTACAGATGTGATCAACGATAAAGCTAAAACGATTGATGCCTTTAGAAAACTGGACATGATTCATACGGATGATACAGCGGATCAGGTAGAATTTTATTATAAATCGTATAAAGAAATGATCAGCCTTTTTGCGAAACCTTATATCAGTAAGGTGTTTGATTTTAGCAAAACAGAATTTTTTGAGCAACTGTATCTTTATGGTGAGAAGATTTCAAAAATGCCAGAATTTAAACAGGCCAGAGGTGTAAAACATTTTATTTATGTAAATCGTACAAACTTTGGCTTATATCAAATTTTGCACGAATTAAAAGCAATGGTGAATACCGATACTTATGAGCCGACTTTAAACAGATAATTAGCTGTTTTTTTTCACCACATTGATCATATGATCAATATCAAATGGCTTTTCAATATAATCATCAGCTTTGCATTCTTTTGCCTGTTCTGGCAATTTATTAGATGTAGAGGTGAGTACAGCAGGTACATCCTCAGTTTCAGGATCAGATTTTAATTCCTTAATTACTTCTGATCCTTTCTTTTTCCCTTTAATGTGGTCATCAACAATTACAACATCCGGGTCAATTTCATCTATTCTTTCAACGGGATCAGTTGTTAACGATGCGGTAACATCAAACCCCTCCTCTTCCAACACTTGGTCCATTATTTCAAGAATTTCTTTATTGTCCTGAACAAGTACAACCTTTTTCTTCATAGAGTTTGTAAGAATATTTTTTTAAAGATAATAAAAAGGAAGTATTCAAAATTCAATCCTGCGTTTTTTTACAATTGGTTTAAAAAAGTTTCATGATTTCGTCTTGAATTAAAGCCCGTTCGTCGAGAATTTTATATCAATGGTATAAAAGCCATAAATGGCTTGCAACGTTTTCCAAGTAGTTGCGTCTTATCTACAAAACAACAATAAAAAAACTTAAGCAATTCAATAACAATTAATTAACATTTAATTATTAAATAAAAGACATTATGAAAACTTCAATCAAAACCCTAATCGCAACATCATTAACAGCAATCATTTTATCTACAGCTGTATTTTCTACAAGCGTTTCTGCTTCAGAAGTTCACCCTTTGACAATTTCGGCGTTAAGTAGTTTCAAAAAGGTTTCTGTGAAAGGAAATGTTGAAGTTATTTTAATTCAGCGGGCTAACAATGGTGTTGCTTATGCAGAAGACAATGCAGGAACAGCTAAAATTATACAGGATGGTGATGTTCTTCGCATAACTTCTACTGACAGAACAACTGCAAAAGTAATTGTCTACGTAACAGATATCTACAGAATTGAAGCAGCAGAGAATGCAGTTGTTAAAACTGAAGGCAAATTAAACTCAAAATATCTTCAAATCTTTTTAAAAGGAAATGCACATGCAGAAATTAATACAACCACAGAAGGCTTATATACCGTTATTCAAGATAATGCAGATTTAAAATTAAGCGGCTCAACTGATAACCATACACTGGTAATGGGCAACACTCAAAAACTTACAATTGATAAGTTTGCTGCTTTAAAAACCAATATCAGCTCAATAGAGATTTCAGCAGTAGGTAAAGAAATTGCATCAATCAACTAAATTAAAAACATACTCTTATCTATGGCTTTCTGATTCTTCAGGAAGCCATTTTTTTTTCAGCTCAGCCAAACTTCAGATTATCTTCAGAATTGATCTGTAACTTGAACAAATTTTCAATTAAATGAGCAATATATTTAAAAGCCGATACTCCATCCTTATTGGCTTTATTTTCTATTTTATTATCTTTTCTTTCGTTATCCGCACCATTTTATTTGTGCTGTCTTTTCCACATGCTGATTTTAGTTTTTTAGAAATTATTAGATGTTATCTCTTTGGATTCTTCTTTGATTTTGGAACAGCTTTAATCATCACTTCATTTTATGCCTTGTATTTATTGATTTTTCCAGATCGGCTCTACCATACAAAATGGAATAAGGTGATTACTTTTTGCGCATTTTTTCTTTTCCTTTTACTAACGCTTTTTTCATTTTTCGCTGAAATCACTTTTTGGCAGGAATTTGAAAGCAGATTCAATTTTATTGCTGTTGATTACCTCATCTATACCTACGAAGTAATTCATAATATCAATGAGTCTTATCCATTGCCATATTTAATTTCAGGCATGGTAATCATCGCTTTGGCCATCTCATACACTTTTAACAGATTAAAAATTTTTAAATTAAGTTTCGAAAGTAGAACGCCTTTAAAGAACCGACTGATTTACACTGTTCCACTGATTCTGACTGCCATTTTGTTCTCGCTAGTTATTAAAAATAGTGCTGCAGAACAAGGTAATAACCGTTATGCCAATGAACTGAGCAAAGCTGGTATTTATTCCTTCTTTGCGGCATTTAAGAATAATGAATTAAACTACCATGAGTTTTATAAGCTTATTAACAGTAAAAATGCTTTTAACATTGTTAGAAACCAACTGGCTCAAAAAGGAGTATCCTTTAAAAAAGGTTTAACAATATCACGTGAGATTAAAGGAACGGCATCAACTTACCGTCCAAATGTGATTATGATTACAGTAGAAAGCTTAAGTGCCGAATTTTTAGCTCATTATGGAAATACTCAAAAACTTACTCCATATCTGGATACCATTGCCGATAAAAGCGTTTTCTTTAGCTATATGTATGCCACAGGTACACGAACCGTTAGGGGAATGGAAGCACTTACATTATCTATTCCACCAACACCTGGTAGCAGTATTGTAAGACGAAATGACAATGAAAACTTATTTACGGTTGGCAATGTATTTAAAGAAAAGGGATATACAAATACCTTCTTTTATGGCGGTGATGGCTATTTTGATAACATGAATCACTTTTTCGGCAACAATGGTTATAACATTGTAGACCGAGGAAGGAAGTTATTAGATGAAACCTATCAGGGCAGTAGAAAGTTAATTACAGACCAGGATGTGACTTTTGAAAACGCCTGGGGCATTTGCGATGAAGATATTTTTAATGTAGTAATTAAGGATGCAGACGAAAAATATAATCATCAACAGTTGTTTAATGATTTCGTGATGACCACGTCCAACCACAGACCTTTTACCTTTCCAACGAATAAAATTAACCTCCCTCCAGGTAGCAGAGAAGCTGCTGTGAGATATACCGATTATGCAATTGGGAAATTTATCGAGAAGATTAAAACCAGGCCCTATTTTAAAAACACAGTTATTATAATTGTTGCAGATCATTGCGCCAGTAGTGCTGGCAAAAATGAAGTTGATATCTCCAAATATCAGATTCCCTGTATGATTTTTAATTTAAAGAATCAGCCCCATATGATTATTTCTAAAATGACCTCACAAATAGACTTATTTCCAACGCTATGGCATTTACTGGGCTGGAATTATGCCAGTGAATTTTACGGTCAGAATGTTTTGGATGAACATTACCAACCACGTGTATTTTTAGGTACTTACCAAAAACTGGCCTATCTTAAAGGCGACAGTTTAATGCTGTTAAGTCCGCATAGAAAGGTAGACACCTATTTATATGATAAATCTAAAAATATACAAATTCCTCACCAACTGTCAAAAAAGGTGATGGATGAAGGCATTGCAAATTATCAAACAGCCTTTGATTTATTTAAAGATGGTAAATTGAAACTGAAGTAACCTTATAACTTGAATTCGATTAATAATATGTCTACTATACTATTTGAATAGGATATTTATATTTTAACCACCCCGCCCTTTGGGCACCCATATAAAGAAGGGGAATGGCGATTGTAATTCCTCTCTTTCAGAAAGGTGGTTACAGACCGAAGTGTTAAAATCAATTAATAATTATCAAATCCAACCTTATAGGCCTTAAAATCTATAAGGTTGGTTTACAATGAAATTAATTTTCCATCATAGAGGCAATCTCTTTTTCGATAGATTCTATTTCTTTTGCTTTAAGTTTCTTTACGGTTTCCTTTTTATTCTCCAGGTATTTAACCCCAACACGGAGTGCGCTTAAACCAGAAACACCTTGCAGCTCTTCCAGTTCCAGTTGTTCTAAATCATCATTAAAATAACCCTCCACCTGCATATACTTAATATACTCCATATATTCTTTAGCTTCATCAGGATTGAAATAAACCATCGAAACTTTATGTGGTTGAGTTAAACGTTCATTTTTATCTTTAATCAATACCTTATCAATGCGTTTCTTCACTACCTCGTAACGAATGTTATAGGCACCTTCTACATCAAATCTTCTTTCATCATTTCTAAAACTAATGTCAATAGCATTCGAATGTATAAAAATCAGCTGAGTCGTTTCCAAAGGAAATGGCATTTCCCCTATTAACCCTTTAGATAACCTTGCAATCTCCACCATTGATGTTAATTGCCATAATCGAATATTTTTGAGGTATAATAAATCAAAGGGTTTATTCGGCGCAATCTCCTGTCCGATATAAATATCATATTCCACTCCATCTGTTCTGAACTTGGCAAAATAGCAAGGATATGAAGCCTGAAGATTCGCCTGTGATTTTTCCAGGTACTGACTAACCTCTGTATTAATCAATTGCATAGAAACTTCGAGCTGTCTTCGGTTGGCATAAGCTGCGCCAGTTTCCGGAACAATTACTTTAAAATAATCATCTACAGCATCAGCCGTTTGCGGATAATTGGCTTTAATAATGGAAAGAAATGGATAAACCTCTACGGTTAAAAATTCATTGAGCTGGCTTTCATCGTTTGAAGATGCCAAATTACCAATTCTCTTAATCCAATCTTTGCAATTAAATAAAATCTTATCCGTAATCTCCAGCGTTACGAGTTTTTTTATGGCTTTAAGGGCAAGTGTCAAATGACTCAAAAGTACATTTAAATCATCTTTAAGTGCTCTGTTACGCTCAATAGTAGAGTTGCGAATATCAATGGCTCCGAATAACGGATACATTTTTTTAAAGGTAACCGTTTCAATTTCATTGATCTTGGCTTTACCATTATTTTTCTGAATAAACCGCCAGATGGCTTCGTTAAATTTCCATTGTACCGATGGCTGCAGGGCTGTAAATTTATCCATCAGCACTTCATCCATCTTGGCATTAAAATCTTCAATGTTGTATTGAAAAAGCTGTCCAATTAAAGGCATTGCCGGACGCAATCTCGATAATAATTTATCATCAATAATTACTTCATGATCAGAATAAACCTCCAACACACCAGCCAGTTGCGTATTATAATAAACAGGCAACACCGAATATGAACACACACCAGCCTCTTTAAGTACTCTCAAAAATGGATCCTTAGTAATCTGATCATCATTAATTGAACTCACGAAAATGGCCTTAGGGTTTTCCTTGTACTTATCTACCAGCGAATAAAATACTTCCTCTTCCAAGTTAGATGCCTTGGCAGAATTAATTAATTTACTTTGAGAAAATTCTTTATGATCAAAAACAAGTTTGTTGTTTACCGTTAAAAAAGGCATCAACCCAAACTCCAGGTTCCCATCACCACTTAAGCTTTTCAAGGCCTGGATTACATGGGTATAAGCTTCGGTTTGATAATTATGATTCACCAATGCATCCCGGATTCCGTCAATAGAGTGTTGCAGCGTTACATCCGTTATGGAAATGATGCTAAATCCATCGAAAGTAAAATATTTAAGCGGTAAATGCTTTAGTAAGTATTCTAATTCATTATCATCCTGAAAATGTCTGCCAAGCTCTTCGAAATTAAGTTCAGGTAGTTCACCCTTATATTTAATATCTACAAACTTGGTATCCGTTTGAATATTGTAATACTGGGTAAGCTTGGTTTCTTCATTAACATGTCCATATATAATCTCACTTTTAATTACCGTAGTGAAATTGTAGAAACGATTTAAGATAATGTTATAAATAAATTTGAGCTGCTTCTTCTCTACCGGTTCACTATCTTTAGTGACCTTATTTTTAGGATCGTGATCTTTAAAGAAATTATAAAAAGCATTGGTACTGAAGAAAATTTCATCTGGTACGGGCGTACTCAATGCCCAGAACAAATCATCCTCATTATCCATTAAAGGCGTAAGAATGGTAAAAATTAATTCGAGCGTATCTTTATGTTGAACTAGATCTTTTGCTTTAATACTATTCAAAAGCACTTTCTCTTTCTCAATTTTTTCTAAAAGAAACCTGTAGAATTCAGATTTTACAGACTTTTCAGTCTTCAACCTGCCTTTTAAATATTCAACGAGCGGACGAAAAGATAAAGAAGATTCTATCTGAAAGTCAACACACTCGTTTTTATTTATCTGTATTACATTGGTATTCATGCCTGGGTTTCCTTTCTATGGAATAATTTATTTGCTATCTTGTTCAGTACAAAGATATTAACAGTTTTTACTAATATAGGTCTGTAAAACGTAATACTTAAATTATTGCATCATATCGTTATAGTTACAAATTTAGTACCTAAAGTTTAAAGAGACGTAAGGATACCAGCCTTCTGATGAGTGTCCCATTACAAATCGTACAACCGTGAGTGATGCCGGAGCGAAATAAAGCCCCCCACCTACTCCATGGTGCCATGTTTTGGAAACTTCATTACGTTGCCAAACTCTGCCAACATCATAAAATCCTAATAGGCCAATTTGTCCGGGTAAGACATAACTGACCAAATCGCCCAGTTTTGCCCTTAACTCTAAATTATTATAGAAAATATGTTCACCGGCAAACCTAAACTGACGATAGCCTTGAAGATTTCCCTGTCCACCGAGATATAAAGCTTGATAAAATGCTGGTTTGCCAACAGTCACCCCTCCACCAAAACGATCTGCCAGGATAAAGTTTTTCCTTCCATCTAAATTTTTATATAAGGCAATACTTGCGGTAAGCTGCCCGAAAGAATTTGAATATTGATTAACACCTTTATAGCCAAGCAATTTAAAATCTACAAAACTGCCCAAAGTTGGTAGTAAATCATTATCCCTGGTGTTATTGGTAAAGTTAACAATCGCACCAGCAAACATTTTTTCATTGCGAACCGTTAAACTATCCGCAGAATGCAATTGCTCCGGATTGAGGATAAAACGCCCATCATTATCCTCTTTGTTAAACTTATAATATTGATAAGACGGACCAACCGAAAAAGTAGATTTCGGCTTGCGCCACCTAATTGCTGCATCTACCTGATACAAGTTAAACCTAGCCCTGTAATAGCGAATATCATCACCGTGCTCATCAAAATGGGTATCATTACCTAAACCGAAGAAATTCTGATTGTTATTTGGTGCATAAGCATTACCGTTGATGAGTAAATCACCCTTACCCAATGCCTTTAACCATTCACCCTTATAATTAAAACGAAAAGCCTTTGTGGAGAATGAATGCAAAAACGAAACCGTTTGAGAATTTCCCCAAGGTTGTTTACGGAAACCCGGATTGGTTTGCTTGTAAATTAAACCTAATAAAATTCCATCATCTCTGTTGTAACCAGCGTTTAAATTGTATGATCTCCGCACATACATATCTTTAGGGATGTAACTAAAGTTTGCCGTATCATTAGAAATAATTTTGCTGATTTTATTTTGATCATCACCTGCGTAAGTTGCCTTATCGGTTCGGCCGTATAATTTAACGGTACCTTTACTATTGGCAAAATCGTAATACTTATCACCTTTGCCTCCAATAATCCGGATTTTTATAGCAGAATTTTTATTATCCAGGATTAAGCTATCATTTCCGTTATGCATATACACCCGAATTTCTTTAGTGACCTTCGGATCGAATTTGCGGTCAAACAATTCATCTTTGATATTGCCTTCCTTAGATATTTTATTAATCTTCACCCGCAAACCATTGTCCTTAGTGTCGCTGATCTTGATGAATTCGTTTTTATTGGTGACTTCAATATCTACAATACGGTTGAAGAAATGATAGTAATCATTCATCAGTTTAGGCAAATCGGCCACCCGCTCACGCAATGTTTTTAAAAACTCATCATGATGTAGTGAATAGCTTGGTTCCGGAAGTTTACGCAAAGCCTTTTCAAAAACAGCATCGTTATAATTGGCACAGAAATCTTTAACAATCTTATTAAATTCATCTTCTTCTATGTTTGCAGTCCAGCGGCTACTAATTTCCCTTCCTTCCCATAAAAACCAATTGATGTTTTGTATTGGGCGTTCATAGCCCTGCATCATTGGTAGCAATGATGATGATTGCGTAAAGCGTTGTAAAAAACCGTCTGAACGGAAGAAAACCTGATCACGGTCTCTAGGCACCGGGGTGTAATTTGATCCATCTTTGGTTTTAGTTTCCTTCCAGCGCCATTGATCTTCATGCCTGTCCCAATCGCCTAGCAATACATCAAGTGATCTTGCCTTAACCCAGGCTGCACCATCTAACTTATTATCATTGTCATCCGTTAATTTTTTGTCCATTTTAGGTGAACTGTCTGATTCACCTACAGGCTCACGCTCCTCAAACAAGCATAGCGTATTGGCAAAAGCAGATTCAAACTCACCTAAACCTTCATCAGGAGAAACCCAACCAATAATCGGATTGGAATGTGGAATTTTCGCAGCGTCGGCCAAATCAGGCACAACCAATGCAGAAAATGGGTGCTGGGCAGACATATTATCTTTAATTACATCTTTTGCAAAGGTGTTGCGCAAAGCTTCAGGAAGCAAAACCTCCGGATATTTTTCGATGCTTCGCAATACATATTCCTTCCCATCTTTATCCTCTAATCTTAAAGAGCGTGATTGGTTACCTCCACCCCGTTGAGTAGCCTTAAGTCCGCCCTTCATTTTTGATACATGCAATACCGGAACCTTGGTTCTTTCTGCATATTCCTTGCGGTAATTTTCACCAAAAACATAACGATGGAAACGTCCAACACTATCATACTCGGGTTTAATCCGTACAAAAATACTATCCGCGGTAAGTGGCTTATCTCTGTTTCTAATTTTTGAAGGAATTTCCTCAAACTTCTTAATATAACTGTAAACCTTTTTAACACTGGTATCCGAATAAATATAATACTCGTAGCGCATGTCATTATTTTTCAACTGATCAGCAATGACATAGCCCTGCTGCATTTCCTGAAATAAAGAATTTTTGCCTTTTTTATTGGGTGAAACCTTTGATCCTGATCCACTAATAATCTGCAACTGTTTCCCTTTAATCATTTGTAAACCATGCTCATGTCCTGCCATATAAGTTACATTCGGATAATCGCCGAAAACACCATTTACAGATTTAATCATGTCTTTATATGCCGGATGATTTAAATCTTCAGGGCTTAAAAGCGTAGACCGCAGAAAAGGATAAACCGAACCTAAAACTGGCATCGGGATATATAAATTCTTATTTAAAGAGGTAAGTGGAAAAAGGTGATTTCTTAAATTAAAATAGCCACCATGTGGACCATAACTTTGAAATGGATGGTGTGAAGCCAATAAGATCACCTTATTTTTATTTTGCTCCAGGAGTTCTTCCATCCGTACCAACACCTCGTCTTTGGTATTGCAGTCACAATCCCCAGCAGGATTTGATTTTTTATAAGGAAATAACCACCATTCGCTGTCGTAAGCAATAATGGTGAGTTTATCGGTCAGGTTAATTGCAACCGGATCAGGACATCCATTCGCAGGAATTAATTTAAGCAATGGATCATTCTGTGCTTTTAAATAATCATCCTGTGCTTTAATTTTGGCTAAACCATTTGGTCCGGATTTATCCCAGTCGTGATTGCCTGGAATAAAATAAACCGTTGCGCCCATATTGCGCATGGGTTCAAACTGAGAACGTAATATTTTTTTTGTTTCCTCCTCTTCAATACTTCCAGGCAAGCCCATTCCGGTGGGGTAAATGTTATCGCCAAGATATACCACAGTGGTTTTCTTTGGAATAATTTGTTTGGCGGCATTTTTTAAGTCCTGCATTTGACCGGGATTCATTTCTCCGGCATCGCCGAAAAGAATTACCCGGTATTTAACATCATCCTGAGCGAAAGAATTAAAAACAAATAGAAAAAAGAAGGCAATAAATAGGGTAAACGTTTTGATCATCGCTGAGGGGTTATTTCATATAAAGATAATTAATTTTGAGAAAGGCTATTTAACCTTAAACATTAAAATATTTCCTGCAGATAAAGATCCACCTTCATTGGAAATATAAAGGTTATTATCGCGATCAAATGCAATCCCCTCTGGCTGGTTAAATGCATCACCTTTTAGCGCTTGAGTTGATTTTATTTTAAAGTTTGCATCTGTAATGACCAATAACTTATTCATGGATGAAAGCACATACCATTCTCCTGTTTTCGGGTTTTTAGTCAATGCCGATGGACGGAAATTCATTTTAGATGCACCAGCTGCATCAGCAATTTCCTGATGAGACAGCGCAAAAATGCCTGAGGGTGTGAAAGTGCCCTGGTTAAATTTAAAAGCGAAAATTTCAGTATCGCCCTTTTTACCTTTTTTCACTTCTTTAGTTAAAACATATACCATTCCGGCTTTTTCATCCGCAGCCAAACCTTCATATTCTGCTTTTGGTACCAAATCTTTTGTTTTAATAACATCAGCTACTTCAGGAGTATTAATTTTTGAAATCGGAAAAGTATGCAGCTCTCCATTGCTTTTTAAAACAATTACCTGATCTCTTATGATCGCCAAATCTTCATAATCGCCTTTGCCTCCAAATTTGGTGAATTTAGCCTCTTTATCATTTAAGCCTAAATGAAATAAATCTCCATCTTCATCCTGAATAGCAAATACTTGTTTCGGATCGCCGTTATGAAAAGTAATACCCGAAATTTCAAACAAATTTTGAGGCATATTATATTTAACCGGATTGGCCAGATCATAAGGGAAATCTGCTTTTTCAGTAGTAGAAACACTATTTTCAGTCACTGCATTATCCTTCTTTTTGTCCTCGTCATCATGTTTACCGTTAACGCATGAAACTCCAATAAATGCTATGGCAAAGAGTATAATAATAGATGTCAGTTTTGTTTTATTCTTGTTCATAAAATGAAAATTTAATACTTGTTTTTTAAAAATTGATAGATAGCCTGTTGTGAAGCAATGGCAGGTTCACCAGCCTGAACGGGAACATTTTCCATTTGATCATCAATCATAACAGCCTGCACATTATCCTGTTTTTGAATATCGATAATTTCCAGGATTTCTTTTTTAATCTGCTCGTCATAAATAGGAAAACACACTTCTATCCTGCGGTAAATATTCCGGTTCATCCAGTCGGCAGAGCCTAGGTAAACATCATTTTTACCCAGGTTATGATAGATAAAAATCCGCCCGTGTTCCAGGTAACGGTCTACAATTCTGGTAACTTTAATGTTTTCGCTCATTCCTTTCACACCCGGAATTAACCTGCAAATGCTCCTCACGATCATCTCAATTTTCACTCCAGCCTGCGAGGCTTCGTAAAGTTTATTAATTAAAACCTTTTCTTCCAGGTTATTCATTTTGATGGTGATGGCTGCAGGTTTTCCTTGCCTGGCATGTTCAATTTCTCTATCAATAAGCTGTAAAAAAGCCTGCTGAAGATTAAACTGAGCCACCAGTAAATGCTGAAAAGGAATTAAATCTGCAGAAGTTGGCTTCACCCGTTTGGCCAGAAAAATAAATAATAATTCTACCTCACGAAGCATTTCTTTATGAGCCGTCATTAAAATATGATCGGTATAAAATGAAGCAGTGCTTTCGTTAAAATTCCCGGTAGCAAATAACCCCAGGTAATGCATCCGCCCTGCTACCTCACGTTTCACCAGGGCCACCTTTGCATGAACTTTAAGTGCCGTAACGCTGTAAATAATATTAACACCAACGGACTTCATTTTTTTAGCCCATTTGATGTTGTTTGCTTCATCAAACCGGGCCTTCAACTCAACCAGAACAGTTACTTTTTTGCCATTTTTAGCAGCGCTGATTAAGGCATTCACAATTTTTGAATCGCTCGCTACCCGATAAAGTGTGACATAAATCTCCTTTACCGCATCATCTATAGCAGCCTCGTTGAAAAAACGCAGCACACTGTCATAACTCTGAAATGGCGTATGAACGATAATATCTTTTTTAGTAATGGCTGCAGTAAGCGTATCTGCTACAAAATCGGTATTGCATATTTTTGCCCAAGGTGCATTTAACAGTTGATCATTCTTCACTGGAAAACCCATCAGGTCTTTCAGGTTATGGTATTGACCGCCTTCTACCATATTTGCTTTTTTAAGGTTGAAGAGTTTTTTCATCACTTCAAAAACACCGGCAGGAATGCCAGGCTGATGCAAGAAGCGGGTGGCCAAACCCAAATCACGCTTCATCAGCTGCTTTTCCAGCTGCTCAGATAAACTTCCAGAATATTCATCTTTTAAATCGATTTCTGCATCTCTGGTAATTTTAAAACTAAAACATCCCAATACTTCATCATGAGGAAAAACGCGATCTAAATGAAAGCGGACAATATCATCCAGTAAAGCAACAAACGTTTCGTGCTTACCCTCCACCTTATAAAACCTGGGTAGTTCGTTAGATGGAATGTTTAAAATTACTGCCTTGGTTTCAACCCCATTTTTTAAATTAATCAGGAAGTATAGCTCATTATTTGCCGGAAAAAAATTAGTTCCCTGATCTAAATAAACTGGTTGTAAAAAGGCCATCACCTGACTCAAAAAATAGCGTGTAATTGGCTTTTGAATTTCAGGTGGAAATGGTTGCCCGTAAAGCAGGTTAATGTGTTGTTCCTTTAACTGTGGAATAATTTCCAACTGCAGGATTCTGCCATATTGCTGCTGCTGACGGGAAATCAAATGATTGGCACTTTTCAGCAGATCTTCTTCAATATGAATATCATTATTTTCCTTATTGCTCAATTTTTCCAGTGCGAGTAATACAGGCATCCGAACCCGATAAAACTCATCGAGATTTGACGAAAAAATAGAAAGAAATTTAATGCGCTCCAGCAATGGAACGGTACTTCGGCCAGCTTCTGTTAAAATTCGTTCATTAAATTTTAACCAGCTTAAATCTCTGTTGAAAAAAGCAGTTTCAGTAGTTTGTTCCATTAAAGTTTACCGTAAGCTGCATAGGCAATAACAAAAGCCAATACCGCAGCAATTAACCCAAACATAAAAATATTGTAAGCCAGGCGAATGAGTTTATATTTCCTGCCTAGAACCACACCTTGAGAATATACATCTGTGATCAGCGTGCCATACAAAAAGTCTTTGTCATTCATTACCTGAATCATCCCATCAGTATAACTGGGTAAACTCATTTTATAAAAGTTACCGAAAAACAGCAGGTTTACTTTTTTATTATCCATATCCTCCTGCGTAAATTCCCCTTCAGGAATAGATGGACGGGTAGATAAAATGGAAACCACTACACAGCTTAAACTTACAATCAATAAAATAAACGTAGGGATAATGAGGTTGCCATGATCTTCCAATCTTCTTAAAAGTAAACTCACAATCAGCGAAAGCATAATAGAGTTTACAGTAATTAAAATATGAGCCTTATTATCAGCCATATCACTCAATCTTTGATTATTGGCAGACGTAATCCTGAACATGGTTTCGATCCCTTTATCCGGTCGATCGCCTTTGCTTTTCTTTTTAAAGTCCTTATTGTCTGGCACCAATTGTGGCGCAAAATTTTTAGGTTCCTCCTGCTCAACCGCAATTTCTTCCTGAGTGGTAAGTTTGCTTTTAAGTTTACTGATATTGGCCTGTTTCTGATCGGTAAGCAGCAGGGCGGCATAGTCGGTTTGGTAATGATGAGATTCCATAAACTGAATGTCTCTTTTTCGCCAATCCAGTTTGCTGATTTTTTTATCATAAATCAGTTCAACTTCTTTGTGCATCAGTTTTCCCTTCTTGCGGAAATCTGGCAAGCCTAAATGAAATAAATCTGCATCGCAGATGATTTTATCAATCTGATTTTTTGGATCCTGTGGAATCCTGGTAGCTAAAATGGCACTTTTAACGCTTTCTTTAATTTCATTGCTGACCTGATGTTCTGTTAAAAATTTTTCAGCCAGTTCTGCACCTTTTTCCTCATGTTTCAGCGCATCATCAAAATAACCTGTATCGTGAAAATAGGCCGCAACGGTTATGGTGAAAAAATCCTGTTCGTTTAACTGATAATGATTGGCAATTTGCTGAGCAGCATTTACCACTTCCTGCGTATGTTCCATGTTGTGATAAACCAATCTTGGATCATGATGGGTATGAAAGTAATTGCCAACGTATTTTTCTACCTCGTGTTGCAATTGTTTATAGTCTAGGGGCATATGGTTGTAATGTGATCTTTTTTTATGGTACGCCTGTACGGTTTTGTAAATCTTTTAAAACTAAAAATTACTGGTGATAATGGATATAAAACTACGCTAAATTTAAATAAAATACAGCCTTTTAACATTTAACAAAATTTAGACTTCATTGTGATACAAATGAAATCAACGTAATTTAATCAGGATGGTTTTTATTACTCCAGACCTTAACCAAACAATACTTTTTAAAAACGGTTACAATACCCTGAAAATAAAGGCAATGCCAGATTTACGATATTTTTTGAAAAAAAGTTTTTCAAAAGCCGATGCAATTTTGTAACATTGCACTCGCAAAAAGCAAATGCTTTTTCGGGGCCTATAGCTCAGCTGGTTAGAGTAGAAGACTCATAATCTTTTGGTCCCTGGTTCGAGCCCAGGTGGGCCCACAAAAATTAAATTGCCCTTTGAGCATCCTCAAAGGGCTTTTTTATGGCTTCAAACGCTGTTTTCCTTAACATTTCCTACCTTTTGAATGCCAATCTATCGTTAGGATCAACATGACTTTTTGCTTAACTTAGTATAAAAAACTTAAGGAAAACTTAAGGATTTTTCAAAAACTTAAGGAAAACTTAAGAAATAAAAGAGCATTTATGACGAGAAGAGCATAGGTCTTCTTGTCCACAAACTACCCGATTATTTAAAGTGTAAATTATGGCTACGATTTCAGCAACAATTCTCAAGGCAGACAAACGAGGTAACGGAACATGGAACGTTAAGATTAGAGTATGGCATAACAAAAAGCCTGCTTACATCGATACTGCCCATCATTTAGGGATAAAGCAAGTAACAAAAAAAAGCAAGGGAAGTGATACCCTTATTATAAAGGATAATTTCATCCTTGACAGTCCCCTGCAAATACCTGTACCATTTAGTGAAAGGCTGGCCTGTATGGAGCCAATCAAAACCAAAACTGGAATTGAGATCGCTATCCAAAAGATGCTTGAAAACATGTGCAAGCGCATGCAGTCAGAAGGCAAAGGGCTCCGGACAGGCATATTAACAGGCTACCGAATCGATGGAAAAGTTGTACAAATTGCTATTGGAACCAGTGGTGCAACGCATAGCGTTAGTCACCTCTTCAAACTTTTTCAACTCAAGATCGATCAGATTCGTCCGGCACTCGGAATAGAACTTTTTGTCCTTGATGCGCCAAAAGTTGATGATGTTGAGGTACCGCAGGAAGAAATGTAGTCTGCTAAGCCTGGTCTGGATGATCAAAATGTATTCAGGCTGCTTGACAGGGTTGCCGGAAAAGTTGGTTTGCAGGTGATCCACCGTTATTTACCAGCGACAAGGTATTGACCTGAACGTGCTGTTTTAAAGGCAGCTTCAATTATAGAGAAGCCGATGTCAGACTGGCGGGTAAATAAACCCAGACCTACTGAGCTGCTTAAAACGCCTGCTCCAATAGAGGTTATGGCGCTGATTCCTGATCATCCACCAAAATTTTTCATCTACAAGGGGATCAGGCACCTGATCTCCAAAGCAGATGGGCCTGAACGGATTAAGCGGGAATGGTGGCTGGATCAAGGTGAACATAGAGATTATTACCAGGTGGAAGATGAGGCGGGTGGCCGTTATTGGCTATTCCGCTCGTGGCACTATGGAGGGGAACAAAAGTACCAGTGGTTTATACATGGATTTTTTGCTTAAAGGAGATGAGATATGGTGTATAGTGAATTACAGGTGACTTCAAACTTTAGCTTTCTGCGTGGCGCTTCGCATGCACAGGAGCTGGTTGAATAGGCGGAAATCTTTGGATATAAAAAAATTGCGATAACCGATAGGAATACCCTTGCTGGAATTGTCCGTGCACATGCGGCCTGCCAGGAAAAAAACATCCAGCAAGTTCAGCCTGCAGGCTGAACTTGCTGGATGGGCCAAGTCTACTTGCTTATCCAACCGACATAGAAGCTTACGGCAGGTTGTCCGCGCTATTAACCATAGGCAATATGCGGGCAGAGAAAGGGGAATACCATATCTCCCGGGCAGATGTCTACGCACATCGCAAAGGAATAATCTTTGCCGTAGTTATGCCCGGAATGCTTAACCGCCGTTTTGAATATGAGGCCAGCTTTATTACTGCTGTTGCAGACTGTAGTGAGGCTTTAAGGGGGCAACTCTACCTTGCTGCAACCAGGTCTTACATGGGGAATGATAATAAGCTGATTTTTAGAACCTCGCAGCTACCGGATTTTTATAGAATACCTGTTGTGGCTACAGGCGATGTACATTACCACCATCCCGCACGCCGGGACTTACAGGATGTACTCACCTGTGTCCGCGAGAAATGTAAGATCCAGGAAGCTGGCTTCCGCCTGCACCAGAATGCGGAGCGTTATATGAAAGAGGTGGCCGAAATGAAGCGGCTGTTCAGGAAATATCCAAGCACCATTTACAATACAATGGTGATTTCAGAAGCCTGTAATTTCTCTTTGGATGAACTGAAGTACGTTTACCCGGAATAAATCAATAAAAGTGGGAGAACACCACTGGAAGAACTTAAATACCTACCTGGAAAGGCGCACATGAATTTTGTGGTGAAATGATTCCTGATAAGGTAATTCATATGATCCAACATGAAATGGATTTCGTAAAGCAAATGGATTATGCCAACTATTTTCTTTTTGTGGAGGATATTGTACGTGAAGCACGCCATCGTGGGATTCTTTGTCAGGGCCGTGGCTCTGCAGCCAATTCAGCCATTTGTTTTTGTTTGGGCATAACCTCGGTTAACCCGATGAAATTTGATTTGTTGTTTGAAAGGTTTATCTCTCCTGCGAGAAATGAACCACCGGATATTGATGTAGATTTCGAACATGAACGCCGAGAAGAAATTATCCAGTACATCTACCGTAAATACGGAAGAGACCGCGCGGCAATTGTAGCCACAGTCACTCAGCAACATCAAAAAGGTGCCATCCGGGATGTAGGCAAAGCCATGGGCCTGTCTGTAGACACCATCAACCGGCTATCGGGTTCTTTATGGGAACATACAGATGAATGGTTTGAACGGGAACGTTTAACGGAGCAAGGATTAAATCCTGATGATCCGCATTTAAAAAAGACATTGGAGCTTACCGCACAAATGATGGGTTTCCCCAGGCAGCTTGGGCAGCATACAGGAGGTTTTGTAGTCACCAATGGCAAACTTACCGATCTCTGCCCCATCCTGAATGCCCGGATGCAAGACCGCACCAATATTGAATGGAACAAAGATGATATAGATGCTTTAGGCTTTTTAAAAGTAGATGTACTGGCCATGGGCATGCTTACCTGCATCCGCAAAGCATTTGATCTCTGCAAAGTGCATTACGGACAAAGCCTAACCCTGGCAAACATTCCCAAGGATAATCCCGATGTATACCAGATGATCAGCGCTGCTGATACTTTAGGGGTGTTCCAGATTGAAAGCCGGGCACAAATGTCTATGCTGCCGCGGCTCCTGCCACAGTGCTTTTACGATCTGGTCATTGAAGTGGCAATTGTGCGTCCAGTACCGATACTGGGCGATATGGTCCACCCTTACCTGCGGAGAAGAAATAAAGAAGAACCTGTGGTTTATCCTTCTGCTGAACTGGAAGAAATTTTAGGCAGAACCGTGGGCGTACCGCTGTTTCAGGAACAGGCCATGAAAATAGCCATTGTAGCCGCCGGGTTTACGCCAACAGAAGCGGATGGCTTACGCCGGAGCATGGCTACTTTTAAGTTCAAGCGAATGGTTAACCAATATGAGCAGAAGCTGATAAAAGGTATGGTAGCCAAAGGCTATACCATTGACTTTGCAAAACGAGTTTTCAAGCAACTGGAAGGTTTTGGGAGCTATGGATTTCCGGAAAGCCATGCCGCAAGTTTCGCCTTACTGGTCTATGTATCCTGCTGGCTGAAGCATTATTACCCAGATGCTTTTGCCGCAACATTACTCAACACTATGTCCATGAGTTTTTATCAACCAGAATATATTGTAATAGATGCGCAAAAACATACCGTATAAATAAGGGAGGTGGATGTTAATTATTCTGCATGGGGTAACCTGCTCGAAGAAAAATCAGGTCAATATTACGCCATCCGTTTAGGATTCAGGCAAATTAAAGGCATCAAGGAAGAAGAGATAAATACTCTACGGGCAGGGAAAGGGCAAGGTTACCAGAGTATTGCTGCCATAAGAGATGCAGGCGTATCAATTAGTGCATTAGAGAAATTAGCTGATGCCGATGCCTTTCGCTCCTTAGGCTTTGACCGCAGAAAAGCTTTATGGCAGGTAACGGCTTTACAAGATATGCCGGAAGAATTATTCAAAGGACAGCCTTCTGAAAGTACACTGGAAACCCAGGTAGAACTGCCATTGATGAGTAAAGGCGAGCATGTGGTGCATGATTATGCTACAATCGGTTTATCATTAAAAGCGCATCCTGTAAGCTTTATAAGGAGTCAGCTGGAAATGTTGCGCATTCTATCCTGTAAAACCATTAATACAGCGGCCAATACCGGGCAGCTGGTTAAAGTAGCGGGATTAGTGCTGGTAAGGCAACGCCCGGGTACCGCAGGCGGGGTATGTTTCATCACCATTGAAGATGAAACAGGTTTTACTAATCTGGTGGTATTTGAAAAGCTATTTGAAAAATACAGAAAAGAAATTCTTCATTCACGGCTGCTGATGGTAGAAGGACGTTTGCAGCGGGAAAAAGATGTGGTACATGTCATCGTAAGCAAGTGTATAGACCTCACTAAAATGCTGGGTAAACTGGTGCAGCGGGAAATGGATGACTTACCGATAATGCATTTATCCTCCACTGATGGAAACGCTACCCCCTACCCATCCCAGCATAAACCGACGCAGGTTCGCACAGCAGTAACCCAAGATGCTTTTCATGGTGGAAGAAATTTTAAGTAAACAGATGTTAATCAATGGTATTCGCCCATACAGCTAGAGCATTTCATTTTTCAGATAAACATCTTGAGGCATTTGTCCCACTAACTCAACATACTTTCGGGGATCTGTAGCACCCTCTGTATTGAAGATTAAAACACTAGATTTTTCATCAATTCCAAGATCTCTCATTGTAGACTTATTTTCACAGATCTGAATTAGACCAGCAATTCCTGCACAACCACTCTCGCCCGATACAATAAATGGATCGTTACCTTTTGGTGATGCCAACAGCCTCATTGTATCTACTGCTTCCTTTTCCGAGATTGTGATGAAACCATAGGCTATTTTTGACAATATTCGCCATGCAATCATAGATGGTTCATAGCATTCCAGCATTGCCATCACAGTAGGTTTACTATTTCTAATTTTTATTGAATGTCCCATTTTTGCACTTTCATAAATGCAGGCTGCAAGTTCAGGCTCAACTATTAATATTTTGGGTATCTTGTTTCCAAACAATAGGAATAAATGCCCAGCTATTGCCGAGGCAAGACCTCCTACCCCTGCCTGTATAAATACATGAGAGGGTAATTTGTTTAACTGTGACAAGGCTTCTGTAAGCATGATTGTGTATCCCTGCATAATGAGTCCAGGAATCCGTTCATATCCTGGCCACGAAGTATCAGAAACCATAATCCAACCTTCATCTTTAACCATACGAGATGCTTCAGCAACAGAATCATCATAGGTACCGTTTACTTCTTTAATATTTGCTCCATAAGCGGCAATTGCTTCTCTTCTATTGTAGCTAACTCCTTTATGCACGAATATAACAGATCTCGCACCTACTATTTGAGCGCCCGCCGCAACCGAGCGTCCATGATTTCCATCTGTTGCACAGGTAAATGTGATTTTCGATGCAATTTCCTTCACCCACGGACTCTCAATTTCATCAAACATTATCTTTCTACCCAGTTTGGCTTGTACCTCTTCTACTATAATACAAAATACAGCATATGCCCCACCAAGTGCTTTAAAACTATGTAAACCTAAGCGGTGGTCTTCATCCTTTACATAAATATCTGAAATACCACAATGTTTTGCTAAAGTAGCTAAAGAATGTAATGGTGTTATTTTATATTCCTTTCTCGAAGCCCAAAAATCCTGAGCTTTTTTCACTACCTCAGGAGCAAGTAATTTGGCATCGGCTAAATCCAAAGAAAGGCCTTTTTGTGTTGTATTATTTTTTAATAACATAAAGTACATTTATAATGCTGGCAGCGATTTAATAAAATATTTTCAAAATTTGAGTAAAAGTAATTTCACTTCATTTCCGAATATAACCTTTACCATAGTATTTCAAATCACACCCACCATCCTATGGGCAATAGCAAATCCTTATAGAATTCTCAAAAATTTGAATAAAGCAATTATAAATTGTTGAGATTAAAGTTGCTTAATTTAAATTCTCGGATCATGATATCTTGTTCCAAATCCAAAAGGCATAAATAACAGCTATATTCGGGATGAATCTGTAATTCTTTTAAATACCAGGTGCGTTGCTGGTGGCTTAACGAATTATTTATACAGGTAAAATCATTTAAACCATTAACCACACCTATGCCTATGGCCTTAAGCAGCGCCTCTTTTTTTACCCATAAATTATAAAAGCAATTTTTTGGATCTGATGAGGAATTAATATATTGTTTTTCTTCCGGATGAAAATTATTCAGAATATCCTGGTAGCTTACATCTGCTTTTTGTTCAATATCAATTCCAACCGCCTCACCAGTGGTGTAGGCAAAAACAACTACATCTGAGGAATGGCTGATATTAAATGCATGCCAGTTAACCATAAACGGTTTATTATTTGCATTTCTTCTCCAATCTTTTAGGGATTGAGTGGATGAAGTTTCAGTTAAACTTTCCTGCAGCATCAATCTAGCCAGTAATCTTGATTTTCGATCGTTATCGTATTTATACCTCAAAACTTCTTTCAACATAAAAGAAGGCAGATAGTTCATATAATGTGAAATGTCCGCATCTTTAATAACATCAATATTACAATATTTAATAACTACCATAAACTGACTGATTTTCTAAAAAAAAATCAATAAAACAACTAAAAGAAAAATTATCAGACATAAATTAATGCAACATATTATGATTTAGAACTATCTGGATATTGATAGCTTTAAAATTCTAGGTCTATAGAAATATTTCTTGACATATTTTCCTCGGTTAGCCGGATATCATACGCTGTTATACTCCTAGCCGGTTGGTTAAGTATATCTATCATAAGCTTTTTAAATTTACCAATAATTAAACGAATGGTAGCTGTTTCATATAAATCAGTATTGTATTCCAGTTGGCAATAAATTTGGCTGTCCTGTTCGTAAAAATTAAATGTTATAGGAAACCGGCTAACCTGGTGTAAAGTATCATAATGTTCTATTTCTAAACCCGAAAATGCATGGTGTCCTAATATATTAAAATTGGGATTTTGATAGGCCACCATGATCTCAAATAAGGGCCGTATACTATCATCTTCAATATACTGATGAGATAACGCATCTCCTAAATTATGATGAACACGATATAAATGAAAATTAAAATCTTCATCTGCATGTACATAATTTCTTAAGACGATGGTATTAACATACATTCCCATATGTTCTTCGAGCCCTTCTTTATCCCTGCCTGCAGCTACTGTTCCGAGGCAAATATCGGAATGTCCGGAATACCTGAAAATCAGAATATTGATGGCCGTAATGAGTATGGAAAAAACGCTGACATGCTCTTTTTTTGCCAGTTGTTTAAGCGCATTGGTTTCGGTTAAAGAAAAATTAAATACTGCTAAATTACCGCTAAATGAGGTAGTATGAGCTAACCGGTCGTATGCAAAAACAGCTACATTGTTATAATCAGCATATTGCGTTTTAAACCACTCCGCGTTCATTACCTTATTGGTATGCTGCACCAGCCATGTTGCATAATCTTTAAACTGAAAGCTTAAAGGACTTACTGCAGGTTCTTTCTGATTTAAGATGCTGTTGTACCGCTGTGATAGTTCGTTAAATAATACCTCTACCGACCACCCGTCCATAATTAAATGATGAGTAGTATATACCAGCAATGTCTTTTTTTCTTCCAGTTTTATGAGGCTTAATTTAATCAGCAGTTCTGTTGCAAGATCAAATGTGTAGTACTTTAGTTTGCTGATAGATGAATGAATTTCATTATCATCAACTGCTTCAATCATATCAATCTTAAAATCAACCTGTTCTATTGATCTTACCGTTTGCCAGCACCGGCCATTAGCTTCTGTAAAATTGGTACGCAATATCTCATGCTGCGCAATACAGCCAATCATGGCCTGGTGCAGGGCATGGTAGTTCATTTTTCCATTAACCTGCAAGGCCACAGACATATTGTAAGCCCTTGATGCTTCTTTTCTCTGGCATAATAACCATAAATGATACTGGCCAGGAGTAACCGGATATTGATTATTTTCGTCATAAACGGGATAAACAGGTGTTCGATCAACAACCAGCTCTTTCAACTGCCCTGCCATTAATCGAACAGTGGGATAATCAAAAAAAGCTTTCAATGTAATGTTAAAGCCTAATTCCTCTTTAATCAAAGTAATCATCCTGACTGCATTTAAGGAGTGTCCGCCCTGGGCAAAAAAATCGTCATCAACCTGTAGATCCGGCTGGAGCAATATCTTTTTCCAGATGGCTAGCAATTTATTTTCCAATGCGGTTAAAGGGCGTATATCAATTCTCGTTACCAAAGGCTGGATAACATTTTCGGCCATTTTGAGCAGTGCTTTTTTATCTATTTTTTTATTAGGCGTAAGTGGAAATGAATCTACATAGATCATTACACGTGGTATCATGTACGCGGGCAGTACAGGGGCTAATTGTCCACCTATATATTTATCATTAAGGTTTTCATCTTTTGGAATTATAAAGGCTAAAAGGTAAGCCTCATGATCGTCATCTTTTTTTGCAATAACAACAGATTCTTCAATGCTGTTTAACGCATTAAGCTGCTTTTCTATTTCACCGGGTTCAATCCTGTAACCCCTTATTTTAATCTGATTATCAGACCTTCCACAAAATATTACTTGTCCATCAATTGCCCTTTTGGCAAAATCGCCCGTTTTATAAAGTCTTTCACCGGGTTTAAAAGGGTGCTTAATGAATACTTTATCTGTGAGTGCCTGAGCTTTATAATATCCCCTGGCTAAACCATCGCCCCCAATATATAAGTCGCCTACTGATCCGAAAGGTAAAAGGTTTAGCCATTGATCCAGTATCAGAATAGTGGTATTATGTATAGGCCAGCCTATGCTAAGCGCGTCGTCAGGAACTGTAACTTTTTTAACCATCGACCAGATGGTTGTTTCTGTTGGCCCATACATGTTCCACACCGCCGCACTTCCTTCAATCAATTTTGCGGCCAGGGCACTGCTTAAATGATCACCACCACATAAGCATTTTAGGTTCCGGGCTCCTTTCCACCCTGCATTAAACAACATCTGGTAAAAACTTGGCGTGGCCTGTATTACAGTTGGTTTAACCCTACCAAGCAGTTCAATAATCTGCGAGGGTTCGGAAAGTACAGCATTACCTGCAATATAAACCGCAGCACCACAAATTACCGGCAGAAATAATTCCAGTATCGAAATATCAAATGAGCAGGAGGTAACCGCAAATAAGGTATCTGATTCTTGTAAACCAGGTGTTTGTTGCATACTGAGCAAGAAATTAACTACTGACTTTTGTAGTATTTCTACCCCCTTAGGATTACCTGTAGAGCCAGAGGTGTAAATGATATAAGCCGTTTTTGCTGACGAATAAGAAAAAGACCTGGCTGCCGGCGGATTGAGCTTAACCTGGTTAAATACTTCGTTTATCTGCACTACGGTTACCTCATTTGAACAATCAATGGTCTGTATATCCTCTGCCGTAATCAGCAAACCTGCACCGCTGTGTTCCAGTACATATTTAAGCCGCCCTACAGGAAAGGCGGGATCGAGCGGAATAAAAGCCCTGCCTGATTTCAGGATTCCTAATAAAATGATAAGCAAATCAGCAGACCTATTTATCATTACCCCGATTGGTGATGATAAGGGTGCTGAAATCGTATCCGTTAAATAACAGGCAACGCTATCCGTAATTTGATCCAATTGCTGGTAGGTATAGGTCTGATACCCATCTTTTAAGGCTATATTTTGTGGCGTTTTTTTAGTTTGCCAGCCAAAAAGCTCCTGGATGGTTAAATGAGAGGAGTAATTTTCTGCAGTTTGGTTGTATCCTTCTAAAAGTAAAGTTTGCTCGGCTGAAGGCAAATAATTAAGGCCGCTAATTTTACTTCCGGCATTATTGCTGACTTCGTTAAACAGCATTTCTATATGCCTGGCCAGGTTATTTATTTCATCTTCATCAAAATAATTGAGGTTATAATCGAAATCTATTTTTACATCCTCGTCTTCATTATATTCTCTAACATACAAAGCAAGGGCACACCGCTCTGCCCTGTTGGTTAAAGGAATTACCTGGGTAGTAGTTCCTTCAAATGTATCTCCATAATGATGTTTCTCGTAAGAAAGGGTTATATCATAAAGCTTTTTATTTTCAGTAAAAATCTGGAGCTCTCTGATCAGTTTTCCGATGGGGAAACGCTGATAACGATAATCTGTTCTAAGCTGATCTTTTATCTGGATTACAAGTTGTTTAAAGGAATGATCCATTTCTACATTTATGCGCAACGGAGAAACGCCCATAAAAAGACCAACAGTATGTTTATAAGCGGCTTTGCCTCTGTTAAGTACCGGAATACCGATGGCAAAATCGGTTTTATGGTAAAACCTTCCAAAATAAGTGTAAAATACAGCTAAAATAACATGAAATGAAGATGCACCACAACTTTTGCCCAATATACCCAGCTGATGATATAAAGACCTGGGCACAATAAGTTCTTTCCGCTTGCTCTGAACAACTTTTGGAAACGGGATTTTCTTGCTTATAAGTTCTTCGGGCAGTACGCTGAACCTGTTTACCCAATAGGCATTTTCTTTTTCAAAAGATGCGCTTTTCCTGTAGTCCAGATCTTCTGCAACAAAATCTGCATAGCTGTAAGCATTTATTGCGGCTACTTTTCCCAGTTTCAGCAGTTCGTTGTAATTTTTTACCAGCTGCTGAAACATTAGCGAGGTGCCCCACCCATCGGTAATCAGGTGATGATAAACGGATAGCAGGTAATGAAAATCGTTATTTACCTTAATTAACAAGCATTTATGAAGCAAACTGCCGTTCAGCAGGTCGAATGGTTTTTCAAATTCTTCCTGGATATACCTGGTTGCTTCGGTTTCAGCATCTGTAAAGGATGAAAAATCTATATGTTGCAAAAATGTGTAATTTATTTCGCACACCTTTAACATAGGAGGATTATCCCGGTCAATAACCAACACACTACGGATTGCATCATGCTGTTGTACCAGTTCCTGGTAAGCTAATGACAGTATCGTGGCATTGAGCTGGCCACGAATGATAACTTTAGCTCCAATATTATATATCGGCAAATCAGGATGGAGAAGCTGATCATAGTAAATATTCTGTTGCGGTAAGGAGAGTGGCATCATAGGATCAACTATTAGAATATTGTAATAATGGCTTGTGCATACCGGTAACCCGATCTGCCAGTTGTTTTGCCTGTACCCTTATTTCAGGAACAGCAGTTGTTTCCCATAAAGTTCCCTTAGCGGGAGCACCAATGGTATAAAAACAATCCGAAACCCTACCATCCTGTTGTATCAGCGCTCCTTCTGCAGAACATTGTAAACCGAGGCCAAGCGGGTCAGCACAAATTACTCCTTTTTGCATCAGGTTTCTAATCAGGTCATGTACAATCAGATTGTAATCAGTTAAAGGCCCCATGCAGTTAATAATTACATCTGCTTTTAATTGCTTTATTAATTGTGTTTTTTCCTGTATGTAGGTAATGCAGAATCCTGCTTCAGCGCTTTCGCTGATTTGCCTGATTCTGCCTGCGTACATTGTTATTTTACCTGTTGCCAACCACGAATGTACAATTAAAGCACATTCTTCAGGCATTCTGTGTCTGCAAACTTCCCACCGGTGGCGCAGATGTTCTATAAATGCTTTTCTTTCCACTTCAGCAAGCTGGTTCCACAATTGTGGAATATGGGGCCGCAATGCATCTGTTACCGCACGCCAGTCTGAACCGATTATTGCGGCTTGTTTTAAATGTTTTTTCAGTATTCCAAACATTCCGAGTATGGTTACCTGTTTGCGCATATCTTCACCGAAACAAGGGTAAGGAATACATTTTTTATGCACGGCAGGCATTAATCCATGTCTTGATATTGCGGTAACTTTACCCTTATGGCCTCTTTTGTGAAGACTGATAATGGTATCAGTCATGGTGAGCCCTGTGCCGATGATAAAAATTTCCTCCAGGCCTTTTAGGCTGTCCATCAATCCGGGTTGCCAGGCCGAAGGAAAGTAATTTGCTGAATGGGTGTAATCATTATTTTTTAAGGCTAAATGCCCGGGCGGAAATGTGCCTGTGGCCATAATCAACTGATCGAATGACAGTTGCCCTGCCCCGTTAAGCAATACATTTTTCCCCTCCATATCCACATCTACAGCCTCAGCCTGCAACATGGATACATTGATTAATTCAGATTTATATTTCATCAGGTGGTTAAAAATATCCAGGATGTACTGTCTGTATATTTTCCGTGGCATAAATGAAAGTGGTGTAAAATCAATAGCATTTTTAAGCAGCCAATCTGCAAAATGATTTTTATCATCCGAAAATGCACTCATATTGGATACGGGCACATTGAGTAAATGTGCTTCTTCAGTAGTTTCATAAGGTACCCCAAGACGATCCAGGCGCTCTTTTTCGAGCAGAACAACATTTAACCGTTGCGCGCCGGGTGTGCGAAGCAGGTTCATCAGTATTAAATAACCACTTATCCCCCCTCCTATAATTACTATATTTTTCATCTGATTTGCAGTTAAAATTCAGGTAATTTAAATCGTAAAACCTGTTAAGGTTATAACATGATGAGGTAGTCATCAATCACCAATGCATCTATGCCGGTTGTACAGAACATGGCTACCGCATCTTCTACTGAATGGATGATGGGTTTACCCATGATATTGAAACTGGTATTGAGCAAAATTGGGATACCCGTTAGTTCTTTAAAGGCCGAGATGAGATTATAATACCTTTCGTTGTATTCTTTTTTAACCGTTTGCAACCTGCCGGTACCATCGGTATGAACCACACCAGGTACTTTATTAAAACTTTCTTTTTTAAAAACTAGTGCTTTTTCCATATAGGGAGATTCGCTATAATTTTCAAAATATTCGTGGCCGTACTCGTGAAGAATTGAAGGCGCAAAAGGCCTGAATTCTTCCCTGAATTTAACCTTGCTGTTGATGATATCTTTTATGTTCTCATTCCGGGGATCTGCCAGGATGGATCTGTTACCCAGAGAGCGTGGACCATACTCTGCTTTTCCCTGCACCCAGCCTATAATTTTTCCTTCTGCCAACAGCTTTGCAGTATCCTGGTATATATTTTCTGATTTCCTGGCATAATTGAACTTATTAAAGCGCATGATCCTTTCCACAGCATCTACAGACATTCCAGAACCCAGGTACGGCGATTTTATATTTACGATTTCCTTTTGTACAGGATGATCCTGGTAATAGGCCAGTAAAGCAGCACCTACGGCATTTCCATCATCTGCAGGGGCACAGGGTACATGCATATTTTTAAAGTTTGTTGTTTGCTGCACTTTACCATTATAGGCAGAGTTTAAAGCGCACCCGCCTGTAAACACCAGATTTTCGGAAATCCCTTTTTTATACAGGTTTTGTAAGAGGGCAGAAAGGATATCAGAAAAGAATACCTGCGCGGTAAAGGCAAGATCTGCATATTTTAAGGACCCATTACCAGGCCAGTTTTTAACCACTTCTTTTAATGCACGCGTAGCATCTGAAGCCCTTCTTTTAGGAATCATTACAGTGCCTTTTACTTCCAGAAACTCGCATAAAAGCGCATATACCTCTTCATTGTATTTGCCATAAGGAGCAAGGCCCATCACTTTCCACTCTTCTCCGTCTAAATGGTTAAAACCGCAGGCGTTGCATACAAAGCCATACAACATCCCTAAACTACCTGCAGATGAGGGAATTCCCGGAACGGGGGTAAGTGTTCCGTTTATGTAATGATAAAATGCTGTTGATCCTTTTTCTCCAAAACCATCTGCCACCACACAAACCGCTTCTTTAAATGGACTGCTATAACAGGCGAAGGCTGCATGTGTAAGGTGATGGTTAAAAGATTTTTCGACAATGCCGGAGTTTCCGAATTGCTGCTGAAAATTAATGGCAATATTTTTTCCGGCTAGCCTGCCATTGGCAATCATTCCCTGGCGCATGGTTTTAATGGTACGTTCGTTAGTTTCAGTAACCCGCCTGTTCATCAGCCATTGCATTAACGGATTGCTGATCCGCTGAATATAACTTTCGCCCCAGGAAGTTGCAATCACCAGATCGGCATCGGGCTCACAATATTCTCTTACCAGCTGCCTTGACCGGATGAGGTCGTCGGGAACGCAATTCCATGCACGTTTATTTTGCAAGTTCCGCTCCGTAGCCTCTGCAAAAACAAGTTCACCTTTTGAATTTATGATAGCGATTGCCGGGTCGTGACAAGTAGAGGCTATTCCTACATAATTTTTTTTCTTCATATCATTTTTTGGTCAGCGCTTTTTTAGGCCTCGTTTATTGATTTATCCTGTAAAGTATCCATAAGAGATAAAGTTGGCAGGTAACCGGCTTCTTCCAGATAGCTGATTATTTTATTAACAGAAATTTCTACTGTTTCTGTATCTGTAAAACAGATTATTTCAGGATGCCGGGGTTCTTCATAAGGATCACTTATTCCCGTAAAACCTGTTAATGCTCCACTACGAACTTTTTTGTACAATCCCTTTACATCCCTTCGTTCGCACTCTTCAATGGGGCATTTAATGTATACTTCTATAAAGTTTTTAATTTTAGCCCTTACCTGTTGGCGGGCTTCCTGATAAGGCGATATGGCCGAGACAATTACGCCCACACCATTTCTGGAGAGTAAGGCTGCAACAAAACCAATACGAAGCACATTAATATCCCTGTCTTCACGCGAGAAAGTTAATCCCTTTGAAAGGTTTTCTCTGATCACATCTCCATCGAGTGTTTCACAAGGTACCTGCCTCTTGTTTAGCGCTAAACATAACTTTTCGGCTATGGTTGTTTTACCCGCTCCGCTCAAACCGGTAAGCCAGATTGTAAATCCGTTAATTTTCATAAAATTGAAGGAAAAAGTTAATTATTTATGGTAAAGTCCTGATATTGTGCCGCAGCAACCTTTGCTCCCCACTGTTGATCATAAATGGTATCTAGGTAAGCATCTCCACTATCCGGACAAATAAATAATACCTGTGGCTTGGTATCAAAAGCAGGATGATTTTGGAAATATCTTTTTATACAGCTGTAGGATGCACCGGATGAAGCTCCGCAAAACAGCATGTGCTGATCAACCAGGTTATGGCAGCCTTCAATAATGTCGACCTGTGATATATGGATAATTTCATCAATTATAGCTTCATTAATGAGTGGTGGAACAATGCTTGAACCAATACCGGAAATAAAGCGCTTTTGTGGAGGATGCGAAAATATTACTGATCCTTCTACATCAATGGCTATAATTTTAATATCAGGAAATTCTATTTTGAGTTTTTTTGACAGGCCGGCTATTGTTCCGCACGAACTTACACCAATAAAAACATAATCCAATTTTACAAAGCTATCGGCTATCTCTTTGGCCATATAATGATAATAGGTTTCTGCATTTACAGGATTTCCATATTGATTTGGCCAGAATGTGTGCTCGTTTGACTGGCGTATTGCTGATACCCGTGCAAGGCGCGTAAGCAGGTAGCCGCCGGTTTCATCAATTTCTGTTACCTTGATTACTTCTGCACACAAGTAGCGTAAAAGTTTCTCATAACCCGGATTAATGTTGGGATCTATTACCGGGATAAACCTGATGCCAATAAGTTTACAAAGCATGGCCAGTGCAATGGCAAAATTACCCGAACTGGATTCTACTACTATGCTATTTTCATCTATCTGACCATCGCCGATAGCTTTATATAGGATATTAAACGCAGGCCTGCTTTTAATGCTACCTGCAAAATTAACGTATTCAAGTTTGGCAAAAATATTGGCATTCATATGTGGCACAGCAAGTTTTATAACAGGCGTATTACCAATCAGAGGCTGGATTAAACTTAGTTTTTCCAGCATTTCTTTTGTTTGAAGGGACATAACTTATGATAGATGAAACTGATTTTAATTAAATATTAGCCATTTGTTTTTAACAGGAGCAGCAACAAAACTGCCCTGTGCAATCTGATAAAGTATTGCTGCGAGTTCAACTGGTTGATCTCTCCACATAAAGTGGCCTACATCGGGCATCTCTACCAGTGTAACATTTTCTGCATACAGCCGCCAGTCTTTATATTTTCGGTGATATCCTTTAGTTATCGGGTCGCGGTCGCCAACGATTACATAAAACGGGGCTTTTAACCGATTATAATTGTTTTCCTTCATCAGGTTAAGATGATAATTGAAGGCGGCTTTGGCCAGTACACCATCATATTTCAGGTTACGGAAAAAAATCAGCTGATCTTCCAGTTCGGTTGGAAAGGTAGCATCAATGCTTTCTAAAAAAGAAACTAGTACTTTGTCAGTCCTGTCATCGTCCTCCGAAACCTGTTTGGTACGGGGCAATGCACCACCTGTACAGATGGCATGGCATATGATGCCTTCATCCTGTAGCATACGGCCAATTTCAATTGCAAGTCCGGCGCCGTTACACTGCCCGTAAATGATAATTGGTGTCTGGATTCTTTTTTTAACTTCTTCTACAATCGCTGATGAAAGCTGAAGCAGGAGTGATTGCATCGATTCTTCGGCACTTGGCTCAAACCTCGGAAGATTAATCCCATATACGGCAATCTCATCTGTAAGCTCCAAAAGTGCTTTAGTAGTTTCTTCATAAATGAGCGGATCACCTGCCGAATTTGGCACAGCAATAATGCTTATCTTTTTCTTGTGGCCTGCCGGGGTAAGCTCATAAAGGTTATACATGCTTTCCTGGCTGTTTTGTGCAATATATGCTGCCAATGATCTGATGGTAGGATATTTATAAAGATCAGACACCATAAATGCCCTGCCAAATTTTGATACCATCCGGATGGCTTTAAAAGAGTCGCCACCGATTTCAAAAAAATTATCGGTTACGCTTACCTTTTCCATTTTAAGCACCCCCTGCCAAATGGCGACCAGCTTTTCTTCCGTTTCGTTCAAAGGATGATGAAATTCGCTTTGTTTTAAAAGAGGGGCCGATTCGGCTATTTCACGGATGGTTTTCCGGTCTGTTTTTCCGTTTGTGGTTAGCGGAAAAGTCTCCAGCACAGTAAAATAAAGTGGAATCATATAATCGGGCAACCTGGAAGCCAGAAATGTACGAAGCGATTCGGTATCATAACCTTCTTTTACCACAAGATAAGCACTCAGATAGGTATCGCCATCTATTTCCTGTTTATCAAATACGATAGCATCCTCTACAAACGGGAATAAATCAATAGCCTTTTCTATTTCCTCTAATTCTATCCTGAAACCCCTGATTTTTACCTGGTAATCTTTTCTGCCAAAAAATTCTACCGCACCGTTTTCAAGAAAACGGCCTACATCTCCTGTTTGATAAAGCCTGATATTTTTTTCCTCCCGGAAAGGATCAAACCTAAACACACCTGCAGTTTTAACTTCATCATTTACATAACCTCTCCCTACACCTGCACCCGACACCACAATTTCGCCTTTAATGCCTATTGGGCATTGCTGAAAGTTTTGATCTACAATGTAGATCTTTGTATTTTGAATGGGAAAACCTACCGGTACAGTATCAACTTGTAAAGGTTTGTTAATAAGATAATGGGTAATGTCATCCGAAGCTTCTGTGGGGCCGTAAGCATTTATCATTGGAATACTCGGATATAATGTTAACCAGCGGTTAACCAATTTGGGTTTAAGTGCCTCACCTGTCATTACCAGGTATTTTAGTTCAGGAAATTCGGGAGGTTCGATGCCATCATCGATAAGGCCCAGTAATATAGAAAGGTAGGAAGGAACCAGTTCGAGAATTGTTATTTTATCGAGCGTTAGCTGCTGCATAAATGAAACCGGATCCAGTACCAATTCGCGGCCGTACACCGCCGTCTTCCCTCCCGCCATTAAAGCGACAAAAAATTGCCATACTGATATGTCAAAGCATTGAGATGCATTTTGAACAACAATACTGTCTGCAGTAATCTGCATATCGCTTACTTTAGCAAATAAGTGGTTCATCATTCCTCCATGTTCTACCATGGCACCTTTGGGTTTACCCGTAGAACCTGATGTGTAAATGATGTATGCAAGATCACCCGGATGATTTACTTGGCCAGGGTTTTGCATGTTACATGCTGCCAGTGCCTCTGCAGATTCATCAAGATCAATTACACTATAATCCTCCTGAAGCCTGGCCCTTAGTACTGTATTTTCAAAAGTACGGTCTATGAGCACCATTTTTGCTCCTGAGTCTGCAAGCATCAGCAGCAATCGATCTTGAGGATAGTCAATATCCAGCGGAATATAGGTTGCGCTACATTTCCATACGGCAATGATGCTGATGATCATATGGTCTGAACGATCCATGAGTATTCCTACTTTATCATCTGCCTTTAAAACGATTTTCTGCTGCATTAGTGCAGCCAGCTGATTAGCAGCTATATTAAGCTCATTGTACGAAAATTGCCTTCCCCTATACAATAAAGCGATATGTTCTGGTTTTGATGCAGCAAAGCCTTCTATAATGACGGTAACCGATTGGGTGTTAGGCAAAGAAACATCAGTGCTGTTAAATTTCTCCATCATCTGCCGGTCATGATCCATAAAAACAGATAGGTCGGCAATTTTTGTGTGGGGATGTTTAACAACCTGATTAAGCAGGTTTGTAAACATTTTGGCAGCCCTGCTGATAAAAGCATCCTCAAATGCATTGGCATTGTAAGTAAATTCTACAGCCAGTTTTTTACCCGCAGTAATATCAACGCAGAGATCATAATTTGTTTGTTCGAAATTATCTTCGAGGGTAATGTTAAATTCATTTCCGGCAGTTACAGCATCTGATTCAAGCTCAGGAAATTCAATAAGCACGAGTAAATGATCAATTAAATGCTGTTTTAGCGGTGATAGAGATACGATTTCTCCAAAAGGAAAATAATCATGGTTGCGGCTTTCTGTCAATTGTTCGTTTACCTGCTTAAGCAGTATTTCAAATGTTACGCCCGGATCTGCATGAATTCGAGTTGGAACGGTATTGATAAAAAGACCAACCATTTGTTCCGCATTTCTAAGTTCTGCAGGTCGGCCGGCAACAACTGAACCAAATATAACCTCCTGGTTAGCCGTTAATTTACTCAGCAATATTCCCCATACACTTTGTAGCAGTACATATAATGTGGTATGATATTGTGCTGCAAGTGAACGGAGGGCTGTGGTTATATCTTCTTCAAGCACCGCTTTTACCTGTGCTCTGCAATACCCAGAGGCCTGCTGTGTTAACGACCTGCGGCATGGAAGAACAGTAGCCTCATCATAACCTATAAGGTAACGCTGCCAGTATGCCAGTGCTTCTTCTTTATTTTGTTTTCCCAACCACTTAATGTATTCTTTAAATGGTGTTGCAGTTGGTAGTGAGATTATTTTATGCTCATTAATCAGGATATACAGCTGCATAAATTCGCTCATCAGGATGCGCAGTGACCAACCATCCAGAATAATATGATGGTAGCTCCATACCAGGTTAAAAGTGGTATGATCAAGCTGAATTACTGCTACCCTCATCATCGTTTCCGTAGACAAATTAAAATGCCTTGCCCGCTCTGATGTTTTAAATGAGGTCATAAATGCCGTTTTCTCTTCAGCATTAATATCCCTTATGTCATGGTAAGTAAATACGGCTTCGCATTTTTTAAGTACAATTTGTATCGGAAGTTCTAATTTTTCAAATTTGAATACAGTTCTCAGCACGTCGTGCCGTTCTACCAACTGCTGCAGCGCTTTTTCAAGGGCGGCGATATTTAAATTTCCCTTGATCAGGAAAGCAGATTGTTGAAAATATGCTGAAGATTGTTGTTCCAGAAGCGTATGGAATAATATTCCTTCCTGCATAGATGACAATGCATAAATATCACTGATATTTTCTTTGTTAAGCATATGTTTTGATGTTAATCGAATAAGTTATCAATAGTGTCAATAGATAGTCCTTTTAAAGTAAAGTCGCTAGGTGTTAATTCAACTGTTGCTTTACCCATACACAGTAAGATGATGGCCAGCAAGGCTGTTTTATACTGTTCAATAAAGCTGGTCATCAGCGCACGCTCGTATTGTTTATTGCTGAATGTGATGGAAATAGAAAGGCATCCCTCTTTAATGATCCCATTTACTTCCCACTCATGCTGCCGCAGGGCATCACCTGCATGTATGCTGCCTGGAGATTCATCAGAAATGGCAAAAAAGGTATGCTGCAAGTCAGAATCAAACTGGCCCAGGTAATTAAAACTAACCTGGGGTTTAAGATTATAAGATTCAGATTCAACATCAGTACTTAAATGTTTCAGCATGCCATGGCCTATTCCTTTGTTCGGTACATTGTGCAACTGTTCTTTTACTTCTTTAATACACCTGGATACTTCTGACTCAGCATTCCATGATAATACAACTGGATAAAGCGCTGTAAACCAGCCAATGGTGCGACTGATATCGATATGCTCGAATAAATCTTCACGACCATGCCCTTCCATCGCAATAGCAATTGAATCAGCACCGAAAACAGTATTGAAGGTTTGCATGAGGGCGCTTAACAGGATGTCGTTAATTTCTGTATTAAAGGCTGCATTAACGCGGGTTAACAGGAAAGCAGTATTTTCATTATCGAGTTTAAACGATACCTTTTCCTGATGTTTCACTAAATTATCGCCTAACTGCCCGTTGCCCGGCAGCCTATATACAGGTGTAGCATCAACTTTCTGCCAGTAATCCAGTTCATTAGCTAAAAAATGTGGAGTATTGGCATGGCGTTTCAGTTCATCTGCCCATATTTTATACGCATCTGTTTTAAGGGGTAACTGTAAAGTTTGTTTCTCTGTAACCTGTTGGTAAAGCATATTAAAATCTTCGAAAAGCACCCGCCAAGAAACACCATCGATTACCATGTGGTGAGCTACAATAAGCAACCTGTCGCCATCTGGTAAGTGAAATAGAGCGAGTTTAATTAAAGGTCCCTTTTCAAGATGAAGACTGTGCTGCAGTTGTTCTGCTTTTTCGGCCATCTGCAACAATGGATTTTCTACCAATACATATTCTTCCAGGTAAACTGGCATTTCATCAGCATTGTATTGCACCCAACCAGGATCTGTATGAGCGAAAAAGATCCTCAATGCATCATGGTGTGCTAAAATTTTTGCAAATGCGGAACGAATATGTTCTGCACTAAGCTGCCCGGCAACATGTAACATTACGGCCTGGTTATAGTGGTGAAGCCCTGCCGGGGAAGCCGTATGCAAAAATTCTTTTTGTATTGGGGTAAGTGCAATCTGGCCCGAAATGGTTGCCTGGTTAGCCATCCGGTATTGTACCTTAGCCCTTTCGGCAAGCCGAGCAATGGTTAAGTGCTGAAAAATTTCGCCCATTTTAATAGAAAGCCCCGCGTTGTGAAGGCGTGCCACTACCTGTATGGCACGGATAGAATCGCCGCCAAGATCAAAGTAATTGTCATGGATTCCTATCTGTTTTTTACCCAGTACATTCTCCCAGATTAAAGCAATGGTGGCTTCTGTTTGATTGCGTGGTGCTACATATAACGATTCTTCATCAATTGCATGAGTTTCAGGCATCGGGAATAACTGGCGATCGATTTTCCCGTTGTGATTTAGGGGGAACTGCTCCAATACAAGAAAAAAATCTGGGATCATGTATGCTGTTAAACAGGCAGACAGGTACCCTTTCAATGCTTCAATTACCAAAGCATTGTGCGTTTCAGCCTGGATATAGGCAACCAGAATTTGCTTGTCGGTTTCATCCCTTTTAGCCATCACCACATTATTTTTTACTCCGGGGTATTTAGAAATGGCTGTTTCAATTTCTCCAAGCTCTATTCTGAAGCCTCTTATTTTTACCTGAAAATCCAGTCGGCCCAAGAATTCCATATTACCATCGGCAAGCCACCTGCCCAGATCTCCCGTGCGGTAAATGCGCTCGCCTGTAATAAAGGGGTTTGAAACAAACTGCCGTTCGTTAAGTAAGGGTTGATTGATATATCCGGGACTAAGCCCAGCCCCTGATATACAGATTTCGCCGGCAATTCCTTTAGGCAACAACTGTAATTGTTTATCAACGATGTAAAACCGGGTATTGGAAATGGGTTTTCCGATAGGAATGTTGCTGTGTTTCCCATCAAAACGGTAGCAGCTGCTGTAGGTTGTATCTTCAGACGGGCCATAGAGGTTGCGTACCGAAATGCGGTTATAATCAAGTTCCTGCATAAAATATGATGGTACCGGCTCACCCGCAACATTAATTACATTTACGTGGCTCAAATCTGTATTACCGGCCAGCAGGCCTGCTATTACCGAAGGCACGGTATTAAGCAAAATATCTTTCTCTTTATCGAGGTATTGAATAATATCGGCACCCGATTGCAGTAACCTGATGTATTTACCGGCACAGAGCGTGTAAAAGATCTCAAATATCGAAAGGTCAAAACAGAAGGAAGTGGTAGCAAATACAGTTACAAACCTATCATCTTCAAATTCTGTAAGTGCCCAGTAAATAAAGGCTACAATGTTATCATTTGCAATCTGTATGCCCTTTGGTTGCCCGGTAGAACCAGATGTATAAATACAATAAGCCAATTGCCCGGTACTGCCTGGTATTGTCGGGTTAAATACAGCATAATTGCTGATTTTATGTTGCAATGCTGCATTAAAAATTAAAATTTCAGTCCCTTCCTGCACAGGCAGATCTGCAGCCAGCCGATCATCGCTAACCATCAAAACCTTTACCCCTGCATCCTGCAACATATAGGTGATCCTGTTTTGAGGATAGGCAGGATCTACAGGTAAATAAGCCCCGCCCGCTTTAAGAACGGCAAGCATACAAATAATCATATGGGCGTTTCGCTCGGCCAGTATTCCGATAAGCGCTCCCGGAGTAATGTGATATTGTTTGCGCAGGTAATGAGCTAGCTGATTGGCCCTGGCATTCAGCGCTTCATAAGTCAATTCTTCTTCATCTGTAACCAGCGCCAGCGCTAAAGGTGTGCGCAACACCTGTTCTTCTACCAGTTGTCGAACGGTTTTAGAAGGAAAATCCTGTTTGTAGTGCGCATTAAATAGCAATTCATTTTTCTCGGCAGGCGAAAGATAATCCAGCAACTGCAATGAAACCAGGCTGTCACTGGTAACCGCGCGGCAGAGCCCCTCAAAGTGGCTGAACATGGATTGTATACGCTCATGCAGAAAAAGATCGGTATTAAATTCTATATTAACTGATAAACCATCAGGGGTTTCGGTAAAATAAAAGGTAAGATCCACTTTACTCACCCCCGTACTTCCGGTATGATAGGGAAGAATGTTTAAATCTTCAATCAATGGCAGTTTACGGTACGAGTCATCTCCGGTATTCTGCAACAGCACCATTACATCAAACAGCGGGGAACGGCTGGTATCCCGAATTAAATGCAATTCTTCTACCAGACTATCGAACGGATAAATCTGGTGTTCATAAGCATCGAGCATATCCGCTTTTAACGTTTTTAAAAGCTGATCGAATGATGCCGCCCCATTAAAACGTGTACGGATTGCAAGTGTATTTACATAAAACCCGATCTGATCTTCCAGTTCGCTATCATAACGACCTGCTATAGGCGAGCCGATAATAATATCTTCCTGAGCGGTATAACGGTATAACAGGGTATTAACAACGGCCATTATTGTCATATAAAAACTTGCTCCTGCGGCTTTTCCCAGTTGATTAAGGTCAGCCGTAAGCGCTTTGTTTAACATAAAATGGAGGTTATCTCCATGATAGGTTTTTACCGGAGGCCTTGTAAAATCAGCCGGTAATTCGAGTACAGGCAGTTCACCACTAAAACGTTCCAGCCAGTAGGCCCGGTGGCCCGAACTCATTTCTGCAGATAACTGCTGGTGCTGCCAAACTGTATAATCTTTATAATGGATACGTAAGGGTGGCATTAATAGCGCCTGGTTACGGCGGTAAGCGGCATATATGTAAATTAATTCTTTTATTAACACATGCATAGACCATCCATCACTGATGATATGGGCCATTGTAAAAACAAGGATGTGGCGCGCAGGTGCAATTTCAAATAGGGCAGCCCTTATCAGCGGGAAATTTTCGAGGTTAAACGGTTGTTGTACCTGTTCCTGTATAGTTGCCCGTATATCTTTTTCTGATCCTGCTGCAGCAATCGTGAGGAGATAAAGATGGGCTGCAACTTCTTCTGCAGGAATTATCAGTTGCCTCGGCTGCCCTGCTATGGTAATAAAACGGGTACGTAAACTTTCATGGCGCTGCACCAACGAAATAAATGCCCGTTGCAATGCATCTTTGTCTAATTCGCCGTTTAACTCATGCGAACTGATTATATTATAAGCCCCCACCGCTTCTTCCCATTGGCTCAATACCCATAAGCGCCGTTGCGCATGCGATAATGGATACGAATACTGTATTGGTGCAAGGGGAATGCAATCTGCAATTTCCAGTTCTTTACCCTCCAGTGCACTAGCTAGTTCTGCTATGGTGGGTAAGGCAAAAAATGTTTTCAGATCGAGTTTGAGTCCGTGTTGCTGGTGCATTCTTGATACCACCTGGGTGGCCTTAAGGGAATGCCCGCCAAGATCAAAAAAATTATCATGAATACCGATCTGATCAATTTGCAGTACCTGCTGCCAGATCAGGGTTAATTGTTCTTCCATTGAGGTGCGCGGAGCCCTGTAAGTTGTTCCGGATACCGAACGGATGGCTACCGGCATTGGCAAGGCTTTCCTATCTAGCTTACCATTTATGGTAAGTGGAAATTTATCCAGCACAACAAAATAGGCAGGCACCATATAATCTGGCAGTATGGCATTTAAAAAGGTGCGTAGCTCAGGGATTACTTTATTTCTTAACTGCTGCAGCATCGGATTGCTTATTTTCTCGCGATGTGGATCAGGTAATGGCTGCGTTAACAAAAAGCGGTTATAATAAGTAGCAGCCAGGTTAGCCGGTGTAGTTGCGGCATTTGTCAGCACCATGTCATAACGTCCTCCATTAAGTTGCCTTGCCCATCCTGTATATGCCTGGTAGTTATATTGGGCAGCCAGCTGTAATATCAGGGTCTCATCCAAATCATTGCTCAACGCTCCTATCTCCTCATGGAGTGTGGCTACAGTTTCGGTTAAAGCGCGCTCATTGATCAGGGATACCAGTCTGTTTTCCTTTATTAAACGACTGTTGCTTACACCTGCAATACCTACAGGCGCGTTGTTGTTTGCGGCAAAGTAATTGCTGATTGCCAATGGTGTAAAATCTCCGCTAGCGGCATCCAGCCATGCAATTGCAGGAAGATCTTTAGTAACCTGCTCTTTAAGTGTAATTACAGCCTGGTAACGAAACCTGAATAGTTCATTTTCGCATTCACCATTTTTAGGGAGAATTTCTACCAATCCTATCTCATCAAACTGTCTTTGCAGATCAATAAAATACGCCGGATCAATCAGCAATTCTTTTTCATTATCCAGCGCAGCCTTAATCCGTTGCTGCAATACAGAAATCGGCGTATCAATAGTTGCTTTATCATACTGAACGGATGTGTGAAATACATTTTGAAGGGATAGGCTCCTGATGTCGCCGATAATCAGCCGGCCACCAGGTTGTAATAAACGGATAGCTTCGCCTAGTAATGCATTAAAATAGGCTGCATCAGGAAAGTATTGTACTACTGAATTAATCACCAGGGTATCAAAGCTGCCAGAAGGAAGGCTTGTAAGCTGATGCGCAGCCAGCTGAAGTAATTTTACCTGTTCCCACAAACCAGGCAATGCAGTAATACTTTCTGTTAAATATTCTATCGCAGTAGCCGATATTTCTGTACCCGTATAACTATTGGTATGTGGTGCAATCCGGAAAAGTAATAGTCCGGTACCGCAGCCTACTTCGAGCACGTTTTTGGGTTTACCGGAAAGTACCAGGCTCACAATATCATCTACCCATTCTTTCATTTCTTCTGGCGGGATAGGCTCATCTGTATATGTGCTTTTCCACCCTTTTATATTAAACATGGGATCAGATACCGTATCGTTGTCTATGCTGTAAGTGTGTTCAAATACAGATTGCCATTCTGAAACACGTTCTGATTGGAGCTGATCGGTATCCTGCAATAAATCAAGACTGCCGGGCTTACACACAATGTAGGCTGCGAGGCTTTTTTCACCATCATGGTGATCAAAAGCCATGGTATTAACTTGGCTAACCGCCTGGTGCTTTAATATTGCAGCAGATACTTCACCCAACTCGATGCGGTAGCCCCTGATTTTTACCTGATCATCATTTCTTCCAGCATATTCTATTTTCCCATCAGGAAGGAAACGCCCCGTATCGCCTGTTTTATACAATCGCTCTCCTCCGAGCAGGGAGTGAGTTATAAATCTTTCTGTGGTCAGTGCCAGCTTGTTATGGTATCCGCGTGCCAAGCATACACCACTCAGATAAATTTCTCCATAAACCCCCGGTGGTACTAATCTCAGCTGTTTATCGAATATATACACCCTGGTATTCCATATTGGCTGTCCGATAAGTACCTTCTCTGTAAACGGCGTGGTTTCGAAAAAAGTTACGTCTACCGATGCTTCTGTTGGACCATATAAATTATGTAATGCTGTAGCAGGAAACATCTGGTGATGTTTTTTAACACTCGCCAGGTGCAGTTCTTCTCCACTGGTTATAATGCGCAACAGGGAGGTGAGTTTATTTGCAGTTGCCTCAGAAAGTGCTGAGAGAAAGGCATCAAACATACTGGGTACGAAATGCATCGTGGTGATGCCTTCTTTTTGAATAATTTCTACAAGTGCGGCAGGTGAATAGATTTCATCACGCCTGCACAGTACCAACCTGGCGCCAAAGCAAAGGGTCATAAAAATTTCCCATACAGACACATCGAAAACGTAAGCGGTTTTTTGGAGGATATGATCTGCGGTAGTGAAACCATAATGCGCCCACATCCATTGGATGCGGTTAACAACACCTTTATGTTCGAGCTCACATCCTTTAGGTTCGCCTGTAGAGCCCGAGGTGTAAATAACATAACACAAATCAGCCGGGGTATTTACTTTTACCGGGTTATCGGAAGGATAATTGTTCAGCCAGGTACTATCTGCTCCCAGATAGATTTTATTGCAATCCATTACTTCGGCCAGCCCGCGCTGTTCAGCTTCAGTGATGAGCACCTGCAAACCACTGTCTGATACCACATACCTGATTCTGTTTTCCGGGAAATCCGGATCAATGGGAACATAAGCTGCACCGGCTTTTAAAATCCCCAATATTCCAATCATCATGTAAGGTGATCTATCTAGCAGTAAGCCAACCAGCTGATCGGGCACTATTGCGTACTCATCGCGCAGGTAATGTGCCACCTGGTTAGCTGCCTGATTCAATTCGCGATAGGTATAGCTTTGGGTTTCAAATACAAGTGCCGTTTCTTCAGGACAACTATCGACAGCTTTTTCAAATAATGAAACCAGTGTCTCTGTTTCCATAAAAGGATGCAGGGTGTTATTAAAATCATTCAGTAATTTTGATTCTTCGGCAACGGTAAGATAGTTGTAGCGGTTTACCGGCTGATCAGGCTGCGCTACCGCTGCCGATAACAAACCAGAAAAATGTGCAGTTAATTGCATGATCCGATCGTGGGTAAAGAGCGACGAATCGTACTCAACCGTTACAGACATGCCTTGTTCGTTGATCGCGAAACTAAACCACCAGTCGAATTTACTTACCTGATTATCAATCATACAGGCGCTCACTTCCAGGTACTGCAATTCGGGCAGCGGGTGGTTTCCCATTGCCGTATTCTGCAGCACCAGCATCACATCAAACAATGGGTTCCGGTTAATTTCCCGGGCAAGGTTCATGTTATCGATTAACTGATCGAACGGATAGATCTGGTGATCATATGCCTCAAGTGCTGTGTTTCTGGTTTTAGCAATAATTTCGTTAAAAGTATCGCTGCCGTTAAACCGGGTACGCAATGCCAATGTGTTCACATAAAAACCAATCTGGTTTTCGAGTGCCGAATGTTCACGACCCGCTACAGGCGAACCTATGATAATATCTTCCTGTCCGGTGTAACGGAACAGCAGGGTATTCATCATGGCCAGCAGGCCCATAAATAGGGTAGCATCCTGCTGCAATACAATACTTTCTAATTTTTTTACAGTTGCTTTATCAATATTAAATTTTACAATGCCACCTTTATAACTTTTTACAGCCGGGCGCGGATAATCAAGCGGCAGGTTGAGAATAGGAATTTCATCCTCAAAACGCGTTAGCCAGTAGTCTCTGTGAGGCAGGATGTTTTCTTCATTTAACAGGTTGCGTTGCCATACGGTATAATCTTTATAATGAATGAAAAGCGGTAGAAACGGATCTCCCAGGCCTTTACGAAATGCTTCATAATAGGTTAAAACTTCTCTAATCAGGATTTGCATAGACCAGCCATCACTGATGATGTGGTGCATGGTAAGCAGTAAAGTATAATGCGTATCGGTGGTTTGCCACAGCGATGCCCTGATCAGCAAATCATGTTCAAGATCAAACAGCTCATTCGCGTATTCTGCCGCAAGTAATTTAATTTCTTCTTCGTTTGTGCCGGTACCCCGAAGGTCTTGATACTTTAATTTAAAGGCCGACGATGCCAATGCCATAATTACTTGCCCTGGTTCTCCGTTTATGGTTACAAAACGTGTTCGGAGACTTTCGTGCCGCGCCAATAGTGCATTAAACGCCTGGTTAAGTGCTTCAAGATCAAGAGAACCTTTGAGGTGAAATGCATTCGACATGTGGTAAGCACCAGCTGTTTCTTTCCATTGCTGAACAATCCACAAGCGGTACTGTGCATTCGAAAGCGGATAAAATTCTTGCAGCGGTGCGGGCGAAATGGCCCACACATTACTCAGGTCGGCTGTACGCATGATATTACATAGCCCTGCAATGGTAGGATGTGTAAACAACTCCGGTAAACGCAAGCTTACCCCCATTTGTTCCTGAACCCGCGAAATTACCCTTATCGCCTTAAGCGAATGGCCGCCAAGCTGGAAAAAATTATCGTGTACCCCTATCGGATGTACATCCAGCACTTCTTCCCATATAGCAGCCATGCTTTTTTCCTGTAAGCTATCTGGTGCGGTAAAGAAAGCCTTCATCACCCCGATCATGTCTTTTACAACAGGTAATTTTTTTCTGTCTATCTTTCCATTAGGTGTAAGGGGCAGTTCGGGCAATATTATGATGTAGGCCGGAAGCATGTATTCGGGCAAAATCTGCCGGAGCTTATCCCGTATTTCGTCTGTGCCCGATACCATATCACCAACTACATAAGCAATCAGTACAGGTTCTCCGGTAGTTACATCAACCATTACCAGCGCCTGTTTTGCAAATGTATATTTTAATAAAGCCGATTCTATTTCTCCGGGTTCTATACGAAATCCGCGTACTTTAACCTGTTCATCTACCCGGCCAAGCACATTAAGCTCTCCGCCAGGCAGCCAAAAGGCAATATCGCCAGTGCGGTACATCTTTTTACCGGGTACGAAAGGATTAGCTATAAACTGTTTTTCGGATAATTCAGGTTGAAAAAGATATCCTTTAGCTAACCCTTCTCCTGCGATATACAGCTCACCGGTTACAAGTACAGGAACGGGGGCCTGGTAATTATTAAGTACATAAAACTGGGTATTGGCTATTGGTTTTCCTACGGTAATGCTGTTGCTACCGATTTCCGAAATCTTTTTCACCGCAGACCATACTGTAGTTTCGGTGGGCCCGTACACATTAAATAACTCCATACAGCGTGTAGTTAAGGCTAATGCCAGTTCGCTGGTTAAGCGCTCACCGCCACATAATATTTTTAAGCCCTGTTTTCCCTTCCAACCGTTTGCAATTAGCATGTGCCACGTGCTCGGGGTGGCCTGCATCATGGTGCAATTGCTATTTTCGAGCAGTGATTCGAGCAATTCGGGATTTTTACCTTCCTCTGCTGAAGCCAGTAAAACAGTGGCACCCACAATTAGTGGAAGAAAAAGTTCGAGTACCGATATATCGAATGCATAAGTAGTGATGGCCAGTAGTACATCCTTATCGTTTATGCCGGGATAATTTTTCATGCTCCACAGAAAATTAACAACCGCACGATGTGGAATTTCTACTCCTTTTGGTACCCCTGTTGAACCAGAAGTATACAGCACATACATACTGCCGGATGGGTGGCACGGTACAGAAAAATTATCTTCCGCAGCATTTTCAAGCGCTTCAGCCAGATCATCCAAACAAATGGCAGTTACAGCCAATCCGCCATAAACAGTTTGCAGGTGCTGTTCGGTTAGCAAAATACCGATCTTACTATCTTCAATCATGTAAGCAATACGATCGATTGGATAATTTGCATCAAGCGGCACATAGGTACCCCCGGCTTTCATCACCGCCAGCATCGAGATAACCATCCACTGGGAGCGCCCGGTCATGATCCCAACCCGCTGTCCGGGTTGCAGGTTGTATTTTAACCGCAGGTAATGTGCCAGCTGTGCCGCTTTTGTATTGATCTCTTTATAAGTATATATTTTGTTATTGATGATGAGTGCATGTGCAGATGGCGTTTTTTGCGCCTGTGCTTCCAGCAGTTCATGTACAGTACCCTCCGGATAATCCATTCCGGTAGCATTATAACCGTAGAGTAGCTGGTAATTTTCATGCTCATCGAGGCATTTCAGGGCATGTAAGGGTTGTTGTATCCCGAGAGATAAAGATTGTATGATATTTTGCAAGTGGCCTGCCATGCGCTCCACATACTCAAGCGTAAAAAGTGCGGTATCGTATTCTACTGATAAGAGGAGTGCTCCGTTAACCTCACGGAAATTAAATGTAAGGTCAAATTTACTGAAACCTCCGGGCAAAGGATAACTTTCGAAAGCGGTACCGTTAAATGAAAGGTTTTCAGTAGCAAATGTGTGGTTGTTATGCAAAATCACCATTACATCAAATAATGGAGAACGGCCTAGGTTGCGCTCGGGTTGCAATTCATTCACTAAATAATCAAAAGGATAAATCTGATGGTCAAAAGCTTGTAAAGCAACTTCCTTAACATTTTTCAGCAGATCCTCAAAAGTATTGTTCCCCGAAAAGGTGGTTCGTAAAGCAAGCGTATTGATGTAAAGGCCAACCTGTTCTTCCAGGTCGCTATGGCTCCTCCCTGCTGAAACGGTTCCTAAAACAATATCTTCCTGGCCTGTATAATGGTAAAAGAGCGTATTTAAAGTAGCCTGAAGCACTACAAAAAAACTTACACCTGTACGCTCTGCTATTGAATGTAATAAAGTATTAATTTCTGCAGGAATCCTGCTCAGGTACGAAGCACCATGGTAAGATTTAACGGCAGGCCTGGCAAAATCTGTTGGTAGTGCTAAAACAGGTAACGCTCCGCTAAACTGATTAAGCCAGTATTTGCGGTGGTTATTGCTGTATCCATCAGTAAGCTGCTCCTGCTGCCATGCGGCAAAATCGCGGTATTGGAGGGCAAGCTGAGGCAATGGATCGGGGAGTTTATTGCAAAAAGCGTTATATGCCAGCACCAGTTCTTTCATCAGAATTTCCATCGATGTTCCATCACTTACCAAATGATGGACGACACAAATGAACAAGGTCTCGTTTGCTGATGTGCTGATGAGTGCTACCCTAACCGGAAGACCATTAACAAGATCGAAAGGAGTATTAACAATGCGATTAACCAATTCTTCAGGTGTTGCTCCGTTAACGCTGCCATTTATGGCATCATACTCTTTAAGAAACATATCATAAGTAACCGCAGGAAGTATTTTCTGCCTGGGTTCTCCATTTATTTCGGTAAAAACAGTGCGTAAACTTTCATGACGGGCAAGCAGCAATTCAAAAACCTTGTAAAATACAGGTCTGTTAACCGGACCGTTAAATTTACCTGCCACAGGAATATGATAAGTTGCATTTCCTTCAGAAAACCGATCAATAAACCATAACCTTTTCTGGGCATGCGAAACTGCATAATCCTCCTGCCATGGCAACTTCGGAATTTCCTGCAATTGTGTTTTTTCCAGCTGGCTTAGAAAAATGGCCTGTTTTTCTATCGTGGTGTGTTTAAATAGATCTGTAAGTTTCAGGTGTACACCAAAATGCTTTTCCATTCGTGATACCAACTGCGTTGCTTTAAGGCTATTCCCCCCCGAACTAAAAAATTCGCTTTGAACACCCAAACCTTCCCGGTTGAGTATAAGCACCCACATATTAAGTAACTCTTGTTCTGTTTCATTGCGTGGGGCGATATAATTATCAGAATTAGGATGCTCACTCCCGGAGATCCTCGATAGATTCATAATATCCTTTGCTTTCCTTCCAGCGATGGTTTTACGGAATAGATCCTTTTTCATTTATTTTTATTTATAAATATGATGGATATGTTTTTATAGCATTAAAGGGCAGTTTTATCCCATCAAACCGTTTTAGATTTTAAAAAAAATCTTTAAACAGTTAGCGATTAATTATGGTATACTGATGGCTTATTGTATTTTTAAACGCTCGTTTCCGTTGTCTTTTTCGCTGGATTTCCGGTTATTTAATGATTTTCCACCAAAATTATAGGTAAATGATAAACGCAGCTGGCGGTAATCCAAACTCCGTCTTTCTGTAGAATGGACGTTAAAATAATCATACTGATAATTGTATTTCATGGAATTTAAAAGATCATAAACACTGAGTTTTACATTTGCTTTTTTATTCATCAGTAATTTCTGGACACCCAGGTTTAGATAGTAAATCTCTTCAAGCCGGTTTAAGCCAATTAACTGAGGGGCATCATATTTAAACTGGCACTCTAACTTATAATTGTTTTTTAATGTAAACGTATGATTGGTGCTGAACCCAAACCCAAACAGGTGGCGATCGTAACTTTTCCCCATATAATCGGCAGCTTTGGTTTGATTAAAATACCCGTAGGCATTGTTATTCATGTTCCACCAGTTGGTTACAGTTACCGGTATATCAAGTGCTACCGATACATTACTTAATACATCCAGGTTGGTTACTGCAAAAATATTAATGTTTGTTTTTTCCTGTATCTCCTGGATACTCACTATGGGGTTTGAGGTTCTGCTGTAGCTAACTGAGAGCGAATAATTCTCTTTAAAGGTATCTGAAAAGCTATATACATTGGTATATTCTGGCTTCAGAGATGGATTTCCCTGCAAATAATAATACTGGTTAAAATAAATAAGGGTTGGGTCAAGGTCCTGATATGATGGTCTGCCAATCCGCCTGCTGGCAGATATTCTTAAATCATGGGCATTAAATTTTTTATCGGCACTTACGCTCGGAAACAGGTTTGTGTAGTCATTTTTAATACGCAAACCCGAAGTAAAAAAATTTGCATCTGATGATGTTCCTTCCAAACGAAGCCCTGCATGCAGGTTATAACCATCAATTTTCTTGGATAAATTTAAATAGGCCGCGAGTAAATTCTCACTATAACTAAAACTGCTATTTTTAGCCGGAACATTTACAATAGCCCCGTTAATTATTGAATCGTAAATAAGGTCGTTTTCCTGCCTGATCCATCCTCCCTTTACCCCTGCTTCCAATTTTGTAGTTTTATTAAACGGAACGGTATAATCTATCCTGGCCACATTATTATTGACCAGAAAAGGAACATTGTTTCGGATGGAGTTGGGCATTTTCAATTCTCTTCCATCGGGATAGTAATAGAAGTTATTACTTATGCGATCGTCGAAATTATCAAATTGTGAAAAGGTATAGTTGAATTCGATGTTGTGGCCTGTTTCTTTAAATTTATGGTTGTAATAAAAGTTATAGGCTGTATTGGTTAGTTTTTTGAGATTGCTGGTCTGCGTACTGTAAACAGAATCAATTCTAAAGTTGCGGTCGCTAATCAGGGTAACATCATCAATGGTGCGGTTGCGCTCGAAAATGTTAAGGTCGAATGTAAAACCCATCGCACTGGAATTGTTAATATCATAGTCTACCCCTACCTTCGCCACCTGGTTATCAAACCTCGGTTTAAATTTCATTTCCTGCTGAAAATTTAATGGCACACTGGCATCAATAAACCGGTCTATTTTAAAATTAACCGATCTTTTCATTTTATTATAGCTGTAGGAACCAAATACATTAAATCGTCCTTTTTTTACATTAAGCATAAACGAACCCAGCAGATTTGGATAAATACCCTGATTGTAACCGGCAGAAGCTGATCCGTTAACCCCGGCCTGTGTATTCTTTTTAGTAATGATATTAATAATGCCACCCGCCCCTACAGCATCATATTTTGAACTTGGATTGGTGATGATTTCTATTCTTGAAATGCTTCCGCTTGGCATATTCTGCAAGAGCGAAGAAAGTTCTGAAGCAGATAACGGGCTCACCTTATTATCAATCATCACGCTCACTCCTGCCCTGCCATTTAACCTTATCTGTCCATCATCACCAGCCGATAAACCTGGTATCTGTTGCAGTAGTTCGTTGGCAGTGCTTCCATTCGTTAATACACTATTACCCACGTTCATAATTATTTTATCTGCCCTTCTTTCAATCAGGTTTTGCTTAGCTACAATTGTAACGTCGCCCAGGTTTTTTGTATCCTTATTCATCAGGATATTACCTATAACCAGCACTCCGCTATCAGGAAGTTTTAAAGATCTTTGGTATTGCAGGTAACTAAGGGCAGTAATCTCCAGGGAATAGTTACCCGGTTTAACAACAGGGATAGAAAACTTTCCGTCAGGGTCGGTTTGGGTTGCTGTTCCTAATTTAGGATCCTGATTTTTGATCCGTATGGTACAATAAGCAATTGGATTTTTTGTAATACTGTCTAAAACAGTTCCGCTAATGCGCGTTTGTGCATCAGATGAAATTGACATAAACAGGAGTACGATTACAAAGAGGTAGAAGCCTGAATATGGCATTAGAAAGCGGTATGCTGTGTTGAAAGTTTTAAATTTAAAATATCTGTTTATTTTATTCTGCATGTTTTTCTGTTTAATCTGCTGTTGCACTTAATCTTCTAGTAATACTCCGGCATTTAGTTCCATTGCAAGATGGTAATACTCACTGGCTATGGCAATATCAAATATAGCCATCCCCATAGGGTTAAACATAATGATATCATCGGGTTGCTTATTCTTCAACAGGTCTCCGCAAATTACCTCAGTAAGGGTTATGGTATCCTTTTGCTGCAAACCCGTTTTTAGGTGCATATTTTCAATATCAGTATTTTCACGGCACACTTCATCCCAATCATCAATAATGATCATGTCTACCCAACTTCTGTATTCAGGCACATAATCGCGTAAAGATACGTTCAGCTGTAGCGAACCTTTTTTCGGAGGCAGATTGATATAAGGTTTTTTGGAAACCGTACAGGTTATAAATATATCGGCGTTTTTATAGGCACTTTCCCAATCCCCGCAAACGGTAACATGCTCCCGCAGCCGGGCAGGTACCTTTTTCAGGTCTACGCCCTGCAAATCAAACATACGGATTTCCAGTTCACGATTTCCTGTTATTCCGGCCAGCATTTGCAGATGCAGTTGCCCGATTGGTCCAAAACCAATTATTCCAATACAAATTTTGTCCTGTTCTGGCCTTTGCAAAAGGTAAGCATCAACCAGAACACCTGATACCGCAGCAGTACGAATACCGCTAACAAGAGCCGTATTAAAAATGCAGCGCGGAACGCCTGTTTCTGCTTCATTAAGAATGGTTACGGAATGTGCCCTCGCCAAACCTTTATCCAGATTACGCGGAAAACTTGCAATCCATTTAATACCCGCCGTGGCTATATTCCCACCAACATAGGCAGGCATGGCTATAATCCTGTTAGATAGGTCCGAATAACGCAAATATGGTTTTACGGGCTGTACAACGTCCTGATCTCTTAAAATATATAGGGTATTCCTGATTACATCCAATAGCTGATGCCAGTTGATGCCAATTTTTTCTAATTCCTTTTTGTTCAGATATAACATTTTTGTTTTTATAAAAAATAGATAATTATCGGGTTAACTTAATGTAAAAATCCCAGAGTGTAAATCCCAGATTACCTGTATACGGGCGGCTAATTTTTTCGATTATACGGTTGTATTTTCTAAATTTCTCCAGATCACGCTGAAATGCAGGTCCTTTATTGTTGATGATCTGATTAAATTGCTCTACAGCAAACGCATAGAGTTCGATATCATATTGGTTGGCTTTTTCGATGAGTGCTAAAGCACGGGCTGAGATTTGATTCCGGCCTGGTTTATTTTCAATGGTATTGAGCGCGGTATAAAACGGATAATTCCAGCCGAATTGCTGCTGAAGCAATAACAACGTTTCATCAAATCTTTCAGTAATGCCAAAAATTTTATAATGGGTGATGAGGTTATGTTTAGCCGTTTCCAACATATTACGGTCGCATTTTTCATGGCTTTTGAGCTGGATACCGGAAATTTGCCGGGTTTGTATATTATCAAGCTCTGCACTTAAGCCACTGTCAGCAAATCCTTCGAGCTTCATTTTATTGCTCATCAGGATATTGTGCAAATAATGCCCCGGTAGTTTTAAGATGTAGTAGTAATAGGAAATCACCCTTTCTACAGGATCACGAAGTAAGGTAATATAGGTATAATCCTTATAATACTCATGAATTCCGTAACTGGTATGCCCTTGCAGCAATTTCATTTGCATTTGTCGGTTTTCCGGCATCTTGCTGAATTCGGCCAAAGCTTCATCAGTATTACCCGATTTTTCTCTTACATAGAAAAAAAACTGATCCTCTTTTTTGTATTGGCGCCCCATCACCGAAACCAATGTTGTACCTCCACTGCGTGGCACATGTGTAAAAATAATAGGGTACTGATTAATTGAGTTAAACATATGGGATGATGAATGATATTATGATGTGTACTTATTCAGGTTGGACTACGGCCAGGGCATACCTGCCTTGTATACCTGTTTCAATCCACTGGGTGCGTTCCAAAAACTGCTTAAAAGGCGTATTCTTTGCAGTAGGTATAAATTTTGCAACCAGCTGGCTTAATCCCTGTTGAGCAGCATCAGTATGCAGGAAACGGAGTACAATATCTTCTACTCCCCTTCCAAGAACCCTGCAGCTAAGCATGAAATTTTCGAGCAACAATGAGTTCCCGTCTACACGCGAAATAATAAGACCTGCCAAGCCATAATTCCCGAAACGATCTTCTACATGGATTATTCTATTAAAGCTATCAGGCGCATTAATAATTTGCTGTACCTCTTTCGATGTTCGTTGTAAACCATTCATATTAAACTGATTGGTTCGCTGTATAAGTTGCACCGCACGCTCTGTTTCTGCATTAGTTAAGGACAGCATGTTTACCTTAATGTTTAATGAGGCTATAAAACCGGCTAGCGAGTCGCTTTTAGTTTGCACATCGTTTCTCTCTTTTTCAGCCTTGTACCTATCATTGCGTTCCAGGTCTTCTTCTGTAAGGTAAAAGCGGTCAAAAGCCCAGTTATGCAATAAAAAATCAGTCATATCTGCAGGGTCTTCCGGAATAACCATGGCCAGTACCTCAGGACATCTGGCCGTTACCTGCTCTACCTCAAACTCGCTGTCATCAAGAAAGATAAAGCTGTCGGTTCCTAAATTCAATTCGTGGGCAATTGATTTTAAATTATCTGGTTTATGTTCCCAGTTTATTCTATGCGTAATAATATGCGAGCGCTGTAGCACCATTTGCGGATGATGATCGAAAACGTTCCATACGTCGGCCTCGTTATTTTTACTGGCCAGTACAATTAAAAATCCCTCATGGTATTTCTCTACCAAAAAACGTTGCAAAGCAGCGTATTGACCATCTATTTTTATTCCATCTAAACCTGCCTCCCCAACAATTCCCTTCCATAAAGTGTGGTCGCAATCTACCGCTATTACTTTATAGGGAGCAGTTTTCCAGGCATATATTTTTCTGACCAGGAATGTACCTAAAGCAGCATAATATTCTGGTGTAAAAGTGATATGGCCAATGTTATCAGCCCCATTATCAAATATTTCATCAACCTCATAAAGTTCGGTAACACCATTCATATCTAGCAGGTAACAACCGGTAAGGCTGGTAAAAAAATCTGTAAGCAATTGGCAAAGTTTGTTAATGGTATTGATCACTTCTATGTCATAATTACTGGAAGCTGAGGCAGGTACCACACCAACGAAACAAGGTGATAACATGCTATTTCTGCTATGGCTAAATGCAGCTAGCAACTCATTATAAGTTTTTTCCAGCAGGGCTGACTGATCTTTGGAGTTTAATGTGGGTTGATCACGTAACCAGTCTTCGGGACGTATAAATACAATATTTAGACCTTCATTTTTGCAGAGTATGCTATTTTCGTCATACAATTGCTGAAATACCTGGTTATAGGGCGCAAAATCAATTTTTAAGCCCAGATCAACTTCTTTACCCCAGTATTCCATATATTCTTTAAGCGGATCGGCTACAAAGGATGAACAGATGGTAATGCTTAGTTCGCTTTGCTGCGGTAATTCAGATGGTTCGGCAACCCACGGAAAATAAGCAGATAATGGCTGTGATGGATGGGCAATAATATCTTCCAGTAAATCAGTATACCGGGTTAGAAAAGTTGCCATACGTGGCTCTTTAAAAAGTGCTTTATTATACGTGAAGTACAGCTTTATCTCATTTCCTAGCGGATATATATCCAATTTAAAATCTAACACAGCATGAACCTCGCTGTTTTGATCTTTGATATAAGGACTCATCCTGATGCCTGTATCTCCAGTTGACAGATCACGGCCTGTAATGGATGTTTCGGAGTGAAAATTAACCATCGTATCAAAAAAAGGATTGCGTGCCCTATCACGTTCTGATAAACAATCGTCTACCATTAGGTCAAATGGATAATCCTGGTGCAGGTAAGCATTTACCAGTGTTTGATGGATAAAACGAAGGTAATCATCCAACTGATCGTTCTTATTGGCAGTGATGCGTACCGGCAGGAAATTGATAAACACACCAAGCATATTTTCCAAGTCGATATGACTTCTGCCTGAAACAAGAGAGCCTATTACCAGGTCCTGCTGATCGGTATAATGTGCCAGCAACATTCCATATAATGCAAACAACAGGTTATTTAAAGTAGTATTGCGTTCTAAAGCGAATGCTTTAAGCCTATCGGTTAATTCTGCAGACAATTCGTGAACCAGTGACCCGCCAGAAAAAGATAATACTTCCGGACGCTCAAAATCGGCCGGAAACCGGAGCACAGGAATGTTGTTCTGATACAGATCATTCCAGTATTTACCTTGCGATTGGTAAATGCCGGTATGCCAGGCCGCATAATCCCGGTATTGTAAGGTAAGCGGTGATAATGCCTTTCCAATTCCGGTAGCATAAAAACGATAGAGGTGCAACAGCTCCCGGGTAAGTATATTTCTCGACCATCCGTCGCTTACAATGTGATGGATATTAAAAAGGAAAATATATTTTTCTTCTGCCACCCTAACAAGTGTAGCCCGCAGCAGGGGGCCTTTTGATAAATTAAATGGCGCATGCATATCTTCGGTGATCATCTTTTCGATCACCTCAGCCGAATTTGCTGTATGCCCCAAATCTTTTTCGTTTAGCAAAAAGTTAATGTCGGCAGGTGGTAAAATGAGCTGGCGGGGCGCTCCGTTAACCGTAATAAATACGGTTCTCAGACTCTCGTGCCTGGCAATCAGTTTTTCCAGTACATATTTAAATTTCGCTGTATCCAGCTTACCTTCCAACAAAGTTGCACTGGGGACATTATAAGCGGCATTGCCTTCTTCAAACTGACTAAGCACCCACAAACGCTGCTGCGCATGCGATAATTGAAAATCTTCTTTTTCGGCTAATGCAGGTATTTCAGAAAACTGCTGTTCGGTTGCTCCAGGTATTAATTTTGCCAAAAGGTTAACCGTAGGGTAAGCAAAAATTTTACCTATATCAAGTTTTACGTTAAAGTGCTTGTGTATATGCGAAGTGAGCTGTATCGCTTTAAGACTATGCCCTCCCAGATCAAAGAAATTATCCGTAATGCCGATGCGGGTTTTACCCAGCACAGCTTCCCAAAGTGTAATCATTTCTTCTTCAATGCGGTTACTTGGAAGCACATATGCTGTTTCATTACCAGCATCTACTGCCGGAAGTGATTTTACATCGATTTTTCCGTTGGCAGTTATGGGAAGGCTCTTCATCGGAACAAAGTAGCTGGGAATGAATGCATCCGGAAGAAATTCATTAAGAAAATCACGGAGCTGCTTTGGTGAAACCGGAACATTGCTTTCGTAATAAGCCGCGAGTTCCTTACCAAAAACATCATTTTCAATGGCAATTACTGCAACCCGATTAATGTCTTCATACCGCAATAGTGCATTTCTTACCTCATTTAATTCGATCCGGTAGCCACGTATTTTTACCTGGTCATCTTTTCTTCCTTTAAAAACAATTGTTCCGGAAAGTGTCCAGCAGGCCTGATCACCGGTTTTATACATAATCGAACCCGGTTTCCTGGGATGATCAGTAAATTTCTCCCTGGTCAGTTCATCATTATTCAGGTACCCTGAAGCCAAACCTGCGCCAGAAATACAAAGTTCTCCGGCAACACCCGGAACAGCATAATGGCCATGCTCATCTAAAATAGAAACAAAACTGTTTGCAATGGGATAACCGATTACCGGATGGGTAGCGTAGGAATCGATCTTGTTGTTATCAATCAGTATGGCGATAGTGCCAATGGTGGTTTCTGTAGGCCCATAGTGATTGGCCAGTTGGACAGATGGTTTAATGCTGATCATTTTTTTCAGATCAGGTACACGTATCGGTTCGCCACCCATAATAACTAAACGCAGTGCACTATCTGTAAAAAGATCGGCATTGGTAGCGCTAACCAGCAGTTGAAAAAGGGATGGTGTTGTTTTTAAAAAAGTAATTTTTTCATCTGCAATATATTGTACCATTACCCCGGGATTTCTAATCAAATTATCGGGAATAAGGTGTAAACAGCCTCCGCCCAAAAGCATGCCCCATACACTTGTATAACCAAGATCGAAAGCATAAGAAGAGAGCAATACCGCACTGTCTTTTTCTGTAACTTCAAAGTAAGCCCGGAGCCAGCTCACATAATTGACCAGGGATTGATCAGAGATTAAAACACTTTTTGGCTTTCCTGTTGTACCTGAAGTGTAAATGACGTAAACCACAGCATCTGTTTTTCGTACAGGGAAATGAGCTGCTACCTGATTTTCATTTAAAATGAGCTCGTCAATCCATACGGTATCTATTTTATCATCCAGCATATTGCCCAAACTACTGTGGCTAAGTAATACTTTGGCAGAACTATCTTCCAGGATAAAAAGGGTGCGGCTAACAGGACTTCGAGGATCAATTGGTACGAAAGCAGCACCTGCTTTTATGATCCCCAGCATCCCAACAATCATGTGTTCATTTTCTTCACATAACAACCCTATGCGGTCGCCCGGCCTGATTGATTTTTCTTTAATCAGATAATCCGTCAATCTGTTGGCTTTATTGGATAATTCAGCATATGAAATTCGTTTATCCCCTGCAACCACAGCAATTGCTTCAGGATATCGTGCCGCTGCTTTATCGAACATTTCATCAACAGTGTAGGACGAAGCAGGAAATACCTGGTGATGAGGATTGAATGATTCCATCATGTCATCCAGTAACGAAGCCGGGAGCAGCTGCAAGTTGTTTAACCGAATGGTAGTATCCGAAAAGCATTGTGCTGTAATGTTGCTGTACACTTCTGCCAGCAATTGAATACTTTCTTTACTGAAGGCATTTTTATTATAAATAAATTCCAGATTCAACGCTCCGTTTTCATTAATACACCTTAGCTGGATTTTTTTAGCTTCAACAAGGGTTTCGCGGTTCAAAACCTCAATTAAACCATCATTAATTACCTGATTATGGATGCTTAATGGCGAATTTATAAATTCAAACACATAAGAATATGTAGCATCTGGCCTGCCCGAAACTTCGTGTAAGAGCTTATATTCACCATTAGTTTCTATCATATCGCGATATGCTTCGAGGCAGAAGGCAAAAGACGTGTTTTCATCAATGGCCAGCGATATCGGTAAACAAAAGGAAAGCAATCCCATTATATCGTGAAGTTCTTCAAAATCACGGCCATTGTTAATATGCTGTGTAATGATATCCTGTTTACCGCAGAAATTCCAGATTAACCATTGCCAGCAAACGCCCAGCCGAGCCTCTAAATCCTCATCAGCATGAGTTGAAGGGGGAAGCTGAAGGGCATACACACCGGGATCGAACACTGCGGTGTTTAAAGGATCTTCATCAAAAATCATTGCCGACATCTGGGCAATAAAACTATTTTTTTTCCAGTAAGTAATTCCATCTTCGTTTTCTTCGGCTTCGAGAAGTTGATTCTGCCATTCGGAGAACTGAAGATAGGGCAAAGCTTCTTCTGGTGTGGCAGTTGCATCATTCCCTGCCAAATAGCCCGCTATTAATTGATTTGCCAATACGTTAATGCTGTAAAAATCTGCACACAGCGCAGGGGTAGTCATCAGGATATGATTAACTTCATCCGGGCCATTTACCACATCAAGCCGTACAAGCGGCCCGTTTTCAAGATCAAAAACCTGTTTCGAAGCAATTTTAATTATTTTACTTAATGCATCCGGGTTAGTTATCATATGCTCACCAAAAATAAAGTCAGCAAAATCGTTAATAACCTGCACCGGCCATTCAATTCCGGCAGGCTTGATGTAAGTGGTGCGGAATATGCTGTATCGGTTGATAATTGCGCTCAAAGAACTTTTAAGCCTTTCCGGCTCAAGCACTCCTGTAATCTTAATGGTTACTTGGGTATATGGAATATGATGGTCCTTATACTTTTTAAAAAAATGTTGCTGCTGTGGCGATAAGCGGTAATAAGATAGCTGTTCCATAATAATTATTTCAACTGTTCGGGTTTTAGCAAAGAAAAGTCAGTGTACACCCGTTCTACTTTCCGTAATAAAGCATTAAATTCTATAGCAAGACCAAAATCATTCCCGATCCAGTCGCGTGTTAATCTGGCAGTTTCCCCATCAATAAGTTTTATATCCTGAGTTTGCATGGCCAGCATATTTAAACGATAAGCCCTTTCTGCCGCTACCATTCTGATTACAGCAGATTCTATATTGGCACCGCAGGTTATAGTGCCGTGATTGCGGAGCACAATCATATCCTTACCTTTTAAAGCCGCAGCAAGCTGCATCGCCTCTTCAGTGTCGTTTACCGGACCACCAAAATGCCCGTATAATTCATGATTCTCAAAAAAAAGGCAGCAATTTTGATCTATGGGTTTTATATACCGATCGAGCGCACTAAAAAGTGTTCCCCATGGAGAATGGGTGTGTACTACGCAATTTACCTGGGGATAATGGTTGTGGATAGCCGCGTGGATACAGAATCCGGCAACATTAACCGGATAATCTCCTTCAATCACCTCACCATTTTTATCAACTTTAATCAGGTTTTTTGCGGTTATTTCCTCCGCCAGCATACCAAAAGGATTTACCCAAAAACAATCCGACTCCCCGGGTACACGCATACTGATGTGCCCGCTGATACCGCCCTCATCCAGCCCTTCGGTAACCATCACTCGGTAAGCAGCGGCGAGTTTATACTTTAATATACTATGGTCTGTATCATGGCTTGCATGATTGATAAAAAATTGTGCTGTAGCATGGCGGGTATTATTTACAACTTTGCTGTTTAACTGTTCTTCTACAGGTTTGTAATGATAAGGATCGGCCATGGCTACAAGTACCTTTCGCGTTCCCTCGAAAGGTTCGCGCCCATGCGCAAAAAGTAAATTATCCAGCATAATTACATCCGATGCCTTCCAGTCAAATTTAAATTGTGCCCTCCTGTAAGCTTCTCTTATTTCTTCCAGGTAAGCAATTGGAATGGGCGAACCATCGCCAAAAAAGGTATTTCTGGGCAGATGATCAAAGCCGCACTGCTCAATCAGGTAATCCTGAACGGCAGGAGCCTGACTAGAGATATGGAAAAGATGTGCCTGATTAAACCATACCCATTCTTTACTTTCCGGATGTTGAATAACAGCCTGGCACACCTGCCTGGTTCTTAAAGCATTATGCTCTTTCCATTCAAAGGTTATATTTTTTTTGCGGAAATATTTTTCTGCATCTTCTTTGCTTTCAGTTTGATAAACCTCCTGCCAGGGCAGGTCTAGTTCGTTACCGAAATTACGCACATACATTACCCCTTTTTTTATAAATTCATTGCGCAAGCTTTCACTAAGGCCTGCAAATACCTTTCGGCTATCTGCCAGCGGTGTTGCACCGCCAACCTCGGCGGGTTTTACGCTATAAAACCAAATTTTTTGAGGCCAATCGTTGCTGTAAGAATGTTCATTGTGCATGGGAATATGTTCCTCTTTCGGATATTCTGTTGAGGTATATACTTTTTCAGCCACCTGCCTACGGGGTGTAGAAGGTTCAGAATAGTCCATAAGCTCATTCGATAATTTCCGTGTAAATGAGTTGAATGCGGCATCATCATTAACGTTGAAACCACGGAATAATACGGCTCCGTAGCGTTTATAGGCATCGTCAATACTGCTTTTATTTACTGTTGCCCACGCATTTAAATCAAGCCGCTCCCCTGTTTCAAACATTGCCAGTTCTCCGTTTCCTGTGTTAAGAAATGATAATCTGACTGTGGTAAGGGGATCAATTTTAATGGATTGAGGCTGAGTATTCATGAGCCCTTTTAAGGCATCCTGCTTTAATTTCATCTGAACTTCGGGTAAGTATTTATAATGATTATCCTTAACTGTTAATCCTTTTAGGGGCGGTATTAATCAGCATTTTCAGGTTGTTTTTATGTGTATTCGTTCTGTTTGCTTTTTTGTTTTCGCTAACCAGCGCATCATATCTGTTTAATTCTTTTATGCTCTGATCAGGATTTAAGGTAATATCTTCCAGTAACTGCATGTAACCTGTAACCACCGCCTGGATGGTTTCTTTTTTAAAGAGCGCATACTTATATTCAAAAACACCAGTTAAATTACGGCCTTTACGCATCACCAGGCTAAAATCGAACTTGGAATTTATTTCTTTAGGAATGATTTTGGTTGTCTTGAAATTGAGCTCTTGCAATGCTGAGTGCGCATGTTCATTGTCATCATTCATCACAAACCTGGCTTGAAAAACAGGATTTAAGCCAACCTGCCTTTTATAATCCAGGCTGGTAATGAGCTGATCGAAAGGCATATCCTGGTGGGCAAAATCTAAAAGTACTTGCTCTGCAGTGCCTGTTAATAATTCACCAAAGCTTTCTTCGGTATTTATTGTTGTTTTAATGGCCAGTGTATTTACAAAAAAACCAATGATAGATTCGAGGTCTGCATGCCTGCGCCCTGCAGTTGAGGTACCCAGTATAATTTCATTCTGGTTGGAAATGTGATGAAGCAATACATTAAATGCGGTAAATAAAACAGCAAAAAGCGAGGTCTGGTGCGCGGCTGCCAATTGCTTTAGTTTTTCATACAGGCGATCTTCAACACTGAAAACAAATCCTTCGCCATCTGCCTTGTTATTCTCCTCCCGGTTAAACGAAAGTGGCAGATTTAAAACCGGAATATTACCTCCAAGCCTCGATTTCCAGTAAGCAATGCTTTCTTCAAATTGCGGGCTCTCCAGGTATTTTTTCTGCCAGGCTGCAAAGTCTTTGTATTGTATGCCAAGTGCGGGTAACTTTATGGTTTCTTTAGCTGTTATGGCCTGGTAAATGGTAATCCAATCATGAATGAAAATATCCATAGACCATCCATCGCTGATGAGATGGTGCATGGCCACTACCAGCATGGCAGTGTGATTGTTAAATGTATATATTTCTACCCTGGTAAGTAAAGCATTTACCATTGAAAATGATTTGGCATTTTCATATTCAATCAGGCTAAAACATACAGATTCATCAGGAATGCCATTTTTTTGTATAACGTTAAAATAAGGATCGGCTTCATCCAGGATTTTCTGTCGTGGCAGCCCCTGTTCATCATTGATAAAAACGGTACGCAAACTTTCATGACGGGCTGTTAGCAATAAATAAGCTTCTTTTAATGCGCTTATATTTAATTCCCCTTCAATCAGCAGCCCCCCTGTAATATTATAAGCAGTGGCATTTTCGGGATATTGACAGGCAAGCCAAAGACGGAGCTGATTGCTGGATAATTCATAATCATCAGCCAGGGGTACTTTATTGATGCGGCTATATTTTTGCTGCTCTTTTGAAGCAACAAACTGTGCTAAATGAAAAATATCCTTATTACTGAACACATCCCTTAAAGTAATTTTCACCTCGAGCTGCTGTTCTATTTTATTAATGAGCCTGAGTGCGATAAGACTATTTCCGCCACACTCAAAAAAATTATCATTTACACTAATTTTTTCCCTATTCAGTAATGCTTTCCAGATATCGGCCAGGAGCAGTTCGGTTTCCGTTTCTGGTGGACGGTAAGCTTCCTGAACAACATTAACAGCAGTTACATCAGGCAATAACCTCCTGTTAACCTTACCATTAGAAGTTAATGGAATATGATCTACCTCTACAAAGATTGATGGTAGCATGTAAGCGGGCAATCGCTCTTTTAAATAAGCTATTAAAGTGCTCCTGCTATAAGTATCTTTTACTGTTAAATAGGCTACCAGCTGCTTATTGCCCAAGGCATCATCACTATCGGTTACGATACATTGGTTTACCGTGCCTGATTGAAGTAGGTGCGTAACAATTTCTCCGGGTTCTACACGGTATCCACGGATTTTTATCTGTTGATCAACCCTGCCCATAAATAAAATACCACCATTTGGCAACCGCTGCACAAGGTCTCCGGTTCTGTAAACTTTATTTGTATCTGCCGGGTTAAATGGATTATTGATAAATTTTTCGCCGGTAAGCACCGGATTATTTACATAACCTTTAGCTACACCCTTACCACCAATCAGTAATTCTCCGGCTATTCCCAGAGGGCATAATGAGAAATCACGGTCTACAATATACACTACACTGTCGGAAAAAACATCTCCTATGGGTACAGTGTGGCAATTTTCTGCTGGATTAGTTTCATATAATAATTTTCCAATGGTGGTTTCTGTTGGCCCGTAATGATTAATTACCCTAACATCAGGCCTTTGGTCATTAATCAGCCGAATAATCTCACCGGATAACTCTTCCCCGCCAAAAATGATCATTTTTGAAGGGTACAGAAAGCCAGCTTCTGTATCCATCGATTTCCAGTAAGAGGGTACTATTTTTATACAATCTATGCTATGTTCCCTAAAATACCGCTGCATACTGCCCGGCATACTCAACATATCTTTAGAAAAAAGGTGAAGGCTGGCTCCGGATGTAATTGCACTAAAGAGTACTGTATTTCCAAGGTCAGTTGATATGGTAGACATTAATCCATAACTGCGGTTAGCCGCTAAACTAAGCTTAGAAAAAATACCAGATAAATAGTCGATAATATTGCCATGGGTTACCATTACTCCTTTAGGGTTTCCGGTAGAGCCTGAGGTATAAATTACATAAATGAGGTCGTCTGCAATTAAGTTGTTTCGAACTGCTGTTGCAGGCTGCGAGTGCATTTCTTCAATGATCACAATCAGGAGCCCGCTATCTATAAACAAGTGCGCGGCAGCTTTATTGCAAACCAGAATCTTCGCGTTAGTATCTTTTATAATAAAGTTTACCCTCTCTGCCGGGTAATCAGCATCCAGCGGTACATAGGCTGCTCCAGCCTTTATAATACCCAGCATACCGGTTATGGTAAGTTCTAATGTGTCTGCTATACAAAGCAGAATTAATTCGCCCGAGTTTAACTCCTGCATGCTTAAATATCCAGCTAATTGATCAGATGTTTTGTCAATTTGCCTGTAGGTTATTTTTTTTTCCTCAAAAACAACAGCAATTTCGTCGGGTACTTTTTCTACCTGCGCTTTAAACAAGGTTAGGATTGTATTTGGCTGAGCCTTTTTTATCTCACTATTTTTGTTGGCCAGCAATTCACTTTGCTCTTCGGGCTGGAGCATTTGAATATGGCCGATCCGTTGTGAGGGATCATTTACAATAGAAGACAGGAGCATTTGAAAATGCCCTTTCATCCTTAAGATCGTTTCAGGGAGAAACAGGTTGCTACGGTATTGTATGCTCACGTCTAATCCCGACAGGTTTTCGGCTATACTTAAAGTCAGATCAAATTTTACCGTTTTCTGTTCGAGCTCCTGCAGGGAAAAGCTTACCTCACCAATTTTTGATGCCGTGATGATCTGGTTGTTCTGAAAAACAAATAAAGATTGGAACAAAGATTCATGAGCTGTATCTCCGTCATTTTTAATGCTATTGAGAACTTTTTCGAAAGGAACATCCTGGTTTGCAAATCCATCTATTGTCGTGTTTTTTACACTCGCCAACAAATCGGTAAAAATAGGATTACCACTAAGATCGCTACGCAATGCGATGGTATTAACAAAAAAACCAATTAAAGTTTCTACCTCTTTCCCCGTTCTATTAGCCGTAGGAGATCCTACACAAATATCAGTGTGCCCGGTGTACCGGTACAACAAAACTTTGAAAACAGCCAGCAAGGTCATGTAAAGGGTAACGCCTTCTTTAATGGATAAAGCGGTCAATGCTTCACATAATTCTTTTTGGATTTTAAAGTTTAATGATCGCCCGGCAATGTTTTTCACCGGTAAAGGAATAAAGTCTGTAGGAAGATTCAGCGGGCTAAGATCTTTCAGCTGTTCTTTCCAATATAATAATTTATGATCTAAAACTGGTCCGCTAAGATAGTTGCGCTGCCAGATCGCATAATCTGCATATTGGATGGCAAGTTCAGGCAGCATAACCGCTTGCCCTGCTTTAATTGCATTATAAACGGCAATCAGTTCATCTATAAATATAACCATAGACCAGCCGTCAGAAACAATGTGATGCATTACAATCAGCAGCTGATATTCATGCTGCGTAAGTTTCAGCAAACTGGCACGTATTAAATGGTCTGTTGAAAGATCGAAGGATCTGCCTAGTTCTAAATTGATAAAGTTTTCCTTATCATTTTGATCAACGTCAGTAAGTTTCCATTCATTTTGAGGAAAAATTTTCTGGTAAGCCTGATTTTCGTGCTGAGCAATAACGGTACGCAATACTTCATGCCTGTTAATTAAGTAAGAGAATGCATCTTCCAATGCATTTCTATCCAAATCGCCTTCCAGCTTTAACAATATGGGTACATGATATTGACTGCTGCCTTCTATCTGGTCAATTAACCATAAACTTTCCTGCGAAAATGACAGGGGAATAAATGCAGGCTTTGTAACAGCAACAACCGACGGAACCGAAACGTCTTGTTCTTTTTTATGAATTTCGGTGCTTAATGCACTTACGGTAGCACTTGCAAATAATGTTTTGATTGGTATATCTACAAAGAAAACCGCTTTAATTGCAGATGAAACACGTGTTAGCATCAACGAATTCCCGCCAAGCCTGAAAAAATCGTCGTTTACCCCAATCCTATCTACTTCGAGGATATCCTGCCAGATCTTTATTAGTTTTTCTTCGGTATCATTTGCAGGAGCCAGGTAATCTTCCCTGACCAGGTCGCTTTCAACCGGGTTGGGCAGGTTGTTTTTATTTACCTTACCGTTTGGTGTTAGCGGCAGTCGATCTAAATGTACAAAAAATGATGGCAGCATAAATTCAGGAAGCAAGCGGCGCAGTTTTTTGAGCCAGCCTGGTATATTGATTGCTGTAGCTGATACATAATAAGCCACCAATACTTTTTGCCCCTTAACCACTTTAACCGCTACCGAAGCCTGTTGTAAACCCGAACGAGTGCTGAATAAGGCATGCTCAATTTCACCGGTTTCTATTCTGTACCCTCTTATTTTAACCTGTTCATCTTTCCTTCCTAAAAACACTACATTGCCGTCTTCAAGCCATTTACCCAAATCACCCGTTTCATACATCCTGTTTTCGGGAATAAATGGATCTGAAATAAATTTTTCTGAGGTTAATGTTGGATTATTTAAATAACCTCTGCCTACACCTACGCCAGAAATATAAATCATTCCTGCTACTCCTACTGGTACTGGTTCCATCTCCTCATCCAAGATATAGACTGATAAGTTGGCTATCGGCTTTCCGATAGGTATGTTTACACGGTTTGTATCAGCTGTACTAACTTGATATGTGGTAGCACAAACAGCACATTCGGTAGGCCCGTAAGCATTAAAATAATGGGTATATTTTGCCACTTCTCTTGCTTTTGATACATTTGCCACTTCTCCTGCAGTAATAATGCACCTCAGGTTTTTTACATCATCAATGCTTAGCAAATCAAGATAGCTTGGCGGGAAAGTGACTACAGTAGCCCCGCTATCTTTTAAAAACACTTTAAACTTTTGTTGATCTATAATGGTGTCTTCATCAGGAATAAGTAAAACAGCCCCGCTATATAATGCCATCATCATTTCAGATATACTGGCATCAAATGCAACGGCTGCAAACCATACTACGCGGTCAGTTTCGGTAATGTTAAATTTCCTGATCTGATCAAGCGACATATTTACGTTACCCGCATGCTCAATAATTGCTCCTTTAGGCATTCCGGTTGATCCTGAAGTATAGATTACATAAGCCATATCATTCGGAGCAATAGACTGGCTAAGGTTTGTAGCAGGCAGGTAATCAATTTTTAATTCGTCCAGGTAAATGGTATCAATACCTGTAGGCGTACCTCCAGTATCACTGATAACCAGTTTAGCCATACTATCTTTCAGGATATAATTCTTCCGGTCATCCGGATATTTCAGATCCAATGGCAGGTAAGCTGCACCTGTTTTTAATATGGCCAGCACCGATATCAGAAAATTATCTGATTTTGGCATCAGCACGATCACGATATCGCCGGCACCAATTGCACAATAATCTTTTAAGTAATGCGCCAAACGGTTAGCAGTTTCGTTCAGTACCGAATAAGTGAGACTGCTGCCTTTAAAAACAGAAGCGGTGTGGTTTGGTTGTTTTGCCACCCGATCTTCAAACAGGCTGATGATGGTCTGATCTTTGGGATAATCAAAGCGGGTCTGATTAAAATCGCAAAGGATTTGATGCTTTTCTACAGCGGATAAAAGCGGTATATCTTTGCAGGGCAATTGCAGGTAACTTTCTAATTGCATCACCAACTTGCGGTAATTGTGTAGAAAATGCCCTGCAACACCATCTTCTGTAAAAATTTTAGAAAAGTTTATACTGATGCTTATCCCCGCTAACCCCCTGTTTGTTACCATGAGTTGGAAAGGCATTTGCTCACTTTCAATGGCCACATTATTTGTATAAGAAAATCCAAACTGTGCTACCTCATTAAAACCGATAAATCCCAGCCTGTTTTCCAGTGAGGTAAGATCATAATCGGCATATTGATATACTTCCTCTATCTCCGCCTTACCTTCCTGAAAAGATTGTTTTAAAGTATCTTCTTTTTGATGGTTAATGGCAATGAACAAAGGATTACCATCTTTATGCACTTCCAGGTGATTTAAGGTATAGATAGCTGTTGGCGAACCCGGAAAATACCGCTCTAACAATACCCTGTAGAGGGTGATTAAAATGGTTAACTCGGCAGTATATCTGTTGCCGGTTATTTTATTAAAAAAAGCTTTATCACCATTGCTAATATACAAGGTAGTAGTAGATAAAGACCTATCCACTTTAAGGGGCAGAATATCTTTATTTTTTATCTTATTTACCCAATAATCACTTTTAAGTTTATTTTCAATATTATCAGCCATTGCGGTTAATTTCTAGGGATAAATAATTTTTAACCAGTTTTCTGCCTTCTGGATTAAACAATAGAATATACAGCAGATTAGATTTAGGATTTTCCTTGGAATTTTTATCGTTACAAATTACTTTATACCCAAAGTTTTATTGCCAGCCACCGGATATACCAATAATTGCTGAATAAAACCGAATGAATAAAGCTAGCGCTACAATGAACAACATGAGCAACTGGAAAAACAGAGATTATTGTTCGGATTTAACTACATTATCAATGCCATTTACTAAGGCAACAATGATAATAATTAATTCTTACTGAACAAAATATATTTGTCATTTTACTTAATTATTGTAATCACCAACTGTAATATTAAGAAGACACAAATCATTGCGATGTTTTGGCTTAAATTAAGGTTTATGACCACTAAACATTTTTAAAGCATATTAAATATTTAAATCGATTATATTTGTGTGTTAAAGCATCATTTTTCTTCAAAAACATATACACATTCCAGGATGGTGTCTAAAACGCTATTTTCCAGTTCAGCATTTAATTTAAATCCGCAGGTATACGCCAGTTCGTGAGAAATTTTTCTGTATAATTCTACCTCTCCTACCAGCGACTGAAACATGGTATTGATATCAGAATGAGGAAAATTCCGTAGCAACCCGACATAAAATTCAGGATCGCACCACTGCTGTATTTTTTTGGCCTGAGGATAAATATTTTTCACTGGATGATGAATTGCTGCATGCCACTCCATCATTTTAATTAATTGATTTTTCATTGAATTATCCAGAACAACAATGGCATAGTAAAAATCTTGACGCATCAGTTTTGCTGCCATTTTATTTGCCGTATGCCAAAATCTTTTATAATTGTTATAAAACCGTTTTGCATCAGCCTGGCCGGCTAAAAAATGTTTCGGAGCATCCTGGTACCGGTGTAAAATGGTTTCCAAAATCTCCTCTTTAGCATGGATCAATTCAAAGCCATTATTTAATATCTGGTCAAAATTCTGTTGAAAATGGTTGTCATTTTTAGTAAGATGTAAGTTATTAATCACATTTACATTAATGCAGCATCCATTTTTTAAAAGAATATTTACCACAACACCAAAAGCACCCTCAGCGTTTGACAGGCTTAAATTGTCTTTAAAAGATTTACGCCAAGTATCGTGGTTGGTGTACTTATAACAGTTTGTCGTAATTAAAAAACAATCTATTTCCAAAAGGCTTCCATCCTTGCTACATAACCCATTATCGGAAATGAAAATTGCATCAATATCATCTTCACCTTCAGGCAATTTATATAGCGGAATGGTGATTTCTTTTAAATCGGTAACTGTTCCTATCAGTTGTTTCTCCATAAAGGCATTGTACACCTGTTTTTCAAGTAACCTGTTTGGATTAAATTCTTTTTTAAGTGCTATATGATTAGATAACTTGATATAAATTTGCATGGTTTGCAAAACTGCGTCTCTTACCTCATCTTCGCCGGCATTTGGAAAAACGTTAAATAGCGCTAAGTATAGTTTCGGATCACACCACTGTTTCAGTTTGGCACCATAATAAAATACATCTAAATTTTTATCGTTAGTTTCGAGCAAAGTGTACCACTGGATAAGCAGGATCAAGTTTCGTTTCAGAATATTGTCTACCATAATGTTGGCATAGGCCAGTTCGTTCCCAATTAACCAGGTATTCATTTTATAACAATTTTGCCAAAACTGGTTCCAAAGCCCGTTAAACCGCTCTTCGTTCAAAATCATATCCTTATCTTCACTCCCTGCCTCGTGTTTAAATACAAGATTTATAATTTCCTGAATATCGATAGTATCAAAAACAATCTGGTATCCCCTTTTCAGGTAATAATGAAAATCATAAATATGGTTGTTGATTAACCGGATTAAATTTTCGGGCAGTTGTAAGGGCGTTTCCGCCAAATAATTCTTTACTTGAGTAAATTCTTTAACATCAACAATTAACAAATCCAGGGCAGGACCATCTTTCATGATTAATTTGTTAACTTTCATGTGCGCTACGATATCTTTTACAACCAATCTTGAAATCACTTCGCCAAGCTCATCTACCCATTCTAAATCAGCATCGTTAATATATTTTAACGGATCAGAAGTAAATATAATCAGATCTAAATCTGAGTATTTATCGCTACTGGTTAAAGCGGCCGATCCAAAAGCAATAATCGATTTTATATCATCGCTTTTGTTTCCAAATAATTTAAATCTATCAATCATATTTATAAATTAACAGGGATATTCCATAGTTCATCAGCCTCCAATGAATGGCTTTTCAGGTCTATATCTTTAACAACCTGGCCGTAATCAAATTTAATAATGCGATCTGCATGTTTAAAGTAAGCATCATCGTGTGTAACTGCGATAATGGTTTTTCCTTGTTCTCTTAATTTAATCAGCATTTCCTCGTAAAAATATTTTCTAAAGTGCGGGTCCTGGTCTGCCGCCCATTCATCCAGTACCAGTATTGGGCGTTCTTCCAGTAAGGCAAAAATCATTGCCATCCGTTTGGTTTGCCCCTTAGAAAACTTTCTTCTCGCTGCAGCATCATCAATACCTGATACTACGGTATCGAGTTCCATCGTTTCTAATAAGGCTTTATATACCGCGTTATTTTCAAGTTTATATCCTTCATAATTTGCAGAAAAGAGATGAGGTTCGGAATAAACAGCAGAAATATGGTTTCTGTAATATTGAGAATCATTGCCCACCCTTTTCCCGTTAAAAAAAATATTTCCCGAGGTGGGATGATAAATACCGGTAAGCAAATTGATAAAAGTACTTTTACCACTTCCATTTCCACCAATTACAAAAATAAACTCCCCTTTTTTAATTGTCAGGTTGATTTCTTTTATCGCGAATCCATCACCAGATAAAGCAGATTTATATTGATAAGAAACCTGATCAAATACGATTTCATTTAACCCTTCTGGGTGAGTTGTTAATGACTCTGCAACATTTGAAACAGGGAGATCTTTAATGTCTTTCAAAAAGGTAGCAATTCTTTTATTTGCTACAAACGCCCTGTTAAAGAACCCTTGGAGCGCCATTAAACTATTTATTGGTCCGCGTATAAAAAGAAGAATAATTACAAATGTAGTTACCTCTTGCTTGTTCAGCATTCCAGTTCGCGGAAGGATAAATATTACAATGCCAATAAGTAAGTACAGGCCATATTGACTAAAAAGATTAATAACAGACATCAGTCCGGATACCCTGGTTTCTATTTTATTAACGGATAACCTGTTCGGGCGTAGATAATTTTCCCTGATACCTGTTCTTCTGATCATACTTAACTTAAATTCTCTAAAGCCTTTAAGAATATCATCAACAATTGCAAAATAACTATTATTAAGCTCTTTAAGCCTATCCATACTATGCTTTACTTTTATATTTACGGCATAATAAACTGACGAAATCACCATAATCAGTGTAATGATAAAAATGGCAGATGGAAGCGAAACAACCAGAAAATAGATTAAACAGATAAACAATGTCATTAACGATGTAATAGCAGTATTGATGATGCCCGGTAAAAAAACGAGCACCCGAAGGTCTTCTATTATACTGTAAATTCTTTGTAAACCAATTTCTTCCAGGTGATGCATACTAGCCTTCTGGAAATTTTCCATAATATGCAGTTCACTTTCATAAATAAGCTTATTTGAAAAAACAATAATTTTCTTTTGAAAAAATATATTCAGTAAAAAAGAAAATATAACAAGTGAGAAAAAGTATATATCCAGGTTACCATAAATAGCTAACATTTTGCCTGATACAATATAATTTACCATAGTTAATATACCGAGAGTAAGTATTGTATTTGGAATTGAAAAAGCCACCAAAAACAAAATACTCTTTACTGAAATTCTGAACATAAGTTTAATTTAAGGAGTTGCTTTATAAAAAATCATGTATAATACTAATTAAGCGCACTATATAAAAAAATTTGATAGCTAACAGTTTTAAATATTTATAAACCAGTAAAAAAATCATTTTAATACCTGTTGTGTATATGATAGAACACGAGTACCATGCTTTAACAACAATTAATGATCTGCATATATTTAATCAGTAATATCCCAGCTCAAAAGGGCGTAAATAAGCACTTACAGCTTTAATCATTTGCTTTTTTACATTATTATTGCTAACAAAATGTTATCAGTACTGAAGGCTTTCTGCTACTCTAAAGTTCATTAGTTTGATTAATTGTTCCATGTGCTCCTGGTGGAAGAAATGTCCGCCGTTAAAATGATAGATACTGCATAAACCGGAAGTATGTTTTTTCCAGCTATCGCATTGGTCAGCAGAAAACTCATCACTTTTACCAAGAAAAACAGTAATTGGAAAAGGCAGTGGCCGAATGCTTTCCTGAACATCGTGTGTTTCTACAATCTTAAAATCATTTCTTAAAAGCGGAAGAAATATATCCAAAAAATCTGCGCTGTTAAACAATTCCGGAGATGTACCTCCAAGTTCTAAAATGGAAGCCTTAAACTCACTTTCGCTTAACAAATGATATTTTTTTTTCCTGTCTGCAAGGTGCGGAGCGCGACAACCCGAGAAGAAAGCATGAATTGGTATTTGGTTATTGCTATTTACCAGTTTCTGGATAACTTCATAGGCTATCATCGCACCCATACTATGACCAAACAATACATATGGTAACCCATTTATTTTTTTTTTAATCAGGTGATATGCGTCATCCACTGCTGCTGATAAATTTGGGTAAAAGCTATCGTTTATACGCGTACCTCTACCAGCAAGCTCAAGCGGAATTATTTCAATAGAGGGATGTAAATATGGTTTCCAATTGTAATAAGCCAATGATGACCCACCCGCGAATGGCAAACAGAATAACTGAATTTTATTCATAAAGAACTTAATTGTTAACAATTGTATAGTTTGGAAGATTAGATTTTATGAGATAAAAAAGATTAAAGTTCTCGTTTTAGTTAGCAATATTCTAAGCAGACAACATATCTTGTGAAAAATTTACAAGGAGACTTCTATTTAACAAATTAACCCTAACGAGAACTTTATTTTTCCCTTTATGGTTAACTACCTCACAACCTAGCCCATTAAATGAACCTTTACTTATTGTAATCTTCATTCCTGGTGAAAATTTTTCATTTGAAACCTCGAAGTTATCTACTTCCTTCAATGCTAAATTGATATTTTCAATTACAGAATTTCTAACTATTGCCAACTTTTTACCTGTTTTAATGTAGCTTATAAATCCCCTAGCTTTTGATGAACTATAAAACTGAAGGTAGTTTTTTAATTTTACAAATACGTACGATGGAAATAGAGGATATTCTATCACTTTAATTCTGTCCTTCCATTTTCTTTTTTCATTAGTTATGGGCAAATAGATTTCAATTCCCATAAAACCCAAGTCTTTTACCAAATTTTTCTCTTGTTTTGGTTTTGTATAAATAATATACCAACCGACTTCAAAGCTCATAATTCAATTTTAATAGATAAACACTTTAATCTTTGATAACCTAATGAGGTTTTACCATTTACTTTACCTGATATTTTAAATATCCAAAAGTCAGTGAAGGCAATTTCACTTTGCACTTAGGATAAAGATATAGGTTAAAAAAAAGGAAAAAAATCCAATAGACAAACAGCCGCAAATAGAGAGTAAACGACACATTTAAACGTGCGAAAAGCATTTTTTTAAGTCTGAATTTGTCTGATTAATTATTTAGTTATATATTAGTATCATTCATTTTATATCTTAAATATTAACCTTAACAATCGCATATCATGTTTACATGCGCTGTAGTCGATGACGACTATTCATCTCTAGAATTAATTTCGGAATATATCCAATTGCATCCAAATGTTAAACTAGTCAAGATGTTCAGCGATCCTTTATTGTGTCTGAAAGGGGTAAATGAATCTCTTAGGCCCATTGATATACTATTCGTGGATATAGAAATGCCCAATATCAATGGAATCGAACTTGCCCGACTAGTGAGGCACAAGGTAAAAACACTAATATTTACAAGTGCGCACACTAAATATGCATTTGATTCTTATGAAGTAAAAGCTGATGCATATTTACTAAAACCGTTTTCTTATTTGAAGTTTTCTCAAACAGTAGACGAAGTTTTACAGGAGGAGAAAATTAACTTCAAGCAGTACATCACGCATGATTTTATTCTGATAAAAAGTAAAAGGTATAACGCTAAATACACCAAGGTTTACCTAAGTTCCATTATTGCAATAGAATCTCAAAATCAAGAAGTAAAAATTTGCACTTCTGATGATGTCATATTTGCGAACCATTCTCTTTCGGGGATATTAAAACTACTTGAACAAACTGATAATTTTGTTCAAGTCCATAAATCTTTTGTGATATCACAAAATCACATTAAAGGTATTGAACGAAAATATGTTTTGCTTACTAATAATTTAAAAATACCCATAGGTAGAAAGTATAAAGAATTCTATGATAAGATTTTTAAATAGTAATAAATGTGGATTATACAATATATGACTATCACATTTTATTCATTAAAAAGCAAATGCTGTTATCATGAACTTTTAAAGCCGATAACAGTAAGTATCCGGAAACCACAAAACACTGTTCACGCAAGGAGTGAAGAACATTTGAATCAGAATCTTGAGGTCACTATCACAGTTTCTTTCATTTTGACAAATAAAATTTAGAATTCGATAATTTCGCGGCCATCTCCATGATTATAAAATAATTCAAAACCGTATAAAATCTACATTAGGCCTCTTTTGCGGTCATATGAAAATTGCAAGGCTGGTTGAAAGCTTTGTTGTACAGATGAAAGTTAGCTGCCAGAGGTTGGGAAAGTTGAATTTCGTCACAAATTGCCCGATCGGGCAGCCTATCGGTATAACGCCAGGCTGATCCTAAAAGATGGTTCGATTGTAAAGAAAGATTGGAGATACTTAAATGATGGCGACTGGGGGTGCTGGTTTTTTATGAATTCAGCATGTAACTTTTGTGATGATGTGCTTGGCAAAACCGCCAATGTGTCTTTGGTGATGCGTGGGTTGAACCATATCATATGCCTTGGATAGACTGGTACCAATGTGGTCGTTGTCAGATCAAATGTAGTCGGGCTTTTGATCAGCAAAGGCATTGATTCAGGGAGATTATTACTGATTGGGGTAGACAAAGAATTTATAGTACGAACACAAGAAGATGGGTTAAGGCAAAGACGTGATGGTTTACCTTATCGGTTAAGTTGGAATAATACCAAAATAGAAGCAAAAATGGGTTAATCCTAACAACAATATACCGATCAGAAGGAAACTGATCTACATCGTAAGGTTTCATATTGAAATATGACACAGTAAGATTTTTTTGTTTTCCAAAAAATTAAATTTGATGTCGTTTTACCTTGCCTAGGCCAAATGCGCGCTACTGGTTTATTATAAGGTAAGGGGCAAACAATAAAAACACATTTGCGAATCTTGTTTCAGATCTGTATTATGCTAGCATTTAACAAAATTATCGCCTGATGAACCTTAAAGAAATAACAGTATTTGCCGATAGCAATTCCAGTAAAATTGAAACATGGTCGAATGTACCCTATTTTTAACCGGGCAATTGATGGCCCGGGGGATCAAAATTAATCGCATAAATATAGGGCTAGAGCGAAAGCTCGAGATGTTTTTTAAAAAAGAATCTTTAAAATATGGAAATTCTTCAGCGAAAACACCGTATTTCATTTTAAACCTACCAGTTTGCATCGCTGGATCACTCAATGCAAGATAAAACAGGCTACACGTTGTTTTCCGTTAACAGATGCATGGTTATTTATTAACTTTAGTTAATATACAGCAAGAGAAGAACAACTATGCGTTCAGGCAGAATTGAGTATTATTTTATAAAACATGTATTCCGAAAATAAAGACTGAAATAGAAAAATTTTCTTTCTCCGAAACACCAAAGCCCGGATCAGATCTGCTTTGCCAGCCAATCATCTACAAGGCGAAGCATACCTTTCCCTTCACCAGTAAGCGCATCTCATATCCTCCCCCTGCGCTTACTTTGTTTATACTCCGCCAGCAGTTCACTCTTATAAAACTTATCACCTCCTGGAAGCTTCATCGGTTTGAGCTTTCCATCTTTAACCTTACGCTTATAAGTGCTTTCACTAATACCCAGGTAATCCTTTACATCCTGCCGGTCCATCTGAGGGTCTTCGTCAAAAGCCAGGTTTCCATGAAACTTATTGTTGTAAACCAATACCAGAATCTGATAAATTTTAGATAAAATATCCAAAAGCGCATCCATTTTATTCATACCTCAAATATTCAAAAGTTAACTATTGGCATCTGCTCCTTTGTTTGCGAATCATGACCTTGCTCCGGCACTGAACATCAACCCCTTTAATATCCGAGAAAAAAGATAGACACCTCAATATCAGGCAAATAAAATAAAATTTTCCACATTCGTCAAGTTGCCGAAAGGTTGCCGGTGGCAGCAACCCTAGCAGATAATCACCCCAGCGAGCATTATTCCCGGTCACAATCCAGCTGACAAGTAACCGAAACACCGGTTTCACCACGGAAACCATGCAGTTCACCAAGCATACGGCGCCGTTGCCCGTCCCTTCCCTATATTCAACTGCTAATCCATCGTAAAATGAATTATGAACTTTTTGGCCTTAGTGATCGCCTGGAAATCCTCCTAAGCAAAGATGCAGCCTGCAAGGAACAGGAAGACCTGAAAGAAACCAGCCTGGAAGCTGAAATCAAACGCACCTATCGGGCCCTCCTGCAGCAAGCCTGTCCGCTTCACCAGGACCAGGTCCGCAGCTATATCCAACTGCATCAGCAGGGTCTGGAACAAATGCTCTCAAGAATAGCTGAACATCAAGATTGCCAGCACACCAGGAAGGAAGAAACTCAAGTGAAAGATCTGTCCCTGCTGAATGCCTTCAAGCAAGAAATACTGAACCTGCTTTTGCAGCTCAAAATGAATTTTCCAAAAGCATTCCGCCATACAAACCCGCTTCCCATCACGCTAATTCACCCATTTCGGGCCAGATCCGGCAAGTCCATCCAGCAAGTGACCAGTATACTTTCTGACAAAGGTCTACATCCCGAAATTCTTTCCGCATTTACCACCATGCTTGATGCCTTGATCAATCCCGAAAATCCCATAAGCTATGCATCCCAGGAATTTATGGATCATTTTTTCACGACCCTACTGCTAAAAACAGCATCTTTTGGAACCTATGAAGAACCCTTAACACTCATTCTCACCCTGATCGCTCTAAACCTCAATCATCCCACCTGCTATGCGTTCTGCGGCCAATACTTTCAAAGTGAAATCAGCAAATGCGAACACCGCCCGAATCAATACCGCACCCTGTATGTTATCAGAAAGACCATTGACCAGGCAAGGGCAACATCCGCCCGCCCATACGATGCGAATTACCCGCCGATCGGCCAGGCGCTACTAAGCTTCATTGATGCAGAACTCAAACACCTGGAATCCATCAACCAGATCGCAGCAGACTCCAGTACGGTGGTTTACTGGAAAACAGCTACAAAGTCAACATGACCGTACGTCAGCTGGCCATATTCATCCGCCTTCAGGTGGAAGCCAAAATGATCGTTTTCCAAAGCCCCAAAATGCTTCATCAGTTCATCGCCAAACATTACAGTACCACAGAGCAGGATCAGATCTCCTCTAAAAGTTTTAAGAATGTCTATTACGCAAACGCCGACCAGGACATTGAAAAAGTGATCGAAATGATGGTCACCATGCTTGCCCTTGCGCAGGAAAAAATGGGCCTTCCCATTAAAGACAAAACTGATCATACTGATGTCTTCAGCATTATCGTCGATAATAAAAATCAAAGCCGAGTAGCCGCACTTCCAAACCCTGTTTTAGCCAAGCAGGTTTATGCGCGCACCCCGTTTATTGTTTTTCTTTCGGTTTTGGCACAGGCTTGAATACCGCTTTTTGGATAGCAAACTGTTTTGAGGGAACGGCGTTACTATCCAGTAGTTCGTTGAATCTTGCATTCATTACCCAGACCTGTCCTTCATTTAGCGTCGCTGTAGCAGGATAGGTAAAACGATCAATGATTAGGGTTGTGGCTGCGAGCTTTACGCTTTTCCATTCATCGGTTGAAATTAATTTAAAAATCTTATCGTTTCCACCATTGACAACGACGGTGAGAGAGTCGCCTGCACTCAATAACAATCCGTCTGCTCCAAGGAAAAACTGATCAGTTTTGATCCGTTCCACATTTTTTGGATTGTTCAGCATTACTTTGTATAACATACCGGTCGCACTGTTATCCACAATCAAGAAGCCTGATTTATGAAAAGCTATTCCATTGATGCCAATTCCCTCGGTCACGAATTTTTCATCATTTGCAAAAAGGCTAGCCTTGGCATTCGCATCGATTTTATAGATCGAATGGGCGAAGCTATCAGTGATATATGCATTGCCCGCGTCATCAAAGGTGAGGTCATTTGGAAAGTGCTTTCCAGCCTTTAGTCCGGAAAGATCCACATCGGAGAGCATCTTCCCGCTTTCCAGGTCAATGATCAGAAGGCGAGCCATCTTTGTTCGGGTATCAGAAGAGGTAAACTTACTGTAGTTCGCATCGCCGATGCAAACATATAGTCGCCTTCCATCCGGGTGGATCTTCATTCCATATGATGATTTTAAACTGTTGTCGGAATATAGCGTAGAGTAAGCGCCAGCAGGGGTCACCTTTCCAATAGTCCCAAGTCTAGCTGAGGAAACATAATAAAGATTGCGGCTATTATCATAGGCAATTCCCTCCGGGTAACTGTCTTCTGCAGTGAAGGTGATCCGCTGTGTTGGCTCAGGCTGAAGGACCTTGCATCCGGCAATAAGAACAAGGCCGAAGAATATATAGTGATAGATTTTCATGTTGACTAGATTTTTTGTTTGATAGAATAAATTACCCCGTTTGCATCATCCGAAACATAAATTACACCTTTTTGGCTGATGGTGATTCCTGCAGGTCTTCCAAAACGGTTATTGCCTTGTAAAAAGCCCGTAAGAAAATCCTCTGCGCCAACAGCTGTACCATTTTTAAACCGGATGCGTTGAACCTTAAAACCGACCGCCTTTTTGGCATTCCACGACCCGTGCCAGGCTACTAATCCATCGCCCTTATATTCCGCAGGGATTCCAGACTGGCCCTTAAAAAACACGAATGCAATGGGGGCCATATGCGCGGTAAGTTCCAAGACAGAAGGCTGGGTAGTCTTAACCACTGACTCCTTAATGTCGCCTGCAGGATCTTCCCTGCTCTGATCAACTTCCTGCTTTCCGTAAGCGAACGGATAACCATAATTTCCATCCTTTACAATTCGGTTCACCTCTTCAGGTGGCCATGTGTTTCCCTTTCCGTCGCCGCCATTGTCTATGCCCCATAATTCTCCGGTCTGCGGATGAAAGTCGAAACCTATAGTGTTTCGAAGTCCACTGGCAAAAATAGTCCTCTTCCAGGTTTTTGGATCAATCTGCAACATGGTAGCCGCATCCTTATCACTTTCCTTACAATCATTACACAAGGTCCCGACTGATAAATATAACAGGCCATCCGGTCCAAAACTCATTGTACGGTTCGGATGCTGACCGCCATTTGGAAGGTCACTGATCAGAAGTTCCATATCACCAAGGGTGCCGTCTGCTTTTAGCGGGTATCGCCTTAGCTGGGTATTGTTGCAGAGATACAGGTAATTGTCTTTCATGGTGATGCCATGCACACCCTTGAAATCATAAAGAACAGTTTTGATTTCATCGAATTGATCATCTCCATCATTATCTGTAAGCATCAGCACATCTCCACCGTCCCTGCGCGTGACGTATAATGACCCATTTAGAGCGGGGTATAACATCCTCGGTTTCCCCAGTCCAACAGCTGCTGCCTTTACTTCCCAGCCCTGGGGAACTTTCAGAAGACTGACCATTTCAGGCAAAAAATCCAGGTGTTGAGGGTAATTGGTTACCAGCATACTTTTGGTACCCTGTTTGGGCGGAAGCCCACGCTGAGCGTTCACGGATCCCAGGCTTGTAAAGCAGCAGAAGATAAATATCAATAGTTTCACTTTCATCATATGTTTATGTCTAGACAGAGAGAACATGGAGTATGTTGGATGGTTTAAGAATAACTACCTTTATTAATACGCATTTGCAGGGAGTATAATAAGGGTATCATTTGAGTAGATATACCCTTTATAATGCTTTTGAATGAAGTTTGTGATTTTCGTTTTTAATAATGAGTCATATCTCAATCGGATCTGATCCGATATATCTAAAACCTGATATATACCCAATCAGGAATTTACAGGTAAACCCCAATTGATACTTTTATCACAAGCTGGCTTTGCTAAAAGGCCCGACGCATCACCGTCTGCGTTTTATTTTGCCTCATGAACATAGAGGGAAATAAACATTCATGATAATAAATGTCTTTCCCCTATTCTGTGCCAGACCGCAAAAGTCTGCTTGATCAAATTAAAAGATCTGTCTATTACATCACTTTGCTTTAAACTGCGTACCTCAGCGTGTAACTAAATCTAAAAAATTCAAAACAAATTAATAAATATATTGTCTTATAATGACTAACAGTCACTTAATGAATTCACCAAAAAAACATCTATCTAAATCGCTCAGGGAACAAGAGATTATTAACGCGGCAGATTACATTTTGACGACTGTCGGTGTAAGGGATTTTACAGTTGATAAGGTAATTGGTCATCTGGGCGTTGCCAAGGGAACCATATATAAATATTATAAAAGTAAAGATGATGTCCTAGCAGAAGTGAGTGTTAAAGGGCTGACAATATTACTCAATCATTTTAAGGAATCAGTACAGAAAGAAAAAGATCAAATGGACGGCTTGAATTCCTTAGTTATGGCCTTTTACAAATATTACTTGAAATATCCAAAATATTTTGAGCTTTTCACTCACATGGAAAGACCTGAATTTCAGAGTGAAATGCGTAATTATCTCAAAATTAGCTTAGAAATAAAGAATTACTTTACAGACTATCTCATTCAATGCCAGTCAGCCGGTTTAATAAAAAAAGATTTGGACCCTTCCTACTGCACCTATATGATTTGGGGAAGTTGTATGGGTTTGATGAATTTTGTAGATGCAAAGAAAGTGTTCATTAAAGAGATTGTTAAACTCGGGCAAGAAGATTTGCTGAAATTATATGCTGAAATTTTAATAGGTGGATTAAAGGTATAATTTTTTTGAACAAAAGTGACTAATAGTCATTTTTGAAATCATTTAAAATTACATAGGATTCCATTATCAGGTGAGAAATATCAAATAATATATATATATCATTAAAACGAATAATTATGATTTTAGTAACAGGAGCAACAAGTGTTATTGGCCAGAAACTATGTCAATTGCTGGCTGAAAACAAAAAGCCATTTCGTGCCATGTGCCGCAAAGAAGATCAAGTGGAAAAAATGCTTAAGAAAGGCATTGATGCAGTTTTGGGTAATTTTGAAGATTCAGATAGTTTAAGGTCGGCTATGAAAGGGTGCAAGACTTTATTTTTGGTCAGTCCGCCAAATAAAAACCAGCTTGAAAGCGAAACTAAAGTTATTGACGTGGCAAAAGAAGCAGAAATCACTTATATCGTCCGGGTATCTGCATCAGATGCAAATTTGAGATGCTCTGTTCCATGGGCAAAAAATCACGCTCATATTGATCATTACCTCCGGAAATCTGGTATCGACTGGACGATACTCAAACCAACTGCTTTCATGCAAAACTTTTTGACGATGACTAAACCAATCTCAAAGGGGTATTTGCCACAGATTAGTGGTAATGGTTTGGTGGGTTACATTGATGCACAAGATATAGGTAGTGTTGCTTACCATGTTTTAACACAAGATCATCACAAGAGAGCGACCTACTATTTGAATGGACCTGAAACGTTAGATATGAAAGAAGCATCTTCAAAACTGTCCGAAGTATTAGGTAAAAAAGTACGGTACATACATTTGCCATCATTCGCATTCCGCATTCTATTAAGAGCAACAGGCGCATCCAAATGGTTGGCTAATGGCTTAATAGAGCAATACGGAGAAGTGGTTGCAAAAAATCATGACCACGACCTTGGTGAAGAAGTTTTCCGACTTACCAATTGCCAACCACGTTCCTTTAAAGACTTTACGGAAGAGAATAAGAAAGCATTTATGGCCTAGTTAATCTACTGCATGCTAAAAAATCAGGTCCGTACATTGAAGATTTCAATCCCCTTGGGACTCCTATGCCTTGCAACTCACAGTCAAGGACACCAAACGCAAGCAGTTCTGCGAAAATGAGGTGGTCATTTCCAGCTGAGTATTGAAAATAAGGGGGCCTCTCCCCCCCTTAAAATAAAATCTAATTTCAAATCCATAACTCTGCTTTAATATTCGGTAAGACCTAAATACTGTTACAGTCTTAAATTGGAAGGTATTGTGTAGTCGGTCTTTCCAGACTCTATCTTTTAATTCAATTAACTTTTATCGTAAAATCGTTGCAGAATTGATTTACTGCATCCGCTGCCTAAGCTGACAATGTCCCCAGACAGCAAAAAAATCAAATTGTTTGGAGAAATTCTATCACTTTCAACAGATTTCCAAGTTTTAAAATTTATAATGAGACTACTATTTCTAATCAATAAACTAAACAGTGGCCAATGGCACTATATATAAATACTATAAAAGCAAAGACGATATTCTTGCGGAGGTAAGTGTCGAAGCCTTAAATTTTGACAATTCTCTTGGATTACTTTTGCGAGATAAATATTTGGTTAATATTAAAAGTCAGGTTAGTTGACACCTAAAAGCCCCGATGGATATCCGGAGCTTTTAATGCTAAATACCTTTCATTTCTTAGGATTAATAAGTAAGATAGCTTTCCTCAAAGCTTCCATCCGAATATAAATCAACAATACCATATCCGGGAGGTGTCTCTCGCCTCTGCCCTTTCCACCAGGCGCCAGAAACTGCGCCATTGCAGAGATAAGTAACTTTATTGTAAATCACCTTGTCTCTCATATGTAAATGACCGCTTAAACAGAGTTTTACATTAGGATATCTGTAAAAAAGATTTATAATTCTAGCCGTATCAGTATGCATATCACCGCCAAGCATTGTCCATTTGTTTACAATATTATCTTCAATCATTAATAAAGCGGTAAGAATCGGAATATGCGATAAAACTAATATAGGCATATCTTTAGGCGTAGCTTTTAGTTCCTGCTCCAACCACTCAAACTGTGCATCCCCGAGCTTTCCGATATACCAACTCTTATCGATATCCAGATGAACACTATCCAGAATTAAAAACTTCCATCCTTTTTGCACAAAGCTATAATATGGTTTGGCCAGGCCCAACTGATCCATTGAATACTTCTTTCCATAAAAAACGTCATTTTGACTATCCTCACCCCACCAAACATCGTGGTTTCCTAGGCAATAATGAATTGGAATATTGGACTCATTCTTCATGATATCCTTAACCAAACTCCATTGATCGTTGATGGTGTGGATATTTTCTTTATTCATATCAAATACCACGTCTCCCCCATTAAGAATGAGATCTACCTTTGGCAACTGCGCTTGGAGATGGTGCAGGCATTTAATAAATTTATCGGGTGCTCCAAAATCATTTTTAAGGTGTACATCTGTAATGTGTGCAATCCTGAGCACGGGCTTTTTTGGGGGTTCGGTAGCATCTATACCCAGTGATGGGAGGAGTAAAAGTCCGCCTAAATTTTTTAAAGCTAATCGTCTTTCCATGCTGTTTTATTATGTTGCAAAGCTAAGCCAAAAATATTTTCTTAATATTAAATCTTCCTTACAGAAAGCGCACAACATGTACCACATTGGTATAGAAAGTGCAATTGGGGAAGCCTCTACATTTGGTTCACTTTACCTGAAATATCCTAAAGAATTTCATTTGCGGCAGTGGATAAGATTAATAGTTTAGGAATCTATTCATTGGTGCGTTTAGACTAGTGTTGTGGAGTATCGTTACGACATGATTTATCATTCGCATGTGCTAATTATTCAATAGAAAAATCAATTTCAACAATTGCATTTTCGTTTTCTATTCTTTCCGCTCATATACTCCAGAAATCTCCATATATTTTCTAAGATTCATATTTTTTCCAATTCATATACTTACCCCTTCCAAAGTGACAAAGCCAACTCTTGTGTTCGGAGAAGATCTATGTTCACTTCCTTTTTAAGAAGACAGCTTTTGGTTACCTAAGAAAACACTGCTATTGTTGACAAAAGCAGTATATCTTTACAGATAAATAAATGTTCATAGTCATGAAATCAAATAGCATCGTATCTCATGATTTGATTTATCTTTGAAGCTTAGATATCCGTAAATGACAGCAGAAGAAGTGAATAAATTAGAAGATTAATTCAGCAATGCCCCGCGGACAAATGCCTGTATATTTAAACGCTGCTGTAATCGTTACCGATTATGACCTATTCCTGGAATCCCATTTTCTTCCTTTAAGCACCTATCCGGACACTAAAATCAATAAGCCAATCATTTACCGATTAGCGCAGATGATGCTCATCATTGATGAGCAACGTTTAGTGTTTCTAAATTTAACCCTTAAAAAATCCAACATTCCAATACCAGGATAGTCAAGCGAAAAATGCGCTTTATTCATGTATCCTTCGGATTTAACAAGTTTTATCTCCATCCACTAGTCCAGGTAAAGTAACATTTCTCGTCTTATTTGCAATAGTAAGCCTCAAAGTGCCCTTTAAAATCAATATTCTGTTCCGGCCATTTCACATTAACTTGGCCGCTCACCTTATCCCCTGTGATGGAACTGATGGTGATAATGGTTTGTTCTGAAGAGAATAATGAACCATCCTGACCGCTGGGGTCTCCTGGATCATTAACCAGGATATAGGTATCATTGCCCGAAAAAGTGCCTGTCTTTTTGGGCACCGTCAAGCGTATCGAAAAATCACTCAATGGCGAGCTACAGGTTTTAGATCCATCTCCTGCCAGGTATATATTGAACAGGTCTTCGGGGCGATAGTTGTTCATACCAAATTTTGTATAACGCTCCAGTGTCACTTTCGCCGTAAAAGGCGATCCGTATAGCTTTCCTGTAACTACCGTCGGCACATCTACCTCGGGTTGTGGTTGATCTTCCTTTTTCTTACAGCAGGTTAATATACTGATTAGTAAGATTAGACAAAAGAATCGTCTTAGGAGCTGATAAAAAGTCATTGTTATTAGTGTTAGGTAAAAAGTATAGGGAATTGATAGGATTGATTAATGCATCATTAAAAGACCAGAATGTGCTACGATTTCATCTTGACCGAGCCCAAGCAAACTTCACCTTCTTCGATTCCCGTAACCCATAAATTTAAAAATTTAATCCGGTCCCTGGTCAGCGTTTCCAGGTATATCGATTCGCACATGGGTGCCACCGAACCATAGGTTCCGCTGTTGGGGTATTTAGCGGCCAGTTCTGCATCACGAAGCTGGATCCAGAGCCGTTGTGCATTCCTGAATTTTTTAATGAAAGTAGTTTCCCTGAAATAGCTTTTCAGGATCTTTTGGTACACGCCATTTAGTTCAGCATCTGCCTTTTTATAGTCCGAATAGGCCTTCATATTCATGGCGGTTTGTGACTGTGCAAAAGTTGGAGCGATAAAGAGCATCGTCATGACGACAAAAGCCAACAGGAAAATCAGGGATTGGTACAGGTTTTTCATGGATTTAATTTTGGACATTCCCAATCTAAACCATAGAAAGATCCTTTTGTTTGAGCAATTTGTTTACCATGCTTAGCCATATCGATACATTTGACCCCTTCTCGCCAATTTACAAATACGCAGCCAATCAAAAACTTACAAAAAATCTATTGCTGGTGAGACGGGGTAAATTTATCCCGGTTTATCCAGCTACTTCATTGACTGATAGCAATTGAACAATTTCTTCGGCATCTGTTTTATGCATCACATTTGTTTTAAAAACATCAACTTCTTTAGTTTGAGGAATTTCGAATTTAGTAGTCATGATGATATGTGTTTAAGTTTAATGAGCTAAGCTGAGGGTTTAATCTCTTTTTTTCTGGTTTTCCTGCTGATCATATTCTCTATGATCAAGTACATTGCAGGAACAACAAACAGCGTCAGTACCATTGAACTGGTCAGTCGCGACAGACCCAACCTCGGCCTACGTCCACTAATAAAAAAAGGAGAGGAAGCTGTGTGTGCTCCTCCCCCTTTTTCTTCGATTGGACTTAATATTAATTGTACAATCTTTACACCATATGCCCAGCTCCTATATGACTGACTGGAGCTTATTTCTATCATACCATCATTTTTTAGCAAGCCCAGTTCCTTCAATCAATTCTCATACCTGCTTAAGTCTCTTGTGTTGTTGCCGCTACATTCCACTTTGTAAAACCACGGATATTAGTAACCAGAAATATGGCGTTGCCCACCACAAGTGCGATGCTTCCTATCATCATATAGCTTACAACTATCATGGTGATGTTGGCCAATATAAAAAAGACAAATCCCCATTTAACCTTGTTGCCCAAAAGCAACATTGCTCCAAAACTTAAGAGCATAGAAAGCCAATCAAGGCCATAGTATTTTAATAAAATTTCCATGTTAATAGATCAAAAAGTAAATAGGATAAGGATATTTGATGTTAGGGATTTGTTGCCCAAACATTGGCTTCAGGAATAAAAGCGATGTTATTTAAAGCTAACATAGCAACAATAACTTGCGCAATCTCCAGTCCTTTCAGCTTTTTCTCCGTATCCACAGATTGATGCCCAATTTTTTCTGCGAACGGCGTAATTACTTCGCTCGGATTAACCTGCATTACACGGATATTATGCTTTCTGAGTTCTGCCTGCCAACACAGGGTAAGGCCAGACATTGCGGCTTTACTAGACACATAAGCCGAGCCGTTGGCAAATCCTCTTACTGCACCCATAGATGAAATGTTAACGATATTACCAGACTGCTGTTCGATAAAATGCTTTGCAGCCAGTTTTCCGCAGAGAAAGGCACTTTTGGTATTCGTTTCCCAAATTTTTATAAAATCTTCGCTACTAGTTTCGAGCAATGACCCCATAAAACCCAGTCCTGCATTATTGATCAGCACATCAAGACCACCCAAATTTTCAAGGGCATACGCAAACATGCGCTCTACATCTGCTTCCTGACTTACATCGGCTTTAATCCCAAATATCCCAAGCTCCTTCGCTACCGAATTTACGCTTTCCTCACTACGTCCGCAAATAACTACTTTTGCTCCCTGAGTGCTAAGTAGCTTCGCGGTTTCATAACCTATACCGGTTGTTCCCCCAGTTAATAATATTCGTGCATTTTTAATTTCCATATCAATTCGGATTAAAGGAGTTTCTATAATTTGTAGGCGAAACCGATGTTTTCTTTTTAAATAGCTTATTGAGCGATTGCGGATATTCGAACCCTAACTGGTATGCGATTTCGCTGATGCTCGAGCTAGTGCTTGTTAATAAAATTTTTATCCGTTCTATCAATGCGCCATGGATGTGTTGCTGCGCACTTTGCCCGGTCAGTTCGCGAAGCATATCGCTTAAATAATGGGGCGATACGTGCAGTTCATCAGCAAGGTGTTTAACCGTGGGTTGCCCCAGTAACTGAAGTTTGTCGCTTTCCCAATATCCAGCCAAAACCGTATCCATCTTGCTCAGCAAATCGCTGTTCAGGTTTTTACGGGTAATGAACTGTCTGTTATAAAACCTGTTGCAATATTGTAGAAGTAGGTCAATCTGCGAAACCATTACATCTTGGCTAAATCGGTCTATTCTTGTGCTATACTCCTTTTTAAGGCTGTCCATCAAACTATTTACCATTGTCTCTTCTTCGTCAGATAGGTGCAATGCCTCACTTGCAGCATAGGAGAAAAAACCATATTTTCCTATCGTTTGCGATAATGTATATCCTTTTAAAAAATCAGGATGAACCACCAGCCACCAGCCAGACAATTTAAGGTCGGCAATAATCTCGGTGGAAATTACTTGATTTGGTGAGAAAAATGTCATTACCCCTTCATCAAAATCGTATGCATTCTGACCGTATTTCATTTTGCCCACAAAACCTTTTTTTAGGGCGATACAATAAAAATTGTAGGCCACGCTTTCCAGGGTGTCATCATCATAACACTTGATCTTGCTAAAATCGATAACGCTGATTAGTGGATGTAAGGGCTTGGGAAGCTCCAAAATACGGTGCAGTTCGGAAATGGTTTCCATCCGGTAAGGCGTTTTTCTTTCTTGCTTCATGATGTTAAATTAAGCAATTCTTTTAATTTTTTATGGTTGCCATGTCAATTACAAAACGGTAACGCACATCTCCTTTTTCCATACGCTCAAATGCATGGTGAATGTCTTTGATGTCGATCACCTCCACATCCGATACGATATTATGCTCGGCACAATAGTCTAGCATTTCCTGGGTTTGTGCCAGTCCGCCTGCACCAGATCCGGCCAATGCCTTATTACCTGCAACAAGAGAAAAAGGCGAAACTTCGAAAGATTCCAGCGGAATACCCACGCAGATATGTACGCCGTTGGTGTTGAGCAAAGATAAATATTGATTGATATCATGCTTAGCAGACACCGTATCGAGTATAAAATCAAAAGAAGATTTCACTTTTTCAATTTGTTCTTCATCTTTTGTAACTACAAAATGGTGTGCGCCCAATAACTTTGCGTCTTCCCGTTTGGATTCTGATGTGCTCAATACCGTTACTTCAGCACCAAAAGCGATACCAAATTTAACGGCCATGTGTCCAAGTCCGCCGAGGCCCACAACGGCAAGCTTGTGCCCTTTTCCAACTTTCCAGTTTTTTAGTGGCGAGTAAGTGGTAATACCTGCACAGAGCAATGGAGCAACTGCTTCTGGGGCTAATTTTTCAGATACAGACAATACAAATTCTTCCCTCACCACAATATTATCTGCATATCCACCATAAACCGGCTGTCCGTCATGCCCTTTGGCATTATAGGTTTGTACGCCGGTGGCACAGAACTGTTCTTGATAATTTTTGCAATTTTCACACTCCAGGCAGGAATCTACCATCACACCTACACCCACCAAATCTCCAATAGCAAATTTAGCGACACTGTTCCCGATTTTAGCTACCCTTCCTACAATTTCATGACCGGGTACCATAGGAAACATTCCAGGAAACCAATCATCTCTGATGGAGTGGAGGTCTGAATGGCAAACGCCACAGTAAAGGATATCGATTAAAATATCATTATCGGCAAGGTCCCTTCTTTTAAAAGCCCATGGGGCCAAATTGCTCGTAGGGCTTTGAGCTGCATATCCATATGATTGAATCATTTTTTTTTAATTTTTATTTTAAACAAAGATCTATAATAACCCAATTTTTGACTTATCCAAATTGGGTTATTATTTATCCATATTGAAGGTTAGTTTGGTTATAATTTAAAATCTGACTACAACTGATTTTATCTGCGTATAAGCGTCGATTGATTCTGCGCCCAATTCTCGGCCAAGTCCAGATTGTTTATAGCCTCCAAATGGGGTGATAGGATCAAGTTCGAAGAGTGTATTGATCCAGACTGTACCTGCTTTCATCGCTTTTGCTACCTGATGGGCACGATTGATGTCCTTAGTCCACACCATTGCAGCCAGGCCGAACTCGGTATCATTGGCTTGGAATACCACATCATTTTCATCCTTAAAAGGGATCAAGGCTACTACCGGGCCAAAAATTTCTTCCTGTGCCAGTCTCATTCCATTTTTTACATTGGTAAAAACGGTAGGCCTTAGGAAGTAGCCTTTAGTTGAGGATCTTTCTCCGCCGGCGGCAAGCGTGGCGCCATCTTTAATACCAATTTCAAAGTAGGTCTGAATTTTTTCAAACTGGCCCTTGGTAGTAATTGGTCCCATTCCATTTGCGGGGTCGGTACCAGGGCCAACAACCACCTTGTTTGCCAGTTCGATAATCTTAGCCGATACTTCTTCGTAGATTTTTTCGTGGATAAAAACCCTCGATCCTGCCACGCATCCCTGTCCGGCTCCAGCAGTAAAACCTGTTAGTGCACCAGCAATTGCTTTGTCCATATCGGCATCGGGGAAAATAATATTTGCACTTTTACCACCCAGTTCTAGGGTTACTTTTTTCATGGTATCGGCGGTCGATTTAAGTATGCCTTTGCCCACAGGGGTAGACCCTGTGAAGGCAATCTTTGCCACATTGGAATGTTCTACCAAGGCCGAGCCAACTACTGAGCCCTGCCCGGTAACGATGTTGACCACGCCTGCTGGCAAACCAGACTCTACGATAAGCTCACCCAGCCTGATACAGGTTAATGAGGTGAACGAAGAAGGCTTAACTACAATGGTGTTTCCAAAGGCAATTGCAGGAGCGATTTTCCAAGCTACAGATTGAATTGGTCCATTCCAGGGTACAATGGCACCGCATACACCCAAAGGCTCCCTCAGTGTATAATTAAAAGAACCGCCATCAGTTGGATTGGTTTTTCCATATATCTTGGTTGGCCATCCGGCGTAATATCTAAAGGTATCTATTGCGCCTTGAACGAGCCATGCACTGGTAGAAAGGGACATTCCGTTATCCAACGTTTCGAGTAGGGCAAGCTCCTGCGCATTTTGTGCGATAAGATCGGCAATTTTGTGCAGGTATACCTCTCGCTGGTGCGCCGTAATATTTGCCCAATCTGCTCTTTCAAAAGCACGTTGGGCAGCTTCTACTGCAAGGTCGATATCTGCTTTTCCGCCTTCAAAGATAGTGGCAATAACTTCCTCGGTAGCCGGATTAATGCTTTCGAAGGTATTGCCAGAAATTGATGGAACCCATTTGCCATTTATTAATAATTTTTTAGTGTCCCTGTTTAGATAATCAAGTACGAGTTGATCTACATTTTTTGTTTGCTGAAGATTTTCCATGATTTGTTGTAATTACTTTAGATCACAAAAATCCACTTTCAAATACCGTAAAACTTATCCAAACTACCGAAATGCCAATCCAGAACGTGGCTACCAATCCTTAAGACCTGGCAGCCACGTGCAGAAATTCAGTCCTTTACTAATTTAGCAAAGCTGTTCACCGCTCGTATATCATCAACTCGGATCAATTAGACGAAGTGGAGGGGACACACTATACCTGAAAGGTTATCAGGTGATTATGTCCCCCACCTATAATGCTACTTTCATGGACTGGTGTAAACATATTAATCTGAAAACCCGCCGAAAATAGCTTTCACTTTTTTGCCTAAATCACCGTCGTGCGTGGTGGTGATGATGGTCAATGTTGTGGTGGTGGGATCAGTTGTTTGACGATCCCTTTTTGCTGCTGAGCGGAAAACAAACACGGTTTTCTTGCTCAATTTTAGAGTATTGATTGCTTTCATTCCGGAAAACTAGCCGTACTGATCGCCTTAAAAGATTGCCCGTGGTCAAGTCTGCAGTTCCCATGGTGAAAGACCTAAAACGAAGGAAAATATGAAAACGTTATTTAGAAAATACCGCTGGCATCCCCTGCTATGGGCACTGTTTGCTGCCTACGAAATTATTTCCATCTATACGGTATATGATAAACTGGCTAATTTCGAAAATTATTAAGTACACTATGCCATCAACATTGCACTGGCCTACACCCTTTCCGGCTGGATTCTTCCGTTTACTTTGGGAGGAGACAAACGAAGATTACTGACATTGACCATATCCATACCCTTCGCACTGATGCTATATCTAATGGCAAGTAACTTTGCCGACAGGCTCCTGGGCTACATCAGCGAGGCTGAATTTTTTGCAAGCGCAGGTCTTGATGAAATTTTCATTGCGGCAACAATATGGCGAGGGATCTATTTCATGGGAATAGGCAGTACTATTTTTCTTTTTCAAAACCGGGTCACTATACTCCAGCAAGCAGCGGAAATGCAGCAAGCGGCGTCAAATGCAGAAGTGCAAAAGTCAAAGTTAGCGCTGGAACTGGCCAATGCCAGAAATGCCTACCTGCAGGCGCAGATCAACCCACACTTTATGTTAAGCAGCCTGAGCTATATTTATGACCACACCAGAAAGTCAGCACCGACAGTTGCGCAGACTGTGCATTATCTTTCCAAACTTTTGAGATATGCCCTATCGAGTGAACGTGGGCCTGAAAAAATAAATATCAGTGAGGAAATCGAACAGGTGGAAAACCTGCTTAAGATTACCCGGATCAAAAAGCATAACTCCTATGTGCAGTTTAACTGCGAACCAGGTTGCAATAAGGTACAGATCATACCTTTTGTTTTATTATCTCTGGTTGAAAATATGCTCAAGCACGGTGATCTGAGTAATCCCGCGATCCCTGGAAGTATTTCAGTTTTCAGACAGGAAGAAAACCTCATCATTGAAACCAAAAACCTGAAAAGTGATGGCATTAATGATACCGGACTTCATACCGGATTATTAAATATTCAGCAGCGTTTAGCACATGTCTATGGGAATCTTGCCTCTATCAGTTACTTTTCGGAGGGTCAATTTTTCCGAACAACAGTGCGCATTCCCTTTGAAAGTTATTTACCACTTCAAATACCATCTTCCATCTAAGAGATAGGCAATTGAATTTGATCTGTTTAGTCCAGGTCGCTACAAAATGCATAATCAAGGCTGTTTGAACGGAACTTTGATTTACCGGAAGGGGGAACATGCACTTGATACAATATCTCAAACTGCAGAAAAACCATCGTATTTTATTTGTCTTATATCCATCGATACCAAAGAAAGTTTAATCGGCCGCGGTGAATCAGTTGCTGAAGCTGTTAATGCCTGGGATGTTCATTTGAAGGGGCATTTAAGAAACGCAGCTAATGATGATCGTGTTGTAGTTCATGCACGGGCATTAATAAACAGAACAACCCAGTCAAATGAAGTACCATCAATTGTAAAGGGAAAAGTTAAAGAAGATATTTGTGAGTGAGGTGCTGGGCTTTAATTTTTTTAGTCATTACGAAAAGGGCAAACTGTTCTCCAAGCTGAACAAAAAGGAAACACAGGCATCAGCAGAAGAAATTAAAAGACTAAAAAGCCCGCTAAGTGAAAAAAACAAAACGATCGAACTGAAAGATAAAATGATCCAAAATCTCTCACATACCGTTTCTTTGCTCGAAAAAGTTCAATACCGTTAATTTGGACGGTGGAGCGAGTGATCGTTTTGGAAAGTCATTCAAATGAATGATGAAAATACCAATCATTCATTTTCACTAAAATCGAAGTTTACATTTTACAAGATAAAACCTTCCACCAATTTAAGCTTTTACTCATTCCCAAATCTACCTAACATAAAATTCCATAAATTTGATGAGTCTGAAAACGGACTTTGACAATGAAGATTTATTTCAACAGAAAGCACTTATTTAAAGAAATTAATTATCCGGATCGTTACCTCAATAAAAATCTTCTTAAAACAGTTTTAATCATTTTTGGCGCCATTCTCGGATTTTTAATCCTCTTGAAGCCTTTTGAAGTTAATACATCGCAGCAGAAAGTTTATTATATTATCATATGTTGCCTCCATGCCTTATTACCGGCAGTAATCCTATATTTTTACTTTACTGCACTTAATTATTTACGGGCGAAGCATTCTGAAAACAAAAGCTGGTCTTTGACATCGGAATACGCACATATCAGCATTTCACTTCTTTTCACAGGGATAGTTAGCTTCCTGATCCGCGATCTGATTTACTTCAATCCAAATAACTGGTCATGGCACTATTTATGGGAAGAGGTGAGAAACTGTTTTGTAGCTGGTATACTTTTGTATTTTTTCATGAGGATGGCGATATTCTATTTGGAATCCAAAAAAGATACTTCCTTAATTTTCCAGTTTACTCCGCTTGATCTAAAATCAGAAAACAATTCGGGAAACACCTTGATTTATATTAAAACCCAAGTCAAGCAAGATAATTTCACTTTAGATCCAAACGATTTACTTTTTGCCAAAGCAGACGGGAATTACATCCAGATAGCAACCTGCAATAATAATCAGCTAAATACAGAGTTAAAAAGAATTTCCCTAACACAATTTGAATCACAGCTGCTTTCCAATCGTAATTTCTTCCGTTGTCACAGGGCCTTCCTTGTCAACATGCGATATATAACAAACGTAACTGGAAACTCGCAGGGATATACGCTTTCCTTTGATCATACGGTTGATAAGGTACCCGTTTCACGGGCACAGCTTGTTGCATTTAATGCGCTTTATCAAGAACTACGTCTTACCCAAAATTCATAGCCTAGTTGTTGATCACAAAGATTTGTTGCCGGCAACATTAGCAATAAATAACATGATATCCATTGTATGTTTGCGTTAGTAGCGGCTTAACCGAGCCTGATAATTAAAGCAACGCATTCCCTTATGGCATCCAAAATATTACTTCAGCAAACTGTTCCAAACAAAGTCAACAAAGTGTTTTATATCAATAATCTTAAAATACTTTTAACAACATTGGTTGTATTACACCATACTATTATTGTGTATTGTGCTCCAGGTGGATGGTATTATACCGAAAAAACAACCCAAATGGCCGCTATTGTACCCTCAACAATTTTTGTAAGCTTAAACCAATCATTTTTTATGGGCTTTTTTTTCCTCCTTGCCGGATACTTTACGGCACCATCCTACGATAGAAAAGGCAGTTGGCAGTTTTTAGGAGATCGCTTTATCAGGCTCGGGATACCCTTGTTATTTTATTCATTTGTGCTTTCACCATTACTAAGTTACCTCGTTTATTATTTTGCTGAAGGCAATCACATTGGCTATCTCCAATATCTTTCAGATTACCATTTGTGGATAGATTTTGGCGTACTGTGGTTTGTCGCAGCCTTATTGCTATTTACACTGATCTATGTTGGCGCGAAGCACTTCATGACCATTAAATTTAAAAATCCTATCCCAACGCCTGGTACGGGCATCATTTTGCTTTTTGCTGTTTTACTGGGGGTGCTCACCTTTTTCGTTAGGATTGTATTTCCTGTTGGTTGGGTTCTTAAACCGTTTGGATTTCAGCTAGGTCACTTTCCACAATATATCGTTATGTTTATTATAGGTTTATTGGCCTATAAGAATCAATGGTTTGATAACTTGTCTTTAAAAGTTGGTAAAAGCCTCAGGCGAGTTGCCTGGTTAAGTCTAATATTCTTTCCTTTGTTCTTTTTGATCAAGGCTAAGCTTAATATGCCCATTGCCTGGTATTCGGGTGGCTTTCACTGGCAATCTCTACTTTATGCCGTTTGGGAACAGTGTATAGGACTTTCGATTCTTACTGCCTTGTTGAGCCTGGGCAAAAATTCCTTGAACAAATCATCGCCCTTGCTGAATAAACTTTCCAGATGTGCTTTTGCCACTTACATTTTTCATCCATTGGTCATTACAGGCATTTCGCTTATTTTTAAATACTGGCTGGCAGATCCGGCAATCAAATTTTTAGTACTGGCTCCATTTGTGGTAATGGGAAGCTTTTTATTAGGCTCAATTATGCTGATGATTCCTGGTGTAAAAAGAATTATCTGATAATAGATTGAAAATGGAGGGCTGAGATTACCTAAAAACACTGATCTTTATTCTGCCTGCAATTCCTGGAGGCAATAAAAATTTGTTGTTAATGACCGAACTTTGGATACGGTAAAAAGGAGTTTTCGCATTCCGGATCCCTGTTGATCTAAAAATCCAACTCGTTTTGTATTTGCGCAAGCTGAGTTAATTTGCTTTTAAATTCCTGCCATATTTCTTTCAGGATAGTGCTCGCGGGTTTGATTTCTTTCAGCATGGCCGATACCTGACCGATTTCGAGTTCACCATTTTCTATATCGCCTTCAAACATTCCCAGTTGCGCCTTGGCATGGCCCAAAAGTTCTGCCAGCTGCATCCGGCTTGCGCCCTCAGCCTCAGCACTGGCAACAGCTTCGGCAAATTCATTCTTCAATAGCCTAACCGGAATCAGTTTTTTCATCGCCAGTTTAGTGTCTCCTTCAGTAGCAGCAATAATTTTATGTTTAGATGCTTGGTGAGCAGATGATTCCTCGGCTAACGCAAAAGCCGAACCGATTTGTACCGCATCTGCACCTTTATCTCTCCTTAAGTATAACTTTAGCGTGGTATCATCAGGACATTAAAAAACCACCTGTCATGGTTGTCTAAAAAGAATAAGAAACTTATCTTAATCCTCGACGTATCGGGATAGTTCGCAAAACTCATTTAGTAAGTCTAATTGTAGTCGGCCATATTGTGTAGATGAATAATAGCCCTGTCTTTCAAATCCTTTTTTCCAGCTTTCAAAATATTCATCAGCTTCTTGACGTGTTCCGAAGTCCTCCATTGCAATTGCAAATCCATCTGGGGAAACGTAGTTGTAAAGGACATTTGCGGTTTTGATCACTTCATTAGCTTGAGCGTTCCTGTTGATTTCGCTCTTTATAACATTAATGTTGTAAAGAAAAATATCATTCTCAAAAACCTTGCAAATAAGCTGATCTGCTTCCGGCAAGTTGGTTTCTACTATCCACGACAGCACTGTCTTTTTTTCTTCGGTCTGGGCGGTTATTAGGTTATCTGTCTGCATATTTTTTGTTTTTGATTAGAACATTTGCAGTAACATTCCCATGCTGTCAAGGGCGGTCCTTCACCGTTTATATACCCTTGATGGCATAAAAGGGAATTGTTACTATGTTCGTTTTTGTCAAAAGAAAAATGCAGATTGATCCGATCATTACACGCAGTAACTAGGACATAGGTAAGTTAAAAGTTACCTTATAGGTGTACTATAAAACGGCGGTATTGTGACATTTTTAAATCAATCTCGGACTGAATCATATTTTACAGCCTTACTTTTCTGAAAATTTGTGTTACAAAACAAATATTATTAAATTTACAGATAAACATTTTAATTATACAATAATGAAGATCGGATACGCTAGGGTTTTTACCAAAGAACGAAATTTGAATTGCAGATTGAAGCGCTCGAAAAGGCGGATTGTGAAATCATTTTTAGAGAAACAATTTCCGGAGCAACGAAGGTTCGTCCGGAACTCGATAAGATGATTGCTCAACTTGTAAAGGTGATGAATTAGTTGCCTGGCAATTAAACGTATTTATGGAAATGTTTGTAAATTAATCGATTCAGCAGTTACAGGAGCGAGATCTTGCATTTCACCTATGCGGCAAAGTGTAAGAAAAGCAATGGTCTTAATTTGGCAAATAATCTCCGCGCATAAGGGATGTGCCCATTGTTTGAAACACTGTTTCATTCTCATTGATTATTTTCTGGATACCTTTCGCACCCTATTAAAAGGAATTAATAATTATTACCATATGAAAACGACAAGACGCGTCCTTAACACCTTTATTTTATTAGTTTCCACGTTTGTTTCCTTACATGCGCAAAAACTGGAAATTCACCAACTCAATGTAGATCAGGCAGATGCGGCTGTTGTTCTTACACGAAAAAACGATACTATCAGCAAGATCATGATTATCGACTTCGGCGAAGATCATACTAGTGAGCTTGTTGGCTCGTATATCCAACATGTACTCAAATATACCGGAGATATAGACTATGCAATAGTGTCACACTATGACAGCGATCACTACGGCGGCTTTAATAGCTTTACAAAGAAATATTTGTTGGCTTTAGGGAAAAAAGTAAAGTGTTTAATTGTTCCTGGTGGTTTTGGTCCAAGTATACAGTATCCGGATGCAGGGCTAACAGCCGGGGCATCTGACTGGAATCCAAACTTAAAACCCGAACATACCGCCACCGCAACGCTTAAGGATTTCGTCACTTTGATTAGTAATCCGACATACGTACAAACGGTTTTTCAGATAAGCGAAATAAAAAGTATAAGCAAGTCTATCGATTTCGATACGATCGATAATATACCCGTTACTCTTGATCTCGTTGCCGGATTGCAATATGTCAGGGGTAATACAAGGCGGATAATATCTCCCAAGCATAGTACAAATAACGATGATGGTCTGGCGTGGGTCTTGCACTTTGGCCAGTTCAGGTTTTATACAGGCGGTGATTTAGGCGGCGGCACAGGGAATTATACAGATCACGAGACACCGCTTGCAACTTATTTTAGCTCAAATCCTTCCTACAATGCCATAAGCCTTGCAACCAAAGATAGTTTGTATAAGGGCCATATATGCGTGGCTAAGCTCAATCATCACGGGAGTAAGGAAAGCTCAAATGATACCTTTCTTAGCGTAACAAACCCATCCCTATGGCTAATTTCATGCGGCCAGCAAAGAGGTTTCAATCACCCTAATGTTGAGACATTAGAACGAATGGCTAAGGCGCCAAAACCAATAAACGAGGCTAAGCTCAGAGGCATTTGCATTACAACGATCCCCTACAATGAGGATACCATTAAAGTGACGAAGCGATTTGCTGATACAAACCTCTACTGGCTGGCATTTAGTCAAGCGCAAATGCATAAGCAAAGTACACCTTTTCCTATCGGGACGTATGTCGTTACAGTTGACCTGAAAAATGAGATACAGCTCACAGATGTTGCCTTTAAGGAAACGCCGATAACCGAACAGAGTGTGTTTTCTGTTGAGTTTCACGACCCTAAAAAACCTGAGGAGAAAATTTACCAGGTATTCAATTGTCATCACATAAAATAGCCATTTGCGTCTATGTCACCACAACCTGAAACTATCACTTCGTTAGATAATACCACCTATAATTTTCAATCATGGAAGCAATTATTCGATTTGCTATCCTTGACGCACATACCGGTTCAAAACGCTGTCGTTGAAAGAGACGAAAGCAACATGATTATTTCTGTCCATGCTGATGGCACAGTGTATGACCAGGTGGCAACGGTCGATTTAACTCGTAAGGGTGCCGGAATTAAAAGCGATTTTAAACTTAGAGTAGAAATTCAACAATTGCCCTTACGAAGCTTGCTGATCCAACCCGGGCTCGCTTCGATATATGACCAATTGACATCGGCTGGTTTACTGCCCAGCATTGCATTTCAGCAGATAATTATTGAAGGCGATACAGCAAAGAATAATATTCGTTTTACATCCATTGCCGGGACGAGCGAATGGGCATTGCCTGGCTTTAATCAGTTAAAGCTAAAGCAGCTATCATTTATATACTATAGGACGTATTCCCGTATCACTAAAGGGGGATCCGCAATTGTCACATTTGGTGGCCGTCTCAATATTGGGCAAACTGGTTTGGAGGCGTCCGTACAGACCGGAACTGACAGGCCCGGCCAATTGATTATACGCACGAAACAGGAAGTACCTCTTCAAAAAAGCTTGGACGAAATAAGTGCTTTTCTCTTAGGTCAGTCAATCTCCGCCATTTTACCCGAATCCTTTAGCAACGTTCCTGGTGTCTATTTATGTGACTTATATACACTAGTAAACCTGCGAGAATTAACAATTATCTCTACAGGAATTACCCTTGAAGTCAGGGAGGCATGGACATTAATGGAAGGTATTTGCCGAACAGGCAAATCAAGCCTATCACTGCGATTGGATAAAACCGCTAGCGGTGTTAGCTCGGTTCTTACAGTAATTTCAGAAATTACGCTTGTCGAAAATCTTACCACAACGTTGCTGATTGAGGTAGATAACCTGACGGCTAATTGGCTTGTTAGCCTGAATGCAGCATTGAGACTTCCTCGATTGAAAGACATTGATGTGCTGTTAGGCCTTTCAACACTATCCAATTCAGGATTGCCAGCTTCCCTCCTTGAACAGCAGTTACAGATTGATATACGAGATTTAAAAATGCAGTTCAGCCCTGCTGAAAAAACATTCAATGAATTCTCCCTAACCATTGCTTCCGAACAGCTTTGGGAGGTTATGTCAGGAATAAAAATTGGCAACACGTTATTTGAATTGAGTTGGACAAAGCAAGAGGGCATTCTCACAGGTAGTGTTTCCGGAGAGTTGTTACTCGGCAATAATCTAAAAGTTGCCTTATCGGGGGAAAAGCTTCCCGGAGGTATTATGATGGCAGGCAACTTTACCGCAAATTCACCACTTAAGCTTACCGAAGTGTTGTCCTATCTCTTCCCTGGCTTTCAGATGCCTGATGATTTATTTGAAGTGAAAATTATCAGTGGTTCTGTCAAAATTGATACATCTAACGGCGCGTTTGATCTGGATATTGATAATGACAGTTATCTGAACCTGGCGCCTCTTGCTAGGCTGGAATCGAAAAAGCTGACCGTTAGCTATAAAAAAGGCGATAACAGATGTACAATTAGCACAAAAGGTGCTTTTCGACTGATTAATCTTTCTGAAGGCGTAGCTGAGGCCAGTTACTTACTAAACCTCGAAGGAACGCTTAAAGCCAATATCGAAAAGGATCAGAATAGTGTTGGGTTTGTCAGCGATGAAGGCAAATCATCAATAGAATTGCCTACGCTTATTCCAGGCATAGACGGGAAGAATGTTTTGCTGCGCTTTGGACTACAGCGCATCGAGTTAAAGCAGGAAGCAGACAAAGGCTGGAAATTTAGTGCGACAACTGAGACGCAGTTGAGGAACCTAAATAAGAATATTGCCTCCATATTTCCCGACAAGATGACCGCATCGCTTACAATTAGTAAGACAGAACAGGTGATTACCTTAGACCATATAGTTCGGCCGCTCACCTTCGTGTTGCCAGAAGTTGAGTTTCCAACTGGCAAGGTACAGCTTGGCACCCTGGCCATCGGCTTGAGTAATTTTACTTTTGCACTGCGCAAGGAGGCTGAGGCATCTGTTGATATAGCCCTTGGATTGCCATCGAACCTGAATAAAATGTTTGGTGCAATGCCGGACCCGGCGGACACAAGCAAAACCAAGCCAGCCTTTGAACTATTCCGCACCTATGTTGAAGGAGACGCCGACAGTTATTTTAAATTAACCTTTGCTGCTACCGCCTCCGGAGGGGTAAAGCTGAGGTTAGGCAATTCGCCATTTAAGGTCAAAGCTTTTGAAATTAAGGACGGCTACTGGTACTGTGATCTCGGTTACTACGGCAAGCTGAAAATTATGTTACCTGTTTTGACTTATAAAAACGGTGCATTCAGCGGTAGAATCAGTTTCGAGCGGGAAGGAGAATTACGCTTCCCAATGTACCTGTTCAAGCAGATCATCAAAGACCAATTTAAGCTTGCCAAGGCAGCTGAATTCATCCCGGATGCCATTCCTATTACTAATATTGCCATACTGAACGATAGCGGGCATCTGAACGTAGCTACTATCCTGCAAGCCTTAAATCTCACCGGGGACGACCCAACCAGTAAAATAGTTCGAAGTATTATATCAGCCGTCGATGGAGTATTGGACGAACTTCCCGAGCGACTGCGTGATGTGTATATGAAACACCTGACCATTCCTGAGAAATTCTATGCAGAAGTTGCAGTCGGAGCCGATGGTGGTATCAATATAGATATGGGCGTCGAAGGCAATAAACAGCAAGGGACGGATGTGCTCCGTCTGTTATTCCCTGCAGCTATTGGCCCATTACCGGTGCTCAATGGTATTGAGTTACGCGGGTTCTCAGTAGGCACGACAATGGGCGGCAGCTTACTAACCTGTTCGATGGATATGGTTGTGGACCAGTTTGATCTTTTGACTTTAGGGTCTGCATTGCTTCGAGCGACAACTCCCTGGAAGGAAAGCTTGCCCGATGCCCGACAGGTACAGCGCACCTATACGGTTTCCAAGCTGTCGATGATTATTATTTATCAAACTTATGTACCCATTCCTATTCCAGTCTTTTATGACGAGCTTGGTTATGACTATTGTGGTATAGAGGGGATTCGGATGGCCGGGCATATAAAGTTCCCGCAGCCGAGGTTAAACATTGTCGCGTTACTAAAGCGTATAGGTGAATTAGTACGGTTCTTTAAAGAACCAGGCTTTGCACTTCCGGAAACATTACCGGAGGCTGAAAAGGATCTGGATTTTCGTTTTACGGTCAGTAAGACCTTTTTACAGATGCCAGAATATTTAGGGGGCGCGGTTATCGGACGAAATCAAACAGACTTCTTTAGCATTAGCGGCTATGAGATCGTCACCCAAATCCTGAATGACATAAAATTCTTCAAGGTCAACAAACTGATCCAAAGTATGCCGATTGACTGGCGCATCAACAGCGCCAAAACACCGGCCAACAGCTTTGGTATTAATGCTACACTTGCCTATGCGATAACAACACCCGAGGAATTCCTGCTGAATAAAACGGCCATAGCGCGCCTCCTGAGTTCGCTGAATATGCCGGGGGCAGATGACAACATGGCGGCTGTCTTGCATAGCTTTGTACCGTCGACCGTCACAAAAGACACGCAAGGCATGATTGCGCTCATTAACGGTCAGCTCAACATTGCCTCTGTATTGCAATTTAAGTCTCGTTTTGGCTTAGCGATTATTCAAAACCAAGGTTTTGCTACTTATATTCACATGCAAACCGGTCTGCTCAACTTGCTCGAAACAAAATTAGAAGGCTTGGTATCCATTGACACTTATAACAAGGCAAACCCCGTGATGGTGAAAGGAACGGCACTGTTGCGTTTTCCGGCATTTAACCATACCATGCTGGAGGGGGAATTACAGTATCCTGCATCTGAGAAGCCACACACTTTTTATTTCTCAGGTAAGTTTAGCCTGCTCCCATCTGCGGCAGAAGTAGGGTTGAATTCGCCAGCTGGAATATCGAGCCATTCCAAGGTTTTTATATCTAAGGATGAATTTTTGCTCGACCAGGCCACTATGCGTTTAACGCTGCCGGGCTTAGGCGAACTTTATTCATCAACGACCATTAAGATTAGTGCAACAGAGCAATTATTCTATACACGGACTATCATCTGGGGAAAGAATATAGCACTATCTATCAGTAATACAGCGGCAAATGGCTTCACCATGAAGGGTGACATGGATAGGATAGAATGGCTTGGAGGATGGCTTGTGCTGGAGGCTGCCGAAGAAAGCGGCAGAGGCCCGGCAATGTTGGTTGCCGTCAATAACGACATGCAGCTCACCGATCTTTATGTGTCGGCTCGCATATCGCTTTTCAAACTTACAAGTAGTCAAGTCAAGCTTGAACTAAAAAGAGATACCTGGACGTTCGCCCTCAAATCGACGACAGCCATCTTTGGAATCAAATCCGAGTTCAATTTAGCCTGCCTATTAAAATCAGACTATAGCAGGCTCACTGCACAGAGTAGCTTTACCGTTGGTTTTAAACACATTTTCGGCCGTAAAAGCTTCTGGCTGTTTTCTATTTTCACCTGGCAGTGGTATGAAGTAGTGGTATTTGACGGCTTCACCATTTCTGGGGATTTTATAGTACGTATGGATATGGACATGTACAATCCGGCTGCGGCTACGGATACCATTCGGCAGGAACTGGAAGCGGTACGAATAGAAATGGCCGGAATGGAAGAAGCTATTGAACACAAAAAGGCCGAGCTCGCGCCAAAGGTCAACGGCTATAAGCGTATCACAGATGATGTAAAAAAATACCGCTGGTTGCTGGAATTGCAGCAAAGCATGACTGATGCTGAGAAGGTAAAAAGTTTATATGAGGCCAAGCACAGAAGCGGCGGTGATCCCGAGGCAAAGAAGCAGTTTTTGCAGATGAAAGAAGACATGCTGCGGGAGGTAAATAACTATCTTTTGGTATTGTCCACTTCATTACTTGAGAACGACGCTGAAAAGCGGTTGTTCCTATACCGGCTCAATTACATTGACACCATACTGTGGAATGCTTCAGACGAAATTGGCTCTTATCAGGTCAAAAATCTGATTGATGGTGGGGCGGCTCCTGATTACGATTTTGTGCAGCAATTCTTTACCGAACTGGTTCAGTTGAAGAACAAATACGCCGCGCGCTATATACCGGTTGTTACATATACCAATCAGGAAAAAGCGTTGCAGGATATTGCCGAACAGCTTACTGATATATACCGCACCAGGCAGTTATTTGAGGCCTACATTAACCGTTCGTCAGACCGCAACAAAGAGGAACAGTTCAACACTGCGAAGGCAGAGCTTTTAAGTCTGTTAAATCAGTATGTCGATCAACTCAATGCAATAGGATTCACTGATGAAGATGAAAAGCGCATCTATATCAGCCGCCTCTACGTGCTCGACCGTGTGGTTGCCAATTTCAATGCTTATGGATCGCACGCTGGAACCATGCAGGACATTGCGAGGGCAATGCGATATATTAAAGGTCGTGAGTCAGGTGAGATCAAGGAAAAGGACATGGACCTTGAAAATCAGTGGCTCTTACTGTTAGCGGCCAAGATTTATAAAAAAAAGGTTGACCTCATCAATGATCAAATTCGCAACCATTTTATGCTTGATGCGGATGAAAACCTTACGCAAATGATGACTTTGGAAAAGCAAATGGAATGGCTTAATCAACAGGTAATCCCTGATATGGTCGAAATGAAAGCATTAGAAGAAAAGCAACAGGCTTTACAACATAAGTTATCTGAGTTCGAAAGTAGCCAGCAGACAACGCGAATCAGTATCAAATTTAATTCTGCGCTGGAAGCGTCTATCAACGATACCCGGTTTAGGTTAGCATTGCCGGAAATTGCCCTTTATGTAACGCCGACCGGCAATAGTATTCCAGACCTGATCTCCAGCTTACAAACACATATGGTTAACAGCATCACAAGCAATCTTTGGGAAGTCGGTACGTCAATTATCTCCGGGAAACCGATGGGTCGAGCAGAATTGGTACCTACAGCAGCACCATTAACATACAGACGAAGAAGCACTGGCACATCACAAGCCCCGCCTGTACCAGAGGGTTATGACGCATCTTTGGATATCAGCGAGTTTATTAAAAGGAAATAAACAAACTTATGTACATTGGATTCAACGAATTGAGAAACTTAAAAGATACTACGTAAAATTCAACATCACTTACCTGTTTCTTTATCTGCTTTCCTCCTGTCAAATGTAGCAACTTACCTTTGGAAATGGACAGGAGGCATTGGCTTTATATGACAAGGCTGACCTTATTTTAATGGATATCCAAATGCCTGAAATGAATGGTTACGAAGCAAAAAGAATTATCCGGCAATTGGAGACTGACCGCCGTGTACCAATAATTGCATTAACTGCAGGCAATGTAAAGGGCGAAAAAGAAAAGTTCCTGGAAGCGGGAATGGACGGTTTCGTGGCAAAGCCGTTTGTAGAGGATATGATCATCAGGTTATTTAAGGACTGGCTGGATCCGGCTTTATAGAACAGGGATTCCATGGCACAAGAGAATGGACAACTTAAGCAGAATCACTTTGATCTGTCGGTACTCCAAAGCCACATAGGTACCGACTTATAATGAGCGGCGCATGACCATCCACCAAATCCAGCACATGCAAAATCACCGGAAGCTGGCTGCTGCTCAGTTCATGCCGTATCTGCACATTAAAGAGACTCCTTTGCCTCCCCGCCCCGATAGAAACCAATGCATCAACCATACGTTCTTCTATAAGCACTTCAGTTTTAAGCACCTCATAATCGAGCCCAGTCAATTCGCTTAGCCTTTTAAGTCCTGCATATAGTATTCATTGTTCACTCATATCAACATGTTCATGATTCATGAACAATCAACAATAATGAACAATTTCATCATTTCAAAGCGAAAAATGAACTTTTTCATAAAAGTAAAATATTCATTAAACCTGAACAAAATGGACGGCTGAATTTTCAAGGGACTGCGTGCATAGTGTTGGCAGGTCAATCGTTGATTTTCCCTTAGAGACGGTTTTGCAAAAAAATGCCTTCCAGAATATGATTTACAGCTAATAACCCCCTTTTTATATGGTTAAGCGATATTTTCCAGATACCGTAAAACCTCTTCTTTCTTCCTGCTTGAAACCAGGATGTTTTCCTTGTTTTCCATTTGCAAATAACCTTCCCGATAGTATTTCTTAACGTATTTAAAATTCACCAAATAGGATTGATGACACCTTAAGAAGCCAAAAGGCGTAAGTAAACTTTCGTATTCCTTCAGGCCTTTTGATACCACAATTTCACGGCCGTCATTCAAAAAGAAGCTGGTATAACCCTTATCGCTTTTGCAAAACATGATGTCCTCGATCGCTACCACTTCGATATATTCTACACTTTTTAAGGCAATGCGCTTGCTTGCCCCTACTCCTTGCGTCAAATAATGGTCTTTCGCAATGGCCAGTTGTTGTTGCCCGAAACTTTCATGCTCCCGGTGGTGGTAACATTTATTTAAAGTGGTGGTTAGTAATACTTCATCAATCGGTTTGAGCAGATAACCAAAAGCGCCCAAATTTAGGGCTTGAATAGCATATTGATCGTAAGCGGTGAGAAAAACTACCTGAAAATCGGTCATTCCAATAGTATGAAAAAGATTAAAACTGTCGCCATCTTTTAAGCGGATATCAGCCAAAATAATATCTGGCTTCAATGCAGGAATTTCCTTTTCGCCCACTGCTATTTCAGCAGCAAAGCCAACAACTTCCAAGTAATCTATTCTTTTAACAATTTGCAAAATATGTTGCAAAATGCGGATTTCATCTTCCAAAATATAAAGTTTCATATTAATTTTTCTTAATCTTTAATAACTGGTATGGTGATTTCCACGCTAACCCCTCTGCAGCCCAGTGCTTTTTTGTCTTTTACCTCAAATGCTGCATGTTGATTATTTGATTTAAACAGTAATTCAAACCGCTCTTTTATAATAATTTGGGCCAAAGATTGTTTTTTGGGCTTATCTGCCGGATTTTGTACCAGCCCACTACCGTTATCATCTACCTCAATCCACAACAAATCATCCTTTAATTTGAAAGAAATCAGGAGCAAACCTTTATAGGCAATATTTCGGAAACCATGCTCAATTGCATTCTCAACGAAGGGCTGGATCAGCATGGGCGGAATAAGTATTTCATTTACATCGAGTTGCTGATCTACATCAATTTGATAATCGAAAACCCCTGCATAGCGCATTTGCTGTAGTTGAATGTAATTATTCAACGAAGTTACCTCTTCGGCTATTTCAATAAAATCTTTCCTGTTTTGTTCTAAAATACCACGTAGCAAACCAGAGAACGATTTAAGATAGCGTGTAGATTCATTAATATGCCCTGAAGCTACAATACTTTGCAAATTAGCAATAGCATTAAAAATAAAGTGCGGGTTTAACTGGGCTTGAAGCATTTTTTGCTCCATGTTAAGGCGTTGATTTTCTGACTTCAATAAATTGTTTTTCGATTTCAATCGCTGCTGGCGGTACATGATGAAAAAGAAAGAAATTAAACCTAAAAAAATAAGTAAAAGTAAAAACATCGATGAACGTTGCTGCTTAATAATCGTTTCATTCAGTTTATTCCTACCTTTTAATTCCGCAATATTCCGATCTTTTTTTTCTGTTTCGTACTGCTCATGCATTTCTGCAACCTTAACCGATTCGATTGCTTCATTATTTTTAAGTTCAATTCTGTGCGAAGCCTCTGCAGCTTCCAACGCCTTGGCATATTCACCCTTTAGTTTATACGCATCAATTAGCCCGTTGTAATAAACGTTTTTTTGCTTTCCAGATAAATCATTTTTTTCGAATGCAATGCCTTCTTTGTAATATTTAATGGCAGAATCGGGTTGACTATTCCTGATAAAACTAGTGGCCAAATTGTTAAAAGCAATATCGTTGAGGTTATCAGTTCTCTTCAGATAGTTGAAATATCGTTTGCTGGAAACCACAGCTTTTGCAGACAGGCCTTGCTGACTATAAATCTGCGCCTGGTTATCGTAAGTGCGGGCCAATGCTAAGCTATCGCCAATTTGCTTCGCCAATATTCGAGCCTGGTTGTTGTAAAACTCCATTTTTTTGAGGTTTTTCAATCCAGAAGCCAACAGAAAAGAGATGTCAAAATAGCGCTGCTTCACTGCTGGATGAGATTTGAATGGATGGTGATTAAAGTAAATGGATGCATATTCCAATGATTTTTTCTCGTTCTGATTTTGGAAATAAGCTTGTGCCAGCAAATCGTAAAAACGATAAGTTAATCGGCTATTCGCACCCTCTGCCAATTTGATAGCAGTAAATATTTTGCCCGTTAATGCCGATTCAACCGTGGAGCCATTACCCATGTTTAGTGCCAGAATTCCATAGGTTTTCAAAAGCGCTATTTCATCATTTGGTTTGGTAGATTTTATTTTTTGATATTCACTTAATGCACTATCACGTTTTTTCTCAAAACCATATTTTCGAGCTTTAAAAAAATGGTAGTATGGATTACCGTCTTTATCTATGGCAACACTGAGCAGACTATCTTCCTTTAAAATCATTTTTTTGACCCTAAAAGCCGGAAGGGTGTCAAGAGCAATGATGAACGATAAATAATTTTTTTCACCAATAACAATTTGATTGGCCTTTTGCTGGCCGTTGCTTTTACCTTCCTTATTTCTGCAAGAGGAAATAGACAGGAAGCTCAAGATAGCGCAAAGGGCTAATGCAGTTCTTGCAGTGATATTCATTAATGCGGAGATTGACTTCTTAAAATCTGTAAATATGCTCTAAATATATCAATACAAATTTCCCTAAAAGAATCAGTTGAACATTCGCAGTTTTTCATTCCATATCCGTATTACTTCAATACTTATTTGATTTTTCGGAAACCTTATTCAAATCGATCAGCAAAAATACGGAGAAACCAAACGAATATCAGTTGGGCATCGGCAGATGTAGGTTAGCCTTTTTTTTGAAACTCATTTCTCTACATATTTAAATCGGAAATAAGAAACCATCCTCTGATTTCTAATCACTATTAACCATTTATTTAAACAAAAAAGATTATGAAAAAATTATTCTTTGCATTGATTTGCACCGCGATTTGCTTTAGCGCATCAGCTAACGATTTAACTCCAAAAAGGGAATCACCAACGGAGGCAAAAGTAGAAACATTGAAAAAATCGGGTGAGGTAAAAACGATTATTGTGGAACAGGCTGGTAAGGAGGTCTCAAATTTATTTCGTAGGCAAATGAATTTTACATTTACCGATGCCTGTGGAACACAAACTACAATATATGTTTCAGGTGCAAGTAGTGCATCTAATCATTCACTGTGGCAGTTCGCATGGGATCACTTTAAAGACAATCTTATAACTGGTTGTTTCTGGGTAGGATAATAATAGAAATATAAAGAAAAAGTTATGAGAAAAATATTTTTCGCAGTTATATGCGCACTAATAGGATTTAGTGCATCTGCTAACGATTTAAAATTGAAGGTTTCTCCAGTAGCCAAGTTATTTAAAAATGTTGCAATTGAAAAAAACGTCTATTTAGATGTGAGCAACAAACAAAGTAGCTTGTTACGCAGGGCAAAAACCTTTCAGTTTACCGATGCATGTGGCACGAAATGGAATATACATGTATCTGGCGCTAACCATGTTGATGATATGACGTTAATGCAATCTGCTGTAAATTATTTTGACAACGGTATTGCTGATGGTTGGTTTGGTGACGGTTGTTTTCACCCCTATTAATATAACATAATTAAACAAGAGGATGGTTTCTTTTAACTCCAATATGATGAACAGCTATTTAAAATTTATAATACCCACAATCTTTTTAGGCGCTTTATTTTCGTTCAAATACAAAGACACCAGGCAAAAAGATTTACCTACTGCAATTGCTTACTATCATTTTTACCACATTAAAGACAGTACCCAAACGGGTAGATTATATAGTGAAGATTTTATCCTTGCTTTTAATACCAAAAAAAGTGTTTACAGTAGTCAAACCCGGGTAAAGCAAGATTCTACCGTTCAGGCTATTTTAGCTGCAGCAGAAGCCAAAAATAGCGATGTAGTTGATATGGGAACCTATTTACCGGTTACCGAAGATGATATTTACATCGACAATGGCAAGATTTCAATTGTAAAAAATACCCCCCAACAACGTTATTTAATTACCGAAGTTTCTGGTAAAATCGATTGGAAGATTGATAAGGAAACCAAAGATCTGTTGGGTTATACTTGCCAAAAGGCCACTGGTATTTGCAAAGGCAGAAAATATACAGCCTGGTTTACAACAGATATCCCGGCAAGCTTTGGCCCATGGAAACTACAGGGTTTACCTGGTTTAATATTGGAAGCCTATGATGACCGTCATTTCATAAAATTTACCTGTACAAAGTTGGTCACTCAAGGCAATCTGCAAACTGTTAAGTCAATTAATATTCCATCCGATGCAATTTCAACAACCAACAAAGAGTATGAGCAAATGAAGAAAGCACAAGCTGATGGCTTCAACATGTTCGGCAACGATAGCGGAATTACCGTTGATAAGATCACCTCAAACGGCGGAAATACTAACGCTGGCCCAAAGAAAAAATTCACCATTAACTATCCCTTGGAATTAACCGATTAAGCGCAAAAATTTGTTAAAGAAAGGCTTCCTTTTATGTTTAACACTATTATTTTGTGCGACGTTTTTATCCGCACAAAATACCGTATCTATAAGTGGTTCGGTAAAAGATAGTATCGGCAATCCGGTTGCTTCGGCATCAATAGCTATCGTAAACCAAGCTGGGGCAGGCGTTACCTTTGGTACAACAAATGATAAGGGTTTGTTTAAATGTGATTTCCAAATCGGTTATGAAAGCTACTCTATAAAAGTAACTGCAATGGGTTTCCAGCAGTTTTACCAGGCCATTGAACAAAAAAACAACGAGCTGTTAAACGTAGTGCTTAAGCAAAAAAGTTATAAGCTTACGGAGGTTACCATCAAATCAAACACTAAAATCAGCTTATCAAGCGATACCTTGAAATACAGCGTTAAAGGTTTTCAGGAATCAAACGATCGGGTGATTGGTGATGTGATCAACCGCTTACCAGGCATTAAAATCGATGAAAATGGGGCTATAAGTTATAACGGTAAGCGCATTACCAATGTTTATATTGATGGTGATAATTTATTAGATGGCCGCTACAAGATGGCTACCAACAATGTTCCTGTGGGTGCTGTAGAGCAGGTGCAGGTGATAGAATGCGATCAACCCGTAAAAGCGCTGAATGGTTTTGTAAGCAGCAATAATGTTTCGCTCAACATCAAACTTACCGATAGTGCCAGAACGATGATGGTGAATTCGGCTTATCTGGGTGCAGGAAATAAGGCCCATGTGGCCGAGCTTAATAACCTAATCTTCAATAAAAAGATCAAAGCCATCAACACCTTTAAAACCAACAACATTGGCGAAAATCTCGAAGCCGAACAGGCGGTTTTAGGACAGTCTTTTAACAATGAAGTGGCATTAAAACTACCTAAAACCTTCCTATCAATGGAAAGTGAAACCTTGCCAAACATGAAAGAAAAGTATTATTTATTAAATAATGACTATGCTGGCAGCCTAAATGCTTTGATAAAAATGAAAGCCGATTGGGGCTTGCGCCTAAATTTATCTACCCTTCAGTTGAAACGAAAATTTCAATATAATAACACCATAAATTATTTTTTAGGCACTACCGATACCATCCGGTTTAATGCAGATCAAGACAACGTTTATAAATTAAATCAATGGCACGCCGAAGCGCAATTTGAAAAAAACAGCAAATCCATTTATTTAAAATCAATCACTAAATTGGAAATTCCAAAATGGAAAAGGAATGGCAGTACATTACAAAATGAACAAGGTTTCGGGCAGAGCCAACCTACAAAACAGTTATCCATTAGTAATGAAACCAATTTGGTAAAGGCTTTAGGCGTGAATAACATTTTGCAATACAATGGTTTGGTACAATATTATAGAGTAGATGAAAACCTGGAAATTGCGCCAGGCATTCAGCAAAATATTGTCAATGGTGGCGCCGGCTACTTAGCGTTAAACCAGCGAGCCAGTACTAAAAACATATTCATCAATCAATCTGCCACTTTTAAAACCAAGTTTAATTGCTTTGTTTTATCCGCAGCCGCCGGCGCTTCCTTCGAACACAATCAATTAAACAGCCATCTATATAAAACCGATAGCACTAATAATACCTCATCAGTTGGGAACCAATTTAAAAACGATATCGGGTTTAGTAATTTAGGCTTATACGGAAGAATTTCGGCACTTTATCTTTTGAAAAAGAGTTCGATTAATTTGGAGGCAAGTCCAACGCTCAATAACATCAGTTATTCCGATTCGGAGAGAAGCACTGCTAAAAAGAACACGTATTTTGTGTTCAATCCGATGATAGAATTTAGAAAAACCCTGGGAAAGTACAGTGAACTGAATACAAGATTTGCCCAACAAACGCAATTTGGACAAGTTAACGATATTTACGGTGGCACTATCTTAGTTAACTACCGGCAATTTAATTTTAACGACACACCTTTGCCGAAAACAGATCTGACTAACATTAATTTAAGGTATTCTTACCGAAAACCACTAAAAATGCTTTTTTACAACCTAATGCTTGGCTTCGACAGAACTAATCAAAACTTTATCAATTCTTATACTTTGGATAGCGGACTGACAAAATCAGTGGCTATCGATTTCAGGAACACTATAGATCAATATTCATTAAATGGCAACATATCTAAATACATTTTTTCACTCGAAATAAATATTGCTGCGCATGGAAGCTTAGGCATGCAAAAAGGAAACAATTTTTATAACGGTGAGATTACGCCCTTTAAAACCTACCAGCTGAACACTGGATTAAGCTTAAGAAAAAAGCTATTTGCGAAAGTTACACTATCGGTAGCCGGAGACTTAAGCAGATCATTAAATAAACAAGAAAGTTTAGGTGGACCGATTGAAAATGAATCGGCAAACGAAAGAATAAAGGGCGAATGGTTACACAACTTGAGTTCAGGGTTTTCTTATGTCCTAACCTATAATTTCGTTTCTTACCGTCAGTTTTCGCATGAACCTATCCGTAATCAGTTTTTAGATTTCAACTTAAAATATGCACCCACCAACTGGAAAAGCTTCTTCGAATTTCAATGCGTCAATTTGATTAATCAGCGAGCCTACCAGCAAATTAGTTCGTCTGCGAACCAATTATCAACTTACCAAATGCCATTGCGATCAAGAACCTTTCTAATCAAGTATTCATTTACTTTTTAAGCAAAAATTTTCAAATAATCGTACAGAACGTGTAAATAATAATGTAGGGCTATCAAATAGCTGCTAGATAACAACTATTCGTATTTTAGAGCGCAATTAAGAAGAACTCTTACTTCCATTCCTATACAATTAAAGTCTCCTCATTCAATCAAAGGATGCATCATACAAATTAGGGTTCAAATACCCTCAGTCTTTCAGTAGGCTTTTTAAAACCAAAACTAAAGTATCTCCTGCACATTTTAGAACAACATTCAATTGACTTTCGAAAACACTAGGTACCAGTATTGAGAAGCGGCAAATAACTTAGTAACTCCACATAAATCTATCCTAAAAACAATCCATTAATACTCTTCTTATTTTGATCAAAAAACGAAGGTATCCACCCCCTACTGTATATCTTTCTTTCAGCTGTAAGTTTATATGCACCAATTACGGCAAAGAGAAAAAATGTCCCACAAAGCGATTATTTGCTGGTTCAGACCTTAATAGTATTTTAAGGGGCCTTATCCAAAAGATTGGAAAAAGCTGGAACTGACATATTCAGAACAAGTGAAAACACAAAACCAGGAAAACCAACACCAATGCCAAACCAGAACAATATTTAAAGAACTTTAAATGTTGGAATAGAAGCAACAGAAAATGACAGAAAAACAAAAGAAACTTTATAAAGCAATTGACGAAATTCTTTGGAAAGACTGGGACCCAATTGGTGTAAATGACATTGAAGATATTAGAGACGAATATCAAGACTATACACGTCATATATTCAGACTAACAATTGACGGAGCGGACAAAGTCAAAATTGCTGAACATCTTTTTAAAATTGAAACTGTAAATATGGGAATGGATGGAAATAAAATTCATTGCGAAAAAATTGCTGAAAAAATATTAAGCCAAATCGATTAAAAAAAAGGAACGGCTATGAAGGGTTTCGTGATATTGGGACTAAACTACGAAATTCGATGGCAATTCTTCGATTGAGCTTTTATATAAAATAAAGATTTGTGCTTCGATTTTGCAAGCCGTTTCGGAGTCTGGATGTTATTTCTTTACCGGCTCTGACGAAACAACAAAGGCTGAGTTCAATGTAGCGTTTTCAACAATTTAATCGTATAAATAGCGGCCGGGAGGATGTTCTCAAGGATACTTTCTTCATGTGCGACAAATAAGTTTTAAAAAAATTAATTATTTCATAGTAGTGACAGACACCAAATGCCTGATTAGCGGAAGTTAACTTAAAATGTTAAATACTATTATCTAAGCTCAATATAATATGCAAGCAAAAACAATATTGACAGTTTTATTAATAAGTGTTGGAATAGCCGTCCAATCATGTAAACGAAATAACCCAGTTGTTCCAAAAAGCGAGCAAACCGTTCCGAAAATTGAAGATATTTTGAACGGAAATGATCAAAATCTGATCAGCCTACTAAATAAGGTACGGGGAAGCGTTGGAAGACGTGGCCCCGGATCAAAAACAATTTGGAGTAGAAAAAACGATTATGGTTTGGGACTTTATATAAGCGCCAACCATGTTTATAACATATCCGGATGGAATTCCCGAAACGCCCAATTCTTTGACTTATCGTCCGAAAACACGGGCATTTTTGAAACATCGCAAATTCCTCCGACTAATGGAGGTATCGATTTAGGAAATACATTGGTGGCAGATTTCCCTCTCATTCATTTTGATATTTCTTCCGGTGCCACTAATACGACCCTACTGCCGGGAGAAGATTTTTATCTAGGAATAATTGATAATCAACGAACTCCGCAAGGCCCTTTTCCCAAATACCCTGAACTTGTTAAAACGTCTGAACCATTGCAGCTATACGATCCCGAGCATAGGACAAAAGCAACACAAACATGGAATACCGCTGTAGCAGGCGAAAAAGTCATTGCGGTTGGTTATCCTCAGGATAATATCAACTACCCGAACGGAGCAGTAGCTTATGGAAAGGTATTATCCAATAAAGAAGCAGCGGAAGCAATCCAAAAATTGAAGATTGCAGGCGATGCCGAAGGAGATATCCCGTATAATGCGAGTGCCGAATTCTTTACAGAAGCGCAAGCGATCGCTGGAATGAGCGGCGGGGGCATATTTAATTCCTCGGGACAATTATTGGGAATTATGGTGAGAGCAAGCGATAAGGAAGGTGCTCCTAAAATCATAAGATCAGTAAAAATATCCTATATTAAACCTGTCTTAACAGAATTTTATAATGGTTTATCCGAAGTAGACAAGATCAAAGTAAGCCCATTTATAAGGGGCGAATTATGATAAATCGGCAGATTTAAGCAAGGTTGCTGCAACCTCCTAAATACAGGGTATTTCAGATGTCTGCCAAAATTGACATCTTTGAATACAAAGGAAAAACCTATACTAATGAGATTACCACTTTTTATCCTATTTCTTTTAGGCTATAGTTTAACAGCAACAGCCCAGCTTACAGTTAAGCTATATGAGGATAAATCGTATATCAACAAGTTAGAACAACAATATGCTAAATCCGGATATGATAGTATAAAAGCATCTAGCCTTTGTAGTATACAAAAGCACCTTTCTAATGTTGAAAGCCATAGGTAAATTCGATAGGTTTTGTAGTACCAAATGTATACTCTGTGAACAAGTTAACAACGGCAGTAAAAATGCGATACTGGCAAATATTTTAAACTTCATCCTATTTAGCAGGATAATTCCAAAATTATAATTTCTGTTGTTCTGAATCAATTAAGTTGCGTATCTTCTCGTCTTTGAAGTTCTTTAAAAATATCTTAATCAGTCTATTGGTCGGGCTCGATGGATATTTTGCCATAAATCTGTTGAACTCGTCTATATTTTCGGTGTTTATAAATGCTTTTTCAGAACCTTGAAATTCTATTGTTGACGTATTATCTAAGCCGAATAGATAGTCACTCTGATAAGATTGGTATTGGTCCCGTATTTTATTCCTGAGTTTAGATCTCGGATATTTTGATAATAATTTCTCCCAGACAATTATTCTTTCCCCAATCCTTTCAAAGGATATGAGTAAGGCCGCGTCGGCAACATAGGAAACTTTATTTTCCTCACTTCTGACTGCTATATATTCTTTATAATCATCAGAAACATAGTTTCTGAAAATGTTATTATAAAAATCATTTTTAGTCTTTATTTCAACTATGCCTTCGCCAATTTCGTCGTAGTCCAGATCATATTTTTTTAAAAGCGCTCCTAGTTTTTTCACCCTGAGTTGGATTTGGTCATCCTCCTCATAAAATTTGTCTAGTAATCGGATTTCAGAGACTATAATTTTTCCAACGAGGATCTTGTTTGCTTTTAGATAAGCATCATAAATTTCATCAGCTTCGGTTTTTGAGGCGGTTGAAAGCTTTTCCTCGACTTCCTTCTTCAGGCCACCGACCATAGACAGAAGCTGCTCAGTTGTCATTTTACGATTTAATGAAGTAATCGTTGTATCACCGACTGATTTGCTCGTGTCAGGATTTGCAAAGGCATTTTTTATACTGTCTGTTTTCAATTTGGTATTATTCGCTCTCCTTGTATTATCCCGGCAAGAGACGGTGATAAGGGCAACTAATAGACAACAATAAAATACAGGTTTCATTGGAAATATTTTAATATTTAGATCTTAGGATTTAGCTAAAATACAGAACTTAGTGGTAAACTATGCTATTAGAATTGAATTATAGCCTCACTATACAGCGAAGCCTGATGTTCACCGAAACTTGCATTTGTTAAAGTCTGGTGTAGAGCTGTTATTCAATATTTAGCTATTTTTTTTTGGAATGTTTTGCTATTTACATTTTTGTAAAAAGTTAGACTATGATTCTTATTGGAAAAATTTTAAGTTACTCTACCCAAACTTATCAAATTATAAGGAAAAAGTTCTTGAGTTTAATTTCTCTGTCTTTCTTTTCTTAAGGACAACTTACCATTTCAATAATAAAGTTCGGTTCCTCTTTTAAAATATCTTCGACATCCTGGCCTTAGATAATAAACAGTCAATGAGCGAATAGTCACTTAAAACATTATTCTTTGCTAGTAGATATCATATATTGACGAGAGTAATTGACTATGAATATTATAACATTACCTTTACAAAAAACTTAAGAAATACTTAAGAACGTGGTTTAACTAAAATATAAAATATTGATAACCAGTTATTTAAATTCATAAACAAGAAGACTCATAATCTTTTGGTCCCTGGTTCGAGCCCAAGTGGGCCAACAAACCCTTCAGTAATACTGAAGGGTTTGTTGGTGTGCGAAAAGTTTCTCTGTAAATAATTTTTAGGCTAATGCTAACCTACTGGTTGGTGTCTCACCAACCAACCTAAGTTTAGTCTCTTCAATCTGTTGATATCAATTGAAATTATTGGCATGAGTTTTTCAGTTGGTGAGACACCAACCGATAGATGGGTTTTTCACATGCGGCACGTGTGCGCTAGCGATGGGTAATGCCGATTTTGGTAGGCCTCAAATAAAGATTATCACTATGCTTTTTTTGGCGGAAACTCAATTCCTGCATCTTGAATTAGATCATAACCGTATTTCATAATTGTTTCAATGATAGGGATAGCCTTCATTCCTTTTTTTGTTAGGCTATATTCAACTTTCGGCGGTATTACCGGGAATATTTCCCTATTAATTAATCCTTTGCTTTCTAACTCCCTTAGTTGGCTTGTCAGCATTTTGTCGGTTATGTGAGGTATATCCTTTTTAAGTTCATTAAAGCGCTGCGCTTTTTCTTGTAAACGCCATAGAATGGGCATCTTCCAAGTTCCACCGAGATGACTAAGAGCAAATTCTATTGGTGTATAATATAGTCGTTTGTCGTGAAAAAATTCAGGCATCGTTAGGGTTTTTGATTTAGACTATCCAAAAGGTAAGTATAGAACATAATGGTAAGTATATGACTGGATAATAGTTCGTTTTGCAAATTTGCAAAAAAAACAACAAATGAATTCTAAAAAAAATCTTTATGTACTTGCTTTGGGTGTGTTCGGTATTACTACAACTGAATTTGGGGTTATCGGGGTATTGCCAGATCTAGCAAAAGCTTTTCATGTATCAATTGAAAAGGCAGGTTGGCTACTAAGTGCATTTGCACTTATAGTTGCAGTTTTTGGGCCGTTGATGGTATCCATTTCATCATCCATTAACAGGAAAAAGCTATTGTTATTTTCATTGTTACTTTTTTTTATATGCAATGTTCTTTCTGGTTTGGCCAACAATTTTTATCAATTATTGGTTGTAAGAATGCTTCCTGCATTTTTCCATCCTGTATACTGGTCTATTGCATTATCAATTGCGGAAAAGAATTCAGATTCGGAAGACAAATCAAAGGCTGTTGGTATAATATTCTCAGGACTTACTATAGCAACAGTTTTAGGCGTGCCTATAGCCACATTTATATCCGGCCTAATTAATTGGCAATGGTCGTTTTTTATTACTGGCTTCATTAATGTGATCGCTCTTATTGGTTTGCAAATATTTCTTCCCACTACAGACGATAAAATCCCATCAGTACGCTATTTAAAAAAGAAAGTCTTAAACAATAGACTTTTGTGGGTGAACATTCTTTTGGCTTTTTTTATCATAACGGCAATGTATTCAACCTATGGATATATGGCTGACTTTTTAAAATCAGTAGCCTTGATGGATAATGATAAAACAAGTTTAATGTTTTTTCTTTTTGGACTTGTTGGCGTTATTGGTAATAATTTAGCAAGTAACCTGATGGGCAAATATCCATACGGAACAACACTGTCGTTTATCATTCTGTTAGGAAGTATTCATGTATTACTAAATATTTTTGGCGGTGCGTTTATTCCAGTAATATTACTTATTTCCTTTTGGGGATTGGTTCACTCTGGAGGATTCCTGATCAGCAATATAAACATCACTTCTTCGACATCAGATTCTCCCGAATTTATAAATAGCATCTTCACTTCCTGTGGAAATTTTGCCGTTACAGCGGGAACTCTTCTAGGCGGACAAGTTATTGCATCCTACGGTATCCAAAATGTAGTGTGGGCAAGCGTGGGGTGCCTGATAATTTCTTTTGTCATTCTAATAATAAAAAAGATACTATTTAAGTAGCACACCAACCTTATCAAATCATACTGATAGTATTTTGAAACAACACAGCCAATCATTAAGCATAAATAGAGCAAGCAATAAGTGTTGAATGCTATGCTATATTTTTTGCCAAATCCTCAATTAAATGCAAATCAGATAGGAAATGGTTCGAGAAATACGCAGTTGGGTCCACAAACCCTTCAGTAATGCTAATCTGTTCATACCAATTGAATTATACCACACTACTGTTAATTTCAAGCTTATACCCTTTCCCCCGTATTACAACAATTTTGATATTTTGATCAACTTCCAGTTTTTTTCTAAGTTTTGATATGAACATATCCAAGCTACGGCCTACAATCACACCTTCATCTTCCCAGATCTCTTTTTGCAGTCGGCTTCTTTCTATGGTCTCATTTGGAGACAATGCGAAAATGAGCAGTACACGAGCTTCCGTTCCGGTCAAATCTATTATTTTTTCATTTATGATGAGCTTCCGATTCTTCGCATCAAATAACACTTGGCCTAAAGTGAACATATTAGAATATTGCACATCAGGTAAAACCCTTCGCGGCTTAACAGATCTCATAAAAATAAAACCAACAAGCGCCAGGAATGGCAGACTGCCGAGAAGATATTCATTCTTTGCCATATTGATTCCAGTCGGTTTGAATTTAATGTTAATCATGTAACAACCTCTGGGTTGCACTCTTCCTGCACAAGCTATAATATCATCTTTTTTATTTTTAGATATGGCGTATCCATAGGCTACACTTGAGTTGCCGCAGTTCAGCACGTTAACTACATAGTCGCTTGCGAGCGGGTCTCTGGCCAACAAACGCCTGGTAGTATTCACCAAAGAGTCCGATCGAAAAGTAAGTTCATGCTCAAAACTGATTTGGTATTCATTTTCTGCAAGCTTTTTTACCGGGAGCACTCTCGATATACTGTCTCCCGATTGAAGAAGTAATTCATGTCCGATTCTACGAATCAAAATTTCCCTTCTCTCAAAGTCGAAGTTATCGCTGCCAGTCATACTGAAAGCCGCACAGATTACAGAGATCAAAGAGATTAATACCAATCCGAACAAGTATTTGCGCTTCCTGGAGAGAGAGTTAAGGCTAAGATGCATATGGTCAAGTTTTTATTTACAAAGTTTACATTTTTATTTACAATCCTGATTCTTCTGACGGAAATATATCAAAGTAATTTCGGTGAATCAATTAAATAGATAAGAAACCATCAGGAGCATACAATAATAAATATTGCTCTCGATCGCTTCATCACCATTAAAAAAAATTATATACAGATGAAAAACAAAAGAAACATTTTTTACAGCCTGCTGATCATAATGGCAAGTTTAATTTATTATCCTGTAGAAGCTCAGCAAAAAGATGCTAGGCAAAATGTGGTTAAAACCAAGGACATAACCACTGCTCACGGACCTAACAGCATTGTTCGTACCATTAAGCAAGACAGGCATGGAAATATTTGGCTTGCTTCTGGTGAAGGTATTATTCGATACGATGGAAAGTCTTTCACCAATATTACCATTAAAGTGAATTCGGCCCGGTTTTTTTCCATTTTAGAAGATAGAAAAGGAAATTTTTGGTTTGCTTCTATTGGTTCAGGAGTTTACTACTACAATGGGAAATCGTTTCGGAATTTCACAACCAAAGATGGCCTTGCAAATGATCGGGTGACTAATATTTATGAAGATAAGTCTGGTCATATTTGGTTTGGCACTGAAGGTGGAGCAAGCCGTTATGATGGGAAATCCTTTCAAAATTTTAAAATGAACGAAGCCCGTCCCGTTACTGAGACTGATTCTGTCTATACAGGACCTGAACCTGTTCATACTGAAGCTGACTCTGTCCATATTTCATTTTATCAACATCCGCTTCCAAAAAATCATTGGATGCATAATGATGTTAATGCGATCATTGAAGACAAAACTGGAAAACTTTGGTTTGGAACAAGGGGTTATGCCACCGTTTATGATGGAAAAACATTTACCACAATCACCAATAATAACTGCAAACCTTTTACAAATGTTCGGTCGATTATTAAAGATAAAAAAGGCAATATCTGGCTTGGTGGCGCTGATGGACTTTGGCGCTATGACGGCAAAATATTTACCAATTTTACTCAAAAGTTTGTGGATTACATCTACGAAGACAAAAATGGCAATATCTGGACGAGTTCAGAAAGTGCTAAAGGTCAAAATTGGGTACTTTCACGTTATGATGAAAAGTCCTTATTAGATAATAAGCCCATTGTAACTGAAATAAAGGTAAATGATAATATGCTCTGTGGGATTTTAGAAGCTAACGACGGAAGTATTTGGTTTGGTGGTTTGAAAGGAGTATATCGTTATGATACCCACCTGCAGAATGGAGAGGAAAAAACCATCACAGATTTTAAAAAGTAATGAAGGGCAATCTTAAAGCGATTGCTACTCTACTCTTTTTTAGGAGAGATTCTAGCTGGGCGGGGAAACCCCTATCCGCCTATCGGCACCTTTCCACTGGAAGGGAAAGGGCAATGAAAAAATATTTTTCGAAGCGATCGCAATTCCCATCTTTCAGAGGGGGCGCCAGCTTTGCAGGATAGGTCACTTTTCTGACCAAAACGATTTATTGGGCATTAATTCAATAATCTTTACTTAATTACTATTTCACGTATCAAATTAATTGCTCTACCCCACTTTTTGTAAATTTCTATAGGTTTGGAGTATGCTGGAATATCATATTCCCAAGGAATTAACGTCTCAATATCATTCCTTTTCGAAAGCTCTGGAATCCATTTTCTGATAAAATCTTGCGCCTTATATTTATTAGATTGATGAACAGGGTTTGTATACCAAATCTCAAATGCCTGCATATGCCAGTTCATCCAATTTGAGCTGACATCGTAATCAATTAATTTAGCTTCAAAATAAGACGCACCCCATGTCCAATCTACTTTTAAATCATGTACCAGATAACTTGCACAGTTTACCCGGCCACGATTACTCATGTATCCTGTTTGGTTCAATTGCCGCATGTGCGCATCGATTAAAGGAATACCTGTAGTCCCCAGACACCATTTCTCAAACTTCACCGGATCATTGTCCCAATCTACTTTCTTATTTTTATAGCCATTTGTTTTAAAGATCGCATCTCCAAAACGCATACCCTTAAATGTAAAGTAATCCCTCCATACCAGTTCAAAAATCAACCACCATGTACTTTGATTTTTTTTAATTTTTGCTTCATAACTTTTTACTTTTTCATAGATCTCCCTTGCCGAAATACAGCCCAACGCCAGATATGGCGAGAATTTTGAACTATAGTCTAACCCGTCTGATTTATTTCTGCTCCATCTATAACCCGTTAAAAGCTCAGATTTGAAGGTATAATATTCCAATCTTTCCAAGGCCGCGGTTTCTCCCCCTTCAATAAATGGTTTCGCTTTCTCATATTCATTTTTCGCAAACCCATAAACACTGTAAGACGGAAATTTTTTAGTTTTAATGTTTTTAATGGCATTTAGTTTAGCTGGCCGGCTAAAAGTTTTTCGAGGCTCGGCATGAGTTGCAACAGGAATTCTATAGGCTTTGCTCGTTAGCGGGATCTTTGCAATCTTAAAAGGAATATCATCTTCATGATAAAGTGTTTTGCCCCAGAAAAAATGAAACTTCGTATCTGAAAGTGTATTAATAACCTGATCAACTAAATTAATTTCATAATTGGCATATTCTTTTTCCGCATAAATATCGGTTATACCATATTTCTCAACCAGTGCAGGCAAGGTTTCTAGTGCCGAAACTTCGCCGATAATTAAATGCCCACCAATCATTTCCAGGTTAGTTCTCAAATCAAGAACAGACTGCTGCATAAACCTGAATCTGATCACATCTGCTCTTCGAAATCCAAGCTCCAGTTTCTCAAAATCTTTCTTGTTAATACAATAGCAAAAAATTAGCTCACTACACTCTTCTTGCGCCCTGTATAATGCCTCATTATCATGCAGTCTCAAATCATTCTTAAACCAAACTAAACCACGTTTCGCCATTTATCAAAATTCTTAAAGCCATTTATAATGGTAAAATTGTCTCAGTATAAATAGTAACCATCGCAGCAAATAGTAATCTATTATGGTCTGTCGCAAGAATACCAAGTGTTTCAAAGTAACACCACTTATGCAAAAAGGTTCGCTGCAATTGAGTTGAATATATTTCAGATCATCAATTGATAACCCATGCTAGTGCACGCATGTAACGTGTGCAGTTTTATATCAATAAGTATGTTTTCTGCTATGGCTTGATATGAGAAATATGCGCACTAATAAAGGAATTTCTTTTTTGCTTCGTCACTTACAGGAGTAAAAAGTTAATCAAATTCCCGTCCGGATCACGAAATAATAATGAACGATTACCCCAAGGCATGGTTGTAGGCTTTTGAACAATTTCGCTTGTTAAATCTTTAATTCGCTCATAATCATCATCCACATTTTTAACAATAAACTCTATGATAATACTTTTGTTAGTTGCAGGTTCGGCAACCCCTACCCGCCTAGCGGCACCTTTCCTTTAGAAGATAAATGCCTTATTTGTTAATTTTCAGCTCTTAGCAGGATAGATCAGGATGGGTTAACAAAATAAAAGTCATAACCTCGTAATTACAATTAACCAGATATATTCAAAAAGCTTAAAAAACCAATTATGAGTGGTCAGTGGTATGATTTTGCATTGAAATTCAATTCAAAATAGCTTGCCAGATCTAAAAAAACAAAACAACCAAGCCAAAACTATTTTCTGCTTTAAAAATTAGCACCGGAAACCTTTTATCACAAGTAATTTACAAAGCCAATTGATCAGGGATAGCCATGATTTTTTATTGACTCATGCTTAAAATCCTTTTTTATTAAAGGGTAATACGGCACATTTAATTAACAAACTAACCAGGCTCAAAATCTTAACCTTGCCGAGCAAGAATACAATACCAACTAACTAAATATATCAAATCAATAATCAAAAACTATGTATTTCACTTTACATTCAAAGCCACATCACCGGCAAAATGCATCCGGAGGTAAAAAATTCCTGATTATGGGAATTTCTGCACTTTCATTGCTGATGGCAGGCACTTCGGCTCAGGCAGCCTTCACTTTTAAAAATGAACCGCTCATCATTAAAAAAGGAATCAGGAATTTTGATGAGACAGTAAAAGGAAAAATTACAGACGACAAAGGCGAAACACTCGTAGGTGTAATTGTTAAGGTTAAGAATACAACTTTAGTAACTACAACTGATGCAAACGGTGCATTCTCCATTACCATTCCTTCGGGCACCACCAACCCTGTTCTGGTGATTTCATATGTGGGGTATACCACTCAGGAAGTTCCTGTAAATGGCAGGGCAAATATTACGATCCAGATCAAAAGTGCCATTAACGACTTAGAAGAAATTGTGGTGGTAGGCTACAACACGGTGAAGAAAAGTGATTTAACAGGTGCAGTAGTAAGTGTTGGTGCAGAAGAAATTAGATCAAGACCAGTTACCAATGCTTTGCAAGCCATTCAAGGTAAAGCTGCCGGTGTGGATATCACTTCAAATGAGCGCCCGGGACAATTGGGAAGCATCCTGATTCGTGGGGTAAGATCGCTTACGGCCAGTAATTCACCATTATATGTGGTTGATGGAATTCCCTTGCAGGCAGGCGGTATCGAGGCGATTAACCCTAATGACATTGAATCCATTGATATTTTAAAGGATGCTTCAGCTACTGCAATTTATGGATCTCGTGGCGCCAATGGTGTGGTTTTAGTCACCACCAAAAAAGGTAAAGCCGGAAGGTTAACCTTGGATTATGTGGGTACTGCAACCATCGAAACCTTGAATGACCGAATGGATATGATGAATTCTGGCGAGTACATTGAATTTCGCCGTGATGCTTATCGCCGTACGGCATATTTAAACTCTGTAAACGGAACAAATACACAGCCTATTTATGATTATCCTGTTATCGCGACACAAGCTGCCGATAGAGAAATTTTTAAACAAGACCCTAATATGCTGACCAATCTGGATAAAGGATGGGTAAATGGCGTATTTGATGGCAGTTTAGTACCCACAACAGATTGGGGTGATCTGGTAACCAGAACGGGAGTTACACAAGATCATGTTTTAAGTGTAAGCGGTGGTACAGATAAAATTAAAGCTTATGGATCTTTTGGCTACTTAAATCAAACAGGCACACAACTCGGTCAGGATTTTGAAAGATACAGTGGCAAATTAAGTGTGGAGATAAATCCGGTAAAATGGTTTAAAATGGGTGCAAACCTTACGGCAACTTATGGTCTACAAAACTATGGTTTTCAGGCAGCCAGTGCATCCGGTGCAGGAAACATTTATGCAGCCGCACGAGGCATGCTTCCTTTAGCCATTCCATATGATGCAAATGGCAACAGAATTAATTTACCAGGTGGAGACATCAACATCCAGAATCCGGTTTTAGAAGCAGATTACAACATCAATCTTCGTAAAACTTTAAGAACCCTGGGTTCGGTTTTTGCTGAAGTAAACTTACTGAAAGGCTTAAAATACCGCATAAACTTTGGTCCGGATTTCTCGAATTTTTACAATGGCCGATATCAGGATGCTAAATCTGTTAATCGTGATGCTGGTGTACCGGGGTCAATTAACAACTATGCACAGTTGAATCAGAGCAACAGATTTGCTTACACTTTGGATCATTTATTATATTATGATAAAACCATTAACAAGCATAATTTTGGGGTAACCTTGTTGCAAAGTTCATCCTCCTTCCGTGAAGAATCTTCCTCATTAACCGGAAGCAAAATCTCCTTACCCAATTCACTTTGGTATGGTTTAAACACCGGAAATATTACTGGCTTAGATGCCTTTGATACCAACTTAAGGAAATCAACCTTGGTTTCTTACATGGCCAGGGCCAACTACAGTTTTAATAGTAAATACCTATTAACGGCATCAGCACGCTGGGATGGTGCGTCGCAGCTTGCAGCAGGAAACAAATGGGACTTCTTCCCTTCTGCAGCATTGGCCTGGAGACTAGAGCAGGAAGATTTCATGAAAAACATTAAATGGGTAGATCAGTTAAAATTGAGATTAGGCGTTGGTAGCACAGGTAACTCATCAGTAGATATTGGTAGCACACTTGGCCTTTTGCAACCCTTAACTTACACTTATGGCAGTTCCGCCCAAACCGGCTATGTTTCTTCAGATGCTTCATTAGCCAACCCCATTCCATTACCAAATAAATTATTAAGCTGGGAAAAAACCTTACAATATAATTTAGGTTTAGATTTCGATATTTTAAAAGGAAGAATAAGCGGATCACTGGATGTTTATAAATCAAAAACAACAGATTTAATTTTGCTTAAAAAAATCGCTTCAGTTAATGGTTATACTACTTCTTACGATAATATTGGCTCAACCAAAAACAAAGGTCTTGATTTGACCTTAAATACCGTCAATATTAAAACCAAAGATTTTACCTGGGAATCTACTTTGAATTTCTCAACCAGCAAAGATGAAATTGTTAAATTAGACAATGGCGACATGGTTATCGATCGTTTCTTCATTGGACAAAGGAATGGCGTGGCCTATGATTTTGTGAAAGAAGGCATCTGGCAAAATACGCCTGAAGATCTGGCTGAAATTGCAAAATATAAACTAAATGGCGTAACGTTTAGTCCAGGTAGCATTAAGGTTAAAGATTTAAATGGCGATTATAAAATAGATGCCAACAATGACCGCCAGATTTTGGGCCATTATAATCCAAGCTGGACAGGTGGTTTAACCAATACATTTGGCTATAAGCAATTTGATTTATCAATTTTTATTATTGCCCGTTACAATTTTCTTATTCAAACCGGAGCAGAGGCACTTCAGGGTCGTTTTGCCCAACGTGTGGTAGATTATTGGACGCCAACTAACCCAACGAATGATTATCCAGCACCAAATTATGCCAGTGCCAGCGGAGATCAATATGTGAGCGCTTTAAACTATCAGGATGCTTCCTTTATTAAAATCAGAAATATTTCTTTGGGCTATAATTTTACATCAGAGCTCGCTAAGAAATTAACCTTATCTCGATTAAGAATTTATGCACAGGCCATTAACCCGGGTTTAATTTATTCAAAAGTGAAGTGGATTGATCCTGATTTAGGTGGTTCTACTTTTAACAGAGGATTTGTTTTCGGCATTAACGCTAGCTTCTAACCAAAATAACATGAAAAAGATTATAAATATACTATCAGGGATGGTCCTGTTAAGTGGGTTGATGATTCTACCAACATCCTGCAAAAAAAGCTTTTTAGATGAAGAGGTCATTAACTCACACAATACCTCAGACTTTCAAACTTCATTGGGTCTTGATGGCTTAGTGATTGGAATGTACCAGAGTTTAAAGTTTCATTTCAACTATACCTGGGCTTATACCACGACCAATTATGGCGTAGATGAATTTACGGTTGGCGGAGACCGGACAGAGCAAATGTTTAACTCTTACGATGGAAACTTCAATTCACTTTCAGGTGATGTTGCTTCCGTTTGGGATAATATGTATGGCAGCATCAACTCTGCAAACATCGTCATTAAAAACGTGCCCGTTTACTATGAAGGTGCAAACAAAAATACCCGCTTGGGCGAAGGCTATTTCATGCGGGCTTTTGATTATTTTAAACTGGTTAAGCAATTTGGAGCAGTTCCTCTAAAATTAGAACCTTCTGAAACCATTCAGGAGGAATTTACCAGAAGTCCTGCGAAAGATATTTATGCACAAATTATTCAGGATTTTACACAAGCTTATGAATTATTGCCGACCACAGTTACAGAAACCGGTAGAATTTCTAAAGGTGCGGCTGCACACTTTTTAGCAAAAGCATACCTTTTCCGTGCGAGTGAAATTAACAATGACTGGAACAGTGATACCAAAACGGTTGACTTACAAAATGCCATCAAATATGCTGACCTGGTGATTAACAGTGGCAGTTATACACTTGCTACTAATTACAGTGATTTATGGAATTTTACCACGGTTGATGGTCCAAATGAAACCAATAAGGAAGTGATACTTGCAGCTCAATTTTCAAATAACATCACTACTCAAGGCCGTTATGGGAATCAAATTCACCTATATTATCCATCCGTTTATCAAACACTTCCGGGCATGGTACGCGATCTTGCAGGAGGTCGTGAGTTTCAGCGTTTAAGATCTACTGATTATGCAGTTGATGTTTTTGACCGGGTAAATGATTCCAGGTTCTGGAAAAGTTTTAAAACGAGATATGTTTCCAATAACCCGGCAAGTGCACCAAAATGGACTGCTGCAACAGCACCAACACCAGCTCAGGTGGGTCAGGCTAAATTTGTTGGTGGCGAGGAAGCTGTTTTATATATTGTGAATAATGCCGGCGATACCAGATATACCCCTTTGATTGCTAATGCCACTAATCCACTGGCTACTGATCTTGGCCGCCGTAAACCAACCATGTTTGTCAGGTATTTTGCAGGCCAGCCACAGAGCTATCTAAATGCACATGGTAACTACGGGGTTAGCCAGTTTGTGGCACTATCTAAATTTATGGATGGATCAAGAAATTTAGTAGCTTCTCAATTTGGACAGCGAGATGGCATTATGGCTCGTTTAGCCGAAACCTATCTTATAGCTGCTGAAGCCTATGGAAGATTAGGCCAATATGCACAAGCCATTCCATACTTAAATAAAGTAAGAGATCGGGCTGCTTATAAAGATGGTGAAAACAGGGAAAGTTATCTTGATGGAGGTATCTCATACAAAACAAATCCGGCAACCAATGCCACAGCGCTTTCATCCTATTCTGATAAAAATACCTATTTCGAATCCAATAATATTCCGGTTACTACAGCTAATACACTAACCGCTATGCACTTAAACAGTGATGGAGATATCTTTAATTCCAACAGAGAATTTTTTGATAAAATCGGGGCAACCGCTCAAAGCGATAAATTTATTGCCTTTGTATTGAATGAAAGATCGAGAGAATTAATGGGTGAGCTACAGCGATGGGAAGATCTTGCCCGCACCAAAACTTTGGTGGCGCGTACGGCAGCATTTAACAGTGAAGCTAAACCTATTGAAGGCAAGCATTATTTACGCCCAATTCCTCAGTCATTTTTAGATGTGATTAAAAACAACGGAAATGCTTTAAGCCCTGCTCAAAAACAGGCGATGCAAAATCCAGGTTGGTAATCCAATACATTTTATATTGACTTAAGCGCAATCGGCAATCTGCTGATTGCGCTTTTTATTTAAAAATTTATCCATTTGTAACAGATCAATGGCACGTCTTACAGGATGGAACAGGACAGTACAGCCATTAAAAAATGGTAAAATCGTATTCGTTTTTAACCAAATATTATTGATTACAATCAGATTTTGCATGTTAGTCAGCATAGATTGATTACTTATCTGACCATTACATTAACGCAAATCCTTTCACTTATCCCATGATGAAAAATCAGCTCGTATTCTTTCTTTTAATTTTAGGATTCTTTGAATCGGTAAATGTTAGCCAGGCCCAAACCCGTGCTGACATCAAAATTAACTTCGATAAAAATGTTGCAGAAATGAAACCTGTATGGGCTTGGTTTGGATACGATGAGCCTAACTTCACGTATATGAAGGATGGCCAGAAACTGCTGACGGATATTTCAAAGTTAAGTCCTGTTCCTGTTTACGTTCGTGCCCATAATTTATTAACTTCTGGTGATGGCACACCCGCTTTGAAATGGGGTTCTTCAAATGCATATACGGAAGATAAAAATGGGAATCCGGTTTACAACTGGACGATTACAGACCGCATTTTTGATACCTATGTTAAACGAGGCATGAAACCGCTGGCTCAAATTGGCTTTATGCCTGAAGCTTTATCTACAAAACCTATCCCCTACCAGCATCAATGGAAACCTGGAATGCGTTATGAGGAAATCATGACCGGATGGTCTTATCCACCTAAAGATTACCAGAAATGGGGCAACCTGGTGTATGAATGGGTGAAGCATTGTGTACAAAGATATGGACAAAAAGAAGTAGAAAGCTGGTATTGGGAAGTTTGGAATGAACCTGATGGTGTTTACTGGAAAAGTACCCAGGACGATTTTTTTAAATTATATGATTATGCTGCTGATGGTTTAAAAAGGGCATTACCAACCGCAAAAATTGGTGGCGCGAATGTTACGGGTGGCGGTAGTAAATATCTTGATGCTTTTATCAGCCATTGCCTAACCGGAACCAATTATGTAACAGGCAAAACAGGTTCACCACTAGATGCGGTTTTGTTCCATGCCAAAGGCTCACCTAAATTCGTGGATGGTACTGTGGTGATGAATATTCGTGCCGAACTTCAAAATGTAGCAGCCAACTATAAAGTAATTAGCAAATACCCACAGTTAAAAAATATTCCGGTCATTATTGGGGAATTTGATCCAGAAGGTTGTGCAGCCTGTGGCATGTCTACGAACCCGGAAAATGCATACCGAAATGGCACCATGTACTCCAGTTATACCGCAGCATCATTTGCCAGATTGTATGAATTAACTGATCAGTATAAGATTAACCTTTTGGGTGCCGTTAGCTGGTCTTTTGAGTTTGAGAACCAACCTTGGTTTGCCGGCTTTAGAGATCTCGCTACGAATGGCATCAACAAACCTGTTTTAAATGTATTCAAAATGTTCGGCATGATGAAAGGAAACCGTGTTGAGGTGCAAAGCAATCAGATGTATCCCCTTAAAACTGTACTGGATTCGAGTATTAGAAAATCTGCTCCTGATGTTGGTGTGCTAGCTTCAAGAGATCAGAAATCAGCTACTGTTTTAATCTGGAATTATCACGATGTGGATAAAAAGGGAGTCAAAGATACCGTATCCATCTCTTTAAACGGCCTTGGCAAAAAGACTGTAGAAATTACGCATTACCGCATTGATGATGAACATAGTAATGCGTATGAAACATGGAAAAATATGGGCTCACCGCAACAACCAACAGCAGCACAAATTGCTATGCTAGAAAAATCCAGCCAGTTAAAAACCATTGGAAAAGCTATAAAATATGATACCAGCGCTGGTCCGTTTGTTTTTGAATTACCCAGACAAGGTGTTTCCTTGTTGAGTGTAAGATAATTTGACTTACGAAGTTTCGGTGGGATTTGCGATGGGGAACTTCGTAAGTCTTATTATGTATCAATCACATTTAATCTAATGGTTGGTGTCTCACCAACCAGTTTAAGCTTTATCAGGTTAATGTGTTAATCCTATTGAATTTGTATGCATGATTTTTTCGGTCGGTGAGACACCAACCGATAGATGAGTCTTATATGTTTTATAAATTGCCTTTAAACTGGCGAAGTCTTGCTCCGCTCTGCCCTTTGAGACTTCGCAAGTTAACTATTCGACTTACGAAGTTTCGGTGGGATTTGCATTAGGAAACTTCGTAAGTCTTAAGTTGAATCTTAATCTAATGCTTGGTGTATCACCTCAGTTGTTAGGAAGATTATATAGTAGTTTAAATTATACAGCTATGAGGTAAACTCCACTCCTAATTTAGGAGGGGCAGGGGGTGGTTAACCATTCAATAGCAGTTTTCAATTGACAAATCATAATATTCCGAACACTTATGGTACCTCACCAACCTGTTTAAGTTTTAATTTTTTCGGTCGGTGAGACACCAACCGATAGATGAAAACCATTGGAAAAGCTGTAAAATATGATACCAGCGCTGGCCCATTCGTTTTTGAATTACCCAGACAAGGCGTTTCCTTGTTGAGTGTAAGATAATTCGACTTACGAAGTTTTGGTGGGATTTGCGATGGGGAACTTCGTAAGTCTTATTATGTATCAATCATTTAATCTAATGGTTGGTGTCTCACCAACCAGTTTAAGCTTTATCAGGTTAATGTGTTAATCCTATTGAATTTGTATGCATGATTTTTTCGGTCGGTGAGACACCAACCGATAGATGAGTCTTATCATGTGTTATAAATTGCATTTAAGCTGGCGAAGTCTTGCTGCGCTCCTGGCCTTTGAGACTTCGTAAGTTAATGAACTATCGGCTTTCCATTCACCACCACATTTTCAAATTTTACATCCTCATACTTATTCTTAAGCACCGGATTTGGAGTCGTGACTTCTACATTTTTGAAACTAAAATCAGCTACCTGATCCAGCGGATTTCCCTGCATTTCTCCAAATTTTGAACTTTTAACTTTGATATTGGAGAGCTTAATATTTTTAATGATGCCGAACGGTTTTGCCTCACTTCCACCTAAATCAAAAAACTGACTCCAGGGGTTTAAATCAATCACTGCCCCACAAGTTCCTGAGATGTTATCGATGGTGATATTTTCAAATAACTGGAAAGTATCTCCACGCATTTTAAATTTTAAAATCGGGCAATTATTTTCTACGACGCAATTTTTCATCGTAATATTTTTTGCATGTATACATTCGCTTCCAATGGTCAGCGTAGCATGTGATGGGCCAAAAGTACAGTTCTCAATCAAAACATCTTCGACAATTCCGTTTTCAGGTAATTGATGTGCGGTAGTTCCTTTTCCACCCTTAATTACAATGGCATCATCATTAACTGAAATGTAGCAATTTCTAATCCTGACATCCTTGCAAACATCAAGATCTATTCCATCAGAACTGGGTGCAGGAACAGGCTTAAAAGGCGATTGAATATTGGTGTCTTCCACCAACACATCATTACATTGATACAAGTGGGTTGTCCAGAAACCAGAATTACGCAGTTTTACCTGCTGGATTTTAACATGATCACTCTTCCAGATAAAAATTAAACGTGGGCGACTGACTTCAAGATTGGTTGACTTTTTACCCATTTTCTTCATTTCCTCTCGATGAGCCCAGAAAGTTTTCCAAAACCTCAAACCATTTCCATTGATGGTACCCGGTCCTTTAATGCTGAATCCATCTACACCATAAGCATTGATTAAAGCCGCAAAATAACGGAGACTTTGCCCTTCCATTCGGGAAGGAATAAATGGATAATCCTTAATCTCATCCGAACCTTTCAATACCGCCCCTTCTTGCAATACCAAGCTGGTTTTTTTCTTAAAAAACAATGCTCCTGTTAAATAAGTTCCTTTTGGAATGACAATTACACCACCGCCTTTAGCAAAAGCCTTATCAATCACTTTTTGAATTGCTTTCGTCTGAATGATCGTGCTATCTGTCCTCGCGCCATATCGAATAATATCATATTCCTGTGCCTTTACGGGATGTAAAAACGCTATAAGTAAGGTAAAAATGTACAATGATTTCATCATATTTTTAAAGGATAATCTGCTCAATTTTAATTATACGGCGTAATCAACACCGGACCGATCAAACCTGAAGGCATTACTGACCAGTTTGAAGCATCGAAAGGTTTATAATCAATGTTTACAAAATTAATTTCATGATAATTTCTCCATGGAATTTTCCTGATATCCATATCCCGGATGCGGTTGGCCATGAGGTTAACCACCTCTATTTTGATGGTATTATCGCCTGGTTTTAAATACTGACCAATACGGGCCTCAAACGGGATGCTCCATAAAATCCCAACCTCTTTTCCATTCACCCATACTTTAGCACTTTCATCTACCTGCCCAAGGCTCAGTACATATTCTTTTGCGGTTTTTGCCGACAACACAAAATGACTGTTGTACACCCCTGTTCCAGAGAATGCTGTTAGTTTTGGATCTTTTAAATCTGTCCAGGAAACTAATTTATTTAATTTCTGATCGGCTGGAAGCACTGGTCCACCCGCTGTAAAGTGAAGTGTCCATGGATGGGTTAGTGCAATAGGTTTTGCCGCTTGGTTAAGATACTTCCATGCTACATTTTGGGTTTTATTAGAAACATTCAGAAAAAGTGATTGCCCCGATTTAATCTGCACCCGAACCTGATTGCCTTTCATGGCCCCCGAACCAATTGATCCATTTTGCGGATCCATAATCACCACTTTTCCCTTGACATTGACGGTTAAATAAGTATCCACATCTTTCGCCGTATGGTTCACCAGATAATAATAAGTATCGCTGTTGTTTTTTCGCCTGATAAATTTCAGGCCTATATCTGTAAGTGTTTCTCGATTAATATGACGCAAACTAAGTGCCTCTTGCACATTATTAGCTAAAATAATTTCTCCATTTCCGGTTTTAAAACTCGAAATGCCATTTCCATCTGGTTGAAAGCCCAAACTCGCCAATGTCGATTTCAGCTTCGTTCTCCTGTTCTCTAAATCATTTAAACCAGGTACATCCTTTGGCAATTGCTGAAAAATAACCGTTGCGCCTTTATTTGCCAATTGTATAATATGATCCAACGTTTCCAGGTTCATCATTTTACTTTCCGGAATAATCAAGACTTTGTAAGGTGATGCATTTTCTGAAGTCTGTAGTAAGTGATCAACAGTTGTAGCTCGATTTAATACCCGGTCAGAAGCAAAATCGTATGCATAACCTACCTTTGATAAGTCTTTAGCCAGTTTATAAAACGCCGTTGGATGTAACCACTCATCTACATCATGTACTTTCAGCGGCATATCTAAACCTTTTGCTTTGTTCCATACATCATAAATTGGCCAATAAATCAGCAGTTCGTTATCGGGTTTTCCTGATTGTAAAATGGATTGACACCTGGCAATGTATTGATTAAGTCCATTGACATGTGGCCATAAGCTGTTATTGGGATTCATTTCTACGGAAGCATAAAATAACCATCCCGGCCAGGCTATATCTTTTGGAGAATTGGTGGTACCATGGTAGAAAACATGATTAATGCCTGATAGAAACAGCTGCTCGGCCTCTGGTTTGCACTGTGAATAAGACGTTTTAAAATGCTCAGTTAGCCAGGTAAACGTTTCCGAAGAAACCAGTGTTTTGCCATTGGTATGCGCTGCAGATGAAGCAAACTTACTCATAATCGGGTCTGGATCTACATTTCTGATATCTGCAGTGTCCCGGCGCAAACCGGGAATATCAAACGCACTAGAACCAAAGGTTTCTGTTTCCGGGATATCTACTGCACCGTAGAGATCGAGCAGATTACCCGGTGAGCCATGCGATTGATTTCTAGTGAGTGACTTTAAACCATGCGCCCAATTGGTCCAGTTTTTAGTAAAATTATTGAGCAACAGTTCATCCATCGTTTCCCGGTAGTCGGATTTTAAACGGGCAATATTTTCATCCGTACTGTCATTACTTGCAAGCTCTTTGAGGTGCTTTTCCAATTCATAGCCCCTGTTTTTTTTAAATTCACTGAAAAATGTTGGTGTCCAGGTTGCACCATAAACTTCATAGCTATCATTAAAAAACGATCTGATGCCTTGTGGTTTATGAGCAAAAGAATCTGTAAACCGTTTCAAATACACATCAACAGATTTTTGATCCAGGTGATCAAGTGTAAAACCCGCTCCACCCGGTGCAGCCCTTTTCACCATCTGCCTGGTTTTGCCCGCAAAAGCGGCATAAATATTCCAAACATCAGATTTTGGCGACCAGGATAAAGTACCATCTTTTTGAAGTAAAGGGAGCAGGTTTTCTGCTTGCTCATTCGGACCATAAGCTGTTACAGCCTGTAAGATGGCAAAATCCTGCTTTGCTTCTTTTACCTTTACGGGTTCACGCAGTTGTTCACCAGCATTCAATTTATAATCCTGAATGATCAGTTTGGTTGCTGCATATTCCGGTTTAATTTGCGGACCACCAAATGGCCAGCCTGTTCCTGTATTCATATCCACTCCCATTCCTAAAGCATTTGCTTTTTTCACAGTGTGGTGAAGTGCATTCAACCAGGCGGGTGAAAGGAATTGCAGATATTGTTTCTCGAAACCAACAGCACCATAAATGGGCGTTACTTCTACCCCACCTAAACCAGCAGCGGCATATTTTTGTAAAACATAATCAAGATTCTGGTCGTCAACAGCATTTCCCATCCACCACCACCTTGTCCATGGTTTCATTTGATTTTCAATCTTTGGCCAAGACACCATTTTTTTTGCTGGCACTTGTGCTTTTGCCATGTTAAAGACAGCAATACCAACTAAAAGACAAACAATAAATCTTTTCATTTTATCAGACTTAGTCAAGATGAAATACCAGTGTTAAAGGCTGGGATACGGGAGAATGATCTGGGTTTGTTTCCATAATATCTGCCATGTAAGTCCACCATTTTTGAACAATTTCGGTGCTTCCGAGGTCTTGTGATGAATTTCCATTTTGTTGCTGAACCGAGAACAAGGTGTTTGTTTCTTCATCTAAAAAGATAGAATAATCGCTTACGCCATTTTCTTTTAATAACGCTGAGAGTTCAGGCCAGATTTCATCGTGGCGCTTTTTATATTCTTCTTCGAAACCTGGCTTGAGTTTCATTTTAAAGGCGATTTTCATTTGTTTTTCTTTTAAATTTTTAACTGAGCATACTGTTTACTGTCATGCTGAGGAACGATGCATTCCTAATCCATACACACCATAACCTCAAACTTCCCACCAACTACTTTCTACAAACTCAACAGCCTATTTTCCATCGCTTGCAGATTCTTCGCTGCGTTCTGAATGACATCTGAACTCATGTCATGCTGAGGCACGAAGCATCCCTAACCCATAAGCACTGCATTTCAAACTCACCACCAACTACTTCCCACAAATTCAACGGTCTGTTTTCCATTGCTTGCAGATTCTTCACTGCGTTCTGAATGACACCCGAGGTCTGTCATGCTAAGGCACGAAGCATCCCTAACCCATAAACACTGCACTTCAAACTCCACACCAACTACTTTCTACAAACTCAACGGCCTGTTTTCCATCGCTTGCAGATTCTTCACTTCATTCTGAATAACATCAAAGGCCTGTCATGCTGAGGCACGAAGCATCCCTAACCCATAAACACTGCACTTCAAACTCCACACCAACTAATTCTACAAACTCAACGGCCTGTTTTCCATCGCTTGCAGATTCTTCACTCCGTTCTGAATGACACCCGAGGTCTGTCATGCTGAGGAACGAAGCATCCCTAACCCATAAACACTGCATTTCAAACTCCACACCAACTGCTTTCTACAAACTCAACGGCCTGTTTTCCATCGCTTGCAGATTCTTCACTGCGTTCTGAATGACATTAGAGGTCATGTCATGCTGAGGAACGAAGCATCCCTAACTCATAAACACTGCACTTCAAACTCCACACCAACTAATTCTGCAAACTTAACGGCCTGTTTTCCATCGCTTGCAGATTCTTCAATGCGTTCTGAATGACACATCAAAGGTCATGTCATGCTGAGGCACGAAGCATCCCTAACCTATAAGCACTTCATTTTAACCACCCCAACCCCTCCTAAATTAGGAGGGGAGTTTCCCTCATAGCTGCATAATGTAAACTACTCATCAATCTTCCGAGTAACTAAGGTGTTATCACAAACCAATTAGATAGATAAATCTAATTTATAGTTAAAATGATCTCTTCCTCGTTATTCCCTTCAGTCTTTATCCAAAGCACTTTATCTTTTCCATCATAATACCAACCTGTATTTATATCCAGCCGAGTAACATTTTTCACCAAAGTTACTTTCTTATTATTTTCAAAAACCTCCTTTGGCGTGATTGCTTTATTCCAATGAATTTTTGCCATATACTGATGCGTTGTCGGTTTAAATGCTCCTACTGGTTTCGCTATTTTTAAAACTAAACCACTCCTGTTTAATGATGAATTGATTTTTGTTATGGCAAAATTTCCAGCCTTATAGTTTGCACTTAGGTTATCATCCTCGTAAATTTCACAGTTCGATTCGCCATAAGGAAAAACATCCAACGTAATTACATCTACAGGTTTTTCACCTGCATAAGTCATTTTCGGCTGCATGGGAATAATACCACCCGCCTTCACAAAAAGCGGAATGGTATCTAATGGTGCCACCACATGGTGGTAACTTTTGCCTTCATACTTTTCGCTGGTCCAATAATTAAACCAGGTTCCTTCAGGTAAATAAACTGATCGGGTGATGGCACCTTTTGTAGTTACAGGTGCCACCATTAGGTTATCGCCAAACATATACTGATCGCCAATTTCATACACATTTTCATCATCCTGATGATTTATTACCAAAGCCCGCATCATGGGTAAACCCGTTTCGTATTGCTGGTGCATGCTGGTGTATAAATAAGGAAATAAACGGTAACGCAAAAGATCATACTTTTTAAAATTCCTCAGGGCATCTTCACCATAATTCCAGGGCTCTTTATAACCCGGATGATCCATCCCGAAAACCAAGGCAATGGGACTAAACATGCCAAACTGAACCCAACGAATGTACAATTCCGGATCGGCCTGATGCTCAAAACCACCCATACAATGTGCCCATGAACCTACACCAGATAGACCAACATTTAAACCTGCTTTAATTACAGGCGCAAAATACTGCCATTCACTCGGCCAGTCGCCAGCAAAAATATAAGGGTAACGCTGAATACCGGAATAACCTTCGCGGGTTTGGTTCAGCCCCCGGAAACCATTGAATTTTTCAAATGCTAAAAAAGGTGCTTTTGCATAAGCTATTGGAAAAACATTGTGTAATCGCTCAGCATCCTTTCCGGTAGGCCCAACTTTTTCGCTTTCATTGGCTAAAGCACCGAAAGCACTCCCTTCATCTGTTTTAAGAAATTTTGCCCCTAGTTTTGCTACACGCATTACGCCATTTTCCCACCACCATTGCGTGGCCTTTTCATCAAAGAAGTTCACAAACTCCCCGGGCTTTCCATTCTCTGGATAGGTGTATCCTTTCGCCTGCGCCTGATCCAGGAGGTTGAGTTTTTTTGCATTATCAAACCGTGGACGAAGGTGCAAACCTACCATTTTATAATTCATGGCATAAATGCTATCAAACATTCCTTTAGGATCTTTAAAAGTCTCTCTCCATTCGAAAGAAGTGGCTCCTTTTCCGCCAATTTCTCCAAACAATCTCCAGGTGGAATCCAACCACAGTAAATCGACAGGAATGCCTAAGGCTCTATATTTTTTTGCCAGTTCAATCACATAACGATCGGATGTTTTTTCTTCATGCCCCCAGGTCCCACCGCTATAAGTGCCTGCATGCAAACCCAAAGCAAATTGTGGCAACATTGGCGACTTACCTGTTATCGAGGTATAAGCATTTAAAATGGATGGAAAGGTAGGGCCATATATAAAGTAATAATCCAATTCGCCATCTGCTGCGTTAAAACTGTACAGATTTTTATTCGTTGAGCCCATATCCCAGGTAGTGGAAAAAGAATTATGCAGAAAAATGCCATAACCTTTGGTACTCATAAAAAACGGAACCGGACAATAATTGGCTTCCAGAATATTGTAGGCACCGATTGCATGCGGCAAACCTTTTCCCCTACCAACATTTAAGGTGAGTTTTTTTAAGCGACGATCCATAAAATCCATGCGTTCGCCAAAACCGAAGAAATGCTCATCAGCCTGAAGGTTCTTGGTTACACCAACACTGGTATTATTTTTAAGCATTGAACCGCCCCGTTCAGATGTGAGAATTTTTCCGTTTAAATCGAAAACATCTATCTTAAAAGGAGCTTTATTAATCCTGATCTTCAACTTAGCTGTAGTCAATAAGAGTTGATCTTTCTGCTCTTCTACTTTTGCAATCACCTTTTCCCAATCGTATTTAATTACCATCAAGTTTTCATTGGGCTCAAACTGCCTATTCCAGCTGGTTCTGATCCTGAACATTTCAGGCGTACATAAATCAAGTTTAACCATGCCATTAGTGGTCGTTAATGAAATGGTATTACCCTGCCTTTTAAAGCCATTTTTGTAATCACCAATGGTTTGTCCAAAAGTGGCTGATGACAAAAGCACCAATAAAAAGGCTAAAAATTTATTCAACATGATGATTCTTTTGCAAATGAATATGCTGGAATTATTTTTTTAATTTGTAAACTTCGGTTCCGGCCAACAGGAAGCAGCCTAAACCATAGTCCTCAAAATCAGGTGTTTTGGTAAAGCTCACTGGTTGCCCATCTTTTGGCTCTTTTCCTGTTCCCTGCACATAGCCTAAAGCTCCGTTTTGATGAACGGCATCTTTAGCCATTGCATTCCATGCCTTCGTAATTATAGGCAAATAAGTTTCCTTATCTAAAATACCTTGGTTTACACCCCAGGCCATACCATAAACAAATAGCGCCGTACCTGACGTTTCTTTTCCACCAAAATGATTGGGATCATGTAAACTTACATTCCAGAAGCCATCGGCACGTTGCAAAGGCACCAAAGCTTTAATCATTTCATGATAGGTTTTTAAATATTCATCATATCCAATTGCATCTTTAGGCATCGTTTCCATCACCCGAACCAAGGCCGCAACTACCCAGCCATTTCCACGCGACCAGTAACAATCTTCGCCATTAGGCTCTTTATATGGAGGCACAAAATCCTTATCCCGCCACCAGAGTCCATCTTTTGCGTTATATAAACCACCGCCCTCTACGTTTTTACTGTGGAGGTACATTTTGTACATATATTCATAATAAACAGTATCTTGATATACTTTACCCAATTTTGCAAAAACCGGCATAGCCATTTGTAAAGCATCAATCCAGGTCCAGTCTTTTATTTTATTGGATAAAATCATCAAATCCATTGAAGCTTTAATGTCTCTGATGCGTTCCGGCTTTTTATCGATGTTATATAAATCAATATAGGTTTGGCCGCAAGCCTGGTTATCTGCATCTCGGGTTTTAACACCATCCCTCAATCCCCATTGATGTTTCTCACCCCATTGAACGGCATAATCATAATAAGTCTGATCAGGATGAATCTGATATAAAGCCATTAAACCTTCGTAATAAACCGCCCTCGTCCAAAGATTACTTGGTCTTTCCTTATTGGTGATGATGGATTTACCAGCATCCGGCCACTTATTCATAAAATAAGCATTGGTCGATTTCAAGGCTTTCAACACTCCTTTTTTATTCGGGATTTTTTGAGCAAAAAGCATTTGGGTTGATAGCCCAATTAATAAGGCTGAACTAAATATAAATTTCTTCATAGTAATGTATTCGTTAATATCTTGAATGCGGTGAAATGATAAAGTCTACTTGCATATTTCAACTCCTGCTTTAAGATTGCTTCATTCCTCGCTATGGCGATTTTTTGATTTTAATTGTTTTTTGATTTTGGTTTTAATTCATCCGGACTATCTTTCGTAAAGGTATTGAACTGAATTTTGGATGGACTTTCAAAGATGTCTTTCACCGTTTCGAAGGCAACTTCATATTTTGGATTAAATTTCTCTGACATCATATATTTTTCCAAGCTAAAATACAGTTGTTGGGCAGCAGGTACATCTTTTAAATTGGGAGATAAGTTAGCACTGGAAATCAAAAGCTTCCCCTTCCCTACTTTAGCTTCCATCACCAAAGCTAACCTGCGGTTTAAAAACCAGGTATCGATCGGCTGGATAATTGGCCTGAAACCTGAAGGGAAATCTTCAAGGTTCATCACCTGCGCTTTATTTACAATTTCCCACCATTGCATATCGCTGTGATTTTCGGTCGGGAAATTTTCAAGTGCTGGATTTTTGGGATCACAAAGAATGCCCAAGGTATGTGGCGGACGCATCTTAAACCAGGAAGTGTTCCAGAAAACAGGCAAAAACGTTTGAACCACTTCCTTCCCTTTCACCACTTTGCCTGCAACATTTAAAAATACATTTCCACCCTCATCTAATATTTTTCTGGCCTGATCATCCAGCTGTTCGGTATAATAAAAACTGGTTTTCAACTTTGGAAGTTCTGCAGGATAAACCCAGAAGTTCCAGTCATTGGCGAACTTAGTTCCATTGATAGATACCTCTAAATTTAGCTGTGTAGCTTTTTGAATCGAATTAAGCGCAAAACGAATGTCTCCAATCTGAATACAATTGCCTATAGGTAGAGATTTTTGGTCAAATGTTCCTTTTTCTAAAATCGATCCTGATACATCTTTAATTCGCCATGAGATTTTGGCGTTCACTAATGGTGCCTGGCCAAAATGAGCCACTTCGATTGAAGCATTGAGGATTTCATTATTCGTATAAACAAATTTCGGAACCTTAAGCAATGGAACTGTACTGTTAGAAAACCGTTTAAATTCTTTGGCCGTGATGTAACCTTTCTCATCCCAAAAAGCATCCAATACACCAACCAGAGCAGTTCCTTGTCCGGGATAATCATTTAATGAAAGCAGCTGAAAGCCATTATAGTTTGGTGTTCTTAATGCTTTCTCAATTTCGTTTTTATAACACAAAGCCTGCAATTTGCCTGAAGCCATTAAGAAATCCTTCGCCTGATCGGCCATATCATGATCAGCTAGATCTTCCTGAAACATTTCAAAATTCTTCGCCTTGTAAACACCTGTGTATTTTTTAATCTCCTCAAAATTTGGAAAAACACAGTACTGCCCCATTTCATGTGCAACAAATGGTACGGTAAATTGCTCAATCTGTTTGGCATAGTTAGAAATGCTTTCTGGTTTGTTCCCCCAGTCTAAGCCCCTCGCCCCTGCCCGAACCATGAACTCATTATTTGGAATTACAGGCCAACTGCCACCAACGGAGGCACCCGTATATAATCGACGTGAGTCTTTCGCTTTCCAGTAATTATTAAATTTAGTTAAATATTCTACTTGCCTGCCCCGAGGTTCGTTGCCATAAGCCATCATACAAAACGATGCATAATTGCCATAATTTTTGCTCATCCGGTTAGTTTCATCATAAATGAACTGATCAATGGGTTTTCCTTCACCTATAGATGTACCATGATTGGCCCAACTTGGCCCTTCTGGTTGCAAATAGAATCCTGTCAAATCTGCGGCAATAAAAGCAGCTTCAGGAGGGCACCAGGAATGAAAACGCATGTGATTTAAGCCATGTGCTTTAGAAATTTTAAAAATTCTTTCCCAAGCTGCCACATCCATTGATGGATAGCCTGTTAGTGGAAATTCGCAATTGTTTACGGTTCCACGCAGAAATACCGGGCGACCGTTGATTTCAAAACTTCTGCCCACAGCTTTAAATTCACGCATACCAAACTGAATTTCCTTTTCATCTTTTTTGCCATCATCAGCGAGCAAAGTAGCGGTTAAGCGATACAGCGCCGGATCAAATTCATCCCATGTCGCAATTTTATCTCCCATCGGCAAATCAATTTCTAGCAGACCAGTTCCATTTTTGAGCTGATAAGGGACCGTCACAGGCTTCACCTGAATGATATTATTTGTGTTGAAGCTTTTGGCTGACAAGGTAATTCTACCTTTTGAAGCCAGATGATCTCCGGATTTTAATTCTATCTTAACTTTTGCAGATTTTTCCTTTAGATCGGGATAAACCTGAACATCTTCAAAATAAACCGGTGAGCCTGCCTGTAAAAACATTTTACCCACAACCCCATTCCAATTTCCCTGTGTATGATCCGTCAAGCTATGTGAATCCTGGCCAACATTTATAGCCTTAATCCGATTATCAATCAAAAGGGTAATTGTATGCTTTCCAGGCTTTAAATTGATCGGTAGCTCGAAATTTTGTGCGACCACAAACGTATACTGCGTGCCAATTTCTACATGATCAATCCACACACGTGTTTCTGAATGTGGATATTCTAATGATAGAACCACTCTCTTATCTTTCCAGCTTGCTGGAATTTCAACATCTTTTTGATACCATGCTGCGCCCGTGTAGTGCTTGGCTGGCGTGAGCCAAAATGGAATTTTGATGTTTCCTGGTTTACGATATTTTTCCAATCGGGGATGGAAAAAGTAGGAGCTATCGTAAATACTTCCTGTCCATTTTGTTTTTAAGGTGATGTCGTCTCCTTTCAAATTCTCGGCCATAGAACCCGGTAAATTAACGGTCTCTGACAAAACTGATGAATACCATTTTGCCTTGATTCCTTCATCTCCGGCATCCATTTTAAACCTCCATTTACCCTTTAGTGAAATCGTTTGCGCAGAAGCAACTATTGAAAATATGGAAAGGAAGCAAACCACAACAAAAATCCACTTAGGGAATAAAAATTTTATTATTTGCATAATTTTTAAGCGAAATAAATGCAAAAGCATTCGATATACTTGGTTAAAGTCTCTATTATAGGATTAAAAACATGCCTGGGCAACCTGTAGTGTCCTGCTTTATTTGGATCAATTGCCTAAAAACGTTAAAATTAGGTTGATAGCTTCTGTAAAATATTTGAGACGGTGCGAATGTGTATGGTTTTTGATTTAGACTGACGAAGTTTCCCAGCACGCCCATCTATCGGTTGGTGTCTCACCAACCGAAAAGATCATGCATATAAATTCAAGTATATTAACGTAATACTTAAGCTCGTTGGTGAGACACCAACCAGTAGGTAAGTAAGTCGAACAGCCAACTTGCAAAGTTTCAAAGGCCTTAGCGAAGCAGAACTTCGTCAGTTTTACATATGATTTCTATTTTAGACCCATCTTTCGGTTGGTGCCTCACCAACCGAAAAGATAATGCATATAAATTTAAGAATATTAACAGAATACTCAAGCTGGTTGGTGAGACACCAACCATTAGGTAAGCACGCTTTCCCAACGAAACTTCGTAAGTCGGTTAACCTACGAAATCATTTCAAATAACTTTTAAGCGGGTTTGATTTTAGCGCTCTTACGCCTTCAGCAACCAGAGATGCATTTAATTTGGCACCGGCCTCATTCGTATGCGTATGATCTTTTTCTGTAAAATAAGCCTGCACTTGCGCTGCTGATAGGTTTGCATATTTATCCTTAATCAGCTGATTTAAGGGTATAAAATCTACTTTTTCTGCTTTGGCTACTTCCTGCGCCCAGGTAGCATATGAATCATCCACTAAAACCACATTCCCATCTTTTACCGGATTGCGTGGAATAGAAGAACAAACTATTGGTGTGGCACCTTTAGCTTTAATGTCGCTGATAAATTTACGCATATACCAGCCGTAAGTATAAACCACTTCTTGCTTTTTCTTGATGGGATTGTAGATATTTCTGCTTTCTATCCCGATGCCTTTAATGGTTCCGCGGGCACGGGCGGTATCGTCCAGCGGACTGCTATCATTATGTCCGAACTGCATCATCACAAAATCTCCTTTTTTTATTTTTGCCAGAATAGGTTCCCACAAACCATTGGTTTGAAAAGTTCGGCTGCTTGTTCCGCCAAGGGCATCATTTTCGACATTAATTTTATCGTTATTAAAAAAGTCGCTGATGAAACTTCCCCAGCCCCATAAAGAGCCGTCGCCTTTTCCTTTCCCATTTTTGACTGTAGAATCGCCAATCAAAAATAAAGTAGGTTTATCTTTTTGCTTTAAAACGATACAGGATGAAAAGATGATGAATGCAGCCAATAAGAGCAGACTAAAGTATTTATTTTTTGATTTCATTTCATGATAATACTAAGTAGATGATGATACCGATTTTTAGATTAAGTATGCGAGTTCAACCTGGTAGGTTTACAGTAGATAATTTTTAAGCTTACAACTTTTTAATTTTTTAATTCCTTTAACCACCGATTGTGCATTCAATTTAGCACCTTCCAGATTGGTATGGGTATGATCGCCCGGAAAAAAAGCTTTAACTTTCTCTGGTCCCATGGCATCATACTGATCTGCCACGATTTTATTCAGGTCGACAAAGTAAGCATTTTCCTCTTTTGCGACAGTTGCTGCCCATTTCCCAAAATCCTGATCGGCACGAATGACCTTGCCATTTTTAAATTCATTTCTTGGAATCATTGAAACCACAATTGGCGTGGCACCTTTGGCTTTCGTATCCCGAACAAACTTCCTGAGATACCAACCATAAGTATGTACAGTTTCAACTTTTCCATCCGGCCAGGTTAGTACTTTTATTTCTTCACCTGTTCCTTTTAAAACGCCTCTTCTACCCGCTTTGGTGGTATCTGGTACGCTGCCATCGTTATGTCCGAATTGCATGGTGACAAAATCTCCTGGTTTTAAAGTTTGTAAAACCTGATCCCATCTTCCTTCTGATAAATATGTTCTCGTGCTTCTTCCAGCTATTGCATTATTTTCAACTGTAATTTTAGTCGTATCAAAAAGCAAAGCAATCGGTGTTCCCCATCCCCAGGTTTCCTTGTTCAAATTTCGAACAGTAGAGTCGCCAATGATATGCAAAGTGGGTTTAGCCGGCTTAATAAAATCGAATGTAACCATCATGATTGCAGCTACAAGCAGGAATTTTAATGTTGGTGAATTCATTTAATTTTTAATATTATTTCAATTCTTGTATCCTTTTAATACGATCATCATATATTCGATGACACCATTATTTCACAGGTTCTACGAGTACAATATTAGGTTTTGGTGCTTTTTTCATTCCTTTCCCGAAATAAAAACCTGTATGTGGTGGTTGGTTATAACCTACATTTTGCCAGGCAATACTCAATCGATATTGAGGATCGTGCATTAAGGTATAATTTCTGAGATCGGTTGGAATGGTTGTGGTGTAAATCCGGAGGCTTTGATTATCATAAGACCGAAGAATAAGCTCTTCACGCCAATCGCCCAGAATATCTGCACTTAATGCTGGCGTAGCCTTGGTTCCATTATTGGCGATAGCGCCATCAGCGGTTAAAAGTCTCTTTCCATTGTATTTATCAATATGGTTGCCATCCAAAAGTTCACGCGAAAGATCATCATCCCAATAAATTAAAAAGTTGGTAGAACGTGGTTCCTCCCCAATTCTATGCCCTTTTATATCAAACAATCCATTTGAACCAGACCACCACATCTGTGCACCTACCCGTGTGTTGTCGATATTATCGGCCACACCTCTACCCACATCTTCATCCTCTGATCCACGCCATAAAATTTTGCCTGTTCTGGCATCATAAAGTGCCGCCCCCGGTCCTTTTGTGCCTTCTTCAATTTCGTGAACACCAAAAACTTCCAGACCGGGCCGTTCAGGATCGAGATCAGAAACATGCAATGCATCCCCATGTCTTAAACCAGTGGTGTATAAACCCTTGCCATTGTCATCCACACACATAGAACCATAGATGATTTCATCTTTTCCATCGCCATCCACATCAGCAACCGTTAAATTATGGTTTCCCATACCTGAATAAGGATTGCGCCCATCTTTGGTATCAAATACCCATCGGGAGGTTAGTTTTCCATTTCGCCAATCCCACGCTGCCAGTACTGTACGACCATAATAGCCACGGCACATGACCACACTTGGATGGATGCCATCCAAATAGGCAATACAGGCCGTAAACCGATCTACCCGGTTACCCGAACTATCATTTTTTCCGTTTCCGCCCCTGCCGCCCCAGGCACCGATATTCCCTCGGGAAGGAATATAGTTTGTAGTGGCTAAAGCCTGACCCGTTTTACCACTGAAAATGGTGAAGAACTCAGGGCCGTCCAACACCTTTCCATTTTGGTTTCGGTAATCTTTAGTGGCATCGCCTATTACTTTTCCCTTTCCATCAACTGTACCATCGGCCGTTTTGCAGGCAAATTCTGCAATGCCATCGCCATCTAAATCATACACCATAAACTGGGTGTAATGTGCCCCTTCTCTAATGTTTTTACCCAAATTAATTTCCCATAAAAAAGTGCCATCTAGTTTATAAGCCTGGAAAATTGGTGGATCTGTTATTCCATTGGAAGCGTTATCGCGGCTTCGACCAGTTTGATGCAAAATAATTTCGTATTCTCCATCGCCATCAAGGTCGCCAACCGATGCATCATTTGGTGTATAGCCCTCTGGGGTTCTTAATGGAATAGTCAGGTATTGCCGAATAGGCGTATTTGCAGCTAAAACAAAAGGTTTATCGGCTGCCAGTTCATGAGTATTTAAGATAGGCTTGATGAAATAGCGATTAACCTTATTGAGATCAGCACCAACATCATAAAAACAAGTACCTTTAGTTAAAGGCGATGCATTCAACTTTTTTTCAGCTTCGTTTCCTGTTTTGCGGTAAAGATTAAAGGTAATATCTTCAGGTTCAGTCCCTAAAATACGCCAGCTCACAAAAACGGAATCTGCACTTTTCCGAACTGCGACAATTCCACGATCTAATTTCTCCATCTGGCGTTGCGCAAGTGCGTTTATTGTGCAGCAGAGTATGATGATCAACAAAATAAACTTTGATCTAATTTGCCTAAATGCGGACATTGAACTGATGCTATTGACCGGATGTAAATGAAATTTCATAGATCTTGCCTGGACTTGTTTCCATCGTATTGCTGTAATATCCATTCTTTTTAATCTGCTGATTGCCTTTTGCTTTGATATCCACATTTGTCAGAAGGTTTAAAGCACCTCCATTTTTAGATAAGACGGATGCTTTGGTAAGCTGGCCATTGTCCCAATACAGGTCTATCACGAAACCACCACGGGCAACCAAACCTTTAACATTCCCTTTTTTCCAGGCATTTGGAAGTGCAGGTAATAATTGTACTTTCCCCAAATGACTCTGCAAAAGCATCTCTGCTATTCCTGCTGTTGCACCAAAGTTTCCATCAATCTGAAATGGCGGATGCGTATCAAACAGATTATTTAATGTCGAATTTTTAAGTAATTCCTGATACATTTTGTAGGCATGGTTTCCATCCAGCAATCTGGCCCAAAAATTAATTTTCCAGGCTTTACTCCAGCCTGTTCCTTCATCACCTCTTAATAAAAGCGTTTTAGTGGCCGCATTTGAATAAACGGTATCTATTAGGGGTGAAATCTCTCTGCCAGGATGTAAACCAAATAAATGTGAAACATGACGGTGCTGGGGTTCTACATCTTCAAAATCACCATACCATTCCTGCAAATTGCCTTTTTTTCCAATCTGAAGGGGACGAAGCTGATCTCGTTTTTGTTTGATAAGCTTTGCAAAAGCCTGATCCGTATTCAAAACTTTAGATGCGTCAATGATATTGTTAAAAAGATCACGAATAATAGACAGATCCATCGTAGAACCAATGGTTACCACCTCTTTACTTCCATTAGGCAATAAATAGCTATTTTCAGGTGAAGTAGATGGAGCAGTAACCAGGTAACCATCTTTTTCTACCAGCCAATCCAGACAAAAAAGTGCTGCTCCTTTCATTAAGGGGTATGCTGTGTCTTTCAGGTATTTCTGATCTCCCGTAAAAAGATAATGTTCGTAAAGGTGCTGTGAAACCCAAGGACTTCCTAAGGCCCAGTTGGCCCATTTTGGATCGCCTGTTCCTTCCCCAACCGGATTAGTCTGCGCCCAGATATCAGAGTTGTGGTGCAATGCCCAGCCCTTTGCACCATAATAATTTTTGGCTGTTTTTTCGCCATTTATCGCCATGTGTTTAATTTGGGTGATTAAAGGCTCTGTTAATTCAGAAAGATTGGTCATTTCAGCTGGCCAGTAATTCATTTGGAGGTTAATGTTGGTGGTGAAATTACTTCGCCATGGTGGCCTGATGGAAGCATTCCAGATGCCTTGTAAATTCGCTGCGATTCCACCTGGTCTTGAGCAGGAAATCAACAAATATCTGCCAAATTGGAAATAGAGTTCTTCTAATCCAAAGTCTGGCTGACCATTCTTATAGGCTTTTAAACGTTCATCTGTTGGTACATCCGTCAATAAACCTCCGGCATCATTAAGATTGATGGATAAGCGGTTAAAATAATTTTGATAATCCTTAACATGAGCTTTCTTTAAGATTTCAAACGGCTTTATCTCAGCATTTTTAATAAAACCATTTGCCTTTGCGTTTTCGTCGAGCCCGTTCTGATCCGGATACTGGTCAAAACCGTTGTAGCTGGTCGCACCAGAAATCATCACTAGAATTTCTGAAGCGCCACTTACATTCAAGAGACTATCATAGCTTAATTTTCCATCTGTTTTTATAATTTTTAACCTGGCTTGGTAACGCATTCCATTGTGGTGAAGGCTATCTGCGTAAATTAATGGTCTAGTGTTACCTGGTTCATCAGAGGTGATTCTGGCTTTACCCGTAAGTATAATTTGATTCTTTCCTTCGTGCTTCACTTGATGTTCAAGCTCATGCCCCAAGCCAAAACTCATATTTAACTTATTTTTTTGACTTGCTGTTAAACGCATAACCATCACCTGATCGGGATAAGAAGAAAATATTTCTCTTTTATAATTGATCCCATTTACGGTGAACGATGTCGTTGCAACTGCATCAGCAATATTCAGGGTTCTGAGGTAATTACTCACTTCTCCATCAATTTTTTGCTTCAGAAAAAGATTGGCCAGGGGTTGATACATATTCGTATTAGGTCCCTGCATTTTCTGCATCAGTTTTACTACCTGATCATTATTTCCACTAAATAGCTGCTTTCTAACTTCCGGCAAATATTTAATGGCATCAGGATTTGGATTGGTATCTGCCGGGCCACCAGTCCATAAGGTTTCTTCATTAAGTTGAATCAGTTCATTCTCCACCCGGCCAAAAACCATAGCACCTAACCTTCCATTCCCAATAGGTAATGCCTCATTCCAGTTTTTGGCTGGCTGCTTGTACCATAAAGTTTTACTTCGATCAGATTGTTGTGCCTTTAAAGTGGTGCAAAAAGGAATCATTAACACCAGTAAATTGAGGTATAAAAGTCTCATAAATTTTAGTGATTTAGGTGTTGAAAGATACTGATATTTGATATGAATATGATTTCAAATGCCCAATATAACTTGTAACTTAACAAGTTCCATCCTGTATCATCCTGCCTTCATAAACTTTAGATACCATCTGAGACACTAATAATAGATGAGCATAAATCTTTAAAAAATAATCGTATATATAACGTTTATTATCTGAAATATTTTACTTTTACATTTAGAAACGATTTAAAATTGAATAAAATTTCTAAGTAATCTTTGGTAGCCTGACTTGCTTTGGATTGGTCGAAAAACCTTTCCATAATAAGTAAGAGATTCGGCAAATTTAAAGAAGATGAAAACTGAAATTTATGCAGTTTCTGAATAATCAACCAAATATTAAATTTAATGAAATCAAGTACGACATTAAAAAGCATACTTTTCGGATGCATTTCCGCTTCGTTTAGTATGATTGCTTGCCCAACAGTTTTAAAAGCACAGACTAAAATTGTTAAAGTTAACATCGATCAATCTATCGCCAAAGTTCAGCCTAATATGTGGGGTGTCTTTTTCGAGGATATCAATTTTGGTGCTGATGGAGGAATCTATGCTGAATTGATCAAAAACAGGTCTTTTGAATTTACAAAGCCATTAATGGGCTGGACAGTTCAACGCAAAAAAGCGAATGAAGGAGAGATTTTGGTTGTTAACCGAGCGGATGTTAACTCCACCAATCCACGGTATATTCAAATCAACAATGAAAATGGTGTCTTCGGGATAACCAATGAGGGTTTCAAAGGAATAGGCGTTAAAAAAGGTCTCAAATATAATTTCTCAGTGATGTATCGTCAGCTGGCAGCTGGTGTAAAACTACGTCTTCAACTTCTTGATGCTAATAATCAGGTAATTGGTGAGGGCAACCTTGTTCCAGCTGACACTGGCAATGAATGGAAAAAGCAATCTACCAGTTTTACGGCTACCCAAACAGATCCAAAAGCAAAATTTGCCATTACTTTTGAAGGAAAGGGTAAGATAGATTTAGATATGATTTCCTTATTTCCGGGCGACACCTGGAAAAATCGTCCACAAGGTTTGAGATCGGATATGGTGCAGCTTCTGGCGGATATGAAACCTGGTTTTATCCGTTTCCCAGGCGGTTGTATTGTAGAAGGAACAGATTTGGCCAATCGCTATCAATGGAAAAACACGATTGGTCCGATAGAAGACAGAAAGTTAATCATCAACCGTTGGAATACAGAATTTGCAGACCGTTCAGCTCCCGATTATTTTCAGAGTTTCGGACTTGGCTTCTTTGAATATTTCCAGCTGGCAGAAGATATTGGCTCAGATGCATTGCCGATTTTGAATTGCGGAATGGCTTGTCAGTTTAATTCTGGTGAAGTAGCTGCATTGGATGAATTGGACCCTTACGTTCAAGACGCACTTGATTTGATCGAATTTGCGAATGGAGATGTAAGCACCAAATGGGGTAAAAAAAGAGCAGATCTTGGACATCCTAAGCCCTTTAATTTAAAAATGATGGGAGTTGGAAATGAGAATTGGGGGCCTCAGTATTTAGAGCGACTGGCCATTTTCACCAAAGCCATTAAAGCAAAATACCCTGATTTTAAACTGATTAACAGCTCAGGAACAGATCCACAAGGTGATCGCTTTAATTTACTTAATACCACATTGAGAGAAAATAAAGCTGATTTTATAGATGAACATTACTATCGTCCGGCTGATTGGTTTTTAAAAAATGCAGGTCGCTATGATAATTACCCAAGAAACGACACTAAAGTTTTTGTAGGAGAATATGCAGTTCATGCCGATCAAAGCCATGTAGGCAGCAACCGCAACAACTGGCAAAGTGCGCTGGCCTCTGCTTCATTAATGACTGGTTTGGAAAGAAATGCAGATGTGGTTCAAATGGCTTCCTATGCACCACTCTTCGCACATATTGATGCATGGCAATGGGCACCTGATATGATTTGGGTAGATAATCTCCAATCTTACGGAACTCCAGATTATTATGTACAGAAATTATTTTCTACCAATAAGGGAACCGATGTGGTTTCCATTACGCTGGATGGAAAGAATATCATTGGCCAGGACGGAATTTACGCCTCTTCTGTGATAGATTCTAAGAAAAAAGAATTGATTATTAAAATCTCAAATAGCTCTGATCAGCCAAAAACCATAGATTTTGATCTGGAAGGAAAACGAAAATTACAAAGTAAGGGCACTGTAGAAGAATTGACCAGCAGCAATTTAAACCAGGTAAATTCTTTTACTAATCCTGAAGCCGTTAGCCCTAAAATATCAGCTATAAAAATTAAAGATAAGAAACTGAATATCAACTTAAAACCCTATTCATTCAACGTATTTAAGATTCCATTTAATTAATCATCCTAACCAAATATAATGAAAAAGACACTTCTCTCCATAGCACTGTTTTGCAGTGCTATGTTTGCCTGTGCGCAAACAGAAACCTTGCTGACCATAAAATCATCAGGAGATCAAACCGTGAGCAGGCATATTTATGGTCACTTCTCTGAACATTTAGGCCGCTGTATTTATGACGGTTTCTGGGTGGATGAAAATTCTACCATCCCAAATAAAGGCCGAATCAGACTGGATGTGGTTGAGGCTTTAAAAAAGATTAAGGTACCCAATTTGCGCTGGCCTGGTGGTTGCTTTGCAGATGAATACCATTGGAGAGATGGCATCGGCCCTAGAGATCAGCGCCCGAAAATGGTCAATACAAACTGGGGCGGCGTAATTGAAGACAATAGTTTTGGTACACATGAATTTCTTGATCTTTGTAAAATGCTGGATTGTGAACCTTACATCGCCGGTAACGTGGGCAGCGGCACCGTTGAAGAAATGGCCAAATGGGTAGAATATTTAAATTTTGATGGGGTAAGCCCTATGACGGCTATTCGCAAGCAAAACGGAATGGATAAACCCTGGAAGGTTTCTTTTTGGGGCGTTGGAAATGAAAGCTGGGGCTGTGGTGGCAACATGACGGCCGATTATTATAGTGACCTTTACAGAAGATATGCCACATATGCGAGAGATTATGCAGGCGCTCCATTAAAGCGGATTGCCAGTGGTGCCAATGCAGAAGATTATAACTGGACAGAAACCTGTATGAAAAATATTGGTCCTGGCAGGATGTGGGGACTTACCTTACACTATTATACCTTACCTACAGGAAACTGGAAATCGAAGGGTTCGGCAACAAAATTTGATGAGGAACAATATTTCAACACCATGAAAAATTGTTTACGCATGGAAGAAATTGTTAGCAAACATGCTGCAATTATGGATAAATATGATCCGAAAAAGAGGGTTGCCCTAGTGGTAGACGAATGGGGAATCTGGACGGATGTGGAGCCAGGTACAAACCCAGGATTTCTTTATCAGCAAAATAGCTTGCGTGATGCCCTCATTGCCGGAACAACGCTGAATATTTTCAATAACCATTCAGACCGGGTTAAAATGGCAAACCTGGCGCAGACAATCAATGTTTTGCAAGCACTTATCTTAACCGAGAAAGATAAAATGTTGCTCACCCCTACTTATCATGTATTTGACTTATATAAACTACATATGGATGCAAAGTATTTACCGATTAATTTCGCCAGTCCAGATTATAAATTAGGCGATAAAAAGATTGCAGCCTTAAATGTTTCAGCTTCACAGGATTCTACAGGTGCCGTTCATATTTCACTGGTTAACCTCGATCCAAAAAATAAAATTTCTTTAAATACCGATCTGGGTAATCTGAAATGGAAAACTGTAACTGGCCAAATTTTAACTTCAGCTCAATTAACGGATATCAACACATTTGCTGTATCAAATAAGGTGGTAAACGCAAAATTTAGTGGCGCTAAAAAATCAGGAAATATGCTTAAAGTAGAACTTCCTGCGAAATCTATAGTGGTTCTGGAATTAAAATAACTAAACATGAAATACAAAATTATCACCATTGCCCTTTCTATATTTACGGTTTTACAAACGGTTAAAGCCCAAACTAAATATGAAATCAGCAGTCCTGATCAAACACTAAAGGTTAACGTTTTTTTAAAAGACCAGCAGCTGTTGTACACGATAAGTAAAAACGGAGCACAAGTTTTGAACACGTCAACATTAGGTTTAGTTAGAACTGATGAAGATTTTTCTAAAAATCTTCGCCTGCTTTCCGTTTCTAAAAATGAAACTGTAAAGGATATTTACACGCTAAAAAATGCCAAACGATTGGTCAATAATTATTTAGCCAATAAGAGAATCATCCATCTTGAAAGTCAATCTAAAAAGAAAATGGATTTGATCTTTCAGGTATCGAATGATGGTATTGCCTTCCGGTATTATTTTCCAGATCGCGATGCAAATGTTAAAGCCTTATCAGAAGAAAAAACCTCTTTTCATTTCTTTGAAAATTCAAAAGCATGGATGCAGCCCATGTCAGTTGCTAAAACTGGCTGGGAAGGCACCAACCCATCTTATGAGGAAAATTATAAAAAGGAGATTAATGTAGGTACACCTTCGCCAACACAAGCGGGGTGGGTTTATCCGGCTTTATTCCATTATAAAGACACTTGGTTATTGGTTTCGGAAACTGGTTTAGATGGTAATTACTGTGCTACCCGCCTGAAACAAAATTCTCCAGATGGCAACTACCAGATCGGCTTTCCGGATCAAAGGGAGGCATTTACCGGACAGAATGTAAATCCTGAATCTTCATTGCCATGGTATACGCCTTGGCGGATTATCGCTGTGGGCAGCTTGAAAACAGTAACAGAATCTACCTTAGGCACAGATCTGGCCTATCCGGCTAAAAGCAATATTAATCCCGATCAGTTTAAGCTGGGTAAGGCTTCCTGGAGCTGGATTATTTTAAAAGATAATTCCATTGTTTACGATGTTCAAAGAAGGTATATAGATTTTGCTGCCGATATGAAATGGGAATATTGCTTAATTGATGCCGATTGGGATAGAAAAATTGGCTATGAAAAAATGCAGGAACTGGCCGATTATGCAAAAACAAAAAATGTTGGACTGCTCCTTTGGTATAATTCTGCCGGCGACTGGAACACCGTAAAATATACACCCAAAAATAAGCTGACCATTAAAGAAAGCCGTGAGAAAGAATTCGCTATGCTCCAAAAAATGGGAATTAAAGGCATTAAGGTAGATTTCTTCGGTGGCGATGGGCAATCGATGATTAAATATTACTTAGAAATTTTTGAAGATGCAGCGAAATTTGGTTTGAGTGTAAATTGCCATGGCGCTACTTTGCCAAGAGGCTGGCAACGCACCTATCCAAACCTGGTTACCATGGAATCAATTAAGGGAATGGAATTTATCACTTTCGAACAGGACAATGCAAATGAAGAGCCTGCTCATGCTACCACCATTCCATTTACCAGAAATGTGTTCGATCCGATGGATTTTACGCCAATGTCGCTAAATAAACTGCCAAACATTAACCTTAAAACCACCAGTACCTTTGAACTGGCTTTACCAATCATTTTCCATTCTGGCATACAACACCTGGCAGAAACACCTGAAGGAATGGCGAAAGTTCCTGCCTATGTAAAAACCTTTTTACAAGAGTTTCCAGCAAGCTGGACAGATACCAAACTAATTGATGGTTATCCTGGAAAGTTTGTGGTAATGGCTAGAAAGGCTGGAAATAAATGGTATATCGCTGGAATTAACGGTGAAAATAATGCGAAAGAAATATCCTTCGACAGCACTAAATTTGGTAAAAAAGGAAAGTTGATTCTCGATGGTAACGAAGATCGTTCATTTGTTCAAAGTGATCTAACATCAAGCACCAACACTAAAATAATGATGAAACCTTATGGTGGATTCGTGATGGTTATAGAATAATAAATTAGCTGATGAGAAAACTGTTCTATATAACTTTATTATTGCTTTGTGCACATTTTGATGGGCAGGCTCAATTGAATAAGGATGTTTATTTATTTGCTTATTTTAAAAATAACGGGCAAGATGGTTTGCATCTGGCCTACAGCCATGATGCCTATCAATGGAAGGCTTTAAAAAATGATTCATCCTTTTTAAAGCCTTCCGTAAGTAAGGATAAGTTAATGAGAGATCCTTGTATCATTCGTGGCGCAGATGGATTATTTCATATGGTATGGACAGTGAGCTGGAAAGATAAGGGCATCGGCTACGCCAGTTCAAAGGACTTAATTAACTGGAGTGAACAACAATTTATTCCGGTTATGGCTAAAGAAGAAGGTACCCGAAATACCTGGGCACCTGAAATTACTTATGACAGTGGCACCAAAACCTACATGATTTATTGGGCTTCTACGGTTACAGGTAAATTTCCCGAAACGGCATCGAAAATGGAAGATGCTTATAACCATAGAATATATTATACTACTACCAAGGATTTTAAAAATTTCTCTGAAACGAGATTGCTTTACGAGCCTGGATTTAATGTAATTGATGCATCCATCGTAAAGGATCATGGAAAATTCATAATGTTTATAAAAGATGAAACCCGGGAGCCAGTGCAAAAGAATATTAAAATTGCTTACGCAGATCAACTTATTGGCCCTTATTCAACAGCCATTGAGCCGATAACAGGGAATTATTGGGCCGAGGGACCAACTACTGTTAAGGTGGGAAAAGATTGGCTGGTGTACTTTGATAAATACCGCGACCATCAATATGGCGCAATCCTGTCATCAGATTTAAAAAACTGGAAAGATGTTTCGGATCGGATTTCTTTACCAAAAGGATTAAGACATGGAACAATTTTAATCATAAAACAGAAAGAACTTAACCTGTTGCTAAAGCAGTAAACCAACTTGCGAAGTTTCAAAGGCCTGAAGCGTAGCAGAACTTCGCCAGTTTTACGAACTCATTATAATTTACATTTAGATTGACGAAGCTTTCCCATCTCACCTATCTACCTAAACTTTGTAAACCAAGTGCTAACTTGCGAAGTTTCAAAGGCCTGAAGCGTGGCAGAACTTCGCCAGTTTTACGAACTCATTATAATTTAAATCTACATTTAGACTTACGAAGTTTTGCCTTCCACATACCCACCAAAACTTCGTAAGTCGGTGATAAATTTAATTCCCATCAGGCTTAACCAAACTGCTTTTAGGACTTTCAGACCAAACCCAACTCATTGGATCATCTGGCTGAGTTGGATCAAAATTTGGTTGATCATTTATTAAATATTTGCTTAAGCCTAATTTTTGCTGCTTAATTCCAAGAACCACACATTTAGCAATTTCATAAGCGCCATATGGGTTAAAATGGGTATTATCAGCTAAAGGCTTATCTTGCCCAGGATAACGGTTTGCAGGATAATGTACGAAAGCTTTTTTTGATCTCTCTTCAGCTAATGCATTAAACAATTGGGTAGTCATCTTATTCAAATCGATTAAAGCGACGTTTTCAGATTTAGCCACCTTCCTGGCAGCATCAGGAAAATCGCCTAAAGTATTTTGAATTTTACCTGTCGAATCAAATGACCTTCTGCTGGTTGAAGTGACAATTACCGGAATCCCACCTTTTTTTCTGGTTTCGGCAATAAACATTTTAAGCCTTTCGGTATAAGATTGATAGGCACCATTATTCGCTCCTTTCTCTTTTTGGTCGTTGTGTCCGAATTCGATAAATAAATAATCTCCGGGTTTCATTACACTCAAGACTTTGCTTAAACGCTTGCTCCCGATAAAAGAACCCAAGGTTAATCCAGATTCTGCATGATTGGCAATGGCTACGCCGGGTTTAAAAAACCGGGGAATCATTTGTCCCCACGAGGCCCAGGGTTCATCATCCTGATTGACCACCGTAGAGTTTCCAGCCAAAAACACAGTGATCTGATTATCCACTTTTTCAATTTCTATAGTCTTCAGCACAGTATGACCGTCAAATTCCAAAGTTAGCTTATCATCCCAATCCAGTTTGGTGAGTTCGCGGGGTTTTAGAGCTACTAACTGGCCGCCTGCAATATTTCGATTTTTAATATTTACAATAAAAGTTTTTTTTAGAAACTGGCCGGCTTTCGTTTGTACATTTTCTAACATCAACCTGCGAGATTCCGCCTTAACAGTGGTTGATGTTGCTATTTTTGCATCTCCCATGGTTAGCGTTACCTGGTAATTCCCTTCGGGTACAGCCACTGAAAAGTAAAAAGGTTGATCACCCATTACGCCATCAGTCAAATGGGTATTTTTACCTTTCTGTTTTATACCTTGAACTTTAGAGTTAAAATCGAAACCATATTTTCCATTGCTTTCAAATCTGGTTTCAGGTAAAACATTTAGGCTAACTTTAGAAATTTTTCCAGAACCAAAATCAAATTTATAATGCGTTTGCTGTGCAAATGATGAAAATACCGTAAGCAGGAAAATTTTGAGGAGCATTACAGGCTTATAATTCATGAGGGTTCTTGAATTGAAGGTTAAAATTTTTGCTGTTCACCAAAATTCCTTGCTGATTTACGAAGCCCGAAATGTTTTATAAACATTAATATTTGGTTGCACTAAACTAAAAATTTAGCGTTCAAATGTGCAAAAACTATTGTACCGAACTATCCTGTAGTAACCTGTTCTATTGAAAAATAACCTAATTTTTAAATCAGCTGGGATAAAAATCAGCTTTATAGCATATTGATGATGCTGTGGTAATACACACTTGATTTTGGCGATTGGTCTTGTTCAAACGCCATTAGGGCAAATTTAACTTTATGTACTTTCTTCGGACTAAGGTTTAGTTTAGCATAAGGTATAAAAATAAATAGTCCTTCATTTCCAATTGAATTCTGGGATGATGAATATCCAGCCGAAGCAATTTTCCCACTTTCGCAACAATAAAAGTTGTTAAATCTATTTAATTCCTTTCCATTTTCAAGATAAAAACAGGTATTAAATAACAAATCTGCATGATCATTTCTTCTACCTTGAATTTTCGGATAAATTTTCATTCCCTTTTCTGCTTGATAAACCGCGTCATATACCACTTTTGCAGTAAGCGCTTTTGGTTTTTGCTGTGCATTTAGCTTTACAAAAGCGGATAGGAGCAAAAATAAAATGGACAATTGTTTCATAATCAGATAATTTGACGCAAAATTAATGCTGATCGGCAGCAATTCATCAATATCATCTGATTATGATCAAAAATTGTAAAGCCAAGTTTACACTATTATACAGATTTACACAGAATTGTGTTGCCTGATTCTATGAATTCGAGATTATGCATGTTTTAGAATTATATAAACGGCTATAAAAAAAGAAAAAGGCCTTTCAATCCTGAAAAGGCCTTTTTTTAGTTGTCTATCCCTATAAGTAGGAACTCAAAACTAAATAATCACTTTAACATTCTAGGGGGTTGAATAAACTGAACAGAAAAAAATTCAGTTCATTTTAATCTGCATAAATGAATAGAATATAATATACACATCAAGAGCTTATTATTCAACACCTTTCATGGTCGTTTTTATCATGTATAAAGACTTAGATGCTGTGATAAAAAGGATATTTCGATCTTTTCCACCAAAGCAGATATTGCCACACCATTCTTCCGGCACATCAATATGTCCGATTTTTTCACCATCTGACTGATAAATATCCACACCCTTTCCAGTAATATAAATGTTTCCAGCCCTATCTAATGTCATCCCATCTGATCCTTGTTTAAAAAGAAGTTTCCGATTGCTTAATGAACCATCAGGATTGATCTCATATCGATAGGTAACATCAGCATTTCTATCGGCAACATATATATATTTTCCATCAGGCGTACCCACAATACCATTTGGCCGTACCATTCCTTCTGCTACTATTTTTGCTGACTTTTTCCCTTTTGCCAGATAATATACCTTTTCACCATCAAGCTCTGGCGATTTTCTTGTCCAGTAATCACGCTGGTAATAAGGATCAGTAAAATAAATCCCACCTTTGGCGTCTATCCAAAGATCATTCGGACCATTTACCTTTTTCCCTTCAAAATCGGAAAATAAAACAGTTACCTTTTTATTCTGATCAATTGCCCAGATCTCATTGTGTTCATCAGCGCAAACGATCAAATTGCCTTTTTTATCAAAATAAGTGCCATTGGCCCTACCCGATTTTCCCATAAACAAGCTCAGTTTTCCATTGATGTCATATTTCCAGATTTTATCATTCGGCTGATCGGTAAAGTAAACATTGCCCAGCCTGTCAACAGATGCGCCTTCGGTAAACTTAAATTGCGAAGAAATTAGTTTTAAACTATCCTGAATAAATATAGGACGGGTTGCCTGTGCAAAAACTATGGAATAAATTCCGGTCATACACCACAGCATCAAGAAGTATTTTTTCATCATATGATATTTGGCTCGCAATGTGGAGATTTAATTTTCGGCATACAAGTGAAAAGATCATTATTGATGCTGGTTTCTCCGCCTAATTTATGCCTTCAAATTTAAAAAAGTCATCACATTTGCTGCTGTCTGATTACCATTTAAATCTGCTTTCCAATTTCATTTACAGGAAAATAGGGTCAGACTTAAACCCAAAAATCATTTTAACAGCTTTTATCATTGAAGAACAATGCCTTATCATTTCTCTTTGAAAAATGACCATCCACAAGAGTTTTAGCGCAATATTTTATAATTTTACCGCTTATGGAAAACAAAACCATCGCCCGTACGCTACGCTTTTTATCGCAGTTAATGGAATTGCATGAGGAGAATCCTTTTAAAATAAAATCAATCGCCAATGCTTATTTTAAAGTAGATAAATTACCTTTTGCACTGAAGGATAAGCCCATAAATGAAATTGATCAGATTGAAGGGATAGGCAAAGGTTTAGCCGCAAAAATAGTAGAGTTACTGCAAACCGGCGAGTTGAAAGAACTCAATGATATCATTGGGCAAACGCCGGAAGGTGTGATTGAAATGCTTGGTATTAAAGGTATTGGCCCTAAAAAAATCCTGATCATCTGGAGAACACTGGGTATTGAGAGCATTGGTGAGCTGTATTACGCCTGTAATGAAAACCGCTTGATTGAGGCTAAAGGTTTTGGTTTAAAAACCCAGGAAGAGATCAAAAATGCCATTGAATTTAAACTGGCAGCGAATGGCAGATTTCTTTTTGCACAAGTGGAAGGCTATGCCAACACATTGTTTACACAGATTTCAGAGTGGTTGATCACCATAGATAACCATTCGTTACTGGGATTTGCAGGGCAATACCGCCGGGCCTGTGAAATTATTGACGAGCTTGAAATTGTTATCGGAGCGGAAAATATAGAACATGTTCAGGATCAATTAACATTTTTTAAGCCCTTATCACTCATTGCTGGTGAAGAAGCTTTTATGACCACTACTGAGGCCGGTTTAAGAGTTAAAATCTTTGTAGTTAATAAATCAGATTTTTATCTGGAATGGTTTAAGCTTACCGGAAATCCTGAGCATGCAGAAAAAGTACTTAAACTTGCTGGTGATGGTCCTTTTGCTAATGAAAATGAAATTTACACCAAAGCTGGACTATCTTTTATCGAACCTGAACTTCGTGAAGATTTTGATGAAATTGAATTGGCTAAAGCCGATAAGCTACCAGTTTTAATAACCGACAAGGATTTAAAAGGCAGCCTGCACAATCACTCTACCTGGAGTGACGGCGTACATACTTTAGAGCAGATGGCGGTTTATTGTAAGGATGTTTTAAATCTCGAATACCTGGGAATCTGCGATCACTCCAAAACTGCGGTTTATGCCAAGGGGTTAAATGAGCAACGGGTATTTGGCCAACATCAGGAAATCGACGAATTGAATCAAAAACTGGCTCCTTTTAAAATCTTCAAGGGGATTGAGAGTGATATTTTAAGTGATGGCTCTCTTGATTATTCAGATGATGTTTTAAAAACATTTGATTTCGTAGTGGCATCGGTGCACAGTAATTTAAGAATGGATGAAGCGAAAGCAACAGCCCGTTTATTGAAAGCGATTGAAAATCCATACACCACTATTTTAGGGCATCCAACAGGCCGCCTGTTGTTGAGTCGTGCGGGTTATCCCATTGATTATAAAAAAATTATTGATGCCTGTGCTGCAAACCAGGTGGTGATCGAAATTAATGCAAATCCACTAAGATTAGATTTAGATTGGCGCTGGCATCGTTACGCGCTTGAAAAAGGTGTGCTGCTTTCTATAAACCCAGATGCCCACAGAACTGATGGTTTTCATGATACACGTTATGGCGTTCTGGTTGCCCGGAAAGGTGGCTTAAGTGCAGATAAATGCTTGAATGCTTTTTCTTTAGAAGAAATTTCGAAGTATTTTGATAGTAGAAAAAGATAGCCGCAGATGCGCATATTAAAATTTTTTAATAAAACGGCTTAGTTATAAAAATCTGCGAATCTGCGGCTGAAAAATATTTGTGCTAGGTTTAGGGTTTAGGGAAAAGTTAATTCCCATTATGAGGTTTAATCTTCTGAAAGAATCTATCCAATCAAATAAAAAATCTGTGTAATCTTATCATCTGTGTAATCATCCTAAATTTAATATCTTTGCCCTCATGATCAGTGAAATTGCCAACCGCATATTTAATCAGGTTATTACCGATTACCATCAATTCGACGATATTGACTACCCTGTTGAAAATCCGTACGATGCAGAAAGCCTGGAGCATCTTTTATATGTAAAAAACTGGATCGATACCGCACAATGGCATATGGAAGATGTGGTTCGTAATCCAAACATTGATCCGGTTGAAGGTTTAAGCTGGAAAAGACGGATAGATGCACAAAACCAGGTACGTACAGATATGGTTGAATTTATTGATGGCTATTTCCTGAATCTTTACCGCGGAATTACTGCTCTGCCAGAAGCTAAAATCAATACAGAAAGTCCGGCATGGGCTATTGACAGACTTTCGATCCTGGCGCTGAAAATTTACCACATGCAGGAGGAAGCAGAACGTGTAACAGCTACAGCCGAACACCGTTTACAATGCCAAACTAAACTTAATATTCTATTATCGCAGCGCGAAGATTTATCAACCAGTATTGATGAATTACTGGCAGATATTGAAGCAGGCAAGAAATACATGAAAGTGTATAAACAGATGAAAATGTATAACGATCCGAGTTTAAATCCGGTGTTGTATAATAAAGCTTAGTTCTAAATTCTTCATTGAACAAAGAAGAAATCTTTTCGCAATGAGGAGCAATTGACATCAACATGGCATCAACAGAAAAAATTATCGTTTTACGTTTTTCAGCCATGGGCGATGTAGCGATGGTAGCTTCTGTATTGAAAGAATTTTCACAGCAAAATCCAACTGTGGAAATCATCATGGTTAGTCGGGAAGCTTTTCAGGCATTTTTTGGAGGAATCGAAAACCTCACCTTCCATGCCATTCAGCCTAAAACAACCCATAAAGGTATTTTAGGATTGTTCAAACTTTATCAAGAACTTCAAAAATATAAACCTACCGCTATAGCTGATTTGCATGATAATCTCCGCAGCAGGGCAGTTTCAACTTTCTTCCGTTTTACAGGAATAAAAATTAAAAGAATTGATAAAGGAAGAGCTGAAAAGAAAGCATTAACGCGTTCAGTCAATAAAATCTTTAAACCCCTTCGTCAAACCGTTGAACGCTATGCAGATGTTTTTCGAGCATTGGGTTTTAAGCTTGAGTTAAGCCAAAGGCTAAATCACAAGCCGCAAATAATACCAGAAAAAGCTAAACATTTATTTGCCGATAAGCTTAAAAAAAAAATAGGGATCTCCCCTTTCGCACAACATATTTATAAAGTTTATCCCATAGAAAAGATGGGGGAAGTAATCGCGAATTTATCGGAATCTGGTTGTGAAATTTTCATCTTTGGAGGAGGTCGGCAAGAGCAGGAAACTGCTGAAAAGTGGGCTTCAAATTTCCCTAACATTCATAATTTAATTGGTGATTTCAATCTTTCTGAAGAACTCGCTATTATTTCTAATCTCGATTTGATGGTAAGCATGGATTCTTCCGGCATGCATATGGCATCATTGGTAGGCGTACCTGTAGTTTCCATTTGGGGACCAACACATCCTTATGCTGGTTTCTTAGGCTATGGGCAATCCGAAAGCAATTGTGTTCAGATCGAACATCCCTCAAGGCCAAATTCTATTTATGGAAACAAACCTTGCCTATGTGGTGTTGAAAGTTGCATGGACATTATTGAGCCACAAACCATTGTAAATAAAATTAACGAAAACTTAAATGGCTAAGCAATTATTGTTGGTTCGACATGGAAAATCTGACTGGGGAAATGCAGGTTTAACAGATTTTGATCGTCCGCTGAATAAACGGGGCAAAGAGAACGCACCGGAAATGGCAGAGCGATTGATCAACCGTGGTTTCAAATTTGATTTGATAGTAAGTAGTCCTGCAAAACGGGCAAAATCTACTGCAAAATATTTTGCAGAAGCGTATCAGGTTGATGAGATACAATTTGAAGAATTAATTTATGAAGCAAATTCTAAAACGCTTCTAAAAGTAATTAATGGTTTGGATGATGCTGCAGATACTATTGTGATGTTCGGCCATAACCCTGGATTTACAGATTTAGCGAACGAATTAAGCGATGCTGATATTTATAATATTCCAACTGCCGGAATGGTGTTGATGAATTTCCCTTTTGATTCATGGCAAATGGTCAGTAAAGGCACCGGAGAATTGGTATTTTTTGATTATCCGAAAAATAGTGATGAAATGTAATTTTTGGTTGGTGATTACACCTCAGTTGTTCGGAAGATTAATGGTAGTTTACATTATAGAGCTATGAGGGGAACTCCCCTCCTAATTTAGGAGGGGCAGGGGGTGGTTAACCATCTGTAACAGTTTTCAAGTGACAATTCATAATCTTCAGAACACTTATGATAATTACACCAACTTTAAATTAAGTAAAAAGCAATTTTACTTGTCGTCATTTCGACCGCAGTAGAGAAATCTTTGTAACTAACTGATAGGAGTACTTATCTTAAAGATCTCCCCATTCCGCTGCACTCCAGTCGAGAAGACGATGCACAGTTTCAAAAGCACTAATGAACGTACATTCCCAAAAAATAAAAATAATAACATTTGTTATAAAAAGATTATCTTTGAACTATAAATAACGAAAGTCCGGCAATAGACATTTCGGTGAATTCATAACCTTATCTCCTTTGGTTATTTCATAATTCGTATCGCCGGAAGATTTATCCATTAAATTATCTATACATGAATTTTGATTATAATACGACGCGCAGTCACCTGATTTTATCAGAATATGGCCGCAACGTTCAGAATATGGTGAAGTATATTTGCGAATTACCTACCATTGAAGAACGCAATAAATATGCCCAGGCAGTAATCGACCTGATGGGATTTTTACAACCTCATTTACGTGATGTTGCCGATTTTAAACACAAGCTTTGGGATCACCTCCACATCATTTCTGGTTATCAGATCGATGTGGAAAGTCCATATCCGAAACCACTTCCAGAAAACGCCTTTAAAAAACCAGAGCCTCTTCCCTATCCGCAGCAGCGAATTACCTACAAACACTATGGTAAAACGGTGGAAAACTTAATTGAGAAAGCTATGCGTGAAGAGAACCCGGAAAATAAAAAAGCCATGGTTCAAGGTATCGCAAACTTTATGAAAATGGCTTATGTTACCTGGAACAAGGATAATGTAAGTGACGATACCATCATTAAAGATTTAAAATATCTTTCCGGAGGCTTGTTATCTCTCGATGAAGGCGTAAATTTGGCTAAAGTAGAATTTAGAGCACAGAATCCGCGTCAGAATAACAATAATAACAACAACCGCGGAAGAACAAATAACAACAACAACGGAAAAAACCGCCAGAACAATACCAATAACAATAATAACCGCGGAAGGACTAATAACAACAATAAACCAAAATATTAATAACCACACTTCATTCTGAACTTGATTCAGAATCTTTGAAAATAGATGCTGAAATAAATCCGATAGCTATCGGATCATGATGACGAACGGGTTAGTAAAAGAAAAATATATGAACGCATTTGAAATAACAGGCGGAATTAAATTAAAAGGTGAAATCACCCCACAAGGCGCTAAAAATGAGGCTTTGCAGATTTTATCAGCAGTATTGCTTACCGAGCAAAAGGTAACCATCAGCAATATTCCGGATATTAAAGATGTAAATAAATTAATCGAACTACTGGGCGATTTAGGTGTTTTGGTTGAACGGATCAATAAAGACACTTACACTTTTGAAGCTAAAAACATCAATCTAAACTTCTTCGAATCCGAAACTTTTAAAGCTAAAGGTGGCGGTTTACGGGGTTCAATTATGATTGTTGGTCCGCTTTTGGCCCGTTTTGGTAAAGCTGCTATTCCTAAACCAGGTGGCGACAAAATCGGCCGCAGAAGGTTGGATACACACTTTATCGGTTTCGAAAAATTGGGTGCTAAATTCGTTTATGATAGCAAAAAGGCTTTCTTTAATGTAGATGCCACCAACCTGCAAGGTGCTTATATTTTATTGGATGAAGCTTCAGTAACCGGAACAGCCAACATTGTGATGGCTGCAGTTTTAGCTAAAGGAACAACCACCATTTATAACGCAGCCTGCGAACCTTATTTACAACAGCTTTGCAAAATGCTGAATCGTATGGGTGCAAAGATTACTGGTATAGGTTCAAATTTATTAACTATCGAAGGCGTTAAAGTTTTAGGTGGAACAGAACACAGAATGTTGCCTGATATGATTGAAATTGGCTCTTTCATTGGAATGGCTGCAATGACGGAATCTGAAATTACCATCAAAAATGTGTGTTACGATGAGCTTGGCGTAATTCCGGAAGTATTCAAGAAACTGGGGATTAAACTTGAGCGCAGAGGTGATGATATTTACGTTCCTTCACAAAAACATTATGAAATTGATACATTTATAGATGGTTCTATTTTAACCATTGCAGATTCTCCATGGCCAGGATTTACACCAGATTTATTGAGTATCGTTCTAGTTGTGGCTACACAAGCGAAAGGAAATGTTTTAATCCACCAGAAAATGTTCGAAAGCCGTTTGTTTTTTGTGGATAAATTGATAGATATGGGTGCGCAGATTATTCTTTGTGATCCACACCGTGCAACCGTTAATGGTATTGATAAAAAATATAAACTTCGTGGAATCAGCATGACTTCTCCTGATATCAGAGCTGGAGTTTCCCTGTTGATTGCAGCATTATCTGCTGAAGGTAAATCCACCATTTACAACATCGAACAGATTGAACGTGGTTACCAGGATATTGATACGCGTTTACGTGTCTTAGGTGCGCAGATTAAACGAGTGAATGCTGATGCGCCAAGCCACTAGAAAGGTGGAAGGTTAGAAGGCAGAAGGTTGGAAGGTTAAGACTAAAACCGAAAGACCAAAGCTTAAAGCGAAGATAGTGATAAAATAAAAGAGCCTTAGATAAACAGATATTTGATAAAATCCATTTAGCTAAGGCTCTAATCTGGTTGAAATCGATTATTTTTTTCCAGCAAAAGAGCGTAGCATCCAGGTATTTTTCTCTTTAAACTGCATGAAACGGTTCACCATATCATTTGATCCGTCATCTCCAGCCTCATCTGTAGCATCTAAAATTTCTCTTTCCAGCTCAATTAGTTTAGCCATATCATCTAAAATAGCATCAACCATATCAAGATCCTTCATTCCAATGGTATCTATCTCTTTAATGCTAGATTCTTTGATGTAATCTGCAAAACGACTATGTGGTGGTTTTCCAAGGGTGAGCACACGCTCAGCAATTTCATCAATGGTTAATTGTGCATTGGTATACAACTCTTCAAATTTAACGTGTAGCGTAAAGAAGTTTTGGCCTTTAATATTCCAGTGGCAACCTCTTAATTTTTGATAATGGATATGATAATTAGCCAAGTAATCATTTAGAAGATCAACTACCGGTTTAACCTCTTTTTCGTTTAAGCTTATTTCTTTAGCGTCCATATTAATTGTTTTTTAATGTATTTAATGAGTTCGTAACAATTGAAATCTTTAAAAGTTTTAACCTTAAAAGTGCATTGAATACAATACCTTATTTATATGTGCGTTTATAATTCAACAAGGCAGTAATTAACCCCTTTACAAGTAATTGTGAATGAATTATATACCATTAAAATAAAGCTTAAGTTATTTTAATTTTACAAAACACTGGTTAACTGATGTGAATATGGTTAATTATATTATTCGTATAATTGCTTTCTTTGACTTAGAAATTACATAAAATAAATGCATAAAATATATTTATCTGCTGTTGTTTTATTTGCATTAAATATTGCAAATGCGAAAGCCAACACAGCGAGAGATTCCATCGGCGTGGAAAATAACAATGGCAAAAAACTGATCGTTCATCAAATCGTAGCCAAAGACACTTATTATTCTGTTGGAAGAAGATACAATGTATCACCAAAGGATATAATGGCTTTCAATGAAAATAAATTTTTGCAAGTAGGTGTAATCATTAAAGTTCCAACCAATATTCCTTGGGGATCAAACAACACACCTAATCCTGCCACTACATTTTCTACTGATGGCGGTATTATAGAATATACGGTTAAAGCAAAAGATAACCTGAATGCCATTGCAGAAAAATACGGCACAACGGTAAATGAGATTAAGAGATTAAATAATCTTAAAGGAAACAATTTAAGCATTGGTCAACTGCTTAAAATTCCGGCAAAGAATGGTTCGGCATCAAATACTCAGGAAACTCCAATACAGACTGTAAAGGCTGATCCGACACCTACAGTACAGCCTACTACTACTACTACTACTACTACTACTACCGATCAAACTATGATTGAACATACTGTAGCACCAAAAGAGTTTTTAGGGAAAATTGCAGAAAAATATGGCACAACAGTGGAAGAAGTTAAAAAGGCCAATAACCTTTCTGGCAACAATCTTCGTATCGGTCAGAAATTAAAAATTCCGGCCACCAAAAATGTTGATGAAAATAAAGTAGTCAGTGTGTCTGAACAAACCACACCTGTAACGGATGCAGCAAAACCTGTAGATGCTGTAGGTACTCATACCGTTTTAAGAAACGAAACCATTTTTACTGTTGCTAAACAATATGGCATTACAGCTTATCAACTAAGAAAATTAAATAACCTACCAGATAATGCCATTGCAATTGGTCAGGTATTAAAAGTACCTGGAGGCATTATCACTGATGTACAGGTACCTAAAGATAAGCAGGCAGAACAAATTACAAAGCCAGCTTCATCTAAAGAAGAGAGCTTTATCCATACCGTTGCTGATGGTGAAAATATTTTTACCATTGCCAAAAAATATAATGTAACGGCCTATCAGATCAGAACAGCAAATAAAATGGATGATAATACCATTAAGACTGATCAAAAATTAATTATCCCAAGGCCACCACAGGCAAGATCTGTAAATGATTTATCAAAAGAAGAGCAGGTTAACGAGCCGGACAGTACCATGGTAAAAGATCCAAAACTTCGTCGTGATCCGAGTGTTTATGGCTTAAGCCAGATTGAAGAAAAGGGTACTGCAATATGGATTGCTGATGCAGACTTAGATAGTTCAAAAATGTTGGTATTACACCGCACTGCACCTGTTGGGCGGGTTATTAAACTTACCAACCCGATGACAAACCGCACTACCTTCGCCAAGGTTGTTGGTAAATTTACAGAGAACGAATCAACAAAAGATGTTATCATTGTAATGACTAAAGCTGTTGCAGATTCGTTAGGCGCTTTAGACAAGCGTTTTTTATGCAATTTAACCTATAGTGCTCAATGAGTTTAAACAAAAAACCATTTGTAATTGGTATAGCCGGTGGTAGCGGATCTGGCAAAACTTTTTTTCTAAACTGTTTCCTTCATCATTTTAAACAGGATGAAGTAACACTGGTTTCTCAGGATGATTATTACATTCCTGCCGGAGACATGAGTCAGGAAGAAAATAAACTTTATAATTTTGATCTTCCATCTACAATAGATAGTCAGCAATTTTTGAAAGACATTAAACAATTGTTAGATGGTGAAGTAGTTTATAAAAAGGAATATAGTTTTAATAACCCATTGGCTGTTGTCAAAATCCTGGAGATTAAATCAGCACCTATCATAATTGTCGAAGGACTCTTTATTCTACATTTCAAAGAAATTTCAGACTTATTGGATCATACCATTTTTGTTGATGCAGATGAACAGGTAGCCTTAGACAGGCGTGTAAAACGGGACGGTTTAGAACGCGGTTATCCTGAAGATGATGTAATTTACAAATGGCATAATCATGTGGTACCTGCCTATAAGGAATATCTTCTACCCTACAGAGAAAGTTGCAATAAAGTGGTGATGAACAATACCAATGAACCGGATGAACTGATTGCCATTACGGAAGACATTTCAAATGACCTTCGAAATAATATTTTGGTAAACATATATTAGAACACTGTATCATAATTATGAATTTGTATTAAAATTTGTCATGTTGAGCTTGTCGAAACACTTTTAAGAACAGTTTTTAAAAGTCCTTCGACTGGCACAGGATGACAGCAAAGGTTGAAAGATTACTTTACGCATTCATTCTCGCGATCGGCACCCTATTATTCACTCCATGCTATCCAAATTCTACTCCCTCTCCATTCAAATCGATCCTCCTTCAACCAAATGCGACTCATCAATAATGGTTTGTGCGAATGAACTTCCGGCAATACAGCGCATCATTCTGTTTAAGGCAAGTTTCCCCAACTTAAAACCGCTGGTTTCGGCATAAGTAATCTCTGGATAGAATAATTTCGGTATCATACCATCACTGATGCTGATAATGCCTATATCCTGTGGAAACTTCAAGCCCTTGCGCTGTACAGCTTTCATTACGCCAGCAAGGATTTCATCACTCATGCAGAATATGGCAAGATACCTCCCTTTAAAATCGGCGAGTGCAGTTAAAACGATCTGTTCTGCCTCATCAGCACTGCTTGCATTCACGCTTTGCAGTTGAATCTTCTGATTACCTTCATTAAGCACCTTATGAAAGGTATGATAACGAACCTGGGTGATCGACATATTTGGATCACCAAAAATACCCAATACATTTTGAACACCCTTTTTCAAAATTGCTGAAGCCGCCAGTAATGCCGCATGCTCATCGGCTACGCAAATTTTATTACACAGTTCACAAGCAGGTACTTTATCAAAAAAAATCACCGGGATACCATATTCATCCAGTTTTAAAAAAGGCGCAATATCTTTGGTTTCCGTTGTGACGGAAATAAATACACCAGATACCCGCTTAAGTCTGCAACTTTTTAAAATTTCTAATTCAATCTGCGGATCATTCGAAGAACGGTAGATAAATACAGAATACCCGTGTTTCCTCGCTTCCTCCTCAATTGAACTGATGAAAGAGTGATAAAAGAAATTGGATAAGCTAGGCACCACAATGGCAAACTCCTTATTGTTGTGTGTGCGCAGGTTTACCGCATAAGGATTAGGGTCATATTCAATCAGTGCGGCTAGCTCATTAATTTTTCTTTTGGTTTCAATAGAAATATCCGGATGATCTTTTAAAGCTCTGGAAACTGTTGAAATACTAACATTCAGTTGCGCTGCAATTTTTTTAAGTGTTGGGCTAGGCTTCATTTAAATATTTGGTTAATCAAATATAAGTTTTCTCCAACAAACATTTCCGCAATTATTACCGCAAACGTTTGCGGTAATAATTAATTCATTTTCATAGTTTTAAATGTGAATTTAGCATACCTTCACAGTATTAAAATGCAGTAACCCATTAAAGCGATCCCGGCTTTAAATCTGCAGATAACCAAATATGAATTGTTGAGATGGATAAAATCCATTTTCAGCCTAACCGTACGTGATATGAGACTAAATCTTTTATATATTTTATATTTTCCTGATTTATTTACTGCACAGAGTAATACTCATAAGGCCAATTTACATCCTAAAAAGTCGGTTGCAATGCAACAACAGTCGTTTGAGTTATCGTTAATGACAATCAAAGAGCGGTAAAATGATTAACATTCAACCTGTAAAAACGGAAAACGTTTTAACTGCTATGCAACTTAATTTAAGTTCCATCATTGCCATGCACATGGGCTTTTTTGGCATTCCATACAGCTTCAGTTTCCAGGAAACCCATATGGTACCCATTTATGCTTATTTAGGACTCAATGCAAATCAGTCACCATTATTAAATTTAGTCAGCCCTGTAACAAGCTTACTCATTGAGCCTGTTATAGGCGCAATGAGTGATAAAACCACTTCAAAATTCGGAACCTGGCACCTGCATCGATGATGCCCTTAAAACGGTTAAAAAAATTAAAAATCTTCTATAATTACCTTTCAAACAACTAACTAAAACCAATATAAACATGATTAGCACACTACCACCTTAAAGGCACATTTGATTTTAAATCAATTTTTTACTTACCAACTAATTAAAACGAATATGAACTTTACTTTACTTAGCAATCAGACTGTTTTTAACTATAAACAGAAATTGCATTTCCTACGAAAGCTGACGACCCTCATTTTTTTAATGATAGCGCTCAGCATGACCGCCTTTGCCCAAACAGTGGTAAAAGGAATTATCTATGATAATGACAAACTGCCATTGGTTGGCGCAACCATACAGGTAGCAGGCACCAACGTAAAAGCTCAAACAGATGCTGAAGGGAAATATCAGATCGCCGTACCTTCTGCAACTTCAAAATTGATTGTAAGCTTTGTAGGCTTTGAATCTCAAACTGTTAGCGTTAACAATCAAACTTTACTAAACATTACACTTAGCTCTCTGAATAATCTGGATGCAGTTGTAGTTGTGGGTTACGCCTCCGTTAAGAAAAGTGATCTTACAGGAGCTGCCGCTACCGTTTCAGCAAAAGATTTTAATAAAGGGCCACTTAATGCCCCAGATCAGCTTATCCAGGGAAAAGTAGCCGGCGTACAAATGATCAGCAACAGTGGCCAGCCAGGTGGTTCCTCTACGGTTCGCATCAGGGGAAATTCGGCCATTACCGGATCCGGACAACCTTTGTATGTAGTGGATGGTGTGGCATTGGACGGACGTTCAGCCAGGCCTTCTACCAGTGCAGGGATTGGTACTGCTCCTGACGGAAATCCACTCAATTTCATCAACCCGGCTGACATCGAATCCATGGAAATTCTGAAAGATGCATCAGCTACAGCCATTTATGGCTCAAGAGCAGCTTATGGCGTAGTTTTAATTACCACTAAGCGTGGAAAATCTGGTGATACTAAAATAGACATCAGCGCTTCTGCAGGTGTGGGAAATGTTGCCCGCAAGGTTGATGTTTTAACAGGTGATGAATATCGGGCCGCACTCAAAAAATATGGTTTAACCAGCGGCGACTTTGGTACCAGCGTGAATGCTTTAGATGAAATTTTAAGAACCGCTTACAACCAAAACTATTCTGTAGGCATCAGTGGAGGTACTAATGGCAATACATTCAGGGCATCTTTAGGTTACCAAAATCAACAAGGAATTATTAAAGGCTCTGATTTTAAAAAATACAGTGCAGGTTTCAACGGTAACTTTAAGTTTCTGGAAAGCAAAAAGCTTGGTTTGGATGTAAACATGATCAGCAATCAGTATTTGGAAAGTATTGCACCAATTACCACAGATGCAGGCTTCACCGGAAGTTTGATCAGTCAGGCATTATCCTGGAACCCAACTCAATCTTTCTACAATCCAGATGGAAGCCTGTTTATTGATTATGGTTCTACCACCATCAATCCTTTAGCGGCATTAGCGGCAAACAGCGATAAAGCAAAAGTATCGACCATTTTAGGAAGCGTTTCGCCTTATTACAAAATTACACCATGGCTGGAATACAGAATGTTAGCCAGCGTAAATTATAGCACAGGGATTAGAAGAGCCTCAACCAGAAGTACACTGAACTTACAAGGTATTCAACCTTCGGGAGACTTTTTAGGTGGTTATGCCAGCTATTCTAACACTGAATTAGTGACACAGCAGTTTACCAATACCTTAAATTTTAACAAAGAGATTGTTATGAAGCTGAATTTAAATGCCGTAATCGGTTATGAATATTCAAATTTTATAAATAAGAGTGCAGTAAATACAGCCACAGGTTTCGGAAATCTGCCTCTTGATTATACGGATGCTTTTGAGGCAACACTTAAGGCGAACAGAACTTTTGTAACCAGTCAGGATCCAACAACAGAGTTACAATCATACTTTGCCAGGGCTATCTTTAACTATGATAATAAATATATACTAACGGCAACCGTTAGAGCTGATGGTTCAACAAAGTTTGGTGCAAACAATAAATATGGTTATTTCCCATCATTTGCTGCAGCATGGAATATTAAAAAAGAAAGTTTTCTTGCTAATGTAGTCTGGCTGGATTTATTAAAAATCAGAGCAAGTTATGGTATCACCGGTAATCAAGATTTCCCTTCGGGCTCATCTCAACAACGTTTCGTATATAGAACACCAAGCAAAGCTGGAGATCCTATTCCTCAAGTTGGTATAAATAATCAGAACGATAATTTGAAATGGCAAGAAGATAAACAAACCAATGTTGGTGTAGATTTTGGCTTATTTGGCAATAAACTAACGGGATCTATTGATTACTTCAATAAAACCACAAAAGATTTATTATATCCGCAAACAGCATTTGCTCCGGCCGAGCAAGGCAATGTAATCACATGGAAAAATTTAAGTGGTGAGATTATTAACAATGGTGTGGAGATGAGTTTAAATGCAAACATTATTGAAAAAGATAACTTATCATGGTCTTTAGGAGGTAACGTAACCTATATTAAAAATAGAGTTGAAAACCTGAATGACTTGATCAAAACCGGCTCATTAAGTGGTCAGGGATTAAGTGATGTAACCACAGAAGTGATTCAAAATGGCTTACCATTATTTGCCATGGTAACCAGACAATATAATGGTTTAGATGCCAATGGATTCTCTTTATATACTGATGATGGATTTACAAAATACTATGTTGGCAACCCTAATCCAAAATTCATTATGGGTTTAAGCACAAATTTAAGATACAAAAAATTATCTTTCACGGCTAACTTCAATGGTTCATTCGGACAAAGTGTTTATAACAATACAGCAAATTCAGTTTTAGCGATTTCCAACCTGGGTTCCAGAAATGTGTCATCAGGCATTCTTTCTTTACCAGTTCAGGAATCTCTCGCCAATCCAATTGCTGCATCTTCGAGATACATAGAAAAAGGAGATTATGTAAAATTAGCTAACGCAACTTTAAACTATAATTTCGGCAATATCGGCAAAGCAATCAAATCATTAAATGTTTACGTCAACGGCCAAAATCTTTTCGTAATTACAAAATATACAGGTTTTGATCCGGAAGTAAATGTAAACAAAAGTGTAAATGGTGTTCCTTCTGCCGGTATAGATTATACAGCATATCCAACAGCGAGAACATTCAATTTTGGTGTTAATTTCTCTCTTTAATCATTCAATTGAAATCAAATGAAAAATAAATATATAATCGGCTTTATAGCAGCAACACTAGCGCTATCTGGCTGTACCAAACTAGATGAGAATTTAAATGGTCAGGTAAATTCTGGTACACTTTCTCAAGGAAACGTACCAGGGTTAATTTCTGCAGCTTACATCGCCATGAGAGGTCCTTATCAAGCACCTTGGAACTGGTCTGCTTTGCAGGAAGTAACATCTGATGAAGCCATTGTTCCAACAAGAGCAGGTGATTGGGATGATAACGGCGCATGGAGAGCACTTCATTTACACAAATGGGCTGCAGATGATGGCAGAATCTCTGGTGTATTCAGAGATTTAAATAGTATAAGTTATGCAGCTACTACAGTTTTAAGATTTAGTCCAACTCCCGCACAATCAGCTGAGGCACGTTTCCTGAGGGCTTTTGCTCAATTCTCTATTTTAGATGGCTGGGGCCAGGTTCCTTACCGCGAAACTGGTGAGGGTGTAATTCTTCCTTCCAAAGTGAGAAATGCATCTGAAGAAATTGCTTATTTAATCTCAGAGTTAACTGCAATCATTCCAGACTTACCAAATGGTCCTGCAAACGTATCAAACAAGAATGCAGCAAGAACTTTATTGATGAAAATCTACCTTAATAAAGGCGCATTCTTAAACCGTAACGCACCTACATTTGATGCTGCTGACATGGCAAAAGTAATTTCATTGGCTGATGAAATTGCAACAGGAGGATATTCACTTTCCACCAACTATTTTGACAACTTCGCTCCTTCAAATAATGTTATTTCCAGAGAAAACATTTTTACTGCAGAGAATACCGCCGGAAATGATGGAAGTGATTTAGATGGTATGTGGAAATGTACCCTACACTACAATCAAAATCCGAACGGTTATAATGGATTTGCAACTTTATCAAATTTTTACGACAAATTTGAGGCTACTGATAAAAGAAGAGGTGATACCTATACGGGGCAAACCAATATATCGGGCATTAGAGTAGGCTTTTTAGTTGGTCAGCAATTTGATCAGACTGGCCTGGCTTTAAAAGACAGAAAAGGAAACCCATTAGCCTTTACTCCAGAAGTAAGCATTATCGAAAGGGATCCAAATCACCTGGAAGTGGCTGGAATTCGTGTTGTTAAATATCCTATTGATTATGCAAATGCTGGTTCAAGAAAACCAGATAACGACTGGGTATATTACAGGTATGCTGACGTTTTATTGATGAAAGCAGAAGCTTTGCTTAGAACGTCACAGGCTGGCGCAGCCCTAACCATTGTCAATTCCATCAGAACAGTTAGAGGCGCATCCACTTTAGGAAGCTTGACCGTGGATAACCTGTTAGATGAACGCGGACGTGAATTATACTGGGAAAGTTTTAGAAGACAGGATTTAATTCGTTTTGGTAAATTCCTGGCTGCTTGGCAAGAAAAACCAGCCAGCGATGCGAAATATCTTTTATTTCCGATTCCTGACAATCAACTCGGTAATCCAAATCTTGTTCAGAATCCTGGATTTTAAAAGACCTTAATATTTAATACAAATGCTAAGTCCGGCCCTGAATATTCAAGGCCGGACTTAGCATTTTTTATGTCTTTAAAACTGGAGAAGTTCTGCCCTGCTTTTAACTTACGAAGTTTCGGCAGATTTGCGTCGTGCTGGGAAAACTTTGCATTCGACTCAACTTACGAAGTGTAGCTGGATTTGCGGGCCAGAAAAACTTCGTCAGTTTAATGGTAAATCTTGAAGCTCCTTTACCAACTTCACAAGAACTAATGGCTAAAATTTAGCCTTTTAAATAAAGTCTTTAAATATCTTCAAAACTGGCGAAGTTCTGACCTGCCTCAGGCCTTTGAAACTTCGCAAGTTAACCTAACTAAACTTCGCAAGTTGACATCTATCGCTTCAACAGCTTAAGCAATACACCATTGGTCCAGCCGAAACCATCCTGTAATGGATATTCACCCCCTCCTCCACCTTTACTATTGGTTTCCACTACATTGTATTTTTCCATCAACTTACCCGTATTCTTAAAAACAGCTATGTTCAGATTAACCCATCTATTGGTTATCGTATCAGCTAATTTATGGTAGCCATAATGATGTAATCCTGATATACTCACCCATTGTAAGGGAGCCCAGGCATTTGGAGCATCCCACTGTTCTTTGGTTGTTTTTAGTGTTGTAATTAATCCACCCGATTTAAGAAAGTCTTTTTCTAATTTTTCAGATACAGCCTTGGCCTGAACTGCAGTAGCCAATTTGAAATAAAGCGGAAAAGAAGCCGCTAGGGTTAATTGCTTAGAAAAACTTTTATTTTTCCAGTTATAGTCTGTGAAGAAATTTTGTTGAGCATTCCAAAAATATTTCAATATTGCAGCTTTGCGTTTATTTGCTCTGGCAGAAAACAGACTGGCTTTTTTGGTATCTCCTGCCTCTTGATTAGCAGCTGCTATGGTACGCTCCAGATTATACATCAACGTATTTAAATCAACAGGTAAAAGATCAGTGGTAATAATCTGACTAAAGCTTAAGCCATCGGCAAACCAACGACTACTAAAATCCCAGCCTGACTCTGCAGCGGAACGCACATTTCTTAAAAAGGTAGCTGGGTTTTGTTTCGTTGACTTTGCTGCTTCATAATCTTCCCTGTATGATTCCTCTCTCGGCTGATCACCAGCATCATAATATCGGTTTAAAATGGCACCATCACTCAGCTTAACCACGTGATTAATGGCGTTACCTGGTTTCAGCTGTTCAGCACCCTTCATCCAGAATTGGTATTCCTTTTCCAAAGCATCTTTGTATTCATTTAGTTTAACGTCTGGATTATCCAGTACAAGCAACTGAACCATCGCTGCAAAAAAAGGCGGTTGCGAGCGGGTAAGATAATAGCTTCTGTTTCCATTGGGAATAAAACCATAGGTATTGATCAGGTATGCAAAATTATCGACCATATCTTTCATTAATTTTGTTTTACCTGCTTCTTTTAAACCCAACATAGTGAAGTAAGAATCCCAATAATAAACCTCTCTAAATCGTCCTCCGGGTACTAAGTATGGCTTTGGCAAGGGAAGTAATGAAGATTGATAAGTGGTAGTGGTATCAGGATTTCGTTGTAAAACAGTCCATAAAGTATCTAAATGCCTTTCGATACCAGCCTTTATATCCGATTTATACAAGGCAGTGTGGCTTTCAGGCAAACTAAAATGCGAATCAACAAAATTTTTGAGGTTAAAATCCTTACTACTTTTTTGATTCAGATAAGCCTTCATAATCGAAGCAGGATCTGCTTTCGGCACTGCATCAGCAAAAGATTTCCCATCTGCATATATCCTGGATAATTGCACTTCCTCAAATAAACCTGGATAAATTAATCTTGGCGATTTTTGATGCTGTGCAAATAATGCGTTTGAAACAAAAAGGAGGAAGTAAATAATAGTTTTTTTCATATTGAAATTTATACAGATTAAATTTTAACGGAACTGATATGTATCTCTATCCAAATTACTAGGCCAGCATATCAGTTCTACACGTAACAATTTATTGAATCTAAAGCCTGCCGTCAACCAATTTTAGACCAAAATTTAGTTAAAATATAAATAACATTAGCGTTTTACTTTTCAATAAATTATTTCTAAAAATACACATTCTATTGAAAGGACTCCTAATTTTTATTACTACACCATAATTAAGTTTAAAACATTTTAGTATGGTTTTGATCACGTTAAAAAAATTATTTTTATAATTTCTACACTAGATAAGAATATCTTGTAAATTACTCCTAAGTTTTTTTAATTTAGCTGCTGAAAAATTGATGCTGCTGGTAGTAGATAATAGTAAGCAAAGCCTTACGCGTCAGGCGCTCAGCAAATGTTGTGGTGAGGTCAGGAAAACCTGTTATTGAGAAGGGACAAAATCTACGCGATCGGCGTTCCTTTAACAGCAGCATCAATCTTCATTATTGCTAAACTGCGATACAGAAATACCTTTGTAACGTCTGAAATTGGTACTAAAATTTGTTGCATTTGGGAAGCCCAAAATATATGAAATTTCATCTATGGAATATTCACTATGCAGCAATAACAATTCAGCTTCTCTCATTACCCGATCTTTAATTAATACAAACAGACTTTTTCCAAGGATACGATCCAGAAAAGCATTTAATTTTCTAGGGCTCATTGCCATTTGATTGGCATAAAACTGAATAGACTTTTCTTTTTTATAGTACTTTTCAAAAACCGCTTTAAATCTCAGTATCTGCTGTAACTCATCCTGTGTAAGGGCGGTCAGGTATCCATCAAAGCCAGCCGTAAAACCTAAAAATAAGGAGAGGCATTGAGACAGTAGTAGCGAATCTTTTTTTAAGTCCATTTCTTTTTTCAATTGCGCTAGTAAACTGAATGCTTTCTTAAGCGCATCGCCACTCCAATCTCTAAAAGACAAGTTAAGGAAAAGGTTTTTGGCTAAAGGATCTAAATGTTGCTTGAGAAATTCGGAGTATAACGAACTACTAAAATTTAACCAATAGCCTTGAAGAATTTCACCTTCAATTCTTACCAACCCCTCCTCGGGGATAAAAAATATTCTGCCATTTTTTAATTCATAATCTCCCGAATTCATACAAAGAAGTCCATTTCCATCTTTGATTACCAGAATTCTCATAGGATGAGTTGCGGTTAATGCAATTTCTCTTTTAAAGATTCCTTTAATAAGTTCCAGTTTTATCATTGTACTTGAATGCGCTATCTTTTTTTCTGGGTTAGATTAACTTCCTGCTGTATGGTTACATATTATTTAGCTGGTGTTGATTTAAAGAAAACAATTTGATCAATTAAGGGATATTTTGGGTTTTACTTTCCTTTAAATCCGCTTTGCCATCAAGGCTATGGTATTGTTGAGAGAATTGATTGATCTACAAAAATATTATTTCCATACATATTTCCATCAAAATCAAATTATTAAGCTCTTCATGAATAGAATATTACCCATAATAAAATAAGCAACCTCTAATCAAATAATTGTTTTTTTGTAATTTTTCATCTACCAATAGTCAACAAAAAATACAAACTTAATACATGTTAATCAAGATTATTTTAATAAATCCTCAACAATCTGGAAATCATTCATATGATTATGAATTCATAAGCAAATAAAAATAGGAGGAATTATAAATCAGATTTACGCTGTTTTTTTAGGTTTAGCGATCACTCCTCTCTTGGTAAAAGTAACAGAAATCTAAATAGGGCCTTACGTATAATAGATATTTGAAAATAGTTCAACTCACGTAACATCAAGAATATCAAATATTTGAAACCAATTATCAATATTGCCTGTTTGTAATAATAAATCTAACCGTCATAAAATAATTATACCATGATAAATGTAAACAAGAAAAGTTCTACGCAACAACTTGATGAAGTTAAACAAGGTGATATCATCAAAGACGAAACAGGCAAAATAGGCGAAGTTGAAAATATCGAAGTGATTAGCCGAAAAAATGAAACACAATATTATTATAAGATTAAAAACGACGGGACGGTTTTAGTGATTAAATAAATCGATCTTAATCTTTAACAGCTTTCTTATTTTTTAAAAATTATAGCGCCTAATAATTAATGATGATATTTGCAAAAAGTTCAAACACTTATGCAAAATATTAAAAACATCATTTTTGATTACGGAAACGTAATTTTCGACATTGATTTTAAAATTGCTCAGGCATCATTTCAAAAGCTTGGCATTACCGATATCGAAAACTTTTTTGCCCATAAAGCTCACAATCAACTGTTTGATGATTTTGAAACTGGTGCAATTTCACCTGCCGAGTTTCGTGAAGGCATTAGAAAAGCTGCAAACAAACCCGAGCTTACTGATGCCCAAATTGATGAGGCTTGGAATAGCTTATTGATTGGAACCATTCAGGAAAACCATGATGTTCTTTTGAAAGTGAAAGATCAATACCGCACATTTTTGTTAAGCAACAACAACGAAATCCATTACGACTGGATCATTAACTATTTAAAAACTACCTTTAATTTAAATAATTATGATACCTATTTTGAGAAGGCCTATTTCTCTCAACATATGAAATTGCGTAAACCAAACACCAATATATTTGAACAGGTTTTAAAGGATAATCATCTTAATCCTGCAGAAACCTTATTTATTGATGATAGTCCGCAACACATAGAAGGTGCAAAAAAAGTTGGTTTAAATACTTTACTTATGACAGAAAAGCCGGCAAAATTAGCATCTTTTTTGGAAGCCAACGGAATTATATAGCAGTCATCAAACTGAATTCATTTCAGGGTCTTAATAGCGAAAAGATGCTGAAATAAATTCAGCATGACGGGCTTAATAAATGAACGGTCGTCATCCTGAATTCATTTCAGTGTCATAATACCAAAAAGATGTTGAAATAAATCCAGCATGGCGAGCCTGATAAATGAACGGTCGTCACCTGAATTCATTTCAGGGTCTTAATATCAAAATGATGCTGAAGTAAATCCAAAATGACCAGTTATATCATATCTCACTGAAATCGTAAACCCTATACCTTCCTTCTTTTCAATTCCCTTTCAATTAATCCTAACTCTCTTCCGGTTTGGCCGGCAACGGAAGTATTTTCCTGAGCCCTTCTAAACAAATAAGGCATTACGGCTTTAATTGGGCCATAAGGAACATATTTAGCTACGTTATAATTAGCATCAGCAAGGTTAAAGCTTAAATTATCACTCATACCCAAGAGTTGGGCGAAATATACATGAGGATGATCATGAGCTATCTTTTTCTCATTTAGAAGATAGGTAAGCAAACGGCTACTGTCTTCATTATGTGTTCCGCAAACAATGGCGATATCTTCAATGTGATCAACACAATAACGCAACGATAGGTTATAATCTTGATCGGATGATTCTTTATCAGGCTGAATTGGAGATGGATAACCCATTTCAGCAGCACGTTTGCGCTCTTTTTCCATATACGCCCCGCGAACCATTTTTACACCCAAAATAAAACCAGCAGCTTTCGCAATTAAGTGATCGGCTTTCATATCGGCCAGTTTATCATGGCGATACATTTGATAAGTATTATAAACGATAATACGCTCTTGATTAAATTTACGCATCATATCTAAAGCCAACTCATCAATTGTATTCTGAATCCAGGTTTCCTCGGCATCAATCATAATGGGCACACTCTTTTCAAAAGCTGTTCTGCAGATCATCTCACAACGCAATTTTACTTGATTAAACTCAGCTTGTTCCTCAGCAGATAAAGTTTTTTTAGCGTCTAATTTCTCTAATAATGCAAATCGACCTATCCCAGTAATCTTAAAAACCGTAATGGGAATGTTTGGATCACCATCTGCACGAAGAATCGTTCTGATGATCTCCTGGCAAGTTTCGTCAAAAACAATTTCCTCTTCCTCACCTTCAACGGAATAATCCAAAATGGTTCCTACTCCACCCTTAGCCAACTGAGCAATGGCATGGTCACATTCTGCAATGGTTTCACCACCACAAAATTGCTGGAAAATAGTCGCCTTAATGGCACCCTGAACTGGCAAGCCTATATTCAAAAAGAAATTAGTAATCGGTGGGCCTACTTTTGTTAGAAAGTTGCTGCCAATCATTTTGAAAAGCCAGAATGCTTTTTTGAGTTCGGCATTTGTTTTTTGACGGAATGCTACCTCTGTATTGTCGAAATTAGGCTGTTTATTGGGGGATAATTCCATTTTAGCTATATAATAAGTCAGTTGGATGCAAAATTATAAAAAGCATCCATTGTTAAAACTAAAAACCTGTAAATAATCGTATTTTTGCAACTAAATGATACAATTCAAATTAGAAGGCGAATTTATTCCATTAATCCAGCTGTTAAAGGCTACGGGATTAGTTGGCACCGGTGGAGATGCTCAGGCTGCCGTAATGGATGGATTAGTAAAATGTAATGGAGAAGTGGAATTTCGTAAACGATACAAAGTTAGAGTTGGCGATATCATCACTTTTGAACAAGATAAAATCGAAGTCATATAATGGAAACTTTAACCAGCGCAGGCCATTCACTTTACTTCGAAAGTAATTTAGATGCCTTAAAAACCTTATTGGAAAGCGGCAAATACAGCAAAGTATTTATTCTTGCAGATGAAAATACCAGTGAAATCTGTCTGCCCGTTTTTCAAGCCTTAATGGATGATTTTTCTGACTTCGATTTGATTGAAACATCAGCCGGTGAAGAAAATAAAAACATTGATTTTTGTATTGGCATTTGGAAAACCCTTCTGGATTTTGAGGCTGACCGCAAAAGTTTGATGATTAACCTTGGCGGTGGCGTAATTACCGATATGGGTGGTTTCATCGCTTCAACCTACAAACGCGGCATCGATTTCATTAATGTGCCTACTACCCTGCTTTCACAAGTTGATGCTTCTGTAGGTGGCAAAACTGGGATTGATATTGATAATGTGAAAAACATGGTGGGTACTTTTACCTTACCGCAAATGGTTTTCATTGAAACTGAATTCTTAAAAACTTTGCCAGATCGTGAGCTTTTATCGGGTTTTGCTGAGATGATTAAACATGGTTTGATTTACGATAAAACTTACTATGAAAAACTCAAAACCACCAATTACCTAAAGCCATCAGCTGAAGACATTTACCGCTCTGTTGAAATTAAAAATGAGGTAGTTACCATTGATCCACATGAAAAAAATCTACGCAAGATTTTAAATTTTGGCCATACGATTGGGCATGCTGTAGAAAGTTATTCGCTGGCAAATGATGAAAATCCACTTACCCACGGTGAGGCTATTGTGATTGGTTTCGTCTGCGAGGCAGCATTATCCATTAAAAACAGTGAATTAACAAAAGAAGAATTGAAAGATATCAGCGATTATTTATTGTCACTATATCCGAAATACCAGATCAAAAAAGAAAGTTTCGAAACGCTTTTGGAATTAATGCAAAGCGATAAAAAGAATGAAGATGGAAATATTTTATTCTCGCTTTTAGAAACTACAGGCAAATGCACGTTTAACTGCCGTGTAAGCAACGCCGATATTTTAAGCAGTTTAGATTATTATAACAGTTTATAAGATGACATTTACCGAAAGTGATATTTCTGTAGGCGGATTATTTGGCTTTGTGATTGTTTTAACCTTGGTTGAAATGTACTTTAGCTATGCGCACGACAAAAAATTATATACCAAACGCGACACCTGGACCAACATTTATTTAATGACTGCCGCTGTAGTGATTAATTTGGGCATGAAGACCGCCACTTTTTTTCTACTGGAATATTGCTATCAGTTCCGTTTATTCCAAATCTCCAATGTGTGGATTTATTGGCTGGTATTAATTTTAGCACAGGATTTCTTGTACTGGTTTTTGCACACTGTTGGTCATTACGTTCGCTTTTTCTGGGCTATGCATGTTACCCATCATTCGTCAGAACATTTTAACTTAACAACGGGATTTCGATCAACCGTTTTCGAACCTTTGTATCGGGTATTCTTTTATTTGCCATTGGCATTTATGGGTTTTACCGCAATGGATATTTTGTTTGCTTACCTCGTAACACAAATTTATGGTAACCTGGTGCATACACAGTATAAAATTAACTTCCCGAAATGGTATGAGTATATTTTTGTAACGCCATCCCACCATCGTGTGCATCACGCCAGTAATGTGCGTTACCTGGATAAAAACATGGGGATGGTTTTAATTCTTTGGGATAGGTGGTTTGGAACTTTCCAGGCAGAATTATCTGAAGATATCATCAAATATGGCTTAACTACTCAACCAAAAGATACAGGACCAGTCAACATTATTTTCCATGAATTTATTGCCTTAAATGCTGATATAAAAAAGGCCCCCACTTTTATGGATAAGCTAAAGTATATTTTTAATCCCCCAGGCTGGAGTCATGATGGCAGCACGAAAGTTGCTAAAATTATGCAGCAGGAATTGTGGGAAGCGGAACAGCTGGCTAAGCAAAACCTAGACAATCATAAGGTTAAAGATTTCAACGAACAGCGAAGAACATTAAATTCAACAGGATAAAATTAACGGTCTGTATTTTACAGGCCGTTTTTGATTTACAAAATTTGGAAATGTAGTGGTTTTGAAATTTAGCACATTCAGTCCTGTTACCCACTCCAATCTTTTAAAAACTTCTGTCATGCTGAGGCACGAAGCATCTGTATTATAATGGGCAGGTCCACTCTGTAGCTGCTTCGCGGTCTTCTTGCGTAGGAATGACAGCATATTCAGGGTTGCTGCAATTTTATATTTGTTTCCATTGCTATCAGGTTCAAGAACATGTAATTAAGTTCTTAGAAAAAACATTTTCAACACTATAATTTAATTTTGTATTTTTGAGTAAAGCCGATCTTATTATGACAACATTAACGATACAAGTAAAGGATAACGATACTCAATTTCTTTTAGAAGTATTGAAAAGAATTGATGCGAAGGTTATTCAAAGTTCTAAAAAGCAAAATTTGCTTGATGGAATCAAACAAGGATTAAAAGAAGCTAAAGATATTAAGTCCGGCAAAATTGCACCATTATCGCTAACTGATATTTGACAGTGGGAATTAAAATTATATATTCCCCTATTTTCATCAAAAAATCCAAACAGCTTAAAAAGAAACATATATCATTAGTCAACGATTTAATTCATTTAGAATCAATACTACAACTCAAACCAAAAACTGGTGTTGATTTAGGTAACGGCATTTTCAAGATCAGGCTTGCAATTAAAAGCAAAGGGAAAGGAAAGAGTGGAGGATATAGAGTCATTACTTATCTTCAAACCGAAAATGAAATCATAATGATTTATATTTATGACAAATCTGAAGAAGCTACAATTTCAAAGAAAGATATTCAGAACATTATTAATAATTTATTTTGAAGTTTAAATCAACATTCCATACCCATCTCCAAAACAGTCTAAATCAAACAAAATTAAATTTTATTAAAAATAATTTCATTTTCCTATTGACAAATTAAATTTTGTTGCTACATTTGGCTCATTCAAAAACGAAAATGAAATTATTCAACACATATTACTTTGGTTACTTTTACTATTTTAGTAAGAGCCGGGGCTAATATGCAAAATGATAGATAACAATATTAAAATGTATAAAAAAGTCCCGGCAAGTAGCCGGGACTTTTTTTGTTTACGCAAAAATGGAAACGACAAAACGAGTAGCAATTCAAGGCATTAAAGCATCCTTTCATGAAGAAGCAGCCTACAAATTCTTTGGTCAAAACATCGAAACTGTAGAATGTAATTCATTTAAAGAAACCTGCGATAAGCTGGAAAAAAACGATGCCGACTTCGTGGTGATGGCCATTGAAAATTCAATCGCCGGAAGTTTATTACCGAATTACACGCTGATCCGCGATTATGGATTCTCAGTCGTAGGCGAAGTTTACCTTCCTATCCAATTGCACTTAATGGCATTGCCTGGGGTGAAATTTGAGGACATTAAAATCGTAACCTCCCACCCTATTGCTATTCGTCAATGTATCGATTTCTTTTACGATTATCCACATATTAAAATTGTAGAAAGCAACGATACTGCTGCTTGCGCAAAACGGATTCAGGAAGAAAAATTAACCGATACAATGGCTATTGCAAATACTTTAGCCGCAGAACTTTATGGTTTAAACATTTTAGAGCGTAGAGTAGAATCAAACAAGAAGAACTATACCAGGTTTCTCATTCTTAAAAAAGACAAAACAGACGAAGGAAAAAAAATAAACAAAGCATCCATCTGTTTTCAGGTTGGCCATAAAGCAGGCTCACTGGCAACAGTATTAAATATCTTCGCAGAACAAGAGGTAAGCTTAACAAAAATACAATCTATGCCGGTATTAGGGAAACGAAACGAATATTACTTTTATGTCGATCTGGAATGGCCAAGCACAGAAAAATATGATAAGGCCATTAGAAAGGCATTAAAATATACCTCGAACTTCAACATCCTTGGAGAATATTTGAAGAACGATAAAGTTTAAGATGAAAAGTTGTTAAGTTGGTAAGACATATATTATTCCATTTCATCAATTTAACAACCAAACAACTAACCGATTCATAAAAAAATAAACGAATTATAAAATATTACAATCCATAAATCATGAAACTTAATTTAAACATTCAACCCTTAAACACTTGGTTAAACGTAAACAACGAACCATTAATTATCTCTGGACCGTGTAGTGCTGAAACTGAAGAGCAATTGTTAACTACAGCACATTTATTAGCTGCAACTGGTAAAGTATCAGTTTTAAGAGCTGGTATCTGGAAACCACGCACCCGTCCGGGAGAATTTGAAGGAATTGGAAGTATCGGTTTAGAGTGGTTAAAACGTGCTAAAGCAGAAACAGGTTTACCAACAGCTGTTGAAGTGGCAAATGCAAAACATGTTGAAGAAGCTCTAGCTGCAGGAGTTGATATCCTTTGGATTGGTGCACGTTCTACTGTAAACCCTTTCACTGTTCAGGAAATTGCTGATGCTTTAAAAGGTCACGATGTACCTGTATTAATTAAGAACCCAGTTAACCCTGACTTACAGTTGTGGATTGGTGCTATTGAGCGAATCAATGGTGCAGGTATCACTAAAATTGGTGCAATTCACCGAGGTTTCTCTTCATTCGAAAAAAGCTCTTTTCGTAACGAACCAATGTGGGAAATGGCTATTCAATTAAAAACTTTATGCCCTGAATTGCCAATCATTAACGATCCAAGCCACATTTGTGGTAACCGTGAATTAATCCCTTACATCGCTCAAAAAGCTTTGGATTTAGACATGCAAGGTTTAATGATCGAATCTCATGTTGATCCTTCAGTAGCCTGGACAGATGCCAAACAACAAGTTACTCCAGCTGCATTAGCAGAATTGGTTGAGCGTTTAACGGTTCGTGAACCAGAGGCACCAAATGAAGCTTTCGCAGATAAATTAGCTGATTTACGTAAATCAATTGATAAAATTGACGATATTTTATTACAGAAATTAGCAGAACGTATGTCCATCGTGGAGAAAATCGGTGAATTTAAACGTGATAACCAGGTAACCATTTTACAAGTAAACCGTTGGGATGCAATCATTAAAAAAGGGCATGCCTTTGCAAAAGCTTTAAAATTAGACTTAAATTTCACAGAAAAATTCTTAGAATTGATGCACGGTGAATCGATCCGTAAACAAACTGAAATTATGAACGCTGGTAAGTCTGAACAAGGAATTGCAGCTGAACAACATACTGAAGTTAAAGCTTAAGAATAAAGCTGAAAGACTAAAGCGAAAAGCAAGGTCTAAGCACAACGTCATAGCGAGGTACGAAGCAATCTTATTTTAATTGTTTCAAACCTCACATCAATGATTTATAAATTTGCAAGTACTAAGCTCATTATAAAGCCCTCCCTTCTAGGGAGGGTTGATGAGACTAAAACCAGAATACCATGTCTAAAAATGCCTTAGTTTCTTTTAAAGGAACCAAGAATATAAATACGGAAATCCAATTAACCGGTTCTAAAAGTGAATGCAACAGGGCATTAATTATCAGTGCTTTAAGTAATAGACTTGTTAAAGTTGAAAATTTATCTAATGCAGCAGATACTGTTACGCTTGATGGGATTTTAAATTCCTTGAGGGAAGACTCCGAACTAAAGACTCAAGACTCAAGACTGGTTGACGTTGGCCCGGCTGGAACAGCTATGCGTTTTCTTTCTGCTTACCTATCGGCAAAAAATGGAAATTTCTTGTTAACTGGAACTGAACGCATGAAAAAACGCCCCATTGGTATTTTAGCTGAAGCGCTTAAAACCATTGGTGCCGATATTTCCTATGCTGAATCTGATGGATTTCCACCCCTAAATATCAATGGTCCCTTAAATCAGACAACCGCGGAAGTGAAGATCAAAGGTGATATCAGCAGTCAGTATATTTCTGCATTGCTGATGATCGCCCCTATTTTGCCGAAAGGGTTAACTTTGGAAATTGAAGGTGAACTGACCTCCAGACCTTATGTAGACATGACTTTGGATATGCTTGCAGAGGTCGGCATTAAACATACCTGGAGCGAAAATTCAATCACCATTGAACCGCAAGCTTTTAAAGCCGGAACCCTTGTTGTAGAACCAGACTGGAGCGCAGCATCTTACTGGTACAGCATTGCGGCTTTGGCAGATGAAGCAGAAATCAGTTTACCGGCATTGAAAGAGAAAAGCCTTCAAGGTGATAGCCAGATTCAAAAAATCATGAAGATTTTTGGTATTGCAACGAGCCAAACGGAAACAGGAATTTCGATTAGTAACCTGGGGTTATCACTTGATACAAATCAGGTTATGGATCTAAAAACCTGTCCTGATTTGGCGCAAACCATTATTGTTATTGCAGCTGCCTTAGGTAAAAATATGTCTTTCACAGGTTTAGAAACCCTTAAAATTAAAGAAACTGATCGTGTTGCTGCTTTACAAAACGAACTGGCTAAAATCGGCGTAACGTTAACAGAAAATAATTTGGTTTACACACTAAATACTGATGAACTTCATTTTCCTGAAAAAATAACCATTGCTACTTATGAAGATCACCGGATGGCGATGGCTTTTGCACCACTTGCGCTATTAATCAACGAAGTGGAAATTGAAGACATGCAGGTAGTTGAAAAATCTTATCCTCATTTCTGGGAAGATTTGAAAAAAGCAGGGTTTGAAGTAAAAGAGATATGAAAATTGAGACACGAGGTGTGAGACTCAAAAACAATAAAAAAAATCTAACCTGATTTAGATATACTTTGAGGGAAAAATCTCAAATCTAATATCTCAAATCTAACATTTAAAATAAGCATGGCAGGCAATTCATTCGGACAATTATTTCGCATTACTACTTTTGGTGAATCTCATGGCGTAGCTATTGGAGTCATTATTGACGGCTGTCCGGCGCAATTGGATCTGGATCTGGATTTTATTCAGTCAGAATTAGATAAACGAAAACCAGGTCAATCCAAAATTACCACACAAAGAAAGGAAAGCGATACCGTTCAGATTTTATCTGGCATTTTTGAGGGGAAAAGTACCGGAACACCGATAGCATTATTGATTCCGAATGAAGACCAGCGATCAAAAGATTATGGACATAATGTAGATGTATATCGGCCAAGTCATGCAGATTATGTTTATGATGCAAAATATGGGATCCGCGACCACCGTGGTGGTGGACGTTCATCTGCACGCGAAACAGCCGCACGTGTTGCCGCAGGTGCCATTGCTAAATTATTCCTGAAACAACAAGGCATTGAAATTTTTGCTCATGTTACTTCGGTAGGAACCATTGAGGCACCAAATTTAGAAAGCAACGATTTATCAGCTTTGTTAAATATCAGAGAAGAGAACATTGTTCGCTGTGCTGATCCTGCTACCGCTCATGAAATGATTGAATTTATTGATGCCATCCGAAAAGATGGTGATACCGTAGGTGGTAAAATCAGCTGTGTAATTAAAGGTTGTCCTGCCGGTTTAGGCGAGCCGGTTTTTGATAAATTACATGCAGATTTGGGCAAAGCAATGTTAAGTATTAATGCCGTTCATGGTTTTGAATATGGTTCGGGCTTTGCCGGAAGTGAATTAAAGGGTTCACAGCACAACGATATTCCTCAACCTAAAGCCGCTGATTCAAAAATTTTCAAAACCACTACCAATTTTGCTGGTGGTATTTTGGGCGGAATTTCGAATGGGATGGATATTACGTTTAAAGTGGCCTTCAAACCTGTTGCTACCATCATGCACAATCAGCAAACCATAAATGCAGCCGGAGAGATTTCAGAAATTAAAGGTAAAGGCCGCCATGATCCTTGTGTAGTGCCAAGAGCGGTAGTGATTGTAGAAGCAATGGCTGCCTTGGTTTTAGCCGATCAGTTTTTAAGAAATAAAGTGAGTGTGATCTAATATTATGTCGTCATTGCTAGGTAATGACGACTATTTAATTTGTAATTAACAAACTATGAAAATCTTCCCTATCCTATTACTTTTCATTAGTTTAAATACTTTTGCTCAATCCTATTCCGAGCAAATTACCAAGCATCGTGAGGTGTATAAACAAGATTTTCTAAAGGATAGTCATTCGCCATTAAAGGAAGCAGATTTACAACAGCTGCATTTCTTTGAAATAGATAGTGCTTACAGAATCATGGCAAAAGTAGATATTTTAACAAACGAAAAGATTTTTAAAATGCCGACCTATGATGGTACCAGTAAAGAATTTTATCGTTACGCTAAAATCAGCTTTAATTTAAGTGGAACGTCAGTCAACATGACGCTTTATAAAAATGTAGCACTCTCCATGAATCCGGCTTATAAAGATTTACTCTTTTTGCCCTTTACAGATCAAACAAACCAAAAGGAAACCTATGGTGGTGGTCGATATATCGATTTAAGGGAAAAGGATATTAAAGACCATCAAATCGAAGTTGATTTTAATAAAGCTTATAATCCTTACTGTGCTTATAGTGATGGTTATCGATGTCCTGTACCGCCAGAAGAAAATGATCTTCAAATAGAAGTCAAAGCTGGCGAAAAATTATATACCGGTAAAAAAAAGCATAAGAATTAAAACATTAAGGTTTAATATTGTGAGACTTTTCTTAATCATTATGTAATCTAACCAACGATTTATAAATAAAAGATAATAATTTTTAAATTCTCTTAAGTTATTGGGAATTTGAATTATATTTAATGCCTGTATAATATGTTATCCTATATTATATTGATTTCAATAAATCCCCCTGAATGCGCTACAAATGTTTGATTGTTGATGACCATGAGATCGAAAGAGATGCTCTGGAAATGCATCTGCGAAAAATCTCACCATTAGAAATTATAGCCGTTTGTAAAAGCGGAATTGAGGCCGCTGACATATTATCCAGAAACAGCATCGATATTGTATTTTCAGATATCGATATGCCAGAATTGTCGGGAATTGAGTTATTAAAAAGCTTCAAAAACCATCCACTTTTCATATTTATTACGGCACATGGCAAATATGCTGCTGAAAGCTATGAGGTAGATGCCATTGATTTTATTGTCAAACCTGCAACTTTTGAAAGGGTATTAAAGTCTGCAAACAAAGCGATAGAATACCTCGAATTGAAAAAACAGGTGAGTCATGTAGCCGAAAATGCTTACAAGGCGCCGACCAACCAAGATGATCATTTCTTTTTTAAAGAAACAAAGGGAATTACCAAGCTAAAATACGATGATGTGATTTATATTGAGAGTATGGGCGATTTCTCTAAAATCTTTACCAGAAACGATATGCATATTATTTTGGTGAGTTTGAAGAATTTAGAAAAGCAACTCCCTAAGAATTATTTTTCCAGGGTACACAAGCAATATATCATTAATGTAAACCATATTGCCACTTTAACCAATCATGAAGTGCATCTGAATCACGATTTTGTGGTTCCAATCAGTGCGGCTAATCGCCAGGAGCTACTCGAGCACGCAATAGATAAAAAAATCTTATCCAGATTTATCAAGTAAAAGCTGAAAACGACCTAATAAACAGGATGCTGAATTGCGTTTGAATTTAATTTATTTAGGTAAGCTAATGGTAAAAATGGTCCCTGCAGGATTATTTTTAGTTGCACTTATTTTACCGCCCATAAGGTCTATAAATGTTCTGCAAAGTATTAAGCCTAACCCGGTTCCCTTTTCTTTTTCAGTACCCAAGGTACTGATCCCCGCACCGTTATAACTGGTTTTATTAAAATGTTCCATTTGCTGATCACTCAGGCCTATACCATCATCAGCTATGATGATATGCAGCTCATTCTCTAAACTTTTATCTGATAAAGTAATTAACCCGTTTCTTGGTGTAAACTTGATGGCATTGCTGATCAGGTTGCGAACAATTAGCGAAAGCATATTGGCATCTGCTTCAACATGCATTTCTGGATCAGTTTTATTTTCTATTTTGATGTTTTTAGCATCTGCATGATGGAGCACAGCATCCATCACCCCGTTAAGTAACTGATGAATATTCAAGGTTTCCATATCGGGATGAAAACCCTGCATCTGACTGGCTGCCCAATTTAAAAGATTCTCCATCATCGTTGACGTATAACTCAAATTATGCTTGAGTGTAGCTGCATATCTGGTGAGTTTTTCCTGATCGATGTTCCCACCTTCCAATAGCTGAATAAACGAAATTAGTGCGTTCACCGGAGTGCGCATATCATGACTTACCACACTGAAAATCTTATCCTTAACCCTGTTTAATTGTTCGAGTTCTTGCCTTTGTTGATTAATGACCTTATTTAAAAGTTTGGTTTTGCGCTGATTATAATAGATGATAGCAGCGATAAAAAGTACAAGTGCAAGGCCGATGGAGAGGAAAATTTTGATTCTCCAATCGAACTTAATTTGTTGCTCTTGTTTTGATATTTGTTTGTCTCTAAGAGAGGTTTCGTATTTCGCCTGAAGTTTGGCACGTTCAAATTTCCCAGACTGATTTTTTTGGGCAATTTCCAGATCTAGCTGCTTTTTTAAAAAAGTAAGGCGTTGCAGGCTTTTTTCCTGGTCACTTAATGCCAGTTGTTGTTTTTTTAAATAGAGCTCTTGTTGTTGTTGCTTAGCCAGAAGTACCTGTTTTTGCAATTCTATTCCCGTAATCTTTTGTTTATAGCGATATTCATTTTCTTTGAAACCAAAATCAATTTGCATTTGTCGCCTGGTGATTTCTTTTTCCTTATCCTCATTAAAAATCTGATCTCTCAGCACAATATATTGTTTATAAAAGCTGAGCGATTGGTTATAGTCTTTTAATTCATTATAGGAATCACTCAGGCCAAGTGCTGCATTTCTTTTCAATTCAATAAGATTATTTTCATCAGCCATTTTGTAGCTATCTTTAAATAGCGCCAAAGCATTTGCATGATCATGTTGCTGCTGGTAAAACATTCCTAAAGCATATAGACAGTCTACGTAGCTTGATTTATCATCAAGATCTTTGCCAATCTGAATGGCTTTTTGATAGGTGCTTAAGGCCAGGTCTTTTTTATCCATTGCATTGTAAACATCTCCCATACTTTTCCTCACGGATGACATGATGCTTTTATCATTTAAAAGATCTGCTACCTTTAATGATTTTTGATAGTATTGCAAAGCCACACCTAAACGATCCTTAGGAAGAATACCCATTTTTTTCAATTCAGAGGGATTGGCCTCATAATACGCAGTCCCGATTAATTCATTGACTACTGCTACTCCTCTTGACTGTGCACTCTCATTGGTGAAGATTTTTAATGCCATATTCAGGTAAACCAGCGATTGGCTATGGTTTCCAAGACTTTGGTAAACAGCAGAAAGATTGGTATAACAACTCGCCAAATCAGATTCATTGCCCATTTGTTCATAAATGGCAATTGCTTTTTGATTGACTTCTAAACATTTTGCATAATCAGGAATCGCAGTATATAAAGCACCTAAATTTAAATATGTTCCGGCAACCATATCTAAATTTTTAGCTAGTTCAAATTCAGTAATCGCCAGATGATAGTATTCTTCGGATTTTGTAAAAACAGTTTTGCCATGATAAAATTTTGCCCGGCGATACAAAGCAAAACCTGATATGTTCCGCAATTTTAACTTTTGGGCCAAGGCAACGGTTTTATCTACATATTCTTCAAATTTACCGACATCTTTTAACTTCAAATAACCTTTATAGATCTGTTCAAGTAGCATAACTTTAACCGAATCAACTTGGGGATGCGATTGATTGAGCGCTAACAAGCTATCTACCTTTTGAGATTGATTATTCTTTTGTGCATGCCCTTCCTGACAGAGGAGAAAAGTGAAGAAAAAAAAACAGAAAATCGATTGTTTCCAGTACCCTGAACAGGTATAAACCAAATCAGCTAATAAATTCTCCAACCGCTTAAATGTTATAAAAATGGAAGAAGTTTAAAACAGGCAAAATGGCACCAGCTATTCCACTGAAAGCAATTACATGAAACATAAATGGGACGATAATAGATAACTTCACCTAAGATATCTATTTTACCATTAATTATAAAAGATTTTTAAAATTTAAATTGAGTCCGGATTTATATTATATAGAGCAAGACCTTCCGCCAGCTACAGCATTAATAAATTGCTGGAAACTGACCCGGATTGGTTTCATGCATCATTTCATAAATGGTTTCAATAATATCATCAACAGAAGGTTTGCTAAAATAATCACCATCTGATCCAAAAGGCGGACGATGCGCCTTGGCACATAGTGTTCTAGGTTTTCCATCTAACGTAAAATACCCGTTTTGATCTTCCAGTACTTTTTGCAAAATGTAAGCTGAGGCACCTCCCGGAACATCTTCATCTACAACTAAAAGTTTATTCGTTTTGGCCAGAGAGGCCGCACAAACTTTATTCAAATCAAATGGCAATAAGGTTTGAGGATCAACAATTTCCACTGAGATACCAAAATTAGCCAATTCTTCTGCAGCTTCCTGTACCAATCTTAAAGTCGATCCATAAGATACTACTGTAATATCCGAACCTTTTTCCAGTACCTCTGCCTTTCCAAGTGGTACCGTAAAATCACCGATGTTATTGGGTAATTTTTCTTTTAAACGATAGCCGTTCAGACATTCGATTACTACTGCTGGTTCATCGGCTCTGAAAAGCGTATTATACATTCCAGCTGCCTGAGTCATATTTCGTGGCACACACAAATGCAAGCCTCTTAACGAACCCAATAACATACTAATGGGGGAGCCTGAATGCCAAACGCCTTCTAAACGATGTCCTCTTGTTCTAACAATAACAGGCGCTTTCTGAATGCCTTTGGTTCGGTATGAAAGGGAAGCCAAATCATCGCTCAGCACATTTAAGGCAAAGATCAGATAATCTAAATATTGAATTTCAGCAATAGGTTTTAAGCCTCGCATAGCAAGACCAATCCCTTGGCCCATGATAGTCATTTCCCTGATACCAGTATCAGTAACCCTCAGTTCACCAAACCTAGCCTGCAAACCAGCAAAACCTTGATTAACATCCCCTATATTCCCTAAATCCTCACCGAAAGCCACCAAACGTTGATCACGAGCGAAGTTCTCATTGAAACAGGCATTAAGCACTTCTCTCCCATCCACCATTTTTGAGAGTTCATCGTATTCGGCATCAATCACAGCAATTTTACCTGGACTTTCTATCCCATTTGTATGAAGTTTTGAATTATAACGGTCGAAACTTAATGCTTCCTGATCTTGATACCATGTTAATAGTGCTGTTCTTTCTTCAGTATCAAATTTAGCTGATAAGCGAATGGCTTTACGGGCAGCGCTGAATACCTCTCTCCGCTGTGCATCTGCAGTTGCAGCTAACTGTGCCGCTATCTTCGCTAATTCTGGTTGATGTTTAGCGAGCCCGCCTATTAAATCAATCACTGTTTTTTGCTCTGGTTTGATGCTATCTAAAAACTCATTCCAGGCTTCTTTTTGAGCATTACGGACAAATACTTTTGCTTTTTTCTCTACTTCAGTGATTTCTTCTTCAGTAGCTATCGCAGAATCCAGCATCCACTCCCGCATCTTGAGCAAACAATCATATTCGCTTTCCCAGGTAAGGCGATCCTTAGATTTATACCTTTCATGAGAGCCCGAAGTGGAATGCCCCTGAGGTTGTGTAAGTTCGGTTACGTGAATCAGTACAGGAACATGCTCTTCTCTGCAAACCTCTATGGCTTTTTCATAAACTTCACATAAGGCTGGATAATCCCAACCCTTAACCTTATATATTTCGTATCCGGGTTGATCAGCATTACGCTGAAAACCTTTTAAAACTTCTGAAATGTCTTCTTTAGTTGTTTGGTATTTTGCCGGCACAGAAATTCCGTAAGCATCGTCCCAAATGGATATAGCCATCGGAATCTGTAGTACGCCAGCAGCATTTATGGCTTCAAAAAAAACGCCTTCGGAAGTTGAAGCATTGCCAATGGTACCAAAGGCAACCTCATTACCATTAACGGAAAAATGCTTGAGGTAATCAAGTTCCTTATTGTTTCTAAATAATTTTGATGCATATGCCAGGCCAACCAGACGAGCCATTTGGCCTCCTGTTGGAGATATATCAGAAGAACAATTTTTGATTTTTGTTAAGTCATTCCAGGTCCCATCCTCATTAATGGATTTGGTTGCAAAATGACAGTTCATTTGTCGTCCACCTGAAAAAGGATCGGCACCATTTGTAGGATTAGCGTATAGCTGAGCAAAGAATTCTTTAATGGTTGATATGCCTGTTGCAAAGGCGAAAGTTTGATCTCTGTAATACCCTGAACGCCAGTCGCCATTTTTAAAAGCCTTAGCCATAGCCACTTGAGGAACCTCTTTACCATCGCCAAAAATGCCAAATTTAGCCTTTCCCGTCAACACCTCTCTGCGACCCAATACACTAGCTTGTCTGCTTTCGTAGGCGATCTTATAATCATTCATTACGATTGTTTTAAAATCGTTAAATGTTAATTCAGAATTGTCAATAGAATTGGTTATAAATTTTTCATTCTGCATCATAATCAAATATTGGTTCTGGCAAATATATGCAAAATTAAAAGCTTGCCTTAATCTTCAATTGTAAAATTATATATGGACTGACAAAATATAATTGGAATAGTTTTTGTTTTAATACTAAATTGTTAAATTTGTTTTAACCGTTTAAAAAAAATAATTTCTCATATAACATGAAAAAGATCTTAGTATTATTCGCCTTCGTTTTAGGTTTTGGCGTGATTGCAAATGCGCAATCAAAACCTGCAGATTTTAAGTTTGAATCAGAAACTCACGATTTCGGTAAAATTCCGATGGGTAAGCCAGTGACATATGATTTTAAATACACCAATGTTGGTGAAGAACCATTAATTATTACTAAGGCTGAAGCTAGTTGTGGTTGTACTGTTCCTAAATATACTTCTACACCAATTAAAAAAGGTGAGACTGGTGTAATTTCTGTAACTTTTAATGCAGCTGCTGGTCCATCAGCATTTTCTAAAGCAGTAACTTTAACTTCAAACGCAAAAACACCAGTAAAAGTTCTTTACATTAAAGGTGAAACTGTTGCAGCAAGCTCAAAATAATTTTTCTAGAAATAATATTTGTAAAGTCCCGATAATCATCGGGACTTTTTTATTTTTGTGCCATGCCAAAGATTTCACTAAAGGGGGAGCAAATGCCAGCTTCGCCAATCAGAAAGTTAACGCCATATGCTGATCAAGCTAAAAAAGATGGTAAGAAAGTTTACCACTTAAATATAGGTCAGCCAGATATTGAAACACCCGAAGGAATGTTGAATGCCATTAAAAACATAGATTTCAATGTTTGGGCTTATACGCCATCCGAAGGAACACTTGCCTACCGTTTAAAACTTGCAGAATACTATAATAAATTAGGTTACGGCATTACTCCAGAGGATATCCTAGTAACCGTTGGAGGATCAGAAGCCATTACCATTGCGATGCAAACTTGTGTGAATGAAGGTGATGAAATTATCATCCCTGAGCCTTTTTACGCTAATTATAATGGTTTTGCCTGCATGAGTAATGTAGTTGTAAAGCCTATTTTATCTGTGATTGAAAATGGATTTGCCTTGCCTCCTATTGCTGAATTTGAAAAACTGATTACTGAAAAAACGAAGGCCATTATTATCTGTAATCCAAATAACCCTACGGGCTATTTATATTCAAGGGCAGAACTAGAAGCATTAAAAACACTCTGCAAAAAATACGACTTGTTTTTATTTTCTGATGAAGCTTACCGTGAATTTTGTTATGATGGCCGTGAATTTATTTCACCAATGCATTTAGACGGATTGGAAGAAAATGTAGTGATTATGGATACTGTTTCTAAACGTTACAGTGCCTGTGGTGCGCGTTTAGGTTGTTTGATTACCAAGAATAAAGCAGTAATTGCTTCCGGATTAAAATTTGCCCAAGCCAGGTTAAGTCCAGGTATGGTTGAACAAATAGCTGGTGCAGCTGCAGTAGATACGCCAGATAGTTATTTTGAAAAAGTAAATCAAGAATATACGCTACGTCGTGATACCTTAGTGGGTCGTTTAAATCAGATTGAAGGCGTATTTTGTCCCAATCCAGGCGGTGCTTTTTATGTAGTTGCAAAATTCCCGATTGATGATGCGGATCTATTCTGCCAATGGATACTGGAAGATTTTGCACATGAGAACCAAACCGTGATGATGGCACCTGCCACCGGATTCTATTCAACGAAAGGTTCTGGAAAACAGGAAGTTCGTATGGCCTATGTACTGAATACAACTGATTTGAATGCAGCAATGGACTGTTTAGAAATCGCATTAAAACTATATCCTGGAAGAACGATATAGTTTACATTACAGGTTTTCAATTTGAATTTAGATGCCAAATATTAGTTTACAGCTGTATTTGGCATTTTTTTTGTACATTTGTCGTTCGGTTTTACTCGATACAGAAGAATTGAGATAAAACTAAAAAACCGGGGCCGTTCTTGGATTTGACAGGGTGGCGAAGGTTATGTTAGCATGCAGTGCGTTGTTCGGAGAGCACTTAAAGTGAACGATCACATTTTAGTTGGCGAAAACACTTACGCCTTAGCTGCCTAGTTTAGAACTAAACAGCTTTTGTCCCTCTAACTGTTGCATTGTTGGGTTAGAAATCGGGGCATCGAAACAACAAAGCTGGCTTCAAGTAGATACGACTTGAAGTGAGATAAAGTATCTAAGGTTATAAACAAGGTCGGTTTTCAGCCCGTTTATAGCTCGAAAATTAATTGAAAAATAAGCATGTAGAAGGTATAATTTATCTCACAACTGGACAAGGGTTCGACTCCCTTCGGCTCCACAAAATTAGTATTAAAAGCCTGCAAATGAATCATTTGCAGGCTTTTGTTTTTGTATTTAGTGACTTTTGACACCGCTTTTTTCATATGTTTGGTGAGTAATTTGCACAAATAACTACGAAAAAATTCGGACTCTACTTATACCCGAGAAAGCAAACCCCTCAAGAACCTATCCTAATACCGGACAATAATCCGCTCCATAAAATGGATATAATGATGTGATGTTCGAAAAGTGCCTGGTGGATTCTACGCCTATAGGTTCTTTCAGTTTTGCAGTGTCAACATAGTGCATGTTATAAAGGCGCTAAAAATGGCCTGTACTAATTCAACATCTTCAATGGATAATGTCAGAAATGAAGCAGCATTTTAATTAAATTGTTAGGATAAACACGATTTAGCCCAGTCGTTAAGGGTAGTCTATGCATCTCAACAGTGGCTATCTTATACACTGTCTACCCATCGCCATTGGAATGACAGACTTACTATGTTTCTTTAGTGACACTGAATATTTGTAAAAAGCAGAAGTATAATCAAACCTCCATCAAAATTCCAGAAGCTAAGCTACAGTTGACCTATGGGCAGAGTAGTTTCGCAGCCCTTTTCAGAGCTCCGGAATTAATAGGTTAGTTTTATACTGTGAAACCTTCATAAGTGATTAAAACGTCAGCTTCTCACCTTGCCAGCCAGTGGCATGTAAAAACTGTTCCCAATTCATGCTGTTTTGATTAACATGCCGGCTCCAATGTAAGTCGCGATCTTTTTTAAAATAACCATATTCAACTGCGTATTCTGCCATTCCCAATATCTCACTAACTAACAACTCATTATCGGCAAATTCTGGAAAATGACGAAGCATCTGCTCACGCGTAAAAGCAGAACTATATACCGCCTTCTTTCCTGTAACCCGGATAAAAGTATTAACCATTTCCTGTGGAGAGATTATATCGCCGATTACCGGCAAGGACTTACCGACATAAATCCCGGGATGTGAAAAAATCTCCATCACAGCCGGTCCGGTAGCCGTAAGTGGATCCACAAATGGCGCACAGAAATCCTTAGGTAGATAAATAGGGAACACCATTGTATCTCCCTCCATACAGGGAGTGTAAAATTCTATAAGGTTGGTATAGAAAAAAGCCATGTAGATAAATGAGCTCTCGACTGGAAGTGTACGTATATATTCTTCGATTTTGGCTTTATCTGTAAAATGAGGTGCAAATTTCCTTCCCTGAGTAATTTTATCTACATTTTCCAGACTGCTAAAAATGATATGCTTCACCCCTGCTTCAACTGCTGCGTCGGCTAACTCAATACCCAGTTCCATCTCATGGGTCTGAGGAGGTGCAATGCTTGGTGTCATCATGAAAACACCATGTGATCCCCGGAATGCTTCGACTAAATCTTCTTTATAACCTATGTTAAGCGGTATGCCCATCAGTTCAACGCCCTGTTCTTTCAAATACTGCGCTTCCGGGGAATCAATCCTACGGGTGATCCCACGCACACGGTACTCTCCGCTGCCTAACAACGTCCGCGCAGCACTCAGTCCCTGTTTACCTAAAATACCAACGATGGTAATCAGGGGTTTCTCTTTTACTTTCCTGACTTCATTTACTTTTAAGTCTGATTTCATTATCTATTGCCTTAAATTAACTATAGAAATTATAGTTGCAAAAGTATTTTTAGTAAGCTAGATTAGCAATAACTATCTAAAAAGATAGGCCCAAAATTATCAACGAAAACAAAATTTATCCCTGATTATGTAATAACTAAATGGAAAGGTTTATCCCAGTACGGTAAGTATTGCAATGGATTTGATAGGCGGTAGAAATGTTTAATAGACCAGCGTATTCGCCAGGCCGTTTGAGTGTACGGTAATTGGCCTTTAGTGATTGCCTGAACGTTTTTGCAACTATTTCAAATCTGGAAAGATTGGCTTCTGACTTATGTTGATCCAGAAACTGTGAGGTCAAAAAAGCAACCAGAGTATTGAACTGTCTTTTAACAAATGAAAACTAAGCCTATTGGCTTTTTGATTAAAAAACTTCAGACAAAGCGAAAATATTTCCGAAAAGATAAGGTTGCTTTCTTTGGTTAGTTTCAATGGCTTTGCAGGTGCTATTTCTTCCAGAAACTTAAGATAATCGGGATTCAGGTTTTCGTTTTTGATTGCCAGAGAGCAGACTGTAATATTTCCAAACTCCAAAATCCGATGCACTTGATTCGGGTGCATATAAACAACCGCAGGTCCTATGATTTTATATTTTATAAAATCGATTTCAATATGCACCATTCCCTTTTCGACGATGTGAAAGGTATACCCCTCATCACGATGCGATTGCGTTAAATTTTCGTATTGATGGGCTGTTTTAAAGTCGGATTTGTTAAAGCTGTCCCCGTCTACTGATATACTTTGACAAAAATTGTCGGTCATCGCATTAACGGGAATATTCTTATTGTTTCTAGGCATTGAATTTTCTCAGGCAATTAAATATTTACAGAAGCGGTTAGGGTTACCGATAAAGGTTTATACCTTACTCTGTTGGGAAAATCAGGAAACCTGAGCTCAAACCATGTGCTAAAGATAAATTAAATAACTAAACCTTGTCCTTTATTCTTCGCCCGCTAAAGCCAACTCCCTGTTCTATGTGTGCGTCAGCTTATCAGATATAGTCCGGGCTTTTGTAAAGACTGAATTGTCGTATGATTAAAGAAAGCAAATAGATGCTAGCACGAAATTGTTAGGTGAAACAAAAAAGAAGCAGTTAAAACTTGGAACGCAGCATATCAATTATGAGTATAAGTTACCCTGAAGACTGCTAACGGATAGCATATTGTGCGGCAATGGGCAGTTCTGATTTCTAGCACTTATTATTTAAATATGTATGCTTCCGTGAATGGCAGCTTTTTTTTTGTGGAATTGACTTTAATGAAGAAGAAGGTAGAAATAAATAAGGACGTCATGTTAATGAGCAGATACAATATAATTTCGCCATATTTGACTTAATGGAAAATCATGAGCTTTTAAAACAAAAGCCCAAAACTCAATGGTTGAAATAAGAGTGATGAAATTTGGAAGTATTTTTATGCAGTTAAAAAAGAGTGTCTTAGCAGGAATTTGTATTGGGATCATGTTTGTCTTTTTCACTTCTTGCACTTCTGCACAGTCTAGAACAGCTATAAATATGCAGGCGGGTAGCGGATATGAGAAAGCAGATAAGGAACTTAATTTGGTATACAAACAAATTTTGAAAGAATACGCTGCGCAGCCGCTCTTCATAAATAAACTAAAGATTACTCAACGATTGTGGGTCCAGTTAAGAGACGCGGAACTTGGTGCTAGATTTCCTGAAACCGACAAATATGGCTCCGTGCAGCCTACCTGCGAAGCAGGATACCTTGAGCAACTGACCCGAGAAAGAATAAAGTTCTTAAAGGTTTGGTTAAACGGAATACCGGAAGGAGACGTTTGCAGTGGATCTGTAAAAATTAAGTAGATTAAGCGCTATCTTTTAACTTTATTAATTCCACCCTCCGGTTTTTAGCTTTGTTTTCTTCTGTTGTGTTGGCGACCAGTGGTTTTTTGGAGCCAAAGCCATTTGAGATGAGTCGTTCGTCTGCAATTCCTTTTTTAATTAATGCAGAACGCACTGCAGCAGCTCTTTCTTTTGAAAGGATCAGATTTCGTGCTTCATTCCCTGTATTGTCAGTATGCCCATTGATCGCAATTTTCAAGCTGATATCAGCACTGAGCACCTTATTGATTTCTTCTACTGCGGTTTGTCCTTCGGGCTTTAAAGATGATTTGTCGGTATCAAAGTTGATATATAGAACAGCTTTCCCCGCACGATCTAATTGTTGTTTAATTTCATCCGCTTTAATTAGCGAGATCGTCTGATGAAAACTTCCTTTCTCCGCAATTTGTATTGCGCCGCTGGTGCTGGTGGTTTGCAGCTGGATATAAACTATATCGCTATCTGAACGTTTGATTAAATAAGTTTTAATAGGGATATTGCTCCAATAGTCAAAAGATCCTTCATCACCACTTTTCAATTTATCTTTTCCTACACGGTCAACTTCCTCTTTAGTTACTACTTCCTCAGCTATTTTTACCCCACCTAAACTTACAATCATATCTTCATAGCTATTATCTACATAGAATTGTTGCCACTCTTCCCCATCGGCAGCTTGTATGTATGCACTAAAAGAAGGTCCCTCTACAGGAGTCAATATGCCGTTGACCGGGACATACGTTTGATCAAAGTCTTTTTTCTTTCCGCCGCCATTGATGTAAACAGTTTTTTTAGGTGCTGAAAAATAAGGGAATACCCCAAGATCTTTTTTAGTGACAGGAATGTTGCGGATATCAAACCCTCGCTTTTCGACAGGTTGCGCTTTGCTTGAATCAGCAGCCGGGTTTTGAACTGTATCAGCTACTGTACTTTGTTTGGTGTCTGGATTTGAACAGGAAACCACCATTAATGCGAATGAAAGGAAATAAATCAATTTTTTCATAGGATGTATTGTAAATTCGACGTATTAGATTTTAAACAGGATACCCATCACTTGACTGGCAATGTGTACTGCGTCTTTCGAATAATTATAGACAGGTGAGGACTGCTGAATTTTCATTTCTTCAGGACTTATTTTTGTGGCTTCAACCTTTTTAAAGCGATATATAATGGCCACATGCTCGTCTGTAGTATAAAAAACTTTCAGTTTCATTATTCCGCCTTTTTCATTGATATATAAGGGATTTAAGAAGTTAACTGATGATGGCATTTGATCTGAAGACCAAACCTCTATCTTAGCGACTGTAAGGGAATTAGATACCAATCGAGGGTTGTTTGCATTACCCGGATGCTTCAAGGTATAAATGCTTTTTTTGCAGGTAAAACCTGCGATGTTTTCAATAATAGGTGTCTTTTCTATTGTATAGTCTTCACTGCGTATCGTAGATTGAATACCCGCTTTACCGAGTTCATTTTTTTGATAAGTGAAGGTGATTTTCTGGTTCTTATTATCCTGTGTACTGATAAAAAAGGTACCGTGCCCAGACTTATCGTCCACCGTATTTTCGCCATGATAAGTTAAAGCGTCAAACTTCGCTGTTGCTTTACCTGGCTTTAGGAAAATGGATGATTTCCAGGGTAACAGCATAAGGTTGAGTAGCATCATGGGATTTTTATTACTGATGGACTCAAATTCCAGCTTTGTTTTAGGGCTTGATAATTTGATAGCATTTTCGAGCTGTTTACGGACATTTCCTTTTTTAGAATCTACACTTCGGAAAATTTCCCCCAATGATGTTCCAGGGGTGGTAATTTCGATTTCAATTTTACCTTCAGTAAACTTTTGCCGATTATCCTGAACAGTATTTTGATCATTATTTTTATCTAATACCTGTTTTTTATCAGCGTTAGGAGCTGTGCAGGAACTTATGGCCAACAAATAAAATGTCAACACAAATAGTTTTTTCATAACGTTTGGTTCATGCCTAATAGTGAAATAGCACTATAGTTAAAAGATATTCTATATAATTTTAAGTTGTATTCTGATCCTGACTGTCACTTTCAGTATCATATGCACAAAATTATTTCGGCAGCACGGGCCATACAATACCTGTTTACATGTAATTGTTTCTACCGGTTTTTAGGTATTTTGTTCTTGTTGAATGTTTTCGAGCAACACTAATCGCTATAATTGCGGTGTACTATTATAGCTGTTTTGGGTTTATAATCGTAGCAAAATTTTCAGCAGCTCTATTTACTTAACTCATATAAATGGCAAAAAAATATATACTTGTTCTTTTAATATTGCCGTTGTGCATCGCCTGGTGTAAAGCGCAGTTACCCTTAAACCAGGAATCATATGCAGACAGCCTGAATAAGAGCTTAAAGCTGAATGTATCTGACAGCACAAAGGCCAGGAAATTTTTTCTTTTATCATATTATTACCACAATAAACATGAAGATCAGCAATCAAAGTGGTGTTTAGATAAGGGCCGGGAATTGGGTAACAAATACCCCTACCTGCAGGCCATTTCCTATTTTTACGAATCTATAGTATTCCTGGAAAGCGATACTTTAAAAAGCCAAAAAGCAAGAATTGAATTACCAGCAGGAACTGAAATACATGGTTCAGCAATATCAGGTTAAACTAACGCGTGCGATGATTAATGGGCAGGATGAAGAGCGGAACAGGTTAGGCCGCGATTTGCACGACGGACTTGGTGGGATGCTTGCGGCTGTTAAAATAAACCTCTCGGGATGGTCTGCGAAGTCAAGTATGACCGATGATCAGGAATTGGGATCAATTGTGAATCGCCTGGATAATTCCATCACTGAATTGAGATCAATTGCAGGTAATCTGATGCCTGTTTCCTTACTTAAATTTGGCCTTGAAGTTTCTTTAAGAGATTTATCTGAGTCATTTATGTCAGATAGCTTAGTGATTGATTTTCAATGCCTTGACGTAATTGATGGTTTGCCTGTTGATCAGCAGATGACCATCTATCGTATCGTACAGGAGCTATTAAATAATGTTGCAAAGCATTCAAAAGCAAAAAATGTGTTGTTGCAATGTAGCCTGTCCCTGAATAATTTTATGATTACTATTGAGGATGATGGTGTAGGCTTTGATATGGAAAGCTTGAAAGAAAAGAAAGGAATGGGGATCAGTAATATCAAGACACGGGTAGCCTATTTGGATGGAAAATTTGATATCGTTTCAGGTAATAATGGACAGGGAACCCATGTTAACATAGAATTAAAAGTTTCCATTTAATTGTTTGTCAAAGCATTAAGAAAAGACTTGATAATTTCTTGTAAACTACCTATAAATCAGCAGATAAAAAGCCCTAAATAAAGGGATTTCATTTACCTAATCTATGCGATAGTTTTGCACTGTACCTTATTAATCATAAACTATGAAAAAGATCATGATCATTTGCGCTGGCCTAATGTTATTCGGTTCAACATTAACAAAAGCCCAAGCCATTCTTGACAAAATCGACAGAGCGTCTGACAGAGCAGACCGTGCCGGCCGCACTGCCGACCGGACAAAAACTACCGGTGACAAAATAATGGGTTTGTTTGGAAAAAAGAAAGATGGTACATCTTCCGGAACCAGAACTACTGTAAAACTCAGTGGGGTTGATTTTGCAGCACTGAAAAGCCTCAATGAAAAACTCCAGGGGGTAAAAGGTATTGAAAGTACGAAAATGAAATACAGTACTTCAGGATCTTCGATTACACTTCAGCATTCAGGTACTACCTCGGACATCCTCAAAGCCTTGCAAAAAGCTTCACCTGTAATATTTGCGGAAAAGAATATAGATGGCATGGATGATGGTGAGATCTCTGTTAAGCTAAAATAAAGATTTTTCATTCCTTATATATTCTATGAAAAATCTGAAATAAGAGTACAACTTGCAGTATTAGCTTTGGCAATACTTGGCTTGTCTCCAGCATATTATTGGATTTCCATCTAATTAAATCTATCAAAAGTTCAAAGAGTACATAATATTGAATATACTCTTTGAATAATTGATTTAATTTTCTCTACACATTAAAGAAGTTGACAAATTTGATAGTATCGATAAATCTGCAATAAAATAGTTCGATGATTGTTCATGTTGAGTTCACTAACAAAAAAAGCACTTCAAAAGTCACTAAGGAGCGCTTTTTTCACACCTCTGACCTAAAATTTTTACCCATTTTTTCTCCGATTGCGTAATAGTGTCTAAATTATAAATAAGTGTTGACCATTTTGATGGATCAATATAGTCTTGGTTGATTACCAACTTTTCATGTACTCTAACATTAACCACTTTCATGTGTAAGCTAGCAGCTAAAGGGATAAAATCTATAGAAGACTTGATCGGCGCTGCGATGTTAGATAAAATGATTATGACCACTGGATACGTAGAGTACAGAATTCACGCACTTTTATCATTACGTCAATAGGGAAAAACAACATATATGAAAGGCTAGAATTGGAAATTTAGTAGAATAACTTTCGGTAAATGATAATTTACTGTTTTGTTCACCACTAAACTTTTTCGACGGCCAGAGCCACAAGATCTACGATGAATTCCTGAAATCTACAAACATAATTTCTAACTTAATCCATCTGTTATTTTTATATAGTTGCTAATAAAATTTCACACTAGGTGTTCTGTTAATCCAAAAAATTTAATGGCTAATCATTTTGCTATCTTCGAGTTTATCTAAATAATAGCGGATCAAAGCGCCTGCATTAGAAAAATAAATTCCAGATTAAATATTAATTATCATGGCAATTTATAGAAAAACACATTTTATTTTCAATTGCTAATAATACACTTTGACAAATATCAAGAAATGACAGGAAACCTATGTTTTGTAAATCTATGAATACTATATTTGCCGCAATAAAATATAAATTACCCAGCTATTCCGTTAAATAGGCACCTTATATCAGTAGTTGTTTAACGTAAATTAAAACCATTTTTCACCAGAAAGGTGGATATGGAATTGAATTTACCATTAGATAAATAAGGTTAAATATTACTAGATAGTGATTTCGAAGTCAATGAAATTCATACCACAAACACCAGATCTCGATTTACTTGTTCCGTCTTCAGACACGGTCAAATTCAAAAGGGATAAATGGCTTGAAAATAGCTGGTTTCCGGATACCACAATCATAGTTAAGGCAAAATTCGAAAGCACTCATCCTTTCTTTGGGTTAATCAACCAGATTTCAATAAATGAATTTATTTTTCTGAAAACTTCGTTCCAGGCGATAAGTATGCAGGTGGATTACTTACATATAGAAATGGAAAAAATAAAGGATTTAGTTGGGAAACAAGTAAAGACACTAAAAAAGAGGCTGATACTTCTGCAGGAAATTTTATCAAAAATTGAAATAAACCACATAGGCATCAGCATAGAAGCGGTCAAAACTTCAAATGAAATCTTAACTATCCAGTATGAAATAAATAATCTATACCACCATAAAAAATATAACCTCCTTTCCGACCGTTTATCCCGGGTTAGCATAACTCCAATTGATACACTTGAGGAAAATGAACTAGCCAATTTGATTAGATTAGGCCTCCTGGAGAAAATACTACCTCCCTTTACCCAAAAAAGGGAAACCGAAACATCGGATAACGATAAAGCTATTGGCGCTGATCTAAATGTGAACCAAAGTATGTATGGTTACTCAAAACTTGGGCTAGCGTTCATGAAAGCATGTGAGCAAGAAAACCGTAGATTTAAGGAGTAACTTCAGATATGAAATAATATTCATAATCCTGTGTTGAATTGATATTTGAGATTGCCCATGCCCTTTTAATGTTTTATAGGAAAAGGCATTAAATTCTTTGATAAATATATTTTTCAGGTAGAAAAACTTAGTGTTATGCTTCGCCTTGCATGGCTAAAGCATTCTAATCTAACCATGTTATTTTTAGCAGAATTAAATTGGAAAACATGTTAACTTTGTATTAATAAATTAACGTATTTATACTATCATATGAAATTTGGGAAAAATAGAGGTGATAAGTATCTCAACGAATTTAAAAACATAGACTTTTCCCAAACTGAAGAGTTTCAAACCATCATAGATCTGGCTATTGAAATCTCTGGTAAAAAAATCGCACTTGTAACTTTTCTGAATGAACAATATACATTAACTAAAGCTGACGATTACCAGGATATTGATCTTATAGCCCTTAAAAACACCTTCAATCACAAAAAACAACAATCGCCTGATATATTCATCATTGAAGATACACAAAAAGATCAGCCGTTAGCTCATTACGCTGACGTGAAAGAAAGTAAAGATATTCGCTTTTATGCTTATTTACCAATCCTCTCAAAAGATGGATACAAACTTGGCGAACTTTGTCTGTTTGATGCCTCTCCCGGAAATTTGTCGGAGCAACAGCGAAGAATGCTCAATATGCTTTCTAAACAGATCATCTACTTGATGGAAATGAAAAAAAGTCAAGAGCTGTTAGAAGAAGCGCTTGAGCGTACGGAGCGACAAAAATCTGCTTTAAAGCAAATTGCCTTTATTCAGTCCCATGAAATCCGGCATCCACTCACCACCATTATGTCTTTAGTTGATCTGGCTAACAAAGGTTCATTCACTTTCAATCAAAAATGGATTGCTATGCTATATGAGGCGGCAATAACGCTTGATGAACGCATCAGAGCCATTGTTGACGAAACTTACACGGAAAAAGACGTCAAGCTTGTTCGATTTAACAGGATGGTTCAAGAGATCGAAGATTATGCTATACTTCTTTTAGATGAAGACGGAAAGATAGAAAATTGGAATTTGGGTGCAGAATTGGTAAAGGGATATAAGCGAGGAGAAATTATTGGCAAAAATTTCAGTGTTTTTTATAGCCCGGAAGATGTTGCTAACGGCAAACCTCTTAGCCTTATTACTGAGGCAAAGAAACTTGGTAAGGCAAGAGATGAGGGGTGGCGGGTTCGTAAGAATGGGTCTCGTTTTTGGGCCAGCGTACTTATCACAGCAATCCACGATGTAAACGGCGGAGTAATTGGTTTCACCAAAGTGACAAAAGACCTTGGTGAGCCTGGTATCAGATAGCAGGATTATTGGCTATCCTACTTAAAATCTATTTTATAGACCAATTGTGAAGATGAGATCACGACAAACATTTTAATTATTAAAAAACAAATACTAAGCGGCAAAGGTTACTACATTAACCTTTAACAAATGAATAAAACTGTTTTAATGATTGATGATGACCCTTTTGCGTTATTTATTAATCAAGAAATCATACAACCTCTTATTATATCTGCCCCGAAAACATACTTTCTGGCTAAAGATGCATTGGAATTTTTGAAAGAAAATCACTCTAAAGATACACAGATTCTTATTTTTTTAGATTTAAATATGCCTGAAATGAATGGTTGGGAATTTCTGGATGAAATTGACAAATCTGATTTGAAGAAAAACATATATGTTGTCATTATTACTTCTTCAATAGATCAGCGGGATTACAAAAAAGCCCAGCAGTATCCTAATGTAAGTGATTTTATAGTTAAACCCATCAACCAGCAGGTTATTAAAAACCTAGTGCAAAATCGGCAAATCTCTAATTTCTTCAAATAAGACCACTGATCTATTAATAAAATAGTTATTTAACTATAATGAAACTGCAAGACCAATATTCCACCCAATCCAACTTCCAGAACTATTATTTCCATCATCGTATCCCTTTGTTATAGAAGCTTTTTGATCACGATAAACCGAAACATCATTGGACAATCCTTTCAAATAACTATAACCCGGTCCGGCAAAAACTTCTAGCCTGGATAAGACCTTCAATTGAATGAGCGCTTGTAGCCGGTAGATCAGATCTGCCGTTTTAAAATGATCTGGTGATAAGGATTGAATGGATCCTTCTGCGGCGATGTTAACATTTTTGTTCAATAGAAATTCATGACCAAATCCCAATCCGAAAGTAAGTAATCGTGTAGTATCCGAAAAATTTCTACCTACAATCATTAAGGAATAGAACTTTGCAGTTCCTGTTTTAAAGGCAATATTGGTATTGACCAGTTCATTGGAATAAAAATTAAACTTTCGGTAGCCATTCTTATAAAGGTTGATTAAACCAACACCTATACCTGAGGCAGAATCGGCCAGGTTCAGCAAGCCAAACTGAAAGCCATCCATCCTTTTGGCGTAATTCACCAGCCCTGAAATCTGCCCTCCTTTTAATCGATCACCGACTTTGTTTAGCATGCCTGCCAGTTGTAGCCCACTAATATTTTTACTGGTGTTAACGATTCCGGCCAGCTGTATGCCCTGAACCTTTTCCCTGGTAATGTTGTAAATGCCTGCAAGTTGTATTCCGTTAACATTCCCATCTACCCTATTTACAATGCCTGCTACTTGTATTCCATCGGTATTGAGTTTTACCCTATTATAAGTTCCTGATAACTGAAGAGCCTTTACTGAGCCGCCTACTACATTGAATAAGCCAGCGAACTGGATTTTTTTGATGTTACCCTTTGTTAAATTGAACAGCCCGGCAATCTCAAGGCCATTCGTTCCACCAGTATAACCTCCAAACACATTTAAGGAGACTTTATTGATGATGTTAGAACCCATACTGCCATGAGAACTTAAACCCGGCACTAAAGATGCTTGAAAAGGGGTCTGAGCGAAAAAACCTGAAATATTCAGATCCTGTATTCTCTGCCTTGAGGACAATAAAAAGCGCCAGATACCTTTCCCACTAAACGCATGCGAAAAAATAGCACTACTATCCTTATTGCGGTCTTTATATTTTGCAGGCTTTATGTTTACATCTGCCAGGAAAACCAGTGCGCTATCCCGGTAGTTCTCTTTACTGGCCGTTAAGATTACACCTTTTTGCTGGCCTTTAAACCGAAGTTTAAAATAACCATTTTGATCCGTAAGTGTGGATTGGAGTAAGTGCTTTTCGTAAACGCTGGCTTGTCTGACCATATTCCCGGTTCGCGTATCAATGACGAAGCCGCTAATCATATATTCATTTTCAGTATTCTCAATCAGCGATGCCTGAATTGTCAGGCGGTTTTCGGCAGGGCGCAAAATAATATAACCAGCATCTTCCTTGTAATCCACTTTGCCGCTAAAAAGGCGATCCAAAACTTCCCGCACCTGAATGCCTTTTACGTCCATATCCACCAAGCTATCCTGACTGAACAAAATTCCATTATACGAAAAGTAAAATTCACCGGCTTTACTTATTAATTGTAAAATATCGCTGATGCGCTTCTTTTTTACATTTAATGTTACGGTTTTCGATAAATTCAACTGGTTATTTACTTTGCCAGACTGGGCTGCGCAAAAGGTTGATAATAAAAGAAAAAAGGCAACTAATACGATCTTCATTAATCTTTGTAAGTGAGTAAAATCTCGTTTCCTTTACGAGATAATTTTAGATCTAATGTTTCACAGATCACCCGCAAATTTTCATTAACGGAGCCCAACTTTAATGTCGTGCTGATGCTCAGGTGCTTCACATGTTCGTCAAGTATGATATTGGTATTATAAGCTTCATTCAATGCATTTACTAATTTTAACAGGGCGATATTATTCGCCTGGAATACATGAGATCGGTAATAGTTGTACAGCTGATCGATACTTTGTTCCTTAATTAATTTTTTCATATTGCTGGTAACCAACATCCTCTCGCCATGGTAAAGGTTCAGTTCCTCATTACCAAGCCGCACCTTTACGATACCCGTTTCCACATTTAATTCAGTACTATTCTTAGCGTGCCTGATATTGAAAGAGGTACCCACTACCTCTACCATAAGCTGGTCAATATGGATGATAAAAGGGTGGGTTTTATCTTTGGCTACTTCAAAAAAGACATCACCCTTTTCCATATTTATTACCCTATTTTCCTTAAAATCAGATGCGTAACTAATTTTACTATGCTTATTCAGCGTGAGGACAGATCCATCAGGTAAATGATCATTACGCACCTGATTTAAAGCAGTTAATACGACATAATTATCCGGGCCATATGCATCGTACATTAGCCAGCAGCCAACAGCTACAACGAATACCGCAGCCACCTTTAACCATATAGTCTGGAGCTTCCAGGTCTTTATCTTTTCAGTGTTTTGATTTTCTCTTCTTTTCTTAAAGCTTTCCCATGCCTGATTTTCGTCCCTTTTCTTTCCATTTTTTAGGGTATCGCTTAACTGCCATATCGTTTTAAGCTGAGCAAAATATTTCTGATTAGCCTCAGCAGCATCAAGCCAATACCTAACTTGTTTATCTTCCTCCTCACTGCTTTCTTTCAGAAGAAATTTAGCCAATAGTTCATCATCCATGCCTCTTATTCATTAGTTTATAAAAACTTTAAATACCATAATCCAATTAAGAACAGAATCAGGAAATCAGCCAGCCGTAGCCGTAATATTTTCAATGCTTTTCCCATCTGGTTTTCTACGGTCTTGATCGACAGCCCTAAGAGCTCTGCAATCTCGCGGTATTTCAACTCTTCGTACCTGCTCAGTTGGAAAATGGTGCGGCATTGCTCAGGTAACTGATTAAGTGCTACACCTAAGCGCTCTTGTAGTTCTACAAGTTCTATTTTAGCAGCTGCAGATTCGTGTTCAGTATCCATCGTATGTAAAGTAAATTCCTGATATTTAATCTTGGTTTTTTCTTGTTTAAGGTAGTTGAGGCTATCATGGTATACACACCTGTAAAGGTAAGCTTTTATAGAGTGTATCTGGAGATTTTGCCTCTTTTCCCAGAACTTTAAAAACATGCCCTGGACAATTTCTTCCGCAAGATCTTCATCTTTCAGAATTACCAGGGCATAGGCATGCAAAGCATTATAGTGCGTTTTAAATAACTGCTCAAATGACGTATCATCATTGTATCGATACCTGCTCCCGGAAGCTTCCGCTGTAAATTCCACTGCGTTAAAATTTCTCAAATATAGTAATAGAAGGTTTGTAGAAGACCATTTGAATTGGAATGCTAGACTTACACAATCAAATTCTTTAGAAATTAACGGCTAAACCACCTGTATAGCCAAAGAACATGCCGTGTAAAGTACTATTATCGCTATCCCAGGCGTGTAAATAGTGTTTCTGAAGTGCTTTACCTTCTGTTGTATTTGTTGAGATTAAGTTAAAAGACGGACCAGCGAATATTTCCAGATGGTTACTAATTCTCCATGCAGGAAACAGTTGCATAGTGGACTTAAAATAGTTGCCTTTCTTAAAATTCTGCAATGAACTTGCGGTTAGCTCGGTATGAAGTCTGAAATGCTGAGACTGAAAAAAATTTGCACCAAATCCTGCTTCAAGAGCATAGATCGCATCTTTGTTTTTAAAGTTATACCCTGCACCAATAATGCCATACAACACCCTTCCTCCTGAGCGGAAAGTAGCCATGGTAGTTAGGTTCTGATCTGTTGTGAAAGCCACACTTTTTTCTCCATCTTTAACAATATTGATAATTCCGATCGGATAGTCACTGCTATCAGCCACATTAATAAAGCCTGCAAGCTGAACACCTTTTACTTTTTTTGCGATATTGATAAAGCCTGAAATTTGTGCTCCTTTCACATCTGCTGCCTTGTTTAGAAAACCGGCGGCTTGAACTGCTGAAACGTTTCGAGCAGTCCAGTTCAAAAACCCCGCGAGTTGTATACCGCTATTACCCTTCGATATATTGGAAAAACCAGCCAAAGCAGATCTGCTATCATCTCCATAGGTATTGATAAAGCCAGCAAATTGAGTACCTTTTGCTTTACCTCCAATATGATTGGAAAACCCTGCTAATTGAACGCCATATGTGTTTTTATGTATAATATTGGATATGCCAGCGAAAGAAAGTCCCTTTTCTGTAGCTGAAACACCTACCAGGGCATTACATGAAAAAACATTGGTATCAAGCGCTGCATGCCTTCCGTTTGTACTTACAGGATATACTAAACCTATATTTACACTTGTCTTTCTATGATTTTGCGAAAAGCTGTTTAGCGTATTGCCTAATAATATAATCAGGCCTAATACTAAATACCTTAACTTTTCCATAATGTTCGCATTTAAACTGCACTTAATTGTTTTTAAAGTTGTTTTCATTTCTCGTTATTTTAAAATGAGACAACGAAGTGCAGACTTACCCCTATGTGATGAGAAAAAATATTTATTTTGCAATTGGAAGGACCAATCAATGCAGAGAAATGATCGTGTCATTATCACTCTTAAAAAAAATATTAAGTAGCAATATGAGAGTAATGAAGATTGCAATCCACCAACAGTTGTTAGTGTTATTGCTTTTTTACTACCACGGTATTTCGCCTGTTTCCGGATTGCTTTCTTCACTGAAGAATTTGCCAGTCGGGCCATCCTGATCAATTAAGGCATATTTAATGATGCGTTTTGCAGCTTCTTCAACATCACCTCCATTTTGGTTAGTGAAATCGGTTTTCGTATAACCAGGGCAAACTGCATTTATTTTGAATGCCGTATCACGTAATTCGTATGCTAAATGTACGGTGTACATATTCGCAGCAGCTTTAGAAGAACCATAAACCACCATTTTTGCATAATCATAAGGTGGCCAATCTGGGCTGCTCTGGAGCGAAAGAGAACCCACGCTCGTGCTTACATTTACAATTCTTGGCTCAGATGATTTTCCTAATAAATCAATAAAAGCCTGTGTAACCCTTACCACGCCATACACATTGGTTTCATACACTTCTTTAAAGCTGTCGATACTCGATTCGAGTGCGCTTTGTGGTACAATTCCACTAATCCCGGCATTATTGATCAGGATATCCAGATGTCCCTGCTCCTTTTCAACAGTATTTTTTGCCGATAAAATGGTATCAGGCTGAGTCACGTCTATTTCAATGGCCCTGACATTTTCAAAACCCTTTTCTTTCAACTCTTTTACAATGGCTTCCCCTTTTCCAATATCACGACTACCTAAATAAACAAACAGTCCTTTTTTTGAAAGTTGTTTTGCCGTTTCCAAACCGATTCCTTTGTTCGCTCCTGTAATTAATACTATTTTCATTTTTATCATTTTAAGTTAATGAATCAAAATTGCAACGTTAAAAAAGGAAACCGTTTACCATTTGGTAAAAAGCAGATCAATGAATGTTTTTTCGTATCCTGCTTAATGATTGCTGCGTAACCCCTAAATAAGAAGCAATATAGGCCAGTGGAATGCGGTTAATGAGTGATGGATGATTTTGCATAAATTCCAAATACCGTGTTGTAGCATCCTGTGAAATGACAGGGCCTTTTCTGGATTTTTGAAACATACATTTTTGAACCATTTTGTTTTTAATATTATCCCAGCCAACAATGGTTTGAGAAAGCTCTTCCCAATCCTGTTTTGAAAATAGAATCAGCCGGCAATCCGTACAGGCTTGCAAATATTCTGAGGAGAAAGCATTTGCCTCAAAATTTACATAATCAACTACCAAACTGTTTTCGCTGATTAAGCAACGGGTGATTTCTTCACCTTTATTATTGTAGTAACAACCACGGATCACTCCTTCCAACACAAAGCCAACCCGTTTTGGAACTTTCCCTGCTTCAGAAAAATATTCGTCCTTTTTAAGGCTTATTACTGTTACTTTTTGTTCAATGAAGGTTATTTGTTGTGGGTTCAGGTTGCCGAACTGCAAAATGTACTCAATCAATTCTTTCATAGCGGCAAGTTAAGCTAAGTTAGGTTTAAGGCGTTTATCATTTGGTAAAAAGTGCGAGGTAAATGATTGTAGATTGATGTCTTTATCAATTAAGCACCATGATTAGTTACAATAAAAACTTAATCATCGCTTCAGCGGTCTCTACAGGTTTTTCCTCCATAATAAAGTGGCCAGATCCAGCTATAGAGATACAGGAATGATTATCCACTATTTTGCCCAAGGCTTCATCCAGCATATGATTTCCTTCACTTGCAATGCCAAGCACAGGTACAGCTAGTTTCCCGTAGTTTTTACTGTCAATCACATCCTGCGGAAATGCCTGATACCATTGGTTTGCAGCACGGATGCTTTCTGCTTTATCATAAACAGAGGTGTACACCAAGCGGTCTTCTGCTGTTAAACTGTTTCGGTCGGCAGTAAGATTATCAAACAGATAGTCAAGCAAGATATGGCTCCTGTTTTCCAGCAGCTTTTCAGGAAGATCTTTTACCTGATTAAAAGCCAGCCACCAAGGGTACATACTGCCAGCACCATTGCCCGGTGGAGGAAGCATGGGCAGGCGGTATATATCCTCATCAATAGGCCAGGTGTCTAAAAAAACCACTTTAGCCGTTACCTGTTGGAATTGAGCAGCAAAGCTATGAATGATGGTTGTACTGATGTCATGGCCGGCAATGCAGACTTGGTTAAAGCCGTAATGCTTAACCAGCTCATAAATATCTAAAGCCATATTCTTTTTATCATAGCCATTTTCAGGTTTGGTAGAACTGCCCATGCCCCGTACATCAATGGCAATTACCTTGAAATGCTTAACAAGCAATGGCATTAATTTATGGTAGGCCCACCAGGTTTGCGGCCAGCCTGGTAAAAGCAGTAATGGCATGCCCTGGCCACCTTCTACTACATGGAGTGTGGTGCCATTTACATCAATGTATTTATTGGTAAAACCAGGCAGCTTGCTGATTAATTGTTCATCTGTTGATATGGTCATGATTATTGTTTTTATCGATAATAGCTATAATCCGATGCTTTTACTGAATGAGTACCAGGCAAAGGATTTGATATCATTCGGTGCCACATCGCCTGATTGTAAGGCATCAATGGTGTTGGTGATCATCCCCCCAAACAGCGTAAATATCCAGGCAATAGAAAGTTGACTGTGGATTAAATGCTGATCTTGAAGCTGCTCAATTAGTTTAAACCAGCGGTGTTTTATGCTATCAAATGTTCCGTTTTTCTCCGCTTCAGGCACCTGCGCATATGAACTTTTTCCATATAGTTTTTGTAGAAAAGCGTATTTCGCCCCGCAATCAATCCCTGCATAAAGCATGAGCTCTAATTGTTTTTTAGGATCAGCAGAAGCATGGTAAGCGTCGGTCATGGCCTGCTGGCAGGTCACCATCATATCGTTTTTGCAGCACTCGATAAGTTCCTGGCGGCTTTTAAAATTTAAATGCAGTGTACGGCGATGAACATCTGCCCGCTCAGCAACACAGTCAAGCGAGGCCGATAAGTCATCATTAAAAACTTTTATAGCAGCGTCAATTATGATCTGTTTAGTATTTTTCACAAAGCAAACATACGAATACATACACAAATATGTGCATATATTTATATTAATATGCATGATAAAAAACCAATCTCAATTAATCTGCCTTAAAAATAACACTTCGGTCTCCTGCTCTTTTTAGTTTCGATATAATAGCCTACAGAAATTTCGTGCGAACCATAATCATAATTACCCAGTTTATTCAAACTATAATCATAACCATAACCAATGCGCAAATTAGATCGGATAAAAAATTCGCTGATGAAACCTGCCGCAGCCTTACTGTTCAGATCGCGCTGCAGGTTGTCTTTAGGGTAAAGTTTTACCGAGGTACGGTAAACTGCACCTAGCCACAAACGTTCTTTGATCAATAAAAAGGCATTTAAATCCAATGAGGTTGGCCCATGTAAATCATCCTTAATTAAAAAGGTGGGTTTAAAAACAAAATCTTCATTTACAGTAAATGCCATGCCTGCGGTGAGGTAGAAATGTGGTTGAATTTTAATGTTAAGCGCATTGTAATCGCTAAATACCGATAGTGATTTAGCCAGAAGGTTGTTTGCAGAAAAACCGATAAAAAACTTTTCGTTAGAATAATGTATACCGGCCCGTACATCGGGCATGGTTTGACTTACCACTCCTGTAATGATGCGATTATCGCCTTCTTCGATAGGATCTAACAAATTGCCGTTTAAGGAAGATTGGATTACGCCTACGCCTAAACCAAAAGCAAGGATATTGGTTTCAGTACGATCGAGTTTTATCCGGTAGGCAAAGTTTGCCGATGCATTTAAACTATTTTGTGCGCCTATTTTATCTTTGGTAATGATCATGCCAATGCCTAAACTTTCATCATTAATTGCTTCATCTGCAGATATGGACAGGGTTTGTGGCGCACCCCGAACACCTGTCCATTGTGCTCTTGCAAAAGCCTGGAGATAAAGCTCTTCCTTATAACCCGCATAGGCAGGGTTAATGTACAGACCATTAAATACATACTGCCCAAATTGAGCGTCCTGCTGCGCAAAAAGCTTAATGGCTGATGTAATCATGATTAAAACAAAAAATATCACTCTCCAAATTTTCATGTTTATATATTTTATCATATTTACCGTATTACAGTTACATAACCTTTGTAATCTTCCCAAGCTGAATTTCCGTTCTTCACCTTAATTATGTAGAAATAAGTTCCGTCTGCCAGTCCCGGAGCAGTCCAATCATTCTGGTAGTGATTGGATTGGTAAACCGTACTCCCCCAACGGTTAATAATGGTCACTTCATTTGATTCAAAGGATTCCAGGAGTTGGATATAAAAAGTGTCGTTCTTGCCGTCCCCATTAGGCGTGAAAACATTTGGTATTCTTAAACCTGAAATCTCTTTTTGATCGGTTGATTTATTATTGGCCAGGTTCGGATCAAATTCTGTTGCCGTAACCACTGCCGTATTGCTGACCATACCTGGCTGTTTGGATCTTACTTTAATTACCAGTTCGGCAAACTTACCATTGGCCAAAAAAGGGATGTTCCAGGTAATGGTCTGTTTAAGCTGATCGAAGGTGGCTATGCCATCTGTGGATTGCCCCAGGTGTTCAAATAATAGGTTTTTTGGAAGTGCATCTTCAATCACCAGATTGGTGGCATCATTAGCCCCATTATTTCTAACGTTTAGATAATAATCAAAAACCTGGTCAACGACTACAATCTTTGATTCCGATCGCTTTGTGATGGCCACATCAGCAACAAGTCTATGTGGCACAACCACTTCTATTTCTTCAGAAATATCAGAGAAACAGCCAAGCGCATTCCATGTAGCCACTCTATAAACTCCTGCAGTTGCGGTAATCAGTGTCTGGTTATTTTGTCCATTAACCAATACATTATCTTTATACCAGATATACGAAGCTGCCCCTGCCGAATTTGCACGCAAAACCACTGACGATCCTGGTGCGATCGCAATCGTTTGCCGCCCTTCGGAAGCAGTCTGGCCCATTGCTGTTTGTATAAAAAACAACATTATAGCCAATAACAGAAAGGAGAATTCCCTTCGCATCATTTATACCTTATATTTCAGAAAATGTAAACCTTCTACCTAGAAAGTAACTGCTGTGGCAGTACCTATTAGGGTTCCTGGCGTAATGGTTGGTTTTGTTGGTTTAGCTGTTACGGTAATATCATGATCAGCAGTTTGCGGGCAATAGTTTTTGCCGCCAATTACATAACCTACTTTTAACCGATGTTTTTTGGTTCCAACTGTAGCAGGTGCTGATGGGGTATAATCTTTTGCTATTGCACCAGATATTGCCGTTTCATTTGCACCATCAACTGTATACCATTGATAGGCTAATGTGGTAATGGTAGGGTCTTCCGGATTGGTAACTAAACCTACCTGTGCCAACGGGCTTTCCAAACAGAAATTGGCAGGTGTAAAATCAACCACCAAAGGCTTAAGTACATACACCGGAATTTCCTGTAACTCAGATTCGCAGGCACCTGCTGTGGTTGATTTGGAACTTAAATAATAGTAACCAGTATTTAAATCAGCGGCGGCGATTTTACCTGACACTAGCGTTACGCCTGTACCTGGCGTTGTGGTTTGGGTTGCACTGTATTTCACGATCCAGTCTTCTCCAGCTGGCGCAGCAGGCAAGGTAAGATCTGATCCTTTACAGAATAAACTCACCCCAGGGGTGGTTGGGAGTACCTGTGCAGATAATTTTGAGAATGCGCAGAAGATTACGAAGATAACTGCGAAGATTGTTTTTGTAGTTGAATTGTTCATGGGGACTGATTTTTTTGTTTGATTAATATTGTGATGTAGTTTGTACCAGCACATGCGGTGCTGATGGTTTTGGATTTATTTTAATGTTAAAATTTAGCTGAGTACTGCAACCTGTTGCATTCTTAAGGGTTAATACGCCAGTGTGCATACCCACCGGGGCATTAGCTGGGATATTAAATGGGATGCTTCCTGCTGGCAAAAGCTGATTGGTAATGGGGTCAAAACCTGTTGTATTCCAGATAATGCTATAAGTTACAGGGTTATTTAACGGATTGGTATAACTTAATGATGAAGTAGTAAAGCCCTGGCAAATTTCGGGTTCAGCACCGAGCGTTAAATCTGGCAGAGCACTTACTGCTACCATAAAATCTGTTTTTTTCTCTTCGCAACCTCTGGCAGTTGCGGTGATGGTTGCGGTACCTGCAAATGTGTTACTCCAGGTTACTTTACCACTGGCGGCATCAATAACCCCAGCCGCTAAAGGCAATAAAGAATATACCATTTCTGTGGTGTTGCTAGCAGTTGCCACATAAGTGTCCGTACCAGCACCGACACATTTCTTGTCAGTTAATCCGCTATTAAAAACGGGTATGCTCACCTTTCCGTTCACGGTAATATTTCCGGTGATGGTTAGTGCATTTCCGGCCGTACCCGTTACGGTGTAAGTTTTTATTGGCCCTGCGGTGGTGGGTGTACCGCTAATGGTTAATTTCTTTCCTCTATTATCGTAAGCCCAGGTTATACCATTTGGTAATCCGGTAACATTAACATTATTAGTACCTGATGGGATATTAAAAATAATATTATCCATCACTGTACCTACACAAACTACTCTATCGCCAGAACCCGTATTGGTTGTAACCGAACTCTGATCATTATTGGTTACCTGATCAGGTTGAGGGCCTGTAATGGTAGCGGTGTTTACATTCTGGCCAGTTTTTACCACCTTTGCCGTAATTGTTAAACTCATACTGGCATTACTGGCCAAATCTCCAACAGTCCATATCCCTGAACCCGGATCATAACTTGTACCCTGCGGTGCTACGCTTGATACGTAGGTAAATCCACTTGGAAGCAAATCTGTAACTGATACGCCAACGGCATTGCCATCACCTAAATTTTCTGCTTTAAGGGTAAATACTACATTGCTGTTTAGTTCCGGGTAGGCTACATTAATCGTTTTAGTTATGGAGCGGTCAATATTACAAAGCAAGATGTTTACGGGTAAAGATGGTGCGCTGATACCACATTCTAATTGCGTAGTTACACTATAATTTCCTGATGATGTGGCCACATACGTATTATTAGTAGCCTCGTTTATCAGCACACCATTTAGATACCATTGATACGGACCTGCATTTGCTTTAGCGGTTAATGTTGCAGTAGTACAATCGGTTTGACTGTAAGTAGGCTGTTCTCCTTTTTCAGGAAAACGTGAAATAAAGTTCGACATCGAAAATCCATTACCTTGTTGTACCATCGAAACCGTAAGCCGATCGGCGCTGGTTATAGTGATTACCTTTGGCGAGCCAATATCTGCTTTCGTAAAACTTATTAAATACAAGCCAGACGTTCCGAGAGGTTTCCGGGTACCAACACTTGCTATCGCTTCAATATCACTATTGGTATAATTGGTTGTGCCAAATTGGGTTGTAAGGTAGATTTTAGCAGTGCTTTGTGTAATGATGTAACCAAAATAGGATAAATCACTATTATTATAAGCGGTGAAATTATTGGTTTCTACCCTCTTAGATCCTGAACAACTGGATATCGGAACCAGGGTGGCTACATCAACTTCGCAACCACCGCCGCTAGAAATGCCGGCCGTACCAGAAAATACACCTACATTTTTAGTCGCCTCAATTCTTGAAGACGAATACCTGCCTGTATTTATACCCGGCGGATCTTGCGCACTATAGGTTCCGTCAATAAAACCGTGGTCGAAAGTTTTAAAATCTCCAGCTTGCACCAGCGTAAATGTTACTACGCTTTTCTCCACTCCATTTTTATCAAAACTCGTAACTTTAACAACAGTATTCGGTTGTGTAGCAATAACTGTTGTTTTTTCTGCAGTGGAATTACCTTCACCTCTAACTACCATATATTCCTGCCCCAACGAAGCAATTGGCGGAATGGGATTGTATGCACCATCGCCGCAGCCTCCCGGGGCATCCAGATCTGCGGCAGTGTTCATTACGCTAGATTGTGAAGATTCAACTAAAGTTCCGATGGGTGCATTGAATAAATAACTCTGTCCGGCATTTAAGGTTGCGGTAGCCACACCACCTATTTTAACAATAGTATTATTTTGGGTGGCCATAATGCTATAGATCGGCGGGTGTGCAGAACCCTCAAGATTCCCATCCCGATAGTACCCTACCCTAAAAGATGTTCCTATTGCCGCATCACCAAAACTAAAGAGCGAAGCATTCCCTTTAATATCTGCATCACTACCATCAGTCCCTAAATTATCAGAGGCTACATTTCTTAAATTAACTGAAATAGATCCTGTAGCCTCTACTATTAATCCGGCTCCGCTTAGCACCTTATTTAATTCGTGTGCAGGTACATCTTTAGGCGGCCCAGTAAAACGATAAACAAAAGGCGATCCTTGGGCAGAGGTAAAAGTGGTAACAAAAGTGCCATCGCTTTTAGATATGGTGCCGGTAACGGTTCCACTTTCTGATGCAATTACTATTTCGTTGGCCTTGCTCCAGTATTGCCATGGTGCGGGGGCAATATAATGTAGAGAATAACTGGGTGGAGATAAAAATTTTCCAATGTTTATGGTTTCTGAATGAGAAAAAGCAGATAAACTATTTAAGCTAATATCTGTTTTGATTTTACATTGCACAACAGTAATATTTACTGCACCAAGCAATATTAATCCAATTAACCAGTTAAATATAAACAGTAGTAAACCTTTTATCATATACAAACCATTAGAAAGCCCAATATGCGCCTTAACATGGTTCTGATATTTATTAAAATGTGGGGCACATCTTAATAAATTTTACATAATCAGGTTAATAACTTTTAAGCAGTATCAATCTATTTACGTAAACGAAAAATGTATGGTTTTTGGGGATCTTACAGGCTAATGTAAAGAAAAATTTTGCAGTAAAACCTACCATCAATATTAATTTTAAAGCATCTGGAGGCGGTTTAAAACCAATGTTATGCAAAATAAAATAGGCTGTATTTCTACTGATACGCAAATCAGAAAAAAAATAATTTAGTTTGTCTGTTTTTTAAATTCTGATTCTTTTCAAATGTCTTTTATTGAGGTTTTTAAATTGTTTTTGTTTCCTAAATTTACATTAGGAAAAGGTTTTTAGGTTTTCTCTTAAAAAAAAGTGATAAATGCCTACGTCATTTTAAAATTATAGACAAATAGAAAAAATATGAGGCTGGTGATCTGCATTATTAGGTTTTAGTTTCCTGAAAACGAGTGGTGAAGTTTGTGGTTTCTTCGAAATCCCCAATAAATCACGTCAGAAATAATGCTTCAAGTTTTAGTTAAAAAAAATAGGAGATTAAAATCTCCTATTTAATTATTTAACAAAGGTTTTTAAATATGTGAAGCCTGTTGTCCAATCGATGTCTGGATAACGTTGATTAGCCAGCTGATGATGATGGGTTGTAAACATGGAATACATATATTGTGCCTGTTGCCATTTGGCATACAATTCATTTTCCCCAGCCGGGTGATCAGCTCTTTGTTTTTTAATAAATTCCGCAAAATCTTCAAGACTGGAAAGTTGCTGCATCCTAAATTCCTGACCTGTTATTTCTTTTATATCAGTCCATATCATTCGTGGACTGATCTGGAAACTTGCAATCTGTAAATCCCGGGGTGCGTGGTCATCCATGGCGACCGCAGCTGTAAAGGCAGCAGTATCATCCATAGTGGTAAAATCCAATTTCCAGTCTTCCTTTTCGCCCCAATATCCTATACTTCTATCTTTCAGATTTAGTATGGGTGTGTAATATTTCAGGATATCTGCAAATGCACCATTAAAGATGGATGTTGCTTCAATCGAAGTGCTATCCAGGTAAGTTTTAAATTGTCTTCTTAGATCGAAATTCCTGTTTTCACCTGGTACCAGGTTATTATAGTCAGTACAAAAATCGGAAGGGATAAATCTTGGCACGCCCGCCTGTATAGCACCGTCCAAAATTCTTTTCTGCAGATCGATAATCACATCATCCAGACCTGCCAATGCCGATACCACACATGCTATATCCGAACAGGCATCGGTGATTTCACCAATATTATTTAAATCTGCCAGGATAACCTTAACACCAATATCTTTTAAGGCTACTATCTTCTCTGGATCTGTAGCGGTTCGGACGATGGCACTTACGTCTGCATCTCTTTTTATCAATTCCCTGCAAATTCTATTTCCAAGGTTTCCGGTAGCACCAGCCACTAAAATTGTTTTTTTCATTTTATAAACTATTAATTAATGCTTCTATGATGCCAAAAAGTGGAAAACAGCGTCCAATACTTGTTCAGGTTTTTCTTCAAATAAATAATGGCCGCTTTCTAACACAGGAATTACTTTTAAATTATTTGCTACGTAAGGTAATCCCATTTTCATGTAATTGTAGCTCACATAACTCCCGATACCAAGTACGGGCATGGCTAGCTGGGGGTATAACTTTGCATCTTCAATATCCTGCGTAAAGGTTTGGTACCAGGCGTTGGAGGCTCTGATACTTTCTGCTTCATTATAAACTGAAGCATACAACGCTCTTTCAAATAAACTCATTTTACTCTCATCAATCATTACGTATTTAAAAAGCCAATCCAGTAGGTATTGAAAACGACCTTCCAGGATTTTCTCTGGTAATTCTTTCACCTGATTGAATCCCATCCACCAGGCATAAGGCATATTGGCATCCATTTTTGTTTTGAAGGTTCCTGCCGCAGGTAGTAATGGCATTTGCATCCTCCCCTCACTCGGGTGTGAGCCATCCAAAACAATTAACTTTTTTGTAAACTGCGGATAGTTAAATGCAAAACTCATTGCAACCATCCCACCAATATCATGCCCCATGATATGAACGCCGGATAATCCCAACTGCTGAATCAATTCCAGTATATCAGTGGCCATGGTTTTCTTATCAAATCCTGATGCAGGTTTTTCAGAACTGCCCATCCCCCTGATGTCTACTATAATTACGCGGTATGTTTTTGCAAGTGGTAAGGCTACTGAACGGTAAGAATACCAGTTTTGTGGCCAGCCGGGCAAGCAAATTAGCGGGGTGCCGCTACCGCCATCAACGTAATGCAGCCTCACTCCGTTAACCATCGCATATTGATTGGTAAAGCCCGGAAAATCTTTAATCAGCTCATCATCAGTATATTGAATTTGAGGCAATATCGTTTTATCATCCATTTGAATCTTAATATTTTGTAGACTCAAATGTAGCCTGCTATAGCGTGTTAAAAACTACCAATTGGTAGAAAATCAGCCTACCGGATATTTTTCCTAATCCGGCTCAAAGCATTAGGTGTAATGCCAAGTACTGCGGCCAGCTGCTTAACGGGTACCTTTTGTAATAACTCAGGGTTATTCATAAATTCACGATACCGTTCTTCGGCAGAAAGAGTCTGAAAATTTAAAATCTGGTCTATCATTCTCACAGTCACCTCCTCCCATATTTTTCTACCAAACTCTTCCCAAACGCTGATGTGTCCGTATAAAAAATCCATATCCTTCTTCTCAATTACGATGAGTTTGGTTTCTTCTATGGCCTCGATGTTAAACCTGGAGGGCTTCTGTGGATTAAGGCTGGAAATTTCAGTGAAAAATTCATTTTTAAATGTTACCCAGGTTGTATTTTCCTGGTCATTTAAATTGTAATAAAATCGCACACCGCCAGACACAATGAAAAAATATTGATTGGCAATTTGCCCTTTTCTCAGGATTAATTTTCCTTTTGGCACCTGCCTTTCCTTACACCTGGAAATGACCAGTTGTAGATCCAGATCATCTATCCAGATCATTTTTCTAATAAATAAAATAAACTCTTCCATTATAATTTTTCAGTTAAAATTGCTACAAAAATTTGGTTACAACAAAGGGTCGGAAAGTTCATCTTGTCGATCATGATTAAAAGAGGTTCAGTCTTCCTCGAAGCACTTAATCAGAACACGAACAAATCGCTACTTCACCTGGCTTTGATAAAGCGGCTATTTGATTAAATTGCCAGGATAAATACCGATTTAGCCCAGTCAGTCAAGGCTTTCTATACATCTCCACAAAGGCCTTTAAAGCCCTGCTTTGCGGAACATTCTTACGAAATATCAGCACGGTTGACATGGTACCCAATTCTTTATTCAGCGAAAATGACTTCAGTTTACGGCCATTATAGTATTGGGCGATCAGTTCGGCGGGCAAGATACTGATGCCAAGGCCTGCTTCTACAAAGTTTATAATGCCATCAACCGAATTTAAAACGATGCTCTTATACTGGATAATGCCTTTGGAATTAAGCCAGGATTCCAGCCTGGCACGAAATACGCAGCCCTGATCAAATACGATAATTTTAACCGGCTGATCAGCCAGTAGCATTTTTAATTCCGGTGCATTTGCAGCAGCAAAAATTGCCAATTGCTCATCCTTAATATGCAATTGATCAAGCCCGGGCGTATTAATAGGTGCCGATACAAAGGCTGCATCTAATTTGTAATTCATCACATCACTTATCAAATCCAGCCGCATTTCAGATTTAAACTCTAAATCTACATTAGGATATGCTTTGGTAAAGCAGGAGAGCATATCAGGTACCTTAAAAGCCATTGTCGTTTCAATACAGCCAATTTTAAGCTGACCGTTCACCTGGTTAGATTTTTCTATATCCTCTTTTGCTTCCTGAATCAGGTGGTCAATCTGTTTGCTGTAATGCATCAGTGTTTCTCCGGCATTGGTTAGGGCAACTTTGCGTGAACTGCGTTTAAACAGGGCGGTGCCAAATTCTTCCTCCAGGTTTTTGATGCGCGCCGTCACATTTGATTGTACAGTGAACATGGCTTCGGCAGCTCTGGTGAAACTACCATGAGCAGCAACAGCTTCAAATATTTTCAGATCGTTGGTATTCATATCATTATTTATGATTTATTTAATCATTATTAATCGTTTTTGGTAATCAAATATCATGATTAATTTTGGATAAACAATAACATATGAAAACAAGCACTTTAATCAATACCAGTTTAATTACCATTGCAGGCTTACTCTTGTTAAGCAACCTGGCATTGGCTCAATCAACAAAAAACATAAATAAAATACATATGGAAACTTCAGCAGTTCATTACCGCAATATCAAAATTAAAGGTTTAAATATATTCTATAGGGAGGCTGGGCCTAAGGACGCACCCACCATCTTATTGCTTCATGGCTACCCTACTTCATCGCATATGTACCGTAATCTCATCCCGGTTTTAAGCAAAAAATACCATGTACTGGCACCCGACTTTCCTGGGTTTGGCTATTCAGACGCACCTGACCGTTCTCAATTTAACTATACGTTTGATAATCTGGCCAGCACGATGCAAGGTTTTATTAACGAACTTGATCTTAAACACTTCGCCATTTATATATTTGACTATGGCGCACCTGTTGGCTTGAGGCTAGCCTTAGCCAATCCCGAAAAAATTACCGGGATTATTACACAAAATGGCAACGCTTATGAAGAAGGGCTAAGTAGTGAATGGAACCCTATCCAAAAGTATTGGAAAGAACCATCACAAGCCAATAGGGATGCACTTAAGGATTTTGTATCTAAAGAAGCAACATGGTACCAGTACCATGAGGGGGTGTCTGATCCGACACTGATTGCACCCGAAACGTACACTTTGGATCAACACTTTTTGGATCGTTCAGGAAACATTGAAATACAGCTTGATCTTGTAAAAGATTATAGAACCAACGTAGCCATGTATCCGAAATTCCATGCCTATTTCAGGGCGTACAAGCCACAACTTTTAGCCGTTTGGGGTAATAAAGACCCTTACTTTTTACCAGCTGGCGCCGAAGCCTACAAACAAGATAACCCCAACGCCGTTGTTAAATTTTATAACACGGGCCACTTCGCCCTTGAAACAAATGTTAAAGAAATCGGCCAGGATGTTCTAAATTTTTTAAATGGATTGCCTAAGTAATGGGATGCATTGAAAAGGAATTATTTTTTCGATCAGCTTGATCCTGCTACTACTTAAGGGTTAAACAGGGCTTGTTTAGTAGCAAAAGAGTGGTCATATCGTGGACTACAGGAAAAATACAAAAGTTTAATCTTCAAGTATCTTAACGTGAATATTGTTAATAAATAAGGGGAATCATCCGATGGACAATTCCCCTTATTTTTTTTTCATCTTTCACAAGATACCCTGTTCCTAGAACTGGCTTATGCTATACTTTAAAACCAGGCTAATCCGGCTTTTCGTTATTGTAGATTTTCAATACTTCATCCGCAGTTAAAGCCTTATTGTAGTACCTGATATCATCCATAGATCCTTTGAAAAAAGCAGCACTCGAGAAATAAAACGGACTGGTTTTATCCGTAAAACTCAATATGCCTTTAGGAAGAATTTGCCCGATCGCTAAATTTACCGGAGTGGTCAGTGCAAAGGCAGTACCTGCAGCACTTTCAGATCTGGTTTGAACACCATCTACATAAAAGGTAATTGCGCCGTTCCCCGCCGTAACCACAGCATGATGCCAGGCTCCAACTTCCATTTTTCCTGGATTACTGTCCCTATCATAAGTAGCCGCAGGGGTTTTCAGCGTCATAAATAGAAAATTATCAGATTGAAGCTGGAATTTAAAACCATTCCATTTATTCAAAGACAGCAGATAATTATCAGCAAAAGCTTCCTTAACATTGATCCAGAGGCTAATACTCAACACCTGCGGATTAAGGGCTGCACTATATGGAACCTCAATATAAGCACCCTGATCAAAAGCATAGGCATTACCTGTCTGGCCAAAGCGATCGGTTGTTGCAACTGGCAAAATTCCACCATCACGGTGATTATCAGCTGTTCCGATAATTCCTGTCATTAAAGTTCCATCATGACCATTACCAGTAGCATCTGCTGTATTACCTTTAAAAAGCCATTTCGCAACCAGATTGGATGCTGCAACTTCTTCAATTTTTCTGGCACCAAACGCAGTTGCCGCCCGCCTTAAATTGGCTAAGGCGTTATTCACTTCCTCCTGCGTATATGCGCCTGAGCTAACTGCACTGGCCAGATCAATAGCAGATTTAAGTTGAACCCGTGCTTGTTTAGGATACTGACCAATATCATGTCCTTCCGCACTTTGATTATACACCTGCTTTACAGAATCAGTAAGTTGCGTGAGGCTTGATTTGTTAGCTGTATAATCTGGCAGATTGGCATCATCTTTACAAGATGTAAAAATCGCAACAGCCAGCAATAAATAAAACGGGAATTTAAGCGATGATTTATAATTTTTAAAATTCATTTTAATGGCATTAAAGTTTACCGTTAGCATTTAATTCCGTTTGAGGAATTGGAAAAAACCGGTTATTTGTATAATTAAAATTCGGTGATCCGGGCTTCATTGCAGCATCGGCATAGGCCTGACCATAACGGATGACATCAAAGAAACGTTGAAACTCCAGAGCAAGTTCTGAACGTCTTTCCCTGCGGATGACATCTCTTAAATCTGACTGGTTCACCACGGTTATCGCAGCGAGCAGATCAGCCGGAGGCGTACCATCATAATTTTTTCTTGCCCTTTCCCGCACCTTATTGAGTGGCACTAAGGCAGCGGCAGATTGACCTGATTCGTTCAATGCCTCAGCCTTAATGAGCAATAAATCTGCAAAACGCAAAGCTTCGTAATTCAGGTTGCCATCGTTTTTAGTCGTGGTGGGTACCTCGCTCACTGGCTGAATATGCTTTTTAGAAAGGTAACCAGTACTGCTCCATGAAGGATCAAAAGTACTATCATAATAAGGTTTGCCTGCCCTTTCAATGGTAAGATCGAGCCGTGGATCATTCGCTTCAAAATTATTCACCAGACTTTGCGTAGGAAAAAAAGTGCCTGCACCATTTAAAGAACGAGGCGCAAACCAATAATTTAAGGAATTTCCCTGCGAAGGTTGCGATCCACGGACGTGCCACACCGAAAATATTACCTCACTATTGGTTTTGGCAGATGCATTGAAATTATCTGCAAAGCGGTCAGTTAAGGCATAACCTAAAGCTTCTACTTGCTCACTGTATTGAATGGCCTGGGCATATTTCTGTTGAAAAAGAGATGCCTTTGCCAATAAAGCCAATGCAGCACCTTTGGTTGCCCTCCCCTGATCAGTATTTGAATCCCATTTTTGCGGTAAACCAGCGGCAGCTTCCGTCAGGTCTTTTTCAATCTGGGTGTACACTTGCGCCTGTGGTGATGCAGCCAGCGCAGCATCTGCGAGCGTACTCACTTTTAAGCGCAACGGAATATTACCGTAAAAATTGGTCAGCATGAAATAGTAGTAGGCCCTAAGAAATTTCGCCTGAGAAAGTAATTGTGTTCTGGCTGTTTCAGAGATGTTGGCATTATCAGCCGTAAGCCCATCTGTAATTACGTTGCAACGATTAATGCCATCGTAATACCTCGCCCATAAAGATTGCACAGCAGCGTTTCCTGGCAGGATATTGTACAGATCAATCGCAGTGTAGTCCGCCTGCTCACCTGCATTGCCTCCAATAACAACATCATCAGTAGCCACGTCGCCCAATACCCAAACAGGATTGCTCGAAGCATCGGTAAATGTAAGCGGAATATAAGCCGCGTTAACAGCAGTTTTTGCTGTAGCTTCATTGCTGAACAGATCGGCATCTGAGTAATAACCCAGTGCAGGCTGATCCAAAAATTTCTTGCACCCTGTTACAGAAATCAGGCAAATGGCAAGAGAAAGTATATATAATTTTTTCATCAGATTAGAAGTTAAGGTTAAGACCAAGCGTGTAAACTCTAGCCGAAGGATAAGTTCCCCAGTCGATACCAACGGCTCTTACGCCATCGCCCTGACCATTGCTACTGGTATAAATCTCCGGATCGAGGCCAGTATATTTAGTAAAGGTTAAAAGATTTTGTCCGCTCACATAAATGCGCATCGATGCTATTTTCAAAGCAGAAAGTACTTTCGGACTCAAACTATAGCCAATTTGCAGGTTTTTTAACCTTAAATATGAGCCATCTTCCAGGAATCGTGTTGATGGTCTTTTATTATTGGTAGAAGAAGCAGAACTCCAGGTTAGGCGGGGAAATTGATTGGTACTCCCTTCTCCATTCCAGCTGCCTGTAGCCACACGTTCGGTAATATTAAAGGCACGATAGAATCCTTCAGTATCTGTTGCCACCTGGTTATACAACTTATTGCCATATGCCCCCTGGAAGAATACACTCAGGTCAAACTGCTTAAACTTCAGGTTTCCAGTAAAGCCATAGGTTAGTTTCGGGATAGGACTTCCTGCAAACTCACGGTCCTTTTCATCAATAATACCATCGCCATTGCTATCTTTATACTTCACATCACCAGGCTGAATGCCTGTACCTTGGTAAGCGTGTGTAAAAATATCCAGGTCGTTCTGGAAAATCCCTTCCATAGGCAGTAAATAAAATGCGCCAATGGGTTGCCCTACAGCGGTAAGTGTAGCATAATATTCATTATCAATTCTTCCACCCACAATCGACGATCCAGCCAGCGAAAGCACTTTATTTTTTAGGGTAGCCATATTTCCGGATACATCATAACTCCAGTTTTCAGAAATCTGATCGCGATAAGAAATTTGAAGTTCAAGTCCTTGATTACGCACTTTACCAGCATTTACGTACGGACTTCCACCTCCGCCTGCACTTGGTGGCAAAGGGTTAGCGAAAAGAATATCAGAATTATCCCTGATGAAATAATCTGCACTGAATTGAAGCTTATTATCAAAAAATCCGGCATCTAAACCGAAGTTGGTTTGTGTACTGGTTTCCCAGGTGATGTTGGCATTTCCCCTTGAGGTGAGTGAATTGCCAATTACCGATGTTCCACCGAACGGATAAAACCCGACAAAAGAATTCAGTGAAGTATAGGCATAATTGCTGATTTCCTGGTTACCGGTTTGCCCGATACTTGCCCTTAATTTTAGCATGGAAAGCGACTTGAAATTTTTCAGAAACGCTTCCTGATCCAATCTCCATCCTACTGATCCGGAGTAGAAATTACCATAGCGGTTAACCGGGTTTAACCTGGAAGATCCGTCTCTACGTACGGTAAAGCTGGCCAGGTATTTATCTGCATATTGATAATCAGCACGACCAAAAAGAGAGAAAAGTGCCCACCGGGATTCATTTTCGCCATTTTGCTGTACGCCGATCCCATTATCGAGGTATTGAAAATCTTCAGATTGGTTCGGGAAAATTGATCTGGAGGCAGAAAGGCCATTGGTGCGGCTTTTAATATTTTCTGTTCCTGCCAGGATATTCAGGTTATGCTTTTCACCAAACTTCATGTTATAAGTTAAAGTATTGGTCCAGTTGTAATCCAGTTGATTTGCATTGGAACGGGCCAAACTGCCGGGCGAATTCTGCGCACGGTCTCCCCAGATTTTGAAGAACTGTTTAAAATCGGTAATCACCAATGTTCCTCCCAAAGTGGTGCGGAATTTTAATCCGTCGATAATTTTAGCCTCCAGAAATACATTTCCCAGCGCACTGTATGCATTGTTATTCCGGTCGAAATTATCGGCATAACCTACGGGATTTAATCCATCACCAAAGAAATTCGAATTTTCCGGAAGATCTACATAATCGCCATTGGCCTTAAATACCGGCGTTGCCGGTGTGCGAAAAAGGGCATAACGCATTACGCTGGCGCCCTGATTTCCATTCCCAAAACCATCTCCAGAGGCACCTACCTGTTTGGTTTTCGCATAAGAAAGATTCAGGTTTAATCCGGTAGAAAAGATTTTAGACAAAGTACTGTTTACCGCTGTACGCAGGTTAAACCGATCATAAGCACTATTATTGATCAGTCCATCCTGTTTATAATAATTGGCTGCCACCAGGTAATTCCCGGTTTCATTTCCACCACTTACGGAAAGGTTACTATTATTAATCAGTGCCGGTTGCAATACTTCTTTCTGCCAGTTTACATCGGGCAAACTTGCAGCCAGAGAAGCAGGAATTTGCGTCCGTCCATCAGCCGCAGCAGCAGCATTAAAGGCCGCAACATATTGTGGGGTATTGGCCATTTTAATTAAATCGCCATGAACCTGAACACCCGTATATTGTGAAAGATTAACCGTCGATTTACCCGATTTACCTTTTTTAGTGGTTACCACAACAACACCATTCGATGCTCTTGCCCCATAAATGGAAGCTGATGAAGCATCTTTTAAAATACTAATGCTTTCAATATCTGTTGGAGAGATCTGATTAATACCGGAAGTGCTCGGTACACCATCTATCACATAAAGCGGATTATTATTGTTGATGGTACCTACTCCACGAATCCGTACAGCAATACCTTCGCCAGGAGCGCCGGTACCTTGTGTAACCGATACGCCGGCCGCTTTTCCCTGCAATACCTGATCGACACCGCCTACTGGCATATTATCGATATCGCTCGACTTGATCTGGGAAACGGCTCCAGTGAGATCCTTCTTTTGCTGGGATGAATAACCGGTAACCACCACATCATCTAATTTCTGATTCGATGGAACTAAAGAAACTGATACTTCCGTCTGGCTGCCTGGCTTTAAAGTTCTGGTGGCATAGCCAATAAACAGTACCTGAATGGATGCATTACGATCGGGTAAATTAATCGTAAAACGCCCATCAGCATCAGTGGTAGCTTTATTTGGCTTCCCTACTACTTGCACGATGGCCCCAGGAATAGGAACACCTTTTTCATCTTTCACGATACCTTTCAAAACCCTTGAAGTGGTATCAGAAGCATTTGGCCGGGAAGTTTTGGTTAGTGTATTTTGACCTGCGGAAGCCGGAGTGGCAGTTTTTACAGGATTAGGAGTTTGAGGAACGTTAACAGGCGGTGTGGATGCGGGTTGTATTTTTAGAACCGAATCTGGCGGACTTTGTGCTTTCGCCGTGGAATCCGGTCGCCGCTTCAGCGAGTCTGGAGCAGTTTGGGCCTGTGTACTGGCTGCAGCAGATAGGACAAAAAACAGGAAATACCTTCTTAACAGTAGCTTCATATAAAATTTCGGGTTAATGATCTTAATCTTATCTGCAATACAATCGAGAAGGGGTAAATGTTTTAGGATAGATTCATTTTATTTTTAACACAGAAGGAAGAAATAACAAAACATGGCTTTCCATTAAGTATATAGCGAAACAAAAAAACATCACAGATTTTGCAAAGTTGTAAGCTTTCTGTTAACTACAGGCTTGAGTATAAAGAGTAAGAATCATTACAATGGATATACTGGATTGGTTTATCCAACCTTCACCCCTTTCCAAAACGCAACATAACCTTTAATTTCTTTAGCAGCATCCTTTGGTTCTGGATAGTACCAAGCAGCATCTTCGTTCTTTTGACCATCAACGACCAAAGTATAGTAAGATGCTTCTCCCTTCCATGGACAAACGGTATGTTTGTTTGATGTCTGAAAAAATTCCTGTCTTACAGAAGATGCAGGAAAATAATGATTGTTTTCAACTACGATTGTATCGTCACTCTCTGCTAAAGTTTGATTGTTCCAGGTGGCTTTCATAATTTTTATTTCTTATTAAGATCAACCGATCAATCTGGATTTTGTTTTGATGAAAAATGCTTAGAAGTATGAATGGCTTTGGCAACTGTTTTAAATGAACAATGATTCAGGAAGATCACTCAGCAAACACCTTCAACTTTTCGCAATTTTTTTGATTAATGCGATGAGAATTATCGAATATATCAAGGTACAAAATGAAGCGTCCAGATCATCAATGATGATCTGGACGCTTCATGTTTATAAATGAGTTAAGATTATTTAGACAGCATTGCAGATTGATCTGCATGCATGATCGCTTCTGAAGCGTAAGATGCCGATTTTAGACTGGCGAAATCGGCTAGCTTTACATTTTTCATATTGCTGGCAATCATAGTGCTATTACCGGCAGTACCATTTAATTTCAACACTGCATCTTCTTTTACTACGGTATATAAACTGGCCGTAGTCGTTTTGATTCTGGCTGTGGCACTTTGACTGATAAACAACTGCAGGTTTTTAACATCGAAGTTGTTACTGGTAACCACCACTGATTGTCCGTAAGCTTCAATCCTTTCTAAATCTTTCAAAGTAATGTTAAGGGTTACCTGATTGGTTTCTTCTGAATTGATAAATAAGGTTTTACCGTCAGTAGATATGGAAGTTTTGGCTGTACTGTAATTCTCTGTACCTGTAATATTTTGTTTTTCACCTTGTGTTAAAACAATTTTTACATTCCCGCTTACCCAGATGCGGTTTACGGTTGATAATTTAGAAGTTTTTGTTTCAGATACAATTGGTTCAGCTGCAAAAGTAGAAATGGCTGATGAAGTAAATACTACTGCTGTTAATGCTGCTGCGAATAATGTTTTTGTTAAAGTTTTCATGTCTTTATATTTAAGTTTTTTCTTTTGTTTTTTTGATAATAAGACGCCATCACTCCAGATAAGTTGCAAGCAAAATCATCATATTATACCAGTACAGGTAACATCCAGACCAACGCCTGAAATTTCACGACGAACCAGATGTAACCTTCGAAAATTTTAGCACTTAAATAGAAATATAGTTTGAGCATAATGAAAATATAACATCTCTGAAATGGTTTAAAACCCTACAATTATGCAATTATTTAACAATGAGGTTAAGCAAACCTAATGTAGTGTAAACATACCAAGGCTATATTTGGACTTAATTGTCTTTCACATGAAATATGAGCATGTTCAAACTGCAGATCAGGCAGCTGAAACCCATAGAAATATCCAGGTGGAATTTCTCAATATTTTTAAATTCAACCAACTTATGCTGATCTCAAAAAAGCTAAACAGTGTAATGGATGCTAACTCACATGGCCCGGAGCATAATACTTATACCATGCATGAGGAATAAGTATCTCTAATTTTATCTAATTATTAAGATACAAAGAACAAGGTGTAATGAAGCAGATGACTGTTGATAAGGGAAAGATAATCGATTTCGATTTCAGCCGTTTTCGTTTGCCTACCTATGTGATCGTGTTTAAACCACTACTCTTCCAGGAAAGAAGTAGATATATTGCAGTTCTGGGGCCTGATCTTGAAAGTGGAATAACAGGCTACGGTGAGACTCCGGAAGATGCCCTGATCAACTGGAACGATAACTTAAGATCACAAATCTATAATCTGGATTTAAAGAATGAAATCATAGATGATATCAGAAATAAAGTAGCAGCTAAAGGTAAAATAATCTAAAAAGCAGATACCTCTTATAACATTTGTCTCTGCAAAACACCTTGCATCTTTTCAATTAATAGAAAAATCAAATTCAGCTTCACATTTAAAAATTTTCTTCCACCAATTTGCCATTGATTACAGCTCCAGCTATCCCGCCGGTAGAAACAGCAAGGGCAACAGAACGCATCATGTTCGTATTATCGCCACAGGCATATATGCCGTCGATATTAGTTTCTTGGAAAGGTCCCACTTTAATATATCCATGTTCAGTAAGTTCACAGCCTAACGATACGGGTAGATTAGAATGTTGCGTAAATGGCAAAGCCGCATAAAGTGCTTCAAAACGTCTTGAAGTTCCGTCAGCGAAAATTACTTGCTGAATAATTCCATCCTGATGTTCAATAGCTGTGATGGCTGTTTCAATTATTTGAATACCATGCTGCTTTAATTTTAAGATTTGTTCATCTTTAAAATCTGGCTTACCATTGGTTAGTAATGTGACCTGATCTGTTAGGTTATTGACCATAGAAGCTAAATGAAAAGCCCTTGCGCCATTCGCTAAAATTCCGGTAACCTTACCTCTAAACTCATATCCATGACAATACGGGCAATGAATTACTGAAATTCCCCAACACTCGGCGAAGCCTTTAATATCAAGCATGGTATCTTTTATACCAGTCGCAAAAATTATTTTCTTTGCATAAAATTCTATACCTGATTGAGTGATGATTTTAAAACCTTCATCAACTTTTTCAGCGCCAATAGCGATATCTTTCAAAAAAGACACCGTTTGATATTTCAACACTTCAGCTTTTGCTTTTTCTGAAATTTCGCTTGGTTTTTCCCCATCGTGGGTAATAAAGTTATGGGAATAAGGTGTTTGCCTGTTACAAGGTAGGCCACTATCAATAATTAAAACTTTTCTTAATGATCGCCCTAATGCCATTGCAGCTGAAAGTCCTGCATAACTTCCGCCAATAATGATTACCTCAAAATATTTAATGTCTGCCATAAAATTATGCTATATCAATGTGATTGATAGAAAAAAGTAAAGCCAATACCCGGGCTTTTTACCTGAAATATAACTTTTATCCTACCCCGTTTCTATCTGATCATCAAATATAGACATAGATTATATAATGCAACTATGATGCATCAATTATTGCAATAATGTTGCAAATAACCTTTAGTCACCTCTTTATAATTAACCTGAATCAGTAATGCTACTTCTTTCTATTTTGAGATCTGTTTGTGAGATATTGCTGCGTTTTGATGTTTTCCCACATGATTAACTTATCCTCAATTTTTGAAAATGCACGAATATCTCCATCCTGAGAAATGACCAGCCCTAAAGCCGTTGGATGGTTCCAGCAATAGGCAATCATAGATCGGTGCCTGGTTCCGTAATAACGTGGATCGTGTGCTTCAAGCGACTTTGGTGTAGCCGTCGCGGTGGTGGAAACAAAAATTTTCCTTGGCATTTTCTTCGCTCGTAAAACTGCGCCGAAGCCATTGGTGACCATGCTCCTGTTAAAAAGCACAACTCCATCTACACAACTTTGTGAGGCTATGAAGTCGATGGCTCCCTTAATTTCATCGGCAGTTCCTTTTTTGTTGTAAAAAGATGCCGATTCACGCAGGTAAAGTTCTTTACTGATGGTTCTTTTACCTGTATGCATGCCACCCTCAATTGTATTTTCCGAAACAAAATTATCAACAGCAGCCTTGGCATGTGCAACCATCGCCAAGGTAAGTCGCTCATAATGAATCCGGTATTTTACATCAAGGTCTGCACTGTCATCTGCCAGCAGTATGGCTCCACCATGCTGATAATTCTGAATCTTAAGCAATAACCTGGAAAAAGTCTGGATCCACAGCCCATCCAAAAAATCTTCCCACTCCGCATATTGCTCGTTAGGATGTTCTTTTTCCAGATATTCACGAAGATTAACCTTTAAAAATTCCGCATTTTTTCTCAGGATTTTTGAAATCGGGCCTATCGTAAGCACATCCAGATAGCGTTTAACCAATATGTTTTGCTTCAAAGTGGCCAATAATTCATAATCAAAAAGCACATGCAATGTTCCAATATCACTCACTGATACCTGAAACAATCCAGGTTGTTCTGAGCCCGTATCCGATTCATAATTCAGGAAATTCTGGTAATGCATCGCCTGATCAATCATTCCCCAAATATAAAGCTTGCCTTTCTCATCGTAATAAACAGCCAGAGAAGAACTCGCCGGATCGGCAGCCTTAGAAAGCTTGGCCAATGTTTTAGTATCCATGATTAAAGCCTGCTCAAAGGCAATACAGCTCCACCTTTCAGGAACAAGATGGCTTGGAGGTGCCGGATCTGGATTTGAGGGATCAATAAAGGTTACGGTTACCCTGATCAAATCGCTTTCTTCTTTGCACATGCTCGAATAGAACAGGCAGTCGAATAAATCAACTAATACCTCAAGATTGGGAAGCGGAAATTTTTGCTTCGTCAGCCTGAGCTTATCGTGGACCAGAACGGCAAGGTCCTGAGGGCGTGAATTTTCCAATTTGATCTTCGTTTTTTACTATAAACACAAGGTAATCAAAATCGTTTGGTTGTAAAGATCGTAATTCCCTTCTTTCAGAGGGTGGTCGTAGATTGGGGGTATTAAAAGCAGTATTAATAAATCAAATTATGGTACTTAAACAGATTAGATTGCTTCGTGCCTCGCAATGACGATATATGCATTAAATGATGCCTTTGCATAAGGGTGCTTGCTTACTGTAGTGTGAAAAGCTGTGAACAATAACTTGGAACTTCTAATCATCCAATTTACCTACATAAATAAATACCTGATACCTAACTGCAGACTATACGTGGAATTGAAACTCACATCATTTCTAAAGGTTTGAGAAACAGGTACTCCTCCAATGCTACTCAGGTTAAATTTAGGTTGTATATTTCCATTAGGAGAAATCTGATCCAGGTTAACGGGCACCAAAATCGCCGCATTATTGACCAGTTTTCTCAATCCCCAGTTGGGATTGAAGAGATTTGCGGCATTAATGAGATCAACTCCTATTTCAATATGGTGTTTTTGCGGATTGGCACCCACATCTAACCGGGCTGCAAGCCTTAAATCCAGCTGATGCCGCCAGGGAAAAACTGCACCATTTCTTTCTGCATAACGGCCTTTTCTTGTTCGGAGATATTTATCCTGTTCAACGTAGGCAAAGAACAAATCGCTTTGCTGTGCACCAGTATAACGCACTGCTTTGCCATTTTGAACGAGTGTTAAAGGCGCAAAGCTAATTTCTGAGGCATCTTTTGGTACATATATTAAAGAACGGTTCGTTCCATCTCCAACCAAATCACGTGCATAGGTATAGGAGAATCGTCCTTCTGAACTTCCCTGATAAACCAGGCCAAAATTTAAACCCAATGTTTTGGTTAGTTTTACCGGATAGGTTAAGGTCAACACCAATCTATCCGGAACCACATAGCCGGCATAACCCAACTCCGGATTGTTAATTCCATTTACAGTTGGCGTGGCGTTAAGTGCTGAAAGTGTTTGATCGCCCTCGCCATCATTATAGCTTTTGGATATTGCTTTAACGTAGGATAACGATAAGCCAAGCTGATGTTTAAATTGTTTACTAATAGCCGCCATAACAGCAAAATAATAGCCACCGGAAGCATTTGAAATGGACACCACATTAAGCGCATTATTACCTTCAGGATCAGGTAATCCAGCCGCATTAAGCCGATTGATAAATTTGTTGTTATTATTTTGTGGATAAACAAGCCTGTGATCAGGATAATCCGTTACGCTCAGTTGTGTAGGCTGAATCAGGTTCAAATCTTGAAAATAGATACTTCTGATGTCCCGATTGTAAAACGTTTCCAGTGTGGCCTTAAATTCACCAGGCAAATTAGCATCAATGCCAATACTCGATTTCCAGCTTTGAGGCATCTTAAAATTACTGGAAAGAACGCTACTTACTGACGGCAGAACATCTTTTGTATCCTTATTTAAAGGCACTTTATCATCCGGACTGAAAGCAAAGGGGGTATTGGCTTGCCCTTGCCAGGTTTGACTAATCTGTTTCACACCAGAATACCTGGCCTGGCTGATTACCCACACTGAGGGGATTCGACCGGTGAAGATTCCGCTGCCAAGTCTAAGTGAGAGCGAGTGGTCATCCAAAATATCATAACGGAAAGAGAATCTCGGTGCCAGCAATAAAGCTGGCTTTGGAAGCTTTGAGGTATTAATCATTGTACCACCTGCAAAAACCAATTTTGATAGCGCCATATTTTCAGGAATGGCTTTCGGAAAAACAGATAGATCACCCCTTAAACCTGCGGTAAGTGTAATCCTCGAACCCAGGTATAAAGTATGCTGTAAAAACACAGCCATGTTCAGGTAATCGAAATGATAGCTGGGTAAAGCATCCTGATACTCTGTAGGGTACGTCAGTGCATAGTCTATAGGATTTTTACCAGATGTAAAATCTTCCCAGGAAGAAAAAGTATAATAACCAGTTCCAAAAGGCATATAGCTGTTTTTGGTATTGATATAATCGGCTTGTAAACCAAAATCCCAGCTATTTCTTCCTGGTTTCCAGTGCAGAATATTGCTAAGAGAAAACAACCCTACTTTTCTTTTATTGTTGTAGGAGAATGGTTCATAACCAAAAGAAGTAAAAGGAACACCGTTTTTTAAAATGTCTACAAATGGAAAGGGTTCACTGTCTGCATTCCGTTTTTCAAGCTGCCCGGTGTACGAAGCCCTGATCATATTACTTAAGGATGCGGAGAATCTGCTATCCCACTCTACTGAAAGGGAATAAAACTGAGATTCGGTCGTAAAATTGGTATTGGAAAATGGCAATGCATTAATGTTCCGCCTGCCAGCACTGGACGCAAAAGGCACAAGCGGACTTCTTGATCCATTTAGCAACTCTGGCTTATCGCTATTCAATTGATTATATCGAATACTCAGGGTATTGTTTTTGGCAATATTCCAATCGGCACGAAGTAGAAACTTTTTGCTTTTATTTTTAAAATCATAATCCTGGTACGGCCCCGTATGGTAACCGTAAGTTTGCAGCAAATAATCGCTGATGTGATCCAGCTCCGTAACAGTTGGCCTCGCAATATTTGGCAGACTGCCATAAGGCTGTGAATCTGTAGCGGCCTTAAATACTTGAGGCTGATAAACTTCATGTTCCTGCTCATAGCTGATGAAATAGAAAAGCTTGTTTTTTAATATGGGCCCGCCAATGCTGAATCCATTTAACAGGTAGCTTAACGGACGTTTATCTAACTTTTGAGAGCCTACTGATGATCCATAACTCTGCTGGTTGCGAAAGTAGGAATATAAAGAGGCTTCTACATCATTGCTTCCTGATCGGCTAACGATATTGATTGATCCTCCGATAAAGCCTGATTCCCATATTGAACTATAAGGTGCCGGGTTTACCGCAATTTCTGAAATGGCATCAAGCGCAATAGGCTGTGCACCATTACCAGGAATATTATCCCCAACGCCAAAATTATTATTGAATTCTGAGCCATCTATCGTAATGAAGTTTTGCCGGTAATTCCCTCCTGCAATTGCGGCACCAAAACTTAAAGGGCTAAGCCTTGTAAAATCACTGATGCCCCTTTTAATGGTTGGCAACATGCTGATTTGCTTCCTTTCCATGTTAAATGAAGCAGGCGCAGAACCTGTTTTAAGCACATTGCTGGTTTTTGGAAGACTGATCACTAGATCATTTAAAACGGTAACTTCTTCCTGCAGTTTAATGTCCATTAACTTTCCTTCATCAAGTTGAAGAAATAGATCAGCTAAACGATAAGGCTTAAAACCAATTGATTTAACTTCTAGTAGGTAAGGGCCACCTGATCTGATATCAGCCATCAGGTAGCCCCCCGCTAAATTACTTGCACATCCATAAACGGTATGGGTGGATGTATGAATAAGGGTAATGGAAGCACCACTTACCGCATGGCCCGATTCATCTTCTATTCTTCCAGACAAAAATGTCCTTGTAGTCTGCGCGGTGCAGTCAATAGAAAGAAATAGCAGATAGAAAAACAGCAGCCTCATGGATTAAATGCTATACCACACCTCCCATTAACGGATCGGTTTTACCTACACGGCCGGTTTCTACCCTTCCGGCAAAACGCTCGATGTATTGATCTTTTCCCGCTACGCTGATACTGAAATCGTACCAGTTATAACTTTTTGACAAATCAATCAGCTGGTTTGCTGTACTTTCTGCAGCAACCTTGATCACTTTACTTCCGGATTTGTAACTTAGATCCTTAAAAGTGACAGCAACTGCCTGCCTTCCCGTATTTTTTATGGTTAAAACAATATTACCCGTTAACTTCCCTGCCTGCTTTTCATAGGCACAATTCACCGAAATGGCTGGATTATGTTGATCACCGGCAAACTCTCTCAAGAATCCGTTCGGACCATGAACCTTTAAATGATATTGGCCATTTTCAAAATCTGCCAAAGCAAATTCATCCTTTAACACATCACCAGCTTTTACGGTATAATCCCATACTTTTAATTGTTCTCCTTTAAATGGCTTCATGCCATAAACGGTAAAAGCAGAACCCGCAGCCTTTTTAGCAAAGGCAGTATTGGCGGCATTCAATTGAAGTTCGAAATGATTTCCTTTGAGTGTGCCATTAACATAAAATTCATATGGCAATGCACAGGAAGCCCTGATTCCTTTTTCCTGCTGAGGGAAATAGGGCGAAAGGCGATGATCTGTATTGATTACCTTTATTTCTTCCTGACTTAATTTTCTGTAATTATCAGGGAGTTCTTTAAATTTAGCAGAATAGATGGTTTGCATGAAAGGTTCTTTCTCCATCAAGGTAGGCTGGGTAATCTTTTCTCCATTGTAAGGTCTGAACACCGAACTTAAATCACCACAAACCGTTCTTCTCCAGGGGCTGATATTTTCCTCCACGATTTTTTTATTGTACTTTTTCTCTAGAAAGTTTTCTAGAAACTGAAGTGAAGAAGTATGATCAAACACTTCAGAGCATACAAAACCACCACGGGTCCACGGAGATACAATCACCATTGGCACGCGGTAACCCAGGCCAATCTGACTTTCTCTAATGTTGCTTTCTTTGGTAGAAGGATTGGTTTGCTGATCTTTTGCTGCGTAATCCAATAAGGTATCAATCCCTTCTGAAACTTTCCCTGCATTTTCTTTAAAAGGATGTGGTGGCACGAAAGGAGGCACATGGTCAAAATAACCATCATTTTCATCATAAGTCATGATAAAAATGGTTTTTTTCCACTGTTCCGGATTTTTGGTCAGGATTTCCATTACTTCACTTACAAACCATGAACCAAACCAGGGAACACCCGGATGATCGGAGAAATTAGCTGGAGTCATTAACCAGGAAACGGTAGGCAATGTTCCACCATCCACATCTTTACGGAACTGGTGAAGAATATCTCCTTTTGGAATATTCAGTTCTCTTTCCACGCCGTTTTCATCATATTTCAATGGACTCAAACGGTGAAAATCAGGATCATTTGAATTGATTCCAAAAGCTTTGGCATTTAAGTTTTTTGATTGTTCAGATAAGGCCGCATGGTTTTCCATGGTATACAGTTTCATTTCTTCCTCTGTTTTTGCCAATAACTTTTTAATCGCCTCCACTTTATTCCGCTCCTCATCAGTAAGTTGCTGCTTGGCAGAATCGGCAATTTGTTTCAGCAAAAGTGCCTTCTTTTCAGTTAGATTAGCAATTGCGCCCGGATGCAAACGAACGTTATACTGCTGAAAATATTCCATCACATTGGTACCGAAATTACTCAACCACGAACTCTCCTCTCCATTAAGACCAAAGCCCATGGTTAATTCATTTTGATAAATTTTCCATGATACATCATTTTCCTCCAATCGTTCTGGAAAGGTTTTCCAGTTTAATGTTGGCTTGTCGTAATTGTTGTTATTCCATAAATGCGCCACACCTTCTGGCTTATTGCTTTCCCTTACCGTTCCGGTCATCCAGTAAAAACGATTGGGGTGTGTTCCTGCAATAACGGAACAAAAATTCTGGTCGCAAACGGTAAAGGCATCCGCTAACGCATAGTAAAACGGAAAGTCTTCACGCTTGCAGTAACCAATGGTCAATGGCATATGGGCATAGGTAGGTTTATACGCCTTTTTAACATCCAGCCATTTATCGTACTTTCCGCCATTTCTCGCATCTGTCTGATCCGTCCAGTTGTGAGGTGTAGAACCCATCCAGGCAATTTTCGTTTCTTTAATATTCAGGTGCCACGGCGCATAGGTTTCGCCTTCTTTGTTGGATTGAAGCCAAACCTTATTCTGATTGGCCAAAGTAATGGCTCTTGGATCATTAAAGCCCCTTACCCCTTGCATCATCCCAAAAGTATGATCGAACGAACGGTTTTCCTGCATCAGGAAAACAATATGTTCTGCATCATAAAATGTACTGCCAATAGCAGGATCAATGGCAAGTGCCTTTTGTATTGCCGGTGGCAACATACCTGATAAGGCAGCGCCTCCTGATAGGAGGGCTGCCTTTTTTATAAAATCTCTACGGGTATCCATTATATTTTATTTATTATTTTAAAACGAGTATCTGGCACCAAGTTGTATCTGGTACGGCGTACCTGCTGCCTGCGTAACACCAACATTTTCATTCACACGGTATTCATATTGCTTTTTAGCCTGATCAAAACGGCTAACCAACAACAGGGTTTGATCGCCAAGATTATAATTTACACCCCATTTCTTATTTAACAGGTTAGCAAAGTTGAAGGCATCAAAACTTAAGGTTAACTTCTGGTTTTTATAGGTTTTGAAATCCTTTTGTAACCTCAGGTCGAAGGTTCCGGAGAAAGGATTAACGCCACCATTCCGGTTTGCAATTTTGCCCAGGCTCTTTAGAATATAATCCTTTGCCCTGTTATCCGGATTATTTAAAACCTTTTCCATAGAGGCTTTAACCGATGCACTGGTTGCGGGATTGTTAGGATCAAAAACAAAGGCCAGATCATTATCATTACCTGGTCCGCCTACGAAATCGCCGTTCAGGTCGGCATCAACCGTCATGGAATAACGCGTACCGCCAATCCCCCTGAAAGTTGCGCCCAAAGAAAAGCCTTTCCATGTTGGCGTGGTTCCATAAACCACCAGTTTGCTCCGGTATTGGTTATCTGAATAATCGATTGAGGTTAAATCTCTCGGATCAGACTTAACGGGCCTGAAGGTTGAGGTATTGGCCACATTACCATTATAAGAAGAGTTATCTTTTGCATCGTTTAAGGTGTAGCTCACATTCAGGTATCCATCTTTTAGGTAGCGGAAACTGGCATCTAAAATCATGGCTTTCTGCTTCAGTTCGGCACCATTGGTCAGCATCAGCACCCTGCCTACTTCATTTGTTTTTCTGCCCAATACATTATTGGTAATTCCAGATGCAGTTATAGAAGCCGCAGGAACAAAAACACCGCGATTTTCTTCATTCGCAAGGGTGAAGTAAGGATTGTCTGCAAGGTTTCTATCCAGATAAACATAATTGTTTTTGGTATAAGAATACAATAAGTTTATCCCCAGCCTCAAACGGTCTCCAATGATTTTGTTGTAACTTAAATTGGCTTTAAAAATGGAAGGCATTTTAAGGTTCGGATCATTGAGGTTAATGGTTGATACGTAAGGTACGCCTGCGATGATACCTGGAGCAGAAGATGGGTTTCTGCGGTAAGCAGGAAAATCAGGAACTGGTACCAGGCTTGCACCTGTAGCCGGACGAGAAACATCTATCGAAGCCACCTTCGTACCACTATTCTGGATGTTATTTACCTGCGCATAATTCACCGGGTAAGAAGAGAACAATCCACCTCCAAAGCGGATAATATCTTTTTTCTCTCCAGCAATATCCCAGGTTAATTGAATACGGGGTTGAATTTTTCCGGCATCGGTGATCCTGCTGTCGGTTCTTAAACCTAAGGTACGTTCAACAACAGGATTATAATCTGCACGTGTTAAAAAGCTGGTTACATCATAACGTAAACCAAACATGGCATTGATGTTTTTGCTGATATCAAATTCAACCTGTCCGAATAATGAAGCATTCAAAATATATTGCTGCACAGATGGTATACCATTTATGGGTGCTTCCCTCGCATATCTGGAGGCATTCAGGTTATTAAAATCTGCCAGACTGTTAAAAATGAACCTACCGTTCTGTTCACTGGAGATATAAGTGTCCATATAGGTCAGCGTATTATCAGTACCAAAGGTGAACTTATATTTATCCACCGTGAGGTATGACGTATTAATTAACTGAAACTGATTTTCTAGATTATTCTCCGGATAAAAACGCTGGCCACCCAATTGTACGGTTTTACTGCCCAAAGTTCCGTTTGGCAATGTTGATCTTACGGTCACAATTGCTCTCGGAATATTATCAGCAGGCAATTCACTGTTTGGCACATAATTACGTGTGGCAGACTGATATTGAAGTTTAAATTCATTTAAAAATGTTGGCGTAAATTGTGAACGCAAGGCAACAAGTGTGGTATTTTCTCTTGATTTGAAATCACCCCAAACTTCATAAAGGTTAATATTGGAGTTATCGCTGTTACTTACCGGGTTTAACCAATCGCTATAATTATTACGGATGGTTAACCTGTGCTTATCATTAATCTGCCAGTCTAAGCGGGCAAAAAAAGTATTGGCGAGTGTTTTACGTTTAAACTCACCAGTTTGCGGACCACTACCCAGGCCATATTTTGCCCTTCCGATATTAACCACACTATCTAAAGCACCCTTGCTGATTCCAAGCGAAATTTCATCATCACTGTTTTGGATATCAGCAATAAAAAATGGCATGGTTTCATCCTGACGATCGAGCGCAGTAAAGAAATGCAGTTTATCTTTAATGATTGCACCACCTAAACTAAAGCCATATTGGTTGGTCGTAAATTTCTGTGTGCGTTTGTTTCCCCTGATGTCATAAGGACTGGCGAGAAAATCAGACCGGTAATAATCAAACACAGAACCCGTTAGTGTATTCGTTCCGGATTTGGTTACCGCACTCACCGTACCTCCACCTTCTCTACCCCTACTTACATCGTATACGTTTGTGGCTACTTCGAACTCACGAATGGCTTCGAGTGATAGAGAATAAGGTCCGCTACCAATGGCTCCTGAAGTCAGGTTATTCCGGGCACTTGCTCCATCAATTACATAATTGGTTGAAGAAGCACGCTGACCACTGATGTTGGTTCCGTTGGTGGTTGGTGCCAGGGCAGACAGATTATTAAAGTTCCTGTTTTGTGTGGGCAATTGTTGAATATTCTGTGAGGTAATCGCAGTACTGGAACCCAACCGATCGATTCGTTTCGTTAATGAATTGGCACTTACCACTACATCATCCAGGTTAGTATTCGATTCCTGCATCTTAAAATTGGCCACAATATTATCACCTTGATTCAGGGCAAAATCAGATTTGACTTGTTTAGGATATCCAATGAAACTTACCGTTACCGTATAAGGCTTACCAAGTGGCAATTGAATCAGGTTGTATAAACCATCTTTATTGGTTGACACTACCGCACGAAATCCGTTTGATTCGTTACGAACCACAACAGATGCCCCGGGTATGGCGGCCCCATTCTGATCAACCACTTTCCCTGATATGGAAGCATCAGTAGATTGAGCCATTGTGTTGAAACTAATTGTGGTTGCCAAAAAGAATGTCATTACATTCAATAGAATTAATAATAAAAGATTTATTTGCTTTTTTTTAAAAAACTGGTAATAATGTTGCATATTTAAATTGCTTTAATTGATTTTTCGGAATTGATTAATAAGGACTGCACTGCTTCAGTGCTTTCCAGGCCGGGTTTCTATTGCAGTAGAAGTCCGGCCTTAATTTTTAGCGCTTAACTCATCTGCCTGTTTTAATAATTAGTGATTGATTTGTTAATTGATAGTTTATACCTGTTTTTAGTGCCAGTGTTTGAACGGCGTCTCCTATTTCAGGTTCATTAAAAGCAATGGTATATTTTAGTTTCTTTTCATTACCCAATAGTACTTTCACGGGTATGCCATATTGCCTTTCCAATGCCTTTCCAATCTGAATTAAATCCATATCTTCTAGTTGAAGGTTTTTTCCAGAAGTCCAGGCCATCAGGTTTGCAGCGTTTCCATCTTTAATAACCAGAGCATGCGTCTGCTCATTAAAAATCAGAATTTGGTCTTTTATCAGTCCGGCACTTAATAGCTGAGGTTTGTTTTCATTCATTTTTTCTACTCTAACCTTCCCGGTATTTACAGCAACCTGGTAGCCATTTTCTCCTGCATAGCTGCGAATGTTAAACGAGGTTCCCAATACGGTAGTGATGTAATTTCTGGTTTTCACCTGAAATGGCTTCCTGGCGTTAGGTTTAACCTGAAAAAATGCCTCACCATGTTCCAGCCGAATTTCGCGAATATTAGAAGTGTTAAATCCCTTAGGAACTTTGATAACGGTTGCAGCATTCATCCAAATGGTAGAACTATCCGGAAGCATAATTTTCTTTACTTCGCCGTTTCGGGTTTCGTAAATCCGGTAGGTAACCTGATTTTGTTGTTGGGCGTGTTTTTGGGTATAAACCAATAAAGAAGCAATGCTGATCACAACCAAAGCTGCAGCAATTTTTATATAGCGATGTTGATACCAGTGAGTGGTATGTTGTTTTTCAATGCCTGCAAGTATTCCGGCAAAAAGACGTTCCTCTAATTCGGCCTTTGATGTAGCATCCAATAAAACCTGAGGTTTATGTTGTGCAGTTTCCTTTTCGTTGAACCAATTTTCAATGAGGTGCCTTTGTTTATCCCCAAGCTGTTGCTGTTGAAATTTTTTGAACTGCGCCGAAAGGAATTTATTTACTTTGAATTTCATGCACCTATAAAGCGAACAAGTACCCGGAAAGTACTTTAAAATAAAGTTACCATTACGTTAACTTTATGCGTTTTCGAAGCCTGTTCAGTGCTTCCGAAATATTATTTTTTACGGTTTGTTCAGATAGTGATAGTTCTTTGGCAATGTCGCGGATGGATTTGTTTTCATACCTGCTCAGCTGAAAACATTTTTTCATACTCATAGGCATTTTGATCATCTCCACCTCGATGGTAGCGTTTAGTTCTTTGGTGATAAAGAGGTTTTCAGGATTTTCAACTGCATGCAAGTCCCTGGCCAACAACTCCATCCCATCCAATCTTACTTTATTTTTTCTAAAAAGAGAGATGGTTTCATTTCGGGCTACTTTTATCAGGTAAGGCATTAAACTATCACCAATGATCAATTGATTTCTGTTTTTCCAAACCACAATAAATGTATTCTGAACAATATCTCTAGCCTGTTCATCCTCTCCAACCATCCTACTCACAAAGGCAAATAATGCCTCCCAATGCCTGTTAAAGAGGTTACGAAAGGCTGTTTCATCCCCAAGGCATAATGCTTCCAGAAGTTGTTTGTCAGTTTTATGATTGCTTACCATTGGCATTACAAAACTACCAAACAGGGTATTAAGCCAATATTAAGTGTGTGTTGCCAAACAGTTTTGTTACGATAAGCCCTATCCGCCTGTCAGGGATGAATAAGCCCCTATCCGCCTAGCGGCACCTTTCCACTGAAAGGGAAAGGGCGAGTAAAAACCAATTCACTCGGAGAAATCGTCATTCCGACCGTAGTGGAGGAATCTTTGAACCTTGCATCCAAATTAATAAGCCCCTATCCGCCTGTCGGCACCTTTCCCCTGAAAGGGAAAGGGCGATAAAAATACATTTCTCGAAACGCATATCGTAAAATCAAACATTAACTTACGAAGTTTCAAAGGCCATTTGAGGTGGAAGAACTTCGTCAGTTTTTATAGGAAGTTCACCCCTATCCGCCTGTCGGCACCTTTCCCCTGAAAAGGAAAGGGCGAAGTAAAAACAAATTCCACTCGGAGAAATCGTCATTCCGACCGTAGTGGAGGAATCTTTGAACCTTGCATCCAAATTGATAAGCCCCTATCCGCCTATTGGCACCTTTCCCCTGAAAGGGAAAGGGCAAAAAGAAAAGTTCATCAGCAATTTACCCTATATAATTTGTATTCAATCTAAATAAGGATATATTTGCGAAAAGTATAATTATCAAAGCGATTCCTGATTTAAGCCATTACTTATAATGTTTAAAAGAAACTATTCCTATTTCTTAAATTTTAGCACAACTACTCTCCTATTATTTCTACTTTTCCCACTGCATTCCATTGCCCAGCAAAAGGATTCACTTACAGCTACTTTATCGGGCACAGTAAGTGATACAGACGGACAACCATTACCCTATGCAACAATAAGCATCAGTAATGGAAAAAAGAGTCAGACTGATATCTCAGGTAAATTTATTTTAAACAACTTATCATCTAGGAAATACAGCATATCCATCAGCCTAATTGGCTATGAAACTTTAAAAAAGGATATTGTACTCGCAAATGATTCAACCCTTAATGTCGCCTTCGTGCTTCAGCCTGCAAATTCACTTAATGAAGTCATTGTAACAGCAGGAAGGAAAGCAGAGAGTTTAAAAGACGTTCCTTCTTCTGTGACCATTCTAAATTCACGTGAGGTGAAGGAACAATTAAACGTCAATCCATCTGTTACTGCCATACTAGGGAACACTGTACCCGGACTCGGAACCTCAAACAATAAAGCCACCAACGCCGGGCAAACCCTTCGCGGCCGGCAGGTTTTGGTTTTAATTGATGGCATTCCTCAATCTACCCCCTTGATGAATGGAAGCCGTGATATCAGAACGCTAGATCCTGCAGTTATTGAAAGAATTGAAGTAATAAAAGGCGCAACCTCTATTTATGGAAACGGATCTGCAGGCGGTATTATCAACTTCATCACTAAAAAAGCTGCTGCTGATCAAGCACTCAGCGGTACCTCAAGCATGGGGATTAGTGGTAATTTAGCGCATCCATCCAATACTTTAGGTTACCGTTTTTCCCAAGGTTTTTCAGGAACGTTAAATAAGTTTTCTTATGTAATTAATGGCACTTATAATTATACAGGCGTACAGAAAGATGCCAAAGGCAATGTCATTGCCCAACCTGATGGCCTCGGAGAAAACTCATTGTATAATGCCTTTGTTAAACTTGCCTACAAACCGAATGACCATAGCGAAATCGTGGCTTCTTATAATCTGTTCAGAAGTGTCCAAAACAGCGATTACGTTAATGTGGTAGGCAAATATGGTGTTACCCCTTCAGTAGGCGAAAAAGGTGATGACCCTGGTGAGGCAGCGGGTACACCTTATAACCATAATGCCTTAATTGCTTATCGAAATAATGCCCTCCCCTTATCAAACAGCCTTGATTTATCGGCCTATTACAATGGATTTGTTTCCATGAACCGCTATGTTGCACAGGGAACAGCCTGGTATGGCCCCGGACAAACTAAAATACAGTCTTTCAAAAAAGGGATCAGGCTAACCTTAAATACGCCATGGAAAGCGGGAAGTTTAGGAAACGGTGAATTAACCTATGGACTGGATTTATTAAATGACCGTACCAATCAAGTGCTGACAGATGGAAGGGTATACATCCCTGATATGAATATGCTAAATGTAGCGCCATACGCCCAAATGAAATTTGATATCCTCACCAACTTCATCCTTAAAGCAGGCATCCGTTATGAAAACGCCACCGTTAAGGTAAAGGATTTTAACACCATTGCCCGCGGACCTAACGGACAAGGAAGTATTCCGGTTACCGGAGGAAAAATTCCTTATCGTGCCACCACTTATAATGCTGGTTTAAGGTATAATAAATATGAAATTTTTAACCCTTTTGTGAGTTTTTCGCAAGGCTTTGCCATCAACGAATTGGGCCGAATCCTAAGAACAGCGACCAGCAGCACGCTGGAAAGTATTGCCACTGACCCCATCATCACCAACAATTATGAAGCAGGTTTCAGCAGCAGGTTAGGCATTTTGAACGTAACAGCAGCCTATTTCATCAGTACTTCAAAACTAGGCGCAAACCTGGTAGATGTTGATGGATTTTTAGTACCACAGCGTGAGCCAGAGAAAATAAAGGGCTATGAAATTACGGCAGATTTAAACGTTAGTCCACAATGGTCACTTGGAGGCAGCTATTCTTATACCGAGGGAAAAGCAGAGCAAGCCAATGGAACAAAAGTTTATATGAATGGCTTGCGCATTGCCCCGCCAAAAGCAACCGCTTATCTAACTTATCGCCCCGTATCAGCACTTGATTTAAAATTATTCTGGGTTTACACCGGAAGCCGTGATCGGTTTGATGTTCGTGCAAATGGCCTGTTTGCCAATAGTGAAGGTGATGTAAAAGAAGTAAGTCTCTTTAACCTTTCGGCGGGCTATCGCTTCAGTCAGAAATGGTCAGCAGGTTTAGGCGTAGAAAACCTGCTAAACAGTTCTTATTACCCTGTAGTGAGCCAATACCGGGCAATAGATGCAGAATATGTTCGTGGAATTGGCGCAACCATGAGCTTGAACCTAAATTATTCCTTTTAGAAATGCTAAGGAAAACATTCTTTTGGTTACATAAATGGATCGGCCTGATTACAGGTCTGATTGTTTTTATTGTGAGTGTAACAGGCTGCATCAATGTTTTTTCTGATGAGCTTAAAGAGTTTTTCTACCAGGATAGATTATATGTTAAAAACGGTACAAATGATCGTTTTTTAAGTTTCACTCAACTGCGGGATGAGGCGCAACATGCCCTTAAACCAGGAATCAAAATATCACGTGCAGAAATTTATCCGGGCAAAAACCGCAGCTGGGTATTTCGTGCATCAGCTACAAATAAAAAGGCATTCGGCTACTGGAAACAGTATAAATATTATTATCGTGTATACATCAACCCTTACTCTGGCAAAGTAGTATATGTTGAAAATACCAAAAATGAATGCTTTCAGCTGATCTTGAATCTGCATATGAATTTATTACTGGGCGACTCCATCGGCACCATGATTACCGGAATAGCCGTGGCTTGTTTTTTTGTTTTATTGTTGACTGGCCTTATATTGTGGTTTCCAAGAAAATGGACAAAGAGAGGATTCAAAAAAGGGCTATTGCTTCAGCCAGGTGTAGGGAAAAAGCGCTTCAACTATGATCTACATAATGTCCTAGGATTTTATGCATTAATCCCCGCCATGCTGATTTGCATTACCGGATTGGTTTTCGCATTTTCATGGGCCGATCAATCGGTACAATACTTAGCAAACGGTGCAGAAACAATCAAAAAGCGAAGCATTCCGAAATCAACACCAAACATCAATTATCCCGCTAAACCAACAGACCGTATAGTAGATAGTCTATTAAAAACACATTATGCTGCTGATCTTTTTTCCATCCGCTTCAGGGAAAAAGAAACTGATCCACTTGATGTGCAGGTGAGATTAGCCAAAAACCGCACACACCTTTTTGAGTGGTATTATTTTGACCGCAACACCGGAAAAATGCTCATGCATTATAATGACAGGAATGTGATTGGTGGCGAAAAATTCAGAAGCATGAATTACGATTTACATACTGGTGCATTTGCAGGGATTCCTTCTAAAACCCTAGCATTCATCATTTCCTTAATTTGTGCCTCTATGCCGATAACAGGCTTTATCATGTGGTATAACAAAGCCATACCGAAGAAAAGAAAAGATCACAAATAAATTGGCCATATTTCATATTTCTCACAATATATTGGATCAATAACCAGAAATAAAATTCTGAAGCTTAACAATCGCGCTATCTCTTAAATAAAATATTTTAATATTTATTTTGAACATTCGACATATTTAGTATTTTTGTCGACATGAAAACTAATGTACCTGATGAAAGTGTAAGAGATAGTATAGTTGATGCAGCTCTGGGCGTATTCGAGCGCTATGGTCTTCACCGTGTTTCCATGCATGATATTTCTGTAGCCAGTGGTATGGGAAGAAGTTCACTCTACCACTACTTCGGTAATAAAATGGAAGTATTTGATGCAGTTTCAAAAAAATTACTTGAACAGGTTTTCATTGCTGCAAAGAAAGAAATTGATACCGAATCAACAATGGCGGTGAATGTTTCTAAATATGAACTGAAGAAACTGGAAGGTATCAAAGCCATGAGTCGGAAATATCATCTTGCCTTAATTGATCTGAAGCAAGATCCAGCCTTATTGTTAACTAAAATGAGGATTATCATTCATGATGAAACCAAGATGCTTAATGATTTAATCGACCGCGCTATCGATCGGAAAGAAATTCTCCCGTTAAATATAGAAGACAGACGTTTTTTAGCAGAAACAATAGTTACAGTTTTCAGAAGTTTTGAGCAGGAGATTTTGATTTTTGATCGTTTCCCAGAAATGGAAGCTAAATTATTTTGGCTGGTTTCAATTTTTCATAAAGGACTACAATAGACCTTTTTTTTACGCAAGTTATCGACAAAAATACACAATATGTTAAATGTTAATCATGAATAGAATCAATTTTTTAATCGCCGGTGCATCACTTGCTATGCTATCCGGTATTACAGGCTGCACTAATAAAAAAGAGCACAAAGCAACGCAAAACATTATAAATGTACAGGTTATGCAACTTGGTTCAGCAGCAGGGGATTATACACAATCAATTGTTTATAATGGAACACTTCAGGCCAATAAATCAATTGATTTGAGTTTTCAAGTCTCCGGAACCATTAAAAGTCTTACCGTTCAACCAGGTGATTTTGTAAAAAAAGGACAACTGGTGGCTGCAATAGATGAAACGACATACCGCAGTCAATATCAGGCACAGGCAGCGCAGGCTAAACTTGCTGAAGAAAATTACAGGCGTACTAAAACTGTATTTGAAAAAGGAAGTATTGCAGAAATTAAAATGCTCGAGGCTAAATCAAATTTTGACCAGGCCACCGCGATGGCTAAAGCTACCTATCAGAATATTGTTCATACCAAATTATTTGCACCCGAAAGTGGATATGTTGGTGAAAAGAATGCGGAAGTTGGTGCCATTGCTTCTCCGGGGCAGCCAGTAATCAAGTTGTTAGATACCCGATCTGTTGAAGTGCTGGTATCAGTTCCGGAAAATGAAGTGAACCGATATCAAACCGGAGAAAAAGCTACAGTGCGTATTGAAGCTTTAAATAACGAAGAGTTAGAAGGGCGAATCTCTGAGATTGGCGTATTATCATTAAATAACAGTGCTAACTACAACCTTAAAGTAAAACTTAATAATCCAGATCAAAAGCTTCGTCCGGGGATGCTGAGCAAAGTTGTATTTGACAGTAAAAGCAATAAAAGCCATGTAGGCAATAATGAAATTGTAGTGCCTTTACAAGCCGTTCAGGTAGATGAAAAAGGAAACCAATATGTGTATGTGGCCAGCTCAGACAACAAGGCTAAAAGAAAACAAGTGAAAACTGGTCAACTTTATAGCAATGGATTAGCGATCAAAAGTGGTCTGGAAAGCAATGAACGCCTGATCATATCCGGTTTTCAGAAATTAATCGATCAATCACCTATTGCGGTGCAAAAATAAATCAGGCAAAATGAAAACAGAAAAAAATGGCATGATAGAATGGGCCATGCAATATAAAGTGCTTCCCCTCACATTAGCTTTTGTGCTCGTTATTTTGGGAATCTTTGGGTTATTCAAAATGCCTCGCAATGAATTCCCTGATTTTACCATCAGGCAAGGTGTGGTGATAGGTCTTTATCCAGGCGCCTCATCCGCTCAGGTAGAAGAACAACTCACTAAAAAAGTAGAAGAATATTTATTCAGTAACAACGAGGTTAACAAAACAAAAACATATTCTTACTCTCGTGATGGAATGATGTACATTTTCGTAGAGGTATCAGAAAATGTCAATAGTCCAGATACCAAAGCATTCTGGAACAAGATAAAAAATGGGTTACTCCTTTTACAGGCCCAGTTGCCAAAAGAGGTACGGGGAATAATGGTTAACAGTGATTTCGGAAACACCTCTGCACTTCTTTTAGCCGTAGAATCACCTACCCGCCCGTACAAAGAATTGCAAAAAAACGTGGAGGATATTGAAGCCGAACTGCGTCATGTAGAAGATGTTGCCAAAATTTCACACACCGGAAATCTAACTGAGCAAATCGGCATCTATGTAGATAATAATAAACTATTGCAGAATGGCATATCACCTTCTTTATTGATTAATACCCTTCAAAATGAAGGGGCCATCAGTGCGGCGGGAACTGCAGATGGGCAAACGTTAGAGCGGCCAATTCACCTCACCAGCTTTTATAAAACAGAGGCAGATCTCGCCCAACAGGTAATTCACAGGGATGACAATGGAAACGTCATCAAACTTGGAGATCTGGCAACAATCAAAAGGGAATATGGTGATCCTGATAGTTACATTACAGCTAATGGAACCAAAAGCATTATCATTTCATTGGAAATGATTAAGGGGAAAAATATTGTAAGTTTTGGTAAAGAGCTGGAAGAACGGCTGGATAAAATTAGTGCTAAGCTTCCCTCCGACATCAAACTGGTGAAACTTGCCAACCAGCCAGAAGTGGTAGATGAGTCCATCACCCACTTTATGAAAGAATTTGGATTTGCCTTAATTGGCGTTGTATTGGTAGCCTTGCTCCTGCTTCCATTCAGGGTTGCTGCCGTTGCGGCTGCCACTATTCCAATTACCATCGCGGCAACGATAGCGATTATGTACTTGATGGGTATTGAATTAAATACGGTTACTCTTGCTGCACTAATTGTAGTGTTGGGAATTGTGGTGGATGATCCGATTGTGGTGATTGACAACCACGTAGAGAAAATTGATCATGGAATGTCTGTATGGGATGCAGCCAGAAGCAGCGCCAAGGAACTATTTCCTTCTGTATTTACTGCTACACTTGCTATATCAGCTACTTTCTTTCCTTTAATGTTTTTTATGACTGGAACAGCCAAAGATTTCATCAGCGTTTTTCCGATAACGATATCCATCGCATTATTTCTTTCGCTGATTATTTCCATGTTACTGGTACCCTATTTTAATACATTGTTTATTAAAACTGGTCTTCATGATCCTAATAAGCCAAAAACAAAAAAATCAATGCTTGATTATTTGCAAAGCTTTTTTGATAAACATATCGGTAACGCCATTAAAAACTATAAACTAACCGTTTTATTCGGACTTGGCTCCATTGTAATAGGTATTATTTTTATGGGGCTTCTGCCACAACAGCTCTTCCCAACCATTGACCGTAACCAGTTCGCAATTGAGATTAACCTGCCAAGCGGATATAATCTCAAAGAAACAGATAGTGTGGTTAAAAACATGGAAAGGATTATGAAAAAGGATGAGCGCATCAGGAACTATACCAGTTTTATTGGCAATAGCTCACCCCGCTTTCATACCGTTTACGCACCTAATCTGCCAGCCAAGAATTACGCCCAAATATTGGTGAATACGATATCAGAAGATGCTACTGTAGATATTATCAAAGAATACACCACAAAATATAGCAATAACTTCCCTTCAGCTTATGTGCGCATGAAGCAACTTAATATGGCTGCTGTTCCGGCACCCATAGAATTAAGAATATCTGGAGATAATATCGCCGCACTTAAAAACATTGGCGACAAGATCATCGCCATTGGTAAGGCCAATGATCAGATTACCTGGGCAAGAACAGATTACAATGAGATGGAGGAAGGAATTCTTTTAGATGTAAAAACACAGGAACTCTCGAGATTGGGCCTTACGAAAAGTGATGTGGCAAATACTATCGCCATGAATACGGATGGAATAGATGCCACCAGGGTTTGGGAGGGTAATTATCAGATTGATGTGAAGGTAAAAGGACCCGAGGCATCCAAAACCAATACATCAGATTTACTGGATTTAAATATTCCTTCACAACAAACCAAAGGAACAGTACCACTTAGGCAGGTGGCTAATATCAAACCAGACTGGCATGAAGGCCAGGTAGTACGTCGGAACAGTATCCGTACACTCACCGTTCGTATGGATGTTGCACCTGGTGCAGTAGCAAATGGCGTGCTGGCTACATTGCAGAAAGACATTGAAAAGATAAAGCTCCCTAACGATGTTGAAATTACCTATGGCGGAGAGCTGGAGATGCAAAATGAAAACCAGGGCCCTATGGGAACGGCTTTGGGAATGAGTATCATATTGATTTTTTTAATTCTAATATGGCACTTTAAAAAATTGAAGCATGCCATATTAAGCATTACCACTATGCCTTTATCTCTATTAGGTGCATCATTTGGCCTCTTGGTTACGGGATATCCTTTTGGGTTTACCTCATTTTTAGGACTACTGGCGTTATGTGGCATTGTGGTTAGAAATGGAATTATATTGATTGATCATGCAGAAGAGTTGAGGCATGAAGGCAAAACCGTTCTAGAAGCTGCAACCCTTTCTGCAGAACGCCGCATGCGACCAATCTTTTTAACCTCATCAGCAGCAGCAGTTGGCGTTACCCCAATGATCATTAGCGGATCAGCACTATGGGGACCATTGGGAACTGTAATTTGTTTTGGATTGATGATCTCCATGCTATTAACCTTATTTGTTTTACCAACCCTATACTGGTTGTTTTTTAGAAAAGAAGACAAAGTAGAAAATGAGGTAGAAATCACTCAGCCTTCATCTAATTAAAAATCATTGACATGAGAATTTTCATTTTTTTTATAGTATTATTTTTATCAAGTGGTGTAATAAAGGCACAGAATGTAATTACGCTTGATCAGAGTTTAAAGGCAGCAAACGCCTATAGTAAAGCCATTAAAAATGGCGAACTGAGTGTAAGTTCTGCAGAAGCAGGGGTACAATCTGCTAAATCATATTACCTGCCAAGCGTAAGCGGATCGGCTTTAGGTTTATATGGCTTTAAAGATATTATCCCGCCAATTCCATCACTACTTGATAAAGGAATCAATAACATATACACCGTTGGTGTTACCGCCACCCAAAGCATTTATGCTGGTGGCAAGATCCTCACCAGTAACCAACTGGCAGCTTTGAAGCTCCAGGCGAGTAAAATTCTTGCCAGGCAATCAGCTGATTCCGTGTTATTGCTTACCGAGCAGAAATACTGGAATATAGTAAACTTGCAGGAGCAGCAAAAAACCATCCGGGCTAATGAGGAGTTACTCAACAGTTTGCTTAAATCGCAAAAAGACCTGCTCGCTTCCGGTCTGATTGCAAAAAACGATCTGTTAAGGGTTAAAGTTCAGTTGAGCCAGTTATTGGTAAACAAAAGTAAACTCAACAACGGACGTATGCTTGCATTATTTGATTTCTCGGTATACACCGGTTTGCCTTACGATTCGCTAATGGTGATGCAAGACACCCTAAATAAAACGAAACTACCAACATTGCCTGCCAGTAAGGCTGATACTACCTTGTCAAATCTTTACAGCTATCAGTTACTGGCTCTCGATGTAAAAAGTAATGCCTTGCAAACCCGGCTAGAAAAGGCAAGTAATTTGCCAAGTCTGTCCGTTGGTTTAAGTGCATCACAGGCCGGATCATTTAACGGGGCTTTTAAAAGTTCATTTTTGCCAATCGGATTTGCCACGCTCAGTATCCCGCTATCTGAAAATCTATGGGGAGCAAATCGCCAGAAGATTAAACAGCGTAAAATAACTGAGAGAATTTCTCAAAATAATTTTAACGACGGGCGCAATCAATTGCAAGTTAATATTATGAAATACTGGTATGATTTGAAAGATGCCCTTACCCAAATTAATTATGCAAATGATAACCTGGTTCAAGCTTCAGAAAACCTGAAGATAAACAGAGATAATTATAAAGCTGGCTTAAATAGTATCAGTGATGTTTTAGATGCACAAGCTTCATATCAGCAGGCAGAAACCACTATCAATACGGCGTTTACTGATTACCGGGTTAAGCTAGCTGCATACCGCTTTGCAACAGGTAAAATCAATAAAATGTAGTACCTTTTAGGTTTGAACTAAATAGTAGAAACCACATTCTATTGATCTATTGCGTTTTATATCCAGTCTGCCATTCGCTCCACTCCCCTCCTTTTTTTAAGGAGGGGTGCCCATCGGGCGGGGTGGTTTAAGCCCCTTGTATCGCAATTCCCCTATCCGCCTATCGGCACCTTTCCACTGGAAGGGAAAGGGCGAAAGAAAATAACATTTCTCGAATCTGCCCCATATTGTAAAATCAAACTCCCCCCTCCTTTTTTTGAAGGATAAATCAGTTATTGATTCATATAAGCCTTTGAAAAACCTAATTATGATTTGATTTCAGCACGTATCTTATTTCAGATCATTATTTGATTTTTATAAATTTACAGCATGAAACAAGCTGAGAGTGTAGATGATTTTTATAAAAGATTACCAAGCCCTGCTTCAACACATGTTTCGCCAAGCAATGTTGGTATTGGTCATATTAATGTGTTCAGCAGGGAAACATGCTCTGTAGTGAGCCCTTACAGTCGCCGCGATTTCTATAAAGTTTCGCTGATTATAGGTCAGGGCAAAATCTTTTATGCAGATAAATGGATTCAAATTGACAGACCGGCATTGCTATTTACAAATCCAATTGTACCCTATTCCTGGGAGGCAGAATCCGTGGAGCAGTCGGGCTGGTATTGCCTTTTTACTGAAGATTTTATTCAGCATAGCGAGCGGGTAAATAATCTCCGGGATTCTCCACTATTCAAAATAGGCAGTAATCCAATATTCTTTCCTGATGAAGCTCAATTGAATGAAATTTCAATCCTATTTCAAAAAATGCAGGCAGAAATGGCTTCAGATTACCCACATAAATATGATGTTATCCGCAGCTACTTACACCTGCTGATTCATGAGGCCATGAAAAATAATGCAGCTACCAATTTTCGTACTTATTCCAATGCCTCCTCCAGGGTTTCGGCTTTGTTTCTGGAATTACTGGAAAGGCAATTCCCGATCGATTCCCCAGCGCTTATACTCAAGCTGAAAAGTCCGGCTGATTTCGCTGCTTCCTTATCCATACATATTAATCACCTCAACCGCTCGGTGAAAGACGTTACCGGAAAAACCACAACCACCCATATCACAGCACGGATCATTAAGGAGGCCAGGGCTTTGTTGCAACATACCGACTGGAACATCTCTGATATTGCTTATTGCCTGGGCTTCGAATATCCATCCTACTTTACTTTGTTCTTTAAAAAACACACTGGTTTGGCACCTACTCAAGTTCGTTCATTTGTTTGAATATTATAATGATCGGTTTGATCGTTATAAGTTAGCATTTTGCTTTCATGCCTACATTTGAAAAAACAAAATTTGATCATCATGAAATATAGAACACTTGGAAAAACAGGCGAACAGCTATCTGCACTTGGTTTAGGTTGTATGGGAATGAGCTTTGCTTATGGCCCTACAGATGAAAAGGAAAGTTTAGCAACATTAGAAAAAGCACTTGATCTCGGTATTAATTTTTGGGATACTGCGGATATGTACGCGAATGGTGCCAATGAGGAACTGATTTCCAAAATACTGGTACCTAACCGCGATAAGATATTTATCGCAACAAAATTTGGATTTCGTTTTAAGGATGGAATTGCAGGCCCCAGCAACGCAACCGGTACTTATTTCGATGGCTCTCCTGCCTGGATAAAAATAGCTGTTGAACAAAGCCTGAAACGACTCAAGATTGATACTATTGATCTTTATTATGCGCACAGAGTTGACCCTAATATCCCGATTGAAGAAACTGTTGGCGCAATGGCAGAATTGGTGAAAGAGGGTAAAGTACGCTACCTCGGACTTAGTGAGGCATCTCCCGCTTCCATCAGGAAGGCACATGCAGTACATCCAATTTCAGCACTGCAAAGTGAATATTCGCTGTTAACCAGAGATGTAGAAAAGGAAATCTTGCAGACTGTTAATGAACTTGGCATTTCGTTGGTACCTTACTCTCCTCTTGCAAGAGGTCTGGTAACCAATACGTTGAATGTGAATACCTTGGCTGATGATGATTTCAGAAGAACTTTACCTCGGTATCAGCCTGAAAACATTGAGAATAACAATAAACTAATTATCGAATTTTCTGCATTTGCAGCAACCAAAAATTGCACGCCAGCTCAACTTGCCCTTGCCTGGGTTTTAGCACAAGGTGAAAATATCATTCCTATTCCTGGCACTAAAAAAAGAAAATACCTGGAAGAAAATGTGGGTGCGATTGATGTTAACCTGACGGTTGCTGATCTTACAGCTATCGATGAGCTGATTAAACAATATCCTGTAATTGGTGAACGCGATAGTGAAGGTGCAATGAAGTTAGTTAATCATTAATGGTTAAGAGATCATATCATTTTTAAGACTGGCGAAGTTTTTCTATCAGCAAGTTGACCAACTTACGAAGTTTTAGTGGCCTGAGTATAGGAAGTACTTTGCCAGTCTATTTAGTGGTGAAATTAAATCACGTTTAAACTGGCGAAGTCTTTCCATCACACAACCCTTTGAGACTTCAGTAAGTTGGCTGACTTACATAAAAAAATAATTTAAGCGTCTACACAATAATAAGCCAACATAAGCGTCTTAGTATAGAGAGCGTTAATTTAGATTTAAGGGGAATCGTCCATTGGATGATTCCCCTTTTCTTTTTGTCACAATAAATATTCAGATACATACCAGCCTTACTTCAATAGGATTTTAATGCGGAAGTGATTTAGTAAAACTTATTTAATCGCCTGTACTGCTAAAGTTCGCTCATGAAGTTTTGCAGAACTCACTTTTAGCCTGATTTCTCCCGGTTCTTGTGTACTTCTGATGATCACCAGCGCACGACCCTTCCAAAGCTGGTGTGTTGTACCAACATAGGGCTCTATATCTTTTAGATTAGCATTGCCTACTCCGATAATTTTTCCGGGACCATCCAAATTGAACTGTAATTTATCGTTGGCATTCGGGTCGGAATTGCCCTTATCATCTTTCACTTGTACGGTTACGTAAATAAGGTCTTGTCCGTTAGCACGTATATTTTTTTGATCAGCACTTAATACAAGATGTGCTCCGGATCCGAAGGTAGCAAGAGTTTTTCGCTCAAGTTCTTTTCCATCTGCTACACCTGCCACTGTTAATTCGCCAGGTGCATAGGGTACATTAAATACGGCCTTAAATTCTTCGTTAATACCGGTTGCTTGAGTTGCTAAAAGTCTGCCGTTCAGGCACAAGCTCACCGACGGGTATTTACTATAGGCCACTACTTGCAGGCTATCTCCCTCATGCCCGGGCCAGGTCCAGCTTTCCCAAGTAGGCCAAACTGCCCAATCCGTTAATTTAATTTCCAAAGGCTTCGGTTCAGGTTCCCGAACTGCAAAATAGAGTTTCTCATGATCATTATAGAGCATGCTTCGGTAATGTGATATAGGCTTTCGCCAGCCAGTGAGATCAATATCGCCACAATAGGCACCATGCCACGGGAAAACTTCTGGGGAAGAATGAAAATTTGCAGCCTCACCAGAATAATACCATCGACCGATTCCAGATTCACCAAGATAATCCATTGCAGTCCAAACAAAATCGCCAATGATGTATGGATTTTCGCTAACAAGCTTCCAGTTTGCAAAAGCATCTCTGGGGTAAGATTCTGTTTGAAGAATAATCCGGGCTGGAACCCTTTTATGATCATCTTTTGCCCGGTGTAATTGATAATTGTATCCTGCAATATCATGCTTGGCCATTAATGGATCAAAGATTTCCCAATCATTGTCCCAGGTAGTCATGGCAGAGGTAACAGGACGGGTTGGATCAAGCCTTTTCACTTCTCCGGCAAGCATTTCAGCAGTTTGTACCGCCTGGGGATCCTTCCGTTCAATGATCTCATTCCCTATGCTCCACATGATAATTGAAGGATGATTTTTATCACGACTAACCATCGCATCGATATCTTTTTTCCACCATTTGTCGAAATACATGGCATAATCATATTTGTTTTTAGCAACCTTCCACCCATCAAAAGCCTCGTCAATCACCAATAACCCCAGGCGGTCGCAAGCGGTAAGAAATGCCTCTGAAGGTAAATTGTGCGAAGTTCTTACGGCATTAAATCCTGCTGCTTTCAATATCTCTGCTTTTCGGATTTCTGCATGATCGAAGGCGGCAGCACCCAGGCTACCGTTGTCATGATGTACGCAACCTCCATTTAATTTAATCAGCTTTCCATTTAGTTCAAAACCCTTTTCTGCGGAGTAATTGATTGAACGAATTCCAAATTGTACAGCATTTTGATCAAAAACTATATTTTTAGCTGTAAGACTTACTTCCGCAACATATAATTTTGGTGAGGATACAGACCATAATTCAGGCTTAGAAACTATTATGACCTGGTTAACATCAACTGCATCATTGGCCTTGAGCTTAATATCGCTTTTGCGTGATATAGTTTTATTTGAACCAGGTATTTTTAACTTGGTGTTAAGCGTAACCGTCATGGATTGGTTAGTCTGATTTTTTACTTTCGTAGTGACTTGAATAGTGGCTTCATTTGCCGTAACCTTTGGTGTAGCTACGTTTAAACCATATTGTGGAATATGAATTCGATGAGTGGTTATCATCCAAACATGCCTGTAAATTCCCGATCCGCTATACCACCGACAATTCTTTTGTTTGGAGTTATCTACCCTAACCGATAGGATATTCTCTTTTCCAAACTGAATAAATGGCGTTAAATCGTAACTGAAAGGGCTATATCCGGAAGGGTATTTGCCGAGGGAATGACCATTGATAAAGACTTCTGCATCCATGTAAACACCCTCGAAATTAATGCTGATTAATTTGTCTTTGAATGATTCGGGAAAAGTAAATCGCTTTCGGTACCAGCCAATGCCAGCCTCGAAGAACCCACCATCGCCACCCGTAGTATTTTTTGGGCTAATTTTACTTTCTATACTCCAGTCATGAGGTAGATCAACATTTCGCCAATTGGCATCATCGAAATCCTTTCCTTTTGCTTCAGAATAATCGCCTAGCCGGAATTTCCAATTGTCATCAAATAATTGCTTCCGAGATGTGCTGGTTTGTGCATAGGACTGATGAAAAAAAAGTACTAAAAAAACAAAAAAAATAGATTTTAAAAGCGCATTCATAACTGAGGTCTTAAGATTTTAAAAATGCAAAATAAACGTCATTAAGACAATTATTTTTTAGAGAAAATGATCCCTTATACACCAGCCAATCTTCTATATCAAATCCAAGCATTTTATAATCGAACTTTCATATCAATCATAAATACGAACATACTACCAGATAGACTTTCAAATAATGATTTACTATTTTCTACTGGTAAACCACAAACTAATATGGCAAAATTGAATTAATATTTTATACTTAAACTACTTATATACAGGTAAATAAAAATATAACAAGTATTATACTTAATCATTCTACCTCTCTTCTTTAATCATATTCACACTAATTTATTTTTTGATCTATCAAAAATATTACACAACTTTGGCTATTATTTTTATTCAGTCTAAATAATTATAATATTTATCTAAGGTTAAATTTATATGAAAATCAAAGTCGTACTTTTTTTAATGTTGATCTCAGTACTGATGGTTAAGGCACAAAAACCAGCAACCATTACAGGAAAAATCACCACCACAGATGGCAATGCTGCCGCTGGTATTACCGTAACTGTTTCAGGTACTGCACTCGGAAGTGTGACGGACGGAAATGGTGTTTACAAAATCAAAAATCTACCATTAGGAAATCAAATAATCCAACTCTCCGCTATAGGCATCCAAACTCAGACCAAAACTGTTGAAATAAAATCTGGCGAAACCACCAACGTTGATTTTGTGATCAGCGAAACCTCTAAAGAACTGGAAGAAGTAGCGGTTAGTGCGCTCAGGGCACACAAATATTTATATAAAGAGAGCGATCAGGTAGCCAGAATCCCATTAAAAAACCTGGAGAATCCACAGGTTTATTCCGTTATTCCAAAAGAACTTATTCGCAACCAATTATCCCTTAATAGCAAGGATGTAATTAATAATGCCGCTGGCGTAGTGGCTTACTACACTCCTATTGGTACGGTAAGTGCCTGGATAAGAGGATTTGATACGCGGAATGCGATCCGCAATGGCATGGTGACTCAATATCGGGCAGAGTCTGATCCTATTAATATTGAACGGGTGGAGGTGATAAAAGGACCCGCCGGAACCCTTTTTGGATCAAGTGCGATATCATTTGGTGGTCTAATTAATAAAATCACTAAAACTCCAAATCCTGTAGCATCAAACGAAGTAGCCGTTTTTACAGGCAGCAATAGCCTGATGCGGGTGACTGCTGATGTTAATACCCCTTTAAATTCATCAAAAACATCATTGTTCAGGCTGAATGCGGCTTATCATGCAGAAGATAGTTTTCAGGATATCGGACGTTATAAAAGTATAAGTGCTGCACCAAGTTTTCTTTATAAAATAAATGACAGGCTTACTTTCCTGGTTGATGCTGAATTTGCAGCAGTAACCAGAACACAACAACCCTATCCATCATTCGGCCCCAATACTACCTTTAAAAATTTCAAGGATATCCCTATTGATTACAAAAAATATATTGGTGGTGATGATGTGGATTCTAAAACAACCATTTCTAATTTCTTTACCAAGGCAACCTATAAATTGTCTGATCAATGGGTTTCATCCACCAACTTGAACTTCAGTAATGGTTATGTAGATTATGCCAATCAGCTTTATCCAAGATGGCTGACGGATTCTACCATGACCAGGAATATCGGCATGTATAGCGCCCGTACACTTTCATTCATTCAATTTCAACAGAATTTTAACGGTGATTTTAAAATAGGCAAGATGCGTAACCGGGCAGTTATTGGTACAGATTTTACGAGTACCATTACCCGGTTGAACTATGCTTACTTTAATTATGATACCATTAATGTAAATAAAAATTTCTCTCCTTTATTTGCACAGCGTGCCAATGCCCTGATGGCAGCCACTAAACCAGGCTATTATCAGAATACGCAAACCAATTATAGCCTTTATGCTTCTGACGTTATTAACCTAACCGAACGCCTTCTCGTAATGGCAAGTTTGCGATTGGATCAGTTTGTAAACAAGGCCAGCATTGAGAATAGTCTTCCGGTAAAAGATGACTACCAGCAAACGGCCTTATCTCCTAAATTCGGAATAATTTATCAAATTGTAGATCAGAAAGTTTCCGTATTTGGAAATTACATGAATGGTTTTCTAAATCAGGGCCCTGTTACCCAGCCTGATGGCAGTACACTCAGACTTAAACCAAAGCAAGCCAACCAATGGGAAGGCGGAGTGAAAACGGATCTGTTAAACAAACATTTGGGTTTTACTTTAAGCTTTTACGACATTAAGGTTAATAATGCCACTTATACCGACAACAATAACTTTAGCTTACAGGGTGGTACTCAAAGAAGCAAAGGTTTTGAAGCGGAATTGAATGCGGAGCCTGTTGATCATTTTTACATTATATCCGGATATGCCAAAAACAGCAACAAATTTATATCAGGTGATCCCTCACTGATCGGGAAAAAAGTTGCAGGTGCTCCGGGTGAGGTCTTTAACCTTTGGATGAATTACCAATGTGTTAGTGGATTTTTGAAAAATTTTGGCGGTGGCTTTGGCGGCAATTATGTAAGCGATGTATACTGGGATGCCGCAAATACCATTACCATACCTTCTTATACTGTATTAAATGCAGCCGTTAGTTATAATCAACCAACCTGGACTGCCTCCGTTAAAATGAATAACCTATCCAACCAAAAGTATTGGAACAGTGATGCACAACCGCAAATGCTGAGACAGATTATTGGTTCTATCGCTATGAAATTTTAAACGATAAGTTATACCTAAATCTACCGATCAACATGCGATTTAAAAATATACATAGTGTCCTGATACAGAAAAGGTGTGAGGAACAAGGCATCAGCTGTGAACTTCTGGTGCCTGGGGATGAAGAGATTTTTGTACTGCAAAAAGGAGACCGTAAAATTTTCATCAACCGTGGCGTGTCTCCACATGTAAGCCATATGGCAGCTACCATTTCAGAAAACAAGTTGGCCACCAATACTTTGCTTCACAGCCACGGGATTCCTATTCCTGAATTTATGTTCTGTGCTAATCTTCAAAAAGATGCCAGATCATTTCTGGATAAACATAAACCTTTGGTAATTAAACCTTTCGACACCAATAAGGGTGTTGAAATCCACATGAATATCTCCAATCAAGAAGAATTGGAGCATGCTTTCTTAAATGTACGAAAAGTAAGTAGCCATGCCATTCTTCAGCGTCAGGCAGCAGGTAAAGATTACCGGATTTTACTGATCGGAGATGAGCTTGCTGGTGTGCTATTAAACGAATGGGCTTATGTAACCGGCAATGGAAAAGATGAACTGGAACAGCTGATCGAAACTGAAAATGATAAAAGAGAAACAGAGGGCACAGCCGTTTATGATCGGAATTTTAAAATGCTTTCTCCAGTTCCGATGGAAGATGTAGCACGGGCACTAGCATTACAGGGGTTGAATTTTCAGTATATCCCCGGCGAAGGTGAAAAAATTTACATCAGCTATTGTGGAAACGGATGGGCAGGTGCACTGGCAATTGATAAAACAGAAGATATTCATCCAGATAACCTTCAGCTGGCCAAGAAAATAGCAGCGGTATCCGCCATTGATGTAATTGGGATAGATCTCAGATGTGAAGACATTGCGATATCTTATAAGGAGTCTGCATTTGCAGTAATCGAAGTGAACATACGGCCCAGCATGGTCGATCACGAGTATCCTACCGAAGGAAAACCCCGACGTGTGGTTTCGCAATACCTTGATTATTTATTTAAACAAGCCCATCATGAATAACTCAGCCCAACAATTATACTCCCCTATTTTGCCGCAAACTGAAACAGCAGGTTACGCTCAAGCTTGTCAGGAAGTGATGCAAAGATTGCTTTATGCCCTAATTCATGAAAGTTCAGATCAGCGGCAGCTTATTTTAACCACTGTTAACGATCAGTTTAAAGTAAGGCGGATTGTTCTTCCTTCCAATGGTGGGGTTTTAACCTGCATAGAAGCAAATGATAGGAATATCACGGTTTATTTATCAGTGGTATTACTCAGAAATGATGGTGATTTAACAGAGCTTGATGTGATGGCGCTGTTGAACTGCATACTGGATTTATGGAAAACAGAAGATGCCTGTAGCAAAAAAATCAGGGCTGAAATCAATAACTGTTTAGATCATCTGGCTATGGCATTTGATCATGAAGCAGAACATGCAGATCAGGTCAACCACTACATTAAAGCAGCAATTTTAGCAAAGCAATCTGTTTTTCAGCAACGGGAAACATTATTAAATTCAGAAATCATACCTTTTAAAGGGCATCCCATCCATGTTTGCGCCAAAACCAAAATGGGATTTTCCAGGGAAGATGTATTAGCCTACAGTCCGGAATTTTCGCCGAAGGTTAATTTACAGTTCCTAGCTGTACATCGATCACATCTGGTGCATTCGGATGAAATTGATATCTGGACGAAATACAGTGCTGAACGGTTATCACATAAACAAGCTGAGGATTACCTGATTATGCCGGTTCACCCCTGGCAGTACGAACATGTTATTTTGAAAGCATATAAAGCGCATATAGACAGTGGGGTTTTATTTAAACTCGAAGATGAGGCGATGCAAGTTCTACCCACCTTATCCATGAGAACTGCATTTTTACCGGCCACTGCCAACCAGCCATTCTACCACATCAAGGTTCCTATCAATGTTCAGGCTACCAGTGTTAAAAGATCCTTAACCCTCCGCGATTTATATAACGGTATTGAATTTAGTAAACTGATTCCGGATATGGCTCAGAAAATCCCCTCCATAGCTAATAAACGTGGAAGAATGATCAGTGACGTATGTGCGGCGCATCTTAAAATTCAAGGAGAAACAAATCCAGGCCTGTCTTTTCTTTTAAGAAATGATCCGATCAACTATTGTTTACCAGGAGAAACCATGGTTGTTGCAGCGGCTTTAACACACTCCACTAAATTACACCCAAGTCCACTCCTTTGTCAGTTTATTGATCAGTCCAAATTATCAGTGGAAATTTACCTGGATCAGTTGATTGACACCCTGTTAACCATGCCGTTAGAAGTATTTCTTCTTGAAGGTATCGCCCTCGACCTTCACGGACAAAATACCATGATCGTTTTTGATGAATCTCATCAGGCATGCGCACTGGCTTACCGGGACCTTGGCAGTGTACAAGTGGTAGAAACTTACCATTCCTTGAACGACCAGAAACACCTTTTTTACGGAGAAACGTCAACTTTTATGAACTACAGAGATACGGTTAGCGAACTGATGCATACACTTTTTAATAACCTTATCGGTGGCATTATTAGTTGTACGGCCAGTGCCTATGCAATACCTGAGCAGCAGATTTGGAGAAAAGTTAAAGAAACCAGTATCCGCATCATCCAAAGTTGTAAAGTACCTGACCAGGTAAAGAATGACTTTTGCGGAATGCTTTTTAGTCCGACACTGATGATAAAACCCTTATTGAGAATGCGCATTGCAGAAAAAACTTTATATCAGGCTATTCCTAACCCAATGTTCAATATCAGCTAATGGCTATATTTCTTAATAAAAAAGCAGAAAACAACCTGGCAGATCAAGATCTGTCAGGTACATTTTATCCTAAATTTCTGATCTGTTCATTTATCGGTGCATTGGGCGATTACATGACGCTTTCTGCACTGGGATGGTATATTGTAGATTCGGTAGGATCTGCAGAAGTATTAGGCTGGGTATTTTTTGCGAGAACAGTTCCTCGGTTTTTCATGAGTTTTGTCGGCGGTTATTTTGCCGACCGAATGGACCGTAGAAAGCTGATTATTGGAGTATATTCCGGTTTAATGATTACGACAGGTTTGCAAATTTTAGTGATCTGGAACCTATCTGATTTACACTGGATCTATATCGTAGCGGTTGTTTTTTTACGGAATGTTTTTGACAGTGCAGAGCCCAGTATCAGAAATGCATTGCTGCCAGATATTGTTAAAAAGGAAAACATCGCAAAGGCAGTTGGTTTTTATGCATCCAGTTTAAACCTCGCGGCTATTTTTGCTCCGGTTTTAGCCGGATACTTGCTATCAGTTATGACCATCACACCTTTGCTTATTGCAGATTTTTGCTCACAGATACCCTCTTTTCTAATCCTTTTTTTGCTCCCTGCCATACCCATCCACAAAGAGGACACCAGTAAGGGGCCTGTAAAGAAAGGCTACATTTTTGCGATTTCTTATATCAGGCAATCTCCTGTTTTGCGCAATAGCTTAATATTGAGTGTTACACTCATGTTTTTTCTTTTTCCATTTGGGGCTATGCTTCCGCTACTGGTAAAAAATACATTCCATTTAGATGCAAAATCATTTGGGGTAATTAGTGCTACGGAAGCCTTTGGTGCGGTACTTGGTGGACTCTTACTAAAATACATCACTCAAGATCACCTGCTCCGGTTATGGCCGTGGATGGGAATGCTTTCTTGCTTTTTCTTATTTTTATTGGGCTTTGCAGGCAATTCGCTATCCCTTTTTCTAATCATTTTTGCCTTAGGATTAATGAGTCAATTGTTCAGAAGCACAGGCCGCAGCATCTTTCAGCTCAACACACCCACAGAAATCAGGGGAAAAGTGATGTCGGTATTAATTTCAGACAGTGGCATTGTTTCTTTGGGGATCTTATTTTTTACGTTGATCACCGGTAAACTATCTGTTGGTTTTGTTTATAGCTTAATGGGCTGTTTAGGATTTCTATGCTGCTTAGCCAGCTATATGTTTTTATTTAGAATTAACCGAAAACTCAATATCAATTGAGGGTGAGCCATTTTACCAAAAACAATCAAATTTCTTTATCAATTTTTCACCTTACCTGGTGGAACGGAAAATTTATTTTTAAACGCATTGCTAAAATGTTGAACAGAAGAATAGCCCATCTGAAATGCAACAGACTTTATCGGTATACCCTGAAGAAGGAGCATTTTAGCATGGTTCAATTTGTGATCGCTTAAATAGCCAAAAATGCTCTTATCAAACATGCCCTTAAAACCTTGCTTAAGCTTAAATTCATTAATGCCACATATCTTAGCCAATTCAGCAATAGAAGGCGGCTGGTGAATATGCTCTATCAGGTAATCTCTTGCAAAAAAAATGCAATCTTTATCATAAGCAGATGGCAAGGATATATTCTGATTAGTCATTGCCTTTTCAAAGGATTCGGCCTGAAGCACCAGCAATTCTGTACATTTAGATTCAATGTATAGGAGTTTTAATCTACCAGTGTAAGTACAATTGAGGATATCCTGCATGCAGTTTTGCATGGCCCAGGTAATGGGCAAATCTTGTTCAGCAATCTGTGCATAACGTCCACTATCCAGGTGATCCGCTAAAATCTGAAGCGCCTTATTTGAATTTTCTGCCAGTTGTAAAAACTTTTCTTTCGAAAAATGTACTTCAAAAAAACGATAATTTTGCTGCGTATCATATTCCCCTGTACCATCCAGTTCAGGCATATAGATAATATTTTGTTGATTAGAACTAAAGTGATACCGCTGTTGGTTTACCTTATTATATATCGTTCCATTTCCAGATAGCGTAAAACGCAACTTAACCATATCTGGTACATCATTAGCGGGACTAAAATAAAGTTGATGTCGTTTAAATAAAATATCTCCGTAAACAATATAAAGATTGGGAGTAGTTATTTGAAATAATTCAGCATCACTGAATGAAAAATGGTATTGGTCTTTGCTTTCTTTAATAAATTGCTTCTGATCTGGAAACTGCTCAAAACTTCCTCCAACATTTTTCCAGGCTCCATAGTCTTTTCCAACATTAATCCCCATATTGACAATAATCATAAAAAAAAAGGAATTCTGACGAAACGATTATCAAAATTTACATTTCTTGTAAAAAAAAATCCTTTTTGTGTAAATCCCTTCGCAAGCCAATATCCACCTTTGCCGAACGATTAAACTCGAAAAATTAACGCCCCTAATAGATTTTTTGAGAAAAGGGTACAAAACAATATGGATAAGCCAATCGATTATATAAAAACCAGTAAACAAAAGCCGGATTTTAAAAACAACAGCAGAAGGAAGAAAAATCCTGACATCCAACAAAAGAATCAAAATATCATCTTCAAAACTATAGAGGAATTAAAGCTGACAGATCATTCTTTTGTTATGGAATTTGATTATCAACACATTAAACATTTACCTTTTCTTTTTCGGCAGGTTAAAGGGATCAGTTATGCTGGAGTTAGCTTTTCGGATAAGTTGATGGAAGAAATTTCTTCATCCCAGGCCTTGAAATTAAATGAAGGCCATGCAGAATTTATCAGTACAAAGGAAGGTGAAAAATTAAAATTTGAAAGCAATTTTTTTGATTGCTGCTTTACGGTCAATACCATCTATTTTTGGAGTGATCCAGTAAGTACCTTCAAAGAAATTCATCGCGTATTGCGCCCGGGTGGAACATTTAACCTGTCGTTCATCGAACAAAAATCTGGAAAAGATCTTCCCTGGACACAGACCGATTTCACTTTCTACACAGTTAATCAACTGAAAACTTTTTACAGGACCGCTGGTTTCGGAGATCTTGAAGTGAAACAAATGACCGAAGAAGTAATGGCTCAGGATGGACAGAAAATAGTCAGACCCTTTGTACATATTATCGGAAGAAAATAGAGTTTTTTTTGCTTTCTTGTTAATTACTTTATCTTAAACTGAAGAAGTTTGCTCAATCGACTTACGAAGTTTCAACGTGATCGTGCGCAAGAAGAACTTCGTCAGTCTAAATGTAGAATGAAAGCTTGTTAGAAGCTTTACCTAAACTGGCGATTTTTGCTACCTCTTCTGCCCTTTGAAACTTCGCAAGTTTGCACAATCGACTTATGAAGTTTCAATGGGATTGGTGTGCAGTAAGAACTTTGTCAGTCTAAATGTAAATTTGAAAGCTAGTTAGATGCTTTACCTAAACTGGCGATTTTGCCACCTATTCCGGCCTTTGAAACTTCGCAAGTTTGCTCAATCGACTTAAGAAGTTTCAACGGCATCGTGTGCAAGAAGAACTTCGTCAGTCTAAGTGTAAATTTTGAAGACATTTATACAGTAAAGTTTCACCAATCTTATAACTAATCCCAAACTACAGATAATTGTATTTTTTTAAATACTAAAATGAATAAAAGTAAAAATACATATAAAAAAAGCTCTATTACTTTTATTTATATCTTTTTACTACAATATAAAAAATCTCATTAATTGCAATAAAAAAATCATCTTCACTCAATTCATAAATATTTTTTTCAAATTCTAAATTCGTGCAGATTTAATCTTAAATCTGAACGAATTTACCGCTCTTTTTAAGAATAATGCTTGTTTTTCAAACATCAAATCAGCGTAGAAAATTAATCGTAAATATTGTTGAAATTTAAGATTTGATATGGTTATTCTTCTAAGAGCAGGCCAGGAGAAATATTTAAGGCAGCTGCGATATCGAAAATAATCGATACATTAGGGTTCACTAAGCCCCTTTCCATTCTACTAATCTGAGAATAATCAACATCAATCAGGTTAGATAATTCTTCAATTGTAAGTAATTTTAGTTTTCTGTATCTTCTTATATTTTTAGCTAGAATCGATATCCCCCGTTCATTGCGTTTATGCTTCCCTTTCATCAACCAGCTTGACACAATTTTAATGCAAAGATTATTATCTGCAATAAAAAGAAAATATTTATTTTAAAATAGGGATTAAAATCCCTATTTTTATTCCTCAAAGCTTTACGTTTTTATAGTCTATTCCTAATCTATTATAATGAATGCACATTTAAAGTGGGACTTTTTTTTTTACAAATGTAGATTTTACACCCGGATTTTATGCTGATTTTATTTGTCTTCCAGTCTGTTTTCTAAACGAAAATTTATTAGTAAAACTATCGGAAAATCTTTTACATCCGATTCAACGAAAAACCTAAATACATCATATTTCCAGTCTTTAATAATGGAAAAGAATCTCATCAAAACAACAACAGATATAGGAAATTATCACAAACGTTGAAAACTTAGAATTTAGATGTTTTATTTAAAAGAAGTAAAAATGAATATAGCTAAGGCTAGAGCTTTTTTAAAAATTTTCGGAGCGTTTAGTATGAGCCGACATGCATTGAAGCAAGTATACCGACATACTAAACTCGTTAAAATAAATCCCGGTGAACAGCTATCCTTCCCTGATAAAAAAGATGACGACCGAATTTTATTCACGATATATGGCATACTCAATGGTTTTTTTATCCATGAACAAAATGAAAGAATAAATATTTGGCTAGGCCATAGTGGAAGTATCATTAAACCTTCTGAGGTTAAGGCTATACTCCCTGAGGCATTTTTCATTGAAGCGATAGAATATACTGAAGTACTTGAAATTAGTCAGAGAAAGCTGGAAGAAATAGGCCTTTATTTCCCTAATATGGAAAAGCATATGATTGAACACATCTTTCTAAAGATGATTCAGGATACCAATAACAGAAATACGCTGTTTCGAATGTGCAACCACACCTCCAGATTTAATTATTTCTGTGAAATTTATCCTGGACTGGAGAAAAAGTTACCAAAAGACCTTTTAGACACTTACATTCGCCCATCTACTTTGTAATCAATTTGTCTCCACAAAAAAACCGATGTCGTTAAACAATCGGCTGAACTAAGAAAACTAAAAATTAATCCTTAAAAAATATAAAACCTTTTAAAACAACGATAACATTTAAACCGCCTTACGGGAACAAATGTTAATACGGTTCCGAAAATAAATCCTCTCTTCACTCTATAGGTTTCAGGATTTTTACATTTCGGGCATTTATGCGTAGCGGCACTCAATTTTGTTTGGTTTAATCAGGGATGGAAACTATTATGCAAACATAATATCTCTTTAAAAAATTAGATAAGCATGTAGATATACTCATGATATTAGTCGATGAATGAACGAAAAACATCGTTTATGTTAAATAATTGTGATGCTATTATGCATTTAATATTAAAATTTATTTCCATCTGCTTTTGATAAATAATAAGTGCTTCTCTAAATATCAATTGGGGTTTAACTTACGTTAATGGGATATGAAACTTCAAAAATTTTTACTCGTTACCTTGTTAATCATTGGCAGCGACCGCGTATTTGCACAATCAACTTCTCCATCATCTACCATGAACCCATTGGAAAGTAACAGAAAAAAAATAGATTCTTTAGATCAGCAACTTATTGAGCTATTGGGGCAGCGTGAACTTGTAGTGAAAGAAATAGGGATTTATAAAGCAAAGAATAACATCCCACCTTTGCAGGCTGCACGCTTTCAGCAGGTACTGGAAAAAAATATAGCAGCAGGTAAAAAGCATGATTTATCACCAGATTTTGTAACCGAAATTTTTAATGCCATTCATAAAGAAAGCTTAAGAAAGGAAGAGGAAATAAAATCAAGCCATTCCGGGCAATAAGCTCATCCAACTTGATGATTGATGTCCAATAAATCATGATTTTATTGAACATCAATCAGGTTTATTTTTAAGTAGTATTTAATAACTGGCTACTGTTTTTGGGCAGAAATTTCTACTGTCCCACTAATTAGTGATTTACCTTTAACTTTTAATACCATACTGCCTTGTTTGTGTGTAGACTGGACAAGGATTACGAGTTTTCCGCTAAAAAGTTTCATTGTTGGCTTATCAAACATTTCAAGTGAAGTGGCATCGCCGTTACAAACCGCTTTAAAAATTCCATCACCCTTTACTTCAAAACCCAACCTGTTGTTGGCTGTAGGGCAAGGATTTCCATCTTTATCCACCACTGTTGCAGTAACGAAAGAAATGTCCTTTCCATCAGCGGTTAATTGTTTACGATCTGGATCAAGCACAATGCGATAAGGTTTACCTGCGGTTGTTTTCGTTTCCTCTGCAACAGCTTTACCATTTTGATCATAGGCCACTACTTTCAAAGTACCAGGTTCGTATTTTACATCCATCCACATTAAACGGTAACGGTTTTGAGGCGTAGCCTTATTTTTCTTTTGCACACCTAAGCTTTTGCCATTTAAAAAAAGTTCAGCACTTTCATAATTGGTATATATAAATACAGGTGTGGTTTGCCCTTCCCTACCTTCCCAATTCCAGTGTGGGAGTAAGTGTAAGGTTGGCTTTTCTGTATTCCATCTGCTTCTGTATAGGTAATAGCGATCTTTTGGAATCCCGGCTAAATCACACATACCAAAATAGGAACTTCTTGAAGGCCAGCTTTCATCATACGGTGTAGGTTCACCCAGGTAATCAAAACCTGTCCATACAAACTCACCGATTACCCAAGGCTTATCGTCCTGCATCACAAAGTCATCATCTGGTACATTAGACCAGTCGCAACATTCCAGATCATAGGATGAACTTTGGAAATCGGGATAAGTTTTATTCTTAGCTTGTACAACAGGAAATTTATAAATCCCTCTTGAACTTACTGTTGAAGCAGTTTCAGAACCCAATAACATCCCTTGAGGAAATGCTTTATAGGCTTCATCATATAAATGAACCCTGTAGTTTAAACCCGGAATATCCAGCAAGGCACCAAAACCAGAAGCCATCGTGGCTTTTACCTGGTCCATGCCTACCGTTACCGGACGTGTTGGATCTTCCCTGTGGAAAATTTCCTGCAGCCATTTTGCCCGTTTCACGCCTTCAGCTCCAAATTGATCTGGTACTTCATTGCCCGAACTCCACATTACAATGCAGGGATGGTTTCTGGTGGCTTTCACTAAATTTACAATATCCTTTTCTGCATCTTGCTGAAAAAAGCGGTGATAACCATTTTCTACCTTTGGCTTTGCCCATTCATCAAAGGTTTCGGCAAGGAACATGAAACCAAGCTCATCACATAATTCCAGTTGCTCTAAAGATGGCATATTGTGCGAACTGCGAATGGCATCACAACCCATATCTTTTAAAATCATCAATTGTCTACGCAATGCAGCAACATTAACGGCCGTGCCCAGCGGACCTAAATCATGGTGCAGGCAAACGCCCTTAAACTTTCTAACCTTTCCATTTAAACTAAAGCCTGTTCCGGCAACGTAACTGATCGACCTCACGCCAAAACGCGTGGTTACTTCATCTAAAAGCTTATTCCCATCATATAACCCGGAAATAGCCGTGTAAAGATTGGGGGTTTCTGGACTCCATAAATTTGGATTTAATAGTTTAATATTTTGATCAGCTTCATTGCCAAAGTATGTTTTTGCTGTATCTGTAGCGACCAATTTCCCTTGGCCATCTAAAATCCTGGTGATCAGTTTGGTTCCAGGAGCAGAAAGTTTGGTTTTGATGTTTACCTTGGCGAAATCTTTGTTTACCTCTGGCGTAGTAATGCTTACACCCCACTGTTCAATATTTTCTTTATTTTTGGTAATCAACCGAACATTGCGGTACAAACCCGCACCAGGATACCAGCGTGACGATTTTGGCTGGTTACTCAGGTGAACAGCCAACACGTTTTTCTGACCTGCTAAAACATGATCCGTAATGTCTATATAAAAATAATTGTAACCGTAATTCCATTCGCCTACTTTAACACCATTTAAATACACTTTTGGTTCACTCATTGCCCCATCAAACTGCAAAATTATCTGCTTATTTTTTGCGCTGGCAGGCAGGCTGAACGTATTGCGATACCAGGCTTCGCCAATGTAGGGCAATGCGCCTGTACGGCCAGTTTTCTCACTTGGCTTTGATTCACCGTTTTGCACGATGGCCACCATTTGCTTGTCAATTTCCTTATCAAAAGGTCCTTCTATTGCCCAGTCGTGAGGCACGGTGACAGTTTTCCACGCCCGGTCATTAAAATCTTTTGCAAATGAGGCTTCGTTTTTACCTTTTAAAAACTTCCATCCGTCAGTAAGCAGTTGTTCGGTTCTATTTTGTGCAAATGAAGTAAACGTAACAGTGAATAGGAAAAAGATGATCAGCGTACTTTTTAAGGAATAAATTTTCATAAGGGATCAATGTAATTGAATATGGTTTTATGCTAAAATGGAGGTAATCGCTTATTTAAAGTAAACAGATGATATGGTTAAGTTAACGGGTTGAATTTTGTCGCTATAACCAAAGGTAACTTCCAGTTTTTCGATTAGGTTTAAATCAAAACTGGCTTTTGTTGGCGATTGATAATATAAAGGTAGGAAACCAGGATATGGCCGTGGCAATAACAATTGCTGGTCTGCTTTCAGCTGGTTTAACGGAATCTCTATTTCTCGGAAATCGGGATCAGCCGAAATCTCTTTTGAAAAGAAATGTGCATCGGCATCAATTAGACCCACTTTCACTTTTGCATTTTTAAGGTTTGATTTCATTCGGATCACCAATGTGCTCATGCCCGATAAGTCAGTCATTCTTCCCAACAGGTAATCTTTAATAAAACTTTGAAATCCCATAATAGCTGCCTTTTCTGGCGCATTCATCGAAAGCTTTAATTCCAGGTTTAATGGATTTTCATTTGAAGTGAATTCCATTTTATTATTCTTCCAATCTGGATTATAAATATTGATGTTATTCCTGTCTTGCTCGGAGTTAAAGATTTCCAGATGAGCATTTTTTGCAGCTACATAAGTCTGGTAGCTTTCAGTTTCCAATTTATCCCATGCATAGGGATTACCTATAACATTCCCTGGAAAAGTGCGGTATTTTCCATCTGCCTGATGAACCATAACCTGATAATTTAATAATCCTGGTTTTAGCATTTCGGCAGGAACAATCGCACTGAACTGGTAGGAATCAATTTGTTTTAAACCGATACTTTTCCATTGGCCAAGCGCATTGTTCAATTCCACATAAACAGAATCTTTTTGATGAAGACCAAAAATCTCCATTTTAAGCTCAAGATCTACATTTTCACTCGCTGTTTTTAAGGATTGATGTTTGACAAAAACACCTTTCAAGCTAGCCTTCGGTGCAACGAAATCGCCAAGGAAGATATTTTGATAGGCATCCTTAGCCTTCCATAATGATTTTACCCCTTTCTTTATGAGCAAATAACTTCCAGGCGAAATATTGAATCGACCAGTCTTAGTTTGGGCAGTATACTGATTACCAGTATTTAAGCCTTTAATTTCAAATGCTCTTCCCAGATCTTCAAGGTGAATATCCATTGCTGAATTTTTCCAATCAATTTGTGTGACCATTTTTTGAGGCGAGGCTTTTGCAAAAGGATCATCAACCGGAATCGCATCAGGCATCACTTCCAAACGCCAGATCCCATTGGCAACCTGATCAATAAAATAAGCGCCATTGCCTTGATATTGAACTACAGGAGAACTGCCTACACCTGCAATATGTTGAAGCTTCTGCGCATTAACTGGTTTAGAAACGGTAGAATTGGAATAATAAAAAGCATCTGCCGTATTCATTTCGCTGAGTGCTTTTTTATAATCGAGTTTAAAAGCACTAAAACTGGTTTCACTATCCGGCTTAAATGATCGGGGAAGTTGATGAAATGCTTTGGAGGCGATTAATAAACTAATGGCTTTTGAAGGCGTATAAGCCAGATTTAAATAATGGGTTTGGTACTCGGTATTGGCATAAGCAGTAGCCATTGGATCATAAGCAAACTGTGTAGCCCACTGGAAACCTGCTGCCCTAAAACTTTTCGCCATTGCAGGATACATGATGGGTGTCATCACATCACCTGCATCAAATTCATACACTACTTTTGCACGGTTGGCGAAGTTCGGAATCGTATCAAATGGAATGGGATAAGCTGCTACATTTGGCAGAAAATTACCTTTTAACGTATGCCCGGCTACCAAACCTGTTGGGTACCATTGAAAACTATGCCCCTGAACATCTGCCTTAACAATAGCCGCAGCATATTTAGGCGATTCACTGATGTTATAAAAAACAGGCTTGGTCCACCCTGTGCTTTTAATGGCGTTTACCATTCTGTTGATGTATTCTGTTGTGCGGCCAGGTGCGCCACTATGCTGTGGTTCATTGTTCACTTCGGTTGCCAGAATATCAGCATCTTGCTGATAGGTTAACCCAGTATATGGATTTTTATGTTTGAAGAACTGTTTCAGGTAATTTTCCTGAGCCTTAAAAGCCGCTTCATTAATTAATGCATCATGCTTTCCGTATTTACTGGAAAAACTTCCGGTACGCTCATCTTTTTCAGGGTATCCGTTTCCCCAGAAGGCAATGGGTGTAACCAATGTTTTAATTTTTCTCTTTTTCAGCTCCGCCAGCAAAAAATCGAACAGGCGTAAATGTTCATTGTTTAGCAGATTCCCTAATGAATCTGAAATCTCCGTATCCCATACATGTACCCTAAAGGCATCTAAACCTAAGCGGGAAAAATGGTAAACATCATCTTTAATAGCCTGTTCTGCAGTGATGCCCGTTTTCAAAATAGCCCGATTGCCATAGGCAAAGGGCGCTGTATAATTGGTGCCGAAAAAGGCAGCTTCCTGATCATTCTTTTCCCAGCGGATCACCCCTTTTGCATCTACATAAATGCCTTGCTTATTTTGTGCCCGAACAAAGCCAGACATCAAAATAAAGATCAGAATAAATAAATATTGTTTATTTAAAATCATGGAAGAAGTTTTTGGTCAACGTATTTTTTTTATAACCACTCCACCCTTGGGTCACTCCTCTAAGGGGGGAATGGTCGCGACTTATACAGCTTGCAAATTAAGGCAAAAAGGCATCCATCGCAACGGTAGGTTTGCCTGAATCGTCAAATGCGCCTAACTTATAGCCATTCCAGCTGTTGTATGATTGTGGTTCCCAGTAAAAAACACCTAAGCCTTTATTATTGGCAAGCGATTTATTTTTCGCCATAATATCCTTAATAAAATCTCGGCAAGCCACAGCTTCCGTAACGGGCATACCCACTTCACAAATCATTACTTCAGAACCATAACGTGTTACCATATCATTCATATTGGCTAAACATTGAGTATTTTTTGAAGACCAATCTGCCGCAGTTGGGTAAAGCGACATGCCCACCACATCCCATTTGGCACCATTTGCTTTTAGCCCGTCGAAGATCCATCTGAACAAAGCATTGTCATATCCATTTGCAATATGCACCACTACTTTAGAAGCTGGATCTACAGCCTTTACACCTTCATAACCTGCCTGAATTAATTCGGCAAAGTTTTTCATACTAACAGATGCCTTTCCATCATTCCACAACATGCCATCATTGGTTTCATTCCCCACTTGCACCCATTCCGGGATGATGTTCTCTGCTTTCAAAGTGGTTAAAACAGCAACCGTATGACTGCGAACGGAAGCTTTCAAGGTGGTAAAATCCTGATTGGCCCAGGCCGCTGGTTTGTTCTGCTGCCCAGGATCTGCCCAGGTATCGCTGTAATGAAAATCAATTAGCACACGCATGTTTGCGGCCTTTGCCCTTTTTGCTTTAGCCAATACATCTGCAGTATTACAATATCCTGAAGCCGGATTTACCCACACCCTTAAACGAATGGTATTAATGCCTTTATCTTTAAGGATTTTGAACAAATCTTGCTGTTCGCCAGCACTATTAAAAAATTTACGTCCTGCCGCTTCCATTTCAGTCACCCAGCTTACATCAGCACCTTTGGCATAGGTTCCAACCGCATCAGGCTCCGGATAAAGCTGTGTTTCACCTTTAATGGTCTTCTTACAGCCAACGCTGGCTAAAATCATGATCACCAACAAAGCAAATCCTTTGATGCCTTTTATATATTTTATGAACATATTCATTTTATTTAATGGTATAAGTATAATTTCCATCGCCCGCACTCAAATCTAAAGTAACGGTAAACACACCTGTTTTGGTTACCGGGATATTAATTCCACCCCATACTGGTGCACCTGCAAACACTAAATTGCCAGAGGCATCAACCTTATAACTGATATCATAACCGCCATTACAGGTAAATACAAATGATTTTCCGGCTGTTAATGCTACGTTTGCAGCTTCCAGTTTTCCAGTTGTTGCATTGTAGTTTAATGGTGTGGAAGAGGTACTCCAGCCATTATCATCCCCTGAAATGAAAAACTTAACAGCAGTATAAGAAATGGTCAGTGCATCTACATCAGCATTCACTTTCATATATGCCGGTGATGGCGAAAGGTATAAATTACCACTGTTCAAACTCATCGTAGTTGCCGTTCCACCCCATCCGTATACCTTACTTGCATCCAAAGTAGATACCAGCTGAAAGGCATCGCCTCCATAGCCGTCGGCGTTAGGCAGATTCAGGTAACCTTCATACTTACTGTTGAATTTAGACGAAGTGAGCAGAAAACCATTGGTTCTTACTGCAGGCGTTTTCCAGGAGTTACCACCTTTAACTAACAATGCCGGATATTCCACAATGGCTTTGTATGGATTTACCGTCATGGTAATAGTAGAGTACACTGGTTTAATGGTAGAGGCCACCCCCGTATTTTGATTTACTTCTGCTTTTAATCTTACGGCCAGCGTACTTACGGTACCTGTTGGCATCATTAACTGCACACCGGTAAGGGCATTAAAATCTGCTCCTGAATAAGCCTTAGTAAATGCACCTTGCGGAAGTTTAACCACCACAGCATTTGCCCAGGCGTTAGCGCCACTGGTATCTGTAGGAAGATCAAATTCCAAAGAATAGGTTGTTACCACATTTGCACCAAAGTTCGCCTGATCAAAACTAAAACTAACTACATTGGCCGCATCAGTTGCTGGGCTTAATACCACTGTGGATACTGAACTTTTAAATGCTAAAGCAGAGGCTGATGGATTTACTACCACGTTGCTACTTTCATCCTTTTTGCAGCCCAGCATAAAAATGCACAACAGCAGCAGGGTAAATAATGGATTGAATATTTTTTTCATCTTTTTTGAAGCGTTAATTAATAACCAGGGTTCTGACGAAGATTTGGATTAGCAGAAAGATCTGTTGGTGGCAATGGAAATAATGAAAATCTGCCATTTACTGCCGCTCCATTCTTGGTGCCACCTTTCCAGGCCCATAAATAATTAGCAGAGGTAAACTTGCCATAACGAATTAAATCGGTTCTTCTAAAAGCTTCGTACCAAAGTTCTCTTCCACGCTCATCAAGAATGAAATCAGTGGTTAAGGCACTTGAACTAATATTTCCGGCTGTACTACCATTATAGGCACGGGTGCGTAACTGGTTCACATAACCTAAAGCAGTGGCTAAACTTCCGCCGGTGCCTCCTCTTAAAACAGACTCTGCATAGGTCAGGTAAATTTCACCTAAACGGAAAAGCGGGAAATCAATATCAGAAAAATCTTTCGCCACATCCTGATGAGGTGCTGGTCCGCCGGAACGGGTTTTGTTTCTGTATTTGGTACTTGAATAGCCGTCAGTAGAAGTATATAGATCATTCACTTCCAGATTTTGTCCGCTCATATAAAATTGCGCCCTGCTATCAGTAGCACCTGTTTTATCGGCAAAAAGGTTCACAAACTGTTGCGTAATGCGCAGGCCACCCCAGGTTCCGCTAGAACCTGAAACCTCTGCAGGCACACCTGCCGGACCATGCATCAGATAAGTAGTACCGCCATAATTCTGGGTACTTGTACCATCGTAGTTGATCGTTAATATAAATTCGTCTTTGTTTAATTGGTTATCAGCAATCGTTAATTCCCTGTAATTGTTGTGTAGGGCATAACCTGCTCCTGTAATTTTATTGCAATAGGTAATGGCATCAGTATATCTCGGTGTGCCAGTGTACACTTCAGCGTTTAAATAAATCCTGCTCAACAGTGCCCAGTCAGCCGCCTGATCTGCACGTCCATATTCATTACTTTTTGCAGTGGCCAGTTCGGGCTCAATCGCCTTCAATTCCGACTCTACATAATTGAACAAGTCTTTACGCTGCATCTGCATAGGCAAATCTTTCCCGCCAATCTGCGTTTGCTCAGTTACCATAGGCACGTTTCCATACAGATCCATTAAAACGGAATACTGAAATGCCCGGATAAAACGTGCCTCTGCCCGAAACTTACGCACCTCATTAGCGTCTGCTCCTGTAATTCCACGTTTGCTCAGATTATCATCTGATGATTGGTTAATGAAATCATTACACAAGGTGATCTGAAAATAGGAACGGTAATATAACCCATTGATGATTGAATTGGTGGACGACCAGCTCATTTCATGTAAACCCTGAATACCAGCATCACTTTGCCAAGACCAAACCGCTTCATCTGTGGTGAGTTCCTGCAAGTTCCAGTATAAGCGAAGGAAATCTGAGTTACCCTCATCTTTAATAATTTCAGTTGGAATATCGGGCTGACCAACTGAGGCATTTCCGGTAAGCGCAAAAGCACCATAAACTTTGGCCAATGATTGTTTATAACCGCTTACGCTGGTATACACATTATCGGCAATTAAATCATTAGTAGGTGTTAAATCCAGTTTGGTGCAGGAAACCATCAAAAAAGAGGTCATGCAAACCAGCAGGAACATTTGTAAAACACGTAGTTTCATATATTTTGGATTAAAACGGTTCATCTTATTTTAGTGTAATCGTTTAGTAATTAAGGTTTAAGCCAATAGAATACACACGAGGTCTTGGGTAGATATTGTTATCTACTCCGGATGCTACCTCAGGATCAAGACCTTTATATTTAGTGATTATAAATACATTCTGCACGCTGGCGGTTAGCTGTAAATTGGCCTTGCTTTTAAACAGTTTTCCAAAAGCATAACCTAAGTTAACGTTATCCATACGCAGGAATGAGGCATTCTGCACGTAATAATCACTTAACAATTGCTGTGTTTTGAAATTGGTGGTCAGGTAGTTTGGCGACGCATTCAAGATAACCGATGTACCTGTAATTTGTGCCAGGTTACCACTTTGGCTATAATTATTGTTGTATACATAGCCGCCTAAATTAGCCCTTAAAGTAAAGGAGAGATTCCATTTTTTATAACTCAAATTATTGCTGAAACCCAGGAACAATTTCGGATCTGCTTGCTTACCTTTCTTTAAATCGCTGGCGGTAATGGCACCATCACCATTCTGATCAACATAAACACCTTCGATAGGATTTCCAGCCTGATCATACACCTGTTCATAAAGGTTAAAGGTATTTTTCGGTCCGCCAACTGCATTAATAAACACGAATTGTCCGCCAACGCCACCTGCTATTGAACCACTTGGAAAGCCTGCATAGTTAGGATCGTTCGGAACAACAGTCAGGTTAGTGATGGTATTTTTATTGTAAGTGGCATTCACGCTGAAATCCCAGTTAAAATCTTTTTCTTTTACCGGATTAAAATTCAGGGTCATCTCTACCCCTTCATTCTTCATGTCGCCTACATTCACAATTGCCGTAGCGGCAAAATTTGTTCCCGCCGGTTGTGGAATTTTATTCAGTAAGTCACTGGTTTTTTTCTGATAAAAATCCAGGCTACCACTAATGCGGTTATCAAATAAACCAAAATCTAAACCGATATTGGCTGTTGCAGTTTCTTCCCATTTAATATTGGCAATGTAAGCACTTGGACGGTACATTTGATAAAAAGTATCGCCAAACTGATATTGCGCATTTAGCGAACTCAAACCGTAAGTGGAAAGGTAGCCATAGTTATCAATTCCATCCTGCTGACCAGTAATACCATAACTGGCACGAACTTTCAGGTTGGAAATGGCTTTAACATCTTTTAAAAAGGTTTCATTTTTCGCGGTCCAGGCCAAGGCTACAGATGGAAAAGTACCATATTTAAACGCAGGGCCAAAACGCGATGATCCATCACGGCGAACCGTAGCTGTTAACAAAAAGCGTTCATCGTAATTATAATTAAATCGACCAAAATAAGAGATCAGGCGATATTGAGGTTTATTAAATGGAAATGCCGGATCAGAATTGGCTACTTTATTCCCCACGGCATCAAAAACCGGATAAAAATATTGAGTCGTTAAATAATCATTATAGGAATAGCCAGCCGTAGCATCAATCCTGCTTTTAATTGATTTAAAGTCTTTAACATAGTTCAGGTAAAAATCAAGAACGGTGTTTTGTCTGTTGGTTTTATATTGATTGCTTACGCCATTGCTTAGAATAGATTCAGCTGCATTCGGATCAACATAAACGGTTCCTTTTCCGGTAGCCACATCATAAGCGGCATTGAAATTAGCATGTAATTCCGGTAAAAAAGGGAACTGGTAATCCAGTTGTAAATTACCAATACTTCTCATGGGCTTAGCCCGATCTTCCCTTTGTTCCAGTAAACCAACCGGATTCCGGCCAACTAAATTAACCAAACCTGTAGGACTGGTTGGATCTAACCATTCCCAATAGCCATTGTATGCTGATCGGTTGGTATAAGTTGCTTGCGTTGGATCAAAACTTACCGCACCACCAATGGCAGCCGTATTGGCAAAACGTGTTTTTTGCATGCTACCCTTCAGGTTTAAATCCACCTTTAAGTGATTATCAAAAAAGCGTGGATTAAGTACCAATGCTGCAGAAGTTTTTTCCAGTTGATCAGTTCTTAATAAACCAGTTTGATTCTGATACCCTACAGATATGCGATAAGGTAATTTTTTGATTCCACCGCTAATGCTCAGGTTATTATCACTTGAAAATCCATCCTGGTAAATCAAATCCTGCCAATTGGTATTAAAGCCACCCAACTGCGCTTTTTGAGCAGTAGTTCCTTTTGAATTTACAATGGAACGAATTTCATCAGCACTTAGCACTTCCAACTGCTTTACAATTTTAGAAATGGAATTAACCGAGTTGAAACTCACTTTTAATTCGTTGCTTAATCCTTTTTTGGTGGTGATGATGATTACCCCATTGGATGCCCTGGCGCCATAAATGGCCGCGGCTGATGCATCTTTTAATACGGTAAAGCTTTCAATATCATTTGGATTGATGAAACTTAAGGGATTTGAAGCACCTGAAACGCCACCGTTTTCTAATGGTACACCATCAATCACGAATAAAGGATCATTACTGGCATTTAAAGATGAACCTCCGCGAATCCGGATGGTACTTCCTGCACCTGGCTGACCGCTGTTGGAGGTAATGGCTACCCCTGAAACCTTGCCCGAAAGCATTTGTTCTGGCGTGGTAATGCTTCCTTTTTGAAAGTCCTTCACACCTACCACAGCAACCGAACCCGTTAAATCTTGTTTTCTGGTGGTACCATAGCCCACCACAACCACATCATTTAAAGTGGATGCATCTTCGATCAGGGTAATGGTTAAATTAGTAGATTGGGAAACCGGAACTTCCTGTACTTTGTAACCTATAGAGGTAAATACTAAAATTCCATTTGCCGGAATTTTAAGGGTAAAGTTTCCGTTTCCATCAGTTGAAGTTGCGGTAGCTGTTCCTTTTAATCGAACGCTTACCCCAGGCATACCCAAATTATCAGGAGCTGTTTTCACCACACCAGTAATAGTGGCTTGTTGTGCGAAAAGATATCCATGGGTAAAAATCAATAGCAATAGCATAAACATTCGCTTGTTACTCTTGAAGAAAATTGTAATCATCTGCATAGAAATATCGGTTAGAATTGTGGTCACAAATAAAGCCTTTATCGCTGTTTTAGATTTGTGCTATCGTGCATTTTTTTTGTGCTAATCGTCATAATATCGCCCTATTTACCTACAAACCATGCAAAACATACCCAAGCTGCTGAAAAATCAATTACATTTGACTTCTAAAAAATTGCGTCTGGCGAAGCACCCGAATGATCCGTATTGTTAAATTTATTTTCTCTTTTCTTTCCATTACTTTAGCAATAAACAGCTACGGACAAAACTTAAAGTTTAAGCACATCAACGTAGAAAATGGTTTATCTAACAGTACCATAGAATGCATTTTTCAGGATAGCCGTGGATTTATTTGGTTTGGTACACGTGACGGCCTTAACCGTTATGATGGTAATCAGATTACAGCTTTTAAAAGCAATGGCAAGCCGGGCAGCATCAGCGATAACTTCATCAGGTGTATTTTAGAAGATAAAGACAAAAACCTTTGGATTGGAACTTCCAATGGCCTTAATAAATTTAATCCGGAACAAAGTAAGTTTACCCATTATCCAGGTTCCGGGCAGAATAGCAACATCATCACTGCCATTGCTGAAAATAAACAAGGCATTTGGGTGGGCACTTATGGAGCTGGTCTTTTTAAGGTCAACCAGCAGCAGCAAAACCTCAAGCATTATGCCTTCGGAAATACGCAGCATATAGGTACGAGAAAAGATTTTATCAATGATATTTATACTGATTCTGGTGCTCAACTCTGGATCGCCAGCGATTCGGGGGTTGAACTCCTGAATACCACAAATGGCACCACGCAGGCTAAATTAAACAACTATAAAATCAGGACGATCAAAAAAGCCAAAGACAATTCCTTCTGGATGGCAACTGAAGAAAATGGCCTGATTTACTTTGACGCAGCCAATAATTCCTTTAAAACCTACCAGCATGAGGAGAAAAACCGCAATAGCATAGGCAGCAATTTAGTCAGAGCCATTGCATTCGATCATCAAAATAAGGTATGGATAGGCGGCATTAACGGCGGGCTAAATCACTTTGACCCAGCAACGGGAAATTTTACCCATTATCAGAATCAGGCAGGGAATGCTTTCAGCCTTTCTCAAAGAACGGTTTCGGCGCTTTTCGTTGATAAACAAGGTAATTTATGGGTAGGTACGCACCGTGGAGGCGTGAATCTTTATAGTCCGAATGCCGAAAAATTTAATCTCTTCAGGCAGGAACCTGATAAAAACAGTTTAAGCTATAATGATGTCAGGGCTTTTTATGAGGCAGATAATGGAGAAATTTACATTGGTACGGATGGCGGCGGACTGGACATTTATAATAAAAAAAGCAAAGTTTTTAAGCACTATAAATTCAGCCCTTTTGATCCACAAACAATAGGTGCCGATGCCATCTTAGACATCACCAAAACCAAAGGCGGATTACTGATTGGTACCTGGGCGGGTGGTTTAAACCGAATGAATACGGACGGTACATTTACCAGATATAACCACAGCGACAATAATCCTTATTCCATATCATCGGATTATGTTCAAAAAACTTTTGAAGATAGTGATCGCAATATCTGGATTGGAACCTATTACGGTGGACTAAACTTGTTTGATCCCTCAACAAATAGATTTAAAAGACTTACAGATGGCGCAAACGGAAGTCGTTTAACAGGCAATAATATTGTATCGATTAATGAAGATCTGGCTAAAAACCTCTGGATTGGATCAGATGATGGTGGTTTAAACCGATATAATTTAAAAACCAAAGTGTTTAGTCACTACTTTACGGAAGGTGGTAAAAAGCCTGATTTACGGGTAATCTTTGTGGATCGGAAAGGTAATTTATGGATAGGCCAGGTCGGGCTCTACCGCTTCAATGCCCGTCAAAATAAATTTACGCTGGCTACCCAAAAGGCTGGACTTAGCACCGCTTTTATTAAAGGAATTACAGAAGATGAACAAGGCTATTTTTGGATATCTACGGCAAATGGTCTGACTAAATATCATCCCTGGAAACAGACCTTCAAGCAATACAATATGGCAGATGGTTTGCAGGGACAAGAGTTTGAATCCAATGCTTATCTTAAAACTAAAAGTGGTGAAATGTTTTTTGGCGGAATCAATGGATTTAACTCTTTTTTCCCAAAGGATATTAAAACCAATGGCTTTGTGCCTCCGGTATACCTCACTGAATTAACAATATTTAATAAGGTGATCTCCCCGCAAAGCGATGAAAATATACTGCAAAGTGATATCAGCTATACTAAAAAGCTCAAGTTAGATTACGATCAGGCAACGATAACCTTCCGTTTTGCAGCGCTCAATTACGTTTCGAGCGAAAATAACAATTATGCCTACCAGTTAGAAGGCGAAGACAAAGAGTGGATTAATATTGGCAATAGCCGTCAGGCCGTATACACCAATCTTGATCCCGGCACCTACACCTTTAAAGTTCGGGCATCCAATAATGATGGCGTATGGAATAATGTTGGAGTATCCATTGAAGTACACATTTCTCCCCCATTCTGGGCCACCTGGTGGTTTAGGTTGTTGGTAATTGGTACGGCTGTTTACCTCACCTATCTGGCCTTAAGCTTCAGGCGCAGACTGGAATTGAGAAAAATTGAGGAAGAAAAGCGTGAGGAAATCCACCAGACACAACTGCAGTTTTTCACCAATATTTCGCACGAATTCCGTACGCCACTCTCCCTTATTTTGGGTCCTATTGAGCGTTTATTGAATGAAGATAAGCAGGAATCTTTCCAAAGTTATTACAACACCATCCACCGCAATGCCAACCGCCTGCTCAGGTTAATTAATGAGCTGATGGATTTTAGAAAAACTGCCACGGGTGCGTTGAAGTTAAATGTTACAGCCGGAAACCTCAACCTTTTCATTGATGAAATTGCTGAAGAGTTTAAGGAAATGGCCGCTGATAAAAACATAATATTTACAGTTGAGAAAGATACTTTACCCTCTGAAATATGGTTTGACCGACAAATTATTGAAAAAATCATCCTTAACCTGGTAAACAATTCATTGAAGTATACGAAGGCTAATGGTACTTTAAAAATCCAGGTACTTCATTCTATGGATGGTGTTACGCCACTATTTGCAAACCAACTGAATATTGAAAGTGATTATAAGGGAACGGAATATGTTTATTTCAGGGTTATTGATAACGGAATTGGCATTTCGAAAGCTTCTATCCAGCACTTGTTCGAACGCTATTACAGGATAACGGAATCACATCTGGGTTCTGGAGTGGGCCTGGCCTTTGTTAAAAGCTTAACATTACTCCACAAAGGCTTGATCAAAGTATCAAGTGAGAGAAATGAAGGAACGGAAATCATCATCGGGATTCCTGTGCGCAAAGGCGATTACCAAAACGAAGAGTTGTTTACCCAAAGCGATACGGCTGGTGGAACGCGGCTGGAAAGCATTATGTACCAGGTAGAAGCTGATATTAAAGCGACTACTCCTTCTGTGACGACCAGCCAAAAGGTAAAGCAAACGATTTTAATTGTGGATGATAATGATGAACTGCGTAATTTCTTAAAGGATACTTTAGCGGGGCAATACCAGATTCTGGAAGCAGCAGATGGCATTAAGGGCGTGGAGGTAGCCCGAAAAAACCTTCCCGACCTCATCATCAGCGATGTGATGATGCCTGGTATGAGCGGAACGGAATTTTGTAGCATCATTAAAGAAAATATAGAAACCAGCCACATTCCATTTTTAATGCTTACGGCAAAAAACAGCATAGAGGCTGAAATTGAAGGTGCCGAATCTGGCGCAGACCTTTATTTTACCAAGCCAATAAATACGAACCTGCTACACATCACCATTCGTAATATTTTTGAACAACGACAAAAAGTAAAAGAGCATTATTTAAAAAACAAAGAAATTCTGCCGAGAGAGCTGGTTAATTCAGAAAAGGATAAACTTTTTATGAATAAATTACTTTCCATTATCGATGCCCAAATGGTTAATCCAGAACTGGACATTGACTTTTTATGTAAAGAAATCGGCATGAGCAGAACGAAACTTTACCAGAAACTGAAATCAATTACGGGGCAATCAATCGGCGAGTTTGTTCGTTCAGCCAGACTTCGTAAAGCCATTGAAATCATGAAAAATGAGGATGTTTTAATGACTGAAGTGATGTATCGAATTGGGATTCAAACACAATCGTATTTTACAAAAGCCTTTAAAAAGGAATTTGGTGTTACACCTACAGCTTATATTCAAGGATTGGGTAAAAATACTTAATGCTTGGCTACTTAGCATAATTTTATAAAACATCCGTAATGGCCTGATTCTGTTTCAGGTGCAATCGTATCATTTTTGTTTGATCAAAACCACACGTTTTTGTTCTTGTTCTATAAGTACTGAATTCGCAGCCAGCAATTGAGTAACCTGTCATCTCAAAACAGCTAAATGAAACAAAACAAATCACCTCTTAGCCCAGAAGAAGAAAAACTTTTCGGCGACCTCATGCCTGAAGAACTTAATGAAGTATTAAGCTCTGGCCTTCAGCGACGACATTTTTTAAAATTAATGGGCCTGGCATCTGCCGGTTTGCTAGTGAGTCATATGGTTGGTGCCGAGCAGCTTTTTGCCCGATCGGTTGAATTTGATGAAATACCAGATTTGATTCCTACGGCGATTGAAAATGGCATCAACGTCAGTTTTAAAGTCAACTCAGGTACTAAAAAAGTACTCATCGACTCTAGAATGACCTTGCTGGATACATTACGTGAACGAATCGGACTCACCGGTTCAAAAAAAGGCTGTGACCATGGCCAGTGTGGTGCCTGTACCGTGATTGTTGATGGAAACCGGGTACTCTCCTGCCTGACACTTGCGGCAAGCTGCGAGGGGAAATCAATTATTACTATTGAGGGGCTTGCAAAAGACAACGAGCTGAACCCTATGCAACAGGCATTTTTAAAACACGATGGCTTTCAATGTGGTTTTTGTACACCTGGGCAGATCTGTTCCGCAGTGGCGCTAATGAAAGAAGCGAAGGAAGGACAGGCCAGTTTTGTCACGCAAAATATCAGGGATCAAGCAGGTGCAGTAATGCTTTCAGATGAAGAGATTGCAGAGCGGATGTCGGGCAATATTTGCCGTTGCGGAGCCTACCCCAATATTGTTGCTGCCATTAAAGAGGCACAAACCGGAAAAAATATCGAACAGAACTGGCTTTTTGCAGGCTAACATCAACCCATCAGATTATGATACCATTTAAGTTTTCAATAGCCAAAAATCAATCAGAAGCGCTGGGTTTGATTCATCAGCATCAGCATGCGGCATTTTTGGCGGGCGGCACCAACATCCTTGATCTTATGAAGGAACACGTGGCCCAACCCACTGAGATCATTGATCTTGGTCGGTTACCTTTAAGCACTATAAAATCTACTAATACGGGCATAAGCCTGGGTGCACTCGCTAAAAATACAGAAACGGCCAATCATCCGCTGATCAGAAAAGATTATCCAGTGTTAAGCAAAGCAATTCTGGCTGGTGCATCTGCACAAATCAGAAATATGGCCAGCAATGGCGGTAATTTAATGCAACGCACCCGATGTAGTTATTTTTATGACATCAACATGCCTTGTAACAAACGGGTTCCGGGAAGTGGTTGTGCTGCCATGAAAGGCTTCAACAGAATGCATGCCATTTTTGGATGGTCTGATCAATGTGTGGCAGTTTACCCTTCTGATATGGCTATTGCGCTTTCTGCTTTAAACGCTAATGTTAAAGTGATGCAGCAAAATGGCAGTGAAAGAAGTATTCCTTTTACTGATTTCCACGTCCTTCCGAAAGACCATCCTGAAAAAGACAATAGCTTAAACCATGGTGAACTGATTACCTCCATAGAGCTTCCCAAAAATAATTTTGCCAGTCATTCTTCCTACATAAAAGTAAGAGACAGGAATTCATATGCTTTTGCATTGGTTTCAGTGGCTGCTGGTTTTGAGCTTGAGGGCAACACCATTAAAACTGCACATATTGCAATGGGTGGTGTGGCACATAAACCCTGGCGGGCGTTAAAGGCAGAAGCATTTTTAAAGGATAAAGCTGCGACGTTTGCGAATTTCATCAAAGCTGCAGATCTGGAAATGAGTTCGGCAAAACCGCTTTCTCACAATAAATTTAAAATAGAAATGGGTAAACAGACTTTAATCCATGCATTTGAAGTGGCTTTAAAAGGTTAAGAGATCTGGAACATTATGGAAAATACGAATAAAATAATCGGCAAGGGCATAGATCGGATCGATGGCATCATGAAGATTACGGGTAAAGCCAGTTACGCAACAGATTATCCTGCAAAAAACATGGCTTATGCAGTGCTTTTTAAAAGCACCATCGCCTCCGGAAAAATTGTTCAGATCAATACCACTGATGCTGAAAAATCTCCTGGAGTAATTCAGATAATTACACATGAAAATGCACCAAAATTAAATATTAAAGGTGGGTTAAGGGGTGGAGCATTGTTACAAGGGCCTGAAATTATCTTCCATGGCCAGCATATTGGTATGGTGGTTGCCGAAACTTTTGAACAGGCCACTGCCGCAGCACATCTTGTTCAGGTTAAATATCAGCAGGATAAAACAGAGAAAATTGATTTTGATGAACTGGCAAAAAACCCTGAGATGCCTAAGGGGAAAGAATTAGCCGACCTGGTGAGGGGTGCAGGAAAATCAGCCCTGGCACAAGCTGAAGTTAAAATTGAAGAAGAATACGAAACACCTATTGAACACCACCATCCAATGGAACCGCATGCTACAGTGGCCGTATGGGAAGGAGAAAATGTGATTCTTTATAATGGTTCGCAGATTATAAATGGCGCACAAACGGCCGCCGCAGCCACGTTAAACTTAAAGCCCGAACAAGTAAGGATTGTTTCACCCTATATTGGAGGCGGTTTTGGTTCAAAGGGCGGACAGTGGGCTAATTTAGTACTTACGGCTGTAGCTGCACAAATGGTTAAGCGCCCGGTAAAACTGGCACTTACTCGGCAGCAAATGTTCAATTCTGTAGGTTTAAGGCAAAGAAATATACAAAAGATAAGTTTGGGTGCAACTAAGGAGGGCGTACTAACCACTTTAGCACATGAAACCATTTCACATACGGCTGTTGATTTTGAGTACATTGAACCCTGTGGCGATTGTTCCAAAATCATGTATGAGGTTCCGAATTCTTTGATATCTTACCGGGTAGTGCCTATGAACCTGATTCTGCCCACTTACACCCGTGGTCCCGGCAAATCGACCGGTAGTTTTGCACTTGAATGTGCAATGGACGAACTGGCGCATCAATTGAAAATGGATCCTATTGCCCTGCGGATTAAAAATGAACCTAAAAAAGATCCGTCAAATGGCAAACCATGGAGCTCCCGAACCACAGTAAAATGTTTGGAAGAAGGCGCCAAGGCTTTTGGCTGGGAAAAACGCAAAGCCATCCCGGGAACTCATTTCTCTGGAGAAAATTTAATTGGCTACGGTGTAGCTTGCGGTACTTATCCGGCCCGTCAGCGAGACAGTTCAGCAAATATTAAACTTACCTTAAAGAATGGTCAGGTTTATGCCACAGTGGAGATTGCAGCATCTGATCTCGGAACGGGTACGAATACTATTCTTGCGCAAACTGCTGCCGATGGATTAGGAATTCCCCTATCTCGAATTACCATGAAAATTGGCGATTCAGACCTCCCTCCTGCTGCCGGATCAGTCGGTTCAGTGGGTGCCTCCAGTTTTGCCAATGCAGTAAATGATGCCTGCGGCAAAATTACGGATGAACTCCTCGCCAAATCCGGGAAACAATTTTTCGTCAGGCCAACCGCCAATGATTTAATGATCTCAGAAAAAATAGCTGCATTTGAAACCCAATCTAGTTCGAAAGCCCCTGCAGAAGCCGAACAATATTCGGCACACAGCTTTAATGCAAATTTTGCTGAAGTAAGCATCAACAAATTAACCGGGATGGTAAAAGTAACCCGTTTTCTTGCTGTAACCGGGGCCGGAAAAATTCTCAATCCGAAAACAGCCAGGTCACAAATTATAGGTGGAAATATCTGGGGAATTGGAATGGCACTAACGGAAGAATCGGTTGTCGACCCACGGTATGGAAATTTTGCCACCAGATCTTTTGCAGATTACCATGTGCCGGCTAACCTGGATGTTGGTCAATTAGATGCCATGTTTATCAATGAAGTCGATTTGATTCCTAATAAAATGGGCGTAAAAGGAATTGGTGAAGTTGGTATTGTAGGCGTTGCGGCGGCAATAGCCAATGCCGTTTTCAATGCAACGGGCAAAAGAATCAGGTCTTTACCAATTACCCCAGATAAATTGCTTCCTTCCTAAAAAGACGAAAGGTTTTTACTGGTTTTGGTTTTCGGTTTTTGAAATACCGATTAAAAGAGGAAAGTAAAACAGGAAGACAAATATAGAATCTTACTCAAACAGCCTTCCCTTAAATCATCGTCATTGCGAGGCACGAAGCAATCTTACTACAAAATAGATTGCTTCGTGCCTCGCAATGACGAATATACAATTTGGGGTCTCACTATCGATGACTATCAAATGCTTGACACCTATTCTCCCCAGCTCACCTGAATGTTGTGTTTTTCGGCATAAGCCTTACCTTTATCCATCAAGGCATCGTGCTTTTGCACAAAGGTAGGTCCGTATTTCGTATCGATATTTTTAATGATTTCATCTTTGGCACTTTGATCACCTTTTGTATCGCAAAGTTTTGCGTAAGCAAGATATTCGTTTTTATAAACTGGAATTACATACTCATATAAATCAATAGATAGTTTTTGAATTTCTTTCTGTTCATCTCCTGAGGCAGATATCTTTTTGATTTTTTCCAGCGCTTGATCCATAAATAAGGTATGCATCTTCACATATTTTACTGCTTCATCACCCTTTTTCTTACTGGAAGGAATATCTGGAAATTCCGTTGTTTCATCCTGAATATGGCGGGCTAAATCTGGACTGGCGAAGTCTTTAATGGTATTGGTATTCAGAATGGTGATATCGAAGAATTTTGAAGGTGATTCTGAGCAGGAAGATAAAAGCAGGAGCCCCAAGGCTAAAAAAGATAATAATTGTTTCGGGTAAAATACGTGTAGGTTCTTCATCATTTTTAAATATTTAAGTGCTATAAATCTGAGTTGGAGCATCAGCAAAGATGATGCCGTATTGGTCATCAGAACGATGTTAAGATTACCAAGAGGCAGGTTTTTCTTGTGGCAACAGGTCTAAAGATGCAGTATCAATCTCATTTTCAGCAACTAATATTGCTTCTATTTTCCGGGGATTAATGAGAGATAAATTACTTTCCCCGAGTTCAAACTTTTGCACCTCACACCCCCGGAGAAATCTCTTCTCCGGTGAGAAAAAAACCTTTTACATTAAGCTTTAGCTTTAACATTTCCAGGCGATATCGGCAAGCAAATCTTATTAATGGTTCTTTGTTTAACCCACATAAGTTAAGTAACATGAAGTAAAACCACCCATTATTTGTTATTGATATTTTCTGCTGTAGGTGCTTTATCCAAACTTGGGGGGAAACCGTTTAGCTGACGCCAAATTTCATACCAAACCGGAACTGTTCTGAGGATTACCCTTCCATATACTCCAGAACCCTGACGAAGCTGAATTGGCCAGGGTTCGTCATTTTTCGGCGTTTGATTAGGCTGCCTCACCAACACCCGATACTTACCATCTGTGCTTACCCTATCAATTACAGAAACTTTACCTCCAAAAGTTCCGATGGCAACCGATGGCCAACCAGAGAATTGTACCGAAGGCCAACCCTCAAACTGCAGGCGCACATTGCTGCTATCCAGAATGAGCGGGACATCCATCGCATCTACATAAATTTCTGCGGCCACCAATGGCGAGAGCGGCTGAAGTGTAGCGACCGATTCTCCTTCCTTAATATTTTCACCGATTCCGGCTTTAAGGGTTTTCACGATGTAACCATCCTGAGGTGCCCTGACCACATACAATCCACGCCTGATGTTTACATTAGACATTTCGTTTCTCAGCTTCGCTATCTCTTCCTTTACTGAAGCTTTACCAGAGAGTGCCGAACTTTTATCTGATTGTGCTGATGCCAGCGACTGGCTGTATTTTGCACGGATGTTATCCAACTCGATGTAGGCATTGGCCAAACTCTGCTTCGAACTGTTGAGCTTATTTTCCTGACTTATTTCTTTAGCTTTGTCTTCCTGGAGTTTCAGTCGACGTGTTTCAATATCTGTTAGTGAAAAGAGTCCGTTTTTATATCCAACCTCATAGCGCTCTAATCTGGCCTTACTGGTTTGATAATAGTTTTTCACCGCAACCAGTTCTGCGCTGTCTATTCTAACAGTATTACGTGCCTGCACCACATTGTTTTCCGCAGCAGATAACTGAATCCTCAAACCACTGCTTAAAGCGCTAATCTGTGCATTTGTTGCTGAAATTTTTTGTTCAGCGGCCATTTCACTTCCTTTTTTTGCAGCCAGTTGTTCATTCAACCTATCGGGAAGATCCGGATTAAAATAGGATTGGTTGGTCTCTGAAAGAATTAAAATGGTATCTCCTCTTTTTACTTCCTGCCCTTCGCGAACGGCCCAATGCTCAATCCTGCCACCAATTTGATTTTGGATGGTTTGTGGTCTATCCTCAGGTCTAAGGGCGGTAACGATTCCACGTCCGGATATGGTTTGTCTCCATGGCAAAAGCAAGATAATAATGAAGAGGATCAATACACCGATCATCACCCTGCCTAGTAACCTTGGGCCATTGGAGGAAATGAGTTTTGCTTTGGATAATACGGCATACTCTTCTATTTTATTTTCCACTATTTTTTTCGATGCATTAACCATTTCCGTGTACTCCTTCCTCTATTTCCAGATCAGTAACCACAGCAAGTTTTTCACTTCCGGTAACCATATCGAATACGGTGTTCAGGCTGGTCATGAGTTTTTCTACCGCATAAGAAATCTGCACAATGATTACCTCGGCAGCCACAAACTGACCGAAAGTCATTTGCCGTTGCACCACAAAATAAGATCCCATCAGCAACAAACCTCCCATTAAAACGGTCCGCAAAACTACTGCACTGGCAAACAACCTTTTCAAAATACTGAAGTGATCATTTCTTGCACTAATATATTTGGAGGTAATCTCATCTGTGATGGTCATCACCTGATCCATTTTATCTGATCGACCTCGGTAAGCGTCTAAATCAGAAGCTACATTTTCCAGGTAGGCCACTACTTCATATTTGTACTCCGATTCTTCAATACTGGTGTTAACGCCCCTGCGGTAATATACAAAGATGATAATACCGATGCATAGGATGGTAAATAACCCAAATCCGATAAATACCAGGTGATAAAATGAAAGCAGTATGGCGCTGAAAAAAATTAATACTGCAGCGGCAACAATATCGATTAGTAACTTGGTAAGGCCTTTTTGTATGGTTAACACATCGAAGAAACGGTTTACAAGTTCCTGGGGGTTTTCACCTTCAAGTTCCTTTTTCTTGATTCGGGGTAACCGATAAGCAAAATCAAGTGCGGCCTTTATAAAAATCTTTTGCTCTAGAAATTCCACCAGGCTGAGCTGCCCCAGTAATAAGATGCCACCAACAATAATTCCAATTAAAATCGCAGCGATTAAAATATAGGTAGAACCGTACATAGAGCCATTAGACAATAAATTGAAAACTGCTGCTGTTCCGAGTGGAAGCGAAAGTCCGATCATCCCGATAAGCCCGGCATAGATAAAAATATAGTTAATGGTGGAGCGCTCTGCATGCAAAATTTCGACGAGCCGCTGCCAGGGTGTAGGGCTATTAGAGAGGTGGTGCTTTTTCATAAATCTAGAACGTAACAGCATTTTTATAATAATGTTTTGCTGTACAGAAATAATTATTGCGATCGGGCAACAAAGAATACTTTTATTCTCTAAAGCGCTAGATGATGGAGCTTTTAGTTGAAAAATGATGGGATCTGTTTAACTTTTGATTGAAAATAGCCTGTATTTATTGGTGCTACATTTTATTAATATCCATTTTATTAAACATGCAATAAGATGCAACTATCATGCCTTAGGACTGGGCTAGGAATGCAGTCAAGATCGGAGGGTTAGTGAAGAGGATTTTGAAAAAGAGTTGAGTTAGTTAAGAAAGACTTTGCCTGACGTTATTTAGAAAACATTAAATTTAACCAAAACAGTAGCCACACAAAATAAATATGCCAGCCTTCTAATTCAAAGTTAAAAAACTTTACGATTTTGGTAGGCCAATTGCAATCCATCAGTAAATAACAAAGCGACTTTAAGTCGCTTATGATTAGCTTTTGTTCCAGTCTGGAGGAAGGCGAAAATTCGTGTCTTTACTAAAAAGTGTTTCTTTTGAAGACTGAATATTGTGGTTACTTGAATAATCTCTAACACTTTTAATTAAAAATAATTGATAATTTTTCCATTGTTCGTAATCATCTGATTCTATCCATAATTCTCTAAGTTCTGAATGATCTTCAAAAAATACTATTTTTTCACTGGCCAATAACACCTTTTCAATGAGACCATAAGACAAAGTAAAATGAATATTCACTTCTAATTCAGTTTCTATCAGTTTGAATTTAATAGCTATTAATTCAAGAAATGCAAGCGTAATAAAGCTTTCTTCATCATCTATAAATTCTTTCTCCTCTAGTATTTGGTTAAAGATGTCTTCTAATATCTTAATGTCGCTATTATTCTCGAAATCAACTAACCAATCACATGCTGTATCATTTTCGAAATTTTTTATTCCCCAGGCTCCCATATTATTTAATTAATAAAACCTAGCTAAATCAAAGCCCATATCTTTAGATAATTCGTAATAAGACTTCTTTGGATCAATGTTCAGATCTGAATATACCTTATTTCTTAATTCTGGAAAATTTCTAAGATCCATTTTTAAAAAACTTTTTTCGGAATGAAACCCTTCTACAATAGTATTTTGGCCTTGGATATAAGCAGCTTGATTTGCAATAACAATTGGAAATTCAGCTCCAAATCTTAAATTAAAATCACATGTATTTTCATATTTAGTTGGTATAGATAATTCTCCCTGCAACAGTTTAACTACACCATCAACAATAGCAATAACTTCAGGAAATTCGATTTTTTCATATTGAACTGTTTGGTTATCTAAAATCCCCCAATTTATTTGGTTAGCTTTACTATCAATTCTATAAGTGAATGCGCTAGGAATAATAGTTTTTGTTATTTCTATCTTAGCTAGATCATCGAAAATTAAATCATATATTTCTACAAGTTGACATTCTCGAAATACATCAAAATAATTATTGGAATTAGCATCAGTTTTATAAAATTGATGTTCAACATCAAATAAAACTCTACCAATAACATACTTCTCTTTATTTTTTAATTGGAGATAGAAGATATCCCCGCAGTTTAAAACTCTTTTTTTAGTCATAGAAAAATATCTTCAAATACGCTAACGTCTGCATTATTCTCAAAATCAACTAAATAATCGATTGAAATATCCTTTCAAAATTCTTTATTTTCCAAGCCCCTATATCATTTAATTAATAAAACCTAGCTAAATCAAACCCCATCTCTTTAGAAAGCTCATAATAGGATTTATTTGGATCAATATCTAAATTAGCATATATCTTATTTCTCAGTTCTTGATTATATAATAAGTCGCGATCTTTTAAATAAACTGGCCATCTTATATCTTCGGGAATTAGATCAGTTCTATTTTGAAAGAATAAACTTGAATTTGCTATTGTAAGTGGTACATTCATCATACTTTTATATCCAACTTCATCAGCAACTTCTTTTGTTAAGTTGGTATTAAAGGCTAGCTCCCCTCTACATAATCTTACTTTATTACTTCCATAATTCAATTGTTCAGGAAAATCTACTTTTGTATAATCTACTAATTTATTGTCTAAGATTCCCCAATTTAAAACATTGCTTTTAGAGTCAATACCTTTGGTAAACACACGTGGTAATAAGATTTTAGATGAATTAAAATCATCTATTCTATCGTAAATGCCATCATACATTTCAATAAGTTGACATCCATTATAGAACATCCTTAAATAAGGAAAATAATCGGGTGGAAGCTTATTAACATCTACAATTTTATGGTACTGTTTATTTACATAAAATAAAACTCTACCAAATACATATTTCTCTACATTTTTTAATTTTAAATAGAAAACATCTCCAAGATTTAATTTATGTTTCATTTTTAAGGAGGCGATAGACTTAATTTTTATTCCAATCTGGCAGAAGCCACCTATTTTGTTTACTATTATTTTCATTATCCGTTTCCTCTATAGCAGACACAAACAACTCACTCAAAATAAAGGATTTACACTCCTCAAAATCCACCAATCTATTTAGAATGTAATCTCCATGGTCTAGTTCGAAAAGATAAATCTTATAGGCATCATACTGATCACTTTTAATCTTATACCGCTTGTTACCATATATAAAACCAACATAGGAAACATCATCATCAGCAAGATTAAATAATTCGTCAATTGCTTCTTCAGAAGTTGTCTCTTCTGCATCTTCTTCAGTTAGCAGATTTTCTGTATCATCATCATAATAAAAAATAACTGTCATAATTAATATGCTTTTAATGCATCAATAGTTTTCACTTTCGCGGTCTGATAATCACCAGTTACATCTCCATATTTAGATTCCTTAAGACCAAGTTTCTTTTTTAAGAGTTCCTGCGCAGTAATAATGATGCCTTCAAGGGCACGGTCATCATCTTCCTGAGCAATGGCCGCTTTAAGATAAGAAAGAATTTCGTCTTTTGTTTTTGGATGATTGAACCAGATTTGTCGCATTGCGGTTGCGGCGTAACCTCTAAGTTGTCCATCGGGATCATTTAACAGGCGATCGTTTAATACGCTTAAATCTTTATGAGTTCCAACCCACCCTAAAACAATGATGCTCCGGTAACGGAGATCTCCTTTTCTGATGGTGATGTTTTCCAATGCGACTTCTCTCGCATACTTACTTCGAAGATGACCTAAAATTTGTATAAGATCTGCTTTGACGTTTAGATCTTCAATACCTGATTTATATCTGTCATAAAGAAATTGGCCTACATGTGTTTTATCTTTCCTATCCGAGAAAAAAGCAAACAAATCTCTTTTTAAATACTCATCATCCCCCTTAGAAAGGATTTCTAAATGAAAGTCAAGCACTTCGTCAGCATCAGATGATAATAATTTGGTCTTAAATTCAAAAATACCATCATCCGTGTCCTCCATTTCTAACAAGGCTTTATATTGCACCTTAAGCTCATCTAAATCCATAATTAATCTTTTGGGTTTTTTGGTTTATTTGCAGGACCATATTTATGATATTGATCACCACATTCTTTATGACGTTTTCTATGGGCTGCCTTTTGCTGAGTCTTCATATTTTCTGCTTTATCTAGTTTTCGTTTGCCTTCTGAAGTACGTCTTGTATATAAGGGTTTTTCATGTGATACTTCATGTCCTTTAGGAACCTTATTTCCATCATTTTTTTTAATAAATTCTCTTGCTTTATCACTTAGTCCGCTATTGGTATCTGCAGCATCTCGCAACAATGCTTTCCGTCGTTCAGACATACTTCTTCTAAACTTATCTATACCGCCTTTAATACAAATACCCTTTGTACCATTATGTACCAGTATTCTTAAATTTCCAATATGAAAAGTTTCAAAATCTTCTACCTCGAAATTATAAACTTTTATTTTTTTACTGCCATTAAATACCTCTATTGAACCTGGAACCACAGTTTTAGAAAAATCTATTTCCTGATCGTCAGGATCGGCATTTTCTATCATATAGTCAACACTTGTAACTTCTTCTTGTTTTCCCTGAAATAGCACAACTTTATCTCCGGGCTCTAGTGCACCTGCATCTACCCATTCACCTTCGCTATAGAAGAGGTGAGTGGGGGTTGTATTTATTACTTCCTTTCCAATAGTTAACCTAACTAAGACATCCGTTTCGCTCTCAATAATTCGACTAACCTTCTTAAGTGCATATTCGTTAAGACTTTCACTCCAAGCCCAAATTTCTTCGCCAAGGGCGATATCTTCAATATTTTTGAGATTGTCCTTCACGGCGACTGGTGTTCCTGCTGGAAAACAGGCAAATACACACAATTTACCTCTAGTCATACTGCGGACACTTAATTTTTCCAACTGTTTAGCAGCCTGCTTTGCAGCAGCTTCAAGTGCTTCTTTACTCATTTTTTTCGCCACCTGCTTCGCACCAGCTTTAATGGCTTGCCTAATTCCTACTTTAGCCGCTGTACTTCCTACTAATGATGCCCCACCTGTAAACGGTGCTCCTACGATACCCACAACATCAAGGGCCAGAAAACCAACATCAAGGGCCGCCATGCCCCAGTTACCTTCGGTAACATTTTTAACAAAGCTCACTACCGGGCCAACAACCGGGATACAATCCACCACAAAGTCGCCGGCTTTTTTCCACCAAGGTCTGTTTTTTTCTTCCTGCTCTTTTTCGTATGCTTTTTTGGCATCGTCACGCATGCCGTTAAGTTCATCCTCTTCTTCTGGGGATAAGGGAATTTGTCCGCTGGTTAGAAATTCGATTTTCCCGCCTACAGTACAATTCATGCAACTTTTTCCAATAAGAGTTTGTGCTCCTTTAATTTTAACAGGATAAGTGTCATGCCATTCTGTACTAATTGGCACACACGGCTTCTGAGTTTTTTTACATACAACAAATGAGGGAATATTTGTAGTAGGAATTTTATCATTTTTCGTAGAAACCAAGCAGCTGTTAATTCTGGTTGTCTTATTGTAGGTGGGCGTAAATATACCCGGCACACTACCTTCAGTACACTGCATCATTGCTTTCTCCGTTATGTATTCCAGTTCTTCCATCGCCTTTTCTTTTAGGTTATATCGGTATCACTTGAATTAATTCTGATTGTGGTTGTGCCGTTCATTTTTACGTCAGCACCATCAATTTTAGTTTCTGTACTGGCCTTAAGAGAAGCCGCAGCTGTTGTACTTTCCAGGCTTACGTCCGTTTTACCGGTTATGGCTACCCCCATTGTAGTGGCATCCAATGTAATTCCTTCTGTATCGGCCGTGGCAGAAATCGTTTTCTTCGCGCTAATGTTAATCGTTCCTTCACCACCTCCTTGTTCTCCGGGCTGCGCATTAATGGCAATACTGTTGCTAGCGTTAACAATGAAATCAGTTGTATTGATGGTGAATTTGTTTGGGGCCGTAAGGGTAACTTCTCCGTTTCCATGCATGGTAAGTACGTTTCCACTTGGATCTTTCACGTTGATGCTTCCATCATGATCATTCATAATGATGGTGTTGCCACTTCTGGTGGTAAGTGATTTGGTTTGATTGGTTTGACCACCACCCGAACCTATTTTACCATGGAAAATTGAACCCATAACGATCGGGCGGGCGATGTTTCCTTCTTCGAAAGCAATCACCACCTGATCTCCTTTTTCCGGTACAAATGCAAAGCCTCTGTTTTTACTTACTTTCTCACTGCTTCCGGCGTCTGGCGTAACTACTCGCAGCCATTCGGTTACATTATTGGTTAAACATTCCCATTTAAATTTCACTTTTATGCGGCCCTGACCTTGCGGGTCATTATTATCAACCACGTCTGCCAGCTGCATATCTGGATTAGGTTTATCATAATTTTTCACCAGGATGCGTTCGGTATTAGATACCACACCTTCAAAGGTATTGTGGTATTTCCCTGTTCCATCCAGGTTATGGGTAATGCTGGTGATTAAAAACTGGCCCAGGCTCTCTGTTAAAAAAGCAACCTCCTGCCTGATGCTCATGGTAATTTCTGCGATGGTACCAATGCCCAATGCGGCATTATCGCCACTGGCATTTACTTTTAAAAGGTCACTGATGTGTGCCTTTTCTTCATTATCAACATGACTTTTAATGTCACTATTGTTATCTACCCTGATGAGCGAAGGCTGATTAAAGGTTTTGCTGTACATCAGGTTTGAAGCCTTGATGGCATGGGCCAGATCGGGATTACCATCGGCTTTGCCACTGCTTTCACTCTGCAGCATTTCATCCTGTTTGGGGTTATAAGCAAAACGTTTGTTTTTAATCGGCGCAACTTCCATCGCATATTGCAGGTTATGCACATCGCGACCATAAAATAAGGCAACGTCTTTTTGTACATCTGGTTTACCAAAATTCAATTGCTGTCCGTCATAGTACAACCATTCATAATACTCTCCCGATAAGCGGTTTAAAAACTCCCAGTCGCTCTCTTTATACTGAATCAGGTAATCTATAGTGGATTGCCTGCTCGCATTCGCTACTATTTTGAGGTCGTTTGCAGGTGTATCACTCGTAGCCAGTTTTACAATGTCGTTTAAATCTTTATCCAGGTAAGAGCCCAGATCCTGACCACGATCTATCAATATGGTTGGGCTGTAACCACTTACAATTAATACACCATGATAACCATGACTTTGCGCCAGCTCTACCCGGGTAACCAAACCAGAAAAGTGTTGAAGTTGCTCTGGTGAATATCCGAAAGATGCGGTTAAGGTTTTACCTACAAAATCCCGACTATCGTTTAAATTAATCAGACCTGGTGCCCCCATTTGATCATGGTTAAACCGCAGTTCAAAATAATGATGGCTGTTAAATTCCTGCTGAAGGCTGAAGGAGGCAAAATGGCTAATTGCTTTATCTTCTATATTGATTTCGGTGATGAGTTTGTTTTCCATATGAATTTCAAGCTTAGTGGCAACTACAGGGAGGAACCTAACATCTAGGTGTTGTTGCGACTTCTACCCAGGTGAAATGTGAAGATTTATTTCAGTGGCAGGTGTTAATTTTATATATGCTAACTCCAGTGATAAGTTGAAAAAATAAATACTTAAGCGATTTGGATCATGGAGCATTTACAGCGTACTAATTTAGATTTGCACGTTTAGTGAAATGTTTGATACACCAAAAGCGACAGGCAAAACCCGTCACTTTTGGTGATATCAATTGGAGAACTATGCCTTTGGCCAATCGTTTTCATGTTCAGCGTTACCCAATTTGAGTTTGCGTGCTGATACCACGAAAGTAAGTGTCATTGGCGTATTATCATTTACCGCGATGCCCTCGCTGTATTGGATAATGTAGCCATCCTCGAAAGTTAATTCCTTCATTTTTGCATCCTCTTCGCCTTTTTTGAAGATGATGGTTCCTGATTGAGGTTTGTACTGGTTGTTTACCATTGATTCGATTACTGAAGTATCTTCTGTAGATTCGATTTCAATGTTAATGGTTCCACCGTATACCCCTGATGATGGACGACCCTTAGCGTCTACATCTCTGTTTAATGAAAAGCTGCACTGTAAAACATCAAATTCTTTTGAACCTAATGTTAATCTGGTTTTAAATGCCATTGTTTTAAGTTTTAAATGTTTTGAAAAAATGAATTGTGGTTAGGTGTTTAGGCGGTTAGTTGTAAGAACCTGAAAATGTTTAGATGGGTTATGAGGTTAGATGGATTAGACTAAAATTAAAACAACACAAAGTCTAAAATCTGTTTAGATGGTTATAAGGTTAGGAGGTTAGACTATATATTAAATATTATAACTAACCACACTAACGCTAAACTATACTAAACCCTTAACTATACTAAACGAATCTAGTTAATATACCAATTCAAAGTACTAACCCTAAACAATCACCCCGTCTACGCTTTAGGCCAATCGTTTAAATGCTCTGCATTTCCAAGTTTCAGCTTTCTGGCTGAGATCTGGAATTTCAGTGTCATCGGGTGATCGCCCACAATGTTGATTCCTTCGGAATACTTCACAATGTAGCCATCTTCAAAATCAACTTCTTTCATTTTGGCATCTTCTTCAGATTTTTTAATCAGAAGGGTTCCGGTAATGGGTTTGTACTGGTTATTTACCATCGCTTCGATAATTGAGGTGTCTTCGGTTGACTCGATCTCAATGTCAATGGTACCGCCGTAAACTCCGGAAGAAGGTCTTCCTTTAGCATCTACATCGCGGTTTAACGCATAGGCGCAATGAAGCACATCGTACTCCTTGCCCGAAAAATTCAATCTAGCTTTGAAAGCCATAAGTTTTAAATTTAAAGGTTAAATAATTAGGTTTATTGTAGCCTCCGCTACAATTTGTTCAGACCAAAAATTAAGCCAATAATTACTTATATGACTCATTTATAACCAGTAAGCATCAATATAATTTGTTTAAAATTGCTTTGAGGCTCTCAGAACGCATATTTTATGAGAAGCGTAAATGTATTTTTTAAAGAATTATTTTTGTATCGATATAATTACACTGCCTGATTTGTAGAATTTATGGACAATGTGTTGCTTTATGCTACACCAATTTTGATTTAACACTGATGACCAGTCATTTAATTAACATCAGCCCGAATCAGCTGTATATTTTTTTAGATAATAATGCACCCAATAGTGTTAACCTTTGGCAGCATTGTAAAGGCTAAGATTTATTAACCAAAAAGTACATCATTATTAATGACTTAAATACCCCCGGTCTGCACCACGTCTCTGATAGAGGACAGATTATTGACAAGGCTAAAATTATCCGAGATCATATCAGCTTAATGATCCAATAAAAAAGGCCGTAGCGAACGGCTACGACCTGTGATATTTATTTTACTTCGTTTACCTGATCCAGTATGGGCTTATTCAAACTGGTCAGCACATTGTTTTCGGGTTTATTCAACTCCAGTATAACGATTTCATTTTCTCCTTTCTTTAACCATTCTGCAGGAAGATAAATGGTTTGCTGAGGGCCAATACTCCAGTATTTACCGAGGTTATGTCCATTTACCCAAATCACTCCCTTTCCCCATTTGCGTAAATCCAGATAGGTATCTACAGGTGTGGTGACTTTAAATGATCCTAATTTCAATACTGGAGAATTTCTGGCAGCCTTTACTGCATTAATTTTTGAGGTTTCTACTTGATCAAAAGGCAAAGAATACATCGTCCATGATTTAAGTGAAGTGCCTGCGAAGGAAACCTGACCTACTATACCCTTTTTATTTTTCAACAGGTTTGGACCAAAGTTGATTCTGCCCATATTCTCTACAAAAATCTCCAGCGTATGGCTTCCGGCCGATAAATCAAGTGTCAGGCTTTCCTGTCCTAATCTTCTATCCAGCGTGCCCTTGCGTTCTCCATCGATAAAGACAATGCCATAATCACGTAGCCCATCTATTTTCAATTCACCTTTTTTCCCACCATTAACTTTAGTTTTGTAGAGCATGTAACCGTAGGCTTGATTCATGTCTTCAAAGGTTAAGGGATCCTGACTTTCTTTACCAGTTCCCAGGTTATCAAAAACACCAATTTCTTTGGTAAACTTAATTGGCTCCATTGCTGCAGCGGGTTTTGCTTTGGGTACTTCCGGCAATTTTTGTCCCTTTTGCAAATGCTTTTCAATCACTGCTCTGAATTTCATAAATTTATCAGTGGCATTTCCAGCTTCATCAAGAGGTGCATCATAATCATAGCTACTAATTTGTGGCTCAAATGGAATGGTATCCCTAAAGTTTGCGCCATTCATAAAGCCACGCGTACTTCCGCCATGAAACATATACATGTTAATGGAAATTCCACTGGATAATACGGTATCTAATTTTCCTGTATACTGTTCCGCAGGAACTTTATGGTGCGGCGTACCCCACCAATCGAACCATGCCGGGTACCATTCAGCAATAAAAAACGGACCTTTTCCTTCATTCAGACTGCGAATGGCCTTTTTTACCGTTACGGGGTTATCCTGACCATTAATGGCAGGCATTAAACCTTTTAAATGCCCTTTCACAATATCCTTTTCCGGGTCACAAGTGTATAAAAGTCCATCAAAACCTGCATCAACAAACATTTTACGGTTCATTTCCAGGTAAACCTTATCTGATCCATACGAACCATATTCGTTTTCTACCTGAACCATGATGATGTTTCCACCGTGGTTAATTTGAAGCGGAGCCAATTGCTTGCCTACCTCATCAATGTATTTTTTGTATTCGGCCAGGTATTGTTTTTCACGGCTTCTTACTTCCAGGCCTTTCTCATTTTGCAACCAGTATGGATAGCCACCAAACTCCCATTCGGCACATACATAAGGGCTTGGTCTAAGGATTACCCATAATCCTTCTTCTTTAGCAATTTTCACAAATTCAGCAATATCATTATTACCGGTAAAATCAAATTTGCCTTTTTCCGGTTCATGTAAGTTCCAGAAAACATATGTTCCGATGGTATTCAAACCCATTGCCTTCGCCATTTTCATTCTGGCTCGCCAGGCTTCACGTGGTACCCGTGGATAATGGATTTCTCCTGAAATGATTTGATAAGGCTTGTTATCAAGCATAAATGTACTGTCTCCTAAAGTAAAGGAGTGCTCATTACTTGCCTTTCCACATCCGAAAAGCATCAAGGCCAGCATCATGGCATTTAAAATAAGTATCTTTTGTTTTTTCATGGTATTTAAATTTAGGAACGGCTCACTCGTATATTCCTGTTTTTATTTATTGGCGATAATTGTAGTAACGGATTTAGGTGGAAGATTTAATTGTTCTGCATTCACCACCGATCGCTTTAGATTGCTCACCTCCGCAGTGGTGTAAACGGATAGACTTTTTTGTTTTTGATTAATTCCTGATAGTTCCAGGTGAATGGCTTCTTCGCTATTATTTACAGCTACGGTAATCAGTTTATTATTTTTAAGGTAAGCTGAAATATAAAAATCCTGATCATTTGAAACACTCATATTAACCCTTACACTACCTGGTGGTATAAAGCGGCTGTAGTTACCCAGTGCCCAAAGGGTTTTACTGTCATAAACTTTTCCGTTGGTTTTGCTTTTGTCTATGTATACCAGGCCATCTTTATAATCGCCTGTTGAAACAGCAAGCCACCACTGCCATGAGCTGGCATTGGCATAAGTTAAATCATGATGGATGAGTTTGGCGATAAATAGTGCTGTAGTCATGCCCAGGTCTCGCCCCTCTCCTTTTAATAAACTATCACCAAGAACACAATATTCCGACATCCAAAATCTGAGCTGATCATATTTAGCCACTTCATCTTTAACCAAATTTCTGATGGCTATAGCCTTTTGTTCCGGGCTTGTGGTGAAATAACTATGTCCTGAAATACTCCGGTCTAAGTTTTTCAGATTCCCAAGGTAACCTGGAGAGTTGGGATTAAAAAAATAGTCTATTTGTTTACTTTTTGCAGTATCTGGATGATTGGTAAGGTAATTCAGCTGACCCGATTCAGCAATTTGAATCTTCGTTTTTAGCTGTTCCTGATTTAATGTGGCACTTAATTTCTTAATCAACACCGAAATTTCACGGTTGGTATATGGACATCCTTCCTGATTGCCTTCATTCCATTTCCATTGTGGTTCATTTATCGGACTCAGATAATCCAGCTCAACACCAGTTTTCTTTTTGAGGATTTGAATCGTTTTAGCCAGATCTTGTGTAAAAGCATCTGCTTTGCTGAAATCAAGGTTACACTTTCCATCACTTGAAAATGCCTTTTGATTGCGCGTAAAATTGACATGTGGACTATTTACAAAACCAATGAAGTGCTTTACACCTCTTGCTTTTGCAGCATTCATAAACCAAACCTGTCCTGGCATGGCCTCTTCATTATAAGTTTTATTTAAGGCTAAAAAAGAAGCTTGCCTTCTCCATTCATCTTTTATTCCACTGGCCTGGCCTTGTTCAGCACTTCCTCCACCAATGGCAAAACGCCAGAAATTTAATCCTATTCCTTGCGGATTGCCTTCCTGATCTGTTTGCGTGCTGAAAAGCAAATCAGCCATTTTGTTTTTTTCTGCTTCAGGCCATAAACCAGCAAACTGGCAAGTCCAGGCGTCTGATGCACCAAAGCCTTCCATTGTTTGTGCGGGCTCATTATAATTAACCTTTGCTTTAATGATCCGTTGGTTTTGGGCGAAAGTTATTTCCGGAGCAATCAAACCCAGCAGTAGGAGGAAAGAAAAAACAAATGCTTTTCGAGGGAGAAAATTCATGATAAGGAGATTAAAATAAGTAGATAGATTGTAGCAAAAGCGTTTTAAATACTTTACGAGATGCTACAATAGTTTTATAATAATAGTTTAAAAAGGGCTGTCTCATAAATCAATTTATCTTTGAATACTGTCAAGTTGAGCTTCCCGAAGATTCGGGACAGGTTGTCGAAACGCCATAAACGGCTTTTTTACAAGTCCTTCGACAGGCTCAGGATGACATTTCGTATTTATGAGACAGCTTCAAAATTTTAGTAACCAGGATTTTGTTCCAGTTTTCCGTTTGAAGATAAAATTTCTGATCTTGGAATAGGTAACCAGTATTGTTTATCCTGAAAAATTTTGCCATCTAAAGCTACCTTCGTAGCATAACTTAAATTGCTTCCATTTTTAGTGATGATGATTCCACTGGCCGCTTTGTTCTCTACAATGTTTGCAATTTTCCAACGGCGCACATCATAATAACGGTGTTCTTCAAAAGCCAGCTCTACCCTACGTTCGTAACGGATGGCATCTCTCATTTGTGATTGACTTAAGCCATTGGCAATTGCAGGCATATTTACATCTGGTCTTGATCTGATCATATTTACCGCATCTCTGGCAGACATTGATGATCCGGCAGGAACCGCATCAGGACCGTAAGCTTCGTTTGCCGCTTCAGCAAAGTTTAATAAAATTTCAGAATAGCGCATGTAAATCCATGGCTGTAAACCTGCTACATCCCAAGGGTTATCAATTGGGAATGCATCATTCATGAATTTTTTAAGATAGTAGCCAGTTTTAGTGGTATTCCAGTTAGAGTTTCCGTCCTTACTGTCTTTTCCACCCGGGATAAAAGCTTCCATGTTTCTTCCGCGGTAACTTGCTCCGTCATAAATAACGGTGTAGCCAAATCTAGGATCTCTGTTGGCATATGGTTTAGATGGATCATATCCAGAACCGGCTTCAGTAATGGCCTTACCACTTGTGGTTTGGTAATCATCAACCAGGTTTTGCATGGGTGTATTACCACCCCAGGCATTGTACCCATTTGGTCCGTTTGCAATTTCTAAACAAACGTGTCTGGCGTTTGTGGTGTACAGCCTTTCAAAAATTACCTCATTCGATTCATTGATCAGGAACATTTTATTATATCCACCAGTATAAATGCCATATTTGTTCAGGCTAATTACCGCTTGTGCAGCGGTAACAGCAGAAGCCCACGTACCTGCGTTATATAATGGACTGGCAGCATAAAGCGTTAACCTTGATTTTAAGGCCAGTGCCGCACCTTTTGTAGCACGACCTAATTGCCAGTTTGTAGAATTATCTACCGGAAGTAAAGCAGCCGCCTCATCTAATTGTGCGATTGCATAATCCAGACTCTCTTTTAAAGTTGCCCTTTTAAATAGCGCATCATCCTGTAAGTTATCCTGTAATTGTGTTACCTTATCGCCTATTAAAACAGCACGTCCATAATTACGGATGACATCATGGTAACGAAAGGCACGAATGAATTTAAGCTCACCTTCTAATAACTTCTTATGGCCTGCACTCATCGTGATGGTTGATAATATCTGAAGTGCATAATTACACTCACGGATGCTGCGGTAACTTCTAGCCCAGAATGAGGCTGTACTGCCCAGGTTATCTGGTGAAATCTGCCCACGCTGCATGGCCCAGGTTCCATCATCATTGGTGTAAATCGATTCATCTGTATTCGAGCTCATTAAGCTGTATTCGAAACCACGGCCAAAACCCGGACCCGAACCTTCACCTTCTTTTTCCTGAAGCTTTGGACTTACATAACGGTTAAGTATAAAGGCTTCAAATATGGTACTGTCCTTTTCAACTACCTCCGGAGCAACAACTGCAGTCGGGTTAATTTCTAAAAAATCTTTTTTGCATGATGCAAACAGTAATGCTGCACCAATAGTAAAATATAATGGTTTATATAATTTCATGATGTTAAAATTTAACGTTTGCACCTATGTTGATAATTTTTTGCTGAGGATAAAATTGTCCACTTTGATTATCACCTTCCGGATCGTAATCTTTCACTTTAGTGATGGTAAATAAATTGAATGCACTGGCATACAACCTTACGCCTGATATTTTAATTTTAGATAAGAGGCTAGAGTTGAAATTATAGCCCAGTTCAATGTTCTTCAACCTGAGAAATGATGCATTGTTTAGCCAGAAATTATTCTGATAAGCGCCACCACTAATGGCATTTGAAGCACGTTCAGTTACCCTTGGATAAGTTCCATTCGGATTTGACACACTATATCTGTTATCGGCCCAGGTACTGTAAAAGTTTCCAACGCTCCCTGATTCTGGCAGCACATACTGGCTTACCCGAGACTGACCTGCAAAGAGTACTGATATGTCGAAATTTTTATAAGAAGCATTTAAGTTTAATCCGTAAGTAATTTCAGGAACGTTACCATATTTACTTCTGGTTCTGTCTTTAAAGTCAATTACACCATCACCGTTATAATCTTCATATTTTAAATCGCCAACTTTAGCACCTGTAACATGTGGATAGGCATCTAATTCTTGTTGTGAGCGGAAAATACCAAGTGAATTAAACAATAGGTAACTACCAATTGAACGGCCTGTTTGACGTTGATAATCTAATGTTCCGGCAGCCTCATCAATGAAGATGATTTTACTTTTAGCATAAGTAATATTTCCGGTAGCACCCCAGCTAAAGTTTTCGCTTGAATGGTTATAACCTAATGTGGCCTCTACACCTGAGCTATTAATTTTACCAATATTTTCTGCAGGAACCAAAGGAACAACGCCAGTTTCATTATATGGATTCACAATTCCCGAAGTAGCCGGAATAGAAGCATTTCTGGTTAACAGAATATCACTGCGTTTCTGATTAAAATAGATTGCCTCTAAAGTGAAGTTTTTCAAAAAGGTAGCATTAATCCCGATATCCAGTTTATTGGCCCGCTCCCAACCTACATTCGGATTAGCCAATTTAACCAAATTAAGGTTAGGTTGAATCACATTTACACCGCTACCTGGATTAGAGGCTACAAACCCATTTGAAACCAATGTATAATTATCAAAGTACTGATAAGGATCAATCAAATCGCTACCTAAAGAACCGTAAGATCCCCTGATTTTTAAATCATTAATGAAAGAAACGTTATCACTGAACCATTTTTCTTTGCTCACTCTCCATGCACCCAAAACGGAAGGAAAATATCCGAAACGGTTATTCTTTGGAAAGAGCGAAGAACCGTCTGCACGCATCTGGCCTTCTATAATATATTTTTCATCATAGTTGTAAGTCACCTTTCCAATATAACTTTGTCTTGGATAGTCAGTACTACTACCAGAATTCCTTAAATCTGTTGCAGCTGAACCACCTTGTGAAAGTTCAGGCAGACTGGTTGAAATATAATTTAAGCGTTGCGCATCAAAGATTTCATAACGCTGTCTGCTCTGCTCGTAAGCTACAAAAGCATTAAAAGAGTGTTTGCCAAATTTCTTATCGTAATTTAATTTAACGTTAGAGGTAATTAAGCTGGTATTGGCCTGCGACTCATATAAAGTTGCCTTGCCACCACTTCCACCTACTACAACCGTATTGTATATTCCGGTAGATTGATCGTAGGAATAAAGGTTATAAGGTTTATTGAAGTTTTTCTTAAAGCTAAAGGTTTTGTCAACTGAGAAAAAACCATCAACAGAAAGGCCTTCCACACCAGGAATTTGGTAGCTACCTCTTAAAATCGCATTGATTACCTGTGTTGGGTTTTTAGCTGTACCTCCTAAATCGCTTACCTGAACCGCTGGATTGCTATTTTCAATTCCTGTGGTAGGCAAACCATTTGGATAATAAGCAGCTACAATAGGTTTTGCACGATAGACGGACCTAAAGATATCACCAGCACCCGAAATTGGATAAACACGATCTTCTTCTCTTCCTGAAACGCCTAATCCGATTTTTAACCTTTTAGAAATATTGGCATCAATATTTGTTCTAAAATTATACTGCTGATATTTGGTTGCACCATTTTTATAGATCGCATCCTGATAGATTTTCCCTAGGGAAACGAAATATTTAACATCTTCAGTACCACCACTAACCGAAAGGCTATGTTGATTTTGAAGGGCTACATCTTTTAATGTTTCTTTGGTCCAGTCAGTATTTGGATACAACAGTGGATCTGAACCATCTCTGAATTTCTGAATCTGATCGGCTGTATAAGACTGGTTAAGGCCACCACCAGGATTGGAATCATAATTGATTTCATTCATGATCTGTGCATACGTTGCCGCATCTGCCATTTTCGGAAGGCGTGTTGGCATACTGAAACCCTGATTGAAGCTATAGTTTACGGTTGGCTTACCAATTTTACCTTTCTTAGTGGTAATTAAGATTACACCATTCGCCGCACGGTTACCATAAACTGCTGCTGATGCATCTTTTAGTACCGAAATACTTTCCACGTCATTTGGGTCGATCCTTTCTAAACCGCCCAATTGGCCAGGAATTCCATCTACTACCACCAGTACATCAGAGTTGGTCGTAGTTCCTAAACCACGGATTAAAATCTTCGATCCATCATAACCCGGTTCACCACCACGGTTATTGATCACCACACCTGAAACCCTACCTGCCAATGAATTGGAAAGATTGGGCTGTGGACTCTTGACCAAATCGCTACCTTTAACTACAGCAACTGAACCCGCAAGCGTTGATTTCTTTTGTGTACCATAACCCACCACAACCAGCTCGTTAAGTGATTGTGCATTAGCGGTTAGTTGTGTATTTACAGTGGTTTTGCCTTTTGTAAGTACTTCTTGTTTGTTATACCCTACATAGGTAAATACCAGTACAGCATTATCATTTGGAACTTTTATGGAATATTTACCATCTGCATTACTTACGGTAACGATGGAGGTTCCTTTAACGGATACACTTACTCCTGGTAGTACACCTCCTTTTTCGTCGTAAACTGTACCACTTACTGTAATTTCATCTTTAACTGATACTGGATTTGTAGTGCCTGAAAGTGAGGTTGCCATGGCCATTTGGGCAGACAGCAAGGAAACACTACTGAGGGATACAATGAATAGCGTTTGTTTCGCACTACGACAAAACAGAACAGCTTTGCGCCGTAAAACTTTTCTCATGTTGGTTTAATTTGGTTATTTAATAATTACCATTTTCTTTCGATCTCTTTCATTCACTTTGCATCATGGCCATAGTGAGTTAGGAATTCGTTTGAAAACGTTGCTAAATTCTACCAAATCAATTAAAATAAAAGGGGGTAAACAGCTAATATTAGAGGGGTAAAAATCAACCAATACCTGCAAATTGGCCGTTTGAACGCAAAAAGTAGTTTTATAAATACAAAATTTCAGATTTTTATATTCCGGATTTTTTAAATAATGATGTATAGTAAGATTTAGAAACAATAAGTTTTTACAAATCTGAATTCGAAATTGTTAATGATTTCGACACCCCAATCTGCGACCATCCGCTAAAAGAGGGGAACGATTGCCATTTCCCTCCTTTGGAGGGGTGCCCAAAGGGCAGGGTGGTTGAATATAAATAACCCATCAATTATGTAAGAAATACGATTAATCGAACTTAGGCCCTTAGGTTTTCGACTTTTTTAAACCTGGACCAATGGAGCTGTTATTGGAAAAATTCTTCCGGTATTTTTTGATGTAATCTGATGGATTCATTTCAAATACTTTTTTAAACTGTTCCCTGAAATATTTGATATCACTCATGCCAACAGTATACATCGTTTCAAGGATCGTTTTATCTGTACTGATGAAAATTTCAGCAGCCTTTCTTAAGCGGATGAACCGAATAAAACTGCTGGAAGAATGTCCGGAAACAGATTTGATCTTATTGAAAAGGTTAGCTCTCGACATGCCAATTTCATCTGCCAGCATCTTGATGTTAAAGTTTGGATCTTCAATATGGCGTTCAACTATACTGATGCAATTTTTCAGAAAATCCTTGTATTCCGCAGAGATTTTGGAACTGCTTGGGTTCAGGGTAATTTCACTATAAAAGTATTTTTGCAGGCTGTTTTTGCTTTTTAGAATCCCGGCAACCCTGGCCACCAGTAATTCCTTATCAAATGGTTTACTGATATAATCGTCAGCACCACTCTCCACACCTTTTAGTTTAATTTCTGCTGATGTACTGGCAGTGAGTAATATAATGGGGATATGGCAAATGGATTCATCTTCTTTTACAATACTACAAAGTTCTATTCCGCCCATGCCTTGCATCATTACATCACTGATCACAATATCCGGAAGAAAGCCACGGATAATGGCTAAACCACTTTCTCCATCATTGGCCTGGTAAATTTGATATTGTTCGGAGAAAACCTGACTGAGGTAATGGGCAATTTCCTCATTATCATCTACAATCAGAATAGATTTCTTTTCCTGTGCGAGCATATCGCCTAAAACCACATCTTTCTTTCTGGCCGGCTCCTGGATCAGATCATCTTGACTAAGTTCTTTAAGGATCAGAGAACTCTCCTGCCGATCGGGAACAATAGAAGCAGGGTTGATGTGTTCGTTTCCCTTTAATAATTTCAGGTGGAATGAAGTTCCCTCCCCCTCATTATTGCGACAGGAAATGGTTCCACCATGCATTTCTATAAAATTCTTAACCAGGTACAAACCAATTCCAAATCCACTTCCTAGAGAGCGATTTTTATCTGGCTCCTGATAAAATCGGTTAAAAATCTTTTCCGTTGAATCTTCAGCGATGCCACAACCAGAATCGGTGATCAAAATATCAACATATTGATCAGTTTCGGTTAGCGATACGGCAATACGTCCGCCATCAGGTGTAAATTTAAAGGCATTAGATAACAAGTTAAAAATGGCGATTTCCAGCTTTTCCCGATCTGCGTAAATATCCGTGATTTCAGAAGCAGCTAAAAATTCATATTGAATATTTTTTGTCCGGGCCTGATGAGAAAAACAAAGAAAAACTTCTTTTGCCAAACCTGTCAGGTTCAAATGAGAAACTTTCAAGGTATCACCCTGTGCATCAGCCTTTCTAAAGAGCAATAACTGATCTACCAGGCTCAATAACCGCTTGGCATTCCGGTAAACAATATTCATGCTGCTGGTATCAATGTTTTGATCATCCTGATAAAGCAACTCCTTCACCGGATTAATAATTAAGGTAAGTGGTGTTCTGAATTCATGCGATATATTGGTAAAAAAAGACAGTTTACGCTCATTCAGTTCCTTCTCCTTTTCACTTTCAATATGTGCAATTTTGATTTCATACCGCAGTTTTTCTTGCTTTTTCCGGTAAGAAATAAAGCCATAAGCACTAAGCCCGATTAATCCGGCATAAAGTAAAAAGGCCCACCAGGTAAGGTACCAGGGTGGATTAATCTTAATCACGATGGAATAACCTTCATTATTCCAAACCCCATCATTGTTAGATGCCTTCACTTCAAAACGATATGTTCCTGGGTTGAGGTTGGTATATGTTGCTTTTCGCTGGTGACCAACATAATTCCATTTTTGATCAAAACCCACCAATCGGTAAGCATATTCATTTTTCCAGGAATAGGCATAGTTAAGCGCAACAAATTCTAAAGAAAAAACACTTTGATCGTAATTTAGCGTAATTTCTTTCGCTACATTCAGGTTCTCTTTTAAAGGACTTTCTGCACCCGGAAGTACGGATTTATTAAAAACCTGAAAATCGGTCAGGTAAACAGGCGGAGCTACATGATTGAATCTGATTTGTTTTGGGTTAAAAGAAAAATAGCCTTTATTACCAGCAACAATTATGGAAGCCCCATCATTTTTAATGGTCGAATTCACCAAAACGCCATCCGCCTCATCAAAGTTTCTTACTTTTTTATTCAAAGGATTCAAACTGGAAATCCCATTTTCTGTAACTACCCAAATTTTTCCATCCACATCTTCCGTAATGTCATTAAAAACATTGCTTGAGAATCCATTGGCTTTCGTGTATATTTCAAAGCCATTGCCTTTTGGCGAAAACTTATTTAAACCATCCTGCGTACACACCCATATATTTTTTCTGGAATCGGTATGGATGGCTTTAATAATGTTATTGCTTAAGCCTTTGCGATTCGCATTCAGGGTTTCCAGTGCATGAAAATGCTTGGTTCGTCTGTTAAAGATATTAACGCCTCCACCGTAGGTTCCAATCCAGATCTGACCATCAGGTGCTTTTGAAAGCGCGTAGGTATGGTTATTATTAATAGATAGAGGGTTTTTAGGCTGATTATAATAGTGTTCAAATGTGTTTTTCTGACGATCATAAATCTTGATTCCCGCATCAGTAGCCAAAATATAAACGCCATTTTCTACTTCCAGAATATCCCTGAATACATCTTCATTAAATAAATTTCCGATGGCTGAATGATGAAAATGATGCGTAAAAGTATTGCTTTTTGGATCATAACTATCAAAACCATTTTCGGTAAGCACCCACAAAATACCTTTGCTATCAAAGTAAAGCTTCAGGATTTCATTACTGGTAAGGCTATTATGATCATTGCTTTTCATGAACGTTTTAATCCCTCCAGATTTCTGATCAATCGCGAACAACCCGTTATTAGTACCCAGCCACATCACATCATCACGAATAGCGATACTTTTAACATCACGGTTACCCAAAGGCAGTAAATTGATTTTAAATTTATATTGCTGATGATCTATTTTCCTAAGTCCGTTGCGCCCATTAAGCCAGATGATTCCATCACGATCCTGATAAGAATCGCCGTAAGAATAATTTGGTATATCGTTAATTTTCTCCCAGTTTTTAGATAGTGTATGATACCAGTAAAATCCATTATTGCCACCCACCAGCAAGAGATCTTGACCAACAGGCATCACACTGAAAACAGAATAATTATCACGGTCTGGAATCTGAACTTTAGTAAATTGACCCGTTTTCGGATCGAAATTAAAAAGCCCGTCCCAGTAAGTTCCTACCCAAATATGACCATCGGGTGCATAAGCTAAAGCCCATACATCATTTGGGTTTTTAGCTCCCGCTTTCTGATCTTGAGCATAATTGGTGAATGTTCTTTTCTTTTTATCAAAGCGGTTTAAACCAGCACTCCAGTTACCTAACCACAAATCACCATTTCTATCTTCTATAATGGAGTTTACGGATTTTCCCATCATGCTTTTTTTAGATGCCGGATTGGGTTTATAAACAATAAAATCTTTTCTAGAAGGCACATACTGATTAAAACCATCATCTGTACCAAACCACATCAAGCCTTTTTTATCGCATAATATGGACCATACTTTGTTATTGCTTAAAGAGCGAATATTGCTATCCCGATGTAAAAACCGGGTAAAGGTTTCAGTAAGGGGATCTAATAAATTAAGTCCATCCATGGTGGCCACCCATATTTTTCCCTGATGATCTTCTACAATGGCATTTATGAAATTGTTTGAAATGGAAGTACTATCGCCTGCATGGTTAGCAAATACCTTAAAAGTGTAGCCATCAAAACGGCACAATCCATTTTCGGTGCCTACCCAGATAAACCCACGCCGATCGCGAAGAGTTGCAGTGGTATTTTTTGAGGGTAAACCATCATTAGTACCATAGGTTTTCATCTCGCTCCTATTCTGCTTCGTGATGGCGGAAGCATTTAAATACTGAGCGAAAGCAATATGATAGTTAAAAAAAAGAAAGTAGCATAAGATGACTATTCTTATCAATTTCATTGTGATAATCTTAAACCTAAAAATTTTAATGTAATAGAAGAGCCATCAAATAATTTACGAATATAAAGTTAAATCTGTACGATATTTAATTACCTGATACAGATCGCATCTTAAATTATGGTAACCCGATGTGACGAACACATCAACATCTAAGCAATAACGATTTAAGTTGAAAGGAAAAATGCATTACTTATAACCTGAATTCGATAATCAATTGATTTAAATACTCCGGTCTGCGACCACCCTCCTCAGAAAGAGTGGAATTACGATCGCCATTCCCCTCCTTTGGAGGGGTACCCAAAGGGCGTGGTGGTTTAAATAGCCATAACCTGTTCAAATAGTATTGAAAGACATATGATTAATCGAACGCTCAGGTTCATATCCTTAAATTCCATTAATTTGACGTTATCATGAGCAAAAATAATTATACACAAGCTTCATAAAATTGGAAAGCACATATATTTGCAACTCAAAATAATGGAAGGATTAAGAAATAAATTACTCAAACGCATTTTTGCCTTAACGCTATTAAGTGTTTTGGTACTTAAGGTATTTGCTTTCTCTATTTCTTATTTTTCATCCTCTACAGATGCGTTTTCGATAGAAAAAAGCGTTGAAGAAAACAAGGATAAAGAAGGCGAATCTTTAGATAAAAACAAGAAAAAGCTGCTGATTTATGAGTCATTGGTGATGGATACAGGTCACCTTTTGTTAAGTAATCATTTCGCTCCATCTACTCAGCCATACTATTTACGCATGGGCATGCACCCACCAAAAAGTGTACCCACACCGCCCCCTAATCATCTTTCTTAAAAAAACAGCATCATTATTTTGATCTGAGATCATCTTGACAAATTGATATGTAGTATTGATTAGCAAGCATGAATGATGCAATTTTTCTGCTGGTATTTTTCTACCTTCAATCTCCATAGTTTATTCCTTAAGTTAAAACAACCATGAAAAATCATCATGTTGCCGGTATGCCCACGCCATGGCAAAGACTTGTACGCTTGCTCTATTATGAACGCGGCACAATCAATTATATTTATATCTACGCCATGTTAATTGGCCTAATTGGCCTGTCACTGCCATTGGGTACCAGTGCGGTTTTCAATCTGTTATCAAACGGGGCCATGTACAGCTCAACCTATATCCTCATTGCAGTGATTTTAGTTGGCATTGTTATCGGCGGGTTATTGCTCATCGGTCAGCTTTCGCTGGTTGAAGTGATTGAGCAGAAAATTTTTGCCAGAACAGCAATAGAATTTGCTTTTCGTTTACCCCGCATTAAAAAGAAAGCATTGGAAGGTGAAAATCCTTCAGAACTGATCAACCGTTTTTTTGATATTTTAACCATTCAGAAAGGCTTAACCAAATTGCTGGTTGATGTAGTTGCAGCAGCCGTTCAGATCTTTTTTAGTGTAATTTTGCTGTCATTCTACCACCCTGTTTTTATGGCTTTTGGCATGTTTGTCCTCATTGTGATTATCCTAGTATTGATTTTGTATTACCGCCGGGGTGTACAAACCAGTATTGAAGAATCAGAGTATAAGTATGAAGTGGCTGGCTACCTGGAAGAGATTGCCGCCGATTTGGATACCTATAGAAATAGTCCTGTAAAAAGGAAAGAAATCATCAATAGAACGGATGAGATTACCGCAAACTATATTCAGGCCAGAAATGATCACTTTGGTGTTTTGAAGAGATTTTTCATCAGCGCAGTAGCCATGCGTACCATCTTAATGGGGTCGTTGCTGTTGCTGGGCTCTTATTTCGTAGTAGAAAGACAAATGACTTTTGGGCAGTTTGTTGCTGCTGAAGTAATTATTGTTCAAATTAGCTATGCCATTGAGAAACTAATGACCAATTTAAATACCGTGTTTGATATGGTAACCGGAAGTGAAAAACTTGCCGTAATTACCGATCTTGAACTGGAGGAAGGAGATTTAAATCATGGGTAAAATAATTAACCATCATGAACAACTTAAAAACTGGCAAGAATTATCTGTGCATACCAACAGTAAAATTCTAGATGCGAAAGGGCCAAAACTATTAGGTAGGGTACTCCTCTTCATCTTTATTTTCTTTGCCATCCTGTTATTTCTTCCTTTTCGGCAAACCATTCCAGGCCGGGGTACAGTCACTGCACTACGACCAGAAGATCGGCCACAAACGGTACAAAACCAGATTGGAGGAAGAATAGAACACTGGGCAGTACGTGAAGGACAGGAAGTACAGAAAGGTGATACCATCCTGGTGATTTCAGAAACCAGTCAGTCATATTTTGACCCTGAGCTTCCTACCCGTTTAAATGAGCAATTGGATGCGAAACGTGGAAGTGAAACCGCCGCATTGCAAAAGATAGATGCCACCAAGAGCCAGATGCGCGCCATGAATGATGGGTTACGTTTCCAGATGAAGGCTGCAGAAAATAAAGTGCGCCAGGCCAGAAATTACGTCAGTATTGATAGTGCTGAATTATTGGCCGTTCAGAAATTTTATGAAACCACCAAAACAAGGTTGGAACGCTATGAAACCGGATATAAAAACGGACTTTTCTCCCTCACTGATATTGAAACCCGCAGACTGAAGCTTCAGGAAGACAATGCAAAGGTAATTGGTCAGCGAAACAAGTTGAGCAACTCTGCTCAAAACTTGCTCAATGCCAGCATCGAATTGGATAATATTCGTGCTAAGTATCAGGAATCTATGGCAAAAGCGCAATCTGATATGAGTTCCGCAGTTTCCAGCAGGGCCAGTGCTCAGGGTGATATTGCTAAATTAAGAAACGACATTTCCAACATCAGCATTCGTCGTGGCTTATACGTGGTAAGGGCTCCACAGAGTGGATTTGTTGTTAAAACACTTAAAGCAGGGATTGGAGAGAACATTAAAGAAGGCGAATCTGTAGCGACATTACAACCAAAATCGCCATTAGTAGCAGCCGAACTTTATGTGAGCGCCATGGATGTGCCTTTGATTTTAGACACCAGTGATGTTCGTTTACAATTTGAAGGCTGGCCATCGGTTCAGTTTTCAGGCTGGCCATCCGTTGCAGTGGGTACTTTTGCCGGAAAAGTTTCTTCTATTGATCGGGTAAGCAGTACCGGAGGAAAATATCGGCTGTTGATCAGCCAAACCAATCCGGTTCCTTCAAAAGATGAGCCTTGGCCGATACAGCTTCGCCAGGGTTCGGGTGTTTACGGACGGATTATTTTAAGATCGGTACCCTTATGGTACGAGATCTGGCGACAGTTGAATGGTTTCCCGCCAAGTTTAGAGAAAGAGCCAGCAGGCGGTAGTAAGGATAAAAAATAAAGGTACAGACCAACATGAAAAATAATTTTAAAGCATTCCTGATCACTTTAATGCTTTTGTTCCCAATGGTGATCACGCAGTCGGTAAAGGCGCAACAAAATACTATCGTTAAGGCTGAAGCAGACAGTGTAAAAGTCTTTTCACTTAGCGATCTCCAGATGCTAGTGTTCAGGTATCATCCCATTGTTAAACAGGCCGCTTTACTCAGTGAATCAGCCCGTGCCAGTGTATTACAATCTCTGGGTTATTTTGATCCGGAACTCAAAGCAGGCTTTGCCAGAAAACTATTTGGCAACACCGAATATTACAACAAATGGAACAGTGAATTAAAAATTCCGCTTTGGTTGGCGGGTGCCGATTTAAAAGTTGGGTATGACCGCAATGTGGGCACGTACGTGAATCCAGAGAGTAAAACCAATTCGCAAGGCTTATCAGCCATAGGCTTAAGCATTCCATTAGGTCAGGGACTCCTGATTGATGCCCGGAGGAATACCCTTCGCCAATCAAAAATTATGGTACAATATGCCGAGGCTGAGCAATTAAAACAAATCAATGCGATATGGTATGGCGTAGCAAAAGATTACTGGAACTGGTATTATGCCTATAAGCAATTTGCCCTAATTAATGAAGGTGTAGAACTTGCCCAGCGGAGGTTTACGGCCATGAGCAGGCAGACCATCATAGGCGATAAGCCAGCGATCGATTCAGTTGAAGCCTATATTACGGTGCAGGAAAGGATTATCCAAAAGGAAAAAATGAAAATAGAGCTGCAAAATGCGCAATTGGTTTTATCCAACCACCTCTGGAGTGAGGATGGAAATCCACTTGAACTACCATTTGATGCCGTACCTCAAAACATCAATCCAGCGATGGCTAAACCCAATCCCTTAACTTTGGATACACTGCTTGGACAGGCTGCTAACCAGCACCCTGAATTGGTTAAATTAAGGACGAAAGGGGCTCAATTAGCAGTGGAAAGAAGTTACCGGCAAGAATTGCTTAAACCTAAATTGAATGTTACTGGTAATTTACTCTCGAACAGAACGGGTTTTAACAGTGTTATTCCCGGCGATTATGATTTCAACTGGAGCAATTATAAAATTGGAATTGAATTTGCTTTTCCGCTTTTCTTAAGATCTGAACGTGGAAAACTAAGGGAGGTAAAAATTAAGCAGCAAGAATTGAATTATGATCTTCAACAATCGAGCAGAACCATAAACAATGATATTAAAGCTGCTTATAATGATTTATCTGCCTATTCTTCGCAATTGGCTGTTCAAATCCAGAGCGTCCAAAATCAGCAAATCCTCGTAACAGGTGAGAATCAAAAGTTTAATCTGGGCGAAAGTACCCTCTTCCTGATCAACAGCCGCGAGACAAAATTAATTGACATGAAAATTAAACAGGAAAGTATGATATCAGGATATCAGAAAACCCTGGCTGAACTTTATTATAAAGCAGGAACCAGACAAGATACGCGTTTGAACTGATATCAAAATTCATGATGACTACATTTATTTTGCAGGAAATTTACGGACATTTTTAGTCTGTTATTTCCTGTTTTTAGGTTTTTATTATATTTGTTGGATGAACAAGTTTTACCTCACCGACATCTATATTTATCCCATTAAATCACTTGGCGGGATTAGACTGGAACAGGCTTTAATGGAAGATGAGGGGCTTCAATATGACAGGCGCTGGATGCTCGTTGATCATGATGGAACCTTTATTACCCAGCGCAAACATGCTCAGCTATCCATGCTACAGGTGCGGATTAAAAATGATCGGTTATATGTTAGCCATAAAGTAAATGAGGAACTGGAAATTTCTTTTAAGTTGGATGAAACTACTGGCAAGCGCATCGAAGTAACGGTGTGGGACGATGCCTCAATTGGTTTGGAAGTGAGCGAATCTGTAAATGAATGGTTTACAGCATATCTGCAATTTGAGGTCAGATTGGTGCGCATGTCTGCCGATGAAAAAATCCTGGTAGATCCAGGATATGCATCAAATGGAGAGATTAAAAGTTTTTCGGATGGTTACCCCACCCTACTTATTGGCCAGTCATCACTTGACTTGCTGAATGAAAAGTTAACTGAGTCAGTAAACATGAATCGGTTTAGGCCTAACCTTGTTTTTTCAGGTGGAGAAGCACATATAGAAGATCATTTTAAAACCTTTTATTTGGGTAATCTCCATTTTTCTGCCGTAAAACCATGTGCCCGGTGTGTGTTAATTACCGTAAATCAGGAAACTGGTATTAAAGGAAAAGAACCATTGAAAACATTAGCTGGCTATCGAACGTTCAATCAAAAAATTATGTTCGGGCAAAACCTGCTCCATAAAGGAACTGGTGTAATTAATATAGGTGATGAACTCAAAGTGGAAAACTGGAAGTAATAATTAAAACAAGTTTGATAAACTTTTAATTAATTAGAAAGGTTCTAAATAATTATTGCGATTATTGAAGGATATTTTATCAAAATTATATTGAAATATGTAAAACAAATTTGACTACATTGGCCTTTAATGACTTAGATAGGGCTTACAAAAATTATAAATCATCAGCTTTTTCGATAAGAAATCTGAAAAGATAGATGATATAACATTAGGAAAGATCCGCTAATAAAATATAAATAAGCTTAACGAAGCATAAATAATGAATAAGTTTAATCAAGAGTTTCCAGAATTTTTAAAAACCTTTGAACAAAATCTAAAACATCTCTTTCAGGAAAAACATAATATCGATCAGCTAAGTCTGCAAAGAGGCCTCCCGCCTGAACTGCTGACAGCAATCATGGATCATGTTCCCTTATCAGTAGCCGTTCCATCAGCGTTTGGTGGCAGAGGCTGTAAGGTTAAAGAATGTCTTGGCATCCTGTCTGCAGCTTCGTATGAATCACTATCACTTTCTTTAACCTTTGGAATTAATATCGCTTTATTTTTAGAGCCGGTAGCTAAATATGGCCACGATGATATTAAACAAGGGATTTTCGATAAGTTTTTGAAAGAACAGAATATGGGTGGTTTAATGATTACTGAACCTAATTTTGGAAGTGATGCATTAAATATGCGAACCACAAGTAAAGAAACTGAAAACGGCTATCAAATTAAAGGAACAAAGCATTGGCAGGGACTTACCGGAATGGCCAATTATTGGATTGTTGCAGCCAGAAATGAGGGTACTGACGGTTCTTTAGCCAGAGATATTGATTTTTTTGTTTGTGAGGATGCTATAGCAGCACAACACATTCATGTAGAAGAATATTATGATAACGCTGGTTTATATCTTATTCCATACGGACTGAATCAACTGGATCTTACTGTACCCAAAAACCAGAAACTTATCCCTGAAACCACCGGTATTAAAATGATGCTGGATATTTTGCACCGAAGCAGAATGCAGTTTCCTGGAATGGGAATGGGCTTTATTAAACGGATGCTGGATGAAGCTTATCACCAATGTGATAACAGAAAGGTTGGCGTGGGTAATTTGCTTGGTATGGATAACGTTAAGTTTCAGATTTCCAGGTTGCAAGCAGCTTATACCATTTGTTCTGCCATGTGTGCTAAAAGTTCATCCATTAGCGGTATTGAAAATAGCTTAGCTACTGAAGGACTGGAAGCCAACACCATGAAAACAGTTGTAACCGACCTGATGCAGGAAAGCGCACAATTATTAGTGCAATTATCTGGTGCAAAAGGTTACCGTACCAGCCATATTGGTGGTCGTGGAATTATGGATAGCCGCCCTTTCCAAATCTTTGAAGGATCCAATGAAATGCTTTACGCACAAATTGGCGAAATGATTATCAAAGGCATGAAAAAGCAAAAACAACCTCAGCTTTATCAGTACTTAAAAGAATTTCCATTAACTGTACAAGCAGCAGACTATTTCAAAGCGGAACTTTCTTTCACACCGGATGATCAGTTGGTCCAAAGAAAACTGGTTGACCTCGGAAGAATCGTAGCCAGAATCATTTGCGTGGGCTATGTAATCGATCTTTCAGAAAAGGGATTTAGAAAAGAATTGGTAGATAATTGCATCGTAATGTTGCAACAAGAAGTGGCCAGTTTAATCACCTCTCTTCGATTTAACAATAAAGTGGTAGAAGTGAGTGATTACCATATGGATAGTTTATGGCTTGATTTTGCATAAGCAATTGTAAAAGATGAAGTCAGCAGTATTTAAATAATTTATTTTCCTTTTAAAAAACACAAGTCGTAGCCTTCCGCTACGACTTTTTTCTTTTTGGTGGTTAACCCTATCCGCCTAGCGGCACCTTTCTCCTTGAAGGGAAAGGGCGAAAGAAAATAATATTTTTAGAAATTTCTATGGTGATCGCAATTTCCCTCCTTAGGAGGGGTGCCTGAAAGCGCATTAAAAAATTATTTACTTATAACTAGCTTGAGGTAACTGTTATTGTTTAACAATTTTAAATTCGGTTCGTCGATTTAACTGATGTGCGGTATCGCTACAATTTACACCATTCGCACAATGATTTAATAGCTTTGTTTCACCATATCCTTTTGCTTCGATTCGATTTTTCTTAATTCCTCTCAAAATAATATACTGCATGGCAGATTCAGCTCTTTTTTGTGAGAGTCTCAGATTAAAAGCATCGTCACCCCGACTATCTGTATGAGAACCCATTTCAATCCAAAGGGTTGGATTATCATTCATCACTTTAACCACTTTATCCAGTTCGGCTGCTGCATCTGCACGGATATTCCATTTTTCAAAATCGTAATAAATATTTTCTAGCCTGATTCCTTTGTTCAGTTCTATTGGTTGCAAATGTAAATCCTGAGCAATTACCTGTGAACTCGTTAGATTAATCGTGGCTAGATTTTCCACATCGGCGCGATAGTTGGTCATTTTTGCAGATACATTATATTCAGATTCGCCCGCCAAGCCAAATTGATACGCACCATTATCATCTGTTTCCACTTTCAAACTTTCACCATTTACCTTCGCCAAGGTTACCAATGCACCAGCTATGGGTTGATTGGTTTTTTGATCGTAAACCTTACCTACAAGTTTAAAAGCAAGAATTAATTTCTGATCAAGGGTGTATATATCATCACTACCCATACCATTTGAGCGGTTTGATGAGAGGTAAGCTACACCACCTTTTTCATTTAGGCTAAAAGCAAAATCATCTTGAGGAGAATTAAAGGGATAACCCAGGTTTTTGATTTGCCCAATTCTTGCACCATACCTTAATGCCTGGAATACATCCAGCCCTCCCATTCCAACATACCCATCACTGGCGAAAAACAAATTATTGTTGGCATCAAAAACTGGATTACGCTCATTGCCTTCCGTATTAATTTCTTCCAGATTGAAGGGTTTTCCCCAATCACCTGCATCGGTTTTTCTACAAACATAAATATCTGTACCACCTTTACCGCCAGGTTTGTTTGAAGAAAAATACAAACTGGTTCCATCAGTAGAAATAAATGGATCACCAACTGAATACTCATTTACAGCATTATAGGCAAAAGAAACAGGTTCACCCCAATTGCCACGGGCATCTTTGGTACTGCTATAAATTTCTACATTAACCGTGGCAGGCTTATTTTTTACTTTTTCTAAATCCTGAGGAATTCGCGTCATCGTAAAATACATCGTGTTCCCATCTTTGGTAAAGGTTGCAGCGCCTACATGATAACGTGTGCCTGTTTTAATCGGAAATAGTTTCAAACTATCGGCAGGTGATGACTTAATATAAAGTTTGAAATAACCATTACCCGTTCCGCCATAAATATTTTTATCTGGTTTTCTAGCTCCATCAAATCTAAATAAAGCTGATTTTTCTTTTGATTGAAAACCTTTGTCCAGACGGTCTGATGTAAATACAACAGCCCCATTATAATTGATAGCACCCCAATCTGATTGTGTACTATTTAACGTTTTTTGATTGATGAGTTCAATCTGTTTCGGATTTTTCATCCATTTCAAAGCCGAATCACAAGAGGCCAGCCAAACATTTGCTTGTCTTTCAGAAATATCTTTACCTGCATTGATATAGGCTTTATATTGCGCTTTGGCTTCCCTATATTTTGAATTGCTTTGAAGCGCTTTTGCATAGCCTAAAATATTTTCAGGCTTACTCCCTGGCATTTTTACAGCGATGGCAAACCAGCTTTCTGCCTGCTGATAATTGTTGCTGAATGCATAAGCACTTGCTAACCGCTCTGCCGCATGTAAACTTTCTTTTTTCTTGAAGGCTTGTTCATATAAATCAATGGCCTTTGAATAGTTAAATAATTCAAATTGCTGATCTGCTTCTTTTAATACATACTGTGCTTTTGCTGAAAAAGAAACAGCAAGCAGGCAGCAGGCAAAAAAACAGAACGCTAGTAAAATTCTTTTCATCATATATCTATATAATCCTTTAAATAATCAAATGATTAAAAAACGCGTGGTGTAGCCAACCTGATGTTTGGCCTGATGAACGAATAAGCAATGGAAATTTCATGTGTGCCACCGCTGTATCCTTGTAAAGGTCCGATAGAAAAATCATACCCATAACCAATTCTTAATCGCTCTGATGGGAAAATCTGAACCGCAGCAACTACAGCATTTCTTGAAGAAAGATCTTTTTGAAGGTAACTTTTATCATAAATTTTTATGCCTGTACGATAAGAACCTCCTACCCATAAAACATCCTTAATCATTAAAAAAGCATTTACATCTAAACTGGTTGGGCCACCCCGATCATCTTTTAACAGAAACGATGGCTTAATCTGAAAATCTTCAGAAAGGGGCAATAATGCACCCGCCGTTAAATAATAATGTGGTTTGGGTTGCGGGATAAAAGCATAACGGTCAATATTAATATAGGTGGCAATCAGGTTATCTGCAGAAAAACCGACATAATAGCGATCGTTAGCAAAATACACACCGGCTCTGGCATCAGGAACAATTGTGCTTTGTACGCCAACTGGCTGAAAGGGTTCAGGATTGTTTGGGTTAAGCATCGATCCGTCAATCCCCAATTGTACCATACCTATGCCTAAACCAAGTGCCAGCCTTGAGCTTCCATCATCATTCATCCGGATGCGGTAAGCATAATTGCCATAAATACCTAAGTTGGTTTGCGCCCCTAACTTATCGCTTGAAACCTGAAGAGCAAGCCCAACGTTACCATTGTTTGCGGTGGCATCAACAGCTAATGACATGCTGCGAGGTGCCCCGGTAATACCCGTCCACTGACTGCGATAAAAGCTATGTACGTTAAGTACTTCTTTATAACCAGCATAGGCCGGATTAATATAAATTCCGTTAAACATGTACTGGCTGTATTGCACATCTTGCTGTGCAACAGAACGTTGCGACAACAATAAAACATAACAACCGATTAACAATAATATTTTTTTCATCATCTTAATATCTCTAAGAGAAGTTATCTTTTACTAGAGTAACTTCTTAAAAGCCATTTTCTAGTTTTTAAATGCCCTGATTAATGTAACGTACCCCTTGAATACTTCCACTTCATTACTATCTTGTTTTTTAACACGCAGCAAGTAATAGTAAGTACCTTCATTCAAACCTTCACCTGTCCAATTGTTTTGGTATCCTTTTGCATGAAATACTTCATTACCCCATCGGTTAATGATTTGCAGCTCATTTGACTGATACTGGTTTAAACCAATAATTTCAAATGCATCGTTAATACCATCCCCATTTGGCGTGAACAGGTTTGGAATCTTAATTTCTGTAAAATTTACCGTGATCACTACTGACGCTACATTGGTATAGTATCCATTCGCATCTTTCACCCTGTAGGTAAAGATGTCATTACCGGTAAAGCCTGTATTGGGAATAAAGATTACTGTACCATCTGTATTTAATACGATGCGGCCATTTTTAGGTTGACTAACAATTTCTACACTTGATTTTACAAAAGCCGAACTTCCGGCATCATCGTTTAACAGAAGATTAATGGTTACTGGTGTATTTACTATACTCGCACCCGAATCATCAACAGCTTTTGGTGATTTAGGGAAACTGGTAACTGTAGGTGAATCATTATTTTCCGCTGTACCGGAAATATCACTCACACTGGCACCACCAGCTGTTTTCGCATTTATGGTTGCTATATTGTTTACCATACCCAAATCTTTATCTGCCTGTGTGATGGTATAAATGGCTAGATCAGTTACCGTTGCTCCAGGAATTAAACCACCAGCAACTGCAATCACTTTATTATTAATCCCTAGCTTGGTATCTGTTAAGGTCACACTATTTAAAGTTAGTGCCCCTGTATTTTTGATAAGAAATGTATAAGTGATTTGATTATTGTTCAATACAGCTGTTTTAATTAATACGATAGAACTGCTGGCAGGTATATTCGTTGGGGTTACTGTTACCGGAATCGTTACCGTAGCAACTCCACCTTTACCATCACTCACGGTAACCGTGAATGAATCTGCCCCGGTGTATCCTGCTGCTGGTGTATAAACATAAGTGCCATTACTCAAGACCACTGTTCCGTGAGCTGGTGCCACCGAGATATTGAATATCAGTACGTCACCATCTATATCGGATGCAGTGATGACTCCGTTTACCTGTGTGTTTTCAGTTGTTGTAATTCCCGGAGCACTTGCAACAGGAGCTCGATTGTCTCTAATATTAACTATAGCAGGTATCGTTATCGCTGTAATGCGTGGATTATCAGTAGTGCCAATCAGGGTTAAAATGACTGTTTCGTTTCCTTCATTAAGGTTATCATCCAGCACAGGCACGTTCAAAGTCACTGACGTTGCACCTACCGGGATGATAATTGAAGAACCTATTGAAGTATAATCTAATCCTGCTGTTGCTGTTCCTGATACCAAAAAATCTATTTTAGTATCAGTTGTAGAAACCTGACTAAGTGTAAAAGTAAATTGCGCTGAAGTTGATGGTTCGGCCCCATCTTTCGTTGCGGTTACGATAACCGTTCCGGTTGTTCCATCAATAATGCTGATGGTTGCAGGTACGGGAAGAATCACCAGTGATGGATTGGTTGAGGTGGTGAGGGTTGCGATTACGGTTTCGTTTCCTTCGATCAACACATCTCCAAGAACCGGAATTTGAATCACTGCTGTAGTTTCACCCGCCGGAATTGTTACTATTTTAACTATTGCTGTATAGTCAGCTCCTTCTATGGCCATGCCACGCAAAGTATAACTGATTTCAGTATTAATATTAGAAGGTTTGCTTAATGTAACGATAAATTTTCCATTGACAACACCATTTTCATTTCCGTCATTTCCTGCTGTTATAGAGGCAACAATTGGGCGATTATCCAGAATGGTAGTACGCACAGCCGCATTTCCAAGGCTAGCAGGACCGCTTAGGTTTTGAATGGTGATGGTGTAATTTTCGTCATCTTCATTTATGCCATCATCATTAATGCCCACCGGAAAAATAATGGTGCTGCCTGGCTGCCCTAATATGGTACCCGCAGGAAATGTAAGTGTTTGTGGGCTGAAGATATAATCAGCAGAATTTGTAGTCCCATTACTAATTCCAGTAACAACCGAAACCGGTGAAGCCAGAACTGTACCTGCTGTTCCTGAAAGGGTGACAGTATAACTAACCGTTCCGGCGTTTTCATTTACTGAAACGGGGCCTGATAATATTATTGTTGGATAAATAAATACCCTGACTAATATTGGATCACTCACTACGCCATCTACAGTGGTCAGGGTATAAGTGTAAGTGTCTGTTCCGGTATATCCACTATTTGGGGTGTAGGTTACTTGTCCCGCAGCATCAACAGTTGTTGATCCATGGGCACCATTACTAGCGGTAACCATACTATTAATAGCAGTTTCATCGTCATTCGCTTTTACGGCAGTAAGAACCGGTGTATTTGCCAATGTTGTAACATCATCGGTAGCGCCAACGGGTTTAACTTCAATGATAAATGTTTGGGCCAGACTTTGATCAATTCCACCGTTTTCAGTGCCGCCATTATCGTGGATGACCACTGAAACATTTGCCCTGCCGGCAAAGTTACCTGAAGGTGTAAAAGTTAAACTTCCGTTAGGAGATACAGCTGGCTGAACACTAAATAAAGCATTGTTATCATTACCAGTAATAAAATCAACAACCTGTGCCGATTCATTTACCGGACCAGTACTGATTCCTGATGCCCATCCGGTTATAGTTTGCAAACCTGAATCTGCATTAACCAGCTGATTGCTACCTTTTGCAAATGCAGGTACGTCATTGACAGGAACCACTGTGATATTAACGGTTACCAGTGAGGTTCCACATGCATTATCATTTACCAAAACCGTAAAAGAATCAGCACCGTTATAATTTAATCCAGGTGCATAAATATATGTACCCGACTCAGAAACAGTAACTGTTCCATGGCCCGGATCGGCGGCTTTTGTGTAAATCAGATTATTTCCATCCGGATCTGTTGTAGTTGCACTCCCTGTTAACACAATATCCTCATTCGTAGTTACTGCATATGTATTTGCCAGTGGCTTATTAGTGATGTTAATGATTGCACTACCGTTCATTGTCTGTATGCAAGCTGGCATATTAGAATCCGTAGCCACTATGGTATAGATACCAGACAATGTCTGATTACCAAATGAAATGGCAGAACCATTGCCCTGAACCGGATTCCCCGTATTGATACCAGCGATCTGCAGTTGATAACTTACACCTGTTTGTGAGTTGGATAAACCGACCACTATACCGGAGGTGCCTGCACAGTAAGTTCCTCCTCCAGTTACATTGTAAATAACCGGCAAAGGTTTAATAGTGATCTGAACAACTCCGCTTACCGTTGGGATAGCACAACTACCTGAAGTTACCTGCCTGCGAAAAAATGTAGTTGAAGTAAGCACACCAGGATCGTACGAAATCTGAATAGCTCCGCTGATGTTGTTAAAATTTAAGTTATCCAAACTAGACTGCCATTGATAATTATAGCTACCCGAACCATCAATAGGTACAGTACCTGTAATAATTCCCGGATCGCCACTTTCACAAAAAGTCGCAATGGTAGGCGCGGTTATTATGTTATTACTTAATACTGATTGTATGGTAATGGTTAAGACATTTGTCGCCACACGATCACATGTACTTCCCGTAGCACCATCCAATCTTCTGAAATAGGTGGTTTGATTTAAAGTAGGAGCATCATAAATAGCTAAATTAGCACCTGAAATATCTGTAAAATTTGCCGATGCACTTGTGGTAGAGGATTGCCATTGATAGCTATAGCTACCTGCTCCTCCTGAAGGTGCAGACTGTGTAAAAGGCTCAGGATCTCCTGTTGTACAAAATGTCTGATCTCCAGAAATTGTTCCTGCTGTAAGCGCAGGAGTTATTGTAACCACGATCGGAACTTTATCGCTTTCACAACTTCCATTAGTTTGTGTAACATAATAGGTTGTATTTCCCACTAGTGACGTGCTGGGAATCGGAGCATTGGTGCTCGAAGTTCCATTTACACTTGTATACCACAATAAAGTATCTCCGGCAGGTGGGCTAGAGACAGAAGAAACTAATGAAGACGCAGTTGTACCCTGACAATACACCACAGTGCTTTTAACTATTATTGGATTTATCGGTGTAGAAAGCCTGGTGGTACTTGTATTATTTGATGTATTTTCAGGTGGTTCAATATCATTAGAAGCACTTGCCGAATAATAATTGTGGTAAGCAATTTTTGCTTCATCATTATAATTCCCAGAGCCTGTCAGCGTATAAGTGATCGGAAAATTATAGTACTTGCCAGCTTGGACATCTATCATCTGGTTACTGATGTATGTTACTGTAGATCCTGATTGTGAGATATCCCATCCAACATTCGAACCTGCAGCAAAGGTATATCCGGAAGGGACAATTTTTGTAATCACTAAATGGTTACCAATCGCAGCATTAGAAAGATTTTCCATTGGCTTATTACCAACATTACCAGCTCTCATGGTAAAAGTTGTTGTGGTATTACCTGAAGTATTCAAACAATAACGATCAGCTGTTTTATCTATAATAGCATCTGTGCCTGTTGCCTGAACAGGAATACTCACAACTGATGTATTATTATTTAAATCCTCGTCCTGAATATCAGTAGTGGTAATATTAACGGTGTTGCTAAGCACATTACCGGCCGGAATTGCATTCAGTGATCCTGAAACTACAATTTTTGCAGCTGCGTTTGCGGCAATATTAAAATTACCGGTGATCTTGCCGCTTGTATTTGGGCTGGCAGGTGTAAAATTAGAACTTGTAAATCCGGTTGGAGTAATACTATTAATGGTAAAGGCACCGTTATCCAATGGGTTGCCCTTGGCATCAGTGAGTTGATCATTGAATTGCACATTAGTTAATGCGGCGTTGGTATCATTGATCACATCCAGTGTATAAGTTAATCCAATATTTGTACCCGCCTGAAGAATATCACGGTTTGCTCGTTTTACAACCCGAATGTTACCTGGAGTAGTTACTAGTAAATTACGGATCTCATGATAGTTATAAGCCCCACCACTTGATGCAGCAAAACCCATTTTTAATATTGATGGCGGTACATCCGGAGATAAATAATTGATCAATTCTACAAATGAACCGTCCGCAGATTTTGCCATTCTTACAATAACCCTATACTGCCCAGCTTCAGGCTTTATTTCAATCTGTACTCTTCTGAAAAATTGTTCATCGGTAGGCCTGATATCTGAAAAGGAATTTCCTGTTCCCGTACCAACATTATAATCAATTTCATTTCGTAGTCTGATATCACCAATTGTACCACTTCTATCTCCTAAACGTACGCCGGTTAGAAATCTATTGGTGGGTAATATGCCGTTAACAATATCCTCTGTCCTATTTGGTGTGGTAATACCGCGAACAACCACGGCATTAGCTGTTTCACTCGTACCAAAACCACCATTTCTACCCTCAATGGCATTTCCATAATTCCCAAATGCATCCAGGCCTACGCTGATATAACCACCAGCCAAGCCATCAAGAACTGGAGGTGTTGATTGAATATTAGGTGCATAGCCTAAAGAACCCCCGAAGCCACCTAACCTAAAAGGCTGTGTAGCATCAAATAAGAATACAGCAATGCCGTCGCCACCATTATAATTATGTTCACTATTGGCTGCATTACGCCACATTTTGTATTCAAAATCGACCAATACGCCTAACGTTGAAGGAAAAGACTTATCTACATAAGCATAGCCACGTTGGTTAACTGTTGAATTAGTTAAACGTAACCATCCGGCCCCAAGTGGATCATCTACTCCCGAAGTTAAAATTGCTGTACCATCTGCTCCGCCGGGTCCGCCGATAATCACTTGTGGAGAACCAGATCCTCTAAAGTTCTCTGTGATTGTGAACTGTGAAAAAAGCTTAGTGGAATATGTAATAAAGAGAAAAGAAATAAAGATGAATTTTGCAAAAAAATTACCAAACTGATGCGTTAAGTAGTTGTAAGCAAAATTAACCCATGCACAAACATGGGAAAAAAGTAGCGTTTTAATCATACAGGGACAATATTAAATGGTAGCATCAAAAAATGATGCAATTTCTCATTAGAGTTTTCCTTCAAACAAAGCCTGTACCTATGATCATTTTGGAGGTATAATCTTTAGAATATAAAAACTTAATAAAAAAAATATCTACAGTTGTAATTTGTAGAAGTCTTCGGGCACAAAGGTATAAATAGAAATATTTTTAATTTCAACAAAACAAACATTTTGTATATTTAATATTACAAAAATTTGAGAATTTGATATTTATCAATGCATTTAATAAACACCAAAAGAATTTCCAATAAAGAATTGATCATTTCAAATCCTATTGTGTAGAGAATCCAAATTTACAACACTAAGGGATACATTAGGAATAATTTCTAAATACTGGTTGCAATTAGTATTATCCTGATGGGTTCAAGAGGTTTATTATATTATGAATGATATAAATCTAATTTTAAAATTATGAATAAGTCATTAATCCTATTGGAATAGTATAATACTTATAAGTAGGGACTATTTAATGTGGTGAAGAAGATTTAATATAAAAAACCTCAAGTAAAATTCGCTTTATACTGTGTAATAATTATTTATTTAGATACTTCAAAATTAGCTATAGTGTAATTAAATCAGATATCTCATACTGCATATGATCGAAATATAATGACTGATTATCGCGTAAAAACGTAAAATTTTTTAAAACATCTATAGCATTTATAATGCTTTACGGGAACAAAAGGCATGAGCACTTTAAAAACAAAACCTCTTGGTACCCGGGAAGTTTCAGGATTCTTGCAGGATGGGCATATAGGACATACCCCTGATGGTGGATTGATAATTTGGGTTGACATATTTTGCAGGAATTTTAATTGTCTTAACAAAAATATTTATTCTGAATGAGAATACATATAGCTACTTGAACATATATCCTCAAAAATTACAAAAACATGCAGAAACAATATTAAAAAAATAATGATAATATGCACAATTGTTAAAAAAGGATAAAACTATTGGCTCTTTTTACTTGTTAAACTATTAAAAGAATATAAAAATATTTAAAATGAATACAAAGGATAAAGATAATACGGATAATAAAACAAAAGGTACCGCCAAAGAAAAGGCAACTTTTGATCAAAATGGAAAAGGCGCATCTGAAAAGTACGGACAATCAGGAGATACACCTAATGAATCAGCTGATGAAGATGGAATTGGTACGGCAAAAAAACAAACTAGTAAAAAATAGAAAGAGTTAAACTCTTTCTATTTTTCATAAATACTCATTTTTTCAGCAAGTTCTATAATACTCTTAATCTTCAGTTTTTGAAATAACCTAAGTTTATAAGTACTTACTGTTCCCATCTGAAGTTTGAGTTGGTTAGAAATTTCTAAAACACCTATTCCTTTAGTCAGAAGTTCTGCTACTTCTAATTCTCTGCCCGACAGTTTAGTAAATGGGTTATCTGCATCATTTCCTAAAATACTATTGAACATGTTTTCTTTAACGTTTCTACTTGAGTAACGACTTCCAGCTAAAATAGTCGTGATTGCAGTTACGATTTCAGATTCTTCTGCATTTTTAGTTAAATATCCAGACGCACCTGATTTTAAATAAGGAACAGCATAAATATTTTCATTCAAGGATGAAAAGACTAAAATTTTTGCAGCAGGCTGTACCGATTTTATTTGGTCAATTACCTTTAAATTATTCCCCCCTGGCAAATTAACATCAATAATAATTAAACTAGGTGATTTTTGGGCTTCAACTAAAGCCTGTTCCATAGTAGAAGCATGAATAATTTCTACACCAGACCAGAAGTCAGATATCAAGTTTTTTAACCCCCTGCGAACAATTTCATGATCGTCAGCAATAAGTACACTGAAAGTACTTCCGTTATTTTTTGGTTTCATTGTGTGTTTATAAAGTTGTAAATATTATCAAATTTATCAATTTTACCGAAATCCGTAGACTATTCCTTTCAAAAAAAGACTACTTTTTTGATCGCTCAAATGTAAACATTATTATACAATTTTGCTCATTTTTACATTTTTTTTGATTAAAAAATATATTTCGTAAATTCTAACTTGTCTAATAAACGTGCAAGCTATAAAAATCTTGCCTCATTTTAGTAAATCGTTATACGTATCCCATAGAAAGCACTAAATCGATTAAATTTAATTATGAATTTGAACTTGAAAAACGTGACTTGAAACGTGAAAATACGTTAGGTTTGAAACAATAATTTTATTGAACCAAAAAAATTATTTATTACCATAAATGTAAACCTATGGCTTGATTAATTATATAAAACAATATAGATACCTATATTATTACCTATATTTTATAAATATGATATTATAAAATAGTAATTAAATAACAATGATTAACATTCATAAACGTAATTATGATTTAAAAACATTGGTATTTTACTGTTATGATACTAATGTAATATATAGATTTTATTTTATAATTAAATTTACATTTATATGCTATATAGATCAAGATCCCTATCAAATGAGATTCAAAATTAAGAATTCTAGCAATATGTCGAGTACATTTGCAATCCAATGAAACATGAAGGCGATGCTGATTGCAAATGTAGATTGGAAATAGGGTGTAGTATTTGCAAGTTAAATTTTCGCCCTTATCCTGCTTAATGTTTCCAAACGAATAGCTAAAAAGGAGGCAATATACTTAAGGGAAACGCGGTGAATGAGATCAGGGAAAGAAATCAGAAAGCGCTTGTATCTTTTTTCTGCTGATGAAATTCTACAAAGATATGCCCGTTCTTCCGCAGAACGATAATACAACTCCATAATTTTTCGACCTACAATATTGGCTTCTTCGAAGTTTTCAAATAGGTATTCCGTTAATTCGTGTGGAATGGCTATGAGATCAACATCTTCCAAAGCTTGTAAGTATTCTTCAGATTCGCTATCTACCCAAAGATTACGTATAGTTCCAACAATTTCATTTTCTTTTGAAATCCAGGTGGTAATTTCTAAACTACCATCTTTTATGAAACCTCTAACTACACCTTTAACAATGAGAAATAAATACTTATTTCGATCTAATGGAGATACTATAAATTTATTTTTCTTAAAGCTTACTGGAAATGTATGCTGATTAATATGCTGTTCAATTTCCTTATTTAAAGGATGAAATTTTTTGAAAATTGATATTATTGGAGAAACATTATTAAACTTTTTCCATCTGTCTTCTTCAGATAAATTCACAGCAATCATATATAAACAACTAAGGTACCTGGCTAAAAACTTACTGAATGTACACGTAACACTGCAAGATTACCCCAAAGAAAAGAATTTTTTTCTTGACATTTCTCAATTTTTACGATTTTAAAGAATTTTTTCCACTCCTAACCCGAATAATGCAAAATCATATTTAACCGGATCATTCGCATCAAATTGTTTTAGATGATCAGTGAGTTCTACTGCAGTTAACCAATCAGTTTGCCTGCGATTAATCAGTCCTAATAACCGTCCTACCCGATCAACATGAACATCACATGGACAAATCAGATCCGAAGATTGAAGCGTTTTCCAGATACCAAAATCTACCCCTTGGGTGTCATTTCTCACCATCCAGCGTAAAAACATATTTAATCGCTTGCACGTAGATTTTTGTTTTGGTGATGAAATATGCTTTTTAGTGCGATGAGGAAAATCTTCTAGAGAAAAGAAATAAGACCGAAAATGATTTAGCGAACCTTCAATGGTTAAATGCTTTTTAAACTGATCCTTTCCTAAAGATAAAACTTCATCATCATTTTTTGGAAGTAAAAATGCCTGCTCCAGACTATCATGTTGCTGATAATGCTTTTTAAAAAATGAAGTAAAATAGAGTAAATCTGTATCGTTAAATGTTCGGTGCTTAAAGTTTAATAAACCTTTTAAATCTTCATCATTGTGATTCATCATAAAATCGTAAGGCGCATTATCCATGCGGTTCAATAAATCCTTACACTTATTAATGATGGTTTTGCGCTGTCCCCATGCAAGTATAGCAGCAAAGAAACCAGCTATTTCAATGTCTTGTTTTTTCTTATAGAGATGTGGTATACAGATTGGATCATTCGGTATAAAGTCTACACGATTATATTGTTCAACTTTATGATCGAGGAAGTTCTTCAGTTCTAGAAATTGCATTTATTTTGAATAAGGAAAAATAATCTGGGGGAGCTTATTGTCAAACCACAGATATATAATACGCCAATCTCGCTGGATTACAGATACTATAAAACGCGCAAATTAGATTAAAGCTTTTGCTTTCAATCAGATCATATCAGGATAATTATCGGGCAAATGAGGTATCATCTGCCCGATAATAAGCTATACCAGGGCGTTACCAAGATCTTCTAAAAGATCTTCGATATCCTCTACCCCTACACTTAAACGAAGTAAATTATCAGTCACCCCTACCTTTTCACGTTCTTCCTTAGGTATAGAACCATGTGTCATGGTAGCAGGGTGATTAATTAGGGATTCTACACCACCGAGAGATTCTGCAAGTGTAAATACTTTAAAGTTTGAAGAAATTCTGAAAGTTTCCTGCAAATCAGCTCCCTTAAGCGTAATGGAAATCATTCCTCCAAAACCACGCATTTGTTTCTTCGCGATATCGTGATTAGGATGATCTTCGAAACCTGGCCAGTAAATTTTATCTACTTTGGGGTGGTTTTTCAAAAAGTGAGCAATGCGTTCGCCATTTTCGCAATGGGCTTTCATTCGCAAATGCAATGTTTTAATTCCTCTTAAAACCAAAAAAGAATCTTGAGGGCCTGGAGTTGCGCCGCAAGCATTATAAATAAACCATAAATCTTTATAGAGTTGCTCATCATTCGTTACTAATGCACCCATCACTACATCAGAGTGCCCACCAATATATTTGGTAACGGAGTGCATCACAATATCGGCACCTAAATCTATCGGATTCTGTAAATATGGAGAAGCAAAAGTATTGTCAACGGTAAGAATCAGATTCTTTTCTTTTGTAATTTTTGCCACACCTTCAATATCAATAATTTGCATGGTTGGGTTTGTAGGTGTTTCAATCCATACCAATTTCGTTTTATCGTTGATATAAGGTAGCATATTTTCCGGTTTTGAAAGATCCAGAAAATGAAACTTGATACCATATTTGGTGAAGATTTTGGTAAAGATCCTATAAGATCCACCATACAAATCATTTCCCGTAATTACTTCATCACCAGGTTCAAGCAGTTTTAAAACTGCGTCAGTAGCGCCCATACCACTTGAAAAAGCTAAACCATATTTAGCGTTCTCCAATGCAGCAAGGCAATCTTCTAAAGCCTTACGGGTTGGGTTCGTTCCTCTTGAATATTCATAACCCTTATTATCGCCAGGCGATTTTTGCCAGTAAGTAGAAGTTTGATATATAGGCGTCATCACAGCGCCTGTTGTTGGATCAGGTTCCTGACCTGCATGTATTGCTTTTGTTCCGAATTTCATTTCTTAAATAGATATGAGATGATAGATTTGAGCTAGTGATGGGTAAAATGCACTAGCTCCTTATTAATTATAACTTTAAAATACGCCAGACTTTAACTCATGACTCCAAACTTAGGACTCTAGGCTCCAAACTCAAGCTTCTCCTAATATGCTCTTGCGAATAATACCCTTTGTATAGATGGTTTGCCTGAATAAATACAAATGCCATCTTCCAGCTTATTATCTAAAGGAATACAACGGATCGTTGCTTTTGTTTCTTCTTTAATTTTTTGCTCTGTCTCAGGTGTACCATCCCAATGGGCAGAAATAAAACCAGCTTTAGTATCAAGCAATTCTTTTAATTCTTCGTAAGAATTGGCTTCAGTAATATGTGCATCACGGTAAGCCAATGCTTTATTAAACATACTGGTTTGAATATCTTCCAATAATTTAATGATATAAATATCTAAGCCTTCCTGTGGAACTGTTTGCTTAAGCTTGGTATCTCTTCTGGCAATTTCAACTGTCTTATTTTCGAGGTCTCTACCACCAATGGCAATACGTACCGGAATTCCTTTCAATTCATAATCGGCAAATTTGAAGCCCGGACGTTGAGTATCCCGATCATCATATTTTACCGAAACGCCCAAACCTTTCAAACGCATGGTAAGCTCATTAACATAAGTAGTAATTTTAGCTAAATCTTCTTCACCCTTGTAAATCGGAACAATAACTACCTGAATCGGAGCCAATTTTGGTGGAACAATTAATCCAGAATCATCACTATGTGCCATAATCAACGCACCCATTAATCGGGTAGAGACTCCCCATGAGGTTGCCCAAACATGATCCAACTTCCCATCTTTGCCTGTAAATTTTACATCGAATGCTTTTGCAAAATTTTGACCTAAAAAGTGAGAGGTTCCGGCCTGTAAGGCTTTACCATCCTGCATTAAGGCTTCTATGCAATAAGTATCAAGGGCTCCGGCGAATCTTTCATTTGGAGATTTGCGACCTCTTATAACGGGTACAGCTAACCAGTTTTCAGCAAAATCTGCATAAATATGCAACATGCGTTCTGTTTCCTCAATAGCCTCCTCTGCAGTTGCATGAGCCGTATGGCCTTCTTGCCACAAAAATTCTGCAGTGCGCAAAAACAAACGGGTTCTCATTTCCCAACGCACCACGTTTGCCCATTGGTTAATTAGAATCGGTAAATCACGATAAGACTGAATCCAACCTTTATAGGTATTCCATATAATCGTCTCAGATGTTGGACGTACAATTAATTCTTCTTCTAATTTGGCCGTTTCATCTACAACAATGTTGCCATTGCCATCATTTTTTAAACGGTAATGTGTCACAACTGCGCATTCGGTGGCAAAGCCCTCTACGTGAGAGGCTTCCTTTGAAAAAAATGACTTAGGTATGAATAAGGGGAAATAGGCGTTGCTATGCCCAGTATCTTTAAACATTTTATCAAGCACAGCCTGCATTTTTTCCCAAATGGCATAGCCATTGGGCTTTATAACCATACATCCTCTAACTGCGGAGTGTTCGGCAAGGTCGGCCTTTAATACGATATCATTATACCATTGTGAATAATCTGCTTCTCTACTTGTAATTTCTTTGCTCATGTTATGTTATTGGAACGTAATTTGTATGTTAAATAATGTGAAATTAGATCACAAATTTATAAATTTATGCCTACAAAACGATTATGATTGACAGGCTATTATAATAACATGTGATTGATTCTATAAATAGCGCTGCAAAAGATTGAAAAGTTATTTATTATTGCTAATTGAATACACACAACTGAATATAAACACGATGAAACCAACTAAATTTTTACCCATTGTTATGATTGCCGCCGCAGGGTTGGTGGCATCATGTTCAACATCGAAATTGGCTACAACCAGCCAGGCTGATGATGTTTATAATACTGTGGCAAAAGCCAGAGAGGTTGAGATTGTTCCTCAGCAACAGTATGCTCAAGATCAAAACAACAACCAGAACCAGGAAGGTTACGATGAATACTACGGAACAAGCAATCCTTATTATGATATGGATTATTCTTCACGGATTAATCGATTTTCTAATGGTACCAGCTGGCGTGGATATTATGATCCTTATTACGACAATTTTTCATATGGTAATTCTTATGGCGCCACCAACTATTTAGGTTATGGTGGTTTAGGCTGGAGTACCGGTTACGGCTTAGGTGGCTGGGGCGGTGGTTTCGGTTTAGGGTTTGGTTACGGCAGCATATGGAATAATCCTTTCTACTATGGCAACATGGGTTTTGGATGGAATAATTTTGGATGGAATAGCTGGGGACCATATTCTTATTACGATCGTTTCGGCTGGGGCGGAGGTGGTTTCGGCGGAGGCTGGGGCTATGGCGGTGGATTCTACGGTGGTGGCGTTTATACAGGAAATTCAGTTCGTAGAGCAAGTCCTGGTGCTGTTGATAACCGGATGCGTAGAAGTGGAGCAGGAATAGCTTCACCAAACTATGGTCGTCCAGCTAGAAATGGTTATGTTGACCAAAACGGTAACCGAGTATCACCAAACAATGTAGGAAACAGACCAGCAAGGAACTCTGGTTACGCTCCACAACAACAAAATGGAAGGCCTGCTAGAAATGAGAATTATAATCCGCCAACCAGAACTGAAAGCAGACCAAGTTATTCTCCGCCTGCAAGCAGTAGCGGTGGTAGTCGTTCATCTGGCGGTGGTAGCTATGGAGGTGGTTCCAGAGGATCAAGAGGCGGCAGAGGTTAGGTAAATTTATAAGAAAACACACAACATGAAAAAACATATTTTATTATTAGTAACTATGGCAGCTACTTCATGCACGCTATATGCCCAAACACTTGCTGAAAATGCTTTTGGTTTTTCTCAAATGAATTATGGCAGTACTGCTCGATTTAAGGGAATGGGTGGCGCGCAAATTGGGGTTGGAGGAGACATTAGTTCAATAAGTTCTAATCCTGCTGGATTGGGCTTATTTACAAAGTCAGAATTTAGTTTGACTCCTGAGTTTAATGCTGTCTCGAACAAAAGCTCATACTTAGGGAATGAAACAAAGGGAACGAAAAATCAAATCAATTTAAATAATATTGGAGTTGTATTTTATAGTCCGGCTGTTAAAGCAAAAGGTGCTGATGTTAATAAAGGTTTAGTTAGTTCAGTTTTTGGATTAAGCTATAACAGAAATAATGACTTCCTCAATAATTTTCAGTATAACGGAACAAATAATAATAGTTCGATTAGGGATTCATATGTTGAAGATGCAGAAATTAACGGAATTGATAATACAATAGGGGGCGATGCTTATCGTAGCTTCTTAATTAATAAAAATGCATCTAACTACCCAAATCAATTTTCTGCTGAACCTTATAACAATGCTAGTTTCCAACAAAGTGGTGCAGAAAATAGATTAGGCTCTACGTCAGAGTTTAATATAGCGGGAGCTTTAAATTTCGCAAACAAATTTTATATTGGCGCTACTGCAAGCTTTGTTAATGTTAGATATATAAGTGACGCTACTTTCGTAGAATCTGGTATTCTTAATTCTTTCAATGAGGATACAAATTTATATAATGGCACTGAAAACTATGGATTAACACAATCAAGGAATCAGGAAAGTAAAGGATCAGGAGTAAATTTAAAATTAGGTATGATTTTTAGACCTGTAAGTGAGTTAAGAATAGGGGTAAATATTCAGAGCCCTACATGGATGAGTGTTGAAGACAATACGAATGTACAATTGAATAATACATTGATAAATTACAGATCTAATAATGAACCTATTAATTTTTATTCTTCTTATAACTTGCGTACTCCACTTAAAGCATCTGGTGGACTTAGTTATGTAATTGGTGGAAGAGCTTTACTTTCAGCTGATGTTGATTATATAGATTATTCTTCTATCAGATTTTCATCAAATGATAATTCTAATATGTCTGACATTAACAGTAGCAACAACTTTATAAAGAATTCTTATAAAGAAACTTTAAACTATAGATTTGGTGCTGAATTTAAAGTGGATGATCAGTTTAGTCTGAGAGCAGGATATGGAGTTAATGGTAATGGAATTAAAGATGAGTTCCTTGGTAATTCCGAGGCTAAATATTACACTGGTGGTTTTGGTTATAGATTTGAAAATTACTATTTTGATTTAACTTATCAGAACTATCAAATTGAATCTTTAAGGTCAAGTCCATATTTACTAAACGATTTTTCTGAACCAGTTGTGGATACAAAAAGCACTAGAAATAATGTCTTCTTAACATTTGGAGTAAGGTTTTAATTTATTGATATATCTATATTGCAAATGCCAGTTTATGTTAAACTGGCATTTGCATTTAATTTTTAACTAAACTATCCTCTTCCACCTCTATGTGGATTAGTACCACCACCACTTCCTTCATTGCCTGGACGTGGTCTATTTGGATCTGTACTTCCAGAATGAACTCGAACTGTATCTATTTGTGATACATTAAACAATGTTTTAAATAAAGTATGATCACTTAAATAGTTTAAACTAAAAAATATTGGAACACCTGGAGTATTAACAGAAAATTTCCCTCCACTAATAATATAATTTACAAATTCATCATAACCTTTAATCGATTTAACGACTTCTTGTCCTTCTCCCCCACGAGCATAAATATTAATTTGCGATTCATCAATTATCCGTTTTTGATCTGATGTAATGCTAACCCCTCCGCCACCTTTAATCAAAGAAAGTGTTGCATTAAATGCAGTGTAAACGTCATTGTATTCATAATTTGATTCTATTGCCATAATTCCCATTCTACCATAAGTTACAGATGATATGTACACTGGTGAATAATCACCTAATGTTGCAGGATCTACATTATTAGCCAATAGCTGGCCATTAGTAGGAATATCCATATCAAGTGTAAAGTTTCTTTGAATAAACTTTGCTACTAATCCTGTTTTCAAACTTACCTGAGAAGTACTATCTTTAAATGCAGCTTTGAATATGGTACCTATATTTACATTTGCGCCGAATGATAATTTTAATTCATCGTAGGTAGTGAACTTATTAAGTTCAAACGAAAAGGAAGATAATTGGTCTCCAGTGATATTTTGATTTAAAATTTCATTTATCGCAGTTCTAGTAGTAGATAGATTAGGGTTATCAATTATTTTACTAACCATTCCATTAACTGCAGGAATAGAAACAGAAACTGTAATAGGCAGTTTTTCATATCCTATAACAGGATCAAAACTCATATTTGCTACAGACCTACCTTTAATAAGTGAACCCGGATAAACCAATCTTTGGTAACTATCCAAAACGACCTGTTCATCAGTCTCAACAGTTATTCTAGTCCCTATAGAAGTACTACCACCAGATCTACTTGGTACTTGTCCATTATTTCCAGGAATAGGTTCACTTTTAACTATTCTTAATGAAGACAACAAATTTTGTTTAATAGAGAACGTTTTGTCACCAACTAAAACTTCCGAAGTTTTAAATTTTGGTAAATGGCTATATGCATTTATTTTACCATCTGAAGATTGTAAATTTTGATTTTCATTCTTTTTGCAACTTGCAAATAAGATAACAGCGACCGCTGTAAACAATAAGCTTTTTTTCATATTTGATTTTTTTATATAGGCAAATATGTGTCGAAACATTAAGCTAAGCGTAACAAAATTGTCATAATGTAATATTAAGGATACATAGATAATATTTAATATTACATTTAAACATATAAATGTATTACAAAAAATACAATTAATAACCTAATCGATATTAAGTATTAGTTTGGTATAAATACTATATAATACTGTCGATCAATTTTATGTATTCCTAATACTTAGTAATTTTAATGGTATTAATTTATCATGTAAACAATTCTTTACTTTTAGCTTAAATTTTAAGTTAAAATATATAGTAAAAAGAGGCTGTCTCATAAGTCAAATTCAAAAACAGAATTTAATTTAATTTTGAACATCCTTTATCAAGAATTAAATGATAATAAAAAACGGCAGCTTTCGAATCGAAAATTGCCGTTTTTTATTTAATTGTAGACTGCTTTAAGATTTAATTTGGCAGCTGAATGCCAAAAATCACTTATGATACAGCCTCTTTTTATTTTGCAGCAACATTAATTTCCTTTTCCCCGTAAGCCACCCCTTCCGAAGTGATGCCTTGCACAACAATCTTGAATTTTCCTTCAACATCTCCTGTATTAAAAATTAGCTTATTGCTACCCAATTTATTAAGTTCTATCTGATAATTCCAATATAGGTTTGGGGAATTGATTGGCTCGTTCATATTGGAAACATCAGATACATAAAATTCTTTAGCCAGACTAATGCCTTTCAGGATTCGTAAATTCGGCTTATCTTCATGATCGGTACAACCAGCATAAATGATTGTGCCTCCGCCAGATCGTGCGTAACTTTTCCCCTTGAGCGGTTTTCTATTATCTGGATCTCCGGCATGATTTGCGCAATTAAAAATATTATACTTGCACACATAATCGCCACATCCGTTTGGTCCACGATCTGCGAAATTAATATGATTGTCTTTTTTATATTTAATCACTACATCTTTTAATGTAATACCGCTAGTAATTTTTATAGATTGATTTAAGTCATTCAATTGTGTTGTTTGATTCACTAAAGGAATGCTTTTCTGATTTATCACCTCGTCTTTAATCTTCTTCAAAGGATCATTTAGAAGAACCTCATAATTAGCATATTTCTTATCGCTAATGCTTAGCCAAACTCTACCACGGTCTTCTGAAAGTAAATCAGCAGCTGTTAGATTGAACTTCCCTGAACTATCGGTGTTAATCACTTTAATATTTGAACCAGCGAAAGCATTTAATGCAAGCGGTGTCTTCAGTTGCTTCTTATTTTTTAATATTTCTCCACTGTATTCTAATGAAACAAGTTTCGGCTTTACATTCGGCAAGATTTTTGTAGGCCATTGGTATCTCCTCCACCCTTTCACCAGCAATACCTCATTCAAATAATTTATATCAGTATACTTTAGATTGAATTGATGAGGTGGCAAATCGGCAAGGAGTTGCTGAAAAAAGTAAAAGTCAGTTATGTTTTGATTGTTATCAATTGACAATCGATTGGCCTGGACACAACTCACAGAAACCATTGCTGACAGGAGTTTATCCTGTCCTTCAATAGCACTAAGATCCACCTCAACCGAATCTCTAGTAGTATAGTTTTCTTTATCTGTTGTTATTGAAATGAAGTTGATCTTATTATAATGTGCAAAAAAGATTCGTTCTGCAATAGGTTTATATTCATCATTTAACACTGTAAGTGCATACAAGCCAATTGGAATAGAATCCAGTTTGAATCGCATATTTTGAGGCCGGTTTGCCAGCAGATCAAAACTTGTTTGCAATAAAATGTTTGAAAAATCATGAACTACAACATGAACTTGCTGCTGATCATTACTTTCTATCTGTGCTTTTAACTCATCATTTGAAATTGCAGAGCCGAGTCTAAGCACCACACCATGTTTTAAAATAGTAGGCAGGTCATATTGATTAACGCCATCTCTCGCTCCTATTATTTGAGCATGATAACGTTTAAGGCGATTTGGTTGAAAAACGAAACTTCCAATACCTAACGAATTAGTATAAATAGTATCCAGAATTTTTTCGTCTTGATAAAATACCGCTTTACCCTGAACTGCATTTCCGTTCTCAGCTTTTAGCTCAAAGCCCACTTTATTTGTCAGGTCATCTACTAAATATCCACTTTCTGGGTAAAAACTAACCTGATACTTTTTTTCATCTTTAACTGGCAAGTTAAAATTTACATGCTTTACGTGATTATCCTTTTTAATAGAGATTTTAAGCAAATTATTTTTCTTCGTGATTTGTTCAGTGGGATAACTTATCATCAGCTCGCCAATCACACTGCTTTTTGCTTTACCAGTTTTGATGATTTGGTCAGCACTGCCGATCTGATAATTGATCTCGGCGTTTTCTACAAATCGATTATTCCCAGATAAGACTTGCAATAAAGCTGTTCCATTTTTCGTTTGCTCATCAAAAGTTTTAAAAATAGAAACGTTGGCAATTAAAGGATTAATCGTAGTTGATTTTATAGTAATCGGTTGTGTAAACTCTCCATCGAACTGATGATTAACTTTCATATTAGTATAAGCAACGAATCGATATTTGCCACTTGGGAGCGAATCAGGCAATACTAAACTTCCGAAAGAAATGCCCTGCTGAATAAGGAACTTTTCCTGTAAAACGATGGAAGTGTCTGCATTGTTAACCAATGATAAATAAAGAGTATGATATCGACCAGACTCCGCTACAGTATTAAGCAAGTAACCTGTAAACCAAACCTGATCATTATTGGTGTAGATATTTTTATCAAAATGAATGAATAGACTTGACTGATTTGTGTTTAGACCATATAATTTTAAATTTTCAGCTACGCTATCCAGCTTAAGATTTTGTGCCTGCACGAAACCACTTAAAAAAAGCAAGCAACCAATAGTGATGAATTTTGAAAGCATAATTAGCAATATGCTTAAAATTCGAAATTTTATTGCAATTATTCAATTAAATCACACCATGAAGTATTTTTCCTGATTTACCTAGTTCATCTATTTTTTGTTCAACCTTACTGTCTTTTATCAGTTCTGGTGCGTGATGAGGCTTTTTTCTTGCATCTATAATTAATGAACCTTTACAGCCCCAATGCTTATTAATGATAAAATCATTGAGCCCATAAATATCAGCAGCGGGGTTACTTCTGGTAAAAGTTACCCAAACTAAATTATCAATATTTTTAGCCGTAAATTCGGCATCATCTGCAATAACCAGTAATGGAAAACCATTTAAATCCTGATCGATTAAGGAAATATTCAGCGCAGCTATTTCTGCTGCCGTTTTTTCTGCACTAATGTATTTATCACATTCTAAAACCAGTATGCCAGGCATTGCAATGGCAAATTGATAACAGCCATCGCCAAGTTTTAGCTCCTCGGGAATTTCGTTCCACAATTCCCGCTTCTTATCCCCAGCTGCAGCAACCACTACTTTCGATCCGCTGTTTAATCCATCACCGCTATAATCTAAAGTATCAATGGTGGTATTGGTATAAAAATGAAGATCCTTGGTTAAATCAATTCTTTCTAAAATATGGGTTAAAAAATTTTCGATGTGATGGGTACTTAATTTTTCATTGTCTTCTCTCGCGGCGATAAAAACATACTTGGCAAGACTAAGTTGGTTTTTACCTAGAATATGGTTGGCAATCGTCAAAATTTCCTGCGGCCTTCTTTCTTTCAGATAAGGTGTATATCTTTCACTGCCAATGGCAAAAAGCAAAGGGTGAACTCCCGCCGCATCAACTGCATGTACCTCTTTTAATCCATGAATTTCCTGAGGAATCGCCGAACCGGTAATTTCATGAATTAAAGCGCCAAAACTGGTATCCTCTTGTGGTGGACGGCCCACAACCGTAAACGACCAAATGGCATCTTTTTTATGATACACATTGTGCACCTTCATTAATGGAAAAGGATGGGCTAAACTATAATAACCTAAATGGTCACCAAATGGGCCTTCCGGCTTATTTTCATTTGGATAGACGGTTCCGGTGATGATAAAATCTGCATCTGCCGAAATACAGAAACCTTCATCATCATAAAAATAGCGAAATCTGCGATCGCCCAGCGCACCGGCAAAAGTCATTTCAGATAAACCTTCAGGCAATGGCATTACTGCTGCCAGAGGATGAGAAGGTGGGCCACCTACAAAAATACTCACCTTTAGTGGTTGGCCAAGTTTATTCGCCTTTGATTGGTGAACACCAATTCCCCTGTGAATCTGGTAATGCAAACCAATTTCCTTATCCTTTATATAATCATTACCAGCCAACTGAATCCGATACATGCCTAGGTTTGCATTCAGGATTCCAGGTTTCTCTACATCTTCTGTATAAACCTGCGGCATGGTTACAAAAGGTCCCCCATCCATTGGCCAGTTCACAATTTGTGGCAACATACTGATGCTTGTTTTCGAGAACTTACTTTTGGCAGATGGTGTTTTCATGGGCAAAGCTGATAAGGCAGACATTGCCGAACCGACATATTTGAATGGATTTTTCAATGCCTTCATCGGATCATTCCGCAAGGAAACCAACTGTTGTACTTTTGGCAAAGTATCCCTGAAAATGAATTTAGATCGCTCAAGGGTTCCAAATAAATTCGAAACTGCCGGGAATGGACTTCCTTTAACTTTTTCGAACAGTATCGCTGGCCCTTGATTTTCGTAAATCCGTAGGTGAATAGCAGCCATTTCCAAATGAGGATCAACCTCCTCTTTTATCTTGATTAAATGACCATTTTTTTCAAGATCTGATACACATTCTGCTAAACTTTTATACGCCATGCTCAAAGATAAATATTTAGTATAAAGTAAAAACGCCTAAGAAAAATTTCTTGGGCGTTTTTTATTTACATTTTCGTCATTGCGAGGAAGCAAGACGAAGCAATCTATTTTGCTAAATCTGTTAGTCAGATTGCTTCTCTTCATCCAACGCTTCGGTTCGCAATGAAGATAAAGCGAGTTGATTCTTGTAATTTATCGTTTTCCGTTTGCGATTAATTTAGTCTTTTAATAAGGTCGTTAAATTCAGATGACTTCACAATTCCCCTATTCCCCTTTCTATCCCGATATCGCGTTAATAATATCATACTGCGTAATAATCTCAATCTTTCCTGATTCATCTTCCACTAAAACCGCAGAATTTTCTTTGTTAATCAATGATGAAATTTTATCAATCGAAGTATTTAAATCAACAAAAGGAAAAGTAGCCGTCATGATTTCAGAAATTGGTGCAGATTTCAATCCTGGATTTTCGAGTAAAGCTGTCAGAATATCACTCTCCGCAATTTTACCAACAATCATCCCTTGTTGTGTAACCGGAATTTGAGAAATATTCATTGATTTGATTGTATTTATGGCTTCTAAAACTGATTTTGTAGCATCTAATGTTACAATTTCTGTAGCTTCTTTTTTGGCTATGATTGATTTTGCTGTCAGTTTTTCATCCTGTAAAAATCCACGTTCGCGCAACCAGTCCTCATTATACATTTTACCCATATAACGACTTCCATGATCATGAAAAATGACTACCACCACATCTTCAGGTTTTAATTTATCTTTCAACTGGATTAAACCTCCAATAGCTGCACCAGCAGAGTTCCCCACAAAGATTCCTTCTTTACGGGCGATGTCACGCGTCATTAGGGCGGCATCTTTATCTGTTACTTTTTCGAATAAATCGATGACATCAAAGTTTACATTGGCGGGCAAAAAATCTTCCCCAATACCTTCGGTGATGTAAGGATAAATTTCATCTTTATCGAAAATACCAGTTTCTTTATATTTTTTAAAAACCGAACCGTATGTATCAATTCCCCAGATTTGTATATTAGGATTCTTTTCTTTTAAATATTTACCCGTTCCAGAAATGGTACCACCGGTACCCACACCAACTACCAGGTGGGTAATTTTACCTTCGGTCTGCTCCCAGATCTCCGGTCCAGTTTGCTCATAATGTGCTTGTGAGTTGGCTAAATTATCATATTGATTGGGTTTCCATGAATTTGGAACTTCACGTTCTAAGCGTGACGAAACTGAATAATAAGAACGTGGATCTTCAGGTTCAACATTGGTAGGACAAACAATTACTTCTGCACCAAAAGCACGCAAAGCATCAACCTTTTCTTTTGATTGTTTATCAGTTGTGGTGAAAATACACTTATAGCCTTTAATAATTGCAGCCATTGCTAATCCCATTCCAGTATTACCCGAAGTTCCTTCGATAATGGTTCCACCTGGTTTTAATTTACCACTACGTTCGGCATCTTCAATCATTTTAACCGCCATACGGTCTTTGATTGAATTGCCAGGGTTAGTGGTTTCTATTTTGGCCAGAATTGTTCCTGGAACACTTTTCGTTATTGTATTCAATTTAACCAGTGGTGTATTACCAATGGTTTCTAAAATGTTGTTATACCACATGACACAAATTTAAGCAAAGGCATTAAGTATTTTATAATCTATATTTTATTTGAAACATTATTTTGAAAATGATAACTTAATAGAATTATATTTTATTAACTACAATTTACATAGGCATTATAGATTGAATATTGGGTGAAATACAATTAAGTTTTTTTATGCGATGTAAATTATCGGAGTTTTAATCGTCATTTTGATCGTAGCCGAGAAATTTTTGAACTTAGCAAACAGAATTTCAGATTACTATTGCACTTTAGTAAAAGACATTTAGCAATTGAATTTATGATCCGCCTTACGAAAAATCGTCATTGCGAAGAGGATTTTTCAGCCGATGAAGCAATCTCCATCGAAGAATATACAAAATAGATTGCTTCGTGCCTCGCAATGACGACCTTTCTATCATTTCTAACTTGAGATAACAATCGCTCAGAGTATTCGTCGTCATTTCAAGCTTAGCCGAGAAATCTTTGAACTTAGCAAACAGAATTTTAAGTTACCACTGTGCTCTAATAAAAAAACATTTAGCAATTGAAGATATTATGATTCGCCTTACGAAAAATCGTCATTGCGAAGAGGATTTTCAGCCGATGAAGCAATCTCCATCGAAGAATCCACAAAATAGATTGCTTCATGCCTCGCAATGACGACCTCTCTATTATTTCTAGCGTGAGATGACAATCGCTCAGAGTATTCGTCGTCATTTCGAGCGTAGCCGAGAAATCTTTGAACTTTGCAAACAGAATTCTAAGTAACTATTGCGCTTTAGTAAAAAGACATTTAGTGATTGAAGATTATGATTTGCCTTACGAAAAATCGTCATTGCGAAGGGGATTTTTCAGCCGATGAAGCAATCTTCATCTAAGCGTCTACAAAATAGATTGCTTCGTGCCTCGCAATGACGACTTCTCTATCATTTCTAGCGTAAGATTACCAATCGCTTCAAATATTCGTTATTTCGAGCGTAGCCGAGAAATCTTTGAAATTAGCAAACAGAATTTAAGTTACCATTGCGCTTTAGTAAAAGACATTTAGCAATTGAATTTATGATTAGCCTTACGAAAAATCGTTATTGCGAAGAGGCTTTTTCAGTCGATGAAGCAATCTCCATCGAAGAATATACAAAATAGATTGCTTCGTTCCTCGCAATGACGACTTCTCTATCATTTCTAGTTTGAGATAACAATCGCTCACAGTATTAGTCCTCATTTCATCAATAACGACCTCACTATTATTTCTAGCGTGAGAATACCAACACTCAAAATATTAGCCGTCATTTCGAGCGTAGCCGAGAAATCTTTGAAGTTAAATATAAACCTTCACGCCAACTTATAAACCTTTCCTGGTAGCGAAATGATAATCCCTTGCATTTCTAATGTGAGAATGACAATGGCCAATTTACTTTGCTGGATGTTTGTAGCAATGGAAAGTTCATCAATAGCCAGCTGACCATTCTGCAGTAGATCCACCACCTTTTGCTCATTTGCAGTAAGGTGAAGCTGTAATGTTGTTTGAGGCTGTTTCTTCTTTTCCGTCGTATCATCATCCCACCCCAGGTAATAAATCAAATCTTTAGCGCTATTGATCAATCCGGCACGGTTGGTTTTAATGAGAAAGTTACAACCTTCAGAAAAAACATCATTTGTTCTACCTGGGAAGGCAAAAACATCTTTATTATAAGAATTAGCAATTTCAGCAGTGATCAGTGCTCCGCCTTTAATTGAAGCCTCCACCACGATAGTTGCATCTGCAATACCTGCGATAATGCGATTGCGCTGTGGAAAATTTGGCCGATCAGGATTAGTTAGTGTAGGAAATTCTGAAAGTAAACCACCGTTTAACACCATTTTCTGTGAAACGGGCTTATGAATTTGCGGATAAAGCCTGTCTAATCCATGTCCCAAAACACCTACTGTAGCAATATCATTTGCAAGGCATTCTTTGTGAGCGGTAACATCAATCCCATAAGCTAAGCCACTTATGACTAAAACATCATAATTTGAAAGTACCTCACAAAGTTGCTTGCATAAATTCTTACCATAATCGGTTGCATTTCGTGTGCCTACAATGCTGATAATGCGGTGGTGGTTGAAATTAGCCTTACCTTTGAAGTAAAGTAAAATCGGCGAATCAATACAATTCTTTAATCTTTTAGGATAGTTTTCATCAGAAAAGAATAAAATTTCTATTCCATGCTTTTCTACAAAATTCAACTCTTCCTGCGCTCTTTTCAAAGCATCAGTTTTTAAAATGGCATCAACGGTTTTCTCTCCTATCCCAGGAATCTGTAGCAATTGTTTTCGATTTGCAGAAAATACAGCTTCGGCACTTCCGCAATATGCCAACAGGTTTTTAGCATTTACCGGACCAATAGATTTGATAAACGTTAAAGCAATTTTATGGAGCGTACTCATTCATTTTAGGTTAAGGTTAAATAAATGCGGGATGATTTATTTCCTTTAGCTGCAACCTAAAATTCGATATCAATCAGACTTTTAAGTGGAATATGAATATTATTTTTAAGTTGAATGTATTTTTCTGTTACGGCCCAAACGGTAGTGTCAACTCGCTTTGGTCCGATTGTCGTATTAAATGTAATTACTGCCTTCGCTTTGAATTCATTGCCAAGCCGCTGAGCTTCATCAAGTTTTGTTTTAAGTGTTGTAGTATGATCTTCTTTTGCATTGATAATGTTTAAATATTCTATATGTTCTTTCGCTATAATCTCTATTGACATAATCTGCTTCTAACTAATAATAATAAACAAGCTTATTAAATTTTAGCAGAAAAAACAAGCCTTTAAACGCTTTTAATGTAATATTTATAAAAAAAAGGCTGCATCATTTTAAAAAAAAACGATACAGCCGCTAACTAATTCTTTAATGTTTTATGCTTTTAGTATGACACCAAGGTGGTTACACTTGAAGGCTCAAGATTAATTCCGAAGCTTCCGCCAGAAACAGCAATACTATTGGTACTTAAATTGGTAGAACTCGTAGTAAAATAACGGTTAAAGCCACTAACTGTGATCCCACTATAGCCAAAGGGCTGATAGGTTACCGCATTATTCTGGTTAACAATTACAATCACCAATTTAGATCCGCTTTTATAAGCCGTTACATAAACACCAGTTGTTGGGTTAGAGGTGCAAGAAATTTTACTATATCCAGGGCGTACATATCGTGCATAATGCGCCATTACGTAACCAACTTTTTGGATATTCCCACTTTCACTCATTGGTCCATAACTTCTCCTGATATACCACCATACATAAGCGCTCCAGCCAGCATTCATACAGTCGTGAATTTCTTTGGCAGCATTCATTGCATTAGACCAATCATCTCCACTAATACTTGAGTTGGTGTAGTGTTCAGTCATCCAAACAGGTTTACCCACATTACCTAAGTTATAAGGTGTTCTGCCATAAATGTGCCCGCAAACAAAACTTGTTTTAGATTTAGCCGTAGCATTGCTGAGATACGTATTAATGTACGTCTGATTCATCTGGAAGGGCTCTGGAGCCATGATTGGTGCACCACAATTGCTGCCTTGTGCCGCTACAAAGTCGGCTACCTCTGGTGCAGTAAGTTCCATTGACTCATAATTCACCTGGTAATCAGGTTCATTGGTAGGGCTAATGGCAGCAAGCCCACCTACTGCAGAATTAAATGAACTTAAATGCGCAGCATAAGCTCCATAAGAAGCCGTTTTGATTTTACCACCCACAATATTGTTGTTGGTTTTCATAGATGCAGGTGCAGACCATGCAGATGCAATAGCTGAACCTCCAAATGATTTACAAGCGTCAATGGTAGGCTTTTCTGCGGCAAACTCTGAGCTGGAATTGGGCACTCTCACACGAACAATACTCATACCAATACCGTTTGTAGGTGAAAAGGCGGTAGTTCTTTGTGCACTGGTTAAATCTCCTGTCCAGGCTACAATGTTTGCGCCACCAAAACCTTTAATGGTTTGCTGTACAGTTGAAGCATCAATTGATGCAGTGCCTTCTACCGCTAGCTTAGATTTACCATTGATGGAATCTGTCTGCGTAGAGACATTTTTGTCAGACAATGATTGTGAGTTTACACTGTCAATGTCGCCTTTTGAACATCCTGCAATAAGCAAGGCAATGGCGAAAATACTTAATAGTCTTTTTTTCATGTAAATTATTTTTGGTTAGATAAACTTTTAATTACAATAAAATTAACCAATCCGTTTTTTCACAAATGGATCAATTAATTAATTTTATAGTACAAATGTTTATTAGCCAAGTGTTTTAATTCGTACAATTTTGTACATTCATTATTCGTAAATAATTAATTTAGTTCGCAATAACATCTTTAAAAGCATATTCAAAATACAATTGTTCAATAGTACCCTAGGATTTAATAAATAATATTAATTATACATTTTAAATAATTAAAAAATACAATAAATAAAAATTAAGAATACAAAATGATCTATCAGCTTTATAAAAAAACTTGGATCTGATAGCTGAAGCAACTCGTGTTTTTCATCAATTGGAAATTACAATGACATAACGAGACTTTTGATTGATCATTATATTGATCTCAGGTAAATTTAGTTGAAAGCGAAAATTTAATATATTGATGATCGAAAATTATCATTCTCTAAACAGATGTGCTGCTATTTTATATTATATTGGCTATTCAATAAATCATACCACTTAATTTTGAATGTCAATGATCAGTTTATCCAGAAGACAAGCATGTTCAAATTCATTTTTTTATATAAATAATCAAACCTATGCCAACAATTAAAGTAAAAGACGGAACTGAAATTTATTATAAGGATTGGGGAACCGGACAGCCCATTGTTTTTCATCATGGATGGCCTTTATCTGGTGATGACTGGGATACACAAATGATGTTTTTATTAAAACAAGGATACCGGGTAATTGCCCATGATCGCCGTGGTCATGGAAGATCCAGCCAAAGCGCAAACGGACATAATATGGATACCTATGCTTCTGATGTTGCCGAATTAGTGGAAGCATTAGACCTCAGAGATACCATCCACATTGGCCATTCTACCGGTGGTGGAGAAGTAATTCGCTACGTAGCGAAATATGGAAAAGAACGGGTGGCTAAAGCCGTGCTTATTAGTGCTGTAACCCCAATCATGATTCAAAATGAAAACAATCCCGATGGTGTACCCATATCTGTTTTTGATGAGATACGGGAAGGTACCGGGTTTCATAGATCACAATACTTCTGGGATTTTACCACCGCATTTTATGGCTACAACCGTGAAGGTGCCAAAGTAGACGAGGGTATTAAACACAACTGGTGGCGCCAGGGAATGATGGGATCTGTTCTAGCACATTATGAGGGAATTAAAGCTTTTTCTGAAACAGATTTAACCACGGACTTGCAAAGTGTAAATGTACCGGTATTGGTATTACATGGTGAAGATGATCAGATTGTTCCCTTTGCACAAGCGCCAAAGGCAACCAAACTTTTAAAAAACGGTCAACTCATTTCTTATCCTGGTTTTCCACATGGTATGCCTACAACTGAGGCTGAAACCATTAACAAAGATCTGTTGGCATTTATTAAGGCATCCTCTTAATTCATAAATAAGATGCGTCATTAATCTTATGATTTGACCTATTGAGTATATTAAATAAGCTCAATAGGTCAAATCTTTTTAAGATACACCCTCACTATTTTCAGCAAAAATTCATCTTCAACATCATTATGTTGCGAACGTGTCACACGCTTCCTGATCAGGCTTTAGAATTTAGGATCAAAATTGAAATAAATTGGATTGGACAAACTCACCATCTTCCCACTTAAAGCCATTGATTTTGGAACCTGCGGATAATCGTTAATCTTACCTTCTACCGTTACCCGATAATAAGTTCTTCCCTTTAAATCAGGAATATCGGTAAATGTAATCACCGGAGCATCACCCTTAATCTGATAAGTATTTAATGTCTTTCCATTTTTGATAACGGTAATCGAATACATTTCATTTGGCAATGTATTTCCCATCAACTGTACCTGAAATTTTACTGGCTTGCCCGTTGAGACGGTATTATCGCCCATCATCATATCGAATTTACCTGTTCCAGTGGCATCTGCATAAAACTCTACACGTGGCGAATAAGGATTTGCACTTACAGCCACCCTTCCGTGGTTTAGAGCATCAACAATGGCACTCAAACTTCGTGTTTTTGCGTATACCCATGTAGTTGGGGTTCCAATATAATTGTATTCTGCCTGATAAGTATTTTCACTTGGTTTTTCTGAGGCTGTTGGCGTTCCGTGATGTGCATCACTTCCTCCTCTACCAGTCATCATCCGTCCTGAAGAAAGCATATCATCCCAAATCATAATGGCATTTGCATTTTTAGTCCACATGGCCGAATTCCATACTTCAATCGACTGCACCAGGTCATAAGAAAATCCGAAATTGTCTTTACCGCTTGGGTGGTTAGCCGATAAATGAATATTCAGAGATTTTTTAACCTTACCGATATTGACATCACGTTGATCTCTTACATCGAATAGGCGCTGATGATCATATGGATTGGCAGAAAATACATTTCCATGGCCTCTGGTAGTGGTCCATTCGGCACCATAAAGCAGCAACAAAGAATCTGACTTGAACTCGGGATCAGTCCAGGTATGATGTGCCACATCGCCATTTACATGGTTATCATGATCGGTGATGCATAAATAATCCATTTTTACAGCTTTCGAAAAGTTGATGATCTTCGAGATTGAATTGTTTGAAGATTCAGTGCTATGTCTGGAATGAACATGCAAATCACCCTTTAGCCATACTCCAGACCCTAAATCAATTGTTTTTGGTGTATTGCTTTCTTGTCCGTTAGCTTGATTAAGGTTTAGCAATAGCATAACAAAACCTATTGACAGTGCGCATTTTAAATTGAATATCATGATTAATTTTAAAGATGATTAATAGAAAAAATGCCTGCAAAAGCAGGCATTTTGATTATGATGTAGTTTGGTTTAAGCTTTTACTAAAAAGGCTTCTGGCATTTCTGCTGCTTTCAGCATGAAATTATGAAGCTCATAATTTTTAACAAATGGTTTCAGTTTTTCAGATCCGGGCCCAAACATTGTCAATTCTACATAGTCTCCGGTATGGTTCATACCCGCCCACTGAACATCAGTATATTTGCTTAGAATTTTTCCATATTCATAAAACGGAAGGTTTGATTCATTGTAAAGCTGACCGGGAACAATATCTTTAAAATGTACGAGCAGCGACTTTACATCATCAGCTTTCATTTCAAAACCTTGATTTTCTTTAATTAAATCAATAATCTTTTGCTCGCTAAAAGATTGATTCAGCTGTGCTAAAAGCCAGGTATTACTGTGTTTAAAATTCTGCAGGGTGTCGAATTTTTTATTGGCTTCATCTGCATAAAATAAACCAGGATTCGAATTGCCATGATCTGTGGTAATGATGACCAATGTTTCGCCATCCTTTTCGGCAAATTCAATTACTTTTCCAACGGCTTCATCAAAAGCCAGCTGATCAAAAATCAATCCGCTTAAATCATTCGAATGTGCGGCCCAATCTACTTTTCCACCTTCTACCTGTAAAGCAAAACCAGCCTTATTATTTTTCATCAGTTCGATGGCCTTCACGGTCATCTCTGCTAACGTTGGGGTACTTTTAATTAGTTCCTGATCATGTTGGCGATCTACCTCATATGGCATTCCATCTTCAGCGAATAAGCCCAGAACCGGTTTAGATGAAGTAAAGGCTAACATTTCAGAACGATTTTCTGCAACCTGATATCCCTGGGTCAGGTATTTGGGAATCAGGTTTCCGCCTGCTCTCTTTTCGCCAAAATATTTATGCCCGCCGCCCATCATCACATCGAATTTCAGTCCGAGGTACATTTCAGCAATAATATCCTGCCCGCCACGGTTATCAATATTAACACAAAACCCTGCCGGCGTAGCATGGGTAATTGGCACCGTAGTTACGCAACCAACTTTCTTACCTTGTTCTTTAAATTTTTGTAGAATAGGCTGTGGTTTTTCACCGTTCATTCCAACATTCAGGGAACCATTTTTTACCCGCATACCTCCGCCCCATGACGAGCTTGCCGCAGCAGAATCGGTAACCATGGAACTTGCTGAAGCTGTATCCATTAAAGCCCTTACCGCCTTATTATCGCGATATAAGCCCAACCATTTACTGCTTTTGCCAAAGGTGCGATTGGCATATAAATCTGCCATATTCAGTGTACCGATACTCATGCCATCACTGACCATCATAATGATATTTTTAGCTTTTTTACCGCTAATCAGTGGTTGGGCTACCACATCTTTTAAACCTACAAAAGGTAAGCCCAAACCGGTGAGCAAACCTCCTTTTAATAATGATCTTCTGTTCATATCTTTTCTTGCCTTTTAAAATAAAGGATTCCTTCTAAAGTACTTTCCTCCAGGAAAGCTGATTGCGTATGTAGATGTGAAATGCGTACTTTTTTGATAATAATCTGTGGTAATGATTTGTGCTCCTGATTTACAGGCGGCTTCAAAATCACTATAGTCGTTCTTTCTGGCCTGTTTGGTATCATTATCAGCTCTGGTTCTGATAATATAACCTTTTTTCACCAATGCTGGAATTTGGGCATCCTTCGGATTATTTCTAATCATCAATGCAGCTTCCGGTGTTCCGGGGTCTGCATTGGCAAACATTACCCGTCCGGTTAATGAAGGATGATTTGCAATATAGGTTGATCGTTTTCTTCCGGTAGCGTCTAAGACAAAGATAAATTTACCTTTTGCCTTGCTCAACAATGGCCAGTTCTCCTGTAGCACTGCCTCTTCTAAAGTCTTGTATTTTCCTTTAACATCTGCAGGCGTTATTACCTTTTCTCTGCCTAAATTTTCGAGAATGGTCATATCGAGCTGATCAAAGGTTTTGCCGGTAAATACCTCGGGAATAGTGAATCCCTTACTTCTGATCGTATCGTCTTTAGCTTCTAAAGTGATAAAAACAGGTGTATGATCGGGATAGGCCTTCGACCATTTTTTTAATTGCTGCAATGCTGTTTTAAAGGTGAGCGCTGAAGACCTGAAATCTAAATCCGGAACATGTAAAACCTTAAAACCTGGTGCATTCATTTCCCCTTGCTGATCAAAAGAAGGCTGTCCTTTTACTTGCTCAAAACCTCTTGGATGTGCATATTTTCCGCCCTTTTCATCTGCGTACACATCGATTTCGAGGTTTCTTAAGCCCAGATCTAACTGTGCCGGCATCGAAATATGTTCATAATCCAATGCATTGGCAGCGGTTGTATCCTGAGATTTGAACACTTTAAACAATGCGGGATCAATGGCTTGTTTATAACTGTTATGAGAACCAATTACCTGAATTTTATTTATTGGTAAGTCTTCTTTTTTAGTCATCAGGCCTATTGCAGGCAACACCATCAATAAACCAACACAGGTAACCAGTCTCATATTTTAAAATTTAAATGTTAATTAATAACCAGGGTTTTGTTTCAAATTGGTATTTAACTTTAACTCATTTGCCGGAATTGGATAAATTCTTCTGGTTAAGTCTTTGTTCATGGAAAGCACATCGTTCGGAAGTGGGTATTCTGTTTCAAACTGTCCGAAACGGATTAAATCATTTCTTCTCCAGGCTTCCCAGCTAAATTCACGAGCCCTTTCATCTAGCAAAGTACTTAAGGTCACCGTAGTGGCCGCCGAAGCACCAGCACGACTTCTAATTTTATTTACTAGTAACTCTGGCGTTTGCAATTCGCCGCTTACAGTAGTGGCTGCTGCTCCTCTTAAAATAGCTTCTGCCTTCATCAACATCACATCGGCTAAACGTAAAACCGGCATATCATTTCCATTTAAACGTGTAGCTTGGATAGCATTTACATCAGGCCAGTATTTTATAGAACGTACACCTTTTGCCTGATCGGCTACGGTATTGCCTAAGTCCATTGGTTTGCCTGGTTTAAGAATTAAATCAGGTGTAATTTCAATTTGGGTAGTGGTACCTGCAACGAAAATGGGTTTTGATAAATCAGGCTTACGGTTTGCATCCGGCGCATATTGCTTGCCAATTAACCAGAAACTGTTGCGAATATCATTGGTTAAATTAAAACGGTTGTAGTATTCTGGCGTTGTACTCATGGCAATACTAAAACCTACATTTATGCCGTAAGATGCAGCCAATGCCGGATAGAAACCAAATCTGGTCATCTGGTTGCCTGGAATCTGCTGATCATAAGGAATGGCAAAGATGGTTTCATTTACTTGCGGCCCATTATTCACATCAAAAATATCGCTATACTTTGCATCGAGTGAATAGTTACTGTTTTTCAAAATTTGATCAGCCATGGTTACCGCATCATTATATCTTGGCTTTCCGGTATATACTTCTGCATTTAAATACATTTTTTCCAATAAAGCATAAGCCATTGCTTGCGTTGGTCTGCCATAAACCAGTACACGATTATTGTTGTCTTTCACAGGCAATTGCGCCACAACGGCTAAAAGTTCTTTTTCGATAAACTCAAATACTTTTTCGCGGGTTTCATTTCCAGGTAGTGTACTTACCGGGAAAGTATCTATAATCGGTACGTTTCCATACAAATCCATCATGAAGTAATAATATAAAGCCCTCATAGCCCTCACTTCTGCTAAACTTGCCGTTTTAGAAGCTGCAGAAACGGCAGACTCATTGGTAAGGTTAATTAAACGGTTGCAATTATTGATCCCACCGAAACCCCATTGCCAGATGTCGCGAACGTTTGGATGATCGATGGTCCAGGTGTGGTAATGAAGCTGGCGATACTGACCACCATCATCAAAATTTCCATCACGGGCAGGAATGATAGCCGCATCAGTAGAAAGCTCCTGCATCCTCCAGTAAGGTACACCATACTGTGAAGATAAATTAGAATACATGGTGCCAAAAAGTGCTGCGTAATCCGCATTAGTAACCGGAAAATTATCCTTTACGTACTGTGATTCTACATCGACATCTAGTTTGCTGCATGATTCCAGAACGATCAGGCAAGCAAGGATATTAAATAGGACGATAAATTTTTTCATTTTTATATTTTATTAGAATGATGCACTTACACCAAAGCTGAATGTTCTTGTTTTTGGATAATAATTGTTGTTGTCAATGCCTGGAGTTAATCCTCCGATGTTAATTTCAGGGTCTATCCCTGTGTAATTGGTGATGACAAAGAGATTGTTTGCGGTCACATATAACCTGATGGCCTTAATAGAAGGCGTTTTTGGTTTTATGGTATAACCTACTGTAGCGTTATCCAAGCGCAGGTAAGAACCGCTTTCCAGGTAACGATCTGAAATCAGGTAGGCATTGATATCGTTGAAAGATTCGCCTAAAGTAGTGCGAGGAATATTCTGCAACTTCGCATCAGCCGGATTATTTAAAGATGCCGCTGTAGCGTTTAGAATTTTATTACCCAGCACACCTCGAACAAGGAAATTTAAGTCCCAGTTTTTGTAGTTGAAACTGTTTGACCAACCGTAAATTAATTTAGGTTGTGCATCACCTGCAATTTTTGCATCAGTTGTTAAAGGCTGTGTAGCAATGGTTTGTCCGGCAGCATTAATATAAGTACTCACACCTGCGGCATTTTTACCTGCGTAATTCCATAAACTGAAGGTACCCAAAGCATAACCTGGCTGAATTAACTGACTGAAATTTCCGGATTGGCCTTTACCGCCTAACTGCGCTGTCTGAATGGCAGATATTTTATAGAATTCATCAGATAACGATACAATCTTATTCTTATTGGTGGCAAGATTTGGTGAGGTTGTCCATTTGAAATTATCCGTTTTAACAGCCACCGCATTTAAAGTAAACTCTACCCCTGTGTTTTTCATTTTACCAGCATTTGCTGTTATGGTAGGCAGGAAAAACTGAGTGGTTGAAACAGCATATTCATTGTAAATTAAATCAGAAGTTTCCTTGATGTAAAAATCAACAGATCCTGAAATCCGATCTTTAAATAAACCGAAATCTAAACCAATATTGGTAGTTGCTGTACTTTCCCATTTCAAATCTGGATTCGGATTTCTTACCGGCCCAATTGCATTACTAATGTTGCCGTTGTTTAAAAACTTATTATTTCCCAATGGGGTTCCATAAATAAGTAGCGCAGTGAAGGCATCAAAACCTAAACTGTTACCGGAAACACCGTAACCGGCACGAAGCTTTAAATCGCTGAACACAGGAACCGCTTTCATAAAGTCTTCGCTAATAATTCTCCATCCTGCAGAAACAGCGGGAAATAACCCCCAACGGTTGTTTCTTCCAAAGCCTGATGAACCATCATTTCTTAATGAAGCCTGCAACAAATATTTTTCGTTGTAATTGTATTGAACCCTTCCATAGTAAGAAATTAACCTCAAAGTAGAAATGGGCGCATTGGCTAAAGTAATCTGTGATAGTAAGGTAGGATTGGAAAGAAACAAATTATTATAACCTAAATTATCATTAGAGAAATTTTGTGTGGTTACTCCAAATCCATCATTGGTTCTATCTTCCTGCCATGAATAGCCGCCTAATAATTTTAGGTTGTGTTTTCCAAAAGTTTTATCATAGTTAAAATAACCTTCCAGTACCTGACTTTTGTTTAAAACATCAAGTTTTATTGCCTGACCATTTACACCCCTGGCCAAACCAGACTGGCTGTTCAGGTATGCGCTGTAATTATTCTGATCTCTTTGCGAAGATACACTCGCCGTAAATTTTAATCCGTCGATAATGTTTAGCTGTGCCATTCCATTAATCAACGTTTTGTTGTTCAGGTTATCAATATCATTGTTATCTACAATGGAAAGCGGATTACGGGTACCACTTCCGGTACGATTGTAATTTTCCTTATAGCCTCCATTAGCATCAAAAGGACTTACTGTTGGCAGATAAAACAGCATGTTAGACAAGGCCTGCGACTGATAAATATCTGAACTTTTTGAATTGCTATTGGTAACAGTTAAACCGAGTTTCAACCTGTCGTTAAAAAACTTCTGGTTTAAATATCCCCTTACAATTGTACGCTTTAACGAAGTATTTTTTAAAATCCCCTGATTATCCAGGTAGTTTACGCTGGCACCGTAATCTGAAGTTTGGCCAGAACCACCAAAAGAAACATTATGGTTTTGTGAATAACCTGTTTTTTCCAATAAGGATTGCCAGTTCGTATCAGAACCATCATCGTCAATCGGGTTTAATGTCTGCTTGTTATCAGCCAGATATTGTCTAAGTTCTGGAGCAGAAAGCATGTCATATTTTTTGGATACTTTTTCTACCGCAGCATAACCGTTATATGAAAGCCTTGACTGACCATTTTTAGATCTTTTGGTAGTGACAATGATAACACCATTTGCCGCTCTGGAACCATAAATAGCCGTAGAAGAAGCATCTTTTAAAATATCAATATTTTCGATATCAGATGGTGCAAGTAAATCAATAGAGGCTCCAGGAACCCCATCAATAACATAAAAGGGTTCCAATGCTGCACCTTCCCTTAAAGTAGAAGGTCCACGTAAAATGGTTGCAGGCTTAGCATTTGGATCACCACTTCTGGTAATGTTTAAACCAGCCACCTTACCTTGTAATAACTGCGCCGGGTTAACCATAACCCCTTGGTTAAACTCCTCAGATTTGATAGAAGCAACCGAACCAGTCAAATCTTTTTTATTTGCCGTACCGTATCCAATTACCACCACATCTTTTAAAGTTTGGTTATCAGGCATAATGGTTACGTTAATCTTCATTTGATTACCCACGTTAACCTCCCTGGTTATTCCTCCAAGCATGGAAAACACCAACATATCTGTACTTTTGGCCTGAATACTGTAAAGGCCATCTAAATTAGTTGATGTACCAATGTTACCTCCTTTAATTCTGATCGTGACACCGGGAAGGGGTTGATTGGTTTCGTCGATAACCTTACCCGTAATAAGTTTACTACTCTGGGAAAAGCTATTTAAAGAAAAAAGAAGCATTAACATTGCAAGACATTGCCACCTCCCGAGAAAAGGCAAAGAAATGAATTTGTAATTTGATTTCATGAATGATTAGTTATGATTTGTTTGGTTTTTTACCCATCAGGCAAACATCAATCAAGTGCTTGTCAGGTGCCACAAAGATGGAATGACAGCGTTAGGAATATGGTTATTCAGGGTTATGTTATTGTTAACATACGACATCCTATTTTAACAGAATATTAAAATTTTGCTTCTTGTAAATCCTTTTAGCACAATACATAGACGACTTTTGTAGTATAATGCCTTTTTAATTTACAACGAGATAGGTAACTGTTCCACATCATTGCTTATGCATGAATAGTTATTGATAAGATAACATCAATTAAGTAATAAGTTAAAGAGACTTTACTTGCTTTGCGATTATTTAATAGAATCTAAATATGCAAAACACTTCATCAAAAATCAGTGCTGATCTTCAGGCGTTCATTAATAAATTTGAGCCTTCTAAATTTAAGGTAATGCCTAAAGGCATAGAAATTCGTGGAATTAATGATATGCACCGAAATATTACCCAAGCAAAGGAGATCATCAAAACCCTAAAGTTAAAGCTGGAAGTTTCTCACAATGCTGAGATGTTGAGTTATAAAGGTTTTGAAGTGAATAACCTTCAAATCAGTTTATAGAATTATTACTACGCATCATTGGCAAAAAATTAGCTGTTCTGACTGTAAAACCTTTGCTCCTATACTATGTTGTTGTTTATGTACATACAGCTATAATAGCAGCAATTTACAATGGAAGAAAATAAAATAACATACAGCAATTTACTTGAACTTTCTACAAGCGATTATCGTTTAACTGAAGGTGAACAAGACATCAAAGGATGGAAAGTAAGTAATGAAAGTGGCCATATAATAGGCGAAGTAAGCGATCTTTTATTTGATCAGGAGCACAATGCGGTAAGATACATGTTGATCATCCTAGAAAATATTGGCAATGAGCTGGATGAAAAACCTATCTTAATTCCGATTGGCTTAGGTAAGCTGCATGATCAGGAAAATGTGGTCATTGTGCCAGATTTTCACACGGATCAACTTCATGCAATGCCTTTATATATTAAAGATGAAGTGACCCATCAAATGGAAGATACCATAAGAGATGTTATCGGTAGTCCTGCAGCGTTGAGAATGGAAGAAAAAATTACGGAGCTTGATCGTCAGGTATTTTATGATCACCATCACTTTGACCGAAAAGGATCTATAATGAGAAAAGATAATGTTACGGATGGTATTATTTCAGGCGATAATGATTCAGTAGATCGTGTGGAAGAACGCAAAACCATTCATGAACTGATCGACCAATCGAAGGTAGGAAATTAATAAATTATTCAACTGTCGAAGTCTCAAAGGCCAGTGTGCCGGAAAGACTTCGACAGTTTTATTTTGAGATTGAAGAGGTTTTCTTACCCTCTACCCAATGAAACTTCGTAAATCAATCCAACTTGCGAAGTCTTAAAGACCTTTGTGCCGGAAAGACTTCGACAGTTTTATTCTGAGATTGACGAAGTTTCCTTACCCTCAATTCCAATAAAACTTCGTAAATCAATCCAACTTGCGAAGTCTCAAAGGCCAGTGTGCTGGAAAGACTTCGACAGTTTAACTTGGAGACTGATCAAGTTCTCTACCCTCACTATTAAGCCTTTTCTATAATTTTATTTAAGCCAATAATGTGTGAGGCTCTTCCGTGCATGTCATATCTTGGCTTTCCAAATGCGCTGATCCAATGCACAGATCCGTCTTTCCACTTCACTTCGTATTCGGCCTGATATATCCCATTATGGTCTATAGCATCTTTAACAGACTTTTTTATCTGTTGCCTATATTTAGGTAACATGGCCTCAAAAAGATCAGAATAGTCAAATTCATCATCTACTTGGTAACCATAATTCCGTTTAAACTGGTCATTTGATGTCATTTTTCCGGTAGCAAATTCCACTACCGTATAGCCCATTTCTCCAGCTTCAATTGCACTCATCAGAACAATATTTGCTTCCTGATTCAACTGCTTTGCAATCACTTGCTCCGTAATATCTGCGAGTATAAAGATGATATTATTTGATCCATCTTCTATACTTTTGCTTAATTGCATGGTTACGTTTATATATAAACTTTTCAACTGATTGTCATTCCATATCAGTAGCCTCAGTTCTGCACCTTTTTGCAGCATTCCTGTTTCCTTAACTTTCTCAATTAATTTCAGGAAATCCTGTTCTTCCAGATCCGGAATTACGGTGTAGAGTGATTCACCAATAACTGTCGAATCTTTGCCTAAAATTTCCAGCAAAGTTTGATTGGCCTGTTCGAAAATATGATCATCCTCTAAAATGACTCCAATGGCCATAGGTGCCTGTTGAAATAGAATTTCAAAATGATCCTGAAGAGCTTCCAAATCTCGGTTGGCTTTTGCAATTTGTTGCTGGTAATCAATCAATCCGGCATTATCGGCTACAATATGCTCGTTCTCAATCATTAAATGATCAGTTTGCAGCTTCATTCCAGCCTGATCCATCACTACTTTAGTAAGTCCTTTTAAAATCTCCTGCTTCTTTTCATCAAATTCCATAGGCTCGTATCCCATTACGCACAAGGCACCAATTCGATATCCATCATCAGAAATTAATGGCGCACCCGCATAAAAACGCACATTATTTGGGTTATTTACGAATTCCGGTAATTTAAAAACATCCTCTATAACGGTTGCCTCATCATACTTAATCACCTCATTACAAAGAGTTTCTCTGCTATAGACCTTCAATTTACTTCCTAATCCAATATTGGCTTTAAAGAATACCTCATCTTTGTCTACAAAAGAAATCAGACAAATTGGAAGGTCGAAGATTCTGGCAGTCAGTTCGGCTAACCGATCAAAACTGGCTTCAGCTGGTGTGCCGAGAATTTGATAGCGATTAAGTGCTTTTAGTCTATCAGCTTCACTTTGGGGATGTTGAATTGAGTTTTTCATATTTGTGCAGTGTGGGGACTTACAATATCATAGGATCTTACTAAAAAACTATTAACTAAAATCAGCGACTGAATGTTAAGCCAGTTTCCAATTTATTGACTATAAATTATAGGATTAGCATGTTTAATGTACAATCCTTTAAACCAGCTGAGGCTTCTTTATCATAAAAGAGCACATAGCTATAATTAAAATAATTTAACTGTTAGGTATAGCTTTTATTTCTTTTACCTACAAAGTTTTTCCAGTTAAATTCTTAGTCGGATGACTCCCTCTTCTGGCTATACTTACCGCACTTAATAACGATACAGGTACAAAAAGAGCCCATGCATCACCATCTACAGGGCAGTTTGCAATCTCAATCCAGCCGTTGCTGGCTGCATCAGGATATAATGTATAACTGCTTTCAACAGATTTATCACCACTATTATACAGCCGGCAATTGCTCGTATTTCCAACTCTCTTAAAACCACATGTTGAAGTTTGGTTGCCTGGTGTCCGAAGAAAATAATCATTTCCTCTGCCGGAAGGCTCGGTATAAAGTACATTGCCAACAAGGCAACCTCTTACAGCATCTTGTGCAAACATCTCGTCTGTACAACATAAAGTAACAATCAAAAATAAAATAAATTTTTTCATAAAATACCCAAAGGGTATGTATTAGTTTACATTAAATCTTTAAAAAGGGGAAAAGAGAATATTTAAATCGCGGCTAGTCAGAATAGGATCGTGATCACAAAATTACGTAATTACACATATTTTGGACTTATTAAATAGACAATAGTAGTGATTGTTGTACGTAATGACTTTTCAATGAACTTCAGTATTTCTGCTTAAACTGTATTTATATGACAGTTTTATCGTTAAATGAGCTACTAAATCGAATAAGTATTTATACGATGTAAAATATGAGTCAAATACCTTTGCTATGTTCAAAACTCAATTCTGAAACTTATCAGAAATTTTAAGCAATAAAAAACAGGGAAGGAACCACTCTCCCCTGCTTATCATTAACTAAATCTAAACTGCCTAAAGGTAATAACCAAATGATAATAATCATAATTATAGCAACATTGTTGCATTTAAATGATTTTTATATCACGTTTGGATATCATATCACCAGCCTCCTCTTCCTTGTACGCATTTGAACAAAAACTGACCGATACCGAACACTTCTAATTTTCATTTTTTTCAAATAACTGATTAAAAGTTATTCAGAATAGATTTCTCTCGTTGGCATGGCCTTGGTTAACAGGCTGGCAAGTACAAACAGATGCTTAAAAACAGAAACAATATTCATTTAAGAAATAAAAATTATGAAAACCACTATCAAAACAAAGATCGCAACGGTACTTACCGCAATTCTTTTTTTAATCGCCATCTTTCCGACAATTATCTGTGCAGCAAAAGCCTATCCTATTAAAATTGTATCATTAACTTCATTTAGAAAAATTTCAGTAAAGGGTAATGTAGAAGTTATGCTTGTGCAAAGAAAAGATATAGGTATTAACTATGCAGAAGATAACCTAGGGTCTGTAAAAGCAATTTTAGACGGTCAAACACTTCGCATTACTGCAAATGGTTCAGAGATGAGTAAAATTTTCATCTATGTAAATGATCTTTATAGAATTGAAGCTGAAGATCATGCCATTGTGAAAACTCAGGGCAAATTAAAAATTCCATATCTTCAAGTATTTCTGAGAAACGAAGCACAAGTAGAAATTAATAGTGAAACCTCCTCACTTTATACCAGTATTTCTGATCACGCAAAATTAACCCTTAGCGGATCAACGGATAACCATTTTCTAGTTACAGGCAAAGCGCCTAGGTTAATTTTCGAAAATTTCGCCGCTTTAAAAACTTCTATCAAGCCACTAGAGATTTCAATAATGGATAAAGAAATTGCTTTTAACTTAAGCTCAATTAATATTATAAATTAGATAACAATATGAAAAGGTTATTTTGTTGTTAATCACTCCGATTTTAGAAGGTTTGGTCACAGACTAGAGTATAAAAAGCAGTAAGGGAGAAGACAGCCATGAACCAGCAGATAATTCAATAGATTTTAAACTTCAAGAGTATATTCATCAACTGGCTGTATGGAGATTAAATCAGTGATCAGATTTCAACATCTTTAGAAAAAATGCAAATGCGATAAGACGGGGCTTATCGCATTGCAAAAACATACGGGATGTTTATATTGGAGAGCATTTGTTATATCTGTTTCTATAAATAATATTTAAATGTAGTATTTCTAAGATAAAAAAACAATAGCTCATATGATTAACATGTAACTTAAAAAATACATAAGATAATATTTAAACAAACTATTTATTTAAATAAAATAGAGAACAAACTTATATCCTGAATGATACATTAAATTCGGCATATGAATTACCAAAATTCATTTTGATTTTTATCAACAACTATTAATGAATTTCTCCGGTAAGTTACCTATGAAATGGATTTAATCCATTACCATTATTCTAAACCTGTATCTAGCTTTACGAATTACATTAAATATTTTTAACATAAGCTGTTTAAAAGGGAGCCTGTTGTGGTTCTTTAACGCCTTTCAGAAGATTTGCGTAAGAACTCAAACAAAGACAAACTTTTAGAGTTGTTATTCAAAATAAAAATTAATGGAAAATCATACAATGCTTCAATACTTCGAATGGTATTATCCTAAAGATGGTAGCCTTTGGAGAAAAGTTCGTGAAGATGCAAATGGATTAAAGGAAATGGGAATAGATTCGATTTGGTTACCTCCTGCTCATAAAGGGATGGATGGTACGGAATCTACTGGATACGATTCTTATGATCTTTATGATTTGGGCGAATTTGATCAGAAAGGAAGTGTTGCAACTAAATACGGAACAAAAGAGGAATATATTGAAGCTGTAAAAACAGCAAAAGAGGCAGGTCTTCAGGTGTATGTAGACATTGTGCTTAATCACCTTGGCGGTGCTGATGACTTTGAGCCGGTAATGGTAAGAAAGGTAAATCCAGAAAACCGAAACGAATTTATTTCAGAACCATTCGAAATTGATGCCTATACTAAGTTTACCTATCCTGGCCGAAATGGAAAGTATTCTGAATTTAAATGGGATTATCAATGCTTTACGGGTGTAGATTACGATGCCAGAACACAGGAAACAGCTGTTTACAGCATTCAAAATCAGTATGGTGAAGGCTGGGAAGAGGTAATAGACCAGGAAAACGGCAACTATGATTACCTCATGTTAACCGATATAGATTTTAGAAACCCGGCCGTAAGAGAGGAACTTAAAAGGTGGGGTAAATGGTTTCATGAAACCGTAGGTTTTGATGGTTTCAGACTGGATGCCATCAAACATATGCCTCATGCTTTCTTTAATGAATGGCTGGATTATCTTCGTGCAGAATTGGGTGCTGAACTTTTTACAGTGGGTGAATATTGGTCGCCATATGATTTGCAGTCCATGCTTAATTATATTGATGCCACTGAAGGGCGTATGTCACTTTTTGATGCCTGCCTTCAAGCCAATTTTTCAAAGGCTTCTAAAGCTGGGGAGCCATTCGATTTGACTACTATTTTAAATGGAAGTTTGGTACAAGTGCGTCCGGAACTCGCTGTTACTTTAGTGGAAAACCATGATACACAACCACTTCAATCGTTAGAACAAACTGTAGAGCCATGGTTCAGGGCTCATGCTTATGCCATCATTTTACTTCGTGAAGCTGGTTATCCATGTGTGTTTTACTCTGATGTTTATGGATCATCTTATGTAGATAAAGGAACTGATGGAAAAGATCATGAAGTAACCATGGAATCACTTCCGCAATTAGGGCAATTATTGAGTTTAAGAAAACACAAAGCTTATGGTTTTCAGCGTGACTATTTTGATCATCCAAGCTGTATCGGCTGGACCAGAGCTGGCGATGAGGAGCATGAAGGTTCAGGTTTGGCCGTAATTTTATCAAATGGTGATGCGGGCCATAAACATATGGAAATGGGTGCTCAATTTGCAGGACAAACGTTTACCGATTGTTTAGGACACATGGAACAACAGGTTACAATTGACGAAAATGGATGGGGAGAATTTCTTTGTAATGCTGGTTCTGTATCTGTTTGGGCAGTCTGTAATGATTAAATTTAAAGAGACTATCATATAATTCAACATTATAAATATATGAGTTCATTGCATCAGCTTTTGCTTGGTTGTAATGAACTCATTTTTATCTTCGCGACATCACCACTAAGCTTCATTATCATCAAAATGAAGCAAAAATTTATGGATCAGTTTTTTCCGGATAGGAGTAGGAAGGGCCATAAATGTTATAATTGATTACCTCACTAATTCCACAAATACAAAACAATGTCAGTTAACATCGGTTGCTATAGAGATTAGAATTAATTCAAGTGGTTTATCTTATTATCCCATAAATAATTTAGATCAACCTTCTATAAATCCAAAATTAGAGCCTATGATTGATGAAAAACTAAGAGAAGCAGAAATTATTTTTGAAGAAGTAAAAAAGAATGCTGAACTGCGAATAGCACTTCTGAAATTAGACACCGTACATTATGTAGCCAAGTTAAGTGCCAATTTAATTACAAATATTTTCACCTTAATCTGTACCCTTTTAGCCTTTCTATTTGGAACAGTAACCTTAGGGTTTTTCTTCTCCGATTTATTGAACAGTTATGCATTAGGCTTTGGTGGCCTCACTTTATTTTATGCCTTGGTAGCCATTTTCGTTACCATAACAAAAACTAATTTAATAGAGTCAGTCATCATTAATTTTACGGTTCGCAAATTCTTAAATACACGAGGCAATGAAGACCATAATCAATAGAAATATTAATGATATTGCAACGTTTGATCTGCAGCGTAGTGCAATAAGACAAGAGATTGATAGAAGCAATACCTACCTGCTTCATTCAGCAAATAAACTGAAGCAGGTTGATTTAAAAAAAATGAATCTAAACTTCGGTAAATCAGCATGGCAAAGTGATATTGAAGCAATGGGTGACATGAGGCAAAAGTTTTTGCCACGCATGGCTGGGAAATTGCTCAACGCGACTGTACTTCGTAAAAAAGGCTTCTTCCAGCGAATGATACTTTCAGCCGCTGCTAGATTTGGAGTGAAAAAGCTATTAAACCAGCAATACAAAATTCCATCAGCAATGCGACAAAAAAAATCTTCTGATTTCATTAATATTGTAGAAAATGAACAGATGAACATTGTTAAATAAATTTCCCTTTAGGGATAATTATATTCAACTTTAAGATCATTGCGCTTTCCTATTAAAATTTATTTCTTCATCTATAATGAAATTTGCCATCAAACAAAACTGTATTTTCTTTAGCCTGATTTTGGCATTTGTTTTCTCAATTTCTTACTGTGAAGCACAGAATTTAGCAATTCCAAAAAAAGATACTACCGTTAAAACCATTCCGGATACACTGCTATTTAAATTGCAGACTGCGCAATCGGCCATTACGGAGATTAATGTTGCGAATAAAAAGGGTTATCAAACCGAAGCCATCAAGAAACAAATTGATGCCATTCAAGATAATGTATCGCCATTGATTAAATCTTTTGAGGCTAAAAAGGAGCTGGATACCAAAAGCTTATTAAGTTATGATCTTATATTAAGGGATGCGGATACTCAACTTAAAAGTATCATTGCCATTTTAGTTCAAAATAGTAATGACCTTCAAAAAATGTCTGATCAGGTGGTTACTTTAAGCAATGACACCTTGTTGAAAAACGATCAGAAAACTAAAGAACTTCGGTTGTATCAGCCTCAGATTACAGAGATTAAATCACGTTTGCAGGCTGCCGGCAAGTTAACAGGTGACAACCTCAATCAGGTAAATATGCTTTTGGCCAGTGCATCGGCATTAAATGTGAAGGTAAATAATTTGCAAACACAAACTGCTGAAAGGCTAGAAATTTCCGGAAAACAAGCCTGGAGCAAACGTGATCCATATTTGTGGCAAGCGCCATTTCAAAATCCTGCACATCGAAGTACAGATAATTTAATTAAGGCTTCGTTTCAAGGACAGCAGCAAATTCTCAAATATTTTATAGATTCTACTTGGGATAATCGTTTTCTGGCCATATTAACCGCTATTACATTTTTCATTTGGGTGCGTCGCAACTTCAAAAATTCAAGAAGGGCAGCAATCAGAAGGCAGATTGGAGAATTGAAGTTTGAATACCTTAAACCTTTCCCGATCTTTTCTTCGCTTATTGTGTTGCTTAACATCACCCCCCTTTTTGAACCTGATGCACCTTCACTATACGTTGAACTCATTCAATTTCTTCTATTGCTGGTGATGACGGTACACCTTTGGAAAGTACTTGAAAAGAAACAACTTCAGTTCTGGATTATCCTCATTTCGCTGTATGCTATTCTTATTTTAGGAAATGCAGCTGTAGATCAAAGCCTGCCATTTCGTTTGGTGCTCATTGCCATTAACATCTTTTTTATTTGGATGGGCATTCAACTATCTAGAAAATTAGTTTTTAAAGAGTTTTCTAAAAAATATGTCAGTTGGGTGTTTTATATCCTCATCTTCATGAATTTACTTTCCATTATCCTCAATGTATTTGGTAGAGTAGATTTAGCAAAAGTAACCAGCTTAACAGGTGTAATTGGATTGGTTCAACTGATTGGCTTAAGCGTATTTATGCAGATTATACTGGATGCACTTGATTTGCAAATGAAAATCAGCTCCTGTAATAAGGGTATTTTTTCAAGAATCAGCCATGATAAAACCAGGGCTAAACTTAAGAAAATGCTGTCGATTCTTTGCGTGGTGCTATGGGTAATGGTGCTCATGATCAACATGAGCATTTTGGGTGGTTTATGGGGCTGGGCAACTGAAATACTATCGAAACCACGTGCATTTGGAAGCATTCATTTCAGTTTTGGAAATATTTTCTTTTTCATCACCATCATTTACATTGCCAATAAACTACAAAAACATGTACCCTTATTATTCGGAGAAGAGCGCATTACTTTTAACGAAGATAGCGGACATAAAGGATCGAAGGTTGCATTGGTTCGTTTAGTAATCATTGTAATCGGCTTACTGCTTGCCGTGATGGCATCCGGCTTACCGATGGATAAGCTTACCGTGGTTTTAGGTGCATTTGGTGTAGGTATTGGTTTAGGTATGCAGAACATTGTTAACAATTTTGTTTCCGGCATCATTTTGATTTTTGAAAAACCCTTCCGCATTGGAGATTACGTTGAGCTTGCAGATAAAAAGGGGAAAGTCCGCGATATTGGAATCCGTTCCAGCAAATTACTAACGCCTCAAGGTTCTGAAGTGATCATTCCAAACGGCGACTTGCTCTCTGGAAGGCTGGTCAATTGGACGCTGGGTAACGATTTTATTAAAACCGAACTTATTTTTAAAGTGAGTGCAGAAAGTGATTTTGAAGAAATCCGGAAAATCATTTCAGAGATGCTGGATGATGCGGAAAACACTGTCAAAAAATTACCTCCGGAAGTGTTGCTTAACAACATTACTGCGGATAGTTTAGAAATTAAAGTTCTACTCTGGATCAATAACATTTATGTGGAAGCAGAATTTAAGAGTGACTTCCTGCAACAATTGGTAAAAAAACTTAAGGATGCAAGTGTTAAAATTATGTAGCAGCCAGCAACGGGATTGATATTTTTTGCGCATAAATAATATGACCTAAATCACCTCACACAAAACTTTTCTGAATACCGTCAGTTATGTATTTGGGTATCTCCGAACTACAAAACAGATTTACAATGACAAAAACGACACTGACCGTTAACCAACAGCGTTACGAGCTGAACCTGCTTCCATGGGTTTCATTGCTTGATGCTTTACGTGATCATCTTAAACTTACAGGAACAAAAAAGGGTTGCGATCATGGCCAATGTGGCGCGTGTACCATTATTTGTGATGGCAAACGAATTTTAAGCTGTTTAACCCTGGCCGTGATGAAGAATGATTCTGAAATCACGACGATTGAAGGCATTGCCGGAGACGAATCCCTCCACCCTATTCAACAGGCTTTTATCGATCATGATGCATTTCAATGTGGTTATTGCACACCCGGACAAATCTGTAGCGCCATTGGTATGTTACAGGAAGGTCATGCCCACACCCGTGAAGAAGTTCAGGAATTGATGAGTGGCAACTTATGCCGATGTGGTGCCAACATTGGGATTATCGATGCCATTATGCAGGTTAAAGATGGAGGTACCCATGAATAATTTCGAATATAAACAGGCTACTGATACCAAGGATGCGATAGATTTGCTGAGTCATTCGCCTGAAGCTGCATTTGTTGCCGGTGGCACGAACATCATCGATCTTTGGAAGTACAACCTGACCAATCCATCTAGTCTGATCGATATCAATCACTTGCATGAAAATGCTGAAATTTCAATGCTGGAAAATGGCAAAACCCGTTTGGGTGCTGCCGTAAAAAATGCAGACACCGCATACCATCCTTTAATCGGGCAAAAATACCCACTGCTTTCCAAAGCAATTCTAGCAGGTGCATCTGCACAAATCAGAAATATGGCCAGCAATGGTGGCAACCTGTTACAGCGTACCCGTTGCTATTATTTTTACGATCCTGATGTACCCTGCAATAAACGTAATCCAGGCTCTGGTTGTCCGGCAAAGGCTGGATATAATAGAATACATGCCATTTTGGGTACAAGTGAGGCATGTATTGCGGTTTTCCCTTCGGATATGTGTATTGCACTTGCCGCACTGGAAGCTACTGTAAATATTAGCGGGCCAAATGGTGAACGCAACATCCCTTTTTCACAATTTCACCGTTTACCTGGCGACAGACCTGATCTGGATAATACGTTAGAACCGGGAGAAATTATTACATCTATCGATTTACCTGAAGAAGGTTTTGCAGATAACTATTCCTATTTAAAATTGAGAGACCGCCATTCTTACGCTTTTGCTTTGGTATCGGTAGCGACAGCGCTAAAGCTCAATGGAAACATAATCGAATCAGCAAGAATTGCCTTAGGCGGCGTAGCCCATAAACCCTGGCGTAATGTTGAAGCAGAGGAATTTCTAAAAAACAAGGAGGCAAACGCAGAAAATTTTTCAGCAGCAGCTGATATTATTTTACGTGATGCAAAAGGCTTTGGATACAATGATTTTAAAATAGCACTTTCCAGAAAAGCAATTATCCGAAATGGTTTAATGGCTTTAAATCCAACTAGTCAGTTACCCGGCGCACAGCCATCAGCATAATATTTTATGAAACACACGGAAATGGACACGAATAAAACTGTAGGTAAACCAATTAGCCGTTTAGAAGGTAAACTTAAAGTAACTGGTACGGCTAAATATGCTGCCGAATATGATGTTGACAATTTACTTTATGGCTATGTGGTAAACAGCACCATCACCAAAGGAAAGATTTTAAGTATTGATGTGAGTAAAGCAATGGCCTTACCTGGCGTAACAGAAGTACTTTCGCATAAAAACAGAACTAAACTGGCCTGGTTCGATTTGCAGTATACCGATATGGATGCCCCTCCGGGAACTGTTTTCAAGCCTTTTTATGATGAAAATATTTTATATAACGGCCAGCCAATTGCATTAGTGGTAGCTGAAAATTTTGAGATGGCGCGCTATGCAGCCACGCAGATAACTTTTGAATATAGCGAAGAACCTTTTCAAACCTGTCTCGATAATAATCTTCATTCCTCAAGAGTAGCTAAAAAAGGTTTTGCAACAGCATTAAAACCACCTCCGCCACCGCCAACAGGTGACTTTGAAAAAGCCTACCAAAATGCTACAATAAAAGTTGAAACCGAATATCGTCATGGTACTGAACATCATAATCCAATCGAACTGTTCGCAACCACCACAGTTTATGAAGGCGATGGTAAACTCACCATATACGATAAAACGCAAGGCACAATCAATAACCAGCTTTATGTAGCCAATATATTTGGTCTTAAATATAAAAATGTACGTGTACTCGCACCATTTGTAGGTGGTGGATTTGGTTCAGGCCTTCGCCCGCAATACCAGCTATTTTTATGTGTAATGGCGGCACTTCACCTCAAAAGAAATGTTCGGGTGGTTTTAGACCGAAAACAAATGTTTTCATTTTCCCACCGCCCGCCAACTGTGCAAAACCTTCGCTTTGCAACTGATACCGATGGCAAGCTTACGGCAATGAATCATTTATCAAAAAGTGAAACCTCTTCTTTTGAAGATTATTTTGAACCCATAGCTTCCTGGAGTCATAGGCTTTACCCGGCTTCAAACACCTTATTTGAACAGGAACTTGTTCCGCTGGATGTTTATACACCAATGGATATGCGGGCACCGGGAGGAAGCACGGCCTTACATGCTATTGAGTGCACCATGGATGAATTGGCCTACAAACTGGATATGGATCCGTTGGAATTGCGGTTAATCAATTATACGGAAATGGATCCATCAGCAGAAAAACCGTATACCAGTAAAGCCCTGAAAGCATGTTATCTCGAAGCCGCAGAGAAATTTGGGTGGGAAAAGCGGACGCCAAAACCTAGAAGTATGGAACGTGGCAATAAACTGGTTGGTTATGGGATGGCTACCGGAATCTGGGATGCTTTTCAATTTCCATCGCGTGTGGAAGCCATGATTACGGCAGATGGAAAAATGATACTCAATAATGCAGTAACTGATATTGGTACCGGAACTTTTACGGTGATGACACAAATTGCAGCCGATGAACTTGGTCTTCCGATGGATGATGTAGATTTTCGATATGGAGATAGTAAAAAGCCATTTTCTATGTTTCAAGGTGGCTCGGCAATGACTTCTTCTACCGGCGTAGCCATTGTAGTGGCAGCAAAAGAGCTCAGAAAGAAATTACTAAAAAAGGCTAAAGAAATGACTGATTCTCCATTCAAAAAGGTGGAAGACAATGAGGTTACTTTCAAAAATGGCACGATTGCTTTAAATCAGAATCCAAATGTTACGGTTTCTTTTAAAGAAATTATTGCTTTCAACAAAGGTAAAACCATTAAAACCACCAACATGGGTAAGCCACACTTGCTGAAACTTAAAAAATATAGCATGGCTACGCATAGCGCCTCCTTTGTTGAAGTGGAGGTTGACAAAGATCTGGGCACAGTTACCGTAACCCGGGCAGTTACCGCAGTTGCAGCAGGAAAAATCATCAATCCTAAAACGGCTAAAAGTCAGATTTATGGATCAATGGTATGGGGAATCAGCAAGGCACTTCATGAAGAAACCATTATGGATGAAAAACTGGGCAAATACATGAATACTAATTTAGGTGAATACCATATTCCTGTTCATGCAGATATCCAACAGCTTGATGTGATTTTTGCCGAGGAAAATGATGAAGTAATTAATGAACTTGGTGTAAAAGGCGTTGGTGAAATTGGACTTGTGGGTATGCCTGCCGCCATTTCAAATGCCATTTATCATGCAACAGGAAAACGCATTTATAAATTACCTATTCATTTCGATGAACTGTTATGAGTTTCATCACATCCATACACATGCCAATAACCTTTATAAATGAGCATTAGAAAATGTTGGGTGATGGCAATTTTATGCCTGATTGCATTTCATACAGCCGCCCAGACTGAAAATACAGGGTGGCTGTTTATTTCCCACAGTCAGAAAATTAATCAAAAATTTGATGTCCTTGCCGATGTACAGTTTCGATCGTCAGATCAGTTGAGTGATTTTTCGGCATTGCTCCTGCGGACTGCCTTAAATTACAATTTCAATAAACACCATGCTGTTGCTGTTGGCTATGCCTTTTTAGGTAAATGGGAAAAGGATGATTCAGATCTCAAAGTTTTAAACCCTGAAAACCGGATTTATCAGCAATATCTATTTAATACTAATACTGGACTTACAGAATGGAGTTTGAGATTTCGTCTGGAACAGCGATTGATCACTCAGGAAAGTCAGACCAATTTTTCACAACGGGCCAGATTTTTTGTAGCTGCACAAATCCCACTTTTAGCGAATGAAGAATTTAGCAAGGGCCTTTACACTGGCGTTCAAAATGAATTGTTTCTTAACGTCATCAATAAAAATAACGTGAACGGCCACACATTAGATCAGAATCGTTCATCTGTTTCACTGGGTTATCGGTGGAGCAAAAAAATAGATACAGAATTCGGGTATATGTTCTGGGCACAAAAGGAAGATAAAGATTATTCAAAGACTAATATATGGCAATTGATGATCACGACCAGTTTCTAATTCATTTTAACAGATTAATCTTCCAACCGGAATATTGCAGAAGATTGGTCAAACACTTCGTCATGGTGTGTAACAACCAATACAGTTGTGCCCTGTACTAAAAATAAAGCTTGAAGTTTAGTCATCAATTTACCTTTCAGTTCCTTATCAAGCGCTGAGAAGGATTCATCCATCAGTAATAAAACTGGCTTGGTAGATAAGGCCCTTAAAATGGCGAGTCTTTGTTGTTGTCCACCAGAAAGCTGACCAGGCAAGTGTTGACGGAAATTTTCCATTTCACCCAGCTCAAGTAATTCATTGATATAAGTCTGATCCTTTGTCCCATAAGCTAAATGCGCTTCCACCGTCATATTGGGGAACAATGCATAATCCTGAAAAACGAAACCTACCTTCCTGTCCTGAATTTTTTTAGAGAATTTCTTTTCCGCATCAAACCAGGTGTTACCATTAAATTTAATTGCGCCTAATTCAGGTGTAATCAATCCAGCAATAATTTTTAATAATGTTGTTTTGCCCACGCCAGAAGGTCCGGTAATCCGGGTAATCTTCCCCATGTCGAATTGAGTTTTCACCTTTAAATCCTCCCAACCTTTATAGGTTTTTATACGCTTTGTAATGTCAACTTCTATCATTCGAATGGGTTTTTAACCGCTTTTTTATTAAAGATGAAAACGGCCAGTACAATAGCAAAAGTAATGGCAAAAAGAATTAGCGCATACTGATTAGCGGCATGATAATCCATGGTTTCAACCGCATCATAAATGGCAATAGAGGCCACTTTAGTTACACCGGGAATATTGCCACCAATCATCAATACCACTCCAAATTCACCTAAAGTATGGGCAAATGTAAGAACTGCAGCCGTGTAGATAGAAGCCTTTATATTAGGAAGCAAAACGTAAATAAAAGTTTGCCACCGGGTTTTACCCATGGTGTAAGAAGCCTGTGCCAGCGTTTCAGGCAGATGGCTAAACGCAGATTTTACCGGACTAATCATAAAGGGAAGGCTATAAATAATAGACGCAAAAACCAATCCTTCAAATGAAAAAACAAGCTGGAGGTTTAAATGTTCATGAAGCCATTTTCCAAAACCATTGTTCGGACTAAAAGCCAGAAGCAAATAAAACCCTAAAACGGAAGGAGGCAACACCAGGGGCATCGTAATTAAAGCTTCCAGAATAATTTTAGCCATTGTACTCTTCCCTGAAAGCCAGTAAGCAACCGGAATCCCAATCACTAGAAGTATCGCGGTGGTAATCAGGGCAAGTTTTAGGCTGAGATAAATTGGTTCAAAATCCATTAACTTTTCTTTACTACAGGTAAATGATAACCACTTTTACTGATAATCTGCTGTGCAGAGGCAGAAGAAAGGTAATCGAAAAATTTTGTCGCTTCCTTAAGCTTTCCTTTTTTAGCATAAGTCAGTAAGATTGCCCCTTGTTCTATTTTGCCATAACTTTCAGGGTCTACCCTAGCCCATTTCAATTTTGATTTATCGCTATGCTCATATAGAAATGATTCAGTAGTAAAGCCTAATTCCACAGCTCTCGTTTGAATATAGGTATTCACCTGCGAGATATTTTCCGCATAAACCAAGTTGGAGCTAACCTTGTCTTTTAATTGATAATATTCCAGTGCCTCTTTTGCAGCTTTTCCATATGGCGCTGTTTTTGGATTGGCAACAGCAATTCGCCCCGTCTTCGAGCCAAGCAGCAATTTTGGCCAGTTTTTTAAATCGTGATTGGTTTTCCCACAAATGATTAAACTGCCCAATGCATAAATTTTTGGCTTTAGTAGCCCTAATTGTTTCGCATACAATTGCTCCGGAAACTCAGTATCTGCTGAAAGAAAAATATCGTAAGGTGCGCCATTCATAATTTGGGTTGTCAGTTTCCCTGATGCACCAACTATTGCCTCGGATTTTATTCCGGTTTTCCGCTCAAAATCTTTCTGCAGTCTTTTAATCAGTTGCTGCGCATTTGCCGCAACAGCAATCCGCAAAACTTGTGCAGAAAGCTGTGCATTACCGGCTAAGCAAAATAATAGCGTTAAAATTAAAATTCTAAATGCAGGATTTTTTTTCATGAATGAAAATAAGTGATGCCAATTTCAAATGGCTAATTTAGCTAAATTAACAGGTAATTGGCTTGAGGGTTTTGGTGATGATCAAAAGAGCATTTAGCGTGTTGTTTATTTAAAATTCAAATTTCTTCAAAATATCAAAACATTGACGCTAAACATTGTTTTAATTAAATAGCAAATAACCGATTTCAAAACACAGTGGTTACATTGCTTCATTTGAAAATCGCCCAATGAAAGAAATTGCAGACATTATAAAGGCACATGCGCAAGCCAGGAAAGATGGAAAAAAAACAGCTTTAGCAACAGTGGTCAAAGTGGAGGGATCATCTTATCGCAGACCTGGCGCCCGAATGCTGATTACGGAAGATGGCATCTTAACTGGTGCCATTAGTGGTGGCTGCCTGGAAGGTGATGCCTTAAGAAAGGCACTGAGCGCCATCCACCAGCAGGAAAATAAATTGGTTACTTATGATTCTATGGATGAGGATGATGCTAAATTTGGTGTACAGCTGGGTTGCAACGGAATTGTTTACATCCTTTTCGAACCTATTTTTGATGACCAAGAGGTAAACCCAATTACCATTTTAGCTGAACTCGAAAGTAAACGCAAAAATGCAGCATTGGCCGTATTATTTTCTTTGGAAGGTAAAAAACAAATCGGTACGTACATGTTGCTAAGGCAACATGATCAATTTAAAAATAAAGAAAATGAATACTTCCCATCACTTTCTGATGATCTTCAACAGGTTTTAGCAGAAAAAAAATCAACATTTTTAGATTATAATGCAGGTAAAGAACTCATCACTGCATTCCTAGAATTTATAAGTCCGCCTATTGCGCTGATTATAGCAGGTGCTGGAAATGATGCGCAGCCACTCGCCAATATCGCAGATATCCTGGGTTGGAACGTCACCATAGCCGATGGACGGCTGACACACGCCACGAGTCAACGTTTCCCCAAAGCCAATCAGATTTTAGTCGCCAAACCAGGTCAACTTTTACAGCAGATCACCATTGATGAAAATACCGCATTTGTGTTAATGACGCATAATTATAACTACGATCTGAAATTATTAGATCTGCTCCTCCCTACCAATGCCCCATATATTGGTTCATTGGGGCCTAAAAAGAAATTAATTAGAATGCTGGATGAACTTAACTTAAATACAGATCAAAATCAATCCAGAGTACATGGGCCGATTGGGCTGGATATTGGTGCAGAAACGGCTGAAGAAATTGCCATTTCGATTGTAGCAGAAATTAAGGCCGTTTTATCTGGCGCAACTGCGGGTAGATTAAAGGAAAAAATTGCCCCAATTCACGTTCATGAAATTAAAAATAATTGATGGATACGGGTATCGTAATCCTGGCAGCAGGAAATTCCAGCCGTTTAGGTAGACCGAAGCAGTTGCTGGAATTTAAGCAAAAAACACTTATTGAACACACCATAAATGCTGCACTGCAAACATCTTTTCAACCGATCATCGTAGTACTCGGAGCTTACGCAAACGAAATTCAGGAAAAATTACCAATTGAAGTGAACTTTGTGATCAATGAAAACTGGTCAGAAGGAATGTCATCCAGCATTATTGCCGGGGTATCAGCACTTCTGAAACAATCACCAATGGTCGAAAACATTATTATAGCAGTTTCAGATCAGGCATTTATCACAGCTGAAGTCTTTGAGAAACTAAAACAGAAACAGGTCAATACAAAAAAAGGTATCATTGCAAGCACTTATGTAAAAACAACTGGTACTCCTGTACTGTTCAATAAGGAATACTTCCCTCAACTTTTATCTTTGACCGGAAATAATGGGGCAAAATCAATGTTAAAATTACACGACAATGATGTGGCCATTGTTGCATTTGCGATGGGTAATATTGATATTGATACCGAAACCGATTACAATAATTTAATCAAGCAATAATGATAGCAGATTCATTTGGAAGAGTACATGATTATTTGCGGATATCCTTAACAGATAACTGCAACTTCCGCTGCTTTTATTGCATGCCAGAAGAAGAATACGATTTCACACCTGCTTCCAGATTGATGCAGACAGATGAAATTATCAAACTTGCCAAAGTATTTGTTAGTCAGGGTGTAAAAAAAATCAGGCTTACCGGTGGTGAGCCACTGGTGAGAAAAGATGCAGCAGCCATTATTTCTGCATTGGGTAAACTTCCTGTAGAGCTGGTCATCACCACCAATGGAACCCGGGTTGCAGAAATGCTTCCGGTATTGAAAGAGGCTGGCATAAAGACCATCAATATTAGTCTGGATACACTTCAGGCAGAAAAATTTATGCTCATTACCCGCCGTGATGTTTTCCATCAGGTACGCAGCAATATTGAGTTACTTTTACATGAAAAAATCACCGTCAAAATTAATATGGTGGTGATGAAAGGACTCAATGATGGTGAAATTAAAGATTTTATAGACTGGACGAAACACAATCCGATTCAGATCAGGTTCATTGAATTTATGCCTTTTAGTGGCAATAAATGGACCAGCAATAAAATGTTTTCGCTTCAGGAAATTCTAACAGCGGTTGAAAAAGACTTTACGGTATTACCTGTTGAAGGTGCTCCTCACGATACGGCCAAACATTTTATGATTCCCGGCCATGAAGGTTCTTTTGCCATTATAAGTACCATGACGGCTCCTTTTTGTAGTACGTGCAACAGGATGCGCCTTACCGCCGATGGAAAGTTGAAGAATTGCCTGTTCTCTAATGGAGAAACAGATTTACTAACTGCCCTGAGAAATGATGAAGACGTACTTCCATTAATTATGGCCTCCATCTGGGAGAAAAAGAAAGCACTAGGAGGTCAGCTCATTTCACATTTTGAATCTTTAGATGCAGCAGCCATCAATAATCGAAGTATGATCACAATTGGAGGATAAATGATTACAGTAGACCAGGCAAAACAAATCATTCTTGATAACATTACCATATTAGATCCGCTAAAAACACCATTACAAGAAGCATCCGGACATGTTTTAGCAGAAGATGTTTATGCTGCATATGATATTCCTGCATTCAGGCAATCATCTATGGATGGCTATGCGATAAAATTTGAACCAGCGTTAAAGACCTATACGCTGGTTGGGGAAATGGCTGCTGGCACCAGTCAATCCATTACCATTACCAATGGTGAAACCAGCCGGATTTTTACGGGCGCACCACTGCCGGAAGGTGCTGACACTGTAGTGATGCAGGAAAAAATTAACCTTTCTGCAAATCAAATTACTGTGGAAGACCCAAAAATCGCTAAAGGTTTAAATGTTCGTGAAAAAGGTGCTGAAATTAAAGCCGGAGCATTGGCAATGCAGACCGGAAGTTTACTCACACCAGCTGCTCTGGGCTTTTTGGCCGGAATCGGCATCAGTGAAGTAAAAGTTTTTCCAATGCCAAAGGTAACTATTGTGCTCACAGGAAATGAGTTACGGCAACCGGGAAATCCACTGGCATTTGGCCAGGTTTACGAATCTAATTCTTATTCCTTATCTGCGGCGTTGAAGTTGGAAGGTATTCAGCACATAGAAGTACTATGGGTAAATGATAACCTTGAATCATTGATAGAAACCATGCATATGGCACTAAATCAAAGTGACGTAGTGCTTTTAACCGGAGGTGTAAGTGTGGGTGACTATGATTTTGTAATTGCTGCCGCAGCACAATGTGGAATAGCACAAAAATTCCATAAGATTAAACAGAAGCCGGGTAAACCCCTGTTTTTCGGCACTCAAAACCGTAAACTTGTTTTTGGTTTGCCCGGAAATCCATCTTCTGTTTTAAGCTGTTATTATAATTATGTTTTACCCGCCATTAAGGCCTTATCAAATCTACCAAACAGCATGGTTGAAGTGGAAGCAGAACTAGAGACTGATTATGAAAAACCCCTCGGACTAACCCATTTTTTAAAGGGAATTTACACAAACGGGAAAGCAAAACCATTAAATGCGCAAGAGTCATTTCGTTTGAGTTCATTTGCACATTCCAATTGCCTCATTCGTTTGAGAGAAGACCAACAGCATTTTGTGGCTGGAGAAAAGATAACAGTGATGTTACTTCCTGACCAAAGTAAAGCTTATAAGAATGACTAATCTAATGATTTTTCAAAATGATAGAAAAATTTTAAAATGGAAATGAATATGAAATTAGAGATCATCAGTTTTGGTAAAATATCTGAATTTATCGGCCATCAGCAGGTGGAGATTTCAAATGTTACGGATACTGATCAGTTGAAAAGCTATCTGGAAACATCATTTCCCGAATTGGTCGGCATGAAATATAAACTGGCGGTTAATCAAAACATGATACAATCCAATCAATCCCTTAAAAACGAAGATAAAGTGGCCATTATGCCACCATTTTCTGGAGGTTAACAGTAATGGATAATGAGCGTTACAGCAGGCAACTGATTTTAAAAGGCTTTGGAGCCACGGCACAAAATAAACTCATCAATTCACGCGTATTGGTGGTTGGTGCTGGTGGATTGGGCTGTCCAATATTGCAATACCTGGCCGCAGCAGGCATCGGGACAATAGGAATAGTGGATGATGATACCATTTCACTGTCCAATCTGCATAGGCAAATTATTTTCACTACAGAAGACCTTGACCAACCTAAAGTAAAAGTTGCCGCTAAAAGGTTGGGATTGGTAAGTCCAGAAATTTCCATTGTGGAACATCAACTTCGGCTGGATAAAAATAATATATTCAACATTATAGAAAGCTACGATGTTGTGATCGATGGTACCGATAATTTCGACTCAAGATACATCATTAACGATGCCTGTACATTTCTTCAAAAACCATTAATCTTTGCAGCTGTATCTGGTTTTGAGGGCCAGCTGGCTATTTTTAATGTAAAAGATAAACAAGGTGTTGCAACCAATTACCGTGACATCTTCCCTACTCCACCAGCACCTGGCGAAATTCAAAATTGCGCAGAAAATGGCGTATTGGGCGTGCTGCCTGGAATTATAGGTACAATGGCTGCAGCAGAAACCATTAAGCTGATTGCCGGAATCGGTCAGCCTTTGATTAACACCTTGCTTCATTATAATCTGCTCACGCAAACACAATACACCTTAAATATTTCTGTTGGTCATGATTATGTTTTACCAAAAAGCAAAGCTGATTTTATATTGATGGATGAAAACCAGTCACATTCCAATGCACCTATTTATGAAGAGATCGATATAAAAAGGATGCTGTTGTTGAGAGAGCAAGATTTGGCTTTGGTAATTGATGTAAGGGAAAAACATGAATTTCCGATTCTGGATCAAGATAAATTCTTACAGGTACCAATGTCTGAATTTAATACCTTTATCCAAAACAATATTGAAGCTGAAAGCATTGTATTGCTTTGCCAGCATGGTATCAGAAGCATTGCCGCGGCAGAATTGCTTCAGGAAAAATACGGTGCAGCAAAGAAAATTTATAGCTTAAAAGGAGGCATTGCAAAATGGAAAGACCATTTTCTAAAAAGATAAAATGAGTGAAAAAAAAATAAAAAACATCTTTGTAAATGGTGCGATTAGTCCGGCATTTATTGCTGACAGTATCGCAAAGCATGCAACAAAAACAGCTATTGGTGGTCACAGCATTTTCATGGGACAGATTAGAAGAGATGAGATAAACGGTAAATTTGTAGCAGGCATTGATTATACGGCTTACGAAGAATTGGCGCTTTCACAAATGGATGCAATTAGGGAAGAGATTTTTTTGAAATACCCGTTAAACTGTATGCATGTGCACCATAGTTTAGGAATGATAAGTGCGGGCGAAATCTGTTTATTTGTATTCACCTCATCTGCTCACCGTAAACCTGCAATAGAAGCCTGTAATGAACTGGTGGAACGTATTAAGGCAGAACTCCCGATCTGGGGTAAAGAAATATTTGAAGACGATACCCATCAGTGGAAAGAAAACATTTAATATGGTAAATATTACGAAAAAATCAAACTCCTTGCGGATTGCGGTGGCTAGTGCTACAGTAAAAGTTTCAAAACAGGAAACAATCGATGCCATTGTGCAAAGAAAAATCCCTAAAGGAGATGTTTTTGAATTTGCCCGTGCTGCTGGTCTATTTGGTGTAAAAAAAACCAGTGATGTTATTCCAGACTGTCACCCATTGCCTATTGAATTTACATCCATCACCTACGAAATTGTGGATTTAATGATCCTGATTAAAGTGGAAGTACATACCATTTATAAAACTGGAGTGGAAGTTGAGGCCATGCATGGTGCTTCCGTTACTGCGTTAACCATGTACGATATGTTAAAGCCTATAGACAAGGGCGTAGAAATACAAAATATCCGTTTACTTCAAAAGTCTGGAGGCAAATCAGATTTTAAATACCTGAAGTTCCCTGAAATTAAGGCTGCAGTAGTGGTGTGTTCAGATTCTGTTTTTCAACAAATAGCTGAAGATTATTCTGGTAAAGCCATTATGAGTCGATTGGAACAATTTGGCATTGCTACGACAGAATACACTATTGTTCCTGATGAAATTGAAGTGATCCAAAATACAACTAAAGAGCTGGTGAGCAAGGAGATTAATCTGCTAATTTTAACAGGAGGAACAGGCTTGTCACCACGTGATGTTACTCCCGAAGCCATCAGTCCGCTTATTGAACGCAAAATTGATGGTGTTATGGAAACTGCCAGAAATTACGGACAGGAGCGAATGCCTTATGCAATGCTATCAAGAGGTATTGCAGGATTTATTGGTGATACGTTGGTGTTAACTTTCCCAGGATCAAAAAATGGCGTAGAAGAATATATGGATGCATTATTCCCACAAATTCTGCATCTTTTCAAAATTAATAAAGGGCAAAAGCATTAAGATTTTATATAGTAAAAAAAAGCAGTATCATCTTTTTAAAAATGATACTGCCTTCGCATATTAAATGATCTTATTTTTACTTCAATTTCATCTTTCTGGTTTCCACCATTCCTTTAAATTCATGGTCTAATTGTTCATTAGTATGATCAATCAATGCTCTGGAAGCACCAGATGTACTACTTAATGTTTTTTCTTTTATAAACGAGGTAAAGCTTCCCGTAGCCGAATAATTGAGAGCCTGCGCAAGTAAACTTTCTGAGGCATCACCAAAATCCCTTGTTAAATCGTCAGCAATGTCCTTATCAACGGTCATCCCATCAAAGTAATCGCCAAAGTCAGCCTGATTTTTGGTCTGAAACTGGGGAATGTATAAATCGTTCTTATCTATACGAAGAGAAAAGAAACCTACAGGTTTTCCATAAGTTTTACGACCAATTAATTTCACATCCATTACTGGCTTTAAATTATTAATCAGTAATTCACTTGCAGAAGCCGTTCCACTGGTTACCAGGAAATAAACTCTGGAGATTCCGTTAAGCGATCCCCTCTTTTTAAAAAATTCTTGATTTCCTGCGGCCGCAATGGGCTGATAATCATAATCGAACATAGAATACAAACGCTTTACACCATCTGAAGTCGTTTGATAAAACTTTTGGTTTTGAAGGATGGTAGCTTTTTTATCCTGCATGGTTTTGGTCCAATATGTAGTGTACATAATTTTACCATTTTGTGTAGATGGTGCGATTAAATTAGTAAATGCCTCAGAGGTAGCAACAGAACCGCCACCATTATAACGCAAATCAACAACCAGTTCCGTAATTCCATCAGTCGCAAATTTACTGAATGCGGCATCAAGCAAAGGAACAGAGTTTGTAGTAAAACTGTTAAACACTACATAACCAATCTTCTTTGCTCCTACTGTATAAGTATTACTAAATAATATTGGGTTGATGTTGTAAGCACCTCTGTTAATAACCAGATTTTGAACAGTTTGATCTGCCTTTGTAATGGTTAATGAAACGGATGCGTTACTACCAAATACACCATCATTAATATTATCGATATCAGATTGGCTTGTTCTCAAAGTAGTCCGACCGTTAACTTTGGTGATAATATCTCCTCTTTTTAATCCGGCAACTGCTGCCGGAGAGGTTGCGTAAACATATTTTACACGTAAGATGTTAGCCCCATCATAATTAACTGAAAATCCATAATCGCCACTTACCCCACCAAGTTCTCCGGCAACTGTACCATCATCAATGAAAGAATATTTATCCTTTCCACCCGTGCTGGGTAATGCCTTTAAAGCAGCTAAAACCTGCTCATTGCTACTGTATTTTCTAGGATTGAAATCATCGTAGGATGGCATCCCGATATTCCAAAAATAGGTTTGCTTTGCATACAAGAAAATTGAATCTTTGGTTAACTCTGCCCGGTTGGTTGTGGGCGTTTGAAGGGTATTGGATTCAGTGGTTTGACTCGGCGATTCATCTGCAGAGTTGTTTTTTTTACAAGAGGTGATTAACCCGAAGGACATCATCAGAAAACACAAAATATTTTTTTGCGAATAAACTTTTTTCAGCATATTTATTTGAAAATTTCTAGTGAGCTAATATACTGCAAATTAACAATTTTAGCCTGTGGCTCATCAAAATTATTTGCACCGATAACTAACACCTCATCAGCCAATAAATTATTGTCATTTAGGATGTTCTGAAAAATTTCTGATTTCTGTAGTTTCAATTCATCAGTGAAATAAACGGTGAGGTATTGCTCAAGTCCATTCCATTCCGTTTGCTTAATTTTATTCAGTTGCTGTTCCGGATTTCCGGCAGTTACAATAAAGATTTTTTTCCTGTTCACCACCAGCTCCTGCATCAAATCTAACATGGTTTGATACAATAATAATTTTAAAGGTAAACGGGCATTTTGATGTAGCAACTCAAAGTTATATCTGTATTTAGCGTCAATTCCAAATTGGGCAGCTGTTTTATCAAAAAGTTCATCAACACCATTTTGTTTAAATTCAGCCTGTAAAAAGGCTAAAGTAGCTCCTGCATCCTTTTGTTCAGTGTATTCAATAAATTGAGCAAACAGATAATATACCTGTAGCAGATAATCTTTTTCTGGAAACAAAACATCATCCAATTCAAAAATTACGGCTTCTTTGTTTTTTAAAACTGCTGCGATATCCATCATTTGCTAAACTGTAAAAAGTTTTAATTCATCATCAGGAGAGTTATAACCGAACACACCATTTAATTCATCTTCACGACGAATAAAAATTTCACCTCCGCTAGCGAAAACACATTCACCATGAATAAATACGGCAAAGTTTTTAAAGGTATTTTTTTCGGCAGAGCGGAAAAAATCAATCAATTCTGGTTGAGGTGTTAAAACCTGAATGCCATATTCGCTAAACAATACGGCAGACTTTGCAAGCGGTTCTACCTCATAATCATGAAGCGGAATAATGCTGTCGATTGATTCTGTAATACAAAAATTGAGTAAAAGGTGCGCAATACTATCTTGATTAAGTAAGCCCAAGGAAGTAAAGGCATAATTTTCAGTGATAATGCCGGGTACATCACCATAATCTGCCAATAAAACGAAGTGATTGGGAAAGGCTTTCAAGAGCTTTAACGCTTTCGCACTGTTTCCGCCCGTTATAAGTATTTTCAAAATTTATAAATAGATTGAATAATTAAATGAGTGTTTAAATGAGATAAATGAATGATTGAGTTGTAAGAAATTGATCTTATACAATTAATCCATCTTTCATAGTTACCACTCGATCACTGGTTTTGGCCAAATGTTCATTATGGGTAACAATAACAAATGTTTGCTGAAAATTATCCCTCAAACTCACAAAAAGCTGATGCAAGGCTGATGCATTTTCAGAATCCAGATTTCCCGAAGGCTCATCAGCCAGAATAATAGATGGATTGTTAATTAAAGCCCTGGCAATTGCAATACGCTGTTGCTCACCTCCTGATAACTGATTAGGCTTGTGATTAGCCCTGTCTTTCAGACCAAATAAATCCAACAATTCCAGTGCCCTGGTCTCTGCCTGCTTTTTATTGGTTTTGGCAATAAATGCCGGAATACAAATATTCTCAATGGCACTAAATTCTGGCAACAAGTGATGAAATTGAAATACAAAACCAATATTCTGATTTCGAAACGTGCTTAATAGATCGCCATGGAGTTTGCTAATCACCGATCCTTTTAATTCTACCTCACCCTCATCTGGTTTATCTAGCGTACCTAAGATATGCAATAATGTACTTTTCCCTGCACCAGAAGGCCCTATGATACTCACGATCTCTCCTTTTTGCACTTCAAAATTCACCCCTTTAAGGATTTGAAGATTCCCATACGACTTTTTTACTCCGGTGGCTTTTAGCATGCCGTAAAAATAGTTAAAAGTTGCAAATGTTAAGGAATGTTTTAAGGGAAAGACTAGAGCTGAAAACTAAAGGTAAAAGACCAAAGCTGAAAGACTAAAGGTGAAAGACTAGAGGTGAAAGACTAAAGGCTAAAAAACCAAATTCGTATGATCATCTCAAATCGGCACAATCATCTTAAAAGAAAAAATAAATTTGTTATTATCAATTTCTTATTTAACTTTGAAAAACAAAGCACTTTCAAAATGAGCAATCAAGAAGAACAACTAAATACCCTTAAGGATATCAGACAAATGATGGACAGGTCATCCCGTTTCATTTCTTTAAGTGGTTTATCTGGCGTTTTTGCAGGCGGAATTGCCTTAATCGGTGCTTATTTTGCACATGAGGAAATAGAAAAATTCTTTGCCAAAAGAGGTTACAGTTATGGTGTGGAAGGCGAAATAGATCTTGAATTTAACTTAATCAAACTTGGGTTAATTGTATTGTTTGTTGCATTGGCTGGAGGTGTTTTATTTACCTATAGAAAAAGTCAGCAAAATAACCTGCCCATCTGGGATAAAACATCTAAAGCCTTATTATTTAACCTGATGACTCCGCTAGTTGCCGGCGGTTTATTTATTATTGCTTTGCTGGTTAACTATCCAGATACTTACAGCATTATTGCACCAACTTGTTTAATTTTTTATGGTCTTGCACTCATTAATGCGAGTAAATACACCTTTAGCGACATCCGATATCTCGGCTATCTCGAAGTAATACTCGGTTTAATCTGCATGTTTTATATTGGATATGACTTACTCTTCTGGGCATTTGGTTTTGGTGTACTCCACATTATTTATGGCTTGGTGATGTATTTTAAATACGAAAGAGGCGCTTAAGATGAAAAATCCGATAGCAGATTTAAATAAAATTTTCGATAGCAGGATCAGGCTGGGCGTAATGTCTATGCTTGTGGTAAACAATGAAATTAGCTTTAACGACCTGAAACAAATGTTAGAACTTACTGATGGAAATTTGGCTTCGCATTTAAATACTTTGGAGCAGGCCGAATTTATCAAGGTACACAAAGGTTTCATCGGTAGAAAAACCAGCACTACCTACTCCATCACAGCTTTGGGTAAACAAGCCTTTAAAGCCCATTTGGATGCACTTGAAAAAATGATAAAAAAGCTATAAACTATTTTTTTTGACTATTTACTTTGAAATACAAAGCACTTTTAAAAACGAAAAAACGTAATGGAACCACTGATTATACGAATTGGAAAAAAAGCAGCCCTTTGCTCGGCCGCCGTTGGGACATTTCTTCTGCTCGCTTTTCTAATCAGCAAGCAAAATTTATTGATAGCGATAGGTTTAAATGATGTAATGCTTGCTTTCATCATGAATACAATCATTTTACTAGCCTTAATTGCAGCACTTTTCTTAAACACAGCACATTGGAAAAATATTGTGGTAGCCATCGTTTGTGTATTACTCAATATTCCGCTAAGCATCTTATACCTGACCATAATAATTAATTAAAAATAACACCTGTAATCACACCATTATGAAAAACAAACCCAACCTCTTGCTCATTGCCACCATATTCGGTGGCTTGCTGTTCAACTTATTATTCTGGAAAGAAAGACTAGCCTTTAATTTATTGATATACAGCATCTTTATACTGACCATAACCTATTTAAATACAGACATAATGAAGAGCGCAAAATTTAAAATTTTTGGCTTAGCACATCTTATGGCTGCTATTTTAGTTGTGATTAATAATACTGACTTATCTATAGCGACCTATTACATCAGCTTATTGGTGTTTATTGGAATCAGTCATAATCAACAGATTAGAACTTTATTTGCAGCTGGGCTGGCGGCAATTCTTCAGATGATCACTACACCCTACAATGCCATTACTAACCTGAGTAAAATAAGCATAGGCAACTTTAACCTGAAACCTGTTTTTAGATTAATCAAATACATCGTCATCCCCTTCATCGCAGTTATCTTTTTTACTTGCCTTTATGCTGCCGCTAACGAATTATTTGCGCATTACCTACAGACCATTTTAACCAGCATTTTTAATTTTTTTGAAGGTATTCTCCGATTCTTTTTTGAAGACCTGGATATTGAACGCTTCTTTTATTTCTGCTTCGGATTATTGCTGACCAGTGGTTTATTGTTACCCTTACTGAACAAAAGACTTGAAAATGAAGAACTAAAAGCCAGTGAACAATTAAAAAGAATCAGAAGGGGATCGTCACAAAAGACACTATGGTATCTGGTTATGGAAACGTTTGCCGGAAATTTGTTGTCACGAAAAATGGCGCTCAAAACTGAATATATTATCGGTGCAATTATGTTTGTGGCACTCAATATTCTACTGCTCTTGTTAAACACCATCGATATCACTACGCTTTGGTTTGGCTATAAACCAGCAGGTAATTTCTCTGGAGCACTCCATGAAGGCACAAATTCCTTGATTTTCAGTATCATTATGGCAATGGCTGTAATCGCCTACTTCTTCCGTGGGAATTTAAATTTTTATAGCAAAAGCAAAATACTTAAAACGCTTGCCTTCACCTGGATTGTTCAAAATATTATTCTCATTATTTCAGTTTTGATCAGAGATGGATACTACATCGAATTTTATGGTCTTACCCATAAAAGAATTGGGGTATTGGTATTTGCACTGCTCTGCATGATTGGTTTAACTACCGTTTACTTAAAAGTAGCCAAACAAAAAACATTATTTTATCTCCTCAAAATTAACGGAAACATTTGGTTTATGCTGTTATTAGCTTTCAGCACCATAAACTGGGATGTTGCCATCGCAAAATATAACCTGGCACAAAGTGAAAAAATTTCTTTAGACGTAGATTACCTGCTCTCACTTTCGGATAAGACTTTGCCTTTACTGGATCAGAACAGGGCGAAACTACACTATACGCCAGTCAAGGTGCTTGATGAAAGGGAAATTGCCAAACCTCAAAACGCAGATTACTACAGAAACCAACTTGATGAACGAATTGGCTATTTTCAGGAACGGTACGAACAAGAAAGCTGGTTATCATGGAACATGCAAGATTGGAATGCAGCCCAGTATTTTGGGATTAAGCGATCAAATTAAATCGCCCACATTATAAATAGTTATAAAATTCACTTAATTTAATACACCATGACAAATCAACAAACACTTAACCCGTCAAAACTAAGGATCAGAATTATTCTTATGACCACCGCTTTAATTTTGAGCATCCCTTTGGTAGCGATGCAATTTACAAAAGAAGTAAACTGGACACTTTCAGATTTTGTAATTGCAGCAGTGTTATTATTGAGTACCGGCTTAGCAATAGAACTGGTCATCAGGTATGTAAAAACTAATCTTCTAAAAACCATGTTATTAGTGATTATACTCCTTCTTTTGTTTATAACTTGGGTGGAGTTAGCAGTTGGAATATTTGGAACTCCTTTTGCCGGAAGTTAAAGTCATAGAAATACGCTTTTCCTGACGCAGCCTTGTGTCAGGAAATTTCTTTAAGATTATATTATCTCAGTAAATAAATTAACCAAATGAAAAAGAACATCTCAATAGCATTACTCAGCCTCCTTTTAATTGTAGTTGCATCAGCCTGTAATGAAGATGAAAAAACAATTTCAACTACAAAAGCAAGTGCTGGCACAACAAATGTGAATCAGCCGGAAGTACAATATGGGTTGCCCATTATGGTAAAGAACACGGATATATTGATGTATCCTCTAAGTTTAAATAGCAAGGATCAAGATAGTGACAAAAGGGAAGTAAAAAGCATTCACTGGAATTTCATATTTTATAATGTAATATCAGGAACCAAGGATTTCCTTACGAGAGAAAAGTTGATCATCAATAGTTTCCAAATTGGTGATTCAGAAAAGGGAACAAGCAATCAGCCAACATTATCAGATCAGTTTATTTATTATGATATTAACGATGCTGATACTGATGGAGATAAGAAATTGACAAGCAAAGATGCCAATAAGCTTTATTTTTCAACATTGGGAGGAAAGTCATTTATCAGGATAACCCCTAACAATTACACGCTAAGTGGATGGACATTAGACAATAAACATGATCTCATTTTATTAAATTTAATTAAAAATGTAAGTGGTGATAAAAAATCCAATCATCTGCCAGAAGTTGAATATTTCACTTACAATTTGAAAACCGGTATTTTAAAAGCAGTTTTTGATCAAAAATTAAAACATGAAATTGAAAATTTAGCGAAGAAAGTATTGTAATACCCACTAAAATCTAGTGGTTCATCAGAATGAGAAATTAAGTTTTAATAAATTAAGGATCACTTCTATCACACTCTTTTCTCTGATTAACATAAAACCTTCATTTTCTTTAAAAAATCAGTAAATTCTATTTGTTTAAAGGCTTTAGAATTGTAGCTTTGGGCAAATTTTGTAGCAAATGAATATTCACGAATACCAGGGTAAACAAATATTAAAAAGTTTCGGTGTTAACGTTCAAGAAGGAATTGTTGCCGATACTCCGGAGCAAGCTGTTGAAGCGGCCAAGCAATTGAAGATCGATTACAACTCTGATTGGGTAGTAATTAAGGCGCAAATCCACGCTGGTGGTCGCGGTAAAGGTGGAGGTGTTAAATTAGCTAAAAACCTTGATGAAGTTAAACAACGTGCTACTGATATCATTGGTATGCAACTGGTTACACCCCAAACCGGGCCTGAAGGTAAATTGGTGAGTAAGATTTTGGTAGCTCAGGATGTTTATTATCCAGGTGCATCAGAAACTAAAGAATTCTACATCTCCGTATTGTTAGATCGTGCTGCAGGCCGTAACATCATCATGTACAGTACTGAAGGCGGTATGGATATTGAAGAGGTTGCAGAACATACGCCACACTTAATTTTTAAAGAAGAAATTGATCCTAAAGTTGGTTTACAAGGTTTCCAAGCTCGTAAAATAGCTTTCAAATTGGGTTTGAGCGGTGTTGCACACAAAGAAATGGTTAAATTTGTATCCGCTTTATATAAAGCATACGATGCAACTGATTCTGCAATGTTTGAAATTAATCCGGTATTAAAAACAAGTGATGATAAAATTATTGCTGTTGATGCTAAAGTTGATTTAGACGAAAATGCATTATTCCGCCATAAAGATTATGCAGCAATGCGTGATACCATGGAAGAAGATCCAATGGAAGTTGAAGCAAGCGCTTCTAACCTGAACTTTGTTAACCTTGATGGAAACGTAGGTTGTATGGTTAATGGTGCTGGTTTAGCAATGGCCACTATGGATATAATTAAATTGGCTGGTGGTGAGCCCGCTAACTTCTTAGATGTTGGTGGAACTGCCAACGCACAAACAGTTAAAGCGGCTTTCAACATTATTTTGAAAGACCCAAATGTTAAAGCAATTTTAATTAACATTTTTGGTGGTATTGTTCGTTGTGATCGTGTTGCTCAAGGTGTTATTGATGCTTATCAAGAAATTGGAAATATCCCTGTGCCAATCATTTGTCGTTTACAAGGTACAAACGCAGAAGAAGCTAAAAAATTAATTGATGAGTCTGGACTTAAAGTATTCTCAGCAATTGCTTTAAAAGAAGCTGCTGATTTAGTTACAAAAGTACTTGCTGAAAAAGCATAAGAACTGAAGATTAAAAGTTGAAAGATTAAAGCTTAAAATAAGGAAACTGAAAGCTAAGCTATATTCGACTTAATTATATTAAACAGCCTGTTCATCATTGATGAACAGGCTGTTTGCATTTAGACAAATGCTCGCCATAAGTTTCACCATTTCATTTGAATATTCCTGATAAATAAATAACTAACAAAGTAGTTTTTCAGTTTATTTATTTTATCTTGTTGGACACAAAAAACACAAATGAAAATGTAAAAAACAACTATTAACACTGGCAGTGCTATGCGCTGTCGCATTTACTTCAAATGCACAAACTGAAAAGGGAGATAACTTAATTGGCGGAAGTATATCTTACAACAGAGATAAACAAAAGCCAGAAAATCTCAATAATCTGACCTCTCAGGAATCTACAAACTTTGCTATCACACCCCGTTTTGGCCATTTTATTAGCAAAAATCTGGCATTAGGCTTAAGCGTGGGCTTTACAAGAAGTAAAAATTCCTCTGAATTAAGCGTTTACACAGGTAATAATACAATAATCAGCAATTTAGAAAGTAAAAATGACAACTTCAATTTAGGTCCTTTCGTGAGGTATTATGTTAATATAATTGATAAGTTAAATTTTTTGGTCAGGGTAATGTATCAGTTGCTTTTGGAAAGTCTGTTTCGCTAGATGGTGGCTCAATTACGGTTATTCCTCGGAGTACAAAGTATAAAACCACATCATATGCGGCAGCAGTTAATCCAGGCTTTGCATTCTTTCCAACGAAGCACTGGGCATTTGAGTTTTCGTTTTCTTTACTTTCTTATTACAATCACAAAATGAAAGATGACGGCAATAATGCATATTCTCTGGCTTATCAAAATCAAGGTTTCCGCTTCGGACTCGATTCTTTCAGTCCAAGCATAGGACTTAACTACCACTTTTAATAAAAAAACTCCGTCTTGATGAAAGGCGGAGTTTTTTAACTATTGGTTGTTTGGAAGATTAATAGTAGTAGCTTACATTATACAGCTATGAGGATAACTCCCTTCCTAATTTAGGCGGGGCAGGGGTGGTTAACCATCCAGTAGCATTTTTCAATTGACAAATCATAATCTTCCTATCACTTATGGTGAGACACTAACCGATAGATGAAGGGGCTCTATTTGTAGTGGAAAAGATTTCTCCACTGCGGTCGAAATGGTGATAAATGAAATTCTACCATTAACCTACTCGATAGATAAAAATGCACTAATAAAACACTTATAATCACTTCAATACCTTGATCCTCTGATTGGACTACTTTTTTCTGGTTTCTATATTCGGGAGAAAACCTGTAAGCAAACCAATCAACGGTAAAAAAGCACAAATGCTAAATACATATTCTATACCTTTCGAATCTGCGAGTTTTCCTAATAAGGCAGATCCAATGCCCCCCATTCCAAAAGCGAAGCCAAAGAATAAGCCAGCTACGAGGCCCACTTTTCCCGGAATCAATTCCTGCGCATAAACTAAAATGGCAGAGAATGCAGAAGCTAAAATCATCCCAATGGGAACGATAAGTACACCTATCCAAAATAAATTAGCATGAGGCAGTAGCAATGCAAAAGGTGCTGTTCCTAAAATGGAAGCCCAGATTACATATTTTCTCCCTACCTTATCCCCTATTGGGCCTCCCAACAATGTACCTGCGGCTACGGAAAATAGAAACACAAACAAATAAATTTGAGAGGTTTGAACAGATACCTTAAATTTATGAATCAGATAAAAGGTAAAATAATTCGTCAAGCTCGCCATATAAAAATATTTCGAGAAAATTAATAGCAATAAAATAACGACAGAAAAAATCACCTTGTTGCGTGAGAATCGGCTAACTTCAGTTTGAATGGCTGTTTTCTTACTTCTGGCAATCATAAAACCTCTATACCAATTGCCTACATAGCTCAATATTACAATAGCCAAAAGGGCAATTGCAGAAAACCAGATCACACTAAACTGGCCATAAGGCACAATAATCCATGCGGCCAGTAATGGTCCTAAAGAACTACCAGCATTTCCCCCCAATTGAAATACAGATTGTGCTAAACCTCTTTTTTCTCCAGATGCTGCATGAGCCATTCGCGAAGCTTCCGGATGGAATATGGATGAGCCAATACCAATAAAGGCAACAGAAATGAGCATGGTATAAAAATGAGCAGATTGAGAAAGTGTAATCAAGCCAATAAGCGTGAAACCCATACCTACTGCTAGGGAATAAGGTTGAGGTTTTTTATCGGTATATAAGCCCACGAAAGGCTGTAGTAATGATGCAGCCATTTGAAAAGTAAGCGTAATTAAGCCGATCTGTGAGAAGCTTAAACCATAACTCGACTTGATAACAGGATAAATGGCAGGAATTAAGGACTGAATGGTATCATTTAACAAATGAGAGAAACTCAAGGCAAACAAAATGGGAAAAACAGTTTTTTCAATAATTGGAGAAACGCTATTATTTTCACGCATAAGTATTTAATATGATAATTAAGTGCCGCTATTATTAATCTGTAATAGTAGCATGCACATAATAAAGAAAAAAACTTTTATACGCAATGACCGTTTAGATAATATGGAAAAAAACAAAAAAATAATCGGCTTGTGCGGGAGTCTTCGAACAGGTTCCTATAATGAAATGTTGTTAAAAGTAGCAGGCAGTTTGTTACCTGATGATGTAGACTTCGAAATTGTAAAGTATGATGATATTCCTGTTTACAATGAGGATCATGACACACCAAAGGCGAGCGAACGTCCAGCTAGTGTAACTAAATTTAGGGAATTGCTGGAAGCTGCTGATGCTTTTATTATAGCATCGCCAGAATATAATTATTCTATTCCCGGTGGATTAAAAAATGCTATCGACTGGGCAAGTCGTGGAAAGGATAGTCCACTGATGCATAAACCTGTTGCCGTTATGGGTGCTACTCAAGGCCTTTGGGGTACAGTAAGAATGCAGGCTGCATTTCTTCCGGTTTTTACCTTCTTGAATATGAATCCGGTTTTACAGCCAGAAGTTTTAATTGCCCAGGCTCAAAATAAATTTGATGATGCTGGCCACCTAAATGATGACATGGCATTGGGCTTAATTAAAAAGAAACTAGAGCATCTGGTTTCTGCGAGTAAAGTATAAAAACAAAACAGACATTCCCCATAGCGCTGCCATAATAACAGCAAAAAAACTGACATTTATGCTAAAAAAGTCAGACTGTCAACTTTCTTAAACTGAAAAGTTAATCAATTGATTGATTTTTAGTCACACAAAAATAATAATGATTTAACACCTATTTTATATATCGTTATCAATTAAGCAGTTAATATAAAACTGATTTTTTGATGACGATATGATATTTTATTGGCATCGATATTGACTTTTAACCAAATATAGTCAGATATTAAAAAAGTAAAATTGACTATATTTTTAATAACAAATAAATAATAAAACGATGAAAAAATTATTATTATCATTAGTTGCTGTTGCAGGTTTAGTTTACGGTGCAAATGCACAAACTGAAAAAGGAAAAGTAATGTTAGGCGGTAGCATAGGTTTCAATTCTACAAAAGTAGAAGGCGCTGCAAAATCTGATGTAAGCTTTAACATTGTACCAAATGTTGGTTATTTCGTAAGTGATAACTTTGCTATTGGTACGGGTGTTGGTTATACATCTGATAAAGAAGTAAGTAGAAACAATATCAATCAGGCATTTAAAGTAGCACCTTTCGGTCGTTACTATGTTAACTTATCAGATCAGTTTAAATTCTTCGGTCAGTTATCTGTACCAATGGAATTTGGAAACAATAAATTTGTAGATAACAATGGCGATACCGGAGCGAAAATTGCAAAAACTACTAATATTGGCGTTAACCTTGCACCAGGTTTTGCTTTCTTCCCAACTAAAAGAATTGGTATCGAAGTTTCTGTTAACGGTTTAGGCTACAATAACCTAAAAGTTAAAAATGAAGTTACAGGCAATGAAATCACCACTAATTCTTTTGGCTTAGAGGCAAGTACTTTAGCACCAAAATTAGGCGTTCAGTTTCACTTTTAGTGTTTAGTGCTTAGCACTAAAATAATTAAACTTTTTATAGCGCGTCCCGACTTAAAGCCGGGACGCGTTTTTTTATTTCTTTTCTCTTATGGCTTTAAATTCTGAGCCCGCTTTCCATTTTGGATAGGTGTCTTCGTTGCTTAAGCGATAACCTAAATCAAAAACCAATCTTACATCTTCCACAATTCCAGATAAATCCCAGGTTTTCGCGTCGAAATTATCCTGAGGAGAATGATATCTGAATTTGGTAAAGTCGGCTACCTGTGTTAGGCCCCAGGCTCTGCCATTTTTGATATTATCTACACCAGAACCTGTAAATAAAGATGGCACCCCTACTTTAGCCAGGTTAAAATGATCAGACCGATAATACAATCCTGAAGATGGAACGGGATCTGGAACGACTACCCTTCCTTGCTTTTTCGCTGAAGTTGCGGCATAATCTTCAAGTTCTGACTGGCCAAAACCATACACCACGATATCTTTCGTTTTGCCAGCTATGCCCATCATATCCATGTTAATGTTAGCTACTGTTTTAGCCAATGGAAAAACTGGATGCTTGGCATAGTATTCCGATCCTAGAAGCCCCTGCTCTTCGGCAGTGTATGAAATAAATAAAATACTCCGCTCTGGTTTTTTAGGCAATTTTTTAAATGCCGTTGCCAGTTCTAATAAAGAAGCTACTCCTGTGGCGTTATCTACCGCACCGTTGTAGATGGAATCTCCCTTTACCTTTTCACCAATACCTAGATGATCCCAATGGGCAGAATATATAATGGCCTCATCCTGATGCTTACCTCCTGGAACTTTTGCCAGTACATTATAGGATACCGATTTTTTGATTTTATTTTTGACGGTTAATGAAGTAGTTAAACCTAAATCAACAGCCTTAAAGCCTTTCTTCTTTGCCGTGGCCATTAAGGCATCACTTTTTCCGGCCAATTTAAAAAGCGATTTTGCCTTATCTAAATTGATCCATCCCTCAACCACAGTTCTATTCATTCCGTTATCTTCAGATTGAAGATTGAGTTTTGATTTAGACCAACCACTTCTCACCACACTCCATGGATATGCAGCAGGCTCGGTATCATGAATAATGAGTACTCCAGCAGCACCCTGTCTGGATGCCTCTTCAAATTTATAGGTCCACCGACCATAATAAGTCATGTTTTTTCCTTTAAATAGAGTAGAATCTGCAAAACCAGGATCATTAATCATCACGACCACTGTTTTACCTTTTACATCCAAACCTTTGTAATCATTCCACCCATATTCTGGCGCCACAATTCCGAAGCCTGCAAATACCAACGGAGAATTGGCAATACTTACCTGATCTTGTAATCTTCGTGATCCGGCAACAAAATCAGTTAGGTAATTTAAACTTAAAGAACCCGATTTACCTTTAACCACCATCTGATCTTCGGGTACAGATTTAATCTCTACCATAGGTACTTCCTGAAAATAACTATCGCCATTTCCGGGTTCAAGACCTAATTTTTCGAATTCAGTTTTTAAGTAGTTTATGGTTTTGGTTTCACCATTGGTGAAAGGCTTCCGACCTTCTAAACTATCTGCTGCAATAACAGAAAGGTAATGGGTTAGGCTCGAATCGTTTATCGCTTTTACGGAAAGTGAATCAGGAGAAGTGCTGCTATTTTCACTCGTTTGTTTGCATGATGCAAATAAAAGAAGAGCACAGCCTGATAATAATATTGTTTTTTTCATCATAATCATGTTTTGAAATTACAAAGAAATTGGCAAAAGGGGGGCATTTTTAATCTGGTTGGTGAATTGAACCCCTATCCGCCTGTCGGCACCTTTCCAATGGAAGGGAAAGGGCGATGAAAAAATATTTATCGAGACTTGCCCATTTCGTAAAATCGAACTCCCCTCCTTTTTTCAAGGAGGGGCTGGGGGTGGTTATTAACTTATAATTTAGATGCGATAGAATTTCTATCCGCCTGTCGGCACCTTTCTTTTGGAAGGGAAAGGGCGTGAAAAAAAACATTTATCGAGACTTGCCCATTTCGTAAAATCGAACTCCCCTCCTTTTTTTAAGGAGGGGCTGGGGGTGGTTATTAACTTATAATTTAGATGCGATAGAATTTCTATCCGCCAATTGGCACCTTTCTTTTGGAAGGGAAAGGGCGTAAAAAACAAATCTCATTTAAAGAAATCGTCATTCGAAGTGGAGAAATCTTTTCCACTACCAAATAAAGCACATCTATCGGTTGGTGTCTTAACATAAGTGTTCGGAAGATTATGATTTGTCATTGAAAACTGCTATTGAATTGAATTAACCACCCCCTTGCCCCTCCTAAATTAAAAGGGGAGTTCCCCTCATAGCTGTATAATGTATCGTCCTAAAAAAAGTTTACAGTTTTAGTTTTAATCCTTTAATTGATTTACAGGATTTTTATTTTCCTGAAATGGGTTTACAATTTTAGTGTTTTTAATATAATAGTTTTTCCACAACTTCTCCACATGGAGTTCTTTGGAATGTACCATTTGGGGTGTCAACAGACCAATACTCAGGTGCGGTCTTTCATTGTTATATAGTTCTACAGCTGATCGCAGCATTTTCTCTGCCTGTTTGAAGTCATCAGGCTGAGCATACCTGAGGTATTCTGATTTGAGAATACCGTTGATCCGTTCGGCAATAGCATTCTCCAGCGGGTCTCCATTTTCCGTCATACTGATCCCGATTCCTTTGTCCTGTAATAGCTTTACATAATTTTCACAACAGTACTGCACCCCTCTGTCAGAATGATGCCAAATAGGATGTTCAATATTTGCAGGTAATGCGCTTATTGCCATAAGCAATGCTTTTATGGTTTCAACACTCTCCAGTGTCTGTGCCAGGTGATATCCTATTATCTTACGTGAATAGGCATCGGTGACCAGGCTGATATAGGTATATTTTTCTCCGACTTTCCAGTAGGTGATATCACTTACCCATAGCTGGTTCACGCGGATAACCTCCAATCCACGAATCTGGTTGGGCCATTTTCTGAGCCAATGGTTTG
>NZ_SLWO01000005.1 GCF_004340665.1 Pedobacter psychrotolerans
GCAAACCTATCAACTCTCTTTTATCACCTAAAACCATAAGACCCTGTTAATCATCACGAAAAAATCGAAATAAATAAAACATTTCACAGCAATGGTTGTTTGCACAGCTTGTTTAATAGCTAAATGCTTTCAGCGAATTGGCTTTCGACCATATAGGCATAAAGAACATATAGGCTATGGAATGTATTGATGAGGACTATTTAAAGAGTATTGCGGATTAAAATGCCGATTCTGAATAAATGAAGGAGTTTGGATAGGAAAGATATGATATAGTTAGCTGCATACTATAGCTATTAAAAGTAAAGGCTGGTTCATAGCCTAAAATAAGGATGTTGTATTTAGATACAAAAAGATGCCTTTGGGCATATACTATATTAATATTGCCCAGTACTGAGCATAACTAAGGTACAGGCTTCTAATGGTTCGATTCCATGTTGATTAAGCAACTTTTCTAATTCATAATTTTCTGTACCAGGATTAAAAATAACTCTTTTTGGTTTAGTTTCTAATATATAATCATGGTATTGAGGTTGTAAGGCAGGACCAATATATAGAGTAATCGTATCAATATCCTGGTGAATTTCATCCGGCTGCTCAATTGCTACACCGGCAACCTCACCTTTTTTAATACCAACGTTAATAATTTCGTGATTAAAACGCGTTAACATATGTGCTGCTTTGTAGGCATATCTTGTTGGATCAGGAGATGCACCTATTATTAATGTCTTTTTCATTAGGATTAAATTATTTAGATAATATTTGATTAAAATTTAGAGAGCAATGCGATTTGTCCAGAGTGATAAGCATGATGCTGTACCAGACCATTCAAAAGTTCCATAAAAGTCACACCTGCACCTACTCCACCAAGCTCTTCTTTAGCTGAGTCGTTCCAATCTTCGTCCATGATATTTCCACTGTGCCGAATAAGTTCTTCGTTGGCCGTTTTGAAATTAAAAATAATCTTTTCCCAAGCTTGAGGAGTTTTTTCTATTGGGACAGGTCAATCACCCATAGCAGGTTCAGCTTCAGGATTACCCATTAAACGAGAAGTAACTTCCTCCGTCCAGGCAGTTAAGTGTAGTGCAATTTCAGCAATAGAATGTGCGTTTGGGATTAAATGCTGGAAAGCTTTTTCAGGATCGACATTATTTAGCGTTTGCATTACATGGTTTCCATGCCAAGAATCACCATTAAAGGCTTTTTGAACTTCATTTATGATAGTAAACATGATACAAGAACAATCTGATTATTATAAAGTTTGCTATCTGGAAGCCAAGATTGCATTTGCACAATTAATTCCGTCGATAGCAGCGCTTACAATTCCACCTGCATAACCTGCTCCCTCGGCACAAGGATACAAGCCTTTTACCTGAGGATGCTGATAACTTTCCTTATCTCGCGGAATACGAACTGGTGATGATGTTCTACTTTCTACACCGACCAAAATTGCTTCATTTGTATAGTAGCCTTTAATTTTCTTTCCGAACAATGGAAGCGCACCTCTTAAGCTCTTAGATACAAACTCCGGAAGAATATTATCCAGCATAACGCTTTTCGTTCCTGGGAGGTAAGAGTTTTTAGGTAAATCGATGGAAAGTTTATTGTTTACAAAATCTATCATCCGCTGTGCAGGGGCAACTAAATTTCCCCCACCAGCTTCAAAGGCAATTTTTTCGATCTCAGACTGAAAGTTCAACATTCTTAAAGGATCATAGCCCAGCACATCATCCAAAGTCACCTGAACAACGGTTCCAGAGTTAGCGAACGGATTATTTCGCTTAGATGGCGACCAACCATTCACCACTATTTCATTTTCGCCTGTTGCGCAGGGTGCAATAATCCCGCCTGGACACATACAAAATGAAAACACACCACGTGCACCAACTTGTTCTACCAAGCTATAATAAGCCGGAGGAAGAAACTCAGATCTTGTGTCGCAGTGATATTGAGCTACATCAATAATTTCCTGTGGATGCTCAATTCTAACTCCGAGTGCAAACGGCTTTGCCTCAATACGTATGTTTTTTCTGTTCAATAATTCATATACATCCCGGGCAGAATGGCCGGTAGCCAGGATAAGATCATCTGCAAATAATTTTTCCTCAAAATTAATTTCTATACCCTTAACTTTCCCAAATTCAATTAATACATCTGTCATTTGGCTATCAAACATCACTTCCCCTCCTGCGTTCAGAATGGTTTCTCTGATGGCGGTGATAATATGTGGTAATTTATTTGTGCCGATATGGGGGCGGGCATCAATTAAAATATCTTTTTCTGCGCCATGATCTACAAATGCCTGAAGCACTTTATTAATATCACCGCGTTTGTTAGATCGTGTATAAAGTTTACCATCAGAGTACGTTCCTGCCCCGCCTTCTCCATAACAATAATTTGATTCAGTATTAACTAAACCTTGTTTATTAATGGCTGCCAAATCACGGCGGCGTTGCTTAACATCTTTTCCACGCTCAATAATGATAGGCTTTAGTCCGTTCTCTATGCATTGCAAAGCAGCAAATAAGCCTGCGGGACCTGCCCCAACAATAATGACTGGTTTTGCATCCTTAACATTTGGATAATGAATGGTCTGGATTTCAAGCTGAGGTTCCTCGTCAACGAAAACTTTAACCAACATTCGAAAAATAACCTTTCGTGATCTGGCATCTATCGAGCGCTTCAAAATATCATATGCCCTAATACGATCTTCAGACACTTTTAAAGTTTCGGCAAGCTTGGTTTTGATTATTTCGGATTGTGCTACCTGATGAGGAAGCAATGTAATTTCGATCTCTTTTTGCATGTAAAAGTCAGGTTTTTATCCTGAATTAATACAAAGATAAATAGAAAATCCAGTATTTAAGCAAAGGTTTCAACTGGCAATCTTTGCCGATTATTGTAAATAACGCATACTTTGCATACAACTTGTCATGTTTTTCACCTAAATTGTAACAAAGGAACGGATTTTGTAATCTCATTCGTAAATTGAAATATAATCAGTTGACAACAAAAGATAAAACCATAAAAATGAAAAAATTAGTATTTGGGATTTTAGCTGCTGTAATTGCAGTTACTACTTTAAGTTCATGCGGATATAACAGCATGGTTAAGCTTGATGAGAATGTAAAATCAAAATGGGGAACCGTACAAACTCAATATCAGAGAAGGGCGGATTTAATTCCAAACCTAGTTAGCACGGTTAAAGGTGCAGCTAAATTTGAACAAGGAACATTAACTGCCGTAACTGAAGCCCGTGCAAAAGCAACACAAATGACGGTGAATGCAGATGATTTAACGCCAGAAAACATTCAAAAATATCAGGCCGCACAAGGACAATTAAGTCAGGCATTGGGTAAATTATTATCAATTACAGAAGCTTATCCTGAATTAAGAGCAACACAGCAATTTAGTGATTTATCAGCGCAGCTAGAAAGCACTGAAAACAGAATTACAGTTGCCAGAAAAGACTTCAATGATGCGGTACAAGAGTATAACGGAAAAATCAGATCATTCCCAACAAATTTAACTTCAGGCATGTTTGGTTTTAAACCTAAAGGATATTTTGAAGCAGATGCCACTGCAAAAGATGCACCTAAAGTAGAATTTTAAAACCAGAACCAAAATATTTAAGGGTAGTGTGTGTTTAATTGTAAACATACATTACCCTTTTTACTTCAATTAAAATAAAATCATGTCGTTATTTTCAGATATTGAACAAGATAAAATCGCTCAGGCCATTTCAGATGCGGAGAAAGCAACCTCGGGTGAATTAAGAATTGCCATAGATAAACATTGTGAAGGTGATCCTTACGAAAAAGCCATAGAATATTTTACAAAACTAGATATGGATAAAACGTCCTTAAGAAACGGCGTACTGATATATCTCGCCCATTCAGATCATAAATTTGCCATTATTGGTGATTCTGGGATTAATAAAGTTGTGCCTGCTGATTTTTGGGAGACTACTAAAATCGCCATGACAGCTCACTTTGCCAAAGGTAACCTGGCGGATGGCATTATTGCAGGAGTGGCATTGGCTGGAGAAAAATTAGCTTTATTCTTCCCTCCGCAAAAAGGAGACATCAATGAATTGCCAAATGATATTGTATATATGGATAAACCTGAAAATAAATAAGCAATGAAAAAATTATTCCTTTTATCGTTATTCAGCTGTTTATTTACTTTTGGTTTTGCACAAGATTTCCCTGAAAAGCCCAATACATTGGTTAACGATTATGCCAATGTCCTTTCTGCTGATCAAAAACAGGCGCTGGAAGGCAAGCTTGTTGCGTTCAATGATTCTTCTTCTACACAAATTGCAATTGCAATATTAAAATCGGTTGGTGATTATGACATTAATGAATATGCTGTAGAACTGGGCCGGAAATGGGGTGTTGGGCAAAGTGGCAAAAACAATGGTATCATGATTGTTGTGGCCGTTGGCGATAGAAAAATCTCTATACAAACTGGTTATGGAGTAGAGGGTGCACTACCTGATATTTATGCCAAACGTATTATAGATAATGATATTAAGCCAAATTTTAAAGCTGGGGATTATTATGCCGGATTAGATGCAGGTACAACTTCAATTATAAAATATACCAAAGGTGAATATAAGAATGATAGTCCTAAAGCTTCATCTTCAAAAAAAGGAGGCATTGGGAGTATCTCTATTGTGATCTTCATCGTGGTCATTATCATCATTATCATCCGTAAAGGTGGCGGTGGTGGTGGAAGTGTAATTGGTGGCCGTGGCGCATCAAATGCATTATTCTGGGGAATGCTTTTTGGAAGTGGTGGCGGTAGCGGTGGAAACAGTGGCTGGGGCAGTGGCGGAGGATCTTCTGGTGGTGGTGGATTTGGTGGCTTTGGAGGAGGTAGTTTTGGCGGTGGCGGATCTAGCGGAAGCTGGTAGTCTTTAGTTTGGAATGTTCAACACTTTTTATATTATACGAGCATTTTAACTTTAAATAAAAACATGACCATATAATGTATAGGAAAGATTTAATTACATCAGAAATCCAGAAACTTGCTGAGGTTTTAGCTCGAATAATGGGCCTAAAACTGGAAGGCAAATTAAAGGATGCTCAAGAGATATTTAATGAAACGATGGAGAATAGCTTTACTTTGCCAATTGATATATTGGAAAGCGAAGAGCACACTACTTTCGAAACATGGTTGGAAAAATGCGATTTTCCACCTGAGAAATTAGATTCTTTAAGTGAGTTTCTTTATTATGAACTTGGAATTAGCACCGAAAGGAATCAGATTATTGCACCAAAACTGAATCTGGTTTATCAGTATTTAGCAGATCAGCATAAGATTGTGCATTTGGTTAATTTACATCGCCAGAAAACTATACAGCAATATATCTGATTTACAATTTTGAATAACAATTTATGACCAGGATTGAAAAGTGGCAAAAACTTGCCTCTAAATATTTAGTGAGAGAGAAGTGGGCAACATTACGGGTAGATGAGGTGCGACTGCCAAATGGAATAATTAAAGATGATTATTTTGTTTTGGAATATCCTGATTGGGCCACTGCTATTGCTTTAACTGAAGAAGGGAAAATGATTATGGTTCGTCAATATCGTCATGGTGCAGACATTGTATCTCTTGAAGTTCCGGGTGGCGTAATAGATGGTAACGAGGGCCCGGAAGCTGGTGTAAAAAGAGAGTTAATGGAAGAAACAGGCTATACTTTCAAAACCTGTAAGCTCGTTGCAGAACTTTATCCAAATCCAGCTACGGCAAATAATAAAACTTTCACTTATTTGCTTACTGGCGGAATTAAAACCCATGAGCAACATTTGGATGAGCATGAAATCCTGAATGTGGAAGAGTATACCATCGATGAGGTAAAACAATTGCTAAAGGAAAATAAAATTGCCCAGTGTATTCATGTTGCGGCACTACATTACGGATTCGCTGAACTTGAAAAGATGGAGTTTGAAGAACAATAAAACAAAAGAAAATTTATTAATAAAAAAGGTGCTGATTTGAAATCAAATCAGCACCTTTTTTATATGTTAAGCAATTGGAATAGGAGTCTTTACCAGATCTCTTACCCATGCTTGTGTTAGCTCATTTTTAATTTCTTTTGAATATCGTGTACGTAAGCTTTAAACTTCTTGTCTGTATCGATTAAATCTTCAACTGTTTGGCAAGCATAAATTACAGTACTGTGATCGCGACCGCCAAAAAAGGCACCAATAGTTTTTAATGATGATTTGGTATGGCTTTTAGACAGATACATGGAAATTTGGCGTGCCTGTACAATTTCGCGTTTACGGGTTTGAGATTTAACCATATCAACCGGAACTTCAAAATACTCACATACCAATTTCTGAATATATTCCATCGAAATTTCTTTCGTTGTATTTTTAATAAAATTCTTTAACATCTGCTTAGCTAACGCTAAATCGATCTCTTTCTTATTTAAGGTAGCTTGTGCCAGTAAGGAAACCATTGCTCCTTCTAATTCACGAACATTGTTATCAATATTGTGTGCAACGTATTCTACTACTTCGCCAGGCAGCTCAATACCATCGGCATACATTTTCTTTCTTAAAATCGCGATACGCGTTTCCAAATCAGGAATTTGTAAATCTGCAGATAAGCCCCATTTAAAACGACTTAATAAACGTTCTTCTAAACCAGCTAAATCTTTAGGTGCTTTATCAGAAGTTAAAATAACTTGTTTGCCTGATTGGTGTAAGTGGTTAAAGATGTGGAAGAAAATATCCTGTGTTTTTTCCTTACCCGCAAAGTTATGTACATCATCCATAATGATCACATCCATCGCCTGGTAAAAGTTAACGAAGTCATTAATGGTATTGTTCTTTAACGAGTCTACAAATTGCTGACAGAATTTCTCACAACTCACATAAATTACCAGTTTATCTGGCATGCTGCGTTTAATTTCATTACCAATTGCTTGGGCAAGGTGAGTTTTACCTAAACCTACACCACCATAAATCATTAATGGGTTAAATGATGTACCACCTGGTTTAGCGGCTACAGCATAACCTGCTGAACGGGCTAAACGGTTGCAATCTCCTTCAATATAATTTTCAAAAGTGTAATTAGCGTTTAATTGTGGATCAACATTTAATTTCTTTAATCCAGGAATAATAAATGGATTTTTAATGTCTTTATTAATCGAAACAGGAATTGGCATAGACTGTACCTTGGCCTCTGCTCCGTTTCCATTTGAGGGCATGTTTGTAGTATATGGATTACCGCTATTTGATGATTTATCAACCACGATATTATATTCTAACCTGCCATCATCTCCAAGTTGTTTTTTTACAGTCTTACGTAGCAAGCCTACATAGTGTTCTTCAAGCCATTCATAAAAGAACAAACTTGGCACTTGTATGGTTAAAACCTTACCTTCTAACTTAAGGGCTGTTATAGGCTCGAACCAAGTTTTGAAACTTTGGGTCGGGATGTTATCCTTAATAATTTGAAGACAGTTCTTCCACACTTCAGTACAAGTTTTTTCCATTGCGATTTCTATAATTTATTGATTTCCAGTGCCATTTCGGCTATACTGGATGGTCCGTTTCGGGACTACGAATATTGAGAAAATTATCAACATTTTAAACAAAAATTTCAAATAAATCGTAACCTACTGAAAGGTAATACCCTAGCATAGTTAACCTCAATTTTTTATGTTGATAACTATTTACTAACATACATTATCCACATTTTTATTTAATGAATCTGATATTTTCATCTGATCAGACTGATTTACACCTCGCAAATTCCAAGCCATTTTAGTTTCAATTATCTAATGATTTGTATGTTTTATCCTTCAAAAAACCCAATCCACTGATTATTAAGAGGGTAAATTCACCATGATTAACAAGCATACATTTACTTCAATGCTTATGAAATTTTAAGCTAAATGAAATTGGGTTTTAGAACAATCTGCCTACCTCTGAAACATTTAGCCTTACTATCTATACTCACCGAAAATTTTGCGCATTACGTCTGAAATTTCCCCTAAAGTGGCATATTTTTCTACTGCATCAATAATTAGCGGCATAAGATTAGCACTTCCGCTTGCTCCTTCTTCTAACAATTTTAAAGCCTTTTCTACAGCAATATGGTCACGGGTACTTTTTAAATAAACTAATTTATCTGATTGAAGTTTTCTGATGGATTCATCAATATGAAATACGTCTGTGATGCCTTCTTCAGGTTGTGTAAACCTATTAACTCCAACCGAAATTCGCTTACCTGCTTCAATCTCTTTCTGATATTCATAAGCGGCATGAGCAATTTCATTTTGCATATAATCACTTTCAATGGCATTAACTGATCCACCCATGGCATCAATTTTATCAATGTATTTCCAGGCCGCCGCTTCTACTTCGTCGGTTAAATTTTCTATAAAAAACGAACCTGCCAGTGGATCTACAGTATCTGTTACGCCGCTTTCAAAGCCTATAATTTGTTGGGTACGCAAGGCTATTTTTGCAGCAGCTTCTGTTGGTAATGAAAGTGCCTCATCATAACCATTGGTATGCAGGGATTGTGTTCCGCCTAACACAGCTGCCATGGCCTGATTCGTTACCCTGATTACATTATTGAGCGGCTGCTGGGCAGTTAATGTGGAGCCTCCTGTTTGGGTATGAAAACGTAACATTTGTGCCTTTTCATCAGTAGCTCCGAGTTCTTTGGTAATCTTCGACCACATCCTCCTGGCGGCCCGAAATTTGGCTATCTCCTCAAAAAAGTTGTTATGACAGTTAAAGAAAAATGAGAGTCTTTTCGCAAAAATATTGATATCCAATCCTTTATCAATAGCAGCTTTAAGATATGTTTTTCCATTCGCCAATGTAAAAGCAAGCTCCTGTACAGCATTGGAACCTGCTTCACGAATATGATAACCAGAAATGGAAATGGTATTCCATTTTGGAACTTCCTGACTGCAGAATTCAAAAATATCAGTGATCAATCGCATAGAGGGCTTAGGCGGATAAATGTATGTTCCTCTTGCGGCATATTCTTTCAAAATATCGTTCTGAATGGTTCCTGAAATTTGCTTCAAATCTGCTCCCTGTTTTTTAGCTAGCGCAATATACATCGCCAGTAAAATAGACGCAGTAGCATTTATGGTCATGGAAGTAGTAATATCCTTCAGCTGAATTCCATCAAAAAGGATTTCCATATCTTTCAATGAATCAATAGCCACACCAACTTTACCCACTTCACCATCAGCCATTTCATGATCTGAATCATAGCCGATCTGCGTAGGCAAATCAAAAGCTACAGATAAACCCGTAGTTCCCTGTGCCAGTAAATAATGGTACCTTTTATTAGATTCTTCAGCGGTAGAAAAACCTGCGTACTGCCTCATGGTCCATAAGCGCCCGCGATACATATCCTTCTGAATTCCTCTTGTAAACGGAAATTCGCCAGGCTTTTCTTCCATAGGCTTAGCTGAAAGGTAAAGTTCTTTAATTTCGATTCCGGAGGTTGTGGTATGTTTCATAGCAGAAATATGGTTAGGGGGTTAGGGGGTTAGGGGGTTAGGGGGTTAGGGGGTTAGGGGGTTAGGGGGTTAGGTGAACAACAGTTCAGATCTATTGATGTATTTGATTTGCATTAAATACCGTAAAAATACCTTCTTAATTAACCGATTTAAAATTAAATGCCAGCCATCTTCCTGGTACTGTTTACAGGTTGGTTTTTTAGCTACAAATACTATACCTGATACTTTATGAAGTAAATGCTGAATATTTAATGCCATGCGGCTTCCCAACTAATCATCTTCTCAACTTCCAAACCAACACCTCCACATCTTCCCGACTAGAACATTTTTTGAATATCTTTCTTAATCAATTCAATTGTTAAATCATAAGGATTTTCATCAATACTTGCCATATGGGTCAAAATTGCTTTGCTTAATTCTATTCCATTTGCATCTGCAGGCAAACCGCTAACAGCATTGTTGATCATCCCAATAGTATCATCTTTTAATTTCCGAACAACGCTCCAGGTAACACTATCTACATACAATTGTTGTGTAATGTTGTGTTGGTACTCAGATTTCACTTCGTTTAGTATGCCAGCCTGAAGTGTCGAAATGCCAATTCCTTGTTGATGTAAACGTACCAGCAGGTTGGCTGGATTAATCCGATCAGTGAAAATAATTAACCGCTCATGCGCCTGTAAACGCAGCGGCAAAAGATGTGCTCTGCTTTCTTTATTCAGTTCCACTTCTTTTAAATTAAAAAACCGCTGTATATCATTTTTTAAAATATAATATACCGCCATCAGGGCAATAAAAACGCCTGCAAATAATATAACAATGTCAGTTAAAATCTGTTGACTATTCATAGGTATTGTTTAATTACGGTAATTTTAACGAACCGCTGAAAGCAAAAATGTACATTATTATTTATATTTGTGATAGATAAAATTTAAATAGACATGAGCACAACAGTTGATACCACATTTGCACCGGTTACTTTCTCTGAGGGAGCATCTAAAGAACTATATAAATTAAAAGATCAGCAGGAGATTGGAGAAGATTATGGTTTACGTGTAGGCGTTGAAGGTGGTGGTTGCGCTGGAATGAACTATATTTTAGGCTTCGACCAGAAAAAAGAAGGCGACCAGGAGTTTTTTATTGATGGCATTAAAGTTTTCATGAATAAGGCCCATCAAATGTACCTGATGGGAATGATGATTGACTGGCAGGATGGTTTAAATTCTCGCGGTTTTACCTTTGTAAATCCTAATGCAACCAGTACCTGTGGTTGTGGAACAAGCTTCTCTGCATAAAAAAAATATTATTGTAACATAAAGTATAGTCCCTTTGTCTAAACATCGGGACTTTTTTTATTTTTACAGGCTTCGTCAGCCAAACGCTTACCGCTACACTAAATGAATTACAGAGAAAACATCAGACTGGCACTTGAATCCATTAAGGGTAATCGTTTGCGTACCATGCTTACGGCTTTGATTATTGCAATTGGATTAATGGCCCTGGTTGGAATCCTCACTACTCTTGATGCTGTTAAAAAAAGTATGACGGATGCCTTTAGCAGTATGGGTGCAAATTCATTTACCATTAGAAACCGTGGTACTGGGATTAGGATTGGAAATGGCAAAAGGCCTAAACCTTTCAAGGCCATCAGATATGAAGATGCTGTTAAATTTAAAGACAGTTTAAATGCACCGGCTACAGTTGCAGTGAGTGTTGTCGCCAGTGGTGGTTCTACAGTTAAATACGGGAATTTAAAAACCAATCCCAATATTAATGTTCAGGGTATTGATGAAAATGGTTTGGCATCTCAGGGATTAAATCTTTCTGAAGGAAGGAATTTTGGTGCTTCAGAAGTAAAAATGGGAAGCAACGTATGCATTGTGGGTGGTGAAGTGGTTACCAGACTTTTTAAAGATGCTGACCCGATGGATAAATTAATTAACGTAGGGAACAACCGTTTTAAAATTATTGGGGTATTAGAGAAAAAAGGTTCTAGTATGGGCTTTAGTGGTGATAGAGCTGTTTATGTACCTTTACTCAAAGCGAAGCAAATTAACGCAAATGCCAATCCTTCGTATACCATTACGGTGATGGTATCTGACAATAACCATCAGGAAAATGTTATTGGAGAATCTACTGCCCTATTTAGAAATATCAGAAAGGTAAAAATAAATGAAACCAATAACTTCGAAATTACAAAGAGTGATGCCATTGCACAAACACTGTTTGAGAACCTGGCTTTTGTTGCAGTTGGCGGTATAGCGATAGGAATTATCACACTTATTGGTGCTTCCATTGGTTTAATGAATATTATGCTAGTTTCTGTAACCGAGCGTACGAGAGAAATTGGAATCCGAAAAGCAATTGGTGCTAATCCAAAAGTAATACGCCGTCAATTCTTAATTGAAGCTGTGGTGATCTGTTTAATGGGAGGCGCATTGGGGATATTCTTAGGCATTGTTCTGGGCAATATCATATCACTAGCCATGGGTGGAGCTTTCCTTATTCCTTGGGCATTTATTCTTGGCGGCTTTGTATTATGTGTTGGTGTAGGAATTCTTTCAGGATATTATCCGGCAAAAAAAGCCTCACGTTTAGATCCTGTTGAGGCCTTAAGATATGAGTAATAACCTGCTAACTAACAGCTAAAATTTAAATCAATACGTTATTTAGCTGGTGCTGACTTAGCAGTCTTTGCATAAGAGGGGTATTCAAACTTTCTTCAAGTGCATCTGCATGTTTCAAATGATGCATATCACTGCCAATAAAATTTACCAAATGATTCTCCACCATCTCCTCTGCTGCTCTTTTTGCTCCAGAACCATAGTATCCGGTTAAGGCAATGGAGTTCATTTGAAGCTGACAACCTGTTTCTCTAATGCGGTAATAACTTTCTATAGAACCGTAAAAATAAGGGTAACGCTCAGGATGTGCTAATACGGGTGTGTAGCCTGCATCTTGTATGATTTTGATAAAGTCAAATAAGTTTTGCGGTGCATTAATATAAGAAAGTTCAAAAAGAAGATATTGCTTCCCAAAGGTTAACACTTCTTTCTGTTTAACCTTTTTTTCTAAGGTTTCATCTAAATAATATTCGGCGGCGGCATCCACTTCCAAATCAAGCTGTATGTCTGCCAAACCTTTTCTTAAAATGTCTAATCCGCGATTAATGGTATCAGGTGTATTCCTGAAATAATCAGCCATGATATGTGGTGTTGCAATTAGCTTTTTAAAGCCCAGCGCTTTAAAACGTTTAGCCAATAAAATAGAATCGTGCAAAGTTTGTGCGCCATCATCTATCCCCGGAATAATATGCGAATGCATATCTACACCAATATTGGAGAAATTAAATTCAGGCACTATTTTCTTTTTCTTGAATAATCCGAACATCACCGTGTTAATTTATTTCTTTGGGAAGATTTGATGCCTCAGCGGATGAAGCTAATTTAGAGGAATAGATTTTAGTGAGCAAGTTATTTAAGTTTTCACTCAGATCAAACTGCAAATCCTCGTGTAATTTATTGAATTTATTGATGGTTACTGCTACAGTTTTTAAATAAAACGTAGAAAATAAAATCATGTAATCCCGATAACCAAGGGTTGATTTACGATAGTCGAATGGTACGATGTTTAATATATATAACTTCAGTTCAACTTCGCCAATCGGATCTTTCGTAACCTTATAAAAATGATTCACAGTTGTAATCATCTTCCTTACTTTAACCAAAGCTTCCTTCGCATTTAGCTTTTTTAAATCAACAAGCTGCTCTTCTACATCAGCTTTTATCTTTTCTTTCCGGTTCTCCAGATCTGACTCATCCTCCAGTAATTTATAATGAAGGTGTTCTGTAAGCACTTTATCTTTTGCAATTAAACGCAATAACAACCTGTCTTTTTCCTTAATAGGCAGGTCTGTTATTGCATTTTTTAAATCTTTGTGCTCGGATAATTTCATTTAAAAAGGGTTAGCCTTAATATATTTTTCCCACTCCCAGGCAGAACGCATCATTTCATTAATATCAAGTTCAGCTTTCCAACCCAGTTCCTGATTAGACTTGGTAACATCACCATAAATCTGTACAATATCACCAGCCCTTCTTGGGCCAAGGTTATAATCAAGTTTCTCTCCATTAACATTTTCAAAAGCAGAAATGATTTCCAAAACTGAAGATCCTTTACCGGTTCCGATATTGAAAACGTCATAATTTGAAGAAGTCTCTTTTTTCTCTAATTTTCTAATCGCCGCTACATGCGCTTTTGCCAGGTCTACCACATGGATATAATCACGGATGGCAGAACCATCAGGGGTATTATAATCATTCCCATAAACCGTAATTGGTCCACGTTTACCAATAGCAGATTGCGTAATGAAAGGCACTAAATTAGCAGGAACACCATTTGGCAACTCGCCTATTAAAGCAGTTTCATGCGCACCTACTGGATTAAAATAGCGTAATGCGATAACATTTAATTCAGGTGTTACTGCTGCAGTCTCTGCTAAAATTTCTTCTGCCACTTGCTTGGTATTACCATATGGCGACTCTGCTTTTTTTACCGGAGCGGCCTCCGTAACGGGTAAGCTATCAGGCTGGCCATAAACTGTACAGGATGAAGAAAATACAAAATCAATCTTTCTGTTGAACGAAGTGAGTAGGTTGATTAAGCCGTAAAAATTATTTTTATAATATTTTAAAGGTTGCTCAACAGATTCGCCAACCGCTTTAGATGCGGCGAAGTGAATAATCCCTGTAATATCTGAATGGGCAGCTGCAAATTCTTTCACAGTATTTTCGTCCTGAAGATCAATTTCATTAAAATCAAACCACTTGCCTGTAATGGTATGTAGCTGAGTTAAAATTTTAATATTTGAGTTTGATAAGTTATCTATAATGACAACTTCATAACCTGCTTTGTGTAATTCTATAACGGTGTGAGAACCTATATATCCTGTTCCACCGGTAACTAATATTTTTGACATCTTAACGGTTAAATGTGGTAAAGTCTTTATGATCGATTTTTTCTAATGCTTCAGCAGGTAAAGATTTGAAATATTCATAAGTAATCTTTAAACCTTCTGCACGGCCTATTTTTGGTTCCCATCCTAAAATTTGCTGGGCTTTGGTAATGTCTGGCCGCCTTTGTTTAGGATCATCCTGAGGAAGCTCTCTATAAACTATTTTTTGTGAGGTACCTGTAAGTTTGATAATTTCTTCGCAAAATTGTTTAATGGTAATTTCATCCGGATTACCAATATTGACAGGTTGAGCATATTCACTCATTAGTAAGCGAAAAATACCTTCAATTAAATCATCAACATAACAAAACGAACGGGTTTGACTACCATCGCCAAAAACAGTTAAATCTTCTCCTCTTAAAGCCTGACCAATAAATGCAGGTAAAACACGGCCATCATTTAGGCGCATTCTTGGACCATAAGTATTAAAAATTCTAACAATTCTGGTTTCTACTCCATGAAAAGTATGATATGCCATGGTAATGGCCTCCTGAAAACGTTTGGCTTCATCATACACACCACGAGGGCCCACAGGATTTACATTTCCCCAATATTCTTCTGGCTGTGGGTTTACACTTGGATCGCCATATACTTCAGACGTTGAAGCAATTAACATTCTTGCGCCTTTATTTCTAGCCAAGCCTAACAAGTTATGGGTACCTAAAGAACCTACTTTTAAGGTTTGTATTGGAATTTTGAGGTAATCAATCGGGCTGGCCGGCGAAGCAAAATGAAGAATATAATCAAGCTTGCCTGGAACGTGTACAAATTTGGAAACATCGTGATTGTAAAACTCAAAGTTTTCCAATTTGAAGAGGTGCTCAATATTGGCCAAATCACCCGTGATCAGGTTATCCATTCCGATAACATGATAACCCTCCTTTACAAAACGATCACAAAGATGAGAGCCTAAAAATCCGGCCGCACCTGTGATTAAAATTCTTTTTTGACTCATTTTAATCTATCAATTTTCTGCCTATACTGTTATAATAGTAGCCAAGGTCGATCATTTTTTGTAAATCATACAAATTTCGTCCATCAAACACTACTTTATTTTTTAAGATATGATCAATTTTTTCAAAATCAGGATTCCGGAATACCGACCATTCTGTAGCAATGAGTAGCGCATCAGCATTTTCCAGTGCCTCATATTGGTTTTTAGCATATTTTACCTGATCGCCAATAATAGCTTCTACATTTTTCATCGCTTCAGGATCAAATACGGTAATGCTCGCACCTTGCTCAATCAGGGCTTTGATAATGTATAGCGCTGGCGCTTCACGAATGTCATCAGTTTCTGGCTTAAATGCAAGTCCCCAAAGTGCAAAATGCTTTCCTTTTATATCATTTTTATAATATTTCAGCACCTTATCTACCAAAATAGTTTTTTGTCGCTCATTAACTTCCATCACCGATTTCAAAATCTGGAAGTCATAAGCATAATCATCAGAAGATTTCACTAAGGCCTGAACATCTTTCGGGAAACACGAGCCACCATATCCTACCCCAGGGAAAAGAAAACGCTTCCCAATCCGGTCATCCGATCCAATTCCTTTTCTCACTGCATCTACATCTGCCCCTACCAACTCACAAAGATTTGCCACTTCATTCATAAAGGTAATTTTGGTAGCAAGAAATGAATTAGCAGCATATTTTGTTAATTCAGAAGAACGCTCATCCATAAATAAAATTGGATTTCCCTGACGGACATAAGGACCGTAAAGCTCGGCCATTAATTTTTTAGCCTTTTCGCTTCTGGTACCCAATACCACACGATCGGGTTTCATGAAATCATCAACAGCAACACCTTCCCTTAAAAACTCGGGATTAGAAACCACATCTACTTCAATTGAAGTATGCTCCTGAAAAACAGCTTTAACTTTATCTGCTGTACCTACAGGCACTGTAGATTTATTTACAATAACTTTATATTCTGTAATTAGCTTAGAGATATCTTTTGCCGCACCTAAAATATAGGAAAGGTCAGCAGCACCATCCCCACCCGGAGGCGTAGGCAAGGCCATGAAGATAATTTGTGCATCTTTCACTGCATCAGCAAGGTGAGTGGTAAAGGTTAATCTCCCCTGCTCAATGTTTCTATGAAATAACAGGTCTAATCCAGGCTCATAAATGGGCACTTCACCATCCTGCATTTTTTTCACCTTACTTTCATTTATATCCACACAGATTACATCGTTTCCTGTTTCTGCTAAACATGTTCCTGTAACTAAACCTACGTATCCGGTACCAATAACGGCTATTTTCATATATTCTTAAGCTTTTTAAATATATTCGTTTTATCTTGCCACGAAGATATGAAATTACACTTATGCTTTTGCTTTACATCCTCGGAATTCAGGTTTATGCTTTCATCATCAGGATTTTTTCCTTATTCAACCTAAAGGCTAAACTGTTTATTCGTGGACGTAAAAATGTTTATCAACAAATTGCAGAGCGGATAGATGCCAATCAAAAACACATTTGGTTTCATTTCGCATCTTTAGGAGAGTTTGAACAGGGAAGACCTGTATTAGAAAAACTAAAAGAAAAATACCCTTCAAAGAAAATTGTAGTCACGTTCTTTTCACCATCAGGATATGAAATCAGAAAAAATTATGCCTTGGCTGATGTTTTCTATCTTCCGCTTGATACCAAACACCATGCTAAAAGTTTTATTGAAGCAATTAACCCTGAAATGGCCATATTTACAAAGTACGAATTCTGGCATTTTTATTTTAAGGAGCTTCATCTCAGAAGCATTCCCTTATATGTAATTTCCGGGATCTTCAGACCTAATCAGGCATTTTTTAAATGGTACGGCGGCTTCTATCGTAAGATTCTATCAGCAGCTACTTATTTCTTTGTTCAAAATGAAGAAAGTAAAAATCTACTTAAATCAATCGGGCTAGAGAATGTAACTATTAACGGAGATACCCGTTTTGACCGGGTTTTTGAAAATGCTAAAGCACCTAAAAGGTTAGATTTAATTGAAAAGTTTATTGGTGATTCGCCAACTCTAATATGTGGAAGTACCTGGCCTGAAGATGAAAGACTTTTATCAGGATTACCGGAGAAATACCCAAACTGGAAGTTTATCATTGCACCACATGAAATTCACGAAAGTCATATCGAAAGTATTGAGAAACAGTTTCCGATAGGCAGTGTACGGTTTTCAGTATTTAGTACAAAGTTGGCTACAGACAGTTCTCAAATCTCAAGTCTCGAATCTCAAATCTTAATTATCGATAATATCGGCATGTTATCTGCGCTTTATCAGTATGGTAAAGTGGCTTATATTGGTGGTGGTTTTGGTGCTGGCATTCATAATACTTTGGAAGCCGCAGCCTTTGGCTTGCCCGTAATTTTTGGCCCTAAGTATGATAAATTTCAGGAAGCGAAGGATTTAATTACTTTGGGAGCGGCTAAAAGTATTAGCACAGCTGAAGAATTAATGAGTGCTTTTGATGATTTCAAGGAGAATACCGAGGCAGCAATAATTGCTAAACAATATGTAGAGGACAAAAAGGGCGCAACAGATCAGATCATTTCAATGATTACGAAATGATCTCAGCTTTAGCAATTTCCTCAACAATCTGTGGGATTTCCTGATCTATCGAAACCACAAAAACGTCTGGCTCATCACTTTGAGGTTCTTCTAAAGTCTCAAACTGACTTTCCAACAAACTCGAAGGCATATATTGATGAGATCTTTTAGAAATCCTTCCATAAATCAAAGCAAAGCTACCTTTAAGATATACGAAACAGATTGAATCATTGCCTTTTCTTAAAAGATCACGATAGCTCCTTTTAAGTGCGGAACAAGCAATAATGCAACTTGTTCCCTGAGCTACATGTTTATGCCCTACTTGCGCAATTAATTCCAGCCAATCTTGCCTGTCAGCATCCGTAAGTGGAATACCTGCAGCCATTTTATCTACATTCCTTTGAGCATGTAAATTATCGCCATCAATAAATTCAGCATTAATTGCTGGCGCCAATGCTTTGCCGATAACTGTTTTTCCACTTCCGGAAACCCCCATTAAAATAATAAATTTCGCCATTTCAGAAAGTTATTTTACCATATCAGCTAAAGCTTCAATAAACACCGGACTATCATTTAAGCTTTCTACCAATTGTACATGTTCACCACCCAATTCCCTGAATTCTTCATGGTATTCAACTGTTATCTCATAAAGTGTTTCTAAACAATCAGCTACAAATGCCGGACTAAAAACCAATAATCGTTTTTTACCTTCTGCTGCTAATTTTTTCAATACATCAGTGGTATACGGCTGTACCCATGGTTCTTTTCCTAAACGAGATTGAAAGCAAACGGTATATTGATCTCTTGATAGATTTAACTCTTTTGCAATTAACCTGGCAGTATCATGCCCCTGAGCAGAATAACAGAATTTATTAGTCTCATTTAAAGTCTGGCAACAATCTGCTGTTTTTAAACAATAGCTACCTGTATGATCACATTTTAGAAGCTGACGTTCAGGCAATCCATGGAAACTAAAAAGCACATGATCATAGTTTTCTACCTGATGCTTTCTGGCATTTTCTGCAAAAACCTTAATCATCAACTCATTATCATGGAAAGAATTTACAAAGGAGATTGGTGGTACTGTTTGCCATTTGCTCACCAGTTCCATTACCAACTGCATCACCGAGCCCGAACTTGCAGAGGCATATTGCGGAAACATTGGAATAACCTGAATACTTTCTACCAAACCTGCCTTTAAACTGGCTAATGCTGATGCAATAGACGGACTTTGATAGCGCATAGCCAGTTCTACATGATATTCGTCACCTAATTTTTCCTGTAGCATTTGAGCTTGTAAGCGACTATAATATAGCAAAGGAGATCCATTTTCATTCCAGATCTCTTTATATAGTTTAGCAGTTTTAGGGCTCCGGAAAGGGACAATTATTCCCTTAACCAATAATGTTCTGTTCAATTTAGGAATATCAATTACCCGCTCATCCATCAAAAACTGATCAAGATATTTTTTAACATCGGGTGTTGCCGGACTATCAGGTGTTCCTAAATTTACAAGTAAAATTCCCTTTTTGCTCATTGGTAAAAATATGTTTTGTGGCGCAAATATCGCGTTTTTATTGTTTTATGCCTATCCTTAAAATGTGATACTAGACATTTTTTAGTCAAATTTACATTAGTGGAGAAGCAGATTCGAGGATCATTAATATCGAGTATGTGATCTTTTAAACGAATCGATTATTTTGTTTTATACAATTGCCACCAAGGTGTTGCTGGCTTTTGATGATGTTCTAAATGATATCCAAAAAAATAGCAGGTAAAAAAAGCAAGAAGATGATTTTTTTGAAGTGTTGAGGAGTGATATTCATTTTCATGATCTCCTTTATGTGGTTGGTAAGTGCCGAAATAAAATAATTGAAAAGTACTAAGCAGTGAAGGTAAAACCCAAAAAAGCAATAAATTCCGCTGTTCAAACCAAATCTGCAAAACATTAAAAGCTGCCGCCATAATGATGAGCTGAATAATGGTTACATAGTTTAGCATAAACCTTAAATACCATTTCCAAAAACCATGAGGTGCAAAATCAGGATCTTCTTCGGTGTGTACATGACTATGGTGTTTATGGTGTTTTGAATATAAACGATTATAAAAAAAGCCTGCGTATAGGAATACAGAAAGGTAGCCAATGAAATTATTAATCGTTTTATTTGGTGAGATTGTACCATGCATGGCATCATGTGCGGTAATAAACAGGCCCGTGTAAAGATGCATTTGAACGAAAATCATCAGGTAAACAAAGGGATTGCTCCATGCGAAATTCCATGATAGCAAAAAAGAAAGGGAGCTTAGCCATAAAGCAATCACCAGTAAGGCAATTATGACACCAAAATAAGCATGATTCGTTTTCAAATAAGAAATATTAAATGTCTATAATTTATATGATAAACAGTTAACGCTGGTAAAAGTTGCAGAGGAGCAGAAGTTTAGTATTGTTCTAATTGGGCTTTTACTTTTTCCATAAGCCACATAGGTGTTGAAGTAGCACCACAAATACCCACCCTATCATTTTCTAAAAACCATTCCAATTTCAATTCATCTACATTGGAAATGAAATATGACTGATCATTATGCTTTTTACACACATCATAGAGCACTTTGCCATTTGATGACTTTTTGCCCGAAACAAAAACGATTTTATCATAATGACTCACAAAATTTTCCAATTCGCCATAGCGGTTAGATACTTGTCTGCAAATGGTATCATTTGCTTTTACTTCATAACCGCGACTCAATAATTCATCTTTTATGTGATAGAATTTGTCGGTACTTTTTGTAGTTTGGCTGTAAAGGGTAAACTTCGAAGGTAATTCTACGTGATCGAGCTCTGCTAAATCCTGAAAAACAATAGCTTTTCCATCTGTTTGCCCTTGCAAGCCGATTACTTCAGCATGGCCATGCTTACCAAAAATCAAGATCTGCTCATCATCATCGTGAGAATTTTTAATTCTGTTCTGCAGTTTTAATACCACCGGACAAGAAGCATCGATAAGTGTAAGGTTATTTTCAAGGGCCAATTGGTAAGTTGATGGTGCTTCACCGTGTGCCCTGATTAAAACTTTCTCGTTTCGTAAGTCTTGCAGAACTTCATGATCGATAATTTTTAATCCGCGTTTGGTTAAACGTTCAACCTCTTCATCATTATGAACAATATCGCCAAGGCAATATAAATAACCTTCGTTATCTAAAATATCCTCTGCCATTTCGATAGCATAAACTACCCCGAAGCAAAAGCCTGATGACTTATCTATATTGACTTGTAAGTTATAGCCCATTGAGTTACAAAATTAAGCAAAAATATTTGTTCCGGTTGTCATGTATAAGACAACAAAAAAGATTAATTGTGCGATAAACATCGTTGTACCAATATATTTTTGCTGTTTTAATCCTAAGGCATAATAAAATTTCAACAATATAACAGATACAATGAACCAGGCGATATAATTTTGCAGGGGTATCTCATGCCAGTCCCACTGCCAATAATTAAATTTCATGGCAACGGGTTCCATGAAAAAGTCGAAAATAATTAATAGGAGCGCACCCAGTAGTGATGCCAAAATACTATTTCTAACCTTTAAACTTTTCATCATTTGGCCAATACTGAAAATTAAAATCACCCAATTTACGCCCATTAACAAGGGAACTGCAGCAATTTTATATCCTAATGTATCGCCATAATAATAGCTGCCAAAGATTTTCCCCGTGTGCACGCCCAATACCTCTACCAGCCAGCCACATAAAAAAACACCGCACACAAATAACGACAGGCGCTTAATATCACCATTATAAGTAAAAACGATAATGGCAAACATCAATAGCAAATGAAAAGGCACCATTTTCATAAAGTAAGGATGTGTAGCTGGTATTAAAAAGCCAACCAAGCCAACCATATGAAAAACAGCGATAATACCAACTGCAATTCTTTTAATCTTTAAATCGCTTTGATCGATCTGCCCTTCCATGTGCCTGTTTTAAAAATGTGTTGTATAATGGATAAAAATGAAATTATTAAGAAGAAAAACATCTGGAACGGATGAAGCAATAAATTGATTAAAACGTTCTGTCCTGATAAATAGGAAACCATTATTCTACTTAAAAAAATTAATGTTAACGGTAATACAAGTAAAGAGATATTAAAGTTTAATAATAAAATTAAAGGCCCTACCGTAACCAAAAGCTGGTAAAATAGTAAGATAATTACGTTGTTACCAAAACCAGCTAGTAAATTTTTACTAAAGCCATTTAGGCTTTCGTTTAAATTTTTATACATCCGACAGTAGATCAACCCATTACCCAGTAAAGCCTCTCCATTAAATTTTTGCAATTTTACGGCTTTCATAATTTCTACATCTTCCACTACCTTATTGCGTACTTGTTGGTGCCACTGATTTTTCTTGTAATTATCTGCTTTAAAAAACATACATTGTCCGCTGGCTGCAGCAAATGCCGGATTGCTAGAAGACTTCACCAATCTTAACGGTAAAAGATTCAATAAAATAAAATGCATTAACGGAACAGTGAGCCACTCACCTACAGACTTCATTACCTGATTGGTAAATATACTGATCAAAGCCAGATGACCGATTTCCATTCTGTTAATTAAGCTATTAATGAAGCCTTTTTTAATCGCTTCATCAGCATCAACAAACAATAAGTACTTTCCTTTTGCTAATGCCGCAAGTTGATGGCAGGCATAATTTTTCCCCAACCAACCTGTTGGAAGTTCATCTCCATGTTCTATTCTAAACTGTGGATTGACTAATGAAAAAGCGCTCACCAATTCAAAGGTTTTATCACTACTATGATCATCCAGCACAATCACCTCGTAGTTTTGGTAATCCTGATTCTTAATCGATTCAAGTAGGGGAATAATATCCTCTTCTTCATCACGTGCTGGAATTAAAATAGAAACAAAATCATTATAGTGCTTGATTACCCTAGGTAATTTAGGGTTAGATAGAAAGTTAAATACGGTTACCGAAAAACGGATCACCATAAATATTAAAACGGCATAGATAAAAATGGTCATTCTTTAAGTTGTGTTTGTTTAACAACCGACTGATCATAATGTTTATTATAGGCGCTTTTAAGCAATTGCAAGCTCATATACTCTTCGCTTTCCCATTGCTGCAGGTAAGTTTGCACTGTTGGTTTCCGATTGGAAAAATAATCTACAAATGTTGCAGCAAAAATGATGCTGAATCTTTTCTGGCAGGATTTGATAATTTGCATTACCCCTTTTTCGAAAGTGATATTTTTCAAATGATTAGAATGCAACTTACCCTGGGGAAAAACAAGCACCAGATTATTTTTATCCTCTAATAATTTAGCTGCATAATTCAGCATTCCCAAAACATCCTTCCCACTGCTCTCTGCAGCAAATGCACCAAGATATTTCAAAAACCCTACCTTATTATAGTTCTCAGCATTGACTAAGACATGAAACTTTTTTTTAAACAGCTTTTTATTAATAAAGAAAATAAAAAATCCATCCCACCAGCTAAAATGATTTGCCAGGATTAAGATAGATGCCTGCTCATCGGGCTGAATGAAGTTGTGATTAAAGCCAGCAAAATCTTTCTTTATAATGAATGAAATGTACCAGGAAAAAAAGCGATAAATGAAATTATTTTTTCGAGGACGGTACATGCCGGGAAATTGCAAAAAATTGCTGTCAATTGCAAGTTTTGTGCTTTAAAGCAATGACCAATAGCATATTTATTTATTTGAGGGGATTAAAGACATAATTAACTCAAATAAACACGATCTTCTTCTCCTTCAACGTCCATGATTACATCAACATGTTCTTTTAAAACAGTAGCCAATTCCAGTCCCACAAAATCGGTTGCAACAGGGAAAATTTTATGACTTCTATCTACAAGAACAACGGTACGGATTTTTTTATGGGGGGTGTTCAGGAAGACGCCTAAACCGTAAGCCAGGGTTTTTCCGCTATTTAAAACATCATCTACGATAATAATGACTTTATTTTTCCATTGACTTTCATCTAAATCAGTGGTTGCAATAAGTTTGCTGCTTTCTTTCTGAAGATCTATGCGCAAAAGCGTTAGCTTAAAACCGGCAATTTTTTTCAGCACCTTTTCCAAACGTAAAGCCAATTTATATCCCCGATCCCAAATACCCGCTAATACTACCTCTTTCTCATTTAGATTATCTTCCAAAATCTGATACGCAATGCGATCTATCTTTTGTTGAATCTGTTTCTTATTAAGTATGAGGAGTTGCGATGCCATTGTATAAAATGATTGAATACAAAAAGAACAATTTTAAGGGTGAAATTCAAACTATTTCAAAAATAATTTTCACTTGCTTGCAACGTTTCTGTCTTGCCTGCGTCTAATGACTAACCAAAAAACAAATTTATGAAAAACCTGATCAGAATATTTACCATCTTATTTTTTACTTTTTCTGCAACTGTAATCATGGCACAGGAAAGCAAAAACTTTCCAGTTAAAAATTATAACAGTATTGGCATTAGCAGTGGAATTGATTTATACCTCACTCAGGGAAACACCGAAAGTGTTACAATTAAATCCGATAGTAAAACCCTGGAAGATATCGTAGTGGAACAACGTGGAGATAAAATCACTATTAAATTTAAAGATGGGATTAGCTGGAGCGGCATGTTTAAAAACCGTACAATCAAAGCTTATGTGAGCTATAAAACATTAAACGAAATTGCTGCCTCTGGCGGATCAGATGTATTTACGCAGAACCCAATCAAAACCAACAGCTTGGCCATCAGGGCATCCGGCGGATCAGACTTAAAATTAAATTTGGTCAGTAAAGATCTAACCATTCAGTCTAGTGGCGGTAGTGATATCAACCTTAAAGGCAAAGCAACAAATATGAGTATTCAATCAAGCGGAGGCAGTGATATTGATGCTTATGAATTGATTACAGATTATGCAAAAGTACAGGCATCGGGAGGATCTGATGTAAGTATCTATGTTAACAAAGGATTGGAAGCAGCAGCAAGTGGTGGCGGAGACGTGAGTTTCAAAGGAAATGCAGCACTAAATAAAACATCAACCTCAAAGAGCGGAGATGTTCATCACGTCAATTAAGAACTTTAGTTTAGTTAATGATAAATTCGCCGCTTTGTGGATGCAAAGCGGCTTATTTTTTTTTACAGCAATTTAATCTCAGCATTGCATCAGAGCCTTTTTCATCACTAACTACAAAAGTCTTTGTATTACCTTTCTGCCTTTTTATATGGGTAATAAATAAAATTCGCCCCTTCTGGTACGATTACAAAAACACACATAAAATCTTCAGGTCTTTTATAAACTTTTAAAAAGGGTTCTTTCTTTTCTTTCGTGATAATTCCCTTTTCTACAAATTCTTCTAAAGTTGAGGCCTGAATAGACCAATCGGTATTTAATTCTTCTCTATTTAAGATCATTTCTCCGATGCTGACCTGATGTTGGTGAGCAATAAAAATAGGATGTGCTGAAATGCCTTCAACCATAATTTCAATACCTACCTCTTTGATAGCATCTGCATAAAAAGCTAAATCTTTTTCCAGACTCACCAAAGGGCTTTCCTGTTTCTTCTGAGATTCGCCACCATCTTCTGGTGTTGCATTTAATAATTCTTCTCTATCCATTCTTAATGGTTGTATTTTTGAATGAGTGGGGGATTGAATGTTGACAATAATTTATACATTCAATCATTCTCTATTGCTATCCTTTTAATTTCAGTAACACTACGTTTTCTACGTGCTGCGTGTGCGGAAACATATCTACAGGTTTAATACGTACCACATCGTACTTCTCCTTTAACAACTCCAGATCTCTTGCTTGTGTAGCCGCATTACAGCTTACGTAAACAATTTTTGCCGATTCCATTTCAAGTAATCTTTGTACCACATCAGCATGCATGCCTGCTCTTGGTGGATCCGTAATCACCACATCCGGCTTACCATGACTAGCAATAAATTCGGAAGTTAAAATATCTTTCATGTCTCCGGCATAAAAAAGAGTATTATCAATCCCATTTAATGCTGAATTAAACTTAGCATCTTCAATTGCTGTTGGTACATATTCAACACCAATAACCTGTTTCACATTTTTAGCCACAAAATTGGCAATGGTTCCGGCACCAGTATATAGATCATAAACCAGTTCATCACCTTTAAATCCTGCAAAATCTCTGGTGATTTTATATAACTCAAAAGCCTGTTCAGAATTGGTTTGGTAAAAAGATTTAACACCTATTTTAAAGCGAATCCCGTCCATTTCTTCAAAAATATGGTCACGTCCGGCAAACACATGAACATCCTGATCAAATATGGTATCATTTTTCTTCTGGTTAACGATGTATAATAATGAAGTAACCTGCGGGAAGGCTATTTTCATAAAATTCATTAATCCATCGATCTGATCTTGCTCCGGATAAGCAAAAACAACAGCAACCATTACTTCGCCTGTTGATGATGTACGGATAATCAGATTACGCAATACACCTTCATGGTTGCGTAAATCATAGAATGATAACTGATGTTCCAAGGCATACTTCCGAACAGCATTCCTGATGGAATTAGAAGGTTCATCCTGAAGGTAACAATGTTCAATATCCAATATTTTATCAAAACGCAATGGAACATGAAAACCTAAGGCATTCATATCAAAATCTTCATCACGTTCAATATCAGTTCGGTCTAACCAACGTTTATTTGAAAATGTGAATTCTAATTTATTACGGTAATATCTGTTTTTAACCGACCCTAAAATAGGCTCTGCATTAGAAGTATCTATTTTACCAAGGCGCTGTAGAGCCGCTTCAACATTTTTCTGTTTGAATTTTAATTGGGAATCGTATCCCATATGTTGCCATTTACAACCGCCACAAGTTCCAAAATGAGGACAGAAGGGATCTGTACGTAATGCTGATTTTTCATGTAATTGTTCAATAATCGCTTCAGCAAAGTTTTTTTTCTTTTTAGTTAAACGAACATCAACAACATCGCCAGGAACAGCTTTGTCTACAAAAATGACCAATTCATCAGCTTTGCCAACACCTTTTCCCTCTTCAGCAATATCTATAATTTGTACGTTTGGAATGATGGTTACCGTACCAGGTTTTCTTCTACTCATTATCCGGCAAATATAAGGCTAAAAGCTGAAAGACTAAAGTAGAAAGAGGAAAGACTAAAGTGGAAAGCTGAAAGACTGAAGCTAAAAGTGGAAAGAGAAAAGATTAAAGCAAATATAAGAGCAGGAGAAAATTTTTGATACTAAAAATCACTTCTGATGAAAGACATCAGTTTTAGAAAATTCAGTTATAAAAAATTATTTTCCCAAAAATTTAAATGCAATGCCCCAAAAGCCATCTAACCAATTAAAATTCAGGTCAAACTTTTCATCAACTAATACAGAAAACTCTAATATTTCTTTGCTCATGATAAAAACCTTTCTATTTAAGCAATTATACAAAATTCATACCGAAAACCGAAACGGTACAAGTTAAGTTTATATTAATTTTACATGAGTAAAATAAGCTGTAGCCATAAGTAAATCATCCGGCAATGATATTCTTAGTATCTTTCATTTTTATTTATTAAGATGAAAACAAAAACACTCTTTCTTTTACTGTTTATAGGAATAACAACTTATGCACAAACTCCAGCTGATGAATACTTTAAATTAACACGCACTGGATTTAGGGAAGATAATGCTTATAAAACAACCGCTTTCGTTGAAAAATATTTTAGGGTTCCCGGTAATACTGGTTTTAATGCGAGTATTCATTATGTAGAAAATATTTTAAAAAATGCTGGCTTTGTTGAACAGAAGGTAAACGAACATGAGGCACCTTTAACTTATCGGATAGAGAAACGTACTTTAAAGAATAATACCTGGGAACCTGTTAATGCAAATATCGATCTGATAGGCGATCCAACCCCTTTAATTTCCTATCAAACCAACCGCAATATGATTCCTATCAATTGTGGCTCAACACCAGTTGATGGTGTAACTGCAGAAGTGCTTTATATCCCTAACATCAAGCCTGCAGATATGGAAAACCTGGATTTAAAAGGGAAGATCATTTTCTCAGAAAATCATCCATCAAGGTTATTGCAACTTGCTGCTAAGGCTGGAGCAATTGGTGTGTTGGGCTATTCGATGCCCAAATACACTCAGCCTGAAATTAACCAAACTTCAATTCAATTTAGTAGCATGAAGCCCAATAGCGAGATCTGGGCTTTGCTCCTATCCTATGCAGCCAAAGAAAAACTGAAGGCAGCTTGTCTAAAAGGTATCACGAAATTAAAAGTAAATATTCAGACTAAAATTTATCCTGCAGAAGAATTAACAATTGTAGCCAATGTAAACGGTAGTGTAAATCCAGGCGAGCGCTTTGTTTTTAGTGCACACGTGCAAGAGCCTGGTGCAAACGATAATGCCAGTGGTGTGGGTACACTGGCTGAAATGGCCAGATTAACGGCCGAATTATATCAAGCAAAAAAGATAGCGCCAGAACGTACACTCACTTTTTTATGGGGTGATGAAATTGTATCTACAAAAAGATACATTACAGAAGATACTGTTAGGGCAAAAGGTATTTTATGGGGAATGAGCCTGGATATGGTTGGTGAGAATACTCAAAAAACCGGAGGTTCGTTTTTGATTGAAAAAATGCCAGACCCATCTGCTATCTGGACTAGGGGAAATGATAAACACACCGAATGGGGCGCAGGAGATGTAAAGGAAAAGGATTTATTCCCACATTATTTTAATGATTTTGTTTTTGATATTTGTAAAGCTCAGGGCAAATTTGCTAACTGGACAGTTAACTATAATCCTTTCGAAGGTGGAAGTGATCACACACCATTTTTACAAAATAAAATCCCCGGACTATTGATGTGGCATTTTACTGATGTATTTTACCATACCGATCATGATAGAATTGACAAGGTTTCTCCAACAGAAATGAAGAATGTAGGCGTTAGTGCTTTAACTACAGCTTACAGTTTAATCTCGGCTGATGAAAATATGGCTAACGCAACAGTTGCTCAAATTAAGAATGATGGTTTAATTCGTCTAAAAACAGAATTTGAGCTGAGTAAGAATGCAATATCAGCAGGAAAGTCAGCGGCTGATGAAAAACATATTTTAGAAGTCTGGAGTAAATGGTACATTAATGCTTTAAGTACTATTCGCAAAATGCCGGTTAAAACAGTTAGTACAAAATTAAACGCTGTTATTAATTTAGCGAGCGTTGAGATAGAGAAACAAACCCGTATTTATTTAGCAGATTTAAAATAGCATCATGCCTAAAGCAATTGTTATCGGTGCAGGAATTGCAGGAATTGCCTCTGCTATTCGCCTGACTTTAAAGGGTTATCAAGTTGACGTTTTTGAAGCAAACTCTAAACCAGGCGGCAAATTAGGCGAGCTCAGGATGAAGGGCTTTAGATTTGATACCGGGCCAAGCCTGTTCACCATGCCCCAATATGTAGATGAACTTTTTACGCTTGCAGGTAAAAACCCAAAAGATTATTTCGATTATATTAAACTGAAAGAGGTTTGTCGTTATTTTTATGAAGATGGGTTAAGGTTGAATGCTAAGTCAGACATAGATTTGTTTGCACAGGAAATTGAGGCCAAAACCAATTCTACAGCAGCAGAGGTTAATCGATTTCTTAAAAAAAGCGAGACGATTTACGAGGTAACACACCAGGTATTTTTGGAGCGCACTTTGCATAAGCTGAAAAGCTATCTACATTGGGATACTTTAAAATCAGTTTTTAGGTTTTTACAGATTGATGCTTTCAGGGCACAAAGCAAGGCCAATAAAAAATTCTTCAAAGATGAACGGATAGCACAATTGTTTAATCGATACGCCACCTATAATGGTTCAGATCCTTATCAGGCACCTGCTACTTTAAATGTTATTCCCCATTTTGAATATCATTTCGGTGCTTTTCTACCGAAAAACGGAATGTATGGCATTGTAACTGCCTTGGTAAAATTAGCAGAAGAATTGGGTGTAAAATTTCATTACAACCAAAAAGTAGAGGAGATTCTTTACACTGAAGGTGCTCAACCTAAAATACTGGGCGCAAAAATTTATGATAAAACTTATAAAGCTGAAGTTGTAGTTTCTAACCTCGACATTTGGTTTACGTATAAAAATTTGCTTAAAAATATTGACCCACCAAAAAAATTACTCAATCAGGAGCGCAGTAGCTCTGCCTTGATTTTTTATTGGGGCATGGATGGAAACTATAGCGACCTTGGTTTGCATAATATCTTCTTTGCTAAAGATTACCAAGCGGAGTTTAATGCGATTTGGAAAGATAAAATCATTAGCGATGACCCTACAGTGTATATTAACATTAGTGCTAAACACTTAAGAAGTGAATCGCCGAACGACAGCGAGAATTGGTTTGTTATGATCAATGTTCCCTCAAATAACGGACAAAACTGGGACCTTTTAATTCAGGAAGCCAGAACTCAGATTATCAAAAAAATTAGTCGCATTCTGAATAGAAATATTGAGAAAGATATTATTTGTGAACAGATTCTAGATCCAAGAAGCATTGAAAGTAAAACGGGGTCATACCAGGGTTCTCTTTATGGAAACAGCTCAAATAGTCAGTTTGCGGCTTTTTTAAGGCACCCTAATTTTAGTTCAAAAATCAAAGGATTATACTTTTGTGGCGGAAGTGTACATCCAGGTGGCGGGATTCCATTAGCCTTACTTTCAGCTAAAATAATTGATGATAATATGCCAAGTTAAAGATTATCCATTATAGCTTTTTCAAGTATTTCCACATCCAAATCAAATGCATTAACAATAATTTTGGCCTGCCTGTAAAAAGGATTTCTTTCAGTCAGTTTCAACTGAATAAAATCCAGCAATTGTTCATCATCTAAATCCTTAATTAATGGCCTTTTATGCCTGTTTTGAAGTCGAGAGACCAGTTGTGCGGGCTCCATTTCAAGGTAAACAGTTGTTCCGTTAGCATTCATCCAATCCATATTGTCAAAAAAGCACGGCAGCCCGCCCCCTGTTGCCACTACACAGGTTTCGGGATATTGAAACGTTTTAAGCATCTCGCTTTCGTAATCTCTGAAACCACTCTCTCCAAATTCTGCAAAAAACTCAGCAATAGTTTTACCAGATTTTGTTACAATTTCATTATCCAGATCAATAACCGGACAGCCTAAACGGTGTGCCAGTTGTTTGGCCTTTGTACTTTTCCCGCAGCCCATGTATCCAATAAGAAAAATCTTCATTCGTGTTTTTTTCAATAGACCTATAGTAAATGGTCTCGTTTTAATATGATATAATCAGTAACTGGTGGTTCAAAACCTGCTTCCTTTAATAAGGTAACCACTTGTCCACGATGATAAGTAGAATGATTAAATAAATGAAATAAAATATCAGCTATTTGGTTTTCATACCGGATTCCTTTAGAATTTTGATAATAAATCACCTGATCCAGCATGTTATCATTCAATGCCTCATGAATCATTTTGAAGTTTTCTTCAGAGATTTTTTTAAAATCCTGCCGGGAATGAATCTCCCAAACGCCATAAAGCGGCTCAATGCCTAAAATCCGTTTCGCCCAGATATGCTGTGCATTAAGGACATGGCTGAACAATCGCTCAGCTTCAGGCAGTGCTGTTGTTGCTCTATTAAAAATCTCAATGATACACTGATCAGCAACTTTGGTATAATTGATGATTTCTTCTTCAGTCATATCTAGTTTAACTTTACTCTTGGGTCAACATAGGCATAAAGAATGTCTACCAGAATATTGATCACCACAAATACAAAAGCAATAAATAATATGGAACCCATCACTACAGGAAAATCTGACATTTCTAAAGCGGTAACAGTAGTTCTGCCCAAACCATTATACCCAAATACATACTCTACAAAAAATGAACCCGCCAGTAATGAGGCAAACCACCCTGAAATGGCTGTAATTACCGGATTCATTGCATTTTTTAAAGCATGTTTATAAATAATGGCATTTCTACTTAATCCTTTGGCTCTCGCTGTACGAATATAATCCTGCGCCAGAACATCCAGCATGGCACTTCTGGTTAACTGAACAATAATCGCCAATGGTCTTAAACCTAACGTTATCATCGGTAACCACAAATTTCTTAAAGTTAAAATTTCGCCCTTGAATGGATCATAAGCATATAAACTTCCGTTCATTTTTAAACCTGTATAGTCGCTGAGCATATAACCAAAAATCCAGGCGATGATAATTCCTGCAAAAAAAGATGGGGCAGAAATACCGAGGATAGCAAAGGCATTTGCAGACTTATCTATCCATGAATCTTTATAAACAGCAGATAATACACCGAGAAAAACACCAATTATAGTGGCAAATATCATGGCTGTTAGTGCCAATACAAAAGTGTTTGGAACTGTCTCTGATAATATTGCCGTAACATCTCTTTTCGTTTGATAGGAACTGCGCAGATAGGGCCACTTTAAAGCCAATACCTTTTTATCAAAACTAATCAGTTTTACAAAATGATACTTCTCTCTTGTGGCATTATCATTATCGAGCACACTTACGGGTGAAAGATCGTTAATATACAATAGAAATTGTACCGGCTTCGATTTATCTAATCCAAATTCTTTACGAACAGCTTCTAAAGATTGTACGTCAGCACGTTGCCCCATTGTCATTCTTGCCGGATCGCCAGGTAAAATATTAAAAAGCACAAAAACAACCAGAACTACGCCTGCCATGACTAGTAAACCATAAAGCAGTTTTTTTATGGCATATCCAATCATTGCTTATCGAAATATTTTCTACTTAATTGATCAAAGGTTGGTAAGTTATGATTGTGCCACTTATTAACAACCACGCCATTCTTTAACAGCAAAATACCTGGATTTGCCCTCACCATACTTTTCAACGGAACAGCATCAGCATAAAAAACTTCCGAAAACAGGTTATTTTTTTTCACAAAAGCTTCTGCATCCTGTGCTGCATTTGAAGTAAGTAAAACCGTACGTATGTTAAATTGCTGCGTCGCATTCATTGCAATGGCATTCAACTTCCCGATGGCATTTTCATTGGTATTTTTCAAATCATAAGCCACAAAAATCAAACTGTAGTAAGGATTTTCGATAATTTCTTTCGTGTAATCCGTACCAGAGGCATCACTGATCACGAGATCCTTGATTTTTGGTTCATAGCCTTTTTTAACTAAGCGTTTCACTGGCTCACCAATAATTTCCCAGTTATTATCTTTCCAGATTTCAGTTTTAAGGTAATCCTTATCACTCATATCCTTTTCCTCTTTTGTCTTCTTATTTTTGAGGTGATACATGATCTCAAATTCGTCGGGTTTTTCACCTGGAGGAATCACCATTAATGATGGAATGTGCGCCCCTACCTTGTAAGGCAGAAAATCAATTACCGGAAGCACATTATAGGTATACAGGCCGAAGCCTAAAGATAATAAGGTTATCGCAATAGCAATATTTCGCTGGCGGGATGTTTTTTTAAATAAAGGCGCAATTAAATCTTTATTGATGAAGATAATAATGATTAATAACAGTAAAATTAAGTCTTTACTGAACGACTGCCATGGTGTAAGCGGAATAGCATCGCCAAAACAACCACAGCTTGTTACCACTTTAAAAGCAGCAGAAATGAACGTTAGCAGTGTAAAGAATATGATTAACAATAATAAACCCCAGGCAACCTTTTTGCTCCAGAAACCGAGTAAAAGCAATGCGCCTAACACAATTTCCAGTGTACAAAGCAAGATGGCAATACCTGTAGCCGCCGGACTTAGGAAATTCATGTGAAAAACTTCAAAATATTCCTGAAGTTTATAACCAAATCCCAGTGGATCATTAGCCTTAATTAAGCCTGAGAAAATAAATAATGCGCCAACAAAAAAACGGGAAAAGTTTAACAATATATTTTTCATCAGTATTTATTTATTTTCAATGGAATTGGTTTAGTCTGAGAGATGATGGCTTTTATCATTAAATTATTTAACACCAAGTTTAATTAATGCAAATACTGAATAATTAAGCATGTCCTGGTAGTTTGCTTTCACCCCTTCTGAAGCTAAAGTTTGTCCCTCATTATCTTCAATTTGTTTTACTCTGAAAATTTTCATTAAAATCAAATCGGTTAATGAGCTTACCCTCATATCACGCCAAGCCTCGCCATAATCGTGGTTTTTAGCCAGCATTAAATCTCTTGTTTCCGTAATTTTTTCATCAAAGAAACTTTCAACCTTTTCAAATGGCATTTCCAGCGGATCTGTTTCACTTAATTCAAGCTGCATCATGGCGATTGCACAATAATTAATGATGCCTATATATTCAGGAATGATTCCTTCGCCAACCTTACTTACTTTTTTTTCTTCGAGGGTGCGGATGCGTTGAGCCTTAATAAAAATTTGATCGGTAATGGAACTTGGCCTAAGGATGCGCCAGGCGGTACCGTAATCTTTAGTTTTTTTCAAAAACAATGATCTGCAAACTGCAATTACTTCATCAAATTCTACAGCGGTATTTGTTTGTATCAAAGCCAGTATTTATTAAGTTTTAGTGTATTTTTGTTGCGAAAAACAAAAGCTAAAGATACATTTTTATAGCGAAACTCAAATCCCGAAAGGGTTTATCATGTCAGAAAAAAACTTTTTTGAACCCAAACAAAGCATCAATATAAAGGGAAAGTTAATGGATTTAAGCTCGCCAAAAGTAATGGCTATTTTAAATGTTACACCCGATTCTTTTTACAGCAATAGCCGTACAAAATCTGTTGATGATGCGTTGGTAAAAACCGAAGCCTTTTTAAAAGAAGGCGCAACCTTCATCGATATTGGTGGCTACTCATCCAGACCAGGCGCCATTGATATCTCAGAAACTGAAGAATCAGACCGACTGATTCCGGTGATAGAAAGTCTGGTGAAGGAATTTCCGAAGGTGGTTATCTCAGTTGATACCTTTAGGGCAAAAGTAGCCGAAGAAACCATCCTTGCAGGTGCACAGATCATAAATGATATATCAGCAGGAGATTTAGACAACCGTATGTTTGAAACAGTGGCCAGGCTTCAGGTGCCTTATATCATCATGCATATGCAAGGTACGCCGCAAAATATGCATCAAAATCCAACATACCAAAATGTAACCCTGGATGTGATTGATCACCTGGCTAAAAAGATTGCAGCATTAAAGGCACTTCATGTTCACGATGTTATTATGGATCCCGGATTTGGATTTGGTAAAACCATCGAACATAATTATGAATTGCTCCAAAACCTGGATGCCTTCAAAATATTTAAGCTTCCGGTACTGGTCGGTTTTTCCAGAAAAGGCATGATTTACAAGGCACTTCAATCAACAGCTGCCGAAGCCTTAAATGGAACCACTATTTTAAATACCTTTGCCTTACAAAAAGGTGCTGGTATCCTGCGTGTTCATGACGTAAGGGAGGCTATGGAATGTGTACAACTGATTTCAAGAATAAATGGCTCATTTGTTCATTAGTTCAATGCGTTATAAAGGTCAAAATAACTGTTATCAAATCAATTGAAAATTGTAAACTGAAAACGGTTTTGCTATCTTGCCATTAATGAAAGGATTTGATTTCGATTTTCTTAAAATATCTGTAACCGATGTGGTAGATATTGTGCTGGTGGCACTCTTAATCTATTATGTCTATACCCTGATTCGGAATACACTTGCTGTAAATCTTCTTGTGGGTATGTTTATCATCACGGTTTTTTACTGGGTGGTAAAAGGCTTGCATATGGAGTTACTGACCACTATCATTGAGAAATTTATGAGCGTGGGCATTATTGCTTTAATCGTCATCTTCCATCCCGAGATCAGACGTTTTTTGTTAATGATCGGAAAAAATGCATTCCTGCAGAAGAATAAGGCCTGGTGGGGCTATTTATTTGGAAGAAAGGAAATTGAAAGAAACAACCTGACTCGCATTAAGCCGATTATAGACGCTTGTAAAACAATGAAAAAAACAAGAACAGGTGCGCTTATTGTATTTGTTAAGTTTTACGACGAACAATTTTTCGCAAATAGTTGCGAGGTGGTAGATGCTAAAATCTCCAAGAGATTATTAGAAAGCATATTTCAAAAAAACAGTCCTTTGCATGATGGAGCAGTTGTAATCTCTGAAAATAAAATCAAAAGTGCGAGTTGCATTCTTCCTTTAACTGATAACGATCAGTTGCCTTCGCAATTTGGATTAAGACATCGGGCGGGTATTGGTGTTTCTGAAACTACAGATGCTGTTGCCGTAATCATCTCTGAAGAAACCGGAGAAATATCTTATGCCAAACAGGGCAGAGTGAGAATGAATGTTTCGTTTGGAGAGCTGGAGAAATTGCTCAATAAGGATTTTTAATTTGTTTTTAGTTGGTTAGAAATTTAGAAGACTAAAAAACTAACCAACCAAATCCAAAAACTAGCAGTATTGTTCGAAAGCACCAATCAGGTTATCAGCAATCATTTGAGCTGGTCTGCCTTCAATTTGATGACGTTCAATCATGTGCACCAATTTGCCATCTTTAAAAAGTGCCATAGCAGGTGATGATGGAGGGAATGGCATCATATAATTTCTGGCTTGGTCTACAGCTTCTTTTTCCATACCGGCAAAAACTGTTACCAATTTATCAGGGTGTTTTTCATGCGCTGCTGCTGCTCTTGCTGCCGGACGTGCATTTGCTGCCGCGCAACCGCATACAGAATTTACAACTACCAATACAGTTCCTTCACCTTTTATAGCCTGATCTACATCTGCTGCATTTTTTAATTCTTCAAAACCAACGTTGGTTAATTCCTTACGCATTGGTTCTACTAAATATTCTGGATACATTATCGTGAGTTTTTTATTTACAATTTGAATAGTACAAAAATAACAAAATCGGATGGCATGTGTCATCCGATTTATATTTTTAAGGTAAAATTAGTAAGCTGTTAATGAATTCCTTTGAAGAATTTATCGTAAGCAGCAGGATTTGCAATTGCACCTACAATAACTAAAATTACAATTGCGATAAACAATACGCTTAATATCGTGGCAATCATTCCGCAAATTTTACCTGCCTTTGCGTTTTTATAAGATGACTCAGTATAAAAAGTAGGATTTAGCTGATATTTTTTCATATCGCCAGCACCTAAAACCCAGGCAATAATGCCGAAAATCAAACCAAATATGCCGTAAAAACAGCAGGCTGGAATTGCAATTATACCTAGTATTAATGAAGCAGTAGCATTAGGAAGGTTTTGCTGCCCCATGCCCATTCCGCCGCCAAACTGCCCAAATGGTGGAGGTTGTTGAAATGGTGGAGGCGTCGCAAATCCAGTGTTTCCAGCATTGGGTTGTGGTATTTCGTTCTTACTCAGATTAATAGGTTGATTTTCCTGAGGTTTTTCCTGTTCTTCTGACATGGGATTAGATGATAAGTTGATGAGTGTATATTTTATAAATGTAATTGATAAAAATAATTATTGCAATACCTGCAAAAGCAATTTTGATTATCTGTGCCCCGCTTTTAAAATCTAGCTTAAGATGAAATAAGGTAAAAATTGTTAATAAAATAAGCGGTATTGCAGCTGGGTAAAGTTTGAAGGATTCAATTAAATTCCCTCTAAACAAGGAAATAACCGATCGCTGGAAGCCACATCCGGGACAGTCAAACCCGAAATGAGATTTAAATGGACAAGCAAAAAGATGTTGATTCAGCCAGTCTAAAAAACTATGTTGCGGTTGAGCCATCTACGTCTTCTATATATTCAATTTGTGCATCTTTCCAGGCTTTGTAATTTTCAAGATCTTTAACCACTTGCCTGTAAACTAAATTTAATATAAAAATATCATCAATAAAACCCAATACCGGAACAAAATCTGGCACCACATCTATCGGTGATAAAAAGTAAACCAAGCCGCCTAAAATGGCTACAATTGAACGCTTAGGAATTTCAGTATAATTTCCGTTAACATAATCTTTTGACACAGCGAACAGCAATACCATTTTTTCCCAAACACCATCCAGCTGTCCTTTATTGCTTACAGCTTTGCCTAATGCATCTTTTATTGTGGTATTGGCTTTGGATTTATCTTTCAGGATTACAGTTGCCCTGTTTTCAGATTTCCTGAAAAAATCCAATATTTTTTGTCTGTTCATCTTCATAACGGATGCTTCACAAATTAACGGCCAAAAGTATCATAATTGTCTTCCGCATATTTTGTAAAGCGATCCAATAACTTAACATTTTTGTTTTCAATAGGAGTTAAGTCATTATCTACATTATTTTTAACAGGCACATACCATTCCACAGGATCGAAAAAATTTCTTAATGTCTGCTTTTTGAAAGCATAACCATGACGAGCAAAAATTGTATTTTTTATGATTTGTAGGTCGAGCTTGCGCAGATTTTTCACATCTTCTTCTTTAAGTAGCATGTTAGATGCGTTTATTTTGAAAATCCCTTCAGATGCACTTCTATAAAAAGTATTGGCGCCCAGAGAATCTATTGTTCCATCTTCCAGCGTATCTAAGCTTTCTACCATTTTATGATCTGTCCAATCAATATAATCGGCTTCAGTTGGCAACATGAGGTTGGCATTATAAACAAAAGCTTTTTTTACTAACTTGAATTCTTTTTTCGGCCATTTAAGGGCTGTCTTATAGGCATTCCATTCCCCGATTAGCGCATCGCCTATAAGTGTAATTTCAAATTTTCCATCGTATTGATCTGTCCCGGGCTCATCTAAAATGAAAGTGATTTTCCCTCCGTTTTCAGAAATTTTACCCAACAGCGGTCTACTGTTTCCAGAAACTATACTTTGAGCAATTACAGTATCTTTGGTAATCTTTTTAATGTTGATATTCAGCTTTTTAACAGCAGCATACGTATCATCTTGATATTCATAATCTTCAGATGCTACAAAATTACCAACCCAAAAACCATAGAGTTCTTTGTGAATTTCCTTTTGAGTTATAGCTACTTTTTTCTGGCTATCCTTTCCTGTCTTTTTAGTTTCTTTACAGGCCATCATTGAGACGGCGATAAGTAAGAGCATTAGGATTCTTTTCATTTGATTATATTATCTTTTTTCTGATTAGCCATTCGGCGATTAATAAATTAGGGATCCAGCCTAACCATGCAATTACCTGATAAACATCCATGGGCGCCGGGTGGAATAAATATACTAAAATAACTTTCCAAAGCCTCAACGTGATGGCCGAAGTTGCTAAAGCAAAACTGCGGTACATCATCTTTTTATGGGCTTTAATTTTTCTATTGATAATCAACTGCACGGCTTTTATGGTAAACCAAAACCACAACGATCCTAAAATGATAAATGAGGTTTTGGCCATTAAGCCACCATTGGCAAAATAACCTATAAAAATCCCAGAGGGTGCGGCAAATAATAATACAATGCCAACGTATAAATAGCCTAGTACACGATGTACGCTGGGATACTGATTTATAATTTTAGGATTAAACTGAGTAAAACCAGCCAGTAGAACGAAAATGGCACTGTAAACGTGAATATAAAAAATGGGTAAATAAGCTTTAATACCTGATACTTCCGTTTGTTTAATTTGAAGAAATGCGACTTCGCTTCCTAAGGGTAGATAGCGCAATGTAATTTGCAACATCAGGATAAAGAAATAGGCAAAGAATAATAGCCAGGCAATATTAGAATAAGCGATTTGTCTTTTCAACTTATTTTTGATTTAGTTATCATTGTTGCCTTTTTAATACAAGCCTATTTTTCATAAGAGTGGATAAATTATGCTGCAGATACACTGATCATGATCAAAATATCATCAATATATTTTCTTTCATTGGCCAAGCGCGGAACTTTATGTTGTCCACCCAATTTATCTTTGGCTTTTAACCAATTATAAAAAGTATTTGCTGGCGCATTATGCACCGTCGGTCTACATAGCGCCATATCTTTAAATCTTTTAGCATCATAATCTGAGTTTACTTCACGCAAGGTATTATCCATTACATCAATAAACTTTTCAAAATCATTGGGCTGTTTATCAAATTCGATAATCCACTCATGTCCGCCTGCTTTTTCTCCTTCAAAGTAAATTGGGCCAGCAGTATAATCTTTAATCTCTGCACCAGTTTCAAGGCATGCCCGGGTTAAAGCTTGTTCGGCATTATCAATAATCACCTCTTCACCAAAGGCATTGATGAAATGTTTGGTACGTCCAGTAATTTTAATCCGATAAGGGGAAAGGGAAGTAAATTGAATGGTATCTCCAATCATGTAACGCCATAAACCTCCGTTGGTGGAAATGATGATGGCGTAATTTTTATGAAGTTCTACTTCACCCAGTAATAAGGCTTTAGGGTTTTCTTCACCAATATTTTCCATTGGAACAAACTCATAGAAAATACCATAATCAAGCATGAGTAGCATTTCATCAGAATTGTCCTGATCCTGAATCCCGAAAAAGCCTTCAGAAGCATTATAAGTTTCCAAATAATACATATCATTAGAAGGAATGAGTTGCTTAAACTGCTCGCGATAGGGTGCAAAATTTACAGCACCGTGAATATAAACTTCGAGGTTGGGCCAAACCTCTAAAAGGTTGTTCTTTCCTGTTAGTTCTAAAACCTTTTTAGCGAGAACAATGGTCCAGGTTGGTACGCCTGAAATACTGGTCACGTTTTCCTGAATGGTGGCTTCAGCCATTCGGTCCATCTTTACCTCATAATTATCCATTAAGGCAATAGACATATCGGGTGTGCGGTAGAACTCGGCCCAGATGGGTAAATTTTTAATTAACACCGCTGATAAATCACCATAAAAACAATCTTCATTGAGCTGATTTACCTGATGACTCCCGCCAAGCACCAAACCTTTACCCGTAAACATTTGATTATCTGGACGGTTATTGCAATAAATGGAAAGCATATCTTTCCCGCCTTTAAAATGGCATTCTTCCAGTGATTCCTTTGAAACAGGTATAAATTTACTTCTATCGCTGGTGGTTCCGGATGATTTAGCGAACCATTTAATATCAGATGGCCATAAAATATTTTGTTCGCCGGCCAGCATTCTTTCTATATAAGGCTTAAGGGTATCGTAATTTTGAATGGGAACACGTTCCTGATATTGTTGAGGGGTGAGAATACTCTTATAATCATACATTTTACCCCATTCTGTATTCTCTGCACTATCAATCAGGTTATGAAACCATTCCTGCTGAACATCATAGGGATATTTCATAAAAAGCTCGATCTGGTGGATCCGCTTTTTCATCAGCCAGGTAAAAATTGAGTTTACAAATGCCATTGTCCGTAATTAAATGTCGAATTTTTTACGCTTCAGTACAAAGTTTGAACCCAGATAAACTTTCCTTACCATCTCATTTTCTGCCAGCACTTCGGGAATACCTTGTTCAAGAATTTTTCCTTCAAAAAGTAAGTATGCCCGATCGGTAATGGAAAGGGTTTCCTGAACATTATGATCGGTAATTAAAATACCAATGTTTTTATGCTTAAGTTTTGCAACAATACTTTGAATTTCTTCTACAGCAATAGGATCTACTCCGGCAAAAGGTTCATCTAAAAGAATAAAACTGGGATTTGCCGCCAGCGCACGGGCAATTTCGGTTCTTCTGCGCTCCCCACCTGATAATAAATCACCTCGGTTTTTACGAACTTTATGTAAACTAAATTCATTGATCAGCTCTTCCAGCTTATCCTTTTGTTCTTCTTTGGAAAGGCTACTCATCTCCAAAATAGCCAAAATATTATCTTCAACAGTAAGCTTTCTAAATACAGATGCTTCCTGAGCTAAATAACCAATGCCCTTTTGCGCCCTGCGGTACATGGCATCTTGCGTAATATCTTCTTCTTCTAAAAAAATCCGACCTTCATTAGGCTTAATTAAACCCACGATCATGTAAAATGAGGTAGTTTTACCAGCACCATTAGGCCCTAGCAAGCCAACAATTTCTCCCTGACTTACACTAAACGAAACATCATTAACAACTGTTCGCTGTTTATATTTTTTAACCAGATTTTCGGCTCTTAATATCATATTTATCTTTATACTCGCCGATTGTCACATTGAGCTTGTCGAAATGTCCTTCGACAGGCTCAGGATGACACCTTTGAAATATTAATTAACTTTTATGCCTTTAACATTAAGTTGCATACGTTTCTTATCTCTCCACACATTTTCTTCAATTGTATAACAAACAGAAAATGGCACCTTTGGTTGTAAAAGATTTTGAAATTCTGCCAATCCAAATGCAATGCATTCAAAAATAGGCGAATTTTGTTGCTTTATGACAATTTTTAAATGATTTGCACCGACAGCCATCGCAGGCCGATCTAAATAAACACCGTGCGAAACGAAAATCGGCGCCATATTTTCTGGTCCGAATGGCCCCATTTGCGCTAAAACTCTAAAGAATTTACCATCAATCTGACTCAATTCAATTTCAGCATCGATCTTAATCATTGGCGTCAGCAATTCTTCTGTGATGGAAGCAGAAACAATTTCTTCAAACTTGTCAGCAAAGGCATCAACATTATGCGCCTGCATGGTTAAACCTGCAGCAAATTTATGACCTCCGAATTGATCCAGGAGATCAGCGCATCCACTCAAAGCTTCGTACAGATCGAACCCAACAACTGAACGGCAGGAACCTGCTACATGTCCGTTGGATTTAGTCAATACAATTGTTGGGCGATAATATTTTTCTGTCAGCCTTGAAGCTACGATTCCAATCACACCTTTATGCCAGTTTTCATTAAATACAACTGTGGTTTTCCGATTGATCAGGTGATCACTACTCCCTATTAAATCTAAAGCTTCACGGGTAATGTCCTGATCATAGGTTTTGCGTTCTGTATTTTTAAGATTAATGGACTCACTTTGTTCCAATGAATTCCCATCTACCTCACAAAGCAGCATCGCGACTGCGTGCTTCGCATGGTCAATTCTTCCGGCAGCATTAATGCGTGGGCCTAAAGTAAATACCACATCAGTAATGGTATAATTTTCTGTTTTTCCCGATACTTCCATTAACGCCCGTAAGCCTTCACATGGATTGGTATTCAGTTTCTTCAATCCATAATAGGCCAGAATTCTGTTCTCACCAACTACCGGAACAATATCTGCAGCAATACTCACCATTACCAAATCCAGGTATCGGAGATAAATATCTTCAGGTAGATGATGCTTTTGTGCATAAGCCTGAGCCAGTTTGAAACCGATTCCGCAGCCTGCTAATTCTTTAAAGGGATATTCACAATCATTTCTTTTTGGATCTAAAACGGCAACAGCTTTAGGAATTTCATCGCCTGGTAAATGGTGATCGCAAATGATAAAATCAATACCAAATGTATTGGCATAGTCTACCTTATCCAGTGATTTAATCCCACAATCCAAGGCAATGATCAATGAAAAACCATTTTCATTTGCATAATCAATTCCGGCGGTAGAAATCCCATATCCTTCCAGGTAACGATCGGGTATATAATATTCAATGTTTTCTGTAAACTGAGAAAAGAAGCTGTAAGCCAGGGCTACAGAGGTTGTTCCGTCTACATCATAATCACCATAGATCAGGATTTTTTCGTGAAGGGATAGGGCCTTTTCAATTCTATGAATAGCTAAATCCATATCCTTCATCAGGAAAGGATCGTGAAGGTGAGTCAGCTCCGGTCTGAAAAAGGATTTCGCCTGATCAAAGTCACAAATGTTTCTTTGTACTAAAATTTGCGCTAATGATCTATCTATATTAAGTTGTTCTGCTATTTTCTTTACCGTGTCATCATTACAATTTGATGTCAGCACCCATCTTTTTTCCATTATATTTGTTTCCGAACAGTAAATATACTTTTTTAATTTAAATCTACATTACCTTGCAAGTTCACACCCTTTTTGAAGGAACCTATTCGGTAGATGCTACCAAAAAATTTATTCCTTTCGATTCAGCTATTCATAGTTTTAAAGACAGACCAGCTTCACTTTTTATCAATGTTCAGCCGTTTTTAGTGGAACTGAAAAATGATCTAATTCTGTTTGATACCGGATTGGGTTTTAGTGATGACCACGGCGAACTGATTTTACATAAAAACATTCGTAATGCTGGCTTTGATCCAACTGATATAACCAAAGTATTAATGTCGCATTTACATTATGACCATTCCGGAGGTATGATTCATAAACAAGAAGATGGGAAAATAGAATTGAGTTTTCCTGATGCGGAATATGTCATTAATCGTGGTGAATGGGAAACTGCATTTAGCAGCACTTCCAGTTCTTACCACACTGATATTTTTGATTTTGTTCAACGCAATGCACAATTGAAATTTGTGGAAGGCGATGGCAATCTGGATGAAACCATTGCCTACGAGTTTACGGGGGCACACTGTCCAAATCATCAGGTTTTTCTATTAACGGAAGGGAATCAGAAAGTGTTTTTTGGTGGTGATGTTTTACCCGAACCGAGTGAACTGATTAAAAATTTTATTGCAAAATATGACTTTGACGGTCGGAAGGCGATGGAATTGCGAAAAGCATTTGGCAAAAGAGCTGCTGCCGACAATTGGGAATGCCTATTTTATCATAGCAAAGAGCAGGCAACGGGATTTATTGACGAATTAGACGGAGGATTTAAGATTAGATAGATTAAAGCAGAAAGACTAAAGCTTAAAGCAAAAACCCATCGGCTATAAATCTCAGTGAAGTAAGTCCTTAAGCATTACCGAAAATACTTTTTGTTTGTAGCAACCTTAAATAAGCTGTCATGCTGAGGCACGAAGCATCTGTTTCATAGGTTGCAGATGCTTCGTGCCTCAACATAACAGAAGCCAAAAAAAATGGTCTCGACAATTTGTCGAGACCATTTACATTTTCCAAAACTGGAATATTATTTTTTAGCTACTAATTTCACACCAATTTCGAAGTTATCATCAATTGCTTTATCGCCGATGCTATCGAAAAATGATTTTGAACCATAACGAATATCATATTTAGTTCTATCAACTAAAATTTTACCAGCTAAAGCAGAAACAGTACCATCAGCATTCACAGCAACTGTAGCTGGGAAGCTTACTGGCTTAGTAATTCCTTTTATGGTTAAGTTCCCTGTTACAGTTAATGCAGCACCAGAACCAGCAACTTTAGTAATTACGAAAGTTGAAGTTGGAAATTTAGCTGTTCCGAAGAAATCATCTGCTTTTAAGTGACCTTCTAATTTAGCGCTACCATCAGCATCTTTGATAGAATTCATATCAATTGTGAAAGTTCCACCAGTTACTTTTTTACCATCAACATTTAAAGTTCCTGATTGTAAAGCAATTGTTCCATTATGAGAACCGGTTACTTTTTTACCAATCCAGGTGATGGTAGATTTTGCCGGATCAACAGTATAAGCTACTGGTTTAACAGGGCTTTTAAAAGCTGACAATGATACAACTGCCACTAATAAAAAGATTGAAGAGATTTTTAATTTCATGTTTGGTTTTTTTAATTGTGATACAAAGATATAATTAAGGCTTATCCTTTATGATTGACCTATGTTAAGTTTTTTCAAAAATAAAAGATTTATTCATAATCATTCTATGGACACCATAATATTGCTATAGTTTAATCAAGTGAGAAGCTTAATTTTTTATAAATGTCTTCAAAGCCAGTTCCGCAATATCTTTAACTACCTGTGTAGGCGAATTACAATCGCAATTACTTAAACCGAGCACATAAATATCCTGGTCAGGAATATATACCCCCATTGTTTTAAATCCAAATACGCTGCCACCATGTTCTCTCGTGGGTATTCCATCAATGTCTTTTAAATGCCAACCGTAACCATAGGTAAATGCTTCGCCATTATTTAATTTGTACCTGGTAAATGCTTTTTTGATGGTTTCTGATTTAAGCAACAGCTGGCCATTTAAGGCATTTTGCCAGAGCAGCATATCATCAACTGTAGACATTAAGGCACCTGATGAAAAAGGAATACTAAAACTAATAGCAGTTTTATTCACATAACCTGATGTTTTCTGCTGATAACCGTAGGCCCGGTCTTTAATGACGGCCACATCAGAGGCATAACGGGAATGCTTCATGCCAATCTTTTCAAAAATATTTTTGTTGATGTAGTTCTCATAGGTATCACCAGAAACCAATTCAATGATATATCCAAGGATTACATACCCTGAATTGTTATATTCAAACTTTTCTCCTGGATTAAAATCCACAGGCTCATTTTTAAAAAAATCGACCATCTGTTTGGGAGACAGGTTTTGTTGTGCAATCTGATTGAGCGATTTCATTTTAGTAAAATCCTTTATGCCCGAAGTGTGCGTAAGTAACTGATGAATGGTAATCTTGTCTCCCATAGGGTAATCTGGAATATAGGTGGAGATGGGTTTTTGCAAATCTATTTTCCCTTGTTCAACCAATATTAAGATGGCTATGGCGGTAAATTGTTTAGTCATTGACCCCAATTGAAATACATTCTGAGTTTGCATTTTAACGCCTAACTCGATATTCGCATGACCAAAGGCTTTTTTATAAATGGGCTTGCCATTTTTAGCGACCATAAATACACCTCCAGGTCCGTTTTTGTCTTTAAAGATTTGGGTTAGCAAGCTATCTACTTTAAATTCAAAATTTTGTGCTTTACTGATGCTAAAAGTTATGACTGTTAAGATTAACAAGGAAAGGATTCTTTTCATTTGATTTTATTTGTAGTATAAGACGACATTTCTTAATCTTGGGTTACAATAGATAATAATATAGTTGATATTGCATTGCTGGAAGCAAAAAATGCAATTGTCATCGGGTGAATATATACCTCACGCCGATATTCATCCGATAACTGAAGAAAAATACTTTAATTTAAAATTGACCAAATGAACAAACAAGTAAAATCAATACGTCCGTTTATTGGCGCTAAAAATTTCGAAACATCTAAAAATTTTTATAAGGATTTAGGATTTGAGGAAGTTACTTTAGGAGATGGGATATCTGTCTTTAAAATGGATAATCTGGCCTTTTATTTGCAAAATGCATATGTAAAAGATTGGGTTGATAACACCATGATCTTTATGGAAGTAGAGAACGTAGAGGAATTCTATAACGAGCTTATTCAACTGGATTTACCAAACAAATATGAAACTGTAAAGTTAAGTTCCATCCGAAATGAAGATTGGGGGAGCGAGTGTTTTCTTCACGATCCATCGGGCATATTATGGCATTTTGGAACGTTTAAATAATTTGGATGATCATCGGATGAATATATACATCATGCCGATATCCACCCAATGACTATCATTAAAGCAAAAAAAATCTGCAAGCTTGATGAAAATAAATTCACAAAACTTGCAGATGATTTATCTAATGAGATTGCTTCGTGCCTAGCAATGACAGTGCAATTTGATTTAAGGAACGATTTCTTCCAAATAACTCTCTACTGGCGGACAAGCGCAAATTAATGAACGGTCGCCATGACTATCATTCACTCGACCAACTGATGGCCAGAACTTACGCTCTAATACGTAAGGTAGTGGAAATGCAGCAGTTTGACGGCTATAAGCATGCTCCCATTCGTCCGCAGTAATCACTGCAACGGTATGAGGTGCATTTTTTAATGGATTATCAACCTTATCGAAAGTTAAGTTCTCAACCTGAGAGATTTCTTTCTTGATAGCAATTAAAGCATCACAAAAACGGTCCAACTCATGTTTAGGCTCAGATTCTGTAGGCTCAACCATTAATGTACCCGCAACCGGAAATGAAACCGTTGGTGCGTGAAAACCATAATCCATTAAACGCTTGGCGATGTCTACCACTTCAATTCCAAAAGCTTTGAATGAACGGCAATCTAAAATCATCTCGTGTGCACAACGACCCTGAGCACCTGAATAAAGTACTGGATAATGCTGTTCTAAACGAGCTTTCATATAATTTGCGTTTAAGATCGCATATTTAGTGGCATTAGTTAATCCTTCAGATCCCATCATGGCAATATAAGCATGAGAGATAATCAAAATTGAAGCTGAGCCCCATGGTGCAGATGATACTGCAGAAATTGATTTTCCTTTATCAATATCAACCACAGCATGACCTGGCAGATAAGGAACTAAATGTTTCGCAACACCAATTGGGCCCATACCAGGACCACCACCACCGTGAGGAATACAGAAGGTTTTGTGCAGGTTTAAGTGACAAACATCGGCACCAATATTAGCCGGACTTGTTAAACCAACCTGTGCATTCATGTTCGCGCCATCCATGTAAACCTGTCCGCCATTGGCGTGAATGGTTTCACAGATTTCGATGATACTTTCTTCAAATACACCGTGTGTTGATGGATAAGTTACCATCAAACATGAAAGGTTTTCTTTATGTAATTCAGCTTTAGCTTTTAAATCTTCAACATCAATGTTTCCATTTTCTAAAGATTTAACCACCACAATTTTCATATCGGCCATTGCTGCAGATGCAGGGTTTGTACCGTGAGCAGACGCTGGAATTAAGGCCACATTACGGTGAAAATCTCCCCGATCATGGTGATAAGCACGAATTACCATCAAACCAGCATACTCTCCTTGAGCACCTGCATTTGGTTGTAAACTCATTGCTGCAAAGCCCGTGATTTCACTTAACCATTTATCCAGTTCATTAAAAACAGAATAGTAACCTAATACCTGATCGGCTGGTGCAAATGGGTGAACGCGACCAAAGTGAGACCAGGTAACTGGAATCATTTCTGCCGTAGCATTTAATTTCATGGTACAGCTACCCAATGCAATCATGGAGTGGCATAGCGATAAATCTTTTGCTTCTAAAGATTTAATATAACGCAACATCTCATGCTCTGAGTGATGTGAATTAAAAATCGGGTGCGTTAAATAAGATGAGGTACGTTGTAAAGCTGAAGGAATAACTGTTTCTACATTATCAACCACTTCCACCTGATCAGCTGCTACGGCCTTAACTTTAGCAAAGATTTTAGCAATTAATGCTACATCGGCAAAAGTAGTGGTTTCATCAACTGAAATGGTAGCGATGTTTCCATCATAATTTAAGTTGATCTCATTATCAATACAACCAGACTGAATACTCCCTTTTAAATCACCTAAATCAAAACGGATCGTATCAAAATAAACAGCATTTAATTGCTCAAAGCCTAAGTTTTTTAATGTTGAAGCCAGGCTAATGGCTAAACCATGTGTGCGTTCTGCAATGGCTTTTAATCCTTTCGGACCATGATAAGCAGCATAGAAACCAGCCATGATAGCTAATAATGCCTGTGCCGTACATATGTTTGAAGTTGCTTTATCCCTACGGATGTGTTGCTCGCGGGTTTGCAAGGCCATACGTAAGGCATAATCACCATGGCTATCAATGGTTACACCAATAATACGACCAGGGATTGAACGTTTGTATTCTTCTTTAGTTGCGAAAAACGCTGCATGTGGTCCACCAAAACCCATCGGAATACCGAAACGTTGTGTTGTTCCTACCACAATATCAGCTCCCCATTCGCCCGGAGGCGTTAATAACGTTAAGCTTAAGATATCAGCAGCAACAGTTAATTTAATATTTTGGTTGTGAAGATCTGAAGCAAAATCTTTGTAATCGAAAACATCACCGTTACCAGCCGGATACTGAACAATTGCACCGAAGAAATCTTCTGTAGCAACAAAATCTAAATGACTTCCGATAACCAATTCAATACCATAAGGATTGGCACGGGTTTTTAAAATATCTATCGTTTGTGCAAAAAGTAATTCTGAAACAAAGAACTTTTTAGCTGCCAGATTTTTACGCGTACTGTATTGCATAAACATCGCCTCCGCCGCAGCCGTGCCTTCATCTAAAAGTGAAGCATTGGCAATTTCCATTCCGGTTAAATCGATCACCATCGTTTGGAAATTTAACAGCGCCTGTAAACGGCCTTGCGCAATTTCTGCCTGGTATGGCGTGTATTGTGTATACCATCCTGGGTTTTCAAAAACATTACGCAAAATTACGCCCGGCGTAATCGTATCATAATAACCCTGACCGATAAAGCTTTTAAAAACCTTATTTAATAATGAAGTTTGTTTTAAAGCACCAAGATATTCAGTTTCTGATTTAGCTGCTGGCAAATTTAAAGGCTGTTTTAACCTAATTGTTGCCGGAACAGTTTGTTCAATCAGCTCATCAATAGAATTTACGCCAATAGTTTGCAACATCTCAGCGGTATCTGCCTCATTTGGTGCAATATGACGATTTTGAAAATCTTCCTTGTAATGGATATTTAAGCTCATGCGGTATGAATAATAAATTTCCCGCAAAGGTAGCAAAAAGGCGACTATTTTTAGGCATGTAAAGACAATATGGATCGTCATATTTTCGTAGTGAAATAATAGACAAAATCCAGGTTTTTAGTAGCTTTGGCAAATAAACACCCATTCTTTTACCTTATGCCAAAACCTCAAAATAATGTTGCCTTACTGGTTCACGCCTGTGATCGGTATGAATTTCTTTATCGAGGTTTTGACATCTTCTTCTCTAAAAACTGGGATTTTAATATTCCATGTAATTACTATTTCGCTACAGAAATTAAGGATGCAACAGTAAATGGCTTTCAGAATATTAAATCAGGAAAAGGAGAATGGGCAGACCGACTCGCAACCTTATTAAAAAGCATGGATGAAGAATATGTACTCTACTTCCAGGAAGACATGTGGTTAAGTAAGCCTGTAAACCCTACATTTTTTAATCAATTATTCAACTTTGCCAGTGAACAAACTTGTCAGCAAATTAAACTGCACAGTTCTGATGTTTACACCACCACCGAAAGTGAGCATTTTATAGAAGGACTTAATATTTCTATAGTAGATAATCAGGCATCAGATTTCCTAATGTCGCACCAGATTACACTTTGGAAAAAAGATTTTCTATTGGCTCAGCTACATAAAAAAGAACATCCCTGGCGAAACGAACGAAAAGGCACCAGGCGCTTAAAAAAATTAAATCCGCTGATTCATCACATTGATTTTTTCTCCGAAAATGGCTCCAATGAAATTAATCAGAATAAAAACACGGTTAAAAGAAGCGAATACTTTGCCGTTTCTTTTAACAGTACTTTAAACCATAATTCGCTTCATTTTATCGATGAATTAAAATCCGGTAACGAAGCAGAGAAGAAATATGCGACGGAATTACAAAATCATTATGATCATGAACTAACACATGATGGTAAACCAAGGCCGAAAAAAACGGATTTATTTAAAAAATTTAAAACCTGGTTTTTGAAGAATAAAAGTTAAGTTTTCAAAATAAAGAACCTTTATAGTTATTCTGCATAAGCTTATTTTTGCACACGCCAACCTTCTTCTTTATCGAGCTTTAACTTATAAGTTTTAGTAATAAAGTTACTATTCTTGTTTGCTTCTTTATCGAACTGTTCAAAATCAGTGGTTATCATTTTTAATGAAACCGTCACCTTTGCTGTACTTGAATTTACTTGTTCGAAATTAACTGGTTTTTCATCAGCTAAAACATAGGTAACGGCTTTAACTGTTGCCCGGTCGGCATCTTGTTTTAATACCAGCGGACTGGCTTTATCCGTTAAATTAATTTGGTAAACAAAACTACTGTCTTTTGAAAGAAATTTCTTTTTCGCCTGCTTTAAATCTAAAGTTACTAAGCCTTTGCTTGCTAACGATTTGTATTTTCCAAGCTCAAACAGATCATTAGTACTGTTAAATTTTATCTCACCGAATTTAAAACGGATAGTTTTATATTCTGGATTGGCTTTTAAATAATCTGTGATCACTTCGCCAGCCTCATCCTGATTGATGGTGACTTTTGTTTTACATCCGGCAAAGCTGATAATGATCAGCGATAATATATAAATGGTAAATTTTTTCATGGTTGTATCATTTGCCTTTAAAGGTATTTAATTTTAGTTTAACCGCAAAGAAAGGAAAGTGTTTCTAAGATGAGCAAAGCTAATTGTTTCAAGTTTAACCACAGAGGGCACGAAGATTTTCACAGAGAAAACAGAGAGCAAGACGGTTAACTGCAAAGAAAGCAAAAACCAACTACACTCCATACCTCGGTGTGCTCGGTGGTTAATAAATCAGTCTGCTAATTTCTACCACAGAGATCACAGAGTTTTTCACAGAGGAAACAAAGAGCAAGACGGTTAACCGCAAAGAAAGCAAAAACCAACTACACTCTATACTTCGATGTGCTCGGTGGTTAATAAATCAATCTGCTAATTTCTACCACAGAGATCACAGAGTTTTTCACAGAGAAAACAGAGAGAAAGACGATTAACCGCAAAGAAAGCAAAAACCAACTACACTCTCTATACTTCGGTGTGTTCTGTGCTTTTTTTCTCTGTGTGCTCGGTGGTTAATAAATCAGTCTGCTAATTTCTACCACAGAGATCACAGAGATCACAGAGTTTTTCACAGAGGAAACAGAGAGAAAGTTGGGTTAAAAACTTATGCCTTCCGTTTCAAATACTTCAAATTTGGCAACACCATCGCCGATAAAATAATCGCTACGCCCACCCAGCGTAAAAATGATACCTGCTCTTGCAATACAAAACCAGCCATCATCACAGCAACAGGCAGTTCTGCAGCACTTAAAATTGAACTTAACGCTGTACCGATTCTGGGCACGCCTTCTGCATAAAATAAGGGTGGAATTACTGTTCCGAATACAGAAATAATTAAACCCCATTTTAATAAGCTGCCACCTAAAGCCCCATTAAATAAAAATGCAGGAGGAAAAATAATAAAAACCAATATACAAGCACCGGTAATCATCAAGGCACTTTTTTTCAATACCGGGTATTCATTGCCAATCCGTCCGCTTAACATTAAAAAGCCTGCATAACAAAGCGCAGCCAATAAGCCAAAACCAATACCTTTAAGGTTTAATTCCGAAATGCTGGTTTCTAACATGCCACTTGCCAGAACTGTTCCACCTAATACCAATAAAATAGCCACAAACTGTAATCCAGATGGCTTTTTCTTAAAGATTATAAATTCCAGCAATATGCTCATCCAGATAAATTGCATCAGTAAAATGATGGCAACAGAATTCGGAACCAGTTTTACACATTGATAATAAAATATGCTTACCAAACCCGTACAGGTTCCTGCGATAACCATTTTCCACCAAGGCGTAATGATTTTAATTTCTTTTGCCTGATATGTTGATGTTCTACTTTGAAAGAAAAATAAAACCCATAAAATCACTGCACCAAAAAATGCTTGTGCACCAGTTACATCACCTAAAGTATAACCTTCATGATAAGCCAGTTTAACAAATGTAGAGAGGATGCCAAAACTACAGGCACCAAAAAAAACAAGGAGAATTCCTTTTAACATTACAATAGTATGAAGTAATTAGTATAAAGTATGAAGACATCACCTCAAAGAAGGCGGGATAAAAACTCCATGCGACAAGAGCTTTGGTCTTTCCACTTTAGTTTTTCAGCTTTTTAAGCAAGTTGTTGTAAATATTTTTGAACGGTGGTTTCCAAACCTAAATAAAGTGCATCACTTATTAAGGCATGACCAATAGAAACCTCTAACAAACCAGGGATACTTTGGGCGAAATAATGCAGGTTATGCAAATCTAAATCGTGACCTGCATTAATGCCAAGGCCTAATTGATTGGCATGATGTGCTGCCGCAATATAATTTACAATCGCTTTTTCTCTATCCGCATAATAATTATGAGCATAAGCTTCTGTGTATAATTCAATTCTATCCGTACCAGTTTCTACAGCACCTTCAACCATTTCTACCACAGGATCTACAAAAATAGAAACCCTGATACCCTCCTTTTGGAACACCGCAACCATTTCTTTTAAATAGGCTTTATGCTTAACGGTATCCCAACCATGGTTGGAAGTAATCTGACCTTCGGCATCAGGTACTAAAGTAACCTGTGCAGGCTTATTGGCCAATACCAGATCCACAAATTTATCTTCACGACAATTACCCTCAATATTAAATTCAGTTGCAATTGCGGCTTTCAGGTCATACACATCCTGGTATCGGATATGACGTTCATCAGGGCGTGGATGCACTGTAATCCCCTGCGCTCCGAAACGTTCACAATCTAATGCAACTTTAACTAAATCAGGATTATTACCCCCACGACTGTTGCGAAGTGTAGCAATTTTATTGATGTTAACCGATAACTTTGTCATGCCTCAAAGATAAGGCTTTGCCGCTGTTAATCGGAAAGCTTAAAGAAATTTGACTTTTTTTTGCTCATATTTGTTCGAATTAAAATGAATTTAAAGGACACAACACTATACAAACTCCTGATCGTTTTACTGGCTTTGGCTAGTATACCGGCCTTATTTGGAAGCGTAATGGAACCCGATGGTGCATTATATGCATCCATGTCAAAAAATATAATTCTATTTCAGGATTGGTTTAACCTTTATGGCCGAGGAGGTGACTGGCTAGACAAGCCACATTTAACTTTCTGGATCACCGCAGCATCTTTCAAGATTTTTGGCATTTCAGCTTTTGCCTATAAACTGCCTTCCTTTCTTTTTGGTTTACTGGGTGCATGGTATCTCTATAAACTGGCCAAAGATATTTACGATGAAAAAACAGGTTTAATTTCTTCCGTGATTTTTTTAAGTGCGCTCCACATCATCACTTCAACCTTCGATGTTCGTGCTGAGATTTACATTACCACTTTTACACTGGCATCCATTTATCATTATTATAAAGCGCATCATGGATCATTCTGGCAGATTATTGCCGGTTCATTTTTTGCTGCATGCGCCATTTTGATTAAAGGAATATTTGTATTGATTCCTGTTTTTGCAGGTTTTATAATTTATTGGTTATTCACCAAACAATATAAACAGTTGTGGCAGCCAAAATGGTGGATTGCAATCGTATTGATTTTCGTTTTCATCACTCCAGAACTTTATTCTCTTTACACGCAGTTTGATTTACATCCTGAAAAAGTTGTCTTCAATAGAACAGGTGTTTCCGGTTTAAAATTTTTCTTTTGGGATAGCCAGTTTGGTCGCTTTTTTAACAATGGCCCCATTAAAGGAAAAGGCGATATTTCGTTCTTTCTCCATACCACACTTTGGGCTTTTTTACCTTGGTCAATATTATTCTATACGGCCGTTATCAATCTTTTTAAGAAAAAAAACCGAATTAACTTAGCACCTGAAAGCATCATGATTTGGGCCAGTGCTGCGGTAACTTTTTTAATATTTTCACTTTCGAAATTTCAGCTACCACATTACATATTAATTATCTTCCCGCAGTTTTCCATCATAACCGCACTCTATTTGAGAAAGCTGGAAGGCAGAAGCCTGAAGATTTTCTTCAATGTGCAAAATGCATTAGCCATCTTAGTTTTCTTATTGCTTTCTGTATTGAGTATAATATACGGATTTGATTACCCTTATATAATGATTGGAATGCTACTGGTAGTGTTAGCGAGCGCTTTCATTTTCTTTAAAGGAATTAAGCTCGAAACCATTATGGCCAGAAGTGTATTTATATCGGTCGGCTTAATGCTATTCCTTTTTATATTCTTCTACCCGGCAATAATGAAATACCAGTCTGGAGGCATTGCCGGTGAATGGTTAAAGAAAAATTATCCTGCTGCAAAACCTGCCGTTTTAAATTATATTGATGCTTTTTCTTTTGATTTTTACGCACCAGGCGAAGTAAAATACCTGCACAATTCCAGCGATTTAGATAAAATAAAAAACACCAAAAATCTGGTGATTTATATTTCTGAAAATGAGCTTAATAAATTGAAAAATGAATACAATGCAGAGGTGTTAAAATCGTTTGAATATTTTCACATCACCAAATTAACGAGTAAGTTTTTAAATGCTAAAACCCGCCCACAGGTTTTGGAACATTTCTATTTGGTTAAACTGCATTAATATGGAGGTATTCTTTCGCATTATTAAATTCGGACTAACAGGCTTACTTGGGATGGCCATTGATTTTGGTGCCACCTGGCTTTTTAAGGAAAAAATCAAAGTAAATAAGTATGTTGCAAATGCCATTGGTTTTAGCCTGGCGGTAACCAATAATTATTTAATTAACCGGGTTTGGACCTTTCAAAGCACGAATGTACACTGGGGAACTGAGTTCAGTAAATTCTTGATAGTGAGCTTAATTGGACTAGGCTTAAATACATTTATTATTTACCTTTTTCATCAAAGAAAAAATGGAACAAATTTTTATGTGGCAAAATTCTTCGCAATCGTAATTGTATTTGTGTGGAATTTTCTGGCCAATATGCTATTTACTTTCAAGTAACGTTTTTACCAATAAAATAAAAAACCACAAGCCAAATCAATCCCTTAATCAGGAAGAATAAAAACCCGACCAAGCCTACTCGCTTAAACCATAATTTTACCTTTTCTTTGTTCATGACCTCTTTGGTAAAGATAAAATTTTTAGACTAAATTAGAAAGATTTTAAATAAGGAATGATGAAATTATCCAGATCTCAATATGTTGGTTTTATGATGATGCTATTATTTAATTTAAATAGCTTCGGACAGAATTTTGATCAGATTAAACAGTATAAAACTAACTTTTCAATTGCGATTAAAGGCACCGAAAAGCTCATTGCCATCAGAAGTTTCGTTAATAATAATCAGAAATATTTATTACTGGTAAATCCAGAAACATTGGATACTAAAGTTGATCTATTCAGCAATTATAGCACAGGTAGTTTAAAATGGCCTAAAGTAATGGCAACTTTCGAGAATAGTCCTTACGTAAAAGCCTTACAATCTGCAGCTGCAAAAGATTTACAATTGCAAAATGCAGGTATAGACCATGCCATTCCTCAGGAAAAGGGTATTGCACTTACCATTGACCTTTGTCCGTCGCATAAAAATTTAGATCGCATTATCTTTCAATCGGTTTTTGACGAATTCAAAAAAATAGAACAACCTGCCCCTGTAGCCATTTCCGTGTCGGGTAAATGGATGTTAAAACATCAGGATGATTTGAATTGGTTGAAAGGTTTAGTGCAAAAAAATGAGCTGAATATTACCTGGGTAAACCACTCTTATCATCACGAAGTGAATAACCTGCCCTTAAAGGAAAATTTCTTACTGGCTCCTGGAACCAATCTAGATGTTGAGGTAATGGAAAATGAAAAACTCATGTTGAAAAATGGATTAATACCTTCAGTGTTTTTCAGGTTCCCGGGCCTGGTCTCCAATCAAAGTATCGTAGGTAAAGTTGAGGCTTATGGTTTAATTCCAATTGGTAGCGATGCCTGGCTAGCAAAAGGACAAACACCCAATGCAGGGAGTATCGTCCTGATTCATGGAAATGGCAATGAAGAAATTGGGGTGAAAGATTTCATTCAATTGCTCAAAAACAAACAAGTTGACGTAAAAAATAAACAATGGTTATTATTTGATTTAAGGCAGGGCTTAGAAAAAGAGTTTGATCAATAACCTCCTTTATTTATGAAAGGTATCTACATATAAATCTTCCACCTTTTTACGGGCCCAAGGCATTCTTCTTAAGAAATTTAAACTCGATTTGATACTTTGATTATTGGTGAAACAATCAATCCTGATTAAAGAACCGAGTTTTTCCCAACCATAATGAAACTGTAAGTCAGTTACAATTTTTTCTAAAGTGATGCCATGTAAAGGATTGTTCTTTTGCGTTTCTGCCATAGCACAAAGGTAAATGATTTATCCTTTAATTACAGCTAGATAACACTAATCAAAAGACAAACTGATAAATGAAAAGCTAACCACTCCCTTCCCCTCATAGTTGTATAATATTAAACCTTTGGTTGGTGTTATCACCAATCAACCTTGCAAGTCAGCATTATAGACATCTTTAGCTGATCGGTGATAACACCAACTAGAAGAAGAAAAATCCCCTATCCGCCTAGCGGCACCTTTCCCCTGAAAGGGAAAGGGCGAAAGAAAATAAAACCTTTGTAATTAGAAAAGTTCAGAACTACGAACTACTATAAACCTTTGGTTGGTGTTATCACCAATCAACCTCACAAGTCAGCATTATAGGTATTTTAGCTGGTCGGTGATAACACCAACCAGAAGAAGAATAAAAACAGTATCTTAGATAATGTCATCAGGGATTGAATTTTTTACAGCCACTTGCTTAAACTGGCAAAATCTGCTCTTAGAAAAAAGGCATAAGGAGATAGTTCTAGATAGCTTAAAATTTCTTGTTAAGGAAAATAGAATATGGCTTTACGGATATGTTATCATGCCAAATCATATTCACATACTTTGGTCTAAGCAAGATGAATGGATAGAAAAAAGTATACAACAGCAATTCTTAAAATATACAGCCCAACAAATAAAATTCAATCTTATCGCAAATTTTCCAGAACAGCTTAGAAATTATAAAAGTACACAAGCAGATAGGCAGTATCATTTCTGGGAAAGGAGGCCATACAATGCAACAATATTAACGAGAGAAATTTTTGAACAAAAGTTAGAGTATGTTCATTATAATCCAGTAAAAAAAGGACTTTGCTTGGAAAGCCATGATTATGAGTACTCTTCTGCAAGATTTTATTTAATGAATCAGAAGAATGAAATTATCACACATTACATGGAACATATTTAACCCTTTGGTTGGTGTTATCACCAATCAACCTCGCAAGTCAGCATTATAGGTATTTTAGCTGGTCGGTGATAACACCAACCAGAAGAAGAATAAAACCTTTGTAATTAGAAAAGTTCAGAACTACGAATTACTATTTCAGACCTCGGAACTGAAAGTTTAGAACTATTAACTGACACTTTAAAACTATCATCAGAAAGTTCAGAACGACTAACTGATGGTTCAGAACTACCGTCAGAAAGTTTGGAACTATCATCGGAAAGTATAGAACTATGAACTGAAAGTTTAGAATTATTAACGGCAAGTACTGAACTACCGTCGGAAAGTTTAGAACTATGAACTGAAAATAAAAAATGGAAAGAAAAAAAGCCTCTATCCGCCTGGCAGCTCCTTTTCCCTGAAAGGAGAAGGGCGAGAGAAAATTAACCCTTTGGTTGGCTTTATCATCAACAAACCTCCTGTCCACTCATAGCTGTAAAATTAGTAGCTGGCACACTAATAACACCAATCAGACAGAAATTCTTAAGAATTATATTGTGCCATCCAAACGTTTGCACCACCACAGCTTTGATCATTAATCTGATGTTTGAGTACTTTAAAATTGTTGCCCAATAAAAGCGCTTCATAACTGGATGTATCTAATGATGCATGATATAAGTCCTCACCACCTATAAAGCCCCAGGCCTCGCCGTTTTCCGTTCCTGAAGTAAATAATAAAATACCTCTATCATGAAGATGATCTGCAAAAACACTAAACATATCCGGCTGATCTGCTGTAGGCAAATGAAAGAAACTGTGCCAGGCAATAATGGCATTAAACTTTCTACCCAATTTAAGTTTTCGCATATCTTCGAGTATAAAATTTTCTTCAGGGAAATTTTCTCTTGCCAGTTCAAGCATTTTATCACTGGCATCTACACCTGTTACCTTCAACCCTGACTGGAGCAAATATTCCATCATTGGTTTACCATTTCCGCAGCCTAAATCTAAAACTTCAGCCTCTGAAGGTAGAAACGTCATCGGTTCATCCAAATAATTCTTTTCTCCTATCGCATGAGATCGATTTTTTGAATACCAATCTGCAATCTGATCATAAACTTTATAAACGTTTTTTCGTTCGGCAGATTTATCCATTATTTAAAAACTAACAGCAACTGCATCAATTTCAATTAACATTCCTTCCAATGCTAACCTTCCCACCGGAATCAGGGTATTCACCGGAAATTTTAGGTCGGCCCATATTTTAGTTGATTCTTCTATCAGGATCTGATGTTTTTCATCATCATAACCTACTAAAAGCGTAGTCAGTTTTGCAATATGATGCATTGTTAATCCCTTACTGGCTAGTGCAATGGCAATATTTTCAAACACAATCTTTACCTGTGTTCTAAAATCGTTAATCAAAATCCCATCCATTCTGCTTCCCCCCTGTCCAGCTACAAAAACCAATAAATCTTTTGCTGATACGGTGGCCACATGCGAATAAGCATGTGGACGGGGATCATATATTCCAGCCGGGTTGGTAATTTCTAAAGCATGTTCTTCCATAATCACAATATTTAAAACACGAAAATATTCATTTATACAGATGAAAGTGTAGACCTATTGCCATAAAAAAAGCCTGGCAATCTAATTTGCCAGGCTTCAAGTTTAAAATTTTATAATTATTTATCCTTTGTAAAAAGTGTGGTTCCTCCACCTTGAGTAATGTTAAATTCTTTTTTAGCAGGGTTGAATAATATCTCTATACCAGCGTCTTCGAAGGAAAATTTATTTTCACTTACATAAGTTAATGGGAAAGATTGTTGTCCGGTTGCCTGTGCAACTAATCCGCCATCTTCTTTTGTAATCGTGAATTTGATAGCCATCTTAGTTGTAGAATATACACCTAAATACTGATCTAAATTAACCGTTGGCGTACTAGCGCCTGTTCCGGCAGTCCAGGTATTATTATCAGGGTTGCTATCTGGTAAAACCTTATTTGGGTCCAAAGTAACAGAAACAATTTCTTCAGTTGTTGGATAACGGACCAACCAGCTGTTATTTTTCATCCATACATCAACAGGAACTTTAACCGTATCAGTTTTACCGCTTTTGGTTTTCACCTGAAGGATAATAGGCATTGGCATTTTTTCCAAATTGAGTACTTTAATGGAATAGCCTGTAAGTTTTCCATCAGTTTTAACTTCCTGAACTGAACTCACCGCCTGATCCATCTTCCAGCTATTTAAAAACCAGCTTCTCCAAAACCAAGCTAAGTCTTCACCCGCACCATTTTCCATCGAGCGGAAAAAATCATAAGGTGTAGGATGTTTATATGCCCAATTCTTAATGTATTGGCGGAAGGCATAATCAAAACGATCCTCTCCTAAAATCTCTGTTCTCAAAATATCCAGTCCCCATCCTGGTTTTGCGTACAAGTTAATACCAATGTTACCTTCAATCATTCCATCAGGCATTAACATGATGTTTTCAAATTTCGGATTACCAATTACCTGCTTGCCAATGATATTCATATTTGTAGCACGCTTAGCATATTCACCCTTGTTGAAATTTTTAGATGAAATACCGTTGATAAAAGTATTAAAACCTTCATCCATCCACCCGAATTTACGTTCATTCGAGCCAACAATCATTGGGAACCAGGTGTGGCCAAACTCATGATCAATTACGCCCCATGCACTGCCTTTTTTAGCAGTCCATCCGCAGAAAACAATACCCGGATATTCCATCCCACCGATGTTTGTGGCTACATTAACAGCCATTGGATATGGATATTCAAACCATTTTGTAGAATAATGTTCAATTGATGTTTTTACATATTCCACACCTCTTCCATAAGCATCTACACCATTGCTTTCTACTGGCTGTGCAGAAACGGCCAGTGATTTTTTACCACTTGGCAAATTGATCCTTGCGGCATCCAGAACAAAAGCTTTTGATGAAGCCCAAGCCGCATCACGTGCATTGATAATTTTATATTTCCAGGTTAATTTATCTTTTTCAGGACGTGATTTTGGATCTGTAACTTCTGCTTCCGTGCGAATATGAACTGTTTCATCACTATTTTTTGCGGCGTTCCATCTTTTTAATTGCTCAGGCGTAAACACCTCCGACGGGTTCAAAAGCTCACCCGAACCCATCACAATGTGACTGGCAGGGGCTGTAATGGCGAAATTGATATCACCATATTCACAATAAAACTCACCTCCACCCCAGTAAGGCAAAGTGTTCCAGCCAATTACATCATCATATACGCACATGCGTGGAAACCATTGGGCAACGGCGAAGATTTCTCCATTTTTAGTGGTTAAATGACCTGTTCTATCCGATCCTTCTTTCGGTACCACATAAGAATAGTCGATTTTAATGGTAATCACCTCACCATTCGCAGCCAAAGGTTGATCCAGGCGAATTTGCATACGTGTATCTTCAATCAATGAGGTAAATTTTACCGCACTGGATTTTTTAGATACGCTCACATTTTTAATCTGGTAGCCACCATCAAACTTTTCGCCCTGGGCACCATAACGGCTACGGGATGGTGTAATTTGTTTGCCACGGGAATTTTCTTTGAATGTATTCTGATCCAACTGTAACCATAGATATGGAAGCTGATCAGGACTATTGTTTTTATATGTTAAGGTAACCGAACCGGTAACCAGATTTTGGGTTTCATCAAGATTTGCGGTGATATTATAATCTACCCGGTTCTGCCAATATTTAGCGCCCGGAGCGCCACTAGCAGAGCGAAATTCATTTCCATTTTGAGTGTAAAAAAGTGGTCCGAAGGCATCGGCCGAATTGTAATTGGATACTGGTGCAGCCTGTTGCGCAAAAGCAGATAAAGCGGAAGCACAACTAAAGGCGCACAAAGCGATTAGTCTGGTTATTTTCATGTGAATAAGTTGTATTACGGATGTAAATATAAATAATAAGCACATATGACGACATATGTGCTTATAATGTTACTGCCAGAAATTCGGTTTCCTATTAATTCACCTTTAATTTGGGTAAATCTTGTAACTTTTTTTGCTGTGGAGTTAATTTTTGCCACGCAACAAATGCTCTTGAGATATAATAATTATAACGATAAGGCCTTTCTGCTTTTATCTGCTCTATTGAAGGGCGGTAAATGATCATAAAATTTTTAAGATCTTCACCTTGCAGTTTAGTTAAATCTGTAACGGCTTTTTCGCTAAAGTTTGCATCAATCTCTTCCTGGTACATATCCTTCTCTTCCATTTCAGCCTCTTTGCGTTGTTGTCTTTTATACTTACCGTATCCCAAATTGAGGCTCAAGCCGCCAACTTTATCTGTCATTCTTTTTCTGTTCAGGTTTCCACCTGTATTTAATAGTGTATATTTCTCAGCTAAAGGATCTTTCGCATCAGTAATCTGGCTATTCATTCTTACCCCTCTTACATCAACATCAGCTAAGCTATTGGATTTTACCGGAAGGTAAATGGTTCTGTTTAATAAGTTGGTTAGGTATAAGGTATCGGTATGATAGCCAACCGCTGAGAATTCTATTAAATCGCCAACAGTAGCAGCAATAGTATACTTACCTTCTCTATTTGTACTGGTTGTCTTTTTGCTATTGATGTTTCGGACAGATACACCAGGTAATGAGATTGTTTTTTTTGAGTAATCGAACACCGTACCAGTGGTTACGGTTTGTGCGATAACGCCGGCAGGCAAGGCGAGGAAAAGAAAAATGATCAGCTTATACATATTCAAAAGTAAGTTAGGAAAATATCTAAAGCTTGCATTTAACAAACTTTAACAATACAACACATGAGTTAGGCTAGTGTTTTAGCATAAAGAGATTCATCAAAAGATATTAAAAGTGGCTGACCTTCCTTTTCAATCACCGGACGCTTGATGGCACTCGTATTATCGATCAGGTACGCAATCGCTTTTTCCTGATTGTTGATATTGGCTTGGTCTTCTTTGCTGAGTTTTTTCCAGGTAAGCCCCTTGCGATTCAACACCGTTTCCCAGCCAAAAACTTTACACCATTCATTTAGCTTTTCTGCAGTAATTCCTTTTTTCTTAAAGTCATGAAATTCAAAATCAATTTTATTTTCCTTTAACCAGTCGAGTGATTTCTTTACTGTATTGCAGTTGGGTATTCCGTAAACGATCATATAATTATTAAATGAATGAATTTTGAATGCGTGAGTGACTTATTGAATATTTTTTTTTGTGCTCAAAGATAATAAGTGAATACGGAATGAGATAATGAAATATTCATGTTTATCCCTTTACACCCATTAACTTGTAAATCTTACGTTCATCACATTTTTTAATGTATCCGTCACATTTTAAATAACAAATAAATAACTCTTTGTAGCATTGTGATATAATTTACAATCCATATGCACATCCTATCAGAAACTACACCTCCTACAAAAGCAAAAAACATCAACCAGCTGGAGTTCTGGATTTCTACTACCCTTTATATCCTGGCTTTGATCAGCATTTGCTCACAAACCACTTATGGCTCTGGTCACAGCTATCGGTTTGAAGATAATGATATTGATTTTTCGGTAATAGAAAATTTCTTCCTTCCTGAATTATTCAAAATCAGCATTATATACATCAGTTTTCTACTTTTTAATTTCTGTTTGATGCCCCAGTTAACCCGTAAAAATAACATTGCATTGAATGTTATTTTATCGGTTATCGTTACCGCTATTTCTGTAGTCACCTGGATGGTTGCCAATACCTACTCGCAAGCCTATCGCCTGGTAGAAATGGAAGATGTAAATAATGTGTACGGCATTTTTTTTGGGGAGGCCTTTACCTATATTTTCTTTCTCTACTTACTTTTTAATATCTATGCCTATTTTAATGAACAAGGACTGGCACTCATCAATAAAATTCAGTTTTTGAAAAGCTATAGTAAAAACATTATTCCTGAAATATTTATAACCACCAGAATATGGTTAATCTCTTTAATGATTTTGATGGCAGTGATATCTGCTAAATCTGATAATGAAATTCTGGTTTTTTGGCTCATTGCACCACCAGTAAATGTGATTATGGCTTTTATCTCTATATATTACATCATCCCTAACCTTAGAAAGGAAATGAAGGGATTTGGGCGATATTTTTGGGGAAATTTAGCCATTTCAATTCTGATCATTCCATTTATTCTCCTTTTACTTGCCGGTTTTATGAGCGGAGGAAATGCAGTGCCGCTTACATTGGCGTTCACATTGATCAGTTTAGTTTGTATAACTACCCCGGCCGCCTGGTACATTTATAAAAATAAATTCGAGAAGCAGAATGAAATTCAAATGCTTAAAACTGAACTAGGAAAATCGGATGCCAATTTAAATTTTCTAAAATCTCAAATTAATCCCCACTTCCTTTTCAATGCATTAAATACTTTATTTGGAACAGCCTTACAAGAAAATGCCGAACGAACTGGCGAAGGAATTCAGAAACTTGGAGACATGATGCGCTTTATGTTGCATGAAAATATGCAGGATAAAATTTCCTTAACCCGCGAAGTTGAATACCTGAATAATTATATTGACCTTCAAAAACTCAGAACATCACGCACCGGAGATATAAAAATCGACACCGCTATTGAGGAACAAATTAATAACCTAAAGATTACGCCGATGTTATTAATTCCCTTTATAGAAAATGCCTTTAAACATGGGATCAGTTTGCAACAGCCGTCTTATATCAAAATCACCCTACAAACAAAAGAAAACACCTTGTACTTCGATGTCAGCAACAGTATTTATATCAAGGCAGACAACGATCCTGAAAAACTTAAAAGTGGCATTGGACTTGAAAATGTGAAACAGCGTTTATCATTACTCTATTATGGCAAGCATGAACTGATCATCCGTGAAACCGCAAAAGAGTTTTTTGTTCATTTAACATTACAACTGGATTAATCTTATACCTATATTGCTGCATTGAATAAACTAAGATGATTGCTATTGCCATAGATGATGAACCCATTGCACTGGATATTGTGAAATCTCATGCAGCAAAAGTTCCCTTTTTAAATCTGTCTGAAACTTTTACAGATGCTTTTCTAGCCATTAGCTTCATGCAGCAAAATAAGGTTGATCTGATTTTTCTGGATATTAAAATGCCCGACATCAGCGGCATTGATTTTCTGAAAAGTTTAAGCAATCCACCTATGGTTATTTTTACAACAGCGTACACTGAACATGCGGTGCAAAGCTTTGAATTGGATGCAGTTGACTATCTGCTCAAACCTTTCTCACTTTCTCGCTTTTTAAAAGCCTGCAATAAGGCGCAAGAGTTATATAACCTTCGTAACCTAATCACAGGAGCAAAAGCAAATTATATTTTTATTAAAGATGGTTATGAACAGATTAAAGTGGAGTTGGCCGATATTCTTTACGTGGAAGCTTCAGGAAATTATACTCAGCTCCAATTGAAAGATAAGCTTTTAAGTTCAAGAGTCACGATTAACGATTTAGCAGAACTTTTACCTAAGGCTGCATTTATCAGATGCCACAGGGCTTTCATAGTGGCCAAAAGTCAAATTACAAAGTTCGACCGAAATCAGATTTGGGTAGGGAATAAAATCATTCCGATTGGTGCAACTTACAGTGGTATTCAATTAACCTGATTAAATCTTACAACCGTTAAACATTTCTGCTTCCAACATTGAAAGCTTAGCCTTATCTTTGCGCCATGTCAACACAACTTAAAAATCTTTCTGATTTCTCTCACACCACGGTACCAAATGGCGCTAACTATAAATTTGGAATTATTGTAGCCGAATGGAATGCTGAAATTACTGGTGCTTTATACAACGGTGCTTTAAAAACCCTGATAGAAAATGGTGTGAAGGAAGAAAATATTATTTCTTTGCCCGTTCCCGGGAGCTTTGAATTAACTGGTGGAGCTGAAATATTATTAAGTAAAAGAAGTGACATTGATGCCGTAATCTGTTTAGGTTGCGTGATTCAGGGCGACACCAAACATTTTGATTTTATTTGCGATGCCGTAGCTCAAGGCGTAACCAATGTAGGCATCAAATATAGCAAACCTGTTATTTTTGGTGTATTAACTACCAACAACCTGGAACAAGCTCAGGATCGTGCAGGCGGTAAGCATGGTAATAAAGGAGATGAAGCCGCAATAACGGCCATCAAAATGGCTGATTTCGCAGCAAATATTTAACCTTGCGCTTTCGTAAACTATTTGTACCTTAGCGAATTAAATTAACCAATCCAATGAAAAAAGTAGCCATCCTATTATTGGCGGTGTTTTGCACCATTACCATTTTAGAATCTTGTTCTTCTAAACTTTGTCCGGCATATAGCTCTTATCCTGAAGGCAAACGCAGGCGAAACTAATCTTCAATATTTATTAATTTTCATTTTTAGGTTATTTGCAGAACATTACCTTCATGCAAGTGTTATGCCTATAAAAAATATTTACTATGACTTGGGTTAATTTAACATCACTGGATCAGTTAAACGAAATTAAAAATGCAGAAGGCTATAGCTTAATTTTTAAGCACAGCACCCGTTGCTCCATTTCGATGATGGCAAAAAGAAATTTCGAATTTAACTGGGAAGTGATTCCGGAAGATACAAAACTTTACTTTTTGGATTTAATCAGCTATCGCGAAATTTCCAACTCAATTGCAGAAATTTTTAATGTAGCACACCAGTCTCCACAAATTTTATTAATCAAAGATGGAGAATGTGTTTTAGAAGCGTCACACAGTGATATCTCTGCAGAAGAAGTTGCAGAAGTAATCGCAGCCTAGAAATATTTAGAGTTATTAAAGCATAAAAAAGGGCGAAAAATAATTTTTCGCCCTTTTTTATAAGCTATCCTGAAATCGATCAGGCATTTTCTATTTCCAAAACTTTAGAAGTTCTTTCTCTCGTTTTTTTACAAAGGTCAGCATCATCAGATAGTTCCTGCCCATAAGTTGGGATCATATCTTTTATTTTAGCCTGCCACTCATCAGTAGCCAAATCTTCTTTGAAACAACGCGCCAGTAATTCCAGCATAATGGAAACAGCCGTTGAAGCACCTGGAGATGCACCTAAAAGCGCCGCAATAGAACCATCTGCCGCACTAACTACTTCAGTACCAAATTCTAAAACGCCACCTTTTTTCTCATCCTTTTTAATTACCTGTACCCTTTGTCCGGCATATTCCAACTCCCAGTCCTTTAATTCTGCCGTAGGTAAATATTCTTTTAAAGCCTCTAATCTATCTTCAGGTGATTGTCTTACCTGCTCGATTAAGTATTTTGTTAAATCAAGATTATGTAACCCCGCAGAAATCATTGGGCGGATATTGTTAAACTTGATGGATTTAGGCAAATCCAAAAAAGATCCATTTTTAAGAAACTTGGTAGAAAAACCAGCATAAGGACCAAAAAGGAGGGCCTGTTTGCCGTTAATCATTCTCGTATCTAAATGGGGAACAGACATTGGAGGTGCACCAACTGCCGCTTTGCCATAAACCTTTGCATGGTGTTTGGCAATAATTTCATCATTTGTACATTTTAACCACTGTCCGCTTACCGGGAAACCACCAAAACCCTTACCTTCCGGAATGCCCGACTTTTCTAATAGTGGCAAAGAACCACCACCAGCACCAATGAAAATGAATTTAGCCACACGCTTGCGCGTATCATTGGTTTCTAAATCTTTAACCTTAATTACCCAGTTGCCATCCTTATTTTTCTTTAAATCACGGATTTCGTGGTTAAAATATAAGTTTACGTTTTCCTGTTCCTTAAGGTGATTGAACATATCCCGGGTTAGAGAACCAAAATTAACATCGGTTCCTAAATCCATTTTAGTAGCTGCAATTTTTTCATCTTTCTTGCGTCCTTCCATAATCAGAGGGGCCCAGGTATCAATTACTTTTGCATCATCAGTATATTCCATTTCGCTAAAAAGCGTGCATTTTTGCAATGCTTCATAACGTTTTCTAAGATAATCTACATTTTTCTTTCCCCAAACAAAACTCATATGCGGAATTTTCCGAATAAAATTTCCTGGACTTGAAACCAATCCCTTTTCGATAAGATAAGCCCAGAACTGTTTAGAAACTTCAAAATTTTCGGCAATTTGTACCGCTTTTTTAGTTTCAACGGTACCATCACTTTTTTCGGGTGTATAATTTAATTCGCAAAAAGCAGAGTGACCCGTTCCTGCATTATTCCAGGCATCTGAACTTTCGGCTGCTGCAATATCAAGTCTTTCGTAAATTTCGATACTTAAACCGGGCTCTAACTCTTTTAATAAAACACCAAGGGTAGCGCTCATAATACCAGCGCCAATTAAAATCACATCTGCGTCAGTTTTGCCAACTGTCTTTTTCTTTTTAGTCATTTTATATTAAAGGAGTTACAAATTTAGAATCATTTCAAACATACAACGAATTTTGCATTTGGAAAACTAAAAAAATTGCCGAAAAATTAGAAATTAATTTAGTAAAACATTTCTTAAACAATCACTTTTCGCAAAAGCCATTCCGTTTTAAATCGCTAAAGGGAAAATTGATAAAAATGGCATTATAAAAACAGAACTAAAGACCAAATAGGTCGATTTGAAAATTTCCGCCCAATTTCATTGCTATTATTTAAGCATAATTTGAATTTACATGCCAAGTAGTATTCAAAATCAATTTCGTTAAAGGAATAATTGACACTAAAATAATAATGAAAAAGATTAGTTTTGATAAATCAGCCTCGGTATAACCATTTTATTTTCAATTGATGAAGTATTTACTTTTATTAATTTGTACTATTTTCCTTTGGGCTTGTTCTGGTGACAAGACAGATGAAGCCTTGCTCCTATTGGATAAACAAAAGCTAGACGAAAATATCAATTACGATAAAATCGTTTTTTATAAGTTCATCAAAATTGCCATTCGTTCAAATGCTGTACTAGACACAAATATGGCGGAATACCAGCATTTTTCTAGGCACACCCGATCTACTTTGGCATTAATGGACAAGATAGATACCAACGAGCATAGCATTTCGGTGATAGAGGCCCTTAAAATCTACAACAATTACCGTAAGGTGAAAGCCTTTGTAAAAGAAACTGATGAAGATATTTTCCCGGGATTGATTCAAGGACTCAATGTACTTCATGGCGCTCCTAAGGTAGATTTCAAAACCATTTCCCCGGCTGAAAAGCTTCGTACGCAGAATATAGAACACGCCATTTTAAGTATGGCCGTATTGACTACCCGTGATTTAGGTCAGCCATTTGCCCTATATGAATGTTCGAAAACACAGCCCGAACTTTTGCCTGATTCTGAAATCAAAACCCTATTAGAGTTTGTAAGAGGGTTTTTATTTTTTGGCAATAACCTGTACTATCTTTCAGAGGATGGATTATCAAGGAACATCAAGTGGCTTGATAAAAATGAAAATATCCCGTTGCCATATACCAAGGCATTTTTTGGCTGGAGAAATTTAAGTGATACCCAAACCCATACTGCATTTCATGGAATGAATTATCTTTTCAGAGGCTTTGACAGAATGCGGATGGAACGAAAGATTGATGAGGAAAGATCGTTGGAAGATTTTGAATTCTTTTTAACCGATATGAACAAACTCGGCCTTCAAAACGAATTGGTATGGATAATTGATGCCTATCTCAATTTAAAAAGAGACTATCCTGAAAAGGCTGTTCTGGCACTTGAAAAATTAAAGAAAAGCCCTCTGTTTTCTGAAACAGAACATCAAGCCTTTCAAGAAATCATTGATTTTGCAAACGAAAGAAAACCCGATGCCGCGTTGAAAGGTGTTTATGACAAAGCCTTTATAACAAAATTGGTATCAAAATATATGATTGCTACCATAGCAAAAATTAATTGGGAGCAGGTGATGAGAGATAACAATGTTCCGCACACTAAAGAGATTTTTGCAGGTGTTCATAAATTCAGAAACATTTCAAATGCTGTGAGTCAATATACGGAGTCATCCACGATAAATAACAGTAAAAAGGAAATTACTAAAAAGGGAAGTGAGTTGTTGAACAAAGCAAAAAATTTATGGTAAGCTGTTTAGTTTCTGGTTTACAAGTTTGCATAAAGTAAATCTGTATTCACTGAATTGAGTATTGAACCAATAAACCAGCAAACATTACAACATTACAACATTTCCATATTGTCACATTTCAATCCTAATCCTTAACTTTGCATTATGATTGATCTACCAGTAGTACCTGCTGTAACTGAAGTTAAACGTAAACCAGATTGGTTGCGTGTAAAGTTGCCTGTGGGCAAAGAATACGCTCAGGTTCGTAGTCTGGTTGATACCCATAAGCTTCACACCATTTGCGAAAGTGGTAACTGTCCGAATATGGGTGAATGCTGGGGTGCTGGTACTGCAACTTTCATGATTTTGGGAAATATTTGTACCCGTAGCTGCTCTTTTTGTGCAGTAGCAACCGGTCGGCCTTTAGCCGTTGATGTTGATGAACCCAATCGCATTGCAGATTCAGTAAGATTAATGGGAGTAAAGCATTGTGTCATCACATCTGTAGACCGTGATGACCTGAAAGATGGCGGTTCCATTATCTGGGCAGAAACACTGCAGGCTATCCGGAGAGAAAGTCCAATAACTACACTTGAAACATTAATCCCTGATTTTAAAGGTCAGTGGGATAATTTATACCGCGTATTAGAAGAACGTCCTGAAGTGGTTTCACATAATATGGAAACTGTTAAACGTTTAACCAGACAAGTAAGAATCCAGGCGAAATATGATAGAAGTCTGGAAGCTTTAAAAAGAATTTCTGAATTTGGCTTGAGAACTAAAACGGGTATTATGCTAGGCTTAGGTGAAACTGATGAAGATATTTTTGAAGCAATGGATGATCTGGTTGCAAATGGTGTACACATTTTAACACTTGGACAGTATTTACAACCTACCCGTAATCACCATCCGGTTATCGATTGGATTCATCCAGATCGGTTTGCCATGTACAAGGAAGTTGGTTTATCTAAAGGATTAAAATATGTAGAAAGTGGTCCTTTGGTTCGCTCTTCTTACCATGCTGAAAAACATCTTTTCCCTATTGAGGGTATAGCATAGCTCAAAAATTATAGATGATGAATAGAATGTTTTATAAATCGCACTCCATAAAGGAATTAGTTTATAAAACATTTTTTTGCTTTTTGTGTTCAGTAATGTATCTTAGTATTCATAGTGACTGCATTAAAAAAATCTACATTAACTGAACCTGAACTTGTTCTTGCACTGCAATCGAAAGATTCGACAGTGTTAAAAACATTGTACAGCATGTATTCACCGGCACTTTATGGCGTTATTTCCAGAATTATAACCCATACTGAACTGGCTGAAGATGTGTTACAGGAAACCTTTGTAAAGATCTGGCAATCTGCCGAGCATTATGACAATACAAAGGGAAGACTATTTACGTGGATGATGAATATCGCCCGTAATTTGTCTATAGATAAGTTACGTTCTAAAGATTTTAAAAATTCACTCAAAAACCAGGATATAGAAAATAACGTAAGTTTCGTTGATGAACAAAACAAAGTTACCTTTAACCCAGATGTACTTGGGATTAAGCAACTTGTTGAAAATCTTAAACCGGACTTACAAGCCGTTCTTGATTTAGTTTATTATAAGGGCTTCACGCATGTTGAAGCCGCAGAAAAGTTAGATCTGCCATTAGGTACGGTAAAAACCCGTATTCGTTTGGCTATTATTGAATTGAGAAGGAATTTTAATTGAGCGTGGAAAATTTAAAAGCATATATCGAATCAGGAGTACTTGAACTGTACGTTTTGGGTGATTTATCGCCTGAGGAAGCGTTGCAGGTAGAAGAAATAGCTATTAAACATCAGGAGGTTAGAGATGAACTTGCTGCCATTGAAAATGCCATTGAAAAATTTGCGATGCAAAACGCATTACAACCACCCGCATCTGTTGAAACAAAATTATTTGAAAAATTAGGTATCAGTCTAGATGAAGAGACTGAATCTGTTTCTATACCATCTTTAACACAGGAAACAAAAATAGTTCAGTTCGAAAGCCATGACGGAAAGGTTAGAACTTTACGTTATGCATTGGTAGCCTGCGTAGCACTTTTAGTGATTAGTACAGCTGCACTATTTATTACCTATACAAAGTTAACAGATGCACATGATCAGATTGCAAGCTTAAATTTAGACAAACAAAAATTTGCAGGCATTGTAAGCAAGCTGGAATATTCTAACCAAGGTTTAAGCAATCTGGTGGAGATGAATGACAGTAAGGAATGGGCAACCATCAAAATGCAGGGACAGGCTATTAGTCCTCAGTCAAAAATGAATGTCTATTGGAACAAAAAGAATAAAAGCGTACTGATTAATTACCTGGCAATGGATCTTCCAAAGGCAGATGCTCAACATGAATATCAACTTTGGGCAATGGTTAATGGCAAACCAGTAAGCCTCGGTGTGTTCGGTAAAACTGATTCTACTTCAAAGGAAGCACTTTTAAAAATGCAAACCATACAGGAAGCACAGGCTTTTGCAGTTACCTTAGAACCAATGGGTGGAAGTGTAAATCCAACCATGGAAAAACTAACCGTGATGGGTGGTGTATAATAACAGCGTTTTAAAATATTAATCCCGACAAATTAAGATTTGCCGGGATTTTTTTTTATGATGTAATTATTTTTGAGCGTATTTCACTTCTTCATATGGCTGAACTAAAACCCAACCTTCTCCAAAAAATTCTAACTGAAATGATTCCCCACTGCCTCTTCCTATAAATGATCCGAAAGTAAGATTCGTTTTAATATTTGGTGATAAATTTTCTGACCAGGCCACTGTAGCATTTGGATCAGTATATACAGGTTGATTTGCACTTACCCTTAACAAAATTGGCTCTCCATGAGTGGTAATCGCAATATATCCGCTACCTGATAGTTTAACTTGAAATAACCCACCACTCATCATTCCCGCTACACTTTTCAACATTTTGATTTCATTTTTAATGCTATCTTCAAGTGCCAGAACATCATTTCCGTTTACAAAAACTGATTCATTTTGAAGCTTAATGATTTTGACCTTTTTACCCTCATCAGCTAAATAAAGTTTTCCTGTTCCTGCGGCATGCATCAATGATGTACCTTCCCCAGAGATTGCTTTTTTTAATAAGCCTCCTAATCCTTTGCTTAACAAGCCTTCACGTTTAAAATCGACATTGCCAATATATGCAACCATTGATCCGGCCTTTGCCATAATCTTCTGATTTCTTAAATTGACTTCCAGTAGTGCTGGCTTCTCTAGTTCAAAAAAATCATTTTCGTTTGGATCCTCTGCAGATTCCTGAATAAGTTCCTTTAGGGTATACTCTTTTTTTGTTTCCATAATTAATTAAATTGTTTTCGGTTATGAACACCCATATCAATTCATGAGCCAAATTCATTTTAAATCATGCGCTTAAATGAAAACAAAAACATCAATAAGATGGTAAAACATCTATATACACCTATAGAATATTCTTAAAAGGGGTTTAGTAATTATGGTATTAATTTATTTATTTTTTAGTAATAGTTTATTTACATGCTGGCCATTGGAAGATAACAAGTACAATGCATACTTTTTAAAACATTTGCTGTGCTACCAGAACAGCAGTATTGATAAGTTTAGAACAAAAGCTATTAATAGTTATCGAACTTAAATTAATAAACAAATCACATCAGTTCGTGAATTGTTGAAGCAATTCCTGGAGCAACTTCCGATGCCGTTACCACATATTTATCTTTTGCCAACTGATCACCGGTTTTCCCATGAACATAACAGCCTAAAATCGCCGCATCAATTGTGGCATATTTTTGAGCAAGAAATGCAGCAATTACACCAGTTAAAACATCACCCATTCCACCTTGAGCCATGGCTGGATTACCTGTGGGATTGATATATACTTTCCCTTCAGAAGAGCAAACGAAGGTATACTGATTTTTAAGAACAATTACGATCTTCAATTTTACTGCTTGTTCTTTTGCGGTTTGTAGTCTTTCCCACCAGCTTTCATGAGCACCAAAAAGTCTGTCGAATTCTTTCATGTGAGGCGTTAAAAGAGAATGGGCAGGCAGTTTACTTAACAAATCCTGCCGCTCGGCTAATATATTCAGGCCATCAGCATCAATAATTAAGGGTTGATTTGTTGTGATTAAATGTTCCAATAAACGTTCATTTTCATTGGAAACACCTAAGCCTGGTCCGATGGCGATCGCCTGGTATTTTTCAGGGTTTTCGATTTTAGTATATTCATCACGCGGCAGGGACATCACTTCAGGTAATCTGGTGTTCAATGCAACTAATCCACTAGGTGGAATACAGGCCGTGGTTAAGCCCGCACCGGTATGCAGGCAAGCCATGGCGGATAGTAAAGCAGCACCCATTGTATCTGTATTTCCAGCTATAATTAAAGCGTGTCCATAAGTACCTTTATGGCTAAATAGTTTTCTCGGTTGGAGTATCTGTTTGATATCGTCTTCTTCAATCAAATAGAAATCAGCAGTTTGCTTCTGAATGAAGGCCTCATCCAATCCAATTGCTACAACTTCAAACTGTGCCGTTGCCAAGGCAGATTCGGGCATAAAAAAATTTATTTTTGGCCGCTGGAAACAAATCGTTTTTAAAGCTTTAATTCCATTATATTCCTTTGGCAATTTTCCTTCAGCGAAAAAACCTGTAGGCACATCAACAGCATAAACCCGTTTTTTTGATTGATTAATATGATCAACTAATACAGCATATTCGCCCTCTAAGGGCTTATTCAGCCCAGATCCTAAAATGGCATCAATAATAATATCTGATTTGATGCTTTTTAAATCTGCAGCGGTATTTAAGACTATTTTTTTACACCTCGATTCTTCTAAACGTTGTAAATTAATGGCGTAATCTAAACTTTGCTTATCACTGAAGTTAACCAGATAAACCTTAATGTTTGAATATCCATTATGAAGCAAAAGATGCGCTATCGCCAAGCCATCACCACCATTATTCCCTTTACCGCAAAATATAGCGATACTTTTATTGGTATCAAATTCATTTCTTAAGAAACAATGAACAAAAGCACGGGCTGCCTTTTCCATTAAGTCAATAGAAGCTATGGGCAGATGTTCAATGGTAAATTCATCTGCTTTACGCATTTGTGCTGAAGTAAGTAGAGTTTGCATGAAACTAAGTTAGGATTTAAGTATAATAAAGATTTGCGTATTATTGTTTTGGCAAGGTATTCAGGTATTAAAAATGATTGGCACGAATACTGACCAACCAAAAATTATATATCTTTAACCTTTACCAAAAAAATCAATTTTAATTAAATGCTAATCAAATGAATCAAAAACCATCAAATGCATTTATAGCCGCTTCGTGGATTGCCTTAGGCACTGGCATGATAGGATTTATTGTTGGCCTTTGGCGTTCAGACATGCTACTGAATGAAAAAGGATATTATTTTACTGTTTTAATGTTCGGCCTTTTTGCTGTAATCTCCCTACAAAAAGCTGTTCGTGATAGACTGGAAGGCATTCCGGTTACAGAGATTTACTATGGCATAAGCTGGTTTTCAACTTTACTCACCATCACCTTGCTGGTCATTGGTTTATGGAATGCCACACTTTTACCCAGTGAAAAAGGTTTTTATGCCTTTGCCTTTTTACTTTCCCTCTTCGGAGCCATCACCGTTCAAAAAAACACCAGGGATAACCAGATCATAAATAAAAATAAAGATCTCAATTAATTGCGTTTAATTTAATGGCTGAAAAAATAATCATTGGTGTAACAGATTGCAGCAAATTCTCTATTTATCGTGATTGGGTTTTATCATACGATAGCCGCATAGAAGTTATTCAGCTAGGTTATAAACTGAGTAATTTTGAAGATATCAAAAACTGCAATGGAATTGTATTAACTGGTGGAGAAGACGTTCATCCACGGTTTTACAATCATCCAGAGTATTATCCTTATTGCCATGAAGATGATGTTGATGAACTTCGGGATGAATTTGAATTTAAAATTTTAGCTTATACGGAGGCGAATCATATTCCGGTTTTAGGCATTTGTCGGGGAATACAGGTAGCCAATGTTTTTTTTGGTGGAACGCTAATTCCAGATATCGCGGCTTGGGGAAAGTTTGACCATGCTAAAATGCCCGATAAGCAGGATCGATATCATGATATCATTATTAATCCAACTTCATGGTTAAAGCAAATTGTACATACTGATTTAGGTTTGGTTAACAGCAATCACCATCAAAGTACCGATAGAATAGGAAAAGGCTTGGTGGTAAGTGCTATCTCGCCAGATGGCATTGCTGAAGCAATAGAACGCCTTGAACCAGCAGGCAAATCATTCCTTTTATTTGTACAATGGCATCCGGAACGTTTAAAAGATCAGCAAAGTCCGTTTAGCAAAAACCTACATCAGGCATTTATTCAAGCGATTATAAATCAACCCTAACCTTCTTAACTTACTGTTTCCCAATTCATAAAGGTTTGGCAAAACAGTTTAAATGCTGCAATAAATTAAGGGCTTATTTTGAAGATACTAAATCGACTTAGGAAGGCTACCCATTTATGATTAGTGAAGAGAATAATAGCTAATTCCTAACTTTTTAATAAATTGCAGATCAATAATTTTCAATTCATCAATTTAGATATTTAATGAAGAAACTATTCCTTTTGTTGTCATACTGTATTTTCACAGCCAATACATATGCTCAAACTTTAGTCAATGAAACTGAAATAGGCGATGCTGAAAATGCAGTTTCAACAGCACCAATTGCCATTATTCCAGAGCCTGTTTCGCTCATGAAAAAAGCCGGGCAATTTACCTTACCAGAAAATGTGAGTATTCAGGCGCCAAAAAATGAAGGTTTAAAACAGAGTATTGCTTTTTTATCAGAAAGAATTAAAACGGCTACAGGGAAATTTGTGAGCACCGTTTCTACAGCAAACCACCCTACAATTAAATTGATACTGAATACTCAAAATGATGTACAATTGGGCACGGAAGGCTATAAGTTAAATGTTAACCCCACTCAAATTATCATTACGGCCAATCAACCTGCTGGTATTTTCTGGGGTGTTCAATCATTAATTCAACTGTTTCCGGTAGCGATAGAAAGTAAGGAACTGGTAGAAAATGTAAAATGGAAATTGCCTTGCGTTGATGTAGTTGATTATCCAAAATTAGGCTGGAGGGGATTAATGTTTGATGTTGCCCGCCACTTTTTTACAAAAGACGAGGTGAAGCAATTTATCGATAATATGGTTCGCTATAAATTTAACCTGTTACATTTTCACTTAACGGATGATGAAGGATGGAGAATCGAAATTAAAGGTTTACCAAAATTAACCGAAGTGGGTGCCTGGAGTGTTAAGAAAACCGGCACTTTTGGTGACTTCATTCCGCCTACCGCCGATGAGCCCAGAAATTACGGTGGTTTTTACACACAGGAAGATATTAAAGAACTGGTACAATATGCACAAGAACGTTTTGTAAATATTATGCCGGAGATTGACGTTCCAGGTCATAGTTTAGCCGCAATCGCTTCTTATCCCGAACTTTCATGCACACCAGAAGCTGTTAATTACAAGGTCCGTTCAGGCGAAAAAATTATGGATTGGAGTCGTGGCGCTCCTCCCCTAGCTTTAGTTGATAATACACTTTGTCCGGCAAATGAGAAAGTTTACGTTTTTCTGGATTCGGTGATTACACAAGTCGCTAAACTTTTTCCTTTCGAGTACATCCATATGGGTGGTGATGAGGCACCACATAATTTCTGGGAAAAGAATGATCAGGTGAAAGCGCTTATGCAACGAGAAGGATTAAAAACCATTCCGCAAGTACAGGCTTATTTCGAAAAACGTGTAGAACAGATTGTAGTTTCTAAAGGCAAAAAATTTATGGGATGGGATGAAATTCTGGAAGGCGGTGTTTCGCCTACAGCATCGGTTATGAGTTGGAGAGGTTTAAAATATGGTATTGAGGCCTCAAAAGATAGGCATAACGTGGTGATGAGCCCAACTGAATTTGCTTATTTAGATTACATGCAGGCCGATGTAATCACAGAACCCAAGGTTTATGCCTCTTTGAGGTTAAATAAAGCATATCAGTTTAATCCAATACCTGCCGGCGCAGATCCTAAATATATTATCGGAGGGCAGGCCAATCTCTGGACGGAACAGATTTTTACTTTCCGCCAGGTACAATATATGGTATGGCCACGTGCCTTTGCCATTTCTGAAGCCATCTGGAGTCCTATAGAAAAGAAAAACTGGACGAGCTTTATAGATCGTACAGAAGAGCATTTTAAAAGATTGGATTTAGCTGAAGTTAAATATTCGCCAGCTATTTATGATCCGATTTTCACCGTGAAACGCAGTTCAGATAAACAATTGATGATTGAATTGACACCTGAAATTGATGGCTTAGACATTTATTATAGTTTCGATAATTCTATGCCAGATCGTTTCTACCCTAAATATACAACGGCCATTACGCCACCAAAAGATGCAAGTATGCTCCGTGTGATCACCTATAAAGGAAAACAGCCAATAGGAAGAATGATCAGTATGCCGATTGCTGATTTACAAAAAAGAGCCAGATAATGGGAATAGAAATCGAAAGAAAATTTTTGCTCCATCATGATGCATGGAATAAACTTGTTAAACCAGTTGGGAAAAGCTTAAGGCAAGGTTATATCTTGAATGACCCTGCTAAAACCATTCGGGTAAGAATAGCTGAAACAAAGGCTTGGTTAACAATAAAAGGCATTACACTTGGCGCATCAAGATTAGAATATGAATACGAAATCCCGTTAGAAGAAGCAAAGGAACTGCTGGATAATTTTTCGGAAGGTGAACTTGATAAAATCAGATATGAAATTGACTATCAGGGAAAAACCTGGGAAGTGGATGTATTCTCTGGTGATAATGATGGATTAATCGTAGCAGAAATCGAGCTGTTATCTGAAGACGAAGATTTTGAATGTCCAGAATGGATTGGTGTAGAAGTAACTGGCGACAAACGCTATTATAATGCCAGTTTAACTACCTATCCATTTAAAGACTGGACAGCGTAAATTAGATTGCAATCATTAAAATACCTCCAAAAAAATAAGGCTTAGAATTCTCGATTCTAAGCCTTATTTGTTATGAGTTAAATATGCTTTTTCTCAAAGCAGCGACTCTATTATTTAATTGCTTTTAAAGAGATATCAAAAACCAAAGGAGTAAAAGGATTGATCGGACCACCACCATTTTCTCCATACCCTAATTTGGAAGGAATGATAATTTTGATCTTTCCACCTACACCAATCATTTGAACGCCTTCAATAAATCCTGGAGCCAACTGCCCTAAAACTAATGGACGAGCTGAATATTGCGCCATTGGTGAATAAATACCAGCCTCTTTTGCAATCTTCGCATCAGATGTATCGAAAACATTAATTTTACCGTCAGCCTTTTTATTCGTGAACTGACCTGTATAGTCAACCATGATGGTATCAGTTAAGGTAGCCCGTTGAGTATTACCCGGTGCTTCAATTATGTATTGTAAACCTGATGCTGTTTTCTGCGTTTTCAAGTTGTTATCAGCAATATACTTGGCTATTTTCGAAGCTTCATTTGCTTTATTTTTAGCAATTAAAACTTTATATTCTTCTTCAAAAAATGAACGTTTCTTTTTCTCGAAGGTAGAATCAGCCTCATTGGCAGCTTTATGTAAAACCTTTTCTATTTTAATGGTGAAAGTAGAAAAGTTATCTTTTGCACCAGCTGGTTTAGGCTGACCAGAATATTTAGCCATAGAATCCAGATTCAATTTAAAAACAGCGCTATCCCCTTCACCTAATAATTTTAAAGCAGAAGCTAAATCCCCTTTAAACATCGATTTACTGATGGGAAAAAATGCTGGCCTTTCATTATCATATGTATTCACCAAAGTAGAATCTCCATTTTTGGTTTCAATCACCTGGATCCCATTTAACTTAACGAAATCGCCCTCTTTAATTTTAGGTTTTCCTTCGCTATTGTAAATTTTATAGGTCATATCACCCTCACCCTTTTCAAATTTATTACAGGCGGATAAACCTAAAGCTGCCACCAATATAATAATTACTCCTTTTTTCATCTTCTGCTATAATTTAATGCACAAAAAAAGTGTTGCTCAAATGAAACAACACTTTTTAAGATTTAAATTTATTTTTTAATCGGCGCTGCTGCAGCAGGTGCCTTTTTTATATCTGTTATTTCAATATCAAATACAATTGGATTGTAAGGCATAATTCCAACCTGTGGAGCACCTTGCTCACCATATCCTAATTTAGAAGGGATGATAGCGGTGATTTTTCCACCTTTACCAACCAATTGCAATGCTTCAGTAAAACCTGGGATGGTTCCACCCAAAGCCATTTTAGTTGGACCATATGGTCTGCCTGCCTGAAATTTATTTTCAGCTTTAGCAATTTTTTCATCACTGGTATCAAATACCGGATATTTACCTTTACTATCTTTTTTAGCCAGTCTTCCTGTGTAATTTAATGTTACTGTATCACCTAGTTGCGCACGTTCAGCATTTCCTGGAGCAGTAATGATATATTGTAATCCACTTGCTGAAGTTTTAGTTTTTAAATTGTTATCAGCAACGTAAGCTTTGATTTTACCGTCTTCAGCACCTTTCTTTTTCTCTGCAGATGCTTTAAAGTCTGCCTGGAAAAATTCACTTGCTCTTTTGTTGAAGGTTGAATCAGCTTCACCAGCATTCTTTTTGAAAACTTTCTCTACCTTAATCGTGAAAGTAATGTATTTATCTTTTTTAAACTGCTCTGGCTTAGGCTGTTTACTATAAAAAGCCATCGTATCTAAATTTACCTTAAAAGTTGCACTATCACCTTCTCCGAATAAAGTAAGCACATCATTCATGTCGCCAGCGTACATTTTCTTTTGAACAGGGAAAACCTGTGGGTTTTCGTTGTCATAAGTACTTCCTAAAACAGAGTCTTTATCGTTTTTCTGGATGAAATTCATTTTAATGATATCACCTTCTTTGATTTTCTCTTTACCTTCAGAATGGTGAATGGTATACAATAAACCGCCAGCACCTTTTTTCTCTTTGTTACAAGCTGCTAACCCTAATGTTGCTGCTACAAGAACAATAATTCCTTTTTTCATTTTGTATTTAAACTTTATTTAATTTGGTTATTTGCTTTACGCAATTAATTGGTTTTTATATTCTTCTAAAATGGATTTGAAATCGTTTACCACGTCATTCAAAGGCTTTTCTGAGGCGCCACCAGCAGCATTTCGGTGTCCCCCACCGTTAAAATATTTTTTACAGATTTCATTTGCAGGAAAATCGCCGGTAGATCTTACTGAAAGCTTCACCTTATCACTGCGTTCTACAATCAATGCAGCAAGCTTAATTCCGTTAATAGAAAGTGCATAATTTACGACACCTTCCGTGTCGCCCGTTGTACTATTAAAACGAGCAAGTTCTTCTTTGGTTACCGCAATAATTGCAGTATTGTATTCTCTGATGATTTCAAGTTTGTTAGACAGGCAATAACCTAAGAATCTTAAACGATCTTCGCTTGCATTATCATATACCTGCTGATGAATTTTCCAATGTTCAGCACCTAAATCGATTAAATCGGCAGCAATTCTATATACATTAGCGGTAGCCGACTCGAAACGAAACGATCCCGAATCCGTCATGATACCTGTGTATAAACAAGCTGCAACATCTTTATTAATTCCAGCTTTGTCTTCTAACTGATTGACAATAAAGTCATATACCAATTGTGCGGCCGCACAAGCATTAATACTCCAGTGGCGGTAATCATCAAAGTCTTCAGGTTCTAAATGATGATCAATCATCACTTTCTTAGCACCTGCCGCCCTAACAAGTTCACCTAATTCATTAATCCGACTTAAAGTATTAAAGTCCAGACAAAAAATCAGTGCAGCTTCATCGACCAGTTTGGCAGCCTTTTCCTGCTCTTCTGTAAAAATAATTACATCTGAGTTATTGGGCATCCAGTGTAAAAAAGTTGGATAATCAGTTGGCGTAATTACTTTTACGTGATGACCTTTTTGGATTAAATAGCCATACAAACCTAATGATGAACCCATTGCATCGCCATCTGGTTTGTGGTGCGTAGTGATGACAATTTGTTGTGGCGTAGCCAGTAATGATTTTAACTCAGGTAGTGTAAGCATATATTTTTTGCGTTGCAAAGCTAAGGATTTTTAGTATAGGATTAAAGGATTTTAAGATTAGCCAACTCATATATTATAAAAGTGATTATAAGTTACTCCATCTGGTTCTATCAACTTTGAATTGTATTAGGATCTTACATAAGGTTTGTGATTATTCATCAATAAAACGTATTTTTGCAGAAAAATTGATATTCAAACACAATGAGCACTAACAGAACTTTTACCATGATCAAGCCTGATGCAGTTGCAAATGGCCACATCGGATCGATCATAAACGACATTACCAATGCAGGTTTCAAAATCATTGCATTAAAATATACCAAATTAACTGATGAAACTGCTGGTGAGTTTTACGCAGTTCACGCTGAGCGTCCTTTTTATAAAGATTTAGTAAGCTTCATGTCTTCAGGACCAATTGTTGCTGCTATCCTTGAAAAAGATAATGCTATCGAAGATTTCAGAAAATTAATCGGTGCAACTAACCCTGCTGAAGCTGCAGAAGGTACGATCCGTCAGAAATATGCTAAATCTATCGATGCAAATGCAGTTCACGGTTCAGACTCTGATGAAAATGCTGAAATTGAAGGTAATTTCTTCTTCAAGGCAGATGAGCGTTTCTAGTCATCAATAAAAATATTTTTATTTAAAACCTCGATATTTTCGGGGTTTTATTGTTTTATCAATTTTGTATCTTTCAGGCTTAAAATATTCAGCCTATATAACCGTTTCAATACTACACCTTAATCATTAAATGAAAACAATTCTCTTGGCAGCATGCCTTTCAACCATTACCGTTGCATCTTATGCACAAAAAAAACCGGTGGCAAAAAAAACGATTACTAAAAAGATTATCAAAACCACCAGCATTATTTCTGGTTTAAGATCTGGATTAGATTCTACCAGTTATGCTTTCGGGACATCAATTGGTGCCGGATTAAAATCTACCGGATTATCAACATTAAACTATGAAATGCTGCTAAAAGGTTTAAAAGATTCATTTACGGGTGGAAAATTGATCTTAACACAACAACAGGCTCAGGAAACCATTAATGCAGCCATTACTAAAGCATCAGCAGTAAAAAATAAAGCTGAATCAGAAGCAAATAAAATTAAATACGGACCTATGATAAAAGAAGGACAAGATTTCTTAGAAGAAAACAAAAAACGTGCTGGTGTACAAACTACCGCCAGTGGCTTGCAATACGAAGTTTTAACGGCTGGAACAGGTGTTAAACCTACCGCTACAGATTCTGTTTTGGTACATTACAAAGGAACTTTGTTAAACGGGAAACAATTTGACAGCTCATACGATCGTGGCGAACCGATCAGCTTTCCACTAAATAGGGTTATTCCAGGATGGACAGAAGGGGTACAATTGATGCCAGCAGGATCTAAATACAAATTTTTTATTCCATACCAACTGGCTTATGGCGAACGTGGTGCTGGAGCTGATATTCCACCTTATAGCGCTTTAATTTTTGAAGTTGAATTGCTAAAAGTTAATGGCAAATAAGCATTTATTAAAACATTCTTTATTATTCAATGTTAGCTATTAAAAATTAGCATTAATATGAAAAGAATATTTCCAATAGCACTCATTGCATTTTTATGCACTACCTTAAGCAGTTGTGAACTGGTAGGAGGTATATTTAAAGCCGGCGTTTGGGTTGGTGTAATTGTGGTAGTTGTTGTAGTGGCACTACTGATCTGGATTCTGAGCAAAATATTTGGCGGCGGAAGAAGTTAGTTTTAATAGGGCTTTTAGTCCGAAATCAAAATAAGAAAGCGCTGGATTTTATTAATTCAGCGCTTTTTGCTTATAACGCATTGCATTAAAGAAATACCATTTCGTTAATCACCACACTACCGGCGTGTTCATTTAACTTTTGTATGATGCCCTGGCGAACCATCACCAGTTCATTTTTAATTACAGAGGATTCTATTCTGATAAATAACTTTTTATCCTTGATGTAGATTTGCGTGGTTCTATTCGCGATAGCTGTACCCATAATTTCCGGCCAGATTGCCAGAATGGAGGTTTCATCAAATTTTCGGCGTAAGCGATACACATCAAGCATTTTGCTAATGGCATCTTTCATGGTTACATCATTCGGTTTACGCATAGCTTATTTGTCCTTCCTTAACTTCAAACAAAGTTACATCAACTTCTATTTTTTCAAAAACTGATTTTACTCTTTCTTTTCCTGTATCTGTAATAAAGATTTGTCCAAAATCCTGGTGAGATACCATTTGCATTAATTTCTGCACGCGATGATCATCTAACTTATCGAAAATATCATCCAGCAGTAATAGTGGTTTAAAGCCTTTATTTTTAGCCAGATATGCATATTGTGCCAGTTTTAAAGCAATTAAAAATGACTTCTGCTGGCCTTGTGAACCAAACTTTTTCAATGGCATATCACTAATTACAAAAGCAAGCTCATCTTTGTGAATTCCGGTTGTAGTACGTTCGAGCACCCGATCTTTTTCCACGGATTTTCTCAATAACTCATCAAAGGGCATATCTAATAATTGCGATTGATAATTTAAAGCAACTGTTTCTTTATTTTCGGTAAGGTACAGATAATAGGCATTAAAGAGTGGAATAAACTCATCCATAAATGCTTTTCTGATTGCAAAAATTTTATTTCCTGCGATCACCAATTGTTCATCCAGAATTTCCAGTAATGTTGGATCATATTTTCTGGTTACTGCAATCTGCTTTAAAAAGGCATTTCTGTTTAAAAGAATGCGGTTATAAGTAATTAGCTGATCAAGATAATGAGAATCAGTCTGAGATATAACGTTATCTATAAATTTTCTTCGCTCCTCACTGCCTTCCATAATTAAGTTCACATCGTATGGAGAAACCATCACCACAGGAAACAAACCAATATGGTCAGCCAGTTTTTCGTATTCCTTTTTATTCCGTTTGAACTGCTTTTTTTGATTTCGTTTTACGCCACAGGTAATTTTATCATTTTTTTCATTGCGGTCAAAATCCCCCTGAATCATGAAAAGATCTTCTCCAGTCTTGATCTGCTGACCATCAATCGGGTTAAAATAGCTTTTACAAAGGCATAAATAATGAATGGCATCGAGCATATTGGTCTTACCCGATCCGTTATTCCCCGTAAAAACGTTTACAGTATCTGAAAATTGAAGATCTGCATCGCAATAGTTTTTAAAATTTAAAAGCGTAATATTCTTTAACCACATAAATATGGCGCAATTTACCGTTTTTTAACCTCTAAATAACTAATGTTTAATTAAATACTTCAAAATAAAGGTTGATACTTTGATTGAAAAATGTATTTTTGCAATCTTAATTTTTTAAACAAACATGTCTACAACAGATAACCAGACTACTCAACCTATTAAAAAAGGTTCATTTTTACAGGAAAACAATAAGAGCTTGCTTTTTATTGCAGGTGCTGTAGTTTTATTAATCGGTGTATATTTTTGGTATCAAAATGTGTACTTAAAAGGCCGTGCTGAAGAGGCTGCAAGCAAAATGTTTAAAGCTGAATCTTATGTAGGTGTTGATTCTTTATACAATAAAGCCGTTAAGGGTGAAGGTGGTTACCCAGGCTTAGCACAAATTGCGGACGAATACGACAATACTAAATCTGCTAACTTAGCCAACCTTTACCTTGGTGGAATTTATTTACGTAAAGGTGAATATAAACAAGCCATTGATGCATTAGGAAAATATAGCGCTACTGGCAGTCCGGTTGCAGATCCATTGGCTTTGGGTTTATTAGGAGATGCTTATAGTGAATTGAAAGACTATAAACAAGCTGCTACTTACTATAAAAAAGCATCTGATAAAGCCAGTAAATTTACTTCACCAATGTTTCTTAAAAAGTTAGGCTTGGTAAACGAAAACCTTAAAGATTTTAACGGTGCGGTTGATGCTTATACTAAAATTAAAACACAATATCCTGAAAGCGCTGAAGCACAATTAGTAGATGCATATATCGCTAGAGCACAAGGACAAGTTAAATAATTTAAACAACGATATAAAGATTGAAGACCATTGAAAGATGGTCTTTTTTTGTTAGTTGAAATTTTTAATTAATCTTATACTTTATCGTTAAGGATTTGCTTATAGAAATCGTATGACTAATTCTTGCCATTCTTCTTCTAAAGACATTTGTGAACGAGTTTCCTTGGCTCTCCTATACCAATAATCTGCATTCCAGATATCGCCTTCTTTACGATGTAAATAAGCATGAATTAAAGCAGATGAAGTATCATTTAATTGATCCACTTCATGATGGGCTTTATCCCAATCTCCTTTTCCATCATACCAAAGTGCCTTTAATGGAATAGCCAGGTCTAGTGGCGGTTGATCGGATTTTATGGAATCTTTAAATTCGAGGAAAGTCATGATAATATATGATTCGATCTTATTTATTAAAAGCAGTCATGGTATGTGCCGGACCAACTGTAACAAAACTCTTGATCAGTTCTACACTTTTATCAATCAGCGCTGGCAACTCTAATTGTTCATTTTTATCAAACAGACCTAAAACGAAATCAATCTGACGACCTTTAGGATAATCATTCCCGATACCGAACCGTAAGCGGGCATAATTTTGTCCACCACAAATTTCCTCTATGCTCTTTAAGCCATTATGGCCGGCACTTGAGCCTTGCAACTTTAAACGAAGTTTGCCCAGCGGAAGTGCTAAGTCATCAACAATAACCAATACGTTCTCTGGTGCGATCTTTAATTCCTTCATCCAATAGTTCACTGCTTTTCCACTCAGATTCATAAAGGTGGTTGGTTTAATTACATGAAGTTTTTTTCCTTTGAAACTTACCTCAGTATAATATGCCAACCGAATATTATCAAAACTCCCACCCAAGCCTTTTACCAATTCATCAGCAATATCAAACCCAATATTGTGCCTGGTATGTGCATAATCCGGACCAATATTACCCAAACCAACTATCAGATATTTCATGGTTGCAAAGGTAGAAAAAAAGGTTGAGGGCGGAAAGGGAGAGGGTGGAAAGGCAGAAAGTTAAAAGCTTAAAGGCTAAAGACCAAAGTGGAAGGACTAAAAAGCGATCCTGCCAACAAAGCAATCTACTCAAAACCATCATGCTGAATTTAGTTCAGCACCTATCTGGATAAGATCCTGAAACAAGTTCAGGAGGACGGGTCTTAATCAGCTCATCGTCAGCAATGACGACTGTTTGAGGGAAGACTAAAGCTAAAGACCTTCTTGATCCTGAAATCCTTAAATCCTAAAAAATCCTGATCACAAAAAAACGGCTCGAATAAATTCGAGCCGTTCCTTCTAATCAAGTTATCCTGACTATTTTTTACCTTTAGCAGCTTCAGTTTCTGCTTGTTTCAATGCTCTACTCATTCCTACAGACACGATTGTATCTTCTGGAGTATTTGTAATTACATATCCATCACCTTCAACATCACGAACGCGAACCAAACTACCAACTTCTAATTTAGCAATGCTCACTTCAACGCTTTGTGGCATTTTATTTGGCAACGCCTTAACACGAAGTTTACGTAATTTCTGAACCATTTTACCCCCCATTTTAACACCTGGAGAAGTTCCTGTTAGTTTAACCGGGATTTCCATAACGATTTCTTTTTCATCAAATAATTGAAGAAAATCGATGTGCATTAAAACATCAGTTAATGGATGAAATTGAGTATCTTTTACGATAGCTTTAGTTTTTGTACCGTTAACATCAAGCTCAACGAAGTTTACTTCAGCAGTATAAATTACATCTCTCAAATCTGAAATTACAACAGCGAAATGTTGTTGCTCTTTTCCACCGTACAATACCGCCGGAACTTTACCTTCGTAACGAAGTTCCTTGGCATCGCGTTTCCCTACGTTCTCTCTTGGAGAACCGCTAATTGCGATTGTTTTCATTTTATTTATATTTATTTATTAGTATCAAGTTTTTAGTATCGAGTATCAAGACCTTAAGCCCTAAACTATTAACCTCCAACTTTTTTAAACTCTTTTTTTGTTCAGCTTAAGTCGTTTTCTTCTTTTAAACGCTTAACGCTATACTCTAAACAAGTCGCTGATTGAACCGTGCTCATTTACATTGGCAATTGCCCTGGCGAATAAACTTGCGGTACTCAGCACTCTTATTTTTTCACTTTCCATTCTTAAAGGAATGGTATCCGTTACGATCAGTTCTGTTAACACAGAGTTTTCAACCGTTTCTATCGCTTTACCTGATAATACAGCATGCGTACAAACTGCTCTTACGCTGGCAGCACCATTTTCCATAATCAAGGCCGCAGCTTTTGATAATGTTCCGGCAGTATCACAAATATCATCAATCAATACCACGTCCTGCCCGGTTACATCACCAATAATCGACATGGATTCAATTTCATTGGCACGTTTACGACGTTTATCGCAGATAATCACTTCTGCATTAAAAAACTTAGCAAAAGTTCTAGCCCTGTATGAACCGCCCATATCAGGAGATGCAATAGTTAAATTCGGCAGATTTAAACTTTTAATATAAGGCACAAAAATAACCGATCCATCTAAGTGATCTACCGGAATATCAAAGAAACCCTGAATCTGAGCCGCATGCAAATCCATCGTCATGATGCGGTGGATACCTGCTGATTTTAATAAGTTTGCCACTAATTTGGCACCGATCGCTACACGGGGTTTATCCTTTCTATCCTGACGGGCTAAACCATAATATGGAACAACTGCTGTAATATAATGTGCCGACGCTCTTTTAGCCGCATCAACCATCAACAAAAGCTCCATTAAATTATCACTAGGCTGACAAGTAGATTGGATTAAAAAAACATCACAGCCGCGTATTGATTCGTCAAAAGAAGGTTGGAATTCTCCATCGCTAAATTTGTGGATCGTAACATCACCAAGTGGTTTGCCGTAACTTTCAGCAATTTTTAGTGATAATCCTCTAGAACCTGTTCCGGAAAATAATTTTACCGGGTTAAACTGCAATGGCATAATCCGTGTAGTTTACGGTTAAAAAAAATCGGATCATGTTATTTAAAAACACGATCCGATGATAAATTTGTTGTCCGACCTGGATTCGAACCAAGACAAACAGTACCAAAAACTGTCGTACTACCCTTATACTATCGGACAAACTTTCTCGAGGTTAACCCCTCGAAAGGGAACGCAAATGTAGGAAGCTTATTTGAAATATGCAAGAGTGATTTTAAAATATTTTTAATTTCTTTCCTGCTCTTCCTTTTTGCATTGCAAAGATAAAAAAATCATCATATGGTGTGCAACATTTTATTTTTTTCTACGACATTTTTAATCAAGAACCACATAAATCATTTATTATCAAAGACTAAATTTTTTACTATGAATTACTCAAAGATCAATACTATTGGCGGTTGGCTGTGTTTTATCGTTGCCGCGACCACTTATATCCTCACTTTAGATCAGTCTGTAAGTTTCTGGGATTGCGGTGAATTTATCGCATCAGCATACAGAATGGAGGTTGTTCACCAACCTGGTGCACCAATGGTATCCATGATTCAGAAGTTATTTTCTACCCTAGCCTTTGGCGATAAAACCAAAGTGGCCTATTTCATTAATGTTTCATCAGCATTGGCAAGTGCCGGAACCATTATGTTCTTATTCTGGACGATTACAGCATTAGCCAAAAAGACAGTTGTTAAAAAGAATGAAATCCTCACGAATCAGAACATCATTAGTATCATTGGCGCTGGTATAGTTGGCGCCTTGGCCTATGCTTTCTCTGATAGCTTTTGGTTTTCTGCAGTGGAGGCTGAAGTTTATGCCCTGTCATCGCTTTGCACCGCTGTAGTATTTTGGGGAATTTTGAAATGGGAATCGCAGGCTGATGAACCAAAAGCAGATCGCTGGCTCCTTTTTGTAGCTTACATTATGGGGATTTCCATTGGCATCCATATTTTAAACCTTTTAACTATCCCCGCAATTGTTTTTGTTTATTACTTTAAAAAAGTAGCCTCACCAGATTGGAAAGGAATCTTAAAAGCTTTCATCATTTCGATCATGGCATTGGCCATTGTTCAGTTTGGCATTATCCAATACCTCGTTTCTATCGCCGCAAACTTCGATTATTTCTTTGTAAACACATTGGGTTTTGGATTTGGGACTGGTATCATATGTTTCGCCATCTTATTAATTTCTGGTTTAATATTCGGCATCAGGTATTCTATTCTTAGAAAGAAAAGGATACTTAACCTGATTATGCTATTTACCGTGTTGCTTATTTTTGGATATAGTTCATTTGCCATGCTTATGATCAGGGCATACGCAAAACCAAATCTCAATAACTATAATGTAGATAATGTGTTTTCTTTCTCCAGATATGTGGGCAGAGATCAATATGGCGATCGTCCATTGCTATATGGAGAAAATTATAATTCTCAAAAAGTTGACATCAAAGAAACCGGAGAAATTTTTCGTAAAGGCGACAAGCGGTATGAATCGGCAGGAAAAAAATCAGCTTATGTGTATGCCGATAAAACCCTTTTGCCACGCATGTATAGTGATAAGCCAGAGCACATCAGGTTTTACAAAAACTATATGGGTTTTGATGATGAGCACAAACCATCTCTTGCGGATAATCTAAAATACATGTTTTCGTTTCAAGCTGGCCAAATGTACCTGCGCTATTTTATGTGGAATTTTGTGGGTAGACAAGATAATGAAGATGGGCAACGTGGTGGAAATGACGGTGCATGGCTGAGCGGAATAAAACCGATAGATGCAATACGTTTAGGTGATCAAAAAAATCTTCCTCCATCTACCCTGGAAAATAAAGCTTACAACCGTTTCTTCTTTTTACCCTTTTTGATTGGATTAATTGGCATTGTTTGGCACTTTAAAAGAAACCAGAAAGATGCAAGTGTTGTTGGATTGCTATTTGTTTTTACTGGTGCGGCCATTGTGATTTACCTTAACTCTGTTCCGGTAGAGCCACGCGAAAGGGATTATGCCTATGTTGGTTCTTTTTATGCTTTTGCCATTTGGATTGGCTTAGGTGTTTTCGGATTAAAGGAATGGGTATTTAAAAAAGTTACCCCTGCAAAGGCCGGTATTTTTGCTTCAGTTTTAGCCATGTTTGCGGCACCTATTTTGATGGCAAGCCAGGGCTGGGACGACCATGACCGTTCTCAAAGCCATGTAGCCAGAGACATGTCAGTAAATTACCTTAAGGCTTGTGCCCCAAATGCTATCCTTTTCACTTATGGAGATAATGATACTTATCCGGTTTGGTATGCCCAAGAGGTAGAAAATATCCGTCCGGATGTAAGAGTGGTTAACCTGAGTTTATTTACTGCTGACTGGTACATTGACGGAATGCGCAGAAAACAAAATCAATCAGCACCGTTACCCATCACTTTAAAACCTGAGCAATACGTAGAAGGAACAAGAGACATCATGTACTTTCAGGATTATAAAGTTGCACAGCATGTTGAACTCCAACAGATCTTAGACATTCTGCTATCTGATAACGATGCGGATAAAGTAACCATGAATGACGGTTCAAAATACAATATCTTACCTACAAAAAACCTTAAACTAACTGTAAACCCCCAACAAGTATTGGATACAGGAACTGTACCTAAAGAAGATGCTGGCAAAATCGCAGATAGCATTAAATGGACATTTAACCAGGAGTATGTAACCAAAGGTACGCTGGCCTTATTTGATATTCTTGTTCATAATCATTGGAAACGCCCTATTTACTTTACCGGGGCCATGCCTACTGAACAATATCTGGGTTTAGATCAATACCTATATACAGAAGGTCTTAACAGAAGGTTACTTCCACTTAAACCTAATCAAATTTCTGCAGACTCAGACCCTATTAACCTAAAGCCTCTATACCAAAACATGATGAATACCTATAGCTACGGCAATATCAAAAATGCCAATCATTTAGATCGGCAATCAGCTGATGATGTGGTGATGCTTTCTAATATGTTTGGCCGGTTGCTGAATGGCTTAATTGTGGAAGGCAATATCATAAAAGGCAAAAAGGTTGCAACTAAATATCTCGAGGTAATTCCCGATCAATTTTACACCTATCGACAGGCAATAAGCACAGTTTATCTTACTGAAAACTTGTATCAAATCAATGAATTAAAACAGGCTAATACCCTGATTAAAAAATCTGCAGATTACTTCGACAAAGAGCTTATTCATTTGGCTGATGTATCAGAAAGTCAGGGTTATCTGGCATCAGAGCAACAGGTTAGAATTTACATGAGCATGCTGAATGAGATGATCAAATTAACTGAAAAATTTAAACAGCCAGATTTGAGCAAAAAGATTGAAGGTAGATATAATATCCTTTTAAATCGCTTTACACCATTTGTGAGTGGTTAAGCTGAAACCATTGAACCTTAAATATGTAGGCAGATATTACAATTTAAAACTGATTTAAAAAAAATGAATGCCTTTTAAAATAGGTTAATCACGTTAAAAATTGTTAAATCAATCTTAAAATTTACCAGTTTTATCGACTAGAATAGTTAATTTCGGCAGCATTTTTATGTGAAAACCATTTTTTAATATCATTAAACAACCAATGAATTATTCTAAAGTCAATAATATAGTAGGCTGGATCTGCTTTCTAATTGCTACCATAACTTATGTTCTAACCTTGGAGCCTTCAGCAAGCTTTTGGGATTGTGGCGAATTTATAGCCTCAGCTTACAGAATGCAGGTTGTACACCAACCAGGTGCACCATTATTCTTAATGATTCAACGCTTTTTCTCTATTTTTGCCTTTGGTGATGTAACAAAAATTGCCTACTGGATGAACATTGGTTCTGCCGTTTCAAGCGGCGCCACCATCATGTTCTTATTCTGGACGATTACCGCATTGGCTAAGAAAACACTGGTTAAACCTGGTGAAGTGATTTTAAAAAGCACTTTAATTAGCATTATGGGTGCAGGAGCAGTTGGTGCATTGGCCTATACTTTCTCTGATAGTTTTTGGTTTTCTGCAGTAGAATCAGAAGTTTATGCACAGTCATCTTTATTTACTGCCATCGTATTTTGGGCGATATTAAAATGGGAATCTCATGCTGATGAGCCAAGAGCTGACAGATGGCTTTTATTCATTGCCTATATCATGGGTTTATCCATTGGTATTCACTTATTAAACTTATTAACCATTCCGGCAATTGCTTTTGTTTATTATTTCAGAAGAACAGGCAAAGCTACTACCGCTGGTATTTTTAAAACGTTGATTGTTGGAATCTTAATTTTAGCTGTTATTCAATATGGCATTATTCAATATTTAGTTTCCTTTGGTGCTTATTTCGATTTATTTTTCGTTAATACATTAGGTCTTGGTTTTGGAACTGGTGTTTTGTTTTTTGCGATTGTATTAATCGGATTATTGGTTTGGGGAATCAGATATTCTATTAAACATCAGAAGAAATTATTAAATCTGGGCTTAATTTCAACAGTACTGATCATTTTCGGATATGCCTCATTCTCCATGATCATCATCAGGGCAAAAGCTGATCCTAATCTAAACAACAGCGCACCTAAAGATGCCTTTTCATTTTTAAGTTACCTCAACCGTGAACAGTATGGCGACAGGCCATTAGGTTACGGGCCAAACTATAATTCGGAGCGGACAGGTATTAAAGAAGGTGGAAAAACCATCTGGAGAAAGGGAAATGATAAGTATGAGAAAGCGGGTACAAAAACTGAATATGAATACAGCAATAATACTTTGCTACCTCGTATGTACAGTGATGATGCCCCTCATGCTGCATTCTACAAAGAATGGATGCACCTTGATGATGCTAAAAAGCCAAACCTGGTAGATAATGTGGGTTTCTTATTCAGCTATCAGATTGGCTACATGTATATGCGTTATTTTGGCTGGAACTTTATTGGCCGCCAGAATGATGAACAAGGTCAGGGAAGTGGCTACGAAGGTGAATGGTTAAGTGGAATTAAGGCTTTCGATTCATGGAAAATTGGCGATCAAAGCCATCTTCCTCCATCAACTGTTGATAATAAAGCTTACAACCGCTTTTTCTTCCTACCACTAATTATTGGTTTGTTGGGTGCCATCTGGCATTTCCAACGCAATCAAAAAGATGCTGGCGTAGTTGCTTTGCTTTTCTTCTTTACTGGTATTGCCATTGTTTTATACTTAAATCAAAAGCCATTAGAACCACGTGAACGTGATTATGCTTATGTAGGATCGTTTTATGCTTTTGCCATTTGGATTGGGCTCGGCGTGCTCGCCATTCGAGAGTGGGTACTCAAAAAGCTTACGCCAACGACTGGTGCCATTGGCGCAACGGTAATTGGTTTATTGGTGGCTCCGGTAATTATGGCAGAACAAGGCTGGGATGATCACGACCGTTCAACAAAAATGGTGGCACATGATATTGCTTTGGATTATCTTCAATCCTGCGCACCAAATGCTATTTTATTTACTTACGGAGATAATGATACTTATCCGCTTTGGTATATTCAGGAGGTTGAAAATGTTCGTCCTGATGTTCGGATTGTGAATTTAAGTTTATTCGATACTGACTGGTACATTAATGGTTTAAGACAGAAACAAAATGAATCGGCGCCATTGCCAATCACTATGAAACCCGAGCAATATGTTCAGGGTGAAAGAGATGTAATGCCTTTCGATGACTATAAAATCGCCGGTAGTATTGAACTTAAAACCATCGTAGATTTACTTTTATCAAATGATGATAGTGATAAAGTAGCCATGCAGGATGGCACTAAATCGAACTTCCTGCCAACTAAAAATTTTAAAATCACCGTTGATCCGCAACAGGTAATTAGCACAGGAACAGTTTCTGCTGCGGATGCTGCAAAGATAACTCCCGAAATGGACTGGACCTTTAATAAAGGTTATGTTACCAAGGGTACATTAGCCATGTTAGATATCCTTGCGCATAATAACTGGAAAAGACCTATTTATTTTGCATCTACTGTTCCTTCTGAACAATACAATGGTTTAGATAAATATCTATACAATGAGGGTCTAGCTTTACACTTAATGCCATTAAAACCTGATACTACAACAAATCAGGAGAGAGCAGAACAGTTAAATACGCCTGTGTTGTACAATAATGTGATGACTAAGTTTAAATGGGGCAATATGAAAACTGCTACTTATTTAGATCCACAATCATCAGACGATACTTTTATTTTCACCAATATCTTCAGCAACTTAGCCGGAAGTTTAATTAAGGAAGGTAAAAATACTGAAGCTAAAAAGGTAGTTGATAAATATTATGAGATAATGCCTCAAAGGTTCTTTGGTTTGCGTACGGTAGTTGTAAAATACTACATGGCAGAAAATCTATATAAACTGGGTGAAACGGCAAGGGCAAATGAGATTTTAACCCAATCGGGTGATTACATCAATAAAGAACTTATTTTCTTAAGTGATATTTCAAAATCTAAAGGGTCGTTAACCGGATCTCAAAATGTTCAAACTGGTTTATACTATTTGGACAGAATGATTAAAACGAGTAAAGCCGCAGGACAAGAAAAGGTAAGTACACAACTGGGAAAAATATTCTCTGGTTTGGAAGCTAAATTTTCTGGTTATTACGCACAGCAAGGCCCTACTGAACAGTAATTAGTAATTAATTTTAAAGGATATGAAGCAGCTACTTTTCAGTAGCTGCTTTTTTTTGATTTAACTTAAGAAGTCTCAAAGGGTTTGTGGGCAGAAGGACTTAGGGCCTGTCGTTTCTATAATATAATATATTTACCGTAAAATACGGTTTCCTATATACAAACTCGTTATAAACGAGCGTGAGCACAAGCGCTGTTTGATATTTAGACTGACGAAGTTCCCCATTTCACACGGCCGACAAACTTCGTAAGTCTTGGTGTAAAGTTCAAAGGGTTTGTAGACTGAAGGACTTAGGGCCTGCACTCGTTTCTATCATATAATAATTTACCGTAAAATACGGTTTCCTATATACACACTCGTTATAAACGAGCGTGAGCACAAGCGCTGTTTGATATTTAGACTGATGAAGTTCCCCATTTCACACGGCCGACAAAACTTCATAAGTCTTGTTGTAAACTTCAAAGGGTTTGCCGGCTGAAGAACTTAGGGCCTGCGCTCGTTTCTAACGAGCGCATAATAGCTTTACGATTCTATCGTATAATAATTTACCGTAAAATACGGTTTCCTATATACACACTCGTTATAAACGAGCGTGAGCATAAGCGCTGTTTGATATTTAGACTGACGAAGTTCCCCATTTCACAGGCCAGCAAAACTTCGTAAGTCTTGGTGTAAACTTCAAAGGGTTTGCGGGCTGAAGGACTTAGGGCCTGCGCTCGTTTCTAACGAGCGCATAATAGCTTTACGATTCTATCGTAAAAAATAATTAGCTTTAAGCTATGTCTGACCAATATACAGCAAGAGATCCTAATGGAATTTACTTTTTAACCTTTACGATAGTAGATTGGGTTGATATTTTTACGCGTCAATCTTATAAAGGGATTATTATTATTGACTCATTAAAATATTGTCAAACAGCTAAAGGTTTAAAATTATTTGCCTTCTGCTTAATGACTAATCACATCCACTTGATTGCATCGTCATCCGGCAACTACCAGTTATTTGAAATTATTAGGGATTTTAAAAAATATACTAATCGAGCTATTATAAAGGAAATTGAGGATGGAGATGAAAGTCGTAAGAAATGGCTTTTAAATAAATTTGAGTTTGCAGGTAGATATCTAAAAAGGATTGAAAACTATAAAGTTTGGCAGGATGGATATCATGCAGTTGAATTAAACTCCATTCATTTTACTTATCAAAAACTTAATTACATTCATCAAAATCCGGTTAGAGCAGGGATAGTTTCAGAACCTGAACATTACATTTATAGCTCAGCCTCAAATTATACAAATATGGGTGGGGTTTTAGATGTGGAATTATTAGATATTTACTAAAATTACATTCTTTGAATTTTATTGGTATCCATTAGTTTTCTCATTATTTATCAGCTATTTGAATGATATCGTAAAATACGACTTTCTATTCTCACGCTCGTTAGAAACGAGCGTGAGCACAAGATAAATTTAGCGCCTGCACTCGTTTTTAACGAGCGCATAATAGCTTTACGATTGTATCGTATAAATACTTAGATTGATCATTAAATGATAATATTACCGTAAAATACGACTTCCTATATACACACTCGCTAGAGACGAGCGTGAGCACAAGCGCTGTTTGATATTTAGACTGACGAAGTTTCCCATCACAAAAGACCTACAAAACTTCGTAAGTCTTGGTGTAAACAAAAAATCCCGCTTGGCTAGGCCAAACGGGACAAAAAAAATATAGTTAGTTAATGATTATTCGTTTACAACACCCATGGCACAGAATTTATTAATTCTTTGCTCAATGAGTTTATCTGTTTTTAGCTTTACTAAAGAAGCTAAATCTTTTATGATATAATCTTTTAAAGTATTTCCCATCAATTCAGGATCCTGGTGTGCGCCGCCAAGTGGCTCAGGAATAATTCCATCAATCAGCTTGTTACCAAACATATCATCAGATGTTAGTTTTAGACACTCTGCGGCTTTTTCTTTAAAATCCCAGCTTCTCCATAAAATAGAAGAACAAGATTCTGGTGAAATTACAGAATACCAGGTATGTTCTAACATATAAACCTTGTCACCAATACCAATACCTAAAGCACCACCTGATGCTCCCTCTCCCACTACTATACAGATAATTGGCACGCGGAGAATAGACATTTCAAGTAGGTTTCTGGCAATTGCCTCACCTTGTCCACGCTCTTCTGCTTCTAAACCTGGGTAAGCACCCATCGTATCAATAAATGAAATCACTGGTTTATTAAACTTTTCTGCTAAACGCATTAAACGTAAGGCTTTACGGTAGCCTTCAGGATTGGCCATACCGAAATTACGAAACTGACGCTCTTTAGTATTTTTACCCTTCTGATGACCAATTACCATTACGGTTTGGCCGTTTATTGAAGCAAAACCACCAATAATAGCCTTATCATCTTTAACTGTTCTATCGCCATGTAACTCAATAAAATCATCACAAATCATGCTGATGTAATCAAGTGTTTGCGGACGATCTGGATGACGGCTCATCTGAACTTTATTCCAGCCAGTTAAATTTTTATATAAGTTATTGGTAGTTTCATTTAATTTACTATCAAGCTCATCTAAAGTGGCAGACATATCTACCTTGGTTTTATCGGCAACTTGCTGAACCTTTTCTATTTGCTGAACCAGATCGGCAATAGGTTTTTCAAAATCGAATGATGTTTTTATTTGCTGCATAATTGAACCACAAAAATAAGTAATTATTTTTAGTTTGCAGCCAACAGTTTTTTTACAATGTTTTTTAAAGCGTTAATCATGCTGTTAAAACTTAGCTGCCTCTCCCACTTTTGGCAAAGCATTCTGAATAAATTGCCTAATGTGGTTATTTGCAGTTTTGAGATCATCTTTACGCAAATACATCATATGGCCGCTACGGTAACCTTCCCAAAATATTCTATCTTTTAATTTCCCGGCAGCATCTAATTGCCACATACTATATTTTGCATTAAAATAATCGCAGGCTCCATCATAATAGCCCGACTGAACCAATAAGTGAAGAAATGGATTTTGTGCCATGGCCTGGCGGAGATTATCACCTGTTTGGTCGCCGGTTTTATCCCAAGGATAAACCGAGCCGAACATATTATACTTTAAATCGGTTTTATAATTGAGTTCATTGCGGATGTACATATTAATAGCTGGTGTAAAGGAATGTAGCCACGAAGTAAGCTCCGCATTGTAATCAGGCCCCTCACCTGCACTCATTTTATCGATACCACGGTATCGGGAATCTAAGCGCCCTACCGTAAAACCTTTATCCCGCATTAATTCTTTCCAGAAGAAATCAGTAGGAACATTAAGGTTATAATCTAAAATTACCTTTTCTGACAAGCCTGAATATCGGGCCATTTTAGCGGCTATTACTTTTCTTTTATCTGGGGCTAACATTCCTCCCTGCGCAATTGCCGGCATGAGTTCGTTAATGGTAAACATTTCTACCTCTGGCAACATCGCCGTTAAATCTTTCGATTGTAAATCTGTAGGCAATACTTTATGGTACCAGGCCGTAGCTGCGAAGTAAGGTAAACGCAATGCCGCATCAACGGGTCCACCTCTTTCAATCCCCAATTCTGTTGGAGAAACCAAAACCACCCCATTTAGGTACATCCATTGGTTATTTTGAAGTTCTAAAGCCAGGCCTGAAACACGTGTTGTACCGTAGCTTTCTCCTATTAAAAATTTTGGTGATGCCCAGCGGTTATTTCTGGTTACGAAAGTGTTTATCCACTCAGCTAAATATTTGATATCTGCCCGAACGCCAAAAAACTTTTCTTTAGGTATATCTTTGCTTATTGCTCGTGAATAACCTGTATTTACAGGGTCGACATAAACAACGTCAGCAACATCAAGAATAGAGTATGGATTTTCTTTATAACCATAAGGTTGTACCGGATAGCCCTCATCATCAATATTTAAAACTACCGGACCAGTATACGCGATGTGCATCCAAACTGATGCAGAACCTGGTCCTCCGTTAAAGGAAATAACCAATGGTCTTTTATCTCGATTGGAAACATCACTTCGCTCATAATAAGTGTAAAACAAGCCAGCAATTGGTTTTCCATCTTCATCCCACACCGGTAAAGTGCCGGTTGTGGCTTTATAAGGAACGGATTTGCCCGCTATATTAACAGTATGATTGGTAACTACAGCACTTTCTACCTTGATGGTCCGTTCATTTGCTGCAGTTTTAGCTTCATCTTTAACGGTAACTTGTGTGGTGGTGGTTGTTTCTTTTGCAGCTGTTTTCTTTTGTGGTTGTTGCGCAAAAACAACCATTCCGGTAAACAAAAAAGTGGTGAGTAAAAGTTTAAATTTCATGTAGTTTAGTTTGGATTATAAATATCCAACTAAAGCTTTATTATTCAAAAATCACAGTAGAAATGTTACTGAAAAATGGAATGACGGAAACGGCGGGTTCATAACAAGCGGATCAAACCCGTGCGGTTGAAATAAATAGCGCAAATTAACCACCCCGCCTTTCAGGCACCCCTCCTTGAAAAAAGGAGGGGAGTTAGCGATCGCTATAAAAGCTTGATAAGGTCTATAATATGCTGTGATCCTTTAATAATTCAAATCGTACGTCCTCCTGAACTTGATTCAGGATCTTTTGCGAAAGTTTCTTTCTTTTGGTGTCAAAAGAAAAAAGCCCGTCCTGCTATGATAAGATGAAATAGTAACAACCTGGGATGTTATGTTATTCGATAATTGATAGCTCTAGCTTTCATAGCTTGCAGATGCCTCATGCTTCGGCTTGACAGCGTTTGCTATAGCGATCGCATTAAGATAATCTCTAAACAGACCTATTTTCTTCAACACCTAATTTTGCTGTCAAAACATCATCTGATTTTTTAGGTTCTCTAATAAATAAATAACAGATTATAGCGGCCAGAATCATCAAACCACCACCCAATTGAACTGCTAAGAGTCTATCGTTATTCAATACATTTCTCATTAACCAGCCAAAGCCTAATGAAGCTATAATTTCTGGTAGCACAATAAAGAAGTTGAAAATGCCCATGTAAATGCCAATTTTATCTTTTGGCAGTGAACCGCTCAACATGGCGTAAGGCATAGAAAGAATACTGGCCCAGGCAATGCCAACACCCGTCATGCAGAGATACAACATATTTTTATCATGTACCCAGGCCACACTAATTAATCCAATGGCACCGCAGATTAAACATATAGCATGCGTAGTTTTTCTTCCTAAAGCATCGGCAATTTTAGGCAGAACTAAAGCAAAAAGAAATGTGATTACGCTATAATAGGCTAAAGTTAAACTTCCAAAATCGGCACCTTGGGCATAGATGGGATCTGCAGCATCTTTACCACCAAAAACATTTACGGCAACAGCAGTGGTGTAATAAAACCACATCAGAAATAATCCTGGCCAGGTAAAAAACTGAACTAAGGATACAATCTGCATTCGTTTCGGCATATTTCTCAACGCACTAAAAATTTCATTCACACCATCACTAAATCCGTTAGTGTTTTTTTTACTAGAATCTTCTTCCTGTGGAGGATATTCTTTGGTGGTAAAAACCGTCCACAATACGGCCGCAAAAAAGAAAAAAGCACCTATATAAAAGGAGAATCTTACATTTTCAGGAATGCTACCTTTAGCCGCTGTATTTTGTAAATGAAATACGTTGTTCATTAGCCATGGTAAAGCTGAAGCCACACTTCCACCTAAACCAATCATCATACTTTGCATGATAAAACCGCGGTTTACCTGGCTATCAGGCAATTTGTCCGTAACAAAGGCACGAAAGGGTTCCATGGCAATATTTCCAAAAACGTCTAAAACCCAAAGCAATCCTGCCGCCATCCAGAGCACACTACTATGTGGCATAAAGATTAGCGCAATGCTACTTACAATTGCACCAATCATAAAATAAGGTCTTCTCCTACCCCACTTTGGATGCCAGGTATGGTCACTTAAATAGCCGATAATGGGCTGCACTAAAAGTCCGGTTAGGGGTGCGGCTAAAAACAATAAGGGAACCTGATCTGGATTGGCACCCAGGTTTTCGTAAATACGGCCCATATTGGCACGCTGTAAATCCCAACCGAATTGGATGCCAAAAAAACCCACACTCATGTTGATGATCTGTACGAGGGTTAATTTCGGGTTCTCGAAAATTGTTTTTAAGCTCATTGTTTTTCGTTATTTTACCACTGAGGGCATAGAGTTTTTCACGGAGGACACAAAGTTTCTTTTTGCTAACTGTTCATTTCCTCTATAAGCTCATTGTTATTTGGTTCTGTTTTTTACCACATAGCACACCGAGTTTTTACACAAAAGACATTGACATTTTAAAACTTCTCTGCTTGCTCTGTGCTTTTTCTTTGTGTACTCTGTGGTTAATCCTTTTTAAAATTCTATCACCTGTGCCGATACCGGTCCGAGTTTAACCGGAATACTGGTTCCTGCAGGAATGTTTAATTTTCTATCCGTTAATAAATCTGTAACGGGAGATGAATTTTTAACTTTCAGAATCTGATCAGGGATTTCAATATTGGCTTCCAAAGTTTGTGTTCTGTCGAAATTGGCAACAACAAGCAAACGTTGCTTACCTGAATAACGGATAAAGGCGTACATTCGGTTATTCATGTTTCCAGTTTGCGGAACATCATAAATATCCCCATTTAAAATGGCATCACTAGCTGTTGTTACTTTTAAAAGCTGTTGATAATATGCACGTAAATGCTTTTGATCTTCGTTTAATTTTTTACCATCAAAAGCACCATTATTCATCCATTTCTGGTGATTAGGAACACCCCAGTAATCAAAAATAGTTGTGCGGTTATCATCACCACCATATCCTTCAGCACCTTTTCCAGGCTCACCTACTTCCTGACCGAAATAAAGCATTACTGGCCCGGCACCTAAAGTAGCAGAAACCACCATTGCAGGTAAAGCCAGTTCGGCCTTGCCTGCAAATCCTGCAGAAGCAATTCTTTCCTCATCATGGTTTTCTAAAAAGCGCAACATGTGTTTGCCAAAACCAGCACTTTCTACCTGCCATACCTGACGGATATCCTTTACATCTGCATTTGGTTCGTTCTTAATTAGTTTTTTTAATCCATCGTACAAGCCTACTTTATCATATAGGTAATCAAATTTACCATCTTCCAGGTATTGTTTGTACACTTGCGGATTATAAGCTTCACCAAGAAAAATTAAATCTGGATTAACTTTTTTCACTTGAGGAATTACCCAGTTCCAGAAAGCAATGGGCACCATTTCAGCCATATCGCAACGAAATCCATCCACACCCTTTTTAGTCCAGAAAATCAGGATATCCCGCATTTTCGTCCAAACAGGAGGAATCGGATCAAAATATTGTTTTTCGCCATTTTGATAATCTATCCCATAATTTAGTTTGATGGTTTCATACCAGTCGTCATACTTTGGGGAAGCAGAAAAAACGTTATTTCCGGTTGCCTTTGCTGGGACTTCATTAAACTTTCCATCCTGCAAAGCAGAAAGTGGCGTTTTTATTCCGTTGGTTGGCACCATAAAAGGCTGATTGGGGATATAATAAAAATCATTTTTCGGGCTAAAGCTTTTGGTGACATCATCTTCTGCTCCAAAATCAATTATATTTTGTGGCTTGGCACCAGAATGGTAACTCCTTGCTACATGATTGGGAATAAAATCAATAATTACTTTCAGGTTTTTAGTATGTGTTCGCTTAACTAATGCTTCAAATTCCTGCATCCGGTTTTTAACGTTTACGGCCAAATCTGGATTTACATCATAATAATCACGAATCGCATAGGGTGAACCTGCCCGGCCTTTCACTACATCTGCATCATCTACAGGAATTCCGTAAGCAGTATAATCTGTTAAACTGGCATGGGCAATGGCACCTGTATACCAAACATAATTGGCATGGAGTTCTTTAATTCCATCCAGCGCTTGATCGGTAATATCATTGAATTTACCAGAACCATTTTGTTCAATAGTGCCATAAGGGATGTTGGCTGTATTTTTATTTCCGAATAAACGAGGCAATAACTGATAGATAACGATTTGTTTATCGTTCATACTGATTTGTTTTTGTTGTGCAAAGGATGATGATGAAATAAATAAAAGGAAAAATGCAAATACAAAAACCTTCGAAGTGAGATTGCTTCGTTGTTTCTCCTCGCAATGACGAAGCATTGAAAGGTTGCGATTTTCCTTCTTACATTTTACCTCTACAATCATACCAACTCCGCGTTATTTACCACTATTTCAGCATTACCTGCCAGTTTATGATATTGGCCTTTGATTCCGATTTCTAAATCAACAGCATTGTTATTTTTGATATTGATTCCGTTTTCAGTGATGTTGATTTTTAAAGTAGCCCCTCTGAAACCGATGGTAAAAGAGAATGCTTTCCATTGCGTTGGCAAAAACGGACTGAAATGCAATTTACCTTTACGAACCCGCATTCCGGCAAAGCCTTCAACCACACTCATCCAGGTTCCAGCCATTGAAGTGATGTGCAAGCCATCCTCGGTATCGTTGTTGTAATCATCTAAATCTAACCGGGCTGTACGCAAATAAAATTCATATGCACGGGCTTCATCATTTAATTTTGCAGCTAAAATACTGTGTACGCAAGGCGATAGAGAACTTTCATGAACGGTACGTGGCTCGTAGAAATCGAAGTTTCTTCTAATCGTTTCCAAATCATAATTCTCCTCAAAGAAATACAATCCCTGCAAAACATCAGCTTGTTTAATAAAAGGCGAGCGTAAAATTCTATCCCAGCTCCATTTCTGGTTAATGGGTCTTTCACTAGCGGGAAGATCCTTTACTAAAATTTGTTCCTTATCTAAATAACCATCCTGTTGCAGAAAAATTCCTTTTTCCTGATCTTCCGGATAGTACATTTTTTCGATGATATCTGCCCAATCTGCAAATTCCTGATCATTAAAATTTAAGCTTTCGAGCAGGTTTTTATATTTTTCTGGTTGTTGTATTTTTACCATTTCCGCAGCTTCGGTGGCATATTTCATACACCATGTAGCCAGTAGGTTCGTATACCAGTTGTTGTTTACATTATTTTCGTATTCATTCGGACCGGTAACCCCAAGCATCACATACTGCTGTTTATCGCTGCTCCAGTTTACACGTTGTTTCCAAAAACGGGCAATGCCGATTAATACTTCCAAACCGAAATCAGCCAAATAACTTTCGTCACCGGTGTAACGGATGTAGTTGTAAATCGCAAAAGCAATGGCACCATTTCGGTGGATTTCTTCAAAGGTAATTTCCCATTCGTTATGACATTCTTCACCATTCATGGTCACCATTGGATAAAGTGCAGCTCCATCTTTGAAGCCAAGTTTTGCTGCATTTTCTATCGCTTTACCCAATTGTTTATGGCGATAAATCAATAAATTTTTACTTACCTCTTGTGGTGCGGTTGCCAGATAAAACGGTACGCAATAGGCTTCCGTGTCCCAATAGGTGGAACCTCCGTATTTCTCGCCGGTAAAGCCCTTTGGACCAATATTTAACCTATCATCTTTACCAGTATAAGTTTGAAACAACTGGAAAATATTGAAACGAATAGCTTGTTGAGCAGAAACGTCGCCCTCAATAATGATGTCGCTTTCTTCCCATTTGGTCGCCCAGGCTTCAGTTTGTTCTTTTAGTAAAGTATCAAAACCTTTCGCTGTTGCTTGAGCAATAACCGCTTTAGCTTCTTTTAAAAGAGATTCTTTTGTGTAATTTTCAGAAGATAGATTCGCAGCGATTTTAACCAAAGTGATTTCTTCGTTTGCCTTGATATCTACCGATAAAGTTTGCCCGACGAACTTTTCTTTGCGAACAGCGTCTGGATTTATCGCTACCTGTTCTCCGTTTTTATATAATTCAATATGACTTCCGGTACAAACTTCGAACTCCGTTTTCTTAGTTTTTAGTTTGATGTAGGCTTCTGTTCCGGTAATTTCATCAGCAACCAGTTCCCAGAATTTTTCGTCATAGTTACTGTCCTGATTTTTAATATCGCCATCAATGAAGGGCATTAAATTTAGTTTTCCATCAAAATCAACAGAAGTAATGCTATAACGGATGGCACCAACTTCATCATCAGCGATGCTGCAAAAACGGGTAGCCTTAACCTTTACTGATTTACCACTTTTTAATTTTGCTGTGAAACTCCGCTCTAACACACCCGCGTGCATGTTCAACACCCGTTTGAAATCGCTTACCTCAGCAGTCGCCAGATCTAAAATTTCATCATCCAGCTTTACTTCAATACCTACCCAGTTGGCAGCATTCAACACTTTGGCGAAATATTCCGGATAGCCATTTTTCCACCAACCTACACGGGTTTTATCCGGATAATAAACACCAGCGACATAATTGCCCAGTAAAGTTTCGCCAGAATACGTTTCTTCAAAGTTAGCACGTTGGCCCATCCGGCCGTTACCTAAACTGAAAATGCTTTCTGAAATTTTATTTAAATGTGGATCAAAGCCTTCTTCGATAATGTTCCACTCGTGTGCTTTAATGTAATTCTTCATCTTTTATGCTTTCATCATTACGAGGTACGAAGCAATCTCCTTTCAGAGTGTTCATACCCGCAACTGATTTGATTTTTTTATTAGATTGCTTCGTGCCTCGCAATGACGGCAGGACTTAACCTATAAGTTCTCTAAATCTTTAACCGTTAATTTGTCTAATCCACTTACCACCACATCTGCCTGGGTAAGTACACTTTTTTCGCCTATACCGATGGCTTTCATTCCACCTCGTTTTGCGGCTTCCACACCGGCTACAGCATCTTCAAAAACCACGCATTCTTCTGGTTTGAAACCTAACAGCTCTGCACCTTTAAGAAAAACCTCTGGGTCTGGTTTAGATTTAGTAACCATATTTCCATCTACAATTTCATCAAAGAAATGAGCCAGGTGGGTACGTTCTAAAATGATTCCTGAATTTTTACTGGCTGAACCGAGTGCCAGTTTATAACCTGCTTGATGAATTTCAGTTAAAAAACCAACTGTTCCTGGAAGTACTTCTGCAGGTGTCATCTTAGTGATCATCTCTACATACCAGCTGTTTTTTAATGTGGCCAGTTCTTCCTTTTCTACGTCGGTTTTTTCTACGCCACCCCAGGCTAAAATTTTATTTAAGCTTTCTACTCTGCTCACGCCTTTTAATTGCTCATTTTGTTCTTCTGTAAAATCAAAACCCATGGTATTGGCCAAACGCTTCCAGGCCTGATAGTGGTAAACTGCGGTATCTACCAATACGCCATCAAGATCAAAGAGACAGGCTTTAATTGGAGTTTGTGGTATAGCGTTTGAGGTTTGGAGTTCTTCTTGCATTGTGTTGTTTTTGGTATTGAGTAGTAAGTATTAAGCAATTAGTATCAAGTATCCAGACAGGGTGCTTTACCTGCATTGTACATAATCTTTCTACTTTTTCTTTATGCTTTAGTCTTTAAGCTTTCTTAGTTTAATTCTAAAACCAGCGTTGTCTTTGCAGGTACTTTAATTTCTTTAATGGATTGACTTTCGCCTGAAATCACATTCTTCGCAATCGTTATTCCATTTGTTCTTTCCGCAAAGCGATCAGTGTTCAATGTCTTTTCTTTTTCAGTATTGTTCACCGCCACCATTACGGTTCCTTTTGCATTTTCATTGTAACGAAAATAAACATAAACATCATCTTCTGGTACAAATTGCATTAATTTTCCTGTTTGTAAAGAGACGCTGTTTTTACGATAATTGGCTAAAGTTTTAACAAAATTAAATGCTTCGTTTTCTTTGCTTGTTCTACCTTTTGCGATGAACTTATCCTTTTTATCTCCAATCCATCCGCCAGGAAAATCAGAACGAACCAATCCATCTGGATTAGAAAAATTTTTCATTAGAATTTCGGTACCATAATACATTTGAGGAATGCCACGCATGGTTAGCAAAATGGACATTCCCATTTTATATTTATCAAAATCTTCATTCACAACAGAATAAAAACGACTCATATCGTGGTTATCTAAAGCGATACAGTTTTGAGTCGGGTCTTGATATAGGAAATCATGGGCAATCACATCATACAAACGATTCACACCATCTGTCCAGCCATTTTTACCATTTAATGCTTCGTAAATCCCCTCTTTCACTGCCATGTCGGTAATACCAGGCAAATGGGTATTAAAACCACGGTTTACAGTATTCCCTTGAGTAAAGTAAGCCTGATTAGCCACGCCGCTCACAAACGTTTCACCGAAGATGGACAAATTTGGGAATTCCGCTTTCAACTTCAACGCCCAATCGGCCATGTATGCCGGATCGTTGTAAGGATAAGTATCTAAACGTAATCCATCAATGCCTGCATATTCAATCCACCAGATGTGGTTTTGGGTTAAATAATTTTGCACGTAAGGATTTTGCTCATCCAAATCGGGCATAGAAGGCACAAACCAACCATCCAGCATTTTTTTCCGGTCTGCTTGTGAAGCATGCGTATCCATTACTGTTTGATCGCGATAGCTTGTTTGTGTGTATTTTGGCCATTGGTGTACCCAGCTTTTCATGGGTAAATCTTTATAAAACCAATGTCCGGTTCCAATATGGTTGTGTACAATATCTTTAATCACTTTCATGCCTTTCGCATGAGCAGTTTCTACATATTTCTTAAATAATTCGTTTGTTCCGTAACGAGGGTCTATTTTATAATGATCGGTTACCGCATAACCGTGATAAGAAGCCTTTGGCATGTCATTTTCAATCTCTGGAGTCATCCAAACGGTGGTGATGCCTAAATCTTTCAGGTAATCCAGGTGATTGATCACACCCTGAAGATCGCCACCATGGCGGTAGTACATGCTATCGCGATTGAGTGTGGTTTCAGTTAATCCCTTTACCACGTCGTTACTTTTATCACCATTCGAGAAACGATCTGGCATCAATAAGTAAATAAAATCTTTTTGTGTTACTCCTTGAATTCTTCCTTCACTCTTATCGCGATTTTTTAATTCATAGGTGTAGTTCAATAATTTTTTTCCGTTAACTGTAAAGTTAATTGGAAATTTTCCGGCCTTAGCCGTTGAGGCAATGGTTAAATCTAAAAACAGGTAATTTGGATTCTCCACTTTATTAACCTTCACCAGCTTTACGCCAGGATAAGTTAACGATACCGTACTTGATGCAATGTTTTCACCATGTACAATAAGTTGTAATGCCGGATTGTGCATGCCTGTAAACCAGAACATGGGTTCAATACGTTCCAATTTTTGAGCAGATAAATTAATGCCGCAAAAAAGAATGAGCAGTGTGATAAATGTTTTCTTTATTCCAGCAAAATATAATGAATGAGGATGAGCTATAGAAAAAGATGATGGAGTTTCGAGTTTGATCATGCTGAAAATATAAAAGATAAAATCCCAGAAGAACCATGTTCTTCTGGGTATATGTTTAAAATTAGTTTTTCACTAAGGTTGCTTTCTTAGCCGCAACATCTAACGTGATGGTATAAGTGCCGGCAGCAGTAATGGCAATGTTATCTCCACCAGTGGTTAAGGTTCCAAGTGCCCCACCCAAATTAGTCGCCCAGTCATGCTGGAATCTGAATTTTAATGCACCTACCGTTAAGTTGGTTTTAATGGTGTAAAAGTTTGCTTTACCATCATTGGTTACTTTCATATCCGTATCTGTCGTCCAGCCGCCTGGCGTAGCGTCACCAATAATCGACCATTCGTTTGGTGTACCGAAGGCAATGGTCTTTTTATTTAAATCTACTGTTACCTGTTTTACAAGGGCATCAGGAGAGATCAGGTCGCCACCAGAGGTGCTGATATTTCCTGATCCTGCATCACCATAAGCACCATCCCATTTCTTAGCAGGCGTAATTTTGAAAGCGAGGTTATCAGCCGTAAAGGCAATCATTCCGGTGTAAATACCATTGCTTGATAAAGACACTAAACTATCAGCAGTAGTTGGTTCCCAACCTTGATAAGCACCAGGTAAATAAATCCATGCTGAAGCCAGGTAAGGTGTTGCATTTAAAGTAACTACATTAGAATATGTGATATCATTCACAGCTGCACCAGATTTTAGCCTCACCTCTACTTGTGCAGGTGTACCTACTACACCACCTAAAGCCAAAATCATGCTATTGAATTGTGAAACCGTTGGTGCGTATGAGCCTGTGGTTAATACAATTTCTGTGGGTGTACTAAAGTTTTTTCCTTTTAAATCAAATTGTAAGGTTGAAGTGACTGGAACAACGTAACCTGTAACCGTTGAAAGCGGAAAACTTAAAGTAAGGGCCGCTTGTGTACCATTTGATTGCACTAAATTCAGGTTGGTTGACGAAGCCGTTAACGTTCCTGCAGGCGTAATGTTGGAAACGGTTTGTGTTTCCTCCTTTTTGCAAGACCATAGCGATAAGACCATTAAGCCTAACGCCAGGGATTTGAATAATTTTGATTTCATATCTTATTGAAAATTAAGATTAATAACCTGTGTTTTGAACCAGATTTGGATTGGCAATTAAATCGGCTGTTGGAAGGGCGAAAATATTGCGGTATGCCGGAATAGATGCACCAGCTTTCACACCACCTTTATATGGCCACAAATAGGTTGAACCTGCATATTTTCCAAACCGCACTAAATCTGTACGGCGATGTCCTTCCCAATATAATTCACGTCCACGTTCATCCAGATAAAAATCAGTTGTCAGCGCCGCAGCACTCACATTACCTGATGTATTTCCATAAGCCCTGAAACGCAATGCATTTACGTAAGTTAAAGCCTGTGCTGCGCTCCCGCCTGAACCACCACGGGCAACAGCCTCACCATAAATTAAATATTGCTCTGCTAAACGGAATAAAGCAAAATCCATGGAACTGAACACGCCATTTAAAGATGCAGGGGTTGTTCCTCCTGAGGTGACATTTTTGAATTTCGTTACACGCAAACCATCGGTAAAAGTACCCACGTCATCAATTGTATTTTTTGTCCCGAAGAAAACACCACGTTTATCAGCAGTTCCATTGACATCAGGAAATAGCGCAGGTAAATTCTGACGGGTTCTGTTACCGCTCCATCCACCGTTTGGAACACCGTAAGTTGCAGGCAGCATATCTGCGTTAATGGCCGCATTGATTAAGAAAGTGGTACCTCCATAATTTGTTCCGTTAACGCCATCGTAATTAATGGTTAAGATATTCTCTGTATTGTTTTTATCATTATCCGCTTTAAATAAATCCATGTAGTTATCTTTCAAAAAATAGCTTGATGCAATTACTTTACTGGAATAGGTAATGGCTTCAGTATATTTTGCTGTGCCAGTATAAACCTGTGCATTTAAATATAATCTTGCCAATAATGCCCAGTCTGCACCTTTATCTGCACGTCCATAATCGTTTGTGCGCGCATCTGCTAAATCGCCTTCTATGGCTTTCAACTCAGATTCAACATAGCTGAATAAAGCTGCCCGTTGAATTTGTTTAGGCGCTACTTTACCAATATTGTCATCTTCGGTTACGAAAGGTGGATTACCAAAGGCATCTAACAATACCCAATATTGAAAAGCACGTAAAAAACGAGCTTCAGCACGATACCTGGTAATTGCAGTAGCATCTGCACCTGTAATGTTACGACTGGCCAGTTTCTCCGGTGTACTTTCTCTTAAAAATTCGTTACAGAAAGTAATCTGCAATAAACTTCTGGAATATAAACCTCTTAAAAACTGATTATCATTACTCGGTATGCTGTAGTTTAATTCCGGAATCCCTACATCACCCCAGGCGCAAATGGCCTCATCGGTAGTCAGTTCTTGCGAAGTCCAGAATAACCTGAAGAAATCTGCAAAACCAGCATTTAATCCACCAACGTCGCTGTTATCAGAACCTGAAGGACTGGTTAGGGCATAGGTTGCATATAATTTGACTAAGCTATTTTTATATCCGGCCGGAGTGGCGTACACATCATCGGCGGTAACATCATTGGTTGGCTTTAAATTTAAATCCTCCTTTTTGCAGGAATTTAAGGATAAAAGCAATAACCCTGATGCTAATATGATTTTAAATGAATTTTTCATTTTTATGTTTCTTTGATATTAAAAACCAACATTTAAACCCAAAGTATAGGTTCTAGGTCTTGGATATAAATTGAAATCAATACCTGTAGATAATTCAGGATCTAAACCTTTATAATTAGATACAATAAATACATTCTGCACGTTCGCTGAAATTCGCATGGTGGTATTGCTGTTTCTAGAAAGTTTACCCAAATTATAAGATAGGCCAACGTTATCCATTTTCAGGAAGGATGCATTTTTGATAAAATAATCACTCAAATACTGGATACCAGAACTTCCGGAGAAATTGGTGTTATACAAATCTACACCTGCATTATTTAAAATTCCTTGGGTACTTAAGATGTTATTCCTGATGCCAAAGTTTGAGGAGATATTATCATAAACATAGTTACCAATACTTGCCCTCAGCACCGTGGTGGCTGTCCATTTTTTATACGTAAATGAAGTATTAAAACCAAAAGTAAAGTTTGGATCTGGTGATTTGTAGAAATATTGATCGTTGGTATTAATGATACCATCACCATTTAAATCTTCGTAAATTCCTTCCAAAGGCATTCCGTTTGCATTATACACTTGTTTGTAAACAAAGAATGCACTTGGAATCTGGTTAACGGCATTCCACTTTAATGTATTTCCCGTACCGCCAGTAATGTCACCAGCACCAACTTTAGATCCTGCATCAGGATTTAAGGTTAAATTGGTGATTTTTCTTTTGTTGTAAGCTGCATTTACCCCAAACTCCCAGGTTACATTTTCTTTCTGGATAGCAACAAAATTTAAGCTGGCTTCAGCACCTTTTACTTCCATATTCCCTACGTTAGTCGTCAGTAAATTGCTAAAATTCGTACCTACAGGGATGTTAATCGTACTTAATAAATCTTTTGTTTTTTTATAATAAACATCAACACTTCCATACAATCTTCCCTTTAAGAAACCGTAATCCAAGCCTGCATTATAAGTGCTTGTGGTTTCCCATTTCATGTCCGGATCGTATCCGGCAGGGCTATAATAATTATAATAGTCATTTCCAACCTGATATTGACCTTGATTGGTATTGGCATAGTATCTGGAAAGATAATTGTAGTTACCAATCGTTTCACCGTCTTTGTTTCCGGTTTCACCATAACTTAATCTCAGTTTCAAATCAGATACCACTTTGCTATCCTTTAAGAAATTCTCTCCAATAATTCTCCAGGTAAAGCCAGCTGAAGGGAAATATCCCCAACGGTTAGCTTCCGAAAATCTGGAAGATGCATCTGCACGCATGGTACCTGAAAGGATGTATTTATCGGCAAGGGTGTACACAAATCTACCGTAATAAGAAAGCAATTTTTGTCTTTCTACCGAATTGGCAAATACTGGAGTGGTTAATATTTCACCTGTTCCTCTGTATGTTGGAAAATTATAAGTGGTTGTAGCATTATCGTAATAACCATAACCTGCTGTTACATCAAATCTACTTTTAATGCTTTCTACAGTTTTAGCATAATTTAAATAGAATTCGGAAAATTTATCAGAACCTGTATTTTGTCTGCTTTCGTAATAACCATTGGTTGAGGCACGTTGCGCTGCATAAATGGGTACAGCAGTAGAGCCAGATCCTTTAGAAACATCATAACCTAAGTTTAGATTTGCATGTAATTCTGGCAAGAAGTGAAATGAATAATCAAACCTGGCATTACCAAAACTTCTGGCCACATCACCTTGATTATTTTGCTGTCTGATTAAAGCAACCGGATTACGTGGTGCATTCGGGTTGGGAACAGCTGCTGCTCCGGTTCCTGAAATCCACTCGTAATAACCACCGAATTTATTATCAGCGTAAACTGGCTGAGTCGGGTCAAATTGAATGGCATTTTGAATGGCTGCATCATTTGGATATTGAGAGTTGCTTAGCGTACCTTTTAAACTTAAATCAATTTTTAAATGATCTTTAAACAAACGCGGCGATAAAGTAAATCCGCCAGTTGCCCTTTTTAGTTTTCCGGTAATGACCACACCATCCTGATCCAGATACCCTGCCGAAACACGGTAAGGAACACCTTTAAACGATCCGGCAATGCTTAAGTTATTATCTGTAGAGAAGGCATTCTGATAAATTTCATCCTGCCAATCAGTGCTGGCCGTACCAAGCAATGCTTTCTGAGCAGCCGTTCCATTTGCATTTACATAAGCACGAACCTGATCTGCAGAAAACACATCTACTTTTTTAGCTACCGTAGCAATAGAATTATTGGTACTGAAATTAATTACCGGCGCACCTGAGGCACCTTTCTTGGTGGTGATTAAGATGACACCATTTGATGCTCTTGATCCATAAATGGCAGTTGCATTGGCATCTTTTAATACCGTAAAGGTTTCAATGTCATTCGGGTTAATTAAAGATAGCGGACTTGGTGCGTTACCAATACTATTTCCACTGAAAGGAACACCGTCTACCACAATAAGTGGGTCGTTGCTTGCATTCAAAGATGCGCCACCACGGATACGGATCTGACTTCCTGAACCAGGGGCACCGCCACCAGAAATAATGTTAACACCAGCTACTTTCCCTTGAATTAACTGTTCGGGATTAGTAATGGTACCTTTCTGGAAATCTTTTGCACTTACCGTAGTAATAGAACCCGTTAAGTTTTTCTTTTCAGCAGTACCGTAGCCGATCACCACTACCTCATTCAGTTTCTGTGCATCGGGCACCAGTTGAAAGTTAACTGTTGCATTTCCGGTAACGCTTACTGCTTTATCAAGTGTTTGGTAGCCAATAAAACTGGCAGATAAGGTTACCGAACCATTCGATAAACCTGCAAGTTTGAAATTTCCGGAACCATCTGTTGATGTACTTCTGGTGGTACCTTTTACAACCACAGAAGCACCAGGTAATGGCAGACCGGTTTCATCAAGCACTTTTCCGGAAATTGATCCGGATTGTGCTTTTACGATTAATGCTGAAAAAACTAACAGCACCAAAAGCCCCTGTTTTAACAGGTAAAATACTCTCATATTCGAAGCTCGTTTAAGTATAAAAATTTGGTTAAATATTATAGTGATTTACACACAGGCCTAATTTACAGCGCAGAATGAGATTTCAAAATTTATTTAAAAAATATATTTGAGGTGAAAATAAAGCGGATTTAAAATGATTGTTTCCTTAACTTTTTCTGAAAATAAAAAATTATAAAAAATGGATTATAAAAAATAAAACACTTACAATCAATTAGTTAAAAATGTAAAAACAATATTTAAAGTGTATTTTTTACACTAAGCCTATTTCGGCCTATTTTTCGGGAACGTTCCCGAAAAATGAAGAACGAAATCCATGGTGTTTTCGGGAACGTTCCCGAAATTTGATCAGAATTCTGCTTATTTTACACTAAGTGAAGATTTTTTTTAACTTTTTTGACCTTCAAAAGAAGGCGATTTTCAGGCTTTTTTTAGCTGATTTACCGTAGAATTTCTGATGATTATCTCAGACTCCAAAACCACTTCATTTAAGAAGTTTTTATCTTGCTCACAATCCAGAATTTTGAATAATAACTTCGCCGCTTCATCACCAATTTCTGCTGCAGGTTGTGTAATGGTAGTCAGTGATGGATTTAACAGTGGTGCAATTTCCAGGCTGGAAAAACTAATTACTTTTAAGTCATCAGGAATGCTGATTTCTAAATCATAACAGGCGTAATAGGTGGCAAAAGCCAGGCGTTCAACAGATGTAAAAACACCATCTGGCTTTAAATCAGTTAATGCGTTCTTAATAATGATGCTGTTTTCATCATAACTATTGGTACAATCCACAATCAATTGCTCTTCAAAATCTATTTGGTGTTTGGCTAAAGCATCTAGATAGCCCTGCATCCGCGTTTTACCAATGGATAAACTTTTGTTTACCACCAGATAGGCAATCCGTTGGCAACCTTGTGCTATCAAGTGCTCTGTTGCTAAAAAACTGCTCTTGTAGTCATTCGTAACTACCCTTGGTGTGGCAATGTCTTCGTAAATTCTATCAAAAAACACTAGAGGCAGGCGTTTCGTACCAAACTCATTCAGGTAATTGTGGTCGTTGGCTTCTCCGGAAACAGACATAATAATACCATCAGCCCGGCCATTATGCAAATGCTTAATAAAGGTTACCTCTTTATGATAATCATCATCGGTTACGTAAATAAGGATGTGATAACCATTTGCCCGGGCTACACGCTCAATACCATGTATCGCTTGTGAAAAATAGTTATTGGCCAGCTCAGGAACAATCACCGCAATGGTTTTGCTTTTTTGTTCCCTTAAATTACTGGCATAGTGGTTAGGCTGATAATTTAATTCTTTGGCCTTGGCGAGAATCCGTTCTTTGGTTGCTCCATTAATATCGCTGTTATCTCTAAAAGCCCGTGAAATTGTAGAAGTTGATAAATTTAAGGCTTCTGCTAATTTCTTGATATTAATATGATCCATTTGGCTCTAGACGCTAGATTGATAAATTTTGCTGTAAATATAGATTATAAAATCACTTTTTAATTTTCTTCCTTATCGTTCGCTTATAAAGAGGATATTTTTAGGCTGTATTTTGGATCAAGTTTCTTTAATACATCACCTTATTGTATTTAGGTAACAGGCAATTAATACCCTTAAACATCGCTAAAAGTGCATAAATAAATAATCTAATTTTTTAAAACAAAAAACAAGCTTTATACATTAATACTATTAGAGAATTTATGATATTTGCTTTTCACCAATAAACACTAACTAATAAGACAAAATCTACACTAAATGGGAATTAAGAAAATACTCATCGCCGATGATGATGAAGGGATTGTGGATGCAATAACGATGATATTGGAGGTAATGGGCTATGATGTTGAATTCACTTATGATGGTGGCGCAGTGGTTGATGCCGTTAAAAATAAACCTGATTTAATTTTGCTCGACATCTGGATGAGTGGACATGATGGTCGCGACATTTGTAAATTACTAAAGGGTGATCTTCAATATCAACAAATTCCTATTTTAATGATTTCAGCTAGCCGGGATATCAGACAATCTGCATTGGATGCCGGTGCGAATGATTTTATGGAGAAGCCTTTTGAGATGGATGCCTTATTGAATAAGGTTAAGGAGCTTTTAAATTAGCCTTTCTTCAAAATTACTTTTAAAATCATTAGTTATTATAAAGCTTATTCTACTGTATTAAATCATCAAGGTTAATCTTTTGTAAAGAAAGATATTGATCATTTGATATCATGATAATTTTTCGAAATTTAACAGCTGTCTTTTAGAACAAAACGCTGAAAGCCATCATCCCATAAATGTCCGATCAGCCTGAAAGCACTTTAAGAAAGATTATTCATATTGACATGGATGCCTTCTATGCGTCGGTAGAACAACGTGATTTTCCGGAATACAGAGGAAAACCACTTGTGGTTGGTGGCAAGCCAGATAGCCGTGGCGTGGTTGCCACAGCCAGTTATGAAGCTCGGCAGTATGGCATTCGTTCTGCCATGTCTTGCAGCAAAGCATATCAACTTTGCCCCACAGCCATATTTGTATATCCTCGGTTTGATGCCTATGCAGCGGTATCAAAGGCTATCAGAGAAATATTCAGCCGCTATACGGATATCATTGAGCCGCTTTCACTTGATGAGGCTTATTTAGATGTTACGGAAGATAAACTTGGCATCGGTTCGGCAATTGATATCGCAAAATCAATTAAAGATGCCATTAAGAATGAATTGAACCTTACCGCATCTGCGGGCGTTTCCATCAATAAATTCGTGGCTAAAGTGGCATCAGATATGAACAAACCTGATGGCTTGACTTTTATCGGTCCTTCAAAAATTAAGGCTTTTATGGAGAAACTTCCGGTAGAAAAGTTTTTTGGTGTTGGTAAAGTTACAGCTGCAAAAATGAAGGCCATGCAAATTAACACGGGTGCAGATTTGAAAAACCTAAGCGAATCGCAACTTATTGCACAGTTTGGAAAGTCAGGCAAATTTTATTATAAAATTGTGCGTGGACTGGATCATCGACCTGTTCAATCGCACCGGGAAACAAAATCTGTTGGTGCAGAAGATACCTTATCTGAAGACACCAACGACCTGGCAACACTTCATGATTTATTAAAACAGATTAGTGAAACGGTAGCCGCCAGGTTAGAGAAACATCAGTTAAAAGGTAAAACCATTACCCTGAAAATTAAATTTGAAGATTTTAAACAAATTACCAGAAGCCGTTCATTTTCAACACCATTTAATCAGGCTGAACAAATGTTTCAGGAAGCCGTAAAACTATTAGAAGAAGCTCAATTAGGCACGGCGAAAGTTCGTCTACTTGGCATTACCTTATCTCGTTTTTATGAAGAAATGCCACCAGAAGAAACTGAAAGCAATCAACTTGAATTTGATTTCTGATCTGCACTGGCATAACACTTAATCAACTTATTTTTGGTAACAGCTTGACAAAGAAAAAAATTGAGAGCGTCAATTTTTTCTTTAAATAAGCCTTAAATCAAAAGTAAAAGATTAATTAAATCTTATCTTTAATGTGTTTTCAACCATTCCAGTCTGCGCTGATCTGGCAAATGTTTCACTTTAAAATTTTCGAATTTTGCCTCAAAGCCATTCCCATCCGGACTGGCAGCCATTAAACCTATCATTACAGGTGTATTATCTTGTAAAGGTGCATTTCGGGTCATGATGTAATTTTTATCATCCAAAGAGTAAAAAATCTCTACTGCATCAAGTCGGCGTACCACTTTAATCCAGATAAATGGCGGCACTTTTTCTAACGGAAGCACACTCCAATCGCTTTTATCATGCGTAACTACTGTGCTGATGTTAAATTTTCCATCTACAAACTCCACCCCTGTTTTGATATAATTTTGATGATCTATCCGGATCATCAACCCCATTTGATCGAATCGGGCTTTATAGTCCCCGGTGAGTTTTACCTTTGCTTCGAATTCGCCACCATAGGTAGCATAATAAAATGGCGCATCATCAACAGTAAAGCCATAATGAGAAATACGCCAGTAATCGCTGTTTGGTGTAACCTGCATGGTTAAGGCATTGTTCTTAACTTCCCATTTATCTGGTTCATTAAACCACTGCATTTTTTCTAAACTTTGCGCCTTTACTTCGTTCAGACCGCATAAAATACCTATTGCCAAAAGAATTCTTTTCATTTAATATGATTGATTAATTTATGGTGATCACCTATTTAGAGCGTGTAAGCAATTGAAACATTTAATCCATTTGCTCAATCACCATCCAAATGAGTAAGTTCGCAAAGTTATTTAACGCTTCAGCCAATTTCAATGGTCATAAATAACCATCAATTTTTAGTTAAATGCGAGATCTGCTAGATATTAAACTCTTGTCTCAATCTTTTGAAACGATCCAAAATCCTGATGAAAAACTGGATAACGCGAAGCGTATTGCCCAGATGTATAGTCAGTTTGAAAACTGTATTGCAGTTTTAAGTGACATTAAAGCCAGGAAAAGCTTCCTTTACTACGGCGCTTTAGCTAGTCAGCTTGGACTCTCTGAACAGGATCAGGAAATCAAATCCATTTGGGAAGATCAATTATTATGCAAGGTACATCCAGAAGATTTACAGAAAAAATACAGGCTTGAATTTCAGTTTTTCAAACATCTTCATCACACACCTGCTGAAGAACGAATGGATTATGAGGTCATCACCAAACTTAGAATTAAAAACAGGGAGAGTAAATACGTGTTAGTCCGGCATCGTTTATTATATATCTCCAGTTCGGATGATGGCAGTATCTGGTTGGCACTGTGCCTCTACCACATGATTTATGACCATCCGGAATTTGAGGTTCCACAGGGCATAATAATCAATAATAAAAGTGGTAAAATTATTGAACAGAATGAAGTGCAGTTTAGCGTGCTGCTCTCCACAAGGGAAAAAGAGGTTTTACAGTTAATTAAACGTGGACGAAGAAGCAAAGAGATTGCGGATAAGCTGGCGCTAAGCATCAATACCATCAATCGCCACAGACAAAATATATTTCAAAAGCTGAATGTGAGTAATGCGATGGAAGCTTGTAGAATGGCTGAAACCATGGGACTGGTATAAAAAGTGAATATGCATAGCACTAAACAACAGCATATATTAAATGTAGAATCTTTGATATATTTCATTTAACATAAAAATGACAACTAAACGTATGATGTTTAAATCATACATCATACGTTTGCATCATGAATTCCGCTACAAGCCAAAAAAGTTTATCTCAGAAAATTTCCGCAGCCATCAGAGCAGATATCATTGATGGCAAATTTGAAGTTGGATCGAAGATTCCATCAGAACCAGATTTAATGGTAAGTTATGGCGTCGGTCGTTCAACCATCAGAGAAGCCATCAAATCTTTAAGTCAGGCAGGCGTACTTACCGTTAGGCAAGGTTACGGGACAATTGTAAATGACATTTCCAATGAACCTATCGAGGAACGCCTAAAAAATTCTGATTTCCAGGAAATAAATTATGTAAGAAGTCTGTTAGAAAAGGAAATGGTAACATTGGCGGTGAAGAACAGAAATGATCAGCACCTGTCTTTAATGGAAAATGCCCTAAACCATCGAAAAGCGGCTATTGTTGAAGGAAATCATGAAGCATGTATTACAGCTGATCTGGAATTCCACACCAGAATTGCTGAAGCATCAGGAAATAAAGTACTCTTCGATTTATACAAAAGTTTTACCAGCATCATTCGCGACTTTTTTACCCGACGTGAGCCTTCCGGAATCACTCAATTTGCCATGAGCCACCATTTACATGAAACACTTCTGACTGCCATAAAGGAACAAAATATGGATCAGGCTCTATCCACCATCACATACATATTAAATAACAATCATTAAATATTCAAAAAATGTCAATTGTAACTTTCACCATTATACTCATTTTAGGCGCTTACCTCGCTGGTCTTGTCGGATCATTAACTGGCTTAGGAGGCGGAGTTGTTGTGATCCCTTTATTAACCCTTGTTTTTCACGTAGATATCCGTTACGCCATTGGTGCTGCTTTACTAGCTTCCATCGCAAATTCTTCTGGTGCTGCAAGTGCTTACATTAAAGAAGGAATGACCAACATCAGACTGGGAATGTTCCTCGAAATTGCCACAACTGTTGGTGCGGTAATAGGTGCACTAATTGCGGTGTACACTCCAACGAATACTATAGCCATTCTATTCGGTGCCGTGCTACTTTTTTCTGCAGCCATGACATTAAGAAAGAAAAATCAGGAAGCTTTAACGGAAGGAAGCAAGTGGTCTGCCCGACTGAAGCTTGATAATAGCTATCCTACCCCTAACGGAGTAGTTAATTACAAATTAAAGAATATAGGAGGTGGCTTTTCTATTATGACACTTGCAGGCGTAATGTCTGGGCTATTGGGTATAGGATCTGGTGCTTTGAAGGTTTTGGCCATGGATACTACGATGAAAATACCTTTCAAAGTGAGCACAACAACCAGTAATTTCATGATTGGCGTTACGGCTGCGGCCAGTGCTGTGGTATATCTGCAACGTGGCTATATGGATCCGGGCATTGCCTTTCCCGTGGTACTGGGCGTATTGGGTGGCGCATTTACCGGAGCAAAACTATTAACTAAAATCAATCCGACAACACTGAGATGGATCTTTTGTATCGCCATCACTTTTGTAGCACTTGAAATGATATACAACGGATTACAACATAATTTTTAATCGAAGGAAAAATGAATCAGAAAATAGAACCAGCATCATTGCACGAAAGAGATGTGGAGAAAACCGTCGGAAAGTTATTAAGAACCGGCGTGATCATAGCCAGTATTGTGGTATTGGCTGGAGGTACACTTTACCTTAAAACATACGGCGGCTTAGCCAGACCAGATTATCATATTTTTAAAGGAGAAGAATCAAGCCTAATCACTTTTGATGGAATTTTTAAGGGCTTGTTTACAGCAAAACCTGCAGGCATTATCCAATTTGGTGTATTGTTATTAATTCTGACACCAATTTTCAGGATATTATTTTCATTGGTTGCCTTTGCTATCGAAAGAGATAGGCTTTATGTTTGTATCACCTTAATTGTATTAAGCATTATTTTAGCCAGTACATTTGGTGGGCTAAATATTTAGAATTTAAAAACCCCATTGAAACTGATGAAGTTAATAATCGACTTACGAGGTTTATTAAGCCAGTACGAAGGAAATACTTCCTCAGTCTAATAAGAAAATAAAAAGCCTCTCAGTTTCCTGAAAGGCTTAGTGTGGGAAATGAGGGGTTCGAACCCCCGACCCCCTCGGTGTAAACGAGGTGCTCTGAACCAGCTGAGCTAATTTCCCTTTTGTTAAAAGTTTTTGTTATTAATAATCTTTCAAATCCTTGAAAGTTGTGTGGGAAATGAGGGGTTCGAACCCCCGACCCCCTCGGTGTAAACGAGGTGCTCTGAACCAGCTGAGCTAATTTCCCTTTCCTTTTGGGAATGCAAATATAGCGCTATAATCTTGTTTCGCAAATCTTTTTTGTTTTTTTTCAGCTTAACAATGTTTCTAAAATTTTATGCGATTGCACTTCACCAAATGACGCAGTATGTAAGGTATAGAAAACCAATATCTTATCAAGAAGAAACCTCCTTCGGACATTACTCATTTTTAATTCAGAAATTTTTTCCAAAGGGGTATTAAATAAAGAAATAAAGCTTTGTGCATCCTCGAGCTGAAGATAATTTGAGTGAATGGGCAAACGAGAAACAAATTCACCTTCCTGCAAATCAAAATAAACCTGATCATTTCGTTTTTTCTCATTTGGAGAAAAGCCTAAAAATCTGGTCAGCTTCAACAAAAATGATAAATGGAAGTTTGGATTAGTTTCTTCCACTTCATCAAACCAGGCAATTGAATTAAAAAGATAATCGAAAAGACTTTCATCTGCTGATTGTTGCCTGATACTCTTATAAAGTACTTCGTTTAAAAAGATAACAATGCTGGTTTTAACAATATCGTAAGGAATGGTTTTAAACACCGGGGTTTGCCGAAGCTCAGAAATGCGCTGAATATTAGTATTTGCTTTATGATAAACCACCATATCTAAAAGATGTAACGACTGAAGCATATTCATCTTAATCTTCGCCTTTGGCTTTTTCACACCGTTGATCAAGTATGATTGCATTCCAAATTTATCAGTAAGAACCTGTACAATTACACTGGTTTCACTATAATTAGTGGTTTTTAAAACTATACCCCTCACTTTGTGCAACATCTTACGGAATCATTTTTTCAAAAGTATGTTATTTGTGCAAATTTAATTGTACCAAAAGTGATTACGATTTGTAAATAAGATTAGTTTTGTCGTTATCATTAAAATTTAAACCAGACAACACAATGTGGGTGAAGCTATCAAGGTTTATTCTTCAGAATCGAATTGCAATCATTGTTTTTTTTGTATTAGGCACCATCTTCATGGCTTACCAGGCCAAGAATGTAAAACTCTCTTATACGGGAAGTAAAATTTTACCGGTTACCGATAGCGCATTTGTAAAATACAACGCATTTAAAAAAACTTTTGGTGAAGATGGCAGTGTAATGGTTGTCGGAATTCAATCTCCTGATATTTTTAAGAAGGAAATCTATAACCAATGGGTTCAACTTTCTAGCGATATTCAAAAATTAAAGGGTATAAAACAGGTTCTATCATCTGGTCGGATTTTTCAGTTGGAAAAGGATACTGTAAATCAAAAGTTTACCTTAAAAGCAATTCCAGGTGGGTTGGTTGCTACTGATGCAGAAATGGATTCCATCAAAAGCACCCTCTACAATACACCGTTTTTTGAAGGCCTTGTTTACAATAAACAAAACGCCACGCTAATGGCGATTACCTTTGATACTAAAATATTAAACACGTCTGCGAGAAATCCGATTTTAAAACAAATTGAAGAAAAAGCAAAGGCATTTCAGAAAAAAACCAACATCCATGTTCATATTTCAGGTTTGCCATATATCCGAACTGCCGTAAGCAAATTAGTAAGTAATGAGTTTGTGCTTTTTCTGGGTTTATCTATTCTGGTTTCAGTAGCGATTCTATTATTCTTTTTTAAAAGGTTTTATGCGGTTTTCTTCCCCATTCTGGTGGTAATTATGGGCGTTATCTGGAGTATCGGAACATTGGTTTTATTTGGATTCGAGCTCACCATTTTAACAGGCTTGATTCCACCACTCATCGTGATTATTGGCATTCCGAATAGTATTTTACTGTTAAATAAATACCAGAATGAAATACGAAAGGATGGAGACAAACAGAGGGCGTTAAATATCACCATTGAAAGAATTGCAGTGACTACCCTCATCGCTAATATTACGGCTGCGATTGGTTTTGGCGTGTTATATTTTACAGGAAGCGAATTGTTGATGCAATTTGGAAGCGTAGCATCCATTAATGTGATGATTACCTGGTTAATGTGCCTATGTTTAATTCCGATTATTTTCAGCTACCTGCCAGCACCAAAATTAAAAGCACAGACACATGTTGAAGAGGGCTTTCTACACAAATTATTAATTAAAACAGATCATCTGGTACAACAAAGAAGCAGCTTGATTTACCTGGCTACCATTTTAATTTCTATTATCGCAATCATTGGGGTATTGAAAATAAATGTAAATGGTTATGTGGTTGATGATTTGCCTAAAAATTCTGAAATCTTAACTGATTTAAAGTTTTTCGAGAAAAATTTTGAAGGAATTTTGCCCTTAGAAGTTAGTGTTGATACGAAGAAAAAGAATGGCGTATTTAATTTAACCAACCTGAAAAGGATGGAGAAAATGGAAAGAATGATTGCCGCCTATCCGGAATTCTCCCGATCTATTTCAGTTAATATGGGTTTAAAATATGCGACTCAGGCTTTTTACAACAATGATTCAACCTTTTTCCGATTACCAGATAATATGGAGAAAAACTTCATTCTGGCTTATATCGCAAATGGTGGAAAAGGAAACTCAAATCTACTAACCAATTTCATCAGCAAAGGCAATCAGAGTACGAGAATCAGTTTCCAAATGGCTGATGTAGGTTCTAAACGCCTTGATGCAATTATGGCTGAATTAAAACCTCGTATTGATAGCATTTTACCACCTGATAAATTTGATGTAGAGCTTACCGGCTCAAGCGTAATCTTTTCTAAGGGAACGGATTATATGCTCAAACACTTATTTGAAAGCATTGGCTTAGCAATTATCTTAATTTCACTTTTACGTCTTGCGCAATTTAAGAGCTTAGGTATTATGTTTATTTCTTTGCTTCCAAACATTGTTCCTTTAATTATTACTGCAGGAATTATGGGTTATTTTAACATTTCTTTAAAACCATCAACAATTCTAATTTTTACCATCGCATTTGGACTGGCCTCAGATCAGACCATCTATTTCCTCACCCGTTATCAGCAGGAAATTATCCTGACTAATTTCTCCGTTCCTAAGGTGATTAAAGACACCATCACGGAAACCGGGGTGAGCATGACGCACATTGCCCTAATCTTGTTTTTTGGTTTTGGAATTTTCACTGCATCAACTTTTGGAGGAACCGTAATTTTAGGCTTATTACTTTCTATTACCTTGTTTGTTGCGCTGATTTTCAACCTTACGCTATTGCCTGCTTTGGTTTTATGGCTGGATAAAAAGAAAATTAGAAAATTTATTTCTGATGATGAATCGGCAAAAAATGCTGCTGAATTTGATCATTAGAATTATTTATTTTATAATAAGATAGCGCAGGATTTAATCTTCTTTTCGGTTGGTATCAACCTACCAAAACACTGATTATAGTACATTGGTTGGTGAGACACCAACCAATAGGAAGAAAAGAATTACAATAAACCTCGCAGATTTTCTTTATTCTGTAGCCGGCTTTTCTTCCTCCTCATCTACTGGAACCTCAACATTAGGATCAGTTAAAATCTCTGCATTCCCATCCCGATCTTTTTTAGCAAAAAGGATGGGATATAACATCCATAATGCGCCAATCATGACTAAAATACCCGCAATCATTTGCAGATATCTCGCACCATTAACATCAGAAGCATCTAAAACGAGATAAAGAATATAAAAGATCACGCCAGCAATAAGTACTAGAACAGCTTTCTGTAGTTTTAATAGTTTAATCATCGGGACATATTTTTAGATTAATAATATGAAATAAAACGCAAATAATTCCTAATAGTTCTAAAGCTGGCAAAAATAAAAACCATAAATCATTAATTTATTTGTTGCTGCCTGTGTAACCATAAGCAAGACAATCATAGCGGTAATCATTGCGATTAAACCAATTCACTTTAAAGTATTTACATCAAAACTACCGAATTTGAGTGAAAAACTTTAACTTTGCATCCTTAATTTTTTGAGGTACTTGATTGATGTATAGCGAATTTAAACAATTGGAACTGGCCAAAATAGGACAGGAAATACTGGATTTCTGGAAAAAGGAAAACATCTTTGAGAAGAGCATTTCTTCCCGTCCGAAATCTAATCCGTTTACCTTTTACGAAGGTCCGCCGTCGGCCAATGGCATGCCGGGGATTCACCACGTGATGGCGCGTGCAATCAAGGATATTTTTTGTCGCTATAAAACCTTAAAAGGCTATCAAGTTAAACGTAAAGGTGGCTGGGATACCCATGGTTTACCAATTGAACTTGCTGTGGAGAAAAAATTAGGAATCACCAAAGAAGACATCGGTAAGAAAATAAGTGTTGATGAATACAATGCAGCTTGCCGTACCGAAGTGATGAGATATACCGATGTTTGGAACGACCTGACTGAAAAAATGGGCTATTGGGTTGATCTTGAAAATCCTTATATCACTTACGAAAACGATTATATTGAAACCCTTTGGTGGATCTTAAAGCAACTTTATAACAAAGGATATTTATACAAAGGGTATACCGTTCAGCCCTACTCGCCAGCTGCTGGTACAGGTTTAAGCTCGCATGAGTTGAACCAACCAGGTACGTATAAAGATGTGAGCGATACCACAATTGTAGCCCAGTTTAAAGCAATTAATGAAACTTTACCTGAAGCATTAAGTGCATTTGGTACGGTTCACTTTTTAGCATGGACAACTACTCCATGGACATTACCCAGTAATACGGCATTAACCGTAGGACCAAAAATCGACTATGTATTGGTTAAATCGTTCAATCAATATACATTTGAACCAATTCAGGTAGTATTGGCTAAAGCCCTGGTAGGGAAACAATTTGCCGGAAAATACTTTTTATCAGAAAACGGTGAAGATTTCAATAACTTCAAAGCTGATGACAAAAAAATCCCTTATACCATTCTAGGAGAATTTGCTGGTGCAGATTTAGTAGGCATTAAATATGAGCAATTATTGCCTTATGCATTGCCTTATCAAAATGCTGAAAATGCTTTCAGGGTAATATCAGGAGATTTTGTAACCACCGAAGATGGTACAGGTATCGTTCACACCGCACCAACTTTTGGTGCTGATGATGCACGAGTAGCGAAACTGGCTACCCCTGAAGTACCACCAATGCTGGTATTGGATGAAAAAGGAAATGCTGTCCCTTTAGTGGATTTACAAGGAAAGTTTATCGCTTCTTTAGGTGGTAATTATGGCGGTAAATACGTTAAAAACGAATACTATAAAGATGGCGAGGCACCAGATAAATCTGTCGATGTAGAGTTGGCTATCCAGTTAAAAGAAGAAAACAAAGCTTTTAAGGTAGAAAAATACGTCCACACTTATCCACACTGTTGGAGAACTGATAAACCGGTATTATATTATCCTTTAGATAGCTGGTTCATTAAAACCACCGCTGTAAAAGATAAAATGGTGGAACTGAATAAAACCATCAACTGGAAACCAGAATCAACCGGAACAGGTCGTTTTGGCAACTGGTTAGAGAATTTAGTTGACTGGAATTTATCCCGCTCCCGTTATTGGGGAACTCCCCTACCCATCTGGCGCACTGCCGATGGTTTAGAAGAGAAATGTATCGGCTCAATAGCAGAATTAAACACCGAAATTGCAAAATCTATAGAAGCTGGTTTTATGCCCGCAGGTTTTGAATTAAAAGATATGCACCGCCCATATGTTGATGACGTGATTTTAATTTCATCAAAAGGCGAAAAAATGACTCGTGAAACTGACCTGATCGACGTTTGGTTTGATAGCGGCGCCATGCCTTATGCACAATGGCATTTCCCTTTTGAAAATAAAGAAGAATTTGCAAATGCTTATGCTGCCGATTTCATTGCAGAAGGTGTTGACCAAACCAGAGGTTGGTTCTTTACTTTACATGCACTTGCTGTAATGTTGAGTGAAGCCAGTGATGAGATTAAGGAAGTAAATACTAAAACGGGTAATCCTGGTGTTGCTTTTAAAAATGTGGTTTCAAATGGATTGGTACTGGATAAAAATGGCAACAAAATGTCTAAGCGATTAGGCAATGCAGTTGATCCTTTCAGCACCATTGAAACCTACAGTGCTGATGCGACACGCTGGTACATGATCAGCAATGCATCCCCTTGGGATAACCTGAAATTTAGCCTGGAAGGATTGGATGAAGTGCGCCGTAAATTCTTCGGAACACTATATAACACTTATGCCTTTTTTGCTTTGTATGCCAACATCGATAAATTTGAAATCGATAAAAATAATTTAAGCAAAGTTGCTGATAGAACAGAGTTAGACCGTTGGATTTTATCACTATTGCAAAACTTAATCAACGAAGTAGATGAGGCTTATAATACTTATGAGCCTACAAAAGCATCAAGAGCAATCCAAACTTTCGTAGATGAACATTTAAGCAACTGGTACATCAGGTTAAGTCGCCGCCGTTTTTGGAAGGGTGAAATGACAGATGATAAACGTGCTGCCTATGAAACGCTTTACACCTGTTTAGAAACTTTGTCGCAATTAATGAGCCCAGTAGCCCCATTCTTTGCAGACTGGTTGTACAGAAACCTTACCGTTACAGATGCATATGCGGAACAATCCGTTCATTTAACTTTATGGAATGAAGCAGACCAAAGCTTAATTGATTATGATTTAAATGAACGCATGGTTTACGCCCAGGATATTTCTTCGATGGTTTTATCATTGCGTAAAAAATCAAGCATCAATGTTCGTCAGCCATTAGAAAAAATCTTAATCCCATCTTTAAATGGAGATTTCGAGCGTAAAATATCAAAAGTTGCTGATTATATCCTTTCGGAAACCAATGTTAAGCACATCGAATTTATTACCGATACGCACGGCATTGTGAAGAAAAAGTTAAAGCCAAACTTTAAATCGTTAGGTAAAAAAGTAGGCAAGGACATGAGCATTGTAAAGGAGGCTTTGGAAAACATGACTCAGGATGATATCCAACGCCTGGAAGTTGATGGTTATCTGAATGTTTTCGGCAGTGATAATATTCAACATGCGATCGATTTAAACGATGATGTAGAAGTTTTTGCAGAAGATATACCGGGATGGCAAGTGACTAATCTGGGCAACTTAACGGTGGCTCTAGATGTAACGATTTCCGAGGAATTGAAACAAGAAGGACTTTCACGCGAACTGGTCAATAGAATCCAGAATTTACGTAAAGAATTAAACTTTGAAGTAACAGATCGGATTAAAGTAGCTTTACAAAATGATAACCTCGTGGCTACAGCAGTTGCTAAAAACAAGGCCTACATTTGCGCTGAAATTTTAGCCGATGAATTTGAATTAACAGATACTGGTTTAGACGCAAACAAAATCACCATTGATGATGTTGAATTAAGCATTTCAGTAACTAAAATATAAATCCATATATTAGAAAACTAAATTAAAAACATGGAAAACAGCAACAAAACGCGCTACTCAGACAGTGAGCTTCAGGAATTTAAAGAATTAATTCAAGATAAATTACGCAGTTCTAAAGAAGAACTAAATGCATTAACCTCATCATTGAGCAACCCGAATGCAAATGGCACTGAAGATACTTCTGGAGCTTATAAAACATTGGAAGATGGTTCTGCAACAATGGAGAAAGAACAAATCAATCAGTTAGCTGCACGTCAGAAAAAGTTTATTGATAACTTAGAGAATGCATTGGTTCGAATCGAAAACAAAACTTATGGCATTTGCCGAGAAACAGGTAAATTAATTCAAAAAGAACGTTTACGTGCAGTTCCTCATGCCACTTTAAGTATGGAAGCAAAATTAAAACAGAGTTAATGAAAGGCTATACAAAACCTTTACTTGTTATCTTTTTGGTTTTACTTGCTGACCAGTTGCTCAAAACCTGGATTAAAACCAATATGTACCTGGGCCAGGAGTTTAATATTATTGGTAAGTGGTTCATTATCCATTTTACTGAAAATAATGGTATGGCCTTCGGTATGGAGTTTGGTGGAGAATTTGGTAAGCTTGCTTTATCATTGTTTCGCATTGCTGCCGTTGCTGGTATTGGATACGGCCTTCATTATTTAATCAAACATAAATACCACCGTGGTTTAATCTTAAATGTTGCGCTGATTTTTGCAGGTGCTTTAGGAAATATCATAGATTCGGTTTTTTATGGAAAGATTTATGGCTACGAAACCTGGTTCCATGGCCGCGTGGTAGACATGCTTTATTTTCCAATTGCTGAAGGACACTTCCCGAGCTGGATTCCGATTTGGGGAGGAGATGAGTTTGTTTTCTTCAGACCTGTTTTTAACCTTGCTGATGCCGCAATCTCTCTCGGTGTAATACTAATCCTTACTTTCCAAAAAAACTACTTTAAAGAAGATGTTAAGGATGAGGTGAGCATTAATAGTGAAATTGTAGAAGATTAAGCGAATTACAATTGAAACCTATAGTTAGACAGTAATAGCTTTAAATAATTACAGGTCCGTTTCTTTACTGAAATGGGCTTTTTTGTTTTATTAATTTAGGTTTAAAAAAGTTGATAACTTTAATAGCACAATAGAAAAGAAAGTTATCAACTTTAAATTCCTAACCATGTCGATTAATGATAAATTTCTTCAATCTGTCCTACTTAAAATTAGGAAATCCAAAGCAACAAACCGCTTATCAGGTTTTAACCAGAAATAGTGTACTAGAGAAGCTGGCGGAGTTTACACCAATTTTAGTGGGAACCATCCCAATCAACATTGATATAGAAAGTAGTGATTTGGATATCATTTGTTATGTTCAGGATAAAGAAAAATTTAAGTATTCCTTGTTAAATTATTTTCACCATGAGAAAGGCTTTACAATTTCAGAAAATCAAACTTTTGATGCTGTTAAGGCAAATTTCTGCATAGAAGATTTTGAAATTGAAATCTTTGGTCAAAACATTCCTACTACAGAACAAAATGCCTATCGCCACATGGTGATTGAACATCAATTACTACTAGAAAATGGCGAAGACTTCAGGCTAAAAATTATTGACTTAAAAATGCAGGGATACAAAACGGAACCAGCTTTTGCAAAGCTACTGGGTCTAACTGGAAATGCTTATGAAGTACTTTTAAACTTATGGTAAAAAGATTTTAAGCGATCCTATTATAGAGATTACTTTGTCGTGTCTCCTCGCAAAGACGACCTGTCGTAGTTATTTAGAATACGAACATTAAAAAAATCTGGTTGTAACGTCTCGCCATGAATAAACGAATAAAGCGGGGGTCGAATTAAGATTGCTTTGTCGTGTCTCCTCGCAAAGACAACCGTTCATAGTTGGCGTATTCAATACCCGGGTGCCTCAACAAAAAAGCCTTCGATTTTTCAACCGAAGGCTTCTTATATATCAAGCTCTTTATAGGGATTTAGGGTTTATACACCTAATAATAATCTGGCTGGATCTTCCAATAGTTGTTTTACACGAACCAGGAAACCTACAGACTCACGTCCATCGATAATTCTATGGTCATAAGACAATGCAACATACATCATTGGACGAATAACCACCTCACCTTTTTCAGCAATTGGACGCTCAACAATATTATGCATACCTAAAATAGCAGATTGTGGTGCATTAATAATAGGAGTTGACATCATTGAACCAAATACACCACCGTTTGTGATCGTGAAAGTTCCACCTGTCATTTCTTCGATTGTTAATTTACTATCACGTGCTTTCAATGCCAATGTTAAAACTGATTTCTCAATTTCTGCAAGCGACATACTTTCAGCATTACGGATAACCGGAACAACTAAGCCTTTTGGTGCAGAAACAGCAATTGAAATATCTGCAAAATCATTGTAAATCAATTCCTCACCTTCAATACGGCCATTTACAGCAGGAAATTCTTTTAATGCAACTGTAACGGCTTTAGTAAAAAAGCTCATAAAGCCTAAACCTACACCGAACTTTTCTTTAAACTGATCTTTATATTTTCCGCGTAAATCCATAATTGGTTTCATGTTCACCTCATTAAATGTGGTTAACATTGCGGTTTCATTCTTAACGGCTACTAAACGTTTTGCAACGGTTCTGCGAAGTGGAGACATTTTCTCGCGACGTTCAGCACGTGCACCAGCTGGAGAAGCAACCGGAGCAGGAGCAGCAGCTTTAGGCGCTTCAGCTTTTTTAACGGTTTCTGCTTTTACTGCATCTTCTTTAGTAATGCGTCCATCAACACCTGTACCCTTTACAGCACCTGAGTCAATTCCTTTTTCTGCAAGAATTTTCCCTGCAGCAGGAGAAGGCGTACCCGTAGCATAAGAGTCTTTAGTTACTACTGCTGATTCTTGAGTCTTTGGCGCTTCATCCGGTGCAGGTGCATCAGGCTTAGGACTTTCAGCTTCTGACTTAGGACTTGCAGCAGCACCACCATCTTCAATATTACAAACTACTGCGCCTATGGCTAATGTATCACCTTCAGCGGCTATGGTTTTTAAAGTTCCAGCTTGTTCTGCGGTTAATTCGAAAGTAGCTTTGTCTGATTCTAATTCAGCAATAACTTCGTCCATCTCAACAACATCACCATCGTTCTTTATCCAACGTGATAAAACAACTTCTGTTATCGACTCACCAACTGGTGGAACTTTGATCTCTAAACTCATATTTTTAAAATTGTAATTTTTGTTGTTATATGTTTAAGATTCAAAAGCTGGAATGTTCTAGACTTTAAATCCTAAACCTTCTACTTTCGAATCTTTGCTTTAAAATTAATCTGCCTCAGCTAATTTCTTACTGGCTTTTTTAGTTTCATCTTTAACTTCTTCTTCTTTAACAGAAACTTCTAATGCTTTCGCTAAAATATAGGTTTGTTGCTTAGCATGTTGTTTAGCAAAACCTGTAGCGGTACTGCTGCTTTCTTTTCTCGAAATCACATCTATACCTTTTAAGCCTGTTTTATACAATTTGCGGAACAAATATGGCCATGCACCCATGTTTTCTGGTTCTTCCTGTACCCAGAAAATTTCGTTTGCATTTTTATATTTTGCCTTGATGGCTTCCATTTGATCAACTGGCGTTGGATATAATTGCTCAACACGAACTACAGCAACGTGTTTTACCTGATCTGCCTGTTGTTTTTCTAATAATTCGTAATAAATTTTACCACTACAGAAAACAATGCGGCTAACCTCATCAACATTTACGTTTATGTCATCAATAACCTCTTTAAAGCCACCATCGGTAAACTCTTCTAATTTGGATACACAAGATGGATGACGCAATAAACTTTTTGGAGAGAAAACCACCAAAGGTTTACGGAAATCACGTTTAAACTGACGGCGTAACACATGGAAAAAGTTAGCTGGAGTAGTACAGTTTACCACTTGCATGTTGTAATCAGCACAAAGCTCCATAAAACGCTCAATACGTGCTGATGAATGCTCAGGCCCCTGACCTTCATAACCATGTGGCAATAACATTACCAAACCATTTTCGCGTTGCCATTTGGTTTCAGCACTCGCTATATATTGATCGACAACAATTTGTGCTCCGTTAAAGAAATCGCCGAATTGTGCTTCCCAAATGGTTAAAGCATTAGGATTTGCCATGGCATAACCATATTCGAAACCTAAAACGCCATATTCTGATAAGTGAGAATTGTAAATATCAAATGGTGCCTGCTGATCTGAAATATTTGCTAATGGTACGTATTCTTCCTCGCTATCTTCTAAAGTTAAAACCGCATGACGGTGAGAAAAAGTACCACGTTCTACATCCTGACCGCTTAAACGGATGCGTTTACCTTCTGATAACAAAGTACCATAAGCCAGTTGCTCGCCCATTGCCCAGTCGAAAACGTTGGTTTCGTTAACCATTTTTGTACGCTCTGCAAAAAGTTTTTCAATTTTTTTGAAGAACTTCTTATCCGATGGTAAAGTGGTAATGCGCTTACCAATTTCTAATAACGTAGATTTTTTTACAGCCGTAACAGGAGAGGTTTCAAAATCTTTAGGTGTCGCCATCCGCAAATCTGCCCAGGCACCACCAAATTTAACTTCATCTTTACTTGCTACAAATTCTTTAGCTTCATTTAAGCGCTCCTGTAAAATTCCACGGAAATCTTTTTCCATTTCTTTTGCCAGGCCAGCTTCCAGTTTACCTTCTTTAGTTAACTGATCGATATATATTTCCCTTGGATTAGGGTGTTTTTCGATGGTTTTGTACAATAATGGCTGAGTAAATTTAGGTTCATCAGACTCATTATGACCGAAACGACGGTAACACAAAATATCAATAAAAACATCATTTTTATATTTCTGGCGATATTCCATTGCCAAATTAATGGCGTAAACCAATGCTTCAGGATCATCTCCATTCACATGGAAAACTGGTGATAAGGTCACCTTAGCAATATCTGTACAGTAGGTACTTGTACGTGCATCTTTATAATTGGTAGTAAAGCCGATCTGATTATTAATCACAAGGTGAATAGTTCCACCAGTTTTATAACCTTCTAGACCTGCCATCTGAATCACTTCATATACAATTCCCTGTCCAGCAACAGAAGCGTCGCCATGAATTAAAATAGGTGCTAAACGGCTATTGTCTCCACCATATTTAAAATCAATCTTCGAACGGCTCATTCCCTCTACCACGCCATCAACTGTTTCTAAGTGTGATGGATTTGGGCAAAGACTTAAGTGAACACTTTTTCCGGTAACCGTAGTCACATCTGTAGAGTAACCTAAGTGATATTTTACGTCGCCTCCAAATGGGGTATCAGGATTATAACTCTTACCTTCAAACTCAGCAAATATGTCCTTATAGGTTTTCTGCATGATATTCGCCAGTACGTTTAAACGACCACGATGCGCCATACCAATTACAAATTCTTCAATTCCTAAATCTGCACCTTTTTCGATTACCGAATCCAATGCAGGAATTAAAGCCTCTGCGCCTTCTAAAGAGAAACGTTTCTGTCCCAAAAATTTGGTTCCCAGAAAGTTTTCAAAACTTACCGCTTCATTTAATTTTTTTAGAATACGTTTCTTCTCATCAATTGAGAAGCTTGGCGTATTACGGGCACTTTCCATCTTTTGTTGAATCCAGTTCAACACATCCGGTGTACGTAAAAATTTATATTCAGCACCAATTGAACTGGTGTAAGTTTGTTTTAGAAAAGCAACAATATCTTTCAACTTTGCTGCGCCAATACCAATTTCAACACCTGAGTTAAAAACTGTTTCCAAATCGGCATCAGAAAGGCCAAAGTTTGAAAGATCTAAAGTCGGTAAATGTTTGCGTCTTTCGCGAACAGGATTGGTATGTGTAAATAAATGACCGCGACTTCTATAACCGTCAATCAGGTTTAAAACACTAACCTCTTTTAAAAACTGTTCAGGTGTTTCTACATTTACTGCAGAGGTCTCGGAATTTCTTCCGAAATCGAAACCTTCAAAAAACTTTTGCCAACCAAACTCAACTGATTCAGGATCTTGCTGATATGACTGATATAAAGAATCTACATATTCGGCGTTAGCGCCGTTGAGATAAGATAAACTATCCATTATTAACTGTTTACTATAAGCATTACAAAAGTAGAATTTTACCTTATATAATTGGCAAAAAACTGGATTAATTGCACAAAAAAATTATTTAGAAACATTCTGACATTTAGCAAAATTATGGCTGCATAAAATCAGATTTTTATTGCTTATAAGTTAAAGCAAAACCCAGGCCAGTATTTATAATTGAAAGAGAGAATGAAAGAATAAGAAACTGAAGTAGAGATTGAGTGAATGATACATGGCACGATCCGAATCCCATTCAATAATTCACTAACTCAATAATTCTTTAATTTAATCATTCCGAAGCCCAGGTTAATGCATAATTTCCTTTGGGATCTAAGTTCTTAATATTCTTATCCATATCAATTACGCCTTTTGACTTTTGATCATTACCTACTCCTGCGATATTGGCCCAGTTACCCCAATTACTAGCTGGATTATAATCGATAAGTTTCTCTTCAAAATAGGCAGCTCCGAATACCCAGCTTACCTCAAGATTATTAACAAGATAAAGCGCGGTGGTTTGCCTGGCAATATTAGATATGAATCCGGTCTGATTCAACTCAGTCATTACAGCATCAACAACAGCAAACCCAGTCTGACCAGTTCTCCATTTATTGAAATTTTCCTGCTCATTTTCGATGTCTACCAACCCCTGACTTCCAAAACCATTTGGATTAAAAAAGGTATTGCCATATTTTTTGAACATAAACCGGAAATAATCCCGCCAAAGCAAGCCTAATAAAATATGATTAAACATGGCCTTTGTATTTGGCATGCCTTCAATTTTCTTAATCTCCCAATATACTTTACGTGGAGACAGGCAACCCATCGCCAGCCAGGCAGAAAGTTTAGAAACCAGAATGAGATTTTTAGATGTTGCAGCTTGTTGCATAGCCACAATAACCTTTTGTAAATGCACCAGTCCTTCGGCTTCACCTCCTTCAAACTCGAAATCGGATCTTTGATCTTTTTGCTGGTGAAGCAAGCCCAGCTCTTCCAAAGTAGGTAGTGTTCCCCAATCAATTACCTCAGCAACATTAATTCGATCTGGTGAAGGAAAGCAAGGTTTTATAATGGAATCACGTTCGATTTTTTTCTTAAACTGATTAAAAGCATCAGGTATATCTTTAATAGGAAAAGGTAAATCTTCTTTATTGTATAAGGTATGACCAATAAAATGTTTAAGGTTGATGCGTAACTTCCAAAGGGCATTTTCTACCAGTGTAGATACATGTGTTTCTTCTCTAGCTACCTCCCGGTGATGATATACTTCAGTAATTTCATATTCTTGAATCAACTGTGGAATAATTTCTTCCGGGCTACCAGTTGCAATTAATAAATTCCCTCCAATCTGCTTTAGCGCAGCTCTGAGTCCGAGTACACTTTCTAATAAAAAATGTGCCCTGATGCTCCCAGTTTTTAATGTCCCATACTTTGTCACTCCAAACTGGCGGGGATCTAAAATATAAACGGGTAAAATTGAATCTGACTTAGCGATCGCCTCCACAAGCAATTCATTATCATGCAAACGAAGATCATTTCTAAACCATACTAAAATTTTTTTGGACATATTTTATCGGAAATGAAATTATTGGGGTGAACACAAATTTATCTTATTTTTCTTTGGCATCAAAAACAAGCAAAATTCTTTACACACAGTAAACAATATGAATCGATGTTATGGAATGTTGGCAAATCATTCATCTTAAATCTAAATATTGAATCCAACACACCCAAAAAACCAGAAGAATGAAACGAATTCTAATCACACTGTTATTTCCATTAAGTGTTTTTGCCCAGCAACAAATTAAAACCAAAGCAAATTTAGAAAGTGTAACTGTTTACAATAACGGTGCACAACTTACACACTCAGGAAGGGTTAATCTTCCAGCAGGAACATCCGAAATCGTAATAAATAACATCTCTGGTCGGGTGAACGAAAACTCTATTCAGGTAGGCGTTTCTTCAGGTGTAACCATTTTATCCGTTCAGTTTAACCGCGATTTCCTGAATACTGATGCCGCAAATCCTGAAATTAAAAAACTAGGTGATAGTGTTAAATTAATTTCAGCCGATTTAATTAAAACCAAAAACTCAAAAACTATTGAAGAACAAACACTGGCCTTATTAGATGAAAATAGAAAATCTGGCGGAACCACTTCGGGCACCAATGTGACGGAATTAATGAAACTGACTGAATATTATCGTACTAAAAATGCCGAAGTAAGAAATGCGATAGCCGCACTCAGCATTATTGAAGATAAACAAACTCAGAAACTGAATGCTTTACAGCAACAAATTGCAGAGCTAAGAGATCATCCTAATCAGCAACTTGGTCAATTGGTTTTACAATTAATGGCAAAAACCAATATAGATGCCAATTACAATCTATCATATATTACACCGAATGCAAGCTGGTTAGCCAGTTACGACATCAAATCCACCAGTACCTCCAAGCCGCTTGAAATAGTTTACAAAGCGGCCATTACACAAAATACTGGTTTAGACTGGAAAAAAGTGAAGCTTTCTTTATCAACCGGAAATCCGAATTACAATATTACGGCACCAACCTTAAATCCATGGTTTGTTTCTACCTATGCTCAAATGCAAAAAGCTTTGATGGGTAGAGTAGCAGGCCTTGAAGTTGCTGATCAAAAACTAAATGAAACAATCGTTCTTAGGGGAACAAATAGCCTCCAAAAACAAGCAATGCCTGCACCTTCTACCGTTAACAATTATACTTCCGTTAACGAAACTCAATTGGGTGTAACTTTTGATATTGACATTCCTTACGATGTAAATAGCGACAACAAACCACACACCGTTTCTTTTAAAGAATATGAAGTACCAGCGAAATATAAATATTATGCCGCACCAAAATTAAGCACTGATGCCTATTTATTAGCTGATGTGATTAATTGGGAAAAGTTAAACCTTCAAGCAGGAAATGCCAACATTATCTTTGAGGGGACATATACAGGCAAATCATACATCAACCCGGCCAATATTCAGGACACGTTAAGTCTGAGTATGGGTAAGGATAAGAAAATCATTATTTCGAAAGAGAAACAGGAAGATTTTAGCAGCACTAAATTTATCGGTGCCAACAAAAAACAGCTGTTTACTTACCTGATCAAAATTAGAAATACCAAAAAAGAAGCAATTGATTTATCACTAAAAGATCAATATCCCTTATCAACTGAAAGTGATATAGAAATTGAATTATTAGACAGTTCCGGCGCCGAAGTTAATAAGGAAACAGGAATGCTATCCTGGCAGTTAAAAATTGCACCTAACGAAACCAAAACCATTAAGTTGAGTTATGCGATAAAGGCTCCAAAAAACAAAGTTATTTCTGGTTTGTAAAAAAAATAACCAATAATATCTGATGAATACAAGCAATGCATTGATATTCATCAGATACTATTATGCTTAGTCTTTAGTCTTTAGTCTTTAGTCTTTAGTCTTTAGTCTTTAGTCTTTAAGAAAACCCTTTTGCATGTTTTGTGTTTTAAAACCATGGCAAAAAAGATTCTGATTACAGGCGCTACCGGACTTGTTGGAACTGAACTCAAAAAACAGTTGTTAAATCAAGGTTATGAGGTCAATACACTGTCCCGTAAAGATAATAATGATCCAAATAATTATCTCTGGGATGTTTACAAAGGAGAAATTGATGCGAACTGTTTAAATGGTGTTGATGCGATAATCCATTTGGCAGGAGAACCAGTAGCCGAAAAAAAATGGACTGAAGAACGTAAAAAGCAAATTATCGACAGTAGGGTAAAATCTACAGAATTACTTTTTAAAGCCATAAAACTTAAACCCGAACATCAGATAAAATCTTTCATTTCTGCTTCAGCGGTCGGCTACTATGGCGATTGCGGCGATGAGATTTTAACAGAGGAAAGTCAAAACGGCTATGGCTTTTTAGCAGAATGTTGTAAGTTATGGGAAGATGCTATTGATCAAGGTAAAAAATTAAGTCTACGCATTGTAAAGCTCCGTACCGGAATTGTTTTAAGTACAAAAGGTGGCGCTTTACCTCAATTGGATCAACCTGTGCGTTTATTTGCCGGTGCTGCTTTAGGAACTGGCAAGCAATGGACACCGTGGCTTCATATTGATGATATGGTAGCGATGTATATCTATGCGTTAGAAAACTTCAATATGGAAAATAGCTATAACGCCTGTGCGCCATTTCCAGTCACTAATGAAGGATTAACCAAAGCGATTGCCAAACATTTACATCGCCCTTTTTGGCCAATTAAAGTCCCGAGAAAAGGAATTGAATTGTTAATGGGCGAGAGAACTGAAGCCGTAATGATGAGCAATAATACCTCTGCACAAAAAATACTAGATGCTGGTTTTAAGTTTAAATTTACCCATCTTGATGATGCACTGGCGAATTTATACCTGCATAAATAGTCTGGCAAAAGCAATATCATAAATCATAATAAATGAAGAAAACAATTAGTATCTTTTGGTTCCGTCGTGATTTACGTCTGGAAGATAATGCCGCTTTATATCATGCTTTACGAGGTAAAAATCCGATTTTACCGATTTTTATTTTTGATCAGAATATTTTAGATAAACTCGCAAAGGACGATGCCAGGATAACATTTATTTACCAGACTATTGAAGATTTAAAAAAGACACTTCATAAAAATGGATCTGATTTATTGGTGAAATATGGCAAGCCTGAAACGGTATGGCCTGAGGTGTTAAAAGAATATGATGTTGCTGAAGTATATACCAATCATGATTATGAACCATATGCCCGCGAGCGGGATGATAACATGGCAGAGTTTTTAAGGAGTGAAAATATTGAATTTAAGACTTTTAAGGATCAGGTTATTTTTGAGAAAGGAGAGATTTTAAAGGCTGATCAAACACCTTATACCGTTTTCACACCATATTATAAACAGTGGCACGCCAAACTGAATGACTTTTCCACGAAAGCTTACCCAACTAAAAAACATTTTAAAAATTTATTAGACATCAAACACCTGCCATTGCCCAGCCTGAAGGAAATGGGTTTTGAAGTAAGTAGATTGCAATTTCCAAAAATCGAATATAAAAGTAAACTTGATGATTATGCAAAGGAACGCGATTTTCCGGCTGTAGAAGGTACTACTCGAATCGGTTTACATCTGCGTTTTGGAACCATCAGTATTCGTAAGTTAGCTAAAGATGCCATTGCCGCTAATTCTAATGTATGGCTTTCAGAACTGGCCTGGCGGGAATTTTACATGATGATTTTATGGCATTTTCCTTATTCAGCCTCTGATTCTTTTAAAAAACAATACGATAAAATTAAATGGCGCAATGATGAAAAGGAATTTAAAGCCTGGTGCGAAGGAAATACGGGATATCCGATTGTTGATGCTGGAATGAGACAACTTAATGAAATCGGCTGGATGCATAACCGTGTACGCATGGTTACTGCAAGTTTTTTATCAAAGCACCTCTTAATCGATTGGCGATGGGGTGAAGCTTATTTCGCCAATAAGTTGCTGGATTATGAGATGGCAAGCAACGTGGGTGGATGGCAGTGGGCGGCTGGATCAGGTAATGATGCTGCACCTTATTTCAGAGTCTTTAATCCTGAGTTACAGACCAAAAGATTTGATCCTAAATTCGAATACATTAAAAAGTGGGTACCAGAGTTTGGGACAAAAAAATATGCCCAACCAATAGTTGAGCATAAATTTGCAAGGGAAAGGGTTTTAAAAGTTTTTAAAGAGGCGTTAAGTTAGTAACCAAAACCTGGAGCATCAGGAACACCGCCAGTTGTAAACCGACCAGTTCCTGTAACAGAGCTACAGTACCCTGGAAAAGATGGCATATTATAAATAATTGGCCCCGTAACTCCTTGAATGGCATTAAAGCTTCCATTAAAACTATAAGAATTAGGTATTGATAAATTATGTGTACTAGTAAATTTCAAATTAACTCCATTTGAATAATAATCAGTTTCATTGGATCGCCATCCTCCAAATGTTTTTTTGAGCTCTTGAAGAACTACAAAATATAAACGACATGAACCAAATTCTACTAAGTTTGGTGGCGGAGTATTTTCAACCCATAATTCAACATATAAACGTCTCTTATTATCTCCACTATAAAATAAATACTGCGATACCATTCCATTGCCAAATGCTGAATTACCTTGAGGCGGTGCCAATGATTGAGCGTTTCGAACTGACATAAGAAGTTTTTTAATTGGTAAAACTTTTATATCTGTTGAATTTTTTAGTTCAGATAGATTTTTATGAGCACCTGTATAAAGTATTAAACTGCTCTCGTTTGTATATTTTCTAAATTGATCTCCTATTTTTAATTCACCAGAATTATTAGTTATAATCGCCGAAAATGGAGTTCCGAACTTATAAGTTAATGAGCTATCAGGTCTGATCGAGATTAAATCAGAATACTTCTTTTTAAACGAATTAAACGATTCGGAGCTATTTACATTAGCATATTCATTTTGTGCTTTTAGATAAGTACTTCGGTAAGAACTAAATCCTACTAGTGTTTTTTCCCAAGCATCTAATTGATGAGGCGAATAATTAATTATAATATTTTCTAAAGAATCAAAAGCTTTTTGATCTCTAAATTTCAAATAGCCATTCTCAATGCTAATAGCATTGGACAATGATTTATTCTCATTTACACTTTCCACGACAGCATCCTTTTTACAGGAATAAATAGATAATACGCATATAGAAAGTAATACTATACACTTTAATTTTTTATTGTTTCTCATATTTTATTTGTAAACTTTACCTTACATAGCAAACATACAACTAAATATTTAGTAATAAGAAATTATTTAATCTTTGTCAAAAAGCACCAAAACATTAATTTAATATTTAAAAAAAATACCAAACTTACTAGTTGAGCATAATTATTAGAACTAAAAGAATGTGAAGTATTTAAAAAGAGATACTATTTAATTAGTAACGCTTACAATTTCAATATCGAAATCTAAAGGCGTTGTTCCATTTCCTAAATCAGCGGGAATAATTAAACGAAGTTTTCCTCCAGCAGTTACTTTGCCTGGTAAAATTAATTGCCAACCTTTATATAATTCAAATAAAGAGCTAGTTATTTGACTTGATGATTGTGCTATTTCGGTACCATCCAAATACCTAACTACATAGTTTACTACTATTGTAGAGTTTAAATTTATAGCATCAGTTCCAGTTCCTGGAGTTATAATACTGTAACGAGCTCTTGATTCATCTTTAATTACAGTTAAATTATTATTTGAAATAAATTTATTAATTTCTAATTCGTCAATTTCATGTCTTTTGGATTGTGAGTAAATACCTAAATCAACAAGGATGTTTGCATTTGATTCAATATTTAAGCTGCTAATGCCATTTTTACCAAAAGCAAGATTAGAAGGCATGATTAAAGTTGCTTTCCCACCTCTATTTAATTTTGTAAGCACCTCTCTAATTGGAGTTAACAAATATTGTGTCTGGTTGAAAGTAAATCTGTCCGTATAACCTAAAAAATTACTAGGAATCATTAGATCGGTAGATTGATAAAAAACAGTTCCTGATAAAGTTCTAAAACTATATGAATAATATACAGAATCTGAATTTTTTACGGCGGCACCAGAACCTTGTGCACTTATATTATAGTAATAGCCCGTTGCATCTTTAGTATATTTGACATTGCTTGCTTTGATAAAAGTCTGAATTGCGGCATCATCAACCGTTTCGATTGAATCATATTCTTTTTCGCAAGCGCTGAAAAGTACTGTAGCCAATAAACCTAAGCAAAGGCCAAGTTTGGTAAATTTGTTCATCTAATTTGAAACTTCTGTAAGTGTGATATTAAAATCTAGTATAGAATTGGCAGGAATACTGGTACCTTGTGCCGTATTTCCATAGCCATAATAGGAAGGTATAATTAACCTGATTTTCCCTCCCTTTTGAATTTTCGGAATTCCAATTTGCCATCCGGCAATGATCCCGCCTAATGTAAATGTAATTGGATTTCCTTTTGAGCTGTCAAAAATAGTTCCGTTAAGTAGTCTACCTTCGTAATCAGCTGTAATTCTGGTATTGTTAGTATAGCTGATACTTCCTGTTCCTGGCTCAATAATCTGGTAAAAAACGCCAGATTGATCTTTAACAGCCTGAATGTTATTGGCATTTATAAAAGCCCTGATAGCAGTAGTATCTATGGTAAACTGTGGTGCAGGATCATAAGTTTCGAACGCCTCGTTTTTATTACAAGCAGCAAAGCAACCCGTAAGGCAAACCAACATTACAATATATCTGAACTTTAGCATCATTGGCAAAAATAAGCTTTTAATACGGTTGCGCCAATTTTTAACCAATTTTAACATTCCAGATAAAATCCAGTCAGCGTACTAAAGTTATTTAGCATCTGATAGTTGAATCGTAAAATCCAATACAGAATTCCCCGGAATCGGACCGGTGGCACTGCTTCCATAACCAAGACCTGGAGGAATAATTAACCTGATCTCGCCACCTTTCTGAATTTTCGGAATGCCGATTCTCCAGCCTTGAATTAATTGTGAAAGCACAAAAGTTTGTTCTTTACCACCACCATTGTCAAACACACTACCATCCAGCAATCTGCCTTCGTATTTGATCGTGATACTTGTATTTGCGGGATAAGTAAAGGTTCCACTTCCTGGTTTGATGATTTGATAATATAATCCAGAAGCATCTTTAGTGGCTGGGATATTATTCTTCTCAATAAAATTGGTAATTTGCTTATCTGAATCTTCATCCTTCTTACAGGAATTTAGCGCCAAAGCCAGAAAAAATAAAATAGTGAGTTGTTTAAATTTAAGCATCCGTAAAAATAGGGTTTAAATGCATAACTCTACCTATTTCAGGATTGATTGATTACAAAAAGTATAACTCATAAAGCTCTTTAAATTAAAACAAAAAAAAGGTTTAGCGCACAGGATATATCCATCCCATACGCCAAACCTTTAAATGCTAATTGCTAAAAAGCTAAAAAATATATTTATTTGCTTCAACTAACTGTTGTGCCACTCTTTGGCGTGCATCTTTTACGTTAAAAGGCTCTAATTTAGTAAATCTGCGTAAACCCACTAACATCATACGTTGCTCATCACCTTCTGCAAAAGCCCAAAGCGCTTCTTTACCAGCTTTGGCTATCCCATCCACCGCTTCAACCATATAAATTCTGAGTAAATCTAACTGACCTGCTGTAGCCTCCTCACCTTTTGTCGCCACCAACTTTTCTGTTCTTAGTAAAGCAGATTCCAGCACATAAACATAACCTGCCATATCAGCAATATTCATCAGGATTTCCTGCTCTTTGCTTAATGTCATCATGAGTTTTTGCACGGCGGCACCAGCAACCATTAAAGTTGCTTTTTTAAGGTTAGCCAATACCTTTTTCTCCGCAGCAAATAACGTAGTGTCTTCTTCTCCAAAATCAGGGATGCTCATTAATTCGGCTGCCACTGCTGTTGCCGGCCCCATCAAATCGAGTTCCCCTTTCATGGCACGTTTCAACATCATATCAACTGTTAACAATCGATTGATTTCATTCGTTCCCTCAAAAATTCTATTGATCCGGGCATCACGATAGGCCCTGTCCATCGGTGCATCGGCACTAAAGCCCATACCACCATAAATCTGAACACCTTCATCCACTGTATAATCCAGCGCTTCGGAACCCCAGACTTTTAAAATCGCACATTCAACCGCAAACTGCTCTACAGATTTTAACCTGGCTTTACCAGATTCCATTCCACCAGCAACCAGTTGGTCATAAGTATCATCGATATTCTGTCCAGCCCTGTAATTTGCCGCATCAACAGCATATAGTTTTGATGCAATCTCTGCAATTTTGAAACGAATGGCACCGTATTTTGAAATCGGGCGACCAAACTGACTGCGTTCATTCGAATAATTAATGGCTGTATTTAGTGTTGCTTTAGAAGCACCAATTGCTGCTGCAGATAATTTAATTCGTCCGATATTTAAAATGTTTACTGCGATTTTAAAACCATTTTCCCGATCGCTCAGCATATTCTCTACAGGCACAGGACAATCATTAAAGAAAACCTGACGGGTTGATGAACCCTTGATTCCCATTTTATGCTCTTCAGGGTTCATGGTGATACCACCAAAATCTTTCTCTACAATAAAGGCAGTTAAATTTTTATCATCATCTATTTTGGCAAAAACAATGAAAATATCTGCAAAACCACCATTCGTGATCCACATTTTTTGTCCGTTGATAATGTAATGTTTACCATCTTCACTCAACTTTGCCTTGGTTTTTCCAGAGTTTGCATCCGAACCTGAATTTGGTTCAGTTAGGCAATAAGCCGCTTTCCATTCACCAGAACCTAACTTTGGAATGTATTTAGCTTTTTGCTCTTCATTACCATAATAGAGGATTGGCAAAGTGCCGATTCCGGTATGCGCAGAAAGTGCCACAGCAAAAGAGTGACCTGCGCCCACAACATCAGCAACCAACATCGAAGTATTAAAGTTTTTACCAAAACCGCCATATTCTTCTGGAACAGAAACACCTAAAATTCCCAACTCACCAGCTTTAGTTAAAAGGGTTGGCATTAATTCAGGATCTTCCTGCTTATCAATTTTATCTAAGTTAGGGTAAACTTCAGCTTCCAGAAAATCACGACAAGTTTGCGCAATCATCTGCTGCTCTTCATCAAATTCTTCAGGGATAAATACATCCTGGTAAATGGTTTCCTTAATTAAGAATTCACCACCTTTAATTGTTTTTTTTTCTGCTGTTTCCATTGTTTTAGTATCTAGTAGCGAGTATCAAGTATCAAGACTGGGCTCGAAAACCGGACATCACTAAGTTTTATTGTTTAGTAACGAGTATTAAGCATCAAGACTGGGCTCGAAAACCGGATGTAACCAAATATCTATTAGCGAGTATCAGGTATCAAGACTGGTTCAAAACTGGAATCTTGATACTTTCTTCATATTTTAATACTCTTATCTAATGCATAAATCATTTTTTGTATCTCAGTTGTTTTTTCAATCAAACTTGTCGATAAATTATCATCAAGTAATTCTAATCGATTTGAAATAATTAGCTGTGTTTCTAATTCAAAAGCTGAACCTTGGCTTATATTCAAGAAATATTTAAATTGAGCACTACTTCCTCTCCCCGAACCTTCGGCAATATTCGAAGAAACCGAAACGGAGCACCTCTTCATTTGTGATATCAAACCATACTTTTCATCATTTGGTAAAAGTGAAGTCGCTTTATAAACTTCAACTGCAAGTTCAATCGATTTTTGCCAGACCTTTAAATCTTTAAAATTGTGCATGTTTTAATCATATTAAGATTAGAGTAAATATTTGGGATGGAATTCTTTTAGGGATGATTATTTCCTATCGGTATTCAATCTTGATACTTGCTACTCATATCTTGATACAAATTACAACAATTCAAAAATCCCCGCTGCACCTTGTCCGGTACCTACGCACATGGTAACCATGCCATATTTTTTATTCTGTCTTTTCAATTCATTCATCATCTGAACGGTTAGTTTTGCACCGGTGCATCCAAGCGGATGGCCCAAAGCAATAGCACCACCATTTACATTAATAATGTCTGGATTTAAATCAAGTGTTCTGATAATGGCTAAAGATTGAGAAGAAAAAGCCTCATTCAATTCAATTAAATCAATATCAGATTGTTGTAAACCAGCTTGTTTCAATGCCTTTGGAATGGCCTCAATTGGCCCTATACCCATAATTCTTGGAGGTACGCCGGCAACGCTATAACTAACTAATCTGGCGATTGGCTCTGCATTCAATTCTTTCATTTTCTTTTCAGAAACGACCAAAACAAATGCCGCTCCGTCAGAAGTTTGAGATGAGTTACCCGCAGTTACACTTCCAACAGCATCGAATACAGGCTTTAATTTTGACAGTTTTTCTAAAGTGGTATCAGCTCGTGGTCCCTCATCGGTATCTACCACATAAGAACGTGTTTTCTTTTTCAGGTTTTCATCCAGATAGTTTTCATTTATCGTGATAGGCAAAACACCGTCTTTTAAATGTCCGTTTTTGATAGCATGAATAGCTTTTTCATGAGATTTTAGTGCAAAGGCATCCTGATCGTCACGACTAACCTTATATTCTTTGGCTACGGCTTCGGCAGTTAAACCCATGCCCCAATACCATTCCGGATTATTTTTCGCTACTTCAGCATTCGGAACAAGCTTCCAGCCACCAAATGGCATTCCACTCATTACTTCCACACCACCAGCGATGATACAATCTGCCATGCCAGCCTTAATTTTCGCTACGGCAGTCGCGATGGTATCCAATCCGGATGCACAATAACGGTTTACAGTAACGCCGGGAACTTTATCAGTATCTAAACCCATCAGCGAAATCATCCGGCCAATATTTAAGCCCTGTTCTGCTTCCGGTGTAGCATTACCTACAATCACATCATCAATTTGTTCCTTATCTAAATTTGGAACTGATGCCACCAAAGCCCTGATCACTTCTGCAGCAAGATCATCTGCCCTCGTAAAACGGAATACGCCCCGTGGTGCTTTACCAACTGCTGTGCGATATCCGGCTATAATATATGCTTCCATTTTTATTAGTATTAAGTAGCGAGTATCAAGTATCAAGACATGGCTCGAAACTGGAATCGCCAATTTATTTATTTTAAATCTGTCAGGAATCTTGATACTTGATACTCATATCTCGATACTCCATTTAATTCCTCAACGGTTTCCCTTTTGTTATAATAGATTGAATTCTTTCTAACGATTTCCGCTCCCCTGCCAATGACAAAAATGCCTCTCTTTCCAAATCCAATAAATATTGTTCACTTACTTCTGTAGGAGATGACAGGTTACCACCACACATAACGTAACCTAATTTCTCGGAGATTTTTTTATCATGTTCAGAAATGTAATGACCGGCATACATACTATTTGCACCTGCATAAACAATTCCTAAACCCTGTTTACCCAGCACCTTAATATCTGTTCTTTGTACGGGCTTGGTATATCCGGCATCTGCCAGTTCAATTGCTTTCGCCTTAGCATCTGCCAGCAAGCGATTGCGATTCATAGAGATGGAAAATTTATCTTTTTGCAAATAACCCAGTTCAAAGGCTTCATAACCAGAAGTAGAAACTTTTGCCATTCCGATGGTCAAAAAGCGCTCTTTTAAGGCATTCTGAACGATTTGATCATCTTTATATTCATCAGAGGCACGTAAAGCAAACTCCTTTGTTCCGCCACCGCCTGGAATTACACCAACCCCAAATTCGACTAAACCCATATAAGTTTCGGCTGATAACTGAACATGATCAGCATGTAAACTAAATTCGCAACCACCACCTAAGGTTAAATTATGTGGCGCAACCACAACCGGAATGGAAGAATAACGAATGCGCATAGAGGTATTCTGAAACATGCGAATAGCCATATTTAATTCATCCCATTCCTGCTCTACTGCCATCATGAAAATCATTCCAACATTTGCACCTGCAGAGAAATTTGCCCCATCGTTACCAATTACCAGACCTCGATAGTCTTTTTCGGCCATATCGATAGCCTTATTGATACCTGAAATCACATCACCGCCAATGGTATTCATTTTGGTATGGAATTCCACGTTTAAAATGCCATCACCTAAGTCAATAATGGAAACGCCTGAATTTTTCCATAGGGTTTTATTTTCCCGGATATTTTCTAAAATAATAAATTCATCCGTTCCAGGCAAAGCCTTATAAGATTTGGTCGGAATATCATAGTACTTTTTAATGCCCGCTTCAACTTTATAAAATGAAGTGTTGCCAGCTTCAAGCATTTCATGCACCCAAGCCGCCGCCTGATTTCCATATTGCGCCATCCCCTCTATGCCTTCTTTCACACCAACAGCATCCCAAAGTTCAAATGGACCTAATTCCCAACCGAAACCAGCACGCATCGCATCATCAATACGGTACAACTCATCAGAAATTTCAGGGATACGATCTGAAACATATTCAAATAATCCAAAAGAAGAATGGCGGAATAATTCACCTGCCTTGTCTTTTCCTTTAGCAAAAATCTTCATGCGATCCTGAAGATTTTCAACAGGCTTAGTCATTTCTAATGTTGCTGATTTAACCTTTTCCTGAGGCTTATATTCAAGCGTTTTCAAATCCAGCGCCAGGATTTCTGTTTTTCCTTCTGCAGTTTTTGTTTTCTTGTAGAAGCCTTGTTTGGTTTTATCTCCAAGCCACTTATTTTCTTCCATTTTTTGCACGTAGGCAGGAAGTTTAAATAATTCGTGGGCTTTATCATCCGGGCAGTTATCATATAGCCCTTTTGCCACTTTAATCATGGTATCCAGCCCAACCACATCAGAGGTACGGAAAGTAGCAGACTTCGGCCTACCTAATGCAGGACCTGTAAATTTATCTACCTCTTCTACCGTTAAATCTAATTTATCAACCAAGTGAAGTAAGGCCATAATAGAATAAACCCCCACTCTGTTGGCAATAAATGCAGGCGTATCCTTACATAAAACAGTCGTTTTACCTAAAAATTTATCACCATAATGCATTAGAAAATCAACGATTTCTGGTTTGGTATGTGGTGTTGGAATTACTTCAAGTAATTTTAAATACCGTGGCGGATTAAAAAAGTGTGTCCCGCAGAAATGTGCTTTGAAATCTTCACTCCTACCTTCAGCCATTAAATGAATGGGAATTCCAGAAGTATTAGAGGTAATTAATGTGCCTGGTTTGCGAAATTGTTCTACCTGCTCAAAAACCTTTTTCTTAACATCTAGATTTTCTACCACTACTTCAATTACCCAATCAAAGCCCGCAATTTTCGACATATCATCATCAAAGTTTCCGGTTTTGATTTTATTCAGTACTTTCTTAGAATATACAGGTGATGGGTTTGTTTTCACTGCAGTTTGCAAAGCCGTATTAACAATTCGGTTCTTTACTGCCGGCTTATCTAAAATCAGCCCTTTTGCCTGTTCTTCTGCCGTCAGTTCTTTGGGTGCAATGTCCAAAAGCAAAACCTCTACACCAATATTGGCAAAGTGACATGCAATTCGCGAACCCATGATACCCGAACCCAGAACGGCAACTTTATTAATGCTTCGTTTCATCAGTTTTTATTTATTATTTTATTGATCTGATAAGTTTGGCAGATAAAGCTTTAATCTGCTTCTGTTCATCAGTATGCTAAATTTTTATTTCTGTAATGATCTTTAACTAAATACTGGCTTTGAAAATCATTTAAAAAAAGTTTCATAATCACATGATCAATCAACAGTATAGGCTACAGTAATGTCGTTCAATTTGATTAATAGATTGATAAAGGTTTCTTTTTCTTTTTTGGAGAAATGTTCATCAAGATATTCGTTAAACTTTCGCACAACGCCTTTAGCTAACTGTTTCTTTTCTTTACCAAAGTCAGTCAGAAAAACTTTTACCGAACGTTTATCTCCGGCAGAAGCTTCGCGATAAATTAATTTTGCCTCTTCCATGTTGTTTAACATTCTGGATAGACTGGTTGCCTTTACACCAAGCAAGCCTGCCAGGTTAGAAACAGCAGTACCTTCTTCGTCATTAATATTAATCAGCATATAACCAATAGCCTGGGTAATTCCAAAACCCGATGCCATCTGATTGTATTTGTTAAACATATTTTGCCATGCAAATTTCACATGGTAATCAATAGTTTGCTGTTGCTTCATTTCACTAATTTATTATGCTTGCATAACAAAGCTAATGAATGTATTTTGTTATTGCAATAGAAAATTTCAAAATAATTGTCAAAAGATTCTTATAATAGAGGGATACAAATCAGACCTTAAATATTATGCTTTTTAAGAAAAGAAATCTAGTGATATATCTAATGATGCTCCCGGGCTTATCCGCTCTGGCGCAGACATCATATTTTGGAAATACGGCAACCAACATTGAAAAGATAGAGAAATTTAAGAAAACGACTACCTTATTTACATTACCTTATTCTGGATATAAAGAAATTGAAAAATATAATGAAGCTATAAAAAAGGTTTGGACGGTTACACCCTTTAAAATTATTAAACCTGAAGAGTTGGCAACCTATCAGCGTTCAACAGATTATTCTTTTTTTTATCTTGACTCCTATCGTGAACAGATTGATACCATAAATAACTTAAACCTTGTTTACGGACTCAAGGTAATTTCTCCATCAATAAAGCCCGATAAGATGGAAGAAATCACGCTGGCTACGATCACTTTATTTCCTGATGCACTTACCAACCTACAAATGACGTTTATTGAGCAGTCAAATACCAAGAGAGCTGCAAGATCAAAACTGTTAAGTTTACTTTATAATCAAGCTGTTTTCTTCAACTGGTCTCCTGGCTTCCTTTCAGGTTATTTAAAACAGATTAATGATGGATTGTTATCGAATCAAACACGTGGATTAGATTATTCGTTTTACAACACTAAAAGACTTCCACAACTGGTTAATGAAACATTATATGTTCCTGAATATGTTCGGGAAGTTTTCTCTTCCCAGACCGCTCCTTCAGCACAAGAGACTCCGGCTGAAGAACAATATCGATATAAACTCAAATTCGTATCAAATGAAATATTAGATAGCTTAATCCTGAATAAAGACTCAAACATTAAATACTTGGTTTATACCAAACGTTCGAGTGATAAAATCATTAGCATTTATGATAGTACAGATGGATTATTGATTTATCAGATATTCTCCTTTCAGTCGCCAAATTTTAGCATGAGTGATTTGAATAATATAAAGAAGACAATCAAATTGATTCAATAGCAGAATGATGATCAACCAAGCGTAAAAATGTTATACCATAAAAAAAGCCTCCGATTTTCATCGGAGGCTTTAATTTTTATTTAACTATTGACTAGTACAATGTAAATTCTACACGACGATTTTTTTGACGACCAGCTGCAGTTTTGTTGGTTGCAATTGGTTGACCCATTCCGTAACCTGTAGCCTCAATACGTGATGCATTTGCACCTTGAGATACTAAGTAAGCTTTTACAGACTCAGCTCTTTCTTTAGATAAACGTAAGTTTAATTCTTTTGAACCTGTGTTATCTGTATGGCCAGCTAATTTTAAGCTAAAGTTTTTCTGCACTAATAATGCAGCAACTCTGTTTAATGAAGCATAAGATTTAGAACGGATAGTTGCTTTACCTAAATCAAACTCTAAGTTTTTAATGGCTTCGCTTACTACTTTACGATCTTCTTCAGTAATTACAGTTACTTGAGGTTTTGGAGTCACTAATGGACAACCTGAACCATCTACAACTGTTCCTGATGGAGTATCTGGACATTTATCTAATTTATCAGCAACACCGTCACCATCAGAATCTTTTAAAATGTCAGACATTTCTGAACGTAATTTTGCGTTTTCAGCTTTTTGAGCATCAAGATCACCTTTTAAAGCATCAGCAGTTTGTTTTGCTTTTAATGCCTCATCATAAGTTAAAGCAACCGGATTGTGGAAAGCCAATTGTTTTCCACTTCCCAATGCAAATTCTAAACCAGCATAAGCATAGTTATATTTGTCATTGCTTCCTCTGTAATAACCATCTAAGTTATCTCCATCAACAAAGTTGATTGTCCATCCTAAATCGAAGTTTACAGCATCAGAGATTTTAAATTTAGCACCAAGGCCTACCGGGATGATTAATTCACTGATTGTTTTATCACCAGCATATAATGAAGTACCGTTAGCAGTAGTAATTGTTGGTTTGTAACCAGCTAAACCTGCACCGGCAGATACATAAAGTTGCAAAGCATTCTCTTTTTTGAACATATCGATGTTAAACATGTTCACCACAGCATTTAAACTACCCGAATATTCTAATTGGGTATCAAAAGATGAAACAGAAGAGTTATTTGCTACGCCACTGTCATAAGCTTCAGTATTATCACCCTTTAATTTACCTCTTACCCCGTCTAAACGTAAAGAGAAATAAGGTGTAAATTGTTTCTTAATGTAAAGGCCATAACCAAAACTAGTTTTGTTATTGCTAAAATCATTTTTACCACCTAGCGGAGAAAGTGGCGTTAAAGCACCAGCGTTAACACCAATAGACCAAGTTCTGAAAGGTGTAGTTGAGGTAACTGGTTCCTGTGCCAAAGCAGCAGTTCCAATGAACAAACCGGCCAATGCTACCGGTAAAGACTTAAATAGATTTAATTTCATGTTCGTTATATTAATTTGTAAGCGTTAGCCATGATAAGCAATTGCCATACCAAAAATGACAATTTAAGAAAATTTTAACCAATTGAATCCTTAATATCCAATGGCTTGATCATCTCCACGTGGATCTGCTCCACCCTGATAACTTCCATTTTTAGTTTTCAAAATAGCATCTACTCTACCAATAGCTCCCCGAGGCACCATTTTATATCCTTTTAATTTTAGTTTTTCTAGTGATACACTATCAATCGCACCCTTTTCAAAATATACCTCATCAGGTAACCATTGGTGATGAAATTTCTTGGCAGAAACTGCCTGCGGCATATTCATGTCAAAATCAATCACATTAATGATCGTTTGAAATACAGAGGTGATAATCGTTGAACCACCTGGTGTACCTACTACCATAAATAAATTTCCATTTTTCTCTACAATGCTGGGGGTCATGGAACTTAACATTCGTTTATTAGGTGCAATGGCATTGGCCTCTCCACCAACCAATCCATACATATTGGGTGCGCCTGGTTTTACAGAAAAATCATCCATTTCATTATTTAAGAGAAAACCTGCACCTTTCACCACAACCAGCGACCCATAAGAACCATTAAGGGTAGTGGTGATGGAAACAGCATTTCCATCATGATCTACGATAGAAAAGTGTGTCGTTTCTTCATGTTCAGCACCATTGATTTCTCCAGCCATAACCTGGTTACTTGGTGTCGCGGCTGACCAGCTAAAATCGGCCATACGTTTTTTATTATAGGCCGCATTAAGTAACTGACTCTGCGGAACATTGTAAAAATCAGGATCACCAAGGTGCGTTGCACGATCTGCATAAACCCTTCGTTCTGCCTCCACAATCACCTGAACTGTAGAGTCTTTATTGTAACCCCATCTTTTTAGGGGAAAAGGTTCTACACTTTTTAATAATTGTATCAATGCAATACCACCGCTCGAAGTTGGCGGCATGGTAATAATTTTATAACCGCGATAATCACCTATAATAGGCTTGCGCCATTTAGCATGGTAATTTTGCAAATCTTCTTTGGTAATCAATCCCTTTCCACCCTGCATTTCTGCCACGATAGAATCAGCGACAGGCCCTTCGTAAAACCCTGCCCGGCCTTTTTCCTGAATGTGTTTTAATGTGTTGGCCAATTCATTTTGTACCAGTAAATCATTTTCTTTCCAGGTACTTTCTAAATTTATAAATGCTGTTCCTTTAGGATTAAACATCATCAGTTTTTGATGCAGACCGTTCAATTCTCCTGCTTGGCGTTTTGTAATTTTGAAACCGTTATGAGCTAAATCTATTGCTGGCTGAAGTACCTGCGCCCAGGTTAACTTACCATATTTGCGATGGGCTTCTACCATTCCATCCACAGATCCCGGAACACCTGCGGCCAGGTGACCGTATAAGCTTTTGTCTACAATAGGATTTCCAGCGGCATCCAGATACATATCTCTGCTTGCGCCTGCAGCAGCTTTTTCTCTAAAATCGAGCGTGTTTACTTCACCTTTGGCAGAACGATAAACCATAAAACCACCACCACCAATATTGCCCGCATTTGGATAAACTACAGCTAATGCAAATTGAACGGCTACCGCAGCATCAACTGCATTTCCTCCTTTTTTTAAGATATCAATCCCTACCTGGGAAGCTTCGGGATGCGCAGATACCACCATTCCATTTTTATATTCACCACTGTTATTTTTACCAAGCTGCCCGGTTACACATCCTGAAATGATAATGGCAATAGTGGTAAAAACCGATGAGAACTTAATGAGGGGCTTTATAGTTTTCTGCATCCTTATATATCTTTTCAATAATATCAATATTTTTTTCTGTAATTACTTTTCGTTTTAAACTAAGTTTTGGGGTTAGCTCGCCACCATCAATACTCCACTCTTTAGGCAGTAAAGCAAATCTTTTAACCTGTTCCCACTTGCCAAAATCAACACTTAACGATTCAACAACTTCATTATACTTAACTAAAACCTGCTCGTTTTTGATCAGTTCTTCCTGAGTGGTAAAGGTAATACCTTTTTTAGTTGCCCAGGATTTTAGGGTTTCAAAATTTGGAACAATTAAGGCTGATGGAAATTTTCTATTCTCACCCAAAACCATAATCTGCTCAATAAAAATAGATTCTTTATATTTATTCTCAAGCATTTGTGGCGCAACATATTTACCGCCTGCCGTTTTAAACATTTCTTTTTTGCGATCGGTAATTTTTAAGAATCTACCATCTATTAATTCTCCTATATCACCTGTATGAAACCACCCCTCCTGATCTAGTGCTTCATCTGTTAAGTCAGGGCGTTTATAATAACCTTTCATGACCTGATGGCCTCTGGTTAACACTTCACCATCCTGGGCAATTTTAACTTCAACACCCGTAATCACTTCGCCAACGGTTCCAAACATAGTGCCGCCGAAACGATTAACCGTGATTACCGGAGAGGTTTCTGTTAAGCCATAGCCTTCAAAAACAGGCATCCCCGCTGCCCAGAAAATTCGGGCCAGACGTGGGTTTAAAGCAGCTCCACCAGATACAATCACTACGATTTCTCCCCCCAAAGCTTCTTGCCACTTTTTAAACACCAGTTTTCTGGCAATACTTAATTTAAAGTTATACCAGGCCCCCGCATCAATCGTGTATCGTTCGGCCAAAGCCACAGACCAAAAAAAGATTCCTCTTTTAATACCTGTCAGGGCTTTACCCTTTTCCATGATCTTATCATATACCTTTTCCAGCAATCGCGGTACCGTAGAAAATGCATTCGGTTTTACATGCTGAATATCTGCTACAATAGTTTCCATGCTTTCTGCATAATAAACCGCGGTATGGTTGTATAAATACAGATAGATAATCATCCGCTCAAAAATGTGGGATAATGGCAAAAAGCTTAACCCCTTTTCTACACCTTTAGGCATCACTACCAGTGAATTAACAAAATTGGAAACAAGATTATTGTGCGTTAACATTACACCTTTTGGTGTTCCTGTCGTACCAGAGGTATAAATTAAGGTGAGAATATCTTCCGGATCTACCTTATCACGATATTTATCCAGATTAATATCAACTGAGGTTTTTCCAAGCTCAGTTAGAATTTTCCAATTCTCAACACCTTCAACCTCATTAAAACTATATATTTTGATGTCAGGATTGGTCTCTTGAATACAAGGCTTTACTTTTTCATATAGCTCCTGATCAGCAACAAAAATGATGGAAATTTCTGCATCTTTTAAAATGAACTGAATATCATGTCCGGCTAAGGTTGGATATAATGGAATCTGGTAAGCACCGATCTGATTGACGGCAAAATCAACAATGTTCCATTCTGGCCTGTTGTGAGACATTACCCCTACCCGGCTGTCTTTTGCCATTCCAACACTGATTAATCCGCGGCTCAAGTTGTCAACCGCACTACAGAATTCTGTTGTACTATAATTGACCCACTTTCCTTTAATTTTCCCACTAACAAATTCTTGCTTAGGTTGTTCCAAGCTGTATTTTAATAGATCGAAAACTCGTTTAATTTCTGCAGCCATATCATTCAATATATTTGGTTAAGTTAAAAAAATCAACACAAAAGATATCACATCCTATTATGTTTTCCTTTGAATAATTTTGTCTGAAGCTGGTAAACCAGAACAAAATCTATCATTCAAAAATATTTGACTAAACTTAAGAATTAGATAATTACTATGCAAGCATTGTTTTTTATCTTTAAAATTTTGACCCAAAAAACATAATCGGCATTAAAGTTGTTAGGCAGATCTTAATTAAGAAATTATTAATTTAAAAAGCTCGATTATGAGGAAGTTATTTACAATTTTAGGATGCATTGCTTTATTTACTGTTGCTACAACAACTGTTAAAGCACAAAATTACAAAAATGCAATTGGTGGTCGTTTTGGAACAGCTAATGGTGTGAGTTTTAAAACTGGCCTGAATAAAGGTGCTATGTTGGAATTAATTGGTAATTTCAGAAGTACAAAAGGTGTAGATTATTTAAGATTAACTGGTTTATATGAAGTGTATAACCCAATTAATGGCGCTGATGGACTTACTTGGTATTATGGTGGTGGTGGTACTATCGGATCATACAAAGTAAAAGGCTTTGATAGCGATGTTTATTTAGGATTAAATGGTGTTTTAGGTTTAGATTACAAATTTAAAGGTGCTCCAATTAACTTATCTTTGGATTGGGTACCAACTTTACAATTAACGCCTGATACAGATTTTTATAGTGGTGATGTTGGCTTAGGCGTTCGTTTCACTTTCTAGAAAAAAGTTTTTTTTATAAAAAGTCCTGCAAGATTCATTTCCTGCAGGACTTTTTTATTGACTTCAAACTTCAAATTTACTCCCCTAGCCATTTGGCAAAAACCGCCTTTTGTTCAGGTGTAGCATTCTCATTAATAGTAGCCTTTAAACGTACGTTTGGATTTTCTTTTAATGTTAAAGAAATTTCTTTCTCTATACCGTCACGCATTACTTTTAACTTCAACACATCACCAATTTTTTTCTTGGTCACCAAAGGCAAAACTTCTAAAGAAAGCATCGCACTTCGTAATTTGATGGATTCAAGTGCATCATTAACTATTTTATCATCCAATGAAATAATTTCATCGTTAACATTTAAACCAGCATCCCATGCAGCAGAATTTCTGGTAATTGAAGTAACATTGATGGTTCCGGCATTAGTTAGCTGACCATTCACACCGCTCACTGGTTTTTCAGGAGTAGCATTTTCTGTCGTAACATCTACACCAGCCAGCTTAAAGTATTTCTGATATTCCACATCATCTACTCCATTCACATACTTTGCCCAGAAATTTGTAAAACTGATTCCAGCAACTTTTTCTACCATTGCCTTAAACTCCGCATCTGTATAACCACGTTTAAGGGTTTTGCATTGCAAGTACATGGCTTTCATTACGTCATCAAGACTTTTGGCTCCTTTTGTGGCATTAATAATTTCCAGATCCATTAAAATACCGACTACCTCACCCTTATTGTAATAAGAAATGGAATTGTTCCTGGAGTTTTCATTCGGGCGATAGCCAATAATCCAGGCATCATAACTGGATGAGGCTGCCGATTGATATTTGGCTCCTGGCGTGTTCACCACCGTACCTACCGCACCTGCTAAATCATTTACAAATTTTGCCGCATCATTAAAGCCAGCCCTGTGCATATATTTATTTTCATAATAGGAAGTAAAACCTTCTGCCACCCAAAGATTAGTGGTGTAGTTCTCGTTATCATAATCAAATGGACCCAGCGCTACCGGACGTAAACGCTTCACATTCCACAGATGATGATATTCATGAGCTACAAGTGCCAGAAAACCTTTATAACCAGCCTCCGTATTGTAGGCATTTCTGGTAGCCCCTAATGTGGTTGAGTTTAAATGCTCTAAGCCCCCGCCACCTCTTAGAAAATTGTGAACAATAAAAACATAATGTTTATTGGGATTTTCTCCATAAACTTTAGTAGGCTCTTCTACAATTTTAGCCATATCTACTTTAAGTTTTTCCTTATCGTAGTTTCCGCCGCCATACATGGCTACTTCATGACGAACACCTGCTGCCATAAACTCGAAAACATCCTGGTTACCAACTTCAATTGGGCTATCATATAAAATATCAAAATCTGTAGCATGATAAGTAAATTGCTGGCCTGCAACAGGCTCCAATCCTGTAGATACTTTACTCCAGGTATTGAAAGGAATAATCTTAACTGTACTTGGCGATTTAATCATGCCATCGGGATGCATAAAAATTCCCGTAGGAGATAAGAAAGCATGTGATTCATCAATGAATGGTGTACGCACGGAAATTTCAAATGCATAAACACGATAATTTATTTTAATATGAGCAGCTTTAGCTGAAAAAATTCGCCATGTATTTTTTCTCACCTTTTCTACCTTAACGGCTTTGCCAGATGCAGTAGCTTTAAATTCTTCCACGCTTTTTTCAAACTCACGGATCAGATAAGAACCTGGTGTCCAAACGGGCATTTTAACATCTACATAATCTTTTGCCAAGCCAGAAATATCCATCTGAACTTCAGCATAATGTGCCTGTGGTTCTTTAAAAGAAACTTCAAAGCCAATTTTCACCTGCGCCTTCGCTTCCATAATACACGTTAGTACTAAAACTAAACCTAAAATTGATTTTTTAATAAACATATTTAAATGTGATTTGCCACAAATTTATATTTATTGCTTATGTTTTCGAATTAAAAACCAAAAAGGGCTGTAAAATAGTTGTGAGGCTTTAGTTTGAAGTCATGAATATGGAGAGTCGATAGTCATGAGTCCAAAGTCTTAAGTATAGCACCCATAGTCTAAAATGAATTATTAATGCATAACACCACACTCATACCTGAAGACTCAAAGCTAAGTAACATCCTTAGTACAACAAATTTAACACTAAACTATTTGAATATTTTTGCACTCTAATATCAGGCGTTAATTTTATTTTAACGATCAGATAAGCACGACACAAATATAAACATGAAGAAAAGGTATATCATTTATGCTGTTTTGGCTATTGGCTTGGCCTACCTCGTATATTACAGAATCAGTGCCAATAAAAAGATAGAAGGTAAAGGAGCCGGTGGAGCTCAGGCGAAAGGCGGAGATGGCGCAAAAGGAGGTGGTGGAGGCGCTCCACTGGTTGTTGAAGGCATTATAGTGAAACTTACTTCATTTGATAATGATTTAGAAGTAACCGGAGCCATCGATGCCAATGAATCTGTTGTTTTAAAAAGTGAAATTTCGGGCCTGGTAACTGGTATTTATTTTAAAGAGGGTACAAATGTAACCAAAGGCAGTGTGCTGGTTAAAATCAATGACAGAGATATTCAAGCGCAATTACAGGAAGCCATCACCAAACAGAAACTTTCTGCAACGAATGAAAACCGTGCAAAACAACTATTGGCAAAGGGCGCTATCAGTCAGGAAGAATATGACACATCATTAGCTGATTTCAGGTCATTACAATCACAGTCGCAATTGGTTAGAGCGCAATTGGCTAAAGCAACCATCAGGGCACCATTTTCTGGAAGAATTGGTTTGCGTAGCATTTCTGAAGGCACTTATTTAACACCAGCAACAGTGATTGCCAATTTGGTGAGTACCAATCCCATTAAAATTACCTTTTCCATTCCGGAGAAATATGCTGGTCAAATTAAATCCGGTTCATCCATTACATTTACAACGGATGGATCAACAATGGAAAACACCGGAAAAATATATGCGATAGAACCTGGAATTAATGCAACCACCAGAACATTGCAAATCAGGGCATCGGCACCAAATGCAGATAATGCTTTGTTACCAGGATCATTCGCCAAAATAAAACTGGCGCTGAACACTTTACAAGATGCCATATTGATTCCAAACCAAGCAGTAGTTCCGGTTTTAAAAGGAAAGATTGTGTACATCCAGAAAAATGGAAAAGCACAGGAAGTTAAAGTAGAAGCCGGCACGCGAACAGATGAAAACATTGTGATTACATCCGGATTAAAGGCTGGCGACACGGTATTAACAACCGGATCAATGGCTTTGAAAAAAGATGCTCCCGTAAAAGTTAACCTGGTTAAACAATAATTATGAGTATCTCTACCACGAGTATTAAAAGGCCTGTTCTAGCCATCGTAATGAACTTGTTGATCGTTCTTTTTGGCATCATCGGTTACACCTTTTTAGGCGTAAGGGAATATCCTTCCATTGATCCAACTGTGGTATCCGTTAGAACCTCCTACCCTGGTGCCAACTCTGATATCATCGAATCGCAGATTACAGAGCCTTTAGAAAAATCAATCAACTCTATTGATGGAATTCGGAACATTTCCTCTTCCAGTAATCAAGGTACCAGTAACATTACTATTGAATTTAATCTGGACAAAAATATCGAAGAGGCGGCGAATGACGTTCGCGATAAGGTTTCGCAGGCAGGCAGAACGCTACCAAAAGATATTGATGGATTGCCAGTGGTGAGCAAAGCGGATGCAAACTCCGATCCCATTTTATCCATGACCATTCAAAGTGATAAAAGAAACACATTGGATTTGAGTGATTTTGCTGAAAACGTGATTGCTGATCGGATTCAAACCATCCCGGGTGTAAGTAGTGTTCAAATTCAAGGTCAGCGGAAGTATGCCATGCGGATTTGGATGGACCCAAATAAATTAAGTGCTTACGGACTTACTTCACAAGATATTGTGACGGCGCTAGATAATGAGAACGTTGAATTACCTTCTGGAAAAATTACAGGAGCCACCACAGAATTAACGGTTAAAACTTTAGGAAAATTAACCAATGAAAGCCAGTTTAATAACCTGATTTTAAAATCAGACAGCAACCAGGTCATTAAATTAAAAGATGTGGGCTATGCTGTTCTAGGTCCTGAAAACGAAGAAACTATTTTAAGGGAGTCAGGCAAGCCAATGGTTGCAGTGGCTATCATTCCGCAACCAGGCGCCAATTACCTCGACATCAGTAATGAATTTTATAAACGTTTTGATAAGTTAAAGGCAGATATCCCGAAAGATATTAAGCTAAAAGTTGCGCTAGACAATACGCTTTTCATCAAGCGTTCGGTAACAGAAGTAGCCGAAACGATTGGTTTATCGCTCGTGCTGGTAATTCTGATTATTTATCTGTTTTTCAGAGATTGGGCAATTGCTTTCAGGCCCCTTATTGATATCCCGGTATCGTTGGTTTTTACCTTCTTTATTATGTATGCTTTTGGCTTTTCAATAAATGTTTTGAGTTTACTGGCCATTGTACTGGCAACCGGATTGGTAGTGGATGATGGTATTGTAGTGACCGAAAATATTTTCAAAAAGGTTGAAGAAGGCATGTCGCCTTTCGAAGCAGCGATTAAAGGCTCTAATGAAATTTTCTTTGCCGTAGTTTCTATCTCCATAACATTGGCTGCAGTTTTTTTACCTGTTATTTTTTTACAGGGCTTTGTCGGGCGATTATTCAGGGAATTTGGTATTGTAATTGGCGCAGCTGTTTTAATTTCCGCTTTCGTATCGCTTACCCTTACCCCAATGTTAAATGCTTATTTAATGAAACCGGGCGGACACAAGCCATCCAGGTTCTACAATTGGACGGAGCCTTATTTTGTTAAGTTAAATGATTCATACGCATCAAATCTCAATAAATTTTTAGATCGGCGTTGGCTTTCTATCCCCATTATTGTGGTTTGTATGGGACTGATTTTTTTATTCTGGAAATTATTACCGAAAGAAACAGCCCCTTATGATGATAGAAGTGCAATCAATATCAGTGCCACCACTCCTGAAGGTGCTTCATTTGCTTATACAGATCAATTTATCCTGAAATTAAATCAGTTGGTAATCGATTCTGTTCCAGAGAAAAATGTGAACATTACCATTACCTCACCAGGTTTTGGAGGTTCTGGTTCTGTAAACTCAGGCTTTGTGAGAATGGGTTTGGTTAATCCTGAAGACAGGGAACGATCGCAGAAAGATATTGCTGATATGCTAACCAGAATTACCAAAAAATACAGCGAAGGAAAAACAATCGTTAACCAACAACCTACTATTTCTGTAGGCCGTAGAGGTGGCTTACCAATCAGTTATATTATTCAGGCACAAAATTTCGAGAAACTGCGGGAGAAAATCCCATTGTTTATGGATGCAGTGGCAAAAGATCCAACCTTTACCGTTTCTGATGTTAACCTAAAATTTAATAAGCCTGAGATTAACCTTACCATCGATAGAGATAAGGCAAAAAATCTTGGGGTTTCCATCTCCGCCATTGCTCAAACTCTTAATTTAGGTTTAAGCGGACAACGTTTTTCGTACTTTTTTATGAACGGCAAACAATACCAGGTAATTGGTCAGTTTGATCGTGGCGACCGTAAAGATCCATTAGATTTAAGTTCGGTTTATGTACGTAGTGATAAAGGCGAATTGGTTCAGCTGGATAATCTAGTAACGGCAAAAGAAGAAAGTAGTCCGCCGCAGTTATACCGTAACAACCGTTTTATTGCCGCTACAGTTTCTGCAGGATTGGCACCAGGTAAAAGTATAGGTGAAGGAATTGATGCGATGGATGCCATTTCATCAAAAATTCTCGATGAAACTTTTTCAACGGATTTAAGTGGTGAATCCCGCGATTTTAAAGAAAGCTCTTCAAATACCTTTTTTGCTTTTGGCTTAGCTTTATTATTGGTTTACCTCATTCTTTCAGCACAGTTTGAAAGTTTCAAAGATCCGATTATCATTATCTTAACCGTACCTATGGCTGTTGCGGGTGCATTTCTTTCCCTCTGGTTATGTGGCCAAAGCTGGAATATTTTTAGTCAGATTGGAACGATTATGTTAATTGGTCTGGTGACGAAAAACGGCATCCTGATTGTGGAATTTGCCAATCAGTTGAAAGAAAAAGGAATTCCTATTCCGGAAGCGATCCGCGAAGCATCTGTTTCCCGTTTGCGCCCCATTTTAATGACGAGTTTAGCCATTGCCATTGGTGCCCTTCCTATTGCTTTGGCTTTAGGTGCAGCGGCGAAAAGCAGAATGAGTATGGGAACAGTAATTGTAGGAGGTACCATGTTTTCACTAATTCTTACCCTATTTGTTATCCCAGCCATCTATTCTTATTGGGCAAAGCCTTATAAACCAAATAAACAATTGAAAGATGCGCATCGCTTCGAAGAAGAAGCTTTAAACACAGCACATTAAGATGAGCATAAAGATTAAAACATTAATTATCCTTTTAAGCCTGTCTATCTCCGGATTTGCACAGGAAAAACTTAGTTTACAGGAAGCAATTACTGTGGCTTTGCAAAATAATTACGATATCAAAATCAGCAAGAATGATTTATCAATTGCAAGGAACAATGCAAACATAGGCAATGCGGGCATGTTGCCAACGATAGCCGGAACATATAGCAATGGCGGAAGTATTCAAAACACCCGACAAACCCCTGTAACTGGTGAAGACAGGGTAATTCGTGGCGCCAGAAGTACCAATAATGATTTAGGTGCAGACCTGAACTGGACCATTTTTGATGGTTTTACCATGTTTGCCAATTATGATCGTTTAAAAGAACTCCAAAAACAAGGCGAAATTACAGCCAGACTTAACGTTTTAACTACGGTTTCGGATGTGATCACAGCCTATTATGATGTAGTGAGGCAGCAACAGTTAATGGTAGCCGCTGATAGTGCCATTGATGTTTCCGTTCTGCGTACCAATATTGCAAATACTAAACTGCAACTCGGCCGTGGATCAAAGCTTGATGTTTTAACGGCCCAGGTAGATTATAACACAGATACTTCTAACTTTTTACAGATCAAAAATGCTTTGCAGGTAGCCAAGGTTCGATTAAACCAGCTCATGGTTAGAGATATTAGCAGTCAGTTTTCGGTAGTAGATGATATTGATGTTAACACCGGCATTCTCTTTAGCAAACAAGCTGAAATAGCGGCAAAGCAAAACCCCGATTTACAAAATGCATTTATCAATCAAAAAATAGCCTCCTTAAATCTGAAAGCCGTTCGCGGGGCAAGATATCCTGTAGTTAGTTTAAACTCAGGCTATAGTCGAACAAACAGCACCAGTCCGACAGGATTTAACCAAAAATTTGCGGCGAATGGTTTTACTTACGGTGTAACAGCGAGCCTCAATATTTTCAACGGATTTTTACAACGACAGAATGAACGGAATGCAAAAGTCAACATCGAAACTTCAAAACTCAACTTCGAAAAAACAAAGCTTGATGTTAATTCACAATTATTAACGGCTTATCAAAACTATAGCACTTATTTAGATTTGATTAAGTTAGAGCAACGAAACGTAGACCTGGCAAAAGAAAATTTAGACATTACCCTGGCCAAATATCGTTTGGGAAGTATTGCCCCGCTTGAATTACGAGAGGCCCAACGCAATGCCATCGAAGCACAAAACCGATTTATTGAAATGCAGTTTCAAGCCAAATTAGCAGAAACTACACTAAAAGAAATTAGCGGAAATATTGATTTGTCGAATTAATTTAAAATCAGTTAAACTAAGATTAATTTATCTGCGAAGTCTGTACTCTTGTGCGCTGAACTTCGCAGGTTTTTTATCCTGAATTCAATCTATTCATTAATAAATGGTTCGCGAAAATACGAACCTTAGAAGCAATAATCATAGCAAACATAAATTAATACAAAAATTTGGTTGTGAAGTTGTATAATTAATTATTATATTGACAAACCCAATATACTTATCATGACTACTGATTTAGTACATGCCATAAGCGCCAACCTGGCCATACTGCAAAACCAGCCTTTATCTGGCGGTATTGTAGCCAAAAATCTTCATATTAGTGATAATGGAAGTGGTGAATTAAGTTTATACGGCGATTTTACCATTACACTTAAAGTGTTAGACCTTACTACAAATGGTGCTCCAAGCTTAAATAATTTAATGACTTTTACCCAGCAAGTGATGACAGCAAAATTAAGGGGTGGTGGTTATAAGGGTGGAATCAGGACGTTTAAATATAATTCAGCTAAAAATATATTTGATAAAAGTAAAAACTGGACTTATTCCATTCGTTATAATTTCAATTTCATTGTTAACGTGATACAAATAAGTATGTTGAATCAGCTTAAGGGAAATGATTTTGTATTAGCTGTTGTCGATAGTATTGGCCATCAATTTACCGATCAATATGGTAGAAGGCAAAGTTCAGGGGGGCTTACTCAGGGTGAGGGGGGACCAGCTACAGTAAGCTATAATAGTTGGAAAAAAAATAAATACATTGGTGTACATGAGTTTTTTCACACCCTAAGTTTAGATGATATTGAAGATCCAGATAAAAAAAACAGATTAATGTATCATTTAGGAGATAACTCTGGGCAGATCATATCAGACACAGAACGAGGAGACATTTTTGATTTTATTAGGAAGTATTTGGGTGATATAACAAAGGTAAGTCAATCCAATATTAACCTTAATACAGTAAATCAATTAAAAACATTTTTAAATAACCCAATAAATGGTTTCAAATTTAATAAAACTAGGTTTAGGTAGCTTATCAGTCTTAGTAGTTTTCAGTTGCCAACCCTCAGCAGAACATAAAAATAGCATAGTCAAGAGGACTACAGATAGCTGTAGGTACTACAGGTACAATGTTGGTCAAATTATTTCCAACCTTGGATGTAAAAATTGTCACGTTTCGTTTAATGTAGATAAAATTGATGTTTATGGCATAACAACATGGAGAGGCCTGGCAGCTATGGATAGCCTAAAGCTAATTGATTATGCATTTACTAAAAAACATAAAGGTTGGTATAGTAAAAATGGAGATTTTAAAACGGCTAGGATGGATACTTTAAGTGATTGCGAAATAAGAAGTGTGATTCGTTATATTAAAGATTTTGGCAGAGATATACCAATGCCCAGCCAATAATGCCAATGGTTTCAAATATAATAAAGCTAAGTTTAGGTAGTTTACTTTTCACATCAATATTTGCTTGTCGCAATGTAGATGAAAATGCAAATATAAACTCTATAGACACGTGCAAATTCTATAGGTACGATGTAGGTGAAAATATATCTAATTTAGGTTGTATGAATTGTCATTTAGCTTCTATTGATGAAAAATTTGATGGTAGGGGATTTATTAGTTTTAATGGTTTAGCAGCAATAGATAGCTTAAAATTATTTGATTACGCTTTTACTAAAAAACATAAAGGTTGGTATAGCAAAACTGGTACATTTAAAGCCTCCCGAATGGATACCTAAAGTAGTTGTGAAATAAGAAATATCATCCGCTATATCAAAGATGCCGGTAGAGATATCCCAATAGCCAATTAATAATGAAAAGCGTTTATAATTTAATAAAGCTAAGTTTAAGTAGTTTATTATTCTTGTTTGTTTTGAGTTGCCAGAATTCAAAAACCAATAAAAAAATTATGGTCAGGAAGGATATAGACACGTGCAGATATTATAGATATGATGCCGGCAGAATTGTCTCTAACCTTGGCTGTACAAATTGTCATTTGTTAACTGATGTTGAGAGAAAAAATGATAAAGGATGGACAACATTTGAAGGATTGGCCTTAATGGACAGCTTAAAACTATTAGATTATACATTTACAAAAAAGCATAAAGGCTGGTATGCTGATACTGGTTCGTATAAGGGTGTTAAAATGGATACCTTAAATGATTGCGAAATAAGAAGTTTGATTCGTTATATTAAAGACTTTGGCAGAGATATACCGATGCCTGTACATTAATATTTAAAGTTTATAAGTATAATGATCAAATAATATTAGGCAAACTGATATGGAATCAACCCTAATTGCAAGTAACGAAATTATTGCAAGTATAATATTCTCCAATTAATATTTATATTTATTGCCATGATACTTGTTGCAGATAGTGGCTCATCAAAAACCGATTGGATGGGTTATCTTAATGGCGAAACCATAAGATTTAATACCACTGGAATAAACCCCTATTTTTTAAGTGAGCAGGATATTTCGAAGTTAATTTCGAAAAATGAAACGGTAATACAATATGCCGATCAGGTAAAGGAAATTTACTTTTTTGGTGCTGGTTGCTCCTCTCCAGATAAGCATGAAGTAGTTTCTAATGGATTATCTGAAGTTTTTCAGAATGCCTTTATTTCCGTAGATCACGATTTGCTGGGCTCGGTATATGCAACATGCGGCAATGCCGAAGGCTTGAATTGCATTTTAGGAACCGGATCTAACATTTGCTATTTTGATGGCAAGAAAATCCATGATGGCCATCATGGTCTGGGTTACGTTCTGGGTGATGAAGGTTCAGGCACCTTCTTTGGCAAAAAGGTATTATTGGCTTATTTATACAATAAAATGCCAACAAGCCTGGCTGCTGAATTTAAAAAAGCTTTCCCTGCCGATAAGGAGCAAATTATCACTAATGTTTACCAGAAACCTTTCCCTAACATTTATCTGGCTGGTTTCAGTCGTTTTATGGCCAACCATCGTGACCATCCTTTTATTCAAGACATTTTAAGAACCGGATTTCAGGAATTTGTAGACTCCAACGTTAAGGATTATCCTAAATATAAAGATGTTCCATGCCATTTCGTAGGCTCCATTGCCTACTATTACCAGGAAACCCTGATTGAAGTTTTAGAACAAAATGGAATTGAAGTAGGTAAAATATTACAAAAACCCATCGAAGAGCTCTTCAACTTTATACTTCACAAAGAAGGAATTGTTCAACAAGCAAGTTAATCTCTCCAAAAATCTTTCGATATAAATTAATTGTTAAAATATTCTTAAGATTGTAAACTTAACAAGATACATTTTGTTATAATTTTAACGGCAATTAAATGGCTCATAACATATGAAAAGAATACTGGTAGTAGATGATGATATTGAGGTTTTAGAAACCATACAATTAATACTGGAAATCGGTGGCTTCAAAGTATCGTCGCTTAACGATGGTGAAGAAGTATTTAATAGAATTGAGAGTTTTAAACCAGATTTGATTTTACTTGATATATCACTTGGTCATATTGATGGACGTGTTTTATGTGAGCAGTTAAAATCCATCGAAAGCACTTCCAAAATTCCAATTTTATTAATCTCTGGCCTATATAATCAAAATGATTTTACAACATTAAATTATGGACAGGATGATTTTCTTTCTAAACCATTTCAAATGGACGTATTGTTGAAAAAGATCACCAAAATCCTTTCCTTAGAAGAAGACAAACCAAGTTTTCATTTGAATTAAAATAGAAATAAATACTTGATTTAATGCCAAAAGACTAATCGTTTTTTGGCATTTTTAGTTTACTCATTTATCGCGTAAAGGCAAACATAAGATCGCAACTGGGAGGATAATATTCCAGGCATACATCTCCATCTAAACTCAATCTTGTTGTTGAAACACTTTACATTATACAGCTATGAGGGGAACTCCCCTCCTGATTTAGGAGGGGCAAGGGGTGGTTAACCATTAAATAGCAATTTTCAATTGACTAATCATAATCTTCAGAACACTTATGGTAATGGCTGTCATTTTGGCAAACAAAACCCTTTGGAACAGGCATTGATAAGCAATTGTAGATTAAACAATTATTTACATATGAGCATACAAGAAAAAGGAAACATCTCGATACATACCGAGAACATCTTCCCGATAATTAAAAAGTTTTTATACTCCGATAATGAGATTTTTCTTCGTGAGTTGGTTTCAAACGCAGTAGATGCAGTTCAGAAAATCAAAAGACTAGGTTCATTAGGTCAGTTTAATGGCGAAGTAGGCCAACCGTTAGTAAAAGTAGCGGTTGATAAAGAAGCTAAAACCATTACCATCAGCGATAATGGTTTAGGTATGACCGCCGAAGAAATTAAAAAATACATCAATCAGGTTGCATTTTCTGGTGCAAGCGAGTTTGTAGAGAAATTTAAAGACGCTAAAGATGCCAATGAAATTATTGGTAAATTTGGTTTAGGCTTTTACTCAGCCTTTATGGTTGCTGATTTGGTTGAGATTCAAACTTTATCTTATCAGGATGGTGCAGAACCTGCCCGTTGGGTTTGTGATGGTAGCACAGAATTTGAAATTACTGAAGGCACGAAAACAACCCGTGGTACAGATATTATTCTTCACGTAAATAAAGATTCTGAAGAGTTTTTAGAAGAATCAAAATTGCAGGAAATACTGAATAAATATGCTAAATTCTTACCTGTTCCCATTCAGTTTGGTACAAAAACCGAATCTGTAGAAGATGGCGAAGACGAAGAAGGAAAGAAAAAGTATAAAGATATTGAAGTTGATAACATCATCAATACTACTAATCCAATCTGGACAAAAGCACCTGCAGATTTGTCAGATGAAGATTACTTAAACTTCTATCGCGAATTGTATCCATTTAGTGAAGAACCATTATTCTGGATTCATTTAAATGTAGATTATCCGTTCAACTTAACTGGCGTATTGTATTTCCCGAAATTGAAAAACGATTTCGAAATGCAACGCAATAAAATCAAATTATACTCCCGCCAGGTATTCATTACCGATGAGGTTAAAGATATCGTTCCAGAATTTTTAATGTTGCTTCATGGTGTAATCGATTCACCAGATATCCCTTTAAACGTATCCCGCAGCTTCTTACAGGCAGACAGTAATGTTAAAAAAATCAATAACTACATCACTAAAAAGGTTGCTGATAAATTAGCAGAGCTATTTACTAAGGATAGAAAAGCTTTTGAAGATAAATGGAAAGACATTGGTTTATTCGTAAAATACGGAATGATCAGTGAAGATAAATTCTATGATAAGGCAAAAGACTTCGCTTTAGTTGGAAACACTAAAAACGAACTCTTCACACTAAATGAGTATAAAGAGAAAGTTGCGCCTTTACAAACAGATAAAAATGGAACCGTAGTTTATCTGTATTCAAATGATGCAGCTAAACAAGATGCATTTATTCAATCGGCTAATAAAAAAGATTATGATGTTTTGGTATTAGATTCACCAATTGATAATCACTTTATTAACCAAATGGAGCAGAAACTGGAAAAAACATCTATCAAACGTGTTGATTCTAGTGTTGCTGACAAATTGATTGAGAAAGATGAAGTGAATGAGCATGTATTATCTGAAGATCAGGTTAAGGAAGTAACTACAATTTTTGAGAAAGCAATTACTAAACCTGGTATGCAGGTAGAGGTTATTGCGTTAAATCCTGATGAATTACCTGTTACCATTACAATGGATGAATTTATGCGGAGGATGAAAGATATGGCTGCTATGGGTGGCGGAATGGGCTTTTATGGCCAGATGCCTGATAGCTATAAAGTTGCCATTAATGGTAACCATAAATTGGTTAGCAAAATTCTAAAGGCAGAAGGCGAAGAGCAAAGTAATCTTGCTAAGCAAGCTGTAGATTTAGCGCTTCTGGCCCAGGGCATGTTAACTGGTGCTGAATTAACTGCATTTGTAAGTAGAAGTGTAGCGTTAATTTAAAGAATATAATGATTTAAAAAAGGGAGAAATCGAAAGGTTTCTCCCTTTTTTGTTTTAAACAGATGGGCATAAAAAAAGTCCTGATAAATCAGGACTTAATTTCTGTAGAATTTTTCGGGAACGTTAAATTACTAATGAGTATATGTTTAGCTGGCTACATTTTTTTGATCAACATTGAAGTAATCTTTATGTTCTTCAATCATTTTAGCAATAGTAGCTGCTTTTGTATCGGTTAATTTAAATTCAAATAAAGGTTCTTGGTTTTTCTTCGATCTAACCATTTTCTCTGTATAAAAACGGTAAACCAAACCATTTGTCAATAGGCCATATTTGGCTTTTGTTTTACGGAAATATTTAGATAAACGTGAATCATGAATATCCAGACTATCCTCATGGTGTTTACATTCTACCAATATGGTTGGTTCGCCATCTTTCATAATGGTGTAATCAACCTTTTTGCTTTTCTTCACACCAAAATCTAAAACTGCTTCAGATTGAACTTCTGAAGGATCAAAGCCTAGGATTTGAATGAAAGGTAAAACCAACGCATTTCTGGTTAAGTCTTCTGTTTGAACTTGTGGGAGCATTTTTTTGATCCTGACAGCAAATTGCCCTATTTCGTCTTTAAGTTCCATGATAGTATGTTTGTTTTTAGAGGTATCAGTTTTTTATATGGTATTGTTGAATACGATATTCGCTTATCTATCTTTTACTGTAATCCGGTTCATCTGTTTGTTTGCAAAACCAACTCTATTTTAAGTGCTAAACCCTGTATTGTGTGGCCTGCTTAAAATATTTTTCAACAGGCTACACAAATTTGGGCAGGCAGATGTTAGGTTAATTAAAATGATAAACCATTAGAGATTAGTCATCTTAATTATTTGTTTTTGGCAAACATCTTAAAGATTAGAATAATATATCAAGCGAGAGATTTTTTTACATGAACCTACCAGTTTATTACACGAAACCCGTAGATCTTTAGACGAAACAGATGTTATGTTTTTTTTAAGACCGGAAGCTAAATAGAACCTAATTTTTATTTAACTTGCATAGAAATCATTTTAAGCATATTATTATAACTATCATGAATCTAAAATGCGTTGTTATCGACGACGAACAACATGCCATTGAGGTGATTACCGATCATATAACGGAAATGCCTGGTTTAACTATTTTTAAAACCTTTACCAGTCCTATTCAGGCATTAACAGAACTGAGCTTAAATGATGATATAGATTTATTATTTATGGATATTGACATGCCCGGTATTAACGGACTTGAATTAGCCAAAAATATCAGGGAAAAGGCGAAGTATCTTATCTTTACCACTGCACACCCTGACTATGCACTCCAGGCTTTTGATGTACAATCTGATCAATACCTGCTTAAACCAATTTCATTTGCAAAATTTGCTTTAGGCATAGATCGAATTCTAAAAAAAGAATCCAATAATGCCAGGGCTGCAAAAGAAACAGATCAAGCTGCTGCTGCGCTTTATATCAAAGGTGATCATAAATACGCTTTCTCTAATATTGCCATTGATGAAATACTTTACATCAAATCTCTTCAGAATTATATTCAGATCATTACTAAAGCAGAATCACACACTACTTACCTCACCTTAAAAGAAATAGACAAAGCTTTAGAACGACATCCGTTTATCCGTGTAAACAAATCAAATATTGTGGCCAAAGCTGCAATCAAAAAGGTTGATGGTAATATCATCCGCCTGGTTAATAATGAAGTAATTCAGATTGGTGAAGGCTATAAAGAAGCTTTCTTTACTTACGTCCAAAATAGTTTACTCAAATCAAACAGAAATCAGTAAAATCTAGATCACATACTTTATTATTAGGTGTTTTTTACTTCAATTAAATAGATAAAAAATATTTTAAACTTTATCTACAACAATTGCTTTGAAAACCTGAATAGCCTCTTCGTTTAAAGTATATAACCTACTGAATAAATTGATTAATAATACTAGTTTGCTACAATAAAGCTGGTGGCAATACTGTGGCTGATATCTCCGGTTGGATGAGTTGAAAAATTATCTTGTACCTTTACAGCTTTGTAAATAAAAACAGTTTTTTTTGTAATTTTAGAATGGCCTTGTGGTTTCATAATCGCTTTATTTAATTTATAGTAATTGTTCTTATTATTTATATAAAGGTGCACTGTAAACTTTTGAGCAACCACTTTTTTACACAAAACCTTAGTTTTAGAAGATAAAATCCATACTTTAATAGATTAACAAACCAAAAATGACCTCTTTTAATCTCAAAACATATTATAAAAACTACAGACTTCACCTATTAATTTGGAGTATTTATGTTTTTTATGACGTATTTATTTTAGGTTTCATATCTAAATTTCGTGAGCCGGGGGTTTATGTTATTGTCTACATTATCAACATTTTTACTTTTTATTTGCAAGCTTATTTCTTTAAAAAAATATTAAATAATAACAATAATTCGGTTAAAGTTGTAAAAGTCTTATTACTGGATACTTTGGTTGTGATTACCTACATCCTATCTACTCAATTATTGGTAATTGCTTTTGAACAATTTAAGTTAATTGACTCAGACACTTTAAGCATTTTTGACAGGGGTTTTATTCTCTCATGCATTTACAGATCTTTACTTTTCATTGGTTTTGCAACCGGATATGTATACATTTTAAAATCATTTGAAGATCAAAAGAAGGTTGAAAAATTAGAGCGTCAAAACCTGATCAGTCAGCTTGAAAAACAGAGCCTGGAAAATGATTTGGTTCAATCACAAAATAATTTTCTGCGAAGTCAGATTAATCCACACTTCTTGTTCAACACTTTAAATTTTATTTATAACGATACCCGCAAAAAGGCACCATTGGCTGCAGATGCCATTATGAACTTATCTGAAATGATGCGATATGCGTTAAAACTCCCCGAAGCTTCAGAGCTGGTACCGTTACGTGAGGAGGTGGAACAAATAGAACATTTAATTAATCTACATAAACTACGCACCGCAAATAGCATTAATTTATCACTTGAAGTAAATGGTGATTTATTTGGCCTGAGGTTTCCGCCCCTTATTTTGCTCACATTAGTTGAAAATATTTTTAAGCACGGAAATGTGTCGCACTCCACTCAACCTGCCCTCATTAAGATAGACTATAGTCTGAATACCTTAATGATCAGCACCATCAATATGGTAAATGATGTTAGAGGCAGGCATGAAAGTCATCATGTAGGGCTTGAAAATGTAGCCAACCGCTTAAAAAGTTTTTATAAGGATGATTATGTTTTTAAACATTACACAGATCCCTTAAACAGATACGTAACCGAAATATGTATCAATGTAATCAACCCACTGGCTAAGCTTAATATGACCCGATAGCTTTGCTGCGTTGAAAATCTTTTAACAAAAAATAATACATCACCATTTCATGCGTCCTTTGATTTTTATTGAAGAGACGGTTCACATGCATGTGTATTAAATCAGTAAACAATTTGGTTTTTCGGTTAGGCTCCATATCTTTCAGCAGCGCTACTAATGATTGCACCAGCCCTGTAAAACATTCCAGTTGATATTCGTCTAACGGTGCAACCGTATGGCTTTTGTAAGATTGGTATTGCTGATTCAGTTTTTTAAAGTCTGTTGCCTCTAAATGATGTTCATGGTTAAATGAGTCTGATGCAAGTTTGATTATCCGCCTGATCTCTTCACCTTCAAAAACCTCTCGTTGCAGTAATTGCGCTACAATTTCAGCACAAAAGCTGTATTTACTGAATGAATCTGTTTGTGACTGAAGCACGGATAGCACAAAATTACTATCAACACTAAAATGCATTTCTACATCTCCGATTAAATCGCTACCGTATCGTTCTATCTCCCGCTTATATGCTCTGGAATAGAAATCAGACACTAAGCCAGAGGTAAGATAAGGAAATAGATAGTCTGCAAATGAAGCATTAAGCTTTTGTCCATCTTCTTCATGATAAAGATTGGCCCGAAACCTTAAATGATTACCATTTTCATTATACCGAATAAAAAACCATGATTTGATTGCCTGACGATGTGCTTGCAAAAACTGATCAATTACACTGACCAGAATTTCGTCGGCACGTTGCTGATGACAAAATATTTCAAAATATAGCCATTCTTTACCAGGGAGAAAAACCTGCTGCACATGAGCTGTGCTATCCACATTTATTAATGAGGCTCCATTATAAATACGTTCATTATGTGTAATGCTAAGTATAAATTGGGTGAGGTAGGGTTTTGATTCTTCATCTACCACCACATTTTGTTTTGGCAAAATCACCTCTTCAAGGTAAATACTTTTTTGCTTTTGAATAAACTGCATCAATGCATTTAAATCCTCATTACTGGATAGATTGAAACACAAAGTCTGATCTGATAAACCAGTTTTAAAGAATCCAGATATACCTATTTTTGTGAGAAACTCACGGCAGGCATCAACAGACAACTGTACTTTACCAGGGAAAAAAGCTTCCTTATTTACTCGCCATTTTTGAGTGTTCAATACAATATTCTGATACTGTAATCGTGGGTAATAATCCAGATCTGGAAAGATACCATCCAGGGGCAGCAATAAACTGCTTTGTATTCCCTGATGCTGTAAATCACAAAGCAACCTGAACACAGCAAGATCCGATCTCGTATAATTATACGCTGAAGCCATGCGTGGCATCAAACGTTTGTTTAATGACTTGGAACGAAGAATCACCTGATCATTTCTAACCGAAATCTGAATATCGTTTAACAAAAGTGGGCTTGCCGATGTGTCATAATTCAGGATAGATAGTTGGTGATTGTAAACCAGTTTCCTGCGGTTAATATTATCTACATTGGCTTCAACCATGTATGCCACGTCAAAAAATAACACTTCAGGATTGGCACTTTCTTCTACATTGGAAATTTCTTCACAAAAATCCGTAACATCATCACTAGCCATTGAAAAACGACCAGCCAATGCATTTGCCGTTACCCCGCCTATCTGATCAATTATAACCAGATCATCAGCAATATGCATTAACACGCTGAGTGAATTGGGTAAGGGCACCGGCTTTTCATTTAAATCCAGATTGAGTTTATTGAGGAAAAGCGTTTTACCATGTTCAAAATTTTCTAATGACAAGGTTTTTTTTAACCTCGCCTTAAAATCGTTGCTGGCTTTGTGATCATTTCTTTTGTTGTTAAACTGAATGATAAAGTCATATCCTTCGCTACTTTGCTCCAGCTCATCGTAACCAATGCCTATTTCCGGATCAAGCGCCATTAAAAGCGAAACTTCACGCTGTTCAAATTTCTTTTTAAACTGCCGGATGAATGTGGTTAATGCTGCTTTTTCTTCCTTTGGTATTATTTTCCGCAGCAAGTCGAGTGCATTTGGAATCGCCTTTAGCAGGTTTTGGTCAATTTCTCCATGATATGCTTTACGTTCTGCGATAAGGTATTCTGGTGTATTTCCTGCAATCTCCTTACCCGTTCTTTTAAAGAAATCTTCACCGATAATGTTCGGATCCTGATCTGTAAAAAGGAGTTGCAGATCATGCATATCATTTAAAAGCATCAATAATTCTGACTCACGCTCATCTTCCCATTGCAGTTTTGAAATCAAATCCTTCAGCCGGATTGGCTGCATGCAGGCATTCAGAATTTGCATTACGAAATCATCATGATCAATTTCGGCAAGCTCAAAAACACCTTCTGAACAGGCAATATACCTGATCCCATTTAGGGTGACATAAAAACTACTGTTGCTGAAAAGATACCCATTTTGTTGTATGGTATGCTCAAAATCAAATTCTAGTTGATTGCGATATGGCCAATCGATAAGGCGATGTATAATTTGTTCTTCGCTAACCTTCACCTTAGACTCAGTTTGCTTAATGGCATTTTTCAAAATACCGAAACTTGCGAATGTTCCGTAAGGTGTAGAGCGATATTTCGCCCGGTTAAAATATTTCCAGATTGTAAAATAAATTCTCGGTGGCAGATTACCTAAATCCTGCGCCTCAACGTCTTTAATCGTTTCATAGAAATCACCCGATGAAATCGCAATGGCATTTTTCAAATCACCCCAACAATCCTGCAAATTGGCTTGGTGGGAAAACATTGGTGTTCGAAAAATGAGTGTAGCGTGCAGATTAAGTTTCATAAAATGGTATAGACAGCGAAAATTACAAAGATTAATGATAAAACTGCCATCTACACCCAACTAAAAAAGCCACTTCCATAAAATGAAAGTGGCCATCAGCGGGAGCAATAGATGAGCGTTTACTTTTTTGTCACTTTAAATTCAGTCCTTCTGTTTTTGGCTCTTCCATCCGGATTATCTTTTTTCCTCTTGCCCCGACCTATCTCATTTGACGCAATTGGTGTTGATTCACCATAGCCTTTGGAAGTCATCCTGGATGAAGCAATACCTTTACTGGCCAGATAATCCACGCAAGACTGCGCTCTTTTATTGGATAATTCCAGGTTATATTCATCCGTTCCAACGTTATCGGTATGTGAACCCAATTCAATTTCCATATCGGGGTTATCTTCCATAATCGGAATCAGATAATCAAGTACTTTTTTAGAGGGCTCGGTGAGTTCTGCACTATTAAATTCATAATAAACATTATCTATGGCAATCGGAATGCCCATTTTAAATGGACTTAAGCAATAATCTTTATAAATCATGGTATCGGCTTTCGCCAACTCTTCATAAACATAGTTTTTAATAATAGAAAAATAGTTCTCCTTAGAGAAAGATAGCTTTACAGGGCGCTTGGAATCAGCCCTAAAATCATATTTACCGTCGATACCCGTTACGGCCTTTTGTGTTCCTTCTGCATTGGTAAAGGTTACCGTAGCATCTGCCATTGGCAATTTTGTTTTACAATCGGTTAATATACCATTGATGGAAAAGAATTCTTTTTTAATTTCGAATACCTCTAAACAGCAGGATGATTCGCGATCTGAACTGATGTATCCTTTCGTATCATCGGCATTGGCAGAGGTGAAATATAAATCGTCTTTTGAGGAATTGAACGGATAACCTATATTTTTAGGTTCAGACCAGGTAACCAGATCGCCTTCCGATTCGAAAAAATCTAAGCCGCCTAAACCGATTCGTCCATCGGTACTGAAAATTAATTTCTTGGTGAAAGGGTTGTAATAAGGCGCACGCTCATCATCTTCGGTATTAATGGTTGGCCCAAGGTTTACGGGCTGCCCCAGCGATCCATCACTGCGAATGGCACAAAACCAAAGATCCAGTTTACCATATCCGCCGGTACGATCTGATGCGAAGAGCAGAAATTTACCATCTCTGGTTACAAATGGCTGCAAGGAATTAAAATCCTTACTATTAACTTCAAGCCCTACCGGCTGAGGTTCTGCCCATTTATCGTCATTTTTTTTTGAAGTGTAGATGGAGTATTGCGATTTTTCTTTCCACCCGGTAAAATATACCGTATTGCCATCAGGTGAGAAACTTGCGGCAGCTACTTCCATATTCTTTGGTAAATTCAGGTTCATCATTTTGACCGGAATTTCATTTGCCGTGAGTTCATTTTTGGCGGTGTAGAGCGTATTCAGGAATGGGTTAGCTTTGGTAGATACCTGCACCTCGCCGGTTTCCGTTTTCACGATATCACGCTTGCCAGCTACATTAATGGGCCTTGAGGAGGTAAAATAAAAGCTCTGATCTACTTTAACCGGTGCATAATTTGAACCTAAACCATTAACATTTGCCGGTGCTCTTTTTACCTGTACCATTCTTGGAAACCGCATTTCTTCCATTGCAAATTTGCAGGAGGCAATTTCTTTTTGAGCATCTTTAACCAGGGGATTACTTGGGTTTTTGCTGATAAATGATTCAAAGTTGGTGATGGCCCGATCAAATTTTTTATTCGCCCTTAAGCTTTCTGCATAATAAAAAAGTGCCCTTCTGTACCTGGTGTTGGTAAAGGTTATGGCAATAGCATAATATTTTTCGGCCTCTGCAAATTCACGGTATAAACGGCTTGATTCTGCCAGGTTATAAATTGCCCCTTCATAATCTTCAATCACTTTTTCCTCTGATGTACCCTTACGCTCCTTACCATAAGGCAGAATGGCCTGAGTACTGTCACCCGTAATTCTTAATGCCTTTTTATAAAAGGTAGACGCCGCATAATAATCCCTATTTTCAAAGTAGGTGTCAGCAACTCTTTTGTAATTTACTACATACTGAGCTTTAGCTAAACCTCCCACTGCTAATAACAAAAACAATAGTATTTTTCTCATTTGATGATTAATTATAAGCGTGGACAAAAGAAATTCGGGCCAATAATACCATTGCGACCAATTAAAGAAATGGATAGTTCTATACCCCCATTGCTATTGGATGCCCGGTTAAAGGTGGAGGTATTCACATCATAACTTAATCCAAATACCATATTGCTGAGTTGTAAACCCACAAATGCAATTGCAGCATCTTTAACGCGATAATTGCCGCCAAATAAAATATTGGAAGATTGATTCACATTAAGCTGTGCGTAAGCACCAACAGAAACTTCACTGGTATTACCCTGATACATCACCAATGCATTTGGAACAAGATCTAAAAAATCTGACGCCCGGATTCTGGCTCCTCCATGCCCGGTTAAACGAACGGGAATTCTCGATTCAGTTCCGCTAAACCGGTCAATTGGCCGGGTTAAGTGGGCAGCACTTGCACCAATAAAAACGTTTACGTTCTGGTTTGGGTTACCATCAAAATACATTACTCCAAAGTTAACATCGGGCACCAATGTAGATTGCGATTGGAAAGTTTCACCACTGATCATACCACCATCATAACCGGTAATAGGATTGAATTGGTTGCCAAATCTACCTTGTGAGTAATCGAAACTTCTGTTGATAATACCTGCCTGCAAACCAAAATTTATGGTTTGCAAACCTTCACGGCCAAATCTTAAACGATACGAACCTGATACCAAGGCGGTGAGGTAATTAAAATCAAGTTCACCAGCACGCTGATTGAGGATGGTGCCGCCAAATGCAAAGTTTTTCTTAGGTGCCAGATCAAAGGATGCTCCACCAGTTAAAAAAGAACTGTTTAGAGCACCCCATTGCTGTTTAAAATTCACTGATGCACGATAATCACCATCAATAACCCCTGTTAACGCAGGATTTAACCAAAGCGGGTATGCATAATATTGCGAAAAGTGTGGATCAGTTTGTGCAAATAACCCGGATGTGCAGAGTAGCAAGCTTAGCATTGCCATCAATGATCTTAAAAACGATGGTATTTTCATGGTATTTAATTTTGTCTGTTTATTTTTTATCCTGCTCATCATTATCTAATTAAGGTTACTGTTCCTTTTTTCATGGTGTCGGTACCATCAGAAAACTGAACTTCCACCATGTACACGTATACCCCAATCGGTTGATTTATTCCTTTAAATGTTCCATCCCAGCCATTAGCCATATTATCAGACTGATATATTAATTGACCCCACTGGGTAAATACCGACATTCTGGCTGATGCGATGGTTGTTCCATAAATCAGGAAGGTATCATTCTTACCGTCGTTATTTGGTGTGAATGCATTTGGAATATAAATCTGGTTTCCAAGTGGATTGGCAGCTTTTCCGGTTACCGGACTTGAATTGGCACTGGTTTGACAAGCCAACTGACCTTTAGCCCTTACGATAATGGTAACACTTTGGTCTGGTCTTAAACCCGTAGCCAGATAACTCGTTCCGGCAGTGGCTTGCCAGGTTAATCCGTTATCAGTAGAAATTTCATAACCCAATGCACCATTTATGGCTACCCATGCGAATGTTACACTATTTGCAGTGGTAGATTGTACCACAACTGAAGGTGTAGCTAATACAGGAAGAACCGTTACCGTAACTGGTGTTCTCGTAGCACTTGCGCAACCACCAACTGCAATACTTTCTACATAAAAGATGGTTGTCGCAGTGATATTCGGTGTGGTAAACGTAACGCCTTCACCTAACACATTTCCATTAGAACTTACATTGTACCATCTGTAAATGATTCCCGGTACCGGATTATTCACAGTTAATGTGGTATTGCTGCCCGCACAGATTATTCCATTGGCAGCCGTTGCTAAAGCTGGCGCAGCAGGCACAGGTAAGGCCACCACACTTACAGGAGTTCTTGATGCTGAACTACAAGATCCGTTTGCTCCTTCAACATAGTAGGTTACATTGGTTGTGATGGTTGGCGTGGTAAACGAAATACCTGTTCCCGCAATTGTACCACCAGTTGCCGAAGTATACCAATTGTAGACTACACCAACTTGTGGATTAGTTACCGTTAGGATGGCTACATTTCCAATACATACATTCACATTGGCAGCGTTAACAACCGGAACTGCAGGTTTTTGATTTACAGTAACCGTAACTTTCACTCTGCCCCCATTGTTATTACAGCCTCCGGCATTTACTGCTATCACATAATAATCGGTAGTAGTGGTTAAAGCTGGGGTACTGTAAGTTGAGCCTGTGAATAATAAGTTTCCACCTACAGCAGCACTATACCATTCGTAAGTAACGCCAGTTTGCGCATTGCTGATCACCAATTGCGAGGTCTCTCCAGAACAAATACTGGTTCCCGTATTGGCAACCACAGGATTATTTGGTGCACTGTTTACAGTAACGGCTATTGCCAAACCATTACCCGAAGCATTTTCGCATTTATTATCGCCTTTAACACTTACATAATAAGTGGTATTGGCCGTTAATACTGGTGTGGTAAATACGCTGCCCACAAATACTGGTGAGGTTAATGCAACATCACTATACCAGGTAAATACCGGATTAGTTACTGTTGTACTACTAGCTGTTAAGGTTGCCGCAACATTTCCGCAAACTGATCTGTTTCCACTTACGGTAACATCAGCTTGTACGGCTCTTGGGTTTACGGTAACTGTTATGGTTTTGGCATTAGCAGCTGAATTTTCGCATTTATTGGTACCCTTAACTGTTACATAATAAATGGTACTGGCCGTTAATGCTGGTGTATTAAAGATTGGACCAACGAAGGCGACACTGGTGAGTGAAGCATCATTGTACCAGGTAAATACCGGATTGGTTACCGTGGTAGAACTGGCATTAATGGTTGCGCTTCCTGAACCACATATTACCGTTGGTGCAGATAAGGTAATATCCGCAGCTGTTGCTGCTTCATTTACATTTATAGTAACTATTCTGGCTGTAGATGCAGAACTCTCGCATCTGTTGTCGCCTTTAATTGTGAGGTAATACCTTGTCGTTGCATTTAATGATGGCGTATTAAATGTTGCTCCAACAAATGCTACGGATGTTAGGGCCGCATCAGTGTACCAGGTGAACGTTGGATTGGTAACCGTTGTGGTCGTTGCGATGAGTGTAGCACCTGAACCCGCACATATGGTGGCATCATTGGCTGAAACATCTGCAGCACCTGCAATTGGCGTAACGGTAAGCGCTACTGCCAAGGCACTTCCCGATGCGTTTTCACATTTATTATCTCCCCTAACGGTTACATAATAAGTAGTATTGGCGGTTAATACCGGAGTGGTAAACACACTACCAGTAAATACGACTGATGTTAAGGTAGCGTCACTGTACCAGGTAAATACCGGATTGGTTACTGTAGCGCTCGTTGCGGTTAACACAGTTGCTACGCTTCCGCAAATTGATCTTGATCCGCTTACGGTAATATCAGCTTGTACCGCTCGTGGATTAATGGTTACTGTAATTGGTTTAGCATTTGCAGCCGTATTTTCACATTTATTAGTGCCTTTAACAGTCACATAATAAGTGGTACTTGCAGTGAGCACTGGTGTATTAAAGATTGGCCCCACAAAGGCAACGCTGGTTAGTGAAGCATCATTGTACCAGGTAAACACCGGATTGGTTACCGTGGTTGAACTGGCGTTGATGGTTGCGCTTCCTGAACCGCATATTACCGCTGGCGCAGATAAGGTAATATCAGCTGCTGTTGCTGCTTCATTCACGTTTACCGTAATTATCCTGGCAGTAGCTGCTGAACTTTCACATTTGTTATCACCTTTAATCGTAAGGTAATATCTAGTGGTTACATTTAATACAGGTGTATTAAATGTTGCACCGACGAAAGCTACAGAAGTTAGGGCTGCATCGGTATACCAGGTAAATGTAGGGTTGGTAACCGTTGCGGTACTCGCCACTAACGAAGCTGATGTACCCTGACAAATGGTTGCATCATTGGCGGTAACATCTGACGCACTTGCAACTGGCGTAATGGTGATGGTTACCGATTTACCTGTATTTGCAGCATTCTCACATTTGTTATCACCGCGAACGGTTACATAATATGTGGTTGTTGCATTTAAAACTGGAGTGGTGAAAACGCTGCCAATAAAATTAATATTGGTTAGAGCGGCATCACTATACCAGGTAAATACCGGATTGGTTACTGTTGGAGAGCTGGCAGTTAAGGTTGTACCCACTCCTGCACAGGCATTCGTATTGCCATTTACAATTATATCGGTAGTCGTTGCCAGCGGATTAACGGTTACCACCACTACTTTAGCATCAGCTGCAGTATTTTCACATTTATTTGCCCCCTTAACGGTTACATAATAGGTTGTAGTGGTAGTTAAACCACTCACCGTAAATGTCGGCCCTACAAATGCTACACTGGTTAAAGAGGCATCGTTGTACCAGGTAAATACTGGTTGAGTTACCGTTAAGCTCGATGCCATCAACATTGTGGTAGAGCCAGCACAGATTTGAGTATTGGCTACCGTAATATCTGCAGCCGTGGCATATGGTTTTACTGTTACAGTAACCACTTTTACAGCATTTGCCGGATTCTCACATTTATTATCACCGCGAACGGTTACATAATAACTGGTTGTGTTGGTTAATACTGGTGTGGTAAATGACGTACCAACATAAGCTACTGAAGTTAGAGCCGCATCACTATACCAGGTATAAACCGGATTGGTTACCGTAGTGCTTGACGCCGATAGCTGAGTGGTAGAACCCTGACAAATCGAAGTAATTCCATTCAGGTTAATATCTGCATCGGTAGCAAAAGGGTTTACTGTTATGGTTATTGCCCTAGCCGTTGCTGCTGTATTTTCGCACCTGTTGTCGCCTTTTACAGTTACATAAAAGGTGGTGGTAGCGGTTAATACAGGTGTTGTAAATTGAGCCGTTGTATTTACCGGAGTAGGTAAAGCGGCATCACTATACCAGGTAAATACCGGATTAATAACGGTTGTACTGCTTGCTGATAAGGTAACGGTTGAACCTCCACAAATGGATGTTGGTCCTGCCAGAATCAGATCGGATGGTGATGCTACCGGATTAGTGGTAATAGTCACTTCCTGTGCATTTCCTGGTGCATTCGCACATTTATTATCGCCCCTAACGGTTACATAATATTTGGTCGTGGCTGTAATGGCTGGTGTGGTAAATGTGGCCGAATTACTCACCACTTGTGTTAAAGCAGCATCACTATACCAGGTAAATACCGGATTTAGAACTGATGTGCTCGAAGCAGTTAAAGTAGTGTTTGCTGAAGCACATAATCCCGTATTTCCTGCAACTGTGATATCAGATGCTAATGCCGCTGGAAGCACTGTTATAGATGCCTTTGTTCTGGTTGGATTGCTACAGCCATTTGCATTTACAGCTTCTACATAGTAATCGTAGGTTCCGGCAGGTAAACTGGCAGACGTTACAAAATTGCTGTTATTGGTGACCAACATATTGCCGTTTACCGCAGCATCGTACCAGTTATAGGTGTTGCCCGCTACAGGAACAACAGTTAAGGTAGCAGAAGAATTGATACAAGTGGTTACCGGATTGGTCGAAGAAAGTACTGGTGGCGCTGGGGGAGCCAAAATGGTTACTGTAACTTTTACTTTAACGGTTTCGCAACCATTTGCATTAGCACTTACTGCATATTCGTAAACACCTGCTGCTAAAGCCGGATCAGTTATAAAGGTTATTCCATCCTTACCGTTTTGATATACGCCAGCTAAATACCATTTATAAATGATTCCTGGTTGAGGATTTTGTACACTTAATGTAGCTGAAGTGCCCTGACACGCACTAACCGTGGTGGAAGTTACCGTCGGAGCCAGTATACTTCTTTGCGCATAATCAAAATTCACAGAATTTAATGCACCGAGTAATCCAGAACCTAACCTCAATTCTACACCATCAAAACGACTGGCTGGTACGAAAGTAAGTATGGCAGAATTTCCTCCGTTCAGTAAATTCAGACTAATTAATGGGTTAGAAATGGCGACGGCATCATTATTCGACGTTGTGCCTTGATAAGTTGTTAAGGTTAAGTTTGATAGTAATCCTACAGAAATTAATTGACCTGGAGTTGTAATTTTTACCCTCAAGGTATCACCAACATTTGATAATCCTGGAAAGCCTAATTGTTGGAACACTGACGAACCTAATAATCCAACCGGGATCACCAGACTTGATCCGGTATTAATGTCGCCATCAATTGCCTGAAGCGGATTAATTACACCTGCACCAATGGTAATTCCGCCAGCTACACCATTGGTTTGGGTAGTGGCTGCCCCACAAGGTGTTGGCACAGGAGTTCCATTCGGAATTACAGTTACCACAACTTCTGCTCTTGCAATGGCAGTACATCCGCCAGGAATAGTTGCTTCTACATAAAAAGTGGTCGTAGTTGATAAGGGATCCGTTACATAATTTTCTCCTGTAAATATTGGAGTAGTTCCGTTTGCTGTGGTATACCAGTTAATGGTAGCACCCGCAGTACTGGATGTTGCCTTTAGTGAAGCAACAGCACCTTGAGAAATGGTAATGGCAGATGGCGTAATTACCGGAATATCTATATTACCAATGGCAATGGTTGCAGTTGCTCTTGCAGATGCAGCACCACAACTATTAACAGACTCTACCGTATAAGTGGTGTTGCTGGTTACATTAGCGATGGTGAATGTTGCACCATCTAATCCTGCCTGGTATACATTTGCGGCATCATACCATTTATAAGTGGTGCCTGCAACAGGATTTTTCACCTGCAATACCACACCGGTATTGATACAGGTATTCACATCAGGATTTAATAGTTCTGGCTGAACAGGCGCTGGATTAGTCGTTACATTTACCCCTGTTTTAGCGCTTACACAGCCGGATGCCGATACCGCAGCTACGAAAAACCGGGTATCACCAGTTAACACCGGAGTAGTAAAAATAATTCCGTCTTTACCAGTTAAATATGTTCCAGCAGCATCGTACCACCTGTAAGTTAAGCTTGAAGATGGATTGTTAACCACCAGCTGCGTGGTCTGACCCACACATGCAGTTACATTTGGTGAAACCACCGCCGGGGCCACTAAAATGCGTTGGGCATAATTAAAGTTAATTGATGTAAGCACACCCAAAGCGCCGCCATTTAACCGCACTTCTACTGCATCAAAGCTTGTAGCAGGCACGAAGGTAACCAGTGCTTGTGTATCGCCATTTAATAACTGAACATTTAAAAGGTTGTTATTTAAAAATCTTGAATCGCCGTTACTATTGGTTCCAAGGTAACTGGTGATTTGTGCATTCCCCAATAAGCTGAGTGAAAGCAGCCTTCCTGGTGAAGAAACCAGTACCCGAACCGTATCGCCTGCATTTGAAACGGCGCCAAAGCTTGCTCTCTGGTAAACCGAAGCACCTAATGCCCCCACAGGTAACACTAACGAAGAAGCGGTTTGTGTATCATTATCAATTGCCAATGCTGGATTAAATACGCCTGCCAGCAATGCTACCCCAGTAACGCCATTGGTTTGTGCAACTGCGGCCTCACAAGGAACAACGTTTGGCGTATTGTTACCATTCACATTAATGGTTACCTGAATCCTGCTGGCTGAGGTACATCCGTTAGCCGATACAGTTTCTACAAAATAACTGGTTGTAGTAGTTAAGGGTGGTGTTACATAAGTAGCACCTGTATAAATTGGCGTAGTCGCATTTGCCGAATTGTACCAATTAAAGGTAACAGCAGGGTCTGTAGAAGTTGCCGTTAAAATAACGGTTTGTCCAGGCGCAACGGTTGATGCACTTGCAGTAACGACAGGCAACGCCGGACGTGGATTTACAGTTACGGCTACAGTTGCCCGGCTAGCGCTCACGCAACTTCCTTCGGCAGCTTCTACATAATAAGTAGTATTTGAATTCAATGCTGGTGTGGTAACCACTGCCCCGGTAAACAATAAGTTTCCGCCAGTTAGCGCATCATACCAGTTATAAGTAATCCCATTAACTGGATTGGTAACCGATAAAGTGGCAGGAGTACCCGCACAATAAGTAGCCACTGTTGCCACCACTGGCGTAGCCAGCGCAGGTGTTACAGTTATCGTTACCGGAATGCGTAAGGTATTAGGGCAATTACCTTTTGATACCTGTATATAATAAGTATTGGTTGCGGTTAAGGCCGGCGTGGTAAAAGTTCCACCAGTTGCCAGTTGGGTACCTCCTGTTGGCGCATTATACCAGGCTAAAGTGGTACCAGCACTTGCGGTAGCTGCAAGTGTAGCAGTACTACCTGCACAAATGGTTTGCGCACCAGCGGTAACAGTTGGGTTAGGATATACCATTGTTGCCCCGTAAATATCTAAGCTGGTTACCGCAGAAACCAGAGCACCAATTCGAACTTCTACACGATCAAAAGTACCACCCGCAGCTAAGGTTGCGGTAAAGCGGCTTCCGCTCAGTAACTGAAGATTTAATAAAGAAGAACCCAGTTGAACCGTTCTAACTACTGTTGTTCCATTCAGGATATTAACAGTTACATTGTTCAGCAACTGAAGATCCAACAATCCACCCGGCAAAGCCAGATCTAATCTTACGCTATCGGTAGCAGAACCAGCTGTTGGGAAAATTAATTGCTGATACCCTGTTGAAGCCACACCAGCACCTAAAGTAATCTGGGTGAAATTTGTCGCATCATTATCTGTTGAATTACCCGCACCAGTTATTCCGCATAACAGACATAAACCAGTGATACCGCTGTTTTGGGTATTTGCTGCATTACAGGCAGTACCTGTTCCGCCAGGAATTACAGTAACCGTTACCGGAACACGACTTGCACTCACGCAGCCTGCCTGACTGGTGGTTTCAACATAATAGGTAGTATTGGTATTAAGAACAGGTGTAAAGAAAGAAGTTCCGGTACCTACCTGTGTACCGCCTGTTGGCGCATCAAACCAGGCAATGGTATTTCCCGCATCAGCAGTTGCCAATAAAGTAGTAGACTGTCCGGCATTAATCACCTGGCTGTTCGTGGTTACCGTAGCTAATGTTGCTGATGGATTGACAGAAACTGTTACCGCCGTTCTAGGGCTTACCGCTGTACCAGATACAGCCTCTACATAAAAAACGGTTTGAGTAGTAACTGCTGGCGTTACAAATACACCAGTATTATTGGTAGCCAGAGGTGTATTTCCGGTAGCGGCATACCAGTTGTAAGTTACACCCGATTGGATATTACTAACTGTTAATGTGGCTGATGAACCCGCACAAACAGTAGCCGCAGCCACAATTGGTGCCTTTACGGTTACAGTCAGGCTATAACCTGTTGTTGCTTTATTGCCATTTGCATCGGTAGCCATTAAAGAAATGGTAAATGTTCCGCCTACAGTTGGCGTACCTGTAATTTCTCTTGTAGTGGTATTAAATGATAATCCTGCCGGAAGATTAGTAGCCAGATAAGTGTATGGCCCTGTGCCACCGGTTACAGCAGGAAGTGTTACCGCCGGATAGCTATCTCCAACCACGCCATTTGGCAAGGTTGCAGTTGGTAAGTTTAATGCACCAATTACTGTTAAGCCATAGTTATTTGATGCCGTTCTGTTTTGACTATCCGTAACGGTTACCGAAACAACATAATTACCTGCCTGAGTAGGCGTACCAGTAATGTTTCTGGTTACCGGATCAAATGATAAGCCCGGAGGAAGATTGGTAGCAACATAACTGTATGGTCCTACCCCACCAAGAGCGGCTGGAATATTCTGAACCGGATAAGCCACATTTTCATTTCCGTCAGCCAGGCTAGCCGGTGGCAATACCAAAGGATCCATGATTGAAATACTGTAATTCGTAGTAGCTGTTTTTCCTGTCGCATCAGTTACGGTAACCGGAATACTAAAGGTGCCAGACTCGCCGGGTGTACCTGTAATTTCTCTGGTAGTGGTGTTAAAAGCTAAACCTAAAGGAAGGCCTGTAGCCGAATAAGTATATGGTGCTGTTCCACCGATTGCCGATGGAATGCTTTGAGTAGGATAAACAGATCCTTTGGTTCCACTGGCTAAAGTAGCAGGTGGCAAAACCAATGGATCAGTAACCTTAAGTGTATAATTAGCTGTAAAGGTAATTCCATTTGCATCAGTTACTGTTACTGGAATAGTATAGTTGCCAATTTGTGTTGGAGTACCAGAAATTTCTCTTGTTGTCGGATCAAAAATTAATCCCGGAGGAAGACTGTTCGCCGTATAAGTATAAGGGCCAGTTCCTCCTGCTGCGGCTGGAATGGTTTGAGGAACATAAACTGTTCCAGTAACACCATCTGGCAATGTACCTGCGGCCAGCGATAAGGCCGGCGTAACAGTTAAGTTGAATGTTGCCGTTACACTACAATTTTTAGTGTCGGTAACCACCACAGAGAATGTAGGTGCGCCTGTTGCTGTTGGTGTTCCGCTGATTAAACCAGCTGAAGATAAAGTTAATCCGGCAGGAAGCGTACTTCCTGATGCCAGTGCATAAGTAAAACCTGGCGTTCCACCAGTTGCTATAGGAAGTGGTTTGCTGTATGGCGATGCAATCGTTGCATTAGTAAGTGTCGTTCCATTAAAAACAATAGCCGGATTTACCGTTACCACAACCGGAACGCGTGTGGTATTGGCACAATTTGCCTGATTAACCTGAATATAATAAGTGGTGGTTGCGGCAATTGCAGGAGTAGTGAAAGTTTCACCTGCACCTAATTGTGTTCCGCCAGTTGGCGCATTAAACCAGGTTAATGTTGTACCTTCATTTGCCGTGGCCGCTAAAGTAGCCGTGCCGCCAGCGCAAATTGATTGGGCACCAGCTGTGATGGTTGGATTTGGATAGATAACCGTAGCGCCATAAATATCTAAGCTACTTAATGCAGATACCAATGCGCCAAAGCTCACCTGAACCCGATCATAAACACCACCTGCCAATACAGTAGCGGCAAATCTGTTTCCACCTAATAGAGTGAGATTTAATACGTTTCCATTAATTTGGACAGTTCTGACAACGGTGGTTCCGTTTAATATACTTACCGTAATATTATTAAGAAGGCTTACATCTGCGAGACCTCCAGGCAAGGCAAGGTCTAAACGGATACTATCCGTTGCCGCACCTGCAGCAGGGAAAATTAATTGTTGATAGCCTGTAGCGCCCACACCAACAGCCAGTGAAATTCTGGTAAAATTATTCACATCGGCATCAGTGGAGTTACCCGCACCATTAACCGAACATAATAAACAAATACCATTTATACCTGTATTCTGACTGCTCGCAGCATTACATGCAGTATTACCTCCACCAGCGATTACAGTAACTAGAACTGGAACCCGCGTCGCACTGATACAACCTGCAGCACTTGTGGTTTGTACATAATAGCTGGTGCTGGTTTGTAGAGCTGGTGTGGTAAATGAGGCACCAACACCAACCTGATTTCCACCAGTAGCAGCATCATACCAGGCAATTGTATTTCCGGCATCAGCAGTCGCTGTTAAAGTAGTGGTTTGACCAGCATTAATCACCTGGTTGCTGGTGGTTACAGTGGCTAAAGTAGCTGGTGGATTAACAGAAACCGTAACGGCAGTTCTGGAACTCACCGCAGTACCCGAGAATGCCTCTACAAAAAAAGTGGTTTGAGAAGTAACTGCCGGAGTGGTAAAAGTACCTGCAGCGCTGGTTTGTAAAACGGTATTTCCTGCCGGGCCATACAACCTGTAAGAAACATTCGGCAATACATTACTCACCGTTAAGGAAGCAACCGAACCGGAGCAAACCGTTGTAGATGCCACAACCGGTGCATTTACGTCTACCGTTATGCTGTAAGATGTGGTGGCCTTATTGTTATTCGCATCTGTTGCCGTAACCTGAACATTAAAAGTACCTCCAACCGTTGGTGTACCAGTAATGACTCTTGTTGATGGATCAAAGGTTAAACCCGAAGGCAGATTTACCGCAGCATAAGTATATGGTGCAGTTCCACCGTTTACCGCAGGTATGGTTTGAGCCGGATATCCGGTTCCAACAATTCCATTTGGTAAGGTAGATGATGGTAAATTAAGCGTTCCAATTACTTTAATCGGATAGGCATTAGTTGCTGTTCTGCCTTCGCTATCAGTTGCAGTTACTGATATGGAATAATTACCAGCCTGAGTAGGTGTACCGGTTAATTGTCTGTTTGCTGGATTATAGCTTAATCCGGCAGGAAGGTTGCTGGCAACATAAGTGTATGGTCCAACACCTCCTGTAGCTGCAGGAAGAGTAGTCGCTACATAAGCAACATTTTCATTTCCATCCGGAAGTGCAGCAGATGGCAATATTAGCGGATTAATTACGGTAAGCGCATAATTAGTCGTTACCGTTTTCCCATCTGCATCAGTGGCCGTAACCGCTACTGTAAAAGAACCATCAACAGTCGGTGTACCCGTAATTGCCCGGGTAACCGGATTAAAAGTTAAACCTGCAGGCAAACCTGTAGCCACATAGGTATAAGGTGTTGTTCCGCCTGTTGCCGATGGAATAAATTGTGGCGCATATACCGTTCCTTTGGTTCCCATGGCAAGCGTTGCAGCAGGCAACACAAACGGATCGGTAATTTTAATGGTGTAATTTGCTGTGATGGTGTTTCCATTGGCATCAGCTACCGTTATCGGAATGGTATAATTGCCCGGAGTGGTAGGTGTTCCGGTGATTTCTCTTGTTGCCGGATTGAATGTTAAACCAGACGGAAGGGGATTTGCAACCGAATAAGTGTAAGGGCCGGTTCCGCCTGCTGCTGCAGGAATAATTTGAGTTGGATAAGCAATACCAGTAATGCCTTCGGGCAAGTTTCTTGATTGTAAAGTTAGGGCAGCGGTAACCGTAAGCGTGTAAGCAGCGGTAACCGTACAACCTTTTGAATCCGTTGCAACGATAGAAAAGTTATATACATTGGGTACCGTTGGTGTACCACTGATGGTTCCATTGGTAGAAAGCGATAAACCAGTTGGCAAAGTACTGCCAGAGGCTAAAGTATAGCTAAAACCAGGCGTACCACCAGTTGCTGCAGTAATTTGCTGATTGTAAGCAAACTGGCTGGTTGCATTTACTAAGGTAGCCCCTGCAAATGTGATTTGTGGATCTACAGTGATCACCACAGGTACCCGAACCGATTCATCAGTACAATTTAAACGTCTTGCTGCTACATAATAAGTTTTATTGGCAGTTAAAGCAGGTGTGGTAAAGCCACCATTATAAGGAACTGTTGCCAATGGTGTACCCCCTTGCAAAGCATCATACCAAATTAATTCATTTGTATTGGCGGTTGTAGCAGTTAAAACTACCGGAGCATTGTAACAGGCAGCTATTGCATTACTTGCAGGAGCCGTAAAGGTGGGTCTTCCTGCAGATCGTGTTAATCCATGAACATCAATCGTCTGCGTTAAATTTGCATTTACAAGTGATGAGAGCGTAACTTTTACCCGATCGAAAGATCTCCCGGGTGAGAATGGAATCGAAACAATTGATCCGTTATTGAGTAGCGTAAGTAACTCGAGGTTTAGTAACGCAGGATCTAGTGTTTGTGTAAAAACTTCATCAATTCCATTGTAAGCCGTAACCCTGATGTTATTTAAGAGACCCAGTGTTAAAAGTGCAGGAGAAGCTTTAAACCTTAAATTAAAATCATCGGTAGCATTGGAAGAAGTGGTAAAATAAAAAATCTGACTGGCTGTTCCACCTACCGCGGCAACACCAAGGCTGATCTGAGAAAAGTTATTTTGATCTGCATCTATTGCCCTTTCACTATTAATCACACCTGAATTTCCTAAGCGCAAAGCATCCAGGCTAATCCCTGTTCCTTCGAAACTCGTGGTAAAGGCTTGTGCACAAGGATCTGTTCCAGAAGTGTAGAATGCATAATATACTTTAGTGTTATTATTTGCACCAATTAAGGCTGCATTGGTAATGTCGCGGATAAATACCCGATCATAAATTTGGTTCGGCGTAATGGCCACATAAAACCGACCTAAACCATCTTTAACCAAACGAAGGTTATTATTGGTAAACTGCCCGCTACTGGCCCCATCTGTAACGATAGTACCAGAGGCATTTTTAGCTGCGATATAAAAACTGTGATTTCCTAAAACTACGTTCCCTAAAACGTTAGCCAGCAAGCCACCTAAATTACCCCCTACAAGCGCATTTAATAAATCAGGATCAGAATCTATTCTGATGTAAGTAGTCGTATTCGCCGGAATATTAGATGGAAACTTTAATTCAAGTTCACCACTGTACGCTAAAATATTTAAAGCAATACCTCCCGACGACTTTACAGTTGCAAAAGTATTTTCATCATTGGTAATGGCATTTGTAGCATTATCTATCGTAGTAACTGAACATGCACCTAAACCCAATGTACCACAACCTGTAAGGCTGGTGGCATTGCCTGATGCCGTTACCGAATTTGCATAAATTTTTGTTTGTGCATACGATTCTGAATATAAGAGCGTTATTAAAACGATAACTAAAATTTTAAACAAAACGCGGTTTATCCCTGTTAAAGATATAGTGGTAAAGGTTTTTATCATTTCAGGCGTTATTTAGGGTGACAATTGAAATACTTCAGTACCATTATTTTTAGAAGTACCTAGTAACAAATCTACATTCCGGACTATAATCTGTCTTATCCATTCCTATTCATTACTTGCCTGGGGTTTTCCATTCATTTCATTCATAGCTGCATTTGTTACTCAAATCATTTCTGCTATTGTTAAAATTTGATGACATTAGCGTAGTCATCATCTCTATAATTAATGAACTCAAACGAACTCCTTATTGAACTCAGGAAGTTTGTACTTACAAAATCAGGATTGAGAAATATTGATCCAGCTCATTGTAAGGTAATTTCTGAGTACGTATTCCAGGAAACGAAAAACTATGTTAGTGAAACCACTATCAAGCGTTTCTTTGGTTTTGCAAACACACTGCATAAATTTTCTTTGTTCACATTAAATAGCTTGTCTCAATATGTTGGCTACTCAGACTGGGATGCTTTCAGGAGAGACAAAAAAGATAATATCACTGTTACCCAAAGCTTATGGCAAACCTTAAAACTAAAGGCAAAGTCCATTACTGACGCTTCTCTGGTGATTAAGAAAAACAATTCAGGTGTGCCATTTGAGTTTACAGCAAAACGAAGTTTCTATTATCCCGATTTCGATTACTTTTTAAAGAATAATTATCAGTTTGCTACGGTAAGTGCGCAGCCAGGCCATGGTAAATCCATACTAATGGCTCATTTAGTGGAACATTTTTTTCATTCAGAACAAGCGCTTTATAAAAATGATATTGTTTTATTGATCAATTCAAACGTAATCATGTCTACTATTCAGGCAGGATTAACGCTAAAAGAATGGTTTGCAAGAGAATTTAACTTTGGGAGTGTGAGTGAGATGATCACTTATTTAAAGGACAATCCCCTTCAAAAAGAGGGACGATTTATCATTATTATTGACGGAATAGATGATTACCTGGCCAGCAGTAACAGATTTAAATCATTTGTAGACTTCCTGTATAGCATTGAGGAGAACAACTTTTTAAAGACGGTAATCAGCGTAAGAACCCATACCTGGATCAATCTTCAACCAGCATTAACGGGCTCCGCTTTTTTAACCAAATCATGGTATACAGGTGTATATTACGATGAGGAAACTTTATGTAATGTTCCACCGCTCAGCACTAAAGAAATTTTATATACACTTAGCCATATTGAAAAAAAACTGGTAATGATAGATGATATCAGCCAGTCCTTAATTACACAGCTTAAAACCCCTTTTTGGCTACAGGTTTATTTTAAACTTTCAAACGAGATCAAAAATCTGGAGCTTGAAGATCCATTATTGTGCTATGAGTTAATCAATTACTTTCTGGAGAAAAAAATCTTACTAGCCAAAAAAAGTACTGAAAAAATATTCTTGTTAAAAAAAATTACCGAACACATATCTATAGGTAACAAGGGGTTGCGGGTGGCTAAAGAAAATGTACTTAGTTATATAGACAGCTATCCCGATGCATATGAAGAACTACTGTATACCGGAATTTTAATTGAAGAAAAGCGATTAAGTACAGTTGTACCGACGGAAATAGTTCGTTTTCTAAATAATGATATTTATACTTATTTCGTATTCATACAAATTACGGAGAACTTTAAATATAAGTCGAGCAAAGCTTTTTTCGAATACATCCTACAGAATTTTGATCCCAAAACGGCATTAAGAAATAACATTCTGAATTGGTCTGTAAGGTTTTGCGTGAACAGAAACGAAATTGCCGAACTCAAAAATATTTTAATGTTGCCGTTCACCAATGAAGAAAAGAACAAAGCCTTCGACTTCATCTGCAGCGTTGCAAAATATGAGCTAAGTAAGTCCAATTCCATGTTTAATAAACAAAGCATCGGGCAGGATTTTATCGACCTCATGGCTTCTGGAAGAACCATGAGCAAGTTATACAAGGAAACGATCAAGAACATTTCTGATAATGTGCTGAATCAGGATATACAAATCATGTTGCATATTATTGAATGTAATATTCTTTTAATTGATATTGATAAGGCTTCATTGGTGAACACCATGCAATTATTAAAGCGAAACTATAAGAGACTGAATGAACTTTTCCCAATAAACCCTTATGATTTAATCTTATACTTTTATAACAACCTCATTAATAAGCCAAATGAGGGCCGCTCATTTGAAGATAAAATCATTAAACTTTGCCATCAGATAGACCAGAGTCCACCATTAAGGAATGAAGCACTTACCACTACAGAAATACTTTGCTATCGCCTGGTTTTACTTACCCTGTTTACACAAAAAAATTATGCAGAATGCCATCGGTTTATTATGGCAATCCTGAATAAATATCCAAATATTTTCTACATCAGGAATTCTGTATTCTCTCCATTTTTATTAATTCATTTAGGTCACACCTATCTTAAACTGAATTATTATAAAAAGGCGCAGAGAATTGTTGATTTTGTTGATAAAATCATCAGAAGTGATTACACTTACTACACGCCATTTATTTCGGTTGGATTTTTTATTTTCAAAGCCAGTTTTTACAATTGCATTCACAACTATGAACAGGCAGTTATTGAAAGCGATGAAGGGCTAAAAATAGCAGAAAAAGAAGATTTTAAAATGTTAGAAGTGACACTGTACCTATTAAAAATAGATTCACTTAAACATACTGATGTATCTGAAGAGGTATCCAATATCATCAAGCAACTGCTAAACTTTTTATCCTATCATAAAATTTCCATGCCCGATTATACAAATTTAAACGGAGGAGATTTTGAGCAAACATTTAAAGTGTTAAAATCATATCGAAAATAAAATAATCTATGTCATAAACACAAAATGTCATCCTGAGCCTGTCAAAGTACCATTAAAAAATTTCCTTAACGGTATTTCGACAAGCTCAATATGACAAATCTTGATATCAATTAATACTTATGATACAACATTCAATCTTTTATTTGATCAGGTTGTAAAGCTCATCCAGTTTTGGCGACAGTACAATTTCTATCCTTCTGTTCTTGCTTCTACTTTCAGCAGTATTATTTGCACCCAGAGGTTGAAATTCACCTTTTCCTGTAGCCGTCATCCTTACACTTTCTACTTTTTCATTTTCAGTTAAATAACGCACAACAGATGTTGCCCTGAGCACGCTCAAATCCCAGTTATCTTTAATCTGACCCAGGTTATTAATTTTTTGATTATCAGTATGACCTTCTACCGCGATATTGATTTCTGGCTGTTGCTTTAACACATTAGCCAGCTGGGTTAAGGCTTGCTTACCTTTTTCATCAATAATGATACTTCCCGAAGGGAATAAAAGTTTATCTGTTAAGGAAACGTATACCTTACCATTTTTAATTTCTACTGTTAAACCATTTTTCGTAAAGCCTAATAAAGCCTGTTGCAGTTTTTCTTTTAATGAATTGGTAGCTTCATCACGTTTACGCAACACTTCTTCTACTTCTTTTAAACGCTTTTCCCTTGCAGCTAAATCACCTGATAACTTGGTTATTTCGCTAGTCGAATTGTTTTTAAGTTTTTTGTAATTGGCATCAACTTCATTATAGTTATTCTGCAAATCCCTCAACTCCTCAGCCATCATCGTGGTATCCTTTTTAAGCCTCGAGACTTCTTTATCCAGATTTTCTATTTTAACCAGGCCTTCATTAAAAGCGGTGTATAAAGAATCTTTACTACCTAACAATGCCTTATACTTTTTGGGCGAAAGAACCACACATGATGTTAGGGATGAAATAAACAATAGAAGTGCAAAAGCTAAAAAGGTATTTTTCATTTTTTAGTGTTGAAATTTATTTGAGTAAAGAATATTAAGTGTTATGCCCCCTTGAAGGTTATTGGTCAATAGCATTTCGTAAAAATGCAACTAATGGTTTAACAGTTGCAAAAGAACTTATCAACTTATTAACGAGTTCAGGCTTAAAAAATTCTTCATCATCTAATTTCATCGTTGCTTCGAAACTTTTGAGTTTTAAGTATTCAATGTTTGGATCAGCGGGATCGTAACCCTTAGGCGCATTTTTTAAGGCATTTGAAGTGCCTAATTTGAAATTGCTTTTAAAATCTTTATGGTTAATGATCTCTTTAAAATCACTGATATTATAATCAATCTCCTGTCTGATCAGTTTAACATCTGGTGCATCAGGCATCCAATAACCCCCGGCTATAAAGCTATTGCCCGGTTGAATATGCAAATAATAGCCTGGTCCGTTACCCCCCTTGCTTTTTGCAGAGAACCAGATTCCAAAGTTATTTTTATAAGGGTCTTTATTTTTGCTGAAACGAACATCACGGTAAATGCGCATTAGGCTTTTCTTGGCATCAGTATCTGCAGAAATGAATGGATCTATTTTGGCAAGTTCAGGAATAAGCGCAGCAACCATATTTAAAACGTCTTGCCTGGCATCCTCATATTTTGATTTATTCTCGGCGAACCATTCCCGGTTGTTGTGGCTGGCCACATCTTTTATGAATTTTAAAGTTTCTTTCTTTAACATAGGTGAGGTATTAATCTGGTAAGCTGTGAAGGTGGTAAGGTGTAAAGGTGGTTATCTGGTCAGATGGAGAGTTGGACTTAATTGATTGAATAATGAGCTATCAACATCTCACCAAACCTACAACTAACCAACTTGCTTCCTTACTTATCGTAATATGGCTTATACTTGATATTAGGCGATAAGACATGTAATAATATCATTCGCGAATACCGGTAATTAAAAGGATATAAAATAAAGCATCCCGCAAAAATGACAATCAGATAATGCCAGAAGGTATCATCTGTTAAAGGACCAAAGATGAGGTAAGTAACAAAACTGGCGATGAGCATTTCAATCACATTCATCGCATAACTCACATACATGGCCGCATAAAAATAGCCAGGTTCTATTTCTATCCTTTGCGCACAATGACTGCAGACTATTTTTGTATGCTGAATATTCCACCCGTACATGCTGCCTGTAAAAACATCACCCCTGCGGCAATGCGGACATTTACAATGTACAATGGCGTAAATTTTTGATGTTTGTTCAGCCATGTGTTAATTCAAATGAAATGGCTCCTTCTTCATTTCCAGATGAATATTTTTCTTACGATATTTTTTATACCAGACTACACCTACAACAATAGCCATTAAATATGGAATGGCTAACAGATAAAGCACACCTGTATTTAAACCGGCAGAAACAGTGTTGCCATTTTTATTACCTTGCTCTGCGTTAATGCTGCACATGGCACATTGTGCATTCACCTGTAACGTACTACCGAAATTAAGTAGGGCTAGAAATAAGACGAAAATAATTTTCCTTTTCATGTTTACAAATATAACGATTTAACGAATGGAGGGAGTTAAAAATTATGTCATAAAAAAACCCTCGCTGTTGGGCGAGGGTTGAAAGCATAAACTTAACTTATTGTAAAGAGCCGGAGAATGTAAAGTTTGGATGTTCTACACTTTTAAACTGACCTAAGATCTCACCAGTTGTTGGATTTGTAAAATACGCCAATGTGAAAGTATCTGCATTAATGCGTTGTGTAGTGAGTGGTGCCATTTGCGTTACAATTAAAGCAGCATTCCCAGTTGGTGCTGATGCTGTAAATTTGTACACACCTGCTGTGGTTTTATTAAAAGTATACGGAAAATCTGCAACAAACCTATTTGCACCCTGATAAACATCTGCACTTAACAACATGGTATTGTTTATGGTATTAAAATTAAAAACCATTCGATCTAATCTTAAATTATATCCAGATGCCAATGTACCTGCCGCAGCCGCTGCTCTTCTTGTAATAAACTCTGTTCCCCACCCTGGGTAATTCGTACCATTTGGAACGATAATTTCAGAATATTGTATACCCAAAAGTAAATGTAAAGGATAAATTGAAGTTGTTGAGGAAACGATTTCCAGCCTTGCTCCACCCACTGTGGTAAAATATACCTGCTTAGCCGGATCCCAGGTGAGTTCACTAATGGCTTTATCTTTATATATCAAAGGCTCTTTAAATCTTATTCCTGTTAAGGTAAAAGCAAACCCGGTTGAAGTCGTGTTTACGCCACCATTACCGTTATCCCAAATAAATGTAATTACTTTTTGGAGGTAGTTGATAGAGGTTTGAACTTTTACCGCATCAACCAATGTAAAATAGAGGTTGCTGTTAGCATCAATATAACCTACAGATGTCAGGATAGCATTCAATAAACCTTTCTCATTATAAAGTTTTTTTTCAGCTGGCGTTGCTTTTACTAAAACCAACTTACTTTTTAAAAGCTTACCCGAAAGCATAATCGAATCACCCACTTGTTTATCGAATGTAAACTCAAAATCTGAAAAAACACCCCACCCGGCAACACCTCCAAAAGTATTTGGATCAGGATCAGCCAGAATATGCATATAATTGTAGGTATCAAATGATAATGTTGGATTTTGGAGTGCCTTGATTCGATAGGTACTTTCCATGCTTTCGCTGGCAGGATCAGAATCTAAATCAGCGTACATGCTTACCTTATTATCTTTTGTGAAAGTAAAATAAAAGGAATAGCCACCACCACCTTCGGGATATAAAAATGCTTTCCAGCCGTTTGTACTCCCGGTTAATTCATCATTATACTTTGTTATGGCAGTAGAAACCCTTTCTTCAGGTCTTTCGCCATCAATCAATACCTCTTCCTTTTTACAACCCGTAAATAAGGCAAGAGAAAAAAGTGTATATATTAATATTTTTTTCATGTTGATTTCTCTTAAATTATTGCCCCATTGTTCCATAAAAATAGGAGTTAGCGTTTGTGGTTTTATAAAATGCGCCTAATGAACCCAAGTATCCTATTTCGCCAGGTATAATCTGATTAATCCAGTTAGCCCTGAATGACCCCGTTGAAAAGTAACTATTCACCCCTGCCATTCTTGCATTAATTACCCCCATGTTACTGTAGGGTACAGGATCCACAGCTGGAACTGTAGCGGTAGGTTGTGTTGCATTTAAGGTAAAAGTAGTAGTTCCGGTAGATGCATTTAATGCCAAAGTATAGTCAGCATCGGCAGAGTAGGTTGTCGTACCAGCAGCATTTGTAAAAGTATATCTTAAAGTCATCAGATTAGTAGCTCTAAAAGTCATTTTAAAATCTTTAAGTACAAACCCGCCAGCAGCCATAGAATTTCTTGCGGCGTTCCACAACCCTAAAAATTCAGCAGATTGATTTGGATCCGTGGTTGGGTTCGAATATAATGTAGTATAGCCTACACCATAACCAGTTAACCTTGATAAAACAGGGGGAGACACCTTAAATAATGCCTTTTGAACTTCCTTCTGTAACTGATAGAAATCAATATTAAATGCAGTCTTAAAATAGTCTACCACATATTGTTCTTTTTTCTTCAATTTAACCTGAGCATCTGCAGGTGTTGTGGCTACAATGGCATTATATTGTACCCTTCCCATCATCAACATATTTGATGACTGCTCGGCAAAATCTTCTATTGGCGATACCCTGGCATATTGTGTAATGAAACCCAAAGAATATGCTTCAGAAAGCGGTCGTTGAGTCCAGTTTGCTTCATAACCACCACGAGATACCGTTTGATATTCCGGAGAAAAATCAACCGTTTGATTTAAAATGTGTGTGTATTCATGTTGAATCACCTGGATCATCTGTTTTACAGAATTGATATTGGTTTTATCGAATGAATTAATAACATAAAGAACAATTTTACGTCCACCTTCGGCAGTACCTAAAGTGATTGATCCATTACTATTATATTCTGCACTACCAGCTAAAACGAATTGTTTAGGGGAGATTTTTTTTATAAAATCTCCTCCTCCGGCAACTTCGTATGGCCTGATCCACACATCCCGAACCATTTCCATTGCAGGGATTACCTGTTCTACTAATGGAGGAGTAATATTCTTTCCTGAGGCCAATTCAAATCGGTCAAATCGGTATTTAGTTTCAATATTATACGGATTCAAAAAGTTTTGATCTAACCAGATATCAGTCGAATTTTTATCTTTTATTATATTTTGGTCTATCGCATCCAGATTGGCATTTAGCTTAGATTCCTTTTTACAGGATGCGAGGATTGTAAGCAGGACTAATGCAACAAATCCATATTTAAATGTTTTCTTCATAATTATCTTGGATTTTGGTTAATACCAGAAAGTGTAACCTGTGTAGGCAGTTGAAATAATCTTCTAGGATCATTAGCCGTAAGTTCGATGGTTGTAAATGAACCATTTACAGCGTAAATTCGATGTGTTACCGGTATTTTATACCTTAAAATATCAAACCAACGCAAACCTTCCTGAGTAAATTCTTTTTTCTTAAAATCAAGGATAGTTGCAATTAATCCTTCTTTCGGATCAGTAATACCATAGTAAGCAGCAATTTTAGCCAATGTTACCGCATGGATAGTAGCACTATAATTTAAAATCCTGGTACTGGCATATGTATTTAAATCCTGTAATGCCAGTGTATTTTGTCCTGATGATGCATAAGCTTCTGCTCTATTTAATAACGTCTCATCTGCTGTAAGTACAGGAACTATAGTGTATGGTTCTCCAATGGTGGCGTTAGGACTCGTTTTTACAAAATATTCCTTCCATTTAAGCATACTATAGTGGGGTTGCCCATAATAAGCTGATTTATACGACCAACGGGCACCAGTTACATTATTGGTAAAAACCTCATTATTAATCACCTGGCCATAACCAAAACGGGGAGTAAGGGTTCTTGCCCAAGAAGAGGCCGTTTCAATTAATAATAAAGTAGAAGGCTCCGAAGCTTGTGTAAAATACAGGTACATCTCATCAAGGGTATAAGTGTTATATCGAGTATTCCACGGCCTCAAAATGTTCGCAAATGAATTTCCAGGAGATACGGCACTGGCATATTGAATTACTTTATCATAATCTTTTTTAAACAAAAAGAATCTGGCGGCAAATGCGTTACCGGCTGAAATATTAAAGTGATATTTAGGAATTTTATATGCCGTGTTCTTTAAAAGAGGCAACCCTTCTGTTAAGTCTTTTTCTATATTCGCATATACGGATGCAACAGTACCTCTAGAATATTGGCCAACTACAACCTTCTCTGGCGAGGTTACATACGGAATTCCAGGAGAATCATTGGCGGTACCAGCTTCATAGGTTTTTGAGAAAAGAGTAACCAACATAAAGTGAGCGTAAGCTCGGGCAAGTAACGCTTCGCCTTTATAAGGTAAATAAGCCGTTTGATCAGGTACCTTACCAATAGCCTCTAGTGCTGCATTAGCAGCTGCAATAGCAGTATAACAGGCATTCCAGTAATTAGTAGGTGTATCTTCGGTATAATTGTCGTTATCTCTCCAATTGTAAGGAAAAACAATTTCCCTATTTTCATCACCTATACCCGGTCCTTTATCTTCTACATTATCTGATGATGTTTCCGTAAAAGCAATATAATTCCCTTCCGGATAAGCACTGGTTAATAATTCTGCTACTTTATCAACTGAATTTAATTGCGTTCTTTGATCTGGAGATTGCTCTAAAAACTTCTTGCATCCCAGGTTTGAAAGAAGAGAAAGGGCAACAATAGATATAAATATTTTTTTCATGATTTTTTATTTAGAATCCTACTTTTAAAGACAATGTGAACTGACGCGGTATCGGCAATGCAACACCACCTGACCCGAAGAATTCTGGATCTTGCCCATTCAACTTTTTATCCGAATAAATCAAGAATAAGTTGTTACCTACAGCACTTATTGAAGAATTGGTTAACCCAAGTTTCTTAGTATATTTTGAAGGGATGTTGTAGCTTAAGATGACTTGTTTCATTCTTACAAAACCTCCATCTGCTACACGTTCAGTAGAATAATTATAATTATTATAGGCATAAACACTTCTAAAGTCAACGGCTTCAAGTGCATCCAAAATAGAAGGCACATTAGTTTTAAGCTCATCCCCCTGCATTTCCCAACGGCTTAAGAAAGCTTTAGGCATAGCATCTAAATCGGTATAACTGGTTTTGAAGGCTGGAGCAAGACGTACCTTATTTCCTGCAGCAAAAGTAACCAGTGTAGAAAGTGTAAAATCTCTATACTTAAATGTGTTTGAAAAACCACCAGTGTATTTCGGATCAATTGGTCCTTCATATTTTAAATACTTAACCACATTGCTCTGCAAATAAACATCGCCACTAACCACACCCTCGTTATTCAGAAATTTCGGAGAACCATTTACCGGATCTAATCCCTTGAAATCGATTGAAAATAAACCGCGTTGGGCATAACCTTCCAAAGCACCACCATCTGGCCCGATTAAGTCAAAAATTAATGGCTGGTTCTTAAGATTTGTGATTTCATTTTTATTGTATCCAAAAATTAATTGTGATGACCAGCTAAAGTTACCTGTCTTTAAAATTCGGGCACCAAGAGATGCTTCTATACCGTGTGACTTCATATCTGCATAATTGGCTTGCTTCACTGCTTCACCACCTATGCCACCATTTCTAAATTCTCCTATTAAATCAAAACTCTTTCTTTGATACGCATCTACAGTAAGTGTTAATCGATCACTAAATAAACCTAAATCTAAGCCAAGATTTAGCTCATTAAGTTTTTCAAATGTTAACTCAGAATTCTCTAGTCCATCTATATATAATTTGGTTTCTTTTTCCGGAATGTACGGCCTGCGTGTAGCCATACTTCTCAACACAAGACTAGAATTTTGCGCTGTACCCATACTTGCAACTAACCCATAAGTAGCACGAAGAGTAGCCCGATTAATTACCTTTTTAATCCGCTCAGATTGCATAAAATTTTCTGTATCAATATTCCATGCACCAGATACATTCCAGGTAGGTAGCCATCTTGCCGTAGGTGATTCGCCCAGAAGATTTGATCCGTCATAACGCCCTGTAGCGTTAATACTGTATTTTCCTTTATAAGAATAAGCCCCTCTTAAAGAATAGTTTAAGTATCGTTCGTAACGATAACCCATGCTGTAATAGTTAAAACCACCTTCTACATTTGACTTTACGATATTTGGATCGATAAACGGAATACCTCCCTTATCATATTGGTACCCATATCCGTCAAATACTTTATTCTGACGGTTGATGTATCTCATTTCCTGAGTGGCAAAAAAGTTGACTAAATGGTCTGCATTAAAAGTTTTATCATACTCCAAACTGTTCCTTACATAATAATTAACAATATTATCATCATTGGTTTTATAGAAACCACCATAAGGCAATACACTAACCGGTAGCGCATTTGGATCATCAGGATCGCGGTATAAAAATTTATTGTTTGATCTAACCGTTGCATCATTTGGACTTATACCCGCACGGTAAGCCTCAGCCATATTGGAGTTTTCAGTAATTTTATGTTCCTGACTGGTTTTAGCATAACGATATGCGCCATCAAATGAATACTTTAAATCCTTTGTGATTTTATACCTTACTCCGCCCTGAACCTTAAAATCAATTAAATTAAGCTCTAAAGTATTATTTTCAAGTTCATGTAAAATATTGAACGGCGCATAGTTCTGGGTAAAAAATTCTCGGTTTCCATTTGTATCAAAGGCAGTTAGTGCACGGCTGGTATTAAGCGAATAACTGAATGGGTTAATATCAAAATCGCGATCATATGTTCCATAAACCGGATTACCGTTTCTACCCAATGTACCTGGGGCTTTTTGATCACGGATTGATCCTTGCGTAATGAGTTCGATACTTAATCTGTCATTAATTTCAAAGTTTCCACGAACATTGCCTGTAAAACGTTTCACATTATCGCCAACAGTCCAACCATTATCCTGCAAATAACTGGTTGATGCATAAATCTTTGATTTTTCAGTACCTGATGAAATTCCTATTGAATGTTCCTGCATAAAAGACTGTTTGAATAAGATATCAAACCAATCTGTATTGGCATCCGCATAACGTTGCAAATATTGTTTTTGACTAAGTGCATCATTCTTTAATCCATATGTTCCTGTTGCGGCATCATACTTATACATTTCATTGTACATTTTAGTAAACACGCCTCCATTTGCACTACGTGATGAACTTGAATGATTTAGCCAACCCTTATTTTGCATTTCCAGATAAACATTCATCTGATCTGCAGAATTTAAAATATCAAAATTATCATATGAGGGTTTCATGTAGCTGGAGAAGTTACCTGTGTAAGAGATCACGGGCTTACCTTGAGTATTTCTCCCTTTTTTAGTTGTGATGATAACTACCCCATTCATTGCTCTTGCACCATATTGTGCAGTAGCAGCTGCATCCTTTAAAATATTGAAGCTTTCGATGTCATCAGGATTTAGCCCGGCTACTGAAGATCCAACCAGAGTTGAAGGATCACCAGTGGATAATTGTTCGTTGGAAATGTTTACAACATCTTCAAGAATAATCCCATCTACTACCCATAATGGCTTATTATCTCCGGAGATCGAAGTTGCACCACGAACGCGGATTTTTGGTGCAGCACCAAATGTACCTGATACGTTCTGTACGGAAACGCCGGCAACACGCCCCTCCAGCATTCTGCTAACGTCATTGATACCATCTCTTTTTACATCAGATGCCTTAAGCGAGGTGGCAGCACCTGTAAATAACTTTTTATTCAGATCCTGATAGCCGGTAGAAACTACATTTACCTCACTAAGCTGTTCAGCATCTTCCTCTAAGGTTATATTTATAAGTGTCTTACTTCCAATTTCAACCTCTGTTGATTTATATCCAACGTAGCTAAAAACTAAAGTAGCCCCCTCCTTTACTGTGATTGCATAATCACCTGATGAAGTAGTAGAAACAGCATTTGAGGCACCTTTTTCTCTTACACTAACACCAGGGAGCGCATTACCACTTTTATCTTTAACCTTACCTATTACCTTTACGGCAACAAAATAATCAACTACTTTATCTAAGATGGATTTATCTTTTGGCTTGATCAAGATCGTTTTATCTTCAATGGTATAGCTTAAATCCTTACCAGCAATAATCTTAGCCATCACTTCTGCAATGGTTGATTGATTAAAATTAGCATTGAATGTAGTGGTACTTTTAATCTTATTGGTTGATAATAAAACATCGTAACCAGATTGCTTTCTGATTTCTTTAATCATTCTTTCCAGTGTTACATTCTTTTCCTTCAATGTAACAAGCTGGCCAAACGAAGCTGCACTAACCTGCATCAGGGAGGCAAGTAATATGACCGTAATTAACTTCATCATCAATAGCAATTTAGGTATGTAGCGGCGATGCGTACATAAAATTCTTATATAAATTTTGTACATTTAATAGTCTGTTTTTTAGCGATACACACTTATTGTTTAAGCGCATAATGTGGTATCGTGGTTATTCAAGAAATAATTGATTTTTTTGATCGATTCCGGTTTACCGAAATAGCCAGACAGCAAAATTAAAGGGGTGTTGCAAGCACTCCTTTTTTATTTCGTTGGCTTTTCGAACATCAGGGGTATTGTCGAAGTTTGTACATAGTTGTTGGTTTAGGTTAAGGTTGATAGTTAGTAATATTTTTATAGATAAGAGTTAGTTATGCCCTCATCTTTATGCTTTAATCTTTGTAAACAATAAGCTTATTGCCTTGCATCTCAAAACGAACCTCACCGGTCTGTTCAAATTTGTGTAACACCTGAGAAATTTTATCAAATCTGCTCACAGTTCCATAATACATCACATCTTTAGCTTCTTCGTCAGCGTATTCAACTTTGATATTGTACCACCTGGATATCTTACGTAGGATACTTTCCTGTTTTTCGTTATTAAACATAAAATACCCTTTTTTCCAGGCAACAGATTCATCAGTGTCCACTGTATTTATTTTAATTCCCTGCGCTGATAATACCGATTGTTCGCCCGGTTTTAAAACCTCATATTCAGATGTATTAGTGAGTGAGGAAACTCGGACACTTCCCTCTAACAACGTTGTTCTGGTTGCACGTTCATCCGTATAGCTATTAATATTAAAGTGCGTACCTAACACCTCTAATTTTTGCTTTTCAGTTTCCACAACAAAAGGATGAGCGCTGTCTTTAGCCACTTCAAAATATGCTTCTCCTTTTAATTTTACATTTCTTGTTGTGGCATTACCAATATTTAAAGGATATTCAAGTGATGATGCAGCATTTAACCATACATCGCTACCATCTGGCAAGTGTATTTGCCATTCACCTCCATTAGGTGTTGTAATCGTATTGGTTTCATTCTCACTAGCCGACAAATCCCCATTCACAACATTATAAACTAAATGGCCACTAGCTGTTTTTGAAATAGATAAGCCAGCTTCTTTAATCAGATCCCCATCAGCCACATCACTTAATGAGATTTTTTTTCCATTGGCTAGGGTAAGAATCGCCTTGTTCCCGCCTGGCGCTATGTCTGCGGTAAAAACATGTTGTTTTTCACGTATTTTATAAATGAATATAGATGCAAAGGCTAGAATTAACACTGCAGCAGCAGCCCATCTGAAATAAACAGAAATTGAAGTTTTCTTCGGATGTTTAAATTGATCTACAGCAACAATTTTATTGAAGACTAAATTCCACCTGTTCTGATCAATATCCATTTCTTCATCACCCACATGTACCAAATCATGTGCACTAAGCAAATTCAAAATTTCTCCACTAACAGTATCTGGGTGGTTTTCTATAAAATTGAGTAATTCAGTTTTTTCAGCATCAACCATTTGGCCTGCCTCAAACTTATTGATAAGAAATATTACTCTTTCTTCCATAGATCTGATACTAAGAAGCACAAAAGACAAATTAGGACTATCGAAGAATTATTTTTTTTTCATTTTAATGAATACCCCTGATAAAATAAATCAAGAAAAGAGATATACCATGCTTAATTAAGTTCTCACGGATACTTTTTAGCGCAATAACGAGTGCATTTTTAACAGTACTAGCTGATAAACCCAAAATTTCGGCTATTTCAGGAATGCTTTTTCCCTCTCCTCTACTTAATTTATAGATTTTCCGGCGTTGGCTGGGTAATTTATCAACTGCAGCAATAATAATTCGATTTATTTCATTAAGATGGATCGCATCAAGGGTTACATTCTCCAGTTCGGAGTAGCGGGTTTTCAATAAACCTATTGCTTTTTCCTCCTTTATTTTTTTTCTGATGAAGCTTAAGCATTCGTTTGATACGTATTTATACAAATAGGCCTTGATATTGTCAACGTGTTCAAGTTTATCACGATTTAACCAAATACGTAAAAAGGCATCTTGGATGACTTCTTCAGCAGCATGCTCAGATTTTGTGAACTTAAGCGCAAAAGATTGTAGAATAGGTAGATAATTAAAAAAAAGAATAGAAAATGCTTTCTCACTTCCTCCAACAATTTCTATAATCAGTTCTCGCTCTTTGTTACAATCCTTAAAGGCCATATATCAATTGGTCATCATTCGTTTTCATTAATTAAAGTCACGAGGGATATCAAAAGAGATATATTTATTCATCCGTATCAGGATGCCATAAACATTAGCCAATAATACATAATATTGCCTAATGTTTCACGAAAAACAAGCTAAAATTCAGAAATGTATTAATACTGATAATAAGGCGAAATCATCAAATACACCACCACACCGGTAATGGCCACATAAAGCCATAGAGGAAAGGTGATTCTTGCGATTTTGCGGTGTCGGTCAAAACGTTCTGCCAATGCCCTTACATAAGTAACCAATACCAAAGGAATAATGGCTATAGACAATAGAATATGAGTCAACAGAATAAAGAAATAAACATATTTTATGGCACCATCCCCCCCAAACTTAGTGGAAGGTGTTGTCATGTGGTATGCAATATACATCACCAAAAACAATAAAGAACAACCAATTGCCGATTTCATCAGGTTTTGATGTAAAGTGATTTTACCATTTTTAATCGCCCAAACAGCTATCACCAACAACACAGCAGTAATACCATTAATCGTGGCATAAATAGGTGGTAAAAAAGGTAGGGTGGGCGCATCTATACCTAAATCCTTTAGCTTCACCACAAACAAAAAAGCAACGGCTACAGGTATAAAGATCGAAAGAATGATGATCCACTTACTATACTTTTTTTCAATTGGGCTATTTTCCATGAATATTTTAAATCTCTTTATTTTTTGTTACTGTAATCAATCCTGACTTTAGACTAGCGACTAAAGACTCTCCTACCTGCCGTCATTAACGTTTCTTAAATACTCTGCAATAAGTACTTTTATCTCATCTTCAAGCTTTGCAGTAGCATCCGGACTATCAGTTTCGTAAATTCCTCTGATGCGATGCTGAACATCAATCAATAAAATTTTATTTCCGAAAATGAAGTGTGGCTTATCTTTTCTATCGTCTTCAATAACATCAAGCAGTAAACCATTTCTAATGAACGGATAAGTAACAGCCGTATCACCAGCTAAAAAATTCCATTGATTAGATTTTGCGTTTAGAGTTGCTGCATAATCTTTAATTTTGCTTTCATCAGACGGATCTACCGAAAGACTTACAAATCTAACTAGCGGCTTCTTTTCGTAGCCTTCAGATAATTGTTTAATGTATTTAGTAACACTGGTATTATTGGATTGGGTATAAAATAAGTTTAATACCACGATCTTATTTTTTAAAGACGCCCAGGAAACAGTGTCACCAGATTGATTAGCCAGTTTAAAATCTGGAATCTGATGATAAATAGTATCTGGTATTTGTTTCCCCTTTACAGTATGAAAAGTAGACGAAACAACTTTCTTTCCATATATGGGAAGGCTCTTATACCTATTCTTAGCAAACTGTGGCAATAAGTAAAAAAACAAAAATCCCGGTACAGCTAGAATGCTTACCAGGATTAGAAGTTTTTTGATAGAGTTACCTTTCATTAATGACTCATCATATGGAGATTTAAAAATCCTCCTTCAATTAACATTAAAACAATAAAGTACATAATGAAAATGAATGATACAGTTAGTGAAAGCTGTAAGCCTAATTTCTCATATTTTAAGTGCATAAAATAGGCAACGATATAGAAAGCTTTGACTAATGTTAAAGCAATATAAACGAAGTTTCCAATAGCATGAGACATGTAACCGTTTGGTAAAACCCAAAGGGCAACAATAAATTCAATAACAGTAATTAATAAAAGGATACCAAAAACCTGCCAGATTTTACCTTTAGATAAACCTGCATGCTCCTCGTGCCCTTCTGTATGTGCGTGATGTTCTGACATGATAATATTTTTAAAGATGATAAATTAAACCAAATAGAAGAATGTAAATACAAACACCCACACTAAATCAACAAAGTGCCAGTATAAACCAACTTTTTCAACCATTAAATAATGACCTCTTCTTTCAAAAGTGCCATTGATCGTCATAATTAAAATGATAATATTAATGACTACCCCACTAAATACGTGAAATCCGTGAAAACCTGTAATGGTAAAAAATAAGTTTGCAAACTGTTGTGCAGCAACTAAAGATACATCACCCGTAAATAAGTGCTTTAACTCTTCAGCACTTGGAATTTCACCCCACCAGAAACCTTCATGATGTAAGTGTGTCCATTCTAATGCCTGGCAACCTAAGAACATGAAACCACCAATGATAGTAGCAACCATCCACCAAATGACTTCTTTTTTAGCACGACGATGACCTGCTTCAACAGCTAAAACCATTGTTACAGAACTCATGATCAAGATAAAAGTCATGATACCCACAAATACTAATGGTGCACCAGTATCCTTAATACCTGGAATTGATTGGAAAACCAAATCCGGATCTGGCCATGTTAATTTAGAAAAGCGTTGTGCGCCGTAGTAGATCAATAAAGAGGAGAAGGTAAAAGCATCTGATAATAGGAAAAACCACATCATGATTTTACCATATTCTACCGACCACGGAGAACGGCCACCATTCCATGGCCCGGTTTTAACTTGATCTAATTGTGATACTGAATTCATTTGGAAATAGTATAATAGTTTGTTAACAAATTTAACGGTTCAAAAGTAAAAAAACATACAGATATATCCATAATATATCTATAAAATGCCAAAAAATAGAAGCAATTTCCATTCTGTAATTGCTTTTAGCAGGAGAAATATTTTTGTAGCTGCCTGCCAATGCATTAATAATCAATCCAACACCCCCAATAATGTGTAACAAGTGTAACCCTGAAACCACATAAATAAAGGAAATTGCAGCATTATTACCCACTAAAGTAGCACCGGTTTTTACCATACTGCTCCAGGCGCTAAACTGCATAACACCAAATGCTACCGCTAAAATAACTGTCAGCCATAACATATTCCGTTGAAGGCTAAAGTTTAGCTTCCGCATGGCCTTAGAGGCCAGTACAAGCGTGATGCTACTGGCAATAATAACTAAGCTGCTGTAGATAAAGGCATCAGGTAAAACTAAACCATGGCCTTTGCCTTTTGATGCGGCAAATACCAAATAATAACTGGTAAATCCACCAAACATAATCGTTGATGATACCACAAACAACCAGACAATAAATTTTCTGGGTTTAGGGTCAAATGTATCTTGGATCTTTTCCATTGTTAGAACCATAAAATTATTGGGCTATAAAATTTAATAATAAACCCAGCTGTACTGCTGGTATGTAAAAAAACGAACAAAACATCACCTTCTTTGCATCAGCAAGTTCCCTGTTCATTAATAATTTAAAGGCAAGCCAGCTGAATATCAAACCAGCAATTAATGATAAGCCACCTACATAATAACCACCGAAACCGTATAATGTTGGTAATAAGCTTACCGGAATTAAAATTAATGTTGTTAAAAATGTAAGCAATGCTGACGTTTTATCTCTTTTCTTAGTCGGTAGCAATCTAAAGCCGGCTTTTTTATAATCATCATCCAATACCCAAGCAATCGCCCAAAAGTGTGGGAATTGCCATACAAATTGAATTAAAAATAAAATTCCGGCAATGTAATAATCAATCTCATGAAACATTTCAGCTTTCAAACTTCCAAAAGCAGCCAGATAACCGATCAGTGGTGGCAAAGCACCGGGTATAGCACCTACAAAAACAGCTATAGGTGATTTTCTCTTTAAAGGAGTATAAGCAAAAGCATATAACAAAATAGAAAAGACAGAAAGTAAGCCCGTTTCAAGATTTAGTTTACCCAATAACCAGGTACCTAAAAATGCCATAAAAACACCCAAAATTAATCCTTGTCCGGTGGTCATTCTACCAGCCGGCATAGGACGATCCTTTGTTCTGGACATTAATTTATCCAGGTCCTTCTCTATAATTTCATTAAAGCAATTGGCTGCAGCAGTAACTAAAAAACCACCCACAATCAATATCAACCAGTTCCCCCAATCTATAGATGGAATATGATTTCTCCCTACCTGCATTTTCTGTCCGATCAGAAAAGATATAGACGCAGAAAAAACAACCGTAAAAGACAGCCTGAATTTGATGAGCTTAGAAAAATCTGAAAAAACTTGTTTCAACTTCCTTAAATATTATTGCTTATAAGTACTCGTCCGGTAAACCAACAAGTAGAGATAAAACTGTAAACTAAATAATAACGTAGAAAACAAAATATGCACTGCCTGCGCTGCTGGCGGAAAGGCTAAATATGCTAATGCAAATCCACTTAATAATTGTATGAGAAGCGTAACTAAAATACATCTTGCAGTTAACAGAGGTGCAGCTTTACCACTAAAACGATCAATCACCATCTTGTATACAATTGCGTTGCAAATAATCACTAAAATGGCTAAATCTCTGTGATAAGAAAATATAGCACCTAATTTTGAAATCCAGGTATCTCTTAAACCACTGGCCAATGACTTAGCAACAACATCAACAGATTCCCTTACTTCTGTACCTAAAACAATCTGTAGGATACTGATGAATACCGTAAATAACAAAAATCCTTTAAGCCAAAGTATCCGATACATAATTACCGAAGGTGTTTTGCTTAGCTGTTTAGCATAATTGTAGGTATAAATCGAAATCGCTAAAATAACCAATGCCAATAACATGTGTACTGTAACCACCCATTGTGCCAGATTGGTAGAAACTACAATTGATCCCAACCAAGCCTGATATCCAACAACAAAGATATTTAACAAACTCAGTACGATAATGCGCTTTGCACTTTTCTTGTAAGTAAAGGAATAAACAAAAGTCAGTAGCAAAAACAAACCTGCCAAAACCCCTACCAACCTGTTTATATATTCAACCCAAGTTTTGGTTGGATTAAACTCTTCAGGAATAGTAATGCTTTTATCATGTCTGATGCGATCAGCCAATTCGGCTTTACCCATACTTTCAAGATACTTCGCAAACTTTTCATTCTTTTTTAATCTGCCTTCAACATATTTCTGTTTGTAATTTGCTGGAAGCTGTGAAATATCTGTAGGAGGAATATACCGATCAAAGCACTTCGGCCAATCAGGGCAACCCATACCAGATCCTGTACTTCTTACAATACCGCCGGCAAGTATCACCATCAAAGTAACTATAATGGTGATAAAATTAATCCTGATAAATCGTTGTTCTGATCTGCTGACCATATACCTTTTTAAGTGAAAAGGGTATCTGGATAAGCAGAAACTTAATCAGATACCCCTTTTAAATTGTATGGAAGACTATTAATTAGCCTTTGTTTTCTTCAACAGGGTTAGCTAATTCCCAATCCTGCTGTATTTTTTCTGCTTCTGCATTTCCTTCAAAGTCATGAGGCAAATTAGAACTCATGGTTTGAGAGAAAGGAACCGTTTGTGGAATGAAATCTTCATCATGACCAGGTTTACTGTAATCATATGGCCATCTGTATACTGTAGGGATTTCTCCTGGCCAGTTTCCGTGAATGTGTTCTACCGGAGCAGTCCATTCCAGTGTATTGGCTTCCCAAGGATTTTGAGGAGCTACTTTACCTCTAAATATGGAGTAGAAAAAGTTGAATAAAAACGCAACCTGTGCAAGTGCAGCCATAATAGCAGCCCAGGTAACAAATACGTTTACAGTTAACCATTTCTTCATAAATTCAAACTCAGTAAAGGCATAGTAACGACGAGGTACACCATCTAAACCTAAAAAGTGAAGCGGGAAAAATACTAAGTAAGCAGCAATAAAAGTTAACCAGAAATGTAGGTATCCTAATTTCGCATTCATCATTTTACCAAACATTCTAGGGAACCAATGATAAACACCCGCAAGCATACCAAAAATAGCAGCAGAACCCATTACCAAGTGAAAGTGAGCCACTACAAAATAAGTATCATGTAAGTTAATATCCAAAGAAGCGTTACCCAGGAAGATACCCGTTAAACCACCAGAGATAAAGAATGAAACTAAACCAATAGCAAATAACATTGCAGGTGTAAAACGAATATTACCACGCCATAAAGTAGCTAGATAATTAAAGGTTTTTACAGCAGATGGTACAGCAATAATCAAGGTAGTAATCATGAATACACCACCTAATAAAGGGTTCATCCCGGTTACAAACATGTGGTGACCCCACACAATAAATGAAAGTACAGTAATACCAATTAACGAATAAACCATCGCATGGTAACCAAAGATTGGTTTACGTGAGTTAACAGAAATTACTTCAGATGAAATACCCAATGCTGGCATAATTACGATATATACCTCAGGGTGACCTAAGAACCAGAATAAGTGCTGCCATAAAATTGGAGAACCACCCTCATTTGGCAAAATGGTTGTACCCATCACAATGTCAGACAGATAGAAACTAGTACCGAAACTACGATCAAATACCATTAATACCACACCCGCCACAAGAACAGGGAAAGATAAGATACCTAAAATAGCGGTTAAAAAGAAAGCCCAGATAGGTAACGGCATTTTCCAAAGGTCCATTCCTTTAGTACGCATATTTAAGATCGTACTTACATAGTTGATACCACCCATTAAAGATGATGCCACAAAAAGTACCATACTAATTAACCATAAGGTCATTCCCATACCAGATCCAGGCATTGCCTTAGCTACAACCGAAAGTGGAGGATATACCGTCCAGCCACCAGATGCAGGTCCGGTTTGAATGAAGAATGAAGACATCATGATCACACAAGCGCTGAAGAAGAACCAATATGAAAGCATGTTTAAGAATGGCGATGCCATATCTCTTGCTCCGATTTGAAGCGGAATTAATAAGTTACTAAATGTACCACTTAAACCCGCAGTTAATACGAAGAATACCATAATGGTACCGTGAATCGTTACCAGTGCTAAATAAAAGTCTGGCTTAATACGTCCGCCTTCAGCCCATTTACCTAAAAATGTTTCCAGGAAAGGGAAGTTTTGATCTGGCCAGGCCAGTTGAATACGGAATAATATTGATAAGCCCATTGCAATAACTGCCATGATAATACCCGTGATTAGGAATTGCTTAGCAATCATTTTGTGATCCATGCTGAAGATATACTTGGAAATCAAAGTTTCCTTGTGGTGTCCATGATCAGCGTGATCGTGATTGTGTTCGTCGTGTAATGCTATTGTTGACATAATTCTTTCGCTCTGCAGTAATATTATTTATTTAAAGCCATTTGGTTAGTTTTCACAGCTGCTGAATCTTTAGCTGTTGAATCTGATGCTGCTTTTGGAGCAGCAGGAGCAACCGGCAAATTAAATTGTTTTCTTAAATCATCGTTTAAGTATGTTTTCTGTTCAGCTATCCACGTTTTGTATTCTGCATCAGAAACAACCCTTACAACTTTTTGCATGTTGTAGTGACCTGATCCACAAATTTTAGCACATAAAATAATGAACTTAAAGTTTGGATCATTCGTTTCCTGCTGCATCTGAGCAGTAGTTTTAGTTGGCGTAAATTCAAAGAAAGTTTTCATACCTGGAACGGTGTTTAACTGTACCCTGAAATGTGGCATATAAAAACTGTGAATAACATCCTTACTCGTTAAAATCAACTTCACTGGTTTCCCAACCGGAAGAACCATTTCATCAGCCATTTCATCATCACGAGAGTTAATGTCTTTGAAATCGATACCTAATTGATTGGTAGCTGTAGTTAATTTATAGTTTTTAGTACCTACAATACCGTCAGCTCCAGGATAACGGAAAGACCATTTAAACTGCTCTGAAGTAACTTCAATTTGTAAAGGCTTATGATTTGGATCTTCAACTTTGAAGAAAATTGATCTCCAGGTTAAGAAACCCATTAACACCAATACAGTTAAAACCAAGGCTGGAACAATTGTCCAGATTTTCTCAATAGTATTATTATGAGGATAGTAGTAAGCTTTTCTTTTAGCAGAATATCTGTAGATATAAGAAAATCCGAATAATAAAATGTGTGTAGCAATGAATACGATCGTAGTAATGATTAATGTTAAATTGAACATCTCATCAATTTTCTTACCATGCTCAGAAGCTGCATCCGGTAACAACATTGAACCATGAACCGTATATTCCCAATACACACCATACAAACCTAAAACAAGGAACAATGCAAATAAACTTGCATGAACTCTGTTCCAGTTGATCCCTACAGGTTTACCTTGCGCTTCGCGGCTTAATTCATATACCTTTATTGATTTACCAATAATTGCAATGAATAAACATACGGCCAGGAAAATCAGAATGTAAAAAATTACTGATTTATAAATCTCACCCATATCAACTTTCGGTGCCGCGGCAGCACCTGCTACGGATGCATCCTGCGCAAATGCGCTCGTGTTTGCAAAAACAGTAAATAGTACTGCTAAAGCTGCGGTCGTTTTATTCGTGATAAACTTTCTTAAACTCATTTTCTTAAAAGTAGTACGCTGTACTGCTAATTATAATAATAATATAAATATTTGCCCTTATAATATCACCTGCTATAGTTGGTGATGCAAACTTTCTTGTAATAATGGGTGATTCTTTGCAATCAAAGGTTTTTTACTTAACGATGTTAAGACCGTAAAGGTAAACAATCCTACGAAACCTATTGCAGTTCCGATTTCAACAATACCAAATCCATTATGACCATCTTCCACTGCACCTGGCATAATCATCTGGTAATAATCAACCCAGTGACCCAACAACACTACAATTGATACGAACAATAATTTCACATCAGTTCTTTTGTTATCTCTGTCCATTAATAATAGTACTGGAGCTAAGAAATTCATGGCCAGGTTTAAGAAGAACCAGAATTTGTAATACTCAAAACGTCTGTAGAAATAAACAGTTTCTTCAGGCATGTTTGCATAGTAGATTAGTAAAAACTGCGCAAACCATACATATGTCCAGAAAATAGAGAAACCGAAGATAAACTGACCTAAGTTATGTAAGTGACTATTGTTAACCCATTGCATGTAACCAGCTCTTCTTAATAAGATAAGAATAATAGCGATAGTTGCTAAACTGCTTACCCACATGGCAGCAAAATTATACCAACCGAACATAGTAGAGAACCAGTGCGCTTCTAATGACATGATGGTATCGAAAGCAAAAATTGGCGTAGTAAAACCGTAGATTACTAAAAAGATACAAGCATTTTTAAATCCTTTCCTGTATGATTCAAGTCCACCAGCTAAATCTTCATTATAAGATAGTTTAACAAAGAGCATGGCGAAAATGCTATACACACCTAGAAATACCACCTGACGACCTAAAAAGAAAGGCACATTTAAGAAAACCGCTTTCCCTGCAATTAGAGAATCATAGTTTGGGCTATTTGGATCAGTTAATCCATCGGCATGCCAGTGATGATAGAGATTATGTGTGTATAAACCAGCTGAAATAATTACAACCAGTATTACAGCTGCAATTGGCAAAGTTTTAGCCATTGCTTGTGGTACACGTAAAATAGATGCAGACCAACCAGCCTGAGCTACATATTGAACAGCAAGGAAAAACATACCCGACATACAAACGCATGCAAAGTAGTATCCCATAAGCAACAGGTTGGCAAAAGTACGCTCATGCATTACTTTATCTCCAGCAATAAAACCATAAGCAACAGCAGCGATACCTAAAGCGATACCAACTATACTTAAAGTTTTTACTTTTCCTGTAAACTCAAATTGTTCACTAAAATTAATATTGTGAGTTCCCATTTATATTCTGCTTTACTATTGTCCTTTTTGTAATTGTTGAACATACATCACTACTTTCCAACGATCTATTGGTGTAATTTGTGAAGCATGCGAGCCCATGTTATTTACACCATAAGTAATGGTGTGATAAATTTTACCAGCAGTAAGATCTACCATGTTGCCTCCTCTTGATGAAGCACCCGTTTGATAAGCAGGAACACCGCTAAATTTCTCAATTTTCACTAAGTGTCCTTGTCCATCACCCTTATCGCCGTGGCAAGGACTGCAAAAAACGGTGAACAAATGTTTACCAGCCGCCAGGTTAAGCGTATCAACTGTTAACGGGTTAACCATACTTACACCTGCCGCTTCATATCCTTCTTTTGTATTAGGATACTCATCATATTCTGTAAAACCTACAGGTTTCGTGTTCGCCGGTGGTATCTGAGCCGCGTGACCTTTAAAACTAGGTACGTGGGTAGTATCAACTGGCTGATCCGGATTTAAAGCAATCGGATCATACATATTCCTGGCATATTCTAAACCAGTACTGCGTTTATCTTTACAAGCGGTGAAGGTAGTTGCAAAAGCAATAGCTAAAAGCGCTGTACAAACAAATTTATTCTTATTCATAGCTAATGTACTTCCTTTCATTATACTTTACTTCTAAAGCACCTGCATCTTTTAATAATCCATCAATTACAGTATGTGCTGCATTATCTTTAGCATCAATTGCGATCACAAAACGATCATCAGTTGCACGAAGATCCATTACTCTTGGAGCCCTTCCTGGAAACAAATGCGTAGATGCATAATAGGTTAATACCATACCGAAAGCACAAAATAGTACCGTCAACTCGAACATTATCGGAATAAAATCTGGTAAGGCAAAAGATGGCTTACCACCGATATTTACTTTCCAGTCAATCACCGCACAGAAATAAATCAATGCAAATGCTGCGCAGGTTCCGGTAATACCAAAGCAAAATGCTGCGATATCAATCCTTGATCTTTTAATTCCCAATTTGGCTTCTATTCCGTGGATAGGCATTGGGGTGTATACATCATGAATGCTGATGTTATTTTCCTGAAGCTTTTCGATGCCATGCATCATTTCATCAGGATCGCCAAAACTGCCTAAAATATATTTGATATTACTCATTGTTATATTTTTGCGTAATCTTCTTGTTTAACACTATCAAATTTCTGTAAAGACTCTACGTATTCAGCAACGTACTCTTTATTCTCATGACCTTCTTTAATCTGTTTCATTTTGGCTTGCTCACTCGCAGATTTTAATAACAATTTAACCTCTGCAATAGCAATTGAAGGTAATACCCGCAAGAACAATAAGAATAAAGTAAAGAATAAGCCGATTGAACCAACAAATACACTTACATCAACCCAGGTTGGATAAAACATTGCCCAACTTGAAGGAATATAATCACGGTGTAGTGATGTCACGATAATTACGAAACGTTCAAACCACATACCGATGTTTACCACGATTGATAAGATCCAGGTTGCACGAATGCTTAAACGGATCTTCTTGAACCAAAGTAATTGCGGTGAAATCACGTTACAAGTCATCATCATCCAATATGCCCACCAGTAAGGACCAGTAGATCTGTTAATGAAGGCATATTGCTCATATTCTGACCCAGAATACCAGGCAATAAAAAATTCAGTTAAGTAAGCAACACCAACGATTGATCCGGTTAAGATGATGATTTTATTCATCGACTCAATGTGGAACATGGTGATATAGTTTTCAAGACCTAATACTTTACGGGCAACCAATAATAAGGTTAATACCATCGCAAATCCAGAAAAAATCGCTCCAGCCACGAAGTATGGAGGGAAGATAGTAGTGTGCCATCCAGGGATTACAGATGTTGCAAAGTCCATTGATACAATCGTGTGTACCGAAAGTACCAGTGGTGTAGAGATACCAGCTAAGATTAACGACACCGCTTCGAAACGTTGCCAAGTTTTAACACTTCCACTCCATCCAAAAGAGAAGATAGAATAGATTTTTCTGCGTGTGCCCACCGCACGGTCACGAATAGTTGCAATATCTGGTAATAAACCTGTGTACCAGAATAATAATGATACAGAGAAGTAAGTAGAGATGGCAAACATATCCCATACCAATGGTGAGTTAAAGTTTACCCAAAGTGAACCGAATTGGTTTGGCAATGGTAAAACCCAGTAAGCTAACCACGGACGGCCCATGTGTGATACAACATAAGTTGCGGCACAGATAACGGCGAAGATCGTCATCGCCTCTGCAGAACGGTTAATGGAGTTACGCCAGTTTTGACGGAAAAGTAAGAGTACTGCTGAAATTAATGTTCCAGCGTGACCGATACCAACCCACCATACGAAACCGGTGATATCCCAAGCCCATCCAACAGTTTTATTTAAACCCCATGCACCGATACCATTCCAAAAAGTGTAGCTTACGGCTACCACCCAAAGTAAAGCACCCAATGAGGCAAAAATGAACCCAATCCACCAGGCTTTATTTGGCTTATTTTCTACCGGTCCTAAAATATCATCCGTAATTTTAGCATACGTGATATTATCGCCGGTAATTAATGGTTCTCTAAGTATTGATTCGTTATGTCCTGACATAATTTGTATTTTCTTTATGCTAAAGCTTACGCTTGTACTGATGGATCTGTATTTCTAATTTTAGTCATATATCCGATACCTGGTTTCACGTTAATTTCTTCTAATACGTAGTAGATACGCTCAGAACGTAAAGCTTTTGAAACTTCTGAATTAGGATCGTTTGCATCACCAAATACAATTGCATTTGCTGAACATGCTTCTTGACAAGCCATTTTAATATCGCCATCTTTTAATGGACGCTTCTGTAATTTAGCTGCTAGTTTACCTGCTTGAATACGTTGGATACACATCGAGCATTTTTCCATTACACCACGTGAACGTGTAGTTACATCAGGATTTAAAACCAATTGTGTAAACTCGTTATTTAAGTAGTTATCGAAACGTGAATCATTCCAGTAGTTAAACCAGTTGAAGCGACGAACTTTATATGGACAGTTATTTGCACAGTAACGGGTACCAACACAACGGTTATAAGCCATTTGGTTTAAACCATCTGATGAGTGAACAGTTGCCAATACCGGACAAACTGTTTCACAAGGTGCATGGTCACAGTGCTGACATAACATGGGTTGGTGAACAACAGAAACATGATCTAAATCTTCCAACTTAGCAATTTCCTTTTCCTTAGTTACATCACCATCCTTGGTTTCGTAGCTGTAATAACGATCGATACGAATCCAGTGCATCTCACGGCGACGGCGAACCTCATCACGACCTACAACAGGAATATTATTTTCTACGTTACAAGCCACTACGCAAGAACCACAACCAGTACAAGCATTCAAATCGATTGCCATTACCCAGTTGTTACCTGGTTTTTCATATTGATCCCAAAGATCGTAATCTTTATGTTCACCTTTTTCGTTACCAGCCGCAGGGTCTTTTAAGAACTCTTTGAAAGTAGCTTCCTTAATTACTGCACGACCTTCGAAAGAGTGGTGAGTTTGTGTTTGTGCCAATTCATAATAACCGCCTGTTGGGGTAATGGTTACTGAACTCGCATACTGCATGGTACCATTCACAAAAGAAACAAAAGGGAAAGCATTTTTACCAACATCATTACCAGCCTTACCAACTTTAGTACGGCCATAACCTAATGCGATAGATGCTGTTCCTTGTGCTTGTCCAGGCTGGATCAATACAGGTAAATCTATTGAATATCCGTTTGTACCTTTTACAGTAACAACATCAAATTCTTTAATTTTTAATTTCTCAGCGTATTTTGGAGCAAGGGCTACATAATTATCCCAGGTTACTTTAGAAACCGGATCAGGTAATTCCTGTAAGAATGCATTGTTTGCATTTTTACCATCACGCATTGGGATGTTTTCATAAACCTGAAGTTCCACCTCTTTAGCCAATGCCTTGCTGCTACTTACGATAGAAGTAGCTACTTGCGCTAATGATTGTGTAAATGAATAAGCTGCTGCAGGCTTTGGTGCACTAGATACAACACCTTTTTCTAAAATATCATTCCATTTTAATCCAAGAGCAGGTAACATTTTAGCTTCCCAGTTGCTGCGAACAAACTGATAATAGTTCTTAACGGGAGCATCTGCCCAGATTAACATGCTTTCTTCTGCCTGACGGCTATTGAAAACAGGGTTAATGGTTGGCTGAACGATTGAATAATAACCTTCGTACGCATTTGCATCACCCCAAGACTCTAAATAATTGTGGTTAATCGCAATGGCGTCACAAAGTGAAGCAGTTTCATCAGCCCTGTCTGCAAATGAAATCTTTGCAGGAACATTTTTCAATGCTGCTTCAAATTTCTTAACATCCAGATAGTCATAAGCCGGGTTGCTGTTCAAGAATAAAACTGCACCTACTTCTCCACGACTCATTTCAGCAACTAAACCATTAAATTCAGCATCGTTACCAGCATATAAGTAACAAGGATTATCTAAATCAATAGTAGTACCATAACTGCCAATTGCAGCATTGATTGCATTAACCAGGATTTGAGTTGAAACATCGTTCGAACCGCAAACCACAAGTCCTTTACCTTTATTTTGTGCTAATTCTTTTGCCGCTAATTTGATTACTTTATCTGCAGTAGTATTATTACCTAATGTTCCGCCTGGTAAAGATTGACCAGTAATAGCATTATATAAAGCAATTAATGCAGGTCCTTCTTCTGATAATTTAACCGGAACACGCGTATCTGCATTAGTACCTGTTAAGCTCATACCACTTTCAAACTGAATGTGGCGGCTCATTTTTTTGCTTGCTAATGATTTGTAATTACGGTTAGCAGTATATTGAGCTGTAAACTCTTCTCCGCTAATCCATGTACCTAGAAAATCAGCACCGAAACTTACAATTAAGTCAGCCTTATCAAAATTGTATTTTGGTAAAACAGCTTTTCCGAAACTATTTTGATTGGCCTGAATAATTCCTGTATAAGAAACCGCATCATACTGAACCAATTTAGCTGCAGGATATTTAGCAACAAATTGTGCAATAACCGCATTGGTAGAAGGACTGTTTACAGTAGAAGCTACTAAACGGATTTTCTTGCCAGAAGCTTGTGCTTTAGCCAGTTCAGTTTTAACAAAACCATCTAATTTAGTCCACGTAGTTTCTTCATTCTTAAGAACAGGTGCCTTTAATTTAGAAACATCATATAAATCTAAAACTGAAGCTTGTGCTCTCGCATCTGTTCCACAATTGAACTCACCTGCATTAGGATTTGGTTCAATTTTAATCGGACGACCTTCTCTTGTTTTAACTAAGATACTCTGGCCATTAAAGCTAGAAGTATAATAGTTAGGAATACCCGGAGTAACCTCTTCAGGTTTTACCAGGTAAGGAATAGATTTATGAATCGGGGCTGTTTGACATGCAGCCAAAGTAACCGCTCCTAAACCAAAACCTAACGCCTTTAAAAAGTCGCGGCGTGGGGTAACGGTGCTTAACCCTGCTTCATTTAAAACATCTTCTATTGGAAGTGGCTCGGCGAATTCGTTTTTGTTATTCTTAACAAAATCGGGTGTATTGTTATACTCCTCTAAGCCTTTCCAGTATTTTTTATTGCTTTCCATTTAAGCTATATTACTGTTTATCGAACGTTCTTACTAAAACTCTAATTATTAATAGTGGCATTTACCACACTCTAAACCACCCAATAATGCTGGTGTGATTTTCTCGCCTTTTTTAATTTTCTCATGCGCTTCGATAACCTTAGCGTAGAAAGCATTATTTTTCTGACCAGAAATATCAGTTTCCTTGTGGCAGTTAATACACCATTTCATGGTTAGTGGAGAATATTGATAAATTTCTTCCATTGTATTAACCGGACCATGACAAGCAAAACATACTGGCTCATTTGGCTGTAAACCTTTTGCTTTACGAATCGCATCCTCAGCAACCACTACGTGTTGAGAGTGATTGAAGTAAGCAAAATCAGGAAGGTTGTGTACACGTACCCACTCCATTGGTTTTGATTTACTTTCATCGTACTTCTGAGTTTCAGGATCGTAACCTAAAGCATTATAAATCTTTTTGATTTCCGGAGAAATTTCACCATCATACTTATCTCTCGCCTGTACCGCTTTATGGCAGTTCATACAAACGTTTAAAGATGGAATGGTTGCATTTTTAGATTTAAAAGCACCGTTGTGACAATACTGACAATCGATTTGATTGATCCCCGCATGTAACTCATGAGAGAATTTAATAGGTTGTACTGGCTGATAACCGGTGTGAACACCTGTATTCCACATACCCATCCAACCGAATGAACCCAATGCAATGATTAAACACAAGATGAAGAACATAACGAACTTCTTGTTTTTGAACATCTTGCGGATACCCACTTTCAATGGCACATCTTCTTCGATTTCGATACCTTGTTTTTGAAGAATTAAGCGCTCCAGTAATTTGCTGGCACGACCTAAAATAACCAAAATCACAATTGCGATAGCCACAATAGCAACGATACCTGCAATAGATAAACCAGAAGTACCTTCATCTTTAGCTGAAGCACCTGCTGCACCTTCAGTACCTGCAGCCGGTTTTGGCTCACCTTCCTGAATGTACGCTAAGATATCTTTAACCTTAGCTTCGTCTAATTCAGGGAAAGAAGTCATCGCTACTTTTCCATTATCATTAAACAATTTAACAGCCTCTGGATTTCCAGATGCAATTAATGCCTGAGAATTAGGAATCCATTTCAAAAGGAATTCTTCTGAATGGCGATCGGTTACTCCGGTTAAGGCCGGACCGACTAGTTTCGCATCTAAGGCGTGGCATGACGAACATTTAGCTCTGAAAAGTGTTCTCCCCTCTTTAGCATCCTGCGCGTTAACAGTCGAAACCGCTATTACAGAAATTGCTGAAAATACGAATAACGACTTCCAAACGCTTTTTAAAATCATCGAGATATCTCTCATAATGAACACTTTATACTTATTTAATTTACTTTTTGTTGTGAAATTGATGCCTGAGCTAAGGTAGCCCCATCAAAACTTGAACAAAAGTATAACTTATTAATAAATCCCATGACATAATAGTGACTGGAAATACAATTTATAATCATTCTAAACAAATGTCGATTCTAGCCACTGAGGCAAGAAAAATGCCCATTTTTGATCATCATCTCAAATGGGCATTACCAAATCAATTTGCAAAAATCGATTTTACTTATTATTGTTTTAATATCCAGGCGAACATTAGTGGCGCAACGATAGTCGCATCGCTTTCTACAATGAATTTTGGCGTATGGATATCTAACTTACCCCAGGTAATTTTTTCATTTGGTACCGCACCGGAATAAGATCCGTAAGAAGTAGTAGAATCTGAAATCTGGCAGAAATAACTCCAGAAAGGAATGTTCTCCATTTCCATATCCTGATACAACATCGGCACAACACAAATCGGAAAGTCACCCGCAATACCACCACCAATCTGAAAGAAACCAATACCCTTACCTCCGCTGTTTGCAATATACCAATCGGCTAACCAACCCATATATTCAATTCCACCTTTAACAGTGGTTGCAGTAAGCTCTTTCTTCATGACGTAAGAGGCGAAAATATTACCCATGGTAGAATCTTCCCATCCTGGTACAACAATTGGCAAATTCTTTTCAGCCGCAGCCAGCATCCATGAATTTTTTGGATCAATTTCATAATATTGCTCCAAATCACCACTTAAAAGCATTTTATACATAAATTCATGTGGGAAATAGCGTTCGCCAGCAGCTTCTGCATCCATCCAGATTTTTTGAATGTGCTTTTGCAAACGACGGAAAGCTTCTTCTTCCGGAATACAAGTATCTGTAACGCGGTTGTAATGGTTTTCTAAAAGATCCCATTCATCCTGCGGACTTAAATCGCGATAATTAGGTACACGTTTATAATGTGAGTGGGCAACCAGGTTCATGATATCTTCTTCCAGGTTGGCACCAGTACAAGAAATGATAGCCACTTTATCCTGACGAATCATTTCTGCAAGTGAAATTCCCAATTCTGCAGTACTCATCGCACCAGCAAGCGTAATCATCATTTTACCGCCTTCATCCAAATGCGTTTCGTAACCTTTAGCCGCATCCATCATTGCTGCAGCATTAAAATGGAGGTAATTACGCTCCATAAACTGAGATATCGGTCCTCTTGTATTGCTCATTTTGTTTTGTCTTATTTGGCGCAAAAATAGGCATTTAGCTTGAAATTTAACCGCAAACGCCATAAAGTTTTTCGCCAGGTACAAAAAAAGGACTGATTACGCAAGATGTACAGCAATTAACCTAAATATAAAACTAAATTACTCCAACAAGGAACATATAGCAAAGAACTAATGAACCAATGACCGATGAACTGATAAATTTTAAATAAAAATTCAGTTAATTTGCGGCAATGAAAAAATACTACCTGATCATTGTTCTAGCCTTAATTTCTGGAAGCTCATTCGCACAAATGAAATTAATTAAAAAGCTACTTTCCAATGAGAAAGACACCCTGCGCAAGGCCAGCTTTTTACCCCTCCCCTCTTTTGGATATGCGCAGGAAACCGGATTTCAATTCGGCGTTGGAGCCATTGTAGGATTTTATACAGATCGGGCAGATACTACAAATCGTCCTTCTTCCTTAACATTAAACCTTAACTATTCAACATTGAAAGCCTATAACATGAGTTCGATGATTGATATTTGGGGCAAAGGAAATAAGCTCCATTACATAGGAGAATTACGTTTCAAAAGGATGCCTTTTAATTTCTATGGGATTGGCAACAGTACGCAGGAAGCAAATGAAGACAAATTGCTTCAGCAGCAAATAAAGGTATTATTTCAGGTAGAAAAGCAGCTGTTACCCAAAGCTTATACAGGCTTTTCTTTAGGCTTTGAAAATTATAAATATCGTGATTTTGTAGCAGATGGGATTTTTAGTCGAGATCCTTATTATAACAACAGAAGCGGAAGCGTTTTTTATTTAGGCGTATCGCAAAGTTATGATACAAGAAATAACAATAACTACACTACGAAAGGCCTTTTTGTAAGGGGAACCTATCAATATGCGCCTAATATTTTCGCTGATGGAAACTTTACAGGCAGTCAGATTAAAATCGACGCCAGAAACTTTTGGACTTTAAATAAAAGCTTCGCCATAGGTGTTCAGGGATTATACAACACCGTTATTGGCAAAAATACACCCATCTATTTGCTTCCGCAGATGGGCACTGATGAAATGATGCGCGGCTATTATAACGGGCGTTACCGGGATAAAAATCTACTTGCCTTCCAGGCAGAATTGCGGTACCGCTACAGCAGCCGTTTCGGGGCAACGGTTTTCGGAGGTACAGGAACCGTTTGGGGAATCGATGATTTTTCAACTAATTCATTCAAACCTAATTATGGTGCAGGATTTAGATACTTCTTCGATCCGGAGAAAGGCATTAGCGTACGTTTAGATTATGGCATTGGAGAAAAAAGGCCGAACGAAAAACGCCAGAGTGGATTTTATATCAGTATTGCGGAGGCTTTTTAAACGAAGTGAGATTATTATTATATTAGCATAATTGAAAAGCTCGACCTATCTTGTATATCAATTTGGTTATTTACGCTCACTAAAACTGAACACCAAGCAACCACATATTTTCAATGTAATTAATCTTCTGACTGGCTTTATCATATTCGTCCCAGCCTGTAGTATGCACCTGTGTTAAATTAGTTGCACCAAATTTAGTGGTATTTTGAAGGTACACATTCTTCCAGATATAAAACTTCAGTCCAACCTTTGCAGACACTCCATAGCCAGAAATATTCCAATGGTTATTTCTCCCTAACCCAAACAAACGAACATCAGATCTAGGAATCATTAATCCACCGCCTAGGCCAGTTTCTAATGTTAAAGAAGTGTTTCCACCAGGAGCTACCCAAATATCATCATAACGTTCTACCTCGATATTGGCATAATTAAAACCATCTGTATGCTCATAGGTTAGCATGCTTTCCTTCACGTTGATGTTTTGTCCGTTATAATCTCCGGCTAAAGAACCAGTTGCTACATTTTCAGGCGTAATATTCGCACCAATGTGACCAGTTATAGCAACTGTTTGAGGAATATCCATCACGTATTTCATGTGATCCCAACCAATAGAAACGCTATAATTATCTTTAATGAAGTAACCAACGCGAATGTTATATTGTGGAACGGTTACTAAACCTGGATTTAACCAATCCCAGCTTAATTTAGATTGTCTATCGTGTGCGACTACATCTTTAAGCGTAAAATCATAATTAGGACCAGTAAACCTGATATCACTTTTTCCATACCAGGAGTTATTATACCCCCAATGAACATAGAAATCGCCTTTACGGGAGAAATTTCGTTTATGCTCTGGGTTAAAGATGCTTTTAGAACTTGGAGTATTGGGATTAGGGGAATCTTGGTTCTCTTGCGCCTGCATCCGCCTTGCAAACAAGAGTGTAACAACCAATATAAAATATTTCTTCACGCCGCAAATTGAGCAAAAAGGAATTTAATTTACAAAAACTTTAACATATCTATATTAGTAATTTATAAAAAATGACTTTAAGATATTAAAATGAAATTAGAATCTGGTGTACACAGCCAGTTGAATAATATTGTTGTTGGTATGATTATTTATATTTTTCACAGCCTGATTCATATATCCCACTTCAAGATCCATTTTTTTTGAAAAACGGTATCCAGTAGCTAGATAAAGTCTGTTCTGATCAAAAAAACTGTTATTGAGCTGATCCTTATTCTGAAGATTTAAAAAAATTTCGTTTTGTAACGCCACAAACATCCCATTAGTGAAGGTTGCCTCTGTTTTTTTTAGGGGTTGAATAAGCCTAAAGAAATAACGGAATCGCTGTGCAAACACATCATCATTTGCCCGACCAATAAAACGCTGTTCTACTCTAAACCTATGACTGGCATATATAGATTTGAATTTATGGTTCAAAATATACTGTTCAAAAATACGATGTTCATGTAAAAGATTATTTGAAGACCCATCAAGCCAATTTTGAGTCGTTTGCCACAAATAACCCAGCGCAACATTATTTTGATCGTTAATAAAATATTGAATTGCAGGTCGTACCAGTGTATTTCTTACATTACTCCAATCATCCGCCGAGCGCACCTGAAGGTCAAACTGCAAACCCCATTTATCATTAAACTTTGTGTTGTTTAAAAACATGAACCAACCAGTATTCTGATGCTGCGTTTGTGCCGAAAGCTTTCCATTTAGAATAAAGAGCAGGAAGAAAAATAATAAAATGTTTCTCATGAATGATAAATGTTGGTTGTAATGACTTAATAAAAGATGTAAAGCTAAGCAGTTTACCTTAAAGTAATTTAACTAAAATTTCGAATTAGTTTTGGGTTGTACGATTGCTTTATTTGAATTTCATTTAATGTTACGCAATTAAAAATTTATCTTCGTTGAAGAAAGAGGATTTCAATATCAGCATAATTACTGAAATTGATCCTTTTTTTTAAGCATTACAAAAACGTAAAATAAGAGCAAAATGATTATTGAACCAAGAATGAGGGGCTTTATTTGTTTAACTGCGCATCCTGAAGGTTGTGCACAAAACGTAAAGAACCAAATTGAATATGTAAAATCTAAAGGTGCCATCAACGGCCCCAAAAAAGTATTGGTAATTGGCGCATCTACAGGTTTTGGTCTGGCTTCACGCATTACTTCAGCCTACGGATCTAATGCGGCTACGATTGGTGTATTTTTTGAAAAGGCACCTTCGGAAGGTAAAACAGCTTCGCCAGGATGGTATAACACAGCAGCATTTGAAAAGGAAGCACATGCCGCTGGCTTATATGCCAAAAGCATTAACGGTGATGCTTTTTCAAAAGAAATTAAACAAAAAACCATCGATTTAATCAAAGCAGATTTAGGTCAGATTGATTTAGTGATTTATAGCCTTGCTTCTCCCGTAAGGAAACACCCGGAAACTGAAGTTTTACACCGCTCTACTTTAAAGCCAATCGGTAGCACATACACCAATAAAACAGTTGATTTTCATACCGGAAATATAACTAACATTTCTATTGAGCCAGCTACAGATGATGATATTGCAAATACTATTGCGGTAATGGGTGGTGAAGACTGGACCATGTGGATTGAAGCCTTAAAGGCAGAAAACCTATTGGCTGAAGGTGCTACTACAGTTGCTTATTCATACATCGGCCCCGCTTTAACTGAGCCGGTTTATCGTAAAGGAACTATCGGCAGGGCTAAAGATGATTTAGAAGCCACTGCATTTAAGATTGCTGATCAATTAAAAGATATTAACGGAAAGGCTTTCGTTTCTGTAAACAAGGCTTTGGTAACACAAGCAAGTTCAGCGATTCCTGTAATTCCGCTTTATATTTCTTTATTGTACAAAATCATGAAAGAAGAAGGTATACATGAAGGAACAATAGAGCAAATTCAACGATTGTATGCAGAAAGATTGTATACAGGTGCTGAAGTTCTGGTTGATGAAAAAGGAAGAATCAGAATTGATGATTTGGAAATGCGTGAAGATGTTCAGGCTAAAGTGGCGAAGCTTTGGGAAGAGGCCACAACTGAAACCTTACCTGCAATAGGAGATTTACCGGGCTATCGTTCAGATTTTTTAAGCCTTTTCGGTTTCGAAGTTGATCAGGTTGATTATCAAAAAGAAACCAATGAAATGGTAAAGATTGAAGGATTAGTAGATTAATAAACTTTCGTTCTTTCTACGGAAAACATTCATGAACTGATTTTTTATCGGTGCAAATAATATCTAAATGGCTGGCTTATTGCTGGCCATTTTTATAAACAAATAAAAAATGAATTTCGATTTACAACCTACGTTAGAAGATAATTTAATAAAAGTGGTTCCATTAAAAGAAACTGATTTTGAAAATCTTTATGCGGTAGCTGCCGATCCGCTAATATGGGAGCAACACCCCAATAAAGACCGCTTCAAGAGAGAAGTGTTCGAGATTTTTTTCAAAGGAGCAATGGATTCAAAGGGAGCATTTATCATTTATGATCAGGCTACTGGTGAGGTGGTAGGTAGCTCAAGATATTATGAGTTGAATGAAGAAGAAAAATCCATTGCAGTTGGTTATACTTTTATAGGCCGTAAGTTTTGGGCTAAAGGTTATAACACTGCGCTAAAAAAACTGATGTTTGATTATGCTTTTCAATTTGCAGACCAGATCATCCTTCATATTGGTGCAACTAATTTTCGCTCGCAGAAAGCAACAGAAAAATTAGGTGCGATAAAAACCGCCGAGATCGAGGTTGCTTATTATGGCGAACCTGTAAAATGGAACTTTCTTTATCAAATTAATAAAATAACGTGGAATAGCAGATAGTTGGTTTATTTCTGGTATTTAATTATAATGCATCAACAATACTGCTCTTAAATTAACCAGAACATCTATTTGAATATTTTAGGATAGCCAAATATTGAGCAACAATTAGTTATCTATGCTCACGTTGATGGGAATAAAATCGTATTTCTGATTTAGTATTCTTATATTTGTATAAATCTCAATTCCACTTACCTTTTAAAAAAAACAAAACAATTATATATTTATGGCTAAATCTCAGGCAACATACAGTAAAAAAGAGAACGAAAAAAAACGATTAAAGAAACAAAAAGACAAACAAGAGAAAAAAGAAGAGCGTCAGTCTAACGCAAAAAAAGGCCAAGCTCTTGAAGACATGATGGCTTACGTTGATGAAAACGGTAACATCTCCTCTACTCCACCAGATCCGAAAAAGAAAAAAGTATTCAACATTGAGGATGTTCAAATTGGTATCACCAGACAAGAAGACATTATCGACGAAAATCCGGTTAAAAAAGGTACTGTTACTTTCTTTAATGATAGTAAAGGTTACGGCTTTATAAAAAATACCGAAACTCAAGACAGTATTTTCGTACATGCAAATGGCTTGGTTACCCAAATTAAAGAAGGTGATAAAGTTACTTTTGAAGTAGAAATGGGTCAAAAAGGTCCTACAGCTGTTAAAGTATCTAAAATCTAATCGTTATTAAACGCTCCAATTGCTTTCTCAACAGCAATAAGATAAAAATCTGCAGATCAAATTCTGCTGCGCCAGGTTTTATAAACATTTATATTTCCGTCTATTTAGCATAAAACCTAGCGCATTTTTTCTTTCTCAAATCGGACACAATTTAGTTCTTGATCCAATCTCATCCTTACGAAGGCATTCAAATTATATTCGAACCTAAGGGTAGAATTCATTTTAAAATGAAAATTCTTTGTTTTTTGATATTCAATTTTTGAATTAAATTAAGCGTTATCAGCCTGTTTTCAATCTGATTAACCAAAATAATAAGGCAGATTTCACAGATAAGAAAAGAGATAACTCATTCGCATTTTTAAAAAATTATTAATCTCGGTGTGGAATTTGCTTTGAATTTACATCATTACAGTACACACAAAGACAATATATCATATGAAAAAATTAATTGCAATTGCACTCGTTGCATTTTTAGGCTTATCTTCAGCCATGGCTCAACAAACAGATTTACGTAGAAAAATCAGTGTTAGCGGTAACGCAGAAACAGAGGTAACTCCTGATATCATATACATTGGAATTTCCTTAAAGGAATATTTAAACGGGAAGAAAAAAGTAGAGATTACTGAACTGGAAAAACAACTTTATGCTGCGGTACAAAAAGCGGGCATTGCGAAGGAAAATTTAACGGTCAGTAATTTAAGCAGCTGGAACGATAATACCTCAAAAAAGAAAAACCCTGATTTTTTAGCCAGTAAACAGTATCGTTTGAAGGTGAATGATTTAAATAAATTTAACGCTATCCTTGAGGAACTGGATGCTAAAGGGATTGCTAATACTAATATTGAAAGTTATGATTATTCGAAAATTGAAAGCCTAAAAAAAGACTTAAAAATTAAGGCCCTATTATCAGCAAAGGAAAAAGCAACCTACATGGTTGAAGCACTAAATGGCAAATTGGGTGCAGCAATTGAAATTCAGGACGGTGGAGACAATATTATACAACCCGTTTACAGAAATTTCATGGTTCAGTCTGCAATGGCCGAAACTTCAGCAGATACAGCACCTGAAATTGATTTCAAGAAAATCAAGTTAAACTTCACCGTTAATGTAGTTTTTGAAATAAAATAATATAAATAAAGTTAAAAAATCTCTTTTTAGAACCTACCAGAACATTTTGGTAGGTTTTTTGTTTAGTAAACATCGAACACTAAAAACTTTAAAATTATGAAAAAATTCATTTACACTTTAGCCCTTATTTTCTCTTTAGGCATTAGTTTCAATTCAGTACAAGCTGCAGATAAACCTGCAAAAAACCCTACTGAATTAACTGCTGAGCAGACACTGAAGTTGGAAAAAATTAAAACTCGTGTGGAAGAGATCAGAGACATGGATAAGTCTAATTTAACCAAAGCAGAGCGCAAAGCTTTACGTAGCGAGTTAAGAGAATTAAAAGGTCAGGCACGTGCAGTATCAGGTGGTGTTTATCTTTCAGTAGGAGCGATTATCATCATCATCTTATTATTGATCCTGATTTTATAATAAAAAACAACATCTATCTATAAAAACAAAAAAGCTTTGCATTGCTGCAAAGCTTTTTTTATGTGGAATAATATCGTTAAATCTAGTTTTAGCGTATCAAAATTTGGTTGTAGCGTCTCGCTACGATCCAACTCATATAGCGATAGCATTAAGATTGCTTCGTGCCTCGCAATGACGATTTATCTAAGTTTAATCAATAAAATCAAAACCTGTATATTTCACTAATGCTTCCGGAATTTTAATCCCATTTTCAGTTTGATAATTTTCTAAAATTGATGCTACAATACGTGGCAAGGCTAAAGCACTTCCATTTAGTGTATGTACCAATTGCGTTTTACCTGTAGCGCCTTTAAAACGAATTTTTGAACGGTTACTTTGGAAAGTTTCGACATTTGAAACAGAAGAAACCTCTAACCATCTTCCTTGCGCTCCACTCCAGGCTTCCATATCATATGTCATGGCAGAACCAAAGCCCATATCACCACCACATAACAATAAAACACGATAGTGTAATCCTAGTTTTTGTAATAATGATTGAACATAAGTGCTCATATCTTCAAGGGTTTGATAAGATTGATCAGGATGTGTGATTTGCACCAACTCCACTTTATCAAACTGATGTAAACGATTTAAACCACGAACATGTGCGCCATACGAGCCAGCTTCTCTACGAAAGCAAGGCGTATAGGCTGTATTTTTAATGGGTAAATCTTCTTCTTTCAGGATTACGTCACGGTATAAATTGGTAACCGGAACTTCTGCAGTAGGAATCAGGTATAAATCATCCACAGTAGAGTGGTACATCTGTCCTTCCTTATCGGGCAACTGACCGGTGCCAAAACCAGACGCTGCATTTACCAAATGAGGCACCTGCACTTCGTTATACCCCGCTTCAATAGCCTGATCTAAAAAGAAATTAATTAATGCCCTTTGTAATCTTGCACCTTTGCCCTTATATACCGGAAAGCCAGCACCTGTAATTTTTACACCTAATTCAAAATCAATGATATCGTATTTAGCTGCAAGCTCCCAGTGCGGCAAAGCCTGAGCAGGTAATTCAGCTGGCTCGCCAAAAGTATAAACGGTTTTATTTTCTTCTGGTGTAGTACCCTCCGGTACCATATCATGTGGTAAATTTGGTAACTGAACCAGTAAGTTAAACTGAGCTGTTTCCAGTTCGGCTAACTTATCACCCATGTTTTTTATATTTTCTTTATGAGATGCCGTTTGTGCTTTAATTGCCTCTGCTTCTTCTTTTTTACCAGTACGCATTAAATCACCAATTTGCTTGGCTGCTGCATTTGCCTCTGCGGAAATTGCATCTAGGGAAGTCTGAGTGGAACGACGCTCTTCATCAATTTTGATGATTTCATCTACCAACTCTGGTTGTTTAAAGTTACGTACACTTAAACGATCTAAAACTTTCTCTCTATTTTCGCGGATATAATTAACTTGCAGCATTATTTTATTTTTTTCACAAAGATAGAAAGAGTTTTCAGTTTTCAGTTTGCAGTTTTCAATCATGCACATCTTGATACTTAATTCTTGATACATTTAGACTATGGATGGCAAACTTTTCCTCGTACCTACACCAATTGGGAATTTAGAAGACATGACTTTTAGAGCCATACGGATTTTAAAGGAATGTGATTTAATCCTGGCGGAGGATACCCGTACCAGCGCACCAATGCTTAAACACTTTGGCATTGATAAACGCGTTTTCTCTCATCACCAGCACAACGAACATAAGGCAACTTCGGAAATTATTAAATTCTTAAATGAAGGGCAAAAAATTGCTTTAATCTCTGATGCGGGTACGCCTGCCATTTCTGATCCTGGGTTTTTCTTAGTTCGTGAAGCGATTAAAAATGATATTGCAGTAGAATGCCTGCCGGGTGCCACCGCTTTTGTACCTGCACTCGTTAACTCTGGATTACCAGCTGATGCCTTTACCTTTGAAGGATTTCTTCCGGTTAAAAAAGGACGCCAAACGAAGTTTAAAAAACTGGCAGAAGAGGAACGTACCATTATCCTTTATGAAAGTCCGCATCGTTTACTGAAAACGCTGGAAGAATTTGCACAGTATTTGGGTGAAGATAGACAGGCATCGGTAAGCCGCGAATTAACTAAAATGTTTGAAGAGACCGTTCGAGGCACATTAGTAGAAATAAAATCACATTTTGAAAACAATACTTTAAAGGGAGAATTTGTAATTTGCATAGCAGGAAAACCTGTAACAAAAAGTAAGAACAAATATGAAGATGCTGAATAGCATGGCAAACTTATACAATATATGAATAGCATAGATAGATTCCTTAGTGACGAACAAGATCCTAAGACTGTAGAAAAAGTTATTGGAAAATTAAATGACCTTTTAACCACGGGTGAAGAACTGTTGTACCTGGCAGTACAGAAAAAACCAGCCGTTAACTTGCTTCCAGATAGCATTGCCATTTCAAATAAAAGAATTTTTTATTGCGAACCGGGCAACTTGGGTTTGACCATGAATTTTAAAGATATTTCCTGGAAAAGCATTAAGGAGGTATCATTTAAAGAAGAACTTTTTGGTTCGAAATTTATCTGTGTTCCGCAATATGGTGAGAATATTGTAACGGAGTTTATACCAAAAATACAAGCAAGAAAATTACACCAGGCAGCCAATCAGCAATTAGAAGAATATAAAGAACTGTTACATCAGCAAAAGCTGGAAGAAAATCGTGCTACGGCATCAGCAATAAACATGAGCGCACAGCCAGTCGCAGAATTACCAATCGAAGAACCTAAAACTCCTGAATTCATTCAGATTGCTGAAGTGGTGGAAGAGCCAGAAGATGAAACGACTTTGAAGTTACGTAAACTGAAAACCTTGTATGACAAACACTTGATCACACAGGAAGAATACGAAACCAAAAAAGCCAATATTTTAGAAAGCTTGTAGATATAAGTGTTATGTCGAGTTATTTGAACGCTTCGTATTCTTCAATAAGCTACTATTGACGTTTTTATTTTCCTTCATTCAAAAATAGACTTTCATCAACTGAAGCAATCTCATTCGTTCAAGCAAAAGAGATTGCTTCGTACCTTGCAATGACGAGTGCATAATGCTCCAGGACGACAAATCACCTTAAAAGATGAACCCCAGACAAACTTACCTCCTTGCCTTAATAAGTGCATTTTTGCTTTGGCTAGCCTGGCCACCCATTCCCTTTACAACCCCATTGTTATTAGTTGCATGGGTTCCTTTATTAATAGCAATTGATGAGATCGCTAAGGATAATCTGAAGAAGCAAGGTAAACGCATTTTTTTAACGGCTGGTTTAACGTTTTTGGCATGGAATTCTGCATCAATTTATTGGGTATATAATGCCATCAGTGCTTATAACGGCGCAATTGTGGCCATTCCGGTATCATTAATTCCATTTGGTTTAGGTGCGCTCCTCATGACCTTTGCCTTTTGGTTATATTATCGCTTGGGTAAATATGTAAACAAAAAGATTGCCTACCTGGGACTAATTTCCTTTTACATCGCACTGGAGTATTTACAACAAACTTGGGATTTAGCTTTCCCCTGGATGACACTTGGCAACGGATTAGCTGGAATGCACCAATTGGCACAATGGTATGATTACACAGGTATTTATGGTGGTTCACTTTGGATTATAACGAGTAATATCCTTGCTTTTGAAGCGTACAAGAAACTAAAATCAGCGTCAGGATATTTAAGATTCAGACCCGCTCTTATCTGGGCACTTGTGGTTATTATTCCTGTTTCCATATCGCTAACAAAATATTATACAGCAACAGAAAAAGGCACCCCCAGTAATGTGGTGGTGGTGCAACCCAATATTGATCCTTATTTAAAGCTTAGTTCAATTCCTCCCGCAGCGCAAATTAAAATCCTTACTCAATTATCAGATTCGATTGCACAACCCAATACGGAATATTTTATCTGGCCAGAAACGGCAATTCCTAATTATGCGGATGAAGATCATATTCGAAGCAGCGAAGATTTTATCACGCTGCAAAACTTTTTAAGCAAATACAAGAATGGTACGCTAATTACAGGAATAGAAAGTATTAAAGTTTATGCCACAAAAAAGACGATCACATCGAAATATGATGAGCGTCAAGGCGTATATTTTGATAATTTCAATACAGCCATGCAGGTAGAAAACTCAGCAAATGTTCAGTTTTATCATAAATCGAAATTGGTTCCCGGTGTAGAGAAAATGCCTTTTCCGAAATTATTTTCATTCCTTGACGGTGTTTTTGCCCAATTAGGTGGAACAGTTGGCGGCTGGGGTTGGCAAGAAAAACCTAGTGTATTGTATGCACAGAGTGGAATTGGCGCAGCACCTGTAGTGTGTTATGAAAGTTTGTGGGGTGATTGGGTTGGACAACAGGTTAAGGATGGGGCTCAGTTTATTGCGATCATCACTAATGATGGTTGGTGGGGCAATACTTCCGGAAAAGACCAACATGCCATGTATGCCAAACTTCGGGCTATTGAAACACACCGTGATATTGCAAGATCTGCCAACACCGGGATTTCCTGTTTTATTAATCAACGAGGCGATGTAACCCAAAGCACTAAATGGTGGACAAGAACGGCGTTAAAAGGCGACATCAATCTAAATGATGAAATTACATTCTATGTAAAAAGTGGTGATATCATCGCAAAAATTTTAAGCTTTCTCGCGATTTTGTTGGTATTAATTATACCTTATAAAAAATGGGTGAAAAAATAAGAGTCCTTTTTATGGTAGTTTTATGGGTACACTGTTTAAGTATAAAGCACGAATATATTTGGATAGCTTAAATAGAATGAGGCCTAAAAAATTAATCCAGAGATAAATAAAGAATTGGTTATTCCACCGATGCAAATAACTAATGATTCTTATTAAAAACATATGCAGTACCATAAAAACTTTACCAGATTTTTCCTTATCATTTTCTTAATCTTAAATATCGCAATAGATCAGATTTCAAAGTTTGTTGTAAGATTAGAGATTTCTGATTACGAGCACATTGCCATAATTAAAAATTTCTTTACCCTTACAAGAGTTGAAAATAGTGGTGCCTTTTTAAGTTTAGGTGATAACATGCCCTATATTTTCAGGCTAATTATTTTAACAGGCTTGCCTCTTTTATTTCTAGGTTATGGCTTGTACTACCTATTTTCAAAACCTAACCTGCCTGGTAGCATGCAAATTGCATTATGTTTTTTAATTGGTGGTGGTATTGGCAATTTATATGATCGGATTGTACATGGATCAGTAACTGATTTTATGCACTTAGATTTTCATATTTTTCAAACAGGCGTATTTAATTTCGCCGATATTTCCATCATGATTGGTGTAGGGATTTTACTTTTCCTATCCATTATTGGAAATGTTATCAAAAAGAAAACTGAATAGTTTAGGAATTTTTATCGCCTGGCTTTAATACATCAAAATTATTGATGTAGAATTAAAATATACATATTTGTATATTTTATACTATATTTACTATAGTAATATAAGCCATTACGATCAACTAAAAACTAAACTATGAAAAATCTAATCAAAAACGCCGCATTAGTCGCGTTACTCTCCATTTTCATTATTTCCTGTTCAAAAAAGAATGAAATGCCACAGGATACACAAACTGAAACCACCCAACAGAATAAGGTTTTATCTTACATTAAAAACCTTGGATTTTCGGATGCCCAAATTGTTGACAAGGGTAGTAATTATGTTGTAGACGGAGATATTGTATTCAGCAAAACCATGGAAGTTCCTGCAGATAACGGAAAATCTATAACAGAGCAGTATTATAACGGTTATATTGTAACCAACAGTAGGAATATACGCGTCAAAATCGATCCATCAATAACCAGCATGACCAGTGAGATAAACGGTGCAATTAATCAATGGAATACGGTACCTAACTCTAGACTCAGATTTGTAATTACCACAGGTACCGTTTATGATATTCTGATTAAAGTGGATAATACCATTGGAAGCTCAACCTGCGGACAGGCTTATCTGTCAACATCTAATGGTCTGGCAGGCAATACGGTTTGGATTAATCAGGCACTGATTCAAAACAATTCAGCTGCACAACGTCAAAGAACAATTGCACATGAATTTGGGCACACCATTTCATTTAAGCATACCAACCAATCTACAACCACTAACGTACCTGGCGTTGGCGGAACAGATGCTCAATCCCTAATGAATGGCGGACAATGTGGAAGTGGTGCCACTGTTTTATCAACAAAAGATAAACAAGCTACAGCCGCATTATACCCATTATAAATAAAAATCAAATAAGTAACCAAAAGATCGTAATGTCATGGAAGCTGTTTCTTAGAGACAGCTTCTTTTTTGTAAGAAATCTTATCTATTCAGGATTTGAAATTGAATTAACTTCAGGTTTTCTTAACATAGAATAGTCGCCATTATACAAACATATATTTATATTTAGGTATTAAATAATCTTTAAATAACCAAAAAAAACAATCATGAAAAGAAATGCAACAGCCGTATGGCAAGGTTCTATAAAAGAAGGTGCTGGTAACATTACCACACAAAGTACCACGCTAAATAATACGCAATATTCATTTAATTCACGCTTCGCTGAAGGTGTTGGTACTAATCCTGAAGAATTAATCGCTGCTGCACACGCAGGTTGTTTCACCATGAAATTATCAGCCAATCTGGGTGAAGCTGGATTTACAGCAGATAAGCTGGAAACCAAATGCGAAATCAATTTAGATCCTTCAAAAGGTGAAATTGTTGAATCTCACCTTACTCTAACCGCAACTGTTCCAGGTTTATCTCAGGAAAAATTTGATGAATTGGTTGCCGACGCAGAGAAAAACTGCCCGATATCAAAGTTGCTTAATACTTCAATTAAAGTTGATGCGACTTTGGCTTAAATTCCTATAAACTTTGACAACTTTAATGAGCATCGTGCTTACATGTTGTCAAAGTTTATTCATTATATTACTACAAAACCCTCATAGCTATAGGTTTTATATTACGCCATATATTTTCCAACTATTGGCATTCTTCTGCCCATTCCAAATGCTTTTGGCGAAACCCTTAAAATTGGTGGCGTTTGGTAGCGTTTAAATTCCGCTATATTAACCATCTTTAAGATTCGTTGAACTAAAGCCTCATCAAAACCCTTTGCGATGATAGACTTCGAGCCTTGTTTCTCTTCAATGTGGTGATATAAAATTTTATCCAAGACATCATATTCTGGCAATGAATCTGAATCTTTTTGATCTGGTCTGAGTTCTGCTGATGGTGGCTTAACAATAGTATTCACCGGGATTAATTCTCTTTCGTTATTGATGTATTTCGCCAGTTCAAAAACCTGAGTTTTATAAACATCACCAATTACCCCTATTGCACCGCACATATCGCCATATAAGGTACCATAACCCACCGCACATTCGCTTTTGTTGGAGGTATTAAGCAAAATATAACCAAACTTATTACTCATTGCCATTACAATGGTACCACGGGTTCTGGCCTGGATATTTTCTTCCGTCAGATTAAAAGGCAAACCATTAAATGCTTGTGCTAAAACAGAATCAAATGCACTTGCTACCGCTGCAATTGGGATAATTTCATGCATACAACCAAAGTTATTCACCAAATCAATTGCATCCTGAACGGAGTGATCAGAAGAGAATTTGGATGGCATTAAAACAGCCATTACGTTTTCTGCTCCCAAAGCGCGGCAGGCCAGCGCACAAACTACGGCAGAGTCAATTCCACCAGATAAGCCCAGAACAGCCTTAGTAAAACCGGATTTTTTGAAATAATCCTGAATACCGAGTACCAACGCATCATGAATTTGCTCAATATCAGTTAAGCGTTCGGGTTGTGGATATTTATTGCGAACGTTTTCAATTTCTTCCAGATCAAAAACCTGAAGATCTTCTTCAAAGTATTTCATTTCTGCCTTCATCGCACCATCTGCATCAAAAACAAGTGAGCCTCCGTCGAAAATAATTTCTGTTTGTGCGCCCACCTGATTGACGTAAAAAACAGGAAGGTGATATTTTTTCGCATTATCAGACAGTACTTTTATGCGCTCATCATCATGGGTATATGAAAAAGGAGATGCAGCAATGTTAATCATTACATCAGGTTCTTCTTTAATCAACTCATCCATGGGATTTGAAACATAAAGTGGATTATCATTGATGTTCCAAAGGTCTTCACAAATGGTTAAGGCAATTTTCTTTCCCTTAAATTCAATACAGCTAAATGTTCTTGACGGTTCAAAATATCGGTACTCATCAAAAATATCATAAGTAGGTAGCAATGCTTTTTTTGCAATTGCTTTAATCTCTCCATTTTCGATAAAATAGGCGGCATTATATAAATCCTTCCCCTGTAAAACTTGATTTTTAACAGGTAAGCCAACAATACAGGCAATCTTTGTACAATGTGTAGCAATTTCTAATGCCGCTGCCTCGCAGAAGGATATAAACTCTTCAAATTCTAAAAAGTCTCTTGGTGGATAACCACAAATGGCAAGTTCTGCAAATACAACAAGATCAGCTCCTTTATCTTCTGCCAGTTTAATATGATCTATGATTTTCTGCGTATTTGCCTCGAAGTTTCCAATGTGATAATTAAGTTGAGCTAATGCTATTTTCATGTTTGTTGAGTCAGGTAGCGAGTGTTAGATAAAAAACAAGCTATAAATTAAAAGAATACACCGAAATTTAGTGCCAAATAATGATTTCTTACATCACGGTTTTTATCAGTAGTGATATTAGTGAAACCATTATTAAAGGTTAAACCAGCAACAAAACTCGTATTTGCTGAAATATCAAACTCACCGCCGCCACCAATGATCAATCCTGCACGATAAAATTTAGTATAATCTGAAATTTTAACGTTATCTAATTGAGCAGTGCTACTTACAGCATCTTGTTTAGCACTAAGCAAAAATGAATTTGACAGACCAAACTGTCCATAATATCTTCTGCCGTTATCTTTTACCGTTTTCAGTTTAATAGTTAATGGCAACTCAAGGTATTGAACTTTATATTTTAAATCATATGCCACAGGGATACTTTTATTGGCAGCCAGATCAAGGCTTTTAATATATGTAGGATCAACCTCTGTACTTTTTCCATTCATGGTGGTGATGGTTAGCGCCGTTGAAAAACTGTAATTAGGTGCGAAGTTAAAATCTCCCATCAACCCATAAGAGAAACCTAAAGCTATCCCATCGCTTTTGCCTTGTTCGGGTTTAACCCAGCCAATGGTTGGTGATGCCGTTAAACCTAACCGGAAGCCATAACTTGTAAGTTGTGGAAGTTTTGGGATTTGTGCAAAGGCACTAAAACTGAAAAGAGATAAAATTAAAATCGTTGATATTTTTTTCATACTGATGTGTTTATATTTGTTGAACATGATTGATAACGTAAAACACAGACAAATTTATCTAATTTTTCTCTTTGCTATCGCATTTATTTCTTGCAAACAAGATAACAGACCAGATGTGAGCCATATAAATCTGGATATTAAAATTGATCGTTTCGATAAGTCATTGTATGCTAATAAATCTAAAAATCCGTCAGAAGTTGATAGGCAGATGGCTAAAAATTATGGCTTTTTTTATGATGATTATATTCACCGAATGATTGGCTCTCCTGAATATAGCAATGATCAGGTACTAAACACTTTATTTAAAGATCAGGCTTATACAGATTTAACTAAAGATGTGGACAGCATTTTCCCTAATCTGAAATTACAGGAAGCTGGTTTAACAGAAACATTTAAATACATTAAATATTATTATCCGAAGGCTAAAATCCCTAAATTCATCTCATTTGTATCAGGTTTTGCCTATCAAATGCCAGTAGGCGATAATTATCTCGGAATTGGTTTAGATATGTTTTTAGGGAAAGACAGTAAATTTTACAAAGCTATTGTTCAGAGTGTTCCACTATATCTGTCAAGACGTTTTACGCCTGAATATATTGTACCCCGTGTTGCTGAAACCTATGCACATGAAGAACTGTTTGTGGAGCCGGATGAAAACCATACGCTGCTCTCAAAAATGATTTTCCAAGGAAAGATTCTCTATTTTCTTGATCAGGTTTTGCCAGAAAGCACCACTGATTCTATTAAAATTGGGTATAGCACCGAACAGCTGGAATGGGCCAAGCAGTTTGAAGGCGACATTTGGGCATATTTTTTGGAAAACAATTACCTTTATGAAACCGACTATCAGAAAATTCAGGTATTTTTATCTGAGGGGCCATTTACACCTGGCTTAGGGGAAAATAGAAATTCGGCACCAAAATTAGGCACCTGGACAGGCTGGCAGATTGTACGAAAATACATGGAGGAAAATCCAAACGTTACTTTACAACAATTAATGGCTGATCAGGATGCACAGAAAATTCTTAATCAGTCGAAATATAAACCTAAGCAGAAATAGCACGCTTAGTTGGTGAAACAATAAACATTTTAAATAAAGTTAGATGCTTTTCGCAACAATTATTCAATTTAGTCATCTAACCATCCATTGAGCCATTAATCTTAAACAATTTTATGAAAGTCGGCATCGTTTTATCAGGAGGAGGAATAAGAGGTATTGCTCATTTAGGCATTTTAAAAGCATTTAGCAATTTAGGCATTACTTTTAGCCACATCAGTGGTACCAGTGCGGGCGCCATTGCTGGTGCTTTTTTCGCTGCTGGAATAGATCCTGAAGAAGGACTAAGTATTTTTCTTAAAACAAAATTATGGCGATTTATTCGCCCTGCTGTTGGCTCACTAGGCCTGATTAATATTGAAAACACCTCTCTCATTCTGAAGGAATATTTTCCGGAAAATACGATTGAAACCCTTAAAATCCCTTTAACCATTGCTGCGGTAAATTTTAGCGAAGGCCGTCTGGTATATTTTACAAAAGGACCATTAATCAGGGCCATACAGGCATCGAGCTGTATTCCAGGTATTTTTAAACCCATTATGATTGATGGACAGATGTACGTTGATGGCGGAATTTTAAATAATTTCCCAGTTGAACCTTTAATGGAAGACTGTGATTTCATTATCGGTTCATCATGTAATCACCTCAAGCCGGTAGATAAAATTACTGGTATCACCAATTTAATGGGACGAGCCGGTATTATGTCTATAAACCATGATATGGAAAGAAAAGCAAAGTTTTGTAATGTACTTATTGAACCAAAAGGCCTTGGAGCCATTAGCACATTTGATATGAAACGTGCTGAAGATATTTACTGGTTGGCACATGAAGAAGCTTTAATTACGATCAAAAACAACCCGATAATTTCTCAGCTAATCACAAAATAAATTGGCCATCATTTATAAATGAAACAGCTCTATTAAAGTTAACCTGGTAGAGCTGTTTAATCTTTCTATGCATTTAAAGCGATTAGCTTTTCACCTACTAATACAGGGATTGCCTCACAAATATTCATTTGTAAACAGAAAACAACATCTTCTTCTATATTAAGCTGCGCCAGGCGATTGCTATGAGATGACTTGTGTAAGTATTTCCTTAAATCATCTTTTGCTAAAGCATACAAATCTTCAGCGGCTACACTAGAATCATCAAAGTGATTAAAATGCTGGCGGAGTTGACCTACCACCGCCCCAGCAAATAAAGTATCTTCTAGATTAAACTGATCCTTCCAGCCGGCACATAATAACAATACATTTTTATCCTGACTTTTTAAATAGGAACAAAGTGAATCCAGATTAAGGAATGAACCAATTACAACCTGATAGGCACGTTTTTGTGCCAGGTAAAGTGCTTTGGTTCCATTAGTTGTCGTCAATACAACCGTTTTGCCTCCCACTTTTTCTTTTGTATAAGAAAAAGGTGAGTTCCCGAAATCATAACCTGTTACCACTTCCCCATTCCGTTCTGCAGCTAGCAAATAACCTTTATCGGCATAAGTTAAACAATCTTCCACATTGGCTACCGGAATAATGGCTTCAGCACCATTGTTTATACCATAAGTTATAGATGATGTAGCCCTTAAAATATCAATCACCACTACGATACTTTCTTCTATATCGTATAAATCGATTAAGGCCGGTGTTAAACAAACTTCTATTTTTTTAGACATACTTTGAGATTTGAGTATTGAGATTTGCGACATGAGATTTAAGTATAGTTCTCAAATCTCACGTCTACTGTCTCAAATCTATTTATAAAAAGGAAATTTAACCACTTTAGCTTTGATAGGCGTATTGCGGATGTTAATGAAAATTTCTGTTCCTTCTTTTGAAAAATCTTTTGTAACGTAGCCCATGCCTATTGCCTTTTGCAAAGAAGGTGCTTGCGTTCCGGAAGTCACTTTACCAATAATATTTCCTTCAGCATCAGCTATTTCATAATCATGACGTGGAATACCACGGTCGATCATTTCAAAACCTACCAGTTTCTTTTGAATACCTGCCTCTTTCTGTGCTTGCAAAGCTTCAGAATTGGTAAAAGATTTAGAGAATTTAGTAATCCAACCCAAACCGGCTTCAATTGGCGAAGTGGTATCGTCAATATCATTTCCATATAAACAGAAACCCATTTCTAAACGCAAGGTATCACGAGCGCCCAAACCGATAGGTTTAATGTTCTGCGCTTTACCTGCCTCAAAAATAGCGTCCCAGATTTTGTCAGCATGTTCATTTTCAAAGTAAATTTCAAAACCACCAGCGCCTGTATAACCCGTTGCTGAGATCACTACATTATCAACACCTGCAAATGTTCCCTTAACGAAAGTATAATACTCCATTGATGCTAAATCTACATCAGTTAAAGTTTGTAATGCATCGGCAGCTTTTGGACCCTGAATGGCCAATAAAGATGTTTGATCAGATATATTATGCATTTCCACATCACGGGTATTAAACTGCTGAATCCAGTTCCAGTCTTTTTCTATATTTGATGCATTCACCACCAGCATATAGGTTTTTTCATCTATACGATAAACCAAAAGATCATCAACAATTCCACCATCTTGGTTTGGTAAACAAGAGTATTGAACTTTTCCATCATATAATTTTGAAGCATCATTACTAGTTACCCTTTGAATTAAATCTAAAGCATTTTCACCTTTTAAAATGAATTCACCCATATGGCTTACATCAAAAACACCAACCCCGTTACGCACAGTTGCATGTTCTGCATTAATGCCTTCGTAAGTAACAGGCATATTATAGCCTGCGAATGGAACCATTTTAGCGCCTAAAGCGATGTGTTTTTCTGTTAATGCCGTATTGTTCATGCGAATCTTTATTTGCCGCAAAAGTACTAAGAAAACAGCAATGTTTAATGTCTAATTTCGGAAGATACATAACTGTTTTCATACTGATGGTTACTCAAATATTAGTAAAATAGAAATCAAATTGCTGAAAATGTATATTCTTTCGTAAATTCAAAATAAATATAAACCTATTATGAGTACCGGAACAAAATTAACACCAGAGCGAGCAGTAGTACTAATCAACATACTGAAAAATCGTTTCACTGCAAACACGAAACGACATGCGGATTTGAACTGGGTTGATATAGAAACCAGGTTAAGTGCAAATCCACAAAAGCTATGGTCGCTCAATGAGATGGAAGAAACAGGCGGAGAACCAGATGTAGTTTTGTTCGATACCACCTCTGATGAATACCACTTTATGGATTGCTCACCTGAAAGTCCAAAAGGTCGCAGAAGCTTATGTTATGATCGTGAAGCACTGGATGCCAGAAAAGAGAACAAGCCACAGCACAATGTGGTTGATTTAGCCTCAGAAATGGGAATTGAGCTCCTATCAGAAGAACAATACCAATATTTACAGACACTAGGAAGGTTTGATGAGAAAACATCAAGCTGGATTAAAACGCCCGAAAAGATTAGGAAACTTGGTGGTGCACTTTTTGCTGATTTTCGATATGATACTGTTTTTGTTTACCACAATGGTGCACAATCTTATTATGCCGCCAGGGCATTTCGAGGCTTGCTAAAACTTTAATGATGATAAGAGATATATGAATACCTTAAGTACTGATCAACTCTTTATAAATTTCAATCATTTTAGATGAAATTAAATAAACACCATGATCAGTTTCTACCGTTTTACGGGCATTTTCACCAATCTCCATCCAACGTTTAGGGTTAATGATACATTGTAAAATAGAACGATAAAATTCATCCGCAGAATCTGCTATCAAAATATCATATCCATGTTTATAGTTTATACCTTCTGCTGCGATGGTGGTGGCAATAACACATTTTTTCATGGCCATGCCTTCAATAATTTTTACCCGCATTCCCGTTCCGGAAATTAGAGGTACAATCATAATGGCCTTCGAATTCATAAAATCTACGGCATCAAATACTTCACCTTCCACAATCAGGTTTTCTGAATCATATTCAAAGAAATGCCGCTGCATATTTTTGCCTGCAATATAAAAACGCAAATCCTTATTTAACTTTTCAATATCAGGCCAGATGTCATCCAGAAACCACTCCAGGCCTTCCTGATTTGGCCGCCAATCCATTGCGCCGAGATGAAATAATGTCGGAAAGCTAGTCTTGGTTTTATCTACCTTATACCTATCCAAATCAATGGCTACCGGAAAAACAGTCATGGGCACTTCACATCCAAACCTGAGAATACTCTGCCTATCGGGCTCACTGATGGCGAAAATTTGATGAAAGCGATTAATTTGATCCGTTTCATAAGCCTTTAATCGCTGCGCAAGAAAGGCGAGATATTTCCTACGCAATAAAAAAGTTTCAGAATGAGCTAAACGTTCCCACAAAGTAAACTCAATATTGTGTGCCCTATAAATGAGTTTGGCAGCGCTATTTGCTTTAACAATATCCAGATAGGGAACTACAAAAAGCCCTTCAAACTGAATGATATCGAAAACATTTTCACGAAGTATATTTTCGAGTTGACGACCAGCCTCATCACTATAAAACCTGGAAACGTTATAAGACTGATTGGTGAAAATATTGAAAAAGGCAGACCAAACATTTACATCTGTATCTAAATCAACTGTATGATGCTTGATCTTTTCAAAAACGGGATCGTAAATATCTTCAATATCAATCTTTCCTTTTGATGGATTCAAACTGAACAAGGTAATATCTGCACCAAGATGCAGTAGACCTTTCATGGTGTTATATACCACAATCGGATAACCACTATTTGGCGGAAAAGGAACCCGCTTAGTTATTAATAAGATCTTCACAATGCCGTGAAAATACTAAATTTTAAACGTTTTTTGTAAACAAATCTAATTGCGGATCGCGAACATTAAATGTTTTTCTGTGAAACGGAGAAAGCCCTATTTCCATCACGGCTTTTCGGTGTGCAATGGTTGGATAGCCTTTATTCTTTTGCCAGTTATAATGAGGATAATCGGTATGCAAATTGGCCATAAATTCATCACGATGTGTTTTTGCCAATATAGAAGCGGCTGCAATATTTAAATATTTGCCATCGCCTTTTATAATGCAGCAATGCGGAATTTGAGGATAGGCCTTAAAACGGTTTCCATCAATAACTAAATATTGTGGTTGAGTGTGCAACTTCTCTATAGCACGATGCATTGCCAAAAAGGATGCATTAAGAATATTGATCTGATCAATCTCTTCATGATCACAAGAAGCTACTGCCCAGGCCAAAGCTTCCTTCTCAATTATCGGGCGTAACAAATCACGTTGATTGTGGCTTAACTGCTTAGAATCATTTAACCCTTCCAAACAAAAACCTTTCGGGAGAATAACAGCCGCCGCGAATACAGGTCCGGCTAAGCAACCTCTTCCCGCTTCATCACAACCTGCCTCTAAAAATTCTTCCTGGTAACAACTTAATAACATCTACTGTGATTTATTATGATTTAATGAGTACTATGATTAAACAACCTACTATGATTTATAGTGATTTAATGAACACTATAATTAAACAACCTACTATGATTCAATAAGCATTATGATTAATTAGCACTATTATAGATCTCAATTATTATACAAAGATAACTCCTAAAGATAAATACCTGTAATATTTTATCTAATTTGTAGTTGACTATAATTTAAAAGTGATGATTGATACTCAATATGCTGAAAGCGAATTAACTGGAAAGATAATCGGCTGTGCGATGGAAGTACACAAAGCTTTAGGTAATGGTTTTCAAGAAAAGATTTATCAGAAAGCTTTTGCTATAGAATTAAATAATCAGGGCATAAATTTCGTACAAGAACATGAAATGAGCATTTACTATAAAGGCCATTTTCTTGGTAAACGGAGGGTTGATCTGTTTGTTGAAAATAAAATTATGGTCGAGTTGAAAGCCGTAATTTTACTGGATGATGCTCACTTGGCTCAAGCAATAAATTACTTAGAAGCATCAGGTTTTAAAATTGGCTTACTGATTAATTTTGGTTGCAGAAGTTTGCAGTTTAAACGGGTGATGAAACCAGGTACAAAACTATGATTTGGAAAAGACTTATGATCTAAACTAATGAAGTTAGAATTATTGAATAATAGTAATCTAATAATCAAAAAAATTATAACTTATTCTATTACATCCTTATAAATCATAGCTATCATTTAATCAAACAATCATATCCTAAGCAATCATTTAATCAAAAAAGTAATCCTATATTTTTACATCACTAAAGAATCATAGCTATCATTTAATCAAGAAAATCATAGTCTTACACCGTAACATTCTGCCCTTTCACATCAAAAGCATCTCTTAAGCCAATTGCTAACACATTAAAGGCATAAACAGTAAACATGATCGCTAATCCTGGCAAAACAGCTAAATAAGCTGCATCCATAATAATGTATCCATAGTGCTCCTTAATCATGCCGCCCCAACTTGGCATTGGCGGCTGGGCACCAAAGCCTAAAAAGCTCAAGCCAGTTTCAAGTAAAATAGCAGATGCAAAATTTGATGAAGCCACTACTAAAATAGGTCCCGCAATGTTGGGTAAAATGTGTTTAATAATTGTTCTGCTTGTGCTAAAGCCAAGGGCCCTGGCCGCTTCTACAAACTCTACTTCTTTTAAGGCCATCACCTGACCACGAACAAGCCTGGCCACATCTACCCAGGTTGATAAACCTACGGCAATAAAGATCTGCCAGAAACCCTTTCCTAAGGCAAAAGAAATGGCGATAACCAACAATAATGAGGGCAATGACCAAACCACATTCATGAACCAGCTAATAGCATCATCAACTTTACCCCCAAAATAACCAGCAATAGCACCTAAACTGATCCCTATAAAAAGGGAGATGAATACGGCCATTAATCCCACAGATAAAGAAACACGGATGCCCAAGATTAACCGACTTAATAAATCCCGTCCATATATATCTGTGCCAAAAAGAAACTTTTGTTTGTAGATGTTCGTTTTTTCAAAGCGCTGTTCAGGTGTTCCCTCCTTACTTGGAATGGCGCAATTGGCACAAAGTTCTTTCAGACTGTAAACTGATTCTTTACTGGTTTCTTCCTTTCCAATATACTCATGAACTAAAACCTGATTATTAATAATTTTGTAAGATGTTATCGGGATGCTTTTAAATTGTGGCTTTTGCCCATACAGCATTTTTTGGAGAAAATTTACCTTTTCTACATTTGGATATTTTTGGATAATCAGAAACGTGAATTTACTCCCCGGAGGCACTTTGCTGATCTGAACCATTTGCGTGTTTGCATCTGGAGAATCTATGGGCGTAATGAGGTATCCTAAAATCCCCATTGCCATTAATAACAGAATAAAAATTAATCCTGCAAATGCAAACTTATTCCGTTTAAATTTTAACCAGACTTTTCTCGAGGGGCTGTTATCCATTACCTAACCATTCTACCTTTCCAATTGTATTTACCGCTATTTCCCGCGATGCCAATATAAACCATATAAAAAATATGTAAAACAGTTAAAACCGGCGTTAATAAAAGCAGGCTTCGTCTCTTTGCGAAGCCAGTAACATCCCATAAAAATAAGCTTTCCAGAACCAATTTAATTACCAACTGATAACTTGTAACTAATAAAAGTCCTGGAATAAATAAGCCCGCAATAAAATTTGCTAAAATACTTACATTAAAAACCCAGACAAAAACCCCTAGAACAATAATGGCTTTATTCTTATATCGGGTGCTTTTTGATGCCCATCTTTTCCGCTGCTGGAGAAACGACTGAAGATTTTCCTTTGCATGAGTATACACAATCACAGCTCGGTTTTTCAGAAAACCGATTTGATCAGGATATTTAGCAGCAATTTTGTGAAGTAAAAGCTCATCATCACCAGAAGCCAGGTCATCAATCCCCTGAAAGCCACCAACCTCATAAAAAGTTTTTTTCTCATAAGCTAAATTAGCGCCATTACATGTTGACGGTTGCTTATTGCCTATCGTTGATGCACCTAAGCCGATCAAATAAAGAAACTCCAAGGATTGCAAACGTTCAAAAAAGCTTTTTTCCTCAAAATAAGCCACTGGCGAGGAGATCATTTTGTAATGCTGCGTTTCATAATAATTTATAATAGTAGCTAACCAGTTTTCGCCCATTCGGCAATCTGCATCAGTGGTAATGATAAAATCACCCGAACAAGTCCCTATAGCAGTTTGAATGGCTTTTTTCTTATAAGAATTAAGTGCCCGGTCCTCGTTCAGCTTGATTAATTTCACTCCCTGATCTGCATAGCTTAATACAATCTCAGCTGTTCGATCGGTTGAATGATCATCAATAAAAATAATTTCCGTTAAATGCTTTGGATAATTTTGAGCAACCAGATCCTCAATTGTTCCGGTGATATTTTGTTCTTCATCACGTGCAGCTACAATAATCGATACCTTCGTTATAGGTGTGCTTTTATTCGGATGAAAATTGACTAATTTATGCCAGCCTCTTAGAAAAGTGAGTACCAGAAAACCATAAACCAGAGTCAATACAGCGGATAATAGATTAGTGAGATTTAGAAATTCCAAAAAAATTGAGTTTAAAAACGAAATATGTGCCTAATATAGCAGGAATAATAATATTTATCAGCCAAATACTTGCCGTGCAAGCAATCACTGCCACGTGTTGATCTGTAATGTGCTTAAACAATTCCACTGCAGTAATGCTTCTGATCCCAACATCAAAGAGATCTAAAGAGGGTAATGCAGATTGAATAAAGAACAATAAGCAAGTCATCATTACGATGTCCAGATAATGTAAACCAGGAATAAGCCAGGCAAACAGAATGAAATATTGAGAGCTAAAAACTAAATAACGGGCCAGACAAAAAAGTATTATTTTAAAAAGTTCAGCTTTTCTGTATCGACCTAAAATACTATAGAACTTTTTATATTTCCTGGTAAACTTAAAGGATAATAAGATCCCATTTAACCAATGAATATTGAAATAAAAGACGATAAAAAACAGGCAAAACATTGAAGCAAAAACCACAAGTGCGGTGAAGAATAGATTATCTATAGGTACAAACTGATAAACGAAAAAGCACGCTGCAATAGCACCGAATACATTGGTGAGTACCAATTGACCAATATTTCCAACCGTCATGGCTACAATCCCTACAATTCGTCTTTTCGGAGAGAGAAAGAAAACGCGTCCACCATATTCTCCTAAACGGTTTGGCGTAAATATAGCCAATGTTAAGCCACAAAATACTGACTCTATTGCCCGGTAGAAGCTAATGTTTTCGATATGATTCATTAACCTTTTCCATTTGGCCGCCTCTAGAAGCCAATTGACCAACATCAACAGTAATACTAAACCAATGATGAAAATGATTTCTATCTGCGGGATATCAGTTAAAAGTGTTTTAAAATTACTCAGGTTTTTATTGGCCACAAGCTTATGGTAAATAAACCAGAAAGCAAAAACAACAATAGCCGCCTTAATTACAATAGATAATGTTTTTTTATTCTTGTCTGTCAAGATTATCATTTTAGTTTGCAAATATGCTTAATATTGCTGTAATGTTGAATGAAAAAAAGGAACGGGTAATTATGGGCATAGATCCCGGCACGGCGGTGATGGGCTATGGTATCATTTTAGAAAAAGGAAATAAAACAGAATTAATCAGCATGGGTGTTGTAAAAATGACACATCTAGATGATCCATTTCTTAAGCTTCAACGCATTTTCGAAAAAACCGTTGTACTGATTGATCAATATAAGCCAGATGTTTTGGCTATAGAGGCACCATTTTATGGCAAAAATATACAAGTACTTTTAAAACTTGGCCGGGCACAAGGCACAGCGATTGCAGCAGCACTTTCGAGAAATATTTCTGTTACCGAATATTCACCACGAAAAATCAAACAATCAATTACCGGAAGTGGAAACGCCACCAAAGAGCAAGTGGCAGCCATGTTACAGCGCTTACTTAACTTTAAAGAAACACCAGAATTTTTAGATGCTACAGATGGATTAGCCGTAGCCCTTTGTCATTCATTTCAAAAAATTTCTACTGGCGGGAAATCTAAAACCTATTCGGGTTGGGAATCTTTTGTAACAGATAATAAAACTAAGGTTAAGGGTTTAGCTGTAAAGGCTAAGAAATAAATCTCTACCAGTAGGCATATTATCTGAGTTGTTCGGAAGATTATGGTTTATCAATTGGGCTGCCAACAGAATGGCTAACCACCCCCTGCCCCTCCTAAATTAGGAGGGGAGTTCCAATCATAGCTGTATAATGTAATCTATGAATTAATCTTCCAAGCAATTAGGCGTAATATTAACAGATATAGAAAGCGATCTATGAAATAAAGCAATTAAAAAATCATCAAAAAGGCTGCTTGTTGACTTATGGCTATTTCAACATATTAACTTTGGTTATTAACCAAACTTCTGGTGGCATCTGCTATCTTAACTTTATCTTTTCTGATAAAGTACCTGATGAGCAGAAATATGCCAATTCCTAATAAAATTAATGCCCAAATGTTAGCCAGACCAATAATAAGCTCTTTAAATATAGTCCATCCATTTATAATGCCCATCCATAATCGGTTTCCAAAAGCAGGCTTGTAATCATAAATATCATCATTAGCCACTAGAATTGTTTTAATGGTATTATCCTGATAAAATTTGAGCGTAATGTTGCTATACCTCACACGATTATCAATAGATAGATTTTGTACTTTCTTATCTACATAATCATCTTTAAGATTAAGGGAAGTTTCTACATTTGAGCTTTTCTTGCCTGCGATCTTATTCATCTGATTCACAGCTTCTACCCTATTGTTCGACTTCATTCTATTCCCCAAATAGATCAAGCTTTGGTCATCCAACTTTAAGGATTGGTTATCAACAAATACAGCCATTTTCGCAACTGTATTGGTAAACTCATCTAATTTTTCAGATGGAACTTTTGCAACAAGATATCCTTCTGTGCGATATGAAGTAATTTCTTTAAGGGAATCAACAGATTGTTTAATTTTTTGAGTTTCCTGAATAACGCTTTCGATTGAAAATTCAGCAACTGTGCCACCTTGTGCTTTAATGGTTTGACTTAGCTGCTCTTTTGTATTTTGAACGTTTTTTACGCGAAACCGCATATCTGCAGTTTTGATGATTTTAGGTTCGGTTAATGGAGCTGCTGTATCAGTTGCAATCATTAATTCTTTAGCTTCAGCACTTTCATTGTTTTTATTTGCGTTGTTGCAGCCGAAAATTGTTAAAATGATGGCTATAGCAATTATATTCCTTTTCATGATTTTGTGGTTCTAATAAAATAATCATTTTAAATATTTGCTTCAAATGGCCATTTAAAGTTTCGACGTTTTTTGGTTAGTTTATCACATCGTATTTTCTCTTTATACAAAAAATAGATTAAGGTAACCCAACTCGTAAAAGCGTTTATTTCTTGATGATTTTTTTAAGAAAATTCCATAAACAGAATTAATACTTTGAGAAGTAGCGGAGGCAGCCATTGGAACTGAATTATATTTTAAAATAAATTTGAATTAAAAACCCACTTCAACAAAAAAGCCAATCACGTATTTAACGTAATTGGCTTTTATATTTGAAAAGAGAATATTTTATGCGTCTAATATTTTGAATACCCCTTTAATGGCAATAATTGCACCTATAAATAAGATAATCCATGAAACCAAAGATAAAACCCAAGAGTCGAATGCGAAACGTAAGTAAGTACCTAATATGGCAACAAGTACACCAAAAATCATTAGTTTATAAATTCCCGGCTGATTTGCCGTTTTCATACTCTCTGTATTATGCTTTAATTCGTTGTTCTCCATAATGTTTATTTCTATGATGCAGCAAAAGTAATATATATTGACGAATAAATTATAAAGTTTAGTAACTTTTTAATCGTTCTAAACGTTGTTTTGCTTTATCCTGATCATTTGGTTTTTCTCCCTGATATAGTGGCTTTTCCCAATCGCCATACATCGGATTAGGCAATACAATGTATTTAACTCCAAATAAGGTTTGATTCGTGTTAACCTGCTCAATTGTATTTTTATTTTCCCGATAAAAAATATTACTGAAATCACTCAGATTATCACCACATAACATTAAGATATTATGGGTATCAGCAATTTTTTGCCGCCGAGTTTCTTTATCTGATGTTCCTTTTGAAACCATTAAATGAACATCATCAGCATAAGGAAAACCAAATGCCTGAAGGTTTTTTAATGTAGCAGCATAATCCTTTTCATTCCGGTTACTAACATAAAAAGTTTCGATATTTTTTAATGCGGCAAATTTTAAGAAAGCCAATGCACCTGGAACAGTATCGGCACGAGCCAAGCTTGTCCATTCGGTCCAATCTTTTGCATCATAACTCAGGCCTTTTTTAATTTCATGACCTTGAAAAGCAGAATTATCTAAAACCGTTTCATCAATATCAACAATAATACAGTTTGGCTTTTTACTGGTATCAGCCCATAAAGCTTCTTTTAATGATAAGCGGGCGAAGTTATAGGCTTGAAAGCATAAAGCCCTGTATTCACCTGATGTTTGTTGCCAAAGTACCGCATTAGTATAATCCCTGGCAGGGTTTTGGGCATTTGCTAAAAAAGGAATTAATGCGAGTAATGTGAATATGTATTTTTTCATTTCTTCAATTGAATAACAAAGGTATTACTCCTTTTTAAGCATAGTGAATTTATTCTGATTTAAATCAATTCGTTATCAACCCTTTACATTTAAGACACAAATTATTTACATCAATAACCAAGCTTTTGATTTTTTAGCAAGGAGGTTTTACTATTTTTAAACACACACAAATAAAACTATTGATATGAAAATTAAGAATTTTCTAGGGCTTGCTATGGCATTAATGTGCCTTTCTGCCTGTAAGAAAGAAAACCCCGTAAAAGAGCCAATTGAACCTCCAACCGTTCAGAAACCTGACCCTTTAGAATTGTTGAAAGATTCAGTATCGTACATCATTGATGGGAATCAAATGATACAAATGGAAAATATAACCAGAGGATTAATTAACGCAGAGCCAAATAAAAAATTAGATTCTTTAGTTAAGCAAAAAGAATACACATCAGGAGACAGAGATTCTGTTATGTTTGGAAGATTTTTTAAATTTTCAGATCAGAATAGAAGTGGGATCACGATATCTTTCTTAAAAAAATACAATAAGAATCAAGCCCAGCCAGCCAATAATTTAACTTCTTTGTTTATGCCTGTAAATAAACTTGAATTATTTACCGTAGGCGAACGTAAATTTGCATTGGATTTTCAAAGAAACAATTCACAAAATGGAATCGTTTTAGAATTACAGGGAGATAATTATGGATTCCAAACAAATGGATATCCAAGTTTAGTTTACCATGCCCTTTTAAAACCAGAATTACAAAGTCAATCTAAGTTTGAGATAACCAATTTGCAAAAGCTAAAATCGGGCAAATATATCCTTGAAGCAAAATTTAACGCATCAGTATATTGGGGAGACGGTACTCACCTAAAAAAAATCGAGAGCGGTTATATTAGGATAAAGGTTAATCCAGAAAGCATTTATTTTTAATTAATAAGGCCCGTTTCAACATTGAAATGGGCTATATTATTATGTTGAGTAATCTAATTATTCAAAAAACCTCCTCTATCTGCTTTAGACAAGATCAATGCTTCCGCTTCTGGATAAGCCTGAGTAAATGTAGTTGGTATTTTATTTTTACTTCTCTCGTTCCATTTAAATTCTACAGCCAAAAGTTTATTAGCGCTTTTTTCAATGTAATCTATTTCTTGCTGTTGCGTCGTACGCCAAAAAAAGCAATCAGCCTCCATTTGATTTTGGTGTAAAAATTTCATGCGTTCTGCAATCATATAATTTTCAAATAAGGCGCCAACGTCGTTTCTATTGGTTAGTGGATTAAAATTTCTAGTAATGGCGTTTACGATACCGGTATCATAGAAATAAATTTTCTTATTTTTTTTAATCTCATTACGCACGTTTCCTGAAAAAGCAGGCAAGGTAAAAACTACAAAAGATTTTTCGAGCAGACTAATATATTTATCGACTGTTTTCTGATCGGCTTTAACCAATTGGGCCAATTCAGAAAAATTAACCTCACTTCCTATTTGCAAAGCCAAAGCCTTCACAATCTTCTCAAAAAGCAAAGGCTTTTTCACCTCTTCTAGCGCAAATAAATCTTTATACAAATAACTATCTGCCAATAATTTTAAATGTTCTTCAGCATTTTGAGGATCGTTAATTACTTCAGGATAAGCTCCATAAATTAAACGCTGTTCTATTGATCGCTCTTCTGTAATGAAATCTGTAGCATTTACCAATTCTGCATAGGAAAAAGGCAACAGCATCATTTCATATTTACGCCCGGTTAAAGGTTCGTTAATTTTACCTGATAGCTCAAAGGCTGAAGAACCAGTAGCAATTACCTGAACACTTTTAAAACGATCTACTATGATCTTTATCAGCAACCCGACATCGTTTATGCGCTGAGCTTCATCTAAAAATAGCACCTCATAATCTCCAAGCATTTGTGCAATCTGACTTGCATTGGGCTTAGCTAATGTTTCTCTAACATCTGCATCATCACCATTTAGGTATAGTGTTTTTTTATTTACCCTTGCTAATAACTGTTCTACAAAAGTGGTTTTTCCAGTTTGCCGTGGCCCAAAAACGATAAAGGCTTTGCCTTTAAAAAGCCTTGCGATGGCATAATCTAGTTGTTTCCTTGTAATCATAATTGATAGGTATCATACAAATGTATAATAATTTTGGATTACGATCCATAAAAAACATAATAATTTTGGATTACAATCCATAAAAAACATAATAATTTTGGATTTTAAAATCATTACTCACAAAAAAACCCACTTCAATTAAGAAATGGGCCTTATATTATTTGACTGAAGATTAAAGACTTTCGACTCTAGACTACACTTATCCGTTCAATGCAGCTGCACCACTTACAATCTCAGTTAACTCAGTAGTAATAGCCGCCTGACGGGCCTGGTTATATGAAAGTTTCAAGGCTTTCAATAATTCACCTGCATTCTCTGTTGCTTTATCCATTGAAGTCATACGTGCGCCATGCTCAGATGCATGAGAATCCAATACTGCTTTGTACAATTGTATTTTAATTGACTTAGGAATCAATTGCTCAACAATCTCTTCTTGTGAAGGCTCAAGAATATAATCTACATTAGAGGCTTTTGTAGGCTCTTTAGCTGGTTCATCAGCTTTCGGTAAAGGAAGTAACTGCTCTGTTGTAATAAATTGCACTGCTGCGTTTCTAAAACGATTATAAACCACTTCTACTTTATCAAAGTCACCTTTGATAAAACCAGCCATGATGAGATCAGTAATTTTGGTAACATTTTCGAATGTTAAAGCCGCATATACCTCATTATTATTTCCAATAACATTGTATTTACGTTTCTCATAAAAATCCTGAGTTTTCTTACCAATAGAAATAATACTTACATTACCGTTTTTCAACTGCTCACTGTATTTTTCAGCAATTAAATTATTGGCAGCTTTAATCACGTTCATGTTAAATGCACCAGCTAAACCACGGTTTGATGATACAGTTACAATTAAAACCTTATTGGGCTCACGCTCCTGAATAAAAGGTGATGAAGATCCTTCTAAACTTGCAGAAAGATTTTCTAAAATTTCTTTCAGTTTAGTTGCATAAGGACGTAAAGCGATAATTGCATTAGTAGCACGTTTCAACTTCGCAGCCGAAACCATTTTCATAGCCTTCGTAATCTGCTGTGTTGATTGTACCGATGCAATTCGGTTTCTTACTTCTTTTAAATTAGCCATTTTTTAAGTATCGAGTATTAAGTATCAAGTATCAAGATTGAATTTGTTTAGCAGTCTTGATACCTGATACTCGCTACTTGTATCTAATTAGTATTTACTTGAAATCTCTTTTGCTACTGTATCTAAAACGCCAGTGATGTTATCATCAAATTTACCAGCTTTTAAGGCCGCTAAAATATCTGCATGACGCATTTCAAGTTGAGTTAAGAATTCAGTTTCAAATTCTTTAACCTTGTTAACTGGTACGTTACGCATTAAGTTTTTAGTACCTGCATAAACAATTGCAACTTGTTTTTCTACACTGAATGGAGAAAATTGCGCTTGCTTTAACATTTCAACGTTACGTGCACCTTTATCTAAAACTGATTTCGTTGCAGCATCTAAGTCTGAACCAAATTTAGAGAAAGCCTCTAATTCGCGGTATTGAGCCTGATCTAACTTTAAAGTACCTGCTACTTTTTTCATCGATTTAATTTGAGCATTACCTCCTACACGTGATACCGAAATACCTACGTTAATTGCAGGACGAATACCAGCGTTAAACAAGTTCGACTCTAAGAAAATCTGACCATCAGTAATTGAAATTACGTTGGTTGGGATATATGCTGAAACATCACCTGCCTGAGTTTCGATAATTGGTAAAGCTGTTAATGAACCGCCACCTTTAACAATATGCTTAATTGATTCTGGTAAATCATTCATCGCTTTAGCAATATCATCATTCGCGTTGATTTTCGCAGCTCTTTCTAACAAACGACTGTGTAAGTAGAAAACATCACCTGGATATGCTTCACGGCCTGGTGGACGACGAAGTAATAAAGATACTTCACGATAAGCTACCGCTTGTTTAGATAAATCATCATAAACAATTAAAGCTGGTCTACCTGTATCACGGAAAAACTCACCAATTGCTGCACCTGCAAAAGGAGCGTAGAATTGCATTGGAGCAGGATCTGCAGCCGAAGCAGCAACAACAACAGTATATGGTAAAGCACCGTTTTCGTCTAGTGTACGAACAATGTTAGCAACGGTAGAGTTTTTCTGACCAATAGCTACATAAATACAAAACACAGGCTGGCCTGCTTCATAAAATTCTTTCTGGTTAATGATGGTATCAATACAAACAGCAGTTTTACCAATCTGACGATCGCCAATAACCAACTCACGCTGACCGCGACCGATTGGAATCATTGCATCAATAGCTTTGATACCAGTTTGTAAAGGCTCATTTACCGGCTGACGATAAATTACACCAGGTGCTTTACGCTCTAAAGGCATTTCGTAAGTTTCACCTAAGATTGGACCTTTACCATCTAAAGGCTCTCCTAATGTGTTAACTACGCGGCCGAGCATACCTTCACCCACTTTAATAGAGGCAATCTTTTTGGTACGTTTAATGGTATCACCTTCTTTGATTTCGTCTGATGCACCTAAAAGTACCACACCTACGTTATCTTCTTCAAGGTTTAATACAATGCCTTGGAGGCCGTTTGCAAATTCAACCAACTCTCCCGATTGAACTTTAGTTAAACCGTAAACACGGGCAATACCGTCGCCCACTTGCAAAACGGTACCAACTTCTTCCAGTTCGGTTTCTGATTTGAAGCCCGCCAATTGCTGTCTGATAATTGCCGATACTTCGTCTGGTCTTACCTCTACCATAATTTTACTTTATCTCTTTTTGTAAATGTTTAGTGCTTGGCGCATGGCGGTTGGCGTTCAATGCCACACGCTCAGCGCATCCTTATTTATTATAGCCTTTAATAATTAGTAATAAATACTTTTTACCTGGCAAATTATGTTCTTTTTTCGGTTTGGCTTTGCTATTAGTGCTTAATGCATTAATTCGCCAATTCTTTTTTAAGCTTATTTAAGCTACTGGCAATACTGGCATCAAATTGCTTATCACCAACTTTTAAAATAAAACCACCAATTAATTTATCATTAACTTTTTCGTTAAAGATAACTTCTTTAGCGCCAAGTTCTCTTTTTACTGTAGCTACAATTTCATCCTTTGCTTCATTACTTAATGCTGTAGCGCTAATTACATCAGCAGTAACGATTCCCTTAATTAGGTTATATTGTTGAACAAATTGCTTGGCTGTAGCAAATAGTATGGATGAACGACCTTTGCTTACTACAATTTTGAAAAAGCTAAGCGTTAACTTGCTTACCTTATTTGTAAAGATACCGTTCAGAATACCTATTTTTTTATCAAGAGGTACAATTGGGTTTTTAAGTATTGCTTCCAGTTCAGGGGTTTCATCAACCACTTTTTCAAACAAAACCATATCATTATAAGATTCGGCTAAAACGTTGTTTTCAACGGATAGATCGATTAATGATTTAGCATACCTGCCTGCAACTTTAATTTCTGACATATTTTTAGGTGTGAGACGTGAAATGTGAGACGTGAGACGTGAGATGTGAGCGTTTAGAGTTACCACTCTATCTCATATCTAATATCTCCAATCTAGTATCTCCAATCTATTTTCTCAAAACTAGTTTAATTCAACGTCCTTTAACAAATTAGCTACTAAAGCTTCTTGTTTCGCTTTATCATCCAATTGATTACGCAGTATACGTTCGGCAATTTCCAATGATAATGTAGAAACCTGACCTTTAACCTCTGCTAAAGCAACTTTCTTTTGGTTTTCTATTTCGATTTTGGCTTTTTCAATCAACTTAGCACCTTCAACCTGAGCCTGTTTTTTAGCTTCGTTTAAAATACCGTCTTTAAGCGTTTTAGCTTCCTTCAAAATCTCGTCACGTTCTGCACGTGCCTGTTGCATTAAATCCTGGTTTTGAGCGGTTAAACGTGTCATTTCCTGTTTAGCCAATTCAGCTTTATTTAACGCTTCATCAATACTCTGCTCACGATCGTGGATAGCACCTAAAATAGGTTTCCATGCCAGCTTTCTAAGTAATATTAATAAGCAGATGAATGCAAGTGCCGTCCAGAAAACTAATCCAATGCTTGGGGTTACTAATTCCATTTTATATATTTTTTTACTTAATTTTTTTGTTAAAACCGGAAAAATAACCAATCGTTAAATTTCCGGTTTATAATTCTGAATTGCTATTAAACTTGTAAGCCTAATAAAGCAACTACCACACCGAATAAAGCAGCACCCTCAATAAGGGCAGCAGCGATAATCATTGCAGTTTGAATTTTTGATGCAGCCTCTGGTTGACGAGCAATACCTTCCATTGCTTTACCACCTACATGACCGATACCGATACCTGCACCAATTACTGCTAAACCGGCACCAATTGCCGCGATTGAACCTACCATAACTAATTTAATTATATAATTTGTAAAAAATAGTTTTTCGTTAATGATGCTCTTCTACCGCCATTCCGATAAACAAAGCAGATAATAATGTAAAAATAAAGGCTTGTAAAAATGCAACCAATAATTCAAGCACATCCATAAACAAAACGAATGCTACTGAAACCGGCGCAATAGCCAATGTTTTAAAAATAAATATTAATGATATTAAACTTAATACGATAATGTGACCCGCAGTGATATTGGCAAATAAACGAACCATTAAAGCGAATGGTTTCGAGATAATACCAATTAACTCCACCGGAATCATAATTGGATATAACCACCAAGGTACATCTGGGGTAAGAATGTGTTTCCAATAATATTTATTGCCATTTAAGTTTACCACCAACATGGTTGCGGTAGCCATCACAAATGTTAACGCAATATTACCAGTTACGTTTGCACTACCTGGAAATATTGGAAATAAACCCAATAAATTGTTAAATAAGATAAAGAAGAATATCGTCAATAAATACGGCATGAACTTAGCATAATTATGGCCAATATTTGGCTTAGCGATATCATCTCTAACGAAGATAATTACAGGCTCAAAAAATGATTGTAAACCCTTAGGCGCTTTACCAACACGTTTCTTATAACCAGCTGCAACAGCTGAAAAAACAATCACAATTAAAGCTATAGCAATAAACATGGCAGCAACGTTTTTAGTAATAGAAAAATCAATTACGGTATCTGATGCTGCTTCATCAATTTGACCATCAGCACCGACTACTTTAATGTTCTTGTTAAACATATCTTTAGTCATGCTTTGTTTCAAACCAGTTACCAAGCGATATTTATTGTATTTACCTTGATAATCATGTTCTCCGTGATGAAAATTAGCTGAAGAAAAAACTTCTAAGCCTCCTGAAGTATATAAGATAACCGGAAGAGGAATTGAAGTATGCCCCCATAAATGCCACACATGCGAATCAGCAATGTGTTCCATAATCACTTTAGTCGGTTCAAATTTCTCTTCTCCATGCTCAGTCGCACCGTGTTCACCTGAAACAGCATGAGCTGATTCTGCAACAACACTATCAGGAGAAACAGCACTTTCAACTTGAGCAAAAGTATCATTTCTGATAGATAAAAACGCGATTAAAAGCGTAAAAACAAAGATTACCTTCTTAACTTTCAACACAAAAACTTGGTTACAATCCATTTATTGGCAGTTTTTTACTTTAAATTTTGGTGGCGCAAGTTACGTAACAAACAGTATATTTCAAAGGCAGTAAACAATAAATACACAGAAAAAAAATTAAGTGCAAAAAGCAGCCCTTGTCCCTTTGCTTTTATACTGTAAACCAGCACAAAAGCCATACAAAAAATCATCTTTACAGCAATCGATCCCATTATCGCCATTACTCCAACCTCTGGATCTCTTTTTATTCCAATATCCACCAACATATACGCGATGTAGGTAATCCCAGCCATGAAACCGAATAACACCCAAAAATTCTTTACAAATAGTTGTTCTGTCGGAAACATGAATGGTAAAACTGCTACAATAGCGATTAAAATACCAACAAAAATGAAATAGATGCTTGTAAATTTGGCTAGCGTCAATGGAACAATTTCTTTACGAATAAAAACTTTTGCAAACATAAGGTTTTTAGCAGCAAGTATCTAGTCTGCAGGAGAATTATTCTTGGGTTGTTTTGTGATTAACCCACACAAATTGTTCGATGGTTGAATAATTAGATGTTATCAACCTGCGAAATCCTTAACCGAAATAGATTGTTTAATTGCCAGTTTTCGAATCAGAAATTGAAAATTATAAAATGATAACCATATCATTATCAAATTATTACTAAATAATAGTAATTATTAATTTTTTCTATCTATCTCGTAACTTGCTTAATAGCTTGATACAAGGCAATGCCAACACCCGCAAGTGCAAAAGCTGCTGTAATGATTTTGCTTTTACTGTTCCGATGCTCATCAATCTTATATCCAATAAAAGTTAATAACCCAATTGTAGCAATCATCTGGAAACCTATAGCCGAGTATTTGGCGGCTGCATTAACCTTTTGCCCTGGATTTTCTTCCTTAGGATTTTCCATTTTTTAATAAGATAATTAAATTAACTTTGAATAATTAAAATTTGTTGCCAAATAAATATTTTTCTATATATATTGTTTACGATATCAACTTAAAGAGATTTAGCATAATTGAAAAAAAACGCAAACAAAAACTTAAATCCCTTCATCCTACTTTTTAGCTCACTTCTTATTTATGGCTGTGTTGCAAATAAAGATACCACAATAGACCGCAGGTTTCAAAACTTAACGGCAAGGTATAACTATATCTATAACTCAAAAGTTTTACTTACGGAACACAACGAGAGTTTATTACAAAGTTATACAGACAATTACGAAAAAATACTACCTGTTTATCTTGATCCAGAGCCACAGGTAAATTTAGTGCTTACACCAGGCGTTGCCAACAAACAGCTCGACGAAGTAATTACAAAAGGTCAAACGATCATCAATGATAAAAGTTTTAGTAATTATATTGATGATGCCTACATGCTTTTGGGTAAAGCAAACTACCTTAAAAGAAACTATTTCATCGCATCAGAATATTTTGATTACACCGCTAAAACATACAGCAATGATCTGAAAACTTTCATCATGGCCATGAACTGGAAAGCGCGTAGCCAGATGGAACTTAATAATATGGTATTTGCAGATAAAATTCTGGATACCATGTTGCGTGCCGAAGACTTACTAAAAAAAGATCTGGCAGAGCCTTTGGCCACGACTGCCCAAATGAGGATTTACCAGAAAAGAAATAAAGAGGCTATTTTACTTCTTGAAAATGCAGTTAGGATTGGGGATGATAAACAATTGCGCATTCGCTGGAGATACATTTTAGCGCAGCTGCAGGAACAGGAAAACGATCTCCAAAATGCTTTCACCAATTATACCAAAGTTGAAAATAGCAATGCCCCTTTTGAAATGTACTTCCATGCCAATCTTCAGCGCATCAAGTTAAAGGCGTTAATTAGTGGTTATAAAGTTGATGAAGATACCGCATTACTAGCGCTATTAAAAGATGATAAAAACTTTGACTACACCGATCAAATATATTATCAGGTTGGAGAGCTATTTTCAAAAGAAGGCAACTTCACTAAAGCAGAAGAAAATTATTTAAAGTCGATACAGAAAAGCACTAAAAATCAAACGCAAAAAGCGTTATCATATTTAAGGGTTGCAGATTTAAATTTTAAAGAGTTCAACAAATACATTAAAGCCAAGCTTTATTATGATAGTACAGTAACCATTTTGCCTAAAAACTTCATTGATTACGATAACATCGTTAAAAAGGCGAATAATTTACAGTATCTGACTGATCGATTTACCATTATCTCCAGAGAGGATACAGCGCAGGCTTTTGCTAAACTTCCTTTAAGTGAAAGGGAGGCTAGAGTGAAAGCGCATTTCACTAAAAAAGTAGAAGTAGCCACAGCATCAATAACTGGTAATCAATTTTTAGACAATCCGGATTTCCCTAATCAGTCTTTAAATTCGGCCATAAGTAGCACTGGAAATACTTTTTATTTTAATAACAATGCAGCCATCAGTAATGGTTTTTCAGATTTTAAAAAACGTTGGGGAAACAGGCAGCTGGAAGATAACTGGAGACAAAGCACCCGATCATCAGCTCAGGAAAATAACCAGGTAATGTCTGGTGGTAAAGTTGCCAATGAAATTACGCCAGCAAATGAAGCCAACACGCAAACCGATCAGGACCAAACTTCTTTAGAAAAACAGTTCCTGAGTGCTTTACCAACCACTCCTGAACTTATGCTGGCTTCAGATCAAAAAATAATTGATGCCTATTTTGAAATCGCCAGCTTTTATCAGCAGGAATTAAACGATAAAGCTGAAGCAAATAAAATTTATTTAATCTTATTATCCAGGTATCCTGAAAATAATCACCTGGCTGCCATTTATTATAGCTTATACCTTAATTTCCGTGGGATTGATGAAAACAAATCCAATGAATACAAACAATTGGTGCTGACTAAATATCCACAAACTAATTTTGCTAAAACCCTTCTCGATCCTTCTTATTCTGCTAAACAAAGCGAACTGGAAAATATTTCGATTAACAATTACAATGTTACGTTTGATGCCTATGCAAGAAAAGATTATCCAACGGTGATCAATCAGGCAAACATCAATATTTCAGCATCACCTGAGAACGGACTGGCACCACAATATGCTTACCTTAAAGCGATTGCTATTGGCCGAACATCAAAGTTAGATGGTTTATTGAAGGAGTTTAATTCGATCAATACGAATTATCCAAACGATATGATTATTACGCCGCTGGTACGTGATCACTTAAAATATATTGAAGCAAACCTGGAAGAATTTAAACAAAGACCGGTGGCATTAATCGACTTTGATTCTAAAGAACCACGTTTTGTAAGTCAGGCCAAACCTATTGCCGTTCCAGCCAAGCCTTTAAATACAGATATAAATGCCGCCATACCAGCGGTAGAAAAGCCAAAGGTTAATGATCCTGAAAAAGTAGCAGAGATTAAGCCTGTTGATATCAATAAGCCGGCGAGTATATTCAGTGATGCAAAATCTGAAGAATATTATTATGTAATTGATGTGGCAGATGCCACCTTAACGCTTAGTTCTTCACGCTTTGGAATTGGCCAATTTAACCGGGGTAATTATCCTGATAATGATTTGGCGCATAAATTGATTGAGTTGGACAACGACCAGTTAATCTATATCACTAGCTTTATTGATTTGGAAGACGCCAAAATATATGAATCAAGCATTTCAGGCCAATTGAAGAACATCATGAAAGTTCCGGCAAGTCTTTATAAAGGATTCATTATCAGCAGGGAAAACTTCGAAAAGCTTACCAATAGGCAACGTATAAATGAATATCTGGAGTTTTTAAAAGACAGTTATAAATAGAACTATACGCTTAATAAAAAGCAGAAAGGTTCATTTCTTTAAAAATTAATAAATTTGCAGCTTAAAATCGGCTTGGTAGCACGCCTTTTTTGAACTAATTACAACACAAAATGAATAAATCCCTTTCTGAACAAGAAACAAAAAAATACAGTTTAATCATTTGGAAAATACTCATCACAGGAATAGCGCTATTTGCTATTTTTATTTCCATGATTGGTTTAGGTCTTTTCGGTGAACTGCCTTCTTTCCGAGATATTGAGCATCCAAAAAGCAATCAGGCATCAGAAATTATCGCTGAAGACGGCCGTCCACTCGGAACTTATTTCGTACAAAACCGATCCAATGTTACCTATAAAGATATTTCTGAAAATGTAATTAACGGACTAATTGCCACAGAAGACACGCGTTTTAAAGAACACTCCGGAATTGATTTTAAACGTACATTTACCATCATCGGTTATAACCTGATTGGGAAAAAACAAGGTGCCAGTACTATTACCCAACAGTTAGCGAAAAACCTTTTTCCGAGAGAGTCTAACCTTAACTTTTTTTCATTGGTACTCACCAAATTTAAGGAGTGGATTGTTGCTGTTAAACTGGAGAGAAATTATACTAAAGAAGAGATCATCACCATGTATTTAAATACAGTTGATTTTGGTAACCAGGCCTATGGAATAAAATCAGCTGCCAGAGTTTATTTTAATACTACTCCTGATAAGTTAACTTTAACACAAGCTGCTACCTTAGTTGGGATGCAAAAAGGAATTACCATGTACTCTCCTACCCGGCATCCGGAGCGCTCAAGAGACCGTAGAAATACTGTAATGGCTATGATGGTGAAATCAGAATTATTGAGTCAGCAGGAATTTGAAGAACAAAAAGATAAACCTCTGGGCTTAAAATTTAACGCAGCCACTGTTAATGATGGTATTGCGCCTTATTTTAGGTCTGTTTTAAAAAATGATATTAAAAACATCTTTCAGGAACAAGGCATTACCAAGCCTGATGGATCGGCATATGATTTGGATCGCGATGGATTAAAAATTTATACGACGATTAATTACGATATGCAAAAATATGCCGAAGAGGCACAAAAAGAATACATGAAAGTTTTGCAGGCACAGTTTTTAGCAAGCTGGAGAGGAAGAAATCCTTTTAAAGGCAAAGATTTACAAATTCAGCAAGGTATTAAGAGGTCTGACCGATATAAATCTTTAAAGCTGGAAGGGAAATCTGAAGAGGAGATTAAAGACGATTTTAATACCAAAACAGAAATGACCATCTTCACCTGGAAAGGTAATGTAGATACGGTGATGAAGCCAATTGACTCTGTTCGTTATTATAAAATGTTACTGCGTAATGCCATGATGACCATGGATCCAACCAATGGCCATGTTAAAGCTTGGGTTGGTGGGATTAATTACGAGCACTTTAAATATGATCAGGTTAAAATGGGAACAAGGCAGGTAGGCTCAACAGCTAAACCATTTACTTATGCCGTGGCCATTGAAAACGGATATTCACCATGTTTTACAGTAGCAAATGTTCCGGTAACTATTGATGGTTATGGCGAACCATGGACACCAAAATCTTCAGGAAAACCACTTGCGGGTTCAATTACACTTCAAAAAGCATTGGCATTTTCTCAAAACTATGTTACAGCATACCTCATGAAACAGGTTGGCCCCGTTGCAGTTTCTACCTTAGCCACCAAAATGGGCATTCCGAATGTTCCGGCTTATCCTTCAATTGCCTTAGGCACATTCGATTCATCAATTTATAATATGGTTGGTGCTTATGGCGCATTTGCGAATAAAGGTGTTTACACGAAGCCAATCTATCTGCTTAAAATCGAAGATAAGAATGGTGTGGTGCTATTTTCACAAAAAGAAATACCCAAGCCTATTATGAGTGAAGAGGTAGCTTACGTGATGACGAGAATGCTTAAAGGTGTAGTTTCCGGTGGTACAGGTTCGAGGCTAAACTATAAATATAAAGTCAATGCCCCAATAGGTGGAAAAACAGGTACCACACAAAATAACTCAGATGGTTGGTTTATGGCCATTACGCCTCAGTTGGTGACTGGTGTTTGGACAGGTTGTGAAGACCGTGCCTTTCACTTTATTAGTACCAGCCAGGGTGAAGGTGCCAATACAGCGTTACCCATTTTTGCTGGTTTTATTAAAAGGGTTTATGCTAATCCTTCATTAAAAATAAGTCATGCTGATTTTGATGTACCTAAATCGGGGGTTTCTATTACTTATGATTGTAACCAGTATCAGCAACAGCAGGAAGAAACAAACCCTGAACTAGATGAAAAATTAGGTTTTTAACGCCTCACTGTATGCATGCGTTTAAAGTATTAATAAATGCTATAATCGCCGAACAAAATTAATTCCTAATCCGTTTTTAGGTAAAGTTTCCCTTTAACTCTATTATTGAAAGCATGAGCAGTTTCGACCATAAAACAGCATTAACGGCTATTCCTCATAAACCAGGCGTTTACCAATACTGGGATGTGGATGGAAAGTTAATGTACATTGGTAAAGCAAAAGATCTTCGAAACCGTGTTGGCTCCTATTTCAATAGTGATAAGCAACAGTTTAATGGAAAAACGAGGGTGTTGGTTTCTAAAATCAGGAAGATCACCTTTACCATTGTTGATACTGAAATTGATGCCTGGTTATTGGAAAATAGCTTAATTAAAAAGCATCAGCCAAAATTTAATATCAATTTAAAGGATGACAAAACTTATCCATGGATTATTGTTAAAAACGAACCATATCCCAGAATCTACTGGACTAGAAAAGTAATCAAGGATGGGTCTACCTATTTTGGCCCTTATGGATCGATTGGGATGATGCACACCATTTTAGATCTAATTAAAGAGACTTATCCACTCAGAACATGTACTTTACCCTTGAACGATAAAAATATTGCTGAGGGAAAATTCAAAGTTTGTTTAGAATACCAGATTGGTAATTGCAAAGGACCTTGTCAGGCTTATCAAACAGAATCAGATTATGATAAAAACATAGGCGAGATTAAGGAAATTCTGAATGGAAAGATTGGCAATGTGATACGAGATGTTAAAGGAATTATTAAATCTGCATCTGAAGATTTAAATTTCGAACTGGCACATCAATACTCCAGGAGGCTACAAGTTTTAGAAAAATACCAAAGTAAATCGACCGTTGTAAACAGTGCCATTACAAATGTAGATGTGGTGAGTATCGCTTCTGATGAACGATATGCATTTGTCAACTATCTTAAGGTAATGAATGGAACTATTATTCAAACCCAAACCATTGAGATTAAAAAACTGCTTGATGAAAGCGACGATGAGTTATTAATTACAGCCATGCTGGAATTCAGAACAAAGTTTAACAGCACATCTAAAGAAATCATTGTCCCGTTTGAGCTTTCATTAGAAGATGAAAACTTAAAATTTACGGTGCCCAAACTGGGAGAAAAAAAGAAGTTATTAGAACTTTCGCAAAAGAATGTATTGTTCTTCAAAAAAGAAAAGCTGAATCAATATGAGAAGTTAAATCCGGATTTAAGGACTGACCGCATTCTCACCACCATGCAAAATGATTTACGATTAACCCAATTGCCAAAGCATATCGAATGCTTTGATAACTCCAACTTTCAGGGCAAGTACCCCGTTTCTGCGATTGTGGTATTTAAAGATGCCAAACCATCTAAAAAAGATTACCGCCATTTTAACGTGAAAACAGTTGAAGGACCCAATGATTTTGCAACAATGGAGGAGGCTGTTTTTAGGCGTTACAGAAGAATGTTGGAAGAAGATCAATCCTTGCCACAATTGATCATCATCGATGGTGGTAAAGGCCAACTCTCGTCTGCAGTTAAAAGCCTTAAATTGTTAGGAATTGAAAATAAAGTTACTGTGATCGGTATTGCTAAAAGATTGGAAGAATTATTCTACCCCGGAGATTCGTACCCACTATACTTAGATAAGAAATCAGAAACCTTAAAAATCATTCAACAACTTCGTGATGAAGCGCACAGGTTTGGCATTACCTTCCACCGCAAGAAACGAGATCAAGGTACTTTGAAAACAGAACTCGAACAGATTGAAGGTATCGGCAAAACAACTGCCGATAGATTATTAACTCATTTCAAATCGGTTAAAAAAATAAAAGAGGCTACAGAAAAAGAGCTGGCAGAAATCCTCAACAAAAAGCAAGTTGTTACTTTGCTAAATCACTTTAAGGAAGCATAAATTCAGATCGTAAACCACAATGTCTTTGAGCTAAAGGTTAACACAATCTTAATCTTACCTTTGTTTCACTTCCATATTTTTTCTTTAAATTAGGCTTGTTAATATCAGTAAACATCATCCCCTAATTTTACATGAATAACAACATCCTGGCTATAATGACCAAACTTTTATTGGGTGCATTATACTTTACCGAAACGGAAAGCCCTTTTACAGTGGCCGACTGGGGCAAAATTCCTCCTACAGAATTATTATCAAAAATTGCCACACATTACCATTCGACTCCATCTAACTTAAAACAGATCAATCCAGCTGATTTTTTCAATCATTTAATTTCCAAGGTAGATCCATCTGATGCACCCATGGTTGAAAATGCAAAGAAAATTCAGACCATCTATACCCACTTAGAACAAAACCTATCCAGCCTTAAGGTAATCAGAATAGAGGGCGCTAGCAGAATTCCGGTGTTAATTACCGGCTATTTACCAGATGGCACCTGCGTGGTGATTGAAACCCTCGCAGTAGAAACCTAAGAAATCAATTCCATTCAAAACCATATCCCAAACAAAAATGAAAGCACTAAAAAAATTAAGCTTAATGGCCATGTTGTGCCTTGGCCTGGCTGCCTGTAAAAAAGAAAATCAAATTCAGCCAGAAACAACTCTATTTGAACAAAAATTAAACAACAAAGCAGTTACTGCCAGTGCCCAGGCAATTGCTGCTGGTTTTCCAGAAAACTTTGAATCCGGTTCAAAAACAAGCTACACTACGGCATCAATCACTTTAAGTAGTGGAAGCTGGAATCTTAACGATGCCTTGATCGGCAACCTTGCAGCAGACGCGAAGAATGGCAGTCAATCCGTTCGCATCCGGAATACTGGCATATTAAGCATGAATTTCGATGTAAATGGTGCTGATGTAGTGAGTATTGCCCATGCTAAATATGGTACAGATGCAAGCAGTACCTGGCAGCTTTGGTATTCAACAAACGGTGGTTCGAGTTGGCAACAATCTGGTAGCACAGTTACCAGTAGCACCACAACATTGTCTACCATAACCTTTAACACAACAATTTCTGGCAATGTCCGTTTTCAAATCCGTAAAATTAGCGGCGGTACAGCACGCATTAACATAGATGATTTTAGCATTTCTACTGGCGGCGGCACCACTACTCCTCCTACTACAACCCCTGGAGATAATAGCCACCTTCTACTTGGAAATCCAAGCAATGCTGTTGCAAGCACCTCATATCCTGAAAATTATTTAATGGAACGTACTTATTATACAAGTTCTTACAGCAAAAGCAGGGCTACACCAAACTGGGTGAGCTGGCATATCGGGTCATCTGATTTGGGTTCTGCATCTCGTCAGGATGATTTCAGGGCTGATAATACCTTACCTTCAGGCTGGTATCAGGTATCAAACAGTAGCTATTCGGGTTCTGGTTTTGATCGTGGACACAATTGCCCTTCGGCAGATAGAACATCTTCAGTTACTGCAAACTCTTCTACCTTTTTAATGAGTAATATGATGCCGCAAGCACCTAATAATAACCAGGGGCCATGGGCTGATTTGGAAAATTACACCCGTTCATTGGTAACAGCAGGAAACGAAGTTTATGTTATTTGTGGTTCTTACGGATCAGGTGGAACAGGAAGTAATGGTGGCACTACTTATACCATTGATAACGGACGGGTTAATGTGCCTTCCAATACCTGGAAAGTTATCTTAGTACTATCAAATGGCAATAACGATTTAAACCGTATAACATCTACCACGAGGGTAATTACTGTAAACATGCCAAATACAAATGGTTTAAATACAAACTGGAAAACCTATCGTACCAGTGTTAATGCGGTTGAATCTGCCACAGGTTATGATCTTTTATCAAATGTGCCTGTAGCGATTCAAAATGCGATTGAATCAGCAACAGATAATTTATAAATCGGCTTTTTATTACAAATGGCTTTATAATGAAAGTGAAACAAAGCAGCAATGTTTGCTAAATCCCAGCAGACATTGCGCTTTAAAATTACGATACTTTGTATTATTATTTTAAAAAGATTGGCATAACAAAAAAGGCTTCGAAAATTCGAAGCCTTTTTTGTTAATATTCCCAAAGTCCTTGTTCGTAATCAAGAACAGATTTTTTAATCCTCTCAGATTCGTACAACCTTTGCTTAGGGTCTGCAATAATATCTCTAAGCTTATTATCTCCGGGGTTAGATTCTTTAACAATATAACTGCTAAATAACCTCCGGATAAAGAAATCATCAAAACTTAATGTTGAAGCATCATTGTTCGTATTAACCAAACGTTTCTTGGTTAAAATCTCTCTCGCTTCAGGATAATAAATCCAGAATACCGGTTGCCATTGCTTAGAAGATTCAATAAATTTCATTGGAGCAATACCCACAATACGAGGTTCGAAAATAGAACGCTTAACGTCGAAGATCCAGTCCTCTTTGATTCTGAACTTTAAAAAAGATTCAGGATTAAGGTCATTGGCTACTGTTGTAACCGTACCAGCTTTTGAATCCGTAACCTCGACAGTTCCCGCTGCCTGCATCATCGCTGAATCCGCTGCTAAAGGATTTGTAAAGGCATCATCCTCATTATTTACACTATCAAAAGGAGAATAGGCTGTAAGCTCTTCTGCTTTAACTGCAGCAATTAATACATCTATTAATCTTGATTTTGGTGATCTTAATGCAGAATTTACGGTATCACGTAAATCGATTTCCCTCCAAATACGTTTGGCATAAAAAACGTCTTCCTCTCTAACATCAGCCAAAGGTACCATTTCTGTACTATCAATGTCTTTACGTGCATAAAAACCATCTTTTGGCGGAACCTTAAGTTTCTTTTTAGCTGTTTTTACCGGTGCCTTTACCGTATCTACTGGAGCCGGAGCTACTGTTGCAGCCTTCTTAGGTGCCAGCTTAGTCGGCCTTCTTTGTGCAAAAGCCAATGTTGTAAATAAAATAAAAACAGCAATACTTAAAATCCTTTTCATCTTTTTCTTATTTAACAGTAAATGCTAATGAAGGTAACACATTCTGACGGCCATCTGGACCAACAGAAACAATATCCTCAAAAAATACTCTTGTTCCTGGAGTGATAGAGTTTATTGCCGCTCTAACCGGACCGGCAAAACTTCCGCCACTACCTGAAATGGTAATTGCATCAGAACGTGGTTTAATAATCGTTAACTTGTAACGTTGAATTTTGAATTTCACATCAAATGGAAAATCATCAAGATCGGCCTCAATTTCGCTTTCGCTTTTCAATTGAACTGAAGCTACATCACCACCTGATCTTCCACCAACCTTTGCAATTGGTTTAGGTATGGCCTTAACCCTGAATTTTTGAGAACCCAGACTAACTGTTTTACCTGCATTTGAAGCACTCACATTAATTGAAACTTCCTGACCAACCTGGCTACCAGCAAGATTAACATTATAATTTCCGTTTGAACCAGACATTGAACCAGATGAAATCGATGCCTTAATACTTTCTAAAGGGAAACCTGCTGCCGAAACCGTAAATGGATTCGGAATACCAGCATAAATCACATTCATTTTTGTAGATGATACTGTTGCAGATGGTTTTGCTACCTGATATTTTTGAGGTTGTGTTTTATACTCTTTTACTTGACCATCAGTTTGACGAACACGAACCGTACCTACCCAGGTAAATTCACCTACACTTCCAGTTCCTCCCGAATAAGTTCCTTTTCCTTCTTTAACAGATAATTTATTTCCGTTTACAGTGATATCTGGTGTAGACCTGGAATCACTGGCTGTTAAAAATACTTCAGCGGTATAAGGCTGGCCCTGGATAACATATGAAGTTGGTGCCACAGCAACTGCAGCGAACTGATCAAGGTTAACCTGAGCCTTATCCATGTTTCCGAACAACTTTTTAACCACTTCTGCTTCAGCATTTTTAGTATCTGCCTGAAGTTTAGTTAAAACAGTCATTGCAGCTGTTAACGGTGTGCCCTCTCCAAAATAAGTGGCCTGCCAATTACCTTTTCTTTTTCTTTCCGGATCTTTAGCTTCCAATGAAAAAGCGACATTAGCTCTATCAGCCGGATCAAGTAAAGAAATTAATTTCTCACGTGTGGCGTTGATTTTCGCTTTTAATTTATCAGCTTCTCCCTTATTGATCATGATGTCCTGTGCAATATCCAGGTTATCCCTGTTTACAAGGTCGTCCGTTTCCGGATTAATTCCATCGCCCGCTTTAATAAATTGTTTTTTTATCCCCTCAATATAATTATCCAATTCATCAGCAGCAGCTTTAGCTTGTTGGGCCTTTTCGTAAATAGGCTTTGCACGAGCAGGCTCTTCTTTCAATTTTGAATTTTCAAAAGCTGAGAAAAGTTGATTAATACTAGAGTTTACATTGTTTTTTGACGTGTCCAAACTATCATTGATATTTTTGAATGCATCTAAAACAGTATCTGATACGTTTAAGGCCAGCATAGCCAACAATACCAAATACATGATATTGATCATCCGCTGCCTGGTTGTTTCTTTTCCGCCTGCCATATTGGTGTAGCTTTTTCTTTAAGATTAAAAACTAAACAAATTATAGACGTGGGCCATTCATAGCCGATAGCATATTGCCATAAATTGCATTTAATGATGACAGGTTTTTAGCCAGCTTATTCACTTCTTCTTTGAACTGTTTAGAATCTTCCATTGATTCATTGAAGTTCTGCATGGTTAGTGATAAGTTGGAATAAAATTTATTCATTGATTTTAAATGAGCGCTAGAATCCTGTAATTCTAATTCATAAACAGCATTTAAAGCTGATAAATTTTTAGATAAGTTATTAACCTGTTCATGATAAGCCTGAGAATCTACATTACTCTCGCCCATTGCTTTCAAGTTAGCCGTAGCTTTTTCAAAAGATGCACTTAAGTTGTCGAAACCAGCAGAAGCTGTTTTCACTTTGCTTGTAAATTCATTTGTTGCGGTAGAGGCATCTGCAACATTAGATATTGCGGCAACCTTATCACCAAATGTACGCAAGCCATTCCCTAAACTTTCAATTAATTCAGGTCCAACTTTAGCATCAGATAACATTTTATCTAGCGCAGCTGTATTTGCCGGAGCTGAAACGGTGGCTACTGGTCTGGCCGATGCTTTTGGCAGTTCTCCTGTAAAATCTGTCCTTAACTCTGGATAAACCCTTTCCCATGCTGGTTCTGGCTCTGGTGGGAAAAACCCTGTTAAAAAGAATAAAATTGCTTCAATACCTAGCCCTATTCCAATCATGTAACTACCATAGATTCCACCGATGTGCAAAATCTTAAATAATGCGCCAACGATTACAATACTTGCTCCCCATGAAATCGCTACATGTAACCACCCCGGTTGTTTTTTTGCTGCCATAAAATTGATGTTTTACTTTAAGTAATAGTTTGTTTGGTTTTAGTTTCTTAAATCGGTACCAGGGTAAGATGACACGCATCTGAAGCCGATATATGATCTTTGTGTATCCTGATATTCATAAGTAGATACGGCATTTTGAAGAAAGTAGCCTGTATCTTTCCATGAACCACCTTTTACCACTTTTCTTTTCAGGTATTTACTATCATTCGGTCCCGCAACATAGGTAAAGTTGGGGTTTAAATCATGTAATAGCGGTGCTGCACCTTTGTTGTAAGCTGTTAGTGTCCATTCGGATACATTTCCAGACATATTATACAAGCCATAATCATTTGGGAAATAAGATTTTACACCAACAGTGTAAATACCGCCATCACTCGAATAATCACCACGCCCAGGTTTAAAGTTAGCCTGCAAACACCCTTTTGTATTTCTGATATAAGGGCCGCCCCAAGGGTATTTTGTTTTAGTATTTCCACCTCTTGCAGCATATTCAAATTCCGTTTCTGCAGGTAATCTATAATCAGATCTTGACCCAGCAGGCATTTTCCTAGACTGCGCAACACCATCGTATAATCTTGTTCTCCAGTGAGAAAAAGCTTTAGCCTGTTCCCAACTTACACCAACTACCGGATAATCATCATATGAAGGATGGTTATAATAACCCCGCACCATCGGATCGTTTTGAGAATAAGAATAATCTGTTTTCCAAACCATGGTATCAGGATAGATGGCGATGTTATAACGATCAATGTAATCCTGACGTTTGCTATTCGGATTTTTATGTCCTAAAGCAGCCTTATCCATATTTAATTCTGCATAGTTGTATTCAAATTTACGGACATCAAATTCCTTTCTTCCTGGTAAAGCATCTAAACCAGAATAATACATCCCATCTAACTGAGCAGTTTCAGCACCAGCACCTTTACCTTTATTACGCCAGATATTAGCACCATTTACACCAACAGCCTTCCAATTGATATATTTCTCTCCGCCTAGCGCATCAGCTGCACCCTTTCCTTTAGGATTCATCATGAATTTTTGAGGATTTCCCATCATTGAAATGGCAATAGAATCTCTTACCCAATTGGTAAACTGACGATACTCTGCATTAGAAATCTCAGTTTGATCCATGAAGAATGCACTTATCGTTGTCATTCTACTTGGCCCATTCTGAGAAAACGTAATGTCCTCATCAGAACCTCCAAGTGGTGTATGACCCGGTGGAATGTAAACCATTCCCAAAGGAATACGGTTATTTTTAAATTTTCGGTTGTAAGCGCCCACTAACTCGCCCTGGCCTCCGTGACCACAACTCGCAAGAAACACTGTTACACCAACAATGGCCAGAAGGTAGATTTTCTTCATACTTTTTATAGCGTGCCGAGCACAATTAGGAGCAATTTTATCAAAAATCACTACAATAATCAACAAATGCAAATATTTAGTTAAATAGTTTATACTAAAGCTTACAACCAAAAATTGCGCTTAAAACCTTAATTAAACCTACTAGGATAGAGATGTAACTTTTGCTTTAACACAAAAGTTATGTTTTTATTATGAAAACTTTAAAAAAATAATCTTCTTATTTATTAGATGTTTTTATATAGTTTTCAATTGCCATTGTCATGGATGGAACACCAGGAGTAGGTGCTGCAATATCAACAATTAAACCCATATCTACACAAGCTTTACTTGTATTTATTCCGAAAGCTGCAATACGGGTATTGTTTTGTTTAAAATTTGGAAAATTTTTAAATAAAGACTGAATGCTTGATGGGCTGAAAAACGCAATGACATCATAGAAAACTTCAGCCAAATCTGATAAATCGCTAACCACCGTTCTGAAAAGAACTGCCGGCGTAAAATCATAGCCACTTTTTTCTAAAAATTTCATGGTATCTTCTGTAGCAACATCAGAACAAGGATACAAAAACTTTTCATTGGCATGTTTTTTCAAAACCTCCGCTAAATCTGCAGCTGTTTGCTTACCGAAAAATATTTTTCGTTTTCTGTATTGAATGTACTTTTGAAGATATAACGCAATAGTTTCAGATAGACAGAAATATTTTAAATCTACAGGGACATCATAACGCATTTCTTCACAAATTCTGAAGAAGTGGTCTGCTGCATTTCGGCTGGTAAAAATTACTGCTGTGAAATCACCTAAATTGATTTTATCCTTTCTAAAATCCCTGGCAGGCACACCTTCAACATGTATAAAAGACCTGAAATCAACTTTTAAATTGTGTTTTTTGGCCAAATCGTAGTAAGGAGATTTTTCTGCATCAGGTTTTGGCAATGTAACCAAAACACTTTTCACTTTGCGAATTCTAGAGTCGTTCTTTTCTTGCATTTTCCTTGGTCGTGCTACAATCCTATAGTTTTAATTAGTATTAAAATAGGACATATTTCGAGGGCGCAAAAGTACAGAATTAAATGCATTTTAGAAAACTTATTATTAGAAAGTATAGTAATCCCCGCTCTAAGCAACTGAAAGGCAAAGATTACCCCTAAAAGCAAGAAGGCTAATGCAATATAAACCACACCATATTTTAGTGGTGATAATGCAAAGGCAACAACCAACGGAATGAACAATAAGGATGCATTAAAATAACTAAGATATAAGATAGAAATGTATTCGCCAACCGGTTTTTGAACATTAAACAGGTAACCTATAAATCGTAGTATAAGTAGCTTTAAAGCATAGAATACGATAATAGTAAGGGATATAGTGAAAAAAAACTTAAACCCATGTTTAGCCTGATACATATCATAGTATTGTGCCACCAGGAAAAAAAACATACCCAAAATGAAACCGAATTGAATAAATAATAACAAGAACGGCCAGGAACTAAAGAGGTTATCTTCCTTATTAATATTGTTAAGTATCCGGTTACTAAAAAAAGATTGCACAATAGCAGAAAGCTGCTTTGAAAAGGCATTTTTTAATACCGCAAAGATAATCAGCATGGCAAAAATAAACCCCAGCAAACCTACATTTCCTTTAGGGATTTGCTTACCCAACTGATAAGGATTGGCTTTCTTTTTAAACTGTGCATATTTTTTTTGCCAACCCTGAAAATCCAGTTTAGGAAACAAAAACTCTTTCTGAACACTATCCATCATCGCATTTTTGTTAATCATGCTATCGGGTATAATCCAGGTATGGCTAAGAATAGAATCGGTAACTGCCTTTTGCCTCGCAAGCGTAGCTGAATCCAAGCGGTAGCGCTTAAATTTATACTGATTGACCACTTTTACACTATCTACAGGAGCAGGAATTTCTTGTGCCGAAGCAAAGTTTGCTAGCCAAATGATGGTAAAAAAAGTGAGAATAAATTTCGGCATGCTGTACATCAAAGCTTATGGATGCAAAAGTAGCTGAATAATCATTGTTTACCTAAAGAAAATAATTGCATTTAGAATATGCTGTATCTTTGCGGTTATGTCCGGCATTTATATCCACATCCCATTTTGCAAAAAGGCTTGTCACTATTGTGATTTTCATTTCAGCACTTCATTAAAATATGAAAATGAAATGGTAGATGCCATCTGCCGGGAAATTAAGATGAAACTGGATCGAATATCAGGTCAGGTGGGGAGTATTTATTTAGGCGGAGGAACACCTTCAATATTGTCGGAAAGCGCTTTGCAGCAAATTTTTGATACCATCAATCACACCTTTTCTGTTGATGCACAGGCAGAAATCACCATCGAAGCTAACCCTGATGATTTAACTGCTGATAAACTAAAAACATTAAGGCAACTTCCGGTCAATAGATTTAGTGTCGGGATTCAATCCTTTTTTGATGAAGATTTACGCTGGATGAACCGTGCTCATCATGCAATGGAAGCAGAAAACTGTATTAAAAGAAGTCAGGATGCAGGTTTTGAAAACCTTAGCCTCGACCTCATTTACGGTTATCCCCTACTTAGTGATTCAAAGTGGCTTGATAATATCCAGAAAACAATAACACTTCAGGTTCCACATATATCAGCTTACGCATTAACTGTGGAACCAAAGACGGCATTGGCACATGCAATCAAAAACAAAAAACAGCAGCCAGTAAGTGATCGCCAGAGTGCCGAACAATTTGTAATGTTAATGAATGAATTGGTAACCGCAGGCTTTGAACATTACGAAATTTCCAATTTTGCCAAGCCCGATCACTATGCCGTACACAATACCAATTACTGGCGAGGGGTAGACTATATTGGCATTGGCCCATCGGCACATGGTTTTGATGGACAAAACAGGTACATGAATCCGGCGAACAATGCGCAATACATGGAGGTATTGGCTCAAAATAAACTCCCGGAAATAGTGGAAGAATTATCACTGAATGATCGATTTAACGAATATGTAATGACTTCCCTAAGAACGATGTGGGGTACAGATTTAAAAAAGATCGAATCTGATTTTGGCTCGGAGTTTTTAGCAGAAACCAATCACAATTTGAAGGCTTTTGAAGAAAAAGATTGGTTGATTATCCAGAATGATCAAATTAAACTAAGCGAAAGGGGTAAACTTTTTGCCGATCATATCGCTTCAGAATTATTTATAGTGGGAAATGAATGAGTGAATTGAAAATGATTGAATTAGAGAATGAGTGATTTCGCAAGTAAAATAACATTCACTCATTCAAAACTCACTCATTCAAAATTAATTAATAAGATATGTCAAAAATTGTATGGATTACAGGTGCATCATCTGGAATTGGGGAAGCCTTGGTTTATGAACATTTTAAAGCGGGGGATAAACTCATTATTTCAGGGCGTAACCGCGATGAACTTTTTAGGGTAAAAGGCAATTGTCAAAATTCTTTTAATGTTCATGTGCTGCCATTTGATTTAAGCGAAACAGAAATGTTAGCTGCAAAAATAGAGGATGCTATTCGTATTTTTGGAGCCATAGATCTTTTAATTAACGCGGGAGGCATTAGCCAACGCGGATTAGCTCTTGCTACTAGCTTAGAAACCGAACAGCAGATCATGAATACCAATTTTTGGGGAACCGTAATTTTAAGCAAAGCAGTTCTGCAATCAATGATTAAAAATGGCAGTGGTCAAATCGTGGTGATTAGCAGCCTGGTGGGGAAATTTGGAACAAAGTTACGTTCTGCATATGCGGCATCAAAACATGCTTTGCATGGGTATTTCGATTCTTTAAGATCAGAAATTGAGCATCAGAATATCCATATTACCATTGTTTGTCCAGGATTTATTAAAACCAATGTTTCCGTTAATGCTTTAACTGCAAATGGAAATAGCCAGGGAACTATGGACGATGCACAAGCGAATGGGATGAGCGCAGCAGATTGTGCCAAACAAATTGTGGCAGCTGTTAAAGCCAAAAAAGAAGAAGTATATATCGGCGGAAAAGAAACCAAAGCAATTTTTCTGAAACGGTTTTTCCCATCCTATTTCTCAAAAAAGATAAAAAATGCAAAGGTAACGTAGTCAAAAACACGATTCATTTACAACAAATTTACCATCTAGAGTTGTAGAATAAAGATCAATTCACCTAAAATCATTTCGAAAAAAAATAATTTTAAGTCACTTATAATCAGTATTTTAATAAAAATTTTCAAATTTTAAAAATCCAAGTATCTGTGATGTGTCGTAAATGAAGGCAAATAACAAAAACTTAAAATTTAAAATAATGAAAAAATTAATCTTATCGGCAATTGCAGTAGTTACTATGGCAGTTACCACTCAGGTTTACGCACAAAAAAATCCTATGGTTGGCGGTGCGGCAATGTATCCAACTAAAGACATTGTAGATAATGCGGTAAATTCTAAAGACCACACTACTTTGGTTGCAGCAGTTAAAGCAGCAGGTTTAGTAGAAACGTTAAAAGGCGCTGGTCCGTTTACTGTTTTTGCACCAACAAATGCAGCATTTGATAAACTTCCTGCAGGTACAGTTGCTAATTTAGTGAAACCAGAAAATAAAGCAACCTTGACAAAAATTTTAACTTACCACGTTGTAGCTGGTAAATTAGATAGCAAAGCAATCGCTGCAGCCATTAAAGCTGGTGGTGGTAAAGCAGAGCTTACAACAGTAGAAGGTGGTAAACTTTGGGCTTGGATGGAAGGCAAAAAATTGGTTTTGAAAGATGAAAAAGGCGGAATGAGCACCGTTACAATTGCTAATGTATATCAAAAAAATGGTATTATCCATGTAATTGATTCAGTTTTAATGCCTAAATAAATATTAGTTTAGTTTGAATATATAAGAATGCTTTTGCCTCGGCAAAGGCATTTTTTTTTCGCCCATTTGCCCTTTATTTCTTCTCTGAACTTAAGTTTCAATGTATTTTCAATGAGTAGTTTGTCAGCCGTTTTTCAGGTTTTTGATTTTTAGAGCGTTATCGCAAATTACTACTTAATTTTGACGCATAAAATTACATATGAAAGCGGGCAAAACATTTGGTATGGTTAATTATTAATCGCACACATTTATCTACCTGTCGATCATTCAAATACAAAAATATGCATCCTAATATTTTAAAAATCAAGGAAAACATTGAACCGCTTAGAAGGCAGATTATCAACCATAAGGTATACAATGCCATTAGTGAGGTAGAAGATCTACAAATTTTTATGGAGCACCACATTTACGCCGTTTGGGATTTTATGTCGCTGCTTAAATCTTTACAAATCAATTTAACTTGTACTACATTACCTTGGTTTCCAGTGGGTGATGCGATTACCCGTCAACTCATCAATGAAATTGTAGCAGGTGAGGAAAGTGATGTCGATGCAACCGGTAATGTTAAAAGCCATTTCGAACTGTATTTAGATGCGATGGAACAATGTGGTGCTAACGTAAATCCTATAAACAATTTCTTAATTTCATTAAAAAATGGAAGCGATTTTAACACGGCTTTTGAATTAGCGAATGTTCCTCAGGCTGCCAGAGATTTCATGAATGCAACATTTGACACCATTAATAGTGGCAAAACACATTTACAAGCGGCCAGTTTCACATTCGGTCGAGAAGATTTAATCCCCAACATGTTCTTTAGCATGGTTAATGATTTAAATAGCACTCAACCTGAAAAAGTCTCGATTTTTAAATATTACCTGGAGCGACATATTGAGGTAGACGGCGACCATCACAGTCATTTAGCTTTAGCCATGACAGAAAAGTTATGTGAAAAAGATGATTCTTTTTGGACAGAAGCCGAGGAAACAACTAAAAGGGCTTTACAAAACCGGATAGATTTATGGAATGCGGCTTACGCTGAAATTATTAAAAACAAAGTTTCGGCTTAAACGATCAAATTATTATACTGTTAATTCAAATACGTGATTTAAGTCACATTTAATACATACACTACTATTTGTAAAATAAAATTTACATTTTTGTTGTTCGGCACAAATATCCGATTTTAAACGCATGAGTTTCATTCTAAAACCTGTTGATATCGTGGAGAGCATAACTCCTGAAGATTTCAAAAAAAATTATTTGAAAACGAAACGTCCGCTTGTCATTAAAGGCCTTACCAAAGACTGGCCGGCAAGAGAAAAATGGACGACAGAATACTTAAAAGAAATTGGTGGGGAACTTGAAGTTCCATTGTACGACAACTCCAAAGCAGATCCGTCTAAACCGATAAATGCGGCAACTGCCCATATGAAGTTTGGTGATTACCTTGATTTAATAAAACGTGAACCAACAGAATTAAGGATCTTTTTCTTTAATTTATTTAAGAAAGTTCCCAGCTTAATCAACGATATAAAAATTCCGAAAGATTTAATGGGTGGTTTTATAGAAAGCATGCCTGCAATGTTTTTTGGTGGATCAAATTCGGTTACCTTTTTACATTACGACATTGATTTACCTCATATTTTCCACACCCATTTTGGTGGTAGAAAGCACATTGTGCTTTTCGATAATAAATGGAAAGACAGATTGTATTGCCTGCCGAATGCCACTTATGCTTTAGAAGATTATCAGGTAGATAATCCTGATTTTGAAAAATTTCCTGCTTTAAAAGGAATTGAAGGCTACGAAGTATTCTTAGAGCACGGCGACACCTTATTTATGCCAACCGGAATGTGGCATTGGATGAAATATCTTGATGGTTCATTCTCTTTAAGCTTACGTGCATGGGATCAATCCATTACCCGGAAAGTAGCCAGTGTTTGGAGCTTATTTACGCATGGCGCTATTGATAGTTTAATTAAAATGACTTTCAAAGAGAAATACGCCAATTGGAGAGAGAAAAAAGCCGTAAAGATTGCTGAACGTGCTTTAGCCAAAGGCAGGCCATAACATATTAATAAATGCATTTCAGCGGGGCGTCGGTTACGATTAGCCCCGTATTTTTTTTAAAAATAAATTTTATGGATATCAACCTACTAATCGAGAAACAAAAAATGCTGGCAGGTAAAGCTTACCAGGCTGGCGATGGAGAATTATCAAAAGAAAGATTAAGGGCCCGGGAGGTTGTATTTGAATTTAATAACCTTGCTCCGAAGTTTGTTAAGCAGCGTAAAGAGTTGATCAAAAAGCTCTTTGGTAAAACAGAGCGGATGTTTTACATCGAACCTCCATTCCGTTGTGATTATGGTTACAACATAGAAATTGGCGATAATTTTTATGCAAACTTTAATCTGGTTATTTTAGATTGCGCCAAGGTATCCATCGGGAACAGTGTTTTTATTGCGCCCAACGTAGCCATTTATACTGCCGGGCATCCTTTACATGCGCATCTCCGAGATCAGGAATATGAGTGGGCACAAGAAATTTCCATTGGAAACAGTGTTTGGATTGGCGGAAATGTAGTGATTAATCCAGGCGTGAAAATTGGCTCAAACGTAGTTATTGGTTCAGGAAGTATTGTTACCCGTGATATTCCTGATAACGTTTTCGCAGCTGGAAACCCTTGCAGGATAATCCGCCAACTTACCGATGAGGATAAGGATTATTATTATAAAGATTTTAAGCTTGGAGAATAGTTTTTAACCCAATAAGTTACCTTAGATCGTCATTTCGACTGAAGTGGAGAAATCTTTGTAACGGGATGAGCTTTGTGTTCAAATATGATCCAATATAAATAAATATTTATCACAGAACGTCATTTGCAGCAAAGCAGAAAATGATGTTTAATAGTTCAAAGATTTCTCCATTACGCTGCGCTCCAGTCGAAATGACGATGTATCGCTTAAACGTCATTTCGACCGAAGTGGAGAAATCCTTGTAACAGAATTAGAATATTGTTCAATAAGCTCTCTGTTCAGCTGCAATCTATTGAAGCAATAACTTATCATTGAACATCTTTTCGAGCAACGCGGAGAAATGATGTTATATTATTTCAAAGATTTCTCCATTACGCCGCGCTCCAGTCGAAATGACGATAAACACGATATTTATTTTTTAGCTTGAATGATCTACAAAGATTTTCCACTCCCCATTCAACTTCTTAAATAATAAGGTAAAATATCCTTGTGGTTCGTCCTTTTCTCTTTTTAAATGCCAGCTTCCCAACACGAATGCGACATCCTGATTTAAAAAATCTACCTTTTTAATTCCGAAGGTAAGCGTACCCATCCCCGCTTTACCTGAATAAGTTTTCTTATAATTATCCAATGTTTTTTGCCAGCCATAAGTGGGCCCGCTACTTCCAACAAAAAGCAAGCTATCACTTTTAACATAGCCTTGCATAAAAGTTTCCAAATTACCTTTATTCCACTCCGTTCGTTGTTTTTCCAACACATCAAGAATAGCTTGTTTATCTTTTGGCGACTGTGCAAATGCACTTACCGAGCATATTAGTAGCGTAATTAATATTTTTATCTTCATCATTTTCTGGTCTTATGGTAAAGATATGAAACAAATTATTCCGTTCCATGTATAAAAACTGTTTCTTTACATCACAAATAATCAGGCATGAAAAAAACAGTAATTTCAATAGGCGAAATTTTGTGGGATGTTTTTCCAGAGGGGAAAAAAGCAGGTGGCTCAAGTATGAATGTGGCTTTAAATCTTCACAAGCAAGGGATCAACAGTAAATTCATCAGTGCGGTTGGAGATGATGAATCAGGAAAAGAATTGATTGAATTTTTAAAAGCTCAAAACTTCGAATCAGATTTAATTCAAATCAATGACCTCCCAACCAGTACTGTTGAAGTAAAACTTGATGAATCTCATCAGGCGACTTACACCATTGTAGAACCTGTGGCCTGGGATGCAATAAACCTAAACGACCATGCGCTTGAAGCGGTAAAACAAGGAGATGCCTTTGTTTACTGCAGCTTAACATGTCGAAATGAAAAAAGCAAAGACACCATTCTGGCTTTACTGAAACAGGCTAAACTCAAGATCTTCGACATTAATCTTCGTCCGCCGTTTTATACCATAGAAACCTTAAAAACCTTATTAGGCGAGGCTAATATTTTAAAGGTAAATGAACACGAATTGGTTTATCTGAAAGATGAACTGGCTTTAACAGGCAATACAGATGAACAATTATTAAAGCAACTCAGCCTCAACTTCAATATTGAAATTATTTGCTTAACCGTAGGTGAGAAAGGTGCATACGTACTTCAGGATGGTCATTTATATCATCACAAAGGCTACCAGGTTGAAGTTGCAGACACAGTTGGTGCCGGCGATTCATTCTTAGCTACCTTTATTTCTAGCTATCTCAACGGCTACCCAATTAATACAGTTTTAGACAGGGCCTGCAAAGTTGGTGCCTTTGTCGCCTCGCAACATGGAGCAAACCCTGACTATGGAGATGAGGTTTTCAGTTAACATTTTTAAGTTTGCAATTTTCAGTATTAAGTTCATAGGTAACAAATGAACCAATGACTATTGAACTAATGAACCGATTTATTTAAAAACTACTTCAGTTGCACCGTAGCCGAACTTTTCCTTCCTGGCATCCATATATGTTTTGATGTGCGGGTTTTTGCTTATCAGCTTATGAATTTTATCCCTTAGCGTTCCATTTCCTGACCCATGAATAAAAATCATTTTGTCGAAATGGTGTACGATAGCGGCATCAAGGGAGTTTTGAAAATGATTTATCTGAATCTGAAGAATTTCATCTGGTTCTAAAAAGTGGTGATCATCCCTTAACTTTTCGATATGAAGATCAATTTCTTTAGCCGGGGCATCTACTGTTTTCTTTTCTGCAGGCGATTTAAAAAAACTTTCCCTTAACTTTTGGGCATCGATAGTTATAGGCACCAAATCATCCAGACGAATTAACCAGCCTTTATTTTTAGCCATTGGTAATTCCTTTTGTTCGGAAGAAAAATCTTTCGCCCTGAATTTCTTACGGATCACCAAGGGATCAACTGGCTTTGCATCCGTCTTACCAGAAATTAAAATCTGGAAGGTAAATTCTGGCCATAAATCAAGGTCTGCTAATGAAGCAGAATATACCAATGCAGATTGATAAGCTTCAATAATGCCATGAAAGGCACCAGTATATTTCTCTTTCCTTTCAGTGGTCAAACTCATCAGAAGAACACTGGATGATTGATTTTGCAAATGAAAGTGAACCACGTTACCAGCCTTGTTATCCGTGGCAACAGCAACGTAAATTCCATTTTCAATTTTACTGATTGTTGGAACACTTACCTGAATAGGCTTAGGTGCATCCTGTTCCTCTGCAGTTATACCGTGGCCATGTACAGAGGTTAAATTACTGATGGCTACAGGAATTTCAAAACCATCCTCATCCGTTACCCCCAATGTTTGTGCATCAATTATCTTCGTAACATAACCCTCACGTTTTTCATCAACAAAACGAACAAAATCTCCTAATTTGAATTTCATATTTACCCCCAACCCCCTGAAGGGGGCTTTTGACTTTCTATAGTTTAAACAAAACGTTATTATTTCTTTTTTACTTTACGCCCTGCCTATCCACCTTGCCTTTCAACTCCCCCTTCAGGGTGTTGGGGGGCTAATGCCGCGTATCGTTACCATGATAAATACTCAGGTAACTTTCATATCTTGAAATGGCAATTTCATCATTATTCACAGCTTCGATTACAGCACAACCCGGCTCATTCACATGGCGACAGTTATTGAAACGGCATTGGTGGGAAGTTTTAAAAATCTCCCTGAAGAAATGCCCTAATTCTTCCTTTTCGATATCGATTACGCCAAGCTCTCGAATGCCAGGAGTGTCTACAATAAAACCGCCCTGAGGCAATTCAAACATTTCTGCAAAGGTTGTGGTATGCTGTCCTTTATCGCTCCAATCAGAAACTTCACCTGTACGTAAATCCCGGTCAGGCAAAAGCGCATTGATTAAACTTGATTTCCCTACTCCTGAGTGACCAGATATTAAGGTGATTTTATCAGTAATTAATTCCTGAATAATTGGAATATTGATGCCCTTCAAAGCAGAAACTTCATAAGTAGCATAGCCTATATTTTCATAAATATCTTTAAACTCCTGAAGAATCTCGAGGCCTTCTTTACTGAATAGATCTAATTTATTAAATACGAGAACAGTGGGCACATCATAAGCTTCGGCAGTTACCAAAAACCGATCAATAAATCCTAAGGAAGTTCTTGGTGAGGCTAGTGTAACGACCAAAATAGCCATATCTAGGTTGGCGGCCAATATCTGGGCTTGTTTACTCAGGTTAATTGATTTACGGATAATATAGTTTTTCCGAGGTAAAAGTTCATCAATAATTCCTTGATTGCTGTCACGCTCGAGATCAAACTTCACACGGTCACCAACGGCAATTGGGTTCGTGGTTTTGATTCCCTTCATCCTGAACTTACCCACAATACGACAGTCGTAACGTTCGCCATTATCGCCTAACACACTGTACCAGCTCCCTGTAGATTTTATAACTAATCCTTGCATACTTTGATGCAAAGGTAAGCATAAGGGATGGGAAAATGGATAATCGAGGCTTATGCATTTTCTAAAAATAGAAGCTAAAAGTTATTCAACAAACAATATCTTCGTTTAAAATCTAAATGATGGAAAACTTCAAGATAATCGGGATATCGGTTCAAACAACTAATCAAAACAATCAGGCTGCTGCAGATTTAGGGCAGCTCTGGGCCAGGTTTTACCAAGAAGAAATAGGCAAACTAATCCCCAGCAAAGAATCTGATGATGTTTATGCCATCTATACTGATTATGAAAGTGATTATACCGGAAAATACACCACCATTATCGGCCATCGGGTAAGTACTTTGGATATTATCCCTGATGGTTTAACAGGACGGGAAGTTAAAAACGAAAAACTGTTAAGGTATATTGCCAAAGGCGAAATGCCCAATGCCGTTGTAGAAACCTGGAAAGAAATCTGGGCCAATGATATTGCCTTATACCGCACTTATCATGCTGATTTTGAAGTTTATGGCAAAAAATCTCAGCAAGGTGTAGATTCGGAAGTAGAGATTTATATTGGCGTGAGGTAGTTAATTATAACTTTTCCAAATATGGCTTTAGCCGCTTAAATTCTCCTCTTGCAAACTTTTTCATGATCCTGATGGTCACAACACCGTAAGCTCCCCTGATACCATAAATTGCGGCTTCTGCATCATTCTTTGTTACATTTATTGCTTCAATTGTATTTGGATTAATTGCTTTTGTATATTCCTTCTTTAAAACAAAAGTTTTATTCCTGAATACCATAATCCATAGCGGCATCTGACCCATCGGAGTTACCCCGCATTTGAGTGTTATTTTAGTATTGTTTTGTGAATAGACATTAGCACAAAAGGCCATCAGAATTAAAACTGTAATAAAGAATTTCATGCGGTTTGTTTCAATGATGATTCTAAATCATTCAAGATTCCATAAGTATTTGCCGTATTAATATATAACCTAAACTTTTAAACTACAAATTACCGAATGATGCCAGGAACACATATAACATGAATGGTAAAGCAACACATCATAATAATCGTTGATGAACATTAAAATTTAAGCATTAAAATCCAACTTAGTTTCCAGTTCAAAAAATGCCTTTATTTCATCCACTTAAACGTTTTATTAAAAATTCAGAAAGAAAATTTAAAAAACATTTGCATTTTAAAAAAATAATCTTCTACTTTACGGTGTACAAAGTACACGAAGAAGACATGAATTTTACATCATCAATTATTACAACGATTATTATTACCATCGGGATAAACCAGCGGGGCTAATTTGTTGTAAATTGAATTAACATAAAAAACACAGAAAGCGTCCCGACAAAAATCGGGACGCTTTTTTTTTTAAACCCAAACCATTTAAACTGTACTCAACCAAAATAATTAACAAGCAAAGGTGCAGTTTAGCTAAAACCAGAACTAATGAAAGTACTCAAATTCGGTGGCACATCCGTAGGTTCGGCCGAGAACATTAAAACGCTACTTAATATAGTAGCCAAAGAAAAATTACAAAGCAATCCGGTAGTTGTATTATCGGCAATGAGTGGTGTAACCAACCTGCTTACTGATATGGCAGAGCGGGCTGAACGCGGAGAAGATTATGATGCTTCTTTAAAAGAAATAGAAGCGAAACATTTTGCGGTGATCCGTTCGCTTTTACCAGCAGCAGCGCAAAACCCGGTATTTACCCGTTTAAAGATCTTCTTTAATGAATTGGAAGATTTATTACAAGCGGTTAGCAATTTGCGAGAATTGAGTTTGCAAACCAAAGATCAGATTCTGAGTTATGGCGAACGTTGTTCTTCATTTATGATTGCACATATTGCTGCTCAAAATATCAGCAATGCAGTTTACGTAAACGGTGCAGAGTTAATTAAAACCGACAGTAATTTCGGGCAGGCTAAGGTAGACACCGATTTAACAGAGATATTAATCAATGATTTCTATCAGAACAATAAGGAAAAGGTACTTTTTGTTACCGGATTCATTGCCAGCAATGCAGCAGGAAGAGTAACCACTTTAGGCCGTGGCGGTTCTGATTATACGGCTGCAGTTTGGGGCTCAGCTTTAAATGCTGAAGAAATTGAAATCTGGACTGATGTAAACGGCATGATGACTGCTGATCCTCGTATTGTTAAAAAAGCATTCTCGCTACCAGAACTGAGTTATACTGAAGCAATGGAATTGAGTTATTTTGGCGCAAAGGTGATTTATCCGCCAACGATGATTCCTGCTTTCATGAAGAAAATTCCTATTGTTATTAAAAATACCTTCGAGCCTGATTTCGGTGGAACTTATATTAAAAGTGATGTCAAAACATCCAGCCTTCCTATAAAAGGCATTTCATCTATTGATCACATCAGCATCATCAACCTTACGGGAAGCGGTATGGTTGGAAAAGCTGGCTTTAGTGGACGATTATTTTCCTTGCTTTCCCGAGAACAGATTAATGTGGTGTTGATTACCCAATCTTCATCAGAACATAGTATCACTTTTGCTGTTAAACCAACTGATGCCGGACAAGCAATTGCTTTAATTAAAAAAGAGTTTGAACTGGAATTAGATGCCAATAAACTGGCTTTACCAGAGGTGGAAAACAACCTGGCAGTTTTGGCCATTGTAGGTGAAAACATGAAACATACGCCAGGAATGAGTGGACGTTTATTTGGTGCTTTAGGCCGTAACGGAATCAACGTGAGGGCAATTGCACAAGGGTCTTCAGAATACAATATTTCTGTAATCATCAGTGCCGCTGATTTATCTAAAGCAGTTAATGCCGTTCACGATGCCTTTTTTACAGATTTAAAAAGAACGCTGAATATCTTCTGCCTCGGAACTGGAAATATCGGCAAAACGCTGTTTAACCAGCTGAAAGAACAAATGCCTTTTCTTGCCGAGAATAATGATTTACAGGTAAAAGTAACCGGCATTTGTAATACCCGTAAAATGGTGTTTAATGCAGATGGTTTATCGCTGGAAAATTGGGAAACCGTTTTAAATGAAAATGGCGAACAGGCAGATCTGGCTGGCTTCGTTGCTAAAATGAAGGCGATGAATTTGCCAAACTGTGTATTTGTAGATAATACCGCAGCAGAAACACCTATTGAATTTTATCAGGGTGTTTTTGAAAGTAGCATTTCTGTAGTTACCTGCAATAAGAAAGGAAATTCTGCAGATTTCGCCCAATACAAATCATTTAAAGATACTGCCCGTAAGTTTGGCGTAGATTTTTATTATGAAACAAACGTTGGTGCAGGCTTACCAATCATCCGGACGCTAAAAGAATTGATGATGAGTGGCGATAAAGTAGCACGTATTGAAGCCATATTATCGGGTACAATCTCTTACATCTTTAATAATTTTAAAGATGAGGCTGGTTTTTATGAAACTGTTAAAGAAGCACAGAAGTTAGGTTATACTGAGCCCGATCCAAGGGATGATTTGAATGGAAAAGATTTTATGCGTAAAATGTTAATTCTTGCCCGTGATGCAGGTTATCCATTAGAAGCAGCCGATGTAAAAATTGATAATATTTTACCTGAGGCTTGTCTAAATGCTACATCTGTAGAAGATTTTTATGCTGAATTACAAAAGAACGCAGCCTATTTTGAAGATTTAAAAAATCAGGCGGCCAACACTGGGAAGGTTTTACGTTACATCGGAAAACTGGAAGATGGAAATGTTGAAATCAGTTTGCAGATGGTAGATGACAGTCACCCTTTCTACATGCTTTCCGGAAGCGATAATATCATTTCGTTCACCACAGATCGGTATAAATCCCGTCCATTAGTGGTGAAAGGTCCGGGAGCTGGCGCAGAAGTGACCGCAGCAGGGGTTTTTGCAGATATTATAAATGTGGGTTCAGTAAACTAGCAGAAATTTAGTTGATTATTAACAAAAAATAAATTCAAGTGATTGCAAGTTTTGACTCAGATCTTGATAATCACTAGCTGATTCATTAAAAATGAAAGATAGTATAAAAGTTTTCGCTCCCGCCACTGTAGCCAATGTTGTTTGTGGTTTCGACGTATTGGGTTTCGCTGTAAATCAACCTGGAGATGAAGTTGAAATGCGTCTAACTAATACTCCAGGTGTAGTAATCAAAAGTATTAGCGGTGATGATGGACGTTTACCATTGGATGCTGCAAAAAATACTGTAAGTGCCAGTGTGCAACATTACCTGCAACATGTAAACCGTTTAGATGTTGGTGTTGAAATTGAATTGCACAAAAAAATGCCCATTGGTAGTGGGTTGGGCTCTAGCTCAGCCAGTACTGTTGCTGGTTTATATGCCATCAATAAATTAATGGGTGATTTGCTAACTGCAAAAGAACTGGTTCCTTTTGCCATGAAGGGTGAAGAACTTGCCTGCGGCTATGGCCATGCAGATAATGTTGCACCAGCCATTTTGGGTGGCTTTGTTTTGATTAGAAGTTACGAGCCTCTTGATGTAATTTCATTGCCAACCCCAGCCGGAATGTATGCCGCAATTGTTTATCCGGAGGTTGATGTTCCAACAAAAGATGCCCGTCAGATGATTCGCAGTAAGGTACTTTTAAAAGATGCCGTAACCCAATGGGGAAATGTAGCAGGTTTAGTGAGTGGCTTATTTATGAATGATTTTGACTTAATCGGTCGCAGTATGAAGGATGTTCTTGTTGAGCCTACCCGCTCCATTCTAATCCCTGGATTCGAAGAAATGAGAGCCATTGCAATGGAAAATGGTGCAATAGGTTTTGGCATTTCGGGTTCTGGTCCTTCTGTATTTGCTTTAACAAAAGATGAAGAAACCGCAAAGAAAATCACCAAAGCACAACAACAATATCTACATAAAATTAACATCAATAGCAAAGCCTACGTTTCTTCGGTTAATGCCGAGGGGCCAAGAGTATTGTGAACGAAGAATGAAAAGGATTAGAAGATTACTTCAGCAACCTAGCAACCATACAACTTACCAGCTCATCGACCACACAACTTAACCAACCATGATATTATATTCAACCAATAATAAAGATTTACGTGTTTCCTTTAAAGAAGCTGTTTTTAATAGCATGCCTAAGGATAAAGGTTTATACATGCCCGTAGAAATACCAACATTAGATGCAGATTTTATTCAAAATATTGAGCAATATTCTTTACCAGAGATTGCTTACAAAGTTGCCTCTACCCTACTAAAGGATGAAATTCCAGCCGAAGATTTAAAGGCTTTAATTGAAGACGCCATTAATTTTGATGCACCTGCGGTAAAACTTGATGATCAAACCTTTGTGTTGGAACTTTTCCATGGTCCATCATTAGCTTTTAAAGATTTTGGTGCCCGTTTTATGAGCCGGATAATGGCCTATTTTCTGAAAGATGGCGAACAGCTATTGGATGTTTTAGTGGCTACCTCTGGCGATACTGGCGGCGCAGTAGCTTTAGGCTTTTTAGGCGTACCCAATACCAGAGTGACTATTCTTTATCCAGAGGGAAAAGTGAGTCCGATACAAGAGCTACAACTGACCACAAATGGAAACAACATCAGGGCTATTGAAGTAAAAGGTACTTTTGATGATTGCCAAGCTTTGGTTAAACAAGCCTTTGCTGATCCGGAACTCAATAGTAAATTCAGATTAACTTCTGCCAACTCCATTAATATTTCAAGGTTAATTCCACAAACCTTTTATTATTTCAATACTTATGCACAATTGAAAAAACAAGGTATCCAAGATGTGATCTTTTCTGTTCCAAGTGGAAATTTTGGCAATATTGGCGCAGGCTTACTGGCTTACAAACTTGGTTTGCCCGTAAAACAATTTATCGCAGCAACTAACATCAATGATACCGTTCCCCGTTTTCTGGAAAGTGGGATCTATCAAACGCGACCATCTTCACAAACCTATTCTAATGCCATGGATGTGGGTGCCCCAAGTAACTGGATTCGCATCATGGATTTATTTAATCAGGATGTAGATACCTTGAAAAAAGTGGTTACTTCTTATCGTTTTAATGATGAGGAAACGCTCGAAGGCATTAAAGATCTAGATGAGAGACTAAATTATGTTGCTTGTCCCCACACTGCGATTGCTTATTTAGCTGTTGAAAAATATAGAAAAGAAAATCCAGCAGAAAATAGTGCTGCCGTATTCTTATCTACTGCTCATGCCTGTAAGTTTCCTGATATTTTCCCTGCAGATATTGCTGCTAAAATTGATATCCCTGAACAGGTTACGGCTTTGGAAAGTCTCCCTAAGCATGCCGATCAATTGGAGGCAGATTTTGATGGATTTAAAAAATATTTATTGAATAACTAATTCTTAGTTGGTCGGGATTTATAATCCCAATCTATTTTCATTAAGTTTTATAAAACTTAAAAAGTGGATTTGAAATCCACAGTGTTATAAGTCCGGAAAAAATTTCCGGACTAGCCCATCTAAAGAAAAGTTTTAAATCCTTTAATCAATATCTTATATTTATTAATGGGTTTCAAATATAAGGTAGCCGATGATAACGGCATTTATTTCATTACAACTACGGTTGTCAATTGGATTGATGTTTTCACCAGAAAAGAACTTGCAGAAGTAGTCATAGAAAGTCTTAAATACTGCCAGAAAGATAAAGGATTAATTATTTACGCATGGTGTTTAATGCCTAGTCATTTACACATGATGGTCAGTGCTGATGAAGGAAATAAACTTCCGGATATTATACGTGACTTCAAAAAATTTACCTCCCGAAAAATTACATCAACGATTAAAGACATCAATGAAAACAGAGATTGGATGCTTAACAAATTTTCATTTGCTGCCAAAATTCATGCTAAAAGCGACGAATTTAAGTTTTGGCAAGATGGCTACCATCCAATCTCCGTAGAAACCAATCTTTTTAAAGAACAAAAACTAGATTATATTCATAACAATCCTGTGAAAGCAGGAATTGTATATGAACCAGAACATTATATTTATAGCTCTGCTATTAACTATAGTAACGGAATGGGCCTGATTGAAGTTGTTTATTTATAGGCTTAATATAAGAAAGTCCGGAAAAAACTCCCGGACTTTCTTATAAATATTTAGATTTATAGGCTTTCAGCAACATTAATGTCCGCCCTTAACACTAGTCTGCTCAATTCCTTTAAGGTGTTTTGTACAATAAATACCAAAGTATAAAATAAACAAATAACAAACCAAAGGAAGGATAAAAGAGTGATGCACCCCGATCTGATCTGCAACAGCTCCCTGAACCAATGGTAGAACTGCTCCACCAAGAATTGCCATGACCAATAATGAAGATCCCTGACTTGTATAAACACCTAATTTCGCAATCGACAGTGTGTAGATGTTAGAAAACATAATGGAGTTGAAAATTCCAATCCCTAAAACACTATACATGGCCAGTTCGCCTTTATTTACCATCACTGAAATTAAAAGCAGTACATTAATGGTAGAGAAGATTGCCAAAGTTCTTGCTGGAGCTGATTTACCCACCAGGAATCCAATAAAGTTTAATCCAATAAAAACAAGAAAGAAACTGATCTGTGCGAAGGTTAAATCTACAATGCTAAAAATTAGGGCAAAAACTAATATTGCCGTACCTAACATATATATAATTTTTTTCGCCTGACTTAATGAATGGTTTAGAGAGATGGAACCTACAAATCGCCCAATCATTGCGCCACCCCAGTATAGCGATAAATAATTTTTACTGATTGCTTCCTCTAATCCACTGATTTCCGGTAGATGTAAGAAACTGATGATAAAACTACCAACAGCAACCTCAGCACCAACGTAACAAAAAAGCGCAACGATACCTCTGGTTAAATGTGGAAATTTTAAAACCCCTAAACCTTTGGCTTGCTCTTCCTCTTCAGGCTTAAATGAAGGTAATTTTACATAGAAAATTAATAAACCTACCAGAAGTAATATGCCTGCGAAGATTAAATAGGGAATTCTTGTGGCGGAAGCACTGAAGCTCCCATCAGACGCAGAAAAGAATTCAAAGATAAGGTGACCACCTAAAATCGGTGCAATAGTGGTCCCAAAGGCATTAAAAGCTTGTGTTAAATTTAATCTGCTTGAAGCACTATCTTCTGGACCTAACAACGAAACATAGGCATTTGCAGTAATCTGCAATACGGTAAAACCAAGCCCTAAAACAAATAATGCACCCAAAAATAAGGGATAGATAGAATAAGTTGCCGCCGGGAAAAAGAGTGCACAACCTATAGCAGCAAGCACAATTCCAAAGAGTATTCCTTTCTTATATCCCACTTTATTAATGGGATCACCTTTGACGTATGAAATTAAAAAATAAATTAATGAGCCAACAAAATATGCGCCGAAGAAGCTGAACTGTACCAGCATTGATTCAAAAAAAGTCAGACTAAAAAGCTTCTTTAAGTAGGGAATCAGAATATCGTTCATGCAGGTGATAAATCCCCACATAAAAAACAAAAGGGTAATGGTAATGAGCGGAACGGTGTAATTAGATTTTGGTTTCGTTTCTGAAAATTTGGTGTCCATTGTGTATATAAAAATTAAACAACTTAAAATCCAGACACAATTGTAGTATGTCCAATTTTAATTGACCAAAGAAACGGTTTTTTCGGTTTTTAGAGCGGTGTATCATATAAAAGTTATAACAGTCATCAAGACGCATATTATTCACCAGAAGACATCAAACAAACTATATATCAATGCCTTAAAGTAAAACGATTTATGAATAGTACTTTGCAGATAAAAAAGGTAGATTTAAAATATGACTTTCATATTTCATACAATAAGAGGTATTTGAAAATATAGACGTTAACAAAACAAGAAAGGCTGGATTTTGGATCCAGCCTTTTACTCATTTTTTACTTTGCACTTCGAGATTTTAATGATTGGATCTCCTGTCTTAATGCCTCAATCTGCAGTTGCTGGTCTTTTATACTACCAACAAGCAGGGGGATTAAACTTTCATAGTCGACTTTGGTTATCGTAGCAGATCTATAAGCATTTTTACCTGCCGCATAATCTTTAGCCTGAACAGTTACCAATTCAGGAACATTTGTTTTGGCATCCGCTCCAATAAAACCATATTGTGGTCTTGCAGATATTTTTAATTTTTCAGCCCAGGTTTTATCGTAGTTAAAACTAACTGGTTGAAGTTTTGAAACCAGTTCAAGAGAATTATTAACTGGCTTTACATTATCTTGTGTTACTTCCTGTGCACGGATTTGTGATGATGCGACAATTAAGAATGCCGCAAATGAAAATGAAATTGCTCGTTTCATATGATTATAAATTTAGATTAAAAGAAAATTGCCACAACGCAAGAAAGCGATGCTGATTGAAAACTAGAGTATGGTACAATTATGCTAATGGTGGTGGAGTCAATACCTCGGGAAAGTAGGTCATTTTAAAAGAATGATCAGGAATAAGGAGTTTCTTATCGGTCACAAAAAACAATCCAGCTTGTGGATCGGAATAAAAATGATTCGCTAAATATTCAGATTCTATCTTTTTTTCCTCTTTTTCTGTAGCATCATCATTAACAGATGAATACTCTATTTCAGCAGTTGAATACCTTAAATACGATACTGCATTGCTTACTTTGAGAAATAAAGTAGCAGCTATGCAGATGATTAGTAGATATTTAAAACTGATTAAATTCATTGCTACAAATATAAGTTGTACAATCTGTTTAACAATTTATTGGCGTTAAAGTTCTGTCAGAATTTTGTTAACCAAACAGTAGTTATTTAAAAAATTGCTTTTGCAATCTGCTTCGTTTGCTCTGGTCTACCCATGGTATAAAAATGCAATACCGGTGCACCAAAGTCCATCAATTCTTTACACTGCTTAATCATCGCTTCCGTTCCAATTTCTTTTGCTTCAGCATTGCTCTTTGCATGCGACAAGGCATCAGTTAATTCATCTGGCAGGTCTATATGGAAAATTTTAGGTAATACGTTTAGTTGCGTTAAAGTACTAATAGGCTTTAAACCTGGGATAATTGGCACATTGATATCGTTTTCTCTACATTTTTTCACGAAATCAAAGTACTTCTGGTTATCAAAAAACATTTGAGTTACAATAAATTCTGCCCCCATATCTACCTTTTTTTTCAGGTATTTAAAATCAGCATTTAAGTTTGGTGCTTCAAAATGTTTTTCCGGATATCCGGCAACGCCAATGCAAAAATCACTCTTGAAAGTCTCAATATCTTCATGCAAAAATTTGCCTTCATTGTGGTTTTTTATATGCTGAATGAGATCTGTAGCGTAACAATGGCCACCTTTTGTAGGGATGAAAGAATGATCGGCAGCACGGGCATCACCACGTAATGCCAAAACATTATCAATACCTAAAAACTGCAGATCGATTAACGCATTTTCGGTTTCTTCCTTAGTAAAACCACCACAAATTAAATGTGGTACTGCATCAATTTTATACTTATGAATAATTGCCGCACAAATGGCAATGGTACCAGGTCGTTTTCGGTAAGATACTTTTTGCAGCAATCCATTATCCTGCTCCTTGTAAATATAATCTTCCCTTAAGGAGGTAACATCAATAAAAGGAGGATTAAATTCCAGCAAGGGATCAATAGCATCATAAATCCATTGGATACTCTGGCCTTTAATTGGCGGTAGCAATTCGAAAGAGAATAAGGTTTTACCCTTAGCATTTTTAATGTGGTCTACAATTTTCATTTTAGGTTGAAGGTTGCGGGTTAAAAGTTTAGATGCTTATTTAACCAGCTTTTGATAATAATTTATAAATCCATTTATAATTTTCGTGTGGTTTCCAGTTTCATTAATGTGGCCTTTAATACACCACACCAATAACCTGCAACCTGCAACTTTAATAAGCCAAATTCGGACTTAACCATCTTTCCACTTCTTCTATTGACATATTTTTACGTTGCGCATAATCTTCAATCTGGTCTTTGGTAATCTTTCCTAATCCAAAATACCTGGATTCAGGATGTGCAAAATAAAATCCACTTACCGCAGCTGTTGGATACATCGCATAACTTTCAGTTAAACGCAAGCCGATTTGATTTTCAGCATCTAATAACTCAAATAAAGTACCCTTTTCGGTATGTTCCGGACAGGCAGGATAACCTGGTGCCGGACGAATACCTGCATATTCTTCTTTAATTAATTCGGTATTACTTAAATTTTCATCCTTGGCATAACCCCAATATTCTTTTCGTACACGCTCATGCATCCGTTCTGCAAAGGCTTCGGCCAAACGATCGGCCAGCGCTTTCGCCATGATGCTGTTATAATCGTCATGATTGGATTCAAATTCCTCTACCAAGGCATCAATTCCAATACCCGTAGTTACAGCGAAACCGCCAAAATAATCCTGAATACCACTTTCTTTTGGTGCAATAAAATCTGATAAGGCATAATAGGGTTGCCCATCAACTTTTTCTGCCTGCTGGCGAAGGGTATGTATGGTAATTAGTTCTGAGTCTTGAGTCGCTAATCTTGAGTCGTCATTCTGACTTCCCACTCCGGACTTCGGACTCCGGACTTCTAGTTCGATATCGTCTCCAACCGCATTAGCCGGCCAGAAACCAATCACGCCCCGAGCAGTCAGTAATTTTTCATCCAGAATTCGTTTTAATAACTTTTGTGCATCATCGAAAAGCTTTTTGGCTTCATCACCAACATTTTTATCATCGAATATTTTAGGATAGCTTCCACGTAATTCCCAGGTATGGAAAAATGGCGTCCAGTCGATGTAAGGAACCAATTCTTCTAATGGATAATTATCAAACACCCTTGTTCCGGTAAATTCCGGTGCAGGAAGATCTGACTTAAAATCTATTTTAAACTTATTTTCACGTGCTTGTTCCAGTGTTTTAAAGCGCTTGTCAGAGCGTTTATTTAAATGTGCTTCACGAGCTTTTTCATACTCTGCCTTAATACCAGCAACATAATCATCCTTTGTTTCCGGATTCATTAAAGTGCTGCAAACCGTTACACTTCGTGAAGCATCCAATACATGGATTGCCGGACCAGAATAGTTGGGTGCTACTTTAACTGCGGCATGAATCCGCGATGTTGTCGCCCCGCCAATAATTAAAGGAATAGTAAAGTTTTCACGTTCCATTTCTTTGGCAAAGTGAACCATTTCATCAAGTGATGGTGTAATTAGCCCACTTAAACCAATAATATCAGCATTTATTTCTTTGGCTTTTTTAATGATTTCCTGTGCAGGAACCATTACGCCCATATCTACAATTTCGAAGTTGTTACAAGCCAAAACCACACCTACAATGTTCTTACCAATATCATGAACATCGCCTTTTACAGTTGCCATCAACACTCTTCCGGCAGATGAGCTTTGATTTTGATCGGGATTATCTAGCTTCTCCTGCTCAATGAATGGCAGTAAATAAGCTACTGCCTTTTTCATTACCCTTGCCGATTTCACTACCTGAGGCAGGAACATCTTCCCTGCTCCGAACAGATCCCCAACAATGTTCATCCCATCCATTAAAGGCCCTTCAATTACCTGAATTGGGCGGGCATATTTCTGGCGTGCTTCTTCTACATCATCATCCAGGTATTCTACTATTCCCTTTACCAAAGAATGAGATAACCTTTCCTCAACAGGTCCTTTTCTCCACTCTTCATCCTTTACGATTTCTTTACCTTTCGATTTTACGGTATCGGCATACTCCACCAAACGCTCGGTAGCATCTTCTCTCCTGTTCAGGAGTACATCTTCTACCCTTTCTAAAAGCTCTGGTGGAATTTCCTGGTAAACTTCAAGCATTCCTGCATTTACAATTCCCATATCCAAACCCGCCTGAATGGCATGATAAAGAAAAGCAGAGTGCATCGCTTCGCGAACGGTATTGTTCCCCCTGAACGAGAAGGAAATATTAGAAACCCCACCACTTACTTTTGCGTGTGGCAGATTTTCTTTAATCCAGCGGGTAGCATTAATAAAATCGACAGCATAATTATTATGCTCTTCTAATCCGGTGGCTACCGTTAAAATATTCGGGTCGAAAATAATATCTTCTGCCGGGAACCCAATTTCATTTACTAAAATATCGTAACTTCTTTTACAGATTTCTTTTCTCCGCTCGTAATTATCGGCCTGTCCTTGCTCATCAAAGGCCATTACCACAACCGCAGCACCGTATTGGATGATTTTACGGGCACTTTCCCTAAATTTATCTTCTCCTTCTTTTAAGGAAATAGAGTTCACAATTCCCTTCCCCTGCAAACATTTTAACCCATTTTCAATTACCGACCATTTAGATGAATCGACCATGATGGGCAATTTCGCAATGTCAGGCTCTGAAGCAATCAGGTTTAGAAATTTGGTCATGGCCGCTTCTGAATCAAGCATCCCTTCATCCATGTTCACATCGATCACCTGCGCACCACCTTCAACCTGTTGCAAGGCTACAGCAAGGGCAGCTTCATAATCTCCACCTAAAATTAATTTTGAAAATTTGGGCGAACCAGTAATATTAGTCCTTTCACCAATGTTTACGAAGATACTTTCTGGCGTGATGGTAACCGGCTCTAAACCACTCAGACGCATATAAGGTGGAATAATCGGGATTTTTCTCGGAGATGCTTTTCTGGCATTCGCTGCAATACAGCCGATATGTTCTGGCGTTGTACCACAACAACCACCCACAATATTTACAAAACCAGAGGCAATAAAATCATCTACCAAATGTGCTGTTTCATGGGGTTGCTCATCATAAGCACCAAATTCATTTGGTAAGCCTGCATTTGGATAAGCAGAAACATAACATCCTGCTTTTGCGGCCAGTTCTTCAATGTGCGGACGCATTTCTTTTGCACCTAAAGCACAATTGAAACCAATACTTAATGGCTTTGCATGCATCACGGAGTTTAAAAAAGCTTCCGCCGTTTGTCCAGATAACGTTCTACCCGAAGCATCGGTAATGGTACCAGAAATCATGATTTCCAGTTTACGCCCGATTACTTCTTCATATTTTTTAATGGCCACAATGGCCACCTTTGCATTTAAGGTATCGAAAATGGTTTCAATAAGCAGTACATCTGATCCACCATCGACCAAACCACGCACCTGCTCATAATAAGCGGCTTCCAATTCATCAAAATAAACTGCCCTGTAACCAGGATCATTTACATTTGGCGACATAGAAAGGGTTCTGTTGGTTGGGCCAATGGCACCTGCAACAAAACATTTACGATCGGGGTGAGCCGCCATAAATTCATCCGCAGCTTCTTTTGCTACCCTTGCACCTTCATAACTCATTTCGTAGGACAGATCTTCCATCTGGTAATCAGCCATGGAAATTCTTTGTGTACTGAAGGTATTGGTCTCGATGATATCAGCTCCTGCGCTTAAATATTCGAGATGGATGGCTTTAATAATATCCGGACGGGTGATGTTGAGCAAATCATTATTTCCTTTTACATCGCAGGGGTGATCTTTAAAACGTTCACCTCTAAAATCCTCTTCCGTTAAAGTATAACGCTGAATCATTGTGCCCATCGCACCATCAATCACCAAAATACGTTTTTCTAATTCTTCTCTTATGCTCATTGTTATTTAATAGCAAGTAGCTAGTATCGGGTATCAAGATATGCTTGATAAACGACCTAACCCCAGATATAAGCAAAAAGTATAGACAAATCTTTCTTGATACTTGCTACTTTATACCTGATACTTAAAAAAAAGGCTTATTCAAAAAGTTGGCACATGGATAGTACTTCCTTAACTTATCTTTCTCCCGGCTAACCGAGATTAGAATGTAGCACCTTGTTGGCACAGGTTGCTAAGACTTCGTTGGGTCTAATCCCTCCGTCTTTCTTAATAAGCATACAAAAATGCAACAAAGCAACATCATTTCCAAAATTTATCACCTTGCTGCCAAATAAAATTACAAAGGCCATGCAAAATGCACAGCCTTTAAAATAATATTTTGTTATTAACCTGAAGTCAATGAAATTCAATGATCACGCTTTTGCACTAAATTATCTTCTGCCTCCAAATAAACGCAAAAGTGATAGAAATAAGTTAATGAATGTGATATAAAGTGATAAGGCACCCATTATTGCTAATTTTTTGCTGTCGGCCACTGCTATTTCACTACCGCTTTCATCTAAACCTTCACCAATTCTTTTAATTTCCTGAACCTTGTAAGCGGTAAGTGCTGTAAAAATAGCCACACCAACAAAGCCTAAAATATAGTTCAAAGTTTCGCTGCCGATAAAGAAATTGATCAGACTAACTATAACTAAGCCAATTACACCAGCCATCAGAATGGGTCCGAATTTACTTAAATCAACATCTGTTGTGTATCCCATAATGGCCATAACAGCAAAAATAACTGCTGCTGCAACGAAGCAAATGGCGATAGATACAGAAGTGTAGATTAAAAGAATAAAACCTAACATAACACCTGTTAACAAAGAATAGAGTAGAAAAATCCCCACTAATGCAGGAAAGGATAATCTTTGCATGGCGGCGCCCATCAGCATAACTAAACCAAGTGGTGCAAAAATGGCGATGTATCCTAATACGGTAAATCCTTTTTCACCGACTAAGTATGATAAAATTCCTGGCGAATTTGCCAATACAAATGCAGAAACGCTTGATATTAACAGCGCAACGAACATCCATAAGAATACGCTGGCAAAGAATTTTTTAGACACCGAGTTTTCCTGTACGAAAACACTGTTGCCTTGATATTGATAATTTTGTTGTTCCATTTTTATTTGTGTATTTAAATGATTATTAAAAATAATACTTTAATTCAGTCTTTTTGTCAGCATTTCTTCAACTTTCTTAAAGAACTGTAACGGTTTTAATGTACGCCAGGGCAGGTTATCAAAAGCACCGCCAAAGTTGATGTAATAATCAATATTGTTATCTTTAAATTCCCTGATCACATGTTCCTGAAAGTTTACCCCAACAATCCAGCCATCTTCCACTTCCTGAAACCATTCTTCATAATAACTGTCATCTGAAGAATGAAAATTAAGCACATTTTCGCCAATTAAAATGAATTTGTTAATTCCTTCATCCATCATCAGCTCCAGAATATCGCGCTTAAGCAACATGATATCATTGTTAATGGCATCGTTCCACTCTCCAATAAATTCAATAATGGCATAGCTGTGATCATAATCAGCATACAATACCTTCATGTATAATGTATTAGAACCAAACTCATCCCACTGTGGGTGAAGCAGAAAATTATAGATTTGCTTATCAAAGTATAGCTCAGAATATTCGGTATTATAAAATGGCGAACGCTCATCTTCTGCCGAGATATAATCATCTCTCCACTGGTAATACGGCTCTATCTCGTGCATATTTTTTTAATTATTGAATGAGAGAATTTTGAATGAGTTAATGAATGTTGAGTGAGTGAATAATTGAATGAATGTATAAGTTTAAAATCTATGAATTACCTAATACCAGCGCTAAATTCAATCATTCTTTCATTCTGTTATTCTCCAATTCTATCATTCTCTAACCCAATCCTTCTATCCTTATCACCTTCAGTCATTTCTAATGTTGTCCGGCCTCTACAGCTTTTCTAACACTTCCATGTTGTGTTAATAAGTCTGCGGCTTCATCATAAGCGATATTTAATTCATCGGCCACCATTTGTGTGCCGCGATCTACCAGCTTATGATTAGTTAACTGCATATCTACCATTTTGTTTCCCACCACACGGCCCAATTGAACCATCACGGTGGTACTCAGCATATTTAAAACCAATTTTTGTGCAGTACCAGATTTCATGCGTGTTGAACCCGTAATAAATTCCGGCCCAACCACCACTTCTACAGGAAAGTCAGATGCTGCAGCAATTGGTCCGCCTGCATTACAAACAATACAACCCGTTAAAATGCCATGTTTACGGGCGGTGCTCAAACCACCTACTACATATGGTGTAGTACCCGATGCAGCTAAACCAACCAGGCAGTCTTTCTCATTGATATCGAATTCCTCTAAATCCTTCCAGGCCTGTACGGCATCATCTTCTGCAAATTCTACGGCTTTTCTGATGGCTGTATCGCCACCAGCGATGATTCCAACTACCCAATCAAAAGGAACGCCATAGGTTGGCGGACACTCAGATGCATCTACAACGCCTAAACGGCCACTGGTGCCAGCACCAATATAAAAAAGACGACCACCTTTTTTCATTCTTTCGGCAACAGCCGAAGTCAATTTTTCAATCTGAGGCAAAGATTTTTCAACAGCAAAGGCAACAGTTTTATCTTCATTATTGATCCCCTGCAAAACTTCCATTACCGACATCTGATCAATGTGGCTATAGTTTGATTCTTGCTCGGTAACTCTATTCATAAATATATTTTTGATAAAATTCGGTAAATTCTTTCTAAAATCTACCCTAAAAAATTAAAAATATAGATCGCCCCATCAAAGCCCGTCTGTTGAACTGTTAATTTATGTGAAATATTATAAACAAAAGACAAGAAATTGCAGTTAAAACTAGATCAACCCGCTTATTTTCATAAATTTGTATAACGCCAATGAAAAAGAATACCCGAAAAAACATACTGATTGCCATAAGCTATTCTTTAATTTTGATAGCAGGCATGTATTTGGGTATTAAGTTCATTAAAGATCAAGGGTTTGGCGTAATCAGAAGGCCCCAGCTGGCCAGCAATAGTGACGAAAAACTGGAAGAAATCCTGCATATCATCAATAAAAATTATGTGGATGATATCAACACTGATTCATTGCAAAACTTACCTATTGATAGTGTGCTTCACCAGTTGGACCCACACAGTGTTTACTTGCCGCCAACCGACGCTCAGGACATGACCGATAACTTGGAAGGGAACTTTGAAGGTGTGGGCATTGAATATTATATGCTTAACGATACCATGATGGTTACCGGCGTGGTGAAGGATGGACCAGCTTACCAGGCGGGCATTAAATTAGGTGATAAAATTCTGGCTATTGATACCACTACGGTAAGTGGTAGAAATTTACCCAAAGAACAATTAACAGGAAGATTCAGAGGAAAAGCAGGAAGTGGTGTTGGCGTAACTTTGTTGCGCAGTGGCACACAGGTTCAAAGCCGCTTAATGGTTACCCGTGGCAAGGTAAATATTAGCAGTATCGATGCTTCTTACATGATCAACCCAGAAACTGGCTATGTTAGGATTAGCAAGTTTGGCGCTAACACGGATAGTGATTTTGCAATTGCAGCCGCAAACCTGAAAGCGAAGGGCATGAGAAAGCTGATTTTGGATTTACGCGACAACGGTGGTGGTTATTTTTCAGCAGCTACGGGTTTAGCCGATCAGTTTCTACCCGAAAATAAATTAATTGTTTACACCCAGGGCAAACATGAGCCGCGAACCGATTATTATTCTACTGGAACAGGTGCATTTCAGAATGGCAAATTGGCCATATTAATTAATGAAAATACAGCATCGGCAAGTGAAATCGTTGCAGGAGCCATTCAAGATCTCGGCCGTGGAATCATTGTTGGCCGCCGGTCTTTCGGTAAAGGACTTGTACAGGAGCAATTTGCCTTTGGAGATGGTTCTGCACTAAACTTAACCATTGCCAGGTATTATACACCTTCCGGACGTAGTATTCAGAAATCATATAAAAAAGGGTATGACGCTTACAAACATGAACTTGATGAACGCATGATTGACGGAGAGTTAACTGGCGATCATACTTCCTTTCAAGATTCAATAGAAAAAAGTGAAGGCGTAAATCTTCAGCAGCACAAGCGAGCTAAAACCGTCGGCGGAATTCAGCCTGATATATTTGTAAAGCTGGATACCACTGGATACAATAAGTTTTATGCTAGTCTGGTGAGCAAAAAAGTATTGTCAGATTATGTATTTAATGTATTAACCAGTCGTTATAATGCCAGCTTTGTAGAACAGAACATTAACTATTTCAATTTAGGAGATAACGACTTCAAAGATTTTATTGGTTACCTGCAACGCAAAAATGTAACGATAGATCGCATGCAGCTTTACGGATCAAAACCAGTTATATTGAATGATCTAAAAGCACTATTATGCCGCTACTACTTGGGTGATGTTGGCTATTACCGTTCTATAAATCAAACCGATAATGCGGTGAAACAGGCGTTGGCCAATCTTCAATAATTAAAAGCCCCGCTCCTATTAAATTTTGATTTCAAATAAGCTCAGGCTTATTCCCTCATAATGCTTTGGTAAACCATATGTTTTTTCCATTGTAACTACACCAACATAATTAAAGCCGCAGTTGGTATAATACTCCAATAGCTTTTTATTATCTGCCCAGATATCCATTCGGATAAACTTAAGGTGATTTTCTGTGGCAAATGCCCTGGCCCAGGTGATAATCTGTTTAACAAAGGAAAGGCCTCTAAAATCTGGATGCGTAACGATCCGATGAATGTAGATTGCATCATGATCGCGATCGCCCCAAATAAGTTGATCGTTAAAGGTTACCGCAAAAACACAAGCAACTTCATCATTAACAAAATTTTATACTGGCGATTTTCTGCTATTTCAGTTCCCACCAATTCTTTACTGAAACCTTGCCAATGTTTATTGAAAACTTTTTTCTGATGGGCAACAGCCATTTCATAGAAATCAAAAATCATATCCAGATCTGATGGCTGGCTGTTGGCTACTTGGATTTGCATGCTGCAAAGGTAAATAGATTCTTCTTTTGGTGATCAGCAAAATGCTTAAATTTAAATAGTCATCGGATGAATATTAACATAGCATGTATGTTCATCCGATGACTATTCTTTCACCCTATTTTTGTCTGAAGAAAATCTGAATCGGTGCACCAGAAAAATCAAAATGCTCTCTCAATTTATTTTCAATAAAACGTTTGTACGGATCTTTAATATACTGAGGCAGGTTACAGAAGAATGCAAACATGGGTGATGTTCCGTTGATTTGCGTAATGTATTTAATCTTAATGTGCTTTCCTTTTAACGCTGGCGGTGGAAATTTCTCAATCAATGGCAACATTACATCATTTAATTTTGATGTAGGAATTTTCTTACTTCTGTTTTTAGCTACCTCTAAAGCAACTTCAATAGCTTTAAAAATTCTTTGTTTATTTAATACAGATGTAAATACAATGGGCACATCTGTAAATGGACGAACACGCTCATGAATCTGCTCTTCAAAAGCCTTCATCGTTTGTGTGTTTTTCTCAATCAAATCCCATTTATTCACTAAAATGACAATACCTTTTTTATTCTTTTCTGCTAAGTGGAAAATGTTGATATCCTGACTCTCGATTCCTTCCTGTGCATCGATCATCAATACCACCACGTCAGCTTCTTCCAAAGCCTTAATGGTACGCATTACTGAATAAAATTCCAGATTCTCTTTAACCTTCGTTTTCTTACGTAAACCTGCAGTATCAATCAACATAAATTCATGACCAAATTGGTTGTAATGAATTTTGATTGAATCGCGGGTGGTACCAGCATTAGCCGTTACAATGTTTCTTTCTTTACCAATCAGTGCATTAACCAAAGATGATTTACCTACATTCGGGCGACCAGCAATGGTAATTTTTGGCAATTGATTTTCTTCTTCTGGAATATCTTCAAAATGTTTAACCACATCATCCAATAATTCTCCGGTGCCAGAACCAGTCATGGATGAAAGGGGATAAATTTCACCCAATCCAAAACCGTAAAAAGTACTGATTTCACTATATAATGCAGTGTTGTCTACTTTATTGGCACACACAAAAACTGGTTTATTACTGCGGCGAAGTACCTGGGCAATATCATCATCTAAATCAGTGATCCCCGTGGTTACATCTACCATAAAAACCAAAACACTGGCTTCTTCAATGGCGATCATTACTTGCTCGCGGATAGCAGCTTCATATACATCTTCAGAGTTAGCCACATAACCACCAGTATCAATTACGGTAAATTGACGGTCTGTCCACTCCCCTACGCCATAATGCCTGTCGCGGGTTACACCGCTTACGTCATCTACAATGGCTTTACGACTTTCAGTTAATCTATTAAAAAGGGTGCTTTTGCCTACGTTTGGCCTGCCTACGATGGCGATAATATTACTCATGGGTGTTCTATTGATAGTTAATGGCTTATAGTTAACGGTCGTGGCGCTTAAGCAAGCTGCTTAAACTATTTGGCTATCAGCCATTGACTATCAACTACTAACCGTAGTATTTCGGGCTGCAAAGGTACGGTTAATTATCGTAACCAAAGCTTTTTAAGTAGTTCTTTTTACTTCTCCAATCTGGAATCACTTTAACAAACAGTTCCAGAAACACCTTTGAATCTAAAAATTTCTCAATTTCTATCCGTGCTTCTGTACCCACTTTTTTCAGCATGCTGCCACCAGTACCAATGAGGATATTTTTTTGAGAATCGCGTTCAACCACAATTTCAGCACTAATCCTCACCATCTGTCCTTTGCCATTTTTAAGCTCTTCATGTTTAAAACTCTTCACAATCACCTCTGTGCTATAAGGAATTTCTTTTTGATAATTCAGGAAGATTTTTTCCCGAATAATTTCCGAAACGAAGAAACGCTCAGAACGATCTGTTAAATCTTCTTTATCATAATATGGCGGATGCTCTGGTAACATTTCTAAAACGCGCTCCAATAAGCCATCAACGTTATGCTTATGCAAAGCCGATATGGCATAAATGGAAACAGGATTTAACTTTTCCTGCCAGTAAGCAATTTTCTCATCAACCTGCTCCTGTAATGCTTTATCTATTTTATTAATCAGTACAATGGTTGGAATATCTCTGTTCAGGATTTTATCAAGCACATCGTCTTCATCATGCGTTTCATTGATATCTGTTACAAATAAAAGTACATCGGCATCGGTTAAAGAACCATTTACAAAGCTCATCATACTCTCCTGCAAGCTGTATTTTGGTTTAATGATACCCGGGGTATCAGAAAAAACGATCTGATATTCTTCCTCATTTACGATCCCCAGAATACGATGTCTTGTGGTTTGCGCTTTAGGAGTAATAATGCTAAGTCGCTCGCCTACAAGCACATTCATGAGGGTAGATTTACCTACATTTGGTTTACCTATTATACTAACAAAACCTGCTTTATGCGCCATTAAAATATTTTTTAAAAAAAATTTGCAGCACAAAGAAACGAATTATATCTTTGCATTCCAATTCGGAAACAGAGTTAAGGATTTAATTCAAAGAAAAAACGAGTTGTATATAATGCGGGGTGGAGCAGTTGGTAGCTCGTCGGGCTCATAACCCGAAGGTCGCACGTTCGAGTCGTGTCCCCGCTACCAAAATGCAGTCTGAAGTTGTCAGTACCAAGTCCAAAGTCATCAGACTCCAGACTAAGAACTAAAGACTCAGGACTTATTTTAATGGCCCGTTCGTCTAGGGGTGAGGACGCCAGATTTTCATTCTGGAAACAGGGGTTCGATTCCCCTACGGGCTACACTAATTACAGAAAGTTGATTTAAAGCGATACCGCTGACGATCAACTTTTTTTAGTTAAAGGCATCTTGAGTTTGAGAATTTTATCTTTTGATATCTATCCCATTAATTTAACGAATATAGCATCAAGCTATTTTATATTTACTGAAAACTCCGAAATTTTAATAGACCTGAAGATGATGGATGCTTCAATCAATAGACATCTTTAGAAACAGAGAAATTATATTTTTTACCCAGTAAAGCAATAATCTATTTTGTAGTGCCTGATTTACCCACATCTTCAATTTTGATGCGGGTAAACAGGGCTTGCAATCAACATAACTAACCAAAAATTATAATAGACTGTGATATTAATTTAAATGAATAAAAGAGCAAATATTATTATTTAGACTAATTATAAACAAAGGAACAAATTGATGATCATTATTCCAAATATTTTGAGGCAAAATTGATTTTAGATCTAAGGATAAGCATACAAAATACTGATAATCAATCATAAAATCATTCCTTGAAAGTTCTTCAAAGATTCAGATTTTAAAAGACTGAAAATACCTATCAAAAATATTTTAAATTTTCTTTGTAGATGATTTGCAAGTATCAAAACAATTCATACCTTTGCACTCCTTCAAACAAAGAAAATTTGAAGATATAGAGTGCGGGGTGGAGCAGTTGGTAGCTCGTCGGGCTCATAACCCGAAGGTCGCACGTTCGAGTCGTGTCCCCGCTACCAAAAGGTAGTCTAAAGTCGTCAGTACCAAGTCCAAAGTCATCAGACTTCAGACTAAGAACTAAAGACTCAGGACTTATTTTAATGGCCCGTTCGTCTAGGGGTGAGGACGCCAGATTTTCATTCTGGAAACAGGGGTTCGATTCCCCTACGGGCTACTGGAAAGCGCTGAACAACAGTTAATTACGACTGAATCAGCGCTTTTTTTATACTATCGATCTTTATTTTACATCAACATTTATTGTACTAAGCTTAAGAACTCCTATCCACACATCAATGGATAATGATCTATTTAGCGCAGACAGGTTTATTTCTGAATCCTTTCGTTTATTCAATCATTAATTATGAAAGTTGTTCAGGCTTATCTAACTTATTCCTCGTCTTCATAATATTCTGAGTTCATTTCGGGATTAGGTGTGTATTTCGGTGAAAGTGACCCCTCTGTTTCGGGCCAAACTGGCCACCAAATTGATTACCGGATGATGCACATCTAAGTTCCTTTCCCTCTGAACAAATATACACTTCGGATCCAAATCCATCTTACTGCCGGATTTATCCTCAATTCAGATCTTTCTAGCGATCAAAATCCATTCGCAGGTACTGGAACGCGTAAAAAAACGCCATATCCCCTTCAAAACAGCGAAGTGACCGTAGTCCATCCCTAATAGTAGATATGCTCCCAGGAGCCTTTATTTTATGCAGAAATTGAAAAATTATTCTCGAAAGCCAGTTGCGAAAAAAGCTGATCGAAAGATCAGAACGGCCAGTTTGCCCCGAAACAGGTGGTCACTTTAAAGCGAAATGGGATGACAGTTTAAATGCGGAACGGCTGGCCATTTTTGCCAAAATGCCCAGATTATGCTCATAAAACATAATAAAATCGATTAAAGGGCTTAAAAAAGACAAAAAATGGATAAAAAGAAACAGCTCTTCAATCCGCTTATCAGCCCAGCATTAATAAATAGTAGCCAATTCTGGGATGTCTTTCCATGTCGAAATATTTGAGAGATTTAAACCTCCTAATAAATTTGACATTAATGAGCAATTAATCTTTCCCCTTGTATTAAAGTAACATTTGAAGGTTTTCTAAACATTTGAAAAATCCTTAGCTTAGGAGAATCTATTACTTAACACTCCATAATGCCTAATACAAGAGAAATCATCCTTTCCGCATTGGAATGGTTAACAAAAAAACTAACGGTTCAATCAAGTGCATCCGGAAAAGTCGCTCTAAAGACCACTGATCTTCTAGAGGACCTTACCCCTAGGGTTGACCCTGTAAGCACTAAAAACTATTGCGATGCAATTCATTGGGCATTGCAAAGGCCCAACGTGTTAAATATTGCGCTTTCCGGACCGTATGGATCAGGCAAGAGTACTATTTTAAGTTCTTTGCAGGCAAATGATAAGGGCCATAAATTTTTGTATATCTCCCTTGCCTCTTTTAAGGATACTTCGCTGGTTCAGGATAGCTCCATTATCGGGCCCCGCTTACCGGGGGAGACTAGAAGGGAATTTATGGAAGAGCAGCAACTGATCCATGAGATTCATAAGCAGATCGAGTTAAGTATTTTGCAGCAAATGCTATACAAAGTGTCAGGGAGTGAACTACCTCAATCCAGATTCAAAAGGATTATTAGCCTCTCGGGTAAGATGATGTGGGCACAGGCAGTATACATACTTTTCTTTTTAATGAGCGCGGTGTTTCTGTTCAACAAGACATTTAGGGACGATCTCTACCATTGGAAACACATGTCGTTCATCTTGGAGGTGCTATTACTGGTGGCGACGATGATCATCTTTTCAGCTGGGGTAATTTATATTGGCAGAGCAATTATCAATTTTCTATATACATCTAAGTTTAGCAAGATTAATCTCACCAGCGGCGAGATCGAGATCTCCAAGGATATTGATGGTTCTGTATTGAATAAGTACCTAGATGAGATTATTTACTTTTTTGAAAAGACAAAGTATGATGTAGTGATCATTGAGGATCTGGACCGCTTTAACGATCCAGAAATCTTTACTAAGCTCCGGGAGATCAATATGATGATCAACAATTCTGAGCAAATCCATCCGATGAGGGTCAAGTTTATCTATGCCATCAAGGATGACATCTTCCAGGACAAGAATCGAACAAAATTCTTCGATTTTATTATTCCTGTCATTCCACATTTAACAGCTGCGAACTCGCTAGATGTATTGCTGCCTAAGATGGCCAAACTAAACCTTAATCCACCATTTAACCAAAAATTCCTATATGACATCATGCTCTTTGTGGATGATATGAGGATACTGATCAATACCTATAATGAATTTGTACTTTATCAGCACAATCTAAAGCATCCTGAAAATCAATTAGTCCCTGAAAAACTATTTGGTATAATGGTCTATAAGAATCTTTTTCCCAATGACTTCGCCAAGCTCCATATTCGCGAGGGTGATATTCCTAATACCTTTGATCGAAAGGCATCTTACATTATAGAGCAATCCAAAATACTTGATGCTGAAATGCTAGAGATCGAGGAGCAATTGGAGAAGAATGGGCTTGAAAAACTTCAAAATCTAGCAGAGCTTCGCAAGGTGTTCATCATGGCATTAATCAGTACCTTTCCAACGGCACTGGCAATAGAGGTATCAGGCAGGAAAACATTTACTGAACTTCAACAAGAAACCGTATTCGATGAGCTTAGGCTAATCCCAAATATTCACTATTATACTAGGACATTAAACGATACCCAAACTCCATCAAAGATAAGCTTTGCTGAGGTTGAGCGAAAAGCAGATGCCGGTGATTATGTACAGCGTCGACAGATAATCATTTCCTCCGCTCAGGATAATCAAGGGAAGCTGAGAAATAGGCGCGATGAGATTGCCCAAATGTTAAAGCGGATCAACAGTGCTCCCTTAAAATCCTTGTTTAAGGATAACAAAAAAGCGCATGAGTTCTTTCCAACATTAGTTAAAAAGCCAATCCTACGCTATCTGATCAGTGGTGGGTATATCGATGAGATGTATGAAATCTATATTTCCCATTTTTACAATAAAAGTTTAACTGCAACCGATCTTGTATTTCTCAAGAAACTAAAAAACCTCGAGAAATCTAATTATGCCTATAGTATTCAGAAACCAGTCGAGCTTTTACACCGAATGGCCGACGAGGATTTTTTGCTAGAGGAAGCGCTCAACTTTAAATTGCTTGATTTTCTAATCCAGAATAAAGCTACCTACTCCATCCCCTATAATAACATTTTTAAATTGTTGGCAGATGATAGCACGACTAGCTTGGAATTTACTAGGGGCTATCTCTCTATAACAAAAAATATTACTGGTTTCATTGAAAAGATTACCACAGCATATCCTAAGTTTTGGTGGACCGTAAGAAGCCTAACTAAGTATGGCGTTGATCAACAATTGTTAATCATGACTACTATGATCAAACACTGTGATATGAACACCATCCACGCACAAAATACAGACGAATCAATTAAGCATTATTTGCAGGGAGATACAACAGACTTTATTCTTCAGTTTCCAAACAAAAAAGACCATCATAGGGTAATGAATACAGTCAGAAACCTCAATGTACATTTCCAACATATGACTTCTGCTGCATTCTCTTCTCCACTATTTAAGAGTATTTATGAACAAAAGTTTTTTACTGTCTCATACGATATGATTAAACTAATGTTCAGATTTTGTGTTGGGAAGAACCCTATTGCTATGGAGGAGTTTGAGAATGCAAACCTCACTACAATTAAAAAGTATAATTGCCAGCCACTTTTTGAACATATTGAATACCATTTGGACTTATATGTTTCCTTGGTTTCTCTAGAGATGGAGAATAACAAGAATGAATCTGTAGAAATCATTAAAATGATGCTTTCTAAGCTTAAAAATGAAGAGAATAGGCTCAAAGTAATTGAGCATCAAAAAACGACATTACCCTCTTTCAAGGATATAGATGTTTCGCTCTGGTCAACACTAGTAGAAAACAATAAAATTCTTTCAAAATGGAAGAATATAGAGCAATATTACGTCGAAAAAGGAGGACTGGATCAGGAAATGATAATGTACATCAATAAAACCAAAACCTCTATGCTTTTATGGGTGGACGACATTGACATCACTATTAATTCTAAAGCCCACGAATTACTTCTTTCAATAATAAATGAACCAAAAATAACGGATACAGCTTTCACCATGTTAATTGGGAAAATAAGATATAAATTTGAAGCAGAAGATATATTCAGTTCAGCGCCAGAGGCCCACCTACGAATGCTAATTGATAATGGCAACATTGTGCTAAACAGTTTCAATTTTAATGCATTATCGACTTTTGAAAATGATCTAAAAATAGCATTGGTCAAGAAGAATTTCAGTAGCTTTTCTAAACAGTCCGAAATATTTTCACTAGTTAGTCAGGAATGGGTAAGATTAATCCAGTTAAAGCCAACTAATACTCAAAAGGAAAAAATCATATCGATGATTCCCATTTCAAGTATAACCGGATACTTTCTAGCTAACCAACTAACCAAGTTATTATTAGCAAAGAATGGGAAGCGTACCGAATTTGATTTTATTGTCAAGTTATTCGGTTTCGGCAATAATCCTATGGATAAAGTTAAATTATTGAACCTTTATGGAGAAAATTATTCAAAAGAACAATTAAGAGAACTTTTACTAGCAATGGGCGGGAAATACGAAAAAATTAGTCCGGGTTCATTCCCCAGGCTAGATGCCAATCCAGACCATAAAAGGATGCTTTCTCTATTATATGACAAAAAACTTGTGAAAGAATTTCCATTAAGAAACAACAAATTTGTTGTATTACCTGCCAAATAATTAATGAATAACTAATAAGAGAAATCATGATTGAGGGTAACCATGTTTGCCATAAATGTATCAGCGATGAGTTTTTATCCACTGAGGTAAAAAAAATGGGAAAGTCTAGATTGTGTAGCTATTGCCAACATAAACGCAAAGGTTATACATTAGAGGAAGTTTCGGATCGGGTTGAAAAGGCGTTTTTCGAACATTATGAACGGACGCCAGAAGAACCGTCAGAATACCAGTATTGGATGCAGCATGCCGATAAGGAGTCGAACTATCATTGGTATCGCGAGGGCGAGCTAGTGGTAGATATCCTTGAAAATGACTTAGGTTTTGAAGCAAAGCTTGCCAATGATATTAGTGAGAATTTAAGAGACCGATACGCTAATTACGGATCAGATGAAATGTATGAGGAGACCGAATTTGGTTCCGAGAGTCATTACGAATCAGCTGGCATAAGTGATAGGGAATGGCAAGTACAGCAGGATGCATTTGATCGGTCATTACGAGCAGAAGCGCGGTATTTTAATGAGCCGTTAAGGCAGTATCTTCAACAGATTTTTGAGGGAATTGACGAATTAAAGACCTACGGGCGAAAAACTGTTATTACGGAGGCTGGGCCTGGTCGGGAAATTACAGGACTGTTTCGTGCAAGGGTATTTCAAAATGAAAATCAATTATTGGAAGCATTAAGTAAGCCTGATCAGCACCTAGGATCACCCCCCTCAAGGTTTGCTATGGGTGGAAGAATGAACGCAAGGGGCATCTCTGTATTTTACGGAGCATCTAATCCTAACACAGCCCTAGCAGAGGTCCGTCCACCCGTTGGCAGTTTGGTTGCAGTAGCAAGCTTTATATTACTCAGACCAGTTAGGCTACTGAATTTACCTATACTGGCTGAGCACCATGCCTCGGGCAGTGTCTTTGACCCCAATTATTTGGGAAGGAAACAAAAAAGTCTTTTTTTAAGGAACCTCAGCCAAAAGCTTATTGTTCCAGTGATGCCTGATCAAGAGGATTTTGATTACCTGCCTACTCAGGCATTGGCCGATTTTCTCTCCTCCCACCCAATACTAAGCCTCGACGGCATTGTTTTTCCATCTGTACAAACTGAGGGAAAAGGTGGCAATATAGTTTTATTCCATAAGGCAGCAAGAATTTCAGCTATAGAACTCCAAAATGGTGATTCCATTAGGGCTTCAGCAAGAGATTATGATGAGGATGACGAATATGAATCATACAGCGTACTTGAGGTTAAGGGCAACAAAATTCCTGTGCCAAAGCCGATGACCCACCTGAGGGACAATACTGGTCAGTACCATTTCGATAAAAAAATTGAACCTATTCAGGATGATCGAATCGAAACACTAAGTGTAAATTATAAATCAATGCAGGTACATCGGATTAAGGGGATAGAAATCCTCAAAGAATCGTTTGATGTGAGTCATCGGGTGGCAAAACCTGTAGTCATCAAAGAGTCTAATGTGAGAGATTTTTAAGCTTACATTTAAGACTTGGTAATTTTGATTTTGAACATTCAGTATAGCCGTTGATTTTTTTAAATAATCTTCCGTAGTCATATATGGAAGCTGACACCTAGATCAAGTCTAATAGATTTATTAGGATTATCGACAATAACTGCTATTTATGTTTATCAAAACAGTCCACTGTATATAGAAATCATAGATTTTGATAAACCTCATAAACATTCAAAACAAGGAAATTAAATTCTAGTTGATAAAATAAGTATTAATTCATTTTTGTTTTATAAATTTCTTACTTCTAATAAAGAACCTATTCATAATAGTAGTGACACTCGTTTCCCCTATTACATCCCCCACTCGTTATTATCTAGCAGGTTCATGCGAGAAAGCGATAGGAAATAAGAATTTAACTAGCCCCCTACGGGCTACATTAATCAATGTCAAAACCTGCAAATCAAACATTTGCAGGTTTTTTTTATTAATATCAAAAACCTGCCTTATTCATCTCTGATTGTAAAGTGTCACCTCGGTGGCATGGGCAGAATAATCGGTTTTTGCTTCATCCATCAAACTCAGCGCATCTACCTTAATGGATGCAATCTAACGATAAGCAAAACGGTCGAAATTCGACATCATTGGGCTGCACGCTGTGCTGATTAAAACTTACGAGCCAGCAACAAGCTTTTTTTTCATACCTGTAACTATTGGGTGATAAGTGCCATCACTTTTAAAGCGGCCTTGTCGCCGTTAAAAAGATCCAGGTCTACCTGACCGGCCACGCCCGTTACCGCCCCGCCTCCAGAATATTGCCAGATGCGATAGTCCTGCCATGAACCAAATAATCCCGGCGGGTTAGATTGATAAGATGGCACCCATAACGGGTAATTTGGAAAAGAAACGCCGTTAAAATATTCAGCCCAGAACGATTTTGCGGTATAGATCATCGGTGTGCGACCAGTTGCAGATGAAAGTTGGCTGAGGCAGTCCTGAATCAGCTGCACGCAGGCGTTCTTATTGTTCAGGATGTACTGGTTCATGGCCTGGCTCTGCCCATCATTAGATCCGACCTGCCATTCGATATCCAGCACCGGCGGTAAAGTGCCCGGGACAGTGAAATCAACGCCGCAGGATAAAAAGTTCTGCATCTGCGTGGCGGCAGAATCCTGAAAGGTTAAAAAATGATAGGCACCAAATATCAGTCCCTGCTGCCTGATGGTTGCCATATACTGCGCCAGTGTAGGGTCTTTAAAGCCTGCACCCTGACTGGCTTTGCAATAAATAAACTGGATATGCGGCGATAACTGACTCCAGTTGATGTTGCCGGTAAAATGGCTGATGTCCATGCCTTGCGGCACCAGCTCATCCAGCACGGCCCAGGTGGCCGGCCCGGCAACGCCGTCGGCACTTAACTGATGGTCCTTTTGAAATTGTGTAACGGCGGCCTGGGTACCCGGGCCAAAGTTACCATCGATAGAGAGTGAATAATGGAGAAACGAGAGTGCTCTTTGCAGCATAAAAACCTCGCTGCCTGATGAGCCGATTGAAAGTGTTTGCATAAGATAAGATTTAGATGAATGAATATATTAAGTTTTAACGGGTATTGCAACAGCTATCCGTAAAATGCATTACCTCCGCTGCTTGTATGAACGGGAGGAGTTTGTACAGCCGCGGGGGGCTGATATGGATGGATTGCAGGTGCTGGCGCGGCCGCGGGTGTGTAATTAGGAACGCCGGTTTTTGGTGTGCCCTCAGCCTCGTTTTCTCTTGATCGGATAGCCACAAATATGGCACTGCTAATGCCCATTAACATAAGTAAAGTATCGCTTAACTCTGGCAAACCACAGCCTGTTTTAATTTCTCCTATTTTGTAAAGGTAAATACTTACGCCTACCATGGTCCATACAACGTGCTGAAACCGGTGAATGCTGATGCCTAAATCATCTGATAATATATCCGTAAAGAAGCCTAGCGAGGGCGTATTCTGATGTCTTGGTCGCTGATCTTTTATTTCGCGTTTATCGATGATTTTGGACGTGACCGCAGTACATGAAAAAATCCCCAATAGCACCAGTGCCGTTTGATTTATTTCAGTTTCGGAACAATCGCCCTTAAACAGTGAAAGGTACAGATAGGAACAGGATATGACCACAGTCCACAATCCCAACTGTACCTTTTCTAAACTGTAAGGAGACGTAATATTTTTCGGTGACTTACTCAAGTTAATGCTATCAGGTCTGATAAATCCGTCATCATTTTCAACATCTTCGCGAAGCAATAATGTATATTTCCCAAGTAAGACAAACGAAAGGATAATGGTTAATATACCGGCTATGGCCAGCAATGATTCCGAATTGGCAAAAGTTACGAATAGCATTTTCAGATACATTAAATTTGCTTATATAATTGTTTTATTGATGATAGTTGGCTTATGGTTTAAAAGAATTTCCAGATGAACTTTTATCGATGTGACATATTACTGCCCATTAGCCACTATATTACTGAGCAGGTCAACATGTGCCTGATTAAGATCGCTTAAGGGAGTGCAAATATTTCCAAAATCAGCGTAGCGCTGATTAAATCTGAACTGCAAAGTTGGCTGCACGCCTGATGGTTGTGGAAATGTTTCAATACAAACGAAGTTATTATTCAGGAGTGGCACTTCTATCCACCAATGTGTTTCATTGGGCCCATAAGGTATTCCGTCTTCCCCTGCATCGTCATAATGCATCACCATTATATAATTAGCTGACTGGCCTGCTTCAATATACCCCAGTGCGGTGCTGATATTGTTACATACCCAAGTCATGGCCTCTTCCCGGAATTGTCTCCAGATTGTCCAGTCGCCCTGATTATGTGGAGCATATGGGTCAAACTCCATAATATACTGATGCCCCTGTATTAGGGTTTGCAGAATTTGCTCTTGCGACCAATAAGAAGCCGGATCAGGATTGATACCCAATAATATGGTGTCAAAAGCATTCGCAGGCCTGTGAATAATGGTTGGCGTGTTTTGCTGGTTATAGTTAATGTTATCTAATAAACCAAAAAGTGCCCATTTCCAACAGGAAACGTTGTCTGGCGTAAACCCATCTGGCAAATTAGCGAGTTGTATAGTAGCCCCGGGGCTTGCCTGTACATAATTATTTAAGGCATTAATAATAGCCTGAGTTAGTTGTGGCATAAGGTTATCTTTTAAGGCATTGTATAAATTTGCTGCATGTGCCCCACTACTTTTATTTATTTTTATAATAGTGGTACCTGTTGTTTAATTTCAACATGTTGTAAAAAGACTAGTCAAAATGATTATCATTTAAACAGATTACTTGGCCCTTGCGGAGAGCCGAACATTGACGTAGCATACTGAAAAGTTGGTGTAGGCAAAGGGTTTGGTGTACCAAAAATATTCATTGGAAGTGTTGGCAAGGTGTTTTGTAGAAATCCGTCAACACTTGTACTTTCATTACGATATGGAAATGGATAAACCAAACAGGTAGCACCCCATTTTTGCCATAAAATTTCAAACCCTTTCTCTTTAATAGCCTTTTCAACATACTCAGGAGAAATACATATGCCAACGGCAATTCTGCGGCCTAGCACACCACATCCTTTCAGTTTTTCAACATCACGGCTTAGGCCAGGACTAAAATTTTGCCGGTTTTCCAGGGATTCACACTTTAATTCTACCAATAATATTTCCAAAGTACCGTTGTCAAAAATCATATCTGCTTTTTGACCTAACTTTGCAAAACCCGGACTTAGCATCGTTTTATTATTATTCTGTAACAAACTGGCAGTTACGTTGCCTGATACCGCTTCGCGTAAAAAGCCTCTAGGCTGGAATTCCATATTCTTTATATATAGAGATAAATCGGTTTGAGCCCAAGGTTCCCAACCCCCTCTAAGCTCAGCGAGTGATGTGAAATCTTTGCCTCTTGCGTCACACCATTTGGTGACAATATCATAAAAGGTGTAATAATTCATAGTTGTCTTGTTTAATGTTGGCTTCCGAATGGCGACTTGCCGCCAGGCCCTCCCGGGGTCAGTACAGTTGTTTTGGTCAGTACCATTGGCGAAACTGTTATGTGATCAAATTTATTAGCATAGTCATCGTACCAAACACACTTTACAATGCCCTGAGCAACGTTTGAAACAGTCATTACTGGCCCGCCTGAAATGAGTTTGACCACATCGCCCTGATTAAATATTGTTTGTGCCATTTCTTTGCTTTTTAGTAATTTTCAGCTGATTTATTATTGCGCATTTGTAGTGCTGCCTGTGTTATTCAATGCACTTTCCGCATTTTTTACACTTTGCTGAGCAGCCAGCATGGCCGCATCAACATTGGTGTTTACCGTGTTTATGGCTTGCTGAATAGGGTTGATTACGGGTGGTGCCACCGGTGTAACAGCTGCTGCGGCTTGAGGCTGTGCCTGGTCATTAACCATTTGCAAACTACTTGCGGCGAGTGCCTGGAAACTACTATCAACCTGCGATTGCATCGCTTGTATAGCCTGTTGTTGAATGGTGGCAATCTGCGATTTAAGATCGCTGATTTGTTGCTGCATGACCTGATGAGGCGACATTGATGGTGCCGCGGCTGGCTGATTATCGGGCACAACTGGTGTACCCCCTATATTAGGAGAATCGCTTTGCTGTTGCATAGTAATGTTTTTTAAGTGATTGGAATGAGGACAGCACCTGTTTATGGTGCCGCCCCCTTTAACCATTTCCGTTCCTTTTGGATCCGGTGTAAAGACGGCTTAAGAGCCGAAAATTTGTTTGGTACCCACGGCATCAGATGCCGTATCGATTGAATACAACATGGTTACACCCATAGTAGTAGCGGCCTGTGCGGTAATGTTACTTTGTTGTTGACTGCTGGTGGCGTTGTGTGCTGCATTAGCCAATGCCTGTGCGGTGGCCTGGTACAGGTTGCCCATTGCAATTGCAGGAGCATCACCCAATACTTTGGTGTTTGCCTGGGTTACAGAGTCGGTGATCTGATCGTTTACTGAAGTTGGAAAAGCCATGATAAAGTTGTTTTAAATGATTAATTCGTTTTGGTTTTATTGCCCAAGTACTTTACCCGGAGCATAGATTTTTTTGGTACCCACGGCATCAGAAGCGGTGTCGATAGAATACAGGGTGGTTACGCCCATGGTGGTTGCCGCCTGCGCCGTAATATTACTTTGCTGCTGACTGCTGGTGGCATTGTGTGCCGCATTGGCCAAAGCCTGCGAGGTAGCCTGGAAAAAATTGCCCATCGCGATAGCTGCCGCATCACCCAATACTTTGGTGTTGGCCTGGGTCACCGAATCGGTGATCTGACTGTTTACTGCTGTTGGAAAAGCCATAACTGTTTAGATTTAAGGTTAAATTATTGATAAATCATATGGGTGCCCACGGCATCTGATGAAGTATCGATCGAATAAAGGGTGGTCACTGCCGAGGTGGTAGAAGCCTGCGAGGTCATATTGGTTTGCTGCTGACTGCTGGTAGCATTATGCGCCGCATTGGATAATGCCTGTGAGGTAGCCATAAAGAGATTGCCCATTGCCATGGCCGGCGCATCGCCCAGTACCTTGGTGTTGACTTCGGATACCGAATCGGTGATCTGACTGTTTACTGCTGTTGGAAAAGCCATAACGGTTTAGTTTTAAGGTTAAAAACTGGATTACTGATAAATTTTACGGGTACCTACCGCATCAGATGAAGTATCTATCGAATACAGGGTGGTAATGCCCGATGTGGTGGCCGCCTGTGCCGTAATGTTGGTTTGCTGCTGACTGCTGGTGGCATTGTGTGCCGCATTGGATAATGCCTGCGAGGTAGCCATAAAAAGGTTACCCATTGCCATTGCCGGCGAATCACCCAAAACCTTGGTGTTAACTTGCGATACAGAGTCGGTGATCTGGTCGTTTACTGCTGTTGGAAAAGCCATTTTTGTTTGAATTTAAGTGTGAATTTATGGTTGATTATTTTTAAGCGAATATCTGTTTCGTACCTACCGCATCAGAAGCGGTGTCTATTGAATACAAAGTAGTTACACCCATGGTGGTTGCCGCCTGCGCCGTAATATTACTTTGCTGCTGACTGGTTGTGGCATTATGTGCTGCGTTTGCCAGTGCCTGTGCGGTTGCCTGAAAAAGATTGGCCATTGCGCTCGCCGGAGCAACGCCTAATACCTGTGTGTTTGCCTGGGTCACCGAATCGGTGATCTGACTGTTTACTGCTGTTGGAAAAGCCATAATTGTTGTTTTTTATTGTTATTAATGATTAAATTTTGATGGAATATATAAGTGCCACACCCTGGGCAGTTACCGCCTGCCCCAGAATATTGGCCTGCTGCTGTGCTACCGTTGCATTATGGGCCGCATTGGCCAAAGCCTGTGCTGTTGCCTGATAAAAATTGCCGATAGCAATAGACGGCGCACTGCCAATAACCTCAAGGCTTGATTCGGTGATGGAATCGGTTACCTGACTATTTACTGTTTCTGCCATTTTAGGGTTAAGCTTATCTTAAAATCTTAATTGCTGGAATGGTTAGGATCAGCAGATGTTCCGCTTTCGGATGCTGTTGATGTGTTTGTTGTTGCTCCCGTTGTCAGCGCCCCGGGCGTTGCTTGCGGTGATGTTGACGGATCAGTGCCCGCTGCAGGAGTTGGCACAGTAGCCGGAGGAGACGTTGGTGTTTCTCCACCAGTGCTGGCAGCTGACGGGCCTGGTGCAGGCGGTGGTGCAGGTGCAGGAGGTTTCGCTCCCATCACAGATAGTATACGTGCGCAGGTAGATGTAGTGGTTGCCGAATTAAGCATTTGCGCATTATGCTGTGCTGTGACCGCGTTATGCATGGCCATGCCTATGGTTTCGGCCATTACATTATTCAACATCGCTATTGATTGCGAGTCAGCGTTACCCTTGAGCAGTTGCTGCACATCTGTTACCGAAGAAAGAATATAATCATTTGCCATCATTTAATATTTAATTTAGGTGAGTAATCTTGGTATCTGGCAGCAGGTACACTGTACCGTCACTATCAACGCCAACATCTGCAATGCCCTGGCCGGATTGAAATTTGAATGAAGCAGTGGCACCATTCTGAGATAAGTTATTGGCCGTTACCGGCGTAAAGCTGATGAGGTTCTTCACGGCAGCAAGGTAATTGTTGATCGTCATGGTCAAGCCACCTGCAGCGAGGTCGTTAAAGGCAATATTTTGTATCAGGTTAAGCATTGCAGAACTGGCCGTAGTATAACCAACAAAATTATTTGCCCTTGCCAACTCCTGAACGGATTGCGCCAGGTTTCCGCCCTCGGCTGTCATATCTGCTGAAGGTGTGAATAAATAGGGCTGCACCGCTGCTTCAAGCTGCGCATACAGGGCCTGTATTTCGCTGTTTTGAGTTTGAGGGATCAGGTTGTCGCCCAACAAGTTTTGTTGTGCATGCTGAAAGAAAAGCGACAGGTTAACAAAATCAGATACAGTTGCCGCGTTTGTGTTTGCAAATGCAGCCGATTGTGCCTGCAATTCAGGGCTGACATCGGCTTGTGTCGTAACAAAACCAGTGAGTATCAGCATTTCTTCGAAGGAGATAACCTGAAAAAGATCCGGACGCTTTTGAACGAGCTGGGCAATTATATCGCCCGTTTTAGCCATATCTCCATAACTGATCATGTTATTTTGCTGTAACAATACGGCCAGGTTAGACTCATTGTCATTTGCACTGCGTTGAATCGCAGCCAGTTGGGCAATATCAGATTCCGGTAAAGACAGTATTTTATCAATAGCCGCCCTGAACGTATTGAAACGGATATAGCTATCGCCTATTAAGCCGTTTTGTATCATTTTAAGCAGCTGATTTTCGCTGGCAGCATTGATGCCGGTGAGGTTTGTATCTGCCATACACGAGCTTAACCACTTCTGCCCTCCGGTGATCATAGAAAGTACCGCTTGCGATTTAGTGCTTAGCCCGCCAATAGAATGGAGTTGTTGTCCGTTGAGATAAATCATCTGATCTTAGATTTGGTTAAAAACTTTATTTTGATGAAAAGCCATTCAGTATCGTTGCAGCGTTTTGCCCCACCACCAGAAAGTTGGCAGCAGCAGTAGTGGCCAAAGCCTGGGCGGCAGTTACAATCGGTGTATATTGTACAGCATCAGCCGGCACTGCGAGCATTTGCGCCATGGCAACGCCAATGGCGGTAGAACTGATGGTATTGACGTTTCTAAGATTATCAACCGCATCCTGTACAGCGAGTGCTGTGGATTGAGCAATTGATTGAAAGGCCTTAACTGTCCCTTCGTCTTGCATAATTTGCGGGGTAATGCTACCGTCTGATGTTGTTAAACTTGTATTAGGCATAATAATTTATTTTAATTGTGCTATCCGTTTACCCGGTGATGATTAAGCCAGCTAAAGCTATAATAATGAAAATCAGCTTTTGCCTGGGCTTTCCAGTATTTGTTTGCAGCAAACAGACAGGCAGGCCGTGGCGATCAGTTGTCCGCTTCGCTGATTGGTATTGGCATTGTGCATGGCGATCCCCATAGATACGGCCATGCTTTGAAATATGATCTGTAAAGAATCCATGTCTTATTATTTATTACAAATTTAATCACTATAAACATACTTGACTTGTATAAAAAAGGCAATCATTTAACAATTTTATCTGTCAACTTTTCTTTCAGCCATGATACTGGCATTTCATCCTTATTTGTCTGCTTAAATGATGATGGGAATGTTCCAAAAACAGTTTTAAAACAACGGCAAAAATGCGAATGATCGAAAAAACCGGCAGTTAATGCAACTGCTGTAATCGTGCCCGAACTGCCAAGTAATTCAGAAGCGTACTGTAACCTTAAATCCCGTACAAACCTGGCCGGCGTGATGGGATACAATGTTTTTAATTTACGGTTTAAAGTTGAAGGAGTGATGTTTAATAACTTTGCAAGCTGAGGCATCGATTCTACATGATGAAAATTTTCTGCTAAAGCATAGTCAAGAAGCCTTTGCAGCCATTGATGCTGCATGGCATGGTTTAATAAAATTTTAGCTTCGAACATATTTATAGGTATTTTCCAACAGGTTGCTGAATGCTGGTGAACATTTTGGCTTTCTCGGTATTTAGACGGACTTATTTTGTATACTTTTATAAAACTTCTGCAAAAGTTGGCCTGAGATTGAAAACCTGTCAGCCATGCAATACTTTTTTTTTGTTCATTGCTTTTTAACAGTAAATAACAGGCCATACCCAAGCGGTAATGAAGTATAAGTTTAGCGGGTGTATGCCCGGTAAGTTCAAATACCTTCCGGGTTAACGGTGATGCGGTCGTATTCATTAACATGGCCAGTTCAGCCACGCAGAAATTTACATCCTGGTAATGTGATTTCATACAGTTTTTTATCGAATCGATAAACTCCTGTCGCGTTTGTACCGTTATCGTAGCCATGGAAGCAATCGGAGAAAGACGTTTTGAGCGTGTCGCAAGATTTAAATTCATGAGTGCGGTTAATGAATTGATATAACTGATATTCTATATATCAAAGAAAGGTTATCATTAAACCCTTTTAAAGAGCGTAAACATGTGTTTTTGTAAATGAGGGTTAAACCTTAACCACCAAGGGTTTGCCCCTGGTAGTCGTTTCAGAATTGTTTCTGTAAAATTTAGGAGACAATACCTTGATTCCTTATTGCACAGCATATTTATCTATATATGAAGACGCTTATGCAACGACAAATTTGTATTTTCGATAATTATTGGAGGAGTATGATTTAATGTAACAATGCCTGCAGCCATTCCCATAAAACGATTATCACATAAAAATAAATTTTCATTTACCTGTTTTTATTATTTACATAATGAACAATCACCATTACCAGTCCAATACTGCGGGCTTAGAAGAATTTTATACTATTTCGGAGCTCCAGTTTCTCGAATACACGCTTGATTGGACCAAACAGGTCTCGGGTACTGAAATGTCATGGAAAGTTTTTACCGATGAGGATAGCAGTATTGAACAAATATTGGTACAGGTTTACTTTAACGATGCCACCATACAAAGTTTGTTATCTTGTGTTGGGGTTAAGCACATTCACGCAAGATTTGCGATCGTTCATGACTATCATCCTTATAAAATCAAGTTACCCACTTTTACGATCATACTATATGCCACTGATCACCTGGGGCAAAGGTGTTCGGCTTATCATATCGGTAAGCCACAGTATCATGACACCATTACTGTGGCGAGCAGTAAGCCCTTGGAAGGTGTAGGGAACTTTATTTCGAGCCGACTCGCACAGGAATGGATAAGCGAATGGAAAACGGTATGTGATAATCCAAAAGCACCAGCATTGTTAAACGAGATGTTTCTGACAAACTATGGATACCTTACCGGGTATAACTACATCATGTCGGACTTTATGTATTCGTTATTCCCACCAGGAACGCGCAAAGAGTGTTATGATGTGGTTATACTGCCCGTCATACATAAACATGTTGCTGATCACCTCAATACACAGCCAACCTGGAACCGTACCTTCGGACTGGTTTTGGCTGGCGTTCAACTCATCGCAAAGGGTAGAACGGGAAATGAGGATGAAGAGATAAATTCCTTTTACGATCTTTCTCTTCCAACACCACCTACCCACGGTGCATTTTAATATCGGGAATACTTAAATATTCTGGTAATCTACGTACAAAGCAACTGCTGGAATAAAATTTTGAATAAAGATCCAATGATGCATTTTTATGAATGGTGCTTCTCAAACCTTTTTAATCTATTCCTCTGTTGTGGTAATTGTACCGTTTTTATTCGCTGTTATACGATTTAAAAAAATGGAACAGGCATGGCGGTCTCTGGCATTATTAATTTTTTTTGATTTCTTAGTAGAAGTCATTAGCCATGTTTTATACTTTTTGGAAATCAGCAATCATTTTTTGTGGCCAATTTTTATACTGATTGAATTTACACTGCTGGCCAGGATTTATAAATCCGAGTTTAAAAAAATGGCAATTGGACGTTTCATACCTATTGTAACACTATTATTTATCACTTATGTAATTGCTGACTGGTTGATGGCACCCAAAGACGACCTGAGTGCTATTCCTCATTTTATTGAAGGAGTACTGATATTGTTGCTAGTGCTGTGTTATTACTATAAAAACCTAAGTTCACTTATAGAGACACAGTTGGAACGTCAACCTATGTTTTGGTTATCCACCGGTCTATTTATTTATTTCTCGGCCAATTCGGTGATCTTCATTTTCAGTAATTATATTCAAATGTTATCACTGCAATTCTTTAATCTCATCTGGTTTACCCATTCCATATTTAATATACTTTTATACATTTTTTATACTTTAACGGTGTGTCTGATCCCAAAGAAACTGAATTACAACATCTGATATTTGGAAGTATTTTGGTCATGCTACTGCTAGCTGTTGCGATCATTACATTTTTCATTGTATATCAAAAACGGCTGCTTAAAGAGCAAAGGCGTCTACAAAAAGTGAAAGATGACTACCAAAGACAATTACTTGGTTTCAGCATTAGTATTCAGGAAAAAGAACGGGTAAGGATAGGGCAAGATATGCACGACGAAATAGGATCCGCCCTTTCGGCTATTAAAATGCTCGTAAATCAGCTTCCATACACCGATGTTGAAAGCCATCAGTTGATTTCGGGTATTAAAAATGGATTGAGCAATACCATAAGTGATGTAAGAACGATTGCGAACAACCTGTTCCCGTCTGTATTGGCAAAATTCGGATTAGCTGATGCATTACATCACCACGTAAAGGTATTATCTGCAAGCAATACCTTAAAGATTGACATGATGATAGATGCAAAATTTGAGCTTAACTATGAATATGAACTAGCCATATATCGTATTATGCAGGAGTTAATCAACAATGTCATCAATCATGCAAATGCAAAAAACCTTTTAATCATATTGAATCAAACCACTGAGTGTATATTAGCTACCGTTAAAGATGATGGCTGTGGTTTTGATGCTGAAATAATAGAAGATTTAATACAGACGGGGATAGGTATTAAGAGTATCCAAACACGGGTAGCAGCAATGCAAGCTTCTTTAAAAATAACCTCCAAAAAAGACGCCGGTACATTAATTGAAATACATATTCCTTTAAACGATGGAAAAGATCAAAAATAGGCTAACCAACCAACCTTCAAACCGAATTAAAATAGGTATAGTTGATGATCACAAACTGTTTAGACATGGATTAATGCAAATTTTAGGAAAAATTAAACACTTCGAACCTATTTTTGAAGTAGATAGTTATCCGCAATTAGTAAGAGAATTGGAACTGCAAGCGCCCGATATTATCCTGATGGATATTGAAATGCCTGGAACAGACGGAATAGACGGATGTAAACTAATCATAGAAAAATTTCCCGAAATAAAAATAATTGCCATATCCATGCATACCGCGGATAATTTTATTTTTTATATGATGAAAGCCGGTGCACGGAGTTATTTGCCTAAAGATATAGATGAAGAAATATTATATAAAGCCATTGAAACAGTGCATGCAAATGGATTCTATTTTACCGATGCTGTTGCCGCTGCCATGTTAAACGGCGTTAAAGATAATTATAGCAGAAGGTCGACTTCAAAGCATGGTGAGAGCCCACTTACCAAAAGAGAGCTTGAAGTATTGACACTCATTTGTAATGGCTTAACTACGGTAGAAATTGCACAGAAATTATTCATCAGTGTAAAAACTGTGGAGGGTCATCGCAAAAATTTATTGGAAAAATCAGGTATGTCCAATTCAGTGAGCCTGGCAGTATATGCCGTTAAAAGCGGAATTCTCAATGAACGATAATAATAAAACAAAAAACCTCAACCGTTCCAAGTTAACGCTTTTGTTGCGGAATGGAGAGAAAATTCGTCAGATAGCTACTTGTTAGCCAAAAACTAATACTGATAAAATATCGACAAAAAGCATGTTTCGGCATTTTATGGATTAACTGAATAGAACAAAATGTAATCGGTCGACAGTCTGTCACTCGCAATATTGGTTGCCGGAATATATCAGCTTGTTTTACATGTTAAAAATAATGGTTTCACTTTTTGTGGAATTGACCTGAACAGTAGCCATACAAAAAACGAAATTACTAAAACTATGCATCAAATCATTCAGTGGTCTTTTGATTCAAGGAATTAAGATAAACACATTCATTTCAATCACCATCATTTTAACGCATATTTGGGTGTAGTTTAGCGTGGAGCCTATTGGAGTCCTAGTGAAGTCCTAAGGCAGGATAGTTGCATTTTAATGCATGTTTAGTTTAATATTATAACCTGGTAGATGTATTTTTTTAAGGTTTGATAAATAGCCAGAAACTTACTACCTAATTTAATGTTTCCTATATCAATTAGATTTTAATCATACCACAATATTAAAGGAGTCTTAATATTTTAATAAAAATCAAACCCGATTATCAACAATCATCGGTGTCTTACCAGTAGTTTCATTCGTATAAAGTTGGAGATCGGCACCCGCTAAAACCGCTAAATTTTTAACTTCATAACCAAATATTTCATAGAGTTGTTGGAGCTTTATTTCAACGTATTCTTCCTTTTCCATATTTGTTAAATCGGTTATTAACAAAAACTTCAATATGGTATGCCCTTCATGTGGCATGATTTGGATTTGAAACCTTTCCACATCTGCCAAAACCACATTAAAATCATCCAGCTCATAATTGCACTCATTAAACATAAACGAGCGGCTTTCCCTTCCCTTTAATTCAAGATAAGGTATTCCATCAATTTCAACCCATCTCCCAATATCACCCGTATTATACCTGAAAATAGGAAAGCGCTTTCGGAACAAATTACTCACCAGCAGGCTCCCATAGCCGTCCGCATCTGGCATATGTACTTCAACCACCAAACCATCAATCACCCTGAATAAAGAAGGAGATCGGCTATAGTCACACCAGGCCCAGATTCCTGTTTCTGCCGAGCCATACAGCGAATAAATTTGCCGGGTACCGAAAATCTTTTCAAAAACATCAACATGCGATGCTGGCAAAAACTCACCCCCAAATAAAAGATTTTCTATGGATAAACTGAGTTGATTTTTTTTAAGATATAATGCAAAGAGAAATAACTTGGAAGGCGTACCCAATAATAAATTAGGTTTAAAATTTTGAGCCATATGATAGGCATCTTCATAAGGTAAGCTGGCGCTGGCCACCAAAGTAGTTGCACTACATCTTTCCAGGAGGTCATCCATAATTGCAGCAGTGCGATACATATCCATGTAGCCAAACATATTCAGCGCAATGGTTTTCGGTATAAATACTCCAGCCTGTTTTAACGCGGCAGACAATACGGCTCGTTGTTCCAGGTTTTCGGCAATATCAACAGGAAATACCAGTGGCTTTTGGGTAGATCCACCAGAACGCACTAAATAAACACCACTGCTCTCCCGATGTAAATCAAAGTGATCATTTAACTGACTGATCAATTCTTTTTTACCCATCAGCAGGGCATTTTGATAATCGTCATGATCCTGGTAGTAGGATTTGAAAAGTTCCGACTGCCGGACAATCTGATAGTACTGTTGAAGAAAGTTATCGATCATGATCTAACATTCATTTTAAGGAGCAGATAACCCAGGTATGGTGTCAAAAAACGCCGATGATGCCACATGAAGTACACTTTTTGATGATTAGAGGTCAAATTTTGTAAGGCATGTTTGTACCAGCGTTCACCAATCATCCCCATTAATAAACGGTCATGCTTATCCTTACTATTGATGTACCTTGAAATAACTGGTGGAAGCTCAATCTGCTTAAAATGAGAATAGTGTTTTCTAGATAAGCTGCCTGGTACTTCATTCACATACAGGTAACCACCCGTTTGCAATGCGATTTTGCCTGGCTCACTGTTCAGGATTCCTTTTAGCACCCGGTACCAGAAATCAATTCCTTCGTTTAATTGTGCTTCAGCAATGTACTGGTGGGCAGCAATCCATTTTCTTTTGGTGATCACATTACTCCCCACGCCCATAATGAAGTGTGGCGAGCTTACAGCCCTTAATGGATCTTTGATTAGATAAAGATCAGTCGCAATCGGTTCCAGGTATTTTCTTAAGGATTCCAGATTGGGGTATATTTCCCCGCAGGGCATAAAAGTGATATCAAGCACCATAAAATCAAGTTGATGCTTGTTGAATGCTTCTGCCGCAATTTCAAGCAAGCTCGGGTGATATTCATCATCTGCATCAAGAAAGCTAATCAGATCACAACTGCTGGCAGCAAAACCAATATTACGTGCATTGCCCGGGCCTCTATTTTCACTTAATTCAATCACTTGTATCCTGCAATGTCCAAATTCAGCTGCATGATTACGCAAAAATTCATGAGTAATGGAAAGGCTGTGATCCGTACTGGCATCGTCAACAATAATCAACTCCTCCGGCATTTTGTGCTGACGGAGGAGTGAATGAAGCGTTTGAGCAATATAACTTGCTTTATTAAATAAGGGGATGATAACGGTATGCGTCATGTTACGATTCAGACATCATGGCCGGGAAGATTACTCCCCTACCCTGGTGAACGTTAACCACATGCTCTGCCGAACCACGGAACAAGCCCGGGCCAAAAGATTGATCATTATAACACAATAACATGCCTACCAGGTTGATTAGCGAATCCTCAGAACCATTGACATGCTTAAACCAGCGTTGTGGTACATACTCCTGTACCATATATTCCGGCCATTGTTTGGCAATAATATCAGTCCACAGAGAAGCTTCGCATTCACTTTTCACATACATGTCAATCCCGCGGCCACCACTATTGCGTTTTAACACCCAGTTTAATGGCGAGTGACTTACCTCTGCTCGTTTTTCTGAAGTATGCAAGGCATAAGTTGGAATCAAAAAAGATCGTAAAAAAAGGTATTCCTCTTCAGAAAGATAACTCCTCATGATCACCTCATTGTACAAAACAGCCAGTATGCGTTTGTCATGAACCAGAATCAGGGTGCGCACATCATTAAAGTAGTTCCCTTTGCTGATGATGAGTTTCAATACTTCAGGATCAAAATTGCGTAGTTCTTCCCGATCCATTTCCAGAATAAACTGACTCACAGGCTTACCGTTTAACATGACTTCACCATTCTGATGAGTGAATTGCGCCGGACTTGCAGAAACATAATCCAAACCACGCTTACCAAATTCATTTAACAGGTAAAATACCTCAGTGCCTTTTTCTTTTTCATGTACCAGCACAATGGGCTCCCTACTATTAAACCGATTGAAAATAGTTTCAATGAAATCTTGTTGAGCAGGAACAGCTTCCAGTGATGGTAAACCTATTGTTTCATTCTCCTTAGTAATCACATTCAGGTAATAGCTGATCATCCATCCGTTAATGGGATACCTGGCCCCTATTTCACAAATTTTGATTCCGCCATCTTCCGCCTGTAAAAAATCAGGCCGATACATACCCACCTCATAAGGTTGTGCTTGTGCCATGCTGAGTATGCGGTTTAAATCCTCATCGAAGTTATAGATGGAACGGATATTCTCATCTTCAAAATAGGCATTTACAACATTGGTTAATGCTTTGTTTAACACCCGACATAACTTTTCCATTCTGGCGATTTCCTTCCGCTCCACCACAACAGGTACCGGCGAAAAAGAATCTGCACCGTTGCAGGGAATTTCGCCCAGATATTTCAATAGCAATTCATTCAGCACATCCTTACTACAGATGGTATGTTCTTCTATAAGCTCACCCGTCATCGTTATTGGAATTCTTCAGCCATAACCGGATCTAAACCCGCACTAATAATTTCCATTACCGATGCTTTTTTACTTAAATAATCGGCAACAATTTCGCTAAGGTCGTAATCAGCCAGGTTTACATTCATGGCCTTTACATAATGATTGATGGCATTAACGGCATAAAAGAAATGGTTTTTTTCTGTAGGCCCACAGTGTACGGTAATCCATGCCAAAGTATGTTTTAAGGTATCTTTATCAAAACCATAGTCATCTTCTAGCCAGCGTGTAAACTTAGGCAGGATAAACTCTACTTCACCATGTGTATAAATTTCATGCACCAATGTGGTTAAAAGACCAATTAACAGATCTTTGTTGCGCAATGAATTTTGGTCTTTCCAATATTTAAAGGCCCGGGCGCTTGGATCAAGATATTGTCTTAACAACCAACCATCATCGCCACAAGTATTAGTCGCCATGGTATAAAAGAGATCAGAATGCAATACTCTTCCCACAACAGCTAGATCTTCATCTACAATTCTGTTCAGGTTTGCTACCGATCTGAACAATTGTGCTTCATCCGGCACGAATGTATTTTTATGGATCAGCATCGTCATGCGATTACTTAATCCGGCAACAGTAACTGCACTATTGTTGGTTTGGCTCCAGCTATGGAAAAAAGGCTTAAGCTGATCTCTGTCATGAGGGATTGCTGTTAGCTTGGTGAAACTTTTTTCTACTGTAGCAAAGTGTTCTGCCTGTTGCGGAAAGTACGCTAAAAGTTGGTGCTTTAATGGCGATTCTTCCATTCCTTCGAGCACCGGAAGGATAATTGATAGTAAATTTTTCACAATTGATTGAGTTAAATTAGAATTTAAAAAATAGATAACTATATAATTAGAGGATCTTATTTTATCTAAAAAGCAATAAACCTAAAAAACGAAAAGTAGCTTATTATTGAAGTATGAAGCTATTGCTCTGATCAATAGCTGAAATCAAAAATAAATAACTGAGAAAATAGTAATTTAAGTGGCGTTGACGTAAAAGTGGCGTGTAAATACTACTGGAATTGATGAGGTGAGAGCGTGTTGCATTGAGTGGAGCGTTTAATTTGAGTTACAAACAGATTTGTTACACATATATACGAACTTTTTTGCAAATAAAAAAATATTTACAAAAAATGTAAGCAAAGTCAAGGTTTGAATGTATAGCTAGTTTTATAGATTTATTCTATTCAACTGGTAAGGCGATTTACAGAAATAAACATAATTAAGCTGAAAAGGGATCTTTTATTTAGTTGCTAACCAAATCTTTCACTGATGACCTGTTCGCACAATCCAAAAGATAAGGTCATGCCATTACCCCCCAGGCCATTAATGATGGTGATCCCAGCTTCTGGCTGGAGAATCAGTTCAGTTTCTCCGTTTTTCATTTTTGGATATATGCCATTCCAGGTTTGGACAATGCTATTATCTTTAAAATTAGTGAAGGTTTTAAGGTATTTGATAATCATCTGGTTGATGAAATCTTTATCGAAAGGATCATGAACAAGACCATATTCATGCGAATCGCCTATGGTAATTTCTCCTGTATGATTTTGGGCGGCCATCACATGGATTCCCCATTTAAGGTATTCCGCATATTCTTCTTCGTAACGTTTACGCAGGCTGGAAAGCGATGGTGTGGCATGAAACCCGGGATAATGAATCATACTTAAACTACCACAAAGTGCAGGCCCAATCCGCCAACCATTTGGCTGACTGATAATGCGTAACATTTGCAGTTTGCATTTGGTAATCTCCTGCTGGATAAAAAGCTCGGGATACAGAGTTTCAAATTCGGCACCACTGCAAATAAATATTTCATCTGCCTGCCAGCTTCGTGATCCTGATTTTACAGTTGAACTTTCTACCCGACTGATTGCAGTATTCCAATGAAAATCTACTGCATATTTTTCCTCCAGATAGCTGGCTATTTTACCAATGGCTACCCGGGCCTCTACAATCATTTCAGTACCACTCCACAAGGCACCTTTCAGTTCAGCTGGATTTACACCATCTGATTTAGCCAAAGTTTGCTTAGGTGTGAGCAATGAGCATTCGCGGTAGCCCTGATTCATTTCTACATATTCAGTCATCACGGCAAGTTCATCATCGCTATTGGCAATGTGTAAAGAACCCACCTCATCATGCCAGATATCAGCTTCTAGGCAAATCTGTTTCCAGATACTGCGAGATAACATTGCACGTTCAAAAAGTGGTCCGGTTGGCTGCCCTATCGGCCATACCATACCAAAGTTACGGATGGATGCGCCAACGGCACGTTCGTTACGTTCAAACACGGTTACTTTAAATCCCCTGATAGCAAGCGCCCGGGCTGTTGCCAAACCCACAATACCCGCTCCAATTACAATGGCTGATGGTTTATTCATATGGTAGAAAATTTTAATGATGTTGCCGCAGCGGTATTGCCTTTGCGTGCAGATTGGAAAAAATAAATTAAGGATAAGACTCCGCAAATGCTGCCAATTACGGCGACTAATATTACGCCCTCTTTAAAAAAGTTGCCCCAGCTAATGGCTGGCTTTCCGAATTCTTTTACAATTAATACACTTACGCTGGCCAGGTAACCAAGAGAATCGGCCAGGTACATCACAAAGCCCACGTTACTTTTATAATGGAATGTGGCGATCATGCGTTCGAAAAAAATAGCATTATAAGGCACATAACCCAGATAAAGCCCTAAACCAGCCATAGTCATCCAGGCTACGGGGCCAATCAGATGCAAACTGAACAATAGCGTAGATACCCCAATTAAAATACATCCGCCGATAATTAACAGGTGGATAATACTGAAGGCCCTTAAATTTCTTTTGATCAGAAAAAGCAAGCTCATGGCCACAAGTACAATGATAGAAATACGGCTATCTATTTTTGCATAAATGTTTTTATCGGTAATTCCCAGGCTATTCCAGATCTCCACTTCAAAATTATCGCGGATGTCACGCATAACGGTAAGCAACACATAAATCACTAAAGTCAGGATGATTCCAGGCAAAAACCGACTGATAAATTGTTTTCTTTCTGAAGCCGTCATGGGCTTACGCTCAGTGCGCATGAGCTGATCCTTTTCAGTCGGTGGCGGCATGAGTTCGAGCAGCAAGACAAAAAATATGATCGGGATTACAAATAATGCGCCTGTTAAAAACGGCATCATATATTCATTTACATGGTAGGAGTGCAGGAGCGTTTGACCAACTGTTTTTACGAAACCTGAACCAAAAATAAGGCTAATGGATAATACAGCGGCCATAAACTCGGTAGAACGGCGACCTTCCAGGTAACCAAATACCAGGCCCCATATTAAACCCAACGGGAAACCATTCACAAATAAAAACACCATATTGTATGGTGCCGGAACGAGCGCAAAGCCCAACAAAGCCAACCAGGAAATGCCTACAAGCAGGAGTATAGTGGCTCCCCGGCGCTTCCCCTTCAGTTCTGCAATAAAACGGATACCATAAAATTTGCTTAGCGTATAGCCCACAATCTGAAAAATGACCAGCCACACTTTATAATCTATATGAAGATATTGTTGGCCGGAATAAGTACCCGCAGCAAAGGCTTTGCGGAAGGCATACATAGATGAATAGGCACCAAAAGCAGCTAAAGCCGATATCACAGCAGTTAAGGCATAAGGCCAATTGGCTATTTTTGCCTTTAAAATTCTTGCTAAGCCCATAGCCCTTATTTATAAACGATGTTGAGCACATCAGCAATGTCATCAATAATATGCGTTGGATGATAGGGCTCCAGCTCAGCACGGGTAAATGCGCCAGTGGTTACTGCAATCACATATTTACAAGCCGCATTTTGTCCCTCTCGAATATCTACTTCGGTATCACCAACCTTCACCACTTCATCAGCTTCCGAAATATTGGCCAGTTGCCTTAATCGGTTAATCATACCCGGATTAGGGCGTCCTTCGGCTACTTCATCCGAACAAACCAAGTAGTCAAATACACCTTTCTCCCGCCATTCCAATCTTTTAATAATAACCTCGGCAATGTCTCTTGAAAAACCAGTATTGATGCCAATCTGAATACCTGCTTTTTTTAAGGCTAACAGGGTAGATTCTGCATTTGGTAAAGCTTCCAGAAAATCGGCTTGCTGATAATATTCAATCATCAAGCGCACGAAGGTTTCATGGATCTGATGAGTAAGTTCCGCCGTAATCTTTGACACATCAGCTTCATACAAGCGGAGCATTTTGGTAATCGCCACTATTTTTTTATACCCCATTAAAGGGTTAATAATGTGATCAGGAATATCATATCCATGCTGCTGCAAGGCATTTTTAAAAGTTTGCGTAACTTTATTTTCATCTTTGACCGTAGTACCGGCCATATCGAACACTATAAGTTTAATGGACATTGCTAAATCTTTTGTTTAGCAAAATTAAACTTAGTTTATTATTACAAAACTACCTTAATGTTAAGATAAATTTAATTTTAGCTGGTTTCTTCAAAGAAATAAATCACCAGCATACTCGCTTTTTCCTTTCCAGAATTTTTTGGGGTGTGTGGCATGCGGCCATCAAATAGCATTGAATCGCTTTGATTTAAACGATATACCTCATCTCCGAAATGATAGTCAATCGCACCATTTAAGATATATTTATACTCAAAGGCTTCAGTCTGTATTTGCGGTCTTTGGGCATCAGGTTCCAAATCCAGAATGACAATATCTATTGTAGATTTTTTAATGGATTGCGTAAATATCCGGTGGTAATTGAAGCCTGTGGCATCTTCCTTTTCAAAATGCTCATATTCTTCCTTTCTTCGGATCAAAAGCGGAAACTCCCTGCCATTGTATTTAATATCCTTAAAAAATACGTTTAAATCAATCTCTAAAGATTTAATAATATCAATTAGCACAATTAAGGATGGTACGGTACGGCTATTTTCAATCTGCGAAATTAATCCCTTACTTACATTCGCCCTGGAGGCCAGTTCCTGCACCGTAATATTCTTCTCACGTCGCCTGTCTTTAATACGGTTACTGATCTGTATCAGTACATCATCTTCCATTGATCTGATTTTTGTTAAAGGCGGAAATTAGAGAATAAATTTTAGCGAGACAAGGATTTTAGCATATTTTAAAGATAAGCAAGGAGATCACAAAAACTTAATTCTGACCTAACATGAATTACTTTTATTTGCATTTTTTTAGATCACATGATGGAAAAATCCTTAAATCCACAACTTATTGTTGATGAAGTGTTCGCTTTATATGAGGCACATGGAAATGATGATTATATTGGAGAACCTGTTTCCCAGCTCGAGCACATGTCTCAGGCAGCAAACCTGGCCCTTGCAGAAGGCTATGATGATGAAGTCGTACTCGCCGCATTTTTTCATGATATTGGACATTTATGCGCTGCTGGTTCAACAGTAGAAAGCATGGATGGAATGGGCAATGTAAATCATGAGCAGATCGGAGCAGATTACCTGCTGGCACGTGGTTTCTCCGCCCGTGTGGCCAAACTGGTAAAAGGACATGTGATTGCAAAACGCTATCTTACATACAAATACCCTGAATATTTTGATAAACTCTCTCCTGCAAGCCGCGTTACTTTAGGATTTCAGGGTGGACCAATGAACGCAATGGAAGCAGCAGCATTTGAAACCGACCCTGACCTTGACATCATTATCCGCATGCGGTTTTGGGATGATGAAGCTAAATTAACAGAGATACCAGTAAACAATATAAATCAGCTCAAAGCTATCGCTATAGCACATTTGAGCAATCATGAATAAGCACTATTGCCTTGATGTTAAATCATTTTAACTTAATTGTATTGATTTAGTTACCAAAACAGAAAACTGTTAATCATCAGTAAACATTTTTTTAAAGTTTAAATAACTTAAAATTAGTTTACAAATAATAAACAAAGTTTAGTATTGCCAAATAATCTTAACTCTAATTATTTGGCAATTATGGATGCTTTTTACCCCAATTTAAAAAGGCTCGCACTCCTGGTGATGTGCTTCCTTTCTCCGCTAATTTTACTGGCACAAACTAAGATTTCCGGCGTCGTTAATGATGAGGCTAATCAGCCGCTTCCCGGCGTAAGTGTTATGATCAAAGGTTCTAAAACCGGAACAACCACCGATAATTACGGTCGCTTTATCCTATCGGCGAATATCGGGCAAACACTCCAGTTTCAGTTTGTAGGCTTCACCAGCCAGGAAGCTACCATTGATCAAAATCTCAACCCAATTACCATTACCTTGAAAGGGAACAATGAAACACTTAACGTAGTAGTAGTAACCGCTTTAGGTGTAAAAAAGGATAACCGCAAAATTGGTTATGCGGTTTCCACCGTTCAGGGAGATGATCTTACCTTAGCCCGCGATCCCAATCCGGTAACAGGCCTTATTGGTAAAGTGGCCGGATTATCAGTAGGTCCATCTGCCGAATTATTGGGTGCACCAAATGTAGCCATCCGTGGAAATACCATTTCTTTATATGTAGTGGATGGTTTCCCAATCAATACAGATACCTATAATATCAGTCCGGATGATATTGAGACTTATACCGTATTAAAAGGCCCGGCAGCTGCTGCACTTTATGGCAACCGGGCATCTTATGGTGCAATCCTCATCACCACAAAAAAAGGCAACAAAAACAAAAAAGGTTTAACCATTGATGTAAACAGCAGTACTGTAATTAACAAAGGTTTTTTAGCCTTCCCACGAGTACAGCATGCTTATGGAGCAGGTGAAAATACTTTTTATCAGTTTGTTGATGGTAAAGGTGGTGCACCGGGCGGTGTGGATGCCGATTATGACATTTGGGGACCTTATTTCAATGGACAATTGATTGCTCAGTATGATAGCCCTATCGTAAATGGCGTACGTCAGCCAACACCTTACACAGCTCGAGGTGCAAATAATTTAACTAACTTTTTACGCACAGGGGTTCAAACGAACAACAACATTGCCTTAACTTCCAACGGCGAAAATCATACCATCCGCTTTTCTGCTTCGCAACAACACCAGGATAGTTATATTCCTGAGCAATACCTGGATATTGCCAATGCGAACCTATATGCATCATTTAACCCAAGCCCACGCTGGAAATTTGAAGGTAATGTTAACTTCAACCGTCAAACCACTGATAACTTTCCAGATGTACAATACGGTCCAAACAGTTTAATTTATAACCTGGCCATTTGGACTGGTGCAGACTGGGATGTTAATGCACCTGACATTAAGGCCATTTGGCAACCTGGTAAAGAAGGTGTTCAACAGCAATTTGCCGAATATACCCGTTACCACAACCCTTGGTTTATGGTGAAGGAATGGACAAGAGGTCATTACAAAACCAACACAACTGGCTACCTTTTAGCAAATTACAAAATTAACACGAACCTGAATGCCACCTTACGTTCACAGGTTGATACCTATAACATCCTGCGTACAGAGAAAATGCCATTTTCTGCCCACCCTTACGGACGTGAAGGCAATGAAGGGGATTATCGTGAAGATCGCCGCGACTTATTCGACAACAATACAGAGTTGATGTTAAATTATGATTATACCGTTAAAAAATTCATTAACATTTCAGGTTTGATCGGTGGAAACATGCGCAACATGTCTTATAATTCCAGCTGGACTTCAACCGACTATTTGAATGTTCCTGAAGTTTATGCTTTCAGTAATTCTAAAAATCCAATCCAGTCTACCAGTTTCAACTCCGGCATGCGGGTATTAAGTGCGTATTACTCATTAGATTTAAGCCTAGGCAAATATGCAACCATTTCAAGTACAGGTCGTTTAGATAAATCTTCGGCCTTTCAAGTTCCTACAACTTATTATTATCCAAGTTTATCGATAGCAACTGTGGTATCTGATTATATTAAAATGCCAGAGTTTATCAGCTTTTTAAAAGCAAGGGCTTCATATTCTAATATTCGTTCTGATGCCACTTCTACTACCATAGGCCCTGCCCCATTCAGTTCAATTACAGCTTTTGGTGGCAGCACTGGTGCTTCACTTTTTAATAATCCATTGGGCTATGGCACCACTTATACTTCTCCGTACAATGGTCCTGATTATTCATTAAATACTTCTTACGCCACCAGCAAACCTTATAACAGTCAAACCGCAGGTTATGCTTCCGATTATTTATACCAGAATGGGATTAAAACATCAACCCGGGTAAACTATGAAGAAGGCTTTGACATCAGGTTTCTGAAAAACAGGTTAACCTTTAGTGGAACAGCTTTCCAGTACATTGATGGACCAAGAATTTTACCAAACGCCATTTCAACAGCTACAGGTTATACCATCGAATATCTGAATGCGCTTAAAACTAAGAAAACAGGATACGAAGGTTCATTAAGTGGTGATGTTTTCAAAAGAGCAGATGGCTTTAGCTGGAATATCTTAACCAATATTTCTACTTACAAAGAAGTTTATAAAGAGCTTCCTCAAGGTCAAAGCATTTATGCCACATTCTTTAAAGCAGGAGACCGCACAGATAAATTATACGGAACCGCGTTTGTAAGAACACCTGATGGAAAAATCATTAATGATGCAGCAGGCAAGCCATTGGTTAACCCAACAGCACAGTTCCTGGGTAACGAAATCGGTAAATTTAACTGGAGCATTTACAATAAATTCCAATATAAAAACCTGAGTTTGGGAATACAGTTTGATGGCAATGTTGGTGGTGTAATTGTTGATTACATGCACAACAAAACCATGCGTGGTGGTTCTAATGCTGAAACTGCAGAAGGTGCCTTGGGTGCCGCAAGGTATCAGGATTGGTCAAATTTTGGAAAGGCTGGTTATAATGGCAGCTATGTTGGAGAAGGTGTAGTTATCGCTAACGGCACTTCAATTAACTATGATTCCAACACTGGTGCCGTACTTAATTATTCGGCTTTACAATATGCGCCAAACACCCAGGTTGCCTTTGTACAGGATTATGTGAGTAAATATTATAATGTTGATGAGGCGAACCTGATGAGTAAAACATTTACCAAGCTTCGCGAAGTAACCCTTGGATACGAGTTTTCTAAAGAATTACTGGAAAAAACCTTTATCAGAAAAGCTTCTTTATCCCTTTACGGCCGAAATTTATTGTATTTCTATAAAGATAAACGTTTTAAGGATGTAGATCTTGATCAATATAACTATGCAACGGCATCAACAGGTTTACAATCACCAACGGTCCGCAGTTTTGGCATCAACCTAAACGCTTCTTTCTAACCTTGATAACACAAAAGATCATGAAAAAAACAGCCCATATATTCCTGCTGCCTCTGGTGCTCATCACCTTGGTAACAGGCTGTAAAAAAAGCTTTGAAGAGCTTACTCAAAACACCAATAAACCCAATGCCGTTTCCGCAGCCCTTTTGTTAAATGGTGTATTAAATAATTTGCCCGACTTACCAGATGGCGCTAAAGAAACTTATAGTCAGTATTACCTGAACAATTATGATTATTATGGCAATAACCGTTATGATTTAGGTGGCGGCGATGACTATTACACTACACTTAAAAACGTAGTGGAGATGGAGCAACGTGCTGCAGCTACTGGCGGCGCCAGCATTAACCCTTATGAGGCTTTGGGTAAATTTTTCAAAGCTTATTTCTTCAGTAAAATGAGTTTAGAAATGGGTGATATTCCAATGACCCAGGCATTAAAAGGATTAGATGCACTGGAGCCAGTGTATGATTCGCAAAAAACAGTGATGCAGCAATCTTTGGCTTGGCTGGAAAGCGCCAATAGCGATTTGGATCAGTTAATTAAAAACCCTGCTAATTTTGGTACGGGCGCTGGCGCAACACTCAGCAACGATATCTATTTCAACAATGACTTAAGCAAATGGCAAAAAACAGTAAATGCATTAAGAATCAGATTATTGCTTCAATTAAGCAAAAAAACAGCTGATACTGACCTGAATGTGATTACACAGTTTGCAAGCATTATTGGCAACCCTACTAAATATCCCCTAATGACCAGTAATGCAGATAACCTGCAATACACCTTTGTAGCACCCAATAACTATTATCCTCAAAACCCGAATAATTTCGGACAGAGCGGATCAAGGAAAAATTCATCTGCTACATACATTAGCTTGCTTACCCGTCTTAGAGATCCAAGAGTTTACGCAACGGCTGAGCCATCAAGAGATTTAGTGGATAACGCCAAACAAAGTGCTACAGATTTTGCTTCTTTCGTTGGTGCAGATGCAGGATTAGATTTGGGTGTGATGTATAACAATGCTGGTTTACAAAAATATTCTTTCATTAACCGCAAACGTTTTTATTCCACTTATACCGGTGAGCCAAGCATACAGATTGGTTATGCCGAACTTATGCTCAACATTGCAGAAGGCATTAACAGAGGATGGGCAGCCGGAAACGCTGAAACATATTACATTGCAGGTATAAAGGCTTCAATGAGTGCTTATGGTATTCCTGAAACGGGCAACTACACGGCATATTTTTACCGCCCGGGATCAACAGATGTAACCAACTCATCCAATTATGATACCTTCATCATCCCGGTAGATTTCAATACTTATTATAACCAAACCACAGTAAAGTACACCGCTGGCGCAACAGGCATCACACAGATTTTGCAACAGAAATACCTGGCCTTATTCAGACATTCTGGTTTAGAATCTTACTTTACGTACCGCCGCACTGGGGTTCCTGCTTTTACAACTGGCCCTGGAACAGGAAACGGAAATCGGATCGCACAGCGCTTCAAATATCCTTCAGCAGAGCGCACTGCCAATGCTAAAAATTATCTGGCAGCCATTACCAGCCAGTTTAATGGCAATGATGACATCAATGGCATCATGTGGATTTTAAAATAATACCTGTTCAGGCAAGGCCCAATAATTGGCCTTGCCTTTTCACCTTAACTCATTATATGAAAAAGCTCATATTAATTTTTGCATTATCCATTAGCGCATCATTTTCCTTTGCGCAAACCAGGAAAACAAAAAACCTGATTATTGTCACTCTTGATGGAATGCGTTGGCAGGAAGTATTCAGGGGAGCCGATTCTGCCATGATCAGTTCTAAATACACTGAAGATAAGGATGAAGTGAGAAAAAAATACTGGACTGCATCTTTGGAGGATCGTAGGAAACTACTTTTCCCGTTTTTATGGAATACCATAGCCAAGGACGGACAAATTTATGGTAATCGCGATTTAGGCAACAATGAGGAATTATCCAATCCATATCGTTTTTCTTATCCGGGATACAATGAAATCTTTACGGGTTTCCCTGATGTAAGAATGAATACCAATGATGCCATTGCCAACCCAAATACGAATGTGCTGGAATTCCTGAATAAGCAAAAAGGCTTTGAAGGTAAAGTCATTACATTTTCATCATGGGAACGTTTTCCACAAATTTTAAATACCAGCCGCTCTGGTCTGCCCGTGTATTCTGGTTATGCAAATTTGAAAAATAGCGATGCAAATGCCAGACTAAGGTACCTAAACGAACTTCAGCACCATGTACCACACTACCTTGGCGATTCTACCAGACTGGATTTCATTACCTATGAATTTAGTAAGGAATACATCAAACAATATAAACCAAGAGTAACGTATATTGCTTTTGATGAGACAGATGATATGGCACATGCAGGCAATTATAAGTTTTATCTCGACCGTGCCAGACAGGAAGATGGCTACATTAAAAACCTATGGGAAATGATACAGGCAGATCCTTTTTATAAAAACAACACTACATTGCTGATCACATGCGATCACGGCCGTGGTGAGGTACCCATAGATCAATGGCGTGATCATGGCGCAAATGTTAAGGGTGCTGAAAATACCTGGTTCGCTATTTTAGGGCCAGATACACCTCCAAATGGCGAATTGAAAACACCGACAATAATTTACCATAAACAACTAGCACAAACGATTTCTATGCTTTTTGGCTTTAATTTTAAGGCAGCTGCCGGACATGAAGTTGGAGATGCCATCAAAACGGTATTTAAATAGTTCGCTGTTTTCTTACAAAATAGAAAGTTGATTTGAAGCGATAGCGCTGAAGATCAACTTTTCTAGTTTTACAAGCTTCTTGAATTGCCTGTTTATTTACTCCCGAACATTTTAATATGATTGATGTTATCAATTAAACTAACCCGATAAACATCATGGCAAAAGAGAAGAAGAAAAAAACAACAAAGAAAAAAGGTGGCAAAAAGAAAGATAAAAAGAAAAAAGGAAGTACTAAAAAAAACAAACTTGGGGTAAAAAACTCCTTGGTGAACAATATCAACGCCCGTAAAAAGAAAGGAAAATCCCGTTCAAAGAAAAAATCAAAAGTCAGCAGAAAGGCATACAAAAAGATGAAGGAAGGCTGGAAGAAATAAGGCATTTAGCGGATTATGATCTGGTAGCATCTTTACGTTAATGGCCAGATTTAATCTGTAATCATGATCTTTCGGTCTGCAAAATTCGTAAAAATTATAAATGATAATTTTAGGCTATCTTTGCACAAAATAAAATCGATGGCGGTATTACATAAAAAAGAAGAAAAAATTCAGGCAGTGCTGGGTAGGTTGCCTAAAAAATATACAGATGAACAATTTGTTGAAATGTTTATCAGACTTTACTCTAAAGATTGGGGAAAGATTAAATCAGCTTACATCAAGCAATCTCAGGATAAAGAAAAGGGTTCTATCATCAACATGCCTAAGCCAGAGATTTATTTGAAACAAGTTTTAGCCAACTACTTACAAAATGCAGATGCACCAAAAGCTGCTGAAGTAAAAGAAGAAGTGATAAAGGCACCAGAAAATAAAGTGGAGAAACCAAAAGCAACAGCAAAAAAAGAAGCTGAGGCAATTGAAGAAACCGCAGCGCCTAAAAAAGCAAAAGCTCCGGCCAAAAAGAAAGTTGAAATAGTGGAAGAGCCTGTTGCCGAAGTAAAGAAAACTAAAACACCAGCTAAGAAAAAAGCTGAAACGACTGAAGAGCCAATTGCTGAAGTGAAAAAAACTAAAGCACCTGCAAAGAAGAAAACAGAAACTGAAGAAGAATCAGCTGAAATCAAGAAACCTAAGGCCGCTGCAAAAAAGCCTGCTGCAAAAAAATAAAAAAAATTTTCACTCAGATATAATAAATCATCCTTTTGGTTGTTTATGTATATGAGAGCGTTAATTTAGATTACGGGGATAGGTCGGTATGATTTATCCCCGTTCTTTTTTAAAGCTTTTTTATTCCTTTAACGCTCATCTCGAGGAGGTTGGAAGGTAAAATAACTGACGAAGTTTAGCCGACCTATGCGAAGGAAACTTCGCCAGTTTAAATATAAAATATCTTTTATAGCTCCTGGTGAAGTGAGCAAACCTCCTCTTTCTTAGATAAGGTAATGAATCAGATTGCTTCAATGCATTTATATAAACCTTAAAAACATCAAATTGTAAACTTCATTCTTATAATTGGTATATCGGGAAAAGTCGATATATATTTGCTTTATGGATCAAGTAGAAATCTTTAAAGCCTTATCAAACAAAACCCGTTTACAGATTTTAAACTGGCTCAAAGAACCTATTACAAACTTTCCAGATCAACCCAATGCTGATTTCGAAAATGTGGGCGTATGTGTCGGGCAGATTCAAATGAAGGCAGGTTTATCTCAAAGTACCATTTCCGAATACCTTTCCATTTTACAGCGTGCCAATCTGGTTACTGCCACACGTGTAGGCCAGTGGACTTACTACAAACGCAATCAGGAAGGCCTTGAAAATTTAAATAAAATCATCAATACAGAACTTTAAAAATAGAAATATATGAACACAGATAGTTTATTTAAGCCATTTAGCTTAAAAACATTAAACACAAAAAACAGAATTGTAATGGCACCCATGACGAGATCTTTTTCTCCTGATGGCGTTCCAACCGATGCAGTTGCAGAATATTATGCAAAAAGAGCTGCGGGTGAAGTGGGATTAATCTTATCGGAAGGAACAGTAATCAACCGCCCTTCATCTTCTGCAGATCCAAATATCCCACACTTTTATGGCGATCAGGCTTTGGCTGGATGGCAAAAAGTGATTAACGATGTTCATGCTGCAGGCGCACAAATGGGTCCGCAAATCTGGCACCAGGGAATAATGGAAAACCATACATCTGGCTGGACACCTAGTACACCTTTCGAAGGCCCATCTGCTTTACAAAGACCTGGTTTTGAAAACGGTGTTCCCATGACTGATGCTGCAATTGCAGACACCATTGCGGCTTTTGGGCAGGCAGCAGCAGATGCAAAAGCATTGGGCTTTGATACGGTAGAAATTCATGGTGCACATCAATATTTAATTGATCAATTTTTCTGGGATGCTACGAACAACCGCACCGATATATATGGTGGTAAAACCCTGGCTGAGCGGACACGTTTTGCCGTTGAAGTAATCAAAGAAACCCGTAAGCGTGTTGGAGAAGATTTTGCATTAATTATTCGTTTATCTCAATTTAAACCTGCTGCTTACGACTTCAAATTAGCGAAGAATGAAAGTGAGATGGAACAATGGTTAACGCCACTTGTTGATGCGGGAATTGACATTTTACACTGTTCTCAACGTCGTTTCTGGGAACCAGAATTTGAAGGATCTGATTTAAACTTTGCTGGATGGGCGAAAAAAATCACTGGTAAAGCCACGATATCAGTAGGTTCTGTTGGTTTAGACGGTGATTTCTTTGGTGCATTTGCCGGACAAAGCTCTCAACCAAGTTCATTGGATGAATTGGTACGCAGAATGGATCGCGGCGATTTTGATTTAATTGCCGTTGGCCGTCCATTATTATCAGATGCAAATTGGGTAGAGAAAATCAAAAATAACCGTACGGATGAATTGAAAGGCTTTAGCAAAGAAGCTTTAGCTGAATTGGTATAAATTTTATCTATTGACAAGGTAAGAAGCACCTCATTTCTGAGGTGCTTTTTTAATACCAGTCCAATTAACAATAAGTCGAATATTATGCTCACCCACAATTAATATCTATCTTTCAATATTATAATCTATAACGTTATCAGAAATATAGTATTAAAGCACTTCATTACCCTAATGCTCACACTGGGCAGCCTAAAATCATATTGCCAGCAAGCAGATAGTATTGGGAAGGTTAACCCTTATCAGCCAAAAATTCAATCTTTTATCATTCCAGCAGCCTTTCTCACATATGGAATCATTGCATTGAATGAAAATCCCTTTAATACTTTAGACCGAGATACCAGAGCCGAATTGCAGGAAGATCATCCCAGGTTCGCCGCTCATGTAGATAATTATAGCCAATTCGCTCCCGCTGCTGCGGTTTTTATCCTTAATTTTTCAGGGATTAAAGGTAAAAACAGCATTAAGGATGCTGCATTTATTTATGCCATTTCAACTGCAATAATGGGTGGAACTGTTTCTACCTTAAAAAGTGGAATACATCGTTTAAGGCCTGATGCATCGGCTTTTAATTCTTTTCCTTCCGGGCATACAGCTACTGCCTTTGCAGCGGCAGAGTTTTTAAAACAAGAATACAAAGACTTATCACCCTGGTATAACTATGCAGGATACACTGTAGCCATTGCAACTGGCACGCTTCGCATGTACAATAACAAACATTGGTTTAGTGATGTAGTAGCTGGTGCCGGAATTGGAATAATATCTACCAAACTATCCTATTTAGTATATCCAGAGTTAAAAAAACTATTTAAGCCTTCAAAAAGATCTAATGTTGTATTGATGCCAACCTATAATAATAAATTATTTGGCCTTGCTTATTCAGCTCGCTTTTAATTCAGGATCTACCCACCACTTTTGATTGGTGACTCATAGTTGTTCGGAAGATTAACAAGCGACCTATCTTTAACCACATCTTTCGCGGTGAACAACGAATCAATATTTTTCTTAAATTCAACTTTCAAAAAAATATTCCATGTCAAATATCTCCCTTATTATAGAAGAACGTCCGGCCAATATTGGCAATTTTATGGTTGGAAGATTGCTGCCTTTCAGGGAAAAGCGAATGGTTGGTCCTTTTGCATTCATCGATCATATGGGACCTGCGGCCATGAGCAATCATGAAAATTTAGACGTGCCGCCACATCCACATATTGGTTTATCGACACTCACTTTTCTTTTCGAAGGAGAGATTGAACATCGGGATAGCTTAGGAACAGACATCATTATTAAACCAAGTCAGGTGAACTGGATGACATCAGGAAGTGGCATTGCACATTCTGAAAGAACGCCAGCACATCTTCGCCAAACAGACAAAATGCTTCATGGCTTACAAATTTGGGTAGCCTTACCCAAAGACCTGGAACAAATGGAGCCTGAATTTTTTCATGTTGAAGAAACTGATATCCCGAGTTGGGAGCAGGATGGCGTAAATATTAAGTTGATAGCCGGTGAAGCTTTTGGACGTAAGTCACCCGTTCCGGTTTATTGCCCCCTTTATTTTATCGAAATTAAAAGCAATAAAAGGCAAAAGCTGAACATTGGGAATGATTTATTTGGGGAAAGTGCCCTTTATATTTTAGAAGGTGGTATTGAAAGCGATGGACATTTATTTGAACCACGACTTATTTTAATTGCCAACGATGCCAAACTTTGTGAGTTTACCATGCTGGAAAACACGACAGTTTACATTTTTGGTGGAGAGCCTTTTCCTGAGGAAAGATTTATTTACTGGAATTTTGTGGCTTCGGATAAAGCTTTAATTGAACAGGCAAAGCAAAATTGGTTGGATCAAAAATTTAAACCCGTTCCCGGCGAAACTGAATTTGTTCCCTTACCGAATCAGAATCCTTATTTAAAAAAGTAAAAGTAACAACAGAAATCCTTTTAGATTCGTCCTCCTGAACTTGATTCTGGATCTTACCATAAAAAGGTGCTGAACTAAATTCAGCATGACGATTTGGTTAGGGAATCCCTTCAAAAAATCCTTCTTTGCGAAGCAGATCTTTCATCTGCTGAAGCAATCGCTATCAAAGAATCTGCAAAATAGATTGCTTCCCCGAAAGGTCGGGGCAAGCTGTCGTTCCTCATCGCAATAACGATAGATCATCTGATCTTACTCTTCCAATAAAGCCTGTCTAATTTTTTCAGCAGCTTCAGCCAGTTCTTCCTGATTTGGACTTAGCTTCTCTTTGCTAAAGTTCATATCGCTCACATTATTCATTGGGATTAAATGAATATGAGCATGTGGAACTTCCAATCCAATTACTGAAACGCCTACTTTTTTGCATGGGAAAGCAGTCTTCACCCCTTTTGCCACAATTTTAGCAAACATCCAAAGACCAACGAAAAGGTCTTCATCCATATCAAAAATGTAATCCACTTCGATTTTTGGAATTACCAAAACATGGCCAGCAGTTAAAGGCTGAACATCCAGAAACGCTAAATACTCTACTGTTTCAGCCACAACATGTGCGTTGATTTCGCCAGCAACGATTTTTGAAAAGATAGTCATAAAAGGTAGAAGGTATAAGGTGAAAGATATAAGGTTTTAATAGCGGAGTGAAGACCATAAGCCTTTAATCCTCCGCTTCTACCTTATCTGGATATTTCTAAAACTTCGAATTGCATTTTACCTGCCGGCACTTCAATTTCAGCAAATTCCCCTACAGATTTACCTAATAAACCTTGTGCAATCGGCGATTTTACAGAAATTTTTCCAGTCTTCAAATCTGCTTCTGTTTCGGCAACTAACTGATAAGTCATGGTAGCACCGTTCTTTACATTTTTGATCTTAACGATAGACAATGCCAACACTTTTGTTAAATCCAATTTCGATTCATCAATTAAGCGGGCATTCGCCAATGTATTTTTTAATTTGGAAATTTTCGCTTCATGCAAACCCTGAGCCTCTTTTGCGGCATCATATTCTGCATTCTCCGATAAATCACCTTTATCTCTTGCTTCAGCAATTGCTTTAGATATTAGCTGACGCCCTGTGGTTGTTAGATAATGAACTTCCTCTCTTAATTTATCTAAGCCCTCTTGTGTGTAGTACGTTACCTCTGTCATTGCTCTATTAATTTTATTTCAAACGCTATAAAAAACAAACAAGACTACATAGTTGGTTACTACATAGTCTTGCTTCAATTATAACGAAGATAAAATCTGAAAATTACAAATGCAAATAAATACACAGGATTTTTGTGATTTAAGGGTAAACAAGATTTTATGTGCTGATTAAATCTTGCCACAATTCCTCCTTTATTTTTTACTTTTAGCTAAAATTATTCAGGAAAATGAAAAAGTTATTCTCACTAGCCCTTATCTGGGGTTTGGGCTGTTATACCATTTCTGCGCAGGAGCTTTATATGCCTAGAAATATCAAGGCGGCCTATCAAAAAGGAACACGATCTATTACTGGCCAACCGGGGCCTAATTACTGGCAAAACCATGGTCAGTACAATATGGACATTACGGTTGATGCAGAGACCAAAGTGGTAAGCGGACAAGAAGAAATATTGTACAGTAACAACAGTAATGATACGTTGAATGTGTTAGCCATTCGTTTTGTAAATAATTTGCACAAACCCACTTCGCCTCGTGGCGGAGCCGTTAGCGAAGATTTTTTATCTAGCGGCTTAAATATTTCTTCTTTTGCTGTTGATGGAGAAACCTATAAGGTAGACAGTAAAAGCTGGGGAACTGTTGGAAATGTGAAACTGAAAAAACCTTTAAACCCGAAATCTAAAATCACAGTTAAAATAGCGTGGGATTATCCTTTATCAAAAGAAAGCGGTCGCGAGGGACAAATTGACCCGAATTCGTTTTTTGTGGCATACAGTTACCCCCGTATTTCAGTGTATGATGATTACAATGGCTGGGATCGAATTCCACACACTGACAGAGCTGAGTTTTATAACGATTTTAATGACTATGTTTTCTCTGTAAAAGCACCCAAGAATTATGTGGTTTATGCTACTGGCGATTTTTTAAATCCTGATGAAGTGCTTCAGCCAGAAATTGCAGCTCGTTTAAAAAAATCGTACAACACAGATGAAGTGGTTCATATTGCAACTGCTGATGAACTAAAAGACGGCAAAGTAACTGCACAAAAAGATTGGAACACCTGGAAATTTAAAGTTGACCACATTACCGATGTTACTTTTGCGTTGAGCAATCACTATGTTTGGGATGGTGGAAGTGTGATTGTTGATCCAAAAACTGGCCGCAGGGCAAGTGCACAGGCTGCTTATAACCCAACTACCGGCAAAGATTTCTTAAACTCTGTTAAATACAACATCAATGCCTTATCCTGGTTTTCAAACAACTGGCCTGGCATTCCCTATCCATATCTAAAAACCATCGCATTCCAAGGTTTTGCAGATATGGAATACCCTATGATGGTGAATGATTCTAATTTTGGCGATCCGGTTTTTGCACAATTGGTTCAGGATCATGAGGTGGCACACACCTATTTTCCTTTCTATATGGGCATTAATGAAACCCGTTACGCTTACATGGATGAAGGTTGGGCAACTACCTTCGAATATTTAATTGGCATTGCAGAACATGGTAAACAAGCCGCAGATGATTTTTACAAAAAGTTCAGGGTAAACAGCTATATCAATGATAAATCAGCGGAAGAAGATCAGCCAGTAATTTCCATGTCTGATCAGGTTTCAGGTGCAGGATATGGAAACAACTCTTACGGTAAGGCTTCATTATCTTATCTGGCGTTAAAAGATATGCTGGGTGATGTTCTTTTCAAAAAAGCATTACATCATTATATGAACACATGGAATGGCAAACATCCTATTCCATGGGATTATTTTAATTCGATGAATACAGGGTCTGGTCAAAACTTAAATTGGTTTTTCCAAAATTGGTTTTTCACTAATAATTATTTGGATTTAGCTATTGGAAAAGTTGCCGCAGATAAAGGAAAATCGTTGGTTACTGTTAAAAATTTTGGGGGCTTTGCCATTCCTTTTGATGTAGTGGTAATTTATGCAGATGGTAAAAAAGAAACCATTCATCAAACACCTGCTGTTTGGAAAGTCAATCAAAAAGAAGTGGTGATTAATATCCCATCAACAAAAAAAATTACATCAGTTACTTTAGATAATGGCATTTACGTAGATGCAACACCAACAGATAATGTTTATATTGTAAAATAGTTGACACTTTAAGGTTGGCAGTTTTCAATTTGCAAACTGCCAACTTTCTATTCTCTATTTCCTCTTCCTTATTCCCTGCTTAAACGGCTAACTGTTCTCTGCTTTGAATGTCGCTTCGTGTTTAACGGGAAAATTCAGTGAGTTGGCAATAAAGCACATTTTATTGGCTTCTTTATGTAGCGATTCTGCAAGTTCTAAATGAGCCTTATCTGCGATTAAAACCTGGGGATGTAAGGTTACCTCTTTAAACTTTCCACTCCCATCAGCCAGTTCCTCCATGGTTCCAACGGCCTCATCCTTATAATCAATTACTACAATTTCATTTTTTGAGCACAGGTGCAAATACCAAAGCATATGGCAACTGGAAATGGAAGACAAGAGCAAATCTTCAGGATTATATTTAGTTTTATCGCCTAGAAAGGCAGAATCTGATGAACCTAAAATATCGGCTTTGCCATCAACTGAAATGGTGTAGTCGCGATCATATGATCGATAATCCATTGTTCCGGAACCCTTATTTCCCGTCCACGTAATTGTTGTTGAATATAAATGATCTTTCGGCATGATATAATTTAGTTAGATTTTGTAATCCAATTTAGGGAATTTTGGTCTGAATTCTTAAAAAGAAATCCAAACTGTTTTAATTTAGAATGAGGATGAGTGAGAATAGCGATTTTATCGTCCTCATTTCATATCCCTCTCAGGAAAAACCCTGTAACTTATCCGCCAACACCTCCGATATTTTTCGGTAAGAATCGAAAGTCCAGCCGCCTACATGCGGCGTTAAAATGATCTTTTCATTCTTTTTTAATTCCTCATACCAATCTTGTTCTGCCAGGGCAGGAAACTTTTCAGTTTGTAACACATCTAAACCAGCGCCTAAAATTTTACCAGATTTAATGGCATTCAAAACAGCTTTTGTATTTACTACCTCTCCCCTTGCCGTATTAATAAAGAAAATTGGTTTTTTAAAATGGAAAAAATATTCATCATCAACCATTTGCCTGGTTTCGGCAGTGAGTGGAATGTGCAAGCTCAACACATCACTATGCTTCACAATCTCTTCCATACTTACCTCACGGACAAAAGCATCGCTAAAACCAGTTTTATATTTGTCGTAGGCCATTACATCCACTTCAAAGCTAGCCAGTTTTTTAGCAAAACTTTGCCCCATAAAGCCGTAACCTATAATCCCTACCTTTTTACCTTTCAACTCATAACCTCGATTGCCTTCACGATCCCAGATTCCATTTCTGATTTCCTGATCAGCCTTGCGGAAATTATTCATCAACGACAATAACAATCCGGTAGCATGTTCTCCAACAGCATCACAATTTCCTTCAGGCGCATTAATCAGTTCGATGTTTCTTTCAAATGCGATTTTATCATCAATATTATCTAAACCTGCACCTGCTCTGGCCACAAATTTTAAATTGGGAGCAGCTGCAAAAACCTCAGCATCAATTCTAAACTTGGTACGCACGGCAATACCTACATAATCCTTAATTTTCGCTAACGTTTGCTGCCGTGTAATTTGTGGTTCATCATCAACCACATAGCCCATTGCCATAGCACGTTCCTTAAAAACAGGATGTAAATCATCAACGATTAATATTTTTTTCATTTGTATATTTTATTTTCGACGTTTTTGAGATCAGACAAAAGTAACATTTTATGAAAGGCTTCAGCGTCACAAAACCCCTTATTTATTTAAGCCAACCAGCATCATTTAGGCTCACAAAAATATTACTATAAAACCGCTGTAATAAAATAGTTACGCCACGCTTATTAAACTTAGTTGCTGTTACTTTGTCTCCCTTTACAACACACACACAAATTTTAATTTTTAATGAGACTTTTACAATCGCGTGCCGTACCCATTACCCTTCTATTTTTAAGTTTAACATTTAATCTTTTTGCCCAAACTGGTGGCAAAGCAAAAATCACCGGTGTATTAAAAGACGCTAAAACTCAAGAAACTATTCCTTTTGCTACAGCTGTTTTAATAGATAAAACAACGGCAAAGAATGTGAAGATTGCACAGACAGACCTGAACGGAGCCTTTGTAATGACTGACTTACCCAAAGGAAATTTTACTTTCAAAATAAGTTTTGTTGGCTATCAAACCATGGTGAGGGACAATGTTGCCATTACCGCAGCAACAGGCACTTTAAACTTTGGCGACATTAAAATGAATGCGGCCAAAGGAAATATTTTAAGTGAGGTGACGGTTACAGGCCAGAAACAGGGCATGCAGATGGGAATTGATAAAAAAATATTTTCAGTAGATCAGAGTGTAATCAGTGAAGGTGGTTCGGCTACTGATTTATTGCAGAATGTTCCTTCCGTTTCTACAGATATGGATGGCAATGTAAGTTTACGAGGTTCTACAGGCGTTAAAGTTTTAATTGATGGCAAGCCTTCTTTAATTGCGGGTGGTAATGTTGCGCAAATTTTAGCTTCCATTCCGGCCAGTTCAATTGAAAGTGTAGAAGTAATCACCAACCCCTCAGCTAAATATGATGCAGAAGGTCAGTCGGGCATTATCAACATTGTTTTAAAGAAAAACACTAAATTAGGTTTCAATGGTTCTGCTGCAATTACGGCTGGTAACCGCGATAATTATAATGCAAATACGAATTTAAGTTTCCAGAACAGCAAGGTAAATATCTATGGAAACTATAGCTATCGTTATGGAAACCGTGTTGGAGGGGGTTATCAGGACATTACCTATAAATCAGACTCGGCAAGAACAGCCTTTACCAATCAGGCAACCACTTCAAATACTTTGGAAAAAGGGCATAATGCTAAGGCTGGTTTAGATTATTATCTGGCACCTAAAAGCGTAATCAGTTTATCAGGCGGTTTCAACTCAAGAGAAAACGAGCGAAATGAATTATTGGATATCAGACAATTGAACCGTGCACAAACACCTGTTTCTTTGAGCAACAGAACCAATTTAAATGATGGCTATGGTAGCAGTTATGATTTAAATTTGGATTATGTACAGAAGTTTAAAAAACCTAAAGAAGAATTGAGTTTCAATTTTGGTTATTCAAGCGGAGATAACAATAACGATCAAACCTACAGCACTACTACAACCAATAGAAACAATGTTCCGATTAACGAAAACTTAAGTTTACAAAGAGTTTTCAACAGGGGCGATAACTCAAACTACAATATCCAAACAGATTATAGCTTACCTGTTGGCAAAGCCGGTAAAGTGGAAGTCGGCTACCGCAGCCAGATTCGTTTAGGGGATAACAACCAATATGCAGATTCTATTTTAACAAACACCAGCGTTTATATAGAAAACAACAAACTGATCAATAACTTTAATAGCAAAGACCAGGTGCACGCCCTTTATGTAAACTATCAAAATCAAATTAAAGATTTTGGGTACCAGTTGGGTTTAAGGGCTGAAGATGCCCGCTTGGATACGCACTTAGATGGCTACACCAATAATGTGCTAACTTCAAGCGAAGGAAATATTCACTACAAAAGATTATATCCAAGTGTATTTTTAACACAGAAACTGAAAGGTGATAATCAACTTCAGTTAAGCTATACCCGCCGTGTAAACCGCCCACGCCCATGGGATACCAATCCATTTTTGGATGTATCAGATCCATTTAACTACAGAGGTGGTAATCCGAACTTATTGCCTGAAGACGTTCACTCTTTTGAATTGGGCTACAGCAAATACTGGAAAAAAGTAACCTTAACTTCAAGTTTGTATTTTCGTCAAACCAATGATGTTATTCAACGGGTAAGAAGCTCACCTGTTAACGGAATCATCACTTCAACACCACAAAACTTATCACGCCAGATTAACAGTGGTTTAGAGTTAATTGGCCGTTTCGATTTAGTGAAAGCGTTAAATTTCACCACCAATGTAAACCTTTACCAGGCAAAATTTGATGGTGATGAAAGATTCAATATTAAATCAAGCAAGGGCTTTAGCTGGAATGGAAACGTAACCGCAAATTTAACTGTAGTTAAAAACGTATCGGTTCAAGTTCGTGGCGATTACCGTGCACCAGAAGTGATGGCGCAAGGTAAACGCAATGCGATGTACGGAATTGATGGTGGTGCAAAATATGACTTCCCGAACAAAAAGGCTTCATTAAGTTTCAATGTGAGGGATGTATTTAATACCAGAAGATGGAGTATGACCACTGAGGATGATTTTACAATTGTAGATTTTGAACGTCAGATGCAGGGCACCATGGGTAATTTAACCTTCTCTTACCGCTTTGGAAAAACCACATTTAGTAACGTGAAGAAACAGAAAAAAGAAGATCAGCAGGAAAATAGACCTGATGAAGGGTCATTCTAATAGCGTAAGGCGTTTCGAATATCGGAACGCCTTTTTTGTTTAAGTACAGCGTGTAAAAATGATATTCATTATCTTGCGCTATGGAAGATCAAAACCCTTGGAAGACACTCAATAGTGAATTAAAATACGACAACAACTGGATCAGGGTTACCGAACATCAGGTCATTAATCCATCTGGTGGTTCAGGAATTTACGGTGAGGTGCATTTCAAAAATTTCGCTATCGGCATTTTACCCCTTGACGAAGAAAAAAACACCTGGCTGGTTGGGCAATATCGTTTTCCACTTAAAGCCTATAGCTGGGAAATTCCGGAAGGCAGTGGACCATTTCATGAAGATCCTTTAGATAGCGCAAGACGAGAACTTTTAGAGGAAACCGGGTTAAGTGCCAAAAACTGGAAAGAGATTCAGCGGATGCATCTTTCCAATTCTGTAAGTGACGAACATGCCATTATTTACCTTGCAACTGATCTCATTCAAGGAATAGCCATGCCTGAAGAAACAGAGCAATTAATAGTAAAGAAAGTACCATTTGATACCGCCTACCAAATGGTTTTAAATGGTGAAATAACCGATTCGATGAGTGTTGCTGCTATTTTAAAAGCAAAACTGATGCTGCTCAATGGTGAATTATCATAGTAATTTTCCAAACCCAACAGTTTTTAAAAACCTGCGGGGTTTATTTAAGTCTTATTATCTTTGCGAACTATTTAAATAAATATGAGCAAGTTTTTCGGCTACATTTTAAGCCCTGTTTTCTACTTTTTCTTTGGATTGACACTTTGCATCTTCCACCCTATCCAGTGGATTTGTCATCGCTTTTTCGGATACAAAGCACATAAGGTTTCTGTAGACATTCTGAACTTTTTTTTAACTTATTGCCAGATATTCTTATTTAATTCTGTTCGCTTTAAAAACGATTATCACCTTCCTACTGATCGGCCAATTATCTTTACCGCTAACCACCAAAGCATGTATGATATTCCTTCTATGATCTGGTTTTTAAGAAAACACAGTGCAAAATTTATTTCTAAAATAGAACTTACAAAAGGCATCCCATCCATTTCCATTAACTTAAGATTAGGTGGTGGTGCAAATATTGATAGAAAAGATAATAAACAGGCCATATCTGAAATCATTAATCTTGGACGCAGAATGAAGGAAAACAACTGGAGTACTGTTATTTTTCCTGAAGGCACAAGGGCCAAAGACGGACAGGTTAAAACCTTCCAATTTGGCGGAATTGCGACTTTATTAAAAGTTGTTCCAAATGCATTAGTTGTACCTATCGCAATTGAAAACTCTTGGAAAATTGTGCGTTTCGGCATGTTTCCACTTACCACAGGCCATGCCCTAAAATGGACCGTATTAAAACCAATAGAACCCGAAGGAAAGACAGCAAACGAAATTACACTGGAAGCTGAAACTGAAATTAGAAAAGTGCTTGGACAATAGAAGTATCAAGATTAAAGTATCAGGTATCAAGACTAACGTATTAGGTATCGAGACCTATTGTGATTCTAGACTTTGGACTTAATACTTGATACTCATGATTATGGACTAAAGACTCCAGACTAAATATTCTTATTGCCAATTACTTTAAAAAATTCATCTCTGTAGGTATCTCCAACCGGAATGATTTTCTGATTGATGGTGATCCTGCTTCGCTCAATACTTTCAATTTTATCTACTGCTATGATGTACGATTTGTGTACCCGAATGAACTGACTTTGTGGCAAAGCTTCTTCCATTTTTTTCATGCTTTGAAGGGTAATTACCCGTTCAGTTTTAGTATATATAGAAATATAGTCTTTTAAACCTTCAATAAAAAGAATATCATGTAAATAAATCTTCTGGATTTTATGTTCCGTTTTTACGAAAATATAATCCTGAACAGGATTTGCGGGAGCTGAAAAAGGTGCAGGTGTTACAATTGGCTGGGCCACACTTGCCGGTGCCTCTACAGGTTTAAATTGGTTATGAACTTTTTCTACTGCTTTATAAAAACGGTCAAATGCAATTGGTTTCAAAAGATAGTCTGATACGTTAAGATCATAACTTTCCAAAGCATATTGTGGGTAAGCAGTGGTTAAAATATAATGGCATTTATTTCCGGCAATTTTTAAAAATTGGATTCCGGTGAGTTCTGGCATTTGAATATCCAGGAAAACCAGATCGATGCCACCAGCCTGAACAATTTGCAAAGCTTCTATAGGATTTTCGCACCTTTTAACGAAATTTAAAAAAGGTACCTTTGAGATATAATCTTGCAGAATATCGAGCGCTAATGGCTCATCATCAACAACAATACAATTTAAGTTCATTTTAGCTTTATAGTTTTAATTCATGATTTGGATAACATCCGCAGGTATTTGGTTCCCGGATTATATATCAATCATCAGTTCGCAGGTATAATGGGTAGCCGAATTTACAACATTTAATTTATATCTGTCAGGATATATCAATTGTAATCTCCTTTCTACATTGGTTAAACCAACTCCACCTTGTGCATCTTTATTCTGATTGTTTTTTTTATTGATCACACTGAAATGAAGGATTTTTTGATTGGCAATGATGTTAATTTTCACCGGATGCTCTGGATCAGTTACCACACCATGTTTGAACGCATTTTCTACAAAAGAGATCAACATCAGCGGAACAATTTTCTGATCATCAATTTCTCCGTTTAATACCATCTCAATGTACGCTCCATCTTTAAACCTGATTTTTTGTAAATCAATGTAATTGGTTAAATAATCAACTTCCTTACTTAGTGATACTGTTGGCGTATTGCTTTCATAAATCATGTAGCGCATAATTTCAGAGAGCTTCATGATTGCATCAGCCGTTTTATCTGATTTTTGATAAGCCAAAGAGTAAATATTATTAAGCGAATTAAAAAGAAAATGAGGGTTGAGTTGCGATTTCAAAAATTGCAACTCCATTTCACGGCGTTCACTTTCAAGATTACGCTGAATGCGTTCATTAGCAAACCAATCTGCAGCAAATTTGATCAGGCAACTGGAAACCAGAAAGAAACCACATAGAAACAACTGTGCGAAGAAATATTGATTAACAGTGATCGTTTTTCGCTTGCCTTCAGTCATATACTCCATCATCTCTTTCGGGTTTAACACCGCAATTGCAGTTTTAATAAATGCTGCTACACCTAGAAGAATAATAAAAATGAAGATATAAAGAAAGTACTTCTTTTTCTTTTTAATGAATTGAGGAATGAGGATAAGGTAATTAATGTAAAATAGCGAAACATTTATGATTCCAAATAATACAAGAGATATTAGAAAGTGCTTTATATTTTTTGTATCGGAATCAAAAAAGGCACTTAATGCAATGATGATTAATATAACTGTCCAGTACAGTGCATGCAGTATGATTGGCCCTTTGCTTTTCGTCATTATGATTTACTTAATCTTCCAATCGCATCCATGATTCGATTAGTGCATCCAAAGTAAATAAAGTTTCCTTTTTAACCCAACACAATCTACCAACTGGCTTTTTTTTTCTACGAACGGCCAAAAAGCCCAAATTTATCGACAAACACCGTTTTTTAGCGACAAACCATAAAATTGCCCGTTGATCTATAATCTTGAACACTTGGTATAATAGATTTTAGCAGCCAATTTCCATTCTGTTTCTTTGAATCATCAAAACGAAACAACCATGAAAAATTCATCAGCAATCAACTTCACCAATCAAGCAGTAATTACTGATGATTCTTTCACAACCTCTCAAATTAAACTAACTGTTATGAAAAAATTAGCCAATACCTCGCCATTTTTACTTTTATTATTGCCAGTTTTTATGATGATTATATTAACGCTTACCGTTAATACCAATCAAAATGATGCTGAAATAGTAGTTAAACCAGCCAAAGCACCTACTTCAATGGTGAAACAAGCTACAGCTATTTTTAAATAGTGTAATGAGTAATTTTGCAATAGAAACCGTTGGACTAAATTTTACCTTTGGCCGGCAGGCAATTTTAAAAAATTTAGCATTACAAGTTCCCAAAGGCAGCATTTATGGTTTCCTTGGGCCAAATGGAGCAGGAAAAACCACCACGATAAAAATCCTGCTTAATCTCTTGAAATCTCCATCCGATCAGGTCTTTATTTTCGGAAAAGAAATCAACAATAACCGCATTGCCATATTAAAGCGGGTGGGCGCACTGGTAGAGCAACCTGCTATTTATGGGCATCTCACCGGAAAAGAAAACCTGGTTAACCGGTGTTTGCTTCTAGGTATTAAAAGAAGCAAGGCTGATGAAATGCTGGCACTCGTTGGCTTAACAGAAGCTGCAAATAAGAAATCAAAGCAATATTCTTTAGGGATGAAACAGCGATTGGGTATAGCCCTAGCCTTAGTTTCCGACCCTGAACTGCTCCTCTTAGATGAACCGACAAATGGTCTCGATCCAAATGGCATCATCGAGATCAGAAACCTGATGATTGAGCTCACTACAAAGTACAACAAAACCATTTTGGTATCCAGCCACCTCTTAGCAGAAATAGAAAGAACGGCTACGCACGTCGGCATCATCAACAAAGGAGAACTACTTTTCCAGGGAACCATACAGGAGCTTCAGCTACTTAATAAACCTTTGCTAGAAATTGAAGTGACTGATATTGATCGGGCTTCAATGCTTATTGAGGAAAAGGGATATGAAATTGCAACCAAAACGGATGCAAAAATTTGTATTCCGTTTATATCTCAAACAGAAAGTGGAATGATAAATACTTTATTGGTACAAAATGGGTTTACGGTCACCAGTCTTTCACAACAAAGAAAAGATTTAGAAAACCTATTCCTGGATATTACTAAAACAAACTAAAAATGCGCTCTTTATACATTTCCATATATTCAGAATTTTATAAATCAAGAAAAACACTTGCATTTTGGGCATCGATTTTATTGCCGCTTATTATCTGTAGTTTAATCACTTTTGGCTTTTATAGCAGTTCAGAAAAGATTTTAAATCTTCACCAGCCACCAATGATTCTTTGGCTGCGTTACATTAGTGCAGCCCTTGGTGTAATGGGCATACTGATTTTACCCTTTTATGTTATTTTTATGGCATTTTCAGTTAATAACATCGAACACAAAAACGACACCTGGAAATCACTCTTTGCCCAACCACTCAATAAATTCTCTATTTATGCTGCCAAATATATCTTTGCCGTAATTCTAATATTTCTTTCGTTGTTCCTGTTCTGCAGTCTTACTTTTGCATTCGGACATTTATTGCAACTCCTGGTACAGAAATTTAATTTCAATCAGTATGATCCCTCCATGATCCTGATTAAATTTTACACCAAACTCTTTTTATCTTCCCTGGGAATCTTATCTATTCAGTTTATTTTAAGTTTGCTTTGGGGCGATTTTTTAAAACCCATGGGGATAGGTTTTGTTGGTACAATTATGGGCATTATTGCAGGCAATGTAGGTTGGAAATACGCTTATTTAATTCCATACAGTCATCCATCATTGGTTTTAAGTGGCAGTAAGGCAGCAGCAAACCCTTCAAACTTCCCCATCTTCACACATGAAATCTATAGCAGTTTAATTTATGCCTCTGTACTCTTTATTCTGGGTTATTTCATTGTCACCAAAAAAAGTATTAAATAATCCTGCAATAAAATTTCGATCTCTATTTGATAGATTAAAATTAGATCCTGCAATCATACAAAAGCCTGCTTTTTTGATCATTACTGATCAAAAGGCAGGCTTTGTTGTTTAGAGAGAGAGAAGCGTTAAAAGGAGAGCGTTATTCCTTATTAAAAGGACAAAATTCTTTGTTTAAATGCCCAAACAATGAGCTGATAAGAGTTGCGTAAATCAAGTTTTCTTACCATATTTCTTCTATGTGTATTTACGGTATGCTCACTAATAAAGAGCAGATCACCAATTTCCTTACTGTTATAACCTTTTGACAAAAGACGTACGATGTCTATTTCCCGTTCAGTTATTAAACTATTATTTTCATTAACTAAAACATCGTTTATCATTTCAAAAAATAAATGTGGTGAACAAAAAAGCAATTAATAACGATTATGCAAATAAGAAAATGCTGAACCTTTGTTTAGCCTAAACTTTAAGCATGATATCTGGATAGGCAACTTTAATATTTAAAAATCTGTATTTCGTTTGTTTCTATATTCAAAAGTACGTGCCACTACTGATTTATGAGTAGCATAAAACACCCTAAATAAAAAGGTGATTTTACGGTATTAAAAATACCAATCGCTATTGCCTGCCATCATCTAATTCACGACTTTAGGGATCTAAATCATTTATAAATACTCATATGGAAAAATTAAACAAATCGCAGCCTATTGATAAAGAAATAGCACAACAAATGGTTAATGCCTATAGTGAAGAGGCTGCCAGCCGCAACTCCAAGTCATATACAAAAGCAGTATGGTTCCCTGCAGATCAAATTCTGGCAATGGCAAAAAAAATTAGTGAAGGTAAACATGATGGTTTAAGAATATACTTTGCAAAATATTTATCTGAATCATTAGAGGGTTTACCAGAAGATCATCTAGGACGTAATACGGTATTGCTGGTACCTACTTATGCAGCTGGTGAAACTAACGCACGTGGCGAAGTAACAAATACACATGAGGATGATGTAGAGGATATCGAAAACAGAGGCACACTTTGTCCTTCTATGTGTGACGGAGTTGAGTTATAGTGTATGAATTTTTTTAACCCTATCATTATTGCCGAAATAATCTGTCTGATTGTAGCATTATTCCTCCTTCTTAAAGATAAAATTTCTTTCTGGAAGGTTAATATTGCTTATCTTGTTATTGCATTATCTACAGAAGCGAGAGGGGCATATCTGGCAATTCTGCGTCATCATAATTTAGGGTTATATAATACATTCTTACTTTTTGAAATCGCATTTATTTCTTATGGAATGTACTATTGTCTAAAAAAATACATTGATCCAAGGCCAATAGTTTTTACTGGCCTTGGTATCTGTTATCTGATCTTTACTATTTTTACATTTAAAAATGGAATCCATGCTTATAATGACATCTTTAATGATAATACAGTTAATGTAATGTCCGTTATATTTGTACTGTATTGCCTTTATTATTATTACAAACTTTTGAATGACGAGGAAACGCTGGAACTCAAACATCATCCAGAATTTTGGTGGGTTAACGGCGTATTGTTCTACTATTTCGGCAGTACGGCGACTAATCTTACCTACGATCTTTTTAAGATTAAGCTTTTTGAACATATTCCGCTTCGCTTATTTATCTATTACATTACCAATACCATCCTTTACAGTAACTGGATTTACAGCTACATATGCAGAGCCAAACAACGCAAATTGCAACATTAATTGCAATAACGACACTGATATTTTTATTGATGCCGCTATTTCTGATTCTCTACATCAGATCTTATGCGAAGCATAAAAAAAATCATTTGTTGGAAAAAGAACATATGCGGCGAAAGTTTGAATCTGAAATTTTGCAGGCGCGGATCGAGGTACAAGATCAAACCATGCAAACCATTGCTACAGAACTGCATGATAATATTGGTCAACTCCTTAGCCTGACAACTTTAACGCTTAATTCTGTAAACCTGATGGATAGCGAAAAAGCAGAGAAAAAAATTGGCAATTCTCTTTCCCTAATTAATAAATCTATCAAAGAGCTGAGGGAGCTGGCAAAGCTGTTACACGGAGAACAGATTGTTGAAAATGGAATTGGCTATGCACTCGATCAGGAAATAAACTGGTTAAACAAAACCGGTGCTTACGAAATAGAAATAAACAACACCCTGGTTGATTTGACAGAAAAATCACCAGATAAGGACTTGATCATTTTACGTTTATTGCAAGAAATTATTAACAATATTATCAAGCATGCCAATGCTACTACGATTACCTTTAACGCCTATTATGAAGAGAAGATCCTTCATTTACAAATTAAAGAAAATGGAATTGGCTTCGATTATGACCAAGATGCAATAGCACCATCCGGAATGGGATTAAATTCTATTCATAAAAGAATAGAAATGATCAATGGAAAATTAATATTAAATTCGTCACCTAGTAACGGTACAAATATATTAATTGAAATCCCCTATCCCTAAAACATGCCCGCTCTGTCTATCTCTATTGCTATTGTTGATGATCACACACTTTTTCGTTCAGGTTTGGCAAGTTTATTAGATGAGTTTGATGAAATTAAAGTGCTGTTTGAAGGCATTAATGGCGTAGATCTTCAAAATAAAATAAAAAACCATCCTGATTTACAGCTTATTTTAATGGATATTAGTATGCCTGTAATGGATGGATACGCAGCTACAAAATGGGTTAAAGAAAATTATCCTCATGTAAATATACTGGCGCTAAGCATGCTGGAAGATGAAAAAGCCATTATTGGAATGTTGAAAGCTGGCGCAGGCGGTTACATGCTCAAAGAGTCTACACCGATAGATCTTCTCAATGCCATCAAAGCCATAACCGAAAAAGGATTTTATGTTAATGATTTGGTATCAGGCCGACTATTGGTAGCGCTTAAAGATGGTGACACAAAGCCAGTTTTTAGTGCCCGTGAATTAACATTTCTTCAACACTGCAGTAGTGAACTCACTTATAGAGAAATTGCCGACCTAATGAATGTTAGTCCGCGTACAGTAGATAATTATCGTGAATCTCTATTTGCTAAACTCAATATTAAATCCCGTACGGGCCTGGTGGTTTACGCAATTAAAAACAATCTGATTAAAATATAGCTCCTTTAAATTTCAAGTCTTTATTTTCAATATAATTTGGATAACTAAATAATTAGTTTTAATTTTAGTTATGTCAACATTTGTTGTTCATCCTTATTGTAAAAATAATTATGGAAATTAAAGATTTAACTAAAGCCGAAGAACAGATTATGCAGGTTTTATGGCAACTGGAAAAAGCATTTGTTAAAGAAGTTATAGATCAACTTCCTATACCCAAACCCGCATATAATACGGTTTCAACAATTATCAGGATTCTGGAAACGAAAGGTTTTATTGATCATGAAGCTTTTGGAAAGGCGCATCAATACTATCCCTTGATTAGTAAAGAGGAATATAAGCGTCATGCTACAGAAAAACTTCTCGGAAATTACTTTGAAAACTCTGTAGAAAGTATGTTTTCCTTTTTTGTAAAAGAAGAGAAACTTGATTTGAGTGATGTTGATGAGATTTTAAAAATGATAAATAAAATTAAACGCAATCCAAAATGAGTTTCGCCCACTACCTGCTGCAGGTAAACTTATACCTGATTGTTTTTTATGGTTTTTATAAATTACTGTTAGATAAGGAGACCTATTTCTTACTAAATCGCATCTATTTAGTAGTTTCGGGTCTTTTGTCTTTGTGTATACCATTTATACGATTGGAATGGATTACCCGGCAGGAAGCTGCGCAAAAGGTTTACACCACGGTAAACTGGGGGGGCCTTTTAGAAAAGGCAACAATAGTTCCAGATCAGCAAACTGTTTTGAGCTGGCCAAGTGCTCTTGTTTTTATCTATTTCACAGGTGTATTGTTTTTTCTGGGTAAGCTAGTGATTAATTTATTGGTAGTTAAAAATCTAATTAACTATGCGAGAGCTGGTTCAGCATTTTCATTTTTTAGCAGAAAAGTAATAGACGAAAACCTTCCTTTATCAAATGTAATTGATGTTCATGAGGATACACATGTTAAACAATGGCATACGTTGGATATTTTATTTTTTGAAGTATTAGGTATTTTAACCTGGATAAATCCATTCATATATCTGTATAAAAAATCAATCAAAAATATACACGAATTTTTAGCTGATCAGCAGGCTGCGGAATTTCAGGGCGATAAAGCAGACTACGCCATGCTTATTCTGAGCCATTCTTTTGGGGTTTCACCAAATAGCTTAACGAATGGTTTTTTTGAAAAATCACTCATTAAAAAGAGAATCTTCATGCTTCAGAAAGAAAGATCAAAAAAAATGGCCATCATGAAATATGGTTTTTTTATCCCGCTTTTTGCCATTTTAATTATCTTTTCTTCAGCCACTATTCGCAAAAATAAAAAACTGATCGCCCTCTCAGACCAGATTCCTTTAGAAAAACCAATTGAAATCATGCAAGATATGGTCGCTCCGAAAAATGAATCCTTAAATGAAACATCATCTAAAAATGTGATTCTTTCTTCAGGAGAAAAAGTGGATGCAAATTGGAATGGCTTTTATCGTTTCCTGGCAAGAACAATAAAATATCCATCTGAAGCTCATCAAAATAATTTACAAGGTAATGCACAAATTAAATTTACACTTCAAAATAATAAAGTAACTCAAATTAGCAGTGTTGTAGATTTAGGTGATGGCTGTAATGAAGAGGTAATGAAAGCGATATTATCATACAGAAGTTTTAAAAATGTACCTAATGGAAAATATACTTTAGCCGTCGGATTTAGATTAACTGATCATAAATCGGCCATTAAGAACAGAAATTTTGTTGCGGTTCCTTCCTATCAGAAATTATCTGCAATTAACATTGTTGGCTATTCGGCTACACAAAAAGATAATCTTCCCCCTGAAAAAGTATTCGATTTTGTATCCATAGATCAACAACCTGAATTTCCGGGAGGAATTACCAAGTTTTACGAATATTTAGGAAAGAGTATAAAATATCCTGTATTGGCACAACAAAACAATGTTCAGGGAAAAGTATTTCTATCCTTTATTGTGGAAAGGGATGGAAAACTATCTGACGTGAATATTACGCATGGATTGGGCAGCGGAACAGATGAAGAAGCCGTCAGGGTAGTTAGTGGATCACCCAGATGGAATCCGGGGATAGCTGACGGAAAAACAGTTCGGGTAAAATACAACCTCAACGTAAATTTCAAATTGAATACGGGTGATGAGTCAGCAACTCCATCCAAAACACAAAATTCAATTTTGAAGTCTAATCAAAATGTAGGTTTTATTAAGACAAAGGATGGCGCATTTAAAGGGGTAATTGTTATCGATGGAACTAAATTAGCAGATAAAGAGGTTTTATATACCATGAATCAAAATAATATTGAATCGGTAAATGTATTAAAAGGTAATATGGCTACCGATCTTTATGGCGCAGAAGCAAAAGAAGGTGTAATGCTAATCACCACTAAAAAAGGAAAAACTAATTTATTCAGAGACTTGAATCAAAAAGAAATCAACATTGACAAGGGTACAACTGTTGATTATTTACGCAAAAAATTCTAACATAATCTGCCTATGAAAGAAACATCAATTGTGATTATTGCATTAGATTTTGATCTTCAAAGGTTAGCCACTAAATAGAGCTAAAACCTAAATTATTAAATAAAAACCATTAAACATTAATTTAAAACATCATGAGAAAGCTAATGATTTTAGCCCTAATGGGCATCGCCATGTTTATTAATTCTGCAAAGGCACAGAAAATTTATGATTTTGTATCTGTAGAGAAGCAACCGTCCTACCCTGGTGGCATTGCGAAATTTTACGAATACCTAGGAAAGGAAATTAAGTATCCTGAGGCAGCGATAAACAATAAAACACAGGGTAAGGTATTTGTAAGCTTCATTGTTGAAAAGAACGGCAAATTAAGCGATGTGACAGTAACCAAAGGATTATCTACAGAAACTGATGCTGAAGCCCTACGGGTACTTAAAAACTCACCAAACTGGAATCCAGGCATATTAAATGGCAAGCCGGTAAGAGTAAAGTACAATATTAATGTTAATTTCAATCTCTCGCCTACAACAGGAAAAATGACAGCCATTAAATCGGGAATACAACCGGAATATCCTGGAGGTACAAGCAAACTTTATAGTTATTTGGCAAAGAACCTTAAGTATCCGGCGCAGGCAAAAAAAGATAAGGTGGAGGGAAAAGTATTTTTAGCTTTTAATGTGGATCAAGATGGCACATTATCAGATGTACAAGTTATTAAGGGGCTCTCAAAGGAAACCGATGCAGAAGCTTTAAGAGTTATGAAATCTGCACCAAGATGGAATCCGGCGATTGACGCAAACGGGCATCCAGTTAGAGTTAAGTATCAAATGGCTATTAACTTTACTATGACCTAATTGATATATAATCAAAACTAAAAAGCACAAAAGCCCTGCTAAAAAATAGCCGGGCTTTTGTGTTTTCTCTCCTGTCTCGGAAGTTTAAATCTATAAATTTTTTAGGGTTTATACAAACTTTACAGAATATAATTTCAAATAAGAAAAATTTTAATATGCTAACATAGAATTATTTGCGTTTCACAAACTTATATTTTGTTGCGTTTGATTTCAAAATGCATCTGGTGAAAAGTAAAAAGCCCCAAACTAGGTTTGAGGCTTAAGATTCAGCTCTTCAGCTGAATGCACAGTATATTTTTAAATTGTTTCTTCCGAAACAAATTTTGCACTTGCAAAGTCACGGTTCATGCGTGCTATGTTTTCAAGAGAAATCCCTTTAGGGCATTCTGCTTCACAAGCACCCGTATTGGTACAATTACCAAAACCTTCAGCATCCATTTGTGCCACCATGCTTTGTACGCGACGATAACGTTCTGGCTGACCTTGCGGTAATAATGCCAATTGAGATATTTTAGCAGATACAAATAACATGGCGGAAGCATTTTTACAAGTTGCCACGCAAGCGCCACAACCAATGCATGCTGCAGCCTCAAATGCTGCATCTGCCTGCATTTTCGGAATCGGAAGGCTATTGGCATCCTGAGCATTCCCTGTATTTACAGAAATGAAGCCCCCTGCTGCAATAACCCTATCAAATGCAGAACGATCTACGGTTAAATCTTTCACTACCGGAAAAGCTGCCGCTCTCCATGGCTCTACCACAATTGTATCACCATCTTTAAAAGAGCGCATGTGTAACTGGCAAGTGGTTACCAAATCTTTCGGTCCGTGAGGGCGACCATTAATGAACATCGAGCACATGCCACAAATACCTTCTCGGCAATCGTGATCAAATACAACCGGTTCTTCGCCTTTGGTAATCAGATCTTCGTTTAATACATCGAACATCTCCAAAAAAGACATATCTGGTGAAATACCAGCTAGTTTGTAATCCACCAAAGCACCTTTGGTATTGTTATTTTTTTGACGCCAAACTTTTAGCGTTAAGTTCATATTTCCTGTACTCATGATATTGAGATTTAGGCGGGGAGCATAAGGCATAGGGCTAAACAGCTCCATGCACAATGCACTCTGCTATTTATAACTTCTTTGTGCTACTTTAATATTTTCAAACTTCAATTCTTCCTTGTGAAGTTCGAAGTTTACACCTTCTTTAAATTCCCAGGCTGCAACATATGCAAAGTCTTCATCATCCCGTAAAGCTTCGCCCTCTTCAGTTTGATATTCTTCACGGAAGTGACCGCCACAGCTTTCATTGCGATTTAAAGCATCGATACACATCAATTCTCCTAATTCAATAAAATCGGCTACTCGACCAGCTTTCTCCAGCTCAGGATTTAACTCTTCAGCAATTCCAGGTACTTTAACATTACTCCAGAACTCCGCACGTAATGCTCTTATATCTTCAATCGCTTGTTTCAAACCTGTTTCACTACGAGACATACCACATTTTTCCCACATGATGTGGCCTAAACGTTTATGGAAATGATCTACAGATTTAGTACCTTTTATATTAATTAAGGTGTTTAATATTCCCTTTGCTCTTTCCTCAGCCTCTACAAATGCAGGGTGATCCGTTGGAATGGCTTTCACCGAAATTTCTTTTGATAAATAAGCGCCAATGGTATAAGGAAGAACGAAATAACCATCAGCCAAACCTTGCATCAAAGCAGATGCACCTAAGCGGTTCGCACCGTGATCGGAAAAGTTAGCCTCACCAGTACAATATAACCCAGGAACAGATGTCATTAAGTTATAATCAACCCATAATCCACCCATTGTATAGTGAACTGCAGGATAAATACGCATTGGTGTTTCGTAAGGATTCTCACCTGTGATTTGCGCATACATATCAAACAGGTTTCCGTATTTTGCTTTAATTACCTCAGTACCTAAGCGCATACATGTTTCTTTATCAGGATTATGAATCCCTGATTTAGAAGCTTCAATTTTACCGTAACGTTCAGTATTAGCCTTAAAATCCAGATATACCGCTAATTTAGAAGCTCCAACACCATAACCAGCATCACAACGCTCTTTTGCAGCACGGGATGCCACATCACGAGGAACAAGGTTACCAAAAGCAGGATAACGACGCTCTAAATAATAATCTCTTTCATCTTCAGGAATTTCTGAAGCTTTACGGTTATCATCTTTCTTTTTAGGAACCCAGATTCGTCCATCATTACGTAATGATTCTGACATCAAGGTTAATTTAGACTGGTGATCTCCGGAAACCGGGATACAAGTCGGGTGAATTTGTGTATAACAAGGGTTTGCAAAGTAAGCGCCTTGCTTATGAGCTTTCCATGCGGCAGTAACATTACTTCCCATGGCATTTGTAGAAAGGTAAAAAACGTTTCCGTAACCACCTGTTCCTAATACAACTGCATGGCCGAAGTGACGCTCAATTTCGCCGGTAATTAAGTTACGGGCAATAATACCACGTGCCTTACCATCAATTTTAACTACCTCAAGCATTTCATGGCGGGTATACATTTCTACCTTACCCATACCAATCTGGCGTTCTAAAGCTGAATATGCACCTAATAGTAGTTGCTGACCTGTTTGGCCCGCAGCATAAAAGGTACGTTGCACCTGGGTACCACCGAATGAACGGTTATCTAGCAAACCACCATATTCACGCGCTAAAGGCACACCTTGAGCAACACACTGATCTATAATATTGGTACTTACTTCTGCTAATCGATGTACATTGGCTTCGCGGGAACGATAATCTCCACCTTTAATCGTATCGTAAAAAAGACGGTAAACACTGTCACCATCATTCTGATAATTTTTTGCGGCATTAATACCACCCTGAGCTGCGATAGAGTGCGCTCTACGAGGTGAATCCTGGAAACAAAAACACTTTACTTTATAACCCATTTCGGCCAGAGTTGCTGCTGCAGAAGCACCTGCCAAACCTGAACCTACAATAATTACTTCAATAGTTCTTTTGTTCGATGGGTTAACCAAAGGCACAGAAGACTTAAATTTAGTCCATTTGTTGGTTAATTCACCCTCTGGAATATTTGAATTAATATCTGACATATCTCTTTTGTGCTAAAAACTAATTAATTAAACCGGTATAAACTGCTATTGGCATCAATGCGAAAAGGATCGAAATGATAATTGAGTACCAAACACTAGCTCCCTTAATTATTCCATTATATTTTGAATGATTCCAACCCATGGTTTGGAAAGCAGAAGCAAAGCCATGTAATAAATGATAACATAGTGAAATCATTAATAACACGTAAGCCGCAACTCTAACCGGATCATGGAATTTTTCTCTCATCACCGCATATAAATCTTCGTGGCCGTTAGCATCAACAGTTGGAATACCAGTAAAGCGAGATACTACCCAAAAGTCTTTTAAGTGAATCACTAAGAAAATAAGTAGCAAGGTACCTAGTAAGCCCATTGAACGGCTATACCACTTACTATTTGCACTGCCATTATAAACGGCATAAGTTTGTGGCCTTGCCTTTTTATTTTGAATAGTTAGGTTGATAGCCTGGTAAATATGTACCAGCAGCCCTAAAAACAAAACATACTCACCAGCCCTGATGATCCAGTTGGTTGCCATAAAATGAGCACCCACATTGAATGTTAAACCATTATCATCAAGAAAAATTAACGAGTTAATACCCGCATGTACAATTAAAAAGAGTATCAGGAATATTCCTGTAACACCCATCACGTATTTTCTTCCTATTGATGAAGAAAGTGCATTTCCGAAACCACTCATTTGATTAGGATTTATATCTAAATTTCTTGCAAAAGTATCTAATTATGAGTTTAATTTATAAACCATTATGACAAAACGGCGATAAAACATTTATTTAGAAACATTCTAAGTCAGAAACGAAAGAAATTGAAAGAATTTGTATAAAACGATCATTTGAATAAATAGCATTATACACAAACATTAAGAAAAGGATAATAAGAGAAAAATTAATATATGAATATCGATATCAACATCGGAATATTTAGGCACAAAAAAAAGTCCCGATTTGCATCGGGACTTTCAACGATTTATGTGTTCGAGTTTTCTTAAGCTACTTTTACATTTACCGCGTTAAGGCCTTTTCTACCTTCTTCTACATCGTAGTTTACGGTATCATTCTCGCGAATGTTGTCAATTAAGCCTGAAGCATGAACAAAAATTTCGGCATCGCCATTAGATGGAGTGATAAATCCGAAACCTTTAGTTTCATTAAAAAATTTTACTGTTCCTTGTTGCATTATATTGTATTTTAATTTGTACCAAAGATAGGCTTAAATACCTATAAACCAATGTTTATTTTTAATAATAATAAAAATAACTGGAAAATACTGTTTGAATGGCTATTAGACGACATTTCTTCGATCAATTAAATTCAGAAAGAGATTCAACATTGCCTAATTTAAGCATATATTTAGCAATAAATCACAATTTTCAGCTTGCTTTATGCCTAAAACTGTTCCTAATTAAACTAATGCTAATGGCTTTATCAATGAATATTTTATATGTTCACTACTAATCAAACATACAGCTATTGTCATGATAACAATTAAGCTAGTTTTAAATTTTTATCATAATTGATCACCAGATCATCTGTCAGCTTAACCATAAATAGTTCGTTAAAATTCTCTTTAGAATGATAACTTAGAATTAAGTAATCGTTGGTGGTTTTGTGCAAAATCATTTTTGGACTCGTATAAGTTATCTCCAAAACATGGGCAGCTTTATTTAATAGGTCTGAGGAAAGAATATGAAGTTCGACCCAATCGAAGAGAATGGATTGCCCCTGCGAATCAATCAATTCGGGCATTTTATTTTTTAAAGAAATCAGTGTATCCATTACAGATGATTCCAGTTTTTGATGCAAAGAATAAGCTTTCGCATTTTCTTTCAACATTTGAGAAAAGGTATGCGAGCGTTTATCTTGAGCATAAGGCTTAGATCTTTTTTGAAATTCGCGATACGTATTGTGAAATATGCTGCGTTCAAAATCAGTTCTGCACATGAAGTTAATATATTGTTTTGAACTGAGGTTAATGTAAGCTAAAGCCATATAACTGTTTTATTACTGATTCAAATACGAATAATTGACTATTAAGTTTACCACTATTAGTCAATCGATAAACGGTTAAATAACAAGCATATTATGAACATGCGTAAACGTTATTTCTAAATGAAAACGATAAAACTTTGTAATTCGCTTCAATAGCTGAAAAATTAAATGGATACTGAACTTTTAGTCACTTATAACCCATCAACGAAGTTATCCGCGAAACGATAAATATTAAAATCTGCTTGTTGCAATGCCGTTTGAATATCTGCTGTAAGCTTCTTTTTGTCAACATTACGCATTTTATAGTTCTGAATAAGTTTCCAGGCTTTCTCTGCAAAAAGAAATTCTTGCCGTTGGTTAATATTGGCAATTGGTTCCATAATCCAGTTCCCTAATGCATCAACGCCAATATCTTTATCAGCTACCGTTTTTAAAACCGGAATTAACTTTACGCCCTGATGAACCATTTTTTTTAGGTTACTAGCGAAATTATCAGCTCCTTCTCTATCGGCTTTGTTAACCACAAAACAGTCAGCAATTTCCATCAATCCTGATTTGATATGCTGAACATCATCCCCTGATTCCGGAACCAGAACCACAATTGTTTTATCGGCTAAACCAGCAATTTCTACTTCAGATTGCCCGACACCAACAGTTTCGATAAGAATAAGATCAAAATTTGATGCTTTTAGAACATCAACCATCTCAATTGTTTTTGCGGAAATGCCACCCAACGCACCTCTGGTAGCTAAAGATCGAATAAAAACATTGGGATTATTAAACTGTCCGGCCATCCTGATTCGGTCGCCAAGTAACGAACCAAAATTAAATGGGGAGGTTGGATCGATTGCCAAAATGGCAATCCTTTTATTTTTAAGGGTAAAAAAGTTAATTATGGAATTTACCAGCGTACTTTTGCCTGCACCTGGAGGCCCGGTAATGCCAATTACAGGAGTTGATGAACGACTGTTCAAATTTTTGAGAATAGAATCTGCTGGCGAAAGATCATTTTCAACAAGCGTTAATGTTCTTGCCAAAACCTTGTAATTGCCTTGTTTTACTTCGCTTAAAATGGATAGGGAGGTATTATTCATCAATAAAACTATCTTTGTACAAATTAACAAAATAATCAGCCACAAAGCGCAAACAACTAAGACGGAATGAAACCATCATCATTTACCAAAACCCGCAGGAAACTTATCAGCAAATCATGATAGCTTCATTACCGTTAAAAACATATTTGAACAGATGAAAGTTACTGGGTTTACCTTTTTAAGAAATGCAGTCGCAAACGATTATCCTGCAAAGGAAGCCATACTTTCTGTTCTCCCCTTGTGTGATGATTTTGTGATAGCCCTAGGGAATTCTACTGACGAGACAACAGAATTAATCAAAAGCATAGATTCAAAAAAAATCCGCATTATTGACACGGTTTGGGATGAATCTATCCGTGAAGACGGACGGGTTTTTGCTGATGAAACCAATAAAGCCATCGCAGCTATTTCGAAAGATACGGACTGGATGATTTATATTCAGGGAGATGAAGCCATTCATGAAGATTATCTTCCATTAATTAGAAAAGAAATGGAGTTAGCACTAGGTAACAATGATGTCGAAGCACTCCTGTTAAAATACAAACACTTTTATGCTTCATACGATTACCTCGCTGAATCGAGACGCTGGTATAGAAGGGAAGTTAGAATCTTAAAAAACTTACCAGGAATTCACTCTTATCGCGATGCACAAGGCTTTAGGATTGATAACAGAAAACTGAAAGTTAAATTAATTGATGCTTATGTTTACCATTACGGCTGGGTAAAACCACCTAAAGGCTTACAGGGAAAAGTTCGGAATTTCAATCAGTTTTATCAAACAGAAGAGTGGATTGAAGAAAATTATCCCGTTCAGGAAACGTTTGATATGCACAATGCAGATCGGTTAGTGCATTTTAGAGGTACTCATCCCAAAGTGATGGAACAAAGAATTGCGGCTGCAAACTGGAAATTTGAAAAGGATTTAACTAAAGAAACGCCTAAAATGAATTTCAGAAGAAAACTCTTGCAAAAAATTGAAGATTTGACAGGGCTGCGTCTTTTTGAATATCGTAATTATAAAATTGTGAAGTAAATGCAGAAAAAAAGCTCACCATATTTACTCAACTTTTAAACTAAAAGTATATTATTAATGAAAAAACCTTCAGTTCTTGTCACTTTTGATTCTATGAAAGATGCCAATTGTGGCTATTTCTCGTTTGGAAAAGGACTTGGCGATGCATTGATTCAACAAAATAAAGGAAAATTTAAATTAAATTTTTATTTATTTAAGCAGACACAATACCTTTTCAATGGTCTGGTTGATATTTTATATCTTTCCAAACTTGACCGACTGTTTTTTAGAAAAAAAAATGAATTTGAGGTTGTTCACCTATCTGATCAAACTTGCAGGTTGAGGCCCAGTAAGGTAAATGCTAAAAAGATAATGACCATTCATGATATGAATAAGGTTCATTTAAAATTCAGCAGACCTCATCGTATTAAAGTCTATTTAAAGAAGTTGGGAAAACTTATCTCACAATGTGATAAAATTGTTTGTATATCTCAATTTGTAGCCAATGATGTAAAGTACTATTTCCCTGAAGCTAAAGATAAGATCAGTGTAATTTATAATGGAGCAGATAAATTGATCTCTGATGAAAATCATCAGCCCTTGTTTAAACCAACCAAAAAGTTTCTTTTTACCATTGGTTTATTATCAGTTCAGAAAGGATTTCATTTATTACCAGCTTTATTAGAAAATAATGATTTTGAATTGATTATAGCTGGTAAAGAAACCCCACATAAACAACGTATTTTAGAAGAAGCTGAAAGATACAACTGTGTAGATCGGGTACACATCATCGGACAGATTAGTGATGAAGATAAGGCTTGGTATTATAAAAATTGCAGTGCTTTTTTATTCCCCTCAATAGCCGAAGGTTTTGGATTACCTGTTATCGAAGCTTTATATTTCGGTAAACCAGTATTTCTTTCAAAATTCACATCTTTACCAGAAGTAGGCGGCGACGCTGCCTATTATTTTGATAATTTTGAAGCTGAACATATGCATAATGTGTTTACTAATGGTATGAAAGATTTTGTTCAAAGAAATAGATCAAAAGAAATGGTTATTCAGGCGGAGAAGTTTTCTTGGGATATTGCCGCAAGTCAGTATCTAAGTCTGTACAAGGAATACATTGAAAAATAAACGGTATTGAAGAAAGTTGCAATAGTAATTCCATTTTATAGAAATGAGATATCTTATTATGAAAAGATTTCATTAATACAGTGTGAAAAAGTTTTAGGCAATCACGATAAGATAGCAATAAAACCAATGGATCTTAATCTACCAGATGAAACCAAACTATTAAACTTTCACCATACCGTTAGTTTCAGTAATAACTATTTCAGAAGTATCTCAGGCTATAATAAATTAATGTTATCAGCTGAGTTTTATAAGGAATTCCTTGAGTATGAGTATATCTTGATTTATCAGATGGACTGTTTTGTTTTTTCCGATCAATTGGATTTCTGGTGTAACCAAAATTGGGATTATATTGGTGCTCCATGGATCAGGAAAACTTATCATAAAAGCCCTCTCGGACTATACTTTCTAAAAATAAAACAGAATATCAGCTCGCATTTTAATTTTTCTGAGAATAATCAACCCAACCAATATCAGTTAAATAATCAAGTTGGCAATGGTGGCTTTTCATTAAGGCGTGTTCATAAATTTTATAATTTATGCCTATTGATGCAACCTGTGATTAATCAATATCTATCATCTATTGGTAATTTGCATAATGAAGATGTTTTTTGGAGTATCGAGGTTAATAGAGAAAAGAGAATTTTAAACATCCCGGGTTGCGAAAAAGCCTTAAAATTTGCAGTGGAAGTGCCACCGATAAGACTTAAATATTTGCAAGAAAAAGACTTACCATTTGGTTGCCATGATTGGGATCGATATGCAGACTATTGGCGCACAATATTTAGCAAATTGGACTACAAAATCTAGTATCAAGTCAAATGTAATTTAATCCATTCTATAAAACCTTTCAGATAGGTTTTATTAGAAAACCGTACATTTGCCTAGTTTTATTTAATATTTTTCAGGAGAAATTTTAAACTGCTGTTTAGACTTATCATATACATTTTTCATAAATGAAAATTTACTTTCGCTTATTATCGTTTGCAAAACCAATTGAGAGGTTCGCTATTCCATATGTGATTGCAACATTATTATCTATTCTGTTTGGAACATTTAACCTGGCGCTTTTATCACCATTATTTGAAACTTTATTAAATGCAAATAAACCTGCACCTAAAACACCTACACTTACTGATAAAGCTACTGAATCATTCAGTTTACTAGGGAAACTTCGAGAACTGGTTACCGATTCAATAGCCAAAAATTCGATTGAAAAGACTTTACTTTACGTATGCGCAATCATCGTGATATCTGTTCTATTATCGAACCTATTCAGGTATTTTTCTCAACGTTACATGGAAGATTTAAGGGTACATACATTATTGAATTTTAGAAAGAGGGTCTTTGATAATGTGATGAATTTGCATGTAGGCTTTTTTAGTAATGAGCGCAAGGGTGACATTATTTCAAAAGTAGCTTCTGATGTTCAGGTGGTACAATTCACAGTAACCAATACACTGCAAGTGGTTTTTAAAGAACCCGTTACTTTAATTGTATATGTAGTTTTATTATTTAATATTTCTGCTAAACTTACATTATTCTCGCTTTTAGTAATTCCTATTTCTGCTTTTATCATTAGTAAAATCGTGAAAAGGTTAAAACAACAGGCAAAGGAAGCTCATGAGTCTTTTGCAAAAATGATTGGTTTTTTAGATGAAGCTTTAAGCGGTATAAAAATAATTAAAGCTTTTAATGCAACGGAAAGAACAAAAGATAAATTCAATAATGAAAATATCTTCTATTCTAATTTAAACCGGAAAATGGTAAGAAGACAGCAATTAGGTTCCCCGGTTTCTGAATTTTTAGGTGTTTTGATGATCGCTATTATTGTTTGGTATGGTGGAAGTTTAATATTACATAACGATAAAAATGCACTCGCAGCTGCAGATTTTATAGCCTACATTGCTATTTTTTCTCAAGTGATGCGCCCGGCTAAAGCATTAACTGATTCGTTTAGTGGTATTCATTCAGGAATTGCTGCCGGAGAACGCGTTTTAGAATTGATCGACACCAAACCAGAAATGGTTAATAAAATCGATGCAATAAGTATCACCAAGTTTAATAAGGCCTTAGTTTTAGATAATGTAGCTTTTAGTTATGGAGAAAAACAAATTCTAAAGAATATAAATCTTGAAATAAACAAAGGTCAAACGATTGCTTTAGTTGGTCCTTCTGGTGGTGGAAAAAGTACATTGATGGATCTAATTCCCAGGTTTCATGATCCTAAATCTGGAGTAATCAAAATTGATGGCTTAGATTATAGAGATGTCAAAATTGAAGATCTCCGTTCACAAATGGGTACGGTTAACCAAGAATCTTTTTTATTTAATGACACCATTTTTAATAACATTGCGTTTGCCAAACCAAATGCAACAGAAGAAGAAGTTGTAGCTGCTGCAAAAATTGCCAATGCTCATGAATTCATTTTGAATACAGAAAATGGTTATCAATCTTCTGTAGGAGATCGGGGTAATAAATTATCTGGTGGACAAAGGCAACGTGTGTGTATCGCCAGGGCAGTTTTGGCCAATCCGCCAATTATGTTATTAGATGAAGCAACCTCTGCGTTAGATACGGAATCGGAAAAACTGGTTCAGGATGCGCTGAACAATTTAATGAAGAACCGGACATCGATCGTAATTGCTCACCGTTTAAGTACCATACAACATGCAGATAAAATTGTGGTGATTGATAAAGGCGAGGTGGTAGAAACCGGAAGCCATGCAGAATTGATTAAACAAAATGGTCTGTATAGAAGGTTGATCGACATGCAAGCATTTAATGATTAATAGTCTTCAAAATGGCATGGTTTCAATAATTATTCCTACTTTTAATTACGGACACTTAATAGCAGAGACCTTAAATTGCCTACAGGCACAAACCTATCAGTTTTGGGAGGCAATTATTATTGATGATGGCTCAAACGACGATACAGAAGTTGTAGTTGAATCTTTTATAAAAATTGACCCTAGATTTTCGTATATAAGACAGGCTAACCAAGGCGTTGCGGTAGCTAGAAATCTTGGATTGAAGCTAGCAGAAGGAGATTTTATACAATTTCTAGATGCTGACGATCTCATCTCAGAAAACAAAATAGAGTTACAAATTAACTATCTTAAAGAAAATATTGCAGTTGACATCTGCGTTGTCAATACAAAATTTTTCAATAGCCAAAATAAATCAAAACTCTACACAGATTTTGCATTGAGAAACAAAACTTTTATACCCGAAATTTATGGCTCTGGTTACACTTTAATTTCTGATTTTTTAAAACGTAATCCATTAGTAATACAAAGCCCACTATTTAGAAAGAGTGTAATTGATAAAATTGGCAGCTTTAAAAATGGAATGCATTATTTGGAAGATTGGGATTTTTGGTTTAGAGCTGCCTCTGCTAATTTATGTTTTGGATTTTTAAAAAATGACTCAGCCTTGGCATTAGTTCGTGTTCATTCGCAGAGTGCTACGCAACAGTCAATTAAAATTATAGAAGCTGAGATTTTATTTAGAGATCTTGCAAAAAATAATCTTCTCAAATCAGGTTTAAGTGATTCTCAAAAAAAGGACCTTATTACCGAGAACGATAAGCTTCGAATTGATACCTATAAAAAAATAATGGCGCAGACTTATCTTTATGAACTGAAAAAATTCGTTCAATATTATAAGGAGATAAATAATACAATGTCTTTTTTAAAAGCACTTCTTAAAGCCTTAAATATCAAAAGAAAAACTATTTACTCTAAGAAAAAGGTTTAAGTATAATATCTGAAAATAACAATGAGTACAATTTCGCCTACTAAAATAGATGTAATTATTTTAAGTTACGCAAAAACTGAGGTTTTGAAGCAAATGACTGAACAAGGAATCAAATCTTTGGTTAATTCAGAATCTCATGATAAAATTTTATTCAATATTATCGTAGTTGAGTCCGAACGTAGTCTTGAACCATTTAATTATGCTAACTCCAAAACAGTTTATCCTAAGGAAACATTTGGCTATCATAAATACATGAATATTGGAATTAAATTCACAAAAAACCCATTCGTATGTATTTGCAATAACGATTTGCTCTTCCATCCTAATTGGGCTACAGAAATCTTAAAAGCATTCGAAAAAAATCAGGAATTAGAGAGTGCTAGCCCTATCTGCTCGATTCACCATCCTAAAATTGGTATTTCACTAAATACAGGTTTACACATTGGATATGAAGTTAGGAAAGAAGTGGCGGGGTGGTGCTTATTTTTTAAAAGAAGTAATTTAGAAAAAACGGGGCTTTTGGATGAAAAATTTACTTTTTGGTATGCGGACAATGATTATGCTACTACACTTGAAAAGCATAAAATTAAACACGCTTTAGTAACTACTTCAATAGTAGATCACCTTGAAAGTAAAACACTGAAAACTTTCGAATTGGAAGAACAAATGAAAATGACCACAAGGGAACGCTTTTATTACGAATACAAATGGGGAAGACGGGGCTATTTTTCATATTTAAACAGATTATTTAAAGCAAAAAGAGAAATCAATCGACAGATTAAGAAATCGCGAAACGTTTAAGCGCATACTTAGTAGCTTTTGCAATTAGTGTTAAATAAAAATCTATAGTCACTAGTTTAGAAGCTTTGCTTGCTTGAATTACCTGGAACATCTCTATTGATTTAAATTCCTCTCTGCACATCCTTCTAAAAATATTCTTAAATGCCTTTAGCTCTCCGCTTTTAAGTTTTTCATCTTCTAAATTTGTTAAATTTATCGGTAGATATTTACTCCATTTTGCATGAATCTTTAAAATCTCTCGCAACCAATCTTTATTAAATCTACCCTCAGAAAAGTGCTCAATCAGCACTTCAAATGTAACTGCAACTCCATGGGTTTGATTAATTCCCAAAGAAAAATCTAAATCATACCCATGAAAACCTTTTAAAAGCTTTTCATCAAAAGCGTAGTTTTGTAGTGCCTCTCTTGTACAACACATCCACACTCCATCTATGCAAACTACTTTGGCCAGTTTAGTACCGGTTTCGTTAGAATAATCTTTTGTAGTTTGCCTTTGCTCATACTTATAATTTTGAATAATATTATAATACATTACCTCTAACGCATCAATATCATAGCAATGCCATCCAGAAGGTGATAAAGATTTATACTGGCTACCTGCTACGCCTATAAGACCAAGTTTTTTATTATCTAAAAAAATATCAGAAACAGTTTTACCCCAGTCAGTAGTATGTATTTTGATGTCCTCATGCATAAAACAAAAGATATCAAACTTCGCTTTCATTGCTCCTCGATTGTATACTTCACAAAGCCCATTTCTACCTTCACTATTATCAAAACTGATAATTTCGAATGGGACACCTACAGTAGCTCTTATATTATCTTCAGCTCTTGCTAATAACTCTGTGCTAGTAGAGGCTATTATAATTGAAATCATATTATTTAAATAAAACCCAGAACTTGAAGTTTGCATTCCAGTACATCTCTCCAGTATCTTTTCACAATTTTAAATCTTGTTATACTTGTCAATTTCCTGCGTTTATGTAAGGGAAAAAGTATGTTATAATGATAGTAAAGAAAAAACAAAATAAATACCCTCTTTAATAAATTTGTTTTTTTTGAATACAGGGAAATTATTTTTCTTATAAAAGTATCATCTCTATTTTTTTTTAGGACCTTATAAAAGGTTTCCAACTGGAATTTACAAGATTTGTATTGAATTATTGAAATGCCACCTATTGAATTAGATGATGAAACCTCTTTTTGAATTACTGAATTAGAATGAACACGATAACTTGTTAGCACTTTATCAAGAAATATTATTTGCTGATTATAAGTTGCTATAAAACCAATCCACCAATCATAATAACCATGTTCTGGAAATGGCAAAGTTTGTTCAATAAAATGCGCCTTTGCTAAAATAGTGTGGCCAGCTACATAGTTATTAATAAGTATGAATCTATAATCCGAACTTGTAAAGCCAGAAGATTCAAAAAGATGTTTGCCCTGAAAAAAACCAGTTTCGTCGATTAGTCTAGAATTTGAAAATATCATCCCTTTATCGCCAATATTTGCTTTCAGTTCTTCTAATTTATCTAAATCCCATACATCATCTTGATCGCAAATAGCAATAAATACGCCCTTTGCTAACTTAATTGCTTTCTCGAAATTTTTATTGAAACCTATATTTTCGAGATTGAAAAATAATTTTATCTGAACATAACGTGATTGATATTCAGATAAAATAGATTTTGTATTGTCATTAGAACAATCATCAACAATTATAATTTCTATGTTTTTATAAGTCTGAGCTACCAAACTATCTAATTGGTATTTTAAATACTTTTCGCCATTATAAGTACACAATACAACTGATATTAATGGGATGTTGAAGTTGGTCATCTTCCACGAAAATAACAATTCTATTTTTAATATTATAATACAACTTCACCTGCTTTTAATTAACAGTTTATCTCTTTAAATGCTGAAATGATTTGGTTAATCGTCAGAAGTTGTATTTTTACAACTATAAATGATTTTGCAAATTCAAGAGATTTAAATTTTTAATGAAAAGTATTCCGAACAAAAAATATGATTATTTAAGTGTAGGCTCGGGTACATTTGAGGTAACCTTCTATCATGAAATGATAAGCTAGATGTTTAATAATTGATAAAAAGAGACTTTCCGTAGGTAATATTCATTTTAGAAAAATAGAAGATATAAATGTTCATTGGTATGGTGCATATACGTTTTATACCAGCAATAATCTTTTAGGGATTATGTAAATCAGTTTGCTGAATTTAACATATATATCAATTCACATATTGCAAATTAAAGGGAAATTGTATAATCTTCTCTTTAATATGAATTTTTACCGATTATAAGGCAAGAAATCACCAAATCGGCTGTACATTTAAGCATCTAAGGACTTCAATATCCAGAAGAACAAGCCTAAATAGTTGTTATAAATATTTATGAAACTAATTAAGCATTATACTAAAAAACGTTGGGGAAAACGCAATGGATCTTCAAGATTTTATTATGAAAAGATTACCAGTCAATTTTACTGGCGATTATAATTACTTTATCGACAAATATGATATGCGTTAAGTTATTGCCTCTGCTTTAGCCAATTCTAAAATCGAATTAAATAGTGAATAAAGAACTAACTATATTTTCCGTTTACCACAGGAAATTTCCCGTCCCGGAGTGTGATTACATTCAACCTATACAAGTTGGTAGAGTCTTTACTAACTTAGAATTAGGTTTTATTTCTGACGATATAGGTGAAAATATTGCAAATAAAAACAAAACTTATAGTGAGCTTACCGCTTTGTTTTGGATTTGGAAAAATATAGATAAAATAGAGAGTAAATGGATTGGCTTGTGCCATTATAGAAGATATTTCGTGTTACCAAAAACCCGAGTTATAAAAAAGTTATTTTCTAGCAAACTAATTACTGACCCGCGAGATAGTTATAATATGGAATTTAACAAATCTTTATTGATTGATATATCTTCTCAGCAATTAAAATATAAATTGATAGAAGCATTATCCGCAGGAAAAATGGTAGTTCCAAGTCAAGCATACCTTAGCCTGGAATTAAAAGCTGAGGCTAACATTAAAATGCATTACATCTACAATCATATTTCTGAAGACTGGTATCTAATGCAAGCTGCAGTATTAAGTTTGTATCCTGAATATGAAAATTCGTTTAACATATTTTTTGAGAGGGAAACTAAAATGCATTGTTACAATATGTTTATTGCAAATAAAGTTATATTCGATGCTTATTGTACTTGGCTGTTCACTATTTTATTCGAACTTGAGAAAACAGTTAAATTAAGTGAATATGAATATCAAAGACGTATTTTCGGTTTTTTTTCAGAGCGATTGTTCAATCTATATCTTTTTCATAACAAGCTTGAAAAATATGAATTTCCTGTGTTATTCTTTACTTAGTTAACCGCCTACAACCCATTTAAATCTTGTTTTAAGTATTAACTGTGTTAAGATAAAAGCAATTCCGTAAACAAGCAAAAACCTCAAAATTGAGTAGCCAATATTCTCGAATAGGGAAAACGTGGTAAAATTCCATTTATTCCATTTAAAAATCTCAGGCAAAAGACGGATAATTATAATCTGATGAATTAAATAAATCCCAAAAGTTGAAGCTCTGGGTTTTAATCGTTTATCAATAAATTTTATATTGCCTATTTTAAGTAGTAAAATGAACATAGTTATAGAATAGGCGATATTTGAAATTCTTAATGTATTGTATTCATCTTTAGATCCATGCTTGGCTAAATAAATAATTTCCAAACATGAAAATACAAATAAAATAAGATTAATAATTAAAACCCAACGCCATTTAATTGTTTTAACAAAAGTCATGACCTGATCATAATAACGGTTCAGATATATGCCTAACCAAAGATAGAATACAAAGCCAAATAATGCGGCTGAGTGATGTGTTACAAACCATTCCTGGTAAAGGTTTGCACTATAAAGTAGAGATATAACCGCTAAAATTAGACCAAACCAAAGTTTGTATAGATAGCGTTTGAATATTAATAATATACTAATGCAGATTAAGAAGTTCAAAATAAACCAAAAACTACTTTCAAATAAAATATATCGAAATTGCTCTAAAAAATAGTCGCCCGGATTCATTCCACTAAAAAGTGGATCCCCAGATTTTATATGCAAGACCCAATTGTGGATAAGGTTGAGTATAATCAAAATTATTATCCAAAAAAGCCATGGCTTAATCGTATTCTTAAACCTTCTTCCTAGATATTGTAAGGGAGTATATTCTGTAAACTTATAATTGATCAAAAAGCCTCCGATTAAGAAGAATGCTATTGTTGCAAATTTCCAGAATTGCATTGCCATTACTTGTATCCAGATATCAGTGGTGGCAATATATTTCATACCCCATAAAACCGTAGAATGCTCATATACTATTCCTATCATAGAAATACACCTGATTGTATTAACAAAATCAAAGTTTTTCTTTATGATCGAAACTTCTTTATTTGATGCAGTATTCATTAAACAGCTTGATAAATGTTTTGCGAATATCTATAAAAATCGTAGTAATAAAAAAACATTATATTTTTTAAGCATTCAATTGCTTGAGGGAGATATTTGCTGAACCATTTTTATTGATTTGGATACCTAATTTAGTTTTCGATTCTAAATTGAATTTACTATTAATCGCAGAAATAGCTTTTTTAAACCTAATTATTAAGAATCTCACAAGATGGGATTATAAGGAAGAGCTACCGGAATATTGAGTTCCATCCTAGTAAAATAAACAGACCAACCTTGTGCAATCTTGATTAAGAAACTACTTAAGTAAATAATATATTGATCAATATTTACACCAAAGAAGCCAACTGGTTTTCCGTATGTTCGTTCTCCTATTAATTTAACATTAAAATAAGGTTTCAAACAATAGATAAGTAATTCGCTAGCTGATGCCATTTGCACGGAAATTAATAATTATCTGTTCTCAAAATGTTAGATATAGGAAATACCTTAAGAAGGTATCGAGATGATCACCAATACACCCAGCAATACGTAGCCAATATCATAGGAATAAGTAGAGTCGCTTATAGAAAATGGGAAAATAATGATGTTGATTTTGCCCTCTCCCAATTAAGGAAAATAGCCGATTTGTATGAAATCCCCATTCACGAAATTATTCTTCAATCAAAATTTAATAAGAATCAAATCATTCCAATACAACAAAAAGGGCATCAATATTATTGATGCCCTAGGTATATCTATTTAATAGCTAATTACAATTTTCTCGCTACTTCTACTTGTTCGTAAGCTTCTACAATATCACCAACTTCGATGTTATTAAAGTTTTGAATGTTTAAACCACACTCGTAGCCTTTTAACACTTCTTTTACATCATCTTTAAAGCGTTTTAATGAAGCTAATTCACCAGTGTAAACCACAACACCATCTCTAACGATACGGATTTTGCTATTACGGGTAATTTTACCATCTAATACCATACAACCTGCAATGGTACCTACTTTAGTGATTTTGAAAGTCTCACGAATTTCAACGTTAGCTACAATTTTCTCTTCAAATTCTGGATCTAACATACCTTCCATCGCAGATTTAATCTCATTGATCGCATCGTATATGATAGAATATAAACGAATATCGATTTGCTCCTGTTCAGCTAATTTACGCGCACCAGTTGATGGACGAACCTGGAAACCAATAATGATCGCATCAGAAGCTGAAGCTAATAATACATCAGACTCTGAAATCTGACCAACACCTTTACTGATGATATTGATTTGAATTTGTTCAGTCGAAAGTTTCAACAATGAATCTGCTAATGCTTCAATTGAACCATCCACATCACCTTTAACAATGATGTTAAGTTCTTTAAAGTTACCGATAGCCAAACGACGACCGATCTCATCCAATGTAATGTGTTTCTGTGTACGTAATCCCTGCTCACGTTGTAATTGCATTCTTTTGTTTGCAATATCACGTGCCTCAGTTTCACTTTCCAATGCATTGAAACGATCACCTGCTGTAGGTGCACCTTGCATACCCAATACTTGTACTGGTTGTGATGGACCTGCAGATTCTACTTTAGCACCACGCTCATTAGTCAATGCTTTAACACGACCGCTAAAGCTACCAGCTAAAATCGGATCACCTACCCTTAATGTACCAGCCTGAACCAATACCGTAGTTACAATACCACGACCTTTATCTAATGCAGATTCAATAACTGAACCTGTAGCTCTTTTATTAGGGTTAGCTTTAAGTTCTAATAACTCAGCTTCTAATAATACTTTATCTAAAAGTAAATCAACATTTAATCCACTTTTGCTTGAGATTTCCTGTGATTGATATTTACCACCCCAATCTTCAACCAAAATGTTCATTACAGATAATTGCTCACGAACCTTATCTGCATTTGCGCCAGGTTTATCCACTTTAGTAAAAGCGAAAACCAATGGAACACCAGCAGCCTGTGCATGGTTAATGGCCTCTTTTGTTTGCGGCATCACCGCATCATCCGCAGCAATTACGATGATTGCAATATCGGCAACTTTAGCACCACGGGCACGCATCGCTGTAAAGGCTTCGTGACCAGGCGTATCTAAGAAGGTTACTTTTTTACCGGTTGGTGTAGTTACCATATAAGCACCGATGTGCTGGGTAATACCACCTGCTTCACCAGCAACCACATTCGCTTTACGAATATAATCTAGCAATGAAGTTTTACCGTGATCGACGTGACCCATAATCGTAACAACCGGAGCTCTTTCGATTAAATCTGCCTCGTTGTCTTCTTCTTCAATTACATTTTCTTCATCTTCATCCGGTTTAACGAATTGAATTTCATAACCGAATTCATCAGCAACAATGGTTAAAGTTTCCGCATCCAAACGTTGGTTAATCGAAACGAACATACCTAAGCTCATACAAGTACCAATAATTTTGGTCACCTGTACATCCATCATGCTTGCTAACTCATTCGCTGTAACAAATTCTGTTACTTTTAATATTTTAGATTGAGATTCAAGTTCATTTGCGGCTTCTTCTGCGTTAAATGCAACATCATCACGTTTCTGACGTCTCAATTTAGCACGTTGAGCAAATTTACCAGATTTACCAGCTCCACTTAAACGAGCAAGTGTTGCTTTGATCTGATCTTGAATTTCTTTCTCAGTTGGCTCTTCTTTAGGTCCGCTTGGTGTAGCATTTCTATTTTGGAAACCACCTGGTCTGTTGTTATTTCTATTTCCCTGGTAAGGAGTTCCACCTTGTCCGGCTGGTCTGTTTCCCTGGTATGGAGTACCACCACCCGGCCTGTTGCCTTGATAAGGCGCACGAGGAGTACCCGATGCACCTGGTTGACCCGGGCCTGGAGGATTTTGTCCTTGCTGACCCTGACCACCATGTTGACCTGGCTGCCCTGGGGCTCCTGGAGTTTTTTTACGTTTGCGTTTACGTTTAGCAGCTTCACTATCGCTAGATGATGCCACTGGACCGTTTCTTCTATCCGGAGTGGTTGGTAAAATAATTTTACCAATGATATTCGGACCAGTTAACTTAACGGTACGGGCTTTCATTACCTCAGGCTCGTTAGTTGCTGGCTTAACTTCTGCAGGTTTCACCTCTGCTGGTTTTTCTTCAGCTTTAGGTTGTTCTACAGGTTTTACTGGCTCTGGTGCTTTTGCAACTGGCGCAGGCGTAGGTGCCGGAGCTACAGGAGCTTCCTCTTTTTTAACCTCCACTGGTTTTTCTTCAGCTTTTGGTTGTTCTACAGGTTTCACTGGTTCTGGTGCTTTTGCAGCTGGCGCAGGCGTAGGTGCCGGAGCTACAGGAGTTTCCTCTTTCTTAACAGGACGTGTTTTTGAGTTCAGATCATTTAAGTCGATCTTTCCTACAATTTTCACCCCTGGTAATCCGCTTTCTTCAATTTTATCTTCTGCCTTAGCAGGTGCAACTGGCGCTGCTGCCGCAGGAGTTGGTACCGGAGTTTCTACCTTAGGGGTTTCAACAACCTTAGGTTTTTCTACCGGAGGAGTAGATGTTTGAGTATTCTTAATCAGAACCTCTTCATTTTTCTCAAAATCGGTATTCTTCTTCGGCGCTTCTACTGGTTTTTCAGTCTCAGGCTCGTCACGACGTATTTTACCAATCACTATTTGCTTGGCTTCTTCTCTTACGATCTTATCTCCCTGATACTCTTTCAATAAGGCACTATACATGTCTCCCGTAAGTTTAAACATCGGGCTCTTCTCGGCAGAGAATCCCTTTTTGTTTAAAAACTCAACGGCCGTACCCATGCCTATATTAAGTTCCTTAATAGCTTTAATTAAAATGATTGGTTTGTCGTCTGACATTTAGCTCCTGTTATTTTTTAATATAATACAAAAGTAGTGTTTATTTGGCAATTACACCACTTATTCAAATTCTGACTGTAAAATCTGAACCACTTCTTTAATGGTTTCTTCTTCTAAGTCTGTGCGTTTTACCAAATCTTCCACTGTAAGTGCCAAAACACTCTTAGCAGTATCGCACCCGATAGCCTTTAATTCATCAATTATCCAGCTATCAATCTCATCTGAGAATTCTTCCAAATCCACATCTTCGTCACTTTCTTCTCCAGCCTCACGGTAAACATCAATTTCATAACCAGTTAATTTACCAGCTAATTTAATGTTATGTCCGCCACGTCCAATAGCTAATGAAACCTGATCTGGTTTTAAATAAACCGAAGCATGTTTAGTTTCATCATCTAATTTAATAGAGGTGATTTTTGCCGGGCTTAAAGCACGGGTGATATATAATGAGATATTATTTGTGAAATTAATCACATCAATATTTTCGTTTTTCAATTCGCGAACGATACCATGGATACGAGATCCTTTCATACCTACACAAGCCCCTACCGGATCAATACGATCATCGTAAGATTCTACAGCAACTTTAGCACGTTCTCCTGGCTCACGAACAATTTTCTTCACAGTAATTAAACCATCGAAAATTTCAGGAACTTCCAGTTCAAACAAGCGTTGTAAAAACTCAGGCGCTGTTCTTGAAATAATAATTTTTGGATTCGCATTAATCATTTCAACTTTAGAAATTACAGCTCTTACTGAATCACCTTTTTTGAAATAATCTGCAGGAATCTGCTCTGTTTTAGGTAGCAAAAGCTCATTACCTTCATCATCTAAAACCAAAGTTTCTTTTTTCCAAACCTGATAAACCTCACCTGTGATAATTTCACCTACGCGATCTTTATATTTTTTGAAGATTTCATCCTTTTCTAATTCCAATACTTTAGAAACCAAAGTCTGGCGGGCAGCTAAAATCGCTCTCCGCCCAAAGCTTTCTAAAGTGATTTGTTCGATATAATCGTCACCAACTTCTAAACTTGGGTCAATTTTATGTACTTCAGCAAGTTCAATTTCTAAATCATCATCTTCAGAAAACCCGTCTTCCATTACTTTTCTGGTTCTCCAGATCTCTAAATCTCCATTATCAGGATTCACAATTACATCACAGTTTTCGTCTGTCCCGTATTTTTTACGCAACATACTACGAAAAACTTCTTCCAACACACTGATCACCGTTGGGCGATCTATATTTTTAAAATCTTTAAACTCCTGAAAAGAGTCGATTAAATTGATTGTTGTAGTACTCATTTTTATTTAAATGAAATTAACACACTTGTTTCTAATATATCATTAAACGGCACAGTTGTTTGAACATTTACCGCTTTTTTTCCTTTTTCTTTTACCGATTCTTCCAGCAACAAGTTCTCTTCTGTAACCTCCAGAAGCTTTCCTTCTTTTTTTTGCCCATCCTTTAATTTTATACTTAAGGTACGGCCTATATTCTTAATGTACTGGCGATTTAACTTTAGTGGCTCGCCTACACCAGGCGATGAAACCTCTAAATTATAAGCCTGCTCAATTACATTTTCTTCTTCTAAATGAAATCCTACATGCCTGCTTATGGCAACGCAATCTTGTATACTAATACCCTCATCGCCATCAACATGAATAATTAACTTATGGTTTGGCAACATTTTCACTTCTACCAGAAAAAGCTCTGGCCGATCTGCTATCTTTTCTTCAACAAGAACTGCAACTCTCTTTTCTACCTGCATATTTTAACCCAATTTCATAGAAAAAGGGGACATTGTCCCCTTCTCTTTTCTTCGATTACAATGCAAATGTAGGTATATTTTCTATAAAATCAAATACTCAGGTTAATTATTATGCTGATTATTACCGTTTAAGTGTTTGCCGTTGGGGCTGCAGGCTTTGTTTAACCTGACCTAAAATTATTTTTTCTACCGTCGCAAATTCAACGCCTATTAAACTTTCAACTACATAATCCTTTCCTTTTACAAAAGGTAAATCTGGCTTAAAAACAATGGAATCTCCAATTAAATTAGTTTTCCCATTAACCAAAATTTCATCCTGTAAACTATCCTGTTCGCCTGGTTTAATTAAGACTGTAACGAGTTGATTAGAATCAGCATTTACAGCAAACGCATCTCTAACCTTTAACAAGCTTGCTTTATCGAGATTTTTAATTACTATTGATGCACTATCCTTTGAAAACTTAATGATTGGTTTTTTGTTTGTACCAGAACAAGAAACCAAAGACAGTGCAAATAGCGCAACTATTAAAAATATATAAAAGCTTTTAAACATTAACAAATTTAACATTATGAGATTAATTATTGAAGTTCTTTTGATGGGACTTGCCTTTTTTATCGGGGCGAAACTTGTACCTGGTGTAGAAGTAACAGGATTTATGAGCGCACTTGTGGCAGCCGTTTTAATCGCACTTGCAAATGCAACAATTGGATTTATTTTGAGGTTACTAACCTTCCCTATTAACTTTTTAACACTGGGCCTGGTATCCTTTATTATAACTGTTTTAATGATCCTTTTAGTAGACAGCATGATGACCTCTTTCAATACTTCTGGTTTTTTTGCTGCTGCATTTTTAGCGATTATCGTAGCTTTAATCAAAGCGATTTTTGGCGCTGTTGCAGGAGAGAAAGAATAGTTGGGAGTTTAGAGTCTTTAGTCAAGAGTCTTTAGTCCAAAATTGTTAGTCGAAAGGCTTCTTCGATAAAACAAAAAAGTCTGTAGTCTTGAGTCAGTTAGACTTAAGACTACAGACTTTCGACTTCAGACTAAATTTAGCGAATCACTTCTCTTGAAATGACCATTTTCTGTATTTCAGATGTTCCTTCATAAATCTGGGTAATTTTCGCATCACGCATTAAACGTTCAACATGATATTCTTTAACAAATCCATACCCACCATGTACTTGCACAGCTTCAATAGTTACATCCATAGCGACCTTTGAGGCAAATAATTTAGCCATTGAGCCCGCCTGTGTATATGACAATCCCTGATCCTTTAACCATGCCGCTTTATACACCAGTAACCTAGCGGCTTCAATTTGCGTAGCCATATCAGCCAATTTGAATGCGATGGCTTGATGTTCTGAAATAGGTTTCCCAAAAGATTTCCTTTCTTTAGCATATTGTGTTGCCAATTCGAATGCACCCTGAGCTATTCCTAAAGCCTGCGCTGCAATTCCAATTCGACCACCTTCCAATGTTTTCATGGCAAATTTAAACCCAAAACCATCTTCTCCTATCCTATTTTCTTTAGGCACTTTAACATCATTAAACATTAAGGAATGGGTATCAGAGCCACGAATTCCTAATTTGTTTTCTTTTGGTCCAACAGTGAAACCTTCCATTCCCTTTTCTACAATGAAGGCATTGATTCCTTTATGCCTTAACTCCGGATGAGTTTGTGCTATAACCAGATAGGTTGAAGCTGTACCGCCATTCGTGATCCAGTTTTTAGTACCATTTAATAAATAATAATCACCCTTATCTTCGGCAGTTGTACGTTGAGAGGTAGCGTCAGATCCTGCTTCGGGCTCTGAAAGACAGAATGCACCAATCTTTTCACCAGAGGCTAAGGGCTTCAAATATTTTTCTTTTTGTTCTTCGCTTCCGTAAGCTTCTAAACCATAGCAAACCAGAGAATTATTTACCGAAACCACAACTGATGCAGATGCATCGATTTTAGAAAGTTCTTCCATCACCAAAACATAAGAAATGGCATCAAGTCCACTCCCATTATATTTCTCGCTAACCATCATCCCCAGAAAACCAAGTTCTCCAAGTTTTTTTACTTGCTCTGCAGGAAACTTTTGATGCTCATCGCGCTCAATTACACCTGGTTTCAACTCCTGCTGTGCGAAATCGCGGGCAGCTTGTTGAATCATCAATTGTTCTTCACTTAATTCAAAATGCATAACATTATGTATAAAAGGTTTAAACCAAATGTAGCATTTCTAATTGAAAATTACTATGGCTGCATAGTAATTTTTTATTCAAAAACTTATATATTTTACAATATGATTGTTCTATACATGTAGATATCTTTCTAAAAAGATTATTAAAAGTCATGTTGAGCATCATTAGTATTTATCGCTATAATAGATAAATGAATAAAAACCTGTTAATGATGAGTTCCGAGCTCCTTTTTGTGAGAAGCGATCATTCTGAACAGGCTTATACTACCTAAAACAAGAATAATCAATACCTGCGACGAATGAATGATAGTGGCATAGGCTAATCCATCTTTAAAAGAAATTGAATATAAAACTAAAGATTGCCCAACCATCCAATGAAAAACCCCTATACCGCCTTGTACCGGAGCGGCCATAGCAAAGCCTGAAAATATGAGTGCAGTAAATGCAGCATCTATTGGCATATTCTTAGTAACTGCAAGAGCGGAAAAGCATAAGTACATGGAAAGCAGGTAAAGACTCCAAATTCCTATGGTATATAGTAGAAATTTGCGTTTTCTTTTCATTTTGCTATACGACCCAAATCCTTGCCTAAGGCTTACAAAAATTCTTAAAAATTTCTTGCCTACTTTTCTGCGCAGTATATAAATTAAAATGCCAATGATTGAAATCAAGAATGAGCCCAATATCAATAACCATCTATAATTTATTTGCTTCAATTTCTCTTCAATATGGTGATAAATGATATTTTGAAGAAAATTTGACACCAGGTCATATTGGAAAATAAATAAGGCTAACCCTCCTAAAAGAAGCACTAAAACATCAAAAAGTCTTTCTGTAATAACGGTACCGAGGGATGCAAAGATCGGAACTTTCGTTGTTTTATGAATAGCTGAACAGCGAACAATTTCACCAAAGCGAGGCAAGGCAAGATTAGCCAAATAGCCTATCATTACAGCATGGTAAGCAGTGGAGAAACCCACCTCATAATGAATAGAACGATAAAGCATTTGCCACCTTAATGCACGAAGCACATAGGCAAGCCATGCAGAAAATGATGAAATCGCTACATAATATAGTTTAGCAGTTTTAATTTCCTGCCAAATCTTAAATAAATCCTGTCCTCTAAATGCTAAGTATAAAATCCCCATTCCAATCAAAAACATGATGAGGTATTTTATTGCCGTTTTGAGGTCGAATGTCACAATTTTATTTCAGCAAATGATTATTGTCGTCAGGAAAAACAAGAATAGGATTATATTTTTTCGCATCCTCTATTGGAAGGCTGCCATATGACATGATGATTAATACATCACCCAATTGAGCCAAACGGGCAGTTGCACCATTTAAACAAATTGTTCCTGTACCGCGCTCTCCTGTAATCACATAAGTTTCGAAACGTGCACCATTATTATTATTAACAATCTGCACCTTCTCATTTGCGATAATATTTGCCGCATCCATCAAATCTTCATCTATCGTAATACTGCCAACGTAGTTTAGTTCAGCTTGTGTTACTTTAACACGATGTATTTTCGATTTTAATATGGTAATAATCATTTGGCAAAGTTAGTAATAATGTTAGAATGAATGAGAGAATTAGTAGATGATAAAGTTAGAAACGATAGAGCTATTCAGATACTCCAGAACATTCATTCATTATTTTAAAATCACATTATCAATCAGTCTTGTGGATCCCACTTTCGCAGCAACCAATACCACCAGATTTTCCTCCTCTTTTGAGGCAGCCGGTTCTAAGGTATGCCCATTGGCAATGGTAAAATAATCCAACTCTACACCTTCTATATTTTTATAAAAGTCTTTTGCTTTTGCTTCCAGTTCTAAAATTGAGTATTCATTAAAATGATCCATTACAAATTGAAGAGACTTACTTAATACCAATGAATGTTTACGATCATCCGCAGATAAATGGATATTCCGGCTACTCATGGCTAAACCGTCATCCTCACGAATAATTGGGCAAGTAACAATCTGAATAGGAAGATCGAAATACTTTACCATATTTCCAATCATCAGCACCTGCTGAAAATCTTTCTGACCGAACATCGCCACGTCAGGTTCTACAGCATCAAAAAGCTTCTTTACAATCTGCGTAACACCTTGATAATGGCCTTTTCTAAATTCACCTTCTAATAAAAATTCTGCTTTACCTAGGTCAATGTGCCATTGATCATTTTCTTCAGCCGGATACATTTCCTCTACAGTTGGCATCAACACACCAGTACAACCAGCACTTTGAAGCATCGCCAAATCGTGTTCAATGGGACGGGGGTACTTCTCCAGATCTTTCGGGTCTGTGAATTGAGTTGGATTTACAAAAATGCTACAGATAATAATGTCAGCGTATTGCTGAGCAAGTTTAATTAAAGAAATGTGGCCATTATGCAGGGCCCCCATGGTAGGTACAAGAGCGATTTTTTTACCAGATTCTTTTAACGGTTTTAAAAAGGCCTTAAGCTTTGCCTTGGTTTTAAATATTTCCAATTTGGTCTATCTAAATTAAAACCGTAAAGGTGTAAATTAATCTAAATGAAACCAAACAAATGCTTGCCATATTGATAAATAGTATTATTATGCTTACCTTTGCAGCTCATTATCTTTTATTTAACTTAATATTTTCTTATCATATGGAGATGGCAAAAACGAAGCTGCTGATTGTTACACACGAGATGTCGCCTTTCCTCGAGCTTACTAAAATTTCTGAAATCACTCGTCAACTACCACAGGCCATGCAAGAAAAAGGATTCGAAATCCGCATCTTGATGCCAAAGTTCGGCAACATCAACGAAAGAAGAAATCGTTTACACGAAGTAATCCGCTTATCTGGAATGAACATCATTATTGATGACAATGACAATCCTTTAATTATTAAAGTAGCATCCATCCCAGCTGCACGTATGCAGGTTTATTTTCTAGACAACGAAGAATATTTTCAACGTAAGCAAGTCTTCAGAGATGCAAGTGGAAAATTCTTTGATGACAATGACGAGCGCACTATTTTCTTTTGCAAAGGTGCATTGGAAACAGTTAAAAAATTAGGTTGGGCACCAGATATCGTTCACTGCCATGGTTGGATGAGTGCTTTAGTTCCGGCTTACATTAAAACTACCTATAAAAACGATCCTACATTTAAAAACTCTAAAGTGGTATATTCCATTTATGAAGATGGTTTTACAGAAAACTTAAATACCAAGTTTGCCACGAAAGCTGTAATGGCTAACATGACAGAAGAAGATACTAAAGCTTTCGCCGCTGCAGATTGCAATAGCATGCATATAGGTGCTGTAACACACGCTGATGCAGTGGTTTTAGCGGACGAAAATCTTGATTCTGCTGTGTTAAAATTTGTTAAAGATTCTAATAAACCAACATTAGCTTTTAACTTAACCGATAATTTTGAAAACTTCTATACTTTTTATGAAGAAATTTCAAATGATGAATTGGTTTCAGTTGCTTAATCAGGTATTATTATTTTAAATATGAAATTTACAAAACAAGACTTATTAACCCTGTTGATAAGTCTTTTTCTTTTTGCATCGTGTAAAAACCCAGGTGCTGTTGGCTTAGATGTTGATCCTAATGCGGCTATTGAAGGTACTTTGGTAAATAGTGAGCGGATAACCTCACAAACTATTAAAGAAAACGACATTGCCACCAACACTTTAACTCAACATCCAATAGGCTACATGGTTGATCCAACCTTTGGAAAAACAGAGGCCAGCCTGGCCATGACGGTAAATCCTCCTTCCACGTTAACCCAGGATTTTGGCACCAACTCTACCCTCGACTCTGCGGTTTTGGTTTTAAACATTGGGACGCAGTTTTATGGAGATACCACTACTTCTAAATACAGTATTGATGTTTACCAGCTGACCAATAGAATTACAAACTTCAAAAGTTCTGATGTACAGGCACACAACAGCACTTTATTGGGTAATTTTAACAGTAAGATATTCCCTAAAACACCCATCAAAATTACTGATGTTGTTTCTTCGGGTAAGGATACAGTGAAAACAGTAAAAGCCCAGATCAGAATTCCTTTAAATAAAGCATTTATTCAGAATACTATTCTAGCTCAACCTGCAGCTACCTTTACAACTAATGCAAAATTTGCAGAATACTTTAAAGGTTTATATGCTGAGATCAATAAAACTTCTTCAACTATTGCCGGGGGTGGCGTGGCCTTTATAGATTTCGCTGCATCAAATTCATATGTGCAGATGGTTTATAAAAAACCAAATACTTCCAATGGGATTGATACGGTTTCGGTTAATTTCCCGATTTCAACTGCAAGTTCTGCAGTTACTGCCAATATCAAACATGATTATACGGGTACGGATATTCAAACACAAATAAGCAACCCGGCTACACAATATAATGTAACTTATTTACAGGCATTGGTTGGAGTAAAGACTAAAATATCTTTTCCTGATCTTGCGAACTTCACTAATACTTATGGGAAAGTAGTTGTAAATAAAGCGGAATTAGTAGTAGACTTAAGTACAGGGTCTTTTACAAACCCATTTGCCCCAGCAGAAAAAATAGGTTTATACCGTTGGGATATTGCAGAACAGCCGGCTGATTTACCAGATTATACAAACCTGGTAAGCTCTGGCGGAGAAGCATTATTTGGAGGCGCATTCGATTCAACAAAAAACAGGTATGTATTTAGTGTTACTTCTTATGTACAGGGTTTAATTGATAAAACGATAACTGATTACGGAACGTTTTTAGCACCAACTTCTACAAGCGAATTTCAGATTACGCCATCAGCTACGTCTGCAGGAAGATCTGTTATTGGATCTTTTGGTAACACACCAAATAAAATAAAGCTGAATATTTATTACACGAAAATAAATTAACAGGTTTTAATCTTCTAAAAACCTCAGCACAAAATGCTGAGGTTTTTTTTATGTCAAAAAAATTATTTTGGCACTAAACAATCTTTGTTTAGTATATTCGTCGACTTTAGAAATACCCCAAATTTATGTGTGGAATAGTAGGTTACATCGGTTATAGAGAGGCTTGGCCAATTGTATTGAAAGGCCTGAAAAGATTAGAATACAGAGGTTATGATAGTGCTGGAATAGCATTGATAAATGAGAACGGCCAAAATATTTATAAAAAGGCTGGTAAGGTTGCCGTTTTGGAAGATTTTGCTGCAGACCAAGACCGAACGGGTACCATTGGAATGGGACACACCAGATGGGCAACTCATGGTGTACCATCAGACCGTAATTCCCATCCACATACTTCAGCTAATGAAAAACTATCGATTATTCATAATGGTATCATTGAAAATTATGCTACACTAAAAGAAGAATTAATTGGCCGCGGACACGAATTTAAAAGTGATACGGATACAGAAGTACTGATCCATTTAATTGAAGAAATACAAAAAATTGAAAAAATAGATTTGCTGGAAGCGGTTCGCCTGGCCTTGCATGAGGTAAGCGGGGCTTACGCAATCGTTATTATGGATAAAGATCATCCAGATCGCTTAATTGCAGCGAGAAAAGGCAGTCCGATGGTAATTGGTGTTGGTAAAGGCGAATATTTTATCGCCTCTGATGCTACTCCAATTATTGAATACACTAAAAATGTAATTTATTTAAAAGATGGCGAAATTGCTTTAGTTACCAAAGATGATCTATTAGTAAAGCAATTGGATAATATTGTTCAGACTCCGCTGATTCAGGAACTTGAGCTTAAATTGGAAATGTTGGAAAAAGGTGGTTTCGAACATTTTATGCTAAAAGAAATCTACGAACAACCACGGTCCATTAAAGATTGTATGCGAGGGCGTATTTATCCCGGGGAAGGAAAGGTTCAATTGGGCGGGATTAAAGAGTTTGCGGAGAAACTAAAAAACGTCGATAGAATTATCATTGTAGCCTGCGGAACTTCATGGCATGCGGGTTTAGTTGGCGAATACCTGATTGAAGAATACGCCAGGATACCTGTAGAGGTAGAGTATGCTTCTGAGTTTCGGTACCGAAATCCAATTATTACAGAGAAGGATGTGGTAATTGCCATTTCCCAATCTGGAGAAACAGCCGACACAATGGCGGCTATTGAAATGGCTAAAGAACGTGGCGCAACCATATTTGGAATATGTAATGTGGCTGGTGCATCCATTCCCCGTCTTACACATGCGGGGGTTTATACACATGCAGGTCCGGAAATTGGCGTAGCATCTACAAAGGCATTTACCGCACAGGTTACCGTGTTAACTTTAATGGCCTTTTATATGGCGCAGCAAAAAGGTACCATTACGGCTTCGAAAATGATTGAACTCTTAACCGAGTTGGATCACATTCCTGAAAAAATTCAGAAAGCACTGGAATCAAATGACATCATTAAAGAAGTTGCAGAAAAAATCAAAGATTCACGAAACTGCTTGTTTTTAGGCCGTGGAAGCGGTTTCCCTGTTGCTCTTGAAGGTGCATTGAAGCTAAAGGAAATTTCCTATATCCATGCAGAAGGTTATCCTGCTGCCGAAATGAAGCACGGTCCTATCGCATTAATTGATGAAGAAATGCCAGTGGTTTTTATTGCCACTCAGAATTCATCTTACGAAAAGGTAATCAGCAACATTCAGGAAGTTAAAGCCAGAAAAGGAAAAGTGATTGCCATTGTTACCGAAGGTGACACCGAAGTAAAGAAAATGGCAGATTATTGTATTGAAATTCCTGATGCAAATGAAGCATTTTTACCACTTCTTGCTACCATACCACTACAATTACTATCTTATCATATTGCAGTAATGAGAGGTTGTAACATTGATCAGCCAAGAAATCTGGCAAAATCGGTAACGGTTGAATAATATACTTAAACAAAGAAAGCTACTTGAAAAGTAGCTTTCTTTGTTTAATCAGGATTTTAAAAAGGTAAATCACCATTTTCATCTGATGGTCCGATCGTAAATTCATCATCGATTTTATTTTCAACCGGGCTCTGGTGAACCGGAGCGACAGGACTTTGCTCGAAATCGCTTTTTCTACCTAACATCGTAAAATTTTCAGCAACAATTTCAGTTACATATTTTTTAACTTTTTCTTTATCTTCAAAAGATCTTGTTCTTAATTTTCCTTCAATATAAACAAGCTTGCCTTTCTGTAAATATTTTGAAGCCACTTCAGCAAGCCCCCTCCACAATACAATATTGTGCCATTCTGTTTGTTCTACACGTTTTCCATCTTTGTTGTAGGTCTCTGAAGTTGCAAGCGGAAAACTTGCAACGGTAACGCCACCATCTAAATGACGTACTTCTGGGTCTTTACCCAGATGGCCCACTAAAATCACTTTGTTAATGCCAGACATAAATATTTTTTGGTTAGATTTTTTTAATTTTAAATGATCTTCACAAAATGGTTAGTTAGTCCATCCTTTTTATAAAAGATAATCCGTGATGAAATCATGAATAACTTTTGGCTGTGGCAATTCATCTAATTCTATTAAAGAAACCCACTTAAGTTCCTTTTGTTTACTAAAGTTAAATATATAATTTTTTAAAGAGAAAAAATGCAAATGGATAATTTGGTGCGTTAAAATATGTTTTTTACTCGCAAGAAGAGTAAACTGTGCTTCTTTCCCAAAAGTATCAGAAACTTTTTGGGCGAATGAAGCACTATTTAAAGTTACTTCTTCCAAAGCTTCTATAGAAGGAAAATCAAAAAGGTGTTGCCAAATATCCCCTGCCTGCCGTTCACGGACTAAAACTCCTTGCTCATTTTCACAAATAAAGTAGTTCATATAACGGTGCTTTTGCGCAGCCTTGCGGATTTTAACTGGCAATAAATTCACCTGTTGGTGCATAAAAGCATAGCAAGTTTGGTTAAGGGGGCATATGCTACAATTTGGAGATTTAGGCTTGCATTGAATGGCCCCAAACTCCATAATGGATTGATTATAAGTAGCCGGATCATCTTGATCAAGCAATTCATTCGCTAACTTATAAAATTCCTTTTTACCAACCGGAGAATTGATCGGCGTTGAAATTCCAAAGTACCTTGCTAAAACCCTAAATACATTTCCATCAACAACTGCCCTTGCTTCACCAGATGAAAAAGATGAAATAGCCGCTGCTGTATATTCTCCAATTCCTTTTAACTTGATGAGCTCATCATGGTTCACAGGAAATATTCCATTATAATGATTAACTACAGCCTGAGCAGTTGCATGCATATTTCTTCCCCTTGAATAATAGCCTAACCCCTGCCAAAGCTTAAGCACCTTCGTTTCAGTTGCCGATGCAAAATCACTTACTGTAGGGAAATTTTCTAAGAATTTATTGAAATAGGGCAAGCCTTGTTCTACCCTTGTTTGCTGAAGTATAATCTCTGATAACCAAATGGTATAAGCATCATTCGTGTGCCTCCAGGGCAGATCTCTTTTATTATTTTGATACCAATTTATCAGTTCAGCTTGGAATGTCATTGGTGCAAATTACGGCGTATTTATTGGATTAAAAAAAAACTTGCATTTAGCTGATATCTTAACTGATAAAAAAATCATCTTTTATTTCCCTATCTCATTAAAAAGCAATACTTTTGCAACCCCAAAACAGTTATAATATTAAAACACAATATATATAAAATCAGTAAATATGACTAAGGCAGATATTATTTCAGAAATATCAACAAAAACCGGAATTGAGAAGGTTGACGTACAGGAAACGGTTGAGGCATTTTTCAAAGTTATCAAAACAAGTATGATTGGCGGTGAAAATGTATACGTAAGAGGCTTCGGAAGCTTTGTTGTTAAAAAGAGAGCACAAAAAACTGCTAGAAACATCTCTAAAAACACTGCAATAATTATCCCAGAACACTTTGTACCTAGCTTTAAACCAGCAAAAGTTTTTGTTGATAAAGTTAAAAGTAACTCTAAAAAAATTAGCGTAGAAGCTTAAGTCTTATTACATGAATAGCAGCATCAGATCAAAACAAATCATCATTATTGGAGCAGTTTTATTGCTTGTTGCTTTTTTATTCACAAGAGACATTAAAGGCTTGGTTAAGCCAACAGAAGAGAATGGCAAGATGCCTGAAAAAGGCCAGATGGCTGGAACAGAATCAACACCATCAACTGCAGTACTCAGTATCGAAACTACATCTACAGCTGCAAAAAACGTACTAAACAAAAATCTGGCTACAGATATTACAGCATTAGAAAATAGTTATAAAGGTGCAAAGGGTGCAGAAAAAATTGAATTGGCAAAACAACTGGCTCAGAAATGGGACGATGTGGAGCAAATTACACCTTCAGCACTCTATTTAGAATTAATTGCCCAAGAAGAACCATCATCAAAAACATGGTTAGCCGCAGGTAATCAATTCATGAAAGCGTTTGAAAGTACTCAAGATAGTTTAGCCCAACCTGCATTATTGCAGAAAGCGAATACATCTTACAAAAAAGTATTGGAGAAGGATGCTACAAACATTGAAGCTAAAACAGGATTAGGCGTAACCATAGTAAATGGCTTAGGTGCACCAATGCAAGGTATTGCAATGTTGCTTGAAGTAGTTGCTAAGGAGCCAAAAAATGTAAAAGCAAATATGAATTTAGGAATCTTCTCTATAAAATCAGGTCAGTTTGATAAAGCAATTCCGCGTTTTAACACGGTAATTGCAATAGTACCTACACCTGAAGCTTACTTTTATTTGGGAACAGCCCTTGAAAATTTAGGCAAAAATAAAGAAGCAGTTGATGCTTATTTATCAAGCAAAAAATTAGCAGCTAATCCTACCTTATCTTCATTTATTGATAAGAAGGTTGCGGAGCTAAAGAATAAAAATTAATTAACGGATTAATAAAAACATTTAAAACTTAAAACTATGCCAAGCGGTAAAAAAAGAAAAAGACATAAAATGGCTACCCACAAACGTAAAAAACGTTTAAGAAAAAACAGACATAAGAAAAAATAGATTCTTATTTTGATTAAAGCCTAATAGACCTCATAGTGAAAACTGTGAGGTTTAAAGTATTTATATGATTTTTTTAATTGCATAAGTATTTGGCTATATCAAGTTTTTTTCTCGTTTACTATCCATTTGTTAATAGGCGAAAGCCTTAAATCTGTAGCTGTTGGTAAAAGAATTAATTATCAATTCGACTCCTGCCGGAGTTACCATAGCATTGATTGAAGACAAACAACTTGTTGAGCTTCACAAAGAACAAATCAATAATAACTACGCCGTAGGCGATATTTATTTAGGCCGCATTAAAAAAATTATGCCTGGCCTGAATGCTGCTTTCGTGGATGTAGGTTATGAAAAAGATGCTTTTTTGCATTATTTTGATTTGGGGCCTCAGGTACAATCTTTAATCAAGCTAACTAAAATCAAGCGTAATGGCTCGGTTACAGGCACATTATTAGATCATTTAAAGCTGGAAGCCGATATTAATAAGGCAGGCAAAATATCTGATGTGCTGGCAAAAAACATGCTTCTTCCTGTACAAATTGCTAAAGAACCAATTTCTACAAAAGGACCACGTTTAAGTTCCGACATTTCAATTGCCGGCAGGTATGTGGTACTGGTGCCCTTCTCCAATACCATATCTGTATCAAAAAAGATCAAAAGTAATACCGAACGTAATCGTTTAAAAAAGATTATTGAAAGTATTAAACCTCAAAATTTTGGGGTTATTATCAGAACCGTTTCTGAAGGACGTGGAGTTGCTGAAATGCAAAAAGATTTATTAGATCTGATTGCAAAATGGGAAAACTTCATTAAAAAGGTACCTTCTACCGAACCTTCGAAAAGGGTTTGGGGAGAAATGGACAGATCATCTACGTTAATTCGTGATATTCTGAATCCTGATTTTACAAACGTTTACGTGAGCACGCCAGAGCTGTTCGATGATATTCGTTCTTATGTACATGATATTTCTCCGGAAATGGAAAAAATCGTGAAGCTTTATAAACATAAAGAACCCATCTACGATCACTTCGGAATAGAAAAGCAAATTAAAAATGCTTTCGGAAAAACAGTAAACTTACCAGGTGGTGCTTATTTAGTAGTAGAGCACACCGAAGCACTTCACGTGATAGATGTGAATAGTGGAAACCGTACGGCCAGTAAAGAAAACCAAGAGGAAAATGCTTTACAGGTAAATAAAGAGGCGGCAAAAGAAATTGCCCGACAGTTGCGCTTGCGTGATATGGGCGGCATTGTGGTGATCGATTTTATCGATATGCACAAGCCAACAAACCGTAAAATGCTATTTGATTATTTGCGTGAGCTGATGTTATTGGATAGAGCCAAACACACTATTTTGCCTCCAAGCAAATTTGGTTTGGTACAAATCACCAGACAACGTGTTCGTCCGGAGATGAATATTGTTACGGTAGAAAAATGTCCGGCTTGTGGTGGAACCGGAGAAATTAAAGCAAGTATTGTTTTAATGGATGATATTGAGAATAACCTTAATTATATTTTACGTGAGCAAAATGAAAAAGGTGTAACACTAAGCGTACACCCTTATATTGAAGCTTTCATTACTAAAGGAATCTTTAACTTACAACGCCGCTGGTTTTTTAAATATGGCCAGTGGATTAAAGTTAAGGCACAATCATCATACTATTTAAATGAGTTTCATTTTATCTCATCAAAAGACGAAGAAATAAAATTATAGCTTAAAAAACATTTTTTGAAAAGCCTGGATTGTAAAATTCAGGCTTTTTGCTTTTAAAGGATTAATAGATAGAAGCTATTGGTTAACTATTTTGAAAGTTATTCTCATCCGATATTTTAAAAGAATAGCATTGTTTATATGAAAGACAATTTTTAATTTAGCTCATAAGCAAAATTTAATACCTTTAACAATTATAATGAAAAATTACGCCGCTCAAATTACTGCAATATGTATTTTATTTTTTTCTTGTTCTAAAACAGAAGACGCTCCAAGAACAGTTATCGCGAAAAAAATTGATAGAATATTAATTTCACCTGAATATTTATTACAATCCAAATCCTCTGATGTATATCTAGGTATCCGCTATTTTAAAGATTACACTGATAAGGATAACATTACACTTACCTTAAATGGGCAGACTGGATTACAATTATCAGAAACGTCATCACAAATTGAAGGGAATAACTTATTATTTAAATTTGGTGCGACCAATCAAAATGGTGATTATAAGGTTAGGTGCACAATAAAGAACGATCAAAATTCACTTGAAAAAGACCTTATCTTAAGATTTGTAAATGACTATAGCATCAACACCGTTTGGACCAACTTAGATAAAAATTATACATCGGCATTTGCAAGTTATGCTGATCGACTTAAAACAAGTGGGTATGCATTAAGAACACTTACAAATAACAGTCCCCAGGTACAATTCGGTTCTTATTTTGAAAATTTAGGAAATTTAAATATATATGTAGGAAAATATTTTATCCCTGCTCTTCCTGGCACATATTCTTTGACTTATAATACTCTTGGTCTTCAGGAAATTAGAATACTTAATGCAGACCCACTTGCAGATCAAAGTTTCGTCATTGCTAAATTTTATACAGATTTATCTAATAATTATGGCAATTACATTTCAAGGACTTCAATTGCTAATGGAAAGATAACGATATACAAAAGTGGAGATTACACATTATCTGTAACTGAAACTCCTTCCTTGGTTTCAACAATAATTACAAAATCATAAGTATTAAATTTCATTATCCTTCATAATTTTAATTTAAGATGATAGTCCAGCATCAAGTTGAGATACCATACTATTAGCAACTTAAATGAATAATAATAGGCTAGATCAACCTTTCAACTTTGCTTAGTGTTTTTCAAGATTAACCTCTGAGCACCAAAATCATTTATAGAGAAATTAATAATTTAGCTTTAAATAATAATTTTCCTGCCATTTAAATTCATAATTATCAAAACTATCTCCTTTAACGAATAACTTTCAACTTTTTTCCATTCAACTATTTGATAATAAAAGTTTTCTATCTATCTTTGCAGTCCCAATTTTAATGGGAATAATAAATTGTTTAATAAATTAAATACAAGCAAGTGAATACGTTAAGTTACAAAACTGTCTCGGCCAATGCGAAAACTGTTAACAAACAGTGGATTGTTGTTGATGCGCAAGGCGAGATTTTGGGGCGCTTGTCATCGAAGATCGCTATGATCATCCGTGGTAAAAACAAGCCTGAGTACACCCCACACGTAGATTGCGGAGATAACGTAATTGTTATCAATGCAGACAAGGTTAAATTGACAGGAAACAAATTCAGCGAAAAGCAATATGTTTCTTATACTGGTTATCCAGGTGGTCAACGTTTTATCTCTCCAAAAGAGTTAATGGCGAAACACCCTCAACGTGTAATCGAGAAAGCGGTACGTGGTATGTTACCGAAAACTAAATTGGGTAAAAAATTATACACTAATCTTTTTGTGTATGCAGGTGAAAGCCACCCACATTCAGCTCAATCTCCAAAAACCATTAAACTTTAAGAAATGTCAGTTACTAACACTTCAGGAAGAAGAAAAACAGCTGTTGCACGTATCTACTTAAAAGATGGTGCTGGCGAAATTACCGTTAACGGTAAAGACCACAAAGTATATTTCCCAACTTTACCTTTGCAATATATCGTAAACCAAAGTTTAGAAGTTTCTGAACTTACTGGTCGTTATGATATCACTGTAAATGTTCAAGGTGGTGGAGTAAAAGGACAAGCAGAAGCTGTTCGTTTAGCTATTGCTAAAGCGATTGTTGAACTAGATGCGGAGAAAAAACCTGCATTACGTGCTAAAGGCCTAATGACGCGTGATATGCGTATGGTTGAGCGTAAAAAACCAGGACGTGCAAAAGCCCGTAAGAAATTCCAATTCAGTAAACGTTAATCACAGGAGGCAAAGACAATGGCAAGAACAACTTATCAAGACTTATTGGATGCAGGTGTACACTTTGGTCACCTTACCCGTAAATGGAATCCAAAAATGGCTCCTTACATTTTCATGGAGCGTAATGGAATTCACATTATAGATTTAAATAAAACATTAACTAAAACTGAAGAAGCTGCGGCTGCGATTAAACAAATCGTAAAATCAGGACGTAAAGTTTTATTTGTTTCAACAAAAAAACAAGCAAAAGGAATCGTAGCTGAACAAGCTAAGAAAGTAAATATGCCTTTCGTAACCGAGCGTTGGTTAGGTGGTATGTTAACTAACTTTGCTACTGTTCGTAAGTCAATCAAAAAGATGTCTAACATCGATAAAATGACTAAAGACGGTACTTATTCAATCTTATCTAAGAAAGAGCGTTTGATGATTCAACGTGAGCGTATTAAATTAGAATCACTTTTAGGTGGTATTGCTGATTTAAACCGTTTACCTGCAGCATTATTCTTAATTGATGTTAAGAAAGAACACATTGCAGTTACTGAGGCGTTAAAATTAAACATCCCTACTTTTGCGATGGTTGATACTAACTCTGATCCTTCAAATATCGATTTCCCTATTCCAGCGAATGATGATGCAACTAAATCAATCTCTTTAATTACTGATGTAATTATCAAAGCAATTGAAGAAGGTTTAGATGAACGTAAACGCGAGAAAGATGATGAAGCAGAAAAAGAAGCAGTAGCGGCTAAAGCTGCAGCTGATGCGCCAGAGGTTAAAGAACCAAGACGTAAAAAAACTGCTGAAGCTGAAGTTGAAGCATCTTCATCAGAAGAAACTAAAACAGAAGAATAGTAATATTTTTTAATTGCAGGTTACTGGTTTCAGGTTTTAAGTTGGCTTAACATGAGTTTAACTTAGCACTTGTAACTTGTAACCTGTAATTGTTATAACAAGATTTTAAACTTTAAAAAGGAAATAAAATGTCTACAGTACAAATTACTGCCGCTGATGTAAACAAATTGCGCCAACAAACTGGTGCAGGTATGATGGATTGCAAAAAAGCTTTAGTAGAAGCTAATGGCGATTTTGAAGCAGCTGTTGATTTATTGCGCAAAAAAGGTCAAAAGGTATCTGCCGCTCGTTCTGGTAATGCAACTTCTGAAGGTCTAGTATCAATCAATGTTTCAGCAGACGGCACAAATGGTAAATTAGTTGCTTTAGCTTGTGAAACTGAGCCAGTTTCTAAAGTTGAAGATTTCCGTAATTTAGCCCAAACTGTTTTAGCAGCAGCGGTTGCCAACAATCCTGCTTCTATTGAAGAATTATCAGCGATTACTTTAGAAGATGGTCGTACAGTTGCCGAAACTATAACAGAACTAACCGGTAAAATCGGAGAGAAAATCGTTATTCAAGAGTACGCAAATGTATCTGGTGAAAAAATCGTTTCTTATATCCATTCAAATGGCAAAATGGGTGTTTTAGTAGTATTTGAAGGCGCTAATGGTGCAGATATTACTGAAGCTGGTAAAGATGTTGCAATGCAAATTGCTGCAATGAACCCAGTTGCTGTTGATAAAGACGGTGTTGATCCTGCTACTATTGAACGTGAAATCGAAATTGCTAAAGACGTAATCCGTCAAGAAGGCAAACCAGAAGAAATGGTTGAAAAAATTGCTGCGGGTAAGTTGAACAAATTCTACAAAGACAGTACTTTATTAAACCAGGAGTTTGTTAAAGACAGTTCAGTAGATGTTCGTAAATTCTTAGATAATACGTCTAAAGGTTTAACAGTATCTGCTTTCAAACGTGTTCAGTTAGGTGCATAAGCACTTAAAATAATATATAAAATCCGGTTAGCTACAGCGTTAACCGGATTTTTTTTGCCCAAATTATTCTGGCAACTTAGTACCTTTGACGAGTAAAAACAAAATCTTATGCTTAACATTCCTAATGCTAAATTTTATACGAACGATGGTTTACAAGAAAGAAAAAGCATCACCATTAGCAATGGCAAAATAAACTCGATAGAAAAATCAAATTCAGATGCTCCGGAAGAATTCGTTGTTCCAGGTTTAATTGATCTTCAGATTTATGGTGCAGGTGGAAAATTGTTTTCTGCAGAACCCACTGTAGAATCGCTAAAAATTATAGAAGACGATTTGCTTAAAAAAGGTACGACAGGTTTTCTTGCTTGTATGGCAACCAATTCTCCGGAAGTTTTTAGTGCCTGCATCGCATCCGCAAAAGAATATCGTTCATCTTCCAGAAATTTATTGGGCTTACATTTAGAAGGCCCGTTTTTAAATCCAAAGCGTTTAGGTGCTCATGTTCCCGAGTTTGTTAAAAAAGCCTCCTTAGATGAAATAAAAGCACTTCTGGATTTTGGAGACGGTGTGATTAAAATGATGACCATCGCACCCGAAATACATGATGACGCAGTAATTCAATATCTTTTAGATCACGATGTGGTGGTTTCATTAGGGCACAGTAACGCTACTTTTGCTGAAGCCACTGAAGCATATAACAAAGGTATCCAAACCACGACACACCTTTTCAATGCCATGAGCCCAATTCATCATCGTGAGCCAGGTATTCCAACCGCTTTCTTTAATCATGATCAGGCAATGGCCAGCATTATTGTAGATGGTAAACATTTAGATTTTGAAGTCGTAAAGCTGGCACACAAGCTAGCCGGTGACAGATTGTTTTTAATTACCGATGCCGTTACCTCCTGTACAACGGGCCCTTATCAACACATAGAGAAAGATGATAAATTTGTAATGCCAGATGGAACACTTTCGGGCTCATCCTTAACCATGTTGCAAGCCATTAAAAACTGTGTCAGCTATTGTGGCATCAATCTGGCTGAAGCCATAAAAATGGCCAGTCAATATCCTGCGAAGTTAATGGGAATGGAAAATTTCACGGGAAAGATTGAAGCAGGATGCCATGCTGACTTGCTACTTTTAGATGAGCATTTAAACCTAAAGAATGTAATCTTCAAAGGAGATTTACTCTAAAATCAATTTAAATCCAATAACGATGTTAAAAAAGTGCTGTCTGATTCTAATGCTTTTACTGGTGGTCTCCATCAATTCCTGGTCTCAAACTTTTAAGATCATACCGCTAGGCGTAAAGGGAGGCGATGATGAAAGTAATCTCTCTTCTTACATGCTGGCTCCATATGGCAGTAATCATTTTATTTGCCTGGATGCGGGAACCATTAATGCCGGAATTCAGAAAGCCATAGATAGAAAAACGTTGAAAGGCATTAGTGAAGACATTCAACGCAGACAAATAAAAGGTTATTTAATATCGCATGCACATTTAGATCATGTTGCCGGGCTCATTATAAATTCTCCTGCAGATACGGCAAAGAATATTTATGGAATATCATCCGTTCTAGATATCCTCAGAGATAAATACTTTACCTGGGATGCCTGGGCAAATTTTGGTAACGAAGGCGAAAAACCTCAACTTAAAAAATATACTTATACTACTTTAGAGGAAGAATTTAGCTACCCACTTGCTGAAACTGAAATGAAAGTTCGTGCATTTGAACTCAGCCATGGTAAGCCTTATAAAAGTACCGCATTTTTAATTCAGGCAAAAGATAACTACGTTTTATATCTTGGTGATACTGGTGCAGATGAAATAGAAAAATCTGATAAGCTCTCCGAATTATGGCAAGAGGTGGCTCCTCTTATCAATACTGGCAACCTGAAGGCAATATTTCTGGAAGTGTCATTCCCAAATGAACAACCTGTAAACCAATTATTTGGCCACCTTACACCCCAGCTTTTCTTTAGTGAGCTTGCAAAGCTGCAAAATATAACAACTCCAGAAGCCCTGAAAAAAGTATCTTTTATTGTTACGCATAGGAAACCTCCGGTAAAAAATATGCTTAAAATAAAACAACAGTTACGGGTACTTAATGCGCCTGGATTCAAGTTGATATTCCCCGATCAGGGAAAGCTATTAACAATAAATTAACGTAAGTAACATATTGGATACAGAAAGTGAGTGTACTTTTGTGAAAAAAAATTCATGAAAAAAACCTTACTTTTATTTACTGCATTTATATTTTTAGTCTTTTTAAAGATAGATGCAGTAGCTCAAAATGAAACAACGGCATCTATAAATGGTACCGTAGCTGATTCCAAGGGACCGATAAGCGGCGCAACGGTAATTGCCATTCACGAACCTTCTGGATCTCGCTATGCTACATCTACCCGATCTGATGGTCGTTATAATTTACCTGCCATGCGTATTGGTGGTCCTTATTCTATTACCGTTTCTTTTATCGGCTTTAAAAACCAGGTGCAGCGTATAGAGAAATTAGCACTTGGACAAAGTTCTACCTTAGACATCACTTTAAGTGAAGATGCAAACAATCTATCTGAGGTAATGGTATCTGGTAAACAAAGTAAAATTTTCAACTCTGGCAGAACAGGTGCCTCACAAAACATCTCCAGAACGGCAATTCAAAATTTACCAACTTTAAACAGAAGCTTTACCGATTTTGTTAAGCTTACCCCACAGTTTTCTTTACAATTTGGTAGCCCGAGTATTGCCGGGAGAAGTAATCTTGCTAATAATTTTACCGTAGATGGTGCATTATTTAATAACGCATTTGGTTTACAAGGCACAATTGGCAGCCAGACAGGCTCTCAACCTATAAACATGGACGCATTCGAAGAAATTACGGTGAATATTGCTCCATATGATATTCGCCAGAGTGGATTTACCGGTGCAGCCATAAACGCGGTAACCAGAAGTGGTACTAATGAATTTCAAGGCTCATTAAATACTTATTACAGAAATCAGGATCTGGTAAGTGACTACAACTATGCAAACCTCAAGGTACCGGTAACCAATTTTAACTTAAAAGGTTATGGATTCACTTTTGGTGGTCCGATTATTAAAAACAAATTATTTTTCTTCGCCAGTGGTGAATTGGAAAGAAGATCAGATCCCGGAACAGGCTTTACAGCATCAAGAGGTGGAAGCACGGGACCAAATATATCACAGGCTAAAGGTGAAGATTTGGATAAACTAAGTGCATTTTTGAAAACGCTTGGTTATGATGCTGGCGGATATGAAAACTATGCGTTGAAAACCAGAAGTGATAAATTATCTGCCAAGTTGGATTATAATATTGATGATAAGAATACTTTAAGCTTAAAATATTTTTACTTCAGATCATACAAAGATATTTTACCAAGCAATAGTGGAGCACCAAAAAACAACCGTCAACCGTCACAACTCGGGCTTCCATTTCAATCTGCCGGTTATGGCATCAATAACAACATGGATAATGTTAACCTGGAGTTCAGAACACGTTTCAATAATAAATTCTCTAACCAGTTAACAGTAGGTTATAATAACATGAACGATTTCAGGGAATCTAAAGGGAACAAACCTTTTCCACTGGTTGATATCATGAATCCTGATGGAAGCTCTTACACTGCCTTTGGTTACGAACCCTTTACGGCATTTAACACTTTAAAAACTAAAGTTTATCAGATTACAGATAACTTTAATATTTATGCAGGTCGTCATGAAATTACACTTGGTGCCAATTATGAAGGGTATAGAACCAGTAATGGTTTTGCTCCTAACTACTATGGTACTTACACGTTTAAAAGTTTAGATGATTTTTACAATAGCGCCAATAATGGTGTTTCCAACGCTACACGTTATCAGGTTCAATATTCTGTATTGCCAGATGGATCATTTCCTTATGCAGAAATTCAATCCAATATGTATGGCTTGTATGCACAAGATGCTTTTACGGTTAGTGATCAGTTAAAGTTAACAGCTGGCTTACGTGCAGATTTAACCAATGTTTCTTCTACTTCTTTAATCAGCAATCCAAATGTAGAAAAACTCACTTTTGAAAACGGTGAGAAAATTGATGTTGGCAGATTTCCTAAAAATGCCATACTATGGTCGCCACGTGTGGGCTTTAACTGGAATGTAAACAATACAGGAAAAACCCAGGTTCGAGGTGGAACAGGTTTATTTACAGGTCGCCCTCCTTTGGTTTGGATCTCGAATCAGGCGAGTAATAATGGTGTTCAGTTTGGATCAGAATCGATTGCTAACCCTACAAACAGACCTTTTACGCCTGATGTTGATGCTTACCGGAATTTAAACAAATCTACCGCAGCAAATAATACGGCATACAACCTTGCAGTAGCTGATCAGAATTTTAAATTCATGCAGGTTTGGCGTTCCAATTTAGCCATTGATCAAAAATTACCTGCTGGCTTCACCGGAACACTGGAAGCCTTATATTCAAAAGATATCAACTCTGTTTACTTCCGCAATGCGAATTTAAATACATCAGCATATACGCTTCTTCAGGGTGCAGATAACCGTCCGAGATATACTGCTTCAAGAATTTATGGCTCAGCTACGCCAACACCTGCTAACCCAAATATTTCTGACGCCATTGTGATGACCAATACCAATAAAGGACATAGTTTATCCATTACCGGAACGGTATCAAAAGAATTTGCCGGGGGACTTTTTGCAACGGCAGGTTATACTTATACAGATTCAAGATCGGTTAATGATGGCGGTTCTATCGCCCAATCCATGTGGAGAGATCGTCAGGTTTCAGGCAGCCCAAATACTGATGCACTTTCTTATTCAAGCTACATGGTTAAAAACCGCTTTATTGCCTCTGTTGTCTATAGAAAAGAATATATTAACCATTTAGGAACAACATTTTCTATGTTCTATCAGCTGCAAGATGGCTTCAGGTATTCATACACGTATGGTAATGATTTAAATAATGATGGTTTAAGTGGTAATGATTTGATTTTTGTTCCGGCAAATAAGTCTGACATTGTTTTAGTACCAGAAAATTCTGGAGATACCAGGACTACAGATCAGCTATGGTCACAATTAAACAGTTACATTACTCAGGATAGCTATTTGAATCAAAGAAGAGGCCAATATGCAGAAAGAAATGGTTTAGTTGGCAATGTCATTGGAACACTTGATATCCGTATTGCACAAGACTTATTTGGAAGTTTGAAAGGTAAAAAACATTCCCTCCAGCTTACTTTTGATGTTTTTAACTTCGGAAACATGATCAATAAAACATGGGGTGTTCCAAAGTTTGCAAACAGAGCAAATGGATTGTTAAACTTTAAAGGGATTGATGCAACAGGTAAGCCTACATTCTCTTTCCCATACTTAAATGCAGATAATAATACACCTTTAGTAAATACCTTCTCCAGCAGTGTTGATGAAACTGCACGCTGGCGGATTCAATTTGGATTAAGATACAGGTTTAATCAATAAATTTTTATTATATCATTAATGATTAATGGCTGGGTTATAACATTAACTCAGCCATTTTTATTTTATGAAAAATGGGATAATGCGGTCAGTATAATTTCTCTTACTAAAAATTTACATCAATTAATCTGAAAGCATAGCCAGGTATTAAAAAAATGTTAATATTTTTGAGGTCATGAGATACAAACGCATCCTGCTAAAGCTTAGCGGCGAATCGCTAATGGGCGATAAACAATATGGCATTGATAATGAACGCGTTAAGCAATACGCAGAAGATATCAAAGCGGTTCACGATAAAGGTTTGGAAATCGCAATCGTTATTGGTGGCGGAAATATTTTTAGGGGTTTAAGTGCGGAGAAAAGTGGGATGGACAGGGCGCAAGCCGATTATATGGGGATGCTGGCCACTGTTATTAATTCTATGGCTTTGCAAGATGCATTAGAGAAAGTCGGAATTAAAACCCGTTTGCTTACGGCGATTAAAATGGAACAGATCTGTGAGCCATTTATCCGCAGAAGGGCGGTACGCCACTTAGAAAAAGGCCGTGTGGTTATTTTTGGAGCAGGTACTGGGAATCCTTATTTCACCACTGATTCTGCTGCCGCATTACGTGCGATAGAAATTAAGGCAGATGTTGTTTTAAAAGGAACACGAGTGGATGGTATTTATACTGCCGATCCTGAAAAAGATCCTTCTGCTACCAAATACGAAGAAATCTCATTTAGAGAAGTTTATGATAAAGGATTAAACGTAATGGATATGACGGCTTTTACCCTTTGTGAGGAAAACCAAGTACCTATTATTGTGTTTGACATGAATAAACATGGTAACTTTATGAAAATTGCCAATGGCGAATCTATTGGTACTTTAGTAAAATAAACTATAAAATTATTACATTTTTAGATATACACACATTATGAACGAACTCATACAGTTACAATTGATGGATGCTGAATCTGCTATGGAGAGAGCAATCGATCATTGTGAATCAGAACTAACTAAAATCAGAGCAGGTAAAGCATCAGCAGGAATGCTTGATGGAATTTTTGTAGATTATTACGGTGCTTCTACCGCTTTATCTCAGGTATCTAGCATCAATACGCCTGATGCCAGAACAATCGTAATTCAGCCTTGGGAAAAATCACTTTTGGTACCTATTGAAAAAGCTATTCAAGTGGCTAATATTGGTATCAATCCTCAAAACGATGGTATTGTAATTCGTTTGGTAGTACCTCCTTTAACTGAAGAACGTAGAAGAGACCTGGTAAAAAAGGTAAAAGAAGAAGCTGAACGCGGAAGAATTACCGTACGTAACATTAGAAAAGATGCCAATACCAAAATTCAAAAACTGAAAGGCGATGGCGTTTCTGATGATGAAATTAAAACTGGTGAAGCAGAAGTTCAAAAGTTAACCGATGCCTACATCATTAAAGTTGATAAGCACGCTGAAGTAAAAGAAAAAGATGTGATGACGGTTTAATCAGCAAGATAAGCTATAAAAAAAGGGGATCGATGAATAATCGATCCCCTTTTTTTATGACTAACCTTTTGTACTGGATTCGCGAATGTTAAATACAGTTGGCACTATAACCTCTTTATATTTTTTATCTGTTGTATTTACTTTTAGCCTATCCATTAATATTTTCATGATGTTTTCTGCAATTGCTTCCAGCGGCTGCGCTATTGCTGTTACCGGTGGATCACAAAATTCAAGAATTTCAAAATCATCAAATGATACTACAGCAAGATCTTTCTGAATACGTAAGCCCATTGCTCGGAAAGTTCTTAAACCGTCAAGACTGATGTAGTTGGCGCCGAAAATAACAGCATCAAGATCTTTATTTGAATTAAAAAATTCTGCAATCTCTTTTATGGTTGTTGCAGACGTACTGTAATTTATTTTCTTAACAAATGAATTTAATTTGTACCGGGATATGGTTTCCTCATATCCGGAAAGTCTGTCCAGCATCTGTTGCTGATCAGAATCGATGGTAATAAAGGCTATATTCTTAAATCCGTTGGAAATTAAGTGCTCAGTTGCCTGGGCGGTACTTTGTTTATTATTAATGATTACGTAGTCAGCTTTCACGTCTTGTACATACCGGTCAAATAGTACAACAGGAGCATCCGTTAAAATTAACTTTTTTACTTCGTCTTCCAAGCCTTCAGGCAACGCCATGATATAACCATCTACATGCCTGTCCTTGAAAATCTGAAGTAGTTCAATTGCCTTTTTTGTATCGTTTCGGGTACTGCTAAATAAAATTTTATAGCCCAAATCTGATGCAATTTCATCAATACGTTTTGCAATCCCTGAAAAGAATGGCTCTGAGATATCGTCGACCAAAAACCCAATAATTCGTGTTTTTCCTGTCCGTAAACTCGTTGCGAGAGAGTTAGGCTGATAATTTAGTTCCGCTACAAGATCTAATACTTTCTTTGTTAATGCATCACTAATATTTTTTTCCTTCGCTCGTCCATTAATTACAAAGGAGACAGATGTAATCGAAATATTTAATTGTTTGGCTATATCTTTAATTGAAACTCTTTTCATTATTAGGGACTACAAATATTTGGTGTTATCAACGGGTAATATAGTGATAAGTGCTGTAATATTCAGGGACATGATTAGAAGTTTATAAAAAGAAAAAGAGCAACCTATCCAGGATTGCTCAATTAACTAACTTATTATTCATAAAAAATGCTGTTGGGGAAGGAGTCGAACCTTCAAGGGGTAGTTAGCTACAGTTCAAAAAATTAATTGTGGTCAACCCAATAAACTGCGTTTGTCCCATTATTCCCCACCACCGAGACAAGGAGGCGTGTCTGCCAATTTCACCACCCAACATTTTAGTCCTTAGTCCAAAGTCTGCAGTCGTAAGTCTACTAAAGACTATGGACTCTTGACTTAGGACTAAGCCGCTGTAGGGGAAGGAATCGAACCTCCAAGGAGTGGTTAGCCATTGCTGGTATTCCCATTATTCTCCGCCACCGAGACAAGGAGGTGTGTCTGCCTGTTTCACCACCCTACAGTATGTTTAGCAATTGATTTTAAAGAACGTTCCTTTTTGTTAATTGCTTGATACAAATGTAATGGAACAACCAATACCTTACAAATTTTTTAAACATTTAATTTTATTTTTATAATATTGATAAATATTTGTAAATTCGCTTATCATAATTCAAAAATATGCTTAAAAAAGACAATTCCAATTTAGAAATTGACAACCTCGATATTGATATATTGAAACAACTGATGCAGGATGCTACTAAACCTTATACTGAAATCGCAAAAGATTTGATTGTTTCGGGTGGTACAATACACGTCAGAATGAAGAAACTACAAGAAATGGGGATTATTAAAGGGTCACACTTAATCATCGATCCTCAAAAGGCTGGCTATGATATCTGTGCTTTTTTAGGTATTTATCTAGAGAAGGGTATTCAATATAAAGATGCCGTTGCCCAGCTCAGTAAAATAAAGGAAGTGGTAGAGCTACACTATACTACTGGTGCTTACAGCATGTTTGCGAAAATTATTTGTAGAGATACCAATCACTTGCGCCATGTACTGAATGAAGAAATTCAGGCTGTTAATGGTATTCAACGCACGGAAACTTTAATTTCTTTGGAGGAAAGTATTAAAAGGCAGATTGAGTTGGGGTAGTTTTTTAGTCTGGAGTCTTTAAGCGGAAGTCTCCAGGCCATTGCCTTATCTTGCAGGACGAAAGTTAAAGGTTAAAAGTCGGCGTAACGATGTAAAAAGTCCTGAATTCAATATTATAAGGGAAGTATAGCAAGCAAAATTTGCAAACACTGTTCTCCAATGCCTTGATGCCTGATACTTAATAACTTGAACTACTTCTTCTTTCTACTTCAACAACTGATAGGCAATAAGTGCAGCAAAATAAGCCATGGCTGTCATGTAAACCAGTTGAATTACGGGCCATTTCCAACCTTTAGTTTCCCGGTAAACGATTGCTACGGTGCTCATACATTGCATAGCAAAAGCATAAAATAACATCAATGAAATTCCTGTAGCAAAGGTGTATACGGGTAATCCAGTACGACTATTTACCGATGAAGACATGCGTGTTCTTATCGTTGAAGTATCCTCATCACCACCATCAACACTATAGATAGTAGCCATGGTACCAACGAAAGCCTCTCGTGCAGCAAATGAGGTAATTAAACCAATACCAATCTTCCAATCATAACCCAGCGGGCGAATGGCAGGCTCAATCCAATGGCCTAAGATGCCAACATATGAATTTTCAAGCTTTTCTGTCGCAATAAGTGTTTCAATATGAACGGTGTTTTTTGTAGTATCTGCCAGCGCAGATGCATATTTCTGATCAATTCGATCGAAGCGGTTCCCTGGTCCAAAAGTAGCCATTACCCAAAGAATAATAGAAATGGCAATAATTACTTTACCAGCTTCAAAAACAAAAGTTTTAGATTTTTCATACATGGTGTAAAGCACATTTTTCCACCTTGGCATTCGGTAAATGGGTAATTCCATAATGAAATAAGACCTTTCCTTCGTTTTGATCAAAAACTTCATTACCCAGGCCACCAACACAGCTGCAATTACACCTACTAAATACATCACCATTAAAGCCAAGCCCTGCAGGTTAAAAACACCCAGAATATTTTTCGATGGAATAATTAATGATATAATTAAAATATAAACCGGAAGCCTCGCTGAGCAACTTACCAATGGCGTAACCATAATGGTAATCATTCTATCTTTCCAGTTTTCAATATTTCTTGCTGCCATTATTGAAGGTACTGCACAAGCCAGACCACCAATCATTGGTACAACAGATTTACCATTTAAACCGACTTTACTCATAATTTTATCCATCATAAAAGTAACCCTGGCCATGTAGCCCGTATCTTCCAAAATGGATATAAATGCAAATAAAATAGCTATTTGTGGGATGAAGACGAAAATGCCGCCTAAACCAGCTACAATACCATCTAATACTAGATTAGTGAGCATACCTGCTGGCAGGTATTCATGACCTGCTTCTGTTATAAAACCAAAGCCTGCCTCGATCCATTGCATTGGATAGGATGACCATGCAAAAATGGCATTAAAAATAACGAAGAGTATTAATAAAAAGATGGCAAAGCCCCAGATTTTATGGGTTAAGATGGAATCAAGCTTATCACTAAATGTAAATTTTTTAGCTGCGTCGCTGTCTGTTACTACATCAGATAGTATCAAACTTAAATTTTTATACCGTAAAATGGTTTCAGCTGCCTGAGTTTTTGCTGATTCAAAATGATGCGATTGTTCTATCGCCTCAATTTCATCTTGTTCTCTTTCCGTAAAGAATTTAAGATATTCATGTTGATGCAATACCTGTAAAGCATAGTAATCATTATCAGAATTTAACTTCGACTTGATGGCATTAATTGCTGCTGGTGCCAGACTATTTACATCAACATCCTGAAACTGTGTAGCAATTTTATTCGTGTTAGTAATCGCCAACTTTAATTGGTCAATACCAATATTGTTTCGGGCCGAGATAGATACCACCTGAACACCTAATTTTTCAGCAAGCTTATCCAAATCAATCTGAATTCCCTGTTTTTCTGAAAGATCAATCATATTTAAAGCGAGTACCATCGGAATTCCTAAATCGGCAACCTGCGAATATAAAAGCATATTGCGTTTAAGGTTGGAGGCATCAACAACCAATACAATCACATCAGGATAGCTGTCGTTTTTTGAATCAGCTAAAACTTGAAAAACAATACTTTCATCACTGCTTTTGGGATACAAACTATATGTTCCTGGTAAATCAATAATTTCAGCCCCTTTACCATTGGCAAGCTTCATGAAACCTGTTTTCTTATCAACAGTTATCCCCGGAAAATTCCCGATTTTTTGATTTAATCCTGTTAAACGATTAAAAAGAGTAGACTTACCTGTATTGGGATTACCAACTAACGCAACTTTAATATCCAAATCAGCTTATTTATTGATGATAATGACTTCTGCTTCGCTCTTACGTAAACAAAGCTGATAACCAGCAACACGAATGGCCATTGGATCGCCTAGCGGGGCAAAACGCTCTACTTCCACCACCTCTCCAGGCAAACAACCCATCTCCATTAATTTAACAGAAAGATCAAGATCTGTAAATGAAAGGATGGTTCCTTTTTCTCCAACTTTTAAATTTGAAAGTTTCATCTGTAATTAATTTTATGCTCAGATGGGGCCTTCATGATCAAATAATTATTCAATCTATTCGGGTTCATGTGCTAAATTGCACGCAAGTTAGCCTTTCTTTAGATTTATTCCAAATAGAGATTTTTATCCTAAACAGGTATGACTCATCAATGATTAATTTCTTGCTGTCAATGCGGCTTAATCCTTTTTTTAAAAATTCTATAAGCACAAAAGGCCCGTTTTGCACGAGCCTTTGTTAACATGATTCTATTCTTATTACATCCTGAAACGTTGTCCGCCACCCTGACCTGGCGTTGGCATTTGCATATCACCACTCATATTTTTTCCGCCCATGCGGGTTAATGAATAGGTAAATGATAACATATAATATCTTTTCAATACATTATAGTTTAAATCGGTAATGGTATTATTTGTTGCTGTTCTACTGATTCCCTGGTTCTGATTAAAGGCATCATTCACTGCTATTTTAAAAGTCCCTCTGTTTTTAAAGAACTGACGGCTGATATAAGAATTCACTAAAGTAAACTCCGTATTATAGCCCTCTCCCCTGCCTGTATTTTTGATATAATCAAGATCAACAGCTAAACGAATGTTACCGGGAAAAACATAACTGATATCAAAACTTGGATTTAAAGTATAAAAATTAGTGGTGGCATTGGGTTGAGCGGAATACGTTGCTCTGTTATAGGTTCCAGAAATGCCTCCGGTTAAATCAAACTTATCAAAGTTGGTTACAAAATTATATCGATTGGTAACTCCAATAGTATTGGTCACATTTCTGACTAAATCATTTGGATTATCATTACCGGTTGTAAAATTCACATTTCGGTTATAGTTAGCATTTAATGATGCATTTAAGGTTAGCTTTCTTTCTGGTAAAAGTGGAATACCCATATTTACACTACCATTTCCAGAATATACACCATCCACATTTACGTAGGTTGTTCTGATCTTTCCAAAATCTACATCATTACGGTCAGTAATTAATTGACTGCTATTTCCAATGGCGTTAAATGTCTGACTTAAACTTAAGAAAGCAAAAAACATTCTACCCTTTGCAATATCAAAATTATTATAATTGATATTTAAATTGTTATTAAAAGAAGGTTTTAACGTAGGATTACCAATAAAAACACTTTGTGTATTGGTGTTATCAGGTATTGGCTGGATTTGACTTATACTAGGTTGTTGTGTATTTCCTCTATAGCGAATATTTAACCTTCTTGAGTTACTAAAATTATATCTGAAGTTTGCTGATGGGGTAAGGTTGATGAAATTTTGACTGCGTACTAATCCTGTGGTTAAATTGGTATTCACACGATTAGTTTGTTGTGCCGCTAAACCAATATTCCAATTGTATTTTTTTTCATTGGTGGTGAAACTCACTCCTCCAGCATTCGTTAAAGTCTGATTTTCATAGGTATTGGTATAATCAAAATTAACCAAATCGTATTGGCCACTTGCTGAATTAAAATCTAATACCTGCCGGCCTTGATTATCTTGGCTATAACCATTCTGATAGTTAAATTCCAGGCTTGTGGTTTTAGATAACGGCTCAGTATAAACCAATCTGGAAGTATTGTTGATTGAATTGGTGTTTACCTTGTTCAGCTGATCCGTAACGGTTGATGTTACTGTACTATTGATTGTATTATCTTCAGAGATATAATTATAGTTATCTGCATCATTATTATTAATAGAAGTATTTACGTTTAGGGATAAAGTTCTACCCCGTCTTTTAAACTTCTTCCTCACCAATAGGTTATTGCTAATATTTGGAGTTGAACTATGGGTAAGATAACGTTGCAAACCCGTTGTTTGTGACTGGATTAAATTCCTGTCATAGTTGCTCAGGTTTGTGGCATCACTTTCAGTATATGAAACATTGGGCTGAATTTTAATTGTTGTAGTGGAATCCAGCTTGGTATCAATCATGAAATTAAACCTATGGTTGATGCGATCAGTGTTGTTATCTGCATTATTTGCAACGGTAGTAACACTGTTACCTAATAAATTTTGCGTAAAACTCTGTTGTTGGTTAGATACATCAGATCGATTAAAAAAGTAACTCCCTTGAATTTGGGTTCCATCTTTATAGGTATCTGAAAAGTTTAATCCCCCGGCATTGGTGTTGGTAATCCCACCGCTTCCTGCACCACTTCCACCACCACCAAAGTTACCACGACCGCCACCGCCGAAACCGTTTCCAACACCATTACCCTGTCCAAAATTTTGCTTGTTTACATTATTAAACTGACCGATTACACTAAATTGTTGGTCATTATCAAATTTATTAACATTAATGCTGGCATCATAACGATCCTGAGTACCATATCCCACTGTACTGTTTCCGAAATATCCTTTTTTCATTCCGGCTTTAGTAGTGATGTTTAAAATTTTGGTTCTGGTTCCGTCATCTACACCTGAAAACTGTGATTGCTCAGATAGTTCATCAATCACCTGAATTTTATCTACCATATCAGCCGGTAGATTTTTAGTGGCTAGCAAAGGATCTGTTCCAAAAAACTCTTTTCCATCTACCTTAACCTTCGTAATGGTTTCTCCCTGTGCCTTAATGCTACCATCTTTTGCAACCTCAACACCAGGAAGTTTTTTCAATACATCTTCTACAACGGCATTTTCACGAACTTTGATCGTTTTCGCATCAAATTCTAGCGTATCTGTTTTAACTATCACCGGGATGGTTGCCGTTACATTTACCGTATTTAAATCTACACCATCATCCGTCATGGCAATTTCTCCTGCATCAACAGCTGCTTTAGAAACTTCAACATCTTTAGTTGTTGTTTTCAACCCTAAAAAGGCTGCATAAACTCTATATTTTCCGGGTGCTATGGCTTTAAAGTTGAAAGTTCCATCTGGTGCTGTTTGCCCTGATGCTACCACCACTGAATCTTTAAGATTTCTGACGGCAATAGTTGCAAAATCAACAGGCTTTTTATCTCTGGCATTTATAACCTTTCCGCTGATGGAGCCAGGATTTTGTGCCTGAGCGATGTAACCACAAAAAATAAGAACAATGAAGATTGCCCTTTGAACGTTCCTTTTCATTAAAAAAATTTAGATTATATGTACAAAACTAAGCTATCAGACTGTGCAGATACCTAAAGGTTTGTTGCGAAACAGGAAAAGATTGGTAACATTTTAAATACAGCCGAATATATGAGCTGTAACATCATTTGGAAAATGATAATGTTTAGTATTTGTTTTGTGAGGGATAGCTTTTGTAATAGACTTTCGGACAGTTACAGTCTTTTTTAAAGATACTGCATCCACTTAAGCATAAAGCTGCAATTACAACCATCGAACTAATTATTTTTCTCATCGAAATTCAATTTATGGAGCAATATATAACTGAAAACAGCCATGCAAGCGCCTAACATATCACAACCAAGATCCCACCATTCTGCAGACCTGTAAGTGAAAACTTTCCATTGCAATAATTCGATACTTCCACCAATAATAAAGTTGATTAGAAGAATTTTAAAAATGGTTAGCGTTCTGAAACCGTAACTGTGCTGATATTTTATTTTTCCATAAAACAGAAAAACGGTAAGTACAAAGAAAAATCCAAGATGCGTCATCTTATCAAATCCCGTAAAGAAAAATCCTTCCCCTTCTGTATCTGGTAACTTTATATTACAAAGCACTAAAACGATTAGTGTCCAGAATATGGCCCATTTTTGCTGTTTCAGTGCTTTGTACAAAATATAATAAGATTAAGCGCCTACTAAGGCTTGATAAGCATCTGCAGTTAATAAATCTTCAATTTCAGCAATCTCAGATAATGATACTTTCACCATCCATCCTTTTCCATATGGATCAGAATTTACCAATTCCGGATTATCATTTAACTCTGAATTGATTTCCAATACCGTACCCGTTACAGGCATAAACAAATCAGAAACTGTTTTTACCGCTTCAACAGTACCAAAAACTTCTTCTTTTGCCACTTCATCACCCACTGAGTTAATGTCTACATAAACAATATCACCCAATTCGCGTTGAGCAAAATCTGTAATACCGATGTAAGCTTCATTACCTTCAACCTTTACCCACTCGTGGTCTTTAGTGTATTTTAATTCTGATGGAAAATTCATGTGTTTTTAATTAATTTCAACAAAGTTAAATATTAAGTTGGAATGTTGACGTGATAATTGTGATTCCACCTGCGAAATATTAATTCAGCGTAAACCTTAAACTAAAACCAAAATTACTGAAAGAGGTATTAAACGTTTGCGAAGTATATGGCTTAGTGATGTTCGAATCATAAAACAACTTCACATTAAATTTCTGGTTTAATATATAATCAACACTTGGCCTTAACGTAATATTTTTTGCTCCTGATGAAATTTCAGCTTCTTCTACATCTGCTCTGTAAATAACCGTCTTATTATCACGGATCGCAACATCCAGTTTAAAATCCATATTGTTATCCATTTTTAAACTTTTAAACCAGCCAAACGGAAACCGGAATTTATTTGTTCTATAGCCCATCCCCAGAACGACATTGTTTTCTGACAACTGCGCTAGCTGACTATTGGACAGACTTAAACCTAGCAGGCGAGACCTGTTCAATTCAAATGTAGCACTCAGGTTATTCTTGAATCTAGTATCCACTCCTATTAATGGAGAAAAATATTCTGATATGGTAACTTGTGAAAACTGAAATTCAGGAAGGAAGTTATTATTCGCATCGCGGTTTACAGAGAACCCATTGCTTTCCTGGTACCTCAATAATGAATTAAAGCCGTTGATGTTATAGGCCGATCGATAACCATGTCTGATATCAATAGAAGAAAAACGATCTGCGATGAAGGCAATTTTTGTTAATCCATTATAGGTTAGTGTCCAGTTTGGAAGTGGGATTCGGGGGAAAGCATTCATACTCGTTTTACCCGCATCTTTACCAGAATAAGCCGCCATAAACGCAGAGATAAGAACATCCTGACTTTCTTTACCATAACCATCGGAATAACCACTTGCCTGACCAGATGAGTTTGGATTTTGCGCACCTAACCTTCTTGAAATAATAATCCGATTGGCCATAAACTGATTAAACAGCGAAGAAATTACACTTGAATTTTTCTCTTTAAAGGCAGTGCCGAGCGCAATGTATGAGATGCTATAATCCCCTGTAGTAATTGCGCTTAAATTTTCAAAAGAAGATACACTGACCACATACCTGTAATTGGAAGAGAAGTTTCTGGTCTGTGACTTATTCGCCCTGATGGTGATTCTTAAATCACGAAATGGCTCTATTTGACCAGTAAACTGTAAATCTTCACGAAGCGTATTCACATAAAGCTGGGTTTGCAAGGTATCTGTAGTTAGCCAACCATTATTAAGCGCCATATCTCTGATATCCCTCTGACTGCCGAACACAAAACCTAAACCCGGCGCTCCGGTAACATTATCAACTCCGAAATATTTAGTCGTTGGCAAATACCCTGGCAAAAAGATGCCTTTGGTTTGCACATAATTTGCGCTTACATTTTTAACACTGGTTAATAAGTTGATAAAAAAGTTCTTTAATTTATCTCCGGTTTCTTCACTATTACTGGCATTTCTGATGAAACCAAATTTATTGTATAAGGTTGTCATGTTCAATGCCGGATTAACCTGAATATTTCTGCTGTTTTGAACGGTATTCCCCAGATTGATGTTTGGATCTTGTAAAGTGGATAGCGGTTCAGTTTGCCAGTTAAAGTTTGTACCATACCTTGTTTTTACAGTTACCCAGTTAAAGCCAGGAATTTTATCGATTGGTAAGGTATAGGTAACATTTAAATTGTGATTATAATCTGTTGTGCGACCTAAACGCTTAAGATTTTGCCACACGGTATCACGTTTCATACCATCAATCCGGCCATCGGGTTCATCAATAATAGAATAGTTTGTGGCATTAAAATCCAACTGAAGTGAGCGGGTTAAATTCCAGGCTATTCCATAAATCCGGCTCATTCTAAAGTTTTTATTAAAAGTAGTCCCAAATCCATTCTGATAAATTGGAATGGAATTAGCCGGATCATTATTCCTCAAGGTGTTTTCCGAATAAAGGCGATCTACATCAATTCTAAAGTTAATGGCACTTGGAAAAATACTAAAGTTAAAATCCTTTAACAAGGCCAGCATATTTGATTTGATGATCTTCTCAAAAGGTGCAAATGTTTTAGCTTCTTTCGCATAGCTATATTGCAATGAAGCCCTATAGGTATTTTGAATGCTACTTTGGTTAATAAAATCCCTGTGGTTGTATTGTGTAAAAGCATAACTGGCAGCAAAGTTTTCAATATCCCAAAGCTGAACAGGTTTACTATTGTTTGTTCTTTCTTTACGCACATTGGTAAAATTAATTCCCCTGCGTACTGTATAATCCTGTGCGAAATTTAATATGGAATCCTTTTGTTCTTTGGTCGATTGATCAAGTGCATTTTTCAACTCTATATCCGGTGTGCGGGGATTATACTGTGGCGTAGAAACTTGTTTTGAATAATTTACAAACATTGGAATTTTGACACCTGATTTTTGAGGCAAAAATTTACCCAGCTCAACTGCTGAAGAAACATCCAATAAAACATTATCAGCACGGTTACGTTCACTTACTTTGGAATCAATCGATCCAAAACCTATGGTTGATTTACTTCCAGAAATATTAACATCAGCAAAATCGGCCAGTTTTAAATTTAACCTGGCCGTAGCAGCCCAACCACCCTTTTCATCAAATTCAGTTAGCCTGAGTTCGTTAAACCAAACTAAAACATTTTTATCTATGCCATCATCACTTTGAGTGGTGGTGTTGTTACGCAAAGGGTTTTTTACACCAAGCATATACACCCTCACTTTACTCATATCTGGCTGTCCTTTAACGATAATTGTCCTATTGCCATCCGTATAAGTAAATGGAATATTTATCGGCCACGGCTGCCCGTTAGCTTGCTTTGCTGTATTGCGGGCAAGTTTGGCATTCTGGAATAAAACCAAATCAATATCCATTCGGTTTGCTTCAGGCCAAATGGCATCAGCATCGCTCGTGCCTGGAGTGGTGATTTTTAAAGGCATTAAATATTCATAGTAGTTATCCTGATTATCTGTTCCAATCCTCAAAAAGGCATCTACATCTCCATCACCTAAAACTTGATTGTTAATTGCTTCGGCATGGATAAACATTTCCAGATGTTTATAGGAACGGAAATCACTATATGCTGTTTTAAAGGCTGCCCTTCCATAACCGTCGCGAAGGTTTTTAACGGTTACAGATAAAGATTGTTCATTCAAACGGGTATCTCCACGATAATTGCTGAAATCGCGCTCACGCAAAATGCCGGGAGGCGTAACATAAGGTATTGGCGTTTTTCTGCCATTTTCCTCAATATTAACGGTTGATACTTCAATGGTAGAATTATCTGGCGTTAAGGCAGGTAAGCTTGGATCTACAATTACCTGATCTGCCGTGTTTTTTGAATTAAACTCTCTCCATTCACCTCTGATTAATTGCAGCTTCGCAAAACGCATAATGGCTGTATCTGCAAAGTTGGTCATGAACATCCTGAAGAAGCGTATAGATTTAAAATCCTGAATATTCCCAACCTTTTTCTCGTATTGCGTTATTGGAATTCTAAATTGATACCAGGTAACGGCCTGCGTGTTTCCATTTGCTAGTTTTACCTGTGAAGTTACTTTATCGGTAATAAATTGGGTCTGGCCAACATCCATTCCTGGCCGCATGGTTACCTTGTATTGATAATATTCATCGCTTTGCGTCATGTTATTATCGCGATTAATATCTTCACCATCCGGAAGTGAGGTAGACGCAGAATTTTCCAGTCCCAACTCTGCCTGCGATTGTTGAGCAGTTTTAGAGTTTCCTTCAGGGCCGTTGTACTTTTCATAACGTTTTAAAATACCTGCGTTGATTTGATCTAAAGCCGGACCTCTGAAATAAGAATAATTATCTGATGAAGGATCCTGATCAATTTCTGCAGCTGCAGTTGCATTTAACTGCGATTTGATTTGATTGATAGCGGTAGTAAATTTCTGCTTTTCGTTTGCATCTGATAAACCATCTAAACCAACATCCTGTGCACGTCTTGCATCGGGATCATTATCAAAAGCCTGAATAACGGGCTGTAATTTCGGAACCCGCCCCCAAGCGGTTTCATCATATTTACTGGCATCATCCGTAGCTGGCAATCCATTTTCCAGAGATTTGCGCCCATCTTTTAAAATATCTTCAGAGATATTACCAAGGTTAAAGTAAATATCACCTCCCTGAGAGTTTCTATTGTAAATAAATGGATCCATTACCCAAAATTCGATAAAGCCAACATTCAATGCTTCAAAATCATTGGTTTCGATTTTACGTTGAAAACCACCCCAACGCTGCCGTGGGTTGGATAACTTTCCATCATTAGAGAAACCTGTTGTAGCATAATTGTAAGGTCCGCGAACGGTTGGATAATACGCCACATCTAAGGTGGTGATATTTAGTGCTTGCCCGGTAGCCGTTTCCTTGAATGGAAAAACTTCCTGCTCTATCACCTGCCTTACATAATGATTAGAAAGTTCATTTCTATTGTTTCTGATATTGGATGGTGTAGTGGTGGCATTTGAATTATAAAAAGTGGGATCAATATTATAATATGCTATCCGTGCACGGTTATAACCATAAGTAAGGTCATTGACCAATTGCGACTCTGAAAAATCTTGCGGCGTTCCAGATAACTGCCAGGAGATTGCACTTTTTAAATCAATTACAGATCTCGAAGCCTCAAAATCATCCAGATAACTTACCCCATTTTTACTGCCTGCAAAATTTAATGCCCGCGGGTGCCCCGGAACCAATTGCGCAAACTCACCATAAAAGTTAACACTTGAAGGGGCCTTGGTGGAAATGAATGGGAGTTTATCAACAAGTTTAGTTAAGAATCTGGATGAAGAACTATAGTTAATGTCACCACCCCAAATGGTATTTGAAATGGGCTCTTCACCAATATTTACTTTTTGAGTGAGCGGTTTCTCTGTTAGGTTCATAAATGTACCACCCAGATTTAGCTTATTATTCACACGATAATCCAAACGTGTTCCAAATAACGACCGTTGCTGCAAACCAAAAAGTTCATTGTTTTCAGTAGTAATGCGAATGGGCTGACCGGAGGTTAATAGTGCCTGATTGATAATACTCACTCTTCCGCCCTGATAATCAACCGTAAAGTCTACACCTTCCTGCAGTGGCATTGTTCCAGCAAAAACTTTTACTGAACCTTCGGGCACATTAATGGCATTCAGGCTAAATTCAGAAGATACTTCTGATTGATAATGCCCTTTAATTACATACCTGTTTTTATTTTGAAACAGTTGTTTGGCAATCGTTTGGGTAGAATCATATAGCGCAGTAAAAGTATATTTATCAATTAAGGCCTGTTCACTTGGAAGGAATTTATTAGCCAAATCCTGTCCAAAAGGTTCAATGATCGGAAAGATGATCCTGCCATTTGCAGGGTCAATAGTAATGTATCCCGAATTGGTATTATTAATTAGTGAAGTTAACCCATTAAGTGATAAATTAGACCCGAAAGTGCTGTTTGAAGATGAGCTGTTTGAAAAGTAAGAACCAAAAGCATTGTTAGAGGCTACAAAATCAAAAATACCATCAGGCTTCTTTTCATTTTGCTGATTCAACCGGTCAAATTCAGTTAAAGAGATCCATTGCCTATTGGCTGTATTTTCTCCCTCGGTCATGATCGGCTTTTCTACTCCGGTTTCATTATCTATTCTAAAAATATCAAGTTTAAAATTGATCGGACTGATTTGATAACCACCGATGGAGTAAATATTTTTCATCATCAAATCCCAGGTTGGGAGATTGATTTTAGTCGTTTCATTTTTTAAAAGTTTTGCATAAAGTACTTTTGGGTTTGCGGCATCAAAAGTAACATCTGTAGAAAACTCACCCACCTGATATTCGACACCATTATAGGTATATCGATAAGCAACAGCTAAAACCTCATCGGCATTAAGCGGATTATTTAAGGAGATATATCCCAATTGCGGCTGAAAGGTAAACTCACGCTCGGTTAATTTTCTGGCATAGGTAAGTTTAGCATACTGATCTGTAGCGCCATTGGCTTGAAAGAAGGAGATTACGGAATTTGAATTCGTGAACCTGGCATCTGCAGGTAAACTTACCAGTAAATTATTTGATTGCTGTGGAAATCCTGTTGCTGTTGTACCTGCAGGAAGGACCGAACTGCCGCCTGCCACCGCGCCGGGATTGAAAGGCTGATTTTCTCCCAGATTCAGGAAACCAAGCACATCTCTGGAATCTGTGGTATTGCCAGCTTTATTGGTAATCCAGACTTCTATCTTGGTAATTTGAATGGGTGAGGTAATAATTGGCGCATTAACCAAATGCTTATTGTAATTGTTGCGAAAATATTGAGCCAGAAAGTAATGTTTATTGGCTTCATAACTATCGGCTGTAACCGAAAATTCATTTTGTTGCGCACCATTTGAAATGCGGAGTTCTCTTGACTCTGATTTTTGCTGCGTGTAAACACTGGTTACATTTAGTTTTCCAAATTGCAATTGAGTTTTAACTCCAAACAAAGCTTGCGTGCCCGTAATCAAACTTGTATTTAAAGGTAAACTTACATTACCAGCCTCAATTTTCTTAATAATATCATCAGCACCACCGGTGTAATCCAGTTTAATCTGGTTTTCAAAATCAAACTGTGCTTCAGTATTGTAATTACTTTTAATTTTAAGCTTTGTACCAATATTCCCAACCAGATCCATTTGAATCCGTTGATTGAAATCAAAATTGGTTTGAACCCTTTGTCGCTCATTAAATAAGGGATTTTCATTTTTATTTCTGCGGCCTAAAAAGGTAAGCTCTGCCTCTCCACGGGGTTGAATATCAATCGTGGTTCCTCCGAAAAGCTTTTCAAAAGCCTTACTATTTACCTGGATTTTGGGAATAACGCCTGTGTTCCTATAATCACCAACTTCAGAATTGGAAATACTTCGCCAGTTATCACGTTTCACTTCACTATTAACCAATCGGGTATATTCATCAATGGTTAGGTATTGTGTTTGCGTAACATACCGATCACCAATCAGATCCTTTACAATATATCTTTTATTTTTTGCATCATACTCCACCACTTGCTTAAGATTATTAGGCAGCGGCGAGAACGGATTTCGCGATGGTCTGATCCCCATGCGCTGTTTTTCCTTTAAACCAAAATTATTTTTTGACGTAGCGGTATCAGTCTTACTCTGAACAACTTGTGAGAAGGTTTTTTGGGATATAAACAAGAAAAGTGGGATGAGAAATAGGAGTGTAAATATTCTCTTCAAGGGCGTTAGTTTTCTATAGTTTTTTTAATGCTTGTTTAATTAGTTGTTCTACAGTAAGCTTTTCTTCTGTAAGTTTTAATATTTGGTCGATAGTTTTTTCGGCTGTTTGTTTGGCGAATCCGAGCATTACCAATGCTGATAACGCTTCATCTTTAATTGTATTGTGCTGAGGCATAGAAATTAACGAGTCTACTCCCTCTTTTTTTAGTTTATCCTGCAGCTCTAAAACTAAGCGTTGTGCAGTTTTTGCACCCAGGCCCTTTATTCTTTGAATAAGAGGCAAGTCTGCCTGAACAATTGCAGTTTGAATTTCCTCCGGTGTGATCGAAGATAAAATCATTCTACCTGTATTTGGTCCTATTCCAGATACAGATATCAGATGTAAAAATAAACGGCGTTCGCCCTCATCGGCGAACCCGTATAAGGTGTGTGCATCTTCCTTAACGTACAGCCAGGTATATAATTTACACCTTTCTGCATCGCCCAATGCACTATAAGTATTTAATGAAATGTTTATATGATAGCCTATACCTCCGGCTTCAACCACAACAAACGCTGGGTTTTTGGATGTTAATTTACCATCAATATAGGCGTACATGGAGTATTATTTCTTAGTTGTTTTTGTAAATATACCTTTTCGTTTCGAAGTTTCTGCAATTTCTTCTTTTGCCTGAACATCTACTACTGCAATAGTAACCATATTTACGATCTCTCTCACTGAACTTCCTAATTGAACAATATGAACAGGCTTATTTAATCCTAGTAAAATCGGACCAACAGCTTCAGCTCCACCCAGCTCCTGCAATAGCTTATAAGCAATATTACCTGATTCTAGATTTGGGAAAATTAAGGTATTCGCAGGTTCATCTGCCAGTGTACTAAACGGGAAGTTATCCTTTAACAGTTCATTATTGATGGCAAAATTTCCTTGCATTTCTCCATCTACAACTACTTCAGGATGATTTTTATGAAGGATTCTCACCGTTTCTCTTACCTTATTAGGCGTTACACCATCATTCGAACCAAAGTTTGAGTATGATAATAAAGCAATCCGGGGTTTAATGTTAAACTGCTTAACAGACTTATCTAAAAGTAAGGTAATATCAACCAATTCTTCAGCTGTTGGATCTACATTTACCGTGGTATCGCCAAAGAAAACAGGACCTTTTTTAGTCATCATCATGTACATACCAGCCACACGCTTTACCCCTGGCTCTACACCAATTACCTGCAAAGCTGGCTTAATGGTATCACCATAATTTTTAGTCAAGCCGGATATCATGGCATCTGCCTCACCAAATTCTACCATTGATGCGCCGTAATAATTACGATCTCTCAACAATTTAGTTGCATCATTAATAGATACTCCCTTACGCTGACGTTTTTTGTAAAGTGCTGCTGCGTATTGTTTGGTTTTTACCGGATTCTGCATCTGATCAATAATCTCCACGCCATCCAGTTCCAGTGCATGCTCATCAATGATGGATTGAATTTTCTCACGGTTACCTAAAAGAATCGGAATGGCAATATTCTCATCCTTAACAATTTGAGCAGCTTTTAGAATTTTATAATTATCAGCTTCTGCAAAAACAACACGTTTAGGATCTGTTTTGGCTTTCGTAGTGATGGAACGCATAATGGCGTCATCCAAGCCTAAACGTTTTCTTAATTCTTCTGAATAGGCATCCCAATCGGTAATTACCTTACGTGCTACGCCGCTTTCTATAGCAGCCTTTGCAACCGCGATAGAAACTTCAGTAATTAACCTGAAATCTACCGGTTTTGGAATAATATAATCTTTACCAAATTTAAGGTTACGGGCATTATAAGCAAGGTTTACTGCTTCTGGTACTGATCTTTTTGCTAATTCTGCAATGGCTTTTACTGCAGCAATTTTCATGGCTTCATTAATGGTTGTTGCACGTACATCCAGCGCACCACGGAAAATATAAGGGAAACCCAATACATTATTCACCTGGTTTGGATAGTCAGAACGCCCGGTTGCCATAATCAAATCCTTACGCGTTTTGATCGCCAGTTCATAAGCAATTTCAGGATTTGGATTAGCCATGGCAAAAACAATCGGGTTTTTTGCCATACCCACCAACATCTCTGGTTGAATCACATTTCCAGCTGAAAGGCCAATAAAAACATCAGCGCCTTTCATGGCTTCACCAATAGTACCTATATCTGTTCTGTTGGTTGCGAAAAACATCCGCATATCATCAAGATCAGTTCTTTCCATGTTGATCAATCCATTGATGTCAAACATCACCAGATTTTCTTTTTTCACACCTAAGGAAAGGTACATTTTAGAACAGGAAACCGCAGCCGCACCTGCTCCGCTAACCACAACCTTAATTTTATCTATTTTCTTTTTCTGAATTTCACAGGCATTTAATAGTGCTGCTCCTGAAATAATGGCTGTACCATGCTGGTCATCATGCATTACAGGAATATTCATTTCCTGTTTCAAGCGGGTTTCTATTTCGAAACACTCTGGTGCTTTAATATCCTCCAGGTTCACTCCTCCGAAGGTTGGCTCCAAAGCTTTAACAATTTTTACAAAATCGTCTATATTTTTGGTGTCTAATTCTAAATCGAATACATCGATATCAGCAAAAATTTTAAACAACAACCCCTTACCTTCCATTACTGGCTTGCTGGCTTCAGGACCAATATTCCCCAACCCTAAAACAGCCGTTCCGTTACTGATTACCGCAACAAGATTACCTTTTGCGGTATATTTGTAAACATCATCGGTATTATCTGCTATTTTTAAACAAGGTTCTGCTACACCTGGCGAATAAGCCATCGTTAAATCACGTTGTGAAGTGGTTGGTTTTGTAGGTACTACCTGTATTTTTCCTGGCCGCCCTTGCGAGTGGTAATCGAGCGCATCTTGCTTTCTATTGATATTACTCATTAAGTAACTTATTAGTGACGGGCAAAGGTACGATTCTTTAAAAGAATTAAAAAACCCCAAAGGCTTTTAAAACCATTGGGGTATAATTGTCTTGTTGATATTTAAGCAAATAGCCTAATAATGGCTTAGCCTTTACTGATCTTGAGGATCATTCCGGCTCTTAAACCTGCTTTTGAAAGTTTATTATCCCGTTTGATACTTTGAACCGTAACACCATTAAATTTTTCTGCAATTTCAGATAAAGTATCACCTGCTTTAACCGTATAACTGGCATAAGAAACCGGAGCCTTTAAGCGATTGACATTTTTAGCAAATATTTTAAGCTGCTGACCTGGTACAATTGTTTTGCTCTTTAATCCATTCCAAACCCTTAAATCCTGTACTTCAACACCATATTTATTGGCCACCATGGCAAGTGATTGTCCTGCACTAACTTTATGAAAAACAACGGCGTGACTGGATGCAGATTTAGCTCTTGATTTCCGGAGATCTCTTACATCGTCTGTGCTGGCCTGCACAACCCTCATACTCACATCCTGCTCACTATTATTTAACACCTCATAAACACTGGCATAATCAATATCCCTGAGTTTGGGCATGATAATACGCTTAGGCTCCTCATCAGTGCCGTTTACAATTTTTTTCTTGTAAGAAGGATTTAAGGCAAAAAGTGCAGTTTCATCAACATTCAGTGCTTTTGCCAAACTGGCTAATGATACAAAACGATTGGTTTGAACCGTATCTGTTTTTAAAAACAGGCTACAGGCCTGAGGCGAAATCTGATGTTTGCCAGAGTAATTCATCACATATACGGCAGCGATAAAAGCGGGCACATAATTTCTGGTTTCTTTAGGAAGGAATTGTCTGATTGCCCAAAAATCCCGTGATTCAGCTTTTGCCATTGCACGGGTTACTGCACCTTTACCGCAATTATAGGCAGCAATGGCCAATAACCAATCGCCCAATTCTTCATAAGCATCCTTAAAATATTGTGCTGCTGCATAACTTGCCTGAATGGGATCTTTCCGCTCATCTACAAAATTATCCATTTTTAGTCCGTAAGCCTTTCCGGTTCCGAACATAAACTGCCAGATCCCTGTGGCGCCAACCCTGGAGATCGCATGAGGGTTCATTTGAGACTCTACAATAGTTAAATATTTAATTTCCTGCGGGATATTAAAATCTTTAAGCGCTTTATCAAAAATGGGAAAATAGTAATTTGATAAACCCATCATCTTACCAAATAAGTCTTTCCGTTTGGCATAAATATCAATGTATTGCTGAACGTATTCGTTATAAGGAAGCGGAACGGTTTTGGTAATGGAATCGAGGCGGAGTTTGTAAATATAGTTTTGCCCCATTAACAAGGGATTCTCATAAATTAACGGTACTGAAATAGTGTCGGTATTAATGAAAATGTTTTCCTGAAATTTAGGTAGACTATCAATTTTGACTTTCTGTTGCGCAACGGAAAAAGAAATACATCCGATGAGGGCACATACACTGGTAAAAAGTAGTTTTCTTATCATGGGCAATTCGGTTTGTTCAGCGCTATTTTCCGGTTATCCTTCCGAAATCTTTAAAAGAATGGTTTCCGTTTTAGACGGAAACACACAATAAACGCTAAGCATATTGATAAAAATATGCTTATTTTAAAAATGCCTGGGAGAAAGCAAGCAGCTTATCTTCCTCAAAATGTTTGGCTGTAAATTGAATACTTAACGGCAAACCAGCTTCATTATTGCCCAAAGGCAAAGCAATAGCCGGATTTCCACTTAATGAAGGTAATACAGTAAAAATATCTGCCATGTACATCACCAATGCATCCTGTACGTTATCACCTATTTTAAACGCAGCAGTTGGAGCAACAGGAGATAATAGCAAGTCATAATCCTGAAATAAATGATCCATTTTTTCTCTGATTAAACGGCGCACTTGCTGTGCTTTCTGATAGTAGGCATCATAATAACCAGCACTCAAAACAAATGTTCCTAAAAGGATGCGTTTTTTAACTTCTTCGCCAAAACCTTCTGCACGAGATCTCTTATAAAGTTCGGTTAAAGATTTCGCATCGGTGTTGCGATGGCCATAATGCACGCCATCATACCTGGATAGATTTGAAGAGGCTTCTGCTGTAGTTAGGATATAGTAAGTTGGAACGAGATATTCTAAAAGATCAAAAGAAACATAATCTACCTGATGGCCTTTTTCCTTTAAATCATCAATCGATTTTAAAATAGCAGATTTAATTTCAGGATCTAGTGCATCACTTTCTATTGTTTCTTTAAGAACAGCTATCCGTTGTTTTTTTTGCTCATTTAATTGAGCTGGATAATCTGGAACGGCTACATCAGAAACTGTTGAATCATTTTCATCAGCTCCGGCTAAAACCTGAAGTAATAAGGCTGCATCTTCTACAGAAGAGGTAATTGGCCCAACCTGATCAAATGAGGATGCGTAAGCAATCACACCATAACGGGAAACCCGCCCATAAGTTGGTTTTAAGCCTATTTGTCCACAAAAAGCAGCTGGTTGCCTTACTGATCCACCGGTATCAGTACCCAGTGTGGCTAGACACATATCTGCCTGAACAGCCACAGCAGATCCACCAGATGATCCACCTGGAACCAGTTCGGGATTTGCCGCATTTTTAACGGGCCCGAAGTGGGAGGTTTCATTAGAGCCACCCATTGCAAATTCATCACAATTTAAACGGCCTATGATTACAGCATCTTCCTGTAATAAACGTTTAACAACAGTAGATGAGTAAGGCGATACGAAGCCATCAAGCATTTTTGAAGATGCAGTGACTATATGATCATGATAACAGATATTATCTTTAATACCAATAACCATCCCGGCAAGCTTGCCGGCGGTTCCCTGTATAATTTTTTCTTGTACTGCTTTCGCCTGAACTTCGGCCGAATAAAAAAACACCTCGTTAAATGCGTTGAGGTGTTCATTATCTGAAATTTGCTTAAAATAATAAGCCAATAAATCGGGTAAAGTTAATTGCTTTTGCGAAATGAGTGCCTGAATCTCTTTTAGAGCGCTGTATTTCTTCAAAACTTAAAATTATAGCAATTAAACGGTTTTGTCTCTGTTAGATGGATCAACTTGTTCTCCATCAACGCCATCCTTACCATCTTTAAATTCTTTAACACCTTTACCTAAACCTCTCATCAGCTCAGGAATTTTTTTACCACCAAATAATAAAAGTACCACTACAGCAATAATGATAATTTCTGGTGTTCCAAGCATTGCTGCTATTGTTGTATTTAACATAATTTTTTGTTTAAACTTTTTGACTGTTAGTTACAATATTTTCATCGATGGGTGTGCTTGATGGATGATTTGCAGCTGGTGCTACTTTTTCATCTACCGGAGAAGTTTCTTCAGTTGAATGGTGAGGTTGACTATTGTTATTGGCCACTTTTTCTTCAGCTTCTTCTTTATCTAAATCCATTGCATTAATATTTCTATGGATCTCACGCTTCACACCATCAGAAGCATCTTTAAATTCTCTGATTCCCTTCCCTAAGCCTCTTGCTAATTCAGGTAACTTTTTACCCCCAAACAACAAAAGAACGACTACTAAAATGAGTACGATCTCCGATCCACCCATGTTTAAAAACTCTAATAACGTGCCTTGATACATCACTGATCTATTTTATACAAATATAAACATTTTACAACTCTCTTCCCTCTTATTTACTTATCCACGCTTCCGGGTTTAAAGCGCCCTGCCCTCTCCTGATCTGAAATTTCAAAATGGCATCATCACCGGTATTGGCAACTGTACCAATGGTTTGCTTGGTATCAACAGAATTGCCCACACTTACACTCACCCCTCTTAAATTCTGGTAAACTGTAAAATATTCACCATGATTAATTACTACGGCCGTTCTACCCATTATATTCTGAACCATTACAACCTTTCCGGCAAATACGGCTCTTACCGAAGCACCATCTGCAGTGGTAATGTCTACACCATCATTGGAATACGAAGCCTGATCTACCTTATGCAATCCAAATCTTTCGGTAATTGTTCCATTGGCTACAGGCCATGGTAATCTTCCCCTGTTGTTTTCAAATCCTGCAGAAAGTCTTGCTGCTTCAGGGGTTGCAGTTAATAATTCTGAAGTGCTTTTTTCTCTGGTTACAGGCGCAGTGGTTGTAGCCGGAGCAGGTTTATTTTCTGCCTTTGCTTTCGCTGCCGCGGCACGTTCTTCAGCTAAACGTTTAGCTGCTGCTATACGTGCCTCTTCTGCTGCTTTCCTTCTGGCTGCTTCAATGGCTCTTTGAATGGCCGCTGCAATTGCCCTGTTAATTTGTGCCTGTTCTTTTTTCTTCGCGTTAATATCCTGCTTAAATTGTCGCTCTTGCTTAGTCAGGTTATTTAAAGCCACCGACTGCTGTTTTTTATCTTGCCCTAAACGGTCTTGCTCTCTTTCCTGTTCCTTCAAAAGATTACTTTTCTCTCTCAGGGTTTTATCCAACACCTTGATTTTTCCGTTTAAATCTTGCTGGGTATTTTCAATGTATCCGGCCTGCTTTTTACGATATTGACTAAATTGCTGTAAGTATTTGATTCTTTTATAAGCTTGATTAAAATCTCTTGCTGCAAAAATAAACATCATCTTTTCGTAGGCATTTCTATTTCGCTGTGCAAAACGGATCATGCCTGCATATTCTTTTTTAAGATCGCCTAGCTGGCTTTGTAAGGTATGTACGGTATTTGTGTTCTGAGAGATTTGGTTATCCAGATTTTTTATTTCAGAATTAATGGTTCCAATTTTATCCTGACGGAGACGGATTTGCGCATTAATGGCATTAATTTGCTGCAAGGTTAATTTCTTACCATTGGCAGTTTTATTTAAATTCTTTTGTAGCTGTTCAATTTCACGCTGTATAGCTTCTTTTTTTCTCCTTAGCTGGCTTTCGGTTTGTGCACTGGCGGAAAAGGCAAAAACGCTTAAAAACAGGATAAATATGATTTTCTGTAGCTTCATTAAGCCAAAAGTATAAAAATTTTATAGTAAAAGACATTAAAATTTAGATACTAAAGCCTTTACAAATAATCTTCACCTCATCTTCATCAGAAAATTTTTCGCCATTACAAAAACAGTCATCAAATAAGTGGCTAAAATTTAACCTCATAATTTGATGACTGCACAAAGTTGTATCCTGCCGCGGCAGAAAATATTACTTCACTAATTTATATCCGCTAGGAACTTTAAATGGGAATTCTAAAGGAACATTTCCATCGATTTTCACAAATTGCAGATCAATATTAATTTTTTTCATTCCTGAAAGGGTATTGATTTTAAGCGCACTAGGAAACAGTGATTCATTTAATTTCTGGTAATCGGTATAATTTACTTTTAAAGCCTGGCCAGATTTTGCATCATTTAAATTGGTTTCTTCTACTTTTAAAAGTGTATTAAAAAGTAACCTGTAATCTAGCCCCTCTTTGGCTCCTGATACTACCCATACACCATTTTCCTGTTTCAAGTTTGATTCTGTTGTTAAGAAATCGCCCATTGCATTGCCAGTTAATATGGCCTGAAGCGTGTTAAAATTAATTTGCTTATTGGTAAAATTGTAGATGTAACTAAATGGCTTGCTGAGGTATTCTCCCTTTTGCCGATTCATAATTTTTATACTGTCAGGCGTTATTAATGCTCTTGCCGGTTCATAGGCTCCTCCTAATGCGGTAATACTTACCCAAATAATTTCCTTATCCTTCATCCGGAAATTCATGGTCACATCGTTGGCATTACCCGCAATATCCAATGTTGCTTTTGCCTTTAGTGAAAGGGTAGTAAATTTAAGTTGCTTACTATTTAACAAAGCTAAAGCTTCTGCCTTGGTGTTATCTGTTTTCACTTCTGTAGCTACCGGAGGAGCAACAACAATTGCTTTTTTAGGCTTACAGGCCGATATAGAAATAACCGTCCCTATTAATAGCAAGCTATTTAAAATACTTCTTCTCATTAATTTTTTTGTTTAATACGTTTGATATGTTTCCTGCTTCTTTTGCTTTTTGCCACTGCTTTAGTGCAGCTTCCTTATCGCCTTTCATAAACAGGATATCACCATAATGCTCTAAATAAACACTATTCTTATTTGTATTGTTTTGTAATGCTTTTTCAATCCAAACCTTTGCCAAATCATATTTATGCTGCTTAAACAAGATATAGGCATAGGTATCAGTAATAGATGAATTATCCGGCATTGCATTGGCAGCAGTTTCTGAATACTGAGCGGCTTTTACCAGATCATCATTTTTTAGCGCCAGATAATACGCATAGTTGTTCATGATAAAATAGTTATCCGGTTCTATCTCAATAGCCTTTTCGAAGGCCGTTTTTGCCAATGTAAAATTATTCTGGTTAATATAAATATCGCCTTGAAGTGCAAAAACCTGTGCCTGTAAACTTTTATTATCTACCTCTAGCTGTAATGCCGTTTTCAAATTACTTTGGGCCTGATCAAGCTTGCCGGTTTTAAATAAGGCATATGCGGTGTAATAATATAGGCTGGCTTGGTTGGGATAAATAGTTAAGGCTTCATCACCTGCTTTTACAGCATCCGCGTAATGACCTAATAGGGCTTGAATATTTACAATTTGTTCCCAAACAGCATAAATCTGATCATTTAATTTTAAAGCAGCCTGGTATTGAACCAATGCTTCATTTAATTTATTCTGCTGATATAAAACATCCCCATAAAGAGCGAGTACTTTTGCATCAGTATTATTTTTTTCGGCCAGTAGCTTACTTAATAGGGTAACATTTTCTGCAACTACCGGCTCTCTTAATTTCGGGAACAGTGCCGCAATGATTTTAATTTTTTCGTTTAAGGGCATTTTTGCACTTTCAAAAGCTAACCTTAATGATGTGAATGCCAGACCACCATTTTTTTGCTTCCTGTAAATATCGGCTAGCCCCAGATTAACTTCAAAATGATCAGGTGCTACCTGTTGCGCTTTTAATAATACTTTTAATGCTTCGGTATCATTTCCTTTTTGAAGAAGCAATCCTGCAGCATACAGGTAATTTTTAATATCGGCCTGGTTACCTTCTAAAAGTTTCACTATATCACTTTCAGTTGCACCTTTATTTCCCTGCAATCGCCTTTTTGCCGCCAGCAATTCGTTTGATTCTCCAAATTTAGACAGAATTTCATCATAGGTTTGATGAGCAGCTTCGGTTTGATTGGATAAAAACTGGGCATTAGCCTTATCAAAGTAATAAGCATCATTGTCCGGATCTATGCGGATCAGTTGATTAAACACTTCAATTAATTCCGGCATTTTATTGGTTCGCTTATCAACCTCTGCTAACAAACGCAAATACCATTTATTATTTGGTTTAAGCTTTATGGCTTGCCTGATATTAGATTCCGCTTCTGATAAGCGTTCCAACCGCAGGTTTGCATTCGCTAATTCAAAATAAGCAGCATCATTATTTACATCTGCAACAATTACCTTATTGAAGCTGGTTAAGGCAGCGGTATAATTTTCAGTCATTTTATCACGCAGGCCAGCAAAAAACAATTGTTTTACCATATTGCTATCACGAGCAGTAGCCATAACTGGAACCTGAGCAAATGTTTTTCCGCCAAAGGCTAACAGTGCAAGAAAAATGTACCTTTTTATCATATATCAAATAATTGATAGAAGGAGTGAATGGTGGAATGATTAAACAAATTGCAAAAATATTTTCTTCCTCAAAATTCTATCGTTCGCTAATTCAAAATTCACACATTCTAAACTTAGCTTTTCCCGGTGTGGCCGTATCCGCCTTCGCCCCTGGCCGTCTCTTCAAGTGCTTCTACAGCCTGCCATTGAACAGTTTCATGTTTTGCAACAACCATCTGTGCAATGCGATCTCCATTTACTATTTTAAAATCAGTATCTGATAAGTTTACCAGAAGCACTTTCAATTCTCCACGATAATCAGCATCAATGGTGCCAGGCGAATTTACAATGCTGATACCATGCTTATATGCTAAACCACTCCTCGGCCTGATCTGTGCTTCGTAACCAACAGGCAGTTCAATAAACAAACCCGTAGAAATCAGTTGACGCTGTAATGGTTTAAGTATAATTTCTTCATTGATTGATGCTCTTAAGTCCATTCCCGCAGCATGAGCAGTTTCATATTGTGGCAATGGGTGTTCTGATTTATTAATAATTTTGATTTCCATTGATGTAAGAAGAATAATTTTTAAAGATGAACTGACAAATAAAATCTTACCGCTTCAAAATTTTCATTAAATCGTTCTTTTCAAAATAAGCAACACCGCAAACGAATGCAATCAGCATGGCATTTCCGATATAGATATTTTTATTAAAGATAAAGAATGATGAAAATACGATAATTGTCGAAACAATTAAGTAGGCTAAGATTTTTTTCAAGTTATAAGGAATAGGATAATATTTTTGTCCTAAAATATAGGAGATAATCATCATGGTTCCATAAGTGGCCATAGAAACCCATGCTGAGCCCATGTAGCTATATTTTGGAATCAGAATTACATTAAAAACAATGGTAATTGTCGCTCCAACTAAAGAAATATATAAGCCAAATCGTGTTTGATCAGACAATCGGTACCAAATAGAAAGGTTCATATAAATCCCTAAGCACACATAGCCAACCAGAAGATAAGGAACAGCCGGTAATCCTACCCAGTATTCTGCTAAATGCGCTTTATCTCTGCTGATAAAATATTTTAAAATTTCGATGTTTGCCGTTAAAGCCACAAAAAGGATAGACAGTGCAATTACGAAGTACTCTAGTATTTTGGCATAAGTAACTTTTGCATTTTCATTTTTAGCATAACTAAAGAAAAAGGGTTCAGCGCCCAGGCGAAAAGCCATATTGAAAATACTGAGAAAAATAGCCAGTTTACATACTGCCCCATAAATCCCAACCTGTGCTTCAGTGGTATACCTATCTAACAGGATTTTATCTAAATTCTCATTGACAATGAAGGATAAGTTTGCAACCAGAACAGGCCAGCTGTATGACAACATATTTTTAAACAGCACGCCATCAAATTTGAATTGTACTTTTAAAAACTCCGGCACCAATAATAGAAAAGTAATGGCACTGGCAATCAGGTTTGATATGAATACATAACCCACCCATTTATCTCTAAACCAGCTTTGAAAAAATTCATGTCCAGGTAAATCATGCTTAATAATTAAGGGAATACCATAGATAAAAAATAAGCTTAGCAATACATAACTTAAGATATTTACAAACTTGATGATGCTATACCTAAACGGCTTTCCATCAGCCCTGATTCTGGCAAAGGGAATAACACAAATGGCATCAGAAAACAATAACCAAAGGAAATATTGTACATATCTTTTCTGATCCTGATAATGCGACATATGATTATTCAAGAGCCATTTGGTGATGGGCTCTGTAAAAACGAGACCCGTAATTAAAAATAGCACGGAAATAAATGCAACAATTAAAAATGAATTATTATAAACCTGATCTTTCTTATTTTCATACTTATTTAAATAACGAAAGAAGGTAGTTTCCATTCCAAACGCCAGAATAGCATTCGTCATGGAAGCATAGGCATACATTTTTGTAAATACCCCTAAAGCTGCTGCGCCATAACTTCTGGTAAATATTGGCGTTAAAATAAAGTTTAATAATCTCGAGGCTATGGTACTGATACCATAAACCATTGTTTGCCCAAGAAACTTTTTATATACAGACAATTGATTTTAGATTTTTAGATTTTAGATTTTAGATTGAAAGCCATTCGGATTTCTAAAAATTAAAATCGATTTAATTATAATAGTATGATTACCAAAGTAAGTTCTTTTTAACCACTTCAAAATTGCGAAAATCTTTAAGTGCTCCATCACTTACCTCAACATTTTCCACAACAGATTTATCTGGTCCTTCTTTACACCAATCGATAAAGGCATCTAAAATAAACTGTTCTGCTTCAGCTTCGATATATACAGAACCATCTTTTTCATTCTTTACAAAGCCTTTTATGCCCATTTGATCGGCCACCGCTTTTGTGCTGGCCCTGAAAAACACCCCCTGCACTTTACCGCTTACTTTGATATCGATATGTTTTATCATGTAGCAAAGTTAATGCTTTTGAATGATGTTGAGCTTATTTTTTGAGCTCGAACTTACTAAAGCACTTCCTGAGTACATGAGCGAACCGCACTGGTTAAATCTAAGATAAACTGCTGGCAATCATTAAATATTCGGTGTCATCAGAGGGCTATGATGAAAAATTTAAGTGAGTTAAATATTTTTTTTGATCAATAAAATCCCTCCAAATTTCATCCAGAATTTGGGAGGCGGGTTTAATTTCATTTAGCATTGCCGAGACCTGGCCAATTTCCAGTTCACCATTTTCAAGATCACCGTCAAACATACCTTGTTTCGCTCTTGCTTTCCCTAAAAGTGCCATCAATTGTGTTCGGTCGGCTCCTTCAGCTTCTGCTTGCGCAACGGCATCTGCAAATTCATTTTTAAGCAATCGCACGGGTACCAGTTTTTTCATGGCTAGCCGCGTATCACCTTCAACAGCCGAAATAATTTTATTTTTAAATGCCGGATGAGCCGATGATTCTTCGGCAACTGCAAAGGCAGAACCTATTTGAACAGCATCAGCACCCAGCGCAAAAGCAGCAAGCATCGATTTTCCGCTGGCAATACCACCCGCAGCAATAACGGGGATCTGCACCACTTCAATAATCATTGGAATCAAACACATGGTAGTGGTTTCTTCTCTGCCATTGTGTCCTCCGGCTTCAAAACCTTCGGCTACAATCGCATCTACGCCTGCTTCCTGCGCTTTCTTTGCAAACTTAATGTTGGCAATCACATGCACAACCGTAATACCTTTTTCTTTTAAAAAGCTTGTCCAGGTAGTGGGATTACCCGCAGATGTAAAAACGATTTTCACTTCCTCCTTTATTGTGATATCAATAATTTCCTGAATGTTTGGGTACAATAAAGGAATGTTTACTGCAAATGGTTTATCAGTAGCCAGTTTGCATTTTTGAATATGTGTTCTTAAAACCTCAGGATACATTGAACCAGCACCGATGATGCCTAAACCTCCTGCATTAGAAACCGCAGCAGCCAGTTTCCAGCCGCTACACCATACCATACCCGCCTGGATGATGGGATATTTGATATTAAAGAGTTTACAGATGGAGTTCATAAGCGATGCTGATCAATGATAATGTCCACGAAGGGAGTGAATGATTATCATTTCTGATTGAACTTCGTAGATTAAATGGTGTTCTCGATTTATTCTTCTAGATCAGTTTCCTGATTGTTCGTATTTGAGTGCTTCTGGTTTGCCAATTCCATCGAATGGTGTTGCCTGAATATTCTCTAAAAGACTTCGGATTTTTTTTAGAATAACCTGATTGCCTGATTTTTTAAAATAGTTTAAATCATCAAGAGCAATAAGTGTAAATTCTATTTCCATACCTCATCTAAATTCACCTTAACAGTTTTACCTTCTTTAGCCTGTTGTTTGCTAACTTTCATTTTCGCTGTGAATTCAGCATTGTATGGTTGCTTATTTTCCTCAAATGAAATATTAAAAGCTTTCATAAAAGCTTTAAGCGCTGAAAGTTGCTCTTTGTTTTCAGGATGTACGATCAATGTTCCCATATATTCAAAATTACGCAAAACTTATTGTGGAACAAATAGATCAGATTTTTAGTTATTAAGCTAATTTTATGACTTGATCACTTTGAATTATAAACTCTTCTGATAACTGAATCAGATTTAGTCCAGGTTTTTTACCTGGTTCGATAGTGCCTAATTGTATATCTAACCCAAGAAATTCAGCGCCATTAATGGTAGACCATTGCAAAAGCTTTTCAAAAGCTACTTTTTTCTGTTCTTGCAAAGTTTTCATTTCGGCTAAAATATTCAGCTGATGATTACTGGCCAGGCTATCGGTTCCCAAGGTAATTTTTAAATTTTCCCGAATGAATAAATCAACATTCGGTAATGAATTTTCGATATATAAATTAGCCTGCGGACATAAACACCAATATAGATTGTTGTGATTCCGTTTCGCAAAGGTGATGTCATCCTCATTCGAAACCGTATTATGAACCAATAGTATTTTTTGTTTTGTAATGTAGGGCAGCCAGGTTTGCAGAGAAGTTTTCCCTGATGGTTCAAAAAAGGAAATATCTAATCCAAGGAATTTATAGAGATCCAAAAAACCTCCCGATTTATTTTCAAAAAATAAATTTTCATCTGTAGTTTCCTGATTATGGATACTCAAAAAGGCATTATCTTTTTCTGCAGCTTCATTAATTAGTGTAAAAAGTTCTGGCGATACCGAATAGGGCGCATGTGCCACCACCGATGCAGCTAAAGGTGAAAACTGATTTTTGATATCATTTGCATAATTCATTGTAGCACTTGCCCGTTCAGGATTAAAACTCAAAGCCTCAATAAACGTATGATAATAAATTTTGCTTTGTTGCTTTATTTCTTTTGATGTGATTTGATTGGAAATATCACCTACCGCTACAATGCCGTTATCGAACATTTGCTGATCAGCATTTTGCATTGAAATTTCTATTTGTTCAGCCTCGGCAGATCTGTTTTTAATAACACTTTGAACAAATTTCGCCAGACCTGTCTGTTCCGGAATCTGCCCGATCATATGTGATAACTCTAAATGACAATGGGTATTTATGAAACCCGGAACAATGGCACCTGTATATTTATGAAGTGTTACATTAAGTTCACTTATCTGTTCAGCGTTGAAGACGCCGACTATTTCTCCTCTTTCATCCACTGAAATGGCACCATTTCTTAAAGGCGGCGAGCTTACAGGAAAAATCCAATCGGCTGAAAAATATTTTAGCATGAAGCGAATTTAGGATTTTAGATTTACGATTTGTAACGTAGCGAAGAGTAAAATGCCAGAAGAGAATTTTGGCTTTCGAAATAAATTTAAAATTGCAAATTCTACAATCGTAAATAAAAAAGAGCTTCCTATCGGAATCGAACCAATGACCTACTGATTACAAGTCAGTTGCTCTACCAGCTGAGCTAAGGAGGCTTTTTAATCGGGCTGCAATGATAGAAAAAAAACTTCTCTGGAGAAAATTTATTTTAAGTTTTTGAAAATTTAACTGAAAAAGCCGCTTTGCAATGACGATAACATAAAGAACTAACTTAATAAGAACTTCATAATGCATCTTCTCGACACTTAATTACAAGCTCGTCATTGCGAGGTACGAAGCAATCTATTTAGCAAGAAAGATTGCTTCGGCAGCTGAAAAAGCCACCTCGCAATGACAAAAACATAAAGAACTAACTTATAAGAACTTCATAACGCCTCTTCTCGACACTTAATTATACTCTCATCATTGCGAGGTACGAAGCAATCTATTTAGCGAAGAAGATTGCTTCGGTAGCTGAAAAGCCAGCCTCGCAATGACGACAACATAAAGAACTAACTTATAGGAACTTCATAACGCCTCCTCTCGACACTTAATTATACTCTCGTCATTGCGAGGCACGAAGCAATCTATTTAGCGAAGAAGTTTGCTTCGTCAGCTGAAAAAGCCACCTCGCAATGCCGAAAATATAAACCAAACCTGTAGTCAATACCCACAACTTGTGGAGAAATTCCACAGTTTAATTTTTCTGGCATAAACTTAAAAAACTGATAAACAAATATTTAACATTTCATGCCAGCTTTGGCATCATTATGAAACATTAGCAAGTATTGTTACACATATTAAATATTAAAATTTATATACTATGAAAAAGTTCATTTTATCAGCTACATTCTTAGCGTTCGCAGGGTTCTCAGCAGTACAAGCAAGTGAAGTAAATACAATTAAAAATCATGCAATTGTTGCAGTTCAAGATAGCGCAGTTAAAACTCCGATTAAAATAGAAGAACTTCCAGAACCAGTAGCTACAGCATTAAAATCAGATGCTTATAAAGGATGGACAGCTACTGAAGCATGGGCAGTTAAAGAAGGTGCTAAAGAGTATTTCTTAATTAATGTTAAAAAAGAAGCAGAAACAGGTTCTGTAAAAATTGACAAAGAAGGTAAACCAGTTCAATAATCAAATTGCCATAAGGCATAATCAACTATAAGTGTAGCCACAGGGCTAGACTCAACTAAAACGAATCACGAAACTATTTAATAGTTTCATCAACATTAAATTTTAAAAAGATGAAAAAATTAATTTTATCAACTGCGTTCTTAGCTTTTGCAGGATTCTCAGCAGTACAAGCGAGTGAAGTAAATACAATGAAAAATGCTGCAATTGTTGCAGTTCAAGATAGTGCAGTAAAAACTCCGGTTAAATTAGAAGAATTGCCAGAGCCAGTAACTACCGCATTAAAGTCTGATACCTATAAAGGTTGGACAGCTACTGAAGCTTTCTCCGTTAAAGAGGGCACGAAAGAATATTTCGTGATCAACGTAAAAAAAGAAGCGGAAACAGGTTCGATAAAAATCGACAAAGATGGTAAACCAGTTGAATAATCCCTAAATATTACATCTACCTATTATAAGAAAGGCCAGTTTTTAACTGGCTTTTCTTATTTTTGTTGTATGGCGAAAATCCTGATTTTAGAAGACGATACAACATTTGCACAATTGCTGGAAGGTTTTTTGACTAAACATGGTCATGAAATTAGCTTGGCTACGCATATCAAACCTTCTTTCCAATTAATTGAAAATGAGAAATTTGACTTATTTTTAATAGACTATCGCCTCCCGGATGGCATCGGGTTTGACGTAATTACACATACCAGAAATCAAGGTATCTCTACGCCCATTATCATTATGACCAGCTTTAATGATGTCCGCACGGCAGTAAAATCCATCCAAATGGGTGCCTTTGATTATATTACCAAGCCAGTCAATCCTGATGAACTTTTAATGGTGATTAAAAATTCTCTGGTTAAAAAAGAATCAAAAGATATTAAAATTGAAACGGCAGATTCGGATTTGATCAAAGGTAAAAGCGCCATCGCAGATAGATTATATGAACACATTGATTTAGTTGCACCCACAGATATGTCTGTTATTATTCAGGGGGAAAGTGGTACAGGAAAGGAATTTGCAGCCAGAACACTACATCAGCAAAGCAAGCGGGCAAGCAAGCCTTTTGTAGCTATTGATTGTGGGGCTTTATCAAAAGATTTGGCTGCAAGTGAATTATTCGGACACATTAAAGGTGCTTTTACAGGTGCATTGAATGATAAAAAGGGTCAGTTTGAAGTGGCAAATGGTGGCACTTTATTTTTAGATGAGGTTGGAAATTTAAGCTACGAAGTGCAGATCAAGTTACTTCGTGCTTTGCAGGAGCGGGTGATTCAACCTTTAGGCAGCACTAAACAAGTTTCGGTGGATGTTCGGATTATTACTGCGACGAATGATGATTTGTTAAACAGCATTTCCAGTGGTGAGTTTCGAGAAGATTTATACCATCGCCTGAATGAATTTAAAATTCAATTACCCCCGCTGAGAAACAGGGGTAGTGATCTGGAATTATTTATCAATCATTTTGTACAACTTTCCAATCGCGATCTGGATAGGAATGTGAAAAGTATTTCTGCAGAGGCAAAATCTTTATTGCTAAATTATGATTGGCCAGGAAATTTAAGAGAGCTTAGCAATGTCATTAAACGCATGGTTTTATTAACTCCCGGCGAAGTAGCGCAGGTTAATGCCTTGCCTGATGAAATGATGATTTCAGTTAACCAGCAAACCATGCCTGGAAATGCTTCAGATTTAAAGGCTGTAAATGAGCAGAATGAGAAAACCTTAATCGCCGAAACCTTAATTAAAGTAAAGCACAACAAATCTAAAGCTGCTAAAATGCTTAATATCGATCGAAAAACGCTTTATTCAAAAATGGAACGATACGGAATTGAATAGGCTAACCATCAAATAAGAACACACTAAAACTTACTACTTCTCGCCAACTGGTTCCATTTCTTTTAATGCTGCAATTAGCACATCCAGCTCGGTAAGTTGATTTAGCACTTCAGCCTTAACCTCCTGATTCAAACCATTATCCGCAATCTCTATTTCAAGTTGTCTCATAGCCTGTGCCAGGGTTTTCGAACCCATCTGTGCCGTTCGCCCGGCAATGCGATGAACGATTAGCCTGCTTTTATCCTGATCGTTTTCTTCCAGATGTATCTTTAATTCTGCCGAATCACTGATGCAATCCTGCTTAAATCTTGATAATATTTTTTCAAGCATCTGCTGATCGCCAAAAGTCATTTTTTCAATTGAAGAAAAATCAAATTCAGGCGGTTTACTTTCAATCTTTTTTTTATCAAAAATAGAGAGCAAATCTACTGCACGGAAAGGCTTCATAATTAATCCGTCAAAACCTTCACTTAAAACCATTTCCCGCTCCTCCGGCAATACCTGAGCAGTAATGGCATAAAATTTAACTTCGTCTGGTAGCTTTTTCTTCAGAATATGACAAAGTTCCATACCCGTCATTTCAGGCAGCCGCATATCCACCAATACATATTTGAGTTGTGGATCAGCTTCTTCCTGAAGCAGATCTACAACTTGATTAAAACTTTTAAAGGGAATATTATTTTTTTCGAAAATTAGTCCGCAAAGGTCAAGAATTAACCTGTCATCATCAATTATCCAAACCATTCCTGGATCTACTATGGCATAATGTTCCAGATCAAGCGGATCTATAATCCTTTCTGAAGTTTCAAGATAGGTAAGGTAAATATTAAAAGTAGTACCTACGCCTGGCTTACTCTTCACATGGATTCTTCCGCCTTGTGCATCAATCAATGCTTTTACGATTGGCAAACCGAGACCTGTTCCGGTTTGATTGAGCACATATTGTTCCGGAGATTCAATCTGTTCAAACTCATTAAATATTTTAGGAATATCTTTTTCGTCAAAACCTATTCCTGTATCCTTTATGTTAAAGTTAAAGTGTAGATTTCCATCTTGCTTTTTGCAGGATGCCGTAAGCGTAATCACTCCCTTCAGAGTAAATTTCACAGCATTTCCAAGTAAATTAAAGAGAATCTGCTTCAGCCGGAAAGCATCTCCGCTAACAAACTCAACACCACCTAAATCTAAATTGGTAACTAATTGCAGTGATTTCTGTTCAGCCAATGGGCGGATAACGGAAGTTACCTCGTCCAAAATCTTCTTGATATCAAAAACCTGATTGTTAAAGCTAAACTCACCAGAAATAATACGGTTGTAATCCAATACTTCATTCACAATCTGAAGCAAATGAATGGAAGATTGATAAATGGCCTCAACATCCTTTTTCTCAGGATGATTTTGTTGGGAAATTAATTCAGCATAACCCAGAATAGACTGTAAAGGCGTTCTGATCTCATGACTCATGTTAGATAGGAACCGTTGCTTCGCCTTACCATGATATTCAGCCAGATCTTTAGCTTCTTCCAGTGCTTTACGATATTTATTGCTTTTGGTAATATCCGTCAGGATAAGGTAAAGCAAGATTACAGTAAGCAAAAAGAAAATAATAATAATCACAGTAATCTGTGTAATTCCATCATTTACAACTTCCTTCGCCTGTACACCATTCAAATCTACTTGTGCTACGGCTTCACTTTCAACTTCTCTTAAAATCTGAAGCATTTGATTCGTTAAGGCATTACTAGCATTAGACAAGTCTGCTTCGCGTTTTAAAAATTTCTGGCTTTTCTGACGTTGCTCCAGTTCAATACTTTTTAAAGAGCCAGTCATGCTTTTCATGATACTGTCTTCAGCCTTAGCATTCAGCGTATCGCGTTTAACTTTAAACTCTTCGTTAATGATTTTATAAACATCAGCTTTCTTTTTCCCAAAAAGTTTACTTAAAAAACCTCTTGATTTCTCTTCTTCTTCGGGTGCAACAGTAGTGGTTGAGGTGGTCGTTTCTGTGGTTAAAACAGCGCTATCCGTCTGACGGGAACGTGTAGCCACCAATTCATTTAGTTTTTGTACTTCATTAGAAAACGACTTGGTATTCACCAGGGTTTCGCGAACTTTTAAATAAGCAATAAACTGTTTGTCGCGTTCTACCAGTAAGCGCTTAATCGATTTAATCCTGGTGAGTTGTAAGGAGTCTCCTGTGTAAAGTTTACGAAGGGTATCTAAACTTGATCTCAGTTTTCTTGATTCACGCAAAAAATTGTTATTACCCTGTTTATTGAAAGCTTCATCCCGTTGCAGCTGATCAAGCCTGGCAATTTTATGTGATAAGTCATTTACAATTCGAAGTCTGGCGTTCGGAGCAGAAATCTCTTCAACCGTATTCAGCATCCGTGTAAAGGCAAACTTGCTGATTCCCCAGGCCAAAAGCAAAGCAAAACAAGCGAATAAAAACCCGATGATGACTTTACTTTTTACTGCCCTGAAAAAACGCTTCTGAATTGCGGCCGCCATGAACTATATCTTGTTTGCTATATTTAAACGAATTTTTCGCCTAAAAGACATATCGAACAATATTATACAATTGTCTTCAGAAATGGTTTGAATAATTGCTTAATTTTATGGCTAGCCTCAGAACATGAACCGCATCGATCGCCTTTTCGGAATTTTAACCCTGCTTCAGTCAACGAAACACATTACTGCAGAGAAGATTGCACAGCGTTTTGACATGAGTGTACGTACCGTTTACAGAGATATTAAGGCTTTGGGTGAACAAGGGATTCCAGTTAGTTTTGAGCAAAACAAAGGCTATTTTCTGGTTCAGGGCTATTTTCTGCCGCCTGTATCTTTCAATATGGATGAAGCAAATGCCTTGCTTTTGGTAGAAAGGCTAGTAAATGGTTTTACAGATCATTCCATCCGCTCTCATTATGCTACAGCACTTACCAAAGTAAAGGCCGTTTTAAAAACGGCTCAGAAAGAAAAGTTAGAAAAAATGAACCAGCATATTAAATTGCAGATTCCGGAACGTTTAACTTTCAACTACGAGTATCTTTCGCTCATACAACATGCCATTTCTGAGAAGAATTTAATTGAGTTGGATTATAAAAACGCAAAAGAAATATCAAGCAAAAGGACTGTTGAACCCATCGGATTGATTTTTTATGCATTCAGCTGGCACTTAATTGCCTGGTGTCATTTCAGAAATGAATACCGGGATTTTAATTTACTGCGAATTGCTTGTTTAAAAAACCTGGGAACACCTTTTACTAAAAAAGATCATATGCCACTCAGTGATTATATGAGCCTGTTACCGGTTAATTTTTGATCCTCTATTTGAATAAGGACCTTGTCTCATTATCGCAATTTCTGTTTTCCTGCCTTTAATTTCGTAAACCTAAATTCGATAATTATTGATTGATTTTAATATTTCCTCTGAAAGAGTGAAATGGCGATCGTAATTCCACTCCTTTGGAGGGGTGCCCAAAGGGCGGGGTGGTTAAAATAGAAATAACTTCTTCAGATAGTATCTTAAGACATATTATTAATTAAACTCAAAATAGTAATAAAAACATATCTGTTAAAATTATTTTTTGGCACTGCCATAGGGTTGTCAGTAGCGCCTATTTTCTTTGTATAAACAAAAGAAAAAACGATGAGCTTCGCCGACTTATTACTGATGGAATTACAATCAATCGAAAAATCAAAACAACAGCATATGGATATTATTAAAGCATTATTAAAAGAATTAGAATCAGAGTTTAACACCACCAAAAAATTTCTGGCATTGGTACCAACAGATAAATTTGACTGGGCACCACATGTAAAAAGCATGAAATTGAAATCGCTGGCCAGCCACATCGCGGAGCTACCTGAATGGATTAGCCTGGCTATTAATACTGATGGATTGGATTTTGCCACCGCCCCTTATCAGGAAAAGCAGATAGAAAATAATGATGATTTACTGAAACTACTGGAAGATAGCTATGAAAAAGGCAGGTCAGAATTGATGCAGACGAATGTAGAAAATTTTGACAAGCCCTGGATCTTACGTAATGGTGAAATGATTTTAGGCGAATGGACAAGATACGAAACGATTCGCGTTTCAATAAGCCAAACGATTCATCACCGGGCGCAGTTAGGTGTCTATCTGCGACTTTTAGATATTCCCATTCCGGGAAGTTATGGACCCAGTGCAGATGAGCAGGGGTTTTAATCAGTAAGAAAAAAATAAAACCCTGGCCATCCGGCGCAGGGTTTTTCAATTGTCCCCAGTGACACACTATAAAAAAAGTGTTTTTTGATTATACTGGATTTACTGTCCGTATAAACCGCTCAGTGTTTATGACACACAAAGCGCTTCATTACCAACAGCCATTTTAGAATAATTTATTTGTTGTAAGTAATCTTGATAGGCCAGAAGAACACCTTCATCTAAACCTACCTTCGGTTCCCAACCGGTATTTTTAATCTTTGAAACATCAAGCAGTTTTCTAGGCGTTCCATCAGGTTTAGACACATCAAAAACCAGATTACCTTCATATTCCAAAGCCTTTGAAATAGAGGTAGCAAGTTCATTAATGGTGAGGTCTTCACCGGTACCAATATTCACAATATCACTGCTGTTATATACTTTCATTAGGTGAATGCAAGCCTCAGCCAAATCATCCGCATACAAAAATTCTCTTTTAGGTGTTCCTGTACCCCAAACAGTTACTTCAGCCGCTCCAGTATCTTTCGCTTCATGTATTTTACGTATCAAGGCTGGCAAAACGTGTGAATGCTCCAAATGATAATTATCGTTTTTACCGTATAAATTGGTCGGCATGGCATTAATAAAGTTTACACTGTATTGCTTTGCATAGGCCTGACACATTTTAATGCCACAGATTTTAGCAATGGCATAGGCATCGTTCGTGGCTTCTAATGCACCAGTTAATAAATATTCTTCCTTTATAGGCTGCGGTGCATGTTTTGGATAGATGCAGGATGAGCCCAGAAATAAAAGTTTCTTTACCTTATTTACCAATGATGCATGGATTACATTATTTTGAATATTAATATTCTGGAATAAAAAATCAGCAGGATAGGTATTGTTGGCTAATATACCACCCACTTTGGCTGCAGCTAAGAAAACATAATCAGGCTTTTCTGTTGCAAAGAAATGATCTACCTCCAACTTATCTGTGAGATCCAGTTGTTTTGATGTTCTTTTAATAATGTTCGTATAGCCTTGGTTGGTTAAGGCTCTTTCTATAGCCGAACCCACCATCCCCTTATGGCCTGCAACATAAATTTTAGCCTCTAAATTTTTTAAATCCGTCTGTTCCATCTTATTCATATTGATTTTTTATAGCGTAACCCGATTCTTTAAGCAATTGGTCTTTTCTGAAAAGTTGAATATCGGCTTCAACCATTTCGCTTACCAGCATTTGCAAGTCGTATTTAGGTTTCCAGTTAAGCAATTCATTTGATTTTTTTGGATCACCAACTAAAAGATCTACCTCTGTAGGTCTGAAGTATTTTGGATCTACAGCGACCACTTCTCTTCCAATTTCCAATTGATAATCCGGATGATTGCAATACACCACAAATCCTTTTTCCTCTACACCTGTTCCAGAGAAACCGATTTCGATACCGATTTCAGCAAAAGCTAACTTTACAAAATCACGTACCGGAGTGGTAATCCCTGTTGCAATAACAAAATCTGAAGGCGCATCTTGCTGAAGAATCAAATACATAGCCTCTACGTAATCTTTCGCATGGCCCCAATCTCTTCTGGCATCCAGATTACCCAGATAAAGCATATCCTGAAGACCCAAACCAATTTTAGCCACGCCTCTGGTTATTTTTCTGGTTACGAAGGTTTCTCCCCGCAGCGGACTTTCATGATTAAATAATATCCCATTGCAGGCATACATGCCATACGCTTCTCTATAATTTACAGTAATCCAATAGGCATACATTTTAGCTACAGCATAAGGCGATCTAGGGTAAAAAGGCGTGGTTTCACTTTGTGGAACAGCTTGTACCAAGCCATAAAGCTCTGAAGTGGAGGCCTGGTAAATTCTGGTTTTCTTTTGTAAGCCTAAAATCCTGATGGCTTCTAAAATCCTTAGGGTTCCAATACCATCAGCATTAGCCGTATATTCCGGAACATCAAAACTTACCTGTACATGAGACATTGCGCCAAGGTTATAAATCTCATCAGGCTGTACCTGTTGAATGATTCTGATCAGGTTGGTAGAATCTGTTAAATCACCATAATGCAGAACCAAACTTCTGTTTTCTACTTCCGGTCCTTGATACAAATGATCAATTCTATCGGTATTAAACTGTGAACTTCTTCTTTTTATGCCGTGTACTTCATAACCTTTTTCCAATAAAAGTTCAGTTAGATATGCACCATCCTGTCCGGTTATGCCTGTAATTAATGCCTTTTTTTTCATTACCTTTTCTATTAAATATTTTTATTTTTTCTTTAAAATGCGTTTTCATGCCCCCTCAAAACCTGTCTGGCGGTGAGCATAATAATTTTCAGATCAAGTTTATTTGACCAGTTTTCTAAATACCAGATATCATGTTTTACCCGGTTCTCCATCATTTCATTGCCCGTGGTATTTCCCCTAAAGCCTTTCACCTGTGCCCAGCCTGTAATACCTGGTTTAATGCTGTGGCGTACCATAAAATTATCGATGGTTTCACGGTATTCTTCAGTATGCTTCAGCATGTGTGGCCGCGGACCAACGACACTCATCGTGCCCATTAGCACGTTAAAAAATTGTGGCAGCTCATCTAAACTTGATTTTCTTAAAAAGCTTCCAATACCCGTAATTCTGGAATCATTTTTCTGGGCATGATTGGTGTGTGCGTGATCATTAACCACCATGGTTCTGAATTTATAGCACCAAAATGCCTGGTCATCTTTACCTGTACGCTGCTGCTTAAATATCACTTTGCCTCGGCTATCTGATCGGATTAAAATGGCGATAATGACATAAACCCAGCTAAAAGCAAATAACACGGTTAAACTAAATAGAATATCAAAAACCCTTTTCAATTGTTGCTGATATCCATATGAGCTGTTTACTATTTCCGGCGATGGGTTTAATATCAGCTGATCATTTAAACTTCCTGTCAGTTCAGTTTGATAATGGTTTATGATCGATTCGTCGTGAAGATTTAAATTATTCATGTTCTGTGATGATCAAACCTTAATTATGATTACTAAAAACCAATTCTGTTTTAATTTCTTTAACTTTTGGCACCGAGGTTTTGAATTCTACTCCGGTTTCTAATTCTGAAAACAAGCGTTTCAAAATCACTTCCCTGTTAAGCTCCCGCATGGCATATGCCCGGGCATTGAGTGTTCTCGCCTGATGATCGCCAGAACAACAAGCCAGAATGGTACTGGCTAAAAGACTTTCATCTTCACAATTAATCACCACACCCATATTATGTTCTCTGATGATTTTATGCAATGTACTTCCCCGCTCAGCCGTAACCAGTGCTAAGCCACCAGAAGACAGGATCCCTGCCAATTTAGAAGGCATCATTAAATCGCAGGCATTTTTCTTTTGCAACACCAGGTGAACGTCACTCATATTTAAAAATTCATTAAAAATATGAAGCGGCTGTAAGGGCAAAAAGCTAATATTAAAGAGCTTTTTATCACTGGCCATTTGCTGCAGTTTGTTACGGTATGGTCCGTTTCCGCAAATGATAAACTGAATGGAAGCATGATGCTGGAAATCATTGGCAATTGAGATCAGGCTTTCCAAACCCTGTTTTTCTCCGATACTACCAGAGTACAACACAATTTTATCAGCAGGCGTAAACCCCCATTGTTGTTTTAATTCATCTCTCTTATTAATGGGATGAAATTCTTCTACATCCACCCAATTTGGAAACATGAGGATTTTCTTATCCGTTTTTAAGGCTACCTTTTCTAACATTCCTGCCGATATGGTTGAAACGTATGCTGCTCTTTTCATAATGAATTTCTCCATTTTAAGCATAATCGCAAACAACGACTGATTTTTAATCACCCCAAGGTCTCGGGCAGCCTCTATCTGCAGATCCTGAATATGATAAATCATTTTGCTTCCTTTTAAAAAGCAGTATAATGCGCTTAAAAAACCAAGGTGAAAGGGCGGTGCCACACAAAAAACGTAATCACTTTTTGGTTTAAAAAGCAGGTAAAGCATCATCAGTAATGAGGTGAAGAAAAAGCTGATATCGTGTAAAATCCTTTTCTTCCCGGTTGGCACTGAGGGCACATATAGCGGACATCTATACACTCTTAAGTCACCTGTATCGTTTACTTCCTTTTTATAAAATAGTCCTCTATAAGGCTGTTGTACACTCCAATTCGGATAATATGGAAATGAGGTAACTACTGTACAGTCATACCCATTCTTAATTAACCAGTCAATCATCTCTCCAGAATATTTTCCAATACCAGTAAGTTCAGGCGAAAAATTGATACCAAGTAATAAAATGCGCTTTTTTGCGATGTTGATTTGTTCCATAAAATTAATTTTGAGCGAGCACATCCAAAAATCAATGCGTATTGATATGCTTACTGGTGGTGAAAGAGGCAAAGTTTAATGGTATCAGCAACTGTTAACATCAATAATTGGTGATGTTTATAGCTGAAATGAGATGTGGTTAAGCTGAATTATTGTTCTGGTAAAAACCAGGATATTAGTTAATGATTTTTCTATCCCTGATATAAACTGCAGGGTTTCCTGAATAAATTTTTCGTGGTTCTAGATTTTTAGTGGCTACCGAGTTAACAGTAAGTATGGCGTGCGATAAACAGGTTACACCCGGACACACTACTGATTTTGCACCAACCCAAACGCCATCTTCCAATATAATAGCACCTAAACGGTAAGGAAAATCCAGTTTATTGTAATCATGATTTCCGGTAAGCAACATCGCTCCCTGAGAAATACAGACGTTATTGCCAAGCGTAACTTCATCCAGGTTATCAATCCAAACAGCTTCTCCAATCCAGCAGTTATCTCCTATGGCTAACTTCTGTGGGTTTTTGATGATTACCCTTGGCTTGATAATTAAGCCTGTACCAATGCTGGCCCCAAATAGCCGAAGTAACCATGATTTAAATGAATTAGGCCAGGGTATACTGCTGTTAAAAATGAAGTAATTAATGGGGTACCAAAGCACAATCTTCCATTTGGTGCCACCATTATAATCCCCAATGTTAAACTTCGAAAGATCAGTGGCAATTAAGTTTGATGTTATCATGCTGACTTAGTTCTGGTTAGAAATCGCATCTACAAATCGCGCTGTTGCCGGTATGGTAGAAAAGTTTTTTGTAAAAGAATAAAAGGCATTTTTCGACATCATTTTCTTTGTTTTATAAGAACTCTGTCCCCATGATTCCAATAGTTTCCGTGTACCATCAATGGTATTGTTAAAAACATAACAGCCACCATCTTCATTAATTTCCCGCCAAATGTTTACCTGATTGGAAATTAAAACCGGTTTGGCACACCCCAAGGCTTCTACTACTGCTATTCCAAAATTTTCCTGGTGGCTGGGAAGGATAAAAGCCTCACAGCCATAAAATGCCCCCCATTTAGAAAGTCCGGAAAGCATGCCCGTAAAAATGACCGATTTTCTAAGCAGATGGTGCCCATCAACCTGACTTTGAATTTTCTTCCCGAATTCACTTTCCAGATCCGGCCCGGCAATAACCAGTTTGGGCAAAAGGCCCGCTAGCCCTGAACTTGGATTTCCCTCAACAGATTCTACAATCGACAGATAGGCATCTAACAATAAATCGACACCCTTTTTTTCATTTATTCTACTGAGAAAAAGAAGGTAAGGCGCATGATCCAACTGAGGACACCGGCTTTCAAATTCAATCCTCATTTCATCAACATATGCTGGCGGATGCTCTACACCCAAACCCGTGATATACGTTTTCTTTGGCTGGTAAGGCTTGAAAGGCAATTTTGCCAATGCAGCCTCTTCCTCGCAAGTAAATAAGATACCATCGGCACTATTAATCAGTTTATGTTCAATAAATTTCCAGTAAAAAACATTTCTTAATGCTTTCAGTTTTCTGCCCGCAGCACGTTGAAAGTAAGGATCAAGCATTCCGTGGGGCATAACAAAAACCTTTGGAATTTTCTCCTCTTTTCTTGATGATAAGGCTTTTATTGCTTTTTGCAGCGAAAAACCCATGTAAGTCCAAAGTCCGTGTACAATTACCTTATCGAAATAAGATAAATTGGTTACAAACCATGGTGTAAGTCTTTTATTATATCTCCACGGTCCTTTTCCACGCCCTAAGGCGTGTACCGTAAATTGATCAGCTTTAAAGAAAAATGATTCTGCATTATCTAAACTTACCACCTCGCTGTAAATATTACGAGTAGTTAAACCCGCAATAATTGTCCTTACGGCCTGACATACACCGCCCTCCTTGGGATCCATAGATGATACGACATGAAGAATCTTTTGCACTGGCTCTTGGCTCATTATTATTATAAATTTATATTTTAGGTTAAATTGGTTTTAACCAGTTCATTGATTTGGTTTATCGCATGCTGATGATGAAAATGCTGATGAACCATTTGGTAATTTTTTTCTACAATCGCACTGTATTCTTCCGGATAATCAAGGATATGCCTGATCTGTTCAACAGGTTTTTCCCAATCGATTTCAATTACAGGATTATAATCGAACAATTGAGTGATCTCTTTTGGAGCAGCACCGATGATCACACATTTAGAAGCCATGGCCTGTAAATAACGAATGGTTAGCGTAGAAACGTCCCCCGCCAATGCCGGATGCGTTACACACCGTGGAAAACAAATGCAAATTTTCGAATCCGCAAGGCCAGCTGTAAAATCGGCTGTAGTTGGAAACTGAAGTTTCTTCTTTAAACCGTGAACGGCAACATCATGTGTTGCAGAACGCTCCTGGTACTGGTAATTAATGTGATGTTCCTCACAACCATCTACAATTACTTCATGGTATTGCTGCCACGAACGACCAAAAGAAAGTACATCAATTGATTTTTCTGACCATTCTTTATACTGATAAGCGTGTACATCAATGGTCTCCGGCACCCAATGAACCTTACAGTTTGTTAGATTCAGTTTTTTGAAATGTGCAGTAGCCTGATAAGAGGAAAGCAATAAAAGATTTATTTTACTCTTATTCACCAGTTGTTCCACACGATCAAAATCAGGTGCCCAAACATCATAAGTCCATAATACCCTTAAATCGCAGTCAGTTCCAAAGTATGGGAATGTTTTTGCGGTGAGATAATGATAATAAGGAAGGCCTAGCGATAGCACGGCACCTTTAATTTTTACGCGCTTTAAAATGGGCTTTAAAAGCGTTTGAATACCTGAAAAAACCCGAAGTGAAAATGATCGGGGATTAAAAAGTACCGGGCCTTGTTTAATTGTCCAGTTGCTATTATCCTGACAGTAATCTTCAAATGCAATTAGATGTGAAATATCCGGACTTGATTTCGGAATTTGTGATGTAATTAAGGTAACCATAACAATAATTTAAGCTGGTTCTAATGTGTTCAACTTAACAATGCGATCATAAACCTGCTCAAAGTCATCCATTGCTTTTTTCTTATTAAAGCGCTTTGCATTTTCTAACGACTTTAAAACTACTTCTTCCTGATTGGGCATATTTAAAACTTCTTCTACCACAAAGGCAGCATCACTAGCCCATTGACGTGGATTTTCTTCGTCTCTTAAAGGGATCAGAAAACCAGCATCACTCACCACCTCAGTCATCGGTGGTTCATTACTGGTAATCACCGGGCATCCACAAGCCATGGCTTCTGCACTTGGCCAGCCAAAACCCTCTGCGAAGGATGGAAAAAGAAATAGCGATGCACCAGCATAAATCTGGCTGACAATTTCATCCGTTTGACCAATAAGAAAATGAATATCACTTCGATATGATGAATCTTTCTGACATTTAGCTATAAAATCATCAGGTGGTGGTCCCACCAATAATAATGGCATTCTTTTTTTAGTCATAGATCGCCACGCATTGTAAATTTCAATTACACCCTTTCTGTTTTTATACCAGTGGTTACCACCAACATGAAGTATATAACCATTACTTAAGTTAATACCCAGCATTGGCGATAAAAACTCCCTGACTTTAATTTTATTCAGTGGCTTGTAGAATGCTTCCAATCCATTATAGATCATGTAAGTATTCATTTTCGCTTCTGGTAAAAGCTTTTTTAAATCAGTATCTGTTTTATAGGAACTGGTGATGAAGTTTTTACCTTTCTTAAACCCGTCGCGAATAAATTTCTGATACATTTTTCCAGTCATCCCCACTTCCTGCCCCTTAATTTCACCCATGGCAGACCATTGTGCCAGAAAATCATGGCAATGCATCACATGGTTTCTGTTTTGAACCAGTGGCATCCATGGCCCCTGTGCCTGATCAGTAAAAACAAAAATGGTTTCCTGACTAACTTTTTTAAGCCTTCTTTTTACTTGGATGGGGAACAACACATATTGATCAATATAACCCATCCACTTTCTCATTTTTGCAGGAAAAGGCAGATCAAAGCAGGTAGAATTCGGTGTCCATACGCTCACTTCGTGTGATTTATCCCTCATGCCCTCAACGAGCATATTGGTAAAACGTGGCATACTGGAAAACGCTGGTCTTTTCTCTGATCCAAAGAAATCAGGATTTGAAAAAAATATTATTTGCATAGTAATTTTAGGTTGAGGAAGTTTTGAAGGCTTAGCTGGCTAAGGCGCAATCAAATTTTCTTCTTTGTGTAGCAAGTGCCACAATATGATTTGAAAGTTGTAAGGCACATTGTTTATCAATTATCCGTAAACGCTCCTTAATATTGAGGTTGATTTTGTTGGCTATTTTACTTTTTGTAATCACTGAGCAACCTACAGATAGTGCAGATTTTACTGCATTCAAACCTGGTTCGTTGTCCTCAGAAACAATAAGCACATCAATTGCATCATAATGGCTGGATAAATCATGTTGATTATCAACACCAACATAATGTAAAGGCACGCCATGATTGGTGAACGACTTAAATCCGAGATCGGTAAACTGATTGGCAGAATCTCCCGAATCAATTCCATATAAATGAATTTTAGACCGGATATGATCTGGCAATTCCCCCAGCATTGAATAAATTAAATTGAACAATTCTGGCCTGATGCAATAATCATTAATCGCAATCACAATCGCCGAAGCATCTATTCTAGCTTCAAGCCGCTTGCGGTGACGTTTTTGTCTTTGTTTATCCCTTTCATTGAGCATATAATTGAGCAGTTAAATGGCATTTGATAATCCTTTTTCAAGGATGAGTTTACAGATATCTTCATTACCCAGTTTCAGGTCACGCACTTTTTTCATTCCGGCTTTCTTAATATGCCCGAGTTGATCTCCAGCCAAAAGTTTTTTACAAATTGCGGCACATTCATGGGCATCATTCCAAAAAACGGCTTCAGTACCATCATTATAAAGCGCGGTATGTTCGCTGGTGCGTTCGGCACAGAGTAAACCGCCTGCGTATGGTACTTCCATAGATCGGGTGGTATGTAAATCCCGGTTCCCTTTAGAGAGGAGACCAAGACAAATTTTTGCACCTTGTATAGCTGCGATGTAATCTTTACCGCCCAGGTTTGACCCGCGGTAATATGGTTTCAGCAATTCAAAATGTTGACTCTTAGGCCATCGATCACCCCAAATGGAAACCGATATCCCAGCATCGATCAAAACTTTTATAAATTCATCCCGATTTTCATTTCGCATCCAAGTGCCAATAAATGCTACATCCGATTTAAAATTTAGCGGTATTTCAGCTGCATTTTCATAAGGCGCATGCGCCACTTCATCATAACTTCTCATTACCCGCAGCACTTGTTTAGCACCAAGTAATTTGCACTCCTCTTCTGTTTCTTTTCTAACTACAGCAATTAAGTCATATAACTTTATCGCAGCTAAAAAACTATCAAACCGCCGCCCATCTCTTTTTCCTGTAGGATCATCAATGCTGTACAAAATGATAGGACAGTTAAACTTTTTTAGAATCTGGAGGCATTTCTTTCCGAAAAACTCCCCGTTATCTACCCAAATCACATCTGGTTTGATGCCCGATTGAACAATTTGTTCCAGATCTTGCTGCACATGCCGCTGCAATAAACGATAGCCACTACGAAAATTGATGGCACTCATTACAGCAGACTTAAAATATCCAGGCAAGGTTTCTTCCGGATTATGATAGCGTAAAATCTTGTGCCCAATTCTTTCTAATGCCTTAGCACGATGAAATGCGGTGGAAAAATGGCGATGATCACCGAAATATAAAATATTAAGCATTACCTGCGATTAGAATTTAAAGATGGTTTCAACAAAAAACCAATCAGATTATTTGCTGGATTTAACGAATAAACCAGAAAACTTAAACATGATAAAATATAAAAACAGGCTTTGGATATATCCCCTGATGAGGAAAGTAAAAGGCCCGGCAACACTTTCTGTAGGTAAGTACTGAAAGATAGAGGTAAGTGCCAGTAAACCGCAAACACTGAAAATGATATTCTGTTCTACTTTGCCATTAAGCCTGTATTTTAAAGAGCCTCTGATGATAAATTTATCAAAGAGCAAAAATACCGGAATCATTACTAAGCCAAGAATAACCAGGTACCAATACCCAAAGGCAGCCATTCCAGTGCCAGACATATTTCCTAACCGGTAACCGCCAAAGGTAGAATTACCTGCTCCAGCCAAATTATAAATGTAATCTCCAAAAGATTGGGCATATAAACTTTCTTTATCTATTTCTGGTTTAATCACCCGGAGTACAGGATCAGGAAGTGCACCCCAAACGTAGTTAATGGTATGTGATCGCATTTGTGGGTTATTTATCCCTACCTTTTCTGCCTGAACTAGGCTGGCATCACTATATTTTACAGTGGCAAAACGGGAAGCAAAAGCATTGTCTAAATAACGCTCATCCCAATCACTTTCATACTGCCTATCTTCCAGCCGACGCAACGCAATGGCCCGGTCGTCTTTCATCGCAACCCAGGTTTTTTCAATCAGTTCTTTTTTACTAAGATCTGAACGTTCTGAACGAACCAACAACATCGCTGTTCCTAAATTACCAAGGGGGCCATTAACAAACCAGATTCCGAAAACAGCCAGAAGCACTATTTTATAATTCACTTTAGGAATACGAAAAATACCGATGAGTAAACCTAAAAAGTAAGCAAAACCAATAGAGGTAAAGCCAATCATAAAAACACCACGACTATTTCTTGCAATACTGACGATAAAAAGCATAATCGTAAAAGCAATCAAAAGATAAATGGTAGATTTCTTAACCTTTCCTACCCCTCCAAACAGACTTTTAAAAGGAATAAAGTAAGGTGCATAGGCAAAAGGGAAAAGTGCCTGAATTGCTTTGCCTGAAGCATCACCACTAATTTCTGTAGCTAAAGATTGATTGAACACCAAGACATAAATGTTGGCTAAGAACCCGATTAAACCCATAATCCATAACTGTAGATTTTGTGGGGTTTCAAAAAAACCGAGTCGTTTTAAAATAGAAGATTCGCGATCCCTTTGCAAGGGAAATAAGCGGTAAATATAATGTGCAATAAACAGCACTATTAAGACTAAACTCGCATGAAAAAAAACATCCTGTGGTTTCTCCAAATTATAAACCACTGGTTTAAATTCCAGTGAGGTAAACAAAAGTGGAAAATAGAACTGTGTGGAGGCAAAGCCAATTACAATAAATAATGACAGTGGATATTTCCTGATCATATCATCAGTAATGATAAACTCTGTGACCACTAACCAAACAATCGCAATATTAGCGATTGCAATAATGTTATCGGTAGTCCAGAAGAAATAGCACTGAAAAAACAATGCAATAAGCAGGATTACCCTCGAATAGAATTTGGCTTGCCCCAAAAATATAGAGCCCACCATCACTTTTACCAATGGTATGGTTTTCCTATTTGGATAGGTTTTATCTTTTTGATATGCCGAAATATTCATGATATGATTTAATTTTTATTTCCGAAGACATTTAAAATGGCTTTCGCTTTAATTACAGCTAATTGCGGTAGCGTTAGCCAGTAACGATAGAGGTTAACAGCCAGTAGCAACAATGCTACAGTGAGAATTAAATGTTCATAATGTGGTAAAATGATCATCATTACTACACCAACACTGGTAAATGCTACCGATAACATGGCGACATTAAAACCCTGATGAGGCCATTCCAAACCCGCATTTCTCAACCACTTTTCAGCAATTTTTGTAAAAGCCACTGATGCTGCAATTTCTGATAGCAGCAGGGCCATACCAGCACCTTTAATTCCTAAAACAGGAACGAGGATTAAGATGCCCACCACGGCGATAACCGCACTCATAATAGAGATCATCAATTGCGGCTTCAACAAATTATTTCCCTTTACCACAGCAATACTGGGTTGAGATAGCGCATAAACCAATACGCCCAGCGATAATAAGGCAAATAACCAGGGATCAAAGCTTAACTTTCCACGTGTCCAGGCGTTATAAATCACCGGGATAAAAGTTTGTACCACCAGTAAACAGGGTGCAATAAAGGCAATGGTAACTAACCAAAGCGTACTGAATGCAACCTCCGTTTTTTCCTGATCACGTTTATGCAGGAAATTCATCAATTCAGGCATCAGTGGATTAATAATTGTTCTCAAACCTTGCAAGGCTACATTGGATCCTGTTCTGATGGTAGAAAATACCGCAATACCAGCGGCACCCATGATAGGCGACATAATTAGCCTTGCGCCTTGCTGACGAACATTTTCTAAAAACCCCGTTACAGAAAGATTGGTAGACTTACGAAAACTGGTCCATCCTAATTCAAAAGATGGTGCAATCACTTTCACATGGTGTTTCTTTAATAACCTTAACATATCAAACCAAACAGGTATGTCAAAAGCAACTTTGGCAATGGCCATTACAATTCCAGCTGTTAAAAGATCTGCACCAAAAACGACTGATATGGCTGGAGATATCAGCAAAACCGTATTGGTTAGCACACTCCACCAAGCCATCCGGGGGTAGTAGCCGAACGTGGCCATAATCCGGTTTAATAAACCACCAACAGTATTGCAAAGCAGCCAGATGATGGACTGAATAAACAGGATATAAAATGCTTGTATAGCTTTTGCCTTCAATGCTGAACCCAGATCTTTAAAAATCATAGGCAGAATATCCAGCCAATAAATCAGCAATACCACTACAATTTGAATCAAGCCTAAAATTAAAGCCACCATCATGCCCGAAGAAAGCAATTTGCTTATCTTCTTTGGAACACGACTGCCCAGCTTCAAAAACTCATAGGCCATATATTCCTGAAAACCTAAATCAAAGGCACTGAGTAAGCTTGAAAAAGATAATACAGCAAGCCATAATCCATAGGTTGATGCATCCCAGTAACTTAAATACAAAGGCACCAGTAATATTTGTGCCAGCATAGCCACCGCAATTTGTACCCAGGAAGCGATGGTTCCGGAAAGGATTCTTTTTGAAGCCGACATGAAAAATGCTTATAATTTAAAATCGAATGGAAGAACGGTTAAAATCTTAATGCCAGATCTGTAAAAGCGCCTGAAACCAAATTCTTATTGCTTTTCTCGCTATAGTAACCATAATCCAGTGCGTAACCGTATCTGCTATCCATATAGATGCCGTTAAAAACGATGAACATATTTCTCACCTTTTCTTCCTGATACAATTTTTCAATAAAATTGAGTTCTGATTTCGCGGTGTGATTATGCCTCACCATATATAAACAAACATCTGAAAACTGTGAAAGAATTAACCCATCAGTTACCAGGTGCATAGGTGGCGAATCGATAATAATATGATCGTACTCTGCCCTCAACTGCAGAATTAAATCTGCCATTCGGTCATCCTCCAATAATTCAGATGGATGCATTGGAATTGGCCCTGCACTAATGATGGATAGATTCTCATTAAAAACAGAAGGCTCAATAATGGCATTCAAATCCGTTTTACCTTCTAAAAAGCTACTCAATCCTAGAGTTGAATTTTTAGCCCGAAATATTTTTGCAATCCTCGGTTTACGCAAATCCAATTCAAGAATAATGGTTTTCTTACCAGTTGCCGCCAATGAAAGCGCAAAATTGCTGGCTACAAAACTTTTTCCTTCGCCAGCTACACTCGAACCAAATAAGATTACCTGGTTACTGGAAGCACTGGTTTGTTGTAAAATATTGGTTCGGAGGTTACGAATTTGCTCGGTGATGGCAAACGCCCCTTTCTTTAACATCACCAGTTCATTTTTACCACTTTCATGGATCAATTCGGCAATAACCGGTACCGATGTGCCTAGCTGAATATCATTAACTGTTAAAATTCTGTTTCTTAGGTTTTTCCTGAATGACAATAATCCTACAGGAAAAATCATACCCAGCAAAATGGCTACGGTTAAAGGTCCCTTTTTCTTTGATTCTGGTTTTCCAGCATAGGCATTTTCTACAATCCGTGCATCTTTAAGCGTTGATGCATAACTCAGCGCTACCTCTTCTCTTTTTTGTAAAAGATAAATGTAAAGCCCTTGCTTAATGTCCATCTGGCGTTTAAAACTCACATATTGTCTTTCCTGTACCGGAATATCCTTAATTGAACTTTCAAAACCAGAACTAATCTTCCTCAATTCCCGATCGGTAGATACAAGAGATGCTTTAATATTACTAATAGAACTTTTTATTGCCGATTTGGTACTTTTAATCTGAGAATTCAGCGGATAAAATATCGGGTTACTTTCTGGAGCCGTAGCCAACAACTGATCTTTTTCCAATAGCAAAGCACTTAATTTACCTACTAAGGCTACCAAACCAGGGTCTTCTATCCCTATGGTTGCCGGTGGACTCGAAGCATTCTTTTCAGAATTTACATAACGCTCAATGCCGTTGATGATATTTAACTGAACACTTACAACGCCAAGTTTTCCATCGTTCGATTGTGCATTATCTAAATAATACTGACTTTTAGAAGAAATATCAGTTAATCCTACACTACTTTTATAACCTTCAACCGTTTTCTCCGCTTGTGATAATTCACCACGTAAAGACGCTAACCGGTCATCAATAAATTTTAAAGTGGTTAGGGTTTCTTTGTTTTTATTTTGAATGTTGGAACTTTTGTATACGCTAATTAAGGTATTTAAGGTTCTGATTCCCCTCAATGGTACTTGGTCTTCGATATTGAGCTCCACCATTGGAGCTGTTTTATTGAAACTGGTTGATATTTTTTCCTGATAGGCCGTAACAGCTGTTTCTAACGGCACCAGGTCTACCTTAACGGTTTCACCCTGATAGTTTTTTAACTTATCGGTTGCCAGTAAAGTAAAGTTTCCAAAACTTGTTTTCACAGGTGTGCCGAAATTACCATTGATTTCTTCATCATTATGGGTAATCCGAAACCTTTTCCCATCGATAATTTCCACTTCAAAATTCTGCGTGAACTGCGATGTTTTCGGCTTAATCAATTGCAAACGGAATGGCGAAGAAGTATAAATATCAACTGTTTTAAGCCTTTGTTTAATACTGTAATTAACCCAAAGTTGTAAGGAGTCGACTACGTTTCTAATTAAAGGGCGAGACTTAATAATTTCCACTTCACTTTCAACCAGTTTACTACCGGTAGAGAGCGATAGCTGTTCCATAGCTACTTCCTTTACATTTGTTTCCTTATTTTTATTATCATTAATCGAAATTTTTGCTTTTACATTATAAACTACATTGGTTGAGCTGATGTAAACAAATGCAAGTACGATAGCAATGATTAAACTCAATATCACCAATGGCCAGTGATAAAGTAAATTGTTCACCACACCTGATATTTTATTTTGCCTTACCTCCGCCTGTTCTACAAATGGAGTGTAAATAAATTGTTCATTGTTATTTTTCATGGCTTATCTTAATGAATTCGAAAGAACGATTGCAACGATAGACAGTGCCGAAAGTACCAGACTAACTGTCCGGTAACCTCCGTCTACTGATGCATATTTGGTTTTGTCTGGTTGTACATAAAGAACATCGTTATTCTTTAGATAATAATATGGCGAAGTGAAAAGCTTTGCAGAGGTAATATCTATTGGAATAAATTCTCTTTTACCATCAACTTCCCTGATGAGCAGAATATTTTTTCTTTTAGCCGTGATGTTTAAATCACCAGCCATTGTTAATGCTTCCGTAACGGTTACACGTTCACTTAAAATCTTATATACATCCGGTTTTAAAACATCTCCCATTACTGATACTTTAAAGTTGAGCATTCTTACAGTTACAGCAGGTTCCCTTAAATAGGTTCTCAATTTCTCTTGTATTTGATCTGCCAGAACTCCAGTGGTTAAACCTTCCGCAGGAATTTTACCAATAAGCGGCAACCTGATTTCACCATGTTGATCTACCAGATAGCCAGAAAGCCTTGCACTAGAATCGCTGTAGGCTTTTGGATTTAGGCTACTAACGGTAATCCCTAGGATATCAGATTTTTGAATAGTCAGCGGACTAAAGTTTTTAATGTCTTCCGAACTTTGCTTGCTCTTATCCAGATCCTGGAAATAAGGCACATTCTTGTAAGCATTACATGCCGAAAACAACAGCATAGCCGTTATGGCATAAAGCAATAAAATTTTGTTTTTCATAATATAGTAAATTACACTGGGGGGTATAGCTTCGCCATTTCACTTACAGTGATCCTTTTCGACGAAATTGAATGCTCAGAAAATTTGTGAATCGCATTCAAAAAGCTTCTGCGAAAGTAAGTGCTATTTAATTCTATAAAAACTTTTCTGATTAGATGGTTAGCAGAACGTGGTGTTTTGGAAACTTTGCACGATCAAAATATTGCACAAAAGAGAAATTGTGTTTACTTCTGGAAACCTAAGCTGTGCAAAATCACAAATAAACTATCATTTAAACATAAAAAGAGTATAAAGAACTAATTATCAAAGTAATGAGTTTACATAAGTTCACATTATGATATACATATGTAATCTTTATACGACATTAACCACAGATTTTCGGTTATTTTACATTGTCATTCCTAATAATTATGAATTTAGCAACCATCTCGCTTCACCAGGCGAGAAAAAGAAAATGGAAAGTGGTATACACACGATCCAATTATGAGAAAAAAGCACATGAATTACTCAGTCAGTGCGGATTGCACAGTTTCTGTCCGGTTATCACCACCAGAAGCAAATGGGCAGATCGATTTAAAGTAATTGAAAAACCACTTTTCCCTTCATACTTATTTGTTTATGTAAACCCTACAGAAGAGCAGAAGGTACTAACTATATCAGGCATTTTAAATTATGTGAATTTTGGTGGTAAGCCAGCCATAATGCCAGATGAAGATATCAGTAGGATCAATGATATCCTTTCCAAATATCAGGATATAGAAACGATTAGCAGCAGGCAATTAACTATTGGAGATCAGGTTCTGATTAATAAGGGTTTTAAGGCGGGTACGCAGGCAGAAATTCTGGAAGTTCAAGAAAAAACGGTATTGCTAATACTGAATCAACTTGATTGTGCCCTGGTGGCAAAGGTTCGCGTGGATATTTCAAATATCATCATTCCTTCAGCCAAAACAATTTTATCTAATCCTTAAATCGAACACCAAATCCCAGTTTATTAATTAATATGGAACTTCATCACGGCCAGACAGTAGAAAGAATTATCAGAAGAAATGGATATAGCATAGCAGAATTAGCCAGAATTATTAAGGTTAACCGCCGATCTGTATACAATTGGTTTAATCAAAGACACCTTAAACCTGAAATTATCTTCCGAATAGGATCTGTTTTAAATCATGATTTCTCATCAGAATTTCCTTCATTATTTGTTAAAGGAGAAACTATCGGCAAAAGTACAATTCACTATACCGAATCTGCAGAAAATCCTTCTGGTTTAGAGGATGCTAACTGGAAAGATAAATATATTGATCTGCTGGAGAAATATAATGAGCTTTTACAATTCTGCATCAAGAATAAAGGTATCGTACTGTTTACTCTGTCGCTTCAATACTTACTATATTTTTAAGGAAAAAACCAAGTTCTTTTAGCAGCTTGATTTGAGGCCTGATTTCACCTATTGGTGTATTGGCATCAGCACAGTTAATTAAACGCTCCGAAATAGAATCGAGTACCACTTCAAAGTTTTCTTTTTCTACAGACATAAAGTCTTCACAATGATTTAAGAAACTCACGTACTCTTGAGCATTGAAAGTATATGTAATTTCTTTTACCTTAAATAAAGAAGATGTAACAGGTATTTCAGCGGGCATAGAATTTTAAATTATGGTTTTGATGTAATTAATATTCTTAGAATTTGTAATGAAATACGTTTGATCACTTAAGTTACGTTTTTTCATTATATAATACTTCGAACCAATGAAAATGAATAGTTTGAATGCTCGTATTTAATTCATGTTTGATTAAATGAATTAATCTGATTGCCGTAATTGACTGATCAAAAATAAAACAATTATCCGTATTTCTAGTCCACATTGTTGGATTCTTTTATACGAATAAATACCATAATGTGTGAAAATTTGAGCACCTGACCATAGTTTCTTGTTAAGCTCACCTTATAATCAGTATAAAGCCTAATCCAGAAAATAAAGTTTTCATGCTACATTAAATGGATATGGTTTAGAAAAGGGATTATTTCCGTAAAATTGCAGTATGATTAATAACCCTGCCACCAGATTAAATAAATTCATCAGCGAAAGTGGATTATGCTCCCGCCGGGAGGCAGATCGGTTTATCGAAAAGGGCAATGTTTTCATCAATGGTAAGCGGGCTAAAATAGGCGATCAGGTTTTCGCCGGAGATAAGGTGATGGTAAATGGGCACAACATTGAGCCTAAAGAAGAAAGCAGTTTCATCCTTCTGGCCTTTAATAAACCAACCGGAGTAACCAGTACCACCGAATCAAACGTTCGTGATAACATCGTGGATTATATCAACCATAGTGAACGTATTTTTCCCATTGGCCGCTTAGATAAAGATTCCTCAGGGTTGATTTTCTTAACCAATAACGGCGACCTGGTTAACAAGATTTTGAGGGCCGGCAATAAACATGAAAAAGAATATGTAGTCACCGTTAATAAACCAATTACCGATGATTTCATTTTTGAAATGAGTAACGGTGTTCCCATTCTGGGTGTTAATACCCGTAAGTGTAAGGTTAGGCAGGTGAGTACATTCGTCTTCAATATTATTTTAATTCAGGGATTAAACCGTCAGATCAGAAGAATGTGCGAACATTTTGGATATGAAGTGACCAAATTAGAACGGACGCGGATTATGAACATTAACCTTAAAGGCATTCCTACCGGAGAATTCAGAGAACTAACTGAAGAGGAAATGGCTGGAATAATGAAAAGCGTCGAAAAATCATCGTCAGAAGCTGGCCCCAAAACAAAAAGTTCAATTAAAAAGAAATTGAATGCTTATGAAGAGGTTTCTGAGTCAAAACAGGATCAATCTAAAAAATTTAAATCAACAAAGCCTTTCGCAAAATCAGGAGGAGCAAAAAAGACTGGCTCAAATTCATCATCAAAACCCACCAATAAAAACAGTTCAGCTGGCAAAAATTCCAGACCAGCAAAAGGTAAACCTGCAGGAAAATCAAATACCAGAACTAGAGGAAGATAGCTTGTTAATTGTAAAATTCTGAATCACAACAATTTGCTTTCTGCTTTCGCCTTTCAGCTTAAGTGCTTTTTAAGTACCTTTGCATTAATCGTTTGCCACGAATAAAGTTTAAATATGGAAACATTAATTATGCACCCTGAAACCAAAGAGCAATTGGCTGCCTTAAAAGCAATAGCCAAGGCTTTGAAAGTTCCTTTTCAAAAAGAGCAAAAGGCAGAATTAACTGAACGAGAAAAGACAGTTAACCTTTACGGAATTGAAATGGTAGAGGCTATTGAAAAAGCTGAAGAATCTATAAAAAAAGGCAATTTCAAAACTTTAGACCCAACTAAATCGCTGTGGGACAATATTCAATAGTTTTAGAAAGAATAGCTGAAAAACAGATTAAGCTTCATTTTAAATCTGGCGATAAGGCATCAATTAAAAGAATAAATCAAATCTTCGAAGAACTAAAATCCACTCCCTATTCCGGAATTGGAAGCCCTGAAGCTTTAAAATATAGTTTGTCAAAATTTTGGTCAAGAAAAATAAATCAAAAAGACAGAATGATTTACAAAGTGGAAGAAGACATCGTTACCGTTTTCATAATTTCCGCTATGGGTCATTACAGTGATAAATAAAATGTTAGAAAAAACAGCAAAAAAGATAGATATCCGCTCACTCGATTTAGCACAATTGCAACAGCACTTAGTGGCTATGCAACAACCTGCTTTTAGGGCAAAGCAGATTTATCAGTGGCTATGGGAGAAATCGGCGATCAATTTCGATGAAATGAGTAATCTTTCTAAAGATTTACGCAAATCTTTGGATGAAAACTTCGCCATAAACGCTGTTCAGGTTAACAATTCACAATTTAGTAGCGATCATACCATTAAAAATACCTTCCGCTTAGCTGATGGTAATATTGTGGAAGGAGTTCTAATTCCGTTGGAAGACCGTATGACAGCTTGCGTAAGTTCTCAGGTAGGTTGCAGCCTAACCTGTAAATTCTGCGCAACAGGCTATATGGATCGGAAAAGGAATTTAAATGCTGATGAAATTTATGATCAGGTTGTATTGATTGATAAACAGGCTAAACAAAATTACAATAACCCCTTAACCAATATTGTGTATATGGGCATGGGCGAACCATTGTTAAATTACGCCAACGTATTAAAATCTATCGAACGCATTACCGCACCTGATGGTTTAAATATGAGTTACAAGCGCATTACCGTTTCAACTGCCGGCATTGCCAAAATGATTAAAAAATTAGGCGATGATGGTGTTAAATTTAATCTTGCTCTTTCTTTACATGCAGCAGATGATAAAAAGCGAAATGAAATCATGCCTATTAACGAAGCAAACTCATTAAAGTCACTCGCCGAGGCCTTAAAATATTATTTTGCAAAAACCAAAAACCCCGTAACCTATGAATACATTGTTTTCAATCATTTCAATGATGAAATTTCAGATGCAATGGATCTGGCTAAATTTTGCAAGCACATTCCATGTAAAGTAAATCTGATTGAATACAATCCTATTTCTTTCGCTGATTTTACCAATGCGGAGGGTGATAAAATTGATGCCTTTGCAAGTTATCTAAAGTCACAAGGTATCACCACCAATATCCGCCGTAGCCGTGGAAAAGATATAGATGCAGCCTGTGGTCAGTTAGCAGTAAAGGAAAGTTAAACTAAATTCTTACTTTTTATCTCCGCTAAAATAGATTCAATCTGTTCAAAATTCGGACGACTACTCACATCAGCTAAATGACAAGATTCTTTTAATGCATTCAATGCATGATAAAAAGTATCTTGATCTTTTGACGCATATAATGATAACAGATCGTCTACTAAATATCCAAAAGCACTTACTTCTATTCTTTCCATTTCATTTGAGAAAGCCAAATGAACCCGATCATACCTGGTTGCAGCACCGAAATCACCGAATAAAGTTTTTCCACTCTCATCAATCAACATATTGTGTGCATACAAATCACCATGCATAATACCTTTTTGATGCAAATGATTAGCCACTGAAGATATAGAAGTTAGAATATTGATTATCTGCAAATCAGAAAGTTGCATATCAGAGTTAAATACATCCCTCGTACATGTTTTTAATGATGGCGGATTTCCAAGATTTATGTAATGCTTTGGGATAAGTTCCATTACCAGTCCGGTTTTTGATTCATACGGATCATCCGTTTTACCGATAATTTTCACCAAAGTATCATGGTCACCCGCTTCAATGCTGGAATTCATCTCATCCTCCGGAAAACCATCACTGGTAACATCACCCTTAAATACCTTCACTGCTACATCCTGCAGCATTCCATCCCTTGATGCACGGTAAATTGTTCCTGAAGCTCCTTCACCAAGCTTATCCTGAATTTCTAGACTATCATAAGAAATCAATGGCGCTTCTATTTCTGAATTGGGTATTCTACTGCAAGGATTTCCAGAAAATGCCAGCCAAGATAGTTTAGGTAAGGATAGTAACCAGTCAGGTAAAATTTCAATTTTATTGGCAGAAAGCCTCAACAGTGCTAATGCTTTACAATGCTGTAATTCATTAGGTAACTCGGTTAATTTATTGCCCGCAAGCATAAGTTTCTCCAACCGATGACAATCACCAATTGAGGCAGGTAATGCAGAGATCATATTATTGGTTAAGATTAACCATCTCAAATTTTGCCCTATTGCATGATTAGAAATCTGACCAATATGGTTTGCCTTAAAGCCGACAATATCTAGTAAAGGACAATCTCCAAGAACTTCAGGATAAACTGTAAATTCATTATTAGAGCAAAAGAAAACCTTAAGCTTTCGCAGTTTACTAAAATCAGAAGGTAATTCAGATAAGCGGTTAGCAGATAAATCAAGATATTCAAGGGTATCAGCGAGATCTAAAATTTCCATAGGAAAGGTCTCCATATCCGCTGAAAGTTTTAACGAAGTACAACCATTCAGTTCACCACGTTTCAATTGCTCTAATGTTTGCACAATATTTAGGTTTTGTACAAAGATAAATTTATAGTGTAATATAGTATAAGGATAATCCCATATATGACTTACTTGAGCATATAACGGTAATAATTTACTATTTAGTTACGAATACATTAAGTTTACATTAGTGTTTTCATAACTGTATATATGATCTATCATTTCTTTAACTCATATATTATTAATCGCCGTTATATATAGATGTTGTAATCATTATGAAATAAAAGCCGGATCATTTGGCTGCCTCAATCCTGCTGTACACTGCAATCTTTTTGTTGGGTGAATCTTGAAATAGAATTTCCGTTTAACCAAAAGGATTTCCGTTTCCATCATGTTTATTGGAGACAAGTTAGTGCATATATTTAAAGCCTGCCCCCAGTCACTGTCATGCTGAGGTACGAAGCATCTCCAGGCTATGTAAACCTCTCTGTTAATAACCGAATAAATAATATCCAGTATCTCATCTTTTAATAACCACCCCGCCCTGCGGGCACCTCTCCAGTGGAGGGGAATGGTACTACGCCATAAAAGATTCTACACCATGCAGGACGCTTTGGTCTTTAGTCTTTCAGCTTTAGTCTTTGGTCTTTCTTTAAACGAAGAAACCCCTGCAGTTGTTACTGCAAGGGTTCTTGTTAAACGCCTCCTGGGCTTTTAAGATTTGGCACCGACCTACTCTCCCACGTGTTACCGCAGTACCATCGGCTCTGGTGGGCTTAACTTCTCTGTTCGGAATGGGAAGAGGTGGACACCACCGATATAGGCACCTAAATACTTTTATTTGAGCTGAAAGGATAAAACTCAAAGCTTAAAGCTACTCTATTTCGCTTTAGTCTTTAGTCTTTTAGCTTTCCGCTTAAATGACATATTATTGAAAGAAGTTAAGTTTTGAAGAAC
>NZ_SLWO01000006.1 GCF_004340665.1 Pedobacter psychrotolerans
CACTAAAATTGTAAACCCATTTCAGGAAAATAAAAATCCTGTAAATCAATTAAAGGATTAAAACTAAAACTGTAAACTTTTTTTAGGACGATACAAAGATCGTCATTCCCCTCCTTTGGAGGGGTGCCCAAAGGGCGGGGTGGTTAAAACAAAATACCTATCGATATCGTGTCCTAAAGTCAGTCTATAAGATATTTAGCTTAATTAGTTTCTTTAATAATTGATATCAATTCATCACGTTTAAACTGGCGAAGTTCTGCTACGCTTCTGGCCTTTGAAACTTCGCAAGTTGATTCGACTTACGAAGCTTTGTTGGCTTGTGAGAGGGAATTAAGATCGTCATTCCCCTCCTTTGGAGGGGTGCCCAAAGGGCGGGGTGGTTAAAACAAAATACCTATCGATATCGTGTACTAAAGTTAGTCTATAAGATATTTAGCTTAATTAGTTTCTTTAATATTGATATCAATTCATCACGTTTAAACTGACGAAGTTCTGCTACGCTTCTGGCCTTTGAAACTTCGCAAGTTAATCCAACGGCTGAATATGTTCTCCCATACTTTTAACATTTAAACTTCGTAAGTTATTAATCAAACTTCTCTATCTCTGCAACCAGTTCCCTTACTTTTTCTTCAGAAGTTAATTCATATCGATACTCATCTTCAATACTTCCCATTTTGGCCGTTACATTCCGGTATTCCATCTTACTTTCTACAAATGCTTTCGCAGATGCATGAAAATCGGTTGCGCCGGTTTTAAGATAAAGTTCTTTGATATTCCCGGCATTGATACCAGCACCAGGCATAATGGTGATTCTTCCGTTTGCCTGTTTAATAAGTTTAGCCAGTTGATTTATTCCTAAATAAGCAGACGAAGCACCACCAGAAGATAACACACGAACGATTCCCATTCCAATCAAATCTTCCAGTGCTTTTTCCATGTCATTACACATATCAAAAGCCCTGTGAAAAGCAACTTTCATAGGCTTTGCCAGTTCTATAAGTTCCTGACATCTGGTTATATCTACACTACCATCTTCCTTAAGTATTCCAATAACAACCCCTTCACAATTTAATGATTTACAGATTTTTACATCCTCTTTCATTAAGTTAAATTCTAATTCAGAATATAGAAAATCTCCGCCCCGTGGACGAATAATCGGCCATATGGCGATGTTTAAATTTTGCTTTGCCAGTTTAATTTGCCCATAACTTGGCGTTGTACCGCCTTCAGCTAAATTATCACAAAATTCTACACGCTTGGCGCCACCAAGTTGAGCGGCCACAGCAGATGTATATGAGTTCGCACAAACTTCTAAAATCCCCGACATGCTATTCTTGATTATCCTCATTTACCGGACCAAGCACTTTCCAACCAGAGGCTGATTTATAGGTATTCAACTTTTGAATGGAGATACCGCCGTCAGGAAACCAACAGACTTCAGTAATGATATAATGTGAATCATCAATTTTTTCTCTTACAGGAAAGGCATTTTGTAGATCGGAGAACTTTGGAAAACCATGTTCTTCAATATTATTGATAAATGATAGTTCTAAAACTTCAGCAGTATTGGTAACCATCTCATCATCAATATCCATTGATAATGTTGAAAGCATGATTTTGGCCTCTTCTTTAAAATCTTTACAGGCAAGTGCTGCTTCTAAATCCTGTTCATCATAAGCTTTTTCAAGGGATAGAATGGCTCCTTCAGGTGTTTCAAAATCTGTTTTAAAATGGTCGACACCTTCATCTATGTATAAACCAATACTCTCATCGAACTGTGCTTTATCTGCATCAGGAATCCCATCTCTAATGGCTCTGATCGTATATCCACCAATCAATCTGCCTTGTTCAATAATCATCCAGTCAGAAATATAATTCCTGTCGATCCCTATTTTTTGGTCAACCCGTACGGTTTTAACATCTACAGGCACATTACCAATTACGCCAAACAGGTTTCCAGATTCATCAAAACTCGGATCAATAAGCCAGATATGCTCGCTGATTTCACCATCCATGATTTTCACTTTAATAGAAAAATAAGTTTGGTGGCTTTTGGGCTGATTCAAACTTTCTTCGAAATACCAAAGCGTTAAATTGGCTTTTTCAATGGCCCAGTTCATTCCTTCGTCTTCCTCTGGAATGTACACCATAGTAGGTTCGCCTTTACGTTCTGCTACGTTTTTTTTTCCAAAAATTTTAGATAGTAAACCCATTTGATATAAGCGTGTGTTTAAATAATTTAAAGATTAATAATAACTCTTTCCCTTGATTAATAAATCTTGTTTTTCAGCATTGCATACGGCATAGCTAAATCCTTGCTGGATAGCATATGCTCCATACTCACCTTTTTTATTGATGGCCAGGAAACCAACCTGAATATTTTTAGCCGTTTCCGGTTTCTTTTTGATGATGCGCATTACAGCCTCTTTACACGCAGCTTCAGGGGTATAGCCTTGTCTCATGAGTTCAACCACGAGAAATGAACCCACATTCCGAATCACTTCTTCGCCAACACCTGTTGAAGTTGCACCACCTACCTCATTATCTACAAATAAACCTGCGCCAATAATCGGACTATCGCCAATTCTGCCATGAAGTTTATAAGCCATACCGCTAGTGGTACAGGCACCAGAAATATTTCCTTTAGCATCAATGGCCAACATGCCAATAGTATCATGATTGTATTGGTTTCCTGGCAATTTTTGAGGAGCAGCCTGATCATAATGCCTATTCTCAATATTCATTACGGGTTCGTATTTTGCCGCTTTTAACCATTCTTTCCAGGCCTTTTCACTGGATGGTGTGAGCAAATTTTCTTTTTTAAATCCCTGCTCTAAAGCGAATTGTAAAGCACCATCTCCAGCCAACATCACATGCGGTGTTTTTTCCATTACTTTTCGAGCAACAGATATAGGATGTTTAATATGTTCTAAAGCCAGAACGGCACCGCAATTACCCAATTCATCCATAATACAGGCATCCAGTGTTACCTTACCATCTCTATCTGGCAAACCACCGTAACCAACGGTTTGATTTTTTTCATCTGCTTCCGGAACCCAAACACCTTGCTCTACAGCATCTAAAGATCTGCCTCCCTTTGACAATACTTTCCATGCATCGGCGTTGGCTGCAATTCCAAAATCCCAGGTAGAGATAACGATGGGTAAATTTTTTGCCTGACCGGGCGAAGCTGGAATGGCGTTGGCAATACTGGTTTTATCTATAGCCAGTAATCCGGCAGAAAGGGCAGAGGCTTTTATAAATTTACGTCTGTTAAACATTTATATTAAATTTAGATTTTTTGTTAAGGTTAAAGAATAGTGAATTGATCTGCATCCCTTAAAAAGGGAAACTGACGCCTGATTTTGACTAATTCTTCGTAATTAATGGTCACGGTATACATGTCTTCATCTTCCGGCTTATAATAAACGGTATTACCAGAAGAATCTATCACCATTGAATGACCGCCATGATAAACCTGGTTACCATCATGTCCTACCCGGTTTACGCCAATCACATAACTCTGATTTTCTATGGCCCTAGCCGGAATGAGCGCTTTCCAATGTGCCGAACGTCGATCTGGCCAACTGGCTACTAAAAGCAGGATATCATATTCTTCATTAATATTTCTTAGCCATACCGGAAAACGTAGATCATAGCATATGGCCAATCTGATTTTCCAGCCTTTCAATTCAACAATAAGCTTGTTTTCACCTGAACTGAAATTTTCATCTTCATCACCCATACCAAATAAATGACGCTTATCGTAATATTGGTGTTCGCCATCTTTATCCATCCAGATTAGCCGGTTAAAATAGTGGCCATTATCCTTTATGATTAAACTTCCGGTGACTACGCAATTGTATAATGCAGCTGTTTTCTGCATCCATTGCATGGTAGGGCCGCCCATTTCTTCAGCTAAAGCTTCTGCATTCATGCTGAAACCACTGTTAAACATTTCTGGCAGAATAATTAAATCTGTTTTCTCCCTAACGCCCATAGACAGTCTAAGAGCAAGGTTAACCAGATTTTTTTCTATATTTTCCCAAAATAGATAGGCTTGAAAAATGGTTACTTTCAGATTTTCTATTTTAGTGTAGATAGGTGCTTCCATATGTTTTTGGTTTGCAAAATGTTAAACATTCTTTAATTTTTCTGCGGCTAAAGCAAGGGTTGAATTTTCTTTAGCAAAACAGAAGCGGATGATTTTATGGTCAGTTGCTTTTTGATAAAAAGCGGAAACGGGGATGCTGGCCACGCCAAATTCTTTAATAAGCCTGATGCTGAAATCAGTGTCTTTTTCATCACTAATCTTTGCATAACTCACACATTGAAAATAGGACCCTTTACAGGGAAGTAGTTCGAAACGGCTTTCGCTTAAAAGTGTTCTAAAATAATTTCTTTTTTGTTCAAAAAAAGTGCCTATCTGATGATAATGATTGGAGTCTTGAAGATATTGCGCAATGGCTTGTTGCATGGCACTATTAACGCTGAAAACGTTAAATTGGTGTACTTTTCTGAATTCTTTCATCAACAATTCAGGAGCAAGGCAATAACCCATTTTCCAACCTGTTGCATGTAAGAGCTTTCCGAAAGAGGCTACAATAAAACTTCTTTCTTTCAATTCCGGATAAAGCATCACACTATTGTGTTTTTCTCCATCATAAATCAGATGTTCATAAACTTCATCACTCAGAATTAAAACATCTGTACCGCTGATGAGTTTAATCAGCGATTTCATATCTTCATCTGATAAAATACTGCCTGTAGGGTTTTGCGGAGAATTTAAAATGATCATTCTCGTTCTTGACGTGAATAGTTTTTTAACCATATCCCAATCAATTCCATAGCTTGGTGGACTTAGCTCATACGTTTTCACTAATCCACCTAAAAGTCTTACTGTTGGTGCGTAACAATCGTATGCAGGCTCGAAAATAATGACTTCATCGCCTGAATTGATTATTGCAGTTAAAGCGGTAAAAATTGCCTGAGTACCACCTGCCGTAACAGTTATTTCAGTCTCTGGATCATATTTTACCTGATACAAACTTTCTACTTTTTGAGCAATGGTTTCATTCAGCAAATGATTACCAGTCATCGGTGCATATTGGTTAAATCCATCTTTCATGGCTTTGTTAACCAGTTCTACAAGTGTTGGGTCACAGGGATAATCAGGAAATCCCTGCGATAAATTAATGGCATGGTGCGCTGTCGCAAGCTTTGACATTACAGAAAAAATGGTAGTGCCTACGCCAGGAAGTTTTGATTGTATATTTAACATGTTATAAGCGAAAATAGCAAAAAAAGCTTAAAAAAGCTTTCTTATTTTCGCCTATGGTATTGTAATTAGTGTTTAAGTTCTTTAAAATAAACCTGTTATCATCAGTATTATTAAAGTTGCTATTCTTTGCCTGTAGAACTATTAATCGAGGCATTAATGTGCCACCACTGCAGCAGCATCTGCAGATACTTCAATTTCACTTTTGATCAGCTTTCTTCCGACTAATAAACACAACATGGCAATGAGTGCTGCTGCTGTCATTACCAAAGGCATGGGCACAACAGAATGTTCACTGAATAAACTTACTACTACTGAAGCTAGCGCACCGAGTCCCATTTGTAAGGCACCCATAAGAGCCGAAGCACTTCCTGCGTTTTTACTAAAAGGTGCCAATGCTAAAGCCGCCGCATTTGGGTTAATAAATCCAAGGCAGGAAAGAAATAATGCAATAAAACCAAGTGTGAGGTATAAGTTTAACCAATCATTCAAAGCAAAAATGAGAAAGATTAAACTGAATATACATTGAGCAGTTAAAGCCCAGGTGACAATCTTTTTACTGCTGAACCATTTTAAAATTAAACTGTTTAATTGGCTTGATCCGATAAAGGCAACGGAAAGCAAAGCGAAAATCCATCCATAACCCGTTTTGGTTACCTCATAAATTTTCATAAAAACTGTAGGGGAAGATGACACATAAGCAAACAAACCAGAAAAAGTGATGGAACTGATTAAAGCATAAGTAGAGAACTGTGGCTCTTTTAAAACGGTTAAAAAGCTGTTTAAAATTGGCTTCGGCTTTAAAGAATAGTTTGGATCTGGTTTATAACTTTCTGGTAACTTAAATATAGAGGCTAACAGCATTAAAATGGCCATAAAACCCAGAAAAACAAATACGTATTTCCAGCTTAATGTAGATATTAAATAACCGCCTGCCGTAGGTGCCAGCATTGGTGAAACGGCAATTACAAGCATCAGAGAAGCAAAAACCTTTGGACTTTCTTCCACGGTAAAAAGATCACGAACCATGGCTATTGACGCTACAGCCGTGGCGCAACTACCAATGGCCTGCACAAAACGTAAAACGATAAGCTGATTCACATCAGTTACGGCGAGGCAAAGAAATGAAGAGAAAATATAAAGTGCCAAACCAAAGTAAAGTGGTTTTTTCCTCCCGAATTTATCTAGTAGTGGTCCGTAAAGTAATTGTCCGGCAGAGATACCAATAAAAAATGCCGATAAAGAAAGCGCTACTGAAGATTCACTTGTTTTTAAATCTTTTGCGATATCAACAAAGCCCGGCAAATACATATCAATTGAAAATGGGCCTAATGTCGCCAAAGAACCTAGAATTAAAATGAGGTAGATTTTTTTTTGCTTAGCCATATAATGATGAGTTTTCCGAGGCGCAAAGATTGTCAGATTTATGCGCTTAACCTATTTTTGAAGTCGAATGATTGTAAAAAGATAAACAGTTATAAAATTTAACGGTCGAAATCGTTATTCTGATTTGAATTATATTTAGATTTATAGTCTATGACTTTTAAAACCAAAGAAAGCCGCTTGTTCCTTGTACTGGGATGTTTTTTCGTTGCAAATGCAATACTATCTGAGTTTATTGGTGTAAAATTGTTTAGTGTAGAGGATACCCTAGGTATTAAAAAGTTTGATATCAACTTATTAGGAGTTAAAAACCTCTCCTTTGTGATGTCAGCTGGCGTGCTTACCTGGCCTATTATATTTATTATGACAGATATCATCAATGAATATTTTGGGGTAAAGCAGGTTCGCTTTCTTTCCATACTGACCTCAATTCTTATTGCTTTTGCTTTCCTGGTGGTTTGGGGTTCGATGCATTTGAGTGCAGCTGATTTCTGGGTACACCAAAATATTAACGGGGAAGATTTAAACATGAACAACGCCTTTGCAGGCATCTTTGGTCAGGGTATGTGGATCATTGTTGGGTCTATTATCGCCTTTATTGTTGGCCAGCTGGCTGATGTTTTGATCTTTCACCGCATTAAAAAGATAACTGGAGAGCGGGCACTATGGTTACGGGCTACAGGCTCAACGGTAGTTTCACAGTTAATTGATAGTTTTGTTGTGATATTTATAGCTTTTTATCTCAATCCACAATATCATTACAGCTGGAAGATGGTTGCAGCTATCGGCCTGGTTAATTATACGTATAAATTCATCGTTGCCATTTTAATGACACCTATTTTATATGTAGTCCACCTGATTATTGACAGCTATTTAGGAAAGGATTTATCAAAAAAACTAACGGAAATGGCAGGGCGAGGATAGGTCTAAATCAATCAAGATAATGAAGAAAAAATATTTTGGAATTGTTATATTACTTTCAGTAATAGCTTGTTCGGGCAAAAAGGACAAAAAAGAAAATTCAACGCTTAATATTCAAGGGACATGGGAATTAATTTCATCCGAAATCATTGAGAATGGAAAAAGCCGATTCACACCTTTCTCTGGTGAGCAAAAGATGATTAAAATAATTAACGGCACACATTTCGCATTTTTAAAATATAGCCTTAATCCAAAAGACAGCAGTAGTTTTGATGCTGGTGGAGGATCTTATACCTTAAACCAGCATGATTATACAGAACATCTTGATTATTATAAAGATAAAAAGTGGGAGGGTAACACCTTTAAATTTAAAATCACCCTAAATAAGGATACACTCATTCAAAAAGGAGTGGAGAAGGTAGAAGAGGCAAACATTGATCGGGTGATTATTGAAAAATATATCAGGGCGAAGCCTAATAGGTAAAAACACAAAGGTCGGAATCGCTCCGACCTTCATGCTTAACAACAAAACAAATAAAAAAAATTAATCTAAAAATGCTTATAGAGTAGCAAGTTCTTCTGCAAAAACATTTTCTGCAACTTGTTCCTGTTTGTAAATCTGCCTGCCGGTATAAGCAATAAATACGCTTGTATCCAGAAGCAGATCACGGTTTTTAATCAGGTTCTCTAACTTAACCGTACCAGTTACATACTTAAAACTACTGGCAGCATAGCGCTCACTAATTTCATCAAACTCTAATAGCGTAATCAGGTCTTCATCGGCATAGCGTAGGTAAATTTCAAGCAGAATATTTTCAGTATGTTTAACTCCATTTTCGGAGTGATATTTTTTATACTCATAACGATAATCGTATCGTAAAGCTGCAATATCAGATAGCACAGCCGCACCAGTGGGGTGACCACCAGCACCTTTTCCAAAGAAAAATTGTTTATCGGCAAATGCAGCCTGAACAGTTACCGCATTGTATTCATTTTCTACATTATACAGGAAATCATCTTTTGCTACAAGCTTTGGCAATACATATGTAACGATGTCCTTCTTATTAACTTTACGGGCTGTAGGAACCAGTTTTATTTTGAAATTCTTTTCGCGGGCGTACTTAATGTCATTAGCGGAAAGGTTTTGAATACCAATATTTAAAATAGCATCCGGATTTACAAATAAACCATAGGCGTGAGCAGTGGCAATAGCAAGTTTATATTTTGGATCATAACCTCCTACGTCTAAAATTGGATCAGTCTCTGCAAAACCCAGGTCTTGTGCTTCTTTTAAAGCCGCATCATAACTTTGATTTTCATTAAAAATCTTGGATAAAATGTAATTTGATGATCCATTAAAGATGCCGCTTAGTGCATGAAAGAGTTCGTTATCATAATACTCCTCCAAATTTCTAATGATTGGAATACTTCCACACACAGCACCTTCATAAAGTAAAGAGGTACCATGCTTTTGCTGTAATTCAACCAATTCTTTTAAATGCGTGGCGATCATTTTTTTATTCGCAGAAACCACATTTTTGCCGTTCTTTAAAGCCGTAGTTACAATCTCATAGGCGGCATCAGCATCATTAATCAGTTCTACAACTGTATTGATTTCTGAATTGTTCAGAATCTCATTGCGATCTGTCGTAAATAAATGTTTATCAAGCGTACGTTTCTTCTTTGGGTCTTTTATGGCGATTTTTATAATTTCCAAATTGAGGTTTTGACTTTGGATAATATCTAATAATCCTTGTCCTACCACTCCAAAACCAAATAAACCGATTTTTAAATTCTTACTCATGTTCTTATTGTATCAAGTAGCTGGAATGAAGTATCAAGACTGAACTTTATTATTCGCTACGATTGTTTTATATTTTAAATTATGGCGTTAAGCGTGCTCCGCTTTAAGCGGTATGTTGTAACTTAATAATTTTCCGATTTCTGCTTTCTTTAATAAATGTTCCGATTATATTGGTCAAGGCATTGGTTTCGATTAGAAAACCATCATGACCATATGCTGAATGGATCGCAGCAAACTGTGCATCCTTAATATGGTCTGCAAGGTATTTTTGCTCCGATAACGGAAACAGAAAATCATTTTCAATTCCAATGACCAAAGTATTCGCTGTAATTAGTTTCAAAGCTTCAGCAATACTCTTTCTATTGCGACCTACATTATGGCTATCCATTGCTTTAGATAAGTAATAATAACTATAGGCGTTAAAACGATTGATCAATTTTTCTCCCTGGTAATTTTGATATGAAGAAGCACGGAAATGATCCGTTTTATCATTTACACTTTCTACCTGTGTATTGCCGTAAGCATTGTAGGTTCTGTAACTTAAAAGGGCAATGCTTCGGGCCGTTTTTAAGCCTTTACTGCCGCCATCAGGGCGATTGGCATAAAAGGTTCTGTCGGTGGTAATCGCCAATCGCTGACTTTCATTGAAAGCGATTCCCCAGGGCGAATGAACTGCATTTGTAGCTACCAAAATGAGATTTTCAATGCGCGAAGGTTCGATAATTCCCCATTCTACAGCTTGTTGTCCACCCAAAGAGCCACCAATTAAAAGTTTAATCGAATCTATGCCTAAATGGTTGGCCAGCAACTGATGTGCAGATACGAAATCGCGAATGGTAAATTGTGGAAAAGACAGATAATAAGGCAAGCCAGTTACTGAATTTGTGCTTAATGGATTAGTGGTGCCATAATTGGAACCCAAAACATTAGCGCAAATGATATAGTGATCCTCTGGATTAAACAATGCGTTTTCCCCGAACAACCCTTCCCACCATTCGAATACATCTGCATTGGCCGTTAACGCATGACACACCCAAATCACATTGTCTTTATTGGCATTTAGCTGACCATAAGTTTGATAGGCGATTTGCAGATTGCGAATTTTCTTACCACTTTCTAATTTAAATTGTTTGGGATAATGATATGTTGATGCTGTGCTCATTATAAAATCGTAATGTCGTAATTAAAAATCGGAGTATTAAGCTTGTAGTGATTCCTGATTAAGGTGAGCACCAATCGCTGCAAAAGCCTGTTCGAAATCTGCTTTTATATCATCGATATGTTCAATACCCACTGAAACCCTCAGTGCATTTGGTTTCACGCCTGCTGCCAATTGTGCTTCATCACTTAATTGCTGGTGTGTTGTAGCTGATGGTTGAATGATTAAAGTTTTGGCATCACCAACATTAGCTAAATGAGAAACCAGTTTCAAACTATCAATAACCTGAGAAGCGTTTTCCTTACTGCCATTTAATTCAAATGATAATACGCCACCAAAGCCATTACTTAGGTATTTCTTAGCCAAATTATGGTATGGGCTGCTGGTTAAACCAGGATAATGAACTTCCTTAACCAAAGGATGATTTTCCAGCCAGGTTGCCAGTTCCAGGGCATTATCTACGTGGCGCTGCACACGGAGTGATAAGGTTTCTAAACCTTGCAATAAAAGGAAAGAATTAAAAGGAGATAGGGCAGGCCCCAGGTCTCTTAAGCCTTCTACCCGTGCACGTATAATAAATTGAATGTTACCAAAAGGTCCTCCGATGCCAAAAACATCATTAAAAACCAATCCATGATAACCTTCAGATGGTTCGGTGAATTGGGTAAATTTTCCATTACCCCAGTTGTAATTTCCGCCATCAATGATCACACCACCAATACTTGTTCCATGTCCGCCTATCCATTTAGTAGCAGATTCTACCACGATGTTTGCTCCATGTTCTAATGGTTTAAATAAATAACCACCTGCACCAAAAGTATTATCTACAATGAAAGGAATATCATGTGTTCTTGCAATAGCCGCTATTTTCTCAAAATCAGGAATACTAAAAGCAGGGTTGCCAATCGTTTCCAAATAGATGGCTTTGGTTTTGTCCGTTATTTTTTGTTCAAACTCTTCAGGTACATCTGGATTTGCAAAATCAACCTGAATGCCCAATCGCTTAAAGGCAACTTTAAACTGATTGTAAGTTCCACCATATATATGAGATGAGGAAACAATTTGGTCGCCAGCTTCTAATATATTATGAAGTGCAATAAATTGAGCGGCCTGACCAGATGCTACCGCAAGTGCCGCAACACCGCCTTCTAAAGCGGCAATTCTTTTCTCAAAAACATCTGTGGTTGGATTCATTAAACGGGTATAGATGTTTCCAAATTCCTTTAATGCGAAAAGATTGGCCCCGTGTTCTGCATTTTTAAATCCGTATGAAGTGGTTTGATAAATAGGTACTGCTCTTGAACCTGTTGTTGGATCTATTTCCTGACCGGCATGTAACTGTAAGGTTTCAAATTTATATGGTGTTGACATTTTCTTATGGTTTGAGTGAATATTTGAATGAATTGAGTTGATTTAGCAAATACCGTAAATCATAGCAGGCGTCGTATCCCGATCTATCGGGACCTTCCAATTTGAAAAATAAACAAGAGAGGAAGATTTTTAAATTACCGTATGCGACAACACATACGAGTAATGGGCATCATATCACAGCAAATAAAAGAAGTAGCCAAAATTTCTACCTGTTTTAATTTCAGACTTAGGTCGCCTTGCGATTGAAAATTTAAAGTATTCATCAGTTAAAATTTATATCACCAAATAACACCATGTTATCCGGTCAGGAATTGGCACCTTCTCTTTCTGAGGGTTGCCAGTGGGTCACGGAGCCAGTCTCTCGCCACTTCTTTATAAATCAATCTGATTTAGATTGACTTTTATTTAGTGATCTACCAAATAATATTCCAAATGTCTGAAATAATTTTTGAACAACAAAATTAAATTCTGAATTTTTATAAAAAAAACCTAATTGAGCCTTTATTCTTAAAACTATTATTCGATTAAATTTATTTAACATTAAAATTTTATGTTTGTGTAAACCATCTCATCTATATGAAAAACGCTAAAATGATCTGCCTGGCCCTTTCACTCGCCATGGCAAGTATGACTACCGTTAACGCTCAGTTCGGCGGATTAAAAGACAAATTACTAAAAGTTGGAACTGCACAGGGCGCTAAAGCCTTAGGTGTAGATAAATTTCTAAAACAACCAGGTGCAATCACGACCAGTTTTGAAGATGTAAACCGTGAGGGAGAAATGATGCCAGATTTTAAAGCAACACTCAAAGCACAACCGCTTTATCTTTTACCAAAGAATCCAGAGGGGGGATACTTGCTTTGTGAAGGCCTTTATGAAATGACAAACAAAAGCTATTGTTTAATGGCAGGTACCTTTGCACCATCAAAAGGGGATGGTTATATGTTTGCACCAGTGTTGGGATCAAAAGAAGAAGTTGTGATTGCCATCCTTAAAAGTGCAGAAAAGCATCCTGAGGTAGAACAACATGATATCCAGGCATTGTTATGGACCATTATTGCACGTACCAAATTCGCCAGTTATAACGGACAAGTAAAGGTTACTGCATTAAAATTATTAACGCCAAAACAAATTACCATGTTAGAGGGTGGTGCTTTAGGCGTACTTCCTTTTGATGTAATGGAAAAAGCCAAAGACCAGTTGCCTTCTGGTTTAAAAGCAGTTTTCGAAGCCGAAAATAATATTCGCCAACTCGTTTCCTCAGGAAATTATACTTATGCTGATCTGGAACGGTATGCGATTGTTGCTGGTATGGCACCACAAAGAGCAGATGTGCCTAGCGGCATCTGGACTAAGCATCCAGATGGATACTATGTGCGTTATTTCCCTTCTGGCTATTCCATTACACGCGTTCAGGTCTATGTACCTAAAGAAATAATGGCCAGTGGTAATAAGTTGGTTTATGATGCAGCAGGTGATATTGCTTGCCCTGCAAATACGGGTTCACAGCGTCTGGCACAAACAAATGAGCCACTAAACGCTAACTATTCTACGAAGTTGGTTACCGTTTGTAATCCGAAGTAGTATTATTCTTTAGCTTTGTTATGTTGAGGAATGAAGAATCTGTTTTATAGATTGCAGATTCTTCGTTCCTTAGAATGACAGTATAATCAGAGTTGCCGCTTAAGTAAAGGCAACTCGATCAAGTAGTATTATTTTTTAACTTTGTCATTCTGAGGAACGAAGAATCTGTTTCATAGGTGCAGATTCTTCGCTCCTTAGAATGACAGTATAATCAGAGTTGCCGCTTAAGTAAACGCAACTCATTCAGTTCAAATATTTAGCTTCGCTGAGCACCTAGTGGTTCTCCACTTTAGTCGAAATACTGATATAAATTACCCTAAGGCCTGTTCCAGATCTGCAATAATATCATCAACATGTTCCAGTCCGACTGAAATCCTCAACAAATTTTTAGGCGTTTTACTATCCGGACCTTCCACAGAATAACGGTGTTCAATTAAGCTTTCTACACCACCTAAACTTGTTGCCTGTGCAAATAATTTTACTTTATTCACTACCAGTCTGGTGGCATCAACATCACCCTTAACTAAAAAAGACATCATCCCGCCAAAATCTTTCATTTGCTTTTTCGCAATTTCATGTTGAGGATGGGTTTCCAATCCGGGATAAAAAACAGCTTCTACATTTGGATGTTTATCCAGAAACTCAGCTACTCTTTTTCCATTTTCACAATGTCCTTTCATGCGATAAGCCAAGGTTTTAATACTTCTGCAAAGTAAAAAGCAATCAAATGGAGAAGGCACGGCTCCACCCGTTTGTTGGATATTTTTGATTTTTTCCCAAAGCTCATCTTTTTTAGCTGTCACTAAAATTCCACCTAATATATCGCTATGGCCACCAAGATACTTTGTGCTGCTATGCATGATCAGATCTGCGCCCAGCAAAATGGGGTTTTGTAAGATAGGAGAGGCAAAAGTACTGTCGCAAACCAATGTAGCCTGGTTTGCTTTGGCTATTTTAGAAATTTCCTCAATGTCAGTAACCTTTAGTAAAGGATTAGATGGTGTCTCGATCCAGATTACTTTAGTATTTGGCTTTACAGCTGATTTGATCAGGTTTAAATCAGTTTGATCAACAAAATCAAATTCCAGTGTTTCATGATAAATGGTAAGCAGCTGCTTTTTAATTCCCCAATACATATCATCTGGAGCGATGATGTGACTACCAGGTTTTAGCGCCTGAAACAAAGCCATGCCACAATAATTGCCTGAAGCGAAAGCTGCAGCATCTTCGCCATATTCCAATTTCGCTACAGTATTTTCTAAAGCAGACCTGTTTGGATTACTCACACGGCTGTACATATGACCACCAGGATATCCACCGTTTTCATCCCGAAAGAAAGTTGTAGATAAATTTATGGGTGGTGTAACATCACCGGTTGTGTTTTTTACAAGATTAGAGGCGTGAATAGCAAGGGTTTCGGGTTTCATAACGATTCTTTTTAAGGTAGATTAATCTGGTGGCAATTTAATAATTTAGTGTTAAAATAAAATTCAAAATTGTTTTGGCAAGATTTATGTATCTGTTTTCTCAAAATTAAAAAAAACTAAAATGAAAAGATTATTTATAGCTATTGCGATAGTATGTTCTACTTTGATCATGTTACAAAGTTGTTCTTCAACTAAAAATGCTACAACAGGTATTAATGGTGGAAGAGGTACAATTACTGGTACATGGGTATTAAACAACGTAACCTTAGAAGGTCTTCCTGATCAAGCCGTTCAAGGTTTATTTGGTGAAAAATCTTATAAATGTTTCCAAGGCAGTACCTGGAAATTAACCAATAGCGGAAATGGCTCTTATACATTGCCTGCATCAAGTACTTGTGGTTCAGTGATGCAAACCATATTCTGGTCTGCAACGCCTTCAGAAGAAACTTTTCAATTCAAAAAAATATTTGAAGGTGACAAAGCTAAAAACGTAACTGAAGGTTACCGTTTGGTTTTAACTCAATTATCTAAAGGCAATATGGTGATGAAATCTCCAATCGAGTTTGGTGGCAAAACAGCAAATATCGTTTTGACGTTTTCACCAGCAGCAAATTAAACATTACCTACGAAAAACATATATTGAGAGCACTTCCGAAAGGAGGTGCTTTTTTTTTATTGGTTCAATGGTTCATTAATCATTGGTTATTAGTTGGGCATTAAGTCAAATGTAAATCTTCTTTATTTTTAAATAAAATTTAGGCGTTGAGTTGAAGTACCTGAGAAATGATTAATGAACTCATAGCTATATCGAACCAATAATGTCCGTTTGTTACAAGAAAATGATTTTCAAATCGCCTCAATATTGTATTTTTGTCTAAAATAAATCAGGAATGAATACAACTGAACAAGTTGAAAAAATATTAGCTGATACATCATTATCAACTGAATTACAAAACATAGCGTATAAAGTCCTTCATAAAGAACGTATTACTTTTAATGAAGGTGTTTACCTCTACGAGCACGCAGAATTAGGTTACTTGGGTGTTTTAGCCAATTTTATCAGGGAAGAAAAACATGGCGATAAAACCTATTTTAATCGAAATTTCCATTTGGAACCTACTAATCTTTGTGTTTACGATTGTAAATTTTGTTCTTATTCTCGCCTAATTAAACAAAAAGAAGAAGGCTGGGCTTTAACGATGCAGCAAATGCTTGATATCGTAAAGAAATACGACCATGAACCTGTAACTGAAGTACACATCGTAGGTGGTGTTTTACCGCAGTATGATGTCGCGTTCTATTCCGCACTGTTTACTGCAATTAGAGAACACCGTCCAGAATTACATGTAAAAGCCTTAACCCCAGTTGAATACCATTATATTTTCAAAAAGGCAAAAATAGATTATGCTACTGGTATGAAATTGATGAAGGATGCAGGCTTACAATCTATGCCAGGCGGTGGAGCCGAGATCTTCCATCCGGAAATCCGCGAGCAAATTGCCAAAGATAAATGTACCGGAGAGCAATGGTTAGCGATACATGAAGAATGGCATAAGTTAGGCATGAGAAGTAATGCCACCATGCTTTATGGTCATATTGAAAAATTTGAGCATCGGGTAGATCACATGGAAAAACTTCGTGAATTGCAAGATAAAACTGGTGGTTTCCAAACTTTTATTCCATTAAAATTTAGAAATCAAAACAACCAGATGAGCAATGTAGCTGAATCTTCTGTCATTGAGGATTTGAGAAACTATGCCATTGCACGAATTTATCTGGATAATTTTGACCATATCAAGGCTTACTGGGCAATGATTAGCAGGGAAACTGCACAATTATCATTAAATTATGGAGTAGATGATATTGATGGTACTTTAGATGATACCACTAAAATTTATTCTATGGCTGGAGCCGAAGAGCAAACGCCAGCAATGAGTACCAAAGAACTGGTCAATCTGATTAAACAAGTTGGCAGAATTGCAATTGAACGTGACACACTCTATAATGTGGTAACCGATTTTGAAAATGTTGTTTTTGAAGAAGAAAAAAAGCCACAATATTATAAGTTGCCCGTGGTAAATTAATTTTGAATGAATGAGTTTTGAATGAGTGAATACTTCACGGACCAAAATTCTATCATTCTAACTCAAAATCCAATCATTAAATGAAGAGTATTTATATTATACGCCACGGCGAAACGGAACTGAACAAACAAGGCATAGTACAAGGTAGGGGTATAAATTCTGATCTAAATGATACGGGCAGAGCGCAAGCTGAAGCTTTCTATCAACGATATAAAGACATTCGTTTTGATAAAGTATATACTTCAGATTTAAAACGTACCTGGCAAACTGTTCAAAAATTTATCGATTCTGGTTTACCATGGGAAAAACTTTCAGGCCTGGATGAATTGGCCTGGGGCGTTTGGGAAGGTCAGCCGAACAGTGAAAAAGCACGTGAAGCTTTTCGTAATATGTTAGAATCGTGGGAAAATGGTGATTATACTGCCCATTTTGATGGCGGTGAAAGTGTTCAGGATGTATATGAACGTTTAAAGCACCCAATGGAAGTACTGTCTACACGTCCTGAAGAAAAAACAGTTTTGCTTTGCATGCATGGACGAGCCATGCGTGTATTTCTCTGCCTATTGCTTGGGAAACCTTTAAGTGAAATGACCGAATTTCCTCATCAGAATACAGTTCTATATAAAATGGGTTTTGAAGATGGAAAGTTCTCCGTTCTTGAGTTTAATAGTGCCGTTCATTTGGATGGTTTAGTGATTGGATAATGCGCTAAAGCTTAGCGCAAAACATTAAAATAATACCTTGAATAAAATTAAAATATCGGCTGTTGCCTATACCAACACAAAAGCTTTTATATACGGATTGGAACATTCGGATATTATCAATAAAATCGATTTAAGTTTAGATATTCCTTCAGATTGTGCTGCTAAAGTAATTAGTGGTGAGGTAGATATGGGATTAATGCCCGTGGCTGCAATTCCATTGGTGCCTAATGCAAACATTGTCGCCGATTATTGCATAGGAAGTGATGGTGCGGTCAATTCGGTGTTTATATTTAGCAATGTCCCTATTGAGGAAATCAAAACATTAAAATTAGATGCGCATTCCAGAACATCAAATAATCTGGCTAAAGTTTTGCTGAAATTTTACTGGAAGAAGGAGGTTGATTTCACCACTGATCAAACGGTTGATACAGATGCTTTGGTATTAATAGGTGATAGAACTTTTGGCAAAAAAGATGACTTTGCTTTTGCTTATGATATGGGTGAAGAGTGGAAAAATTTCACCGGTTTGCCTTTTATGTATGCAGCCTGGGTAGCCAATAAAAAGATCTCTGATGAATTTAAAGCTGAGTTTAATGCGGCTTTAAAATTTGGTTTGGAACATCGAAATGAAGTATTAAAAGATTTACCAACCGTATCTAACTTCGATCTGAAAGATTACCTCTATGATAAACTCCAGTTTGATGCAACTGAAGAGCGGAAGCAAGCCATGAATTTATTTTTAAAATACATTGATCAACTGGAAAAAGTGGAGGCATAAAAAAAGGCAAATAAATTGCCTTTTATATTTCTAGTGTGTCTTAAGCTTTCCAGCAATCGTTTCCAGTTTACTTTTTAACTTCGAGATAGCGCCGCTTAGTGCCAAATCATAAGTGTTACCGAGGTTAGTTACGGCGATAGGTTCTTTACCAACTATTTTCGCTTCTAATAAACAACGTTTATCATCTAAACCATCTTTACTTCCATTTTCATCGGAAAGGTGTACTTCGATCCGCGTAAGTAAATCATCAAATCGGCCTAATCCATCTGTAATGGCACCTTTAATTTTTTCTTCGTATTCCTGGTGTATGGTTAAATTTTTGTCGGTGTTAAGTTGAATCGTCATAATTTTAATATTAAGGTTAAACTATATTTGATTAACAAACCGAACAACAAAACGTTTTAAATAGCAGCTGTATAATTGTAACCAATTGGTTATCAGATTGACTTTAATTTCAAAACTTACATCGAGTAATATTTTATATTTTCGATCATATTTAATTTGCTAATCACAGATACTTTTCAGTTTTAAAACATTCCAACATTTATTCAATTTTTCAACAAAATACCTCCCCATTGCATAATCATGTTATCTTTATAGCTTTTGCAAATTAATTTCAGTTTTGGCTAAAGATACGAATAAGGAAACCCCATTAATGCAACAGTACAACGCTATAAAAGCGAAGTATCCGGGTGCATTACTACTTTTCAGGGTAGGAGATTTTTACGAAACCTTTGGCGAAGATGCCATAAAAACAGCTCAGATTTTAGGCATTGTTTTAACCAGAAGAGGCACCGGACCAAATGGAGGCGCTTTAGAGCTTGCAGGTTTTCCGCATCATTCTTTAGATAATTATTTATCAAAATTAGTTAGGGCAGGCCAGCGTGTAGCGATATGTGATCAGTTAGAAGATCCTAAAGCAACCAAAACTATTGTGAAACGTGGTGTTACTGAACTGGTTACTCCTGGTGTGGCTTATGGTGATAATATCATCAATCAAAAGTCGAATAATTTTCTGGCCTGTGTTTTCTTTGATAAAACACAACTGGGCGTTTCCTTTCTGGATATTTCTACAGGTGAATTTCTAATTGCCCAAGGAAATAGTGATTACATTGATAAGCTTTTGCAAGGTTTTAAGCCTACTGAAGTGATATTTCAGAAATCTAAAAGGCAAACATTTACCGAAAATTTTGGTGACCGTTTTTACACTTTTGGTTTAGATGATTGGCCTTTCACCTCTGATTATGGAAATGAAACGCTAATGAAGCATTTCGATGTCACTTCCTTAAAGGGATTTGGTGTAGATAGACTTCAAAGTGGTATTGTGGCAGCTGGTGTTGTCCTTCATTATTTAGGTGAAACAGAGCACCGCAACTTACAACATATCACATCGATCAGCAGAATTGAAGAAGATCGCTATATGTGGTTGGACAGGTTTACCATTCGTAACCTGGAACTGGTGAACTCACCAAACGATAATGCGGTAACTTTATTTGATATTCTCGACCACACCTGTACTCCGATGGGTGCCCGTTTGTTGCAAAAGTGGATTATTATGCCGCTAAAGGAGCTAAAACCTATCCAGGAACGTTTGGGAATGGTTGATTATTTCGTTACAAATCATGAATTACAGGAAGAGTTTTTAACACATATTAAACAAATTGGTGATTTAGAGCGATTGATTTCTAAAGTGGGATTACAGCGAGTTGGCCCGAGGGAATTAGTGGCTTTAAAAAGAGCACTTTACCATATCGAGTCTGTTAAAAAGCTGGCTGCCGATTCTAAAAATCCTTTTTTAATTAAAATAGCCGACCAATTAAATCCTTGTCTAGCCATTCGAGATCGCATTGAAAAAGAATTACAACCTGAACCTCCCGCTGTATTAATTAAAGGAAATGTAATTGCAGATGGTATAGATGAAGACCTTGATCGTTTGAGAAAAATCGCCTTTGGCGGTAAAGATTATCTGGTTCAGATTCAAAAACGCGAAGCGGAAGCTACTGGAATTCCATCGCTAAAAATTGCTTTTAATAATGTTTTCGGTTACTATTTAGAAGTAACACACACCCATAAAGATAAAGTTCCTGAAGGCTGGATTCGTAAGCAAACCCTGGTAAATGCAGAGCGATACATTACGCCCGAACTTAAAGAATATGAAGATCAGATTCTGGGTGCTGAAGAAAAAATTCTGGCCATTGAAATTCGTTTATACAATGAACTGATGTATGAAACAGCGGGCTACATCAAACCGATTCAATTGGATTCATTTCTGATCGCACAATTGGATTGTTTGCTATGCTTCGCTCAACTGGCTAAAAAGAATCATTACAATAAGCCAAAGGTAAGCAATAATAAAGTGTTGGATATTAAGGGTGGTCGACATCCAGTAATTGAGAAACAGTTACCAGTTGGCCAGGAATACATTACCAATGATGTTTATCTGGATACCGATTCTCAACAAATCATTATGATAACCGGCCCCAATATGGCGGGTAAATCAGCAATTCTCCGCCAAACGGCATTAATTGTTTTAATGGCGCAGATGGGTTCATTTGTACCAGCAAAAGATGCTGAAGTGGGAATTGTTGATAAAATTTTCACCCGTGTTGGTGCCTCTGATAATATTTCTTCGGGCGAAAGTACATTCATGGTGGAAATGAATGAAACAGCCAGCATCTTAAATAATATTTCAGATGATAGTTTGATTTTATTAGATGAAATCGGGCGTGGAACAAGTACATATGACGGCATTTCCATCGCCTGGGCCATTGCAGAATTTTTATATCAACACCCAACAGCCAGACCAAAAACACTTTTTGCCACGCATTATCATGAATTAAATGAGTTGGCCAATACCATGCCCCGTATTAAGAATTTTAATGTATCTGTTAAGGAAATGACCAATAAAGTGATCTTTTTGAGGAAGTTAATTCCAGGAGGAAGTGAACACAGTTTCGGTATTCATGTAGCAAAAATGGCTGGTATGCCACCAAAATTGATTGGCAGGGCAAATGAGATCTTAAAGAAATTGGAAATCGATAGAACAGAGGGACAGAGTATTAAAGATAGTATCAAAAAAGTTCAGAACCAGGCTTATCAATTACAAATGTTCGCTATTGACGATCCTGTTTTGGTAAAAATCAGAGATACGCTAAATAATTTGGATGTTAATGCGTTAACACCCGTAGAGGCTTTGTTAAAATTAGATGAAATACAAAGGCTGATAAAGAATTAGGTTAGCCACAGATTCGCAGATTTTATTAGGCAAAGTAATATGATTTTACGGAATCACGCCTTGAAAACTTATTCCTGTGATAAAAATAAAAATTAAATCTGCGAATTTGCGGCAAATAATATTAGAGATATGATGAAAACAAAATACTCTTTTGGGTTAATTTTAATGCTCTCACTCCTTATAACTGCTTGTGGTTCCAGAAAATATACAGTTAAAAGTGATACCAAAGCAGCAAAGGCTGCTGATGCCATGTCTAATTTAAAAAGTAAACAACTTTATAAATTCATTACAGATTGGACAGGCGTAAAATACCGTTTCGGTGGATTGGATAAAAGTGGTATAGATTGTTCTGGTTTCGCATTTTTACTGGAGAAAGAAATCTATGGTGTTACCTTACCTCGAATTTCCCGTGATCAGGCAAGCGTAGTAAAACACAAAAGTGTTGACAATTTAAAAGAAGGTGACTTGGTGTTTTTCTCTTTTGGAGGCAGTAATGTTGACCATGTTGGGGTCTACTTAAATAATGGTTTTTTTGTTCATGCCAGCACAAACAGAGGGGTAATTGTAGATGATTTGAATCTGCCAGCCTATCAAAGGGTTTTGGTTAAATCGGGTTCTGTTAATTAAATAGTTTTTTAAGCTTATCGTCATGCTGACCTGTAGCGCAGTGGAAAGCTACGGAGTAAATTTATTTCAGCATCTAACCAAAAGAAAGACCCTGAAATGAATTCAGGGTGACGAGCGACTAAAACCTTCTAAATTCGTTATAAAACTATGCGCATATTTTTTATAATCTACCTATCTTTAATTGCTTATTCAGCTAGCGCTCAAGTAAAATTACTAACTCTTGAAGATTTGGATAAACGTCTGACCAACGGAAAAGATACCACCTATGTTATTAATTTCTGGGCAACCTGGTGTGCTCCATGTGTAGCAGAACTTCCCAACTTTGAAAAGTTGCGTTTGGCCAACGTAAAAAATCCTGTTAAGGTGCTCTTGATCAGTTTAGATTTTAAATCAAAATTACAAAAAGAAGTAATTCCTTTTGTTCAGAAAAATAACATTAATGCTGAAGTGTTTATTTTGAATGCATCAGACCGACAAGCTGATATTCAACGTGTTGATGAACATTGGTCTGGAGCGATTCCTGCAACTCTGTTTGTAAATAAGAAGAGGAGGAAATTTTACGAGAAAGAGTTTACGGAAACAGAATTGAAAAATACGCTATTGGACTTTAAGTAAGTTAAGTGTATCTCTCGCGGAATAGTCATTGCGAAGCTGATTCTTCATCTGCTGAAGCAATATCCATCGAAGAAGTCGCAAATAAGATTGCTTCGTCGTGCCTCCTCGCAAAGACGATTCTACTAGGGGATCGTCCTCCTGAACTTGATTCAGGATCTTATTATAGTAAGGTGCTGAACTAAATTCAGCATGACGATTTATTTAGTGCATCTCTCGCGGAATCGTCATTGCGAAGCTGATTCTTCATCTGCTAAAGCAATCTCCATCGAAGAAATCGCAAATGAGATTGCTTCGTCGTGCCTCCTCGCAAAGAAGTTCATGGAGGTGAAAATAGTGCCAAACTGACCTAGTCGTCATTGCGCGAAACGGTTTTTCTCCGTTTCATGGCAACCTCCCTTAAGGTGGATCGTTGCAAAACAAAGGTGAGATTGTCACGAACATTACCGTTGAAGGATCGGAAAATGTTTTAGCAAAGACGTTCGAGAATAGTAGAAACTACTGTTTTAAACTGACGAAGTTTTCCGTTGCACAGGCAACTAAACTTCGTCAGTTGAAGAGGTTAGAAATTTGTTGCTGTCGCTAAAGCTCTCCAGGTTTCCATGTCTTTCTGCACATCGGCTATTTTAGCTTCTGCTAGCGAGTAAGCATCCGGGCCCAGGAATAAATGTAATGGGGCATTTTCACTTTCAGCAGCTGCAATAATTACATCTGCGCCTTTAGCTGGATCTCCAGGTTGTTGGCTGTTGATGTCATTTTGATGTGCCGCTTGTGAGTCTCGCACTTCTTTATACGCATCAATTGGATTTGCCGGAACTGCCAGTGATCCGGAAGTTAGAAATTCAGTTCTAAAATATCCAGGTTCAATAACTGTTGCTTTAATCCCAAAAGACTTAACTTCAGCAGCAAGTGATTCTGTAAAACCAGCCACAGCAAACTTTGTAGCGCAATAAATCCCAAATCCGGGAAAATTTCCAGTGAAACCACCAATAGAAGAGATATTAAAAATATGTCCTGATTGCTGTTTCCTCATTTGCGGCAATGCTTTTCTAACCACGTTTAACGAACCAAAAACATTGACATCAAAGTTTTCCCGAGCTTCTTTGTCACTCAATTCTTCCAATGCACCTAGCATTCCATAACCAGCATTGTTGACTAGAAAATCCAGCTGACCAAATTTGCTTATGGTTTTGTTCAGAGCGGTTTCTACACTTTCTTCATTTAACAAATCCATCGATAAGGGCAGGAAGTTTTCGTCATCGCCAACTGCTTTCGATAGATCATTTAGATTTCTAGAAGTTGCAGCAACCTGATAACCAATGCTTAATAATTTTTTAACTAATGTTAGTCCGAGTCCTTTTGATGCCCCGGTAACAAACCATACTTTTTTGTTTTCCATAATTTATTGTATTTTTTTACTTTTTATCGTGATCAGATGTATACTCCTTGTTGAATACAATACCTGATTATTCATCTAAATCTGTAGAAATCGTGATCGCTTTCCAAATTTGGATTTCTTCTAATAATGCATCTAACTTTGATGTTGCCCTAATTAATGCATCATTTCCCAGAAGTAAATGAACGGGAGGGTTTGGCATGCTTGCCAGCGAAATCATCGCGGCAGCGGCTTTTTCAGGATCTCCTGCCTGCACTCCATCCATTTTTAAATATCTGGCATGTGCCGTACGCACATCTTCATAGTCTTCAATTGGATTTTCGGTGAGTATTAATGATTCTGGTTTGAGGAAACTCGTTCTGAATGCGCCTGGTGCGACAACAGTTACTTTTATTCCGAATGCTTTAACATCTTCTGCTAAAACTTCAGAAAATGCTATCACTGCTGCTTTTGTAGCAGCGTAAATTGCCCATCCGGTGGCACCATTGATGCCAGCAATAGATGAAATGTTAATGATGTGTCCTGATTTTTGCGCTCTTAAATGGGGAAGAGCCTTCCTGATTACATTTAGCGTTCCAAATACGTTTACGTCAAAGTTATCTCGGGTTTCTTTATCAGTAAGTTCTTCAATACTACCACCAATTCCGTAGCCAGCATTATTTATGACTACATCTATTCTTCCAAATTGAGTAATAGTAGCATTGATGGCTTGCTCTACACTAAGTTCATCGCTGAGGTTTACAGTTAATGGAAGAAATTTTTCAGAATTAGAATTTACGGCAGATGCTAATTCATTAATATTTCTGGATGTAGCCGCAACATACTGACCAGCTTTTAATAATTGGTTAACTAAACTCAGCCCTAAGCCTTTTGATGCGCCAGTTATAAACCAAACTTTTTTAAGTCCCATAATTTTATCCTTTTTGTTGAGACAAAATTAAGGTGGAAATCGATATTGAATATTACGCTATTCAAACTGATCATTACAAAATTCAAACAATTCGATAAGAAGTAGGCGTGTGCTTCGTTAATTTTTTGAAAAAGTTATTAAAATGTGTTGGTTCCTCAAAACCTAAACAATAACCAATTTCAGATATGTTCCAATCGGTATGTTTAAGCAGTGCTTTTGCCTCGCTTAATAAACGTTCGGTGATGTAATTTGTCGTGGTTTTTCCAGTGGTTTCCTTTATAGCCCGGTTTAAATGATTGACGTGAACTGAAAGTTGCGAAGCATAATCCTTTGCAGAGCGCATGGTAAACCTTTGTGAAGTAGTTTCTATAGGGAATTGCCGCTCCAATAATTCAGTAAATACAGCGGTTATTCTGGTATTGGCATCTGTATGTTTAAATAAGGTTTCCGATGGCTGTGTTTTTAAAGCAAAATGCGCAATCTCAGTGATGTAATTTCTTAATAGGTCATACTTATAAATGTAATCCGTATTTATTTCTTCAAACATTTTGGTGAAAATTGATGAAACGATAGCATCTTGTTTTTCATCAAGTGCATATGCAGGCTTACCTCCGGGAACAAACATGGGTAAATCACCGATGTTTCCTCGAATTTTTTCTTTGAAGAATGCCTCGGTAAAAATACAGAAAAAGCCAGTTATATCACTTTTACTACCACTTGCTAATTCCCATGTATATGGAACCAAAGGATTAAAAAACATGAGTGCAGTACCATTTATTTCAATACTTTTATCTGCATAATGATAAATGTTATGACCCCTGTTTAACGCGATTTTATAAAAATCTCTGCGGTTATAACTCATTTGTTTACTATCATCACGCAGGCAATCTTCTAGTTTGAAAACATTAAAATGGCCAACACCTTGCTGTAGGTTTTCGGGTAAAAAACTAAATTTTTTTTGATAGAAGTCTTCAATAGTTTCTGTTGTACTCATGAAAACAAAGTTACAAAATTCAAACTAAGATTAATGTGTGGTATTTGATATTTAGTATAGTGACAAAAGTTTGGAAAAGTTCTGTTTGAATTTTTACAAGGCTGATCCTTCCCATAACGATAAACCATAAAATGTAATGTTGACGCATTAATAGCCTCATTCAGATTTAAATGTTAATAGTCGAATAGTACAGCATCATGACAATTAAAAATACCGATCGGTATACATTTGAATCGATAAATTATTATGACAAAATCAGAGAAAACGAAGCGTCACATCATTGAAAAAATTGCACCGATCTTTAACATGAAAGGTTTTGCCGGGACATCATTAAATGACATGACTGACGCAACCGGATTGACAAAAGGAAGTATCTATGGGAATTTTGCCAATAAAGATGAAGTTGCGCTGGCGGCCTTCGACTATAATTTCAAAAGCATGGAGATGAAAATCAACGCAGCTATGAATAATCAACATACCGCAAAAGATAAACTTTTAGCTTATTTGATCGTATATCAAGGTTTAATGGTTGGTCAAATTTCTCCCGGCGGATGTCCAATTCTAAATACTTCTATTGATGCTGACGATACTCATCCGGCACTCCGGGAAAAAGCATTGAATGCACTATTGTCCTGGAAGAAGCAAATCATGGGCATAATTCAAGATGGGATTTCGAATAAAGAAATAGCCTCTAAATATAATCCAGAACAAATTGCCTTAACAGTTATTGCGATGATAGAAGGTGGAATCATGATTTCCAGACTAACCAATACCAAGGAAACTTGCGAACTGCTTATCGACTCTTTAAAAGTATATATCAATAATCTAAGCTAACCACAAATGATAATGATGACTAAAAAAGTGATTTAAACAAATGAGTTGCAAAACATAAAAATCTAACTGACAATCGATTATAAAACGAACATTCAGGAAGAGAAAAAAGAAGAGCGCTTTAACCTTATTATCATGATATTTGCGCCAGGAATAGTAAAATGAGAAGTCTAAAGATTGAATCAAATTGATGCACATCTTACTCAATCAAAGTGCGTCAGGTCATTGTACCAATAATATTATCACCTCAAAAAATAAAAATCGGTTTCTTAATTTGGAACCATGAACAATAAATAGCATGAAAAGAGTAGTTGTAACAGGATTGGGTGCGATAACGCCCCTTGGAAATACAGTAGAAAGTTTCTGGAAGAATATTTTAGCTGGGAAGAGTGGGATTGGACCAATCACCAAATTCGATACCAGTAAGTTTAAAACACATTTTGCCGCAGAGGTTAAAGACTTTAATCCTGAATCTTTTTTAGACAAAAAAGAGGCTAGAAAATTTGATACGTTTACGCAATATGCCATTGCTTCAACTGATGAGGCGATTGCAGACGCAGGACTGGATTTTAAATCAATGAGTGATGATCAGTTGGCTGAAGTTGGAGTAATCTGGGCAACTGGAAATGGCGGTATCTCTACTTTTGAACAGCAATTGGCTGAGTTTCATCAGGGTGATGGAACACCACGATTCAGTCCGTTTTTTATTCCGAAGATGATTGTAGATATTGCTGCAGGCGCCATCTCCATTCGCCATAAATTACGTGGACCTAATTATTGCACCGTTTCAGCTTGTGCGTCATCCAACACAGCCATTATAAATGCATTCGACACTATTCGCTTAGGAAAAGCCAATATTATGGTGGCCGGTGGGTCGGAGGCTGCAATTACTGAAGCATCAGTTGGTGGATTTAGTGCAGCACAAGCTTTATCAAAACGAAATGATAGTCCAGAAACGGCATCAAGACCTTTTGATGAAAGCCGTGATGGTTTCGTAATGGGAGAAGGTGCCGGAGCACTAATTTTAGAAGATTTAGAACATGCTTTAAATCGTGGTGCTCATATTTATGCTGAAATTGTGGGTGGCGGAATGGCTGCCGATGCTTACCACTTAACCGGAACACCTCCGGACGGTCTGGGTGCATCTTTAGGTATGAAAAAAGCATTACATGATGCAGGCATTACCCCGGATAAGATTGATTATATTAACGCTCATGCCACATCTACAGGTTTGGGTGATCTGAGCGAATTGAATGCCGTAAAAACAGTATTTGGAGATTTACCTGTTGTGATCGGGGCATCAAAATCAATGACAGGCCATTTGCTCGGTGCTGCTGGCGCGGTGGAGAGTTTAATTAGTATTTTAGCGATCAGAGACGGCATTATTCCACCAACAATTAACACCACAAAACTAGATGAAAAAATCCCGGAAGGATTGAACATCGTTTTAGGGCAATGTATTGAGAAGGAAATTAATTATGTTCTAAATAACACTTTTGGTTTTGGTGGGCATGTAGCCAGTACAATTTTCAAAAAATATGAAGCATAGTTTTATTTATCCATTAAGAGATTAACCAGTTCTTTCAGGTCTTCAACTTCTTGTTCAAGTTTTGAAATTCGATTTTCCAACGCTTCATTGGGTTGGAAAATCGTTGTTTCAGAAGTCTGATTTTCTACTTCTGGTGTATGGGCTTGTTCGCCTAATAAATGAATAAATCGGGCTTCCTTCTGACCCGTTTTCTTCGGCAATTGTTTTACAAAAGCATGCTCACCATTTGAAAGTTTCTGAAGTTGTTCCAACACTTCTTCAATACTATCGAATTCATAAAGCCTTCCTGAATTACTGTTAATTTCTCCTGGTGTTAATGGTCCACGCAACAGCAGTAAACTTAGGATAGAAAGTTCAGATGGTACCAGTGGATATACGATTCCCAAGTTATGTTTATATTTAATTGCTCTGCTTGAACCACCTGTAGCTGTTGAGGTTAATCCTTTTATTTTTAAAGCATTCAATGTTAGGGTAACAGTTTCTTCATCATAATTGACAACAGGATTTCTTGAACTTTTTTGATTACAGGCCGCTGTTAAGCTATTTAAAGTCATGGGATAATAATCCGGTGTAGTTCTGCTCTTTTCAATCAATGAACCTAACACACGTTGTTCCTCCGCAGATAAATCGGGTAGTGCTTTAATCTCTTCCATTTGATAAAAATAGAAATTGGCTTTACATTTTCAGAAATTATTTTAAAAAATCAGGATTTCTTTATAGAGTTGGCTACAATGAACGATTTTCTATTTAGAACAGATTAAGTTTTACCTAAAATCAGAGCTTTAACGACACATAAATATTACTTCATAGAATTGTTCTAAATTTCTTATTGTACAGATTTTAAGGTTTATATTCACGATATTTAAAATTGCACTACTTTACAAAACATATTTTATGCAATCATCTGATCCTAAAAATAATCAGGGTGATAGCAGAAGAGATTTCCTGAAAAAAAGTTCTCTCATCACTGCTATTGCCCTCACACCATCAGTTGCCTTAAAGGCTGCAGAAAGCCAGGCTGATGAACGCTTCGCCGAGCTTTTTGAAAAAATCCCCTTAAACCTTACCGTTAATAATAAGGCATATCAGACATCTGTTGAACCTCGGGTTACGCTGCTGGATTATTTGCGGGAAGAACTGCATTTAACAGGCACCAAGAAAGGTTGTGATCACGGTCAATGCGGGGCTTGTACCGTTCACGTTGATGGTGAAAGGGTTAATTCATGCTTAAGTTTGGCGGTGATGAATGAAGGTAAAAAAGTAACCACCATAGAGGGCCTGGCCAATGGTGATGAATTACACCCGATGCAGGCCGCATTTATTAAACACGATGGTTTCCAATGTGGCTACTGTACACCCGGGCAAATTATGTCTGCAGTGGCATGTGTGAATGAAGGCCATACCACTTCCAGATCTGAAATTAGTGAATACATGAGTGGAAATATCTGCAGATGTGGTGCTTACCCAAATATAGTTGATGCAATCATTGAAGTATCGAAAGGAGAAACAAAGGCATGATCAATTTTCAATATTTAAGAACAACAACTTCTAAATCGGCATTGGCTTTATTATCAAAAGATAAAGCAGCCAAATTTCTGGCTGGTGGAACCAACCTGATTGATTTAATGAAAAGGGGAGTAACCACACCGGAGAAGCTGATCGATATTAACCATGTACCTTTAAAGCAGATCGAACTTAAAGGTGATACAATAATAATTGGTGCACTGGCATCAAATACGGCAGTTGCAGAACATGCACTAATAAAGGAAAAACTTCCATTATTGGCTAATGCTTTAAATGCAGGTGCTTCTGCGCAGTTGCGTAATGTGGCTACAGTAGGAGGAAACATGATGCAGCGTACGCGTTGTGGTTATTTTTATGATACGGAAATGCCTTGCAATAAACGCCAACCGGGATCTGGTTGTGGCGCTATTGGTGGCTTTAACAGAATGCATGCTATTTTTGGCACATCAGAAAAATGTATCGCTGTTCATCCGAGTGATATGTGCGTGGCATTAATCGCACTGGATGCAACTGTTGTACTGGCCAATCAGAAAGGTGAACGCAAAATATTATTTAAAGATTTTCACCGCCTCGCTGGAGATACACCGCAGTTAGACAATAACTTAAAGACTGATGAAATGATCATTAGGTTAGAAATCCCGATAAATAACCTGGCTAAAAATTCTCATTATCTGAAAGTAAGAGACCGTGCTTCATATGCATTTGCCTTGGTTTCTGTTGCAGCGGCATTGGAAATCTCTGATCATAAAATTACTGATGTGCGGCTAGCTATGGGTGGCGTAGCACATAAACCCTGGCGTTTAACGGCATCAGAAAATTTCCTTAAAGGAAAGGAAGCATCAACAGCGAACTTTGAACTGGCTGCTAAATTAGCCATGACTGATGCAAAGGGTTTTGGTGAAAATGATTTCAAACTTCAAATGGCACCCAATTCAATTATTGAAGCATTAACCCTTGCAAAATCAAAAGCTTAACCATGGAAAATAGAATGCTAAAAGATGAAAACGATCGTGTAGACGGCGTTTTTAAGGTAACTGGTAAAGCGAAATATTTTGCCGAGTATGAACTTCCGGGTTTAACTTATGGTGTGCTGGTAACCAGTACCATAACAAAGGGAAAGATTACCACATTAGATACTAAGGCAGCTGAAAAAGCACCTGGTGTAATCTCAGTACTGTCTCATTTAAATAAGCCCTCGGCTCCCGGTTATGAACAGGATGGCGGCTCTCCAATGAAGATTTTTTACACAGATAAAATTTTCTATAACGGTCAACCTATTGCCATGGTTGTTGCCAATACTTTTGAAAGGGCTACTTATGCCGCATCGCTGGTTAAGGCAACTTATGCTAAGGAGGAATTCAACACTAATTTTGACAAGGCAGTTGCCGATTCAAAATCAAAAAAACTTCAGGGTCAACCTGATTATAAACGAGGTGTAGAAAATGCATATAAAACCGCTGAGGTAAAAATTGAAGAAAAATACCATCTTCCTATCGAGACACATAATCCGATGGAGTTACATGGAATTATTGCAGATTGGCGGCCAAATAATCAACTTACCGTTTATGCCAAAACTCAAGGTGTAAAGGCTACACAGGGTACTATTGCCAACGTTTTTAAAATTCCTGTAGAAAATATCCAGGTGAATTCTGAGTTTGTTGGAGGTGGCTTTGGAATGGCACTTAGAACCTGGCCTGTAGAGATTGCGACTGTAATGGCATCGAAACACATTGGTAAGCCGGTAAAACTCGTGATCACGCGAATGCAGATGTTTACGATGGTGGGAAATCGCCCTGCAGCTATACAAACTATCGGTTTGGGTGCCAATAAAGATGGAAAGCTTACAGGAATCACACACCGAGCATTTGGCGAGACTTCTGTTTACGAAAACTTTACGGAAGGCGTGGTTAATATGGCGAAATTTATGTATCAATGTGATAATGTAAATACCCAATATACTGTTGTGCCTGTAGATTTAGGTGTTCCGATCTGGATGCGTGGACCTGGTGAAGCGACAGGTGCATTTGCGCTGGAAAGTGCCATTGATGAAATGGCTCATGCACTAGACATGGACCCGCTGGAATTCAGAATTAAAAACGACCCGGAAAGAGATCAACAGCGAAGTCTGCCATTCTCAGATAAAAACATCAAAGAAGCCTATCGTGTTGGTGCACAAAAAATAGGCTGGAATGAAAGAAAGAATAAACCTGGAAGTCTGATAGATGGTCAGTTGAAAACTGGTTACGGTGTAAGCATCGGTGTTTTTAATGCCAACAGGGGTAGAGCCAGTGTAAAAGGTATTTTAAAAGCAGATGGCTCATTGGTATTACAAAGTGCAACGAGTGATATTGGTCCGGGCACTGGAACCGGCATGACTTTGATCGCGAGTAAATTAATGAAGATCCCTGCTGATAAAATTACATTTGAACTGGGAGATTCTTCTTTGCCACCCGCACCAAGTCAGGGTGGTTCTGCTACGCTTTCTACAGTTGGTTCTGCTGTTAATGATGTTTGTGTAGCCTTAAAATCTACCATCGCAGAATTGGCGGCTAACTCCAATATGGATGCCACTGCTAACTTTGTAGATGTTTTAAAGAAAAATAATTTGCCTTCAATTGAAATCATGAAGCAAAGTCAGGCAGGAAAAGAACGCGAAGCTTATTCGATGTATTCGTTTTCCATTCATTTCGTGAAAGTAAAAGTGCACAGTTTAACCGGGGTAGTGAAGGTGGATAAAATTGTATCTGTTGGAGATTCCGGAACCATTGTAAGTCCAAAGACCGCTCGTAGCCAGATGGTTGGAGGTGCAGTGGGTGGCGTTGGCATGGCGCTGACTGAAGAATCTATTATTGACCATCGTTATGGCAGGTACATTAATAATAATTTCGCTGATTACCATGTACCGGTAAATGCAGATATTCCTGAAATTGAAGTGCATTTCATCAATAAACCTGATCCTTATATCAATCCGATGGGGGCAAAGGGAATGGGGGAAATTGCTTTAATCGGTTTTTCAGCTGCTGTAGCCAATGCGGTATTTAATGCCACAGGTAAAAGAATCAGAAGTTTACCCATTACGCCTGATAAAATTTTAGCAGATAGTTAGTATCGCTAGCCGGGATCTCTAATCCCGGCTCTACGAATTGCGGATTTAAAATCCGCAGTTAATGCGATCGAGATTATAAATCTCGACCAACCACGCATAATTTTTATATTCATAGTGATATTGTTAGTCGGGATCTCCAATCCCGACTCTTCTATTTGCGGATTTAAAATCCGCAGTTAAGTCAGGTCGAGATTATAAAACTCGACCAACCACGCATAATTTTTTATACCCATAGATATTGCTAGTCGGGATCTCCAATCCCGACTTTTCTATTTGCGGATTTAAAATCCGCAGTTAATGCGATCGAGATTATAAACCTCGATCAACTACGCATAATTTTTTATATCCATATTGAAATTGTTAATCAGGATCTCCAATCCCGACTCTTCTGTTTGCTAATTTCAAATCCTTAGTAAATGCGATCGAGATTATAAATTTCGACCAATCATGCATAATTTTTTATATCTATAGTGATATTGTTAGCCGGGATCTCCAATCCCGACTCTTCTATTTGCGGATTTCAAATCCGCAGTTAAATAAGGACGAGATTATAAATCTCGACCAACTAAGCATATTTTTTTATATCCATAGCGATATTGTTGGTCGGGATCTCCAATCCCGGCTCTACGAATTGCGGATTTAAAATCCGCAGTTAATGTGATCGAGATTATAAATCTCGACCAATAAAAAAAGGGCAAATTTCAATGAAATTTGCCCTTTTAATAAATAGATTTAAAATTATTTAGCAGATGATTTTCCGGTATATGTAGCCGCTAATTTAAGTGCTTCGTAAGCATTAACCACACCGCCACTTATACACAAATCAGAAAAAGGTACTGATACGGTTTCAGCATTTTCTTCATCACCTTTTTTATAAGATACATTGTGGTTAACCTTCGTTACCGACTTTACAATGATTTCTTTTACTTGTGCAGCAGATAATTTAGGATAATACGAACGAATTAATCCCGCTAAACCAGCAACAACAGGAGAAGCCATACTCGTTCCATCTAAATCTTTGTATTTAGAACCTGGAACGGTAGAGTGAATTTTAACACCAGGTGCAAATACATCAACCTGTGTTTTACCAAAGTTAGAGAAACTTGCTTTTAATGTTTCATCATCTTTTGGACCAGATGCACCAACCGTAATCCAAGATGCGATGGTTTTTTCATCTAAATCTTTATGGTTAGGAAAATTATTTTCAGTATCAATATTTTTATTTTCATTACCTGCAGCTTGAACAATTAGCACATCTTTAGAAGCTGCATATTTCATAGCATCATTCACAACAGCTTTATCCCAGCTGTATGCTTTACCAAAACTCATATTAATAACTTTAGCACCATTATCAACAGCATAACGAATACTATTGGCTACATCTTTATCACGTTCATCACCATTTGGTGTGCAACGAACGCCCATAATCGCCACATTATCAGCTACACCCATGATTCCAAGCTTATTGGTTCTATCAGCAGCAATAATACCAGCCACATGTGAACCATGCATGGCATCAGGACCAGTTACATCATTATTACCGTAAAATTTCTCGTTATCATCATTAGGATTATCACCAACAATAGTACGTGGATCATAATCAATGTTTAAGTTATATTCTGCCTGACGGGTATAATAATCTAAGCCTTCTTTAATCTGATCTTCATAAAATTCTTTGAATGAACCTTTATCCAATTGCTGAACCATCACCGATTGGATACGTCCCTCCATATCATTGGCAGGCTTAAAGTTTTTAAAATCTTCAATAGTCGGATTTTCTTTGCCTATTTTCTTCACTACACCATCTAAAGCGTTTTTGAAACCCGAAATACCAGCCAATCCTTGTTTAGCTTCACCCAACTGTTTTTCAAGATCTGCCCTCATGGCTTTAAATGCTTCCCAGTCTTTTTTATCTTTTTCGGCAACGTTAGCATCCGTAGTATTGGCAAAACGTGTTTGGTCACGGCGCACTAAACGGGTAAGCTCCAGTGTTTCAAAATTTACAGATCCTTTTGGTCCGCCAATAAAATTCCAGCCGTGAATATCATCTGCATAGCCATTTTTATCATCGTCCTTATTATTACCTGCAATTTCTTTGGCATTTACCCACATGATGCGCTTTAAATCTTCATGCATCGCATCAACACCACCATCATTTACAGCAACAATAACTTTTGTTGATTTTTTACCTTTAAGCAATTCTTTGTAGGCTTTTTCTGTACTGATTCCAAATGTTGAATCAGTTTTTAAATCAAGATTTTGCCAGTTTGCTTTTTGTGCATTGGCAAATAATGGAACTGCAATAACAAATGCACCGGTTAATAGCACATTAAAAATTCTATTCTTATTCATTTGTGTTTTTTTTGTATTAAACGGCGAAAGATAATTTTAATTTTTTTCTTTCCCATAAATTGTATTAAAAATGATGTTTTACAAACTTTATAAATAAAAAAAATCCCAAATAAATTGGGATTTTTATAGTAATATGCAATGTCGTAAATTTTATTTTAAACCAGTTACAATCTGTTTTGCCATTACATTGTGCTGTTCTATGATTGCCAAAGTTTTGGTAGCCCATTCTTTTAAGCCTGCATCTTTATTTGATACACCTTCTTTAAATAAAGCAACAGTTTTTTCATGGTCGGTAACCATCATGTCCATATAGTGCTTGTCAAATGCAGCACCAGTCATTTTTTTCATCTCATCCAAATGGATTTGATCTTCCGCAGGTAAAGCATCCGGAGTAATTACTTTCTTTTCAATGGCGAAAGCTTTAAGCTCCTTGTTAGCCTGTGTATGATCAGCTAACATTTTTGTAGCGAAGTCTTTAACTTTTTGATCTGATGCATTTTTTAAAGCAATCTTAGCAGCTTCAACTTCCATAATGCCACCAACAGCAGCTTTTCTAAGGAAAGTAGCACCTGCTTCATCTATACCAGATTCTACAACCTCACTTCCGGCTACGTGATTACCATTAACCATGGTGGTATCTCCACCTACGCTATCTTTAGTGGTATCTGATTTTTTATCTGCTGTTTGACAGGCTTGAAAGGTAAGAGCGGAAGCAACTATCGTTGATAGTATAAATATCTTTTTCATGTATGTTCTTGTATTGATATAGAATTAAAACAAGTGTTAATGAAAAAGGTTTTTAATCCGCTTCAGTATCTGTTTCTTGATAAATATTTGGTAACACGATACCCATCTGCCTATCAGGATTTTCTAGCGCTTTAAAGCCAAATTGTTCATATAAACTGTGGGCATCCAACGTAGCCAATTGGTAACGGCGCAAACCTTGAAGATCAGGGTGAAAAATCATAAAAGCCATTAGCTTTTTAGATAAACCTAATCCACGATAAGCAGCGGCAATATAAACATCGCAGAGCCATCCAAAAGTTGCCTTATCTGTAACCCAGCGGGCAAAACCGATTTGTTCCTGATTTTTGTATATCCCAAAGCACAGTGAGTTTTCTATAGAACGTTTAACAAGTTCTAATGGAATATTTTTCGCCCAGTACGATTCTTTACTCAAATAATGATGAATAGATTCTATCTGAAGCAACTCCTTCTGATCAGAAAATATAAAATCATTTTCGCTTATCTGCATATAAAAAAGGATAAAAAAAATTAAAATAGATGCGAATTAAACTTCAACTTCAATAGCAATGAGCAGTTGAATCTTTTAATTACGCATATTGATAAACTGCAATGGCTGATCGAAATCTTCACCTCTACATAAAGTGATAACCGCCTGCAGATCATCGATTTTCTTAGCCGTTACCCGAACCTGATCATCCATAATAGAAGGTTGCACCTTTAAGCCACTGGCCTTAATCTTTGCCACCACCTTCTTGGCTGCTTCTTTATCTAATCCTTCCTTAATGGTGATTTCCTTTCGGATCATATTGCCAGAAGCAATGGTCTCTTTACCAAAATCCATACTTTTAGGGTCTAGATTCTGTTTCATCATCCTGGAGATAATAGCATCTTCAATGGCTTTTAAACGCATATCATCCTCCGTTACAATGGTTACAATATTCGTTTTCTTATCCAGATCGACAGTACTTTTAGAACCGTTGAAATCAAAACGGTTGAGTATTTCCTTTTTAGCATTGTTAATCGCATTATCAAGAGTCTGCGCATCAACTTTACTTACAATATCAAAAGAAGGCATGGTTTTTAGCTTTAAGGTAAAAAATTAGTAGATTTAAAAAGAAATAAATCCGTTGCACAAAAAAACGAAAAATAATATGAAAACCACTAAAGCAAAGTCTCAAAAAGTAACTAAAAAAGATGCTAAGAAACAATTAGAACAATCTTTAACTGCTCAATTTTTAGAGGTGATCATGAGCCTCGGCCATGATGCATCAGAGATAAGTACCGAAGTGGCAAAAGCAAGTAAACGTGTTGCAAAAAAATTGACCAAAAAATTTACAGTAATCAAAGCAGACGTTGGTCATAAAATTGATGATATTTTACATTCATCAAAAGAAAAAGTTAAAGACATAAAGAAACCCATTACTAAGGCAGAAAAAAGTGCTGCCAAGGTGGTTAAAAAAGCAGTTGCTAAAGCAAAACCTGTTGTTCAAAGTGTTAAAGTTGCAGCTATTGCAACAGAAGAAAAAGCAGAAAAGGCTATTGCAAAACCAGTTAAAGTGGTTAAAGACAGTGTAGAAGGAATACAAAAAGCGGTTAAGCCAACGGTAGAATCTGCTAAAGAAGAGGTAACTGATGCAGCTGCAAAAGCAACTACTGCTATTAAGAAAACAGTTAAAAAAACAGCTGAAGCTACAAAAGAAACCGCAACAGAAGCTAAAGATAAAATTGCTCCAGTTGTTAAGAAAGTAGTAAAAGCGCCATTAAAAAAATAATTTGTTAACGTTAATCTGTATGTGAATTAACATGGATTTAACAAATTAATATGCAGTTTTGAGCATCCCTGTTTCGGCGGGGATTTTTATTTTTTTAAATGAGCAAGAAGAAGATACCATTTTTAAATCGTGAAATTAGTTGGCTTTACTTTAATGATCGAGTATTGCAGGAGGCCGCTGATGAAACTGTGCCACTTATCGAAAGAATAAAGTTTCTATCTATTTTTTCATCCAATCTGGAAGAATTTTACCGGGTAAGGGTAGCTACAATGACTCGCTTAACTAACCTGAATGATAAAGCTAAGGCGCTTCTAGGATTCAATCCGCGTAAAATCCTTAACGAAATCAAAAATATTGTTGTTAAACAAGAGCGGAAATTTGATCAGCTTTTTCAGGCAACCTTAATCAATGAGTTAGCACAAAATAGAATCTTTATTTTAAATGATACCCAGCTTAACGTAAGCAGGGGAGAATTTGTTAAAAATCACTTTCGCGATAAAATTCTCTCGAATCTGGTTCCGATTATGCTGGACATGGATAAGCCTTTTCCAGAACTAAAGGACAGGTATCTTTATTTCTTTGTTAAGCTTTCTAAAAAAGACACTAAAATAAGAGAGAAATATGCCTTAATTGAAATTCCTCCCAACTTACCGCGGTTTTTAGTGCTTCCGGAAACGAACGACTTGAAATTTATTATTCTGGCTGAAGACATTATCCGTTATTGCCTTGACGATATTTTTTATGTATTTACTTATGATAACCTTGAGGCTTATTCTATTCAGCTAACCAGAGATGCCGAATTGGATATTGATAAAAACATCAATGATAAATTTATTGAGGATCTGAAGAGCAGTCTGGAGAAACGAAAAAAAGGTAAACCTATGCGTTTACTTTATGATTCGGCCATGCCACTTAATATGCTGACTGTTTTAGTAAATAAACTGAAACTGGAAGCAGAAAGTTTAATTCCAGGAAACAGGTACCATAAGTTTGGAGATTTTATTTCTTTCCCGAACGTTGGAAAAAAAGAATTGGAATATGCACCAAATGTACCGCTCAAGGTACATGATCTTCATCGGACACAGAGCATGTTTAATAAGGTGGCGCAACGCGATTATTTGGTAAACCTGCCATATCAATCTTATGATTACATTATTCTTTTTCTTCGTGAAGCGGCTATAGATCCAAAGGTTACCGAAATTCAGATTACCTTATACCGACTAGCTGAGAATTCTAAAGTAATTAATGCCCTTATTAATGCGGCAAAAAATGGAAAAGCTGTTTCTGTACTGCTAGAGTTAAAAGCACGTTTTGATGAGCAAGCCAATATTTTCTGGACCACGCGCTTAATGGAAGAAGGCGTGAAGGTAAATTATGGATTAACTGACTATAAAGTGCATTCCAAAATCTGTCTGGTTAAGCGAATTGAAAAGGAAAAACCTGTTTATTACGCCAATCTGGCTACAGGTAACTTCAATGAAAAAACAGCTGGTTTATATTGTGACCATAGTATTTTCACAGCGCGTAAAGAAATTACCAATGATTTAGTTAAACTGTTTGATGCCTTAAGTAAACGTACTGTAACAAGTGGTTTTAGGCATTTAATTGTATCACCGCTGGAAAGCAGGTCTAAACTGATCAATTTTATTAATCGGGAAATTAGAAACGCAAAGGCTGGCAAAATAGCTTATATTTTGTTAAAGGTTAATAGTCTGGCAGATGAAGGTATTATCTCAAAACTTTATGATGCAAGCAATGCTGGTGTTAAAATACAATTAATTATTCGTGGCATTTGCTGTTTAGTGCCAGGTGTAAAAGGCTTTAGTGAAAATATTACCGCAATTAGCATTATTGATAAGTTTTTAGAACATGCCCGTGTGTATATTTTTAGCAATAATGGTAAGAACGATATGTATTTATCATCCGCTGATTTGATGAGCAGAAATTTTGAGCATAGGGTAGAAGTTGGTTTCCCGGTTTTAGATCCTGATGTCAAACAAGAAATTCAGGATATTATTGATTTGCAATTACAAGACAATACGAAGGCGCGTCAGATCAATGCATTAAACAATAACAAGTACCACAAAAACAGGCAAAGTAAAAAAATCAGAGCGCAAGTTGATACCTATAACTATTTAAAAACCAAGCACCAATTATAATGTTAAGATACGCAGCTATAGATATCGGTTCTAACGCGGTAAGGCTACTCATTGCAGATATCAGCAAACACGAGGGCGAATTCAAATATAAAAAAAACACCTTAATCCGCGTACCACTGCGTTTAGGAGATGATGCATTTCTTGATAAACAGATCTCTGAGAAAAAGACAGGCGACCTGATCAAAACCATGATGGCATTTAAGAATCTGATGGATGTTTATCATGTATCAGAATACCTTGCATGTGCCACTTCGGCCATGCGTGAGGCTAAAAATGGTCATGACATTGTTAAATTGATTAAAGAGAAAACAGAAATTAATCTGGAGATTATAGAAGGCCAACGTGAAGCAAATATTATTTATGCAAATCACATTGAAGCAGATCTTGATAACAGTAAAACGTATTTATATATTGATGTAGGTGGCGGTAGTACAGAACTTTCCATTTTCGTTGATGGTACGCCTCAGGCTTCAAAATCTTTTGATATCGGTACCATTAGAATGCTGGATAACCAGGATAAAGAAGAAACCTGGGAGGAAATGAAGGAGTGGGTAAAAGAGCATACCAAAGGCCATAAGCATCTGGCCGGTATTGGTACAGGTGGTAATATTAATAAGCTATTTCGCATGAGTGAGGAGAAAGATAACGCTCCACTTTCTTTGCAAAAATTAAATGCCCTTTATAACAAGCTCACCAGCTATTCTTTAAAAGAAAGAATTAACACCTTGCGCTTAAATCCTGATCGTGCAGATGTAATTATTCCAGCATGTGAAATTTATTTAACCTTGATGAAATGGACTGGAATAAAACAACTTTACGTACCAAAAGTGGGTATGGCAGATGGAATTATTAAGTTGTTAATTGAGGAGAAATTAAGTTAAAAGTTAATAAACCTATAAGGTTTTTAAAACCTCATAAGTTTGAATAATAAAAAAAATCGTCCTCGTTTTTAACGAGGACGATTGAGAAAGGCGATTTTATCGCCAAACAATAACTAATTTTATTCCTCTAACAATTTCGTAGCTGCTTCATCAGTAAACCAAGTCAGTTTACCATCAATAGGATCAATCAATTGCGAAGGATATAAATCGAAATTTTTCTCTTCATCTCCAATTACGTGCTTCAAAGCTTCCGCTTTATTTTCACCAAAAACCAGAAAAGCCACATTATCAGCTTTATTAATTAAAGGAGCAGTGAAACTGATTCGGTAAGTGTTTAATTTCTCTACAAATACCGAAGCAATACCAACTTCTTCATCTTTAACTAAATCAGTATGTGGAAAGATTGATGCTGTATGTGCATCATCACCCATTCCTAAAAGAATCAGATCAAAGGTAAGATCTTCGCCATTGAAATGCTGATCAATTGATTTTTTATATTCAATAGCTGCTTTTTCCGGAGCTAAACTTGTATTTACATAAAAAATATGGTCTTCTTTTATTCCTAATGGATCAAGCAAAGCTTTTTTTGCCATCAGGCCATTGTAGTTTTCATCATCTGAAGGCACATTTCTTTCATCACCGAAGAAAAAGTAAACCTTTTCCCAATCAATTCGGTGTTCACATTCAGTTGCCAGAAGATGGTAAAGCGCTTTTGGAGAGCTTCCACCAGTTAAAACAAAATTGAAGCGATCGTTTTCCTCAATCGACATTTCTGCGATTTTGATCACATAATCAGCTAAATCCTGATTTAACTCTTCAAGCGTTTTATAAATGAGTAGATTCATGTTTATAGGTTAATGGTCATTGCGAAGCATACAGAAACCTTAAATACCTTTAAGATTACTTCGTACTTCGCAATAACAGGATAAAAATTATTCTTTATTTTTCAAAGGCAAGTTAAACCAGTGAAAACCATCACGTGCAATTAGTGCCTCTGCTTCTTCAGGTCCCCAGCTGTCTGCAGGGTAATTAGGGAAGTTTATTGATTTCTTACTTTCCCAGGTATTTAAAATTGGCATCACCAATTCCCAGGCGGCCTCTACCTGATCGCCACGCATGAATAAAGTTTGATCGCCCATCATGGCATCTAAAAGCAATGTTTCATAAGCTTCAGGTGTATCACCATCGTATGTTCCTTTATAATCAAATACCATGTCAACCGGATTTAAAACCATATCTAAACCTGGTCTTTTCGCCTGAACCTGCAAACGGATACTCATTTCTGGCTGAATGCTGATAACCAGACGGTTCTGTTGCCAGTTTTCAGTTACACCAGAAGAAAAAATCTGATGAGGAACATCTCTAAACTGAATTGTAATTAAAGATGAGGTTTGATTTAAACGCTTTCCAGTTCTTAAATAGAATGGAATGCCCTGCCATCTCCAATTATCAATGTGAAATTTTACTGCTGCAAAGGTTTCAGTGTTGGAATGTGGATCTACACCTTTTTCCTGGCGATATCCTGGTACTTCCTTTCCTTCAACCCAGCCTTTACTGTATTGGCCACGAACAGTATGGAAACGAATATCTTCCGCAGAAAAAGGACGCATGGCTTTTAAAACTTCTACTTTGCGATTTCTGATTTCATCAGCATCAAAATTAATGGGCGCTTCCATTCCAATCAAACAAAGCAATTGTAATAAGTGATTCTGGATCATATCTCGCAAAGCACCTGAACCTTCATAATAGCCACCACGATCTTGAACACCTAATTGTTCGGTTACCGAAATCTGAACGTGATCAATATATGATCTGTTCCAAAGTGGTTCAAATAAAGAATTGGCAAAGCGGAAAGCCATCATGTTTTGAACCGTTTCTTTACCTAAATAATGATCAATTCTATAAATCTGTTTCTCGGAAAAGATGGTACTTAATAGTGCATTTAATTCCTTGGCAGATTCCAGATCATGACCAAAAGGCTTTTCAATTACAATTCTACTGTTATTCTCATTTTCCGTTAATTTGTATTTATGCAGGTATTCTGCAATCACCGGAAAGAAATTTGGTGCTACAGCGAGATAGAAAATAATCTGTGTATCTGATCCGTATTCCTTTTGATATTTATCTACAGCATTCTTTAAGTTTTCGAAAGTCTTAGGCTGTGCAAAATCAGTAGGGCAGTAGTGGATGGTGTTTCCAAAATTTTCCCATTTATCTTTTTTTACTTTTCCAGAGCGCGAAAATTCATTTACTGCATCTTCTAAGGCAGCTTTATAACTATCATCAGTAAATTCAGTTCTACCTGTACCAATAATGGCAAACTTTTCGGGCATGTAACCCTCAATAAATAAATTATATAAGGCAGGAGCTAATTTTCTTTTATTCAAATCACCTGTACCACCAAATATTACAAATATTGTAGGGCTTAATGCGGCTTTAGTTTTCATTTTATATTGACTTCTTGTAATTAAAATTAAGATAGTTTGTTCCAGTCTGCGTGGAAAACGCCTTCACGATCAATGCGCTCGAAAGTATGTGCGCCAAAAAAGTCTCTTTGAGCCTGGATCAGGTTTGAAGGCATTCTAGCTGTAGTAATGGTATCAAAATAAGTAAGTGTGGATGCAAATGCAGGAATACCTACACCAGCATTAACGCAGGCAGAAATGGTTTTGCGTGTTCCGGTTAAGGTAGATTTAATGATTTCCTGAATTCCAGAATCACCGAATAAGTGCTCTAAAGCATTATCTTTATCATAAGCCTGATAAATATCTTCTAAAAATTTAGCCCTGATGATACAGCCTCCACGCCAGATTTTAGCAATTTCCTGCAATTGTAAATCGTATTCATATTCTTTAGAAGCCTGAACCAATAAATGCATTCCTTGGGCATATGCACTAATCATAGAAAAATAAAATGCATCTTCCAATTCATCCACTGTGATTTCAATTTTATTATCTTTTTTACCAAAAGCATCTTCCAATGAAACCCTTAAGTTTTTAAATTTAGATAAATCACGGTTTGAAACAGCTTCATTAATAGTTGGAATAGGCAATTGTAATTCCATAGAAACTTCTGAAGTCCATTTTCCGGTACCTTTAGAACGGGCTTCATCTTTAATCTGATCCAGCAGGTCGTTCTGAGTATCTGTGTCCTTAAACAAAAAGATTTCAGCGGTTATTTCCAATAAGAAAGATTGAAGTCTACCTTCGTTCCATTTTTTGAAAACTTTATAAATTTCATCATTAGAATAGCCTAAGCCATTTTTTAATACACCATATACCTCAGCGATAAGTTCCATAATAGCATATTCAATGCCGTTATGCACCATTTTAACAAAGTGACCAGATGCACCAGGGCCGATGTAAGTTACGCATGGATCCGACCCCACTTTCGCGGCAACAGCATCAAAAACTTCTTTCACTACATCATAAGCTTTTTTATCGCCACCTGGCATCATGCTCGGTCCAAAACGAGCACCTTCTTCTCCACCAGAAATGCCCATTCCGAAGAAATGTAAGCCATCTTTTTCCAGTTCGGTAACCCTGCGGTTGGTATCTGTAAAGTGTGAATTTCCACTATCGATAATAATATCACCTTCACTTAGCAAAGGTTTTAATTCTGTAATAACGCTATCAACAATAGGTCCGGCAGGAACTAACAGGATCAGTGTTCTGGGCGATTGTAAGCTACCTATAAAGGCTTCAATGTTATCGAAACCTTTCAACTGGTGTTTTTGCCCTTCTTCTTCCAGTTTAGAAATCATTTTCTGATCCTTATCATAACCGGTTACAGAAAAACCCTTATCTGCCATATTTAATAATAAGTTGCGGCCCATTGTGCCCAAACCTATCATCCCTAATTTGTATTTTTTTGACTCGTTATTTGACATTTTTATTTTTTTATAGTATCCAAAATTAAAATTTACAAATTAATATATTGGATTTTGATGTTAAAAGATTGTAATAATTAACAACGCAGGTTAGTGTACGTTTTACACAGAAGGATTTACGGTGAAAATATTATACTTATCCGCTAGTTTCCAGAGCTTTGCACCACCTTTAATACCATCACGGTTGGTTACCAGTTTAATGTTGCTATCTAATTTAAAATCGATATGTTTTGAATTACCACCACCGATGTAGAGCGTATCATAATTAAAAACCGTTTTATAGATTTCGACAATTTTTTTCAGACGTTTATTCCATCGGTCTGAACCAATTTCTTCATAGGCCTTATTGCCGATATAGTCATCATAATCTTCTTCTTTATTGATCGGGAAATGCGCCAGTTCCAAATGCGGAAGGAGTTCACCATCAAACAACAATGCAGTTCCGAATCCAGTACCTACTGTAAATACTATTTCAAAACCCTTACCCTCAACCACGCCTAAACCTTGCTGGTCAGCATCATTAACCAATCTTACGGGGTGGTTTAGGGCATTTGCTACACGTTGAGCCAAATCTACATCTGCCCATTTGTTTTTAGCCAGATTTGGAGCAGTCTTAACGATTCCATTTTTTACATACCCTGGAAATCCAATTGAAACACGGTTGTAAGTTTGTGGGATAGGTTTAATCAGGTCCTGTATGCCTGTTACAATATCTTTTGGCGTTGCCCCAGCAGGCGTTTTGCTCTTCATATATTCTGACAGCATATTTCCATCTTCATCCAGTAAAACTGTTTTGATACTTGTTCCACCGATATCAATTGAAAGAATGTTTGTTTGTCCGACTTTTTTTTCTGCTGCCATATGAATGTTTTTATATAAACTGATTTCTGCAAATTAATAGAAACAATAAATATTAAACGAATAGAATGGAAACTAATTTAAAATAGTAAACTACTTAGTCTATGTATTTAGTATATTATTTATATGTTTGCGGTATCTATATTAAAGAAAATGTAATCGCCATGACTGTAAACTACCTCGCATTTGCTATTCCTGCTTTTTTCATCTTTGTCTTTATCGAATATCAAATTGCGCAACAAAGAAAGCAGAATAATATTTATAAATACGAGAGTTCTATTGCAAACTTTAGTGTTGGCATTGCCGAGAGGTTGCTAAATTTATTTATGGCTGCCAGCTTTTATCAGGTTTATGAATGGGTTTATAACCATTATGCTTTATTTCACATCCCTAATAAATGGTATATATGGCTCCTTTTATTATTGGCCACCGATTTTGTTTGGTATTGGTACCACCGTTTGGGGCATGAGATTAACTTTTTATGGGCAGCTCATATTGTACATCACCAAAGCGAGGAGTTTAATTTTACAACTGCTGCCAGAATTACAACTATACAAGCCATTTTCAGAAATATTTTTTGGTGTGTTTTACCTTTGATTGGATTTCAGCCTCATATGATTATCACCATTTTGCTGGTACATGGCGCTTATTCTTTTTTTACACATACCCAATTAATTGGAAAATTGGGCTGGCTTGAAAATGTGTTGATCACACCATCTCTACATGGTGTGCACCATGCTTCAGATGAAAAATATCTGGATAAAAATTATGGCGATGTTTTTGTTTTCTGGGATAAGCTCTTCGGCACCTTTCAGCTGGAAGAGGAGCCACCACAATATGGACTTACTCACCCCATTAAAAGCTATAGTTTTTTATGGCAACATTTTCATTATTACCTGGAAATAGCAGAGGCATATAGGAGAGCAAATGGTAGAAAAGCAAAATGGAATGCACTTTTTGGAAGCCCGACACTAATGGATCAAAATATAAGACCAGCTTTGGAGATAAGATATTTCCAGAATAAAGAGAAAAAGCAATCTGGTTTAAAGTTTAAAAAATATCTTAATATTCAATTGATAATGGTGGTGATTACGCTAACAGCTACCACCATGTTTTATTCATTTTTAAACACAGTAGATAGATGGGCAATACTTATTTTGGTATTGATTACCTTGATCAATATTGGAGCGTTGTTAGAACAGCGGATCTGGATTTACTATTTAGAAGCTTTCAGGTTAATTTTATTATTTGCTTATCTGTTTTATGTACTCCAGATTTTTAAATGGGTGATTTTCCCAATCGTACTGTTGGTTCTTTTAGAAAGAACTTATTCTTTAAGAAAACTTTACAATAAATACATATTGAGTTTTAAAGGTTAAAGAATAATAGTTTCATTATGTTTCGATGATGAAGATCATTAAAATGTTACTTAGCGGCATTTCATCAATTTGGTTTTTTACTTCCTTCTAATAAGCGTAACTGTGATTACGATTTAATCTTACAATCCTTTGTCTGGCTTATTGTAAATGCATATTTTATATCTTCAAAAAGATGTGAATTCACTCTTATTCCTTGAATACATTATACATTTAACTCAAAACAGAACGATATCTCAGTAGTGTTTAACAGTCAGCATTTGTAACTATAGTTCTTGATGTTTAATTTCAATGTGATCAAAAGTAACCACTTAGAAGTCCAATGAAACTAGATCGAAATCATTCGAAATAGATTGTGATTACCTGTTATACCTTAATATACTGTTAACATCCTTTTAACACAGGGAGGCTTACTTTGTTCGCAAATCGGGAAGGAGTAAAACGAATTAGATTATGCTCAGCGACCCTAATATAGCTAATTATGATTAAAAAATTTACACAAAAATTTTCCTGGCCACAATGTTTTCTAAATTCGAAGGAACGCCTTCTGAGTAATGGACAACAAACAGGAAGGAACGCTGTTTTTCTGAATTCAGGATTTCGAGTGCTTACGTTACTTTTAATTTTACATCTGATTTGCTTCAGCAATGCTTCTGCCCAGATTAACACGGCGAATATCATTGTAAAAGGAACAGTTTTAGATGATGAAGATGGTCAGATTTTGGTGGGAACTACCATTACCGATGGTAACCGTAAAATTTTAGGCGTAACCAATGAGAAAGGAAATTATGCCCTCAGTATTGCAAAAGGTACCACGGTGGTTTATAATATGGTAGGATATACAGCTGTTAGCCGCGTATTTAATACCAATGAAAATAATGCTGTGATTCGTTTAGCTTCTTCAGCTAGTAATTTGAATGAAGTGGTGGTTACTGCTTTAGGAATTAAGCGAGATGAAAAGGCATTGGGTTATTCGGTTACCTTAGTGGATAGCACCGCGCTAACGAATGCTGTTGCCAGCAACTGGACGGAATCTCTTTCTGGGAAAGTGGCCGGTTTAAATCTCGTACGTAACAGTGGTCCGGCGGCTTCTAATAAAATTATTTTAAGAGGTGAGAATAACCTTACTGGTGATAATGAAGCCTTAATTGTAATTGATGGGGTTGTGGCCAGTAGTTCCGCCAGGCGTACTGCAGGCTCATCCGGAGGTGTTTATGGAACATCGGGAGATGTAATGCCAGCTGATTTTGGCTCTGCACTTAACGACTTAAATCCTGATGATATTGAAAGTGTTACGGTTTTGAAAGGTCCGGGTGCATCAGCTTTATATGGACAACGTGGTGCAAATGGTGCCATCATCATCACTACAAAATCTGGCAGGGCCAATAAAAAGTTAAACATCACCTTTACTTCAAACAGTACATGGGAAACGGTAAATAATAGCCCTGATGTTCAAAATCAATTCGGGCAAGGCCAGTTTGGTGTACCTTACTTTTCTTATGGTACTACAGATGATGGACCAAGTACCAATGCTACCAGTGCAAGTTGGGGAGCTCCATTCGGTACGGGAACCAGTTTTTATCAGTATGATCCTGCAACTAAAACCCGAGGTACTACCAGAACGCCATGGGTAGCTTATGAAAATCCTGTTGATGCTTTTTTTCAAACCGGCTTCGAATCTTCTAACGCTGTAAGTTTGGATGGTTCTTATAAAGGAGTGGGCATGAGATTTTCAGCCAGTCATGGCAGCAATGAATGGATTGTGCCCAATACCGGGTTAGAGCGTACTTCAGTTTCTTATTCTGCAAATACCGATGCGAGCAAGAAATTTAGTGTATCCTTTAAAGCTGCTTACAACAATAGAAATAGTGATAATTTACCAGCCACAGGTTACGGAAACCAGTCACTTATGTATTGGTTTATGTTTGCTCAGCCCAATGTAAATACAGATTGGTATAGAGACTATTGGGCACCTGGAAAAGAGAATGTTCAATTCGTTAATATCACAACTACCAATCCTGAAAGTCCATATGCTGTTTCTGAACAATACATCAATAAGCAGCGTAGAAACGGAATTCTCAGCAATGTTCAGGCGACCTATAAAATTACGAAGGAATTGAGTTTGTTGTTAAGAGGCTCAATTGATTATAATAAAGATATCCGCGAGACACAACGTCCGTGGGATGCAGCAGGAAATAAGTTTGCACAGGGATCTTATCGCGTTCAAAATATCAATTCTTATGAAACCAATTTTGATTTCCTGATGCGATATGATAAAAAAATCAGTAATGATCTTCACCTTAATGCTAATGTAGGTGGAAGCCAGATGCGTAATGAATATAAAAAATCTGAATTACGTGCAGATGGATTAGTTGTTCCGGGAATTTACAGCCTCGATAACAATTTAAGTCCGCTTGTTTCTGTTCCTGATACCGCCAGATATAGAATTAACAGTTTTTATGCAGCGTTGTCTTTCAGCTATAAAAACTACTTGTATTTAGATTTAACGGGTCGTCAAGATTGGAGCAGTACATTAGCCACGCCATCAAGAACAGATAACGTAGGTTTCTTCTATCCGTCGGCCAGTACATCACTAATTTTATCCGATTTATTATCACTTCCGAAGACGATCAGCTTCTTTAAATTAAGGGCTTCAGTTTCTCAGGTTGGAAGTGGAGGTACTACGCCATACCGCACGGCTTATAATTATAATCTGGCTTCGAATGGTATTTATCCAGGTAATGCCACGACTAATCCCAGTGTTTTACCCAATCCAAATTTAAAACCACTAAAAACCACCACCATTGAGTTAGGTACTGAATTGAGATTATTTAAGAATCGCTTGAATTTTGATCTTGCAACTTATTTAGGGAATACTAAAAATCAAATTTTAAGCCGCATCGTTGATCGGGCAACTGGTTATAACGTAGCTGTTTTCAATGTTGGTCGGGTACAAAATAAAGGAGTTGAAATTGCCGTGAATGGTACGCCTGTTCAAACCAAGAAATTTAAATGGGAACTTACCGGAACTTTTACAGCAAACCGCAACAGGATAGAAGAACTTGCAGATAGTTCAGTAGTATTAAGAACCGGCGCTTTGGGTGGCGGACAAATCGTTGCCAATGTTGGCGGAAGCATGGGTGATTTATACGGAAGGGGATATATGAGATCTCCGGATGGACAAATTATTTATGATTCTGCAACAGGTAATGCTAAAATCAGCACCTCAGATTTAATTTATTTAGGAAATACAATGCCTAAGTTCAGATTTAGTTTTGGCTCTACCTTTACTTACGATCATTTCAGCATTAATGGATTATTTGACGCACAGCTGGGAGCAGTAGCACACTCTTTAACTTTTTCGAGGATGGCAGCCTTGGGAAAACTTGAACTTACCTTACCAGGACGCTATAATGGCGTTATAGGAGATGGAGTGGTTCAAAATGCAGATGGTACCTATCGTAAAAATGATGTGGTGGCCACCAATCTGGAAAGTTTTTATACCTCGCTTTATGGTTCAGACCAGGCAGAAGGGAGTGTATTCAGAACAGATTACCTAAAATTCAGAGAAGCAAATATCACCTACGCGTTCGGTCCCACTTTCTTGAAAAGAATTGGCTTTACCAAACTAACCATCGGTGCTTACGGAAGGAATTTATTTATATGGTCACCATGGCCGGCATTCGATCCGGAGTTTGGAACACTCTCCGGTAGTGATATTGTGCAAGGCTTCGAAACAGGCCAACTACCATCTACCAGAAGTTATGGTGTTCGTTTAGTAGTGGGTTTATAAATTATAAGATTATGAAGACAAGAAATAAAATAACCAGCTATATATTATTATCAATACTTTGTTTATCCGCTTTCTCTTGTAAGAAAGATTTTAATGAGGTCAATACCGATCCAATTGGGCAATCAACTACAACTGCAGGACAATTACTGGCACCATCTTTAGTGAATGTGCTATCAACCAATATGGTACGTAACCGAAACTTTAATAATGAATTAATGCAGGTTACTGTTGATATCAGTGATGCAGAAGGCAAGGTTTTCAGGTATGATGTTCGTAGAAACTGGGCAGATTACACCTGGAATAACTGGTACTTAGAGTTAACGAACTTAAGAGATATTTATACCATTGCAGATCGGCCAGAATCGCTAAACGCATCCTATAAAGGAATTTCATTAATTAGCCAGGCTTGGGTTTTTCAACTCTTAACGGACGTTTATGGTGATATACCTTATACTGAAGCCAATAAAGGTAAAGAAGGTCTAATCGAGCCAGCCTTTGATAAGCAAAAAGACATTTACCTTGATCTGTTTAGCAAACTTGAAGAAGCAAACAAACTATTAACAACAGGAACAGCTATTTCTGCCAATGCAGATCCTGTTTATCAAGGCGATATTAATAAATGGCGCAGATTTGGCAATTCGCTTTATTTAAGATTATTACTTCGTGTTTCTGGAAAAGCAGAGGTGAGCGCACAGGCTATCGCAAAAATTAAAGAAATAGCCGATACCAATAAAGCGAACTATCCAATTATGGAAAACAATACCCATACAGCTAAAATCCTTTGGAACGGAACCAATAGCAGTACTGCGGTTTACTCTTCGCCATTTATGATCAATGTACGTGCTGTTGATTTCAGAACACCAGCCATTACGGACTTTTTTTTAAGAAATCTTGGTGCCTGGGCAGACCCGCGTATCAATCCTCAGTTGGGTAAAAACAATGTGAGCAGATTTGGTATAGCACCCGGACCAGATGGTTATGTAGGTGTACCAAGTGGTTATGATGCAGGTAATTCTATTAAAAAACAATCCTACTTTTATTCAGATGCAACCAACGCACCATATACGCTGCAAACTGACCGTTATACGGGTATTATCATGAATTGCGCAGAGGTCGATTTTATCCTGGCAGAAGCTGCTGCAAAAGGCTGGATAAATGGTACTGGAGAAGCTTACTATTTAAAAGGAATTGCAGATGCCATTAACTACTGGATGCCTGAAAGATTTACCAGCGGAAGCAGCCCGGAAGTTATTAACTATGTTAACGATGCTGATATCCAATGGAATAACACTTTACCTTTAGAAAATCAGGTACGCAATTCATCAAGCAAAATGCAACTGATTCAGATTCAAAAATATTATGCGTTGTTTCTAGTTGATTTTCAGCAGTGGTTTGAGTATCGCAGAACTAAACATCCTTTTTTACAGGTCGGTACCGGACTTGCCAACGGTGGGCAAATGCCAGCAAGACTAAATTATCCATTGGTTACACAATCTACCAATCCAACCTCTTATCGTAACGCTGTTGCTGCACAAGGGGCTGATGACATCAATACATTGGTTTGGTGGCAAAAACCTTAATTCATAAATAAGATGAAAAAGATATTATATTACATGAGTGCACTTCTGGTTTTAGGAAGCACTTTTATAAGTTGTAAGCGCGATAGCGATTATGTGTTGGTTAATCCAAGTCCATTTATTGCAAACTTTGATTTACGGAAACTCTTCAAAAATACAGAAGTACAATTAAATACATCAAACTTAGCAGGTGCTACCAGCATCAGAGGGGTGGTTATTTCAGATCAGACTAATGGAAATATTCCTGCCGGATTAGTTATTCTGCAAAATAGCAGAGTAACAGGCAGCGGGATCGATTCTTTAAGAGGAATTGCCATTAATATAGGTGCAGAATCAAGCAAATATGTTCCAGGTGATTCTATTCACGTGAAGATAGATGGTAGCACTTTGAAAAGAGTAGATGGAATTTTACAACTTACCAGCGTTAATGCCAGCGAGATAAAAAAAATCGCATCAGGTAAAAATATGAGAACACAGGCGGTTAATGCAGCAACACTAATTAGTCGTCTAGATTTCTACGAAAGTACACTGATCACCATTAGTAAAGGAGTTGTTGAGCCAGAGCCAGTAGCTGGCGAAACATTCAGCGGAAACAAAACGATTAATGATGGTTTTGGAAAAATAACTGTTCATACAGAATCTGCTGCACAACTAGCCAAAGCTTCAATGGTGCCTTTTGGAGACTTTACCGGGATTGTTTTTAACACTTCAAGTGGTATGCAACTTTGGCCAAGATATATTGATGACATATATGAATTGGATATTATTAAAGTATCACCATTGGTAATTACGGGCTATTTGACCGATCCGGATGGATCTGATGCCAATAACGAATATATTCAGTTTAAAGCCACAAAAGACATTAATTTTGCTACAACACCAATGTCAATTGTAACTTCCAATAATGCCGGTATTACTGCTGCTCCAGCTTTAGGATGGGCAATGGGCGGTGTGCGGACTTATAAGTTTAACATCACAACAGGATCAGTTAAAAAAGGGCAGTTTTGTTATGTTGGTGGAAGCAATAAGAAAATTTGGGGTTCTGCATCAACTGATATCAGCAGTGCAGTATGGATTGCCAGCAAAGCTTACTCTACATTAAATGGTGATGATTTTGGTACTGCTACAACTAATTTACTGGCTAACAGTGGTAACGTAGCAGGTATTGCCGTATTTGATGGCATAACGGTAAATGCAAATTCAGTTCCATTGGATGTGGTTATGTTTGGTGGAGGTGGCAGTGTATATACTGCAGGGCCACCAGAAGTGGGCTATCGCATTACCAATACTGATAAATATAGTGTCATTCAAAACAGAAAGCGTGTCATTTTCTATGGAGGTGGTACCAATACCAACAAGTTTGCCTTTCCTGCTACCAGTAATTTCACCATGCTTGGCGGCACTTACGATGCTACAACAGGCTTATGGAAAACCGGAAGAGTAGCTAAAAATATTGAGCTTAACGCTAAATCACAACTTTCAGAAATTCAACAGGCAACAGGCTTTACAGCGATTGTCAATTAATTATTTGATCAAGCCATCAGTTTACCGGTGGCTTGATTTATTATTTTAACTCCATCATTTTATGAATAGAAGATCCTTTATCCAAAAAACAAGTCTCTTAACCACTACACTTTTTGTTAGTCTCAAAGCTTTCCCATCATCAATGTTTTCTGTTGATGGCGTGGTAAGTGGTTCGGTTACCAGTAAAGGTAAGGCCGTAGCAGGTGCAGTAATTTCCGACGGATATCAGGTGGTACAAACAGATAAAGCAGGCCAATACGAAATTAAGCTGAATGATCTTGCCCGTTTTGTCTGGATCAGTACACCTGCAGGCTATGAATTTAAAACAGAAAGCAGCATTTCAAGACATTATTATAAGCCGGATACCGCTGGAAAACTGAATTTCGACCTTCAACCTTTGAAGCAAAAAGACAACAGACATAACTTCATTATCTGGGCTGATCCTCAGGTAAAAAATAAAAGTGATGTACAGCAAATGATGGAAACTTCAGTTCCTGACACTAAAAAAGTGGTTGCAGGAATGGGTAAAATACCTGTTCATGGTATTGGAGTGGGTGATTTAGTTTGGGATAATTTTGATTTATTCCCAGCTTATGACGAAGCAATTGCACAAATCGGCATCCCTTTTTTCCAGGCATTGGGAAACCACGATCAGGATTACAGACAAGGTGGTGATGATACATCTGACAGAACCTTTCAGGCTCATTACGGCCCGACTTATTATTCTTTCAACAGAGGTAAAGCACACTATGTGGTACTGGATGATGTAAGATACTTAGGCACAGAGCGAAATTATGATGGCTATATCACGCCAACACAGCTGGATTGGCTGGCTAAAGATTTGCAATTCGTGCCGAAAGATGCCTTATTGATTATCTGCCTACATATCCCGGTGCATAACTCCGTAAAAAACAACGATGATTTTTATGCTGTGATTAAGGATTACAGCAATGTTCACATCATGTCTGGCCACACGCATTTTAATAAAAACGTAATTAAGAATGGTGTTTTCGAGCATAACCATGGTACCGTTTGTGGTGGCTGGTGGACTGGTCCAATTTGTGAAGATGGAACACCTCGTGGTTATGGCGTTTACGAAGTGGATGGAACAAAACTTAAATGGCATTATAAATCCACTGGTCGCGATAGAAAAGAGCAGCTGGCCGTTTATGTAGAAACTTTAACCAACCAGAAGAGGCTGATTGCCAATGTTTGGAACTATGATCCGGAATGGAAGGTTGAATATTTTCTTGATGGAAAAGCAATGGGTACACTGGCGCAACAAGATGGATTTGATCCTCTTGCAGTAAAGTTGTATAAAGGGGATAAACTTCCCAACCCAAGATCCTTTGTAGAAGCCCGTTCAACGGACCACTTATTTATGGCACATTTCGATCCTTCTGTTAGAAAGGTAAAAGTTGTTGCCACTGATCGGTTTGGAGAGAAGTTCGAATCAGAGGTAAGTGCCTAGTCACCATCATTTTAAAAAATCATAACTTAACTCATTGAAAATGAAATTAATTAAGTCAGCTATTTTACTTACAGCAGCATCTTTTTTAGCACTAAATTCTAATGGACAGAAAACTGCTTCATTTCCAGCCTTTAGTGCAGAAGCGCATCGGGGCGGGAGAGGGCTAATGCCTGAAAATACCATTAAAGCCATGATCAATACGCTAAAAATAAAGGGTATTACGACATTGGAAATGGATACGCACATTACTAAAGATGGCCAGGTGGTGGTTACACATGATGATTATTTGAGCCCGGCATTTATGCTTACGCCTGATGGAAAAGATATCCCTGAGGCTGATGCAAAGAAATATCCTGTATTCGGGATGAATTATGCAGAATTAAAACAGTTTGATCTTGGTACGAAATATTATGATTTGTTTCCAACACAACAGAAAGTTAAAACTTACATTCCGTTGTTGTCAAATCTGATTGATTCGGTACAATACGATATTAATAAAAATAAACGTCAGCAGTTCTTTTACAATATCGAAACCAAATGCAGTCCGCAAGGGGATGGACAGACCAATCCCACGCCAGAGGTGTTTGTTAAGTTATTAATGGATGTTATTGAGAAAAAGAAAATTTCTTCTTTTGTAGTGATTCAGTCTTTCGATAAGAGAACCATTCAAATCATTCACGAGAAATATCCGCACATCAAAACATCTTTCCTCGTAGCGAATAAAAAATCTTATGAAGAAAACATCGCTGATTTAGGTTATAAGCCGTTTATTTTAAGTCCGATATGGCAAATGGTAACTACAGATATGGTAACTAAAGCACATGCTAATGGCGTTAAAATTATTCCCTGGACAGCCAATAAGCTGGAAGATATTCAAAAATTAAAAGCCTTAAATGTTGATGGTATTATTTCAGATTATCCTGATATTTTAGTTCAGGCAAAATAATTAAGTTTGAAGAAAAAAACTCATGAAATTATTTCCCTTCCGCAAATATTTTACTGCATTCAGCTTATTACTTTTAGTAGCCGTTTCTGTTAAATCGCAAACCGTAACATGGGACAGCACTTACCGGCCTGGCAAATATGTTGAATTAGTTAAAAAATTTAAAGACGATCTAAAATCAAAAAAGGATATTGTTTTTTTAGGCAACAGCATTACGGCTGGAACAGATTGGTCAAAACTTCTTGATTTACCACTGGCTAAAAACCGGGGCATCTCCGGCGATATTACATTTGGTGTTTTAGAAAGGCTACAGGATGTGATTGACGGAAAGCCGTCGAAGGTTTTTATACTGATCGGAATCAATGATATATCCAGAAATATTCCAGATAGCATCATTCTGAAAAATTATAAAATGATGATTTCAAGAATTAGAAAAGGATCTAGAAAAACGCAGATTTATTTCAATACCCTTCTGCCAGTAAATAGTTCATTTGAGAAATTTAAAAATCATTACGGTAAGGATCAACATATTCTTTATCTCAATGAGGAGATCAGAAAGTTTACCTCCAAAAACGTTACCGTTATTGATCTTTATCCACATTTTACTGATTCGGATCAGCATTTAAATGCCGCGTTAACTAAAGATGGACTCCATTTACTACCTGCGGGATATGATGTTTGGGCAGCATTCTTAAAGAAAAGTGGTTATTTAAATTAATGGAGCAAATCACGTTTTAGTATTTATTTAAAACTAAAAGAGCGCCTGGAATTTTACTTCCAGGCGATCTTTATTTATCGAATATTATATTTTACTGAGGATTAGCCTTCAACTGGTGCTTTATCAGTTCTGTCTCCACGATTCAATCCTTTACGCATCTTTCCACCTTTCTCTCTTGCTTCTGCACGAAAAGCTTCCATTTTAGTTTTTTGATCTGCAGTTAAGATTGCATCAATTTTTGCCTTTTGTTCTTTCATTGCCGTTTTACGCTCATTCATTTTACCTTTCATATCGCTATGATCGGTTTTTCTCCAGGCTTCCATCTTTTTAGCATTTTCAAGTTCAACAGCATAGATTTTTGATTTTTGATCTGCGGTTAAGCTTAATTTTTTTTCTAATCTGGAAGTAGCCTTCTCTGCTCTTTGTTCAGCAGTCATTTTAGGCATTTGTTTTCTTGATGTTCTGGAACTGTCTTGCGCAAATGCAGCAGTAAAACCCATTACTGCTATCGCGATTGTTAAGATTGCTTTTTTCATGTTCTTATTATTTATGTGTTTGTATAATAGAGATGAAAAGCATCAAACAGTTTAATCGGGCATAAGTTAAAAAGTGTTAATTTTTATTTAACTGAGAAATTGATTTTTGCATTTGTGCCATCATTTGGGTTAAGGTTTCCATTGTTGGATCTGGTGCAGGTTCAGGTAAAGAAGTAGAGATATAAGCCTTTGCCTTCCAGATTTCAAGAATATCATCTGCAGCAATGGTATATGGATCATACACTTTATTGTCAGAAATTAATTTCAAATCTTTATTTTCCTTAAAACGGTTTCCAGCCCTTTTATAAACTACACCTTCATTTTTACTGATGATGACGTAAGTTTCACCTGTTTTAACTTCATTCCAATTATCTAGATATTCACCAATAATTATACTTCCAGGCTGAACGGGTAACATACTGTCGCCCATAATTTCGAAAGCCCGGAATGTACCCTGGCGAAGTGCGGGTAGTGGTAATTGAAATTTAGGAAGATCGCTGATGTATTGCGGATCGGAAAAGCCATTAAGATAACCAGCACTGGCTTTTACAGGTACTAACTCGATGTTTTCTCTGTCGTTCTGATCTACCGAAATACTCAATACCCTTAAATTAGAACCAGCACTTTTTAACTTCGGTTTCCAGCTATCACTTATCTTTTCATTAATGAATTCATCAATGGTTAAATCGAAATATTCTGCTATTTTTTTTAGCAAGTCATATTTTGGCTCTGCTCTATCTTCTTCATAGGCACCAATAAGTGATCTCTTGATTTCCATGATATCAGCGAAATTCTGCTGCGTATGGCCCTTTTTCTTTCTGAGATACTTTAAGTTATTTGAAATATTCGACATAAAAATAAATTTTAAAATAAATTTGGAATTACTAAAATAGTTAGTAATTTTATGCTCATAAAGTTAGTAATATTATTTTGAATTGCAAGAAGGTATACTAAATAGTTTAGTTTAATTAAAAATTTGAAGATTATGAAAAAGTTTGTTTACATCGTTACCGACAGAAATCGCACCAGCATGCATGTAGGCATGAGTTCTGATTTAATTAAAACATTAGATTTCTATAAACAGATGCCAAATTTGTTTTTTGATAATGGACAACAATTAACCCGTTTAGTATACTTTGAAGAATTTAAAAGTGAAGCACAAGCGTTGGCACGTTTTAAAATAATAAGTCGGTTTACCAGAATGCAAAAGGAGCGTTTAGTAAGGTCTTGCAATCCGGATTGGATAGATTTAACAATTGGTTTAGATTTCGAAAACATATTGCTACATAGAAATGTAACCAATCAGATTAATCTGGCTTTTACCAGCTTATCATAAAGTAAAATACTTCTTGCACAAAAAAAGCGCTCCAATTTAAATGGGAACGCTTTTTAAGTTGGATCAAATGCTGATTACCAACCAGGTGCAAAGGTTAAGCCAAATACGCCACTTTTAACATCTTTACGCTGGAATGGAATGGCGTAATAAGGTTCAAGAACAAAATAACCAAAAACATTTACCCTTAAAGAGATACCCACGCTCATTACAGGAACACGCTCGGTTGTAGATTGAAATGTAAGTTGGTTTCCTTTGCTATCTAAAGCAGGATTTCCATTGGCATCTTTTAAAATCTCCGTTACATAAGTTGGTTCGTTTTTAAATTTGACTTTCGTGTCATTCGTCCAGGCTAAACCAGCATCGAAGAATAAATTTAAATCGCTAAAAAGGAATTTAGATGGTATTGCCGCCAGTTTCTTAGGTCCGGTAAAAGGTAACCTAAGTTCGAAATTGAATACAGCAATCTTACTACCTGTTAACTGATTGATATCAAAAGATTCTGAAGATTGAGCTGAAGTCGTTTTATAAATCGAATTTGATTCATATCCTCGTACTAAATAAGGATAGCCCACATACATGGGATAGAGGCGATCAGCATCTTTGCCAATTCTTAAAGTATTATAAGTTCTAGCAGCTATAGTAACTGGTTTTAATCTCCAGTACTTTCTTAAGTCTGCAGTTACACCTGAAAAATTGTATGTACCAAAATATTTTTCTGCACTTACACGGTATCTAAAACCATCTAACGGACCAGTAAGACCAAAAATAGAATTATCCCCAACAAAGCCCGCATTTACTTGGTAAAGGGTAAAGGAATTAAAAGGAATGCCATAATCCTGTGAAGCTATTTCATTTGAAATCCTTTTTCGGTCAGAACCTATATAACTACCTGCCGAATTGTAATAATTGCTATATCGATCGATCCTATAACTGTAACGCGAAAACGCGCCACCTAATTCAAAACGATGAATTTTACTAAATGGATATGCTGCAAAAAGCTGTACCTGATCTTCAAAAGTTCTAATGATATCTGTATTTTGTGATACCGCATCAACAGTAGTGTTATTGTCTGCTGGCAGTTTCTCATAGCTAACCGAATTAAAACCTGATACATATGGAATGTGAGAAACCGCAGCACCCCAATTAATTCTGCTTTTCTGGTTAATGTATCCTACCAAACCTCCGGCATCATAAATCTGTCCATTAACGGAGATATTGGCAATGATCTGATTTGTTCCTAAAATATCACTGAACATACCCACGATACCACCTGAAACCCCGGTACCAAATCGACTTGAAGAAACACCAACGCCACTATTCGCCAAATAATCCAGTCTGAATTTAGGTTTGTAGGCCACTGTTTTTAAAGAATCTGTCACCACTTTTTCAAACCTGTCGAAGTTGTTTAAATTAGAGTTTACAATGTTTACCCCAATATTTTCCATAGGTGGAAGAATTGCGGCATCAAAATTTTCATTCTGATTTCCAATTCTTTTTGGTTTGAAGCTACTTAGTTTGGCATTATATAGGGTGTAACGTTGGTAACGGTAATAGCTATAAACAATATCATCAGTAGGGGATACTGAAATCGCAGGTGAAAATTCTGTAATCCCACTAATTCCTGTGAAATAATCAGTAAGCTGGTCAACAGTGTTATCAGTAAAATTGTATTTGTAAAGGTTTCTAAAGCCATCTCTGTTGGATAAGAAATAAATATTCTGGCTATTTCCAGAAAATTGTGCGTTTAAGTTATTGGCACCTGGAAAGACATTTAAATTGCTAACCGTTTTATTTTCAATATCATAAATGGCCAAGTTAATAGGATTTACTGCATTTATATTATTGGTTTGGATAGCTGCTCTGTCTGAAGAGAATACAATCTTTTTTCCATCAGGAGAATAATTAGGCGCATAATCAGAATAAACATCATTGGTAATTTGAGTAATTTGCTTTGTATCTAAATTATAAGAAAAAATATCACTCTGGCCTTCTACCATTCCTGAAAACGCAATATCTTTTCCATTTGGAGACCAGGTAAGATTTCCAAATTGCTGTACCTGTTGCATAGAGGTTTGGGAAATGGTTGTTCCATTTGATACATTAATGATCATCATCTGGTTTCTGCCATGACTGAAAATACTAAATGCAAACTGCTTGCTGTCTGGCGACCAGGCACCAGCAGATTCGATAAAATTAAAATCATCAATATGGCCATTACTGATCTGGCTACTTAGCTTCCTGATGATTCTTCCTGTTTTGGCATCGGCCAGAAACAGATCAATACCAAAAAGATCTTTTTCAGACATGAAAGCTAAATATTTTCCATCTGGACTCAGAGCAGGAGCGACGTTCATGTTTCCCGCATTTTTATTGTCTATAATTTTAGTTCCCGTAATTTTGATCTGCGAACTATCCGCCTTCAGCATCGGCTTATAGTGTGCATCAATGGCGTTTTTCCATAAGCCAGACAAAGTCTTATCATCATAGCCAAAAGTATATCGAATGGCGTTTTGATAGCCATATTTTGCCGTATTCTTAAATAAAGGAACAATGGTGGTATCTCCGTATTGAGAACCTATATAAGTCCAGAATGCCTGACCATAACGGTAAGGAAAGTATTTATTGGAATTGGTTAAATCTTTCAATGAAGGGATATCTCGGTTCAGCATGGCATCACGCATCCACATGGAAGTAAAGGCATCCTTTTTACCGATAGAAAGGTACTCTGCCATTCCTTCAACCATCCAAAGTGGTGTCTGGCCTACATTTTCCAGACTAATAGAATCTTTTTCTAAAAGTGTATGGTATTGAAATGCGTGAACTAATTCATGACCCAGTACGTGCCTGGTTTGACTGTTTAGTTCCATTACTGGCATAATTACCCTATTCTTTAAAGCTTCCGTTACACCACCTGTACCTATACTTATTTCACCCTGCAATGCAGTGGTTTGCTGAAAATCGGGATGGTTGTTATAAAGGATAATCGGATTTTTCTTTAAAAAAGTATCTCTGAATACTTCCTGATGCATTTTATACCAGGTCTCTGCCTCCTGAGAAAATTTCTTTAATAAGGCTTCATTTTTTATATAATAATAAATTTCAAAATGTGGTGTTTGCAACACCTTGAAATCAAGTTTTTTATACCTTACTTTATTTTGTCCGAAATACTGCGCCTGAACTGAAAAGGAAATTACAAGTAAGAACAATAGTAGAAGGTACCTGCTTATTAAAGTAGAGCCTTTTTTCATATGTGTGGTTTAGTGAATGAAGTTTTAAAACGTACGAAATTGAACTATTAAGATTCAAAATCAAAAATAGTTAATGTTTAAAATATTATTTCTTATTTAACATTTCAGTGTTTATACAGGCTAATTAAATACGAGGCAATGATTAATTATTTTCGTTATTTTTCTTTTCTTTTTCTTCCTGTCGCTGTTTTCTTCTCAATTCTCTTTCTTCTTTTCTGGTAAGTGGAACCGTTTGTACAGGTTGGGTTGGGTCAGGATCTTGTTTTTTATCTTCTTTTTTGACTTCTTGCTCAGATGGTGTTACCGGATTGGCAGGATCAACTGTCACTGGCACATCAAACTGCGTAGAATCTACGGCAGTTGTGTCTACTGTAGTGGTATCTCTTACATATTGAGGGCTTGGACAATTGTAACTTCGTGTAATTTCTACTGTAGCTTTAGGGAATGGTCCATAAGAGTAACCGGTAGATGGATCCAAATAAACCTTTTCCATAAATTTGGCAAAGATAGGTAGGGCTGTTCTTGATCCCTCACCTTGTTCACCATTTTTAAAATGCGCTGTTCTTTCATCGCAACCCACCCAAACACCTGTAACCAAATCTTTTGTTAAACCCATGTACCAGGCATCAACATAATCGGAAGAGGTACCTGTTTTACCACCAATCTGGTTATTCTTTTTAAACAAATCTGGCCATTCCCATAAAGCCTGAGAAGTTCCTCTTGGTTCTTCCATACCTCCGCGGAACATGTAAGTCATTAACCAGGCAATTTCTTCAGTGAGTACACGCTTTGTTTTTGGTTTGAATTCATCAATTACGTTGTTGTCCTGATCTGTAATTTTTTCAACTAAAATAGGATCAGTCTTAATACCTTTGTTCATGAAAGTGCTGTAAGCCTTTACCATTTCATAAACGGTTACATCGTTTGAACCTAAACTCACCGAAGGAACAGATTCTAAATGGCTGTCAATTCCACACTCATGCGCATATTTAACCACATTATCCCAACCTACTTTTTCAGTAACCTGAGCAGTGATGGTATTCACAGATCTTGCCATAGCCGAACGTAAGCTCATTTCCTGATAAGTAACACTATAGTCAGCATTTTTAGGCTCCCAATATTTGGTTTCCCCTTTATCCTGGTATTTTATTTTAACGGGTTTGTCTGTAAATTTATCACAAGGACTCATTCCTTGTTCTAATGCCGTTAAGTAAGCAAAAGGTTTAAAGGTTGATCCGGCCTGGCGTTTAGATTGGTTAACATGATCATATTTGAAAAATTTATGATCAATTCCACCCACCCATACTTTAATTTTTCCACTTGCCGGTTCCATGGTCATCATTCCGGTATTTAAAATCTTTCCGTAATAACGAATGGAATCTAATGTTGAGAATGAAGTATCGCGATCACCTTTGTAAGTAAAAATCTGCATTCGCTTTTTCTTATTGAAATATGCAGTAACCGAATCCGGCTGATTTGGAAATTTCTTCATCAACGTGCTGTAGATGGGTAGATTTTTCATTGCTCTTTCCGGGTAGTCTACTTTATTTTTTTCAGAATCATACCATGGGTCTTCATTTCCCCAAACACTGTAAAATCTACGTTGTAAAGTTTTCATCTGTTCTGCAACAGCTTCTTCTGCATATTTCTGCAACTTAGAATCAATTGTGGTGTATATTTTTAAACCGTCTTCATACAAATCATAACCATTATCTAAACACCATTTTTCTAAATATTTCGCCACCGCTGCCCTTAGGTAAGAATCACCATCACTACCATCTTCCAATTGACCTGCTTTTAACTTAACCGGTTCTTTAGATAGTTCCTTCAGGCTATCATTGCTCAGGTAATTGTATTTATTCATTTGCCTTAGCACAACATTTCTCCGCTCCAAGGCCCGTTCAGGGTTTTTAGTAGGATTGTACATTGTGGTACCTTTAAGCATCCCCACCAGCATGGCTGCGTCTGTAATACTTAGATCTTTTGCATCTTTATCAAAATAAACTCTACTTGCGGTTTTAATTCCATAGGCATTATTTCCAAATGAAACCGTATTCAGGTACATCGTAATGATGTCATTTTTCGAATAATTAGATTCCAGTTTAACGGCTGTCATCCATTCTTTTAATTTAAATATAACGGTTCTGATCACCGGAACTTTTACCAGAAATCCTTGCGATTTATTATATCGGGTTCGATAAAGGTTTTTAGCCAGCTGCTGTGTAATGGTACTTGCACCGCCTTTTTCTCCCAATCCAATAACAGCACGTCCAACCGCTTGTGCATCTACGCCCCAGTGTTTATAAAAACGAACGTCTTCTGTAGCTACGAGTGCATTAATTACACTTGGTGCAATTTCATTAAAATTTACGGGTGTCCTGTTCTCTTTAAAGTACCTTCCGATAAGTTTACCATCTGAAGTATAAAGTTCAGATCCAACCCTCAGGGTAGGCATTTTTATATCCTTCGTACTTGGTGAATAACCAAAAAGCCATAAAAAATTAAGTTGAAGCGCAGAAAAGAAAATTATTATAAAGAATAAAAATATTGCAGAATAACGTAAGTACTTGTTTTTTATCTCTTTAAACATATTGGCTAAGATGGTATTTTGGTAAATGCTATGGGCGTTAAATATAAAAAACTCTATATGCAAATTAACGTTTTTAATTTACTTATTTTTTAGTTCTATATTTAAAATATTGCTACACTGAATTATTAAAAACGAATGTATAAGTATGAAAAACGAATTTAAAGCGCTAATTGTACAAGGAGATAAAAAATTTTCTTTAAAGAATGTTGAAACCGATTATACAGGTACTTTCAATAAAGAAAAGGCAAAGGATGAACTGATTAAAACTAAAATTGAGATCAGCCACCTGCAAGAAAAATTATATGCCGCAGGAACACATTCCATTTTAATTATTTTCCAGGCTATGGATGCAGCTGGAAAAGACAGTGCTATTGCGCATGTAATGAGTGGATTAAATCCGCAAGGCTGTCAGGTATTCAGCTTCAAAGTACCTACGGCCAAGGAATATGAACATGATTTTTTATGGCGACATTACCTTGCTTTGCCCGAACGGGGCAGGATTGGTATACATAACCGTTCTCACTATGAAAATGTACTCGCCTGTAAAGTACATCCGGAATATATTCTGAATGAAAATATTCCAGGTATTCAGGATGTGAAAAAAGTAGATAAAGATTTCTGGAAAAAGCGATATGAGAGTATCCGCAACTTCGAATCACACCTTTGCGCCAATGGAACCGTTATCTTAAAATTCTTTCTGAACGTAGGTAAAGCCGAACAAAAACAACGCTTCCTCGAACGAATTGAAGACCCTACTAAAAACTGGAAATTCTCTTCTGGTGATATTAAGGAGAGGGCGCTTTGGGATGAGTATATGTCAGCTTATCAGGAAGCCATTAACGAAACAAGTACAGAGGTTGCACCATGGCATGTAATTCCGGCAGATAAGAAATGGTTTGCTCGCTTAGCCATCAGCGAAATTATTTTAGACAAGCTAAAAAAACTAAATCTTGATTTTCCTCTAGTGAGCGAAGAAGAAAAATCCAAACTTGCTGAAACAAAATCGATTTTAATGGCGGAATAGTTACTACAACGAACCTTATAGGTTTTAAAACCTATAAGGTTTAATATTTTACGAATAGCTTTATTTTACTACTTTTGCAGCGCTTTTGGTTTCCGGTGCACTTCGTGCCGGAATTAAAAGGGAATGCAGTGTAATTCTGCAACTGTCCCGCAGCTGTAAGCTCTATAACGGTTTTTTAATTCTATGCCACTGTTTATTAACTGAATGGGAAGGCAAAACAACCGGGAGTAAGTCAGAAGACCTGCCATAAGTATATAATTTCATAGCTTTCGGGGATTGAAGCTAGGATTGGAGTACTTAACGGTTTCGTATTTTCATTTCCTTTTCTATCTGTTGGCTGTGGGCAAAACTCACAATCAAATGAACAAAACAAAATTTTTAATTGCAGCAGGCATCGGCCTTGTGCAATTCGGTATTGGTGAAGCCAATGCTCAGGACACCTTAAAACTTAAGGATGTGGTTATTTCTGCGACTAAGAACGATCAGAAACAATCGCAAACGGGTAAAGTAGTCAGCATTATCAGTCGCGAAACTTTAGATCGCAGTAATGGCATATCACTTCCTGAATTAATTAGTGAACAAGCTGGTATTATCGTTGCCGGCTCAGGAAGTAATCCGGGTTTGAACAAATCAGTGTTTTTTAGAGGAGCAGGAAGTGCCTATGCTGTGGTTTTAATCGATGGTATCGTTCAGAATGATCCTTCGGGAAATGGCGGTGCTTTTGATTTACGCTTATTTTCTATCGATCAAATCGATCATATTGAAATTCTGAAAGGCGGACAATCTACCATTTATGGTTCTGATGCTGTAGCTGGAGTAATCAATATTGTAACTAAAAAGGGTGGACCAAAAGGAAATACGGTTTATGGCGTAGCTAGTGCCGGAAGTTATGAAACCTACAAAGGAACCATTGGTTTAAATGGTGCCGTAGATGGCTTTACTTATAATGTGAATTATACGCACCAAAAAAGTGATGGAATCTCTGAAGCAGCAAACCCAGGTGGAAATAATACTGAATTTGATAAGGATGGTTATAAAACCGATGGTGTAAGTGCAAATTTTGGTATACAGCTAGATAAGCATTTCTCTGTTAATCCCTTTATACGCTATTACCGGGGAAACTATAAAATAGATGAAGGTGCATTTGCTGATGGTCCTTCTGCTAATAATACGACTTTAAAAAACTTCAGCGGTGGTTTGAATACAAAATATGACTTTGGCTCTGGTAAAATAAACCTGAACTATAGCTATCAAACAACTTCAAATAATACTTTAAGCAGTTTTGACAGTTTTCCTTACACCAGCATGGGTTCTGGTAGTATTAGCCTGATTGATTTATTTTATAACCAAAAATTAGGAGAGAAATTAAATTTATTGGCCGGAATTGAGAACAGGGAAATGCATTTAACTTCTGGTACCAACCGACCTGAAACCAATATTTTTGCAGCTTATGGTTCATTGTTTTTACATGACTTAAGTATTTTTAATCTGGAAGTTGGCGGACGTTACAATAAACATGAACAATATGGAGAAAACTATACCTATACGATCACACCGAGTATAAACATTATCAAAGAGATTAAATTATTTGGAACGGTTTCAACAGCATTCAAAATTCCAACGTTAAATATGCTTTTCGGGCAGTATGGTGCTAATTTAGGACTGAAACCGGAAAAATCACAGAATTATGAAGCTGGCGCAAACTTCAGCTTTGCTGATGACAAATTCTCTTTACGCGTAGCTGGTTTCAAAAGAGATTTAACAGATGCAATTATTTATGATTTTGCCGCAGGATACATCAATCAGGAAAGCCAGAAAGTAAAAGGTTTTGAAATTGAACCAGCAGTTAAAATATGGAAGTTAGACATCAATGGTTATTATTCTTACGTAACCGGAAACGAATACAACAGTGTAAATAATAGGGTTGAAGATTTTCTGTTCAGAAGACCTAAACATTCTATTGGTGTTACAACAGGTATCCAAGCTACTTCAAACTTATATGTAAATGCTAATTTCAGGTATTTTGGTACCCGTACTGATGGCAATTTCACCACTTATGCTGTAGAAAATTTACCAGGTTATAAACTATTAAGTGCCTATGCGGAATACGCCTTAGCAAAAAGAAGAGTTAAAATTTTCTTCGATGCTAAAAATATCCTGAATGAAAAATACAATGAAATTATTGGTTACAACACTTTAGGCTTTAATTTTAATGCAGGTGTAACTTTTAATATCCGCTAATAAAATATAACTTTGCTTTAATGTAAAGGGTATAGGAATTAATAAGATTTTAATATTCATATTACAATTTATACTCCATTACCTAATATTATAAATATGTCCAATCTAAAATTTAATCCACGCAACGTTACGGTATTGCTAATGATATTGGTCATTACAGCCTTACGTCTGCTAATCACCTTTAATTCTGATGCACTTCAATTTGCTAACTTCTCTTCTATAGGAGCAGTGGCATTGTTTGGTGGTGCTTATTTTAAGGACAATGTGAAGGCCTTTGCTTTTCCATTGTTGAGCTTATTTTTAAGTGATTTCGTTTTAGCTAACACTATTTTTAAACAATACAGTAATGGGTTTCTATATGAAGGTTGGTACTGGACCTATATTGCCTTTGCTTTAATGGTATTGGTTGGGCGTGTGTTGCTAAGTAAAATTAATGCTGTAACCTTATTGGGTTCAACGCTTGCCATCGTTTTCATCCATTGGGTGGTTACTGATTTCGGTATTTGGTTCAAAAATCCTTCATACACACAAGACCTTGCAGGTTTTTGGCTATGTTTGGAAAGGGCAATTCCTTTTGAAATCAGGTTTTTAGAAGGTACATTAATATATGGTGTGGTTCTTTTTGGGGCTTTCGAAATTTTAAAATCGAAATTTCCAGTATTAAAACTACAAACGCAGAGATTATAATTAAAGATATTCATTGATAAATCCTCTTTTGATTCAGTTCAAAAGAGGATTTTTTTTATCTTTAACTTTTAGAATAGCACTAAAAAGCACATTCTGAAATCAAAAAACACCAAAAATATTACACCATGAAAGTTGTCTCCTTTTTACCTGCTGCTACCAAAATGATTTACGATATGGGACTGCAGGAATATTTGTTTGGTGTAACCTTCGAATGTCCGAAAGAGGCAGCTAATCAACCTAAAATTGTGCGTTGCATCCTGGAAGGTAAAAATTATTCCAGCATTGAGATCGATAGAATTTTTTCGGCTTCAAAAGCACAAGGCAAAAGTTTATACTGGGTGGATGATGAACTTTTAGAAAGCATCGCACCTGATATTGTCTTCACACAGGATATCTGCGAGGTTTGTAATATCGACACTGTTTGTACGGAAACAGCAGTAATGAAGCTTAGTAAGCAACCCAAATTGGTTCCGCTATCGCCCAACAACCTGCAAGACGTTTATGAATGTGCGATAACCATTGCCAAGGCACTCGGCAAAGAAGAAGTGGCTTTGCATTATTTGGCTAATCTTCAGCAAAAAACAAACTCCATATTAGATCAATTAAGAGCAAACAGAGCCCCATTAAAACGCGTAATGTTAATGGAGTGGATTGAGCCTGTTTACAATTGTGGACATTGGATTCCCTTTCAAATCGCAGCTGCCGGAGGTGTAGACATGCTTTCTAATCCCGCAGGTGATTCAATCGTAACCCCTTGGGAAAAGATTTTAAAATATAACCCTGAGGTTTTGGTTATTGCCCCATGTGGTTTTGATATCAATAGAACTAGGGAAGAAATGAATTTACTGACTTCTAAAAAAGGGTGGGAGGATTTAGAAGCTGTAAAACAAAATCAGGTATACCTGGCAGATTTTGATATGTTTACCCAACCAAGTATTGGAACATTGGTAGAAGGAATTGAAGCCTTAGCCTGCATGTTTCATCCCGATTTATTTACAGCAGGGGAACAGCTCGCTGATAAATTTATCAACCTGAAAAAGGATATATTTTTTAATCAACCCGCCTAATTTACTTATGAAATTAGTTGTTTTAACAGGAGCAGGAATTAGTGCCGAAAGTGGATTAAAAACCTTTCGGGATGCTGATGGCTTATGGGAAGGTTATAATATATATGACGTGGCCACTCCCGAAGCCTGGGAGCGAAACCCTGAACTAGTACAGCAATTTTATAACGAACGTAGAATGCAGGTACTTGCCGCGCAACCCAACGCTGCCCATTTTGCCCTTGCCACATTGGAACGCAACTTTGATGTTGAAATCATTACTCAAAATATAGACGACCTACACGAAAGAGCTGGTTCTACAAAGGTTACACATTTACATGGCATCATCACTAAATCTCAATCTGATCTCAAATCAAATCACACTTATCCCATTCAGGGCGCTGAAATAAAGATGGGCGAACTTTGTGAATTCGGTTCTCAGCTACGTCCGCATGTGGTGTGGTTTGGAGAAGCTGTTCCAATGATTGAAGTTGCAGCAGAAATTTGCATGAAGGCAGATATCTTCGTATTGATTGGTACATCGCTGGCTGTTTATCCAGCTGCAGGTCTCATTGATTTTGTTCCTCCCATTACTCGTAAGTATATTATAGATCCAAAAACACCAGATGTAAGGCGTTATAAAAATGTAGTGTTTATTGAGAAAAATGCCATAGAAGGTATGGAAGTACTTCAAGCGCTATTATCTGATGGATAAAAAGATTTGTATTTTTAATTGGAGTGGAGGCAAAGATAGTACGTTGGCACTACATTATGTCCTACAAGATCCTTCTATTGAAATTCGTTATTTAGTCACTACAGTTACTGAAAAATACAATAGGATTTCCATGCACGGTGTGCGGGAGGCGCTATTAATCACCCAGGCTGAAAGTATTGGAATTCCACTTTATCAGATTCGGTTGGGTGAAATGCCTGACATGGAAACGTATGATACTACCATGGCACATCATCTCACAAAATTTAAAACTGAAGGCATTACACATTCTATATTCGGGGACATTTTTCTGGAAGATCTTCGCCACTACCGGGAAAAGAAACTGAGCGAAATAGGTCTTCAAGGGATATTTCCGTTATGGAAAAAAAACACGAAGGATTTGATTGGAGAGTTTTTAAGACTGACCTATAAAACCATCATTGTTTGTGCACAAACTGATCTCGAAAATTATTGTGGAGAAGTAATTACCTCTGAATTAATAGATAAGCTTCCAGAAGGTGTTGATCCTTGTGGTGAAAATGGAGAGTTCCATACCTTTGCTTTTGAAGGACCAATCTTCCGCCATAAAATTGACTTCACTATCGGAGAGAAAGTTTTTAGAACCTACCCGGCACCTGTTTCCAAAGACATTGCTTCAAACATATGTGATACCAAACCAGAGAGATCAGGCTTTTGGTATATAGATTTGATATCTTAAAGGTGTAAGAAAAATTTTTGGCATCATTTTTTCTAGGTGTATATAAATTAATCACACAACTAAATGAAACCTGCTTGTATGGTTAGGATACCCGGGTAGACTCATTAAAAGGAAAACGTTATGAAAAAGATATTTGTAGTAATCGCATTAAGTTCAGTAATGTTTGCTTGTAATAACAAAGCAAAAGAAGAAGCTGAGTTAAAACAAAAAGAAGCCGGCAAACAATTGGCAATTAAAGCAGTAAAAGACAGCTTACGTTTAGATAGTTTCAAAAAAGCTGAAGTAGCTAAAGTTGAAGCAGAAAAAGAAGCTAAACATCAGGAAGAACTGGCTGCTGCAAGAGCCGCTGGTGCCAGGACTTCAAAATCATCAAGATCTTATGCTAGTTCTGGAGGTAGTTCAGGCGGAAGTTCTAGTTCATATGCTGGAACGACTCAACCAACAGCTAAGAAAAAAGGATGGAGTGATGCTGCTAAGGGTACCGTAATTGGTGGTGCAGCTGGTGCAGTTGGTGGAGCATTAATTGATAAGAAAAAAGGACGAGGTGCTATTATCGGTGGTTTAGTTGGCGCTGGTGGCGGTTATTTAATCGGTAGAGGCGAAGACAGAAAATCTGGTCGTGTACAACCTAAAAACTAGATAACAATAGTGTTATAAAAGCGGTTATTTTAAATAGCCGCTTTTTTTTTTGCCTATTTTTTTTAACTTGTATCAAAAAAAAATGTCAGACAATCAACTCTCCAATAGCGTAAAAATACAACATTTTGTAATGTTCTGGTTAAAGCCACAATTAACAAAACCTGAAATAGAAAATTTTAAAAATTTCTTTGAGCAGTTGCGTTTGAGTAAATACGTTAAAACATTGAGTTATGGCCTTGCGGCCAACACACCAATACGCCCGGTTACTGATAATTCATTTACGTATTCGCTTACAATCACTTTTGATAATATCGAAGATCACAATGCCTACCAAGAAGATCCTATACACTTGGCTGCTATAGAAAAGTTTTCCAATAACTGGTATAGGGTAGTGGTTCACGATACGATGATTTCTTAATCATTCTTCTTTGTCTTAAAAGCCGAATTTGATTCCTGTCTGTTGCATTTTCACTTTGGAAGCCTTTCCAGTATTGCTATAAAATGAAAGAAATATTATAGATAAAAAACAAGTGAATTAATGGATATGTCAATCTATCATGAATTAAAATTGAATCCATTCACTGATTTAACTTTTTAAATAAATTGCATTATTTTCATTTATTTGGCAATAAAGTCCTTCCAAATTATATTCTGTAGAACTAAATAAAACACAATTAATCAATGAGTTAAATAACTTTATGTGATATTCTAAAATACATAAATGTTGAAATTCAAGATAATTCTAGTACTATTTGCAATATTAAATTTTGTTATGCAAAATATGTATCTGTTAATCAGTGAATTACGTATGGTAATTGTTAAAATTGATGCCTGTTATAGGCAGTTGTAAAATCACCCCTCATGAGTTTGAATCGATCAATTACAGTAGCGATAAATTCCTCATCTAGAATTTCGAATACATCATTTACGCCTCCTCCACTCAAGTCCATTTCTGCCAGTTTATAACTTTGCTCAAAAGTACCTTGCTCAAACTTTACAATATATTTCTGATTCATCGAAAAGATAGTAATCTTACATTCCGGGTGCGGTAATTCTGCAATAACTCTCATTGGGTTTAATTATTTGATTGATGAAGTGGCTGATATTCATTTACTGATTTTCCATTAAAAACACCTTCCATTTTTAGGATTTCGAAACGTGCAAAGAGATCTTCGGAATACCACTGTCGTTCTCTAGTGAGTTTGATGATATCAGCGTGATCAAATGACTTATAAGCATAGTTCTTCATATACGCTGCATTTTCCCAAATGGAAAATGTAGCCTGATCTAAGAATGGATTCTCACCTACACCAGCAGATAAAATAAAACCTTCTGATATTCTCATTTGATCTGCCGCTCTTTTAATATTACTTTTAAACTCTTTTAATTTACTAAAATGGATCTTTGCTCTTGTGATTACAGCAATTTTACCTTGATCTAATTTTGTGTTTTCAATAGATTTAAATGGCTCTTTACCTGACCATAAACCATGACTACTTAAAGCTTTTAATAAAATAGTAAACTCTTCATATCCAAAAAACCTAAACCACTTGATTGGAAACGAACTGGCATAAAATTCATCACAATCTTCTTCATTATCCCAAGTGGTGATGATGGCCCAATGTTTAAAATCTGGAGGGAGGTCTACCTGCGCATCTTTTCCGCTACCCATTAATTTCCAAAATTTACAATTTCGATTGAGCCAAAGGGGGAGCCGGAGTATAGCCATGCCTAGAAATGCAAATGGAATACCATATCGGCGAAACTTCGTAATGGTTAAAGCAGCAATCATTTGATAAGATGTTTATGGCTTCAAAACTAAATAAATTAACAGATCATTACGCTCAATTTAATGTCATTATCAAAATTATTAAGTAAAACACAGCTAAATCCTTTTTAACTTTGGTGCATGGCAGAAGATTTAACTATAGACAGAGCAATTTCAAAAGAGGCGCAATACCAATCCCTTATCCCTCAAATTGAAGGATTGTTGTTTGGAGAAACAGATTTTGTAGCCAATATGGCTAATGTTTCTGCGGCACTAAAAGAGCAATTTAACTGGTTTTGGGTGGGTTTTTATCTGGTGAAAAATGATGAACTTGTATTAGGCCCGTTTCAAGGTCCGGTGGCTTGTACAAGAATTGCTAAAGGAAAGGGCGTTTGCGGATCATCATGGCTGCAAGAGAAAACTTTAATTGTACCAAACGTGGATGAATTTCCCGGACATATTGCCTGTGCCTCTGCATCGAAATCAGAAATAGTATTGCCCTTGATTAAGGATAATCAGGTAATCGGTGTTTTGGATGTTGATAGCGAATTTTTAGAGCACTTCGATGATATAGATCAGGTTTATTTAGAACAAGTTATCAATATTTTATTAAATAAATAGTTTATATTAATATTGAAATTATCTCCAGAATATTATCTCAACGAAGACGTAATTGCATTAGCAAAAGACTTACTGGGCAAAGTTTTGTACACCAATATTGATGGTCAGATTACTGCTGGAATTATTGTAGAAACAGAAGCCTATTACGGAATAAAAGATAAAGCATCACATTCCTATGGTGGTCGTCGAACCAATCGTACTGAAACCATGTATAGCCAGGGTGGTGTGGCCTACGTTTATCTTTGTTATGGCATGCATAATTTATTTAATGTAGTAAGTTCTGTAAAAGATGATCCACATGCAGTACTCATCCGAGCCATTGAACCATTAATTGGGAAAGAAGTTATTGAAGAGAGAAGAAACATGCCTGTTACAAAGCCAGCCATTTCATCAGGTCCAGGTTCTGCGGCTAAAGCCTTAGGTATTGACAGAGGTTTTAACCTGAAAGATCTTTCTGGCGATGAAATATGGATCGAAGATCATCAGTTATATTATCAGGAAGATGAAATTATCGCTGTACCAAGAGTAGGCATTGCCTATGCACAGGAACATGCATTATTACCATGGCGATTCTTTATCAAAGGTAATAAGTATGTCAGTAAGCCAAATAAGGTTTAGTTCTTCAAACATTTTTGATCCAATCCTGTTTTTGAATAAAATACCTAAGAAATGAAAAACGAGAAAAATATATCAATCTTGAAAGAAATGGCAGAAAGTGTGCGTACTTGTATGTTCACTACTTTTTCTGCAAATGATGAATTGGGAAGCAGACCAATGGGTACTGCAAAAATCGAAGAAGATGGAAGCATCTGGTTCTTCACCAATGAGTATTCGTTAAAATCAAAAGAGATTTCTAGAGAAAATAACGTATTGCTTGCTTATAGTGATCCTTCTAAAAACACCTATTTAACCGTAAAAGGTAAGGCTGAACTGGTAGATGATCAGGTAAGAAAAGAATCTTATTTTTCACCTTTCGTAAAAGCCTGGTTTCCGGATGGTGTAGAAGATCCTAGATTAATTTTGATTAAGGTAACACCAGAAGAAGCAGAGTACTGGGATTCATCATCATCAAAAATTGTAGTTCTGTTTAGCATACTTAAGGCAGTAGTTACGGGTGATACGCCAGACATGGGGAAACACGATACGATGAAATTCTAAATAAAGAAACTCATTTTAAAAAGCAGGATTGGCAACAATACCTGCTTTTTTTGTAATATTGAATAATGAATTTTGAAAACAATTTAGCGTTTGCTCAAGCGCAGGATCAGGCTGATGTATTAAAGGATTTCAGACATCAGTTTTTATTTCCAAATCGCGAAGGAAAAGATTTTATATATCTGTGTGGAAACTCTTTAGGACTTCAACCTAAAGTTGCAAATGAAGTATTGCAAAAGCAATTATCCAACTGGGCTAATCTGGCAGTAGAAGGATGGTTTGAAGGAGATAAACCTTGGATGTACTATCATAAAGAACTAAAAGATTTAATGGCTCCGTTAGTGGGTGCTTTTCCTGCTGAAGTTTGCCCGATGAATACGCTCACTGTAAATTTGCATTTGTTAATGGTAAGTTTTTACCAGCCAAAAGGTAAGCGCTTCAAAATTATGATGGAAGGTGGTGCCTTTCCATCTGATCAATACGCCATTGAAAGCCAGGTAAGATTTCACGGATTTAATCCTGCTAATGCCATTATTGAGGTTTTTCCAAGATCTGGTGAAGATACGCTTAGAACAGAAGACATCCTCTCTAAAATTGATGAACATGGTGAAGAAATAGCCTTAATATTATTTGGTGGAATTAATTATTATACTGGTCAATGGTATGACATGGAGAAAATCACACAGGCAGGCCATGCTGTAGGCGCAATGGTAGGTTGGGATTTAGCACATGCAGCCGGAAATGTTCCAGTTAAACTCCACGATTGGGGAGTTGATTTCGCCTGCTGGTGTTCTTATAAATATCAAAATTCAGGTCCTGGCGGAATTGCTGGTATTTTTGTTCATGAAAAACATTTTCAAAATCAGGATTTAAACAGGTTTGCAGGTTGGTGGGGCTATCAGGAAAATAAGCGATTTAAAATGGAAAAGGGATTTATTCCAGAGGCTGGCGCAGACGGATGGCAGGTAAGCTGTACACAAGTAATACCAATGGCACTTTATCATGCTTCATTAGAAATATTTAAGGAAGCTGGCTTTTTAGCTCCATTAAGAATTAAAAGTATTAATTTAACAGGATATCTTGAATATATTATAAATGAGATAAATAAGATTTTAAATCTTCAGCAATTTAAAATTATAACTCCTGCAAAGCCAGAGGAGAGAGGCGCTCAACTGTCTATTATTGCAGCCCATAAAGGAAAAGAAATATTTGATGGTTTGGTTGCTGAACATATTCTTGGAGATTGGCGCGAACCAGACGTGATTAGGCTAAGTCCTATACCACTATACAATTCTTTTGAAGATATATATTTAACAGGGCAAGCGCTATTAAAAGTATGCAAAAAAGTTTTATAGTTTAATTTATTATGATCAATTACAATCCTAAAGACTGGTTTACCTTTATTTTTCACTTTCATAAGGGAGATACACTCATTAAACTTTGGCCGTTGATGGTTTGTGTTTCGGTGGTTTCGGCATTTATTGCTTTTCTGGAATTGAATGTTTTTAAATTATCCAAAAGTGATTATGTCAGCAATATTGGAATGATGCACAGTTTGCTGGGTTTTGTGATTTCCATGTTATTGGTTTTCCGTACGAACACAGCTTATGATCGCTGGTGGGATGGCAGAAAACTTCTTGGTGCACTCACCAACGTAAGCCGGAATTTCGCCATGAAAATTAAGGCGCTAAAATTACCAGATGAACATTTACGTTTCTTTGAATATGGAATCCCGAAGTATGCCTTTGCCATGAAAGAACACCTTCGTGAAAAGAAATATTTTGGAAAAAATAGCTTTCTGATCGAGGTGAAGGACGGACAACATATTCCAAATCAGATTGCCAGCAGTTTAATTACCCGCCTATATGATCTGGTGCGAGAAGGATTAATCTCACATGAACAACTCATCCTTTTAACCAATGATGTGAATCAGTTTACGGACATTTGTGGAGGTTGTGAACGAATAAAGAATACACCCATTCCCTTTTCATATAGTGCGTTCATCAAAAAGTTTATCTTTATTTATGTACTGACTATTCCTGTTGGCTGGGTTTTCAGTTTGGGCTATTATTTAGTGCTTATTGTTCCCTTTATCCTTTATGTATTAGCGAGTTTAGAGCTTATTGCTGAAGAAATAGAAGATCCGTTCGGACTGGATGCAAACGACTTACCCGTTGATACCATCTGCAATAACATTGAAAAACATGTGGAGGAAATTCTCAGTTAATGATTAAGATTGCCTATCATCGTATCTATGCTCACCCATTACCGGAAGGGCATCGTTTTCCGATGCTGAAATATGAGCTAATTCCAGAACAACTACTTCACGAAGGAATTATTACGCCAGATAATCTTTTTGAACCAGAGCCCATTAGTGAAGATATTGTTTTATGGACGCATCAGCACGATTATTGGATGCAACTAAGAGACCTAACGCTCCCGGCTAAGGAACAAAGAAGAATAGGCTTTCCGCTAAATGCACAGTTATTAGAGCGAGAGTTGAGGATTACTCGAGGGACCATTGACGGGGCAAAATTTGCGTTAGGGGCAGGAGTGGCTTTTAATGTAGCAGGTGGCACACACCATTCAGGAAGTAACTGGGGTGAAGGATTTTGTATGTTAAATGATCAGGCTATAGCATCTAATTACCTATTAAATAATAAGTTAAGTAAGAGCATATTAATTATAGATTTAGATGTACACCAGGGAAACGGGACAGCAGAAATCTTCAGAAATGAACCAAGGGTTTTTACCTTTTCTATGCATGGTGATAAAAACTTTCCTTTTAGAAAAGAACAATCTGATCTGGATGTTCCGTTAAATGATGGTGTGGAAGATGAAGAATACATAGATTTATTGAGTTATCATCTCCAAGTGGCCTTCCAAAAATCGAATCCGGATTTCGTTTTTTATTTATCTGGAGTAGATGTGCTATCTACAGATAAGTTAGGAAAGATCTCCCTGACTAAAGTTGCTTGTAAAGAACGTGACCGAATGGTTATCCAAGCTTGTAAAACCAAAGGTTTGCCTTTGCAAATTAGTATGGGTGGCGGTTATTCTGCCAACATCCGCGATATTGTTGATGCGCACTGCAATACCTATAAAGTAGCATTTGATTTGTATCATTAAAAAATGCAGATAGCATTTGTAATCTTTAGAATATAATTTCCCCAAGCATTGAGTTATAAGTCATAGATGATTATCTTCGCCAAAATATGCTGGAGATTATTTACGAAGACGATTATCTAATTGCGATTAACAAGCCACATGGTTTGCTGGTACATCAATCATCAATTGCTAGAGATGCTACAGAATTTGCTTTACAAATGCTTCGCGATCAGGTTGGCAGACACGTTAGTCCAGTACACCGTTTAGATCGAAAAACCAGTGGGATATTACTTTTCGCTTTCGATAAAGATACTGAAATTGCTATGCATCAGCAGTTTATGAATATCCAAACGATTAAAAAATATTTGGCCATCCTAAGGGGCTTTGCTCCAGATGCGATGGACATTGACTATCCTCTTGCAAAGGAAAACGGAACCATGCAGGAGGCATATACTTCTTTTAAAACCTTGCAACATGCCGAAATAGCTATTCCTTTTGGAAAACATTCTACTTCCAGGTATTCTTTAGTAGAAGCTACACCTAAAACCGGCAGAATGCATCAGTTAAGGAGGCACTTTAGTCATATTTTACATCCCATTATTGGAGACCGTACTCATGGATGCAATAAACAAAACAAATTCTTTTTAGAGCAATGGAATATGTCTACCATGCTTCTTCATGCTTCAGAATTAAGTTTCAGTCATCCGGTAACTGCCGCACCAATTCACCTAAAAGCAAACCTGCACGACGAATTCAAGCGTGTAATGAACTTCATGAATATTAAAATTTAACACAATTTTTGCTTAAAAAATCTGTTTATTAAGACATCTATGATTAAATACCTACGTTTTACCATTCCAGTTCTGGCACTTTTTGCCGCAAGTTGTTCTTCCGTATATATGCCGAATGTACCTAATACCCCAATGTTAAGTAAGCAGGGTGAATTTAGCGGTGGCGGACATATCTCTTTAAAAGGGAATACCAGTATCAATGGTGCTTACGCCGTTTCAAATCATATCGGTGTGCTTTTTAGCGGATCAACGATGAACAACGATCGCAGAAGCAAAGATTTTGGACATAAATTAATCGAGATTGGTGGTGGCTATTATGATACTTTTGGACCAGACAATAACAGGATCATTGAGATTTACGGCGGTGTTGGAAAGGGTTGGAGTGATATCACCTATAGAGATTATAAAAATGATGAGCTTATCTGCAGTCAACTGCAGGAAGTAGATTATAGAAAATCCTTTTTACAGGTAAATTATAGCTCTAAGAAAAAAAACAATCTTCGTTTATTCGGAACAGACTTTCCCATTAATTATGGTACCGCGTTGCGGATTAGTCATGTTAAAATGGATCGCTTTTTTCTGAATGGCGTGGTACAGCCCAAAGAAGATAATATTTTCTTTGAGCCGATTTTCTTCACCAGGATGGCATTAAGTAAAATTATTCAGCTTCAATATACGACTAGCAGCAATATTGGCTTAAAGAATCGAAAATATATGTCTGCCGGAAACTCTATTTTCACTATTGGAGTAGTTGTTAACGTTGGTGGAAAATAATTCAGCTCGCATCTAAATAATTATAATCGATTTTCCACATTCATACTTAAGGCTCTTGTTTTGTTCTGAAATCTCAAGAACAATAGGATTGAAGCTGTTAATAAACCTAATGTTAATCCATACCAGATACCATTAACGCCCAGGCCAAAGTGAAAACCTAGCACATAACCAACAGGAATGCCCACTACCCAATAAGCTAAAAAGGTAATAAACGTTGGCATATTCACATCACCAATTCCACGGAGTACACCTAAACCCACTACCTGCGTGCCATCAAACAGCTGAAAAAAGCCGGCAATGATCAGCAGTTGCGATGCGATAGCCACTACTTTTAAATCACCTGTATAAATAAAAGGCATCAGGTTATTAGCTAACATAAAGATGATCGCTGTACACGACATGAAAAGTAAAATAACATGATAACTGGCTATTGCCGATTTGCGAAGGTCATTAAAATTATTTTTACCAAAATTATTTCCGGTTTTAATGGTCGCTGCTGAAGCCACACCACTGGCCATCATGTAAGTCATTGCGGCCAGGCCAATTGCAATCTGATGCGCAGCCTGCTCAACGGCACCAATAGTACCTATTAGGATAGCTGCGCCACTAAATGCACTAATTTCGAAAGAATACTGCATGGCCACTGGCGCACCAATTTTAATAATTTTTCCTGCTCTGATTTTATCAATGAATGTAGCTTTAAAACTAACCAGGTATTTCTTAAAATGCTTGGAGCGCAAAACATAAATTGCCATTACTATGGCCATTAAACTTCTATCAATCAAGGTACTTAAGCCTACACCACTTACGCCCATAGGCCTAATTCCAAACATGCCTTTTACAAAAATAATTCCAAGGGTGATATTGAGCAGGTTACCCCAAATAGACACAAACATTGCCTGTTTGGTAAACCCCAAACCTTCTGCAAATTGTTTAAACGTTTGAAAAACCAATAATGGAATGATAGATGCTGAAAGTAAGCCTAAATAAGGTTTAGCATAGGCTACAACTGCAGGTGTTTGGTCTAAGTGATCAATTATTAACAATACGCCAAAATGCACCAGACAATACAAGCAAATTCCTATGAGAATATTAATAATTAAACTATTGGATAAAAGCTTACCGCACTCTTCATGATTTTGCCGACCATTTTCCTGTGCGATTAAAGGAGTTAAACCGTAAGAAATACCCAATCCAATCACCATGATCAATATAAAAATACTGTTCACCAATGATACAGATGCTAACTGAGTGGTATCTGTAAAGTGCCCCACAATCACACTATCAGCCATATGTACAAGGGTGTGACCCACCTGAGAACCTACAATAGGTAAAGCTAAAATTAAATTTTCTTTATAATATTGTTTGTATTTTGAGTAGATTTTAGAAAACATAGTCCGCAAAGGTCGGGTTTTTAAATTTCAATCAAAGCAGCGAAAATAAATTTTTAATTTGGAGGAGTTGTCATTGCTAACTGAAAGGCAGGATTTAGCAGTGAAGCAATTTCTCTGGTAAAATAGATATTGAGCTCTCACCAGGGCGGTTTCGTAAGCAGAAAAAGCCACTTAATTATAACGTTAGAAGAATCGTCATTGCGAACTGAAGGATAGGATTTAGCGATGGAGTGAAGCAATCTCTCTCGCAAAATAGATTGCCAGCTCTCCAAAGGAGGTTTCATCTGCAGAAAAGCCACTTAATAATAACGGTATAAGAATCGTCATTGCGAACTGAAGGACAGGATTTAGCGATGGAGTGAAGCAATCTCTCTCGCAAAACAGATTGCCAGCTAGATTTTTCACAATCCTATATTAGACTTACGAATTTTCCCAACCCGCAATCCCATTGAAACTTCGTAAGTCGGATCAACTTGCGAAGTCTTAAATGCCAAGAGCGAAGCAAGACTTCGCCAGTTTCCATGTGCATCCAAAACCTTTACTTAATAAATAGTCAGCTCTCACCAGGGAGGTTTCGTCAGCAGAAAAAGCCACTTGATTATAACTGAAGATGAATCGTCATTGCGAACGGAAGGGCAGGATTTAGTGATGGAGTGAAGCAATCTCTCTCGCAAAAAAGATTGCCAGCTCGATTTTCACAATCCTTTATTAGGCTGACGAAGTTTCCCAACCCGCAATTCCATTGAAACTTCGTAAGTCGGACAACTTGCGAAGTCTTAATGGCCACAAGCTCAGCAGGACTTCGACAGTTTCTATATGCAAAACTAAATTGATTTAACAGCTGTAAAATATTCTTCTTTTTCAGTAGTGTGAATTTTAATCACATTGGTAATAATCAGATCCACTAGGATTTTCTGCGCCTTCCGGTAAGAGCATCGCAGCAACTTACTGAATTCTTTAAGTGTTATTCTTTCCTTATGATCCAGATATTCCAGAAGCTTTTTTTCATTGTCTGAATAGGAGATGAGCACCCCTTGATCCTGATGATCATTTTTTAAAACCTCTACAATAATCTTGCTGGCGAGTACACTTTTATCATCAATACGAATGTAGGCCCACCACTTTTTCTGCTCATCAAGGGCATAATGAGGCTTGGTATCGCTCTCTGGAATATTGACCACCAGCACCAGCTTATCATCTACATAAATTTCTTCAAATGATGGCTCAATAGCTGGTTTACAAAGCTGATGTGCCGCTGTTAGAATCATGTACTTTTCTTCTTCCTCGGACTTTACACCTTTAATGGTTCCATTATCGGCCACACCAATTAATAGTTTACCGCCTTTATTATTGGTAAAGGCAACGAGGCTTTTAGCAATTTTCTCCGTATTGGTAATGGTTTTTTTAAAGTCGAGCTGAACGCCCTCACCTTGCAAAATCAAACTTTTAATACTCGGCATATCATCTATTAATAAGCAACCGTAGGCACTTCGCCCTGGTGCAGGTTTCGGATATAAATTTCATTCATTACGGTAGCGCAAAGTTCACCTTTTTTATTGGTGATTTCCATTGGGTAAGCCTTTACAAATTTACCTAATGTCTTTAACGCTTCCTCAGCTTCGGTAACCATCTCATCAGTAACCCTGATCGTAAAGAAAAGGTGAGAGTGGCCCGGCTTTAAATATTGAATGGACGCACTTTTTAACCATACCCTAACTTTAAATCCCCTGCGTTGCATCAGCTGATCAAACAATAGTGCATAAAATGGATCTGTAGCAGCGTATATGGTTCCTCCAAAAATAGATCCATTGTAGTTTTTGTTCAAAAAGCTTTTACCAATTTTTACACTACAACTTTTAAAATCATCATCAAATTTCTGAACCCAGATGCGCTGAAAAAACAATGGTGGATAGAAGCGCATTACCCATTTTAGGGTATTTTGAGAAATAATCATACATCACTAATATCAGAAACATTTGCCATTTATTAAAGTTTTAAGATGATGTTTTGGTTATATTTTATAGCAAAGCATTTTATTAAGCATCATTATGAATGAATAAGATCGAATGGATTATAGGAAAGCATGGCAAAGCAAATATGTGCTTAAAGATTACTTGAAATCCTGTAGCATTCTATTTGATAATATTGAAATTTTAAAAGAAAGATTTATTGCCTGGAATGTGATTTTTAGAAGTAACAATCCTGTTTAAGATGGTTATTGATCAAAAAAAGAGCCGTGATAGTGTATGTTTGACACCTCATAATATGTAATTTATTTATATTTAATAAATTGAAATATAGTCACTTACAGGATATTAATCACCTTTTGAATCAAAAAAATAAAACCAAATGGTAACATAGTTGTTAGAGAATACAGATAACAATAAAAAACTATGAAAAAAATAATCTTAAGTCTTGCTTTTGCTGGTACGATCATGATTGCCACTTCAGCATGCAATTCATCTAAAAATATGGCTGGTTCTTCAGACAGTACTAAGATGGATTCAACCACAACTACTCCAATGGATACAACAAAAACAACTACTCCAATGGATACTTCTAAAACAACACCACCGGATACAACAACAAAAACACCTCCAATGTAGGAGATATAAAAGCCATCCCAAACGGATGGCTTTTATTTTTAATATCTATTTTTTTTATTTGGGCGAATTTGTACTTTCAGCAATTAAACCAAATAGCTGAATGGATTCCCAAATCAAATCAAACAACCGAAACGTTATCTTTCTGGTTATAGTTGCCGCCCTAGGTTACTTTGTAGATATCTATGATCTCGTATTATTTTCAGTAGTCAGACTAAAAAGCTTTTCAGATATTGGTGTTTCACCAGAACACATGCGGACCGATGGTGAGTACGTAATTAATATGCAGATGTTTGGTTTGCTTCTTGGTGGATTATTATGGGGAATTATTGGAGATAAATTTGGCCGGATTAAGGTTTTGTTCGGTTCCATCTTAATGTATTCGCTAGCCAACATTGCAAACGGCTTCGCCACCGATGTACATACCTATGCCATTATTAGATTTGTTGCCGGTATTGGTCTGGCAGGGGAATTGGGCGCAGGGATTACCTTGGTAACCGAAACCATGGATAAAGAAAAGCGTGGGTATGGAACCATGGTAGTTGCCGGAATTGGATTATTAGGTGCTGCTGCTGCCGCTACTATTGGTAAGCACTTTACCTGGCAAACTTCTTATTTTGTGGGTGGAGGCATGGGATTATTGCTTTTGCTTCTTCGTGTTGGAACATTTGAATCAGGCATGTTTAAGCATGCAGAACAATCCACAAATGTTTCAAAAGGAAATTTTTTTATGTTGTTTTCAGATCGTAAAAGGTTCTTTAAATATCTTGCCTGTATTTGTCTGGGTTTACCACTGTGGTTTATTGTGGGCATTTTAGTTACACAATCGCCTGAAATTGGTAAGGCATTGGGCGCTAAAGAAGTGCTGAATGCTGGTACAGGCATTATGTATACTTATTTTGGAATTGCCATAGGCGATGTAGTCTGTGGTTTTCTGGCACAGATACTCAGATCTCGTAAAAAAACGGTGTTAATCTTTCAAAGCTTATCTGTTATTGCCGTTATCTTTTACCTTACAAGCCATAATTTAACAGAAAGCAGTTTCATTCTAATCTGTCTGGTTATGGGTTTTGCAGTGGGTTACTGGGCTACCTTTGTAACCATTGCTGCAGAACAGTTTGGTACCAATATTCGTTCTACCGTAACCACTACTGCACCGAATTTTGTTCGTGGTGCCTTAATACCAATTACTTTGATATTTGAATTCTTTGTTCATCAATATAGTATTGTGACCGCAGGATTTATTGTGATGGGAATTGTTACCATTATTGCGATGATTTCTGTAGTGTCACTTAAAGAAAGTTTTAACAAAGATTTGAATTATCTGGAAGAATAAGTGTCAGATTTAAACTTTCTCATAACTTCTAAAGCTTCGAAAATTCTGCTGTCTTCGATCAATGTCAATAAAATGTACTATCTACAGATAAATCGACATTAGCGCATGAATAGCCTTAAATTTGTATTTAAAGGTAAATAAATCATGATATTTAAAGAAGAGGTTGCAGCGCGTTACAGGCAGATTCAGGATGAAATTTGCAAAGGATTAGAGATTGCCGATGGCAAAGGAAAATTTGAAGAGGAATTGTGGGAGAGAAATGGTGGGGGAGGTGGTCGCACCCGAATTATGCAAAATGGCTCTATTATTGAAAAGGGTGGCGTAAACTTTTCAGCCGTTTATGGCAAATTACCTGAACCGATAAAAAAGGCTTTTAACGTAACGGAAGATGATTTTTTTGCCACAGGGGTTTCCATTGTGATTCATCCTAATCATCCACTGGTTCCAATTATTCATATGAACATCCGGTATTTTGAACTGAACGAAGAAACGCGTTGGTTTGGCGGTGGAATAGATTTAACACCACATTATGTATTTGAAAATGACGCAAGGTTTTTTCATCACAAATTGAAAAATGCCTGTGATGAATTTAACCCTGAATTTTATCCGAAATTTAAAGAACAGGCTGATAATTACTTTTTCATTAAACACCGAGAAGAAACACGAGGCATAGGTGGAATTTTTTACGACAGATTAAAACCAGATAACACCAATTTATCGTGGGAAGGAATCTTAGATTTTTCTGCCAATATCGGTGAAACTTTTCTACCCATTTATACTGAATTACTGGAGCGAAACCGCGATAAAGAATTTACTGATCTTCAAAAAGAGTGGCAATATCAACGTAGAAGCAGATACGTAGAATTTAATCTGGTATATGATTCAGGAACTAAATTTGGTTTAGAAACCAATGGTAGAATTGAGTCTATTTTAATGAGTTTACCACCACAAGCAAATTGGGGATATAATATTCAGCCAGAAATTGGCTCAGAAGAGCATCAGACTTTACAGTTGCTGAAAAAGGGAATCAACTGGATTTAAAATAAGGTGAGGGGCTGGGTTTTAATATGAAATCCAGCCTTTAATTTACCTGTCCTAAAATCATTTACAATATCATGAATCAACCGGGTTGGTTCAGGTATTCTATAATTTCCAATACATTTTTTAATCACGGCTAAAGCATGCTCATTTGTGATTAAGTGTCCTGCAGAAATATAAACAGGTTTATTATTGTCTTTGGTTCTTAGAGCATAACCCAATATTTCACCATGACTTTTAATTTCAGCCGTACTAAATTTAGATTTTTCAGGAAGATGGTTATCGCCATATAATATACTCTTGGCACAGCCAATGGTTGGTTGATTGGTCAGCACACCGAAATGTGATGCAACGCCCATTCGCCTGGGATGCAAAATGCCATTGCCATCCAATACTACGACATCAGGCTTTACCGGAATCAAATCCCATACTTTTAAAAGCGCAGGCACTTCTTTAAAACCCAAATATCCAGGCTGATAAGGGAAAGTTGTTTCATAGGTTTCAAGTGCATATGATTGAACCACCATTTCTGGAAAGCTTAAAATTACTATTCCTGCATACATGGTTGAGCTTCCTTTATCAAAAGAAATATCAGCTCCGGCAATAGTATGAATGGACTTGAGTGGCTTAAAAATAAGTTGCTTTGATAAGGCTATTTGTAAAGCATCGGCTTCAGGAAAGGTGAAATGATCATACATACAAGCACAACAAAAAACCAAGTATTTAGTTGATCAAATCGGCTAATAATGCTGATTGAAAGCTATTGGAATAATTCACTTTTAGCGATTGGAAAAGATGAATATAATTGAGGATATAAACATCAATGAGCAGTCTTGGTTATTAAGACTGCTCATTGATTAAATTAAATGATTGAATTTTATTCTACCCAGGCAATAGGAACGTAAACAGTTACATAACCGTCAGCGCCTATCATTTCTGGAGATAAGGTTACGGTGATAGATCCATAACCTGTCCAGTTTCCCTGACCTCTTTCTGCACTAAACTCATAGGTTCCTGCAGGTAAACCATTAATCGTACCTGGCAATTGATAAGGTAAAAATGTTCCGAACGAAGATGGTCCATTTTCAGCATAATAATCATCACCGCTTTCCTGGTTATAAATGGTAAAGCCTGGCGATTCTGTAGATACTGAAGTAGTTACACTGCCATCAAGATTTCTGTAACCCAAACGGACATTGTAAGTAGTTACTTTAGCTTTGATGCTGCTAACTGGTTTTGGTACTTCTGGTGTAGCATATGTTGTTAAGGATACGACACATAATACAAGCATGCAAATTGAAATGATCTTTTTCATAATTATAGGTTTTTGTACTATAAAGATCACGAAATATTTTTATTAATCAGTTAATTCTGGATTATCAAAGTATTAATAAAACTCCCGACCGTATTTAGAGATATGTCATAATCATATATCTCTAAAAGACAAATATTGTCTACTACAAATAATCAACTAGATTGTCTCATAATTAATATTATGTTAAGTTGATATTTATAAAACCCTACTGCTTAAGAATTGATCTCCTATTACAACTCCTGAAGTTTGCGGTTAAGTTCCTGTACTTTGTCAGTTTCTTTTTTGCGAGAATAAATGTCAAGCAATAACTGAACAGTTTTTTTATCGTTCGGATTAATTTCATTGGCACGTTGCAAAGCAAGTTGTGCCCGGTTAATTAAAGAATTGTATTTTGATGCTTTTTCTGGATCTGCTTTTTGCAAAGTTTCATTTGCCGTATTAATATAAGCCAGACTTATCTGATACAATGCATCAAAGTAATTTTGATCTGTAGCCAAAGCTTTGTCATAAGCCAGAATTGCAGTTGAATTATTTCCACCAGCTTGCTGCAGGTATCCATATAAGAAATAAAGCAGTTTATTTGCTTTTTCAACCTTAAGGTTGCCTTCAATTAAACTGGTTGCTTTCGCATAGTTTTCAGTATCTAAAAGCAAATTGATATACTCATTGGTCAGATTATGGTTAAAAGGATTTTTTAATAAACCATCTTCCAATGTTTTGATCGCTGTTTCATTATCATATTTAGCGCTATACAATTGAGCAAGTTTTTGAAACATAGATGCATTGCGAATCCCATTATCTTTAGCTCTGTTGAAATAATTAATCGCCTCGTCGTAATTTTGAATATTTAATGCACAGATTGCTGTATTCAAGGCTAATGTGGTATCTGTTGGAAAACTATCGCTTACCTCTTTCAAATCATCGTAAGCTTCCTTAAAATCATTATTGAAATAAGAAGCATTGCCCCGCTCCTGCTTTTTAATCAAAATATTATGATTGGAAGCCTTGATCAGACCTGAATTATCTTCATATTTATCTAAACCTCTGGCTTGTTTAATTGCTGTATTTGCGGCTTCGTAAAATTTATCAGCATTGGAAGCATCTGTATCAATTATAGACGCATAAGATGTCAGGTAAGATTTTAGCGACCAGGTTTCTGCCCAGTTTTTTGTCTTATTATCCTTTTCAGCAGATTCAATGGCTTTTAAACCCTCTGTAATAATGGCTAGCTGCTTTTTTTCATCTTCTTTATTTGCAATAGATGCCTGAAGCTTTCCTACCGAATTACGAGCAATCAAAATCTGACTTTTCTGAGCGAAAGTATTTAGTGATGTCAAAACTATAAGTGCTATTAATAGCTTAAAACCATTTTGCATAGTAGATCTAGATATAATGGGTATAAAAAATGCTGATCCTGTAAAAATAAACAAAAAAAAAGAGTCCTGATCAAATCAGGACTCTTTTTTAAATTTTAGCTTTTAACTATTGTTTTGGCAAGGCATCTAATTTAGCCTTCACATCATTATAGTTTTTAGTATCGTTTCTAAACGCATAAATGGTTTTTAACGTTTCTAAAGCACCAGCATTTTTTGGATCAATTTCTATAGCTTTTTTGTAAAATGGCAATGATTTATCCAATAAGCCATTCATTCTTACTGTTACCTCATTAAATTCTTTTACTTTTTTTGGATCGATTTTATTACGATCTGCCTGAAGTTTTAAAGCCTGAGAAAAATAAATATTTCCCAGTAATACCTGATAACTTGGGTTAGTAGGTTCTTTTGTAGCCAATGTATTTAACATTTTCTCAGATTTTGCTACATCACCTCTATCAATATAGATTTGAGTTTCTGTTTTAATCAAATCCGCATTGTCCGGATATTTAGCAACAGCTTCAGCGATAAGCGCTAAGGCAGCTGTAGTATCCTTTTGTTTTCTTAAAGTTACATCAACCAATTCGTTATATAAATCTTTAGATTGCGGAGAATTTAAAGAAATTACCTTTTTAAATTGCTGAATCATCCCTGGATAATCCTCTACATTTCTGGCAGCAATACCCGCATTCAGATACATTGCAGTATCAGTTGGATTCATTACTGTGGCCTGTACAAATTTGGTATAAGCAGTTTTGTAGTCTTTTTTATTGTAAGCCAAAACACCTGCGTTTCTAACCGCATTGGAAATATTGGTTTCAGCCAATGTGATGTTTTCTTTTTCAGCGCCTTTGGTATCTAGTTTTTTAGCTTCTACCAATGCATCCTGAGCAACTTTTAAATTTGCATCAGCGTTAGCCACATTCACTGTATCCATGATAGCTGCTGAAGAGGCAAATAACGCACGATATGACCATGCTTCAGGCATTACTTTAGATTTCTCATCAGCAATGGCTTTATCTGTATGGGCCAAACCAGCTTTAATAGATTCTAGTTTTTTATCCAAAGGTGTTGCACCTTGTGTTGTTAACTGAAAAATTCCCCATGCTTTTTTAGCTTCATTAACCTCACTTTTCTGAGCAAATGTAGCGCTAAACGCTCCTGCTAAAATTATACCTAGAAATACTCTTTTCATAATTTTTATTCTAATTTTTATTTTAGTTTAACTTATTCTTCCGTTTCGTTATCAGCATCACCTTCTTCTTCCTCTTCTTCAGTTTCCTCAGCTTCAGTAGTTGGATCAGCTTCTAGTTCTTCACCATCAACCACCAATACACCATCTAAATCAACTGCTTCTTCTTCATCCTCTTCGTGATCAATCTTCGTAACCGATGCAATCTCATCATCACCCTTCAGCGAGATTAAACGCACACCTTGCGTAGCACGTCCCATTACTCTTAATGCTGAAACAGGAATTCTGATTACAATACCTGAACGGTTAATGATCATCAGATCTTCGCTATCTGTAACGTCTTTAATGGATACTAATTGTCCGGTTTTCTCAGTTACATTGATTGTTTTTACACCTTTACCACCACGATTGGTTACGCGGTAATCTTCAATGTCAGTCCGTTTTCCGTATCCTTTTTCTGATACTACTAACACCGTAACCTCCGGATTGTTTACAGCAATCATGCCAACAACCTCATCTTTATCATGCGCAAGTCTCACGCCACGAACTCCGGTAGCTGTTCTACCCATCGGGCGAACGGTACTTTCATTAAAGCGAATGGCCCTTCCAGAACGTAATGCCATTACAATTTCGCTCTGACCGTTAGTTAAACAAGCTTCTAATAATACATCTCCGTCGTTGATATTGATGGCGTTAATACCATTTACACGCGGACGTGAATAAGACTCCAGAGAGGTTTTCTTAATGGTACCTTTTTTAGTACACATAATAATGAAATTGTTCTCTAAGTATTCCTGATCTTTCAGGTTCTTCACTTTGATGTAAGCCTTAATTTTCTCGTCTTTCGGAATATTGATAATGTTTTGTATCGCCCTTCCTTTACTGGTTCTGGAACCTTCCGGAATTTCGTAAACCCGCAACCAGAAACATCTTCCGGCTTCGGTAAAGAATAACATATAATTGTGGTTAGTAGCCACCAACATGTGTTCAATGAAATCTTCGTTTCGTGAAGTACTTCCTTTAGATCCTTTTCCACCTCTACCTTGTGCCCTGAACTCAGTTGCTGGCGTACGTTTTACGTAACCTTCATGGGAAATGGTGATCACTACTTCTTCATCATCGATGAAATCTTCCATGCTCATGTCTTCAGCTGAATGAACAATAGTTGTTCTACGCTCATCGCCGAATTTTTGCTGAATTTCTGCTAACTCGTCTTTGATAATCTGCATCCGCAAACCTTCATCAGCAAGAATAGCTTTTAAGCTTTCAATGGTTTTCATCAATTCTGCATACTCTTCTTTAATTTTATCACGCTCTAGTCCTGTTAAACGACGAAGTGTCATATCCAGAATGGCACGTGCCTGAAGATCACTTAAACCAAATGTCTCCATCAAGCCCATGCGAGCCTCTTCTGGAGTTTCTGATGCACGAATTAATTTAATTACCTCGTCTAAATGATCTAAAGCAATTAAATAACCTTCTAAAATGTGCGCACGTTTTTCAGCTTCAGCCAATTCATATTTGGTACGGCGAACAATAACATCATGTCTGTGGTCTACAAAATGTACAATTAAATCTTTCAGATTTAACATTTGTGGACGACCCTTCACCAATGCAATATTATTTACACTGAATGATGTTTGTAAAGCAGTATACTTATATAGGTTGTTTAAAACAATGGATGCATTTGCATCACGCTTAATTTCGTAAACGATGCGGATACCATCTTTGTTCGATTCATCTTTAATGTTCGAAATACCTTCCAGTTTTTTCTCGCCTACCAATTCAGCAGTACGCTCAATCATCATGGCTTTATTAACCTGATAAGGAATTTCTGTAACGATGATTACTTCGCGGTCTTTAATGCTTTCGATTTCAGCCTTGGCACGCATCACGATACGTCCACGCCCTGTTTCGAAAGCTTCTTTTACACCTGTATAGCCATAAATAATACCACCGGTAGGGAAATCAGGAGCTTTTACAAACTTCATTAATTCCTCAATCGTGATGTCTCTGTTGTCGATATAATTTACTACACCATCAATTACTTCAGTTAAATTATGTGGCGCCATGTTCGTGGCCATACCCACTGCAATACCTGAAGATCCGTTTACCAATAAGTTAGGGATTTTTGCAGGTAAAACTGTTGGTTCCTGTAAGGTATCATCAAAGTTTAACTGAAAATCTACCGTATCCTTATTAATATCGGCCAGCATTTCTTCTGCGATTTTAGAGAAACGAGCCTCTGTATAACGCATCGCAGCTGGTGAGTCACCATCGATGTGACCAAAGTTTCCTTGTCCATCTACCATTGGATAACGCAAACTCCAATCCTGAGCCATACGAACCATGGTGAAATATACAGATGCATCACCATGTGGGTGATATTTACCTAAAACTTCACCAACAATACGGGCAGATTTTTTATGTGGTTTATTACTGGTAACGCCCAGATCAAGCATGCCGTATAAAACACGGCGGTGAACCGGTTTCAAGCCATCACGTACATCAGGCAAAGCCCTTGATACGATTACCGACATTGAATAGTCAATGTAGGCCGATTTCATCTGCTCCTCTATATTAATCTGGATGATTTTGTCGTTTTGTTGATTTTCTAAATCTTCTGCCATAAGTTATTATTCTCGTTATCAAAAACGATGTTTCAAAAAGCTATTGTTATAACCTTGCGAATTTAGCAAAAATATGCCGAAATAAGGCATTGTGGAAAAGTTTTGGCCGTAGTTAAAGGTTTTTAGATGAAAGATTTTTTTGGTGTTCTTACAGTCGTATTTAAATAAGTTTTTTATAATATCGATTCCTCGTATCTTAATAACCTTAATTTGATTAATGATCTAACTACAATGCTTTGAATAGGTATTTATATTTCAACCACCTGGCCGTTTGATCACCCTCCGATGCATCGGAGGGAATGGCGATCGTAATTCCCCTCTTTCAGAGGGGTGGTCGCAGACCGGGGTGTTAAAATCAATCCGTAATTATCAAATTCAGGTATGCTCATCCAATCAACATTTAATAACTAATGCCACCAATCTTTAAAAATCAAACCAGCACCTTATTATTGAATTAAAACAATAACCCTTAAAAGATTAACTCCAAAATTCTATTTTTGTATATAATCTAAACCTATGGCTCAGCAGAAACAATCGGCGATGATCTTTATTATGTTTACGCTTTTGATTGATTGTACTGGTTTCGGAATCATCATTCCGGTTTTACCAAATCTTATAAAAGAATTTACCGGTGGAAGCACTAGCGTAGCTGCAGATTATGGAGGCTACCTTATGGTTGCGTTTGCTTTGCCGCAATTCATTTTTTCTCCCATCCTGGGTGGTTTAAGTGATCAGTATGGCAGGCGACCAATCTTGCTTTTTTCTTTGTTTGGCCTTGGCATGGATTATCTGCTTCTCTCCTTTGCGCCATCCATATTCTGGTTTTTTATAGGAAGAATTATTGCCGGGATTACCGGTGCAAGCTTTACTACTGGTATGGCATACATTGCAGACATCTCAACACCGGAGAAAAAAGCTCAAAACTTCGGATTAGTGGGTGCTGCATTTGGATTAGGTTTTATTTTAGGTTCAGTTGGTGGAGGCTTGCTCAGCAGCTTTGGGTTAAGAGTACCTTTTATGGTTGCAGCGGGCCTGTCATTACTCAACTGGTTGTATGGTTATTTTATTCTGCCAGAGTCGCTGGCAAAAGAGAAACGTAGAAAATTCTCATGGAAACGTGCCAATCCGGTTGGTTCGTTTATCAATGCATCAAAATACCCGGCGATTTTAGGTTTGCTGGCCACTTTATTATTACTTTATATTGCCAGTCATTCCGTTCAATCCAATTGGTCATATTATGTGATTGAAAAGTTCCAATGGACACCAAAGATGATTGGCTATTCGCTGGCCGTGGTGGGGATTATGGTTGCGCTAGTTCAAGGTGGATTGATCCGGATTGTTATTCCCAAAATTGGAAATAGAAAGGCAATTTATATTGGATTAATACTATATGTGATCGGTTTTTTATGTTTTGCCTTTGCTAAAAACGGAACAATGATGATGTTGTTCATCATACCTTATTGTTTGGCGGGTATTGGCGGACCAGCGATGCAAAGTATTATTTCCAACCAGGTGCCAGAAAATGCACAAGGAGAAATTCAAGGAATTACCACCAGTTTGCAAAGCCTTGCCGCTATTATCGGGCCATGGCTGGTTAGCCATATTTTTGTTTACTTTATTGAAGATGGAACACCTTTATATTTTCCTGGTGCTCCTTTTATTTTAAGTGCATTTTTAACACTGATTGGATTGTTTATTGCAATCCGTGCTTTGAGGAAGTATCATTAATTAACGCGAAGGATTTTGAATTCATTATAAGCCATCACCACATTATAAACAAGCAATATGCTTCCCGAAGTCAGAATACGTTTATGCTGATCAATCTTCAAAACTAGTGTGAAGACGAAAATAGTTATAAGCAAACCAAGAGATATCAGGAAGACCAATTTGAAAGACTTGTAAAGCATAGATAGCCTAAACAATGTTTTTTGCTTAAACAATACCGGATTTTGAATTAACTGTATGATATTACTGAGTACAAAAAAGAAAATCAGCACAACTGCTATTCCTGATAAAACGCCCTGATTCAAATTTGGGATAACCAGATAACCTTCATATATGCAATAGCCTATAATAGCAATACAGGCTAAACCCTTTAATAACTGCCAGTTTCTATTTTTTAATAGCCAATTGAGCCAGTTAAAATCCTGATCCTGAGCCTTATCGGTAATTTTTTTTCTCATTTCGGTGGAAAAAGATACAAACGGATTGATAAGCGCAATGATATAAATGAGTATGGTACTTACAAATTGAAAAATCCCATCTGAAATCAGTAAGCCTATACGTGCCTCGCTCATAATTCCAGACCTAAAACACGAGAACAAAATCAGTACAATAATAGTGAGGTGAAAAATTATCGGAAAGTAATTGATGAGTTTGGTTTCGCCGAGGTTTGGATTTTCTACCACCGTGGGTTGAATAATATCTTTATCCAGATGTTTGTTCATTATTTTAATAGCAATAAAAATAAAAAATAACGAAAATCCGAGGCCCATTTAAACTTGTTTAATAGTGAGTATTAATTATGCAATGTAATTATTTTCTGCTGATCTTATCTTTTTGAGCAAAACGTCCCTAAATATACAAGCGTTAAAAGTTTATTAGCCTGATGTAGTCAGCACGATAGTAAGCTATAAATAAGAAATCCTCATATAAACCAATTGCATGAAGATTTAAGATTTTAGAGTAAAATATTATCTATAATTAACTGCAGATTTTAAATCCGCAACTAGAAAAGTCAGGATTGGAGATCCCGGCTAACTAACCGTTGGGTGAGATTTGTAATCTCGCCTATAATTAACTGCGGATTTTAAATCCGCAACTAGAAAAGCCGGGATTAGAGATCCCGGCTAACGATAATTTATTATCCTTTTGGAATAAAATCTTCAGCTTTTTCCAGCACCTTTCCTAAACCAGCAGGATTTTTACCACCAGCAGTCGCATAAAAAGGCTGACCTCCACCTCCACCCTGAATTTCCTTACCCAGCTCACGAACGATGTTGGATGCATTCATTCCCTGTTTTACCAGGCCATCAGATAACATTACAGTAATGCCAGGCTTGCCATCAATTTCAGTGGTAAATACTAAAAAGAGATTATCAACCATATCTTTAAGTGAGAAAGCCAAATTTTTAATGGCATCAGCGCTTTGCAGATCGATGTGTCTGGCAATAAGGTTTACCCCATTTATGCCCCTTACATGGTGTACAATTTCATTCTTTAAGTTTCCAACACGCTCTAAAGTGGTTTTTTCGATTTCTTTTTTCAGTTTAGTGTTTTCATCCAGTAAAGCTTGGACTGATGCCGAAAGATCTTTCGAACCATTTAAGAGTGCTTTTAAATGGCCTAATTCTTTACGTTGATCTAAGAAATACTGTTCCGCTTTATCAGCCGTGATGGCCTCAATCCGGCGAACACCTGCTGCAACGGCACTTTCAGAAACGATCTTAAATGAACCAATTTGTCCGGTTGCTTTTACATGCGTACCGCCACAAAGTTCTTTTGAAAAATGATCATCAAAAGTAATCATCCGAACAAAATCACCATATTTCTCACCAAATAAAGCTGTTACACCACTTTCAATGGCATCTTGATAAGGTACATTTCTTTGTTCTTTCAGCTTAATGTTTGCTCTGATTTTCTGGTTTACAATGACTTCAATTTGTGCAAGTTCTTCTTCTGTAACTTTCGCAAAGTGTGAAAAATCAAAACGTAAGTAATCTGCATTCACCAATGAACCTTTCTGGTTAACATGCTGACCCAAAACCTGTTTTAAAGCAGCATGCAACAAGTGTGTCGCAGAGTGATTATCTTCAGTGAGCACACGTTTATCTTCATCCACCACTGCCCAGAATTTTCCTTCAAGGTTATCTGGCAGAATATCTGCAAAATGCACTGTTAATCCATTTTCTTTCTTGGTATCTGTAATGTCTACCCAAAACTGGCGACTGTGATCTTCTAAACGACCAGTATCTCCTACTTGTCCACCACTTTCTGCATAAAAAGGCGTTTGGCGTAGAACAATCTGATATTGCTCCTTCCCTTTTGCTTTAACTTTACGGTATTTTAAAATCTCCGTTGCAATTTCTAAATCATCATAACCTACAAATTCACTTTGATCATCAGCATTAACGATTACCCAATCGCCAGTATCGATAGCTGTGGCGGCACGAGAACGATTTTTTTGCTTTTCGAGTGCTATTTCAAATCCATCCGTATCAACTCTAAAACCTCTTTCTTTACCAATTAATACTGTTAAATCAATTGGAAAACCATAGGTATCATATAATTCAAATGCAAAATCACCATCAACCTTAATTCCATATGCGACTTTATCTTTAAACTGTTCTAAAGACAATTCAGAATTAATATCATATCCTCTATCATTAAGATACTTTTTGCGCTCATATTCCAAAACCTTTTCAATTCCACGACCTAAGGTTCTCAAAAAAGAAACTTCCTCCTCTAAAACCACTTTCTGTACAAAATCCTGTTGTGCAACCAATTCATCAAAAACGCCTTTAAACTGTTCAGCCAGCAAAGGTACCAGTTGATTCAAAAATGGCTCTTTGAAGTTTAAAAAAGTATAAGCGTAACGAACTGCACGGCGTAAAATCCTGCGGATAACATAACCAGCTTTGTTATTAGATGGCAACTGACCATCAGCAATTACGAACGAAATGGCACGGATATGATCAGCCATTACCCGCATGGCAATGTCCGTTTTTTCATCAGCGCCATATTGAATGCCTGATTTTTCAGCAATAAACTGAATCATCGGCTGGAAAACATCGGTATCGTAATTAGACGTTTTTTCCTGTAAAACCCTTACCAATCTTTCAAAGCCCATTCCGGTATCCACATGTTTGGCAGGCAAACTTTGCAATGAACCATCTTTCAAACGGTTAAACTGCATAAAAACATTGTTCCAGATTTCAATTACCTGCGGATGATCGGCATTTACCAAAGTAGCGCCATTAACCAATGCCTTTTCATCATCAGTACGACAGTCAACATGGATTTCAGAACACGGACCACAAGGACCTGTTTCGCCCATCTCCCAGAAATTATCTTTCTTATTGCCGGGTAAAATATGGCTTTCATCCACATATTGTTTCCAAAGGTCGTAAGCTTCCTGGTCTTTCTCTAAACCCTCTTTTTCATCGCCTTCAAAATAGGTAACGTATAATTGATCTTTAGGTATTTTATACACCTCAGTTAATAATTCCCAGCTCCAGGCAATGGCTTCCTTTTTAAAATAATCGCCAAAACTCCAGTTTCCAAGCATCTCGAACATGGTATGGTGATAAGTATCTATACCCACCTCTTCCAGATCATTATGTTTTCCTGATACCCGCAAACAACGTTGTGTATCTGTAACTCTGGCATATTTAATAGCAGCCTCTCCCAAAAACAAATCCTTAAACTGGTTCATCCCGGCATTGGTAAACATTAAAGTAGGGTCGTTTTTTACCACTATGGGTGCCGAAACCACTATATGATGTTGTTTCTGTTCGAAAAAATGAAGGAATGCCTGTCTTATCTCTTTAGCTGTCATTATTTTAAATATTGAAGGAACAAAATTAAAATTTTATTGCGTTAATCAGGAAAAATCGAGTTACATTTGAATGCTTTAAATAATCGATGTAAAACCCTAATAATCAAGCACAAGTTATGCCGTACAAAGAAAGAGACATTAATAAAATGTATTATACGATGGGCGAAGTGACTGAAATGTTTAATGTTAATGCATCTCAAATCCGTTTTTACGAGAAGGAGTTTGATATCCTTCAGCCCAAGAAAAACAAGAAAGGCAATCGTCTTTTTACACCTGAAGACATTGAAAACCTTAAAATCATCTTCAATTTAGTAGATGAAAAAGGCTTTACACTTAAAGGCGCTAAAGAGCATTTAAAAAATAATAAATCGGATGTAAAAGAAAATCAAAAGATTATTGACTCTTTAGAAAAATTGAAGGGTTTTCTTGTGAATTTAGCAAAAGAACTTTAAAATTCAGCTATTATTTCAGTTTTCTCCTGTTTAAATTTTTAGGTAGAATTTTGATAAAAGCTTTTTTATATTTGGAGAGCAAATCCCAAACCCAGCGATTGCTATCTACACTCCGCTCGCCGCAATCCACCACTTCAGCCCGCTCTAGTAACTTAACGACTAATTTTTGAATGAATTTAATCTTAACCACTTGATTAAATCTTAAACCAATATAGTCACAATATACGTGAACCAAAATTTCTACAATCAATGAATCGTTGGTGATATTAAGTTCTACCTCATATTTCTTCAGGTAATCATCTTTAATGATTTTAACTAAAATTTCAAATCGCGTTCCTGCATCATCTTTCAGAAATGCCCAAAGTGCAGCATCACTAAATACCCTTACCAGTTTTGGTTCAAAATGAACCTGAATTTCATGATTAAATAAGTTATACTGTTTTTCCATTCATCATTATGATTTGAATAGGTAGCAATTGTTACTAAACTGATTTCGACCTATATTATCATTACGACCGAAAAAGAGAAATCCTTTAAACCGGAAACAATGCTTCTTCATTCAGTTACACATATTCTAAACGATATTTAACTTATCGTCATTTGACCGAAGTGGAGAAATCTTTTAAACCGCAAACAACGCTTCTTCATTCAGTTACACATATTCTAAACGATATTTAACTTATCGTCATTTCGACCGAAGTGGAGAAATCTTTTAAACTGACAAACAACGCTTCTTCATTCAGTTACACATATTCTAAACGATATTTAACCTATCGTCATTTCGACCGAAATGGAGAAATCTTTTAAACTGACAAACAACATTTCTTCCTTATTTCCTTGCAAACCGCTGCGTAAAATACAATAAATATCATCCTGCAGGTTAAAAAAATACAAGAAGCTAACACAGAAAGCATCAAAATGTTTAGCGCTCAATACTTTAACATGTGAGTAAAAAATTAAGCTCGCCATGAGTTATTTTAGCGATCTTTGGGGTTTGAAAAATAAGCCCCATTCATGAAAATTGTAATTGCAGAAAAGCCCTCTGTTGGTCGTGAACTTGCTAAAGTTTTCGGAGCAACCACCAGAAAAGATGGATACATTGAAGGTAAAGGATATTCTTTTACCTGGGCATTTGGGCATTTATTACAATTGGCACCTCCTCAGGATTATGGTTTTATTGGCTGGAGGCGACAACATTTACCCATGTTGCCAGCTAAGTTTAAGCTAGCCATCCGTAAAATAAAAACTAAAGATGGGTTTGTTGAAGATCCTGCGGTAAGAAAACAATTAGATACGATTAAAAAGCTTTTTGATGAGGCTACAGAAATCATAGTGGCTACGGATGCCGGACGGGAAGGTGAATTAATTTTCCGTTACATTTATTATTACCTTAAATGCAAAAAGCCGTTTAAAAGACTTTGGATTTCCTCACAAACTGATGAAGCCATTAAAGATGGTTTTCGGAATTTAAAGCCCGGAACGGATTACGATACACTTTTCAACTCTGCCCATTGTCGCTCTGAATCAGATTGGCTGGTGGGAATGAATGCCACGCAGGCGCTTAGTATTTCTGCTGGGAACAGAACCGTGTTGTCATTGGGAAGAGTGCAAACACCTACCCTGGCCATGATTTGTGCCCGTTTCCTGGAAATTAAAAACTTTGTTCCACAAACCTATTACCAGCTCAGTATTTTATTGGTTAAAGATGAGCAGGTTTTTAAGGCTGTTTCAACCACAAACTATAAAGATAAGGAAGAGGCGGAAAAATTATTTGCTCTGGTGGAGGACGTAGCATCTGGATTTCCAAATGGTGGAAACATCACTGCTGTGGAAGCAAAACCTAGAAAAGAACCACCACCACTCCTGCACGATCTAAGTAGTTTACAGCAAGAAGCCAATAAGAAGAAAGGCTATACTGCTGATCAGACTTTGGGCATTTTACAGAACTTATATGAAAGCAAACTGGTTTCCTATCCTCGTACAGGTTCCAGGTATATTGGAGATGATGTTTTTGCAGGTGTGCCCAATTTAATTTCAAAGTTTACCAATCATCCAGATTTCGGTAAACAAGCACAATTTTTACAAACCATCAAACTCAATAAGCGCAGTGTTAACGCAAAAAAGGTGACTGATCACCATGCAGTTTTACCTACGGGCGTAGAAGCTTATGGTTTAAGCAGTGACCGACAAGCGATATATGATATGGTGGTGGGTAGGATGATCGAAGCTTTTCACCAGGAATGCCTGAAGGAAATTACCAAAATCACCATTCAATCGGGTTTAACTTTTCTGGCTAACGGAACAGTAATCCGATCGGCAGGATGGCGTGCTGTTTTTAATGAAACGGATGAAGATAAAAAAGATGAGGATAATGCTGCCTTACCAAAGGTGGTAGTGGGTGAACAATTGCCAATTACAGAAAAATCATTGCTGGAAAAACAGACCAAGCCAAAAGCCATGTATAATGAGGCTTCTCTGCTTAAGTCCCTTGAAACTTGTGGTAAAGAAATTGAAGATGAAGAGTTGCGTTATGCAATGAAAGACAGCGGATTAGGTACACCAGCCACCCGGGCATCTATTATTGAAACACTAATTACCCGAACATATATCACGCGTGAAAAAAGAAATTTAGTTCCAACTGCTAAGGGCCTTGTGGTTTACGAAGTGGTTAAAGACAAGCAAATTGCACAGGCAGAATTAACCGGTCAGTGGGAAAAGCGATTGGAAGAAATCAGGTCTGGTTCATCTGTTAAAGACTTTAAATCTGAAATTACAGAATACACCAAAATGATCACCAACGAACTGCTGATTGCCGGAGCCACAATTTCAGGAAAACTGGAAGAAAATAAATTAGAAATTGTTAGCTAATACTTCTTTTAGTGCTTCAGACATGTCTCCGTTTTTCTGAATAAAACCGATAGCGCCTGCGTCCCGATAGTCCTGTTCTAAAGTATTTTTGTCATTACCAGAAAACATACAAACTTTTACGTTCTCCTGTATGGCTAATATTTCTTTAACGGTATCCGGATCACTATCGCCACTCGGCATATTGATATCCAGCAAAAGAAAATCGAAATCTTGTTTATTCAGCAGGTTAAATGTTTCTGACAAATTGGAGGTTTCTGAAATTTCACATGTTGACAGAAATTTCTTAAAAAAACCTTTCATGACGATACGCATCAATTCGCTATCATCTGCAATTAAAATTTTCAAACCTTGATTCATTTAAATACTTATTGGATTCTGTGAAGTCTAAATCACCGAACTCTGACTCAAATTAATCAAAATCAACTATGAATTGTTTCAATTTGAGCTTTAAATGAATCGAAATCTAGGATTATCTGTTCAAAAATAATAATTTAATACAAAATAAAAAATAAACTGTAATACAATTCTATCTAGGTATCAATATATTCCCAGGCGCTATGATAAGTGTTTAGTTTTTCAGCATAACCAATAAAGTCTGCATAAAATTTAGCTTTAGAAAGTGTAGAGCTGTCGCCAATTACCACCAATTTTTTTCTAGCTCTGGTCATCGCCACATTCATTCTCCTCGTGTCTGATAAGAAACCAATATTTCCTTCCGAATTGCTTCTGGTTAAGCTAATATAAACCACATCCCGCTCCTGCCCTTGAAAACTATCAATGGTATTTACGGCAATTTTGTTTTGGTGCTTAAGTAAAAGATCATCTTCCAGCATCAGGGCTTTTAAAATCTGGACTTGCTGTTTATAGGGGGAAATAATGGCAATGGTTGGAAAATATTCCAGAGAAAAATCCATTTGTAACCGGGTTACCAGTTGATGCAAATGTCTGATCAGAAATGCGGCTTCTTCCGGATTGGTGGTGCTTGTACCATCTAACTTTTCATCAAAACTGCAACCAGCAGTATCAATAAAATTGAGTGGCTCATCATCTTTAAAAAGCAATTGTTCAGCTACCGAAGCATGTGCAATTAATTTGTCTTCATAAAAAACCTTTGATGAATAGCCCATGATATTTTTGTTCATGCGGTATTGTTCATTCAAAAGCACAACAGATTCAGGATGAAGGTTTACCAACTTTTCGAGCAAAGTATTACTTAATCCTTTTTTTGCTGCTTCTGTAGATTTTATAGTTGGTGGTAACTGAAAGTGATCGCCTGCTAAAATTAGCTTTTGGGCTTTCAAAATCGGAATCCAACAAGCAGGTTCCAGAGCTTGTCCAGCCTCATCAATCACTACAGTATGGTATTTCAATTGGCGAACAGTATAGTGATTCGCTCCTACCAATGTTGCTGTAATTACCTGCGCTTTATTAAACAGGTGATCCATGATATAGGATTCGGTTTTTTCTATTTCCTTCCCTATTTTATGCGCTTCATCAAAGAGTGCCTTACGTTGGTCACGCTCAGCCTTACCAAAACTGCGCTTATATTTATGCGCCATGTTTTTGTACTCACTTGCCTGTTTTTTTAAGGTCTTGATTGTTTTCATTTCCTGATGATCAGCCATTTGATGATCTAAGGTAGCTGATAACAATTTTTCTGAAACCCTTGCCGGATTTCCTATCCGAATTACATTTAAACCTTCTATCGCTAGTTTTTCAGTCAGTAAGTCAACTGCCGTATTACTTGGAGCCACAACCAATATTTTTTGATCGCGGTGTTTAATTAACGACTTTATTGCCTGTACAATAGTGGTGGTTTTGCCAGTTCCGGGAGGACCATGAATAATAGCCAGGTGATCTGCAGAAACGATTTTACTTACTGCAAGTTGCTGAGATTCATTGAGTCCATTAGGCAGAATGAATTTTTCAGTATGTTGAAAAGAAGGTTTTTCACCCGAGGCAATTACTTTAATTAACTTGTTTTCAGCAGCATCTTCGGTAAGATTTGTAGCCTGTTTCAATGCCTGCTGCATTTCATCATAGCTATTGTTATCAAATAATAAATCTAAACCAAGTTTACCATCCCTGGCCCAGTCAGGCAGTTCATCTATCCGAAGACTTACTTTCACCTTATTGGCACTTTGATGTGAGATAATTCCTTCCACCTGATCAGTTTTTGGATCATGGTTAGAAAATAAAACCACTGACGAACCAAACCGAAACTGATGCGACAAATCCTGATGGGTGGTTCGCTCTAATTCTACCGTTAAATAATCACCTTTACCCATTTCTGTATTGCGAATTGCGATTGGGTACCAGGTTAATCCAAGCGCTCTCCGATCAGCGGCTGAGGTATTTTGCGTTAGCTTTAAGTACGACTGTAAATCTTCTTCACGCTCGATATGAAGCAGATCCTGCAGATTTTTAAAATATTCTTTTGACAATTGAATTTTATTAAGCTTGATTGAAATGGTTAATGTTCAAGTTTTAGAGTACCAGCTCCTGGTGTAACCTGATCATGGTTTCTTCTGCATCAAGGCAAAATCCAGGATGAACTTTTGAACATTGTATTACTGTACTTCTGGTGGCCGTTAACCACCTGAACCTGGATGCCTGATCATATTCGCCAATGGGGCCAGATCCTTTTATTCCACTGCTGATTCGCTCAAAAGCTGTCAAGTTAGCCATCAAATCTTCCAGATCAATCTTCGCATAAATGGCCTTAATTTTAGATTCATCCAGAAAAAAAATACTTTTCAAAAATTTCTTCTTCGCACAGAACAAAATGATGCCAACATTAAGAAACTCTTCGCGTTCTACCCTTGGCATTACCCGAATTACAGCGTACTCAAATAAGTATCTCTCTTGCATGCTGTGCTTCTTTTAAAAATATTTGAGAATGATTTAATCTGGTTTCCAGAAAATAAGCGTAAGCTTTTCTATGCGCTTCTTTAGTCGGAAAATTGGTTTCTCCTTCTAGCCAGACATCCGGAATCAAATCAATGATGGCATTTATTTTTTCGCCATTAAGGATAGCGCGAAATTCCTGATCAACCTCTTCCAGCTCTGATGCCCATGGAAGTAATACATGATCTTTAACTAAAAAAAACGGGCGTGTAGCCTGTTCTTCCCAGTTTTGCCAGGAATGGTGAAAGTATAAGGATGCGCCATGATCAATTAACCAAAGTTCTTTATGCCAAACCAACATATTGGTGTTGCGGCAAGTACGATCCATATTGGTTAAAAAACAATCCAGCCATACAATTTGCGAGGCTAATTTCGGATCTACTGTAGTTACGGTTGGATCAAAAGTAATGGCACCTGAAAGGTAATGCAGCGCCAGATTTAAGCCCACACTGGCCTTCAGCAAATCCTGAATTTCTTCATCAGGCTCTGTACGGCCAAAGGCTTCATCTAACTGGGCAAAAACCAATTCTGGTATGCGTAAGCCAAGTATTCTGGCAACTTCACCACCAATTAATTCTGCAATTAATGCCCGAGGTCCCTGTCCGGCCCCTCGAAACTTTAATACATACAGAAAGTCATCATCCGCTTCGGCAATTGCAGGCATAGAGCCGCCTTCACGCAAAGGCGTTACATATCTGGTAACGTTAACTGTTCTAAGTTGAAAATTATTCATAAGTATAAGTGAAAGGCATATTAAATACATGCAGTTTTTTCACTTATCGCAAATTTAACAGATTAAATTCATAATCAAGCTAAACTATGCCTACCTCCAGGCATTAATCATGTCCCAAATAAGCGATTCCGGCTGGCGTTATTGTAGCAGCCCATTGCACCGAATCTCTATCAATGGTAATTAAACCCATGCTTTCCAATTCTTCATAATCATCTTCTCTGCCACCTAATACTGAAGAACTCACTTGTTGATTAATCACCTCAAGAAGTGCAATAATTTCTGATCTATCCATAACATTTTAAATTGAATACCTAACTAACAGCTCACCTTTCAAAATGTTTAAACGCATGTAAACATTTACCTGGATTTAAGGTTACTATAAACAAATCTACTTTTTTATGGAGCTACCTATTTATTATCTTTTCGTATTGGCCATACCAGTGGCTTGCATTGCCTGGACAGTTACTAAAGAGGAAATTTTTAAGGAAGCGAGATTGTTTTGTGTTGATCGATCTAAAAACTGCCAGCGCTTAATTAAAAGAAAGTTCTTTTACGTTTTTACCTGCGAATATTGCTTTAGCCATTACGTTACCATTTTAATCCTGCTTATTACCAGGTATACCCTAATTTATCCTGACTGGCGAGGCTATATTATTTCATTTTTCTCTATAGTATGGATTGCCAATATTTATATGAGTTTGTATAATATTATCAGGATCGATCTGAAGAAAGAAAAAATAAGGGTAGCAAAAGAAGAATCTGAGCTACATGCAGATGAAGAAAAATAAGCGTATTTGATTTTATTATGCAATAGATTTTATGCCTTCGTCTGTCATTAAAAGTTTTAGCTATCACGCCGAATCAAAAATATTAACCATTGTATTTGTTAGCGGATACATCTATCATTATAAAAATGTGCCGCAAACGGTGTTCAATTCCTTTAAATCTGCAACTTCAAAGGGCAGATATTTTAATGAGAGAATTAAAAATAAATTCAGGTTTAAAAAACTGTAACATGGTTAATTTATCCTTTTTAATGATATTAAATTGTTAACAGAATAATTTTTTAAAAATTATAAAGTCTTCGTTTGAAAATCAAAATACTGAAAGACAGCATCTTATGAAACCACCCTAATTCAGCCTTTCTTGTTATATAATCTAAATGTAAAATACATATTAAGTAATTTGGAAGTATCAATAATCTTACCTTATATTTGCTGCCGAGAGCGTTAATTTAGATACGGGTATATGGCTTAGGCTGTATGCCCGTTTTTAGTTTTAATAGGATTGATAATGCTCGATTACCTTATCCAGGCAGATTCTAAGCCATGGTGTATAATCATCAGGATTACGTTGTAATTCTTCCTTTAATGAAGGTAAACTCAGATATTTAAAGTTCTCTACCTCTTCCCTATTTAATATGGGAAGAAGATCTGATTTTCCAAAAAATACGTGATCAAACTCATGTTCTATTAATCCATTATCAAACGCTGCCCGGTAAGTAAAATTAAACGCATAACTTAAATCGGTCTTCATTCCCATTTCTTCCATCAACCGGCGATTGGCGGCCTCCAGGTTATTTTCTCCGGGTTTAGGATGACTACAGCAGGTATTTGTCCATAAGCCACCGGAGTGATATTTATTTATCGCACGCTGTTGTAACAATAACTCATCTTTTGAATTAAAGATAAATATAGAAAAGGCTCGATGAAGTATGCCCTTTTGATGTGCTTCTAATTTTTCCATGTAACCTACTGGAAAATCATTTACGTCGACTAGAATTACTTGGTCTTCCATTCAGCCTTAAATCACATTTAATTTGTGTCTGATAATGGAATCGAACATTAAACCAATTTTCAGGTGATTTGAAATTCTGATTCTTTCCATCATTATTCTTTCCGCACTTAAACCCTTAATTTTAGAAAATAACTTTTTATAATAGATGTAAGACAAATAGACACCATTTCTAGAACTCATCGGTAGCATCTTAATGCCGATAAGTGCTTCAGCAAATTCATCCTCAATTTCATTCTCAATGGCTTTCTTATCTACATCACAGAATACTTTCAGATTTACATTTGGAAAATAACATCGGTTAAGGCTTTGGTAATCTGCTTTGATATCCCGTAAGAAGTTTATCTTTTGAAAGGCAGAGCCTAATTTCATCGCGTATGGTTTTAAACGCTGATATTCTGATTCATCACCACTGGTAAAAACCTTTAGGCACATTAATCCGACAACTTCTGCAGAACCCAAAATATATTCTCCATATAATTCGGGCGTATATGTCTTTTCCAGGAGATCCATTTCCATGCTATTTAAGAAAAGAGAAATCAGCTCATGATCAATTTGATATTGATTAACAACTTTCTGAAAGGAATTTAAAATGGGATTTAAACTAATTCCTAAATCAATGGCTTCAAAAGTATCCTGTTTAAATTTATCCAACAGATATTTCTTATCGTATTCATGAAAACTATCAACAATTTCATCAGCCAAACGCACAAAACCATAAATCGAATAAATAGGCTGACGCAATTCTTTCCCTAAGAAATAAATACCTAAAGAAAAGCTCGTACTGTAACGTTGAGTAGTGAGCTTACTAAAGTCTGCAGATAGCTGATCAAATATTTGTTTCATGTGGTAGCGTTGGGATTTTGGATGATATTTTAAACCCACCAAATAATTTAACACAATTGATGTGGGCGATGTTTTTAAATTTTGAGATAACGTAATTATACTTGATTAGATAAATTTTATAGATGAGCAGACTTTTAGCAAATTGATTATATATGATATAGTGACATGACTCATTTTTGTTTAAATATATTCAATAAAATTAAAACTGAAAAGAAAATGAAGCTTTGAAAATGTTTTAAGCACTGTATAAAGAAAGATTTGCAGATAAAGTTGCTCTTTATCAATAAGAAAGGAAAATGTTAATGAAAAAAAATAAATTCAATCAAAATTGAATTGCAAAACTAAATATTTTCATTTAAAACTTATAGGAATGCCAAAACATGATTTACGATTTAAAATAAAAACAGTGAAATATGCAGAATGATTAATTATAAGATGGATTCAGTGAGTAATACGCCACGTTCGCCATTTCCTGTTTCTACGGCATGAATGTTTTTGTAACACTTTCCAAAAAAATCATAACCATGCTCTATCATATTGATTGACACACTATTGATGGGATAATTCATATTGGTTTGCATACAAAGTAAGCTTCCATTGGCCAGCAGAAGGAAATCGAAGTCATACCCGTGTTCCTGAAGTTCGATCACCTTATTGGTGATGGAAACACTTAAACGATCAATTTTATTTTTCATGGGATGATGTTTAGATTTTATAGTCGTAGACGATAACAATTCATACTTTGATAAATACTATTTTAAGGATAAAATATTGAAATACAATATTTTAAATATAATCATTTTATTCATTTGTTATTTATTTTACTAATCATATTTAATATTAAATTCATTCATTTCTTTATTGATAAAATCTGAATATACTGCAATCTAGATGATCTTATTTTGATGATAGGAAAAATCCCATTTCATGTGGAATGGCGTAAATAAAGAGCTTGTATTTCTTTTATGAAATAAGATCTTTAAAAAAATTAAACTATAGCACTTATTATTTTTGCCTTCTGGTTAAAACTTTCCTGTAGTAAATTTGTATTAGGATAGTCCACTAAATTATTAATTGAATATCTATTTTGAAAAGAATTTTAGTTGTAGATGATGATCCTGATATCTTAGAAGTCTTTCAACTTGCGCTAGAAGCCCAAAAATATAATGTTTATCCGCTGTTATCACCCAGATTTATTTTTAAGACGATTAAAGATTATCAGCCAGATCTGATTATTTTAGATATTATGCTAAATGGAATGGATGGCCGGGCAGTTTTTAAAGAGCTTCGTTCAAATAGTGAAACGGAGAACATACCGGTTATCTTGGCATCTGCCCGTTATAATGAGAATTATATTGCATCGCAGCAATTTCATCCTGATGATTACTTAGAAAAACCATTTAACATGACTGATTTATTGCAAAAAGTAAATAAACTAACTAACAACTAATATACGTATATGAAAATCAGATTTTTAACTCCGATCATATTGCTATGTACCGCATTATCTATAAATGCAAGTGCACAAACCAGTCGACCAGATAAGCTTTACAGCATGAGTGGTGTTGGCTTTGCTTTTCCAATGGGACAAACATCAGATTACTTTAAACCTAAATTTTCAACCTCATTGGGTATTAATTTAGGTTTAGGTGATAGTGGCTTGTTTCTCTATCCAAAAGTGAGTTTGCATGCATTTACTTTTAATCAAATTACGCCTGATCCGGGTTTTGCATATACTATACAAAAAGGCAGATCGACTACTTATTTATTGAACGTAGCCCTTGGTTATCGTAAAATTGTAAATAAATGGGCATTTTATGGCTTTGCTGGTGCAGGAGGTGGATTTATCTTAACGCCTCAGGCAGGTGTTAATGCGAGTACCTTACAAGTAAATATGGATAACAAATCCAATAGTTTGGGGATTGCCGAAGGTGGAGGTGGAATTGAATATAACATTGGAGGAGCTAACTTATTTATTGAAGCTAGCTATATGTATGGATTCAAAAAAATTCAGGATAGAACTTTTAACACTGTTCCAATCTCAATTGGTATTAAGCCAAACCTGAGCAAATTATTAAGGAAACTTTAAAAGTTTATACATCGTATTTAAGCGACTACCCTTTTAGGCAGTCGCTTTTTTTGTTTAAGAAATATCTAAATCGTTGTAATACTAATTATTTTAGCATAAATTTGTATTTCAATTAAACCTATGTTATACGCAGTTGTAGATATTGAAACCACTGGTGGCCACGCGTCAGCAAATGGTATTACTGAAGTTGCCATCAATATTCATGATGGTAATCAAGTGGTAGAGTCATTTAGCACCCTTATCAACCCTAGTATACCTATTCCAGACTATATTACAGCGCTTACTGGAATTGATGACAGTATGTTGGTTGATGCACCTACTTTTGGTGATGTAGCGCTGCAAATTTATCAACTTTTGCATGATAAGGTTTTTGTGGCCCATAATGTAAACTTCGATTATTCATTTCTCAAACATCATTTAGATCAGGCAGGTTTTGATCTTCAATGTAGAAAATTGTGTACGGTAAGATTAAGCCGAAAATTAATTCCAGGCAAATCATCCTATAGCTTGGGTAAATTATGTAGCAGTTTAAATATTCCAATTCAAAATCGTCACCGTGCAGCCGGCGATGCCGATGCTACCAGTATTCTTTTTAATCTGCTTTTAGAACATGATTTGGAAGGTGTTATTGCAGAAATGCTTAAAAAGACCTCTAAGGAACAAGTTTTACCACCAAATCTGAATAAGGAATCTTTTTTACGATTACCCAACCAACCTGGAGTTTATTATTTTAAAGATGCCAAAGGAAAAATTGTTTATGTGGGTAAGGCTAAAGATTTAAAAAAACGGGTTGCCAGTCATTTCACAGGTAACAAAGCCAATAAACAGCGTCAGGATTTCTTAAAAAATATTCATCATATTGATTATGTACTTTGCGGTACTGAGTTAATGGCTTTAATACTGGAGGCTAATGAAATTAAACGCCTTTGGCCAGAAAATAACAGGGCGATGAAACGCTATGAACATAAATATGACTTATGTATTTTCGAAGATCAAAATGGGTACCTGCGCCTTGGAATTGATAAACATAGAACCAACAACAAAGCCATTCAAAGTTTTAATAGCTTGCTGGAAGGATATAATTTTTTAAATCTGCTTATAGATAAATATCAACTTTGCAATAAACTTTGTTATTTACAGAAAACGGCTACACGTTGTAAAGCCCATGAAAATGGCCAATGTTTTGGTGCCTGCAGCAGTATTGAAACTGTGTCTGTTTATAATAAAAAATTGAATGCCGCAATAGATGATATTCTACACACTCAACCGAGCTTTGCATTGGTTGATGAAGGTAGAGAGGCTGATGAAATAAGTTGCCTACTGATTGAGAAAGGTAAATTCTATGGCATGGGCTACTTTACTAATAAGAATTTCCTTTCAGATGGTATAGCTCCGCTTAAAAATGACCTGGCTGTTTATCAATCAAACAGTTACATTCTAAATTTAATATTGAACCACGCCGAGCAATATCCTCAAAAGTTATTTCAACTCTAATTCATATATCCCTTATGATGTGATTTCATTTGTAATAGTGCAACCGAAATCACATAAAACAAGATTTTACAGCTATACCCGAATTTTATATTTCGAAAAACCATCAAAATTGATGTAAGTTTGTTAATTCAAAACGCTTATATTATTCTATCAAAAGATTAATTTTAAAACTAATATTATGACTCCAGATTCTTTTAGAGATCTTACCCTATCATTTGAAAATGTTGCTGAAGCACCTAACGCAAATAAAAACTCTTTTAAAGTTGATGATAAAATTTTCATTACTATTGATAATTTAAATTTAAAGGCCGTTTTTAGATTAACACCTAAAGATCAAAATAAATTTTCTGATTTAGATCCTTCTGCAATTTATCCTGCACAAGCAGGTTGGGGAAAGCAAGGATGGACTATTTTTGAGATCAAATTTATTGAACCTGAAACCTTAAAGGATGCGATAACCAAATCGTATTGTACGGTAGCGCCAGAAGAGTTGGCTAAAAAATACCTGAAGAAAACGACTAAAAAATAAATGTAAGTCTTGCTTGCTTTGATTAGTTACCAGGCAAGCATTTTTACTTACACCATTTAAAATAGAATTACCACACATTATGACAAGATCAATCTGGATTAATTTACCTGTTAAAGATGTAAGTAAATCAAAAGCATTTTTTACACACATCGGATTTACGCCTAATACAAATTATGGTGCTGGTGATGATTCGGCATCCTTTCTTGTTGGAGATGATAAATTGGTGATCATGCTTTTCCAAAAATCTATTTTTGAAGGTTTTGCAGGTGTGGATCTTCCGGAGCAATTAACCGGCTCAGAAGTTTTATTTTCAATTGATGCGGAAAGTCCTGAAGAGGTTGACGAAATCTCCAAAAAAGTAATCGAAGCAGGAGGAATACTTTATGGCGAACCTGGCTATAAAGATGGTTGGATGTATGGCTGCGGTTTTATTGATTTGGATGGGCAACGCTGGAATATTCTTTATATGGATACAAGCAAAATGCCATTGGGTTAAATAATGGAGGAATTAAATTTCTCCTATTTTAATATTCATTTTTAAAAGCATTTAAATTTTAGCAAACTGATCTTTTAACATCTGAGCCACTACCTGATCTGTTTTAAAAGCGATATCTTCAACTACGAGATCGTTAATAGCAACCCACCGAAATGCCTGTAGTATTTCACCTTCTGAATCAAAATCAAAAATTTTAGTTTTAAAGGTCAATTGCAGTGGTGCTTTTTCTTTTACGAGATAATAGATACTAATCAGCTGACTGTCATTAAAAGAAGATTTCTCAAAAAAGTCTGTAGTGTAAAAGTGCTTTATAATATCAATTTCTGCGTTGCACTCTTCCATAAATTCACGCTTAAGGCCATCTAATAAACCTTCTCCTAATTCCAAGCCACCACCAGGAAATTTACTAAAACGCACACCATACTCCTCTTCATCACTCACTAAAACTTCGTTATTCTGGTTAATGATTAAACCGTATACCCTGACATTAAAGTAACTCATTTTCGAAATGTTTTTTGTTTTTAATAACGATTTCAGGTGTCCAGACAATCTCGCTCTTGAAATCTTGTGCACGAACTTTACACTCGCTCATATGGCAATAGTGGCAACACTCGGGTAAACATGGATCAGCGTGAATAAATAATTCAGCTTTTCGAAATCCATTTTTATTAATCAGTTCATCAATTTGCGATATCTCTCGGTGAACCTGGTTTAAATCAAAGTAGTAAGGCAGGGTAACATGGCAATCGATGTGAAATTCTGGCCCATATTGCTGGGTTCTAAGATTATGAACGTCAATCCACGGATTGTGCCTGTTTTTTTGTAAAACATCTACAACCTCCTCTACAAGAGTAAAATCACTTTCATCCATCAATCCACCAACAGATCCTCTAGTAAGCTGATAGCCGGTATAAATAATATAAAAGCCCACCAATACTGATAACAAACTATCGAGCCAAATTATATTTGTCAGTTGTATTAAAATCAAGCCTATAACAATTGCGGCACTGGTATAAGTATCAGTCAATAAATGTTTTCCATCAGCCTTTAGTGTTACAGAATGTTCCTTTTCGCCAATACTGATCAACTTTAAACCTACAATCATATTGATTAAGCCTGTTATCCCAATGATCAAAGTACCTTCTAATAGCTTACCAACTGCATGGGGGTAAATGAGATTGTAAGATGATTTAAAAATAATTATCACACCGGCAATAAGAATTAATATACCTTCAACAAAAGCGGAGAAGAATTCTACTTTACCATGGCCATAAGGGTGATTTTCATCTCGTGGTTGTGTACTTAAATAGATACTGTAGAAAGCAAAACTTCCGGCTATAACATTAACAATGCTCTCTGCAGCATCTGTTAAAATAGCATTAGACCCTGTAATAAAATAGGCTACGAATTTAGCAAACATCAATACCACGCTCACTAAAAGTGAAATGGCTATTGCTTTTTTCTTGATTGTCACGATTTTTTTTTCCAAAAATACGCTTATCGTTCAAATTAAATAATAAAAACTATGCATTTTTTAGTGCAGAATAATATTTGGTTTATATATTTGCCTTCAAAGTAATTAACCATGAGCACCTTATCTAAAAGAATCAACAGTCTATCAGAATCTGCAACCCTTAAAATGACTAAGCTTGGTCGCGAATTAGCGTCTAAGGGCATTAACATCATTAGTTTAAGCGTTGGTGAACCCGATTTTAATACGCCTGACCATGTTAAAAATGCTGCAAAACAAGCATTAGACGAAAACTACACCCGCTACTCCCCTGTTCCAGGTTATCCTGATTTACGCCAGGCCATTGTTAAAAAGCTAAAGACTGAAAACAATCTGGATTATGATATCTCTCAGATTGTAGTTTCTACTGGTGCTAAACAATCTCTTTCAAACGTAATTCTGACATTAATTGATCCAGAAGATGAAGTGATTATTCCTACACCTTACTGGGTTTCTTATTCAGAAATGGTAACGCTTGCTGAAGGGAAGTCAGTTTTTATTGATACTGATCTTGAAAGTAATTTTAAGATTACACCTGAGCAACTAGAAGCTGCCATTACACCAAAATCTAAACTTTTCATGTTCTCTTCGCCATGTAATCCAACAGGTTCGGTTTATAATAAGGAAGAATTAGCTGCGCTAGTTAAGGTTTTTGAGAAATATCCAAACATCTATATCCTATCTGATGAGATCTATGAACACATTAACTTTGTTGATAGCCATGAGTCGATTGCTCAGTTTGATAGCATTAAAGATCGGGTAATTGTGGTTAATGGATTTTCAAAGGCTTTTGCCATGACAGGCTGGAGATTAGGCTACATTGCCGCTAATAAAGAGATAGCTGCCGCAAATGATAAATTGCAAGGACAAACTACATCAGGAACTTGTTCCATTGCTCAACGTGCTGGTATTGTTGCTTATGAGGAGGGATTAGAAAGTGTATTAAAGATGAAAGAGGCATTTTTACGCAGAAGAGAGCTGGTTTATAACTTGTTAAATGAAATCCCAGGGGTTAAAACAAATCTTCCTGATGGTGCCTTTTACTTTTTCCCTGAAATCAGTTCTTTCTTTGGTAAAAAAGATGCTGATGGAAATGTGATTAAAGATTCATCAGACCTTGCACTATACTTATTAAATGTTGGTCATGTAGCAACAGTTGGTGGTGATTCTTTTGGTAACAATAACTATATCCGTTTATCTTACGCTGCCTCTGATGAAAGCTTGGTTGAAGCTTTAAAAAGAATTAAAGAAGCATTGGGTAAATTGGTTTAATCCATCTTTCATAAATAAACAAAAAACCCTTCGTTAAATTAACGAGGGGTTTTTTATTTATTTTATATCACCGTACCCGTTTTTAATGAGGGGATATATGAAAGGGCTATTTAAATGACTAAATTAGTATGTTAACACAGTAAAAAAGCAAATCTCTGCAGCCCTCATTACAAAACATAGCCGTTAACTTAATTTTTAAAAGTAGATTTTAATTAGTAAAAAGACACTATAGCCATTCAGATAAGCTGTAGAAGGAAACTAGATACCTATAATAAAAGTTTACTGGCCAAGCCTAAAATCAGCATAAAACCAAACACATCTGTAAAAGTTGTAATGATAATGGAAGAGGCAATTGCAGGATCTATCCCAACACGCTTCAAAATTAACGGAATGCCCGCTCCGGTTATGCCTGCAATCAGCAGATTACCTGTCATAGCAAGAAAGATTACTACGCCCAGCATTGGATTTCCATCAAAGAAAACAGCAAAGACGAAAACGATTAAACCATTTACTGCACCATTTATCAAGCCTACTGTAAATTCTTTTAATACTGTTCTATAGGCTTGTTTATCCGTAAGGTCATAGAGTGAAATACGCCTTACCGTAACAGCAAGTGCTTGTGTTGCAGCGTTCCCTCCCATTCCGGCAATAATTGTCATATAAGCAGCTAGCGATGGAATAAGCTGAATAGTAGGATCAAAATAACGTACCACTGATGAAGCGAGGAACGCAGTTCCTAAATTGATTACTAGCCAGGGCAAGCGAGATTTAACAGCCTCTACCCAATTACCACTTAATTCCTCATCTTCTGATACCCCTGAAATCTTTAAGATATCTTCAGTACTTTCTGCTTCCATTACGTCGATCACATCATCGAAGGTCACGCGACCTAATAATTTCTGATGTGAATCAATTACCGGAATACTGGTGAGGTTATATTGAGAAATCAAATTGGCTACCTCTTCCTGATCAGTATCAGGATGCACATATACGGCGTCAATTTTAACCAACTCAGTGATTTTAGCGTTATGTTTAGCTTTGATAATATCTTTTAAGGAAACAATGCCCCTGAAAATCTCTTCGTCGTCTACTACATAGATGGTGTAAAACTCTTCCATCTCTTCACTTTGACGGATAATTTCATCAATCGCATCTTTCTTGGTAAGGTTAATATTAACACAAATCAGCTCGGTGTTCATTAAACCACCAGCCGTCTTTTCATCGTATGTTAAGAGGTTTCTTATTTCAGAAGCATGCTCATCTTGCAGATCTTCCAGAATTTCATTTTGCTCATGATCCTCCAGTTGCGAGATAATATCAGTTGCATCATCGTAATCCAATTCTTCGATTACTTCGGTGCGCTTATCCGGATGTAACTGGAATAGTAAATTCTCTGGGTGAGATTCCTCATCCATCTCTGAGATAATCTCAGAAGCAATTTCTGCAGGGAGCAGATTAATAATATGCTGTTGTTCAGATTTATCTAAACGCTCGAATAGTATAGCAATTTCTGAAGCATGATAATCATCTAAAACCTCTTTTAAGATTTCATCACCAGCTAAAATTGCATTTTTAACCTTTAGTACGTCGCTTTTATCAATTTCGAATGACTGCATTTATTACCTAACCTAAAACTTTCTAAAGCTACTAATAAAAAAGTTTTTAAAACCTATTCTGATGTCCATCATTTAGTATAAAATGCGAATGGTTTTCAACTTTTGATTTTCATTTACAAGTAGTGTTTAAATGAGTAACCAGATTAAAATGTAAACTATTAAGACCTTGACTATAAGTAATGTTATTAGAAAAATAACAATATTATTTAAACCAGCCTTTGCGCCAGAAATAAATGATTTGTGCCAATGCAATAACGCCCATCACCACCCATGTCCATAAATAACCATGCGGACTATAAAGTTCTGGCATGTTATGAGGTAAGATTTTGCCAGTTATCGGATCTTCACGACTAAAATTCATTCCGTAAATACCGGCAATAAAAGTCAGCGGGATAAAAATAGACGAGATAATCGTTAGTACCTTCATAATTTCATTCATCCGGTTACTGGTGATGGACAAATTCATATCAATATTTGCCGAGGCAATCTCTTTCAATGATTCTATAAAATCAATAATCTGGATGCAGTGATCGTAAGCATCCTTCATATAGGTTTTTGTGAGATCTGAAATCAAGGCACTGTCCGTTCGGATAATATCGTTCAACTTATCACGCTCTGGCCAGGCCACTTTTCTAATGGTAATCAGCGATCGTTTAATGGCCTGCGTATCAAACATGATTCTTCTGTCTGGATGATCATAAAGGCGGTCTTCAATCGCGTCTAATTCCTCTCCCCAGAAATTCAACAAAGTAAAGTAATTATCTACAATTACATCCATAATGGCATACATCAGGTAGCTGCTGCCACCAATCCGGATATTGCCCTTACCAATTTCTAATCGCTTTCTTACTGGCTCAAAACAATCTGCATAGGTTTCCTGAAAAGTAATGAGGGTACGTTCAGACAAAATAAAGGAGATTTGATCATTACATAAAACATCGTCATCACCTAAGTATAAATGTCTGCTTACCGCAAATAAATATTTATCGTTGTCGTACTCATCCAGCTTTGGTCGCTGATAAGAATTGGTAATATCTTCTAAAACCAGTCGACTAATATCAAACTTATTAAAAAGTGTCTCGAAAATATTTGGATCTGCGAGGCCTTTTATATCGAACCAATAATTAAAATCTTTATTTTTAACCAATTGATCGATGTTATTGATGTTTGATAATTCCTCCTTTTTATAGGTTCTCTCGTTATAGGTGTGAAGCGTTATTTTTGGTTTTAATGCATTATCATCTATTTCGTACAAGCCAGGACTTGTGCCTGGAACAGGTACATTATAATGTTTATGCCGGTTACGCGGTTTACTCTTTCCCATTACAGATACAATTTGGCCTGCGGACCTTGATTAAATAGCAAGTCTACAATACTTAAATTAGGCAAAAATTCGTGCCTGTCTTCAAAAACCTGATAATAGGGCTTATTGTTTGCCATCTCTTCAGCTTTCTTTGGATTCATCATTCCCCGATAATCTAATTCAGCTGGAATATTGTCTTCATAACTAGCTGTTACTTCAAGTTCTAACGGGAGTTTCAGTTTCTTATTTAACCAGGCAAGTAATTCAAAGTTATAGTCAAATAAGAAATCAAATTTTTCATGATAGAAGTGGGCAAGTTCATCTTCATAAAATTCAAAGTATGCCGAACTTCTGTAGCAGGTTTCTAAACTAAGCCAATGTAAACGCTGCCATTTAAAATCATAGCTAATGCGTACATCCTTCATTTTGGTGTGGTTTTTAGCTCCTTTTACTATTGGAACAGTCAAGTCTAGCTTGCCATTAGGCGAATAAATACTTGCCCGGTTGCGGTAGGTTTGTTTCGCCAGGTGTTCATTTTTTTCAATCAGAAAATCTTGTCCTACCTTTTGTAATAAGCTAAAATACCCAACTGGTGGAAGATAAAATAATGGAAGTATAGCTGTATTCTGCATTTGAAGATTTATGTTTGTAGCTGAAACGTTTTAAAAATAATGATTAAAAGAGGATTTGCGCATTTAGGCGTATTTTTTTTATTTCTGATTTCACTGCTGCCTCTGCCCCTGCTCTTTTTTTTTGCAAGATTACTATATTATCTGCTTTATTACCTCATCGGCTATCGAAAAAAAGTGGTTCGTGAGAATTTAACGCAATCATTTCCTGAAAAATCACCTTCAGAAATTATAGAAATTGAAAAGAAATTTTTTCGGTTTTTATCTGATCTCATTTTTGAAATTATAAAAATGACCACCATTTCGAAGAAGGAGACGCTAAAAAGAGTGACCTTTAAAGGCTTGGAACAACTGGAAGTTCATTTTAAGGCAGGCGAAAGTGTTTTAGCTTGTACCGGGCATTATGGGAATTGGGAATTGGGAACGCTCGCACTTGGGTTAAATCTTTCAGCCAAAACGCTAGTCATTTACAAACCTTTGAGCAATAAAATATTTGAATCATGGTTTAGCAAAATCCGTACGCAGTATGGCAACATTTTTATTGCCATGCGTCAAACTTTAAGAGGGATGGCTGCCTATAAAAACGAGCCTACCCTATTGTGTTTTGCCAGTGATCAGGCACCTACACGTGAGGAAACCAAATATTTTCTGGATTTTTTGCATCAGCCTACGGCTGCCTTGTTGGGTGTAGAAAAAATTGCCAAATCTACCAACAGGCCTATTTATTATTTCAAAGTAACCGTTGTTAAAAAAGGTTATTACCATGTAGAAGTACTGCCAATGTGCTTAAACCCTTCTGCAATGAAGGAATATGAAATTACCAATTTGCACTTTAAATTTTTAGAAGATATTATTAAAGAACAGCCTCAATATTGGCTTTGGAGCCATAAACGCTGGAAATTTAAACCCGAATAATGCCAATGAATCCCTCAGTAGCCGTTGTAATATTAAACTGGAATGGAAAATCTTTTCTAGAACAATTTTTGCCTGGAGTTTTACTTTCCGAATATGATAACCTGCAGGTAATTGTTGGTGATAATGCCTCAACTGACGATTCCATTTCCTTTTTAGAAGCGCATTTCCCAACTGTTCAAATTCTAAAGAATGACATCAATTATGGTTTCGCAGGCGGTTACAACAAAATATTAGAGCGAGTATCGGCCGATTATTATATTCTTTTAAATTCTGATGTTGAAGTTACGTCCAATTGGATTAAGCCAGTAATCGCTTTGATGGAAAGTGATGAAAAAATTGCGGCAGCACAACCTAAAATTAAATGGCAACTGAATAAAGAACAGTTTGAGTATGCGGGTGCAGCAGGTGGCTACCTGGATATTTATGCCTATCCGTTTTGCCGTGGTCGTTTATTTAATATTTATGAATTCGACCAGGGACAGTATGATCAACTTTCTGAAGTATTCTGGGCCAGCGGCGCTGCCTTTTTTATTAAAAGCAAGTACTGGAAAGAAACTGGTGGATTGGATGCTGACCTTTTTGCACATATGGAAGAAATAGATTTATGCTGGCGATTAAAAAACCTGGGCTATAAAATTATGTACTGTCCTGATGCGGAGGTTTACCATGTTGGTGGAGGTACTTTACAAACAGAAAATCCTTTTAAAACTTACCTTAATTTCAGGAATAACTTAATTATCATGCAGAAAAACCTGCCGGCTGCTGATGCAGTTTTCAGGATTTCTATTCGAATGTGTATCGATTTTATCGCCTGGTGGCACTTTTTATTGAGTGGAAAACCAAAATTCACCTTAGCAGTAAGCAAAGGTCACTGGCATTTCTTAAAGTCTATAGCTAAAACAAATCTTAAAAGGATGGCCAATCAGACACCTTATGTACAACATGCAGGCGTTTACAATAACAGCGTAGTTTGGGCTTTTTTTATCAAAAAAATTAAATATTTTAAAGACTTAGTTAGCAGCTAAAGATTCATCAATAGACTTTTTAATCCAGTGAATCGTATTTGCTGCCAGGCCAACCGTGCTAAACTTTACCTTGCCGTTTTTATCAATAATAGCGTGTGTTGGATACAACGTCACCGAATATTTACTGGCAAGATAGCGCCCATTATGAACCACATTATAATCGTAAGGTGTGGTTTTTAGAAATTTTTGCAAATCATATTTTTCGTCTGTGGCAATTGCAAGAAATACGACGTTAGGATTATTTTTGTATTCCGCAACCAGCTCATTTAATTGTGGAATCTCCTGTCTGCACGGGGGGCAGTTAATAAACCAAAAATTCAAAACGATCACCTTACCTGTCGCTTCTCGTAAATCAATTTTATTGCCATTAATGTCTGTAGCTTTGAAACCTTTAAAGTCATCACCCTCCTTAAAAGAAACACTTGGTCGTGGCTTAGGCATTTTTTCGAAGTAGCTAAACTTTTGAGCTTCAGAAAGTTCAAAGATTAAATATTCTGTTTCACCACTTTCTGTTTTTGTACCCCTGGTTTTTAAACCATATTTACCGGTCGACATTAATTTTTGCCAAACCAAATATGGATAAACATTCCCATCTTCTGCCCTAACCACCGATGTTTCATTAAGTACATTTTGTGTTGTATTCGTGGTTTGAGCATTAACAGCAAATGCACTTACCATTAACACTAAGAGAAGCGCCTTTTTTAACATATCATTATTTTTTGATCAATAAGCTTTCCAAAGCCAAACGATAGCCGTTCATTCCAAATCCAGTTAACACACCCTGGCAATTTTTCCCAGTTAAAGAGACATGCCGATACTCTTCTCTAGCATAAATATTTGAGATATGTACTTCTACCACTGGTGTTTTAATGGCCGCAATGGCATCTGCAATAGCAACTGATGTATGAGTGTAGCCTCCAGCATTTAATATGATTCCGTCATAATCAAACCCAATTTCATGAAGCTTATTAATTAATTCTCCTTCTACATTACTCTGATAATAATCAATTTCTATGTTGATGTAATGCGCTTTTAATTCCTTAACATAATCCTCAATACTGGTGTTCCCGTAAATAGATGGTTCTCTAACACCCAATAGATTTAAATTCGGGCCATTTATAATTTGTACTTTCATGCTGATATTTATCGATTGTGGAGCTTCTAAACTAACATTACATTATTAATGTCTTCCATATTGTATTGCAATTATACGGAATGATTATAAAAATATTCGTTTTGATGATAAATGAATTAGCTGACTACAGCAATTCATCATATCTTTGATTCCAGATGAATACCATTTCAATTTTCAAATCCATTAATTTTATAAACTGTGTGGGATTCATACATTAGAGGTTTCAGATCCTATTTAAAACTAGAAAGATCACTTTCAGGAAACTCTGTTGCTGCATATCTCAGTGATATAGATAAACTGGTGCAATATTATAAATCCATCAATCATATACCAGGTCTAAATGAAATCACCACTGCAGATTTAAAATCTTTTTTATCATGGTTAAATGAATTGGGGATGCTGGCCAGTACCCAAGCCAGGGTAATTTCCGGGTTAAAGGCTTTCTTTACTTACCTGATTCTGGAAGAGCTGATTACTGATAATCCAGCGGATTTAATTGACGCACCAAAACTGAGTAGAAAACTTCCGGATACGCTGAACATTCATGAAATTAATGAACTGATTGATGCTATAGACGCATCCAAACCAGAAGGCATGCGCAATAAGGCCATTATAGAAGTATTGTATGGATGTGGCTTACGGGTAACGGAATTAACAGAATTAAAAATCTCTAATCTTTATCCCCAAATAGAATTTATTAAAGTAATAGGAAAAGGAAATAAGGAACGGTTAGTGCCTATTGGTGGTGTTGCCCTAAAGCTACTGGATATTTATATGACTCAAATCAGGGTACATATGAAGATTAAAAAAGGAAATGAAGATTATATTTTTTTAAACCGATTTGGTGCTAAACTTTCTAGAATATCGATTTTTAATCTGATAAAGGGGCTTGCTGTAACAATAGGTTTAAAAAAAACGATTAGTCCACATACCCTTAGACACTCTTTCGCCACGCATTTGATTGAAGGAGGCGCAGATTTAAGGGCAGTGCAGGAAATGCTTGGACATTCCAGCATCACCACCACTGAAATTTATACCCATATTGATCGCGATTATTTGCATGAAGTGATTACTCAGTTTCATCCGAGATCTTAGCCCTAATCATCCGATCCTTTCCCTGCATATCTTTTCTTAAAGTAATGTTTTTAAATCTTTTAGCAGTTAACATATCTATTGTTTCTTTAGACAGATATTCATTAATCTCAAGATATAATGAACCCTTAGGGTTTAAATTTTGAATAGCTAGATCAGCTATGGCTTCGTAAAAAATTAAGGGATTTTCATTACTCACAAACAAAGCCAGGTGAGGCTCATGCATTAACACATTTTCGTGCATTTCAAGCTGCTCTAATTCCCTGATATATGGTGGATTGCTCACTATGATGTCAAACTTAAGATCGGTCTGGTAATTCGAGATATCAGCCTCCATAAATTTAACTTCTACATTAGTTGCTTTCGCGTTTCTATTTGCAACTTCGAGGGCCTCAGCTGAAACATCAATAGAAAAGACTTCAAAATCGGGCAGGTATTTTTTTAAAGAAATCGGAATACAGCCTGAACCTGTTCCAATGTCAAGTAGCTTTGCATGATAAGTTTCTGAAACCTTATGATCTTGTATAATCCAGTCTACTAACTCTTCTGTTTCGGGCCGGGGTATTAATACATGCGGATTTACTTCAAATATGCCACCATAAAAATGTGCTACGCCCAAAATATGCTGAATCGGTTTGCCAATTTTTAAATCATTGAGAATGCTTAATAGTTTCTGAAGGTGAATAAAGGTGAGCAAAGTATCTTTAACCATTTTTACCTTTGCAGGTGATAGCCCTAAAACATGTTCAGCAGCTAAACTGAATAATGCTTCTGCCTCATCATCGCCATATATTGATTCCAGTTCAATTTTATATTGAGTTGCTAATGCTCCTATTTTCATTGTTGTAAAATTACTTAATTGCAACCATAACATTTCTACATTCATTTAATCGATCATTCATTTTTATTACTTTTGCCACAATGAGCGATGAGTTTTACCTAAAAAGATGTTTGGAGTTAGCAGCACTGGCTATCGGAAATGTTAACCCCAATCCCATGGTAGGTTGTGTAATTGTTGCCGATGGAAAAATTATAGGCGAAGGATATCACCAGCAATATGGTCAGGCTCATGCAGAACCTAATGCAGTACGCCAAGTGATAGAGAGATTTGGAGCTGAAGCCGAACATTTACTTAAAAAAGCTACTGCGTATGTGAATCTGGAACCTTGTGCTCATTTTGGAAAAACACCACCCTGTGCTGATCTTTTTGTCAAACATCAGCTTAAGAAAGTGGTTATTGGAAACCGCGATCCCTTTGATGGTGTAGATGGTAAGGGAATAGAAAATTTAAAAAATGCAGGCATCGAAGTCATCAGCGGGGTTTTAGATGCAGAATGTAGATATTTTAACAGAAGATTTTTTACTAGAATTGAGCAAAAAAGACCTTATATCATTTTAAAATGGGCCGAAACGGCCAATGGTTATTTTGCCACTAATGATGGCCACCAGAAGTGGATTAGCGGTGCACTGGCTAAGCGACTGGCGCATCAATGGCGTACAGAAGAAGACGCAATCTTAATTGGGAAACAGACAGCTTTAATGGATAATCCCCAACTCACATCTCGAGCGTTTCCTGGAAAAAACCCCATCCGTTTAGTCATTGATAAGAATCTGCAAATTCCGCTATCAAACAATATTTATAACGCTGCAGCGAAAACCATAATTTTTAATGAGATTAAAACTGATGTAATAGACAATATTCACTACATCCAAATGGAGGATATGCACTTTTATCTCGCTCAAAAAATAACTTTCCAACTCTACCTGATGGATATTCAATCTGTTATTATTGAAGGGGGTGCACAAATCCTTCGTCAATTTCTGGAAGCCAGTCTTTGGGATGAAGCGCGAATTTTTACTTCATCCGATAGTTGGAACGAAGGCGTTTCTTCACCCTCTATTAAAGGTAACTTGATTGAGCAAATAGAGATTGAAAAGGATAAACTTTCTATTTATATAAATAATTTAAACAAATGATATACATTGTTTTAAGTGTTATCTGTAGCGTAACTGTAGCTGTTTTGTTAAAGTTGGCTAAGCGGTATCAGATTAATATTATTCAAGCGGTGACTGTTAATTATTTTACAGCTTTATCACTTTGTTTTCTATTCTTTAAACCTGATGTGCGTCTGCTTACAACAGCGGCACCATGGCCTATATATATTGCACTAGCCGTATTGCTTCCATCGATCTTTCTTGTGCTTGCAGCATCGGTAAAAAAACTAGGCATCGTTAAAACTGATATTGCCCAACGCTTATCCTTATTCATCCCAATTTTAGCCGCATATTTTATATTTAGAGAAGGATTTAATGAATATAAACTCATTGGGTTAGCAATAGGATTCCTGGCTATCATATTAACCTTTGTCCGAAAATCGGAGAAGGAAACTTCATCCAAACACTGGATTTATCCCATTGCAGTCTTTATTGGTTTTGGCATTATTGATATACTATTTAAGCAAATAGCTTTATATAAAGATCTACCTTACACCACTTCTCTTTTTACCGTTTTTGCATTGGCTTTTGTCGTATCAATGGCTATTGTAATTTTTATGGTTATCGCCAGGAAAACCAAATTACAACTGGTTAATCTGGCTTGCGGACTTATTTTAGGCTTCTTTAATTTCGGAAATATTCTATTTTACATGAAAGCACACAAGGCTTTGGCCGAAAATCCATCTACAGTATTTGCAGCGATGAACATGGGTGTAATTGTGCTAGGTAGCTTAATTGGAATTATCATTTTCAAAGAGAAGTTGAGCAAACTGAATTACGTTGGTATTTTTTTGGCCTTAGTGGCCGTTATATTTATTACTTTATCACAAAATGCTATTCGATAATTCTTATAAAACGATAGAAGGTACTTCAGAGGGTATTTTCCGTGATAAAGGAAGTAAGTTTTTAGCTTATGCTTATCCAATCCGATCGGAAGATGAAGTTAAACCCATTATTGTAAAACTTAAGGCAGAACATATTAAGGCTAATCATTTCTGTTATGCATATCGTTTAACAACTGATCGTTCGGTGTTTAGGATAAATGATGATGGCGAACCATCAGGAACTGCCGGCCGGCCGATTTTAAACTGCTTATTATCAGAAGACCTCACTAATATTTTAATCGTGGTGGTGCGATACTTTGGTGGCACTTTACTAGGTGTACCAGGTTTAATTAATGCTTACAAAAACGCTAGTTTAGAGGCAATTAAAGAAAGTAAAGTTATTGCTAAAACAGTAAATGATGTTTATGAGGTGTATTTTGATTACCTGCAAATGAATGATGTTATGAAGCTGGTAAAGGATGAAAATCTGCAGGTTTTGGCACAACAGTTTGATACACACTGTAGCTTAAAATTTGAGGTGAGAAAGTCTCACCTGAATCAGGTTTTGAGTAGATTTGATAAAATTGAGCAGGTAAAACTTAAATATTTGCAAACCATTTAAGCAGTGGCATAAAACTTATTACATATGAAAATTGCAGAAAGCGACTTAATTATTAATCCTGACGGAAGCATTTATCACCTCAATTTATTGCCAGGCGATATCGCCGAGAATATCATTACCGTTGGCGATCCCGATCGTGTAAGTGATGTGAGTAAATACTTTGATCGCATTGAATATAAAAAGGGAAAACGTGAATTCATTACCCATACTGGCTATGTTGGAAAAAAGCGTATTACAGTTATTTCCACTGGTATTGGTACAGATAATATTGACATTGTTTTCAATGAATTGGATGCTTTGGTTAATATTGATTTTAACACGAGGGAAGTAAAAAAATCATTGACATCACTTAACATTATCCGGGTTGGAACATCGGGTGCTGTTCAGCCAGACATCCCTATGGGAACAATTTTAGCTTCATCACATGGTTTGGGAATGGATGCGTTAATGAATTTTTATCTTAGCCAGCCATCAGCAGAAGAAAGCTATTTATTGTCTGCTATTCAAATGCACTTTGGCCATTTAAAACATATTCATCCATATTTAACTGCTGCCGATGAATCATTATTGAATACCGTAGGAAAAGATTTACCAAAGGGAATTACGGTAACTGCTCCAGGCTTCTACGCCCCTCAGGGAAGAATGGTCAGGGCAAAAAATGCGGTTCCTGATTTTATTAAACTGATTAATAGTTTTAACAGCAACCAGCATCGCATTACCAACCTCGAAATGGAGACTGCGGGGATATATGCACTTGCTCGTGTCCTCGGACATAAAGCGCTATCCATTAATGCCATCTTGGCAAGTCGTGTTAAATTTGAATTTAGCCAAGATCCGCAAAAGATTGTAGATCAGGCCATCAGATTGGTTTTAGAAAGAATTTAAGATTTAACCCACCTAGATCAAAAAACACAGGTGGGTTAAATTTATTAATCAGATCGAGGAAATATTTTCCTTTAAAAGTTCGTTTCCTTCACTATTTAGATATGTACAAGTCATGTCTTCCAGATCGGTAATCCACTTTTCAACCCCGGCATCTGCAGCTTGTTTACAAAAGGTAATGTAATCTGTTTCACCTTTTTGATGAATTTCCAAGGCATGTGTCAATTTCTCTTCGGAAGATTCTTCATTAACCACCAATTCCGGATACTCTTCCGGACTTATCTGTAATACCTGATTATCGCTATCGAAGTAAACAGACAAACCATTGGAAACATACACATCATTTCTAATCACGCCCATTGTTTTTATTTCCTTTATAAACTGAGGAAAATCTGAACCTTTTGTGATTTTTGATTCCGCTGCCTGAATATCTTCTTTAGTAACCATATTTATTGATTTAATGAAACTTTATAAATTGTAGTTTGCGTATACAAATCTTCGGGTTGAAGGATGGTATTTGGAAATTCAGAAATATTAACTGCATTTGGATGGTGCTGTGTTTCTACACAAAAGGCATCAAAACCCACATAGTCCCTTCCACCCTTTCCATTTTTCACCTCTAAATACTTAGCAGTGTATAAATGTGCAATTGGTTCTGTAGTGTATACGCTTAAAGTTAAACCACTGTTTGCTTCGATTGTTCTACTGGCTAAAGAAAGATCTCCATATGTTTTATCTAACACAAAGGATTGATCATAACCAGTGCTTTCATCCCAATCTTTGCCAATTTCTTTCATCACCGTAAAATCAAGCGGTGTATCTGCAACAGGGATTAATTTTCCGGTTACCGAATAACCTTCATCCTGCTCAAGATAATGTGATGCGAAGATTTGTTGTTGATGTTTGCATACATTTCCACCATTTAGTGCTAAGTTAAAATAGCCATGATGCGTTAAGTTAATTGGAGTTGCTGCATCGGTTTCAGCTTCATAACTCAAGATCAGTTCATTATTTTCAGTCAATTCAAAAGTTAAATCAACAATTAAATTACCAGGGAAATGCTCCTCATCATCAACACTTTCATATTGTAAAGTTACTGCGTTTAAATTTTCATCAAGATCAACGATATCCCAAACTTTTCTATCAAAACCCACTAAACCACCATGTAAAGTGCTATCATCTGTGTTCAAATCCAGCTGATAATGTTCTTCTCCAATTGAAAACTTACCACCTTTAATTCGATTGGCATATCGACCAATTACAGCACCTAAATAAGGATATTCAGTCAAATATGCTGGATCGGTGTATTGCTCAAACGTATCAAATCCAAGTACAATATCCTGTTTTTCGCCATGGATATTTTCGACAATAAATTGGTTAATGATTGCACCATAGTTGAATATCTTCACGTAAGTGCCTTTGCTATTGGTTAGTTCGATGGCGAAGACCTCTTCATCATCAATAAATTTACCTGTTGATATTTGCTGAACGCTCATAAATTGTAACTTAGGGCTTTTGTTTATAAACAAACATACCATTATTAGTTGCTTTTAATAAAATATTTTTAGCCAAATGAAGATTGAACTCACACAAAAATTTATAGAACTATACCATAAAAATCCTGATTCAGTTTATTTTACGCCGGGACGTGTTAATCTGATAGGCGAACATATTGATTACAATGGTGGCTTGGTGATGCCTTGCGCCATTACATTAGGTACATGGCTGGCTATTTCACCTAACAACAATGGTGAATACAACATGAGCAGTTTAAATTTTGAAAATAACTTAACTGTTGAAGCTTCCAAAACACATGATAAAAATGGAAGCCACTGGGCAAACTATCCAATAGGTATAATTAATGAATTTCTTAAAGATGGTAAAGATATTCCTGGACTGGACTTTCTTTTCTTTGGAAACATTCCGATTGGTTCTGGCCTATCATCTTCTGCTTCTATTGAAATTGCAACTGCATTCGCTTTGAATGACTATTTCAATCTGGGTTATGATAGAGTCGATCTGGTGAAGATGGCTAAACGCGTAGAAAATGATTTTATCGGATTGAACTCCGGGATTATGGATCAGTTTGCGGTTGCCTTTGGAGAAAAAGATAAAGCTATTGTACTCGACTGTGAAACGCTAAAATATAAAATGGTTGATGTAGATTTAGGAAACTATGTTTTGGCCATTATTAACACCAACAAACCACGGGAACTGGCGGACTCTAAATACAATGAGCGTGTTGCCGAATGCCAGACAGCGTTGACCCTGTTAAATAAAGAAATTACGCTTCACTATCTTTGTGAGCTTACTGCTGAAAAATTAGCTTTACACAGTCATTTGATTGAAGACGAAATAATATTAAATCGTGCCACCCATGTTATTAAAGAAAACGACCGGGTTCATCAGGCAGCTAAAGCGCTTAATAGTGTCGATTTAGAAGAATTTGGTCGTTTAATGTATGCTTCCCATCAATCTCTAAGAGTACTTTATGAAGTAAGTGGTAAAGAACTGGACACCGTTGTAGATTATTGTTTAACAGATGAACATGTAATAGGCGCAAGAATGACGGGAGCTGGATTTGGTGGGTGTGCAATTGCATTACTTGAAAAAGGGTTCGAAGAAGATTTTGCTAAAAAACTGACAGATTATTATGTAAATCAGATCGGTTATCCTGCTGCAATCTATATTAGCGAAATTGGTAACGGACCAATAAAACTTTAAATAATAACTTATTATTAATAATGACCATGAGGTGTATATCCATACATGTCGAAGTATAACATGAGAAAATTAAAATTAGACGAGTTAAACCGTCCGGATATTGAAGCGTTTAAAGCACAGGATAAATTGCCTGTAGTAGTGGTTTTAGATAATGTTCGCAGTATGCATAATGTCGGCTCAATATTTCGTACTGCAGATGGTTTTGCTTTAGAGAAAGTAATATTATGTGGTATTACGGCTCAACCACCACATCGCGAAATTGAAAAAACAGCCTTAGGTGCGACTCAATCAGTAGATTGGGTTCATTATCCAGACACTGTTTCGGCGGTGGAAGATTTAAAAATAAATGGTTACGAAATTGTGGCGATTGAACAAGCAGAAAACAGTACCATGCTTAATACCTTTATCCCAGATCAGCATAAAAAGTACGCCTTAATTTTTGGCAATGAAGTAGATGGCGTGAGTGATGAGGTGATGAGTAAAATCGACGAATGTATCGAAATTCCGCAGTTTGGTACTAAACACTCCTTCAACATTGTCATTTCCGCAGGAATAGTTTTCTGGGATTTTTTTGCAAAATTGAGGCTTTAGTTTAGGCGTATTTATGGAAATATATTCTTTCACAATTAACGCTTGTATAGAAAACTATACGGTTTATACCCAATTATTAATGTTAACGTAACATTTTTGTGCATTTATTTTTACATCCTAATCTTCTGATTCATTGATAATTGCCATATCTGATAAACTTTGGCAAGGTTTTTTCTTAGGAGTGACCAAACAGTAATATGGAAAATGCTGTTTAACAACTATAAAATAAAGAAATGAATACGAGAATTACTAAATCAGCAATGTTGATTGCATTATTGGGATTATCATCACAATTATTTGCACAAGAATCAACGCCAACTACATCAGGTAGATTTGGCAAACAATCATTAAGAACCTGGAGCGTTGGTGCTCAGGGTGGTATTTTTAGCCAAAACACTATTTTAGGTGGTGGAAGCGTTACCGCAAGAGAATTTAAAAGTATCGGTTACGGTGCTTTCGTTAAAAAACAAATCTTACCAGCTTTAGGCTTACAGGCAGACTTTTTACGTGGTGAAATGAAAACCATTGTAGCGCCAAACGTAGAACAGAAAAACAGCATCAACTGGGCTGGATCATTAACAGCAGTATTAAACATCGCTAACTTCAGCTTAAATACTGAAAACGCTGTATTAATTCCTTATATCAAAGCGGGTGCTGGTTACATGGCATCTGATTCTCAGGTTGGAACTACACAAGTTTTTGCAGATAGAGAAGGTTGGTATATCCCTACTGGAGTTGGATTTAAATTTGGTGTGTCAAAAGGAATTAATATTGATTTAGGTTACGATATCAATTTTATCAAATCATCACCAACTGTTAAAAGTGCTTACAACGAAAGTAGATACTCTTACTCTCACGTAGGTTTAGAATTTGCTTTAGGTAACAAAGAAAATTCACAGTTGCAAAACTATAGCGCTATTGCGGATCTTCGCAAACAAAGTGCTGAAGAAAGTGCTGAGTTAAGAAGAGCATTATCTACTGCTGAGCAAAATGCACAACGTGATAGAGATCAATATGCTAAAGATATGGCTGATGATGATAATGATGGTGTAGCGAACAAATTTGACAAATGTCCTGGTACTGGAGCAGCAACTGTTGTTGATGGTTCTGGTTGCCCAATCAAAGTTCAACGTGAAATTATCAGAGAAACTAAAGTAATCACTGAAGAAGATCGTAAAGTAGTTAAAGATGCAATTTCTAACTTAGAATTTGATTTAGGTAAATCTACTATTCGTTCTAAATCATATGCAAGCTTAAACAGAGTTGCGGGTTTATTGGTAGATAAAAACTTTAGCTTAAAATTAGCTGGTCACACAGATAACACTGGTGGTAGAGAATTAAACTTACGTTTATCTAAAGAAAGAGCAGAATCTGTAAAAGCTTATTTAGTATCTCAAGGTGCTAATGCTTCTAGAATCGAAGCTACTGGTTACGGTCCTGATCAACCAATTTCTTCTAACAAAACTGCGACTGGTCGTCAAGAAAACCGTCGTGTAGAATTTACATTATACTAGTCAATAGTAAAATGAAATAGAAAAGCCCCGATGAAAATCGGGGCTTTTTACATTTAATAACTTTTCATTATTGCAAGATTGACAGGAAGTAATCTTTACATTATAGATTTGCAATGGCTATTGGTAATTAAGATAATCCTTTTTTGTTTTTGTAGGTCATTTTAGCTTTCGTACCAGCGCTATAATTGTAGTTTTTTAAATTGCTTGCTTTCTTTTCATGAAAAGCAGCACCTCGTTCAGACTGATCTTCATCATCATCCCCTTTCTTTTTCTTAGGTTTAGCTGTAGGATCAACAATTTTTAAATCTTCTGGTAATTCCATTGCCTCCATCCGTTGACCAATAGCCTGCTCAATCTTTTTTACCTCAATTAATTCAATATCCGTTGAGAAGGTAATGGCTACTACCTCTTCGTCTTCATGCTTAATGATCCGCTGAATTAAGGTCTCTTTTTGTTCTGGTAATTCAAAATGGATAATAAAAGGAATCCCTTGGATGTCCAGTTCGTCGAGATTTTCATTAGCAACAATTAGCACCCTTGAATTTGGATTGGATTTGAAATCCTCAATATCATCATAACCTTTATCATCGAAAAATAATGATCGGTAAATAGTATACTCCTCATCATTGGAATGATTGAAGTTTTTATAAACTGTTTGTGCTGTCAATCGTGTATTAACGAACACCACAACTTTATCAAAAAATTCAGTGTCATTCATTAATAAGGTTAACAAATTTAGTTTAGTTCTAAAATTTGGAACCTGATATAACATTTGTTGATAAACTTCAGCTTGTTTTTCACCAATCTCATCAACTTCAATAGTTGTTGTTGAATCTTTCATAAATGGTGAAATCATAAGATTTAATTTCTCATGCATCACTTCAGTAAAAACAACATGCTGAGATTTATAAGCGCTATTTGCCAATTCCACAACAGGTAATTGCAAGCCCTTTTTAACAATTAATTCTGCATTATCAACGATGAACAATTGAATTTTATTGGTATTAAGTGCAAGTTTAAGGTATAAAGCTCGTGCCCTATCTGGAACAGCCACGATGATATCACAACCATCTGTAATTTCATTCATTTGAGTATCAACCGCACCACGGCTGTCTATTCCTAAAATTCTGAAAGTTTTATTTCTATTTAGTAACTTAAATTGCTCAAGCACATGATCAACATGTTCCACATCAGGAACCAGGATTAAAGCTCTTGGAGCTTCTTCAAAAGCATATTTCAACTTCATTAAGGTGGCTAAAACATAAGTTGTTGTTTTACCCGATCCTTCTGGCCCTACCGCTATAACATCCTGTCCACCTAAAATTCTCGACATGGTTTTGAGTTGGATTTCTTTTGGTGTTAAAAATCCTGCATCAGTCATGGCTGCAACCAGTGGCTTGCTTAGTTTTAATTTATCTAATGACACGCTTATTTTTTTATGTTTGAAAATGCAAATATCCTCAAAATAATTAGCTTTTCAGAAACTGAATTTAAGGCTTCGAATGATAAACAACTAAATCTTCATAAACCTCAGTATTTAATCGCAGTATTTCAATGGCTTATGATCAATTTTCTATCTCATTTTAAACTATTTAATAGGACTATTATGCTTTTTGGCGATACAATTAAAATTTAATTAACTATAAATCAATAAATTAAATTAAACATAACAAAATAAACTATATAATCTATAGATATTATAGAGTAATTTATATATTTGCTTAACATTAATCATTAACTAAATAAGCGTTAAACAATTAAAAGCTCAAATGATGTCTGTATATTTTCAGTACCCTACCATAGCCGAATATCCAAACTCGATTGAGATTGTAACTTCTGAAGTTAAGGATCAGAAAAAAATAAAAGATGAAGATACTTTGAGTCAAGAACAAATGAAGGAGCTGAATGATTTTTTAATGCTTAAACCAGTTTAATGCATACGGCCAGTTGACCGATTGGAAGGTTGGGGTTTCATAAATTCTTACATAATGGTTCGAATCCATTACTAGGCCGCTAAGTGTGTCTCATAGCACTTAAACCTGATGATGCTCATCAGGGAAGATTTGGTTATCTTATATTTGTTTTGTTGTTAGCAAAGGCTATTCGCGATGGATAGCCTTAACTTTTAAAAAGATATGAGAAGCATTTCTCCATTATTATCTTTCATGCAAAGATTAATAATCCCTAATTAATCATTAAAAGTCTAAAATATTTTATAATGCAAAACATTTTATTTTATTCTTGGTTATCTATATAATTCACATTATACTAATCTATTACAGATTAATTTGTTTGGTTTAAAAAAGGGATTTATGGATATAAATCCCTTTTCTTTTTTGCGAATTTTTTTTAAAGCTTATATTAGTTGCTTGTAATCCAATTTTTTAAACTTTGATGAACAGAAAACACTTCCTTTCTTCATTCATTGCAGCAGCAACGGCATTTCCTTCATTTAAAACACTGGCTAGTGTTGCAGATAATGAAAGTTTATCATTTAAGATCCCTACATTTTTAATGAAAGGAGATACCATCGGAATTACCAGTCCTGCAGGATACATTACAATGAAACAGATTCAACCATCCATATTGCAGATGCAAAGCTGGGGTTTTAACATCAAAGTGGGCGAAACTATTGGAAAACGAGATTTTACTTATGGTGGAACGGATGAAGAAAGGTTAGCCGATTTTCAGAAAATGCTCGATGATCCTAATATTAAAGCCATTATGTGTGCCCGTGGAGGATATGGTTTTGTGCGGATTATCGATCAGTTAGATTTTACCCATTTTATACGGAATCCCAAATGGATTATAGGCTTTAGCGATATCACCATTTTACATTGCCACCTGGCGAAAAATTATGGCATTGCTTCTATCCATTCTAAGATGTGCAATAGCTTTCCGGAAGATTGGTTAAAAGCTGAGCCAATTCAAATAGAAACTATTTTATCTATAAAAAGTGCGCTTACTGGCCAAGCCCTAACCTACTCGGCTCCTTCTAATTTAAATAACAGGTTAGGTAAAGTAAATGGGATTTTAATTGGCGGAAATTTAAGTATCATAGAAACACTTGCTGGAACTCATTCCGATTTAGATACCAAAGATAAAATCCTTTTTATTGAAGATACAGGAGAATATCTTTATAGCATTGATCGAATGCTTTGGAACCTGAAGAGAAGCGGCAAATTGAAAAATTTAAAAGCACTGATTATTGGTGGCTTTAAAGTTAAACCTGATGATGCAGGTGAAGAGTTTGGTAAAACGGTATACGATATTGTTTTAGAAAAAGTTGCAGCATACAACTACCCTATTGCTTTTGATTTTCCGGTTGGCCATCAGAGAAATAATTATGCGTTAAAGTGTGGAGTGAAACATATTTTGGATGTGAGTGCAACTGGTTCGATATTGAGAACAATTTAATTTCTATAGAATTTAACATGTAAGGAATATTATAACATTTAAGCTTATATGGTTCTTATATGTCTCATATGGTGAGCCAGTGTTAATGCAACTGATTCCAATGTTTCGAACATTTAATTTCTACAGTTTTTAACATATAAGGAATATAAGGACATTGAAGCTTAAGTGTTTCTTATATGTCTCATATGGTGAGCCGGTGTTACTGCAACTGATTCCAATGTTTCGAACATTTAATTTCTACAGTTTTTAACATATAAGGAATATAAGAACATTGAAGCTCATGTGGTTCTTATATTCTCATATTATTCACATGTTTCTATAAAAAACTACATGTTCTCAAACTCGAGATATCAAGGTTATCTCAAAGTTTATACCTTTCATCTCAACATTTTTACCATTCGTCTCAAATCGGAAATTGATATGATATGCGGATATATTTTTGTGTTCAACAGTTCAGAAAAAGACACAAAATTTATTCGCCATGAGCAAATACATTAAATATTTTATCATCATTTTACTAGCTGTCCCAAGCCTGATAAAGGCACAGGAAGTTCCGAAAGTATGGGATTTAAAAATGGCTATCGATTATGCTAAAGAAAAAAATATCAGCATCAACACTTTAAAACTCAGTTCTCAAACTGCGGAGCAAAATTTAATCGCATCTAAATCTGCAGTGCTTCCAAACCTTACCGGTAATGTTTCACAAGCCTTAACGAATTATAAATCGGGTTTACAAAACACGAGCGGCTTTGGTTTAAGCTCCGACCTGACTTTGTACAATGGAAGTTATTTAAAGAATGATATCAAAGCAAAAGAGCTGAATTTACAAACGGCAAATCTATCTGTCGAGGCAGCCAAAAATGACATCACCATTTCCATCACTCAGGCCTATTTAAATATTTTATTGGCGAGAGAAAATATCACTTATCTGAAAGATTTGCTTAGCACAAGTGAAGCTCAGGTAAAACAATCAGAACAGCAATTTAAATTCGGAACAATCGCTAAAAAAGACCTTTTGCAATTGCAGGCTACCTATGCCAACGATAAATATACTTTAGTTACCGCTCAAAATACCTTACAGCAAAATATTTTAACGCTAAAACAATTGCTGCAAATACCAACGGTGGAAGCCTTTGAAGTAAGCACTACAGATACTGTTCAAACACCGCAGGTATTAGATAATTTAGCTTCTGCTCAGGACAAAGCCATACGGACTCGCCCAGAAATAAAAAGTGGAGAATTGAATATTCAGCTTCAGGGTGTAGAGCTTCAAAAAGCAAAATCTACCCTTAGGCCAAGCTTAAGTTTAGGTGGTTCACTCTATACAGGTTATAGTAATAATACACCGGGAAGCTATACTTATCAATTGAATAATAGTTTTTACCAAAATCTTGGGTTAACCTTATCCATCCCGATTTTTGACAGGCGTGTCACAAAGACTAATGTGGCAAAGGCTAACATCAATATTGAACAGGCACGATTATCACTTTTAGACACCAAAACCACACTTACTCAAAACGTTGAACGGGCATACATTAATGTGCAAAATGCCAATAGCCAATATGCAGCTGCGCAAGAGCAATTTACTTACACAAGCGAAGCCTTAAGGATTTCGAATGCAGCATTGAAAGAGGGCACAAATAATATTGTGGAGAACCTGCAACAGAAGAATTTATATGTGCAGGCTTTACAGGCTTTTGTTCAGGCGAAATATACCGCAAACCTATACACTAAAATCTATAATTTTTATACAGGCGTTCCTATAACCAACTAATCATCGAATTGGCTTTAGCCACATCAATTTAATATTCATATCATGAAGAAGAAAACCATATTTATTATCATTGGCATAGCAGTAGCAGCATTTGCAATTTGGTACTTTGCTTTGCGAAAAAAAGAACAGTTGATTGTTCTCGAAACTGAAAAACCAACCACAGGTTACATTTCTGAAAATGTAACGGCAACAGGAAAAGTTCAACCGGTTGATACGGTTGCTGTAGGTACTCAGGTATCGGGCACAATCAAAACTTTATATGCAGATTTTAATTCGAAAGTTAAAAAGGGCCAATTATTGGCTGAGTTAGACAAAACCTTATTTGAGGCATCCGTAAATCAATATCAAGCGAATTTAGTGAGTGCGCAAAGTGCTTTGATTTATCAGCAGGGAAATTTTAGCAGGCAGCAAAATCTGTATAAAGTGGGTGCGGTTAGTAAAGCCGACTACGACAATGCTCTATACACTTATAACGCATCTAAAGCCTCGGTAAATAGCATTAAAGCGCAATTGGCTACAGCAGAGAAAAACCTTTCATTGGCAAGTATCTACTCTCCTATTGATGGCACTGTACTTTCCAGAAGCGTGAGTGAAGGTACAACTGTTGCAGCAAGCTTTAGTACACCAACCATCTTTAGCATCGCGAAAGATTTAACAAAAATGCAGGTGGAAGCATCTGTAGATGAGGCTGATGTAGGTAATATTACTAAAGATGAACGTGCTACTTTTACGGTTGACGCTTATTTAGATGATACATTTAAAGGAACCATTCAGGAAATCCGGTTAAGCCCGTCAATTTCATCAAATGTGGTTACCTATAAAACGATTATAAAAACGGGAAATGATGACAATAAGTTGAAACCGGGCATGACCGCTAACATTACCATCTTCACGAAAGAAGTAAATAATGCCTTACTTATTCCGGTCAAAGCAATTAAGTATACTCCAGATTCTACGTTAAACGCAAAGTATAAAATGACATGGATAAATCCTGGAAAAAAACCGGCAGGCGTAAATGAAGCTTATGTATGGGTTCAGAAACAGCCAGATGAATTGATTCAGAAAAAAATTAAAACTGGAATTAATGACAATACACATGTTGAAGTTATTGAAGGATTGTCAGCAAATGATGTTGTTATTACAGGTTCGCAAATGATGGGTAAAGCAGCAGGAAGTCAAAGCCAATCGAGTCCTTTTATGCCAAAACGCCCAAGCGGAAATAAAAAGAACTAATGGAACAGAAAATATTAGACATCCGTGATTTGAAACGTGAGTTTGTCATGGGCGACCAAACCGTTCGGGCATTGAAAGGAATTACATTCGATATCAAGGCAGGAGAGTTTGTGACGATTATGGGAAGTAGTGGCTCAGGTAAAACCACCTTGCTAAATATTTTAGGCTGCCTGGATAAACCAACGGAAGGCAGTTACCACCTTGACGGCGTTGATGTTAAAAGTTTAGACAGAGATGAGTTGGCTGGCTTAAGAAATACTAAAATTGGTTTCGTATTTCAAGCCTATAATCTGCTTCCCCGAACATCTGCACTGGAAAATGTTGAATTGCCCTTATTTTATAATAAAACCATTTCAGCAGATGAACGGCATAAAAGAGCAATAAAATCACTGGAGTCGGTGAAGCTTGCAGAGCGTTCTGATCATACCCCTAGTCAGCTTTCTGGCGGGCAGCAACAACGTGTAGCCATTGCAAGAGCATTAGTAAATCATCCCGTCATGATTTTAGCAGATGAGGCGACAGGAAACCTGGACACCAGAACATCATATGAAATTATGGCGCTGATGCAGGAATTAAATGCTGAAGGAAAAACAATAGTCTTTGTTACCCACGAACCAGATATTGCATCTTTTAGTACCAGAACAATTATGCTTAGGGACGGGAAAATTCAAAAAGACAGTATAAATACCAATCAACGTTCGGCGAAAGAGGCATTAGCCAATTTGCCAGAATCTGATGATTATTAAATAGAAAATCATGGCCATTTTAAATTTATTAAGGATAGCTTTTTTAGCCCTGCAAAGAAATAAGCTTCGTGCTTTCTTAACCATGCTGGGGATCATTATCGGCGTTGCATCTGTGATCGCAATGATGGCCATTGGTGAGGGCTCGAAACAAAGTATCAGGTCTTCTCTTTCTGGGATGGGTTCCAATATGATCACCATCATGCCACAAAGTAATGAGCCTGGCGGTGTTCGTTTACAAGGAAGCAGCATCCAGACCTTAAAAATGGAAGATATTACCGCCATCAAAAAACTGCAATCAGAAAATATCAATGGTTTATCTCCGGTAGTATCTACCAGTGGACAGGCCATTAAAGGAGCTTATAACTGGCCAACAACCATTACCGGTGTGAGTACAGATTATTTGAACATCCGTCAGTTAAAACTGAAAGACGGCATTCTCTTCTCTGAAAGAGATGTAAAAAGTTTTGCGAAAGTTTGTGTTCTTGGTCAAACAGTTATCGATAATTTATTTCCAGATGGTAGTAATCCAATCGGTCAGATTATCCGTTTCAAAAGCATTCCATTTCAGGTTATTGGCGTTTTAGAAGCCAAAGGCCAGAGCAATTTCGGACAGGACCAGGATGATATTGTGCTGGCACCATACACTACTGTTCAAAAACGGATTACAGCAACCAATTATTTGCAAAGCATTTATGCCTCAGCAACTACAGAAGCCAGTAGTGATGCCGCAACAGTTGAAATAACCAAGGCAATAAGAGAAAGCCATAGGTTAACAGCTGCAGAAAGTGATGATTTTCAGGTACGTACCCAGGCAGAATTAATTAATACCATCAGTGCAACAAGCAGTATGTTAACCGTTTTATTAACTGTAATAGCAGGTATATCGCTTTTTATAGGTGGGATTGGAATTATGAATATCATGTATGTGTCTGTTACTGAGCGTACCAGGGAAATTGGTCTGCGGATGTCAATTGGTGCCCGTGGGCAGGATGTGCTAATGCAATTTTTGATCGAAGCAATACTGATCAGTATTACTGGTGGAGTGATCGGTGTGGTTTTAGGTATTGCTTCAGCCTACCTCGTTTCATTTCTGCTGAACTGGCCAATCATGATCTCTGAATCATCAATCATCATTTCTTTTATTGTTTGTGCCATTACCGGTATTTTCTTTGGCTATTATCCGGCTAAAAAAGCTTCAAATTTAGATCCTATTGATGCATTAAGATACGAGTAGAAATAAGTATTGGGCAACTGAAGCGCAGCAGAATTAAGAAATCTTTGAAATTAATTAACTTACATTCAAAGATTTCTCTACTTCGGTAGAAATGACGGCTTATTGTAGATTATAGCCTTGGCATTAGGAAATTAGCACTCAAAAAAGATAAAGTAAAATGTGCTTGTCGTTATTTCGACTGTAGCGCAGCGGAATGGAGAAATCTTTAAACCCTTACAATATCAAAGGTTTCTATATTGACTGAAATGACGATTAGTTGAAAGTTTTTATTCTATCGCGTTCAATTATAATTTATTTCAGTCATCATTATAAAATGATACTTATATAAATAGCGAAGCAGTCTTGAATGCCTATAAAAATATTCGCATGAAAAATTCAGCATACCATCAATAAAACATAATAAATAATAACTTAGCGATGAAGAGCGTAAAACAGCAGATAATGACGATTAATTTCTCAAATAAGTGGGTTAAAGCTACATTGCATATTTTGGTTTGGGCTGTTTTAGTTACGCTGCCGTATATCATGAATATAGACCGAGGTCGCCCTCCCCGATCATTAACCAATTATGAGGAAACTCAATTTTTACGACTCAATTTTTTAAGTTATTTTTATTGGATAGCTGTTTTTTATCTCAATAGTAAAGTTCTAATTCCATCCTTTTTTTATCAAAAAAAATACCTTTTATATTCTCTATCTTTTTTCGCTTGTTTGCTATTGGCGATTACTGTTCATGCAGTAATGTTTACAAGTTTACTACCTGACCTGAATTTTAATCTGGGTAGAACACTTTGGTTTAATACGCCAACATTTCTGCTTACCATTGCAGCAAGTACAGCCTTTACAATGATTTCGGATAGAATTAGTGAAGAAAAAAGAGTTTTACAACGTGAACAGGAAAATATGAGGACTGAACTTTCTTTCCTCCGGTCGCAAATTAGTCCACATTTTATTTTTAATGTATTGAATAATATTGTGGCATTGGTTCGCTTGAAAAGCAATGAATTAGAACCTACGGTGATGAAACTTTCAGGTTTAATGCAATACATGCTGTATGAAACGGATGAGGAAAAAGTCTCTATAAAAACGGAAACCGAATATTTACAGGCTTATATTGATTTGCAGAAACAACGTTTTGGCAAAAAAGTAAATATTGAAACGCACATTCAAATTGAAAATGAATTTGATGAGATAGAACCTATGTTGCTGATTCCTTTTATTGAAAATGCCTTTAAACATGGCGTCGGAATGATTGAAAATCCTCAAATTTTCGTGGATTTGAAAACAGAAGATGGAAAACTAACTTTCAGTGTCAGAAATAAATTTAATCCTGAAGAAAATGAAGTTAAAGATGAAGCTTCAGGTATTGGCCTGGTTAATGTGAGCAGAAGATTAAATCTAATTTATGGCGATAATCATCAACTTATAATTGATAAAAACGGCAACTGGTTCAATGTAAGTTTGACTTTAAAATTAACGATATGATCAGATGTTTAGCCATTGATGACGAACCCTTAGCTTTGCAATTATTGGCAGATAACATCAGCCGGATTCCCTTTTTAGAACTGGTGGCAAGTTGCGATGATGCTTTTGCAGCTAATAAAATGATGCAGGAACAGTCGATCGATTTAATTTTTATTGATATCCAGATGCCCGGAATTACAGGGCTTCAATTTATCCAGAGCCTGGTTAAAAAACCAATGGTGATCATCGTAACTGCTTATAAACAATACGCATTGGATGGTTTTGCACTGGATGTGGTTGATTACCTGATGAAACCAGTATCACTTGAACGTTTTATGAAGGCTTGTAATAAGGCCCAGGATTTATATGAATTGAAGCAATCGGCAACACAACCAAGTTTGCCAAAACAAGATTACTTCTTTGTAAATGTTGGCTACAGTCTCGTGAAGATTAACTTTTCTGAAATCACTTATATTGAAGGATTAAAAGACTATGTTCAGATTCATACTGCTACAAGTCCGAAAGCTGCAATAGTGCGAACAAGTATGAAAGCAATAGAAGAGGCTTTGCCTACGGATTTTGAAAGGATTCATAAATCGTTTATTGTAAATACAAAAAAAATAACCGCTATCCGTAAAAATGCTGTTTTTATAGCCGATAAGGAATTGCCAGTAAGTGAAAGCTACAAAGATGTGATTGAAAAATTAATTAAATAATTTGTGTTTTTGAATACAAATTTAAGTTATGACTTATAAGGCAGGTCTAGGCAAATTAATAGAAAAGATAGAATGATTTTATCAGATTGATGATGATATAATAATCGTTACGATCATCTCTGCTTTAGGTCATTACGGCGATAAGTAATTCTACACAGTTTTCACTTCGTCTTCTTCGTAATCCTCAATATCTGTGATATAATGATTAATCAGTAAGAAATCAAATAAAGGTTTTGCCTCTGGCGTAACGGGCATATTAGCCGTTGTCACCACTTCATTTGTATTCTTATCTAAATAAGGATAAGCAAATAATCGAACATTCGTATTGAACATATCATTTACATAACTCAATAATTGACCTGAATAGTTCTCGCCTTTGAAATTGGTAGAGTTAAACACAAATTTCAGGTTGTTAATGTTTGTGGCCAATCCAACACTTTTAGGTTTACATCGGGCTAAATATTTCGCCAAGCGATTATGACGGGTAAAGTTAGATACAATCACAATATTCCCTGTATCACACATTTCCTGAGCACGCTTAGCTACAGATTCCAGGTCAATATCATCAGGCGTTTCCTGTTCATCAGTTAAAACATTGGTCAACAATACCTCTATCATTACTGCAAGATTTCCGTCTTCTACCTCGTTTGTACGCTTAAACTGATCAGTGGCTTTATTGAATAAACTGAAGTTCGGTAATGATTTCTGACCATATTTAGTTCTTAAAATCATGATGTCTTTCTTATACAACAAATCCTTCGCCTGACGAGGGTGTGCATCAGCATCAAAAATGGCAGCAGCAGAAAAATCTTTCATAATCATATACAGATTAAGCAAGATGTTATCTACTCCAGGAAAAGCAGGACCTTTTACGGAAATCAAATCAATTTCTACTGAGCCTATAGTGAGGTTATCTGCTAAAGATTCAACCATTAACTTCGGATCCTGATAATGATAAAAAGCAGCATAAAGTAAATTCACACCGATAATTCCCAATACCCGCTGTTGCATATTTACATCTGTGTCCAACAGGCGAACGTGAAAAAATATTTCATTTGGTAAACCTCCAGGTTCATTTTGGAACCTAATGCCCACCCAACCATGAGGCTCATTAGTCCGTTTGTAGTTAAGTGTAGTTACTGTATCAGCAAAAGCAAAGAAAGTTCTGCTCTCGTATTTCTCACCAGATAACCGCTCATTTAGCAAACCAAATTCATGGTCGAGCATTTGTAAAAGCCTGTTCTGGGAAACGTAGCGTCCGTTTGATTCTGCACCGTAAATAGCATCGCTAAAAGTCATGTCATATGCCGACATGGTTTTGGCTACTGTTCCAGAGGCAGCACCGGCATTAAAAAAGTTTCGGGAAACTTCCTGTCCGGCTCCGATCTCGGCGAAGGTGCCATAAATTCTAGGGTCAAGGTTTATTTTTAGCGCTTTACGTTTGGTATCCAGAATTTCTCTTGCCATGGCGCAAAAGTACGAAAATGGTTCATTAGTTCAATTGTAAATTAGTTTCATTCTTAACATCCACAAAATGAATCACATATAAGATAATGACCAATGAATCAGTACTAAAACAAAATAAGGTTAACACCATCCGATGTTAACCTTATAAAACCTAAACCTAAACTATTATGAAATCTTTAGTGATGATTTTTTATTACGACACTACAATTTCTTTGTGTTGCAATTTCGCATCATCTTTTTTACTGATATTGATATTTAAAATACCATCTTTATATTCAGCGGTAATTTTATCGCCATCTGCAGTATCTGGTAAATTAAATGATCTGGCAAATGAGCTGTAGTCAAATTCTTTACGTGTAAAATCTTTTGCTGCTTTGGCTTCGTCTTTTTTAACTTCCGCCCAAACAGATAGTGTGTCTTTTTTTAAATTGATTTGAAAATCTTCTTTTTTCAATCCCGGAGCGGCCAATTCAATGACATAAGCAGTTTCATTTTCGTAAATATTTACGCTTGGTGATTGATTAACCATTTTATTTTTAGTTACAGCGTCGGTAAACAATGAGTCAAAAACATTGTTAAAATAAGGAGCTGTGTTGCGGGTTCTGTTGTTAAAATTTACAAGTGTCATATCTCTATTTTTTTATTTTTTAATTGATATTAACCTTTATTCAACTTATATACCAAACCAAATATTTATGATTTTAAAGACAATATGGCGTAATTTCACAAAAACAAAAGACAAACTGACAGATATAAGGTCTTTTTCAGATAAATTCAATTATAAAACTAACATTCATTTACGTTTTATAGATTTTGATATGATGGGGCATGTGAATAATTCAGTCTATTTCACTTACCTGGAAATTGCCAGAACCAAATACTGGGAAGAGATTGTAAAATGGGATTGGAATAAAACAGGAATCGTAATTGCTCATGCAGAATTGGATTATATTTTACCAATATTGATGAATGATAAAATTGTTGTTCATGTTAAAACTTCAAGGATAGGAACAACCAGTTTCGATTTAGACTATCAAATCGTTAAAATTAAAGGCACCGAAGAAATAATTTGCAGTAAAGGCAAAACGGTCTGTATTGCTGTTGATTACACGACCAATAGACCTACAGCCATACCAGAGGCTGAAAAACAGAAGATGTTGGGTTTCGAACAATTAACCTAATAGTGAGTCGTCATGCTGAATTTGTTTCAGCATCTTAATTCTGATAGAAAATATTAAGACCCTGAATCAAGTTCAGGGTGACGAACTATACTAATCTGGCATAATCTTACCAGGATTTAAAATCCCGTTTGGGTCAAAAACATTTTTGATGCCCCGCATTAAGTTTAAATGAATTTCAGAATATTTAATAGGCATAAATTCCTTTTGAACCAACCCAATTCCATGTTCTCCTGAAAGTGTTCCACCTAAAGCGGTTGTTAATTCGAAAATTTCTGTAATGCCGAATTTGAGTTTATCTTTCCAGTCTTCATCACTCATTCCTGCTTTAATAATATTCACGTGCAGGTTTCCATCACCAGCGTGGCCGTAACAAACACTTTCAAAGCCGTACTTAGAACCAATTTCCTTGATTCCGTTAATTAATTTTGGTAACGCTGCACGAGGGACTACCGTATCTTCTTCTTTATAAACAGAATTTGATTTTACGGACTCGGCCATCGTTCTGCGCATTCGCCATAATTCCTCTTTCTGTTGTGCTGTATCCGCAAATAAAACTTCAGTACAATGGTGTTGCTCGAGTACAATATTGGTTTTTTCACAATTTTTAAAGATATCGTCCAGGTCATCACCATCAAATTCGATCATCAGCAAGGCAGCTACATCATCTTTTAAATCAAACTTAATGTCGTCGAATTGAATGACCCACTCCACTCCTTTCCGCTCCATAAATTCCAAAGCTGATGGCGTTACGCCTGCTCTGAAAATTGCTGATACTGCTGCACAGGCAGCCTCATTGGTACTGAATGAACCCATCATTAACACAGACTGACTAGGTTTTGGCAAGAGTTTCGTAACGATTTTGGTTACTACACCTAATGTACCTTCTGATCCGATCATGAGCTGAGTTAAGTTATAACCCGATGCATATTTTAAAGTATTGGCGCCTGTCCAGATAATTTCACCATTAGGCAAAACCACTTCGAGGTTTAATATATATTCCCGTATCGTACCATATTTTACTACTCTTGGTCCACCAGAACCATGAGCCACGTTTCCGCCAATAAAGCAAGAACCTTTACTACTTGGATCGACTGGATAAAGCAATCCATTTTCAGCCACTGCATTAATAAAATCTTCTGTAATTACCCCTGGTTCAACTGTTGCTTGCAGGTTTTCGGTGTCAATGCTGATGATGGATTTAAACTTTTCCATGGATAAGGAAATCCCGCCATAAATGGGTAAAGCTGCACCGCTTAAGCCAGTTCCACCACCACGTGGGGTTACCGGAATATGATGGTTGTTGCAAATTTTTAGTAAAGAAGATACTTCTTCAGGCGAAGTTGGCTTCACCACCACCTCGGGCTGATAACGTAAGTCTTCCGTTTCGTCATGACTATATTGATCTAAACTTTCAGCATCAGTAAAAACCTTTTCATCACCCAAGGCTGACTTGATTTCTGCTAAAATTTCTGCATTTATTTTATTAAAGGTCATGTCTATTGGGCTGAAGTGTAGGATAACTGAACAAAGGAATGCCCGATTTGTCCAGGCATTGGAGGATTTAACTTTTTTATACTCACATTTACATGCTCCACAAAAGGATAAATTTCGATCACTTTTGAAATGATATTTTTTAAAACTGTTTCCAAAAGCTTTTGAGTCTTCTTCATTTCATTCAAAATGATCTCATTCAAATCTTCGTAATTCACCGTTTGTGCAAGCTCATCATCAAAACCTTGTGGGGTAAATTCAGTCTCTAAATCGATTATAAAATGATTTCCGATTAATTGCTCTTCTGGATAATAGCCGTGCAGGGCAAAGCATTTTACATCTTTTAAAGCTACGGTTTGTTTGTATTGACTCATGGATGTTTTGTATGCCGCTAAATTAAATTTTTATTCATGAATATCATGCCCATTGTGGTAAATTGTTACCTTTGAATTAAACGCTATTTCTTAACCAGATTAGAAAACGACGATGAGCAAATCAGCAAAAAAAGACCTTTACGAGGCTCCCGACTATTATTTATTGGATGAATTGCTAACAGACGAGCATAAATTAATTCGTGCAACTGCACGAGAATGGGTAAAAAAGGAAGTGAGTCCGATCATTGAGGATTATGCGCAAAAAGCAGAATTTCCAAAGCATTTAATAAAAGGGTTGGCTGATATTGGTGCTTTTGGACCAACCATTCCAGTAGAATATGGTGGTGCAGGTTTAGATTATACCGCTTACGGCATCTTGATGCAGGAAATTGAGCGTGGTGACTCTGGAATTCGTTCTACAGCATCTGTCCAAGGTTCATTAGTCATGTATCCTATTTATGCTTATGGAAGTGAAGCACAACGCAAAAAATATCTACCACAATTAGCTAGCGGTGAAATGATGGGTTGTTTCGGATTAACAGAACCCGATCATGGTTCTAATCCAAGCGGAATGGTGACCAATATTACTGATGCCGGTTCTCATTATATTTTAAATGGTGCAAAAATGTGGATCAGCAATGCGCCCTTTGCAGATATCGCTGTCGTTTGGGCGAAAGATGAAGCTGGAAAAATCAGAGGAATGGTAGTTGAACGTGGCATGGATGGATTTTCTACGCCTGAAACGCATAATAAGTGGAGTCTTAGAGCATCAGCAACCGGCGAATTGGTTTTCGATAACGTGCAGATTCCAAAAGAAAATGTTTTTCCGGAAATTACTGGCTTGAAAGGACCATTAGGTTGTTTAAATCAGGCACGTTATGGTATTGCCTGGGGTGCTTTAGGCGCAGCAATGGATTGTTATGATACGGCATTAAGATATTCAAAAGAACGTATTCAGTTCGGAAAACCAATTGGTGGATTTCAATTGCAACAGAAAAAACTCGCGGAGATGGTTACCGAAATTACGAAAGGCCAGCTCTTGGTTTGGCGTTTGGGGATGCTAAAAAGCGAAAACCGTGCTACTGCAGAACAAATTTCGATGGCTAAAAGAAACAGTGTAGAAATTGCTTTGGATATTGCCAGAAATGCCCGTCAGATGCTTGGCGGAATGGGAATTACTGGTGAGTATTCGATTATGCGACATATGATGAACTTAGAATCGGTGGTTACTTATGAAGGAACGCATGATATTCATCTATTGATAACAGGAATGGATGTGACTGGATTGAATGCGTTTAAATAAAGAGCAGGATTTTTGTGATTATCAAGATTGGCAGGATCTAGGTGCAGAATAAAAAAAGAGGATTTTCGTGATTATCATGATCAGTATATAGTGAAAGTGATGAATAGAGAATAGCCTGAATAAAATGAAATAAATATTTATAATTCTCAACCACAATTTTTAAAGTTTAATTTTAAAAATTCTACTTCCTATATTGAAACAACAAAGATTATGTAAATACCAACGTCCCCTATTGTTACAGTTTTCGTTCCATTAATTTAAATAAAATGGATATTGAAGATTTAACTTATAAAATAAATGGTTGTGCTATGAAAGTGCATAATGTTTTAGGCAACGGTTTTCAAGAAGTTATTTATCAGCGTTGTTTGGCTATGGAACTAAAAAAAGCCGGCATTAAATTTCAAAGAGAAGTAGAGCAAGAAATTTTTTATGATGGTGTGGTTGTTGGAAAACGAAGAGCAGATTTTGTTATAGAGGATATTCTCACCGTTGAGTTAAAAGCCTGTTTTAATATGGAAGCTACTCATCTTGTCCAGGCAAAAAATTATGTTGTTGCTTATAACTTCAATATTGAATTATTGATTAATTTTGGCGCTCCAAGTTTACAATTCAAGAAGATTTACAATCCAAAAACAAACAAATATAGAGCAGGATTAAAATTAGATTTATAGATTTGCAGGATTATCATCGCAGATCAGAATTACGTGGATTATTAATTAATTTTGATCATTAACCTCTGTAAATTTACTCTAAACGGACTAATAAACTACATATGCACACTACAATATTTAATTATTTAATCTATTAGATTGATCTCTCGAACTTAAATCCTGAATATCCTTAAATCCTATTAATCCTGCTCCAGAATGGACTATAAAAAATACACCTACCTACCCGCATCACCAGAAGAAGTTTATTTAGCCCTTACCAAAGACATCAGCATTAAGCTTTGGACGGGTGCTGAGGTTGAATTTGAAGAGAAACCAGACACTGAATTTTCTTTTTGGGATGGTGATATCGTAGGTAAAAACCTAGAATTTGAAACGAATAAGAAAATTGTACAGCAGTGGTATTTCGGTGAGAGTACTGAACCATCAATTGTGACCATCAAACTTCACGAAGATAAAAAGGGTACTTCATTGGAGTTTAAACAAACCAATATCCCTGAAGCAGATTATAAAGATTTTACGGAAGGTATTGATGAATATTTTTTGGGAGGTTTGGTGGATTTCTTTGATGAGTAAAACATAACCTCTGCCCTACTGTTTAGATCTTAATCAATACAAAAATCATGAACAGAACTGTTGGACTTATATTAATTGTCGCTGGCATCGCAATGCTGATTTGGACTGGCTTCTCCTATACCAAAAAGGAAAAAATAGTGGATGCTGGTCCAATTCAAATCTCTGCTGATAGACAAAAGTCTGTTGCCTGGCCTCCTTATGTTGGCGGTATTATTTTAGTAGCAGGAGTTTTTGTTTTTGTGGCATCAAAAAGGAAATAATTAAAACGTCATTTCGAGGTGCGAAGCAATCTATCTTGCTAATAAGATTGCTTCATACCTAGAAATGACGACTTTGTGTAATTATTATATTTCACTACTATAAACTGACCTTATTGCATCACGCAAATTGTATTTTGAAGCCATTACTTCGCCATAGGCACCTGCACTGCGAATGGCAAAAATATCTCCTCTAAAAGATTCAGGTTGTTCTACTTCTTTACCGAAACAATCAGTGCTTTCGCAAATCGGTCCTACTATGTCATATTTTATGACTTTGGACTCTGGACTCTGGACTCCGGACTGACTTAAATTCTCTATTTTATGATAGGCTTGATATAAAGCTGGGCGCATCAAATCTGTCATCCCCGCATCCAAAACCACGAAGTTTTTCTTCTTGCCGTTTTTAATATATAAAACTTTGGTGATTAATGAAGCAGACTGACCTACAAGCGCTCTGCCCAGTTCAAAGTGAACTTCCTGTCCGGCTTTAACTTCTAAAAACTCATTGAAGATTTTAAAGTACGATTTAAAGTCAGGAATCTGATGATCAGGATTATAGTAGTCGATACCTAAACCTCCACCTACGTTTAAAACTTTCAGTGTAAAGCCTTTGTCTTCAAACCAGGCGGCAAACTCATTCACCCGGACACACAGGTTTTTATATACATCAAGGTTGGTAATCTGAGAACCAATATGAAAGTGAATCCCAATAAATTTCAGGTTTGCAGATGCTTTTAAAGTCTCTGCACATTCTGGTAAATCCCAGGAATTAATTCCGAATTTATTTTCATCTAAACCCGTGGTGATGTTGTGGTGCGTATGTGCATCAACATTTGGATTGATGCGAATAGCAACCTGTGCTACTTTTCCTTTTGCAGCAGCCAATTCATTTAGCACGTCCAGTTCCTGAATCGATTCTACATTGAAACAGAAAATATCCAGATCTAACGCTTCATTGATTTCTTTATCAGATTTCCCTACTCCGGCAAAAACAATTTTCTGATGATCGAAACCTACTTCTACTGCTCTTCTTACTTCTCCGGCACTCACACAATCTGCACCGAAACCGATAGATTTAATTTCTTCAAGCAAAACCGCATTAAAGTTTGCTTTTAAAGCATAGTGGATATGAAATTGATATGGCGCTGCTGCTTCTGCACAAGTGCGAAGTGTTTTTTGCAGTAAATCAGTATCATAATAGTAAAAAGGGGTTTCTATATTGTTAAACTTTGATATATCTTTATCGACGAACATGTTCAAATTCCTTATTATAATTTTAATTTTATTCTTTGGGCTGGTATACTTCGGTAATTACCTCGATTTAAAGAATGGAAGAATTACCCAAAAACAATACAATGGAAAAATCAGATTCACCATTGTATTGCTCCTGATTGTACTGTTTCTCTTATTTATTAAAAAATGAAGATTGTAGCTGCCATATTTATTGTATTGATTATTTCCTTGGGATTATTCAATTCATATAAAAAATACAAGAATGATGTACTTCCAAAGGGCTTTTTAGCTTTGCATATCTTACTTGGCCTTTTGGTCATCGTTGGCGCTTTCTACCTCCTATTCGAATAACCTGTTGTGTAAACTTCTTAACGCTTCTGTTTTATATTCGCTTAAAATAAGTAAAGACACATTGTAATTGCTTCCTCCATAAGAAATCATCCGGATTGGAATGTGTTTCAAACCTTCTAAAACCCTGCTGGCGAAACCATGTTTTTCTGAACCAAAATCCCCCACCACACAAACAATACTGTGGTTGGTATCTACTTCCACTGTTCCGAAACTTTCCAACTCTTCAATGATTTTCGGAAGATTTCCAATTTCATCGATGGTTAAAGAAACCGCGACTTCAGAAGTGGTGATCATATCAATTGGCGTTTTATAGCGCTCAAATACTTCGAAAACACGACGAAGGAAACCATAAGCCAATAACATCCGGCTTGATTGAATACGAATAGCAGTAATGCCATCTTTAGCAGCAATGGATTTAATTTTCCCCTTTTCGCTGTTATGGGTAATCAACGTCCCTGCCGCTGATGGCTCCATAGTGTTTAACAAACGAACAGGAATTTTATATTTCTGCGCAGGGAAAACAGATTGCGGATGCAAAATTTTCGCTCCAAAATAAGCCAATTCAGCTGCTTCATCAAAAGAAAGTTGCGCAATTGGTTTAGTTCCTTTTACCACCCGGGGATCATTGTTGTGCATCCCGTCAATGTCTGTCCAGATTTGAACTTCTTCAGCTAAAATTGCAGCACCAAGTAAAGATGCAGTATAGTCGCTACCACCGCGGCGTAAATTATCTACTTCACCAAAGCTGTTACGGCAAATAAATCCTTGTGTAATGAATAATTTATTTCCATTATGTTGTTCCAGAAGCGGGGTTAAATGCTTTGTAGTAAATGGAATATCAGGCTCATTGTCTTCATCCGTTTTCATGAAATCCAAAGCTGGTAACAATACAGACTCAATTCCAATTGACTTTAAATAAATGTGATATAAAGTGGTAGACAATAGTTCGCCTTGCGCCAGAACTACTTTTTCCTCAATTGGCGTGAAAATATCATTGGTTAAAACGGCTAAAAAGCTGAAATGGTAATCAATCACTTCATTTCCCATTTCCTGAAAATCAGCAGCAGGCAACAATTCAATTACGAAATCCTTATATTTTTGATATAAATTTTCTACGGCAGTGCTTCCGTTCTTCTTATCTCCGGCTAAAAAATAATTAGAAATTTCTACTAAACTATTTGTAGTTCCAGAAACGGCTGATAACACTACAATCTGTTCTTCATTTGGATTAATAATATCCAATAACTTCGTCATGCGCTCGGGACTACCAACAGATGTACCCCCAAATTTTAATATTTTCATCTACTTAATTATTATTTTATCTGTGATAAAAACTGCCAAAACTTTACATAATTCCCTTCAGATTGTGAAAAAGTTAAGATGGCCTTATTTTAATACCGGAATTTCTTTATTATTGTATCGGGGCGTGAAAATAAGCAAAACAAGCTTAAAAGCAACATCCTCAACAAAATAAAATTTGGATAAATCGAAATAAATGAATTTTGACCAAACTTCAGTAACGAAATTTTGTTCCACACCAGATATTTAATTAAAAAAAAGCTCAATGCAAGCAATTGACCAATCTACACAAGCCACCATTAACCAATGGTTAGGCGGTAATTACGACGAGAAAACGAAGGCTGAAATACAAACCTTAGTTGATCAGAATGCAACAACAGAATTAATTGATTCTTTTTATAAAAGTTTAGAGTTCGGAACTGGTGGTTTACGTGGCATCATGGGTGCTGGCTCTAACCGAATCAATAAATACACCATTGGAACTGCTACTCAAGGTTTAGCGAATTATTTAAACAATAAATATCCAGGTGAGAAAATCAGCGTTGCTATTGCACATGATAGCCGTAATAACTCAGATTATTTCGCAAAAATTACCGCTGATGTTTTTTCTGCCAATGGCATTTATGTTTATTTTTTCAAAGAATTAAGACCAACGCCAGAGCTTTCTTTCGCGGTACGTCATTTTGGATGTAAAAGCGGTGTAATGTTAACGGCATCTCACAATCCTAAAGAATATAATGGTTATAAAGCTTATGGTGCAGACGGTGGACAGTTCACTTCTCCTGATGATAAGTTGGTGATCGATGAAGTAAATAAAATCAGCAGCATTGATGAGGTTAAGTTTGATCGTGTTGAAGCGAACATTGAATTAATCGGCGAAGCGGTAGATAAATTATATTTAGACGGCATCACTGCGCTCTCTATTTCTCCTGAAGCCATTAAAAGACAGCATGATTTAAAAATTGTTTACTCTCCTATTCACGGTACCGGAATCACTTTGGTGCCTAAAGCATTGGAGCAGTTTGGCTTTACCAACGTTACTATTGTAGAAGAGCAAAGCAAACCAGATGGCAATTTCCCGACAGTTGTTTATCCAAATCCGGAGGAAAAAGATGCTTTAACTTTAGCCATGAATAAGGCTAAAGAGATTGATGCTGATTTAGTGTTGGCAACCGATCCTGATGCGGATCGCGTAGGTATCGCTGTTAAAGACAATGATGGAGAATGGGTTTTATTAAATGGGAACCAAACGGGAAGTTTATTGATTAATTACCTGTTAACGGCATGGCAAGAGGCTGGTAAATTAGATGGTAACCAATTCATTGTAAAAACGATTGTAACTTCAAACCTGATCGAAGAAATCGCAAAGAAAAAGGATGTTACTTATTATAACACCCTTACAGGATTTAAATATATCGGTCAGGTAATGACTGAACTAGAAGGAAAAAAATACTTTATTGGTGGTGGTGAAGAAAGCTACGGTTATTTAATCGGTGATTTAGTTCGCGATAAGGATGCTGTTGTTTCTGCTGCTTTCATTTCTGAAATGACCGCTTACTACAAAGATAAGGGCGCCAGTTTATATAATGCCTTATTGGATATGTATGTAGAGTATGGTTTGTATAAAGAAGACTTAGTGTCGCTTACTAAAAAAGGCAAAACCGGTGCGGAAGAAATTAAAGCCATGATGGTGAAATTCAGAGAAAATCCGCCTGCTTCGTTAGGTGGTTCTAAAGTTTCCGTATTAAAGGATTATGAATTGAGTCAGGAAACTGATTTGGAAACAGGAAAAGTGACTAAATTGGATTACCCTACATCTGATGTATTACAGTTTATTACAGAAGATGGAAGTATCGTTTCTGCCCGTCCGAGTGGTACTGAACCGAAGATTAAATTCTATTGCAGTGTTAACGCACCTTTGGCAGATAGAGCTGATTTCACAAAAGTAAATGAAGAATTGGGTGATAAAATTAAATCCGTGATGGCAGATTTACAAGCATAAGTTAGCCGCAGATTCGCAGATTTATATTTAAAACCACAGGTGAATAGAATTCATCTGTGGTTTTTTTGTTAATAAAATACTGAATCAAGTTCAGCAGGACGACCGTTCTTAGTTAAATGTCTTAGTAAATCAGATCAAAAAATTATTATAACCAGATCGTCACCCTGAACTTGATTCAAGGTCTATATTATTGAATTATCAACGCAGAACGAGTTAGCATGACGCAATGGTTTGTCCCGCAGATCAAAATGATCACCGTAGATTTATGCTTCTCGCTTCTGCGGTAATCTCCTAAATCTGCGGGATAATTATTTGAGCAATATCAATTATCCATTAAGCATTTTTATATGAAAGATGCTGAATTAAGTTCAGCAGGACGACCATTCTTAGTTAAATTCCTTAATAACAGATCGAAAAATTATTATAAACAGATCGTCACCCTGAATTTATTTCAGGGCCTTACTACGATATAGATGCTGAATCAAGTTCAGCAGGACGAAACTTATAAATATCATCTCAACTTTTTTCTTTGCCAACCTCAATTTCGTTTGTACATTTGCAGGCGAAATACAATGTTTAAAAAAGCCCTTATATTTTTTCTGGTGATCTGTACCATATCAAATTGCTACATGCAATTGATTGTGTATTCAGGCTATCAAATGAATAAGGAATACATCACTTCAGTATTTTGTATCAACAAGGCCCATCCTGAACTACATTGCGACGGACAATGTTTCTTAGCTAAAAAACTGAAAGATTTAGATGGCAAGAACAAACAAACACAGGAAACGCTAAAAAGAATTATAGAAGCCGATCCTGAATTTCAGGTTTTAACAATTAATCATCACCTTCCCTATTTCATAATTAAGTCTGAAAGCCTTTATCTTGAAAAACCAATAAAAGATCTTTCCATTTCTATTTTCCATCCGCCGAAAACGGTCTAAGTAAATCTTTTTTTTGAGATCGTCACTCTGATCCGATAGCTATCGGATTTATTTCAGGGTCTATCATGTATTTTCAGGATGCTGAATTGAATTCAGCATGACGACCGTATTAGAATTTCTTCAAATATTTTACTTATCCATTTTCAAAAAATGAAAATTTCAACATACTTCTTGGCATTTTTATGCCCTATTATATTACTTTCATCATGTAAAAAAGATGCAGATGAAACCGCAACCGATACCAAATCAAGCTTTACTTTAGAATTCGAACACCAGGTAAACGGTGCAGCACTGAATTTAAATACCACGACTTATAAAAATGCAAAGGGCGAAGATTTTAAAATCAATGTATTCAAATATTATATGAGTAACGTTAAATTAAGCAAAGTCGATGGAACAACTTATTTGGTTCCAGAAAGTTATTTCTTAATAGATGAATCAAAACCAGTATCAAAATTAATTACTGTAAGTGATATTCCAACGGGTGATTATACCAAAATTGAATACACCATTGGTGTAGACTACGCACGTAATTTTGCAGGTGCTCAAACTGGTGCTTTAGATCCAATAAACGGCATGTTCTGGACTTGGAACAGTGGCTATATCTTTGTTAAATTGGAAGGTACTTCGCCACAATCTACAGCAGCAAATCAGGCTTTGACTTTTCATATAGGCGGCGTTTTAGATCCAAACAACACCATCAGAACTTATTCGACCGAGATAAATAGTGCAAATCCATTGAGAATCAGGACAGATTCAAAACCAGATATGCATTTTATTGTAAATGCCGCTGCGCTATTTACAGGTATAACAGATGTTAGTTTTGCCACATTAAATTTCACTATGGGAGGAGCTAATTCAGTTCTTGTAGCCAACAACTATGCAAAAGGTTTATTCCGTTTAGATCACATCCATAATTAATGATCAGGAAATCAATTGTCTTCGTGGTGCTTATTGTAAGCATTGCGTTGATGTACGCCTGTAGTAAAAACGAGGAGGAAATTAAGCCGGAAGAAAAACCGGTAACATTTTCTATTCCTGCAAATTTTCCTACCCCGGCATACAATTTTGAACAAAATAAACTGAGTAATGCAGGTTTTGCTTTAGGAAAAAAAATATTTTATGATGCCAGGCTATCTGCTGATAAAAGTGTATCCTGTGGAAGTTGCCATCAACAATTTGCCGCCTTTGCAAACCTCGATCATAAAGTAAGTCACGGTGTAAACAATTGTCAGGGAAAACGAAACGCTCCGCCCCTTTTTAACCTGGCCTGGCAAAAAGCTTTCTTTTGGGATGGTGGTGTGAAAAACCTGGAAACATCCCCATTAAATGCCATTACAGATGCTTGTGAAATGGGGACTGATATCCAAACCATCGTAACTTTTTTAAAAACTACGGCACCTTATCCGGCAATGTTTAAACAAACTTTTGGTACTGATGAGATTAATTCTCAATTGCTTTTAAAATCACTCACTCAGTTTACTGGTGTATTGGTTTCGGGAAATTCAAAATATGATCAGGTAATCCGTAAAGAAGCAGGTGTTTCATTTACTGTTGAAGAACAATCAGGTTATACACTTTTCAAAGAAAAATGCAGCTCATGCCATGCAGAGCCATTTTTTACAGATTTTTCTTATCGCAACAATGGACTCGATTTAGTTAGCTCTGATGAAGGTCGTTCCCATATCACCGGTGTGCAAACTGACTTTGGAACATTCAGGATACCGAGTTTAAGAAACATCGAATATACTGGTCCGTACATGCACGATGGTCGTTTCTATAACCTGGATGAAGTGCTCGAACATTATGATTCTGGCATTAAGGCAAATAAAAATTTAGATCCATCACTTAAAAATGGTATTCAATTAAATAGTGCGGAACGCATACAAATCAAAGCATTTTTAAAAACCTTAACCGACAATGAGTTTATCAAAAACAAATTATATAGCGAATCGTAAGTGGCTAATGATTACGTTGTTGCTCCTGATTAGTAGTAACGTATTTGCTTGCGACATCTGTGGCTGTTTTATGGGCATCACACCTTACTACAATCGCAACAGCATCAGTGTATTATACCGTTACCGATCATTTAATGGTTATGATGGTCAATCTCATTCATTATTTCCGAATGGAGGTAAATTTTTCATTCCGGCAAGAAGCCAGAATTCGCCAATCACGGGCCATGCCGGGAATCCAGATGACTATGAATTATATCGTTCGATGGAAATACGAGGCAAATATTTCATTAATAGTAAACTGGAAGTTAACGCCATACTTCCTTATGTTTCAAATAGCGAACGTTACAACGGCTATACCTCAACAATTGGCGGTATGGGTGATATTAATCTTTATGCAGGCTATCACCTTGTTCAAAAACTGGAAGATAATTTTAAACAGCAACTCATTGCTGGTGCCGGAATTAAATTGCCAACGGGTAAAAATGATTTCAAAAATACAGATGGAATCCGCTATTCATCTTTAATGCAAGGTGGCACAGGCAGTACTGATGGGTTTGTGTATCTGAATTATATGGTTGGCTTAGGTAAATTTGGCGCAAGTTTAAATACTTCTTACAAGGTAAACGGGAGAAACAGTCGGGAAGAAAGTATTGCGAATAGCACAACAAGTTTTCTCAATATCTTTTATACACAAAGAATTGGCAAAGAGGTACAAATTATGCCTTCTGCACAGTTTTTCTATGAATATTCTGGCGGAGAGAAGTACAATGGTGTAAAAACAGGCGAGCATGTGATGAACAATTTAATGGGCGGTGTAGGAGCAGATATTTTTTATAAGAACGTAGCATTGAATGCCGGAATCCAAAAAAATATCTGGGAAGCAGAAACGGATCACCCCATGAGTGCAGGTAAAGTTTATGTCGGAATTACTTATAATTTTTAAATACAAATCATATGAAAAATACAATAATACTAGCATTATGCTTAATCGTTTTCCTTTTTAGCGCTTGCAAAACAGAACCAGATTCGAAAGCAGTAAAAAAAGAAGTACTTAATCTCCACGATAAACTGATGATCGATGGCGGAAAAGTGATGTCAAATAAAATGAAGTTAGATTCCATTTTAAAATCTAGTAAACTAAAATCGCCGGAAGAAGCTGTAAAAATAAGGACTTTGATCAGCAGCTTAAGCCAAGCAGATGAAAGTATGATGGATTGGATGCACCTTTTTAATGATGACTTTAAGGGCAAAAATGAACAGGAAGATTTAGATTACTATAAATCAGAAATGGTAAAAGTTCGGCAGGTTGAAGACGATTATATCAAAGTAACCAGAGCATCTGATTCAGTTTTAAAAGAATATAATGTTGCAACAGTAGCTAAAATGAATATGGAACATCATAAACATTAAACAAGTTTCTAAATCGGTCGTTACCCTGGATTGACTTCATTGCCCTAATAGCATGAAAGATGCTGAAATGAATTCAGCATGACGATTCGTTTACAATTAATTCCCTCCTACAATACAGAGGTTGTATATTTACACTTTAATAAAATATCATGAATAAAATTATTTCTTCGATAGCGATTTGTCTGCTATCCATTGCCATACTTTCATCTTGTAAACAAGATAAAAAACTTCCATTTTATGGTGAGCGCCATGCCGAAACGGTTAGAGATGCCGCTGGTGTAGAAAAAATAGATACGGTTTATCAAACCATTCCCAACTGGGCTTTTTTAAATCAGGATAGTGTTCTTACTACAAATAAAGCTACAGACGGAAAAGTATATATTGCGGATTTCTTCTTCACCTCTTGTTCTACCATTTGCCCAACGATGCACCGCAACTTGATGACAGTTTATAACGAGTTTAAAACCAATCCTGAGGTGATGTTTGTATCGCATACGATAGATTTTAAATACGATAAACCTTCGGTATTAAAAAAATACGCACAAAAGTTAGGTGTTGACGGCAAAAAATGGCAATTTCTTTATGGAAGCAAAGACAGCGTTTATACTTTAGCAGAGAAAAACTATTTGGTAGCTGTTGGTGAAGATAGCACAGCTAAAGACGGTTATATTCATCAGGGTTATCTGGTATTAATTGATAAAGACAGACGGATCAGGGGTGCTTATGATGGCACCAAAGAGGATCAAGTGGAACAATTAAAAAAGGATATCCCAGTTTTATTGGCTGAATATAAAAAATAGAATTATCACTTTAATCGTCATTTCCAGCGAAATAAATGAAGTATAGATCTATTAATTTTATAAATTTCTTTACTTCGGTCGGAATGACGATTTGTTTAAACTAAACCCATGCGCAAATACATTATCCATTCCATCTTTCTATTTGCTATCATAGCGATAATTATTTCCTGTCAAAACCAGGAAACGATCGATTTGCAAAATTATATGTCTAATGGTAAGGATATTTATAAAACCAGATGTCAGAATTGCCACGGGGAAAATGGTGAAGGTTTAGGTAAATTGGCTCCACCTTTAACGGATTCAGTTTTCTTAAAAAACAATAAAACCCGATTGGCTTGCATTATCAGAAACGGAACCAACGAAAAGATGACGATAAATGGCAAAGAATATCAGGAAAAAATGCCTGCATTTCCTGAACTGGCCGATATTGATGTAGCGCAGGTGATGGTTTATATTACCAACTCATTTGGAAATAACCAGGGATTCGTTCCGTACAATAAAGTTTCTATCCACTTACAAAATTGTAAATAATCTAAATTTTTGGTGCCTTTTTAATTTAAAACAGGCATCTTTGCCCAAAATGCAGGTTGTTCTATCGCTGTTTCGATTTATCGGAAGAGAGGAAAGTCCGGGCAACGCAGGGCATCCCGCTTTCTAACGGAAAGGGATTGAGGATTGAAAACCTGAATCACGGATTAGTGCAACAGAAAATATACCGTCTCAACTTTACGTTGGGATAAGGGTGAAAACGTGTGGTAAGAGCGCACGAGCATTGCAGGCGACTGTAGTGGTTTGTAAACCCCGGGAGTTGAAAGACCAAATAGGCTAACGCATGTAGGGCTGCCCGTCCGATGTTAGTGGGTAGGTCGTTAGAGATAAACGGCAACGTTTATACTGGATTAATGATAGAAATTCTGAGCAATCAGAAAACAGAACCCGGCTTATAGACCTGCATTTTTTTTGATTTTCTATTGTCTGAATGATTATCATTAGCGCCTGTTTATTTAAGATCACTTAATATTAATTCTATATTTATTATTGGGATAGCATCTACACCTTTATCATGTACGATTATTAAAACATTTTAAAAAATTCACCGTTAATAGCCTTAATTATTGTATAAAAAACTATACATTAATTAAAAAATAATATATTCGCATTATAACTTGAACAAATAAACATTAAATGGCCAAACTATTAATTATTGACGATGAGCGGGCAATAAGAAGTACCCTACGCGAAATCCTGGAATACGAGAATTACGATGTTGAAGATATTGATAACGGTATCGACGGCCTTGAAATGATCAAAAGGACTAATTTCGATCTGGTACTCTGCGATATCAAAATGAATAAAATGGACGGCATGGAGGTATTGGAGCAGGCCCAACTTCTTAAACCTGATCTGCCTTTTATCATGATTTCCGGACATGGAACGGTAGAGACTGCTATTGAAGCTAGCAAAAAGGGAGCCTTTGATTTCATTTCAAAACCACCAGATTTAAATCGTTTACTAATCACTGTTCGTAATGGTTTAGATCGGGGTAATTTAGTTACTGAAACCAAAGTTTTAAAACGAAAAGTCAGCAAAACCCGTGAAATCTTAGGTAAATCTGAAAGCATTTCCAAAATAAAAGAAACCATTGAACGTGTAGCTCCAACTGAAGCCCGTGTACTCATTACTGGTGCAAATGGTAGTGGTAAAGAACTGGTGGCAAGATGGCTGCACGAAAAATCAAATCGTGCAGATAGTCCGCTAATTGAAGTCAATTGTGCAGCAATCCCTTCAGAATTAATTGAGAGTGAATTGTTTGGCCATGAAAAAGGGTCATTTACTTCAGCTGTTAAGCAACGAATTGGTAAATTTGAATTGGCCAATGGTGGAACACTATTTTTGGATGAGATTGGTGACATGAGTCTTTCCGCTCAGGCAAAAGTTTTACGTGCTTTACAGGAACATAAAATATCGCGTGTAGGTGGCGAAAAAGAGATCGAAGTAAATGTGCGTGTTCTAGCTGCTACTAATAAAGATTTATTAAAAGAAATTGAAGATGGTAATTTCCGAATGGACTTATACCACCGCCTGAACGTAATTAATATTCATGTTCCGCATTTAACCGAACGTATAGACGACATTCCGGTGATTGCACAAAATTTCTTGGAAAGCATTTGCAGCGATTATGGAATGCCAGTTAAAAAAATTAATGATAGCGGCATGGCTGCTTTACAAGCTCTACCATGGACAGGTAATGTACGTGAGCTACATAATATGATTGAGCGATTAATTATTTTGAGTGATAAGGTGATTACGGAAAATGATGTTCGTGCATTTGCCAATCCTGGTGGAGGAACCAATATTGGTGCAGCTACAAGTACGCAAATAGCAGGTTCAAACAGTAGTTCTTCAGGTATGTCATCATCTTTTGATAGTTTTAATAACTTCCAGGATTATAAAGACCATGCTGAAAAGGAGTTTATAAAATTTAAGCTCGAGAAAAATAACTGGAATGTTTCAAAAACAGCTGATGAAATAGATATCCAAAGAAGTCATTTATATAGTAAAATTGAAAAGTTCGGGTTGAAAAGGGTTGATACCCCCTAGCCCCCTAAAGGTAAAATTCCCAGCGATCGCAATTAATAAAGCGTAAAAAGGTTCGAGGATCTAGATAATATAAACAATAAAAGCAGGAATTGATTCCTGCTTTTATTGTTTAAGGCTAAATTTTACATCATTCGAAAGTCGTTTCTCCCGTCATTGCGAAATCGATTTTTCATCGATTGAAGCAATCTCATTCGTGATATGATTTATTAGAAAGTGGATTGCTTCGTGCCTCGCAGCAACGACGAGTGCCCTTCAAAGGAGGATTTGAAGTTAACTCATATAATCGTTTTGCCGCATCAAAAGCGCCCTATACTTATTAAAAATAGCTGTTTTAGAAACAAATCCGATATAGCGGTTAGCCTCATCAACTACGGGTAGAAGCCAAACATTGTCTTGCTCCATTTTCTGCAATACGATTTTTAAATCATCGTTTTCCATGATGGTATTTGGGGCAGCTTGTACCAGGTTTGTGGCTGATAAATTTGCTTTATCAGGATTATTAACCATTTCGCTAAAAAGTTCTTCAATATAAATAATCCCTTTAAAATCTCCCAACTCATCGGTAACGGCACAAATATTTTTATGTGATTGAACGATCTCATTCATTTTTTCAGCAATCAGATCATTCATATATAGCTGAGGATATGTTTTTTCGATCAGATATTTTAGTTTCATTTGATTCAAAACCGTTGTATCCTTGTCTTCATGAGATAGGAGTTCACCTTTATCCGCAAGAACTTTTGTATAAATAGAGTGTTTCTGCGAGCTGCGATTAATTGCATAAGAAATTGCCGTGGTAATCATTAAAGGAACCATTAAAATATACCCACCAGTGATTTCTGCAATCAGAAAAATTCCGGTCAACGGAGCATGCATAATTGAGCCCAAGGCGGCAGCCATACCGGCTACAATAAAATTAGATACATTTAAATGTGCCACGCCAGAAAGATTCACCACATAGGCGAAGATAAAACCAATCAGACCGCCCATGATCAGACTTGGGGCAAATGTACCACCGTTACCACCAGCACCTAAAGTAATCAGTGTGGCAAGTGATTTCATAAAAATAGTAACAACTGTAAATAGCACCACCATTGCCGAAATGGAGTTGTAATCTTCAAAAATACTGTTGTTAATTACCGCAAGATAATCTCCTCTTAACAAGTTCTTCATCGTAATATAACCTTCACCATAAAGTGTTGGAAAGAGAAATACTAAAACACCCAGCATTAAACCACCTACTACTACTTTGGTATAAGGATGCTTAATTTTATAGAACAATCCTTTTACCGCATAATTGGCTTTTGTAAAATAAATGGAAAAAAGGCCGATTAATCCTGCCAAGAGTACGTAATAAAATAGGGCATTGATTTGCCAGCCTTCTGTAACCAGGAAAAACAATTGCTGGGTATAAAATATCCTGGCCACTACCGCTGCTGTAGCAGCAGACAATAATAATGGAATAAAGGCCGGAATAGTAAATTCTGGCAACAAGATTTCAATGGCAAAAACGATTCCAGCTACCGGACTGTTAAAAGCCCCTGCAATACCTGCAGCAGCACCACAAGCCACCAACATTGTTATTTCTCTGTATGATAAGCCTAGAAAACGACCAAGGTTAGAACCGATTGATGCTCCGCTAGTCACAATAGGCGCTTCCAAACCTGTAGACCCCCCAAAACCTACCGTAATGGCAGCAGTTATGATTTGAGAATAAATATTGTGTGCTTCTACCCTGCTTGAATTTTTTGAGATGGCGTAAAGCAATGGCGTTAGACCCGTTTCAAATTTACTTTTTCTGATGAAATATTTGATGTATAAAACTGTCAGAAAAATACCAATCATTGGAAATATGAAATACAAGTAATATTTATATTTCCAGTGCCAGTCTGATTGCAGGAACTCTTCAATATGATGGGTTAAACTTTTAATCGCAGCGGCCGCAAGTCCGGCAAGAACCCCTACAATTACCGCCAGTATAATTAGAAAATTACGGTTTGATATTTTTGACTTTCGGTATTGATTAATTTTATCAAGGTAATTGACAAAGCGGATATACATTCTATTGGATTTTAATAGAGGATTAATGCCTCAAATGTAGGCAAAAACGATATCCGAGACAATTTTTAAGGCAGTTATTTATGCATCAAACTTGTCTAGGAGCTTAATTAAAGTAGCAAAATCTTTTGGATATGGTGCGTCAATAACAATATCCTGGTCATTTAACCCCTTAAATACTAAATGCCGCGCATGTAAGGCGAAACGTTTCATAATAGGCTGTTCTTCTTCACCCTTTGTTAATTTATATCCACGTTTAATGGAGGAAAGAAAAACAGGTTTGCCCTTATACATGTCATCACCTACTATTGCTGCCCGTTGTGTTGCCAGGTGAATCCTGATTTGGTGCATCCGGCCTGTAATCGGCTTACATTCTACCAGTGTATAATGCTTATAAAATTTTAAGGAATCAAAAATAGTTTCTGCTCTTTTACCTTCCGCCCGATCAATGGTTACGTTTTTATTTCCATCGTTGAGAATGGGTAAATCAACCAATAACTGGTCAAAAATAACATGACCATCTACTACTGCGTGATAGGTTTTATTTACTTTCCTTCTCTCAAATTGCATGGAAGCATGACGATAAGCTTCTGGATTTTTGGCAATGATTAAAGCACCCGATGTTTCTTTATCCAAACGATGACAAACCTGAGCATCATCACTATATTGTTTTGCTAAGCGCAAAACATTGGTTTCGCCTGAGCCGCCTCTTTCATCAAGTGAGGCTAGAAATGGTGGTTTGTTAATGACGATAAAATCATTGTCTTCGAAAAGGATAAGATCTTTAAAATTTGGATACTTCAAACTGTATTATTATTAATGAGCCGCAAAAATAAGGATTTATTTTTATTGGTGTAGAAATTAACGGCATAATAAGGATAAACCTAGATAAAGGATATGAAGATACATATCAATGTGAGCCACGAAATATTCCTATTCACTATTAACATCTGCATTAAGACTGCTTCGTACCTCGCAATGACGATATTCTTAGCTTTATCTACTGGTTAACAGCAATGAGGTTACGACGAAACGGAGAAAGAAGGAAATTTTCTAAAATAAAAAAGCCGCAGGCCCTCTGATCAATCAGCGAATCTGCGGCTTAAATATTTATATTACTTTCTATGAAAGTTCGAACTTATATCCTACCCCTTTAACGGTTGATACATAAGTTTCACCTAATTTTTCTCTTAACTTACGAATATGAACATCAATTGTTCTGTTGGTTACCACAACCGAATCTTCCCAGATGTTTTTAAGAATTGATTCACGGGTGTAAACCTTACCTGGTTTTGAAGCTAAAAGGTATAACAATTCAAACTCCTTCTTGGCTAAAACAACTTTATTACCGCCCTGAAAAACCAGATAGGCTTCTCTATCTATTACTAAATCGCCGATTTCTAATTTATTTTCAGAAACTTCTTCAGTTCCTGCATTTCTTCTTAAAATGGCATTGATCCGGCTCACTAATGCACGGGGTTTGATTGGTTTTGCGATATAGTCATCAGCACCTACATTAAAACCTGCAATTTCAGAATATTCTTCACTTCTAGCCGTTAAAAATACCATAAAAGTATTTTTAAATTCTGGAATGGCCCTCATCAAACGACAAGCTTCAATTCCATCCATTTTAGGCATCATGATGTCCAGAATGATTAAGTCAGGATGAACTTTCTTCGCTACTGTAATCCCCTCTTGACCGTTTGCAGCCGTAAAAACCTGATATCCCTCTTTTTTCAGGTTATATTCAATCAGTTCCAGAATATCTGGTTCATCATCAACAATTAATATTTTCTGACCTGCGTTGTTCATAGTTAAATATTTGTTACGAAAGTACTGTCTCTGCTGTAACTCTTCGTTAAGCCTAAGTTAATAAATTGTTAACGACTTAAATTAGTTTAACATTGAATTTGTTTTAACGTAACGTCTTAGCTAAAAATGCCTCAAGTTCATCACCACGTAAGTTTTTTGCGGCAATTTTACCCGAAGGATCAATCAGATATGATGTTGGGATTGCCTGTACCTGATATTTTTTCACCGTTTCTCCATTAAAATCTTTCAATTCTGAAACATGTGTCCACATCAAGCCGTCAGCTTTGATGGCACCTAACCAGGCAGCTTTATCCGTATCTAATGAAATACCAACGATATCAAAATTCTTTGTTTTGTATTTATTATAGACTTTTACCACGTTTGGATTTTCCTGGCGACAAGGTGTGCACCATGAGGCCCAGAAATCTACCAAAACATATTTACCTTTATAATCTGCTAAGCTTACTGGTTTTCCATCTGCAGTATTAATGGTAAATGACGGCGCTACCTGTCCAACCTGAACCGCTTTTAGTAAAGCCATTTGTTTGATAAATGTATCAACAGTTGCATTCCCTTTAATCTCATCTTTAATTTCATCTGCGAAGGCTACTAGTTGAGCTTCAAACTCCTGTGGGCTTAAAGTATTCATGGCGTAAAAACTTGCTAATGTACCTTTGTTGTCCTTTGCAAATTTTAAGATTGATGAATTTAGCTGATTGATATAAGACTCATACTGTGGCTTTGCTTCTTCCAATATAGCTGCTCTGTTTTTTGGCTGTTTGGCAACCTTTGCCTCAAAGTCTGCTTGCAGTTTCTCTACTTGTTTAGCGAAATTATTTTTAAGTGTATTAAGCTCTGATAATTTTTCCACTTCATTGGCACCAGATATTTTATAGGCCATTGTTTTATCAGCTAAATCTGCTTCCAGTTTGATATCATCTCCGTTCTTAGCAATTAGCATAAATTCGTGGTTACCTATAGAAACCCTAAAAAAATCAACCGATGGTGTTTTTCTGATAAATTTAAATTCACCTTTCTCTGATAAATTGGTTGAATCTATTGCTACCATCTGGCTGTTTTCCATAGCAAGCAAAAATACTTTTTTCTCTGTCCCCGGATTTTTGAATGTTCCGTCGATAGTAAAACTATCTTTAGGTTTACATGCCGTGAAAGCAATCGCGATCAACACGATCAGGCTTAAGTTCTTTAATTTCATTATTTAAGTTTTTCTAATATTAATTCATTTAGTTTTTTAGCGTCTGCCTTACCTTTTGCCAGCTTCATTACGTCACCCACAAACAAACCTAAAACACCTTTTTTGCCTTTTTTATAGGCTTCTACTTGTTGCGGGTATTTATTTAGTACCTCATCAATAAATCCATCAAGCTCATTGCTGTTTTCTGTAATCAGTAAATTTAACTGCTGTGCTAAAACAGCTACGTTAGTTTCACCTGTTTCTTCAATAGCCGGCAATAATTGTTGAATAGCGATTTGTTGAGTAAGTTTTTTATCCTCAACCAGGTTAATGGCCATTGCCAATTGATCTGGTTGAACTTTATAATCAGCAATTGCTATTCCCCTTTCACTCAAAACTGCTCTGATAGGCCCAATTAACCAGTTGATGAGTGTTTTCTTGATGTTAACGATGGGCAATGCCTGATGGAAATAATTTAATAAATCTAAGTCTTCGGCAAATAGCGTTGCATCAGCTTTGCTGATTCCAAATTCTGCGATCAACTGTCTGGAAATCTCATTCGGCAAAGCAGGCATGGCAGACTTAATTTCCGAAAGCCATTCATCAGAAATATGAATAGGCTGTAAATCCGGATCGGAGAAATAACGGTAATCGTTGGCTTCTTCCTTTGTTCGCATCGGTGAGGTAGTACCCTTATCCGCATCAAAATTTAAGGTACTCTGGATAATGGTTCCACCATTGCTTACCACCTCCACTTGCCTTCCAAATTCAAATTCCATCGCCCTGCGTACATTACGCATTGAATTCAAATTTTTCACTTCGCAACGTGTACCAAAAGCAGTTGTTCCATTTTCACGAATAGAGATATTGGCATCGCAACGTAAGCTACCTTCTTCCATATTACCATCGCTCACATTTAAATGGCGCACCAGTTTTCTGATTTCGCTCAATAATGCCGATGCTTCTTCCGCACTGCGGATATCAGGTTCTGTTACAATTTCTATTAAGGGTACGCCTGCACGGTTTAAATCAACCAAGGAGTAATGGTCATCCTGATCGTGGATGCTTTTGCCAGCATCTTCTTCTAAATGGATACGGTTAATGCCAATTTTCTTTTTCGAACCATTACTCAGTTCTACTTCTAAATATCCATTAATGCAAATGGGTTGATTATCCTGAGTAATTTGATATCCTTTTGGCAAATCAGCATAGAAATAATTCTTCCTGTCAAAATGATTCACCTGATTAATGGTACAATTTAATGCTAAACCAATCCGGATGGCTTTCGCTACCACTTCTTTATTTAATTTTGGTAAAGCACCTGGTAAAGCCAGAGAAACTGTGGAAATATTTTGATTCGGCAAAGCCCCAAAAGATGCACTGTCAGCAGAAAATATTTTGGTATTTGTATTTAACTGAACATGGATTTCCAATCCTGAAACTAACTCGTATCTGTTTTCGGGTATCCCTAAACTCATATAAAAATGATGCTTTAATGTATCGTGCCGACAAATATAACAAAGAATGTTAAATTGAATGGGCACAATTCAACCAGAATATCACGTAGGTGTCTATTTCTTAATGGTAAATCTTGCTTTACGTATTACGAAATTAAACGATATTTTCAATCTAAAGATATAATAATATTTAAGGATAACTTATTGATCTACATTTACCAGATTGGTTCTCCATAAAATATAACCAAGACGGCCACAGCATTCTGCAACAAAATATTCGATATCTGCCGGAACATCATTCACAATGCGGTAACGTATTTTAAATTTAGGATTATAACTTAAATAAACCACCAGATCATCCTGTGAAAATCCACGCCCGGTTAGCGCCTTGAGATGTACATCAGCAAGTTCTTTAGCCGCACGATTCAAACGGTCATTCATGATTTTTGCCAGGTGTTTTGCAGGAACAAAATCAGTCTCTAAGATAGCCAGCACAGTCACAGTCATGGCGCAAATTTAAACGCATAATCCAAATTTGCAAATGCTCAACGTTAAATTACTGAAACAGAGGTTAATTATTTTGATGGTATATTACATATAAATAATAATATCCGTTAAAACCTTTTCTACCAGAACATGTTCCTTTAAAATGAAATCATTTAACTTGGTGGTAAGTCTTGATGGTATTGACACTCCAATAACGGTTAGTGAGGCTGATGGTATTTATGAGATCATTCATGAAGGGCATATTATTGCTGCTTTGAGGCCACCGGGTGAAGATTGGCAACTGCTTCCATTAGATGAATTAATTGAGGAGGTTTCTCTATTTGAAAGTGATCTTAATCCACAAAGCCATCAAATCGTATTACATTCGCCCGTAATTAATCAGATTATTGCAGAGATTGAAAATCGTTAGTTTTTAACGAAGTTTATATATTAAAACTACTCTAAATATTTCATCAGAATATAAAATATTACATCTTATTTTCTTTTTTATTCATGACATAGAATTCTTTAATAGACACCTGCTTAAGGGATTGATTGCGATATGTAGAATTATAGAACTTTTATCAAAAAAATAGTGTTCTCATTGAAAACATATCTCTCGCAACCCTATGATTCTATCTTTATTTAAAAAAAATAACGCCCTTTTTCCGACACTACCACATCCCCTTTTACGTGTATCTGTTGTAATTCCGGTAAAGAATGAAGCAGAATGTATTATTGATACTTTAAATGCACTTCGTATGCAGTGTGATCCTTCAGGAAATCAAATTGATTATCATAGCTTTGAGGTATTAGTGCTGGCTAATAATTGTACAGACGAAACTTTTAAAATCTGTCAGGCTTACCAATTGGTATATCCAAAATTTGCTTTTCAGGTTGCTGAAATTACATTTCAAGGTGATGCTGCACATATTGGTACGGCCAGAAGATTATTAATGGACAATGCTTATCAACGGCTGATTCAGGTGGCGGGAAACCGTGGAATTATAGTTTCTACAGATGGCGATAGCCAGGCTGACCCTACGTGGCTATATCATATTTTGGCTGAAATGGAAAATGGGGTGGATGTTGTGGGCGGCAGAATTTTACCGAGAGATACCCCTGAACAATCTAAATTGCATCACTTACGAGATGTTACCTATAGATTATTTTCCAGCCGGTTGGAATCTGTATTGGATCCATGCATATCAAACCCATGGCCCCGGCATTTTCAATGTTATGGTCCTAGTTTGGCTGTAACCTGTGAAATTTACGATCGATCAGGAAGATTACCTGCAATTCCATACCTTGAAGATGAAGAATTCAGAAAACGATTGAAACGGGTAGATGCCAAATTTAGACACTCTCCGAATGTGAAGATATATACTTCTTCCCGATTGAACGGAAGGGTAGAATTTGGCTTTTCTGTACAGTTGCAACAATGGCAAGATATGAATGTAAAGGGAGATCAGCAATTGGTAGAATCATTAGAAACACTGATTTTTAAATTAAGCACTAAAAATACCTTGCGGAAATTATGGGCTAGCAGTAAGCAATGTGCTGCTTTTCATCCTGAATTAAATACACTAGCTGCTGCCCTATCAATCGATTTTCAGGCATTAAAAATGGCTGTACAAAACAATCAATATTTTGAAAGTTTATGGGAACAAATTGAGGAGCATCTTTTATCATCCGGACATACGCAAATTATCATGGAACCAATATCAAAGGCCATCGCATCAGTAAGGCAGTATTTTTCAAAACCTATTTTTCAACCTGAACAAAATTCTATTGCCATCAGCGAATCAGATGAAATGCAAAGTATCGCGGTCTAGTAGATTTAGAAAATGATATCCGTTTTAACCATTGTTAAAGGAAGAGCAAACGCACTTCATAATCTACTGAAGGGTTTAGAAACTAACAGCATTTTGCCAGATCAACTGGTAGTGGTGTTTATGAATGAGCCCATTAGAGAATTGCCTACTTTTCCATTCCCTATTCGCTGTTATAATATCATTGAATCGGCACATTTGCCTCTAGCTGCTGCACGAAATCTTGCTGCTGAAAAGGCAGATGGCGATTTCTTAATATTTTTAGATGTGGATTGTATTCCTTCTGAAACGCTTATTGCTGATTATCAAGCACATCAAGATTCAAATGCACTGCTGAGTGGCGAGGTGAGATATTTAAGAAGTGGTGCTACTGCACAGGATGATTTCCTAAGTGCTATGGAAGTATTCAGTGATCCTGATCCCATTCGTAGCGACATGGATGTTATACCCTATTCACTTTTTTGGTCGTTAAATTTTGCCTGTCAGAAGACCATTTATCAAAAAATTGGAGGTTTTGATGAAGGTTACAAGGGTTATGGCGCTGAGGATACAGACTTTTCTTTCTCTGCAGAAAAAATGCAGGTGCCTTTACAACATGTTTCAGCCAAAGCCTATCATCAATATCACGAAAGCTTTTCTCCACCGCTCAATCACCTGAAAGATATAATAGGTAATGCAAACCGATTCTATCAAAAATGGAAAAAGTGGCCAATGGAAGGCTGGTTAAAAGCTTTTAAAAATATGAATCTGATTGATTGGGATGAGCGAAAAATCACATTTAAGAGAAAGCCTGCTGATGAGGAAATATTGGCTGCTTTAAAAAAATAAACTAGCCATACAACCTTTTACCGACAGCTATAATTGCATTTGCTGCATCCTCCAAAGCACTTTCGGCAATTACATCCTTCCAACTTGGCGCTGTATCTTCCATTTCAGTAAGCATGTGATTCCAATCCGTGTGGTAAAGCGATTCAGGCAAAAAAATGCGCACACCTGGGAATGAGGAAATGGCACTAGCCTTATCTACTTGTTCTTCAAATGGACGTGATTCTGGAATACCGATAAATCGTTTGTTGAGGCTAGCCATTTCCATTACTGTATTGTGTCCGGCATTGCCGATTATGATACGACATTGATCCAATACTGCCTTCGGTTCATCCAGGTGTCCATAATATTTAATGTGAGCATGTTCTATCTGTTTACCTTCAATTTTCCCAATGATGTGAAAATAAAAATCTGAACCTGAAATGACCAAAAATTTAAGGAAGGCAGCATTTATTGAGGTACCTCCGCTCCCAACAATTACAGCAACGTGACGTTCCATTTCATTGTTTGAATCACCCTCAGAAAATCTTGAAAAGCCACCAACAAAAATCGTCTTCTCTTCTATCCATTTAGCTGATACAGGTGAAATAGAAGCTGAAAATGGTGCAAGAAGGTATTCAGCACTTTGATAGGCCATAAGGTGGGGCAAATCATCACGAAGTCCGTGTTGTCGCATGACGATGGTTGGAATACCAGCGAGTCTGGCTAATAATGTCACCTCAACAGATACATCCACCACCAATACCAGCGGCCAGGCTGATCTGAAAAACTCAGTCATCATGGCTACCCGGTCACTAATTCCTTTAACATTTAAAGGGGCGTAATGCAAGGCATCAACTGTATTTCCATCCTGAAAGTACAAATCATGATCTTCTGGCGTATCCATTGGAAGGTGAATAACATCAATATTTGCTGGAAGTAAATGCACAAAGGGTTTCAGATTACTGCCTAACAGGGTAATGTTAAATCCAGATAAACGGGTAATGATTTGTGCCGTTCTCGTAAAATGACCAGCGCCGTGGTGGTGAACGTAAAATGCCAGGTTAAACTCCATAAACTATCCTTGCTTCCTAAAAACGTCCAACCTATAATCAGCTTTTCTATCACCTTTTATATGTGAGAGGTCGGCGTCGGCAAAACAATGATGAACTTCATCTCCACTTAAAGGATAATCTGCAACAAAATGTGTCCAGTGAACCAGCACTAAAACACCATGAGGACTTAACGAATTGGTGATCAGTTCTCTGGCTTTCAAAAGATCTTCTTTGGACAGATAGTAACCTACCTCACTCATCACAATTAAATTAAAGTTTCCTTCGGGATAATCCATTGGAATTCCACCATGAAGAAAAGTTACATCTTCTTGGTCTTTCATTCGTGATCTGGCTTTTTCTAATGCAATTTCACTGATATCCATAGAGATCAGGTGTTGACATTTAGTACTCAACATTTGTGTGAGTACCCCAATAGAACATCCTATCTCGAGTGCCCGCTCATACTGACCATTTGGAATCGCCGCTACTGTAGCCGCATATTTATCTTTTTCATATACACTGGTTTCAAATGACCATGGATCTGAATGGGTGCTGTAAAGCTGCTCGAAGTAGTCTTTCGAAAGCGTATTTGCAGGATTAGTTTTTTTTCGCTGCATAAAATATTCCTTCCCTGTTAAAAAATTTCCAATCATTTCTTCTGATAGCATGAATCCTGTAGGATCATCATGAATCAGTTGGGTAGTTTGAGACTGGTGCGCATGAATGGCTTTATTTTTTTGAGACAAATTATCTTTAATTTCTAAAAATTTAAGCTCCCCTGCTTCCAGTTTTGGGATGTCATTTTCACTGGCATTTTCATATAACCAGATCGGATATTCCCAAATGGTTGGTTTATAGTTCGTCACATTTTTTAATGCAGCAAAAAGCAGTTGAAAAGTTGCCCGATGATCACGATGCGGATCAAGTTCGTAGGGAACTAAAATCAATTGTGGAAGAAAAGACGATAAATCAGCATGAAGTTTTATTGATAATGCCTCAAATCCATCTTCACCCTTTGCAGGCATTGCAGAATCTTTGCTCTGGTAACCTGAAAGTTTATCCTGACTTAAGCCTAAAAATCCGAGGGCGGTAATCATTTCTGTATACCGTAATTCAGCCAGACGATCTGAAGGATATGTAGCTGAGTGATGTGACTGGCTTCCATCGGTATTCAGGATGACACGGACATCACAACCTCTTTGTATCAATGATTGGATTAAACCTCCACATGCCAATGATTCATCATCAGGATGTGGCGCTAAAATAAGGCATCGTTTAATTTCATTCAAGAATTGCTGATCAATGCTCACCGCAGACGACCAGAATGCTGTTTTATCAAATATCATCGTCGAAAGAAAAATCGTTATGAATAAAAAATTCTGCAGCTTTGGTGCGGGTTGCGTCAGGAGCTGGCTGGCGAAGGTAAAAAGTAAGATCGCGATGCAAGCGTTCCAGTTCAAATGGCTCCATCAGTCCACGTGCACCTACACATCGGTTACTTTCATCCATAATATTTAAACAAATCTCTTCTATGATGGTTCGGGTCATATTGGCAAAGGCAATTAAAGCCTGATCATGCGTACCACTAGATGCCCATTGATCATAATACTTTCCTGCCCGGTTAATCCATAATTGTCCTGTAGTAAGGGCGCTCATCATATTATAAATACGCATTTGCTGAAAGGGATCTTCAGTACGTTTTAACTCTTTTAAATATGCCAACGTCTGGTCTGCAATTGCCTCTGCACCGCCCAAATGTACAGCTGCGAACCGAATGGCTCCTCCATTAAAATATGGTTGTGTTAAATAAGTTCCTGGCTTTGCCAATAAGTCCTGTTCAGTTATCACATAATTGCTGAAATCTACTTTATAACTACCGGAAGCTTTCATTCCAAGTGGCTTCCAAGTTTCCCGGTCAATCTTTTCCTGCGACAGATCTTCCATATTAATAATGGCCATTTGCCATCCCTTTTCTCCATTTCGAACGATTTCTCCTGAAATTAACGCTCGGTTTACCAAATCTGCTCCAGAACAAAAAGTTTTACTGCCTTGAATACGAAATATGTTTTCCTCTGCTTGAAAAGAAATACCATCTGCTGCCTGTGTATTCCAAACACCAAACAGATGACCCTGTTCTTCTACCTCTTTATACCATCTTTCACGCTGATCCTTTTCTGCATATAAATGAATGAGGTAAAGGGTATTAATGTGTCCTTCATATATTCTTCCTACAGATAAATTTGCTTTTCCAACTGCTTTTAATAGTTTCAAAAGTGCCGGAGTTTTAGGTAAATTAAAATCTAGAGCATATCCTGGCAAGACAATAGATAGAGCACCACATTCACGTAACCAAGTAAATTCATCCTGAGGTCCGGAGGGATGATGCTCTGTTACAGCCGCACGTTTGGCTATTTTATTTAAAACAAAATTGATTTGTGCCTCATCATTATTTTTTATTTGGATATCTTCTGTTATACTCGTCATTATACTTCTAAAACTTTTTGTTTGTTTTTTTGCTGTGCAACTTCAGCAAGCATTTTTTCATAACTGTCCATCATCTTTTCAATATCAAACCTACTTCTGGCATAGTTACTTACAAAAGTCCGATCCAATTTCATTGCTTTTTTTATGGCTGTGGCCAAATCCTCCACTTCAGGATAATCCACCAGAATTCCTGTTCCTTCCGCCACAATTTCTGGTAATGCGCCCATTTTAAAGCCAGCTACTGGCGTTCCACAGCTTAATGCTTCTGCAACGACTAAACCAAATGGCTCTTGCCAGCAAGGACTAACAATACACACACTAGCGCCTCCAATTAAGGAATTTAACGATTTTTGATCTTGAATCCCCAGTAATTCTACATTTTCATCAAGTAGGCTTGATACTTTTTCTTTAAAATATCGTTGATCAGCAATGGCACCAGCAACTTTTAATGGAATTCCGGCTACTTTTGCAGCCTGAATAGCAAGGTGAAGTCCTTTATCTGGATGGATTCTGCCAAACCAGATGGCATAAGATTGATCATTTGGCTTTTCATACGATTTCCATAAATCCAGGTCAATGCCATTTTCTATTACATCACAATCAGACATTATTTCGTTCCAATTGGCAGCACTTTGTTTTGAAACGGTTACATATTGAATAACCGGATTTCTTTGTTCTGCTTTGATGGCCATCTGAAGTTCATAGAACGGTGGCGTGTGCAAAACAGTTAATATGGGTGTAGTTACTAGATTGGCCATTGTGATGGGAATATAATGCAGACTGTTATTAAAAATAATATCCAGCTTGTAATCGTCTATTCTAGACATTAGACCAAAGTAAGCATGATGTTCTGCAATATATTCTGAAGGTAGATCTCTCCGTTTAATGCGCATGCCAGTCTTTTCATCGTAATCTTCATCAGATAAAATTGGATCTACAGGAAGATTTTCATCGGAACTAGAACTGGCAAATAAGATCACATCGTGACCTCTTGATACCAACCTTCTGGTAATTTCATGTGTAAATACCTCTAATCCTCCTGCAAAAGGAGCCACTATGGGATGTTTTAAGTGAGCGATGATTCCAATCCTCATATTTATTTCAGCAATTTAGTAATGGTTTATAGTCAATCAATAGACAATATTTTTAGTCCTTAAGTTTTATATTTCTTTTTTGCAGGTAATATGTTATTCATTGAAGAAATTAATATTAGCTGTAAAGAGATGGAAACATGTAGTTATCGTATAAAATTCAAAAGCCTCTCTGATGGGAGAAGCTTTTGAAATCAGATTTAATTATGATTCACTATGGGTGTCCATTTCCACCTGCAGCACCATAAATCTGACCGGTTGCAAAACTGGCATCGCTGTCAGCAAGTTGCACATATATAGAAGCCAGTTCAGCAGGTTGACCAGGACGACCAAGTGGTGTAACCTCACCAAAATTCACAATGGCATCCTGTGGCTGTCCACCACTGGTTTGTAAAGGTGTCCAAACCGGACCTGGTGCTACCCCATTTACACGGATTCCTTTTGGACCGAGTTGTTTAGCGAGTGATTTTACAAAAGCAACGTTAGCGGCTTTCGTTTGGGCATAGTCAAAGAGGTTTTCAGAAGGATCATAAGCCTGAACAGAACTGGTGGCTATAATTACCGAACCTTCAGGAAGTAATGGCAATGCGGCTTTCGTGATCCAGAATGGTGCATAAACGTTGGTTTTCATCGTCGTATCAAAATTCGCTGAACTGATATCTAACAATGAATCAACTGCTTGCTGATGCCCGGCATTGTTAACAAGGATATCTATCCCTCCTAATTTATCAGCAGCTTCGGCTACTAATTTTTTACAAAAATCTTCGGTGGTAATATCGCCTGGAATTCCAAACCCTTTTCTACCTGCTTCTTCAATCAGTGCAAGTACTTCATCAGCATCTGACTGTTCTTGTGGCAAATAATTAATTACTACATCTGCACCTTCTCTTGCATAAGCAATAGCTGCTGCACGACCAATCCCGGAATCACCTCCGGTAATTAGCGCTTTGCGTCCTAAAAGTCTACCTGAACCTTTATAGCTTTTTTCTCCGTGATCTGGAATCGGATTCATTTTAGAGGCTAGGCCAGGCACTTCTTGTGGCTGTTTTACAAATGGTGGTTTAGGGTATTTATCTAATGGACTCACTAATGGTTTTTGATTTTGATTAAGCATATGTCTTAAAATTTTTTAGGTCAATTCATCTCCAGATTACTAATCTGACCGTGTGTAATAATCTTTAAGGCTCGCGACTTCATTCGCTTACCTACTTATTTCAACACTAAAAATTTATCATTTGTTCAGAAAAAATTAAGATTTATAGGTTTATCTTTTGCCGATCAGATTATGGCAGTGATAAAAGTGATGATCTCACCTATTCTAAATAAATTATTAAACCTTATGGTTGAGAATGTTGTTTATTCATTATGGATTACTATAAAAAAGAAGATGGTCGTGATGAGACAAGAGTAGATCTTAACGATCCAAACGATATTTCTTATGCGGCGCAACAAGCCAGAATCAGTCCAGAGAAATATAAGGAATATGCAAAGGCAGCAGGCACTAACGGGAGGCAGGCTATTGCAAAATATATTGAAGAGCATGGAGATGAACTTCTTAGTTCATAATGATTCATGACTATCACCTCCTTTAGCTTATAGTTAAGATAAAGTATTTATTTATTAGATCTTACTTAGATCATTATGATATAAATACTTATATAATTTAAAAACAATTTAATCATCTCAATAACATATATACTGTAAAAATGGAAAATAATAAGGAAATCATTAGTGACCTTAAAGGTTTAGTATCAATTATAAATGATGGAAAAGAGGGTTATGAATCAGCTGCTGAAACAACAGAAAGCCTAGATTTGAAAGCCATCTTCCTTAAATATGCGGCAGAGCGTAAAGCTTATGAATTAGAACTTAAAGCACATTTGGCTACGCATGGCGGAACATCAGATAATAGTGAAGGCGGTATTTTAGGTGCAATTCACCGAACCTGGATTGATATTAAAGAGGCTTTAAGTAGTAAAGAAGATGCGGCTATTTTGGGTGCTATCGAAACGGGAGAAAAAGCTGCGATAGAAAAGTACGATGCTTTAATTGAGCATCCGGAAACTCATGCTGACCATCTTGATTTATTAACTAAACAAAGAGACGGTATTCACAAAGCATTAGAAGAAGTTACCTTTCTAAAGACATCAAGATCATAAGTATTGCCCTGCAGAAATGCGGGGCTTTTTATTTAATACCATATGGTTATTGCCTAAGAGACTACGATGTCCATACGTTATACGATTAGTACCAATTATCGCTTCGCTAATAGATTGCTTCCTTGTTCCTCTTTGCATGACGCTTAATTAAGAGCATGAGCTATTAAACATTTATTTACATATTCGATGGAAAAATACAAAGTGAAATACGGAAGTGATGATAAAACTTATGAGTTTTTAGTTGGGGAGTATCCATTTAAGGATGGAGAAACCTGTAAGTATACTGTATTTTTTGAAGACAGAATTGTTGCGTCATTAGAACCAGATCGAAATCACGTGTTAAATATCTGCAATAAATATAGTGGTTTTGATGAGGAATTGCTTGGTTTACTTGCGGATGAAATTGAGTATCGTCACCCAAATCTGATTCCTGATTCTAACGAGTAAATAAATAGTGGAAAAGTCAATTGAAACTAAATGCTTCGAAAATAGCTTTACTTTGAGATTATAGTTCGCAGTGATTGGTGGCATTAGTTCCCGCAGATTTCAGGGATTTCGCATATTTAAAATGGGAAATAATGAATAATTTTTTTTATTTGAGGCTTGCTGGGACTGGTGAATCATTTCCCGCAGATTACGAAGAAAATGTGAGCAGATTTAAATTGATAATGATTGATTAACAGATCTGCGAAATCCGCGAAAATCAGCGGGATATATATTGAAAGATTTAGTGAAAATCTATATTAAAAATAAAGGGAAGACCTAGGCCTCCCCTTCTAATACTTAACGATACTCAATAACAAACTCAGATTTTGGGTTACGTACCTTTTTCATTCCGGCTAACCAGTCGCCTTCACTGTCGCGGTACCCTAAATATAATAAGGTTACACTACGAAGTCCTTTTTCCTTTAATCCTAAAACTTCATCAACAAGTGCACTGTCAAAACCTTCAGCTGGTGTGCTATCTACTTCCAATTCTGCAGCCATTGCAATTGACATTGCAAAACCGATATAAGATTGATGTGCCGTATGAATAAAGTTTTTTTCAGGCTCTTCGTTTAAGTAAATGCCCTTAATTTTATCTGTATAACTGGAGAATCTTCCGCGGGGTAATCCTCTTTCATCTGTAGTGCGATCATAGATGGCATCAATGCGCTCTTCGGTATAATTATCCCAGGCTGCAAATACCAAAACATGAGAACAATCTACCATAACTTCAGGATTGAGAGCATTTTGGCTAAGTTTTTCTTTTAGTTCCTGATTGGATACCACCAAAACCCTGAATTGTTGTAACCCTGAAGACGTTGGAGCCAATCTGGCTGCTTCTACAATTTTATCTATATTTTCCTCGCTTACTTTTTTCGATGGATCGTATTTTTTAGCGGCATATCTCCACTGTAATGATTCTAATAATCCCATTTTTACTGGTTTTAATTTAATGTATTTCTTAATTAGTGATTCGTAACCGTAATGGTTACTTCGATGTTTCCACGTGTAGCATTTGAATACGGACAAATCTGATGTGCTTTGTCTGCTAAAGCCTGTGCTTCTTCCATGCTCACTTCAGGAATGTTTACGGCTAATTTAACTGCCAGGCCGAAACCACCATTTTCAATCTGGCCGATGCTTACTTCTGCTTTTACACTGGTTTCTCCTGTGGCTACTTTACCTTGTTTAATAATTAAATTCAAAGCGCTATCAAAACATGCGGCATAACCTCCGGCAAATAACTGCTCCGGATTGGTGTAGTTATCATCCGCACCACCTAATGCTTTGGGCATACGTACCTCTACGTCTAAAATGCCATTATCGCTTTTAATGTGTCCGTTACGGCCACCTGTTGCAGTTGCTTCTGCAGTATATAAAACTTTCATTTTGATTATTATTTAATTGTGATTTTATTATTTTATCTGTAAAACAGCCCGTAAGTGGCTGAAGGTTTCGAAGCTGAATTTGCCATGGTATTTTCCAAAACCTGACCCACCAACTCCACCAAATGGTAAAAAGTGAGAACCTACATGAATGAGTGTGCTATTAATTTCTGCATCTCCGCTTGAAGTGCGATTTAACACATCATCTGCAAATGCCTGATTTTCTGAAAAGACATATAAAGCAAGTGGCTTTGGTCTGCTGTTGATTTCACTCAATGCCTCATCAATATCTGTATAGGTAAGAAATGGTAGAATCGGACCAAATATCTCTTGTTGCATCACGGCATCATTCCAATTTACGCCATCCATTAAAGTAGCTTCAAAATGACGAGTGTTCAAGTCGTAATGACCTCCATAAACCAATTTCTCGGATGATGAAGTAATATAACCAGCAAGATTTTTAATTTGATGCTGAGAAACAATTTTTCCAATTTTACCTAACGTTTGATCCTGATAAGTTTCCTTAAGATATGCCTTCATTTTCAGAATCAATGCATCCTTAACTTCCTCATGTACATATACATAATCAGGAGCCACGCAGGTTTGTCCACAATTGGCCCATTTACCTGAAGAAATTCGTTTTGCGGCGATATCCAGATCTGCATCCTTATGAACAATACATGGCGATTTTCCGCCTAATTCCAAGGTTAATGGAATCAATTGTTTTGCAGCAGCAGCCATTACAATCTTTCCAACGTTAGCACTTCCTGTGAAAAAGATATAATCGAATGGAAAGGTTAAAAGCAAAGTGTTTTCTTCAATAGCTCCTTGTACAACGGCCACATATTCGGGTTGGAAAGCTTCTGAAATAATTTGTGCGATTACATTTGAAACAGTCGGTGTGTTTTCTGATGGCTTAATTATAACCGTATTTCCAGTCATTAATGCACCAATCAGCGGACTAAAAGTTAACTGAACCGGATAGTTGAACGGACCAATAATATAGGTTACTCCAAATGGCTGATGGGTAAGCTTGCTGATAACAGTTTCTCCACCCGGACGTGGCTTAGAAGGCACTTCGACAGGCTGAGCCCATTCCTCAATATTTGCGATGCAATAATCAAGTTCATCCAGTACAAGTTGTATTTCTGCATATTCGGCCTCCTTCCTACTTTTACCAAGATCTTCCATTAAGGCATCACAAATGGCATCAGTATGTTGTACGAAAACAGTTCTGAAACGTTTCAGCTGTTCAATTCTATAGCTGATATCTTGTGTTTTACGGGTAGCAAAAAAGCTTTTCTGGCTTTGAAATATATTGATAATTTGTTGTTGATCTATTGATGTCATATTCTTTTTATTTTAATGAGCTAATCATTAATGGATATCTATTTTCTATATATCCTTTCGCCCTTAATCTTAATCTATCTCTTAAGTGCTTTAGTTACAATCTGCTTTAACTGATTCAAGTCATCTATAGAAAGTCCTAAGGCCTCTACCAGTTTAGCAGGAATGCAAGTCGCTTTTTCTTTCATCTTTTCACCGATCTCGGTTACTGAAATGATAACCACACGCTCGTCAGCTGTGCTTCTTGTTCTATTTATTATTCCTTTTTGCTCCATCCTTTTAAGCAACGGCGTAAGCGTACCGCTATCTAAATAAAGCTTTTCACCAAGTTGATTAACCGTTTGTTGATTTTCTTCCCAAAGGATTAGCATCACCAAATATTGCGGATAAGTTAATCCCAGATCATCCAAAAATGGCCTGTATAACTGAGTTAGCTCCCTCGAAAAGGCATATACTGGAAAGCATACCTGGTTTTCTAACTTTAAGAGATTGTTCATTCTTTTTTATTGTAGTACAAATATACATTGTGCACAATATAATTGTGTATAATTTATGTAAATTTGAATTTTTAATCGTCATTGTTTTTTAATGAGGATGAACTGGAATCAAGATTTTATTGCTTAATTATTTAAATCTGCAATACGAATGGTAATAAAATTGAGTTTACCGCTAATCGTCCTCGTTTATAACGAGGATGAGTGAGAATGGCGATTTTATCGCCCGTTTATTTAAATCCAGCAACATGATGGTAACATCATTAACTTATTAAAGTTCCTTTAGCACCTGGCCATCCTTCTTTATTTTGCCTGAATTCACATTCACATCCAATACCCGGAGCAGTTCTTTTTTCATTTCTTCCGTTACCCTGCTAAAGCCAAACAATCTGGCAATTAAAACTGTAGCAACTTCTGGTTGAATGGCAATTGATTCGCTCACAATTTTTGTAACTGCCAAAGTCATTTCTTCGGGAGATATGTAAGCTAGTTTCTTACTGCTACTATTTAAACCTGCTCTGTTTCGAATGATTGGATTCTCCATTTTAGGATGCCATAGAAAATCGTCTTTTTTAACAATTAAATTACTGGTAATAGCATAATTAACTGCTGCATCTAAAGTATATCGAATTCTGGAACCAATTTTGGAAATACCTGCGGCTTCAGCAATTCTCCTGGCCACTTCTTCGGAATGTACCGGACTTTCTTTCTCCACAATTTCTGCAATCCAATTTCCTAATTTACCAAAAGGAATCAGGTGAAGATCCTCAATTTGCTGGTCTATGATCAATTTAGCTGATTCATATAATGGAATAGTCGTATCTATTTCTATGGGCTCTTCTCTGACAAGGGTATTGAGTTCTGCATGAATTTCTTCTTCTACCTGATCATCCAGGGAGGTTTGTGTTTTCACCGCGGCGATATAATCCAAAAGGCGCTGAAATTCTTTTTCAGGATTACGGTACCATTCTGTACTCCAGAGTTGGAACATCTTCCAGCCAATACCCTGCAAAACCTGCTTCCTTAAGCGATCACGATCACGTGCCGATTTCGATTTTCCATATGATTCTCCATCACAGTCGATTCCAATAAGGTATCTACCCGGATGCTCTGGATCAACAACAGCCAGATCCAGATAAAAACCTTCTGAACCTACCTTATTTCTAACTGTGTAACCTACTTCAGTTAACCTGTCTGCAACCATTTGTTCAAAAGGGCGTTCAGTCATCACAGGTATATCCTGGCTTACACTAAATTTTCCATGTTGGGCAAAATAAAGGAAGTTTTTCAAAGCCCGGATTCCAAATTTTGTAGTTGCAGCAGCTTTAATGTCATCAGCAGTAATATTTGCAAATACTTCACATCTGTATTTTGCCCTTGTGATGAGCACGTTTAAACGCCGCTCGCCACCTTCATTATTCAGTGGTCCAAAGTTCATGGGTACGGTTCCATCTTCAATCCGTCCGTAACCAATACTAATGAAGATAACATCCCGCTCATCACCTTGTACATTCTCCAGGTTTTTTACAAAAAACGGTTCATCGCTGTGGTTTCTGAAAAAACTCTCTACTTCAGGATTTTTTCTGCGTTTTATTTCGAGCGCATTTTGAATGGCCTGCATTTGTGAGGTACTGAAAGCAATTACACCAAGACTTTGCTTAGGATTTTGTAAAGCATGCTGAATAACTGCATCAGCTAAAGTCTCTGCTTCCTTAGGGTTACTTCTGGTTTTTCCACGTTCATAAACGGCATCCGGCAGGTGATGAAATGCTAAACCCATTTGATATTTAGATCCGGGACTCGGGAATACCACTAACTTGTTTTCGTAGAATTCATGATTGGAAAGACTGATCAAAGACTCATGGCGACTTCTGTAGTGCCAGCGTAACATCCGCTGTGGCGCACCCTGACTATCGGTCATGCCCAAAATACTCTGCATATCTGCCGTTACATTATCCTCATCTTCGGTTTCCGTATTTAGTTTATCAAAGAAACTGGTTGGCGGCAACTGCTTGGTATCTCCAACCACAACCAATTGTTTCCCTCTTAGCACGGCTCCCAATGCTTCAACGGGACGTACCTGACTGGCTTCATCAAATATGACCAGGTCAAATTCAATTTCCCCGGGAGGAAGAAAACTCGCTATTGACATTGGGCTCATCATAAATACAGGCTTAATGGCTTGAATGGCAAGTCCTGCTTCCTGCATCAACTTCCGAATAGGCAAATGCCTGGCTTTACGGTTAAATTCTGTTCGTAACACACTCATTTGTCCGCCACCTTCTTGCTTGGGCAAAGATTCATAATGTTTCAAGGCTACACGTGCCCTATTGTAAACGAGATTAAGCACATCCAATGACCTGAATTTTTCTATGGTATCCTCATGACTTGTCCGTTCAAAACCTCGTAAAGGTGGTCGTTCAGTCATGACTTGCGTGATGAGGTGTTCATACCACGTTTTTTGCAATGCAACTTTTAAATGGGTAGCGGCATGCTCCCATTGAGTGGCAAAATTTGTTAATGAACTAAAACCTTCTTTTTCAGCAGCTTCTGTAAGGTTATTCCATTGGATGGCATGATGAATTTCTACAAAACGATCAGACCAGAGCTGCAACAAAGCAATCTGAGCATTAAAATTTAGGAACTTCAGTTTTTTATCTTCTGTAACCAGCATATGATCAAAGTCGAGCTTAGTTAAAAGAAGCTCAAAGCTATCTGTTTGATTAGCAACGGCTGCTCTAAGTTTTTCAACCCAATCAGAAGCGAGACCTGAATGATCATTCCTGCTTAATACCTCTAAAACCGTAGCCGGATAAACCTTATTGGATATATCTATATGAGCTTTGGAAAGAAACTTCAAAATCTGATTCAACTCCTGCCAACGGGTTTTCATTTTTTGCCAGCGGGTACCGAATAATCGTTGTGCTAATGCCTCATATTCAGTCAGTGCAACACTTAATCTATTGGCTTCTAAAATATCATCAGTATATTGAATCTTCCCTTCCAGGTTATCAGGCAATGGAATTTTTGAAAAAGAGGCCAACTCTTTTACACTTCTTTTGTAATCGCCAATGATAAATTTATACCATTTTTGACCATGAGCTAATAAATTTTGACGAATCTGTAGTACATTTTGATTCCATGCTTCTGGCAACAAAACTTCTTCGTAAGAATGCTTAAGCGTGGCAAGCCTTTCTCCGGTTTCCAGTAGATCACGAATGTCTTCATAATTCGTCGCCCACGCAGGATCATGAATGGCAATTTCTCTTAAATCAGGGCTATCTGCAACCAATTTTGCAGTAGCGATTAATTTTTCAATTGCTGCAGCATTAATAGGTTCAGCCATCAACAACCATTTGGCAGCATCTTTAGAGGTGTTTTCTAATATTACAGTAGCATTTAAAGCATTGCTAATTAAAACCTGATAGCCTTCCTGTTCATGGGTTAGCAAAACTTTTAATCTGGTACCATAAAATATCAGGTGTGCCGGCACGCCAATTTCCTTTAGCCGGGCTTCAATTTCCTCTGCTCTTTTTTCCGCACGACTCATACGGATCATATCCCAATCACTAATATCGGTTATGGGCACATTTAGTAGTTTGACATCTGCATATTGATCTGCTATTTGCGAGAGGTAGCCAATTACTTTTTGGGCCGATACTCCGCTTCGTCCAATTTCCCTGTTAATTGAATTGCAATAACCATTTAATTTCCCACGATAAGCATCCAATTCTACCAGTTCATTCTGAAGATGCGTTAAGGCAGGTTTACCCAGTTCAAGAATGCGTTTTAATTCTGCATGCAACTCCTTTTTATTGGATTTATGACTGTGAAGTTCTAAACAAGCCTCGCCAAGATGAATGGCATCAAGGCGACGTTTCACCACTTCAAGTGCCGCCATTTTTTCCGCAACAAACAATACCTTTTTACCCTGTCCTACTGCATTGGCAATCAGGTTGGTGATGGTTTGCGACTTACCTGTTCCGGGAGGTCCCTGAATAACAAGATTTCTACCTTCATGAACAGCCAACATGGCAAGTACCTGTGAGCTATCAGCATCTACTACCTGGAAAAGTTCATGGGCATTGGTCTCCTTGTCTAAATTATGATCGTCATTTGCTGTAGGTTCAGCATCTGTAAAACCACCACCAAATAAAGAATGGAGAATAGCGTGATTTTCAGGTTTATCGTCTTCCGGCCACTTATTACTATCCAGGTCATGATAAATCATAAATTTACCGAAGGAGAAAAAACCAAGCTCAATAGCATCAGGCTCAATGCGCCATAATGAATGGTGTTTTACCCGGGTCACCATATCATCCAGATAAGCCTGAAGATCAAAATCTTCAATATCTCCTAAATCAGGGATGGTGATGTTAAAATCGGCCATCATTTTGGCTTGTAAAGAAAGATTTGCCCCAATCTCTCCACCACTATATTTTAACCTGAAACGTTCGCTGGCACTTGACCTTTCTAACGATACCGGAATTAAGATAATGGGCGCCTGACGAGGCTCAGTTGTATTTCCCTGCTCATACCAATTTAACATGCCCAGTGATAAATACAAAATATTTACACCCTGCTCTTCGATACTGGTGCGGGCAAAATAATATGTATTCAGAATTTTTGTTTGTAGTTTTTGTTCTGTTTCACTGGTTTGGAGGCGCGTATCATTATAGGAATTTTCCAGTTCTTCTTTGGTAAGTGCCGGCCATTCTATTGCATCATCATCATCCTTTCCCGGTCGGCTTAAAAAGGTCATGGCTTTATTTTGCCTCACCATCATATCAAAAATTGAGGTAGACTTTTCCTGGATCACATGTATACCTCTGGCTTTTGGTACTTTATAATTCAGGAGCGTATTACGCATACCTAAATCCAATAATTCTTTTCTTGATGCTTCTAATTTGGGAAGGATAGATTCCTGCATGTTTTTTTCTTATATGTAGATCATTCTAATATCTCCAAATATTTTGGATATACCAATAAAATTATATCTGGGTGTTCAATTGAAATAGTTGTCTCATTGATGCCGTAATGCTAAATTATAACTAAAATCTCCATATCAATTTATAACCAGATAAGGATAGATCTATCTTTTTTGTTACGCTTAATGCCTTTAAATCAAATTAATGACAATTATCAATAGCTTTCAGAGTTAAATTCTTCAAAACGCTATGATTTTGGTTTGTAAATGCTGATTTAAAATTTGAATATTGGTAATATTGTAATAGGCAGTTCAGCCTGAAAGATTAATGATGACAATCTTTCCCTTTCGGATGAAAGTAACTAATGAGTAAAAAACAAATCCTTTCTGGCTAATCAACCGGAAAGGATTTTTTTATTTTCCTATTTCTTGATTAATATTTTCCATTCTAATTTAGCCTAAGTTCAAATCATTTATACTCATTAAGTATCCGATTATCATTTACTTGGCTCATGTAAAATCTGAAAGTTTAGCAGTTTTTCCTGAAAAACTTTCAGCAAAAATGAAATTTTTTCAGTCGCTTAGGATTTTAATCACCAGAAAACTACATTGGCACAGCACTTGATTAACCCTTCATGTGTGCTTGCAGGAATGCACAACACAAATTAATTGATTTATAGTCCATTTATTATTAAAACATTAAAAGGAGGAAAAACTATGACATTGGTTAAATTTAATCCAGAAAAAAAGAACAATGTATTACTGCCAGGCTTTAATGACATGTTCGAATCAGTTTTGGAAGACACATTCTTTTCAGGACGCAGGATCAACAACGTTCCATCTGTAAACATTGCAGATGCTCCTGATGCCTACCAGATTGAATTGGCTGCACCAGGACTTAAAAAAGAAGATTTTAAGGTAAGCGTAGAAAGGGATATGTTAACCATCTCCACTGAAAAAAGCGCCGAGAGTGAACGTAATGAAAAATCCTACACCAGAAAGGAATTTAGTTATTCTGCTTTCACCAGAGCTTTTACATTACCTGATAGTGCTGATGTAGAAAGAATTCAGGCCAATTATGCGGATGGGATTTTGAAACTCACCCTTCCGAAAAAAGAAGAAGCTAAAGCAGTTTCAAGACAAATAGAAATTCAGTAATTAAAAAATGCCGCGAAAGCGGCATTTTTTTTTAAAGGTATATCTTAAAGCTTAACCTTGCATAAAGGATCAACTGATCTTGTAAATGAACTTCCTGATATAATTTCTGAAAGTGGTATTTTTTAGAAAATAATTAAAGCTCAAAATAGCCACAATTGCACACAGCACCCCTCCTATTACATCCAACACATAATGATGACTATTATATACGGCTGCAAACCAGATGCCTAAAACTAGAATTGCAAAAAACAGGTTTATGATTCCCATTCTATTCTTCAAAGCATAATAAAGCACAATTAAAGGATAGGACGAATGTAGAGATGGCATAGCAGCAAAAACATTTGAGCCTTTGCTGTATATTCCTTGAAAAAGATGGATATTAAAGAAATGATCAAAGTGTGAAAGGCCACCAGTATTACCAACAGTATTATAAATAAACTGAAAGCCATGCGCTTGTACGTACCAGGGTGGAGCAGCGGGAAAACAATAATAAACCGTAAAGCCCAGCAAATTAACCCACAAAAAGGTAAGCGAGAAATAAACAAACTGTTCCCTTTTCTTAAAAAAAAGATAAGTAGCAAAAGCCAAAGGCACCGGTACCCACATCAAATAAAAAAAACCGGTGAGCACATCCAAAAAAGCATTGGTATTTAGTTTCCAGTATTCATTCGGCGTAAGTAGTTGTCCATTAAAGGAAATTCCAAAAAGTTTCTTTTCCAGATGATATAAATCCTCAATATGAACAGGTGTGAAAATGTAATTCGGAAAGGCTTTCATGTAATCGAAAATAATCCAATACACAATGAAAATAGAAAAGCCAAGAATGAACTTTCTTGTTCCGGTGGAAATATAAAAAAGTGAATTAAAAATAAATATCAAGATCAGCTGATCTACTTTAAAACCCACCAATATCACCGATAGTAAAAGGTAAGCCAGAGAAATCAGTAAGGTGGTATAAATTGTTTTAAGCCCAAAAAATGCATTATTCTGGGAAATGTCATCCTGCATGTTATTTTTTATCAAAGTTGGATTGGAAAATCTTATCCCAAAATGTCCAGCTTACACCGTAGCCTTTGGTTGCATCTGAATAATGATGTAACATATGGTGGTGCTTAAGGCGTTTCCAGAAACTATTTTTAAAGTTGGCATGATGCAAAGCATAATGAACCATGTCGTAGAACAGATATCCTAAAATAAATCCTGAGAAAAAAGGATAAACCATGGTATGAGGCAATAACCAGTCAAAAAGAAAGTAAAAACCCAGTGCCATTGGAATACTAGCCGAAGGTGGCATCACCAGGCGGTTCGCATCATTTGGATAATCATGATGAACGCCGTGAAAAATAAAGTGAATCTTTTTACCCCATTCGGCTTCTGGCTCAAAGTGAAATACAAACCGATGCAAAACATATTCGGTAATGGTCCAAATGGCTAAACCAAATAAAAACCAGCCGATAAAACTTAATACAGGCATTTCCACCTCCCAAATAGACTTATAAAACAGGTAAGCAATTACAGGAACATACACGATTAAAGGTACATAGTATTTTACCTTTGAGAGGCCTTCCAGAAGATCGCTCTTAAACATCCTGATGGATGCTGATGAATTCGAAACAAAATTCTTTTTCATAATTTTTAAACTTTAATTCGCTCTACTAATGCTTTCGAGGGATCGTTCGCATCTAAACCTTTAATTTCAACATATTTAACATTGGGTAACCAAAACGATCCACCCTCTATTCGGAGAAAAATTCTTTCAATTTGAACTTTCTTGTTATTTACTGTTACAAAAACGTGGTATTTTTTATCTACAGCTGATTTATTAAGGTACATCGGAAGATTTTTACGTGCGGCAAACCGAAGTTCAAACTGCCCTTTTCCCAGGTTTTTAGTCTGTATTCCGTAAGCAAATTTTCGTTGGATATAACCCAATTCCTTTTTCTCGCCCTGATCTCCATAACGAATCCAAAACACATTTACAGGATTTTGATGATTAACCTCACCATTACGGTCTACATTTAACTGGCAGATAATGGTATTGGTATTCGGATCACGCTGTAAGTAAAACAACTGATTGCTGATGTTCTTCGGCACAGGAAAATTAATTGGAGAAGGATCTTGCGCTTGCGCAGGTAAAGCACTCAGACCCATTAAGCCTATTGATAAGATAAAGCCAATAAACATTGCCGCTTTATTGCTAATTTTCTTTTCAGCCAGTTCCTGTGCTTCCAATCCTTTTTTGGCTTCCTGCAACCGCTTAACAGCTGTTATATTGGTCAAAAGTGCCATTATCGTAATGGGAATGGTAAAAACAGACATCGTTTCAAAAACATGAAAAGAAATACCCGGTACATAAATTTTATAATCGCCACCGATAAAATGTCCGGTAATGCCGCAGGCGATGGCAAAAACACCGATGGTTACCACACGTTCCGGGCGCTGCATTAAACCACCTTTACATTCTACCCCTAGTCCCTCAGCCCTGGCCCTGGTGTAACTTACCATCATTGAACCAATTAAAGCGATAAAGGCAAAAAGGGAGCTCAAAAAATAATGATGCGATACCAGGTAATAACAAATGCCCAGAAACATAATCATTTCACTATAACGATCCAACACCGAGTCATATAACGCACCAAACCTCGAGCTCATGTTTCCTAAACGGGCTACCTGACCATCAAGCATATCAAAAAGGCCTGCGAAAAGCACCAAGGCTCCTCCCCATCCAACGTATGACATGTCTCCACGATTTGATTTTTCGGCACCTAAAACAAAAATAACCGCTACACCAATATTCAGAATTAAACCAATAGTGGTAACTGCATTCGGAGTTAATCCTATTTTAATTAATCCCCTCACAAAGGGATTAATCACTTTATAAATGCCCAGTTGTAAACTGTCTCTTAAATTTGCTTTCATAACCAATTTTTAAAAATCGAATTTTACCCTTGCCCTGATTCCCCATTCCGATACCTCTGGATGATTAAGATAATTAAAACGCCTCACCAAATCAACCCTTAATAATTTAAAGATATTTCCTACCCCTACACTACCTTCCATATAAGGGTCATTTCCCAGGGCATAGGTACGTTTAGAACCATCTTCATAATCAGGCAAACGATATAAGCCTGAAGTTAAAGCCGGATTATTTTCATCACGTAAACCACCATATAATGCCTTAAATGAAACCACTTCCCTCAATTTTAATTTTTTTAGCAGTGGGATTTTATTAAAGAAAAAACCATTAAAATTGTGATCGATGTTAATGCTGACGTAATGATCGCTGACAAACTCCAGGAAGTTCATCAGGTTATATGAACTGAGTTGATAGGCATACGTTTGATTGGCTCTATGGATATCCAATAATGGGAAGGGAACCTTGCCGGCAATATAGCCGCCTTCAAAAGTAACGTCACTATAGCCCAGCTGAGATAGGTAAAATCTTTTATCAATGCTACCCATAATGTTGTGGTAATTGTATTCACCACCTAAAACACCTTTTAAACCAGCAGTATACTTTAGGTTAAACACCGGATATCGATCTGCAATAGGTGATCGGTAAATCTTTCCCTGGTAAAACTTTTCATTTGGCGCATAACGCAATTGAACCGATACTTCGCTGGTAGTCAGGCGATTTACAAACTGACTTGCATCATTCTGATAATACAGCCCTCCGGCAGGTGTCTGGCTCCATTTTTTTAAGCCTAAGGTATAGGAGAAATGGTTTTCATATTCTTTAACATAATCTACCCTATAAAAGTCGTTATAGAGCAACATGTCATTTACACCACGTTTAAATGATAAGAGAAAGTTATCTTCCTGTACAAATTGAAGTTCCTGCCCCGGAATTTTGGTATCTCTCTGGAAACTGGCCCTGATGTAATTTTGAGGAAACTCATAAATTGATTTATTGTTGATGGAGTACGTTGCTGAAAGGAAGAATTTCCATTTCTCATCTTTGAAACCATAGGCAGCATAATTTTCGAAATAATATCGTTTACTTAATTCAGGTGTGGTTCTTCCACCCAAGCGCAAGCGAAGTCCTTCTACGTTATTAAAGCTATAGAATGTGTTTACAGGTCCGATTTCATAAGGCCCAAGATTTTGGTAACCAGCAAAAAGCAAGGTAACAATTTTCATGGTTCGCTTAAAAGAAGGGAGGTTTTGAAGTGTATCAATATTCTTATAAATCTTTAACTGATTGGCAGAAATGGTATCCAATCTGTTCTGTTGCCAGTATGAATCATTCTTTTTAGCAGCATCAGCCAAAACCACTTTACTTTTTCCCTGAAAAACCGTGTCTGGCAATTTAGTATCAAACTGATAGTTTTTATAGGTTACGGTACGCTCACCGGTAAAACCAATGCCCTTACCTTTCCCCAGTCCAAAATCGGATAGCAAATTACTTTTAGATAGGTTATATTTTCCTAAGGCGTTGGGTTCAAAATTTAAATCGATTTTCATCGCCCTCACAAAATTGAGGTTGATATTTTTATTTACACCTAATGTTGCTCCTGTAACGGCATACTGACCATCATTGGTCACATAGATCTTTCCCTCAAATAACATGTCGCCTGTATTTCTAGGCGTAAAGGACAGTTCAATAATTTGAGGCTTTTGATTTTTCAGTGTATCCGTAATAAAAAACTTGTAAAAATTTGGGGCCCCATTTGCAATCGGACTTAAAAAGTCATTGCTCATCACAGAGATGTTATTTTGATAGATATCAATGTCCTGATACATTCGATCAAAGTAAGTTTTCATCCCCTTATTATCAATGTATCGGTTATCAAATTCAACCTGTTTTTGTGCTTTAACCACTGTTTTCGATTTCAGTGGGTCTTTACTTAAATACTGATCGGATAAGCTTTCCTGAATATATACGGGCAGTAAATTCTTACCACCAATTAAAGTAGAATCCTGTTCCTGAAATAAAAACTGGTAATTACGGAACATTTTCTTATTCTTAAACTTCTCAGAAACATTACTCACTGAAAACAGCATTTTCTCGTATTGCTGGTAAGCCACAGTTTGATAACTTTTAATTCTGTTTTCATCCTTATGCGCTATCACCTGGCGGATTAACTCTACCGCTGGATTATCTTTATTGCGATACCTCACTTTTTTCCCACCAACTACCATTACCTCATCAAGTGAATTGGCGCTGGGCGCTAAAACCACATTAAGCGTCTGACTGATTGAAGGTGTAATATTTTTGGTTAATATGTTGTAGCCTACGTAATTAAAACTTAGGGCAGATTGCGGTTGATTTGAACTGAGGGTATAATTTCCATTGAGATCAGTTTGTGTGCCGATTTTAGTATCCTTGAAAAATACAGATACATAAGGCAGGGTTTCTTTGGTGCTGGCATCGCGAACGGTACCGGAAACCACAGTGGATTGCGCAAAAATGTTTCCTATACACAATAGATTTAATATTGAGAATAAGAGAACTACGGATGGTATACTAAATTGACGTTTCATTTAACAGAGAAAATAAACTGTTTTTGCATGATATAATTATAGCTTATACCAACGATTATTGATACCAGCACTTTGGAGCGCATATAATTAAGGTGATAAAAATTGGTGAGCAGATAAACACCTGTGGTTACCAATGCTAAATTTCCAAGCCATACTAAAATGTATTTCAGTACCTGCCACTTTAGCGCTTTGGTATTTGCGTTAAAAACCCAATTTCTGTTAATGTAAAAATTGATCATTCCACCAACGATTGTTCCGGTGATACTTCCTGCCAAATACCACAAACCTAAAAGCTTTACTGCAGCCAGTGTAACTGCAAAATCTGCTAATGAAGCCATTAATGATGATGCCTGGGCTTTTAAATACCGAAGCATATCTTATATAATGTTGAAAATAATCACTAGTTGGAGAATTACATTTGCATAAACTCCTGCAAGCACATCATCAGCCATTACGCCTAAACCTCCAGGCAAATCTTCCATTTTACGGATATATAAAGGCTTTAGAATATCGAAAAAACGAAAAAGCACTAAACCTATAAGAATATATTCCCATCTTACCGGCACACAGAGTAAAGTAATGCACATTCCGGCTACTTCATCTATTACTACACGTTGATGATCTTTGCCCCAAATCTCTTCTACCACATCTGCACTTCTCACACCCTGAAGCGTGATCAGTATCGTAATCAGAATGGTATTGAGCCCTGGGTATTGATAACCAGCCTGAAAAAAGTACCAGCAAAGACAGGTTGCTATTGCAGCATATGTGCCTGCGCCCTTACCGATGTAGCCAATTCCCAGGCTGGTTGATATAATTTTATGGATTAACACTATGCGTTTTCTACAACTTCTTCTTCGTAATCCTGCCCTAAATGAGTGATCAAATCTTCACCCATGATGTAACGCAAGGTATTTTGAAGTTTCATCAACTGTTTGAAAATATCATTTTCTGCTGGTACACCAGGGATAGTTTGTGGTGATTTTAAATAGAACGATAACCATTCCTGAACGCCAGACATATTTGCTCTTTTTGCCAAATCGATAAACAAGGCTAAATCTAAAACAATAGGTGCAGCTAAGATAGAATCACGACATAAAAAATTAATCTTGATCTGCATTTTGTAACCTAACCAACCGAAAATATCGATATTATCCCAGCTCTCTTTGTTATCTCCGTGAGGCGGATAGTAGTTAATTCTGATTTTGTGGTACATATCACCATATAAATCCGGATTAATATCTGGTTTAAAAATATCTTCTAATACACCTAATTTAGAAACTTCCTTAGTTTTGAAGTTATCCGGATCATCCAGTACCAAACCATCGCGGTTACCTAAGATATTATCAGAGAACCAACCGTTTACACCTAATGAACGCGCTGCTAAACCAGGAGCCAATATGGTTTTCATTAAGGTTTGACCTGTTTTAAAATCTTTACCTGCAATAGGTGTATTGGTTTCTCTGGCCAATTCAATTAATGCCGGAATATCAACAGTTAAGTTAGGCGCTCCATTTGCGAAAGGAATACCGAGTTTTAACGCAGAATAAGCATAAATCATACTAGGTGCAATTAACGGATCATTGTCTATCAAACCTTGCTCAAAAGATGCCAGTGTTTCATGAACTGCAGATGGTTCAAAATAAATTTCAGTAGACCCACACCAAACCAAAACAATCCGGTCACAATTATTAGTGGCCTTAAAGTTTTTGATGTCTTCCATCACTTCCTGGGCCAGCTCATATCTCGTTGCAGCTTCTTTAACATATGTACCTGTTAAATTCTTCACATAGTTATGGTCAAAAGCTGCCCTCATTGGCTTAATGGCCTGTAATTCTTCACGTACATCACGTAAAAGGTTTGCATCTAAAACCCTTGCATTTAGTGCTGCTTCGTAAACATTATCCTCGTATACATCCCAACCACCGAAAACCAGGTTTTCCAGATTTGCTAAAGGCACAAAATCTTTAATTTTTGGTTCTTTCTTTTCTGTTCTTTTACCAATTCTAATGGTTCCCATTTGGGTTAAAGAACCAATTGGTTTAGACAAACCTTTTTTAATTGCAGCTACACCAGCAATCATTGTGGTAGCAACAGCGCCAAGTCCTGGCATTAATATTCCAAGCTTGCCATCAGCTGATTTTACATCTTCTTTCATTCTATTTTTATTTAAGCTTTTAATTTATAACCATTTATTGTCCTTGTACCATGCAATGGTTTCATTCAATCCACTTTCTAACTGGTAATCAGGCACAAAGTCAAGGTCTTTCTGTATTTGATCTATATTACAAGCCCAGTTCAGGGCTGTAATTTCGTTTATCTTATCTATATTTAGCGCTGGCACTTTGTTAAAAAAGCCTAAAGTTTTTTCTAAAGTCCAGGCCAGTCCTTTAATGACCGGCATCGGTATTTCCATTACGAATGGTTTTTTATTTAAAGCCTTCCTAACGTAAGCTGCAAGCGAAAACTTGCTGTACACCTGACCATCAGAAAGGTTATACGTTTTATTAATCACATCAGAAGCCAGTGCCTTAATCATCACTTTGGCTAAATCCGTTACGTAGATAAAACTTAGTTGCTGTTCCTGTTTACCTGCGTGAAGTTCAAAGCCTGCATTTATACCTTTGATGAGGATAAAAATATCTTTCTCACGTGGACCATAAACAGCGGTAGGCCTGAAGACGATTAATGGTAAACCTAAAATCTGACTTAAATAAGTCTCTGCAAGCGCTTTACTCCTACCATAATTGGTTACTGGTTTGCTGTAATTTTGATTATTGGTTAATGGTCCGCGGGCTGCCAGGCTACTTAAGAACACAAATTTTTCTATCTTATGTGTTGATAAGGATGCTGCTACAGCCAGGTTTCTGGTATAGGTGGCATTAATGTGAAAATATTCTTCACGGTTTTTAGCCTTTGTAGTGGCAGCTGCATGAATAATATAATGATATTGATGTTCATCGATATTCTGCCTTAACTGATATATTGATTCGAAATCCAGTTCTACGTAATTGATTTTAAGTCCCCGAAGATGTTCCACTACACTTGATTTCCGGACGTTAATGTATACTTCGAGATCATCAGCCAATGCTGCTTCGATTAAATGATAACCTACAAAACCTGTTGCTCCCGTAATCAATACTCGCTTTTTCATATCGCTTTTTCCAAAATTCTGTATTTGCGATATAGCTTTCCACCAATATCCTCAATAGGCTTGTTTATCAATTCATTATGATCAAGCGTCCAGCTGGCTTCAGCATATTTCATGTTTTTTGCAGCAAAGCTTTTAATAATGTGTCCGTATAAACAGGCTTCAATTCCCATTTTACGATAACCATCAACCACACCAAGTAATAAAATTCTGATGCCGTCTATTTTCTTTTTCCCGGTTAGGAGCTTAATTAAACCTGTAGGAAATAAGCGTCCACGTTTAATTTTTCTCAGGATCTGATTGATATCAGGAATGGCTAATGCAAATCCTATAATCTGACCATTTTGCTCTGCCATTACACAGAAATCAGGATCAAGAATCAACTTCAGGTCATTCGCGGTGTAATCAAATTCCTTATCGGTCATGGGAACAAAACCTAAATTTTTATCCCAGGCTTTATTATATACTTCACGCAAAGCCTCACGCTCGCTGTTGAAGTTCTTCATATTGATTTTACGAATGGTAATGTCATTACGTTTAAGGCGTTCCTCAATCTTATCAATTAAACCAACTGACCGATCATTGTAATTGCCTGTGGTATAGCGGTATGCCCGTAAATCTACATGTTTGGTAAAGCCAATCTGCTCTAAAAGCGTAAGGTAATAAGCTGCATTATAAGGCATCATTGCTACCGGAGGACCATCAAAACCTTCTATCAGTAATCCACAGGTTTCATTGGTAGAGAAATTGGTTGGTCCTAAAACTTTGGTTAGCCCCTTTTCCAGCAACCACTTTTCAGCAGCGCTAAATAATAAAGCTGCTATTTCCTGATCATTAATACAATCAAAAAAACCGAAAAAGCCATCTTTCCCACCATAAACTTTATTGTGATTGGTATTATTGATGGCTGCTATTCTACCTACTATTTGATCATTCTCATAAGCTAAAAATAGTTGAATTTGAGAATGTTCATAAAATGGATGTTTTCCAGGCGTAAGCAAATCACGCTGTGCAATAAACAATTCCGGAACATAGTTTACATCATTTGCATATAAATCATGTGGGAAATCTATAAAGGATGCCAGTTGCTTTTTGGTAGAAACTTCGATTACTTTTCTCATGATTTTACGCCATCTAATTCTACGTTAACGGCTTTGAAAGCTTCTAAAAGCTTTTCTATGGCTGTTTCAATCTGTTCAAAACTATGTGTTGCCATTAGCGAAAATCTGATTAGGGAAGAATCTGAAGGTACGGCAGGAGAAACCACCGGATTTACAAATACACCATTCTGCTGTAGAATATTGGTAATCATAAATGTTTTAGTGTTATCTCTGATATAAACCGGAATAATTGGGCTATTGCTATGACCAATATCAAAACCAGATTCTACCAATAATTTTTTAGCATAATTGGTGTTATCCCACAATTTATCAATCCGTTCAGGTTCAGATTCAATGATATCAAGCGCTGCAATTACACTGGCTACAGAAGCAGGCGGCATACTTGCGCTAAACATTAATGACCGGGCACGGTGCTTAATGTATTCAATGGTTTGTGCATCACCTGCAATAAATCCGCCTAATGAGGCTAATGATTTACTAAATGTCCCCATAATCAGGTCAACACTATCATTCAAATTAAAGTGAGATGCTGTACCAGAACCATTAAACCCGATAACGCCTAAACTATGCGCATCATCCATCATCACATTGGCTCCAAACTCATCTGCAATTTTCACCAGTTCCGGTAAGTTTACCAGATCACCTTCCATACTAAAAATGCCATCAGATACGATTAGTTTTGCCGCATCTTCAGGTAACCTGCTCAGTTTCCTACGCAGGTCATCCATATCATTGTGGGCATATTTTATCGTTCTTGAGAAAGAAAGCCTGCTGCCATCAATAATGGATGCGTGATCATATTCATCTAAAATGAGGTAATCATTACGGTCTAATAGACAGGAAATTACACCTAAATTAACCTGAAAACCAGTACTGAACAATACGGCAGCTTCTTTAGATACATATTCAGCTAGTTTATTCTCCAGCTGGATGTGAATGTCTAAAGATCCGTTAAGAAATCGAGAGCCTGCACATCCGGTTCCATATTTATCAATGGCGATTTTGGCCGCTTCTTTAATTTTAGGGTGATTGGTTAAACCCAGGTATGAATTTGAACCAAACATCAATACCTTTTTTCCGTCGATAATGACCTCTGTATCCTGTGCGGACTCTATAGATCTAAAGTATGGATACAACCCTTGTTCTTTAATCAGGGTCGCATCTTTAAATGCGTCGATTCTATCTTTTAATTTTTTGCGCATGTGTATATGGTAATGATTGCTTTGTTCACGTATTCTGGAAAACCTTTTCTAATAGATTGTACGAAGATGAATTCTGAATTTAACGTTCAGAAGAAGATCATCATTTCGAAACAATTTGATAACGCAATTTTAATCTAGATTAGCGCCTAAAAAAAGGTTGAAATGTGGGAATTATTGGTCTAAATGTGGGATGTGCGAAATGTGACATTCAGATGAATTGACTTTTCGACTTACTGACTTTTTTTACAAAAAAGTAAAACAGCTAATTATTCACTTAAAGTGATGTAAAAATAAACAATAAACTGTTTATCAATGCTTTAATAAATTATATTATTAATCAATAGATTAAATTCTAATCAGTGAATAGTCATATTTTGAATAAAAAAATTGTAAAATCACCTATAATATTACATTTGCAGAGGTCAATAACATCAGATATTCTTGGGCAACCTTCAGTGAAGTAATTTAAGCTAAATTATTAGCGAAAATATGAGCTTATGAATAACTCAGGTTAAGTCCATATTAACAACCTATCATCCATGCAACGAACGTCAAATCATAATATCCCGCAAGAAATGGGGTTTGTTTACAACTCAAATGATAGTGAGGGGCTGGAAGTTTCAAGGATTACTCACCTTTCTAAAGGAGTTTGTAACAATCAACCTTTCAGAGCTGCCTCTTTTGCGTTTATATTGGTTATAAAAGGACGTATTAATATAAAGACCAATTTTAGAAACGAAACATTAAAAGAGAAAGATATATTTTTCGTTTTTCCTGATTCAGTATATGAGGTGATGGATCATACAGATTTCTCCTTCATCAAAATCACATTTAATAAAGATTACCTTTCCAAAGAAGGTATTTTTCTTACAGCAGCCCAGCATTACACGGTATTTCAGCGTAAGTTTATTAATAAATTCTCTTTAAAGCGGGATGAATATCATGACCTGTATCATGATGTACTCGCACTGGAGAAGAAGTTAAAAATTTCTGCTGATATGCCCTACAGAAATGACATCATCAGGAATAGTTTCATTGAAATTCTCTACGATTTATTGCTATCACATAATAACCGAGATAACTTTGAGCCGCCTAAAAGAGACAGTAAGTTTGAAATGACAACTAAGTTTTTAAATCTGCTTTCTTTACATTTTAAAAAAGAAAGGCTGGTTATATTTTATGCGGGTAAATTATTCATAACCCCAAGGCATTTATCGCAGGTTGTAAAATCAGTAACCGGAAAAACTGCCGGCGAACTGATTGATGAGATTGTGATTGGTGAGGCAAAAATCTTGCTGGCCAATTATGCACACAATATATCCAGTGTTGCAGAAGCTTTGAATTTTGCTAATGCTTCTTTTTTTGGAAAGTACTTTAAAAAGAATACCGGAATCTCTCCATCAGTTTACAGAATGGAAAACCGTCTCCCTCATCAAACTATTTTTTAAAACACGATACCATTTTCATACAAAAGGGACAATTTCTACTACATATTGACCTTGATGGGAAACCAGTTTTTAAAGAATTTTGATTCAAATTTTTATCATGATCAGTCAACCCAACATACACATCCCGTACAACCCCAAAAACCAATTGAATTCTGAAACATTAAATTCATCTGGTTTAATCACAATGTTTGTAAAATTCATCATTTATGGAATTGCCATAGTTGGTGTAGCACAATTTCTAATGTGGCAGGTGATCAAAGAAGAACAAGGAATGAAGTTTTCAGAAGAGTCTTCTGTGGAAGCACTACAAAGTGTATTGCTCCTTTTTTCTGGTATTGCCTTAACCTACGGCATTGTGGTTTATAAAAACTGGAGACCATTGCTGATATTAATTACTGAATTTCTTTTTATTTCGCTGGTGCGCGAGCAAGATGCTTATCTGGATCTTCATTATTTCGATGGCGCATGGCAAACCATTGTGATCTTATCCCTACCCTTTCCCATTTATTTTGCCATCATCAGGCGTAAAAAGCTCATGGATAATTTGAAAGTATATACGTCGTTATTTGCTTTCGGAATCATGACATCGGGTGTTTTAACCACCTATATTTTTTCAAGACTTTATGGAAGAAAAATATTCTGGATGGCTGCTATGGAAAACGGTTATATGCGGGATGTGAAAAACATATCCGAAGAATCTTTAGAAACCTATGGTTATTTATTAATTTTTATAGCCAGTATCGAACTTATTTTTCTGATCAAAAGATTGGATGAGCGATCAAAAAATGTAATTAAAGTGGCTTCAAATTTAAATGCTGCAACTTTTAAAATCGTTCAGGATAAATTTTAGTGATGCTTAAGCAACTGTTGTTTATTTAATCCGGGATCTATCTACTAAAAGACTCATCAGAAATGATGGTAAAAATCGTATAGATCCAGATTTATACGGTTTTTTACCATCAATTTATAGCCTTGATTTATTTAAATTCAATTCGTTGAGGTGCAGAAAACAAGGCTTCACCTACACCGTTGGTTTTCACTGCCAATCTTGCATACATAAAATTTCTTGAAGCAAGCGCCGCCGGAATGTTTACTGTTATTGAACCTGATTGTCCGATCACAATATCTGAAGCCAGTTTTTCTGCACTGGCATCCTGCCGTGTATTATCTACAATCATGGTAGTGCCCAGGTATAGGTTAACACGTTCCAATACACTTGTGGATGTAACTTGCTGCACCGTAAATGTGGCTGTAACCGTATTCCCTGCTTTGTTGAAGGAAACATTACTTAAATTAAAATGAGGCACTACAGGAACATCTACCTGGGTATTTCCACTTACTTTAACAGCAATTGAATCGGGATTGTCTAACCATGGACCATTTCCACGTAAGCGTACCAGCTTATAATCACCATCAAACAGTGTTGCAGAGAAGGTTCCGTCCTGTGCTACAAAAACCGGAATTTTAGTGAAAAGCGAATAGCCACGTTGCCAAAGTTCGAGCTGAACACCATCGGACCGAACGCCAACAGCTTGATTCTGGTAAAGGACACGACCTGATAGCCTGGACGTAGGGGCATCATAATTATCCTTTTTACAGGAGAAAAATGCAATCAGGGAGAATAATACGATATAACTTATCTTTTTCATGATGTTTGATTAATGAAATGGATTACGAATGATTTTAGGATTGTTATTCAGTACAGCTTGATCGATTGATGAATAGTAATTCGCAATCTGATAAAAGCGTGGTGTTTTAAAACGTGGCGCAACCTGCTTAATAAAAATGTACTTATCGTTACGGGCAGCATCACCCGGACGTACTACGCGGTAAGGATACAAAGCGTAAAGCATGGCATCAGGATTACTGGTACTGCCATTCCATACCTTATCTGCGATTCGCCAGCGGGCCAAATCCCAAACACGGTGATCTTCAAAGGCTAACTCTACCCTACGCTCATTGCGAATGCGATCGATGGTGAGTGCACTTAAACTGTTTGCTCCAAATCCGGCTCTTTCACGCAACGTATTAATATAGCTTAGAGCGCTTGCTGTTTGTCCAAGTTCAAAAGCTGCTTCAGCAGCATTCAGGTAAACTTCTCCTAGCCTGAACCTGATCCAGGCAATATCTGTTCCGCGGGTACGGGTACTGGCTAAAGGTGTATTATCAATGAACTTGCGGAGGTAAAAGCCTGTATTAGATAAATCAAGTGCCGAACGTTGAGGCCCATCCAAACCAGTAAGTAGTTTTCCATCTGTATATTTGGCTCCTAAATCTCCCTCAATAATCTGATAAGTTGTTCCATTCCACAATGCAACTCCAGCCTGGATATTTACCGGCGTATTTCGGAAACTTGTTCCGGGATAAATAATGGTTCCGTATAAGCGGGCATCTTTATTGGCAAAAATATCCTGAGTATTGGTGTAATACACGTAATCGCTGTTATCTACATTTCTGGTTTTCAGGTTTCCTGCAGTACCATCCAGATACTCATATTTTTCTACCAGATTTAATGTTGGCGCAATAGCAGATGAAGCTAAATTATCTTCCCGTAATGAGCGGGCAATGTTATCATAACTAAAGCCGTGTTTAAATCCTTTTGATTGTAAGAAATCCTGGATTAAAATAAGTTCCGGATTACCGGTTTTCTTTGTAAGTGCCTCATAAAAATTCTCACCTAAATTTGCAGCATTTGATTTATATAAGGAATATGGTCCTGCCATTACCTGTTTTGCAGCATCCAGTGCTTTATTGTAAAAATCAGATGCCCGTTGTGCCGGAATTCCAACTTCACCACCAGGCAGCGTAATTGGACTTGCCATCTGGTTATTGTATTTGGCTAGAGAACCCGCATATAGCATAGCCCTGCATTTTAAGGCCAATACAGCATATTTATTTGCACGCGATGTACTGCCGTTATTTTCAATATTATTTACAATGGCATCAAGTTCGGTAGCGATAAAATCATAAACATCTACTTCTTTGCTGCGTGGTAACTGCAGATTGGTTGCATCGCCACTATAATCGTAAACTAAAGGAGTGGTTACCAAGGGCACACCACCCATTCGTTTTACCATTTCGAAGTAATCGTATGCACGAAGGAAACGAAACTCAGCATTAAACTGGGCTTTCTGCTGTGCTGTTAATTTCGCACTTTTCTGCACGCCTTCAATACCGAGGTTTACATCTCTGATAAATCCATAATCCCATAGCCTCCATCGATCGACAGGATAGGAAATGATATTATTCCGGTATTCATCTCCGGCATTACCACTTCCAGACCATACCGCATCATCATATGCCGTGTGTTCAGTCCAGCGATTGGTTAAGGAAGCATCGGTTGGAATTCGATTGTATAGATTAGCCAGTACGCCTTCAATCAATTTGGGGTCACCATAAACCTGATCTTCTACCACAATACTTTGTGGCTCGCGTTCCAGAAAATCTTTTTTGCAGGCACTAAATGTGATGGTACAAATAATAAGGCCTATATAAATTTTAATATTTTTCATTGCAAAATCTTAAAGTGTTAAGTTAAAACCGAAATTAAACAATCGCTGTTGCGGATATATGATGCCGTTTGTTGAAGAAATCTCCGGGTCAATTTCAAAATCCTTCAAATTGTCTAAAGAGAAAATATTGGTTCCATTGGCATAAACAAATACATTTTTAAAGCCAATGCTTTCCATCCACTTTTTGGGCAGCGAATAGCCCAGCAATAGGTTTTTTAAACGGAGATACCTAACATTGGTGATCCAGAAATCATTGCGATAGGCAAAGTTTGACAAACCTGGATTATCTTTTCTTAGGGCAGGATAAGTTCCGGAAATCCATTCACTGTTTGGGTTAAATGGATCGGCACGGTGCCAGCGGTCATTCAACAGATAGGCTGGTGAATTTCCATTATTCTGAAACGGAATCTGCAATTCATATTCCCGCTGAAAAGTCTGCATACTGGCGCCTGCAAAATCGAACTGCAGCGTAATCCCTTTCCACGTTACACTTCCATTGATACCTACATTTAAATAAGGTAAACCACCTTGCGCATAGCCAATCGGGCGCTCATCCATGTAATTGATAATACCATCGCCATTGGTATCTTCAAATTTAAGATCGCCGGGCAATAAAGTACGGTTTCCCTGTCCATCGTTATTGATGGCATAATTATCAATCTCATCCTGCGATTGAAAACGACCCAGCACGTGATAGCCAAAATTGACGTTAGCCCACCTATCCACACCACTATTCCGGTATTCATCCCATGAATTTCCGAAACGTGGTTTGTAGTAATCCAGGGTACGCAAGCGTGAAAGTGTGGCATTTGCACCAATAGAATATTCCACCTCCCTGATTTTACTACGGTAGGTCAGTATACCTTCCATTCCGCGGTTAGCATCGGAATTGAGGTTGTCATTTGGCAAAGAATAGCCAACTTCGCTTGGTAATAAAATATCATACCGCGGGGCTGGAAGTCCGGTTCTTTTACGTTCAAAAAAGTCGAAGGAACCTGTTAACTTGTTATTGAATAAAGCGAAATCAATCCCAATATTTTTAGAAATACTGGTAATCCATGATAAATTGGTAATTGGCAATCCTCTCGGTGAAACACCTGTTACCAAAGAACCATTAAGCACGGCCCCGCCATTGGCATAATCATAACCCTGCAGATAGCTAAATGGCGCAACCAGTGGTGCATTGGTATCGCCATAAGGCTGACGGTCTGTACCTGTCTGACCATAGGAAACACGAAGTTTAAGGTTATCTACAAATTTAATCTGGCTGAAGAATTTTTCCTTTGAGATGACCCAGCCTGCAGATACGCCAGGGAAAAATCCAAATCTGCTGTCTTTTCTAAATAAAAATGATCCATCATATCGGCCCAGAGCTTCTAATAAATACTTTTGTTTGTAGTTATAATTGATACGGGCAATATAACCTGCTCTGGCAGAAACACCATAAGTATTTCCCAGTGCCGTTTGATCAGCAAAATAGATCAAAGGCACTGTGTTATTAGGTGGATTACTGATCAGTTCTATATAATCATCCGTAGAATCGTAGCGCTCATAGGCGGCCACTACATCAAATGAATGATCACCAAAAGATTTGGCATAGTTTAACTGAAACTGACCGAAGTTTTCTGCAATCTCCCTACGCTCTTTTCTCCTGAATGGATTCTGGTTTCCACCATTAATATTATAGGTATTTGTGGCCGGATCATAAGTGTAAGCATTGTAAGTATACTCAAAGTTTTCTCCAACATTGGTGGTATAATTATAAGAGTATGTGGCTTTGGCTATCAAGCCAAATGGAAAACTATATTGTGCGTAAAAATTAGATTTCAAAGCCCTCCAGTCGCTATCAGCATAACCAGAAATATCTTCTACATAGGTTGCCGGGTTAACATTGATGTTATGTGTGGCATTAATATAATTCGGATTATCATTTGCATAAGGCCGCTCAGTAGGCCAATTGGTGTACAAACTAAGTAACGGATTAAAATAATCATCATAACCTGGCACACCAGTTTGATGACGGCGTTCCAGTCTTGCGGCAAGCTGTGTTCCAATCTTCAATCCTTTAGTTAAACCGGCATCTAAGTTCGCCTGAATATTGGTACGGTTAAAATTAAAATCTTTAATTACTGCTTCCTGATTAAGATGCGTTGCTGAGATAAAAAAGTTGGTATTGTTTGATCCACCTGATGCATTGGCAGAGAGGTATCGCTGTGGAACATTTGGCCGGATGATGAAATCATAATAATCAAAACCTTGAAAGCCAGGTTCAGTTCCTGCCTGCTATTTATTAAGCAATTCACGTGTCCAGATAGAAGTTCTGTTCAGGTTTTGATCAGACTCTGCCAGCGCTTGTACATAATCGCCTGCATTGGCCGGCTTTGGCATTCTGGTGAAATTCTGAAGTCCATAATATGAAGATACGTTAATGGTAGTGGGTTGGTTTGAACGACCTTTTTTGGTGGTAACCAATACCACACCATTCGCAGCACGAAGACCATAAATAGCGGCAGATGCATCTTTAAGAATGGAAATACTTTCAATATCATTCTGCCCAAGATTATTAAACTGTCCGGCATCTGATGGTACACCATCAATTACATAAAGGGGTTCACCCAGGTTCCTGATCTGTAAGCCAGTGGTACCACCGGGCCTTGCATCTGTTTGACGGGTATTTACACCCTGAATTTTACCTACCAGTGCACCAGAAGTGGTAACCGCGGGTGTGCGCATCAGGGCATCAGATTTAATATCACTTACTGCGCCAGTGATTGTTGCTCTTTTCTGAGCACCATAGCCCACTACAACCACTTGATCCAGTGTATTATCCTGAGCGGTTAAAGAAACATTTATAGTGGTACGCTGATTAACTACAATTTCTTGTGTAACATAGCTCAGGTAAGAAAAGACAAGTGTAGCTTGAGGATTTGGAGCCGTAATGTTATAGTTACCAGCTGCATCGGTTTTTACGCCAGTGGTTGTACCCTTTAACAGCACATTGACATCAGGCATACCTAAGCCCTTTTCATCTAAAACTTTTCCCTTTACAGCAATCTGGGCGAACGCAATAAATGAAATAAACGTCATCAAAAAGGTTAAAATCAATTTAAAAAACGTCCTTTCGTAAATAAAGACTTTCATAAAATAGTAGTTTTGGTTTATAAATTAATGATTAGTAGTTTCGATTTTATGGAAATTGTAAATGTGAATTCAAGCAGATATAGACGGCTATTCAACTTCATCAAAGGCTAAATGAATGATAGCCATCTCCTACTCATACAGCTTATACTAGCTTGAAATAGTTAAAGTATTTCCAATGCTAATGCAGAAATTTGATATGTTTGGAAAAGAAGAAGAAAGCATTATTTTATGGATTGCGCCCAGATTAGGCTTGGCAAAATTTGAAGCCAATGATTGCATTACAATCAATAAGAATGTTAATTTCATAGGAATATATTTGGTTAACCTTAAATTGAAGTTGCACGAACAGGTAGTTAACCTGACGGTTATGCAATCATTTAAGACAGACCAAATATACTGATTAATTCGATAAACGTAACAATAACGTTTGTAAATGGTGGTATAGGATTTTTCTTTTAAAAAAGACACTTATTAAAGATGATGATCCTTAATTCGGTTATAACTTACATTATAAATAAAATATCCAGAGCACATATAACCTCAAACTACATCGCATAATAACTAAATGGTGCCAGCGGTTCAGGAACATTATCTTCTCCAAGCAGTTGCTTAATATTAATTTCAATAGTGGTTGCAATGGTAGTTACGGCGGTATCAGTAGGTTTATTGTTGAAGGGTTCCTGCAGGTGAGTGGCAGATTTCTCCAGTAGAAAGAATGCGGATGATATCACCAACAACAATGGAATTTCAAAAAAGCTATCAATGTTGCGTAGAGCTATAGAAAGGGTTACTACGAAAATATAAATGAAAAAATGCAGGAACAAGCGGTAGGTTTTAGGAAATACTGTGCTTTTGATCCGTTCTGCCATGCCCATGGCATTTGAAAAATTGACGAGTGTGTTGTTAATTTGTATGTGACTGAATAATTCCAGCTCACCTTTTTCTCGAAGATCTGCTATTTGCAAGGTATTTAACTGAAGTAATGCCAGTGGCTTATTGTTATGACTTTCAATAGCTTTGAGATCTTTATCACTAATGTAACGATCAAGATTTTCTAAGGCATTATTGCCTCTTAAACTTTGACCAAGACTAAAACACCAGGCAATATGGCGGTAAGCCAATTCTTTAATTTCATCATTTTTATTATGGGAGATAAATGACTGCAGTTGCAATACAAAACTACGGCTATCGTTCACAATACTACCCCATATTTTTCTAGCTTCCCACCACCTGTCATATGATTGATTGATCTTAAAAGACAGAATTACTGAAATCGCTGTACCAATAAATGTTGGAATGGCAATAGGCATTTCTGGAATCAGATTTCTATATTCTGCCGTGAGGAAGTTTACCAATAATCCAATGATCAATACATAAAGTACTTCCCATTTAATTTTATTTAAAATATATTTAGCTGGAATCGTCTTATTCAGAAGCATATCTTTCTATTAATATCGAGTTTAATATATCATTTTCATCTGTAATAACGGTTATACCAGAATTAATGTTTTTAGTAAGCCAGTGTTTTGATTAATTGATCTGTTGATTTTGTTTCGGAAGAATGAACCAAAATTCACTTCCATTCCCATTTACACTGTTCACACCAATTTTTCCACCATGTTTTTTTATTATTTCAGCTGAAATGTAGAGCCCTAACCCAAGACCAGAATACTGGCTACCTTTTGAATCTACACGATAATAGCGGTCAAAGAGGTGTTCAGCTTTTTCCTGATCAATTCCAGGCCCGGAGTCGATTACGGAAACCTTAACTACATCGCCTTCATCAATAGCTTTAATGGTAATGATTTTCTCATCCGGTGCGTACTTAATCGCGTTATTCACGAAATTAATAATCACCTGCTGTATTCTGTCAGCATCACCATAAATATCAGTAGAAAGATCTCCTTCAACTAATATCTGATAAATTCCTTCACGATTGATGTGTGCACAACACTCATTAACTGCCTCAACAATATTAAAAGGCTGCTTATTTAAATGCAACTGGCCTTCATTCATTTTACTGGCATTAAGCAAGTCTTCAATTAAAATGGTCACCTTTTTAAGGCTTTTATTGGCTTGCTCAATAAGGCCTGATAGTTTTAAATCGCCATCTGGCTTATTTCGATCCAGTAGCTGCAAGGTTCCGCTTAGGATAGTGATGGGTGTACGCAATTCATGACTGGCAATGCTAATAAAATCATCCTTATACTGGTCAGCTTGTTTTTCTTTACTGATATCTTGTATGGTGCCTAAAAGTTTCTGGATATTATTTTCATCCGCCTCAGTGCGTCCCTGTAACCTTACCCATTTAATTCCTGATCCCGTATTAACCCTGCCCACAAAATCAATGGAACTTTCTTCAGGCATTTTCTTTAGTAGATTTTGCAGATCTTTAGCATCATCTTCAATAAAACAATTTGCCAGCATATTTATATCCAATTGTGCCTGATTTAGATTAATACCCAGAATTTCATTGAGACCTTGAGAAGGTACCAAATCTCCATTTTCAAGATTCAGCTCAAAAACCGCCATTCTGGAGTACTGGAGCGACATGTTCAAACGTTTCTCACTTTCATGGTAGCTTCTCATAAAAGTATAATCGTCTAGCATGGAATAAGCAAATCTTTTATAACCATCATTAAATAGAATAGTGGTTACATGCACCCATACCACATCGCCATTCTTCTTTTTCAAACAAGCTTCAAGTTTAAAAAAAGGCTTTCCATGTGCCCACATCTCATGCTGCAGCTTTTGCCAGGATTGAATATAGGGTTTGATGGCAAAATCAAGAATTTTCTTCCCGCAAATCTCTTCCCTCGTATATCCCATCAAATCGATCAACGCATCATTCACTTCTAAAATCACCAGATTTTCATCAATGATTTTAGTAGCGGCGGAGGTTAACGAAAATATTTTTCTAAACCTTTTTTCACTTTCGATATACTTAGTCTTATAATTTTCTTCTGGTATAGCCGGTTCCATTTCTATTTTCCTTAATCCTGTTTCAAACTATTGCAATAAAATTTACTTAACTACAAAGCCTATGTGGAGCGATTTATATTAACTCATTAAATGGTTTACCATGGTCATCAATTCTTCAAAATCAAAAGGTTTGGAAATGTAAGCCGTTGCACCAGCATTTGTTGCAATTTTTTTACCTTCTCTACTTGCTGAGATAATAATTACCGGAAGCGTTTCTGTTTTAGGATTTTTACGAATCATTTTAAGGACCTGATCACCAGACAATACAGGCATCCATAAATCCAACACCACCAGATCTGGAGATTGCTTTTCTACTATTCCCTTAACATTTAAGCTGTTTTGCTCAGCAATTACCGTGTATGGAGAATCTTCAAATACCATTTCAAGCATATCCAAAATTCCTTCATCATCATCACAGATTAAAATTGTCTTATTATCATTCATAATTCTCTTCTAATTTGTTGTATTTACGGGCAAAGTAAAATTAAAAGTAGACCCTTTACCTTTTTCACTTTCAACCCAAAGGGTGCCATTATGATTCTTAATAATCTGTTCACATATATAAAGTCCGATGCCCATGCCCGGAAAACGTTGCTGAATTTCCCCAGCCCTGAAAAAACGCTCAAAAATCTTCTTCTGATCTTCCAGACTAATTCCCATGCCCTCATCTGTTACAGATACTTTAACAAATTCACTTACCTTCGAAATATGAACATGTACTTTTTCTGCCTCTGGTGCATATTTTATCGCATTTGATAAAAGGTTATTCAACACTTGAATAATGTGGGATTCATCAGCCGCAACCTTAATTCCGGAAGTTCCTGTGATTTGGATTTCATGATTACTGGACGCTGACTGGATGGCTTCCACTGTTTCCTTTACCATTTTATCAAAATCAAAGGGCAATTTATGCAGTTCGATATTTCCTGTCTGGATTCTGGAAACATCCAATAACTCTGCAATGAGGTTATTCAACCGATCAAGATACTGTGAGGTTTTGGAAAGCATATTTCGGAAACGCTCACCAGCATTTTCGGGCATTACCCTTTCCATCGCCTGAACATATCCTTTGATGGTGGTTAAAGGTGTTTTAAGCTCATGGCTTGCGATTGATAAGAAATCATCTTTTCGACGTTCAATCTCTCTTTTCTCTGTAATATCTTCTATTGCCAAAAGAATCTGATCCTTAAACTGTCCTTCCAGTTCTATCCGGTAAGCATTAAGCAACATCAGCTTTCTGCCAATGTGTGGAAAATCGTGTTCTACCTCAAAGTCTTCTACCGGGTTATTGGTTGGCAGAATATCAATCAGCAATTCTCTCAGTTTTGGGATATCCCATTGGTGATTACCTAATTTATATAAATTGGTACCAACAGTTTCCTCTTTTGTAACCTTAAAAGTTTTAATAAAATGGTCATTGGCACTTACTACATTAAAATCCGGATCTAATACCAACAGACTTTCACGAACCGTTTGAATAATACTGGATAGGAAAAGTTCACTTTCCCGCAAGTTACGCGTACGGTCGGCAATTTGCTTTTCCATCAAATCCTGCTGCTGTTTTAAATCCTGTTCAGTTTTTTTACGCTGGGTAACATCATTCTGAACACCAATAAAATTGGTGATTTCTCCATCCTGACTAATAACTGGCGAGATAAACAGCTCATTCCAAAAGAGATCACCATTTTTCCGATAGTTCCTAATCTCCACGGTACAACTTTCACCCTTTGAAACAGCTTCACGAATAAGCATCCTTTCTTTTTGCGTACGATCCTCACGTTGTAGAAACCGACAATTGTGTCCGATAATTTCCGAACGTTTATAACCACTCATTTTTTCGAAAGCACTATTGCAATAAATAATTGGGTTATCTGGTTCTAAATTATCAGTAATGATAATTCCGGAAATAGAAGCATCCATTGCTCTCGAGAGCAATTCAAAATCTTTTTTGGTGTCGTTATTGGAGTGTGCTGATTCTCCGTTTTCAAGTATATTCATGATCTTCTTTGTCTGTTCTATCAATTTGAATTGATTGATGGTATCGTTAATACACTAACCTATCCTTATTGATTTTTCATTGTTAGTTCTTTCTAAACTGAAATCGCCGACAATTAGATACATTAACTAAAAAAGCAATGTTTAGTTTTTCAAAATCATGAAAAAAACCGTATAAGTCCGTTTATAGCAAGTAGGAATACGCTTTTAAGTCACGTATAAAAACATTATAACAAACACAGTGTTTAATACCAGAACATAAATTGTAATAATATGGACAAGTTAGAATTAAAAGGAGCCTGGAATGAGCTCAAAGGAAAAGTAAAACAAGCTTACGGCGATTTTACTGATGATGATTTGAAACATGAAGAAGGTAAAGACGATGAACTTTATGGAAGATTGCAGCAGAAAACAGGAAAAACTCGTGACGAGGTGATAACCTGGTTAAAGTCATTGTAATCACTCATTTAATAATAAAGCGCCACATGAAAATCTATATCATGTGGCGCTTTCATTTTACTATCCTTTTTAAAAGAAATTCCTTTTTATAAATTAAGTATAAATCAATCTTGAACCTGACTATTTATATTTTACTTTAATCGACGTTTTGTTAGTGCACATCTCTTACTGCAGTAAATTACAGTATCCCAATTTCTTTCCCATTTTTTTCGCCAGGTAAATGATAACTGGCAAACCGGACAAATTTTTTCAGGTAAGTTTTCTTTTTTAATATTTTTCATCTTTTTCTACCACCAGTGCTTATCTAAAATAAATAAACAAATCTTAATCGTTCAGCTTCATGCATAAAATTTAGTCAGACGGTGAGTAATTTTATTTAGACACTAAGAAGTTCAACATTTCTAAAACGCTTTAAACAAACAAACCTCGCATGTTTGCGAGGTCTGTTTTATCATCAGCTATCCATCCAGATAGCTTTATTGACTGATGCAATAATCAATCATGCATCATGTTATTAATCTAAATCGTCCCGTTGATTTAATTCTAACGAGGTCATAATATACAATTATGGTGCCCAAGATTGAATTTAAACAATAAAGGGTATTTTTACCTTTCAAATTCGTAAATCAATTACGCCTTGTGATGTATAACTAGAAATACTTTAAACTCCAAAACAACAAAAACTATAATTTAAATGCTATACTTATGTGAAAATTATGATCTTCGCTCATTAAATACCTGAAATTCTGCAATTGTTGGTGTTTGTTTTGAATGCTCAATCCGAATGCGCACTTTGCTAGTCCATACGCGGTCGAAACGGTGAATTTTAATTCTGTTTTCATTTTTGCCTTCAAATGCTTTTTTCCACTCCGCTCCATTCCAGTATTCCAGAATATAAGTATCAATGTTAGCTTTTTGTTCAGCCACTACAATCATATTGACGGCTTTTTCATTTTTAAAATCAACCTCGTACCAGGCATTTTTAACTTCTTTATTGGATTTCCATGAAGATTTATAATCGTCATCGTTAGCAAAATCCATAATGTCCATATCATCACTCCAGGAAGCATTGGCTGCCTGCTGAATGGCCAGGTTACTTGAAATAATAGGAAGACCAAATGCCGGCAATTTAGCAGTAGGGCCTTCGTTTTTCCAAATCTTCCCTACTTCCTTTAAAGATAGAATGGCATTATCATCAATTAATCCATCACGGTTTGGCGCCACATTTAAGATAAAATTGCAACTGGCTGCATTTAAGGGCTTAATCAAACTATCAACAATTGCCTTAGGACTTCTCACCGGGGTGGTTGGAAAGTTAGTTTTCCAGAACCATGAAGTATTAATGGGCAGGCAAGCCAGTGACGGCATCACTTTATTTTCGTGATTCATTCGTTGCCCTGCACCCATTTCATATGTTTTAATATCGGTGTAATAAAGTCCTTCGGCAGGATATTTGGCACCATTCAAATCCATCACTAAACAATCAGGCTGTAAGGTTTTAATTAAATTATAAATATCTTCAAAGGGTACGTCGTCATAAGAAATTCTAGACCAAGGCGCATCCCAGCCATCAATAATCAGTGCTTCAATTTTACCATAATTGGTTAACAATTCAGTAATCTGCTGTTTAATCATATCAATGTGCTTCGGTGTAATCTGGTTTGGCCTCAGCTTATGATGTGTATCTAAAATAGAATAATAAAGCATCACCTTTAATCCATTTGCACGAAAGGCATCTGCAAATTGTTTTACCACGTCCCTTTTATACGGACTGTTCATCACATTATAGTCAGTGCTTTTAGTGTCCCAAATGCAAAAGCCGCTATGGTGTTTAGTTGTTAAACAGCCATAACTCATATTGGCAGATTTTGCTGCCTTTGCCCATTGATTGGCATCTAACTTTTTAGGATTAAAAAGCATTGGAGAAGCATCCGGATCTGGCCAATCTGCATTGGCATAGGTAGGAATATTGTAATGGATGAACATTCCAAAGCGTAAATTTACAAACTGCTGCTGAAGCTGATTTAATTTTTTCTCCTGATCTGCAATTTTAGTTTGAGCTGTAGCAGTGAATACATAAAATAGCAGATAAATGACTACTAAAACGTTTTTCTGAATGGACATAAGTTTAAATGATGGGAAATAGTTTGACAACAAATTTATTGGGTTTGCTCGTAAAGTTAATGACTTTGACCACTTGCTTAGGATTTTGATAGTAAAAAACCTATTACATAGATAAGTCTAAAACACCTAAATGATTATCATCCGATCGACTATAATAATCAAGAAAACTACCCTTATTTGCAGTAATTAAATTCCCTTTGATAAGATTAATTCAGGCTGTTAAACGTAAGTTTAGTTACGGCTAATGCATACATCCCCTCCAGATGTTGGTACGTTTTGCATAAGCATCAGGATATTTCTTCTTAATTGCAGCCAGTTTATTTTTCATATCAAGTGACTTTACATCCGTGATGGCGGCCACAACAATATAATAGCCTTTTGCAAACCCTTTATATGCATTGGAATACTCCACAGAAATATAATCATCATTGATAGCAGCGCCATCACCACGTGCAGGATAGCAAGGGTAACCAGTTTCATCTCCACCAGCATCTTCCATACAATCGCCTTTACTCATAGATAAGCCAATTTTGTTGTTTGGCATTAATCCTCTAAGATCTAATTTCTTGCGAAGCAATACAGATGCCTTTTTAGCAGTTGATAAGGCGGTTTTATAATCCTTTGTACTATTTAAAATGATGATATCTTTCGGCACTTCAACATTAAATTCATCTTGAGCGAAAGTTGTATGAGCGGCAAACATCAATAAAGCGCAAACAATTGTTTTTCTGGTCATATTATAAAGGATTATTTGAAATATTTAGTCGGTGTTTTCCAAGTTTACAATTATATTTATTTTTCTTCCTTATAAATATCAAATTGCTGAAATGAAATTTTACCGAAATTTTTAGCCGTTTTTACCTCAGTTTTTAATTCTTCGGGTGCTGTAGCATGAAAACGTTCTCCACCATCTTTAAATAAAAACCAATTCTTTTCAGCTGGAGAATATTTAAAAGTAACAATCCTAGTCCAGCGTTGGCCGCTCCCACCATAATGTTCAACAGAAAAATAACCATTTTTAATGGTAACTCCGGTAAATGGATCGCCCATCTGGCCACCGCAATCCACACAATATACACTGTTGTCACTCCTGGCTGCAAGTTTATAAGATTTATCAGCTTGGCCGAGCAAGATCAGCAAAGGCCTTTTTTCTGGATGATCATTTACATCTGAAGTTTTCTCCTCGCCTCTCTTTTTCAATATCAGAATCACGTCAGGATAAGCATCGCGGTTTAAATCTCCCTTGGCCATCTCTAATGCTTCAAAACCTTTTGGAATGTATTTTTTTAAAGCCACAGGCACCTGCACCTCATCATCTACCTGGTATCGATTACCTAAATCAGCTATCAAGAAGTGTGTTAGTGTAAAAAGGAGAAATGTTATTTTCATTTTATGAATTTATTTATGTTGATTATTGTATTATAAAAATATGATAATTATAGTTTTAATATAGAAGCTAACTTATTTTTCCAATCCTGCCAAATGTTTTCTTTCGATTTTATATGGTTTAATCTTAAACTCCAGACAGGGTAAGGTTTTCCTGCACCATCATTCGGGAATTTTTGATATACCTCAAAACCTAAACTTTTATAGAATGAAACTGCCCGTGTATTTTGAGCATTTACATCAACCATACAAGCCTGATGGTGCTGGATGGCAAAATCAATTAAGTTTTTACCAATCCCTTGCCTGTAAACCTTCGGATGAACAAATAGCAATTGAATTTTATAGTTGGCCAGCGCAATAAAACCTTGCATCTCCTCAGCCTTTTCAATACAAAATAGCTCCATGTTGATCAGACTGTTTGAGATCCGCTCCCTGTAATCTTCAATATCGGTTTCAGTTATAAAATCATGACTAGCTCTTACAGAATCTTCCCATAGCTTTAATACCTGAAGATGTTCAATTTCTTTAACCTTACGGATACTATTTACAATCATTTATTCAGCTTAACTGGTTATAATGATAAACAATTTGCAGATCATCTTTAATTTTTACAGCTAATTTTTTGTTCTATACATACCGAACAAATATGCTGTATTGATGTTTAAATAAAAACTAAAAAAAAATGAGAAATATTATCGCCCTTATGTCGGTGGTGTTATTAACATCACTACAAATCAAAACTGCTCATGCACAGCAGGAAGAATCCAGAATTTCGATTGTACTTAGTGTTAAATCACAAGGTAAAACAATCAACACGACACTAAACAGTGTATCCACTACCCTTTCCAGGTACAATGATGAAACAGCTTTAAGTTTACCCGTTAAAGGTAAGGATTCTACTTCTACCAAAGCCAATGTACCAACTTCAAGTTACAAGTCTGGTGTTTTCTACCTGATGATGGATGCGAAAAACCTTCAGGATGATATGATGAAACTACTGGCTTCCAAAAAAACAACTTTTGATGGTACCATTACCATAACAGATAGTTACGGTAAACTTCCAACCAGAACCATTAAGTTTTTAAATGGTAGTTTAAGCAGTTATTCAGATCAGTTCTCTTCTACCTATTATGGAGATGCTATGGGTAATACTTCGATATCACTTAATTGCACTGGTTTATCAATTAACGGGATTATGCTAGAGCAGTAATATCTCCTCTTATAAAACACATAAAAGGTCTATAATCTATAATTAACATCATAAGATTTTAGACCTTTTATTTTTTTAACAAAAGATGATAAAATTAGAAATACAGGCTAGCGCCGCAGAAATTAACGAATTGATCACATTATTAAGCAGTAATGCTAAGTTCGATCACATCCGAAAACAAATCGTTGACTTTAAAGATCAATCCACTCATAATCAAGATGATGAGATACCGAAGGAAGGCGATGATAAATTTATTGAAAGATCAGAGTAGTGGCTATTTATTAATATGAGCTTTGACAACTTGAGTTCAACACAAGATCAATTTGTCAAAGCTTTCCAAAAAACCGCCATCATTTTAAACTGCAGTACGCAACAATCCACGTTTACCCATCAGTTTAGACACCATTTTATTTAAACGGCTACGATAATCTTCGCCTAGCCACTTCATATAATTTTTGGTTACCTTACCTAAACACTTTCCATATTGTTTCACCCTGAAATCTATTTCTTTATCCAATTCAGCGCATAGCTGAAGTGCCTCTGCTAGAGTCTCACTATTATCCACACACATCAATGCATGTTGACGGATAGAATCGCGAATCACAATTTTTGCCTTTTGACCCGTTTCCATTGCTGTTTGATATGCAGCCAATATATCAAAAGTAACCTCGAGTGAATTTGGAAACTTGGCCCTTAATTCCGGTGAGATCTGATGGATAATGCTAGTAGATTTATGCAGGCATTCATGGTATATATCAGGATTTTCGAACACATGCTGCCAGTCTATGGGTGCATTCCATTCGCCAAAACGTTCATTGTTATTACCTAAATCAATGATGTTAAATGTTTTCTTACCATTTAACCTTCTGGCACCCCTGCCTATCATCTGATGATAAAGGGTAATGGATGTAGTGGCCCGGTAAAGTATCACAGATTGAATGCTAGGCTCATCAAACCCTGTGGTCAGGATAGAAACTGAAGTTAAAATTGCACCTTTTGTTTTCTTATACCATTTCAATATTTCGACCCTTTCGGCTGGAGAAGTTTTGTTATCCAGGTGTCGAATAGGATAACCAGCTTTGGTAAAGGTTTCTAGTACCCTTCTTGATGTAAATATACCATTATTAAAAATCAGTGTCTTTTTCTTTAACGAATGAGATTCGTAAGCATCAAGCAACAGATCGAGCATTGCTTGCGATCCATAAAGCTCATCTGAAGTGCTCACTGTAAAATCTCCAGAAATACCAGTTCTGAGTGTGTTTAATTCCACATCATATCCGTGAATTTTAGGTTTAGCGAGAAAACCCTGATTAATCAAAGATGAAATAGGTTCTCCTATAATTAATTCATCATAAAATTTATTCATTGGCAAATCTACATTAGCCGAAAAAGGTGTAGCCGTTACACCAATAACAGCTGCATTTTCAAATTGCCCAAGCAGTTTATGGAACGAATTATGGTGTGCCTCATCCACGATAACCAATCCAACATCAGTGGTATTAATTAATCCATCATCTATCCGGTGTTTTAAGGTTTCAACCATTGCAACATAACACTCGAAAGTATCTTTTTTAGAAATTTTCTTCACGCCGCTGTTTACCACTTTATTGATCACGCCACTGGCTTTCAAGGCAGCAGTAGTTTGTCTGCAAAGCTCAGTTCTGTGCGTTAACACAATCACCTTCTTACCGTGGCTTTGAATAAAACGTTTAGCAATTTCTGAGAAAATAACAGTTTTTCCACCACCGGTAGAAAGTTGATATAATAATCTTGCTTTGCTGCTACTGTCTTCATTAAGTTTACTGAAAAGAAGATCAATATCTTGCTGCTGATAATAATAAAGCTTTCTTTTTGTAGCCGGGAGCATGGTTGTATTTTCGGTTAGATTCATACCATAAGAACCCGACCTCAACAGAAAAAGTTTGAAATATAATCACAACCAGAATCTTTAAAAGACGCGTTAACCAAACATCTTCAGATTTAGAATTTGTTGTTATTAGTGAAGACAATTATTGTAACAAATTATGCCTTTTGGCATCTCAATGCATATATGAATGCACTTTACTATCGTTTAAGAACCAACAAAAATCTTAACCTATTCATCTACCTTACCCGATACTTAATTGGATTCGCATTTATTCCATCAGGTTTAACCAAATTGAAAGGTGCACGCTTTACAAAAGCTGGCACTGACACAACAATAGGCTATTTCTTTGAAGCACTTTACCAAACCGGAACTTACTGGCAGTTTCTTGGTGGTATACAGCTTTTAGCAGCATTCCTACTGATGAGCCAGCGCTTTGCGACTGTAGGCGCAATTCTTTTTCTTACCATTATGGGAAATATCTGGGTCATCACGATGAGTATGAATTTTTCAGGTACTTATATTATTACCAGTTTAATGTTACTCGCAAACCTGATGTTGATAGCATGGGATTGGTATAAAATAAAGTTCATGCTGTATCCGGATAATTTCCGATACCAGGATGAAAAATTCATTGTTCCGCCAATCAAACCGATCTGGATCACTATAGGCACTTTAATTTTCTTCCTGTCTTTAGGCTCGATGATCATGCTATCCCATTTCAAATAATAATTATCTAAAATATAAATTCTAAAAGTGTGGTACTTAAATCAATAAGCCATGTACACAGATGCTATTTGTGGAGTATAACTAAAGGAACTGCTTTTATTTAAAACTATGCCTGCTCATTTCTGTTAATGCTTTATACAAGAAAGACACATCATGACAGAAGATAAAAGACAACAGGCAATAAAATTATTAAAGCAAGGATTAGAAACCGTAGAACAACGCGAGTATACAGAGATTGCTGAAATACCGATGAAGGATGAAAATACATTCGAAATGAAATATAGTTTTGTACATGATGGCATAGAAGGAATCTGTACAATTGTTGGTCAAAGCCAAACTGTTGAATCCACGACAGGTGAAGAAGAATTAAAAATTACTTTGCTTAGTCAGTTTGATGAGGATTCTTTACACTATAACTCTATGACGGCTAAAGAACAGGTAGATAATGATTTAATTAATGTGGAAGAATACCTTCACAGACACATTAACGAAGGATAGGCTTAAATCTGATTTTTAAGATTTAAAAATAAATTAGAATGGGCAATTTAAAATTGCTCATTTTTTTTGCCTTAGAATTTAGGAGTATATTTCTCGTAAGTTAAGTGTAAATCTAATCAGAGATATTGCTGCTTTGAAAACCAACATCAAACATTAAGGGTTCTATATTCAATATGAAAGAAGATACCTTAAATAGATTTCTCGAAGCCCAAAAAAGCAGCTATGCTATGGCACTAAATGAAATTTCAAATGGAAGAAAAACCACTCACTGGATGTGGTATATTTTCCCTCAGCTATCTGGTTTAGGTAGAAGTGAGATGGCTACATATTATGGTATAAAGAGTTTAAAAGAGGCTGAAGAATATCTAAACCATCCTATACTTGGGAAGCGTTTGCAAGAAATTTCTTCAGCATTGCTAAAACATACTAACAAAAGCGCAAATGAAATATTAGGTTCACCTGATGACCTGAAACTGCATTCATCTATGACTTTGTTCTCAAAAGTTGAAAATGCTAATCCAATTTTCAAGGAAATATTGCATCAATTTTATCATGATCATCCTGATTTATCTACCATTAAACAATTAGATCAATAATAATTTAATTTAAATTCGTGTAATAAATTCTACAAGCGTTTATTTGATTGGGGTATACGGTTTAGAGATATTTGTAAATTCACATCTACTAAAACGGCATCATTTCTGTAAGGTTTGTCCTCTATCCCTATATAATGAACGCGAATCACTTAGAAAAGTCTAAAATATTAATTAGATATTTAGAACAACATGGTCGGGTACCAAAAGACATGGCCACCTTAATTATCAACGAAACCCGGGTAATCGAATTTAAAAAACGGAAGCACATTGTCAGCCCATTGGATATGCATCCAAATATGTATTTTATCCTATCAGGAGCAGCGCGTGGCTTTACCCGTGAAGATGGTGAAGATCTTACCACCTGGATTACTATAGAAGGACAAATTGTTGGATTAACCCTTTTTTCAAAACAATTCAGTACAGCAAAACCTCAGTTTATTGAAACAATAGAGCCCTGTCAAGTTATTTTAATTACAAATTTATTAGTCAAAAAATTACTGGCAGAATACCCTGAAATGAGTATGATTTGTAGAAAACTGCTATGGCAACATTACCACGATGCTGAAGAACGGAACTATTTAATTCGGCTTAACAGTGCTGTTAAGCGCCTTAATAGAATGAATGACACTCACCCCCAATTCTACCACAGAATTCCTTTGAAATATTTAGCTTCCTATTTGGGTATGCGTATTGAAACGCTAAGCCGTCTGCGAAGTCAGATGTTAAATAGTTCTACTACCTGACGTATAGAACATGATCAATAATTGATAATTTATTATACAAACACAACATAAACTGTATACAATAATAAACAGATTAATCAGGGTAAGAAAAACTGATTAATCTTTTATTTAAAATATTTACTACTGGTTAATAAGCACTTAAGAAATCTATTAAAGACAATTTACCCCATTTACTGATCGTATTTCTGAGCATCATACATTACCCTGAAGATCCAATACAAATCTTACTGATCACAAAAAAAATACTCACTAATCATCACTTCAAGTATAAATTCCATCAGTCCTCCAGGCCATTTCAATTACGCCCAATAATCAATAAATTATCCATAAATCTACTCTTTTGAGTAAAACATCGACAGATTTAATGTCCAATGCCTGATTTTACTTCAGCAAGTTTCGGATTGTTTACCTATTCAAAACTTGATTTATTTGTAATTCAAATTCATAAAATGAAGAAATTTAAAATTGTCCCCATCTCCGCGGCATACGCAAATAATATTAAACGAACTTTAAAAGATAATTTTGGTCACGACGTGATTGAACAGGTAGCCGCTGGTTTTGGTCCTTGCCGTGTATCCTTAAAACCTTTCATTGTAGGCATTGATATCCGGCTATTGTTTACCCATAGTCCATTTACCATTGATAATGTTTTTAATCAACCTGGACCAGTATTTATACATCAAAAAGATGTTGAACCTTATCGTAATATCCATCAATTCCCACCAGAAATCAAAGCCGATAAAGAAAAATTTCCATTATCGTTAATTGGCTATTCCAAAGATCAGCAAATGATGTACACTCAATTAATTGGCGATGCAGATGTTGATCATTTAATTGGTGAAATTTTCGATCAACACACGGAAATCGACTACCTGCATGCCAGAAATGCTGAGGCTTGTTGTTACATCTGCAAAATAGAGCGAGTTTAGTCAATTGTAGTATATCCTACCATTATGATAACATGCTGATATTTAACGTGGAGTTAACAAGCGTACACTTAATTTTGATGTGAAATTCAGAACTATCATGATAAAACGCTCCAACTCATTAAAACAAACAGCTTTTTGCTCTATTTGTATCATCCTGCTTTTTTTAGCGATGCTTTCTTCTTGCAAGAAAGATCAGAAAAAGCTTGATTATCCTATAGGAAGCAATGAAAACATTAACACCTGGATACTGGATAGCCTTAAGCGTTATTATTATTGGAATGAACAGTTACGTGCCGATCAGGACATTGCTTTACCGCCTAAAGATTTTTTTTATTCCCTCCGCAATCCATCTGACCGTTTCTCGTATATTAACCTGCCAGGTGATGCCACCACCATAACGCCCAGCAACCGGAATTTTGGTTTTGATTATACTACCGTTAGTGACCAGAACAGTACAAAAGTAATTGGAATTATCAAAGTGGTTTTAAAAGATTCTCCGGCTTCAAGAGCAGGTTTAAAACGTGGAGATTACATCAGCAAAATAAATGGAAAAACACTAACATCGGCTAACGCCCAGGCCTTGCAGGATGAAATATTAAACAGTGACCGCTTTTCTATGAGCCTGGCCGAACAGACCAATAACATCTGGACCGATACCCGTACGGTTGAAATCAGTAAAGGCGTGATCCTCGATCAAAAAGAAATCAGCAGGATGATAGAAAGTGATGGAAAAAAAATCGGTTACCTGTATCTAATTGATTTTAATGCTGGTCTGGCCACTTCCCTCTCCCCTGTTTTTAGCAATTTTAAAGCACAGGGCATTTCTGATCTTATCCTAGATCTCCGTTATAATGCGGGTGGACAGGTAGCAGAAGCAGCAGGAATTTGTGTCATGATTGCTCAAAACATCACCTATGATAAGCCTTTCATTACGTACAAAGGCAATAAAAATGGGGGTACCAAAACAGAGTCTATCGGTGTTTCATCCACCTTTGATCGTACCTTAAACTTTAATGCACTGCTCCAGCAGAATCTGGGCCTTAACCGGGTTTATGTGCTATCTACTGCAACTACGGCATCAGCTGCAGAAATCATCATTAATAACCTCAAGCCCTTTATCCAGGTGATCCAGATTGGAGAAAAAACAAGAGGTAAAGACGAAGCCTCCTTCCGCATTTTCGATGCAAGGAATCCAAAACAGGTGAATTGGGAAATGTATCCTATTGTTTATAAACTTTTTAATGCGCAAGGGAACGGTGCGTATAATTTGGGGATTGATCCTGATGTGGTCATTAATGAAATGAATACGCTACCCTTGCTCCCACTTGGTGATCCGGGCGATCCGCTGATTAAAACGGCTATAGGCAGGATAACAGGTAAAATATCAAAATCAGGAATCGGCATTAATAAAGCACTTTCAGGCAGCTTTCAGGCAGGAAACATACTTCTGGATTCACGGCTTCAATCCACCCGGAACAGCACGGTCATTACCCACAAGTAATCTAAGGGAAAAGGTTTCATTGTGTTAACATTAACTTTAAACGCGACGGCTAACTTGCCTCCCATAACTGCTACTCATGGAAAAGTTGGAAAGTTTTAATCAGATAAAACTCCTGAACAATATCAAAAATGGCGATTCAGCTGCTTTTAATGAACTTTATTACCAGTATCGCCAAAAGATATACGGTTATGCGCATCATTTCACCCGATGTAAGGAAGAGGCAGAAGAACTTACGCAGGATACTTTTGTAAGGCTTTGGGAGAACAGGGCTAAAATAAATCCGGAAAGAAATTTTGATGCTTTTCTTTATACCCTTGTTCGTAACAATTTCTTAATGGTACTTCGCAAAAAAGCAAGGGAAAAAGCCTATAGCAATGAGAATTTATGTCAGCAGGAATCCTTTAATGCGATAGAAGATGAACTCAATGCCAAAGAATCTAAACGGATAGCACAAAACGCGATAGAAACACTTTCACCACAGGTAAAAAAAATATACCTGATGAGCAGAGATGATCACCATACACATGAAGAAATATCGCAATTGATGGGGATTTCAAAAAACACCGTGAATAACCACCTCAAAAAATCATTAAGCATCATGCGGAAATATTTTAAAACTTATTCTCCGGAAACGATTTTATCCTTAATCGCTTTCATTTGCTGCTAAACTGATCTCTTCTATTGATTGATGATGTGATGCCCTTCAGGGCATTTTTCATTTAGAGCCAGCCTAATTAAAAAAAATAAATAACTGATAAACAAGGTTTTAATTATTATTTAAAAATAAATTCAATTCCATATAGCTGTATCCAGCATTTCAAACATATATATCACAGTGCACAGCATATAAGGCGTTAAAGCACTACGATTAAAAGTGAAAAAAGAAAACATTAAAATATTATTTGAACGCTATCTGGAAGGTAAAACCAATCAGGAGGAAGAAAAAATTGTGCTGGATTACCTGGCCGATCAAACAAATGAAAACAGCGAGTTTCATCAGGTAATGGAAAAGGTTTGGGATAAGCAGGCTAAAAAAACCGATCATTCTGCAGAAGCTGAACAAGGTCTGGTACAAATTTGGGCGAAGGTAGAAGAACGCGAACCGAAAAGCCATCCCCTTTATGCCATTTTCAAATATGCCGCAGCTATTGTGGTAATCATTTCTGCTGCATTGGCTTGGTATACCTATCAAAAAGTACAAAAGCCTGCACAAATTGCCATCACCTATTTCACAAAAACTACCCTTAAAGGTGAGAAAGTAAAACTGATATTGCCGGATAGTTCGATCGTATACCTGAGTGCCGGAAGTAAGCTGATCTGGCCTTCTCGTTTTCAAAAAGGCAACCATAGAAATATCCGACTGGAAGGAGAAGCTTTTTTTGAGGTGAAACGTGACACCACCAGCCCCTTTGTTGTACACAGCGGACAGATGCAGACGCAGGTACTGGGTACTTCTTTTAATATTTATGCCTACCCTCAGGATCATACCTTTAGTGTGGCTGTACGTACCGGAAAGGTAAGTGTTTCTGCCAATAGCCAAGGTAAAATGAAACAACTTTCACTGCTTACACCTGGTATGAAACTCTTCTACTATTTAAATAAGCACAATTACAGCGTAGGTACCGAACGCATTACAGATATCAATTCGTGGATCAAAAATAGCTTTGTGTTTAAAGATGCAAGCCTTCCAAACATACTCAAATCATTGGAAAGGTATTATAATGTAAATATTGAACTCCAGAGCAACCAACTTTCTAAATGCAGATTCAATGCCACATTTTCTAATAAAAGCATTAATGATGTAATGGAAGAAATCCACATCATGAGTGGAAAACACATTAAATATAAAATAGACACCAATACTAAAACAATTACCGTATGGGGGAAGGGCTGCCAATGATGAGTTAACTACTTAAAAGTCGCAATAGAAATGCGCAAAACTGACTAGAAAATATTTACGAAAAAATTAAATCTCTTAATATAAATAAGGAGCCGGATTGCTCGAACAACCCAGCCCCTCAACAAAAGTTTTTAACCCGTGAGAATTAAAAAACATCTTGATCCTATTAAAATAGGATTTTACGAAAATATAAAAAAATATATTATCAACCTGAATTACAGCAAAGGATTGGCAACATTACTGCTATTTACCTTATGCTTTAATCTGGCAACGGCTAGAGGACTTACACAGAATGCCACATCAGGAGGTTTAAGTATTAAAATAACCGAATTAAGCATTTCCGAAGCACTTAGTTTGCTCGAAAAAAGATCAGGCTTTCTGATTAATTACAATAAATCAATCTTTAGCCAGAAAGATAAAATAAGCCTGGATATAAAAAACATGGCCTTTGAGCCTATCCTGAAAAGAATACTTTCAGGAACCAGGGTTGCTTACCGCTTTGCAGATGCCCAGACCATCTTGCTTTACAAACTTCCAGATCCGGTAAAACCTGGTCTGATATCAGGTAAAATATTCGATGAAAAGGGCGAAACCCTTCCCGGCGCCTCAGTTAAGATAATAGAAACAGGTAAAGCTACTCAAACCGCCAGCGATGGAAGTTATAGTTTAAGTGTTGAGCCGGGTAACTATACACTGGAAATTAGTTACATTTCTTTTACTACCCAACGCATTAGCAATGTAAATGTAAGGGCTGATAAAAACACACCTTTAGATATTTCCTTAAAACCTGATACGAAGGGTTTACAGGAAGTTGTGGTAACCGCCAGCTACAAAAAAGCATCGGTTGAAGGTTTATTAACCCGCCAGAAAAATGCATCGGAAATCAGTAATGGCATTAGCGCCGAGCAGATTTCGAGAACACCCGACAGAAACATTGGCGAAAGTTTAAAACGCATTAGTGGCGTAAATACGGTAGAAAATAAATTTGTAATTGTAAGAGGAATTGGCGAACGCTATAACTCTGCTCAATTAGATGGTGTTACGCTTCCAAGTACAGAAGCACAAACCCGCAATTTTTCTTTTGACCTGATCCCTTCCAATTTGGTAGACAATGTGGTTGTAAGCAAAACGGCAACGCCAGATATGAATACGAGTTTTGGTGGCGGTCTTATTCAAATCAACACCAAAGATATACCGGCAGAAAACTTTATCGGTTTTACAGCAGGTACATCCTACAACGACCAAAGTACTGGAAAAGATTTCTTCAGCCATAAAAGAGGTAAATACGATTATCTAGGTTTTGATGATGGCAGACGTGATTTTCCTGAAGGCTTGCAGCAAACTGACAGAGGAACGGCACCCAATACATCCTTATCAAACGAGGAATACCAGAAAAAGATAGATGATCAAAGTAAAAAGTTTAAGAATGATAACTTTAGTATCTATAAATATAAAACGGCGCCAACGCAAAATTATCAATTCAGTATCGGCAGGCTTATTAAGCTGGATACCGCTAATCAGAACAGATTAGGCATTATTGGATCAGTTACCTACAGAAATACGCAAACCATTAATCAGATTGATCAGGTACGTAGAAGCGATTGGTATTTAAACTATAATAACGCTGGCGCTAAATACATCTTTAATACCACCTTAGGCGCATTACTTAATGTCGGCTTAAAACTGGGCAGCAACCGTTTTAGTTTGCGTAATACGTATACCCATTTTTACAATAATGAGCTGCTTAGAATAACGGGGTATGATAACAATGACGGAGCTAATTTTATTTCGGCAGGGATACCACCGAGCCGAATACAAGAAGTAGATGACCCTACATTTACCGATCTTCTACAAAATAAATTAAATGGTCAGCATCAGCTTGGCAAAGTGAAATTAGAGTGGAATCTGGCTCGGACGGCAATAGAACGGAAAGAAAAAGATATTGGAATTGCTACAAGTGTACCAAGATTAATTGGCAATGAATACTTGTATTTTTATGATACTTCTCCCTTTATCCAGGGAAATATCCTGCCCACTTCACGTCATAATTATAGCAATAGTGAACGCAATTACTCCTGGAGTGTAGATGCTTCAACACCATTTAATATCGGAAAGCTGAGAAATACATTAAAAACGGGCTATTTCGGTGTAACCAAGAAAGGCACATTTAACTGGCAGATTGCTGCACTTGCCAATAGTGCTAACCTGGCAGATAGCTTAAGGTATATTCCCATTAGTGAAATGGCAAATCCAGCAAATTTCGGAGCAAACGGATACAATTATGCCATTAATTCCTATTTCTTAAATGGATACGAAGGAAACAGCAAAACCCATGCTGGTTATATCATGCTTGATGATCGGCTTTCGGATAAAATACGATTGGTTTGGGGCATCAGGGCGGAATATTATAAATATACCGAACTTAGAAATGACATCAATATCAGAGGTGGAAGTGAATTTGTTCTGCCAACCGAAAAAAAATGGCAATGGTTGCCTTCAGCAAACTTAACCTATATTCCGATAACAGACCTAAACATCAGAGCGGCTGCTTCCAGTACGGTAATCAGACCGGAGCTGATGGATAATAGTCAGTTTTTCCGTTATGATCCAAACCTGGGTTCATTATTTGGTAATCAAGGATTGGTGAGTACTAAAATCAACAACTATGACCTTAAAGCAGAATGGTTTCCAGGATTAGGAGAAATAATTTCAGCAGGTGCGTTTTACAAACGTTTTGATCAGCCCACAGAATTAACTTTTATCCTGGTGAATGGTAATATCAATTATTATATCAAAAATGCAGATCAGGCTAAAGTATATGGTTTAGAATTTGAATTGAGAAAGAATTTAAATTTTATTACTGACAACCAGATTTTAAGCAAGATTACTGCTTATGGCAATGTGACTTTACAAAAATCCAGTGTGGTGGGCACCTATAAAATCACTAATCCGGATGGGCCCAGTTTGCCAGATATTTCCGTTCCAACGAAACAAAGCAGGCCCATGTATGGCCAGTCACCTTATCTGGTTAATTTAGGTTTACAGTATACCGGAGACTTCCTGGGCCTCAATATTATTTATAACAAATCTGGCTACAAAACCTATATCGTGAGTCCGTATTTCAACCAGATAGAATACGAACAGCCACGTGCGCAGATTGATTTGCAGATTAGCTACAGGTTCTTGAAGAAAAAACTCGAAATCAAATTAAATGCAAGTAACCTGCTAAACAGGGCATCTGCTTTTTATGTAAATACAGGCAGTTATGAAAATAACCCTGATTACGCAGCCGGAAGAGATGACATTAGTGAGCGGTTGCGCTTAAAGCCAGGTTTTACCAATAAATATGAAGAAGGCGATGAACTTAGATACAGACAAGTATTCGGCCGTACATACAGCACTTCTATTAGCTATAATTTTTAAAAAAATGCGAAATATAAATATGGTTGAACATTTTAAAAAGAAAGGAGAAATAATCATTTCCTAAATGCAAAAAAAAACGAAAGGTTGTACTAGAACCTTCCGTTTGTACCGATAATTTCTTGTGGAAGTCGGCGCGCATCCAGGAATAAACCTGAAATCTATCTGATCATACTGTTAAAACCCCAGGGGTATTAGCATGCTGTTCTTAGCTAAAATGCTAAGATAAAAAAAATCATCTCATTTGGGTATAAACAGGCTTTTATTTTGATTTATAAAGAAATAGCCTGACTGCGTACATCCGAATGATTGTAAAAAAATCATCCTATAAATATGGATCCTGAAAAAGGTCCTATGAAAAACGAAACCATCATGATATTTTCTTTATCCTCAAACAAGATAAATCAATCATGATTGCTTCATCAACTTTGAAAAAATTCAAAAACCATGAAAAATTTTAAAAAATTAATCGGTCTTTTATCAGTTGTTGCTGTTTCTTTTACAGCTTGTAAAAAAAATGAAGGTGGATCAGCTTCATTTAACAACCGCAGCACTTCAGCAGCAGATTATTCGCAATCATCTTTACCAGTGGTTGCTGTTAGCGGAGACATTACCAGCCCAGTTACCTGGACAGCAGGAAACGTTTATGAATTAAGTGGTATAGTAACAGTTAGAGCTGGTGCAACCTTAACCATCGAACCAGGTACTTACATCAAATCAAGCGTAAACACAGCAGGTGTACAAAATGGGGTATTAGTTATTGCAAAAGACGGTAATATCAATGCTGTTGGTACTTCATCAAATCCAATCGTATTTACAAGCCGTTACCTTTTAGATGGTGATGCCAGCACAACAGGTAAACCTGGTGATTTTGGTGGTGTAATTATTTTAGGTAATGCTACAATCAATGTTGGTGATAAACTGATTGAAGGTTTAGCTGATCAGCCTCAGTTTCACTATGGAGGAACAAATGATGCAGATAACCGCGGTATTTTTCAATATGTACGTATTGAATATGCAGGTTTTCAATTGGCACCAAACGTTGAGGTTAATGGTTTAACTTTAGGTGGTGTTGGTAATGGCACTACTGTTGATCACGTTCAGGTTTCTTATGGCCTTGATGATGGATTTGAATTCTTTGGTGGAACAGTGAGCCCAAGCAATTTAATTGCTTTAGCATCAGACGATGATCAGTTTGATTTTGACAACGGTTTTACAGGCATATTGGAAAATGCAGTAGCCATTGCTGATAGAAATTCTACACATAGCGTTAGTGGTGGTAATAGCGATTCAAACGGTATTGAATCTGATAACAATGCCCCTGCAGAAGACGGATCTTTTAACTTAAGTCCAAAAACTCACCCTGTATTGATCAATGTAAGCATTTTCGGAACAGAAAATACTTCAGGCATTGCCGGTTTAGGTTACCGTAACGGTATCCGCGAGCGTAGAGGTTCGGAAGTTACTTTATCTAACGTAATTGTTTCTGGTTACAACACTGGTATCGCTTTCGATGCTGATGCCAATGCAAGTCTTTCAGATATCTCTACTACATCTGTTCACGGTTTCACAAACTCAATCACAGCAGTAGTTGGTGCTTATGTTGATGGTGGTGGTAACAATTTAGTAGTTAATGCGAGCAACGCAAGTTATTTTGGTGTGAGCCAACCATGGTACAATACACCAGGTTCTCCATCTACGGTTACGCTTCCTGTTTGGGCTGCTAACTGGTCAAAACTTGTATTCTAATTATTTTCTCTCTTATCAAAGAGACCGTACCTTTTTAGGTATGGTCTCTTAATTATAAAAACAGGACTGTACTGTTTAAATGATAATTACCCCTTTTATGAAACTAAAAACCTTTACCCTTTTCCTTTTTTCGGCTATTATAGCCTTAGGTTTATCCTGTCGCAAAGCAGAACTTCTTCAACCAGAACCTGCTAAAATAATCCAGTTAACTGTTACCGGCGCATCTGATGTAGCATTAGAATACCTATATAAAGACAGTATTATAGCCACGCCACCCGTTGGCAGTATTAACATCAAAACCCTGCTTTCTGTAAAGGATCAGAATGCTACTTTAAAGGTGAGAAAAAAAGGCACCTCAGAAATATTGCTCACCAAAACCATTACCGCAGCACCATTTGATCAGAACATCAGTTTTTTTTATGATGGAACCAAGGTATATAACAGCGCCATTTCATTGGTTATTAAAGGTTTTGCGCTATCTGGCGAAATAGAATTTTTGTTAGATGGAAAACTATTGTCATCGGGTACTAGTACCATCAACAACACGTTTTTTATCCTGATTGATAAAGGCACCACGAGGGAAATTACCATCCGTAAGAAGGGAACCACCGAAATTCTCTTTACCAAAACAATCGAATCTGAAATAGCAAAGCAGAATATTGATTTCTTTTTCGACGGAACTAAAATTGCAGATAATGTAAAACTCACTGCTCCGGCAAATCCTGCCAATATGATGATCAGTGCAAAGTTTGAAACCATATTTGCTCCACAATTTAAAAATGTTGATGTAGATATTGTTTTTTATACTAAACCATCATCTGCCACCATTACAACTGCAGGAACCAAAGTTACACCTGAGCTTAGACTTACTCTTCCAAAAGATGGCTCGTTCAATTCGATTGAACTTCCGCCCCTGCCAGGACCAAATTATATTTACAGCTTTGATATATTTGAAGCAGGAACAAACAATGTTCCTTACACTACCACAGCCTCACCATTTGTAAACGCGGCATTTCCTTTTAAACAAAACGAAGGAAGGTATGGCTCAATCAGTTTTGAAGCCAATACATCAAAGCTGTTTATTATAAAGGATACGAAAAATTTAGGTTCCACAACAAGATCTACCTATTTCTCGGGAGCGATTACCGATCTTTCTCAATACTTTAAATAGCAATACTATTCATCCCATCACAAATCACGGATCTGAAATTATTTCTTAATTTAAAACGAAATGAAAAATCTAAAACAATCAATTGTTCTTTTATCGATTGTTGCTGTTTCTTTTACAGCTTGTAAAAAAAATGAAGGTGGATCAGCTACCTTCAATAATCGCAGCACTTCAGCAGCAGATTATTCGCAATCATCTTTACCAGTGGTTGCTGTTAGCGGAGACATTACCAACTCAGTTACCTGGACAGCAGGAAATGTTTATGAATTAAGCGGTGTGGTAACTGTTAGAAATGGCGCAACCTTAACCATTGAAGCAGGTACTTATATTAAATCTAGTGTAAATACATCGGGTTTACAGAACGGTATATTGGTTATTGCAAAAAATGGTACCATCAACGCTGTTGGTACATATACTGATCCGATCGTATTTACTAGTCGTTATCTATTAGATGATAACGCAAATACAATGGCTAATCCAGGCGATTTTGGTGGTATAATCATTTTAGGTAATGCAAAAATTAATGCTGGCTATAAACTGATTGAAGGCTTGACAAATCAGCCTAAGTTTTACTATGGCGGCAATAATGATGATGATAACAGAGGTACTCTTCAATATGTCCGTATCGAGTATGCAGGTTTCGTTTTAGCCCAAAATCAGGAAGTGAACAGTCTAACTTTAGGTGGCGTAGGTAGCGGAACTACAATCGATCACGTTCAGGTTTCTTATGGCCTTGATGATGGATTTGAATTCTTTGGTGGAACAGTGAGCCCAAGCAATTTGGTGGCATTGGCATCACATGATGATCAGTTTGATTTCGACAACGGTTACACAGGTGTAATAGCTGATGCTATTGCCATTGCTGATAAAAACTCCTGGCACAGCACCAGCGGCGGCAACAGCGATTCAAACGGTATCGAATCTGATAACAATACACCTGCAGAAGATGCTACTTTTAGCTTAACTCCAAAAACTCACCCTATTTTAGTTAATGTTAGCGTTTTCGGAACTGAAAATACCAACGGTATATCCGGCTTAGGTTACCGTAATGGTATTCGTGAGCGTAGAGGTTCGGAAGCTACATTAGCCGATGTAATTGTATCTGGTTATTCAAAAGGCATTTCTTTCGATGCTGATGCCAATGCAAATCTTTCAGATCTTAATTCTACATCCGTTCATGGCTTCACCAACTCCATCACATCAGCAATTGGTGCTTATGTTGATGGTGGTGGTAATACTTTAGTAGTTAACGCTGTTAGCGCTAGTTCTTTTGGTGTTCCTCAACCTTGGTACAATACACCAGGTTCTCCATCTACAGTTACGCTACCAAGCTGGGCGAATAGCTGGACAAAACTTGTATTCTAATTTTTTTCTCTCTTAATAAAAGAGGCTATACCTAAGGGTATAGTCTCTTTATGATCAAACAGCATAACACTGCATTAAATGACAATTACCCACGATAATGTAAAGCTAGGCCCTCCAACAAATCCCGACAACATGCTTACAGTACCCTATTCTAGTTTAACTACGCCGTTAATTACTTCCGGGTTTCCTTTTGTTGCGAATAACGGTCGTTTTGGAACACTTACTTTTGAGGCGGGTAAATCTAAATTGTTCTTGATAAGAGATAAAAACAATTTGATAACCACTACACCTAGAGGCACTGCTCTATCTGGAGAGTTGACTGATTTATCTCAGTTTTTTCAATAAAATTACATTATAAAAATGTGGAAGCTACACCGGCAATCCCCATTTTTTTTTAAAAAATGAGGTCATAAACTAAAGAAGATTAAAACTAACTAAACGCTGTTGCCGATTAACCTAAAATCCATCGGTTCCGCATACAACGATAACACCTGTAGCGTTTTATTGTTAGCCAAAATAATATAGTTTTCATCAGCTTGGTGCGTGGAATTCGTTGAAGATCCAAGCGATCACCTCTCCCGCATGGACATAAGCCAAACTCATCACTGTTATCAATATCTTCTTTATTAACTATCATAAAATAAAAAAATGTTTAAATAGGTACTGTAAGTCATTCTATAAAGATAAAAGACTTACATTAAGTTAATATTAACACATAATTACCTTATAATTAGATATATAAATAAATTTAAATAAACATTTAATTTAAGTAATATTTCAAATTATTTTATTAGAATTAACAAAATTTAAGATAAAGCAGAGCCACATAAATGAAAATTGCAGGCTTACTTAAATTCAATAGTTAAGGATTACAAAACCTTAATTTTATAACCCTGCGGGAAAAGTAACGGATATGGTTTTCAGAAATTGGCTAACCTGATATTATAGTCAATTATATTTTAATTGCTGAAATAGGGATGTGCTTTACAGAAGTTCACAATGTAAATCTATTTTACAAAATCTAAGTGCTTAACCACTTTACAAGGTGAACCCATTGCCAAAGAATAGGATGGAATGCTTTTGGTAACTACACTTCCTGCGCCAATTGAACAACCATCACCAATCGTTACGCCAGGAAGCAAGATACAATCCCCTCCAATCCAAACATCATTTCCAATGGTGACAGGTTTGGCAAAACCAATGTGCTTATTTCGGTCTACCGGATTGATAGGATGGCTGGCCGTATAAATCTGAACATTCGGCGCAATAAAAACATTATTTCCAATGGTTATGGGGCAACAATCCAGTAGCACAAAATTGAAATTGATAAACACATTGCTTCCAATTTTAGTATGGCATCCGTAATCGATTCTGATCGCTTTTTCGATATGAACATTATCTCCAACTTCTGCAAATATTTGTCGTTGCAGGTTTTCTTTAGTGTTTGTATCCCTCGGACTGGTATTGTTAAATAAATCGACAAGCTCCCTCACCTGATATCTGATTTCAACCAATTCTGGATCATTGATGTTGTAATGTTCACCAGCAAGCATTTTTTCTCTTTCAGATTTCATATTTTTCTTCCTTTATCGCTGAGATTCTTTCGAAAGATCATCACCGCAGACTACGATATTAACAAAAATTTCATAAAAAATAACATTCTGAAAAAATAGTTTTATTGATCCGAAAAGTCACATTCAACAATATGGCAAAGCCATTTTAAGTCTGAATACAGATTTGGTTTAAGGTTTATACAAGTGGTCAGCAAATGTTTTCTTGCAGAATAATTTGGCTATTCTAGAAACTTTTCTATAAGTTTACCGCAACTTTAGGGGTGTCCTTTACGGACTGAGATAATACCCTTTGAACCTGATGCAGTTAGTACTGCCGAAGGGAAAAGTGAATGATAACGCTATTATTTGGTGGTATCTTTTCTTTCCTCCATACGGGGCCATTCCTAAAAGTTGATTTTTTAGCTATAGAATGGAAATCACCGTAAATCAACAAAATTACCAGGTTACCGAAGCTTGCAGCATGCAGGATTTAATAACTGTCGTGTTAAATGCGCCGACTACAGGAATTGCTGTAGCGGTTAATCAGACCATTATTTCCAAAACGAACTGGGAAAGCTACCTCCTCCATTCCGGCGATCAGGTCATCATCATTAAAGCCACTCAAGGCGGTTAACCATAAACCCAAAGAAAATGAAGCACGAAAAAATTCCAACAGACCAAGTATTGACGACCACTCCTTTTGCGGCCTCCAAAAAAGTTTTTGTTCAAGGCAAGCTACACGACATTCAGGTAGCAATGAGGGAAATCATTTTAAGCGATACGAAACTGCATGGTCGTTTCGGTGAAACAGAACCTAATGCGCCGGTAACTGTTTACGATACCAGTGGTCCTTATACAGATATAAATGCCACCATTGATGTAAAAAAAGGTTTGCCAAGATTGCGTGAAAAGTGGATCATCAACCGCGGAGACGTGGCGCAACTGGATCATATCTCTTCACAATATGGAAAACAACGGCTTAATGACCAGAGCCTTGATCACCTTAGGTTTAACCATACCACTAAACCTTTCCGTGCAAAAGCAGGTATGAACGTATCGCAAATGCATTATGCAAAAAAAGGTATAATTACTCCTGAAATGGAATATATTGCCATTCGTGAAAATCAGCGGATTGATCTTTTGCAAGAACAATTGAAAGACCAGCACGATATTATGAACCATCAGCATCAGGGGCATAGCTTCGGTGCCAATACGCCAAAAGGTTTAATCACACCTGAATTTGTTCGCCAGGAAGTGGCTGCGGGTCGGGCAGTAATTCCCTGTAACATCAATCACCCGGAAATAGAACCCATGATTATCGGGCGGAATTTCCTGGTGAAAATCAATGCCAATATTGGAAATTCAGCAGTTACCTCCAGTATCGAGGAGGAAGTTGAAAAAGCAGTATGGGCTTGTCGCTGGGGGGCAGATACCATTATGGATCTTTCCACCGGAAAAAATATTCATGAAACCCGGGAGTGGATTATCCGCAATTCCCCGGTTCCCATTGGTACAGTGCCTATTTATCAGGCTTTAGAAAAGGTGAACGGCAAAGCTGAAGATTTAACCTGGGAGCTTTTCCGCGATACATTGATTGAACAAGCCGAACAGGGCGTAGATTATTTCACGATACATGCGGGTGTTTTATTGCGTTATGTACCCTTAACTGCCAAAAGAATTACGGGCATTGTGTCTCGTGGTGGATCCATCATGGCCAAGTGGTGTCTCGCGCATCATAAGGAAAATTTCTTATACACACATTTTGAAGAGATTTGTGAAATCATGAAAGCTTATGATGTGTCGTTTTCATTAGGTGACGGATTACGTCCGGGTTGTATTGCGGATGCGAACGATGCGGCTCAATTCGGCGAGTTGGAAACCTTAGGCGAACTCACCAAGATTGCATGGAAACATGATGTACAAACCATTATCGAAGGGCCTGGCCATGTGCCGATGCACTTGATTAAAGAAAATATGGAAAAGCAGCTCCAGCATTGTTCTGAAGCACCATTTTACACTTTAGGCCCCTTAACTACTGATATTGCTCCGGGTTATGACCACATCACTTCAGCCATTGGTGCCGCTATGATTGGATGGTTTGGTACGGCCATGTTGTGTTATGTTACACCTAAAGAACACTTGGGTTTACCAAACAAAAAGGATGTGAAAGACGGAGTAATCACGTACAAAATTGCGGCGCATGCTGCCGATCTGGCCAAAGGACATCCTGGTGCACAATACCGTGATAATGCGTTGAGTAAAGCCCGTTTTGAATTTAGATGGGAAGACCAGTTTAACTTATCTCTTGATCCGGATACGGCTAAAGAATTTCATGATGAAACTCTGCCAGCCGATGGTGCAAAAATCGCACACTTCTGTTCTATGTGCGGCCCGAATTTCTGTTCAATGAAAATTACTCAGGATGTTAGGGAATATGCCAAAGAAAATGGCATGGAAGAAACAGATGCATTAGCCAAAGGGATGGCAGAGAAATCAAAAGAATTTACACAAAAAGGCAGCGAAATTTATTTATAATGGATTTGATCGTGATCTCCGCTCCTCAATCTGTCGACAATGAAGCGGCTATGATTAACCAGCTTTTTGACGCCGGATTAACCCGTTTTCATTTGCGAAAGCCAGAGTGGAATATCCATCAATTTGTTAATCTGCTTGAAGGTATTGATCAGGCATTTCATCCTAATATAGCGCTTCATCAGCACCATATGCTTACAGATAATTTTAACATCAAGCGTTTGCATTATCCTGAAAAGCATCGGGTTAATTCAGGTGCTGAAAAATGGTACGATCAAAAACAAAAGGGCTATGTGTTGAGTACATCCATACATCATCTTGCTGAAATACCATTAATGAAAGAGTTTGAATATGTTTTTTTTAGTCCGGTATTCAATAGCCTATCCAAACCGGGTTATCAAAGTCTGTTAGAAGAGGACTTTGTATTGAAAAAAAAGAACCATGAGCCCAAAGTGATTGCACTCGGCGGAGTGGATGAAACCAACCTAAAAAATGCCGTAAAAATGAATTTTAATGGTGTGGCAATACTTGGAGCCATTTGGAATACACCCGAATTGGCTACGGTTAATTTTAAAAAATTGAACAACATCCTAAATAACCAGTTGGAATGATTGACAGACTCCACTATATTTCTCAGGAACCAGAAAACGGCACGCACCTTACCGCGATCAAAGTAGCCCTGGAAGCAGGTGCCAAGTGGATCCAACTGAGGGTGAAGAATCAGCCAAAGGTAGAGATTTTACAATATGCCATAGATGCCGTTGCATTGTGTCAAGCCTATGGTGCCAAATTAATTGTAAATGATCATCCAGAAATTGCCCTCAAGGCAGGTGCATATGGTCTGCACCTGGGTTTAGATGACATGCCGATTAAAAATGCCAGAGATATTGTAGGTAAAGAAATGATCATTGGTGGAACGGCAAATACCTTTGATCATATTAAACGGCGGGTTTCGGAACGGGTAGATTACATTGGATTAGGGCCCTATCGATTCACCACAACCAAACAAAAGCTGAGTCCGATATTGGGTTTGGATGGTTATGCCGCCATTATAAAACAGGTCAAGTTGGCCAATATTCATATTCCCATTATTGCAATTGGTGGCATCGAATTGGGCGACATCAATGCCATTATCAAGACTGGCCTTTACGGTGTTGCCGTTTCAGGAGCCATCACCCATGCAACTGATCACGCAACCATGGTAAGGCAAATGTACGCACAACTTAACAGCTTCAATTTAAAGGAAGTTTAAACGAAACAAAATGTTAAAAATAGCCGATAAAACGTTCAGTTCGCGATTGTTTACTGGTACTGGAAAATTCAGTTCTGCTGATTTAATGGAAGAAGCCTTACTGGCATCAGGCTCAGAACTGGTAACCGTGGCCCTTAAGCGGGTTGATGTAAAGAACAATGAACATGACGACTTACTGATCCGTCTGAAATACCCACACATCAATTTATTACCCAACACCTCTGGCGTACGTAACGCTAAAGAAGCCGTTTTTGCAGCTCAATTGGCCCGTGAGGCTTTGGAAACTAATTGGATTAAACTCGAAATTCATCCTGATCCAAAGTACCTCATGCCTGATCCCATTGAAACTTTAAAGGCTACAGAGGAACTGGCTAAACTAGGCTTTATCGTATTGCCCTATATCCATGCCGATCCGGTTTTATGTAAACGCCTGGAAGATGCTGGTACAGCGGCCGTGATGCCCCTTGGTTCGCCGATTGGCAGTAACAAAGGCTTAAAAACCATCGATTTTTTGGAGATCATTATTAGCCAAAGTAACGTTCATGTGATTATTGATGCCGGAATTGGTTCACCATCAGACGCAGCACATGCCATGGAAATTGGTGCCGATGCCGTATTGGTGAATACGGCAATTGCGGTTTCCAGTAATCCAATACAAATGGCTGCGGCTTTCAAAATGGCTGTAGAAGCCGGACGTATGGCCTTCGAAGCCAAATTAGCCTCACCTGTTTCAAATGCTGTTGCCAGCAGTCCACTAACCTCATTTTTAGATGAATAGTTTTACTGATCTTTTTGCAACTTACAACTGGGATGAAACCAACGCCAGTATCTATGCCAAAACAGCTGCCGATGTAGAAAATGCATTGTCGAAATCGAAGCGGACGCTGGAAGATTTTAAAGCGCTGGTTTCACCTGCTGCGGCACCTTACCTGGAGCATATGGCAACGATTAGCCAGCAGTTAACGCAAAAGCGTTTCGGAAAGGTGTTGCAAATGTATGTTCCGCTTTATTTATCCAATGAGTGCAGCAACATTTGCACCTATTGCGGTTTTAGCTATGATAATAAGGTCAGGCGCAAAACACTTTCCCCGATGGAGATTATGCAGGAGGTGGCGGCGATTAAAGAAATGGGCTATGAACATGTGCTGCTGGTTACTGGTGAAGATAACGTGAACGTACATATTGATTATTTTAAAAAGGTACTGAAAATGATCCAGCCACATTTTGCCCATGTTTCCATGGAAATTCAACCAATGGACCAGGAAGATTATGAACAACTGATTCCCTTTGGCTTAAATACGATTTTAGTTTATCAGGAAACCTATCACCAGGAAGATTACAAGAAACACCACCCAAAAGGAAAAAAATCAAATTTCAAATATCGTTTAGAAACACCAGACCGATTGGGGAAAGCAAAAATCCATAAAATGGGATTAGGCGTTTTAATCGGCCTGGAAGACTGGCGCACCGATTGTTTTTTCACTGCACTGCACCTTAACTATCTAGAGAAAAAATACTGGCAAAGTAAATACAGCCTTTCTTTTCCAAGGCTTCGCCCCTACAGTGGCGGATTGGAACCTAAAGTAGAAATGAATAATAGGGAACTCGTTCAACTCATCTGCGCTTACCGTTTGTTTAATGAAGAAGTAGAACTGTCTATCTCCACCCGTGAGTCGCCGGAATTTAGAAACAACATCATTAAACTGGGTATAACATCCATCAGTGCGGGTTCAAAAACTAATCCTGGTGGTTATACGGTTGCGCCAGAATCGTTGGAACAGTTTGAAATTAGCGATGAACGAAGCCCTGCTGAAATTGCCAGCATGATTGCTGCGCAAGGTTATGAAGCCGTATGGAAAGATTGGGACAATTGCTTAGCTTAATTACAAATATGCTTACACCAGAAGAATTAAAACAGTATCAACGCCAGATCATATTGCCTGAATTGGGTATAAGCGGACAAGAAAAACTCAAGGCAGCCCGCATACTTATGATTGGTGCAGGTGGTTTAGGTTGCCCGGTGTTACAATATCTGGTGGCAGCTGGTGTCGGGAATATTGGTATTGCCGATAATGACGTAGTAGATTTAAGTAACCTACACCGGCAAATCTTATATACAATTGAAGATGTGGGAAAACCAAAGGTGCTCACCGCTAAAGAAAAACTGGGTCGCCTTAATCCGTTGGTAAACATAACCGCTTACACGGAAAGGGTAACGGTAGAAAATGCAGAAAGGCTTATCAGCCAATACGATCTGATAATTGATGGCTCTGATAATTTCCCTACCCGGTACCTCATAAACGACACTTGCGTACAATTGAACAAACCGCTCGTTTTTGGTTCCATTTTTAAATTTGAAGGTCAGGTATCTGTATTCAACCACCAGCAGGGGCCGAACTACCGTGATTTGTTTACTGAAGCACCGTCCGAAGGTGAAGTACCCAACTGTGAGGAGATTGGTGTAATTGGTGTATTGCCTGGCATTATTGGAACCTTAATGGCCAATGAAGCAATTAAGATCATTTGTAAAATAGGCGAAACACTTTCAGGAAAACTACTCACCATGAATGCACTGGATTGCAGCACGAATATTTTTAAAATCAGTTCGAAAACACAGATCGATACCATACCAAAAACAACAGTAGAGAAGCATGATAATCTGGAGGAAAAAGAGATCTCAATAGACCTCCTGAAAAGCTGGCTAGATAAAACACCGGAAGAAGTTTTTTTAGTGGATGTACGCGAGGATTATGAATTTGAGGAAGATAACATTGGTGGCATAAATATCCCGCTGTATGAGCTGAATGAGCATATTTTATCATTCCCTATTGATAAAAAATTGATTTTCATCTGTCAGACAGGCCAGCGGAGCAAAATGGCTATCAAAATCGTAAAGCCGTTCTTTAATGGAGAAATTTTCAGTGTAAAAAATGGAATTTTATGAGTAAATCTTTTCAGTATATTTCCGTACTCACTATTGCCGGATCAGATAGCGGCGGCGGTGCAGGAATACAGGCCGATTTAAAAACATTTAGCGCCCTCGGATGCTATGGCACTTCAGCCATTACAAGTGTTACCGTGCAAAATACTTTAGGCGTAACGGCAATTCATCATATCCCAGCTAATATAGTAAATGGGCAGGTTAAAGCTGTTTTGGAAGATATCAAGCCTTCGGCTATTAAAATCGGGATTGTTCAATCTTCAGATCAAGTGTTAGCCATTGTACGAGTGCTGAAAGATTATCCCCATATTCCGGTGATTTTAGATCCGGTTATGGTATCAACCAGTGGTTTTCATTTGATCGATCAGGATACTATCGTTAGCCTTCAACAGGAACTATTTCCCTTAACCAGTTTAGTTACGCCTAATATAGATGAAGCGGAAATACTAGCTGATATGAAGATCAACACGATTGATGACATGAAAAAAGCAGCCAGTCGAATTATCCTATCTGGATGCAAAGCAATTTTGGTTAAAGGTGGTCATTTGAATGGGCCTGATCTTTTTGATGTCTTTCTGGATGAAAATGGAGTGGAAAATATCTTTAGATCAATTGCTGTAAAAACACTCAACACCCATGGTACGGGTTGCACGCTTTCTGCCGCCATTGCAGCTTTTGTTGCTTTAGGCCATGATATGCCACTCGCAATTGAGAAAGCAAAAGGATTTGTTCAGCAAGCCATTATTGCTGGTCAACATGTTAAAACCGGAGAAGGAAAAGGGCCATTAAACCATTTTTTTGATGCCCAGAATTTAATCAGGAAGGAGTTAAAGGATGTTCCGTTGAATTTAGATTAAACATGGAGGAAGCGCTTACCTCAAGATTAGACAAGCATAAAATAACCAATCAATCCAAAACTATGAAAGCCCATGGATGATCAGAATTAGAAAAGAGAAGCGCTTTTTCAGCACAATTCCGAAATATATTTTAATGAAGTCTCACTTTAACCACTTCCCCATTCTCCTTAATCTCTACAAATTCTTCAATCCTGTCCTGGTGGTCTACCGAATATTTTTTTGACTGATAATAATTTGTTTGCCCGCCATAACTATTATAACCCGTTCCAGTATATTCATTATAGTATCCGTTAGATGTCCAGTCTAAAAATCCTTGTAAAAAGTATTTTCCTGGCTTCATTTCAGGGAAGGTGAATTTACCGTCACTATTGGTAACGGCCTCAAGCCTATACCTGTATGCAGCTGTAGAAAGATAAACATATTGTCTTTTTCTAAAATTCTCCTTGTCTTTTCTCAGCTGATACCAGGCCTCAAAATAAGGTGTAACAGGTAATAAAATTACTTTAATCTGGTTGGCCAGAATGCGTGCACCTGCTCTAAAACCCATATTATTTTTTGCTTTAGTGAAAGCCACGCCTTTTATCGTACCCTTTCCTTTAGCCAACATACTTTTGGCTTGTAGAGAATCGAAAACGACTTCGGGATAGAAAATCTGCTTTTTATCTTTTTCTTCGGGTTCTTTATACTGCGCAAAAGACTGATAAATTATTCCAATAGTTAATGCTATTGTTAAGACAAAGCTTTTAGAGTTCATATAATTAATATTTAATGTTATTTAAAGGCTTAAAATAATTCAAACGCATTTAGCTTGAGTACCAATACAGGCATTTATATTGGACCTGCAAAAAGATGGATAGACCGTCATCTCTAATGGTGTTCAATAGCAAGATGAATTTGAGACAAAACTATGTGAAGGACCGACGATTTTAAATACCAGTATTTATTGTTTTTTTTCTACCCGTTTTTAGGTATTTTATTTTATAGCTATGGATCAACTACATGAAGCATAATAGCTAAAATCATTCCTTAAACGATTAAAATCTACCTAAAAACCAGTAGATGGAATCCCTAAAAACCGGGTATTGACTGACAGTATAGAAGCCTATAATTTTGCACATCACTTATCAAAAAATCTATGAAACATTTATCGAAAACAAAATTTTTAAAATTTGCCGTAGCACCATGTTTAATGTTAATGATGTTCATTACATCATGCTCAAAAAGTAATTACCAGCCTGGGAACAGTAATTCATATCCAAAAGATGTAAACGTAGAATACCGGATTACAGCGATCAGCGGAGTTAATAGCGGAGATGTATTGTATGCTAATGCCAGCGGTGGCAATACATCTGTTGATAATGTAAGCCTGCCCTACTCCGTTAAATTTAAAAGAACAGTTAAACAATTAGATAACTTGGTATTGGGTTACAGTAAAATTGGATCGGGTGAGGTAAAGGTTGAAATTCTGGTAAACGATCAGGTAGTGGAAACAAAATCTTTTTCCAGCACCTCTTACGTAACCGGAACTATAGTTTACCTGTTTCAATAATCATTCTCCTTGTTTAATTTAATGCAATTAAGATAAGGAAAACGATAGTAATTCATTTCATATTCTTTAGTGCAAAGCCTCGGAAATAAATAATTTTCGAGGCTTTGTGCTTTTATACTAGATCCAGTCATTTCGTATAATACAAATTAGTTTATTTTGTATAGATAAATATTTATATTAGTTAGCCTTAAATAAGGGAACGGAATACGTTTATATTAAGGCATTAACGCATACTCAAACTTCTTATAACAATGACTAATGATACGCTCATTACATTGAAACCATTCCAAAACGTTGGGATGGCTTTCTCAGGTGGTGGCTTCCGGGCTGCATCTTATGCATTAGGTACACTAAGTTATCTGGATAACCTAAAAATCGATGGCCAATCGATAACTGACCGGATCAGTTTTATTTCTTCAGCTTCTGGTGGCACCATTGCCTCCATGCTTTATGCCAGAAGTATTCATCAAAACCTGCCATTTATCGATTTCTATCGCAAATTATACCAAGACCTTAATGGCGAGGCAATTGTTGAACATGCCCTGACTACACTAAATGATGACAACCAATGGCTGGAAGGCCCTGATAACAAGCAACGTAATCTCATCAATTCCTTTGCAAAGGCTTACGATCAAATCTTTTTCAAACAGCAAACCATGTCTGTTTTTTTTGAAAAAACCTACAAGAAAAAGATGGAGGTCTGTTTCAATAGCACTGAGTTTTACAGAGGGCTTAGCTTCCGTTTCCAGACTGATGGTACCGATAATCAGCACCAGGTAATTGGTAACAACTACCTCTGGTTTAACAATAAACAGATGGAAACCTTTAAAAAAATTAAGTTGGGTGATGTCCTGGCATCTTCTTCCTGTTTTCCAATGGGATTTGAAGCCATCGTTTATCCTTCCGATTTCAGTTATGTAGATTCTCCGGAAAAGACACTTACTGCTGCCGAATTAAGAACTGCGCTTTATTATGAAAATTACAATGAGAAAAGTTTTCCGTTATCATTTGAACCAGAAGGCGGCCTGACAGCTGAGGAAGAAAAGGATAGCCATATCGACTCCGTAGCACTGATGGATGGTGGAATCACTGATAACCAGGGACTTTCCAGCCTGATGCTGGCCGATAAAAAACGACGGAGCAGGGTGAAACCAGATCCATTTGACCTCATCATCATTACCGATGTAGCCAGTTACTTTATGGACAGTTATGAAAGTCCGTTGGTAGAACAAAAAGAAGGTTGGCAAAAAAACGACCTTAATTACTATCTGACAAAATTTAAAAGAGTAGGTAAAGCTATTAACCGTTATCCATTTGTTTTTGGAATTGCTTTTGTGATATTTGCTGCATTGGGATGGATTTTCAAGCATTCCGGCTTAAGCTTACTCTTTATTATTTTAGCCAGTATATCTGCAACCTTAACCATTTTAAGTAGTGTAGTGGCATATTCAGCAATAGGCAAAAAGCTGATTAGCAATCTCATTACCTTTAATTTAAAAGAATTCCTCTATGTCAAACTTGGTCTCCAAAAGTTTTTCTCCGCAATTATAACCGATAAATTGGTGGATTACCTGCAGTTTACCAGGTTGAATGTATTGGAGCAAATGATTAAAGCCAGGCTAACTTCAGCAATAACGATGGTATCAGATGTTAACTTAAAACAAGTAAGGCGGTTGATTTATAAGATTTTTTATGAGGATTCGCAATGGGACAACAGAAGAGTACCTAACTTTATTTATGAACTCAGCACCTATAATATCGCCGCCAGAAACAACCGCTTTAATAATCAAATGCGCTTGAAATGGCTGCCTACTCCTACCGACAAAGTGCTCTTGTTGGAAGGCTTAGAAAAAATTAACCCCATTGCTGAAATTGCTCGTTTGGCTCCTACCACCCTCTGGTTTGATGCCATACAGATAAAGGAAGAATTGCTTAAAAAAATTATCACCACGGGGCAGTTTACCACCTGCGCAAACCTTTTAGAATATGTTATTTCTCTGGAAAGAAAAAATGTTTCGTTTGATCCTGTGTATCAGGCTGAACTACAAAAATTAAAAGGGATGTTGGAACGTGATTTTATTCTATTTAAAGAAAATCCTTATTTTCTTTTTGATCAGCTTGCAGATTCAAGTACATAACGTCACTTTCTTAGCTTTGGCAAATAAATATCGGATTAAATATTAACACGAATATCGTGGTGTTGCAAGCATTATCAGTTTTAAAGCCAAGATTTATATAAAAGTTTATATATAGATCTTGGTTTTTGTTTAAAATCTGGTAGCTGTCTAAACCAATTAATTATCCTCTTCCAGACTTTACGAAATGATTATAAGCATCCAGATTAGATGTCAGAGTAATCTGTAGGATAAATAAATGTTGTTACATTTTTTGATACGTTGTTTTGGTATTGAGGCAATCCGCTTATCTTTTTATATTCAGGTCCGAATGCAGTCCAATGATTGTCACGGTCGGCCTTATTGTTGAATGTTGTTAAATACATCAGGTTTGGCATTTTGCTTCCGGAGATGACCTGACCATAAAATACCGCATTAAAATTAAGTTTCGTGAAAATGCTGATCTCCGATTCATTAAACATGGAAATTTTATTGAGGGAGAGTTTTTCCGTACTGGCTTCATAACTCCTAAGTTCATACACCCGCTCTGCTTTCGGAGATGATAATTTGGGTATTGCCGGAACAGGCATGCCTTCAAAAGCTTTTAATAGTATGGATTCAATCCTTAAGAAAGGTGCCTGGTTGAATGCTGCATTTAAATAGTCTTTACCTGCATTAAGGTAAGTTTGATCTTTATCCAGTGCCTGATCCAGTTTCACATAATGATCGATTTTTTTAAACGGAATAAACACATAAATCAATTGTTCTGAAGAATCCTTTTGAATGGGTTTAAATACTCCAACTCCTGAAATTCCGAACCGATGCAATGCTGGCAAATAAGCGTTTTCTAAATAAAAATCCACTTTCTTTTCCTGTTCGGCATCTTTGATGTGGTAAATTTTGATCTGGTAATAATATGCTTCTTTCGCTGCAAAAGAAACATTGCACAGCAATATAAGTGATGCAATAAAAAACAGTTTAATAACAGGGTATTTAAGTTTAGTCATGATAGTTAGATTATTGCTCAATATAGTAGAAATAATTTGGGATTTTCTACGTGAAATGCAATTGAGGATTAATTTTAGAGAAAGCTTTAAGTGTGATGAAGGAGCGGTTGCTTTGATATATTATAAATAATAAAGCTTATCCTGCAAATTTATAGGAAATACCTGTTATATAATGAATGGCAGCTGTTTTCAGCTGCCATTCATTATAATATTATAATTGTTCTGACGAATCGTTATGTACCCTGATGGCTTCACCAATCATCGCAACAAAGCGGTCGCCCAACTGGTCCATTGTCCGCCAGCGCACACCCTGCTCACCTGGTTCCGCATATATTACACCAATCTTCTTTTCGTTATCAAAAATCCGATAGGTACCATTTTCCTGAGGCTCAATGCCGAACGTTCCGTCTGGAGTATCCACTGAAAACTCCTGAAGCGTTGTAGCTGAATGAATTTCATTTCCCAGATTCGGGGTATTTGTTGTTTCAATCGTATCGGTAATCTCAGGAATCGCCGTTGCTTCTACTATAGGTTGTGTAGATAATTTCTCCGCATTAGTATTCTCTGAAGCGTTACGCATAGCAATTACATTACCCCTATCAAAATGATGGTGGCGATAAAACTCAGAATGTTCCGGTGCTACTGGTTCTTCTTCCACGCCTAATGCAGATGAACCTGCTATTGCAGATCTGATTTGTACTTCGGTATCTCTGGTTACCTCACCAATAATATAACGCGGCATAGCCATAAACTGGCTTTCGGTCATTACGGGTAAAATCACTTCTTTTTTATCATCTCCAAGGTTTGCATAGCCAATGGGAATCAGTATTGCTTTTTCATCATCACCAGAAATTGACTGATCAAGATCAATGATGATATACCGGATAGCATTTTGCAACGGATCAAATAATAAGTCTCTGACTTTACCAACCTGTGTACCATTTTCATCCCTTACCGGCCAGCCTGTAATATCAGTCTCACCATCAATTACCTTATAATCGCCCTGCGATAATTCTTCGAGGTTCACATATTCAATAATTCCTGAATTCATAGTTTATTTATTTTGATGGGAATCCACTTTCCCTCCCCTTTCAAACAACAGCGTAAGGAAATGGTTTTGTTTGACTCTTCTAAAGGATTCAGGGATTTTGTATTATCTTGATGTACACCCGGTATAAAATTGATTTCGTTTAGGAGTTCTCCATTAAAAACATACGCATACCCTTATTAATGCTCCATGCTCTGATGAGATGCCTTAGCGATAACCTTTGAATTTAAATACAAATTTTCTGAGGGCTTTGTTGAAACTGACGAGATGAGAAATTTGGTTTATTGTATAGTAAGCAAAAGAGTTTTTCCATTGATATGATTTCATGTTTCTTTTACGTTTGCTATTTTAAATAGAGGTATATAATTATCGTAAATAATAAATATCATGAAGCTACACTTTGATCATTGGAATAAAGGTTTTTTGATCAAAAAATAGTTGTAGATTTCCCATTAGCTTTATAGACTATTCAATATTACATTTAAAATGGTGAAATGAGCCTACAGCTGATCTAAGAAAAAGATTAACAATGTTTAAGTGTCCGTAAATGCTATTTTGAAAATCAGAAATTGAATTCAGATTTAACATGGGAAGAGTAATTCTATTACATCATCCCGATTTTAAATAGATGCCAGTACAAAAATGAAAAGAATTATATTTAAGTTTTGGTTAATTAACATTTTAATGAGTATTGCGTTATTCGTTACTTTTAGAATAGTAATTGCAGAAACAAATCACGCTGATGGAAATTTTCTTGAATCGGTTTTACAAATTTTAGATATACTATTAAACTTAGCGTATTCATTTATATATCTCATTGCAATGGCTTTTTGTTCGTTTGCTCTTTTTCTAAATCTGATAAATAAAATTAGAAATAATCTTTATCTATCCTTATTAACATTTTTAGGAATCCCATTATTTTGTGTCATTTTTATAATTATAACCATATTAACTGACAGTCTTTTATACAATAATACGGTTACTATATTCAGAAATATTTTAATTTTTTCAATAATTTATCTCTTTTTTACAACTTTAGAATTTTTAATATTCAGAAGAAGAATTAACAAATTCCGAACTGAATGAATAACAACTAAGGTTTTTGCGTCGGGCGGCTGATTGCAAAATTTAACAGTAATTTTTCAATTGAATCATAGCTTTTGTGCTATGATTGCCCGCTCCAACGTAAAGGCCCGAAACGTTGGCTAATGTTATAAAAATATGAGACCTGAAAGAGAATTTGCTGTTACAGCTTGTAAAGAATTAGAAGAGAAATTGTCTATATACGGTTTTAAAACTTTATCTAAAGGATTGCTTTTTAAGCGAAAACTTAACTGTGATATTACACAAGAAATTGCTTTCCAAATAAATTCCTATTTTGATATTATTGTTCATATATCAATAAGTTCTGAAACAGTAAAACGATGGAATAAAGACAACTTTGAAGACGAAAGTGGTATTATGGTAACAAATCAATTAGGATATTTAACACCATTACAAAATTGGAAAACTTGGAATATTATGAAATCTGAAATTGCAAAAAAACAATTTAAGGAAGAATTCTTATATCAAATAGAGGAATACATATTACCATTTTTTGAAAAGTTTAATAATATCAATTTACTTATTGAAGAGCTTATAGAAAATAATGGTTCTTGGACAAATTATGATAAAAGAGGACAAGTATTACCAATAGAGACAGTTTTAAGTTATAAAACCGTTGAAGATGGACAGCGTTTACTCAATAACTTCCTAAAAGAAAACGTTGCATACCTTAAACAAATTAGGAAACATAAATTACATGAAATGATAGAATTTGATTTTAAATATTCAGAATTTTTTGGGGCAGTTGAATTTAAAAAAGCATCCCAAAAAGGATTAACAATAAATGAAATCAGCTAACAAGGATTTTTCCTCAGGCTGGCTGAATGCAAAATTCAACAGCTGTTTTTCATTTTAACTTTAGTAATAATATCGACTGTTGTGCTTCGATTTGACTTCATCGAACTTACGTTTCACATCCGGAGCAAAGCCCAAAAACGTTGTATGCTATGCTAAATAACCGCATTATACGAACACACCTAAATAAAAGCAAAAAAATGAACGAACTAAAAAATAATTGCTTCCTATATCTAATAATTATAATTTTCCCTTTTGCATCTGTCTCTTGTCAAACCAAAAATGAAAAAGAATTTGTGCAGTTTGTTGTGCAACCTGAAGCTGAAATTGGAAAATCTATTGATTTTACTATTCATTTCGAAGAAAAGCCAGATAGTATTTGGAGTAGTAATACGGAAATTAATGGCTTGGAATTGACCGATAAATTAGATAGGACATTAAGCAAAATAAAAGAGAGTGAATTGACGGGTGACAACGATAAAGTCATTAAGACATTTTATTCTTTTTATACCTATGCAAAACCTACAAAACTTGGTAAAATTGAATCCCCTATTTTGTCGGTAAGATATAAAGGGAAAGTATATAAAACTACGCCGTTTTCTATTAATGTGGTAGAGAAAATTAAAATCGACCAAGATGCCGTACAAGTAATTTGGTCGACAGAAAAAAAGACATATCATAAAACTGACACCATTAAAATCAGTCTTTATGAATATTCAAAATTTTCACAAACAAAAAGAATACATTCTTCTCCTAAAAACCTTTCGCTGACAGGAAAGGAAAACAAAATAAATGTTAGTGTTGAAGAAACTATCGACAATATTGCAGGAATAGATGATTTTGAAAAATTGATTGAACAAAAATTTGAAATTGTAAATGTTGATTGGAATATGTTCAATAGCAGACAATCAATGGGAAAAGTAGAGAATGAACTTTTTATTAAAACGTTAATTTTAGAATTAAGTCTTCTATCAAAATCAAAGGGCACATTTCAAATAGGACCAAGTAATTACGATTTTTTCATCCACAAAAGTAATACGGACTATTTCAATAAGTTTGTTCCTAATGACAAAGGAAGTTATAACGTAACTGAAGATGGTTCAACAACATTAAAAATAAAATCGAATACATTAACAATCAAAATAGAATAAAGCACAATATACAACAAGGCTTTGCGTCAGGCGGGCTGATTGCAAAATTTAAGGGCAGTTTTTCAATTGAAATTTGGTGATGGTAATAGAATACCCAGAAAAGTATTTTACCATGATATGTTTCAGTCTTGTACTGTTGAACAATAGTGTATTTTCACCTCTTGTCTTGTACAAATACAAATAAATCATTGAGGTGAAAAAGTTCTTTAAGTGTTATTTAGGTAACAGTGTTAAGATACTGTGATGCTAATATTCGAACTCATTGTTATCTAAATTTATTAAATGTTTAATAAAAAATATTTTATGCGTGGTTAAATTGCTTAGATGTCGTTAAACGTTGTTAAGGCCAATGATTTCTCATCTTTTTTTTAGAATTTTGAAAAAATTAAAAATGAGGAACAAAAAATAATACAAAATAACAGAGTAATATTAAAATAAAAAATATTTATAACTACCTAGAATTCAATAACTTATTTGTTTTTGTTTTGTTTTAATATGATAATTTACTTTCCAATACAAAACTTCGTGAAAATATTCTCCAGCAAATCGTCAGTTGTAACTGTCCCTGTGATCTCACCTAAATAATGTAGCGCCTGCTTAATATCCATTGCCAGAAAATCAGAAGTTACCGGATTGTCTACATTATCAAGCACTCTTTGTAATGCATTTTCAGTTTGTTTAAGCGCTTCCACGTGGCGGATATTGGTAACCAAAGTCTCGCTAGTGTTAATGTGGTGCAGATTCACTTGTTCCAATAAAGTAGTTTTTAGCTCATCTATGCCCACTTTTTCTCTGGCAGATAAGAAAACAACCTCTAAAGCTTCAAAAGCTTTTCGCTGTTCAGCAGAAATTAAGTCTGCCTTATTAAGTAAAATCAGATAAGGAATTTCCAATTGTTTCAAACCCCTTACCTGCTCTTCAATTTCGGCAGTTGTTTGGACAGGGTCGGCCATATAAATAATGAGTTTGGCCTGTTTCATTTTTTCAAGGGTGCGCTCTACGCCAAGCGCCTCGATAATATCAGCTGTATCACGGATTCCGGCAGTATCAATAAAACGAAAAACTACCCCGCCGATGGTGAGTTCATCTTCAATGGTATCACGGGTGGTACCCGCAATATCAGAAACGATGGCCCGCTCCTCATTTAATAAAGCATTTAAAAGGGTCGATTTACCTACATTCGGTTTTCCGGCAATTACAATCGGAACCCCATTTTTAATCACGTTACCCATTTCGAAAGAAGAAATTAATCTTCGCAGCACATGGTTAATTTTATTCACTAAAATGGTAAGCTGCTCGCGGTTGGCAAATTCTACATCCTCTTCCGCGAAGTCCAACTCCAGTTCAATCATTGAAGCAAAATGAATAAGCTGTTCACGTAAAGCCTTGAGTTCATTTGCAAAACCACCACGCATCTGTTGCATGGCCACATCATGCGAAGCTTTAGAATTTGAAGCGATTAAATCAGCTACTGCTTCCGCCTGACTCAAATCAAATGCACCATTCAGGAAGGCCCTTAAAGTAAATTCCCCAGGTTTTGCAGCCCTCGCTCCTTTGCTGATGAGAAGGTTAATGATCTGCTGAATAATATAATTAGATCCATGACAAGAAATTTCAACCACATGCTCTTTGGTGTAGGATTTAGGTGCTACAAATAAGCCAGCTACCACTTCATCAACAATATGATCACCATCTTTGATCAAGCCAAAATGAAGGGTATGTGAAGCTTGCTGCGCTAAATCCTTTCCTGCAAAAACTTGATTGGTAAGAGAAATGGCATCAGGTCCTGACAGGCGAATAACGCCGATAGCGCCCGATCCTGAAGGTGTTGATAAAGCAATGATGGTATCTTGATCGTTCATGTTCAATTTAAAAAATGTAAAATTAAGGCTAATTAACGGCTTTATCGTGTTTGAGAAGTAATTTTTCCATCGAAATAGAAGATGAGATTACAACTCTAAACCGCTAACCTGCTAACCTACCTAACCTTCTAAATATTTAACCTTTCAACCAACTTACCACCTCCCGTAATCTAACGCCTCCCCCTAAACATTCCTTTTGTGCTAAATAAAAACATTTCCTTAAGGTGTGTGTTTAGACATCAATCAGATAAACCATATATGACAAACAATTTTCCGCTAACTGTAAGGCGATCAATCGAGCTCCTCGGATTGATGGCTCTTGTGACCGTTATGGTCATTGCAAAAGATATTATTATGCCGATGTTGATGGCATTTTTTATCAGTATTATGCTGCTTCCAGTATATCGATTCCTCAAAAGAAAAAAAGTTCCTGAAACATTATCCATTGTTTTACCCATTCTGCTGGTTGCGCTTTTTGTTGCTTTAATTGTATGGTTTTTCTCCAATCAAATTGGAATGCTGGTTAAAGATTTCCCTCAAATTAAGGCCAATGTTACCCAACACATTAACTCATTAAGCGATTGGGTGAGCAGGATTACCCACTACAATGATAAACAGCAAAAAGCTTTCATTCAAGATAAAAGCGATGATTTAATGAATATGGGCACCTCATTGGCTGGTGGTGCAGCAGTTACTTTAAGTGGGATATTTGTTTTTATCGGGTTATTGCCCATTTACATTTACTTAATGCTTTTCTACAAAGATATTTTATTAAGATTTATCTTTATGTGGTTCAAAACCGATGACCATCCAAAGGTTAAGGAAGCCATTTACGAAACGGAATCAATCATTAAAAGTTACCTGATCGGATTATTAATCCAGATTACTTATATGACCATCTTGTTAGGTGGAATATTAATGCTAATTGGCATAAAACACGCTTTGTTAATTGGAGTGATCTTCGCCATTTTAAATTTAATCCCTTATGTGGGTGCCTTAATCGGAAACCTGATCGGTGTGTTATTAACCTTGACCTCTTCTCAGGAATTATGGCCGGTAATCACCGTTTTGGGCGTTATTGCTCTTGTTCAGTTTTTGGATAATAACATCCTGATGCCTAGAATTGTAGGTTCAAAAGTTAAGATCAATGCGCTATTTGCCATCCTCGGTGTATTTATTGGCGGAAGTATCGCAGGGATTTCCGGAATGTTTCTGGCGCTCCCAATTGTTGCGGTATTGAAAATTGTATTCGATCGTACGGAATCATTCAAACAATGGGGTGTGCTTTTAGGTGACGAAAGACCTTCACGAAGTCCGATGACATTTCCTGCCTTTAGAAAAAAGAGACCAATAGAAACTAAATCTGGTTTAGATAAATAATTAAATTAATTACCCATAAAATATGAAAAAGATAAGCCTGACCATTGCAATTTGTAGCATTTTATTTTCTGCCTGTAACAGTTTTAAAAGTAAAGAAAAAGCTGTCGGGAAGCAAGATACGACCTTGCTAACAGAAGCAAAAGCTGAAAAAAAGATGGATCCCATAACTGGAAAATTATCGGTAATTGGTCAGCCTAAACTTGGCGGCCCCATTAACATGAGATTTTCAGTTTATAATAATACAGATACCGTTGCGAAATTTTGCATCTGGCACACACCCTTTGAAAGATTGATGAGTAAATATCTGGATGTTGCTTTAGATGATTATACTCCTATTGATTATAAAGGTGCAATGGCAAAGCGAATCATGCCTCCTCCCGCTGATAGTTATAAGAAATTAAATGCCGGAGACAGTACCAGTGCAGATTTTAATCTGGCAGATGCTTATACAATTACAAAGGCGGGAAATTATACCATTAAATATAATTCGGCTACCGTGAGTGGGATTGTTGTACCCGATAGCGTAAAAATTTACATCGGCAATTAAGGTCTGATCTTATTTGTTAACCATAGAAGCATCGTTGATTAATTTTAGCGATGCTTTTTATTTAAGCTCAGATTTTTACTTTTCTCTCCTCCAGGTAAAAATGCCAAAGCAACATTACCGCCAACGTTCGGTATGGTTTCCAAATATTTGAAATTTCCAACAAATCTTCCTTTTTAGCATCTTTTGGTAGTTTCTTCAAACTCTTGACGGCATTCACTACGGCGAGATCTCCTATCGGAAAAATATCGCAGTGATGTAGTGTAAAAGCGAGATAAATATCTACCGTCCAGTCTCCTATTCCCTTAATGTTTTTAAGTTGAATGCGGATATCATTAGCGGGAAGTAATGCCAATGCACTTAAAGATAAAGCTCCATTAATTATTTTCTGCGCCAGATCACGGACATATATGGTTTTTTGGCGACTGAAATAACAAGCCTTTAGTTCTTCATCATTGAGCTGCAGAAAGGATTCAGGATTAATTTCTCCAATTTTAGCTTTCAGTTTATTCAATGCCGCCAACGCTGAAGCTAGTGATACCTGTTGTTCGAGAATGATATGCACCAATGATTCGAAAGTATTTGGCCTTGACCAAAAAGGTGGATAGCCATATCGGTTCATAATACCTGCTAGATCAGGATCTTGTTCTGCCAATAAATCGCAAAGCTGATGGTAATTATTTAAATCAAAAACCTTAACCATAAGTACCTTACTTGAACAAAATATCATAGGCGAACCTTAATATGGTTCCAAAAACAACGATTAAGAAAAATACACGGACAAATTTATTCCCTTTGAGTAAAGCTAGACGGGTTCCAAAATAAGCCCCGCTTACATTAAAAAGGGCCATAGGCAAAGCGTACTGATAAAGAATGTGTCCGCTATAACTAAAATAAATAATCGCAGCCAAATTGGTTGCCATATTCACAATCTTTGCATGTGCGCTAGCACCTATAAAGTCAAACCCCAACACGGCGATAAAAACCAAAATTAAAAAAGATCCTGTTCCCGGCCCGATCAAGCCATCATAAAACCCAATAACCAGCCCAAAGAGTGCAGCCATAAGTACCTGCTTTTTTACAGAATGATTTTTTTCCTGATGAATGCCAAATTGCTTGTTGAAATAAGTGTAAAGCGCCACCAAAATCAGTACAACCAGAATGATGGGCTTAATTACAGTATTATCAATCCGGCTGACCAAAAATGCGCCTAAAAGTGCTGCAATAAATGCCATCGCAGCACATATTGATAACACTTTATAGTTGAATTTAACTTGTTTAGCATATTTGAAAGCCGCCAAGGTGGTACCTGCTAGAGAAGGAATTTTGGTGGTTCCTAATAAGGTGGCCACCGGATAATGTGGTAAAATGAGTAAGGTGGCAGGCGTTTGCAATAAACCTCCGCCACCAACAATAGCATCTATAAAACCTGCTGCAAAAGCCACCAGGCAAAGTAAAATCAATTCATTTATCAAGAAATATCTTTTTTAGATCACCACCTTTATTCTCTATTTCAATTCTTTTGTCTTACATCCGCTCTGGCGAAGTAATTCCTAAAATCAACATCCCGGCATGAATCACATCAGCAGTTTTTTTACAAAGATTTAAACGGAATTGTTTTGTATCGCCTTCTTCTGTCTTTACAATTGGCGGAACTTCATGGTAAAATTTATTAAATAATTTAGCCAGTTCATAGAGATAGTTTGCTAAACTCGCCGGACTATAAGCCTTGGCTGCAACAGCAATCTCTGAAGGGTATTTAGCCAGTTGAAGAATCATTTCCAGTTCTACATCTGATATTCCTGAAAACTGATCATTCCCAACTGCAAAATGATAATCAGATTTTTTTAGAAGTGATTTTATTCTGGCATGGGTATACTGAATAAACGGACCTGTGTTACCTTGAAAATCAATGCTCTCTGCAGGATTAAACAATAAACGTTTTTTAGGTTCAACCTTCAAAAGGAAGTATTTCAGGGCACCCAAACCGATATTTTTATACAATTCTGCTTTATCTTCTTCAGGAAAGTCACTTGTTTTACCCAGCTCTTCTGTTTTTTCACGAGCAGTAGTAATCATGCTTTCAATCAACTCATCGGCATCTACTACCGTTCCTTCGCGGCTTTTCATCTTTCCGTTTGGCAAATCCACCATCCCGTATGATAAATGGTATAAACCTTTGGCCCAGCTTTTTCCTAGTTTTTCAAGGATTAAAAACAACACTTTAAAATGGTAATCCTGCTCATTCCCCACCACATAAATCGACTCATCCATATTGAAATCGTCGTGTTTCATTTCAGCAGTTCCTAAATCCTGAGTAATGTAAACTGAAGTTCCGTCAGCACGTAAAACCAGTTTTTCGTCCAGACCATCAGCAGTTAAATCTATCCAAACCGAACCATCTTCTTTTTTGAAGAAAACACCTTTCTCCAAGCCTTCATCAACCGTATCTTTCCCTAGTAAATAAGTGTTACTTTCGTAATAAAACTTATCAAAATCTACTCCCAGGTTTTTATAAGTCACGTTGAAACCTGCGTAAACCCACTCGTTCATGGTTTTCCAAAGTGAAACTACCGCTTCATCTCCTTTTTCCCAGGCAAGTAACATCTGCTGTGCTTCTTTGATGAGCGGCGCATTTTTCTTGGCTACTTCTTCGGTTTGTCCTTCAGCTTTTAATGCCTCAATTTCCTTTTTAAACTCCTTATCAAAAATCACATAATATTTACCCACCAGGTGATCACCCTTTAAGCCTGAGCTTTCTGGTGTTTCGCCATTCCCCCATTTTTGCCAGGCCAGCATCGATTTACAAATATGAATTCCACGGTCGTTTACCAGGTTAACCTTCACCACATCATAACCATAAGCTTTTAGCAATTCGGAAACCGAATATCCCAACAAATTATTACGAACATGACCCAAATGAAGTGGCTTATTGGTATTTGGCGAAGAATATTCTACCATTACCTTTTTGCCATTAGAGGGGTAAACGCCGAAATCAGACGCTAAAATTTCATTATTGAACTGATTTAAGAAATAACCCTCAGCGATACTTAAATTTAAAAACCCCTTAACAACGTTGAATTTGGTTACATTTTCTACATTCTCCACTAAATATTCACCAATTTCATTTGCGGTTTGCTCTGGTGATTTCTTAGAAAGCTTGGTAATCGGAAAAACAACTAGCGTAACCTGCCCCTCAAATTCTTTACGGGTTTCCTGTATATTGACCACACTTTCGGCAATTTCTTCCTGATAGAGCTCACGAATAGCTTTCTGTGCTTCGGTAATAATAAAATTCATGGCGTAAAAATAATAAAAAAGTCCGAAGTCAGGAGTCAGAAGTCCGAAGTTCAGTTCGCATTGAATAAGACCAAAGTCAATAGATCATCGTAGAATGCTTATTTGTATGATTTCATCACATTCAATATCTGGTGACTTCGATCTTGAGACATCGGACTTTTGAAAAATTCTAATAGCTTTGCATCAACTAAATATTCATGAGCGTAGAAAATCAAAATTTCGAAGTGAGCGTAAACACCGAAATCGGTCGGTTGCGTAAATTATTAATTCATAGTCCGGATAGTGGCCTGGGGAAAGTGGTTCCCTCTAAAGCACAAGATTGGCTTTTTGAAGATATTGTACATTTGGATACGATCCGCAAGGATGAATACGATTATTACATCAAGTTATTAATGTATTTTCTTGATCCTGAAAAAATCAAGGGAAAACTTGCTCAGATAGATTCAGAAGAAGGAAATAGAAATTTCTATAAGCCTAACCATCCTGATTTTCACAATTCCACAGCAGTCATCGAAATTCAGAATCTATTAAGCGAGATGCTGGAGAATGAATCAATCCGTAAAAAATTAGTGGCTGCCGTTTGTGCTATTGAAGGGTGTACGTATAAGGTTCAAATTGAATTGGGCAATACCGATCCGAAGGAGCTTGCCGAAATCTTTATTTCAGGAACTTTGGCGAATGATACCATGATTTTTGCACCCATTCCAAATTTAATCTTCACCAGGGACGTGGGTACTACAATCAATAACTATATTTTATTAAACAAGCCCGCAAAAAAAGCTCGTGTTCGCGAAACGCTTTTAATGCGTTACATCTTTTTCAATCACCCATTGTTTACCGATTATCAAAAGAATGTACTTGAAATTCCGGATGTGACCATGCACTTTTTACGCCCGGGTGATGAACCTGCATTTAGCACAACATTGGAAGGTGGCGATGTCATGATGGTAAGCCCGAACCATGTATTGATTGGTTGCAGCGAAAGAACTTCGGAACACGGTGCCAATGAGGCGATTAAGTTATTGTTTGATCATGATGTAGTGGAGAAGGTAACGGTAGTTAAAATACCAAGCAAACGCGATTATATGCACTTGGATACTGTTTTTACACAAGTTAAACGCAACACCTGGGTGATCTTAAATTCTATTGCACATTCGCCAAAATACAATCCTTATGAGCCGATCAACTTTTTAAAAGAGCCGGAAGCGTTAGAATCTACAACTGCCATTCAGTTTACAAAAGCGAATCCACAGGAACCCAAACATTTTGAACATGTGGAGGCATTGCTAAACGATATTAGTCAGAATGATTTAAAAAGCACTGAACCAACAAAAATAATTTACAGCGGAAATAACCAGTTCCCTTACGATTCCAGAGAGCAGTGGACAGATTCCTGTAACCTTTTAGCCATAAAAGAAGGTGTAGTTTTAGGTTACGACAGAAATGACAAAACCGTAGAGGCGTTTAAAGCAGCTGGATTTGATGTAGTTGATGTGAAAGATTTAATTCAGGACCTGGAAAGTGGCAAAGCTGATGCAGAAACCATTACCGACACCTTGATTTTAATGCCATCAGCGGAATTATCACGTGCCCGTGGAGGTTTCCATTGCATGAGTTTACCTATTTTAAGAGACAACTTGGTTTATTAGTCATTGGTTTATTTGGATATTGGTGCATAACCTTTGCGTAATAAAATTGATAGTTAGTTAATATCTAATTGACTAATGAAAGATTGAACTAATGACCAATGAACGATTTGACAAGTGAACTAATGTACTAATGACTAATGAAAGATTAAACTAATGAAACAAATAACCAACCACCTTTTAATGATCCGCCCGGTTGACTTCAAATTTAACGAGCAAACCGCTGCAAATAATAAATTTCAAGTGGCATCACTAGAAAGCGATGTTCAGAATCAGGCATTAAAAGAGTTTGATGGCTTTGTTGAATTGCTCAGGAAAAACGATGTTGATGTTACGGTTATTGACGACACCCTACAGCCAGAAACACCAGACTCTATCTTTCCAAACAACTGGGTTTCCTTTCACGATGATGGCTCGATTTACCTTTACCCGATGTTTTCTGAAAACCGCCGGTTAGAACGCAGAAAAGATATTTTAGAGGGCTTAAAAGAAAAGTTTGAAGTGAATCATGTGAGCGACTTAAGTTTCTATGAAATGCAATACGCATTTTTAGAAGGAACTGGGAGCATGGTGCTTGATCGTGTAAATAAGATCGCATATGCTTGTTTAAGTGTTCGTACCGACCAGGTAGTATTGGATAACTTTTGCATGTTAACTGGTTACGAATCCGTTTCATTTCAAGCCGTAGACAATACAAACTTCCCGATTTACCACACCAATGTGATGATGTGCATTGGAGATCGTTTCGCGGTGATTTGTCTGGATTCGATTCGGAATGATAAAGAAAAATTGGCGGTGATGTTAAAGCTTACCAATAGCGGAAAAACGATCATAGAGATTACACTTGATCAAATGAACCATTTCGCAGGTAATATGCTACAGGTAGCTGATCAAAATGGTGAAAGTTTGTTAGTGATGTCTGAACAAGCCTACTTATCACTTTCAAAAGAGCAAGTTGCCTCATTGGAACATTTTAGCCGAATCATTTATGCACCAATTTATACGATCGAAAAAAATGGTGGTGGCAGTGCAAGGTGTATGTTGGCAGAGATTCATTTGCCAAAGAAATAAGCTTCATCCGAATCCTTGTTTGGTGACTCACTAAACAACTACCCAAATTTAACTAAGCTGTTCGGTTTGTCACCACCCAAGGGCTTGTAATCTCTCATTCCCTGGTTGGTGATACACCACAACATTCCATTCCAATAAGTTTTAGTACTTTCGCGGAAAATTACAACACCAATTATGTCTTTAGTAAAACAACTCCAAACACGGTCAGGAAACAAATGCGAATTATGCACAGCAGATACAGGTTTAAGCGTATACGAAGTTCCACCAATCAGCAATGCCAATAGTGATAACAGTATTTTGGTTTGTAAAACTTGCTTAGATCAGATTGAAAAAACAGAACAACTTGATGTAGCACACTGGAAAATCCTAACTGAAACCATGTGGTCTGAATTTCCCCCGGTACAGGTAGTAGCCTGGAGAATGCTAAGCAGATTAAGAAATGAAGGCTGGGCATCAGATAGTCTGGATATTCTATATCTTGATGAGGAAACACTTGACTGGGCTAAAAAAACCGGCGACCATGAATCAGATGGAACTGTAGAATTTCATCAGGACAGCAATGGCACTCGCCTATATGAAGGAGATACAGTTGTATTGGTTAAAACACTGGATGTTAAAGGATCAACATTAAGCGCAAAATTGGGCACAGTAGTTAAAAATATCCGTTTAGTACACGACAATACCGAACAAATTGAAGGTAAAGTTGAGGGACAAACGATTGTAATTTTGACTAAGTATTTGAGAAAGGGATAATCATTTTTTTATGAAATAGCAACCTCATTGCTGCAGCATCAGCAGCAATGAGGTTGCCACGAAACGGAGAAAAACCGTTTCTCACAATGACGGCCGCGTTAGTATGATGCCTTAGTTTTTTTGTCTCCCCCCGAACATTATAATGTTCAGCAATAATCTCCTATCTAATTTACCACACCGGTGGTGCATAGAAGTTTTGTAAATTCTCGCAATTATATCCAAACTTAGTTAATAGAGAAACAGCATCGCTGATTTTATCCAGGCTAGAGTCGATTCTCAAAATCTTGTCGGAATCCGACAAATCTACACTCCATGTAGCACCGGAAAGCAAAGTATTTAAATGATGAGAGATGTTATTCAATTCAATGCCTGATTGAATATTTGTTTTAAAGATCGAGATCATAATTGGGATGATTATAAATAAGTATTCCTTAATATTGATTAATTACCTAAGGGTGTAGACGATCTAAGTTTAAAATTACTTTAAAAAATTTAAAATAAGATATTAAATACTGATTAATAGCTCATTAATTTAATGAATTATCTAATATTTCGTTAATAAAAATATTAGATTCGCTATTCAAACGTAAATATAAGCATAAGCCTGATGAATCTAAACCTGATGGAGTGCGCACGAATCCCGGTTTTTTCTATCGGGGGAAGTAAAACGGAAAGCAGGACTAATCTTTAATTGAAATATAGATTTTGCTTTCCAAAGCTAATAAAGTACTTTCCCGCTGATTTAAATGATCTACGCAGAGAACATATTATGATCTGCTAAAATTTAAGATAGCTGCAGGAAATATTCCGCTTATTCAAATATTAAACTACACTCATCGTGCCTATTCAGGTTTAAAAAAGTGAGGTGAGCATATTCTGTGTAAAACTAATGCGTTTCTCTACAGTAAAAATATTTTTAATAAAGATTAATTCTCGATTTAAAATTACATTTTTGCAAAAATTATTTAAGATTAAATGCAGAGTTATTCAGAATTTCTCGATCTAAGCGTTGGCTTTCCACAAGAAGGCTTTGATGTAATAGATGATGAATTATATTTTCAGGATTTAAACCTGATGGAAATGATTGAAACTTATGGTACCCCCCTACGTTTCACCTATTTACCGCTGGTAAGTAAGAAGATTCAACAGGCGAAGATTCTTTTCCAGACTGCCATTTTGAAGAACAACTATCGTGGTGATTATAAATATTGTTATTGCACGAAAAGCTCGCACTTTAAACATATTGTAGAAGAGGCATTGAAGAACAACATTCACCTTGAAACTTCTTCTGCTTTTGATATGCCAATGGTTGATGCTTTAGAGAAAAAGGGTCATTTAACTAAAGATACGACGATCATTTGTAACGGCTTTAAAACCTACCAATACAAGCAATATATTATTGATATGTTGCATGATGGATATACTAATATCATCCCGGTATTGGATAATAAAGAGGAATTTAATCTTTTTGATGATGAGGTTGATATTGAAACGCCTTGCAATTTAGGGATCCGGATTGCAGCTGAAGAGCAACCTGATTCTCAATTTTACACCTCCCGCTTAGGTGTGCGTATGGAAGATATTATTGATTTCTACAACAATAAAATCGTTCACAACCCGAACTTCCGTGTAAAATTATTACACTTCTTTATTAACTCCGGGATTACAGATTCACCTTATTACTGGAATGAATTAGAGAAATATGTAACACTTTATTGCAAGTTCAAAAAAATCAATCCTGATTTAGATACTCTTGATATTGGTGGTGGGATGCCATTTAAAGATTCATTAGTTTTCGATTTCGATTACGAATACATGGTAAACGAAATTGTAAAGCGGATTAAAGAAATCTGTGCTATACACGAGGTAATGGAGCCAGATATTATTACTGAATTTGGTAAATATACCGTAGCTGAGGCCTCTGGTATTCTATACAAAGTACTCGGTCGTAAACAACAAAATGATCGTGAGCGTTGGTTAATGTTAGATGGTTCTTTCATCACTAACTTACCTGATGTTTGGGCGTTAAACCAAAAGTACATCTTATTGCCAATTAACAACTGGGATGCGGAATATGAACGGGTAAACTTGGGGGGTATTACCTGCGATGGACAGGATTACTATAATCAGGAGGCTCATATGAACAGTGTGTTTATGCCGAAAACGCGTAAGGTACAGTATTTAGGTTTCTTTCATACTGGTGCTTACCAGGAGGTTTTAAGCGGTTATGGTGGAATTCACCATTGCTTACTGCCAAGCCCGAAACATGTATTGATCCGCAGAAACCGCGATGAAAGCTTTAATTTTGAGGTTTTTGGAGAAGAACAGAATAGTAAGCAGGTATTGAAGATACTGGGTTACTAATAAGTTTGGAGTTGAGCGTTTGGAGTTTGAGTTCCATGCGTCTAAAAAAACTAAGAGCGCTAAGTATTTACTTGGCGCTTTTTTTATAGGTTTCGTCATTGCGAGTCGGTTTTTCAGCCGCCGAAGCAATCTCTTTGCTAAATAGATTGCTTCGTGCCTCGCAATGACGTGATGGCGTAAAATGTTTTTCTTTGCGTAATTTTCTTTGCTAACTTAGCGGTTAAGTTAAACCATATCATATGCAATTCGGTAAAGTAGACGACCCCACCATTATAGATTATACCCTCCCATCTGATGCTCCTGAAACAGCGGCAATCTTGAAAGCAAATAAATCAAAGCAGGATTTCAATGCTTACGTAGGTTGTGCCAAATGGAATAAAGCAGATCTAAAGGGTTTTTATCCGAAGGGAACAAAAGATGAACTCACTTACTATTCTACTCAATTCAACTCCATAGAACTGAATGCAACTTTTTATGGTATGCCTTCAAGTGAGCAAGTCATCACCTGGACAGAAAAAACACCAGCAGATTTTAAATTTTTCCCGAAGCTTACCAATACAGTAAGTCATTTCAAAAGGCTCATTAACGTTAAAGAACCTGTGGAGCAATTTTGCGATGCGATTAGTAATTTCGAGGATAAACTGGGAATGGCTTTTCTACAGTTGCACGACAATTTCAAACCAAAAGATTTTGAAAGATTAAAAATCGTTGTAAATGAATTTCCCAAAGTGATTCCTTTAGGCGTGGAAGTGAGAAACCAGGAGTGGTTCTCAAACGCTGCCATAGCAACTGAATTTGCTAAATTATTTGAAGATCATGGCATCACGAACATCATTGTAGACACCGCCGGTCGCAGAGATATGCTGCACATGCGTTTAACCACACCAACGGCATTTATCAGATTTGTGGGCGCAAATGTAGATGAAATAGATAAAAAGCGTTTGGATGACTGGGTGGAAAGAATAGCAGAATGGAAAAAACAAGGATTGGAAAACCTCTACTTCTTTGTTCACCAAAATGTAGAACTATCCTCGCCGTTATTCTCTGCCTACTTCACAGAAAAATTAAATAAGGCCCTTGGAATCGATTTGAAAATTCCGGTAATGGCTAATCAAATCTCGCCTTCGCTATTCTAAATTTAAAACCCTTGCATTTCCCCTAAAAACTGCAAGGGTTATATGCGCTTATAAACCGCTTCAATAGCCTTTGTTTCTTCCTCCCCTGGCATGATATTATAAGCTAAAAAAATGATTTCGTCAATATTAATAATTTCAAGTTCAGTACGCCAGCCAAATAGTTGATCACCATATTCCGGATTTCCATAAGTGCCTAAAATTGAAAATCCATTTTCTGTAGGCTCGCCTGTAGCCTGCATCATTTGCGTACCCATATGAAAACTATCTATCCAGCTAAAAGTAAATTTCTGATAAGGGATATCAAAACCAATAATCATTTTTCCTATTAAAGGTTTTCCCTCCAAACTACTTTGATAATCATAACAAATGAAACGGCCATCTAAAATTGAGGTGATTCTTGCTGTTGATAGGCACTCATCGACCAAAACATCCTTTTCAAACCATGTTTTTGTAATTCCTGACCAATCGCCAACTAAATCTTGAAGTTTTTGATGAGCCCCGTTTGCCAGAGATTGCTCGAATTTATTTTGTGCCATACTCAAACTTAAATAATATTGCTGAATATTGAATGATAATTGTAAATTGTAATGGGCGACGTAACGACCAGTTATCAGGATTAGATTATTCAACATTAATTCCATGCTAAAAACACTAGATTTAAGTCAAGTGATAGTACTTGATATAGAAACCGTTCCACAACATCAATCATATGATGATGTTCCACCCCATATGCAGGAGTTATGGGAACAAAAAACCATTCATCAAAGAAAAACTGATCAAAATGCTGTAGATTTTTACGAAAGAGCGGGGATTTTAGCTGAGTTTGGAAAGATCATTTGCATTAGCCTTGGAATTTTTAGCTTTCAAAATAAATCCTATTCCTTAAGGCTTAAGTCTTTTGCGGGAGACGATGAAAGAGAAATTCTGGAACAATTTAGCCAATTAATTGAAAAACAATCTGCTTCGCTTAAGTTTTGTGCACATAACGGAAAAGAGTTTGATTATCCATACATCTGCAGACGACTTTTGGTAAACGGGCTGGAAATACCTGTACAATTAGATATATCTGGTAAAAAACCGTGGGAAGTGAATCATTTAGATACCATGGAAATGTGGAAATTTGGCGATTACAAACATTTTATATCCTTGAATTTGTTGGCTACCATCTTGAATATTCCAACCCCTAAAGATGATATAGATGGCAGTCAGGTGAGGCAAGTTTACTATGAGGAAAAAAATCTAGACCGGATAGTAACTTACTGTCAAAAAGATGTGGTAACCACTGCCCAAGTGCTTTTAAAATTTAAAGGAATGGATATTATTTCAGAGGAAAACATTACCATTGTATCTTAATGCTAAACGTTGAAAATTTAACAATTGATTTCTATAACCAGGATGAAAAAAACTGGTTCAGAGCCGTTAAGACCATCAGTTTTAAGGTAAAAAAAGGAACTGTTTTAGGCATCGTAGGTGAATCGGGTTCGGGTAAATCTGTAACTTCATTTTCCATTATGCGCCTGCACGATGAAAAATCAGCCCAAATAACTGGCGATATTGATTTTGAAGAAATCAGCTTACTCAATTTAAGTTCAAATGAAATCCGCCAGATTAGAGGCAACCAGATTTCAATGATTTTTCAGGAACCGATGACTTCCTTAAATCCAGTTTTTACTTGTGGTGAACAGGTTGCAGAAGCCATTATTTTGCATCAAAAAGTAGATCAGATCACCGCTAAACAACTTACTATAAACCTTTTTAATGAGGTTCAGCTCCCCAGACCTGAGAAGATTTTTGACAGCTATCCACATCAAATTTCAGGCGGACAAAAACAAAGGTTGATGATTGCAATGGCCCTTAGCTGTAATCCAAAATTGCTGATCGCCGATGAACCGACAACAGCCCTGGATGTAACTGTACAAAAAACCATTCTTCAGCTATTGCTAAAGCTTAAAGAAGAACGAGACATGGCCATGATTTTCATTTCGCATGACTTAGGTGTAGTGAACGAAATTGCAGATGAAGTTGCGGTGATGTATAAAGGTGAAATTGTAGAGCAAGGGCTAGCAGAAACGATATTTAAAAATCCACAGCATCCATATACCAAAGGTCTATTGGCCTGTCGCCCATCGCCTGCACTACAGTTAAAAAAACTTCCGGTGGTTGCAGATTTCATGACCGGACAATTTGATGATGCCAATGCACATTTACAAGCTTCGAATCAGTTAACCGAAAAAGAAATTAATACACGCAGATCAAGCCTGTATGCCCAAAAACCTTTACTTGAGATAAAAGATCTTTGTACCTGGTATCTAATTCGTAATGGTCTATTTGGTAAAGCAACCGATTATTTAAAGGCAGTTGATCATATTAGCTTTGAGGTTTTTCCAGGTGAAACATTAGGTTTGGTTGGAGAGTCAGGCTGTGGCAAGACAACACTTGGACGAACCATTCTAAGGTTAATTCAGCCAACTTCGGGCCAAATTATCTTTAACGGAATGGATATTACAAACATCAGCAAATCCGAATTAAGAAAGTTGCGTAAAGATATTCAAATCGTTTTTCAAGATCCTTATGCCTCATTAAACCCGAAATTAAGTATCGGGCAATCCATTCTGGAACCGCTGCAAGTGCATAAACTTTATGAAAATGATGCCATCCGAAAACAGAAGGTTTTGGAATTATTAAATAAAGTTGGACTAAAGGAAGAACATTTTAATCGTTATCCACACGAATTTAGCGGAGGTCAGCGACAACGTGTGGTTATTGCCAGAGCCCTGGCTTTAGAACCAAAGTTTATCATCTGTGATGAATCTGTTTCTGCACTTGATGTATCAGTTCAAGCTCAGGTTTTAAATCTGATTAGAGATTTACAAAGGGAATTTGGATTAACCTATATTTTCATTTCACATGATCTCGCGGTAGTAAAACACATCTCCGATCGGATTCTGGTAATGAACAAAGGTAAAATAGAAGAAGAAGGATTTCCCGAACAAATTTTCTATGCACCAAAGGCAGAATACACCAGAAAGTTGATTGACGCCATTCCAGGAAATTAAATCTGTAAAGGTTAAGTATAGGAAGATGATATAACTGAATCGTCTAGCTGCATTTAGTTCAGCACCTTTCTATTAAATTTTAAAGTTACCAACTCTATGTTAAAATACATTTTTATCGTGCTGGGTCTTATAAGTACAGCAGCGAGCGCACAAAAAATTCAAATTATTGATTCTGCAGCTATTTTCAATCAAGCACCTTTTGCAGCCTGCCATGCATCAACACTAGTTGAATTAAATAATGGTAAAATCATGGCCGCATGGTTTGGTGGAAAACATGAAGGCGATTCGCATGTAGAAATTTGGTCATCCACTAAAACAGGCAAAAACTGGAGCAAACCTGTACCTGTTGCAAATGGAAAAATGAATGATTCCAGTAGCCTTGCCTGCTGGAATCCTGTTCTATTTCAATCAAAAAGTGGTCTATTAACCTTACATTATAAAGTTGGCCCTAACCCTCGGGCATGGTGGGCCATGTACAAAACGTCTAAAGATAATGGGAAAACGTGGTCTGATGCCGTTAGGCTACCTGATGGTTATCTTGGACCAATCAAAAATAAACCTATACAACTTCATAATGGCACTATTATTTATCCATCAAGTACAGAGAGTTTAGATGAAAAAACCTGGAAAGTTCATGTGGAAAAATCAGATGATCAAAATAATAACTGGAGGAAAATTGAAATAGATTGCGATACTTTTGGTGTGATTCAGCCATCAATCCTTACTTACCAAAATGGAAAACTGCAGCTATTATGTAGAAGCCGGCAAAATGTAATTGCAGAAAGCTGGTCGGAAGATAATGGAGAAAAATGGTCTAAGATTCAAGCCACTCAACTTCCTAATCCTAATTCGGGTAGTGATGCTGTCACTTTGAAAGACGGAAGACAACTACTTATTTATAATCCTCTAAGTGCTGGCAAAAACTGGTGGGAAGGACGCTCAGTTTTAAAACTGGCCATTTCTACCGATGGGAAAAGCTGGAAGGACATCCATACCTTCGAAAATCACCTAACTGGTGAATATAGTTATCCAGCGATCATTCAGGATAAAAATGGAAATGTACATGTAAGCTACACCGACAAGCGAAAGAAAATCAAATATATGGTTTTCAAGATCATAAATTAACCGCTTATAACTAAGGTAAATTTCATAGCTTTTAACAATTTACACCTCAAAAATGACCGTTTAAGCATCTTTTCTGTATCTTCGATAAATTCAGTTTTTTAAAATATGGCAAAGAAAAAATCGGGAAATATAAAATTGGTTCTGAATCAATTGGTTAGTGATGTTTTTGAAAAAAATAATAATCAGCTACTCAATTATAAGCAAGTATCAGCCAAGTTAAACCTTAACGATCAGGAATCTAGAGAAACAATTCTGGAAATTTTGAAAGAAGGAAAAAGCACCGGTGTTTTTCTTGAACCGGAAAAAGGAAAATTTAAACTTAAAGATCTTCAAAACTTTATTATTGGTACAGTTGATATGACCGCTGATGGTTCAGCTTATATTGTACCCGCCGATGAGTTTGAAAAAGACATTTTTGTAGCGCCAAAAAAACTCAAAAATGCTTTACACGGCGATACGGTAAAGGCTTATGTTTTCGCTAAAAAGAGCGGACGTAAAAATGATGGAGAAGTTATCGAAATTATTAAACGTTCAAAATCAGATTTTACAGGTGTGATTAAAATTTCTGATCGCTTTGCATTTGTAATTGCTGATGATAAAAAGATGATGCACGATATTTTTGTGCCATTGGCAGATACCCTTGATGCTAAAAATGGTCAGCGTGTTCTGGTATCTTTATCTGATTGGCCAGAAAGTGCAAAAAATCCAATTGGTATTGTAAAACATGTGTTGGGAAACCAAGGGGAAAACAATACCGAAATGAATGCGATTCTTGCTCAATATGGATTTCCATTGGAATTTCCACCACAAGTAGAGAAGGAAGCGAATGCCATTCCTGAAGAAATTTCTGCTGCTGAGATCGCAAAGCGGAAAGACTTTAGAAATATACTCACCTTTACCATTGATCCTGCTGATGCCAAGGATTTTGATGATGCCATTTCTTACCAGAAACTGCCAAATGGCAACCATGAAATTGGTGTACATATTGCAGATGTTTCGCATTATGTAATTCAGGGAACTGATTTAGATAAAGAAGCTTATAGTCGTGCAACGTCTGTTTATCTGGTTGATCGTGTGATTCCGATGTTACCTGAACGTTTAAGCAATGGCGTATGTTCCCTTCGTCCGCATGAAGATAAATTATGCTTCGCTGCCGTTTTTGAATTGGACGAACAAGCAAACATTCAAAATGAATGGTATGGCAGAACAGTAATTCATTCGGATAGACGATTTAGTTATGAGGAAGCACAAGAAGTGATTGAAAATAAGGCTGGTGATCATGCCGAAGAAATCCTTAAGCTTAACGAACTGGCTTACATCTTACGCGATCGAAAGTTTAAAAATGGTGCCATTAGTTTTGAAAGCACAGAAGTGAAATTTAAGCTGGACGGATCTGGAAAACCTATTGGTGTTTATGTAAAAGAACGTAAAGATGCACATAAACTGATTGAAGATTACATGCTTTTGGCAAATAGAAAAGTAGCCGAATATGTGGCAAAAAAACAAAAAGGCGAGAAAAAACTCACTTATGTTTATCGCGTTCACGATTCTCCAAACATGGAGACCCTAAATACATTTGCCACTTTTGCATCTCGCTTCGGCTATAAAATTAACACTAAATCTGATAAGGAAATTGCAAAATCGCTGAATCATTTAATGGCTGATGTTGAGGGTAAAAAAGAACAAAATATTCTAACTTCTCTGGCTATTCGCTCTATGGCTAAAGCCATATACTCCACAAAAAAGACCAGTCACTATGGGCTAGCTTTTGAGTATTATACACATTTTACCTCTCCTATCAGACGTTATCCTGATGTAATGGCACACCGGCTTTTACAAACCTATCTGGATGGTGGCAAATCAGCTGATGCAGAATTTTATGAAGTGGCCTGCGTACATTCATCTGCCATGGAAAAAAGAGCAGCTGATGCTGAAAGAGCATCTATAAAATACAAACAGGCAGAATATCTTGAAGATAATATTGGTACAGAATACAAAGGAATTATTTCTGGCGTTACCGAATGGGGAATGTACGTAGAGATTGAAGAAAATAAATGTGAAGGTATGATTCGCTTGCGTGATATTTCTGACGATTTTTATGTTTTGGATGAGAAAAATTACTGTATTGTAGGTCAACGTAAAAAGAAAAAATACCAGCTTGGAGATGAAGTAATGATTCGTGTAAAAAAGGTTGACCTGGCTAAACGTCAGATTGATTTTACGCTTATTGCTGACTAACCACTAAACGATTGAATAGTTATTAACATTTTCTAAAATTAGAGTGTTATTGTATTAAACCAATGACGTAAAAACAACATAAAATATGATTAATAATGTTGATTTTTGAAAATCCAATCTGATCATAAAAAAACGAAGAAGAAGAGGTTATAAATTTTTGAAAGAAAAACCTCAATAACAAATAGTGCATGCATACAACAGAGCAATTACAACAAATTTTAGAAACAGCAATACAAAATTTAAAGTTCCCTGATCATCCCAAACAGCTTTATGATCCAATCACCTACATTATTAATCTTGGTGGTAAACGCATTCGTCCGCTATTGGTTTTAATGGGCACTGAATTATTTGGAAAAGATGCACATGATTCCATTCATGCAGCAATGGCCATTGAGGTTTTCCACAACTTTACACTTGTGCATGATGACATTATGGACAATGCGCCTTTACGCAGGGGAAAAGCAACCGTGCATGAAAAATGGAGCACCAACACGGCAATTTTAAGCGGAGATGTGATGATGGTTGAAGCCAATAAAAATCTGGCTAAGGTTAATCCCATTTTCTTAAAAGATGTTCTGGACACTTTTAATGCAACAGCTCAGGGTGTTTGCGAAGGTCAGCAACTCGACATGGAATTTGAAAGTCGAGATGATGTTAGTATTGAAGAGTATATCAATATGATCCGGTTGAAAACGGCTGTTTTATTGGGAGGAGCATTAAAACTAGGTGCCATTATCGCTGGCGCATCAGAAAAAGATGCTGATCTCATTTATCAGTTTGGTGAAAATATTGGTATTGCATTTCAGCTGCAAGACGATATTTTGGATGTTTATGCCGATCCAGAAAAATTTGGAAAGCAGGTTGGCGGCGATATCATTGCTAATAAAAAAACGTTTTTATTATTAAAAGCTTTTGAATTAGCTAATGGCGAAATCAAGGAAGCATTAGATACCTGGACTGGTTACAAAGATTTTGACAATAAAGAAAAAGTTGAATCGGTCAGATTAGTTTATGACACTCTGGATATTCAGAATGTTGCCAAGGAAAGCATGAATAAATATTTAGATCAGGCACTTTATTTATTCAAGCAAATTAACGTTAATGAGGTGCAAAAATCAAACCTGTTAACCTTAACGAATCAGTTAATGGCTAGAGAATATTAACAAAGCCAGTCCCAAAATGGGACCAGCTTTATCTTGTTGTTTTTTGGGTTAAGATTTTACAAGTTTATATTTTATCCAGAAATCTGACGACTTTGAGCCAGGAGCATTACCCTCGAGTCCTTCAGGTGGCCGTTGCCCGCCAGCACCTCGGCCTCCGCCTCCCATTCCTCCATGACCTCCTCCCATGCCACCTTTTTCTCCTCTACCTCCTGGTCTACCCTCGCTCATTGGTTTGTTACCATCTTTCTTGAAACCTGATTGTCTGGGCTGGTTAATTTTCACATTATACACCAGCGGTTTCTTAAAATCTAAACTTACCTGTAATTGCGCTAAAGGAATACTTAATTCATAAATGAGATCTCTATTAGGATGTATACTCATCCCAGTTGTAATTCCACTTTGATTAATGGCTGGTAAATTACCATCAGCTATATTTTTAAATCCCGATATCTTAATACTTTTATTCACTGCATTAGGATCATGAATTTCACTGCCTTCATTCGGCCATGGTTTATCTTTTCCTTCAGTATCTTTAGGTATTGGAGGTTTATCCATCAAAGGAAAAATTAATTTTATCCCGTCCTTTTTCTTCCCCTCAGTATTGATATTCAAGGTAATTCCACCACGTAAAATACTAAAAGTTGTTTGGGGATCTAAAGATTCTATAATGATATAGAGATTTTGATCGTCGTTGGCCAGCGCAAAAGCGAGTTTAGTAGCATCATTATATTGGTTAAGCGGTTCGTTCCATTCATTTGATATACCATCAGCCTTAAAGGCTTTATTCATTCGGATATTTTCTTCAACCTCCTGGGCACTTAGCGAATAACAGCAAGAAATAATGGAAAAGAGAAACAACGTAATTAACTTAATATTCATCGTATATAATTTACTGGCTAATTTACACCGATGCATTGTTAAAATATGTTATTTAACAGCGTTTAACATTGTTAAATAAGCTTAAACGCAAAAAAGTCCCGATTTGCATCGGGACTTTTCTATATAAATTTTATACTAATTATTCTGCTGGTGCAGCTTCTTCAGTAGCTTCTTCTTTTTTTGCAGTTGCTTTTTTAGCTTTTGCCGGAGCTGGAATAGCTTCAACTTCTACTGCAGCTGCTTCTTTTTTTGCCAATGGTTTTTTAGCTAATGCTTCTTCGATTTCAACGTCTAAAATAGGAAGAATAGAAACATAAGATTTGTTATCTTGTTTTTTTCTGAAAACAACTGTACCATCAATCAAAGCGAATAATGTATGGTCTTTTCCTAAACCAACATTTTTATCTGGATGGTGTTTTGTACCACGTTGACGTACTAAAATATTTCCAGCGATAGCTAACTGACCACCGAAAATTTTAATACCTAAACGCTTACTATGCGATTCACGTCCGTTTTTCGAACTACCGGCTCCTTTTTTGTGTGCCATGATTTTATATTTTGTAACTCGCTAAAGCGAATTATTGGGTTAACAATTAATTATAACGTGATATCAGAGATCTGAATCTTAGTGAAAAACTGACGGTGACCGTTTTTCTTTTTATAACCTTTTCTACGTTTTTTATGGAAAATGATTACTTTATCACCTTTTAAATGAGATACGATCTTAGCTGAAACAACAGCACCTTTAACTGCAGGAGCACCTACAGTAATTGCACCACCATTATCAACCAACAATACATTATCAAATTCAATACTAGCGCCTTCATCTCCTTGCAATCTGTGTACAAAAAGGTGCTGGTCTTTAGCAACTTTAAATTGCTGCCCTGCTATATTTACTATTGCGTACATTGTTTAAATATTAGTTTTTTAATTTTTATTTAACGAGGTGCAAATATAGAATAAATTCAATTAACACACAAACACATATCAAAAATATTTTCACTTTAATAAATCGGAAAATATTTTTAATCGCTTCCTTCTATTTACCTGATCTTCTTTCTGCCTGTAATAATGTTTCCTGAATGATCTTTCTCATTTGAACGGCAGCATCTAATAGCTTCGGATTACCATCAAAATCACCATAAACGGTTACATGTTTAGATTTCTCCTTATAATTAAAGGTAATATCGTAACGGGGAATAGATTGAGATTTATTACTTTTTTTACCGATGGTGTCAGGAAAGTTCCATAAGCCTATTTCATTTGCCTTCCTATGCATATATAAAATATCATCACTCTTTAAGAAAAACTTTTTAGTGATGACCGAATCTTTGTTATTTACATAATGGTATACTCCTGTTTTAGAGTCATAGTTATTTTCTAAGGGATCTTTTACGCCATAACTGAATTGCATCGATACAAAATCATCTTTCCGAAAAGGTGCGTTTTGGATAATGGGCTTATAATAGATATAACAATAAATGATCATCGGAACGATGATGGTAATGGCTAAGAATATTTTTTTTCCTCTTGTTGACACGATGTGAATTATTGAATGAATGAATTATAAATGAGTGATTGAGTAAATGAGTAGCTAATTTACAAACGCTGCAAAGTTTGCATTTTTTTTCTGAAAGACCTTCTCATCCCAAAATCATTTAATGACGATTAAGAAATTATAAAAACAGACTCTCGACTAATGACTTTCAACTCAGGACTCTTTTAACTCCCCTTCCCACTTGCTTACAACAGCTGTAGCAATGCTATTTCCAACTACATTAGTTGCAGAACGTCCCATATCTAACAAAGGATCAATACCGATCAACAATGCTAAACCAGCCTCTGGAATATTAAAACTGGCAATTGTACCTGCAATAACGACGAGTGAGGCCCTTGGTACACCAGCAATTCCTTTACTGGTTAACATTAAAATCAGCAACATGGATATTTGTTGTTCGAAACCTAAATGTATTCCATAAGCCTGTGCAATAAATAAGGAAGCAAAAGTCATGTACATCATTGAACCGTCCAGGTTAAACGAATAACCTAATGGAAGTACAAAACTTACAATCTTATCTTTACAGCCAAAACGCTCTAATAATAGCATCGTTTTTGGATATGCGGCCTCACTGCTCGCTGTACTGAAAGCCAGGATTGCTGGTTCTTTCATATCATTAACCAATCTAAACACTCGCTTTTTCAGGATTAGAAATCCTATAAAAATCAAAACCGCCCAAAGTAGTGCTAATCCAAAATAGAATTCGCCAATAAATATGGCATAGGTATTTAATACATTTAAGCCCTGCTTGGCTACAATGGAGGTCATGGCACCAAAAACTGCCAACGGAGCAAAATTCATCACATAGCCAGTCATTTTTAAAATCACATGTGCAATAGCATCGAAAGCTTTAATTACCACCTGACCTAAATCGCCGATGGCTGCTGTAGCTACACCAAAGAATAAGGAGAATACAACAATCTGTAAAATTTCATTGGTCGCCATAGATTCGGCAATGCTTTTTGGAAACACATGTGCGATAAAATCTTTTACGCTCATCGAAGCTTTTTGAATACCCGTATTCACCAACTCATCTGGTAAAGTTAGTTTCATATGTTTGCCTGGCTCAAACAGGTTGACTAGAATTAATCCCAGCACCAGCGACATCAGGGACATGGCCATAAACCAGCCTAATGTTTTACCGCCAATACGCCCTACAGCTTTAATATCACCTACTTTGGCTACGCCAACTACAAGTGTAGTAAACACGAGTGGTGCAACGATCATTTTTATTAAGCGGAGAAAGATATCGCTCAACAAAGTAAAATACTCCAGTTTTTTCTCGCGAATTTCCTCATTTTCCCTTTTAATATTAACATTAGCCTTGCGTTCAGCCCTGAGCTGTGTATAAGCGGCAGATGCAGTATCTGTAGTTTTAGCGATATTAACTTCTATGCTTTTAACCTTGGCATCTGCATTCAGAATATTTTGATTGTAAACATCAATAGAATTAACGTTTAAAATATATCCTAAGCCAATACCGGCAATCAGCGCAATGAAAATAAAAAGTGTGAGTTTGTTTTTCTTCATGAATAAAAAAGTTTGTGGCCCTGTTAATTTGGTAAAACTACGATATTTAGGTGGTGTAACAAATTTTGATTTTCGACACTGGTAAAAAGCATATTATTTTTACTTTCGCTGTAACATTAATATCTAAATTATATCTAAAAACCATTACACGCCCTTAAATGGAACAAAAAGACAAACTATTTAAAGAAATCTTTGATTCTAATTCCAAAAAGATATTCCATTTATGTTATGGTTATACCGGCGATACCGATGCTGCAAATGATCTGTTGCAGGAAACATTTTTAAAAGTCTGGCAGAATTTAGATAAGTTCAGAAACAAATCTTTAATCTCTACCTGGATCTACAGAATTGCCGTAAACACTTGCTTAACTTATTTAAGATCAGAAAAAAGACAGGCTAAGGATGAATTAACAGATAATATTATTGAAAATAAAATCGAGGAGTTTTCTGAAAAAAATGAGCAGGTTGCACTTTTATATAAATGCATTTCTAAACTCGAAGAAAACGATCGTTTAATTATTACAATGGTACTGGATGAATTGCCTTATCATGAAATTGCTGATATATCTGGCATTAGCGAAGGCAACTTAAGAGTTAAAATTCACCGCATTAAACAAAAATTAACAGAACTATACAACCAATATGCAAGCGTTTGATCAAATACAGGAGTTGTGGCAAAAGCACGAGGTAGAAGTTAAGTTTTCTGCTGATGAAATGTTGCAACAAGCCAAAAAAGAGGTAAATGGTTTAAAGCTGAAATCAGCTTTGAACATCCTGGGCATGGCTGCCTCATTTATTGCTATTGTAGCATTATGGATTTTCTTTCATTTCAATTCATGGACTACACATGTTGGTATTAGCATCACGATAATTACTATTGGTGTCTATACCATTATTCTTTACAGGGATTATCGATTAATTTCCAGAACAGATTTTACAGCTCACCCCAATGAATATCTGAATAATTTAAAAACTTATCAAATTAACCGCTATAAGCTTTATAACACATTATATTGGTTCTACACCGTAGCGCTTTCTCTGGGCATTATATTTTATTTCATAGAAATTCTGAGTCTTTTTAGCTTGATTCAAAAGGTTATTGCAATTGGCTTAACGTTTCTATGGATTCTATTTTGTTCAACCATTCTAAGAAAAGCCGTAATAAAAAGAGAAAAGGAAAGAATTGCTTTACTAATCGAAAAATTTGAAAGGATTAGTCAGCAAATTTCTACACCATAAAATTTTAGGCACGGTTTTTTAGCATTTAAAATCTGAATGAAAAAACTGCTTATACCTATTATTTTTTTACTGGCATTGCCACTAACTTTTGGATTTAGACAGGATTATACAGAACCTGTTCAAATAAACTGGGAAACTTATTACAAAGCAAAGGCTGATGACAACTCTCCATTCTTTGCCCTCACCGCAATGAGATGGCAGTACAGCTATGAATCTAGCGTGTATAGAAACCGGGTGATTATTAAGCTTAAAAATGAGGTTACCATTGATAAAAACCGCTCCTGGGTAAAGTGGGATAAAATTAAAAACCCGCAAGTTAGCGCAGACTTGCTACATCATGAGCAAGGGCATGTAAACATTCAATACATCCTGCTCTCAGAAGCAGAAAGGGTATTAAAAAACCGAAATTATTCTGTTAAAAACTATAAAGCTCAAATTTCACAATTGGCCAATGAAGTAAGCAGTTACTTCGATACCATGCAACGGAACTACGATGAAGAAACGGAACACGGCAGCAATCACAAAATGCAAGCCCGATGGGATCAGATTATTAGGGATAAAACTGAAGAATCCAGAGCAGCAAGTTTAGCTGAAGCAGGAAAGTAGCTTTGGAATAAATATAATGGCACCAATAATTACCGCTAAAAAGGCAGTCACCAATACAGCACCCGCGGCTACATCCTTAACTATCTTAATCTTGGGATGATATTCCGGAGAAACTACATCAGCAAGTTTTTCGATAGATGCATTAATCATCTCAGTAACAATAACAGCACCAATCATTAGGAGAATTGTCACCCATTCTAATGCTGAAATATGAAGTAACCACGATAACCCAATGGCTATAATAGCTGCACAAAAATGCACACGGCCATTGTGATCATTCATCAAAAATAACCTCAGACCATTAATAGCATATTTAAAGCTTCTTAATCTCTCAATAATTGAAAATTTATTTTTTCCGTCCATTGAACATCAAAGGTACAATGATTACTTTTCTTTTAATAGAATAGATTTCCCATTAAGAAATAAAGCCTCAATAACTTTATCAAAAAACTGATGAAGTTATTAAGGCTGCAAATACTTGAGATTTATTTCTTGGTTTCTACTTTTGCTTCAGGAGCTCCATTATTTAATAATGTTTCAGTAACTACACTTCTTTTACCACTAGGTGCAATAACAATGGTTTTCAATACTCTTTTCTCTCCCTTTGGGACAACAACCTTAAAGGGTGCTGTATATAAAAATGCATTTTCAGATGGACGTGAAGAATCTAATGAATAGTAAATTTTACCTCCAATGATAGGCACTTTCAAATCAATGGCAAAATCGCCGCCATTAAGTGTTTTTTCACTTTGACCAATAGGTGTTGGTACCCAAAAATTAACGTCCATTTTATCTAAGCGGGCCAGGTGAACAGGCAAACGTTCTTCTGAAAAGTTTTTTAAATCTTTACGGTCAACAGGAGTCCATGCAATTTCAGAAAGTGCCATTAAACGTGGAAAAGCGTGGTTCTCTATTTTACTTGTGGTTTTAATATATTCCGTCCACATATTGGCTTGAACGCCTTTAATATACTTTCTTTGATCAGCAGTTAAAACTTGTGGAATCGGGTCATAACCATAAATCTTTTGGTAAGGTGCCAAGCCACCAATTGTTAAAGGCTCATCAGGCGATTCAGATTGTTGATGATCAATATATAAACCCATAGAGCCTGGCGTCATAATCACATCATGATTTTGTTGGGCAGCGGCAATTCCACCAGCCTCTCCCCTCCAGCTCATTACTGTTGCGTTTGGTGCTAAACCACCTTCCAGAATTTCATCCCAACCAATGATAGAACGACCTTTTTCATTCACATGTTTCTCGATTGTTTGGATGAAATAGCTCTGTAATTCATGCTCATCCTTCAAACCCTTTTCTTTCATCAAAGCCTGGCAAAAAGGAGATTCTTTCCAATAGGTTTTGGGTGCCTCATCGCCACCGATATGAATGTATTTAGAAGGAAATATAGCAATCACTTCATCCAAAACTTCATTCAACATATTGAATGTATTTTGTGAAGGAACAAAAATATCATCAAAAACGCCCCAGGTTTGCTGTACTTGCTTTCCCTTTCTTGATCCGGCCCATGCCGTTTTATCACTTACAAATGTATCGCGGTCAGGAAAACAGCTTAAGGCAGGATAAGCGGCAATCGCTGCCGATGCATGGCCAGGCAACTCAATTTCAGGGATAACCGTAATGTAACGCTCTGCTGCATATTTTACAATTTCTTTCGCTTCATCTTGTGTGTAAAAACCTTTTACCTCCGTCAGGTAATTTCCAGTTCCCGGATAACGACCAATGATAGAACCATTTCTAACCGAGCCTACAGTAGTTAATTTTGGATATTTTTTGATTTCCAGTCTCCAACCCTGATCATCTGTTAAATGCCAGTGAAAAGTATTGATTTTATAGTAAGCCAGCTGATCAATATATTTTTTAATAAATGAAATCGGGAAGAAATGACGGCTAACATCCAGCATTGTTCCGCGATAGCTGAAACGTGGATAATCATTAATGGAAACTGCAAGAACCGTAATTTTATCACCCGCCTTTTCGGGCATCATTTGCATCATAGATTGAACCGCATAAAATAAGCCTGCACCTCTACCGGTGATAACGATTTGATTGGAATTTATTTTAATGGTATATCCTTCATTGGGTAATTTATCTGCACCAACTGAAGTTAGAAGAATACTTTTTTGATTAGGCTGACTAATTTTAGCTTCTCTAAGTGCAAAACCAGCTCTGCTTACGATGAATGCATTTAATAAATCATTTATCTTTGCTCCATCAATACTCTGATTGATCAGAATTGTTGTTTTATCTAAGATAAAATTTCCGTTAGCTCTTGTAACAGATACCGGCGCTGGAATGATTCCAAGATTTGGATCACTTTGCGCAAAGGCACTTATACTTATTAATACTCCAATAACAATGTGTAAAGCTTTGTTCATGTGTAAGTTTTTTTGAATAAAATTTTCATTAAATTAATCTAAGATATAAATAACAGAAAGATTCTTTATCACACTTTTTTGTTACGAACAAAAAAGAGAAACCTGATTGGGGTTTCTCTTCTCAAAATATTTATGAATAATCTTATGCTTCAACTGGGTGTTCCTTTGCAGCAAGGTATCTTTCGGCATCCAAAGCAGCCATACATCCTGAGCCTGCAGCGGTAACTGCTTGCCTGTAATACATATCCTGAACATCACCACAAGCAAAAACGCCTTCAATATTGGTCAAAGTAGATCCTGGCTTGGTTAATAAATAACCTGTTTCATCCATCTCCAACTGACCTTTAAAAATATCGGTATTAGGTTTATGCCCAATAGCTACGAAGAAACCTTCAATAGCAATTTCAGAAACCTCGTTAGATTGATTATTAAGTACTTTAACTGCTGTTACATTTTTACCATTACCTAGAATTTCCTGAGTTTCGGTGTTGTAGTGCACTACAATATTCGGTGTTGCTAAAACACGACTCACCATTGCTTTAGAAGCACGGAATTCATCTCTACGAACCAACAAGTGAACCGTTTTACAAAGCTTAGCTAAATATGTTGCCTCTTCTGCTGCTGTATCTCCGGCACCTACAATAGCAACATCTTGTCCTTTAAAGAAGAATCCATCACAAACCGCACACGCAGATACACCAAAACCATTATATTGTTGCTCACTAGGTAAGCCCAACCATTTTGCTGTTGCACCAGTAGCGATAATTACCGTGTCTGCAGTAATTGTTTTGATCTCATCTACCACAATTTTATGAGGCGTTGATGAAAAGTCTACAGCGCTGATGTAACCAAAACGGATATCCGTACCAAAGCGTTCTGCTTGTTTACGGAAATCTTCCATCATTTCCGGCCCCATAATTCCTTGAGGATAGCCTGGAAAATTTTCTACATCAGTGGTTTGCGTTAACTGACCACCCGCCTGCATACCAGTATACATAATTGGTTTTAAATCAGCTCTGGCAGCGTATATTGCTGCAGTATATCCTGCAGGACCGGAACCAATGATTAAACACTGAACGTGTTCGTTTTCTTGTGACATTATAGTGTGTGTTTGAAATTCTTAAACTAAAAAGCAAATTTAATGCTTTAAACATTTGTTGGCAAGTACTCATTGTCAACATAGTTTACTTATTAACATGCATTACAATTTAAAGATCAAGACCTGGTATTCAAAAGTTTAAATCTCTGGTTTATAAGTTTTGACTATTTTACCTTAGTTACATAGCTTGCTGCGCCTGATACGCTTGAAATTGCTTTACCATTCTTATTCGGACTGGAAGTATAAGTTACACCTGAATCAGCTCCCTGAATGCGAATCACTTTAACTCCCTGTGCTTTAACCTTGATCCCCGCTCCTGTTACCTTGATGCTGTTGCAGTTTCCGGTAATGACTACGTTGATACTACTGCCTACAACATTAATAGTTTCACCCGTTTCCTACGTTCCTACTTTTGAATTTTGAGCTTTTGTAATTATCGGCGTGACAAATAAAATGGTTAGCGCATTCTTTTTAAGTTTCTCATATCTGGTAAGTTTAAGTTTCTGAGCGAACAAAGATTATAACAGTGCGTATTTATACTTTAAGTTTGAATGATGCCTACATTAAATTTCCTGGTTATTGGTGATTGATTCGCGGCCTCGATGCCCATAGAAATTACTTTCCTAGTTTCCAGCGGATCAATAATACCATCTACCCATAGTCTTGATGCAGCATAGTAAGGTGTAGTCTGGCTATCGTATTTATCGGTAATTTCTTTCAATAGTTCTGCTTCTTTTTCTGGTGTAATCACTTCACCTTTAGCCTTTAATGATGCTTCTTGAATTTGCAATAGCGTTTTTGCAGCCTGAGCGCCACCCATTACTGCAATTTTAGCAGTTGGCCAGGCATAAATTAACCTCGGATCATAAGCTTTCCCACACATGGCATAATTACCCGCGCCATAAGAATTCCCAATTACAATCGTAAATTTTGGCACTACAGAATTGGCAACCGCATTAACCATTTTTGCTCCGTCTTTAATAATCCCACCATGTTCAGACCTGCTTCCGACCATAAAGCCGGTTACATCCTGTAAAAATACCAGCGGGATTTTTTTTTGGTTGCAGTTCATAATAAATCGGGTAGCTTTATCTGCACTATCAGAATAAATCACACCGCCAAATTGCATTTCCCCTTTTTTAGATTTAACGACCTTACGTTGATTAGCAACAATGCCTACTGCCCAACCATCGATACGACCTAAACCACAAACGATACTTTGGCCATATCCTGCTTTATATTCTTCAAATTCAGAATTGTCAACCAAGCGGTTGATGATATCCATTATTTCGTATTGTTTATCTCTGTTTTCTGGGATAATGCCATAAAGCTCTGTTTCACTTTCTTTGGGTTTAGCAGATTTAATCCTGTCAAAGCCTGCATTTTGAGGCGTTCCTAACATGCTCATGATGTTCCGGATACTATCCAGACAAGCTTGATCATTTGGATGCTTGTAATCGGTAACACCTGAAATTTCACAGTGCGTAGTTGCTCCTCCCAAAGTTTCATTATCAACATCCTCTCCTATTGCAGATTTTACCAGGTAGGAACCTGCCAAAAACACAGAACCGGTTTTATCAACAATCATGGCTTCATCACTCATGATGGGAAGATAAGCGCCACCAGCTACGCATGACCCCATAATCGCCGAAATTTGCACAATTCCATCTGCCGACATCATCGCGTTATTGCGGAACATTCTTCCGAAATGTTCTTTATCTGGAAAAATTTCGTCTTGCATTGGTAAATAAACACCTGCACTATCAACCAGGTAAATCACCGGAAGCCGGTTTTCCATAGCGATTTCTTGCGCACGGAGGTTTTTCTTGGCCGTCATAGGAAACCATGCGCCAGCTTTCACTGTAGCATCATTGGCGACAATCATACATTGCCTGCCACTTACATATCCAATTCCGCAAACTACACCCGCAGACGGACAACCGCCTTGATCAGCATACATTCCATCAGCGGTGAAAGCACCAACTTCTAAAAATTCGGTGTCTTTATCAATGAGGTAATCAATCCGTTCGCGAGCCAATAACTTACCTTTCTCCTTTTGCTTGGCCGCATTTTTTTCGCCACCACCGAGGTAAATCTTTTTAAGTTTGGTCCTTAGCTCGTAAACCAATTGTTTGTTCACGTCTTCGTTCTTGTTGAATTCGATATCCATGTTGGCAATTTAAATCTTATTTTGGAATAAAGCATGGCGACCAAATTGGTTTCTGGTCTACGCTGGTTTTTAACCACAAAGAACGCACAGCAGAAGGCGCAAAGAACGCCAAACTCGTGTTCGAAATATTAAACCACAGAATATGGGAGTGATTTTAACCGCAAAGGATGCAGAGAGAAAAGCGAAAAGAACGCCAAGTTGGTGTTTAAAATGTAACCATAGAATACCAAATTTTGACTTCTTCACTTTATTCCCTGTGCAACCTCTGTGTCCTCGGTGGTAAAATCTAAACACCCGGCTTTGCGATTAGAAATAAAAAATAACCACAGAGAAAAAAGCACAGAGATAATGTAATCAATTTCAAATTTTATGTTCTCTGTGAGACCTTCGTGCCCTCGGTGGTAAAATCTGAACACACAGCTTTGATTAGAAATAAAAAGTAACCACAGAGCAAACAGAGAAAAAAAAGCACAGAGAAGTCACTGAGATTATATTGTCGATTCTTAAACTCTCTGTTTTCTGTGCAACCTCCGTGTCCTCGGTGGTAAAATCTGAACACCCAGCTTTGCGCTCTTCGCGAAAAACTTCCCTTCATTTTGCGGTTAACCACAACAAATCATTTTAAAACGATACTTTTGAAGAAACCTCATTAAATGGAGCTAACCATAAATATTCCTGCTTTACTATTTCCAGCCATTAGTTTAATCATGCTGGCTTACACCAACCGTTTTTTGGCTTTGGCAACACTAGTTAGAAGTTTAAAAGCGAAGTATGAAGAAGGCGAGAAAAATATCGGTTTACAAAATCAAATCAAAAACCTTCGCTATCGGTTAAGACTAATCAAAAACATGCAGGCTTTCGGTGTGCTTAGTTTCGCCAGTTGTTTGTTTTGCATGTTTTTTATTTACCTTGATTGGAATATAATAGCCGAAATGCTTTTTGCAATGAGTTTAATATTTTTTATGATTTCGCTGATTATTTCATTGATAGAAATTCAACTCAGCACGAAAGCGCTCGAATTAGAATTGAGTACTTTAGAAGATTTAGACGATGAATCATTAAGTGGATTCATCAAAAAGAAATTCAACAGAGATTAATTTTGTAAAACAACATTATTAATCTTTAACTTTTTCCAGTCTCCGGGAAAGCCTTTTCCTTTTATATATTTTACAGAATAAGGATGTCCCTTTAAGTTTGGATGGTAAATCATATCGAAATCAAAAGTCATTTCTGTATCTGTCTTTTGGACAACAGTAACTTCATTGTCGTTGTAATCCTTTTGGCCTGTTGTAAAAAATTTATCTCCTATATTAGCCTTAAAATCGGCTTTTAAATATGTTTGTAGCGGAGACGTTGGGTAGCCTTCTATTAATCTATTTTGTTCGTCTATTCTTAAATACGAAATGCTAACGGCGTCGCCACCCACTAAAGAATAAAATTTATAGAAAAGTTTCTTATTTATGCTAACCGTATCTGTAATCTCGGTATAGTTAGCACTATTCATAAACCATAAATTACCGATTTGCATCGGCAAAAAAGTATCGTTTGCATTAAGATCCATCACTTTTTCTTTACAGCCTGTAAAAAACAATAAGAATAGCATTACAATTAAGCTGGCACTCTGGCAAGTTTTTTTCATAAGAATCATTCTTCTTTCTAACCAAAACGAGTGCCGCAGTAAAAACGCTACAAAGAATAACCTTAAGGAGTTATAAAATGGTAAAGAAAAACCACCTCACCAGTAAAGGCAGGTTTCTTTTGATCCTCAATTTCCATCTCTATTGCCATATGAACCTTGGTTACACCACGTAAGTTAACAATGGAGGCCAATTTCGCTTTGAGTCTGATTTTAGCATTTACCAACACTGGTTGCGCAAATCTTAAGCTTTCGATACCATAATTAATCTCCATTTTAAGCTTTTGAATATCAACAATCTCTTTCCAAAGATAAGGAATAAGCGAAAGTGTTAAGTATCCATGGGCAATGGTAGAACCGAAAGGCCCTTCATTCTTTGCCTTCTCTTCATCGGTATGAATCCACTGATAATCCAGTGTGGCATCTGCAAACTTGTTAATTTGTTCTTGTGTAATGGTATGCCACGAAGAAACACCAAGTTCTTTACCTAAATGTTGTTCAAATTCCGCGTGAGATGTAATAATTTGCATTTTTATGAATCTTTTATAGTGATAGCAATCCCGAAAACTATTGACGTTTACGATTGCTTAAATTAAATCTTTTTCCTTAAACCAAACCACATCCGGCACAGCCGAATAATTATCCATTTTTTCAATTAATATTTCAGCATCAGTTTCATTGAAAACCAAATCGCGATTGGCAGGCTTTAAAAATTTGCTTTGAACCATCGTTTCCATTTGTGCAAATAGCGGATCGTAAAATCCACCTACGTTTAAAACTCCTATTGGTTTATGATGGAGGCCTAATTGTAGCCAGGTAAGCACTTCGAAAAATTCTTCCAGCGTACCGAAACCACCAGGCAAAATCACAAAACCATCGCTTAAATCGGCCATTTTTTGCTTGCGCTGATGCATGTTTTCGGTTAAAATCATTTCAGTAACACCTTTATGGCCTACCTCTTTATCCATCAGAAACTGAGGAATCACGCCGGTAACCAAACCACCAGCTTCTAAAATATCGTTCGCCAGTACGCCCATCACTCCTACACTTCCTCCGCCGTAAACTAACCTGATCTCTTCCCTGACAAGTGTATCTGCCAACTGTTTAATGGCTTTACGCAACTGTGGATCTCCATTAAAGTTTGAGCCACAATAAACACAAACCGCTCTTAGCTTATTCATCCGATTTAAAAATTTAGCGAAGTTAAGATTTTATCCGTTTGCTATAAATTTTATTCTGCACAAAGCTGTTAATTTAATGTTTTTGTGATTTAAAATACTTTTTTAGTAGTGTATTTTATAGGTTATTAACCATGATTCCAAATATATTGAAGTTTTGAAATAATTAGCTTCCTCTGAAACAATTCAGATCTTAAAAATAAAAAGCGCCGAACAATCGACGCTTCTAATCCAAATAAAGAGAAATTATACAAACTTTAACAGCTTTTAAGACTCTTAAGGTTCTGTTAAAAATTAGAAACTGTAACGGAAAGTAGCGCCATAAGTTCTCGGATCTCCAAGAACACCTGCATACAAACCTGAGTTACCTGCTGCTGCCTGTAATTGCTCATAATAATTTTTATTGGTTAGGTTTCTGCTCCATACAAATACGGAGAACTTATCAGACTTAAATCCAAGTCTCGCATTCAACAGCGAATATCCCTGAACATTTAAAACGCTTGATGGTGTTGGATTTGATGAGTATGTAGAACGGTAACTGGCATCGCCGGCGATAAAGTAACGACCTGGTTTAGTAGCTAAATTACCCGGTGTACTAAATTCTGCACCGCCGGAGACGTTCCATTTTGAGATTCCTGGTAATCTGCCACCCGATGCATCTTTAAATGCTACCTGCGTTGCTACACCGTTTACCAGTTCGGTATGACCGGTTTCTTCTAACGGAAGCGGCGCATTTGTAAAGGTTACATATTTTCCATCCAGGTAGGCCAAAGCTGCATTTAAGGTTAAGAAACGTTCCAACTGATAAGTTCCGTCAATCTCCAATCCTTTAACCTGAACTTTTTCGGCATTGGCAAGATAGCCCCTGTTTACACCGAGTTGTGGCGATTGTACATTGGTTTGATAATCTTTAATATCGGTATTGAAAGCCGTTACATTTAATATCGCTCCTTTAAAAGGTTTTGTTTTAACGCCAAGTTCATAATGTTCTACATACTCGGGCTTCACAACGGCCAATGTTAAATCTGCCTGTCCGTTTGATGTAGTTGGTAAACCACCTACGTTAACCCCAACTGGTTTGTAGGCTGTAGAAAAAGTGGCATAAGCATTTACCTTCGGCGTTGGACGATAAGAAACAGTGATATTTCCAGATAAATTATTATTATCAACTTTCGTAGCAAACTGTTGATTGGCATAAACTGCTGCTTTAAGTGCCAATAATGCAGGATCAGTAGTTTGCAAACCACCATAAGTGTTTCTATCGTAATTTACATCTTTTTTATCATAGGTAAATCTTAAACCTGGCAGCACGTGTAAGTGCTCAATTACTTCCCAGTCGATTTGACCAAATACTGCAGCACTTAATGATTTAATAGTTGAATTGGTCTTAATTCCAAATCCATCTAACAAACCTGGCGTGGAGTATAGCGCTTGTGCGCCCGTATTAGCGGTTTGCACAAATCTCCATTGATCTTTGCCCACTTCTTCCGTTTGACCCAAACCCTGCAGGTTTTGACCAAGAAAAAATACACCGAAAACACCACTTAACTTTTCGGTAATGTCGCCTGCATATCTAATCTCTTGTGAGTATTGATCGTGACGCGAGTTACCTTGTGATTTAGTAAGTGCAGATAATTCAGAAAAATCTCTATCATTTGTTGGATCCCAATTCCAGAACCTCCAGGCCGTGGTAGAAGTTAATGTTCCGTTGCCAATTTTATAATCTACGTTTAGTGAAATACCACCAATTGATTGATTATGTCTCCAGGGCGTATTGGTATTGATTTCTCTTGAAAATGGATTAATTTTGGGTTGTTGGTATCCTAAATCTGAAACAATTCTGGCATATTGACGATAGGCACTTCTTTCGGTTGTGGTAACACCAGCAATGACTAAAGGATAACCTGCCGGATGCTGAATGCTCACATCTCCACTTAATAAGATTTTTAATTTATCAGATGGCGTAAAATATAACTGACTCTTGAAACCTAAATTGTTCTGACCGCTATATCTTCGCTCCTCTCTAGTATTGTAAATCGTACCATCACGTTGTGTACCAGATATCGAGATTTTTGCCGCAAGATTTTTTGCAACACCACCAGAAACTGATGTTTTAGCCTGAATAAAATTATAGTTACCAACGCTCATTTCAACTTTTGCTGTCGGCGTTTGTGTAGGTTTAGTGGTGGTGATATTAAAGGCACCTGCGGTTGTATTTTTACCAAATAACGTTCCTTGTGGTCCGCGGATAACTTCAATTTGTTCAATATCAAGGAAATCGGTAGAAGTAGCAGCCGGGCGTGCGTGATAAACGCCATCCACGTAAAAACCTACACCTGGATCAATTCCATCATTCGTTAATCCAAAAGTAGAACCTAATCCCCTAATATTTAATGTGGTATTTCTGGCGTTTGAAGCATACAACTGAACCGAAGGAACCAATTCTTTCAAACGATTAACATTAAAAGCACCTGCATTTTCTGCCGCCTGACCGCCGATAACGGTGATTGGAATCGGTACATCCTGTAAAACTTCCGAACGTCTTCTTGAGGTTACTACAATTTCATCAAGCTGGGTGTCTTCTACTAAAACTAATTCAATTGGAGCCTCCTGAAGTCGCAAAATTTGAAAATCCTGAGGTTTATATCCAACATAACTCACCCGGATATAAAATGGAGGTTGTTGTTTGGCATCGATGGCAAAGGCACCCTCAACATCGGTAATAGTTGCAATTTTTGTGCCTCTTACCGTAATGGTTGCACCAGGAATGGTTATGCCATTGGTACCTTTCACTATTCCTTTTACCGTATTTTGAGCGAATACAGTAGTTGCAGATAGTATAATAGCAAATAAAATAAGTAAACTTTGTTTCATAATTACATTTAATGTGTTTGGTTTAGATATATTGATTATTGATCCTTTCGGAAATGTTTTGCTTGAGCACTTAGCGCAGAGCAGCAACATGTTTTTGATTTCAGATTGATTGGCTTCATATTTAATTATATTAAATCTATAGATTTAGTCGACAAATATATTAAAAAAAAGTATTTGCCAAATTTTATTTTGTGATAATTATTATCTGAGGATTTAAAAATGTTCGCCAAGCAATTTGCACCCAAACAAATGCACTAATGACCATTGAATCAATGAACAGACCATTGAACCAATGAACAATTTTGTTGCCACGAAAGCACAAAACAACACGGATCGATTTGTACCCAAACAAATGCACTAATGACCTTGAACTAATGAAAAGTTTTGTTGCCACGGAAGCACAAAGTAACACGGGATAGATAGCGCTTTTTTGGCCATAGATTCGCAGATTTTAGATCGCTTGTCTAATTTCCAAAAGTGAAGAAGCCTTTGCAAATTTTATACCTTATTAAGGTAGGAGAAACTAAGTATAAAAAAAGTGGGGCTATCTTTAGGACGCCCCACATTGTAATATTATTATTTTAGAAGCTTTTCTAATACGGTCGAAGAACTAATGACTATAAAGCTTTAGTCTTTTAGCTTTCGTCTTTAATCCTATCTCGTATAATTTGGTGCTTCTTTAGTAATGGTAATATCGTGTGGATGACTTTCACGCATACCAGCAGCTGTAATTTGAACAAACTGCGCTTCCTGTAAAGCCTCAATAGTAGCGGCACCACAGTAGCCCATACTGGCACGAAGTCCGCCGATGTATTGATACATTACTTCGGCTAAAGTACCTTTAAAAGGAACGCGACCAACAATTCCTTCAGGAACTAATTTCTTGATATCATCTTCAACATCCTGGAAATAACGGTCTTTAGAACCTTGCTCCATTGCTTCGATAGATCCCATTCCGCGGTAAGATTTAAATTTACGTCCTTCGTAGATGATCGTCTCACCTGGAGACTCTTCCACTCCTGCGAATAACGAACCAGCCATTACGGTATCTGCTCCGGATGCAATTGCCTTTGCAATGTCACCGGTATGCTTAATACCCCCATCTGCAATAACTGGAACTCCTGTTCCTTTTAATGCTTTGGCACATTCGTAAACGGCATATAATTGAGGAACACCAACACCTGCGATAATTCTGGTGGTACAAATAGAACCCGGACCGATACCAACTTTCACCGCATCAGCACCAGCATCTGCTAAAAATTTAGCGGCTGCACCAGTGGCGATATTACCAACAATTACCTGTAGATCAGGATATTTCGCCTTTACTTCTTTTAGTTTATCCACTACCCCTTTCGAATGTCCGTGAGCAGTATCGATGGTAATTACATCAACACCTGCATGAACTAAAGCATCAACACGCTGTAGAGTATCAGCAGTTACGCCAACGGCGGCACCTACTCGTAATCGACCACGTTCATCTTTACAAGCAGCAGGATAATTTTTAACTTTTGAAATATCTTTGAAAGTGATTAAACCACTTAAATAACCATCTTTAGAAACAACTGGTAATTTTTCAATTTTATAATTCTGAAGAATTTCTTCTGCCTGAACCAGATTTGTTCCCTCTGGCGCAGTAATTAGATTTTCTTTTGTCATGACTTCAGCAATTGGCCTGGCCATGTTTTTCTGGAAACGCAAATCGCGATTAGTAATAATCCCAACTAGTTTATTGTCGCTGCTCACCACTGGAATACCACCAATTTTGTGCTCTTTCATGATTTTGAAAGCATCGGCAACGACTGCTGTTTCCAATAGTGTAACCGGATCCTGAATCATTCCGCTTTCTGAACGCTTAACTTTACGGACCTCTTCGGCTTGTCTTTCGATCGTCATGTTTTTGTGTAACATCCCAATACCCCCATTTTGCGCAATGGCAATGGCAAGTTCGGCTTCGGTTACGGTATCCATCGCTGCAGAAATCAAAGGAACGTTAAGCTTGATTTTTTTGGTTAAGAAAGTGGCTGTATTTACATCGCGGGGCAGAATTTCAGAATAAGCGGGTACTAAAAGTACGTCGTCATATGTTAAACCTGTTGCAATAAATTTTGTGGAGTCGAGTTGCATAGCAAATAAATTACGATTTATTATTTGCCAGGCAAAGATAAGATAAATAAGTTGATTTTTAAAACTGGATTCTGTTTTGGAAATGTAAAAAGGAAATAAAAATGCCCCGAAGATAGTCGAGGCGCTAAATGTTTTCACAACGGAATAATCCTTATTGTGATTTGCTTTCAAGTCAAAGGTATAATTTATTTTAATATACAGCATACGGGAAACCGTAATGAATTAAAAATAAATGAATTTAAGTTTGAATATGATATTAACGATGTCGGTTTGTTGGGATTGAAAAAATTAAACCAGATATTGTTAAAATATTAAAATAACGCTCATGAAGAAAATATTAGGACTTGATTTAGGAACAACATCTATTGGATTTGCATATATAAATGAAAGCGATGATTTCACAAATTCATCAATAGAAAAAATTGGTGTTCGTGTAAATCCATTAACTACAGATGAACAAACCAATTTTGAAAAAGGCAAGCCTATTACTATTAATGCAGACAGAACATTAAAACGCGGAGCTAGAAGAACATTAGATCGTTATCAACTTAGGCGTTCTAATTTAATTGATGCATTAGTTAAAGCTTATATCATTAATAATGATACCATCTTGGCCGAAGATGGAAAAAATACTACTCATTCTACTTTTGCACTAAGGGCTAAATCTGCTGTTGAGAAAGTAGAAAAAGATGAGTTCGCCAGAATTCTATTAGCCATAAATAAAAAAAGAGGTTACAAAAGTAGTCGTAAGGCTAATAATGAAGATGAGGGCCAGGCAATTGATGGAATGTTAAATGCCAAAAAATTATATGATGAAAATCTAACTCCTGGTCAACTCTCTTATCAATTACTAAAAGAAGGAAAGAAACAATTGCCAGACTTTTATCGATCTGATTTACAAGCAGAACTTGATAAAGTGTGGGAATTTCAGAGACAATTTTATCCTGAAATTTTAACAGATCAATTTAAAAAAGAGCTTATTGGAAAAGGGCAGAGAGCAACATCTGCTATTTTTTGGAAAACATACAATTTCAATACTTCAGATATAAAAGGCAGTAGAGAAGAAAAAAAATTAAAAGCTTATCAATGGCGAAATAACTCGATCAGTCAACAATTAGATAAAGAAGAAGTTGCATATGTAATTACGGAGATCAACAATAATTTAAATAATTCAAGCGGTTATCTTGGTGCAATTAGCGACAGAAGCAAAGAATTGTATTTTAACAAACAGACTGTTGGTCAGTACCTGTATAAACAAATTCAGGATAATCCACATATAAGATTAAAAAATCAAGTTTTCTACCGTCAGGATTATTTCGATGAGTTTGAAACCATTTGGGAAACACAATCAAAGTTTCATCCTGAGTTAACGGAAGAATTAAAAAAAGAAATTCGGGACATTATTATTTTTTATCAACGAAAATTAAAATCACAGAAAGGCCTAATAAGTTTTTGTGAATTTGAAAATAAAGAGATTGAGATTGATAGAAATGGACAAAAAGTTAAAAAAACTATTGGTTTAAAAGTTGCGCCGAAATCTTCCCCCCTATTTCAAGAATTTAAGATTTGGCAGGTATTAAACAATGTGCTGATCAGAAAAAAAGGTAGTAAAAAACGTGTACTAAAAGATGCTAATCAAGAAGAAATTTTTAGCCTAAGCTTAGAAGATAAACAGACTTTGTTTAATGAATTAAACATCAAAGGAAATTTAAAAGCCAATAAGATTATCGAATTACTAGGCCGAGAGGCCAAAGAATGGGAAATCAATTATACTGAGATTGAAGGTAATCGAACCAATAAAGCTTTATATGAGGCATATTTTAAAATACTGGAAACAGAAGGCTATAATGAAGATTTATTAAAACTATCTGACAAAGATGAAATCAATATTACCGAACTAAGCACACCTGTTGCAGAAATTAAAGATATGGTTAAGCGTATTTTTGAAGTTTTAGAAATCGACCAAAATATTTTAGAATTCGATGCAGAGTTAGATGGCAAAGATTTTGAAAAACAAGCATCTTATCAATTGTGGCACTTACTATATGCTTATGAGGGAGATAATTCTGCAAGCGGCAATGATAAATTGCACGAATTACTTGAGCAGAAGTATGGTTTTAAAAAAGAGCATGCTCAAATTTTAGCTAATGTAAGTTTATCTGATGATTATGGAAACTTAAGTGCTAAAGCGATACGAAAAATCTATCCACATATAAAAGAATTACATTATGATAAGGCTTGCTTTCAAGCCGGATATAAACATTCTGCATCATCATTAACTAAAGAAGAAATTGCCAATCGACCATTAAAAGACAGGTTAGATTTACTAAAGAAAAATAGCTTACGTAATCCTGTTGTAGAGAAAATCCTTAATCAGGTAGTTAATGTAGTAAATACTTTAATTGAAACGAACAGTGAAAAAGATGCAGATGGCAAAATCATTAAATACTTCAAATTTGATGAAATAAGAATTGAGCTGGCCAGAGATTTAAAGAAAAATGCAAAAGAGCGGGCAGAAATGACCACAAATATCAATTCGGCAAAAATTGCTCACGAGAAAATTTTTAAACTATTACAAACAGAATTTGGCGTAAAAAACCCAACTAGAAATGATATTATTCGATATAAGCTTTATGAAGAATTAAAAAATAATGGGTATAAAGATCTATATACAAATACATATATCGCAAGAGAGATATTATTTAGCAAACAAGTGGACATTGAACATATTATTCCCCAATCTAAAGTATTTGATGATAGTTTTTCTAACAAAACTGTTGTATTTAGAAAAGACAATTTAGATAAAGGGAATAAAACAGCATACGATTATATCGACAGCAAATTCGGCAAAGAAAAACTAACTGATTTTGAACAGAGAATAGAATTTCTTTTTGAGCAAGGAAAAAAAAATAAAGAAGAAGGAATTTCTAAAGCAAAATATCAAAAACTATTAAAACAAGAAGCCGAAATTGGTGACGGATTTATTGAACGTGATTTAAGAGATAGCCAGTACATTGCAAAGAAAGCAAGAAACATGCTTTATGAAATTTGTAGAATTGTTACGCCTACAACCGGAAGTATAACTGATAAACTTCGATCAGACTGGGATTTAATCAATATTATGCAAGAACTCAATTTCGATAAATTTAAGAAATTGGGTTTAACTGAACAGGTTGAAAAAAAAGATGGCAGTTTTAAAGAACGTATTATTGATTGGAGTAAACGCAACGACCATCGGCACCATGCCATGGATGCCTTAACTATTGCTTTTACGAAACAAAGCCACATTCAATACCTCAATTTTTTAAATGCCAGAAAAAACGAAAATCACAAAGAACATAACGCCATTATTGGTATTGAGGGAAAAGAAACTACTTGGAAATACGATGATGATGGAAACAAGAAACGCATATTTAAGTTACCACTATCCAATTTTAGAGAAGAAGCCAAAAAGCATTTAGAAAACATATTAGTTTCTCACAAGGCAAAAAACAAGGTTGTTACCAAAAACAAGAATAAAACTAAATCTGCCAAAGGCGAAAAAACAAAAATTGAATTAACACCAAGAGGGCAACTACATAAAGAAACGGTTTATGGAAAGTATCAATACTACGTTAGCAAAGAAGAGAAAATAGGAATTAAATTTGATCAGAACACAATCAACAAAATATCTAACCCAAATTATAAAAAGCTTCTATTACAGCGTTTAGCAGAATATGGTAACGATCCTAAAAAGGCATTTACGGGGAAAAATGTTTTAAGTAAAAATCCAATTTATTTAAATGATGCTAAAACCGAAATCTTACCAGAAACAGTAAAACTAATCTGGTTAAAGGATGATTACTCAATAAGAAAAGACATCACACCTGATAATTTTAAGGACACTAAAGTTGTTGATAAAATTTTAGATGAGGGTGTAAAGCGCATTTTAAAAGAGAGATTAGCAGAATACAATAACAATCCGAAAGAAGCTTTTTCTGATTTAGATAAAAATCCAATTTGGCTGAATAAGGAAAAGAGCATTTCGATTAAAAAGGTTAAGATTAGTGGCGTTAACAATGTAGAAGCTTTACATTATAAAAAAGATCATTTAGGTAATAGGATTTTAGATGAAAATGAAAAACCGATTCTAGTAGATTTTGTGAGTACTGGAAATAACCATCATGTAGCGATTTATAAAGACGAAAAAGGAAACTTACAAGAAAGAGTGGTTTCTCTATTTGAAGCTATTCAGTTGGTAAATGCTGGAGAACCTATAATAACTAAAGATTATAACCAAGGTTTAGGATGGCAATTTTTATTTACTATGAAACAAAATGAATACTTTATTTTCCCTAATGAACAAACTGGTTTTGATCCTAAAAGTATTGATTTATTAGATCCTAAAAACAATAAGGAAATTAGCCCTAACCTATTTAGAGTACAGAAAATTGCGGCAAAAAATTATTTTTTCAGACATCATTTAGAGACTACAGTTGAAGAAAGGAAAGAGTTAAAAGATACAACCTACAAACCCCAATTAGGATTAAATGCCATTTCAAAAATTATTAAGGTTCGCATAAACCATATTGGCCAGATTGTTAAAATAGGAGAATATTAATCATTAAACACATCAGAACATAATTAAAATATAAATAGCAAACCACTCCTAAAACTTCTTCCACAGAAAAACCGCGAATTTCGACGAGGGAAGATTTAATCAGAATGGTTGCACCTGGAAACAGGTGTTTCCTATGCTTTTGAATGCGCTCGGTTCTTCGCGGTACCATCTGTCGTATGCTTAAGCGAAGGGCCACCTTTTTCTGGGTGTTTAATTTAAAACATTAAACCCTAACGCTAATGCCCTCACTACACTGGATCGGAAAAGAAAAGGTTATCAATCACCATCATGATATACCTTTCAAAGTTTTAAACAAACAATATACCTTCAATGCTGATGATGAAAATCATTACAATGAAAGTAAAATCATTCACGGCGACAACCTCGAAGCACTTAAGGCTCTCCTACCTGAATACGAAGGTAAAGTGAAATGCATCTACATCGATCCGCCCTATAATACAGGCAAAGATGCTTGGAAATACAACGACAGAGTAGAACATCCTACCATTAAGAAATGGCTTGATCACGTAGTTGGAAAGGAAGGCGAAGACCTCTCCAGGCACGATAAGTGGCTTTGCATGATGTACCCCAGAATTAAGCTTTTACAAAAACTCTTGTCGAAGGATGGAGTAATATATATTTCAATAGACGATCATGAAGTATTCAACCTTAAATTAATCCTCAATGAAATTTTTGGATTAAATAATTTTATTGGAAATATTATTTGGGAAACTGCTACAGACCACAACCCAAGGCAGATTTCAGTTGAACATGAATACGTACTTTGCTACGCTAAAAATAAAACACTTCAAAAGGAATGGTTCACAAAATCACAGGCTGCCGAAACTATCCAGTCGAAATACGATGACTTAAAAGTAAAATATTTATCTGATACCATTAAAATTCAAGCTGAACTTAGAAAATGGATTAAATCAAATAAGTCGAAGTTAAATCTAGTCGAACATTATGATAATGTTGATCAGAAGGGGGTTTTCCATGATGCAGATGTAGCTAACACAAAATTTGGAGGTTATGCTTATGAGATTTTACATCCTACTACAGGCAAACCTTGCAAAATCCCAGAAAAAGGATTTAGGTTTCCTGAAGAAACCATGAAATCATTAATAGCAAATGATGACATTATGTTTGGCGATGATGAAAATACATTAATCAAACCAAAAAAAAGGATAGAAAATGTTAAGGATAGATTGAGAAGCGTAGTTTATGAGGATGGAAGAGCATCCACAAAAGATCTGGAATCGATGTTTCAAAAGGAAATATTTAAAAATCCTAAGTCGGAAACCGTAGTTAGAAGATTAATTAGTTTCTGTACCGATTCCAACTCCATCATCCTCGATAGCTTCGCTGGTAGTGGAACAACTGCACACGCCGTGCTCAACCTCAATCAACAAGATGGAGGAAACCGCAAATTCATTCTCATAGAAATGGAAAAGTATGCAGAAAGTATCACTGCAGAAAGGGTTAAAAGAGTAATTAATGGTTATGCGAATAAAACCGGAACTGGAGGTTCTTTTTCTTACTACAGCCTGGGCGAATCACTATTTACTGGCGAAAATAACGAATACCTTAACGAAGCCGTTGGCATAGATAAAATAAGAAATTACGTTTGGTATAGCGAAACCAGAAGTCCTTTATTGAACGACATCCATATCGACCATCCCTTTCTTGGAAAGCATCAGGGTACAGCCTATTACCTCCTTTACCACGCAAAAGAATTTTCTTCGCTGGATTATCAAACACTGGAAACCATAAATATTCAGGCTGATCAATATATCATTTACGCAGATAACTGCCTGCTATCAAAAGAATTCTTGCTTAATCATCATATCATTTTCAAAAAAATACCAAGAGACATTAGCCGCTTTTAATTATGGAACTGAAAAACTATCAAAGTAAGGTTATTCAAGATTTGGAAACTTATTTAAATTACATCAAGCAATATAAAAAAACGGATCAATCGTTCAACCAGTTCTGGGAAGATCGGATTGGTAGCTACAACGCCTTAACTGGCGAAGGTATGCAGCCTTACAAAAATACTATTCCAAATGCAGCAAATGTGTGTATAAAAGTTCCAACGGCTGGTGGCAAAACTTTTATTGCCTGTAATGCACTTCATACTGTTTTTAGCGCTTATCCATTAAGCATGCCAAAAGTGGTAGTCTGGTTGGTTCCGTGGAGTAATCTGCTCGATCAAACCGTAGCTGCGCTTAGCAGTCCAGACCACCCTTACCGACAAAAACTGAACAGTCTTTTTAACCACCGGGTAGAAATTTATCAGAAGAAAGATTTGCTACAAGGCGCAAACTTCAACCCATCAATTGTACAAAAACAGCTTTCTATTTTTGTAATGAGTTTCGCCAGTTTAAGGGCAAAAAATAAAGAAGATCGAAAAGTTTACCAGGAAAATGGACAACTGGCTTCATTTGCTTCTTTTTTCAAGAGTAGTCATCATTTTCAGGATGATACCGAAGAAACCTCGCTAATTAATGTCATCAGAAATCTTCAGCCTGTGGTTGTGGTGGATGAAAGTCATAATGCAGAAAGCGCACTGAGTATAGACATGCTAAGGGCGCTGAATCCATCTTTTGTACTCGACTTAACTGCTACGCCCAAAAATAACAGCAACATTATCAGTATGGTGCCGGCAATTGAGCTAAAGAAGGAAAACATGGTAAAATTACCAGTAATCGTTTATAATCATCACGACCGAACAGCGGTGGTAAACAGTGCATTTCATTTGCAAAGAAGGCTAGAGTTGCTGGCCGTTGAGCAGGAAAAAACTGGCGGAAGATATATTAGGCCTATTGTATTATTTCAGGCTCAGCCCAACACAGGCGATGAAAATGTAACTTATGAGAAATTAAAAAAACAACTAATTTCAATTGGCATTCCTGAAAATCAAGTCAAAATTAAAACAGCTACTATGGATGAATTGAAGGGAATAGACCTCATGTCTAGCACCTGTGAAGTTCGTTTCATCATTACCATTAATGCACTAAAAGAAGGTTGGGACTGTCCTTTTGCCTACATTTTAGCGTCTCTTGCCGATAAGTCTTCTGCTGTGGATGTCGAGCAGATTCTGGGTAGAGTACTGCGGCAACCTTATGTTCAAAAACATAAAAATTACCTTTTGAATGTATCTTATGTACTAACGGCATCGGTCAAATTTAATGACACCTTACAAAGTATCGTAAAAGGCTTACAGTCATCAGGCTTTAGCGATAATGATTATCGTGGTGTCGATATGATGGAGCGTATGGATAATTCGGAGCAGATCATCATCGAAAATAAACAGCTCAATTTAACAGATACTGTAGACATTGAAACAGAAATCGACCTTCAAAACCTGAATTTTGATAAAGCATCGGTCATCGAACCCGTTGTCAATCATATTGAAAAGGTCGCTTTTGAACAAAGTGAAACCATGCAACAACTTATTGCTAGTCAAAAAACACAAATAAATGATGATCATATTTTCGAAGAAATGGGCGAAAAGATTAGACGTTACCGATTAATTGAACAGCATAAAAAACACTTAATCGATTTAAAACTACCTAAATTTTACCTGCACACCACACAGAACAGTTTGTTTAGCACTGGAAAAATTAGTTTAAGTCAGGAACCCTTATTAAATCAGTTTAAGTTAAGCAACGAGGATATTAAGATAGATTTTAACACCACTTCATCCGATTTATATAAAGTAGATCTTGAAGAAGTTGGAAAAAATGATTTCGATGCCCGCTTTTCTAAAATTGAAGATTTGATGTTTAGAGAACCAGTGGTTGCCTACATCATGTCTAAACCTCCGGAGCGACAAATAAAAGATATTGTACATCAGCTGATGAAAATTATCGGAGATATGTACCCTATCCCCGATCAGGAAATAAGACTCTATATTGAAAGGGTGCTGTCCTCTCTTAATCCAGAACAGTTGCAGGATATTTTAACCCGAAAGGATGATTATTCAAAGAAAATTAAAGCAAGAATAAAACACCATGCAGATGGCTATGCCGAACAACGATTTAATGACATGATTAAACTCGGCAAAATAAATACCGAACCTGCATGGACATTTCCCGAACAAACTGTACCTGGTAATGTGGGTGCTTCTATCAGCAAATCACTTTATGAACGGGAAGGAACAATGAATGGTTTTGAGACTACTGTAATATCTGCAGTTTCTGCACTGCAGAATATTGTTTTCTGGCATCGCAATTTAAGTAAAGGAAAAGGTTTTAATATCAATGGTTTTAAATCAAACCACTATCCTGACTTTATTTTATATACCAAATCTGGAAGAATTATCCTGCTGGAAACAAAAGGCGATGATAGAGATAATTCTGATAGTAGATCTAAATGCAGGTTAGGAAATAAATGGGCAGAATTGGCTGGTGAGAAATTTAACTACTTTATGGTCTTTGAACAAAACCAAATTGAAGGCGCTTTCAGTATAAATAAATCGATTGAATTGATAAAGGAGCTGTAAAATGATTAAAAGAACACTCCACTTCTCAAATCCGGCATACTTAAGTTTACAGAAAAACCAGCTGGCCATTGATTTACCACATTTAAAATCGCTGGGAGAAAAAGAATCAAAGAAGTCGATTCCGATAGAAGACATTGGAATTATCATTTTAGATCATCAGCAAATCACCATTACGCATGGATGTATTGCAGCATTATTGGATAATAACGCTGCAATTATCACCTGTAATCAAAGCCGACTTCCAACAGGCATGATGCTGCCAATAGATGGCCATAATACACAAAGTGAACGTTTTCGCTACCAGATAGATGCTTCACAACCCTTGAAAAAACAATTGTGGCAACAAACCACGCAAGCTAAAATTTTGAATCAGGCTGCTATACTTTTCAACCGAGGTATTGCCTGCGACAATATGGTACATTGGGCCAAATCTGTTCGTTCTGGAGATCCTGACAATTATGAAGGCAGGGCCGCAGCCTATTACTGGAAAAATGTATTTCCAAAAAAGTTAGATTTCTTTCGTGGCCGGGAGGGCGATCCACCCAATAATCTGCTTAATTACGGCTATGCCATTTTAAGGGCCATTGTTGCTCGTGGATTGGTTTGTTCTGGTCTGCTCCCTACCCTCGGCATTCATCATCGAAACAAATACAATGCTTACTGTCTAGCCGATGACATTATGGAGCCCTACCGACCTTATGTTGATGAAATTGTATTGGGCATGATAGATCGTGGCGAAAACTTCTTGGAGTTGGGAAGTTCTATCAAAACACAACTTTTAGGCATCGCTACTGTTGATGTACATTTCGATAAAAATAGAAGTCCGCTAATGGTTGGCCTACAAAGCACTACTTCATCTTTAGCCAAATGTTATGAAGGAACGATTCGAAGAATTAATTATCCAATGATGAAAAGTTTTGAGACAAAGAGAACATTTAATTACAGGGAGGAAGAAATCCCGGAGTCTATCACTATAAATGAAATTACAGAATCTGGATACCAAAAACCTGATGACGAATTACCTTTTTAATTGATGCGTTTAAATGAATATCGAATTTTGTGGATATTAGTTTTTTTCGATTTACCTACCGAAACCAAAAAAGAACGTAGCGTAGCCAGCAGATTTCGCCAGGATATTATGCGTGATGGATTTGCTATGTTTCAGTTTTCGATTTATTTGAGGCATTGTAATAGTAGAGAAAATGCTGATGTACATATTAAAAGAGTTAAAAAATTACTTCCAGAAAAAGGCCACGTTGGTATAATGACGGTTACCGATAAACAATTTGGCATGATGGAATTATTTTATGGAAAGAAAGAAAAAGAGTTACCTGATACCCCACAACAGCTCGAATTATTTTAAAAATAACAATTTAGGATAATAGAAATACTTAGAATAAAAATCCTGATGCAATTACATCAGGATTTTTTTAATTCTAATTTTTGAACTAACCTACTGACGGATAGTTAATTGAACTAAGGTATGTTGTTGTAAATATCAGTAGTTCAAAGAATGAAAGCAAATCACAACTTTATTGCCATACGGGATAAACTAGGGGCTGTTGTTGTAAATATCAGTAGTTCAAAGAATGAAAGCAAATCACAACAAATAAAGTTTGCATCTTTGTTGTGTCGAGTTGTTGTAAATATCAGTAGTTCAAAGAATGAAAGCAAATCACAACAAACAAGTCTTTTCAAAGTCGGTGACGTTTGTTGTTGTAAATATCAGTAGTTCAAAGAATGAAAGCAAATCACAACAAGGTCTACTGTTTATGTAAATAACATCGAGTTGTTGTAAATATCAGTAGTTCAAAGAATGAAAGCAAATCACAACTATCCGCTACCTCTTGAAAAGTAATGCTTCGTTGTTGTAAATATCAGTAGTTCAAAGAATGAAAGCAAATCACAACAGGTTAACGCTACTTAACTGGCCAGCTGGCGTTGTTGTAAATATCAGTAGTTCAAAGAATGAAAGCAAATCACAACAGACAAGGATTTTTTGTTGCCTTTGGCATTGTTGTTGTAAATATCAGTAGTTCAAAGAATGAAAGCAAATCACAACAGGTAAGCAAGACTTACGAATATCAGGATTGTTGTTGTAAATATCAGTAGTTCAAAGAATGAAAGCAAATCACAACATATTCCCTATCTACAGTTAAATTGTTCGCGTTGTTGTAAATATCAGTAGTTCAAAGAATGAAAGCAAATCACAACTAGTTGGTCATAGAGATTTTAGCACCGATAGTTGTTGTAAATATCAGTAGTTCAAAGAATGAAAGCAAATCACAACAGTTAGATGAAAGACTAGTACGAGAATTTAGTTGTTGTAAATATCAGTAGTTCAAAGAATGAAAGCAAATCACAACGATAGGGATGGGAGCGTGTGTTATGAAAGAGTTGTTGTAAATATCAGTAGTTCAAAGAATGAAAGCAAATCACAACGGAGTTTACCAGATGCTTTACCATCTTCCTGTTGTTGTAAATATCAGTAGTTCAAAGAATGAAAGCAAATCACAACACGCTATGCTCGATTTATTTAACTACCTTGTTGTTGTAAATATCAGTAGTTCAAAGAATGAAAGCAAATCACAACAGTACATAGCTAAACCGACAATGACAATGCGTTGTTGTAAATATCAGTAGTTCAAAGAATGAAAGCAAATCACAACTACCTCCATGAACCGCCATATTCAGCATAAGTTGTTGTAAATATCAGTAGTTCAAAGAATGAAAGCAAATCACAACACCGAGCATTAAAAGAGTTTTCAATTACAGTTGTTGTAAATATCAGTAGTTCAAAGAATGAAAGCAAATCACAACTAATTGTTTGTGTTATTTTAGCATATTTGAGTTGTTGTAAATATCAGTAGTTCAAAGAATGAAAGCAAATCACAACCATTAGTTGAAACTGGCGTTAAATTTTGTGTTGTTGTAAATATCAGTAGTTCAAAGAATGAAAGCAAATCACAACTTGTATCTCCATAGTATATCCAGCCGGAATGTTGTTGTAAATATCAGTAGTTCAAAGAATGAAAGCAAATCACAACGCACCCACCAAAGGATATGCTTTGCGTTGGGTTGTTGTAAATATCAGTAGTTCAAAGAATGAAAGCAAATCACAACTTGTAGGCGGTTGAAGCAACGGTTTTACATGTTGTTGTAAATATCAGTAGTTCAAAGAATGAAAGCAAATCACAACACGGCATAAATCAAAATAATCATGAGCAATGTTGTTGTAAATATCAGTAGTTCAAAGAATGAAAGCAAATCACAACCGGGAGTCGTAAAGTTGTTAGCAAAATAATGTTGTTGTAAATATCAGTAGTTCAAAGAATGAAAGCAAATCACAACCAATAAGAAATAGAAAAAACATAACCAAGAGTTGTTGTAAATATCAGTAGTTCAAAGAATGAAAGCAAATCACAACACTAGGCTTCGGAAAAAGGAATCAACGGGGGTTGTTGTAAATATCAGTAGTTCAAAGAATGAAAGCAAATCACAACATATAACAGTGCATTACTTGTTATTAGTGCGTTGTTGTAAATATCAGTAGTTCAAAGAATGAAAGCAAATCACAACTAAGTTACTAGATCCTTGCAAAACAATCTTGTTGTTGTAAATATCAGTAGTTCAAAGAATGAAAGAAAATGACAACATGTTAATGTATCAGATATGAACTGGTTACCTATTTCAGACCGCTTAAAATTATAATTTTATCCTCAAATTTGTTATAAGAACCTAAAATAAATTGATTTTAAATTTCAATAAAACCTTTAAAATAGTCCGATTTAATTTAAACGCAAAAAGGGTCCCGGCATTACCGGAGACCCTTTTTGTTTCATACTCACGAAATATTATTTTTCAGAGTTTTTCTTTTCAGTTACTTCTGCACGAATTTCTTGTGCTAATACTTTAAGATCTTGCATTGCTTTACGCACACGAGTACCAGCAGCTGCATTGCCAGCATTATAAAATTTTTCTACATCTGCTTCAATTGCAGCAACAGCAGCTTTAACTTTTGAGAATTTTTCCATCGCTAATTGATGTTTTTAAGGTTTAAAAAAATTATTTATTTCCAATAATACATATTTACCTTGAATTAACAAGATAATGCATATATTAATTTGCAATAAGTTTTACACATATTCACAATCTAAAAATGCCCTTACGCTGTTTCAGAAGTATTTTTTGTAATTAAGTGAGAAAATCTGTTCAATTAGTTAAACTGCTTTGAAAGCTTTATTAAATTATCAAAGGTTTGATTTGCACTATTTATACAATCATCAAAATCAGCTGCTGAAACCCTTTCATTCAACACGCTAACGAAACTTTTCCATTTAGATCCTAATTCTGATCCATATACTCCATAATAATTAAGGCCACCTTCATCATTTTTAAAATTAGAATTGGCTAAAATGTGCTTTTTAATCACGTTGCCGCCTAAGGTTGCTCCTTCTAATACATATAGTGCACCTAAAATTGCTGCACTATTATGATCTGGAATAAACAATTCAAAATCCAATGCTGGTAAAGTTAAACTATCAATATGCCAGTATTCCAAATCCCTCTCTAAGGCATGCAATTTAAATCGGCTATTCATTTCCAATTCCTGTGCGAGATTATTCTCCAGCATATTGGCTAACCTATTCTCTAGCTTTTGATGAATAATATAATTTATAGTGAGTAGTTTTTTATAATTATCTATGCTCAAAGAATTATCCATGATGTCATTTACAAACATCAGCGATTCCAATTCCTTATGCTTCTCTGCTGTTTTTGTTCTTAATAAGTCGGCAATCATTATTTTTTTTATTTTAAAATAAGATAAAAAAAGATTCGAATAGACTATCCGAATCTTTACATTCTAAATCGTGATGTATCAATTCATCCTTAGATGCTGATTAAACCAAAAGTTGTGCACGGGATGTATACACTTTACAAGATTATCATAACCTTTTGGCTTGGTCGATAAACATGTATAATATATCCGGGCGTATTTATTATTTTATATTTTTAAAAGCTACGTAGAACGTAGATCCTGCATTTAGTTTACTCTCAAACCATACCCGCCCCTGATGTCGCTGAACCACTCGTTTCACAATAGCAAGACCAACTCCTGTACCTTCAATCTCTTTAACATTATCCATGCGCTTAAATAGCTCAAAAACCCTGTCGTAGTATCGATTATCGATTCCTATACCATTATCTTTAACTGCGTAAATTATTTCGCCACCTTCAATATATCCAGAAATCTCAATTATTGGCTTCTCTATCATTAAAGAATATTTAACAGCATTACTAATCAAGTTTGTAAACACTTGAGCAATCATGGTCTTATCTCCTTTTAAGTCTGGCAATTGGCCTAAAATCAATTCGGCTTTGTCTGCTTTAAAAGCTATCCATACTTCTGAGGCAATTTCATTTAGCAAAGTTTGCATATTAATATGCTCAAAACTGATTTCAGAACGGCCAACCTTAGCCAGGTTTAAAATTTCCTTAATCAGAAAGTTCATCTTATCTGCACCAATCAAAATTCGGCTTAACATTTTGATTGCGGTATCATCAAGGGTCTTGTTTTTGAGCATCAACTCTGCGTAAGTTTTAATTGAAGTAAGAGGGGTTCTTAAATCATGTGATATGGTATAACTAAACGTATCCAATTCCTCATAGGCCGATTGTAGTTTTTCATTTAATAACCTGATTTCATTCGCCTTTTTATTTACATCATTAATAATAATCTCTCGGATACGTAAAACGGATGCAATTTCTTCTGTCAACCACTTCTCTGAAGTGTTACTAACCACCTCAGACCAAGATTCAAAAGATTTTCTGGGAGATAAACTGAGTAAGCCATTTTCTGATGAAACTACGGGTTTATCTGGATTACCAGCCCAATTAATGTTTGCGATCAGCTCTGGCTTAAACCAGATAATCAATTCACCGAGCTCTTTACTAATATAACAAGCTAAAATCCCAGAAGCAATACTTTTATATTTTTTTGCTGGTAAATGTAATTCGGATAAACGGTGTGTATAGTATATCGATTCATCACTGGTAGCTTTTAACCATTCTGCTAATTCTAAAATATCTTCATCGCTGGGCACAATACCAATGGTTTTTATATTCTTTTCAAAAAGAACTGCTACACCTGTTGCATTGGTAACTTCTAAAATATTTCTTTCATGACTGGTGATGGCATCTAATAAATACTTATCCCGACTAAGATGCTCTGAGAGTATGGCTGCAGTACTTTTAAATTGCTCAACCATTTGAGCGTCTTCCTCATCCTCACGATATTCTAAAGCTGATGAAAGTATCTGGCCAATCAGCTTGGCTCCTTCTCTGGCCTTATAATCGATAATTTTGGGAGAATAATTATGGCAGGCAATTAATCCCCATAATTCTCCATGAGAAATTAATGAGATACTAAAGCTTGAATGCACACCCATATTCTTTAAATACTGAATATGAATGGGTGATACAGCCCGCAAACCTGACTTCGTTAAATCCAGCGGTTGATCAGCTAGAAAAGTAACAATAGGAGAATCATCTTGATTAACATCAGCAATAAGCCGTGTTAGGTTTAACTTATACAACTCCCTTGCCTGTTTGGGAATGTCTGATGCCGGATAATGAAGTCCGAAAAATGGCTCAAGATCATCATTTTTATCTTCGGCAATCACTTCACCATGGCCATCATCAAGAAATTTATAAACCATCACCCGATCATAATGAATAAGTTTTTTAACTTCACTTGCCGCACCTTTTAATAAAGCTGAAACACTCTTCCCCTGCAGCATTATCGATGCAGAACGTCCAATTAAACCTTGAATATCATATTGTAATGTGGCAGGTTCAAATTCAATGAGCCAATTATTTTCTGATTCAGAAATGATGATATAAAATGGGTTCTTATCAATATTTACCGGATGTGGGTTAATTGCATCAAAACTTTTTCTAATGATACCCAGTTTTAGTAAATCTTCAATACTCACTTCAGGTTCTTGTTGAGTTAAAAAGCTATGAATTGATGAAAGTGGCTTCTCAAGAAAGTCTGTAGACGATGCGTTCAAAAAGGCACCAATATTTTCACTGACATAGGTGATGAAAAAACTGATCTTATCTACGGCAATTAAAAAACCATGTGATTGAACTTTACCAGGTATGTGGATGGGTTCTTTGTCACAATTTGAAAGATCTACAGAAAAATTATTCATATATAATTTAGATGCTACAAAAATATTAGAATTTTCGAATTAATTAGTATGTAGCATGGGTTTAATAAGGATACAATTTACCACGTTAGTTTTGAGATTTATTTTTTATTTTATATTTGTTTAAAATTTACAAATTACCTTTCAAATCTTGGCTAAAAAAAGTATATTGGTTATTGAAGATAACCATGCAATATTAGATGTTATCACGCTCATTTTGGAAAGCGAAGCTTTCAATGTTGCAGGCCTAAACAATGGCATAAACTTCCTTAATCATGTCCAGGAATTCGGCCCTGATGTTATTATAATGGACATTATGCTTCCAGATATTGATGGAAGAGAACTATTAAAAGAATTAAAGGAAACAGCATCTACCAGTCACATTCCGGTATTAATGATTTCAGCACGATATCACGCAAATAACTATGTTCTGAACGGAATTCATGCGGATGACTTTATGGCAAAACCATTTAATTTTGATGAATTAATGGATAAAATTTATGCCCTTCTAAAGAATTAGGCTTAAATTTTACACCGAATCTTGATTACCTTACTCCTTTCAGTTTTAACTTTACTTATCAAATAATTAATTATGATTATTTGATGCATCAGTAACTAAAATGAAATAAGTTAAACTAGAAATTGTTCACTTACTATTAAATTGCAATAAGGCTAATCAGCCTACTCAACATCTTTCTTTTTCGCAGTATTTACTTTTTTAGCATCTTTTGCTGAAGTTACTTTTTCCTCTGCACCTTTAGCCTTTCCAGTATCTGATGCGGTAGCTTTCTTTTTTTCTGCTGCTGTTTTTGAATCTTTCATCGTATTTTGATTTATATATATTTAATCCTCGGCTGCCAGCCATAATTCTGCTTTTTCTATTTCTTCAGGCCTAAATCCCTTAGCGCTACCTGGCGTTAAAAATGTAAAGAAGTCTGAAAACCATTCTACACTTTTTTCCGCGCTGATTACTGCAATCTTTTTCCATTTCGTAAAATTTTGCAATCCTGCCTTCACATCCTGAATCCATGCACCTGTAGTAAAATTCTTCACTTCAGTATCCAACACCAATAAATACCTGATCTCTCCAAAACGATCGAAAGTCCTGGCTAAACCAGGAAGCAAAACGTCTTTCAAATCATTGGTTGTTACTTCTCCAGTAGCCCTTACACCAAAAATATGGTCGGGTAACCCTGTAATTTCTGTTAACATATGGTGTGGGTTTTGGTAAAGAACACTATAAATAGTAAAGATGTTTGAGAATTAGTGAAATTCTAAAAAAGTTGTGAATCATTTAAAACTCTTATCTGATGATTACGTTATAAAAATATCTCTCATAAAAAACAAGAACTAAACTCATGAAAAGCAATTTAACAAAGCTATCTACCGCGGCACTTGCCTTATCTATTATGGTATCTGCCTGTACAAATGATACAAAAACCTCAACCTCAAGGGATTCTTTAAAAACTGATTCCACAGCCAATTCATCCTTAAAACCAGCAGGTCCGCCACCAGAATGGGGACAAAGTATTAAGCCAGAAATGCAAGCCGTTATTGAAAAACTAGCAAGTTATGGTGACAAACCTATAGAGACTTTAGATGCCACAGATGCAAGAAAGAACCACACCCCTACTGATGCTGTAATGGATTTGATTGCATTAAATAAAATTGAAATTCCTGCTCCAAAAGTTGATACCACTGGAAAAGATATTAATGTAGCTGGTGGCAAAGTTCACTTACGCATTTACACTCCGAAATCAGGAAACGGACCTTTTCCGGTGATTGTTTATTATCACGGTGGTGGTTTTGTCATTGCAAATTTGGATGTCTATAATGCATCAGCACAAGGTTTGGCAGAACAGGTGAATGCAGTTGTAGTTTCAGTGGCTTACCGCCTTGCACCAGAAAATAAATTCCCTACCGCACACCAGGATGCCTTTGCTGCTTATGAATGGGTAGTTAAAAATACGGTGAGTATTAAAGGTGATCCAGCTAAAATTGCTGTTGTTGGTGAAAGTGCTGGAGGAAACCTGGCAGCAAATGTTTCCATTATGGCCAGAGATAAAAACATCATGGTTCCAGTGCATGAAGTTTTAGTGTATCCAATTGCACAGGCAAATATGAATACCGAATCTTATAAAATGTATGCCAATGCTAAACCTTTAAATAAAGCGATGATGACTTGGTTTACGGAAAAATATGTAAATACAATGATCGAAGCTCAGGATCCAAGAATATCCTTGGTTAATGCTAAACTAAAAGGTTTGCCACCCACTACAATTATAACAGCTGAAATTGACCCTTTACATGATGATGGAACCATGATAGCCAATAAACTGGCAGATGCTGGTGTAAAGGTAAGCAGTAGAAATTATGAAGGAGTTTCACATGAATTCTTTGGGATGGCTGCTGTAGTTCCAGAGGCTAAGGCCGCACAGGCTTATGCTGCAGAACAATTAAAAGCTGCTTTCAAATAATAAATTATTCATCTGAATTGGTTGATACCAATTCAGATGAATTTTTAAATATCTGATATCCCTAAATTTAAGCACCTTTTTTTGATCCTAAACTCTGCATTAGCTGATCATATAAATCATCACTAGTGGCTTTTTGAGGCTTCATCTTTTTCACCGTAGCACGCTTTCCTTTTGCTTTGGCCTTAATAATCTTTAATAACTCATTGCTATAATCATCTTTAAATGAGCTTAAATCAAACTTTGAGCTGTATTGTTTGATCAGCGCAAGCCCAACATCCATTTCTTTTTTAGTAATGGTGATGTCGTCTGCTTTATTAATTTCATCTAAACTTCTTATTTCCTGTTCAAATCTAATCTTCGTAATGATGATCACATTTTCCATTGGATGAATGACACAAAGATTTTCAGTATTTCTTAACACAAAGCGTCCAACGCCAGCCTTACCGGATTTTTGAAGTGCTTTTAATAACAATGCGTAAGCTTTCTTCCCTTGCTTTTCAGGTTCAGTATAATAAGATGTTTCATAATAGACGGGATTGATTTCTTTTATATCAACAAAATTCTCTAATTCAATAATTTTGGTTTTTTCAGGCGATGCTTCTTCAAAATCATGCTTTTCTAATATCACATATCTATCCTTCAAAAAATAACCTTTAACAATTTTATCGAAAGGAACCTCTTTATGCGTTTTATCATTTACGCGCTGGTAACGAATTTTTTCATGATCCCGTTCATCTAACATATCCAGATCTAGATGTGTAGTTTGTACGCCAGAAAACAACTTAACAGGGATATTTACCAACCCAAATCCAATTGAGCCTTTCCAAATTGATCTCATAATAGTATTGTATAATTATTTGAAATGAACAAGAGAAGAATTGATATTGTTTTTTCAAAATCTTGATAAATCTGGCTGAAATAAAACCATTTAGCCTCTTATTGTGTTGTATAATTACATTAATCTACAGTAATACTATGAAAATCGCATATATTTCAACTTATCCCCCTCGCGAATGCGGTCTAGCTACCTTCAATCAAAATTTAGTGAATGCATTGAGCATTAATCCATCTTATGAGGCTGACAAGAGTTTTGTTGTTGCAATGAATGAGTCTGATGATATAAATGAACATGCTTATCCGAATGAAGTTAAATTTGTAATTAGACAGCAGAATCAACAGGACTATATTGAAGCGGCAAATTTCATTAATAATAGCGAAGTAGATACCTGTATAATCGAACATGAATTTGGAATTTACGGAGGCAATAGTGGCGTATTTCTTCTTTCACTGATTAATAAATTAGAGAAACCTTTCATTACAATTTTACATACGGTATTGAAAGAACCAAATTTTATGCAACAAACCATTATTAAGGAGATCGCATTAAAATCTTCTAAAATAGTGGTGATGAGTAAAAAAGCTGTTTTATTTTTAACCAGTATTTATCAAATTCCAAGCACTTCAATAAAACTAATTGAGCATGGTGTTCCGGATCTGGAACCTATTGTAAATAATGAGATTTCACAAAGCGAATTATTCAGAAACAGAAAAGTGCTTTTTACGTTTGGTTTAATTAGCCGAAACAAAGGATTGGAGACCGTGATTAAGGCTTTGCCTAGCATTGTTGCGCAACATCCTGATGTGCTGTATGTTATCTTAGGCAATACACATCCTGGTGTGGTAAAACATAATGGTGAAGAATACCGTGATAGTTTAAAGGTGCTAGCTAAAGATTTAGGTGTAGAAAACAATATTGCTTTTGTCAATAAATTTGTATCTGAAAATGAACTTCATCAATATTTAACTGCATGCCATTTATATATTACGCCATATCTTAATGAAGCTCAAATTACCAGCGGAACTTTATCATATGCTATTGGGGCAGGTGCGGCGGTGGTTTCTACTCCTTATTGGCATGCAGAAGAGCTTTTAGCTGAGAAACGTGGAAGGTTGTTCGATTTTAAAAATGATGTTGCATTGGCAAATATTGTGAATGAACTGCTTTCTGACGAAAGCAAATATCATGAGCTTAAAATGAACGCTTATCAGTATGGGCTAAAACTAAGGTGGCCTGCTATTGGTAATGTGTATTTGAAAACGCTACAAAATGCTATAGATGCCGGAGAAAAACCTGGAAGAATTAGTCCACCAATTATTGATGTTGAAAAGATGCCGGCGCTCAATCTTAGCCACATCAATTTGTTAACAGATGATACCGGAATCATTCAACATGCACGTTTTGGTATTCCAAATCTTAAAGAAGGATATTGCATAGATGATAATGCCAGGGCATTAATATTGGCCTTAATGGCCTATGAGCAAAATAAAAATCACTCTGCTTTGAAATTGATGCCTATCTACCTAAGTTTTATTCAGTATATGCATACAGATGATGGAAATTTCAGGAACTTTTTAAGTTTCAATCGAAATTATTTGGATGAAGTGGGTTCTGAAGATTCTTTTGGGAGAACAATATGGTCTTTGGGTTATTTAATAAATGTAGCACCAAATAATTCTTACCGTGAATTTGGAAGGGAGCTTTTTTCCAATTCAGTTGCTCATTTTAAAGCACTAAAGCACTTACGAGGCATGGCCAATACGCTTATTGGTGTTGCTTATTATTTAAGTGCACATCCGGGAGATGAATTAATCATAAAAGAAGCTAACCAATTAGCCAATAGTTTAAAAAATGCTTACAAAGCCAATAAGGATGAAAACTGGCATTGGTTTGAAGATATACTAACTTATGATAATGCCATCTTACCATTAGCACTTTTACATCATTTTGAGGCAACAGGTAATATAGAGTCTTACAAAATAGCGATGGAAAGTATTGATTTTTTAAATAGTTTTTCTTTTGAAAATGGCTATTTAAATCCTGTAGGTAACGCTGGTTGGATGAAGAAGCACGGAAAAAATCCAATATATGATCAGCAAGCTATTGAAACAATGGCGATGGTGCTTTTATATGGTAAGACCTATGACGTTACAAAAGATAGTAAATACCTTAGTTTAATGTATACCAGTTATGAATGGTTTCTAGGTAAGAATAGTTTACACATTCCACTATACGATTTTGAAACACATGGTTGTGCAGATGGCTTGCAGTTTAATAGCGTAAACAGAAACCAAGGCGCAGAAAGTACACTCGCTTATTTTGTTTCACATTTAGCAGTATTAAAAGCTGCAGAGGCAGAATATGAAACACTTTCTCCTCCCCTGTTTGAGGAGGATGAATATGCAAAAACCAAAAAACTTTAAGTAAATGTTAGAAGGCTGATTCAAATTGAATCAGCCTTTTTTGTGTTTATTAAATATGTTTAAATTTTTGATCTGAAACTTAATCACATAAATGAGACTGTAATTAATTATCAAACTTATGCTAAGCTAAATTATGACTGTCCATTTTCTAATAATCGATTTAACAACAAATCTAGCTTAACCGTCGCAAAAGATGAGCTATAATCAGATAATCCATAAGGAATGATCAGTTCGCCATTGCTTACGATAGAACCGCATGAATAAACCACGTTGGGTACATATCCTTCACGTTCATCATTATTTGGGATAATTAGCGGTTCTTTTAAATGACCAATCTCTTTACTTGGGTCATCCAGATCAAGCAATACCACACCGATGCAATAACGCCTCATTGGCCCCACACCATGCGTAACTACCAACCAGCCTTTTTCTGTTTCAATTGGCGAGCCACAATTCCCTATTTGAACCAATTCCCAGTCATAACGAGGTTGCTTTAGTAAAATAGGGTTTTCCCAAACATTTACCTTATCAGAAAACATGAGGTAATTATTCCATCCATCAATTCTACTCATCATCACATACTTTCCATTTATTTTACGTGGAAAAAGAGCGAGATTTTTGTTTTGTGCACCCTCACCATATAATGGAATGACTTTAAACTCATAAAAATCCTCTGTCTGAACCAATTTTGGAATAATAAGCGAACCATCGAAAGCGGTATAGGTAGCGTAATATAAAACTTTCCCGTCATCCTTAACAAACTTTACAAAACGGGCATCTTCAATTCCTTTGCGTTCAAATTCTGAAATGGGAAAAATCACGCGGTCAGATATATCTGTATCTTTAGAGAAGGAAATCGTATGATAAGTATCTGATAACCAAAGTACCTTATCATATTCCATTAATCGGGCAGGATTTTCGGTATGCAGGTTTTTAGAGTCCTTGATAATATTGCTCAAACTTGTATATTCAAATTTGTCATCAAGTTTAGCTTCTATCTCTTCAATCACTGATGGATCAATCTGTGCGTAAGCTGCTTTTTTGAAGAATAACTTTTTAACGTAAATTGCATTTTTAACAACTTCGGCTTCATCTACATAATTTCCCACAGGTAAAACCTGGATATTATTGTTTTTATCAATCAGTGCACGACGAAAAACAATAGAAGATATATGTCCTTCACCTACAGCCCTGAAACTAATGATGACCCGTTTCTCCCCTTCAACCAAGTCAGTCTGATCAGGATCGTCTACAATACTCGGATTAAAAAAGGCAGCAGATTCAATTGAATATTCATGTGTAAAGTATGCACCAATGAGCAATCTGGTATATTGATCCAGGTCTTCTACATCCTTACCAAGGGCGGTGAATTGTTTTTTTAACTTCTTACAGTGTCGATTTAAAATTTTGGTGATGTTTCGGTGTCGTTTAGAATATTCCTGAAGTATCGGCGAGATCAGTGCAAATACTTTCTCATCTGAAAATTCTAAAACTTTTCGAATTACTTCTAAGGCTCTTTCTTCTCCGTTAAAAAAAAAACGGGCAATTACGCGTTTGGTATCAGGGTTAACCTTAACAGGTTTACGTTCTATATATAATCTCATTATCTAATCAATGTTTTGAAAGTTATTGTTAATTTTTAACAATTTGCATGAACTATAGTAACTAAAGTTACAACTTAATTGTTTATATTATTTATGCATTTGATGATAATTTCTACCTTTAACTCATAATCCTATTTTAAAAATCCCGCAAATGTATTCAGCAAAAATTTCAGCTTCAACTATTCCTGTTAGTGAAGAATTGCGCCTGCAAAAATTATCAGAATATGAAATTTTAGATACACCTGCCGAGAAAAGCTTTGATGATTTTGCACAACTGGCCGCAGATATATTCGAAATGCCAAATGCTGTTTTAGGTTTTTTTGCTGAAAATAAAGTTTTTACAAAAGCTGTAATAGGTGATCAATTGGATTCAAATCTCCAGCAGCATATTTTTGATTCGCTAAAAGCGACGGGTGATGCTGGTGTAATAGAGGTTACGCAGCAATTTGCAGATGTTAGCCAATCTTCAATTCGCTTTATTGTTGGCGCTGGTATCAAATTAACGGATGATTTATCTCTGGGTGCTATAATAGTATATGGTGACCATCCATCTATCGCCACTCCGCACCAATTGAACATGTTGAATCGATTGGCAGAAATGATTTCGGAAAAACTGGAAGTGAGAAAGGCGCTAAGAAAAACACTAAGGGCACAAGATGACCGCCTTCATGTGCTCATTCACGACTTGAAAAATCCTATGACGACCATTTCTTTGCAATCTGAATTGGTTAGTAGAATCCCGGATGCTGATGAGAGAACCATAAACATCGCTGGAAAAATCAATCACCAATCAAAGCGGATGGTTGACAATCTGAATCAGATTCTGAGTTCAGCCAGAAAAGAAAACGGGTCTTTTAAACCGCAGAAAAACAAAATAGATCTTCGTGAGCTATTATCAAACAGCATTAAGGATTTAGAAATTGTTACCAGAGATAAAAAACAGTTTTTTAACATTAACATAGATACACCGGTAGAAATTTTTGGAGATGAAGTTAAACTCAGTGAACTCTTCTATCAATTACTTCATAATGCAAGCAAATTCTCACATGCTGAAAGTAAAATTCAGATTACGCATCAAATCAACGAAAATCTGGTTACCATTGCAATTAAAGACCATGGTGTAGGTTTGAACGAGGATGACCTCGACCGTTTATTCATCAAATTTTCCCGATTAAGTTCAACGCCAACCAACCATGAAAACTCAAATGGATTGGGTTTAATTGCCGCAAAGATGTTTACTGATATGCACAAAGGCAAGCTATGGGCAGAAAGTGAGGGAAAAGATAAGGGAACAACCTTTTTTGTGGAATTACCTATTAAGTAATATCCAGCAATTGAGATAATTTCATCTCTTCCAAAACACTTCTTTCAGGAATGCCAGATTTTTGAAAAGACCATTTGATTAGTCGAATTAAACCATCTTCTATTTCTATACCGGTGATATCACCATCACTAAAACAACAACAACCACTATTAAAATAACCAGGTTTGTACGCTTTAAATTCTGGCACCTCATCCCCTTTTTTTACCCTTTTCTTTAACTCTTCATTTAATTTATCAATTTCAGGTTGTTGATGTTCTGCCGTTGCATTCTTGAGTTTCAAATAAACCCGCTCCAGATGTGTAAGTGAAGCAAATACGGGCTGGTGCGTATGCCCGGTTATTAATGCGGTATCTTTTTGATCTGCCTGCCAGCTGTACATCATACTGTTATGTACTGTTTTCAGTTGATTATCATAGGCTGGCGTATTTGGATTAATTTGTAAATAAGATTGCAGCGGTGCCCATACCGTACTTACAAACCATTTACTAAACCAATTTCCATCACTTTGTAAATCGCCCTGGTGGCCATGGGTTAGAAAAATATTAAGTACCTGATGTTGAAACTTCATTTTTAAAATAGCCCCCTCGTAAATCGAAATCTTTTTTCCATAAATACGGTTTAGGTTGAAACCAGCCAATGGATCATTATCCCAGTAAAGGTCATGATTTCCAAAAATTTTGGTAAAAGCATTGCGGTTAATAAATAATTTCTCCTGTTCGAAGGTCTGCTTATTGTGTTTAATAACCGATTCAAGCAAGTTTTCCCACAATTCCTCACTATCACCCAGACTAATGTAATGGAACAGTTTGGTATTATAATAATCCAGGGCCTGCAGATAATTGCGTTCTGATAGTATAAAATCATCTGCGTTATCACGGGCACCCTTATGCTGATCAGAAAAAATAATAAACTTATCTTTTTCGGTAATTTCAAAAATCAAACCTCGCTTTCCCGGCTCCTTCGTAATGGTATTAAAAAGCTTGCTTAAGGCTTCATGAATGCGTTTAAGATCTGGTCGTGAACCAAACCTATTCGACATTCTAATTACCCAATTAGCAAACAGACGTTGTAAAAATTTGCGCATTAAACACTTTCTTCATTAAAATTTAAACATAACAAAATTAAGGTTAAACGATGATCAACTATTCTATATATTTACAATAATGAAATTCTATATCGTTTTAATACTGTTTATTTACTCAGCCGCTCAAGCTCAAAAAATACCAGCTGATACTTCTTTTAGCGTGTATACAACCTATCTTAAAGAAAAAAAGAAACGTCCATATCAGCATTGCACAACCATTGGCTAAAGGCAATTTCAAAACCAAAAGCAATATTATTTATGCAAAATACCCAACTGGAAACTTGTCGCTTGATGTGATTTACCCGAAGCAAACCCACAAGCTATTACCAGTTGTACTATTTGTTTTTGGTGGCGGCTGGCGATCTGGTAATCGTGCCCAAAACATTCCACTTGCACAAAAAATGGCTCAAAATGGTTATGTAGCAATTACTACTGATTATCGTTTATCTACTCATGCAAAGTTCCCTGCAGCGGTTTACGATCTCAAAAATACTATCCGGTGGATAAAGGCAAATGCAGTAAAATATCATATCGATACCACAAAGATTGCCATAACAGGGTTTTCTGCAGGTGGTCAGTTGGCTGCTTTAGTTGGCACTACGAATAGCGATCCTCAATTTGAAAAAGAGAAAATAAACGGGCATACCAGCAGTGTTCAAGCGGTGATTGATGTTGATGGTGTACTGGCTTTTGATCATCCAGAGTCCGCAGAAGTAAGTACTGATCCTAACCGAAAATCAGTGGCAGCAATTTGGCTCGGAGCAGAATTAAATGAAAACCCAGCATTGTGGCATCAAGCATCTGCTCTTAATCACGCAGATCAACATACAGTTCCATTACTGTTTATTAATAGTTCTACGCCACGTTTTCATGCGGGAAGAGATGACCTCATCGCTAAAATAAAACCACTTGGTATTTATTCTGAGATACACACCCTACCAGATACACCTCATCCATTTTGGTTATTTAATCCTTGGTTTGAACAGGTTTCTTCCATCATGTTGAATTTCTTAGATAAACAATTAAGCCATAGCAAACAGCCATTTAATTAATTAAATAAATAGAGTCTGTTTTCTTATATAATTTACTAATTTTGTTAGTATTGAAACGATCAGGAAGCGCAGATTTACCTTTACATTATGGCCATGTTCCACCTTGGCTGGCACAACGTATGGCCAAAATTGGCTTGGCTATAGTGGAGTCCATTTTATTGGAATATGGCAAAGCTGAAGTCATTCGAAGATTAAGTAGTCCATTCTGGTTTCAAAGCCTTGGTGCAGTAATGGGCATGGATTGGCACTCATCTGGCATTACGACCTCTGTAATGGGCGCACTTAAAAAATCAATCAATCCTCTATCTAAAGAATTGGGCATCTACATTTGTGGAGGAAAGGGAAAGTCCAGTCGAGAAACACCTCATGAACTTTTTAAAATTGCAGATCAAACAGGTTTAAACGGCAATGAATTGGTAAGGGCCAGTAAACTTAGTGCCAAGGTAGATAATACAGCCATTCAGGATGGATTTCAATTATACCTGCACAGTTTTATACTCAGCCGTGATGGCGACTGGGCTGTTGTTCAGCAAGGCATGAGCGATGCCAGTTCTACGGCGAGAAGATATCATTGGCATTCTGAAAACTTAAAGTCATTTGTAGAGGAGCCACATACCGGGATTTGTGGTATTAATCAAGGCAAAATACTTAATCTCACTTCAAATGAGGCTAATATTACCCGAAAAACCTTGATGGGTATGACAGAAGAATCGCCAGATCGAATGATTTCTGAAATTCAAAGGCTGGTTATGCCCAATCATCATGAAGTAAAATCAAAAGATGTTGACCTTAAACGTTTAGGCAGTATTTTATGGTTAGCACATGAAAAACAGCCAGCCGATTTCGAATCACTTTTATTGCTGGAAGGCATGGGGCCGAGAACCTTACAGTCTATGGCTTTAGTTAGTGAAGTTATTTATGGTACACCATCACGTTTTTCTGATCCGGCGAGATATTCCTTTGCTCATGGGGGAAAAGATGGACACCCTTTTCCAGTACCTGAGCAGGTTTACGATGAAACCATTTCTATATTACAAAAAGCTGTAGCAAAGGCTAAGATTGGTGAGACTGATAAGCAACAGGCGATTAAATCACTCCATCAGATCGCTAAAAATGCAGAACAGGATTTTATTCCTAACATGGATTTTGAAAAGGTAATTGAGAGGGAAAGAGCAGATAGTTGGAAATACGGGGGTAGAACTATTTTTGGGAAGGAGAAACCACCCAGAAATGAGCAGCTTAAACTATTTTAGAAAATTTTCCAATTAGAAAGATGCTGAATCAAGTTCAGCAGGACGACCGTTCATAGTTGGAGCCAAACCATCGCTATCGCCACCTCGTCATCCTGAATTTAATTCAGGACCCAATGAATAAAGCTATAAATAGAAGATGCTGAATCGAGTTCAGCAAGACGTTTATAGTTGGATTTAAGGACAGGACAGATTAAATAATTTCCGAAAAAATAATCTGCGAATTTGCGGCTAACAAAAAAGGTCGTGGCTTGCACCACGACCTCAAAAATATAGAATTTAAACCTACTTAAGCATAAGCTACAGCATCTTTAGATGCCAGTTTAGTCACACCCATTAAGTATTCATCTACTTTACGGGCGGCTTCCCTACCTTCAGAAATGGCCCAAACCACCAACGATTGTCCGCGACGGGTATCTCCTGCTGCGAAAATTTTACCAATGTTGGTTTGATAAGTGTGCTCTGAGGCTTTTACGTTTCCACGATTATCCAGTTCTACGCCTAATTTTTCAATCAAGCCCTCTTTTTGAGGATGAAGGAAACCCATTGCTAAAAATACCAGTTCACAAGGTAAATCTCTTTCTGTACCAGCAACCTCTTTAAAAGTTAACGGTCTGCCAGATGCATCAATTTCCCATTCAACATCTACCACTTTTAATGCTTTCAGGTTTCCATTTTCATCAGCAATAAAATTTTTGGTATTTACCGACCATGCTCTTTGCGCACCTTCTTCATGTGAAGAAGTATTTTTCAATAGCATCGGATAAGTTGGCCATGGCATATTTTCAGTACGCGTTTGAGGTGGCATTGGCATAATCTCAAATTGAGTTACTGATTTAGCACCATGGCGATTTGAAGTTCCAATACAATCAGAGCCTGTATCTCCACCACCAATTACGATTACATTTTTACCTGTCGCTAAAATATTTTCGGCAGTAATTTCTCTATTGGCTACGCGTTTGTTCTGCTGTTTCAAGAAATCCATTGCAAAATGAACACCTTTAGCTGAACGACCTTCGATAGGCAAATCACGTGGAATGGTTGATCCACCAGCTAAAACGATCGCGTTGTAGTCTCTCAATAAGGTACTGATTTCTACATTCTCACCTACATTGGCATTGCATTTAAAAATGATGCCTTCCTCTTTCATTAAATCAATCCGACGATCAACTACGTTCTTTTGCAATTTAAAATCCGGAATGCCATATCTTAATAAGCCACCGGGAGCATCATCACGTTCAAAAACAGTTACTTCATGTCCAACTTTATTTAACTGTGCAGCCGCTGCTAATCCCGCAGGCCCAGAACCAATAATCGCCACTTTTTTACCAGTTCTGATTAATGGTGCTTTTGCTTTGATAAAGCCTTTGTCGAAAGCGATTTCTATAATGTGCTTTTCAATTTCTTCAATGGCCACCGGCGGTCGATTAATTCCTAAGACGCAGGCTGATTCGCATGGTGCCGGACAAATTCTTCCTGTAAATTCTGGAAAGTTATTTGTACTCAATAAAATATTTGCAGCAAGCTCCCATTTTGCCTGGTAAACAGCGTCATTAAATTCTGGAATCACGTTCCCCAAAGGGCAACCTGACTGACAAAAAGGGACGCCGCAATCCATACAGCGGGCTGCTTGATTATTTAATTCTTGTGCGGGTAATTCATTTAAAAATTCCCCGTAGTGTTTAACACGAGTTTTAGCCTCTTCTCTGGTGGGCGCAACTCTGTCGTATTCTTGAAATCCTGTTACTTTTCCCATGGCTTAGTGTGTTTTTACTTGTTGATTACGCTTGGCTAAAACTGCTTTGTATTCTTTAGGGAATACTTTTACGAAATGATTCGATTGTGTTTTCCAATCACTTAAGATAAATTCTGCTACTTTACTATCTGTTAAACGGATATGTGTTTTAAGTAGTGCCAAAATTCGTTGTTCATCTTCTGATTGTAATGGATCAAGATCTACCATTTCTTTATTGCATTTTCGTGCAAAGGTACTATTGGCGTCATAAATCCAGGCTACACCACCACTCATCCCGGCGGCAAAATTACTTCCTGTATCTCCAAGGATTAATACCTCACCACCTGTCATGTATTCACAGCCGTGATCACCAACACCTTCTACAACCGCTGTTGCACCAGAGTTACGAACGGCAAAACGTTCACCAGCTTTACCACGAGCAAATAATTCGCCAGAGGTTGCGCCATAAAGTGCTACGTTACCAATAATGATATTTTGCTCTGGAACAAATGTACAGGCTGAAAAAGGATAAATGGCTAAACGTGCGCCTGATAAACCTTTACCTACATAGTCATTCGCTTCACCTTCTAGAGATAAAGTTACTCCACGCGTATTGAAAGCGCCAAAACTTTGCCCTGCAGAACCTACAAATTTAAAATTGATGGTATCTGGAGGTAAACCGGCTCCTAAGTGCACTTTCGAAATCTCATTGGATAACATGGTACCCAAAGAACGGTCTGTATTTTTCACATTGAAACTTGCGAAAACGGGCTCATTATTACTAATCGCTGGCTGTGCAGCTGCAATTAACTGATGATCCAACACATGCGCTAAACCGTGATCCTGTTGTTCTGTATTGTATAATGGCAAACCGTTATCTTCTGCCTTATACAGAATAGCAGATAAATCCAGATGTTTTAATTTCCAATCTTCCGTTGGTAATTCACGTACTTTTAAAATATCTGCCTGTCCAATCATTTCATGAATGGTTCTGAAACCAAGTTCAGCCATAATTTCACGTAGTTCTTCAGCCAGAAAATGAAATAAATTCACCACGTGATCTGCATCTCCGCTAAATAATTTCCTTAATTCAGGGTCTTGCGTAGCCACACCAACCGGACAAGTATTTAAATGGCATTTACGCATCATGATACAGCCCGCTGTTACTAAAGCCGCTGTAGCCACTCCCCATTCCTCAGCGCCTAAAAGTGCTGCGATGGCAATGTCTCTACCTGTTTTTAGTTGTCCATCCGTTTGCAAAACGATGCGATTACGCAATTTATTCTTTACTAAAGTTTGGTGCGCTTCCGCTAATCCAAGTTCCCAAGGCAAGCCAGCATGTTGAATAGATGTTAATGGCGATGCACCAGTACCTCCATCGAAACCTGAAACCAAAATTACATCTGCATGTGCTTTCGCCACACCAGCTGCAATGGTACCAACGCCTGCTTTAGAAACCAGTTTTACATTGATTCTGGCTGCGCGATTGGCATTTTTCAGATCATATATCAATTGAGCTAAATCTTCAATGGAATAGATATCATGATGTGGCGGAGGAGAAATTAAACCTACACCAGGTGTAGAGTGACGAACTTTTGCAATCCAATCATCCACTTTGTGACCGGGTAATTGCCCACCTTCACCAGGTTTTGCACCTTGAGCCATTTTAATCTGTAGCTCGTCTGCATTGGTTAAATAATAACTGGTTACACCGAAACGAGCGGATGCCACTTGTTTAATGGCGGAACGCATACTGTCGCCATTTTCCATTTTGGTGTAGCGCATTTCATCTTCACCACCTTCACCCGTATTGCTCTTTCCACCAATGCGGTTCATCGCAATGGCTAATGTAGAGTGTGCCTCATGAGAAATGGAACCGAATGACATAGCACCAGTTGCAAATCTTTTTAGAATGGCCTCAGTAGATTCCACCTCATTTAGAGGAACTGCAGGACGGCTATAATTAAAATCAAACAATCCGCGGATGGTATAAGCTTGTTGTGTTTGCTCATTTACCAGTTTTGAGTATTGTTTAAAGATACTGTAATCGTTTTTGCGGGTTGCGTTTTGTAATAAATGGATGGTTTGAGGATTAAATAAATGCGCCTCACCCTTACGTCTGAATTTGTAAGTACCACCAGCAGGCAATAAGTTTTCCGTTTGTGTGGTTGGTCCGAAGCTACGGTGATGTTTAATCAGCGTTTCTTTCGCAATTTCATCTAAGCCTAAACCGCCAATTCGTGAAACTGCTCCCGTGAAATAAGTATTAACTACCTGCTTGTTCAGTCCTAAAATTTCAAAAATCTGTGCACCCTGATAAGATTGTAGTGTAGAGATTCCCATTTTAGAGAAGATCTTTAGCAAACCACTGTTAACTGCATAGATATAATTTTTGGTTAACTGTTCTGCAGATAAACCAGATTCGCTCTGGAAACCATTAATTGTTTCTAATGCCAGATAAGGGTTGATTGCTGTTACGCCAAAACCCAGTAGCGTAGCAAAGTGATGTACTTCCCAAATATCTCCTGCCTCGATTACAATACCTACAGCACCACGGTAACCTTTACGAATTAAGTGATGATGTACTGCAGAAACGGCCAGTAATGATGGCATAGCTGCATGTTCAGAATCGATTGCCCTATCCGTTAATACAATTACCTGGAAACCATCTTCAACAGCATCAACAGCATAACGGCATAAACGATCCAGCGCTTTTGCCATTGCACCGGGCTTACCATCGGCCCTGAAATAGGTTTGCAATGTTTTGGCCTGGAATACACCCGTATCAATACTTCTGAGTTTTTCTAACTCCTGATTGGTTAAAATAGGATGTTTGATGGCTACGCAATGTGCCTGTAAAGGATTTTGCTCCAGAAGGTTTCCATTGCTACCCATGAAACTGGCCAGACTCATCACCACCTTCTCCCGAATCGGATCAATAGGCGGATTGGTCACCTGTGCAAATAATTGTTTAAAATAATTTGATAAATGCTGTGGGCGTTTTGATAAAATGGCCAGTGGTGTATCTGTACCCATTGAACCGATAGGTTCTTTGGCTTCAATGGCCATTGGTTTAAGGAGTAAATCTATATCTTCTCTACTGTAACCAAAAACCTGCTGATATTTAAAAATAGATTCTTCTGAAAGGCCTGTAAACATTACACGTGGATCAGGTAATTCTTCCAGACGAATCTGATATTGATTGATCCAGTCTGCATATGGACTTCCACCACAAACTTTGGTTTTAATTTCTTCATCACTGATGATCCTTCCCTGCTCCATGTCTACCACAAACATCTTGCCTGGGGTTAAACGACCTTTTTCAATGATGGTACTTTGATCAATCGCCAATGCACCCGCTTCTGAACCCATGATTACACGGTCATCGGAAGTAATGGCATAACGAGAAGGACGTAATCCATTGCGATCTAAAGTGGCACCAATTAGCTTACCATCGGTGAATGCGATTGCTGCTGGTCCGTCCCATGGTTCCATTAAAGTAGCATGAAATTCATAGAATGCTTTCTTAACCGGATCCATATCTTCATTACCATCCCATGCTTCAGGAACCAGCATCATTAACACATGAGGTAGGGTTCTGCCTGCATGAAGCAATAACTCAATCACGTTATCTAAACATCCTGAATCTGAATTCGTTTCATCGATTACAGGCAACAACATATCCAATTCTTCTGGCGTAAAATAGGCGGATGCGAATGATTTTACACCAGCCCTAAACCAGTTTAGATTTCCCTGAAGGGTATTAATTTCACCATTATGGGCTATAAAACGGAAAGGCTGAGCCAATCGCCATGAGGGGAAAGTATTGGTAGCAAAACGGGAATGAACTAAACCCAAAGCCGAAACCATTCGCTTATCACTTAAATCTGTAAAATACGTACGTACTTGTAAAGATGTTAACTGACCTTTATAGATGATGGTTTGTGCAGAAAGTGAAACGATGTAAAAATCTTTTCCTCCATTTACTGTATTGGCAATTAATTTGATCAGGTAATTTTTAAAGATATAAAGCTTCCGTTCAAAATCGGCGCCTGGATTCACAGCATAAGGACGAGCGATAAAAACCTGCTCAATCTCAGGCTCAACTGAAAGGGCCATGTTGCCGATATCAGTGGTATCTACCTCTACCTTTCTGAAACCTAAAATTTCTAATCCTAGTTTTTCGGCAGCGCGATAAATCAGTTCTCTGCATTCTTCTCTTGATCTGATATCCTTAGGCATAAATAACATACCTACACCATAATTATTGGTTTCAGGTAGGCTAAAGCCAGCTTTTAAACATTCATCGTAAAAAAATTCGTGAGGAATCTGAATCATGATACCCGCTCCATCGCCTGTATTTGGTTCTGCTCCACATGCCCCTCTATGATCTAGATTTTCTAAAATAGTAAGTGCATCGGAGATGATTTGATGCGATTTTCGCCCTTTCACATGTGCAACGAACCCAATGCCGCAGGCATCGTGTTCAAATTGCGCGTCGTACAATCCACTGTTTGGTTCCATTCTTTGCTCGTTAGTTTGTTAGTGTATAGGAAACACTAAGATATAAAAAACGATCGTTAAATTACAGAGTTGTTACAATTTTTGGAATAATTTTAGTTTTTAGACAATTTTAATCGATAATATTAAAATATAGACAAATATATTTGTTTATAATTACAATTATAACAATAGCCATTAATGAGTATAGATTGCTTTAATGGGTTTATTTTAGAGGTGGTTTAGACAAATTGCAAACTTTAAAATCGGTAAGCGATGTCAAAATTCTATCAGTTTTAATAAAAGCTTTAACTGCATTAATGAAGATTGCGTATTATATAGTTGCATTAAAAGCAATTATCAGACTGGCGAAGTTTCCCTTCCCGCTATTCCATCCAAACTTCATAAGTCGGGTTAACGTGCAAAGTTTAAAAGGGCTGAAACGTGGCAAAACTTCGCCGGTTTTAATACTGATTTTACCTCCATAAACAAAGATTACCTATTATATAGTTGCACTAAAAGCAATTATCAGACTGACGAAGTTTCCCTCCCCGCTATTCCATCCAAACTCATAAGTCGGGTTAAAGTGAGAACTCTCCATCTCCTAACAATTTTATTATCGTATTAATCAGTTAGATAGCCTATATCTCTAAAAAATTCAATAAATGCATTTTGCAAAACAACTTCTTTTTCTACCTTTGTGCCGGGCAAGTCTTTTACGACCAGCTCCCTTTGAACTCCCCCAGGATGGGAACATAGCAAGGGTAGAAGGTTGTAGCGGTGCGATAGAAGTTGCTTGCCCATTTTTTCTTTTTCCCTTAATGCCTCCGATGTGAAATCGGAGTAAACTCTGAAGGGGCAATTAAATTCTTCAGGGTTCGAATCTGTAAAACTCAAATATTTAAGAATTTATAACCATGAAATTTTTTATCGACACAGCAAATCTTGATCAAATCAGAGAAGCTCATGATCTTGGCATTTTAGACGGCGTAACTACCAATCCTAGCTTAATGGCTAAAGAAGGTATTACTGGCGAAGAAAATGTAATTAACCATTATAAAGCCATTTGCGATATCGTTGAAGATAACGTAAGTGCAGAAGTGATTGCTACTACATTTGACGAAATTGTTAAAGAGGGTGAAGCTTTAGCTGCTTTAAATCCTAAAATCGTTGTTAAGGTACCAATGATTAAAGATGGTGTTAAAGCCATTAAACACTTCTCTTCTAAAGGAATTAAAACCAATTGTACATTAATTTTTTCTGCCGGACAAGCATTATTAGCGGCTAAAGCTGGAGCAACTTATGTTTCTCCTTTCTTAGGTCGTTTAGATGATATTTCTAGTGATGGTTTGGTTTTAATTGAAGATATCAGAACGATTTTTGACAACTACGGTTACGAAACTCAAATTTTGGCAGCTTCTATTCGCGGTCCTTTACACATTGTAAACTGTGCAAAATTAGGTGCTGATGTAATTACTGCTCCTTTAGCTGCTATCGCAGGTTTATTAAAACACCCATTAACTGATTCTGGCTTAGCGACCTTCTTAGCAGATCATGCTAAAGCAGCAGGGAAGTAAGTTTGGAGTTGTGAGTTCGGAGTCTTTAGTCCTAAGTCGGGAGTCTAAAGTTAAGGAGCTTACAGCATATAAAAATTAGAAATCCTAAGTTTTAAGTAGAATATCTGCTTGAAACTTAGGATTTTTTATTAGGTAGGTAAGAAATAAGTTTGGAGTCTTTAGTTTGGAGTGGAGAGTAGTGCACAAAGAAATACGACTTAAGACTCTAGACTAATGACTCAAAACTTCCTTAACCTTCTCATAACTAATCTGCTCATCAGGTGCAATTAGAATTCCTTTCACTCCTGCCCCATTAGCCGCTTCTACATCCCTAGGTTTGTCCCCAATCATAACAGACTGTGCCGGATCAATATCATACATATCTATCGCATCTAAAATCATTCCTGAAGCCGGCTTCCGGCATTTGCATTCGCCACCAACCGTTGGATGATGTGGGCAATAATAAAACCCTGCAATATCAGCACCTTTTGCCACGAAAGCATTTCTTAACATCTGGTGCATGATGGCAAGTTCCTGTTCAGTGTATCGCTTCAATGCGATGCCTCCCTGATTGGTAATCACAATAAGCAGATAACCTTCATCGTATAACTTTTTTAAAACCGGAATCTGGTAGTCGAGAATTTTAAAATCTTCAACCCTACAGATGTAATCATAAATTTCGTGATTAAGCACGCCATCACGATCAAGGAAAATTGCTTTATTCATTTAGGTATTATAAATTGTAGACTTCGTTTATAAAGATTCAGTCTCATGTAAAATCAAGCATCAAAATAAGGAAAAATTTATGGCATAAGAAAGATTAAACGGCTAAAGCTATTATGAATAATCAACCTGAATTGGTAATAAATTTCTTATTTCTTAGCTAAACGATAACCACTTAATGCAAAATACAGAATAAACAAATACGCAGGTATCATCATTAAATATGCTGTCTGTGAATTTCCCGTTGTTTCAGAAATATAGCCATAAATGGGTGGAAGAATTGCTCCACCGACAATAGCCATAATCAGTAATGCCGATCCCATCTTTGTAAATTTGCCTAAGCCATCAATAGCCATTGGAAAAATAGCAGGCCACATCACTGAATTTGAAAAACCTAAAAGTGCAAAAATCCAAACAGCAGGGTGTGTAGGCAAGTTTAAATCCTGACCAAACAGATGAAGAACAGAAATTCCGGGATCTGCCTTTATAAAAACCACTAATAAGACCAATAGCATGCTTAGGATACAGGAAATGACCAGGGCATTTCTTTGTGAAATAAACCTAGGAATAGAAATGATACCAACAGTATAACCGAGCAATAATCCATAACCGGTATAGGTAGCAAAGCTTTTGGACACATCAAGTTTGTAACCTAAATGTGTACCCAGTCCAGCGAAGGTATCGTAACTGATTACCTCCATTCCAACATAAAAAAATAAGGCTAAAACACCAACAATTAGATGTGGGAAGCTGAATACATTCTTATCAGTTGCAGCTACCTGCGCATTTCCAGGCAAGGCATTTGGATCTAGAATATCCTGTTCTTCTTCTACCTCTGGAAGTTGAACGAAAAACAGCAAAATACCTACAATTGCAAATGAGATAGCAATAAATACATAAGGCAATACCACTTTTTGAGCCAACCCATCTAAAGCTATATTTTTTGCCGTTTCATCCATAGTTTTCAAGCTGGCTTCAAAGGCATCGCTATCTTTCAGAATGATACTTCCCAATACGTAAACGGCAAGAATACCGGCAATTTTATTACATATCCCTAAAATACTAATGCGCTTGGCTGCACTTTCTTTCGGACCTAGCGCTGCTGCATAAGGATTGGAAGCTGTTTGAAGTAATGCTAAACCACTTCCTATGATGAATAATCCGAGCAAAAATGTAGGAAAGCTCCTGGCATAGGCGGCGGGGATAAACACAGCAGCTCCTATGGCCATTGCAAACAACCCTACAGACATTCCTTTTTTAAAACCTGTAAATTTTAAGACAAATGATGAGGGAATCGACATTACAAAATAGGCAGCAAAAAATGCGGAAGCTACATAATACGATTCTGTACTGGTGAGTTGGCAAGCAATTTTTAAATATGGAATGAGCTGACTATTTGCCCAGGTAATAAATCCAAAAATAAAAAAGAGGACACCAATAACGAACAATGCAAAACTATAATTTTGCTTTTGAGGTGAATTTGACATGTGTTTGGCTAATAATTGATTGATCCGACCAAATTAACCAAATATTTTTATGTTTTATTAATTAACACTAACGATTATTATCAGAATCAAATAAAATTCAGATAGAATTATGAAATATTTTAATATTCAAAGCACAAAAGATGGACATTTATCCGATTTAAATTAGAAATTTTAAAATCAACCGCTTATATGATCAAAATTATCATTTCAAAAATGATGAGATTATTTGTTATAATAGGTACTAAAGCACCATTACATAAAAAATACTTAAACGTCTTCAAAAATGAACCGATGATAATTAATCGCCTTATAAATCAATACAGTAGCATATTTCACCTATTTTTATTTGCAACAGCGCTATCTGAATCCTATATTTGCAACACTTTAAAGAAAACAGCAACGTTTTAAACAAAGTAGATTCCGTAGCTCAGCTGGTAGAGCATTACACTTTTAATGTAGTGGTCCTGGGTTCGAATCCCAGCGGGATCACGCTAAAGACTATCAAAATGTATAAAACCCTGCAATCGCACGATTAGCAGGGTTTTTGCTTTTAGGGAATTGCCAAAAATCGCACGAATTCACAAAACTTTGGTGAGTGATTCGGTGAGTAAGGCAAAACGGTTAAAATTGACTCACCGAATGGCGTATAACCATCTATTGAACAGGTTGTTATACACTGAACATCTTGTGTATTTTAAGAAGCAAAGCTATGTTTGTTTAACTAAAATCGAGAGATTATGAAGACCAATTTTAGCCTGCTTTTCTATCTGAAAAAGCAAAAGAACTATGTAAGTGGAAATGTGCCGATCTACATGAGACTTACCGTGGAGGGAAACCGTGCGGAGATGGCCACCAATCGTGATTGCGACCCCAAACGATGGAACGCCAAGGGTGGCAGAGCCATCGGCTCAAAAGAAGAGATCAAGGTGTTGAACACCCATCTTGACCACTTGCAGAATGCAGTTTATTATGCCCATCAACGTGTTTTCGATATGGGGCTGCCTATTACTGCCATCAAATCAAGTTATCAAGGTACGCTTACTAATTCACACACCCTATTGGAGGCGGTTGCCGACCATAACTTAAAGATGGAACAGCTTGTAGGTAAAGATTATGTGCGAGGCACATTGAACCGTTATAAAGTTTTGGAAAGACACCTTAAGGTTTTTATTCCTTTGAAATATGGTGTAGCCGATATGGACATTAGAACTATCGACCAGGCATTTCTCAACGGATTTGACCATTATCTAAGGTCTGACAAGAACTGTGCGAACAACTATGTGGTGAAGAACATCAAAAACCTCGGGAAAATCCTTCGTATCTGTATGGAAAATGAATGGATAGACAAATCGCCATTTACAGCTTATAAAGGCAAAACGAAGAACGTTGACCGCTTTTATCTGAAAAAGGAGGAATTGGCTCATATCGCGGGAAAAGAGTTTCTCTCCGAGAGATTGAAGCAGGTTCGTGATGTTTTCATCTTCTGCTGTTTTACTGGTCTGGCTTATGTTGATGTCTTCAAACTGAAACAAGAGAATATCAGAAAGGGAGTTGATGGCGACCGATGGATCTTTACCAATAGGCAGAAAACCAAAACTAGATCGTCGGTTCCGCTACTGTCAACAGCTGTTGAGATTGTCGACAGGTACGCAACCAACAAAGTTTGCCTTAATAAAGGCTTGCTTCTTCCAGTTCCCAGTAACCAAAAGATGAACGAATACCTTAAAGAAATTGCTGACCTCTGCGGAATTGAGAAAAAACTCACCTCGCATATTGCCCGCCATACCTTTGCCACTACCGTTACGCTATTGAATGGCGTACCGATAGAAAGCGTATCGAAGATGCTCGGACATACGAACATCAGGACTACCCAGCATTACGCGAAGATTTTGGATATCAAGGTAAGCGAAGACATGGCAGTGCTAAAGAAAAAGTTAGCTATGATATAAATCAATAAGTTTAATAATCACAGTCAACTGACAAATATTTAAAAATATTAGGCATTAACTCTTGTTTTGATTAGATTTGTAGGATGTTAAAGGAATTGAACAAAAGAGTAATCGTAGTGCACTGGAAAAGATTTGCCAGTACAGATATCGATGTATTTTCAAGTCTGAAAGGATTTTGCGACAGCTACCCAACCTATAACTATCATACATTGAACAACTATCTTTCCAAAAAAAAGGTTCCGTTCGAAAACGATGAAATTAAAATTGAAAGACAGCCACTCATACAGAAAGTTAGAAGACCAGACCTTCCAAAGGTACTGTTCTGGGACTTTGAATTCGATAAACTGGACTGGAACAGGAGTTACAAAACCGTTATCGAACGCGTGCTTGACAAAGGCAATCTAATGGATTGGGAGGAAATGATTAGATTTTATGGGCGAGAAAATGTAGTGAAAGCCCTCAAAGAAGAGATCACCTATCTTTCTGATATGACCATGGAGGCCGTTTGTAAATATTTTCAGTTGAGCAAAGAAAAACTCAGATGTTACACAAAGAAACAGTTACACCAAGGACACTGGATCTAATCAAGACACTGATGCAAGACCATCAGCTCAACTCCTTTTACCTTGTTGGAGGTACCGCACTATCTTTAAGGATTGGACACAGGGAATCCATAGATATCGACCTTTTCAGCTCATCGGACTTTGATGGTGATGAACTCGCCGTACACTTAAGGAACAGCTATGGCGCAGATGTAAAACGCCACAAGGGCAACTATGTAAGTGGTAGTATTGGCGAAGTTGATTTTGATTTTATCTCACACAAGTATCCATCTATCAGGCCAATAGAAACAATCGAAGGCATAAGGATGATGTCCAATCAGGATATATCGGCCATGAAGATCAATGCAATTGTGAATAGCGGGCAGCGGATCAAGGATTTTATCGATATGCACTACCTTCTAAAAGAAATGCCTTTGGATGAAATATTGGATTACTACGGCCAGAAATACCCAAATGTCAATCCCAACACCGCTAAGTCATCCCTAATGTACTATAACGATATCGACTTTAATGTTCCAGTAAAACTGATGGACACAAAGCTAAAATGGCAAGATGTGCAGAAAAGTATTTCAAAGGCAGTACGTGAATACACCAGTCTACTAGAAAGCAGGGAATTGTACCGTAAGCTTCAGGCAACAAAAAATAGCCAAAAAAATGACCGTGGCAGAGGGATGGGTCGCTAGATTTACACAAATAACAAGGATAGGTTATCACGAAATGTGATAACCTATCTTAAGGTACCAAATTGGCACCTTAAGATATGAAGGCATTTTAATTTTCTCATGATTTGCTCAAAGAAAAATAAGTTGGAGTTGATAGAGAGCGACTTCCGATTTTTTTTAATTTTTTTTATAGCAATTTTAGCATTTCTCCCTTTAATTCATCAGGAATTTTTGTCCAAATAGTTTTGTCGCTCAATACCAGCTTGCAACCACATTCATCATTGGCATTCGTTAAATGTTAGTCGTTAATTTTTCTTTTCAACTGACATACTTATCCAGTAAATTCCCATCTGTCCCCTGTTATCCATTACGCCTTTTGGCAACTGATTTTTAGGACAGCTTAAAATGGAAGTATCTACCCCTTTTACAAATGCAGTTAAGGCTTCAAGTTTATTTTCTGAAAATGGAAGTATCGTGTAGTCCCAACTGGAATAAAAAGACAACATCCACTTAAATTCTGAATCGATTTTTCCATCGATTAAATATTGATCTAAAATGGAATATGATTCAGATGCGGTTGCATTGTCAAGATCTTCAATTCCTGTATAACAACTCGGCTCCACCAGAGCGTACCAATTTAAAAATATCAGCCGCTTTAAGATTTCAAGTTTTATTGCTTCGTCATCAATGCGAAAATAGAGTTCAAGATAAGATTTATGGATATTCCGATATTGGTCAAATATTCCTTCCGCGGAAAGTTTTTCGGTTACAAAGTCCATAGTTCCATTTTGAGACTCGGCATAATCCCAAATTTCTACTTCTCTATCAGATAAAATATCGATTTCGGTTTTCATAATTTACTCCAACCCATGCTTTTTAGATAAACAGGGCTCTGCATAATCGAGAATCCCAGCGGATTAGTGGCGTCGCCCGTTAGATAGTTAATATCCATTTCAGTCTTAAAGAAAGTTTCTATTTTGTGTGCTTGGCCTTATTAACCCCAATCTTGCTGATTATCTTCTTCTCTGTTTCTGCCTGTATCACATTGATGATCAGATTTGGGTCAATATTTAGTACGTATGCTAGACGTAGTATTTCAGAAACTGTGAACTTTTCAGGATCAGCCAACTTCACAGAATACCGTTCCGAATTGATGCCTAACAATTTAATAATCTTAGTTGGATACAACTCAGAAATATCATACATCTTTTTAATCTTGTTGGTTTCAAACATTGCGCCTATTGACGAAAGGTCTTTTTCGGGACTATTATTGTTGTTCTTCCAATTAGCCATATTACTGCATTTACAACTAAAGTCGTCAATAGAATACTATTCGTTTATTAAAAAGAACTATTAGTAAATTTAAAAATACTAATAGTTTTTTTTATCTGGACTTTTTACTACGTTTGGGTATGAAAAAATAAAGAATTATTTTTAGCGATTACTTCACAAAATATTGAAGCATTCGCACTTCGAGTCTCGTCTTAGAAACCTGAGAAATTTCAAATGGATACGAGAGGTAAGTGTAGTGCTCACGTCATAGGCGTGAGCCTGCTTTTCCGTATCCAAGGCTTCTCAGGGCCACTAAGACGGGAAGTGGGTTTCACGCCTTATTTTGTGCCGCCCACTTCCAAGACTCATTTGAAAGAAATTTAAATGAGATCAATATGGAACCATCAAAATTATCACAAGAAGCCGAACACGCTGTCCATTTCAGGGAGTTTACCCAACGGCTCGCCCAGAAGTTCGAACCGCTACAGATCTTCAACTTTTCGCAGAACAGCTACACTCATAATCCCCAAAGCTATTTTAATGACAATGAAAGTCATTTTAAATGCAACTATTGCCTATTGGTAGTTACCGAAACTGCAACCCGAATAGATTATGAAATGCAGGATTTCGCCAACAGCTATTATCAGCATGGAACGATTACCATTATCTGCCATGGCAGGCAATCGGTTATGGACGCAGTATAGCAAAATAGCCGCTTTTTTATCGGGGTGCTGACCTATGGAAAACTGCTCTATAGTAAGGATGGACTATTAGACAATGATCCAATATCTGCTTTTATCCCCACAAAGGGTGCGATAAAGGCAATAAGACATTATGAACATCGTATACCGCTAGCTGACGGATTTCTGATGTGCGCATCCGAATGTCTGGAGAAGGAACGGTTTGGGATTTGTGCCTTTATGCTCCATCAGGCCGTAGAACAGACTTGTATCTGTCTGGTGCGGGTTAATATCGCCTACCGTTCGGAGTTCCACAACCTTTACCGCCTGCTCCGTTTGTGCCAGTGCTTTTCTGAAAAGCCTTTTCAGCTTTTCCTGTCCACTCCCGAAGATGAGCGCTTATTTGATGTAATGGCAAAAAGTTATTCTGGTTCGCGTTATAAAGATGATTTTACGGTTTCCCGGCAGGATGCGGAGCGTCTTTATCAACGGGTCGCATCTTTTCTTTTGTTGGCAAAAGAGATGTGCAACGAGAAAATAGAACTGCTTGCCAAATCGGCATCAGATTATGCAGCCTTAAAAAACGCTGATCATGTACAGATCGAAAAAATATTACAAACCAATATTTGAAATTATGAAAAAGCAAACAAAAAAAACATCTGACAACAGGATCGTTTATCTTGACAATGATGAAATCACAGATCCGATAAAAGTGGTAAACGATTTTTTCAGTCACTCATGTTTGCCCAATCATTTGAAGATGCTGAAACGCTGGCGAAACGATGCAGCGCTTGAATCTGAAGAATCAAAAAAATGTAGCCCAGCCTACCTTGTCTATAATTACGAACTGACCATAAAGCTGATAGAGGCTGCCTGGCTCTTAAAGAGCCACAAGCTTGCGAGACTTGACTTCGATGACAAACAGCAAAGTGATATCGCAAAATGGTACATCAAAACGGAAAGGAAGAAGCTACGGGACTATCCTGAAAATCTGAGCATTCGGGAAATCGTAAAACCTTCATCTGTACTAAAGAAAATGTTCAGGATCTATAAACTGGACGGGTACAAAAAAATCCTGAACACATGGCTTCACGAAGCGCTGATTACCTCCTTCATGGAAGAAAGCCTGTCCAAATCTGAAGTAATCAAAGTTTACGAACAATTGGTTAAACTATTTGAGGCTACGTGGCTGATCAGTGAGCGCATAAAAGATGGCAATAAAACTTTATTTTCCGTCCCGACTGAACGAACGGCCTAATGGAAAGGTCAGGTAAACCGCCAAACCTTTTCCGTATACACCAGAACAATAACAGCGGGGCTGTGTGGGGCTGGCCGTTTTTGCAGGCCGCAAATGCGCGGGGGGAAAATCTGAGACTACCGCCCAAGGCCTTGGTTTTGTTGCATCTTTCGCTTCCTCCTTTTCCGTGCTGCAAGCTCCACTGGATTTACATCTGGCTCGATCGACTGCACTGGTTCCAGCATTGCCTCGATAAATCCACTGATCGATTGACCAGTTACCTTGACCATATCCGCAACCGAGTGAAAAAGCCCATCTGCTACATCCCGTGCCAGTTCATTAACATGCTCAAAATTATGGCGCTGATTTGTTGTCATTTCAAGAATATCCATCTGTTCCCTCTGAGCGGTGCTACCGTTCTTCTGGACATTGGCATGCGAAAAGGTATCCTTTAGCCCCCTGTCAAAACCAAAGAGCCTATCAAAGATGGTTTCTCCCGATTGCTTTAACGCAACACGGTTGAACTGCCCAAGCTTTTTGGAATGTGCCTCGTTCTTGCCCTTTGAATTGTTCATTGGGCTCAGCTTGATTTTGTTACTGGCATCCTTTCGGCTTACGATAATCTGAATGTGCATCTGGTTGCCTTCTTTTCGCTCGCCACGTTTCCTTTCACCGTTTAATACTTCTTTGTCCTTGTGGCCGTAGTAGCGATGGTTCTCGATCTTGCCGAACCACATCAGGTCTTTGGCGGAACTGATGCCTTCACGCCTGAAGTTTCTTGCATATTCGTCCATTACCTTTTCGGCATAGCTTTCTTCAAGATATTTTAGTTGTTTTTGGCTGGGGCTGATGTTGACCAGAAAGAACTTTGCATCGGCCTTGCAGAGCTTGGCGATGTTGTTATCTATTAAATGCCGCACCTCATAGGATTCGATCCTGTTGCCATTATGATTAAACCAAAATTCCGGCTCAAGTTTATCTTTGATCCTGTTCTCCTTTTCAAGATAGTGCACCAACTCCCTGCTGCTTCCCTTGTTGTTTGTGGTTAGGCTGTCGGTAATATTGATGTACATATCAGCAGTTCTATTTGTTTACGCGCCTGTTCGGCCAGTTCCTCTTTTTCCTTACCTGATGTCATCATGCCCATTCGTTCCCGTTCCCTGATGTAGCTGTTCATTATCAGCATGAAATTCTTTTTCAGCCGTTCCTTCGTGATTATTTTCATCTCGATGTTGCTGGCTACTTCGTGCAAAGTGCCCAGTCTTTTTGCCTGTGCCGACTGGTTTGACAGCATCTCATCATTATGCTTCAGTATCTGACCATTGAAGCGGTCAATTATCTTCTTCATCGCTTCTATCATCCTAGCCGAATCACGTTTGATGGGAATGAGCAGTTCGGTCTCCTGTGTTTTGATGAAGCCGATGTATTCCTTTTGTCCTTTAAGGATGGTATTCTTCAACAGTTCATCGTTCAGGTCGGTCGGATCTTTTTTGCTCCGATAGAAATAGTCCAGCATCTGGGAAAATACCAAACGCTTTGACCTGCCGAGCTTGAGGGCGATCTTCTCGAATTTCACATCATCACTTACCGAATATTTTACCGTTCTCAATGTTTCCTGCATATCCATATATCTTTATAACTAATTATATCGCACCCTTAAGGGGGTTCCAATTTCGACTTCTATGCCACTTTAACTGTGGACGAGAACCCCTGGAGGGTTCTGGAAACCCCCATGACGTAGCCTGGGGCAAGCGGAAGTTGGGCTCTGCCCAACTTCCGCTTGCCCCTTTTCTTTTTGGGAAAAGGACTTTTCTGCAATATGCCAATCCCTCAAGGTTCACCGTTATTGTCCAACAAGGTAACACGGCTGGCAAGGTTCGGATGGTACGATGGTTCGGATGGTACGATGGTTCGTATTCGATGAGGCCGTTCGCTACCAGCTTGCCCATGCATTTGTGGTAGGTCGCATAGGAACGGATGGCCGAATGTTTCATCAGCTCCCGCCTTGAAACCCGAAAAGGGTTTTGGCATAATGCCCTGTCGTGGTACATGAGTATAGCCGAATATAGGCTAAGGTGCGATTGACGGAAACGCCTGTTCCCGCTGGCGAACTTCAGAAAGCTGGCCAGTTGTTCTGCGGTTCCCATCACGAATTTCCGATTTCGCCCAACAATTGTTCGATGTCCGCATGTGCATAATAGAATATGCCACCTATTTTTTCATAGGGAAGTATGCCCTTGATGCGAAGGTTCTGCAACGTTCCCGATGATATCTTTAAAAGCTTCCTCACCTCCGAGCTTCGAAGGAATTGTTTATTGGTTACCGTTTCATCGGTTCTAATTGTTTGTTTGATCTCCTCTATAAGTTCGAACTTGAACCTTTGGAGTTCTTCTTTGGTTAAGATCTCGATCTGCATAATGCCTCCGTTTTTAAGTTTACGGAAGCAAATTTGTAGCGGGAAATGGTTGAAACAATGACCATCCGATTGGTCTGGTCATATACAGTGGATGAATTGCCTGCTATTTTTTGGCAGGTTCTATTGGTATAACTTTGAAAAGGCGATGCTCTGGTTGTATCGAAGTGCCTTTAATAGTTACATCTCCTTTTTTGTCGACAAAGTAGTTTCGAGCGGTTTCGATGGGAATATCCTTACCGCCGTGTGAGAAATATTTGGCGATCATCTTAGCATACGGGATTTTGTGGTCGCTCTTTATAAGTTTCCTGCCAAATGGCAGTTGTACCTAACGCAATTGTTGGATAACATCTATCAAAGTTGGCAGATGTCCATCATCAATCAGGATCTTCAGTGAAACTTCATATTGATTCAACTCCGCCAATTCAGCATTTAGTTTTTCGATTTTTTGGTTTTGGATGAGTTCATCTTTTTCAGCGATAACGATATGTGATGGCCTTGCATTCCATTGATCTATACTGTGAAGGTACTTTTGAAACTGTTGGAGTTTTTCGATGCTTTGCCTGTGGATTGCGTGGTTACGTGAAAATGGATCTTGAATCTCAAGGTGTTTGATTCTAGTTTGTACAATCTGCCAAACATGGCAGAAAAAGTCCTCTTCACTTATCAAATTATTTTCTAGGGCATAGTTTAAATGGTGATTGTAGTATTCGAAAAACCTCTCTTCGTTAATTCGGTATAAGTTCAACAGAAAATGGTTGTCATCATGGCTGTGCCATAGACCCATAAAGGTTCCCAGATCATATGGGTGGGCAGAAAATGAAAAAGGTTTACGGGGTTTGAAGTAACTGATGTTCATAAGTTATAATTCTTGAACAAACTAATTTAAGGTTTTTTGAAGAATGCACATTTAAAAAATGTCATAAGTATAATTTTTTGCTTAAGAGTAAAAGATTATGAGTCTTACAGTTCTTTGGATCAATATATGATAAAATCGGCGTTTCTGACTTACAGAGGGCAATATACTGACTTATTTTTAAATAATAATTTTACTCTGTTACTTATTTGTAACTCTTTTCTATAAAACACTCGCATATCAACGTGGTCATAATTTATATTTCGGAGTGATTAGCATTGCTGTCATTATTTCTTGGGTCTTCGAGCATATTTTTTCTTGTTGAATTTCCAATTACAGTAAAAATATTTAACGTTGTATCGAGAGCGTTAATTTTTGAAAGCGGTATTTGTCTCCAAGACAGATATCGCTTTCTTCTTTGTAATTCGTCTTCTATCCCATGATTTCTGTATCTAAGAATTAATTACGATAAATCTATAATATTGATAAATTGCACTGCCTTTTTAAAAAACTGTCCGGCATATCGTATGAATGAAAACATTCACGTTTTAATCTGTTCTGGCTGAGCGACCAACAAGACCTGGTTGTCTTTGATTTTCAAATATCCTTGATCAAAACAAAAGTGATAGACATCCCCTTTTTGGATGGTAAGGTAACTGGTAATGTAATGGAAATTAAACCCCAGATCTGTTAACTGTTGTTCGCTAACGATGGTTTTGGCGTTTCTGTTTAGCTTTCGCAAAACCTGGTAGTTGCTTGTGAGGATTTTTGTTATGTGTTTAACAAATTCCGGGTAATCCCCTCGCTTCTCCATTTTCAGTTTATTATTGTGATCAATGCGGCAGGCATCGTTGCAAAATTTCTTATCGGATCTGCCGAAAATATTTTTTTCACCGCAGTTGCGGCATTCTTTAGGAATATCGGTAATACTGTTAATCATTGGAGCATTAATTTAATAAGCATACTATCAAAGTTATGTAATTCAGACTGTTACTACAAAATGACTGTATCACATTAACCGTATAAAAAATAGCTACACGGATAAACACGGGTGTTATTCGAATATTTTTCGGGTAAGGATTTTCTGACTTCGAGGTTTGAGCCGACTTAAACCCGAAATTATGAAAACAGGAATACTGGAAAGCGAAAACTTTGGAAACGGCAAACGGAATTATTTTATTGACTTTGCCAGGGCTACTAACAATAGCAATTACATTAAAATCACACGATCGGACAAGCAGACAGACAATAGTTACAAGAAAAGTTCAGTCTGTATTTTCCAGGAAGACTTTCATTTTTTAATTGAAAGTTTCTCTATGCTTTTCACGAGCATGATCCACAGAGAATCAAGATCTGGCGAAAAAAGGAAACATCCTCATTATTTGTAAAACGGAATTTAAGCCGCGTAGGATTAAAATCTGGCCTGCTGAAATGCGTCCACGTGAAAAGTATTGGCAGGGGGTCCGGAGGCATTATCTGATGCGGAATTGCTTGCCCTGCTCATTGGTTCAGGCACTACAAAACAAACTGCGGTAGATCTTGCTTCCAGTATCCTTAAATCTGTGAGCGGAGATCTTGAAGCGCTTTCGAGATGCCCGGTAAGAAGGCTAGCGAAATTCCCGGGTATTGGTGATGCAAAGGCTGTTAACATTTTGGTTGCCCTGGAGCTATCCAATCGATACAGGCAGTTGCCAATTGCCTTTCAATCTAAAAGTAAGCTGAACGTTGTTCTTTTGCTAAAATGTTGATTTCAGCCGGAAGCTAATAATAAGGTGAGCCTGTATCTTAAATCATGATTCGGGTTCATCTTATTATTTCATAGTTTGATATGAATTACATAAACGTCTATACGAAAGTCATTTGTTGGCACATTTAAATTCATTTTGATATGCTATCTTTAGTACATGAAAACGCTTTTATTGATTTGTTTACTGGCCCCTGTTTCCTTTGGTTTGAAAGCTCAGGAGGTCGGGTTGACCAGGTGATTGGCCACTGGGAATTGAAGGATATTACTAAAGCTGCCGGAAAAGAGGTTGTCCTGGTGGATTCAGTTTATGACGGCAGGACTTTTGAAAACCATACTGTATTGAATGTCGGGGCAGTTTCCCTAACCAGTTGATCTCGGTATTCATCTACAAAAAGGATGAGAAATTTGGTGGGAGATGTCTTAAAATTATACCTACACAAAAAGATCAGTGTACGCGGTAAGCTATCCCTGTATAAAGAGAAACCTCAGGGAGTGGTCACTTATCGGAAGCAGTTGAATAATCATTTGAGCTGGAAGCGGAAAGTGCTTAACGTGATCTTCTAGTTTTTCGCTGTCTTTTTTATTTTTCTGATACACGCTCTAATGAAATCTTCATCTGATACTCTCCTTCGCTTAATTATACCCATTGTTTTAACCCTGTCCGCACTGGTTGGTCATACCCAAACGATCACAGAAAATTTTGTGACAACAGAATGAAGATAATTACAGATACTTGTATTTGAGTATATTCATTAACATCCTCTATACTGTTATTGCGAATATCAAATTCGATCAATTTGGGTTTGTATCATAAGATTTATGGGTATATCAACTAACAAACTTTTGTTTAAATGATCTACTCTCACAATAGCCTTACGTTTACCTTTATATTGAATCAATTCACATTTAAGCCCACACAATGGGCCATCACTAATTAGCAGGGTTTGCCCAGGTCCAAAATACGATGTCACTACTTCAATACTTGAAAAATTGGTTATAGTCGTTCTTATGTTTTCAATAATTACCGAATCAACTTTAGCCATCTGGCTTCCAAATTTCACATAACTTACAAACCCATTAAGTTCTGAACTTTTATAGAGTTCTTCTGTATTTGTAATATTCACAAACACGTACGAGGGAAATAATGGCAACTCAACTACCTTTTTCCTATCATGCCATTGACGAACATCTTTAATTAATGGTAAAAAACATTTAATATTTAGGTCAGACAGTTGTGAAGCTAATTTCTTTTCTTGTTTAGGTCTTGTATATATAACATGCCAGAAAATTTTCTTATCCATATACCTGAAAATAAAATTTAACAATGAACCCATTAGATAATAAAATCTGAAAACGATAAAATCCTGTAAAATAGTCTGAAGAATTCTCTTACCAACTATCCAACAAAAAATTGTTAAGCGAATATAATAGATCAGGGATAGTTCGGAAATAATTTAGAACATTTGCCTTTTTTGCAACTTTCATTTGAATTTATTAACTTTTTCATAGCGTTAGAGAAGTCATAGTGAATCTTACTACAATTTGACCTATTAAAAATTATCATTATAGATAATTACACTAACCACCAAGTCTAATACACGAATTGGCTAAAATTACAATTAGTATTCAAGTATTTAACATATTACCTTGACAAGGTGGCATAAAAGACACCTGCATCTTTAGTCCATTACCCTTATAAAAATCTCATCTGCCAATAAACTGCTGTTAAAAAATCGTCATGATACAGACCATAGAAAGATTCGGAAAATTCAATGTGAATTTAGTGCCAGCGATACCTTTTCGAGTAAATATACCTAACTGTAAAGTGAAAACTAAGTAATGTATATAATCAGAAACTAACAAATCAATCTCTTCGTATTTGAAAGGTTATATATGGAGAAAAACAGATGAATGCGGATTCATATAAGCAGTTATTTGATTTTGAATAGTGGTATAACTCTTTTGAATAAGAGATTAAGATCGGAGATTTCCAATCCTCAGTTTTCTGTTTCAAAATGATTATTTTGACCAAAATATCCAAATACTAAAACGGATAACCACGATGCCATTCACTACTAGTCGGGTAAAGGAAAGCCTATGTCTTTTTTTAGTGCTTCCTGGTAATAATACACTGCTACAGCAATATCAAAAATAGCCAATCCCATTGGATTAAACATAACGACGTCTGATTCAGACCGATTATTAAGATTTCCTGTACTCACTACTTCAGCAATTGAAAAAGTATCATTTTCAAGTAATCCTTTCACTTTATGCATATTTTCAATATCCGTATCTTGACGACAAACTTCCTTCCAGTCATCAACAATAATTAGATTCATATAATTTCTCATCTCAACTGTGTAATCTCTCAGAGAAACGTTTAACTGTAGTGAACCTTTTTTAGGTGCAATATCTATATAGGGCGCAGCAGATACTGTACAGGTAACAAAAACATCTGCGTTCTTATAACATTCTTCCCAGCTACCTGCAATTGATACCATATCTTTAACATTGTTGTCAATATTATTTTCATTGATTGGATTCAGGTCGTGGATCAGCACTTCGCCAATCGAACCTCCCAAAATTGAAATAATCATTCTAAGGTGCATCTGACCAATCGGCCCAAAGCCGTTAATGCCAATATTTATTTTGCTTTTTGACTTTTTTCCTTTAATAAAGTTCTTTATCATCAAACCTGAAACAGCAGCTGTCCTAATCGCGCTAATCATAGCGGTGTTAATGATACATTGTGGTATACCTGAGTCATATTCATTCAAAATGGTAACAGAATTTGCTCTTAACTTATTCTTATAAATGTTATCAGGAAAACTGGCTATCCATTTTATTCCAGCCCATGGAGAAGCCCCACCAATATAAGCTGGCATAGCAATAATCCTGTTTTTAAGATCTCCATATCTTAAATATGGCTTAACTGGCTGTGAATAGTCTTTGGTATGAAGGCACTCTACTGCACTTTCAATTACAGTTGTTAGCTGTTCCCAATTAAGACCAATCTCTTTAATATTATCTGCATTAAGGTATAACATAATTTTTATTTTGCTATTTCTAGGTTATTAGAAGGCGGAGCTAGCTCCATGGCCAACCGAGCGCCCCACTCCTGGTTATAAATGGTGTCTAAATAGCTATGTCCTTTGTCAGGAAAGATTAACAGAGAGGTAGCTTTAGAAGCTGTTCCATTAAGCAGAGCGTAGTTTTTAGCAGCCAGATAAACAGCGCCTGAAGATGCACCTGCAAAAATGGCTTGTTCATCTAAAAGTTCAAAACATCCTCTAATAATGTTCATTTGTGATAGTATCACCACATCATCGATAATCGCGTTTTTAATAATCAAAGGGACCTGACTTGCGCCTATTCCCGAGATATATCGTTTAACCGACTTGGAGTTAAATATAACAGATCCTTCCACATCCACCCCTATAATCTTTATTTCCGGCCTTTGTTTCTTAACGTAATCTGAAATACCTGTAATGGCTCCGCTCGAACTTACGGCAACGAAAATATAATCAAGATTGTCAAAAGAGTCGATTATTTCTTGTCCCAGTCCGCTGTAACCTTTATAATTATTGGGATCTCCATATTGATCTGCAACAAATGAATTCGGTATTCTCGCATGTAATTCATTAACAACATTGACCCTGGTCAACAGATACCCTCCGGTATGATCCCTTTCTGTTACTTTGATCACTTTATGAGACATCAGATTTAAAAGGGATTCATAAGCTGAATTAATATTCGGGTCGATAACCGGAAAAAATTTCAACTTTAGTCTCTTACAAATAGAGGCAACTCCAATAGCAAGATTACCGGAGCTGGAAGCAATGATTGTTGTATCTTCAGTAATTCTCCCTGCTTTAATACCATTATAGATGATGCTATAGGCTGCACGATCTTTTGAACTTCCTGAGAAATTATTGTATTCTAATTTGGCAAATAGTTTGATGTCATCATTTTTCAATTCAATAAGGGGCGTATTACCAATATAGGCAGCCAGCTTTTCAAGTTCCTTTAACATTTTTTTCATGGCTTATTATAAAATCAACTACAAACCACTTTAGCTTTTGCCAATGGATCAGAAAAGAAACCTGCATTGATTCCTTTAGAAATCATAGTGCTAAACCATCTAAAATTTGCTAATGGAAAATATAATCCGGATTTAGCAATAGTATCAATTGTAGAATGCTGTAAGTATCTAATTTGTCTTGGGTAATTTATAGAGCGATTAATCCAGAGGCATGCCACATCCACTCCCTCCTTCTCAATCTGGCTACCACGAAAATTGGCAACTGCTTCATTAAACCTTACCATATCCACAATTTCAATTTCATATCCCATCTGGTTAAGCATTTGAACCAATTTCAAAAAGGAAATATTTTGTGGATTCTCCAAATGCAGACATTTCATAGGGCTATTGATTTTATTTAAGCACAGATCAACAATTGCTTTAGATACGATATCTACGTAAGAAAATGCAACACTTTCACGATACGTTACCGGTATTTTCTTTAGCAAAATTATTCCATTAATAATTTGGAATACCCTGTTTTGCTGAATGTTAGATTGGAATTGTGCTGAAGCTGACTCTGCAGCAATATGCCCGGATCTATAAATCCTTCCTTCACCACCTCCTTTAAAAAACTCACGAATCAATTTTTCAGCATCAAATTTGGTTTCTTCATACGAAGACATAAATAATTGATTACAATTAAAATCATTTTCAGAAAATTGACTGTGCATTCCATTTGGCAGGTAACCACTAACGGCTAATGTTGACACATAATGAACAGCCTTAAGTTTACGTTTTCTTGCGAATTCTATAATATTCGCCGTAGATAGCACATTTGTTCTGCATAATCTATCGTAATTTTTCAGTAAATTGGTATCGGCCGCCGCATGTATAATTACATCTATTTCATCTGTGAGCTGTTCATATTTAGAAGATGGAAGATCAAATTTTGCATCAATTAAATTCCCACTTAATACAATAATTCTGTTACAGTCATAACTAGATAAATCCCCATAGTATTGTTCAAAAACACATTTCAAACGACTTTCAGCCTGATAGTTACTTTCTCCTCTAACAATACAATACACAAACCCTTGATCACTGGCAAGAAGTTCTTTTAAAATGTGAATTCCTAGAAATCCGGTTGCCCCTGTGAGCAAAATATTTTGTTTGTGACGATTCCCAGGAACATTTACCAGATTAAATAAGGATTGTCCAATTGAGGGTACATTACTGTTAAAATAAGCAGGAAAAGAAGTTGTACCTGTTTTAACCTTATTTTTTAATGACTCTTTTAGAAAAAAATGGAATTTGTTTAAAAAAGTTTCAATATTAAAATTTGCCGACAAATTAGTTTGATATTGAACATCTACTATAAGCCGTGGTCCAATAAATCGAGAAGTAAAAAACATATGATATTCGCATTGAGAATATTCATCTCTATTTGGACCTGAATTAAATGTAGAAGGCCTCAATGATATACTTCCATTTTCAAATTTCTCAGGGAAATGTCCCAGATAATTAAATCTCACATCAGAAACTGCCCATGATCTATCTATTTTCTCACTTGCTGCTAAATTAATATTGTTGGCATATTCAGCTTTAACATTTAGCAATTTACTACAGTAGTCCGGGTCAATATGCTCTATGTTTAAATTTAACGGCAAGGTTGTGGACCACCAGGCAACAGACCTGCTTATATCATTTAGATTTTCAATTTGCGGCCTCCCATGAAATTCGATGTCAATTGAGATTTTGTTCAATCCAAATTCTTCAAAGAGAGCTGAAGACAATGCATTTAATAAAAATCCACTGATGTTGGCAGAATCCTTAGTTTCACCGATCTGGTTTAATGCCTCGGCCAGTTCTGCCAGAACTATAAAACTACAAGTCTGGACCGTACAATTCTTCTCCTTGTAATCTCTTAAAAGGGGTAATCTATATAGTTCCTGAATACTTGGGTTAAGATCGTCTCTAAAGTACTTTTCAGGGTTTTTACAATAAAAACTATTGACAGCATTTTCCAAAAATATTACTGGGCTGAGGTTATTGACCAATTTATCATAATATTCAGTTAATTCCTCTATGATGATATTCCATGAGATAACATCAATTACCAGATGATGACATAATAAGAGAATATATTCTACGCCTTTAGAATCAATAAATAAATGAGCAATAAAAAGCCTCCCATTTTCAATGGAGATTGTTCTCAGTAAATCAGCAGCAACCCGTTGAATTTGTAAAACAGTTGATTCATACTCATCTAATACAGTAGTTCCAAAACCATTACTTATTGCAATATCGAGAGTATTAGCATTTTCGAATGAAAACACGCGAGTTAGTTGAGAATGGCTTTTAATAATGCAGTTAATAGCTAGAGCGAATTTACGAATATCAATTTTACGCTCTGATTCCAATAAAACACTTTGACAATACTGATTAAAGCTATTTCTTTTCTGATCAAGAAACAGTCGTTGGGACATAGTTAAACCGTCATCTGACCGATCATTTTGTGGCTCAATATTGATCACTTTTTGAGAGTTGATTGCCAAGAAATCCGAAAAAACAGGATTTCTACTCAAATCTGTAATGTGAACTTTATAACCATGTCGTTGAAGTCGTCCTATTACTTGAATGGCCATTAATGAATCTCCGCCTATTTCAAAGAAATTACTATCAGGTGAAATAAAGAGCATATTTAAAATGCTCTTCCAGGCATTTTCAGCATGCACTAACCAGGACTCTTCCGATGATATTAATAAATCATTATGATATGGGGGTCTATCCTGTTCAAAAGATTTCACCAGGGAGTTGATATCAATTTTTCCATTAGCATTATATGGAGGTTCTTGATAAAAAAAGATAGCAGATGGGATTTTATAGTCTGGTAGTTTATTAATTAACCAGAATTTTAAATTTACACTAGTAAGCTCAATACCTTTTTTGGGTTTAACATAGGCATCTAAATGGGTCTGAGATTTTTTATCTGAGGCAACAACAATAACACTTTCAATATCAGGATGTGATATTAACACTTCTTCTATTTCACCTAGCTCAATGCGGTATCCTCTGATCTTTACCTGACGATCTTTTCTATATAAGAATTCAAAATTTCCATCCTCGAGTTCCTTACAAAGATCCCCCGTCTTATAACATCTTATTAGTTCACCATTATGTTCTACTTCCACAAATCTATCTTCATTTTCAATTTCATTTTGAAAATATCCTTTACTTAGTCCCGGACCAGCTATAAATAACTCTCCAACCTGATTTTTTTTGTTGTGAAGCAAACAAATACCATTTCCTAATGCTGCCCCAATAGGAACGGATCCCGTTTGACTAAAATATTTAGAAGATTTCTCTATTTTAAATGCGGTTGCCCCTATTGTAGTCTCCGTAGGCCCGTAATGGTTGTAAAGATTTTTACAAAAGTCCAGTTCAAGTACGTTTTCAACAGTCGACCAGGATAGCTTTTCCCCACCAAGAACTAGATTATCGATTATTGGTTTGTAGTATCCGTTCGTATTCCAAATAAGAGAGATAAGATGAGAAGGAGTCATCTTTAAAAAATTAATTTGATCTTTTACCAAAATCTCATTGAAAATGGCCGGATCTGTAGCTTCTTCTTTATTGAATATCCTGAGCATTCCTCCCGATAATAATGCCATTAATAAATTGGTCATACCTAAATCAGCCGCAAATGTGGTGACATGACCTGTATTAATAAAAGATGACGTATTTAACTTCTGAAACATTCCGTACATGTAATGCAAAACTCCGTGCTGTGTAACTTGAACGGCTTTAGGTAGTCCTGTCGTTCCACTTGTTAACAAGATATAACATAAATCGGAAAATCCTGAATGTTTACCAACAGGAAAATGATCTGGTACAACTCCGGAAGTAATAATATCACTAAAATCAATCCCGATTGGTTCAAGTTCTTTCGGTAATCTCAGATTATACTTATCAAGTATTATGTATTTTGCTTGAATAGTTTCAATTTTCCGTGCATTAACTGCTACGCCATCTTCATGATCAAGCATAACAGGGACACATCCCGAAAAAATAATTCCCCAAAAGCAAATTAAACTTTCTGTATTTTTCTTGCTAATACAAACAATTCTTTCCCCAGTTTGAGTATTTCTGTCCTTTAGGAATTTTGACACTTCCGAAGAATAATAATAAAGCTCTTTATAAGTGAAAGCTGACTTATAATCCTTTATTGCCACCCGATTTGAATATTGTTGAACAATATGTTCAAACAACTCAATTATATTGTTATAAATGATTTGCATTATAAATTTAGGATTAAATAAATGATTGGTAAAAACTATAATTAAGGATAGGATTGTCTAGTTGGACGAATTGAAATATTGTCCATATGTACATTTCCGGGAAGGTCTATTAGAAATTCAATTACTTTGGCTACATCATCTCCGTCCAATACAGGTCCAACCTCTTCAGCATATTTGTCAAACCAGTTTTGATCATAACCTGCAGTCTTTTGAAAATTAGTTTTTACAAGCCCGGGTTCAATAAGGGTGACACGAATACCCTGGACTGAGAGCTCCCGTCTTAACGCTTCAGTTAGACCATGTGCAGCAAATTTTGTGGCTCCATATACAGAATTAAACGGAGAAACATTTCTGCCGACTGTAGAACCTATAACGATAATATCTGATGGAAAATTAACAAATTTTTTGCTTGATGCCTGCTTCAGCATTACCCTACTGATACTTTTTAGCTGGTAAAAGAGTGCATTGATATTGGTATTTATCAAGTCATTCCATTGGTCTGAATCTGAAGATAATAATGTACCCGGCAGACCACGTCCAGCCGCTGCCAAAAAGACATTGGGAGGTTGCTGCCAGACATTTATACATTTAGCAATACAAGAATCTATCGTTTTTGGATCAGAGATATCTCCTGAAATCGTGTAACACATTTTCACATGCTCCTTGTCATTAATTCTATCTTCGACCCGATTTAACTCTTTTTCATTACGTCCTGTCAGGATCATTTTAATACCTTGTTTAGCTAGTCTGATAGCGGTAGCCTCTCCTATCCCTGAACTTGCACCAGTGATAATCGCAATGCGGTTTTCCATATATTTTTTTGATTTGTAAGATTAATTTTTATGGGTAAAATATCGGTTTATATAAATCTAGATTATAATGTCTACATGGCAAAAATGGAACTTTCCCTGGGAACCATATAGATGTTATCTGGGAAATCTGAACCACTAAATGCTTTAACACTAGGTTTCATCGTGATGTGTTCATTAAATTGACAATGCGTTTCTAGTTTTAAATGATAGCTATTTAAATCAATGCAATTGTTGCCCATTCGTTCCGGTGAGCTGTCTGGCCGGAATTTCAACTTCATTAAAAAAATTTGATTAATATACTAGGAGGCATACAGTCGATTAATCCAATACGTAAGACCGGTTTCAGCTATGAAGTCCCTCCCATTTACCAAACGAATTATAGAATTGTCGATTAATGTCTTCCTATAATGACATTATATGAATCCGACGTTTATTCCTAATCCGTAATTGAAAAACACTTAAGCGCTGAAGACTATTTCATTTGACTCCATTATTAAGATATTAACGAAATCAACATATAACATTTCATGATTAAGAGGGTTGTAAAAAATTTCATTATAATTCGAACTTCTTATCATCGATTTCTATATTCCTAACATTTATGATCTTAGTTCCTGTATATAGAGCTAAGCCTACGAGTAGCCCTCCGATTACCCCCGAGACTAAAACTACGATAACCGTTGAAGATGATAAGAAAAGACCTATTTTGGTTAAAACAATACCATTGCCATTTAAATGCAAGAAGTAATTAATAAAACTCCAAAGAAGAAACCCAGCAATAAATCCAATTTGAAAGCTATTAATCTGCCATTTAAAATAGCTTAATATAGCACCTAAAAACACTACCGGTACTACGAAACTCCACCAAGGCATCGAGACGAGGAATTCAACGATAAAGACAATAGTGACGACTATCAATAAGGCAATAAGATTATGTTTGATATAATTTTTCATGTAATTTATTTTAATAACCAATGGCTAGTAGTATGCTGCGCGGCTTCTTTCATAGAAGTATAGAAATCTAACGGATAATACCCACCGTTATTCCAGTCCTTTACAAAGTCGGTATAATACTTACTACCAATATTCCCTGAACTTCCACCTGGCAGAATTCCAAAAGCCGTTGGTTTTTCACCGAGCTCCACAATCATTCTCCAGGAGGGCCCCCAAGATCCGGATTTTGCATTAATAGCATCCGGATGTCCATCAGAAGGCAAATTCATTAAACTCAATTCTTTAAAATTAGCCATATGCATCAGGCTAATCTTATTTAAATTTCCCCATTTCACGTTATTGTTGACAAATAAGGCTTCATATGATGCCGAGGCCTTATTGAAAGCCAGAGTTGTTATATCTGTAGCAGTTTCATTTTTAGGGGTTTCTAATATATCAAAGTAGTTACTCGAAGAATTATTTTTGATCATATCAAGCAAAACATAATTGGAAGGGATACCCAGAGGCCCGGGCTTGCCAAATTCATCCCAAGTGAGATTCTTAGTATTTGTCCACCATAGTTCAAATAATTTTGGATTAATATCATTAAGATCGTAATTGCCTTTCCAATTCCGTAACGAAAGAAGATGTTTTTTATAATTCTCCAAAACACCTCTCTGATTTAAAGCTGATAATAAAATAGGCAAAGCGTCTACCGCAAATGAATTGATAGTACTTAGTTGAAGTGTTTTCATAGCCGTCAAATCAAATGAATTATTCCTTTGAAGTTCCTTATCTATTTGGTTGGCCCTAGTTTCTATATAATAACCATTATAATAGTAAGGGTAATTTACAGATGTAGGATGTTGATTGGCAGAAATAACGTAATTACTACTGGGGTTTTTTTTATGCGGCAGGCTATCAGTTGGTATAAACCCCAAACTAATTTGAGAGCTTCTTGAACCATCCAAAATAAATCTTCCTACACCGTTAGTTTTAAGAGCCATTCTCCCTTGATGATCGACTGATATTGTATTATCATTACAAGCAAATGTAAAATTCAATGTTGGAAAACAATAACTATTGATTGCATTCTTGTAGTCAGTGTAATTTTTGGCTCTATTTAACTTGATAAAAGTAATAAAGGCATTAGACGGATTATTAAGTTCCCACTTCAGTGCGTAATTAAGCATTTCTGGTTGTGAACCAGAATAACTTTTATCAATAACAATTGGTCCGTGTATTGAGCTATATATAGTATCCCTGAAAACCTCGTGATTTCTGCGTTTAATTTCCTCTACCCTATAATCTAAATTAATCCATTTCCCATCATACTTATATTTTTTGAGATCCTTTGATAAATGTAGCTTATACCAGTCCTTTACATCATCGGCACCGTTGGTGATTCCCCACGCAACGTTCTCATTGAACCCAATAATAATGGAAGGAGTTCCCGGAATAGAGACTCCATAAACATTTATTTCCGGCGAGGTTAATTGCATTTGTAACCAAAAGCTGGGAAGTATAAATGCTAGGTGCGGATCAGAGGCCAATATCGGAGAACCTGATTTTGTTTTTTTGCCAGATACAGCCCAGCTATTACTCCCCAAGGATGGGTTATAATCACTTTTAGATGTTTTACCTGCTATTGAAATAAAAGAGTAATTTAAATAATCTGGTATACCTACACCTTGTGTTTTACGTTGTTGGGGAAGAAAATCTTCTGCAACCGGGGTAATATTTCCTATAAAATCTGGAAAAAGCTTATTGAATTTTTCCTCCCCAAGAACCAACATCATCTTTGACATCAAATAATCTTCATCATAACCAGTTAAATTATCGCCAAGCGATTCTTGTACAAGTACAGTTTTTAAATTTGACCATGGTTCTGGTTTATAATCAAGCAGTTTATATTCAAATGGCATAGTTTTATCATTAAGACGTGCTATATATGCATTTACACCTCTAGTATATGCAGTTAAAACTTTATAAGTTTCAGGTTCCTTTTCGATAAGTCTCAAGGTATTCTTTGCTGCGGACAAAAGACCTATTCTTCGTTTATTGCGATCGAAATCCAATAAATCGGATTTATCAAAAATTTCAGATAGACGACCAGCATTTATGTAGCTGTAGAAATCCATCTGCCACAATCTAAGGCTGGCAGTAACATATCCTTGTGCATAAAACAGATCATTGGAGTTTTTCGCGAATATGTGAGGTATTTTATGTTTGTCAAAAAATACACTTACTGAATCTGTGGTTCCTGATTTATCAATCACCATCATGGGATTATCAAGATCATTATCATTATCATTTTGAATAACCCCTGTAAAAGGGTTCAAGAGTTTTCCTAATGGAGGAATGCTAAACATTTGATTTGATAGTGCAAAAATCATCAGAATTAATACCAATAGCGGAAATATAAATTCCGTTCGTAATTTATTCATAGTGTGTAATTAAAAATTTAGAATGATTAATAGTTTTACAAACCAAGCATCCGGATTGATTATATTATAATTAGTTCAAGAAATAGAGTATTTCAGATCATCTACTGGCGATGTTACAGAATCCGTAAATAGCTATAGTTATATCTACTTAGTACTAATTAAATTACTTCTTATAAAATTGATAATAGCATTTGCGTGGTTCTGGATAAAAAAATGATCACCTTCCATTATCTTATACAGAAATTCAGAACTTGTGAAATTTTTCCAATTTTCAATTCTATCAGCATAAGGTTCCTGGGATCCCATTATTGCGTAAATCGGCGTTTTAATAGTTTGAAATCGTGCTGCTGAAGTCTTTTCAGATAGTTCAAAATCAGCACGAAGAATTGGCTCAAAAAAAGAAAACAACTCTTCATTTTCCAAAAACTCAACGGAAACTCCACCGATTTTTTTTAATTCCTGTATAAATTCGTCTTTATTTAGCAGATATCTTTTCACATCAGTTCCTATATCTGGGCCGGCATTACCACTTACATATAGACCTAATGGATACTTATTGGCGTTTTCCAGCATTTTCACAATACGCAAGGACAATTTGGCCCCCATACTATGGCCGAATATTATAAAATCCTGAGAGTTTAGATTCTCTAAGATTTGATTATAAAGATCTGTTGCTGCCAAATCAAAGTCAAACAAAAGCTTTTCTCCGGACCTCCTCCCTCTTCCCGGTAATTCAATGGCTTTAACATTAAAATCATGTAAAAAAGGCATCATAAACTGGTAGGAATACTGATTGCCTCCTGCAAAATGCAGTAGAAAAATTTGTTTTTTTTCCATTTCATTTAAAATTTTTGGAGAAGTGCTAAATTCTCAATGATTAAACATCCTTCTTCCATTTTATACAATTTATCTGCACAATGGTAATACATATCGTCATGAGTAATTGCTATGATTGACAAACCATTTAGTTTTAGTATAGGAATAATTTCGAGATAAAATTTCTTTCTGAAAAATGGATCCTGATCAGCAGCCCATTCGTCAATAATTAATATGGGCTTTTCCTCCATCAATACAGAAATAAGAGCTAAACGTTTTCTTTGCCCAGTAGACAGCTCCGTGGTAGACAAACAGTTGTTTTCAATACTTACTTTTCCATCCAGTTCAAATAGTTTAATATAAAAATCCCACTTTTCTAGATCTAAATATTCAATCGCGTAAAGTTCATTAAATAGATAAAAATCGCTGAACACCACAGAAAAGAGGCTCCTGTATGCAGGATAATCCTCTTTACTAATTGAGGTTCCATTTAACTGAATATCTCCTTCTGAAGAAATCAACAAACCCAATATTGAATGTATAAAGGTTGTTTTCCCACTCCCATTTCCCCCAAATATGAAAGTAATCTCGCCTTTGTGAAAATCGAAGTCTATTGGACCTATACTGAAAGGTTGACTATTATTTTCATAATGATACCTTAAATTCCTTACAGTTATATTTGAAAAGTCAGGTCTAACAATTTTTTGTAGTGCTTCTGAATCCGTTAAATTTTGCAGTTCCAGTTGAAGATTAATCAAATGATCTGCAGCTATCCTTGCGCGTGCAAGACTTGGCAACAATAACATAATTGTTTCAACTGATGATAATAAATACAGTAATGTGAAAGTAAAGCTTACGATATCATTGGAAGGCAAGTTTAATTGGATGCCAAAAAACATCAAAATCGAAGATATTAACAAATAAAACAGTATTTGTCCGGTTATCTGATTACTAAGAAAACCTGTAAATGCTGTAACGTTTACCTGATATGACCCTTTTGCAATTTTCTTTATTTTCTTTTCATATATTGATTTGCCGATTTTTGGTTCCATATAAATTTCCTTAAAACCATTTAAAATTGAATTAACATTTTCTAGGAAATCGTTCTCATATTGCCTGTATTTTTCAAAGTTTTTATTATTTCTATTTGAACGAAGATGAAATACCGAGGCACCGATAGCAGCAACTATAATTGTTAATAGGAATAACACAAAAGAAATTGATGCGAGATATACTAAACATGATATCCCCAATATTAAAGATGTTATAAAACTGATAATATTAACAGAAGCTTCTGTCAGCAACCCAACATCATTAACGATTGCGGTATGTACATCAACCTTCTTACTCGCCAGCTGCGAAAACTTAGCTTTAAGCAACGAATCTATAATTTGGATCCTCAAACTCCATGACAAATTTTGAGAATGTTTTATTATTCCTAATGAAAGTGTTTTCCTGGTCCATATGAACAGAATTATTATTAACGAAAAAATTATAATATACTCCTTGTTAATACTATTAAAATTTCCAGCTATCATTAGTCCGATTACGCGTGTAACCATATTAATGAATAGAAAGCTGAACAAACCAGACAGTATTCCAAGTATTATGTATTTTACTAGTCCAATTTTTCCGATCCTTGGTAGAAGCAGGCTTAGGATTTTTTTCATTTTATTTACATTAATATTACTTATTAAAATAATGGGCAGGTTAATTCAATATAGGAAATCGCTATTTATCGCTAGTGATGACACTTCAATTGGCTAATTATTAGATTTGGATTATCTAAAAGCTGCATCAAAATGGAGAGATAGAAATCTTTTACTTCTTTTCTTTGTACAGCGTTAAAAAGCTGTTTGTTATATATAAACATGAGTTGAAAGCAATTTTTATATTCTGTCACATTCAACCCCATGTTACATATCATAGGAACTGTTTCAGTAATTACTCTTTTTCCTTTATCCCCAATATTATAGACCGAGTCTTTTAAATAGCTATAATTATGATAGTTATACATAACAATTGATTCTAAAAATTTAGATGACGGCAAGAATTGCGGGATTTCATTACAAAGCTTCATAAATGGATAGGCACTATAGTTTAAATCCTCAAAAAAACTTTTTTGAACACTTAATAGAGAATCCTTCAAGCTCATATCATTATTGATAATATTTCTTACAAACAACAGGTTAACGAAAAAACCAATATTTCCAGTGATATCCATGTCATCGAAATAGCTTAAGTTTCTTCCTGATGATGGTGCTGCAATAGTTATATCATTGGTTTTGCTGAGTTCCTTTAATAAAAGAATCAGTGCTCCCATAAGTACCGCTGACCTAGTCAACCCATTGTTTTCAGCAAAAGCATTCAATTTTAAAAACAGTCCTTTCGAAATATAAGCATCAGTTGTTACACTAAGCTCCTTTTGAACAAATTCCTCCTTGTTGTCTAAGGGTGTGAATTCCAGTTCCGGATTAAATCCTTCCAATTTTTTAATCCAATACTTTTTATGAATTGTTCCCTCTGAGGATCTCAAAAATTGCTCTTGCCAATTTATAAAATCATTATACTGGTAATTAAGTTTATCCAATATCATTGGTTTTCCTAAATTTATTTCATATAGCTTTTTTAACTCCTCCATCATTATTCCTACTGAATAACCATCTGTTATAGCGTGATGTATAGTAATTAAAATATGATAGTTACCCTTTTCGATTTTATAAATCTGTATAAGAATCAATGGCTCGACAAACACATCGAACTTTCTGAAAAATTCCTTCCTTATTATTTCGTTAAGTTTTTCTTGAGAACCAATGATATATGGATCATCAATATTTAGGAAGAATTTATCATTTGGAACATTTTTTTGCCTCCAGATTCCATCTTTAATATCAAATCTGGTCCTTAAAACTTCATGGCGTTGGATTAATTGATTAATTGCTTTTTTGAAAGCTTTTATATTTAATTCTTCTACTGAGTAGGTTGATACAATAACGTCACAAACTAATTTCCACTTAGAAAGGTAAAAAAGTTGATTATAAGATGGATTTGTAAAATTTTCTTCCTTACCTGATTCGCGCTCATGAGGAGCATTTGATTGCGGATCAATTTTATTTTCCTCCTTTAATCCCTTAGCTTCCGGCAAATTTAAATTCTGTTTTTTTGTTGCTGATGACACCGTTAAGATCAGCTCCTCAAGGATAGACTGATAACAAGATAAAACAGATCCGATCGTCTCCTGCTCGTATTCTGAATCAC
>NZ_SLWO01000007.1:0-32307 GCF_004340665.1 Pedobacter psychrotolerans
TTTCGGTTGGGAGTGCAAAGGTAGAAATCTTTTCTGAACTTCCAAATAAAATAATTTTATTTTTTCTGTCCCTCTTTCCTCTCTAACCTTTCAATGTGCCAGCCTTTAAAACCAGCTCCCCGTTCTTTCCTAACCGGGATGCAAAGGTAATGATCTTTTTCATTTGAGCAAATTTTATTTGAAATAAATTTCACCCCTTTTATCCCCTCTCACCATCATTAACCCAGCTTTTCAATACATCCGTTTCCTCCGAAGCGGGATGCAAAGGTAGCAAAAATTAATACCCCTGCAAACCTATCAACTCTCTTTTATCACCTAAAACCATAAGACCCTGTTAATCATCACGAAAAAATCGAAATAAATAAAACATTTCACAGCAATGGGTGCTTGCGTGGGTTGTTTAATAGCTAAACAATTTGGAAATTGGCTTTCGACCATATAGACATAGAGAACATATAGGCTATGAGAATGTATTGGTAAGGGTTATTTAAAGGGTATTGTGAAGATTAAAATACAATTCCGAATGAATGAAGAAGTTTGGATGAATAAGGCCAAGTTGCAATAACCTAGCGTTCATTTAAATAAGGAGAATAGTTAAAGCCTTTATAGTTTAAAATCTGCCTTAGTTAAGACGTAATAATTATTAAATTGACTTAATACCATATATAATAAACTTATTTTAATTTTTCTGATCTTTCTATAAGGAAATAATTGAGCTCTACCCCTTTCCTCTTAATATTATTCAGCTGCTTGAAGCCTAACTTTTGCAGAACTTTCTGGGAGCCTGTATTTCTTAAATCAGTTAGGGCTACAATTTCATTTGTTTTGGTCTTTGCAAAACCATAAGATAAAAGAGCCTTGGCAACTTCCGTACCGATCCCCATACCCCAATATGATTTAATCAAACTATAACCAATTTCGGTTTGTTCCGGAACCTCAACAAATGGCCTGTAAAGACAAGTACCTATAAACAAATCACTATTAGCATCAAATATGCCCCATCTACCAAATGATCCAAGGTGGTAATCCTTTAAGGCTATTTCAAATAGTTGATGATAATCATTAGCATGGAGCTGTGGAAGAAATTTGGTCACCTCTTTATCTTCAAAAAAGGAAATAAACAAATATTCTTCAGACGGTAGAAATTCTCGGATTACTATTGTTTTGCTTTGATAAATTATCATATATATAATAACAAGGCTATCACATGCAAATATATGTCTATTGAATTATATCTAAAAGATTGTTCCTGCTAAATACAATCAACTGAAAAAGGGTGCCATTTGCACCCTTTTAATCATATTAAATGTTAAACAAGATCAAAACGATCCAGGTTCATCACCTTTGTCCATGCTTGAATGAAATCTTTAACAAATTTCTCATTTCCATCAGCACTTGCATATAATTCAGCAATTGCTCTGAGTTCTGCATTTGAACCAAATACTAAATCAGCACGACTGGCTGTCCATTTTGGTTGTCCAGTTGTTCTGTCGCTACCTAGATATGTCTCTTTTTCATCGGAAGTAGCTTTCCAAGCGGTGTTCATATCTAATAAATTAACAAAAAACTCATTAGTAAGCTTTCCAGGAGTATTGGTAAATACACCATTTTTAGAACCATCAAAATTAGTATCCAATACCCTTAAACCACCAATTAAAACAGTCAGTTCAGGAGCGGTTAAAGTAAGTAGCTGTGCTTTATCAATCAGTAGCTCTTCTGTAGAAACCGATGACTTTAATTTCCGGTAGTTACGGAAACCATCAGCCTGTGGTTCCAGATAACTAAAGGATTCTATGTCAGTTTGTGATTGTGATGCATCCATCCGCCCTGCTGTAAAAGGAACATTGATTGCATGTCCGGCATCGCTAGCTGCTTTTTCTACACCCGCTACACCTGCTAAAACAATTATGTCTGCTATAGAGATCTGTTTTCCATCAATTTGACTGCTATTAAATTCTTGTTGAATCTTTTCTAATACACCTAAAACCCTTTGTAATTGAGATGGATTATTCACTTTCCAATCTTTCTGAGGCATTAAACGAATACGGGCACCATTTGCTCCACCGCGTTTATCAGACCCTCTGAAAGTGGATGCAGAAGCCCAGGCAGTAGACACCAGTTCAGACACAGTCAAACCTGAAGATAATAATTTCGACTTCAATGTTTCAATATCGCTATCACTTACCAATGCATGGTTTACTGCAGGTATAGGATCTTGCCAAAGCAATTCTTCCTGAGGCACATCCGGACCAAGGTAACGGCTTATCGGTCCCATATCCCGATGTGTTAATTTATACCATGCACGTGCAAAAGCGTCTGCAAATTCATCCGGATTTTCTAGAAAGCGTCTTGAAATCTTTTCATATGCCGGATCAAAGCGCAAGGCAACGTCTGTTGTGAGCATTGATGGCAGATGTTTCTTCGTATTATCGAAAGCATCAGGAATAATTGCCTCAGCATTTTTGGCTACCCATTGATGTGCACCAGCTGGGCTTTTGGTTAATTCCCAATCATAAGCAAAAAGATTTTCGAAGAAATTATTACTCCACTGTGTGGGTGTAGTTGTCCAGGTAACTTCAAGTCCGCTGGTAATGGTATCTGCACCTTTACCGCTTCCATAGCTGTTGTTCCATCCAAATCCCTGGTTTTCAATCCCTGCGGCTTCAGGTTCTTTTCCTACATGATCTGCAGAAGCAGCACCATGTGTTTTCCCGAAACTATGACCGCCGGCAATTAAGGCTACCGTTTCTTCATCATTCATGGCCATTCTTCCGAAAGTATCGCGGATATCTTTAGCAGCCAATACCGGATCAGGGTTTCCATCTGGTCCTTCTGGATTCACATAAATTAAACCCATTTGTACAGCGGCAAGTGGCTTTTCAAGGTTACGGGAATGGATATCTCCGTCAGCATCATCATCACTCACCAAAACTCCATGTTCTTTATCAGCACCATCTGAACCATGACCATATCGCAAATCGCCACCTAACCAGGTTGTTTCAGATCCCCAATAAACAGATTCATCAGCCTCCCAGGCATCTTCTCGTCCGCCGGCAAAGCCAAAGGTTTTAAAATTCATTGATTCCAGCGCCACATTCCCGGTAAGGATGATCAGATCTGCCCATGAAATTTTATTTCCATATTTTTGTTTGATCGGCCAAAGTAATCTTCTGGCTTTATCAAGACTTACATTATCTGGCCAGCTGTTTAGTGGCGCAAAACGTTGCAATCCTGCCCCTGCTCCCCCACGACCATCTCCCACGCGATAAGTTCCGGCACTGTGCCAGGCCATACGGATGAATAATCCACCATAGTGACCAAAATCTGCTGGCCACCAATCCTGCGAATCCGTCATTAACACTTTCAGATCATTTTTTAGTTCTTCGAGGTTAAGGCTATTAAAAGCATCAGCATAATTAAAATCCTTATCCAATGGGTTTGATAAGGAAGAATTCTGACGTAGAATGTTTAGTTTTAGTTGATTTGGCCACCAGTCATGATTTCTGGTTCCACCACCTCCAACATTCTGTTTCATACTCCCATTATGAAACGGGCATTTGCTGATATCATTTGAATCTTTTTCCATTATTTTATGTTTTGTTATTTGAAATTAACCTATGCTTTCGATAAATCATTTAAAGTTAAAGGTTCCTTTTCAGAAATCACAATCGAATAATTCTATATTTCCATAGTCAAAATCTATCTGAGTGGGGGTAATATTAATATGTCAAGAATACCTGGGATCAATCCTTTTGCTAAGACATTGGATGATTTGTTATAGATAAGTTAAGAAGATAACCTTTTATATAGCATATTTGCGATGTAGTATATTAAGAGCCATATGATCAAAGAGGAAAAAGTTTATGCAGTTATCACGGGAGCAAGCAAAGGTATAGGCAAATCAATTGCCGCTGAATTGGCTAAAAAAGGCTTTAATCTTTTGTTAATAGCCCGCTCTGCTGAAGAATTGGCATCACTTGGCCATGAACTTGAAGTAAAATACGGGATAGCGACTGATTTTTTAGCAATTGATTTAAGTCAGTCAACTTCTCCAAAAGTAGTATTTGATTGGATTACAGACAAAAAATATGGTGTTAACGCCTTAGTTAATAATGCTGGTTATGGGCAATGGGGACAATTTAAAGATTTAGATCTCAAAGCTCAAATGGAAATGTGCCGATTAAATATGAATACACTTATTTCTTTATGCCATCTTCTGATCCCTTCACTATTAAAGGAAAAGCAATCTTACATTCTCAATATATCCAGTACAGCAGCATATCAGGCTGTACCTACACTTGCTATTTATTCAGCAACAAAAGCTTTTGTCCTCTCTTTTTCCCGAGCACTAAGATTTGAATTAAAAAATACATCCATATCGGTTACCTGTTTAAGCCCCGGCCCTGTAGATACCGGATTCGCACACCGTGCAGGATTGGATGCCTTTAGTAAGATGGCTGAAAAATTTAATATGCAACCCGCTGAAGTTGCTACAATAGCGGTAAAAGGAATGCTTGCAAAGAAGTCGGAAATTGTTCCAGGCTTAACCAATGTAGTAAGTGTTTATGCAAACAGATTTCTGCCGAAGGCATTTATAGAAAAAATGGCTGCTGGTATATATAAGGTATAACCTTTATTTATTATTCAACGAGACCTGTTTTGCAAAATAGAATCTGCCTATAAATAGCTTTACTAAAATAATTCATTTCAGATAAATAAATTCAAGATATAAATCAACAAAAAAAAAGACTATAAAATAGATAGATATTATATAATTAATTTATATTTGTTTTATATTCATTTCTAATAAATCAATTGATGAATTAAATAGTCATGTGGCCGAGTGGTTTAGGTACAGGTCTGCAAAACCTTTTACGGCGGTTCGAATCCGTCCATGACGTCTACACTGGAAGATATATAGTTCTTTCCTCCTATTGGTATTTCTTTGAAATAATAACTGCTAATAAACAAAAAAGCCCTCAGGTGGATATACTGAGGGCTTTTTTAATTGCTACAAGTGCCTATTTTGCACCATTTTTTTTCTCTGTAACTTCTGCTCTGATTTCTTGAGCCAATACTTTTAAGTCTTGCATTGCTTTACGAACACGAGTTCCAGCTGCAGCATTTCCGCCATCATAGAATTTAGCAATATCAGCTTCAACTGAAGCGATAACTTCTTGTACCTGTTTGAATTTTTCCATAGTTATGAATAATTAAGATAGATAAATCAATCTATAAATTAATGTAAACCCGTTTTAGGGCTCACAAAACTAATAAATCCCGTCAGATTACAAAAAAAATCTGTTAAAGACTTTACTATTTAATAGAATAAGATAGAGCCTTCTCTTTATTATCTTAAAACATTTTATGTTTTTGAGGAAATTATTGAAATCAGAAATTTGAGTATAAATACTGATTTATCCATATATTTACCCGTCTGGTGTAGGTTGTTTAATTAATATTTTTCGCCTGGTAATTACTTCAAATCTTTGTAAGCAAATAATGTGTTTAATGACAAACAATTGGCGGATTAATGTGTATTGTTAGCATGAAAATATTATTCATGATGCCTATCGTTCTATTGGGTACTGCCTGCCACAATACCAATCCTGAGCAAGGTTCCGGCGGAAAGAAAGTAGATCGTCAAACTACCCTTTCCAGTTCGGGAATTGTAGATTCGGCAAAGGCCATTATTGATCAGTCGGTTGCTTTGAAACAGCAATTGAATCAGGGAAAAATTAGTCAGGAATATTTTCAGAAAAGAAATAACAGTATGATGGCAACCTATAAGGTATTGTATAAAAGCCTTTCTCCGGCAGATACACTCGAGATCTCTAAGCATAGGCTATTAAAAGAAAAAGAAATGCTCAAGGATTCAACTATAAAAATAAAAACTCAAAAATGAGCTTAGAGCAAGAGAAAACAGCTGAAACACCCAAACCAGTGGGTAAGTTTGGCAATTTGTTTATTACTTTATATAATGTATTTGGATTTATCGGAAGATTTTTCCGGGAAGCTTTTCTACCTCCATATGAATTTAAGGAACTCATGAGGCAGTGTTACGAAATTGGCTATCGGTCCGCACTTCTTATATCTACCACTGGTTTTATTACAGGCCTGGTATTTACCAAGCAATCCAGACCTTCATTATCAGAGTTTGGCGCAACCTCATGGTTACCTTCCTTAGTAGGAATCGCTTTGTTAAGAACACTAGCACCATTGCTTACAGGTCTTATCGCAGCAGGAAAAGTAGGTTCCAGCATAGGTGCCGAATTAGGTTCTATGAAAGTTAGTGAACAGATTGATGCCATGGAAGTGAGTGCTACCAATCCATTTAAATTTTTAGTAGCAACAAGGGTTTTGGCGGCCACCATTACCATGCCCATCCTTACTTTTTATACTGCAATGGTTGGTATGCTGGGTGCCTTACTAAATGTTTCCGTAAATGAAGGTACCAGTGCCACTACGTTTTTTCAAAGTGCATTAGAAAACATTACTTATTTAGATATTATTGCCAGTACCGTAAAAGCGATCATATTTGGTTTTACCATAGCCATTGTGGGTTGTTATCAAGGATATCATTCCTCAAAAGGTACTGAAGGTGTAGGTAAAGCTGCAAATTCTGCTGTAGTAACGGCGATGTTTCTCATCTTTGTTGAAGAGGTGGTTTGTGTTCAGATTTTTAGCCTTTTTAATACATAACTGAATATGACAGCGAAAGACATGACCGATTTCAGTGCTGAAAAAGTAATTGAAATAAAAGCATTAAATAAGGCATTTGGATCTTATCAGGTTTTAGAAGGTGCAAACCTTGATCTCTATAAAGGGGAGAATCTGGTGGTACTAGGAAAAAGTGGTACGGGTAAGTCGGTATTAATTAAAATTATTGTTGGTCTACTTCGTCCAGATAGCGGATTGGTAAACGTATTAGGCCACAAGGTAGATGAAATTTCTTATCAGGAATTACTCGATCTCAGATTAAGAATTGGCTTTTCTTTTCAGAATAGTGCATTATATGATAGTATGACTGTTCGGGATAACCTGGAATTTCCATTGGTAAGAAACCGAAAAGACCTCACTAAGCCTGAAGTAAATGCATTGATAGAAGAAATGCTAGATGCCGTAGGATTGGCTCAAACCATTAATCAAATGCCATCAGAACTATCAGGCGGACAAAGAAAACGGATCGGAATAGCCAGAACACTTATTTTAAAACCGGAAATAATGCTTTATGACGAGCCTACGGCTGGTTTAGATCCCATTACTTCAAAGGAAATTAATAAACTGATCAATGATGTTCAGGAGCGATACCATACCAGTGCAATTGTTATTACCCACGATTTAACCTGTGCAAAGGAAGTAGGCAATCGCGTTGCCATGCTTATGGAAAGGCGTTTTGAAAGACAAGGAAGTTTTGAAGATATATTTAATTCAGGCGATCAGCTGGCACAACCATTTTATGATTACAATTTTATACAATAAACATGAACGATAATAAAAAGAAAATAACAGTCGGCATTTTCATTGCCATAGGCATACTGATATTTGTGGTGGCAATCTTCACCCTCGGCAGTCAAAAGAAAACCTTTGTTAAAAGTTTTACCCTTAATGTTGTATTTAATGATATTCAAGGACTAAAAAAAGGAAACAATGTTTGGTTTTCTGGTGTTAAAATCGGAACAATCAAAAAAATTGATTTCTTTGGTACCTCACAGGTAAAGGTTGCCTTAAGTATTGAAGAAGATGTACACAAATATATTCACAAGGATGCAGGAGCCAGTATTGGTGCTGATGGATTGATTGGAAATAAAATTGTGGTACTTACAGGGGGTAATCCAAAATTTCCATTTGTAGAAGATGGCGATATGTTAAAGGTGAACAATTCACTTTCTACTGATGATATTATGAAAACGCTTCAGGTAAATAATAAAAACCTGGTGGATGTTACTTCTGATTTCAAATTGCTTTCCCACAATTTGGTAGAAGGCAAAGGCGCAGCAGGCGCATTGCTTTCTGATGAACAATTGGCACAAAATTTTAAATCTATGGTGGCTAACCTAAATAAAACTTCTTTAGCTACATCAAAAATGGCTTTGGAGCTAAACACTTTCGGAAAAACATTGAATAATAAAAATGGATTAGTCAATAAGATGATGACAGATACAGCTGTTTTTGCAAAGTTGGAAAGATCATCACAAAGCCTTCAAAAACTAACACAATCTGCATCAGTTATGGCTGCTAACCTAGAAGCCGCATCAGGCAAACTCAAAACATCTGATAATGCTGCCGGCTTGTTATTAAATGACGCTGCAACCGCACAACAGGTGAAATCGATAATGGTTAATCTCGAAAAAAGCAGTAAAAAACTAGATGAAGATCTGGAAGCTTTACAGAGTAACTTCCTACTGCGTGGTTTCTTTAAAAAGAGAGCTAAAGATTCGCTTAAGAGACAACAACAATAGGTTTATCATCATAAAAAAATGCATTCAATTCTAGATACGAATTGGATGCATTTTTATTTTATAGAAATTCAGTTCAAAGTCATGATAGTAACCAAAACTTGCACAGCAGCCTTGAATGTTGTATATTATCGAAAACACCACATTAACACTTCTCAAAACTTTATCATTCACTAATAATTAAAAATTTGGCATTAAAAAAAGCAGGATTTAACAGAGGGCCACGCTTACCCTTCAGAAAGAAAGAAGCAGAACATAAAATTAATCAGTTAATTACTGCTACAGAAGTAAGATTAACTGGAGAAAATGTAGAAACGGCAATTTATCCGATAGCCGAAGCATTAAAAATGGCAGAAGAACAAGGACTTGATCTTGTTGAAATTTCACCCAATGCGGTACCGCCAGTTTGTCGAATTGTTGATTACAGCAAGTTTCTTTATGAACAAAAAAAGAAGCAGAAAGAGATCAAATCAAAAGCTAAACAAACCATCATTAAAGATATCAGGTTCGGTCCAAATACAGATGATCATGATTTTCAATTTAAACTTAAACATGCTATATCCTTCCTTGAAAGTGGAGAAAAGGTTCGGGCATTTGTACATTTTAAAGGAAGATCAATTGTTTACAAAGATCAGGGAGAAATCTTATTATTAAGATTCGCACAGGGTTTGGAAGATGTTGGAAAAGTTGAATTACTTCCAAAATTAGAAGGCAAGAGAATGTTCCTCACGCTGGCACCTAAGGCTGGAAAGAAATAATAACTGTTGAAGGATTTCCTATAATATAATTTTGATCTGATGTCCGTTTGTCTGGCATCAGATCAAATCTGAGATGCTGTTTTATTTTACCAACAACAAATTATCAAAAATGTGAGGCATTGACTTATCTCTTTTTGATTCTCGATGGATCATAATGAAGCCCAGGAGATAGCCAATACAACAATACTAAGCGAGAGTAACGATAATTGAAAGGTGAGAATATCAGTACCCCTGCAAAAATGATGGCTACAAAATACCATAGGTTTTCATAAACAATATCAAGTCCCAATACATAAGCGGCTACACCAAGAAAAATAATTTCAGCTACATTCATGGCATAGCTTACAAACATTGAAACATAAAAATATCCGGGCTCCCGCTCAAACTTCAGGTCACAGACTTCACATACATCCTTCATTTTCTGAATCTTAAATCCATACATCGCCCCAGTGAATATAGAACCTATGCGACACCTTGGACATTTGGCATTGATAAACCCAGACCACTCAGAAACTCTTAATTCGGTATTGTTTTGTTTTCCTAATTCCGCTTTATCCATATTAATATGATGATTAAAATATTTAATCGAATATCATCTTAAGTTAGAACAGTAAAGATCACCATTGGTTTTTTATAATGAGTCGGCAATATCCAAGGCGAAAGAGGTAAATCCCTTAATTAGGTAATAGTTAACCATTTCTATAAACTGATTCTAGGAAATCTATTAAGAAAAATAGTTACAGAAGATCTCCATAACGCTAAATTGAGGGGAAAATTAATAGCGATTTGATTATAGATAAGTCATAATTATGGAAACTGAGTTCAAGAGCTATGCTACTCAGTTTCCGAAAATTTCTGATTAGCGAAGATTAACTTCAAAACCGCCGTAACTTACCATATCTGCACTGTGTGCAATATTTAAATTAAGCTTAAGTTTTTCAATGACATCTTTAGCCGTTTGAATGGCCTGGTGGATATTACTCACCCCTCTAATTTCTATACCTGATCGCATCACCTTAAATTTTGTTGGTTCGTAACGATCTATAAATTTTTGCAAGTCTTTTGCTATTGGTTTTTGTGTGCTCATTGAATATACTTTCTATTAAGAAGCACATTCAAACTAAAATTGTTTTATAATTCAAGTAAATGCTTACAACATTTAAGTGGTAAGACCGTAGAATCAAACTCCTTTCCTTTTTTACAATGAGGGACTTGGGGCGGTTAAATGATATATCGTTATTAAAAGCATTCCCCCCTATCCGCCTAACGGTACCTTTTCTTTGAAAAGGAAAATACGAAAGAAAAACAAATTCCACTTGGAGAATCGTCATTCCGACAGTAGTGGAGGAATCTTTGAACCTTGCATACAAATTGATAAACCCCTATCCGCCTGGCGGCAGCTTTCCCCTGAAAGGGAAATGGATGAGAAATAACTTTTCTCGAAACTAACCTATCGGTTAATCGTTGTTGCTAATCTTTTTCGTTTTTAACCAGGATGAATGAAAATAATGATTTAATCGCCATCATAAACAACAACTGCTTTGAGATTATATAAACCTATAAGGTCTTAAAGACCTTATAGGTTTATATAATTAACGATTCACCTCTAGTTTTTTACCAGCTAAATCTTCCCAACGGTAAAAATGAAAGGTTTTGTCGTCACTCATAGCCACTAGCAAACCATGTTTAAAATCAGCATCTAAAGGCACAGAAACCACATCTATCCCATCGGTTTGGTTGGCTGAATATTTTATAGTGGTTAACAGCGGGTGCTGATTTGGAGCTCCATCTTTACCCGTTCTACCATATACCTTCAACTGCCTGGCACCTTGATCAGATACCAATATATAGCCCTTATTTCCAGTGGATTTATAAATGGCAATACCTTCATTATCTACCGCAAAATCACCCTGCCCAAAAAGCGCCAGTTCCTGGTTGCCCTTTGCCGGGTCTGCGTAGTATTTCCGCACGCCAAACTGTTCATCGCAGTAATACACAAAACCTAACTCATTATCTACAGCAATAGCCTCAATTTCTTTTTTGCCGCTATAGCTTCCAAACTTTCGAACTAAATTCGCCTTCACATTACCCTTTCCATCATCTGTTAATAGGTATTGCCATAAATACCCACCCTCTTTCGGACCAGATTTACGGCCAACAATGGCATAAATTTGCCCTTTAGGATCGGTATACATCGAAATCCCCATCAGGTCGCGAAACTCGGTTCCAGTTTCACCAACAAAAACCGGGATGCCGCCCCCGTCAACAGGTTTCATATCAGGCAAACTGTAAATCCGCAATTTATGTGTATAGCGTTCAGTGGTTACGGCAATATCAGTTTTTTTACCCCCAAGGTTTAAACCATAGGCGATATCAACATTATCAGGCCGTTTTAACCCTTTAACAGTTTTCGATTTTATCATTTTTCCTTTCAGGTCGAAAACATACAATCCGCCGTTGGTATCTTTATCCGTACCAATCACTAAAGATTGAGCTGGATCAGCCGGGTTCACCCAAATAGCCGGGTCATCGGTATCAAAATCAACAGGATCAGATACGTATAAAGGTTTTACTTCATTATTATTGATTTGCTGTGCCCCACCATTACAAGAAATGGTTAAGCTTAACACCGCAACCGAAGCGATGTAAATCAGTTTTATATGCTTCATTTTATTATTTTATGCCATATGCACCAATAAACGTAGATGGTGCTGGTGAAGTGTAAGTGATACCGTTTTTCATGACAATACCTGCCTGATGGTGACGGGTAAAGTTGGTGATTCCTTTGCTTAAAGCTGGTGAATTTCCCTGCAGATGGAAATCCCAGGCGGTATTAAAATCAGCATTGCTTGTTGACGTGTTTAATGGATAATTCACAAATTTAGGGTCGTTATCGCCCGCAACAGTTCCAATTACATCATTTTTACCTCCAACAATATCGCCTTTAGGCTGAAACTGATTTACCGTAACCTGATCAAAACCATAATACCAGTTATTGCTGTATGCAGAACGAGCATCTTCTGGCTTTTTCGGATCTCTTTTGACACCAAAACGGGTATTTGCAAAGAGGTTATTGTACAAATCTGCACGCACAGTACTTTCCAGCCATACTGAACCACCTTTTGCGGTTGGTCTTCTCCAGCCGGTATTTACCATGGTATTGTTATAGGCAATGATATAGGTTTGTGGTACCTTATCACCCGTATTGGAAAGTTTTAAGGCGTTGGTATTGGTGCTGTAAATCAAATTATAAGCAATATCTGCCAAACATCCCGATTTAAAGTTCATGGCCTCTCCACCAGTTACGCCAGTAGTGTAGAAGACATTGTTTGCAAAAATAATTTTTCCACCTTCAATATAGGTACAATCTTCCTGAAGGTTTCTGAACACGCTATTTTGCACCACCAGTTTGCCTTTGGCATTAGCAAACCATAATGCAGGGAGATTTTCACCCGCTACGGCTTTATAAAGTCCCATTTTTACAGAGGTTGATGCATCAGAAGTGGTTGAACCTGCATATTCGATAATGGTATGATCAAGTACCAGTTCCTCACAGGTTGGTCCGGCCAGTATGCCGCCCCAGAGTTTACCAAATTTCTTCTGTGGTGTTTTGTAGAATTCATTTACGGTAAATTTAATCGGGTTATCTGCCGTTCCTAAAGCATATAAATTTCCTTTTACCACAATTTCGGGTTTGGCCAAAGTATCCATTAAAATGGTTACGCCTTCTTCAATGGTGAGCGATTTGCCCTCAGGAATAATGATATCCCCTTTAATTACCTGCGTACTTCCTTTTGCCCAGACACCTGAAACTTCCCCAATGGCCGAACCATCAACAACGGAAGTATCTACATCAATATTGGCCTTTTCACATCCCGAAAGGGCCAGTACCAAAAGGATGAATAATTTAAAAATCTGATTCGATTTCATGTTTTTTGTTTTAAAATTTCGATTAGTTAAACTTATATCTGAAGCCTAGTAAATAACTCTGACCATAGTAATCACTTCTGATCAGTGTTCGCCCGTCTTTAATCAGATCTTCGTTGATTTTATCATTCTCTGGGTTGGTACCTTTAATGAATAATTTAGTTGGTGTATTTAAAATGTTGTTCGCCTTTACAAATATGCTGATGCCACCTTTGAAACGTTTCTCTGCTGATGCATCCATCTGCACAAATCCTTCCTGCCATAAATCATTGTTGAGGAATTGTGAAACGGTATTAATTCGTGGGCCTGTATAAGCACCAGCTACCTGCGCATCCCAACCTTTTTTAGTATCCTTAAACAATAAAGAGAGGTTTCCAATATGTTCAGACTGCCCGAAAAGTGGTCTTTCCTGATCTACTGAAAGCGCCTGAATATCTCCGGTAAGCGGATCAATGCTTCGGGTTGTTTTTGGTGTAGTAATGCGAGAATGCGTATAGGTATAGTTTGCTTTTACTCCTATCTTGCTGAAATACTTGATATAATCTACCTCCGCTCCATAGTTATGGGCTGTGCCGAAATTTCCTGGCGTATAATAAATATCCTGTCCACGAGTGGCATCAGCCTGGAAAGTATATTCAATAGGATCTTTGATCTTTTTATAAAAAGCACCAACCATAAACTGCTCTGATGCACCAGGAAAAAGCTCATAGCGTAAATCAAAGTTATCGGCCAGGGCACGTTTCAGATTTGGATTACCTCGTTCCTGAAACTCCTCATTCACTACCTTTCCGGGTACAATTTCATAAAAACCAGGGCGGTTAAGGGCCTTGTAATAAGAGGCGTGCAATTGTGCTTTTTCTGTTAAAAAGTATTTTGCCGATAAGCTTGGTAAAACATCAGTATACACTTGTGATCCTTTTGGAAATGTTTCTCCTGCAGGGAAAAGCAAATTATAGCCCTGGTTAGTATGTTCAACTCTGGCACCACCTACCACTTCAAGCTTTGATGAGATATATTTAAACATCCCATAACCTGCACTAATTTTTTCCGATGCATCATAGGTTAAGGGATTAGCCACTGCACCCGTTGGGTTGGTTACAATTAAATTTAAATCCGTATAGTTCTGAAAATCTACACCGTAAATACGGCCTGCATCGGCAGCACCTGGTGCGAGGGTATAATTATTGAAGAAGCTACTGCGCTGTTTATCACGATATAATCCACCAGCCATTATATCCAGCTTATCCTTTCCAATGTTAAAACGGTAAGTGAGATCTAAATAGCCTGCTAAATCTTCATCTGTATTGCGCTCCCACCTGCGGGTAACCGGAGAAGTATTTACCAAAGTTGTTCTGCTACTTTGGAAATTCTGTTCCAAGCCATTCAGGCTGATGCTGGTATTATCTGGCACATCGTTTTTGGCCGATGAATAAACCGCCGACCATTGCACCTTAAATTTATCATCAAAGAATTTATGATCACCATGCAAGGTACTGTTGTAAATCTGTTGTTCAGTTAAACGGCTCCGGGTGTTGTAAACCAGTTCGGCATTACCAGCTGTTGGATTGTAAACACTATTGTATGTTGTGGTAACCGCATCTCTCAGCTGCTGATTTTTTAGATTAACGTAAACATTGTAAAGCGTTAACTGGTGGTTTTTATTGAAAACATAATCTACCTTTCCATGCAAACCGGTACGTTGCTGCTGCTCTGAAAATTCGCGGTAACTTTTGCTGGTAATTACGGCATAGGTATCCGTACCGGATACGGTGTTATTGTAAAAAGTACTGTTACTGCCGCGATAAGTATTTTGATAACTTCCGGCCAATACTACGCCTAACCTATTATCTAAAAACCGCTGACTTAATGATAAACTCCCAATAAGATTCGGCGCCGGGCTTTTGTATTTATAATCTAGCGTTCCTTTAGTGAAATCGTTTTGAGTAGCATTATAGCTTTTTCCATTAAGTTCGTATGGCGATTTGTATTGAATATCTGAAGCATTATAACTCGCAAATTTCCGGTCGAAAAACAATTGGCTATAGCCAGTAGCAATATTGGCATTTACCTGAAACTTGCCAGGAGCATTTTTCATCACCATGTTAATCCCACCTCCAATGGCATCGCCCTCTAAATTCGGCGTAAGCGTTTTATACACTTCTAAACGATCAAGTAAATCAGATGGAAAAAGATCAAGTGGAACATAACGGTACTTATTATCAGGACTCGGAATTTTTACCCCATTTACTAATGTGTAATTGTATCGTTTATCCATCCCCCTCAGGATAGCATACTGTCCATCACCGTTGCTGTTTCGTTCAATGGATACTCCAGAAATACGCTGCATCACATTTGCAACCGTTAAATCTGGAGAAATTTCGATTGATTTGCCAGAAACTATATTCATAATTTGAGTGGCATTTTTCTCCAGTCTGCGAGCACCCTGATCTGTTGAGCTCACCGGATTTGATTTGATGGTTACATCATCCAGGCTCTTGGAATCACTTTCCAGATAAAACTTTAAGTGCTCATTATCTTCCTTTTCTACAGTAAAGGTTTTAGTAATGGTTTTATAGGTAATGTAACTCACACTGATGGTGGCTGAGCCTATGGCTACCGCCTTAAATTCGAAAGTTCCATCAAGGCCCGTATTGGTTACCCTCCTGGGGTTTTCCATCACCACTGTAGCACCTACAATTGCCTCTCCGGTTTGCTTATCGTAAACGTGTCCTTTTATTTTTGTTGCATTGGCTGTGCCCGCACAAAAGAGAACAAAAAACAGAATTTGTAATAGTTTATTCATTGCGTTTGGTATTGTCTTTTATTATCGACGGCACAAAGGTGTATACCCGACTTTACAACAGAAAATTAATGGAGTTACATAAAGGCAACAGCGTTACAGCTACCATAAACCAAAAGGCAACAAGATTACATAAAACATTGATTTTCATTACATTAATAATACTCCTAAACGCCGTTATGCTTTTATTACCGTTACATTAACAAATTGTTAAGTCCTAAAAACCGATGAAAATGCATATGAAATATACCAAGAATGTAACGCTTAAAGTGCTTGTATAAATGCAGAAAGATTATCGCCTTGGGCTAGATTGAGTTTCCTGCGCAGCCTGTATCGTGATACCCTTAAACTATCCGTAGATATACCGAGCAAAGTAGCAATATCAGTAGAATCAAGATTCATTTTTAATAAAGCAATCAGGCGCATATCTGCAGAAGTAAGTTCATTGCTGAATTTTTTAAGGTTTTCTAGAAACTGATGGTGTACTTGTTCAAAGGCTTGGGTAAATTCTTTCCAGTTGCGTTCGTGATTAAAGCTTTGATTAATCTCCGTTAGGATTTGATTCATTTGCTTTTTCTGATCCCGCTTATCATCTTTTACCATCGCCTGCAAAGTGTTACGCAGGTTTTCAAGAAACTGATTATGCTTGATGAGATTTAAAGTGTGATTAGATAATTCCCTACTCTTTACCTCAAGCTGTTGTTTCAGGTTTTGCTCTTCCAGCTGAAGATTCTTCAACTCCAGGCTGGTTAAATCATGTTCAATATCCTTCTGCTTGGCTAACATCTGCTGATCACGAAGTTTGAACCGTTGCCTGCTGAAAACAACAAAACCCAGTGTAACCAGGAGTATAATCACAATCGTAGCCGATGCAGCGATGATGCGGTTAACTTTTTTATCGTTTTGCAGCTTATTTATTTCATCAGATTTTTTATTGATATCATAAAGCACCTGTAAAAAGGCAACCTGCCTGGCCCCATCTTCAGAATATAAATCCAACGTATATTTATAACCCAGTTTAACATAGTGATAGGCACTATCCATCTGATTCATCAATTCATAAGCTTTGCCCAAGTCTCTGCAGCAGGATGCCAACTGATAAATATTGCCCATTTTGCCTGCTAAATTTTTAGCAGCTTGCGTTTGTACAATGCTTTCTTTGTACTTGCCCGTTTTACGTAAAATGTCTCCCAGGTTATTAATTACTTCAATACTGCCAATCTGGTTCTTATTCTTCTGATATAAGCCGAGTGATTTTTTAAAATTGATATCAGCCAGATCATACTTTTCTAAATCTTCATAGATGCTTCCAATGTTTTCATAGATTTTAGCTGATCCCGCTTGATCGCTAGTTTTTTCGCTCAGCTTTAAAGCGATTTTTTGATAATAAAATGCCCGCTCATAATTCTGTCGCTTTTCGTAAAGCTGGCCAATATGTCCATATACGGCAGATTGGCCACTTGCATGCTGCAAATGCTGATATATTTTTAAAGCAGAGGTATAGTATTTTAAGGCCTTATCGGGTTGCTTCACATAATAATAAAGTACACCAATATCGCATAGGTTAGCTGCTAGCAACAGCGACTGTTTAGATGTATTAAAGATTTTATCTGCTTTCAGAAAAAACTCCAATGACTGTCGGAAATGCCCCTGAACATAACAAACCTTCCCCATTTGCTGCAGACACTTTCCCTCTAAAATAACATCGCCATTTTCTATAGATTGCGCATATATTTTCTTCAGTTCAATGAGCGATTCAATTGGCTTTTTAGTGTCCTGATCAAAAAAAGGCAGTGGTTCCACTTCCTGACTGTAGCAATCAGAAGTGGAAAATATGAACAATAAACAAATCCAAAAATATTTAATCATGCTAAATGCTGGTTTTTCAGCAAAGTAAGTGCTTGCATGTTAAATTAAAGTTAAGCGAACACCTTGATCAGGATCACTCGTTTTACGAAGCTTTTATGGAGTGCGCATGGAGAACTTCTTCAGACTCAAAGACATGCTAGTATTAAACAACATTCCTCAAGGTTAGCATTTTAATACTGGTGAAGTTCTGCCTCGTCTTGACCTTTGAAACTTCGCAAGTTAACATCGTGTTAGTCCGGAAATTTTTTCAGGACTTGTATAACTATGGATTTATAATTCATCATAGTAAACAGAATCGATATCAATTATTTGTATGCGAATATTGAGTGATTAGAGGATTAAAAATCCTGAGTAAAAAGGGTCGGGATAAAAAATCCCCACCAACGCCGAGGAAATTTAAAACTGGCAAAGTTTCCTTTCGCTCCGCCTTTGAAACTTCGCCAGTTAACATTTTGTTAATCCGAAAATTTTTTCCGGACTTGTATAACTATGGATTTCTAATCCATCATAGTAAACAGAATTGCTATCAATTATTTATACGCAAATATTGAGTAATTAGATGATTAAAAATCCTAAGTAAAAAGGATCGGGATAAAAAAATCCCGACCAACGCCGAGGAAATTTAAAACTGGCAAAGTTCCCTTTCTTTGAAACTTCACTTGTATAACTATGGATTTTTAATCCATCATAGTAAACAAAATTGCTATCAATTATTTGTATGCGAGTGATTAGAGGATTAAAAATCCTGAGTAAAAGGATCGGGATAAAAAATCCCGACCAACGCCGAGGAAATTTAAAACTGGCAAAGTTCCCTTTCGCTCCGCCTTTGAAACTTCGCCAGTTAACATTGTGTTAGTCCGGAATTTTTTTCCGGACTTGTATAACTATGGATTTCTAATCCATCATAGTAAACAGAATTGCTATCAATTATTTATACGTAAATATTGAGTGATTAGAGGATTAAAAAATCCTTAGTAAAAAGGGTCGGGATAAAAAATCCCCACCAACCCGACATCCGACCAACAATAATGAACTTCGTCATATTCAACATAGTTAAAAGCAATTGTTAACTAACTTAAAGATGAAAACCTACTTTCCAATTTATTTAGCCACTTTTCTCTTTTTTCTGGTGTAACCATTTTAACCCGATTGAAACTTATCCATTTCCTGTTTTTATAACCCATTTTCCAAAATGTACCAAGCAGCATTGCCTTTTTTATAGCATTGCCAAAAATTAAGGCATAAAGCCAGCAAGGCGTGTTCATTGTGGTAATCATGGTTACACTTTTTAATTTGGTGAGCAGTGGCTTCATCAACGTATTTGAGGCATCCTTATAATCATATGCAACGCCAGGAAAAATTACTTTGTCGATAAAACCCTTCATCATAGCGGGCATCAACTCCCACCATATTGGGAATATAAAAATGATGTGATCAGCATTAATTAGTCTTGCCTTATAAGCGATTACAACTGGGTCGACTGGAGTCTTTTTTCGAAATGCATTTAAGTCATTAGCTGTCATCACCGGGTTAAATTCATCTTGATCAAGATGAATTAAATCAACTTCATGTCCGGCTTTTTTTAGTCCTGCTGTAACAGATTGAAGGATAGCGTTACAATAACTTCCTTCATATGGATGGTTGAAAACGATTAGTACTTTCATATTTGTGCTTTTAAATGGTACAGCACAAAAGTGATTCATTATAAAACGGAGGACGATAACAATTGTAAAGAAATGATTATTTCCGGTTTCTGATCCGGCTTAAAGAAACTGACGTAATCCCGAGATAAGAAGCGATATAGTGTTGTGGTACACGCTGTAATATTTTTGGATATTGTGTCAGCATATTTTTATATCGCTGTTCAGGATTGTCTCTGATACGGGATAGAAAAAGTTGCTGATAAAATACCAGCCTTTGAAAGGTTTGTTCCTCAACCTCATTTTTAACATCGTTAGATTGTGCTAAAATCTTTTGAAAATTTGGTTTTGAAATGCATTCCAGCGTAGAAGGTTCTATACTTTCCAGAAAAAAGGTGCTTGGTAAACCCGATCTAAAACTTTCGAAAGAGGATACAAATTCACCCTCAAAGAAAAACTGAAAGGTAATATCTCTGCCATGATCATTAAACCAAAGCCTTAAACAACCACTTTTTACGAAGAAGGCATTCCGTGCAACTGCACCTTCATCCAGCAGAATTGTTTTAGCTCCAACAGTTTGGGCCTTAAAAAGATGTCCAAAGGTTTCCCACTGACCGGGTTGCGAGAAGGTTTTTAAAATCATTGAGGTATTGGTTAAAGTCCTTAAAAAGAGAATAGCGAAACCAGCACATGATTTCGCTTTTCTTCAAAAGCAAATTACATAAAAATATATCAAGAAGTTCGTTTAACCTTCCCTCGCTTATGATTAAGTCGGAACATTTTCTTCATCTAAAACCTGTGGTTCTTTCTCGTGAGGTTTCGCAATGCGTTTCAGTATATACGATAAAATCATTGCGAAGATGACGTAAGCCGCAAAAATTAAATACCCCGGTTGCAGGCTACTGTTATTTTCAGTTACCGTTTTTAAAGGCCCCGTATCCATATTCAGGTTGGAAAGCTGACTTTTTAAAATGCCGTTTAAACCAATATAAGTCATGGCAACACCTACCACCATTACATCTGCCATATCCCATTTACCAGATTCAAAAGCCAGGTAACGTACCACTTTATTTTCTGCAAAACGATCACTTCCCCATACGTGCATTCCCTTCCCCAAAAGCCTTAAAACAGGTAGAATAATAACGAAAAGCATTAACAAGGTGCCAACTAAAATAGAGTCTGGCTTAGGTTGTTTCATTAATGTTTCGATGATTCCTAAAATACTCTTACTCTGAAAAAACAACACCTGATTGGTAAATTCGATATTTTCATCCAGCAGCTTGAAATTTAAAGTCGTTATTCTGGCATCCACCTCAATAATGGTAGTGGTAATACCTGAAGCTAACAATACGATTGCAAATAAAATCGACATCATAAAAAGTGTGGTTTGCAACCTGGTCTTTTTCCTGAGGATTAACCAAAGCACAAGTGCAGCAAGCACACAACCCAACATGGCATAAGCGTAATTATATGTTAAGACATTAATAGCGCTCAAATGGCTTTTGATGGATTTATTAAAATCAGAGGCGTTAGAAACCTTATACTTCGCAAACATTTGGCGAGTCATTGCATTTTTAGCAATCTCAGTTCTGTCGTAAGTCTGGTCTTCCAACTGATCCATTTTACTGTTGGCAATTCGCTTAAGCCTCTTTTTACTTGCTGGACTATTGATCTTGGTAATGATCGTTTTGGAGAAGATAGGAACCAGCGCATGGAGTTCATCCTCATCAACAAAACTATTGAATGCCAACTTCTTCAGCTTACCACCTAAACTTTTTTGAGGTTTATTAATCTGCGCAACCGTTTTGTTAATCAAACCATTCAGCTGGTTAGTAACCTGTGCCTGTAAAGCCGACTTTTGTTTAGTCGTCATGCTAAAACCATTCACCTGTTTACCCACAACATCAGAAATTTTCTCCCGCCACTGGTCAACAGAGAAAATACCAAAAGTAATGCTGTTGACCACACTGTAATCTTCTTTAATCTGCTCTTGTTCAGCAGAAAGGTTATGGAGGCGATAGCCGAAATAGCTTTCACCGCAAAGCAAAATCCCCAGGCTGGCAATAAGCAGAATATTGGCCACTGTGGTTTTCCTTTTAGCTGGTTGTTGAATATGATTTGTCAATGCTGATGGAATAAGATGTTGGAAAAAATACCTTTTAACTGAACTAATGTGAATCGTGTGGCGTAATAAACTTCAAAATAGTAGAAAGCGTCAATCCATATAACACGAAACTGATAAAGATAATATAGCCAGGCTGAAGCGCAGTGTTATTTGTCGTGATAATCGTAAGGAAATCACTATTGATGTGCAGACTTTTCAATTGAGATTCCAGTAAACCATTCAGGCCGATATACGTCATTAGTATCGCGATTACAATCACATCTGCCATGCTCCACTTACCTGATTGAAAAGCAAAATACTTAATGAACTTGTTTTCAGCTAACCTCCTGTTACCCAACAAGTGAATACCCGTTGAACTTAATTTCATGATTGGAAATAACACACTAAAAACCAAAATTAATACACCTACCAAAATAGAATCAACTGCAGATTGGCCTATCAATACCAACACTACATCCATGATACTTTTGCTTTGGAAAAAAAGCACCTGGTCTTTAAATACAACATGTTCACCAAGCAACATAAAATCAAGTGACTTAATTCTTGCATCTACCTCAATCATAGAAGCCGTTAAACCAACTGCTAATAAAATAAAAGCAAAAAGTAAAGACATTACAAATAGTGTGGTATGCAATTCAGTGCGTTTTCTAAAAGCCCACCAAAGCGATAACACCACTACAATACAACCCAACATACCAAAACAATATCCATAGGTAGATTTTCTGATATCAGCTAGGCTGGTACTAAATTTTTGATTCAATTCTGCCGTAGAGGTTACATGGTACTTTTTGTACATGCCCTTAGTCGTAATTTCAATAGCCGTTAAGGTACTATCAATGGTGCCGGTACGCTCCATTTCTGTAAACTTACCCATAGCCATTTTGCTCATCTTTTTCTTGTTGGCGGCATTATCAACCTGGGCAATGATAGTTTTAGCAAAGGTTGGGGCCTGTGCTTTAATCTTATCCGTATCAACAAAGGTATTGATCACAAACTTCTTGATCTTTCCATCAACGGTTTTCTTAGGCTTATTGACCAAAGCTTCCGCCTTATTTATCAAGGCTACAATCACCTGTTCTACCTCGGTTTGAAGTTCCTTTTTCTGGCTCTTTGTCATGGTAAAATTGCGCACCTGATGATTAATGATCGCAGCTACTTTATCATGCCATTGCCCTACCGAAAAAAGACCATATGTAATGTTATTGATATTGGAATAATCCTTCTTAATATCTTCCTGTTCTTTGGAAAGGATGTGTAACCTATAGGCAAAAAAGCCTTCCACACAAAGCAGAACAGCAAGAAAAAAGATCAGTAGGATTCTGGGTACAAAAGATTTTGTCCCTTTAACAGCTATTGGTGTTGTCAAGTTTGTAATTTTAGATTTGTTTTTAATACATCTGGTTAGTTATGATCCGCACTTCGATGTCGCATCAAAACAGCAACATATTTTATACATCCCCATTGATTTAGGAACTTTTTTTTCAATAAGCAGAATTTTATTTGTAATTCCATTTAAATACCAGCTGATTTAAATAGGTTAACAGCGAAGTTTCAAGATGGTTTTATTAAACAAATAATATTATTAAAAACAGTGCGGTTTTACTGATTTTTGGAAGCGCATATCAGAAATAATGCCTGTTACTAATTTACCACATCTTACTGTCTTTTGTGCTGATGACGAATTCATTCTCTATAACTTAAAATAGGCGGTTAAAAATTTCACTGTGTAAATTAGCCTGAAAGTAAGTATGTTTGATAATATGCTTTCAACTTTCAAACTTAATACCCTGCTTGAGAACCCATCATTGGTTATCGCAGAAATTACTTCAGATATTCCATCAAGCTCAGACGCTACTGCTGAAAACAATTGGATTCTACTGGAAAAATCTTCGGGTAAAATTACCCGGTTAACACAGCAATTAAAAACAAGCGAATCGCAGTATAATTTCTATGAAGGACAACTCAGTTTAAATGCTACAACGGGCAATTTCTTGTTCAGGCACGGGCTGAAATGGGAAGTCCTTGATCTTAACATCGAAAAATCGCTTAGCGCAGATTTGATTGTCATCATTCAGCACTTTGTTGATCTGTTTACCGACCATGAACATCTATCTCTGGCTGCATGTCCGGCATTAGATTTTGGTTATGAAATCATCAAAAATGATAATCAGGCTAATCTCAAATCTTTTAACCTTTCCATAAAATTTGTATTCAATCCTGCCGGGCATTTCTCTTTTGATCCTAATGCGTCGGAAGTTAAAAACAATAAAGAAGTAGCCATCCGTGATGCTGAGCTGGTAATGACAAGTTATGAAGCCATCCTTGCGCAAATTTTAGCATCAGACATTGAAATTTCAGTATCCAACACGTTAAATCCGGGCCAACTGATCCCGCTCAACGCCAATCTTGCAAATGAAAACAATGGCTTTTCGGATTTTTTAACTCTTGTAATCAACTGGATCAAAAATTTTATTGCCCAACCCGACGAACAGAATCTTTTTGCAGCTGATCATGAATCACCTCTTGCGGCCAGTCCCATTCATTATGTATGGAACAGCGCTCAGGAGCTGAGTAATCCACAAAAACTATTTCCATTAGAGGTTCATCTGGTTACACAGCGAAAACTAAGTAACCTGCAATCTCAGCATCAAGTGGTTGATCCTGCAAAGCCAGCGATAAATACTGGTGTTGAAGAAAACTTAACTATTGTAAAGCCTTATTCCTTAATCAACCTATATGGGATGGAAGAACCGGATCAGCAGATTTCTGTACTGAAGCAATTTACTCAGGGAGTAGAAAATATATTAAATCCGATGGATGTTAAGTTGGCCATATCAGTTCCTGGAGAGGGCTCTAGTCTTATTGATGGTAATTTTAGCGAATTATGGGTAATGAGGATGAAAGATTTGCTCGATCATTGTCATACACCTTCCGATTCCATAAAAGATTTGGAACATCAGTATTATTCTATTGCGCCATTCTCCACTACACTTTTAAATTCATCTGCCGCAGAGATTTATACTTTCGAACATTATCTGGGGCAAACAGATATCAGCACCACTTATCAACTCACAGATATTGATCTTGAAACATTAACGGAAAGATTTCTGCATGATGTACAGCTCATGCGTAGCAAACCTGTACTGGAGGCATTGGCTTTGATTGATGGGCAGAGTAATAAAATTCCATCTAAACACATCGGTTATCTGCAGCAACAAGTAACTGAAAATCTTGCTGATCGGATTGTTTCGCAGCTCAGGCCACTGATGATCATTCCTGATCCCAAAACAACTAAAATTGCAGGGACTGAAAAATTTAAAAAAGCACTTTTAACTGATCTGCATTGTGCCTACACTTCCGCTTTTCTGTTACCAGTAAACATTAATCCACTTTGTTACGATCAGTCGGCAGAATCTTATCTTCCTTTGGCATTTACATCATTTCCTTCACAACTTAGTGCCGCTGATGACAATTCAGACAACGGCTTGCAGGATGCCATAACAATTCCGGGAGTTACTTCAGCACATCATCCTCACCAGAATGATGCTTATTTAGCTTATGGTAATGCTGATTTGCGTAGACATTCCTCAATCAGGATGAAGGCAGATCTTGACATTAAACAAATCATGATCACCAATGCCGCCCCAGATCCTGATCAATCTACTATTCCCGAAAGTATAGGATGGTTGAGCATTATTTTACCTGGCGATGCATTATCCAGTTTATCACTGGAAGAAACAGTCCCGAATCCAGTGAAAAAATATCCTGATCAGGTAAGTCTAATCTCTCAGACATTTTTCGACGAGCCTCTTCAAGAAAATATTAAAACCCCAGATATAGCAGCTCTGCTTTCTACAGGATTTGCCTTTAAATATCGGTTGAATGAATTTCAGTTACAGGACTGCTATCAGTTTGAAATTACTTTTAATAGTATGAATGACCAATCGGCTGCATTAAAAGTCCATTCTTCCATTGAACCATCTTTAGAAAATTTTCTTCATAAAATATTTCAGTTTAATATGGTTTCGCCTCAATTTATGGCTTATTTTGAGCAAGAACTGCCTAAAATTCAACAGGATATCACCACAACTGAACTTCCAACATTACAAAAATTGCTCAAAGCATTCTGGAAACTAGCAGGCGAAGTGGTATCGCTCTGGCCATCAGTAACTGATGTTACAACTCCAGCCCCACCATTATCTCCATCAGTTAGCCAAAGGATGATCAGTTTCCAGGTAAGGGAATGGGCATCAATTCAACCAAACGGAGAAGCTCTTTTCGAATCTGTGATTTCAGACTGGAAGAGTGGAATCTCTGACTATAACTTTTTCCTACTCCCAGAACTTGAAGGCTGGACGGCAGAACCTCAATTATCCATTGATGGTAAAGGAATAACGCCTATACCTATGGGAATGGAAGGATCAAAACAAATTGCAATACGATATTTCAGCACATCAGGCAATGAAAAAAAATATCTTTCTTTTGAAGAGGGTGCGGAAATTGTTTCTCGCCGTATAGCACTTTACCAACTGCACCTGCCGGGAATACAAAATATAAATACCTCCATCTCTATATTAAGAAATACGGGTTTAAATAATCATTTAACAACGGATAAGCATTTTGTATATCAAGCACAACCCATCAGCTTCGCTCATGAAGCAGTGCCGAATAAAATAATCCAGGAAAATATCAACTGGCCAGATCTTGTGCCTCCGCAAAACCTGGAGGCTCACATCAACAATATTTTTAAGCTTCTTTCCACGCAGCAAAACCCAGGGAATCTCCCGCTCTTCATTCAAATAGAGATTCAACTGAAAACGAAACTTTTAGCTAATGATTTTTCACCGGAAATCAGCATACCTATCCTTCTGATCCCGGAAGAAAAGTTTGTAGACGGAGCAATTAACGAAGCCTTGTCTACAAAAATTAGTGAGGGGATCTTAACCTGGTTTTCTGCAACTAATCCTTCTGTAGACCTTTCCACACTATCGTTTAGTATTCAGATTTTTAGTGATACCTTACAGAATCTTACACCTTTAATTGTTCTGGAGAATATTCGGCTTAATATTGCCAATATACCAGATATTATGGCCGCAGTAAAAAACTAAAGCTTATCTGAATATTAGCTGGAGATTTTCCAGACAATATTTTTTAGTATAGCGTTTATTTAAATGTATTCGTCACAAAGCTGGTGAGCTTTGTGACGCTTTCTTCTAAACCAGCATTTGAGGTATCTATGGTTAGAGCTACATTTTTTGGCTCTTCAAATATATCGTTTACACCAGTCAGGTTATCAAGCTTACCGGGATCTCCATTAAGTAGCAATGCCCGTTTGTATAGTCCTTTAGTATCTCTCCGCAACAGAATATCTAAACTGCAATAAATATAAACAAGTTCAGCACTGCAGGTCTCTTTTAACACCGCTCTCCCCTCTTCATAAGGATTGATTACAGCAATGATAATCACATCATAATCTCTGGATAATGTGGAAGCAAGTTGTCCTAAACGCCTTACGTTTTCTATCCGGTCTGTTTTGGTAAATCCAAGATCGGCACAAAGCGTTTTCCGATACAAGTCTCCATCCAAGATCATTATTTTCTTGTTGGGATATGATGCTTTAAATGCTTCTGAAATACTGGTTTTACCTGCCCCAGACATGCCTGTAAATTGTAAGATTAACGCCATTATCTAGAGAAATGATTCATAAAAGTAGCATAAGCCTTCTCCACTTCTGGATAAGAAACCTTATCTACTGGCTTTTCCGGTTGAAAAAGTTGATCCGGGTATTTGCTATGCCTGGTCAGGCGCTCTGTGATGCGTGTATTCATCGGCAATGGAAGGTTGATAGATTTAAAAAAATGATCAACCATTTTTTCAACTCCACTTCCGTAGTCAAAAAAATAATTCAACTCATGCTTTTCCTGCCAAATCGCAGATAATTTGATATAGAATTCTCTTAGTACTTCGGCGGTATAAAGGCCAGAATGCGCATTGAATTCATCCCTATATGGAACATTGAGCAAGTTTGCATCAACCAATCCCGGAACCATATGAATACCTGGGCGACGCTGATGGGAAGCGATTACTGCAGCAGGTTCTCTGGAAATGAAGAAGAAAGGAATATCCGGATAACAAGCCCTCAATATGGAATAGTGATGAATATGCCAGCTATCCAGTTTAATAAACATGTTTTGATATTCTGTATTCCTTTTCTGCCCAAGAAGTTTAACCGCAGACTTAAGGTAAAGTTTCACTTTCTCTGTATCAAAGCTTATATCATTTTCATGGGCACGAAGGATTTGATCAATAAGAGGCGCTTCTGCATAGACGATATTTTCTTCAGCAGTTGAAAGTACCTGAGAAAGCAAGGTGGAACCACACCTTGAAACATGAAAAATCAAGCCTTTAAGTGGAACGGCTTCTATATTTTCGGAAGCCTCCAGCATAAAATTAAGATCGCTAACACTTCGAAAAACTGATCTTTCATGCATCCTGGCCCGGCGGATGGCAATTGTTTCATCAAAAAAAGGCTCTGCGATGTGATGATTTCCCAGATCCAGCCATTCTACCTGCCATTGGTTATCAAGCAAGTTAATTTTATAAGGTATCCAGTCACTAAGCCCTTTCATTTAATTTCTTTTTATATTGTGCTATAATGGCCTGAGCTGCCGGGCCATCCATTTTTTCAAGATCTGAAATAATTTTCAGCATGGTTTCCTCGTCGTATTCTGTTTCTTTTTCTTGCTCTTCTTTCAAATCGTAACCATGACTCGCAAAAAGATCATCCGTCCATTGATTTCTTATGCCATCAATCACCAGATGAGCCCTCATTTCATTCCCCTTATTTTCAATACTGTGGATCTGATCAAAATCAATATACCATAACGAGCCCTCTTCCAAAAACAAACGTTCACCTCCAACGGTAAAATGAACATTAGAATTGGTTTGTAAAGGAATATGCAACCTGAAATGTTTGCTTTTATAATCACAGCCCCGATCTCGATGTGGCTTTATTTCACCTCCAGGATACAGTGCGAGTATCCTAACCGCTTCCTTATCAAATAAAAGTTCTTCTAATATGCTTTTTAGGTAAGGCGTATGTTCAAGTAAATTTGTATCACGATAACTTTGTTGATCACAATTCGCTAGGATATCAAGTTCGCTACCAGTTGCAGAGCGTAGGGAGATGCTTTCCCACTTTCCCTCAAAGTCATTACGATTGAAATGTTCCTTCCAGTTTCTGGTAGTTGCAATGGCAAGGTCTTGTTTAAGTAACTGAACATTAAACCTTTTATTAAAACAAATATATTTTTTCAAGTGCGATAATTTGTCTGTAAAATATAGAAGAGATCACAAACGTGCAAATATTTATTCAATTAATCTATTAACAATAGTATGATTTTAGATAAGTCGATATCTCAATTTATACCTATTCATTCATTAACAAAATTATTCTGCAAAAATTAAAAAAAACAGATTATATATTTATATTTGTGAAAGTAATGCTAGTTTATAGCTAATAAAAAACTCTCATCCCAAATCTATCTTAACAACAATGAAATTCATTGGAATCTCTCTCTTTGCCATGTTAATTGGCAATATTGCTTATTCGCAGACTGTTGTAAATGGTAAGAATAGCAATCCTGTACTTACCGCTGTACCATTTTTAAATATTACACCAGATGCCAGATCTGGCGGAATGGGTGATGCTGGTGTTGCCTTATCACCTGGTGTTTTTGATACCTACTGGAACCCTTCCAAAATGGCTTTTCTAGACAATTCATATAAGGCTTCGCTTTCCTATACGCCATGGCTTAGAAATATTGCACCAGATGTTAATATGGCTTATGCAAACTTTGCTAAAAAGCTTGATGACCGCAATGCTATAGGTGCTTCGATTAACTATTTTAATCAAGGAAGAGTAACCGCATATGATAATAATGAAGTTTATCTGGGTGCCTATCAACCAAATGAATTTGCTATAGATGTCTCTTTTGCCAGAAAACTGGATGACAACTTTTCTATGGGGCTAACCGCTAAATATATCTACTCTAATATTGTTGGTTCCAGCGCATCTGTAGCGGGTGCAGCCGGTCATTCAGGCAGTGCATTGGCTGCAAGTGTTTCTCTTTTTTACACAAAGGCTATCAGGCAATTTGGCAATGATGGAAAATTCTCATTTGGTACCAACATTTCTGATATTGGCACAAAGATGAATTATTATAGTAATGGCATTAACTACTTCTTACCAACTAATTTAAAGGTTGGAGTAGCAGATGAATTCAAAATTGATGCACTAAGTCGATTTACCCTGACGTTGGATTTAAATAAGTACCTGGTTCCCACTCCTCCATTGGTAGGGCCAGATGGCACCATCATCGCCGGACGCAGTGATGATCAATCTATTGTTTCAGGTATTTTTGGCTCTTTTAGTGATGCTCCGGGAGGTTTTAGTGAAGAAATAAAGGAAATCAGTTATGCAGCAGGTGCTGAGTATATGTACGATGATAAATTCGCATTGCGTACCGGTTTCTATTATGAAAACCCTTATAAAGGAAACAGGAGATACGCCACGATGGGCGCAGGATATCGTTATAAAAATATGATGTTGGATTTTTCATACCTGGTGGCTACACAACGTACAAATCCGCTAAATAATACTTTAAGATTTACATTAAGTTTTGATTTTGGGAAAGGTAAATATTAATATATAAATACTCCTTTTGTTTCTTACTGATGCTCAAAATAAAGGCATTATTCCATTTTAATAAATGAGAATAATGCCTTTATTAGTTTATGATGGTAAAACTTTGATCCAACTCTATACTAATATCACTGTATTATACTGTTATTAAATCAACTTATTCGAATAAGATCACGACAATAAGTTTCTGATCATAACCAAAACATTATGATCAAATAATTAATAAACTCATACAGTTACAAGGCTTTTAGCTTTAATCAACCTAAATTAAGTGCTATACCGGAAGGAACCTCATTCACGTTAGAAATACTTTTAGATTAAACTAAAGCAATATTATTCCATTGTTAAAAACCAATTCAGTTTGAAATTCTGACGCTACCAATGTGGTACATTAAAACATTTGATTTCTCCCTTTTGAAAGCATATAAAACTTAAGACACCTTAGTTTAAGAAGTTTATACAAAATCACAGACCATTATTTTGGTCATAATCTAAGTTCATAGAGGTTCAATGCTTTGTTTCAAGTTTAACAAATAAAGAAAAGAAGCGTAGCCTTCTAGGAACAAAAAGGCTACTCGTTATGAACGAGTAGCCTTTTAAATATTTAATATTAATTTTAGGAGAATTAATTCCGAGATGGATAGATACCCTCTAATGCAATGATATAGTTCATGGCAATATATGGTTGCATATTACTGTGTGGCTGGCTACCACCGGCTGCACTCAATGCAGTTGGTCCCATTACAGCATTTGGAGCTGTTGAGGTATAAATATTTGGTCCTGAACCTAGCGCACTATCAGTAGTATCTGCCATAAAATTATTTTCAGGGTTAACAGAATTGGCTGCATCCGGGCTTTTATTTACGGCCACAGTATGCGTATGTGCGGGCATTTGTAACGTGGTTAATACTACATTTTCACTACCGCCAGTTCTACCAAGTGGGTATACTGTTCCCGATGCCGCTGTTCCTGCATGAACAGGTACCAGTCCTGTAAGATTTGGCAACAAAAAAGTTGTTCTGCCATCACCACCATAGGTGACTCCAAGTACCGCAAAAAGTGCTTGATATTGTTGAATTTGCATGGTTTGTCCCTGGCAAAATGCCCAACCACGTGGAGCATAAGTGCCAGCAAACATCATAATTTGACCGATGAGAGGATCCATAGTTTTCTTTTTAGTTATATAATTTATTTGTTATCAATTAATTAGTCTGGTAGCGGAGAGCTGTCGCTACACGGGTAGTCTGTCCTGTAGTGGTTTGTTCTACAAAAAGAGCAAAAGTATCACCTCTGTTAATGACTACACTATTATTATTTAACCCAACTGTGGTTACATTCAAGGTACTGCTGGTAGTAACCGTAACTTGAAGAGATGTAGCTACATTATTGATATATAACGTCACTTTAATTTGTGGAGAAGCACTACCCAGTACTGTTGGAGTAACTGCTACTGTCAACTGATCTAAAGTACAGGCAAATGGAACTGTTTGAGCTACCCAGTAAAAAGACGCATTTACAACTCCGGCTTGAAAGCCATTAGGCGGAAAAAAAACTTGAGTAAGATTTTGAATAGGTGATAGTGCGGCAAAAACACCACTGCCTCCAGTCGCACCAGTTGCTCCGGTAGCTCCTGTAACACCTGTAACACCAGTCGAACCTGTTACTCCGGTTGATCCGGTGGCACCTGTAACACCGGTCGCACCTGTTATACCTTGAATACCCTGAATGCCTTGTAAACCTGTAGCACCAGTCGAACCTGTTACTCCGGTGGCACCCGTAACACCTGTAGCGCCTGTTACACCTTGAATACCCTGAATGCCCTGTAAACCTGTAGCACCAGTCGAACCTGTTACTCCGGTTGATCCGGTGGCACCTGTAACACCAGTCGCACCTGTTACACCTTGAATACCCTGAATGCCTTGTAAACCCGTAGCACCAGTCGAACCTGTTACTCCGGTTGATCCGGTGGCACCTGTAACACCAGTCGCACCTGTTACACCTTGAATACCCTGAATGCCTTGTAAA
>NZ_SLWO01000007.1:32404-137622 GCF_004340665.1 Pedobacter psychrotolerans
AAACCTGTAGCACCAGTTGAGCCTGTAACTCCAGTTGATCCGGTGGCACCCGTAACACCAGTCGCGCCTGTTACACCTTGAATACCCTGAATGCCTTGTAAACCTGTAGCACCAGTTGAGCCTGTAACTCCAGTTGATCCGGTGGCACCCGTAACACCAGTCGCGCCTGTTACACCTTGAATACCCTGAATGCCTTGTAAGCCTGTAGCACCAGTCGAACCTGTAACTCCGGTTGATCCGGTAGCACCAGTTGCTCCCGCTACACCTTGAATACCCTGAATGCCTTGTAAACCTGTAGCACCAGTCGAACCTGTTACTCCGGTTGATCCGGTGGCACCTGTAACACCAGTTGAACCTGTTATACCTTGAATGCCCTGAATACCTTGTGCACCAGTAGCTCCTGTTGAGCCTGTAACTCCGGTTATACCTTGAATTCCCTGAGTACCTTGTGCACCTGTAGCACCCGTTGAGCCTGTAACTCCGGTTGATCCAGTGGCACCTGTAACACCTTGAATTCCTTGTAAACCTGTAGCTCCAGTTGCACCCGTATCACCAGTCGAACCTGTAACTCCGGTTGATCCAGTGGCACCTGTAACACCTTGAATTCCTTGTAAACCTGTAGCTCCAGTTGCACCCGTATCACCAATTGCTCCTGTAACTCCGGTTGCACCCGTATCACCAGTCGAACCTGTAACTCCGGTTGATCCAGTGGCACCTGTAACACCTTGAATTCCTTGTAAACCTGTAGCTCCAGTTGCACCCGTATCACCAATTGCTCCTGTAACTCCGGTTGCCCCTGTTATACCTTGAATGCCCTGAATACCTTGTGCTCCAGTAGCTCCTGTTGAACCAGTCACACCAATTGCCCCTGTTACACCTTGAATACCCTGAATGCCTTGTGCTCCAGTGGCTCCAGTTGCACCAGTATCACCAATTGCTCCTGTAACTCCGGTTGCCCCTGTTATACCTTGAATTCCTTGCGGACCGGTTGCACCTGTAACACCACGAGGTCCCTGAGCTCCGGTTGCACCATTATCTCCATTTAATCCATTCAAACCGTTAATACCAGCCTCACCTGTTGCGCCTGTTGCTCCCCTAGTACCTTGTGGCCCAGTAGCTCCCGTAGCCCCTATTAAACCCTGTGGTCCAGTTGCACCTGTAACACCACGAGGCCCCTGGGCTCCGGTTGCACCATTATCTCCATTTAATCCATTCAAACCGTTAATACCAGCCTCACCTGTTACGCCTGTTGCTCCCCTGATACCTTGTGGGCCAGTAGCTCCTTGTGGTCCGGTTGCACCTGTCGCACCAGTAGCACCTGTTGCTCCTCTAGAACCAGGTCCTGAATTAAAGGCATAAGTTGCATAAGGAACACTTAATAATTTAGCTGTTCCCATATCAACATATCCCGAACCTGTATTCAGTTCGGTTTGGATATATTTTTGTGCAGCCGCCCAATCTATGTTATTAAAAACACCACGAGCTACAGTACCTGCACCAATCTCAATGGCAAATGTTCCAAATTGATTGGTGGAAACGTTATGCGTTTCCTGATAATCGATATTTCCCGTAGCTGAGCCACTTCTTACAGAAATACGAATGCCCAAATTGTTATTTGACAAAATGGTACCATTGTTGTTCCGGGCTACGCCCTGATACTTGAAGGCCTGGCTTTGCGCCTGAGCCACAACAACGGCAATAAATAAGATGAGTGTTAATAGAGATTTTTTAATCATGGGATGATTATAGTTTGATTAATTTTACAGAGCCTTTAACTAGTTCATTTCGGACAGCGATATAATAATTACCGCCTTTAAATTGCGAAATATCCAGATCAAGGTTTAAGCTAAAGTCTTTGGTATATTTTATGGATTTACTGAAAATTGCCCTACCGCCTGCATCATATATATCAACAGTGTAATCGCCGTCAGGCATATTTCGAAGATCTAACTTTACCGTATTTCCTGTAGTAGGATTCGGATAAACTGAAAGTTCTCGTAAGACTACAGCAAATGGCCTATTAATAACCTGATCACCTTGAATGAAACCTGTAGTTAAAGTCCTGTCAATAGTAGAATTTTCCAGAAGCGCAATCATAGGTTCACCTATGGTATAAACCAGGGTTATATTATTTGCTGTTGAACTTTCGCCTGCAGACGCAATTACAGCGCGGTCGAGGAATTGGCCAAATGCTACGTTACCACATAGCAAGGCCATAGAAATTGTGAGTAGAGTTGAGAGCTTAATCATATTTTGAACTCAAAAGTAAAAAAATATTATTGTATATTACAAAAAAGATTACAAAAAAAAGATATTTTTTTTCGCTCCTTAAAACTACTTTTTTTTCTATGCGATATGCTATGTAAAGTAATTGGAAATTGATAGCGTTTATATGAATATCTACTTTTATTCATTACTTTCGCTACAATAATTAGCACTGATAAATGACGCTCAAAATTCTTATTATCATTCCATGTTATAACGAACAAGTATCGTTACCTATTCTCCTTCAAGAAATTAACACGCTTTCGCTTCCTACAGAATATGAGCTGGACAAGATCATTATTAATGATTGCTCTAAAGATAAAACAAGTGAAGTTGCAAAAGCAAATGGCGCTAAAGTACTTGATTTGACATGTAATCTGGGAATAGGCGGCGCAGTTCAAACCGGAATCAAATATGCCATAAAACATAACTTTGATTTTGCCGTACAAATGGATGGTGACGGACAACATCCACCATCCGAACTGATTAAATTATTGGAGCATCAGAAATTAACTCAAGCAGATGTCGTTATAGGATCAAGATTCATTGACAAAAAAGGTTTCCAGTCATCGTTTATCAGGAGAATGGGTATCCGGTATTTTTATGGACTTAACCGGCTTTTTACGCAAAAATCCATTTATGATAGTACTTCTGGTTTCAGACTTCTGGCGCGTAAAGCCCTGAATTTGGCGGCTATAAACTATCCTGACGATTATCCTGAACCGGAATCTCTTGTTATTTTTTCGAAGGCTAATTTATCCATAAAAGAAGTTCCAGTAACAATGCGTGGACGTTTAGGTGGAAAATCTTCTATTGGAAGCGGTGCTTCCGTATTTTATGGTTTTAAGGTAAGTCTTGCCATGCTTTTCTCCTTTATCAGAAACTAATTATGACTCGTATACAACTGCTCACCATCCTGGTAAACTTTATTTTTATTGCTTACATCGCAAGACTGATTATTAAAGGCAAATTACGCGAAGAATATGCCATTATCTGGGTAATCTGCACCATATTACTAACCATATTTTCATTCTGGCCGAATGGTCTGGAGATTATGGCCAAATTGCTTGGAGTATTTCAGGCACCCAATTTGTTGTTTACCGGTGCCATCTTTGCAATCCTGATTTACCTGGTGCATATAAGTGTGGTGTCATCAAAGCTACACAACAACATCAGAAAACTTACGCAGGAAATGGCTCTGCTTAAGCAAGAACTTGAAAAGGAAAAGCAAGAAAATAAACACCCTCAAAAGGATCCGGATTAATTTCTTTTCTTGCCTTGATATGCCGCGGCAAGATTATTTTTCAAAAGGGAATTAGATGGATTAAGCTGTATACCCTTCTCACCTGCCATTATTGCTTTATCATATTCTTTTAAACTATTGTATGCAGCGCAAAGGTTATTATAGGCAATATCAGATTTTGGATTACTTTTTAATGCCAGCTTTGCTTCTGCAATACATTGCTCAAATCTTCCGCTATTATAGTATTCCAGGCTTTTATTGATATGCCTTGCCTCTCCTGATTTATCTATTCCTAAAGATTGATCACTTGCAGCGGATAACTGACCTTTTTTTGCAACCTCCAAATTATTTGAAGCCAGTGTGAATCCTGGATTTATTGCCAATGCTTTCTCTAACACCGGAATGGCTTTTTGATATTCTCCTTTAAGATTATAAGCTGAGCCCATATTATTATAGGCTTCTGCAAGCTTTGGATCAAGTGTGATGGCCTGCTTACAGGCGTCTATACATTCATCAAATTTTCCTGCAGCATAATATTGAAGACTGAGGTTAAGAAAGTTCAATGCCGAAGGTTTCTCTTTCGCTAATTGCTGCGCCATTTCTAATTCACCTTCTTTTTTCCTGCCTGCTTCCAGATACCTGGATATTATTTGATTTTGAGGACTATATTTAAGTGATTCAATTGCTAATTTTTCCAGCTTATCCCATTGACTGGTTTTTTGGTAAGTATCCATCAGCAGAAAACGTGCTTCGAGATGCGATGGGGATAAGGCTAAAACCTTAAGTAACTCAGCTTGCGCAGTATCATATACCTTTTTCTGATATAGATATTTTGCATAGTAAAAGTGAGTGTCCGGATAATTTTGCCCGTACTCAATTCCCTTTTTAAAATAGAAGGAAGATTGATCGTCATGCCCTGTTGCGGCTTTTAATATCCCCATATTGATATAGATATTAGCATAAGTAGGTAGCATTACAAGGGCACGTTCAAAATAAACTGAAGCGGTTTTATAATCTCCCTGTGCCATTTTAGCGAGGCCATAATTCATTAACCCCCGGCCATTTAAAGGACTTTTAACCGTTACATCATACCATAAACTTTCTTCATCCTTCCAGATTTTATTTCGTTCATAAGTGGCAGAAGCGTAAAAAGGCAACAATAAAAGTGGAATAAAGGCAAATACATAGGCATATTGAAATCCTTTTTGATTTAATTTTGCTATCCCCCACTGTATGATGAGTGCCAGTGTCCAGCATACTGAAAAAATTAGTCCGATAAATGGGAAAAACATCCTATGATCATTTAATACTTCCGCCAGTGGAATAATGCTGGACGTAGGGATCAAAGCCAGAAAGAACCATAAAATTCCGAAAGCTATTGGTCTGCGTGTTTTATTTGATGATGTTATCCAAGCAATATATAGCATTACGATAATAAAAGTTATCCCTATGAAAAAACGGATATCCTTAAATGATGTCAATAAGTTCCAATCTGTATCAGCACTTAAGCCTGTAGGTAAAAAAAGAGTGTAAAAATAATGTGTTATAACAAAGGGTTGAGTAATAAGGTATCTCAGTGGTGAACTTCCACCCGGTTCCCAGGTTTTAGGGGTAAATTTATCAATGAATAAATATAGAGCCAGGCAAAAAATAAAAACGGGGCCTACTTTTTTAAATAATCTAAATAATTTTTGATGATTAATCTTGAGGAATATATCACGAATGCTCATTTCCTCTTCAAAAAACAAAATGTAAAAGAAGAATATTGGAGCAAACATCACTGTTGTTGGCTTTGCTAAAGCACCTAATAAAAGTGGTAGAAAATAAATATAATATTTCCTGCAAAATGGAGAATAAAGGTAAAGAACAAAGGCCAAAACAACACCAAAAGTAGACCAAATGTCTGATCGTGCAATTACATAATTAATGGTTTCTGCAATAGCCGGATGCAATAAATAAAGTGCTACGCCTCCTAATGCGGCATAAATCCCAATATTTGTAGGCACTGCCTCGTTATAAAGTTTTTTATAAAGGAAAAACATCAGTACGCCTTGCAACAGAAATAACACAAAACTAGACAGGTGGAAATAAAAATAATTATATCCATTGCCTAACCAATAATCAATAGCTAAAGTTGTACTGACTACTGGTCGATAGGACTGATTTTGTGGCAGGTTACTACTGGTGGTACCATCTTTAAAAAATAGCGGAATATTAGAAAGGTTTCTGATGTAGACATTATTTTCTACAGCATGTGAATCATCAAAATGAAAACCATTCTGAAAATGGTTGGAATAAGTGATGGCTGTAGTTAATAATACAAAACTCAGCAAAAGGTAGATAAGTAAGCTAGAGAGCGGTTTCATAGTAATAATAGAAATCTTAAAAACAAAAAGTAAGCATAACAATTAATATTTTTTGAATGGTTTAATCCATTTGTATTGATTTTTTTGATCAAGAGCTTTACTGAAACTAACTTTGCATGGCATCTGATGGTTTAAAGGCAAATAAAGAACTTGCTAAAAAGCTCCAGTTAAAAACCACCACTACCGCAATTAATTTACTAATATACAATCCGAAACCTCCCCAATGAGTTAAGATGTAAACAGTTGCTGTGTTCAGTAGTAAACCTATAGCGCAAATGCATACAAATCTGATAAAACGTTTTGTCCCTTCTCCCTTTACCGCACCGAATGTCCAGTAATTATTAAGCAGGAAATTACAAATAGACGAAACCAAAAAACCTAAACTACTTGAAATTAAACCATTTAAACCTAGTCCATTATGAAGTAGCCAGGTTAGAGAAAAATCGATTAAAACAGAAATTCCGCCAACTGTTCCAAATTTTAATAAATTAAAAAAATTGATTCTGGAAATGTTAAACCTCACTTTATATGCTAATTTGCTCTAGCAATAATACAAATTTAAACTAATACTCAATCGATCCCTTTAACATTACGGCTTCTTTTGATGTGAAGATTCTAATTAAATGGCTATGATAAAAAAAAGCCAGTCACCTCTTGGTGACCAGCTTAATAAGTTTACCTATTTAATATTATACTGGCTTATTAATGATGACCATTACTCTCCAAGCTATTCGCCAGGATCTGATAATGCAATTAACATAGCGCCGCCGATAATGGCAATTCCTCCTACAACAATCTGCCAGGTGATTTTTTCTTTTAAGAAAAAAATGGATAATATAATGGCAAATATTAATGAAGATCGTTCTATGGTAGCTACATAAGATGCAGGCCCCATTGACAATGCTTTATAAGAAAACAAGGTAGAAAGAGAAGTAAAAACACCTGCAGCAAGTAAAAAAATCCAATCATTTTTTTCTATACCTTTCCAATCGCCAACATTCCCTTGATAAATCACTACCCCCCAAGTGATGAGTAAAATTAATACCGCCTGAATAGCAAAGGCTAAACTTGAATCTACATTTTTTAAACCAGCTTTGGTTAATACAATGACCAAAGCTGCTGATATGGCGGCAAGTACTGCCCAAAGTATCCACATGTTTTATATTATAAATTAAGTTTAATATGAATAATCACTTAACCAAATGATTATTCTTCCAGGCCCCTACCTGTTTTATGTTGCAATTCGTCAATGCGTTTTGAAGCTTCTGATTTGCTTAAGGTATCATCAAACGTTTCCCCTGCTTCATCAGAAAGTGTTTTAAGATAAGATTGTTGTGCACCTGTCATGGGTTCATCACCTGTAGTCCATTCATCTGGATCTTTAATGGTATTGGATCCTTTGGCTTGATGATTGTTAATTTCGTCAGCATTTGCCTGCCCGTTTTCTATTGGTTGCTCGTCTTTGTTTATCATTTGTTCTTTATTTTAGTTTATATAGGAACAAATGTTTTGAATCAAAAGTTTGCTAATGTCCTCCCTTTGAAAGATGAATTTTAAGAAAAATAAGAGGTTATTAATAATTATGGATCCGTAGAAATTTAAATACCCTTTACGAATTTAGTTGTTGCTTAAACTTTTTATGTTAAAAAGCACTGATATACCTGCAGAGCTAAGATTACCCTCATACTTCCCGATACCTGTTAAAGGAACCTTTAAAAATGGTTGTAAGCCAAGGCTCAAACGTGAATTTACTTTTCGCTCAACACCTACTGAAAAATTGGCGATACCCATGAAATACTTATTGCCGGTAACTTCTTCATTGGTCACCATTGATGCCGGGCCACTGGTTAACTGATATTTCTCATTTAACATGATGTAGCTGGAAAGCCCGGCACTCACGTTAACAGCAAGGCTTCTTTTCTTAAAAACCTGATAATTTAGATTAACAGGTATATCCAGTACTTTACAATCCGCATTTACCTGCCATGGTCCGGCACTATAACCAGATGATGAAGTTCCAAAGCCATTATAATCATATATTTTTTTAGCATAAATGACTCCTGTTGATAAACCTATTTTTTTGGTCAACGCATAATTGATCATGAGGCCAAAATTAGTACTGACTTTATTGCTTACACTTGAGCTGGTAGAAGAGATATCAGGAGCAGCCATCACCGTTAAAGAAAGTCGATTCGGGGTAATGCTGTTCCGCAATTCCTTTTCTGATGGTCTTAGCTTACCTATGCTCAAACCTGCAGGCAGTTTACCATCTGTTTTCAGCTGCGCCAGTGATACACTATTAATCCCTTCCCCATCTATAACAACCTTTGATAAAACAGGTTGTAAGTTTCTGATGGCAGAATCAGGGATATTGGCCAATGCATGCTGATCAGTAATAATTGGAGCCTGATTCTTAATGAAAGGCTTTTTTTCATCATCATGAATCAACGTATCAACAAGAGCATTTTTAGGTGCGACCAAAGGTTGGTTCTTTTCGATCCGGCTTACCGTATGATTATTCTTGGGCGTATTAAAAAAAATAAAAAATATTAAAATAGATGCGGCTGCAGCAGCGCAAAGGCTCCACCAAAGTGGGAAAATTGTTTTTTTATCTTGCTGATCAAGTTTTTTGGACATCTCTGCCCAGTCTGGTTCATGAAAGGGAATATCAATCTCATCCAACCCCTCTTTAAACAACTTATCCAGATTATGCTCGTCTTTCATTTTTGCTTATATTTTGTTCATGGTTAGAAACAACCTTCATTTTTGCATTCAGGGGTTCCATATCCCTGATCATCTCCTGGAGCCTTTGTCTGGCTTTAAAGAGGTTGGATTTAGAACTGCCTACCGAAATATTTAAGGTTTTTGCAATCTCATCATGTGAATAGCCATCAATGGCATACATGTTAAAAACAATCCTATAACTTGGTGAAAGGCTTTGTACTAACATCAATAACTCTTTGTAAGCCATTTGCTCATACACAATGGCTTCCTTACCATTTTGCTCATATTCGCTAATATCATCATAGGTGGTAAAGCGCAAATTTGCCCGATAGTGATCTATCGCCGTATTAACCATGATTTTACCAATCCATGCTTTAATAGGCTTAGCAGGATCATACTTATCTATATTATTAAAAATTTTCAAGAATCCGTTATTCAGTACATCAGCAGCTTCAAAATCACCAATGGAATATCTTTTACATATCCCCATGCAGTAACTGTAAAATTCTTTGTATAGCAGATGCTGACTGGCCCTATCCTTTCTGATACATCCACTAATAATTTCTTTCACTAACAAGTTTATGTTATTGTTTTGGTCTTCTTTATACACGGTATACGGGACAAGTACACAAAAGGTTGCCAAAACTAATCAAAATACTTCAAAAGAATTTAATTAGCTGGATGTTAGCCATTTTAAAAAAAATTAAATGATTTGAATACATCCAGGCAACCTTTTGCCAAGCAGAGCCGTAATCCTGATAATTAAACAATTTTAAAAATTATCTCTATGAAACTTAAATTCAAGAAAAGCTGGTCTTTATTTGCGCTCTTATTTATCACCGTACTTTCTTCCTGCTCAAAGAACAATGTTGCAGATCCCAACCCAACAATGGTGACGGGTAAAAAAACATTGAAAACAGTTTCAAATGCAAGCTTTGGAACGGTTATTACCGATGGAGATGGCAGAACATTGTATTTCTTTTCTTTGGATGCCAATGGTACTTCCGCTTGTACCGGTGGTTGCGAAACGGCCTGGCCAGTGTTTTTAGCTGAAGATTTAAGCAACGTACCGGGCTTAAACGCAACAGATGTTTCTACCATTACCAGAGCAGACGGAAAGAAACAAACTACTTACAAAGGCTGGCCATTGTATTATTATGCGGGTGATGTGGCACCTTTAGATATTAAGGGTGATGCTTCCGGAGGCACCTGGTTCGTTGCTAAACCAGACTATTCGGTAATGCTGGCAAGTACACAACTGGTGGGAAACGATGGAAAAAACTATCTCGAAAATGCTAAAGTTGGTGATGGCATTACACAATACCTTACAGATGCGTCTGGCAGAACACTTTATGCCTTCGCTCCAGACACTTATAATGTAAATACTTACACCAAAGCAGATTTGAGTAATAATAGCACTTGGCCGATTTATGAATCGGATGTTTTAAATGTGCCTTCTGTACTTTCAAAAAATGTGTTCATCCAGATTACTGCTGTAGGAAAAAAACAGCTGACATACAAAGGGCATCCGCTATATTATTTCGGACCTGATGCTAAGCGTGGCGATACGAAAGGCGTTAGCGTACCAAGTCCAGGCGTTTGGCCTATTCTAACAAAATCCACCATTGCCTTAAACCTATAACTATGAAAAAAAATCAGAGATTAATCTACGTTGCCCTTGTCATTGTATACATCCTATTGAGCAGCAGCTGCTCTAAAAGACAGGCCGACGAAATTGTTCCGCAAACCTCTAATCCAGGTGGTGGAACATCAACGGTAACTTATACCAATTTCACGCAAGCACTTATTCAAACCAAATGTGCGGGGTGCCATGGCACAGGAAGGTCTGCTGCATCCATATGGACTTTCAACGGCTTGGCATCAATTACCAGTAATGAAACCCGAATTAAACGGGTAGTACTGGAAACCAAATCAATGCCTATAGGAGGTTCATTAACAGCCGCTGAACTGGCTTCATTAAAAGAATGGTTTGATAACAAAATGCCTAACTAACTATGAAAAAAATACTCTTTTTAGCAGTGATGGGGCTTTTCTGCCTCCCTGCCTTCTCGCAAATCATCAGCACCAACAAAGCTCAGGTATCTTTTTATTCTAAAACACCTTTAGAAGATATTGAGGCTAAAAGTGTCACCGGAAATTCAGTTATCGATGTAAAAACTGGAAAGATTATCTTCAGGGTAAGTAACCGTTCCTTTGAATTTCCTAAAAAACTCATGCAGGAGCATTTCAATGAAAACTACATGGAGTCTGAAAAATACCCTACTTCTGAGTTTAAAGGAACACTATCTGCCCCTATTAATTTGGCAAAAGATGGACTTATCAAAATGGATGTAGATGGAACGCTTAATGTTCATGGTGTAACTAAACCATGTAAAGCAAAAGTAGATATCCTTGTTTCAAAAGGAACAGTATCTGCAACCTCAACTTTCAAAATTAAGATAGCTGATCATAAAATTGATATTCCGACGATTGTTTTCAAAAAGATTGCAGAGGAAATTGATGTGCGTATTCAGGCCACCTATTCAGAAAAGAAATAATGAAAAAAAATACAAACAAACTCAGACTATGTATATCACTTCTGTCCATAATGATCTCATTTAATGGATATGGGCAGGATGACTTAGAAAAGGCAATGGCTACTTCTGGTGGAAAAAGCGAAAAGGTGATTGCAACTTTTAAAGCTACTAAACTAATCAACGGCCATACCAATGAAACACTTTACAAACATGAACTTGATTTCAAGGTTGATCACCGCTTTGGTGATATTGCCGGAAGCAATGGCGGAATTAAAAAGTTTTTCGGGCTGGACAATTCAACAGATGTGCGGATTGGATTTGAATACGGCGTGACCGATAAACTAACCATCGGACTTGCCCGTGCAAAAGGTGCTACTGCTGTACAACAGCTTTATGAAGGAAGCCTTAAATATCGTTTACTGGAACAAACCGTTGACGATAAGGTGCCTTTAGCGGTAACACTATTCGGAAGTAATACCATTGCTGCAGTAGAAGCAAATAAAGATGATCCTACTGCTGCCACATCGTACCGGAATTTCGGGGAACGAATGAACTGGGTAGCACAAATCATCCTGGCTAGGAAATTCAGCTCAAATTTATCTTTTAGCCTAACGCCAAGTTATGTTCACCGAAATCTAACCACTTTCAGGGATCCGAATGACCTGTTTGCTATTGGTGCAGGCGGAAGATTGAAGTTCACAAAACGTATGGCTTTGGTCGTAGATTATTTTCTTCCTTTCCGAAATAAAGCCGATAAAGAATATGTAGAGGCACAAAGGGCTACAAAATTCTATAATCCACTAGGTGTTGGTTTAGAAATGGAAACCGGTGGCCATGTATTCCATATCAATTTCACCAATGCAACAGCTATTCAGGAGATGCAATTTATTCCCGAGACTACAAGTTCCTGGCTAAAAGGGCAGTATCGCTGGGGCTTTAGCATCTCCAGAAGATTTTCTTTTGATCGTAAAAAAGCAAAATCTGAAGGCAAGGAATAAGGAGTGATCATGTTAACATGAATAAATTACGATAATAATATGCCTTAAGATACTATTTGAACGGGTTATTTATGTTTTAACCACCTCGCCCTTAAGTACCCTCCGATGCATTGGAGGGAATGGCGATCGTAATTCCCCTTTTTCAGAGGGGTGGTCGCAGACCGGGGTATTTAAATCGATTCATAATTATCGAATTCAATTATTTGCTTAAAATGATGTGATTTATTTTAACCCCCGATTCGATAAGGATCGGGGGTTATAACGTTTTATATATCTAATAGATTGAAGTTTTGTGAATCTAAAAAAATATAAATTTTATCAAACAATATCCATTTATAGTGGTTCTTATACTACATCTACCTAAAAAATTGATCGTATACTTTGGTTAGTTGACCGATCTGAATATTTTAAGGCCACTTGGAAACCAAGTGGCCTTATTTATTATTTAATCTGCAATTAATGATGTATAAATGAATCATTATTAACTTGATATTAGTAATTAATGGTTAATTTTTCATCTCCCAATTGTATCTTTTCTTGTTTACGAAAACTTTTTATAACCGAGAATCGTTTTGGATGATAGAATTTCAATTAACTATAAATTACATGCACATACATAGGGGAAAATTGCTGAAATCAATTATTCATAAAAGCAATATATCAATCTTCGATTTATCTAAAACACTCTCATACTCTATAGATGCTATTCATCATCATATCGAAATGGAGACTCTTGATTTTAAACTCCTGATGGCTTATGGTGAGGTTTTAAAATATGATTTTTCGGTAGATTTCCCTGAAATGGTGTTAAGCATAGCCTCAAAAGAATCGCAGCATGCTGAAGTCATGAATTATGATGAATTATTAAAAGACCGCGATCACTGGAAACTCAAATACATAGAACTTCTTGAAAAGCATAATGAACTTTTAATTCGCAGACTGAATTTTCCTTCATCAAATTAACAAATCCTGGCAATTAGGATTTCTATATCTTATTCTGCATTGATCAAAATAAATTTACTGGTGAATTTTAGGGATGATTTATTTCTATAATTTCATTCCTTCTTTTAATCCTCCTGTTTTCATGAACATGTTTTCTATCTCAACATGGAACCTTTCATCACTTAACAGATAAATTTCCTTCAATAAATCTATAGAAACAGGTTTAGGGTTCGGGTATTTATTTTTTGCCAAAAAATTTCTTAAGGCAAGATTTACCTTTTCTTCTCCAATCAGTTCGCCTAACCTGTACATCATTACCGCACCTTTGGAATAGGAAATATGAATGTTTTCATTTTTCACCTGATATAACGGCTGTTCGGTGGTAAAGCCTCTTTCATCCAGATAAATTCCTAAATGCATTTTTATCTTTTCCAGCAGTTTTGCTTTGCCATACATCTTCTTGAGCAACATCAATTCTGTATACATCGCCAGTGTTTCCGTAAGCATGGCCGCACCATCTCTTTCATCAGGAGAAATCTGGTTATTGCCCCACCACATATGGGATAATTCATGACCGGCCAGTTCATTTATTACATCCTGCTGCTTATCACCTTTAATATTAGCGTGAAACAGCATATCTTCTGTCATATAAATTGTTGCAGGATATGCCGTTGCGGCAAAACCTTGGGTAAAACTGGAAACTTCGGCAAAACGAATCGTTTTAAATGGGTACGTACCAAAGTTTGCTTCACAATAATCCAACGTCATTTCTGCATTTTTAAGCAAATGCTGTACATTTTCAGGGTGAGATGGATGATAATAAATTTCAAAATTTCGCCCTTTATATTGCGCTCTTGTAATGGCATATGCTGCAGAAGAGATGGCAAAACGAAAGGGTATTGGTGAGCTTGTTTGGTATTGAAAATAATTCCTATTTGCATCTTTCCATTGCCTGGTTAGTTCTCCAACTCCAATAGCAGTTTGGTTAAGCGGCGTAGAGATCCGCATATTCAGGTTAATAAAATCATCATTAGCAACTTTTGGCGCATTGAATGCTTTTATAGCAGTTAGCTTACCTAATCGAAATTGCTTCCTATGATTTTCATCTGTTATTTCATTTGCAGATAAGTAACCAAACTGTGGATAAAACCTGCTGATTCGCATAAATGAGCCATTTTGTACAATGGCATTAAACGAATGGTGTCCGTTTACCGCCTTCCAAGCATAGCTGAGATCAAATTCAAATCTAGCTTCCTGATTTGGTAATAAGGCTTTTTGCAATCGAATCAACTGGTATGGCTTTCTGATCCTGATCTTTTCAGAACCATTTATGAACACAGCATTATTTATATTCATTTCATTGCCCAGATTAACCAGAACGCTATGAATGTGCTGTTTCGTTTTATTCAGGAGCTTATAAGTGCCGCTGAAATGATAAGCATTTTGTTCCGGGAATAAATCTACCCTTGTAGTGATAGCCGTAATAGTGGGTTGTGGCAGGTGCTGATATTTCCTGAAAGCACTTTCGTAATTGGCTTTTGCCCGTAAATCTGCATCTTCATTTTTCGGCTGATAACCTTTCATTAAAGCGCTTCCTGTCCAATACATAAGACTTATTGACATTAAGAGTGCGATTATGGCTGGCCATCTTAATAAATTTCTTTTGGTCAGATTAAATATAATCAGTAGCATTAGTACTACCCCCAGGCCAAAGCCTAATCTTTCTCCATAAACAACGGTATAAGAACCAAAGCCATTCATGTCGCTAAAATCTCCCTGAAAGGGCTGTAAAAATTTTAACAGTGGATAACTAAAAACTTTTTTACCTATGGAAGTGGCCATGATTAGGGCGAATAATGCCGTTAAAGCAAGTCCGGCATACTTTTGCCTGATCACTTTTTGGATCAATAAAATCATGATCCCTAATAATACCAGTGGAAAACTATTAAAGAGGAATACATGGGCGTAAACCCTCCATTCTATGAAAGGATAATGATACAGCAACTGAAAAAATATGCCTCCCAAAATCATTAATCCACTATATAAAAAAATCAGAATAGCCAGCGACAGACATTGGGCAAAAAAACGAGTCTTAATATTTGCTGCTGCATCTTCAATTAGATTAAAGTTGGCATTCTTGCTCCTCCAAAATATTTCATGCGCATAATATAATGTGGCTATCATGCATAATGCATGAAAATTCTGGATTATGGTACTCACCATCAAACCCGAACTGGCATATTGTTGTGGTATCCTGATGCCTTTTTCTATCTCACCATAGAGTTCCATTCCCACATAAAACAACAAAGCCATTGCCGTGATGATAAAGGGTATACTTTTAAAAATATAAACCAGATCCATCCTGACAAATGAAAGCATTGCGCTGAATTGTGCCTGGAAGTTATGTTTAGTATCTATAGATTTGTAAGAGATGGAGACGCAATGTTCCTGAACCATAGATATAGGAGCAGTAGCTTTGTATTTCGTGCTTTTGATCAGCGAAAATTTTCTGACTGAAAAAAATATTAAACCTGCTGAAAGCAACAATATGGCAGATCTGTTAAATAAAAACATGCCGCTTAAAGAGACCATTTCTGTATTTCTTTGTACAGCCGACCAATGCGCTGTTTGATAAAAAAAGGCTGAAAACCCAAATGGATCTAATATGGCAGATATGAACTGTGCCTGATCTGATTGCGGCATACTTTGCGCCATTAAAGGTGAGCCTGAATAAATTAAGGCCACCATATAAAAAATATACAATAACAAGCCGCTCACATATACCAGTAATTTATTGCGGGTACTCCATGCCACAAAACTCAGTACTGCAGTGGTGAACAAGGTATTAACCAAGGTAAAAATCACCAGTGGATACAGGTACCAGCTAAATACAAATCCGGTACGTTTTGTTGAAGATTCCCCAAATGCATATCCAATAAAAAAACTGATCATCAACAACAGTATACATAAAAAACTCATGAACAGCAGCGATGCATATCGTCCTGCAAAAAACTGACTTTTTCGGACAGGTGTACTAAAAAGTAAGAGTTCAAAATTAGAATCGGCTTCTCTGAAAAGTAATTGCGAAGCAAACAGGGTGCTAAAGAAAAGCGTGACTAAACTGACCAGATTAGTGATAAAACTGATCTGATAAGGCGAGTTTTCAAAGATATCTTCACCAACAGAGAACCGGGCATTGGCTCCTCCTACCACGCCAAATATAGCAATCAACAGTAAGACGACATAAAAGCCAGGTCTTTTAAAATAACTACGAACATCAAAAAGGAATATAGTATTCATCATCCGTTTTTTAGAGGTTTAAGTGCTGAGAAATAGACATCTTCTAATGTTGGGTGAACGGGCTTGAACGCTGCGATCGGGTAATCTGATAAAATCTGGATATTCATTTTACCGGAAATAAACTGCGAAGAGATCACATGATAATCATTTTGATACCGTTCCATCTCTGTGATCATAATTTGCTTCTGCCATACTTTACCTTCCAGCACCTGAATAAGATCATTTGGGTTTCCGTAAGTGAGTATGGCCCCTTTATTCATGATGGCCATTTTAGCACACAAATTGCGTACATCTTCCACCAGATGGGTAGAAAGGATAATAATGACTTCCTCACTGATGCCACTTAACAAAGTATTAAATCGATTCCGCTCTTCAGGATCAAGACCAGCAGTTGGCTCATCTACAATAATGATCTGAGGATTGCCAAGAAGGGCTTGTGCCACACCAAATCTTTGCCGCATGCCACCAGAAAATGTATGTACTTCTTTCTTTCGATGCTGAAATAGATTAACCTTATCCAGCAAAGCCAGAATCTGCTCTTTTCTTTCAGGAGCGTTTATTACCCCTTTTAAAACAGCCATATGCGAAAGCAAATCATAAGCTGATATTTTAGGGTAAACGCCGAAATCCTGAGGCAGAAAACCCAGGTGTTTTTTAATAGTGCCCGGATCTGCTAATACATCAATATCATTAAAGATCACCTCACCGCTATCCGCTGTTTGGAGGCCAACAATCGTTTTCATTAAGGATGATTTACCTGCACCATTGGGGCCTAATAAACCAAACATGCCGTTCCCGATTTCCAGCGAAATATTGTTGATGGCAACCACCCCATTGGCGTATGTTTTCCGAAGGTTTTTAATTGATAAGTGATTCATAGTCATTAAATTTTTGGGCAATAGTTTTCCTATGCACTTTTGGAAGTGCTTTTTTTAATCAAAAAATATGGGTGGTTATTTATGCCTCTACATACTCCAAAATATCGCCAGGCTGGCAGTTCAGGATTTTGCAAATGGCTTCAAGTGTATCAAACCTTACTCCTTTTGCCTTACCTGTTTTGAGTATGGATAAATTTGCTGGCGTGATCCCTAACCGGTCTGCCAGTTCCTTACTTTGCATTTTGCGTTTGGCCAGCATCACATCTACATTTACTACTATTGGCATGGCTAAATAATTAAGTCCTGATCGTTTTGTAAATTTAAGCCCTGTTTAAATATGGCAGCAATAAAAAGCGCAAATATTCCCATAATGCAATGGGCTATAATCATAAATCCGTACGGGTAGTCTTCCACAGAATAAACATAGAGGATGAGAAACAAAATGGGAAAGATCAGAAGGTTGATCAGGTAAAAAAGTCTCAGGTGATGAATCCCCTGTAAGGTAAATATTTTTTTAGGTTTGAAGGATTTGAACACATTACTGAGCAAAACAAAAAACACGCCGTAAATAAAAATAAGCAAAACCATTTCTGCAATATAAGCCGTAGCATATTCCGAGCCCAGTAAAAAATGCTGGGAAGTAAAGGGATAACAAATTGCAAAGCGGTTATCTGGCAAGTGTTGCAGAGTAGACAGATTGAATGCCACGCAGAGGATAATATACAGGGCTGTTAAAATATATCCGGCAGCGATCACCCTGGTGAGGTAAAAAGCAATGGTTGAAATATGGCGAACTAACTTCATATCGTTGAAAAATTAATTATTCACTAAAAATAATAATTAATTATTGTAAAACAATAATTAGTTACTAAAAATATGAAATTAATAATTCCAGACTATTTTGTTCGCATAAAGATTAATTACTTGATTTTTTGGTATCATCGTTCGTAATGCTACGTTCACTCTTTTTAATAGAACCTTTCAGTTTTCCGAATTTCCAGTTCATGCTCAGGTTAACTCGTCTGAATGGATTTTCACGAATCCGTTCCTGTGTGAAGTTTACGCCTTCATTATAACTTCTGTAAGCCCTGTATTTTTGAAAAGGATTTGCCACTAAGGCAGAAAAGATCAGCTTATCTTTAATGATATCCTTACTTCCGCTTAAAGCAATATAATAACTGTCGTTTGACTTGCCTTGCAACATCACATCTGGTGCTCCATAATTAATAGAAATACTAGACTTCCAATTCTTTTCGAACTTATAACTGGTGTTAAAATTGGCATAACCCGTTACACCATTATTTTTAGTCAGTACACCACTTATCATCCCTTCCAGCCAGATATAATTCAGGTTAGCACTTACGTTAAGGTTCCATTTTCCTGTAATTGGGTAATTAAAATTGGCATTGGTACCAAGGAGTTTGTTTTTACCAATATTATAGGAGGTTATCCGTGTCAGGTTTTCGGCAGCAAAATATTCATATACTTGCTGTTGGGTGTTGTTGGCAAAATTATACGTCAAGCTTAAATTAAGCGATCCCTTTTTAAAGTTGCTATAGGTCATCTCGAAGTTATTGCTTAATGCAGCTTTCAGATCTGGATTTCCATAATACTCAAAGTTTGGTCTTGATTTATCTACAAATGGGTTGAGATCCCAAATACCCGGACGTTGAATGCGTTGAGTAAAACCTAAACTAATACTTTGGCTATTCTTTAAGGTTCTGTTTAAGGAAACTGAAGGAATCAGGTTATAATAATCAGATTTAACAGTAGAATTAGTACTTTCAAAATTGCCTGTAACATCAGTACGTTCCAAACGGGCACCACCTTTAAAAGTCCAGTCTTTTAATTTTAAAGTGTAGGTATTATAAATCCCAAAAATATTCTGATCGTTAGTATAAACGTTACTCTGTGATGGATCGTTAATATAGATCTGCTGGGCCTCATTAAAATTCAGGTACTGAAAATTGCTTTCTCCATTTCTCAGAATTGCCTTTACTCCTGCCTCTATGGTCAGTTTTTTAAATGGATTGATGTAATCAATTTGAGCCGTCTGTTCTTTTGATTTGCTCGTATTATCCTGTTTGTAATTCAGACCGGTGTAATTGAGTCTGTTGCTAAACATCACATCATTCAGTTGTGGTTCAGAACTGTCAAAAAGCTTATAGGAGAATGTTAAGAGGTGTTCTTTTTTATTTTTAAATCCTTTCTGATAGTTTAATGTATAATCCGTTCCACGCCATTCATATCTGGTTTTGCTCTCCAGATCATAACCAGATGATACCGCACCATCTTTAATATCGAAATGCTGACCTAGATTTTGTTCATTATAACCACCATATGGGTTCACTTCTAAGGTGACCAGGTTTAAAGAATCAAGCTCATAACTAAATTCCCCTCCACCCCAGGCCCATTGATTATCTGTTTTTTGTGTACCTAAAGAATACAGGCTCGATGCAATTGCGGTGCCCCGGCTATTTCTCATATCTGTAATTTTTACACCATCAACCTGCCACACACCTGTACCACCGTAAAGGCTCGCCCCAAAGTTACCTTGCTTAATGGTAAAGTTTAGATTCCCACTCGGCCCGCCTGGAAACTGGTTACGCACATTCACATTCCCGCTATAGCCGTTCTCCATTTTTTTGGAAGTGATGATATTGATGATACCCGCCAAACCCTCGCTTTCATATTTGGATGGTGGTGTGGTAATTACTTCTATTTTTTGCACCCCTGCAGCGGGCATACTTTTCAGAAACTCTTTCGGGTCACGGGTTAAAATCCCGGAAGGTTTGCCATTAATCAGGATGCGGTAATTGCCAGCTCCCTTTAATTTTACATTATCATCTGCATCTACTGATAAAAGAGGAACTTTGCGCATCATATCCAATACAGAAAGCACCTTACTTTCAGGGTCTGATTGTATATCATAAATAATCCGGTCAGGTTCTTGTTTAATGATAGGTTTACTACCGGCAACGGATACTTCATTTAGTTCATTACCTGAGGAAACCACCAAAATCTTGCCCAAATTGAGATCATCTTTAAGGTTTACATCAAGCTGTTTTGAACGATATCCCAGCGATCCAATAATGATTTTATATTTACCCTGACCAATTCCATCAAAAGAGAATTTACCTTGTTCATTAGATACCGCACTTTTAATTACCACTGAATCTTTTTTAAGCGCAACAGTAAAATATTCTCCGGGTTTTTGAGTAAGGCTATCAACGATTACACCACTAATCTGGTATTTTTTTTCTTGTGCCTGAAGGGTGGAAAGTGTAAAGCTGCATTGCAATACAATGCATAAAATCGTTAAGTATCTGCTCATAGAAGATTAGTTTGTCTGCAAAATAGTTTTGCTCGGTTATCTACTAGATGCAAAAGTTTAAAGAATGTTGCACGTTCTCTTGATTTTCATTTTAAATAAATTGACAATCAACAAATTAGTTTTTAGTGCCTGTGCTTAAAATTAGATGATATTGACTGATTAGAAAGTATTTATCATAAATCAAATATTATATTATCATTTAAAATTTATCCTTTTCTTCTCTGCGGATATTTTCTTTTCATCCATAAAAGGCTTCCTGTGATGGAGAGAAACGCCGGGCTAAGCCCAAAGAAAACATAAATCCATTTGAGTACATCACCACCAAAGTAACCAGCATGCAGTTGATAAGCCATATATTCAAAACGCTCTTCCATACTTTGTTTGTCAATGATCGTTTGTTTTTTTAATGCTCCTGTTTCTGCATCAAAAGCAATGCTACTTGCTTTTCCCTGAAGTAGCAAATTTGTAGTGGAAGGCATGTGCCCCCTTACCAATATTTCACCACCTTTAACTGTCGGAATATTCACAGCAATTGGCTTAAAGCCTATTACATGATTTTTGGCTTTCATTACGATGCGATCAATATTTGCAGGAACCAAGTAATTTTCCTGCTGTTTAGGCAGCGTCCACATCGAAGGGCTAAAATATTCCCGGAGCATCCAAAAGCCGGTAAAAAAAAGCACCATATTAAATATCAGTGACCATACACCAATAATTCGGTGAAGTGAAGAAGCACCTGTTCGCCAATTAGAAAAGCGCAGCACTGATTTAAATCTCAAGGCCTGCCAAAAATGTTTGCGGTAAATGATCGTGCCCGTTAAAAGAGAAAGTAACATCAGTAGTCCAATAATCGCTGTTATAAACATCCCCGGGATACCCATTTGCAGACTATAATGCAAAGTATAAAGCCAACGAAAAAAAGATGGAGAAAGCTCACCATAGTCTCCTTCTTTGATGATTTTTCCAGTATATGGATTTACAAAAACAAAGTACAGATAGTTATCCGTCAGGTTTTCCTGTCGCTTATAGAGCATGAATTCATAACTGTCGAAACGGTCACATGGAAAGTCATGCAGCACCAGCTTTTTCAGGTTAGGATGCGTGCGGAGAATCATTCTATACATATCATCAGCCGGAACTGTTGTATTCCCGGGCTTCAGATGATGAAGCTCGGGATTGAAGTAACGATCAAGATCATGCCGGAATACAAGCAATGAACCGCTCAGTCCGTAAAGCAGAAAGAACAGGCCCACGGTAAGTCCTAGCCAGCCATGAATCCTGAATGACACTTTGGTCAGGCGGTTTATCCATTGTTTCATCTCCATGTCCAGATTAAAATTTATAACCGAGGTTAAGCCTGAATTCGCGAGGAGGATAGGGCACGTAAGCGAAAGTACCAATGTTGGCCGAAGAAGGTGTAATCCAGCCACTTCCATAATTAAACCTGTTCAGGATATTATTAACAATACCATTAACGGAAAAACGGCTGTTAGACCAACCTACCCCCCCATCCAAACGAAGTAACGGCGCCAATGTTAATTGTTGAAGTTCATATCTGCCTGCCCTGCCTACTTGCCATTGATAACCTGCAGAAACTGAAAATCCTTTTAAAGCAGCAAATGGAATAGCGTAATTCAGCCAGGTATTTTGAATATGCTTTACTCGAAATGGTGTAATCAAACCTATCCTGGCCGGATTGGTGTCTTTTGAAATATGACTATCCGTATAGGCGTAGTTGATTACCGCATTTAGTCCTTTAAAAATTTCACCCTTCAAATCAAATTCTACACCCTTTGAAAGGGTTTGCCCAAGCTGTGTTTGTACATTGATGGATGGATCACTCACCTTAACATTATCACGAATAATTCGGTAGATAGACACCGTAGTATTCCATTTGCCATTCATCCAGTCTTTCTTCAATCCAAATTCCAGATTCTGTCCTTTCAATGGTTTAAAAGCTTCACCTGTGGTAGTATTTACACCGCTTTGTGGTGTAAAAGTCTCATCATAAAGACCATAGACAGAAAAATCAGGAAGCAATGAATAGCTCAAACCTATCTTCGGCGTAAATACGTTATTCTTAGTAGTGCCCAGGCTGGTTTTTGAAACACTCTTCTGCACACCTGTCTCGCTAAAAGTAAATCTAGCACCAAATGTTAAACGAAGTTTTCCCTCCAGCATGCCAAGTTCATCCTGCATATAGGCCGCCTGGTAACTAATGGACTGCTGGTCTGTTGCAATATCCGATAGTGCGCCTCCCCTTACATTGGCATCAAAAGCAATTCCATAAACAGGGTTTGATGCATCAAGCGGATAAAGTGTTTGGTTTGCCGTTGGATCATTGGATCCGGAATAAGAAAGGAAACTTTTGTGGTTAATATCAAGACCTCCTGTGAAATCGTGACGGATGCTGCCAGTGTTGAATACCCCACTAATGTAAGGCTGGATAGCCAATACATCGGTGTTGAGCCTTTCATAAGTTGCCCTTCTCATGATCAAATTTGGCTGGGCAGCGTTGTATCTGGATACAAAAAAGTAAGTTCCTTCGAGGTGGTCATGCGCATAAGCCGCATTTATCGTTAGCTGCCAATTCGCATTGAAAGCATTATGATAGCTTAAAAATCCATTGTGCTCAATGGATTTCATCGGTGCCTTATTGGGGTCATTGATGGTAAAATCAGTCGGCAAACTCGCAAATCCATCTGGTGCAAACACAGTTGCGAAATACTGCTGAAAACGTTGCGTTTGAAAGATGTATTCTGCTGAAAGATAAGAATGGTTATTGATATTGTATTTCAGCACGGGATCTACCACCACTTTATCGTTAAAATTATATCGCTGAAATGATTTAGCCTTCTGTCCGGCTGCATTCAATCGATACTGCCATTTTCCGGCTTTATCTAAGTTGCCATCAAAATCAACGTTTGCCCTATACAGGTTGAAACTGCCTACAGAAAAACCTATCTCACGGGTATTCGTACCCATTGGCTGTTTAGTTACAATGTTATAGGAGCCTGCCGGATCAAAAAGGCCATTAATATAGCTGGATGGACCTTTAATAAATTCTACCCGGCTGATGATGGCCGCATCTTCCGCACTCGGCCCCGCATAAATCATCGAAAGATCCAGACCATTGCGCATGGGTGTTATCTGAGCCCCCCTCATAAATACGTAAGAAGTATAAAGATCAGCATTGTTATTGCGGGTGGCTCCGCTGACATTTCTGGTTACACTTTCATTTACAGAAATTGCCTGCTGATCGGCGATGATGCTTTGATCAATTTCCTGAATATTTTGTGGCAACTGAAGTAATGGTGTATTAACTTTCAGCGTAGCTGAAGACTTATTAATGTTGTAACGGCGATAGTAACGTGAACTGATTTTTACTTCGCTGAGTGTTTTTGCCGAAGTATCCTTCGCTATGCGTACCGAATCCTTTTTTATTGATGGCTTTTCTTGTGCAAAAACCATGAATATTTGTAAAACCAGACATAGCCCGGTAAATATGATTTTTTTCATTTAATTTTCTGTGTGGGTAGTTTTCAACTACCGTTAATCCTAGCGACTATGATCCATGGGTGGTTCATAGTCGGTATTCTATTGATAATGATGATGTGAAATATGATCTGACGATTTTACACTTGACTAAACTGAATTCGATAAATAATATGAATAGAATACTATTTGAATGCGTTATTTATACCTTAACTACCCCGCCCTTTGGGCACCCTCCGATACATCTGAGGGAATGGCGATCGTAATTCCCCTCTTTCAGAGGGGTGGTCGCAGACCGGGGTGTTAAATCAGTAAATATCAATCGAATTCCGTTTACACATCAGTGTTTACCGTGATCATGCTCCATTGAATGCGATGAGGGTATCAAATTGAACTTTTTCAGGTAAACATCCGATTCATTAAGTATTTGCTTGTATTGGCTATCCAGTTTTTTGATCTTAATTCTTTCGCCTTCAAAGTATTTTACGGCTTCCGCATTACCCTTTCCTTCAACATCTGGCTCAAATTCCTGCATCCATTTCATCATATCCTGATCTACCTGATCAAGCTTCCCTATGAGTATGGCAATATTTTTTTGCTCGGTTATGGTATCAATACCGGGTTGAGTATCCTTGAATGCCTTTAATCCGATTCTGGATAGCGTATCCAACATCAGCCTGTTTTTCGAAGCAATTTCTCCATCCTCCATTACCTTATTGTGCAGATCGACCACTTCCTGGCGGATCACTTTATAATCAGTTTCATTGTTACAACCTAAAAACATTGTCAAACAAAGTGCAACCATTATCCCGGAAGCAGCGTATGTTTTAAATAAATTTCTCATCACGTTAGTATTTTTAATACGAATAACATTTACCAAAGCAGCACTTTCGCAAGCTGTAATCTTCAGTATGCAGCAGATTCACTTCTAAAAAAAACAATAATACAGGCCTTTTGCCAGAACATTCCTAAACGAGACATCGCGGAATATTTAGCATGATATAGAAAAAGATCACGGCAACTTTAATGCTATACGCTAATATTACAAACGATAAAACAATAGCATTGAGCCTTTAAACATAATTTAATTAAACTATGAATTGACATATTAAGCTTCTACAATTTGGTCACTCTTCTAAAAAGAGAAACACAGTCACCTTTTAAGGTAGCCGCAAACTAGGGCATAAAATGCAAAAACATAATGATCTAAATCAAGCCTGTAGAATAAAGGCTTTAGGCGGTTGGAATATAGTGAAAGTTCGGTGTACAGTATTGAGCACCGGACGTTGTGGATAGATAACCTTGATGGTTGACTTTTTAAAGGCAAAAGAAGCTGCAGCTACAGGCAGCGCTTCCATGTGATGGCTCCGCTGATTTTCCCTTTCCTGTTTTTTTTCTTTTTCCTCGGCCAGCTTTAGTTTCTTCATTAAAAAACACTTGCCATTACAATGCATCCAGGGTCTATCTCTGTTTTCGCATAGCTTTTCTGAAATATACTTCTGGTTTAACTCAAAACCTGCATAAATGAAAAAACGCGAACAGTTGGATCCGATCAGTGCGACTAATAATGATATGGCAATAAACCTGTTCAACATTCAGCCGCAAAGATATAGAATACAGATTTCAAAAATGAAACAAAATCCATAATATTAATCAATCTATACCATAATGAAAAATCGTATTTAACCGATGAAACATTAGATTAGCTTATCCTACCTCGCTGTTCCGCTTATGCTTCTCCACAAACTCTGTTGGTGTGAGTTCGAACTGGGTGTAAAAACATTTACTGAAATAAGAATGCGAATTGAAACCCACCATATAGCCGATCTCGGCGATGGTGTATTCCTGTTCAATCAATAACTTGGCGGCCATCTTCAAGCGGATAATCCGGACAAATTCATTTGGCACATGCCCGGTTTTGGCTTTGATCTTTTTGTACAAACTCGATCGGCTGAGGCCTACTTCCCTGCCCAGGTCTTCTACCGAAAGTCGCGGATCAGCAATTCTGGCTTCGATAATCTGCGTGATTTTCTCCAGAAACTTTTTATCCCGGTTTCCGGTATTGAGAATTTCTGTCCCCTCGAGCGGGTTTTGGGCGAAGCGTTGTTTTAAATTCGACTGCAATTCGAGCAGATTTTTGATAATTAGCGACAGTTGTTTCCATTTAAATGGTTTCGAAATATAAGCATCGGCCCCACTTTCCAATCCCTGTATCTCCGCTTCCGTATTGGTTTTAGCCGTGAGCAAAACCACTGGTAAATGGCTATAATCGATATCATTCTTAATGATTTTACACAACTCAATCCCATCTATTACGGGCATCATCACATCAGAAATCACCAGATCAACATGATGGTTATCCAATTGCTTCAGTCCTTCTTTTCCATTTTTCGCCTTTAAGATATGGTAGCCCTCTGCTATAAAGCTTTTGGAAAGAAAATCCAGCAGCGAAGGGTCGTCTTCCACCACCAGAACCGTTTGCTTTCCTTCATGTTCTGCGTTTACTTCTTCCAGCTCCAGAGCTGGCGCAACTTCATATTGACGAAATGGAATGAGCACGGTAAAAATGGTTTTCACGCCTTCTTCACTTTGTACTTCGAGCCTGCCGCCATGTTTTTCAGTCAGCGATTTAGCTAGTGCCAGTCCGATGCCCGTGCCACCCAGGTTGGTGTACTGATGCTCTTCGGTTGACACTTTAAAGAACTTTTTAAAGATCGAATCAAGCTGTGCTTTCGGAATTCCAATGCCATCATCCTCTACACTAATAGAAATCATTTCTTCGCCATTGACATCAATCTGCAATGCATTGATTTTAATTTCCAGTTTTTTCCTCGCGAATTTGAATGCATTGATCAGTAAATTACTCAGAATCTTCATCAGGGCTTCCGGATCGGCATGGATTTCCAGTTTTTTAAATGCACTGACCACAACAAATTGCAGATCTTTTTTAATAGCAATTGGCGAGAAACGATCGCGGATGCTATTGATTAAATATATCAGTTCTAACGGTTCAGGATGGATTTCAAAAATATCGCTCTCAATGCGTCTGAAATCGAGCAATTGATTGACCAGTGTGAGCAAGCGATCTGAGTTTTCTTCCATCACCAGCAACTGTTCCATACTTTCCGGATCTTTCTTTTTTCTGGTTAGGAGTTGTTCCAAAGGAGCAATAATGAGCGAAAGCGGGGTACGTACTTCATGCGCCATGGCCGTAAAAAACTCTATTTTCTGTTTATAAAAATCCTGCTCACTTTTATTCTTAAGTCGTTCCAGCTTAATTTCATTTCGCTTACGCTCTTTTTCATACACGAATCGGCGTAACCAGATGGCTCCGGAAACGAGTGCAATCAAGTAGATAATATAAGCCGTTATACTTTTGTAAAATGGTGGCAAAATTTTAATCTTGATACTGGAAACTTCTCCAATGCCTGTACCTGAATCATCTATCACTTTCACCTGAAAATGGTATTCCCCGGCTGGTAAATTGGTATAAGTAGCCTTGCGCTGGCTGCCTACATTATTCCAGCTTTTATCAAAGCCTTCCATTTTGAAGGCATATTGGAGTTTATTAGGTGCAATAAAACTGAGTGAGGCGTATTCTACGCTCAACACCGATTGGTTATGATTTAGAACAATTTCATGAGTATAGTTGATGGATTGCTTTATCGGACTGTTTTCATCGTTCAGATCAAGGTCTTTATTGAACAACTGAAAATTAGTAAAACTTACTTTTGGAATGGCGGCACGGCTTTTTACTTGATCGGGTAGGAACGAATTGAAGCCGTTGATGCCTCCAAAATAAAGTTTACCTGCTGAATCTTTGTAATAGGCTTTATAATTGTATTGCTGGCTTTGCAGGTTATCCCATTTCCCAAAACTTCTTTTGGTTTTGGTTTTTGGGTTATATTCAAAAATGCCGCTGTTGGTAGAAAACCATAACTTCCCGGCCTGGTCTTTTACAATGCCATAAATTACGGCACTGCGGATCCAGTTTTCCTCATCAAAAGCATTAAACTTTCCTGTCTTTTTATTAAGCACATTCAGGCCGCTGCCATCCGTTCCCAGCCAAAGGTTGCCTTCTCCATCATCCAGCATGCAAATCACTTTATTGGAACTGATGGAACCTGGTTTTTGCGAATAGGCATATTGAGTGAGGTGGTTATTTTGATCCATCCTGATCAAACCATTGTCATAGGTGGCAATCCAGATGATCATATCTTCATCTTGGTACACCTGATAGATACAGCTTTTATCCAGATTTTTTCCTTTGATGCGGATGAAACGGTCATTTTGCTGATCGTAAAGATTCAAACCTGAAATGGTAGATACCCAGATACGCCCCTGCCGGTCTTCATCAATGGAATACACGCTGTTATCACTCAGCGAAGCCGGATTGGCCGGATCACTTTTATAACGCCTGATTTTTCCGGTATGGGGATTCAGGATATTCACTCCACCGGTGTACATACCAATCCAGATGTTGCCTGTTTTATCCTGATAAAGTGCATGAATATTGTGGTAAGAAAGGCTATCCTGCCCAGCTGAAAAAGGAAATTTGCGGAAAGATTTATCGGCCGTATTGAAATAGTTTAGGCCGCCATCTTCGGTACCAATCCACATATGACCGGGTTTAGTTTCCAGAAAGGCACTCACTGCGTTTCCTGAAAGGGAATTTTTAACGCCCGATGGATAATAAAACTCAAAGCCCGAACTTCCCTCGTGATAATAATTGAGTCCACCAAAATAGGTACCTACCCAAATGCCCCCTTCCCGATCTTTAAAAACATTGTATACCGCATCATCATTAATGCTGAAGGGATCATGGTTTTTTTTCTGATAAACGGTGAAGCGGTTATTTTTCCGGTCGAAGATGTTTAAACCTTTTTCCGTTCCTAAACAGATGTAACCGGGTTTGGGTTCATAAATGGCTCTTACAATATTATCGCTGATGGAATTTCCCGACGATTTCTGGTAAATGGTGAATTGGTTTGTACGCTTATTCCAGAAGTTTAAGCCACCAGCCATGGTACCGATCCAGATATCGCCATTGCCATCTTTGTACAAATCGAGAATCACATTGCTTGAAAGTTTTGCCACTGGCGATGAGGTATTGTATTGCCTGATCTGATTGGTTTTCGGATTTAATACATCAATGCCTTTGCCATAAGTACCCATCCAGATCTCCCCGGCATCATCCTGAAGGATTTTAGAGACTTCGTTTGAAGCTATTGCTGGTGAAGATGTGGTATGGAAGCGCTTCATTTTCTGGCCTTTTGGCGAGTAAACAAAAACACCTTTTTCTTTGGTGGCGATCCAGATATCGCCATTTTTGGCACGGATTACATCATTAATAAAGTAATGCTGCAGTGGTTTAAAAAGGCTAAACTTTTCGGTTTCGAGGTTGAAGATATAGATTCCCTCATCAGTACCGATCCAAAAGGTTTTCGCATCGTACTTAAAAATTTTGCGGATGAAGTTGTTGCCCAAACTTCCGGGGATGCCTTTCTGGAACTGGAAAGATTTAAAATCGTAGCCATCAAAACGGCTCAGGCCGTATTTGGTACCGAACCACATGTAGCCCTGATCATCCTGCTCAATATCCCAGATGGTGTTGGCGCACAAACCATCGGATACAGTATAATGCCGAAAGAAAATTTTCTGAGCGGTGGCATACTGTAAAATAAGTAAGCTAAAAAAAAGGAGCAGGACTATTGCCCTGCTTATCTTTTTGATTATCATAAATGGCTAGATAGGTTTCACAAGGTAGTGAAATTGCCTTTTGCGGCTTTATTTAATATCGTTCAATTTTTTAATCAGCTCAACTTCTTCCTTTTTGTAGGGCGTTCCATCTTTTCTGAACACTTCATGAAACCATTCTTTTGGTTCTTCTCCGTTTGGAAGTGGGGTATCCCAGGCGTATTTGGTGTTTGATTTTCCATCTACCAATCCCCAGTTAATGGCACCGATGTTTTCTTTCTTCAAGATAGGCATCACATTTTCAAAGAGGCTGCCACGGGTACGGGCCATGTATTCGGTACAGATCATTGGCCTTCCGTGCGAGCGCAACATGTCAATTACGCGTTGATGCCATTGCGGTTCTTCATAATCGTGGTAAGTGATCACATCAGAATTTAAAGCTTGAAAAGCATTCAATTCTTTGTAATCCCATGCCCAAATTCCGGCACTAATCGGTTGCTCCGGATTAACCGCCCTTGCCCAGGTAAACACACTTTTCAACAGTGGGTATGAAGTGGTTAACTTGCCTGAATTTCCAGGCTCATTGTATAAATCCCATAATAAAATGCGTTTATCGGCTTTGAAACGGGTCATTACATCCTTCACATATTTTTCGAGTGCTGGAAAATTAGCTGCATTTTTTGAATCCGGATCGCCTGGATCCTGTACCCATCCCGAATTGTGGATACCTGGTTTTGGTCCCGGTTGTTTACCAATTTTGGCCTGCTTGTTCCAGCAATCATCAAAAAACACAAAAACGGTTTTAATTTTATGCTTGTTGGCAATGGTCAGGTATTGATCCATTCTTTTTTTGAAACCTTCCTGATCCTGTTTCCAGGCCAGGCTGTGGAGGTACACCCGCATGGTGTTGAAGCCAATGCTTTCTGCCCAACCCAGTTCTTTATCAATGGTTGCCGGATCGAAGGTATCGGCCTGCCACATTTCCAACTGGTTGATGGCTGTACTGGGCAAAAAATCGGCTCCGTTAATCCATTTATATTGTTTGTACCAGGCATTGGCTTTTTCTATAGACCATACCTTGCCTACAATTGGTGTAGCTTCCTGTGCCTTTACCATCGTGGTAGCGCTTAAAAGGGCGAGTAATAAAAGATTAAAATATTTTTTCATCATATCAATTTTAGGTGTTGTCCGGCTTTTGCCGAACCAGCTTATTTATTTTGTGAGGGAATATTGAGCTCCTGATCAGTTTTCAGTGGAATCCCAAAATTTGGCGACCCATCTGCATTCCAGGTAAATTTTTGGGCTCTTGGAGAACGCTGTCCGCCGCAGCCTTGCCCCGGACCAGAATTGGCATGATACAAAATCCAGTCTTCCTTTCCATCTGGCGATTTAAAAAAGGAGTTATGACCAGGCGCATACACCCCATTTTCTGGCGATTGCTTAAATACAGGTTCTTGGCTTTTTACCCATGAAGATGCATCCAATAGGTTTTTGCCTTTCAGCGTTAACATGCCTAATGCGTAGAAATCTGTCCAGCAACCACTGGCCGAATAAATCAGAAAGACCTTACCCTTGTTGACGAGCACTTGCGGTCCTTCATTCACATCTACGTGAGGTGGATTGTTGGGATCATTCAGGTCGCCGTGTTTTTCCCATTCAAACTGAGGGGTAGAAATTTTGTGGCGTTCGCCATCAAGTGTCCAGGGATTTTTCATTTTTGCGATATAAATTTCCTGTTTCTGGTTGATGTCTCCCTCCCATCCTGCCCAGATCATGTAGAGCTGTTTCTGGTAAATGAAGACTGAACCATCAATGGCCCATTTGTTGGTGGCATCGCCTACTTTGCCTTTGAATACCCATTCGCCTTGTAAAGGATCTTTGGATGAATTTTCCAGCACATACATGCGGTGGTTTTTGTTATTGCCGTCATCAGCAGCGAAATACACATACCATTTGCCATTAATAAAGTGAATTTCTGGTGCCCAGAGTTCTTTTGAATAGGCTTTGCCAGCGGGTGGCACAAAAATAGTTTTCTTATCGGCCGTTTTAAGATCTGCCAGGTTTTTCGTTTTCCAGATCACCAGCTTATTTTGCATGGTTTGGGTATAGTAATAGTAGCCATCTTTATAAATGCTCCAGGGATCTGCTCCTGATGGCAGCAATGGGTTTTTAAAAGTTTGCGCCAGGCCCATCTGTGCGATGAACATCAGCAGCAAACTCAGTACAATGCGGTATTTTTTAATGTGTTTATTCATGTTATTGTTCTCCGGAAGGCTTACTGATCTGCAATCCTGTTGCTACTGGCACGCCAAAATCCGGACTGCCGTCGGTTTTAAAGGTAAATTTTTGCATCCTCACGTTTCTTCTGTCTGCACAGCCCTGGTTAGTTTCTGAATTGGCGTGGTAAACAATCCAGTTTTCTTTGCCATCTGGCGATTTGAAAAAAGAATTGTGCCCCGGGCCAAAAGCATTGCTTTGTGGTTGTTTGCTAAACACAGGCTGGGCAGACTTCTGCCAATCGGCTTTCACCAAAGGATCTCCCCCGGTTTTAAGGCTCAACATGCCTAAAGCATAATCATCTGTTCCGCAATAACTCGCTGAATAAATCAGAAAAGCTTTATTATCAGGCGATATCAATGCCTGTGGGCCTTCATTTACACCAAATCCATTTTTTTCCCATCCGTATTCCGGCTCTGTTAACTTAGTTGCTGATCCTACTAAGGTAAAAGGATTTAGCATCTTCGCTATGTAAATATTTTGTGTCAAATTCACATTGGTTACATCGGGTCTTCCGCACCACATGAAGTAGCGGCTGCCATTCATCTCGAGGATTGAACCATCAATTGCCCAGAAATCGGTATCAGCAGTAAAAATCCGGCCTTTATCAACCCAGGTTCCGGTGGTTGGATCTGCACTGCTATTTTCGAGTACCCAGGTCCGCTGACTGATATCTGCGCCATTACCAGCGGTGTAATAAATGTACCATTTACCATCAAAGAAGTATAATTCCGGTGCCCAAATGTTTCTGGAATTGGCTGCACCTGCTGTCGGAACGAATACCGTTTTTGGAATGGCCGCACTCAGTTTAGACATAGCCGTAGTGGCCCATAAACTAATGGAACTTCCATTGGTTTGTAAGTAATAATATACCCCGTCTTTCTGATAAACAGAAGGATCGGCTCCGTTCATTAACGGGTTGGAAAAGGTGCCTGCTGTTGGAGGTGGAATGACTGGCTCAATTGGAACGGGATTGTCAGTTTTCCCGCAGGAAATACTTACAGAAATTAAAATCGCCAGCCCGATGGAATGGAGTTTTAATGTTTTTATTATGGAGTTGTTTTTCATAGGAAATGATTAAACTTTTATTATTCTTTTTTTGTGAAGGGCAATGAGAGCCACTTCTGTAAACCTTATCCTTAACTAAACGTCATTGCGAGCAGATTTTTCATCAGCTGAAGATACGCCTAAGTCATCATTGCGAAGCCAGTTTTTCTCTGGATGAAGCAATCTATCTTACCGTAAACTCTAAGCAGGAAAGATTGCTTCCCCGAAAATTCGGGGCAGGCTGTCGTGCCTCCTCGCAATGACGATCAAGGTTTAATTTTCTACTAATCGTCATTGCGAAGCTGGTTTTTCTACAGCTGAAGCAATCTATCTTGCCGTAAACTTTAAGCAGGAAAGATTGCTTCCCTAAAATTCGGGCAGGCTGTCGTGCCTCCTCGCAATGACGACCATCTTAAGAAGACCTTTAATACCTCGGATTCTGCGTTAAATTCGAATTCAAATCAATATCGCTTTGCGGGATCGGATAAAACTCATGTTTCCCAACAATAAATCCAGTGAAATCTGCATCTCTGCTGGCCAATGCCGGACTTAAATCGCCCCAGCGTGATAAATCTGCCCAGCGCCAGCCTTCTCCCGCCAATTCTGTTACACGCTCATGCTTCAACTGTGCTAAAAACTGAGTCTGGTTTAAACCCGGTTTTGCAACCGTAAGCGTAGCTAAACCTGCTCTCTGCCTTACACGATCAACATATTGATAAGCTTCTGCTGTTCTGTTTAAGCCATTAAGGGCTTCCGCATACATCAAAAGTACATCTGCATAACGGATTAAACGGTAGTTGTTCGGTGAACGGAAACCTTCCTGGTTTCTCCAGTGATCGTTTAATAATTTCCGGAACCATACGCCATTGGCATCAGGTCCGTTGCCATAGCGACTGGCAAAAGTTTGGCCGTAAACGATTGTAGCATTCGGCCCTGCCGGATTAGCATTATTGAAAATAAGAGATGCCGCCAAACGTGGATCTTGTGCACCTCCAACAGTTTTTTCCTGCAAAAATTCATCTACTACCCATCTGCGGGCGGCTCCATCTGAATAACCCACACCCGGTGGCGCAAAGAATTGAGCGATAGATGAACCTGTATTATTGATTCTGGACTCATCCACATCATCATCTGTACTTTCAGACTGGTTTTCACTAAACTGAATTTCAAAGATAGATTCGCTGTTATTTTCTCTGCTGATGATAAAGTTATCACGGTAATCTGCAGTTAAAGAATAAGTATTACTTCCGGCACCCGTAACCAGGTAGCCAAAAGCATTGGCCGCTTCCTGATACATGCGCTGTTGCAGATAGGTTTTACCTAAAAGTGCGTAAGCAGCTCCTTTTGTTGCACGACCTAAATCTGTCGCCGAATAACTTACAGGTAAATCTGACAAAGCTTCCGTTAAATCTTTTGCCACTTGTGCATAAGCCTGTTGTGTAGTGGCGTTTGCAGGAACATCTTTCGGCTGTGATGGCTCCAGCATTAAAGGCGGCCGACCATAATAAAGCGTCAGGTTGAAATAAAATAAGGCCCTTAAAAATTTTGCTTCGGCGATGATTCTTTTCTTATTGGTTTCATCCATCGATATAGCTGGTACATTTGCAATCACCTGATTAGCCCTGAACACTCCAACATAAAGGTTAAACCAGGTTTGGGATGTTAACCCATCGTTATAATCGGTTTGATTAAAGCGCATTAAGTTATTTAATCCACCATCGCCACCAGATCCAAAACCTTCATCAGATTTTAAAATGCCGTGGTAATACATCCAGCGGGAATATAAACTTGCGGTACGGTAAAACGTACTGTAAACTGCATTGATGCCTTTTGTTGCATCGTCACCCGTTTTCCAGAAACTGGCAATGGTTGGTGCGTTTGGATTAACTGCATCGAAATCTCTTTTACAACCCGCAAAGGCCATAAGTGATGCTGTTAATATGAATATATATTTTTTCATGATTTGTTTTATAATTAGAATCCTACACTGAAACCAAATGAGATAATTCTTGATGATGGATAATTTCCGTTATCCACTCCCGGCTCCAGGTTGGCGTTTGCCCCAACAACATCTGGGTCTAAGCCGCTGTATTTGGTAATGGTAAATAAGTTTTGACCGCTTACATATAATCTTGCACTGCTGATATTGGCTTTTGAGATCAATTTAGCTGGCAGGTTATAGCCAAGTTCTACATTACGCAACCTTAAGAAAGAGCCATCTTCAATCCAGCGATCGGTATTGCCTCTTGCGTTTTCATTGATTCCCCTGTCGTTCGCCGCAAACTGATAACCCAATCTTGGGAAAGTGGTATCGGTGTTGGTTGGTGTCCACGGATTGATCTCCGTTCTATAGTTGGAGTTTCCGTAACTATCCAGTTCTCTCAATACGTCGTTGTATAGTTTTTGTCCGAAGGCACCATAAAGCTGAACAGAAAGACTAAAATCTTTGTACCTGGAATTGAATTGTAAACCCGTAGTGAATTTCGGGAATGCAGAACCCGCAAACACACGGTCTTTATCGTTGATATCATCATTAGTTCCACCGTTAACGGTATTGACATAACGGATATCGCCTGGTTTAGCATAAGCACTTTGCGCTTTATGGGCATCAATTTCTGCCTGATTCTGGAAAATACCATCTGTTTTTAACACGTAATATTCGCCGATTGAACGGCCTACCTGCGTACGGGTATTGCCAGACTGGATGTAATCTTTCGGCTGACCAGTTTCTGTATCGATCCCTAAGTTACCCAGTGATAAAACTTTGTTTCTTATTACACTTATATTTCCTGCAATGTCCCATTTAAAATCGCCATCCAGTTTTGGGCGGTAACCTAAATTTAACTCAATCCCTTTGTTTTGGATGGATCCGATGTTAACAATTGGATCGCCCTGTAAATTACCAAGATAACCAGGTAAAGGCTGAGCAAGTAAAACATCTTCAGAAACCGACCGGAACACATCAAAGTTTACGATTAGCTGATCTTTAAATAAGGATGCATCAAAACCTAAATTGGTTGTTTTTTTCTTTTCCCATCTTAAATCGCCAGAAGCCAGTTTAGCCTGAATGGCACCTGCATTGGTGGTTTGTCCGCTGCCTAACACTACATCTGGTGCCTGATTTAAGAAACCGATATATTGGTAAGGACTTAAGGTATTTACACCCAAAGAACCATATGAACCTCTTAGTTTCAAGTCAGATACCCAATCTACTTTAAAGAAGTCTTCTTTCGAAATTCTCCATCCTAAAGCACCTGAAGGAAAATATCCGGTTCTGAATTGAGGAGAGAAACGGGAATCTTTATCTGCACGGAAAGTAAAGGTAACCAGGTATTTATCATTATAGGTATAATTCACCCTACCCAGATAAGAATCCAATAAGCTTTTATAAATCGTTCCGGATGAAGTACGTCCTTCACCTGCTGTAGAAGTTAAAGTATTGAAATAATCGCCTCCAAATTGCGCCAGCTTAATTCCACTACCCAAAGTATTATCCGTTTGCGTAGTCTGCTCGGTGTAACCCACTACTCCATTGATGCTGTGTTTACCGATTACATAATTATAATTCAAAGTATGCTCTAATAAATAGCTCAGAAACTGAGAACGGTTATCACTTAACTGACTAAAATCAGGCGATTGGTTTTGATACCATGAACCATCTTTTCTAAGTGATTTACTTTTATCAAAACTGGTTTCAATACCAGCATTAAACCGATAAGTTAAACCTTCAATGATTTTAAAATCGACGAAAGCATTACCTAAAATCTTGGCGTAATTTGATTTTACCGAAGTAATATTGGCGATAGCAGTTTGGTTGCGGGAAAAAGTATTGATACTGGCATTTGATCCGTATCCCCATCCGCCTGGATTATTTGTGCTGATTAAAGCATTATCCTGAACCGGAATTAAAGGAATGCTGGTAAACATGTCGTACCATGGATTTCCGGCAAAAGCACCGCCCTGGAACGGAGATTTTGAGGTAGAAGAAGAAAAGGCCAGGTTTTCTCCAAATTTGAATCTGCCTTTGGTGGTTTCGGTATTTACCCTGAACGAAGCCCGTTCAAATTCTCGAGCAATCAATACGCCTTTATCTTTAAAATAGCCTCCGGAGATCAGGTACTTGGATCCGTTGCCGCCACCAGAAATACTAGCATTATAATCCTGAACCGATCCGGTGCGAAGCGTTTCATCTACCCAATCCGTATTGGTTACACCATTATAATTGGCTACACCTGGTTGGATAGCCATTCCTGAAGCCTGATAAGCACGGGTATTGGTAGCTGCATATTCCGCAGCATTCATCATGTCGTAAGTGTTAGGCACTTGAGAAATACTGTACCTGGAGGTTACCGATATTTTAGCAGGCCCCTCTTTACCTTTTTTTGTGGTGATAAGAATAACACCATTACCAGCTCTTGATCCATAAATGGCAGCAGCTGAGGCATCTTTCAGAATTTGTACGTCTTCAATATCATTCGGACTCACCGTCGTATTCGGATCGGCAATCATTCCATCGATCACATATAATGGACTGGCATTACCAAAAGTAGCCAAACCACGGATATTCACTACCGCTTCCTGACCCGGTGCGCCACCATTTCTTACCGCCACACCTGGTGTTTGACCTTGTAAAGCCTCTGGTAAAGAACGTGAAACTAATTTTTCGGTATTAGCAGTACTCACAGAACCTGTGGCACCGGTTAAATCTCTCCGACGAATGGTTTGGTAGCCAATCACCACCACATCTTCCAGTGAAGTATCGGATGATGTTAAGGTAACATCAATCACCGGATTACTTCCAACGAGAATTTCTTTGGATTGGAAGCCAATATAATTGAAAACTAATGTTGCATTTTCAGGAACGGAGATGCTGTATTTTCCATTGGCATCGGTAGCCACTACCTTGCTGCCGCCCTTTACACTTACTGAAACACCAGGTAAGGTTTCGCCTGAGGCTGCCCGCACTGTTCCTGTAATTTGAACATCACGCTTCAGGGCTTTAATTTCGTAAGTCATACTGTGCACATCCGCAGCATAACCCGGAGAAATTACAGCTGCCATCAATAATGGCAAAGCAAGTATTCCTTTAAGGTTACTGACCTGGTGTACATGAAATAAACTGAGTAAATTTCTTTTTTTCATAATATTTACATTTGGTTTTGTTGAAGAGATATTGGATTGGACGGGTGCTTTAAAAGACTGTCCGTAAGCAGATGTATCTGGCTTTTTTTCATTGATGATGATTAGATTTATATTGGTTAGCAATTCGTCAATCTTCGGGAAGATTTAACGAAACAATGTTAGCGGATTGCCAGCCATGCTGGTATAAAAATTGAATCCAATGCTGTAAAATATGTGGAATTATGCCTTTAAATACGACTTAGGAAGCGATTAATAGAAAAATCAATCAAAATGATTTTTCTATAATATATATTTCAACACTTATTCCTAACAAGTTCCCGTAGGGTAATCAGATTAGTATAAGCCTCACCCATGGTGTTATTGAAGTAAGCAAAAACCATTTTACCTTCTGAGAGCCATTCGGCAACATAGCTGGCATACTCATCTAATAAATCTTCAGCGTAACTTCCCCGATAATTGCCGCCAGGACCATGAAAGCGGAGGTAGACGAAATCAGAATCTAAATCTCTTATTGGCGAATTAGCTGGCGATTTATCATGGATAACCATGCTCAGCTTATATTCATCAAGGAGTTCATATATTTCATCTATGTAAAGTGAGGAGTGTCTAAATTCCAAGGCAATTTTCCATTCCATACCAGGATCATTTTCCCGAAGGATTGACATCAAATACTTTAGCTGGCCAAAATGATTAATCTTAATGCTCGGCGGAAACTGAACTAAAACACAAGCCTTCTTTTCCTCTACATGTGATATGACTTCGAAAAAACGGGAGACCATTTCAGGATCAAAGGCCAGGTCTTTATTGTGCGTAATTTCCTTAAAAAGCTTAAAAGTAAACCTGAAATCTTGGGGTACATCTGTCGCCCATTTTTTAATCGTGGAGGCCAATGGAATTTTATAGAATGAACTATTAATTTCTATGGTACTCATTAGCGATGCATAGTAGCAAAGCCTGGATTTATCCTTAAATGCTTCGGGATAATGAAGTTTATTGGGAACAGGTAACAAGAGGCCACTTGTTCCAGCATAATAGTTATCAAATGCAGTATCCATATGACCTGAAGAACACTATATGTATGCAAATAGTTATTACAGAATTTCACATACCTATTTTTACATAATGAATTAGATGAGTATTGGCATCAACTTTTATTGTTTAGATTAAACATATCTTTTATAAATACTATCCTTGCTACATCTCCAGCTCGTCTTAATTTCGCAATTTTATATCATGAATATAATGGAACAAGCTAAAGCCTTAAATTTTATGGATTTTGCAGCCTCACTTACTGATCTGGAAGGTGAAGCTAAAGAGGCGCTGGCTTCAAAACTTCACACAAAACAGTATGACAAAGGCGAATTGATTTTAGAAACCGGAACAGTGTGTAACCGGATTTATTTTATAGACAGTGGTTTAGTGAAAACATTTTTTTATACCAATACCCGGGAATTTATCATGCGTTTTTTTCCTGAAGGAAAAATGTTTACCGTATTAGATAGTTTCCTAACCCGGCAACCCTCCACCTATTCTATACTGACTCTTGAATCTACGCACATCACCTATTTGAATCATGCTGATCTTGAACAGCTCTGTGCCCGCTATCACTCGATGGAAACATTTTTCAGGAAACTGCTATCAATGGCTGCCTTGAATATGATGGACCGGATCGGCAATACGCTGGAAGAAAAAGCACAGGTTGCTTATCATAGATTTCTAAAGGAACAAGGAAAATTGTTGCAGCGAATCAGCTTGGCAGACCTTGCTTCTTACCTCGGCATTACCCAAGTTTCATTAAGTCGAATTAGAAGCTTATAATAGTCTTTTTATCATTTGATAAATGAGGGGTCAGATTAGCGGTGTACCTTTCGATTAAATTTAATCGTTATGAAAAGTCCATTATCTATTCACCAGAAAGTGAGCCTTTTGGCTGCCTGCGTTTTTACCCTTATTGCGCCTATTTTAGGATATCTATCTATTGGCCTTGCCCCTGTTATTATTGTTGGGGGTTCTGCAATAATTGGCTTAATTTGTTGGTATACCACCTATTTACGAAAACCTGTTGAACCAGGTATTATTCTTCCATTATTTATTCTGACGGTAGCCGGCTTGCAGATACATATAGTTGAAGAATACCTGATGGGCTTTGCCCCAGCTATGAGTCGGTTATTTGGTATTCCCTGGAGTGAAAAAAGTTTTTTAATGGTTTTTGCACTGATCGGCCCTGTCATTTACACCCTTACTTCACTTGGCCTGTATTATAAGGTTTATATAGCAGGTTTTATTGCCTGGTTTATATTTATTGGTCCCGGTGTTGCAGAATTTACCCATTTTATTTTCCCACTCATTTCACCTGACCTTTTGCCACATGATCCTCATTCGATTACGGCTTTCATTGATGGAACTAACATCCCGAAGATGCCCAATTTTTATTTCAAAACTACAGGGCACTATTATTTTCCAGGAATGTGGACTGCTGTTCTGCCTATGATTCCAGGATGTATGGCCATCTATCGCTTATTAATAAAGAAAGGCAATACAGTATTGGGGCAAAAATCCGATATCCACTAAATTTCATTCAACTAAGCTACCAAACGTGGGGTAAGTTTCTTTTTGCTGAAGCCCTAATAGCAAAATTATACCCTACGTATAAGCGTTGCAATCATTAAGGTTGCAAATAGATAATCTTCCATTTTCCGTCGATCAATTCATATAACTTTCTTTCATGAAAACGGGTAGTTTTAAATTCTAAAAACTCAATCCTTTGTGGTTTAATCGCATAGCCTCCAAAATCTTTGGGTCTTTCTAAAGATTTCCCGAGATATTCCTTCTCAAGGATTTGATACTTTTTATTTAATTCGTCGAAAGTACTTATTTCTTTTCCTTGTTCACTGACGATGGATACAATTTGACTTTCACGATTACGGGCTGCAAAATAGCTGTCTGATAATTCCTCTGAAATTCTTTCGGCATTTCCTTGAATTCTGACTTGCTGTCCTGTCTCCGTCCACCAAAACGTTAACGCCACTTTATTAATTTCACTAATTTCAATACCCTTTCTTGAACTCATATTCCCGGTAATAACAAATTCACCATCTACTATTTCTTTCAAGGATACGAATCTAGCATTCGGGAAGCCATCTGTTCCAATAGTAGATAGGCAACAAGCCGTTGGTATACTGACTTTAGTCAAGCTAAGTTCTTTGATAAATAATTCGTTGAAATACTCAATTGGTGTGATATCCATTATGCTCTATTAATAATTAAACTACTCTATTTATGATAGTCTATGCTAAAGGTATTGACCTATTAGCACCAGACTAATAAAATCAAAACGCTTAAATGATAAGATAGTTATCATCAGTTGGTAATCTATTTTAGAGAAGATTATATCATATTGTCATAATTGAACGATATATCTCATGTTTTTATTATTCAGTTAGTAGTCTCACATAATTTAAGACAACGAGTAAAATCAGTGTGACTAAAATATACCATTGAATTTTATTTACGCTTTTGGTTCCAAATTTCCTTACACAGATCCTGTCTACAATTAAAATCAATAATGGCAATGGCAGCCACAGCAAGTTTACCCAGCCTTGTAACCGCTGATTCATTCCAAGCTGATTGATCATAATGAGAGAAGAGATTATCAAACCAAATAAAGTAAGCAGGCTCAACGTGAAAAAACCTGTTATTTTTAATGGTTTAGATGTTGACATAAATACGAAATATGATATTTTTATCTGATAATTTGTAGATGCTTATGCTTTATTCAAAATTTAATTAGTTAAGTGCCTCACCTCCATAAAAAATTTGGACCAATCAAAATTATGGATGATCCACTCAACTAATCAGGACAGTTCGATAAGCGTGCCGCAAGTTGTCCAGATACTGCATACAAGTCCTAATAGCAACCAATATAAAAATACATCAATCTCTTTTCTCAATTTAATCAGAAATACGATAAAAAACATCAGCGGACAAGTCACTATAAAAATGAAAATAATTGTAGCGATTGTTTCAAAAATATCATGATTAAAATCCGAGAGTAATATTCTCATCCCTACATGTAATAGCCAAATAAAAATCGGCGAAATGAAGCATAAAAGCCATTTCCAAACCAGTTTAAGCTTAAGCTGTTCAGGAAATGTCAAGCGGTAATTCTTAACTAACCATAGGATTATCCCTACCGCAAGCAAAATCAGAATCCCTATGTGGATATATTTGTTTCTAATGGTGTCTGCACGGGTATTGATATGGGTGGAAGAAACGAGCTTATCATCATCAAATTGCTTGATGCTGGTTCGTTCACCTTTAACAAATGTTTGTATCACCACATGGGTACTACTGGTATCCCTAAATGTCCAGGTAGAGTCTTCAATGCCCATTTTGTAGAATCCCTCGATGATTAATTTATTATTTTTTGTTCTCGTAAATCTCCCGTCCAGGCGCCCGCCGTTAAACCTTAAAGCGTCTTTGCCCTGTGCTGTATTAATGGTCAGCTTGGTGACTTTTCCTGCAGGAATTAAACTGGTGCCATCTGCTATCATCGCCATAACATCTTTATCGAGATCTATAAGTGAACGGTTTTTATTAAAGTCATCATCCCTGATGGGCCTGCGGATGTATAAATGATCAATGCCAACAATAATTAAGGAATCAGTTTTGTAAAATTTAAATTCGCCATACGAAGTTGTATCGGGAATTTTAGTTGATTGCAATAGTACATATTGTGGCTGTTCAAAAGATTGAATATAACTTTGCTGACTTGTGGCACAGAACGAGAATATGGAAACAACACCGATGAATACAGCGCTTAATCTTGTTATTAATGGGTTGGTAAAGATTGTAGCATAACCATCTTTTATATGAATCCATGCGACCAATAACATGGATAGGGCAATCAAATCTGTAGAATCAACAGTCCGCTGAATGTTGAAAACATTACTGATCAGTTCAATCAGTCTCCATGCATATTCACTTTTCCAGTAGATAAACAGTACTCCAGTGAGAATAAAGATCCATAATTTGTGACGAGGAAAGATGGCCGACCAGAAAATTGGAAAAATAAATAATCCGCAGAAGTCTGAAAGTTTTCCGGTAAGTATATTATGGAAAGTTGCTTTCAGATAAAAGTCGTTAAGGAGTAAAAGCAGGAGACAAAAGATGAAAGGCAGAGATATCAGATTTTTTAGGCGATCATACATGTTGCAGCGGTTAATTTCTTATTAATACCGATAACGTAATTAAGTAACCTTGCATAGACGCTCCATTAAAAATCCTATTAAGTAGTAATGTAATTAGCTTATCCTGTTCGAATCGTAACTATGCCATGTTCAAAGAATTAGAAAGAACCTTATATTATTGTTTTCTTTTTAAATGCTTTTTTTGCCAGGGCATAAAAAGCAATCCCTATAATTGCACCTATGGCTGAATAGATAAGTACTTTTGACACACTTAAATTTTTCAGTAGTTCTCTAGTCTCTGGCATTATAGATGAGATTTCCGCATTCGCAACTATTGTATCTATCAATGCAAAGGTACTGCCTGCGATAATACCAATAATAATAAAATATGCAATCTTCATCGATGTGTTATTTTGATATAGCGTATCAGTTTTTCTCTCCCGGCTTGACACTTATTTAGTAATGGTTTTAGAATATCGACATCTAAACTGCCATTACATTTTCATCATAAAAGTGCTAAGAAAAATGAATTTAAAAAAGGCAATTAGATAGCTTATAGTAAAAGTCAGCATTTTTTTGTGGAATTTACCTTAATGAAGAAAAAGGAAGAATAAAGTTAAGGGCGGCATTCATATCGTTAATTAACCTAAACAAAGCGGATCACAATGCTTATGGAAATAAGAATACCTTCTATCTGGTTTGGATGTATGCATTAGCATTAAAAAAAAAATATTTCCTGTAGTTAGGTATTAATAATTTCAATAATTATTTAGTTACAAAATACCGTAAAAAAAAGGACATCAGTTTTATTTAAAATTTATGAAAATACCTGATTTTAGGTAGATCTATATAGTGGTTTACAGTTATTTTTAATCTATTTAAGCCAAATTATTGGATATTGGCACTGCAGTTGCAATGGGCATTTTTAAATTAAAATTAAAAATTGCATGATGAAAAAAACAACAACAAACTTAACTGTGGTAGCCAAAGGATGTGCATTTGCATTAATTGTAGGTGTAGTGCTGCAATTTGCCGCTTGCTCTAAAAACAAAGATATTAATCCGAGCGATGAAGATATCTTGAGCAAGAAAATAGAAGATATTATTCCGCAACAGTATGTAGACAGCTTGACCAAACTGGGTTTTACTATAAATAAGGGTACTACGCCCCCAAATATCGATGGCTCTTATTTATTTAAACCTTTCACCATAAAAAGCAGTAATATACCCTACGATACCTATCAGCCGGGTTATGTGCTTATTGATGGCGTGGTTAAACTTTATGAGCAGAGTGCTAGCGAATTCAGCATAAAAATGTTGGGCAAAAACTTTATTGGAGCAGCAGATACCAGTGTCGTAACCGCTATTAGTGGAAGTGGAAATAAATTTACCGTTTACGGAAAGGTAAAAGCTTACAGAAACGGCGGTTATAATTTTTACGCTTTTTTAATGTCTGGTGAAAAAGACGGCAATAATATTAAAAATGGAATTGCAGGGATTATGAACATCGACGATTCTCACACCGGACCTAATACCATTGCAGAGGGACAAGGCAGAGTTGCCTTTGATGGCGATTATACTTCTGGACCTACAGATTTTAATAGCAAAACCGCTGTGATTACCGAAAGAAATACCATTAGCAGTAAACTATCCCAACTCAAATAACAAAGAAAGCGGCTCGGAAAATCTACCAAGCCGCTTTCTTTATGCTGTTAAATTTACTAAAAAGTTCACTGAATTATTGCATATAGCACATAACTTGCTCCGACACAATCTTTTAATCAAGAAGGCATCTTTTGCAGATTGGCTTTATCAACAAATGTAGATAAGTAAGAAAAAGCTCGAAATTTGCGTTACTAAATAAATAGCTTCGTTTTCTATAAATACAACATTTAGCGTGTATAGGTTAGTGTACCGAACCCCAACTGATCATAGCTACCACTGGTAGTTCCATAATCTCCACCTCCGCCTTCAGGCCTTATCTTAGCGGCGAATTGTGTCGTGTATGGAGCAGCTTTACCTTTGAGTTTGACGTAATAATTATAAACTAATTCCCAACCAGGCCGAATCGTACCTCTGCCATTACTTGCAATAACGGTTTGGTTTACATTATTGCAATTATTGTAAGTAGTGTAAGGGACTGTATTTGTGGTATTGATGTTATAGCTTGCCACATATTCGCTTGCACCCAATAGACGAGGATTAACCTCATTAAATGGATTATAGTCTAGAAGATTTTGACCCTGGTTAGTAGCCATTGTACAAAATGCGCCTAAAAGAGGGACAATCATACTGGCATGTCCCTGATCTCTGCCAGCTTCTTGAGGTTGTGACATACCATTGCAATACACGGCAGAACAGACTCTACCAATATAGCCATTACCAACACCATTATTTCTGTAGTAATTAATTGCATAATTGACTTTCGTGGTGTCATCACATAAAATACCGATTGCTAGTACCGTACACATGTTTGACATATCCCAATTCAACCAGTAGTGTGTATCACATGTTCCATTATGCCTGTTCAAAAAATCGTATGACACAGGATAGTAGACTTTCAGCATCCAGTTTTTAAAGGCCTTAAAGTCTGCAGGAGCCCAGCCGCTATAATCCCGCATAATTTCTGCAGCGTTTGCCCATTGGTAACCCTGCAATCCTGCAGCCAGATCCGCATTAGAATCGCCGTCAATCGATGTGCAGGTTTTTGCCCAGGCGTTCATGATTTTTACCGCATTATTTCCACACGCCACATCTCCCATTATTTTCCAGCGCAATGCCTCCTGATAGGCGGCTGCGGCATCCTGGCATGCTAAAATATAATTCTCAGGTGCTTTGTTTGCCGGGGTACCTCTAACTATCGTGATTACTGGTCTTGCTATGTACGTTGCTGATGAGTGATGGTTAGCAACCAGCTTGTTCCATCCGTCAAGCCAAGGTTGGTTTCCGGCATTTACATTGGTTGACATTCTGATGAAATCAGTCGCATTATGAAGCATACCCGGATGTACAATGGTAGTTACAGTGCTGGTTGAAACAGTGGTATTCGTTGTGTTGGATGCATCCGATAGCTGCGACAGATTATCGGTGCAGGCTAAAATCAGCATCAATATAACGAAATATGGAACTATTTTAAAGATGGTTAATTTCATGATCATATTTTATATGCAGAATCTATAAGTTGGAAGGGATTCCATAAGGTAATTAATAACAGGCATTATCCGCTAAAACTTGTTTAACGGGATTTGTTTAATTTAAGTATCATTTAGCTTGTCAACAATAAAGTAAATGTAAAAATCAGCTTTGCATACTTAGCCGAAATATTCCGACTGACCACGAGCCCAACCGATTTAAAAAGGTATTAGCCAACTTCAAATTAGCCATATCTCAACAGTACAGTTTTGAATTCCCGATGGCTCGTTACTCCCAGGTCCGGATTAGACATTTGAATTTGGCGGTTATACCAGTCAAAAAAAAGCTACAGAAAACTTCCGTTATTCTGCAGCAATTCATTAATAATTATTTACATTTTAACACCTACTTCTCCGCGATTACCTCGCCACAGGTCAGCATATTTTTAGGATAGTATGGGTTTTCAATCTTTTTTTCATCGCTTACCCAGGTAGTACCCATCATAGGGCATTTTTGTTGGTAAAGTATAGTGTTCTCTGGTTTGACTTTGTCTGCAATGGTCCAAAATTGTTCAGATAATTTTTCCATATACTTTCTTTGCTCATTGATATCCTTTGTTTCAGAAATCTGCGATGCTAGTTTTTTAATACTTTCCCTGGCTGTGGTGGCTGTATTCATCTCTTCCAAACTGAGTTTTTTAAATTTAAACTGGCCTAAAGCATTCGAGAATTCCCTGGCATAGCCTGCTGTTTTTTGAGCATCCGAAATAACCAGGCTATTTTTTATTCCCAGGTAAGTTTTCAGGATCAATTTCTTGAGGTCTTCTCTTTTCTGTGCCAGTTGAGGCGTTACAACTTCTTGTTTTGAAGTCCTGGTTTGTGCATGCAAACCCATGTTTACACCGGCCATTAAGAGAATTATGATTAAAATATTTGTTTTCATGCTATGGGTTTAAAGTTGTTTTTTTGAGAATTTTTTCAATTTCTTTGCTGATATCAGTGAGATGCAAGTGATCAATACCTGAAGTCTGTGGCAACAGGATTTCTATCTTTTTTCTGATGTTCTTAATGTGCGCAATGGCTTCTAGCCTGACATCACTTCTTTGCGCACTGTTCATCGCTTTACCATCAGCCATCTCTTTTGGATTAATCAGCATAGCTACCTTTTCAATATAAGCACGTTGCAAACTTCTTAAATAGGTATCTTTTTTAAGATCAAGCGAGGGCTTCTTCCAAACGGTTTGCAACACATCATTTAAAAATTCACTTACCGGGTAAGGATCTGTGGAGTACAAGGCTTTCTGATTGAGGTTAAACAGCAAACCGGCACTCAGAAACATATTTAAAATCTGATTCTGCTGGTCTGAAATTTCTTCCATTGGTTTAACATTAATGAATGGTGATATGGAGGCCGGATACATCCACAGCGGGGCATCGAAAAGCTGGCGTCCAACATAATCTACCACGCTTTTCATTTTTTGCTTTGGAATTTCAGCATATACTACACCTTTTTCATCCACGCTTCTTTTGGTAACGTAACGGTTTCCAATGTTTTTCATCACATGGTACAGATAACGACTGTACTGCTTAACCACTTCTTTATGTAGTTCGGCCAGGTTATCATATTGATCACCCGATTCATATGTCCATTGAGGTAGATTAGCGACCACCCTTTTCAGGTTCTTAATCCCATAATCGCTGGCTAAGATAGCATCATCGCCTAAATCTTCTGCCTGACTTCTCGGATCTTCATCTTTCCCTTCGCCCCCAAACCAGAGTTTAGGATTTTTAGTCAGTGTATCCGTAGTCATTTTACTCAGCAATTTTTCTTCGGCATATTCATCCTGTTCCCCTTCAAAATAACGGTAGCCCCAATTAATAGCCCACTTATCATAAGCACCAATGCGGGCATAAATCCCTTTTGGTGAAATGTGATCTTCTGGTTGTGCTACATAATTAAAACGTGCATAATCCATAATAGACACCGTATGTCCATTCTTTTCCACCCAGGCTTTATCGCGAAGTTTCTCAACTGGTGTCTGGCTGCTGGCTCCCATGTTATGCCTCAAGCCAAGCGTATGCCCCAACTCATGTGAGGAAACAAAACGAATGAGTTGTCCCATCAACTCGTCATCAAACTGCATTTTTTGTGCCCTCTTATCCAGCGGACCGGCCTGAACCATGTACCAGTTATGCACCAGCTTCATTACATTATGATACCAGCCTACATGGCTTTCCATAATCTCTCCACTTCGCGGATCACTGATCCGTGGGCCATAGGCATTTGGCGTTTCCGAAGCATAATACCTGATCACTGAAAAACGGGCATCTTCCAGGCTCATTGTGGTATCTGCCTCCGGCCATTCTTTTCCAATAATGGCATTTTTGAAGCCCGCCTGTTCGAAAGCCTTTTGCCAGTCGTTTATTCCCATGATCAGATAAGGCCGCCATTTTTTTGGTGTAGCCGGATCAATGTAGTATACGATCTGCTTTTTAGGTTCCACCAGAATGCCCCTCTTATATTTCGCTAAATCTTCCTTTTTCGGTTCCAAACGGTAGCGTTGCACGAGGTATTTGGTTTGCGTACGCTGGTAATCCTCATCAAAAAGAATATATTTATTATTGAAATAGCCAACCCGTTCATCCGATATGCGTTTCCGCATAGGCACCTTTGGCAAAAGAATAACCGAGGTATTTAACCGTAGCGTAACTGCACCGGTAAGCGCCCCGGCTGGAATACCTAATCCCGTACTGGCATAGGTTTTGGTGGTTTTAATTTCAGTATTGATGGGATAGGTAGCAATACGCTCAATAAATGAACGGTCATCGGCCAGGCTATTTAATTTTTTAGTGGTTTTTTCTTCAGCAGAAATGGAAACCACAGGAATATCCTTCTTAAAAAAATCAGTTACATCAATTACATAGTTACCTGTTTTTGGATTTTTTGCTTTGATATCAAAACTCGCTACGATAGGACTCTCCTGCGATTGCATCACAGCCTGGTAAATGGGTCCTTCGGTATTTTTGGTTTCCTGGCGATACACCACCCCTTTTAAAAAGAGATTGTTATTGTTGCCTTTCTGAAAAAAAAGAGTTTGTTCATTTACTTTTTCGCCACCAAAGCTCCCGAAACCCTGCGGGGTAGTAATGTATCGGGTAACGGCAAGAAGATAACGCCCAAGTAAACTATCGGGCACTTCGAAAAACCATTTCTGATCTACCTGCCGCACATTAAAAAGACCATCCTGGCTAATGGCCGTTACTGGAATAACTTTTGAATAATCCACAGGCGCTTTTTTAGCTGAACTATCTGGTTTGGCAACGGGTTTTTGACCAAATGCGGAAAGGGAAAGTGCAACTGCAAGCGGGAATATAATTGGTTTAAAATTCATCTTAAAACGGGAGTTTTTCGTCAGTATTTAAAGTCAGATTTGGGTTTTTCTTAAGGACGTTAAGCGGAAAGGGAATTACATAAAGCCTTGAAGTAGGTAAAAGCGTATAAGTTTGTTGCGGAACCGTTTTATTAACCAAAGGATAAGTACGCACAATAGTTTTCGCGTATTCAGGCTCGGTATTAAGTCTCTTTAAGTCTAAAAACCTATTAAAACCCAGCACCATTTCTTTTCTGCGTTCATTGATGATGATATTCATCGTTTCCTTCCGGCTTGCAGGAACAGGCAGATTAACCACACCGGAAAGAATTCTTTTTTCACGAAGCCTATTCACTACGGCCATGGCTCCGGGTAAATCATTCTGGCGGGCCAGACATTCGGCCTGCATTAAATACACTTCAGTAGTTTTCAAGCCTACGGTTGGATAAAAGAAACGGGTATACGCCACATTATAATAGGCTGCATTGGATCCGATATCTAAAAAACTGGCACTGGTGGTGTTAAAAAACATATTGAAACGGGCATCATTGGTTCCAAACAAAGCCTTCAATTCAGGACTGATTAACCAGCTATAGCCGAAATTAGTTTCATTATAACCCTGGATGTACTGATAACTTAACACTTCAGGATTATTAGGTGCGATGATTGGCGTAACGGAAGGACCGCCTTGCGTAGTGGTATATTTTACCAAATCGAAAATCTGGTTATTGTATGAAAGTGATTTTTCACAGGCGTCTTTCGCCTGTGCAATTTCTCTTTTAAATAAATGAACTTTGGCTTTCAATGCCCATGCAAAAGCCAGTGACGGGTGATAGGGATCTGCTGGCTGCGCCTGCAGAAAAGGAATGGCTTCATCAATATCTTTCTGGATGAAATCATATACCTGCGCCACTGTAGATTTGGTAGGTTGTGCCTCTAAATCGTATTTATCCATGATACAGATCCCGCCATCAGTCGCTGCTGTAGCCGGGTTGAAGGCTTTTGCATAAACATTCACCAATAGAAAATGATCAAACGCCCTGAAAGCTTTAGCTTCTGCCTTGGCCAATGCCTTCACATTATCTTCACCTTTACTTGCATCTACTGAAGAGATTATCGTATTCCAGCGGTTGATATAAAGATAAGCACGCTCGTAAAAGTTAGAGGATTGAATTAGCGAGACCCGATCTATATTTTCGTTAAAACTGAAGTGAACCCGGTCTATATTTGGTGTAAGCCCTATAAAGTTTGATTCCTTCATCCACATATCATCGACCAGGTATTGGAAATTGGAAATCAGGTAGCCCCTGTTTGGAAAAGATACAAGCTCATAATAGTCTTTCGCTGTTTCCACAATTAAAGAGCCTGTTGGCGTAATATCTGTATATTTTTTACAACCACCTATACTAAGGGCTGATAGAATTAATGCGAATAAAATATTTTTTCTCATTTTTTTTAGAAGGTTAAGTTTAATCCAAATACAAAAGATTTAGGATTTTGGAGCGTTCTGGTTCCGCTGTTTAGGGAATAAGATTCAGGATCAATATCATCACCAGCAGCACTCGCATACCATAAATTATTCACCTGAGCGGTGAATTTAGCTGATGGAATTTTAAATTTTTTACTAAACTCCTGAGGCAAGTTGTACGAGAGAGATACACTTCTCAATTTGATATAGTCGCCTTTTACAACATTTATATCTGCATTGCGCCACATTTTAGAAATACTCCCTGCGGTACTAATCATGTTCTCTGCATAATCTACAAGCAGCCTGGGTAATGACGGCGTGTTTCCATTCGTATATCGCTGAGCAAGAACATCTTTATCAGTCACATCATACGCATCTAAACTAATGACATCTTTCCTCATTACGTTCCCTCCGGAAAACACAAGTAAGGCACCGAGTTCGAAATTTCCATAGGAAACACGCTGAGAAAAAGAGCCCGTATAAATTGGTGTTAAGCTTCCCATATTTATAAGTGCATCAAAGCTATTCGGCTCCTTAAGGCTGGCAGGCAATGGATTTCCATTTGCATCAAATGTTAAACTTGGATTTCCGTTCTGATCGAGGAAATATGGGTAGCCATTAGTTATTCCACCATATCGGTAAGCATAAAGTGAATTATAAGCAGATCCTTCGACGTAATAATTCATCGGACCTGCAACATAACTATATGCTGATGATAAAGCATTGTTTACTTTTCCAATTTTATTTTGGTTAAAACCTATAACAACCGTTGAATTTAAAGTCAGGTTGCCATTTTTAAACCAATCACCACCGAGCACAAATTCCACCCCTCGATTGGCCAGCACGCCATTATTAATAGGTCTTGATGCTACCCCAACGGTCGGGTCAAGTTCTGTAGTTACAATAAGATCCGTGCTTTTTTTATAATAAACATCCACACTTCCCCTTAAACGATTAGATAGAACGGCAAAATCTAAACCTGCATTATACGTTTCTGTTTTTTCCCACCTTAATTTTGGATTAGGCAAGCCAACCACACTTAGGTATTGTAAGGAAGGGTACAGATCATCGTTAACCCGTCTGGCTGTTAAATATTTTGTTGTTGAAGTATTTTGATTTCCATTTACACCATAGGTAGTCCTTAATTTCAGCATATTTATCCACCCCTGGGTTTTCATAAAATCTTCGTTGCTGATATTCCAGCCTAAACCAACAGACCATAATGGCCTGTTCTTGAATTCTGGATCAGCACCAAATAAATCTGCCTGATCGACTCTGATACTTCCCGTTAAATTATATCGGTTTAAATAAGTATAACCGGCATTCGCATAAACGGAGAGAAATCTATGCTTATTTTCTTGCTGGGTTCTACTTACCACACCAAGCGTTTTATTGCCACCATAGATGTAACTTGGCAATCCTGTTTGGCTTACCGTTGCGTTATTAATTGGTGTTGAGGTTAATGTAACCGGATCGTATCCATATCTGATGTCATCTAATCCACGTGGCTCAAAAGTTTCCCGCATTTCAAAACCAGCTATTGCAGTAATAGCATGTTTGCTGACATCAAAGGCCTTATCATAACTCAATTGATTCCTGAATGTGTAGGTATTCCTTTGCTTCATATTTTGCTTAAATCTTCCACCTGAAGGAAGCCCGATGGAGTAAGCTTTTGTTGCAGGAGTATAACCAACTAAGGCATTATGAGCGAGGCGGATTTTATAAGAATCAATATCATAAAACTGCTCAGTTTTGTCATTAACATTTTCATACTGAAATTGACTTGAAAAATTCAGTCCGTCCATTATTTTAGCCTGGATATTCGCGAAAGCTCTTAGGGAAATACTATTTGACTTAGTAAGTCCCTCGTTCAAAGATTCGAGTATATTAAACCGAAATGAACGGAATTGAGTATTGTCTCTGAGAGAATTGACAACTGCTCCGTTAACATTCCCGCTTGTTCCCGCACCTTCTGAAAGATTTACATAATCCGCATAAACCAGGCTGCCGTCAGGATTGATAATGGATGCATAACGTGGTTGCAAAGTATTATAGGAATCATAAGATTCATCAGTTGTTACTGAAGCATTATATGTACCGTTAAAGCCTATTGTTGTAGTAAGCCACCTATTGACGTTGTAAGCATTTTTAAAATAAAGGTTAATTCTATTGCTGTTATTATTGACTGTTCTTTGGGCAGAATGATCATAATTTATGGATGCGAATGTATTTGATTTTGCACTTGCGGAACTAAGGGATAGATTATAACGTTGACGAAAGGCATTTTGCCACACATTGTCTTTATATTGTTCCAGATAATCATTATTTCTCATTGAGCTAAGCTGTTGATTTACCTGATCAGTAGATAATTTTCCTGCATCCCTGTCTCTGTATAATTGATATAAAGGAGAATAATAACGAATCGTACCATTCGCTACGTTCCCGTAATAAGCGAACATCGACTCAGTTGTAGCGTAACGTGCCCTTTCTTTATTGTAAACATCAGTCTCTAAATCAATAATATCTGATGTCGATCCGTAGTGCATCGTGCTGAAATCAGGCTTTGTATCAACAAAAAAGTCTGTATTTAATGAAATTTTTACTGGACTGTTTCCTTTTTTTGTGGTTAACACGATCACACCGTTTGCAGATCTGGATCCATAAATAGATGCCGCTGCGCCATCTTTTAATACCGTTACAGATTCAATATCGTAAGGATTAATTTGATCCAGGGTTGTTTCTGAAGGAAGCCCATCGATAACGATTAATGGTTCTGTACCCACTTCATTTATTGAAAAAGTACCCTGTCCCCTGAGTACTGGTCGATCAGCACCAAACCCGTTAGGATTTTTAACGTAAGCCAATCCGGCAACCCTTCCTTCCAGGGCGCTCAAAATATCCACATTGATATTCTGGTTCAAGGTTTTATTATCTATGATCATTGCGGCACCTGTTGAACGCTCTTTACTTAGGGTTTGAAAACCATTCACCACTACCTCAGCCAATAACGATGAATTAGCTTTTAACCTTACCGTTACTACTTTCAGAGCCATGGTTCTATCAAATTTTTGCGTTGCCGATAAATAACCAATATAATTGATTTCTAAAGTATTCTCATCATCAGTTAAACTGAGGTTGAAATGTCCATTGCCATCTGATAAAACATATTTATTTGTTCCCTTTATTTTAACGGTGGCACCAGGCAGCGGACCACCAACACTATCTGTTACCATACCATGCAGGATGTATGCTGCTGCATTGGCACTCAAAGCCTTGAGTATAATGGTGCGGTTGTTACTAATTTCATAAGTAAAGTCCTGTCCCTTCACTACAGCATCCATAATAGCCTTGATATCCGAAGTGTTCATACTTAAATTAATGGGTTTGGCTTTTTTTACCAAATCGGCATCATATACAAATTCATAGGCGGTTTTGGCTGATATTTGGGATATCACGGTATTTAAAGATGCCTGACTAAAGTTAAGTATGCTGTTTTGTGCACTGGCTGACAGCGAAAATAATAGCAAGAAACCTATAAATGGAGCCAGGTTTAATGTACAGCCGCGTCCATATCGGACGAAGCGAAAGTAGTAGTTTGTCATAAAAATTTGTTTGGTTGGTTGATAGTCGACGACGAGGGAAAAAGCTTACTCTTCTAATACAATTTTATTTCCTTCTAAATTAAACCTGTAACCTGTTGCTTTTGAAATCATTTCCAATACCTCGTTAATATCCGCTTTGCGGGACAATTTGAGGTACAGATTTTTCTGTGGCATAGCTTCAGCCTGAACATCCACATTGTACCATCTTGCCAGTTGCTGCATCACTACTGCCAAAGGCACATCGTTAAACAAAAAGGTTCCTCTGGTCCATGCACTGAAATCCTCTGCAGCCACCTTTTTCAGCTGGATTTGGCCATTCCGGGCTATAACCTGTTGATTGGGCTTCAAAATGATCCGGTTACCGGCACTGGAAAACTGAATACTTCCTTCCAGCAAAGTAGTTTCCGTACCTTCATTTCCCGGATAACTGCTTACATTAAACCGTGTGCCCAAAACTTTAATTTCATTGCCGCCAATAGCAACAATAAAAGGTTGTGCAGCATTTTTAGCCACCTGGAAGAAGGCCTCTCCTTCTACATAAACCTTTCTTTCAGATCCGCGGAAATCTGTTGGAAAGATAAGTTTAGAGCCGGCGTTCAACATCACCACAGAGCCGTCGCTCAGGATAATGCTGTACTCTCCTCCCCTTGGTGTTTCCAGCGTATTCAGTCTGGATGCGGTTTCGGCATCGGCATTAATGGCCTTATAAATGATGGTACCATCCGTTTTGGTTATCACTTCAATACCATGTTGCCGGTAAAGTACCCCATCCTTGCCTGATCCAAGCCGTGCTTTTTTTCCGTCAATGCTTAAGCTTGCGACAGACGTACCCGGAACGATTTGATGTGGCGGATGCAAAAACCTGAACAGCAGTAGCCCGGCAGAAATAACCAATAAAATGGTTGCCGCAATTTTGGCCAATTCCCTCGATCTTACCATGCGAATTAGTCTATTTTCCGGTTCAATAAAAAGCTGCGCCGAAATTTTCGCATGGATGGCATCCAGCCGGTTTTGTTGCGCGGTAATATCTGAAATGTCAGACTCCTGCTCCATGCTTGTATTAATCAAGTCTTCCAATAATTGCTTATCGGCACTCCCAAAATAATCAAAAAGTTGGTTTAGCTCAGCAGCAGTACTTTTTTCGGCAATGAACTTCTCAAATAAATCCGGTTTAGATGCGTTTTTTTCCATCGTTGTCATATCATAATATGCACGAGGCGGATGAACACACTATTCATATTTTATTTTTTTTTAAAATTTATTTGTTCAGGTAAGCTGCAATACAGAACAGGATGAATTCCTGGTTGTGAAAGAAGACATATCGTTTAATGTATTTGGTTGCACTCACCAGCTGATTACTAACAGTTGAGGCACTTAATGATAAAATTTCTGCGGCTTCCTGATAGGTCTTTCCTTCCATCCTGCAGAGCTTAAAAATCTCTTTCCGCTGAGGAGGAAGTTTCTCGATAGCCTCATTCAGTAATGAAATGCGCTCTTTATTAAAGATATAATCTTCCGTTTGATCATAAAAAGCTGCAAATGTTTCTAAAATATGCTTCTGCATTTTCGCATCAAGCGCAAGTTTGCGGTAGTAGGCATAGATGGTATTTTGAGCCACCTTAAAAATCCAGCCTTTAAACGATTTATCGAGGTTAATTTCTGATTTGTGAAGCCAAATTTTAAGAAAAACATCCTGCATCAGTTCATCTACGATTTCATTGGATTTAATCATCCTTTGCATTTTAGGAAGAAGCATTTTGCTGTACCTCGCATAAATAAAATCAAAAGCCTCTCTCCGTCCGTTTTTTAGATCTTTAAGGTATCTTAATTCTTCAATATCGTTCACATTATCAAGGGACATTTCAAAAATTCACAAATTATGCATATCAAACTTTAACTAACACAGCATACACAGGGTACAATTGGGTGAAAATAGAAAATATATAGCAAAACCTAGTATTTTTTTGATTGCCCACATACGATAGATTAAAATACAGCACAAATAATGCTCTCAGATGGCAATTAATTTAAGTTATCAATCATTTTGATTTACAAATCTAGCTATGAAGATCGAATAGAACACTCTACAGTATCAAAAGACATTTGAAGGAGTAATATTAAAACTAATTTCCCCTATTGAGATCAAAATGATAGTCACCATGCTTGCACTTGCGCAGGAAAAGCTGGACCTTCCCATTGAAAAACAAAACTGATCATACTGATTTAATAAATGCCATACTTTTCTTGCGCACTGAAATATCCCTGTGTAAGTGATTTCATATTAAAACCAATCAACCTGCAGCCCATTTAAAAAAAGCGCAAAACGGGCAAACCTCGCCTCTCTCTTAAATAAGAAATTACTTAGCGCCATTTTGTTTGTCCTGCTATTACCCTACGCCATATTTTGATGGATAAGGAACTTAATTAACTGTTAATCGTTTAATGCAGGTAGCACTTTGAACAATGCCAACAGTAATGTACCCATGAATTTTTCTGCAGCTAATCTCTTTTCTTTCTTTTTCCCCATTTCCGGTTATACCAGATGATCACGCCCGTAACCGGTAGGCTTGCTCCAACAAGGCAGGTGATGAATGCAAGTATTTTCGTTGGCAGTCCCAGGATCTGACCAGTATGGATATCAAAATTCATCCGGAATACCTTCTCTCCCACCGAGAGCTGCTCGTAATCAACAGCCTTATTACCCTTCCAACGCAGTTTCTTCAATGTCTTTCCATCATAATAATGGATACGGGAATTATACAGAATCGTTCCGTCTCCAAAATTGACAGATACACGGTAAGGTTCTTTGGCCTTTCCGGGTACACTGATCCAAAGATTGCCTATTTTTTCCCGACCATATAGGTTATTCATCCTGCTCCACAGTAAATCCACAGGCTGCTGATACTTGATCTTGGTAATGGTAGTATCTGAAAGCGGCGGCTTTTCATGGGTTGTTTTTTCTTTCCATGTCAGGCTACGGTAAATCCCTTTTTCAAACCATTCGAAAGTAAATACGATACCGGTAACGGTAAGCAAGATCACAAAAATGAAACTATAAAATCCAAGGACATTGTGCAGGTCAATATTCAGCCGTTTCCATTTGGCACCCCATTTTATCCTGAAACTTTTTTCTCTTGTCTTGTCGTTCCATTTTTTTGGATACCACCAGATCAGACCGGTAAGGAGAATGATCAGAAAAACGATACAGGCGGAACCAACTACCGGGCTTCCGATGTTACGGGGAAGCCAGAAAAAACGGTGCCCGGCTCTTATGAAAATAAAAAAAATTTCTGCCGCGGTAGATTCCCTTTTGTCTTTAATAATTTCTGCTGTATAGGGGTTAAGATAAATGGCGGCAGATTTTTCACCTGACAAGTTATAAGAACACATTACTGACCTACCAGCCCGGCCATAAGTAATCCCATCTAAGATCACCTCGCCATGCTCTTTTGCCCGAAGATAGTTACCTGATCCTGCAATCAGCACCGAGGGAGCTAGAAAAGGTTTTTCCTGAATAGTTACGCGTTGATATTGTTCAGTAAAATACCAAACTTCATGACGCCATACCCAGATCGCCCCGGTTAAACAGACGACAAAGAGAATGATTCCAGAGATCAGTCCAAGCCATAAGTGCAGCCATTCAATAACGCGCCTGAATGTAGATTTTCTGGATTTAGATATTTTTTTGGTTTGATCTGTAAACATATGATAAAAAAGAGAGCGGCTCAGCGCCGCTCCCTGGTTACTTAAAATTTAAATGACAAGCTGGCCATTGCATTTCTTGGTGCCTGGGCGTTTCCACCAAGGTCCCAATATTTTCTATTGCTAATGTTGTTCATCTTAAGACCAAGCCTCCACTTAGGCTGTTCATAAAACAAAGTAGCGTCATAAACCGTATAAGATGGCATATAAAAAGTGTTTTCCGCAGTAAAGAAGTTATCATCCACATAATTGGCGCCGAAACCCAGTCCCAGTCCCTTTAACTGATGCTGTAGTGTGTAGGTTACCCAAAAGTTCGCCACATTTTCAGGGGAAGACACTGCTTTGTTACCTTCTATGGCAGGATTGCTTGATTTCACAATGCGGTTATCATTGTAAGCATAACCTGCAACAATACTCAATCCCGCTATTGGATTCCCGATCAGTTCAAGATCGATACCTTTACTTTTTTGTTTTCCATCCTGCAGCGTGAAATTTCCTTCCACCCGGGTAGCATTATCAATGGCAATATGGTAATAACTTGCCGTAGCACTAAGTTTTTTATTAAAAAGTTCCGCTTTTACACCACCTTCATATTGAACAGCATAAATTGGATCGAGAACCAATGTACTTCCATCAGGCTGTGTAACAGGGGCAAGATTCTGGAAGCCGTTCATATAATTACCAAACAGCGACACCTTATCTTTAATTACCTGGTAAACCAGACCTAATTTAGGTGATAAAGCCGTCTGCTGGAATCCTTCTGTAGTGGCCACCTTTCTGCGCGAAAACCTATCCAGACGCAGGCTTAACATGGCCGAAAGCCTATCGGTAAAATTAACCACATCAGATGCATATGCACTCCAGGTTTCCTGATCTGCTACGGCAGAGGTATAATATACAAGTCCCGCATCCACGGCCTTTCTTCTGATGGGCGCAAAGGTTTTTGTTACATCTATGTTATCAAGGGTAAGGACATTTCCCCCCGCACGGCGGCTGCCATCATAGAATCTATAATTTAAACCCCCAAGAAATTTATGTTTTATGCTCCCTGTAGAAAACTGACCATTTATGTTTTCCTGGATATTGGTATAGTTATTAGAAATAGGCCCCCATAAACCAACCTGTCTGGTTACCTGGCTTGGGGAGGTCCAGTTGGCATAGGATTGGTAGCTATAATCAACATCTTCGCCCACAAAAGAAAACAGGGTTGTCGATTTCCAGTTGTCTGAAATTTCATATGCCGCTTGCGCGAAGACTTTTGAAGCAGAAGTTTTCCCGCTATTGTCATCATGGAACATAGATGTTCTGTAATCCAATAAAACCTCACCAGGTGTGTGAATCCCTGAGTTGGCCGCATAAGTATTGTAGGTACGGCGTGTCGTATTTGCATTGAAAAGTTCCGCATCCAGGTTAAAGGTAAGTTTGTCGGATACCTTGTAGGTCAGTGTCGGCGCAATCATATAGGTATTATTAAAACCATAACTCAGGAAACTGGCTTCTTTGTTAACCGCAAGATTGATCCGGAACAGAATAGATTTATCTTTGTTAAGCGGCGTATTCACATCCGCAGTAAGACGGTTCAGATTATAGCTTCCACCAGTATAAGCAATTTCTACAGCAGTGGTATCAAATGGCTTTTTGGTGACCAGGTTGACCACTCCCCCAAATGAAGAAACAGCAGAACCGAATAAAGTGCCCGAAGGACCTTTCAGTACCTCGATCCTTTCTACATTGGAAATATCAAGTGAGGAGCGCGAAGCAGATGTTTCCATGCCATTTCTGGCATTGACTCCGCTAATAAAGCCTCTGAAAGCAATACCGACACCGCCGGCAGGATAATTATAGGCCACTGCTCCCGGGGTATTCTGAACTGCACTTTTAATATCAACCGTAAGCTGTTCTTTCAAAAGCTCCTTGCTCACTACACTGTATACCTGGGGATTTTCCAGATTTTCTAGTGGCATCCTGGCCACATAATCTGTTTTCTTACTGGCCAATTTCTTGGTTTTGCTCGATAGGATATGTACCTCTTCCAATTGCCTTGAAGTTTCAGAAAGAGTGAAACTTACTTTATTCTTGTTCCCTGCAATTAGAGTGACCTGCTGTTCAAGTGCTATAGCAGTTAGGCCTTTGGCAACAACTTTAAAACTTCCCACCGGTAAGCGGTTGAAAGAAAATTCGCCTTTTTCATTAGTCAGGGTGCTTTTATTCAATTCTGGAATGGAAACCGTTATAAAATCAGCTGGTTTCCCATCTGCAGTTTTTACATCACCACTTAGCACGACATTCTGTGCCGCCGCTGTAAATGATAAAAGTAAAAATACAGGCAACAATAAAAAGAGCGGCCTTTTATTTCCGGAACAGAATGCCCCGAAACGGCCCTTTTGTAAATTTTTAAGCATGCGAAATGATTGGTTTGTTTAATAATTCCGCAAATCTAAAATTTTTATTTAGAACCATACTAAATAAAAATAATTAAATATATGTTTACTTCCTCAGGCAATCATTTCATCTCTGACCGCTACTAATTTTTGATAGACGAGTAGATCTACGATAAAGAAATAATTTATCCGATTTAACAGCCATTTGTCTACACAATAATAAAGCCTCTTGAGTTTAATATTGTATTGTAGTATTTATTTTTAGATTTGATATATAGAAAAAATATAAACTTATATACGTATCCGCTCCAATTTAGATGGATATGCCTGATCGCGTTACGCATAAGCAAGTTGTACAGCATTTAAGAAAATGACCAGCACAGATAAAGAAATACAAGCTGATTATCGAAATAGAATTAACCGGGTGTTTGAATTTATTGACGAAAACCTGGATTCTGATTTGTCATTAAATACAATTTCAGAAATTGCTTTTTTCTCTCCTTTCCACTTTCATAGGATTTTCAAATTTATTACAGGTGAAACATTGAATGAATATGTAAACAGACAGAAAATAGAAAAATCAGCTTTGGCCGTGTTGCATAAAAACATAACAATGTCTGAAATACCACATAGATACGGGTTTAATGATAATTCTTCCTTTTCGAGAGCTTTCAAAAAGCATTTCGGAATAAGTCCAACACAATTTAAACTACAAAATCCAAATAGACATAGCAAGATTTGTCAACTTGAAAGCAAGAACGGACAAGCGTATCCCAACCATGAAAAATACATTTGCATCATTAATAATCTTAAAGAATGGATAAAAATGAATGCAAAAATTGAAATTAAAGAAATGTCACAAATGAATTTGGCTTATGTGTCAAGTATTGGAATACAGAACCTTGAATCTGCCTATCAAAAATTAATGAAATGGGCTACGCCTAAAGGTTTGATGAATGTGCAGACTAAAATGGTTACAATTTACCACGACAGTTTTAAAGTTACAGAAGCCAACAAAGTAAGAATGAGTGCTTCGATTTTGCTTAATAAACCAGTTGAAGTAAATGGCGAAATCGGACTAACTTCAATTCAAAAAGGAAAATTTATTATTGGTAGTTTTGAAATTGGCCTGAATGAATTTGAGAAATCGTGGACGGGATTATTTTTATGGATGAACGAAAATGGATATAAAAAAGCCGATAAAAATCCATTTGCTGTTTATCATAACAACTTTAATGAACATCCTGAGAAAAAATGCATCGTAGATTTTCATATTCCAATAGCATAATATCGTATACAGCCACCAGCGTTAATTTTCTAATTTGAAGCCTTTTAATGCTCGAACATGATCGCAATACTGCGGGCTTGGTGGCAGAATTACGGCCATTTCACCGGAAAAAATAAAAAGTAATATTTAAAAAATGACTGATTTTTTTGTAGGCAGCAAACAATTGATAATCAGAGATGAAATAAAAAACATTTCATTTCCTGTTTTATTACAGTACCCGACTAGTGAAGAACCTCGGCCCATAGCATTCGGGCCTTATATAATGAATGTAAGTCCTAATGCAGAAACTATAGGAAAGGAATTTCCACTTGTAATTATCTCACACGGTAATGGAGGCTCACATCTTCTATACAGAACAATCAGCACACACTTAGCAAAGAATGGTTATATCGTTGCAATGCTCGAACATTATGGCAATAACCGTAATAATAATACATTAGAGAACACAACCGAAAATCTTATAAATCGGCCCAGACACGTGAGTTTGACCATTGATTTTCTACTCACCGACAATTCGTTTAGCAAAAACATCCTGCAGACCAAAATTGGGGTTATCGGGCATTCAATGGGTGGGTATACTGCTCTGGCATTGGCAGGTGGAGTTCCTCGGACGAAAGAAGGACTTGTGGTTGAAGTTGCATCAGATTCTAGAGTTAAAGCTATAGTATTACTTGCACCAGGCACGGGCTGGTTTCTGAACTCATTGAACAGCGTAGAAATTCCAATTCTTATGCTCACCGCTGAACATGATCCAGTTACACCGAAATGGAACAGTGAGATTGTGCTAAACTATATACCAGACAAATCAAAATTAACATTCAAGGAGATCGAAAATGCAGGGCACTTTTCCTTTTTGAGTCCGTTTCCAGCTACAATGAAAAATGCAAATTTTCTTCCTTCAACTGATCCCATAAGATTTGACAGAGAAAAATTCCATGAACAGCTTCCGATAGATATACTTGACTTTTTAAACGAGAATTTAAATTGAAAATCCTAAAACTCTTAATAATTTCTTTTGAAAAAATCATCCTATGAACTATTATTCAGTTTACAACAAAAATAAATGAAATCGAATATCTTCTCCAATTACCTTCATGCTGTTGCCCTGGCAGCACCTTTGACTGCTATCATGCGATTAACATATCACAATAAATACAACTATTTTTGTCACGATAAAACAAATTGCTACATACTAACCAAGTATCGCGACACAACCAATATGTTTTTGCCGCATAATTATGGATTAAGCCTGGTGAAAACACATATTGTCTAAATGCTCAACAGCTAAATAAAACTTTATCAATTAATTGTGATGATTCTATTTTCCAAAAACCTTATTGATCGCTTCCGTCTTATTATCTACCTGCAATTTTTGGTACATGTTGTAAATGTGGCGTTTAAGGGTATTGATGGAAATTCCCAACTGATCAGATGCTTCTTTATAAAAAAGACCTTGAGAAAGCAGTTCTAAAATTTCTTTTTCCCGTGGGGTAATTGTTAGTGCAGCAGCATTTTTATTTTCTTTTTGCCTGAAACGTTGTACCAGTTTGCGTGCAATATCAGGACTCATTGGGCTGCCACCATTGTGCACCTCGAGAATAGATTGCAATAAAAATTCAGGTTTGCTGCTTTTCAGGATATAAGATGATGCACCATATTCCAAAGCCTGATACACTTTTTCATCCTCATCGTATATCGTACATATCAAAAATTCTGTACGGGGGCAAGTGGGTTTTAATTGCTTTATACAGTCTATGCCATTAATTCCCGGCAGCCCAATATCCATCAGTACCACATCAGGCTGGAGCTCCGGGATCCCTTTCAGCGCATCTTCCCCATTTCCAAACATGCCGGTACATAAGTAGCTTTCTTCCATTGCTATGATAGATTGCAGCATTTCCCTGATAGATGCATTGTCTTCTACAATAGCTATGGTAATTAATCTTTTCATAGGTTAGGTTTTTAAAAGGTAAGTAACCGTAATGCCTGTTCCCCCACCGGGGTTATTTAGCCAAATAATCGTGCCGCCAATGGTTTGTATATTTGCCTTCATATTGCGCAGTCCATTGCCCGAAACCATTTCTTCTTTTTGACCAGTCATCCCCTTTCCATTATCAGTTAGGTGCAGGATTAACTGCTTTGTTTCAGTAATGGTGACTTTAAGGGTTACTGATGTGGCCTGAGCATGTTTTACAATATTATGGAGCGCTTCTTTTACTGTAAGAAAAAGATTTCGCCGTACGCTGCCATTCAAAATATGTTCAGAAGTGAATCGCGGTAAATGCATGGTAAATTCAATACCATTATCATCCATAAACCCCGTTGCAAACTTGCGAATATAGGCCAGCAGGCTTTGGAGCGTATCATTATTATTATTCAATGTCCATACAATCTGATTCATTTGATCGACCATCTGCGTAGCATTCTCAGCGATAATACGGATCTCTCTTGTATCCAGTTGGGGATGTTTTCTTTTCAGCAATTCGGTACTCAGCGCTATGGAAGTAAGGGATGCGCCCAGGTCGTCATGCAGTTCTCGAGCAATGCGGGTGCGTTCTACGAGTTGCATTTCCAGTACAGCTTTACTTTGTTTCCATTGCTGCTCCTTTTCCAGCAGCTCGAAACGGTTTTTCTCTATTTGTATTTTCCTGCGGTAGCTCATCAGAAAAGCAGTTCCCGCCAGGGCAAGTAAACCGGCACCCATGATTAAAACCGTAATGGTATTGCTTTTCCTGGTTAGCTGCAGGTCTTTGCTAAGCAATACGTTTTCCTGCATTACTTTTTTGCGTTCTATTTCATATTTTTCGAGGTCTTTATTTATTTCCTGCTTACGCAGTTCGCGGGAAAGGCGGTAGGCCTGCTCCACACAAACTTTTGCCAATTCCTTATCACTCGTCATTTTAAGTATATTGTAATACCCATCAAAAACGTTCTTCCTTAAGGAAAGCGGTAGCAGGTTTTCATCCAAAAGCTGTTGCATCGGAATGCCCCGTTTCAAAATACTTGCCGCATACGCCGTATCATTAGCGTGGTCGGCTATTTCCATCATCTGAGTTAAAGTTTCAAAATACCTGGGGGTATTCATATTAGAATCGGATTTTAACAGCTGCCGGGCAACAACTTTCGCACTATCGTAATCTTTGATGCTTTTATATAGCGCCACCATAAGCGAGTTTACAATATATTCCTTTGTTTTATCCGGATACGCTCGTTGCAAAGCTTGCGCTCTTCTGGCTGTAATACGAAAATTAACCGTATCGTTTGCCTGGTAATAGGCATTGCTCATCGTTTGATAAGCCCCAATCATTCTTGCAGTGTCCTTTAATGGGGTATAGTGTTTTAAAAACTTATTGGCATTTTCCACAGCCAGGTTATAGTTACCCAACTGAGTGTGTAATACAGCCAGGTTATTGTATAGCGGAAAATTCTTTAAACTATCCGGTGCTTTGTCCTGCTGCAAATATTGCAGTGCTGTTGTACTCGCATCCGCAGCTTCGTTCAGTTTGCCTGCAACGCTGTAGGCTACTGCCCTTGAGGCATACAGATCGCTATAGGTACCAGGATCATTTATTTTCTTTGCCAATAGGATCGATGCATCTGAAAGGGCTATCGCATGGGTAAAATCATTCTTGTAAATGCTGTAGTAAAACACCAGCATGCGGTAACACTTCACCTGTGCTACCTCATCTTTATGCAGTTTTGCCGCAGCAAGCGCCTTTTCATAAAGCGGAATAGCCGCCGCTGGATCATCCTTTGCTTTAAAAATAGCCGCATTAATCAACGGCTTTAAGGAAACACTTACGCTACGTTTGTAAAAAGCAACATTACCAGAAGATTGATCCTGCCGGCAGGCACCTAAAAGCACCGTTAAGTAGCACAATAGGTATATCACTGAAAGCACCCGGTTACAAAAACATCTCTTAAACAATCGCATAAAGGTTCACCATGCTACACTAAATATTCGTAGCCAGACAAAGGTAAGCAAATGTATCTACCCAGAAACTCATACAAAGGTGTGATGGTACGCACTTATAAAAAGCCTGTTTCCTGCAGTAAGTTTCAGCTCAATAAATGCAGGATTGATACAAAAGTGTTATTGCGAGACTTGCAGCTATAGCGCATCTTTGATTTTAATTACCCAACTAAAACAAAAAAACCAATGAAAAAATTACTTAGTATCACAGCTTTTTTATGCTCAATATTGATCAGCTTCGGCGCCGCCGCGCAGCAGACCGAAATGGGAAAAGTTTGTAAAACCTACAGAGGCGAAGAAGGCCTGATCGTGACCACCGCCCGCTATGGTCCTGACAAAAATAACGAAGTACTCATAGGCGTTTATGACATTGACCATTCTTGGGCAGGAAAAATATTCAAAGCCAAAGTAGAAAGCTACAACGGTAAGGCAGACTATGAAATCACCTATAAAGGCAAGGCATATATTATCATGACTTATAGAAACAATAACTACGAAATCTATCTTCCTAAAGAAAGCAATATGCAAAAATCACCGATGTATATCGCCTATGACAAAAACCTATCTGACAATTGCACTCCAAACAAGTTTTTACAGGAATATAAAGAACAGCAAAAAGCCAAAAAATAAGAAAGACGAAGGTAAGATGCAACATTGTATGCAGCATCAAGGTTAATTTCAATAATTGCATTCAATTATTGAAATTAACCTTGATAAACCCAGTTCATCTTCTTAGCCACTAGTATCAATTAACTTTATACCTCATATATCAAGGAATAACGAAATAACATCCAAACGGGCATTGAAAACGGCAGTGAAAGGTGTTCAGATCAAAAAATTTAAAACGAGCGTTCCAGCGCCGCCGACGAGATATCCACAGCGTCCAACAATAAAAGCAACAACAACAATCACGAATACAAACAATACTAATGATCAGTATCCTTTCCCCCTGACGGATCACCATTACCAAGTGACTAGCAGCATCTTAAGAATCATTATACCCAAAACAACCCGTTTGGTTCAATCCTTTTAATTTCCAAAAATTAAAAAAAAAAGAAACCAATGCAATTACCTTTACAACCGCAGCACCACAACACTTTAAACACCTCAACCCCACCAGCTATGATTTCCTATCGATATTTTGTTTATGATCAGGGTTCCTATCTTTTGAAAAGTAAAAAAACAGGAGCGATAATATTGGGTACATTTTTTATTTTATTCGGTGTATTGTTTTTTACTTTAATTTTCAAAAGCCCGATCGGAGCCCTTTTAGGCGGATCAGCCTTCTTCCTATTTGGATTCTTTTGTATCGTTGCAGCCTTTACAAAAGTCATTTTCAATAAAACCGCGCAAACCATTGAAAGAACCGGAACGCTGGCTTATTTAAATAAACACTATCATTTCAAGGACTTTATGCGCATCGAAACCGTGCGGATCTATACAAACTTTATTTACACCAGAACCGCAGTCAACTTAAGGTTTAAAAAACCCGAATCGCCTGATAAAACCGATCTGTTAACCATCGCATCACTTCGAACCAGCAAACAAATTGAACAGTTTATCCATGAATTTCATGAAATTACAGGTTTAAAAAACGATTAAACCAAACAAAACATGCAGTCTTTTCACTAAAATATTCATAGACACATAACCCCTTCATCTCAAAATTGATGCAGACATGCAAGTTAACGCAAGGACATATCAGGTAGATTAAAACAGTTCAGAATGCCTTCCCAATCTACACATCAAGCTCAGCCAAGCTCAAGGCACCTAAAGGAATAATTACGTAACCCCCAGCTCGTTCAAAGAATGCCGCTTAAATGAGGCGGATGCATGAATGAAAAGTAGCGCACTGGAATAAGCGACATTGAAATGCATGACCTTTTTGGCATCAATGAGTAATCAACCAGAAAACCTTTAACATAAATTACAATCGTATCCTTTTCACCCGCTTTTGAAGATTGCCTTTCAGGTTGACATATCAGGCATTCACCACATCCGCAACTGAAGCACCTTTTCAATTACGCTTCCTTAAGCATCAGAAAGCATCAAACAAACCAAACTGATTCCATATAAATCAACACACCAATAACATGGGAAGTCCATCCAGTTTAATTTCTATTTTTTTGGATGAGGCATAAAGCTTAAACAGTCGTTAAAACCATTGATTTGATTTATCTTTGAAGCTTAAATATCCGGAAATGACAACAGAAGAAGTGAATAAATTAGAAGAGTGGTTTAGCAATGCCCTATGGCAACAAATACCTGTATATTTAAACTCTTCTGTAATGGTTACCGACTATGACCTATCCTAGAATCCCATTTTCTTCCTTTGAGAACCTATCTGAACACTAAAATCAATAAGCCAATCATTTACCGGTTAGCGCAAATGAAGCTCATCATTGAAAGAACATTTAGTATTTCTAAATTTAACCCTTAAAAACATCCATCATTCAATACCAGGATGGTCAAGCGAAAAATGCGCTTTGTTGATATATCTATAGGATTTAACAAGGTTTATCTCCATCCATTAGTCCAAGTAAATAATTGGAAAGGGAATCACCGATGCCTCAATAAAACTACTAAAAACAGAAAATAACCTAATAACAACATCAATAAATGGAATTTTACAGAAACAAAAAAAAATCAGCACAACTTATCTTCATCTGTTCAGCAATCCTGCTTGCCCTGATAGCGGTATTTTTGTATAGCATCGGATTATTCACAGGTACCATTGCCACTAAGCTAGCCGGGATATCCGCTGTTCTAGGGCTCATTCTGCTCATTGTGATCATCAGAATGTTGATTTCGCTAAACCGCTCAGCTCCGATGCTAGTCCTAAGCAAGGAAGGGATAAGCTCAACGGTCACTGCAGTGAGCAAAGCAGCAGGACTGATATGCTGGAAAGACATCCTGCACATTTCCCTTGCCAAAGTGGGGTGGGATACACTTGTGGAACTCACTGTAAGCAGATCTGAACATTATATGCCAGTCATCAAGAAAAAACTTTCCGCTATGGCAGTCAGCGGCATACAGGATGCAGCCGGGAACCTGCAAATTTTCCTTACCGCATCAGAGCTGGACATGGACGCAAACAAACTATTTGAGATCATTCAGGACTATCAGAAAAAAATAGCAGGCTAATCATCTACATCACCATTTTGTTGTGGGTATCGGTCAAGCTTCTTATCTCTTGAACTTAAAAGACACAAGGCTCAAGAATCTTCCTGGTCTAGCCAAGATAGTATTGCAAGCCTTCAATGCAATCTTGATTGATAGCGACCTGAAATGATCCGATAGGCAGAAACCCTTAACCTACCGGATATCATGGCTGAGGCTTTACCAATGCAATTAACGATAATAATAAATGTCATTCATCATGGCCACACCGCAGGTTGTTTCAAAAGCATTACGTACGTTGTCTGGTGTGCGTGTACCCCATATATTCCACATTAAACCTTGTGAATTACGGATTGACCAAGCCTGAGCTGCATTCGCATCAAGCCAGGCGCCATAGTTGGTTACTGTACCTGTATTTTTTACAAAAAGACATGCCCATCGTGCAAATATGCTTTTCATCCCCTGAGTATCTGCAACTGCATTTTCATCTTTCAGTATCCCACCAGACTGATTGCACATGCTGTCATGCGCATAATCCATCGCTTTCAAACCCATAGCACGGTAATTCACTGCAGGATAATCTCCGCGCAAAATATCACAGGCGCCGATAAAAGTGCCCTGGGTATAAGAGAGTGCACCTTCTGTGATATTTCCTGCTTTGTTGATGGCACCTTTAACTTCACCGGTAGATGCATCATAAAGCTTCAGCACTATCCAATCCATAAGCTGCTTGGCCCTATTTTTATATACCGGGTCACCTGTAGCCTGATATAACAGCATTGCACATATTACTGCAGGTGCATTCACGCAAGTATTTTTAGTCTCGTTGGCAGTGGTCCACCATAATCCCCCTCCTAAAGACTGTGTATCCCAGGCACGGTTCCACATCATATTAAAATTATTTTTTGCCATATCTAACATCCCGCCATCATTGGTGATCTTGAATGCCCGAATACACATTAAAGCGCCCCATACCACATCGTCATTATAGATGTTATTGGACCAAAGCAATCCATAGCCATCCCGCACCCCATTGTACAGATAAATGATCTTATTTTTTAAATCATCGCTAGGGTTGATATTATAGGCGTCAATAAGCATTTCAATGGCCTCTTGCTGGGTCCAGAAATCCATACGTCCGGTGTGGTTATCATCCTTCCAATAATATGCTTTAAAAGATGTACCGTAGGTACCATACTGGTTGTAAAAATGATTGTTATAGACTTGCATGGCCATGAGCGCCTCATTTTTGGTGGGCAGTGGCACACTTACCAGATCAGCGGTATTTGACTGTATAGCCAATGCTGCTGACAATTCAGGTTTGCTAGGTTTCTGTTCTTTTTTACAGCTAACCAGAAGGATTGCCAATACAAAGGTGTTGACTACAATCAATTGTCGGCCTCCACGAAGGCGATCTGTAATTTTAAAAGTCCATCTTTGACCTTTCTTTTTGTCTGTTTTCATAATTTCGGTAGTTATATTTGGTTATTGCACTAAGCTGTTTGGAACAGCTAGCGATGTTAATTGCTTAAAGATAAATATAAAGCTGGCGTTTAAATACTAAGGTTACTCAGTAATTATTATGCCCAATGATATTCCATACTTTATCAAAACAAGATTTTAAAAAAAATAAAAACCTGATTATCAGTAAAATAATTCTGAAAAAATTTAAATCAGTTAACTTTATATTGGCAATAATCAAAAATATATAAAGCAACTAATACACATTTTAGAAGTTTTTATATAGTATTTCATTATGGCAATATTGTCATTTCCATAAAAGTTACATTTGCAGCTGAATACATCATTAATGGGACTAATCAGCAAATGCAACGGCGAGTAGAATAAGAGAGATCCATTTATTCTGTAGAATCAGCTTCATATAAGATAGTCATTTTTAAAAAAAAAAGAAGACAGCATAGATAGCACATCAACCAGTACCTAAATGGTTGCCATTTATAAATCTTATTATATTTGCGAATAATGAATTAATTCTTAACTTATTCTATATGAAACTTTTGTTTTTGCGCCTCATTGTACTATGCTCTTTCATTTATTCCACTCCTGTTAATGCCTGCTCTGTCTTTTTACTTACAGGTAAAAATCATAATGTAATCGGCTTTAACGAAAACTGGAAAACGATGCCCGGAATGATCGTTGTGAACAAGCGTGAGGTTGTCAAAAGAAATATAAGCTGGCAAAACCTGACGACTGACCAGCAGCAATACACTCAGCAATGGCGTTCAAAATTCGGTTCTGTAACTTTTAATCTTTTGGGATACGATTTCCCTTGTTATGGAGTGAATGAAAAAGGTCTCTTTTTGGTTGAATTGTATCTGGAGGAAACCAGTAAAGTCTATAATCCAATGCAGCCTAATATGTTTTGGGCACAGTGGATTCAGTATCAGTTGGACAATTACAAATCTGTAAAAGAAGTTATTGAACATCTGAATGATGGACCAAATATCGACTGGTGGCCCAATGCAGCAGGAAGTCATTTTTTTCTAACTGATGCGAAAGGAAATTCTGCAACGATCGCTTTACTAAACGGTAAATATACAGTACTGACTAATAAAGAAATGCCAATGCCGCTGCTATGCAACAATCAATACCATGAGGATCTCGATGCTTCAAAAAAGTTTGATTTTCTCGGTGGAAGTGAAAAGTTTAATTTTAGTCAAAGTAAAAACTGGGAAGACCGCTATACCCGCGCGTACTATATGCTTAATAAGTATAACTACGATGAAAAACCTGTTGATTATGCATGGAATGTTTTAAACTCCATACATCCCGGCGAATGGCAGACTGTTATTGACACTAAAAAAATGAATCTCTATTTCAGATCCGACTTAAAAAAAGAAGTCAAGACGATCGACATGACCAAGTTAAATTTCGATAAAAATGCGGTGGTGAAATACTTAGATATTCACACCGATGAAACAGGCATTGTTAATGATCATTTCCAAAATCTGACCATTGCAAAAAACAGTGAATATGTTGAAAAAGGATTTCCCATCGGATATGATAATAAAGAATTTGGAAGTTCCAATGTTTTCGAAAAACTGAAAGAAAATATCGTGAATTTCTTTCAGAATATTCTGCCGGAATCTTAAGATTTATCAAATAAGTCAAGAGGAAACATGATGACATTCCTCTTCCTCTCGGATGAGAGATCTATAAATTATAAGAGGCTGTATCAAAATTCGAAAATGTCATCCTGAGCCTGTCGAAGGACTTCTGAAAATGTCCTTAACGGTGTTTCGACAAGCTCAACATGACAAATTTTAATCTCAATTAATAATGATACAGCTTCTTATTATAAGTTCAATTTTACATTTCAGTTAATATCTTTGTTTTGATCATTTAAACATAGCATAGTTTTCAGCAATGCACACTGAGACCGAAGAGGAAATGATTATACGGAGGTCCTCGCTAAGGTATACATTCATCCTTAAAACATTGGTGTCATACACATATTGCACAAATAGCTCTATAACATTGTAGTGTCAATACGGGCTTAACTTCTACCGCAGATATTTTTCCTGGATTGCACCTCTAGTGGTTTAGATAGATATGCATTAGCTTCATGTTTCCTCAAGAGGATATAAACAAAAATTACATGCTCGTCTGGTTTCAGTAACTGAGTTCCGGCTTGCCTGACATGTTCAATGTTATGTTTCCGCATATAAGTGAAAAATCATCTCGAATCAAACCCCCTTTTGTCTTCCTTCAGAGGAAAACTACCACTTCGATAATACAATTCGGTTGCTCATCTAAAATATGTTCGATATGCTTGCTTTTAGATAGCTAATGAGTCAATAATCACCTTCAAACATAATTGTTTTTGCTAGTCGATACCATATATCGATGAGAATTATCTATTGCAAATTTAGTAACACTACAATTACTAAAACTTAAGAAATACTTAAATAGGGATATTTCTTTATAAATCTTCCCGTCGAAAATACAAACGGGCTTCCATTCTAAGAGTTGATTAATCGAGTAATAATTCATCAAGTTTATTAATTTCATCTACCAGTTTACGCCTGCCGATCTGTTGGCGCCACATGGCGTAATAAAGCCCTTTTTGATCAATTAATTCTTCATGATTACCGCTCTCCACAATTTCTCCATTTTCCAGAACATAAATTCGGTTAGCATGCATGATTGTTGATAAGCGGTGGGCAATGATCAAGGTAATATGATCTTTAAGTTCAGATAACTTATTCACCGTTTTAGTAATTTCCTCTTCTGTCAAGGAATCCAATGCCGAGGTGGCCTCGTCAAACAGTAAAATATTTGGATGTCTTAATAATGCCCTCGCTATGGATAATCTTTGTTTTTCACCACCAGAAACTTTTACGCCACTCTCTCCGATAAGCGTATCAAGGCCATCTTCTGCTCTCGATAACAACGACTGACAGGCGGCTTTGTTGAGTGCCTCCATGCACTCCTCATCCGTTGCATCAGGTCTTACAAACCTAAGGTTGTCTCTGATATTACCGGAAAACAACTGCGTATCTTGAGTGACAAAACCAATTTTCCTTCTCAGCTCATCAAGGTGAATTTCATCTGTATGTGTCTTATTATAAAATACATCTCCTTTGAATGGTTTGTATAAGCCAACTAATAATTTAATCAAGGTGGTTTTCCCTGATCCAGAAGGCCCTACAAATGCTACTGTTTCCCCTTCTTCGGCATGGAAGGAGATGCCATTCAATGCATTGCGATTACTATTTTTATATTTAAAAAATACATCCTTAAACTCAATATGATCAATTTTGTTTAGTGCCGTCGGTTCGTCGGGCACGGCTTCCACAGGCATATCCATAATGCGTTTGAAGTTGCCAAAAGATATTTGCGCTTCCCGCCATGTTAAAGCCATATGACCGAACTCTTGTAAGGGTCCAAATAGAAAATAAGAGTATAATAAGAAACTAAAGTATTGACCAGCTGAAAGTTCTTTATCAAAAATTAGCATGAGCATCACCACTATCATTACACTTCTCACAACATTAACTGTACTTCCCTGAATAAAGCTCAGCATCCGCAAGATTTTGGTTTTTACAATTTCCAGGTTTAGAATCTTATAAGTCGCCGTATTTAAACGATTAATTTCCTGTTCACCTAAGCCGTGACTTTTTACCAATTCGATATTTCTCAGTGACTCTGTTGAACGTCCTGCCAATACTGAGGTCTTGGATATAATTGCCCTGTGAATAACCTTTACCTTCTCAGATAGTTTCCAGCTTAAATAGGTAATGATCGGAACGGAAGCGATGAACACCAACGTAACCTTATAGCTAATTAAAGCTGAATACACACTTACAAAAATGATCCCAAATAGTGCCATAAAGGTGACATTGATGGAAGACTTTATAAAGTTCTCAGAGTCACTTCTCACTCTGCCTAGCATGTCTAGCTTTGCACCGCTTCGTTGCTCTTCGAAAACATAATAAGGCATATCCAACGAATGTTTCACTCCATCGGCATACATCTCCGCTCCTGTTTTCTGTGCAATGGTGATCGTAAAAAAATCTTGAAAATTATTGGCTATTCGAGATATGAGCGCTGCACCAACACCTAAACCTATTAAAGTCATAATTCCTGTGAAATATTCATGTCTGGTGAGTAGTTCTCTCTTATTGATATAGTCATCAACAAGTTTTCCAGTAATTAATGGCTCAACGAGTGAAAAACCCTGATTGATTGCTGTCATCAACAACGCCAATAAGACAATATACTTGTGTTTTTTTAAATAGCTTAACAGAATCTTCATAGTTTCGGCAAATTACATACGGTATTTTATAACGTAATAAAACTTGTTTTATGATTATACTTTAGAATCTTCAAGATCATCCTGTATAGTTATCATTCATAGCATCTTTTTTACCCAAACTCATACCAATAAAAAAACAAAGCCCTCTAAATTTATCATTTAGAGGGCTTTTTCTGTTTTTGTCGGGATGGCAGGATTCGAACCTACGACCTCCTGCTCCCAAAGCAGGCGCGATACCGGGCTACGCTACATCCCGAACTTTTTGGTATCACCTTTTTTTAATCCTTTTGAAAAGTAGATTGAACTTTTGTCGGGATGGCAGGATTCGAACCTACGACCTCCTGCTCCCAAAGCAGGCGCGATACCGGGCTACGCTACATCCCGAACTTGGTATCTTCTTTTTATTTCCTTATTTCTAAGGGCTGCAAAGTAACAATTTTAAAATGACATATTCACTTTTTTTATTACTTTTTTTTTGCGCGGAGAGGGCGGGATTCGAACCCGCGGTACCGTTACCAGTACGACAGTTTAGCAAACTGTTCCTTTCGGCCACTCAGGCACCTCTCCTTTTCAACCTCTAAATTTGTCCTACCGACCTTGTTTTGAGGTCTGCAAATATAGTAAAACAAGTTATTTTACAAAAGAAAATTACAAAACTTGTTGATAATCTATTCGCACATGATAGATACTCATCAGCATCGTCTTGAATATCAATTTGATAGTTTCAATATCTTTTAATGTTAAATCACAGTTATCTAACTGATTTTGCTCCAATTTATAGTTAATTATCCTTTCAACGATGTCATTTATGTTCTGCGCATCCGGATTTTTCAAGCTTCTTGAGGCTGCTTCTACCGAATCGGCCAACATTAATACACCTGTTTCCTTACTAAAAGGGATCGGTCCAGGGTAGCGGAAAATGTTTTCATCGACAAATTTTTCAGGAGAATTTTTTAAAAATGACTGGTAAAAATAATCTACCCTTGTATTGCCATGATGTGTTCTGATGAAATCGATAATCGCTTCAGGTATTAAGTTTTTCCTCAAAATCTCAATTCCTTTGTGCACATGCTGAATAATAATCTGCGCACTCTGCTCATATGGCAGTTTATCATGCGGACTAACAGCCGTATTTTGATTCTCAATAAAGTATTGCGGATTATCAACCTTTCCAATATCATGGTAAAGCGCCCCTGCCCTTACCAGCACAGAATTACCACCAATTTTAAATATTGCAGCTTCTGCCAGGTTCGCTACCTGCAAAGAGTGCTGAAAGGTACCTGGCGCTTTAAACGCCAGTTCACGAAGTAATTTATTGTTCGTATTGGTTAATTCTATTAAGGCCACATCAGAAGTGATTCCAAAAATACGCTCAAATAAATAGATTAGCGGATAAGCAAGAAGTGATAGCAATACGCTAAAGATAAAAGGAATAAAATTCACCCACTCAATTTCACGGAAAGAACCTTCTCTCAATAATGCAATCCCAACAAACGAAACGAAATAAGCCAACAATATAAATAATGCAGACACCAGGAATCGCTCCCGTTTAACGAAGTTTTTGATGCTAAAAATGGCAACCATTCCTGCCGTAACCTGATAGAAAACAAATTCAAAACTGTTTGCCACAAAGAAACCTGCAATTAAAATCACCAGCAAATGAAGATAGAGCGCCAGCCTGGTATCAAAAAGGATTCTGATAATAATGGGAACTACACAGAATGGAATGTAATACAAACTCGGAATTTCCATTTTAATGGCCCACGTGAGCGCCAGTAACATACCTGTAGTCACAATCAGAATTAATGACAGCTGACGGTTATCAGAGAAAATATCCCTTCGAAAAAGAAAAAGAAAGGACATTAGAATGGAAAGCATAAAACTCACCAGTACCACCTGACCAAGGTAAACCAATGCCCGGCTGCCAATGGTTTTCGTCTGTGCATCGTAAGTAGCTTTGTATGATTCCAGTTTTTGATAAATTTCATCATCAATCACATCATTTTTTGACACAATCAGCTCACCTTTCTGCACCATTCCTTTTGTTGTAGAAATATTATCAACAGTATTTTGCTGAATAACCTGCGTTAATCGCTCATCAAAAATAATATTTGGGGTAATGTGATCTTCTGCAAGATTAGCGACCAAATCGCTCATCACCTGGTTGGGTGAAGTAAAATTATGCTTGAAATAGAGCAATGCCGTTTCGGTAGTAAATACATCCTGCGTATTTTTTTGTTTCGCCACGTTATTCTCCATGAGAGAAAAATCGTAGTTTTTACCATTTGTTTGTTGCTTGGCATTTAAACTGATTACTCCCCGCTTATAAATATTATCCAGCAACCGATATGATTCTGCTTTAAACCTGATCTTATCTTTTTCATCCAGTTGGGTAGACTTCCATTTAATATCAAATTCATTGGTAAAGGCCTCCAAAGCATTCCTGTTGATTGATTGATCATACTGATAAACCGGTAAAACATCTTTGAGCGCATTTTTTTTATCGATACTAACCTGTGGGTTGGTTTTTAAAATAGCGAAACTAAATGGAGAAATTAAGTCTTTATTCATCCACACTTTTCCTTTTTCAAACTCGTATCTAAACCGGGGTTGTTTTGGAAGAAATAATGTAATGACGAAAACCGTAAACAGCATCATTACATACTTCAAGTTTGATGAATACTTACGATATAGAATTTTATGTGAATTTTTTTTGATTTTAGCCAAAACGATCTGATTATTATATTGTCAAAAATAGCATTTTTATCTAATATACATTTTAATCATTTTGTTTGGAATTACCAGGTTTTATAATTTACTTTATGATATCAAATTAATATCAACTATGTATCAGGAAAAAATCATTAGCCCGCCATCCGGGTATTTAACATTTGTATTATCTCTATTATTATTAGCTGGTTCAATATTCTGCTTTGTTTCTGAATCCTTTATCGCAGGGGGCATTATACTAGCAGTAGATCTTTTCTTGGTTTTCCCGGGCTTTCTCATCATCAACCCCAATCAATCAATGGTGTTAACTTTATTTGGAAAATACACTGGAACCGTAAAGGCAGATGGTTTTTTCTGGGTAAATCCACTTACCTCTAAAAGAAAATTATCACTAAAAGCCAATAACCTTAACGGCCAGCAATTGAAGGTAAATGACAAATTAGGGAACCCCATTGAAATTGCAGCCGTAGTGGTATGGAAAGTGAATGAAACTGCAAAAGCTGTTTTTGCCGTAGAAAATTATATGCAATATGTAAATATCCAAAGTGAAGCTGCAGTTAGGCATCTGGCTAATATATTTCCCTATGATCATGCTGAAGGTGAAGAATCCAGCATCACTTTAAAAGATGGTGCAGAACAAGTAAGCGAAATTCTGGAAAAAGAATTAACAGAGCGCCTTTCAAGAGCTGGAATTGATGTTTTAGAAGCACGTATTTCACACTTGGCTTATGCACCTGAAATTGCCAGCGCCATGTTACAGCGCCAACAAGCTACAGCAGTGATTGCAGCACGTAAATTAATTGTTGAAGGGGCTGTAGGGATGGTTGAAATGGCTTTAGAAAAATTATCAGAAAAAGGAATTGTTGAACTTGACGAAGAACGTAAGGCCGCTATGGTGAGTAATTTATTGGTGGTGCTTTGTGGTGACAGGCATGTGCAGCCGGTTGTAAATACAGGAACACTTTATAACTAATATGGAGTTTGAGGAAAAACATGGATTAAAAATCTGGTGGTTATATCTAATCACTGGTATAACCATTTTTCCTACGGTAGTAATATTGCTGTTTTATAAGGGAGGACTTGGTTACGAAACACTTAAAGAAATGTATTTCTTACCCTTCTTAGCCACGCTCTCCCCATTTTTAATTATTTTCCTCATTCAGCAAAATCAACTTACTTTGAAAATAAATAGCGAAGGTATTTCCTATCGGTATTTTCCATTCAATTATAAATTCAAGGCACAAACCTGGAATAGTATAGATCATGCATATATCCGGGATTATAATGCCTTTTCTGAATATGGAGGTTATGGTATTAAAAACAGACTCTGGTTTAAATTTAAAGATAAAGCTTACCTGTTAAATGATGGCCACCGCGGTTTGCAACTGGAATTTAAGAACGGCAAAAAACTACTTTTCAGCACCAATAAGGTAGAGGAATTGGAATCATTTCTCATCAATATTAAAACAAGGTATAATATTCAAGCAATTAATCGAGATGGCGGAGAAAGATAAAAAGGCTTTTGTATTAAGGATTAGTCCCGCTTTATTAAAAGAAGTGGAAATATGGGCTACAGATGAATTTAGAAGCACCAACGGACAGATAGAGTTCCTCCTGAATCAAGCTCTCAAATCAAGAAAAAGGGGTAAAGTAAAAGATGAATAACCGTCAGATTCCTGCGTTGATCATCTTCTGCCAAACCTAAATTTTGTGGCATTCATGATTTTGCGCTAAATCCGCTAAAAACTCATATTAAAAATAACATTTGATTTATTTTCTCCAATCAAAAAATGTATAACTTAGTGGCCTAACCAAAAATTCATAAAATATTTTATTCATGAAAGAAGTTGTAATTGTATCAGCTGTAAGAACCCCTATTGGCAGTTTCGGAGGCACATTATCTCAATTTTCTGCTACTCAATTAGGTGGTTTTGCCATCAAAGCTGCAATAGAAAAAGCTGGCTTAACACCCGAACATATTCAGGAAGTTTATATGGGCAATGTGCTGTCTGCAAATTTAGGACAAGCACCTGCAACCCAGGCGGCAAAATTTGCAGGCTTACCAGATTTACCAACCACAACGATAAATAAAGTTTGCGCATCAGGTACGAAGGCAATCATGTTAGCGGCTCAAAGTATTGCCAATGGCGATCAGGACGTTATTGTTGCCGGCGGTATGGAAAGTATGAGTAATGTACCTTATTACTTGGATAAAGCCAGAAATGGTTACCGATTAGGACATGGACAAATCACTGATGGCTTAGTTAAAGATGGACTTTGGGATGTTTATAACGATTACCACATGGGTTCGGCAGCTGAACTTTGCGCCAGCGAATGTCATATCAGCCGCGAGGATCAAGACAATTTCGCTATAGAATCTTATAAAAGGGCACAACAAGCACAAACCGACGGAAAATTTGCTGATGAAATCATCGCCATTGAAGTGAAGGATAAAAAAGGTGAGGTCACTATTATTGACACGGATGATGAACCTACCGCTGTTAAGTTTGAGAAAATTCCATCATTAAAACCCGTATTTAAAAAAGATGGAACCGTTACTGCAGCCAATGCTTCTACCCTGAATGACGGTGCAGCAGCATTGGTGTTGATGAGTGCAGATAAAGCAAAAGAACTTGGGATTAAGCCATTGGCTAGAATTTTAGGATATGCAGACGCACAACAAGCGCCCGAATGGTTTACCACGGCTCCTTCGAAAGCCATCCCTTTAGCTTTACAAAAAGCAAATATTGACATTAAAGATGTTGATTATTTTGAAATTAATGAAGCTTTTTCGGTAGTTTCCATTGCGAACAATCAAAAACTGAATTTAAAGGAAAACCAGGTAAACGTAAACGGTGGAGCAGTTTCTTTGGGTCATCCGCTAGGTGCATCTGGAGCAAGAATAGTGGTGACCTTACTATCTGTTCTGGAACAAAATAATGGCAAAATTGGTGTTGCAGGAATTTGTAATGGTGGCGGCGGCGCCAGCGCCCTCGTGATTGAGAAAATGTAACAAATGAACATTAAATATTACTTCCTTCTGATAGCCGCTTTGTTGAGTTTGAATTTAAAAGCTCAACAAAGCATTAAAAAGCTCGACGTTTTTCAAGATTCCCTGATCAGGATTTCTACAGCAACCATAGCAGCAGAAACTGATATCAAAAAAACGGTGAGCAACAGTACCTTTGTAAAAACCTTGGTTGAGGCATTAAAAACGCCCAATTCTTTTACCTATCCTTTTGATTCTTTAAAAAACGTTTCAGTGATAAAGTCACCCGACAAGTCTTTCCGGATTTTAAGTTGGTATGTTCAACAGGAAAATGGCACATACCGTTATTTTGGAACCATTCAAATGAATACCAATAATGGCCCGTTAAAGTTGTATCCACTCATTGATCAAACAGACAACATCACGGATGCAAATGCAGTAAACAATAATCAAAAATGGTTTGGTGCACGTTATTATGAGATTGTTCCCGTAACAAGTGGAAACCGCAAGCCCTATTATGTTTTGCTAGGATGGAAGGGAAATACTCCAAGCACCACCAAGAAAGTAATTGAAATTCTTTCCTTTGATCAGGAGCAAGTGTATTTTGGTGCGCCAGTGTTTGAAGGAAAAGAACTTAAGGATAAAAACCGCGTAATTTTTGAATATACCAAATCAAATGCGATGACGCTTAAAGTTGATCAAAAGGCTGGCATGATTGTTTTTGATCACCTTGCTCCTTTCGACTCTGACATGATAGGCAAATACGAATTTTATGGCTCGGACGGTACCTTCGATGGATTCAAAATTATTGGCGGAAAACTTAAATTACAGGAAGGTCTGGAACTTAATAACGATCCGCATGCAATGGATGAACAATATGCAGATCCAAAGAAAAATGTTAAACCCATCAGAAAGTTTTAGCCTGGGCTCAATCTTAACATCTTCATTACCATTCCTGTAAGTTAAAAATTTGTGAGTTTGCCCTTCGCTGACTATATTGCGCCTTGCAAACTAGCTTAAACAACACACAAATTCTGAATTCATAAACTAAAACCAATAAATGTTTTATGCACACATCCCTTGAAACCAAAGACGATTTCTTTAGCAGCAAAGTATTGGGTCATCCTGCCGGATTATTCGTGCTTTTCTTTACAGAAATGTGGGAAAGATTTTCGTACTATGGTATGCGGGCTTTGCTCGTTTTATTTCTAACATCTTCTATTTTAGGTGATAATCCAGGTTGGGGCTGGCCTCGTGAACACGCCTTAGCTATTTATGGTTCTTACACTTCTCTTGCCTACCTTACTCCTATTTTAGGAGGATATATTGCTGACAGATTTCTGGGCTATCGCTGGGCGGTTATTATCGGAGCATTTTTAATGACATTGGGCCATCTTTCGATGGCTTTTGAGTTTAATCCAATTTTTATGTACCTGGGCTTATGCCTTCTGGTATTGGGTAATGGATTTTTCAAACCAAATATGACTTCCATCCTATCTCATATGTATAAAAAACATCCTGAGAAAAAAGATGGCGCTTACACCATATTTTACATGGGCGTAAATTGCGGCTCATTTTTAGGGATGCTATTATGCGGTTACATTGGTGAAAAAATAGGCTGGAGTTACGGTTTTGGTCTTGCAGGTATTTTCATGTTTGTAGGCATGTTACAATTCTATTTTACGAAAAATATTTTTGGCTCTATTGGTTTAAAACCTGTCAAAAATGAAGATACCGTAGATGAAGATGAGCATCCGGCTGAAGCCAAAAGAAATCCATTTTCTATTTTTGACATTGTATTAATTGTATTTATTGCTGTTATTGGCCTCGTTTGGATTATTAATGATCCTTATTCTAAAGTCTCTGGACATACCGTTTTTAACTTTTCTGTAGGTAAGCTATCAGGTGATAACTTTGCCATTATTTCAGCTTTAAGCTTATTTATTTTTGTGCTGATTAAGAGAATAGTTCAATATACACCACAGCTTAGAGATAAAATGATTGTGGTTATTGTACTCGCCTTTGTGGCCATTTTCTTCTGGGCTTCATTTGAGCAAGCCGGCGGTTCTATGACCATCTTCGCTAAAGATTATACGGCCAGAATACTGGAAGGAAATTCAAAAATCATTTTTAACGTAGCGAATACTTTAATTACAATTATCCCGCTAACAATCATTTCTTACGTGTTATTTAAGTTATTCAGACAAACATTCTCCAAGTTTGCATTAGGCAATATCATTTTGGCAGTTGGTTTTGCTATAATATGGTGTATGGTAATCTATATGTTAAAGAACCAATACAGTGCGGTTAAAACTGAAGTTCCTGCCACTTGGTTTGGTATTTTAAATTCACTATTTATTATTTCTTGTGCACCTATTGTGTCTAAACTTTGGGAAAGCAAGTATAGTCCAACCGCAACCGTTAAAAACGGCATAGGCATGATCTTATTGGGTATTGGCTTTGCGGCGCTGGCTTATGGCTCTAGCTCTATACCTGCAGGTGCTAAAGTGGCATCAGTAAGTATGATTTGGCTTATTTTAGCTTATTTTTTCCATACCATGGCCGAATTATTTATCTCTCCTATTGGCCTATCCTATCTAAGTAAACTGGTTCCTGGCCGTATGATTGGAATTATGTTTGGTATCTGGTATTTAGCACTGGCTATTGGAAATAAAATTGCTGGTACGATGGGTGGTATGATTGATAAAATCACAGCACAATATTCCATGTCTACCTTCTTCCTCATCTTTACCCTTATTCCTGTAAGTTTGGGGATCTTTATTATGTTGCTTACGCCAATAATTAAAAAACTAATGCACGGGGTTAAATAAAATGCAGATTATTACTGAAAAGACACCTTCTATTGAAACTTTAGAAGCGATTCAAAATTTTGAAGGTAAATACCCTAAACAACTCTGGTATTTATCATTGGTAGAAATGTGGGAACGTTTCTGTTTCTATGGCATGCGTGGGGTACTTGCCTTTTTTATGGTTGATCAATTAGGCTTGAGTGACCAGAAATCAAACCTGCAATATGGTGCCATTCAGGCATTTGTTTATGCCTTTACTTTTATAGGCGGCATTTTTGCCGATAAAGTTTTGGGATTTAGAAAATCTCTTTTCTGGGGTGGTACATTAATGATTGTAGGAAACCTAATCCTTGCCTTTTCGCCCCATGATTTATTTTATGTTGGTATAACACTATCCATTATTGGCACAGGCTTTTTCAAGCCCAATATATCATCAATGGTTGGCGAACTTTATCATGAAAAAGATAACCGGAGAGATGCTGGTTATGGGCTCTTTTATGCAGGTATAAATGTAGGTGGCTTATTGGGTGGTGCCATGTGTATTTACCTTGGAAAGTATGTTTCCTGGCATTTATGCTTTCTTTCTGCAGCACTGGTAATGGCATTTGGTTTGGGTACTTTTATCTTTACTAAAAAGTACCTCGGCCCAATTGGTAATTCTCCACTGCTTCATTTACAAAAAGCAAAAAGAACAATCTATGAAATAGTAGTTTACGCGGGTTCTCTTTTCTGTATCCCGCTGATTTTTATCATGGTAAGAAATACCGCTTATACTGATTATTTTATGTATACGCTTGGTATTGTGGCGCTGATCTACTTTTTTTATGAAATGTTTAGCATTAAGGAAGTTAAAGCGCGATATAAATTACTGGCTGCTTTTATTTTCATTCTTTGCTACTTTATTTTTATGGCCATTTCAGAACAAAGCGGAGGTTCACTCTCTTTATTTGCTAAAGATAATTTAGACCATAACCTACTATTCTTTTCTATTGATCCGAATGTAGTAAACAACAGCGTAAACTCATTTTTCGTAATTGTATTTAGTCCATTGGTAGGTTTATTATGGATTGGTATGTACAAACGTAAAATTGAACCCAATACAGTAGTAAAATTTGGACTAGGTTTTGTTTTACTAGCTGTGAGTTTCTATGTTTTCTATGCTACCAGGTTTTTCGCTAATGGTCAAGGCATCAGCTCTCTAAATATTTTTACATTGGGTTATCTACTGCTTACGCTTGGCGAATTATGTATTGGTCCAATCGGAATGTCAATCATCACTAAATTATCACCAAAGAGAATGTTTGGGATGATGATGGGCATGTGGTTCTTATTCAGTGCTTTCGGACAGCTTGCTGCCGGTAAATTGGGTGCAGAAATGTCTAGTATTGAAAATGCATCTTTAATGAGCAAACTTACTTCCTACACGGAAGGTTACAAATCACTTGCGCTTTACTCATTAATTGCCGGAGTATTTTTGATTGTATTTTCTCAGTTGATCAAAAAACTGATGCAAGAGGTTAGATAAAACATTTCAATAGATTTTAAACCGTATCAGCACTGTTGATACGGTTTTTTAATTTATAATATTTACTTTCGCCCTCTAAAGTTAAAATTATTTTTTTTAGCTTAAAATGCAATCATATAAACCAGAACAAAAGTGTCAGACAGTTTAGTAATCATTCCTACCTACAATGAAAAGGAGAATATTGAAAGGATTATCCGAAAGGTATTTTCGTTAAATCAACCTTTTCATGTTTTGATTATTGATGATGGTTCTCCTGACGGGACTGCAGATATTGTAAAATCGCTTCAGACAGAATATGACGGACATTTATTTATCGTAGAACGTGCCGGCAAACAAGGCTTAGGCACCGCATATATTTACGGTTTCAACTGGGCACTACAAAAGGATTATCAGTTTATCTTTGAAATGGATGCGGATTTTTCTCATAATCCAGATGATTTGGCCCGTTTGCGTGATGCCTGTCTAAATGGTGCAGATGTAGCCATCGGGTCGAGGTATGTAAAAGGGGTAAATGTGGTAAACTGGCCAATGGGAAGAGTGTTAATGTCTTACTTTGCTTCAATGTATGTTCGTTTTATCACCAGGATCAACATTCAGGATGCTACTGCTGGTTTTAAATGTTACCGCAGGATTGTATTGGAAACGATTCCTTTAGAAAAAATCCGATTTGTAGGTTATGCCTTTCAGATTGAGATGAAATTTACGGCCATTAAGTTTGGCTTTAACGTCATAGAAGTACCGATTATTTTTACCGATAGAACAGAAGGTACGTCTAAAATGAGCACGCGTATTTTCAGAGAGGCTTTTTTAGGTGTAATCCAAATGAAAGTGAGTAGTTGGTTTAGGGATTACAAAAGATAGATTAGGCAGTTATAGGTTAGTGATATATTACAATAAGTCTTTATTTCGAACAAAGCCAATAAATCCTTGATGTTGTAATGATTCAAAGATTTCTCCATCACTAAGCCCTTCAGTTTGTAATAACGACATTTTCTTCATTGCGAGGCGGCTTTTTCAACTAACAAAGCAATCTATTTAGCAGATCAGATTGCTTCACTCCATTACTAAGTCCTTCCCTTTAGTTCGTAATGACGACATTTTTTTTGAATACCAACTTCCTATTATAAAAGTGATATTTCGCAACAAGTCGTCATTTCGAGCAAAGCCGAGAAATTTTTAGTGTTGTAATGATTCAAACATTTCTCCATTACGCTGCGCTACAGTCGAAATGACGATTTTCATATTTGCGAAGCATCTTTTTAGCACAGATCAGATTGCTTCACCCTATCACTAAGCCTTCCCTTTAGTTCGCAATGACGACATTTTTTGAATACCAACTTCCTATTATGAAAGTAATATTTTGCAACAAGTCGTCATTTAGAGCGAAGCCGAGAAATCTTTGTAACAGACTGACAAATATGCATTAGGATATACAACTCAAGACTTACCCGCTCTAATCATACCACCGAAATCCTGTAGCTTTTCCATTGCATCAATGGTCATTACTAATCTTTTGGTACGTGTCTTTTCCGTTTTGGCTTCATTAATCCATTTAATGAAATAATTTTGATGGGATTTAGGTTGTTGGAGGAAACGAGTGAGCAGCCTTTCATCTTCAGCGAGGCATACTTCCAGATCTGCGGGCATTTCAACTTTAAAATCTTTATCCTCTTCCAGCCATAATTCCACTTTAGCACCAGCTTCCTTTCTTATTTTTTTGCGGAGTATAGCATTAATGGCAATGATAAAATCACCCTCCCCCATTGGCACAGTAGCTATTCCGGCAATTTCCAAGTCATCAAGTTTCCCTTTCACTCTGAATGATACTTTACAATCAGGCTTAATTTCATTCGCTATGGCAGCAGGAATGAAGACGTAACTCCAGCCCGTTTTTTCGCCCATTTGTTCAAAACGTTCTATTTCTGCTTTGATGTGGATCATTTGTAGTTTGATATAAATTAGCTAAAACAAGATCTACCTTATTTAAATATAGAAATCTGTACAGGCTTTGAAATTTTATAGAAGTTGACCTATTTATATTATTTAATTATCAAACCAACTTTCTATCCTACATTACAATAAGAACATTTAACTATAAAACATTGGCTCTTGCCGATTATCCCAGAAGAAAAGTACTTCTATCCTATCTGACTTAACTTCATAAAACACAGAGGATATTTTTTTAATTAATCCCTGCCTTATATTCGGATCAAATGCTGTCCGCTTATAAAGAAAAGGTGTTTCGCTGATTAACTCAAGTGTTTTTATAGTATTTTTTTTGAAATCATTAAGTGCTTTCTCCCCTAATCGTTCTTGCACCTGAGCACAAATCGACTCAAAAGTTAAGAAGGCCGTTTCTGATATAATGACAGGCAATCCCATCAAATAATTGAGATTTTCTCTTTGAATTCTGCTAATGAAAAACTCTTCCCTTTTTTAATATCTTCTTGTCCTTTTTTTATTCCAGATATAACATGTGCAGGCAGAGCATTATCTTTCCTGATTTCATAAGGAACTTCCAAAGCATCAAGAAAGGCCTTTAAAGCTTTCTCTTGTATTTTATCAGGATGTACAAGGTAAGTTTCCATTTTGATATGATTTTTAACTAATGTACAAATTTAAAAATTATCAGGCAAAACCTATAAATCTTTCTTGCCTTATAAAGAAGTAGCTATTTTTGCTATTCGGCTCAAAAAACAGCTAATTCATGAGCCGATTAGCATATTTATTCGGCTCATAATTAATCAGTAGCTACCGGATTCATTACAATATCTAGCTTGGCAAACTTCAAAACCTCCACACTTGGGAAGCCAAAATCTTCCACGATCCTACCTAAAATTAAATAACAACCCTTCCCTGCAAATGGATACATGGGAGTAGTATTCGGAAAATGGGTAGTATCAAAAAAATCACCCTTTACATCCAGAAAGGTACCAAACCACATTTTAGTGTTTTTAATCGTATGCACTGTTTTTTCACAAACATAATTACCCACCATGCGCACTATTTCCCCCACATGTTCACTTAGATCTGCAGCCATTACCTCTCCACGATAACTCGTTTTCAAAAAATCGAACATATTGAAATTTAGCGGATATCCTAACAACTCCAGTTCTACATAAGCATCTTCGAGTGCCGAATTTTCTAATACAGGCAATGTATATTCCTTACTTTGCAGTTGAAACAATTCTGCTGAATCCATTCTTTTTTGGTTATGCCCCAGGTAATTATAAATCTCCCAAAGCAATGTCTTCTTATCTTTTCCAGTAAACCTCAAAGCACCCAACCGAATCAATAAAATGGCTTGTTCTAAAGTAATCTGTGTTCGCTTTACAAATTGTTCAAGATCTTTAAATGAACCATTTTTTCTCCGCTCCTGCGGAATCTGTTTAATCATTTTATTTTCTAAACCCAGCACCTTTTCAAAACCGAGATAAACCTCGTTGCCCTTGATGTTTACCACTTCATCACTGTGGTTTACGCAGGGGAGATAAACCTTTGCGCCTGTTTTTTGTAACTCATGAACATAAACCCAACGACTATAAAAACCGCCATAGTTATTTAAAACGGCCACCATAAATTCTTTCGGATAGTAGGTTTTAAGATATAAACTTTGATAACTTTCTACTGCAAATGATGCAGAGTGTGCTTTTGAAAAACTATAACCTGCAAAGGAAGAAATCTGTCGCCAAACCTCCGTAATAAGTTCTTCTGCATGCCCCTGAACCCTGGCAGATTGAAAAAATTTGTTGACCAATTCTTCAAAAGCAAGCTTTGAACGGTACTTTCCACTCATGGCCTTTCGCAATACGTCTGCATCAGCTAAATCCAGGCCAGCGAAATAATGGCAAACTTTGATCACATCTTCCTGGTAAACCATTACGCCATAAGTTTCCTTCAGCTGCTCTTCCATTTCCTTGCAGAGGTAAACCACTTTATCTGGAGCATGATAACGCTCAATAAAAGATTTCATCATCCCTGAACTGGCCACACCTGGACGAATGATGGAACTGGCTGCCACCAATGTCAGGTAATCTTCGCACTTTAATTTTTTCAGCAATTGCCGCATGGCTGGCGATTCGATATAAAAACAGCCCACAGGTTGTCCTTCACGAAGAATTGCATTTAATCGAAGGTCATCTTTAAATGTCTTGAAATCATGAATGTCAATCTCTTTATTTTGGTTTTTTTTGATGAGTTGAACGGCTTCCCGAATATGCCCTATTCCCCGCTGACTTAACACATCAAACTTCTCATAGCCAATAGCTTCTGCCTCATACATATCCCATTGAACAGTTACAAAACCTTTCGGCGGCATGTCCAGTGCCGTATAGTAAGTAATGGGCTCATCAGAAATTAAGATTCCACCCGCATGAATAGAGCGCTGATTGGGCATACTTCTCATATGATGATGAACCGCCAGCAACTTCTGGTAAGTTGAATTCTGCTGGTTTTCGCGTTCTTTTGTCGGGTCGGTAAAGGTATCAATCTCTTCTTTTGGTAAACCCAAAACCTTTCCAATTTCCCTGATAATTGCCCGGTCTTTAAAAGTGCTCATCGTTCCTAAAAAAGCAACATGCCATTTAGGGTATTTTTTGAAAATGTACTTCTGGATGGTCTCCCGCTCATCCCATGCAAAATCGATATCAAAATCCGGAGGACTTGTACGTTTCTCATGCAAAAAACGCTCAAAATACAGATCAAGGTCTATGGGATCTACATCGGTAATCCGCAGGCAATACGCTACAATGCTATTGGCTCCCGAACCTCTGCCAACATGGTAAAATTTACACCGCCCCATCGCATAACGAACAATATCAAATGTGATTAAAAAATAGGCACAATAGTTTTTAAACTCAATGATACTCAACTCCTTCTCCATCCTTTCCCTGGCAACAGGGTGATCATTTCCGTAACGATAAGCCAAACCCTTATAAGCAATTCGCCTGAGCAAGGTGCGATCAAACATTTCACCTTCTTTCGTATACGCATATCTGTTTTTGGATTTTATCTGAGGTTCAAAATAAATGCTCAGATCGCAGGCATCCATCAACTTTTGGGTATTATCAATAATAAAAGGAAAGGCTTCAAATTTTGATTGAAGTGCTTCCTCCGCGATCAAAATTTCATCAGGATCACATTTTGAATCGTCAGGCACCATGCTCAATAAGGTATTCAATTCAATTGCCCTTAAATATTCGTGCAAACGATGTTCTACCTTACTGCCTACCGTAACAGGATGCCAAACCACCAGTTTTTCCTTTTGCTGCAATAAATCATGTTTATAGAGGCCATTCAGCTGACTGCTCTTAATTCCAACAAACTCATTTGCCTTTAAAACCCTGTTGAAGTTTCTGGTAAACGGATAGATAATAAAAGCATTTTTAAAAACAGGTGCATCATTTAGTAAGGCCTGATCTTCAATATTGTGGATACTTAAAAACTCGTTAAGTTCCCGCATCCCTTCTTTGCTTTTTGCAATACCGATATATAACAGCTGACCTTCTTTTCGGAACTCAATCCCGGCAATTGGCTTTAAATGGTATGGAATATTTCCGGCTTGTACTTCATCGGGTTCTTTAGCAATACCTTGTTTATAACATTCGCGGATAAATTCGATTGCTCCGGTAGAATTGTTAATATCAGTTAACACCATTTGATGGATGCCCAAAGCACGGGCCTTCGAAACAATGGCTGGGATATCCATCGTTCCGTATTTCAGGCTATAAGAAGAATGTACATTTAGAAACATTTTAGTTGTCAGTTTTTAATTTCCACTCAGTTCATAGTTTAAAACTGGCGAAGTTTTACTACGCTCATGGCCTTTGAAACTTCGCAAGTAGTCAGCCGACTTACGAAGTTTTGATGGCATAGTGTGAAGGGATAACTTCATCAGTCTAATTGTTCTTGATTATAGTTCGTATCGTTAAATTCTAGTGAGCAACTACCAAATCATATCAAGGCTTTAACACTTAGGATCTCCTATAAAACTGGCGAAGTTCTGTCACGCTTATAGCCTTTGAAACTTCGCAAGTTAACGCTGGTTTTTATCCATCCAACTTTGTAGCTGTACCTAAATCAGAATTGATAAAAGTTCTGATTCTTGACTTTTTACGTTCTTCAACAGGCTCGTTTTCTTCTTCTGATTGCTTATCAAGGTGCTTTTTTCGAGGATTATATTTAATGACCTTTCCATATTCATCTCGTTCAGGCCGCTTTACAATGCAGGCTTTAACTACTGATTCAATTCCATAATGATTTCGAACCTTATCCATCGCCTGATACAAATCGTACTCTTCTTCTGAACTATGGTACAGTCCAATCTGTTCAAAGCCACTCACGAGATGTGAGAGTTTAACTCCAATTAAGCGCAGCAACATTCTTTTAGCATAGAGTTTTTTAAACAGATCATGTGCTTTATTAATTAAAAAGGAATCAAGTGCCGTGTATGGAATCCGCGCTTGCTGGGTAACAGTTTCAAAATTTGAATAACGAATGGTAACAGTAATGCAAGCGGTTAATTTTTGCTGGCTCCGGAGTTCATAGGTTAAATTGGTTACCATTCCACTTAATATGGCTTTCATTTTCGAAATATCCATGCTATCGTTTTCAAAGGTGGTTTGTGTACCAATGGATTTTCTTTCACGATAGGGAACAACAGGAGAAAGATCAATTCCATTTGCTTTTTGCCAGATGCCCAAGCCATGCTGACCTAAAATCTTGAACATCAATTCCTGAGGGATTTCGGCTAAGGTCTGCACTTTACGCACGCCCATTTCACTCAGTTTTTTATGTGTGGCATCGCCTATTCCAGGTATTTTATAAACCGCCAGTGGGTTTAAGAATGGGCGAACCCCAGGAAAAGGAATTTCCATTTCACCATTAGGCTTACACTCATTGGTTACAATTTTCGAAACCGTTTTATTTACTGATAAGCCAAACGAAATGGGCAAACCGGTTTCCCTGATAATGGTTTGCCGCAGTTCGGAAGCAAACTTCATACAGCCAAAAAACTTGTCCATCCCGGTCATATCGATATAATGCTCATCAATACTGGCCTTTTCAAACAAAGGAACGCGCTCAGAAATAATTTCCGTAATCTCATGCGATGCTTTTGAATAATCATCCATGTTTCCTTTCACAAAAATAGCCTGTGGGCAAAGTTGTTTTGCCATTCTACCAGGCATTGCTGCATGCACACCAAATTTACGGGCTTCATAACTACAGGAAGTAACCACGCCCCGATCAGAATTACCACCCACAACAACAGGCTTGCCTATAAGTTTAGGATTTTTCTTTAATTCTACCGATACAAAAAAAGCATCCTGATCCATATGAATAATTTTTTTATCCTTGTCCGTCATCTCCTTATCAATTTAAATTTCGTGGCGTTACATTAAAACAAATTTACTAATATATTTAGCTTTTATATTTTAAAAGCCAATTGACTTACTAACAAAATACTAACATTATTAGCTTAAATTATTTAAGAATATTACACCTAATTAAATCATACTCATCAGATTATTTGGCAGATAGAAATTAGTTAGCAAGTCCCTCAGGAACCTGAATTCGATAATTATTAAATTGATTTTGACACTTTGGTCTGCGACCACTCCTCTGAAAATGGGAAATTATGATCGCCACTCCCTCTGTTGTATCGGAGGGGTGCCCATTGGGTGGGGGGTTGTTCGATTCGAAAAATCTCGTCATTCCCACCGCAGTGGCTGAATCTTTGAACTAACCCCTATCAGCCTAGCGGCACCTTTCTCCTGAAAGGGAAAGGGCGATGAAAAATTATTTATCGAACCATATCGTAAAATCAAAATCCCCTCCTTTTTTTAAGGAGGGGTGCCCATCGGGCGGGGTGGTTAGATTCGAAAAATCTCGTCATTCCGACCGCAGTGGATGAATCTTTGAACTAACCCCTATCCGCCTAGCGGCACCTTTCATTTTGAAGAGAAAGGGCGAAAGAAAATAATATTTTTCGAAAAAATGGTTTGTTATTCAATTTTATTTACAGCCACCAGGTAAGCGTTCACCATACTTAAAACAATATCTGGGCCCGAAGCAAATCCTTCGTAAAAAATTTTATTGTATAAAACTCTTATAAACACATTCGAATCTGCAGAAGATCCCGCCGTAACTGGCTGTACGTCGATATCTTCAATAGTGATAACTTTTTGTATTAAGCTGTTTATCCCACAAACTGCAGCATCCAAAGGTCCATTCCCTTTTGATTGAATAGTTTTTTCCTCGTGATTCACCAGGAGAGTGATAAATGCCTCGGGCTTAATATCAAGTCCCGTTTTTATTTCTAATTTCTTAAGTACAATTCCACTTCCGGCATTTTCCTCTCCCATAAGCGCCTTAAGGTCATGATCATGAATTTCTTTTTTAACGTCTGCAATTTGGATGAATCTCTCGTAAATCTCATCCAGTTCATCTTTCGTTATTTCATTATAGCCTATAAGTTGGAGCCTATATTGTAAGGCAGCCCTCCCACTCCGTGCCGTAAGCATAAGCACTGGAGCTTTTGTACCCACATCCTCCGGTTTCATAATTTCGTAGTTTGCCTTATTTTTAATCACACCATCTTGATGAATGCCTGATGAATGTGCAAAAGCATTTTTCCCGACAATGGCTTTATTAGGCTGAACCGGAGTACGCATCATTCGAGATACCATACGGCTTAAAGAATAAAGTCTGGTGGTGTCTGCATTAATTTTAATGGGAAGATTGTTTTTTACGTGTAAAGCCATAATAACCTCTTCAAGTGAAGTATTACCGGCACGTTCTCCAACACCATTAACGGTGCATTCTACTTGCCTTGCCCCACTTAACAACGCAGCTATAGAATTAGCCGTAGCCATACCTAAATCATTATGACAGTGTGCGGAAATAATTGCTTTGTCGATGTTTTTTACATTTTCTTTAAGAAAACGTATTTTGGCAGCATACTCTTCAGGCAAACAAAAACCATTGGTATCAGGAATATTAACTACGGTTGCCCCTGCTTCAATTACAGCCTCAATTACTTTAGCAAGATAATTTAAATCAGCCCTTCCTGCATCTTCTGCAAAAAATTGCACGTCATCCACCAGGTTTCTGGCAAACCTCACAGAAGAGGTAGCAATTTCTATGATATTCTCTCTCGTTGACTGAAATTTATATTTTATATGATAGTCAGAAGTTCCAATGCCTGTCTGAATTCTTTTTCTTTTGGCATATTTTAAGGCTTCGGCTGCTATTGAAATATCTTTTTCTTTAGTTCGTGTTAAAGCACATATGATAGGATTAGTTATGGCTTTAGAAACTTCCACCACAGCGTTGAAATCTCCGGGACTAGAAGCCGGAAAGCCTGCCTCAATAATATCTACCCCAAGCAACTCCAGTTCTTTTGCTATCAATATTTTTTCTATCGTAGTTAACTGGCATCCCGGTGCCTGCTCACCATCTCTTAATGTAGTGTCAAATAGGAATATCTTCTCTTGCATATTATAATAATTTCATTTACAACTCACGCTTATTCTTCAAAGTTATCATTGCAAAATCTGGCATTTTATCGTATAATGCCTGAAATTTATTCCATTACGCCATGCTGAAAAAAAATCTTAAAAATATCAATTGCGTTGAAGAGGTGAGAGATGGGTATGTACTTCATCAGCATTTTGGTCAGTTCAGTACAGATTGGCACGAGCATCCCCATGGTCAATTGGTATTTGCAGAAAATGGGCTTCTTTTTCTTTATACTTTAAACAACAGATATTTATTACCAACAAAGTTCTGCGCCTGGATACCTCAGAATGAAAACCATAAATTAGTTTCCTATTCTCCTGATCTGCTAATCCGTACGATATACCTTGATATTTCTGACAAACAAGACCCATTCTATAAACAAATTGGCATTTACCAAACCAGCTCTTTATTAGATGAATTAATATTTTATTCAAGAAAATGGAACGAAAATACCATTGCTGATGAAACTGAACAATGCTTTTACCGCAACTTCAAAAATATTTTACCGGATATCTGTAAAGAAGAAATACCGTTAGCACTCCCTGCGCCCAGATCATCAAAAATGGTTGAAATAATAAATTTTTTAACCGAGCATTTTCTTATAAAACATTCTATTGCTGGTATTGCAAAGCAATTTAGTATTTCAGAGCGCACATTGTCCCGGCTTTTTCAAAAAGAGCTTGGCATGCCAATGTTTCAGTTCTTAAAAATTTTAAAGCTGATCAAAGCGCTAGAATGGTTTGATGATGGCATATCGAATGTGAGTGAGGTCGTATACCGTCTTGGTTATGAAAGTGTTTCTACATTTAGTAATAATTTTCACGAAGTTTTAGGATTTAGGCCCCAAACCTACTTACTAAAGAAGAAACACAGACAGGCTTAATAAACCAGAAAAATGATCGAATTCCGGTGATCAGTAAATGTTTTTGCATAGCATTTGCTAAACATGAACTTCTTCGTCTTAAAAAAATAGGTAACAATTACATCTGATGCAAAACTTACAATTTAAGCCTTTTTCAAAAAGCGAGCTTATCGACGGACTTAAGCGAACATTTCCAAAATTGACACTACTTTCTACTAGAAGCCTATAAGCTTTTTGCCTATCTTCTTGAATTATAGGAAAGTTGGCTTTCATCCAATTCGTCGCAATAATCGTCTCAGGTCCTTTATGGTCAAAAGGAGTGTCAATGTTAACACCTGCCACCAAAATATATCGCTTTACGCCATAATTTGACATCGCCTTTAAAATATTTTTAGTTGCTAGCTCCGCAACCAAAGGTTCGCCTGGGCGTTGGCCAATGGTACTGATTAAGGCCTGACAACCATCTATAAGCGCACTCACTTTTTCAAACTCAATGGCATCTCCTTTAACTATTTGGACTAAAGGATGCTTGATTTCGAAGGTTTCTGGATTTCGGAGAGGGATCTTAATACTGTACCCATTTTCAATTAACTGATAATAAGGTGTTTTCAAGTTCTACCACCGCCACCAAAGACGGCTATCTTTATATGCTGATTCATTGTTTCTTGTAAAATTTGTTAATATTTATTTATTATCTAAACATTTCGCTTAAGCTGTTTACAGAACCGAACACCGATTCTGTAACTCATTCAATATTTTACAAGACAATTCTAATAAAACAAACATATATAAATTATGGGTTTGTACTAACAAGATTTCTCTATCAAACCTTAAAGGTTTTAAAATCTTAGGAGGTTTATTATTTTCTACTCAGAGGTTGAAAATAAATTCTCAAAAAAATAAATATGAATGATAATATCTACAAAATTTTATTACTTTTGGCGACCAAACAAATAACTAATGCGCCCTCTTACCTCTACATTGCAATTTATTGCAATTTTCAAGCTATACGCTGTTCGTATTTTCAGCTTCGTTACACTTTTTTTATTACTCAATACCATTCATGCACAAGGTCAGGTTGATACGGCGAATGTTCAAACCCCTATCTCTAAATTTGAGATTGGTGTTGCAGGAGGATTAACAGTGAACAAATTTAGTAGTGGTCAGCCACAAACAGGAACCAATACCGGATATGATGCCGGATTACTGCTTACCTATAACGTTTATAAGCAATGGAGTATCCAATTGGAGGCAAGCTTTACTCAACAGGGTGGCCAACTCTTAACTTTTAAAGATGATACCAGGTATGGTTTACCAGAGAGCTTTACAACCAAAAATGTTAAAAACAGCTCCGTACATTTAAATAGCCTGAACATCCCTTTGCTTTTAAGGTACTCTATTCCGCTAAAAAAAGACTGGAAACCAGCCGTGTATGTTGGCGGGAGTTATGCCTATAACTTTAATGTAAACGAACATTACCAAAAAACGGGCAACTTATTACCAGGAGAAGATATTATCACTACCGTAACAGATTCAGAAAATGTGACCAGCAGGTATAACCGGGATAGACTAAACCTGATTGTAGGGGCAGATCTGCGTTTACCACTTTTTAGCAATGTAAAATTGCTATTAGACTTCAGATATATGGCTGGCGCAACTCCGGCAAGGGAAAGCTACTCCTACATGGAGAAAGTAGGTTTCGGAAGCGACATCAAATCCAACTCTTTTATAGCTAAACTGGGCCTGATCATTCCGGTACAGTAACTTAAAAATCTTAATCCAGAATTAACTCATATGAAATTAAAATTTACCAGACTATTCTTAGTTGCCCTGGCGCTCTATGCCACAGGGTGTTCAAAAGACGATTTTTCAGAAGCAGATGCAATTGCTGCCCAAAAGGAATTATTAACGCTAAAATACCAGCATGAGATGGATTTAGAAACGTTAAAACAAAAAGGTGCAAATGCACTGCAACAACTTATTAATACTGCTGCACTTCAACAGCTAAAATTGAATGACAGTTTAGCCCGTACAAGTGCTGTAGCTGCCGCAAAACAAGACTATAGCGTAGCTGTTACTGATGTGGTAACCAATGCACCAGTGGCTGATGCTGAAGTAATTGTTTCATCAGAGGGCAAGCTTTTCTCAACCAAAACAAGTGCACAAGGTATAGCAACGTTTTCTTCTTTGTATTTGTTTCCTACCAGTACTTTCTTAATTACCAAGACTGGTTATGCAGCAACACAAATTATGCGTAAGGATATCACTTTAGGAACAGCAAAATTGTGGAATACAGCAGAATTGTCAAACGAAATTTCAGGAACATTATACATTGATACCGATTTAACTAATTCGACACCAGAAAAAGTAGGCGGAAATGTATTGGTTACGGCTTCTACATCTGTCCCTAACGGTTTCAGTGGCACATATAGCGTACAGTTTCCAACTTATACAACAGCAACTGGTACTTATTCACTAAAATTACCTGCAGCACCAGGTGGATATGCACTTAGTTTTGCACAAATAGAGGCAGATCAGAAATTGTATGTTTATGGTACAGAAGATACAGATGCTAGCTTAATGCCTTTTCAATTACCTTATATGGCTTCCGTTAAAACTTATTTTAACGTAAATTCTTATGGTGTAAATATTCCTAGCATTATCAGCCCTATTTATCTTAAATTTCCAAAAGATAAATTAGGTAGAGAACTATATATGCAAGTAAATGGAAACTATAACAGCACGGCTTACCTGAGTTCGATAGCTGATGGTTATCAGATAGAGCGCCTTAATGTATCTAGTTACAACTATTACAACGGTATGTATTATGATTTAAATCAAAGCACATTTGATGCAAACACAAAATTAGATGTTTCGGTTATCGACATTACAGGTAACATCATCAAAAGCCAGCCGCTTCTAAGCGCTACCACTAACAGTTCCGGGAAATTACAGATAACCAGCTCTGTTGAAGGTGGATATGGGTACGTTCATTTAAGAAGAGACGCTGCCGGAAGGATCGTGGCAAATGCCAAAGGTGTAATTTCAAAAGCTACGGTTTATGATTCTTCTCAAAACCTATACGTTTTAACTTATACTTCAAATTTAAACTTCACCACCAATTTAAGTACCGGTTTAAATTACTTGCTTCCTAATAAAGGTGATAAGAGAATCGTTAACTTCTATTACGGTGCTGGCGAAAGCAGAGTGAAGAAAGTATACTAGAAAAATACGATCCTATAAAATTTTAACAAACCCTTGTAAGTTTACTTGCAGGGGTTTTTGTATTTAGGAAACAATGTATCTGTCCGAAATTATTTTATTATTGCACTATTTTTTAGGTTAAGCCCATCAAAAAAATTGTCGCCAATCCAGTATCAGGTCTGATAAAAGAGATAATCAAAGCTATGAGCCGTACAGACTAATGATTTGAGCCGTAGAAGAAACCTGCAATAGGCAATCAACATCGATCTTTGTAGCATGAAAAACATTACAAAAATCCAATTGGGTCAAGATGGCCCATTTGTTTCTAAACTTGGCTTAGGCTGTATGCGCATGTCCTCCATCTGGGGCGGTTCCACACCCGACGAAAAAGAAAGTATAGCCACCATTCATGAAGCTTTAGATAGCGGTATCAACTTTTTAAACACCGGAGATTTTTATGGTGCCGGCCATAATGAAATGCTGATCGGCAAAGCCATCAAGGAAAGGCGCAACGATGCCTTCATCAGCGTAAAATTCGGGGCCATTTTTCACAATGGACAATGGATGGGAATGGATCTGCGACCCATCGCTATTAAGAATTTTATAAATTATTCACTTACCCGTTTAGGTATCGAAACCATCGACCTTTACCAGCCCAGCCGAATGGACGACAGTGTACCGGTAGAAGACATCATCGGAACAGTTGCAGACCTGGTTAAAGAAGGTAAAGTGCGCCATATTGGTGTATCGGAAATCACGGCTGAGCAACTTCGCAAAGCCAACAGCATTTACCCCATTAGTGCACTTGAGCTTGGCTATTCGCTAGCTGATCGTCAAATTGAAAGCGAGCTGTTACCAGCGGCAAAGGAATTAGGCATTGGCATCGTGGCCTTCGCCAATACTGCAGAAGGTTTATTAACGGGAGAAATGAAAACTCCGCTTGCCGAAAATGATTACCGCAATCATTTCTCTCGATTTCAAGGTGAAAACCTTGTTCATAACCTGGAAAAAGTAGAAATTTTAAAGCAATTAGCCAGCAATAAAAATTGCACACCAACACAGCTTGCTATTGCCTGGGTAAAAGAGCAGGGAAATCACATCATGCCTTTAGTAAGCATGAGCCGCAGATCCCGCTTACCAGAAAATATACTGGCAATGGATATTGTATTTACGCCTGAAGAAATGAACATTTTAAACACTACTTTTGCAATAGGCGCTATACATGGCGGCACATATTTACAACGCTAAATGACCAGTCCAGAAGAAATTCTCCCCGGCGTGATCTTTTATTCCTACCTCTCTGCAAAGCGGAAGGAGAAAGTTTGTTTATGGAACCACCATACCCTAATCCTTCAGGTTTCAGGACAGCTTGTTTTAGAAACTTCTGAGCAAAAAATTTCAATGAATGGAGGAGAAATGTTGCTGATTCGCAAAAACCAGGTAGGTATTCTAACTAAAACACCACTACCCGGCGCAAATTATGAAACAATCGTAATCTCCCTGCAGGAAGATCTGTTATGCAAAATTGTATTAGAAGAAAAGCTTGAAGCAGATCAGAAATATATCGGCCCACCAAATCTATTAATTCCATCTAACGAATTTCTGCAGGGATATTTTCAATCCATTGTTCCTTATGCCCGAAGCTCAGGAGCAACGATGACGGATGAAATGGGTATTCTGAAAGTGAAAGAAGGTGTTAAATTACTTCTGCTGGCCTTGCCACAACTTCGCAATTTTTTATTCGATTTTACTGAACCCCATAAAATCGATTTGGAAAGATTTATGCTTAGCAATTTTCATTTCAACGTTCCTGTCGAAAAATTCGCACAGCTAACTGGCCGCAGCCTGGCAAGTTTCAAACGCGATTTCCAAAAAACTTTCGATTCACCACCGCGACAGTGGCTGCAGAACAAACGACTGAACGCAGCAAAATACCTGATCGAAATCAAGCACCAAAAACCATCTTCCATCTATCTGGATCTAGGCTTTAAAAGCCTCTCGCACTTCTCTCATGCTTTTAAAACGAAGTTTGGCAAATCACCAAATGAGTTGATCTATATTATTTCTTAATCATGATTGCTTGATTAGATAAATAACAAATGCCCGCAGAAATTGGAGATTAAATTTTGAAAAAGCTTAGTATCTTAGCAGGAAGCGCTTATTCAAATAACAATGGTTCATTACCTCACTTTTAGCATTTCAATCACATTTATCTCCTGGATAGTAGGCATTATGGTCAATACGCTTTTACTCAAAACTGAATTTTACAGCAAATACCTGTCGAATCTTTTAATCATAAAAAATCAGAATATCAGCAATAAAATAGGGCTAGGAATATTTAAATGGCTCGTTCAAAATTCATTCTTTAAATACTTTAATCCAAAACTTTCTATAAAGAAGCAAATTAAGCCAGGGGAATTAGATCAACTCCGAAATGAAATGACTACTGCTGAGATCGGTCATTTAATAGCGTTTGGCTTTGTGATGATATTTGCCTGTGTGATGATATTTAAAGGTAAGTTCCTGTTTGCATTAATCATTACCATCGTAAACATTCTAATGAATTTATACCCATCTTTATTGCAACAGGAAAATAAAAGAAGAATCGATCAATTTAAAAATAAAATGAACTCAAAAATCTTAGCCATTTAGTTTTCTTTTAATAACCTGAATTAGATAATTATGAATTGATTTAAACACCTCGGTCTGCAACCAGCCATCAAAAAGAGGGGAATTACCTTTTTTTTCGTCCTTTCCCTTTCAGGGGAAAGGTGCCGATAGGCGGATAGGGGTTTAACTAATAGCGATAACCTGTTTAAATAGTATTGTAAGGCATATCATTAATCAAATTCAGCTTGCTACCAAAGCAACAATATCAATTCTGATTTGTATATTGACAGTAAACAAAAAAACAAAACCTAACCAAAACATCCCCTATGATGAAAAAACTATTATTAAACTTCCTGCTTTTCACCACGCTCGGCTCCTATGCCCAAGAAAATTTAAATTTCAACAAACAAAAAGAAATTACCTCACCCGAAATCAATACTGATCGAAGTGTAACGTTCAGGCTGGATGCGCCGCAGGCAAAAAAGGTAGAGCTACAAGGCGATTTATTAGCTGCACCCGGAACCGCCGCAATGAAAAAACAGGCTGATGGCGTTTGGACTTACACCACAACAACCCTGAAACCAGAACTGTACAGCTATTCTTTTATAGTAGATGGTTTAAAAATCAGAGATGCCAATAACGTTTATCAAATCAGAGATGTGGCATCGGTAGTTAATGTTTTAATTGTAGGTAGCGGCAAGGCCGATAATTATTTAGTAGCTAATGTACCTCATGGTACCGTTGCAAAAAGATGGTACAATTCTCCAGGTAATGGGATGGAAAGACGAATCACCATCTACACCCCGCCCGGATACGAAAGCGGCAAAACCAAATACCCGGTATTGTATTTATTACACGGCATGGGTGGTGATGAAGAAGCCTGGGCAGCATTAGGCCGTACCCCACAAATTTTAGACAACCTGATTGCCACAGGTAAGGCAAAACCCATGATTGTGGTGATGCCAAATGGAAATGTGGCGCAGCAGGCAGCCCCTGGTGAAGATGCCAAAGGCTACTATAAACCCACCATGCAATTACCGCATACCATGGATGGCAAAATGGAAGAAACCTTCCCCGATATCATCAAATTTGTAGAAAGCAATTACCGCGTGAACGCAAAACCATCACAACGGGCGATAGCGGGTTTATCTATGGGTGGCTTTCATTCTTTGCATACATCCAGGTTCTATCCAAAGACCTTCGATTATGTCGGACTGTTTTCTCCCGCCATTATGCCATTTGGCAAAACAGAATCACCTGTTTATGCAGATGTTGATGCCTCTTTAAAAAACCAGTTTAATAATGGTTTAAAACTGTATTGGATTGGCATTGGCAAAACTGATTTTCTTTATCAGGCTGTAGCCGATTACAGAAAGAAGCTTGACGGAATGGGTGCGAAATATACGTATGTAGAAAGTGAAGGCGGACACACCTGGTCAAACTGGCGTGATTATCTGGTGCTTTTTGCACCACAGTTATTCAAATAAGGAAGAGGTTATAAACTGTCGATTGAAAATTCCACTTCAGCGAGAGATCTATTAAACCCCGCTAGGGTAACAAAACTTCTTTATAAATCAGCATTCCCCTGTACCAATTATACAGGGGAATGATTGAAATTTCTCCTGCTCACCTGGCTTCAAAGCCAAATGCCGAATGAAGTTTTCAATGGTCTGTATTTCGATACAGACAGGTATTGCGTTTAATGCATTTCTCATTTGATTTGCTTCCATTCTAATAAATGGGCACCAACTACCTATTTGTTTAAATACTATTCAAGACATTGATTATCAAAACTTAAAAAATTCAATCCATTGTTAGCACACTGTAGATGCGATTGCAAATATTTAGTTCTTCCTTAAAAACTAATCGATCATCATAAGGGTTGTATTGATAATCAGATCATTAACAGGAAAACTAAAAATCACTACCATGAAAACAAAAATCTACCTGATTGCCATTGCCAGCTATGTGCTGATGGCAACCGCATGTTCAAAAGGAGGCATCATTGATACAGATCCTGAACCAGGATCAGTAAGTGGCCCCGGTGTAGAAACCAACCCACCCAATACCAGCTACACCCCTGCCTTTGCCGGACAGACCAGAATTACTGCGGTACGCACCAATACCGCCTTTAAAGGCACTGCAATATCTACCGCTTTAACCGCACCATGGGGCATTACCACACTACCGGATGGAAGACTATTGATCACGCAAAAAGCAGGAACCATGCGCATCGCTACCACTACCGGAACACTGAGCGCACCGATTACAGGGCTTCCGGCAGTAAATGCGAACGGACAGGGCGGATTGCTCGGACTTTGCATTGATCCACAGTTCAGCACCAATAGAATGGTTTACTGGGTGTTCTCAGAAAACGTTGCTGGCGGTAACCTAACCTCAGTAGCTAAAGGTAAATTAGCACAAAACGAATTAACAATTGAAAATGCAACGGTGATTTATCGTGCAGGCCCGGCTTATAACGGTACGCTTCACTACGGTGGAAGAATCTTGTTCGACCGCACAGGTAACCTCATAGTTAGCACTGGAGAACGATCAGACCTGGCCACCAGACCACTGGCCCAATCGGTTACCGCTGGCTTAGGTAAAGTAATCCGAATCAATACCAGCGGACAACCTGCAACAGCTAATCCAACTTTTAGTACCTCAGGTGCACTTCCTGAATTGTATAGCATCGGACACCGAAATCCACAAGGATTGGCACTTCATCCCGTTACCGGAGAAATCTGGCAAAGTGAGCACGGCCCACGTGGCGGAGATGAAATCAACAGGCTTCAGGGCGGACGAAATTATGGCTGGCCAACGATTACATATGGCATTGAATACAGTGGTGCAGCCATTGGATCGGCCATTCAACAGCAAAACGGACTGGAACAGCCCGCATACTACTGGGATCCCGTGATCTCACCAAGTGGCATGGTATTTTATAAAAATAACCGTGTGCCTGAATGGCAAAATAACCTTTTCATTTGCTCCCTTTCTGCCACACACATTGCTCGCTTAGTTATCGTGAACAATCAGGTAACTGGTGAAGAAAGGCTACTCGCCAGTGAAGGTCAACGTTTCAGAGACATTACACAAGGTACAGATAATGCCTTGTATGCCGTTACCGATGGCGGAAGGCTTTACCGAATTGATAAATCATAACAGATAAGCAATACAAAAAATTAAACTATAAAAAGAGGCTGTATCAAAATTCGAAAATGTCATCCTGAGCCTGTCGAAGGACTTATAAAAAAATGTCCTTAACGGTGTTTCGACAAGCTCAACATGACAAATTTTAATCTCAATTAATAATGATGATACAGCCTCTTTTCCATATCTATATGCTCAATAGACCTATATTATTTCGTCTTCAAAAATTCATTCTTTAAATCATCCGACAACACATCATAGCCTTTTCTATCTCGTAGATGTCATCCTGAGCCTGTCGAAGGACTTATAAAAAATTGTCTTTAACGGTGTTTCGACAAGCTCAACATGACAAATTTTAAGCTTAATTAATAATGATGATACAGCCTCTTTTCCATATCAATATACTCAATAGATCTACGTTATTTCTTCTTCAAAAATTCATTCTCTAAATCATTCAGCAACTCATCATAACCTTTTCTATCTCGTAGATGTCATCCTGAGCCTGTCGAAGGACTTATAAAAAATTGTCTTTAACGGTGTTTCGACAAGCTCAACATGACAAATTTTA
>NZ_SLWO01000007.1:137719-332504 GCF_004340665.1 Pedobacter psychrotolerans
TTCAAAAATTCATTCTCTAAATCATTCAGCAACTCATCATAACCTTTTCTATCTCGTAGATGTCATCCTGAGCCTGTCGAAGGACTTATAAAAAATGTCCTTAACGGTGTTTCGACAAACTCAACATGACAAATTTTAATCTCAATTAATAATGATGATACAGCCTCTTTTCCACATCAATATGCTCAATAGATCTACGTTATTTCTTCTTCAAAAATTCATTCTCTAAATCATTCAGCGACTCATCATAACCTTTTCTATCGATAAAAGATTCAGGATGATAAGCATCGCCAGGTTTATGTTTACGATCAAGTTCAAACTGACTCGCATGAGAGGCCAGCCAGATATCAAAGTTCAGTTTTTTCATTTCCCCAATGGTATAAGCATAGTCTTTAGCAATATCCGGATAGACTGTTAACTCAGAAAACTTTTTATCTGTAACGATTGTAGGCATATTGGCAATCAAAATCCTATATTTTTTTTGTCCATCTTTTACATCAAACAGAAAACTACAAGAACCCTTGGTATGGCCAGGATGATGGAGCATTTCTAGCTTCATACCATCCAAACTCACCATATCACCATTACGCAATAAACGGTCGGCCACGATTGGCTTAAACATGGTTCCATGTCCACCCAGCGCATAATCAGATTTACCACCATCTTCCGCAACAGCAGCATCTTTTTCATCCACCATAAATTGAGCACCTGTAGCTTTTTTAATCTCAGCCATGGCAGCCATATGATCGTAATGAGCCTGTGTAGTCAGTAAAACTTTAATTTCATTAAATTTAAAACCCAGTGTTTCCACATTCGCCTTAATAATAGGAAGTGAAGCTGCAAGGCCAGTATTGATGAGGATATTTCCCTTTGGTGTAGCAATCAGGTAGCAGGCCAGATCAGCGGTACCCACATAATATAAGTTACCCGCAATACGAAAAGGCGGATAAGGTTGAGACCATTCGGCTGGTATATCCTTGGGTTCTTCTATTAATTGTGCAGATGCCAGCGCAGAAGTGAACAGCAAACACAAGGTGACAGCTATAAAATTGAAATAATGTTTAAGCATGGGAATCATTTAGCTTTAAGGTTCTGTAATAATAGCTATTTTTTCGAAAATGGCCCGTATCATGGTATTCAACCTTTCGGTTTTAAGTGCCAATTATACTTCGGCTCAGTTTAACAAAACGGCAATACCTTAATAATTTCAAAAAAACATGCAGAAAGTTTTGGTATAAATGTATCTTTGTTGCAATTGGACAAGGCAGTAAACTTATATCGTAAAAAAAGATTCACCCAAATCAGGGCGTTTTTGTTATTGGTATTATTTACAAGTGCATTGCTGATTCAGGCGCTTCACCATCATGAACAGGATGTTCCCGATTCCTGCAAATCCAGATATGAAAAGGTACAGGCATCTACTCAGTTTAAAATTAATAAGGTAAATTGTAAGCTCTGCGAAATTGTTAAACACCAATCTCATCATTACACTTTACCACTACCCAACACCATTGTAGTAAAAAGGGAAATCCCTTTCAATCATCATTTCAGGTATTTTCAGAAACATCCTGTAGCTTATATTCTTGCTGCAGCCAACAAAGGGCCACCCAGCTTTATCGCTTAATACACCCCTAAGCGGGAGTATGCATTCTTATCACATCATTTCACATCCATGTAAGCCCTTAGTGGCCTGCAATCTCATTTATCATATTTTTTTTATGCTTCAAGCCATTTCATTATCCAAAAATTACGGATCATATCAAGCCCTTAATCAATTAAACCTCACGGTTAATCCAGGAGAAGTATACTGCCTGCTTGGCCAGAATGGGGCTGGCAAAACCACAACCATCAACCTTTTTTTAGGGTTTATTGAGCCCAGTAACGGAAAAATTTTAATCGATAACGAAGAAATTTCGGCGGGTGATGATCAACGAAGGAAACACCTTGCCTATATTCCTGAAGTGGTAATGCTTTATGGAAATCTGTCGGCTATCGAAAACCTGGATTACTTTTCTAAGCTGGCTGGTTTTGATTACAGTGAACAAGAACTGGTTCAGTTTTTAAGCAATTGTGGTTTGCAGTCTACCGCGCATCATAAACACCTTGCAGGATTTAGTAAAGGCATGCGCCAGAAAGTGGGTATTGCCATTGCCGTAGCAAAAAACGCGAAAATCATTTTAATGGATGAACCCACCAGCGGGCTTGATCCAAAAGCTACCGCAGAATTTACCGAACTGGTTAAGAAACTTGCATCCGAAGGAAAATCCATCCTGATGGCTACGCATGATATTTTCAATGCCGTAAGCCTCGGCACACACATCGGCATTATGAAACAGGGCGAACTCGTTCACACCTTAAAGGCCAGTGAAATATCGGCTTCAGACCTTCAGGAATTATACTTAAAAACCATTTAATCATCATATTTTAATGGATCACACGAATAAAATCCGTCAGATATGGCGGTTAACATCCCTTTTTTTATTCTTCAGTATCATCAGCCTTGCTGCTAAAGCACAAGTTCGGGTAAGCGGAAGCATTAACGACCAACATGGCAATGGAATAAGCAAAGCCACCATTAAATTTAAAAGTGGCAAAGACCAGTTAAATCTCAGCAGCGATTCATTGGGTAATTTTTCCATTATCCTGCCTAAAGCTGCAAATTATACCCTTACCATCAGCGCAATTGGTTACAGTACCTTTTCTAAAAACTACCCCATCAATGGTTTGGGTGATTTTAAATTAGATCCTATTGCTTTATCACCAGCCAATGAAGAATTGCAGACAGTAGAGATTATAGGCACAAATGGTAAAAAGTATTACGGCAACTATTCTTTTTCGGCAACCAAAACCGCTACCCTAAATAAGGATATACCCCAGGCAATTTCATCCATATCAAAAGAATTGATAGCCGACAGACAGGCAGCCGTGCTTGCCGATGCAGTAAAAAATGTAACTAGTGTATCGCAAAGCAGTTTTTACAACCAGTTTTCTATCCGTGGAATTAACCAGAACGAAGAAGGAACAATCATCAACGGAATGCGTACCCGTCAAAATTATTTCAACCAGCCTCTTACCAATAATCTGGAAAGAATTGAAGTTATTAAAGGCCCGGCAAGTGCTACATTCTCCAGTGTTGATCCGGGTGGGAGCATTAATCTCGTCACCAAAAAACCTTTAAGTGAAGACCGGAAAGAAATCAGCATCTCTGGCGGGAGTTTCAGTACCGTTCGTGGTGCACTGGATTTCACTGGCCCTTTAAACACAGAGAAAACCTTGCTTTATCGGCTCAACTTAGGTTATGAAGATAGTAAGAGCTTTAGAGACTTACAGTTTAGGAAGGGTTACATCATTGCACCTTCCTTCTCCTACATCCCGAATGACAAAACCAGTTTAAATGTGGAAGTAGTGATGAACAACAGCAATTCAAGACTGGATCGCGGACAACCTATTTTTGGTGCCGTAGCTGGTCAGACCGATCTAAACAGCACACCAATCCGTTTTAACCTGGGCGCCAGTAACGATAAATTTAATACGCAGGACCTGATGCTGATGGCCAATTTTTCTCATAAAATTTCTAAAGGCATTTCCTTTAACATGGCCTATATGAAACAGAACTGGAATGAAGATCTGGTGGAACACCGTACCAACAATGCATTTGCGGTGGATGAAAATAACCACCCCATTCGCAGCCTGGCGGGAATGATTGCCGTACAGCGTCAGCAAAAATTTGCCACCGATAACATCAGTACCTATCTGTCCATCAATGCCCATACATTTGGTGTAGAGCATAAAATGGTAGTAGGTTATGACCGCATCATGAACCAGAAATTAAGAGGTGGCGGTATCAATACCGCTCAAGGCTATCGCCTGAAGGATGGAACAATTGCCGCTCGGTATGATGTGACAAAGAAAGATCTCTACCAGTTTCGTGTGGTGAATGGCGTGAATGCACCCGTTCCAAATGTAGAACATTTTAACCTTGCCAATCCATCTTACACCCTCAAAAACCTGAACGATTATGTTTTCTCAAAAGTAGAAATCCCACCTTCTTATTACCTCGTTAATGGTGTCTATCTTCAAGATCAGATTAAATACCAGCAGCTTACTTTAACACTGGGCCTCAGACAGGAATGGTATGAAGATTACAGCAATTACAGGCTTTCAAACGAAAGTAAAATTAGTCGGCACAAGCTCTTGCCAAGGCTTGGCGTTACCTATGCGGTAAATGCTCATATCAATATTTACGGAACTTACCTCCAAGGTTACCAGCCACAAGGAAATACATCCAGCCTGGTAATTGTTCCACCACCCGCCGGTTCTAACTTTAAACCGCTGGAAAGTAACCTGAAAGAATTGGGTGCCAAATCTGAATGGCTTGAAGGTAATCTGATGGTTAACATTTCCCTTTTCGAAATCAACCAGAAAAACCTGTTGATGAATGCCAATGATCCATTTGATGTAAACCGCCTGATTGAACGTGGCGCACAGCGAAGCAGGGGAATTGAGGTAGAATCATCAGGCTTCATCAGGCCAAACTGGCAATTTAACGTGGGCTATAGTTATGTAGATGCTGTTGTAACCGAAGATAATGATCCATTAATCATTGGCCAGCGTGTACAGAACACCCCTAAACACAGCGCCAGCTTATGGACCCGTTACAACCTGGAAAGCAGAGCTTTGAAAGGCATTGGCTTTGGTGCCGGGTTACAATACAGCGGCAACAAGCTTCCCTTATATATTAGAGATTTTACCCTGCCAGGCTTTACCATCGCTGATGCTGCAATTTATTATACCCCCGCAGCATCCAGAGTTCAATTGGCCATGAATATCAATAACATCTTCAATAAAACCTATTGGGTTGGTGCCCAGAATTACCTGCGCCTTTTCCCCGGTACGCCAAGAAATGTCATGTTTAATGTAACCTACAGAATATAATGCCAAATATTACCTTCACCATTGCCAAACAAACCTACCAATCAACCTTTGGGAATAAGGCTACGTTAGTGCTCACCATTTTGTTGGGGCTTTCACTTTGCCTGGCCACCTATGTAGGCTGGCAGAATTTTAAAACACAGAACAATCAACGGCTTTACTATAAAAATATGGTACGGGCACAGTGGTTATCTAAACCAGATAAACATCCACACCGGATGGCGCACTACGGCTACCTCGCCTTTCGGGAAAAACATGAACTGAGTTTCTTCGATTTTGGGATAGAAAGTTTTGCCGGGGTTTCCATCTTTCTGGAAGCCCATAAACAAAATACCGTAAATTTCAGTGAAGCTGGTTTCTCCAACGGGATGCTGCGCTTTGGCGAAATCAGCATTGCAATGGTATTGCAATTATTGGTACCACTTCTTATCTTTTTTCTGGGCTACAATAGTATATCCGCAGAGCGGGAATCGGGAACACTTAAAATTTTGCTCTGTCAGAACGTTAGCTGGAAAAAACTGCTTTGGGGTAAAACACTAGGCATTATTGGTGTAGCCTTAACCATTTTTATTCCCCTCATTCTGTTGACCATTTTACTTTGGGCTTCTTTAAGCAACTGGCAAATCAGTATAGACGCAACACTGCGCCTATTGATCTTAATTTTAAGTTATTCCATTTATTTCTTCATTGTTTCGGCCATAACCGTATTGGTTTCGGCTTTTCAGCGAAGCTCAAAAACAGCATTGATTACCCTTTTATCCTGCTGGATATTTTTCGTGATTTTAATGCCGAGAATCATTCAGGCAATAGGAACGAAGATTCACCCCACCCCTTCCAAAATCGAATTTGCGGATGCCATTTCAGAAGATATTCAGAAACAAGGTGATAGCCACGATCCGAATGATCCGCATTTTGCCGCCATAAAAGATTCGTTATTGCGGAAATATCAAGTTGATGATGTAAAGAAACTACCCTTTAATTATGGTGGCTATATTATGGCAGAAGGTGAAAGAATCACTTCCCACATTTATAGTGATCATCAGCGCCAGCTGAACAACACCTTCGATAAGCAAAATAGCTTCACCGTATTTGCCGGTTTGTTCAATCCTTACTTATCACTGAAACAAATCTCAATGGCCCTCACCGCTTCCGATTTTAAAACCTATGTCAATTTTCAAAACCAGGCAGAGGCTTATAGGTATGGATTGGCGCAGAAAATGAATAAACTTCAAATTGATAAAATCAGTAACCATTCCCCTGGCGAACATGAAAAGCCTTTATCGATCAGTAAATCCAACTGGGCAGAGCAACCAGATTTCAATTATAAATTTGATCATTTGAGCAACGTTTTAAGGCATGAACTGCTATCACTAATGGCTTTGTTTGCTTGGTTCATTGCAATACTGCTCCTTCTCCAATATTCATTCAAATGGATTAAAACCATATAATGTTATGAAAAAAAGCACCTCTAATTTAGAATTTAAACTTTTCTTCAGAAACCGTTCGGCCTGGATAGGCATTTTGGTATTGCTGCTTACAGGCTTCGCCGGATTATATTTTGGAAAAACTTTTATTGCCAATCAACAAGCCGTAATTGAAAAGGCAGCCCTATTGCAAAAGAAAAACACGCTCGACAATATCAAGCACTTTAACAAAGACATCGGATTGATTTTCTTTCACAACAAATTCTCTACGGCTAATTTCCCCGATCGATGGGCAGCCTTCTCCAACGGACAGCGGGATGTGAATCCTTACCTGATATCGGTAACGATGCTCGGAATAGAAGGGCAACTTTATGATACCGATATCACCAATCCGGTAAGCATGCTTTTAGGCAATATGGATCTAAGCTTTGTTTACCTGTTTTTGTTTCCACTTGTAATTATTGCTTTCACGTATAACCTCATTTCCGAACAGCAGGAAAGTGGGATATGGTCTTTACTCAAATCGCAAACCAATGCATTGGCAAACGTAATCTGGCAAAAATTTCTGATCAGAATCACAGCTGTTTATGCGGTAGCCTTTTTGCTCCTCATTGCCGCAGTTATTTATTTGCACTTATCCATAGATGCTACCTTGGCAGCTGTTGCTGGATTAATTATCCTCTACCTGGCCTTCTGGTTTGCAGTATCAATGTTTATCGTTTCTTTAGGACGCTCATCAAGCTACAATGCATCTGCACTTGTAGCCATCTGGGTAGCCATTTGCTTGGTAATCCCTGCATCTTTAAACCTTTTGCTTACACAAAAATATGGCGTACCCGAAGCTTTGCAGAATGTAATTAACCAGCGTGAGGGTTATCATGAAAAGTGGGACATGCCGAAGGAGGTGACCATGAAGCCCTTTTTTGAACACTATCCGCAGCTCAAAAAATATCCTTTTCCGGCTGATAAAAGTTTTAGCTGGTTCTGGTATTACGGCATGCAACAAATGGGTGATGATCAGGCGATAAAGAGCAGATTGGCAGTGGCTGATAAATTGGCTGCCCGACAGGATTTCACCAACATTGCCGCACTCTTTTTTCCAACCATTCAAGCCCAGCTTGCAGTAAACGAACTGGCCGGATCTGATTTGAATGCACACCTGAAGTTTCAGCAAGCGGTAAGAAATCAGCACGAAAAAATTCGCCTGCACTTCTATCCCAGCATCTTTCAGGAAAAAGACATCGCCTCAACCGATATTAAAAGCATCGGATTAAAAAAGTTTATCCCCACAAAAGTCCATGATTGGAGCAGACTTTTATCGCTATTAATCTGGATCTTGGTTTTCTCCACAATTGCATTCAGAAACCTAAAAGGCAATGCTTTAATTAGAAATACAGATACTGAGTAACATTGGTATAGTTAGAAACATCTAAAAACGAGTCGCAGCATTTCGCTACGACTCGTTTTTGCAATTTGATATCACCACCTTGTCATTCCAAGCGCAACGAGGAATCCCCAACCTACAAGCACTGAAACCAACCTTACCTACCCACCCCTTTATCGCATTTCTTCAGTCAACTTACACTTCCTGTCATTCCGAGCGCAGCGAAGAATCTCCAACCCACAAGCACTGAAACCAACCTTACCTACCCACCCCTTTATCGCACTTCTTCAGTCAACTTACACTTCCTGTCATTCCGAGCGCAGCGAGGAATCCCCAACCCACAAGCACCGAAAGCAACCTTACCTACCAACCCCTTTATCGCATTTTCTTTAGTCAACTTACACTTCCTGTCATTCCGAGCGCAGCGAAGAATCCCCAACCCACAAGCACTGAAACCAACCTTACCTACCCACCCCTTTATCGCATTTCTTCAGTTAACTTACACTTCCTGTCATTCAGAGCGCAGCGAAGAATCCCCAACCCACAAGCACAGAAACCAACCTTACCCCCAGGTGTTAATTTTGGAAAATACACCTTTTAACCACCCCCTCTTAATACTTTATTAAACTGACGAAGTTCCGCCATACTCTTTCCCTTTTGAAACTTCGTAAGTTAATCAGGTAACATCAAATGCTTTACAATGGCCTGATCACAAAACCATAATCGTATGATTTATTCATAAACCGGTATTCATTGAGTGGTTTAGCACCCCATGAATTTAATCCGCCGATGCCCCTTTGAAACAAATCAACGGCGATAATGGCATCAGGATTAGGGATAATATCGGATGAATGCTGCTGCTTTTTAGTCATTCCCGGATCAAGGTCTTCCGGTAGGTTATTGGTTGCGCTAATGGATAGCGGCTGTAAACCAAGAATTTCTACGCCGTTACCATCCTTATTCTGCAATTTCAACCACCGTGCATCGGTTTTATTTCCCGATTCCTGCGGGCGATAATAAGGAAAGAGCTGGTCTTTCACCTTACCCCTCCAGATATTCATAAAAGTATCGGCATTCCGATCAATATAATTTTCATAAGGACCACGCCCATACCAGGTAAACTCATCATGATCACCAGACATCGTCATTAACATTCCAAACCTTACCATTTCCGGAAGATCATCTGCAATGGCCCGGTAACCCGCCTCCACTTTCAAACTTCCATCGCTGTTTACCGTGTAATTGAGGTTTACCAATGCTTCAATGCCACGAAGCTTGGCTTCATAAGAAATTAACACGCCCTCATCACTTTTTTTGGTGCCTTTGTACTGGTAAATCACATTATATCCGGCAGCATCCCATAAGCGCAAACTCCTTTGAGCACCTTCTCCAAATTCATTATCATTAGGCGCCCGCCAGAAATTAAGTCGAGGCAATTCATTAAAAACTTTCTGCCCATTCTTCGTCATGCTGATCAAAGACTGACCATTTTTAATCGAAAATTCATAAGCGACCTCATTGGCTTTGACCACAATTTTATCGGATTGATCTTCCGTTGTGATCTGTCCGGATTTTGGTTTAGTCAATACGAAATATTGATTCGAAGGAAAAGAAAATTCCTCTTTAGCTACCTCAAAACCTTCAGGTATAAATCGATCGGCTTTGCTGCTGTAGGCAAAAACCTGGAGAAAATATTCTACGCCAGCCTGCTTTTCCATTTCAGGTAAACGAAGTTGAATGTCTTTTTTAGAATCTGCCGGGATTTGCACATTGAAATTCCCCTGCTTAACTGCTACACCATTCTTTAACAGAACCCATTTGTAGTGATAATTTTTACTGGTTAAATCTGTGAATTTAAAATCATTGATTACGGTAATAATACCCTTACTGAGATCTTTAGGTTTAAACAAAATGTTCTGATAAACCTTTTTAACAATATGGGTATGAGGTAAATATTGCTGATCAGGCGAAATGATTCCATCCATACAAAAGTTATCGCTATTCATTTTCTGGTAACCATTTAAATCACCCCCATAAGCCCAGTAAGCCCGCCCCTGCTCATCGGTAGTTTTAAAGCCATGGTTATACCACTCCCAAATAAAACCACCCTGCATGTTTTTACTGGTACGCATCAAATCCCAGTAATTCTGAAAATTGCCCATACTGTTGCCCATGGCATGCGCATATTCGCACATGATGAATGGCCTGCCCAAATCTTTTTTAGCATCACGCACCATGCTATCCCATGATGGATACATCGGGCAGATGATATCGGTGTTTCGATCTTTTTGATGCGCCTGTTCATATTGCACCGGCCGACTTGGATCGCGTTTTTTAGCCCAGTCGTAAAGATCAAAAAAGGCCTTTCCGTTACTGGCTTCATTTCCTAAGGACCAGAAAATCACGGAAGCATGGTTTTTATCACGTTCAACCAAACGCACCATCCGGTCGAGATGTGCATCACGCCATTCAGGCAAGTTCGAAACATTTTCCGGACCATAACCTAAACCGTGCGACTCCAGATTGGCTTCATCTACCAGGTAAAGGCCATATTGATCACATAATTTGTACCATAAAGGCGGCTGAGGATAGTGCGAAGTGCGAACAGCATTAATGTTTAACTCCTTCATCAGCTGAATGTTCCGGAGCATCACCTCTTCAGAAACGACCTGACCAGTTACGGTATTAAATTCATGCAGGTTTACGCCCTTGAAATAAATTTTCATTCCATTGATAAACACCTGACCATCTTTGATTTCAGTTTTTCTGAAACCGATTTGATGCGAAGTCGCCTCGATGATCTCCCCATGGCTGTTTTTTAAAACCAAGAGCATATGGTAGAGGTTTGGTGTTTCAGCCGTCCATTTAAGCGGTGAAGCAACTGTACCCGCCAGGTTGAGATTAACTACACCTTCTGCTGGAATTTCTACTTTACTTTCCTTTTGGAAAACGGAGTGATTAGACTGATCCATGAGCTGCACTTCTATGCTTTGCACCGCCTGATTTTTACTATAGTTTTTTAAGGTAAGATCAACATCAAATAGTCCGTTTTGATAATTTGCGTCTAAGGTAGGATGTGCGAAAAAATCTAAAATCCTGGTTTCCGCAGTACTATAGAGATAAACATTTCTGTTGATGCCACCCATGCGCCACATATCCTGATCTTCCAGGTAATAGCCATCACTAAATTTATGAACCTCACAAGCCAGCAGATTTACACCGGGCTTTACGTAATCTGTAATATCGAATTCGGCCGGGCTTTTCGAGTTCTCTGTATATCCTACCTTTTTGCCATTTACCCAAAGGTACATGGCATTAGTGCCACCTTCAAAATGAATCATCACCCGTCGGCCTATCCAGTCATTTTTTAAGGTAAACTCCTGCCGATAGGCTCCCACAGGTGAGTCTTCCCGATCTATAAATGGCGGATTAGGCTTAAAACCAAAACCTTCACTTACATAAATCGGGGTGCCGAAACCATTAAACTCCCACGTACCTGGAACAGGAATGGTAGCCCATGATTTAACGTCATAATCTGTTTTATAAAAATCCTCTGGAATTTGTGCCACCTTTGGCACCCATTTGAATTTCCAGCGGCCATTTAATGATTGATAATAAGTGGAGGAACTGTAATCGTTCTTTAAAGCCAAATCACGATTGGGATACGGGATGGAAGTGGCCCGGGTATTTTCTTTGTTAATCGCATAAATCTTAGGATTTTCCCATTCGGGCGTTTCCTGTGCATAGAGATCAATGCTCAAAGAAAGCAATAACAAAATTAAATATTTATTCATTTGCCTGGAATAGTTATAGTGGAATCACTTTAATGTCGCTGCAATATACGGCAGACACTTTCCAATTTTTACCATCCCCTTGAAATGATCAAAATGTAATCAATACTGATCAAAATATGGTATTGGTGAATCATGGCACTGCCTCATAAAAGCTTTATAAACCAGTGCCATCCATAGCATTAATATTTATGCGCTACTTCATCATCTGGCCGGATGATTAACCTTAAAGTGGGATCATTCGTAATGAAACTCCATAGCCAATTGAAAGCCAGCTTGGCTTTGTTCCGGAAGCCGGCAATGGGAATAATATGGATAAATAACCAAACCAGCCAGGCAAAAAATCCCCTGAAAAATCCTTTTGGCAAATCCACTACAGCTTTAAATTTAGCAATGATAGCCATAGAACCTTTATCATTATATTTAAAGGCTTTCATCGGTTTCCCACCATCTACAGCCGATAAATTCTCACCCAGCAAATCACCTTGCTGAATGGCTACCTGCGCCAGTTGAGGATGTCCGTTGATAAAAGCAGCATCACTGAGCTGAAGACACTGATCGCCAATAGCAAACACACCTTTTAATCCTTCTACCTGGTTAAATGCATCGACAATAATCCTTCGCCCCTTGCCAATCGCCTCTTTGGGTAGACCAGGAACCTCACGTGCAATTACACCTGAAGCCCAGATTAAGGTAGAAGCTTCAATCTCGGTACCATCTGAGAGAGAAACTGACTTCCCATCATAATTTTGCACCAGTTTACCCAAAAGAATTTCTACACCAAGATTTTTAAGTACTTTAATCGCTTCCTCCTGGCTTTTATCACTCATGGGTGCCAAAAGTGTTTGTAAACCATCAACTAAATAAATTTTACCTAAGCCTGATTTTGCTTCCGGATAATCCTTTTTAATAATATGACTTCCCATTTCGGCCATCATACCGGCAAGTTCCACTCCCGTTGGTCCACCACCCGCAATGACCACACTGGATAGCCTTTTCTTATCTACATCCTGATCGGAACGCACTGCTTTTTCCAGCTGAAGAAGAATATGGTTACGCATCCGCAAAGCATCATCAATACTTTTCATCGGCAAAGCATTTTCCTTAATCTGATCATTACCGAAAAAATTGGTTTCCGTACCCATAGCAAGGACGAGAATATCGTAATCCAAGGTACCATTATCAGTCACCACCTTTTGTTGTTCTGGAAGTACTTCTTTTAGCACGCCCATAAAAAACCGGGTGTTTTGATTGTGAAACATTTTCCGAAAAGGATAAATAATATTTGATGCTTCAATAAAAGCCGTTCCAACCTGATACAACAGTGGTGGAAAGAAATGATAATTATGCTGATCTACAAGGGTAACCTGATGAGATGTACTTTTGGATAGCTTTTTAGCAAGATTAAGCCCTGCAAAACCACCGCCTATGATGACAACTTTCTTCATATTATATTTTAATGCTAATTCACGTCAAGGTCTAATCGTATATATTATTTGCCCATTGACGCTCTTTTTTTCCTGTTACCAACAGAACAAATTTAAAGCGATAAAGTTAGGATTTATTCATTTTATCAGAGAAGAAGCTTTTTAATAGATAAGAATCTAAGATGATCCATTTACCAGTTTTTGTATTTTAAGTAGTAGAAATACATTGCTTCATATTGTTTAACACATATGGAATATAAGCTCTACAAATGCATCAGACTCTTTATACATTTTAGCTTATATTTTTCTTCTATGTCTTATATGGTGAAAAAATGTAACGCCAAATATTATTTAAACACATAAGGAACATAAGATCCATATAAGCTCAATAGATTTTATACTTCTTCTTCTTATATTTTCTTCTATGTCTTATCTGGTAGAAAAATGCACTGCCCAAAGCAAAATTTTTCATTTTAAATAACAAAACAAATCCTCCGATGCAAATTGGAGGATTTGTTTTTAAACTATTAAGACCTAAACGTTCAATAATTATTTAATTGTTTCTACACCTCAATGAGCGACCACTGCTATAAAGGAGTGAAATTACAATCGCTAATCCACTCCTTTCAAAGGGTGCCCAAAGGCGGGGTGGTTAAAACATAAATAATCTGTTAAAAGAAAATTAGAATACTTATTATTAATCAAACTTAATTTATAATATTCATTCAGTGGCAATAGAATTATTTTGCTGACATTAACGATGCCTTTTTTATTAAGCCCTTAAATTGCTCAGGCAAAACATCAAAAGTATTTTGAGATGCTGATAAACCATCTTTATCTGTAAATATTCTGGTTGTACCAACAGGTACAAGAAAGATATTAGCATCATCACCCTCTTTTGATACCAGGTATTTGCTCCATATCATGTTTTTCATAGATCCCCCTGTTGCTTCCCCACTGATTACATCAAGCGCCACATAGTTAATACTGCCTGACTTACCCTTAGATTGCGAAAAAACAGTAAATAAATTGTTCTCACCTGATATATAAGTTGCATTATTATCGCCGCCAATATCAGTGCCATTATTTAATTCTTTATATTCCATGCTCACCGTATAATCCGTGGTGCTCTGATTTTTAAACTGAACTTTATAATCATTGAAATAAGTACCTTGACGGTTGCTGCCTGAATTATCAAATGTGCAATAGGCCGGACTAAATAAAAACACACCATTAATGGTAGGCGGTGTGGTACCACTATTGATGGTCATACCGTTTTTTTTCAGACTTTCAAGAATTTCTGGCGTAATCACATTGTTAACCACCATGGGGTATTTAGGTCCCAGCGGACCAGAAGGCGTTTCATCCTGCTTCTTCTTTTTACAGGCCACAAATAGCAGCGGAAATAACAATAACAGTGAAGATAATTTAAGTAGACTTTTCATAGGTTTTATTTTTTTTATAGATTACAGCTTAAATGCGATACCAACGTTCAACACTGCAAGACTTTGATAGCCCAGTTCTGCAAATACACTGGTATTATTAGAAAAATAATATTTACCACCTGCAAATAATCCGAAACCTATACCGCTGCCTGTAGTGCCGTTGAAGCCATCTTTGTCGCTCACACTGGCAATAACATAGCCAAGGCTGGCACCACCATAAACATCAAATTTAGGATCAAGCTTAAAAATTTCGTTAAAATGATAGGAACCACGGGCACCAATATAAAATGCATTCTGTTTAAAGCTGTAGTTTGAACCAGGCAAGTCTACATTGTACTTAGAGCTGGCATATGCCACTTGTCCGCCTACGCTGATTTCATCTGTAATACCTTTCTCAAAAGATACACTCGGGTTTACCGGAAGTGATGAAGAATAACCTGAACCAAAAAACGGACTTCCGATACCAATTCCCACATTGAGCAGGTTATCACCTTTACCATAAGCCCGAAGAGAAGAACTGTTGCTTCTGGAAGCCGTAGACTTAGTTTCAGTTTTGGCTTTTGGTGCAGCCTTACTTTTTGATTTAGACTGGGCTGCTGCAATAACGCCAATAGCCATAAAAAAGGACATCATTAATAATTGCTTTTTCATTAAAATCAATTGAATTACGTTTAAATAAAAGGATGTATTTGGATTTAAATAGGCCTTAAAAAAGCATTTAAAAGGTTGGTCAAAGATAAAACCGTTGCAATTGCCCATCCTATACCATTTTTTGGGTAATTTTTTATCATTAAAAAATGGGATGGTTGGATCTCGATCGTAATTCCCCTCTTTCAGAGGGGTGGTCGCAGACCGGGGTGTTAAAATCAGTTAATAAGATTGAAATCAGACTATTAGAGTTCTCTTTAATTCGCGTATGAAATTTGATTCTTATGATAATACATTAAATAATCAGAGAAATTTTCTGCTTGATCCAAAATAGCTTAATGATGGAGATGCGAATGAAAAAAATACAAAAGCCCTACATTTCTGTAAGGCTTTTCGTGATCCCGCTGGGATTTACACCTAGTGTAAAAATCAACGTTTGCAATATCTTAGAGTGGCTTTGAAATCCGAACTCCCCGAATAACGCACCTTTTGTTTAATAAATAATGATTGCAAATCCTATGTTCTAATATACAAACAATATGTTACTTATCAAAATATTGCCTCAAATAAATCACACATAAACAGCCATAAATTTGGTGCTTGCAATGACTTACAAATACCCTTCTGTTAATACCGACGAATAAATTTCATTAAGTTTAGAAAATCACTGCTATCATTTTTTTAATTTCATTATGTTTGTGTCCAAACACCTGCACATGGTAACCAAATATTACTAGCGAAAAGGAGTTAAACTCGAATTTAATCTTTAAAACAATATATGGAAGTTATCAGGTCGCTAGCTATATTTATACTTGCAGGAATATGTGAAATTGGTGGTGGTTACTTGATATGGTTATGGCTTAAAGAAGGTAAACCGTTATGGTATGGTATATTCGGTGCGGTGATCCTTGCTGCTTATGGAGTAATAGCTACGTGGCAGACTGCAAACTTTGGCCGTGTCTATGCGACCTATGGCGGCATTTTCATAGTTTTAGCCTTACTATGGGCATGGAAAGTAGAGGGGTTTAAACCTGATAAATGGGATATTATCGGTGCAACTATAGCTTTGATAGGGGCATGTATAATTATATACATGCCCAGAACCACTTCTTAAAATCATTAAATAAGGATATATCTAATTTGCGTTTCGTAAATTTTCAGCAAATTCATTGGGCAATGGACTATTTTCGATTGCTTTAGCTGATAATTCCACATCATATTCAACCCTTCTAAACTCAACTTTTATGCTTTCCTTTACAAGTGTTGAACTATCGTTGTTGATGGTTAAGATGGCGTAACAGCCTCTTACATCTCCATCTTTGGGCTTGCCAACAGACCCAAGATTAATTACATGCTTAAATTCGCCATTGGCGTCCTGCAGAATCCTATGATAAGGCTTATGTGAGTGACCAACAAAGAGCAGATCGGCGTCAGCTTCTTTTAGTAAGTCTAAAACATAGTTCTCTTCAGTATCAATAAGTATGTATTCGTCAATACTTCTGGTGCTTCCATGAGCAAATACCAGATTAAGCTTATTATTATTGAGTTTATATTCCAGCCGAATGTGGGCAGGAAGAGCCTTTAGGTAGTCTCTATTTCCTTGGTTAATCAGGTGATAAGCATATTTCTTACCCGCTTCATTTAAACTTTCAGAGGTGGTGATTATACTTTCGACTTTTTCATCATGGTTACCTTTCAAAGTCCCTATCGCCCGCCTTCGGATTTCATCAATGATTTCATTTGGATAAATGTGGTATCCCACCAAATCTCCAAGGCAATATACCATATCGGGTTTTTGGCTATCCATATCATTTAACATTGCGTCAAAGGCGGGAAGATTGGCATGTATATCTGAAAAAAGTGCTATTTTCATCGTCTATCCGTTACGTAACATATCTGCATATTCATTTGGCAGTGGACTTTCCTCTACCGCTTTCGCTGCTTTTTCTATATCATATTCAAAGCGGATAAACTCTACCTGAATACTTTCGCTTCTTGTTACGTTGCTATCTGGGTTGATGGTCAAGATCACATAACCTCCCCGTGGGTCTTTATCCTTTGGTTTACCAACCGATCCAATGTTAATGGCATGCCTAAAATGATCCCTTCCATCGGCACCTGAATTTAGTATACGATGATAGGGTTGATGGGTATGCCCAAAGCACATAATATCTGCATCTGCATGTTCCATAATCCGGATCATACTTTTCTCATTACGGTCTTCGAAAAGATACTCATTTACCTTTCGTGGACTTCCGTGTACCAATAAAATATTGCGCTTCTCATCATTCAATTGGTATTCCAGTCTGATGTGCGCAGGAAGGGTTCTCAGATAGGCACGCTGCTCATCCTTAACCACTTCGTTCGTATAAGAAATGGAAACCTTGCCCATTGCTTTTTCCTCATCGGTCTTGTAGGCACATCCGCAATCATCGCTAGATCTGCCAATGCCCCAATCATAATTGCCAGCAATTGTAGGAATACCTCTTTTTCTTATTTCGTCAATAACTTCATTAGGCCAGATATTATAGCCAACCAAATCGCCAAGGCAATAAACGGCGTCTGTATTTCTTGTTTCCAAATCTTTAAAAAATGCCTCTAGTGCAGGCAGGTTGGCGTGAATATCTGAGAATAGTGCTATTTTCATATGCTGAATTTTATTTGAATATATTTTGAATAACTGTACCTACATTACCCGAAGGCGGTTGTATATCCAGAAGGGCCGAAAGTGTTGGCGCAATATCGCTTACGTGAACCGATGAAAAATCGGTATCCTTTTTAATGCCTTTTCCATACCAAAGCATGGGAACATTTGTATCGTATCTGTATGTAGAGCCATGGGTTGTTCCAGTACCGGACTGACCTTCCAGATAGCCACTATTAAATACAACATTCACATCACCACACCGGTGATAAAAAAAGCCGTTCTGAAGCATTGTCAGCATGCCCATTGGATTTCCAGAAACCATGATCTGTTCCTTGTCGTAAGCGGCAAGTACATAAGGTTTTGTCAGTAGGTATGTTTTCATTGCAGCTACCACATCGGTCTGACTGATCTTGCTGTTGATTATGGCAAGTTCATCAAGATAGAACTGTTGGTTCTTGAAAACGGTTACCGGGGCAATACCGAACTTATCCTTAAGAAAAATATTCAGGCTATCCTTTAATTTGTGCCCCCCATAACCGCCCGGAAATTTATTATCCGTTAAAAAATTAGGATTATCTGCTGCTCCGTGATCTGCCGAAATACAGATTACATAGTTATTTTTGCCTACCTTTTTGTCGAGGTACTCTAAAAACTCTTGCAACTGGAGATCAAATCTGATGTACATATCTGCAACTTCTACAGATCGGGGGCCAAACTGGTGTCCGATATAATCTGGTGAAGAAAAACTGACATTGAGCAGATCTGGCGTTTCATGGCTGCCTAATGCCTCACCTTCGATCGCTGCCTTTGCCATATCAAATGTTAGGCGATTGCCATTTGGGGTGCTTCTGATCAGCCCAAGATTTCCCTTTTTTCGTATGGAAGGGATATCATGGGGAAACACTGGCGACTGTTCGCCGCTAAATTTACCTTCGTATGGAACATCATCTGGAGTAGCAAATTTTGCATATTCTGCCATGGGCAATAGGGTTTCCCACTTTTCAGTGAGATATTGCTCTGTCAATTTCTTATCATTGAACTGGGTTAACCATGAAGGTAAGGTTTTGGTATAATAGGTACTTGAAATAAAACTCCCATTACTTTCATCAAACCAGTAAACCCCTGAAGCATTGTGTCCTGCGGTTAATATCGCCGCCCTATCCTTGAGTGCAATTCCAATCACCTTTGAACGAAAATTTGTTGCGAGCCGCAGTTCGTCGCCAATGGTAGTCGTTAATAGATTTGCTGGTGATTGCAGGCCTGCAATAGATTTTGATCCTACGGTCTGCACATTTTCATCTTCTGTACAATAGACCGATCTTTTCTTATTCCTGTCGTACCAGTCATTTCCTACAATCCCGTTCAACGATGGTATTGAACCTGTTGATATGCTCGCATGTCCAGCAGCGGTATAGGTTGGAAAGAAGTTATAGTTCGCGTTCTTATTGTTGTAGCCGCCATTGATGATCCTCTTGAAACCGCCATCACCGAATTTGTCCCAGTATCTTCCAACATAATCGCCACGCATCTGATCGATGACCATCATCACCACCAGTTTTGGTTTTTCAGCTTGCTGCGCCCTTAACGATCCTACGGATAGACAAATCATTAAAAAAGGTAAAAGAAATTTTCTTCTCATAGTCATTTAGATATTAAAATATTTAAGTAGGTAGCGACCAATTCAATGGTTTGTTTTGCCGAACGGCCGACACCTATCAAAGTGGCGGAGGCAAATCCAGTCCAGTTGCCATAGCCAACAAGATATAATCCTGGTACAACTGTAGATTTGGTTTCGATAGTTTTAATCCTGCTGTCTTCGTCTACGATGTTCAACGAATTCAAGTGATCCGTTGCAGACCTGAACCCTGTACACCAGATAATTGTATAGAACTGTTCTCCAATTCCCTCAGGCCACAGTACTCCCGTTTTTGTAAGCGCTTTAAAAGTCTGTTTAAATTGCAATGCACCTCGCTCTCTTGCCTCAACAACAGGTGGTACCATTACTATTTTGCCTAAGCTGTATTGAGAAGCATCGAATTCTTTTCCTGCCTGCATGGCATGGTACTTTGCGGAAGCCACATCGAAGAGTACTCTTCCGTCAACCTCATCAGGCAGGTACTCTGGTTCACTCTGTACGGCCCAAGTTGCTGTTGCAACCTTCGAAACTTCAGCCAGTATTTGGGCACCGGAATTTCCATTGCCTACAACCAATACTTTCTTGGCTTTAAAATTGTTTGGATTTTTATAATTGGCAGAATGTATTTGCTGCCCGTCAAATAGGTCTGAACCCGGTACAAATGGGATAAAAGGTTTTTTCCATGTGCCAGTGGCAGAAATCAGCACTTTACATTCGTAGCTATCTTGATTAGTTTCTAATTGGAAACCATTTTCTGTTTTGATTACCTCATTAACTGATACCGATCTTTGGACTTTAACTTTATAATGTTTTTCATATTCGTTGAGGTAAGCTATCACCTCATCTTTGGACGGAAACTTACGTTCAGATTTAGGCATCATCCTGCCAGGCAGCGAACTATATTCGGAAGGAGAGAACAAGGTTAACGAATCCCACGTATGCAACCAAGCTCTGCCTGCTTCATTTTGATCGTCCAAAATTAGATAGTCCAATCCTCTTCGCTGTAGAAAGTAGGCACAGGCCAATGCGCTTTGCCCACCCCCGATGATAATGATGTCGTATCTATTCATTATTTATTTGGCAAAAGACTAATGTCAGTTATATGAGAGCTTTTAACTTAGGCGGCGGTTTCTGTCTTATAGTATTTTTTCCTGAACCAGAAAGCAAGGTTCACTAAAGCGATCAGCGCAGGAACCTCAACCAGAGGGCCAATTACACCCGCAAATGCCTGTCCTGAATTGATTCCGAATACTCCAATTGCTACAGCAATAGCCAGTTCAAAGTTATTTCCTGTAGCTGTAAAAGCAATTGATGTACTTCTAGAATAGTCCGCCCCAAAATATTTCCCTGCAAAAAAGCTAATTACAAACATGATGGAAAAATAAATGACCAGCGGGATGGCAATTCGTACAACGTCCATTGGTATTTTAACGATCAGGCTCCCTTTAAGACTGAACATGATGACGATGGTAAAGAGTAATGCAACTAAGGTAATCGGAGAGATTAATGGAACGAACTTATTTTGAAACCACTCTTCACCTTTTAGTTTAATTAAAGAATATCTGCTGATGATTCCCATTGCGAAGGGCAGACCTAAGTAGATACCTACAGATTTAGCAATCTCGCCAATGGTCACATCAATTTCAAGGCTTTTTAATCCGAAGTAAGGCGGTAAAATCGTAATGAAGACATAGGCAAAAACACTGTATAATAACACCTGAAAAATACTGTTTAAAGCAATCAGACCAGCCGCATATTCCCTGTTACCCTCTGCCAATTCATTCCAAACGACCACCATTGCAATACATCGGGCAAGTCCAATCAATATTAGTCCAACCATATATTCGGGATAGTCCCTTAGAAAGGTCACGGCCAGAAAGAACATCAATAATGGGCCAATTACCCAATTGAGTACCAACGAAACACTAAGCACTTTGGTATCTTTAAACACTTCTCCCATTTTTTCATATTTCACCTTGGCCAGTGGCGGGTACATCATTAAGATCAAGCCAATTGCAAGAGGGATATTCGTTGTCCCACTTGAAAATGAATTTATAAAGCCAGCCGAAGAAGGTACAAAGTAGCCAACACCAACACCGATTGCCATAGCAATGAAAATCCACAGGGTCAAGTATCTGTCTAAAAATCCAAGTTTTTTACGTTCTGCCACAGGGGCACAATTGTTAGCACTCATTATTATTTGTTTATGTATTGGTTTACAAAATCTGCTGAATAAGCTTTAATCAGCTCACGTACCTTTCTAAATTCAGCCATGACTTCTTCTGCGCTGCCGGTTGCTTTTGCCGGGTCAGGAAAGTTCTGATGAAAGCGGTCTACTTTGCCGGGAAAGAATGGACAAGCCTCATTGGCATTATCACAAACCGTAATTACAGCATCAAATGGAATTGTTGAATATTCATCTACATGGTTCGAAGTATGCGCTGAAATGTCAATATGATCTTCTGCCATTACCTGGATGGCTTTAGGGTTAACACCATGTGTTTCTATTCCTGCACTATAAATCTCCGCCTTATCCCCTGCGAAATGTCTCAAATAGCCTTCTGCAATTTGACTGCGGCAACTATTGCCAGTACATAGCACCAATACTTTTTTCATTTATGACTAAATTTAATCTTGACCTGTTATTTTACTTCTTCGTTCTAATAATACTGTATCTCTCCACACGCCATCCATCTTTCCAATTCTTTCCCGGTAGCCGACCTGCCGAAATCCAAGTTTTTCATGCAGCGCCATACTTGGTAGGTTCTCTGGAAATATTCCAGCCTGCAGCGTCCAAATGTTTCCTTTTTCTGTTTCGGTTATCAATTTTTGAAGCAATGATTTACCTACACCCTGACCCCGAAAGTTCTCATGGATGTATACGCTGACTTCTGTTACCCCGGCATACACACACCTGCCGGAAACAGGGGTTAATGCTGCCCATCCTGCAATAATGTTATTGACCATTGCCAGGTATCTAAAACCGGGAAGATGGGTTTTATCCCATTCTTCCCATGACGGTGCATCTGTTTGAAAAGTCGCTTGTTTTGTAGCTATTCCTTGCAGATAAATTGACTTAATATCTTCCCAATGAAGGGGCATCAGTTCAACGATCTCCATATTAACGGTATTAGCAGCAGCCACCACCTGGGGTACAAGCTGCACCAGAAGCCAGATTTACCATTTCAACTTTTTGTTTTTCAGCTGGGACACCACATTTGTCCATTGCAAGACATGCTGTTTTCTTAGCGAGCAAAAGAAAGTTTTCTCCATCATAACCCAAGTCATATTTACCAATGGTCTCTGCCTGATATTCCACCTCAATCTCTGAATCTTCCATTCCCAATACCCTTTCTGAAAGTGAAATGATATTTAGCAGTTTTCCTGCTTTCAACCTGTGATCATAATCATTAGCATCCCATAATTGGAAATTAGCCACTTTTTCATGGCGTACGGTACCACCACAATCAATAAAGTCCTTTGTGATCATTCCTACTTCTGTTACATGGAAATGTTCTGGTACTGAATTGCCATTTTCAAGTTTAAAATTTACACCTTCAGCCGTAGCAAGGATTTCTTTTATTTCTGATAGTTTCATAATTATATATTTAAAGTATTATTGCAATTTAACGATTGATTTGACTAAAAAAAGGTTAACAGCAAGCTGTTTCTCCTTTGTATTCCCCAAGAAACGCACCTAATTGTGTTTCCAATAATTTCCATGTTTTTGGATTGATACAATAACAAACGCTAACACCTTCTATTGTACCCTGTATAATCCCAGCATTCTTCAGCTCTTTTAAATGTTGTGATATCGTAGCCTGCGCTAAACCAAGTTCGCCAACGAGATCACCACAAATGCATGTGTTAGAAATCAGTATTCTTTGAAGAATAGCGATACGTGCAGGATGAGCCATAGCCTTTAATAAAGTTGCAAGCTGGTTCTGCTCATCTGTAAATATTTCTGTTTTTGTAAGTCCCATAATTTTATATTGCAATATTACGATGCATCTTGACGTATTCCAAATTTTTTGTATAAAAAAATTCTTCTTCTTCAAAAATGAATTTGATTGGACAATGTTCCTGATCCGGTTTAGTGCTATTTACATAAGCGTAAGAATGTGTAAATTTGAAAAAACACTTTCAATCAGCTGCTTATGAGTATTAGCTATTTTAAACTCCGTGACCGTTTTGATTTTAGTACTGACACCTTGGACATTGGAAACCCCATATCTTGGAGCCGTAAAAATTTTTTAAGGCATTTGTTTATAAGAATTTTTGCAGTCAGAGAAGAGCGCATTGAAAAATTTTACCAACGGCATCTTAATTACTATTTGGAACAACATCCCAACGGCAATGAAGAAACTTTTTTTAGGCATCTATGGGATTTGATAGATCGTCAACTTAAAGTACTACTGCTCAAAGATATTTATGACAAAGACCATATCCGAAATGAGCGTGAAATCCGAAAGCTTAAAAAATTCACCGAAGTATTGATCTCACATGACCGGTGGAATTTACATAAATCTACAGAAGCAGTTGTAGCAGCGCAGGAATTAGAAATCCATGCCTTAAATCAAAAGACCATCCAGTTAACAGCAGACTTAGCAGAATACCGTCAATTTGATGGTTACATTTTAATCAGAGACGGGCAGGCATTGGCTTTACTAGATTTATGTATAAAAATGCAAATGCTGAAAGCCACAGACGATGGAGCTTTCTTAATTACTCCTGCACAAAATACTTGGGCAAAGATGATAAGTAAATACTTTAGGGAGGTTGATAATGAAAATACAGGTCAGACCAAGGAAATCAAAATAGAAAGATTAAGGTACTATTTACGGGGTATTGACCCTCAAGACCCTAGAAAAAGGGAACACGAGATACCGAAAAAACATCAACTTTACACGATCTCCCGCTCAAAATAGATAGATAAGAGTTTTGTAGTTTGCCGAAATCCACCAAAGAAATAGCTTTTTAATCAATTGGTATTGAGCTATTTAATTAACTAAGGCAAAGACCTCCAAATCAATCATTTTACCACCCAGACTTCGTGGTAAATTAAAGTTAGTTCCATAACATTCTTTTGTTCCAAAACAAAGGTTATGGAAATCACAAAAAAACAATTCCCTTCCCATTGCATACATGATGCAATCAGTTCGGTTCAACTTAGCAGGTCATTGCTTAGGCTTGATAGTTCCTAAGCGCTAAGCTGGATATTCAGCTAACTCATTAGCTGTATATCCAGCCTAATAACCCCATAGTTATACCGATACTCAGTTATACACTAAAAAATATACTAATCATCAATTCAAGGAGGAATAAGAATGCAACTGGAAATTATCACAAAAGACGATTTAAAGCAGTTTAAGGCCGAACTGCTGAACGACATTAAGAATATTGTTAGACCACAGGAAAAAGCTCAGCAATGGCTAAAAAGCGCCGAAGTGCGCAAACTGCTGAACATCTCACCGGGCACCCTGCAAAATTTACGCATCAACGGTACGCTGCGATTTACCAAGATCGGCGGGATGATGTACTACAAACTGGAAGACATCAACAAGCTGCTAGAGGGAGGTAACCAATGACAGAAACAGGCATCCATAACAAGGCGGCGGACTATTCCAAACTGGTCAGGCGCATGGGTACAGACAGCCGGATGCTGGCCACCCATGTCAGCCTGTTTGCCGCACTTTTTGTCTGCTGGCAACATGGCGGGTTTGCCAGTCCCTTTGCTGTTACACGTAAAAAGCTCATGGCATACAGCCGGATTGCATCGGTTGCCACATACCATAAATGCATCAAAGAACTAGATGCATTTGGGTACATCCGCTACCAGCCATCATACCACCCGATCAGGGGCAGCCTGGTCTACTGGCCACCCGGTTGAGCTGGGGCAACCGACCAGAAAGGTGCCGGGAAATCCCGGCGAAGTTTAGAGCCCTGACACTCCTTACAGGAGCCATCAAGGCATGGAAACCGCTAAGGTTTGCCGAAGCTTTTAGAAGGTCTAACTTATGCGCTTTGTAGGGAGCGAGTTAATGTTTTTGCTATACAAAAACCCGGATTCACCCTTAAGGGATGCCCCGGACTCGCTCCCGTTGGTCGGTTAAAAAAAGGAATTAAGAAGGGATCTAACACAGATTTGGAAAGGAACACAGCGCATGAAAACAGCGACAACTGGTAGTGAAATAAAGAAAAAAAGGGTACCTGGCAGACCAAGAAAAACGATCAGCCGTAGTGACCTGCTTATGATCCGGTTAACCCCGACGGAAAAACAACTGATCGGGCAACGGGCGAAAAATGCGGGGCTGAAACCGAGCGAATGGTTCCGCAGGGCGGCAAAAAGTGCCAGGGTTTTCCCCCGCTTTACCCCGGAGGAAAGCGGATGGTTCAGGATGCTATCAGGGATGGCCAATAACCTGAACCAGTTGACCCACCTTGCCCACGTGGAAGGGTTGCCTACGCTGGCTTTAAAATGTCAGGCGCTGATCAGGCAGATCGAAGAACTGTTAACCAAGATCAGCAGCCATGATGGGTAAACCGATCACAGGAAGAAGCTTCGGGGGCTGTGTCCGCTACATCGTGGACAAGCCCGAAGCGAAGATCCTTTTTGCCGAGGGTGTAAGGATGCAGAACGCCACCACGCTGACCAATGATTTTAACCTGCAACGAAAAATGAGGCCGGAACTGGGTAAGGCGGTCGGGCATCTGGTCTTAAGTTGGAGTAAGGAAGACCTGCCCAAACTGACCGATAAGATCATGCTGGAGCATGCCAAAGAGTATATGCAGAAGATGGGTATCCGGGATACGCAGTATGTAGTTGTACGTCACCATGATAGATTGCACCCACATCTGCACGTGGTTTATAACCGGGTCGATAACAAAGGGGCAACGATCACCGATAAAAATAATTACGCACGCAATATCAAAGCATGCAGGGAGCTTACCTTAAAATACGGTTACCATTGGGGCAAGGGTAAAGAGCAGGTCAACAGGCAGGCTTTAAATGGCAGGGAAAAGATCAGGTATGAACTGTATGATTCCATCAAGGCGGCTATGAAAACATCCACGAACTGGAAAGAGCTGGAAGCGAAGCTAACATTACGGGGTATCGGTATCGTCTATAAGTTCAAAAGTGGCACTAAAGAAGTGCAGGGCATTTCCTATGAGAAGGGCGAGATTAAAATGAAGGGTTCCGCCATTGACCGGAGTTTGAGCTTTTCCCGTATGGATGCACAGCTAAACCGTAACCAGCAGGTACAGGATTACCATGCCGCAAGGGAGGCACATCAGCCCTCACTGGCGCAGCAGTTACGGGAGACAATCCGGCAGGACATTCATGCCGAGCATGGGCATAGTCCTAATGCGTCTGGTGTAGTTGAAAACCTGCTGAATATCCTGCTTAGCCCGGAGTTTGTGCCATCGGCACCAGATCCGGTAGGAGACGCAGAAATAGCCCGGAGGAAACGAAAGAAACATCAGGCAGAGCAATCCCAGGGTGTAACCAGATAAATAAACAAAAATTCACCAACAAAATTCAATGTTATGGAACAGGACGAATTAGAAGAAAAAGTAACAATGGCCGAAGAACTAATTTTGGGCTTAGTCAAGCGTATGGAAGTCATTGAAAGCGAACTACCAGAATTTTTAAAGTCGTTTTTAGAACAGTATAAAGAGACTTTAGCTAACATCTCTGGCCAGATAGAAAAATCCAACAAGCGTTATGACGATCAGAAGATCAGCCAGCAGATCGATCAGGTCAAAGACCTCGTGGGTACCACGCCAAAGGTAATCACCGTAAAAAACGAACATCACCACCATTTCGGGGCATGGTCAAAAAACCTCATCATTGGTGTTGCAGCCTGTTTCCTAATCACAGCCTCATCTTTCGGAACAGCTTTGTACCTGAACCACAAAAACAACCTTCTTGCGGCCAACGACATCAAGTTTCGTGCGATTAGGCAGATCGCCCCTAAATGGGGACATTGGGCGGATACGACCTACAGCCGTAATCCACAGGCGATGGAAGAGAATACTATTAAACTTGAAACCGAGGCGTTGGAAAAAGCCTATGCGGAAGAAGTTGCCAGAGAAACGGCAGAAGAGGCGAAGCAGGCCAGGAAGCGGCTGCATTCGCTGAAAAACAAAGATTGAGTTTGTTTATGTGAAATGATAAATATAAGAGGTGCGACTAAATGCAATCTAGGTGACGATATGAAATAATTTGCCATTCAATAAATAATGAATGGCAAATCAGAGGGGGCGATCATTTCAAACCCTTTGCTTTTTTTAATGGTAAGACTGTACCTGTATCACTATCCAAATAATTTAAGCAGGTCATCTTTTCCAAGGGATTTCAATATACCCTCATCGGTCGGGATCAGTTCACCCGCAAGCTTTCTTTTTTTGTCCTGTATCTCCAAAATCTTTTCTTCTAAAGTGTCTTTACAGATCATCCGGTAGGCCATTACATGTTTATCCTGCCCAATCCGGTAACAGCGGTCAATTGCCTGATTTTCTACAGCAGGGTTCCACCAAGGGTCTACCAGATAGACATAATCGGCAGCGGTCAGATTTAGTCCCGTTCCGCCTGCTTTCAGGCTGATCAGAAATACCCTGCAAGCCTCATTTTCCTGAAAGTTGGTCACCGCTTCCTTTCTTTTATTTAAAGTGGTTTTTCCATCCAGGTATGCGTAAGCTATGCCCTGTTGTTCCAATCCTGATCTGATTAAGCCCAGCATTCCGGTAAAAGCTGAAAAAATCAGCAGTTTATGGCCTGTTGTCTTCTCCATAATATGTTCCATCAGTTCGATAATTTTGCAGGAATGTCCATCGAAATCGGGTGCATCTTTGATTAATACAGGGGAGTTACAAATTTGCCTAAGTGTCATTAAGCCTTTTAATACGTACAGTTTGGAATTTTCCAGTCCGATGGTATCAATCTTATCGGTCAGGTAAGTTTTAAACTCCTTACGGTACCTGTCATAAATTTTTCGCTGGGCAGGTTCCATTTCGCACCATATGGTCATTTCTGTTTTAGGAGGCAGATCGGTTGCGACCTGTTTTTTGGTGCGCCTTAAAATAAAAGGCTTAGTCATTTTTAGTAAAGTTCCAGCCCGCTCTTTATCTTCATGATCTCCCTTTGCTGCAAGGTTATCCTTAAACATTCTTAGGCTTCCGAAAAAACCGGGGTTCACAAAATTCATCAGCGCATACAGATCGGAAGAACTATTTTCAACTGGTGTTCCGGTAAGCGCAAGCCTGTTCTGCGCATCAAAGAGCATCACCATCTTAAACTTTTGTGAAAACGGGTTCTTAATCGCCTGTGCTTCATCCAGGATCACGTAATCAAAGCTGGTCGTGAGCAAAAAAGCAACGTCGACAGCAGCGGTACCATAGGAAGTGATGATGAGGTCATACTTCTTTAATTCAGATACAACCTTTTCCCGTACGGTTCCATGAAATACCAGCACATTTAATTCTGGACAAAATTTTGCCGCTTCTTCCTGCCAGTTATATAGCAAAGACGTTGGGGCTAACAGCAGATGCGGAGCAGCAGCAAGCCCTTTATTCTTAAGATATTGAAGCAGGGAAAGTACCTGTAATGTTTTTCCCAGCCCCATATCATCGGCCAGCAGACCGCCCCATTTTAAGGAATGCAGGTGGCACAACCAGCTATAACCTATTAACTGGTATGGCCGCAATACCGCATTTAGATTATCAGGAACTGTAACCAGTGGTATTTTTTCCTGCTCACTAAACAGCTTTTCTCTTGCTGCTATCATATTTGCAAGATCAGGTCTTTCCACTTTATTGTATAGCTGATCTATAAGCGTATAGTATTGCCCGGCAAGTTTTACACCTTTATCGGTCAGTGTGCCACTTCGGAAAACGGTACTTAGCTTTGTAAAAAAATCATCGGGTAAATGCGCAGTCTTTCCATTGGAAAGCGTTAAGGTAGTGGATCGCTTTTTAAGGGCTTTCTGGATTTCTTCTGGACTTAGTTCAACTTCGCCAAAAGTCACAGATACCCCAATATCAAACCAGCCTTTTTCCTCCTGTACGTTTACTGCTATATCCGGTAGCTGTATATGGAAATCAATACCTGTAAGGTTTTCCAAACCCATAAAAGTAACATCTGGATCATTGAGGTTATAGATCGTTCTGGCAAACCAGAGTTCGGCTCCAAGGGTATCTTTGGACAGGTAAAAATATGGCAATGCTCCCTGTTTCTCAAATGCGGGGTGAAGCTCCATAAAAAATATTTTGAAGGCCAATTCCTCCGATTTGTTTCGTTGCAACACCTGCACGTGGTCATTTTTAATTTGTAGCAATTCAGTGCCACCGGACTGGACAGGAATGTCCAATCCTCCCTCGTATACTATCTCTGGGATAAAAGCAACATATTCACCTTGATCCAGCGTCCTGATGCGTTTTGATTTTGCAGTAAGCTCCTGTGGCGCTGTTCTTTTTGTCAGCTCGAAGGTTAACGGATAATTCAATGCCAGTTTGAATAAAATGAGTTGGTTAAACTCTTCAAGGTCATTTTCAAGAACGGTAAAAGTTCCCCCGGCTTTAACCAGTTCGCCGATGGCCTGGCCTTCTTCCATGCTAAAAAACTGGTAAAACAAACCGGGCACCTGTTCCAGCGAAAGGAAAAATGGGTCTCCGGCAGGCAACACCTCGCCAATGTCAAAATCCGTTCCGTTTAACTGCGCCTTAACCCTAAGCTTATAATGGCCTTTATGCTGGGAAAAGGTAAACCCGAATGATACCCGTTCATCTGATAGCGCAATCGGTCTCATCGTGTTTTTTGGGAGGCTCCCTTTGTAGGGCAGCTTATTGTAAAAGGTGTGGTAAAACAGTTGACCTTGCGCTTTCAACACTGGTACTATTCTTTTCCAATAGTTAAAAGCGGTATGCCGCAAGGCTGTTCTTTCTTCACCGGGAGCGTATTTGTATTGCTTGTGTACTGTTTCAAAATTTAAGAGCTGGTCAAAATCCCGGCTGTAGGAATGCAGTAACTTGCCTGCTGAATCTAAGCGTTCTGGTGCCAGTGCAGGATCATAAAAGTTGACGAAGGATTTGATAGCCGTACCTTTAGCATGCCCTAGTGCCTGGCAAGGGATCAGAAAAGGGACATTAAAATCAGAGTGCGCCGCAATGACATAAGCCACCAGGCCGTAATCTTCTTCATTTGTTTTTACTGGCAATGGGCAAAATGAAGGGTACAATATAAAGCGCCCAGGCTCTATAGCACTTTCGTAGTTATAAATATGGCCGTATTCCGGTTTAGGGACAGCAGTAACACCATAGTGGTAATGTGCTTTCAGCGTCAGATACTCTTCAAAGAAAGCGGTATCGGTAAAGGGATATTTTTTAAAACGCTCAAAAAAACCAAATTCCCTTCTTTCAATCATCTTGGTGAATAGTTTGGTAACGTGCCAGCAAAGCCGTGTGACTTCAGTTCCGCAGTTACAGGATACCAGGATATAATCTTTGATCATGATGATTTCCTGCTGATGATAATCCCGCCATCCTGAACGAATGGTCAATGTACGGCCTTTAAATCGGGTAATTTCATAGCTACAGTACGGGTAGTTTTCCGCTTCCGGTTCCTCTACGGTAATCAGATCAGCTGGGTGTGGCAACTGTGTTACCTCATTCAGCAGTAATTTGTAAGGCGTTGATGCTTTTCTTTTAGGCGAATTTTCCGGGTTTTTATTGTTCATTTTGAGCAGTATTTATCAGGCGTTCATAATTTTCTATCCAGTTCACGAATGTTTCTTCCGCAAATGAATGCAGGTCTCTGACCCGATCAAAAAGAATATCCAGGTCGGTAGGTTCGATAGTGTATTTCTCATGGTACCTGTAACCCAGGTAAGCACCTTCGAATACGGTCAGCAGACGTTCGTCTTCAGCACTGCCGCTATCCATCAGTAATGATAATTTGGTGGTGAGGCGTAAACTGAATTTGAGCAGCGCTTTTATGCTATGTGTCGTTTTGTCTTGCGTGGTTAGCGACCTGTTTAACGCCCTTAGAGATAGTTCAGCAGCTTGGTGCAGCATGAAGGCAGATAATATCACGTTGTCATTTCGGTAGGTATGGGCAGCAGTATAAAAGGTTTTGGCTTTGGTAAGCCCGGTAGAAAAGTCCTGCCTGGTTTTTTCTATTTTTTCAGGCCTGCTATCCAGTCGCAATGCTGGCAAAGGTTTGCTGCCGTCATCGTACACCAGGCTTTCAGCATTACAGGCCATGGAAAAATAAATATGTCCTTCACTAACCATCTTATGAAAAAATGAGCTTTTAAATAAGGTACAGCTCAAATGAAGGTGTTTGAGGAATGCAAATTTTACGATAGTCTCTATTTCCTCGAATGTCTGCGGATATTTTTCGGGGATGACCAAGATCAGATCGGCATGGTCTTTACCATCCGGGTCACTTCGATGGTTTAAGCAGTAAATCTTTTCCGGCTCGATAACATCTGCGATAAAGTTGATAACTGCCGGGAAGTTCTTTTCGGTAAACCTCATCAGCGGGATAGGGTTGACCATGAGAGCGGCCTCTTCTTCCTCATCTTCAAATTTGAAATCCCCGGCGTGATGCAATTTAATGTAAGGCAGAGATTTAGTTTCACAGACCAGCCCCATAGCCTCTATCGTTTTCTCTATATATTCCCTGATCAATACCGTTTCATAGACTTTTTCATCATAGATGTCATCTAGTTTCACGTCACCTTTTGTACAATACAAAACAGAATCTAAAATGCCCCTCCAGTCTTCTAAACTTTTATAGCCGAAGAATTCTTCAAAAAATATCCGTACATCGTTGACCTCCGTTCCGTGGAGCGTTCGAAAATGCAAAGCCGGAAAAGGCTTGTGTTTGCTTTCGGTATATATTTCAAAGGGATGGTCAGAAAACCTGTACAGCGGATGATTGGTACTTAGTTTAAAGTCTTCCTTGCTTTCATTTAGTACGTAAGCCAGTTCCAATAGTTTTACAAACTGCTGCTGATGGTAATAATAGCTGTCCTTATTGCCGTAATACCCGTTGGAGCAGGCTGTTTTAATCAGGTCGATCATTCCAAAGCGGAAAGATTCAATATGGTTTTCGTCGCAGAAAAAGCATACGATTTGAAAATGCGGATTATTTATATCTTTTTCTTTTAAATAGCGGAAAGAGGTTTTTTCGCTAACGGTTGGTTCTTGTTTCATGTTAGGCTTTAATTAGTTCAAGCCAAAGAACCAAAACCTGCAAAGTCTATATTAATCTTTCAGTCCATTTTTTAGATGATTTGGGGCATATTTTAAACGCTATTTCAGACGAAAATTCAATCCAGATGGTTTGTTTTTATGTTTGAAAAGATATAGTTATCTTTGTGTATTAACCCCCTTTAAACACAGATCATGAAAGTAATACTAGATATTAAGGACAATAAGGCCGCCTTTGTTATGGAGCTTTTGAGCAGCCTGTCTTTTGTTAAAGCAAGGCCGCTTTCCGATGAAAACGCTGTTTTAGTTGACGAGATTAAAGAAGCGGTTGAAGACCTTAAATTAGTACGCCAGGGTAAACTTAAAGCCCGCCCTGCAAGGGATTTGATCAATGAGCTATAATGTTTATACTTTACGCCCCTTTGATAAGCAGCTTAAAAGGTTGGTAAAAAAATATCCCTCTTTAAAAAAGGAATATATTGATCTTATTGATTCTTTAGAGAATAATCCAGAACAGGGCACAGCGATAGGTAACAAGTGTTATAAAATCAGGTTGGCCATTGCCTCAAAAGGAAAGGGCAAATCCGGCGGTGCCAGAGTTATCGCAAATTTGGTTATTGAAGATGACGCTGTTTATTTGCTAACCATCTATGATAAATCTGAAAAGTCGAATTTAACAGATGCGGAACTTGCCGAGCTGTTAAAGCAGGTTCCCGAATAAACAGACAACTAATTTATTTTACCACACAACAGAAGATTTATTACATTTGATTCAAATTAACATTATATGAGTACTACAACTGATCGTCCAAATAAAGTGCATGAAGGCAGAAATGTTAAACGTTTTCGTGAAATGATGGGGATTAAACAGGAAGGGCTTGCCGCTTCTTTGGGCGAGGAATGGAGCCAGAAAAAGATTTCAGTTCTGGAATCCAAAGAAAAAATAGAAGATGCACTTTTAGCGGAAATTGCTAAGATATTGAATGTGCCGGAAGAGGCGATCAGGAATTTTGACGAGGAAACGGCTATCAATAATATTCAATATAACTATGATAACAGCCACGGTCACTTAATCGGGCCGAATTATAATTGCTCATTTAACCCATTAGACAAACTAATGGAAACGGTAGATGAACTTAAAAAACTTCATGCAGAAAAAGAAGCACTCTATGAGCGTTTATTAAAAGCACAGGAGAATAAATAAGAATTAGACAAGGATATTTTATTCCAGGAAAGCCATTGCAAACCGCAATGGCTTTCTACTTATAATAGATTTTCTAAAAAAGACCCTAAATTTATATTCCCCACGCACGGTGCGGCCTGCGAAACCCCTTCTCCCAAGGCCAGCCCGCAGTTCTCGCTCTGGGCATTTACGGAAAGTAGCACTCGGGTTCTCCTCCTTATAGACAGGGATGCAAAGAAACCAAAGATGTATGTCAAATTTGTCAACTACCGGATTTTCCGATGCGTTTGAGTACAACAGTGCCAAGTAGCCCCGCAAGAACTGAAGCGATTAAAATTCCGTACTTGGCCTGATCGATGAAAACCGGATTTTTGAATGCCAGGCCGCTAACAAATAATGACATAGTAAAGCCTATACCTGCAAGCAGTGCAACTCCGGCGATGTGCTTCCAATTGGCTTGCTCTGGAAGGCTAGCTAATTTGAGTTTAACCATAATCCAGCAAAAAAGAAGAATCCCGATAAATTTTCCTATTATCAATCCTGCTGCCACACCAATTGATACCGGATTTATGATAGAAGAAAAGAAGTCTGATCCGATGACGATACCAGCATTAGCTAATGCGAACAATGGCATGATACCAAAAGCAACCCATGGATGTAGGGCATGTTCGATTGTTTGTAAGGGAGTTTCAGCAGCCATGCTCAGGCTTTTTACTTTTTGTATAGTCTTATTTTGCTTAGGTGTAATTAGACTTCCTTTTTCTGGTATGTCCGTCTCAAAGTCGTGTGACAGCTTCCTAAGGTTATCGGAATAGATATGCTCGTTTATTTTCGTTACCGCAGGAATTGTGAAAGCTACTAACACTCCAGCTATTGTAGCATGTACACCGGAAAGTAAAAATCCTATCCAAACGCCGATGCCTATAATTAGATAAAATAGACTACTTCTTATGCCCAATAAATTACCTGCGATTAAAACTAAAAGGAAACCGCCACCGATTGCAAGCGATATGAAATTTATTTCAGCTGTATAAAAAAACGCTATTACAAGTACTGCCCCGAGATCATCTGCTACGGCCAATGCAGACAAGAATACTTTTACAGAAACTGGAATGTTTTTACTTGCCATGGATAAAAGTGCAAGGGCAAAAGCTATATCGGTTGCCATTGGAATTCCCCAGCCATGATCAGCATCCGTACCTTTATTTATTGCAAAATATATCAGTGCAGGTAATAACATTCCCCCAAGCGCCGCAGTCATGGGTAAGGATGCTTTTTTCAATGAAGAAAGTTCTCCTTCCATAAATTCCCGCTTCAATTCCAAGCCAATTACGAAGAAAAAAATTGCCATTAATCCATCATTGATCCAGATGTGGAGTGGGTGGGTTAGCATAAAGTTATCAAACCCTACTGAAAAATTAATGTGCCACAAATGCTCATAAAATTCATGGTAACCAGAATTTGCCCAAACAATAGCCACAATGACACTAGCAAGCAACACAATGCCGCTGGTGTATTCTAAATGAATGAATCGGCTTACCGGAGCCATGATCTTATCTATTGCTGATTTCTCCATATCGCCAAAGATAGAATATATAAAATAAATCATTTTCGCAGAAATACAGTTTTTTTATATCTTTGCAGCAATCGAAATGAGAAAAAAGGATAAAGTTTCATATAACCGAGTGACAAAGCACTGATCAATATCAGTACATCTTTTTATGCACTAGCTGTTCTAAGCAAGGCAAATTCTTTATATCCAAATTTTTAAAACAGTTTTTTATTTGAAATTCCTTTTGGCATTTCTAAAAATTTAAATGTCGTTCAGCACCAAATGCTGTTCGAAATTTTCATTGAATCTTTTATTTTTCACTTATATACTTTATTACATGACTAAAACTTATTTAGGTCTCTTTGACTTTTCGCAAAAGATTAATTACAAAAATGAAATTCTTGCAGGTTTAACCGTGGCGATGACAATGATGCCAGAATCCTTATCCTTTGCCATACTTGCCGGATTTCCTCCTCTGGTGGGCTTATATGCTGCCTTTATTATGGGGCTAATCACCTCGATATTTGGAGGTAGACCAGGATTGGTTTCGGGTGGTGCGGGTGCAACAGTTGTGGTACTCATCGCACTAATGAAATCCAACGGCATCGAATATGTATTTGCCGCCGTTGCGCTAGCGGGTATTATTCAAATACTTGTCGGTGTCCTTAAATTGGGGAAATTTATCAGGCTTGTACCACAACCTGTAATGTACGGGTTTGTCAATGGTCTTGCGGTCATTATCTTCATGGCGCAGTTAGAACAATTTAAAACCGTTGTAAATGGGCAGGTTAGCTGGCTAAGTGGTACTCCTTTGATGATTATGGCGGGGCTTGTTCTGTTAACCATTGCAATCGTGGTCTTTTTGCCTAAAATTACAAAAGCTGTCCCGCCATCACTGGTAGCTATTATCGTTGTTTTCCTATTAGTATTCGGATTAAATATTGACACAAAAACGGTTAAAGATATCGCATCTGTTAGCGGAGGGTTCCCACCTTTTCATATTCCCATGATACCGTTTAATCTGGAGACACTTCAAGTTATATTTCCATATGCGTTGATTATGGCGGGAGTAGGTTTAACAGAAGGCCTGCTTACTGTTAATCTGGTCGATGAGATGACGGGTACAAAGGGCAATGGCAACAAAGAATGCATTGCGCAGGGAGCAGCCAATATAGCTAACGGCTTTTTCTTTGGTATGGGAGGATGTCCGATGATCGCCCAAACTTTAGTGAACCTGTCCGCTGGTGCAAGAGCCAGGTTGTCGGGGATAATTGCCTCTCTTACTATCTTAGCCATTATTTTATTTGGTGCACCAATTATTGAGCGTGTACCAATGGCAGCTTTAACCGGAGTTATGATTATGGTAGCAATAGGAACGTTTGAATGGGTTAGTTTCCGTATCATCAACAGAATGCCCAAACAAGATATTTTTGTTGGAATGCTGGTTGCAGTGATCACTATTTGGCTTCATAACCTTGCTTTAGCGGTCTTGATAGGTGTAATTATATCCGCATTAGTATTCGCCTGGGAAAGTGCAAAACGAATCCGTGCAAAAAAATATATCGACGAAAATGGTGTGAAGCATTATGAAATCTATGGCCCGCTATTTTTTGGTTCCGTTGCTGCCTTTAATGAGAAATTTGACGTACAGGAGGATTCCAATGAAGTGATCATTGATTTTAAAGAAAGCAGGGTTGCAGATATGAGCGGTATAGAAGCATTGAATAAACTTACCGAGAGATACCATCAGCTGGGTAAAAAACTTCATTTAAAGCACCTTAGTAAAGATTGCATACTATTGCTAAAAAATGCTGGAGATATTATTGATGTGAACATCATTGAAGATCCAACTTACCAGGTAGCGACTGACAAACGACAATAATATCAATTAAATGCCTGTTCATGAATAATGTATACATAGATTATATCTTATACAACATGAACAGGCAATTTTGCAACCATTATGGGGCTTATTTTATGAAGCTTCTTCTACTTCTGCATAAGATCTTAGTTTTCCCTTATTTGGAAATGCATAAGGTGACTTTTTATAAATGTATTAAGTGATACTTTCCCTAACCATTAAACTCTCTTGTCAATAAATATTTTTGGAACGGCAATACGCTGTGCTGAATAGATTCCAGAACTACCACTAAATAAATAAGCGGTAAAACAAGCAACTGCAAAAAACAAAGTGTATTCGCTTCCAAACAGCTCAACTCCCATAATTGTGCAGGCAAGCGGTGTGTTTGTGGCTCCAGCAAAGACAGCAATAAAGCCTAGAGCAGCAAACAAGCTAACGGGTGCATCCATTAGCGTGGAGAGTACATTGCCTAAAGTAGCTCCGATATAAAATAAAGGTGTTACCTCTCCACCCTTAAAGCCTGTTCCTAAGGTTAGCGTTGTATAGATTGTTTTCCATAACCAGCTCCAAGTATCAGCCCCACCAACATGAAAAGCAGAAGGAATTGTGATCGCCCCAGGATATTCGCCATCGACGCCTAAACTTAAATAATCAGGTTTACCAATAACCAGGGTAAGCCCAATAATTATTATCCCCCCAATGACAGGTATCAACCATTGTGTCTTAAATACTTTGGAAAAGAAAGTTTTAATTGCATGCACTGTTGTCGCAAAAAGATAACTAGCCAAACCAAACATTGCAGAAGCAAAAATAACTTTACCCAGCAAAAGAATGTCAAGTGGTAGGTAACTAGAAAGAATGTAATCACTTTTAGGCAAAATATCAATATGATATAACGTGTGATGTATTCCCCATGCTGAAACTGTTAAATCACCGATCACACTTGCAATCAACACGGGGAGAAGCGCATTGTATTTTATTTTTCCTATTGTAAGCACCTCCATTGCAAACACCGCACCGGTTAGTGGCGTGCCGAACACGGCACCGAAACCAGCTGCTATTCCCGCTGTCAAGACAATCTTTGTATCTGGCTCAGTTAGCTTAAACCATTTGCTAAACATCCCTGCAATACTTCCACCGATTTGTACTGCTGTACCTTCGCGTCCGGCCGAGCCCCCAAATAGATGAGTGATTACCGTTGTAATTAAGATCACAGGCGTCATCTGAGGGGGAACACCACCACCTGGTTGATGAATCTCATCCATGATGAGATTATTACCTTTTTCCGAAGACCTACCAACAGACTTATATATGAGATGAATGGCTATTCCGGCAATGGGTAAAAGGTAAAGCAGCCAGGTATGGCTGAACCGAAAGTGAATAGCCCAGTTCAGTAACCAAAGAAATAAGGCAACAGTACTTCCTATTGCTATCGCAATAGGAAGTATCAGTAATGTCCAGCGAACTGAAAATTTTAAAATATGGAAATGCTCGAATGATAATTTATTTTTCATCATTGATAATTGATGTTCGAAATTATAACTTTTTATAAAATGTGTTTATTCCTGCAAATGTGGCTTGGGCGCCTAGCTCTTCCTCAATACGTAGCAGCTGATTAAATTTGGCAACCCTTTCAGATCTACACCCGCTCCCGGTTTTGATATGTCCCGCACCTGTAGCTACAACAAGATCTGCTATGGTTGTATCTTCAGTTTCGCCACTGCGATGCGAAATAAAGCAATTATAGCCATTGCTTTGCGCAAGTTCTACTGCTTTTAGCGTTTCAGAAACAGTACCAATCTGGTTCAGTTTTATTAGAACACTATTAGCTATTTTCTGACTGATTCCCTGTTGAATAATTTTTGGATTGGTGCAAAATATATCGTCTCCAACCAATTCAACTTTATCTCCCAAGATGCGTGTGAGCTTTTCCCAGCCTTGCCAATCATTTTCACCCAGTCCGTCTTCCAATAGTATTATAGGATATGAGTTTAGCCATTCTTGCCAAAAAATGATCATTTCATCTGTACTAATTGTTTCTTTTGAACTTTTATAAAATTCATATTTGCCGTCTTTCCACATTTCGCTGGTTGCCGGATCAAGACAAAGCGAAACATCTCTGCCGGGAGTTAATCCTGCCTGAACTATAGCTTCCATTATGATTTGGACAGCCTCTTCATTTGAATTCAGATTTGGTGCGAATCCACCTTCATCGCCAACCCCGGTATAATACCCCTTGCTTTTCAACAAACTTCTCAATGAATGAAAAACTTCTTCTCCCATGCGAAGACTTTCCTTAAATGAAGGAGCATTATGTGGAGCAATCATAAATTCCTGAAAATCTATATTGTTATCAGAATGTCTTCCACCGTTAATCACATTCATGCAAGGAACTGGCATCAAATAATTTTCCTTGTCCACAAGTTGTCTGTATAATGGGATATTCTTGGCGACAGATGATGTTCTGGCAAAGGCGATAGAAGCTGCCAGCATAGCATTTGCACCCAACCTCGATTTGTTATCAGTTCCGTCAAGAGCAATCAAATGCTTGTCAAAATCATCCTGGTTATCAAAAGATAAGCCAACAAGGGATTTTCGCACGTCTATATTAATTCCATTTATTGCTTTTTCCACCCCTTTGCCATTATAGCGTTTAGGATCTCCGTCCCTCAGTTCTACTGCTTCTTTTTGCCCCGTACTCGCACCGGAAGGAGAGATTCCTCTTGCTGTAACTCCATTTAATGTCATTTCTACCTCTACAGTAGGGTTCCCTCTTGAATCTAGGATTTCACGGGCATGAATTTTTGTTAATTTCATATTTTTGGATTTAATCGTTGATATTTATTTGTTTTTAGATGCAATAAAAAATTAGTTAAAATTTTCTTTTACTTTTTAATTAGAAATGCTGGGGTGTTACGTCTTCCAAATTTTAGGTTTAGCTTGAATTTTGTCGCATAAATAGCATGTTTAATAGAAAAAATGTAGATATCGACAACTTATCATTGAAGGTTAACGCATAAGTAAAATGGAAGTAACCTTCATTAAAATAGATAGGTTTATATGCCCTAATCCTAACAAATTGTGGCAACCACTTAAGCATTCTTTGTTTAAGACAAAGTCCTAAAAGATTATTTACTGAAAAAGGGATAAAAGGCTGAGCTGATACTGATTTATTTTTTTTCACCTACAATAGTTTAGTCCATAAGGCTTAATTACCTCTTGGAGTGTATTGTAGGCGCCATCAGCTTTTAAAAGCGGTTGAATAGGAAGGACACCATTTCCTGCCGCTAATATAGCTATTAAATTGGTATTGTATTGAGAAAAGCAAATTATTCTGCGATCTAACACCAAAATATGTTTATTATGACATTCCCCTACAGCCTCGTTTATAGGGCGGGCGCATCCAAATATTAAAGGGCTGCAATTATTGCAGCCCCTTCACATATCCAAAACAAATTTACTATCAATTGTTTGGCAGAACTTTAAAAAGCTTCCTCCATAGAGTTTTTCACAATATATTTTTCCCTGATTAGGGCAATGTCAGTGCTTATTTTTGATTCGGTAACGTCATAGGCTTTAGTATGTTGGGCGACAAATTTTCCCATTAACGGAGCCATATCTTCGCTTACTTTGGTATCCAATACTTTAGCGTATAATTGAGTGGTACGTATATTGGTATGCCCTAGCATTTTAGATACGCTTTCAATAGGAACTCCATTAAGCAAAGTTACAGTCGTGCCGAAAGTCCGTTTTGCTATCCGGTTGCCCAATGTTTTATTAACCCCTGAAAGTGCCGCAATTTCAACCAGATATTCGTTCATCTTTTGATTGCTGGAAATTGGTAAAGCCCTGTTGTTATGGAGGCAATAAGGGTGATCTTTATATTTATCAAGGATGCTTACCGCTATTGGAAGCAAGGGTATTGCCACCCTTGTATCTGTTTTTTTTCGGTAGGTAAATATCCATCTTTCCCCATCAACCCCAATACTTACATCGGCTAATTTTAGTTTTTGAACATCCGCATAGGAAAGTCCCGTATAGCAACTGAACAGGAAAAAGTCCCGTACCTGCGATAACCTGTCAGTAGTAAACTGTTTTTGGGTAATCTTCTGCAATTCATCAGCGGTTAAAAACTCCCTGTGGACAGGCTTGGATTTTAGCGTATGCCCAAAGAATGGATCAGTGCTGATCCATTTATATCTGCGGCAGATACTGACGATCTTTTTGAGGTTTTTAACGTGTTTGTTTGCGGTATTGGTGTCGTTTTCCTTCACCGTATGCAGGTAGAAGTCAAAGCCGTCAATAAACTCGTGGTCTATGCGTTTCACATTAAAGTCCGCTCTGCCATATTTGGTAGCAACATAATCCACTACATGCCTTTCCAACACCTCAAATCTTCTAAGGGTTCCGGGTGCATATTCTTCTTTCTCCACTAATGCTTTCATTTTTTCATTGTGTGTTTTAATGGCCTCCAATATGGTGTGTGCTTTTTCTTCCTTGCCTAGGAATTTGCATTTTACACTATCGGCGGTTATTTCGGCTCCGTCCACGCTTAGCTGGCTATGGGCTGCATAAACTTCAGCTTTCATGTTTTCCAGATAGGCATTCAGGGTTTTGACATCTTCCTTTGTACCAATGACTTTTCCGGCTTTTGCATTCCACCGCTCTGGCTCGCAATTTCTGCTTGTTGACATTTCCGCACGAATCCCGTCCACTGTAATCCTTAAAAAGATAAAGTAAACAGCCCCTTTTGTGTAGTTCTTTGGCCTTTTCAAAAAGAAAAGCACGCTAAAATTAGTTTTCATAACGATAACATTAAGGTTAAACAAAAATAGCTTTGCAGTTTCATTCACACAAGATGTTCAGCTATTAAACCAGTTGAATATCAGTGTTTTAATACGAATTAGGGGAGTTTGATATTATAACGAACGACGCACCGAATGACGCACATTTTATATGCGATTTTGTGCATATTTTGGCATAACCCTTAAAATCAAAAACCCTGCAATCATTTGATTTGCAGGGTTTTAGTTCTCTTTGATATTGTTTCTTGTGATCCCGCTGGGATTCGAACCCAGGACCACTACATTAAAAGTGTAATGCTCTACCAGCTGAGCTACGGAATCATTATTGAGGTCGCAAAGATAGAAATTTTTTATAAAAAACAACAGGTATTTAAATAAACTGCCCCCCTCCCACCTGAAACTACTGATTCACAGCAAAATATTTTTCATCAATGATTGCTGAAATTGCTTTTGTGAAACATCACCTTCTAAATCTGAATCGAAAACACAAATTAACCGTTGAAAACTTTTGGTAGATAGCATCATTAAAATTATAGATATTTGCCGAAATATTCCCTGAATATGGTTTAAAACGATAAACTATCATTCAGGAAAACAGCAGCGTATTCAAGATCAACAGATTATCCTAAACAGACTTAAGAATGGACAGGCATTTTTCTGCGTTAGATTACAGCAATTCATGCGGTGAACTAAGGCAGGTTACCATCGGAGGACTTACATCCTATTCAATTTAAATCTGGTTTGGTTATAATGTTCGACAGACGCTAAAGAAATTTTAAATTCAGGTTTACATGAGTAACTTTTTATACGGAATTGATTTTGGAACAACCAATTCAGCACTCTCCATTTACGACGAACAGAAAAAAGAGATTATTGATACGATTTCTATTCCATCACTCATTTACTTTACCGAAACTAAAAGTATGGTCGATGGAGAAAGTCACATTGTGGGTGAAAATGCCATTGAAGCTTACCTGAATGATGGCATGAAAGGACGTTTCATTAAATCCATTAAACAAATTCTCTCCAGAAGCACCTTTACAGAAACCCGGATCCATAACAAACGCTATACCGCATCAGATTTAGTTACCCTGATTCTCAAAGATCTAAAGGCGAAAGCCGATCAAATCATCGGTGAAGAATGTCATAAAGCCGTAATCGGACGGCCGGTATTTTTCGATGACGACAACACATCAAAAGACACCTTAGCCCAAACCCGGCTAAAAAAGGCCGCAGAAATGGCAGGCTTTACAGATGTCCGTTTCCAGTTTGAGCCTATTGGGGCCGCTTTTGCTTATGAGAAAACCATTAAAAATAAAGAAAGAGTACTGGTAGCCGATTTAGGTGGAGGTACAACGGATTTCACCTACCTTATTCTAGATCCCGAAAAAGTAGGCAGCCAAAACCGGAAAAATGATATGATTGCTTCCGGTGGGATTTACATCGGTGGCGACAGTCTGGATTCTGCTTTTATGTGGGACCGCGGAACGCCATACTTCGGCAAGAACACCATGTACGAAGCAACGCCAGGAAAAAAATTGAATGTCCCTAAGTCACTTTTCGCCAATATCTGCACCTGGGATAAAATGAATTTCTTTAATGGCTTGAAAATCCAGAAAGAGATGGAAGATTACTATTATTATTCCGGTAATGATCCGAAGTTTAAAAACCTGATTACCCTGGTAGATCAAAATTTAGGCTATTCTGTATTCAGGGCCATTGAAAAAACAAAGATTGAACTTTCCGATCAGACGCAATCTGATTTCCGTTATTCCAATATGGGAATCGAAATAGATGAAAGCATTTCTATTGAGCAATACAATGGCATTATAGAAAAGGATGTCAACAAAATTGAAGCCTACCTCAACCAATTTATGGAAGATCACCAGATCAAACCAGAAGATATCGATTGTTTATTTTTAACCGGCGGAACATCAATGGTGGCCGCAATTCAGCACCTGTTTAAAACCAAATTCCCACACATTCCACTCAATTCAGGAGACAATTTCAAAAGTGTAGCCAAAGGCCTGGCGTACAGCGGTTATCTTTTTGAAAATTAAGCGGCTGACCATCCAAACAACTAACCCATCTAACCGTCTAAATGACACCAGGAGATGATGGAAGAAAAAAAAAGCCCCTATCCGCCTTGCGGCACCTTTCCCCGGATGGGAAAGGGCGTAAAAAAGCATTCTTCGCACCCTGTAAAAAGCACATTACTATTTCCACCATACTATTCGGCATGAGAGGTTCTGTGTTAAATGAAGTCAGTAGATAAAAACGCAAGGATTCTTCGCTGCGCTCTGAATGACAGCAAGGTGGGAAGATTACTTTACGCATTCTGTTAGCACTTTGCTATCTGCATCCTGTTATCCGGCCTGGGAGGTGATGGAAGGAGAAGCCGTTGAAATTTTTGCACTTCCGTTTCAAAGACCTCAAAGCCGAGGTAGCGCGAACGGCTCTTTAAAAAAATCTTTATTAAAATAAAATTGAGCCCTTGTGCTAGCGCCATATAAATTTCGGCGAGCTAATCCGACATCAGATCCAAGCCTTGATTTTTTGCTTCTTTGTTATCAAGAACAAAGAAGAAGCCCTTCGGCGGCAAGCCGAGGTAAGGATAAAGTGGTGGTGAACCAATAACCAACGAATGGGTTCTGTGTGAAAATGAAGTCAGTAGATAAAAACCCAGGGATCCTTAGTACCTCATGATGACATTTCGAATGATGATACAGCCTCTGGGAAGAAATGGAATTAGTCAAAGTTCATTTCCGGAATTTCTCCCTCAATAATTAATCTTCCAGCAGTAGATTGTTGTATAAATTCGACACTAACGCCCGGAGCCCGTTCAACAAGTTGAAAACCACCTTCAGGTAAAACATTTAAAACAGCCAATTCAGTTACAATTTTTTTGATACACTTTACGCCTGTTAATGGTAGCGTACATGCTGACAATAGCTTGCTCTCACCAGCCTTATTAACATGTTGCATGGCTACGATAATATTTTTCGCAGAAGCCACTAAATCCATTGCTCCTCCCATCCCTTTCACCATTTTACCTGGAATCTTCCAGTTAGCTATATCGCCATTCTCTGAAACCTCCATTGCACCTAAAATAGTCAGGTCGACTTTTTGTGCCCTGATCATTCCAAAGCTCATGGCCGAATCAAATATGGATGAACCCGGTAAAGTAGTGATGGTTTGTTTTCCGGCATTAATTAAATCGGCATCTTCCTCTCCCTCAAAAGGAAAAGGTCCCATGCCCAATAATCCATTTTCGGATTGCAGCACAACATTAATGTCTTCGGGAATATAATTAGCCACCAACGTTGGGATGCCAATTCCAAGATTTACATAGTAACCGTCTTTTATTTCTTTCGCGATGCGTTTCGCTATTTCTTCTTTTGATAATGACATAATATAATTTTGAATGAGGGAATGATTGAATTAATGAATGCTACTTACGGAGGACTTAAGATTTCACACGAACAGTTCGCTGCTCGATTCTTTTTTCATAATCTTTTCCCTGAAAGATGCGATGGACATAAATTCCCGGCGTATGAATATGATCTGGATCTAATTCTCCAACAGCAACCAATTCCTCTACTTCAGCAATAGTGATTTTTCCGGCCATTGCCATTACCGGATTAAAGTTCCTGCTTGTCGAACGGAATACCAAATTACCTGCGGCATCGCCTTTCCATGCTTTTACAATTGCGAAATCTGCATCGAATGCATATTCAAGTAAATAATCTTTCCCATCAAAATTTCTAATTTCTTTACCTTCGGCTACTTCTGTTCCTACACCAGCCGGAGTAAAAATAGCGGGCATTCCATATCCGGCAGCCAAACAACGTGTTGCAAGTGTTCCCTGTGGAATTAAATCAACTTCCAATTCACCACTTAACAACTGGCGCTCAAACTCTGCGTTTTCACCTACATAGGATGAAATCATCTTTTTTACCTGACGCTGCTTTAACATCAAGCCAATGCCAAAATCATCAACACCCGCATTATTCGAGATACAAGTTAAATTTTTCACATTTTTTTTAACCAATGCATCAATGCAATTTTCGGGAATACCACAGAGACCAAAGCCACCGAGCATGATGGTAGCGCCATCTGAAATATCTTTGATCGCTTCTTCAGCGCCTGATACCACTTTGTTTATCATATTATGAATTTTTGGTTAGGGCGCTAAATTAGTAATTGCCTTTATCAATTTCATATATCTGGACCTTTAAATCTTTTTAGAATGCCTTTAAATTGGAATTGATCTAAACAACGCTTACCTTTGTAAGGCAATGATTTACGAGAGAGACGAAGACAAAACATTTATTATCCCAACTGATCCTGAATTTCAAAAAGGCATGGGCTTTCTTTTTAGCTGTACAGCTGAACACAAAAAATGCTGTGAAAAATACAAAAAAGGAAAGCGCTGCAAAAAATGTCCAGGTGAGAAAAAGAAGTAAGCTTGATCACTTACTCCTCTAATTATATTGATTAAAATCCTCAATCAAGGCCTCTAATCATCTTTAATGTCATTTATTGTATTTTATAATCACCCTAAAAGGAAACAGCAACATTCTGATCATTTCACATAGACGATTATCTTATCTATTTCCTTTTCCAACTTCACAACTACCCAACTCTCAGACTCCCCTTTCTTAATTCAAATAAACGTAGGTAATTCCATCCCCACCACGATCTGCATGTTCATCTTCCATCCTATTCACCTGACTATATTTCCGAAGATACTCACGAATCATTTTCCTCAAAATTCCATCGCCTTTACCATGAATTAGTTTAATAGACGGAAAGCCGAGCATAATTGCCTTATCTAAATATTTTTCTACCTCAAACAGGGCATCTTCTGTTCGTTTGCCACGGAGGTCCAACTCTGCACGAAAGCCAGAGACAGCATCGTTCATTCGGCCAGCAAAAGAACCACCACTACTTTGTACCACTTTTTTAGCTTCCTTATTACTGATTCGTTGTACCCGATTTTTTTTAACAGTAGATCGTAAATCGCCGATAGCTAAAATGAGTTCATTTCTGTTTATTTCCAACACAATACCAGTGGTTTCGCTATCTGTAAACTTAACCCAATCGCCTATAACTATTTCACCGCCTACCACAACAGGTGCTGGTTTTGGCCGCTCTTTTGGCACCGTGTTTTTAATAAGCTCTTGCTGTAAATTTTGTCGAAGCTCCTTAGTAGCCTCCTTATCTGCCTGCTTTTCTTTGATCTCAGCAATGGTATTTTCAACCAGTTTATTGGCGTTTTTAATAATGCTTTGTGCCTCTTGCTTCGCTTCTTTGATTAAAATCCTTCTGTTTTCATCAAGGAATGACCTTAATTTCTCATTTTCTGCGATCAGATTTTTAGCTTTATTTTGCTGATTGGCTAAACTCACCTTTACATCATAAACATTCTTTTTTTCACGTTCCAAATCAACCAACATCGTATCTACTCTATTTTGATTAGATCCGGTCTTCTCTCTGGCTAGTTGAATCACCTCTTTCGGTAACCCAATATTTTGGGCAATTTCGAAGGCATAAGAACTACCAGGCTTACCCATTTCTAAAATGTAAAGTGGTTTCATCTTTGCATTATCAAAAAGCATAGAGGCATTCTCTAATCCCGGTGTGTTCCCCGCAAATAACTTTAAATTTGAATAATGGGTGGTAATTACGCCACGTACTTTTTTATTATTAAGTACCTCCAGAACAGCCTCTGCCATGGGGCCACCAAACTGCGGATCAGTACCGGTACCAAATTCATCAATGAGTACCATGGTTTTGGGCGAAGCATGCTCCACAAAATACCGCATCTTTTTTAAATGTGCACTATAGGTACTTAAATCGCTTTCTATCGATTGGTCATCTCCAATATCTGCAAAGATATTTTCAAAAATGCCGACCTCACTGTTTGCATCCACTGGAATCAGCAAGCCTGTCTGCAACATAATCTGCAATAAACCAACAGTTTTCATACAGACTGATTTACCTCCGGCATTTGGTCCGGAAACTAAGACAACCCGCGTTTCTGCATCAATATGAATATTTAAAGGCGTAACTGTTTTCTTTTCTGCAGCAAAAGAGATTGATAAAAGCGGATGTCTGGCATTAATCAACTTTGTTTTAGGCTCCTTTAATAAACCAGGCATTTCGGCTTCAATATCTAAGGCAAATAAAGCCTTCGCCCGCACAAAATCTAATTTAGTCAGGAAACCATGATATGAAAGTAATAATGGAGAATATGGCCTTAAGTCATCTGTAAGCGCTACTAAAATCTTAATAATCTCACGGCGTTTATCAAATTCTAAATCACGCAGCTTATTATTTAAAGTAAAAACTTCCTCCGGCTCAATGTAAACAGTTTGACCAGTGGCAGATTCATCATGTACAAATCCCTTAAGTTTACGCTTATTTTCGGCTAAAACCGGAATACACATCCTGCCATCGCGAATGGTTAAACTACCATCTGCTACCCAATTATTCGCAATAGCTTGCTTATAGATGCTATCCATGCGCTTACGCACATCCTGCTCAGCACGTGAAATGGCGGAAGTAATTTCCTGCAATTCTTTTGATGCATTTGGTTTGATTTTACCTTTTGCATCAATCACTGTCTCAATTTTTCTGATGATATTTTTCTCGATAGGCAAATGTTCAAAGAGTGCTTCCAAAGTAGGATATACTTCTGCCCGCTCTTCAAAAAACCGCAAAACAGAAAAAACAGTCTGTAGCGATGTGTAAACCTGAAACCACTCATCTTCCATAAGATAAGTACCTTCTACCCTGATTTTATCAACCAGAGATTTAATATCAAAAAAAGTATTTATTTGTAATGGCTCCTGATTTTGCAGGATACTTTTAAATTCGTGGGTTTGACGTAAAAATTTATCGATTTGATCAAAACGGTTCATCACCTGCATCTTTAGCACCATTGCTTGCCCCATCGGACTTAAACAATGTTTGCTAATGAGTTGCCTTATCTCTAAAAAACCTAAACGTTCTAAACAATTCTCGGGATATAACATATTATTGTACTGCAACGGCTAATGGCTTCAAATCACCACTTTTCTTGGTGTTCAAAAGCGAATCAGCTTGTGCTTTCTTTTTTTTAATTTGTGCATCTGCTTTAACCTTCGATGATGAATCTGTTTTCATCTTTTTTCTAATGGCTAAAGAATCAGCTTTAAATGTTTTAATAATTTTAATTGAATCTGCCTTAAATCTCCTTTTTAGCAATAACGAGTCGGCCTGTTTAAGTTTAGCTTTTTGATTGTCTAAACGAGTTGAGATGACTTTATACATTTCCTGCAGTTTTTCAGGATTTTGATAATAGTAATTTAAGCTTCTGTTGTACGCTGCAGAATCGGTATCAAATTTTTTATAAATCCCCTTATAATATGCAGCGGCCACTTTTCTGGCAGAATCCTGAACATAAATCGTTGAAATGTAACCATCTGCAATGTGGACATCAAATAAAATGGCCTCCATCTTTTCTTCATCAATGATGCCACTTGGCGTTTTAGATTTGCAGCCAAACCACAGTATAGCAACAATTAAACCCCACATTATCTTTTTCATGCTCAATTAAAGTATTATTTTTTGCCCAAATTGCGGCAAGGTTGTTAATTTTACCCAAAAATAGTTATAAATGAGCATAGCTGATAATCTTAAACAATATAAAAGCGAAGTAGAGGCTGACGGTGTAAAACTGATTGCCGTTTCTAAAACACAAACTGCCGATACCATTTTAGAAGCTTACCAAGCAGGGCAACGAATTTTTGGCGAAAACATCGTTCAGGAGATGGTCGATAAACAGACACAACTTCCAGCTGATATTGAATGGCATTTAATTGGCCATTTACAAAGCAACAAGGTTAAATACATCGCACCTTTCGTGAGCCTGATTCATGGCGTTGATAGCTTGAAATTGCTGCAGGAGATTAACAAACAAGCGCTTAAAAACAAACGGGTTATTGATTGTTTATTACAAATCTATATTGCAGATGAAGAAACTAAATTTGGCCTTGCTCATGATGAAGCCATTGAATTACTTCGTTCCAGTGAATATAGTGAAATGAAAAATGTTAGGATTATTGGTTTAATGGGCATTGCGACAAATACCAAAAATGAAAAACAGATTACCATTGAGTTTAATGAACTAAAGATATTTTTTGATGGATTAAAAGCAAGTTTTTTTAAGGATGAAGATTCTTTTAAAGAAATTTCGACAGGAATGAGTGCTGATTATAAAATAGCAATAGAAGAAGGCAGTACAATGGTTCGGATTGGAAGCAGTATTTTCGGAAAACGGACCATCAAACATTTCAAAAACACATCAGAAAATCCATCATGAATTTAAATATAAGAACTGCAGAAGCCGCCGATTGCCCAAGGATGCTCGAATTGATTACTGAATTAGCTGTTTATGAGCGTGCACCTGAAGAAGTTACCGTAAATCTTGATCATTTTATCGAAGCTGGTTTTGGCGCAAATGCTGTGTGGAAGGCTTTTGTCGCTGTAGCAGATGACACCATTATTGGCTTCGCCTTATATTACACCCGCTATTCTACCTGGAAAGGCTGCAGATTATATCTTGAAGACTTCATTGTTACAGAAGACTTCAGGGGCCAGGGCGTTGGTAAATTACTTTTCGAAAAAGTAATTGAAGAAGCAAAAAATGGAAATTATAATGGCATGGTATGGCAGGTTTTAGACTGGAATGAACCCGCAATTAATTTTTACAATAAATACAAAGCACATTTAGAAAGCGGATGGTTGAATGCTGCACTATCTACAGAGCAGGTTAAGGCATTTTAATATGGATATATATAAATTTGGGGGTGCCTCAGTAAAAGATGCAGCTGGCGTAAAAAACCTTTCCACTATAGTACGAGATTACCAGAACGGCAAATTGCTGATTGTGGTTTCCGCCATGGGAAAAATGACCAATAAGCTTGAAGAATTAACGAAGGCTTATTTAGAAGGCAATGAAAATACCCATGCACTTTTAGAAGAGATAAAGCACTTCCATTTTCAAATTATAGCAGAACTTTTTGATGGCAAATCACATTCCGTTTATGATGATGTGGCCAATACTTTTGTAGAAATTGAGTGGTTAATTGAGGATGAGCCTGATAACGATGCAGACTATATTTATGATCAGATTGTATCGATTGGTGAAGTCGTTTCTACTAAAATAGTAGCTGCATGGCTAAAGGAAAGTGGAAATAAAACCTTGTGGGCAGATGCCAGGAACTTTATTCAGACTGATAACACTTACCGTGAAGGAAAGGTCGACTGGACAAAGACTAATCTGATTATTCAGAAAGATCTTGTTCCTCTGCTTGAGGATAATATTATTGTTACCCAGGGTTTTATCGGTGGAACCAGTGAGAACTATACAACAACATTAGGAAGAGAAGGGTCGGATTATTCTGCTGCTATATTCGCCTCTTGCCTAAACGCCGATGCACTAACCATTTGGAAAGACGTTCCTGGTGTTTTAAATGCCGATCCGAAATGGTTTGACGAAACCGAACTCATTGCGCAGCTTTCCTATCATGATGCGATTGAACTTACTTACTACGGCGCTACAGTTATTCACCCAAAAACGATAAAACCCTTACAAAATAAAGGCATTCCATTATTTGTAAGATCTTTTATTCAGCCTGAAGGTACGGGAACAGCCATTACAAAAGAAAATAATCCCTTGCCGATTCCTTCTTTTATATTCAAAATTAATCAGGCACTGATCTCTATTTTCCCTAAGGACTATTCATTTATTATTGAAGAAAATCTGAGTAATATTTTTGAGCGGTTTCATAAACATAAGATCAAAATCAATACGATGTTAAATTCTGCCATTAGTTTTTCGGTAAGCATTGACGATCATCCTGAACGGATTGAACGCCTGATTGAAGATCTTTCTGCGGAGTTTACAATTAAATACAATAAAGGTCTTGAATTGGTTACCATCCGTTATTATAATCAGAACACCATTGATCGGGTTACGGTTAATAAAGATATTTTATTGGAAGTAAAAAGTCGCTATACTTGTCAAATGGTTATGAAAAATAAGTCCTGAAAGAATTCTTAACGCCATATACTGACGTAAATTTATAGAATGAATCCTAAACTTTTAACCAAGGCTGTACAAGAATACATTGACGCAAACCTAAAGGCAGATGTAAATCATATCGCTTTGGCTAAAAGCAAGTTTGATGGTATCAGTTCATCAGAATTGGCCGGACAAATCTTGAGTAAAAAGAAAGCAGAGAAGAAATTACCGCGTTGGTTTCATACTCCTGGCATTTATTATCCTTCGGCACTATCAATTGAGCAAACTTCCTCAGAAATTACAGCCAGCTATAAATCTAAATTAGCAATCGGACATTCGTTAATCGACTTAACCGGAGGCTTTGGAATCGATGCAAATTATTTTGCTAAACAGGTGGATACTGTGACACATTGTGAAATTAATTCAGAATTGTCAGAAATAGCAGCCCATAATGCGAATATTCTGGAGTCAAACAATATTGAATTCAAGGCCGTTGATGGAATGGAATTCATCAAATCAACATCACAACGATATGATACCATCTATGTAGATCCTGCCCGCAGGGCAAGCATGGGCAAGGTTTTTATGCTGAAAGACTGCACACCTGATGTCAGCAGTAATTTAGATTTATTATTAAAAAAATCAGGAAGGCTGCTGATTAAAACTGCTCCTTTATTGGATATTACAGCGGGTTTGAATGAATTAAAACAAGTGAGTGAAATTCACATCGTGAGTGTAAAAAATGAATGTAAGGAACTATTATGGGTAATTAATCATGATTTTACCGACGAACCCAAAATATTCGCAGCTGCACTTAATGAAACCGAGAAAATATTTTCATTCAAAAAATCAGAAAGTCATATTAATTTAAAATATGCGGAGAACCTATCAACATTTAAATATTTATATGAGCCGGATACCGCATTATTAAAATCAGGGGCTTTTAATTTGATTGGCGAGCGATATCACTTGGTTAAACTACATCCGCAGACACAACTTTACGCCAGCAATATCATTAACAATAGTTTTCCAGGAAGAATTTTTGAAATTCTGCAACAATTAACCACAACGGATTTAAGAAAGGCAACCAATCTAACTGGGAATATTATTGTTAGAAATTATCCGGCAAAGCCCGAAGATTTATCAAAAAAGTATAAAATTAAGTCCGCCCAAGATCAGTTTTTAATCTTTACTAAAACTGGAGGAAATGAGAATATAATCCTGAGTGCACGTATTATTCAGCATTATTAACAAGAAAAGCCCTTCCACAGGAATGACTTTTCTTATGATACCAATATAGTATGATATTAAATTTTCTTAACGTTTACAGCCTGTAAACCTTTTGTACCATCAGCCACATCAAATTCAACTGCATCACCTTCCTTTATTGCATCTATTCCACCCAAAACATCCTTGAAATGAACGAATAAATCTTTATTGTCTTCTTGAATGATAAATCCAAAACCTTTTTGAGTATTAAACCACTTAACTTTTCCAATTGCCATAAAAAAAATAAAAAATAATGATAAATAAATAATTCTTTACGTCTTGTTATTCATTTTTTTTAAGCATTTCAATTTGATAACCAGATTAAACGTCAATTCACAAAAACAAAACTATCAAATATAATAAACAGACCTAAAAAATATCTACATATTGTATTTATTAACGATAATGTTGCATGGTTTAATAATACAGATATTTATTTATTAGGTTGTGGTGTAGTACGTAAATAAGATTTGATTACGGTATGACCCTTTGGAAATTTAGCTGGAATATCCTCAGTTTTAATGCTATTCACTACAATTACATCATCCCCATCTTTCCAATCTGCTGGTGTAGCAACAGAATATTGAGCGGTAAGTTGTAAAGAATCAATTACCCTTAACACCTCATTAAAATTTCTACCCGTGGATGCAGGATAAGTAATAGTCAATTTAACTTTCTTATCAGGACTGATTACAAAAAGCGATCTCACGGTTAATGTTTCTGACGCATTTGGATGAATCATATCATATAGATTTGCAACTGTTTTATCCGGATCGGCAATAATTGGAAATTCTACAGTGGTGTGCTGAGTTTCATTGATATCATTAATCCATCCTTTATGCGATTCTGCCGAATCAACGCTTAACGCTAAAACCTTTACATTACGTTTCTCAAACTCTCCCTTTAAGGCAGCAGTTCTTCCTAATTCTGTGGTGCAAACGGGTGTATAATCCGCCGGGTGAGAAAATAAAACACCCCAGCTATCTCCTAAAAATTCGTAAAAGTCAATTTTTCCGATAGATGTTTCTGCCTGAAAATTTGGTGCGGTATCGCCTAATCTTATACTCATAATATTATTTTTTTAATTTGAATTAAACAAATCTAATCAATACCATAGTAAATACGTAGACATTATATTATTTAATACATCTAAATTATAAACACATAAAAAACCCCGAAGTAGTTAGCTTCAGGGTCTCAACAATATAATTTGTTTGGGTTATTTTAATTATAAACTTTAATCATAAAAACATAATCCTGCAATTTCTCGATCTGTTTTGTACGTTTTAATCCCGACAGCATGCTTTTCTTGTTAGATGAAAGTCGGTTAGTTCCTAAAGAATCCTGGGGAATTGCCCTCATGGCTTCTAAAATATATTTCGATTTGATGGCAAATGCAGCACCTTCTGTTTGATCTGGCTTACCACTAATAATTCCCACCAAGTTGCCATTGGCATCTAAAAGCGGACCACCACTATTCCCCGGATTAACAGGGATAGAAACCTGATACTGAGTGGTATCTCCCACAAAACCATTCTTCGAACTAACATATCCTTCACCTAAAACAGCATCATCTTTAGGATAACCTAGCGTATAAACTATTTCACCAATACTGCTGGTATTCTTTTTAATGGTATAAGGTATAGAAGATAAATGGCTAAAATTCTTATCATTTATTTTAAGTATGGCAATATCATTTTGAGGGTCTGTGTAAATTGATTTCACTTTAAATGATTCTCCCTTATTATTTTGAACATACAAGGAATCCGCTCCGTTAATTACATGGAGATTAGTTAAAATATAACCATTTGTAGAAATCGCAAACCCCGTACCGCCAAAACTATTTTGAATTACAGGTTTTCCAGCTGTTGTAGTGGTGTTATTTATTTTTCTGATTAAACTATTTTGTGTTTTAATCGCTTTATTTACCTGATTACTTAACAAAACCAATTGTTCTTTTTGTTTAGTATTGTGCTGAATAGAATAAACAGACACTAGAGACAAAACCAAAAATGAAGCAGCAACAGCAATGGCTGATTTCTGTTTCCTCCAAAGTTGAACCACCCGTGATGGATGTGGCCTAAGTGAAGAAGCAAGACCTTCTACATTGATTTCCGCATGAATACTATTTAATTGTTCTTTCAAACGGATTTGCGCCGCAAACATCTCCATAGATTCAAGGAAGAATTTATGTGAAACCACTTTATGATCAACCGCCGGATCATTACGACGTAGTTGTTCCAAAGCTTCAGTTTCCTGTGGATTAAGCTTACCTAAAAGATAATCTTCAATAATTGCGTCTAACTCCAAATCGTTTCTCATTTCAATAACTAAGGTTGAAAAAATATTTTCTTTAACCGCTGCAGGCACTTATACTTTTGTGTTTTTGCATTATCTGTATTGGTGTAACCAAACTTCTCGCAAATATCCTGCATGGATAAACTGTGGATATAAAAATCCTGAATAATGGTTTTACAAGGTTCACCAAGATGATCAAGGGCAGATTGCATTTTCACAAACTGCAAATCCTTTTCTTCATGTTGTTCTACATCCTCTTCTACAGCAAACACATCTTCATAATCGGTAATGTTGCCTGTTTTTTTACTTCGCTGACTTAGTTTTTTTAACCAAATCCTCCGGCAAACCGAGTATATATATGTTTTTAGTTTACTGCTAAGCTCAAAATTTCCTTCTTTAATTTTGTTATATAAAATAATAATCGCCTCCTGATATACATCTTTTGCATCATCTTCATCTCCATTATTATTCAGGATAAATTGCAAAACCATCGCAAAATAAGCCTTATATAACTTGTTAAGTGTATCCGCAGAGTTATTTAGAATACCTAAAATAACCTCTCTATCTGTTGGAACTGAACCCTTTAAACTGTTATTCACTGGTTAATACGTTTTTCGGTAAATAGTAACCCAATATTAGACAAAAAAAATTATAGCCAATAAATAAGTTTAATAACCGACTCAGGTAAACCTAACCTGAAGCAGCGTAAAAAAAATATTTTCACTTTTTTTAAAAATACCGGGTTACCTTTCTACCTTTGCGGCATTAACAAGAAAATTAATTACTTAAAAAATTCAAAAATGAAAAATGCATTCAAATTAGGCTTTTTAGCTTTAGCTTTATCTTTATCAGTTGTTGCTTGTAACTCAGAAAAAAAAGCTGAAGGTGCTGATACAACTTTAACTGATTCATCTACTATCGTTACTGATACTACAGGTGTTGATACAGTTGTTAAAGATTCTACAGTAAAAGATACTTCTGTAAAAGCTACTACAACTACTACAGAAGTTAAACACTAGTCTAACTTACCATATAAAAAAGTCCTTAAGGTTATAATCTTAAGGACTTTTTTATTTATTTTAAATTATTGGGTTACCTTTTAAATTTTACTGTATTAAGGGTAAATTAATTAATAACTAAAAAAACTCAAACATGAAAAATGCATTCAAATTAGGCTTCTTAGCTTTAGCTTTATCTTTATCAGTTGTTGCTTGTAATTCAGAAAAAAAAGCTGAAGGTGCTGATACTACTGTAACTGATTCTTCTACTATCGTTACTGACACTACAGGTGTTGATACAGTTGTTAAAGATTCTACAGTAAAAGATACTTCTGTAAAAGCTACTACAACTACTACAGAAGTTAAACACTAGTCTGACTTTACTTATAAAAAATGGCCTTGAATTAATTTTCAAGGCCATTTTTATTTTTTTTTATTTTTTTGGGTTACCTTTTTAATCCTTTAGTATTAAAGGTATATATTCACTCTAAAAAAATATCAAAATGAAAAATACATTCAAATTTGGCTTCTTAGCTTTAGCATTATCATTATCTGTTGCAGCTTGTAACTCAGAGAAAAAAGCTGATGGTGCTGATACAACTGTAACTGATTCTTCAACTATCGTTACTGACACAACTGGTGTTGATACTGTTGTTAAAGATTCTACAGTAAAAGATACTACTGTGAAAGCTACTACAAAAACTACTGAAGAAGTTAAACACTAGTTTAATTTTCATCATAAATAAAAAAAGGTCTTGATTTTAAAATCAAGACCTTTTTTTATGACTAAGAAATAAGCGATTTTTTTATATCATTCTATCTGATCAATATCTATTCCTCAAAAAAATAGGACGGATCTATTTAATAGCCACTTTTTTCATTGTTACGGGATTTCTTTAAAGATGAAAGTCCTAAAATCCCACCAATTGTAGTAAATTTGCGGCAAAAATATAATCCGCATAATGAATTTAACATCACTACAAGCCATTTCGCCAATTGATGGCCGATATAGAAAAACTACTGAAGGTTTAGCAGCCTACTTCTCTGAAGAAGCATTAATCAAATATCGTGTTTTTGTAGAAATTGAATATTTTATTTCTTTATGTGAAACAAACTTGCCCGGCCTGGAAAATTTCGACAAAAACCATTATGCTGCACTTCGTAATATTCATGAGAACTTTTCGGAAAGTGATGCACTCGAAATTAAAGAGACTGAAAAAGTAACCAACCATGATGTAAAGGCAGTGGAATATTTTATCAAGAATAAATTCGACAACCTGGCACTTCAAGAGTTTAAGGAATTTATTCATTTTGGGTTAACTTCCCAGGATATTAATAATACCGCTATCCCCTACTCTATAAAATTAGCGTTGAATGATAGCTATTATCCGGCAATAACCACATTAATAACTAAAATAGAAGCCCTTGCTGCAGAATGGAAAGATATTCCAATGCTAGCGCATACGCATGGTCAGCCCGCTTCTCCAACTAAATTAGGGAAAGAGTTTCTTGTTTTTGCTGATCGTTTAAACATTCAGCTGGAGAATTTAAAGTCGATTCCAAATAGTGCAAAGTTTGGTGGCGCAACAGGCAATTTCAATGCACATCATATTGCATATCCGCAGGTAAACTGGGTGAATTTCTCCAATCATTTTGTGAACGAAATTTTGGGCTTAACAAGGGCACAACATACTACACAGATTGAACATTATGATCAGTTTGCGGCCCAGTGTGACGCCTTAAAGCGGATTAACAACATCATCATTGATTTAGACAGAGACATCTGGACTTATATTTCTAAAAACTACTTCAAACAAAAAATTAAAGCAGGAGAAATTGGTTCATCGGCCATGCCTCACAAGGTAAATCCAATTGATTTTGAAAATGCTGAGGGCAATGCTGGCATTGCCAATGCATTATTTGAATTTTTTGCGGCTAAACTACCGATTTCACGTTTACAAAGGGATTTAACAGATTCAACCGTATTGAGAAATATTGGCGTTCCATTTGGACATACCTTAATTGCTATTCATTCTACTTTAAGGGGATTAAATAAAATTTTACTAAATGAAGCCGCTCTACATGCAGATCTAGATGATAATTGGGCAGTTGTTGCTGAGGCCATTCAAACGGTTTTACGTAGAGAGAACTTCCCTAATCCATATGAGGCGTTGAAAGAACTAACCAGAACCAACTCAAAAATTAATGCAGCGAGTATTGCTGAATTTATTGAAGGATTAGCTGTTGAGGAGGAAGTAAAAGAACAATTAAGAACCATTACCCCTTTCAATTATACAGGCATTTATTAGCCTATTAAATTGACGCTAAACAGACAGCCTGCAAAGGCTTTATTGATGAGTAATTGTTAATTTTGTTTATTCAAATTGATTAAGACATGACGATTAACGTATATACAGAACAGACTCCTAATCCAGCTACCATGAAATTCATGGTGAATAAATTGCTGATTAATGGTAGCGAGGATTTCGCAACAAAGGAAAGTGCTGATCATTCTCCTTTCGCGAAGGAATTATTTAAGTTCAACTTTGTTACGGGTGTGTTTTTTGCAAGCAACTTTGTGACCATTACTAAAACAGATGATGCAGAATGGGCGGATATTGAAGCGATTTTAAAAGAATTTGTAAAAGGTGCTGTAGAATCTGAATTAAAAATTAAAGAAGTAACTTCTGAGGAAGCACCGTCTTTTGAAGGTACAGAAACAGAAATTAAAATTCAGCAAATCCTTCATGACTATGTTCGTCCTGCTGTTGAACAGGATGGTGGTGCGATTACTTATAAATCATTTGATGAAGGCGTGGTAACTGTAGAATTAAGAGGTTCTTGCAGTGGTTGCCCATCTTCAACCATCACCCTTAAATCGGGTATTCAGAATTTATTACAACGAATGGTACCTGAAGTTACTGATGTCGTATCTGAAGCGCTTTAAAATTCTGCATTTTTCATAGTACATACATAGTAAAAAGGTCTTGGTTTAAACCAAGACCTTTTTTTATTTGATCTTATAGACCCCTCAAATAAGTACGCCCCACCAATATTAACTCATTTATTCAGTCGCTTATCACAATGAGGCCATAATAAGCTCAACTTGTTTATCATACTATACCATTTCATCTTATAAGAAACATAAGGTATTTATTTAGCTTATGTTTAAAAACCGTTTATAAAGAAATGGTTTTTATTAAAAATACTGCTTAATAGCTGCTAGCATTTCACCAGTAAGCTTTCCATTAGTAGCCAGGATCTCTCTTTTCTCAAAGTAATCATTACCACCAGAGAAATCAAATACCTCTCCACCTGCCTGTTGTACAATGTAACACCCTGCTGCAAAATCCCACTGTTGAAGATTGTATTCAAAAAAAGCATCAAAACGGCCACAAGCGGTATAAACCAAATCAATTGCAGCAGCGCCAATCCGACGAACGCCATGGCTTTTCTGCATCATTTCTTCCAATAACTTTAAATATTGTGCCTGCTTATCAAACTGATAATATGGAAAACCAGTAGCCAGCAAACTAGAAGGTAAATCTGGATTGGTAGAAACGCGGATTTGTTTTTTATTCATAAAAGCTTCTCCGCCTTTAAATGAGTAAAACATTTCACCGCGATTAAGTTCATAAACCACACCGATTACCGGCTTACCTTCTTCATATAAGGCTACACTGATACCATATGCAGGAATTCCATGAATAAAGTTTGTGGTACCATCAAGAGGATCAATAATCCACGTATAAGTTTTACCTACTCTGCTGATCGTTTTTTCTTCTGTAATAAAACCAGCATCCGGAATAAGTTTTTCCAGGTTTTGAACCAGTTTCTGTTCTGCTGTTTTATCTACATAAGAAACCATATCGTTCAACCCTTTGTATTCGATTTTACTGGCATCAAATTGTAAAGATTCTTTACGGATAAAGTTCCCGGTTAACTTCACTATTGAGATAACCTTATTACATATTAATTCGTAATTCATATTTTTTTATCAAAATGGATTGGAGATACTTGGAAGATAGATTTAACTCAATTCGTTTTTATTTCTTAATGCATAGATGCTTAAAGCAATTCCTCCGATTACCAGAAAAGTTGAAATCATTTCTGCCTGGGTAAATGACAATCCAAATACGTGGTACTTAGAGTTTACACGAATCAATTCGATACAAAAACGTTCAATTCCATTCAAAATCATATAAATCCCAAACATCAATCCAGGAGCTTTTATTTTATCTCGGATGCTCCACAAGAAGGCAAAAAGAATTAAGCATACAATTACTTCATATATAGGTGTGGGATAAACTCCCTGAGCCAACTCGTTACAAAATTTACCTGTGCAGCCAGAAATAGGAATCCCCTCGCCCACTACATTGTTCGGATAAGTATACGACCATAACCAATCTGGTAACCAAGAGAAAGGTTTTGGATTTGAATTCACAATTCCCCAGTCCCCATCTCCAGATAAATGACAGCCAATACGTCCAACGGCGTAAGCCAGCATCATTCCCGGACCGCCTACATCTAGCATATGTAAAGGCTTTATTCCATTTTTCTTTGCAATGATAAGTACAGCTGCCCCGCCACAAATTAATCCGCCATAAAAGGTTAAACCACTGAATGAAAGTAAACGTTCAATTGGATGTTGTACAAAATCATCCCAATATTCTAAGTTATCGAAAAACTTGGCACCCAAAAAACCCCAGATTGCGGCCCACACAATGAGATTGCTCATGAGCTGGTAAGGATGTATGGTTACTTTTGTTTCTTTAGGTGCATCTAATTTATATTTATCTTTTTCCTTATAATCCCAATAGGCAAACAGGGCGGCAAATAGTAAACCACCGATCACGTTTCCTTTAGCAGACATTAGAACGGATTGCGCATCGCTTACAAATAATGAATAGTTTAACAAGGCATATACCAGTTTATAGCCTATTAAAAATCCAAACAGCGCATTCATAATAAGCTCAGAAGTGGTAGCAGGCTTTCCAACTACCACCGTTTTAGTGATGGGATGAAGAATGCCTAATGCTTCTTTCCGCTGTAATTCTTTGGTAAAAGCCCAATACCCAGCAACAAAGGCTAGCGCTACAAAAACACCAAAAGTATTAAACGGCAATGGCAGGTTAATGCCAAATAAATATTCTAAAAAATGGGAGACGGTAGGAAACATACAAATAATTTGTTGCGAAGATAGGAAAGAAAGCTGAAAGGCTAAAGCGGAAAGACTAAAGGCAAATTAGATTGCTTCGTCGTGCCTCCTCGCAAGGACGATCTGCCTCAAAACCCGTCATTGCGAAGCAGACTCTCCATCTGCTGAAGCAATCTCCTTCTTAGGTTCCGAAAGTAGATTAATCGGTCGTGCATACTCTGAAGAAGATCTATTAGAAAAATCGTCTTCCTGAACTGTTTCAGTATCTGATCTAAATAGATGCTGAAATAAATTCAGCATGACGAATCGATTAAAAATACCTATTAAAAACCTTCGTAGATTTAGTTAAATAGATTGCTTCGTCGTGCCTCCTCGCAATGACTATTCTCCTTAAAATCCGTCATTGCGAATCAGATTCTTCATCTGCTGAAGCAATCTCCTTCGTAGGTTCCGCAAAGTAGATTAATCGGTCGTGCATACTCTAAAGAAGATCTACTAGATGAATCGTCTTCCTGAACTTGTTTCAGGATCTGATCTAAAAAGGTGCTGAACTGAATTCAGCATGACGATTTGATTAAGGAATGCCTGCATTTACGAAAAGTCGTCCTCCTGAATTTGTTTCAAGATCTTATCCGAATAGGCGCCGAACTAATTCAGCATGATAATTTAAAATACTAATGATGCGCGTAAACTGTTTCCAATTCAGCTACTTCAACTTCACCTTCAGGCGTCATTTCTAGTAATTTAACTGCTTTGAGTTCATTTACCATAATAGGATCATACTTTGCACGTACCTTAACATAGTTTTTAGTAAAACCATGCATATAACCCATTTTTTGATCGGCTTCAAAAAGCACTTCAGCATCAGTACCAATCTGTGATTGATAAAAAGCACGACGTTTTTTATCAGAAAGAATGTGCAACATTTTACTTCTTTCATTCCGTTCACTACCGGTTACTACGCCTTTCATATCAGCCGCAGCAGTAAGTTCTCGTTCAGAATAGGTAAATACATGCAAATAAGAAATATCCAGTTGATTTAAGAACTGATAGGTATCCAGAAAATCTTCCTTTGTTTCACCAGGGAAGCCTACAATTACATCGACACCGATACAGCAATGTGGCATCACTGATTTAATTTTTGCCACACGTTCCACATAAAGATCAGTACGATAACGACGACGCATTAAACCTAGAATCTTATCAGAACCAGATTGTAAGGGAATATGAAAATGAGGTACAAATCGCTTTGAAGCTGCTACAAATTCGATAATTTCATTACTTAAAAGATTGGGTTCGATAGATGAAATTCGGATTCTTTCAATTCCTTCTACTTCATCCAGGGTCTTAACCAAATCAAAAAACTTATCTTCACGGGTACCATTTCGGATTCCAAAATCGCCCAGATTAACTCCGGTAAGTACAATTTCCTTCACACCACTTTCAGCAATCATTTTTGCCCGGTTGACTACGTTTTCGATGGTATCGCTACGGCTTGCCCCCCGTGCTAAAGGAATAGTGCAATAGGTGCAGGGATAATCACATCCATCCTGAACCTTTAAAAAAGTACGCGTTCTGTCGCCAATAGAATAAGAGGCGATAAAATTATGGTTTACCTTTTCTATATTTTGCTGATGAACCACCGCTTTTGGCTGTTTGGTTAAATCAGTGATATACTCAACAATTCTGAATTTTTCAGCAGCACCCAAAACCATGTCTACACCTTCAATTCCTGCAATTTCCTGTGGTTTTAACTGGGCGTAACACCCAACAATAGTGACAAAAGCGTTTGGAGAGTATTTTAAGGCTTCCTTAACAACCTTACGGCATTTTTTATCGGCATGATCAGTAACTGAACAGGTATTGATTACATATACATCAGCTTGATCTTGAAATTCTACCACAGCATACCCCGCATCGGTGAATAATCGACCAATTGTTGAAGTTTCAGAGAAATTTAATTTACAACCTAATGTATAAAATGCGACCTTTTTCATTGAGCCTGCAAAGATAAGAAATAAGTTCGAAGTTGTCAGTTTCGTATTTGGAGAACTGACAAATCATAGACGAAGAATAAGGAATTCCGAAAAGGGTTATTTTTCTTGCCAGCGATAACTTTGTTGCTCAAAACCAGCCAAATCCAATACCCTGCTAATTACCGTACCCGCTACTTCTTCAATGCTTTTAGGCAAACTATAAAACGATGGGTTTGCCGGACAAATGATTCCTCCAGCTTCAGTTACGGTTTTCATATTATTGATGTGAATTAAACTAAAAGGCGTATCTCTTACTACGGCAATCAGTTTTCTACGTTCTTTTAAAATCACATCTGCAGCTCTGGAAATCAGATCATTTGATATACCATGCGCAATTCTTCCTAATGTACCCATTGAACATGGAACGATGATCATGGTATCATATTTAGCAGAGCCTGACGCAAAAGGTGCATTAAAATCATTTTTATTAAAGAAAGTAAATTGGTTATAGTCCGCATAATTTTGATTACCCAATTCAAATTGCCATACCTCTTTAGCGTTATCACTCATCACCACACCAACTGCTTCAATCTGATCCTGAAGTTCAATTAATTTATCAAATAAAACTTTAGCATAAATTGATCCACTGGCTCCGGTAATGGCTACCACTACTTTCTTTTTTATCATCTTCAAAAATACGTTATAAAAACACTTTTACACAAAAAAAGGGCCGAATACAAGTATTCGACCCTACATCTACCTATGAAAAACATACCCTCGAAAGGGTAAGAACAAATATATATATTTTTTCAAGAAAAGATAAAGTAGAACTGTTAAATTATGTAAAAGTTTGCGTCAGATGGATACAATAACACAAACACCTGATTATCAATTAAATAATTTTAAATAAAATCATTTTTTATTTAAAACCACACATAAAAATATTCATTTTACTTAAAAAAAGTCAATACTATCAGACATAAATGGAGATATAATATATACTTATGTGATTATCGATCTTTGAAATTAACATTTTTGATACCTTTCCGTATTAATAGAACATTTACTAATTGTTGTTTTATTGAATAGTTATGTTGATGAAATTCTATTTATCTCAGAATTGCTTTTATTTATCAAAGTATCACTGAATCATTACCTTACTAAACAATGCAAACCTATACAAAGATCATATTATCAATTTCTATTGTACAATTCTATTGCTTGTTTCAGCCATTCTGTTAATTCAGAATCTAACATTTGCCCGGTTAAGCGCCACTTCCAGTTTCCAGATCCATCACCGGGCTTATTCATTCTTGCAGATTCATCAAGATTTAAAATATCCTGAATAGGTATAATTGCAATTTTAGCACTGGAGGAATATACAGCTCTTAAAAGTGTGTGATTGATATTTTTCTCATTAACCTCAAACCCAAAATAGTTATCCAGTCTTTTCTTTATATCTGCATCTGCCTCAGCTTTAAACCAGCCTAATAAAGTGTTATTATCGTGAGTACCTGTATAAACCAGGCAATTAGTGGAATTAAAATTATGGGGAATATGCGTTGTAGTGATTAAATCGCCTCCAAAAGCAAATTGCAACACCTTCATCCCAGGCAGTTCAAATTGATCTCGAAGCAATTCTACATCATTGGTAATTTCTCCCAAGTCTTCAGCAATAAATGGCAAATGACCGAGCGCATGCTTAATAATATCAAAAAATTCTTCTCCAGGTCCGTCAATCCATTTACCATGAACTGCTGTTTCAGCACCTGCATCCACTTCCCAAAAGGAAGAAAAAGCCCTGAAATGGTCTAACCTTAATAAATCAAACAGTTCCATATTTTTTTTAAGGCGATTGATCCACCAGGCATACTTTTCAGCCTTCATGGCAGCCCAGTTAAAGATGGGCATTCCCCAAAGCTGACCATTTTCATTGAAATAATCAGGAGGAACTCCAGCAACTTTAAGTGGCTTTAAATCTATATCCAATTTAAATAATGAAGGTTGAGACCAAACTTCCACTGAATCCAAATCCAGATAGAAAGGCAAATCGCCTACCATCTGTATACCATTTTGATTGGCATAATCCTTAAGGCGATGCCATTGCTTAAAAAAAATAAATTGCTGCCATTTAATCTCATCAATATCATCCGCAAACTGATTACTAAATTCAGCCAAAGTCTTTTTATCACTTGTTCTAAATAGATCTGGCCAATTGTACCATTCTAGTTGATGGTGATTTGCTTTAATGGCTACGTATAATGCAAAATCATGTAGCCAGCTTTGTTCTTCTTCGCAAAACACTTCAAAAGAAGATTTTAGAGAAGGATTTGTTGATTGCCTGAAATTCTGATAGGCTACTTTTAGTAAATGGTATTTATTACTTTCAACACGATCATAATCAATTTGATCTGTTAACTCAATTTTCACGCTTTCCAAATCTGCTTCATTTAACAAACCATCTGATAAAAGAACATCCGGACTAATTAGCAATACATTACCCGCCATGGCAGAATTACTGGAATATGGTGAGTGGCCATTTCCAGCCTTAGTAGGATTTACAGGTAATATTTGCCAGAATTTTTGACTAGAATTGGCCAAAAATTCTATAAATTTTTCACTTTCAGTACCAATATCCCCTATTCCATAAGCAGACGGCAATGAACTGATATGCATTAAAATGCCGGCCGACCTATTGTTCTGTTTAGTTTTAAGCTTGATTAATCCAACAGGCACTTCACTTAGCAGCTGATTGATCAGAATCCCCTTATTCAGGATATCCTTAACACCCGATTTTTCTGTAATTAAATCATCCCATTCAATTGGGGCATTTGCTGGAAGAATAATTTGAGTATCTGCCCAATCAAACTGATTTGGCGCTGATTCGTCGTTTACTAATGCAGCTAATCCTAACGGAGTTACTACAATTAGCCATTCATTGTGAAGCTTCCTGGCAAAAGCAACTACGTTTTGTTTGTATTTCCCTTCAACCTGAAGCGGAATATATTCACCATTTTCAAAAAGTTGCTGGTGTTTTTTTCTAAGGATTGCGAGGCGCTGGGTTAGCCAGAGTTTTATTTTACCAGAATAGCGTTCATCCCATAGATTTTGTAAACTTTGATCATCTTTTGCAGATTGAAAATCAAGTCTCTTTTCATAATCTACAGGCCTGCGATTATCAGGGTCTACCATACTCAAATCCCATAATTCCGTTCCTTGATAAACATCCGGAATCCCAGGACAAGTAAACTTCAACGACAACTGAGATAAACTATTAATGATGCCAAAATCTGCAATCTTGCTAATAAATTTTTGAATGACTTGATAGGCGACATTTTCCTCATTCAATGATGCATTAGCAAAATCTTTTACATTTTGCTCGTAATCTTCATCCGGCGATGCCCAGTCCGATCGTTTTTTAGCTTCTCTTAAAGCTTTCTCAATGTATTGTGCTAAACGCTCACTGATTTGATCTGAATCTTCGCCAGGCATGGGTAAAGCGCCTAAGATAGTTTGAATAACCAGGTACATATCATTCTGATGCAGATCTTTAAAAGATTCATTTTCTTTTTTTAACTGCTCAGTGGTCTTCAATAAGTCTTCTACCAAATCAATCCATTCATTTGGAAGATCTGTTAACACATTTAATCGTGCCCTTACATCCTCCCCCTTTTTGGTATCATGAGTAGCACTTCCATTTAACGAAAGCGGCCATCGCGCCTGCCTGTCTTTCATTTTCTGGTGGAAATCTTCGATAGAAATTCCAAATGCATGCGGTGCATCGCCAACTTCAGTATGGCCAACAAAAAGGTTATACGTAAACATTACAGTATCTTCTACCCCCTTTGCCATTAGTGGACCAGTAAACTGCATACAACGCTGGTAAAACTTACCGATGTTTTCAAGGTAGTTTACATTTCCTTGTAAAGGCTTTTCAATAAGAATTTTCGCTAAAAATGCACCAGCTGCTTTTAATTCATCCTGCTGATTTACGCCGGAAATTAATTCCGTAACTTGAATTAATGATTCATTTTTTAAAGGAAACTGATAATCATAATAGCGGTAAACGGGCATTTGAATCATCATTTCCCCAATTCCTTTTTTAATCATATCGGTACCAATTTCGTCTTCATCGGTATCTGAAATTAAATTTAGATCTTTAGCCAACTGATATAAATTATCAAGTTCGCCACTCATGTGTTCATAAAGAATGGTTTCTTTTTTCTCATGAATCAATACATCCAGATCCTGCGCTTTACCTGTTACTTTTTGATATAGTTTATCAAATGATTGCTGAGCGGATTGATTGGTGAAAAGGTTATTGGTGATCGCCAGAAAATCATATCCTGTATTGCCCTGGGTATTCCAATCTTGCGGCAATTGTTCGTCGTATTCTAGAATTTTCTCAATAACCACGTATACATCATCACCTACAGATTCTCTTAATCTATCTAGATACATCTTCGGATCGTAAAGTCCATCAATATGATCTATTCTTAATCCTTGAAAAACACCTTCATTTACAAAATTGAAAATATATTCGTGGTAAGTATCAAATACGGCTTTATCCTGAATGTTTAAGCAGATTAAGCTATTTACGGTGAAGAATCGCCTGTAATTGATTTTATAAAAGGTTTCCTGCCAGTTACAGAGGCGGTAATGCTGCTCATTTAGAATTTCCAGCAATGCTGAAGGATTACTATTGATATCAGCTATATTTTTATCTCTGAGTTTTTTAGAAGTGTCATCACTTAACGGCCAAATCGTTCCACTATAATTAACATAAAACGCATCATTTTCCTCCGTTAACTTTAGCGCTGCATTTGCGATAGCATCATTCAGGTCCTCACCTAAAAAAGGTACCATCAGTTGTTTTTCATGCTTTAAATCAATATCAAAAAAGGCGGCATATGCGGATTCTTTTCCTTTTTTTAATATGTCCATCAGCCATGCATTACCCGTATGGAATGCCATATGATTGGGCACAATATCTTGCAGCCAGCCAATTCCGGCAGCTTTCAGATTTGCAGCAAGCTGATATAATTCTTCTTCTGTTCCTATTTCGGGGTTAATTTTATGCGGATTAATCGTATCGTAACCATGCATACTTCCAGGGGAAGCCTCAAATATGGGTGAAGCATATATAGTATCTATCCCTAATTCTTTTAAATATGGAACGATATGATTAAGCGATTTAAAAGGAAAATCTTTATTAAACTGGATTCGGTAAGTGCTTGAAGGTTTATACATTTTTACAAAGAAAAATTTGGATCGATTCAGGTAAAAGGGTTATTTTATTATTTGTTGGTATGGAATCGTCAACACTTATTCCACCCCACAAGACTGATGCGGAGTTAAAAATGTTTTGATATTGAAAGCTATATTTAAGGTTCAGCGTCTGTTCATGATCAGAAAAGTTCATTAGACACAGAATTTTTTCGTCTTCGTGCCAGCGTTCTAAAATCAAACAGTTTTGATCAGCCAGTGCGATTGCCTTAACATGATTTCTATCCAAAACAGACATTACTTTATAGGTTTTCCTCAAATTAATGAGCGCCTTATAAAATTTAAGCAGGCTTTCATGGGGTTTTTGCGTTATCCTGTCCCAACTTAATTTAGATGTTAAAAAGGTAGTATCACTTTGCGGATCAGGTGTTTCTTCTCCATGATGAAAAGCAGCAAACTCAGACTTCCTTCCTTTTCTCACCGCTTCAATCAGGTCTTGATCACTATGGCTAGTGAAAAATTGGAAACGATTGGTTTCCCCATATTCTTCTCCCATAAAAATGAGGGGTAAAAATGAACTACAAAATACTGCTCCTGCAAGTAATTTTGTCATTTCGAAACTCAACAGTTCACTGGTTCGTTCACCAAGCATCCTGTTCCCCACCTGATCATGATTTTGTGAAAAAACGATAAATTGTCTTCCCGTATTATTTTTTGCCTTTGCACCGAATTTTTTCTGCCGGTGTGGTGAATATTGCCCGTCATTAACATAAGCATCTTCATAAGATTTTGCGAGATGCTCAATGCCAATAAATTCAGCATAATATCCATTCGGTTCTTGTCCGGCAGCAACCCGAAGTGCATGATGAAACTCATCAGCCCATTGCGCATCCATACCATATCCACCTTTATTAGTTGGATTAATATATTTTGGATCATTTAAATCCAATTCAACAATTAACTGATAGCTTTTTCCATTTTGTGCAGAAAGTTGATCTACATATTGCTTAATTTCTTGCAGAATATGGGTGCTGCTAAAATCTTTAATCGCATGTACTGCATCTAAACGAAGGGCATCCACATGAAAATCCCGGAACCACATCAAAACATTTTCAATGAAGTAATTCCGAACAGGATCGCAGTTGGCATCATCAAAGTTAATGGCCTGGCCCCAGGGGGTTTGGTATTTATCTGTAAAATATGGACCAAAATCATTGAAATAGTTCCCTTCAGGTCCCATATGATTGTAAACCACATCAAGAATGACAGCTAAACCATTTATATGGCAGATATTGATCAGGTGCTTCAATGCTTCAGGGCCACCATATGAGTTTTGAATAGCAAAAGGGAAAACGCCATCATAACCCCAATTTCTTTCTCCAGAGAACTGCGCAACAGGCATCAGTTCGATTGCCGTAATGCCCAATTCTTTTAAATATAGAATCTTATTTTCTATGGATTTAAAGTCACCATTTTCAGTGAAAGTTCCGGTATGAAGTTCATAAATGATAAATTCTTCCAGTGGAATTCCATTCCAGTCTTGATCCTCCCACTTAAATCCATTTAAATTATAGGCAATGGATTTTCCGTTTACCCCCTCCTTTTGCCATAATGAAGCTGGATCTGACCGCTGTAAATGTTTTGTTTCTGATGGCTGATCTGTTGCTTGCGCAAAAGGGATCATTTCAAAGCAATAAGAGTCTTGATCAGCGATTTGATCCGTCTCTAAAAACCAATACCCATAATCTTGCTTAATCAGTTGAAGTTTTAAGTTATTGGTTATCAAATAAACATTGCTCGAATACGGTGCCCATAGGTAGACTTCTGCTGCGCCTCTTTCATTAAAGTTTAAGCCTATTTTTCTTTTGTGGATATCAATTTCCATACTTATATATAAAGGTTTTAACCTTGGCTTTTCCTTAATTATTTTAATTTATTAATACGGTGAATCTTATAAACTGAATACTCAAATACAACACATTTAAAGCATTAAGATAATATGATTTAAAAAAATTATTAGCATTCAGGTTACACAAGCTTTAAAACAAGAATTGAATGCAATGGTTTTCTATTCTAATAATTAACCTTACTCATTGCAACCTGCTATTGATTTACTAAAAAAAGTGTTGAATATGGAAAATAATTTTAAAGAAATGCTGTATTAAAAATTGAGCAGCTGAACAATCACACACTAAAACGGTAGATTTTATGTGAGTATAAACACCCGTATTTATACGCTATATAGAAATGAACAGACAACCCTCAATACCTAAAAACCGCATTTAAGTAGCTATAAAACCATTTTTTGATCCGAATAAGTAATCAGACCAAAGATATCATCAGGATCTTTTGGTATAACTATTGTTCGTTTGAAAGTACATCCTTAACCTAAAACATCATGACACAGTTTGAATTTAACAACATGGTTAACAGCCACTCCCTTTCGCTTAAGATGCATGCTTTAAATTTCACAAAAGATATTGAAGATGCGAACGATTTGGTTCAAGACACGATGTTGAAAGCCATTAGATTCTATCAGAACTTTCAAGAAGGTACGAATTTCAAAGGCTGGCTATTTGTGATAATGAAAAATACATTCATTAACAATTATCGTAAATCAGCAAAAGCAAAAACATTAATTACACAAGATGATGAAATTTCATCTGCAAATTTAATGTACAGTTCTGAGCGAAATGGAAGTGTAGGTAAAATGATTGTAGATGATATTCAGAAAGCATTAAATCATTTACCAGAAGTTTACAGTGTTCCATTCATTAAATATTTTGAAGGATTTAAATATCATGAAATAGCAGATGAATTACAGATTCCACTGGGAACAGTAAAAACCAGAATCCATGTGGCGAGAGAAATGCTTAAAAAATATTTAAAAACTTATGCCAAGGAAGCATATAGCGCATAAACAAAATTAAGCCTCAACCACCAGTTGAGGCTTTTTTGTGTCTAATAAGTTTCAATTATTCAAACGGAAGAACATCTACTCTTTTTTTGTACTCCTTTAAAAGCATCTTAAATGTTAACCTTATTAATAGATGCTGAATTAATCAATAACCGAAATTAATCTGAAGATGTAAATCAAAGACACTTTAGTTTTTATGCTTGCTAAAATCTATAAAGCAATAAAATTGATCATCAATCAAAAATAAGAGCACAAAAAAAGGGCAGCCTTTAAAAAGACTGCCCATCTACTAATGAATCTTATTTTTGTGATTGCTCTGGAGCTTTACCAATTAAGTCCATAAACTGATCCAGTTTAGGCGTGATGATAATTTGAGTTCTTCTATTTTGTGCCTTCCCTGCTGGCGTGTTGTTATCAGCAACCGGATTAAATTCACCTCTGCCTCCTGCAGTCAATCGCTTTGGATCTACCTGATACTTAGTTTGCAAAACCTGAACCACTGATGAAGCTCTTAGTGCACTTAAATCCCAGTTATTGCGGATATTAGGCTGTGTGATGGGAACATTATCTGTATTACCTTCAATTAATACATCATAAGTACTGTAATCTTTAATGATCTTGGCAATTTTGCTTAAGGTTTCTCCAGCCTTATCAGATACTTCATAACTACCAGATTTATAAAGCATGTTATCAGCCAATGAAATATACACTACACCTTTGAGTACCTGAACATCAACATCACTAAGTTCTTCTCTGCTTAAAGAACGGGTAAGGTTGTTGGTTAACACCATATTAAGTGAGTCACTTTTATTTTTGGCATTTACCAATTGCTTAATATATTGATTTGAACTGTTAATTTCATCCACGAGTTTGGAGATATTAACATTACCCTGGCTGCTGGAGTTTAAGCATTTATTCAAGGCATCCTGTAAAGCGACAACATTCGATTTTTCGGAGGCAATTTGCTCTTCCAGACTTTTCACTCTGCTACTGGTACCTGAAAGCTCTCGCTGGCTATCCTGGTATTTGTTACTTAACTCTTGATTTCTTTCTCTTAATTTAGAGTAAGTGTCCTGAAGTTCTGTATATTTCTTATTGCTCACGCAACCAGAAATCATCACTCCAGCCAAGAGCATTATCGGGATTGATTTGTAAAATTTCATAATCTTATCTTTTTTTTATAGATGAACATTTAACAAAATTCTTGCCGTAATGTTTAAAACTGCTTTTCAGCTTCGTTAAAGAATGTTAATCTTAATAGCAAATTTTCTAGTCGATCAAATGGAGAGAAGCTTTTATTGAGCAGAAAACATCATCCAAAATGGTTATTGGTCATATGGTTTCGTCATTCCAGCATAGCTGCTCGACAATTTGGGCTTAGTTAGAATTCATTATAACCTTTAATACACTAATGCGCGTATAAATTCCATGTCAAACTCATGCAAATTAATGATGATGTGAGAATTAGCAGCTTTTAAGTTAAAATCTGTTTTGTTTTCATCATTATAAATTTTTATTTTGCAAAACAATTTAACATAAAACATAATGCTGGCGAAAACGTTATCAAAGGCGATATCAATAACAACATAATATTCTAAAAATGAACAAGCTTTTCGTCGGTGGCCTGGCAGACAATATTCAGGAAATGGATTTAGCAATTTTTGTAAGTCTCCATGGTAAAATTGATACGATTAAAGTTGTTCGGGATCGGGCTACAGGAAAATGCAAAGGTTATGCCTTTATTGAGGTTGAAAGTTTAGATGATGCTAAAAACATCATTTCTATGCTAAATGGAGAAACATTTAAAGGAAATGTGATTACCGTTAAGTTATCGGAAGAAGTTGCGCCTAAAAAGCCAGCTCCAAAACCAAGAACAAACGAAGCATTCAAATCTAAAAGACCACGTCTTCAGCGTTAAAAGATTCTGCTATTTAAAAAACATACGTTCTGATCATTTTATTGGTTATTAGAAATCAACCGCTATACCTTATATATTTTTAAAACCAAAGGTTATAGCTCCTAAACAAAAAAAGGATAGCGTCATAAGATGCTATCCTTTTTTTTATCGTTCTAATGACTTAATATCTTACCAGTAAACACTGTAAAGCGCAACCAATAAGCCAATAATAAGTAATGTTCCAACGGCAAAGCTGGTACTGGTTTTAAACATTTTAACATCGATATCCAACCCTTTAGGATTCACGCCTTTTCTGTTTTCAAATAAACTGATGATGATCATACCAATGATACAGAATACAAATACAAAGCCCATTCTGTCAAGGAAAGGAATTTCATAAACTCCTGTTGCATTTTTCACAGAAAAGCCTAAACCAGATAACCAGGAAAGGTCTGTTAACTTTGGCAAAGCCTTAAGCAATAACGACATACCGAAACCACCTATCGTTGCAAATAAAGCAGCATTTGAAGTGGTTCTTTTCCAAAAGAAACCTAAAATAAACATGGCGAAAATACCTGGCGAAACAAAACCAGTATATTCCTGAATGTATTGGAAACCACCTTTTTTATCAATCCCCAAATGCGGTGCAATTAATACGCCCAAAATCATTGCCACAATGATGGAAATTTTTCCGGTCAATACCAGGTTCTTTTCTGTTGCTGCCGGATTGATTACTTTTTTGTAAATATCAAGGGTGAAAATAGTGGCGATACTGTTTGCCTTACCCGCTAAAGAAGCTACCACAGCTGCTGTTAATGCCGCAAATGATAAACCTTTTAAACCTGCAGGAAGTAAGTTCAGCAATACCGGATAAGCACGATCTGGATTTACAGAGCCATTCTGCAACATTTCTGTCTGGAATGCACCATCCTTATAAAGTACATAGGCTGCAATACCCGGAAGCACCACAATGATCGGCATTAACAATTTCAAAAAAGCAGCAAATAATAAACCACCTCTTGCGGTATTTAAATCCGCACCTAAAGCACGTTGAGTAATATATTGATTGCAACCCCAATAATTCAGGTTTACAATCCACATCCCGCCGATAAGTACGCTCAAACCTGGTAAATCGATATAATTTTCATTATCAGGTTTTAGTATCATATGAAAATGCTCTGATGCTTTAGTGCTCATTAGATGATAACCTTCGAAAATACCGGTTGTTCCGTAATGGGTAGACACGAGATTAAGCGCCAGATAGGTTGTAGCCAAACCACCTAAAATTAAGAAGAACACCTGAATAACATCGGTATAACCAATTACCTTCATCCCACCTAAAGTAATGATGATGGCAAAGGCTGCAATGGCATACATACACAGTTCCAGGTTGAAACCAGAAATACTGCTTACGGCCAATGCACCTAAATACAGGATAGAAGTTAAATTAACCACTACATATAAGAGCAACCAAAAAACAGCCATAATCATTGCAACAGTACCATTATAGCGCTGGTGAAGAAATTGTGGCATGGTGGCAATTTTGTTTTTAAGGTAAACCGGAATGAAGAACACCGCAACCACGATAAGGGTTAAACTTCCCATCCATTCGTAAGTGGCAATGGCCAATCCCATTTTAAATCCCGAACCACTCATCCCGATAAATTGTTCGGCTGAGATATTCGAAGCAATTAGTGAAGCGCCAATAGCCCACCAAGTAAGCGACCCTTCGGCCAAAAAGTAATCTTTTGAGCCTGTTGATACAGATTTTTTCTTATTGTAAATGTAAAGGCCATAGGCTGCTACAATCACAAAGTACACCGCAAATACGATGTAATCTTTTGTATCCAGAATATTATTTTTCATTCATGTATTTGTTTAGGTTTTATTTAACCAGCCCGGATGGCATATTAAATTCTATTTTTTTTATTTCAAGATCTTTCAAAAACCTAAGCTTTAAGCATCGATTAGCGCTGATCCGTTTGCTGTTTCTACCACATATGCATCAAGCGACAAACCAAATTCTTTTTCATAAAGGGCACTTACCTCTAAAATTAAAGCGTCGATATTTTCATCTTTTACAATGTTGATGGTACAGCCACCAAAGCCGCCACCCATCATCCTGGCACCAAGAACATGATCTAAATCTTTCACATAATCAACCAGAAAATCCAGTTCCTTACAACTCACTTCATATTGCTGACTTAAGCCTTCATGCGTTTCGAGCATGAGCTTGCCTAATGCCACTAAATCACCTTGTTTAAGTGCTTCCGCTGCTTTTTGAATCCGGCCGATTTCCTCTACTACATATTTACATTTCTGGTAAACTTCCGTATCCTTTGGCTTAACAAACTCCTCCAGCATGTTTATATTGGCATCCCTTAAACTGGTTACCTCAGGGTGATGTGCACTAATCCAGGCTACGCCTTGTTCACACTGAGATCTTCTCTGGTTATAGGCAGAATCAGAAAGGGAGTGTTTTACGTTTGTGTTGAGCAAAACAAGTTTATAACCTTTCAATTCCAAAGGTATATATTCATATTCCATCGTTCTGCAATCCAGTAAAACAGCATGATCCTGCTTACCAAAAACAGAAGCAAACTGATCCATAATACCACAGTTTACGCCAGCAAACACATGTTCAGCTTTTTGGGAAATTAAAGCCAGATCCATTTGTGAAATACCCAGATCATTCAGGTGGTCAAGCGCAAAGGCCGTTGCACACTCCAAGGCAGCTGAGGAGGAAAGCCCCGCACCTAAAGGAACATTTCCATCTAAATAAAGGTTGAAACCATTAATTTTATAGCCCCTTTTAACCAATTGATCGGCTACGCCCAGTACATAGTTTGCCCAACCAAGATCAGATTTTTCTATTGCAGTAATGGAGGAAGCATATGATGCCTGATAACTTTCAGAATATAAGTGAATTTCCTCATCATCTCTTTTTGATACTGCGACATAAATGGCCTTATTAATGGCCGCAGGCATTACAAAGCCACCATTATAATCGGTATGCTCACCGATAATATTAATTCTTCCCGGAGATTTAACCAGGATGGGTTCAGTTTGGTAAATACCTCTAAATGCACTTTTTAAACGCTCAATATCCATTCGCTCTTAATTATGTTTATTTGGTTAGTTTTAATTTATAATGTTCTGTCGACAATTCCTTCAGGCGATTTGCAGCGAATTCTGGTGTAATATCACGCTGAGGGTTCGCAAGCATTTCATAACCGACCATAAATTTTTTCACCGTAGCTGAACGCAGCAATGGCGGATAAAAATGCATATGCCAGTGCCATTCCGGATGATCCCCACCGTTTACAGGTGCTTGATGCATTCCTGCGGAATAAGGAAAAGAGGTTTCGAAAAGGTTGTCGTATTTGATCGTAAGCATCTTTATTGCATCTGCCAAAGCTGCTTTCTCTACACCATTAAAATATTTAATGCTATTCACTTGCCGTTTACTAATAATCATGGTTTCGTAAGGCCAGACTGCCCAGAATGGCACCAGCACAACGAAATGTTCATTTTCGTAAACAATTCTTTCATTCTTTTTTAATTCGATTTTAAGGTAAGCAGATAGTAAACTTTCCCGATGAACGGCATAGTAATTTTTCTGGCGCTCGGTTTCTTTCACAATTTCCATTGGCACTTCGCTTTGCGACCAAATTTGCCCATGTGGATGCGGATTGCTGCAACCCATAATTTCGCCCTTATTTTCGAAAATCTGGATATACTTGATCCATTCATTTTCAGAAAGGCTGTTAAATTCTTTTTGCCATAAGTCTACAACCGCAGTAATTTCACTAACGCTTAATTCTGGCAGGGTTAAATTATGTTTAGGACTAAAACTAATTACCTTACAGATGCCACGCTCATTTTGCGCCACCAATAAACCGTCATCGTTCATGCCGGCAGCAGGTGTATCTTCCAGCAGGGCTGAAAAATCATTTTTAAAGACAAAACTTTCCTTATAATCCGGATTGACATCGCCATCTGCACGATCATTTCCCGGGCACAGATAACATTTAGGATCATATTCCGGGCGGTTATCAGCCGTTACATCTTCAACCTTACCTTGCCATGGCCGCTTGGTGCGATGCGGTGATACCAAAACCCATTCTCCAGTGAGAATATTGAGTCTTCTGTGCGGATTTGAATCAAGATCAAATGTTGTACTCATATTATATTATTGATTAGAATGTTTGGCTATAAAATGGGATTTGAATTCTGCTAAAGTATAAATAAATTATTATTTGTCAAAATGACATTTAATAATTTAATGATAATTTCTATTTTCGCAAAATTTTGAAGATATTCAGGCACATTTAATTTGATTTCAGCATGATAGAATATTCAGGCCAACCGCATTACCTGGTGGCTGTAGATTGCATTGTTTTTGGTTTTGACGGAGAGCGCCTTAAATTATTGCTGGTGAAGCGCGGGTTAGAACCTGAGATTAATAAATGGAGTTTAATCGGTGGATTTGTGGGTGCTAATGAAAGTCCTGATGATGCGGCCAACAGGGTTTTAAAAAAAAACACCGGTCTGGAAGGGATTTACCTCGAACAATTGCAAATTTATGGTGAGCCTGATCGTGATCCTATTGAACGTACGCTATCGGTAGGCTACTTTGCTTTAATTGATATTCATAAATATGAAGCGCAATTGAGTGATGAATATCACGCAGAATGGTTTTTAGTGAATGAAAGTCCGAAGCTAATTTTCGACCATGCTCAAATGGTTGCTGATGCCCGGAAAAAATTACGCTACAAGGCTGCCCTCCACCCTATCCTTTTTGAAATGTTACCTAAAAAGTTTACCATTCCACAGTTACAATTGCTATTTGAGGAAGTGAACGACACCAAAATAGACACCCGGAATTTCAGCAGAAAAATCAGTTCTACTGGTTTATTGATCAAACTTGAGGAAAAAGATAAATCGGGATCAAAGAAAGGTGCCTTTTACTTTAAACTGGACAAGAAAAAATATAAAGCCAATTTTCAGGCTTTTTTAAACCTGATCCCTAATTTAAAATTATAGTGCAAAAATCATTTAGATCCGTTAATAGCATCTACCAATCAAGCCGATAAAACATTGTTAAGTAACAAACTGAAAACACCTGCTGCATCAAAAAGTGAAAAGGAAACAGATTTGGACATTAACTATTACTATAATTAAAAAAATCGAGTAATTCATTATCGGAAGCTGAAGTGAAAAATTCCCTTTAGGCTCTCAAAGCTGCTAGTGATGGTATAGATAATTTGAAAACACCAGCTAAAAAAGAGAAGGCTTACAAGGTGTAGATCAGAAGTTTCCGCCCTTTAAATTTAGTTGTGAGGATTTTATCGAAGTTAATGGCTTAACTAAATTAAAATAATTTTTCTTGAGGTGGAGTGGTTTTAGCCAATCGCAAATAAACAGTGGTTTGTCCACGGTGATGGGTTTGATGTTCAAATCCCTTACCTAAGGCCTGTTCACGACTCATATCAAAACGACCAAAAAGTTTCACCTTTTCGTTCAATTGAGCTGGAGTCATCTTTTTAATGGTCGCAATCATAAAATCATAGCTCTCTAACACACTTTTAGTCACTACAGCCTTTGTTTTCTCACTGGTTTTCTCTAACTCATCTTTGCCTTCCAGGCTTTTCTCACCTGTAGCTGCAGCGGCAAAAACATAGTTATCTGCTGCCAGGTGTAACATTTGTTCAGCGAAAGACCTCATTTCTGGTGTAGGTTTCAATGCATAACCTGTTTCCGGCATGGCATTTAAATATTCCGAAGTGTAAGTTTTAGCACGCTCCCACTCTTTCAATAAATCAGCAGTGGTGGTTTGCGCTTTGGCAACATTCATTAATAGAAGAAACATGAATGTACTGGTTAAGAGTTTTATAATTTTCATCATCTGTTTTTTTTACAAATTTATCATTTAGAAAGTTAATTTTCAGCTTTACATATGATCAGGCTGCATAGAAAGTTGTCAACACTAAAATATCAATATGGAAGGAGTTATTCAACTATAAAATATACCGTTCACTAAACTTAAATCTTGGATTGAAATTCTGAGGTAAAAGGATCTTGAAATTCATCATTTCCCTCGCCTTTTGGGTTATCACCATATTCATTCGGGCCATAGTCTCCCGCACCAAAAAGCATTACGAAACCATAAAACGGCACGAGCATCCACCATCCTGATTTTCCCTTGTCATGGCAGCGTTTAGCACCTTGAGCAATTAAGATATAAATGGGCAGGAGTAGAAGTAATCCAATTAATTCATTACCAGGTGCCTCGGCAGCAGCCATGATCGTATATAAAAAAATCAGGTAAAAAATTTGTGTTAAGGCATATTCGGTCCGACGAATCCTGCCATTGAATGAAAAAACAGCTTTAAACATGTGAGCTTTAAATAATTTAGAGCAGCAAATTATGATATTCTTTTGTGAATTTCATCATCATTAAACGCTTATTTTTTGTTTTCTATGCAAACTTAACTATCTAAAGATTTTACAAGCAACTGAATCTCAAATGCTGCAATAAGTTTAGCTTTGCATGCGCTTCCCTACCTATGGCAAAAAACAGAAATACCATTTCAATAGAAAACATATCCTTCAAAGACAGGCTTACCTCACTCAAAAATTTACCAGATTTTTTCAAATTGGTTTGGAAAAGCAGTCCGAGTAAAACGAGCATCAGTTTCATCCTTCGCCTTCTAAGATCGGCAATGCCGGTTGCTTTATTATATGTAGGCAAACTCATTATCGATGAGGTGGTTTCCTTAAATAGTCATATCGGTAATGGAGATTTGCAAAAACTCTGGGAGCTGGTGGCTTTAGAATTTGCACTTGCTATTGTTACTGATGGATTAAACAGAATGATTAACCTGACGGATAGTTTGTTGGGTGATTTATTCTCGAATTACACATCGATGCGCATTATGCAACATGCGGCAACACTGGATCTGGATCAGTTTGAAGATTCTGTATTTTACGATAAACTGGAACGTGCAAGGCAACAAACCGTAGGCCGAACGGTATTACTTTCACAAGTCATGAGCCAGATTCAGGATTTTATTTCCATAGCCTTTCTCCTCACCGGACTCATAGCCTTTAATCCATGGTTGATTCTATTGCTGTTGCTCTCCATTGTTCCCTCCTTTTTGGGCGAATCTTATTTCAACAGTAAAAACTATGCCCTATCCAGAAGTCAGACACCTGAGCGCAGGGAACTGGATTACCTGCGTTATCTGGGAGCAAGTGATGAAACAGCGAAAGAAGTTAAAATATTTGGTCTTTCTGATTTCGTGATTGGGCGTTTTAAAATGCTGTCTGACCAATTTTATGCAGACAACAGCAAACTGGCCATCAGGCGTTCAGGCTGGGGTACCTTCTTTTCCGTGCTGGGTACCCTGGGCTATTATGCAGCTTACGGTTTCATCATTTACAATACCGTAATCGGAAAATCAACAGTTGGAAGCTTAACTTTTTTAGCAGGTTCTTTTAGACAATTAAGCAGTTTAATGGAAACCATGTTATCCAGGTTTACCATTGTATCACAGGGTGCTATTTATTTGAATGATTTTATAGATTTTTTTGAGATTAAACCTAAAATCACCAAGCCAGAAAATGCAATTCCTTTCCCTAACCCCATTCAAACGGGCTTCGTATTTGAAAATGTAGGCTTTCAATACCATAATTCCACCAGGTGGGCGAACAGGAACCTGAGCTTTGAACTTCGCCCGGGCGAAAAACTGGCATTGGTTGGTGAAAACGGTGCAGGAAAAACCACCTTGGTTAAGCTTCTTGCCCGATTATATGATCCAACAGAAGGTCGGATTTTATTGGATGGAAAAGATTTAAAATCTTATGATCTGGATGATTTGAGACATAATCTCGGTATTATTTTTCAGGATTATATCCGTTACCAAATGACGTTTTACCAGAATATTGCCGTTGGAAATATCAAAGAAATCGACAACCAGCAACTGGTTAAAAAAGCTGCAGAAGAAAGTCTTGCAGATCAACTCGCAGCTAAGTTGCCAGGGGCTTACCAACAATGGTTGGGTAGGAAATTTAATGATGGCATAGAACTTTCTGGCGGCGAATGGCAAAAGGTGGCTTTAGCAAGGGCTTACATGAAAGAGGCACAGGTATTAATCCTCGATGAACCTACTGCTGCTTTGGATGCCCGTGCAGAATATGAAGTTTTTCAACGCTTTGCCGAATTAACAAAGGGAAAATCTGCGGTGTTAATTTCGCATCGCTTTTCTACCGCCCGGCTAGCCGACCGGATTTTAGTTTTAGATCAGGGAACACTTCTGGAATCAGGTACACACGCAGAACTACTGGAACAGGAAGGCAGGTATGCAGAACTTTTTAACCTGCAGGCTAAGGGTTATCAATAGGAATTTAACTGCTGATGAAAATGGTTGGTCGTTTAATTGAGAGTGTGCCCCCCTATTGCTCAAAGGTCGTCCTCTTGACTGAAGCGCAGCGAAACGGAGAGATCTTTGAACTTAATTTTTTTAATTATACAATTTACTGGTTCAAAGATTTCTCGACTACGCTCGAAATGACGACCCCTCTTAAAATCGTCCTCTCGACTGAAGCGCAGCGAAACGGAGAGATCTTTGAACTTAGGTCTTTTAATTATATAATTTAACTGGTTCAAAGATTTCTCGACTACGCTCGAAATGACGACCCTTCGTATAATCGTCTTCTCGACTGAAGCGCAGCGAAACGGAAAGATCTTATAACTTAGTTCTTTTAATTACACCATTTAACTGTTCAAAGATTCCTCCATTGCGGTTTGAATGAAGGAACTTTAAACCAATTTCCACTCAGGCCGTTCGAAATGACAGGTATAGCCATAAGGATATTTCTGAAGGTAATCCTGGTGTTCCTCCTCTGCATTCCAAAAATCTTCTGCCGGAACTACTTCGGTAATGATTTTACCTGGCCAGATTCCTGACGCTTCCATTTCCGCAATCAGTTCTTCTGCGGTTTCCCGTTGTGTATCATTCTCAAAGAAAATTGCAGAACGGTAAGATGTTCCAACATCATTTCCTTGCCTGTTTTTTGTTGTTGGATCGTGAATTTGAAAAAAATATTCCAATAAACGTCTGTATGATAATTTCTCAGGATCAAAAACAATTTCTATGGCTTCAGCATGTGTGCCATGGTTGCGGTAAGTTGCATTCGGCACATCTCCGCCAGTGTAACCCACCACAGTAGAAATTACTCCAGGTTGATTACGAATCAGTTCTTCTACCCCCCAAAAGCAACCGCCAGCAAGAATGGCTTTTTCAGTATTCATATTTATATTATTTATGGATTAAAGTTAAGGCACTCCTATCTAAAATGGAAATATTGATCATTGATATGACGTCCTTATTGCGAATGATGTCCGTATCAAAATACATCAGCAATTAAAAAGAATAACATTACAAAAGGTATAAAGTTTGCCGTCATTTACTTCATCATTTTACTAATTCTATTGAATTTAATGATTTGCTTTTCATTCAGATTGGGATCAGTGATTTAGTATTCCATTTTGTCCATGTTAACACGACTTACGAAGTTTTGATGGGTAGAGCACTAGGGAAACTTCGTCAGTCTATGAAGAATCTACACCACTTATATCCTAACCACCTAAACAACTAACCGTCTAACCCTCTAACCAAAAAAACTTAAATCACCCACACTAAAACTGGCGAAGCTCTACCACACTTAAGGCCACAGAAACTTCGCAGTTAGTTTGAAAACAAAACAAGGGATAACCTATTCGGCCATCCCTTGTTTATATGATTTCGACTTTCTAGTAGATAATCAGGTTTCCCCGAAGACCTAATAAGTCATCTATCAGATCTTATAATGTAGCCATATCAATAACGAAGCGATATCTTACATCACCTTTTTCCATCCGCTCGTAAGCGTTGTGAATGTCTTTCATATCAATCATTTCAATATCTGAAACAATATTGTGTTCAGCACAAAAATCAAGCATTTCCTGAGTCTCAGCAATACCGCCAATTCCAGATCCTGCCAAACTTTTACGACCTCCCAATAAACTAAACGCTGCAATTTCAGCTGGCTTTGGTGGTACACCTACACAGATATGCGTTCCGTTTGTTCTTAAAAGAGATAAGTACATGTTGAAATCATGCTCTGCAGAAACCGTATCCAAAATAAAATCAAAGGTACCTTTTGCTGCAGCAACCTGATCTGCATCCGTAGTGACTACAAAGTGATGTGCACCTAACTTTCTAGCATCCTCTTCTTTTTTAGGTGAAGTACTTAAAACGGTTACTTCAGCACCAAATGCTACACCAAATTTAACAGCCATGTGGCCCAATCCACCTAAACCTAAAACAGCAAGCTTATGTCCTTTACCTACTTTCCAGTGTCTTAGTGGCGAGTAAGTGGTTATACCTGCACAAAGTAGTGGTGCAACAGCTGCCAGATTCAATTTATCCGATACATGCAGTACAAATTCTTCTCTTACCACGATGTTGTTTGAATAACCACCGTAAGTTGGCATAGAACCATCACGCTCCATTCCATTATAAGTTTGTGTATTTCCTTCCAAGCAATATTGCTCCAGATCTTGTTTACAGTTTTCACAAACCTGACAAGAATCTACCATACAGCCCGTACCTGCAAGATCTCCTACTTTAAACTTTTTAACATGATCACCTACTTTAATTACACGACCAACGATTTCATGTCCGGGTACCATTGGAAAAATACCTGGAAACCAGTCGTTTTTGATTTGATGTAAATCAGAGTGGCATACACCACAGAAAAGTATTTCAAACTGTACATCATGTGGCCCCACCTCACGGCGTTCAAAATCCCAGGGAGCCAAATCTGTTTCGGCACTTTGTGCCGCATATCCTTTTGTTGCTATCATAAAATATCTTAGTTTTTCATCTTATTAACAAATATAAAACGAATCAGTGTTTGGAATTAAAAATTAAATGTCTGCACAAATTCATTATTTAGTATAGGGGTGATAAAACAATTGGGTAGAGCACTTTAAGTCATGTCTGCCAGATGTCATAACCCAATTAGGCGAAACTTCAAAACCCTTAATAATTTATTTTTAATGGGGTGGTTGTGCAGCAGGAAGACTAAAGTGAAAAACTGAACCCTGTTTAATTTCACTTTCTACCCAAATCTGACCATTGTGCCTTTTCATAATCTCTGCACAGAGATAAAGACCTATTCCAAATCCGGCTATTGATTTCGTATTGTGCTTTTCTACCCGATAATAACGTTCAAATAAATGAGGAATATCTGACGCTTCTATACCCATACCCTCATCACGTACACTGACTACTGATCCATGCTCATCAGAAACACAGGAAATCCGGACGATAGTTCCCATTGGAGAATATTTAATCGAATTACTGATGAAATTATTAATCACCTGACCTATTTTATCTTTATCTGCATTTACCCAAGCCGTTTCCACCGGATCAAAAATGACAGTATGTCCATCTGCATTTAAAATGGTATCATCTTCAATTTCACTGATCAATACGCTAATATCAAAAAGTTCTTTTTCAATATGAATCTTGCCAGATTCAAGTCTTGATACGTTTAGAAAACCATTGATCATCCTCGTCATCTTGGTGATCTGTTTATCTGCTTTATCTAAAATATTTTTAGTAAGCAGATCATCTATGGTTTTAGTTCTGAGTTGTAAGAGCTGGATAAATCCTTTTAACGATGTGAGTGGGGTTTTTAATTCATGGCTCACCATTCCAATGAAATCATCCTTACGGATATTATCTTCTTTTTCCTCTGTAATGTCCAGGATGGTTCCAGAAAAATGACCATAAGGTTCAGCTTCCGTTTTGTAATGTTTACCAGTAGATTTAACCCAACGCGTTAAGCCGTCATTGCGTTTTTTAATGGTATACTCCATATCAAAAACGAGGTCTTTCTTAATAACCGATTCTGCGCCCCTAATAACCTGATCTCTGTAATCTACACTTACCTGATCAATTACAGATTGATAAGTCATCTCTTCCTCATCCCTGTAACCAAAAATTTCTTTTAACCTGGCTGAAGCCCACATTTTGCCAGTAAAACCATCTATGGTATAGGTACCTAGTTTAGCTTGTTCAATTGCACTGCTTTGTTTTTGCTCGCTCTGTTCCAGTTTAATGTAAGATGCACGAAGATCATTGCTCACCTCTTCTACCCTTTTTCTCGCCACCACCTGTTCTGTTACATCAATGGCCATATTAATTACGCCTGTAATCTTTTCATTCTCAATTAAGGGGCAAAAAGTGAAATTGTAATAGCTTGTATTTTCTGTATTTTTATCTGTCGATTTAACCTCTTGTTCCTTAACATAAATGGTTTCGCCTGTTTTGTAAATTTTTAGCATTATCGTATAGGCTTCCTGCTTATCAAACGCTGGAATTACTGACAAAATCGGTTGATGCAAAATATCGGCATCCTGACCTAAAAACTTCAGCATTGGTGGATTGATCGCTTCTACATAAAAATCCTCGCCTCTAAATAATGCCATCGCAATAGGTGCCTGCTGAATCAGCATATGGCTCCTCATCTCTCCTAAAACTGAGCGTTCAAGTAAAGCAGCATTAAGTTTATCTGACTTCTCCAGCAAAGTCATTTTCCGGCGCAGCTCCATCTTATCCATCACCTGCTTGGCCATAATTTTTAAAGCCGATCGCTGGGCTTCTGTGAGCTTTCGTGTAACAGAATCGATCACACAAAGTGAACCAATTGGAAAACCCTCTTCATTGATGAGTGGAACACCAGCATAAAAAGTGATGTAAGGTTTCCCGGTTACAAGCGGATTATGCATAAATCTTTCATCTTGCTTGGCATCTTCAATTTCCATCAGTTCATATGGATTTTGGATGGCATGTGCACAGAAAGAATGATCACGATGTGTTTCTGTAACATCAAGGCCCTTTCTGGATTTAAACCACTGCCTGTTCTGATCAACCAAACTGACTAAGGCAATTGGCGTGTTACAAATAATAGAAGAAAGCTCGGTCAAATCATCAAACTCACGTTCAGATAAGGTATCCAGAATATTGTAAGATTGCAACGCATGTAAGCGTTCAATTTCATAAGCAGGTTGTGGCACAGACGACATTTTATTAACAATCATTTTTGATCAAACCGTATTCATTTGATCCCCATAAATTTTAAAGGATATTTTATTCTCTGCCACATGACCCTTAATTATTTTATATATTAAGGGCTAATGGTTGATGAAAATAACATACCGCAGGTTAAAATGTTTGCTCCGAATGGCTAATCTTAAGCAGTTAAAGTTATTTTTTCTCCTTCTAGGGGATCATTAATGAGGCGCTTAAGGCATTTCGCAAGGATATTAATGGCATTTTCCATCTCTTTCAAATTCATACTACCAAAACCCAAACGGGTAGCAGTAACACTTTTTGTTTGGTATAAAATGGTTTTAGGGAGAAACAATCCATCTTCAGCACATTTTTTCTGCATCCTGATGAGGTTAAAATGATCGAGCCACTCCACCCAAATGGCCAAACCACGTACAGGAATGCTAAACTTGATTCTTCCACTCAGTTTTTCTGTTAACAAACGCACAAACTCATCACGACGCTCCCTGTAAATTACTTTATTCTTTTTTGAAAGCCGGTGAACCTCACCATCCTGAATCCAATCTGTTAAAACCTGTTCTTTAATTACATCTATTCCAGGCTCCAGGATACGCTGATGCTTTTCCAGCTCTTTGATAAATGCTGCTGGGGCGGTTATAAAGCCATAACCAAAGCCTGCAGGTAGTGATCGAGCAAATGAACCCAGATAAACCACCCGATGATTTGAATCTATGGCAGCTAAAGGCAATATTGGATTACTATCAAGGTGAAAATCAAAGTCGTAGTCATCTTCCACAATCACAAAACCATATTGGTTAGCCAGTTCCAGTATTTCCATTCGTCTTTTAGCGCTTAGCGAAATCGTGGTCGGATAATGATAAACTGAAGTCAGATAAACCATTCTGATTTTTTGGGTCTCACAAATTTTCTTTAACGAGGCCAAATCCAGGCCTTCCTCATCTACAGCAACCGGAATAATCTTTGCCCCGCTATCAGTTAAAGTCATGTTCGATAAATAATATCCGGGTGCACCCACTATAACCTGATCTCCTTCAGAAATCAGCAGTTTAGTCACCAGAAATAAGCTTACCTCATGACTACTGGTGGTGAGCAGATTAGATTCAGAAATTCGCAGACCACGGGTAAGGTTTAAAAAATTAAAGAATTGCTTCTTAAAATGCTGATGAGATTGTGTCTGGATTTGTTCCCAAGGCTGGCGAATTTTCTGTCGCTTAAGTTTTGAAACATACAACCTCGCCAATATATCAGTATGAATCAGTCTTATGTCAGGCAAGCCATCGTTAAACTGTAAGGGTAAATCACTCCATTCCTCCGGGTTTTCCAACACTGATGAAGATTTAAAACTGAAATTTTCTATCGGTGCCTTTGCCGTTTTTTCTGGTTTCGAAATCCCCCTTTTACTCTGATTCCGCTTTTGATCAGATAAAATAAATGTTCCCTGATTTGGACGGATTTCAATAAAACCCTGAGCTTCTAAATCCTGAAAGGCTTTGATTAGCGTATTTCTATTAACCGCTAGCAGCTTACATAAGATCCGTGTACCCGGAAGTTTTGTACCTTCAGGAAGCAAACCGAGTTGAATCGCTTTAATGAACTCAAAAATAATTTGCAAATAAATTGGTGTAGCATCGCCCACCTTAAGCTGAATAAAACTTTTAAAAGGAATTTGAACCGGACTATCCATTATATTAAAACTGGTATACATTAGTGGTACGGCAAGGTAGTACTTTTGCTGAAAATTATAAGGAATGAAAAAAATTTACCTGGCTATACCGCTTTTTTGGTGCGCTAACCTATACGCTCAACAAAAGCAAGATACTGTGATCACCTTTAAAGATGTGGTGATTAATGAGAATGGTTTCCATACACCCGTATCCAAACAAAATCGAAATGTTTATATCATTGATCAGGCTATGATTGCCAAATTACCCGGCCGCACCATTCAGGAGCTTTTGCAATATGCCAATGGTGTAGATTTAAGGCAAAGAGGACCTTTTGGTAGTCAGGCAGATATTAGTATTGATGGCGGAAGTTTTGAGCAAACAGTTGTGCTGTTAAATGGCGTTAAAATTATTGATACGCAAACGGCACATAACATGCTGAATCTGCCTATTCCGGTAGAAGCGATTGAGCGGATTGAAATTGTTCGCGGACCAGCTGCTCGGATTTACGGCATCAACAGCCTAACCGGGGCCATTAACATTATCACCAAAAAATTTACCAAATCTGGCTTTCTGATTGATTCCTATGCAGGTTCAAATTTCAAAAAAAATGCAGAAGGTAACGGAAAAACATTTTATGGTGCAGGCATTCAGGCCGGAGCAGTTTTAAGTAAAAAGAACAATCAGCATTCTATTTTTGGCTCACGTGATCAAAGCAATGGTTACCGCTTTAACACCCAATTTGAAAACCTCAAATTACTTTACCAAGGGAATATTCAGATTGATAGTGCAAATGAAATCATGACTTCATTTGGTTACACTAAAAATGAGTTCGGCGCCAATGGATTTTATGCTGCACCAGGAGACCGGAATTCTACTGAAGCCGTACAAACTACATTGGCTAGTGTACAATCAAAACATAAGCTTTCAGAAAAATGGATGCTGATGCCAAGATTGAGTTATCGATATAATTTTGATGATTACCGCTATTTCGGCAATACCAATCCTAATGCAGGTATCAGCAAACACAGTACAAATTCACTTGCGGCAGAAGTAAACAGTACCTATAAAACCAAAGGAGGTGAATTAGGCTTAGGCGCAGAATTAAGAAGTGATGCCATAAATTCTTCCAACATTGGTAAACACCAAAGAGAGAATGTAGGGATATATGCTCAATACAGAACTTTTCTGACTGAAAAACTAAATATCAATCTGGGTACTTATGTAAATTATAACTCCGCTTATAAATGGCAGGCTTATCCGGGTCTTGATGCCAGCTATTCTTTTACAGATGTTTTCAAAATTATTGGTAGTATCGGAACCAGTCAAAGGTTGCCGTCTTTCACAGATCTTTATATAAACCAGCGACCGGGAAACATTGGCAACCCGAATGTCAAACCTGAAAATGCATTCCAAAGTGAGATGGGATTTAAGATTGCCAAAGGAAATTTCACTTTCAATGCTAACTTTTTCTATAGAAGAATTACAGATTTTATCGATTATACCAGAGTGCTTAGCACTGAACCATTTGAAGCCAATAATTTAGGCACCATGATTACGAAGGGAATTAATCTTCGTTCAAACTATAGCTTAGACGTATCAGAAAATTCGAAGATGAATATTAACCTGGCCTATTCTTATCTTGATTCGAAGTTTGGAGATATGCAGCCGGAAATTTCCTCTAAATATCAACTGGCTTCATTAAAACATCAGGTAACCAATACCATAGATTTTAAATACCATAATTTCACTTTATTAGTAGCCACCCGTTTCAATCAACGGATGGCAGGGTCAACATATTGGATCAATGATCTAAGGATTAGCCAGGCTATACAGAAATTTACCATATACCTGGATGCGCAGAATATTTTCGACACCCAATATTATGAAATTGGTGCTATTCCCCTCCCATCCCGCTGGATGAGTTTAGGTGTAAAATTCGTTAGCTTTTAATTAACCAGAATGATGTGATTTATTTTGTTTTCATTTAAGTGTCATGGTTGATCGAATTCTGAAACTTAAAAAATTTGAGTGGGTTATAAAGATACACCTAAGAAAAACATCATCATGGAAAATGAAAAAATGAGCAGACGAAAGGCTTTAGGAGGCCTGAGTTTAGCAATGGCTGCCGTTGCAGCTTCTCCTATTTTAAGTAATGCCGCAGTGCCGGAAGATATTAAATTCGGCCCTGCGGATTTGCAAGATCCTACAACAAAATACCCACGACCACCTTTTATTCATCAAAATCAACCCTGGCCGGCATTAGCGAGTAAAATGGACCCTAAACCAGATCATGGCGAAACCAGTTATAAAGGTTCTGGTCGTTTAACGGGTAGAAAGGCACTAATTACTGGTGGCGATTCAGGTATGGGAAGAGCAGCGGCCATTGCCTATGCACGCGAAGGCGCAGATGTAGCCATTAATTATTTACCACAGGAAGAACCAGATGCACGCGAAGTGGTAGAATTAATTAAAAAAGCCGGCAGAAAGGCGGTAGCTATCCCCGGAGACCTCAGGGATGAAAATTTCTGCAAAAAATTGGTAGATGAAGCCGCTAAGCAATTGGGTGGTTTAGATATCGTAATCAGTAATGCCGCCCGCCAACAGTCTAATCCTTCCATTATGGATATTACCACCGAGCAATTCGACTGGACGATTAAAACCAATATTTATGCACCCTTTTGGATTATCAAAGCTGCATTACCTTATTTAAAGCCAGGTTCCTCCATTATTGGTACCACTTCCGTACAAGCTACTGATCCTTCAGCAGATTTGTATGATTACGCACAAACAAAAGCCGCTACCACCAACTTCGTAAAATCACTAGCCAAACAACTTGGCCCGAAAGGAATACGTGTAAATGGTGTAGCGCCAGGTCCTATCTGGACGCCTTTACAAATGGGCGGAGGTTCCACTCCTGAGAAATTAAGAGCGTTTGGGAAAGATACACCACTTGGTCGCCCCGGGCAACCTGCTGAGTTAGCCTCCATCTATGTTCAATTGGCCGCAAATGATGCCAGTTTTTCAACAGGACAAATCTATGGAGCAACCGGAGGATCTGGTCACCCTTAAGCTATTAAGCACTAACCTTCCGTATTTTGAAGGTTAGTGCTTAAATCCCGACTTACGAAGTTTTGATGGATTTGTGGGCTGGGAAACTTCGTCAGTCTTCTTGCGGGCAATCTACCCCCTAAACAACTAACCACCTAAACTCCTAACCAATACACCTTAAATCAATCACAGTAAACTGGCGAAGTTCTGCCACACTCCAGGCCTTTGAAACTTCGCAAGTTAAGTTAAGCCGATTTACGAAGTTTTGATGGCTTATGTGCGCTGGGGAAATTTCGTTAGTCTTCGAGCGGCAATCTAAACAACAAACCATCTAAACCCCTACCCCCCTAAACCATCTAACCATCTCCCTCTAACCCTCCAAATAAAAAGCTTTTCAATCAAAATCTACGTAGGTAAAAACTGCCCCTATTAACTATACAAGCTTGTTTTTTATCATCAGCTATTTATTTAAAAAATTTAATCAGAAAAAAAAACGCTACATTGTTCTTAAGAATGTTAAAAAAATGTTAAGTTTGTATCATACACTACAAAATCTATAGATTATGTATAATAAAGCGCAGCTGTTTTATTTGTCGGTACAAAACTCATCGCGAATGCGAATGTGTTGTTGCTGCGCATAATTTTCTCTTCTACCAATTCTTCATTTCCAACTATTAAATTGATTTCAATGGCATCATCGTATCCAACCTTTACCCTATCAGAAAAACTCACCGATCAACAGGTAGAATTTTTTAATATTCACGGATTTATACACTTCAAAAATTTCATTACCAAACCAACTGTTGAATCCATTATCCAGGCTTCAAAAGAAGTTCAGCAAAAATGGATTAATGCTGATATCCAGAAAGTTAATGGTGTTCCTATAAAATATGGAAAGGATCTAGATGGTGAAAAAATTGTACAACGCTTCGCCTTTATTAACCAACACCATAAAACCTTAAGCGGATTATTACTGGATCCAAGATTATCGTCTTTATTGCCATTGGCAGGAGAAGATTCCAGATTGGGAATAGAAGAAAAAGATGGAATGGTATTCAACCATTACGTGAACGGCCCGGAAAGTGGTTTCACTAAAATGGGATGGCATACAGATGGTTTGAGAGACATTTTCTATGGTGGCAAACTAAACCCAATGTTAAATGTTGGCGTACACTTAAGTACCCAAACGGAAGAAAATGGTGGTTTAAAAATCATCCCGGGTACGCACAAGCAAAGTATTTATCAAATGCTTTTCCGTAAAAAATACTTTTTGGATAACCGTCCTGATAAAGATGAAATTTCCATTTTGCCAGAAGCTGGAGATTTAACCGTGCATGATGGAAGGCTTTGGCATCGCGTAGCACAATCTTCTCTACGAGGTGAAACAAGCCGGAGAAGAGTCATCTACATTCCGATCATTGTCGGAAAATATGTGCCTAAAAACGAGAATAGTCCAACTGTGTTTTATCAGCGTTTCGCTGGAATAGTCAAATAACATATGCTAATAATCCTATTTTTGACTTATCTTGCGCGAACGGGCAAACTAAAACGTCAGCTTATCCTAATCAAGTCATTGCCCGGAAAAATCAGTGGAAAGCTGATCAGACCTAAAACAGCCATACTGGCTTTTAGCTTTTGGTCATTAAATTAAATGAAAGAGATTACAACAGAACGGGCACAGATTTTCGCAGATAGAAAAAGAACAAACATTTTAAGAGCAGGAGAACAACAATTTATTCATTTTTTACTCAGAAAGATACCTGGCTTTATTTCGCCAAATATCATGACTGGAGTAGGCATGTTTGGCTCTATTATAGTATGCGCAGCCTTTCTTTTGGGTGCGAATTTTGGAAATTTATTTTTACCGATAGGAATTATTGGACTTTTTATCAACTGGTTCGGTGATTCACTTGATGGAAGATTGGCATATTACCGTGGCATCGCCAGAAAATGGTACGGATTTGCCTTAGACATTATTATGGATTGGCTAAGCATTATCCTGATTGGAATGGGGTATTACTTTTATGCAACAGATTCTACAAGGATTTTAGGCTTTATCTTCGTGGTATGTTATGGCTGGTCTATGATTATCTCATTACTGCGCTATAAGATTTTGGGTGTTTATCGAATTGATGCAGGTCTTTTAGGCCCTACCGAACTCCGCGTCATTATTGCCATCATCTTGCTGTTGGAAACTGCTATTCCTGGATCAATTACCTATTCTGCCCTAATGACTACAGTGATCTTACTGGTAATTAACCTGAAAGACACGAATGCGCTGCTGGAACTTGGAAATGACCGGGATCGCCAAGAAAGAGAAATCAAACCTTAACAAATAAATAAACAATACATGAAGCCTTCATCAGAGCTGCTTCAGATCAATTAGGAAATATCATACGCAAAGCATGAGTAAAAAGAAATCAATTTTGGTTTTTCTAAAAGCACAGGTATCTGCATTCGCTGGTGGATTAACCGATTATGGCCTTATGATCCTTTTTACTGAAATTCTGGGCATTCACTTTACCATTTCCATCCTGCTTTCCGGAACATTGGGCGGCATCGTTAATTTTTGTATCAATAGGTTCTGGGCATTCAATGATGAAGCGGAGTATGTTGCATCTCCAAGGAACCAACTCATAAAATTTGCAGCCGTTGTACTGGGAAGTATTTCCCTAAAATCAGCAGGCACGTATATCTTACAAAAGTGTTTTAACCTCGATTACCGTATCGGACGTTTATTGATAGACAGTGTTGTTTCTTATGGTTTTAATTATCCTATGATGAAGCTTTGGGTTTTCAAAACACAAGTAATGGAAACAGTACCAAGTGAATACGCTGATACAGATAGGCTTATTAATCAACGATAAAAATATCTGGCAAAAGCCTAACAGATCAATTTCATGAGGATTAATCTGGTACCATAGCTATTTGCTGCACCCATTCAAATGCATTACCTTTTTTGCGTACATGTCCTAATCCCGGCCATGGCAAATGATAAGAAAAAATTAGCGATCGCGATTCCGCTAATTCATTCATCACTTTTCTTCTGGTTTGTACAGCCTGGTTAAAATTGCTATCGCCTTCAAATCCCCATTCAGGGTGCGCTACCACTAAGACTGCTGAATGAACTAAATCTGCAATATGGTAAAGTGACTCTCTATTGGAGAAAATTTTAGCTACACAATGACCCGGCGTATGGCCTGGTGCCAGCTGCATGGTTATACAATCAAGTAACGTATCGCCATCTTCAAAAAGATGTAATTTCTCACCCAAAGCATTAATATTTTTCTTAGCCACATCAATTACAAACTTAATCAGCCGTTGATCAGTAAGCTTACTTTTTGAAAAGTCAGGTTTTTCCGATAACCAGAAATCATGCTCAATGCGTGATAAATAAACCTTTGCTTTAGGAAACAACAATTGATTATCTGTCCCAATTAATCCGCCAATATGATCTGGGTGCGCATGTGTAATCATCACATCGGTCACATCATCAGGATTGATGTCAGCCTTCTGCAGATTCTTAATTAATCCGCCAGACAATTCACCAAAGTTTGCGCCACATCCACTATCCAATAGAATCGTTCTGTCTTTGGATTTAATCACCAAAATATTAATACCCAATTCAATATGGTCTGTTGGTGCAAAATTACGTTCTAACTCCTGTTCAACCAATCTTGAATTGACACCTGGTGCAAAATTCGGCTGAACTGGCTTCATCACAATGCGGCCATCGCTAACCACCATCAGGTCCAATTCACCAAGTTTAAATTGATGAAAGCTATTCTTGCGCCTTCCTGTAGCATTTAGGGGTTTAGCCACTAAACTGCTGATATCCGTTAACCCGATGAGTGCAAGTCCGGCAAATCTTAATAATGCTGTTCTTCTGTCCATTTTTTTTCTTCAAATCTATCATATTGATATCTTTGCGTCAAGTATGTACTTTTAAGTATCCTACATACCTTTTATATTCTATTGTTGAAAATCAGCTACATAAAATGATAAAAAAAATGAGAAAGGAAAAAGACGAACCTTATTGCGCTGTTGATTTTGCATTCCAAAGAATTGGAGGAAAATACCGTGGCAGAATTTTATGGTATCTTCATTTACATCAGGTATTAAGATATGGTGAATTGAAAAGACTGCTTAAAGGAATTACAACTAAAATGCTCACCCAAACATTAAGGGAACTTGAACAGGATGAAATGGTTAACCGTAAAGTATACCTGGAAGTTCCGCCAAAGGTTGAATATTCGCTAACAGCCAATGCCAAAGAGCTTATTCCATTGATCAACGAATTAAGGGAATGGGCTGATCGCCGCATAATGGAAAATCCGAGAGCAGGCACAAAAATGCCTTGCTAACTATATTATCTCAGAAATGCCAATAAGCTCCAAATAACCTAAAGCTAAAACATCCACAAAATTGAAAACTTAGTCTGCACTCTATTGTTGCATAAATGAAATTGAAAATCACCTAAGAAAGTAATGGCAATAGATAAGCGGAGTAATATGATCAGGGTTCGTGGAGCCAGAGAAAATAATTTAAAAGATATTAACCTGGACATTCCCCGAGATAAGCTCGTTGTATTTACTGGTGTATCTGGTTCAGGAAAATCTTCACTCGCATTTGGAACATTATATGCCGAAGCACAGCGAAGGTACCTGGAATCTGTTTCTCCATATGCCAGAAGGCTGTTTAATCAAATGAGCGTACCAGATGTGGATACCATAGATGGTCTTCCACCAGCGGTAGCCCTCCAGCAACAACGGGGTGGAACAAGCACCAGGTCATCAGTAGGAAGTGTTACTACCCTGTCGAATCTGATGAGAATGCTTTTTTCAAGAGCTGGAGATTATCCTGAACATCAGGGAATGATATATGCCGAAGGTTTCTCACCCAATACGCCACAGGGTGCATGCCCTGAATGCCATGGATTAGGCAGTGTGTTTGAGATCACAGAAAGTACCATGGTACCTAATGATCAGCTAACGATCCGGGAAAGGGCAATTGCTTCATGGCCTCTGGCCTGGCAGGGCCAAAATCAAAGAGATATTCTGGTATCGATGGGTTATAATGTTGATATTCCATGGAAAGACCTTCCGAAAAAAGATCGCGAATGGATTCTTTTCACCGAGGAAACGCCAACGGTTCCGGTATATCCGGGTTTCTCACCAAAAGAAACCGCAGCAGCGATTAAAAATAAAAGAACACCCGATTATATGGGCACTTTCATAGGTGCCAAGCCTTATATCCTCAAAACCTTCTCGTCCAGCCAATCTGAGCTGATGAAAAAAAGAGTAAGCCAGTATATGCGTAGTGCCATCTGTCCGCTTTGCGAAGGTAAGAGACTTAGAAAAGAATCACTTTCCATTAAATTTGATGGAAAAGATATTGCTACAATCTCCAGCCTGTCTTTAGCTGAACTCGCCATAATTTTCGAAAAGCATGCAAAATCAGGAAAAGATAAAGTATCAACAGAGAAGCAAATCGTTACCGGACGTATTTCTTCAGATATCCTTTCACGGATTAAAGTGATGCTGGAGCTTGGGCTTGGCTACCTGAGCATGGAACGTACCACACCTACCCTTTCTCCCGGAGAGCTTCAACGCCTGAGACTCGCGACTCAGGTACATTCTAATCTATTTGGAGTCATTTATGTGCTTGATGAACCTTCAGCTGGACTTCATCCCGCAGATACCAGAGCCTTATTGGGTATTCTGGATAAATTGAAAGCGGCTGGAAATACCATATTTGTAGTGGAACACGAGCTTGAGGTGATTAAACATGCCGACTGGATTATTGATGTTGGCCCTATGGCTGGAGATCAGGGTGGCTACATTTTGTACAGTGGGCTACCTGAAGGGCTAAAAAAGGTTAAAGAATCGCAAACTTCAGCTTTCCTGTTTAATCAGGAAGTGAGAAAAATTACCAATCCACGAATACCTACAGGCTGGCTAAGCATCACAGGAGGCTCCCGTCACAACCTAAAGAATTTAAATATCGATTTTCCATTAGGCGTAATGACTTGTGTAACCGGAATATCTGGCTCGGGGAAGAGCAGTTTGGTGAGTCAGTTACTCGTTGAATTGGTTGCTAATGGCCTTCATCAAAAACTCGAAGCTCAGCCCGAAGATATTACAGATGGGCCACAAATTAACGATACCGCCTCAATTAAAGGTAGCATAACAGCAGGGCTGGAACAGCTTTCGAGGCTTATTGTAGTAGACCAGCGCCCAATCGGACGCACGCCCAGATCAAATTTGGCCACCTATACCGGGCTTTTTGACCATGTGAGAAAACGCTTTGCTGAGGTACCGCTGGCCAAAAAGCGTAAATACGATGCTGGTAGATTTTCATTTAACGTAGCAAAAGGACGCTGTCCGCATTGCCTTGGCGAAGGTTTTGTAATGGTTGAACTACTCTTTCTTCCAAGCGTTTATACACCCTGCCCCACCTGTAAAGGCACACGGTATAATGCAGATACACTTGAAGTAATTTATAAAGGAAAGAACATTGCCCAGGTATTGGAAATGACCGTAGAGGAAGCCTGCATTTTTTTTGATGAAGATCCGCTTATATACCGGGCGCTTGACATTGTAAGGGAAGTTGGTTTGGGATATTTAAAGTTGGGGCAAGCCGCGACAGAGCTTTCGGGTGGAGAGGCTCAACGCATTAAATTGGCTACCGAACTTCAAAAAGGTCAGAAAGGATCTGCCATTTATATTCTGGATGAGCCGACTACCGGATTACATCCTGCTGATGTTGAACGGTTATTGATTCAGCTTCATAAGCTGGCTGATGCTGGAAATACTGTTGTATTGGTAGAACATGATATGCAGGTAATCGCACAAAGCGACTGGCTAATTGATGTTGGACCAGGTGCAGGAGATGCAGGTGGAAAAATCATTTACACCGGAACTTTAGATGGCCTTGCAAAATGTAAAAACAGCAAGACTGCTCCATTTATAGCAAATTACTTAAACGGCAAATGACACAACTGCAAAAAACCAGGCGAATCACTTCTGGCTTTTGTTGGCAAAGACTAAATAGTCTTTGCCAACAGTTAACAAGTTATCTTAATTTTAATTTCTTTGTATAGTGCAAACCTGCAGAGTAGACCACTACTAAATGCCTATGCTTGATCAGCTACAATTCTATAATTCGGGTCTTCATAAATATTAACATCAATCACCTCAGATGCATTTTTTAATAGCAGAAGACAGTCTGGGCTAAGGTGTTTAAGATGAAGTTTTTTACCTGCCACATGATATCTTTCCGTAAGTTTATTAAGCGTTTCTATTGCAGACATATCCGTAACCCTGCTATCTTTAAAATCAATGATAACCGTATCAGGATCTTCTGCTATATCAAATTTTTCAAGAAAGGCCGTTACAGAACCAAAAAACAGTGGGCCATATATTTCATAATGTTTCACGCCATCTTTATCTATATATTTTCTTGCCCTGATTCTTTTAGCACTTTCCCAGGCAAATACCAAAGCTGAAATAATTACACCAATCAATACCGCCAAGGCGAGATTATGTAACCACACCGTAATTACGGCGACGAGAATACCAACAAAAATATCCTGCTTAGGCATCTTATTGATAATTCTGAAACTTACCCACTCAAAAGTCCCAACAGCAACCATAATCATTACACCTGTTAATGCAGCCATCGGAAGCAGTCCAATTATCGGCGCACCAAATAAGATGATCAGCAAAATAGTAAGTGCTGCAACAATTCCTGATAAACGTGCCCTTGCTCCTGCTGAAAGATTCACCAACGTTTGTGCAATCATTGGGCAGCCACCCATGCCATAAAAAAATCCATTTAAAATATTGGCAATGCCTTGCGCTATAGATTCACGGTTACCATTTCCTCTGGTTTCCGTAATTTCATCTACAAGATTGAGTGTAAGGAGCCCTTCTGTAAGTCCAACCCCTGCCATTATAGCCGCATAAGGTAAAATAATCTGAAAAGTTTCAAATGTAAATGGTATTTGAGGGATGTGAAAAGGTGGAAAACCCCCACTTACAGAAGCAATATCACTAACCGTCTTCGTATGGATTCCAAATCCCAATACCACCAGGAATACCACAATGATGGCTACGAGTGATGGCGGAACAGCTTTCGTAACTTTAGGAAAGAAGGCTACAATGGCTATGGTTAATGCAACAAGGCCACCCATAATGAGTAAAGGCTGGCCAGTTAACCAAGTCTCTTTTCCATTGATAACAGTCTTGAATTGCTCAAGTTGTGCCATAAAAATGATCACAGCCAAGCCATTTACAAAGCCATACATCACAGGTTGAGGTACCAGCCGAATAAACTTGCCAAGCTTAAAAATGCCAACCAAAATTTGCACCACCCCGGCCAATGCTACCGCAGCAAATACATATTCAATCCCATGGGCTTTCATTAAAGCGATTAGTACCACCACCACAGCACCTGCACCTCCGGAAATTAAACCTGGCCGACCACCTAAAACTGCAGTGACCAAACCCATAATAAATGCGGCATATAACCCAACCAATGGAGGGAAACCAGCCAAAATAGCAAATGAAAGCGATTCAGGCATCATGGTCATGGCCACGGTAATGCCTGCCAAAACTTCGGTTTTATAGTTGACTTTTTGAGAAAAATCAAAAAAACGTGTACGTAAAAACATACCAGGAAAATTTAAAGTAAAAAATAAAATATAACGGATATTTCCTCAGCAATTGAATAAGCTAAGGGAGAAAATTACACTGAAAGAATTCAGGGCTTTGTCACAGGGTTATTTAAAACTTGTTGATTTTTTCTCATTTCGATTGCAGCAAAGATACAATTATTTGCAAATCCTCTATAACTTATTTACTCCTTTAAGGAGCATAAAGCTGCATGAAGAGCTATACATAAATATGAGAAATTTAATCGATGGAAGAGTCTTTGGTTTCTTTTAACTGTTATCTTCAGTTAAATGATCAAGCTTGGGATCACTACCAGCTTTGCCAACCCTTTTCAAAACAATTGTCCCTAAAATGCCCGCAAAAATGGAGGCGATTAAAATTCCATATTTAGCCTGATCAATAAAAACAGGATTTTTGAAAGCAAGTCCACTGATGAAAAGCGACATCGTAAACCCAATACCCGCTAACAATGCTACGCCAGCGATGTGTTTCCAGTTCGCCCCTTCTGGCAATTTAGATAAACGAAACTTTACCATTATCCAGCAAAAAAATAAAATACCAGAAAATTTACCTATAATCAAACCAGCCGCTACACCGATTGATACTGGATTTGCAATAGAGCTAAAGAAATCAGCACTGATGACTATCCCAGCATTAGCCAATGCAAAAAGTGGCATAATGCCAAAGGCAACCCAGGGATGGAGCGCATGTTCGATAGTCTGAAGAGGTGTTTCAGCGGCCATACTTAAAGTTTTTACTTTTTGGATGGTCTTGTTTTGGTCAGGTGTAATCAGTTTTCCTCTTTCGGGTATATCAGCTTCAAAATCATAAGAAAGCTTTCGCAGATTGCTGGAGTAAATCTGTTCATCAATTCTGGTTACGGCAGGTATAGTAAAAGCGACCAAAACTCCGGCAATGGTTGCGTGAACGCCAGAAAGCAAAAACCCAATCCAAACGCAAATACCCAGAATAAGATAAAATATCGCACTTCTGATTCCAATTCGGTTTCCCACCATTAATAAGATCAAAAACCCTGCTCCAATTGCCAAAGGCACAAAGTTAATCTGGTCGGTATAAAAGAAGGCAATAACCAACACCGCACCAAGATCATCTGCTACAGCAAGAGCAGAAAGAAAAATCTTTAAAGAAACGGGTATACGCTTACTTGCCATAGAGAGCAAGGCCAGTGCAAATGCAATATCAGTCGCCATCGGAATTCCCCAACCTTGCCCTGCATCAGTTCCGCTATTGATGAAAAAATAAATAGCTGCCGGAACAAGCATACCTCCCAAAGCTGCTGTCATGGGCAGAGAGGCCTTTTGAAGTGATGAAAGCTCTCCTTCCATAAACTCCCGCTTGAGTTCAAGACCAATTACAAAGAAAAATATAGCCATCAGGCCATCATTGATCCATATATGGAGTGGATGGCTGAGCAAGAACTTATCAAACCCTACAGAAAAATTAATATGCCACAAGTGTTCATAGAATTCATGGAATGGTGAATTCGCCCAGGCGATCGCAACAATCACGCTTATCAACAGGACTATTCCACTGGTATATTCCAGATGAATAAAGTGGCTCACAGGTGCCATGATTTTTTCTATAGTTGTTTTCTCCATCTTATTCTGCAAAATTTCAAATATACATTTTTAAAACCAACCTGATTTTTTCATCACACAAATATGGTTTATACGAAGAATTGCTATCCAAATATCAAGTAGCTGAGCTTAAGCCGAAGTATTTCTTCCTGAAATAAAAGGCAAGATTTACCAATGCAATTAAGGCCGGAACTTCTACCAATGGACCAATCACTCCTGCAAAAGCCTGACCAGAATTTATTCCAAATACACCAATGGCTACCGCAATAGCCAGCTCAAAGTTATTGCCGGTTGCGGTAAATGCAATAGCCGCACTTTTTGAATAATCAGCGCCAAAATAACGCCCAGCAAAAAAGCTCATTACAAACATGATCGAAAAATAGATGATCAGCGGTATGGCAATTCGAACAACATCCATCGGAATCTGAACAATGAGTTCTCCTTTCAAACTAAACATCACTACAATGGTAAACAACAGTGCTATTAATGTAATTGGAGAAATTAACGGGATGAACTTCGTATTGAACCACTCCTCCCCTTTAACCCGAATTAGAATGATGCGACTGATTAATCCCATCGCGAAAGGAATGCCAAGGTAGATGCCGACACTCTTCGCAATCTGACTAATGGAAATGTTAACTTCAAGTCCCTTATATCCAAACACCGGCGGAAGAACAGTAATAAATATATAGGCAAATACACTGTATAATAATACCTGGAAAATACTGTTCAAGGCAATTAAACCAGCCGCATATTCACGGTTTCCTTCAGCAAGTTCATTCCACACCACCACCATGGCAATACAGCGGGCAAGTCCAATTAGGATAAGACCAACCATGTATTCAGGATAATCATGTAAAAAAGTAATGGCCAGAAAGAACATTAAAAATGGACCAACAACCCAGTTCAATACTAAAGAAGTGGTTAACACTTTAGTATCCTTAAAAACCTGTCCGAGATTCTCATACTTCACTTTAGCCAATGGCGGGTACATCATTAAAATCAATCCTATGGCAAGTGGTATATTGGTCGTGCCATTAGAGAATGAATTGATCAATACAGCCGATGATGGGAATAAAGATCCTACCCCAACGCCTATAGCCATGGCCAGGAAAATCCAAAGGGTTAAATACCGGTCTAGAAAACTTAATTTTTTTCGTTCCGATGCAGGTGCGCAGCTATTAGCAGACATGTAAATTTATTTTATTCAAGTAGAAGTTGTATTGCGATCGAAAACCGTATTACGATTTAAGATATTGCTGCGTAAAAGCCTGAGTATAACCTTTGATTATGTTCCTTACACGCTCAAATTCCGCATCAATTTCTGATTCCGTTCCAGTAGCTTTAGCAGGATCAGGAAAATTCTGATGCAGTTTTAATGCTTTGCTTGGAAAATAAGGGCAACTTTCCTTTGCGTGATCACATACCGTGATGATGTAATCAAATTCAATATCCACGTATTCATTGATGTGATTGGAAGTATGTCCGGAAATATCAATACCATCTGACTTCATGGTTTGGATTGCCTTCGGATTTACCCCATGGGTTTCAATTCCGGCACTATAAATATCCGCAACATCACCTGCGAAATTTCTTAAATAGCCCTCAGCAATCTGGCTTCTACAACTGTTGCCCGTACAGAGCACTAAAATTTTTTTCATGGATTTTTACTTTATGTGAGTTCACCCAGTGATTACACATTTGGAGAACTGGTTTAGATTTAATTTTAAGGAAAGTATTAACCTAAATTCGATTAATAACATGCCTTACAGTTTACATTATAAACCTATGAGTGGAACTCCCCTCTTAATATAGGAGAAGCGGGGTGGTTAACCATTCAATAGCAGTCTTCAATTGACAAATTATATTACATTATACACCTATGAGGGAAACTCCCCTCCTAATTTAACAGGGCAGGGTTGGTTAACCATTCAAAAGCAGTTTTAAATTGACTAATTATATTACATTATACAGCTATGAGGGAAACTCCCCTCCTAATTTAGGAGGGGCGGGGGTGGTTAACCATTCAAAAGCAGTTTTCAATTGACAAATTATAATCTTCCGCGCAGACCGGGTGTGTTAAAATCAATTAATAATGATCAAATTCAGGTTATTAACAGCAGCCACCACCAGGAGTACATGAATTTGCAGGGCCGGCAAGATTAACCAATCCAGCCTTTTTTGAAGGTTCAGGTATACCACATTTATCCATGGCCAAACAAGCTGTTTTTTTAGCCATCAAGATGAAATTGGTACCATCAAAAGCTAAATCATATTTACCAATAGTTTCTGCCTGGTATTCCACCTCAATTTCTGAATCTTCCATTCCCAATACTTTTTCCGATAGACCTATAATGTCAAGTAATTTTTTAGGTTTTAACCTGTGTTCGAAATCATCTGCATCCCATAATTGGAAGTTGGCAACTTTTTCATGGCGAACAGTTCCTCCGCAGTCGATAAAATTTTTAGTGATTACCCCTATCTCCGTCACATGAAAATGTTCTGGAACCATCGCTCCATTTTCCAACTGAAAATTAACACCGTCTACTTGCCCAAGAATGTCTTTTATTTCTGATAGTTTCATAATGCGTGTATTTATATTTTATAATATTGCAATTTAACGATTGATTTGGTTTTAAAAAAAAGCTTAGCAACAAGATACTTCGCCTTTGTAAGATTCAAAAAAGATACCCAATTGATCCTTCAATAACTTCCATGTTACTGGATTAATACAATAGCAGATACTTACTCCTTCAACAGTACCTTGAATAATTCCGGCAAGCTTTAATTCTTTCAAATGTTGAGATATAGTAGGTTGCGCAAGTCCTAATTCCTCCACTAAATCGCCACATATACAGGTATTGGATGCCAAAATTCTTTGCAAAATTGCGATCCGTGCAGGGTGAGCCATCGCTTTGAGCAAAGTTGACAATCTGTTTTGCTCTTCGGTAAATATTTCAGATTTTGTAAGTCCCATAATTCTATATCGCAATATTACAATTAATATAGCAAATAACGAAATATTTATTCTTTATCTAAGATCAATAATAAGTATTCGCTCACCATTAACTGATAAGCCTGCCCCCCGTTCAATAAGAAAACTTAAAACTTTCAATCGATATTGAAATGAATTAAAGTCTCAACGATGATCTTGGGATGGTTAAATACTTAATTTCCCCGAATAGATACGTATCCATGGCTATCCACGCCCCTTTTAAACAAGATAGTTGTATATTACTATATCCGAAGATAGAGGATAGAAGTCAAGTTAAAGATTAAATACTCATGGATCGTATAAGTAGAGATTTCAATATTAAAGAATCAAGGTAGTGCTATTCTTTATAACGCTTCCAAAAATATAGGTGTATTGATCCATTCTGCAATTAGCCATAGTTTAATGGCTTAAGATAAAGTAGTTAATAAATCTCATGGAAAAACCTGAAAATTCTGCATCAGAAAATGACTACAAAGCATTTTTCGAAAATTCTGCTGAAGCCTATGTATTACTTGAAGTCAGTCATGAAAATACCACACAGCATCAAGCAATTACCGCTCTGAGCGTAAACCGTTCTGCCAGAAATATATTCGGCAACTTGCAAATTGGTGAATACTTAAAACAACTAAATACTACTGACTGGGACTTTGATGCATTTTGCCATCAGGTTGCTAAATCCGGAAATCCAGATCAGCATATAATTCAGAATAAGGATACGGAACAGCGCGTTCAAATTAGTGCATTTAAATTTGGAGAGAATAACCCAGCCAAAGTAGCCATTCGCTATGAGGATGTAAGCGAAAAAGAGTTAAAGAAACTTAAAACCAATACCTTTCAGCAATCAGAAAAAAAATTTCAACATTATGTAATAGCAGGCTCATCCATGGTTTACAACATGAGTGCCGATTGGAAAAAGATGTACATGCTGGAAGGGAATGATACACTGGATGATACAAAATTTATTAACGAAAACTGGTTAGAAAAATACATTCCCCATCAAGACCATGATTTGGTACTTAAGCATATCGCCTTAGCCATCGAAAAGAAAATAAATTTTGAGCTTGAGCATCGTGTAATTCTTGCAGATGGTAAAATTGGATGGGTACATTCCCGTGCAGTCCCATTATTTGATCATAACGGAAAGATTACCGAATGGTTTGGAACAGGAGTTGATATTACCGGAAGAAGGCTTGCAGAAACATTACTCAGAGAATCAGAACGCCGTTACAGAGATTCAACCCGAAAATACCATTCCCTATTCAATTCAATTGATCAGGGTTTCTGCTTAATTGAGATGCTCTTCAATGAAGAAGGAACGGCTACAGATTATCTTATTTTGGAAACAAACCTGATTTTCGAAGTCCAGACTGGTTTATCTGGTGTGATCGGTAAGACCATGAAGTCTATTGCGCCAAATCATGAAACGTATTGGTATCAGCGTTATGGCGAAGTAGCCTTAAGTGGCAAACCTAAACGTTTTGAGGCACCGGCAGCTGCCCTTAACCGAATTTATGAGGCATATGCTTTTGCCATCGGAGAACAATCTCCCTATCAGGTCGCCGTATTATTCAATGATATTACTGAGCGCAAAAAGAGCGAAAGCATTCAATCATTTCTTTTATCACTTGGCGATGAACTTCGCTTCATCAGCGATCCGGTAAATGTAGAGGCTACTGCATGTCGCCTTTTAGGCAATTTTTTAGGTGCCAATCAGGTTCATTATGGGCAAACACAAGGTGATCTGGTCGTAATTAAGCAAGGATGGAGCCATATTCTTCCCCCACTTGTAGGCAAGTTTCCTTATCAGAACTTCGGAAAACACCTCGTAGCAGGATACCGGGCAGGGCTTACTCAGGTATCTAACGACATTAGCAAAGATCCATTAATCTCACCTGTTGAGCGTCAGTTTTTAAGCAGCTCAGGTTTTCATGCTTATCTGGCCGTACCCTTAATTAAGGAAGAGGTTTGGGTAGCCACATTGGCGGTTCACAGCATTGAAGCCAGGAAATGGACCTTAAAGGAAATTCAATTGGTAGAAGAAGTTGCCCAACGAACCTGGGCTGCTGTAGAAAGAGCAGCAGCTGAAGAGCGATTGAAATTAAGTGAGCAGCACCTCAAATCGATGCTTAACATACCACAGGTTGGCGTACTAACATTAGATTTCAGCGGTAAAATTCTTTCTGCAAATGATGCTTTTTTAGAAATGATTAAATATGCAAGAGTAGATTTCGAATTTAAGAAGCATCGTTGGTTTGATTTTGTTAACAGTGATGTAAAAGCAAGTATAAAATTGCTTTCTGATGTGCAGCAGTCTGGTATTGGCGGACCGCTTGAAGTAGAGGTACAAAGAAGCGATGACACCCAGGTATGGCTAATTTTTACCGCTGCGGCGCTTGGTGATGGCACACTGGTAACTTATGCAGTGAACATCAACGAGCGAAAAATTGCAGAGCAGAAACTCGTCGAACTCAATGAACACCTGGAGCAGGAAATAGCTAAACGTACAATGGAACTTCAGGAAAATTTAACGCTTTTACAAACCGTTTATAACACCACATTGGTTGGTATGTCGGTATTTAAACCGGTGCGTAATGAGCAGAATACCATCATTGATTTTGAGATTGTAACCGTGAATAAAAAGATCCAGGATGAATCTGGCAAGAATGATCTGGTAGGGCAACTTTATACTGAGGTTTTCCCGGGAATCCGTGAAACAGGCATTTTTGATTTGATGGTAAAAACTATTCAGACCGGAATACCCGGAAACATGGAATATCACTATAATTTTGATGGTGTTAATAAATGGTACGCTACCATGTTTGTTAAAGGAGAAGACATTTTGGTTAGTACCAATCTTGACATTACCGATAGGGTGATTGCCGAACAACAAAGACTCCGGGATTATATTTTGCTGCAACAATCAGAAGAATTATCGCTGAGCGGCAGCTGGGATTATCAAGTAAACAGCAATGATTTTAAATGGTCAGATGGTATGTACAAGCTTTTTAGTATAGCACCAGGCACAGCAATAGCACCCGAGATTTACTTAAAATACGCCACTAAAGAAAGTTTAAAGACCGCACAAAAAGTAGTGGATTTAATCAAAAACGGCCGTGAAGACTTTGAAGAAACCATATCGCTTCATATCAATGGAAAATATAAACTAGTTCGCTTAAAAGGAATTATCGCAAAAAGCACACAAGATCATGCCGTACGAGTATTGGGTGTTGATATTGACATTACTGCCCTACGAGAATCAGAAAATAAACTTCGCCGTTTAGAAATGCGGCAACAGCAGGAAATCCTTCGTGTTATGCTCACTACACAAGAACAAGAGCAGAGGAGAATCTCCGAGAGCCTGCATAACGGGGTTGGTCAACTCCTTTATGGCACTCAGCTATCGATGAATCATATTACCGCAAAAATGGCATTTGAAGACCTCACAAAATTCAATGATTCACGAAACTATACAGCAAAATTATTGGGCGAGTCTATCAAAGAGACCAGGAGAATTTCACATGAACTCATGCCAACCGCTTTGGCAGAATTTGGACTCAAGGCCGCTATTGAAGAAGCTTGCTCTCAGTTAACTGAAAAAGTAGAATTTCATTGTATGGTAGCACTTAAACAAACCAAACTAGATACCTTTATGGAACTCGCCATCTTCAGAACTTTGCAAGAACTGATGGTAAATGTGGTTAAACATGCGGAGGCAACGCGTTGCGATGTTATTGTATTAAAAGAAGAGAGTAATGTATTAATCACCGTTAGAGATAATGGTAAAGGCATGCACCCAAAATTACATCAACCAGGAATAGGTATCTCCTCTATCAAAAGCAAAGTGCTTTTACTAAAAGGTACCATCAAAATCAATTCCAGACCAGGAGAAGGCACACAGGTTAGAATCTCCTTACCGTATAAATTTGATATATAGCTACAAATATCGTAGTCCAGAAACATTAAGAACATGAGTACTTTCAGCATGAAACGACGTTTTGCTTATTAACTTGCGAAGTCTCAAAGGCCAGTGCGCAGCAAGACTTCGCCAGTTTCCCAATGCACCTAAATTTTCTTAAAAAAGATTGCCACCCCCTCAACATATAATGAAGAACCTATGCTTTCACCTGCACCCTTGCTGTCTGAACATTTTTCTTTACGAACCACCCATTCACTTTGTTTTTCCAACCTTCAATAATGGTATACATAACAGGTACAAATACCAGCGTAAAAATCATAGAACTTGTTAAGCCACCGATAATTACCCAGGCCATACCATTCTTGGTTTCTGAACCCGCATCTGATGAAAGTGCCATTGGCAGCATACCTAAAATCATTGCCAGTGTGGTCATTAAAATAGGCCGTAAACGCTCCCGTCCAGCTTCAATGAGGGCATCTTTTACAGACTTGCCTTTCTCCTTTTCCTGGTTGGTAAAGTCGACAATCAGGATGGCGTTTTTAGCAACCAACCCTAAAAGCATGATGATCCCCAATATAGAAAACAGGTTGATGGTATGTAGTGTAAGTGCTAAAGCCAGTATGGCCCCAATAATGGCAACAGGCAAAGAGAATAATACCACAAAAGGATATACAATACTTTCGTATAAAGCCACCATAATGAGGTAGATCAGTAATATGCCCAACCCAACCGCCATAAACAAACTGCTGAATGCATCACTTTGGTTTTTACCGAATCCCGCTTGTACAACATCTACTCCTGCAGGGAACTTAATTTTTTCAAGCTCCTTATTAATATCATCCGTAATACTGCCCGAGGCACGCCCCACTGCAATGGCATTTACAGTAACTGAATTGAGTCGGTCTTTGCGTTCAAGTACCGATTGGCTGGATGTTTCGGTAATGGTCGCAATAGCCTCCAGCGGAATGGTTGCACCCCTGGAATTTTTCACATTAAACTTCTTCACATCCTCTATCGTCATGGTATTGAAACCATCTAACTGCAGGTTAATGGCATATTCTTCTCCATCATCTCTGAATTTAGTATTATCGTTTCCACTGAATCCATACTGCACCGCATTGCCCACATCATTAGTGGTAACCGCATAGCTGGCCATTTTATCATGGTTAAGTACAATGGAAACCTGTGGTTTAGCCTCTTTGCTACTGTATTGCACATAATCGGTACCGGCTGTTTTTTCGAAAATATTTTTAACAATGGCCGCAGCCTTCATAATCGAATCCCTGTTCACCCCACGAACATCCATCTGAATATCAAAACTAGCGTTACCCGTCATACCCACTGTTTTTATGGTAGGCTTCACACCCGGTATCTGTTCAATTTCATCCCTTACCTTCCTGCCAAAATTGACAGTGCTTATTGAGCGTTCGTTTACATCAGTAAGCTGGATGGAAATTTCTGCAAGGTTACTGTTAGATGATGCATTAGATCCCATGGAAGCACCACTTTGCGTACCCACTTTTGAAAACACATTCACCACTTCGGGGTGTTTGAGTATGACGCTTTCTATCTGGGCAATCTTCGCATTTGTTTCTTTTAAAGGCGTGTTACCTGCCAAATCGATCTGAATGTTCAATTCACCGCGGTCAGAGGTGGGTATAAACTCCGTACCCACAAAACCAGCAGGAATCAAAGCCATAGAACCAATAATCAATACGGATATGGCAATAATTACATATCGTTTATGGCTCAACGACCATTTCAGGATATTTGAATAAAACTCACGAAATTGGTCGATCAGTGATTCAAACCAGATATTGGTTTTCCCCCATAAAGTTGTTTTGCTCAAATGTGGAAGCTTTGCCCAACGAGATGCCAACAGCGGAGTAAGTGTAAAAGCCACAAACAAGCTCATCAAGGTAGAAAAAACGACTACCAGTGCATATTCTTTCACAATATTGCCAATCATCCCGCCAACAAATCCAAGTGGTAAAAATACCACCACATCCACCAGCGTAATCGCCAACGCCGTAAAGCCGATTTCGTTACGGCCATCCAATGCCGCGGTTCTTTTATCTTTCCCCATTTCCATGTGGCGAAAAATGTTTTCCAGGATCACGATACTATCATCTACCAAAACACCCACCACCAGCGAAAGAGCCATCAGCGTCATCATATTCAGCGAAAAACCAAATATCCACATCAAAATAAAAGAAGGGATCATTGCAGAAGGTAAAGCCACCAATACAAACGTTGAACTGCGGACGCTGTGCAAAAAGAATAACATCACAAATGACACGATGATTATAGCCAGTATTAAATCATGAACCACCGCATCAGCAGATGCCTGCGTATAAATAGATTGGTCAGAAGCGATATTATAATCGAAATTATCTGCTGCATAGCTCTTTTTAAGTTCTTCCAAACGCTGTTTAGCCAGCTTACTTACCTCTACCGTATTGGCATCCGTCTGCTTTTTAATTTCGATACCAATGGCAGGCTCACTGTTTAAACGGTTTAATTGTGTTACATTTTCTTTTCCGTCAGTAATGGAAGCCACATCTTTTAACAAAACCCTGCTCCCATCATTATTTTGTCTGATCACCACATCCCTCAACTGCGCCACCGTTTGAACCTTTGCATTCAAATCAAGCGAATAGCGATTGTTGTCATTTTCAATTTTACCAGAAGGAAATGAAGCTCCACTTGTACTTACCACAGAGTTAACATCAAGTAAAGAAAGGTTATAGGCCTTCAATTTATCATTGTCGATCTCCACATTGATTTGCCTCTTTGTGCCACCGATCACCGTTACATCCGATACACCAGGAATATTGGTCAGCAATGGTTTGATTTCATTATCAATAAAATCATAAAGTTCCGTATCATTCATATCAGAACTGATGCTTAATTTCAATATCGGATCATCATCTGAACTCATCCGGCTTACTACAGGATCATCTACACCCTGTGGCAGTGTGGCCAATAGCTGGTTTACTTTCCTTTCCGCATCCAACTGTGCGTCACTGGTCGATACGCTATTGGTTAATTCCAATGAAATGGAAGAAGAACCTTCCTGCGAGGAAGAACTTATCGCATCCACACCTTCAACAGAAGACAAGGCATCTTCCAATGGCTTGGTAACACTGGTAAGCACTTCTTCAGGCGATGCACCCGTGTAAGTAGTGTTAACCGAAACCATATTCGTCGTAAACTTAGGCAGCAGGTTCAGGCTCAGCGAATTGTAACTAATCAACCCAAATAAGATCAGCGTTACAAATATTACCGTAATCAACAACGGACGTTTTATACTTAATTCTGTGATAGTCATTTTTTCAAAATTTTCGGTGAGGCAAAAACTGCGGGCTTCTGGTGTATTTTATTTTACCTTTATAATTTGGGCTTTGCTGCCGTCTGATAGATTGATCTGTCCGCTGGTTACCACCAATTCGCCTGCAGATAAGCCACTTTTTACTTCTATATCATCCCCATGTTCAGTACCAGTAACCAGTTTCCTTTTTTCAACCACACCGCTTTTAAATACAAATACAGCCGGATTTTTCACACCGTCAGTCAATGCATTTTTATTAATCATCAAGAATGATTGCTTTGTTGTCGGGTAGGTAAACTCAACATTCACGTATAGCCCTGCCTTCAACTGCATAGCACCAGTGTTGGCAATGGCAAGCTGCACCGTGTAGTTGTGGTTATCATCACCTTTAGGGCTTACATAATTCACTGTGCCAGTAAAAGTCTCTCCCGGGTAAGAATCAGAAGTGATCATCGCCTTCTGCCCCTTCTTGATATACAAAACCTGGCTTTCCGGCACACTAACATTGGCTTTTAAAGTATTCACATTGGTGATGATCGCTATCGTGGTGCCCGTTGTAACATATTCGCCAGCAATTTTTTGTCTATCGGTAATCACACCACTTGATGGGGCTATAATATTGGCCCTGCTAATTTGAGTACGCAGCTGGGCAGCTTCCAGCTTTTTTGCATCCAGATCATATTTTGCATCTGTTACGGCATTGGCATTGGTGGCATTGCCCGCCAACAATACTTTATTTCTTTCGTAGTCAGACGTAAGCTTAGTAATGGAAAGCACTGCAGCCTCCAGTTTTTGTTGGTTTTCAGTAACATCAATACGCCCGATTACCTGGCCTTTTTTAACTGTTGTGCCCAACTGTATGCTGAGACTGCTAATTTTTCCGGCAGTTTCTGCCGCTACATTCGCGTCATTGTCAGTAATCAGGGTAGCCGGCTGTGTAACCGAGCCATCAACCGTTTTCAATAAAACCGTATCTATAGTTACCTTTACTCCAATATTGCTTCTGTCAACAGGTTGCTTCGCATCATCCAGTTTCTTTTTATTCGTCATCAACCCAATGATGATGGCTACAGGCACCGCTACAATTACTATGATGGTAATAATTCTTTTCGCTTTCATGTTGAGTGGTTATTTTAAATCGTTTACAAATTGAGAAATGGTGCCAGTGTTGTTATAATAGCTTAATCGGCCATTCAGGTAATCCAGCAGCGTATTGGTATAATTAGTCCGTGCTTCCTTGTAAGAATATTCGGCATCAAGTAGAGAAGATAATGTAGCTGTGCCCTCCCTGTATTCAATTGTTGATGCATCCATCATTTCTTTTGCAAGCAGAAGGTTTTCTTTGTTCTTTTTAAGATTGGTATAGGCACTTACAATTTGCGTAGAGGCATTCTGTACATTGAGTTTATAAGTTTGCAGGTTCAGTTTGTTGGTGAGCTCCTGCGAGGCAAGGCTAAACTTACTCTGTGCCAGTTGGCTTTTCTTTTTAAAGCCGCTGAATAGAGGTATGGTAGCCTTTATGCCAATAGTAGAATAATCAAACCAATTACTCAAGGCAGGTACAAATTCTGAACTATAGGCATTGCCACCGTATTTGCCATACATGGAAATGGTAGGAAAAAAAGCGGCTTTCTTTTGTTTCACATCGAGGCTCTTCAACTCCAGGTTTTTTTGATCGATGCGGTAATTGATAATATTATCAGGCGCTGATAAAGAAGATTCGGCAAGTTTTAAATCCTTCACATCAGCATTACTCACGCTATCTTCAATAGTAATAACAGCCTCAAGCTCAAGCCCCATGCTGTTTTTAAGGGTGTTCAATGCAAGTTTATACGAACTGTCATTAGCCTGAATTTCAGATTGAACATTATTATAGTTAACTCTTGCCCGGTCGTATTCGCTTTTCTTCACCACGCCCTGCTCGTAACGCAGTTTCAAAATCCCAACCATCGTTGCGTATTGCTTTTCGCTTTCCCTCAACAATCTTCCTTTTTCAGCATAAGTTAAAGCCTCGTAATAAGCCGTTGCAGTATTGTAAATAAGCGTTTCGTTTTGCTTTAATACATTCAGGTCCGCAATTTCCTTATCCACTTTAGCCACGGTAATCCCTAAAGAAGAACTTTTATCAAACAGATTCTGATCAGCCTGTACATATGCAGAATTACTAAATTTATTGCCTATTTGCAGTTTTGTCTCTGTGGGAGAAAAGCTGCCCGCCGGGATAATGCTGGTTTGAAGTTTAATATTATAATCTAGCCCCACGCTACCAGCCACAGAAGGCAAAAAAACAGATTTACTTTCCCTGATTTTTTCCGCTGCCGATTGGGCTGAGTATTGAGATATTGTACTGCTCGGGTGATGCTTTAAAGTGTAGTTGATACTTTCTTTTAAGGAAAGAACCTGGCTTTGCGCATTGGCTTCAAAAGCACCGAGATAAACTGCCATTAAGAGCAGGATCCATTTCGATTTTAAATAATTCGATATCATCAGTTATTATAGTTGATTTAAAAGAATGTTGACTTTGTCAATTATTAGGGCAAAAAAATATTATACCTGAGCCCTCATTTTATTCAGTACCGAATCAAAAATTTTTAAATCCTCTTCCGATATACCTTTCAGCAGGCTATTAAAAATATCAGCTTCCACCTCCCTTAGTCTCTCCACAGTTTTCATTCCATCTTTAGTAAGCATAATAATTTTCTTACGCCTATCCACACTATCGTTAATGCGCACGACTAATTTTTTCTTTTCCAGTAAATCTATCTGCCTCAAAATAGCTGATTTATCCTTATGCATAAGGTTGGCGAGGTCGTTCTGGATGATGTTATCTCTATCATAAAGAATATTAAGTAGGATGAAGTACTCCATAGAAAGCTCAATTCCTTCATCCATTACAGATTGATCAATCAGCTTACCAATAGATTTTATAACTGCCCCCATTTTTAAACCTATGTTCATCTCCATATATCTTAAGAATACAAATGTAAAACTATTTAGTTGACTTCCACAACTAATATTTATTTTTTTTCAATTATACTTATTACCTTTCAAAATTCAGGGTCAATGAGTATGTAATTAAAACCATTCATAACAAGCTTTTTACCATAATTTTATTTAACAATAGATTTGAAATACGCTAAACCTGATGTCCGGTTCAGATGACCATAAAAGGAAAAAACTGACCCGCTAAACAAAGTGAATTGACACGTTAAACAAAATGCACCTTTGGTTAACCGCCTAAATTTGTCCTGTAACATTTAATCAAAACAAAATGAAAAAGAGCAATTATCAAGGCACATTACAACACCCACTAGGTTCAGGTTTTAGTGCGACCTCAACAGCAACAGAGGTTATCAAAGGCATTAACCTTAACGGAAAAATCGCAATCGTAACCGGCGGCAACGCTGGTATCGGTTTAGAAACTACGAAAGCACTGGCAGCGGCGGGCGCAATCGTGATCGTACCGTCCAGAGATATTGAAAAAGCAAAGAAAAATCTGGAAGGCATTCCAAACGTTGAAATTGAAGCAATAGACCTCTCTAAGCCTGATACCATCGATATTTTTGCCGAAAAATTCTTAGCTTCCGGCAGACCACTACACTTGTTGATCAACAATGCTGGCATCATGTGGGTGCCGCTGCAAAGGAACAGCCAAGGTATAGAATCACAACTATCAACCAATTACCTTGGACAATTTCAACTCGTGGCAAGATTATGGCCAGCACTTAAAAAAGCCAATGGAGCACGTGTAATAAATGTTTCATCTCTGGGGCACCATATGGCACCTTTCAATTTCAACGATCCAAACTTTAAGCATAGAGAATACCAAACACTTCTTGGATATGGACAGTCAAAAACAGCCAGCAACCTGTTCGCGCTGGAACTGGATACCCGAGTAAAAGCACATCAGGTAAGAGCCTACTCTTTACATCCTGGATCAATTGCCGGAACTGAGCTGGCCAGGGATGCCGATATAGAGCTTTTTAAACAGATGGGCTTTTTTGATGAAAGTGGAAACATTCGTCCGGAAATACAGGCCAGCCTTAAAACCATCCCCCAAGGCGCTGCAACTACTGTTTGGGTCGCAACTACCCCATTGCTTAATCATATCGGTGGCGTTTATTGCGAAGATGCAGATATAGCCGAACTTCTTCCAGAAGACACATCAGTTCAAACGAATGCTAAACTTCATCAAAGCGGTGTAATGGCCTATTCGTTGAATGAATACGATGCAAAAAGGCTATGGGACTTGACTGAAGAAATGACAGGGGTTAAATTTATAATCGATGGCGGCCAGTGCGTTGAGGGGAAGTTGAGCAAAAACCAATAACTTTATCACAATGGAACACATATCCAAATACCTGACAAAGGACATCAAGCTTTCCAGCTATGAGGACAAACTGTTCAAATCAGACTTGATGTTTGTTGACCACATGCTGGTGTGGTTTATCTCGGGAGAAACAAAGATCATACAGGCAGAATCCACCTTCAGTTTCAAAACAGGTGATATTTTCCTGATTCCAAGGAACGAACTGGCAACGATCATCAACTATCCCAAAAGTGGTTTGCCACATAAAACGGTGGTAATGCATTTATCATCTGAGCGGTTAAAGAAATTCTATAAAAAAATTGACTATAAAAGGCAAACACAGCCCCACCAGAAGATATACCATTTCAACAATCATCCATTACTAGAAAGCTGCCTGGCATCACTGATCCCCTATTTTGATGTAGAAAGTGAATTTCCAGAAAGTTTGGCAACACTCAAAATTGAAGAAGCAATCAATATCCTCAGGTTGATCGATCCCAGCATAGATAGTGTTTTAGCCAATTTTGATGTTCCGGGCAAAATCGATCTGGTCGATTTTATGCAACGCAATTTTATGTTCAACATGCCTCTGGAAAAACTCGGCTACCTAACAGGTCGTAGCCTATCTACATTCAACAGAGATTTCAAAAAACTGTTCAATACCACGCCCCAAAAATGGCTGACGGATAAAAGACTGGAACTAGCTTATTATTACCTGGCAGAAAAAAAGAAAAAACCGACTGAGATTTACCTCGAAGTCGGTTTTGAAGACCTTTCCCATTTTTCCTTTATTTTCAAAAAGAGATACGGAGTTTCTCCCAATCAGATTTTGCTCAACAGGCAATAACCGATGATTTTGTAATGATCAGTTCGTTATTTTTTACAGGTAAGCGTAATTCCCTCCGATGCATCGGAGGGTGGTCGCAGACCGGGGTGTTAAAATCAATAATGATCGAATTCAGGTAATAGAATTGTGAAGTGATTCCCCTGTTTTTAATCATCGGAAATATAAATGCCAAAATTCTCTCCCCAATTGGTCATATTGCTATCTTTCCAATAATAATAATAATAATCGAATTGCGTTGGCAATAACATCATCATTTAATAACAAACCTTATTTTATTTTAACCACAACTTTTCCTTTTGCCCGTCCACTTCTTACATATTCCAACGCTGCATTGGTTTGATTAAATGGAAATACCTGATCTACCACTGGCCTGAGCACCCCCTGTTCAATCAGTTTGGTAATATCATTCAACTGTTTGCCGTTTGCCTTCATAAACAGAAACGAATAATCAACATCTAATTTCTTGGCGTTTCTCCTGATACCTGAACTGATCAGGAATAAGATTAACCTCACAAACCATGGCGCTCCAATTGTTTTGGCAAAATCAGCAGTTGGTTGGCCAGAAATGGAGATTGCTTTACCTTTCGGTCTCAATATTCGTAGAGACTTTTGGAGGGTTTTATTATCCTGGCTATTCAACACCACATCATAATCTTTAAGGATAGTTTCAAAATCCTGTTTCTTGTAATCAATCAGCACATCTGCTCCAAGGCCTTTCAACATACCAAAGCTTTTTTCACTTGCAGTTGTCGCAACAGTTGCCCCAAGATATTTAGCCAATTGTATAGCAACAGTACCCACACCTCCAGAGCCTGCCTGGATAAATACTTTTTGTCCACTTTTAAGATTTACCCTTTCTACCAAAGCTTGCCAGGCAGTTAGTGCAACCAAAGGAATAGATGCAGCCTCTTCCATAGAAAGGTTCTTTGGTTTAAAGGCTACGTCATTTTCATTAATTGCAATAAATGCTGCAAACGTACCAATACTGAAGTCTGATGGACGTGAATAAACCTCATCCCCTATCTTAAATTGCTGTACATTTTTTCCAACCTGTGTAATTACACCTGCTACATCATGCCCTAAAATAAGTGGAAATTTATAGGGCAAAATCAATTTAAACGCCCCGGTTTTTATTTTTTCATCCAAAAGATTAACGCTTGCTGCGTGAACCTCTACCAAAACTTCATGCTCACTAATTTCAGGTACAGGAACATCTGCAAGCTGAAGACCCCCTTTGGTATAATGGTTAATGACAAATGCTTTCATTTTAATTTTTTAAGAGATGATGATCTTTTTTTGGATTGAGTATATTAAAGGCCGTTTTAGGTAAAAACCTATTCACCAGATTAAACAATTTTGCGTCGCCAATGCGGATGGTATAATCGTTTTTTGATAAACCGTTGATCAAGCCTTTCACCATTTCCATAGGGGATATTTTTTTGTCCTTTCTTTCTGCCGTCATTTCCGTCGCAACAAGCGGAGGGATCAATTCAAAGATTTTCACTTTACTCCCAATGATCTTTAAATGTTCACGAAGTGATACCGTATAAAAAGCCAGTGCTGTTTTTGATGAAGAATAGGTAGCTTCAATTAAGGAAGGAGCCTGACTCAGAATTGAGGTCGTATTAATAATTGCAGCTTCTTCTCTGGACTTGAGCATATCAAGAAAAAGATTATTTAGCCTCACCACGCCCAGATAATTAACCTTCATTTCGTATGCAGCACCTTCAATATGTTTTTCATTCGCAATACCAAGATTTGATGGTGAAACCAGCACCGCAGCATTGTTGTACAAAATGTCAATACCACCCAATTCATTCACTTTATGATAGAGTGATTTAGCATCTGCTTCATTCCCCGCATCGCTTTGTATGGCGATTATAGCTGGATATAATTGTTTAGCAGTATCTAGTTTTACCTGATTCCTTCCTGTAATAATTACTTTTGCACCAATAGCTAAAAATTGTCTGGCAGCTTCCAGCCCTATTCCTGATGCCCCACCTGTGATCAGGATCGTTTTCCCCTTTAAGTTCATAATTTTCGAATTTTATATCTCAGTAAGAATTAATGACTCATCCCCTCTATCAAAGGATTGATCAAAGCGTGTATTTTTTTACTGTCCCCTACCGGAACTTCGAATTGATTTTTTTCCATCGCTGCAAACAACTCATCGGCTACCTCAGATGGAGAAATACCATTGGCACCACCAATCGGTTCAGAAAATTCAGTGTTAACCAAAGGAGGATAAAGCTCATACACATTAAGTTGCGCAGTTTCAGAAAATGTATCTCTAAGGCCTTGTGTATAATGGTGCAACGCCGCCTTACTTGCTGAATAAGTAGGCAAGTATTGGTTCGATCTAAAAACAGCTATTGAAGAAACATTCACAATTGCTGCATCATCCTGTTGCAAAAGCAATGGTAAAGTTAGGGCCGTAAAATCTATGATACTGATGTAGTTGGTATTAATTTCCTGATAGGCTTTTTCAGCAGCATGATTGTTCTGGTCACTCAAATCATTCATAAAGGCAGCACCAGCATTGTTTATAATGATGTTTAAATCAGGATGATTGTTTTTTAATTCTTCTGCAATGCGGACCCGATCTGCCTGTATAGACAAATCTCCTTGTATCGCCACTGCATTGTTTAATTCTTTCAAAGCACTTTGAAGACGTTCCTCACTTCGACCATTGATGATGATCTTGTTACCTGCTGCATTAAATTTTTTAGCGATAGCTAAACCAATTCCAGCACTTCCTCCGCTAATAAAAAGGGTATTTCCTGTTGTTTTCATGGTATTGATGATATATTTATGTAAATTTGCTTGCGTTTTGCAAGTGCAAATATATAAACAACTTTCAATTTGCAAGTGATTTTATTTAATATTTTATGATAGAGACAAAAAAGAGGTCTGAATGCCCTATTAGCTGCTCATTGGATATCTGGGGAGACAAATGGTCATTGCTGATCATTAGAGATTTAATGCGTGCTAAACAATGCACTTATGGAGATTTCCTAAAATCTGAAGAAAAAATTGCGACAAATATCCTGGCTGCTAGATTACAGATGTTGGAAACCAATGGGATAATTACCAAACAAGATCATCCTGAAAGCAAGGCAAAAGTATTATACAAGCTCACTCAAAAAGGTATTGACCTGCTTCCAATAATGGTGGAGATAAATTTATGGGCTGATAAATATTTCACCCTACCTCCAGAAAGAAAAGAAATGATTGATGAAGTGAAAAAAGACAAGGAAGCATTTATAAAAGAGAAAATTAAGGAGTTAAGTCTTTCTTAATTTAATATTTAAAAAAGCTCCAATTATCATATTATTATCTATCCAAAAGAAGGAAAAAACCGACTGAGATTTACCTCGAAGTCGGTTTTGAAGATCTCCCAATCAGATTTTGCTCAACAGGCAATAACCGATGATTTCGTAATGATCAGTTCGTTATTTTTAAAGACTGGATCAGGCCATCGGCAAATTTGAACTGGAAGCTGAACAGTATCGGACTGCCCTCAAATGTTCCAGAAATCATGGCGCTGAGCTTACCCATATCGTCGTAGCCTGAATATTCAATGGGCTCCATAACCGTATGGTATTTTTCATTTGTCTCTTCCTTCCATGTTTTGATCTGGTTTCTTCCCTGATGGTTCTTGCCCTCATCGAAAACAACGGCATCTGGCGTAAAACAGGCTACATAAGCATCGATTTCATAGTCATTTTCAGCCTTAACAAAGGCAGAAATAAGGTCTGGTAAATTCATTGTTTTAGTTTTTATGTTATAAATTAAATAGTTGGTATCGTTCCCCCATCAATAACATACTCCGTTCCCGTTAAATAGCCAGCCCTTGGAGAAACCAAAAACCCCACAAATTCCGCAACCTCCTCTGGTTTAGCTGGCCTGCCGAAAGGTATACCGCCTAAGGCATCCATCACACTTTGGGTGGCCTGTTCAACAGTACTGTTAGAACTTTCAGCAATTCTTTCCATCATCCGTATTGCAGAATTGGTCATGATCCATCCCGGTGAAACCGTTAGCACACGGACACCTTTTGATGAAACCTCGTTGGAAAGACCTTTACTGTAATTAATCAATCCTGCTTTTGCCGCCGCATAAGGCAAGGTAGAATCGTACAAAGGCAGTTTGCCCTGTATACTGGCGATGTGGATGATGACCCCATTTCCGCGCTTAATCATTTGTGGCAGAAAGCCTCTGTCCAAACGGACGGGTGCCAATAAGTTTGCATTAATGGTAGTTTCCCACTGCTCATCAGTCAATACTGCAAATCCACCACCAACGGTTTCTGAACTACCTAGATTATTGATCAGAATATCCAGCCTTCCAAATTTCTGTAAAACCTCCTCAACCACTTTTTGTGTTCCGGTCGGCGTACTCAGATCGGCAGCAATAAAATGCAGGTGATCGTTCTGTTCCTCCGGTCTGTTCCTTGCACTAATGGCAACCGTTGCTCCTGCGCTAAGCAAGCGTTCTGCTATAGCCTTGCCAGCTCCTTTGGTACCGCCAGTCACTAATACTATTTTGCCAGACAGCTCATTATCGAAATTAAAATCTTTCATAGATCATTTATTTACAACAAATTTCAGACATACAGGCAGTCCCTGCAAGTACGGAAGAACGAATCAGATAGGGATAAATTTATCCCCTATTTGCCATTTTGTTCCATAGCCTTACATTTGTACTATGTACGAAAGGAAAATACCAATGAGCCTCAACTGCGGACTAGATCTGGTTGGCGAGGTACTTTACGGTAAATGGAAAATCCGTCTGTTATGGTTTATTAACGAAGGATTTAAGCGCCCTAGCGAATTACAGCGAAAAATTCCGGAAGCTTCAAGAAGGATTCTGAATGTGCAGTTAAATGAACTGGAAGCGCACGAACTGATTACCAAAGTAATTTATCCTGTACTGCCACCAAAAGTTGAGTACAGCCTGACCGAATTTGGCAAAACCTTGATCCCGGTTATTGGTGCCTTAGGCAAATGGGGTGATGATAACGAACAACACCTTAGGCAGGTGATCAGTAAAAGAATAAAATTAATATCTAATATAGATAACGCTAACAAACCTTAAACACAGTGGTTTTGCGTTCATAAATGTAGGTTCGAAGTTTAAAAAAATACTGAACACAAAACAATTGTCGCTGTTTTCTGGTGTGTGTAAGGTTTGTAAAAGGCCCCTAGCTGGATTGACAAAGCGCTTTGGGTAATTGGTGTTCCAAAATGCGCAGCATTCTTGAACACCGCTAAAAACAATATTAACTGTGAAAAATTACCATGTTTCCGCGGCAAAGAGCGGACAAAAAAATCTTTACAAATTAATCGTGTCCACATGATAGTCTTTCAGAGGGGTGGTCGCAGATCGGGGTGTTAAAATCAATAATAATCGAATTCAAAGTTAATAGAGTTGGGAAGTGATTCCCCTATTTTTCATCATCAGGCGTGAGGATACTATATCCTAACCAACAGAAATTATCAATTCGTGATGAAATTGATAGAATTTAAAAGCTTACACAAAGAGCCTACTTTTTGTGTTGCTGATCTAAAGCCTGAAAGACAGGCCAAGAAAATAACTCTTCATGGCATCATGCTGGAGCCCATAGTTTAATCCACCATCCAGCTTAACGTCCTTTGCAAGTTCGACCTGCAAGGCGGCATTTAAAAAATTACCCCAATGGTGATGCGAGAGATCATATCTATAATAAGTCTCTGCAATTCCGGTAACGTGATCCATAAGGCTATGTCCGATTGTAAAAGACTGAAGAATTTCCGTATGCAATCCTGCACCTTCAGTATCCTGCAACCTGTCCACCTCCATCTGCATGCCCACATTCCATTCGCTGGGAAGTTTCAGAGACATGGGTATGATCAGCCCACCTTCGTAGCGGTTCTCTTCTTCCACATGCGAAGTCGGAAATTTAATATAAGGTATTACTGCTATAGCAAAATTCCCCTTATCATTTCCTAAGAAATTCTGCTTAATGCGCAGGGTAAGGTCTCCAAATCCATGAGAACGTTCTATCGTTCCATCTTCTACTGACTTTTCCCTTTGGTATACGAAGCTTTGAACAACAAGCTGAATAGCTGTTGAACGGGTAAGTCCCAATTTCAGGTTAGCCTGATTAAAAAGATAAGTATTGGTCTGAGCATTTTCTCCCGGTTCTCTTTCGAGCCTAAAAAGATCACTTTCATACTGAAAATGGCCGGCATCCAAGGTGATGGGAGATTCCGTAACATCAGGTCTTTCGGTTTCCATCTCCCTGAGTTCAGCTTTTGGCACCGGGCGAAATAGATTATAGGATATGCTTTTCTTCTCCTGAGCCCAGAGTTTTAAAGTTAAAAAAAGCATGAAGCACGTTAGAAAGTATATTTTTTTCATTCAGTTATATTTTAGCCCTAGAACAAAAAAAATAGATCAATGTTTCTAACCATAGGCAAATATTGAGCAATAGTAAGCTTTTGCACTACAGCAAAATTAACTATGCGATGAAGAAATAACATAACGCTTTATAATTACCCCCGATAAAAGTGATTGATTGTTAGAGAATTAAATAAGAGATAGAGGGATGCTTGTGATACAGCATTTAAAGAGTAAAAACCGGAAAATAAACCATCTTTTTTAACCTCTGGTTGGTGTTATCAACAGCCAGACAACTCTATAAATAAAAAAGGTTCAAATCTTTCGAAATGAACCTTTAAATTCGGTCAATAATGGTGAGCAATTCGAACCAATTTGTTGATGAATTGATTGGAAAGGCGGTTTCACGAAAATTTCAAAGTCATGATCTCTAACTATGTGAGAAGAATCCAGCAACTACAATTAATTACCTAACAAGGCACGAATTTAATTTTACTGGCGAGTTATTAGAGCGTAGAAAACTTTTATATAGTTTTGGAACGCAAAACTCTTCCTTTTTCCAAATAACTCCTTAAGGCAATCATCATAAAAGCCAGAGCACCAAATACAAGGCCAATCCAGGGATTGTAAACAACCCCTTTAGATACAATCATCCACCCTCCAAGAGTTGTTCCTATGGTCACTCCAAAATTACCAAACGAAGTGGCCAAACTATTCGCAAATTCCAGCGAATTAGGGGCAGCGGAAATCATGTATGTAGATGCATTCAGAAAACTTGGAGAATACAGGAAGCCCCAGATTGCGACCACAATCAAAGTCGCAGTAGTATTTCCTCCCGAGAAATGCAATAATATAGGAACCAGTATAGTTCCTGAAAGAAAAAAGGCAGTAGTTCCGGTGATGTTTCTATTCAGCATTTTACCTGAAATCCAGGTAGACAAAACCCCCATAATTCCAAATATCAGCAGCATCAGGCTCACCCGCTTATCATCCATCCCCTTCGACTTGTTCAGGTATTCGGCAAAATAGCTGTACGTTGAAAACCAAGCTATGATCATGAACAAATTCATTGCGATACTAACGATAAATGTCGGTTTACCAAGTATCCTCACCTGGCTACCAAAAGACTTCTTTTCTTTTACAGGCATGTCTGGCAGTATGAAATAAATTCCTGCGAAGGCGATAACACTTACTATAGTCTGTACAAAAAAAGAATATTCCCATGACCACAGGCTTGCCAGGTAGGTAGCAAAGGGAACCGTAGTAACCATCGCAATAGCAACACCACTAAAAACAATACTCATGAGGCCGTTTTCATTTTTTTTATCTGCGCCTGAAACTGCTACCGACAATGCCGTTGCGATATAAACTGGCTGGAGAAATGCAGGCAAGATTCTCACCAGCATCAATAGCCAAAAAGGTGGAGAAAACGATGACACCAATCCAGTTAGCACAAAAATAGAAATAGCTGTCAGCATGATTTTTTTACGATCGAAACCAGATGCCAGTAAGGTCATGAAAGGTCCGGTCAAGGCAATAATTAATGCAAACGCACTTAAAAGATACCCAGCAATATCAATACTTATTTTGTAGTAATCAGCGATTTGTGGTAAAATACCAATCACACCGAATTCAGTGGTGATTACCCCAATAAAACCAAGGCAACCGATGTAAGCATACTTTTTCATCTCTATACGCTGTGTTGAGTGTAAAACCTAACCATATCATCCATTAAGGCAGCGCTCTGATCGATCACTCCACCCATTTGAAAAAACCCATGTATCATGCCATCATAAGTTAATTCAGTAATACTTACACCATTTTGCTTTAGCTTCTCCCCGTACATAATACCTTCATCCCTTAGCGGATCATATTCGGCAGTAGCAATAAAAGTCGGAGGCAATCCGCGAAAACTAGTCTGCAACAAAGGGACGGCATCAGGATTGAAACAATCATCCGCATTTGACAAATACCACCGCCATGCCTGAGCCCCGCTTTTTGCATCAAGCAGTGGTCCATCTTTGAACATTTCCCAGGAACCTGTTTCAAGTGAGCAGTCCGTTACCGGATAGATCAATAACTGGCAATTGATCTTTGTTGCAAACTTACCAGTCAATGTAGCAACCAAAGCCCCGCCTGCACTATCTCCGGCGAGTGAGACTTTGTTAGGGTTAACATTGATCGCTGCCGCATTTTCAAACAACCACTCCAGTGCAATGATTCCATCGTTTAAACCGGCAGGAAAGGGATGCTCGGGAGCCAGCCTGTAATCAACAGCAATAATAACGGCCAAGGACAGATTTGACAGCCTGCGCAGTGGGGTGTCTCCAGATCTCCGGAATTAAACCACCCTCCATGAAAATAAACAATTACAGGTAGATTATCCTGTCCGGAAGGACGGTAAACCCTAAGCCTGATCTGGTCAGCTTCTCCCTGAATTATGATATCCTCAACCTTAAAAACAGCTTCTTTTTCTCCTGCCAAGGGAATAAACTTTTCATAAAACGCTCTTCCTTTTTCCCAGAGATTTATGTTGTCGTTTACTTCTATGGAACCGATGTAGGTCAGTGCTTGCTGCACCTGCGATGATAACTGCATATATATGTATTTCGTAAAAATTTAAAATTGAAGTGCAAATGTATAGGGCACTTGTTACTTTTGCTCGCAACACAGTCAATTGTTCGGTGCTAACAAATTTGTAAGTAATGGGAAAAAGGAAAGAAAGTTCAACCAACATGGTCAATGAAAAATGCATTACCGAAGGCTGTGACCTCACTTATGCGGTTTGTAAAATGGGCGGCCGATGGAAACTGCTTATTCTATGTAAGCTTGAGCACGGCAAGCTAAGGTTTGGAGAAATCAAAAAATTGATCCCCAATATCAGTGAACGCATGCTGACCCTCCAACTTCGGGAACTTGAAAAAGATGGGTTGGTGAAACGGACAGTTTATGCAGAAGTTCCTCCAAGAGTTGATTATGAGCTTAGTACCATGTCCAAGGAGCTAATCCCTATCTGGTTACAATTAAGCAATTGGGGAGCTAAACATCGGCAAAACCAAGAATACCAGATTTCGGCCTGAACAAGTTTCTGAATGTTCCAACCAGCAATGCGTAAGTGGAGATAACCATTTCTGATTAACCTAAGCTTTGAAAATGGCGATAGATTACCTGACAAAACAAGAAATGAACATCAAAAAAATCCATGCTACACCAGCACCTGGATTTACCGAAAAATCAGTTCCTATGGTACTACAGGTAAGCCTATCTAAAAGGCAATATTCTAAATATATAAGTTGGTTTGAATAGTAGCAACAATAGAAATAATCAATTGGTATCAGTAAAAAATTAAGCATCAGTTTCAGCAGTCATCGCAAATTTTATTGCAAAATTATCGTATCAAGAAGGCTTTATAAATATGCCGCTTTAAATGCCTTTACTATTGAAGTCCGTATATTTTGCCAGTCCTTTTCTGATAGCTTAACCACAACCATTGTGTCGTCACTACGAAGTGCCATTGAAATTGTTTCATCATTTACTTTGTCGGCACCCCAATAAAAAGTATAGGTAAATTCATTTATATAAAATTTAACCATTCCGTTATTACCCGGGTCAATACCAACAAAGTCCGTCTCTAACTCTACATTTACACATGTCATCATTACACAGGGAAATGACGCTTCACTAAGAGGGCTATGTTTCAATACTGAGAGCCTCAATTCCTCTTCTTGTTCCTCAGAAAGCTTAAATTCTTCGAACATTGAATGTGAAGTTATGCTCGCTAAAGCAAAGACTCTAAAAAAGCTTGAATTTCGAAAAGTCGATTCCTTTACAGAGAACAATGTTTACTCCAGGGTTGGGAGTTAGTTGCTCAAAATTATCTTCGGGTTGCAAATAAGACTTCCTAATAGAATGTGTTATTTGCATACCTTTCCAATTGTCCAAGGATGCGGTTGTCCGCGCCGCCACCAAGACCAACGCCACCGTGGAACATGCCGCCCATGACGAATGGCCTGTCCGGATGGTTGTGCACAAAGCCCAACATCACCTGATCGCCAACTTCAGGGATTTTCAGAATTTTAAAGAAATGTTTTTTTTAACTCCAAAAAAGAATTGGAATATCTTGATTAATTGGTTTTCTTACTGTACTAATAGGAATAAGTTTCAGATTCATCTGAATTATTGCTGATAATTTCTTTTTTTACTATTTGTCCTAAATTATTATAAGCATAATTAATTTTTTCTTGCAAGTAAATTTGTTCCTCTTCAACATATTTATTTCCGTTACTGAAATGATTTATAACCTTTTTTGTTGACTTGGTAAGATTCTTTCCTGAATATTGATATGAAAAGTTAGTTATTGAAGTAAAGAAATTTTTATTTTTTTTATATTCTTCCCACGCATATTCAGTTTGTTCTTTTTCATTCAAATCCTGCCATTGCTGATTTACAAGTTTGGTAGAATTATTGAAATGAGCTTCTTTCTTAATTTCTTTGACTAATTTATTTTCTTCATCATACTCAAGCAAATTTTCTTTAAAATCATTAATTACTGTTGTTTTTGCAGTTTCTTCCTCTTTTTTATAAATTGTCTCATAAATTAATTCTTTTACTAGTAAGCTTTTCTCATTGTAATTATATTGAAAACTTTTTTTCCCATCTTCAGATTGTCTTTTAACTAATTGATTTTTGGAATCATATTCGTAATTTAATATATATCTTTCATCTCGGATGATATTGCCATTTGGAGCTATTTCTTTTTGCCATACACTTTCTTTTACAATTTGGTCTTTATCATTGTAGGTATAAGTTCTTTTTGATTTTAATTCAGAATAATTTTTTTCCTGCTCAACAAGTCTTGCTTTTTCATCATACTTATTCTCCATCAATGTTTTATCAATGATCTTATCTTCAATAATTTTCAGGAGTTGACCATATTTATTATATTCATACGAATATTTACTTTTTCCGTTTGGAAGATTTTTTTCAATACTTCTCATTAACCCCAAATCATTAAATTCTATGAATGTAAAAAAGTCTCCTCCTGCTGTTCCACTTTGATTGATTGAATATTTATAAAAAGTTGAATATTTTTTTGGTAAAAAATATTTGGTATTACTAATCATTATTAAATCATTTGTATTAAATAATAAAGGATCTCTTACATCAAAAGTGTATGATTTCAGATTAGTTTCCATATAAACTATATGTCGGTTTGTTGGAGCATAAAGTAACACAACATCTCCATTTTTTACATATGCTTGTTTTTTATTTGGATACAGTTCTGAGGTATTAAACTTATCAACCGATTTATTATTTTCCTGCATATTTTGACTATTTGAATGGCAATTTATTGCTAAAATGGTTAGTATTAATATCTGAGATATTATCGATGTTTTATTTTTTAGCTTCATTTTTTTTATATTTATCTATTGATTTCATATCATCTGTATCTTTATGTATTCTTTCCCATTGCCATTTCCAAAAAGTAATTAATCTATCCCCATAAATATAGTCCCTCAATATTTTCAGAGTCGCTACAATTAACGCAACCTGTTCAGCCCATTTCCCAACTGATGCCACCTACCTTTTCAACTACTTCTATTTTTTCCTCCACTAACGTTACAAACTCAACCTCCACCCCATCCTGCAAATGCCAGGCATGAGAAATCTGGCAGCCATAATAGCGTTTGTCGTCATTTGGTATTCCCTCGCTCAAGTAAGAAATACCCAAAGCAATGATCAGTGCTCTGGCACCTTTTTGCGTTGTTTTTAGCATTAATTTTGCCCTTGGGAAATCTGTAAGATTTAGCGGAATTTCCATATCATTAACTTTAATCAATTCACAATGTTCTCCATCCAGTTCGAAATTAAAAACCATAACCTGTAATACCGCACAACTGGCCTTAGGTATAACCCGGACAAACTGCTCAAGCTTAGTTTTAGAAAATTCCAGTTCGAGTATCCCATCAGACTGAATTTTAGTGCCCAGTGGTTGGAACAATAGCTTACTTAAAGGCGCAACAACATTGAACTCAAAGCTCCGAAGCAGGCCAAGGTTCCCATCAATGAGCTTTTTATTTCCAGCGTGCGCTTTGTGGATGCTTTAAAAATCTCCATCACCTTTTTATTAAGGCGATTGACCAGATCCCCATCCGCATATCATTTAACGAGGGGCGAAAAGGCCGCTCTGATATAAGCTGCCGTGCGACTGGCCGCTCCAAAATCTCGACCGCTTTTCTTGCTGTTCTTAGAAAGCTGATAAGACGTCACTTGCTGTCGCACAACTTTTGTTTTTCCCCGATTGTAAAAAACAAGGTCGCCCAGTTTACCAGGAAAACTGATCATTCCATTTAATGTTGCCATAATAATTGAGTATATTAGCGTAAGCAAGGGAATGATCAATTAAATATAGCATTTTTCCTGCTTATCCAAAAAAAATAGATTTCTTTACCCCGCCTCCATTCCACATTAACCCCACCTTTAACCCACCTTTGATCCACCTATACTTAGCCTTTGCTTCGTATATGATAGCATATTGTTTGATGTGCTACTTTATATTTTGGCAACAAATGAAGATGCTGCTAGAATCCTGTGCAATACTATCCTTTGGCCAAAGGCTAAACAAATACGAACAAAAAATGAATAAGACTTAAATCTTGCTCAATCAGATCTTTAAAAAATGATGCAGCAATTTGAAAGGAGATGGATTTTAAAATCATAATCATCAGTTTGATTTCTGAATTCCAGCGATCATATTTCCAATTCAGGCTTGAGTGTTCGGCCCATAAATTAATGAATCCTGAATAAGTCGTTTATTTTTTAGAAGATTGAAATAAATTGGAGTCCGATGTCGAACACAATCAATTGATGAAATAACCGAATAATGTATTTTAAGAGCAAACTGTCAAAAAAAAAGGTCTCAACGTATGTCAAGACCTTTCAAAATTCTGGGTGGCTGATGGGGCTCGAACCCACGACCCTCGGCACCACAAACCAATACTCTAACCAACTGAGCTACAACCACCGTATTTTTTAGTGTCACAAAAGTACGATTTTTACTAATCTCTGCAAATATTTTTATCAAAGAATTAATAACTAACTTTTAATTGCTTAAAATTCAATTATTTGAAATGAAAATAATTTTTCACATCCACATAAAACAACCAGTTTTAAACCTAAAAACATAACTTTACCCTGTTTATGATTGAGATTTATACAGACGGAGCAGCCAGTGGAAACCCCGGACCAGGTGGCTGGGGAACTATTTTAAGAGCAGGACAACACTATAAAGAATTAAGTGGCGGGTTCAGAATGACCACCAATAACCGCATGGAATTATTGGCCGTAATTAAAGGTCTGGAAGCACTGAAAAGTTTAAATCAGGAAGTAACGGTTTACTCCGATTCAAAATATGTAGTAGATGCAGTAGAAAAGAAATGGCTTTTCGGTTGGGTAACTAAAAACTTTAAGGATAAAAAAAACAAGGACCTCTGGATCCGCTTCCTCGAATTATACAAACTGCATAAGGTGAAATTCATTTGGATTAAAGGCCACAATGATCACCCTGAAAATGAGCGCTGCGACAGACTAGCGGTATTTGCTTCACAAGACAAACAAAACCTGGCAATAGACACATTTTTTGAGGCAGAGCGAAAAAAAATGCTTTAAGTAAATAGAAAGCTCGTTTAAGTGAAATTTACCCAGGTAATGATTTTGTGGCTGCCGATGGATTTATTCAATCAGACAGCCACAACTTTAGTTCGTCTATTTTTTGAAAATAATGGGAAATGATTAAAACCTTGATGTTAGTCTATACCGCCTATTACACCCATTCCTTCCAATTTAGCTTCCACCCGATCAGATCTGGAAATACCATTTAACATCATTTCTTCTGCCTTTTCCACCATCCGGATAGAACCGATAAAAATAGGAACGCGTTGATGAACCTCTGTAGGCTGAATTTCCAAAATCCGTTCAAAACCGGTACTTGCTTTGCCCCCAGCCTGCTCAATAATAAAGGCCATAGGATTACATTCATAAAGCAATCTCAGCTTGCCTTCAGGTGAGCGGGCTGTAGTAGGGTAGATATATATTCCGCCATTGATCAAACTTCTATGAATATCTCCAACCATAGAGCCGATGTAACGTGAAGTATAAGGTCTGTTAGAAGCCTCATCTTCCACCTGGCAATACTTAATATATTGCTTAACACCCTCAGGAAAATGAACGTAGTTTCCTTCATTGATGGAATAAGTAGCACCCGTTTCCGGGATTTTCATTTCCGGGTGAGAAAGACAGAATTCACCAATGGAAGGATCGAGCGTAAAACCATTCACACCCTTTCCAGTGGTGTAAACCAACATGGTAGAAGAGCCATAAATGATATATCCTGCCGCCACCTGTTCCGTACCCTTCTGCAACACATCTTTAATACTGGCCTTTCCTTCTAAAGATTTACGCCGGTAAATTGAAAAAACCGTACCCACTGCAACATTAACATCCGTATTGGAAGAACCATCCATTGGATCAATACAAACTATATATTTAGCATTCTGCGAAACAGGCGAATCAATATGAATAATCTCTTCCTCCTCTTCAGTGGCAATGATACAACATTCGCCACCACTGGTTAGGGCCGCTATAAATTGTTGATCGGCGTATACATCAAGTTTTTTTTGTTTCTCACCTTGTATATTGATCGTACCTACATGGCCAATCATATCAACCAAACCAGCTTTGTTGATTTCCCTGTTTACAATTTTTGCAGCAATTGCAATATCCCGCAACAACCTCGAAAGTTCTCCTTTTGCATAGGGAAAATCTGCTTGTTTTTCAATAATAAATTGCCCTAATGTGACTACCCCAAAACCCATACTTAGTGTATATTTTACATTATCTACCTGATAACTCTATAACTTCTAAGGTATGAATATTTTCTTCAGAAATGCAAAATCTAATCAGTGTTCTCACTTTGTGCCAGCCCTGTTTTCCCGCCGCACCAGGGTTTATATGCAGACATTTTATTTTTTCATCGAACATCACTTTTAAAATATGAGAGTGTCCGGTGATAAATAATTTCGGCGGGTTAGTGTAAATTTCTGGTTTAACATAAGCAGAATATTTACCCGGGTAACCACCAATATGTGTCATCCAAACATCAACCAGTTCGCAGCTAAATCGATTTTTCTCCGGGAACTCAGAACGAATTGCAGCATCATCAATATTTCCAAATACGCCTCGCAAAGGTTTAAATGCAGCTAATGGAGCAGCTACATCAGGTCCAAAATCTCCGGCATGCCAAATTTCATCAACCTGATCAAAGTGCTTAAAAACCGCATCATCCAGGTAACCATGCGTATCAGAAATTAATCCTATTTTTCTCATATTGTGAATTTAATTGTGCTGGCCATACACCAAATTTTTGAAGCCAATTTACAGTGATCGTGTTTGCACACCAAAAAAATTGATGCAATTTTACATCATCATCTGCACGGAAAACGGCAGGTTATTAATGCATCATTTGATCACCAATTTAAACCAACTAAAATGCCAGAAAAAAATCTTTTAATAAGTATTTATATGATGAACTATGCATTTTCAGCGATTCATAAATATAGAAATCACTTTCCACACACAACGCTTGATTTTTTGCCAAACAAATAATTTGCCTGAAAGTCGGTTTTTGAAGATCAGAATGAAGATTAACTTTTTCAACAAGATGAAGTGAATAGGTAGCAGCAATTTTAACTACCTCATCAGCTTGTTTCACTGGTAGAATTATCCAGAGTTTACCATTCTGTGCCAATAAATCGTTTGCCTTACGAATAAGCATCTCGAAAAATGATTGATCAGCATGCCGGGCGATGCCTTTTCTTTCTTCATCGTTTCTGAGGTCATTTACAAAAAAAGGCGGATTAGATACAATCAAATCAAATTTTGGAATGCTATGAAATTCCTGAATCCCCAGATGATGAACTTTCAACCGACTATTAAAAACGGATAACTGAAAATTCCTTCCCGCAGTTTGCGCAGCTTGCAGATCAATTTCTACCGCCTCAACTTCAGCTTCAGGGAAACGCTGCGCAAGCATGAGCGCGATCACACCCGTCCCCGTTCCAATATCCAGGATATGTTGAGGCCCTTCATGATTGGCCATTGCAGCAATCAACACCCCATCGGTATTAATCTTCATGGCGCAACCCGTTTGGTCAACTTCAAACTGCTTAAATTTAAAAATACTCATAACAACCAATTCAACACCTCAAACACCTAACCAACTTACCGCCTGCCCAACTAACCTCCTAAACCTCTAACCCCTCATACAATTCCAGAGGCAAACCATCCGGATCATTAAAAAAAGTAAATCTTTTACCCGTAAACTCATCAACACGAATGGGTTCTGTGATAATTCCTGCATCACTTAACCTGTCAATTTCCTGTTCAATATCATCTACCTCAAAAGCAAGATGCCTTAAACCTTGGGCTTCAGGCCTAGATGGCCTGGCGGGTGAATTTTCGAAGGAAAATAGTTCAATCTGATACAACCCATTCACAGCTAAATCCAATTTGTACGATTTACGTTCTTCACGATAAACCTCAGCCAATATGGTAAAGCCCAGCTTATTGACATAGAAATTTTTTGATCTTTCATAATCAGAACAGATAATGGCAATGTGATGAATCCGGTTGAACATATATAATGAGTGGATTTTTAATGAATAAATTTGAAGGACAAAGTTGCAGAAAAATTATGAAGACAAAAGAATTCTTCAACTAGGCTAGTAAAGTGGAGAAAAGTTACCAAGCCCCTATCCGAAGGAGAAAAAGCGCCTGTCGACACCTTTCCCCGGGAGGGAAAGGGCGAAAGAAAAAAGCATTCTTCACAACTAGCTATCCAATATAGTTGGCTTTGTATGAAATGAAGTCAGTAGACTAAAACGCAGGGATTCTTCTCTGCGCTCTGAATGACAGCAAGGTGGGAAGATAAAGCGTTTTGGTTAGTGAACCAACAAACCAAAGGCTTGGAGCTTGGTTACCTTTTTACTATTCTCCTTATCAACTTTCCCTTCCCTATTAATCTCTATCACAATCCGACCATCATTTAATCATCCATTCACTCTTTCCTTCTATGATTAACTCTCCACAATCTCGTCATTATTTCCACATTCTCCCATTCTATTATGCAATCATTCACGCATTAAATCTAAAAAACCTAAATTTGCACTTTCAAAAAAAAAGCATGATTCATTTCTTCCTTAGTCAATCGCAGGCGGTTTTTGTATTACAAACAGACAAAACGCTTACTACCAATGATATTACTAAACTTGAATGGTTATTTGGCGGTGCCAAAATATCAGCAGAAACAGCTCTAAAAGGCTTTTTCGTCGGACCAAGGGCAGCCATGATTACGCCATGGAGCACAAATGCGGTAGAGATTACCCAGAACATGGACATGCAAGGCATCATCAGAATCGAAGAATTTAAAGCAGTAGCTGAAGATTTCTCTGATTACGACCCTATGCTCGCTCAAAAATACGACAAGCTTGATCAAGGCATTTACACCATTGATATTAAGCCGGAGCCCATTTTAGAAATCACTGATATTGCAGCCTACAACAAACAAGAAGGCTTATCATTAAGTGATGAAGAAGTAGAATACCTGAATACTTTAGCCACCAATTTGGGAAGACCTTTAACAGATTCAGAAGTTTTTGGTTTCTCGCAAGTAAATTCTGAACATTGCCGTCATAAAATATTCAACGGAAAATTTGTAATCGATGGAGTGGAACAACCATCCTCACTGTTTAAATTAATCAGGAAAACATCAGAAGCAAATCCAAATGATATTGTTTCCGCCTATAAAGATAATGTTGCTTTTATTAAAGGCCCAACGGTACAACAATTCGCACCAAAAAGAGCCGATATTCCAGATTATTACGCTACCAGCGATTTCGACTCAGTCATCTCCTTAAAAGCAGAAACCCATAACTTCCCAACTACTGTTGAACCTTTTAATGGTGCAGCAACGGGTTCGGGTGGCGAAATCAGAGATCGTTTAGCTGGCGGACAAGGTTCTTTACCTTTAGCAGGAACCGCGGTTTACATGACAGCACTTTCCAGGTTGGAAGAAAACCGCCCATGGGAAAAAGGTGTGGAAGAAAGAGCATGGCTATACCAAACCCCAATGGATATTCTGATCAAAGCATCAAACGGCGCAACAGATTTTGGAAATAAATTCGGCCAGCCACTCATCACGGGGTCAGTGTTAACTTTTGAACATGAAGAAGATTCCCGCAAATTAGGTTTCGATAAAGTAATCATGCTTGCAGGTGGTATTGGCTACGGAAAAGCCAGTCAGGCACAAAAATTAAAACCACAAGAAGGCGATAACATCGTTATTCTGGGCGGTGAAAACTATAGAATCGGAATGGGTGGTGCAGCAGTTTCATCTGCTGATACCGGTCAACACGGATCAGGCATTGAACTAAATGCCATTCAAAGATCTAATCCCGAAATGCAAAAGCGTGCTGCCAATGCAGTTCGTGGCATGGTAGAAAGTGAACACAATTCAATCATCTCTATTCACGATCATGGTGCAGGTGGACACTTAAACTGTTTATCAGAACTGGTAGAAGAAACAGGTGGATTAATCAACTTAGATAAATTACCTGTTGGCGATCCTACCCTATCAGCTAAAGAAATTATCGGAAACGAATCTCAGGAAAGAATGGGATTAGTAATTGGTAACGAACACATTGAAACTTTACAGAAAATTGCTGATCGCGAACGCTCCCCTATGTATACGGTAGGTAAAGTAACCGGTGATCATCGTTTTACTTTCAAATCTGAAACGACAGGCATTAAGCCAATGGACCTGGAACTGAAAGACATGTTCGGCAGTTCGCCAAAAATCGTGATGGATGACCAAACCATTAATCGCCAATACGAAGCACTTGCTTACGATCAAAAAGAACTTCATACTTATTTAGAGCAGGTTTTACAGTTAGAAGCTGTTGCATCAAAAGATTGGTTAACCAATAAAGTTGACCGTTGTGTAGGTGGCCGCGTAGCGAAACAACAAACTACTGGCCCATTGCAGTTGCCACTGAACAACTGTGGGGTGATGGCTTTAGATTTTCAAGGTAAAGAAGGGATTGCAACCTCAGTTGGCCATGCCCCGATTTCCGCACTGATTGACCCGGCTGCAGGAAGCAGAAATGCGATTGCAGAATCCTTATCTAATATAGTTTGGGCACCTTTAAAAGAAGGCTTGAAAAGTGTTTCACTTTCAGCAAACTGGATGTGGGCCTGTAAAAATGAAGGAGAAGATGCCCGTTTATATGAAGCAGTAAAGGCTTGTTCTGATTTTGCCATCGATTTAGGAATCAACATCCCGACAGGAAAAGATTCGCTTTCGATGAAACAGAAATATAAAGACGGTGATGTAATTGCACCAGGAACAGTGATTATTTCTGCTGGTGCGAATTGTAATGACATTACACAGGTGGTAGAACCCGTACTTCAAAAAGATGGAGGATCCATTTATTACATCAACCTTTCTAATGACACTTATAAATTAGGAGGATCTTCTTTTGCGCAGATCCTAAGTAAGATTGGAACAGAGACACCAGACATTAAAGATGCAGGTCAATTCTCGAAAGCATTCAACACTATTCAGCAATTAATTAAAGAAGATAAAATTCAGGCCGGACACGATATTGGTAGCGGTGGTTTAATTACTACGTTATTGGAAATGTGTTTCGCCGATCGCGATTTAGGCGCTTCAATTGATCTTTCCTCTTTAGGTGAACAAGACATTATTAAATTATTATTTGCTGAAAATATCGCTTTGGTTTTCCAGGCATATGCCTCAGTAGAAAATACACTAACCAGTGCAGGTGTTAATTTCCATAAAATTGGAAGAGTGACATCATCAGCTACTCTTGAGGTTAAGAATGAAACAAATAGTTTCAACTTTGAAATCAACCACTTACGTGATGTATGGTTTAAAACTTCATACCTACTAGACGCCAAGCAAACGGGTAATGGTTTAGCGAAAAAACGTTACGACAATTATAAAAATCAGGCCTTAAAATATAATTTCCCATCTCAGTTTGATGGAAAGAAACCTGTAATTGATGCTACGAAACCCCGTCCGAAAGCAGCGATTATCCGTGAAAAAGGAAGTAACTCTGAGCGTGAACTTGCTAACGCGATGTACTTAGCAGGTTTTGATGTGAAAGATGTTCACATGACGGATTTAATCACAGGCCGCGAAACACTGGAAGACATCCAGTTTATTGGTGCTGTTGGAGGTTTCTCTAACTCTGATGTTTTAGGATCAGCCAAAGGTTGGGCTGGCGCATTTTTATATAATGAAAAAGCCAGGGTAGCTTTAGAAAAATTCTTTGCCCGCCCTGATACTTTATCCGTTGGTATTTGTAATGGCTGTCAATTATTTATAGAGCTTGGCCTGATTAACAAAAGCCACGATGAGAAACCAAAAATGCTGCACAACAAAAGCGGTAAGCACGAAAGTATTTTCACTTCATTAACCTTACAAGAAAATCATTCAGTGATGCTTTCTACCTTAGCAGGTAGTACTTTAGGCGTTTGGGTATCACATGGAGAAGGAAGATTCTCATTACCTTATGCGGAAGATCAATATAAAATCGTAGCCAAATATGCATACGAAGGTTATCCTGCAAGTCCGAATGGTTCTGATTACAACACTGCGATGATGTGTGATGAAACTGGCCGTCATTTAGTCATGATGCCACACATTGAACGTTCATTATTCCAGTGGCATTGGGCAAACTATCCTGCTGGCAGAAAAGATGAAGTATCACCATGGATGGAAGCTTTTGTAAACGCCAGAAAATGGATTGAAGAAAAAGTTGAAGGTTAATGGTTCCTAAACTTTAATAGATTGAAATTACATGAAAAAGGCTTGAGCAAACACTCAAGCCTTTTCACTTTTCATCCAACCTTACAATTATAATTTATTTTTGAACATTACTTCGTAAATCCGTCATACTGAATTTATTTCAGCATCTTTTATAAAAAACTCCTCAATTTAAGATCCTGAATCAAGTTCAGGAAGACGGGATATACGCCAAAGTCGTCATCTCGACTGTAGCACCTGCCTTTTTCAGGCAGTGCGAAATGGAGAGATCTTTTCAAATGCGTTTCTTCTCATTATTCATTTGCAAAAAGCAAAGTTCAAAGATTTTTCCACTGCGGTCGAAATGACGAACCCTAAGTAATTGATAGTTTCTAGCCACCATAATAACTAAACCCCTAACCAACTCTCCACCTTTCTCCTAAAAACCAATTGTCGTCATCTCGACTGTAGCACTTGCCTCCTTCAGGCAGTGCGAAATGGAGAGATCTTTTCAAATGGATTTCTTCTGATTATTCATTTGCCAAAAGCGAAGTTCAAGATTTCTCCACTGCAGTCGAAATGACGAACCTTCAATAACTGATAGTTTCTAGCCGCCTTACTAACTAAACCCCTAAACATCTAACCAACTCCTCACCTAACCACCTCTACATCAAATTAAAATTAATCGGCATATTGTACCTAACCCTTACCGGAATTCCCTTGTTTTTCCCAGGTTTCCAGAGTGGAGATTTTTTAATCACCTTCATAGCTTCCTCATCGCATCCATAACCAATCCCCTTTAATACTTTAACATCGGTTATTGAACCATCCTTTTCAACCACGAAACTGATAAATACCTTACCTTGAACCCCATCATCTTGTGCTTGTGAAGGATAACGCAGATTACGTTCCATGTATTTAGCAAAAGCTTTCATACCACCTGTAAATTCAGGATATTCATCCACGCCGTCTGTACCAACAATAGCATTTGAGTCGCCGCCAGATGTATCTTCTTTAGTCAAACCATCACCATTGCCCGTAACCACAGCTTTATTAAGTACTAAATTTGGCTTAATATCTCCATCTTGAGTAACATTGCTAACAACAGCATTCTTAATTTCGTCTATAGTAGGCGGATCTTTGATTTCCGGTCTATCAACCACCACAATATTCGATGTCATGTTCACTGTTTTCACTTTAACAGGTTCAGCTTTTGCAGGCTCAACCTTTTTCTCCGGTTCAACTTTTTTTTCCATCGTATGAATCACATTAGTCAAATCCACTACTGTAGGAGGAATTGTCTTTTCGATAACTGTCGGAAACATTTTACTATAAACCAGTGGAGCAAAGCCAGCTAAAAGAAATAATCCACTGACTATAAATAGCGATCTGGTCATAATTTTAGAAGATTTAGACCTTAATTCATAGGCGCCATAGTTTTTGTTGCGGTTAGCAAATACAAGATCGAGCCACTCGGTTTTGTACACATTGATTGAAGAATTGAACATAGCTTTTAAGTTTTAAGCATGATGTAACAAAATCATCGATTCCATAAAACAGTTAAAAAATCTCCATTCTTTACCAAAAATGAAATTTTTGATCTCTAAAACATTTTTTTATTTCATTTTCAATAAAATTGATATATTTCTTACGATTGTTTTATAAAAATTAATTAAATATCCTATTTTTGACAAAAAACATAACAAATTAATGAAAAGCTTAAGAACCATCGCATTAAAAGAGGCTCAAAACAGAATTTCACCAGAAGTTAAATCACCATCTTCAAAAATTTCTGATTTTTTTGGCGCTAATGTATTTGATAAGAAAAAAATGAGAGATTTCTTATCTAAGGACGTGTATGAAAAACTGATCTCATCTATCAACCAAGGTGAACTCATTAATTCTGATGATGCTAACCAGATTGCTACGGCTATGAAAGCTTGGGCAATGAGTGCAGGTGCAACACATTACACGCACTGGTTTCAACCATTAACAGGTACAACAGCAGAAAAGCATGATTCATTTTTTGAGCCAAGCGGCGACGGTGCTATCGAAAAATTCGCAGGTAGCGCATTGGTTCAGCAAGAGCCAGATGCATCAAGTTTCCCTAACGGCGGTATCCGTAATACTTTCGAAGCGCGTGGTTATACTGCGTGGGATCCTTCCTCTCCAGCCTTCATTATGGAAAGCAAAGCCGGTAAAACACTTTGTATTCCAACTGTTTTTGTATCCTACACTGGTGAAGCACTAGATTATAAAGCACCGTTATTAAAAGCATTAGCAGCACTTGATAAAGCAGCAGTTGATGTTTGCCAATACTTCGATAAAAGCATCACTAAAGTGAATGCATCTTTAGGTATCGAACAAGAATATTTCTTAGTGGATGAGTCGTTATTTAACGCCCGTCCAGATTTATTATTAACAGGTCGTGCCTTATTCGGACACATGTCTGCCAAAGGTCAGCAGTTAGAAGATCACTATTTCGGATCAATTCCTGAACGCGTTTTCACCTACATGGTTGATTTCGAAAATGAAGCCTTAAAATTAGGTATTCCATTAAAAACCCGTCACAATGAAGTAGCACCATCTCAATTCGAATGTGCACCTATTTATGAAGAAATCAACTTAGCGATTGACCACAATCAATTGTTAATGGATTTGATGGAAAAAGTTGCCCGCCGCCACCATTTCCGTGTTTTATTACACGAAAAACCATATGCAGGAATCAACGGTTCAGGTAAACACAATAACTGGTCGTTAATTACAGATACTGGTAAAAACTTATTGGCACCAGGTAAAACGCCTAAAAATAACTTAATGTTCCTTGCCTTCTTTGTAAATACAATCAAAGCAGTTAGTGAACATGCAGATTTATTACGTGCAAGTATTGCATCAGTAAGTAACGATCACCGTTTAGGTGCTAACGAAGCGCCACCAGCAATTATTTCCATCTTCTTAGGTTCTCAATTGAACGATGTATTAGATGAGATTGAGCACTCACGCATCAGCAAAAAAATCAAAGAAGATAATGCACTTTGGTTAGGTATCCCTAAAATTCCACAAATATTATTGGATAACACCGACCGTAACCGTACCTCTCCTTTTGCCTTTACAGGAAATAAATTTGAGTTAAGAGCAGTAGGTTCTTCGGCTAACTCTTCAGCACCGATGACGATTTTAAATGCAATCATGGCTGAGCAGTTAACAAAATTCAAAGTTGAAGTAGATAAACTGATTAAGAAAGGTGATAAAAAAGATATCGCTTTATTAACAGTGATTAAAAAATACATCAAAGAATCTAAATCAATCCGTTTCGAAGGAAATGGTTATAGCCAGGAGTGGGAAGATGAAGCTGCAACACGCGGTTTATCTAACATCAAAACTACACCAAAAGCCCTTGATGCTTATTTAACAGAAAAATCTGCCGAATTATTTGCTACAACAGGAATTTACAGTGTTCGTGAGATTCATGCCCGTCATGAAATCATGTTAGAGAATTTCTACAAAAAATTACAGATTGAGGCACGTGTAATGGGCGAAGTGGCAAATACTGCTATTATTCCTGCTGCAATTGCCTACCAAAACTCATTAATTGAAAACGTAAAAGGATTGAAAGATTTAGGCATCGAAAGCAAATCTTCTCTTGAAATTGTAAAGAAATTATCCGAGCATTTAGATATCGTAAAAACAAATATCGATGCGATGTTAGAAGAACGTAAAGTAACCAACAAAATTGAAGATACGCGTGAAAAAGCAATTGCTTACGACGAGAAAGTTAAATCTTACTTCGATTTAATCCGTTATCATGCAGATAAATTGGAGCAAATTGTTGATGACAGCGTTTGGCCTCTACCAAAGTTCAGAGAATTGTTATTCATGAAATAAATCTAAATCGTAAGGTTAAAGGTATAGGGCGTAAGGTTAAAACTTTACGCCCTTTTTTTTGATCAGGATTTTAAAGATTTGAGGATTATAAGATCAAAGTGTAAAATTTCTTTCATCTCTTATATGAGAAAACATTACATATCTATCACTACAAATGAACTTAAATTTCTCAGGTGGTATGCACACAAAAAAGAATGATTAAACCATTCTCCTTTTAGCAATAGATTAAAACTTAAATGTTCTTACATTCCTTATATGGTAAAACATTACATATTTATCTCCCGAAACATCAAGTAAACTTAAATTTCTAAAGTGGTAGAACACAAGAAAGAATGATTAAACCATTCTCCTTTTAACTTTAGTGTTTCCCTTCAAAAGCTTATCTTTGCCGCAACATGAGTGATAACAGGTACAATCAGCGTGGCGTTTCTGCCTCAAAAGAAGATGTGCATAATGCCATCAAAAATATTGATAAAGGAATTTTCCCAAAAGCATTCTGCAAAATTATTCCGGATATTTTAGGTGGTGATGAGTTATTTTGTAATATCATGCATGCTGATGGCGCTGGTACAAAATCATCACTTGCCTATGTTTACTGGAAAGAGACAGGTGATATTTCAGTTTGGAAAGGTATTGCTCAAGATGCCATTATCATGAACATTGATGATTTAATTTGCGTTGGTGCTACCGATAATATCCTGCTCTCCTCAACAATAGGACGTAACAAAAATTTAATTCCTGGTGAAGTAATTGCTGCAGTAATCAATGGAACAGAAGAAATTCTCACTGATCTCCGCGAACAAGGAATTTCCATCTATTCAACAGGCGGTGAAACTGCTGATGTTGGTGACCTGGTAAGAACTATTATTGTAGATTCTACAGTGACCTGCCGGATGAAACGCGATGATGTTATCAGTAATGACAATATTAAATCTGGTGATGTTATTGTGGCCTTAGCTTCCTACGGACAAGCTACATATGAAACAGAATACAATGGCGGAATGGGTTCCAACGGACTCACCTCTGCACGTCATGATGTTTTTGATAAATCAGTTGCCAATAATTATCCAGAAAGCTTTGACTCAGCAGTACCGTTTGATTTGGTCTTCTCTGGTCAAAAGAAATTAACAGATGAAATCGAAATTGAAGGTTTTGGCAAAACAACTATTGGAAAGCTGGTACTATCCCCAACCCGTACTTATGCACCAGTAATTAAAAAAATATTAGCTAAACATCGCCAAGAAATCAATGGTATTGTACATTGCAGTGGTGGTGCACAAACCAAGGTATTACATTTTGTTAATGATGATATCCATGTCATTAAAGATAATCTTTTTCCTGTTCCTCCTTTGTTTTCATTAATCCAGGAACAATCAAGTACAGACTGGAAAGAAATGTATAAGGTTTTTAATATGGGCCACCGCATGGAGCTTTACGTACCACAGGAAATTGCTGAAAGCATTATTGAAATATCTAAAAGCTTCAATATAGATGCACAGATAATCGGTCGTGTAGAGAAAAGTGAGCAGAAACAAGTTACCATCAAAAGCGAAAAGGGAACTTTTATTTATAATTAAGATTATTACATTTAAATAAAAATAGGCTTTGGATAAAACCCAAAGCCTATTTTTATTTGAGAATAATTGTAATATTTCTAAGTCAAGAAAAACCAGTCGGCACAGATTAATATCTTCGTGGCATGAAAAGAATAATTGTAACATGCGCACTCATATGTATGGCCTTCCTTTTTGGCTCCTGGGGATTTTTCGGACACAAAACTGTTGCCTCTATCGCAGAAAAACATCTGACTGATGAGGCTAAACAAGCCGTTAAAGAGTTGCTTGGCAAAGAAACGTTAGCAGATGTTGCATCCTGGGCTGACGAGGTTCGCAATCAGCCTGAATACAAGAATACAGCCGGATGGCATTTTGTTAATCTACCTTTGGGCTTAAACCGTCGAAGATTCAAAGACTCCATCGAAAGCTTAAAAAATAAAAACCTGTTAACAGCGTTGGCATTAAATGAATCGATAATCAAAGATCCAAATGCAACTAAAGATCAGAAGATGATTGCTTTAAAATTTATTGTGCATTTAGTGGGAGATGCCCATCAGCCCATGCATGTAAGTCGTGCAGAAGATAAGGGTGGAAATACCATCCAGGTTCAGTTTGATGGAAAAGGAACTAACCTTCACTCCCTTTGGGATAGTCGTCTGTTGGATCACCAGGGACTTAGCATTACTCAGCTCGTGGCAAAAGATGATATAGGCAAATCTAAAATAAGGAAATGGCAAAGAGCCACCCCAGTTGACTGGTTATTCGAAAGTTACAAAATCAGCTCTAAGCTTTATCAGGAAGTTGAAAAGAATAATAAATTAGACGAGGCTTATTACCAATCTCATATCGCTATTGCAAATAAAAGAATAGAAATGGGTGGGATCCGTTTAGCTGGGGTATTGAATGAGTTGTTTAAAAATGGAATTAGCTATAAATAGTATTAATAAATACATATAGCTAAAAAGCTCTTTTCGTTTTAAAATAAAAAAAGGAGCAGGAATGATTAATTCCTACTCCTTTCTACCCTCTTTTAACAGGGAATTTTGAATGCGCCCCTGAGATATTAACGCCTTAGATATTGTGATTTAACAATAATCTACAAAGCAGCTCTTAATCCAAATTCAGAAAGTGCGAAAGTATACTCAGCAAGAGTTGTATTTGATGCATCCTGAGCTACAATAATAATACTTGTTCCTCTTGATTGAGACGCAACGTTATTACTTACTGTAAATAAACCTTTCCCTATATCACTTAATTTAAATGTGTAGGTAAGCCCCCAAACAATGTTATTAGCATTACCATAAGCACCAATTGCTGTTACAACTGGAGCACTCGCAACCGGAGTTGCTGTTGGTGCAAGCGAAACATTAGTTGCTGTGTAAAGCTGCGTTCTTACAGAACTACTTACCGCAGATGCACTTGTTTGAGTATTGGTTAGATAATATACAGTTAATTTTGGAATTACTTTAGATGGGAAAAGTTTTTCACCAACAATGTAATTTAAAGTTACAACACTTGTTCCAACTGTACCTGTCGCTGATATAGCAGTGCCTTTTGCTAATTCGATAGTTGTTGCGCCAGTACCTGAAACCTCTTTTTCAGCGTTAGGGTCCTTTTTACAAGCAGTCATTGATAAAACAATGACACTTGCAGCAACCATAACTTTTGATAATATATTTTTCATTTTGATCAATTTAAAATTTTACAGCCTTAGTTAAAGTTATAACGTACACCAAACTGCATGTAATAGGTTGAAGATATGGTTTGTGAAGTACCAAATGATTCTCTTACAATATCACCTTGAGTATTAGCCAATCTAAATGTTGGTTTAGTTGTAGCGCTGATTGATGACACATTTTGAGGAACAAGGATTGCAGAGTTGTTTGCAAAGTTCACATTACCCCACTTACGGTTTAATAAGTTACCTACGTTAAAGATATCAACTGTAAATTGGAATGAGTTCTTAGTATTTCCAAAGTTTTTGAAAATTTCCTGAGTTAATCTAAGATCAAACTGATTTCTCCAAGGTAACAAAGCACCATTACGCTCTGCATACTGACCTTTATGTTTACTTAAATAAGGATCATTTTCAATGTAGTTCGCAAAAATATCACTTTGCTCTTGTGCAGAATATGCTCTGGCATAACCGGTTGTTCCAGCAGGAATATTAGTAAATGTAATTTCAGAAGCATCACGTGGAATGTAGATCAAATCATTTGTTTGTCCATCGCGGTTGAAATCTGCACTATAGTAGTAAGAATATCTTCCTTGTTGTGAACCTTGATAGAATACAGAGAATGAAGTGGCTAAATTCTGAATGTATTCTTTTCTGTATGAAATACTTGCGATAATACGATCAGGCAATAAATTCTGAGAATAACTTAATGTTGGGTTATTTGAATTTGTTGAGGTGTATGGAATAGACCATAAGTTTAACAACTGATCACCACTACCATCGCCAAAATTACGTTGATCAGAACGGGTGTATGCAATCATTGCAGATAAACCACTGCTAAATTGTTTTGTTAATTGTGCTGTTGCTTGCCAGTTGTAACCACCTTTAGCATTCGTCATTTGAACAACATTCAATGCAGATGTACCAGTTGCACTTGGAAGACCAGCACCAGTAATATTGACTACTTGTCTTGAATTAACAGAACTACCGTAGAATGGTCTGTTATCTGGATAACCAGCAATGTTTAAATTTGTTGGATCTTTTAAGTTTACGTTTTTAGCAACTGCTACGTTAAGGTCTTTACCATAAATACCTTCTAAAGTAGCTACTATTCCGCCTGGCAATTTAAAATCTACAGCTAAGCTTGATTTCCAGGTTTGAGGAAACTTAAGATCAGGAGCCATTGAACTGATTGTTCCAGGGATACTTGTTCCAGCTGCAGGAGCAGGAGTAGTTAAGTTAGGTGCAATGCTAGGATTAAAGAAAGGTGTTGAAGAACCTGAATAAACCTGAGTATATTGAAGTAAACCAGCATCACCTGATTGAGAAACAATCCATACAAAAGGCACACGACCTGTAAATATACCAGAACCACCACGAACTTGTAATGAACGATCACCCATTACGTCCCAGTTGAAACCAAAACGAGGAGAATAAGTTAATTTAGCATCTGGTAAAACACCTGTATCAATTTTTTGACCGTTTGCAAAAGTCTGAGCAGCTACTAAAGGATGTGTTTTGATTTCGGAAACATCTGGATAAGTTGCTTGCTCGAAACGAATACCAGCTGTAACTTTTAAGCGATCAGAGATGGTAAACTCATCTTGTAAATAAGCAGAATATTGAGCGAATTTAAAGCTAGGAAAAGCTTGAGATCCATCTGATGTTAAAGGGTAAGTAACGGAATATTGTAATGGTCTGGCGTTGTTATAAAAATCATCATAAGAAGCAAAAGTATAAAAACCTGTACCAAAACGTTGGAAACCGTTTTTGGTTGTACTAAATTCTGCTTGAGCACCCAAGGTAATATTGTGTTTACCTAGAGCCAATGTTAAATCATCACTATAAGTATAACCTTTAACATCTCTTAAGTTACCATAAGTAAATGGCTCATAACCAAAAGTAGTTAATACGTTACCTGCAGATGTACCACTTTGCGTGTTATTTAAGATATCTACCAAAGGGAAAGGAGAACTATCAGAAGTTCTAGGATCATTTTGGTGAGAATAAGTAGCACGGGCTACGTTAGTTATTTTACTACCGAAGTTGGAGTTTAATTCCGCTACAGCAGAATATAAGTTAGCAGCCTGATAGTAGTTAGAATTTGAAAAATTTAAACCAGCATTTGTATTTGAACCAGATCTATTGTTACCGTAACCTAAGTTACCCGTTACGCCAGAACCAGTAACTGAAGTACTAGCTGAACTTGGTGATTTACTTTCTACTTGATTATAACGAACACTGAAGCGATGATTTTTTGAAATATTCCAATCTAATCGTGCAAACATCTTTTCATTATCACTAATATTAGAATAACCTTGGTAAACACCAGGATCATAATTATAGGTAGAAAGCAGGTAAGATTTTAAACGATCCAAGTCAGTTGAAGTTGCCGGAGCAACAGTCGATACGCCACTGTTATATGGTAAACTTGAAGTTGCAGCGATTCTATTATTTCCTGGCTCAATAGTATGTTTCTTTTCGTAGTTTACGAAGAAGAATAATTTATCTTTAACAATTGGACCACCTAAACTAAAACCGTAATTTTTCTCATCTAATTTTTGTAAAGATGGGATCCTGTAAGATTCACCAATTCTTTTACCCTGATTGTCTTCATTCCTCATGGTATAAAATGCATTACCAGAAAAAGTATTGGTTCCTGAACGTGTAACAGCTGTTACTGAACCACCTGTAAATCCAGATTGACGAACATCATAAGGAGTTACATTGATTGAAATCTGCTCTAATGCATCAATTGAAATTGGAGAGCCTCCTGCAGGAATATTCTGACCAATACCAAACTGATTATTAAAGTTTGCTCCATCTACGGTAAAATTATTGGAGCGGTAGTTACCACCACCAATTGATGTACCATTTGCCTGAGGCGTTAAACGTGTTAAATCGTTAACGCTACGTGTAATAGTTGGTAAAGATTGGATTTGTTGTCTGGTTATAACAGTATTAGCGCCACTCTTATTAGAATTCATAATAGCGTTATTACTTTGACCAACAACTTTAACTTCTGCAAGAGTAGAACTGTTGTCAACTAAAGTTACATTTTCTAAATAAGGCTCACCTAATTTTAAATAAACTTCTGTTTGTTTTTCTGGTCTGTACCCAATGAAACTAATTTCAATAGTGTAAGGTCCACCTACACGCATACCACCTATAGTGAAACGGCCATCACTATTGGTTGATACAGAATAAACTGTTCCGGTTGGGGTATGGGTAGCTTTTACACTTGCACCAGGTAGAGCACCTTTGGCATCCTTGATAGTACCTGTCATTGATGATGTAGTTACCTGCGCATTTGCAACAGATATAAAGCCTACAAAAGCAATAACAATTACTACAATCTTAAATAGTAAAGTTTTTTTCATCCTTTGTTTTTTAAATGTTTGTTGTTGAATAATAAATTGGAGTGATTTTATTGCTGCAAATGTATGTATTAAACTTTAACACATTTTAACATCCAATGTTAAATTTACGTTAACAAACTCAAAACTTTTCAACAATTCATTTTTCTATTTAACACCATAACTTTCACTTTATCAAAGGATTGATCGAATAACAAAATAATTATTAAAAAACTAAGTTAAAATTTAAAGATAACGCAGTAAATGCTGGATAAATCTATTAGTTCACTAATTATCTTTATTTAACGATAACGATTTTTAAGAATTTTATCAAACAATAAATACATCAATAGTAATTTTACAGATATTATTTGAAAAAGATGAAAAATTAAGAGGTTTTGACATGATTGGTATCGATTTACCAGCAGAAGCAAATTTTCTGGAATAATTTTGAATAGGTAGCCAAATAATATAATTTCATTCTTATGATCTGTAACAAACCTTCATTGTAAATTTTGTAGTTTTTACATCACTATCTCAATAATCACCATATCAATTAACATTTTTTTTTTAGTTTTGGGCTGTTGCTGAGTAATTGAAAAAGCTTAGCTATATAATATGGAAACATTAAAGATGTTAAAATGAGATCAACCTTCTAGGTCTGAGACTTTTTCATCAGAAAATTACATCAATAAAAAAGAAACAATTAAAAAGCAAATCTCTATATAATAGATATGAATTACGATGTTATTGTTTTAGGCAGCGGCCCAGGTGGTTATGTAGCTGCGATCAGAGCTTCCCAATTAGGAATGAAAGTTGCTATTGTGGAGCGTGAATCACTAGGTGGTATTTGCTTAAACTGGGGTTGTATCCCAACTAAAGCGTTATTAAAAAGTGCACAGGTTTTTGAATACATTAACCATGCAGCAGATTATGGCATTACTACTGCTGAAGCTACTGCTGATTTTGCAGCCGTGGTAAAACGCAGCCGTGGGGTTGCAGATGGCATGAGCAAAGGCGTTCAGTTTTTAATGAAGAAAAACAAGATCGACGTGATCATGGGTACTGGTAAAGTGAAACCAGGCAACAAATTAGAAGTTAAAGGCGCTGATGGTTCTCAAAAAGAATTAACAGCTAAAAATATCATTATCGCTACAGGTGCCCGTTCAAGAGAACTTCCAAACTTAAAGCAAGACGGTAAAAAAATTATTGGTTACCGCCAGGCTATGGTTCTCCCTGAACAACCTAAAAGTATGGTTGTGGTAGGTTCAGGAGCAATAGGTGTTGAATTTGCCTATTTCTATGCAACTATGGGCACTAAGGTAACCATTGTTGAGTTTATGGAAAACGTTGTACCTGTAGAGGATGAAGATGTTTCTAAACAATTATTGCGTAGTCTTAAAAAAGTGGGTATCGATGTGATGACTTCAGCTTCAGTTGAATCAGTAGATACGAGTGGTTCAGGTTGTAAAGTTTCAGTTAAAACGGCTTCAGGTATGCAAACCATTGAGGCAGACATAGTACTTTCTGCAGCTGGAATTGTGGCTAACATTGAAAACATTGGTTTAGAAGAGACTGGAATCAAAACAGAAAAAGGCAAAATCGTTACTGATGAATTCTACAATACCTCAGCAAAAGGCTATTACGCTATTGGTGATGTGGTTAGCGGACAAGCGCTCGCTCACGTAGCCTCTGCCGAAGGCATTATCTGTGTCGAAAAAATTGCAGGTCAGCATGCCGAGCCTTTAGATTATAATAACATCCCGGGATGTACCTATTGTACACCTGAAATTGCATCAGTTGGTTATACTGAGAAAGCAGCGAAAGCAGCAGGTTATGAATTAAAAATAGGTAAGTTTCCATTTTCTGCCTCAGGTAAAGCAAGTGCTGCCGGTGCAAAAGATGGTTTTGTAAAACTGATTTTCGATGCTAAATACGGTGAATTATTAGGCGCACACATGATTGGTACTAATGTTACTGAAATGATCGCTGAAATTGTGGTTGCCCGCAAATTGGAAACAACTGGTCATGAAATGATTAAATCTGTTCACCCCCACCCTACAATGAGCGAAGCCATTATGGAAGCTGCTGCTGATGCATACGGCGAAGTGATCCATTTGTAGTCATTAGTCATTAGTCATTAGTCATTAGTCATTAGTCATTAGTAAAAATTACAAAACCCTTTAGATTGTTCTAAAGGGTTTTGTAATTTTACAGGCCTTTTTTTCCTAACCACCTAACCACCTAACCACCTAACCACCTAACCACCTAACCACCTAACCACCTAACCACCTAACCACCTAACCACCTAACCCCATGAAACTCCACACCATCAATACCGGACTTTTTAAACTAGACGGCGGTGCCATGTTTGGCGTTGTTCCTAAAGCCATCTGGCAAAAAACCAATCCGGCAGACTCAAATAATTTATGTACCTGGGCCATGCGGTGTCTGCTGATTGAAGATGGAAACAAACTTATTTTAGTGGATACGGGAATTGGAAACAAGCAGGATGAAAAATTTTTCAGTCATTATGATCTGCATGGTGATGATTCGATGGAGAAATCTTTAAGTAGCTTGGGCTTTAGTTTAGCCGATATTACTGATGTTTTCCTCACCCATTTACATTTCGATCATGTAGGTGGAGCTGTAATAAGAGATCAAGATACATTATCGCCGGCTTTTAAAAATGCAACCTACTGGAGCAATGAAAAACATTGGCAATGGGCTATTGAACCGAATGCACGTGAGAAGGCCTCTTTTCTTAAGGAGAATATTGTGCCAATACAAGAAAGCGGACAACTTAAGTTTATAGAAGAGGTAGAAAATATAAATTGGCAACCAAACATCAACATTGGCTTTGCTTATGGCCATACTGATGCAATGATGTTGCCAAAAATCAGTTATAAAGGACGAACAATCATTTATATGGCCGATCTATTACCTTCTATCGGACATTTGCCACTACCATATGTGATGGCTTACGATATGTTTCCACTAAAAACACTCACAGAAAAACTAGCTTTTCTGGAAGAAGCAGTAGATCAGAATTACATCTTATTTTTAGAACATGATCCTATTCATGAATGCTGTACCCTTCAAAGAACAGAAAAAGGCGTGAGAGTAGCAGAAACCTTTAACCTGAGCGATTTTTAAATGATCAGGCCAGCAGAACCTTCTGATTATAAATTCGTTGTGCCGTTAATCATTCAGGCCATGGGTGAACTGGCTGGTAAATTTGCAAACTCCAGTGATCCCAAAATCATTGAACAATTATTTGAACATTTCTTTAAACAGAAGGATAACCAATATAGCTACCAGAATACTTTAGTTTTTATTGAAAATGATCAGGTATTGGGCTCTATCAATGCTTATGATGGAGCCAAACTCCTTGAATTAAGAAAAACTTTCCTAAATCACCTGACCGAGAACTATAATCTTATCAATTTCCACCCCGAACCTGAAACTGAGGCAGGAGAATTTTACCTGGATACCATTAGTGTTGATCCAAAGGCACAAGGAAAAGGAATCGGTAAAGCGTTAATTGAAGCTGGCGTTGAATGGGGAAAACGTATTGGCCATAAGCGTATTGGCTTATTAGTTGAAATGGAGAACCATAAGGCTTTAAAGCTATATCAAAATAAAGGCTTCAATATACAAAACCAAAAATTATTTATGGGCGGCTTGTATTATCACATGGTTTATACAGTTCAATAATCAAAAATCATTTAAGTTTAACGTCATCCAAAAATGAGCATTTAAAGTTTTTTCAACTTTTATTTGTATTTAATCTAAATAATGATCAATTTCGCATCAGATGGAAAAAGCGTGTATAGATATTAATCAACTAATTAACGTATTCTCAAATTACGAAGGTGCTGTTTATCAATCTGATAAGCTAAACTGCTTTTATGTGGATTTTGGTGGTAAATTTGCCCGCTACAACTGCCTGTCTCTTCAAAAACTGAAGAAAGTTGTGGAAGAAATTAATATTGAGGCACTCCTATTAGATACACATAGAGCCGATTTCGAATTGGTTACCTTTAATGGATGTGAGCATATTTATTTATTAAATGCATTAGAAATTATTGCTTTGAAAGATTTATTGCACGGTACTTTTACCATGTTTAACTTAAATCATATGGTGAACGACTGCCTTTATAGATTAGTTTATTAATTCAATAGTTATTGATTAGGGATTGCGTATCATCTGAAGTTATACTCTAACCTAAAACTACACACTCATAAAGACCAGCTATCCCCCTGTCTTCCAATCAGTATCCGTTTGGCGTTATTGCTTTACATTATCCATTTCTGATCTTCCATCTCGCTATCACTATTTAAACTCATTATAAATACCTACCAGTCAGCAATTTAGACTAATTTCATATAGCAAATAATTTACAATAATGAACAATTCTGTGTTACATTTGTATTGTTATTAAAGCACAGAAATTATGAAAGATTTAATGCGTATTAAATGTTTAATATCTCAGGATATTGAAACACTTTTAAATCAGCAGATTAAAAAAGAGGCACACTCTTCATCACTATATTTATCAATGGCATCATGGTGTAACCAAAATGGTTATGATTTCTCCTCAGATTATTTCACTAAACAATCTGAAGAAGAAAGAATGCACCAATTGAAATTATTCAAGTATGTTTTAGATATGGGAGGAAATGCAATCTCTCCTGAAGTTACTGGTATCAAAACAGATTTTGCTGGATTCAGAGAAGTTTTTGAAGATGCCCTGGAAGCAGAAATTGCCATCACACAAAGCTTTAAAAACTTAGCTTCAAGATGCTTGAAGGAACAAGATTTTGTTACAATGGAATTCTTAAACTGGTTCTTAAAAGAACAACGTGAAGAAGAGTACAAAGCCCGCCGTGCTTTAGAATTGTTCGAAGTAATTGGTGAAGAAGGTACTGGAAGATGGGAAATTGATAAGCATGTTAATGACATCACTTATTCAGAAGATTAATTAAACACTAACAAAACATATAATAGAAGCTATCTCGATGAAAATTGAGATAGCTTTTTCTTTATACCATAGTTTCATATTATATTCTTACATATTCTGATCAAGCTCATGCATAAAACATTATAAGGATGTATAAATAAAGAAAAGGTTAAAAAAAGAAAGCTTCCAGGGCGTTACCTTGGAAGCTTCTTTTGGTTTAGGTTGTTTAGTTTATGTTGATTATGAATAAGTCTCTTGAAATCTGTAAAAAAAGCGCCGTTGCCAGCGCTTTTTTTAAACCAAATATATAATAATAATTAACGAGCATCACAAAAGTAGTAATTATATCGACATAATCAATATATTTTTATAAAAAAATTAAAATAAATATAAAAAAATCGTAAATGATACATTTAAAACTATTTATAAATTATAAAAAAAGGTAATTAATGATAAAAAATATGATTTTATATAAAATAAATATGTTTTATTCACTTAAAATCATACTTTAAGGAAATATTTAAGTCAAATGATAGAAAATTTTATAAAAAATTACTTAAATCATCCACAAACTTATGATGAAATGTTCTTAAGTAGTGATCAGTATCGAAATCACTATCAGAATTTTATCAAAAACTTTTCAAAAGAATCACTTGAGAATTTAAACAAGAAGGAAGAGTTAGCTAAAAAACTCTTTATGAGTCAGGGCATCACCTTCACCGTTTACGATAGCGGAGAGGGTATCGAAAAAATTTTCCCTTTTGATATCATTCCACGCATCATCACCTCAAGCGAATGGGCGTTCATAGAAAAAGGAATTACACAACGGCTTAAGGCTTTAAACCTCTTCTTGAAAGATGTTTACAGCAATCAGTTTATCCTTAAAGATAAAATTGTACCTATTAATGTGATTTATTCCTGCCCACACTTCTTAAGAGAAATGCATCATGTAAATGTTCTGCATGATATTTATATCCATATCGCTGGTATCGATTTAATTCGTGATCATGACGGCACTTTCTATGTATTAGAAGATAATCTCCGAACGCCCTCAGGTGTAAGTTATATGCTCGAAAACAGGGAAATCACTAAAAGGCTTTTTCCTGATTTAATTCCGCAATGCGGCGTAAGAAGCGTAACCGAATATCCGGCCATTCTCTATAAAAACCTGATGGCACTTTCTCCACGGGCCGTCTCCAACCCTACCATCGTATTGCTTAGCCCTGGCATGTACAACTCAGCCTATTATGAACACACCACATTAGCGCGTTTAATGGGTGTAGAATTAGTAGAAGGACGTGATTTGGTCGTGAAAAATCAAAAAGTATTTATGAAAACAACTACAGGATTACAACAGGTTGACGTAATCTATCGGCGTGTAGATGACGATTATCTGGACCCGCTGGTATTTAATCCGAACAGTGTACTAGGTGTTGCCGGCTTAATGGGCGTATATCGCAAAGGAAATGTTGCTATTGTAAATGCAGTTGGAAACGGTGTTGCCGATGACAAAGCTGTTTATACCTATGTTCCGGATATGATTAAATATTACCTGAATGAGGAGCCTATTCTAAAAAATGTACCCACCTATCAGTTAAGTAACCGCGATGAACTTGATTATGTATTTGCCAATATCAACGAAATGGTCGTAAAAAAAACCAACGGAAGTGGCGGTTATGGAATGTTAATGGGCCACGCTGCATCAGAAGAGGAAACCGAAGCATATAAAATAGAGATTCTCAAAGATCCTAGAAATTTTATTGCCCAGCCCACCATCAGCCTTTCATCGGCACCATGTTTTATTAATGGCAAACTGGCACCAAGGAGAATAGATCTTCGTCCTTTTGCATTGAACGGACCAGATGGGATTTCAATTGTACCGGGTGGATTAACACGTGTAGCCCTGAAAGAAGGCTCGCTGGTGGTAAACAGTTCGCAAGGTGGCGGCAGCAAAGATACCTGGGTTTTAACTTCTTAGATTGTAATATATGTTAAGTAGAGTAGCATCAAGTTTATATTGGCTAAGTAGGTATGTAGAACGCAGCGATGGTATGCTGCGCATGTTAAAAATTAATTATGCATCTTCTCAGGACACCGTTCAGGAGTTTACATGGAAACCCGTTATCCGGATTTTTTCTTCGGATGATGAGCATGAACTTCTCAATATCCAGCATGATAGCAGAGCGGTAATTGAGTATTTACTTTTAAACAGAGAGAACCCCAATTCAATCTTAAATATTGTAACATTAGCCAGGGAAAATGCCAGAAGTGTCCAGGAACACATTCCAAAAGACTTATGGCAGTGCCTAAATGAGTATTATCATACCGTAAAGGATGAAAAATTGCTCTGGTATGTGCAGAAAGATGACCCCATTACTGCCCTGGACATTTTAATCAAGCAGGTAATGCTCTATCATGGAACGGCAGATAGCACCATGGAACGTGGTGAAAGCAGAAGCTTTATGAAGATTGGTAAACACTTGGAAAGAAGCATTCAATCAATCGATATTTTAGATATTAAGTTCAGTTCCATCAGCACCAATCCCGATTTACTTACAGATATAGCCTATTGGAAACACTTGCTACTTTCGCTGGGTGGCTATGAACTCTACCTTAAAACTTACAGACAGGGATTTGATGCCAAGAACATCATCGAATTGGTAATGCTTAATAACGATTTCCCAAGGTCTGCACTTTATTCGATGAACAATATTGAGCGTTATTTCAGCAGACTCAAAAGTGAAAGCAATATTGCAGATTACAATAATTTATCCTTCAAAATAGGAAGGCTGAAAAGCATGATTACTTACAGCTCGGTAAATACCATGGCAGAAGATCAGCTTCATCTTTATTTAACTGATATCAAGACAGAGCTTTTTGGTATCGGAAACCTGCTTAACGAATATTACTTCGCAAATTCATAATGCACTGAAAATTGTAATTATTTAACAATTTATATTATGCCAATATTTAAAATCAAACATATCACCAATTATAAATATGAATCGCCGGTTCGGGATAGTGCCAACCAAATCATTTTATTCCCTATTAAAGACGATTTTCAAAAAGTAGTGAAACATGATCTGAATATCTCTGGAAGCCCGGAAATAGAAATCTTTATCGATTATTATGGCAATGAAGTAGGTACATTTACTCAAAATGAACCACATAACCAGTTAAAAATATTTTCTAAGGTTTGCGTGGAGACTTTCCCAAAACCACTTCCACAGGACGATATGTTTAGCAGTGAACAATGGAATAGTCTGGCTTTGATGAAATATGAGGTCCCCTATATTGATTACCTTCGTCAGGAAACTTTTGAGGGCATTATTCAGCTGAAAGAAACCGCACTACAAATTAAAACTCCCGATGATACCCCCTATCAAACGGCTATTAAATACTGCGCACATGTTTTTCAGCAATTTGAATACATTAAAGGAATCACAGCAGTAGATACCACTATTGATGAAATTTTAAAACTAAAAGCTGGTGTTTGTCAGGATTTTGCACACGTTCTTACTGCAATGTTACGCTTAACCGGAATCCCTGCACGCTATGTAAGTGGATATATCTGTCCGAATAAAGATGGCATGCGTGGCGAAGGTGCTACTCATGCCTGGGCAGAAGCTTATTTACCTGAATATGGGTGGCTGGGTTTAGATCCTACAAACAATTGCATCGCAAATGAAAAGCATGTTCGCCTGGCTGTTGGGCGCAACTTTACAAATTGCTCACCAGTAAAAGGAGTATATAAGGGTGGTCTTGAGCACTTCATGGAAGTAAATGTATCTGTTGGCTATAACGATGATGATTTTAGCGATAATGAAAATTATTACCAACCAAAGGAAGTCAACTACACGAAGCCATCCGGAATGACCACAGCAACGACCAGAAGTCAAAATAGTTACCAGCAATATATGGAAGCGATGCAACAGCAGCAACAACAACAGTAGGTAATTTTCAGTTCGCGTTCTAAGTCATCGGATGAATATAGCCTGTTTGTTAGTATTCATTCGATGACTAATCGTTTAGCTCAGAGTTCTCAGTTCTAAAGGAAACTAATTGGTTGAATATAGCCTGTTTGCCAGTACTCATCCGGTGATGATTCGTCTAATTTTCAATTCAGCGCAGAAAATCATAGACTATTTCCAAATATTTATCAGATTACAATTTGTTAATTCACTTAGCTGTTTTCAGTGATCATTTCAAAACTGCAAACTACAAATTGAAAACTGACAGCTGATATACTTTTTTTTCCTAAATTTGCGCCTTTTACAAATAACATTATGATTAAGAGACAGCAAATTAAAGATTTATTAAAATCGACTGCATTTGGCACTGAAGTAACGGTTATGGGATGGGTAAGAACTTTCCGCAATAATCAGTTTATCGCTTTAAATGATGGAAGTTGCATGAGCAATATCCAGGTGGTAATTGATTTTAATAATTTACCTGATGAGCTGTTGAAAAGAATCACCACTGGGGCAGCCATTTCTGCCACTGGAAACCTGGTTGAATCATTAGGAAAAGGTCAGTCAGTAGAAGTTAAGGCAACAACTGTAGAAATTTTGGGTGACAGTGACCCAGAAAAATTCCCTTTGCAACCTAAAAAGCATAGTTTAGAATTTTTGCGTGAAATTGCGCACTTGCGTTTCCGTACCAATACTTTTAATGCCGTATTTAAAGTACGTCATGCTTTGGCTTTTGCCATACACCAGTTTTACAATGAACGCGGCTTTGTGTATATGCATACGCCAGTAATTACAGCCAGTGATGCTGAAGGTGCAGGTGAAATGTTTAAGGTAACAACATTAGATTTCGACAATACTCCACGTACCGAAGATGGAAAAGTAGATTTCTCACAAGATTTCTTCGCACGCGCAACCAACTTAACTGTTTCCGGACAACTGGAAGGTGAACTTGCAGCAATGGCCTTTGGAAAAATTTACACTTTTGGTCCGACATTCAGGGCTGAAAACTCCAATACTACCCGTCACCTTGCAGAATTCTGGATGGTAGAACCTGAATTTGCCTTTGCTGATCTGGAAGATAACATGCAGTTGGCAGAGGATATGATGAAGTATGTAATTAAATATGCTTTAGATCACTGTAAAGAAGAACTGGAATTTTTAAATACCCGCCTGGCTGAAGAAGATAAACAAAAACCTCAGAATGAGCGCAGCGAATTTACTTTGTTAGAGAAATTAGATTTCTGCCTGGCAAATGATTTTGAGCGTTTAACCTATACAGAGGCCATTAAAATTTTAAGATCATCAAAACCGAACCAGAAGAAACAGTTTAAATATTTAATTGATGAATGGGGTGCTGATTTACAAAGTGAACATGAACGTTTCCTTGTTGAAAAGCATTTTAAAAAACCAGTAATCTTAACAGATTATCCGGCTGATATTAAATCGTTCTACATGCGCCAGAATGAACCTGATGCAGAAGGCAGACAAACTGTAGCCGCAATGGATATCTTATTCCCTGGCATTGGTGAAATGATTGGTGGTTCTCAACGTGAGGAGCGCCTGGATCGTTTAACAAAGAGAATGGAAGATCTGAACATTCCACAAGATGAACTTTGGTGGTATTTAGATACCCGCCGTTTTGGTACAGCACCACATGCAGGTTTCGGTTTGGGTTTCGAACGTTTAGTATTGTTCGTCACTGGTATGACGAATATCCGCGATGTAATTGCCTTCCCAAGGTTTCCTAAAAATGCAGAGTTTTAGGGTTTAGGGTTTAGGGTTTAGGGTTTAGGGTTTAGGGTTTAGGGTTTAGGGTTTAGGGTAAACAAACGACCATATAGGAGTTCAAGCTTTTAAAGGCTTGAACTCTTTTTTTTATCCTTTCCACGCAATTTACAGAAAAAACTACTTACTTGATGATTAAGTTGGTTGGCAGCCTATGATGTGTTATTTCTAGGTATTAACATGAAGAAAAATATCTCGAATTCACGTTCATAGTACAGAAGGCCAGTACGCCAAACTAACACACTCGTCATTGCGAGAAAGGCTTTTTCAGCCGACGAAGCAATCTATTTAGCGAATTAGATTATTTCGTCGTTCCCCGACACCATCTATTACATCTGGTTGGTGAGACACCAACCAGTAGAAAGGAATATTCGTCGTCATTTCGAGCATAGCCGAGAAATCTTTGAACTTCAACCTATTGGTTGGGTGTCTCACCAACCGAAATAACTATATTCCGTCATCATGCATGGTATCATTCAATCTATCGGTTGGTGTCTCACCAACCGAAATAATTACCTTCCATCATCATGCATGGTATCATTGTAAGGATTTGCATGTGCATAATCCACTGCCGAAACTTTCAACCAACTGCTTGGTGAGACACCAACCAGTAGAAAAGATGGTACTCCAAACTAACACACTCGTCATTGCGAGAAAGGCTTTTTCAGCCGTCGAAGCAATCTATTTAGCGAATTAGATTATTTCGTCATTCCCAGATTCCATCTATTACATCTGGTTGGTGAGACACCAACCAGTAGAAAGAATATTCGTCGTCATTTCGAGCATAGCCGAGAAATCTTTGAACTTTAACCTATCGGTTGGGTGTCTCACCAACCGAAATAACTATCTTCCGTCATCATGCATGGTATCATTCAACCTATCGGTTGGTGTCTCACCAACCGAAATAATTACCTTCCATCATCATGCATGGTATCATTGTAAGGATTTGCATGTGCATAATCCGCTGCCGAAACTTTCAACCTACTGGTTGGTGAGACACCAACCAGTAGAAAAGATGGTACGCCAAACTAACACACTCGTCATTGCGAGAAAGGCTTTTTCAGCCGTCGAAGCAATCTATTTAGCGAATTAGATTATTTCGTCGTTCCCAGACTCCATCTATTACATCTGGTTGGTGAGACACCAACCAGTAGAAAGAATATTCGTCGTCATTTCGAGCATAGCCGAGAAATCTTTGAACTTTAACCTATCGGTTGGGTGTCTCACCAACTGAAATAACTATCTTCCGTCATCATGCATGGTATCATTCAATCTATCGGTTGGTGTCTCACCAACCGAAATAACTACCTTCCATCATCATGCATGGTATCATTGTAAGGATTTGCATGTGCATAATCCACTGCCGAAACCTTATAATCTGTTGGTGCAAAACTTTGTGAAGTGCTAAGCGCCATTCCCAGTTCGAAACGAGTTGGGTATGGGGTTTGTAATAAACTTCCTGCAGGGATATAAGGAAAACTTTCCAGGTAACTTTGCATTACACTTGAGCTTACCCTTCGATTGATATAAGCCCTGCTTAACTGGTGGGGCTCACGTAAACCTGCAGCGCCCAACAATTCAACCGCACTCGCAACAGTAAGGTTATGAAAGTTTTTCACACGAACTGTTTTATCCTCTACAACCAAGCCCTTCATCAGGCTCTGATCTTGTGTGGCTACACCTGTAGGGCAAGTATTACTGTTACATTCCAATGCCTGAATACAACCTAAGGCAAACATCATCCCGCGGGCTGCATTACATAAATCCGCACCTAAAGCAATGTTTTTAACCAAATCAAAACCTGTCGCCACCTTACCTGATGCAATGATTTTAATGTGTTTTTTAAGATCAAAACCATTTAGCACATCATATACAAAGGCAACACCTTCACGCAATGGCATACCCACAGAGTTAGAAAACTCCTGAGGTGCTGCACCTGTTCCACCTTCTCCCCCATCAACCGTAATAAAATCAGGATAAATACCCGTTTCAATCATCGCTTTGCAAATGGCATAAAATTCACTTTTACGACCAATACATAGCTTGAAACCCACTGGCTTTCCGCCAGATAAATCTCTCAGCTTCTGCACAAACTCCAGTAACCCAATTGGTGTATTAAAAGCAGAATGCGCTGGTGGCGACAATACATCTTTGCCTTCGGGCACTAAACGAATGCGTGCCACTTCAGCCGTTACCTTTTTTGCAGGCAACATTCCACCGTGACCAGGTTTCGCTCCCTGAGAAAGTTTAATTTCGATCATTTTAACCTGATCTGAATGCGCTCGCTCAGCATAAGCATCATAATTAAAAGTTCCGTCATCATTACGGCAACCAAAATAACCAGTTCCTATTTGCCAGATTAAATCACCCCCTGGCCTACGGTGATAATCACTGATGCCACCTTCACCTGTATTATGGGCAAAGTTCCCCATCTTCGCACCGCCATTTAAGGCTAAAATAGCATTCTGACTTAAAGAGCCAAAACTCATAGCTGAAATGTTATATATACTGGCAGAATAAGGTTTCTTACAACCCGGACCGCCAATTTGCACCCGTGGATCTAAATTTAATTCATGATGAGAAATGGCTGCAATACTATGACTTAACCATTCATAACCATTTTCGTATACATTTAATTGTGTTCCAAAGGGAATGGTATCATTATCTGTTTTAGCACGCTGATAAATTAAAGAACGATTTAACCTGTTATAAGGCGTACCATTCGTATCGCTTTCTACAAAATACTGGTAAACTTTTGGTCTTAATTCCTCCATGAAATACCTTAACCTACCGAAAACAGGATAGTTTCTAACAATACTGTGCTTAGGTTGATATAAATCGTAAACACCAAGGATTACAAAAGGACCTGTGAAAAGGAATGTCCACCATAAAAATGGGTGGTATAAGCCCATCATAATGGTTAGGGCAATTAAAAATGCGGCAATTGCCACGAAAGCTTTTCTCATAATGATAGATTAGCGTATGTTTTGTTCATACAAAGATTATGATTATTAAACAACAGACACCATTAAATTGTTATTTTTACGCTATGCTTATTAAAATCTATCCAGAAAACCCAAATGAAAAAGCCATCCAGCAGGTGGTTGAAGTATTAAAGAAAGGTGGTTTGATTATTTACCCTACCGATACCATTTATGGTTTAGGTTGTGATATTACCAATCCTAAAGCCATTGAAAAGATTGCCCGCTTGAGGGGAATCAAACCTGAAAAAGCAAATTTTTCTTTTATCTGTCATGATTTAAAGCATATTTCCGATTATATCAAACCTATTGACAATACCGCATTCAGGGTATTAAAGAAAGCATTACCGGGGCCATTTACATTTATTTTCAATGCAAATAATAATGTACCAAAGCTACTTAGCTCCAACAAAAAAACAGTAGGTATCCGTGTTCCGGATAATAACATTGCACGTGCTATTGTACAGGAATTGGGTAATCCTATCCTATCTACTTCCATTAAAGATGATGATGATGTAATTGAATATTCTACTGACCCCGAATTAATTCATGAAAAATATGAAAACCTGGTGGATCTGGTAATTGACGGAGGCTTCGGAGATAATGAAGCTTCAACTGTAGTGGATTGTACAAATGGCGAATTTGAAGTAATCCGTGAAGGAAAAGGCAATATTGAAGATTTTCTTTAAGCACCTAGCCCATTTACACATTCAATAACTTTATAATCCACCCATTCTTTCATTCAATAATTCAATCATTCTATAATTCAATCATTTATCAATTAACTCATTACTAAAAATTTATTAACATCGCAGTTAATATTCTGATAATTAACTACATTTAAATCATCAATGGCTAACTATCATTGATAACCGAACACAACTAATTTAACATCCCCTCAATATTGAATTAATATTTGAACCCTATTTTTACGTCCTAAACATCCCATATGCAAAAAAATCTACTTCAATAGGCTGCTTTTCCAGCTAAATTGTTTCGCTGTGCGATTCAATTTCCCATTTATTCAGGCAAAATGATACACCCTTTAGTGGAATTATCTTGCTATGGATATGATCCAACAATTATCCTTAACCTATTAATCGGTAAGTTTTAAGCGTGTAAGTTAAAATACTGACTAAAGATTCCATTATCGCTTCATCTTTTCTTGTCTGCAAGAAGGAGGCCTTTATCATCCCTGTAAAACTGTATGAAAAAAATTCTACTTTTATCCCTCTTGTTCCTGATTGCGGGCAGATTATTCGCTCAGGTAACACTCAACACTTCGCCCTATCTCGAAAATTTTGACGGAATTGGCACCGCACTTCCAGCTGGTTTCACCGTGAGAACAAATGCAACAGCCACTGCATTAGGAACATCTGCAAACCTTACAACAGCAGCTACTGCCTGGAACAATGTAACTGGTGCATTCAAAAATTTTGCATCGGCAACAGCCGGATCAACCGCTACAACTACTGTTCAGGGTTCAGCTACAGATCGGGCTTTAGGTTTAAGGCAAACCGGAGGTGTAGGAGATCCTAACGGGGCTTTTGTTTTTCAACTGGCCAACACCACTGGCAAAACTGGCTTAAAACTAAGCTTTAACTTACAATCTTTAGATGCTGGATCACCAAGGCAAGCCACCTGGCGGGTAGATTATGGAATTGGAGCGGCACCCACTGCATTTACTCCAGCAACCACTACCGGGACATTAACTACAGGAAATACTTCCTTCACGAATAATACGGTAAATGTTGATTTTGGAACAGCCTTAGATAATATTTCGAATACGGTCTGGATCAGGATTGTTACCATAACCGCAACCACCGGAGCAGGAAACCGCCCTTCCACAGGTATTGATAATTTTAATTTGTCCTTCACATCGGGTGGAGGCGTATCAACCCCTACCTTAACTGCATCAACAACAAGTTTATCCTTCGGAAACCAAAGCATCGCTACAAACTCTGGTACTCAAAGCTTTACAGCAAAAGGAACCAACACCACTGCAAATACCAATATAACTACCGCTACGCCATTTTCAGTATCGAAAGATAATAGCGTTTTTTCTACTTCAATTGCATTTACACCAGCAGAAATATCTGCAACACCAACAGTATATGTCAGGTTTAGCCCAACGGTAGTGGGTGCATCATCAGGCAATATTGCCCTTACTAGCACAGGTGCAGCAACTGTAAATATTGCTTTATCCGGCACAGGTGTAGTGGGAGATGTTTCTCCACCAGTTACCACCAGTGCTTATCCAAAAACCAGTAATCCAACTTTAACAGAACTGACCTTAACCAATAATATCAACGAAGCTGGAACCAGCTATTATATTTTACTCCCTACAGGTGCAAATGCCCCAACTCCGGCACAGGTAAAAGCTGGTGTAGATGCATCAGGAACGGCAGCATTCAAGTCAGGTTCATTCGCCAACACGGCTAATACAGATGCTTCGGTAACTGTAACTGGCTTAACAGCCGGAACAGCTTATACCTTTTATGTAGTCGCACAAGATGCCGCCGGAAACTTACAAACAGTTGTAACTACTGCAGATGGAATTACAAACAACCCACCTTTGGTAAGTGCTCCCGTTATCATCAGCCAGTATTATGAGGGAACATCTGTAAATAAATGGATAGAATTAACCAACCTGAGCAATGCCCCTATTAATACATCTTCACCACAATTAAAACTGGCATTATATAATATTTCTGGTGATGCCGGAAACATCAATATCACCGGTGCACCATCACAAATCGTAAATTTAAACTTCACCATTCCCGCACGTGGATCAGTATTGTTGGGTAACACCGGAAATAGCAATACCGAAATTCCGTATCTAACCACTGCGAGTGCAGTATTAAATAGCAATGCCGTAATTAACTTTAATGGAAACGACGGTGTGGCTTTGCTCGATGCCAATAATAATATCATTGATGCTTTTGGGCAAGGGGTAAATGCGAAGGATGTTTCTTATGTAAGAAGTTTGAATGTTACGGCACCAAGCCCGACCTATATTGATGATGACTGGACTAGAACCACGATGGCCTTGGTTCAAAATGCCATTGATGATGATGATGCAAATCGTTTAGGTGTTCATTTCCCGCCAAACTTACCCGTTTGCGCAGCGCCATCAACCCCAGCTACAGCATTAACTTTTAACAGTGTAACCACCAATAGCATTTCGGCAGGTTTCACTAAATCAACCGATGCAAACGAATATCTGATCATCAGAAGCCTGAACAATACTTTAACTGCTTTGCCAGTTGATGGAACCGTTTATAATGTGGGTACCTCATTTGGTGGCGGCGTTATCGCTAACAGAATCGTGACTAACGTATTTACAGATAATGGATTAACTGATGCAACGAACTATACCTATTTCATTGTTCCATTAAATAACATCTCTTGTACAGGAGGCCCTAAATATTTAACCACTGATATTTTAAGCGCAAGCCAGGCTACCAAAGCCTTGCTGCCCTGTGCAACTCCGGTAGCCCAACCAACCAATTTTACCATCACTTCATCCAACTATAATTTTATTCAGGGCGCATTTACAGCAGCCAGCGGTGCAGATGAATACCTGGTGGTGATGAGTACCACCCCTACTTTAACAACTTCTCCGGTAGATCAAACGACCTATAACATTGGCGATCCATTGGGCGGAGGCATCGTGGTTAAAAGAGGAACCGGCGGAACTTTCATCAGAAATGGTTTGTCGCAAAATACCAATTACTATTTCTTCATCTATTCCATTAACAGTGCTTGTAGTGGCGGACCATTATACCTGAGCACTCAACCGCTTTTGGGTAATCTTAAAACCGGAATTTTAGATGTAAATAAGCTCAATTTCTATTATGGAAATTTACATAGTCACAGTAGCTATTCTGACGGAAATAAGGATGATCTAACCAAAAAGCCTGAAGATGATTATGCATTTGCCAAGAACTCTATGAATTTAGATTTCCTGGGCATATCGGAGCATAACCACACACAGGCCGGAATGTCGTTAGCAAGCTGGCAGCCTGGAATAGATGCTGCTAAGAAAGCCACTACATCTACCTTCGTGGCCATGCACGGTATGGAGTGGGGCGTAATTAGTGGTGGCGGTCACGTGATTGTTTACGGAATTGACTCATTGATTGGCTGGGAACCGGGAGAAAATCAGATTTACGTACCAAAAAGTGTGTATACCGGCCCTGCTGGATTATTCAGGATCATCAACAGACATGGATTAAATGCTGTGGCAACATTGGCACACCCTAATACAACCGATTATAACAATATTTCTGCGACGTATGATTTAAGTGCAGACAGTGCAATTGTAGGTGCCGCTTTAGAAAGTGGACCAGCATTTTCAACCAACATTACCTATTCAGACCCGGCCAGCTCTATGAGTTACCTGAGTTACTATAACAGAATGCTCGCCAGGGGTTATCACCTGGGTGCCAGTATCGATCATGATAACCATAATTTAACCTTCGGCAGGCACACCAAGGCCAGGTTAGTGGTACTTGCCCCTGCCCTTACCGAAAATGATTTGTTAGATGCGATTAAGAAAATGCGCTTTTATGCTTCGCAGGATTCTGCGGCAAAAATCGTCTTTACTATAAATAAACAACCCGTTGGCAGTGTATTCAAAACAGCTGGCGCACCACTTATTGAGTTAAACTCGATTACAACCAGCCCGGTAACGAGTATTAAAATCTTCTACGGAACCCCAGGCAGCGGTGTAAATCCAGTCGAATTAACCACAAGCACCACCACCAATTTAACTTATACAGATAATGCGCTGGCAAATCTGGCAACAGGCTATTACTATGCTGATCTTGTAGAAGCAGACGGAAGCCGGATCATTACTTCTCCTATTTGGTACAGCAGAGATGATGCAACCGTCAAGTCTGACCAAACCATCACCCTTGCAGCTGCAAAAACAGTTACCTATGGCGATCCTGATTTCCCGATTGGTGCAACAAGCGATAATACCAACATTAATATTACCTATACCAGTAGCGATACCAACATTGCAACCATTAGCAATAACGATATCCATATTGTAAAAGCAGGTACCGTTACCATCACCGCGAACCAGGCAGGCGATACATTTTTCAATCCCGCCGTGGCAAAACAACAAGTTTTAACCATTGCACCTAAAAAAATTACCGTAACTGCTGATGCAAAAACCAAGGTAGAGGCCACTGTAGATCCAGCTTTTACCTACACATCTACTCCAGCATTAATCGGAACAGATATTTTCACAGGTGCCTTAAGTAGAAACCCTGGAGAAACAGCAGGCGATTATGCCATTACCCAAGGCACATTGGCATTGAACGCAAATTATGCCATTGATTATCAAACCGCCAACCTGCGTATTTATGCTAAACCAGTTGCTGCTGTAAGTTCAAATGTTTCGGTTCCCCTTAATGCTACAGCTCCGGTAATCACATTTACCGCATCGGCAGGCACAGCTCCATTTACTTTTACCTACAACATCAATGGCGGAACAGCTCAAACGGCAACATCAAACACCAATACGGTAACCATTACAGCACCTACCAATACAGTGGGCACCTTTACTTATACCGTAACCAGTATTACCGATGCCTACAGTACCCAACCGCAAAATATTTCTACCAGTGTAACAGTCAACCCAATTCCTGTTGCAACCATTTCAGGAACAACGGCACTGTGCTTAAATGGTGCTGCACCTACGGTAACCTTTACTGGTGGAAACGGTACCGGGCCATATGTTTTTACCTATAATATAAATGGAGGAACCAGCCAAACCATTACCACTACTGCTACAAATACTACTGCAACCCTTGTTGCACCAACAAATGTAGCAGGTAGTTTCAATTACAATTTATTAAGCGTTTCTGATGTAAATGCAGCACAAAACCAAAGCGGAACAGCAACAATAACCATTAGAACATTGGCAACAGCAAGTGTTTCCGGATCTACTGCTATTCCACAAAATGGCACTGCACCAACCATTACTTTTACCGGTGCAAACGGAACTGCCCCTTATACTTTCACCTACAACATTAACGGCGGCAACAATAACACCATCACCTCAACAGGAAATGTGGCAACCATTGTTGCACCAACAACATCCGTTGGTAACTTTGTTTATAATTTAGTTAATGTTGCTGATGCCAATTGTGGGCAAGCACAAACCGGTTCTGCAACTGTAACAGTTCGTCCATTACCTTTAGCAACCATTACCGGAAACTCTTCAGTATGTAATTTCACCAACTCGCCCGTAATTACTTTTACAGGTTCAGCTGGTACCGCTCCATATACCTTTACTTATGCTATAAATGGAGGCAGCAATAGAACAATTACTACCAATGGAACAACCGTTACTTTAAGTGCACCTACAAATATTACAGGCACATTTGTTTATCGTTTAATTAGTGTGACAGATGCCTTTGCAACACAAACACAAAGTGGAACTGCAACGGTAACGATAAATCCACTTCCTGTAATTAACATCAGCAGCAGCAATGTATCCGTTTCAAAAGGTGAATCCATAGTTTTAACAGCAACCGGCGGTTCACAATATAGCTGGACGGGAGCTGACATCATCAGCGGGCAATCATCAGCTACTGCCACCATCAGGCCAAAACAAAGTGGAAACTATAAAGTAACAGTAACCAATGCCAGCGGCTGCACAAGCGATCAAAGTATTTCCATCAATGTGGTAGATGACTATAAATTAGAGGCCAGCACGGTAGTTACGCCAAATGGCGATGGCTATAACGATCGGTTCATTGTTAAAAACATTGATTACTATCCAAAAAACACCCTGAAAATTTTTGATAAAGCCGGTCGGATTTTATATACCAAACAAGCCTACGCTAATGATTGGGATGGAACGGTAAACGGAAGTCCGCTTGCTGAAGGAACCTATTACTATATCATTGATTTAGGAACAGGCATCCGAACATTTAAAGGTTATATCAATATCATCAGAGACTAATTACAGACATGAAAGCAATTACAAAAAACATAAAGCAAATAAGTCGCGTAACGTTTCTATTTGCCGCGGGCATCATATTTTCTAAAACAGCAGAGGCGCAAATCCTCCCTTTAAATGCGCAATATTTTCAGAATAAATACCTCGTTAATCCATCAATGGCGGGTGTTAATGAAGGTTTTAATATCAATGCCAGCTTCCGTAAGCAATGGTCTAATATTCCTGGTGCACCCATCACGCAAAGCGTAACTTTAGATCAACAAGTGAATAAAGTTGGCTGGGGCGTTAATATTTATAATGAAAAATCGGGCGGTATGCAACGCACCAAAGCCGTTGGAACCTTCGCTTATCATTTACCCTTAAGCAGCGATAACCAACAATTAAATTTCGGGATTTCATTCGGTGCCAGTCAGGATAAACTAGATTTAAGTAGTGTGCAGAACAGCGATATTAATGACCCTTCAATAGCCCGTTTTAATGATCGTGGTTATTATTTAGATGGCGATTTTGGTGTTTCTTATCTTTCAAACGGACTTACCGTAGAGGGCGCTTTGCCCAATATGCGTTCCGTTTTCAGAAATGATGATTTGAATTTCGCGAACAAGCCAACATTTTACTCAGCTGTTAGTTATAAATTTAACTTCGGCAGTGGCATCAACGCCATTAGTCTGGAGCCTAAGGCAGTTTTCAGAGGCATTAAAAATTATGATAACCTTTGGGATGCTGGTGTAAATGCCAATTTCGCCAATGATAAACTATATGTGATGGCCATGTACCACAATACACAAAATGCCACCATAGGTTTTGGAATGAATTACAAATCTTCCTTGTATTTCATGGCCTATTACAACACCGCAACCTCTGCAATCAGCGGTTATACCAATGGCGATTTTGAAGTGAACATCAGGGTGAATATTAGTAAGAAGCCATAGACCCCTATCGTAGAATCCAACTCCCCTCCTTTTTTTAAGGAGGGGTGCCCATCGGGCGGGGTGGTTCGATTCGAAAAACCTCGTTATTCCTACCGCAGTGGAGGAATCATTGAACTAACCCCTATCCGCTTGTCGGCACCTTTCCCCTGAAAGGGAAAGAGAAAAGCCATTCTTCGCACCAACTGATTGGCACACTGCTATCGGGCATAGTAGATTCTGTGTGGAATGAAGTCAGTAGATTAAAACGCAGAGATCCTTCGTGCCTCAGGATGACAGCAAAGGTGGGAAGAGAAGATAACACACACATGGATTATGCCAATGGCGATTTTGAAGCAAACATAGGGATATGCAAACGTATAAGGTCCTAAAGACCTTATACGTTTAATTAATAGCATTTAATTCCAGCCACCACCTAACGAACGATATAAACCTACAACCGCATTCAGCTGTTCGGTTTTAATGGTCGTTAATTCCAGTTCACTTTGCAATAAATTCCCTTGGGCAGTTATCACCTCTAAATAATTTGCCATACCACTTTTAAATAATAAACTCGCGTTTCTGGAAGCCTGTTGTAAAGTCTGTGCCCTCTTTTCAGCAATGCTATATTGAGTTCTTAGTTTCTCAAACTTAGTGAGTTCATCAGAAACCTCACCCACTGCATTAATTACCGACTGACGAAACTGAATCACCGTTTTCTCCCGGTCAATTTTAGCCAGTTCTAAATTGGATTTAAGCTGACCGCGTTGAAAAATCGGCTGCGTAATTCCACCTGAAACCATACCGAACAATGATGCCGGCATACTAAACCAGTTACTTGCTTTAAAGGAGTTGATTCCGCCACTTGCCGTAATCACCAATGAAGGATACAGACTTGCTTTGGCCACACCTACTCTGGCGTTAGCTACGTTTAAAGCTAACTCTGCAGATTTAATATCCGGCCTTCTACTTAATAACGCAGAAGGGAAACCAGCATTTAAATCTTTTGGAATGGTCATTTGATCTAATCGGCTTAAGCGGACAATCGACTTAGGCAAAGTTCCAATCAACACACTCAAGGCATTTTCCTGTAGGGCTACGTTCTGCTCCAAACGAGGGATGAGTTGAGCCGCATTTAATTGCTGCGCTTCAGCCTGTTGTATGGCCAATGAAGTTACCTGGCCCGCATCAAACTGTAAGTTGATAATCCTTAAAGTACTATCATTCAGCATCAGATTTTTTCTTGCAATATCCAATTGTGCATCCAGCATTAGCAAATTGTAATAACCCTGTGCTACATTGGCGACCAAACGGGTTTGAATCGCTTTTCTAGCCTCTCCGGTTTGCAAAAAACTGGCTAAAGCGCCAGCTTTTTGATTGCGGATTTTACCCCAGATATCTGCTTCCCAAAACACACCCAGATTCGCATTGTAATCTTCGATATGGGTAGTTCCGGTAAATTGATTTAAACTTAAGCCGTTCAAACTGTTATCAGAAGGGCGACTCGAACTGCCCGTAACCTGCAACTTCAATTCTGGAAGATAACCTAACTTAGATTGTTTGAACAATACTTCAGCAGCATCGATGTTCTTCAAGGCAATCTGCATATCATAATTTCTAACCAGTGCTGTATCAATTAAATTTTGCACCGTAAGGTCATTGATAAAGCTCTTTAGCGGTAAGTCGCCAATGCTTGAAGAATCTTTTGGCATTGAATTTCTAAACATTCCAGGAGCCAGACTTTCTGGTAAAGCCAGATTTTGAGAAACTGAACATCCGCTCCAGATCATAGCAAGGAGCAGGATGATAAATATATTAAACCGTTTCATAAACTACATTTTTTACAGGTTCTTCATGATGAACAACCTCATTTGATTTTGAAATTTTTTCTTGTAAAGCCTGGAAAATCACGAAGAGTACCGGGATGATGAACAAGCCCAGAATTACCCCCGAAACCATTCCGCCTGCGGCACCAATACTAATCGAATGGTTACCCTGCGCCGATGGACCAGTGGCCCCCATCATAGGTATTAAACCAACGATGAAAGCAAGAGAAGTCATAATAATCGGACGTAATCTTGATTTTGCAGCCTCTAATGCGGCAGCGATTAATGGTTCACCTGCTCGTCGTCGCTGAACAGCAAATTCCACAATAAGGATCGCATTTTTTGCCAACAGTCCAATGAGCATGATCAAGGCCACCTGAACATAAATATTATTTACAATTCCAGTTAAACCTATTGCAACAAATACCCCAAATATTCCGGCAGGGATAGATAAAATTACCGCTAAAGGCAAAATATAGCTTTCGTATTGAGCAGATAATAAGAAGTAAATAAAGATCAGACACAATAAAAAGATCACGGTAGATTGTCCACCAGAAGAAATCTCTTCTCTGGTTTGGCCGGAAAATTCATAGCTATAACCTGCTGGCAAGTGCTTTTCAGCCACTTCTTCAATTGCTTTAATAGCATCACCCGAACTAAAACCTGGTTTTGGAATTGCATTAATAGAGATGGAGTTAAACAGATTATATCTTGATGCTGTTTCAGAACCATAAATACGGGTGAGTTTAACCAATGTATTTATCGGTACCATTTCGCCACGGTTACTCTTCACAAACACCCTGTCTATAGCAGATGGATCTGCCCGGTCTTGTACATCAGCCTGAACAACCACGCGGTAATATTTCCCGAAGCGGTTAAAATCTGATGCCTGCGCACTACCGAAATAAGTCTGCATCGTTTGCAAAATGTCTTTCACATTCACACCTAACTGGTCAGCTTTTTCATCATTAATGTCCAATTGCAGTTGCGGATAATCAGCTTTGAAACTGGTAAATGCAACGGCTATTTCAGGACGTTTCATGAGCTCACCGATAAACTGTTGAGAGATGCCACTAAATTTATCCAGCTTCCCACCTGTTTTATCTTGCAACACCATATCCAAAGCTTCCACGTTACTAAAGCCCGGAACGGTAGGAAAACTGAACACGAAAAAACTACCACCAGAAATGGCACCCAATTTTCCACGCACCTGATTCATGATCTCCTCAATATTTTTTACCTGACCACGTTCTTCATTCGGTTTTAATAATACAAAAACTACTGCCGAAGATGGACTGGTTGAGTTGGTGAGCAGGTTGAAACCCGATACAGCAGTTACATCTCTTGAAGCATCCAATTTGCTTAAAATATTTTCTGCTTCCGTCATTACTTTCTGGGTACCATCTAATGAAGTGCCTGATGGTGTATTTACCGCAATGGCAATAAAGCCCTGATCTTCTGTCGGGATGAAACCCGAAGGTGTACTTTTCACCATAAAAACAGTCACCAGTGTAATCAACGCCAAACCACCTAAACTCAACCATTTATGGCGTACCAAAAACTTAAGGCCACCTACATAGCGATTGGTTAAAGCATTAAAACTGTGGTTAAATCCATTAAAGAATCTTTGCTTAAAATTCGGTTTAACTTCAGTCTTTTCGCTATGTGCGGAATGATTATCCTTTAAGAACAATGCAGCCAGAGCCGGGCTTAATGTCAACGCATTAACCGCTGAAATCACAATCGCAATGGCCATGGTAAAGGCAAACTGACGGTAAAAAACACCCGTAGAACCCTCCATAAAACCAACCGGAAGGAACACTGCAGCCATCACTAAGGTAATAGAGATAATTGCACCCGTAATTTCATGCATGGCTTCGTGTGTAGCCACCTTCGGCGGTAAATGCTTATGCTCCATTTTAGCATGCACCGCCTCTACCACCACAATCGCATCATCCACCACAATGCCAATGGCCAGAATCAAAGCGAAAAGCGTTAATAAGTTAATGGAAAACCCAAATAACTGCATGAAGAAAAATGTACCCAAAATAGCCACCGGAACAGCAATCGCTGGAATTAACGTCGATCGAAAATCCTGCAGGAAGATAAACACCACAATAAAAACCAGAATGAAAGCTTCCACTAAAGTATGCTCTACCTGCTCAATAGATTGATCAAGCGCAACCTTAGTACTATAGAAAATATTCTTTTTAATCCCGGCAGGAAAGCTTTTCTCTGATTTTTCCATCAGCTTATTAATCGCCACCTGAATATCATTTGAGTTTGAACCAGCCAATTGGATGATACCAATTACAATTCCTTTTTTACCATTCAATCGTGTAATACTATTATAAGAATAAGCACCCAATTCTACCCTTGCCACATCTTTCAGATGCAGAATAGAACCATCGGCATTGGCGCGTATAGCAATATTTTCATACTCTTCTGGTTTGGTTAACTTCCCTTTGTACTTAATTACATATTCAAAAACTTCTTTGCTTTTCTCTCCGAATTTTCCAGGGGCAGCTTCTAAACTCTTATCCTGAATGGCTTTCATCACCTCATTAGGAGTAACCTGATAAGTAGACATTTGTGAAGGATTTAACCAAACACGCATAGAATAATCTTTTGATCCACCAAAAATTGCAGCCGAACCTACACCCGGGATCCTCTTTATCTCAGGAATAATATTGATTTGCGCATAATTGGCCACAAAAGTTTGATCGTATTTTGATTCATCCTCAGTGTACAAGCCAATGGCCATGATGAAACTATTCTGTTGCTTAGCTGTGATAACACCTTGCTGAACAACTTCGGCAGGTAACTGACTGGTAGCCTGCGCCACACGATTCTGCACGTTAACCGCAGCCTGATCAGCATTGGTACCCAATTTAAAGAAAACAGTGATCGCTAATGAACCGTCATTACTGGCTGTAGAACTCATGTAAGTCATGTTTTCTACCCCATTGATTGATTCTTCTAAAGATGGTGCAACCGAACGTAAAACGGTTTCAGCATTTGCCCCCGGATAAACCGCCGTAACCAAAACAGATGGAGGTGCAATATCAGGAAACTGTTGTAAGGGCAATTTAGTCAGGCCAAGTATCCCCAGTATTACCAATAAAATGGAGATTACAGTTGCCAGTACAGGCCTTTGTATAAATATTTTAAACATTATTTCTTATTTTATTTTTTTCATTACTACACAATGTGCTTTAATCTTTCAGCTATAATTGAGCAGCTTTGTTTGATGCCTTGTCAGGAGTAATTACTTGTCCCTCCTGCAAACGGTCGAGACCACTTAATACAATCTGATCACCGGATTTAACTCCATCTTTAATCAGATAATTACTGCCGCTTTTTCCAATCACAGTAATAGGCATTTTGCTTACCTTATTTCCTTGGTTTACGGTGAAAACAAATACTTTATCCTGCATTTCTATGGTTGCTACCTGCGGGATCAGAATTGCATCAGGATGCTGTAAGCCCAAACGAATCTTTCCCGTATTACCTGATCTTAAAACTCCATTCGCATTTTTGAAACTAGCCCTCAAAGTAATGGCACCAGTATTTTTATCAAACTGACCATCAATCATGTCAATTTTTCCTTTAACCGGATAAGTTGTATTATCTGATAAAAGAAGTTCAACAGCAGGAAGATGACTGATTCTTTCAGCGGGCGTTTTACCCGCATAATTGGCATTAAAGCTGTTGAAATCGTTTTCAGCTAAAGCAAAATAAACATGCACTTCGTGAATATCGGATAACTGCGTCAAAGCATCTTGGTCAGTTGGAGATACCAAACTCCCTTGTTTTTTTGGAATCCGGCCGATGTAACCACTTACAGTTGCCTTTACATTGGTGTAACCCAGGTTAATCTGTGCAGATGCTACACTGGCCTGTGCTTGCTCGGCATTGGCCTGAGCAATTTTATAAGCCGTTTTCGCAGTCTTTAACTGGAAATCAGAAACCACTTTATTTTGAACCAATGGTGTTAGTTTATCCACTTCCAACTGGGCATTTAATATGGCCGCTTGGGCAGCATGCAAACTTGCTTTTGCATTGTTCAAAGCTTCACGGTAAGGACGATCATTAATTTTGAAAAGTGTTTGTCCGGCAGTAACATAGGCACCTTCGTTTACCAAAACACTTTGCAGGTAGCCGCTCACCTGTGGACGAATATCAATATCTACTGCACCTTGAATGGCTGCAGGATAATCAATATAAGTGGTTTGAGTACTTTCACTAACCTGGCTAACTGGCAGTACCGGCGGCGGTGGCGCAGCTGCAGTTTGGCTTGGTGAAGACTTACAACTTATTAAAATGAAAGACAATGTAGAAATAATTAACATGGACTTAACTTGATTAAATGATTTAACACTGTTAAGTAAAATAAACAAGCGATGGATAGCATTCATATGAGTAAAAATTATGGTGAATTTAGCGTGTATAAATAATCTAACAGCGTTAGATTATTGGGTAAAAAAAAAATTAACTATTAATTGATAACGTGATACCTTTAATGGCATCCTTTAAAATTTGCTGGTTAAGTTCATCAGTTGTTCTTCCATTCGGCCGAACCAGATTAATGGAAATTAAACCGTGTATAATTGACCAATAGGTATAATACTTCATGCAGATATCATTTTCAGAAACTGGTTTCTTCTTAAATAAGGATTCAATCACGTCACCTAACATATTAGAAACATGCTCGGCCTCAGACATAGATTTCTTAACCGTACAGCAGACCATATCCACACCATACATCAATTGATAAAATTCCTTATGCGCAAAAGCAAAGTTCCAGTAAGCAACCCACATGGCTTCCATTTTATCGGCAGCTGATTCATGTTTGTCTCTGGCTTCACGAATATCTTTGGCTAAAATCAGGTAACCCCTTCTGGTTAATTCGAGAAGTATACCGTCTTTATTAGAAAAGTATTCGTAAATAATGGGTGCAGTATACTCAATTTGATCAGCAATTTTACGCATACTTAAAGACTGCCAGCCTTCTGTTTGAACAATGTTCAAGGCTGCATCCAGAATTTTTGTTCTGGTTTCATCTTTTAGTCGTAAAATTCTTTCCTTACTTCCCATGATTTGGAATGTGATGTGATAAATAATCTAACACTGTTAAGCAAATGTAGAATCAATTCCAGAATTCACAATCATTAATTTGTCATAAACATTTATTTTTAATTTTAGATCGAAAAATAGAGATTTAAAGCTTTTAAACGAACATTTTGAATTAAACTATTTTTATGGAAAAACATATATTAATGATGTGTCTTTACATAAAAACTACTGACAGGGTGCCATAACGAACTCATGAAAGAACTAACATGTAAGGCATATAAGTTGCATATAAGCTTCTTGGCTACAATGTTCTTACATTCCTTATATGGTTAAAAAATACTAGTACTTAAACTGAATCATAAAATTAGCTACGCTTCCATCTAAATTTTCGTCCACTAAGGAAAATTACCATGTAAGGCATATAAGTTAAATATAAGCTCCTTGGCTTCAATGTTCTTACATGCCTTATATGGTCAAAATACTTGCACTTAAACTTCACCATAAAATTAGCTATGCTTCCATCTAAATTTTTATCCACTAGAGAAAATTACTATATAAGGCATATAAGTTACATATAAGCTCCTTGGCTTCAATGTTCTTACATTCCTTATATGGTAAAAAAATATTAGCATTTAAAATGCAACATAATTAGCTGCATTTCTTATAATTTTTCATTCATGAGGGAAAAATTATTAGACAAGGCATATAAGTTACATATAAGCTCTTGAGCTGTAATGTTCTTATATGCCTTATATGTTAAAATTAATCTTTAAATTTTTTCATAAAACCACTCACGCTCTCTTCCAAGTTTCCTTCTTCAATTGCCTTAACAAATGCAGTTCCGATAATCGCACCATTTGCATAAGCACATGCTTTATCAAAAGTTTGTTTATCACTGATTCCGAAACCAATCATCGTTGGATTTTTTAGATTCATCGCTTTAATTCTACCAAAATAAGATTCAGTAGTATCACCAACCTCCAGGTTTTTACCCGTTGTTGCCGACGATGAAAGCAGGTAAATGAATCCGTTGGTTAAACCATCAATTTTATGGATTCGCTCTTCAGCAGTTTGTGGAGTAATTAAAAACACATTACTCAAATTGTGCTCTTCAAAGCAACCTTTATAAAATTCCTCATATTCAACCATGGGCAAATCAGGCACAATACAGCCATCAACACCCACTTCTGCGCAGGCTTTACAGAAATTTTCTACACCAAACTGTAAAACCGGATTCACGTAGCCCATCAGCAACACAGGAATAGTTACATTTTTACGCAAGTCTTTTAATTGTTCAAAAAGCAGTTTCAGTGTCATGCCCTGATCCAGGGATTTTTTGCTACTCGCCTGAATTACGGGTCCATCAGCTACAGGATCTGAATATGGGAAGCCAATCTCCAGCATATCTGCACCTGATTTTTCTAAAGCCTCAGCAATGCGAATGGTATCATCGGTGTTTGGATAGCCAGCAGTAAAATAAATCGATAATATGTTTTTCTTCAATTCGAAGATTTGTTTGATTCTGTTCATTTTTTTAACCTTTCCGTCATTGCGAGGTACGAAGCAATCTGATTTGAGGATTTAAGCAGATTGCTTCGTACCTCGCAATGACGATGTGCTTTTATAAATTAAAATATTTAATATAAGTATCTAAATCTTTATCTCCCCTACCCGATAAGCAAATCACCACATTTTCGCCGCCTTTAAATTCCATTTTCTCTAAATAAGCCAAGGCATGTGCACTTTCAATCGCAGGAATAATTCCTTCCAGTTGGGTAAGCAATAGCCCTGCATCTAAACTCTCTTCATCGGTAATCGAAACATATTTTCCACGTCCGGTTTTAAATAAATGCGCATGTTGCGGACCAATACCGGGATAATCGAGTCCTGCAGAAACCGAATGTGGCTCTACTACTTGTCCATCTTCGGTTTGCATCAGAATACTACGGCTACCATGTAAAACCCCTTCTTTGCCCAGATAAGTTGTCGCTGCAGAAAGCCCGCTTGAAACACCTTTCCCCGCAGCCTCAACAGCAATTAATTTTACGTTTTCATCATCCATAAAATGATAAAACATACCCATGGCGTTACTTCCGCCACCTACACAAGCCAGCACATAATCGGGTTGATCATTTCCGGTTTGTGCAATCAGTTGCTTTTTAGTTTCTTCTGAAATAATGGATTGGAAGATCGCCACCATATCAGGATATGGATGTGGCCCAACTACCGAACCGATGATGTAATGTGTGTCAACCGGATTGTTGATCCAATCACGCATAGCTTCGTTAGTTGCATCTTTTAAAGTTTTACTTCCAGAACTTGCCGGAACCACCTTCGCACCTAACATTTTCATCCGGGCAACGTTTGGCGCCTGGCGTTCAATATCCACTTCACCCATGTAAATTACGCACTCTAAATTACGTAGTGCACAAACGGTAGCCGTAGCTACACCATGCTGACCAGCACCAGTTTCGGCAATGATTCTTTTTTTACCAAGCTTTTCTGCCAACAAAATCTGACCAATGGTATTGTTAATTTTATGGGCTCCGGTATGGTTTAAATCCTCTCTTTTCAGGAAAATATTGGCACCATATCTTTCAGATAATCTATTGGCTAAATATAATGGTGAAGGGCGACCAACATAATCTTTCATTAACTGATGAAATTCTTTCTGAAAATCAGCATCATCAATAATCTTTAAATAATTCTGACGCAATTCTTCTACGTTCGGATAAAGCATTTCGGGGATATATGCACCTCCGAAATCTCCATAATATCCTTTTTCGTTTACTTTGTATTTCATATCTTTTTTATCTAATCCGCTGGTTAAAACCAACTCTTATTTCCCATGACTGAAGTCATGGTCTATGTTTAATCTTTACAAATCGTCATTTCGACCAAGGTGGAGAAATCTTTGTAATTGAACCTTAGCTTTAAGCTATATTTTACCCTATCCTTCAGTCGAAATGACAAATAATCGATTTTGTCATTCTGAGGAACGAAGAATCTGTTTAATATTAGCAGCAGTATTTCATCGCTTGCAGATACTTCGTGCCTCAGTATGACAGTTAATTATTTATTCCTGTGATAAACGCTTTAACCTTCTCTAGATCCTTAACACCAGGCTCAACTTCAAACCTACTGTTAATGTCAAGCGCATATAAACGAGTATCATTTATTTTAGCAATTGCAGCCGCATGTTCCAAATCAATTCCACCACTCAGGAAGAAAGGTTTATTCAACTTATAACTTTCCAGAATCTTCCAGTCGAAAGTTTTGCCAGAACCACCATGCGATTTAGTCTTGGTATCAAACAGAAAATAATCAACTACATCCTGATAATCATTTAACACCGCAAAATCAAAATCTTCATCCAAACCAAAAGCCTTGATCATTTCTACATCTTTTGCAAATAGCTTTAACGCCTTACAATATTCTATTGATTCCTTTCCATGTAACTGAACAGCTTTAAGTTGATATAGATTTACTTTTTTCTTCACAACCTCCAAATCCTCATCTACAAAAACGCCAACGGTTTTAATTTCTGATGGAATATATTTAATCAGTTCTGCCGAAACATCACTAATAAAACGTGGTGATTGATCGTAAAAAATAAAACCCAAATAGTCCGGTTGCAGACTTGCTACCGCAGCAATATTCGCAGCGAATTTCATTCCGCAAATTTTTAGTTTCAATTGATCCATCAGTCTACAAGCTTTTTAAAACTTTCAAGTGCTTTTTTACTGGTTAAGGATTCTTCTGCTTCATAAAAGCAATCAGCAAAACTGCTCGTTGGTTTTATGGTTTTAATTGCCAAAGCAGCATTGCAAAGCACAACATTGCTCTGCGCATCAGTCGCCTCACCATGAAGTACATCCATAAATATTTTGGCTGAAGACGCTACAGTATCACCACCTTTGATATCATCAACAGAAAGCTTTTCAAAACCCATATCGTTTAAAGTTAAAATGCTTTCCCCCTTGTTATTAAATGTTTTCACATCGCATGTGAGTGAAATTTCATCATAACCTTCCAGCGCATGAACGATAGTGTAATTTTTGGTCGTATCCTGATATAAATAATTGTACAAACGGGCCAGTTCCAAACTAAAAACCCCTACCATTTGGTATTTAGGTTGAGATGGATTAACCATTGGCCCCAACATATTGAAGAACGTTTTAATGCCTAAATCTTTACGAATGGGCGCTACAATCTTCATTGCCGGATTAAACAAAGGCGCATGTAAAAAACAAATACCAGCTGTATCCAAATTGCGTTTTAAAACATCCTGATCATTGGTAAATGAATAACCCAGATACTCCATTACATTTGAAGAACCACAACCCGAAGACACACCATAGTTGCCATGTTTAGCTACATGATGTCCCGCCCCTGCTACCACAAATGATGATAGCGTAGAAATATTGAAGGTATCTTTGCCATCACCCCCCGTTCCGCAGAGATCAATCAGTTCGTAATTTGAAAAATCCACTTTAATGCCTAAATCCAACATGGCATCACGGAAACCTTGCAATTCATCTACCGTGATGTTGCGCATGGCATAGGCCGTAATGAAGGCAGCAATCTGCGAAGAATTAAATTCACCCTGGGAAATAGAAATGAGGATATTCTTTGATTCTTCCCTGCTGAAACTTTTATTTTCAAATAAATGGTTTAATATTCTTTTCATGTTTTTATATCCCTCTTACCGTCATTCTGTACTTGATTCAGAAATTTTTTACATAGATGCTGAACTAAATCCGATAGCTATCCGATCAGCATGACGGTCTTTTAAAAAAATCGCATAAAAAAAGGATTGCTTTTTGGGCAATCCTCTTCGTTGTGTATAAAATATTTTAAAATATATAACAATAGAATTTGCCTAACGAATTTCGTTATGCCACCACCAATTGTTATTTAAGTTTTTAATTATCATGTTTGTATAGAACAAATATTGATATACTTTTTTATAATTCCAAAATCTTTCTAAAAATATATGTCTTTTTTTAAGAGAAGAGTACAGTTTAATGATGATCTGGGTTTTGGCTCCGCTCCCGTGATCAAAAACCAAAGGGTATTAAATACAGATGGAACACCAAACATCGAGCGGACTGGCTTGCCATGGTTCAAGTTTGATGATACTTATACCCGCCTGGTAACCATGAGCTGGCCCCGGTTCTTTCTGGTGATCCTGATCGCCTATCTCATTGTAAATACCCTCTTTGCGGTTGCCTATAATGTCATTGGAATTGAGAATCTGAATGGCGCAAAAGGCATTACTTTAAGGGATCAATTTTTTGATGCTTTCTTTTTCTCTGCCCAAACCATTTCAACGGTGGGTTACGGGCATATTTCGCCACAAGGATTTATCACCAGTGTACTGGCCGCTTTTGAAAGCATGCTGGGTTTACTCGCTTTTGCATTGGCAACAGGTTTATTATATGGCCGTTTCAGCAGACCTACTTCTAAAGTTTCTTTCAGCAAAAAAATGGTTATTGCCCCCTATCACAATGGCAGTGGATTGATGTGCAGATTGGTAAACTTAAGGAAGAATGCCTTGATTGATATTGAAGCACAAATGATCGTCACGTTTAATGAAACCATTGAGGGAAAACTTAAACGTAGTTTTTATCCCTTGGAATTAGAAAGAAACAACATCAGCATCTTGTCCCTCAACTGGACACTTGTTCATGCAATCAATTCAGATAGCCCATTATTTGAAAAAACTTTAGAGGAACTCAAGATAGCGGAAGTAGAAATTTTTGTGATTGTAAAGGCTTTCGATGATACGTTTGCACAAACCATTCACACCAGAACCAGCTACCAGGATGAAGATATAGAATGGAACGCTAAATTTGAAATTATGCATTACCATAATGAAGAAGGCAAAACGGTAATGGATTATAGTAGATTAGATGAGATAAATAAAGTGGTAATTTGATATTTAAACTACATTGATTCTAAAAAACTGTTAAAGGAGTACAATAGTAATGTAGACTTTCGTACTAATAATGGTACTTTAGTTGAACAATAATGATTTTATCTTCTAGCACCTGATAAACAATTCGATGTTCATCATTAATCCGCCTAGACCAAAAACCTGTCCAATTGTATTTTAAAGCTTCAGGTTTCCCTATTCCGGTAAAGGGTGTATCTAATATTGATGCGATTAATTCAGAGATTTTCTTCTGAACCTGCTTATTACCTGATTTTTTCCATTCCTCAAGTTGCTTCTGAGCATCAAACGTAAATTCTATTTCCATAAATCAGCAACAGCTATTTTTACTGTTTGCCCATTTTCGGCTTGTTTAATGCTTTCATCAAGTGCTCTCTTATTGGCAATTGATTGACTAAGATAAGATGTCTCATCTTGTTCTACTTTTTTAAAGGTAACATCCAAAGCTTTAAGAATCGCTTTAATTGCAGATAACTGCTTTTTATCTCGTGGCTGTATAATTAATGCTTCCATAGTAACAAATTTACATTTTTTTCAATTAATTTCATCGGGCAATTAATAGCGTTTTATTATAAATTCTATTTACCAGAAATCGTTTTCTGCATAAATCCCACAATCTCCTCATACAAATCATTTCCGCCCCATATCATCTGACTTATCATAGGCACGTGGCTTTTCCCTTCAATCTCTTTAATTTCTACAGGAATATGGTTCGCCTTTAATTTTTGATATAACCTGGGTGTTTGCAATTTAATCGCTTCGTAAGTCTTGCTTCCATAAAACAACAAATGCGGATTTTTAATGTTGTTGACGTAATTTAATGGCGATGCTACTTTCCATACTTCAGGTTTATCCGTAAAGGTTCTGATAAAATCAAAGTAAAAACTGTCCTTTTTAGCAGTAGTAAGGTATTCATGTAAATCCAGTCCGAAGGGATCATTTAAGATTACGCCTTTAATTGGATTTTTGATTTTGGCATGATCAAAATATTTTGGATCCGCGTTGATTAGTTCCGCTAAATGCGCTCCTGCTGAATGACCCATAATGAAAATCTTACCCGGACTTGCCTTATAAGTAGAGATATTTTCTTTAACCCACTTCACAGCCAATGCACAATCATCAGCCATTTTTTCATATTGAACATCAGGCGCAAGCGGATAATTTATAATCACGGTAACTATACCTTTCCTGGCGAAATTCCTCCCTAACCACCAATACGTTTCTTTCTTGCCACTACTCCAAGAACCACCATGAATAAAAATCAGAACAGGTTTATTTTCAACATGATCGGCCTTGTAAAAAACATTAAGTGAATTTTGTTCTTTAGTGTTGTGGGCATAATTGATATCCTTAGCCGTTTTTACCTGAGCCAATGCTGTTATCGTTTGAAACAAGAGTATTACTATAAAGAAGTATTTTATCATATTTGAAATGGATTTTCCATGCAACTTAACAAACGAAATCGTTGGCATAGTGGATTTATTAAAAAGTATCAAGTAGCGAAAATCAAGTATCAAGATTGGAAATTCACAAAATCCTTCCACTGTCCCCCAATTAAGATAATATCGTGTGAATGCAATGCGATGAATTTTAGGAGATAAAAAACAATTGTGATTGAACAGCCACCATGCTCGTCCACCCAACTTAGCCTTACCATTATATCTTCGTTCTACTCCAATCCGGCCTAACAAATTTTTCGGGATACACAGTCAAAGCCAAACTACTAACTTAAATAGAAAAATTTTCAGCCGGCAATTTTTGTTTCCTTTTTGTTGTCAAAAAGAAAAAAGCCCGTCCGGCCAGGACAAAACCATTACCCTTTTATCAGCGGATTCTTCTCCTTCGCAAATAAATCAAATACCTTTTTATCTACAAAAGCTGGGAACAGCTTATTCATCCACACGGCCAATTTTCCCTGTCCTGTCATCACCAAAGTCCGTTTGCGTTTCTCAATACCATCAGCAATAATACCAGCAACTTCTTCAGAAGTCATCATTTTGCCTTCATCCATACTGGTTTCGCCATGTGCAGCACCATCTTTTGATAAAGCGGTAACGCGGATGTTGGAAGCCGTAAATCCCGGGCAAGCCACTAAAACATTTACACCCGTTTTCAATAGTTCTGTCCGCAAAGATTCCATGAAACCATTCATCGCAAATTTTGAAGCAGAATATCCTGTCCGTCCGGGTAACCCGCGGTAACCAGCGATGGAAGAAATTCCGACCACCGTACCCTTAGTTTTTAGAATTTCTGGCAAAGCATATTTAGTGCAATAAACCGTCCCCCAGAAATTCACATCCATCAGGTTTTTAAGTACAGATAAATCCAGGTCATTAAATAATGCACGCATGGATAAACCAGCATTGTTCACCAGAATATCAATTTTCTGGAACGAAACCAATGCCTGTTTAATAAGCAATTCACAATCAGCCTCCTTACTCACATCGGCCTGAACGGCGACGGCTCTAATCTTATATTTCTTTTCTAAATCAGCAGTAATTTCGCAAAGTGTTACATATTGACGGGCAGCTAAAACCAAATTGGCGCCACGTTTAGCAAATTCTTCGGCACAAGCTTTTCCAATTCCGCTGGATGCCCCGGTAATGATGATAACTTTATTTTTCATTTATAGTGAGTTGGGTTTTTAGTTGTTTAGTTTGTGGACTTGGAAAGCTTCTTTTTGGGAGTTACTAATTGGGCATTGGGGCTATGTTCTAACCAACAAAACAACTAACCACCAAAACAACTAAACTATTTCATCATCGCTGTTTCGTAAGGTACACGGGTGATAATGGAGCGGCCGAGTGTAATCTCATCGGTATATTCCAGTTCTCCACCAAAAGCAATTCCCCTGGCGATGGTAGTTACCGGAACATTAAATTCTTTTAAGCGCTTGTACAGATAAAAAAGTGTAGTATCACCTTCCATATTCGGACTCAAGGCCAGAATAATTTCCTTAATTCCCCCGGCAGATACCCTGGAAACCAATCCATCAATAAACAAATCAGTCGGGCCAATACCATCCATAGGAGAAATCAATCCACCTAAAACATGATAAACCCCATAATACTGTCCGGTATTTTCAATGGCCATTACATCACGGGTATCTTCCACCACGCAAATCGTTTCCTTATCACGCTTAGGCGAAGTACATATTTCACAAATTGTAAAATCTGAAATATTATGGCAGATGCTACAATGTTTAATTTGTTGTTTAAGCTTAATAAATGTATTGCCAAACTGATTCACTTCCTCCTGTTCCTTATTTAAAAGATGTAAAACCAAACGCAATGCCGTTTTTTGTCCTACACCAGGTAATTTAGAGAATTCGTTTACTGCATCTTCAAGCAGTTTGGATGAAAAATTCATGCACAAAAATATGAAATAGTTGTTTGGTTTTTTAGTGCTTTGGTTTTTTAGTTATTTTGTGACAGTACCGAAAAAACTAACCATCTAACCAACAAAACAACTAACATTAATTTCTTACATTTAACAGCTTAAAACAAAAATATGTCGCCAACTATACTTTTATGCTTTCTAATCGGTTACTTTTTATTGCTGATTGTTATTTCATTCGTAACCTCTAAAGGTTCGTCAGATAATAACTCGTTTTTTGTTGCCAATAGAAATTCAAAATGGTATTTAGTGGCATTTGGAATGATTGGAACAGCACTTTCAGGTGTAACCTTTATTTCCGTACCCGGCGAAGTTGGTGCGCCAGCCGGAAACCAATTTCAGTATTTCCAGTTCGTTTTAGGCAATGCAGTTGGTTTCATTATTATTTGCACGGTATTACTGCCGCTGTATTACCGGATGAAACTCACCTCCATTTACAGCTATATTGAACAACGATTAGGGCATTACAGTTATAAAACCGCAGCTTCCATATTTTTGCTCAGCAGAACACTAGGTTCAGCCACCAGGTTATATTTAGTGGTGATTGTTTTACAGCGCTTCATTTTTGATAACTATGGCATTCCTTTTTGGCTAACGGTGCTGATATCACTTGCCCTGATTTGGTCATACACTTTTAAAGGTGGCCTAAAAACCATTATCATTACCGATACTTTACAAACATTTTTCCTTGTTCTATCCGTTTTCCTCACCATCTATTTCATTTGCAGCAGCCTCAATTTCGATATTCCACAGGCATTTGAAACCATTAAAAGCAGCAGTTATTCAAAGATTTTCTTTTTAGATGATTTCTTAACCAACAAATTCTATTTCAGCAAACAGTTTATTGGCGGCATTTTCGTAACGATTGCCATGACTGGTTTAGATCAGGATTTAATGCAGAAAAACCTGAGTATGGGTACCATTAAAGAGGCGCAAAAAAACATGTTCACTTTTACTGGTGTATTTGTAATCCTGAATGTATTCTTTTTAAGTGTTGGCGCTTTATTGTACATTTTCGCTGCTAAAAATGGCATCGATATCCCATTAGATCACATCACTGGAAAGCCGAGAACGGATTTGTTATTTCCAGAAATTGCCTTGAATAATTTAGGTGCTATTCCCGCCATTATATTTATGCTGGGTTTAACAGCAGCTACTTTTGCCACTACAGATTCTGCATTAACGGCACTTACCACATCTTTTTGTGTAGATTTTTTAGGCATGGCAAAGGCTGAAAATGCCAATGCAAAAGATGCCGTAAAAAAGCGCCATACCGTTCATATCGCATTTTCCATTTTGATGTTCTTAGTCATCATTGTCATCAACACATTAAACAGTTCATCTGTAGTAAGCTTAATATTTACCATTGCTTCTTATACTTACGGACCACTTTTAGGCTTGTATAGTTTTGGATTATTTGTAAAAAAACGCGGACTCCATGATAAATTAGTGCCAATAGTTTGCATATTATCGCCTTTTTTATGTTACTTGCTTTCCACGTATTCAACCCGCTTATTAGGAGGGTACGTTTTTAGTGTTGAACTGATTTTAATTAACGGTTTAATTACTTTTATAGGTTTGCTTTTTATCAGCAAAAAGACTGATGCGCAAACACAATTTTAATATTAGAATAGCGTATATATGACGAGTGAAGAAAAAATTAGAAGTGCCTTTGAAAATAAGGACTGGCAGGAAATTAAAGTAACAGATTCCTGGCAAATTTTTAAAATAATGGCCGAATTTGTTGACGGTTTCGAAAAACTAGCAAAAATCGGCCCCTGTGTAACCATCTATGGTTCAGCACGTACGGCAGAAACCAATAGGTATTATCAACTGGCAGAACAATGCGGTAAACTTTTAACAGATCGCGGTTATGGCGTAATTACAGGTGGCGGTCCGGGTATTATGGAAGCTGGAAATAAAGGCGCTCATACCAATGGAGGTAAATCTGTAGGCCTTAATATCGAATTGCCATTTGAGCAATTCCATAATAAATATATCGATCACAACAAATTGCTGGAATTTGATTATTTCTTCGTCCGCAAGGTGATGTTTATGAAATACAGTCAAGGCTTTGTGGTTTTACCCGGTGGTTTTGGCACAATGGATGAACTTTTTGAAGCTTTAACTTTGATCCAAACAGGTAAGATTGCACGTTTCCCAATTGTTTTATTAGGTAAGGATTACTGGAGTGGTCTAATTGACTGGATTAAAGGAACCATGTTGCAAAAAGAGCACAATATCCACGAAGAAGATTTGAACTTATTCAGGTTAGTAGATACTGCTGAAGAAGCTGCAGAGCATATTTTCAGGTTCTACGATAAATACGTACTAAAACCTAATTTTTAAATAAGATTAAAGAACAGGGTTGAAAGAATTTGAGGATTTGGGTGTTAAAGTAATATGCGCTCATTCAATCCTTCAGAATTCAAATCATTATAAAGAAAGTGCTTGTTTTTACGGGCACTTTTTTTATTACAAACATTTTCTGTAACGATTCGTTTATTCCGAAGTCTTAAAGGAAAACCTTGGCGTGATGGAGAAAATATTGAACTGGAGAAAAGGCTTATTTGATAGTAATTATCAGGTATTTGAAGATATGTTGCTAAAATTTTCTCTAAATTTCTTTTCTTTAAAAAACTCTGCCATTGCCACCACACAATCAGGAATTTACCTTTTAAAAAGTGAAGGCTATTCCAAACCAGAATCCAAAATCTTCAATAATAAAAATGAAGTTTTAGCAATCATCCGCTACGATTGGCTGGGCTTTAAAGCAAAAATATATTGTACCACTGGCGAAGAATTCGACTGGAGCTTTCAAAACAGCTGGTTCAGCAGATGGTCGGTAAATAACCATAAAAATAAACAGATTATCTATAATTCATCATCAAGCAGCGGCTTAATCCACAGCAATACTGAAGATGATTTGCTAATAGTGGCAGGGCTATTTATCAGAGAATATTATACCAGAATGCTTTATGCACTCATCATTGTGATGATCATTTTATCAACAGGCAGAAGTATATTTTAGGTTTAACAATCCGTTTCAGAATTGGTCCTCCGATGGATACCAGATTGATGCAGATATTCATCAGTTGCTTTAGATTCGCTTCAGAAGATCCTGAATCAAGTTCAGGTAGACATAACGCGATAGTGTTTAAAGTCCACTTACACCACCACTTACCACCAATTTCATGGCCTCAGCAGCACTCATATTCAAATCTTTAACCTTTTCTCTTTTTACAATACAAAGCTGACCTGCAAAAGAGTACGATAAGGGAAAGTAAACCGCTACATCATCAGGCAAATCCAGTTTATGAAGATCGTTCTGCGTAAGGAAACCAATTTTCTTCAATCCCCCTTCTACCTCAACCAATACCGGGTGATTAAATTTCTTTTCATCACCCACAAAGGCTTCAGTTAAATCTTTAATGGAAGAATAAATAAAGTTGAGTAAAGGCAACCGTTTCATCATCCGTTGAAACCAATTGTACATCGGCTCCGTAACCAAATTGGTCACAAAAATACCTGCAAGCAAAATCAGCGTTAAAACCGTAAGCAAGCCTAAACCTGGGATGTTTCTGCTTTCACCCGTCTGTGGATTAACCCCCAGTATATTATTAACATTCAGCCAGCTATCAACAGTGGTAACAGCCCAAACCACAATAAATATACTCACGGCGATGGGTACCACAATTAATAAACCTTTGATCAGATAGTTTAAAATAGCTTTCCCGATATTGTTCATATTGCAAACTTATTTAAAAATGTTCAATAGTTGTTAGTTAATGGTTCATTAGTCAGTAGTTTATTGGTTTGAAAGTTCATTGGTCTGACAGTTCATTGGTTCAATAGTCATTTGTTCATTGGTTAGCATGGCGTATTAGCTCCATCAAGACTAATGAACTATTAAACAAATAAACCAGGTCATCTGCACCCAAACTATTGACTATTCAACAAATGACAAATGAACCAGATTATCTGCACCCAAACTAATGACTATTGAACCAATGACAAATGAACCAGGTCATCTGCACCCACACTAATGAACTATTAAACAAATGACAAATGAACCAGGTTATCTGCACCCAAACTAATGAACTATTGAACCAATGACAAATGAACCAAGTTATCTGCACCCAGACTAATGAACTATTAAACAAATGACAAATGAACCAGGTCATCTGCACCCAAACTAATGACTATTGAACAAATGACAAATGAACCAGCTTATCTGCACCCAAACTAATGACTATTCAACCAATGACAAATGAACCAGGTTATCTGCACCCAAACTAATGAACTATTGAACCAGGTCATCTGGCACCCAAACTAATGACTATTGAACAAATGACAAATGAACCAGGTCATCTGCACCCAAACTAATGAACTATTGAACAAATGACAAATGAACCAGGTTATCCGCATCCAAACTAATGAACTATTGAACAAATGACAAATGAACCAAGTCATCTGCACCCAAACTCATGACTATTGAACAAATGACAAATGAACCAGGTTATCACCCAAACTAATGACTATTGAACAAATGACAAATGAACCAGGTCATCTGCACCCAAACTAATGACTATTGAACCAATGACAAATGAACCAGGTCATCTGCACCCAAACTAACGAACTATTGAACCAATGACAAACGAACCAGGTCATCTGCACCCAAACTAATGAACTATTGAACAAATGACAAATGAACCAATTTATTCATAAAAATAAACCCGCTTCACCCGCTGAGAAATATTGGTTAAAATCTCATATGGAATCGTAGCAGTATCACTTGCCAATTGCATAATGGTGTGTTCATGATTAAAAACAATGGCCTCATCTCCCGCGCTTACATCCAAACCAGTAATATCTAACATGGTCATATCCATACAAATAGATCCAATGGTGGGCACCAATTGTCCGTTAACTAACATTTTCCCTACGCCATTGCCAAATGCCCGGCTATAACCATCTGCATAGCCAATTTTTACCGTGGCTATTTTACCCCCATTGCGCATCCAGCCCTTTCTACTGTAGCCTACACTTTCACCAGGTGCAATAGTTTTAACTTGAGTGATGGTGGTTTTTAAAACCATTACTGTTTGTAAACCCTGATTACGATATAAAGCCGTATCAAACCCATAAAGGCCAATCCCTAACCTAACCATATCCAGTTGGCTATCTGGCCACCTGCTGATTCCTGAAGTGTTAGCAATGTGCAACAAAGGTTTGTATCCTAAAACATCAATCAGTTTTTTAGAAACCAGATCAAAAGTATTCATCTGCTCGCGGGTAAAACCATCGTGCTCCGCTTCCCCACTCGCCACCAAATGAGAAAAAATACTCTGAACACTAATTTGCTCATTGTTGATAAGCAATTTACAAAGATCATCAACTTCTGTTTGGTCAAATCCTAAGCGATGCATTCCACTATCAATTTTTAAGTGAACAGGGTAATTCAAAACATCTTTCGGAATAACATTTAAAAAGCTGTTTAAAATTTCCAGGCTATAAATTTCAGGTTCCAAATGATGCTTGATGATCGCTTCAAAAGCAGATTCTTCCGGACTCATCACCATAATAGGAAGTGTAATTCCGGCTTTCCGTAAGGCGATTCCTTCATCGGCATAAGCCACAGCCAGATAATCTACTTTGTGAAACTGCAACAGATTGGCAATTTCAAAGCTTCCGCTCCCATATGAAAAAGCCTTTACCATAGCCATTATCTTTACACCAGGGCTCAGTTTAGAACGATAGAACTGGAGATTACTCACCATTGCATTCAGATCGATTTCCAACACCGTATCATGTATTTTCTGAGTCAGGATTTTACTGATTCTGCCAAATTCGAAACGCCTCGCCCCTTTCACTAAAATGGTTTCATGATTAAAATGCAGACCTGGAAAAGCCTGCATAAAGGCATCCGTATCTACAAAAAACTGTGTTTCACATTTAAAAAGCGCCGCATATCCGGCAATATGTTTTCCAATTCCAATCAAGCGGTTAATCCTTTTCTGTTGAAGAAGATCGGCGATTTCTGTATATAAAATCAAATCATCTTTGCCAGTTTCAAATAATTCGGAAAGGATAACCGTTTTTTTAGCATGCTGATTTTGCTGGTTCAAAAAATCAAGCGCTATGGCCAGTGAAGAGATATCGGCACTGTAAGAATCATCAATAATAGAACATTGGTTAATGCCATTTTTCAGTTCAAGGCGCATACTAACAGGTGTCAGTTTTTCCAATCGTAAGCCAGCCTGTTCTGGTGAATAACCAAAAGCCAGTAAGGTAGCCCAGCAAATGATACCATTTTCTATCGACGCCTTGTCTTTAAAGGGCAAGATGCAGCTAATTTCCTGATCCTGATAAATTGCCCGTAAGTGACTGTTTACTGCACCATGTTCTACCTCAATAATGCGAAGATCAGCCCCTTGTGTGCCGCTCCAGCTAAATTTCTTCTGCACTGGCAATGCGGATAAATCAACTTCAGCAACATAATCTGGTGAGTAAATCAGCAGCTCACATCCTGTAAAAAGCTTGAGCTTTTCCACCAGCTTCTCTTTTTTTGAAGCAAAACCTTCAGCATGTGCTTCACCAATATTGGTCAAAATCCCGATTTGCGGCTGAATGATCTTGGCAAGTGTCCCCATTTCGCCTACGGCTGAAATACCCGCCTCGAAAATACCCAGGTTATGACTGGCATTAATTTGCCAGACAGATAGTGGTACGCCAATTTGTGAATTATAACTTTTCGGGCTCCGGATGATATTGAAATCAAGGGCTAAAAGCTGATACAACCACTCTTTTACAATGGTTTTTCCATTGCTCCCTGTAATGCCTATCGTTTTTAAATCAAAATGCTTACGATGAATTAAAGCAAGCAGTTGCAATGCCACCAATGAGTCTTCAACGATGATGAAATTGCAATCTGGATATAATGTGATGTATTTTTTCTCTGTAATGACAAAATTCCGAACCTGTTTATGATAAGCATCCCTAATAAATTCATGTCCATCCCGGTGGGCAGATAAAGCGAAAAATAATGAATTTTCAGGAACCATTACCGATCGGCTATCTATGATCAAATATTGTATAATTACCTTTTCATGCACTAATCTAACCTCAGCACGAAGAATTTCTGCAATTTTGGAAAGGGTATAAATTGGGTTCTGCAACATATTATTATTCGAAAAATACTTTAATCGCCATTATTTTTGCGAATTTCATCAATTAATTATGAAAAGCGGCAAACAAGAGACAGCAATATTAGACAAAAAACAAGCACTAGCCAAAGCAGAAAGTTTTTGTGTTTACCAGGAACGTTCTCAAAAAGAAGTCCGGTATAAATTGGTAGAATGGGGCATGCGTGGTGATGAACTGGAAGAGATTTTATCAGAGCTCATTGTAAATAATTTTTTGAACGAAGAACGGTTTGCAAAGTCATATGCATCAGGAAAATTCAACATTAAGAAATGGGGACGGGTAAAAATTAAACAAGGTTTAAAGTTGAAAGGCGTTCCCGATAAAATTTTGCAAAAGGCGCTATATAGTTTAGATGACGATGATTATATGCAAACACTGGAAAATTTAGCAGTAAAAAAATCGAATACTTTAACGGAATCTAACCCTTTAAAAAGAAAAATGAAGCTTACCACCTATCTACAGGGACGTGGATTTGAAATTGATTTAATTTTACTTGCACTGAAAGCCAGCAATTTAAACTAAATATTAAATTTTTAATAAAAAATCCCTTGACAGAAATAGAAATCTGTCTATATTTGCATCACCAAAACGAAACAGCATATTGGTTTTGTTCATGCGAAAGTAGCTCAGTTGGTAGAGCACGACCTTGCCAAGGTCGGGGTCGCGAGTTCGAATCTCGTCTTTCGCTCTAAATGCCTTCTTACCAGG
>NZ_SLWO01000008.1 GCF_004340665.1 Pedobacter psychrotolerans
GTTTTGGCAACAGGACAACCACCCTATAGAATTAAGTACAAATGAAATGATTGATCAAAGATTAAATTATCTGCACGAAAATCCTGTTACCGCTGGTTTAGTTACAGAAGCACAGTATTATAAGTATAGCAGCGCTGTAGATTATTATGAAGAAAGAGAAGGTTTAGTGCCAATAATGTTTATGTAGCGGTTGTATTTCGGTCTGGAGACCTGGCTTTAAAAAAAGGTTTAAGTGATCCTTTGGAACACTTAAACCAGAAGGGATATCTTAACAAAACACTTTAGTACGATAATTTAGTTATTTATGGAAATACAATATTTAGGCTATTTAAGGGATAATCCTGACGCCTTTCCAAATGAAACTGAATATAAATTAACGATTGAGCCAATTTCTTTACAAGAAATAGAGACTTTAGAACAGCTTTACAATAATGGTAATCCTTTTCCTAAAGTATTAAAGGAGCTGTTGTTCTTAGCGGGCTCGCTTTGCTATGTTTTAGATTTTGGAATATTCGATACCCAACAAGAAATGCAGAATGATGTTAGAGAACATATGGCTTCTCAAAACAGAGTTATTTCAAGACCGTTTTATGCCGTTGATGTTTATAATCAAGGTGATCAATTTCTTTTTATTTATTTAGATGAGGGCGAAGATCCTCCTGTTTACGAAGGACTTTATTCTGGTGGAGGCGTTAATTTCCCGGATTGGATTCATTCAGTTTCTGTAAAATCTCTTTCCGAATTAATTAATCATAGAATTGATAGGCAAAAAGCAGGTAGAAATCCATTCTAATGATTTGATATAGATGTATTTAATATATCCCTCGCTTGCACACACGTGTCACTTCCGAAATATAAAATCAAACTTACCTTTGGTTGGTTTTAAATGATGCGGTAATACCACCGACCAAAGGGAAATTGGTTTTTCTCAGGTTATTTCCGATTTTACCCTTGATTAATGTTTTAAATGGTCTATTTTTCCTGAAAACTCATACATAACAATTCACCATTAAGAAATTATTATGACTACTAAAGAAATCTTAAAGCTTTATAAAATCGAAATGATTATAGAGCAAGTTAACGGATATAAAATAAAAAACTTTATAGGTGGTGGCGATATGGAGCCATTTTTTAGCCTTGCCTACGCAACAGCAGACACAGTTGATGAAGATGTTATTCCTGCCATACAACATTTCTTAAATGGCAATATACCACCAATAGATCCTGATTTAGGTGGAATAGGTGCATTAGCAACAATTTATTCTGATGCAGTCCGTTTTCATAATCCATATAATGGAGAAATAGAGCAAACAATACCTTTAGAACATTTTAAAATTATTGCGCTAGCATGGCGTGATTTTTTATTACATTAAGCTTTTTAAACTGTCATGTGGCACGCGTGCGCCGGTGAGGGCAAAATATGTAAATAGGCAATGGAACCTCAGTTGCAACAGTAAAGAGAAAGAATGTCTGTTTTCCTAAAACCTATTGTTATTCTAGAATAAATGAAGAAATGGCATATGTGAACTCAAAAATTAATATTTCTAAACCAGATGTGGTAAATATAAATTCTCAAGATGAGTATTCATTTACTTATAAAGATACAGCCAGTGATTGACATGGTATTGAACTCATTGATCATGGACCAAATTCTAATCCAGAGAACTCTCTTTTGAAAACTGTGTACCCTTAAAATTTTTAGTCTCATGAATATTCAAATTATGAACCAATACGGAATTTCTTTTAATAAAAAAGTTAATGGAGTTATTGAAACAGGCTCAAATTCAATAGAACTAACTAATTACCTCTATTTATATTCAAGATATAAACCATCATTGGAGGAGTTTATATCAGCCATAGATTTAGCACTGAATGGACAGTTTGATTCTATTGATGAAGATGATAAAGTTTGGAGCCAGGAATTGGGCTATGATATGTACATTGGAACCATTTTAGATGAATCGACATTTGAACTTTATTTGGCAGATCATTATGAAGAAACGGTAAAAATATACCCTCTTATTGATGTGCGTGAAATTTTTAATTCTTTATTGGAGTTTATACAATAATCATTTTAGTCGCTATATAGAAACTTATCCCTCGCTGGCGCACGCATGCCGCGTGTAAATATTATTATAACAATTCTTACTGATTTTTTATTAAAGAGAGCATAGTTCTAGTGGTCTCTTTAATAAAGTATAGCAAAAGGAAATCTTTGACAAGTAGCAAAGCCATTTACATCTTTCTAAAGCTTACCCGAATATTTAAAAAACACAATTTTATTTAATGTCAATTTCCTATATTTAAATCAGAATAAAGTCCCGCAATTAAAACCATTATCCCACCAGCTATCCCATGGTAAATGGTTAATTCATCCCGCATTTTTTGAATAAAAAATTAACAGGATTACCAATTAACCTTAATATTTAACCAAAAACACTTTACCATGAGTTTAAGCAACAGGATTTCGATTGAAATCACCACAGAACAGTCTGCAGCCATTGCAGAAGCATTTCAACAATTAAAAACGGTTTTAGCGCCGATGTTAGTGATCAATCTAACTGCTGAAGAGCGCCAATCGACACTTAAAATGGGCGATAAGACCCTTGCCTTTGTAAATAAAACCCTCGATTATGCCTCGCAAAACCCAACTTTGGTTCCTAACTATGTCGATTTAGCCGAAGCCAGGAAAGACAATAAACTTGCTGCCGATATCTATGGTATTTTCCAGCAGCTAAGCATTCTGCTAAGAGCCGTAGAAGATACCGGTATGGTTGTGGGGAGCGAAGCCTATGAAGCTGCTTTGGTAATTTATCATTCTATAAAGGGTGCCAGCCGTTCTGACATCCCTGGTACGCAGGTGATGTATGATGATTTGAAACAACGTTTCCCGGGTCGTGGTAAAAGTATTATAGCGCCAGAACAATAATTCATTTTTTTTAAAAAAAAGCTCATTTTTTGCTATTTAAAAGTACCTCCGAAGACCAATTTGGTGTTCGGAGGTACAAAAAGGGTTCACTAAACCAGAAAGAATATCCCCAAAGATAGAAAAAGGTCACATCGAGCTAGAAATAAGATATTTACAGGTATAAAAAATTCTCTTGCAGCTAGAAAAAATAAGGTTAAAGATATAAAAAGGTGTCTCAGGGCTAGCATAAATAGCCTCAGAGAAAGTAAAAGGTAGGTTGTTTAATGCAGAAATTAGATTTGCTATCATTGGCCGCTGACTGAAATCGTAAAACACCTGTTTACATAAAATATTTGGTCGTAGCTTTTAGTTATGACCTTTTTTAATTAAAAAGACTAATGCTTTTCTGTATCGTTTTAATCATAACTTTATCGTTTCAATATTTATTAATAAATTGATTTTGGAAACGCTATTGCACAATAACAGTGGAGATAAAAAACCGATAACATTTTAATATTATGTAAATAATATGGAAATGCATGTCAGCTTAAGGCTTAAAATGCTGGTATTCCTTTATTAAAAATTACTATTCATGAAACTTAAATTTTTAAAACCAATATTGGCGCTCTTCCTTGGATTATGTGCAACGAAATCGGATGCACAATCAATCACCGAAGAAAAGTATAGACCAGCATTTCACTATTCACCACAGGCACACTGGATGAATGATCCCAATGGGATGGTTTATTATAATGGCGTATATCATCTTTTTTATCAATATTATCCAGGAGGAACAACTTGGGGACCGATGCATTGGGGCCATGCCACTACCCGAGATCTTTTCCATTGGGAAGAGAAGGCAATAGCACTTTATCCGGATAGTTTGGGCGCTATTTTTTCTGGCAGTGCGGTAATTGATAAGGACAATACCGCAGGCTTTGGCAAAAATGCTATGGTAGCCATATTTACGCATCATAACCAAAAAATGGAAGATGCTAAAACTGGTCGCCATCAATACCAAAGCCTGGCTTATAGTAATGATGAAGGGGCAACATGGCAAAAGTACAAGGGCAATCCGGTCTTGCCTAACCCTGGAATAACCGATTTTAGAGACCCAAAGGTGATGTGGTATGAGGCTGGGAAAAAATGGGTGATGACATTGGCTACAAAAGACAGAATTACTTTTTATTCTTCACCAAACTTAAAAGATTGGAAGCGGGAGAGTGAATTTGGTGCAAATTTGGGTGCTCATGGTGGGGTATGGGAATGTCCTGATTTGTTCCCCCTTAAAAGCAATGGAAAAACATTTTGGGTACTTCTGGTGAGTATTAACCCTGGCGGACCAAATAAAGGCTCAGCAACTCAGTATTTTATTGGCAATTTTGATGGAAAGAATTTTGTGCCGAAATCAAAAGCAGTAAAATGGATTGATTATGGAACAGATAATTATGCAGGTGTAACCTGGTCTAATACCGGCAGCAGGAAAATTTTTCTTGGCTGGATGAATAACTGGCAGTATGCTAATCAAGTGCCAACCAAAGCCTGGCGTGGCGCCACAACCATTCCGAGAGAATTAACGCTTATAGACAAGAATGGTGATCTGTTTCTACAATCTTTACCTGTAAAAGAATTTAACCCATTACTTAAACTTGTTTACAGCAAGAAATTTTTATCCGCTAGTAATGAATTGGATTTATCGGTAAACTTTAAACCGTTAAAAGGGAAAGTTAAGCTTAATGTTTCGCTTGAAAATAAGGGAGACTTAAACATTATCCTGTCCAATAGTAAAGGTCAAAAACTGGTAATAGGCTATGATGAAAAGAAAAACAATTATTTCATCGATCGAAGACAATCAGGCGAAACAGGTTTTGAGAAAGGTTTTGCAGCAAAACACGTGGCTCCAAGAATTGCTAACACTACCCAACTAAAACTAAGCTTAATTTTGGATGAGGCTTCAGTAGAGCTTTTTGCAGATGATGGACTGACCGTTATGACGGATATTTTCTTCCCTGAAACACCACTAGAAACACTTAAAATTCAGAAGAAACCTAAAAATAAATCCATCGGTGTTTCCCTCTGGAGTATTGATAAGGATGAGCATTAACCTAGCGAAAAGCAGATAGAGCTCACATCATTAGTGCACTATGGGAAGTAAAATTTATCCTTCATTCCCAACAAACCTAATAATCCACCGGTATGAATAGCCAGGATTTTATCTGTTGGTCGGATTTGATTTTGCTGATGTAAATCTAGAATGGCATAAAACATTTTCGCCGTGTAAACCGGGTCAATCAGCACCCCTGTTTCCTTTGTGAATTTTTTGATAAAGGCCAAAAGTGCTGGTGTGGTTTTTGCGTAGCCACCAAAATGATAATCGGTATGCAAAATTAAATGGTTTGAAATTTCGGTGTACCTGGCGATTTCATCGGCAATAAAACTGCCACCCTTTAAAACCGGAACAACATGGAGTTTAGTGTTTAAACCAGCATCCTGAATGCCCTTCAATAAACCTGCGGCTGTTGTGCCTGTGCCAGCAGCCACAAAAATATGATCGTAAGTTTCGGTGAGTTCTAAGATAATTTCACTACAACCTTGAACCGCTTCTACTGATGCGCCACCCTCATCAATAAAGTAAGTGCTATCATCCGAATCAAAATATTGTTTATATAAATCAACTTTATTTTTATAAGATTCCCTATCTACAAAAATGAGGTTCATTCCATAGAGGGAACAGATTAAAAGCATTTCATTTTTGACTTCTTCACCTCTTACAAAGGCTGTAGCCTGTAAACCAGAACGTGCAGCTGCGGCTGCTGTGGCCACCAGGTGATTAGAGTAAGCACCACCAAAAGTAACCAGGTGATTTTTTTGTTCTGCTTTTGCTTTTTGTAAAATGTATTTGAGTTTACGCCACTTATTACCTGAAATATAGGGATCAATCAGGTCGTCCCTTTTTACATATAAATTGCTGAGCGGATGCAAATCAATTTTTTGAACCGGACTATATATTTTTTCGAACACATGTAAAATTAAAAAACACCTGATGATTTCAGGTGTTTTTTAATTAAATGTTTAGTGCATCTTTTATTGTCCGATGCCAAACCCTACACCAGCATTAACCATGCTGTATTTAGCTTGTGTATAAGATCCGTATAATTTAAAAAATCCAAATTTTAACTGAAAGCCTAAACTGGCTCGAATGCCATCAATATCTGTTCGGTTAACCGAAACCGGATCTACATAGGTTGCTGTGGTTACAGGACTGGTTTCAAAACGATATGTACCCAACGCTTTTAAATTTGTTTTAGAAGTTTGGTAGCCAACACTTGCAAAGGGTGTAAAAAACATAATTTTCTTTGAAACGATGGCATCTATATTAACTCCATTAAATCTGGCATCTATGCGCTGATCGGAATTTGCTTCGTTATTAATATTTAAGTCGAGGTTATATTTGTATTGGGTGAAACCTCCGGCAATGGCAATATCTACTGGGATTAACTGATCTGTTTTTCCTAAGATTAAGGGTAATAATTCAATCTTCGCACCCACACCAATCATAGAAATGCTTCCTAAATCGCTACCCAGTTTAATTTTCGGCATCGCCCTTAATGAGATATCAATGTTTTTAGGAAGGCCTAAAGTTGCCTGAATTTGTGGGGAAGGGACCACATGGAAACCAACACCTTGTGGCAGGCTAAAGAACTTTCCGGTTGGAATGCCATCACTGGTGTAAACTTCCATTCGGCCACCATCCTGATCTTGACCGAAAGCAGTTGGGCCGATTGATGATGCACCTGCTGCGGGTTTAATATTATTTAAACCTAAGGTGTTTACATCGTAAGATCGGTCTGATTGTGGCACAAATGCTGCGGATGCGGAAACCCTGACTTCAAATTTTAAAAAACCTTTTGATTTGGCGGTGTTGCTCCAGCCATCATTCAGGCCTTGACCTAAACCTTTATACAAAGGGTCAAAGTAAGCGTTAATCAGTTTGGTTGCATCTGCCGGACCGGAAACGAATAGGTTTCCAACATCTTTTTGCGCATTTGCCCGAGGTGCGATAGCAAATAGCAAGAAAGCCAAGATGACTTTTACGTAAGGATTTTTCATGGTAGGATGGTTTAGAATGGTTTGTATCACTAAGATAGGCCAGTTTTTTTAATTATAAAATCATTTCGATAATCTTGGGGGTAAAAGTTTATTTTTGCAGGATGGAAAATGTGGTAGAATTGCAGGAATCGGAAGAGCAGGAATTATATGAACACCTTAAAATTATTGTAGATAAAGGGCAATCTTTATTGCGCATCGATAAATTTTTAATGGTTCGTGTAGAAAATGCCTCTAGAAACCGCATTCAGAATGCCATTGATGCCGGCAATGTTTTGGTAAACCAGAAACAGATCAAACCAAGTTATAAGGTTAAACCTCATGATGAGATTTCTATTGTTTTGCCACACCCGCCACGCGATACCGAAATTTATCCGGAAGATATTCCGTTGGATATTATTTATGAAGACAGCGATTTATTGGTGGTCAATAAACAAGCTGGAATGGTGGTACACCCTGGCTTTAATAATTATACCGGAACCCTGGTAAATGCATTGGCTTTCCATTTTGAGCAATTACCACAACTGCCTGGAAATGATGGCCGACCAGGTTTGGTGCACAGAATCGACAAAGATACTTCAGGTTTACTGCTGATCAGTAAGAATGAAAAATCAATTACGCACCTGGCCAGACAGTTTTTTGACCACAGCATCACCAGAAAATACATTGCTTTGGCTTGGGGCGATATTGAAAACGATGGAACCGTAACGGGTTATATTGGCAGAAGTGTGAAAGACAGGAGGGTGATGGATATATATGATGAGGAAGAAAAAGGAAAATGGTCTGTTACGCATTATAAGGTTTTAAAACGCCTGGGATATGTTACCTTAATCAGCTGTGAACTGGAAACGGGGCGTACGCATCAGATTCGTGCACATATGCAACATATTGGGCATCCGCTGTTTAATGATGCGATGTATGGTGGCGATAAGATTTTAAAAGGAACCACGTTTAATAAGTATAAACAATTTGTAGATAATTGCTTTGAATTATTACCAAGGCAGGCGCTACATGCACAAAGTTTGGGTTTTATTCATCCAACAACAAAAGAATATATGCACTTTGAATCGCCATTACCGGCTGATTTTAAAGCTGCTTTAACAAAATGGGAAAATTACATCGTCGCATCATAAAATATGTCTCAAGAGTACCTTTTATTTAATGATGAATTTCATCCCGTTGATGTTCCTGTTTTAACTACTTCCAATAGAGGTTTTAAATTTGGTGATGGGCTTTTTGAAAGCATGCGGATGATCAATCATAAACTTCAATTTGCAGATTTACATGCTGACAGGCTTGCCGCAGGGATGAAAGCACTGAAAATTGATGGTCATGTTTTAATGGATGATTATTTTCTTCGGCAGAAAACTGCAGACCTGGTTAAAAAAAACAGATGGAATGGGAATGTACGTTTCAGGCTTTCCGTTTACCGCCAGGGTGCAGGGGTTTACACGCCAGAAAGTAATAAGTCTGGCTATGTTTTAGAGGGGATTCCATTAAAGGCTACCGACTATGAATTGAATACAAAAGGATTAATCATTGATGTTTTTGATGAAATGACTAAATCCATCAATAAGCTTTCGAATTTCAAAACCTCAAATGCTTTGCTATATGTAATGGCAGGTCTATTTAAGACGCAGAACCGATTAGATGAAGCCATTATTCTAAATCAAAGTGGTTTTTTATGTGAGAGCATCAGCTCAAACATTTTTGTTGTGTATGATAAGCAAATCTATACGCCTGCATTAAATGAAGGTTGTATTAGCGGCGTGATGCGTACCACCGTAATGCAGATTTGCAAAATGAATGATATTCCATTAATTGAAGCGCAGATTAGTCCTGAAATTTTAAAAGAAGCCGAAGAAGTTTTTATTACCAATGCCACGCAAGGCATTCAATGGATTATGGGCTATGGCCGAAAAAGGTATTTTAATGAGTTTTCTAAATACCTGAACGAAAAACTGAATTTACTGTAAATCTGGGCCACATTCTGTGAAACGTGGGGATCTGGTATGGACTCTTCTCGTTAGATAATACTAAATATGCTGACTGATGATCAAATAGCATTCTTTTGTGTTTTTACTCCTTATTCTTAGTAGCAGATATTAACTTTTATATTTTAATCTTAAATATAATACACAAATGGATATAAATTTTTAAGAATAAATATCTATTTTTTTTTACGGTTGTGTATTACTTGTTTGTTTATTTAATTCTTTTTAGTTTTATGGAATATGTATTTTTGAAGCATCATCTCTCCAATAATTACTAATTCTTAAAATCTAAATTAACCAAATGAAGAACACATTTTCTTTTTTAAAGCAGTATGGCCTGGCTTTATCTTTATTATTCATAATAAGTATTCTTATTTATTCTTGCAAAAAGGATAGGGATACACCTGCTGTTTCTTCTTTGACGCTAAGTGAATTGCAATCATGGTATACTTTAAATTCCAAAATGAATTCAGAAAGTCACTTTAAAACCATGAAGCCGAAATGGGAAAGTGTTTTTGTTAATGAACAAGCGGATCAGACTATTTATGAATTAAATCTGGAAAATCCCGATCAAATTTTTCAGGTAGTAAATTCTTCTAATGATGTTAAGGAAGAATCCATTAATAAGAATATCATTAAATTACTCCTATTCAAAAATAAAAATAGCCCAACCATTAATTATGGTGTTTATGTATCTATTCTGAATGAAGGTAATCAAATTAATTTAACCGAACTGCATTATAAGGATATGGATAAGTTGACAGGTAAGGTAATGTATTTTAATTTCGATGGTATCTTTTCTAACGGCTGGAATTATATAGCAGGTAAAGCAATAACTAGCATAACACCTATTAGTGAAACAGCCTATATTAATGCTAAGCTTGATCAATTAAGTGCCCGGCAACTCAATAAGTTCACGGACAAAGAAAGATTGCAGAGAGAAATTTCGGGCGATTGCAATGGTACAATAACAGATTATGGGGTGGCGTGTGCTGGTGTAGAGGGATATATGGAATGTAAAATTTACGAAAAAGGAACATCATTCTTTAGTGGATGTGGCGGAGGAAATGGCACCGTTGGTGGAGGAGGATATACTGGTTCAGGAAGCACAGGAGGTCAGCAAGGTGGAGGGAGTGGTAGTAGTGGGAATAATATCAATAATTTTATTCTTGACAAGGCGACTCAAAATAAGTTCCCTAAGTTTTCAGAACTAATAAAAAAACTTGAAAGTTTTGTAGCTAATGATCAAAAGGTTTTAAATGCTTTAATCCAATGGTCAGGATACAATAAGGAGCAGATTATTGAAAAAGTAAAATTTGGAAATGGGCCAACTATAGTTGTTAAAGAACTAACAGGAAAATATGGTTATTTTGACCGAAACGAAAACCCTAATGTTATAAATATCGATGAAAGTTGGGTTAAAGGTTTGGAATCTGCAAATTTGTTAGAGACTAAACAGGCTACAGGATTTTTCCTTGCAGTAACTGTCTTACATGAATTCGTGCATCAGGCCAGAGCTGCAAATGGTTTGGATAGAAGCTATGAATATGGTTATGGCTTCGAAAATTCCGCCTTTGGATTAAAAATAGAAGATGATGGTATAACCCCTTTTAATTATAGATTTAGACTTTATAAGAAATGAAAAAATTAATCCAATTAACTTTTATCTGGAGCGCTTTCGTTACTATAGGATTATTCGCTTCGTGTTCTAGCATTGATAAAAACAATAATCTAGATGTTCGAGATTCAGTAGCCATAATAAATAGCACATTAAATCATATATTAAAAACAGCTGATCTTCCTAAAGATTATTTTAATCAGCCACTGAAATTAATCGTTCCAAAGGGTTTATCAACAAACGTAAACATTATAGTTAACGGGAAAAAATGTATCCTCTTGCCGAACGGGACATTGCCATCAGAAATTATGAAAAACATGGACATCTTTAAACCTATTCCACTTGTGGAAATTCCGTTATTAAAGAATGAAAATGGTATTATATCGATTGAATTTATTTTAAGATCTACAGGGCATAATTTTTTAATAGAAATGAAAGATAATAAGGAAGGTAAATTCACTATTATTAAATTTCGGGAAAGAACCATTTAATGTTGCAATGGGTGCTAAAATCTAAGATTGATACTAAATCGAACTGATGATGCTATAGGAGATTTCAAAATTAGATAGTTATTCCATCATAGTTTTATATCATTGTAGTATTTTCTACAATCTCATTCCCCTTAAAAAATCCTCAATCAGCATGCGTTTCTTCCCTTCAAACTGAATATCCAGTAGCTTAATAAAACCATCTTTTGTTGCGAATTTTAAATAAGTTTTGCCGTCCGTTAAAAAGCCACCTGTAGCAATTCCTGGTTCTTTTTCTTCGGGCTCTGCTTTAAAAATTTTTAATGTTTTATCATTTAATAGGGTGAAAGCCGTGGGATAAGGACTCAACCCTCTGATGAGATTATGAATCAGTGCGGAAGAATTATTCCAGTCGATCTTACAATCGTCTTTAAATATTTTTGGAGCATGTTTTAATTCATCGCTTTGTGGCTGTGGTTGCTCGGTAAAATCTCCATTCGAGATAGCGGTAACGGTTTTTACCAACAAATTGGCGCCGATTACCATTAATTTATCATGCAATTCTCCGGCAGTTTCATCATCACCAATTGGGGTGCTATCACTCAAAATAATATCACCAGTATCAATTTCATGTGTTAAAAAGAAGGTAGTTACACCACTTTCTTTCTCGCCATTGATGATGGCATGATTAATCGGTGCTGCGCCTCTGTATTGGGGTAACAAAGAGCCATGAAGGTTAATGGTTCCTTTGGGTGGCATATTCCAAACCACTTCCGGAAGCATTCTAAAAGCAACTACCACTTGTAAATCGGCTTGATATGATTTTAGTGCAGCCAAAAATTCAGGATTTTTAAGTTTTTCTGGTTGTAGTACCGGGATGGATTTTTCTACTGCATATTTTTTTACTGCACTTTCATTAATTTTTTGCCCACGTCCGGCAGGTTTATCCGGAGCCGTTACCACTGCAACAATGTCGAAATTGGCCTGAACCAAGGCATCAAGAGAAGCAACTGCAAAATCGGGCGTACCCATAAAAACTATTTTCATACCGTTTGTGTTGTGTTCTAAAATAATGTGATCAGTCACCTTAAGTTTTACAAAATAACTAAAAAATTAATTCATCCTGATAAGTAAAAATGGTACAAGGCGAAGATGTTGTAAAAGCGAGCGGATTAGTTTATGTAACCGATGCCATGTCTGGCATTTACCGAAAAGGCAAACCCGATAAATTTTATTACGAAGATAAAAAGGGAAATAAAATTACTGAAGAACGTCACCTCGACCGGATCAAAGCGCTCGTTATTCCACCAGCCTGGCAAAACGTATGGATTGCCAATAAACCTAATGCCTATTTGCAGGTAACGGGTATTGATGCTGCAGGCAGAAAACAATATCGTTACCATACTAAGTGGACAAGCCGACGTTCAGAAGATAAATATTACAGACTTTATGAATTTGGGAAAGTATTGCCCGAAGCTCGGAAACAGATTGTAAAAGACCTTAAGCGTAAGGAACTGGATGAGCGAAAAGTGCTTGCCATTTCGGTTGATGTTCTGCAAAAGTCGTTAATAAGGGTGGGTAATGAGAATTATAAGCAACTGTATGGCTCATTTGGTTTAAGTACCTTACGGGATAAGCATGTTAAAATTGAAGGCAGCAAAATTAATATTGATTTTATTGGTAAAAAAGGGGTGAGGCAAACCTTGGTATTAAACGATAGAAGTTTAGCCAAGCTGGTTAAAAAATGTCGTGATATACCTGGGCAAGACCTTTTTCAATATTACACAGATGGTAAAGAACACCGGGGTATAGATTCTGGTAAAATCAATAACTACATCAGAGAAATCACTCAGAATGATTTCACGGCAAAAGATTTCAGGACCTGGGGCGGTACATTAGAAGCCCTTCGCCAGTTTGCAAAATGCTCAGTAGATGTTAATGTAGAATTAAATACGAAGAAAACGGTGATTAATGTTTTGGATTGCGTAGCTAAAAAATTAGGCAATACCAGAGCGGTTTGTAAAAGCTCATATGTATATCCGCTATTGATTACAGCTTATGAAAATAATGAGCTGGTGAGGTATATGAAAAAAATGAATAACAATAAAACGGTCGGTAAATTAGGACTTGAGCATGATGAAAAAGTATTGCTTTCATTCCTAAAAGCAACTGGTAGCAAGTAAAAGCTCAATTTTATTAATAGTCTGAACTTACTAAATTGAAAAAAGGCAAAATCAGCGGCGATTTTTATGAAATCACCGCTGATGATTAATCTTCTTTAGGTGCTTTTTTGATCGGGTGAACGGGTTGTTCTTCGTTTTCCCTTTGTGCAGCAGGATCATCTGTTTTAACAGGTTTGTTCGGTGTGCTGTCATCAGGTTTCCGAACCGTTTGATGATCAACCGGTTTGCGTCCTTTTGGCACTTCCTCTTTATAGTTACTTCCTGGCTTATCGCTCGTTTCTTTAGATCCGCTCATAATTTTAATGTTTGAGTAATTGAATTTTGAATGATTGAATTTTAATTGATTGAATAATTTAAGGGGAATGCTTAAAATAGTTCATTAAAATAACAAAGCTTAATCTGTATTGTTTAGTTCTATCGGTCAGAATGCGAAACTGTAACTCCTTCACTCATTCAAAATTCACTCCTTAATTATAAAGCAGGTATTTCAGACGCATTTTTTTATAAGCACTTAATCCTGGTTCCCAACTGACCCTGATTTCTTTTTCACTTTTTCCTTCGATTACCTGTTGTCTGAAATCAGCAACTCCAACCAAACGTTCAATTACACCCATTTCCTTGCTTAATTTGGTGTTGAAAAAATCTGCCTTTTGTGGCGAGGCATTATAAAGTTCAATTAACCAAGAAATATTAACTTGTTTAGACTTCCTTAATTCAGCAGGATCATAATTTCTTAAATCCAAACCATAGCAAACCTGGTTTTGAAATAATGGGGTTTCCGACATTCCTTTAATGCTCTTCGGTGTGAAGCTGAATTTAAATTTATCTTTTAAATATGGTGCCCCAACAATGGTAAAAGGAAACATCGTACCGCGACCATGATTTAAATAAGTGCCTTCAAATAAACATGTTGAAGGATAAAGCAATATGGCTTGTTGCGTATTTAAATTTGGAGAGGGTTTAACGGGTAAAACATATTCCATCTCATGATCATAATTCAGGTTTTTAATCACGGTGATTTTGCATTTTACTTTATTTTTCAACCAGCCTTCGCCATTCAGCATTTGTGCATACTCACCCACTGTTAAGCCATGTGCAATGGGAATAGGCTGTACGCCAATGCCCGATTTAAATTTAGGATCTAAAATAGGGCCATCAATTAAGTATCCGTTCGGATTCGGGCGGTCTAATATGATTAATTCTTTATTGTTAGCTGCACAAGCCTCCATTACGTTTTGAAGCGTATTAATGTAAGTGTAAAAACGAACACCAACATCCTGAATATCAAAAACCATGATGTCGATGTCAGCCAAATCTTCAGCGGTGGGTGTGCTGTGTTTTCCATAAAGCGACACGGCTTTGATCCCTGTTTTGGTATCTACTGCATCATCCACTTTAACACCAGCACTTGCATCTCCTCTGAAGCCATGCTCGGGGCCGAATATTTTCTGAATTTTTACGCCCTGTTTAAGTAAACTATCCACAACAGTTTGTGTGCCGATCACTGATGTGGGATTAACGACCATGCCCACACGTTTTCCTTTTAAAAGCGGTAAATATTTTTCCGTTTGCTCGGCTCCGGTTTTAATCTCACTGGTATCAGGGATGTTTATGTTCCTGATGGTGGTTTTTTTATTCACTTTCACCTTGCCAAAGTCATCTTCTATTGATTTCGGTTGACTGCAGGCGGATAGTGCAATTAAGCTCGTAAAAGCAAGACAGATATATCTTTTCATTTTATATGTACTTTTTAGATTATTCGAAAGGTTATTTTTTGAGCATTAATCTAATGCATTTTATGCAAGATAAATTATTCTCAACAGAGATAAAGGTAAATCATTAAAACAATCCTTCATTTTATTGATTTACTTATCGGTGAACGGCTATAATATTCCAAATATATGCCATTTTTAAAAAGGATTTAAGCATTTTTGCTGTTACAAAATTATCAAAATTGAATTTCGAATATTTCATAGCCAGCCGTATAGCCATTAAATCAGAGCGAACTTTTTCAAAGTTAATTGTACGCATTGCTATTGCAGGTGTGATGCTTAGCCTGGCTGTCATGATCTTGTCTATTGCCATCATAAAAGGTTTTAAAACCGAAATTCAGGATAAGGTGAGGGGCTATCTTGGTGATGTACAGATTACCCGATATGATCTGAATAATTCCTTTGAGCATTCGCCATTTGTGTTAGATGCAGAAACAAAAAAACAATTAAAGGATAATCCTGAAATCGATTTTTATTATCCTTTTGCCACCAAACCTGCTATTCTTTCTGCCAATAATGAAATTGAAGGGATTAACTTTAAGGGGGTAGATAAAAATTACAACTGGAATTATATTAAACAGCATATCATTAGCGGTACCATCATCGATTTTTCGGATAGTACTGCTGCCATGCAGGAATTGCTCATTTCCAATTATACGGCCAACAGGTTAAAACTTAAAACCGGAGATGATTTTATCATGTACTTTGTACAAAACCAGTTAAGACCCAGGAAATTTAAAATAGTTGGCGTTTATGATATTGGTGTTGAAGATATAGACAAAGGATTTGTACTTGGAAACCTGAATATTATTAAGCGGTTAAACAACTGGAAACCAGATGAAATTGGTGGCGTTGAAATCAGAATTAAAGATTTTAACAAGTTAAAGTCCGTTGCTGATGGAATTTTTGAGGAATTACCTCAAAATCTCAGGTCATTTTCCATTAAAGAAAATTTCCCGAACATATTTACCTGGTTGGGTTTGCTGGATGTAAATACCAGGGTGTTGCTTATTCTAATGTTGATTGTTGGGGTAATTAATATGGTTACTGCATTATTGATTATGATTTTAGAACGCACCAATATGATTGGTATGCTTAAATCTTTCGGTGCCAGTAATTGGTCGATTATGAAAATATTTTTGTTTAATTCGGCTTATTTAATTGGAATTGGCTTATTGCTGGGTAATATACTTGGGTTAGGTCTGGGCTTTTTTCAACAATCGACTCATATTTTTAAGCTTAATCAGGCATCTTACTTTTTGGCCTATGCGCCTATCGAGTTTCATTTTATTGATGTAGTGGCGTTGAACCTGGTAACTATAGTGGTGTGTTTGGCAGTATTAATCATTCCGTCTTTACTCATTAGTAAAGTATCTCCATTAAAAGCCATCAGGTTTAAATAATCAAGATGCTTCCGCTTTAATTTCGAAATTAGTACAAAAAATTAATGCGGCAATGAAATCATCGCCGCATTAATTATCATTATAACTAATTGCCATTTGAGCTTCGCTCCATCCAGAGTGAATACTCAGGCTTTAACTAACCATTCCAAAATTGGAATAGCACTAAGAATTAAGATTTTTTATAAAATATAGTAAGAACCTACTGATGCCAGTTCTGTCTGTGGTTTATCTTCATATAGCTGATCATCATTCAGCATTTGCAGCAAATCTCTTTCTATGTTTCTGCATATGGTTGTTGTTGGCGTATCTGTAGGCTTATTTTCAAAAGGATCCTGAAGATGAACGGCCATTTTTTCTACCAGTAAAAAGAACGCTGCAATGGCGACAACCAGTGGTACTTCCATGTATCCAAAATATTCTATTAACCCAAAAGGTAATAACACGATAAATAGATGGATAGACATGTTGATGTATTTACTATAGGTTACTGGGAAAACGGTATTTTTAATCCGCTCAGAGCCGCCCATGTGGTTACATAACGCCGTAATTGATTTATCAATTTCAATCTGCTGATACTTGTTAATCCAGCCTTCACTAAGTGCTTTTTTCAAATCCATGCCATGCAACTCCAATAAAGAGGTGGTTACATTTCTGCGTTTTTTGATAAACGCAAGCTCTTCTGCACTTAAATATTCTTCCAATCCTTTACGGGCATTAAAGCCTCTAAGTGATTGACTTAGCGAATAACACCAGCCAATTTGTCTTTTAATAAAACGCTGTTTAAATGTTTCCACTTCATCTAAACCATATGGGTTTTCTACAAAGGATAAAATCTGACGGGATATAGACCTGGAATCGTTTACAATGGCGCCCCAAAGTGTACGTGCTTCCCACCATCGGTCATAAGCCTGGTTTGACCGGAAAGCCAGGAGCAGGGAAATGATGGTTCCGAGTAGGGCCGGTACGGCCACTGGAATGGAAATGCGGGTAACATGGAAATTTTGATAAAGCACAACAATGCCTACAGAATAACTGATCACAAAAAGTAGTTCTGATTTGATCTTTCCAAAGATGTATGTGAGCGGAATGTTATTTCGTAGTAGCATAATAAATGGTCTTTGTTCGTGAATAATTAAGCATTAAACTCTTGTAAGTGTGCTTCAGGGATACGGGTTTCTATCAGGTTTTCCTGAACATGAAGTTTCATGATGTTTAAATAAAGTACTTCGCAACCTGATCGTTCTGTTAAAAACTTCGGATCAATGCTGTATTTATTTAATGCGATAAAATTATACTCCTTAGGGTAAGCGATATAGGAAACATCAAATGCTTCTATAAAATTTTTAAAGGCTGATACGGTACTTCCATAAAAATATTCAATTCCGATGGCATTAATGTGATTTGGATACCGTTTCTTATAAGCTTCTAATTTTTGATAAAAGTCATCACTTACATTTTCATAATCGCGACTCCGGCGACTTAACATCAGCATGTCTGTAATTGAATCTGATAACTTGAAGGCATGTAAAAATATAATGTTCAAGATCTCATTAGGCTGTGCTTGTACAAGCGCATCAATAATCTTGGTGCTTTCTAAGTTGAAGTCGGTGGGTACTAATACTGTTTTCATTGCTCACTTGATTAAATAGATGAATAATTAATACAAGTTTAGGCCAATGTTATTATAGCCAGATAAGAATGAGATTAGAATACCATTAGAATTGTGATGGTAGGTGAAGTGTGAACGCAAATATAGAAAATATTGTACTATACGCTAATTAAAGGCAACATTATTTTAATTTCAGTTCCAATTCCTTCTTGTGATTTGATCGAGATACTGCCTCTGTGGAGCCGAATAATATTCAATGATAATGGTAAGCCCACGCCATAACCTTTGTAATCATTGGTGTTTGATGCACGGTAGAAAGGTTCAAAAATATGCTGAATATCTGTTTGGGGAATGCCAATACCCCTGTCAGTTACAGCGATGGAGAGTGTTTTGCCTGTACTTTCAATTCCAATACTGACTAAATTTTCGTTGGAATATTTGCAGGCATTACTCACTACATTGGATATAGCCAGTTTAATTAAATTCTTATTGACTTTTAAAGTCAGCAACGCTTCATCTTCCGGTAATTTACTGAAGTCGATTTGAATATTACTATTGGGATATACCTGGTTCACTGATCCTTTAATTTCCCAGAGCAATTCATCCATCCGCACTTCTTCCCAAGGTTGATTTTTACCATTAAAACCAGATTGTGCGAGGCCAAGTAAACTGGTTAAAATATGTTCCAGCCTTTCTGCTTCATCTTTTATTCTGGATAGTGCCTTATGCTGATGATGCAGTTCCTGATTTGGTTTCATGGCCAGTTCTACCTCAGCACTAATTACCGTTAAGGGTGTTCGAAGCTCATGTGATGCATTACTGATGAAGTTATTTTGAGTTTCGAAGGCCGTTTCCAGTCGGTTCAACATATTGTTAAAGGTTTGTGCGAGTTGCGACATTTCATCACTTCCTTTTTTAACGTCCAGGCGCATGTGCAAATTTTCGGCTTTAATTTTTTTTACACTTTTGATGATGTTTCTGAGTGGGGTAAGCATATAATCAGAAAACTTCCAGCCCACTACAAAGGAGAGGATTATGGAAAGGAAGAAGCCAATAATCAGGATTTTTTGCAAGTCTTCCAGTTCCCTGAACCCAAAAGGATCATTTGCTGAAATGATTACGATGTAGCCACCCTTAGAAGTTTTAAAGTATTTTCCGGCATAAAAATGATTTTCGAAACGATAGCGGGCCATTAAACCCGCATCAATCTTCTTATAAAAACTCTTTGGCAATTCTCGATCTAATTGCGAAGTGGTTTTTTTGGGATCAATAATAAATTCTCGTTCAGATGGAAGACGCTCCAGGTATTGATTGCGCATTTTGGCATAAACACTGTTATTATCATCTTCATACAATTTAATTTGTGCCGCAATATTAACCCTGGCCTCTAAGCGCTTGTAAAAATCTTCAAAGGCGAACTCATTTGAAAAATACCACACAAAACCACTTAATAAAGAAATGATTACCGCCGATAAGATGGCGAAAAGTAAAGTGATTTTTTGGGCGATTTTCATTATTTCTCTTTTAAAACATAGCCTAGGCCAACAGCGGTATGTATGAGTTTTTGATCTGCGTTTTTATCGATTTTTTTGCGCAGATAGTTCACATAAACATCCACTACGTTGGTGCCGAGATTGAAATCAATATCCCAAACGTTTTCAAGGATATCAATTCGTGATAGAATTTTGCCTTTATTTTTAGCCATGTATTCTAATAGGCGATATTCGGTTGCAGTGAGTACAATGTCGGTTTTGTTGCGGTTAATGGTTTTTGCGCTGAGGTTGATTTGTAAATCAGCAATGCTGATAATCTGATCGAGGTTAACTGTTCCGTGATAACGCCTCAAAAGCATTCTGATTCTGGCAAAAAGTTCGGCAAATTTAAATGGTTTGATCAGGTAATCATCAGCGCCATTGTCTAACCCATTAACTACATTTTCAGTAGTGCCTAAAGCGGTAAGCATGATTATTGGTGTAGTGGGTTTAAGAGCTTTAATGATTTTACAAAGCTCAAGACCGTTTATGCCGGGTAACATGATGTCCAGAATAATCAAATCGAAATGATTTTCGATAGCCATTTGTTTACCAATTAAGCCGTCGGGAGCAATACTCACTGTAAAGCCTTCATCTGTTAAACCTCTTGAAATTACCGAAACCACATTTGGCTCATCTTCTACTACTAATAAATTCATTTAGGGCAAAATAATTGTAAAAATTGCGGATTTACAAAATCTAAATTCACGTAATTTTCCAATATAATTGTTTTCAATGAAAGGAAGGCATAATTATTTGCAGTTTTCGCTTAAACGGTTACAGAAAGCCCTCGATTCAACCATCCTTTAGTTTTTGCTTAGATTTAAATCAGGAAAATTGATCAAATGCCTTTTTCTGATTGTTCTTTTAAAGATTTTAATCCGTTTTCGAAATCTTTTCCAATCATGTTATTCATACTCACGAAAACACACATCCATTTACTGATCATATTATGGTCTCCACTCATTGTCCAGGTTACTTTGTTGCCATTTCCTTCTGGTGTGATCTCGAATTTAGTATCGGCAACACTCTCAAAAGGCTCGAAAAATTTAAGTTCCATATCAACCAGTCTATTTGGTGTAACAGTTAAGATTTTCATGTAACCTGATCCAGTCTCTTTACCCTTCCATTCGTATAGGTGATTTGGTAACATAGGTTTTCCGGAAAACTTTACTTTTGCTGATGGTTCCATTTTTGCCCATGGATTCCATTTATAGAATTCATTAAAATCGGCAATGTTTTTATAAATGAGTTGATCAGGTGCATTGATCATTGTAGAGCGGTTTACCGTGTAGTTTTTTGGAAGGAAGAACGAACCTACCACGAATACAATCGCCAGTGCGAGGATAATGCCAATCAGGATTTTTAAGAATTTCATATTGAGTTTATTTGGTTAAATAAATTTAATATAAAATGCTCAAAATCAAAGTGTTTTAAACGATGTTAATTTTTGATTGAGGAGAATTAATTTTGAAATGCATTAAATCAGCAATAGATTGTGCTTTTTGCTTAATTGTTTCTGCATTTTCGCCGGCGAATAATTCATCTACGGTATTAAAGAAAATCATCTTCCAGGTCTTAAATTCTTCTTCTTTCAGCGGCGCGTGTTGATTTAAAGAGAAGTGCGTCAACATGGGGTTGCCTTTATAAATGGCTTTGCCAAAGAGAATGCTTTCCCAGAAATCGTACATTTTAGGCAAATGGTGAGACCAGTTTACATTTGCTATTTGGGTAAAAATAGGGCCAATGGTTTGGTTATCTTGTACTTTACTGTAAAAACAATCAACTAAAAGGATAATGTCAGCTCTGTTTTCAATGTCTTTCATAATGCCAATTCTGCTTTAACAAATATCCTTATAACATGACGTTTAAAAAGTGATGACCATCATTATTGCATTAGCTATTTGTAAAGCCTCATTAAAAGTTTACTGTAGTGAATAACAGCTTTATATTGCATCAGGATATCACCGCCAATAATGCCAACGATAGGTGGATGCCCAAATTGCTGGTAAGTTTCACTAACCGATTGCAAATCGAAGGCAACTGTTTCGTAGTTTTTTATTTTTAAGGCACCAATTTTAACTTCGGGGATAGTTGCTTGTATAGTTGTAGTGGTGGTAAAGAGCGTTGCGGCATTTATTTCTTCTGACACCTGAAGTGTCTCGGAGAGGTGTTTTTCAATGATGGCTTTATCAAATACACTTCTGGATGCACCTGTATCTAATACTGCGAAATGCGTTTCGTTAAAAACAATAATTTCCACCAGAAGGTGGAAACCATCATCTTGTAGGTTTATAAGTTTAAGTGGTATGGATATAGATTTCATTTACGATTTTTACCATATAAGACGTATAAGGCTCCTTTAAGTAAGTTGAATTAAATAGTTAAAGGTTTCTCAGGTGGTTAATATGTTTTTTACCATATAAGACATGTAAGTTCATTTAAGTAAGTTGAACTAAATAGTCAAATTCTCAGTTGTTTAATATGTTTTTTACCATATAAGACATGTAAGCTCATTAAGTAAATTGAAATAAATAATTAAAGCCTCAGGTGGTTAATATGTTTTACAAGATAAGACATATGAGTCCATTTAAGTAAATTGAATTAATATACTCTCTAGTTGTTAAAATGATTAATTCAAGGGTTATACCAATTTCATTTCTGCTAATACACTATTCATATTTCTAACAGCTTCTGCGCTTTTATTAAATGCAGCTTGTTCGGTTTCCGTCAATTTAAAATCAATAATTTTTTCCCAGCCGTTGCGTCCGATAATTACCGGGACACCCAGGCAAATATCATGTTGTCCATACTCGCCTTCTAAAGAAACACAGCAGGTAAATAGTTTTTTCTCATCGCGAACAATGGCTTCTACTAAAGCTGCGCCTGCTGCACCGGGAGCATACCATGCTGAAGTGCCAATTAATCCGGTTAGTGTTGCGCCACCAATCATGGTATCAGCCGCCACTTGATCAAGCGTAGCTTGATCTAATAAATTACTGACAGGTAAGCTTTGGTAAGTCGCCAGACGGGTTAAAGGGATCATCGTTGTATCACCGTGACCACCAATTACGAAGCCTTGTAAATCATTCGGGTTGCAATCTAGTGCCTGCGACAAATAAAATTTGAAACGGGAGCTATCTAAAGTTCCACCCATGCCGATGATTCGGTTCTTAGGTAATCCTAAAGATTTTAATGCCAGATACGTCATTGTATCCATTGGATTACTGATCACAATAATAATTGCTTTGGGAGAAAATTTTAGGATGTTTTCTGCCACACCTTTTACAATGCCTGCATTAATTCCAATTAAATCTTCACGGGTCATTCCAGGTTTACGAGGCAATCCTGAAGTAATCACTACCACATCCGAACCAGCCGTTTTACTGTAATCATTAGTTACACCGCTGATTTTTGTATCGAAACCCAACAGCGTAGCCGTTTGCATCATGTCTATTGCTTTACCTTCGGCAAAACCTTCTTTGATATCCAGTAAAACGAGTTCGTTTGCTAATTCCCTGCGGGCAATATTATCTGCACAGGTAGCACCAACAGCGCCTGCACCTACAACCGTTACTTTCATATAGCTATATTTTAATGGTTTGCTTAAATATTAATCGAAGGTAGAAATAAATATAAGGTTAAAGAATCCTTTTATATAACTTTATTATGCCAAACCTGATCGGTTTTTAAAACTTATAAGGTTTATTTATGAGGTTTGTTGATAATTTGCTGACAACATCCGCCTTCAAATTCCCTATTTTTGAAAAACCGTTATGATTCCCGAACGGCTAATTCTTGACAATACAATATGTACTTAATTTTTGATACAGAAACCACAGGTTTGCCCCGCAATTACAATGCGCCAATTACCGATACCGATAACTGGCCGCGTTGTATTCAGATTGCCTGGCAATTGCATGATGAGATGGGGAGGATGGTTGAGCATCAGGATTATTTAGTTAAGCCAGAGGGCTTTAATATCCCTTATGATGCCGAACGCATTCACGGAATATCTACCGAACTTGCCGATGAACAAGGGATTACTTTAGCTGAAGTTTTGGAGAAATTCAATAAGGTGTTATCCAAAGCCAAGTTTATCGTAGGTCAGAATGTTGGCTTCGACGTAAATATTATGGGCAGCGAGTTTTACCGTTTCGGTATAGAAAACCGCATGGCTGAAATGCCTGTATTGGATACTTGTACAGAAGTTACGGCCGATTTATTAAAGTTGCCTGGAGGTAGGGGTGGAAGATTTAAATTACCAACACTAACAGAGCTGCATGCTTATCTATTCGGCGTTCCTTTTAATGAAGCGCACAACGCAACTGCCGATGTTGAAGCCACTACACGTTGCTTTCTGGAACTGATCAAAAGAGAAGTTTTCAAAAAGGAAGAATTACTGGTTGATGCAGAATATTTTCCACGTTTCAGGGAAGTAAATCCGGAGTCTATCCCGAATTTTGGTATTCAGCATGTCAATCTAAAAGCAGCATCTGATGAAATTCGCAAGCGACTTCAAAAAGCTGAAGGTGGTGGCGTTTCTAAACAGGAAATTGAACGAAACAAGCAGGAGCTGGCTTCTGCAACCTTTGTACACCTGCATAACCATACCCAGTTTTCGGTTTTACAAAGTACCATTAGTATTCCAGCCCTGATCAAAGCTGCGGCATCATTAAAAATGCCTGCCGTAGCCATGACGGATCATGCGAATATGATGGGGGCATTTCACTTTGTGAACAATGTTTTAAATCACAATAAAGCAGCAGAGGCTAAAAATGCAGCTTCGATTGAAGCAGGTGAAAGACCTACTGAAGTAGTGATGACGCCTATAATCGGCGTAGAGTTTTTTGTTTGTAATAATCACTTAGATCGAACTACAAAAGACAATGGCTACCAAATGGTGCTGTTGGCGAAAAACAAGGCTGGATACCACAACCTGGCTAAAATGTCATCTATTGCCTATACCAAAGGCTTTTATTATGTTCCCAGGATTGACAGGGAAGTGATTGAAAAATATAAGGATGATATCATTGTGCTTTCTGGAAACCTTTCTGGTGAGATTTCAAATAAAATCTTAAACATGGGTGAAAACCAGGCAGAGGAAGCTTTGATTTGGTGGAAGGAACAGTTTGGAGATGATTTTTATATCGAGGTAATGCGACACAGTCAGGAAGATGAAGATCGCGTAAATGCATCCTTAATTTCATTGGCTAAAAAACATGATGTAAAACTCGTAGCCACCAACAATACTTATTATATTAATAAAAAGGATGCAAATGCCCATGATATTTTACTTTGTGTAAAAGACGGAGAAAAGCAGGCAACACCTATTGGCCGTGGTCGTGGCTACCGTTATGGCTTGCCAAACCAGGAATACTATTTCAAATCGGGAGAGGAAATGAAAACCCTTTTTGCTGATTTACCAGAGGCCATTTTGAATATCCAGGAAATTGTAGATAAAATTGAAATCTACAAACTTGCCCGGGAAGTATTGTTACCGAAATTTGATATCCCTGAACAATTTCTTGTGGAAGAGGATGAGGTTGATGGTGGAAAACGCGGTGAGAATAAATTTTTGAGACACCTTACCTACGAGGGTGCAAAAATCCGTTACGGTGAACTTACTCCACCGATTATTGAGCGTCTGGATTTTGAATTGGCCACAATTGAAAAAACCGGTTATCCGGGTTATTTCCTCATTGTGCAGGATTTTATTGCTGAGGCACGCCGCAGAGATGTTTCGGTTGGCCCGGGCCGTGGTTCTGCAGCAGGTTCGGTGGTAGCCTACTGTTTATGGATTACGAATATTGATCCAATCAAATACGATTTGCTTTTTGAGCGTTTCCTGAATCCGGATCGTGTATCCATGCCCGATATTGATATCGATTTTGATGACGAGGGCCGTGGCCGTGTAATGGAATACGTAATTAATAAATACGGTTCCAGTCAGGTGGCACAAATCATCACTTACGGAACGATGGCGGCAAAGTCATCCATTCGTGATACTGCCCGTGTGTTGGATTTGCCTTTGTTTGAGGCGGATAAAATAGCGAAGCTGATTCCAAATATGAAGCTGGCGAAAATCTTTACCCTAGATGAAAAGAGTTTAAAAGATGCTTTACGGCCTGATGAATACGAGCGTGTTCAGGAGTTAAAAGCATTGGGCTTGCTGAAAGATTTAAGTGCCGAAACTATCCAACAGGCCCAGGTTTTAGAAGGCTCATTAAGAAATACAGGGATTCACGCCTGCGGGGTAATCATCACGCCGAGCGATATCACCAATTTCGTTCCGGTAGCAACCGCAAAAGATTCTGATTTATATGTTACCCAATTTGATAACTCGGTTGTAGAAAGCGCTGGTTTATTGAAGATGGACTTTTTGGGGTTAAAAACATTAACCTTGATAAAAGATACCGTTAAACTGGTGAAGAAAAGGCATGGCATTGACCTCAATCCGGATAACTTTCCGATTGATGATGTGATGACTTACGAGCTTTTCCAGCGTGGTGAAACCATTGGTATTTTCCAGTACGAGAGTCCGGGGATGCAAAAGTACATGAAGGAGTTAAAGCCAACAGTTTTCGACGATTTAATTGCCATGAATGCATTATATCGCCCAGGGCCGATGGAGTATATTCCGAGTTTCGTTCGTCGTAAAAATGGTGAGGAGGAAATTCAGTATGATTTAGATGCCTGTGAAGAATACTTAAAAGAAACTTACGGAATTACCGTTTACCAGGAGCAGGTGATGCTTTTATCGCAAAAGCTGGCTGGTTTTACCAAAGGTGAGGCCGATGTTTTGCGGAAGGCGATGGGTAAAAAGCAAAAGGATGTTCTGGATAAGATGAAGCCTAAATTTGTAAAGCAAGCGGCAGAAAAAGGCCATAATGCGGCAACTTTGGAAAAAATCTGGAAAGATTGGGAAGCATTTGCATCTTACGCTTTTAACAAATCTCACTCCACTTGTTACGCCTGGATTGCTTATCAAACAGCCTATTTAAAAGCGCATTACCCGGCAGAATATATGGCTGCGGTGCTTTCCAATAATATGAGTGATATTAAACAAGTGGCTTTCTTTATGGAAGAATGTCGCCAGATGGGCGTAGTGGTATTAGGCCCTGATGTAAATGAATCTGACCTTAAATTTTCGGTAAATGCCAAAGGAGAAGTCAGGTTTGGTATGTCGGCGGTTAAAGGTGTTGGTGAGAAAGCGGTAGAAAGTATCATTGAAGAAAGAACCTCAAATGGCGCATATGCTACAGTATACGATTTTGCAAAACGTTCCAATACCCGGATCGTAAACAAAAAAGCTTATGAAAGTTTTGTGTATAGCGGTGCATTTGATGCCTTTGGCGGACATCGGGCACAATATTTTTACATCGGACCAAATGATAAGATGAATGGCATCGAAAAAATTATTAAGTATGCCAACGATTTCCAGAATAACGAAAATACCTCGCAAGGGTCGTTATTTGGTGGGTCTAAAGCAGATTTAATTCTGGAACCTTCCTTACCTGTTTCGCCAGAGTGGGCGCTAATGGATCGCTTGAAATATGAAAAAGATGCGATTGGGATTTTCCTTTCCGGGCACCCTTTGGATAACTATAAGCTGGAGCTTGATAAATTTTGTACACATGGTGTTAAACAATTAAGCATTATCAACAAGGTGAGAATGGGAGATACCAATGAGGATATTTTATCGGAGTTTGCTAAACTGCAAAACCGTGAACTTTGCGTTGGCGGATTGGTAGTGGCTGCCTCTCAAAGAATAACCAAAACAGGTAAGCCTTTCGGAACATTTGTATTTGAGGATTATGATGATGCTTGTGAAATGGCCTTATTTGGTGAAGATTTTCTTAAATTTAAATCATTTTTGACAGAAGGATATTTCTTGCAAATAAGAGGTCGGGTTGGTGAAAGATTCGGAAAGGCAGGTGACTGGGAATTTAAAATCACGGCCATTAACCTCATGTCTGAGTTAAGAGATAAACTGACTAAAAGTTTAACCATACAAGTGCCAATTGAGCGGGTAAATGAGGAACTCATGAGGGAGATTGAACTCATTTTAGCAGACAATAAGGCAAATTCCGATCAGCAGAACTGTCAGCTAAATTTTGCAGTTTTTGATAGTGAAAAGCAGATTATGTTAGATTTGTCATCGAAGAATCTAAAAATAAATCCCAACAATAAGTTTCTAGAACAATTGCTCGGACTTAATGTTGTTAATTACAAATTGAACTAAGTTTCTGGTTGATTAGTTGGTTGTTGTTTAGGTGTATACCTATTATGGAATATATTCCATCATCCAATTCACTAAAAAACCAACAAACCATAAGAGTGTCAAATTGACATTACCTTATAGCTGGTATAACAATTGAATACATATATTTGAACATAAAAAAAATAATTATGGCATTAGAAATCACCGATGCAAACTTTGAGGAGCTTGTATTAAAATCAGATAAACCCGTATTAGTAGATTTTTGGGCAGAATGGTGTGGCCCTTGTCGCATGGTTGGTCCTGTTGTAGAAGAAATCGCTAAAGAATACGATGGCAAAGCAGTAGTTGGAAAAGTAAATGTTGATAACAACCCTCAAATTTCAATGCAGTTTGGTATTCGCAATATCCCGGCCTTATTATACTTTAAAGACGGTCAGGTTGTTGATAAGCAAGTTGGTGCAGTTCCAAAATCAGTATTAGCTGATAAATTGAACAAACAATTAGCTTAATTACATTTAAGTTATTTAAATATACTACCCGAATTCGTTACAGAGTTCGGGTTTTTTATTGCATTATTTTTTTGTTTATTTAATAAAAATATTGAATCATGCCTATTAATCTATTCAACAACAAAACATTAGGAATTATAATAGCAGGTTTCGCCTTAAACAGCGTGAACATCGCTTGTGTTTCTGCCCAGAATCCAGTGGAAACTGAAAAGCCTACAGCAGATTATAAACCAGCCTTTGAAGGGCAAACCAGAATTGCTGGGGTGAAAACAGAAACGCCTTTATCTATTTCCATCATCAATGAAAAATTAGAAAATCCATGGGCCATTTCAGTGCTTCCTAATGGAGGGTTTTTAATTACCCAAAAGCAAGGATCAATGGTAATTTTAAGTGCTGATGGAAAATTGAGTAAAAAGATTGACGGGTTACCAAAAGTAGATGCATCTGGTCAGGGAGGATTGTTGGATGTTACTTTAGATCCAGATTTTGCGAAAAACAGAATGGTTTACTGGACTTATGCAGAACCTCAGGCGAAAGGATCTTTATTAGCCATCGCTAAGGGGAAATTATCGGCCAGTGAAACAAAAATAGAAAATCAAAAGGTAATTTATCGGGCTACGCCAGCTCATACCGGTAAACTTCAGTATGGCTCAAGAATGGTTTTTGATAAAAATGGAAATCTATTTGTCAGCACTGGAGAACGGTCTGATAAAGAAATCAGGGTTCAGGCACAACAACTAAATTCTTCCCTTGGTAAAATTTTGCATTTAACTACAGATGGTAAACCTGTACCCAATGGGCCATTTGCCGGTAAAGTAGATGCAAAGCCAGAGATCTATGCTTATGGACTGCGTAATCCTGATGGATTGGCGATCAATCCACAAACAGGTGATTTATGGGAAGCAGAATTTGGTCCGCGTGGTGGTGATGAAGTTAATCTCATCAAACCAGGTAAAAACTATGGTTGGCCAATAATCACTTACGGGATTGAATATAGCGGTAAAGCAGTTGGCGATGGAATTCAGCAAAAGGATGGGATGGAACAACCTGTTTATTATTGGAATCCAGTAATCTCACCAGGTTCGATCGCTTTTTACAATAGTGATAAAATTCCGGCATGGAAAGGTAATTTATTTGTCGGCGCTTTGAGTGGTTCGCATATTATACGCCTGGTAATTAAAGACAATAAAATTGTTGGTGAAGAAAGACTGTTGGAAGGAAAAGGTGAACGTTTCCGCGATTTAGTCGAAAAAGACGGTGCGCTATATGCCGTAACCGATAATGGAAAACTTTATAAAATAGCAGCAAAATAAGTTTCGGCAGGTGGAACACCAGCCGATAGATAAACTGTGTTTTAACCTCATAGATTTCAAAAACCTATGACGTTTTTTATTACGTTATTTCCAATTGGTTGGGATCTTACCAACAAAACATTAAGTTTTCCGGCAGGTGAAGACACCAGCCGTTAGAATCTAAGGAACCAATCTTTTTATTTTTCTATTGGTTGGTGTCTCACCGACCAAAATATTAAGGTGAAGACACAGCCCGTTAGAATCTAAATAACCAATCTTTTTATTAGTTTTACCTTATGCAGACTATAAAATATGATCAAGAAACCAGTTTTGGAAACCTGGAATTGCTGGCGAGCCAGGTTGTAGAAGGTTTCATCACCGGACTACACAAAAGCCCATTCCATGGTTTTTCTGTAGAGTTTGCAGAGCATCGCCAATACAATAACGGTGATAATGTGAAGAATATCGATTGGAAACTCTATGCTAAAACGGATAAATTATACAGCAAACGTTTTGAAGAAGAAACCAATCTTCGCTGTCAGTTCGTGATTGATGTTTCTTCCTCGATGTATTTCCCGGAACCGAAATTTAATAAGCTAACTTTTTCTATTCAAGCTGCTGCATCGCTTATGTATTTACTGAAAAAGCAAAGGGATGCTTTTGGACTAAGTCTTTTTTCAGATGAAATCTTATTAAATACCCCTGCGAAATCAACAACAGTTCATCAAAAATTTTTGTTTGCCAAGCTGGAAGAGTTGTTGGAAACACCAAAGATTAATGCACAAACAAATTTAAGCGAGTCACTTCACCAGGTTGCCGATCTCATCCATAAGCGGTCGCTGGTGGTTATTTTTAGTGATTTGTTCAATACACAAACCAGCCCTGAACAAACCGATCAGTTCTTTGATGCCCTCCAGCATCTCAAGTTTAATAAACATGAAATTGTAGTTTTCAATGTCGTGGATAAATCCAAAGAAGTAGCCTTTGAATTTGAAAACCGCCCACATCACTTTATTGATATGGAAACCGGCGATACCATAAAAGTACATACCAATCAAGTCAAGGAGAACTATGTTGCTGCTATAGCTTCTTACAGGCAACAAATTTTCTTAAAGTGTGCCCAATACAAGGTAGATCTGATTGATGCCGACATCAATGAAGGTTTTTATCCGGTTCTTCAGGCTTATTTAATCAAAAGGCAAAAACTAGGTTAAATATAGTAACCTTCACTTCTTCAAAAATTACAAAACATTGTAAATCCAGGCAAACAATAGCATCATTTTTAAAGTATAAATAGTAATCATATTTAACTGAGGTAATGCCTCAACTTTAAGAATAAAACATATGGCTAAAAATGTTGCAGAACAGCTGGTAGAAATGCTGGTTGAGGCTGGCGTAAAAAGAGTTTACGCGGTTACCGGTGATAGTTTAAATTACTTTAATGATGCGGTTAGGCGAAATGGAAAAATTAAATGGATTCATGTTCGCAATGAAGAAGTGGGTGCATTCGCTGCGGCCGCTGAAGCGGAATTAGATGGATTGGCTTGCTGCGCAGGCAGTTGCGGACCCGGACACGTTCACCTGATTAATGGTTTATATGATGCACATAAATCTCACGTTCCGGTAATTGCCATTGCTTCTACCATTGATACCGGGCAATTTGGAATGGACTATTTCCAGGAAACCAATACCACAAAATTGTTTGATGATTGCAGTTCGTATAACCAAATCGCAACTACTGCTGCTCAGGTGCCACGAATATTTCAGGCCGCTATTCAACATGCTGTTCATAACAAAGGTGTTGCTGTTTTTGGTTTGCCAGGCGATGTCGCTCAACTAGATGCGGTTGAAAGTGAAACCTCCATGCAATTATTTAGAAGCAAACCTGTAATTAGGCCTAATGAGCATGACCTTAATTTATTAGCAGACAGCTTAAATCAAGGAAAAAAAATCACCATTTATTGTGGTATTGGTGCTGCTGAAGCGCACGATGAGGTGGTAGCCTTAGCAGAAAAATTAAAAGCACCGGTCGGTTTTTCTTTTCGGGGAAAGATGGGTATTCAATACAATAATCCTTACGAAATTGGAATGACTGGTTTACTGGGCCAGCCATCTGCCTATCACAGTATGCATGAATCAGATGTGGTATTGCTTTTAGGAACTGATTTTCCTTATCAGAACTTCATGCCAGAGAAAAATAAAATCATTCAGATTGATGAAAGTCCTGAGAGGTTAGGCAGAAGGGCAAAACTCCATATGGGTTTGTGCGGAGATATCAGAGATACTTTATCCGCTTTGCTGCCATTGATCACTTCAAAAACAGATGATAGCTTCTTAAAAGCACAACTTGATTTTTATGGAAAAGTAAAGGAGAACCAACTCAGTTACGTTAAAGACAAGGGAGAAGAAAATAAAATTCAGCCCGAGTTTGTAGCTGATACCATCAACCGTTTGAGTAACCAGGATGCCATTTATACGGTAGATACGGGTATGTGTTGTGTATGGGGAGCCAGATTTATTGATGGTACCGGACAAAGGAAAATGCTGGGTTCTTTCAATCACGGTTCAATGGCCAATGCCATGCCAATGGCGATAGGAGCGGCGCTCGCACATCCCGATAGGCAAGTAATTGCACTGTGTGGAGATGGAGGTTTATCGATGTTACTAGGCGATCTGGCCACCATTAAACAGTACAATTTACCTATAAAAATTATTGTTTTTAATAACAGGGCCTTAGGTATGGTGAAACTTGAAATGGAAGTAGACGGATTGCCTGATAATGAAACGGACATGATCAATCCTGATTTTGCTTTAGTGGCACAGGCAATGGGTTTTAAAGGGGTAACCATCAGCAAACCTGAAGATGTAGAAATAGGTATTGCAAATGCTTTTGCAGAGGATGGACCTGTTTTATTGAATATTATGACTAACCCAAATGCTTTAGCGATGCCGCCGAAAATAGAATGGGAACAAATAAAAGGTATGACTGTTTCGATGACCAAGTTAATGCTGGGTGGAAAAATGAGTGAAGTATTTGACACCATAAAATCTAATTATAAACATTTAGGCGAAGTTTTATAACCTGAAATAAACATAAAATAATGTTAGAAAAAGGAACCGTAGCACCAGATTTTGAATTGAATGCTACACCAGATCAAAAAATAAAGTTAAGTGATTTTAAAGGCAGGAATATTATTCTGGCTTTTTATCCAGCCGATTGGAGTCCGGTATGTGGAGATCAAATGGCGCTGTATAATGAAATGCTGAAGTATTTTAGTAAGCACGATGCACAGATGATTGGCATATCGGTAGATAGTACCTGGTGTCATAATGCATTTCAGCAGGATAGAAAACTTCATTTTCCGCTCCTGGCTGATTTTGAGCCAAAAGGCGAAGTTTCGAAAGCCTATGGTGTTTATGATGATGAAGTAGGAGAGAGTAAAAGAGCACTTTTCGTTATCGATAAAGATGGTAAAATTGCCTGGAGTTATTTATCGCCAACGGCTGTTAACCCGGGTGCAGACGGAATATTAAATGCCTTGGAAGAATTAGAAAAAAAATAAAGCGCTTATGAGTACCTTAAAACCAGAAGTAAGCAGTAAAGATCATATAGAGGGATCTGATGCTGCATCCATTACCATTGTAGAGTATGGAGATTATCAATGTCCACATTGTGCGCATGCCTATCCCATTATAAAAGAAATTGAGCAGACTTTTGGTGATCAAATCAGGTTCGTGTTCAGGCATTTTCCTTTACAAGAATCCCATGAATTTGCATTTCAGGCAGCTTTAGCAGCAGAGGCAGCAGCACTTCAGGATAAATTCTGGGAGATGCATGATGCCATCTATGACAACCAGTATCGTTTGAGTGAAGATCTTTTTCAGGAACTTGCAGAGACTATCGGCTTAGATATTGAGCAATTTGAAAAGGACATTCAAACCGATGCGGTGAAGCAAAAAGTAGAAGATGATTTTGAAAGCGGTGTGAGAAGTGGCGTAAATGGAACACCATCGTTCTACGTAAATGAAACCAAATTCGACGGCGGACCAGAAGATTTATTTGAAATGCTAAAAGAGAGTGCCGAATAAAAATAAAAAACCTCATGTATTTTGCAATACATGAGGTATCAGATAAGGGTAACCGGAAAACTAAAAAACTAATTATGAAGTTTTTAGAATTTAACAAAACGGAAATCGCTTCTGGTGTTTTGTTATATCAAAGGTGCACTTCATTTATGAAGTTTTAGTGAAGAATTGATTTTACAACCTATAAATTCCCTCTTAATTCCTGCTCACGCTCTAATGACTCAAATAAGGCTTTAAAATTACCTGCACCAAAGCTTTGTGCACCTTTTCGCTGAATAATTTCAAAAAATAAAGTTGGCCTGTCCTCAACAGGTTTAGTGAAAATCTGCAATAGATAGCCCTCTTCGTCACAATCAACCAAAATACCAAGGCTTTCCAATAAAGAAATTTCTTCATCTATTTTGCCAACACGTTGTGGCATCATATCATAATAAGCCTCAGGAGGTGCACTTAAAAACTCCACACCCCGAGATTTCAGCTCTATAACTGTTTTCACAATATCTTTAGTAGCCACAGCAATGTGCTGAACGCCTTCACCTTCATAATATTCTAGATATTCTTCAATCTGCGATTTCTTTTTACCTTCCGCAGGCTCGTTAATTGGGAATTTTGAAAAACCATTTCCATTGCTCATCACCTTACTCATCAATGCAGAATATTCAGTATTGATCTGTTTATCATCAAAAGATAGAATATTAACAAATCCCATTACATCTTCATACCATTGAACGGCTTCATTCATTCGGTTCCAACCTACATTTCCTACACAATGATCGATGTATAACAATCCGGCATCTGCAGGTTGGTAATCACTTTCCCAAACCCGGTAACCTGGCATAAATGCACCAGTATAGTTTTTTCTTTCAATAAACATGTGAATCGTTTCGCCATAAGTGTAGATTCCACTCATTTTCACTTCGCCATTCTCGTCGGTTAGCGTTTTCGGCTCCATATACGGTTTCGCACCACGTTTAGTGGTTTCTTCAAAAGCACTGTAAGCATCATCTACCCAAAGTGCCAGCACTTTAACACCGTCTCCGTGTTTTTTTACATGCTCCGAAATCGGGTGATCTGATTTTAAAGCTGTCGTCAAAATCAACCTGATTTTTCCTTGCTGTAAAACATATGATGCCCGGTCACGCACACCCGTTTCCGGCCCGGCATAGGCTAAACTCTGAAAGCCATATGCGGTTTTGTAGTAATGGGCTGCCTGTTTAGCATTTCCTACATAAAATTCAATATAATCTGTTCCGTTGATGGGCAGAAAATCTGGTGCCTTTGATATTTTTTCTGCAAATGTTTGTGTTTCCATTTTTGTGCTATTTTCTATGATCGATTTTCCGATCGCGTAATGATGTATTTAAATTAATTAAGCGCCATCTCGTAAGACAGACTCACGACTTAAATCTGCCAGCTTTTGTGGTAATTTTCATCCTCAATATCCAAAGCCTCCTGTGTTAGCATTAATGGTTTAAAAGGATCAATCATAACCGCCAACTCGTCTGTACTTTCTTTACCAATTGATTTCTCTACCGTTCCGGGATGCGGTCCGTGCGGGATACCACCCGGATGAAGCGTAATTTGTCCCTTCACCACACTTTTTCTGCTCATAAAATCACCATCTACATAATATAGTACCTCATCGCTATCTACATTGCTGTGGTTGTAAGGCGCTGGAATAGAATCGGGGTGGTAATCGTACTTACGTGGTACGAAAGAACAAACAACAAAATTGTGTCCTTCGAAAGTTTGGTGTACCGGAGGTGGCTGATGCAAGCGCCCGGTAATCGGCTCGAAATCATGAATGGAAAAGGCATATGGATAATGATATCCATCCCATCCAATATAATCGAACGGATGGGTGCCATAGGTATACGGATAAATTAATCCTTGTTTTTTGATGAGGACTTTAAAATCGCCATATTCATCATGTGTTTGCAAATTTTCAGGCAATCTTAAATCACGTTCGCAATAAGGAGAGTGTTCCATTAATTGCCCATATTGATTTAAATATCGTTTAGGAGGGCGTAATGGACTGAAACTTTCTACAATAAACAGCCTGTTTTGTTCCTGATCAAATTCCATTTGATAGATGGTACCCCGGGGAATAATCAGGTAATCACCATAACCAAACTTAATTTCCCCAAAGCCAGTTTTCAATTTCCCCGATCCCTCATGGATGAAAATCATTTCATCTGCCTGACTGTTTTTATAGAAATAATCAGTCATTGATTTCCGTGGCGCAGCCAACACGATATGTAAATCGCTATTTACTAAAACAGGCTTCCGGCTTTGAAGGTAATCATCCTCTGGCTTAATTTTGAAACCAATTAAGCTGGTATGCTTCAAATGTTTTTCACGGGCAATTTTAGGTTCGACACTATAAGGTTCACCTAAATGTTTTACAATGGTAGGTGGGTGGCAATGGTAAACAAGTGAGTATAAACTTGAAAAGCCTTCAGTAGAAACCAGTTCTTCGGCATAGAGTTTTCCATCCGGTTTACGAAAAACCGTGTGTCGCTTTGCAGGTATCTGGCCTAATTTGTGATAAACAGGCATATGAATTGATGTTAGGTTAGAAATAAAATCTAAAAGAATAAATAATTAAAAACGTGATGGCGTTTAATTAAAAAAGAAGGCACTCGAAGATTACAAAGAATATTGAGCCATGATTAATTTAGATAGCATTTTATAGCGACGTGCAGCGATGGCATCGTTAACTAAATTGATATGTAATGCTTTTAAAATCATGGTTTTGATGCAGCTAAAATAAGTATATTCTTCAATAGGAAGAAATATTTAATCATTTATTTAAGCTAAATTTTAAGTTGATAATCAATCACTTAAAATAGATTATGGTTATTTTATCGAAATTGAGTTCATTTTGAACGCAGTACCTTTTTACTATATTTACCCCATATTTTAACCAAATCATATGAAATTCGTATCCTATAAAACCGAAGACATTGTTCATTTAGGCCTGTTTATAGATGGACATATTTACAATCTGAATAGCTGTGATAAGTTACTGCCTGACAACATGAATGCATTTTTGCAGGGTGGAGAGGTATTGATGGAAAGGGCAAAAAAAGTAGATGCTCAGATAAAAGATGGAAGTTTACAAGCAAAAGAAGAAATCTTCTATGAAATTTTAGCGCCAGTGCCTAACCCCACCAGTTGCCGTGATGGATATGCATTCAGACAGCATGTTGCTGCAGCTCGCCGGAACCGTAAAGTAGATATGATTCCACAGTTTGATGAATATCCAATTTTCTATTTCACCAACCATAATGCCATTCAGGGAACTGGTGAAGTTGAATGTATGCCAGATCATTTTGAAAAACTAGATTTTGAATTGGAACTGGCTATTGTTATTGGTAAAAAAGGAAGAAATATTAAAGCCGCAGATGCGGATGAATATATTGCTGGTTATATGGTGATGAACGATATGAGCGCCAGAACTTTGCAGATGGAAGAAATGTTGTTAAACCTTGGTCCGGCAAAAGGAAAAGATTTTTCAACTGTAATTGGTCCTTGGCTGGTAACACCTGATGAATTGGAACCTTACAAAGTTTCAGCAAAAGAAGGTCATGTTGGGAATGCTTACAATTTGAAAATGACATGCCGGGTAAATGGCATTGAAGTATCAAAAGGTAATGCCGCAGATATGGACTGGACCTTTGCAGAGATCATTGAGCGTTGTGCTTACGGTGTAGATATTCTTCCGGGCGATGTAATTGGATCGGGTACAGTTGGAACAGGATGTTTTCTGGAACTAAATGGAACGGGTTTATTAAACGATCCAAACTACCAGACCCAATGGTTGCAACCGGGTGATGTTGTAGAAATGGAGATTACCGGCTTAGGTGCTTTAACCAATACCATTACGAAAGCAAATACCGATTTTTCTATTTTGGCTTTGAAGAAATAGGAGAGCAGGCGGTAAGTTGGTTAGGTGTTTAGTCTGTAAAGTCTGCAGGGCAATATATAAGGATAGAGAGGGTCGGAAATATGTCAACCTTCAAAACCTCGACTTACTCGCTATAATTACTATTCAACTGAACAACTTACCAAATCCCAACTTTACAGCTTTACAAAAATTCAACCCCACCAATTCCCCAGCTCATGTTAACTTTAAAAACTGAAGATTTATCTGCCATGCAATTGCAAGATTACCTGCAATATGCCATAGCGCCGCGGCCAATTTGTTTCGCATCAACAATTGATGCTGAAGGGAATATCAATTTGAGCCCCTTCAGTTTTTTCAACATGTTTAGTACCAAGCCTCCGATTTGTGTTTTTTCACCAGCCCGGCGGGTACGCGATAATACCACCAAACACACACTTGAAAACGTACTGCAGGTAAAAGAATGCGTGATCAATATTGTCAACTACGATATGGTGCAGCAGATGAGTTTGGCGAGTACAGAATATGCGAAAGAAGTAAATGAATTTGAAAAAGCTGGTTTTACCATGCTAAAATCTGATTTAGTTAAGCCCCCAAGAGTAGCAGAAGCACCAGTACAATTTGAGTGCGTGGTGAATCAGGTTATTCCATTGGGTGATCAACATGGTGCCGGAAACTTGATTTTAGCCGAGATCAAGCTCATACATATCAATGAAAATATTCTGAATAGCGAAGGCAAAATAGATCAGGAAAAAATAGATTTGGTTGCCCGCCTGGGTGGCGACTGGTACTGCAGGGTTACAGCAGATAATTTATTTAAAGTGGCAAAACCTTTAGCAAAGCTAGGTATCGGTGTAGATGCCTTACCAAAATCCGTACGTCTATCCAAAGTGTTAACAGGTAATGATCTAGGTATGTTAGGAAATGTTGAATATCTACCAAGTAATGAAGAAGTTGATTTGATCACTTTAAATCCTGAAGTGAAAGAAGTTTTAGATGCGACTATTGGTGATGTCACTAATAGGGAAAGAGAGCTTCATGAATTGGCTAAAAGCCTTTTAAAACAAGAAAATGTAGAGTTTGCATTAAAAGTTGTTTTGCTGTAAATTTAATTTAAAATCCAGGCTTATGCATGCCATCGTTCAAGTTGATCAATACATCATCAAATCAGCACCATTTGCCATTCCAATACTGGATCATTTGAGGAATTTGGTTCATCAGGCTGATGCTAGGATAGAGGAAAAAATAAAGTGGGGTATGCCATTTTTTGATTTTAAAGGTTCGGTATGCCACATGGCGGCCTTTAAAAATCATTGTGCTTTTGGCTTTTGGAAGGGAGCTTTAATTGAAGATGAATTCAATATTTTTGAAGAGCGTACCAACGCTATGGGGATGTTGGGTAAAATAAAAAGTTTTGCAGATTTACCTGCTGATGAAATTCTGATCGCCTATATTCAACAAGCCATTCAACTAAATGAAGATGGGATTAAACTTCCGGCGAAGCCTAAAGCAAGCCCACAAGCATTTATTATCCCACAATATTTTATTGATGCACTACAGAAAGATTTTGTAGCAATCGATGTGTTCCAAAACTTCAGTGCTTCTAACAAAAAAGATTATGTACTCTGGTTGGAAGAGGCTAAAACAGAAATCACCAGACAAAAAAGGTTAGCCACAGCAATAGAATGGATCAGAGAAGGGAAAACCAGAATGTGGAAATATAAAAAGTAAGCTAGATGATGCTTACAATTTTCATAAAACGATTTCTGTAGTGGCCATTAAGTTCAGTAATAGTAACACTGTGCGCTTTTCCTGAAGATGCATGAATAAATTTAATTCCATTTTCGTCGATAGAATAAACAATTCCAACATGGCCAATTCTTCTTATTTTAGAATTGCTTCCGGTGAAAATTAATACATCGCCAACTTTTGCATTTTCTAAAGTAGTTTCTGTTCCTGCTCCACTAAACTCTCTAGATGAACGTGGGACTTTAAAACCGAAATTGCTAAAAACATAACTTACAAAACCTGAACAATCAAAACCAATTTTAGGATTGCTAGTCGCATAACGATAGCGGATTCCCAGCATACTTTTAGCAAAATCTATTAAAGATTCTGAATTTGCTGAAGAACCATCTTTAAATGTCGATGAAGTATTTCTTGGTAAAGTGGCGACTAACTTTTTAACGAGATCCTGATATTGAGCAGGAATGATGTTTTGAGCATTCACTGCGCTTGCAGACAAAATGAAAAACAGAATTGCAAATGTTATTTTCTTCATATGTTGGATGACAAGATATAAAAAAAATATAAGAGCGCTAAGGAATGTGGAAAACTCGTTAAAACAAAAAGCCTGGACAGCGTGTCCAGGCCTGACTTAATATTAGTTTAATTTAAATGCTTGGGAAAAAACCTTGAGCTTTGTCTCCGATTACAGGAAGTGGTTTTAGCTGATTATTATTTGCGCTAACTGCACCTAAAATGATGAAGATGATATATACAATATAAATCACATAACTCAAATAGCCTAAAAGTGCTACTGGAAAAATAGCCAATATGATAGTTATAATAATATTAACTACAATAATAGCTAAATGCAATAATAGCGATTGCCTTAAATGGTAACTGGATAAAGCCGTTTTATTATCTTTATACATAGCAAAGTAAGAAATGAGCCAGCCAATTAGGAAAATGTAGCTTACTATTGCAGCACTTTTACCATTGTCAGTTGAATTGAATTTTGTGTTTGTTTCCATGATTTATCAAAATTAGATTTTAGTCAGTAACAAATAACTAACGAAACTGTTGTGAAAATTTGAAAAAATATTTACGGGGTACTTACAGCAACAGGTAAAACCTTTCCATTAAAATATTTATGTCCGGTTTTAGCAAAATCGGCAATGTATTTACCCATTTCAAATGCCATTACAGGGCTTTGATATCCAGGAAATGCGGCTTCCAGCATTTCTGTTTGTGCTGATCCTAAAGCCAAGCAGTTAATTTTAATCCCAGATTCAGCTAATTCAAAAGCCAAACATTCAGTTAAGGTATGAAGTGCAGCCTTACTTGCCGAGTATGCTGATAAGCCTGGAAATTTAACACTCCCCTGAAAACCGCCCATGCTTCCAATGTTTACGATATGGCTACCACTTTGCATTAATGGCAACACATGTTGAATCATCCTGAAATGACTAATCACATTGCTTTGCAACATTACGCCTAAATCTTGTTCAGTTGTTTCTAAAAAAGGCTTATTAATTAATGTGCCTGCATTGTTAATTAAGATATCTATATTGCCCAAACGTTCTTTCAAAAACGGAATAAGTGCAGCATAATCATCGTTAACAATGTCAAATTCTACTGGTAAAAGTGTACAATCAGGATTAATTCCCTTGGCAATTTCCAGGAGTTTACGCAATTTATCTGCCGAACGGGCAATGGCAACAATCTTATTTTCTTTCTGTAAACTAAACTCTAATGCAGTTTCAAATCCTATTCCGCTACTCGCTCCGGTAATTATAATGTTCATTGGTAAGGTATTGTAATATTATGAATAAGGTCTAACGCTCTTGCATTTAAATGTCAAACCGTTTTAAGTTTGGTGAAGCTTAAAATCCTGTAATGATATTAAATCAAAATTAATTCAATATCATTAATAGATTTGAATCCCTGATCAGAAGTTACTAAAGGTATCTGCAAAAACTTTGAAGTAGCAGCGATGATTGCATCAGGGGTTTTAACCTTAAAGCGCTGTCTAACGCTTATGGCGATGTTCTTAATTTCAGAGTTCAATTCCATGATAACACAATCTTCAAGAAGAGATTTTAAGCTCAATTTATCTTCTTCCTTTAATAAATGCCAGCCAAGTAATTCAATTTCTGAAATCACGGATACGATTGCAGTACCGTCTAAAAAGGGTTCAGTTTTTTCAAGTCCTTCATGAACATTAATCAGGAAGTTTGTATCTGCTACAAAACTAAATGAACTCATTTCTTATTTTTTTCTGGTAGTCTACTCCATCTAAACCACGTTGTAGCTTACCAAAGTGCTTACGTAAGGTCTTTTTCACACCCATTTCAGATACTTTTTTTATTGCATCTTGAACTTTTTCTTTTGTAACAGGTTGTTGGATTTCAATTATCATTCTCAAATTTACTTAAATAATATCAAATTTCACAGGTCGATACTTTGTGCATTACCACCAATCAATCCGTTATTAATTAGCTCACAGGATTAAATAGATCAACAGATCCATTTATTTTGTCAAAATCAGCTATATTATTTGTAAATAATTTACCATCCAATACTTGCGCAGTGGAATAAACAATTGCATCAGGTAATTTGATTTTGTTTTTTTTCTTAGCGTGATTGTTGCATCTGCTATAATGCTAGTGAGTGGAACTACGCTCAAAGCGTTTATCAGATTAATTAAAAATTCTTCCTCAAACCTGTTTCTGAATGCATAACCTAATAATTCCATTTTAGAAATAACAGAAATGTGGTAAGCTACACCTTCTTCAAATATTTTTTCTGGCTTAATTAATTTTTTGGATAGATAAATTAGGATGTTGGTATCTAATACAATATTACCATTCATCCCTGATATCTTTTTGCCATTTTGAAGGGTCATTAATGTGCGTTAACACATCTTGTCCATCTGCTTTGTCTATCGCTTGCTTAAGTTTTTGATAAGATCCTTTGGGCTCTTCAACCAAAAAGGAATGATCAACATTAACGGTTTCAACAAACGACAAAGCCTTAAGCATTTTTTCTAAAAGTGCTGCATTTTGTTCATTGTCTACTTGTACCGTTACCGTTGTCATAATCGTAAAGTTAATAAATTATTCGTTAACAATTAATTGGCTCACTGGATTTTTAATCACATGTAAACCATCGTTAATGAGTTTTTTATGATCTAATTCTTTTCCCGCTTTTATCTCCAGATAAACCTGTATTTCCTTTTCCAACTGGTGATAAATCTTTTTATGAAAAACAATCTCCAAAATCTCTAATGCACAGAGCCAGTCTTGCCGGTGATTTCGTTTTAACTGATCGAAAATTTCAGTAAGTGCTTCTAGGTTTTCGCCACTTTCGCGAATTTCCCGTACGCGTTTGTACAATTGATGCAACTGTACGGTTTTCTCATCGTAAACAATCCGGTGTGTTTTTTCTTCGCTGATGAGCGTAATCTCTTCAAAAGCATCCTTATCGGCAGCGCCATTAAAAACAGAAACAATTTTCTCCCCAACAGCCATATCATAATTACCCCATTCTGGTTTGAAAAGGATATTTCCATTGCTCTCATTAACCGTACAATCCATAAATGTGATTAATATAATCTTGCCATTTTCTCTTAAAATATCGCTAATTATGCCATCAACCCGAATGCCACTGTTAAAAACCATTTGTGTGCGATTATCATTGTTGTTTCCTAATGTCCTAATTTCCTCATCACTATAATCTTCCAATAGCTTTTTTGTATCCTTCAGCTTGCCAACCGGAGAGGAAAAGCCATCTGCATGATATTGTTTTCCATGTCCGGGAAGCTGTTTGCCATTAAAGGCGAGGGCAGATGGGCCAGTTGTTTTGATAAAAGTAACATCATCTGATAGACCAATACCCATATCAGTAATCACACCACTCACTTGTAAGCCAGAGGAATAAACAGCTGTTGCTACGTTTTTGCAGGCAATGGCCTTCATGATGCTTTCTGCTCCGCCACGACGAAAGGCCATCGTATCGGCAAATTGTTCCAATACATCAATTAGATTTTGAAAAGTTTCCGTTACAAAAAGCTGAGGCTGGGTCTTGGTGATATCGTATTGATAATTGATGGTATCGATGCTATACCATAATTTTTCAACTTCTTTATTCATGCAAGAGGCACTCTCCCCAATGGATGAAAGCAGACCTGCACCATAAATCTTTGGGTTTTCTAGCGTTCCAATCAATCCATATTCAACGGTCCACCAATGTAAACGGCCAAGCAAGGCCATTTCCGAAGGCTCGCCCATATTTTCGCTGATGTAACGCAATGCTTTTTCTGCTTTCGCAATTTGCGCTTCATCAGCATCGACTGCCTCTTTTAATATGGATAGCTTTCTAATGGCTTCATATAGTTCGAAATCTTTAGCCGAAAACATCGCCTTTGCACCAATAGAACCAAAATAGCTTAGATAATTATTATAATCTGTATCTGCAATAATAGGTGCGTGACCAGCACTTTCATGAATAATATCTGGCGCTGGTGTATATTCAATGTGGTTAATCTGCCGGATATCGGCTGCAATTACCAGCACCCGATAGGCCTGATACTCCATAAAAGCTGCTGGCGGAATGAAACCATCAACCGTAACAGCACCCCAGCCAATTTTACCCAGGTTATCATTCATCGTTTGTAAATCAGGAATATATTCAATGCTCAAACCTGCTCGTTGTAAACCTTTGATATATGGATAATAAGCAACATCTTTTAAATAGCTATAGTTTTGACGCATGACGTAGCGCCACACCGCCTGATCTATCGGAGTATATTTTTCGTAATTCTGATTAACAATAAATTGCTTTAAATGATTAGGCAATTTTGCTACCTGCGCATTATTAAAATCATTAAAATGGCTCATAGTGTTCATGAAAATAAGTTGGTCGATGGCTAAGTTATGATGTTAACCTTACCTAAACAAGAAAGCTGTTGCCAAAATTAACAGCCTGGCGTAATAAATGGTTTAAGCAAAATTTAAAGGATTGAAAATCTAATTTAGTGCTTCGGGGATTTTGGGCTTTGGCCAAGTTTCTTTACGCTAAAAGTAAAATAATGCTGGTATAAATAACTAAACAGGGCCATTAAAACGGAGACAGCTATTCTGGAAAGCATAGCTAGTGTAGGGTAATCTCTTAACAGTTCCAATAAAAATTTAAGTAAAACGTAATTGGCAAGGATGTTAATAAATTGAAGGTTTAAAAAACGGAATAATTGAACACGCCCCTTTAATTCGCTGTGCGTAAAAATAACATACTTATTCAGTAGGAAACTGGTTGGAATGGCTATGGCATAATCTACCAGTAAAGATGCGGTTTCCCGTTGCAGTACAATAATTCCAAAGTTTACTTCTGAAGTTTTAAAAATAAAAAAGTAGGCAAAATAATAACTTAAAATGCCGAGCAGCAATGTGCCGCCACCAGTTGCCAGATACCTGAAATTATGTGCAGAGATAAAACTCTTAAAGGGGGGATAAAAAAAATCAATAAAAGCGAGAATAACTTTACGCATTGTTGTTTCGGGTAGTTTGGCTGCAAAGGTAAATTATTTTTTATACTGTTGCTTTTACAAAGTAAAAAGTATCGAACTAGATCCTACACATTTGGCTACAATGAATGTGGTTTAAAAATTTTCATAGGTTGGGATAGTAACTTTAGGGTTTGCCACGTAATCAATCACCGCACACCAGCGATAAGATGGATGACGTTGGATGCTAATGCCCACCATGTTAAATTTGCTTTTTTGATCAATAATAGTGAAACGATGGCCGAGTGATGGCACGCCGCAGTCTAATAGTAAATGACAAACAATGTCTAAACCGTTGGAGTAACCAAAATCGATATTTTCACTCATTGTTCTGTTTGGGAAATACTTAGAAATTCTTTTTGAAAACTTGTCTCCGTTACTACTTTCATGCGTATCTAAATTATTTTTGCTTAAATCCAATGCATGGTTACGACTTACCATTGATAATTTATCATCTGGATAAAATACGGGTAGGTTTTTTATGCCACGCAAATGAGTGAGTAATGATAAATAATAAGGGTTGTTTTTTGAGATTTTAAGGTCGTTGTAATTCCGATACTTACGGACTTTTGAATTATAATCGTTAATGTAATCTTCTAGAAAAGTATAGTAAAATTTTTCGCCATCAATGCGGATCAAATTCATGAACATTACAATGTTTTTCTCTTCATTACTTAAATAGTATGAATTTTTTGCTGTGTTTGCAAGTTGATATTCTGCATCCGTCCAGCTTTGTGCATGAGCCATGATGCTACAAAAAAAGGCTAAAAATGCAATGAAGATCAGTTTAATCATTATAGGCGATTTGCAGAGATAACGCCCGAAGAAACGGTTTATTTTAGTTGGGGTATTTTTACAGTTAAACTAATTCTTAGACCTACTTTATAAGGCAAGGAAATTAAATGCTTGCTGAAGTATTATTAACAACATCAACAAGCACTTATTTGATCGGGACTTATAAGAACATACCACCCGAAGCTTCAATGCGTTGTGCATTAATCCATCTGGCTTCTTCTGTACAGAGAAAAGCAACCACCCCACCAATATCATCAGGTAAACCAACTCTACCTAAAGCAGTTTGTGAAGCTATCATTTTATTTAACTGCTCATTATCGCGAACAGCACCACCGCTAAAATCAGTTTCAATTGCTCCCGGAGCTACGATGTTAGATCTGATTCCTCTGGCGCCTAACTCTTTTGCCTGATAACGTGTTAAAACCTCCATTGCACCTTTTAAAGATCCATAAGCGGAAGATCCTGGTAAGCTAAATCTTGCTAAACCGCTTGAAATATTGATAATTCCAGCACCATCATTTAAAATGGGTAAGGCTTTTTGTGTGATAAAGAAAGGTCCCTTGAAATGAATATTCACTAAATTATCAAAATCTTCTATTTGTGTTTCGGCAAATAAGGCATGATGCCCTGTCCCTGCATTATTAATTAGGAAATCGAATTTATCTTTATTAAAAACTGATGATAATATTGATTTTACCTCCTCGAAAAAAGTATCAAATGTTTTAGCGTCCGATACATCTAGTTGTAGTGCTGCTGCATTTACACCAAGTTTTTTAATCTCTTCAACTGTATTTTCAGCCTCTTCTTTTTTTGAATTATAGGTTAAAATTACATCCAAACCTTTTTCAGCAATTTTTAAAGCCGAATTTTTTCCCAATCCGCGGCTACCACCGGTTACCAGGGCAATTTTATTTTGTGTTTCCATTTTCTTTTTAATTTGATAAACAAAGTTAAAAGCAAATAGGCTGTAAAAATGGTGAGTGGTTAAGTAAAAATGGTGAGTAGTTAAGTTTTATATGGTGATAATTTCCTGTTTTGCCAGCGATTTGAAATATTCCTCGCGATATTGTTTTGGCGTTTGCCCGGCAAAGTGCTTAAAAAACTTGGTGAAATTTGATGGGTCATAAGTAAGTGTTCTTGCAATTTCAGCAATTGGTGTGCCTACATTCTGAAGCATCGACTTTGATATTTCCATTAAACGTTCTTCGAAAAAAAAACATGGAGAATGTCCGGTAGCTTCTTTAATGGTATTACTGAAGTGGGTTGGATGAACATGAAGTAATTCAGCAAAATCCCTAACCTCGAACATTTCTGTTGCACGGCCTGAAACAATATCATCCAAATGCTTATCCAATTCCCTTAAATAATCTGCAGCAATTTCATGTTGACGGACAAAGAATTTTTGTGGTATTTTCATAGTGATAATATTGGTAATCAAATATAATGGAGTTAAAACTGAAGTAGATTTATGTTTTGGTATTTTGACTGTTCCACAACAAAATATTGCATTAAAAATTTAGGAAATAAAAAGTCGCAGGCAAAACCTGCGACTAAATATGATAACCTAATTAAAATGCTTTAGGTGTATGAGGTGATTAAATTATGCTAGTAGCGTCTTCCAGCTCACTGCCTTGTTAATAATATCACTTAAATCTGAGATAGCCACACGTTCCTGTTCCATGCTGTCGCGATGACGGATGGTAACCGTATTGTCTTCTAAACTCTGGTGATCGATAGTTAAACAAAAAGGTGTTCCTATAGCATCCTGACGGCGGTAACGTTTACCAATGGCATCTTTTTCCTCATAAATACAATTGAAATCGAATTTCAAGGTATCCATAATTTCACGAGCTTTTTCTGGTAAGCCATCTTTTTTTGTTAGCGGGAAAACAGCCACTTTATATGGCGCCAAAGCCGGGTGTAAACGTAATAGTGTACGGCTGTCCTGTTTATCTGCTGTACTCAAATCTTGCTCCTCAAAAGCATTAATCATGGTTAGCAAGAACATACGGTCTAAACCTATTGAAGTTTCAATTACATAAGGAACATAATTTCCATAAGGTTTACCATCTTCGTTTAGATCATTATCGAAGTATTGCATTTTCTTGCCGGAAAACTCCTGGTGCTGCGTTAAATCAAAATCTGTACGACTGTGGATACCTTCCACTTCCTTAAATCCAAAAGGGAATTCAAACTCAATATCAGTTGCAGCGTTAGCATAATGTGCTAATTTAACGTGATCATGATAGCGGTATTTCTCAGGAGAAGTTCCTAAAGCTTTATGCCATTTTAAACGGGCATCCTTCCAGTATTCAAACCATTTTTTATCCTCACCGGGGCGAACAAAAAACTGCATTTCCATTTGTTCAAATTCACGCATCCGCATAATGAACTGACGGGCAATTACCTCATTTCTAAAAGCTTTACCAATCTGTGCGATACCAAAAGGAATTTTCATTCTTCCTGATTTCTGTACATTTAAAAAGTTCACAAAAATACCTTGCGCAGTCTCCGGACGAAGGTAAACTTCATCACTACCTTCTGCCATGGCACCAAATTGTGTACTGAACATTAGGTTAAACTGGCGAACATCCGTCCAGTTAGAAGTTTTAGAAATCGGACAGATAACCTTATAATCAACGATTAAATCTTTTAACTGCGCTAAGTTTTCTGATTTAAGCGCTAAGTTCATTTCCACTTCAAGTGCTAAACCTTTTTTAACAAATCTCCAGCTGGCTTCATCTACAAATGGATATTTTGTATTATCTAAAATTCCGTCTTCGTCCTTAAAACTTGGAATCCAACTGGCTTGCCCTTCATCGCTTAAACCTAATATTTCTTGTTGAAATTCTTCAAATTTGGTTTTGTTGTCTGCGCTGAAATTTGCTAATTCTGAATATAGCTCATCAATTTTATTTTCCAGCAACTGGTCGGCACGGTAGCGTTTGTTAGAGTCCTTGTTGTCAATCATCGGATCGTTGAATCCATCTACGTGACCACTTGCTTTCCAAACTTTGGGATGCATAAAAATTGCAGAATCTATTCCTACAATATTTTCATGCATCTGTACCATGGCTTTCCACCAGTAAGATTTAATGTTATTTTTTAACTCTGCACCCAATTGGCCGTAGTCATAAACAGCACTTAAGCCATCATATATTTCGCTGCTCTGAAATACGAATCCGTATTCTTTTGCATGTGAGATTACATTTTTAAATTGTTCGTCGTTATTCTTTTGAGCCATAATGGAGGCAAATATAATAAAAAGGTGGAGGGTTTAAAGGTATAAGACTGAAGGTTTTTACCCTAGAATAAAAGGATGAGGACATTTTAGGATTTAACGATATACTCTTAAATTCATGATAGGGTTCATGGTTTCAATCAGCAAAACAGGGTTGATACAATTAAAATATTTTCATTTCTTATGAGTTTAGCTTAAAAAAAGGCTTATCGCATATCGGAGGGCATGGTAACTAATCAATCATTGAACAATTAAGCAATTTAACTTACTTTTGAAGCATGAAATTCCATCATCTCCTTTTTCTCGCATTTACCACATTCCTTTTTGTCTCATGCAAACAAGAAGAAAAAGTTCATCACTATATTAAATTTAATAATACCACACAACTATATCAGTTTTTGAAGTGGACACCAGAAAATCGTTATCCATTAATTAGTGCGCACCGAGGCGGACCAATGCCTGGTTTTCCAGAAAATTGCATCGAAACTTTTGAAAATGCGACGCAGTATAATCCAATGATAATTGAATTTGATATTGCTTATAGCAAAGATTCAGTAATGGTGATTATGCATGATGATCAATTAGACAGAACCTCAACAGGAAAAGGACCGATTGGAAATTATACCTATGAACAACTCAGAACATTTAACCTGAAAGATAATGAAGGTAAAGAAACCAATTTCAAAATTCCTACATTAGATAGTGTATTGAGTTGGAGCAAAGGAAAAGTGTTGCTCACCATCGATTTAAAAAGAGGTGTCTCTTATGCTAAAGTGATCGAAAAAGTAAGGCAATATAAAGTAGAAAGTAATTCGATTATCATCACTTATAATGCAAATCAGGCGCAGGAAGTTCATCGCCTTGCACCTGAGCTCATGATTTCTGCATCAGTACAGAAAAAATCAGATTTAAAAAGACTCAACGACTTAGGTGTCCCGAACAATAGAATTGTAGCCTTTGTTGGTGTTTCTGCTCCTGATAAGGAATTATATCAATTTCTTCATGTCAAAGGTATTACCACCATTTTAGGTACAATGGGCAACATTGATAAAAGTGCAATAGCAAGCCCGGCCAGAAACCTATATTACCATTTAATTAATAACGGAGCTGATATTTTATCGAGTGATAATTTGCCTCAGGCATCAGAACAGTTTGATAAATTTAGGTATAATAAAAAGTTGAGTTCAGCAAATATTAATTAAATGATAGCATTGTCACTACTTTCTGCATTACCATGATAGTAAACTTTAAGCTTTGCCTTCTTTGCGAAAAACTTAGCCTTCTTTGCGGTTAAATAATAAGTAAAATGAGCATTTCAGTAAAAAATCTTTCCAAACATTACGATCAGCAAAAGGCTGTCGATTCAATTAGTTTTGAAGCACTTCCTGGGAGAATTTTAGGGTTTCTAGGTCCAAATGGTGCTGGGAAATCTACTACTATGCGCATGTTAACTGGTTATCTGATGCCAACATCTGGTATTGCCGAGGTTTCAAATCAAAATATTATCAGTCAATCTATTGAAGCCAAAAAACACATCGGTTATTTGCCAGAAAATACACCACTCTATACTGAAATGTATGTTAAGGAGTTTCTAAGTTTTGTTGGTGAGACTTATAAATTAAATAACATCGCAAGTCGGGTTGATGAAGTGATCAAACTGGTAGGTTTAACACCAGAGCAACATAAAAAAATAAGTATGCTATCTAAAGGTTATCGCCAAAGGGTAGGGTTGGCACAAGCCATTATTCATAATCCTGATGTGTTAATCCTAGATGAGCCTACTTCTGGGCTTGATCCTAACCAATTGGTAGATATTCGTGCTTTAATTAAGGAATTGGGAAAAAATAAAACCGTGATTATTTCTACGCACATTATGCAAGAGGTTGAAGCCATTTGTGATGACATCATCATCATCAATAAAGGTAAAATTGTAGCCAATGATTCTCTTGAAGGAATTAAAAAAGCATATCATCAAGACTCATTGGAAGAAATTTTTAGAAAACTCACTGCCTGATTCAGATTTAAGTTAATTTATATATTTATTAATCCATTATTAATCTGTCGTTTAAGTTTTTTTCATAACTTTCTTTCCTCTAAAATAACTTATGAAAAAGCTCTTCACTACACTATCTATCCTGCTAACGTCTGTTTTTGCATTCTCACAAACCAGTCAGGTTAAATTCGGCATCAAGGCTGGCATTACTTTTCCAACTATAGCTGTTGCTAATGAAGGAGCATCTGTTTACGCTGGGCCTGAACCCTCAGATTACGCTAATAGCACTTCTTTCTATTTAGGTGGCACAGTAGATTTTCCATTATCAAAAGTATTTTCCTTACAACCTGGTTTAAGTTTAATTGGTAAGGGTGCTAAAGCGAAGTATTATAATTCAAATTTTGAACCTGGATCAAACTTGTTCATTTTTCAGGGTTCTTATAAACTGAATACGATGTATGCGGAAATTCCTGTAAATGCAATTTTAAATTTTAATCTTGGTAGCGGAAAAATCTTTTTTGGCGGTGGTCCATATTACGGATTTGCAATTAGTGGTAAAATTAAGAGAGAAGGTACAGCCACAAGAAGCGACAATACCGTGGACGACTCGGGGGAGCGTAATGTTAAGTTTGGCAGTGATGGGGATTTTAAAATAGGAGATTTTGGGCTGAACTTTTTAGCAGGTTATCAATTAAAAAATGGATTTAATATTCATGCGGGTTATGGCCTGGGTTTAACAACAATAACTGGCGAAAATATCAGGTTTTACCAAGAAAAAAACAGGATTTTATCAGTCGGTGTTGGCTTCTCATTTTAAGAAGTACAAATAAATGTTATCGGTTAACAATGACACCTACAGTAAAGTTCTTTAACACGATTACCAACTTCGCTTCATTAATATGCCCGAATATTTAATTAACTTCGGCGTTTTAAAGTGGTATGTACGCAGTTTTTAAACGCGAGTTATTCAGTTTCTTAAGTTCAATGGTGGCTTATATCACCATTGGCATTTTCTTGCTTATTTCAGGGCTGCTACTTTGGTTTTTTCCTGACACTTCGATTTTAGATTATGGCTATGCAGAAATGGGTGGTTTCTTTAGTTTGGCACCTTATTTATTCATGTTTTTAATTCCTGCCATTACCATGAGGTCTTTTGCCGAAGAACGAAGGGAAGGAACTTACGAACTGCTGATCACCAAGCCCATTACAGTTTCTCAAATTATTGTCGCAAAGTTTTTAGCCAGCCTGGTGTTGGTGTTTTTCTCTTTAATTCCAACATTTGTTTATTGTTATTCCATTTCAAAACTAGGTTTTCCTGAAGGGAATATTGATTCAGGAGCAGTAATCGGTTCCTATATTGGCTTGTTTTTTCTTGGAGCAGCTTTCACAGCGATGGGGATCTTTGCTTCTGCATTAACCAAAAACCAGGTGATTGCTTTCGTTATTTGTGCGGCTTTATGTGCCTTTGCTTTTTTAGGTTTTGATTACACCAGTCAGTTGCCTTTTTTGCAAAATTTCCAAAACAGTATTTTAAGCTTCGGAATTAATCAACATTATGCCTCAATAAGTAGGGGCGTACTGGATACCCGGGATTTAATCTACTTCATTACCCTAACAGTGCTTTTTTTAGTGTTCACTAAAGTAACGATAGGAGGGAAACGCTAATGAAGAAATGGAACAAATTGCTGAATTTATTATTGGTATTGGTCATTATTGTGGCAGTTAACATGATTGGTCAATATGTTTTTTACCGTTTTGACTTTACTGCTGATAAACGTTTTACTTTAAGCGATAAAACAAAAACTATTCTGACTAAAAATAAAAAGCCCATTATGGTCACTGTCTTCTTAGATGGTGAGCTACCGCCTGCTTTTAAGCGCCTTCAGGCTGCGGTAAATGATATCTTATCAGATTACAAAGCTTACTCAAATGCAGATTTAAAAATTGTTTTTGTAGATCCGCTGGCTGGACTGAATCAGTCAGATCAGGATACGGTGATCAATAATTTATATGAAAGGGGCATTGAGGCCACTAACTTAAGTGTTAAAACTGATGCAGGGCTCACACAGAAATTGGTGTATCCCATGGCCATGATCGAAACTGATAATAAGGAGTTTCCGGTTAAGCTTTTTCAGAATTTAGATACACGTGGCAGTTATGAAGATAATATTAACCGGGCAATTGAAAATCTGGAATATGTTTTCACTGCAAGTTTAAAAAAGGTGATTGATGGAAGAAATCCACGGATAGGATTTACAGAATCAAACGGAGAACTGAATGATTTACAGGTTGGAGATGCTATCCGATCACTTTCCAGTAGCTATGAGGTTGGGCGTGTGGATTTAAATACGATTGATAAGGCAGGGCTGGATAAGTTGAACATGATGATTATTGCTAAGCCGACCAAGCCATTTTCGGAAATGGAAAAATACAAAATCAATTACTTTGTAATGAATGGTGGCCGTGTTCTCTGGAGTATTGATCAGGTAAAAGCGGAGCTGGATAGTTTGAGGCAACAAAGTGGGCAAATGGCCACCAATAGCAACCTAAACCTTGATGACATGCTTTTTATGTATGGCGCAAGAATTAATTATAACCTGATTGCCGATCCGGCAAATTGTGCAGAAATTCCTGTTTCAACAGGATTGGTAGGTGGACAAAGCCAAATGAATCTGCTGCCATGGATTTACTATCCCATTTTACTTCCGGATACAAGCCAGAGCGTAGTTAAAAAGTTAGATGGTGTAAAGGCTGAGTTTCCAAGCACTGTGGATAGTATTGGTGTTAAAGGATTAAAAAAAACCTTCATTCTGAATACTTCTCCCTTTAATAAGGTTTACACTACACCCAAACCGTTTAGCTTGCAAATGATCGGCGAGCAATTAGACCCAAGGGCATTTCAAAGTGTGCCACAGCATGTAAGTTTAATGATGGAAGGAAGTTTTCCGTCTGTATTTGCAGGAAGGCCATTGCCAACCGGAATCTCAGCACCATTTACGCTGGATTCAAAAAGTAGACTAACAAAGATGATCGTTATCGGTGATGGTGATATTTTTAGAAATCAGGTATCAGAAAGAGATCATTCACCATTTCCTTTAGGTTTTGATCGATTCAGTCAAAGGACTTATGGCAACAAGGCTTTACTATTAAATATTGTCGATTATTTTACTGATGAAGACAACCTGATCGTTCTAAGAAATAAGGAAGTAAAAATAAGGTTACTTGATAAATCTAAAATAAAGCTTGAAAAAGCCAAGTGGCAGTTTATAAATATTGCAGTTCCTTTGTTATTGTTAATATTCTTTGCGATTTTTCAACATTATTACCGCAAATACAAGTACGCTAAATAATTTTTATATTTTTGAAGAAGACTAAATGATATCATGAGATTTATTGTATCCACATCAACTTTATTAAAACACCTACAAACTGTAAATGGTGCATCTAGCAGCAGTACAGTTTTACCTATACTAGAAAATTTTCTTTTCGAAATTAAAGAGGGAAACTTAACAATCTCAGCTACTGATTTACAAACCAGCATGACAACCTCATTAGCTGTGGAGTCAAAAGAAGAAGGTAAAGTGGCTGTTCCATCAAAAATTTTGTTAGATACCCTTAAAACATTACCAGATCAGCCCATTGCTTTCAATATCGATGACAGTACTTTCGCAATTGAAATTAGTGCTGGAGATGGTAAATATAAGTTAAGTGGTGAAAACGGTGATGATTTTCCTAAAATTCCGATTGTTGAAAATGCTTCTTCAGTGAATTTACCGGCATCTGTTTTAACTGAAGCCATTACCAAAACAATTTTTGCGGTTAGTAATGATGAGTTACGTCCGGCAATGACGGGTGTATTTTGTCAGCTATCTCCTCAGCACATTACTTTCGTAGCTACTGATGCCCATAAATTGGTTCGCTATCGCCGTATGGATAGCAAGGCTGATAAAGCGACATCATTTATTCTTCCTAAAAAAGCATTAACACTTTTAAAGGCTGCATTGCCATCAACAGATATTAATGTATCAGTAGATTATAACGCAACAAGCGCCTTTTTTAAGTTTGATAATATTAATTTGGTGTGTCGTTTAATAGACGAACGCTATCCAGATTATGAAGCAGTAATTCCTCAGAATAATCCGAATAAACTGGTGATTGACAGAGGCTTGTTTTTAAACACCCTTCGCAGGGTAGTTATCTTTGCTAATAAAACCACGCATCAGGTAAGATTAAAAATTAACGGTAGCGAACTTAACATCTCTTCTGAAGATTTAGATTTTGCTAACGAGGCGCATGAGCGTTTAAGTTGTCAATATGATGGTGAAGACCTAGAAATTGGTTTTAATGCTCGCTTTTTAATCGAAATGCTGACTAATTTAAGTGGTGATGAAGTTACTTTAGAACTTTCAACGCCAAACAGGGCTGGTTTATTGATCCCTCAAACTAATGATGAAAACGAAGACGTGCTGATGTTAGTAATGCCAGTAATGCTAAACAATAGTTATTAATCTACTAAAATATTAGTTTAATATAAAAATGGCTTGGTTTTTGACCAAGCCATTTTTGTTTTATACCCAAACTAGCCGATATGAAAAGCCATTCTATTTTCTCCCTCTCCTTTATTCTTCTGGCATCTGTAATCTTTACTTCTTTTTATTCTTGTAAAAAAACAGATCCAAATGTTGAGGTTAAAGGTGAATCAAAAGTGAAGTTAGTGAATGCAATTCAGGCAGATGCTGTTCAGGATATCTTTATTGATGATGAAAAGCTTTCAAATGCAGCACTTGCTTTTTCAGAATCGACAGATTATTTGAAGCTGGTTTCCGGAAACAGGGATATCAAATTTATAGGCAATGATCAGGTTGAAACAAACGCTTCAATGAAATATACGCCATCGATTACCTACACGACCTTTTTAATCAGCGACCGTTCGGGAGCCAGGGAAATCTTATCTTATGAAGATAACTTAAGTAATACAGAGTCTGGCAAAGCCAAAATTAAATTCATCAACTTAACGCCATATTTTACAACAGGCATTAATGTGAGTGTGCAAGCCGGAACACTTTTCGTAAATGGATTACAGTATAAAGAGGCTTCAAGTTATTTTTCTGTAGACGCTGATTTAAACCTCAGATATAATGTATTGGGATCTGGAATCACTAAAACCATAGACAATTCTAACTTTCAGGCAGGTAAAATTTATACCATTTGGTTCAGTGGCAATACAAGTGGAACTTTACAGGCGCATGTCATAGCAGATAATTAATTATCAGTTTTAATATGCTTTCTGTTATCTTTACGTTTTAATTGAGTTATACTTATTTATGAAGAATAAATTGTTTCTATTTCCTAAATTGTTTCTTTTATCTATGGCGACAATTTGCATCAGCGCTTGCATAAAAAATGATAATTTTATTAAAGGTGATGCAAAAATCAGGATATTTCAAGCTTCTGTATTAGATACTACTCAGAATTTTTTCCTTAATGGCAGGCAATTGGGGTCTTCCACCACTTATGGAACCAACAGCAGTTATATTGTAGAACCGGGAGATTCGTCTTATAAAATTAGCTCAAGAATTTTAACTTCGACATCTGATCTTGCTAGTCTTGATAATCAGCGTTTAGTTATTGGTAAAAATTATTCAGTATTTCTTACTAAAGCATCTGCTTCAGCGCCATCAAGCCTGCTGTTTATGGAAGATGATGTTAAAATAGGTACCGATAGTACAAAACTGATATTTTTAAATCTAGGTTATACACTGGGTTCGCCAGTTTTGGTAACAGATACCGGTAAAGCTTTTTCGCCATTTAATATGGCTTATGGTGAAAAATTTACCCGCAAAATTAAATTAAATAAATCAACCAAGATTTCTTTCACTATCACGAGTATAACCCCTACAAACCCTAAGCCTGTTGTCGCAGTACTAGATTCGCCTACGTTATTAAATGGAAAAGTTTATACCGTATTAATCGATGGTTCGAAGGTAGGTGATTTACAAACGCGTTTAGTTACAGGCAACTAATAAATTTAAATTCAGTTATCGCTCATTAATCATTTTCATATTCATACTTTTGCCCAAAATTAGATATATTGGACTTACTACATCAACTTCTGGATTTCATACTTCATATTGACGTTCACTTAGCACAAATCGTTAACGATTATCAAACCTGGACTTACTTAATTTTATTTCTGATTATTTTTGCGGAAACAGGTTTAGTCGTTTTACCATTTCTACCCGGCGATTCCTTGCTTTTTGCAATGGGTGCCTTAATTGCGGGAGAACATGAAACAGGACTAAACATTTGGTTGATGCTGTTGATATTAATTGTTGCTGCAATTTTAGGAAATACAGTAAACTTTAAACTTGGAAGTGTATTAGGAGCTGGAGTCTTTAAGGAAAAGAATAAAATCCTTAAATTAAAGTATTACGAACAATCTCATGAGTTTTTTGAAAAACATGGTGGTAAGGCCATTATTTTTAGTCGCTTTTTACCCATTTTCAGAACCATTGCACCCTTCGTAGCTGGGATTGCTAAAATGCCATTTGGCCGGTTTACCTATTTTAACATCATTGGTGGTGTAGCATGGATTGTAGCCTTACTTTTGGGCGGCTATGTGTTGGGACAAATTCCAATCATTAAAAATAATTTTGAACTGGTTATTGTGTTTATTGCAGTAGTAACCTTCGTTCCGGCAATATGGGCTGCTGTTAAAAGTAGGCTTGAGCCAAAGAAAATTGAAGAGATTATCGAAGGAGACGATAAAAAATAAATTAAAAAACAGAAGCGGCGATAGTTATTTTCGCCGCTTCTGTTTAATATTAAATCTCTCTCCCAATAATTACACCTTGCTGATATTTCCTTTCTGCATCTGATTCCTCTTTTTTTATTTCTGGTTCAAGTTCAATCTTAATCAGATTCTTTAACTCAGGCTGGCCAGCATCCACCCACGCAGAAAACCAAAAGTTTCCGATTTCCAATATGGCCGAACGCATCTGTTTTTCTACCATATGGTTCATTTGATCATGATAGGTTTTTGAATATAGACTAGAATACTGTTTTAAAACTACATTGTTCCGCTCAGAAAAACTGTACTTTTTATCTGAAGGAAATGAAGCGTTAAGTTTTGCCTCAAATGTTAAAACAGTATCTACCAAACTGTGTGTATGCTTGATTATCTTCCAGGCTTCTTTCAATGGATTTTCAATATAGCTGGCTTTACCTACAATGAAATTATAGTTAGTCGAAAATAATTCAGGCAAGCGGCTTTCCCAAAAGGCATGGATTCCAACCTGATGAGTGAGTTGTCCATTATGATTGGAAGTGGTATGCAAAGGTACATGGGCATCACCGATGTAGTGACCCAAGTCTGCAGAGTATTTAAGGATTTTGATTGAATCTCTGGTTTTAAAAGCTTTAATTAAGCTATAATAGGTTCGCTGAATCTGCCAGGGAAGAATCCCATTTGCATGTAATGTCTTTGATCCGTATTTAGCCAATGCGTCGTTCCATTTTTCTGGAATGCTATCTACGCAAGGCTCATAGTTTTCTACATCAAGATAGTGCCTTGGCGCTTCCAGTGTATCGGCATACCTTCGCTTATCAGGATCTACGGCATGCTCGGTTATATATTTGATATTCTTTTTATAAAAACCAATCATGCCCGAAGGCAAAGTGAAAACTGCAAGGTTATTGATTCTTTGGTGTGCAAAGAAGCCCCAGGATGTACATAGAAAAAAAGGGATGATTAACGCCAGTATTATCGTTAATCTTTTCATAACCTAATATAAAAAAATATCGTTAATCATTTATTCTTAACTTAAATCAATTTCATTTCGATGGATATTGAAAATTTCTGACCCTATCTTATTTAATTTTTCGTTAAAGAGTTCAAATCCATTATCCATAACATAATTTCGTTCATTTTCAGTAATGGGGATCATCCATAAGATATTTACTTGACTATCTCGATAATCTTCAAGTTCTATATCCGGTAAACTATTTAAATGCTTTACCAGTACTACCGATGTCATTTTGGTATTGCTAAGAATATTGAATGTAATGGTATGTCCATTCCCAAACCAGGAGATTCTTTTCCATGGAATGCTCGCCTGGCCGCTAATCCAACTTCCAATAAGGTTAAGTTCTTCCTGAGACAAACCCGAATTTAGGAGTAGGCCCAATTCGATTCTGTTAATCTCGTTAGGATGTTCACTATACATTTCTACACCCGGCATAGGTAGTAGTGAAAGGCCCACGGTTACAAATACATCCTTAACTTCCCCTTTCTTCAAGAATAAGCCTCGTGGTGGCCATTCATTGCCATCTATAGCAAAATATTGATCGCTATTGCCTAAATTATTTTCATACTGTTGAAGCAATTGAGGTTGAATAATTTGAAACGGATTAATTTCCTGATCCCACAATTGCCAGTATTCTTTTGCCTTTGCAATTCTTTCTAACAAAATATTAGAAGATTGAAGTTCCCAGCAATACTCTCCTTCTCCAACACAATCTCTGGCATAACCCGAAAAACCATTAATACCTGCCCATGATGGAATGATGGCTATAACTTCTCCCTTTTCTAGTAAAGCTGCGGCGTCTCCTTCTTCAAACCAAACAATTTCTAAATCGTCTATCTTTAAAGGCATTTGTCCTTCCGGAAACTTGCAGTATGCTTTGCTTAACATTGGTGGAACGCCTTCCTCCATTTGTTTTAAATCTGCATCTATAGGAGCTTTATCCAGATTTCTGATCCAGCACGCTTTAACCCCGAAATCGGAATCTTCATCGCCCCACAAATAAAAATAAGCAACCTGATTATCCTGCTCCACAATAGCAGTAATCGGACAATTCGGACTTCTCAATTCTAAAAGTACTTCTGGCTCTTCTCTTTTTGGAGAATCAGAGCCGAATATTTTTTTTAAAAAACTCATTTGATCATCTTAATTTTTAACATTTCAAATAAACCAGTTTAAAAGCACAATAATCAAAGCGATTAAGGTTAAAGCTAAATCTTTTCACGATATGCATCAACTGTTCTGATTTATTTCTGTAAGGCTTTTCTAACAGCAGGTGCAATTTGATTACCAAAGATTTCTATTGATTTCATCATGGCTGCATGAGATGGGCCACCAACATCCATATGTGCTGAAAAACGGGTTAAGCCAAATGTTTCTTCCATGGCTAAAATTTTATCAACGGATTCATTTACATCACCAATAATTAAAGCGCCATCAGGGCTCCTGCCAGCTTCAAACTGATTTCTTTGGAATGGGGCCCAGCCACGGGTTTTTCCAATCCTGTTCATTTGAGCTGAATATAATGGGTAATAATAATCTGATATTTCCTGGCTATTTTCTCCAAATAAGGAATGCATGTGTACGCCAACTTCGAACTTAGCCATGTCATGACCATAAGCTTGATAAACCTTTTTATAGTAATCAAAAAGTGGCTTAAATTGATTTGGTTGACCACCAATGATTGCAAACATTACAGGTAAGCCTAATCTACCGGCGCGTTCTACAGATTGTGGCGTTCCACCAACAGCAACCCAGATTTTAAGATGATCATTTACTGCCCTGGGAAGGATCTCCTGATTAACCAATCCTGCTCTGAATTTTCCATTCCAATTAATTTTTGGAGTGCTGTTAATCTTTAAGAGTAATTCGAGTTTTTCTTCGTAAAGTTCATCGTAATCCTGAAGATCGTAACCAAACAAAGGGAATGACTCTATAAAACTTCCACGACCTGCCATAAGCTCAGCCCTGCCGTTTGAAATTAAATCTATAGTTGCAAAATTCTGGTATAATTTAACAGGATCTGAAGAACTTAAAACAGAAACTGCACTGCTTAATTTGATATTTTTAGTGACTGTAGCTACTGCAGCTAAAATAATCTCCGGACTAGAAACCGCATAATCAGGGCGATGGTGCTCACCAATACCATAAAAATCAAGACCAACCTGGTCCATCAATTTAATTTCTTCTATAATTTCCTGAAGCCTTTGTTGTGCGGGTTGAACTTCTCCTTTTGCATTAATTTGCAAATCACCGAACATGCCGATACCTAATTCCATAATTTCTAAAATTTATGCAACAAATTTAAAGGCTTTAGGTTTAGCTATTTTTGATTTATGGTAAGAAAATATATTCTTTATGCTACATATACCCCTAAGGATTTACACTAAAGTGTTTTAGATATAAAAATATGTTGACTGGTATTATAGGAATTCAAAAATTGTGTAACTTATTATCATTTCAATCAACAACTAAATGATCTAATTGATGAGATATAATTACAAATTTTAAGCATTTAATTTACCTAATGTCTTTAAAATTGTTGATAGTTCTTCTGCCTGATAATCAAAACTTGTTACATTAATCGTTAGTTTTTTTCCATTTTTTAAAACAACTACTATATAATATTGAGGATTTCTACTAAATAAACTGTTTTCATCTATTGATGTAATTTTGTTAATTTCCTCCCATTTGAAAGTGCCTAGCTTAATGAAAGTAATTTCACTTTGATTCGCTGTAATTGCATACTCATTTTGCTTTGATAATAGGTTCCTGAAAATAAATATCAAAGATATGATGAGTAATGACATCGATATAATTGACGAAATAAAATATGTTAAGTTAAATGCGAAAGTTATTATCACAAAAAATATTGGAAATGCTCCAAATGCAAACAAAAGTGGGACAATATTGCTATTGTCCTTTACTTTAATAGAAGTAATCATTTATTTAGAAGTTACATTGAAATTGATATATCTTCTTAATCAGATAATTTATAAATACTGCGTTTGTATTTATAAAATTTACGAAAAAAACTTTATAAAATTACTACCAATCGTTGTAAATTAATTTAATCCACCTTAAAACTTCTGATCCCAGTCTTACTCAATCTTCTTTCCCTTCATCGCTGTCGAAATCGCTGCATCCATCACACGCTCTGCAAATGGACGGGTAAATTCATTTAAGTCATCAGCTTTTTTAAGGATGGTATCTTTTTCTGCACTCGCTAAAGCAGTTTTTAGGGCTTCGATATGAACTTTAGTTTCTGAGATTTCTTCAGCTGTTAAATGTTCGGCATGTTTTTCAATAAAACGTTCTGCGGTATATAATAGTTGTTCGCCTTCACTACGAGCCTCAATAAGCATACGCTGTTCCACGTCGCTTTTGGCATGGGTGATGCTATCTATCAGCATTTTCTCTACAGTGTCATCACTTAAGCCATAACTTGGTGTGATCTCGATTTCCTGTTTTACGCCAGAACGTAATTCAATCGCCTGAACAGTTAATATCCCATCTGCGTTCAATAGAAAGTTAATATCAACTTTAGGTAATCCTGCAGGCATAGCCGGAATGCCTTTTAAATCAAATTCAGCCAATTTACGGTTTTCTTTTACCAGATCGCGTTCGCCCTGATAAACGGAGATTTTCATATTTACCTGCCCATCAATAGATGTAGTATACTGGCGACCTGCTTTAGTTGGAACCTTACTGTTGCGGGCAATAATCACATCCATTAATCCTCCCATAGTTTCGATTCCTAAAGAAAGAGGAGTTACATCAAGTAAAAGAATATCAGAACGGTTTCCGGCAAGAACATCGGCCTGAATGGCTGCACCTAATGCCACTACCTCATCTGGATTGATATTGTCTTGCGGAGTTTTACCAAAGAAATTTTCTACTTGTTGTTTCACGAAAGGAGTACGGGTAGAACCACCAACCAAAATCACCTCATCAATGTCATCAGCTGTAAGTTCTGCATCTTTTAAAGCGTTTTTACAAGCGGTTATGGTTTCTTCTACCTTTGCCGCAATTAATTGTTCAAAAGTCTGCTTATCCAATGTACACCAGATTTCGCCAACTTTTTCATTGTATAAATTTTGAGCAGACAATGCTTTTTTCGCTGCTTCGGCTTGTAAACGCAAGGTTTGCATCAGAATATTATCTTCTGCTAACACCTTAATATCTAAATTATTTTTCTCTATCCAGTGGTTTAAAATAGCATTGTCAAAATCATCTCCACCTAAATAAGTGTTTCCATTGGTGGCTAAAACCTCAAAAATTCCATTCTGAATCTGCAGAATAGAAACATCAAAAGTTCCTCCACCTAAATCGTAAACCGCTATAGTTTTTTGTTGAGATGGATCTAAGCCAATACCGTAAGCCAAACTTGCTGCAGTGGGTTCATTTACAATGCGCATTACATCCAGACCAGCAAGTTTTCCTGCATCGCGGGTGGCTTGGCGCTGACTATCGTTAAAGTATGCAGGAACAGTAATCACAGCCCGGTTAACAGGTGTTTTTAAAGCATGTTCTGCTCTGGCTTTAAGCTCTTTTAAGATTTCGGCAGATAGTTCGATTGGGGTATAAAAACGATCACCTGCATGAATTTTCACCAAAGCATCGCTATCATCATCAATAATTTTATAGGAGAAAATAGCAGCATGTTCGGCAACATCTTTATAAGAACGACCTAATAATCTTTTAACTGAAAATATAGTGTTGGCTGGATCGGTAGTTAAATATTCTTTCGCTTCATTACCCACAATAGCCTCATTCTGGCTGTTGAAATAAACCACAGATGGTACCAATAGTCCTTTCCCAGCGTCGTTTATAACCTGTGGATTTTTATCTGGATTGATGAAAGCCACCAAACTATTAGTGGTGCCTAAATCGATTCCGACTATGATTTCTTCCTTTTGAAACGAACCTGTAGCAAGGTTGATTGATATTTTTGCCATAGCAACAAAAATATGCTTTTTAAGTAAAGGTTATGTCATTCATTTGTTAGCAAGAATACATCTGCTTTAGCAATTTTATTAAATGTTTTTCGATGATGAATATGCAAAAATACCTGTAAACTGTTAATTTAAGTATACGATTACTAATTTAATTGTTAAGTGTTTGTCTTTTTGACTAATTTTTTTCATTTTATTAATTGTTTTTTCATTCAAATAAATATTTTTTTAATTTATATTGCTTGTATCTAACAAAATAAATATGAAAAAACAATTACTTTATGTTTTAATGTGGGCTTTTATGCTCCCAATTACTGCTTTTTCGCAAAATATAATTAAAGGAAAAGTTGTAACTTCAAAAGGAGAAGGAATTATTGCCGCTTCTGTTAAAGAAAAAGGAACTGGCAAAGGTACAATTACAGATCAGAATGGAGACTTTCAGATTTCCGTTTCCAATGAGGCCGCATTAGTGATTAGTGCAATTGGTTATGAAACCAAAGAAGTTGCTGCGGCAATGGCTTCGTCAATTACACTGACTGAAGGTTCTCAAAACTTGGGTGATTTTGTAGTGGTTGGAACACGTGGAAAAGGTCGCTCTTCTATGTTAACACCAGTTCCGGTTGATGTCATTAAAATTAACCAGGTTAACATGCCTACAGCTAAAATGGATTTAACATCTATTTTGAATTCTGCTTCTCCATCTTTTAATTTTAACAAACAAAGTGGGTCAGATGGTGCCGATCAAATAGATTTAGCAACGCTTAGGGGTTTAGGACCGGATCAGACTTTGGTTTTGGTAAATGGTAAACGCCGTCACCAAACGGCATTTGTTGCCGTATTTGGAACTCGAGGCAGGGGAAATTCAGGAACGGATTTAAATGCCATCCCAGAATCATCAATAGATCGTGTGGAAATTTTAAGAGATGGGGCTTCAGCTCAATACGGATCGGATGCAATTGCAGGTGTAATCAACCTGATATTAAAAAAAGATGTTGGAGTTTTAACTGTCAACACCGGTTACTCAGGTTATTATGATCCAAGAAATAATACTTATTATGCTAAAGAACTTGGTCAGTATCGCCATGGTGGCGCAATAGATGGCAATGCATTTTCATTAGGTACTAATTATGGCGTAGCGCTCGGGAAAAATAATGGTTTCATTAATTTTTCGGGAAATTTTTTCGCCAACGGTAAAACATTCAGGCAAAACCTGAATACAGATTTAAGTACGAAAGATGGCTTGCCCATTAATACGGTAAGAAGATCAACGGGAGATGGGTCGGTAACTTCGGGAGGTTTGATGTATAATATGGAATTGCCCATTGCGCATACCAAAACTGTTATTTATTCTTTTGGTAGTGGTAATATAAAGGCTTCCGATGCCTATGCTTATACTAGAAATTTATCAGACAGACCTGAGCGTTTTCCTGATGGAGTTACCGTAAATCCAATTTTACAAACCACAATAGATGGAGAAACTTATTTTGATCCGATCATACAGACTAAAATTCAGGATTTATCTTTTGCAGCAGGAGTAAAGGGTGTTTGGGGGCAAGACTGGAATTGGGATTTAAGTAATACATTGGGACGCAATAACTTTCATTTTTATGGTGATCAAACTTTCAATGCGTCTTTGGGCCCTGATCAAACACATTTTGATGATGGAGGTTTCTCATTTTTGCAAAACACAGTTAACTTTAATTTAAGCAAAGCGATACCAGACGTCGCATCGGGGTTAAATTTAGCATTTGGCCTGGAGCATCGATATGAAAATTATCAAATTTATGCGGGGGAAGAAGCTTCGTATTCTAACTATAATCCCAATAAAGCAACAGGTGCACAGGGTTTTCCAGGTTATCAGCCAGCTGATGAAGTAGACGCCAGCCGATCTAATGTTGCCGCTTATGTTGATGCAGAATTAGATGCTACCGATAAATGGCTAATTGGTGTTGCCGTGAGGGCTGAAAATTACAGTGATTTTGGCTTCACGAGTAATTACAAATTTGCCACCCGTTACAAGTTGACCAACAATTTTAATATCAGAGGATCTGTGAGTACTGGTTTCCGGGCACCATCGCTACAGCAAATTAATTTTAGCAATACCTTTACAAATGTACAGGGTGGTAATGTTTTTGAAGTTAAAATTGCGCCAAACTATAGTCCAATTACCAAAGCGGCCGGAATTCCTGATTTAAAACAGGAGAAATCTGTTAATGCAAGTTTAGGATTTTCATGGAAACCTGTACCGGAGATCAATGTGACTTTAGATGGTTACCGTATCAATATTAAAGATAGGGTGGTATTATCAGGCCAGTTTGATGAGAGCATTCCAGCTTTAAAGCCGATATTAAATCAACTTAATGTAGCGCAAGCGCAGTTTTTTGCGAATGCTGTTAATACTACGAATTATGGTTTGGATTTGGTTGTAGATTATACCAAAAGATTTGATCATCAAAGTATTAAAGTTTTATTTACCGGAAACTTAAATCACTTAAACATTGATAAAATTAATATTCCAAATGCGTTAAATGGTTCTTATGAAAATCAGCAGGCATTTTTTAGTGATCGGGAACAAGCTTACATTAAAGCATCTGCGCCTCCTGTTAAATTGGGCTTAAACTTAGATTATGGTTTTGGCAATTGGATGGTTGGAACGCACTTTTTATACTATGGTAAAATTTCGATTTTGGGTTATGGTTACGAAAATACTTACCCGCCATTGGTTGCACTAGATAATGATCCGGCAACAACCGTATTGGAGCAGTTTAATTATTCAGGTAAAATGGTTACCGATCTTTATGGTTCTTATAAAGTATCAAAAAGGATGACCGTATTTTTTGGTGTAGATAATGTATTTAATGTTCACCCAGATTATGGCTATGTTCAAGGTGCTAAATTGTCGGCTTATGATGGTGAGACAGGTGGTGCGTGGGATGCTGTTCAAATGGGCTTTAATGGACGCAGGCTATTTACTAAACTCGCTTTTAACTTTTAAAAAAAAGACAAAAATATAAATGCGAAGAGGCTTTTGATTAGATCAGAAGCCTCTTTTTTTCTTTTTCCCCCACCAGATCAAAAATCCGGTAGTGGGCAAGGTTGCAATAATTAATGCTGCCAGAAATGCCAGTATTTTAGTGGGCCAACCGAATAAACCCCCATCATGAATGTCGAGATTTGAATTGCGCCATTTTAATCCCAATGGCTTGTTTTGATGTAACATTTCACCCGTAAGTATACCAGTGTTTGGATTAAAGTAGAAATAACTTAATCCCCGCCAGGCATCTTCAGATCTAATCATCTGAACGGTAGCCATCATGTTTGCTTTTTCATCTTCGGGATAATTCAGCAAGATCGTTTTGTAATTTCCTTTATTTAATTTGATCAGGGTATTTAAGGCTAGATTACTGGCTAATTTGGTTTTATGTTCAGCAGGAGATGATACATATTCTCTTAAAAGATTTGGCTTTTTAGCTGTTCCCAGTGATTTGTAAATTCCTAATTCCCACCATTTAAATGACCACACCAGTCCTGTAATTACGATCACCAGGGCAAAGGGAGTTACGTAAAAACCGAACGTACTGTGCAAATCCCAGTTAAGTCGTTTAAACTTTGCGTTCCACTTAACTGTTAAGCGTTGCCTGATGTTTTTTAACTTTTTAGGAAGCCAGATGATAAATCCAGTGATAATAATGACGAAAAACATCAGGACAGAAGAGCCTACGATTAAACTGCCAATGGGCTTTTTAAATAGCAGATATTGATGAATGAGTCTTAATATACTGAAAAATTCATATTTAAGGTTGATGACACCGAGAACTTTACCACTAAACTGATCGATATATACATCTTTACTGTAGGCTACCTGATCAAGATAAAAAATGGATTTAGCCTTTTTATTCGCTTTTGAGGCTGAAAAAACATAAGCGTATTGATCTGATTTAACTTCTACACGATTAAATTTCTCATTAACAGGAAGTGCTTTTTGAGCCTTTTCCTCTAAAATATACAAAGGCAAGGGTTTGCCCATTGCTTTTGTATAAACTATATCCTGATTAAAAAAATTAAATAACTCCTCTTCGAAAACATATACACAGCCAGTGATGGCCACAATAGTAATGATCACACCACTAATCAGGCCAAGCCACAAGTGTATTAAAGCGGCAGTCTTTTTTAATATTTTCAAAATTCTAATTGAAAGTATAACCCAATGTGAATAAATAATTGGATGGCGTACCCGGGAAAAGCCTTAAGTAATCATATCCACCAACCCAGTGCACTTTATTGGTAATGTTATTCATGTTAAACTGCACTTGTACCTTACCCACATTATAATAGAATGCAGCATTAAATAAGGTATAGCTTGGAATGGTTTGGGTTGCATCTATCGATAGGATTCTGGAGTCTACATAGTTTGAACCGCCACCAATACCGAGACCTTTTAATATGCCACTTGTGATGCTATATTTTGCCCAGATATTTGCGGTATGGTGTGGCGCATTAGGTTTTTGTCTGCCAATCTCTGATGCTATTGGACTATCTGTAATAGACGCTTCGTTATAGGAATAGGAGGCCAGAATGCTTAATTGAGGGATAATGCGACCAATAATATCAAACTCAATACCTCGTGAGCGTTCCTCACCAACTGAGCGTAAAAGATCAGGCTGCCCCACTACATTTGCGTTATAAAGTACATTCTTTTGTTTAATTTGGTAGATGGCTGCTGATGCAGTCAGGCGTTCATCAAGCCAGCTGGTTTTAGCGCCAAATTCTATCATGTTACTTTTTAATGGATCAAATGGTCCGCCGGCATTAGGATTAGAAATAGCTGAAGCCGTTTGCGGTGTATAACCCATTACGTAGGTTCCGTAGAGATTGATGTTTGTGATAGCAGAATAAACCAGGCCAAATCTAGGCAATAAAGCTTTGGAGTTTGCGGTAGCTTGCGTAGGCTTAAGGTAATTAGAATAATCAGTATAATATTCGTAGCGCAAACCCAGTAAGGCTTGTAATTTTCCAAATTTGATATTATCCTGAACATAACCAGCATTTAAGAAATAATAGGTTGGATCATATGCGGCCTGAGTAAAAAAGTTTTTGCTATCATCCTGCATGCGTTGTGATGCCATAACATCGTTCAGGTTGAATGATGGTACATTGGGTACCAGCAAATTATTTACTACAAGGAACTTTTTAATATAATTGGTTGGATCTTTATCGTACTCTGATTTTACAAAGCTGATGGAACCAGTATTTGCTGCATTGCGATAGTTAGTAGCCGTAAGTTGTGAGGCACCCACCGGAAGTTTTTCACTTGCATAATCATATCCGGCTACAATGGTTTGTTCAATTTTTCCAGTTTTGAGTTTATAATTAATAAAGCCAGAAAAGTTATCAATATACCTTTTACGGATGCGGTTAAAGATTTGCATGGCAATTAGATTGTCAACAGATTTTCCGGTGGCATCTAAAGCATAGGTATTGGCACTTCTATGTTCGTATAAATCTTCACTGTATCCAGTTTTCATGTAAGAAGCCGTAAAGTTCAGGTTTTCACTGAAGCGGTGATTCAAAGAAAGTGAAACATTATAAGTTTTTTCATTTAAGTGGTCATTTCCTGTATTTAAAGATGTCGACTGTGGAGTAGAGTAAAGGTTCCCATTCCCAAATACCGATTGACCACGATCTAAACGGCTCTTCGAATCATTATATACCAAATCAAAGTTTAGACTGGTGTTTTTTGAAGGTAGAAAAGTAAGTGATGGTGCAATGATCAGGTTCTTATCGAATTGCATATCGCGGAAAGAGTTGGCATCTTCATAACCAAAATTTAAGCGGTAAAGTAATGTACTATCTTTATTTGCAGGGCCGGTAACATCACCCAATGCACGGAAAGTGTTGTAACTTCCCATAGAAAGGCTAAGCGATTTACGTGTCTCTGCCAAAGGTTTTTTAGTTACCCGGTTAATTACGCCTCCCGGACTTGCATTGCCATAAAGTGCTGATGATGGGCCTTTTAAAACTTCTACACGTTCCAGGTAATTGGCTAAGGGCTGTTTCCAGAAACCAGTGCTGGTTCGCATGCCGTTGATTAGCTGCGTATTACTGCCGCCATTTATTCTAAATCCACGGATGGTGATATCATCATAAAAAGTAAACTGGTTAACGCCGCTGAAGTTTTTAACTACTTCACCAACGCGTACGGCACCTTGGTCTGCTATCAGTTCCTTACTTGCATATGATACCGATTGTGGCAAATCTTTCAACAGGATTTCGGATTTGCTACCGATGAAAGTAGCCGTATTTTTGTAAGTTTTCTCTTTTCGCCCGGTAATCTCAACTTGCTGTAAATCTGATTTAGTGGGAGAAAGGCTGATATTTAGTGTGATTTTCTCTTTGTTCTGGTTAATGTTTCTGCTGGCTGTGATATAGCCTACATAGCTGAATTTAATTGTTAACGTTGTTTTTGGTACTGATAAACTAAAATTTCCTTGATGATCGGTAGTCGTTTTATTATTGCCATTCTCTGCATATACATTAACACCTGGGATAACATCTCCCGATTCATCAGTTACTTTACCATTAATAGTCACCAGTTCTTGAGCAGAAGCCAGGGCATAAACGCCCATAAAAATGATCAGAAATGATATTTTTTTGTAGAAATTATACATCGAATTTGTTTGGTTTTATTTAGACTAATTTTAAATAATGCGCAAATCTAAAATATATTTCCGAAATGTTACAAACAGAATAAAAATAATTTGAAGTTAGATATTGGATAGATGGGACAGGTGTGAAGTTGAGAGATCAGGTTGCAAAATGATTTTATTGCGTGGTTTTCAACAATGAACTATTTTTTGTTTTTTTCTTCAATCCACAATGACATGTATTTGGTACTCTGGGCCGTATGGTGGTTCAAAATCTGACCGATAAAATTTGTTTTTCGATGTTCAGTTAAGTTTAATTTTTCAATCCTAGCTATAAAATCATCAGCGAAATGCAAAGCTGCATATCGTCTATTAATGATTTCAATGCCATTTTGTTGTGCATTAAGCCATGCTGTTTGATCTTGATAAAGTGTAATTGCCTTCTCAATAAAAACATCCGCTTCATCTGCAATAAAGCCGCTCCAATCCAGCTTACCTTTCATCGCCTCGGCACCGACAGTGGTGGTTAAAGATGGTGTTCCAGTAAGCATCGCATCAATAAATTTTCCTTTCACGCCAGCGCCAAATTGAATAGGGGCGAGTAAAATTTTATGTTTTGCAATGGTTTGTTTTGCATTTTCTGCCCGACCTTTGATTAGGAATTTTTCTTTTTTGTTCTCCAGTTGCAATACTTTTTGCGTGGCATAAGCACCGTAAATATTTAAATTTACCCCTGGAAGTTTTTTACTTAAAGCCGGCCAAATCTTAGTTTTTAAAACCTGAACGGTGTGCCAGTTTGGTTCATGCAGGAAGTTTCCAATAAATACAAAATCTGAGCGATCTTCAAACGAAACCCATTTAGCTATGGTTTCTGTTGTAATTTCTTGTTCTAAAAAAGGGAGGTAATATAAAAGGGAAGTATCAATTTTAAATTTTTCTTTCAAAATTTTAATTTCTACTTCCGAGATGATCAGGGATATATCGCAACGTAAAATAGCAGCTATTTCACGTTTTGCAGTGTCAGAAAATAAATCAATTTCCGTTTGCTTTTTATTGCTTTGCTGGCGGGCACTTCGCAGGCAGTGTAAATCTTCAGTGTCTAAAATTCTAAGTGCATCCGGGCATTCCTGCTGTACCCGCCATCCGTATTGTTCTTCAACCATAAACCTATCGAAAATCACGATTTGTGGATCGAGCGATTTTAAAAACGAATTGAAGCTTTGATCATTTAGTTTTATTTCCTGTTCCTGAACTTCTGTTTGGGAGAAATCGTAGCTAAAATCACTTTTGGAAGCGGCCGATGCAAAAGTAATTTGATAACCTTTGCTTAAGAATAAATCAACCAGTTGGACCATCCTCGTTCCAGCTGCCGATGAATTGGGCTCTGGCCAGACTAATCCAATAATCAACAACTTTTTTGCATTCATATTTTTATACTTGCAAAATAAGTGCTTTTTTTTGGCTCAGGCAGATAAAAGTGATTTTCGCAGATTAAAATATAAATCTGCGTTTATCCTCTAAATCTGCGGGAGATATTAAACGTATGTTAAATATTCTTAATTTTGCAACTCAATTACATCACCACATGCTAGGATTAAAATTATTGACTGACCCACGTTGGGCAAATATTGCGGAATCAAACTTAGAAGAGATTTTATCTGATCATGCCTGGTGCGAACAAAAAGCAGCATCAAATGCCATTACGCTAATTACTCAAAATTCAGAACACCAGGACCTGGTTGACGAATTAACGGCTATTGCAATAGAAGAAATGCAGCATTTTCAAATGGTTATCGAAATCATTAAGCAAAGAGGCTATACTTTAAGCCGCGAAAGAAAAGATGATTATGTGGGCCGTTTGGTGAAGTTTAGTAAAAAAGATGGAAGCCGCAACCAGGCTTTTATTGATCGGCTTTTATTTGCTGCAATGATAGAAGCCCGAAGTTGCGAACGTTTTCGGGTACTTTCTCAAAATATAAAAGATGAAGAATTGGCTAAGTTTTACCATGAATTGATGGTTTCTGAGGCGGGTCATTATACCACATTTTTAAACTTCGCCCGTAAGTACAGTACCGATGTTGATGTAGATAAACGGTGGAAAGAATGGTTGGATTTTGAAGGTGAATTGATTCAGAGTTTCGGGAAGAAAGAAGCAATACATGGGTAGCTCCCCAACCTCTAAAGGGGGCTTTAACTTTCTACCGTTCATTTTAAGTTTTTAAAGTGTCAGATTAAAAAGCTTGGCTTTCCATATCACCTGTAGTTCTCCTTTTAGGGGGCTAGGGGGTTAACTTCTCTTTTATGTATATTCCACAGCCAAATCACAATATCCTGATAGCTGTCGATTCCCTTTTTCTGATTATTAAGTTTTAAAAAGCGATCGAAAGTGGCATCCATGTAGCCGAACATTTGTCCGTTATACTTACGCCAAAATTCTTTTTCGATTTTAAAGTCGGCCAGAACTGCAGGAGATAACTGATCATGAAGTTGCAGATAATCATCAGGTGATTTCATTCTGATTTCGAACAAAATATACCTTAACATTTCATAATTTGCCGAATATTGATAATTCACATCTGGAATATTACTAGCCGTTAAATAACCTAAAAGATTCGCTTCGTCTTCGTAAGCAATACCCAATTGATGCGCAATTTCATGACAGGAAACATAGGGCTTCACAAAATCAGGGAGATTCATATTCATGTTGGCCTCACCTGAAAGCGGCGCATAATAGCCTTCAATGCCAGCTTTGCTAACAATCCATGGATTTAAAACTGCTTTTAAACAAGGGTTTGAGTAACGAAATAAAGAATTTTTTCTCTTCATTAAATCATAAGCTTTTGCCGAATTGATTTCTAGGGTATCGATGGAATAAGCTGGAATTTTGGTTTGTTTCAGTTTTAAATCATTGGTCTTTTTCATAAAGTAATCACCCAATAAAACCAATTCTTTTACACTATATTTTTCATTTCCAATGCCTAATGCTTCACTCACACTTGGCCTGCTATAATTTAAGCCCCAAACAATTTTGAAGATGATGTAGAGAATTAAGAAGAAGTTTAAAACTTGCAACGGAACGATAATTCTGTGTGCTCTTTTTAAAGCTTTCCTTTTTTTGAAAAATATGATGATTTTATAAAGGATAAAACCAATTATTAAGGCATAAACAATATCGCCAATAGCAAAAGGAAAAATTGAGGAGATAAATCTTAATGAAGAAGAAATATAGGGATAGATGCCTATTGAATAATATTTATTAACTAGGGCAGGGAATAAACCAAAGAGGAAAATTAGCAGCGCTATGCTGAATATAGCGATAGCTTTAAAAGCTGTTTTTTTTATTGAGGTCATTATTTGTAATGGCCTTTTAAAGAATATATATAAATAACATCTTCTGTAACCTCATATATAATCCTATGTTATTCGTTAATCCTTCTCGACCATTTTTCAGAAAATTCATATTTTAGCGCTTCTGGTTTTCCTATTCCATCTAAATGGGTCTTCAAGAATTGCTAGTATTAATTGTTCAATTTTCTTTTGTATGACTTTATTATCAGATTTCTTCCAAAATTTGATATCTAATAAAGAGTCATCAACATATTGAATTTCCATCTTCTATTTCCACAAATCTTCAACCGCAATTTTTACTCCCTTACCATTTTTGATGTCTTCTCGAGCTTGCAAAATATTTTTTACGAACTCAGGATTATACGGACTTTCTTCTGTTTCAAAATCAATCTTCAAAGCTTTAGCAAATGCTTTCAACGCATTGAGTTGTTCCTTGTTTTTAGGATGTAATGTTAAAGTTTCCATTTTGATATTGCTTAATAAACAAATATAACAAATCTATCTCTCAAAAGTCAATCGCTTGCCAATCTGGTCTGTTGTGAATTTACCTTTCTGATATGCCAGATTACCTGATACAAAAGTGTGTGTGATGCTGGCTTGAAAAGTATCGCCATCAAACGGACTCCAGCCACATTTATAAAAATTATTAAGCGTAGTAACTTTCCATGAATCTTTTAAATCTACCAAAACCAAATCGGCCCAGTAACCTTCGCGGATGAACCCTCGCTTTTCAATATCAAAACAGATGGCTAGGTTATGGGCAGTCTTCTCCACGATTTTTTCCAAAGAAATTTTGCCCTGCAAGTGCATTTCCAATAAAGCGGGCAATGCATGCTGAACCAATGGTCCGCCAGATGGTGCTGAAGCATAAGGTTGCTGCTTTTCCTCTAAAGTATGAGGTGCATGGTCGGTAGCAATTACATCGATATTATCATCTAATACACCCTGAAGCACTCCTTTTTGGTCATCCTTCGTTTTTACAGCAGGATTCCATTTAATAAAATTGCCTTTTGTTGCATAATCTTGATCGTTAAACCAAAGGTGATGAACGCAGGCTTCTGCTGTTATTTTTTTATCCTTTAATGGAATGGAATTGTCAAATAAGGCTATTTCCTTAGCTGTTGAAATGTGAAGAATATGCAAACGCGTTTGGTAGCGTTTTGCTAATTCCACTGCTAATGATGAAGATTTATAACACGCCTCTGCACTGCGAATAAGTGGGTGCATATCTATGGTTAAATCATCACCGTATTTTACTTTAAATTCTGCTAAATTTTGGCGGATGGTTGCTTCATCTTCGCAATGTGTGGCCACCAAAATTGGTGCTTTGCTAAAAATATTTTCTAAGGTCTTTTCATTGTCAACCAACATATTTCCTGTTGATGAACCCATGAAAACTTTAATGCCGCATACATTTTTAGGATCGGTTTTTAAAACTTCATCAATATTGTCATTGCTGGCACCCATATAAAAGGAATAATTGGCTAGAGAAGTTTCTGCAGCTATTTTGTATTTATCAGCCAGTAATTCTTGTGTCAAAGTATTTGGAACAGTGTTTGGCATCTCCATAAAAGAAGTAATGCCTCCCGCAACGGCGGCCATACTTTCCGTAAATATATCGGCTTTATGTGTTAAACCTGGCTCACGGAAATGAACCTGATCATCAATCATTCCTGGTAGAAGAAATTGTCCTTCAGCATTGATTTCTGTAGCGTTTGGTGCACTTAAATTCCGGCCAATCTTCGCAATAAGTCCATCTTTAATTAATACATCAGCAACAATTTTTTGTCCTTCGTTTACGATTGTAGCCGCTTTGATCAGATAAGAATTCATGTTTCAAAGGTAAAAATAGATTTGAGAAGTTAGATACGACATTTGAGAAATAGGGGATAAGATTTGGACGGATGAAAGGAAGAAACTGAGTTTAGGGTTGCTGTTTTAAATTAAATAAACCTGACAGCAGTGAGTACTAGTGTAACGAAGTAAAGCGAATGGCAGGACTACCATAGCCGAAGAATTACTGAATTGCTTTACTCCTAATCTCTTTAAGTGAGCTTTGACTTTATGTTTGAGTCTAAGACTCACGACTTAAGACTCCGAACTTCTGACTAGTTTAAGCCTTTCGGCTTAAAAAACCTATCTTTGTTCGCTATGGCAAAATCCTTTGAAGAATTTAAGTTAAACAGGCAAATATTAAACGCAGTAGCCGATGCAGGTTATACTGTTGCCACGCCGATACAAGAAAAAGCAATTGCCCCTGTTTTATCAGGTCAGGATATTTTTGGGATTGCAGAAACTGGTACCGGTAAAACGGCAGCCTTTGTTTTGCCTATTCTAATGCAGTTGAAGTATGCTCAGGGCGATAATCCACGGGCTTTAATCTTATCACCTACTCGGGAGCTGGCCATGCAAATTGCAGAGCAGGTAAAATTATTTTCTACTTATACGGACTTGCGTTCATTGGTGATTTTCGGTGGAATTGGTCCGAAAACGCAGAAAGAAGAGATTGCAAAGGGAGTTGATATCTTGATTGCTACACCTGGAAGATTTTTAGATCTATATCTTGCAGGAGACATCAATACACAAAGTCTGAAATTTCTGGTACTGGATGAAGCGGATAAAATGATGGATATGGGTTTTATCGGGTCTATCCACAGGATATTGGAAATTGTGCCGCGTAAACGCCAGAACTTACTTTTCTCCGCAACGATGAGCGAGTTGGTGCAAAAAATTGCAGGTGATTTTTTAAATAATCCGCTTGTTATTGAAGCTTCAGCACAGGCTACACCAGCGGCTAATGTCACTCAGGCATTATATTATGTTCCGAATTTTAAAACGAAAATAAATTTGTTGCAGCATTTATTGAAAAATGATGAGGCTTTTTCACGCCTGATTATTTTCTGCAAAACAAAAACGGTTGCTGATAATATTTTCAGTTTTATTGAACGTAGATATGGCGCTCAAAATGTTCGTGTGATTCATGCCAATAAGGGGCAGAATACCAGAATTAACTCGATAAATAGCTTTAAAGATGGAAATGTTCGTGTGTTGGTGGCGACAGATGTAGCCAGTAGGGGAATTGATGTGAGCGACGTAAGCCATGTAATTAACTTCGATGTTCCGATTATTATTGAAGATTACGTGCATAGAATCGGGCGGACAGGTAGGGCTTTTGCAAAAGGCGATGCCATTACCTTTGCTACTGATGCAGAAAAATATTATATCCGTAAAATTGAAAAATTAATCCGCCAGTATATTCCTGTTGCTGAAATTCCTGAAGGGGTTTACATCGATGAAACACCTTATGAAGAACGTCAGCAAATTGCCAAGGAAATTGATATGCAGAAGCGCAAGGAAGATCCTGATTTTAAGGGAGCTTTTCATGAGAAAAAACATGCTGCTGCAATAGAGAAAAAGGTTCGCGAAAAGGCGAAGGAAAAAGCGGGGAAAGAAGTGAAATCATTTAAAAAGGGTAAACGTTTCGATAAGAAAAAGTAAGGGTTATGAAATTGAGGATTACGCCCCTAAATATTATTGGCGCTATTGGATTAGGGTTGGCGGCCTTTACTATTTTAAGTCCGAAGGATCATGCGCCAAGGCATGTTGATTTTAGTGGTTTTTATCTGTTAATACTAGGATGTTTAATTCTGGTAACTTTCATTACCGATTTGATCTTCCGTTTTACACTTAAAGATTTAAAAAAAATCTGGATGGTGGAATCAATTTTTATTGTCATTACCGCAGTGTTGATGCTGATCATCCAAAGGATCGCGTAATTAAACCGTAAAAATATTTTTGCAGGCTTTTCAACAGTATAATCAAGTTAAAAATTCAGCATCTTTGCGCCATAAATTAAAACCGTGGAATCTCCACAATCAGTGAAATCATTGTATGAAGACAGCAGAAATTAAATTAACAGTTGAATTAGACGAAGCCAATAATCCTGATAACATCCTTTGGGAAAGTACGGATTCTGGAAATGCTGATAAAGTACCAGCAAAAGCAATGTTCTTATCCGTTTGGGATCATAACTATAAAAACACTTTAAAAATTGACCTTTGGACCAAGGATATGCCTGTTGATGAAATGAAACGTTTCTTCTATGAAACCTTGCAAACCATGGGTGATAGCTTTTTGAAGGCGACTAATGAAACACTAATTGTAGAAGATTTACGTGATTACTGTGCGCACTTTGCGGAGAAGATGGGGATTGTGGAAGGACAGTAGTTGGTTAGTTGGTTAGTTAAGAAAATGCCAGACAATTTAACAAGAAAAAAATCATTCAAACAATTTATCAATATTAGTGTAATCTTTATACCTGTGTAATCAAACCGCAGGGAATATCTTAAATCAAAATGTTAATATTAAATAAATTCAGAGCCTTTGTAGGTGTTTTACTTTGTCTTATTGCAGGGTTTTGTCCGATGCTGAAAGTGCCCATTAAAGGAAACTGGAATCTGTATCAATCTGATGCCCGTTTATTTATGATCACTTATGCTATCCTTATTATTTCAGTACTTTTCCTTTTTATCAGAAAGGCCGGAGCATTTAGATTTATGAGTTTTGTAATGGCTATCTGGTATGTATTGGCCGTGGTAGCAGTTTATTTTACAGCTAATAATTATACAAAATATGGCTTCGCTAATAAACTAATTGGTAAGGTGGTTCATTTTCAATGGGGATGGATTGTTCTTTTGGTTGGTGTTTTATTTATGCTTTTTAGCACCAAACGTGGTGACAAGATTATTGCTACAACCAATCCTGACTTATTAAAATAAGCTGATTTATTAACTATGCTGTTATCATTTGATAACATTTCATCATGAATCATAATCTGGAATTATTCAATTCATGATGAATTTATTCAGGATTTAGTTTACTATTCTAAAAAGATTTCTGAAGATTAGTCGGTGATAAATAAATCATCAGTGTCATCTTCCAATGGAATGTAAATTCTTTCCCATTCCTCACCTTCAATAATTTCCCAGGTATGTCCGATTCCTTTAGTGTCATTCGCAATTAAAATAATTCCGGGCTCAATGATAAAAGATTCTCCATTGGTCACTCCAAATTTTAATTTTCCTTTTAGCGTAATTACGTATTGTCGGCGAGGCGCCGGATGCGGAATGCCTTCCAATGTTGAAACATCTGTTTTGGCGAAAAAATGACTGGCATTGATGTGTTGTTGTACAGGAATTTTTCCTCTTTCAAAGGTGCAGTCATCGTTATCCAGGTTAATCAATCTAATCGCTTTTAAATAATTACCAGTTTCGGCTTTTTGTAATGTCATCTTCAAATTATCTTGTTAAAATTTAATTTCAGTCTGTCCTTTTTGTGCTATTTCTCGTTCATGCTGCAAGAGCCACTGCTTTCTCCATAAACCACCTGCATAACCAACCAGTTTTCCATTGCTTCCGATAACCCTGTGACAAGGAACAGCGATGGCTATATTATTTTTTCCGTTAGCTGCTGCAATGGCTCGGATGGCCAGCGGATGATGTTCAGAAAATTTAGCGTATGATGTGGTTTCTCCATAAGGGATTGCAATTAAGTTTTGCCAAACCTGTTGTTGAAAATCTGTACCTTTTTGTTTAATAGGGAAATCGAAATCCTTTAATTTACCTTTGAAATAATCTTCAAACTGTAAAGCAACTTTTAATGTCAACGCATTTTGAGTTAAGTCTCTAACATCTGCATCAGCGAAGGTAACCGCATGTACAAATTCGTCATCGGCGAAGATGGTTAATTTGCCTATTGGCGATTCTATAACTGATGCGTAGTGATTTTCCATGATGTAGGCCGCTGATTCGCAGATTATTTAAGAATCTATAGCTAAAAAATTTAGACAAAATTACAACAATCCAACAATTTAAACATTCAATATTTATCAATAAAAGTATCTTTGCGATTATGCAACTGGCCAAAGAGGTTAAATATTTGATACAAAAGGAGGTACTGTTAGAGTGGCGATCCAAATATACCATCAATGGCATATTGTTGTATGTAGTTTCCACTATTTTTACCTGTTACTTATCTTTTGTAAGCCTCGGCGATAATAAGCTTGCTTGGAATGCATTGTTTTGGATCATAATACTCTTTGCTTCTATTAACGGGGTTTCCAAAAGCTTTCTGCAGGAAACTAAAGGGCAGCAGTTGTATAATTATATTTTGGCAAGTCCGGCGGCAATATTAATTTCTAAAACCGTATATAATACAATATTGATGTTGGTTTTAACCACCATTGCATTGGGATTTTACATTCTGGTTTTTGATACATTTACACCACCTGATTTATTACTTTATTATGTGGCTGTAATTATGGGAAGTATCAGTTTTTCAACTGTTTTTACCATGGTTTCAGCAATAGCAAGTAAAGCTGGGAATGGCGGAATGCTCATGGCAATTCTCAGTTTCCCGATTATCATTCCGGTATTGATTCTTTTAATCAAACTGGCTAAAAATGCGGTAGACGGCTTGCCATGGGAAAATAGTTACGACGAAATAGGCATGTTATTGTTGGTAAATGTACTGACCGTTGCCACCTCTTTATTGTTATTTCCTTACCTTTGGCGGGATTAAAATGGAATGCTATAATGAATGATTGAGATAATATGAATTTTCATAAATTAAAAAATGAGAGAATGATTGAATTATAGAATGATTTAATTGCCACTTGACTAACATTCACTCATTCAAAACTCACTCATTCAAAATTAAATTAAAAAATGAGAGAATGAATGAATTATAGAATGATTTAATTGCCACTTGACTAACATTTACTTATTCAAAATTAAATTAAACAATGAGAGAATGATTGAATTATAGAATGATTTAATTGCCACTTGGCTAACATTCACTCATTCAAAACTCACTCATTAAAAATTATAAAAAGATATGTATAAAACTTGGTGGAAAATATTAGGTTCGGTGCTCGTCATATATACTGCAATTGCAGGTATATTGATGGGCGTACCGCGTTTGCCTATTATAAATGAATCGATTAGAAATTTGTATTTCCATGTACCCATGTGGTTTGCTATGATCGTTTTGTTTTCAATTTCAGTTTTTTACAGCATAAAATCTTTAAGTTCGAAAAGCGAAATCGATGATATAAAAGCAGTAGAAAGTGTTAATGCTGGTATTATCTTTGGGCTTTTAGGCTTGGTTACAGGTGCCATTTGGGCGAAATATACCTGGGGGCAATTCTGGAGTTTTGATCCAAAACAAAATTTTGCAGCCATTTCTGTATTGCTTTATTTCGCTTATCTCATTCTTCGTAATGCTATAGATGAAGAACAAAAGCGGGCTAAAATTTCGGCCATTTACAACATCTTTGCCTTCCCTATGATGGTGGTTTTACTTTTCGTGCTACCACGTTTAAAAGATTCATTACACCCGGGTAACGGTGGGAATCCAGGTTTCAATAGCTATGATCTAGATAGCCGCATGCGTATGGTATTTTATCCTGCATGTTTAGGCTGGATTTTGATTGGTTACTGGATATACACTATCCGTTTTAGAATACGTTCCATAGAAACTAAACAACAACACAATTAACATGAAGAAGATATTTTTATCCCTGATATTGATGCTGGCTACAGTGCAATTATTTGCTCAGGATAATGGCGTGGAAATGGCAGATCGCCTGCGCAGTGACGGTAAAATCTACGTAGTTGTTACCTGTATTGTGATCATTTTAGTCGGTTTATTGGCTTATCTTTTTTCCATTGATAAAAGATTAAAAAAAATAGAAAAAGAAAATACGGGTAAAAACTAAGTTTAAACAGTTTAAAGCTGTTTTTTTAGCCATTTGCAATTGGTGTTTGCTATACACTAAGTGTTTTTTCATTTGGATATATGCTGTTTTTTTAGGCAATTTTGCGGCATACTTAATTCATAAAAGATAAATAATGGCTAATCTAGCAGACGAGAACAAGTTCTTTGCAGATGTTTGTAAGAACTTTGACAGTGCGGCTCAATTCACCAATCACCCTGAAGGTTTATTGAACCAGATTAAAGCATGTAATAGTGTGTATCGTTTCCAATTTCCTATTCGCAGAGGAAACGGTTTTGAAGTAATTGATGCCTGGCGTGTAGAGCATTCGCACCATATGAGTCCAACCAAAGGTGGTATTCGTTATAGCGAAATGGTTAATGAAGATGAAGTGATGGCGCTTGCAGCCTTAATGACATACAAATGTGCCATTGTAAATGTGCCATTCGGTGGCGCAAAAGGTGGTATTAAAATCAACACCAAACAATATAGTGTTGCTGAGTTAGAAACCATCACCCGTCGTTACACAACCGAATTAATTAAAAAGAATTTTATTGGTCCTGGTATTGATGTTCCTGCTCCTGATTATGGATCTGGTGAACGCGAAATGAGCTGGATTGCAGATACATACATGACAATGAATCCAGGTCAGCTGGATGCCTTAGGTTGTGTAACAGGTAAACCAATTGCGTTACATGGTATCCGTGGCCGTAAAGAGGCTACTGGACGTGGGGTTGCTTATGCGGTTCGCGAATGTGTAGATGTTGCGGAAGATATGGCTAAAATTGGTTTAAAAGCTGGTTTAGGTGATAAAAGAGTAATTGTACAAGGGTTGGGTAACGTAGGTTATCATTCTGCTAAATTCCTTGCTGAGTTTGGTGCGACCATTGTTGGTTTGTGTGAGTACGAAGGTGCTATTTACAATCCAAATGGTTTAAATGTGGATGAGGTTTTTGCACACCGTAAAAACACAGGTTCCATTTTAGGCTTTCCAGGTGCTACAGATTTTAGAAATTCTATGGAAGGTTTGGAGCAGGAATGTGATATCATTGTACCTGCTGCTTTAGAAAATCAGTTCACTGAATTGAACATCCGTAACATCAAAGCAAAAATTATTGCTGAAGGTGCAAATGGCCCAACTACACCAGAAGCTGAAGTAATTTTCACCGAAATGGGAGGAATCATTATCCCGGATATGTATTGTAATGCAGGTGGTGTTACGGTTTCTTACTTTGAGTGGTTAAAAAACCTTTCTCACGTAGCCTTCGGACGTATGGAAAACCGTTATGCGGCTAATTCTAACGCTAACCTGATTGCAACTTTAGAAAACTTAACAGGAAAAACCATCCTTCCTGAACACCGTTTAATGATTGTTAAAGGTGCTTCTGAAATGGAATTGGTAAACTCTGGTTTAGAAGATACCATGATTCATTCTTATCATGAAATTCGTGAAACCTTAAAAGTAAAACCTGGTACCGAAACGTTGAGAACAGCTGCCTTTGTTAATTCAATTGATAAAATTGCTGTTTCATACATGAACTTAGGCGTTTGGCCTTAATAAGGTTTAAAGCTAAAAGTCTAAAGCTAAAAGCTGAAAATCCTTGCAGATGTATCATTTGCAAGGATTTTTTATTTTGGAAATGTATAGTTCTGTTTTTTGTAGCAGAGACTTATGAGAGATCGTCTTTGCGAGGCACGAAGCAATCTCATTGCAAATAAAGACCCACATGAGATTGCCCGAATATTACTTGTGAAGGATCAGAGTATATTCCCGCAATAATAAAAAGAAATACTATACTTACGAAGTAATACTCAATTCCTCGAGATCAAGTCTCCATTCTTCCTTCCTTATAATATCGTCATCATAGTTTTTATTGCGTTTCAATTGATGCAGTTCATCCCGCTGAACCTGAATCAAAGCAAGTAAAATTTCATTATAGGCTTTTAAATCAATCTTATTTATTTCACCTTTTCTATATGCCTGAAGTGTATCTTTCTTTTCATTTAACGAATGTTGCAATTCTGCCTTTAAGTTAACCATTAATTCATTGTGCGTACACTGGTATTGATAATCAGCCACTAATTTTTCCATAGAAAGATCAATTAACTTTAGCTTGATTTGGTTGGTTTGTTCCTGTTCAGAAAGTTTATGTTTAGGCTCTGGTATTTTCAATAACTTAATAAAAAAGGGAAGTGTTAATCCTTGTACCACTAAAGTAACAAAGATGACCACAAAAGTGATGAATAAGATCAGATTCCTTAATGGAAAAGCTGTCACGTCTGAAATCATGACGGGAATTGAAAGTGCCACCGCTAATGATACTACACCCCTCATGCCTGCATAAACAATTACCAATGATGAATGCCAGGTCAAATCCTGATAACGTACCCTGGTTCTTTTATTAAAAAAACTGGTAATTCTTGCTGTTGAAAAAAGCCAGATGAAACGAACTACAAGTGCTAAAAAGCTGATGCCGACTCCATAACCTATTGCTTTTGTAATGGGGTAATCCGGACCTAAACCACCAACAATGTCTGGTAATGCTAAACCAATCAGAATAAACACCACACCGTTAAGTAAAAAAATAAGTGCAGACCAAACTGAAACCGTTTTAATTCTGGAGTTAGAAGTGAGAATCACATGCGACTGGCTGGAAAGCAATAGCCCACCCGAAACAACTGCCATAACGCCTGAAGCTTCAAAATGCTCAGCAACGATGTACATAAAATAGGGGGTGAGCAAGGTAAGTACGGTATCAATGTTTTCGGTGGTTGGCAACCAACGGTGAATGGCATAGAATATCCCACCTATGGCTATCCCGATTACGATACCCAATCCTGCAACAGAAACAAAGTTAACTGCTGCATCCTGTAAAATAAAAGTTCCGGTGGTTACAGTAGCCAGCGCAAATTTAAACACGATTAAACTGGATGCATCGTTCACTAAGCTTTCCCCTTCCAAAAGTGCGGTAACAGTTTTAGGAAGTTTCATTCCTTTGAGTACGGCAGCGGCGGCGACAGCATCAGGTGGAGAAATAATTCCACCCAGTAAAAAGCCTAATGCCAAGGTAAATCCAGGAATAAAGGCAACGGATGCATAAGCTACCGCTACTGACGTGATAAACACCAAACCAACCGCCATTAGGAAAATAGCCCCTTTATATTCCCAGAATGCTTTCCATGAAGTAAACCATGCCGCTTCGTAAAGTAGTGGTGGAAGAAAAAGTAGGAAAACAAGGTCTGGATCTATTTTGATATGTGGTATTCCTGGAATAAAGCCAATAAATAAACCCGCAAGAACTAAAAATATGGGATAAGAAATCTTAATTTTCTGACCGAGCATAACCAAAAGGGTTACTCCAAGCAATAGAACCAGAATGAGAATTAAATTATCGTGCAGCATGTAAAAGAGATATTAATCTAAATATAATTAAATATAAAAGAAGTTGAAAAGTAAAAAGCAATAGCATATTTAGAAATCTTTTAAGATCTGATATAAAGCATTTACCTGCACATTATTTAGTGTGACTTTTCCACGCAATTGTATTTGTTCGGTAGTCATTGATGTTCCTTTTACCTCCAAATGTTTAAAAAGCTTTAGGCGTTGTGTTAAACCTGGAATATTCATTGATGAATTTAATTTTACAAAATCAACATTTAATGAAAAGAATTCATTTGCAGGGATTTGAGTCGTATCGATTTTATTATTTTTGTTGGTTGTCAGTTGAAGCTGATTTTGATTTCCACCTACAAAAACTTTATAAAGTGGGAAAACGGTCTTACTCATCGTTCCGCTATCCAGGTTTACCACCTGTTTTTCATTAAGATATTTGATTAAAAGATTTTTCTCTGCTTTGATATTGAGCATAAGATTCGGTACGCTACGTTTCTGTAATGCTACTTTTTCGGTTTTTTCAAAATCATCATTGTATTCATAGGTAATAATAGAATCAGTTTGTGTTGTGGTATTTGTCCATTCAAAATCAAGATAACCTTTGTAATATTTCAGTAAGCTATCTCGTTCTAAAATGCTGTTTTTTAACCGAATTTTTTTATTCGGAGATTTAACGAAATCAGCATTTAGCCAGGCAATCGCCGTACTTTCCTTACTGAATTTTCGATGATTAGGTTTGGCTGCCGGAATAAGGAAATGATTAGCAAAATCAGCATTAATATTTATTTCTCCATTATTGAAATCTGTTGTAACACTATTTTCAGCGTCGAAATAGGCAATGTGATGGGTTGATTCTTTAAGGGATTTAAATTTACTACCAATTTTTTGAAAGTTATTTTCCTTCAAAACATTCATAAGTGCCGAATCAAAATTCCGGGCATCACCAGAAACAACTACAGCAACATTGCTCAAATCATAACAAACAATTACGTTCCCTAATTCTGATCCAGCGAAGGTAATTCCATTCTGTTTCTTCAGGATTTTAAACCCTAGCTTGTTTTTAATAAATGTTTCAAAATCGTTGAATTGATTAATTTCAAAACGGGAAAATAGAGCCGTTTCTGGCTGGTCTTTAATGGTGTAAAAATAGACACTTGCAGGTATTTTTAATCCATGTTTAAAGTTGCGTGTACTTATATCTATTTTTTTATTGGTATCTGATTTTAAATAATATTCCGCATTCAAAAGCATATTCATGGCGAGACTTTTATAGATCTCATCCATACTGATTTTAATGATAGCAGTAGCTTCTTTCGGAACAGAAATCTGATTGGCATTATATTGCCTGTATTTAAACAAGCCAACAAAAAAAATAAGCAGCAATAGAAATATTGCTGCTGTTATTTTTAGAAATTTCTTCATAGAGAATGGTTCATTCGTTCATCAGTCATTCGTTTATTGGTCTTTGCCAATTAAAAATTCCAATGGTCTATTTTGCCGCATTTTCAATTAAAGTAAACAAATATTTTAAGGCATTTTCATGCCCGTTAGGAATTTCTGCGCTGATATCTGCAGAAACCAAGTTTCCTTTAATTGGATTCGACTTCATATAAACGTTACCCATTTTGCCCAACGTTTCATTAAATTTCTTCGCTGTTTCTTCACCGCCAAACTCTTGATCAGGAACCTTTCCAACCAGGTTCTTTGCATTGAATAAGAAACTGAAATTATTCTTGCTTAATAAAGTTTTATGCATTTTGCTAATGCTTGTATGGAAACTGTTGTCGCTAATGCTTTGCATTTCGGTTAATGAATTTCCAAAAAATACAATGCCATCCTTAATCATGAAGTAGATATCTATAGGACTTTTCTTTTCTTCAATTTTATAAATGTTATTACTAACACTAACCTTGTTTTTATTTATTCCGTATTTAATCAGTTTATTCATTAAACGCTGGTCTTCTGATGAGAACATAAAAAGAAAGTCAGGAAGGGTTTCTTTTTTAGTTTTGGTTACCTCTGTTTGATTATAATCTTCATCATAATCATATGTGGTGTAACTCACATCACGACTGTTTAGGCCATTGATGATAAATAGAGCATCGCCTTTTACTACTTTGCTTACAGCTTCTTCATCCAGCAGGAGTGAAAATAATTCTGAACCCAGTGCAATTTCTTCGTCCATTTTATTGATGCCTAAAAATGAGCCATAGGTTTGTTGCATCAATTTCGGTAATTCCTCTAAGTAAGCTTTCGTATCAATGGCATATCCCATAAAGCCAATTGCCTTTTCACTGTCTACATATTTCAGGAATTTTTTATTCAATTTCCTGTTCATGATTTTTTTATACGAATCAGCCTGCTCTTTTGCCAGTTCAAGACCTGTAGAAATGCGGAAGCTCTTATTATCCATAAATAATTTAGCGGTTAAACTTCCGTAACCCTTCATTACTCCAGCTCTGCCATAGGAGCGAAATGCTGGGGAGAGGGAATTATAAACATCCTGCAAGCTTGAAACCCAAACTTCTGCAATGGCATTTTTATCCAGACTTGCGGCATATGATTTATTACTTTCAATAGATTCGTAATTGCTATTGAAAATTTGATTAGCCTGAACAGTAATCCATTCAAGTGCCAATTGTTTTTTCTTTGCCTCCTGTTCTGTCTGCTCTTGTTGATATTGATCGTATTGGTCATCTCCAGCTGTAGATGGAAGCGAAGCCATTCCAACTGAATCGGTTACTGTATATTCAGCTGAATCATATTCATTATGTTTAACCTTTTTTGGTATTTTTTTAGATTTAACGCCCTTTTTTCTCTTTCCCGATTTATTTTTAACAGTACTTTTCTTTCCTGTTTTTTTCTGCACTTTTGCTTTTACAACTGGCGGTGCAATCACTTCTTCTACCATCGGCTCATCTGTGGTTACATAGGTTGAGTCTGTTGCCGTCATGGTGCTATCAGCCAGCGAAATTTCAGTTTGATAGCGAACATCCTTAATGCCATAGCGTGCAGATTTTAGTGAATCAGCAAAAAAAGAGCTATTGATGCTTCCTGTTACGAAGTACATCATGTTGTTGTTCCATTTGATAATACTCATGCTATCAGGTAAAATCATGGTTCTGATCTCGCCATCAATCTTAATCTTTTTCTCTTTATCTGTAATCAAGTTTTCAAACCGTGATGCATCTTTAAGCGGAATCAGGAAGCAATTATAAGTAATGCTATCACTCAGCTGATTAAAATAATACATGTTTTTCTCCAGGTTAATTCCAAAGTCTTCTACACTGGTGAAGTTTTTATCAAGCGATTTTGAGGTCTCTGTTAATATTTTTTTGCCCACAAAAGATTCATTAAAATCTTTCACAAACATCAATTTAAATACATTATCACCTTTTATGGTAGCCACAGTAAAGGCATTTGCAGGAATTTTCTTAACCAAATCCTGCGCATAGGTCAGACTGGTAAGGAATAGGAACGAGAGTGCAACGAGAAGTTTTTTCATTTGTATAAGTTTGTTTTTCAAAGGTGAGCAACCTGTCATGATGATATACTTTCTTTATGTTAAGATTTCGAAATCATGTAGGTTTTTAGATTATTTTAGAAGTTGTATTTGATTGGAAACGTTAACTTTTCCGTTGATTAAATTCATAATATTGCTCTTTAGCATCACCGCCTTTTTTGATTTTGACACGTTTGATGCCGGATTGGACACATTTGTTACAGGAGTCTCAAATCGATAGATACTGGTGTACATGGCACCATTGAAAACTGCTTTATCCTGATTTTTAAGTTTATTAAATTCAGACTTTGCATTAGCTATAGGTTGGTACTTCCTTGAAAATATTTTGGTGGCTTTATTAAAACTATAGGAGGATGTATTGGTGGCTTTTATTTTTTGCTTGGCCAGGATGTTTTTAGTAATGTTATTGATGTTAGATACATCTTTAAAGGTAAAGCTGATGGTGGCAATGTAATTAGTGAAATCACTGCTGCTCTTTACATTCGAAATTCCTTCACTTTTCTTTAGATAAGCAACGGCTTCTGCCAGTTCTGATTGAATCTTTTGCTTGCTGGGAACCTTATATCCTTGAACGCTATCCAAGAGCATCACAGAAGCCACTTTAGTTTTACTCTGGCTAAGGTTAATGGTCAATATTACATCTCCGGTTCCATTGTTACGCATGTTTATTTCTTCTACAATTTCGAAGCATGAACTTAATGCAGGAATCAATACAATAAATAATAAAAGTTTATAGAACTGCTTGAGATTCATAGAAGTAATGATTAAGAGTTGCCGAAAATTTAAAAATAACAATTATCTGATCGCCAAACATAATCATTTAACTGAATTTTATGAGCAGTTATTCGAAGGTTAAAGATAATTTCAACTCCACATATTGTAATTAATATCATACCAAAATCATGATCGCCTGATAATTTCTATAATTTTGAGTGATCTTATAATATCATCAGTTAATTGTCAATATAACGACACGAAAACGGTAAAAGAATGTTCGCTATGGCTATTTTTCTATCTTTGTTGCCAGCTTTTACTACAATAACACAACATGAAAAAAAGTGCAATCATTGGATTAATTACTATTGCAATTTCCGTAGGGATTCTTTTTAGCTTAAATGCCAATACAGATACTTACTCAAATTTTAAAGAGGCCGCTACTTCTCAAAAAGAAGAACACGTAATGGGCTATTGGGAAAAATCTAAAGGGATGTATTATGATGCTGTTAAAGATGCCAATCATTTTGCTTTTCACATGAAAGATGAAAAAGGCGAAATCAGAGAAGTTGTTTACAATGGCACCAAGCCACAGGATTTCGAAAAATCAGAAAAGTTGGTGTTAATTGGTAAAATGGATGGCGATAAATTTTACGCTTCAAAAATTCTAATGAAGTGTCCATCAAAGTATAATGATAACCTGGTCGAAATAAATCAAGATGGTAAGGTTAAAGAAGTGGGTAAGTACGGCGAGAAAAAATATAATTAATTTTAATGGATATTCAATTTGTAGGTGAGAACCTGCTGCCGGGTAAAATCGGACAGTTTTTTATTGTGCTGGCATTTAGTGCATCATTACTTTCAACCATATCATATTTCCTCGCTACCCGCTCTAAAGATTTAGCAGATCATTCCTGGCGCAATTTAGGAAGAATTGGATTCTTAATTAACTGGGCCAGTATCATTGGTATTGGAGCTACGCTGTTCTACCTGATTTTAGGTCACTACAATGAATATAGCTATGTTTATTGGCATTCATCTAAAGAATTACCCATTTATTATATTGTGTCCGCTTTTTGGGAAGGTCAGGAAGGAAGTTTTTGGCTTTGGGCCTTTTGGCAATCTTTTTTAGGTGCATTGCTTATTTGGAAAGCAAAATCTTGGGAGCGTCCGGTAATGACTGTTGTGGCATTTTCACAAGTGTTTTTAACCTCAATGCTGTTGGGTGTCGAAATTTTAGGCGAGCGGGTTGGAAGTTCGCCATTTATCCTTTTAAGAGATTCCCTTGATTTGAAAGCGATGGCCCCTGTGGTTTTTGCCAATCCGGAGAATTTTGCCAACTACTTAAAATTTATTACCGATGGAAGAGGATTAAATCCATTGCTTCAAAACTATTGGATGGTGATTCACCCACCAACTCTGTTTTTAGGTTTTGCGAGTATGGTGGTTCCTTTTGCTTATGGTATTGCTGCTCTTTGGCAAAAAAGATATAAAGAATGGATTAAACCTGCTCTACCATGGACGCTTTTTGCTGTCATGATTTTAGGAACGGGTATCATCATGGGTTCGTTCTGGGCTTATGAAGCTTTAAACTTTGGTGGTTTCTGGGCTTGGGATCCGGTAGAAAATGCCTCTATAATTCCTTGGCTAACGCTAATAGGTGCAGTACACGTAATGATCGCGTATAAGAACACTGGTCATGCTTATTTCACTGCTATTGCATTAGTATTCTTAAGTTTCTTGTTGGTGCTTTATGCATCGTTCTTAACTAGAAGTGGGATTTTAGGCGATACATCTGTCCATTCATTTACCGACATGGGCATGTTTGGTCACCTGATTCTTTATAATGTGGTATTTGCAGTAATTGCGATAGCACTTATTATAGCGAGGTGGAAAGAATTACCCATCACTACTAAAGATGAAGAGACCTATTCTAGAGAATTCTGGATGTTTATAGGAGCCTTAGTGGTTACTGTGGCCTGTATTCAGATTATTTTCTCTACTTCAGTTCCGGTATTCAATAAAGCTTTCGGAACAAATTTTTCTCCGCCAATTGATGCAGTGAAATACTATAATCAATGGCAGGCACCATTTGCCGTACTGATTACGTTAATCTCCGGCTTTTCTCAATATTTAAAATATAAACGGACTGATCCACGTAAGTTCTACAGCAGCCTCGTTTCGGCTATTTTATTTTCATTGGTGTTAACTGCGGGTTTGGTTTGGGTAGCAGACATCTACACCAACACCATGTATATTCTGATCACCTTTAGCTGTTTATTTGCAGTGTTGTCTAATTCGGCAATTTTGTATCAGGCATTTGGTGGTAAAGCTAAACTTGCTGGTTCAGCTGTGGCGCACATCGGTTTTGCCTTTTTAATTTTAGGGGCATTAATTTCTGCAGCAACCAATAAGCCATTATCTATTAATGCCAATAATTTTATTCCGGTAAAAGACTTTGAAAAAACAGAGAAGCCAGGTGAAAACATCATGTTATACAAAAACGAGCCTAAAGAAATGGGTAAGTATACGGTAACTTATGTGAGTGATACTACCCAGGCACCAAATACGATCTATACACTTAATTTTAAAGTTTTAGATAAAGAAACCGGAAAAGTTAAAGAAGATTTCAACTTGCATCCGCATGTTCAGGATAATGAAAAAATGGGATTGATTGCTTCACCTGATACCAAGCATTATTTAACTTATGATGTGTACACGCACATTACCAGTGCGGCAATCAAGCAGTCTAATCATGCCGATCATGAAGGTCATTCTGACGATGAAAATTATAAAGAACCAAGAATTGTAAAGGTTTCCGTTGGCGATACCATTCACACTTCAAGCGGTGTGGTTACTGTAAAGGCATTAAATAACAAACCAGTGGCTAAAGATCTGGTATTGGCTCAGGGAGATTATGCAGTAGGTTTACCTTTAGAAATTAATTCTGCCGGAAAAATTTACACAGCCGAGCCAATGTTCTTAATCAAAGGGAACAATACTTTCGATTTTGCACGTAAAGTAGAGGGTTTAGATCTTAAATTCCGCTTCTCTAAAGTTTTACCTGACGAGAAAAAGGTAGAATTACAGATTTTTGAAAAACCTCAGCAGGCAAAAGATTGGGTTGTTTTTAAAGCCATAGAATTTCCTTTTATTAATTTATACTGGGCGGGTACCATCGTAATGGTAATTGGTTTCTTGCTATCCATTTTCAGAAGAAGAAAAGAAGCGAAAATCGCATAAATCATGAAGATCGTTTTATTAGGTTCTGGAAATGTAGCGACTCATCTTGCTCAGGCTTTAAAAAGCAAAGGTGAAGAGATTGTTCAGATTTATAGCCAGAACCTGAATCACGCTCAATTATTGGCCGATCGCATTCCATGTGAATCAATTGATAATTTGAAAGCGATTAAAACGGATGCTGATTTATACATTATAGCAGTAAAAGATGATGCCATTGAAAGCATTGCTGATCATTTGAAGGCTGTGAGTGGCCTGGTCGTTCATACCTCAGGCACAACAGATATTCAGGTTTTATCTTCGAAAGTTAAACACGCAGGAGTTTTATATCCCCTGCAAACTTTTTCTAAAACGAAAGAGGTTTCTTTTGAAGAGATTCCCTTATGTATTGAAGCTACAGATGAATCTCATTTAAGCATTTTACAAAACCTGGCTTCGAAATTAAGTCAACAGGTATATCATCTGGGTGGAGATCAAAGAAAAGTATTACATCTTGCAGCCGTTTTTGCCTGTAACTTTACCAATCACCTGTATACATTAGCCCATCAGTTGCTTCAGCAAAACGATTTGGATTTCGAAATCATCAGACCATTGATTAAAGAAACTGCTGATAAAGTCATGGTTAGTTTGCCTGAAAAAGTGCAAACTGGTCCGGCAGCGAGAGGAGATGAAACCACATTAAATAAGCATTTTAGCATGTTAAACAATATGCCAGAATTGCAGCACATTTATCAAACTTTAAGCGATAGCATAAAATTTATGCCCAAATAGCATATTTACCGCTTTAGCTTACTATTTTTGCAACATAATTATGAGCATTTTTAAACTAAAAATAAATTTTGAAGAAGCTGATCACGAATCTATAGAATTGCCTATAGCTGCCGGAGAATCGGTTTTAGATGTTTGTCTGGATAATGGAATTGACCTTCAGCACAATTGCGGAGGCGTTTGCGGATGCAGTACATGCCATGTCTATGTAACAAAGGGTATGGATAATATTGAGGAAATTTCTGATAAAGAAGAAGATTTCATCGATAGAGCCGTTCGTCCAAAAATTACTTCTCGTTTGGGTTGCCAGTGTGTGGTCATCAATGGAGATATTGAAGTAACCATTCCGGATCAATCTGGCTTCATGGGACATTAGATTAGTCCTTGAGTCCCGAGTCCGAAACTTTACAACATTTAACCTTACAACCAACAATATGAATAACGATAAATTCGCCTTACCTTTTTACTGGAATGATTACGAAGATATTGCCATGTCTTTATATGAAAAATTTGGCGACGATTTTTCTGAAGCTAAAATTTATCGCGTTCGTTTTACCGAGCTTTTAGAATGGGTTTTAGAATTGCCAAACTTTAAAGGAACCCGTGAAGAAAGCAGTGAAGGGCATTTAGAGCAAATTCAATCTGCCTGGGTTTACGAATGGAGAGATAATCAGTAAAGTAAGTCATGAGTTCGGAGTCCTTAGTCATGAGTAAATTTAACTCCAAGCTCCAAACTCCAAGCTAAAATGTTTCTTCAAAAGCTAAAAAATATCACCACCTTCATTTTTGATGTTGATGGCGTATTAACCGATGGATCTGTTCAGGTAACAGATAGCGGTGAATCCCTACGTACTTTTAACATTAAGGATGGCTATGCCATGCAACTAGCCGTAAAGCGGGGTTACAATTTTTGTATCATATCAGGTGGCGATGGCATTGCCATGAGAAAACGTCTTACAAACCTGGGCATTACCGATATCTTTTTGGGTACTGGCGATAAGGTTACCATATTTAATCAATACCTGAAAGATAAAAATATAACCGCCGGGGAAGTGCTTTATATGGGAGATGATATACCCGATTTAAAAGTGATGCGGCTGGTTGGACTTCCAACTTGCCCTGCTGATGCAGTAGAGGAAATTAAAGCCATTTCAACATTCATCTCACCTTATAAAGGCGGTAAAACTGCTGCACGTGATATTATTGAAAAAGTAATGAAAGTACAAGGTAAATGGTTTGATGAAAATCCAAATGCCGTTGATTCAGGTAAGTAAGTTGAATCATTAGGGAAACTCGTCATTGCGAACTGAAGGGCAAGGTTCAGCAATGGCGTTAAGCAATCTTTCTAAAATAGATAATTCGTTGTATCTCCTGGCAATGACGATAGGGAAACTCGTCATTGCGAACTGAAGGGTAAGGCTTAGCAATGTTGTGAAGCAATCTTTCTAAAACAAATGTTTCGTTGCTTCCTTGCAATGACGATAGGAAACTTGTCATTGCGAACTGAAGGGCAAGGCTTAGCAATGGCGTGAAGCAATCTTTCTAAACAGATGTTTCGTTGTGCTCCCTTGCAATGACGAAAATTTTAATTCTATCTATTTTCTTTGACAGAATTCCACTTAAGAGTAGATATCTGCAATGATCTGCAACAGTGAAGTTACAGTATGTCATTAAACTTTGTTCTCTGCCAATACTCCAATGAGTCTAAACTTCAAAAACAACGAGATGAAAAAATTATTGATGATCTGCGGATTAATGCTTGGTATAGCTGGTTTTACTCAGGCACAACAAGGTGGTGGCCAGGGAAGAGGGGGGATGATGATGAAACCTGAAGAACGGGTAAAACAATTAGACGAAAAATTAAAGCTTAGTGATGACCAGAAAACAAAGCTAACCACTGTTTTTACAGAACAAGCTGAAGCCATGAAGAAAATGCGTGAAGATATGCAAGGGGCTGATCGTGATGCGATGAGAGAGAAGATGCAGAAATTCCGTGCTGATAACGATACCAAAGTTTCAGCGGTACTCACTGATGATCAGAAAAAAACTTATGAGGCTTGGCAGAAAGAGCAGCGTGCAGAAATGCAAAAGCGTATGCAGGGTGGAAGTAATTAATCTGTTAAAACATTCAATAATAAAAGCGGCTTTTGGTCGCTTTTATTATTTTAGCGAAAAAAATATTTTATGGCAATTACCTTCCCGCCCATTATACTGGCATCAAAATCTCCACGTCGCCAAGAGCTTCTAACCCTAATGGGTCTAAATTTTAAAGTCTTACTTAAAGATGTAGATGAAAGTTATCCTGCAGGCTTAGAACCAGCCGAAATTGCGGTGTATATTGCAGAGCAGAAAGCAAAAGCCTTTGATGCTGCTGAAGAAATTGTCATTACTGCTGATACCATTGTTGCCTTAAATGGCGAAATTTTGGGCAAACCAACAGATCGTGCACATGCTCAGGAAATGCTGGCAAAATTATCTGGACGCAAACATGAAGTTTATACAGGTGTGACTTTAGTTAAAGGCGATAAAATACATTCTTTTTATGACCGGACCGAAGTTTATTGTAAACCAGTCACCAGTGAAGAAATTGATTTCTATATTGATCACTATCAGCCTTATGATAAAGCTGGAAGTTATGGTGTACAAGATTGGTGGGGATTGGTTGTGGTACAGCGAATAGAAGGTTCTTACACCAATGTGATGGGTTTGCCCACTGAAAAACTATATCATGAGCTTAAAAATTTCTTAGGTTTATAAATGCTAATCCTTAATTTGAATAAAAATTAAATCATCAAATTAAACCCATCCAGTTTTTTATTTTGTTAACTCAGCCACTACATCGCTTTTATGATTAACAGCATAAGATAGGGCTGTTTTAACAAAATCATTTAAGGTCATTTTGTATTGCGATGCAGAAAGAGCAATTTGTTTATGCAGACTTGAAGGTACCCTAACATTAAACACGCCTTTATAAGTTTTGTCTGGCGATTTGTCTGATGCTTGGCAGGTTTCCAAATAATCTTCAATAGCTTCTGCAAAGCTAGCTTTGAGCTCACTTACCGATGAACCTTCAAAAGTAATAAGATCATTTATGGCCACAACTTTGCCGAAAAATACTTCGTCGTCAGCACTATAATGAACGGTAGCAGTGTAATCTTTATATTTTAAATTATCGATCATTTTAAAGTTTCCCTTTTTCTCTTAAATATTCTAATACTTGTTCAATTATATAATATTTTACAATAGGCTTTGGATGAGGCTTATGTAAACTTATAATATCTTTATTTTTATCAGTAAATTTTCTTCTGGAGCCACCTGTTTTTCCTGTTGGTAATTCTTCGAAACCATAAAATCTAAGTACTATAATTAATTCTTCCCAAGTTAAATCTTTAGGTTTCGATAAGAATCTGGCAATCAGCTTTTCTATTTTGCTCAATATTGTAACTAAATTATAGTTACAAATATGTGCTTTATTTTTTTAATTACAAAATGATTAAATCATTTCAAATAACTTATGGAATCCTGATTTCTTTTTCATCATGTTTACAAATCAATCAAGATGAAAAACTCAACAGCACAAGTTACCATTGACAAACCCTGTACTCAGAATTGGGAGGAGATGGAAAAAGGATCAGGATTTAATTTCTGCAAAGCCTGCAGTAAAAATGTAATTGATTTCAGTGGGCATACCAATGCCGAAATAATTTCTATACTGGCAGCTTCAACATCATCAGTTTGTGGCCGTTTAAGTGAAACACAATTAAACCAACTCAATCATTATCTTCTGGTTAAGCCGGCAAATAGAAACTGGATGAAATATTTAGGGGTTCTGGCTATTGGTGTCAGTATCTTCGCACAAGAAGCTAATGCGGCAATTCCACCAGTGGCAAAAGAAATCTCAAAAAAAGTCAATAATAATAAAAAAGACGATAAAAAGCCAGCGGTAGTAAATAAGGTTACGGGGAAAATCTTAGGCGTGGATAAAAAGCCATTAGCAGGAATTCGTTTGGTAATTTTAAATACCAAATATCATGCTTTAACCAATGATCGTGGTGAGTATGAAATTTTATTCAAAAGTGGTTTAGATACTAAAAATAATTCATTATCCATTGAAAGTGTAAACTATTCAGCTGTTATGAAAATCGATTATACCAAGGTAAAGCAAAAGGATTTGATATTGAAACTTCAGCCAATGATTATGGGTGAAATGATTTACACGCCTAAAAAGGGTAAATAACAATTATAATTCAGTTGCTAAAATCCCCATTTTCAAATCGTAGGTGGATAGTTTAAGCTGATTAATTTTAAGCCTGCCCAAAACATAATTGGTGATTAGGGTGGCGATTACAATTAAATCGACCCGCAACGGGATGATACCCGGCATTTTTGATCGCTGTTGATGTGTTGAGTTGATCAACTTGATGGAAAGGGTAATGTATTCATCAAAATCAAAGCGGTAGGATTGGAGGGTATCTAAATCAATAACTGATTTTTTAGAGCTGCTTACCAATTCGGCAAAGGTTTCAAAAGCACCAGCTGATCCGATTAGCGTTTTAGGTTGGTGCTGCTTGCAGATTTCGAACAGATCAGTCAATTCATGTTGAATGTAGTTGAGGATGTTATTTTTATCCTCATCAGAAATAGGATCTGATTTAAAAAACTTCTGCATCAAGCGGGCTGCACCGATATTGTAGCTCTTCTTCCAGATTAAATTTTCCGTATCACAGAGAATAAATTCCACACTACCACCACCAATATCCATAATCAAGGATAAATCTTCTATCGCACCACTCAACTTAACGCCTTTATAAATTAATGAGGCTTCTTCATCTCCGGATAAAATGTCTATCTCTATTTCAGTCTGTTCTTTTACGGAATGAACAAAATCCTTACCATTGGCTGCGCTGCGAACCGCTGATGTCGCTGTGGCTTTTATCTTTTCTGCCTGGTAATTTAATATGGTTTTACTAAAATTTTTAAGGCATTCAATTCCCCTTTCAAATGCTTCAGGAATGATGATGTTATCATTGATACGCCCTTCGCCTAGTTTAACAGGGACATTGGTTTTATAAAGCACTTCGAAACTATCACCATTGATCTCTGCAATCAGCAGGTGAAAGGTATTGGTGCCCATATCAATAATCGCTATGCGCATATTTTAAATATTTGAATTTGTATGAATGTTAAATCACTGATGTCATTTGGATGGTTTTAACACTAAATTTTAAAGGTAAGTTGTCAAAGTTGGCCCAAGTTAGAAAATTCTTGAAATTTAAATTCAGACCAGATTTTTTAATCCATCAAATATGCTTTCAAAGAATGTGGAGATATTTAAGCCCGAACTGTGATTGAAATACACAAAAACCAGAAATGCAATCACCACAAAAATGATGAGTTTTCTAAACGCAAAAGCAATAATGATCAGTGCAATTGGGATAATGAACAGCCATAAACTATTGATGGTGTATGGATTCAGGTCATTATCTTTTTTGTATACATATACGAGTTTGCTATGTGTACCAAAATCATTTTGGTGTTTAATGTAAACAAAAGTAGATTTATCTATAGGCAGTGGTAATACCGCAATGCCATCATTAAATTTAAGAATTTGGGTAAAACCACTTACGCTAAAGGTATAGGTTCCATTAATGTTCTCATTCGGAACGTTAAGCGAATCGGCAGCTATGATGGCAAGCTTATTGTTTTTTATTAAATTTTCCTTCACCAGGAAATTGTTAATGGTTGCGGTTTGTGCCGAGCTGATCAAAGCAACTAAACAGAGCGAGCAAAATAAGATAAATTGTTTCATTCGATAGAACGTTTATTGTAAATTAAATAACCGATATGCAATAATACACCATTTCTTTTAACTGCATCATTATATAAATTATAACTTAAGCTTACCGGGCCAAGTGGTGTATGATAAACTACCCCAGCTGTTGCAGCATAGCGAATTTTTGTAATGGCCTTTGCATAATCAACATCTTGTAAGCCAACACGTTCAAATTCTTTATGTGGTAAAAATAAATAGGCTTCAGCTCTCAAATCAATATTCTTTTTTAGGCTGTAAATATTTTTAATCCCACCGGCGGCATAAGTGGTAGCCCTGAATCTATCCAGAAAAAGTGAACGGCTATCCTGCAGTGGGTAGAAAGCAGGGGAGACCAATAAAGTTGAATAATAATTGTTAAATAAGGGCTGATTTGAAATAACACCTTCTACAATGTAACCCAGTGTATATTTTTTCAGATGCAGAAAATAGTTCTCCTGTGTGATCTTAATACTCGCCCAATGATGCAATCGGCTCACTTCCGGTGGTTTAACATAGCCAATTGTATTGCGGAAGATGTTGCCAGGCGTATAGTTTTCTCTACCAGTGGTGTAATTGAAGCTTAAGGAAAAGTTTTGTCCATTAGTGGCGTATTGTTTCCTGTTTAAAGAGTTTTTCTCCAGATTAAGTGAGCCTCTGAAGCCGTTAAAAATGGTTTGATCAAGTAAATCGCCCACAGCAAAAGTATTATTCGGGCTATAACGATCATTGTTATTGATAAAGGTTGAGTGCAGTACAATTTTCGTATTATAATTTAATGGAACGCCCATCATCAGATCTATTTTGCGGTCAGACTGTTCGATATAAATGGGTTGTGGATTTTCAATAAAAATCTGGCTGGTATTGTAAAAGTTCCAGTGATTATAAGTCATTTCTGCAGCCAGAAAAAGCGGCAACTTCGTTGGGTAATCCACCCGGCCGTTTAATTGTACAGATTCATAGAAGCGCCCAGAGTAGAAACTTGTTCCAAAGGTGTAAGCTTTACGGTTTAAATAATTGTATTCTGCACCAAGAAAAACATTGCTGATAGGACGGGTAGATATGTTGCCGCCCAGTTCCATCTTAAAGCTCTTTTTGGGCTGAGCCACCACTTCAAAAGTATAACTGTCTGTAGCCGCCTGGTAAGATATTTTAGGATAAACGGTTTCGAAAGTTTGATCGGCAACTAATTTATAATACCCACGCTTGATATCCTGCAGATTAAATGTAGGTTGATCGCTCTTAAATAAACGCTCAATATATTTTTTCTGCTGGTTATTTACGCCAGATACCGAGACGGTACTGAATTTAAAATCTGGTTTCTTTGAATTGAATATGGCTCTTTTCCGGGCCAGTTCTTCATCACTCACTCTTCTGCTAATTAATTTTTTTATTCGCGGCATATCAGCCATCGTTGCATCATATCCTCTTTTAATAAGTTCTTTAACAGGAGCAAAATTAGTAGCGGTGAATTCGGCAAGTTCAGGTTGAATATAAATCCCATTTTTGCCTATGGTGGTAGAATCTGATTTAGAAAGAAACATGTAAACCAAAAATCGGTTCATTAATCGATCGTCGGTATTTTTAGGATATTCATTATAAGTTTTGGAAGATACATTGGCACCAATCATATAATCAGGCTTGAATTCCTTTTCCATTACATCTGCCGGAAAATTGTTATACAAGCCACCATCAAAAACATATTTTCCATCTAACTTAATGGGCCTGTAAATAATAGGAACCGTCATTGTAGCACGAACGGCTTCGGCTAAACTTCCTTTGCTTACGGTAATGCTCTTTTGAGAAAGCACGTCGGCCACCATACAGCGGTAAGGAATAAAAAGCTTATTAAAATCATCTTTAGATACAGCCGATGCCTGTGAAAAAAGTTCAAGAAAAGCAAAATTTAAAGGAATATCATTAATCAGGTTGGAGCGAAAACTAAAATGGAAACCTGTATCTATGGCTACCTTAGCTGTAAGCATTGATGCATTTGGTGCATTTTTTTGAAAATAGTAAGTATAATCACTCGTATAACGGCCATTTACCCAGTTCTGAAAATCTTCACTTAAAGCTATTTTCTCAATTTCCAATGGTGAATAGCCTGCGGCATACATGGCACCAACAATGCCACCCATTGATGTTCCGGTAATATAATCTATCGGGATGTGGTTTTCTTCCAGTGCTTTTAAGGTGCCAATATGTGCTAAACCTTTTGCGCCACCACCACTAAAAACGAGGCCCACCTTTTGCGCATGCAATTGGGTATAGCATAGAACGAAGAGTATCAGCAAAATTCTTTTAATAGCTACCACTCTTCTAAAATAAGATTTTCTTTTAAAATTAATTCAATATGAATAGGTTATAAGTTAAAAATGATGCAAAACTTACCCAAAGGATGTATGGGATAAACAGTAAGCCCGCCCATTTATCAATTTTATAGAACATCACTGCATTCAGAATGACTACTATAAGGAGCGCAATAATTTCTGCGAGTGCAAAACCAATTTCATGCAGGTAAAAGAAAATAAAAGACCAGGCCAGGTTTAAAATAAGCTGAATGAAATATATCGCTACCGTTCTGGGAAAGTGCTGAACTTGATCGCGTTTTACCCAAACCAGGTAGGCTGCAATTCCAATTAGGATATAAAGGCTAGTCCAAACCGGAGCAAACAACCAGTTTGGCGGATTAAAAGAAGGCTTATTTAATAATGGATACCAGGTTTTTACAGATTGGGCAGTGGCAAAACCACCAAGTGCACCAATACTTAAGGTAATAGCGATGCTTAAAATAAATGCTAAAGGCTTAAATCTCATGGCATAAAATTAAGGTTAAACTTTGAGTTAAGGCTAAAAGGTTTTCTATCTACCAATGCCAGGAACAACTGGCAGGCTTTCATTATCTTCATTGCCAACACTTTGTACGGCAAATAAATAATTATCTTTACTGTACGGTAATGTTATTTTTGTTGCTGAGGTAAAGAATTTCTTTTCCCAAACCGGGCTACTGGTTTCGCGCATGAGAACATAGTAGCCTTTTACATTGCCATTTGCTGGCGCTTTCCAATATAATAGTGAAGCATTGCTCAGGTTTTTAACATCTATTTTAGCTTCTATGGGTGCTGAAGGTGCCTTAGCCAAATTGGCTAAAACGGCAATATTAACACCTGTATTTTTTCTAAGGTATTCAAAATCCATAAATTCTTGTAAATCGCCATATCTGATGCCATTTTCAGTTCTTAAATCCTGATGTTGATGGTCGAAATTTTCATTCATTTCGGTGATTCTTACGGCAGTGAAACCATTCTCTACAAAAGGAGTATGATCGCCACCTCTCAAAAAGCGGTCATTTCTGTAAATGAGTTTAACTTCTAGCTGATCTACATAGCGTTCGCCAACTTCCTTAACGTATCTGGCCAACTGACGGCTTTTGCCATCGTTTTCCAATCCAAACTGCCTGATGCTTTTTGCGCTTTTATCCAGTTCATAAGCAGGCAAGCCTTCACTAAATACGCGCAACCTAGTATTATCTATAATTTGTGTTTCGCTGCTATTGTTGCTGCCAATCATATCGTTATTTAGCATGGCATCTACTTTCCAACCTTCTTTTTTAGCTTTATCTGCCATAAAACCAGAACCTAATAAAGATTGCTCTTCACCACTAACTGCTACAAAAATGATTGTTGAAGGGAATTTATACTGACTCATGATTCTCGCTGCTTCTATTACACCTGCCACACCGCTACCATCATCATTTGCGCCTGGAGCATTGCTGGTTCTGTTCATTACATCTGTAACACGACTATCTAAATGGCCGCTTACTACATAAACCCTTTTATCATTTGGATCAGTTCCTTTTAATATGGCAACAGCATTTCCCAATAGTGTAGGTTGGTCTACACGTTTTCCGTCTGGTTTAAAGGTGATCGTATCTAAATAAGCAGTAAGTCTGCCATCGCCTTGTTTTGCAAATTGATTAAACTTACCAACAACCCAATTTCTTGCTGCTCCAATTCCTTTCGTTTTACTTTTAATATCGCTTAAAGTGTTTCTGGTGCCAAAAGAAACCATTTTTGTGATATAAGATTTTAATGAATCCTGACTGACAGATTTGACCATTTGATCAATATCCTTATTTCGGCTAACAATAGTTTGCGCATGGATAGAAGTGATTAAAAAGGAAAATATTAATAGGGCGTAAGTCTTTTTCATAGCTGGGTGATTGATGCGCTAAGATATTGAATGTTTAATCAATTTAAACTCGATCAGGACGAAATCATGTAACATTTTGAGCATAAAAAAAGCTTCCTGATTTAAACCAGGAAGCCTTTATTTTAAACGAATAAATTATTTTGCTGTTGCAAAAGTTTCTTGCTTTTCAGCTTTTTTCCAGTTTCCAAAAGCTTTTTTTACGGCTGCTTTTGCGGTATCCATTTCAACGTTACCTGCAACTGTTAAAAATGTTTTTTCAGGTGAAATTTCATTATAAAAAGCAATCAAATCTGAAAGCGAAATTGCATTGATTGAATTTACATTCACCGTTTGATCGTAATCATAATCTTGTTTTTTTATGCTGGCCAGTAATGCAGCTTTGCCGCTATCAAATGTTTTTTGATTGATATCAGCATGTTGAATGATGTTAGCCATTTCTGTTAATCCTTTTTCCAGTTGGGCATTATTTGTAGCTAATCGGCCACTGTTATCTTTAAATAAGATCTGATCATTTTTTGCAACGCTTTCATTTAATGTAGCATTAAGTAATTCTACGATACCATCTTTTTTATTTTGGAATGCTGTTGTATTTAAGGTAAAGCTAGAAAATGCGCCTTGAGATTTTTCATTTTCTGAAACGATAATTTTCATACCATTTTTTAGCGAATAATTAATAGGTTCACGCATGCCATTTTGTGCATTACTGGCCAATGCTGAAAAAATAATGAACGAAAAGAGGGCAATTTTTTTGATAGTGATCATGTGTTTTGTTTTTTTATGTGTTATAAATTATTGTTCATTCAACCTAAAATATAACCGAAAGCGCCAGATGGGCATATATTACTGTCGAACGGGCTTATATACGTGATTAAAATAGGCTCGGTTTTTTGAAAGGACAAGATTTATTCATTTTGTTCATTTTTATTTTAATATCATTGGTTTATTCATTTTATAAATTGTTTGTTACATTTAAAATATTAATAAACAGCCTTTTGTAAATAGCTGTTTATTGCCAATTGCATAAACGATTAGGAAAATTAATAAGCGGAGATTTGATAATTATTTACTGATTTAACACCCCGGTCTGCGACCATGCATCTGATAGATGGAAATTATGATTGCCATTTCGTCCGATGCATTGGAGGGTGCCCGAAGGGTGATGTGATTAAGAAAAAGAAATACAACTGATGCTTCAATCTTAACCTTTTAGATTTAATTAAAACCTGTAACTCCTGAATGGTTTTTCAAGGTACATGGTGACTACATCAAATCATCATAAATGAATAATTTGATGCGATCTATTCATTGTTAAAATCTGTTGAAGTTTTTGCTCTCGGTAACAGATCGTTTTTAGTTAAGGGATTAAGATTGACGCTGTGAGGGCAATACTTTTATTAGGTAAAACTATGTAAGTCTTTCTGAGGTTAATAAAGCAACACTTAGTATTAAATGAAGGTACTTTAAATTAATATTCAGAGAAGAATTAAATAACGATATTAATGTCACCCTAATTTATCTAAAATGAATGCTCTAATCATTGAAGATGATGCTTATCATCAAAAAATAATCACCAGTTATTTAAGTGAATATGATGTAACTACATGGATTGTAGAAGCATCTGAAGTTCTGAATCAGATCAAAAAAGGAAACTTTGATTTGATTTTTATCGCTATAAATGAATCAAAATTCGACGGGTATAAAATTGTTCACTCCATTAGAAAAGTGTTAAAGTGTAATTTGCCTATTGTTGCACTTAGTGAACAGCATGTAGAAGAGATTAAAAAAAAATGTTTTAGCGCAGGAATGAATGCTGTTCTTTCAAAACCTGTTCATCGTGTGGAGATTGCTGCAATCATCACACAGTTCGCACCACTAATGATTAGATCTTCATATACTGATTCAAAACTGGATCATTCATACGCCGTGATAGATTTAACTTATCTTAAAGATATTAGCAAAGGTGATGCAAAGTTTGAAAAAGAAATTACTGAAAAATTTCTAATATTTATTGATGAGCATCTAAAAGATTTAAAGCAGAACCTAACTTTAGGTTTTATTGATAAATTTAAAATGACCGCACACCAGGCGCTTTCTACTATTTATATTATGGGTTTAAATAACCTACTGGAGAAACCTTTGAAAGCGATTGAAAACGAAAATTTATCGAAAAGTGAGTTAGCAATAATATTGAAAGAGGTAGAAGATATTATCGTAATGGCAAAGGCTGATGCCAATAAATTTTTACAAACTTTAATTTAGAATTTATCAAACAGATGGAGTGATTGTGCGCTAAATATTAATTTCAGAAATAAATTTTTAATTTCTTTTATGGTTTCTTCCGGTGCACAAATGTGAGGGTAATGGCCGGTAGCTTTCATCACCACCAAAAAATTATCTGGTGTATATTCTTTAATGTATTCTACAACATTTAACGGCACCATGGGGTCATTCGCGGTAGACAAAGTGAGACTTGGAACTGATAATTCTTTTAATTGTTCCCGGCAATCTACCTTGAAAGTGGCCATCGCAAAAGCCAGCGCAATACTTGGGTTGGTTTCTTCGAAGCACTCCAATAAAAACTCTTCCAATTCGGGTTTATCAGGGCAAGCCAGAACAGCTGGCGAAATTGATTTTGCCCAGCCTTTATAATCTTCGGCAATGTGGTTGAAAATTGTTTCTATATCCGCAGTATCAAAACCACCAATATAATCGAGATCATTCACGTATTTTGGAGAAGGCCCAATAAAAACTAACTTCTTAAAAACCTCTGGCTTTTGTAGTGCAGCAAGCATCCCGATCATGCTGCTTACTGAATGGCCGATGAAAATAATATCTTTAAGATCGAGTGCTTCTATAATATCAATTACATCACAGGCGTAACCTTCTAATGTGGCATATTTGTGGTAATCGTACTTGCTGATATCAGAATTTCCTGATCCTACGTAATCAAATAATATTACCTTATAATCTTTCAGAAATGCATCTGTAATATATTTCCACGTTGTTTGTGCACAACCAAAGCCATGTGCAAAAACAATGGTTTGAGTGCCTTCACCTAAAATTTTAACATTATTTCTAACCAGAATGGGATGTGCAGTTTTATGATTTAAATTCATTGGAGCGACAATATTTTTATGAAAGTATATATTGTTCATCCAAAAACAAAAAAAAAGAAATAATGAATAGAATGGTAACAAAACATGCAATAGTTATACCGCTTCTGTGCATAACGTATTGCATGTTTAATACTGTTTTGAAGATGGCATTAGTAGCCAGATTAACTAATTTTTAATTCTGATTTCTGTTCTTCTGTTTAAAGTTCTGCCTTCTTCATTATTATTGGTACTAATGGGTTCCTTTTCGCCATGGCCTACAATAGTAAAACGATCTGCATTTAAACCTGCATTAACAAAATATGATTTAACAGCATTGGCGCGATCTACCGAAAGAGACATATTATGCTCAGGTGAGCCTTCAGCAGAAGAATGACCATGTAATATAAACTGAGTGTTTGGCGCTTTTTTCATTTCTGCAACGGCTTTGTCTAAAATAGAAAAAGATGAAGTTTTTAATACGAAAGAATTAAACTCGAACTGGATGTTATCCAGGTTGAAATTCGGTTTATCAGAAGGCGCTGCTTCTGGTTCTTTTTCGGGGGCAGGTGTTGGTTTTTTCTCTTCTACAGGTGGCTTTGGTTTAGCTACTGGTGCAGGTTCTGGTTTGGCTGCCAGTTTTTTTGTTTTGCATGAATAAATGCTTAATGTAGATAGTGCGATGAGTGTAGTTAATAAAATGTTTTTGCTGATGTTCATTTTTTTTTAGTTTTTGGGATGAAGTTTACTGTTCCAATCAAACATACAAAATTCCGATTATAGCTATAACGATTCTTTTTTAAAGAACTTATGTTGCCCAAAAATTGGATTTAAATTATCGATATCGGATTTACCTGGAAATGCAAGTATTAGCTTAAAAAACCGAAAGCCAATTTTTAACGTATATTAAAACACTAAAACATAGAACCTATGAAAGATTTCACTATCGCTGCATTATTGGGTGGCCCGGAAATGATTATCCTTGGCGTAGCCATATTATTATTGTTTGGCGGAAAGAAAATTCCTGAACTAATGAAAGGCCTAGGCAAAGGAATTAAAGAATTTAAACAGGGCCAGCAAGATGAACCTATCCCAGCCCCAGTTACTGAAAAAACTAAATAAATTTTTACGATTATCTACAAACCTTATAGGTTTTAAAACCTATGAGGTTTATAAGTTTATAGTCATGCAGATAAATTCTGTATTTCAAATTGATCAATAATATTTTTGTATGATTAATTTTATGTCAAAAATACCCCACAATTTCTGATCTTAGGATGATTGCTCGCTATTATTAAAGATGACGATGAAGCAATTTTTTAAAAAAAGTCCCTTTATTGCCTGGAATATAAATGTTGAAACATTTTCCTGAGAAACAAAAAAAAGTTTCTTTAAGAAATGTTTCGCTTGGGAGAAACAATTTATCGAGAAACAAAAAAATGTTTCTCTCTTTTTTGTTTCTCGGTTTATGATTTAATATTGCCGGTATCGCTTGTCGCTTGTTTTCAGTTCTTATAAATTACCAGCTATTGCAAGGTTAATTTTTCAAAACGAGCCAACCGCAAATTTTTAGTAATGGTACCGATGATTTGAGCTTATTATTTCTCCATATGTTGTGGAGAAAGGGCAACACAATGCCCCAAAAGTTCCACAATATTTTAGTTGGTCTATCGTATGATAAGTAATACTAAAATTATTTTAAAATAAATACAATGTGTTTACTTGTTTAAAATCTGCATTTAAGTGCATTTCAATAAATATTTTCAAAACAGATGTATGGGTTAGCGCTTATAAATGAGCGATATAGATAATCATTGGCTTAATATTTGGTCGAGGCTTAATTATAGCATAACCAAATAATCAATTTTAATTTTAGCGGCAACTCATTCATTCTCAATAAAATGATTTTATCTAAAATGCTGAGGATGTGTTAAAGTTGAATGGATGAATATCTAAACCATATGGAAAATCAACTCATCACCGAAATTAATATAGAAGACCAGGCGATTCGTCATTTTGCCTCATTTAGTTTACAGCAAGCCTTTAATAGTCACCATTATTTTGAACTGCGGTTTAACCACGACCAGATGGGTGCGCCAGGTTTAATTAACCTGGATGACAGCCGAGATTTCGTCGGTAAAACCCTAACGGCCTCCTTTGGCTATTTAGCTGAACAAATGCAGCAATTTTCTGGTTTGGTTACCCGTGTAGAACTGGCGCAAAGCCATGGCTACCATGGGGTATTAATTGTGAGTGGTTACAGCCCCACCATTTTAATAGATAGGGGCGAAGATTTAGGATCTTACCTGGATAAAGATTTAAATGAAATTGTAAAACTGGCCACAATCGATACTCCCGCTAATGATTTAAAAATTGTGGCGAATGCCAGCCGTCAGGCCAACATAGATTACCTGATTCAGTATAAGGAAAGTGACTGGGAATTTTTAAACCGCCTTTCTGGCGAATACCATGAATGGCTGTACTATGATGGTAAGCAGCTCAATTTTGGTAAGCCCGATACGCAAAAAGACATTGCCTTATTTTATGGCAGGGATGTGCATAACCTGCAATATGCCATGGAACTGGCACCTTTAAAAAACAAACGTTTTGCCTATAACCCCAAACAGGATGAAATACTGCAAAGCGAAAGCAGTGGCCAGGCAGATGGAAACCCTGATCTGGCACATGCCATCAAAGCTTCTAACCTGATGTACAGCAAAACCTTTAACCAGCCCTCCATGATCAGGGTTGATAACAGTGGAGACATTAAAAGCCATGTGGATAATGAAGAAAAGGCCAACATCAGCGAGTTGCTAAAGGTGAATGCCAGTGGAGACCATGCCGGGTTAAGCATTGGCGCTATCGCGGAAATTACGATGAGCATCAGGCAGGAAATCGCCTTTGTAACAGAAAGCCTGGGTCGGTTTTTAATTACCAGCATTACCCATAACCTGGATGGAACAGGAAAATACCACAATACATTTGAAGGAGTAGTGGCCAGTACCGAACGGTTACTGGTGACGAATTATGATAAACCTCATCCGGATATGCAACTGGCCGATGTGGTTGATAATGATGACCCGCAAGGACAGGGACGGGTGAAGGTAAAATTGAAATGGGAATGCCACACCAATGATATAACTGAATGGCTGCGGGTGGTGAGTCCGAATGCGGGGACTGGTGATACCGGAAAAAACCGTGGCTTCCATGTGATCCCTGAAAAGGGCGACCAGGTAGTGATTGCTTTTGAAGAAGGCAATGTGGCACGGCCCGTGGTGATGGGTAGTGTTTACCATGGCAAAAGTGGCGACAGTTCTGGCTTTAAGAACAGTAATACGAAGGGTTTAACTTCCAGAAAAGGTAGTGCTTTAACTTTTGATGATTTAAACCATGCGCTGAATATGGGCACCAGTGCGGCTAATTTTGTAAATATTAAAAACGGACAGGCTTTACTTACCGCACAGGCGGGAAATAAAATTGTGATCCAAAGTGGCAAAAGTACCATCACCCTGGATAAGGAGGGGAATATTGCCATCAGTGGCGAGAACATCAGCATCAATGGGCGTGCTAGTATCGATATTCAATCGCCAAAAATTACCATGGGGAATCTGGCTCCGGCAGAAGGTGCTACTCCAGAACAAACCGCTGCTGCTACGCAAACCATCGACATTAAGGCGAAAAAGATTACGGTAGAAGGAGAAGAAAGCATCGAAAATACGGCGCCCCTGGTTGATTTAGGTAAAGATGCCGAAGGCCTTACCAATATGAAGGGCAAAACAGTTAATATAGATGGTGCGGAAGAAATTAACCTGAGTTCAACAATTATTAATTCGAATTAATAATGAGCTGGTTGAATGATTTCTTAGGAATAGGTAAAAGCGACGCTGAACTGGATTCAGAAGCTTTTCCGCCGGTTATTGGCTCTGATAAACAACTTTTTAGTTTTACGTATAAACATAAACACTGGCTGGCAAACCGTGATGTAACGCACCATATTACAGGTGATATTGCCATTGGTGTACAGTTGGAGCATTCCAAAATCCAAAAATGGAGTATTTTAATGAACAACGTACAATGCGATTGGTCGTTAAACTGTCTGCCAGAAATTTACCTGTTTTTCAATTGTATCAAAAGAATCGAAATTTATATGGATGAGCAGGGCCATGTACTGGATACACTTTATCCCATTAGCCAGTCACTGTTTTTAAAAGAGAAGAAAAAACAAATATCTACACATGTAAAAGATAAAAAGCAGGCTGCAAACCTCCAGCGTTTTTTTGAAAGAAATCTTTAAAATACGCTTTTCTTACAAAAAATAATTCCACATAACGCGGTAATCAGAACCATGATCAGTGCTTATAAGGCTGCTAACCTTCACAACAGCCAGCCCGGCTTTAATCAGCTTGCAGAACCGCTTCACATCCCCGGTTACTTTGGTAATGAAGCTATTTTACCAGTAAAAGCTTGCTGGTTGTACAAACCTGGAAAGGATAGTGCTACAGATTTGGCTTGGTTACGGCTAGGCGGATTAGATGAGGCAATATATCAAAAGCAGCATTTAAGCAATTGGATGCATACCCTGAACGGAAATTTTGATAGCGATGATAGCTTAAAAGTAGATTTTGCTGAGCAATACCGTTTTAAAACTGCAGATGCGCTTAAGGTAACCCATTTAACCTATGCAAACAGTTACCTGGAAACCATAGTAGCCAAAGGTTGGTATAAGGAAGAAGAGGTGATTATTTCTGCAACAGAAAAGGAGGTAACACATGGCTAAGGATGATTTGTATGCCTTTCATGGCGTAATCTTAAAGTGTGATAAGGGGGCAACTGTTTTACCCTTGCTTACTACCCCGAAAAAACATGCGGTAAGTAAACTACAAATAGCCACTGTAACTGATAATATTCCGGTGGTGAATATTCCCAGCTTTGGGGTATGTTCCATTACCGGGAGTGCCTGCATGCCGGTAGCCCCGCAATGGCTAAAAGCACACGATGGTGCACAAAAAGTATTGGGGCAGGCACCACTGTTGTTTTCTTCATATTGCAAATGCCAGGCGGGGGGTACCATAGAAATATTTCCTAGTGTAGATGAAGCAATGGCTGCATTGGAAAACGATAAAGAAAGTAGGGTAGATGGCATCCCACTGCTGGATGGGATATTGGGCGCAGCCTTAACCTCGCCTATTGGCCCCATACTGGATCTGTTTACCGATGGTGGCGCAGATGTAACGCAAGGCGTTGGCCGTGGCTTTAGGCAAGGATTAAAAGGCACCTGGAATGGTTTGGTGCAAATGGTGAGCCACCCGGTAGAAACCGCAAAGGGGCTAACTAAAATGGTAGGCATTGCGGTAGTGGGTTATGGCACACAATCTCCTGTAGGGCAAATGTCTACACCCGATCAACGGCTGAAAGATTTTGATTCAGTTTTTGGTACTGATCTGGCGCCAACGCATGAGGCCATTGGCGATGCCATAGCTGACGGATGGGATAAGAAGGTAGTAAATGGTACCACCGAAGAACGCAGTGAGGTGGTTGGCGAAGTTTATGAAGGTGTGCTGGAAGCAGTAGTGGGTACTAAAGGTGCGGGCGCGGCCGTAAAGGGGGTAACCTCCGCAGGTAAATTTGTTTTAGGTGCCGATAGAATGGCAGGAATAACCGCGGCAATTGCTAAATTGCAGAGTGCTATGAAGCTGGAAGCTTTGGCAGGTAAAGTGAAAGGGATTTTTAAGGTGGGGGTTAAAGAAGATAGAATTACTTCAAAAATTCCTGATAAAGCATTGTTGAATGGTGAAGGAAAAATTGGGACTTATAGCGAATTGAGAGACGCTGGTTCTGTGGGTGATGATATAACACCCCATCATATGCCTTCAGATGCTTATATGAAAAAAAATAATGTGCCTGACTACACAAGAGATGATGGATTATCTATGAATATGGAACAACCACATCCTGGTAAAGGAGGTAGACATCGTCGTACATCAACCTACGATAACAACATGACAAAGGCCGAGCAAAATGCTTATTGGGAAAAAACTCCAAGGGAGGCTTTAGCACATGACATAAAGGATGCTAGAAAAATTTATAAAGAAGATGGATTATATAACAAAGAAATTAGAGAGAGTCTTCGCGATTATATAAAACAAGCAAAAGAGAAATATCCAGATCTTTATAAAAAAAGCAAATAGTAACAAAATACCATGGAAATAAAGCAATTAGAATCTCAACTCATTGAAAATAAACTGATGAGAACTTACGAAGAAACAGGTCTTTATGAAGAAGCTGTTGATGAGTTATTTAACGAAAATAATCCAGAATGCATTAATTCATTGATAAAAGGTTTTTCCGATGCAACTGAAAACGAAGAAGTAATGTTTTCAAATTTGCATGGTATCGAATATTTTTCTAAGACTTTGGGACTTGAGACTTATATTAAAATCATACTACCTAAATTAAAGGAAATGCAAGTAGATGCATATGGTTGGGCAGAAACTTTTTTTCTAAGATTATTAAATAACGACGCAGCTTTAGATGCACTGATTCGAAACGTTGAGTATTTATCTCAAGAAAACAAAATATTTATTCGCAAAATGGTAGAAAACCTCAGTGAAAGGAATCCTGAACGCTTCAAAAATAAAGGTGATATTATTATCTCTAAATTATAATCAAAAAGGAGTGAACAAAGTAGAAATATTAACCCAGAAGATTAAACAGGTGATAAGCGGCGAGATTCAGATTCCATACAATCGTGGAGAGTATAATTCTGTAAACGATTATTGGTATCCGCACCCACCTGCCCTCTTCCCGTTATTTCTGGGTTCGGGAGCTTTTTATTATGGCATCATAAATCATTTTTTTATTAACAGACAAAAAACTTTTGTCGAGTATTCTTTAGAAACTGGATACATTTCAGAGCGGTACAGAAACTCAGATCAGTTTCTCACCAAATTACTTCTGGAAATGATTATGCTTAAAGAAGAAATAACGGATGAGATCGTAGATTTCGCTGAAAAAATTGATTACAAGAACGTATCTGACATTTATGCTTTTGCTGAAAAATATGGAGATAATCCGGAAGAATTTAAGCATTTAATTTTTTTCGAGTCGGACTTGCCTTTATTCTATGCTAAAAGCTTAGAAGAATATAAAGGTGATTATCCTTCATCATCTAAAATTTTAAATGTTAAGCAAATTCATAACTCTTGCTCGTTTGAAATTGCTGATCCATCACATCTGAAGGAAATCCAAAATTTACCTAAATGGTTAATTGGAGAAAACCCTCAAAAGGAATTATTTGATGAACTACTTAAGCAAAATGATATAAAAGGTGCCTGGTTAACACTTAATAGCAAAGGATGGCAGTTGGAAGATGTCGCGATTGCGTTAGCAAAATTGAAATTTAAAACGAATGACAAGCTGTTTCATTTAGTTGCAGATAATTGGATTGATGGCTGGGCTAACTCAAATTTTAAAGAAGATTCTTACTAGCTACAAAATTGAAAATACCATAACACCATTATTTTAAGCTTTTTAGAAAAGTCAAATTTGCTTCCACTTGGCTTCATGATCGTTTAAGTAGTTCATAGTATGGTTGGGAAAAGAAATTAGCAATAATATTTCCGCAATCCCGGATCTTATTGAAATTACTTATTCAAGTATTTTAGGTACTCCATATACTATTCAAAATTAGATTTTCTTAGATTCATACCCGGTTGAGAGATTCACATATTAAGGTGGTGTGTCAAATTGAAAAAAAAGTGGCCTTTAAGAAAAAATAATATATTTAAAAAAGATTATGGAAGTGATTAAATTTCAAAATGGTGATCCAAAAAACATAGCTTATCTGGAAGATGAATTTTCAATTGAGTTACCAATTGATTATAGAAATTTTTTAATTGAGAACAATGGAGCTGATATTGAAAACGGATTTTTTTATGTCAAAGAAATAAATCAAGCAATACCAATGGGCTATTTTTTTGGCATAGATACAAAAGAAAAGGCCGCAGATATAGTCAGAATTAATAAAGAGTATGGAGATGATATAGCAGAGTCATCCTTTTTAATAGGAAATGATATTGGTTCAGGCTTTTTATTACTGGTATTTGACGGGGAGAATGACGGCATATGGTATTATGACCATACATATTTTTTTAAAGAATCTACTGATGAATTAAATACTTATTTCATTGCGGAGTCTTTTTCTGATTTCTTAAAAATATTAGAAACCACACCTGCTACGAAAGTGTAAGAATGTTAATAACAAATATTTAAAAGCTCCTAATGGAGCTTTTACTTTTAGGAGCTTATTATAATTAGTTTGTGTTATAATTTAATATTATGAAAAAATTAGAAAATATTATTTCTGCGATAAAGGAACAGAATTTAAAATATGGCGATCAGCTTCCATCACCTGCTAGTACTGAAGAAATCAATGATTTAGAAAGGAAAACAACGCAAATATTTCAAGTGGAATTACCTGAAGCATACAAAGGTATATTATCACAAACAAACGGAATCGATAATGATGGTGTTATGCTGTATGGGACTAAAACACTACCCATTGAAGGCTATCAAGACCGGTTTATTTCTGGTTTAATGGCGGCAAATGAAGAATGGAAGGAATTTGCTGGTTATTTATTTTACGCAGAATCGGATATGTATTTGTTCGTACAGTCTTTGAGCGATAAAAGCTTTAGCTATCGATCCAGAGAGCGTTTTGAGGATGTTATTTTCTCTACTGAAGACAATGAATTATTTTTTGAGATTATACTCAACCTTTCTTTAGGAGAGAATAGTGAGGAAGAATATAGTAATTAGTTCAAGGAAAAGTTCTTGTTAAACCATAAAAATGAAGATATTTATTTCACCATTAGCAAAACCAGATTGGGCTGTTGATAAAGATGTATTTATTGAGGCTTTGAGAACAAATTGGAAGGAAGTTATTATAAATAAAATTGAAGATGAAAGCAGAAAATATTCTTTTACTTGGTCTATAACTCAAAATGATAAAGATGTATTAGAAGGAAAACTAGACAAAGATGGCAGTACATTTGTGCTCGAATCTGAAGACTATCTATTGCTTTATAAATGCTCGCTTTATTGTAGGGAATTTATGCCATCAACCGCTCACATTATATTTTATGATGAAAATTATTCATTTAATTTAGAATTAAATGATAAACTATCTAAAAAGGATTTTATTGATGTGCTTTAGCCTAGTTTATGTGTGCGATTCTCGATAGCTTCGATCGCGTGATTTTTACCGCTAAGAACTATAAATTATTTTTTGAGATTATACTCAATTCGGAATCCTCAAAAAAAACTTATAAAATATCTCAACAAGTTAGAGCAAAATGCTCATCTCTCATTTGTCGTTATGAATAATGTAGACTTATCGATTTTTAAAACCTACAAGGTTTGATAAAAGTGTAGATGTTTTATTAGGATTTATCAATTCTTCGGAATTAAAGAATTGCCTCCTGTCTTGTGTATATTTTTTTCTGAAGACTTCATTTACATCAGATAAGATATAAATATTGACTCCTCGCAAATGTGAGTTTTCCAATTTCAATTGCTTGTAGAGTGATACATGACGAGCCATTTTAGCTACCATTTCTTTAGCATCTCTGGATAGGTAAAGGATAGTGCCAGATGGAAGATTATTTGGAGATTCGAGCATGAAGCTATTATTGGCCGAGATTACTTGCGGGGCTAATAACTTTGAATAATATTTCAGTGCACCTGCAATGGCATAACTGTTGGTGAGTACAGCAATGGGTTTTCTATTCTGTTCTTTACCCGAAACCTTGTTGATATCGCCAGATAATATTTCCCATCCAGACATATCAGCAAAAAACTGAGGAATGGTACCACTTGTTCCATCTTCCCAAACCAAAGGTCGGGAGAAGGCCGTATAAGAAACCATTTTTTTGATGTATTGCCTGCAAATGGAAATCGGCAAAATAGGAATCACCAGCGGCAAGCAAAGCAAGCCAAACAAATAAATCGTGGCTACAAATATAAACTTGGGTTGCTTTTTAGATGAAAGAATCATTTCCCAGCAGCAGCCCCCGGCAGCAAATAAAATAGGAAACATCCCCAATCCGTAATAAAGTTTACCTTTTAAAAATGCAAGTAAAATAACGAGTATCACCAGTGTAATTGGCCATACTAAGTTAAACTTACTGCCATTCTTATTCATTAAAAGAAAAAGAAATCCAGCTGTCCATACTGCAACACCTGCACCATGAAAGAAAAACAGTTGAAATACGTAATCCAATACATCAAATGAAAATGCCTGTGTCCCTACTAATTTCAGGTATCCGAAAATAGGGAAGCCATATGCCCATTGCCAAACCAGGTTAGGTATAATCACTAATATAAAAAGCAGGAGTGGACCTGGAAGCCTGCGCCAGTTGAATTTTATATTTTTGGTGTAGACAATAAAGTACCCTAGTAAAATTGCAGCGAGGTACATGCCAATGGTATACTTGTTTAGCATCCCAAAACCTAAGGTTAACGCTGTAATGTATAAGAACAACATTTTTTGAGTTTGCTGATACCTCAGGATGGAAAATGCCAGAAGTGCCCAGAAAAATTCATCAAAAACAACGGGTTGTAAAAGGTATGAGGTAGCAAGAAATGCAGGTGAACAAATAATCGCGGAGCAGGCGATGGTAATTCCTAGCTTTTTACCACCCAGATAATGCGCCATTAAACCCGTGAGCATAACGGTTGCTGATGCAAACATGCAGGGAATTATTCTCCAGGCAATAATGGAAGATCCAAACAGGGTGGAAGAGACTTTCGCAATCCAGGTGACAAATGGAGAAATATCCAGAAAGCCCCAGGCAAACTTTTCACTGAGTGAAATGTAATATAGTTCGTCTGCATGAAGACCATAATTGGAAATGCCAGACAAGTGAATACTGAATTTCAACAAGCCGAAAAAGACAAGGAGTAGCCAGATACTTCGATCTAATTTAAATTCTGACTTGATGGGTTTAGAGCGCGTTATGTTTTTGGCTTCATCAAGTTTTTCAGAATTTGATACATTAAAATAATTTCTGCTTAAAATATCCATTACCAGCAATAAGCAGTTTTAGATGGTGTGTTGATGCTTAACAATGACAAAAGGATACTAACCATAATGATTTTATGCATAATGTGTTTGGTAAGGTTTGATCTTTTAATTATAGTTGGCTGAAACCTATCCTGAATAACACCAAATGCTATGGATTGATTTATAAAATATTATTTTATCATATTGATGGATGATTTAATGGAATTTCAAACCAAAATTCAGATCCCGAATTTAGCTCACTGTCTACACCAATTTTCCCGGCATGTCGTTCTATAATCTGTGCTGAAATATAGAGACCAAGACCAAGGCCGGAGAAATGATTGGAGGATTCATCTACCCTAAAAAAGCGGTCGAAAATTAATTCTGCTTTATCTTTTGGAATACCAATTCCCTGATCTTTTACGGCAAGCTTCAGGGTTTTTCCGTTTGATTTTGCTGCGATTCTAATTTCTTTTCCTTCTGGTGAATATTTCAGTGCATTAGATAGAAAATTTGAAATTACCTGTTCTATTCTATTTTTATCAGCAGAGATTAATACATCATCTATATCTGTAAAAATGGTTTGTTTACCAAGATTTCCCTGTATCCCATCAACTGCTTCTGCAACAACTTCTTTAATGTTAAAAGAAGATATGGTAAAAGTAAGTTTACCTGCCTGAATTTTGGTTACATCCAGCAAATCATCAACTAACCTGGTTAGCTTGCCAATTTGTCGGTTGGCTTTACTTACGAACTCTAAAATGTGGCCGAATTTTTCTTCTTTGGCCATTTTCATGGCAAACTGAAGGTAGCCCTTGATGCTGGTAATAGGCGTTTTTAATTCATGACTGGCTATACTCATAAACTCATCTTTCTTGTTCATTAGCGCCCTGGTGGTTCTTTGCGCAATGATTAAATCGGTTACCTCAAAGCCAAAGAAAGATATGCCATCAATTATGCCCTCTGCAGAAAATACCGGATTGAGAATTAAATCAAACCAGCTATCTGTTACTTTTCCTGATGCCTTATCTTTTAGCTGAAGTAAATAAGCATTGGCAATAAATGTTTTGCCTGTTGCCATTACCTGTTGCTCTATAGCTTTAAGCTCTGGATTTGCAAATTGTGAATCGTGTTTCATGGTTTCGCCAATGTAACTTTCGCCACCATCAAAGTTTGCAAAAGATTCATTCACAAATTCGAACACCAGGTTTTTACCTCTGCGGATACTGATTAAAGCTGGGGCTTTTTTGAAAATACTATAAAACTCATCCTGCTGTTTTTTGATCAGGTGCTGAAGTTCATTCCGTCTTTTCTCATTATGTTTTTGCTTGCTGATGTCGATGATATAGGTTACGGCATCACTCCGGTTTTCATCATCCAGAATAGCGGAGCCTATCAATACATCTAATTTCTTTCCGTTTTTGGTGAGGTATTGTTTTTCAAATGGCGGACAAAAGCCCTTAGATTTTAATAATTCTGCTGAAATTTTGCTAATGGGCATGAACTCATCAGGCGTAAGGGTTTTCCAGTTGATATTGCCTTGTTTAAAATCTTCAGCAGTGTAACCCAACATTTCTAAAAAGCTTCGGTTCGCCGTTTCAATTCTACCCGAATCAACGTTGGAGAACATCATGCCGATTACATTTGAATCGAATATTTTTCTGAATTTTCGCTCGGTTGAACTTAGTTTTGTTTCGGTGTCGGCTAAAACCGAGATATCCAGAATGGAACCTACCATTCGGTAAGGCACCTGGTTTTCATCCAGTAAAATACTTCCTCTATCTAAAATGGTGGCAAAACTGCCATCAGCCTTTTTTAGCCGATACTGAGCGGTCCATTGTTCGGTTCCTTGATTTATCGCACCATAAACACTATCCTTCACCCGCTGCCTGTCATCAGGATGAATGATATCAAGGTAGAAAGAAATGTTTTGATTTTCAGGTGCATTTTCATAACCAAACATGCTGGTGAAATTCTGGCTTCGCCACATGGTATTTTCAGCCAGGTTCCAATCCCAAATGGTATCATTGGTGGCCTGAGCAACCAGGTTAAACCGGGTTTCACTTTCTGATAAGCGCATGGTTCGTTCCAGTACCTTCTGTTCCAGTGCCGTATTTAAATATTTAAGATTTTCACGGGTTCCCAGAAGTTCATTATAGTTTCTTTTCAGTTTTTCTTCTGCAATTTTTTGCTTGGTAATATCTGTAAGGGTTGCGGCAAAGCCATCAGACATTTTAACCGCCACCAGCTCAAGCCAGGTCTGATCATTTAATTTAAACTGCATTTGTAGCGTAATTCCCTTTTCTACTACGCCAATATATTTATCCATGAGGTTACTACCAGAAAGCTCTGGCAGGTTCTCTAGAATTTTGGATTGGTATAACGATTCATGCGTTCTTTTCAAGATATGAAGTGAAGCCTGATTAAAAGAAATACACTCAAAATCGGTGATAAAGTGCTGCTTGTTCCTTACGGCCTTAAAAGCGAGTACCCCGTTCAAGCTGGCGTTAAATACACCACTGATGATATTATTTAATTCAGTCAGTTTAGAAATATCTACGAAGGTAATCACCACGCCGTCTGTTTTTCTATCCTTTCTGATGTAAGGCATAATGCGCATGAGGCAATTGTGTCCGTTATGGATTTGCACCTCTTTTTCAATCACGAGCCCATCTTTTAATACCTGCTGGATATCTTGGTTAAGGTTTTGCGCTTTAATGTTGTTAGAAATGTGTTCGATGGAACGACCAATGTCAGCCTCAATCAGGTTAACCATACTAATGGCTGCACCATTAAATTTTCTGATGAACATGCCTGCATCAACGAAAATCTGTCCGATATCTGTACTTCTGAAATAGTTGTCCAGATCATCATTCAAATCCACCAGGTCTTTTATCTTAATCTGGTGTTCCGTATTCAGGGTGTGTAATTCTTCATTTAGTGATTGAAGTTCTTCATTGCTGGACTGAAGTTCCTCATTGGCAGAAAGCAATTCTTCATTGGTAGATTGGAGTTCCTCATTGGTGGTTTCCATTTCTTCCACAGCCATTTGAAGGTTACTCCGGGTTTCATTTAATTCGGCTTCGAGTTCAAAAATATACTCGTTTTGGTTTCCATCATGGAGTTCAAACATGCCCAAATCATCCTTCTCAGGAATGGTTTCCATGGTGCTCTCTCCAAAAACAATCAGGGCGAAGCTCAGGCTATTGTCTAATTCAGGAGGTTGAATGGAAATGTTTAAATAAGTTTCTTGGTTTTTCTTATTGAAACGAACCCTTTTTAAATGAGTTGGAACATGATCTTTCCAGGCTTTGCGGAGGGCTGTATTTAGGATAATGGATACCTCTTTGGGTACCATTTTTAAAATATTTAATTCTATTTTCTCTTCAGGTAAGGAAAGGTACTGGCGATAATCGCCAATGGCATCCTGCATGATGTAGGATTTATCTACATATACTCCGGCATAGCCAAGGTCTTTAGTTAAAAAGTTACTAAAACTTTTCTCTATGGGACTCATCGCAAAATCTGCTGCAATATTTTTCTTTTTATCCTTCTCTAGCTGAGATCTGGTACTGGTATTATAGGTATTGTAACTGGCGTAGTTGATGTTTCCTGTTTTTTGGTAAATCTTCCATTTACCAGATATTTCTGTAAAACCCTCTTTTAAAGAGGAAGCGGTTTCACTTGAACCTAAAAATAAATAGCCACCCTTAACCAGTGAAAAGTGAAATACTGATAATATCTTTTCCTGAAGGATATTGTTCACATAGATCAGCATGTTTCTACAGGTAACCATATCATTTTTGATGAATGGTGGAGATTTGATGACATCATGTTTAGCAAAAACCACCATTTTACGTACTGCGGGAAGAACTCCATAGAACTTTCCATCCTGAATGAAATACTTTTTAAAATATTTAGCTGGGATTTCCTTGCTTATACCTTCAGGATATTGGTTTTTAGCGGCTATTTCTACACTCTTTTCATCAATGTCTGTAGCGAAAATTTTAATATCTATCTTTTTTCTTGATTTTTCAACAAGCTCATTGGCGAGTATCGCTACGGTATAGGCTTCTTGTCCGGTACTGCAGGCACAAACCCAGATTTTTAAGGTATCGCCATTGCCTTTCTTTTCGATGAGGTCGCCAAGCTGTTCGCTAAAGGCTTCAAAAGCTTTCTCATCTCTGAAAAATTTAGTTACGCCAATCAGGAAATCCTGTGCCAGAATTCCAGGTTCTTTTTTATTTGTTTTTAAAAATTCAACATAATCATCCAGCGATTTAATCCTATTTTCATTCATTCTACGGCCAATTCTCCGGATGATGGTTGGCGTTTTGTAGAGATTAAAGTCGTTACCGCTTTGGTGATGGATGATTTTAAAAATTTCTTCTAGTAACTGCTCATTTATTTTTCCATTCTCTAATACATTCACCGGCTCTTCATTTACATAGTTAAAGAGTTCGTGGCTCATTTCAGGAGGGGGGAGAATAAAATCTGCATTTCCTGAGGCGATGGCACTATTGGGCATCCCATCAAATTTTGCTGAAGCCGGATCCTGAACAATTACCATTCCTCCATTTTCTTTAATGGCTTGTATCCCTTTGGTTCCGTCAGTTCCAGTTCCTGAAAGGATTATGGCTATGGCTTTTTCTTTTTTGTCTTTAGCCAGGGTATAGAGAAAATGATCGATTGCGGTATTGGGTGCTTTGATAAGTGATTTATCAGCAAGTCTTAATTTACCATGACTCATGGTCATTAGTTTATTATTGGGAATGATGTACACACAATCCTGCTGAATGGTCATATCATTCGCTGCTTCGAACACCTTCATGTGCGTGTGCTTGCCTACAAGCTCTACCAATAAGCTTTTATAATCTGATGATAAATGCTGAATCACCACAAAGGAGAAACTTGCATTTGCTGGCATGTGATCAAAAAACTCATGAATAGCCTCTAATCCGCCAGCAGATGCGCCAATGGCCACAATATATTTATCGTATCTTTTTAAACCTCCTTTTGTTTTCTCTTCAATCATTGTGCACTAATTGTATAGCTGAGTAGCACCAAATTCAAAAAGGAAATTCCTCAATGATTCTGCCGTTTCCATTTCCTGCTCCAACCATTCTTCAGATTGCCCGTGAACCGTTTCCAGCCAAAGCTTAAATGAATTCCGTGGGTGGTAACTTTTGCCATCTTTTTCAAAGTTTATTGCCTGGTTGGGGTTGCCACCCCACTTAATGCGTTTCACTACTTCGGGCCTGAAACAAACTATGAAATCTCCCTGACTTGGATTTATTGGTATAATAAGTAATCCACTGGCAATATCTGAATAATGATTGGCATCTTCATATACATCACTAAGGTTATTCGTAGCGTACACATTTACAAATGAATTGCCTTCAATCCACAGGATCAGGTTGTCCAGCGCTTCATTTTCAGGTACTACACCAACTTTGGAGATCAATCCATTAAAGTGAACCAAAAATCCTGTAGCGTTAAACAAGGAGAGGAGGTTCTGATTTTGATCTTTAGCCAATCCCCTTACAATACTCCCTTTGGAGAAAATATTTTCTGTGATTTGGGCTTTCTTTTTTAGTAATTCTGTAGAGTAAGTGAGCGATTCCTGCATAATCACTGAGGATATGCGATGTGAAATTTCCATGCTTAACCACTCAAATATGGATCTGTTTTCTACACTGAGGTATTTTGGCGTTTGATGGTGGCAGGATATGAGCCCCCATAGATTTCCATCTACCATTACACGGATAGACATTGAAGCAGTAACGTGCATATTAGCCATATACTCCAGATGCACACCGGCAATACTGCGCAGGTTGCAATCAGAAAGGTCTAAAAAACCATTAGATATGGGATTAATTACCGGGTACAATCGGTACGATTGATATAGCCTGTTTGGTATTAGCCGATAAGGGTTTTTAATATAAAGTGCACGGGCTTGTTTAGGAACGTCAGACGCTGGAAAAGTTTGTCCGATATACTGCTCCAGATCTCCGCTAATTTCTTCTGCGATAACAGTGCCGTTCCAATTTTTATCGAAGCTATACATGCGAATGCCATCAAAGCCAGAGAGGCGTCTGATCTCCTGGATACTGGCTTCACAAATTTCGCGAATACTAGCCGTTTTTTCTATGGTTGATATAAATGAACGAACTTCCTGGAAAACTTCTGTAAAACTTCTTTCAACGGCATCAGCTTCTTGTTCTATCTCCAGAATGATGAATTCTTTTTTAACATGCGCCAGTATATGCAATGGTATAGCACCTGTAGGATGATTTAAGTTGAAATGAAATGGCAACCTGCTCCTTTCGCCTTTGCCGATTTCTGCTTTCAGGTGCGCCAGGTCTTCGGTATTTAGAAATGATGCTAAAGTATCTCCCAGAAGATCCTGTATTTTCTTTTTAAAAATATGATCTATATTTTCACTGCCTTGTATGATTTCGAAGTTTGCGTGATCTATCACTAACAAATAGCCATAATCCTGTATAGAATTCGTCTGGTGTATGGCGAGGTTTCCGCAGAATTGTGAATCGTAATTTTTATTTTCAGCCATTTGTTATTTTGTTTAGGTATCCGTCTGTTTTCTTAACATTAAACTAATGTCATGAAGCATTAATACAATTCAGTTTTTAATTTATAAGCCAGTAAAAATATTGATTTAACTTGGTTATGACGAACACAGTGTTACATAAGGCATAAACATTTGGGAAAGGGGCTTAAAATCTACTAAAGATTGATGGGAAATAACATCAGACTAATTTTTTTTCAAAAATAGGTCAAAATTGGATGTCAAGTTATATCTTTGCCGCTTAAAGTTCCCATAGTTCAATGGATAGAATTGTGGTTTCCGGTACCACCGATGGGGGTTCGAATCCCTCTGGGAACACATCATAGGAGTTAGTTCTACATAGAGCTAACTCTTTTTTTATGCTGATTTGTTGTTAGTGTTGTAAATAAGGTATGATGCCATTTGTCTGATCGGACAGTTGTATTTAATATAACCTACTGGTTGGTGTCTCACCAACTAGGCTAAGCTAATATTGTTAATCTGTTGATACTAATTTCAGGTATAATTTCTTCTGACGATAAGACACCAACCGATAGAAGAATTTTACCTACTGGTTGGTGTCTCACCAACCAGGCTAAGCTAATATTGTTAATCTGTTGATACTAATTTCAGGTATAATTTCTTCTGTCGGTTAGACACCAACCGATAGAAGAAATTGGTTAACCACCCCCTGCCCCTCCTAAATTAGGAGGGGAGTTCCCCTCATAGTTGTGTAATATAGACTACTATTAATTTTACCTACTGGTTGGTGTCTCACCAACCAGGCTAAATATTGTTAATTTGTTGATGCTAATTTCAGGTATAAGTTTTTCTGTTGGTGAGACACCAACCGATAGAAGAAATTGGTTAACACCCCTGCCGCTCCTAAATTAGGAGGGGAGTTCCCCTCATAGTTGTGTAATATAGACTACTATTAATTTTACCTACTGGTTAGTGTCTTATCAACCAGGCTAAATCCTGTCAATCTATTGATAGCATTGTGTTTACAGTCATGAGCTCTTCGATAGATGAAAACATTTGGCGACTTCAACTTAGAAGGTACTTAAAGGTTTATTCTTCTTGCGTATATTTTGACAATATTGGAATAAGTAATTTGATCTCTTTTATAAGTTCTTCAGCTCCTTTTTTTAAGGAATAATGATCAGCAAGATCAAGTTTCTGCAAATCTCTACTTATTTCTGCTAATTTGATAAGTCCTGCTGAGGTAGACATGCCATACAATTTGTGTGATAGAGACAACACCATTTGGGAATCTTCGGGTTGAATATTTTTATCTAATTGATGATGGGCTTGATTAAGCTGATCAATGGTTATACCGATTATTTTTTTCATTTTTACGGAGTCTTTACCAAAGTAAGATTCCAGTTTTTCAACATTAAAATGAACATCATCAGTTTCGTTTTCCTTTTTGCCAGATTCCATCTCAACTGATTGTCCTAACCATTTCTTTAATATGTCTTCTATATTTTCTTCTAAAATGGGTTTAGTGATAAAATCATCCATACCTGCAGCGATGCTTTTTTCTCTCTCGCCCTTTACATTTGCGGCAGTTAAAGCAATTATTGGTGTTCTTTTCTCTTTTTCTATTGATCTGATTTTTTTTGAACATTCGTAACCATTCATTTCCGGCATTTGTATATCCATAAAAACGAGGCTGAACGGCATTTTCTGGAATTGTTCAATACCGACCACACCATTCTCAGCTTCCATGATTATACTTTGTGGATAGAGTTTTTCTATGTACGAACGGGTCAGGAATCTATTTACTTCATTGTCTTCAACAATCAAAAATCTATAATCAAGATTTTGGTATGAGATTGATGGTGCTGAAATTTCTAGGTTTCGGGTAGATGGTTCTTTCGTTTTTAGCCTGGACAAAGCAAGGTAGAGCTTATCCATTTTTATCGGCTTGAGCAATCGGTTGTCAATTTTTAGCTCATTACAAGCCTTAATAATTGTACCATCATCAGATGAGCTATGGAGCAGAATTATAGGAAGCTTTTCATCTTCATCCATGAAATTATCCCTTATTTTCGTTGCAGTTTCTATTCCATCTATATATTGCATATGGTAATCCATTAAGATGGCATCGTAGTTTCTACCTTCTGCTAAAAACTGTAGGGCTTCGAAGCCATTTGCTGCATGATCAGACTTGATATTTTTCAACAACAGCATATCAGTTAAAATATTTCTGTTATTATCATTGTCGTCTACAATCAATACATTTTTGATGCTTTCCAGGCCTATCCATTCGATTGGATCTCCCTGTTCAGATTGCAGATTTAAGTCAAAGTAGAATATGCTGCCTTCTCCCAGAGAACTTTCCAGATGAAGTTGGCTATCCATCATCTTTAATAATTTGTTAGAAATGGTTAATCCTAACCCTGTCCCGCCATATTTTTTTGTGGTTGAAGAATCTTCTTGTGAAAACGCATTAAAAATTTTGGCTTGTGTCCCTTTGGCAATTCCTATACCAGTATCACGAACGCTGAACCGAAGTAAATGATGGTTTTTACTTTCGCTTAGGGCTTGTATTTTAAGTTCAATTTCTCCCTTGGTTGTAAATTTTGCTGCGTTTCCTAATAGGTTAATTAATACCTGTTTCAGGCGAAGGGCATCAGTCCATATAAATCTTGGAAGATTTGGCTGGACATTTAACAGCATTTCTAGTTTTTTAGTCTGGATCTGGAAGTTAGTAATGTCACTAGCCTGCCCGGCAATCTCGTAAAGATCACACTTTTCAATGTCGAGTTCAAATTTGCCAGCTTCAATTTTTGAAAAATCTAAAATATCGTTTATAATGCTTAACAGTGTATTTGCCGATTGATTGACAATTTTCAGGTATTGTTGTTGGGTATGATTCAGTTGGGTTTTCAATACCAGATCGGTAAAGCCGATTACGCCATTTAATGGCGTTCTGATTTCATGGCTCATATTGGCAAGAAATTCAGACTTTGCCGAGTTGGCCAGGTCGGCTCGTAATCTTGCTATGGTCAACTCCTCCCGATGCTGAACGCTCGCTGAGATATTGTGTGTGAAGATCATCATGCCACCGATTGACTTGTCTGCTTTATACCATGGTCTCATTTCCCACGAAATATGAAGTTGAGTCTTGGTTTTTACATCAACATAAACATCTTCTTCTTTTTTAACAACCTCTCCTCTGAGTACCTTTTGATGCACAGCCTTACGTTCTTCGGATAAATTAGGGAAAACATCGTAATAAGATAATCCTCTGATATCTCCTTTAATCTGTGGGGTATAGTCTTTTAACCAAGTCTTGCTCGCAATGATAAAATGCATATTTTCATCAATCATGGCTACGGAAGCCGGTGCATTTTCGATAAAAGCCAGTAATAGTGCTTTTTCTGTGGCCAGTTCTTTTTCAATGGTTTCTTTCTCCGTAATGTCAATCGAAATACCCAGATAGCCAATTATCTTACCTTGGCTATCTTTTATTGAGGTGATGGATAATGCTACCCTTATCCGTTTCCCCAATTTGGTGATAAAAGTAAACGTTCTTATTTTTTGAAGATGATCTGCGCACTGTCTGTAAAAACCAAATCCTGATACTTCTATACCTAATGAAGAACTGAAATCGGTACAAAGTTCATCCACTTCTTTCGGATCGTGAAAGATGATGGGTGTTTGCTTTCCAATCATTTCTTCAGCAGTATAGCCCAATAATTGCTCTGAACCCTGATTAAACACCGTAATGGTTCCATCTAAATCTGTCGCTATAATACTCACGCCTGTAGCTGCAGAAAGCACATCATCCAGTAGTTTTTTAGATGCTATCACTTCCATCTGTGCACGTTTCTGGTCATCAATATTTTGAAAGGTACCATAGAGACGGGTTGGCGAATTTTTTACAAACTGTGCGCTTCCTTTGGTACGTACCCAGATTTCCTTTCCGTGAAAGTTAATGATTTGAAGTTCCAGATCCCAGTCTTTACCTGTACGCAAACATTCCTGTACCACTTCTGTAATTTTTTCTCTGCTTTCTCCAATTTTATAGAATTGAACTGCATTCTCTTTAGTGGGGATAAACCCATCTGGTATGCCGTGGATTTCACGGGTGATTGTAGACCAGTACAGTTGCTGATCGAGGAGATTAAGTTCCCATCCACCTATTTTTGATAGGGCGCTCGTTTCTTCTAATAAGTTTTTAGTATGAATGAGATCTTTTTCTAATTTATTTTGGTCGGTAATATCCACTGCATTGCCAACAATATAAGGCTCGCCATTAGGATCCCGTTGTAACATATTCGAATATAACCATATCCGCTCTTCACCAGATTTACGTTTAACAATCATATAGCCTTTTGAAAAGCCATGTGCCAAGATATAGTCAAGATATTGGCGTAAATCATCATGTTGCTCTACCGGAACGATGTCAAAAAAAGTTTTGTTTTGCAATTCCGATCTCGAATAACCTAGCGTTCGTGCGCCGGCCGGATTAAGGGAGATTAATTTGCCATGAATATCATGTGTACACATTAATCCTTGTGAACTCTCGAAAAAAGCCTTTAATTTCTGTTCACTAACTTTTAACGCTTGGTTTTTCTCTATTGCAGCCGTAACATCTCTTCCAATTGCAAATATATTTTTATCTGTTTTTTCGTTGGTAGCGGTCCATGCAATTATCCGATATCCACCGCTTTTTTTTACTATCTGATGTGTGTTGTGCTCACCTACCTGCCCATTTTTAATATTAAGCCAGAATGCCTTTGCTTTATCCTGATCTTCTGCCGGAACAATATCAAAAATGGTTTTGAACTGAAGTTCTTCTTCACTCCAGCCTAAGCATTTATTAAAGCATGGGTTTGCCGTTTTAAAAGTCCAATCCTGACGTAAAATGCAGATCAGGTCTTCGGAGTCATTAATCAGGCGACTGAAGTTTTTGTATTCCTGCTTTTTCCTGCGATCTACAATAGCTGCGATGGCTTCCTCTGCAAGAAGTGAAAGCTGTCTGTGCTGTGATGTGGATAATTTTTTAGGTTCTGAACTCACTACACAAAATGAACCTAAAGTGAATCCGTTTGGATCAATAAGCGGAAACCCGGTGTAGAACCGCACCTTAATTCCCTCTTGCACCATCGGGTGTGTACACCAATGTTCATCTTTCAGTGTATCTTCTACAATGAATGGCTTATCTGATGCTAAGGTATGTTCACACATGGTAAACCCTCTTGGAACCTCCTCTACAGAAAGCCCTTTAGCTGATTTATACCAAACTCTATCCTTATCGATGAAGGAAATTAGTGAGATTTCGCAATCAGCAATTAGTGAGGCAATCTCTGTAAGCCTATCAAAATCACGCTCCTTGTTAGAGTCTATGATTTCATAACTATAGAGTGCACGTAGGCGGGCTGATTCATTTTCTTGCATTTCGATTTATTTTGCACAGTGGTAACCACTATAAACTGTCTTATTAACCTGTTTTCTGTATCTGGAGGCAGTCTTTACAAAGCAGTCTGCAAATATTTTACTGTTATCGAACATATATTTAATATTGCAATTGGATGTAAGATGGTGAGTGAAAATAGGAGGTACTTGTTTTAATTTTTAAATAGGGTAAAGCTTGATCAAGGGTTTCTGGCTCAAATTCTTCCAACATCATGGAAGTCTGAATATAATGATGTTCTCTTGCTTATCTTTCATGATTATACGCTTTCTTTTTGGAAAATAGCAGGTATTGTTCTTAATATCAGCTTAATGTCGTTTATAAAACTTTGGTTTTTTGCATAAGTATTATCCAACATCAAACGTTCTTCTTCACTCATTTTTCCTTTGCCGCGTTTCTCTACTTGCCATAAACCCGTTAATCCTGCTGGTGCGGCAAACCTGAGTACAGATTTATCAGTTGTAAGTTTTTCCGCTTCGTAGATGGGTAGTGGACGGTTGCCGACAATGCTCATATCGCCTTTTATTACATTCCAAAGTTGTGGCAATTCATCAATGCTTGTATTTCTAATGAAATTCCCCACTTTTGTGATCCTGGGATCATTAGTGATTTTAAAAAATGCAGATCCATTTTTTTGCGAATTGACGTAAACATCATCTTTTTCACACCACTTTGCCCCATCTGCATAAATAGGGTATTGGCATTTACCCGTTTGCATACAAGCCTCACAAAGTACGGCATCATCTTGTTTAAGCTGCTCCTTTTTTTGATCAATATTATATTGGTTCAGGTGCATCAGGTCTTTAACTTTTTGATCAGCATTGATATACATTGATCTGAATTTATAAAATTTAAAGATCTTAAATCCGGTTCCTGTTCTTAAAGAATAATAAAATGCGGGTCCTTTAGATTCTAACCGGATGGCAAGTGCCACTAGAATGAATAACGGAAATAGCATGATTAGCGCCATGCCGGCAAAGCATACATCGAATATACGTTTAGCCAAGCCGGTGCGATAGATTGACCTGGTGTGAACTGGCAGTTCTTTAATTAATGACGCCCAATTGTGAATGAAGAAAAGTACTCGTTTTTCTAAACGGTTTTGTTGTAATGGAAGCCTGAAAACATCAGAGATCCCAGCGGTAAGCGCTAAGATTCTCAAATTTGAATTGAAATACCTGACCACTAAAAAGAAAGGTATCGATGGCATATTCCGGTTTTTAAGGGTCTCCATCAGAGAAAGGCCACCATTGGATAATATCTCGCTATGGGAAATGATCGCCGCTATCGGTAGCTTTTTAGCCTCCCATTCTTGTACGAGTATCATTCCATTATCAAAATGAACCAGCTGCCTGCCCTCAAAGTCGCAATTCTCAAGAAAGGAATGTAAAAAATCTTCAGCAAAGCCTACAAGGGCTATGATTTGGATATCAGGATTTATGCTGCCAGGATTTTCCATTATATCGCACCTTTTCCTGCCCGCCTTAATACCATCTTTATTCTTGCCTCTAATTCAGCAGGGTTAAAAGGTTTAACAACGAAATCATCGGCACCTGCATCTAGACATTTAATACGTTTATCGGAACTTTCCTCACCAGATAAGATCATGATCGGAAGGGAACTGAAAAAATCGCTTACTTTAAGTTGCTCTATCAATTCAAGCCCGTTCATATTTGGCGTGTTCAGATCTGAAATGATTAGGTCTGGAATGTTGCCACCTTGTAAAAAAGCCAATGCGCTCAAGCCGTCAGGTCTTATATCTATGCGATAATTTACATTCAGAATTTCATCAAGTACGGCTTGCATGAACTCATCATCTTCAACAAGGAGAATATGTATTTTGGGATTATTATTTTTACTCATTTGGAAAGACGTATTATAGCGTTTTTTTTACAGAAAATACCAAAAAAGAATTTAGTAAAAAATAGGGATTATTACTGTGTTATCACAAACTGATCTTAATTTTCATAAGCAGGATTACCTGAATGAGTAATATGTACAAATACATTTCAAATCCGGGAAATCCTATTAAATGTTTACTGGCAACTTACAATAATAAGAAAAAATTAGTCGTCAATCTATTGGTTATTCCATTAAGGAGTGAAATATTTTGAATGTTTTCTTTATAGAGACCTATTGGTAAACCATTTTCCAATTACTAATTTTAAGGCAGTATATGTAAAATATCTTTTTATCAATATCTTTTTAATCAGTATTTTTTCAAAGACATAAAATAAAGACTTTTTGGGAGCATTAATTGTCTGCCGTCAATATCAGAATCTAAAAAAAAAGTTTAGCGCTTTAGGATGAAAGGATGAGGAGTCTGAAATGATTAAAATTATCTTCACTTTATTATTTTTATTTTGTCCATTTAAATTCTAATTTCATGGGTATTTTTATACATTTAAGCATAAATAACCATCAAATTAATGGAAATCAATTCTTTATCTTTCAGTATTGACCAGTTAAATAGGCTTTTTCCTTGTTTTATATTGTTGGATACCAGTATGAATATCATACAAATAAGTGAGGTATTGAAAAATATTTGTGGAGATTGTATTGGAGAAAATTTTTTTGATCATTTTGAGCACTTAGATCAAAAAAATAACCTTGATCCACAAACTTTAGGCATCAGCACAGACATTCGTTTAAAAGTTGTTGATGGAACGGTTATTGGGAAGTGGGAAGAGATTGGTTTTCAAAAATCATTTCTATTTGCCGGAGAAAAGGTTTTGCTCAATCATACCCAATCGCAAACACAAGAGCTGATCAATACAAAAATAGATACGGAAAAGACTCCAGACATAAAGGAACTTTTTTTGGTTAATATGAGTCATGAGATTAGAACGCCAATGAATGCAATCATAAGCATGACCAATCAACTTTCCAGAACCACGCTTACTGATGAACAGGATTATTTCACTCAAACCATACAAACGGCTTCAAAAAACCTATTGTTAATTATTGATGATATTCTGGATCTGTCCAGAATTGATGCTGGAAAGTTAGACCTGGAATATATTGGTTTCAATCTTAAAATGATCCTCTCTGAGGTGATGCAGCAAATGATGCACAAGGCTGAAAAAAAAGGCTTAGAAATCGACTATATTCTACGAGATGATATTGATATTTCACCCGTATTGATGGGTGATCCTCACAGAATCAATCAAGTGATCTTCAATTTATTGAGCAACGCCATTAAATTTACAGATAAAGGATCTGTATGGTTAACCGCTGTTGTTTTACAAGATGACGAAGACAGCCAGGAAATTGAAATTTTAGTTAGGGATACAGGCATCGGAATGGATCCTGAATTTGTAAACCGTCTTTTTGATAATTTCAGCCAGGAACACGAAGCGGTATCGCGTCAATATGGTGGGATTGGATTGGGAATGAGTATTTCACAGAAATTAATCGCTCAAATGAACGGGCATTTTAATGTAGAAAGTGAAAAGGGAGTAGGCTCAGCGATATCTTTTGTCATAAAACTTAAAAAGGGATCAAATACCGACCTCCCGAAAGCAATAAAAACCATTTACAATGAGGAGTTATTTGTAGGTAGAAAAATCCTCATCGTTGATGATAATGAAACGAACAGACTGGTTGCCAGCACAATTTTATTGGGCTATGGCGCGCAGGTGTTGAATGCTGAGGATGGGGATGTGGCGTTGCACATGGTTAAGGAAGATGCATACGATATCATTTTGATGGATATTCAAATGCCTATACTTGATGGATACGAAACGACCAGAATATTAAGACAGAATGAGTACTCCGGCACAATCATCGCGCTTACTGCTTCTGTTGTTCAGGGTGAAAGGGAAAGGTGTATTGCTGCGGGTATGGATGATTACCTTACCAAGCCTATTATTGAGGAAGTTCTCATCGATGTAATAGATAGTTGGATTAAAAAGAAACCACTTGATATTCCTGAGCCTGAATTTACGCAACCGTTATATAGTTTAGAAGGCCTCAGAATAATTAGTAAGGGGAGGGAAGATTTCGTAACTAAAATGATCGAGTTGTTCTGTGGGCAGGTGCCTGATGCATTAACTAATCTTAATGCTTGTTTCCAGGAGAATGATCTTCCTCAGGTTTCAAAATTGGCACATAAATTAAAATCAACTATAGATCATTTGGAAATCAAATCGATTCAACGTACCATCAGGGACATTGAGGCGGTAAGTGAAGAGGGAAGCAGAGCGGAACTGATTCCGATGATTGATGAGGTTAACCGTGTGCTTAACCAGGTAATGGAGGAGCTTCAGTTAGAAATTGAAAAAAGAAACCAATAGATTAAATTAACTCCTTCGGAGGGATGCCCAAAGTGCGGGGTGGTTAAAAGCAAAAATAAATAGGGTGCTCTTATTAAACTTGCGAAATTCTTCAGCGCACCAGCTTTTAAAATTTCGTAAGATGATTAATATTTTTTTTATAATCCTTAACTCCTAAGATTCCGGTAGTGCTTAGCTAAAAAATCAGAAACTCGTTTCCCTAATAATAAGTTGGCTAATTTACCTAGCGGGCTATAGTTCGAATGCGGAAGCCAGGAGGCAGCGAAATGGTGGATGCTATACGTATTTTCAGTGATGTTTATTTTTAGCGTTTTCCAACTTTTCGGACTGAAATAATCACTTGGATAAATGGTACAATAGTTTGGTAAGACTTGTAAAGTATTATCCGTTTTGAGGGATTTTTTTGCTTTCATGAATGCGGTTATACTCTCCGTATTTGGATTGAGATCTAACTTTCCATTCGCCAGGTAAAAGCTTCTGTTTTGATAATAAGATAATAATTCATTGATCCATTGGCCCTCGCTGATGCTTCCCATAATAGCCGAAGAGAGTAAAAAATTATCTTCAAATCCTGTAAAAGCAACATTGGCAAGCATCGCATTATCTAATGGTTTCAGAAACTCTACGTCAGTATCCAGGTAAATGCCGCCTATCGTTTTAAGGGCATATAATCGGCAAACATCAGAAACGAATGCAAACTTACGTTCATGGTATGCTTCCCTGGAATATTGATATAGGTTAACATCAAAGTTTTCCTCATTCCAAACCATAATCTCGTATTCTGGTAGGTAACGTTTCCAGGAGGTCAGGCACTTTAATACCAGATCAGGCATTTCTCCTCTTCCAAACCAGCAGTAATGTATAATTTTTGATATCATCGTATCGCTTTCCTTTTTATTTTTTGATACCCTTCATATAACTCGGTACGTTCAAACTTCATGAATAAGGAAATTATTAAAAGTATCAAGCCGATCATAAAACTATTGATTAAAAAGGTAATCCAGGAATCAATGGTAAACAGATCGAGTTTTTTCCAGCCATAGGCAATCAATAGAAGGAGCATAAATCCGGCAAGACCTTTAATCATTTTGATGAAAAAGTACCATCGTTTTTCTTCCAGACAGTAGGCTGCATATAATGGCGTAAAAGTCAGGTGGCTAAATACGCCGCTAATTAAGGCTGCAACGGGTATAGCGTAAACTCCCAGGTTACTGTACAAACAAAGTATGATTACTAAAACGTAATTCAGAATAGAGATAAAAATTCCCCATACGGATGCCATTTTTAACTTATTGGTGATTACAAAAACGTGATATACAGTTTCAACTGTTCCATGAACAATAAAGGGCACCAGTGTAATGATAGAAAGTAGGTGCAATCCTTTGGCATCTTGAGTGGGCAACCACAGATGAAAAAAAACTTCACCATAAACAAAGAAGACGGCTAATGGCACTAAAACCACGAGGAATATGGCTTTAAATGATTGGTCTAAGGTGTGCTTTAATTTCTCCATATCGTTTCGGGCATAAGCCTTAAACATTTCTGGTAAAAATATGGGCACGATGATCCCTAGAAGGATATAGATTGCATTAGGAATGAATTTGGTGAGGGATAAAAAGCCCATGCCAGATGCTCCAAAAAAATGATTGGCGATCAATAAATCCAATTGGGTATTAATCACGTTCGAGAGGGCCATGATGGAATTCCAGATTCCGGCACCAACAACCACGGATAGTGTGCTTTTAGAAAAGAAAGCCCAATCAATAGCGATTTCAGGCAGTAGTTTTTTAGTAAGCCTGTAGTTTGCGATGAGGGTATAAAGTGACAGGATGGCTGTAACCAAACCCAGAAAGTAAATTTTTGGGGTGAAAAAATAAAACAGCAGTATGATAGTCCCTAGTTTGATGATGTTAGAAGCAATATTGATGTAGGCTAATTTGTCAAATCTATTTAGGGCAAATGCCGTTACGGAAAAAACTGCCGAGGAGACATTGATGATCAGGCTGATAAACATGAAGATGAAGAGTAATCTTACATCAGCAAACAGATGGCTAGGAATGTCGAGAATATTACTGATGAAATAGCAGAATAATGCGCTCACCAGGATGAAAAAGAAAGAAATCAGCAGGTTTCCAAATAGTATCGAATTGAAATAGGTATTTACTTCTTTAATTTCTTTTTTTTCTAAACTGATGGTGATGTACCTACTCGACATAGAGTTCAACGCTGTGGTGATAATGCCCGCGTACATGATGAAGTTATTGGTTAGCGGAAAAAAGCCATAAGCTTCTTTACCCAAATGTTCCACGATGTATGGCGTTAAAAAGAAGGAAATTCCTATGCCAGAAAGGGCACTAAAGAGATTAGAAACCAGATTAATTACGAAACGTCTTCTATCCATATTACTGCTTGACTAAAGTAAGGTTTTTATTTAATTTATATAAGTGCTTAAAAGGTTTATAATAATTTTCTATTTTAGTACTCACGCATCAGATTTTAAAATACATCCTATTGGAACCACTCGTATCGATTATTGTACCTTGCTATAACTCTTCAAAGTTTATTACAGCGACCTTAAATTCAGTAATTGCTCAGGATTACAAGTCATGGGAATTAATCATCATCGATGATAAATCTACAGATGATAGCTGTAACATCGTTGAAGCGTTTGCCAGCAAATACCACAATATACAATTCATTTCTTTGTCGGAAAATAAAGGAGTTTCAAATGCCAGAAATCTTGGGATGACCATGGCTAAAGGGAAATATATTGCATTTTTGGATAGTGATGATATCTGGCTGGAAAATAAGCTGAGCCGCCAGGTGGCTTATATGGAAGATAAAATGCTTCCCATGACTTTTTGTGCCTATAATAGAATTAATGAAGATGGAGCAATCATCTCCGGGGTAACTCCAGCTCCTGTTACTTATAGCTACCATCAATTGTTATCGCATAATGTGATCATATTTTCAACCTCGATGGTATTGAAAAGTGTTATTGGAGATTTACAATTTTCGCCTGCAGGCCATGAAGACTGGATTTTCTTCCTCCAGTTATTTAAGAAGTGTAAGCTGGGATATGGAATTAATGAACCGCTGGCTTTGTACAGAATCAGAAAGGACTCACTGTCATCCAATAAAATGAAAGCCGTGGTCAAAACCTGGAAGATTTTACGGGAAAGTGAAAAGTTAAACCTTGCGATGTCTATGTATTATTTCAGCAGGTATGCCGTTTTAACCGTTTTGAAAAGGTTAAGGTAGATTGAGTTACTTCTGCAAGTTGAATCCTAAAGTCTTGCTGTTCTTATGATGGGTATAATTCCATAACAAGCCTTTTATTACCCATTTTGCCAGATGCGATTGATGATTAAATACATATTTCAACACAGCTTTTGGACAAGCAATGAGTGTATAATAGATAGAAAAGAGGATGGTGTTGATCAAACCTGTATTCTTCCTAATGAAGAGCATTCTGTTGCGGGTGTGGAAATAGATTTTCAGCGGGCTGTCTATACCAACACTGATTGATTCTTTGTGGTACACATGGGTTTTGCCCGTAAACCAAACTTGCTTACCAATTCTTTTGAATCTTTCGCACCAATCCAGCTCTTCGTAATATAAGAAATAGCCTTCATCCATTAATCCTGCTTTAAGCAAGTCTTTCTTACGGCACATCATTGCCGCACCATGGCAATACCCGGTTTGATAACTTTTATCATCGTATTGCCCTTCATTTCTGTCCAGTTCTCCAATGGTGGCATTTCTACCAGTGAGGTGATTTACAGGTGTAAAGCCTGCATACTGAATCACATCTTTTCGGTCGAAATACAATAGTAATGGCGACAAGAGTCCAATATTTTCATTTTGTTCGAATTCAGCGTAAAGGATTTCAATACAACCAGCCGGTAATTCAGTATCGTTATTTAATAAAAAAATATAATCGCCGCCAGCTTGCTTAATCCCTAAATTATTGCCGCCAGCGAAGCCCAGATTTTCTCTGGATTGGATATATTTAATATTTTCGAAGTGTGGCTGGAAAATATGTTCTTGATTTTGTTCGGCCCCATTATCCACAATGATCACTTCAACATCTTTTCCGTTATAAGATTTACCAATCGACTGGAGTAGTGCAATCGTTACGGCTTCCTGATGAAAATTAACGGTGATGATGGAGGTGGTTGACATTCTTTCTATTTATGTTATTCTGATTGGTAAAAATTAATCGAAATGCTATGGGATAGGTTTTAAGGATTCAACACTTAATTTATCTCTGCTGACCACTTTCCACTTCATTTATGGCCTGGTAAATGTCTTCGGCATTTTTGTCCCAGGTATGGGTATGTGCAAAGTTAATTCGCTCAGTTGCCAGCGCTTCACTGCGTTCAGCCAGTGCTTTTTCTGCCAAAACCACATAGTCTTCTTTCGTTTCTGCCAGGTATACATGCTGCTCGAAAATACTCATGGCTTCTGTTTTCGTGGCTATTGTGGGTTTGCCCATCGCAAGATATTCGTCTATTTTACGAGGATAGTTGCCAATGGTTAGCGGATTTATCGCCTGTGGATTTAAACAAACATCAAAACCCTTAATATACGCAGCCAGTGTTTCAGTACTCTTACTTCCTAAAAAGTGTACGTTGCTTAACTGATGAAGTTCACTTTTTTTGAAATCATCATCTTCTGGTCCAACCAATACAATACTCCAGTCTGGCCGTGCTTTTGCCAGGTGTAAAAGAATCTCTTCATCAAGTCTTATTGATAAGATGGCACCTACATAGCCCAGTATCGGACCTTTAATTGCTGAAAGATCTTCAGGTAGCGGAATATGATCATCATGTTTGAAGAGTTTAAAGTCACAACCCTGCCCAACATAGAAGGAATTCGGATTATATTTTTTGCAATAATTAGCCAGGAAAACAGAATTTGCCACGCAGAGATCACTTTTTTGAATCAACTGTGGCTCCAGGTATTTGCCATGATACTGCCAATAAGGAGTAGCGATAATATAATCCCGGGAATAATAAATACTGATTGCTGGATTTAAAAGTTCTTTTAAATGAAAGCTTCTGAAGATATCATTGTCATTGAACAAGATAAAATTGTCAAAGTTCAGTGTTTTTGAAGCAACCTTAATATCTCTGGCAAATTTCTGATTGTTTAGTTTATTTAACCAGCGAAATACGGGCATGACTTTGATCCAGTTAATGGATTCAACGATAATTTTAGGGTAATAAATCCACAAATTCGTAGATACCTGTTCCAGACCTTCTTCTTTACCAGCAATAATTCGTAATCGTTTCTTTACCGTTTCCGCATTTCTTTGTTGCAGGCTTGTCCTTCTGTCTAAAGGTGCGTTGACGTACAGTACACGGTTGTTCTTGCTAAACTCCAGCGCCAGATCTTTGCAATTGCTGCCAATAGCGGTATCCCAGGGTTGTTGGCCAACAATAATAATGTCTCTGTTTTTTAGAATCGACATTTCCTACTTTTTTATGGTATGTTTTGATGTGTTCAATCCGCTGATGAAACCCACGATTCCAAACAGGATGCCTATGATGGCGAGCAGTTCTATTGGCATGGCTAATTATTGTCGTTTACTGGTTTATGATGATGTGGAGTAACCATAAAAGATTTTTTGGCCTTTCCTATGCTAAATAAAGCGATTACCATTCCAATCATTGCTCTTGGGATTTGTAATATAGCCAAATAAAGCCGCTTATCTACGTAGAATCTTCTCGGTACGGCGATGAGCAAGGTGAAGCAAAGACTCAGGAATAAGCTGTTCCAAAATACGCTTCCAGGTCCGATAGGGTTAAAAAATGATTGAACGGCCATGATAAATAGCAATGCCAGTAACAATATTCTTGGGACTAAAAAAGTTTGGAATGTTTTATTAAAAAATTCTATGTTTCCCTTAAATAATTTTACCAATCCTTCCAACGCATATTCTTTCAGGAATTCGATTTGAGATGCAATCCATCTTGTTCGCTGATTGGTAAACACCTGGGCATTCTCTACCTTTTCGTCATAAACAAATACGTCATTTAAATAAGCCACTTTGATTTTATCATTGGCGAGGATGAAATCAATTTTTTTATCTTCTCCAACAGTTTCTCCAACGCCATCTAATACTTTATGAAAATATGAAAAATCGAAAGCCATTCCCGATCCAATAAGGGTGGCAGATAAGCCCACAACCGCATGGCCTTTGCGATAAATCTGGTTATTCACTTCTTCATTACAAGCATCTAAAAAGGCAAAACTGGTGTCTACATCTTTAGCTGTGCGGTGTACCTGAATAACCTTATTCCCTTGTTGAAATGAATTATTAATGTAATGTAAACAGTCTGATCCTAAAACATTATCAACATCCAATACCATTGCAATATCGAAACCGTTATGCTTTAGCTTTTCCATTGCAAAGCGAAGCGCCTTACCTTTGGTACTTTTCTCAAAAAAAACTTCGATGACATTTGCACCCATTTCTTTTAAAATTGCATTGGTTTGCGGCAGTAAGCCATCTGAGATTACAACAACCTCAAACAATCCGTTATATTGATGCTTTAATGCAGATTTTACGCTTTCGATAATGACACTGTTTTCCCGATAGGTGGGAAACAATAAGGCAATCTTTTTATACTCGCTGGCATGTTTTTGCGATTTAGGTAAAGAAAATAAGCCAGCAATGGCGAAAAAAGCCAGATATAAACAGTTTATAAGCAGGTAAATGCCTAAAATCCAGAATAATATGTTTAGAATATTAATTATGATCAGTTCCATCAGATCCAGTTTGTTTTAGCTTCTTATCTAACCATGGTGCAATATACACAAAGGACCATGACATAAACATAATTACCGATGAAGGCATTCCATTCATCACTTCGTTACCATAACTACAAATAAAACAGGCAACTGTTCCGGCCGTGAGGGCAATCATCTTTGCCTTTAATCTGGGGTCGTGAATCTTCCACACAATCCCGCTACATTTACCAATAATATAGGAGGTAATGGCAAACCAGATGATGAGGCCAACGATTCCGTACATTGCCCAAACTTTTACCCAATAGCTATCGGGTTGTATATTGGCGATGGCTTTATCAGCGTTATAGGTGGTTCCATTCATTCCGCTCATTCCTAAACCTGCACCAAAAGGCAAGTCTTTTAAGATGGATTTTAATTTTACCTGATTATCCAGCCGCACTTTGAAAGAAGCATCTTCCGGATTTAATGCGCTGCGTAAACGGCTGATCTGAAATATATTTTCGCCAATGGTTGTATACTTTAACACCACAAAGCCACTTACACTAAACAAAATGCCTATAAATAATACCTTAAAATTTTTACTTAAAAATAAGGAGGTTGCTACGCCGGCTGCTAATGCAAATAGTGCACCCCGGGTACCTGAAATGGCCATTCCATAAATAAACAGAAGGGTAGCTAAAGCGAAGATTATTTTTTTACCAAAGCTGAAGGGGCCTGTAAGTAAGGTCATTGAGATAACAGCCATGATGGCTTGTGAAGCGCCGAATTGACCCGCATCAGAATAAATGGAAAATACCCTGAGTTTACCTTTGATCATATGGGTGACTTCATTTCCCATGCCCATCCATTGTTGCTCTCCACTGGTGAGCCCAAAATAAAGTTGTTTTACACCATATAAACAGGCCACAGCAGAAAAAAACAAAATGAATGTGATAAATCGGTTTAAATCTGATGGTCTGTTAAACATTAAAAATACGAGTGGGGCGATCAGTAACCAGCTTAATGCGACAAATCTCAGTTCATTAAACCAGGCAACCAAGCTGCCACTATTAGGATTAAGTATTTGCAGGAAGCTAATACCAAACCAAACCACTGATAATAGAACATGGTCATTTTTTAAGTTCTGCCAGTTGAATTTGTTCATATTGATCAGGATGCTGCACCAGGTGAGCAGCAAGATTGCTTCCAAAGCCAACCCCACCGGAATCTGCAGGAAGGTTTTAACCAGAAATCCTAAGCAAAAGCAATAGGCAAAATAGGCCCAGAAAGCGAGCCGGGGATCTTTGAAAGCAGACACTAAAAACGTACCCAACCCCGCTACAGCTACCGCACACAAGGGGCCTAGAAACCCGAATTTGCTAATAGAGCCAGCAACTACAATGGAAAGGCACATAGCAATAATAAAAAAGATGATCTTTTTTTTATTGTCAATGAGCCAGGTGTTTAGTGTCTCAAGCATTGGCCTGCTTATTATGCTTTAACGCCGCTAATGATCCATCCAGCAAACTTCTTATCTTCATTCAACTGCGCAAGTTTTTCCTGGTCATGGTCGGCAATTGAATCGCCAGCCATAAATAAAGCGATATATTGATCTGTAAAAAAGATCCACTCTTTAATGGCAGATATACTGTTTACCGGATCTAAATACACGATAACTAGATCAAACTGTTCACTAAATCCATCAAATGTTTGATCAATCCCTTCCTCATGCTCCTTTTCCAGCAGTGATTTACCACCCAAATCATTGCTTAAAAAAGTAATGGATTGATTTGCCACAATGGTTGATCCCGCTAAGATATTTCCAATAGACTGATTGGTAGAAATTTTTAACTTTTCCAGCTCTAAGGCTATTTCAGCATTACCAATCAGTAGAATCTTTTTGCCTAATGAAGCAAATGAATAGGTTAAGCCAACCAGTGTGAAAATTGGTGATCTGGATGACTTTAAACTGGTGATTCCTAAAACTTTTTGATGTGATGTGGTAAGCAGATGATCAATTTCAAAGCGCAAGGCCCGTATTTGATCTTTGAATAAGGATATTTCCTGATCTGTATGTTCCTCTTCCCAGATTTTGGCAATATCTCTGTTTTTAGGTTTGATGAAATTCAACTCACCAATCACTTTGCCTTTGGTGGCTACTTTTAGTTCTTTAGCATTATTAATAGAATGATCTAAAAAGTAGATTATCAATAACAGGAAGAAACAAATCGCAAAACTCGCCACCATACTCAATGCCATGTACAATGCTTTTTTCGAAGATTCCGGTACGGTAGGCACCCCTTCTTGAACCAATTGTAACCGCAGACCAATATTTTTATCCAGGCTGGTTTGGTTATAACGACTTAATATCTCCAGATATTCTTTGGTTGCTACATCAGCATTGCGTTCGTAATTTTGAACCCCTGCATCGAAGGGAACCATTCCGGTAAATTTTGCATTGAGTTTATCCAATTCCCGGTCGATGTCTTTTATGCCTGCAGTTGTTTTTTCTAAGTCTATCCCTAAAGATATGCGTCGTTGAACCAGCGTTTGTTTCGCTACAAGCGGGTCGCTTACGTAGCGGTCATTTGATTTTAGTAATTTTGAGCTCAGCAAAAGTTGCAAGGAATCAACTTTCATTTTATCTGTAGCTTTATAGCCGCCATCCAGATAAACATTCTCCGCAGCCTCAATTTTGTTTTTTAAATTAATAATATCCTGATTATCAGAGATGACTTCGGCCCCAAGATATTTATCACTGTACCGGCCATCTAATTTTTCGTTTACACTTTTTAATGCAGCCAATGCAGCTTGCCTGTCAATTAAAGCCTGGCTTTTTTTATTTTCGTTATCTGTAATTTGCTGATAAATAATTTGCGATTGCTTATCAAGATTTAATACCCCGTTCTTAATTTTGTAATCTTTTAACTGTCTTATCCGATCGTTCATCACCGCCTCTTTTTTCTGCAGGAGCGAATCTAATACCAGGATGGATGTATTTTTATTGCTAATCTGATCTAAACTGTAGTTATTAATGAAATCGTTAGAGAGTGTATTCACCACAAAAACAGAAAGTAAGGTGTTTTGAGATAAAAAATCTACTGAAATAAAATCGCTGTTCTGCTCATGGGATATACTCAGCTTTTTATTCAGGCTTTCTTCATCATAGGCCATAGATTTAACCAGGTCGTAAAGCATTAACCTGCCATTATTATCCAAGGGCGTTAATACCTCTCTTTTTATCAACCGGCTCTCAAATAAATTAATGGCTTCCTGTCTTTGGGCAGCACTCAGATTTTTGAGGTCAGCACTTAATGGTTTGAAAGGTGCCTGTGGATTTTTGAGGTCGTGTATGATCAATCTGTAGGATAGAAGGCTCATGTTCTTCGGCATTTTCATGACATCGATAATCGTGGTAAACTGCTGGTTCAGTTTAATAATGATGTCGGGGCCAGAATAACCTTGTAACTCGGATGCTACCTGTCGGGATGGGTCTAGCAAACCTGTAGAGATCTTTGCTTCAGATTTATATTCTTTTGGAAGGTTTTTGACAAAGAAAAACGTTATGATAAGGGTAATCGCAGGGACTGAAATAATCAGCCACCTGTATTTTCGCATGAGGTTTAAAAATTCTTGAATGTTCATACTTGCTTATTTCACGTTTTCTAATGCCACACCAATTAATGCTTCGAGGGATTCTTTGGCTTTTAATAAATTAAGCTCCGCCAATAACCGCTCCGAATTGGCATATGATGTGATCGTCTTCGCTTTGGTATAATCATCCAAACTCGTTTCACCTTTTTCAAATCTATACCTAAGCCCATCACTGGCCACTTTGTTATCTGTATAGGTTTGTGCCTTAACTTTTAGATCAGCAGCTTCACGCAAATATTCATAATAGTTTTTTTTTACTTCTGAAGTTAATAATATGTCGTATTCCTGGGCCTGATAAATTTTTTCGTTATGTTCCTCTTTGGCCTGCCTTACGAATGCGGGTGTTCTGAATAAAATCCCCATGTTAAAAAAAATACCAAGCTGCAAGCCATTTAGTGTATAGTTATTGGTGGTGTTGATTTTGGATGCGTTGGTTGGGCTATAGTTATAAGAAGCGGTAAATGCATCTAAATAAGTAGCCTTTGCCACTCCAACTTTAGCTTTTGCACTTAGTTCACTGGCTTTATACATCTTTCTCTTAGGATAATTTTGTTTAGCCAATTCAACATACTTTTCCAATAATGCATAATTAATATTGCCAATGAAACTCTCTTGAGCAGAGGCATTAAAGGAAAAAAAAAGAATAATGATAAATAGGGTAATTCTGGTCATTTATTTATAATAGTGTCTGCTGGTTGGAGGGGGAAAGTAAAAATTTTATTCAAAACGCAATTTCAAATCTAACGAATTAGAATATTCTTTTCTAGAGACTAAATATATTTATTCCGTTTGGTTGTAAGATTTTGAATATCCACAATGATCATCTTGTCAACTATCTTCAAATAGCAAACAAATTTGCCTGTCACAATAGATGTAATATACAACAAAAGAATTTATTTAGCAGAAACTGATCAACCCATCTTCGAGAACCTGATAAACAAAAAGAGGTTGATCATTTTATCAATGATACAACCTCTATAATAATTGGTTAAAAAAAATATTTAATTATTATCCCACCACAGGCGATCCGTAATTTTAGCTTTTTGCTGCGGTTGAGGATTTGAAATAATTTCAGAATTTGGATATAAAACCCTTCTTGGAATTTCTGATAATGCATTTTTTACTTTTGATAAAACAGGAAACCCTGTTCTACGCCAATCGGTGTAGTTTTCTGGATTCAGGAAGTTAGACACAAATTTTTCCTCAATAATCAATTTTATTGCATTGGTAGCATTAAGAGCCCCCCTTGCGGCCAGGTAACTGTTGACGTCAGCTATACTGACGCCTAATTTTTCCATGTGGCGCTGAACACCTTCTACATAAAAAGGTTGTGCGGCATTGGCACCAGAAATGATAAAAGTAGCTTCAGCTTTTAAGAAAGCAGCTTCAGTATAATTAACCAAATAATTACTGGCACTGGCACCAGCATAAAAATCTGCAGGAATGGAATAAGATTCCAAACTACCGATTTCTTCGAGTCCAATCTGCCTGCCGGTGTATAAGCCGGTTTGAACGGCTGGTTTAACCATTTTGCTCAGTCTTGGGTCATTTCTTAACTTAAGCTGATCAACAAAAGTATTCGCCAGTACGAAGGTACTACTAGGTAAAAAATTCTGCTGCCATGGGTTTTCAGCACCTGCAGAACCACTGAACGCAATTTTGAAATCGTCATCATTGTTTTGCATGCCATTATTTAGTGCGGTTAAAGCCAGTTGTGCCTGTGCTGCTGCTGATGTACCAGGTGCCTTAGTAAGGTGCATATAGTAGCGTGCTTTTAGGGTGTAGGCCAGCTTTTCCCATTTAGCCATGTTGCCGAGATATATCAGGTCATCTGCACCAGGCGCTAAACCTGCATTTTTTTCAAGATCTGCAATGCCATCATCTAATAACTTTTGCAGTTGTACGTAAATCTGTTGTTGTGAATCGTAAACAGGAGTAAGTATTTCTTTTCCCTTAAAAGCCTGGCTGTAGGGAATATCTCCGAAAGCATCAGTAGTATAACCTAAGGTATAAGCACTCAGTATTTTCGAAATACCAGCATAATTGAAGTTACCATTGGCTGTGGCTTTTATATTTAGCAGGTTGAGGTTGTTTAACGTGCGAACATATATGCTATTCCAATCGCCATCCATATCTATGTTATACATTTGATAAGTGCCAAAATTGGGTGCTACCTGGTTCAAAGCCATTACCTGTAAGTACTGCTGAAGAACTACACTCAGGTTTCCATCACCTGATGCATTTATGTTTTGCGAGATGAGCATTTGAATAGGGGGAAGCATCAGTGATTCCTTCACGTCTATTGGCCTGTTAGGATCATCGTTTACGTCTATATATTTTTTGCAGCCAGCAAAAGCTGTGATCAATGCAAAACTTAGAATAAAATATATCTTTTTCATGTTGATTATTGCTATGTGGTGCTTACAAAGTTAATTTCAGACTAAAATCTACTGATCTTGAGGTAGGGGTAGAGAAGGAATAAATTCCCTGCGAACCATTGGAAGAACCAAATGAACTTACTTCAGGGTCTCCGCCAGTAAAGTGTGGTGCGTAAATCCATAAATTTCTACCTGTAACCTGTATGCCCATTGTTTTGAATGGTGTTTTTTGAAGCCAGGTCGGTTTTAAATTATAACCGAAACTTACATTTCTCAACTTGATGTAAGTACCATCCTGAATAACGGATTCCAGGATACTATTGATCCTTTGGTAATACGCCTGGCCTGAAACCGAAACAGTATTGGGTAATCCGGTGGTGGCATTAACGCCTTCCACTACTCTGGGTTCACGGTTTTCAGTTACTTTTGGTGTGCCATAGAAATAGCCATAGCCATCAACATTGTTCTGGATATCACCACCTTTTTTCATATCAAAGGAGAAACTTAAAGTAAATTGTTTGTACTTAAAGTTATTGATAATGCCACCCATCCAATCTGGATTAATATTACCAATGATGCCTTGCTCATCTGCTGCAAATGGTAATCCATCATCACCGATGGATAATTTACCATCACTGTTTCTGGCATAACGGGTTCCATAAATTACGCCATAAGGTTGATTGGCCAGAATAAAGGTAAAACCATTACCAATCTGATTAAGGTTATTATAAATAGATAAGACTTTGTTCCTGATTCTGCTATAATTCAGTGTCAAATCCCAGCTAAAATTTTCTGTTTTAATGGGTTTAGCATTTAAGAGCACTTCGATACCCCTGTTGCGCATAGATGCAGTATTCACACTGGTTGAATTAAATCCGGTTGAAGGCGCAAGCGCTACATTCGGAATAATTCCATTTATTGTTTTTTTATCGAAATAGGTCACTTCCAAACCGATGCGGTTTTTAAAGAAACCTGTTTCCAGGCCAACTTCAAATTCATTAATCCGTTCATTTTTTAAGTTAGGATCGCTCAGCACCGTACTAATCAAAAAGCCGGACTGACCTTGATACGGAAAAGCAATGTTTCTAACTGTTTGTGATTCATATGGTGTAAGCAGACTATACGGTCCTATACTTGCATTTCCAACGGTACTATATGATACCCTTAATTTTCCGAAGCTCATGATATCAGACACTTCCTTAGAAAAGAAATTAGAGAAAATAAAACTTGTTGCTGCAGATCCATAAGGATAAAAGCTATTGTTTTTTGCCAATACAGAAGTACCATCATACCTTCCGGTAAGAGAAAGAATCAGGAATTTTTTATAGTCGATATTTGATTGCAGATAAAAACCTATTTTTCTGCTTAAGTAGCTGGTTTCTGTAAATTTAACTGTTGAAGTAGATCCTATATTATCAAAGCCTGGAACGGTAATTCCAAGTCCATTGGCATAAGCATTTTCAGAATAGGTGGAGATGATGTTATTCCCTAAGATGGCATCGATATTAAAATCGCCGAAGCTTTGATTGGCTCCGATAATCAAGTCATTATTATATTGTCTGAAATTGGTGTTACTATTAACAATCCGACCATTGGGGTTGGATACAGAAAGTAAAGATTCATGATATTTCGCTTGTTCGGTATATACATCAGCACCAAAACGTTCTGTAATAGTTAACCAGCTCAATGGCTTATAGTTGGCATTAAAAGTGGGTAAAAACCGATTAACTACTGATGTGTTGCTGATATTATCCAATACCCAGTACGGATTGTTTCTTGAAAAACGGTATAAACGTTGTGTTCCGTCAGAATTTAGTGAGGGTTGAAGATCATAAGAAACTGGTGCGGTAAAGATTGTCCAAACCGGACTTTCTAAAGCATAACCTTCAGGTAATCTATTATTTTTAGTGTTGGCATAATTAAGAGAGAATGTAACATCAAGGTCTTTAAGTATTTGTGTGCTGAATTTTCCAAAGACTGTATTTCTGTCAAATGAAGTGTGAGGTACCGTACCATCTTGTGAAAGATTGGTGTAGGATATAAAATAAGTACCTGATGGACCACCACCATTTATGCCGATGGTATTCGTATAGGTTTTCCCGGTTTTGAAAAATAAATCAGATTGATCATAAACTTTTGCTGGCTGTCCGTTTATTTTTAGGGTATCCATTCTCGCTCCCCAGGAGGTACTTGTTTTTTGGTTTACACCATCAAAATATACCCCGTTTGATCCTAACGAATATTTATTTTGAATCTCCGGCAGTAAAGGTGTCTCTAAGGATAGTGAAGATGAAAAACTCAATGTGGGTTTCTTGTTTTGCATTCCCGTTTTCGTGGTGATGATAATCACGCCTTTTGCACCATCGGAGCCATAAAGGGCTGTTGCTGCTCCACCTTTTAAAACATTAATACTTTCGATAATATTAGGATCTAAATCTGCTATTCTGTTGGTTCCCGGTCCCGAATTCAGGTTTCCAGTTTCATCATTGTTTACAGGAATCCCATCAATCACCATTAAAGCTTCATTATTTCCATAAAGGGAATTGGCACCCCTGATTACTATTCTGGATGAGCTACCGGGCGTGCCGGATGAACTGGTAATCTGTACCCCTGAAACTTTACCAGCCAATGCGTTTACCAAATTGGGTTCTTTAGTTTGGGTAAGCTGTTCTCCCTTTACCTCTTGCGAACTGTAGGTAAGGTTGCGTTTTTCGCGTTTAACACCCAATGCGGTAACCACTACTTCGTTCAGGTTCTGCTGATCATCTTTAAGCGTAATGGACAACGTACTTTGCCCGGTGTAAGCAAATTCCTTGGTCTGGTAGCCTATTCCGCTAATAATCAGTACAGATGGATTTGCACTTTTGATGGAGAATTTTCCTTGTGCGTCTGTAGATACTCCCTGGGATGTACCTTTTACCTTAATTGAAATACCGGGTAGGGGCGTTCCTTCGGGAGCCGTAATTGTACCACTTATGAGTGACGTTTGGGCTTGCAGCTGTATAAAACACAGCATAGCTACTGCAAGAAAGGCAGCTTTAAGTTTGGTTATCATGTTGGTTTGGTTGTTGGTCTGCTCAAATTTAAGCGACTTAAAAACCAGATCATTTGAGGATTTTATCAGGTATTAACCATAATTTAACAAGAATGTTACGCAAGTGTTAAATGCACTGTATGTCAGTCTAAAATGTGGACAATGATGAACGCGTGTTATTATTTTTATAACTTCTTAATTTAATATTTTAGATCATCATCACCAATGAAGCTTACACTTTAAACATTGTCATACCATCTGTCATTTTAGTTGCCTGAAAAATGAAAATGCTTCCAATTTTTTTTGAAGCATCTATATCGGTATATTCATAATATTAAAGAATTATTAAATCCTTAAGGTTGAAGATCAAAATAATTTCATTTAAAGGCATACAGCGATTATTTAGGCCACATAGCTCATGAATTAACGGATACACTGTTGGCTTTTTAAAAAATAAAAATGCACCTTTGCGAACCGCTAATAGAGGTTTTGGCATGTATTAAATTAAATAGTTGTTTATGGAAGAAATGGTTGTAGAAGAGGTTCAGGAACTACTTGAGAAACAAGATGATATTGCCTTAAAGAAATATCTTGATGCACTGAATATCTCCGATGTAGAAGAATTGATTGATGAACTTCCACAATGTGCAGCCAAATTCATCGAAACCATTTCCCTCAACAGGGCTGTAAACGTATTTCGTATTCTTGATTTTCCTACCCAGGAACGGATCATTAAAAAGCTATCAGGTAACAAGTTAAATCAAATTATAAAAGATTTACCACCTGATGACCGTACCGCACTTTTTGGTGAAATGAAAGGCGATGTGGTAAAAAAAATGATTTCCCTTTTACCATCTGAAGAACGAAAGGAATCACTTGCGCTTTTAGGTTATAACGAATATAGTATTGGTCGATTAATGACGCCAGATTATATTGCTGTAAAACCAGAATGGTCAGTAGCAAGGGTGTTATCTCATATCCGTCGTTATGGAAAAAATTCCGAAACCATTGATGTGGTTTATGTGATCGATAAAGATGGCGTATTGCTGGATGATATTAGGATTCGTGAAGTTTTACTGGCAGATCCTGATTCGATAATCGGAGAACTAACCGACAAACGCTTTATCGCCTTAAAGGCAAATGATCCTCAGGAAGATGCCATTAACATTTTCAGGATGAACAATAGGGTAGCTTTACCCGTTGTAGACGAAAATAATATTCTTCTGGGTATTGTAACTGTTGATGATATCCTCTGGATTGCCAATGAAGAGTATACAGAAGATATGCACAAAATTGGTGGTACAGAAGCTTTGGATGAGCCCTACCTGGATATTCCAATTTTAAAATTAGTGAAAAAACGTGCAGGCTGGTTAATTGTACTCTTTTTAGGGGAGATGTTAACTGCAACAGCCATGCAGCACTTTGAAATAGAACTCGAAAAGGCGGTGGTACTTTCGCTATTTATTCCCTTAATTATGAGTAGTGGCGGTAACAGTGGCTCACAGGCTTCAACTTTGATTATTCAAGCCATGGCACTTGGTGAAGTAACCATAGCAGAATGGTGGCGCGTGATGCGTCGTGAGCTCATTTCAGGTAGCATGCTTGGTGTAATATTGGGGACAATAGGCTTTATCCGAATCATCACCTGGCAGCAACTTCATTTATATGACTATGGACCACATTTTTTCTTAATTGCCGCAACCATATTTTTTACACTGGTAGGCATTGTGTTATGGGGAAGTTTAATTGGTTCTATGATGCCCATTATACTCAAAAAGCTTAAGCTGGATCCCGCAACGTCATCGGCACCGTTTGTAGCAACTATGGTGGATGTAACCGGTATTGTAATCTACTTTAGCGTAGCGGTATTGATTTTAAAAGGAGTTTTATTATAAATAAAATGATGGAAAAGAAAATAACCACACTTTTTACTGATATCGGTGGCGTATTGCTTACCAATGGTTGGGACAGGCATGCCAGGGGAGAAGCTGCAGTGCTTTTTGATTTAGATTCAGTTGATTTAGAAGAACGCCACCATTTAACCTTCGATACTTATGAAGTTGGAAAATTAACGCTCGATGAATATTTGGAGCGGATTGTATTCTTCAAGCCACGTAATTTTACTTATGATGATTTTAAAGAATTTATGTTCAAAAAATCATTGCCCTATCCTGAAATGATTCAGTTAATCTGTGATTTGAAGAAAAAGTATAGCTTAAAGGTTGCCGTAATCAGCAATGAGGGAAGAGAGCTTAATCAGTACCGGATCAATACCTTTAAACTGAATGAATTTGTAGATTTTTTTGTGTCATCCAGTTTTGTACACTTCCGTAAACCCGATGCTGATATTTTCAAAGTTGCAATAGATATTTCGCAAAGCGATGTAGCTACCAGTTTATATATTGATGACCGGATGCTTTTTGTTCAGGTAGCTGAAGGTTTAGGATTGCAAGGGATTTATCATACCAGTTATGAAGATACCAAGACGCAGCTTGCGGCTTATGGATTGGAAGTGTAAACCGTATTAATTTGTTGCTGGCTTGAGTTATATTTTGTTAACTTTCATCCTGGGGAACGAAGGATTTTGTTTCATCGGTTGCAGATCCTTCGTGCCTCAGGATGACAAAAATTTCGAGCTACTGCAATAACAAAAAAGCCACTCTTTTGAAGTGGCTTAATATTTTAATAGTGTTTAGTGTTTAAACATTAAACCTGAAGTGCATAATATCTCCGTCTTCTACCACGTAAGTTTTGCCTTCAACACCTAATTTACCAGCATCTTTACAAGCATTCTCTGAGCCTAAAGTAACGAAATCATTATATTTAATAACTTCTGCACGAATAAAGCCTTTTTCGAAATCAGTGTGGATTACACCTGCAGCCTGAGGAGCAGTAAAACCTTTGGTAATGGTCCATGCACGAACTTCCTGAACACCTGCAGTGAAGTAAGTATATAGGTTTAATAATTTATATGCAGCGCGGATTAACTTATTAACGCCAGATTCATCTAAACCTAAATCAGCTAAAAATTCCTGGCGTTCTTCATAGCTTTCTAATTCTGCGATTTCAGATTCAATTTTTGCAGAGATTACCAACACTTCGGCACGCTCATCAGCTACGCTGGCTTTTACCAGATCAACATATTTGTTGCCCGCTATTACAGATGACTCATCTACATTACAAACGTACATTACAGGCTTTTGAGTTAATAAACCCAAGTCTTCAATAAAGTCAAAATCATCCTGTGCCAAAGCAGCTGTGCGGATAGATTTGCCATTTTCTAAATGCGTTTTTACAACAGATAATATTTCATAAGTACGTTTTGCGTCCTTGTCACCACCGGTTTTAGCCATTTTTTCTACCTTTTGAATGCGTTTATCAACGGTATCCAAATCTTTCAGCTGTAATTCTGTATCAATAATTTCTTTATCACGGATCGGATCAACTGAACCATCCACATGGATCACATTACCATCATCAAAACACCGTAATACATGAATAATAGCATTCGTAGCCCGTATGTTTCCTAAGAACTGGTTACCTAAACCTTCACCTTTTGATGCACCCTTAACTAAACCAGCAATATCTACAATTTCAATAGTGTTAGGCTGTACTTTGTTAGGTTTAACCAGCTCAGCCAGTTTGGTTAGTCTGTCATCCGGTACCGTAATTACACCAACATTAGGTTCAATAGTACAAAAAGGGAAGTTTGCAGCTTGCGCCTTTGCATTGGATAAACAGTTGAAAAGCGTCGATTTACCTACGTTTGGTAAACCAACTATACCACATTGTAATGCCATTTATATTATATTCTTTAGGGTTCTTATCAATAACTTATTTCTAAGCTTTCTGCTTAAAAATCGGGCAAAGATAAGCTTTTAAACTCTTTAATTAAAGCTGTTAATTTGTAGCAGATGGATATTTTATCTAAGTTTATCCAAAATTACAATTATTAATATGGAAGATTTAGAGGAGGATGTACCTCAGGAAGTGAAATTAGTCGTAACTGAAGAAATGCGTAGCTATATTTACGATATCACCAGATGGGCGAAGTTTTTATCAATTGTTGGATTTGTATTTTCAGTAATACTTATTTTAGTTTCATTTACTATTCCAGCAATGATTGCAAGCAATCCTGTATTGGCAAAACAATTGGGCAGCTTGGGGCAGGGTAGTTCAACCGCAATAACCATTATCTATTTAATTTTAGGGCTTTTTTATTTCTATCCGAGTTTGTTATTGTTTAGAATTTCAAACAATGGAAAGCAAGGCGTGCTATTTGGAAATCAGGAAAGTTTAAACACTGCGATGCAAAATGTAAAATCGCTGTTTAAATTTTGGGGAATCATTACAATCACTGTAATTGTCGGCTACTTTTTGTTGTTATTTTTAGTAGGAGCTGGATTAGCTGTAGCATAACCCATATTTATCAAATCTATAGTACTCAAAATTTAATGCATAAAAAAAAGCCTTTGTTTTCACGAAGGCTTTTCTTATATATTTAAATTAAAACGAAAAATCGTCTGATGTTTTAGGGCTATGTTCTCCGTTTTCAGAATATTCATAACGTTTTTCAACAACATCCTGGTGAGATTTAATGTAATCAACAGTTTCATTTAAGCCTTCTGTAAATTTCTCAAAATCTTCTTTGTATAAGAAAATTTTATGTTTAACGAATACACCGTCTTCTAATCTTTTCTTGCTCTCAGTAACTGTTAAATAATAATCACCTGAGCGAGTAGCCTTCACGTCGAAGAAATAAGTTCTCTTGCCTGCTCTTACTTTCTTTGAAAAAACTTCTTCTCTTTCCTTGTTGTCGAATTCTCCCATGGTTGGTATTGATGTTGGTTTTTGGTTTCGGTAAATATAAAGCAAATATTTAAAGTTCAAAATAAAATTAAATACTTAGTGATTCTTCCTCTAAAAGTTGATTGTTGTAAAGTTCTGTATAACTCCCATTTAAGCTAAGTAATTCGCTGTGTGTACCTTGCTCAATGATTTTTCCATTATCAAGTACCAGAATCTTATCTGCATTTTTAATGGTAGAAATTCGATGTGCAATTAAAATACTGGTTTTTCCATTCATTATTTTACCTAGATTATTTAAAATTTCTTCTTCCGTTTTAGTATCTACCGCAGAAAGACAATCATCAAATATTAAAATTCTAGGCGATTTTATTAAAGCCCTTGCAATAGATACACGCTGTTTTTGTCCTCCAGACAGCGTGATTCCACGTTCGCCAAGCATCGTTTCAAATTTTTCATCAAAATCAATAATGTTGTGATATACTGAGGCATTTTTAGCAGCATCGTAAATTTCATCGTCCGTAACCTGGTCTAAGCCAAAGGCTATATTATTACGTATTGTATCAGAAAATAAGAAAACCTCCTGGGGTACAAAGCCAATCTGGCTGCGGTAGTTTTTTAGATGAAATGATTTTAAATCATTTCCATCCACCGAAATAGACCCACTTTGAACATCATACATGCGCATGATTAAATTGGCTAAAGTAGATTTTCCAGAACCTGTTTTACCGATAATGGCCACAAACTCTCCTGCTTTAATCTCAAAATTTAAATTTTTCAATGCTTCGATGCCCGTATCCGGATAAGTGAAACTCACATTGTTGAATGCTAAGTGTCCACTGATTTCTCTATCATTAAGTTCTGTCGACTGAATATCGGATGGAATATCTAAAAATTCATTTATCCTTTTTTGTGAAGCTGCTGCTCTTTGAATCAATGAGGTTACCCAGCCCAACATGGTTACCGGGAAAGTAAGTTGATTGATATAAATGATAAATTCTGCAATGTTTCCGGCGGTGATGCTTCCGTTCATTACCTGAATGCCGCCAATATAAATGGTTAGAATAGTGCTTAGTCCAATTAAAAGCATCATGGTTGGATAAAACAAGGCTGAAACCTTTACCAAACTCATTGAATCTTTTTTGTACTCATTACTTTGAATTTCAAACATGTTTCTGGTGTAATCCTCCCGAACATAAGATTTGATAATCCTGATGCCTGAAAAACGCTCCTGCACAAAACTGGATAGATCAGAAAGCCGTTCCTGGATTTTACCGCTTTTTTTAAAAATCAGCGTATTCACGTAATAGATAATCACCACCAGGAAGGGGAGTGGCAAAAGGCAGTAAATGGCAAGTTTGGAGTTTACATCGAACATTGACCATACGATTAACACAGATAAAACAAATGTATTTATTGTGTACATGATAGCCGGACCAACATACATTCGAACGCGGTTTACATCCTCTGTGGCCCGATTCATCAGGTCTCCGGTATTATTCCTCCTGTAAAACCCTAAACTTAGCTCCTGATAGTGTTGATAGATATCATTCTTCATGTCAAATTCAATGTGTCTGGACATTAAAATAATAGTTTGACGCATGAAAAACAGGAATAATCCCCTAAGAACGTAAAGTATAATGACTAAAATTCCGAAATAAAGAAGGTTACTGCTGAATATACTGTAAACGATTTCTTGTCGATCAAAGCCATTGAAGAGGTTATAGATCTGTATGTTTTCGGTGATTAAATCTACCGCATAACCAATTACCTGAGCAGGTACAACACCAAAAATGTTAGATATAACTACGAAAATACTTCCCGGGATAATCCACCATTTATATTTTAGAAAATACTTATTTAACCTGCGCAGATGTTTCATGTGGTACAAATTTAGGCAATTTCATTATCTCCATCCGAAAAAATATACCGTTAATATGATCCGTTTTTAAAACTAGTTAGGATTGTGAGGGGATTGGAACAAAATTAATTTTGTTATAGTTAAGTTAAATACATGTATTAATGGTTTTTTTATTTTAATTTTGCAGGAAGTTAGCCGACCGTTAAATATGCCAGCAAATTCTCCGTCCGATTCATCCATTCTAGCTCAATTAAGTGCTTATGGGCACAAAAAATTGGTTTTTTGTAATGATCCGGATACTGGTTTAAAAGCAATTATTGCCATTCATGATACCACTTTAGGTCCTGCTTTAGGCGGAACCCGTATGTGGAGTTATGCTACTGAAGGGGAGGCTTTAGAAGATGCCTTGCGTTTATCGAGAGGAATGACTTATAAAGCAGCCATTACCGGTTTAAACCTGGGTGGTGGGAAAGGCGTAATTATTGGCGATTCCAGAAAAGACAAAACCGAAACATTAATGCGTAGCTATGGGAGATTTATTAAAAATCTGAATGGCGAGTTTATTACTGCGGAGGAAATGGGAACCAATACTAAGGATATGGAATATATCCGCATGGAAACCAATTATGTTACCGGTGTTCCGGAATCAATCGGTGGCGCAGGAAATCCAGCTCCTTTTACTGCTCAAGGTGTTTATCTCGGTATTAAAGCCAGTGTTAAAGAAGTTTTCGGCACAGATATGCTTGCCGGTAGAACCATTGTAGTACAAGGAATTGGCAATGTGGGTGAACACCTGGTGGCCTTGTTAAGAAAAGAAAATGCAGAGGTTTTAATCAGCGATATTAATCAGGAGCAACTGACTTATGTGGCCCGTAAATACAAAGCAAAACCTATTGAGGCAGATAAGATCTTCGGTATTGATGCTGATGTGTACGCACCTTGTGCTATGGGCGCTACGGTTAACAACAAGACCATTGAGCGCATGAAATTTGCTATTATCGCGGGTTCTGCGAACAATCAGCTTAAAGACGAAGTTTTGGATAGTGAACTGCTTTCTAAAAAAGGAATTTTGTTTGCACCTGATTACCTCATCAACGCTGGAGGATTAATCGCCTGCTATTCTGAATGGACAGGTTTTGGGAAGAAGCGAACTGTTCAGCTGACTGAAAACATTTACGATGCAACAAGAAGTGTGATCAAATTAAGCAAATCAGAAAAAATATCAACCAACATTGCGGCTAACCGAATTGCTGAGAAACGGATTGCTGACATCAAGAAAATCAAATCATCATATTAATAATTATTAAAAACAGGTTTTAAAAACCGCACTCGTTCTTACATTCATGTTAAACAGAAGGCACTTAAGGATCAAAGCTTTGCAAAATATTTTTGCATGGCAAATGGCAGACAAAAAAGACATTAAAGGGGACCTAAAACTTTTAATGCAGAGCATCGATAGCGTGTACGAAATGTACATCTGGATGTTATCACTGATGGTGGAAGTGACCGAATTTACGGCCAACGACGCTGCAGAGCGTGCAAATAAACATCTAAAAACAGCAGAGGATTTAAATCCCAACTTAAAACTGCTTCATAACAAGTTTAGCGTTTTAATGCAGCAAAACCCCGAATATGTATCGGCGGTAAAGAAGTACAAGGTAGACTGGGGTTTCGATCCGGAAATTCGTAAAACAGTTTTCAATTCTTTAAAAGCATCTAAAGAATATGCAGATTATCTTGCAGATCCTAATGAAAGCTTAGAATCATCAAAAGACATTATCAAATACATTTTCAGGAAAATCATCTTAAAAAACCAGGCCATTTTACAGGTTTTTGAAGAGAAATTTATCAACTGGCAGGTAGATCATGAAGTGATGAAAGGCATGGTGGCTAAAACTTTGAAGAATTTTACCTTCGATGATCCTTTCAAAAACAAGTTAACAGAAATCAGCGCAGACTGGACTGAAGACAGTAAGTTTGTACAGGATTTGTTTATTCATACCTTACAAAACGATGCCAAGTACCAGGAAATGATTGCGGAAAGAACCAAAAACTGGGAATCGGAGCGTATTGCCTTAATGGATACTATTCTGATGAAAATGGCTATTTGTGAATTGCTAAATTTCCCATCCATCCCGGTTAAAGTAACCATTAACGAATATTTAGAGTTGTCAAAAGATTACAGTACACCGAAAAGTAATTCATTTATAAATGGTATTTTGGACAAAATTTTAGGCGACTTAAAGAAAAACAATACCATTAAAAAAATCGGTCGCGGATTAATTGAAGAATAATTATGAAAAAGATATTTATCCTGGCCATTGCTGCACTTTCTTTTACAGCATGTCGCAATGCAAATAATTCAACTGATAAAGTTGCTGGTTCGAAAGGCAATACGGTTGTATCACCAGATGCCCCAGTAATTGTGTTTGAAAGAGAAATATTTGATTTTGAAAAAGTAGATCAAGGTGAAAAAGTAACGCACGATTTTAAGTTCAAAAATACAGGTAAAAGCCCTTTAATTATTTCAAATGCAACTGCAACTTGTGGTTGTACTGTTCCGGTAGTGCCAACAGAACCAATTCTGCCTGGTAAAGAAGGAGTTATTAAAGTCGTTTTTAACAGCGAAGGTAAAGAAGGCATGCAAGACAAAGTAATTACAGTCAATTCAAATGCGAACCCGGCCATATCAACAGTACACTTGGTGGGTGATGTAAGGGTAAAAAAATAACTCAACAGCTAAGCAATTGGCTGATCAAATATTAATTAAATAAATCAAATCAATAAGAAATGACATCAACAGTAATTTTACAGGCAACAGGTGGAACCAGTAGCATGCTCAGTACCATTGTACCTATGGTATTAATTATGGTAGTTTTCTACTTTTTCATGATCCGCCCGCAAGTTAAAAAAGCTAAAGAACATAAGAAATTAGTAGCAGAATTGAAAAAAGGTGATAAAATTATCACAACTGCAGGCATCCACGGACGTATTGCAGATTTAAATGATACAACCTTTTTAATTGAGGTAGAAGGTGGTGTTAAAATTCGTTTTGATAAATCTGCAGTATCATTAGATGCTACAAAAGCAGTAACTACACCTGCTAAAGCTTAAACAAAATAAAACTTTTGAGAAAACCGTCGTTCTACAGATCGACGGTTTTTTGTTTTTAGTCAGTTTTAAAAGCTTAAACCACGCTTCTTTCATTTCTTTGTGTCATTTCTATTTGAGCACCTGTTTAGTTTTACTACATTTGGCGATATTGTTATATTGGATCATCGTCCATCGTCATTTAGATTGTTAAATATGCCATTTATTAGATTAACCCAAATAGAGAAAAGACGTGTTTTTACACTCTTGGCTTGTTTGTTTCTGGCAATTGCAGCATGGCTTTTTATGGCACTGAATAACAAGTATATCTATACTGCTAAAACAGTTTTGGTTTTTAAAAATACACCCACCAAACGAGCATTTTATCCTTTGCAATCAGATACGGTTGATTTACAGGTAGAAGGAACCGGATGGCAACTGATATTTTCCCGTCTGCGTATTAGCCCGCCATCTATATCCGTGAGTTTAAGTCAGCTTAATACGAAGGATTTTATCACATTCTCAGATCAGTTATACAACGTTAACAGGCAACTGGAAAGCACGCAAAAAGTGATTTCTGTTAAGCCAGATACCTTATATTTTGATTTTACAAAAAGAACAGTAAAAAAGGTATCAATTAAATTGGTTAGCAAGCTGGATTTCATCGATCAGTATGGGATTTCAAGTGATATCATCTTAAATCCTCAATATGTAAAGGTAGCTGGTCCGGCAGAAGAATTAAGCAAAATTACCATCTGGCCAACGGATACTTTAAAGCTAAATAAGATTCAGGGGAGCACGACTGTCAGGATTGGTTTGCAACATAGTCCACAAAAAAATGTAAGCATTTACCCTTCGTCGGTAGAAGTAAAGCTTCCTGTAGATGAATTTACAGAGAAAACAATTGAGGTGCCCTTAAAGATCATTAACAATAAAAATTACAACAGCATAAAACTTTATCCCAAGAAAATTAAAGTAACATTTTTAGTTGCGTTGGGTAATTATAATCAGGTGAATGACAACTTCATTACTGCAACTGTTGATGTTAATGAGTGGCAGGATTTAGCACACAAGCAGTTTACAGTGAAGATTACGGAGTTTCCGGATTATTGTAAACTGATCAATGTCAATCCATCGAAGGTAGATTTTGTAGTAGAAAAATAATGTATAAAGTAGGAATTACAGGTGGAATAGGCAGTGGTAAAACAACCGTTTGTAAGGTTTTTGAAGTTTTAGGCATTCCGATTTTTTATGCTGATACCGTAGCAAAAGAAATTATGGTATCTGATCAATTGCTGGTTGAAGGTATCATCTCTACATTTGGTGAAGAAAGCTATACGCTTGAGGGGGAACTCAACAAAAAACACCTGGCAAGTATTGTTTTTAACAATGAAGCAGAATTGGCTAAATTGAATAATTTGGTTCATCCGGCAGTATTCAGGGCTTTTGAAGGATGGGTAAAACAAGTTGATCAAAAAGTGCCTTATATATTAAAAGAAGCAGCTTTGCTTTTTGAGAGTGACTCTTATAAAATGTGTGATACTTCTATTCTGGTAACAGCTCCCTATGATTTAAAGTTAGCCAGGGTAATGCAACGAGATCAGTTTTCTGCAGATCAGGTAAAAGCCAGAATGGACAAGCAAATGAGCGATGAAGAGAAGGCGAAAATGGCAGATCATTTCATTGTTAATGACGAAAAGAATTCAATTATTGAGCAAGTGCTAACGCTACATAAACAGTTTTTAGTAGCTGCAAAGGCATATTAGACCTTCAATGCTACCTATCTTAAAATAGATATGTTTTTATATTTCCAAAATCCTGTCTTATCCTTAAATCTTATAAATCCTGATAAATGATTTTAGATGATTTTATCACCATTACGCCAACTGGTTTATATTGTATTTATGGTGATTTTTATTTAGATCCCCAGCAACCAGTAAAAGAAGCGGTGGTTTCTCATGCACATGGCGATCATGCTATAGGCGGTAGTGAACATGTATATTGTACGGCTGCCACCGAATCTTTCATGAAACACCGTTACCGCAAGTTTGCCGCTGTAGATTTTTATATTAAAGCTTATCACCAATCGTTTAAGATCAAGGAGGTTTCCATCACCTTTTACTCAGCCGGACATATACTAGGTTCTGCACAAGTTTTAATGGAATATCAAGGGGTTAAATATCTCTATACCGGAGATTATAAGATAGAACCTGATGCAACTTGTGAGCCTTTTGAGTTTGTACAGGCAGATGTACTCATTACGGAAAGTACATTTGCTAATCCAGAGACTAAACATCCATCTCCAGTTAAAGAGATCGAGAAATTGAATAATACGAACTCGAATATTATGCTTGGCGCTTATGCCTTAGGTAAAAGCCAAAGGATCATTCAGTTGCTAAATCATCACTGCCCAAGTAAAAATATTATGGTGCATCATAGCATCATGCCTTTTGTGAAAATTTACGAAGATTATGGCATGGAACTGGGTAGATACAAAATGTATGATCGGAAAGTGATGAAGAATAACCAGCAACATCAGGTTTATATCGTGCCACCGATGGTTTTCCACAGTTATCATAAAGCCATTAATGTGGTGAGGGCTTTTGCTTCAGGATGGGAAAATCTGCAACAACAAAATGGCATTTCGCTTTATATCTCTGATCATGCCGATTGGGATGCCATATTGGAAACCATTGAAAATGTACAACCCAAACAAATTTGGACCTTGCATGGAGATGGAAAACAGTTAAAAGAATATTTTAAAGATAGGTTAGAGGTGAAGATATTGAACTAATTAACTGAATTTTACAAGATTTTCTAGATTTGAGAATTTCAGCATAAGTAAAAGTCAATTTTTAATTCATTCAATTATTCACTCATTAATTACTCACTCATTCAAATTTCAATATGCAAGAAGGGGAAGATTTTTATTTTAATGAAGATGGATTGATGGTGTTTACCGAAACCTACCACTTAAAGCGAGGTTATTGCTGTAAAAATAAATGTAAACATTGCCCTTGGGGATATGGTAAAAAGAAGGTGAAGAAATAGTTAATTCACTATTCGAGTTTTCCGTTTCAATTACCTAAAATTTAACATGCTGATAAATGTCCTTTAATTGAATATCAAAGCCAAGGCTATAAAAATTCAGACTTTCATCCATATTACTATATTCTTTCAATTCCCAGTTTTGATGCTCATTAATATGAAAGGCTTCAACTGAAATGGCTGTGGAATCGATCATGATATATTCTTTCAATGACGGAATATCTCTATACAGTTTAAATTTACTACCCCTATCATAATCTTTTGTAGAAGGAGAAAGAATCTCAATGATAACGGTTGGCAGGAGTACCGTATTTTCATCTTCTTCCAGGTGTTTGATTTCATTGCAGTAAATAGATATATCAGGATAGGTGAAAAGTGAGTTTTCAGGGATGTTCATTCTCATATCGCTGCCAAAAGGAATGCACTTTGATCCATATAATTTACGACTAAGAAAACCAAAAGTATTGGAGAATATAAAGTTGTGACTAAGTGCTGCTCCAGACATAGACGTTGCTCCTATAGCCCTAACTTCCCTGTGAAGTGGGAATATCTCTCCCTCAAAATATTCATGCTTTTCCTGTGAAGCATTTTCCATTTCCAGGTATTCCTGAACACTATATTTCCTTTTTTTATATTCTACGGCAGGCTCATTTACAATTTCATCCATACAGTAAGTTAGTCAAAATATGGGTATGATGAAAATAAATTTTGGTTGTCTTCCTGATCAGTGATGCCCGGCAAAGAAACCAATTAGAGCGACACCTATTCCCAATAAAACAGCGATCATTTTACGCAGGTTAATTTTATGATCGGCACTGGATTCGAACAAAATGGTCGTAGAGATATGAAGGAATATTCCAATCACCACACCCATAATTTTATTGAAATAAGCCTCTACACCTCCAATACTGCCATTACTCAAGCCCATACTTACATAAAAGCCTAAAGGAGCCATAATTGCAAAAATGATCAGATATAGAATGATACTTCCTTTTTTGAAATGATTCTGCATCAAAATGCTTCCTAAAGCAAATGCCGCAGGGATATGGTGTAAGGAAATGCCAAAAATTAATTCGTTATGTTGTTCTTTTGCCAAAGGCATTCCTTCTAAAAATGCGTGTAAGCACAAACTAATCATAATGCCGAATGGAAATACCTGCCCATCATGATGCTTGTGGATATGGCCATGTTCCACACCTTCAGAGAATTGTTCCAGAAATACCTGCAGAAGAAAACCCACGAGAATGAATATCCCGATTTCACTTTTATCAGGCCCACTAAAGGCATCGGGTATTAAATGCAATACGGTTATGGCAAATAAATAGGCACCACTAAAAGATAAGATCAGTTTTAGCAACTTTGATTTGTCACTTTTAACCAAAAATATAGCTGTTCCGCCTAAAAAGGCACAGAAGAAAAGCACACAGAGTTTCCAGATTTCCATAGCTTAAAAATCAGGTTGTAATTTTTTAAACATTCTTGAACAGATGAAACCAATTAAGGTTCCTAAAAGTGCGCCTGCAGTAACATCAATAGGGTAATGAACGCCGACATATACTTGTGCAAAACTAATGATAAAGGCCCAGAACAAGCCGAGTGGCAAAATGGGTTTCCATCTACTGTAAAAAACACAAATTAAAAATACAGCAATAGCAAAGTGATTGGTGGCATGTGCCGAAGGAAAGCTTAAACCACTTCCGCAAGGTACACGGTGAATAATCTCATTGGCTATGGTTAAATCATTGCATGGCCGAACCCTTGAAATCCATGGTTTAATCACCCTTGAAGAAATTAGATCAGCAGAGGCAAATGTAAACAGAATCATTCCGATGATATAATATCCCTGTTTTTTGTATTGTTTAATGCAGAAAATCAAAATAAAAACATAAAGTGGCGACCAGAAAAACCGATTGCGCATGAGGGGCATCAGCCAGTCAAAAAAGCCATTGGAGAGCCCCCGGTGGATTTTTAGAAATAAAGCCAGATCAAATTGCTGTATGCTTTCTATCATGCTTTTTTACAGATTAAAATTAACCGGTCTGATGTATTTTGATTGAACGCTTCCAATTCATAGCTGCCGAATGTTTGATGGATAGTCATTCCGGCTTTTAATATCATCCGCTCAAAATCTTCAAAGCTAAAAGCCTGAACACGCTCTTCAAAATTATAGGTCTTCCCTTTATCTTCAAAATTGATTTTTTTGATGATTTTTCCCTCTATCACATTTTTAGAAATATTAAATGCAATTCCATCCAGCGATTTCACTTCGCAGGAATTAAGATTTCTGATGATTTTTTCAGTATTAAAATAATCCAGTACCAAAACCCCATCTGCTTTAAGGCATTTTCTGAAGGTTTTTAAGGCGTCAATATGTTCTTTTTCAGTATCAAAATAACCGAAACTGGTGAAAAGGTTTAAGGCAATATCAAAATAATTGATGTAAAAGAGCTTTCGCATGTCATGCACAAGAAAATGCAATTTATTGTTTTCAAATTGTCGTGCATACTTTATACTTTGCTCAGATAGGTCGATTCCGGTAACATCTAATCCTTTTTTATTGAGGTAAATGGAATGTCTTCCTTTTCCGCAGGCAATATCCAGTGCCTTATAATCAGGTTTTGGATGAAGAAAATGGGTTAGCTGATCAATAAAAAATTCAGCTTCAGCGTCATTTCTTTGTTGATAAAGAATATGATAATATGGCGAATTAAACCAATATTGAAACCATTTGCGCTGCATAAAAAAGCTGTTTGTTATTTTTAAAAAGATGCAAACTTAGATAAAATTGGATTAAACACCGCACATTAATTTATAGCTAAACCCATTAAAGGATATTCTGCATAATCATTTAATTACCAAATTGCTGCAAATATAAGATTTTACAGCTGCTAGGTGAATATAACATTGTTTTTTGCAACAATATTGCAATTATATTTTAATCGGTTAATTTTTTTATCAATCAATAAAAAGAATTTCGCCATAATCTATCAAAAAAATTGATCGTATGCCTACTAAATACATCGTATAAATAGATATAAACTTAATGTAAATTAACTTTTGTAAGGCCTTTAGAATGCCTGCTATCTTGTTTTTTTTCTTATTTTTGATGCTCATCATTAGATACAATAAGTGACTTTAATAAAATCGATTTCAGGAATAAGGGGAACCATAGGTGGACAGGCAGGAAATGGCTTAACACCTATTGATATAGTAAAATTCACAGCTGCTTTTGGAAGCTGGGTAGTTCAAAAAACAGGGATTAAAAGAATCGTATTAGGTCGCGATGCCCGAATTTCGGGTGAAATGGTTAACCATTTGGTAATCGGTACATTACAAGGTTTAGGGATAGAGGTAATTGATTTGGGTTTATCTACCACACCAACGGTTGAAATTGCAGTGCCTGATGAACAAGCTGGCGGTGGTATCATTTTAACCGCAAGTCATAACCCAAAACAATGGAATGCATTAAAATTACTTAATGCAGATGGTGAATTTATTAGCGATGCTGATGGGATAGAAGTTTTAGAACTTGCTGAAAGTGCTGCGTTTGAATTTGCAGAGGTAGATAAATTAGGGAAGGTTATTCAAAATGACACTTACCTGCAAAAACATATTGACAAGGTTTTGGCATTGCCACTGGTAGATGTAGAAGCAATTAAGAAAGCTGATTTTAAAGTTGTAATAGATTGTGTTAATTCAACGGGTGGTATTTTTATTCCAGCCTTGCTGAAAGCATTAGGAGTAAACAGGGTTACAGAACTGTATTGCACACCTGATGGTCATTTCCCTCATAATCCTGAACCACTTCCAGAAAACTTAGCAGAAATTTCTAAGGAAGTTCAAAAGCAAAATGCAGATTTAGGCATTGTGGTAGATCCTGATGTAGACCGTTTGTGTTTTGTAAATGAAGACGGAAGCATGTTTGGAGAAGAGTATACTTTAGTTGCTGTAGCAGATTATGTGTTAAAAAATACACCGGGTAATACAGTTTCCAATCTTTCATCAACCAGGGCCCTCCGTGATGTGACTGAAAAAGCAGGTTCTGAATATCATGCTTCTGCTGTTGGCGAGGTAAACGTGGTGAATAAAATGAAAGAAACCAATGCCATTATTGGTGGTGAAGGCAATGGTGGTATTATTTATCCAGCGTCTCATTACGGCCGAGATGCACTGGTTGGTATTGCTTTATTCTTAACTCATTTAGCTAAATTTGGAAAATCTATTTCCGTATTACGCGGGAGCTATCCTCAATATTATATTTCTAAAAATAAAATTACGCTTACACCAGAAATGGACATCGACCATTTGTTAAAGCAAGTGGAAGAAAAATATAAAAAGCAGCCATATAGCACGATTGATGGTTTGAAAATAGAGTTTGATAAAACATGGGTGCACTTGCGCCGATCTAATACCGAACCCATTATTCGCATTTATAGCGAAGCAGAAAATGAGACGATTGCAGAAAGCCTGGCGAATAAAATTATTTCCGATATCAAGGAAATATTGCATTTGTAACTAGAATTAAGGGCAATAATTAAAGAGTAAAATTAATTCATGAGATCATCCTGAAAGATGAAATCATTTTAAAAGGTGATAATCACAATATGAAAAGGATTTATTTAGATAACGCGGCTACCACGCCATTAGATAAACAAGTAATTGCCGAAATGAGTAACGTGATGGAAAACTATTTTGGTAATCCATCAGCCATTCATGCGCTAGGTCGTGAGGTAAGAACTTTAGTGGAAAAAGCCCGAAAAACTGTCGCTAATCTTTTAGGTGCATCACCTTCTGAAATATTTTTTACTTCAGGCGGCACCGAGGCAGATAATACCGCTATTCGTTGTGGCATTTCTGCTTATGGAATTAAACATGCCATTACCTCTAAAATAGAACATCATGCGGTAGAACATACTTTAAATATGATGCTCAAAAATGGTGAGATAGATAAATTGAGCTTTGTAAATATTGACGAAAAGGGTAATGTTGATTATGTGCACTTAGAGGAGTTGTTGCAAAATAACGAACGCACTTTTGTCTCCTTGATGCATGCAAACAATGAACTGGGTACCCTTACAGACATGATAAAAGTAGGTGATATCTGTGAAAAATATAATGCTATTTACCATGCCGATACCGTTCAAACGATGGGACATTACGTTCATCATGTACGTGAACTGAAAGCGCATTTTATTGTATGTGCCGCACATAAACTTCATGGACCTAAAGGTGTCGGTTTCTTATACGTTAACAGCAACATTAAAATTCCTCCGATGATTTATGGTGGCGCACAAGAGCGTAATATGCGTGGCGGAACTGAAAATGTTTACGGTATTGTAGGTTTGGCGAAGGCTTTGGAAATTGCTTATGCGGAAATGGAAGCGCATCAGAATCATATTCAAGGTTTGAAAGATTATATGAAGGCTCAATTGATTGCGGAAATTCCAGGAATTGGTTTTAACGGAGAAACCGATGCAGATAAAAGCCTTTATACGGTACTAAATGTTTCTTTTCCTGAAATGGATATGGGAGATATGTTGCTGTTTAATTTGGATATTAATGGGATTTGTGCTTCTGGCGGTAGTGCCTGTTCATCGGGCTCTAACATTGGTTCACACGTGTTGAATGGTATTAACGCTGATCCAAATCGTCCTTCTGTACGTTTTTCTTTCAGTAAATATACTACAAAAGAAGAATTGGATTATGTGATAGAGAAAGTTAAAATGGTGGTGAAGCAAAATGCTTTAGCCTAAAATATCATTAACCAAATAGGAACAGTCTCGGAGTAATTCGGGACTTTTTTTATTTGTTCTTTTTTCTTGTATTAGGTAAGTCACCAGTGGTGAAGATTGCTATTAAAACAATATTATTTCTAATGTGTTCCTATAATACATCAATTTAAAAACCACTATGGAAAATAATAAAGAAAAAGGAAAAATCATTGAGAATGATTTACTTGATAAAACAGCCGAAGATATTAAGGAAAACAGGAATTTAGATGACAACAAATCGTCTAAAGTTGCAACGAATTTATTCGACAAAGATAAAGGGCGCAAAAATAATTCATTTGGTCCGGGCCATGAGCCGGGAACTACTCCAGGTTCAGGAATTTAACCATTAATTTTTTCAAAAAATTATTAAATTTAAGCCACAGCAAAAATGTTGTGGCTTTTCTATACCGTTCAAAATGGAAAGAAGAAATTTTATCAAAAGTTCTGCATTGGCCATGGCCTTGCTTTCAGTTTACAAAGCAGATGTTTTTGCACAACAAAAATCATTAAGCTACAATTTCAAAACACTTAGAAATAATGTAGGTATTTTTACGGAGCAAGGTGGAACAATCGGCTGGTTAAATTCTTCTAACGGATTTGTGGTGGTTGATGCGCAATTTCCTGCTTCGGCTCCACATGTAATTGAGGAGTTAAAAAAACTTGGCGAAAAGCCATTTAAATACTTAATTAACACTCATCACCACGGTGATCATACCGCTGGTAACATCGCTTTCAAAGGTTTAGCAGAGAAAGTAGTGGCCCATCAAAATTCGCTGGTTAATCAAAAGAGAGCGGCAGAGAAGGCCAATAATTTAGATCAGCAATTGCTACCTGACACGACCTTTGGAACAGGTTGGAAAGCACCAGTTGGTGATGAAAAGATCAGTGCCTATTATTATGGCTCAGCACATACCAATGGCGATGCCATTTATCATTTCGAAAACGCCAATATTGTTCATGTTGGAGATTTAGTTTCTAATCGGAAATTTCCATATATTGATAGAGAAAATGGGGCACACATCGGCAATTGGATTACTGCGCTGGATAAAATCCATCAACAATTTGATAAGGATACGATGTTCATTTTTGGTCATAGCCGCGAACCTGAAAAGGTAACAGGCAATAAAGCTGATGTAAAAGCCTTTCAAACTTATCTTCAAAATCTGCTCGCATTTGTTGGCGGTGAAATTAAGGCTGGAAAGACAAAAGATGATATTTTAAAAGCGACGACTATTCCAAACGCACCGGAATGGCAAGGTGAGGGCATTCAGAGAAGTTTAATAGCCGCTTATGATGAGTTAAAAGGCGCTTAAAGTCTGGCTACAGATCAGTAAGTTGATTTAAAAATAATCTGCTAATCAGCGGCTACATCTATCCAAATTTTTTTCCAATTTATAAACGTTCCATATTTAAAATAAATCTAAACAGCGCAGCTAAATTAACATCAACTCCACCCATATCTTCTATATTTGCAATACACCAAATCCAATATCAGATATGGATGATTTTTTAGCTGCCCGCTCCCAAATGGCCTTATCATTAGGCTTTCACATTATTTTTTCCTGCATTGGTATGGTAATGCCATTTTTTATGGCTGTATCACACTATAAATGGTTAAAAACGAATGATGAGGTTTACAAAAATCTAACGAAGGCCTGGAGTAAAGGCGTTGCAATTTTTTTCGCTACTGGTGCAGTGTCTGGTACCATGTTATCATTTGAATTGGGTTTATTATGGCCTAAATTTATGGAACATGCAGGACCAATTTTCGGAATGCCCTTTTCGCTGGAGGGAACAGCTTTTTTTATCGAAGCAATAGCTTTAGGATTTTTTCTCTACGGATGGGACAAATTAAATAAATGGTTTCATTGGTTTACCGGAATGGTAGTAGGGGTGAGTGGTTTAGCCTCTGGAATTCTGGTTGTGGCTGCAAATGCCTGGATGAATAGTCCGGCAGGCTTTGATTTTGTAAATGGTCAATATCTCAATGTTGATCCTATACAGGCGATGTTTAATAAAGCTTGGTTCTCTCAAGCTTTGCATATGTGTTTAGCTGCATTCACGGCCACCGGATTTGCTGTGGCGGGTGTTCATGCTTTAATGATTTTAAGAAATCAAAATAAGGAATTTCATTTACAGGCATTTAAAATTGCTGCAGTATTTGCTTGTATCGGCGCATTGTTACAGCCATTAAGTGGTGATATCTCTGCTAAAGATGTGGCAAAACGACAACCTGCTAAGCTCGCCGCTATGGAAGCACTGTATCAAACGGAAAAGCCAGCACCACTGCTTATTGGCGGAATTGTAAATGAAAAGGAGAGAACCGTAAAAGGAGCAATTAAAATTCCCGGAGCCTTAAGCTTTTTGGCACATGGCGATTTTAAGGCCGAAGTAAAGGGTTTAGATCAAATTCCTAAAGATCAGCAACCACCGGTTGCAATAACCCATTATGCCTTCCAGATGATGGTTGGAATAGGAACCTTGTTGGCACTGATTTCACTGGTTTATTTTATTCATTTGCTTAGGAAGAAATCTTTGTTAGAGAAACGTTGGCTGCTTAAATTATTTGTGCTTGCCATTCCTTTAGGTTACGTAGCGCTGGAGGCAGGCTGGGTAGTTACTGAAGTTGGACGTCAGCCATGGATTATTTATGGCATTATGCGCACCAAAGATGCAGTTACGCCAATGCCGGGAATTGCTTATTCATTTTACATTTTTTCAGCGATTTATTTATCCCTGAGTATTATTGTAGCCTTTTTACTCTACCGGCAAATTAAAATGGTTCCCGTTTTATACAACAATTCAACATCCGAAACCTCTAATCATTAATTATGGAATATGTTGTAATTACCTTTTTATGTTTGGGCATATTGCTATACTTTTTACTAGGCGGAGCAGATTTTGGTGCCGGCATTATTGAACTCTTTACATCAACTAAAAACCGGAGTCGTACCCGTAAAACCATGTATCAGGCAATAGGTCCGGTATGGGAAGCCAACCATATGTGGCTGATTATAGCAATTGTGATTCTATTTGTTGGCTTTCCGCATATTTATACCACCATGTCTGTTTACCTTCACATTCCATTACTCATTATGCTTATTGGGATTATTGCCCGTGGAACAGCCTTTGTTTTTCGACATTATGACGCCATAAAGGATGATATGCAATGGCTTTACAATCGGATTTTTAGGTATTCCAGCTTCGTTACACCGCTTTTCCTGGGTATTATTGCCGGAAGTGTAATTTCGGGACACATCGATACTAATGCAAAAGATTTTCAATCTGCTTACATCTATAGTTGGTTAAACTGGTTTTCCATTTCGGTAGGTCTTTTTACGGTAGCACTCTGTGGATTTTTGGCTGCTATTTACCTGATTGGTGAAACTGAAGATGCTCATGATAAACGCCGTTTTATCAAAAAAGCCGAATATATGAATATCGCGGCGGTAGTATTTGGTGCCATGGTTTTCATCGCTGCACAACTGGATAAAATTCCTTTAGTTGATTGGGTTTTTAAAAATCCAGTGGGCTTAACAGCGATTATTCTGGCCAGTTTATCATTGATTTTATTATGGTATTTTTTAATTAAGGGTAAAACACAAATTCTACGTGTTCTGGCAGGATTTCAGGTAACGATGATCCTGGTCGCCATCAGTTACGCACACTTTCCCAATTTTATTCGTTTAAAAAATGGAGATGCCATTTCACTCTTCGAAACGATCGGTCCGCAGAAAACCATTTACAGTTTAGGTTTGGCTTTGCTATTGGGAAGTATTCTGATTTTACCTTTCTTAGGATATTTGTTTTATAAGTTTAAAAAGAAAGAGGAATAGGTGCAAGTCTAAAGTTGTTAGTCAATAATCAGGCACACGAAAACGATAATAGCAAAATTCAAAAAAGCATTTATCTAAATCTAATTGTGGCATTTCGCTACGAGTCAACGCATTTAGCGATTGCATTAAGATTGCTTCGGCGGCTGAAGGAGCCTTCTCGCAAAGACGAAAATGGATTGGACAGAAAAATTGCAAGCGGGCAACTTTGCTTCTTTGGTTGGCCAAAGAAGAGCACCCGTCCGGCCAGGACGAGAATAAAATCGAAATTGTAGCAAACCCTGGATGTAAGGTCTTTCGATTAATTGAAGGCTCAGCCTTTCATCGCTTGCAGATGCTTCGTACCTCAGCATGACAGCATATTCAAAAAGTAATGCTTAAAAAAGTATTTTCATCTTGCCAAGTTATGATTGAAAGAACTTGTTACGGAATATCCTGCCAATCGCAAAAAAAAGGAGCATCTGTTTAGAAATGCTCCTTTTGAAATATGTTTATCATTATTTACAAACCACCTTTTCTGGTTGCTTTTCTTTGTTCAGGCCAGGTAGCAGGTTTTCCGGTGCGTTCATTAACAGGCAAATCTGTGGCTTTTTCTGTTGATGTTTTTTCAGGATCCTCGCAAGCCATATAAACCATGATTGCCGCTAAAATTACATTGCTTCGAATTTCATCAAAAACCAATTTATCATAACTATCGCGGTTGGTGTGCCAGGTATATGTTCCATAATCCCAACTGGTAGAACTTAAAGAATAACCTAAAGCACCAGCAGCTACGAAAGATGCAAAGTCAGACCCACCTGCACCAGGCATGCCAGGGAAACTGGTTTTGATTTGATTTTTAATTGTGTCTGGTACTGCATTTAGCCAACGGGTAATATAATCTTTAGATTTTGCAAAACCTTGACCGCCGATATTTACTACCCGACCTGTTCCATTATCCTGATTAAATAAGGCTTGTAGGTTACTAACAATTTCCGGATGATCTTCAACAAAAGCCCTCGATCCATTTAATCCCTGTTCTTCACTTCCCCAATGACCCACCAAAATAGTGCGTTTTGGATTAGGATAAAACTTTTTCAAAATGCGCATGGCTTCCATCATCATGATGGTTCCAGAACCATTATCTGTTGCGCCACTTGCACCATCCCAAGAATCGAAGTGTGCCGATAACATTACATATTCTTTGGGTTTCTGCTTTCCTTTGATTTCTGCAATCGTATTAAAGGTTGGTACAACACCTAATTTTTTAGATTCTGATTCTATTTTGAGCATTGGTTTATTGCCATTTAAAGCCAAACGATAAACCAAACCATAATCTTCAACAGATAAATCCAAAGTAGGAACTTTAGTGGTATTGGCGCCAAATATTTTATCTACTCCAAAACCTTGTGACCAATTGTTAATCACTATTGCAACTGCACCAGCGTTTTCTAATGCCACAGGAAGTGTTTTAGCATTGTAACCTGTTTTAGACATACTTGCCGTCCATGATTTCAATGCCTCGGTTTTTTCTTTTTTGAATTTTTCAAATAGATCTTTCGTTGCAAATTCTTCCCAGTTTTTTTCTGGTCGGCCAGACAGTTGATTGAATGAAATTAATACAATTTTACCTTTAACGCTTGGTAACCATTTCTGGAAAGCAACAGAATCAGTAGTGGCAGGAAGAATAATCGCTTCTGCATGAATTGGTTGTCCATTTGTAGATGGACTCCAGGCCAATTGAGTTCCTTCCAATGTTCTTAACCGTGGGCTTACTAAATCAATATGCGTAATGCCACGTTCCCAGCCGGCCCATTCGCCCCATTTTTCATTCTTTGCAGAGATTCCCCAATCACTGTATTTTTTTACTGCCCAGTCGTTGGCTTGCTTCATTTGCGGAGATCCGACTAAACGTGGTCCAACGACATCCAAAAGTTCGTGAGCGAGTTTTTCTAGTTGTGAGTTTTCATTTACTTCTTTTACGATGTTGTCAATTACTTTTTTGTCTTGTGCAAAAGCAAAAACAGAGGTAAATAGGAGTAAAGTTGGTAAGAGTAGTTTTTTATTCATAATAGGGTTAGTTAATGATGTGCTAATTTAATGAATAAGCACCATGGAAATGGATGTTAATGGAAATGTTGCAGATAGCACATAATAAACCTATAGGTCTTAAAGACCTTATAGGTTTTATATAGAAACAAAAAGCAGGACTGAATTAACCGAAGTTATTCAAGCCCTGCTTTTCCCATTATATTTTAATTGTTAATTAGTCGATTTGCACAAATGAACAAATGACTATTGAACTACTGAACCAATTTAATTATTCATCATTTTAATAAAAGCGCTTATTTTAGCTTTCATTGCTCTTCTATCTACGATAAAATCAAGAAATCCATGTTCCAGAACAAATTCTGAAGTTTGGAAACCTTTTGGTAAATCTTTTTTAATGGTTTCTTTAATCACCCTTGGACCAGCAAAGCCTATTAAAGCGCCTGGTTCTGCGATATTAATATCACCAAGCATCGCATAGGATGCCGTTACACCACCAGTAGTTGGATCTGTCAGTAAAGAGATATATGGAATTTTTGCCTGACTTAATAAAGCTAGTTTTGCTGATGTTTTAGCCATTTGCATTAATGAAAACGCAGCTTCCATCATTCGTGCACCACCAGACTTTGAAATCATCAGAAATGGTACTTTATGTTTAATAGAATAATCAATTGAGCGGGCAATTTTTTCACCTACTACTGATCCCATAGAACCGCCTATGAATGCAAAATCCATACACGCTATTACTAACTCTTGTCCATCAATTTTACCAACACCTGCTCGAATAGCATCCTTAAGACCTGTTTTTGCCTGACTTTCTACAATTCTTTCTGTATAAGGTTTATTGTCGTTAAAGTTTAAAGGATCGCCAGATGTTAAATTGGCTAAAAGTTCTTTAAAATCATTATTGTCAAATAATACTTCGAAATATTCTTTGGAACCTACTCTCAAATGGTAATTACAGTAATGACAAACGTATTTGTTTTCTTGTAATTCAGTTTGATGTAGTGGTTTTTTACAATTTGGACACTTATTCCACACGCCATCAGGTGCCTCTTTCTTCTCTTCTGTTGTGGTAATGATACCTTTATTTTCTCTTTTAAACCAAGCCATATAATTTTTTAAAGAATTGGATTGCAAAGAAACGAAAAATATAATAAAGTCAGACCTTATTGAAACTAAAAATAGTCTTTGCTACATTGGTTAACAGTCAATTGTCAATAACCGATAAAATTATTGATTCATCGAAAACGTGACTTGGCTTAATGTTGGTAATGCATTGTAGATAGAAGTGTGTGTTTCTTACACTAAGGATAATGTGTTTTTTACACCAAAGAGGCCTTATTTGGTTGTGGAGCAAATAATTCTGTTGTTACAAAAGCTTGTAATGTTATTTTTTTTTATAACTTCGGACTTAATAAAATTAACAAGAGATGAGTTTAAAAGGCTACAAAGGCGTAATTTACGGAGATGCCGTTCAAGAATTGTTTGAGCAGGCTAAAAAACATCAGTTTGCTTTACCAGCAGTAAACGTAACCGGTACAAATACGGTTAATGCGGTATTGGAAACTGCTAAGGCAGTAAATTCGCCTGTTATGATTCAATTGTCTAATGGTGGTGCGCAATTTTACGCAGGTAAATCTTTAGATAATGAGAAATTACAGGCATGTATTTTAGGTGCAGTATCTGCAGCTAAACATGTACATTTATTGGCAGAACATTATGGTGTTGCCGTGGTTTTACATACTGACCACGCCGCTAAAAAATTGTTGCCTTGGATTGACGGCCTTTTAGATCATGGCGAAAAATTCTTCGCTGAAACAGGTAAACCTTTATTTTCTTCACATATGTTAGACCTTTCTGAAGAATCGATCGAAGAAAACATGGAAATTTCTGCGAAATACCTAGAACGCATGTCTAAAATGAACATGACGATCGAAATTGAATTAGGTGTTACAGGTGGTGAAGAAGATGGTGTTGATAACAGTGATGTTGATAGTTCAAAATTATATACTCAGCCAAGTGAAGTTGCTTATGCTTACGAAGAATTAAGCAAAGTATCGCCACGTTTTACAGTTGCGGCAGCGTTTGGCAACGTTCATGGTGTATATAAACCAGGTAACGTGAAATTACAACCAGTTATTTTGAAGAATTCTCAGGATTATGTGAAAGAGAAATTTGCATTAACTGCTGAGAAACCAATTAACTTTGTATTCCATGGTGGTTCTGGTTCTTCTCAGGAAGAAATCAGAGAAGCAATTTCTTATGGTGCTATTAAAATGAATATTGATACCGATATGCAATGGGCATTTTGGGAAGGTATTTTAGAATATTACAAAAAGAATGAAGCTTTTCTTCAAGGTCAGATTGGTAATCCAGATGGCGATGATAAACCAAATAAAAAATATTATGATCCACGCGTTTGGTTACGTAAAGGTGAGGAAACATTTGTAAAGCGTTTAACTACTGCATTTGAAGATTTAAATTGCATTAACGCAAATGATAAATTATAGGTCTGTTAAATTTTAACATTTCTATAACAAGAAAGCGCCATTGGTTTAAAAACTGATGGCGCTTTTGTTTGTTTTTATAATTACATTTAAGCAAACATTACCTGATGAAAAAATCTAAAAACGATAAAAAGGAGAATAACTTTTTTGAGAAGTTTGCCAATGCTGCTACCAAATTTACAGGCAGTTCAATTGCTTTTATTGCAGCTACTGCAATTGTCATTTTATGGGCATTAACAGGACCGGTTTTTCATTATTCTGAAACCTGGCAGTTGGTCATCAATACCGGAACAACCATTATCACATTTTTGATGGTATTTCTTATTCAGAAAGCACAGAATAAAGATGGAAAAGCTATACAATTAAAATTAAATGAATTGATAGCTGCCCAGCAGGGAGCAAGTAACCGTATGGTTGATATTGAAGATTTAAGTGAGCGGGAACTTGATCAGCTACACAAATTTTACGTTACGATTGCTGCACTTGCCAAAAAAGAGGCCGATATTCACTGCTCGCACTCTATCGATGTTGCTGAGGCATTGAATGAGGCAAAATTAGATACGAATAAACACTTTAAACAACATAAATAATGAGTTTGCAAGTTCAAAAAGTTATTCATCCTGAAGATCTGGATAAAGTATTTGCTATACGTAAAATCGTTTTCGTAGATGAACAAAATTGCCCGCCAGAACTGGAGTGGGAGCATGAAGAAGAATCCACACATTTTTTAGCCACAAACAATGGTCAGCCATGTGGTGCCTGCCGCTGGAGAAAAACTGATGCAGGTTATAAATTAGAGCGTTTTGCCGTGCTCAAAGATTTTAGAGGGCAAGGAGTAGGACGGGCGTTAATTGCCGAAGCTTTATCTGATTTACCAGAAGATGCCCATTATATTTACTTAAACTCGCAGCTTGATGCCATGAGTTTATATGCCAAATTCGGTTTTATCGCGGAAGGGGAACAGTTTGAAGAAGCTGGTATTCAGCATTTTAAAATGGTGAAGAAGGTTTAAGATTAGAAGATAAATCGTCTTTGCGAGGCACGAAGCAATCTTAATGCGATCGCTATCATATAAGTTTATTTCCCCACCCACAGTTGTAGGATTGCTTCGTGCCTCGCAATGACGTGAAGGCTGAAAATCACCTAAATATCTTCCCGGATAAAACCATTGCCTCATTCCATTTAGCCATATTAAGGTTTAAATTTTCACCTTTTGAATTTAAAAAATTGATTACATCTTCCGTCGCAATATTTCCAGTAAGGTCGTCAGCAGCCATTGGGCAACCTCCAAAACCTTTTAAGGCAGAATCAATTCGTTTTACACCTGAATTATAAGCAGCTTCAATTTTTTCAAACCTTTCAGCAGGAGTGGAGTGCAAATGAATACCAATTTCTGAATGGCTAAATTTAGATAGGAGCTTTGGTAGAATTTCGTTTATTTTTTCAAGAGTTGAAATACCCACAGTATCAGCCAGTGACAAAATTTCTACGCCTTTATCAACTAGCACATCTGCCCATTTTTCTACAATTTCGTAGTTCCATTCATCACCATAAGGATTGCCAAAACCCATTGATAAATATACTACAGCTGTTTTGTTATGCTTTGCACATAGAGATAGCATTTCTTCGACGGTTGCTAACGACTGTTCGATGCTGGAATTGGTATTTCGTTGCTGGAAGGTTTCTGAGATAGAAAATGGAAAACCGAGATAGCTGATCGCTTCATGATTTACAGCGAGTTTTACCCCCTTCAAATTAGCAATAATAGCTAACAGTTTAGTATTGGTTGTACTCAAGTCTAATTTACCTAAAACTTCGGCTGTATCTGCCAACTGTGGGATAGCCCTTGGCGATACAAAACTTCCAAAATCAAGCGTATCAAAACCGACCTGTAGCAGTAAATTCAAATATTCTGCTTTAAGATCTGTTGGAATAAAATTATGTAAGCCCTGCATGGCATCACGGGGGCACTCCACTATTTTAAATTTATGCTCACTCATGGTGCTATTGATTGTTTAACCGCAAAATGCATAATGTTTATTACAAAGAAAAAAGTAAAGCAAACATTTTCCGGTACTAAAAGTTTGCACTAATGACTAATGACTAATGACTAATGACTAATCTGATCTTTCACCTGAGGTGCCTCCGTTCTGTAATCTACGCTTCGATCTTTAGCAAAAGTTCTGATAATTAACCTGGTACCTCTATCATAACTAAAATAACTCCATAGCCAATTCACAAAAACGATAATTTTATTTCTAAACCCTACCAGTGTCATTAAATGGACAAACATCCAGGTGAACCATGCAAAGACACCTTGGAAACGTATTTTTCCTATGTCTACAACAGCCTTGTTTCTACCCACGGTAGCCATCGAACCCTTATCGAAATACTTAAATTTTTCAAGGGGTTTGTTTTCAATTAAGTTAATTAGGTTTTTTGCTAAATGATGACCCTGTTGTATTGCAACTGGTGCCACGCCCGGATGTCCGTTTGGGGTCTCCTCATCAATAATTGAAGCCACATCGCCAATAGCATAGATATTGTGATAACCTACAATCAGGTTTTGAGTATCCGTTTTTAATCTGCCTCCACGCACCACTTCTGCCAGATCCAAGCCTGGAATCACTTGGCCTTTAACACCTGCACTCCAGATTACCGTGGAACTTAAAATTGGTGCTTTATCTTGTAGCGTAAGCTTAAATCCATCATAGCCTAGTACCCGGGTTTCATTCATCACCCGAACGCCCATCTCAGTTAAGAACTCTTTTGATTTAACCTGGGCCTGAGGAGACATTGGTCCCAATAATTCAGGCGAATTTTCAACTAAATAAATATTAACCTGATTTAAATCCATTTCTGGATAATCATTTGGAATAACATGTTTTTTAAGCTCTGCAATCGCACCGGAAGTTTCAACGCCTGTTGGACCACCACCAACTACCACAAAGTTTAATAAGGCGCTTTTTTGATCAATATCAGTTTCTATTAAAGATTTTTCGAAATTCTGCAAAATTAAACTTCTTAAATCCAGTGCCTCTGGAATGGATTTCATGGGCATTGAATTTTGTTCAATTTCTGTATTGCCAAAAAAATTACTGGTTGAACCAGTAGCAATAACCAGATGATCATAACTAATATCACCGATATCCGTTATCACAGAATTTTTTGCAGCATTGATTTCTGTAACCTTTGCCACTCTGAAGATCAGGTTTTTTTGACCTTTAAATATTTTTCGAAGTGGGAAGGCAATGGAATCAGCTTCGAGCCCGCCAGTAGCTACTTGATAGAGTAGGGGCTGAAAGGTATGGTAATTATGTTTATCGAGCATCACCACCTGAAATGGTTTATTTTTTAAACGCTTAGCCAGTTCAATTCCACCAAATCCACCACCAATAATAACTACTCTTGGGTATTCACTTTTAGGAAGTTGTAAATCCATTTTCTATCCTTTTATTGTTTTGCTAATCTAACAAAAAGATAGTTAAAAGGTTTAAATATCGCGGTTTTAACGGTTTTGTTTAAATGAATATTAAACCTGATAGGTTATGAAAACCTATCATGTTTGATACAAAAAAAAAGCGTCCCGATTGCTCAGAACGCTTAAGTATTTTGAAAAATTTAAATTTTAGTTTTTCTTTTCTGCTGAACTACCCAAGTCAATTACGATAGGAGTAGAGATACATAATGATGAGTAGGTACCAATGATACGACCAATCAATAAGGCAAAGATAAATCCGCGGATACTATCACCACCAAAAATAAAGATCACCAATAACACAAAGAATACGGTTAATGAAGTCAGGATGGTACGACTCAATGTACTGTTTAAAGCGAAATTAATTAATTGATTACGTTCTTCACCATGTAAATCTTCTTTACCAGATTCTTTCAGTTTCTCACGGATACGATCGAATACAACAACCGTTTCTGTCATGGTGTAACCCATTACCGTTAAAATTGCTGCAATAAAATCCTGACCAATTTCTAATGAGAACGGCATCACACCATCTAAAATCGTATAGAAAGATAATACCATTAAAACATCATGTGCCAATGCAAGTACCGCACCTAAACCATACTGCCATTTTTTGAATCGCACTACAATATAGATAAACATGAAGATACAAGAGATCAATACCGCGTAAAATGCGCCATTTACAATATCACTGGCAATAATAGGTGTTACTTTTTGTGAGCTTACCACTTCAAACTTAGATCCCGCTAAACCTTTGTTTAAGGCATCTTCAACCACTTTATCAGTTTTGATGTCCTGATCTTCGATGTGGAAAGTAGTGGTGATTTTTACTTGATTATCTTCACCTGCAGTTTTAACCTCTGGTGTTTCATTTCCAAAAACAGGTGTTAATTTTGATTTTAAGTCTTCTGTGTTTACAGCATTATCAAAGTGAACTAAATATGTTCTACCACCTTTAAAGTCAACACCTAGATTTAAACCGCCATTTTTGAAATACATGCCAATACCTGCAAGAATAATTACAGTAGAGATAACATAATATATTTTACGACGGCCTACAAAATTGAATGCTAAGTTTTTGAATGCATTACGGGTGAAGTTATTATCGAAGCTGATTTCAATCTTACGATCTAACATCGACTCAAATACAACTCTTGAAATGGCAACAGCTGCAAATAACGAAGAAAGAATACCAATACACAATGTTGTGGCGAAACCTTGAACTGGTCCGCTACCAAATGCATAAAGAATGGCACCTAAAATAAATACGGTAATGTTGGCATCAAGGATAGAAGGCATTGCATGTTTGAAACCTTCTTTAATTGCCGTTGGAATATTTTTACCCAGTGCAAGTTCTTCACGTACACGTTCGAAAATCAGGATGTTCGCATCTACTGATAAACCAATCGTTAGTACGATACCAGCAATACCAGGTAATGTTAACACTGCACCAAGAGATACTAAAATACCAATGATGAAGAATAAGTTAATTAACAAAGCAAAGTTAGCCACCCAACCTGCACGGTGATAATATAAAGCCATGAAGATTAAGATCACAATAAACGCAATCACGAAAGAGATTAAACCATCGTGTATAGCTTGTGCACCTAATGTCGGACCAACCACATAGCTACCCGCAATACGTGCCGGAGCTGGTAATTTACCTGCTTTTAAGATGTTTGATAAATCTTTAGTATCAGCTTGTGTAAAGTTACCAGTGATTGAAGATACACCACCTGCAATTTCATTCTGAACAGTAGGTGCAGAATAAACCTGGTTATCTAATACAATTGCAATAGATTTTTTATTGTTTGGATCAGCAGCAGCTTCAGCCGTAATTTTTTTCCATTTTGCAGCACCTTCGCTGGTCATGTACATGGTTACTTCTGGTTTACCTTTTTGATCGAAATCATCTTTCGAATCGCTAATAGCCTCACCACCTAAATCTGGTTTACCATCAGCACTTACTGCTTTAATAGCATAAAGTTCGAAAACTTTTGAACCTTCTCTAGGTTTAACGCTCCACATAAATTTCATCGTAGATGGAATTGCAGCAGCAACTTCAGGCAATCTTAAATATGAATTAACTTTAGCAGTATCTTTTTGTAAAGACATACCCACTACAGCACCGGGCATTAATTGTTGTTGTCCGTTTTCTCCCTGGTAAACTGGAAGACTAAGCACAGCATATAATGGGTTAGATTTTGCTAACTCCGCTTTTACAACAGTAGAATCTTTTTTACCTAAACCAGCAAGCTTACCACCTTTAGCGGTAGTATCTTTAGCCGCAGCTTTTTCTAAACCAGCTAATTTACCACCAGCAGGAGCTGCCGTGGTATCTTTAGTCGTTGCAGGTGGATCAGCTTTTAAAGTAGCAGCTAATGTTTTATTAATGTTTTCAAGCAAAGGAACAACTTCCTGAACCTGGTACACTTGCCAAAATTGTAATTCGGCAGAACCTTGTAAAAGTTTAGCAATACGCTCTTTATCTTGTACACCTGGCATTTCGATTAAGATACGGTTACTACCTTCTTGTTTTTGCATGTTCGGACTTACTACGCCGAAACCATCAATACGAGAACGTAAAACAGTAAATGAACGGTCAATAGCGCTGGTTGCTTCTTTTTCTAAGAAAGATTCAACTTCGTTATTGCTTGCGCTAGGTTTTAACTGAGATGCATTATCTTGATTAGAAAAATAATCTGCAAGTTTAACACCAGGGCTTAACTTTTCGAATTCATCAACAAAAATTTTGATGTAATCTTTACCACCGGCGTTTAATTGAATCTGTGCATTTTGAACTGCTTTGTTAAAGTTAGCATCAGTAGGGTTGCCCGCTAAAGATTTAACCAACTCCGCTAACGATATCTCCATCGTTACGTTCATCCCGCCTTTTAAGTCTAAACCTAAATTAATCTCTTTAGCTTTAACTTCACCGTAAGTAAATCCAACAACTGGATAGACTTTTTCGGTATTCATCGAATCTAAATAAGCTTTTTCTTTAGCTAAATCACCCTTCGCATAGTCTTTGGCGGCTTTTTCTACATTGGATGCTACCAAAGTAAAAGAGAGCGCATACGCACAAACGATAGCTAATACTATCGCTATAAACTTAATAAAACCTTTTCCTTGCATTGTTTGTTTAAAATAATTTGTCTTTCGCTGTTTTTAACAAGTCGGCAAATCTAATTAAATTTTTAAATTATAGAACCCCTTAACTGATAATTTATTAAGATTAATTTCCAATAGCGCATAATACCAATGCAATCGTTACGTTGAATCCAATTTAATGTTCAAATTATACCCGATGATTCATTTGGAAAGCAAGAGCAGGAGCATTTGATTTCGGTTCAGTCCCGCTGATGCTTCAAGTCCTGATGAAGAATCAGGAGCTTTTCGCGTATATCGGGTTTAAGTGGCACGGAAGGTATTTCTATTTTCGGCTAAGAGTATAGGGCTATCGTTATGGCGAGGCACAGCTTACCCTAACTTTCGGAGAAGCAATCCTTCGCTTTAAAATACTCAGTGTTCTCCGTGAAAATCTCGATGTTCTCTGTGGTAGAAAATTTATATCCGTTTTAAAACCTCAAAAGTATAATCGTATTTATTTTTTTCGTCGGCTTGATGATGCTCTGAACTTACCACTTCCCATTCGCTTCTGTCAAATTCTGGAAAAAAGGTATCTGCATCAAATTGATGATGGATGGTGGTTAAATAAAGCGTATCTGTTTCGGGTAAAGCCTGACGGTAAATTTCAGCACCACCTACAATGAAAATTGGTTTTTCTTCAGTATTGGTAATTTCTAAAGCTTGCTCAAAACTATTTACCACCTCAACGCCTTCAATTTGTAAAGATGCATCCCGGGTAATCACAATGTTCCGGCGGTTAGGTAACGGCCTGCCAACAGAATCAAATGTCTTGCGACCCATGATGATGGTATGCCCGGATGTAGTTTGTTTAAAAAATTTTAAATCAGCTGGCATGTGCCATAAAAGCTGGTTGTTTTTGCCTATTTCTCTGTTTTCTCCTGTGGCAACAGCAATGGAAAGCGAAGGGCTTTTTTGTTCATTAGTCATTGGTCATTTGTTTATTAGTGTTTGCATGGTGTATTAAGCACGGTTTAATAGGCCAGATTTAAACATGCATTCCTAGATTATTATGAATCAGGTCAGATTTTTGCCAATATATTTTATGTAAGCATTAAGCTTTAGATGAATGGTTTGTAGTTCGGTATAGAGTTCTGAATAACATTCTTCAGATATTAAATTCCTGTTTTTCGATTTCCGAAGGAACGACTTAACCTCCAAAATAGAACCCCGGCTGTAGTAACAAAAGTTTTTATTCTCTTTAAAATGGTATCGGCCATATCCTTCTGCAATATTAGCACTGATAGAATCGGCAGGCCTACAAAGCTGCTTTCCTATGGTATCTTTTGCAAAATATTCCCATCTGGTAACTACATTCCAGATTTTATCTGAGATTACTTCTGATAAATTATACACTTCTAAATCCTCTAATTTATAATTCATTCTCTATTAAATTAACTGAAATTAAATAAGGGATGTAATAAAATAAGGTATTTAGGTATGCGCCTAAACAAATGAACCAATGGCTAATGACCAATGAACAGAAATCTACACCGCTACAATACCTTTAATATGTGGATGTGCTTCGTAATTCTCTAATGTAAAATCCTCAAATTTGAAATCAAAGATGCTTTTAACATCAGGATTAATTTTCATCGTAGGCAATGGTTTAGGTTCTCTGCTTAATTGAAGATTGGCTTGTTCGATGTGGTTATTGTATAAATGTGCATCGCCTAAAGTATGTACAAAATCGCCAGCTGCTAATCCGCAAACCTGCGCAACCATCATGGTTAATAAAGCATATGATGCAATATTAAACGGAACGCCCAGGAAAATATCTGCACTGCGTTGATATAACTGACAACTTAACTTCCCATCAGCAACGTAAAATTGGAAGAAAGCATGACAAGGTGGTAAAGCCATATTTTCAATCTCCGCTACATTCCAGGCCGAAACAATAATTCTACGAGAATCAGGATTGTTTTTAATGGTGTTGATGATATTGGTAATCTGATCGATGTGTTGTCCATCAGGCGTTGGCCAGCTTCTCCACTGCGAACCATAAACCGGCCCCAGGTTTCCGTCTGCATCTGCCCATTCATCCCAAATGCGGACACCATTATCTTTTAAATATTTAATGTTGGTATCGCCAGTTAAAAACCAGATCAGTTCATGGATGATAGATTTTAAATGCAATTTCTTTGTCGTCACCATCGGGAAACCTTCCTGCAAGTTAAAACGCATCTGATAGCCAAAAACGCTTATCGTTCCCGTTCCCGTACGATCATGTTTTTGAGCGCCGTTATCCAGCACATGCTGCATTAAATCTAAATATTGTTTCATATACCCCCGAAACCCGAATAATCGGGATTTTTAAATTTTAAGAAAATAATCTGTTACAAATATGTGAAAAATCTTAATCCCGAAATCTTTTAGTTTTCTACAATAACAGATTTTTAAACAAGCCTGACTTTTGTATGTTTGCATCAGAACCGTATTTAGCTTTGACGGAAAATCTCAAATCTCAAATCTCAAATTTCAAATCTGAATGTTATCTTTTCCAAACGCAAAAATAAACCTGGGTTTAAACATCACCGAGAAACGGGCAGATGGTTATCATAACCTCGAAACTGTTTTTTACCCAATCCAAATTAAAGATGCTGTAGAAATTGTAGATGCAACAGAAACATCTTGCAAAATTCATGGTATAGACATTCCTGGAGATGCGAATGATAATCTCTGTTTTAAGGCTTATCAGTTAATTAGAAATGATTACACTATTCCTGAGCAGCAGATTAATCTTTTAAAAAATATTCCTGTGGGAGCGGGTTTAGGAGGTGGTTCTGCAGATTGCGCCTTCGTAATTAAGCTGATCAACGAAAAATTCAATCTGGGTTTATCCGTTAATCAAATGGAAGGTTATGCCCGTAAGCTGGGTGCAGACTGTGCCTTTTTTATTGAAAATAAGCCTGTTTATGCTTTTAATAAAGGTGATGAATTTGAAAAGTGTGAGGTTGATTTGTCGGGTTGGTTTATAGTTTTGGTCAAACCACCTATCCACGTGAGTACCGCTGATGCTTATGCCCTGGTAAAACCTCTTAAGCCTTTGCAATCATTAAAAGAAATCATACATTTGTCACCAACAACATGGAAAAATAAGGTTATCAACGATTTCGAGCCATCGGTATTCGCGAAGTATCCCCAAATTCATCAAATAAAAACCAGTTTATACGATGCAGGCGCAACATTCGCTTTAATGAGTGGTAGCGGCTCGTCGGTTTTTGCAATTTTCAACGAACCTGTTAAATTGCCTGAACTGGAAAAAAACAACTTAGTTTATTATAATATTTAAAAAGAGCTTAAATGTTAAAGCGGAAAGACTAAAGCAAAATTAGTCTTGATACTTGATACCAATACTCGATACTAACAAATGAATATAAATCTCATCCGCAAAAGCGGGAAATTTAATTTTGAAGCAGAAAACGAAAGCGGTTTTACTGTAGAATTAGATGCAAAAGCTGCTATTGGTGGCGAGGGCAAAGGTTTCAGGCCAATGGAAATGCTATTGGTTGGATTGGGTGGTTGCAGTGGAATTGATATGGTGAATGTGTTAACTAAGCAGAAAGAACCGCTAGACGATATTAAAATTGCCATCAACGCTACCCGAAAAGACGAAGAGATGCCACCCATCTTTGATGAGATTGAAATTCACTTTGAGTTGTTCGGTGATTTAAACACAGGAAAAGTAGAACGTGCACTTGCCCTTACTTTTGATAAGTATTGCTCTGTGTCGAATATCTTAGGCCGATCTGCAAAAATTAATTTTACATACGAAATAAAGAAATAGCGAGAGTTAAGTATAAAGTAGCGAGTATCAAGTATCAAGTCTGGGAAGCGATACATGATGCCAATTTATACTCTATACAAAATCTTGATACTTGATACTAAAATCTTGATACTAATAACAAATGAAATCCGAAAACTTTGAAACCATAGCGATCCGCACGCAAACCGAACGAAGCTTACATAAAGAACACTCTGCGCCGATTTATCTTACCTCGAGTTATAAATTTGATGATGCAGAAGAAATGCGGGCATTATTTGCAAATGAAAAGGAAGGGAATGTTTACAGTCGGTACTCTAACCCCAATACTTCAGAGTTTATAGAGAAAATGTGCTTGCTGGAAGGTGCTGAAGATGGTTTTGCTACGGCAACGGGTATGGCGGCTATTTTTACCACATTCGGCGCTTTCTTAAAAGCTGGCGATCATATTGTTTCCAGCCGTTCTGTTTTTGGATCTACACACCAGTTGTTAACCAATGTTTTTTCTAAGTGGGGTGTTACCTTCGATTATGCTGATTTAGATAAGCCACAAGATTGGGAGGCTTTCATTAAGCCAAATACCAAAATGATTTTTGTGGAAACCCCATCCAATCCTGGTATTGATATTATCGATCTGGAATTTCTTGGTCAATTGGCAAAAAAACACAATCAGCTTCTGGTGGTTGATAATTGTTTTGCCACGCCTTACTTGCAGCAGCCAATTGCATTAGGTGCACATATTTCTATCCATTCGGCTACCAAATACATTGATGGACAAGGACGTGTTTTAGGTGGTATAATCTTGGGAAATAAGGAATTGATTGCAGAGGTGATCGGTTTTGCCCGTCATAGTGGTCCGGCTTTATCTCCGTTTAACGCATGGATTTTATCTAAAAGCTTAGAAACGTTAGCTGTACGGATGGATCGTCATTGCGAAAATGCCTTGAAAGTAGCAGAATATTTAGAGAAACATCCAAAAATTAAACTGGTTAAATATCCATTTTTACCATCTCATCCACAATATGAAATTGCTAAAAAGCAAATGAAACAGGGCGGAGGTATCGTAACCATTGTTGTTGATGGTGGTGTAGAAGGTGCACGTAATTTCATGGATAAATTAAAAATGTTTTCAATCTCTGCAAACCTTGCAGATACCCGTTCCATTGCTACACATCCAGCTACGAGTACACATAGCAAATTAACAGAAGAGGAGCGCAATATTGTAGGTATTGAGCAAGGTTCTATCCGCTTGTCAATTGGTTTAGAGCATATCAATGATATCCTGGCAGATATCGAACAGGCGTTGGCATAAGCTATCTGTTATTCTGATTTTATTTCAGAATTAATAGAAAAGTAATTATAGTGGGCATATTGGTTATGATAGCCCTGCTTTTTTATTTCAAGCTTTTTAATATCTACTGTCATGCTGAGGCACGAAGCATCTGTTTCATCGGTTACAGATACTTCGTGCCTCAGCATGACAACGTATTTAAGCTTGCTGCAAATTTATAAAAGCTTACCACTTTGGATTTATTTAAATAGGTTCTTGCTAAAAACCTGAATGCTAACCATGGATGATAATGTTAAAGTAACCTAATAATTCCCATCGCCTCCAACTTCCAAACTTTCTTACCCTACATCAATGCGCAGGGTTCAAACCTGCAGTAAATTTGTATCATAAACAAGAAAGGAAATTTATGTCACAATTTATTTTGTACAAAGGAAACACCAGAGGCCATGCCAATCATGGATGGTTAGACGCTCACCACTCATTCAGCTTTGCTAATTATTACAATCCTGAAAGAATGAACTTTGGCGTTTTAAGAGTTTTAAATGATGACTTGATTGACGGTGGAATGGGTTTCGGCGCACACCCACATGATAATATGGAAATCATTACCATTCCATTAGCAGGCGCTATTGCACATAAAGATAGCATGGGCAATACTGCAGAGATTAAAGCAGGTGAAATTCAGGTGATGAGCGCAGGTACAGGCGTGAGCCATAGTGAATTTAATGCTTTGGCTGATGTTCAATTAAACTTATTGCAAATCTGGTTATTTCCAAATAAGAAAAATGTAACGCCGCGTTATGATCAAAGAGCTTTAGATGTGGCTGCCCGTCATAATAACTTTCAGCAGATTTTATCTCCCAATAGTGAAGATGATAATGTTTGGATTCATCAGGATGCCTGGTTTTCATTAGGTAAATTTGATGAAAGCTTTGAAACTGAATATAAAATCAAAAAAGCTGGAAATGGTGTTTATGCTTTTGTCATTAATGGTGAAGTAACTATTGATGGGCAAACATTAAGCAGAAGAGATGCCATTGGTATTTGGGATACAGATCAGATCAGTTTTAAAGCAAATACAGCTGATGCTGAGGTATTGCTAATGGATGTTCAGATGGAATTATAATTTAAGTTACATGTTAAAAGTTGCAGGTTATAAGTCGATAGGCTAACCCTGGAACTTTTAACATTAACCTTTAAACTTAAAAATATGCAAACTACGATACTTTACATTGGCAGAGATACAGAAATTACCATCGTCATGAATCGCTTACTTAATGCCCGGCCAGAATGGAAGGGTATTTGCGTTTGTACAGATGAAGAAGCGATTTCAGTTTTTAATGAACAGTCTATTGATCTGGTTTTGCTTGGTAATGGCATCAATCATGAATGCGAACAGGCTTTAAAATCAAAATTTGATTCGATTAAGCCAGGTATCAAAATTATTCAGCACTATGGTGGTGGAAGTGGTTTGCTTTATGGAGAAATTATGACTGCCATGAATTAGGATTAATATGATGATAGGTTCTAGATTTTTTCCTGGACAAATGTCTTTACATAGACTTTTGCCCATGCATTCGCAATACTTAAGATTATCAAATTTACTTTGATCTTAAACTCTGAAGATTTTTGCAGTTGCCAACCTGATCTTAAATCACACCATTCTAGCTTATATATTCCCTGTCTTCATCACTCAGTTCTTTTTTTGTAGAAATGGTTTGGTTTCTTTCAATTTCATTATCATAACTGCTAACGGTTTTTTTAGGACGACCTACAATAAAGCCGATGATAAAACCAATGATGACACAAACGCCTATAACAAGTAATTTGGAGACGAACACGCCATCCACTACAATAAAATTAAATGCTACTTCATCGCTATTTAAAAATAAAAAAGCAGTAAGTAATGCTGTTAGGATGATAATAAATATGGTTTTTCCGTTCATGGGTTAAAAGCTATAAGTAAATGAAAACTCTAATATCGGATTTTGATTGTAAATCTTGTTAACAAATACCAATCTTGTTCCAATATCAACAACAGGTTGATACCGTAAAATGTTTAAACTACTATTTAATTCTATGCCATAAGTTTTTGGTTGACCTATATTCGTGTCTTTACCAATGTTTTCGTAGTGTGAAAATAAACCAGCTCTAAAATTCCTAACGTAAGCAAGCGGCCCCAATTCCCAGTCTGGAAATGCAAATGGAAATTTGTAATTAAAAAGCATGCTGTTCTGTAGCTTACTTTTTGCAAGGATGTTGTTGTAACCATAAACCGTTGCAATTTCTGTTGCATATTGATTTACACCAGTTGCTTTTTGGTAATTGAAACTAGCAAGGAAGGAATGGTTTTTTGCAAAGCCCGGAAAATATAAGAAACTTTCTAAAGCCATAATCTCACCACCAAGATTTTTATCAAAAGGCTGATGGTTGTAGGTTACCCTTAAGGTCTGTGCCCACTTCGGCGCAATGTCTCTTTCGGTAGTTCTCGCACTATGATTGAAAGTAAAATTATATTCCATTGGAAATTTTAATGCCGTTATAAAATTGACGGGCATATTTTCTGGTTGATAACGTTGCGTAAAACTTGTAGCGGCATTTAGTGTAAAAGAATAGTTTTGATTTCTTGCATTGAATGATAATGGAAGTGATGCATTAAGCTTGATATAGTTCTCTCTCCAATCGCCTTGCTGAATTACATTTTTAGATCGATAGAACGTTCTTTTTGGTCTGTTGCGATAGAGAACACTCAATACGGGATAAAGTGCCTTATAGCTAATGTCTGCGGTGTATTCAAAACGCTTCAAATCCCGATGGTATTTTGCACCCGTATAAAAGTCCATGGTGTTTAATAAATTATTAGATTGTAGTTCCAATCCGAAAACATATTCGTTATCAATAACCGGAATCACACTGTGGAAACTAAAAAGATTTAAGCCTTGCCGGTAGCGTTTGGATTGGAAAGCAGTGTCTGGAATTTGATTAAAAACGTTGCCGGTATTTTCTTGTTTTTCTGCAGCTGCAGAAAAATCCACAAACCCGTTTCCCCCCACAGGTTTTTCAGAAATCATTTCTTCTGCAATTTCATATCCATTCACTTTGTAATCATTGAAAGTAATTTTTCCATTGTCACTTTCAGTAGGATTAAAAGCTCCATATCTTGACGCACTTAAAGCGCTTATATTTTTTGAAACAGTGTCTATGGTGTAAATGTTATCAATGCCATTGAGGTGTGCGTTGAAGGCAATTTTATTGCCAATAAAAATTGGTCTGCTCAATTGCTGTCTACTATTTAAAATCAGTGGTTTCTTTTTCTCTCCATCTACCACCCAAAGGCTTTTTCCTTTTTCGGTAACACTGATGTAAGCAATCAGATTTCCGGTTTGATCAAAGCAAGGTGTCTGCAGAATTTCATTATCAGGGTTTGGGATGGTTTTTAAAATCTTACCCGAACTTGCATCAATTTCAACAAGATTGAATTGATTATTTAATTCAACTTTTACCGCTACAATTTTCTTTCCATCATCAGAAAGGGTGGGGGAGAAGAGGCGGCTTTGACTACTCAGTTTTTTGAATTTCCTGGTCATCATATTATAGGTGCAAATCAAGCTATAGCTTCTCTGTTTGTATCTTGGGTCGTAACGAATTTCATCCCAAACTAGAATGTTGTTTTTCAGACTAAACCAAGGTTGTTCCTGGTAACCAATTCCAAATAATTTTTGTTCAGATTGATCGTGATTAATTACAATAAAATGTCGCGCTTCTTGCTTGCTTTCTTTCAGTGCAAAAATCTGATTTTTATTCAATCTTACGGGGAGAAAATAATTGGTTGCCAGCGATGTTTTTTTATTAAGCGATGTATAGTTTTCAGTCGATAAAAAATCTTGTTGAGTGGCCCAGTTTTTTTTTAGTTTTTCTTGTGTGGTCAGGAAGTATTTATTGGTGTTTTGACCAGTGTATTTTTTTAAACTTTTTGAAAAAGGATAGAGCCTTAACGGTCGGTTGCTAATATCAGCAAGTAGGCTATCAGAAATGAACTGACCAAATTTTTCTTTCATGTCTGCTACCATTAGATATCCGGTTTGATAATATCCTGGAGTAACATCTTTATTCGAACCAAAATAGGCTTTGCTGTAAGAGAATCTTTTGCCTTCTAAAATTGCTGCCCGATAAGGCATGATCCAATTGGGCTGACGGCCTCGGCCTGATTCAGTCAATGCCGTTTCATTAACTACAGCATCGCCTTCAAAAAACCAGGTTGGAATGCCAGCCCCAAAGTAAGCAAAGTAAACCAGTTCAGGAAAGGGATGTTTTTTGCTTCCTGTCAATTTGTCAAACTGTGCAATGTGTCTTAACTCATGAACCGCTAAATTATTGAGCCAATCCTGACTGTCAAAATATTGAGGTGGTGTGGTGTAAAATTCAGATTTCTTCGGACCTAGCTGAACAAAGCCATTGGCAACGGTTCCTTGATTTTGAAGAAGTAGGGGAATAGCAGTGGTTTGCCGATTTAAACTTTGGCCAACCTTTGGATAAATATAGGGTAGGGTGTTAGCCATTCTTTGCGCTTCCTTTTCCAGTTCCTTTGGATAGATAATTTTAAAACCTCCTGATTGGATATAGTTCCAATGTACACTAAGTGGGTTCTGTGCTGTGCTGAAGATTTGTCCAAAAACAGGATATGAAATAATACTTAATGATATTGATATTAAGTATCTGATAATTAGTTTTTTGTTTGGTTTATAAAAGATCATTATAGGGATTTGCTAAAATAATTAGTTTTATAGTTTTTCTAATTGATATTTTTTATTTATTATGACTTTATGTTGTGGTTTTATTTTTATTGATTTTCAGTTTGTTATGATATTTATTTAAATCTAATATTTTAGGAATTTATGATTCTTAATCAACGTTATGAGAGGATTTGTTTACGTGAATTTAAGCGTTTTCATAGCACTTAATTTAGTGCCTTAAATTACACTTATTAATCCATTTAAGGGTAATATTTTTTCCGGTTTTTATTTTCAGATTGAGTGATGTGCACACAATTATTATTTATTTATATAGAACAGTAAAAGGCTGGATTTAGATTTTATGGATTTAGCGCTATGAAAATTATGAGTAAAAACACTTTTAATCGGTTTTTGAATATTAACGTGAGCTAAATAATTAGCGGTTTGTGCATATAGCCACTGAGCGTTTATTAATCCTAATGGAGAAATAATCTTTCATTTTAAACAAGTACTGAAGAAACCAGCAGCAACATCAATATATAAAATTAGTGTCATTATGGCATATTTGATTTAGATGTATTCGTTGATCCGATCATACACGTTTTGATCAGCTGATCATACCTATAATATTAAAAGTTAAGTACCAGGCTTTTCATTTGATCTCTGGCTAAAATATTAAATAATGAAGTGCATTTTTTGGTTTGAACTTAAGAATTATTCTTTGATAGCATCATCGTTTATATCGCAATTTCGTATGAATTTGATCAGAAATCATCCAATACGAGGCGCTATTTTAGTCTGTTAATTGTATTTCCTGTGGATATTCGCCTGTCTTTTATAAATTTTTATTTTTTATGATAAATTATAACTTATGTGTTTTATTGTGTGTTAAGTATCTTTTAATCAGTGTTTTATATAGTGTATATGGGTGGTGTATTTTGTGCTAGGGAAATAAATTATGATACAGCGATTATCACTAAATAATTCCTATTTCTACTGCAGAAGGAGATAAATTGTAAGATCTCTAACGGATTATTTATGTTAAATTGGTGATGCTTATCTATAATTATCACCCACCAAACGTGAAGAAAATAGCGTCCTACTAATCGCTTTGAAACATATTTTATATGCTCAATTACCACTGATAATCTTATCTTTTTTAAGATTATTTTAAGTATGAAATTCTGGTTTTAAGGCACCTGAAATAGGTTGTTTTATCAAGGTATTAATGCAATACAATCTATTGTAAGAAAGCTCAATCTATTACAAAATAAATGCGACTAAATAGTATGGGTGATGTTGGCAATTCGTGCCAGTTTTGTCCTGAATTTGGTGTCGAAAAATTAAAGTTTATTTTTCCTTTTTTTGTAGATTGGATATAGAAAAATAGCACTTAAAATAATAGCTGCACCAACGTAAAATCCAGCTGTCATTTGCTCTCTATCTTTAAAGAAAATAAAAGCTAAAAGGATGCCATATACAGGTTCAAGATTAGTAACCAAAGCCACTCTGAAAGCTGATAATGTTCTCATGACAGATACGCCTGCAACATAAGCAACAGAGGTGCAAAGTGTGCCTAAAATACCAATATAAATCCAGTCATTTATATTCAGGTTGAAGGAAGAATTGATCAGTGATCCATCATATAAACGGTACAAGGTGATCCAGAAAAGTCCACCAACCAATTCATAAAAACCAATAATAGATGGCTCACTTTTTTGAACCAAGGTTGAATTAATGGTGGAGAAAAGACTCGATGCAACGGCTGCAAGCAATCCGAAAATGATACCTAAAGTATATTGACCTTCAAATTTAAAGATCATATAGATGCCTAAAATAATGATCAATCCAATTAAAATATCACCCATTTGAATGGGTTGCTTTTTAATTAAAGGTTCTAAAATTGCAGTAAATAAAGTGAAAGAGGAGAGACATACTAAGGTAACTGAAACTGTAGAAACCTTAATGGCATGGAAGAAAAATATCCAGTGAATGGCTACAATGGCACCTGTAAAAAAGAACTGTAAAAACTGCTTTTTTGAAATCTTAATGTTCTTTTTTGTGATCAGAAACCACGCTAAAAGTGTTGATGTCGCAATTAAAACTCTGTACCAAACCAATGGTACTGCATCGATTGAAATTACTTTGCCAAGCACACCGGTAAAGCCCCAGATGAGTACAGTAAAATGAAGGATAAGTAAGTTTTTCTTGGTTTGCTCCATTCCTATTTTGGCGCCCGTTTTAACAGGTAGATACCGAGTAAACCAAATGCAATAGTAGGGGATATCACTGCCACAACCGGTGGTAATCCACCTTTGGTAGAAAACATTTGTGTGAACTGATTAAACACAATGTAGGCGAAGCTAATAAAGATGCCAATCCCCAAGGAAACGCCAACACCACCACGTACCTTACGTGAGGAAAGTGCGACTCCGATTAAGGTTAAAATGTAGGCAGAAAGTGGGTGTAAGAAACGTTTATACTGCTCAAACTCCAGGTCGTTCATGATACCTGTTCCTCTGACTTTTTCCTTACGGATTTTGTCTGCCAACTCACTTGTTGAAAGATTTTGAACCACATTTGCGTATGCTGAAAAGTCATCAGGGCGCATATCTAAAATGGTGTCTTTTAATTTGCCGTTGCCGTAAATCATCGACTCTTTTAAGCCGTCAATTTTACGAATAGAGTAATTACTGAGTTGCCATTTCCTCTTCGTAGAATCCCATTTGATGTTGTCAGCAACAATCTTTTTAACCAATACATCTCCATTAAAATTGTCTAATGAAAATCTATATCCATAATTGGTTTTATTATCAAAACTTTCAATATAGATGTAAGTTTTGTCATCCAGTTTCATGTGGATATTCGTTTTCGTAGAAGGGTCATTACGCTTAACGTAAGTGTTCTCAAAACTATTTTTTAAAGTATTGGTGTAAGGTAAAACGTAAAGATTAGAGCCGAGGTTAGCTGCAAATATAACCGTTGCAGAAACGAAGTAAGGCAATAAGAACCTGTTGAAACTAACGCCCCCGCTTAAAATAGGTACAATTTCTGTTTGATCAGCCATCTTAGCCGTAAAGAAAATAACGGCAATAAAGTTAATCAGCGGCGATAGCATGTTCACATAAAAAGGAATAGAACCAGCGTAGTATTTAGAAAGAATGCCCCAGAAACTGAGGCCACTTTTCATAAAATCATCCATTTTTTCGGATAGATCAAATACGACAATGATGATTACGAAAATGGCCAGGGTATATATAAATGTACCCAGGTATTTTCCAATAATATATTGGTCAATTATTTTTATCTTTCCTTTTAACAGACTCATGCTTATAATTTTTGGCCTAAAACCTTCACCATTTTATTTTTCCAGTCGTAAAACTCACCAGAAATTATTTTCTCTCTGGCTTGCTTAACCAACCATAAATAAAAGTGTAGGTTGTGTAATGTCGCAATTTGTGCGCCAAGCATTTCTTTGCTATGCACCAAATGCCTCAAATAAGCTTTACTGGTCACCAGGTCAGCATGTAAGTCACTTTCAGCATCAAGTGGAGAAAAGTCATTTTCCCACTTTTTATTTCTGATATTAATAATGCCATTTCTAGTGAAAAGCATTCCATTTCTGGCATTTCTTGTTGGCATAACGCAATCAAACATATCAACACCTAATGCGATGTTTTCTAATATATTAATAGGTGTTCCAACCCCCATTAAATAACGTGGTTTTTCATATGGTAAGATATCGCAGACCACTTCGGTCATGGCATACATTTCTTCAGCAGGCTCACCCACAGATAAGCCACCGATAGCATTCCCTTCACGGTTCATGCTGGCTATAAACTCAGCAGATTTGATCCTCAAATCTTTATATACAGATCCTTGTACAATGGGGAACAACGTTTGATCAAAACCATATTTAGGTTCAGTATTATCAAAATGCGTGCAACAACGTTTCAACCAGCGGTGCGTCATTTTAATAGATTGCGATGCATAGGTATAATCGCAGGGATATGGCGTACACTCATCAAAAGCCATGATAATATCAGCACCAATAGTGCGCTGAATGTCCATTGCATATTCAGGCGTAAAGAGATGTTTTGATCCATCTATATGGGAATGAAAAGTAACACCCTCTTCTTTAATTTTGCGTACTTTACTTAAAGAATATACCTGATAACCACCGCTATCAGTTAAAATCGGGCGATCCCAGCCGATAAATTTATGCAAGCCGCCTGCTGTCTCCAATATATCTAAACCTGGTCTCAGGTATAAATGATAAGTATTACCTAAAATAATTTTAGCATCTATATCGTCTTTAAGCTCGCGCTGGTGAACAGCTTTTACTGTTCCGGCCGTGCCAACAGGCATAAAGATAGGAGTTTGTATTTCGCCATGGGCAGTAGTAACAGTCCCGGCTCTGGCTTTTGATAAAGGATCGTTTGCCTGTAAAGTAAATTTCATATAGGATGCAAAAGTAACAAATTTACCACAGCTACATATACTGTTGTTTAGTTTAATGGCTTAAATTAAACAATAATGTTGAACTGGTTTTCTGTATCAGAAATCTAAATTGAGGTATTGTCAAACATATCTTCTATGAGGCTGAAATAATATTTAGAATGTTTTTTTCAACATCAGGGATATTGCAGATTTAAAATAGGAAATTTGCGCCTATTTATTTTATCATCGTGATCTTAACCTTACCTGAAATTATTCTGCTTTCCATATTGGCTTTTTGCCTTTTAGTTCAACTTTATTTTGTCTTATTTGTGCACTTAAAGCTGGCTAATGCTGCGGTGGAAGAAATTCCATTTATAGCCAGAAAGCCCCTAAGTGTGATTGTTTGTGCGAGAAACGAAATCAAAAATCTAAGTGAATATCTACCAACTTTAATGACTCAAAACTATCCAGAATATGAAGTGGTGGTCGTTAATGATCGCTCCTGGGATGGAACTGAAGAGTTTCTGGAACAAATGGAGAAAATATACAGCAACCTGAAAGTGGTTAAAATTTTGGATAACGATAAGTTTCTGGCCGGGAAAAAATTTGCAGTAACCATGGGGATAAAGGCAGCTAAATATGAATGGCTGGTTTTTACGGACGCAGATTGCACTCCAGGATCAGATCAATGGTTGATGAATATGCAACAGCCTGAAGACGAAAATATCGAAATTGTTTTAGGCTATTCCCCATATTTAAAAAAACGTGGTTTGTTGAATGCCCTGATTCGTTTCGAGACTTTTTTTACTGCTGTTAATTACCTTTCATTTGCATTAAAAGGAATGCCCTATATGGGCGTAGGCCGGAATATGGCTTACAAAAAGACATTGTTTTTTAAAAATAAAGGATTTGCGGCACACATGCATATCCCTTCTGGTGATGATGACTTGTTTGTAAATGCCAATGCTAACCGGTTTAATACGGCTATTCGCTTTCATCAGGATAGCCATGTATGGAGCCAACCAAATCGTACCTGGAGTGGCTACCTGAAACAAAAAAAGCGTCATTTTGGTGCAGGTAAAATGTATCAGGCAAAACATAAGTTTATTTTAAGCCTGCAAATTATTTTTCAATTTTTATTTTACGGCTTTTTTGTTGCAAGCATGTTTTTAGGTAGGGAATCACCATATATAGCAGGAGGTATACTTTTATTGAGCATTATCATCAGGAGTTTAATTTATCCGAAGTTATTGAAGCGATTAAACTATGGGGATTTGCGTTGGTGGTTCCCAATATTAGATATACTTTTGTTCTTGTTCTTAATACTGAACGGATTTTTTGCCATGTTTGGCCCGAAAAAAGTGAATTGGAAATAGATTTAACTATAAAAAAATTACCATATGGCTGATGTAAAACCAGATCTCATTTTAAAGTACTTTCCAGATCTGAATGCGAAACAAATTGATCAGTTTTCGCAATTATTTGATTTATATGTTTACTGGAATGCGCAAATTAATGTGATTTCAAGAAAAGATATTGAAGAGCTTTATGAACGCCATGTTTTACATTCTCTGGGAATAGCAAAAGTTTGCACTTTTAGAGCTGGCGAATCTGTTTTAGATGTAGGTACAGGAGGAGGCTTTCCAGGCATTCCATTAGCGATTTTGTTTCCTGATACAGAATTTTACCTGGTAGACTCTATTGGCAAGAAGATTAAGGTGGTGAAAGAAGTGGCTTCTGCTTTAGGTTTAGAGAATTTAAGGGCAGACCATTTGAGGGCAGAGCAAATCAAAGAAAAATTCAACTTTGTGGTTTCGAGAGCGGTTACCCGTTTAGGTGAATTTTATCCATGGATTCAAGGGAAATTTAAAAAGGATGCGATAAATGCCATTCCGAATGGAATTTTGTACTTAAAAGGTGGCGATTTGGATGAGGAGATCAAGGAATCAAAACTGAAAGCAGAATTATATCCGCTTTCAGCTTATTTTGAAGAAGATTTTTTTGAAACCAAATATGTGGTTTACGTACCGCAATAGGTATTAAAGCTTTTCTTTCCTTTTAGGTTGATCCATCATTATCATTTTATCTTTCAATGATTGTTGGAGGCCCGATTGTGTATCTATATTTTTTACTACTTCCAATACAGTATTTGCCGCATCGCTAAAGAATTGTTTTGTAATGGTTGAATACTCATCTGTTGCCTTGTGGTAATCTTTATGATCTTCCACGCCAAAATAAAGAAATGGAATGTTTTTGGCATTAAATGCGCCCTGATCGCTTTGATTTGTCCAGTCATCGTGGCCAAGTTTCGGGTCATCATGACCTAAAATAACTTTGATATCTTTTCTGGTTGTATCTACATATTTTTTTAGTGCGGGATACCTGAATGTACCACAAACATAAAGTTCAGCTTTTTCACTATGGCCAATCATATCCATATTTAAGTTTACAGCAATTGAACCAACTGGTACGGGTGGATTTGCTACAAAAGCTTTGGCACCTTGTAATCCCATTTCCTCTGCATCAAATGAGGCGAAAATGATGGTGTTATTGGGTTGGTTTTTCGAGAAGTATGCTGCAATCTTCAGTAATCCTGCCGTTCCCGAAGCATTATCGTCAGCACCGTTAAATACTTCTTCTTTAATCACACCTAAATGATCATAATGGGCAGATACTACAATCACATTTTTGCCTTTTCCAGGAATATAGCCAATTACATTGGTACCGTTGATCTTTGTTCCACTTCTGGAATTGAAAGTAAATTCCTGTGCGTAGTTGACATTTTGGGGGTAGGATTTTAATCCTAGTTTCTGAAAACGCTCAATAATGTAAGCCCTTGCCATTTCAGCGCCTTTGGTGCCTGTTTTTCTGCCTTGATAGGCATCAGATGATAGAATTTCTACATCTTTAAGTAATTGTGCATCTAATTTTCCTGAGCCAGTGGTCGTTTGATTTTTAACCGACGAACAGCAGCTGAGCATCATGGCTAAAGGAATAATATATAGGATTTTCATAGTTGTTCTTTTCGTAATTAAAACCAAGAAGTATAAAGGTATTTAAATTATAATATTGTTTCTAAAAAAACCTTATAGTTTGAAAAAGGCTTTTTATTAAGCGGCTACTTCCCTCAAATCTACCGCTACAACCCTAGAAACGCCTTGTTCGACCATGGTTACCCCGTAAATGATATCCGTACTAGCAATGGTACGTTTGTTATGCGAAACAATAATGAACTGCGACTGATCTGAAAATTTGCGGATAATATTGTTGAATTTATCGATGTTCGTATCATCTAAAGGCGCATCTACCTCATCGAAAATACAGAATGGAGCAGGTTTTAAAAGATAGAGGGAAAATAACAGTGCTGTTGCAGTAAGGGTTTTTTCACCACCTGATAGCTGATTGATGGATAATGGTCTTTTGCCTTTTGGACGGGCAATAATATCAATATCAGCCTCTAATGGATTATTTATATCAGATAAAATCAAATCGCAACTGTCTTCTTCATTAAACAGCGAACGAAAAACAACTATAAAATGCTCGCGAGCCTTGGTGAAGGCCTGCATGAATTTTTCTTTGGCTGTATCGTCAATTTCTTTGATGGTTTGTAAAAGGTCTGTTTTGGCCGTGTTTAAGTCCCTTTTTTGATCCTGGATAAAGACATAACGTTCTTCCATTTCTTTAAACGCTTCCATTGCCATCGAATTTATTGCTCCAAATTCATCCAGCTGGCGTTTCATTTTTTCTACTTTCTGCCTGATTTCAAACTCACTTTCCAATGTTTCTACAGCAGTTTCCGTTTCCAGAAGGTCGTTGATATCAATGTTAAATTCTACTGCTAGTCTTTCCTTTAATGAATTGAGGTCTATCTTCAGTGTATTCTTTTTATCTTTGATTTCCGTTAATAAAAAATCAGTTTCTTCACGATTTTTACGAATAACTGTAATGTTTCCTTCTAAATTATTGATGGTGCCTTTGCTTTCAAAATATTCTTTTTCTACGTCAGCAAGGCCTTTTTCCATGTCTTCACGCTGTTGATACATTTCTAAAAGTGTATCATCACTTAAATCAGTATGTTGTAAAGTGGCTGTAATTTGTGCTAATGTTTCCTGCAGTTCCTGATCATTTTGTGCTATTCTTTTATCCAGTGCTTCTTCCTGGACAAAGCGATAATCTAAATCTTTTTCGAGGCCAGCCAGCTTGTTTTGCTGTTGATGAAAGCGGATATTATCTTGATTATATTTGCTTGCAGACTCGTTTACCTGATCCGCAAGTTCCTGATAATTCAATTGCTGTTCCTGCAAATTAAGGTGTTCCTGTTGTTGTTTTTGCTGTAATTCAACTAATGCGGGTAACTTTTCTTCAAGGGATTTTTCAATGGAAGCGATTTTTTGAGCAATATCTGTTTTCCGGTTTTCGCTGGTGGTGATAAATTCCTGATATTGGTCACGCCTGGTTTGAACTGAAATTTGTTCATTGCTAAAACGATTCAATTCCTGCTGCAAAGTATTGATCTCATTTAGTTTTGAAGCTTCTTTAAGATTGAAAATTTGATTCGTTTCTGCATTAATGACTTCTGTATACCGATTGATCAGTGATTCAGAAGCCTTAATTTCTTTGGCTAAATTCTCTAGATTTTTAACTCGCCCAATACGCTTTCCCTCAAATAAACCTACTGATCCACCAGATAGTGTGAATCTGCTTTGTGCGTATTTTCCGTTTTTAGCGAGGATAGTTAGGCTTTCAGCAGAACTTTCTCTGAAAATTTGTTCCTGCTCTGAAACAGCCAGATACACATTTTGCAACAGTAGGTTGCAAAGTTTTTGATACTTTTTATCTACATCGATTACCGAAAGTGCCGGAACTAATCCTTCGTGTGGTGTAAAAACAGGATTTTTATCTGGGACATTTTCCAATACGAAAAAATTTGCACGACCGCGGCTGGAATCTGTTAATAAATTTATAGCCTGAACGGCATCTATATACTCATCAACCACGTAATGGTTCATTACCGGTTCCAGGTAATTTTCTATCGCTATCCGATAATCTTCATCACAAAACAAGATATCAGAAAGGAGTAAAGCATTTTTTGAAAAGCTATTATTTTTTTTTAGAAAACGAATCGATTCAGGATAACCTTCTAAACTATCTACGAGTGATTTGGTTAAATTATATTCATTTTGTTTAGCGTCTTTTTTACGGTTCTCAGCAGTAAGTTTTTCTTTGTTTGATGCTAACGTAATTTCTGATGCCGCCAGTTTTTCTTTAAGGATTTCTTCAGCTTCTTTAAACTGTTTGATGTTACGCTGCTTTTCCGAAATCTGGATGTCAAGTTCTGCTAAGGCATGATCAAAGGCTTTTAGCTCGAGTGTTTTAGTTTCTGCATCTCCCTCATTTCTATTGGTTTCCTGTACCAAGGCATCTTTTTGAATGTTGAGGATATCGATTTCTTTTTGCGATTGGTAAACTTGATTTTGCAACTCACCAAGTGATTTAATCAGACGATCAGTTCTATTTTTCTCAGTTTGTTGCTGTTCCCTTAAAGTATCAAGTGTTAATTTTAGTGACTTTAAATCAGCTTCCAAACGATTAAAAACCTCTGTTTCTATTAAAACCTCTTCATTTAAACGCTTGATATTGTATTTGATATGATTAAGTTGATTTTTGTCTTTCTCAAGCTCACCAGCTAAACGGGTTTCTTTTTCCTGCAAGAACCGCATCTGCTCGTTCTTTACCTTCTTTTCACTTTCATAAGCACGAATTTTGGAGATCAGTTCATTGGTTGCCTTTTGTTGTATGGAAAGATTTTTCTCCTGATTAATGCTGCCTAACTTAAGCTTTTGCAATTCAGCTTCCTGCTGATCGATTTTGGTACTCAGTTCTGACCTGCTTACCTGCTGATTTTGTTCCTGACTTTCTAATGCATCAAGGTCTGTGCGAAAAAAGGCAATTCTATGGGTAGCCAATTGAATGCTCAGTTCACGATACTGTTCTTTTAACTTATAGTAACGTTCTGCTTTTTTTGCCTGACTCTCTAACGTTTTTAAGTTCTTTTCGATTTCAAACAGCAAATCTTCCACGCGTTCCAAATCAGTTTCAGTATCTTTTAATTTATTGAAAGTTTGCTTCTTACGTAACTTGTATTTGGAAATGCCAGATGCCTCTTCGAATAAAGATCTGCGGCTATGCTCCTTATTGGTAATGATCTCATCAACCATTTTCAACTCAATAATCGAATAGCTGTCTGATCCGATTCCCGTATCCAGAAATAAATCCGTAATATCTTTTAAACGGCATTGAACATCATTTAGCCGATATTCACTATCTCCATTTCGATATAATTTTCGGGTAACGGTAACTTGCGAATAAGCCGTTGGGAGGATATTTTTTGTATTGTCAAAGCTTAATGAAACTTCAGCCAATTGTGCCTGTTTACGATTTTTTGTTCCATTAAAGATGATGTTTTCCATCTTTTCGGAGCGTAAAGCTTTAGTACTTTGCTCGCCTAAAACCCAGCGCATGGCATCAATTACGTTGGATTTTCCACAACCATTCGGGCCTACAATAGCCGTAACCCCCTCATTAAAATTGATGGTCACTTTGTCGCCAAAGCTCTTGAAACCTTTAATTTCTAACCTAGTAAGTTGCATGGTTTTGAATCGGGCGAACCGTATTCAATAATAAGGATAATTTTGGGGTTTTTCAAGGCATGACTTAGATTTAACTGCAATTAAGCCTCACCCTATGAAAGATAGATGGTAGGCATATGTTGTAGGTGCCCTCTCCGGGGGAGAGGGTTTTAAGGTGAAGTGGTTTGAACTCAAGAAGCCCAAAATGCAGTAACGCTGACGGCGTGAGGCTCTCTCTTTTTTACCTCACTATCATCAATTTGGCAAACTTCAGCAACAATTGCTTATTACCCAATCCCTGAAAAAATACGGTAGCTTTCACATCAGGTAAAGCGCCTTCCAGGCTGATAATTTTGCCGAAACCAAATTTTTCATGTTCTACCTCCATACCACCTTGAAATTCATGTGGTTGAGAGGGAGTAAATCCAGGTGTTGGTACGTGGGCTTTAGCCAATAGCGATGTCGTTTTTGGACGAGGCGGTGGGGCAGAGGTAGTACTTGCAGGCTTTGGTTTACTGTAGAAATCACGCGGTTGAGAAGTCCAGGTTTTACGCTCATCATCAAAATTACCTTCCAAGACATTGCTTTTGGCAGGTTTAACATCCAATTCCAAAAATCTTGGATTAATTTCATTGATAAAACGACTTGGTTCACAATTGGTCAATGTTCCCCAACGATATCGGGATGTTGCATAAGTGATGGTCAGTTTTACCTCTGCACGTGTAATGGCTACATAAAATAAGCGTCGCTCTTCTTCCAGATCGGAGCGGGAGTTTACCGACATTTGAGATGGGAAAAGGTTTTCCTCCAAACCAACAATAAATACGTTTTTAAACTCCAGACCTTTTGCCGAGTGAATCGTCATTAATGAAACAGTGTCCTTGTTTTTATCGCCGTCTTTATCATCATTGGTTAAGAGTGCCACGTCCTGCATAAAAATATCCAGACCTTTTTCTTCTATATCTTCACGTTCAGCAAACTCTTTTATACCATTCAACAACTCCTGGATGTTCTCATATCTGGAGCGGCCTTCTACACTATCATCCGTATACAGTTCTTTTAAAATTCCGGCATGTTGCGCAATAAACAAGGCAGAATCATAAGCATCTAACTTTTTAGCTTCAGCCTGAAAGCTTTGAATCATCATAGAAAAATCATTCAGCTGGTTGGCTAAACGTCCATCTACGTATTGATGTGCATTGGAAATGACATCCCACATCGTAATATTATTCTGAGCGGCGGCTACAATAATTTTATCAATAGAGGTATCTCCAATTCCACGTTTTGGATAGTTGATTACCCTTTTAATGGCTTCTTCATCTTTTGGATTAAAGGTTAAACGGAAGTAAGCAATTAAATCTTTAACTTCTTTACGTTGGTAGAAAGACTGTCCACCATAAATTTTATATGGAATATTTAGCTTACGTAAACCTTCCTCCATCGCCCTGCTCTGCGCATTCGTACGGTATAAAATGGCAAAATCACTATGTTTATAGCCTTTTAAACCGCGTTCCTGGATGATGGATTCTGCCACCAGTTTACCTTCTTCATTATCTGTAAAAGCACGGGAAACTTTAATCCTGTCGCCTTCAGCATTTTCGGAGAAAACATTTTTTTCTAGCTGATTTTTATTATTAGCGATGATACTACTCGCAGCATCAACTATATTTTGTGTAGAGCGGTAATTTTGTTCTAATTTATAGACCTTTAAATCCGGATAATCGCGTTCAAAGTTTAAAATGTTCTGAATGTTTGCCCCACGAAAAGCATAAATACTCTGTGCATCATCACCAACCACACAGATATTCTGATAAGCTGCGGCCAGTTTTTTTACAATGGTATATTGCGAAAAGTTTGTATCCTGGTACTCATCTACCATTAAATACCTGAACTTTTGCTGGTATTTATTTAAAACATCAGGATGTTCTTTTAAAAGAATATTAGTCTTAAAGAGTAAATCATCAAAATCCATGGCGCCGGCACGGAAACAACGCTTGGCATATTGTTCATAAATCTGACCAATCAGCGGACGTTTATTTTGAATATCTTCTGCCTGAATCTGATCATTGGCTTGATATTCTCCCCATGAGATCAGGTTATTTTTTGCTGAAGAAATTCTACCAAAAACGAAATTTGCGGCATATAATTTATCATCGAGCTGCATTTCTTTCAAAATGGCACGGATAACGCTTTTACTATCGTCCGTATCGTAAATGGTGAAATTACTTGGATAACCTATCTTTTCAGCCTCTACACGTAAAATCTTTGCAAAAACGGAGTGAAAAGTACCCATCCAGATGTTTTTCGCCTCAGTACCAACCACTTTACCAATCCGCTCACGCATATCTTTACTGGCTTTGTTGGTAAAGGTTAAAACCAGGATGTTAAAAGGATCGGTTCCGGTTTGGATCAAATGAGCAACCCTAAACGTAATCACTCTGGTTTTGCCCGATCCGGCACCAGCAACAATCATTACCGGTCCTTTCGTGTTCTCTACTGCTGCTCTTTGCTGGGGGTTTAATCCTTCTAAATAATTCAAATCGGCTCCTGTTTTTTGAAGTTCAAAAATAACAATTTTCATTTCTTTTTTTGGGAGGTGTTGGTAATTAGTTCATCATTTGCGTTTATGCACCATTTCAGTAGATTTTAGGATGAAATTTATTAATGTACTATATAAGGAAGGTAAGAAAATATAAGTTCATAGATCTTATGTGTTAAAATAAATTGATAATAGTCCAGTTTTCATTATTAATTTACCATTTAAGGAATGTAAGAAAACATAAGCTCATGGGGCTTACATGAATCTTATGTGTTAAAATAAATTGGATAATCATCCAGCTTTCTTCTAATAATGTACTAAATAAGTAATATAAGAAAATATAAGCTCATGAAGCTTATCTATAATCTCATTTTACTTACTTTGTAAAATAAATTGTGACTAATAAATAAATTCTTATTTAGGAATAGAATTTGATATGCCTTCGTTATGGAAGATAAAAAAATAAATAAAGATATAGCTTATACGGATATCCCGGAGGGTTCGACTACAGATGCCTATGCGAATTTAAAAGAGAAATTAGAAAGTGTTGAGCAGTTTCCAGGCATATACAATTTTAAGTTTATTATTACCGGGGGATTAGACAAAATAGAGGAGTTGCGGAAGGTTTTACCTCAGGATGAGTTTATCGAACAGCCTTCTAAAACTGGTAAATATGTTTCCATTACAGTGAAGAAGCAAATGCAAAATGCTGATGAGGTTATTTCAATCTATAAACAAACAGCAACTATTAAAGGTATTATGGTACTTTAAAGATGTATTTTGGAAAAGTAGATGATCAGCAAAATTTACCGCGCTACAATAAACTTTTTAGCCACATTATACTGACCTGAATCTGATGTGATTTTGAAAAAATAAACACCCGGAACAAAAGAGGCAGTATTAATTTCAAGCGTATGCTTACCGGTGTTCAAATATTCATTTACAACCGTTTTAACCAGGCGACCCATTAAATCAAAAACCTGTAGGTTGATTTTATCGGTTTCAGGTAAAACAATATCTAAATAGGTTTGGGAAGCAGCTGGGTTCGGGTAGTTTTGGGTAACCACAAACATTAAAAACTTATCAAATATTGCCTTATTAATTGCATCAAATATCACATAACTGATCAGCCTATAGCCTCGTGCGTTCGGGTGAAAAGCATCCTGATAAAGGGTGAAATCTCGTCTCATCGACGCGTTTATATCTGCCAGATAAATCTTGTATTCAGCTACTAAACGTCTGTAAATTGCATTTAAGGCTCTGATATTTGCATTTGTAGTAACTAAGGGTGAATTGTTCCTATCGTCTACATTTTGTAGTGTGCATAAAATTGGAACCAGTTTTTGCTTTAAGCTAATGGTTATTAACTGGCGCATGTTAGCCTCTGATTCTGCTAAACTTCCCTTTCCATTACTGATTGCAATTGCATCATTAATACCCATCGAAATTACAATAAAACCTGTACGGTCTTTAATTGCATTATCAATTCTGAGTAATCCTTGAAAGGTAGTCTGACCGCCAATACCTTGATTAGTAATGTCGACAACCTTATTAACGTAACAGTTTTCAAAATTATTTTTAAGCATATTCTGAAAACCTACTCCACCAACCCCTTCAATTGTACTGGCACCAAAAGTTACAATATTGATACTATCTTTAGCATAAAATTGGGCAGCTTCAGGGCAACTTACGCGAGACGGGGTTTGTGAATATACAACACCGGAGATACTTAAAGAAAAAATCAGCAGCAGAAAAGAAATTAATCTTGCGTTAAATTTCATTACAAATGATCATTCTGGTTGATTTTAAAGATATCTATTAGGGCTGCAATTTACATAAAAATGAATTAAAACGATTTATGAATGTAAAATTTTTAAGGGTGGATAAATCTAATCTTCTACCTGTTTAAGTTAACTCCTAAATGACTAAAAATGTAGTCCTTATCTTATCAATTTAGATAAAGCTTTTAGCCCAATTTTTATTTGAATATGCCTTTTATGTTAAAACCTTATATTTGCCCAAATTAATTTTGTTATGCAAGAGATTAAAAATTATGTAGAAACGCACAAACAACGCTTTTTAGATGAGTTGTTTGAATTGTTGCGTTTCCCATCGGTAAGTGCCGACCCAAAATATAAAGGTGATGTTTTAAAAACTGCCGATTATGTAGCTCAGAAACTAAAAGATGCAGGTGCAGAAAATGTAGAAATTTGTGCTACAGCAGGTTATCCGATAGTATATGGCGAAAAAATAATTGATTCTTCATTGCCTACTGTTTTAATTTATGGTCATTATGATGTACAACCAGCAGATCCTTTAGAACTTTGGCATACACCACCGTTTGAACCAACCATTCGTGATGGCAAAATTTATGCTCGTGGTGCCTGCGATGATAAGGGCCAATTCTATATGCATGTGAAAGCTTTTGAATTAATGATGGAAACCAATACGCTGGCCTGCAATGTTAAATTTATGATTGAAGGTGAAGAAGAAGTTGGTTCTGCAAACCTTGGTATTTTTGTTAAAGAAAATGCAGATCGTTTAAAAGCAGATGTCGTTTTAATTTCTGATACGTCAATGATCAGCATGGAACACCCTTCTATTGAAACTGGTTTGCGTGGTTTGGCTTACATGGAAGTGGAAGTAGTTGGTCCGAATAGAGATTTACACTCAGGTGTTTACGGTGGTGCAGTAGCCAACCCGGCAACTATTCTTTGTAAAATGATTGCTTCCTTGCATGATGAAAATAATCACATCACCATTCCTGCATTCTATGATCAGGTGGTAGAGTTGACAGCTGAAGAAAAGCAAGCTTTAAATTCAGCACCGTACGATGAAGCAGAGTATACAAAGGATCTTGATATTGCAGAAGTTTGGGGTGAAAAAGGCTATTCTACTTTAGAACGGACAGGCACACGCCCAACGTTAGAAGTAAATGGAATTTGGAGTGGTTATATTGGTGAAGGTGCAAAAACAGTGTTACCGAGCAAGGCCAATGCTAAAATTTCTATGCGTTTGGTACCTAATCAAAGTTCAGAAGAGATAGCAGAAATTTTTACTAAACACTTTGAAAGCATTGCCCCTAAAAATGTAAAGGTTAAGGTTACGCCTCATCATGGTGGCGAACCTGTTGTTACGCCAACGGATAGCATAGCTTATCAGGCTGCTGAAAAAGCAATAGAAGATAGCTTTGGTAAAAAGGCCATTCCAACACGTGGTGGAGGAAGTATTCCAATTGTTGCCTTATTTGAAGATGTATTGGGTATTAAATCGGTACTTTTTGGCTTTGGCTTGGACAGCGATGCATTACACTCTCCAAATGAAAAGTATGATATTTATAACTACTATAAAGGTATAGAGACGCTTCCCTTATTTCACAAATATTTTGCTGAATTAAGTAAATAATTTTTTTTAATAGATTTGGAGGTAGCGGCCATTCATAAACTGAATGATTTCTACCTCTTTTTTTTTTACTCGCTGTGAGTATCAAACTAAAATATTTTAACTTTAATCATTTCCAAATAAATATTTTTTACATTGTACCCATGAAATATTCAATCTCATCTCTTTTACTTTTAGCAGGCTTTGCTTCTTTTGCTCAATCTACTAAAACGATTAAGCAATCCGGTAATCCAATTTTTAAGGGTTGGTATGCAGATCCTGATGCCACTATTTTCAATAATAAATATTGGGTATATCCAACTTATTCTGCTAAGTATAAAGAGCAGGTTTTTATGGATGCATTTTCATCAGATGACTTGATCACCTGGAAAAAACATGATCATATTTTAGATACTTCAGCAGTTAAATGGGCGAACAAAGCCATGTGGGCACCAGCTATCGTTCAAAAAGATAAAAAATACTATTTGTTTTTTGGAGCCAATGATATCCAGAGCGATCAGGAAATTGGAGGTATTGGCGTAGCCGTAGCAGATCGGCCGGAAGGACCATACAAAGATCATCTTGGAAAACCTTTAGTAGATAAATTTCATAATGGCGCACAACCCATAGATCAATTCGTTTTCAAAGATAAAGACGGCCAGTATTACCTGATATATGGTGGCTGGAAACACTGTAATATTGCTAAACTCAATAAAGATTTTAGTGGCTTCCTACCATTTGAAGATGGAAAAATTTTTAAAGAAATTACGCCAGACAACTATGTTGAAGGACCATATATGTTCATCAGAAATGGAAAGTATTATTTCATGTGGAGTGAAGGTGGATGGACTGGCCCCGATTATTCTGTAGCTTATGCAGTAGGTGATTCCCCTTTCGGACCGTTTAAAAGAATTGGCAAAATATTAAAACAAGATCCATCAATTGCAACAGGAGCCGGGCATCATTCTGTTATTATTAATGAGAAAAAGGGTACTTATCATATTGTTTATCACCGTCGCCCATTAACAGAAACTGATGGAAACCATCGTGTTACCTGTATAGACGAGATGAAATTTGATGCCAACGGAATGATTTTACCTGTTGTAATTACCAACGAAGGGGTAAAGGCTCAAAAAGTAAAATAAGTTTTGGTTTCATATTCAGCTTTAAAGCTGAATATGAAATTAATTTGCTTCGAGAACAGCTTTCTCCTGTTTTTTATCAAGCAAGCTAAAACCATAAGCGCATAACAGCAATATGCAAGCTAATCCGAACCAGAGCCAGTTATAGCCCAAATGTCTGGCAATGAAAAACCCACCCAAAGGGCCAATAACCTGGGCGCAAGACCAGCTTAATGTATAGCCCGCCGCATATAGTCCACGATTATGCTCGTTACTCCGGCTAATTACAACAGTATTGATAAATGGTAAAACGAACATTTCACCAATGGTGAATGTAATAATGGTTAATACTGCCGTGATGATATGAAAAACAATCGGAGCACTTAATAATAAATAAGATACAGCAAAGAAAATGGAACCGACGATGATGAAAAACATGGGCGATCTTTTTTTCTCTATTTTATTAATCATGATCATTTCGAACAATGCTATAATTGCACCGTTTAATCCGATAATAATGCCAATGGCAAATTCATCAATATGCCATTCCTCTTTAAAAAATACGGGAACAACCCTGAACATGAGAAATGCACAGGTGATGAAAAGAGTGGTAAGCAAAATAAATTTAACGTAAAAAGCATCCTGCCAAGGTTTTATAATCACCATATTAATTCGGTTTTCTTTCGCCTTTTTCCTAAAATCCTGCACTTTAGGAAGTAAAGCCATAATGGCTACGCCAACCAAAATGCTCACCGATCCTTCTACGATAAAAAGTAGTTTGTAATTGATGGAGGCAATAATACCCGCCATACTAATTCCTACTGACCAACCAATATTTACGGCTAATCTGTTTAATGAGTAGGAACGAGTGATGGTATCTTTTTTTGCATAGTGCGCCACTGCTGTAAAATTTGCAGGTCTGAATGCTTCAGAGAAAAAACTAATCACAACAGCCAAAATACAAAGTGTAGAAAAGTGCGTAATGGTTGAGAATACGATAAAAAGCAGTCCGCCGATAATTGATGATAAAATTTGTACAGGTCTGAAACCAATTATATCCGTTAATTTTCCGCCTGTTGCCGAACCTAAAATAGAACCAACACCAAAAAGTGTGATGATTAGACCTGCATCCATCTCTGTTCTATGCAAACTCTGAGTGACATATAATCCCATAAAAGGTACGGCCATGCTACCACAACGATTAAACATCATGACAATACTTAGCAACCAGGTTTCACGGCTTAGTCCATTAAAAGATGATTTATAGGTATTTAAGATCAGTTTGAGCATATTATTTTTCCAGCGCACAAAAGTAATAAAGCCTTGCTGATTTAATATTAAAATAAAAAGATAGTTGCACTTATTAAATTTGCTATCGATTTTTAGCAGAAAATCTTTCAGGTAGGAGGGAATTAATTGTATTCTTTTTTATCTTTCAGCATTCTATATTTAACAATCTAATCTCTTCAATTTAATGCTTCCATCTCAAAACCTGAAAGATAAACTGATTAACATCAGCCATGATCTGCTTCTGCCTCAAGATTTTCATAATAAACTTGCACCTGCCATTACTTCCTATACTGAACTTCTATTTGAGCTTGGTGAAATAAAGCATGATGAAATATCGGACAGAACACATATTCAATCGAAATTTGGTAGCGCCATTGGTACTTTTTGGGCTGCTAACTGCGTGAAAGAAGTATTAAGAACCCAACGTTTTGTTAGGGGATTACACTTAGCCATTAAAGATAAGCTACTTCATAAAGATGGCCCCATACATGTACTTTATGCCGGTACAGGGCCTTTTGCCACTCTGGCACTGCCTGTAATGGTGCAGTTTAGTCCTGCTGAAGTACAATTTACTTTACTTGAAATTAACGAGAACAGTTATAATAAGTTGGTGGACGTGATTAATGCTTTTGATTTAAACAGTTATGTGAAAGCTATTGAAATTGTTGATGCAACCAGTTATGTTTTGCCAGATGATTGTGTGGATATTGTGATCAGTGAGACGTTAAATCGGGCACTTATTACAGAACCTCAGGTTTTTATCATGCTGAATCTAGCCAGTCAGTTAGGTGAGGATGTAATTTATTTGCCAGAGGAAATTACGGTAAACCTATGTGTAAAAAGGAGAAATGAAAATAAGCCGACCAAGCTTAAAACACTGATCAATTTTAATGTAGATAAAATGAAAGAAATTATCGATCGTTCTGAAAATCTGGAATGGACTTTCGATGAGATAAAAGTAAACATTAAAAACATCGATCCTGCTGATCTTTACTATTCCACTGAGCTGAAGGTATATCGAGATAATTTTTTAGGTTACGAAGATTCTTCCTTGAATTTACTGGAAAAAGTGAAGTTGGAGCATCAAAAAGGGGATGATTTGATCTTTAAATATGCTGCTGCCGTAAAGCCTGGTTTCGTTGCTTACTCAGGTGAAGAGATCAATTCATAGTTTATTTATGATCAATGAAATATGCCGCAGATAATCAATTAATTCAATACAGAATTGGTGACTTAACAACCATTAGCAAGAATATATATATGTGATCTAATATAGAAATCCCTTTTTTTATTCACTACATTTTCCTCAACTTAGCGACATCAATATTTATGCCGCCAGAAAAACCAAAGCCAGTTACCAGAAAACAAACTACCAGAAAGCCTGTGCTAAAGAAGAAAAAGCCAGCTGTACTTTCTATGCAGATGAAAATTGCGCTCGCTGGCTTATTGTTAATTTTGCTTTCACCCCTTTATTATGGTTATGTATTAAATGGTTTTGTTGCCACCTGGCGGTGGGTTAAAGATTGGGGGCAAGATCCAAATTACCGTACATACAAAAGCTTTAATATTAAAATTCCGAAGAAATATACGGTGCATGGTATCGATGTTTCATACTACCAGGGTAAAATAAACTGGCAGAAAGTGAAGGCAATGAAGGAAGATGAGGTTAAAGTCAGCTTTGCCTTTATTAAAGCCACTGAAGGTATTTTACAAGTAGATCCCTATTTTCAGCGCAACTGGCGTGAAGCACCAAAAGCTGGAATTATTTGTGGTGCTTATCATTTTTTCAGACCGAAAAAAAGTGGTAAGGCACAAGCAAAATTTTTCTTACAAGTGGTAAACATCGAAAAAGGCGATTTACCGCCTGTTGTTGATATCGAAACATTAGACGGTGTTTCTCCGCTTAGAATGAGACTGGAACTTTCTGATTTTCTGACTTATGTAGAAATGAAAACAGGTGTCCGGCCTATCATTTATACAGGTTTAAAGTTTTACGAAGATAATCTCGAAGGAAAATTAGATGAATATCCTTTATGGATTGCACATTATTATCAACCCAAATTAAGATTGGATAAAAGCCGTTGGAAGTTTTGGCAACATTCAGACAAAGCCAAAATAAATGGGATAGGTCATGTAGTAGATTTTAATGCATTTAATGGTGACAGCACTTTACTTGCAAATATGCTGGTGAAATAGTTCATTTGTCATTAGTACCTTGGGGAAGGTGTCATCAAGCCATAAAACTATTGAACTTATGACCCCAATACACCAATGAACTATACTGTCCAACTTTCACATTTTTCCAGGAAAAATTCATCAGCCTCTGCACCAATCCCAACTTCTTCAGGTACATCAAGGAAATAACCATTATAAGTTAATCCTCCCACAACAGGATCTACCAGATGACCGAGTAATGCAGTATCTAAATCAAAAAATACTACATTCGGACTTGCCAGTGCAAAGTGAAGATTAGCACTTAAGGCAATCCGACTTTCCAACATACTGCCAATCATGCATTTAATACCCTTTTTTAAAGCTTCCTCATGAATTTTTTGAGCTTCTAAAATTCCGCCTGATTTTGAAAATTTGATATTTAGATAAGTGGTCGATTGACTATTGATCAGCTTTCTGGCATCGTGGTGGTTATAACAGCTTTCATCGGCCATGAGTTTAATGGGAGAATTAAGATTTAATTCTGGCAAATGATCATCATACCAGGTACGCATGGGCTGCTCACAAAATTCAATATTATATTTTTCCAGTTCGCCCAAGGCAAATAGCGCCTCATCAAAATCCCAGCCTTGATTGGCATCCAAACGCAAAATTATTTCAGCACCAATGGCTTCGCGGATTTGTTTAACCCGCTCTATATCATCCTGAACATTTTTCCCTAGCTTGATTTTTAAAATTCGGCAACCTTGACTTTTATACTTTAATGCTGTCTTAGCCATGCCTACCGGCGTATCAATCCCAATCGTCATATCGGTTTCAATGGTTCTTTTGGTTCCACCGAGAAATTTATAGAGTGGCAAGCCTGCATTTTTGGCTGCAATATCAAACAAAGCCATATCGAAAGCACTTTTTATGGTACTGTTATGATCGGCATAAGCCAGAAGATCATTCATTCTTTCCGGTATTTCCAGAGGATCTTTACCTTTTAAAATCGCAGCAAAATCTTTGGCCATCGCAATGCAGGTATCCTGTGTTTCGCCCACAATCATTGGGAAAGCAGAACACTCCCCAATCCCATGAATACCACTATCAGTATAAATTCTAATCAATACATTCTGTGCAAAATGCATGGTTCCGGTTGCAATTACAAAGGGTTCCATCGGGATGCTGAAGCGATATATTTCGGTATGCGTGATTTTCATTTTTTTAAGGTTAAAGGTAAAAAGCTGAAGGTTTTAGGTTTGCTATTCGGAAAGCATTGAAAAAACTCCTGATATTTCTCAAATTACTTTCATCAAATCCTTTCCCAATTCAAGTGTAAGCTGTTGGGATATATTTTTTAATGTGCTTTTGCTATAATCTGCCCGGGCTTTACCTTGCTGCTCATCTTCAATAATCAACTTACCAATTTGCCAGTACGATTCGAGTAATTCAGAATTTGCTGCCCGGTAAACTTTCAGACGAGACTGAATAATGATTTCCTTAACAATGCTGAATAAATCGTTTTTAGCTAATTCCATAAACACAAATTGATCGACATCTAAAATAGAAAAACAAAACTAAAACGGAGCAGCATTGTAGATAATTTATAGCTTTACTTGTTTAATATTATAATCATTATTTCATGTCAAATACACATTCAGAACCCAATAGTTTAATTAACGCATCTTCTCCTTACCTGTTACAACATGCTTATAACCCGGTGCATTGGTATGAATGGGGTACAGAAGCTTTGGAAAAGGCGAAGGCAGAAAATAAGCTGATTTTAGTCAGCATTGGCTATTCAGCCTGTCACTGGTGCCATGTGATGGAACGAGAATGTTTTGAAAACCATGAGGTTGCAGAAGTGATGAACCAGCATTTTGTCTGCATTAAGGTAGATCGGGAAGAACGCCCGGACATTGATCAGATCTATATGTATGCCATCCAGCTCATGACTGGCAGTGGCGGCTGGCCATTGAATTGTATTTGTCTGCCAGATCAGCGGCCGATTTATGGTGGTACGTACTTCCGCAAAACTGATTGGATTAACGTACTGGAAAATGTGGCTGCTCTATGGGCAAATGAACCTGATAAAGCCATAGAATATGCAGAAAGGTTAACTGCTGGTATAAAGGATAGCGAAAAAATAATTGCTGTTGGTCGTAAAGAAGATTATACTCAAGATCATTTAACTGAAATTATTGACCCTTGGAAACGCCATTTTGATATGGGTTATGGAGGTTATAATCGTGAGCCAAAATTTCCGCTCCCCAATAATTGGGTTTTCTTATTGCGATATGGCTTTCTAAATGATGATGAATCCGTTTTTACACCAGTTTGCCATACACTGGAAGAGATGAGCCGCGGGGGAATTTATGATCAGCTGGCTGGAGGCTTTGCCCGTTACTCGGTTGATGATAAATGGCATGTGCCACATTTCGAAAAGATGCTTTACGATAATGCACAATTAATCAGTTTATATATTGAAGCTTATCAATGCACCAAATTTGATTCATTTAAACGCACTGCTGTCGAAAGCATTGAGTGGGTTTTTAATGAAATGACTTCGCCAGATGGATTGTTTTATTCTGCCTTAGATGCGGATAGCGAAGGGGTTGAAGGCAAGTTTTATGTTTGGGATAAAGCAGAGTTTGACCATATTTTAGGAGATGATGCTGCATTGTTGGCTGAATATTATAACGTCACCGAAGAAGGCAACTGGGAAGAGGAGCACACCAATATTCTAAGAAAAACAATTGAAGATGATAGCCTTTTGGCAAAATATGGAATTACGGCTGAAGATTTATATGATAAAGTAAATCAAGCAAAGGCAAAGTTGCTTGAGGTCAGAAACAAACGGATTCGGCCCGGTTTGGATGATAAGTGTTTAACAGCCTGGAATGGCATGATGATTAAAGCACTGGCAGATGCAGCACAGGTTTTGGGCCACGACCTTTATTATCAGAAAGCATCTACGGCTGCAAATTTCATCTTAACCAACATGAAATCTGAAGCAGGTGGTTTGTATCGTAATTATAAAAATGGTAAAGCATCTATCACTGGTTTTTTAGATGACTATGCTTTTCTAATCGAGGCTTTAATGGCTCTTTATGAATATGATTTTAATGAGCAATGGCTAATAGAAGCAAAATCATTGGCTGATTATGTTTTGAATAACTTTAGCGATGATGATTCACCAATGTTGTTTTACACATCGGCAAAAGGTGAAGACCTTATTGCCCGTAAACATGAGGTAATGGATAATGTGATTCCAGCTGCAAATTCTACCATGGCTTTAAATTTAAAGAAACTGGGTTTATTATTTGATCTGGTAAATTACCACGAAAAGGCGGTAGAAATGCTCGCTGCGGTGCATCCCAAAATTAAAACTTATGGTTCAGCTTATTCCAATTGGGCTATTTTACTGCTGAATGAAATTTACGGAATAAACGAAATTGCCATTACCGGTTTAGAAACAGATGTAGTTAAACTGGAGTTAAGCAATCATTATATTCCCAATAAAATTACTTTAGGCGGAACAAAAAGTAACCTACCGCTGTTAAAAGGGAAGCAAAGCAATGAAACAAAAGTTTATATTTGCCGAAATAATGTGTGCCAGTTGCCGGTTAATACTGTTGAGGAAGCATTAGCGTATTTACAATAAATTAATTTAAATGAATATGCTGTAAATCAGCTGTTTATTTAAGTTGTTGTAAGCTTTATTTCATGGTCTTATTCGTACTGTTTGATTTTACGTTCGTACTAGTTTAGTACTACTTATCACGAACTTAAGCCATAATCAAATGAAATCAATAAGAACTGAATTAGCCATCATTAATGGCATCAGATTTATTTTAGTAACCCCTCACAATTCGAATACCGACAAATATCCACTCTATTGCATTGAATACTTTTATAACGGTAAACAATCTAAAGTGAAAGAGGGTGTAAAGACGATTTATAATAAATACTTAGAACAAGTAAAAGAATTTAAATCTGTCAATAAGAAACTATTACTGCTCCGCAATCTGTTCGAGTTTAAAATAAACGAGTTAGTCAAACCTATAAGCGTTAAGGAATCATCTTCAGATTCTACCATAAACATCCAAACCAAGGTCATTGATGCTCTAAATATGTTCTTCGAGTATCATACGAAGCGCCACGAAATAGGGGAGATCAAGGATATCTATAATTATACTGAAAGAGATAAGAAAGTTACCACGTTTATAAATAAGCATTTCGCTAACCTTTTACTCTCTGATCTAAATGCTACTGTCTGGATTGATTATCGCAGCTATTTAAAGAAATGGGGACTTGGCAACAGTACCATTAATCTACAAATGGTTTACGTGAAAGGGTTTTATATATGGTTGAGCCAAATAATGGAATTACCCATTACTAACCACGCCAGTAAGTTAAAGAAACTTGATATTACTCTTCAGACGCCAAAGTACAATGAAATTAAGCAATCATTATTTCTTGAATTCTTTAATGTTGTTAACAATAGTAGATATTTGAGATTGCATTTAATGGCTCGACTTGTAGCGGAAAATACATTGAGACCTATACAAGTGTTAAATATAAAAGTTAAACATGTTGATCTTCCCGATCACTCAATAGTGGTGTTCGATGCTAAAGGTAAGAAATGGCGAAGAGTTATCATAAGTGAAGTTGTTAAGGGGTTGATACAGACCATCTATGATAATACCGCAAACGCAGGAAGAACAATCGATAACGAAGATTACATTATTGGGTTCTTTAATCAAACCAAACAAAGAAAGATTTTTACACAGACTATGTTTAGAGAACGTATTCTATTGCCTTTTAAGGAGGACTTTCCGCAGTTCGCTAATATTCTAATCTACGATTTTAAACACACTAGCATTACCAAAGCTCTGAAAGTTAACAGTGTTTATGAAGTTCAAAAGAGAGCAGGACATAGCAAGGTTACTACTACTCAAATCTATGATCGTAGCGATAGTGTTAGTGAAGCAATCACTATTGAAGAATTGAGTTTAATTAAATAGAATTACTACATATATTACAACTTTAATATCTTTAAAGCGGAGTAGCCATAACAACTACTTCGCTGTTTATGGAGTTTAATTTCTACCCCGAAGTATATAGCTATAATTTAACACTAAATTTAGAAGTACTGAGAGAATATCATGTTGATGCACAATTAATGTACGATTGGGGGAGTAAAAGTAATGACACAGATCTGAAGTTTTACCCTTATTTAGTTACTTTCTATTTAAATGATTTAATGGATATTGATAAGCAGGTTACTTTGCTTATAGACAACGTAAAGCTTAGTACCCCCATAGATCAATCAAAGAAAATAGAGTTCCTCAATTCATTAATGTACCTATGTTTCGAGCTAGAGAAAGAATTATTAAGTACTGCTTTCAATGACGAAGATTTCTTGCAACTGATCAAGATAGGTAAGAAAATCCAACGAATTCAAGAAAAAGAACTCAGTCAGTTTAGCATCAATAGAATAATGTTGGATGATGAAAAGATAGCAAAGAGTGTTAGAGATATAGCCTGCAAACTATTGCTTCACAAATTTAAAGCCTGTGCAAAGCACACTCGCTATAACAAGATATCCTCAATTAATGAAGTTATCAATTTTGTTAATGGCTTCAAAGTTTCAAATGAATCAATACATCTTTCCATATTAGGTCATTGGGCAGATTTGATACAGGCTTATTTGCACAATGGACGTTACTTGATTTCTATTGACAAGACGAAACTGAATACTAAAAATAAAAAGCAATTCCCTCTAACAGTTCAACAAAGTGATTTCATTTATTCCCTATTTGAGTTATTTAACTTCCTTACACCTAGAAATAGAGAGACATTTTCTACTAATGCATATATTAGAAACTGCATAAGTAAATTTGAAGAGTCATTAATTGCAGAATCTACTGATGATTTAAAATAGTTTCTCACGTAATTCTAGACTAACATTTCTGCTCAATACTATGGTCAAATTTGTACCGATGTCAACATTGGCATGAATTTAAAAGTACAAATGATGAATTACCGAAATTCAAGGGCAAATAAACTTTTGCTTTCCTATGAACAAAGCTTTAATGCTTTGAAGAACAACCTAATCAACTGCAATAAAGTTGAACAGCGCGAATACATCAATCGACGAGGAGAATCGCAATTTTATCTGGAGTTTGAGTTTCCTAATGGAAAGGTAACCCAATCTGTTGAAAGTACACAAGAAGTACGTCAATTACTAAATGATTTCTTACATGCGGAGGGTGTTTTTAAGCGAAACAATCCTGACGAATCAGGTGATTCAGTTACTGCTTAGGTTTTATTCGAGGAGAGGCATTCGTCTCTCCTTTTTATTTAATTAAATATTATGAAAACGAGAACAATCTATATTGGCAAAGGCCAATTTATAGCAAACCTATGCGCTTTCCTCCCAGCTAATGCATTTATAAACAAGAGATACCCAGGGGGAGGCGGTACGACAGCAGAGCTTTTAAGCAAACGAAACAGCATCATAATAGTCCCAAATGTACCTGTGATTGTGGGAAAGGTTAAGAAGATGATGGAGGAATATAAACTTGAAGTTTTAGGAATCTATTATCCATTTAACGACCCTAATGCAATAGTTGATTACCTACTAAGCGACGTACCATTTAAAAACATTATGGTAACACCTGAATCTTACAAAAAGCTAGTGAAAGCGTTTGAAAACCCTAAAGTAGCTGAAAAGTTCAACCTTCATAAGGATTTCTTCTTATTATTTGATGAATCTGAGAAGATTGTGCAGGATGTTTCCTATAGGAAATCAATAGTTGAACCACTCAATGATTTCTTTAGATATGCTGAGCGCTCAATGATTTCAGCTACACCAATTCTACCCAGTGACCCAAGATTTGAAGAATATGGGTTTGAACACGTAATATTCCAACCCAAGTTTGAATACTCTAAAGCAATTGAGATTGCCATAACCAACAACATTATATATAGGGTTCGAGATTACTTAAAAGAAAACGTCCATACCCACTATTGTTTCTTTATGAATTCAACAGATGGCATACTTAGCTTGATTAAACATTTAAAGATTGAAAGTGAGAGTCAAGTGTTTTGTGGAGAAGATAGCGTGAAAAAGCTTAGGAACAAGTTAAAGTTCCCAAATGCGACTTCAGAGCTAAAGCCATTAGCTAAATACAATTTCTTTACCTCTAGGTTCTACAGTGCAGTAGACATTGATCTGGATATTAAGCCTAATGTTATTCTTTTAACTGATTTGTTCTTTGCAGGGCAGAGCATATTTGACCCCGCAACAGAAAGTATTCAAGCAATAGGGAGGTTTCGAAATGGAATAAACAAGGCAATTCATATCACTAATATTAACCCAGACATAGAATATCAATCTAGAGAAATGGCACTCAAATTCATTGAGGGTGGATTAGAAGCTTATAAGACGATATACACGTTTAAAGAATCTTCTCTCGCTCATAGTGGTGCTAGAATTGCATACGAACAAGCATTAAAGGCTCTACCGAGTAAGAAATTCGTGATAGAGAATACTGACCAAATCAATTACTTCAGTATCGATAATAGCTTAGATGAACAAATGGTAAGTAGTTATTATTCAAGCGCAGATGTCCTGTTAGCTCGATATAATGAACTACCAAATTTTAAGGTTAATAACTCATCAGTAATTTACACATCATCAGACCAAGACCGCCTAAAAAGAGAGAGAGCTAAAAATGATGTTGACTTGTTTAAGGCTATCGTAGAGCAGTTAGAGAAATTTAAGACACCAAAAGGCTCCTTTGTAATTGATAATAGAATAGAGATAACAAATGAGTTGAATTCTGAAAATCCTGCTATGGTACAGGCATATTTAAAGCACGGAAAGACGATGATTATTAAAGCAAATTATAAGTTTAGCCGATTGAATACCCTGGTTAAGGCAAGAGAAATCGATGCAAGGTTTACAGATATGCCGGTAATTAAAGATGTCCTAACTGCTTTCAATACTAATCAGGATTTGCCTTGTAAGATTGTAAATGCTAAGGTTGTTGGCTTAAAGAGTAAATATGGAATAACTGGAACGACAGGGCAAATATTAATTAGATATTTTACTATATCTGCTAGATATCAGAAGGTAATAAAAGGGGAAAGGCAATGGTGCATAAAACTAACCAATCCCAAGTTTACACTTGATGATTAATGAACCAGTTTTTGTTAAGGTACTATATTTTAACAACCATAATTTAGAACTGGTGCAATTATTATAATAATTATCATAATGCCCTGGCTATTCAGCTAGGGCATTCTTGATAAATGGATTTTTATTTTTATATAATTCAACTTGCCCCCCACCCATTTGTCATCCGACCGCGAAGCCTCTACACCACAACACCCCCACGCCAAATTGATTGGAAAGTGATTGACTAGAATTATACTATTAAGGCAAGAGCCCAACATTTTAAAATAAAACAGTAATAAACCGATGCCAATCGAAATCTAGCTTTTAAATATAAAGGCTCACCAGTAAATCTTATTGAATTCTAACACAAAGCATCCCAATGAGGATGCTTTTTTCATTTACACCAGTTTTTAACCATTTAATCTTTTAAGCAATGAAAACACAAACAAGAAAACAACAGAAAACAAACTATGTGCTAGTAGATGATGAACTACTCAAAACAAACATCGAAGTTGAAAAGGCTTATACACTTATTGTTGCCAAAGCGATGGAATTAATGGATAAGTTTGATTTACCTAAATTCAGAACCTATGCAGAAATAGAGCATACTAAGAATGAACAGAATACCAATCTTATTAAAGAGCATCTATCATTTCATTGGAACATAACGCTTTCTCTTAGTCCAAAAGATGGTAGATCATTTATGTTTATCGATTTAGGTCTGGAATCTCTACAGAAGTTTGGTAGTGGGTTATCAAATCAATTATTGAGGCATGCTTTTGCCGTTACTGATTCACATGATAATACAAAAGGGATTGAATACGCTCTACGCATTACATTTCTGCCTGCCGAACAGCTACACAACTTTTTTTATCGCAGGGTGGCAGAGGGTGAGACCACTTACGTCTCCATTCATACGATTGAGAAGTCAACAGTAGAAAATTAAACAATATTGGTGCAGTAATGTGCCAATATTAAAATCCGTTATTATCTTTATGCCATAAAACTAAAGAATATTAGATAGTGACATTTATATAAATTAAGAAATAAAGCGGTAGCTTTTTTGTTCTTGTGCTTGAAACCTGAGAAATTACAAACACAACAAGGACAGATGTGCGAACGATCATGCGAGAGCGTGGTCTGTTCCAGTCTGTTGTGTTGGCTTCTCAGGGCCTCAAGCGCAGATTGGCTACAGGTCCACGCTTTCGTGTTTATAAACTATCGGATTGGGACTACCGATAATCTAAAACTCAATCAGATATGAGAAAAACTCTAAGTTTAATGCTCTTAGCCATCACGCTAATCGTAGCTTCATGCAAAAAAAGCACTTCAGATAATGAAGAACAAACACCATCAACTTGCCAGTTAAGTCAAAGCACCTATTCAGCAGGGGGTGACTTTGGTAAAATTCTTTACACTTACAATTCTGATGGTAAAGTGAGTAAGGTAGTTTATAATGGTGAAGATTATCAAGAATCCTATACCTATACATCAACACAAATCACAAAGATTGTTAAAGAGGGTAACAGCAGCAAGACATTTACTTATACTTTAAACGTACAAGGTAGAATAACCAATGAAACTCAAACAGCAGGAGATTATAAAATAGATCATACTTATAATACAGATGGATATTTAACTGAGTCAATCCGTACAAACCTTTTAAATAATTCTACAGCATCTACAAAGTACACTTTTACCGATGGGGATCTAACAAAAATCGTTAGCCCAACATTAACACTCAATATCGTTTATGGTGGTTCAGAAGCTAAGGGGAATTATTTTAATGGCTTAGATACCGATTTACCACCTTTTTACAGTGGGGTTTTAAAAAGCTATTATGGTAAAGTAAGTAAATATATTCCGGCTATTGTTTCTTATGGTAACAGCACATATACCGAAGTCTATAGTTACCAAAAGGATAGTAATAATAACATAACTAGGGTTATTGTGAAAACAAGCGATAATAAGGAATATACTTTATCGAACACTTTTACTTGTAAATAACAATATGGAAGTAATAGCATCTTTAATTGTGTTTGGGGTATTTATATACTTTGCATTTAAGTTTATCAGAAAACTATTTAGCGACTAGTTAATCATGAGAAAATTTCTATTAGCGATAATCATTACCTGCTTCATATCAATGAATTTGAAGCCATTAATTGCACTGTCTACAGAATACAAATCCACTGTTAGAATCAAACAAAATTCTGCAACCTATTACGGTAAATATACTTTAGGAGCAGATCAAAATTGGTACAGTGATACTTTCACTTTAACAATTGATGGTAATCAGCTATTATATAATAAAGGCAATAGCGTTAAGAACTTTGAGATTAAAAATCAGGGAGTATATTCACGCACAGATAATGGAATTGTTTTTAAATATCAGAAATACTACCTAGTGAATAAGAAACAATATCTTTTGGTAAGCCATAGAAAGGAAATTAAACATAATGGCGTATTCTATTATAGGATAATAATTGATGGTCAGACTCAATTGGCACTTTAGAATACAACGACAATAAATAGCAAAGAGTCATAGCAATATGGCTCTTTTTTATTATAATTGATTTTAAATATATCTAAATGGTTAAAGATACTCTCAATTCAATGCTCGAGAACATCAAAGAGCGTACTACAAATCCATTTTTAGGAACACTAATCGTCGTATGGGTTATTAAGAACTGGACATTAGTTTATAGCTTATTTTATTTCGATAGTGCTTTTAAACTTGAAGATAGACTCAATTACATAAGTCATTATTTTAGTGATCATTCCTTTGCTTGGAACATGGTTTACGTGATTCTGATAACATTAGCAGTACTTATTCTAACTTATATATTGCTTAGCATTTCAAGATTGGTGACAGATACGCAAGAAAGAATTATTGTGCCTATGATTTCAAAATGGACTGATAAGAGCTCTGTTGTTTTAAAAACAGAATATATAAAATTACAGGAAGTAATTAAGTTACTTGAAGTTAGACTAGAGGAAGAAAGACAGGCTAAAAGCCTGATTCAAAACGAACGGGATTTATTAGATAAAAAGGTTCTTGAGTTAGGAAGCTCGATAAACCAGGATGAATACTATGAATCGCAAATTCCTGAGCCAGATCAAGTGATTCACAATACTGTAGACAATGCATTTAGCCGTGTTGGTAACAAAGCCCTAAACGAGTGGGGTAAAGAGAGCTTCAACAATACTATAAATCGCATACTTAATGGTTACGTGTTGAGTTCAGATACGGAAGATGTTAAGACATTGCTACGCGAGTTCTTAATTATGAGCGATGGAGGTGATACTTACAAGTTAACAGATAGAGGAATGAACTTTCTAACATATTGGAATGAGATTTCCGCCAACCACGTGGATGAAGAGCTTCCATTTTAACAATTAACTCCTACACCAACCTTTCCTCAAAAGGGGTGGCTTACACGAGGAAAGGTTCGGTATAGTCATTGATTCTGTAGAAGATGGCATTTGTAGTGCTTGTTTTATAAGATACTGCGTTTACTTTTCACTCAGTGGTTCTTAGTAAAGGACAGTGGTTAAATGTAGGGAGATCGGTATTCGGCAAGACTAAGCTCACGAAAAACAAACACGCCATCACTGCGTTCTGTCATGGTTTTTCTTTTGAGCAAGCGGTTGCCTCATGAATGCTTTCTCTATCTTTATCTAGGATTTGCTACGCTTCATCCTGGATAAATCTAACCGCATTCCACTCTTCAGCGTACCTTGCGTTGTCTCTTGGGCTTCTGCTTGTCACAATTATTGAACATGCCAAGCGCTGTAGCCCACTAGATCAATAATTTCGCCAAGCCTCGTGTTTTATTACATAAAACATATCGTTGCATCGTTCTGCGAACTTCTATGCAACGACCCGCGTTCCGTACGCAAGGCGGTACGCAATAATTACAACTACGTCCATGGAATATTTATCATTGTTTGGATGTGCTTAGAAATAGCTTTCCAATACCTTTCTTCAAAAGCCCACTCATTTTTATATAAGGCATCGCGTACATCGGTTAAATTTGATACTTTAATGCAATTTTCGAATGGTACTTCATCGAAATGAATATAGTGGGGTTTATTGCTTTTGCTAAATGAAACAAACAAAGGGTGGTTTTTTAAATCCCAATAATCAAAGTAACTGTAGCCCGATATACTCTTTGTTTCGAAACACTTTCTTTCTACTATCATACAACTGCTTTTTGGAGTTCAAGATTAAACAGAATTTCAAATATAGAATTAAATCATTTTACGAAGTTTATCGTTCTCCAATTACTTGTGTAAAAACATAGATCGAACCTCGCTGCTTTGCAACCGCTGATTCTCACACATTTTCTCAGTTCGCAGGCGGTGAGCACTTATTAAACGAATTACTATATTTACTTGATAATCGAGAAAGGAAATGTGGGGTAAGATAATCTTATAGATAGCCTATATACCTAATGAACTTACACTTTTAAATATGATTATAAAGACAGCAGGAATAAGAACTATTAATGAATTCTCAGATAAAACGATTTCAGATCTAAAGCAAGCACTATTATTATTTGATAGAATTGGCATTACATCGTTGAATTATATATTAGATAATAATCAACATCACGAGACCAATTGCCAACACTGGCACTGTTTCAAAGAGATGGAACTTTTATTAGAAAACGACTTAATATTCGACGCTACAAGAACTAATGCAATTCTTAAAGGAGGACCTGATGCACTGGGAGCAGATGATTTTAATAAGGCAATTGAATATATCAGGCAGATGCGTGAATCTAATGATGAGAAAGCTCAGCTTGATGGTCATTCAAGGTTATCTGCGATGATATTAAATAACGAAGACGTAAATCGAGATTTTATCTCAATCCCAATAGTAAATCAGTTAAATTCTATCAATAAAGTGAAGTCATCGGAAGTAGATGTTGTTAATATTGTTATCAAACAAATGCCCATTCCTGCCGAAAACGTCCCGTGGCAAGATATCTTTGATTTTAAAAGTGATCCGATTAATAATGGACACCTAACAGGTTTGAGAACATGGATAAACAAAATGAGCCGTACCGATTACAAGGTAAACGAGATTGAAGACGAACTACAATACCTACTATTTCAATATCGACAAGCACTGAATTATCATAATATTAAATTTAGAATGGGTGCTTTAGAAACCATTGTTGTTGGTCTATCTGAGTTAGCTGAAAGAACAATAAAGCTCCAATTCTCGAAAATAGCTAAGGGGGCATTTTCCGCTAGACAGACAAAAGCGGAGCTCCTGCAGGCCGAGATGACATCTTCTGGGAATGAAGTAGCTTATATTTACAAGGCAAATAACAAGTTTAGTTAATCATTAAAATACACCCAATAAACTTAACTCTCAATACTATGACTCTCTTAAGTAGAATTTTTAATAATCAGGGTATTTATATCCAAGAGCACGAGGCACTTATTAAACAACTAAACTTATTTAAGAGTACTAATCGTACATTAGACCATCAGAAAGCAAAAAGTCAGCTTGTATATTATGAAGCAGTATATGACTATCATTTATCACAGGTTATCAAATATACTCCTGATTCACTTGGCAATCGTAAATATGAGTTCCGCTATGTTAGTGCATTAACGCTATTTATGGTTGATGAAGAAATTAAAACCAAAGCAGAATTAATAACAAATAAGTTAATTAAGAAGAATGAACTTTACCTTCCAGGCCTATTGGATTTAGATAATCCAATTCATTATATTTTCGCTTATCGCATCACAGATCGCTTTGAATCAATAGTAAGAAAATACGGTCTTGATGACTATTCCTTGAAAGAAAATGGATTGGTGATGATAGAAGAGCATAAGGAGCAAAACTTACTGGATTATAAAGGGATTATATACAATTCGCTTGTTTTCTTGAGAGATTATCAAAACTCATCAAGGAAAGATCAAGATCTAGCGATGCCTGGTGATTATTTTGAGGAGTTAATAAATAAACTTGATAGCTTTAAATAACATACCAGGGTAAAGATTAAACTTAGATTTACATAGAAATAAAAGTCTATTATTAATCATTCCTCAAATTTAAGCTTGTCATCTCAACACGTTTCAAGAAATTCCGCCATAAACGCTCCTGGTCATCCGCACTCCCAATTTATTGCGTTGCTTCTTGACTTAGTTGATCTGAAAGCTTGCTCAGTATCATAATTAAATAAAACATTATGGTACAAGAACAAAACCCATTTAAAGTAGCTGAAGTTGAAGTAAGCTATAAATCAAACTACAACATCACAGAACGACCAAAAATTAACAGTTCTCAAGATGCCTATAGAATCCTAATGCAATATTGGCAATTAGGAAGAATCGAGTTACTAGAAGAGTTCAAAGTAATTCTACTCAACACCAGTAATCGAGTGTTAGGAATTGTTGATATTTCAGTTGGTGGAGTGCAGGGAACGTTAGCAGATCCAAAGATTATATTTTCTGTTGCTTTAAAGACCAGTAGCAGTAAAATAATATTGGCGCATAACCATCCAAGTGGTAATTTAAATCCTAGTGATGCTGATAAAAGGTTAACAGAGAAATTAAAAGATGGGGGTAAATTACTGGATATTGAAGTCTGTGATCATCTGATTATTACCAAGCATAACTACTATGGTTTTGCAGATAATTGCCTAATATAATATAGAAGAGATTAGTACTATTATTTGCACTAGTACTAATTTTTATATCTATCAGACAACAATTAAACACTTTTTTTGTTAAACTAATAATTAGGTTATCTTTGCGCTACGGACGTAAAATCAAGTTAAAAGATATTTGCCGAAATAATGTGTGCCAGTTGCCGGTTAATACTGTTGAGGAAGCATTAGTATATTTAAAATAAAGAAAATCTGAATGAATATTTCACCAAACTCAGTAGTCGCAGTAACTTATGAATTGCACACTACAAACGAAGAAGGACAACAAGTTTTTGTTGAAAAAGCTGATGAGCAAAATCCTTTAGTATTTTTATATGGCGTTGGCATGATGTTGCCTAAATTTGAAGAGCACTTAGCTGGCTTAAAAACCGGTGATGAGTATAGCTTTGAATTGTCTGCAGCTGATGGTTATGGAGAACTTGATCCAGGAGCTTTTGCTGATTTGCCAAAAACCATGTTTACTGAAGCAGGTGGCGAAGTTCCGGCTGTTGGTGATGTAATTCCTTTGCAAGATAATAATGGTAACCAATTCAGAGCAGGTGTAACCGCTGTTCATGAAGAAACAGTAGCAGTTGATTTGAACCACCCGATGGCAGGTAAAAATTTATTATTTGCAGGAACTATTTTAAACGTTCGCGAAGCTACTCAAGATGAATTGGCTCATGGTCATGCACATGGTGCAGATGGACATGCTGATCACTAGACTGATCGTAAAATTTTAAATTCAAATAGATAAAACTAAAAAATCCCGATGAAAATCGGGATTTTTTTTATAATAACTTAGCTGTAGTCAGTTCAACAGGAGGGTTGTTCATCGCATTTCCTTTGTTTAGCTTCAAAATTCCCTTCACGGTTATCGGTTGATAAGTAAATTTAATAGGCTCTGCCATTTCTACTAATACCATAATGGGAATTCCGTTCTTCCCGCAGTAAAAACACTGGTTAATAGGTAATGTAGAAAGCATAAACTTGGTTTGCTTCATGCCATCCTTTATCGGTACGATATAACCAGATAGTTCAAATGGTTTACTTTCATATTTTTGAATACCTGCACTATAAACGGCATAGGTTTCAGTGGGCTTTACTGTTTTAATTTTTACCCCACCAATAATATCCCAATTCGGTGAATCCATTTGGTCGCTGGGATCATGCTGTGCACTAGCCGAATAACCAATAAACAGGAATATAAAAAAGCTTAATAACCTCATCTGAATTTTATCTGAATGGCAAATATACAAAAGAGATAATCTTCAAGGCTAAATGATTGAATACAATTCCTAAAAATCTACCTTTAAACGTAAGCCACCATTAGTAAGATTTAAGTTTTCTCTTGAAAAAGTTTTCATCGGAAGCCTTAAAAAAGGCTCAATGGCAATATTATTCTTTTTGGATATCTTTTGTTTATAGCCTAAAGAGAAATTGTAAAAACCAATATATTTATCCGGATCAATTGTAGATGTTGGTTGTGGCTCACTTTGTTTCTCTGCCACGATAAAGCTTTTAGAATCCGTAGTGCCATTGGCCAATGGAGATGACAGGGTTTGAACTTGATTGACCAGGTAGGTGTTTTGCTGTGAATTGTTTAAAACAGCCAGTGCAGATACCCCAATACCTGTATATAACTTATCCGAAATATTATAACGCACTTCTAAAGGCACATTAATTCCTTGCACTTTTGCATTGATAGATTCCAGGTTTTTACCAGATAATGATTGAGGTGCGGCAGCATTCTGCGATTCTGTTGAACTAATGGAAGCATAAGAAACGCCGGAGCTAATGGATAATTTATTGGCAATGGCATAAGATAAAGAAAACCCATAATTCATGTTTACTTTGCTATCATTACCCATTGAAGGCGCTACATAAACATCTTGTTCCCACTTCTGGCTGTGGTTTACCTTATTTTGAGCATTCTTTCCATGGTTTGTTTTGCTGTCTAACGCCAGTAGGTCCTCAAAAGTCATTTTATTATTTGCTTTTGGCTTTTCTTGCAGAACTTTAACTTCAGTATTGGCAAGGCCACTATTTGCAGGCGTTACATTTGCAATATTTTCAAGAACATCAATTTTACGCTCATTGGTTTTATCCTGAACCTGCTTAATTGCAAAAAGCGGATTCTGGCTTTCAAAATCGTTTACCTGTGCTTGATAAGTATTTTTAGCTTGTGGAACAGCTGATTTTTCATCATTTTTTAATGCAGTTTTTGAATCCTCAACAGCGATTTGATGATCTATAATGTGATCTTTTTTTGGTTCAATTAATTGTGAATCAGTATTTTCAGTTTTAGATTTTGCGATTGTATTCTTATTCGTTTTATCTTCATAATTAAATAAAAATAAACCCGATAAAACCAGAATTATCGCGGCGGCGGTCCACAATGGCCAGAAAACAAAACCACCACGCTTCTTCTCTTCCTTTTTAGAAAAGCGCTCCCAGGCACCAGGAGCGTAATTCTCCTCGTGGTTTTGTAATTGGGTGGTGATATGTTCAATTAATTCCTTATCCATTTTTTTTATATGAACCAACTAAAGTGTTGGTGTAAAGTGTACGCAACTTATTTTTTGATCGGGTTAAATAAACACGACTTGAACTTTCCGGAATGTTTAGCATTTTTGAAATTTCCTCGTGTGCAAAGCCTTCAATCTCATATAAGTTAAATACCAGTCGCTGCGTTTCTGGTAAATGATTTAATAGATTCATAATATCATTAACATGAAGTTCTGATGCTGTCGAAACCTGTGTGACCGGGTGTTGATCTTCATTTAATTCATCCACATAGAAATGCGCTTTTGAACTTCTGATTTTATCAATAGCCGTTCGTGAGGCAATTTGAGCAATCCAGCCTCTAAAGGATCTTTGCAATTCTTCAGGGTTTGCAGGTGGTTTAAAGCCAGCAACATGTTTAAATATTTTTATAAAGCTATCATTTACAAGCTCTTCGCTATCTGAAGTGTTCTTGGTATACCTCAAAATTATACCCATTAAATAGCCATAAAATGATTTATACATCATTTCCTTACAGCTATTGTCGTTTTTTACACAGCCTTTTAAAATCTCCTCAAATCTGAGTATTTTTTTGATCACGCTGTAAAGGCCTGTTTAAGGTTTGATTAGTTTTAATGCTTAAGCTTATTTATTACAAAATTAAAAAATAACACCATCCATTTTACTGAATGGTGTTAAATTCAATAGGTAGATGTTATTTGTTTGTCATTATAGAAAGCGAAAGTTTAGTGCTATCTGTTGCGGTTTTTAAGCCTTTTGCCCAAATGGTATAGATTTTTCCTTTTTCTATTTTAACATTATTTAGGTTTGCAACGGCAGCAGTTGTTCCGGTTTGTCTTATTTCGAAATTATAGCTGATTGATGGGTTTATTGATGAGAAAGCTGAAAAATCTTTAAAGGCTTTATTCGTTGTCAATAAAAAAGAAGCTGTAAGGCTTGCAGGATCGGTATTGCTCACCTGTAAATCGAATGGCGAAGAACCCGGACTTAAATTAATAAAACGAATTTTTGCTTTATCCGTTTCAGGTGCCTTCAAATCATCTTCAACCAATAAAAGCTTAGTCGATTTTAAGGTGTCTACCACAAATACAGAATAAAACGAACCACCTTTTAAAGCGGCTGTTCCATTGGTTAAATATTTTAGCGAATCTTTTTTAGAAACACCTACCAGCCTCGTGCCCGGATAGGCTGCAAAATAACCTTTGTCATTATTGTAAGTGAAACTGCCTATTTTCTGGTTGTCAAGGATGTAATCTAAAGCAGCAGTTCCTGGCGATGCATGTACAAAGCCAATACCTGCAGCCTCAATCGGATCGTCGTTCCAATCTTTTTTACAGGCAGAAAAAGTGAGTGTAATCGCAAATAATGCGCATATTATTTTAGTGCTTAAGCCTAAGTAGTTTTTAGTTTTCATAATGTATTTAAATCAATCTTTTTACAAAATTGGTTAATGGCCATTAACGCTTTTGATGATAAAACGATTAAGCAAATGAAAACGCTACAGTGAAAAAAATTTAATTTATCGTTAAATGATGAGAAATGGTGATGGTACTCTTTACCGGCTTACCGTTTACATAACCAGGATTACAGGCAAGTTCCTCAGGTCTAAATAAATTTCGGTCGATAATTTTAGTATTACTATAATTGGAACCCACAACTTTTTGTTCTAGTTTGGTTACATTACCAAGCTCATCCAAATAATAGGAATTGCTCACTTGATACTTTCCACTTTTATTTCTGAGATCTGTGACAGGGGAAGAGATTTTGTTCATCACTAAAATAGCGCCATATGCACCGCCTATTTTAACCGGGTAAATAATTTCATCTCCTTCTTTTACATTTTCTAGATGATAGGTTGTGGATTTACTTTCGAATTCAAATTCAACTTTTTTAGTGCTGTAATTGTAAATCTGTTCCACCTCACCACTTAAGAAATAAAATTTCCATTGATTCACCCTTTCATTATTTTGATAATAGCCTGAGGCAATTTGTTTTTGGTTAAACAATATTTCGGCAAATCCATTTTTAATATTCTTGTTTGACTTAAGGACAGTATAACGTTCAAGAAATCGATCCCGGATATTGTTGGAACGGAAAATTGTTGAATCACTTTTCTGTGCGAAGGCACTTAAAGTAAAAATTAAAAGTAGAGCGGTTAATAAGGTCTTCATAGCTATATAAAGAAAAAGAGTTTTGATGTGATATCAAAACTCTTTTAACATTATATTTTAATTCATGCTTTATGCATACATTTCCTCACGGAGTTTGGCAACATCGGCACTGTTAATGTATTCATCGTAAGTCATTAACTTATCAATTGTGCCTTTCGGCGTAATTTCAATAATTCTGTTTGCAACCGTTTCCGTTAACTGGTGATCTCGTGAGGTAAACAGGATTGCCCCTTTAAAATCTTTCATGCCGTTGTTTAATGCCTCGATAGATTCCAAATCCAAGTGATTGGTTGGTTCATCAAACATTAAAAGATTGGCCTGCTGTAACATCATTCTGGAGAACATGCAACGCATTTTTTCTCCACCTGAAAGCACTTTTACATTCTTTAAAACCTCTTCTCCAGAGAATAACATCCTGCCTAAAAAGCTTCTTACAAATTGCTCATCTGCATCAGTTCCTGAGTATTCACGTAACCAGTCAACCAGGTTTTCATCTTTGCCCGCAAAATATTCAGAGTTATCATTCGGGATATCGGCAGTGCTGATGGTAACACCCCATTTAAATTCACCTTTATCAGCTGGCGTTCTACCGGTTAACACATCGTAAAATGCTGCGGTAGCTAAACTGTTTTGAGACAGTACGGCAATTTTATCACCTTTATTTACCATGAAAGTAATTTTGTCAAACAAAATACCATCGTTTCCGGATTTCCCTAAATTTTCTACCTGTAAAATCTGATCACCAGCTTCACGACCAGTGTTGTTGAAAATAATAGCGGGATATTTACGGCTTGATGCTTTAATTTCGGTGATGTCAATTTTATCTAAAGCCTTTTTACGTGATGTGGCTTGCTTTGATTTCGACGCATTTGCACTAAACCTCCGGATAAACTCTTGCAGCTCCTTCACCTTATCTTCCGTCTTTTTATTCTGGTCGCTGCGCTGTTTTAAAGCCAGCTGACTAGATTCATACCAGAAAGTATAATTACCAGTATAGATACTCATTTTAGCAAAATCGATATCTACAATATGCGTACAAACTGCATCCAAAAAGTGCCTATCGTGACTTACTACTAAAACAATATTCTGGTAGTCGGCTAAGAAGTTTTCTAACCAGGCAATGGTTTCAATGTCCAAATCGTTGGTTGGCTCATCCAGTAATAAGATATCGGGATTACCAAATAAAGCCTGCGCCAGCAACACCCTAACTTTTTGGGTATTGTCTAACTCTTTTAATAATTTATAGTGGTTATCTTCTGTAATACCAAGGTTGCTCAGCATGGTTGCTGCATTGCTTTCCATGTTCCATCCGTCCATTTCGGCAAAGATGTTTTCCAGTTCTCCGGCACGTTCACCATCTTTCTCCGAGAAATCTTCCTTCATGTAAATGGCATCCTTCTCTTTCATGATGGCATAAAGTTCTTTATGACCAATCATTACGGTTTCTAGAACGGAAACTTCATCAAATTCGTAGTGGTTTTGTTTTAAAACCGCCATTCTTTCGCCTGGAGTAAAAGCAACACTACCCGAAGTTTGGTTAACTTCTCCTGATAAAATTTTCAGAAAAGTAGATTTACCTGCTCCATTAGCCCCAATAACACCATAGCAGTTGCCATGAGTGAATTTTAGGTTAACATCTTCAAATAATGTGCGTTTGCCGTATCGTAATGATAAATTAGAAACTGAAATCATAAACAAATAAAATAAGCCGCAAAGATAGGGAAAAAGGTTGATGGGAAAAAGGTTGATAGTTTAAGATTAGTAATTTGAAAATGAAAGTTTAGCAAATTATGGCGTACGCAGTCCCGCTTTCACTGCAATCTTTTTTATATAAAGTTACTAACCCTATCAGCGGTTCGCTTATTAGGGTTAGTAACTTTGAAAAATATAAAAGTATTTTCGTTCAATCGGGTTTAGGTTACCCAGGCTTGTGCTTTTGGCAACAAAAACCTAGAGTGTTACCAGATTATTCATCTTTCTGTTGGTGAGACACCAACAGAAAAACTCGTGCTTATAAAATTCATAAATATATTGATGAGATAGAACTTAGGCTGGTTGGTGAGACACCAACCAGTAGGTTAGGTTAAATCTTTTTATATAAAGTTACTAACCCTATCAGCATTTCGCCTATTAGGGTTAGTAACTTTGAAAAATATAAAAAGTATTTTCGTTCAATCGGGTTTAGGTTACTCAGGCTTCTGCTTTTGGCAACTAAAAACCAGTGTGTTACCAGATTATTCATCTATCGGTTGGTGTCTCACCAACAGAAAAACTCGTGCTTATAAATTCAATGAATATATTGATGAGATAAAACTTAGACTGGTTGGTGAGATACCAACCAGTAGGTTAAGGTTGATAGTTTAAGATTAGTAATTTGAAAATGAATATTAAGCCTTTTTTTCTTTATTTTTTACTATTTTAGATATACACACAAAATGAAACAAAATGAAAATATTAACACTAGGCATATTCATGTCTGCGATTTCGGCTATGGCGCATGGTCAGTCAGCTAAATACAATTATAAAGTAGATTTCTTTGGCGACACCATATTGGTTGATGCCAATAATCAAACTATTGGCAAAAAGAAAAACGACTTTTTTGGCAATACTATTATAGTAGATAATGATGGGAAAAAGATTGCTACGCAAAAAAAAGACTTCTTTGATAACACTATACTTGAGGATGAATCTGGCAAGAAAATAGGTAAGCAAACAGTAGATTTTTTTGGGAACTCGATTATTGATACAGAAAACGGATTGAATTTAGGCGGGTTAAAAACGGATAATGATGATGGATCAGTGATTGGAAATGGAACTAAAAAATTCATAATTAAACAAAAGAAGGATGTTTTTGGAAACACCATAGTTGAAGATGGGAATGGGCGAACCATCCGTGTTCACAAAAAGGATATTTTTGGAAATGATGTAATTGAAGATGGGAATGGGCGAACCATCCGTGTTCACAAAAAAGATATTTTCGGAAACGATATAGTTGAAGATGGGAATGGACGCACCATACGTGTTCACAAAAAGGATATTTTTGGCAATGATGTAATTGAAGATGGGAATGGACGAACCATCCGAGTTTATAAAAAGGATATCTTTGGCAATGATGTAATTGAAGATGGGAATGGACGAACCATCCGAGTTTACAAAAAGGATATTTTTGGTAATAATGTAATTGAAGATGGAAATGGGAAAAAAATTGGGGAATTTAAAACAGACATTTTTGGAGATAAAATTTTCGAACCCGAAAATTAACAAACAAGAAATGAGTTGATGAATCGTTAATCAGTCCGTTCTGATTGTTGATTTTTAGGATAAATTTTCAGTTAACAAAGCGTCAAATCTTTTTGTTTTATCATTTAGACCTTCTCTTCAAGCACTAGTCTTTTTGCTTTTTACTATTTTTACCACATGAGTACAGCATACGAAACCATTTTAAAAGTAATTAAAGAACGCCGGAGTATTTTTCCGGCCAGTTATATAAAAAAAGAGATCCCTGTAGAGGTAATTAATCAAATATTAGAAACTGCAAACTATGCACCAACACATAAATTAACGCAGCCTTGGCGCTTCACCGTGATTAGAAAGGCCGGATTGGCAAAGCTGGGCGATGAATTGGGGCAGCTATATAAAGCATTGGTACCTCCAGCGCAATTTTTGCAGAAAAAATTTGACAGTTTTGCAGAAAAAACTGGTCAGGCTGATTGTATTATAGCCATTAATATGGCGGTAAGCGGTAAAATTCCAGAATGGGAAGAACTCGCTGCGGTATCTTGTGCAGTTCAAAACATGGCATTAACAGCCGAAAGTTTAAATGTTGGTGCTTACTGGAGTTCGCCACCATTAATTGACAGTTTAGGTGATTTTCTTGGGTTAAAAGAAAATGAAAAATGTATCGGATTGTTTTATATGGGCTATCATAACGAAACCCCATGGGCACCAAACCGTACGCCGATGGCTGATAAAGTTCACTGGATTGAAGATTAATATGCCCTGACTGTTAAATTGTTTTGATTATTATAGGTGCGTTCGTTACCATCTGTATTAAGTAGCATTAAACAATTCAGTCCTTTACATTTATACCCTTTAGTATTCTATTTAAAATATGTCTTCTATAAAATCCCAGCTTTATCAGCTGTGTCTTACCTTTATTCAAAACCGGATAGAGAATATTGAATATTCATTACAGCAAGCTCGACAGGCATCAAACGATGATACCAAAAGTAGCGCTGGTGATAAGTATGAAACCACTCGTGAAATGATGCAGCAGGAGATGGATCGCAATAGTAAACTTTTGTATGAAGCTGGACAACAGAAAATTGCATTACAGCAAATTGAAAGTGTCGATGCTTCAAAAGAGGTTAAAAATGGCAGTCTAGTTTTTACATCAGAAGGAAATTTTTATATCAGCATCAGTGCAGGTGAACTCAACTTGGATGGAACTAAGTTCTTTGCCGTTTCTCAGGCGGCGCCTATCGGTAAACTTTTCATCGGGAAAATGGTAGGGGACGAGTTAGGTTTTAACGGTAAGAAATATTTATTGAAGGAGATTCTTTAATTAATCGACTTACGAAATTTCGATGGGCTGTGTGGTTGAAGAATTTCGTCAGTCTTGAAAGGGTTTTTGTTGAAACTGGCGAAGTTTTCTTTCGCTCCAAGCCTTATAAATTTCGCAAGTTAGACCAGTCGACTTACGAAATTTAGCTGGGCAGTGTGGTTGAAGAATTTCGTCAGTCTTGAAAGAATTTTTGTTGAAACTGGCGAAGTTTTCCTTCGCTCCAGGCCTTATAAACTTCGCAAGTTGAACCAATCGACTTACGAAATTTAGCTGGACAGTGTGGCTGAAGAATTTCGTCAGTCTTGAAAGGGTTGTTGAAACTGGCGAAGTTTTCTTTCGCTCCAGGCCTTCTAAATTTCGCAAGTTGATTTATTTTGCCCCAATTCTTTCCGCAAATGACGGAACCAAATACATTTTCAATTCATTGAAAGGAATGAAAACAACAATTTGCCCTTGTGCATAACTCGCCACTTCGTAAGGATTATACATAAATGCCAAGCCTTTTGAATTAAAATAAAAGTTTTTATTTGGTTTAAGATAGTCATCAAATAAAACAGTGCTTATGGCATCATTCGGCTTGATGTTATATTGTTTTCTTAGATTTTTTTCTAATAATTTTTGGAGATTATTAGAATCTATTTTAACAATGTCACTTAATATCAGTTGTTTTTTGTTTTTAACATCCAGGCAATACATGGAGCTACTGTAGTTTCCATGTGCACCACCAGTGTAGGAATCAGCTAAGAAATCCACTACCACATATCCTTTTTCATTATATAGTACTGTTTGCTGACTACTATTGGTATAATTCATCCAGCCTTCAAAATCATCATTTTTGCTTTCTTTCTGCTGCTCGGCTATTTCAGATTTATAATCTTTAAAGTATTCTGCGGCAATAGATTTAAAGCTTACCTCTCGATCAGCTGATGCTTTTAATCCATCTATTTTTTTTAATTGATCATTAAGCCATTTTCCTGAATCGTCTGTAGTTGTAGCTTTTAGGTATTCAAAAGTGATTTCGGCTGTTGGAGAACCTGATTTATTGGTAAACGCAATAACCGAATCCTGGTAAATACCCGTTGTAAACTGATAACTGCCCTCAGGATATTTCTCTTCTAAGATGATGGGGAAACTTTTACTTTCATCACCGCTTTTCCAGTTTCCTTTGAAGCCGTTCCCTGTCCATTTTAAATGCAGATGTGGCTCCTTAGCATTTTGATCAAAATATGAAGTGTAAAAACTGTATTCTGATAAGATCAGGCTGTCCTGGCCGATTAAGGTATCTGTTGATAAATTTAACCAAGAACCATCGTAATAGTAATTTCCATCCAAATCACCATCTAATTGCTGTAGATTCATCACCACTGGTTTCCCGGCAATTGTTCCTTCCAATCGTTTGTAAAAATTACCTTTTAATTCCCGTTTTTCGGTTGGTGAAGAGGATTGTTTATCTTCTTGATGACCGGATTTATTTTCATTGTTATTGCATGCAGAAATGATGACTGATAGCAAAAGGCAAAATAATAAGTACTTTTTCATAGGTTCGGTAGTCGCAATTAATACAGTTGACAGTTGAACTTATGATTTTGTTTTATTGAAACTCTTATTAATGCTATAATATAGATTTTTGGCCGTATACCGCCCCGGATCTATTATCCTGCGAATGGTATAAAGCGGATAATTTTCATCCCTGGCAGTAGAAAGTATAAAAGCAGCTTTAAAGCCATGCTCCTTCAATTTATGCAAATTCGATGCTTTATAAACACCATATGGATAAGCAAAATATTCTACCTTTTTCCCTGTAATCTGTTCGAGCTTTTTTGTTGGTTCGTCAATTTGGGTTTTCCAGTCATCATCTGTAAACTGTGCAAAATTTTTATGATCGTACGTATGGCTTGCAATGGTATTTCCTTCGTCTGATAACTGTTTGATGTTTTCTTTAGTCATATAATTGATCCGCCCTTTGCGTCCTATGGAAACCGTCATGATAAAATATACACCCTTAAACCCATATTTTTTCAATGTAGAATTGCCTACAGTAAATTGATCCATGTCTGTGTCATCAAAAGTAATCATGATGGGCTTTTCAGGAAGTTTGGCATCAAAAACCAGGTAATTGTATAATTGATCCGGTAATATAGTATGATAGCCACTGTCTGCCAGCATTTTAATATGCTCGCGAAATTTATCAGGTGAAATAATATCATCGTGCGCCCTTTTGCTATCGTTAGCCAGGTTATTCCTGATTTGGTGGTAGCATAAAACCGGTACTTCATGTTTAGCCATAATGGCTTTGGCATCTGCGGGTTTTTGTTTAGCCATATCTTCTTTTACTTCAGTAGTAGAAGTATTTTTAATGGTTTTTCCTTTAGTCTGCGGATTACTGCATGAGGTAGAAAATAAGCTAATAAATAAGGCTAAAATTATGGTATAAAGCCTTAGTACTGGTTTTAATCTCTTTTTCACTGATAATAATTTTTGGTAAAAAATAAGAAACCCCAACTAATGCTGAGGTTTAAAAAAAAATTAAAAGCTATTTTTAATGCTGTTACTTAATGTTTTCGGGCTCCAGTAACCGCTGGCAATAATTCTGCGAATGGTAAATAAAGGATCCTTTTCATCACGCTTGGTTGATAATTGAAAAGCCATTCTGAAACCACGCTTTTTCAATTCTGGAATCCCTTCAGCATTCCATAGTCCAAAAGGATAAGCAAACTCAGTCATTTTTTTTCCTGTAATTTCTTCCAGTCTTTTTGTCGGTTTATCTAACTGTTCTTCCCAATCTTTACCCGCATACTTTTTGAAGTTTTTATGGTCATAAGTATGTGAGCCAATGATGTTTCCTTCATCAGACAGTTGTTTAATTTGATCGCTGCTCATATAATCAACAAATTTCCCTTTTCTCCCAATAGATACGGTCATGATGAAATACACTGCTTTGTAACCCAGCTTTTTCAAGGTTGGATTTACAATTGTAAATTGATCCAGGTCAGTATCATCAAAAGTAAGCATGATGGGTTTGCTTGGTAATGCTGCGCCAGCATTTAAATATGCATAAAGCTGATCTGGCAGGATGGTATGATAGCCACTATCAGCCAGCATTTTCATCTGATCCTTAAAGTTCTGAATTTCAACAATGTAATCCTTTCCAACCTTACCATCTGTAGGTTTCCAGTTTCTTACCTGATGGTAGCACAAAATAGGAACTTGTTTCCGGGCCAGAATGGTTTTGGCATCAGCTACTTTGATTTTGGATACATCAATAGGTGTGGCCGTTTTTGTTGCGCTAGTACTTGTATTTTCTGTAGAATCTGCAGTTTTTGAAGTTTCTGCTGTTGATTTGGATTGGCAGCTTGCCAGCAAAATTACGCCAGCTGTTATTGCGGTTAGTACGCCGTTTTTCATAGTTATAATATATTGATGCAAAACTATAAATTCTACCAATTATTTACCTATCAAATCATGGCTTGTTAATAAAATATTTACTGCCTGAATTTCTCATCAATAACGCTTTTATTACAAATCGTGACCAATATAATTGGCTTTTATTGAATAATTTAGCCGTTCCAAACCTTTCTTAATGAATAAAATTTACAAATTAGTCTTTTGTGCACAGTTTCTGTCGCTAACTGTTCTTGCACAAACCAAAACTTTCACCATCACTGAGAATATTCAGTCACAACCAAAGGCAAATTATCAGCTTGCATCACGTTTTTCTCCAAATAAGTTGAAAAAAATGGTGTATTCAACTGCTGTTGATCCACATTGGTTAAAATTGAGCAATCGCTTTTGGTACACTTTTGAAAGTCCGAAGGGAAAATTCTGGTATTTGGTAGATCCTGCTGCAAAAACTAAAAAGCAATTGTTTGATAATGCAAAACTGGCTGCTGAAATTACCTTAATTGTTCGCGACCCATTTGATGCCGAACATTTGCCGTTAGAAAATTTAAAATTTGCTGCAGATGAAAAAAGCATTTCTTTTGAAGTAAAAAGTTCTGTTGATGAGCTTAAAAAAGATCGTAAAGATAAAAAGGCTGCTGATTCGATGCAGAAAAAAGTTTATTCCTTTAAGTATGAACTGGCTTCATCAAAGTTAACAGAGGTACCCAACTTTAGTAAGCCTAAGCCAAAGCCAGATTGGGGTTCAGTCGCGCCAGATTCATCAGCTATTATATTTTCGCGCAACTACAACCTCTACTGGATGGATAAAGAGAATTACAAAAAAGCGGTCAAAAATGATGAAGACAGCACCATTGTAGAGCACCAGCTGACAAAAGATGGTATTAAATTTTACTCTTATGGAAGTGATGGCGATGGCGAAAACAATGTTGAAAACGAAAAAAACAATAAAAAGAGAAGGGCTGCCTATGTGCTTTGGTCACCAAATTCAAAATATTTTGTTTTAGATAGAACCGATTCCCGCAAGGTAAAAGATCTTTGGGTGATTAATAGTGTTACGCCCGGGCGCCCAACACTGGAAACTTACAAATATCAGATGCCAGGTGAAACAGAGGCACCTCAAGATGAAGTTTTGCTTTTCGATTTTGCAGCGAAAAGTTATAAAAAATTAAATGTTTCGGCGTTTAAAGATCAGAGTGTATCGGTTTGGAGTAAGCCAGTTTTAGCTAAAGACCGTGATAACGAATTCCGGCCTTCCATCTGGCTGGGTAACAACAGTCGCTTTTATTTTTCACGCACCAGTCGTGATTTGAAACGAATTGATATTGGAACCATTGATATTGCTACAGGAAAGGTGACGCCAATAATCGACGAACGTTTTAATACCTATGTTGAGGTAAATCGCCCGGGATTGGTGAACGATGGTAAAGAACTTATTCATTGGAGTGAGCGTGATGGATGGGCACATTTCTATCTTTTTGATGAGAATGGGAAGCTTAAAAACCAAATTACGAAAGGCGCTTTCCACTGTGAAAGCATTGTAAATATTGATGAGAAGAACCGTGTGTTGTATTTTACAGCTAATGGAAGGGAGGCTAAAGAAGATCCATATTACCTGCATTTATACAGCATCAACTTCGATGGTTCTAATATAAAACTGCTTAACGCCGGCGATTTTGATCATGCTGCTTTCCTAAATGATAACAATACCTTTTTTGTTGATAATTATTCGAGGGTAAACACCGCACCAAAATCTACACTTTATGATAGAAATGGAAAGAAAGTAATGGAGTTGGAAACCACTGATCTTTCTTTATTAATGGCTGCGGGTTACAAATATCCAGAGCCTTTTAAAGTGAAGGCCGATGATGGTATTACCGATTTGTACGGTGTAATGTACAAACCTTTTGATTTCGATCCGAAAAAGAAATATCCAATAATTGAGTACGTTTATCCAGGTCCACAAACCGAAGCAGTAAACAAGGCATTTAGTAAAAGTATGGATCGTACGGAGCGTTTGGCGCAATTTGGATATATTGTGATTACGGTTGGAAACCGTGGAGGCAATCCATCACGTTCTAAATGGTACCACACTTACGGTTATGGCAACCTTCGTGATTATGGCTTGGCCGATAAGAAAACTGCTATTGAGCAACTGGCATCTAAATATAGCTTTATTGATGAATCAAAAGTTGGCATTACAGGTCATTCGGGTGGCGGTTTCATGTCTACAGCGGCCATGTTGGTTTATCCTGATTTCTTTAAAGTTGCAGTTTCCAATGCAGGTAATCATGATAACAGCATTTATAATCGTTGGTGGAGCGAAAAACACCATGGGGTAAAAGAAACTATTTCGTTAAAAGGAGATACCTCATTTAAATATAGTATTGATAAAAACCCAGATCTGGCGAAGAATTTAAAGGGACATTTATTGCTGATGCATGGGGATGTAGATAACAACGTTCACCCGGCTAATTCTATTCGCGTGGCTAATGCGCTGATGAAAGCCGGAAAACGCTTTGATTTTCTCATTATTCCTGGGCAGCGACATGGCTTCGGCGATATGACGGAATATGCTTTCTGGAAATTAGCGGATCATTTCAATAAATACCTGATTGGCGATTTCTCTGAGCCGAGCGATGTCGATTTGATAGAAATGGATAGAGACATTGAAAAAACAGGCAAATAATTTCAGCAATTTTCTAAGGTTCTTTATTTAACCTAATTTCTTAGTAAAATTTAAATAGCATTGTTAAAGCGTGATTTTAAAAGAAAAGAGCCGCCTCATTAGTTAATGATGAAGCGGCTCTTTTTATGATAAGGTAATTCGATAATGGTTTTAGTAAATGTAATTTAATGCAACAACATCATTTGAATTAAATGTGCGGTTACCTCCGTTGGAACAGGCCAACATGAAAGATGCTGCATCTGGAGAAGAAGGTGTTCCTGGTATTAATACCGCACCCACATTAGATGCACCTTCGTTTCCAGCACCACTTGCGCCACAGCTGAATGCACGGTTCATATAATCTGTGTGGCGGAAACCGATACAGTGACCTACTTCGTGCTGGATCACGGAAGCAAGATACAATAGATTAGGATTAGCGCCGTAAGCAGCAGCATTGGTATTCATTCTGATTTGGTTATAAGGATTACCTGATGATGTAGGAAAGCCCGCTGAACCCAATGTGATAAATCCGCCACTTGGTGCTTCGTTAAAACCAACCACATTGATGTTGCCGGTTGTACCTGCAGCAGCTCGCTGAAAAGTAATGCGTAATCCCAAAGAATTATATCTAGAGATCATTGTATTTACGGCATCGCTGTATACCTGAGGTAAATTAGTAACAGATACGGTAATTACACGTGGTAAAGACCGTACTACATTAGTGGTTCGGTACTGCTCAGTTTCTGCAATATTTAAGCTGGCACCAGAAGCAGCTTCGCTTAAATTTGCTTCAGTTAAAAGAATATCTCCTTCAACTAAATAGCCTCCATCAATTTTGCGGATGTTTTCAGTGCTGAAGCCTAATGATTTAACTTTTTCTAAAGTACTGGTAGAAATATCAGCTTTATTTTCGGCAACACTTTCTGTCTCATTATTCTTACAAGAATAAATAGTTGTGAACAATAAACATGCAGCTGCAACTGATAATAATTTGGTTCTTTTCATTTTAGTTTAGTTTTAATTTGGGACTATTTGATAAGTTAGTTAATATAATTTGTGAATTACCTTATAAATGCTAATTTAGAGAACAATTATGATGTAAACAAAATTTTACAATAAAATATTTTTTGAGAGTCAACGCTGTATACTTAATTATATGTTTTTTTCTTTGCGTATTTAGTTTAAACGCATATGCACAACCTGGTGGGGTAGAAAAAAAAATTAAAAAATTTATTTCCATCAATGGAAATAAGAACGGATTTCGGGCTAATGATGTTTTTGTAGTCAGGTTTGACCATCAGTTAACAGCAAAAGAAATCCAAAATCTGCGACCAAGAAAGCAACTTACAGGTGATTATTTTATTATAGATCAAAGGGATATTGCTGGCTTATCAAAAAATGTCATTTATCAGGTTCGTGCAAATGGATTATGGAAAGCCAGTGATGGTTTGATGAATCTCATCAATAAAAATGGTAAAAAGAGTGATTCTATTTTGGTGAGACTTGCTATAAAGAATATAGCTGCAAATCAGGAATTTTTTAAGGGATTAAGTGTAAAATCGATAGATCAGCAAAATGCGGTCTATATCATTAATATTTTACCAGATGATTTGCTCGTTTTACTGGCACTTGATGATATTTTGTATGCAGATATCATCCCTCTGGCTAAACCAGAAGTGGTGATCAATGGAATAGATCTAGGCCTGAATCAAATAAGCAACGCCCGAAACTTGTTTCCAGGTATGGATGGAACCGGAATAAATATCTCATTTAAAGAAGGGATGTATGATGTAGCCGATCTTGATCTTCTTGGTAAAACCATCTCTGGAGCGGTAGCAATAGGTTCTGCAACATCCCATGCCACAACTATGGCTACGCTGGCTTTAGGGAATGGTAATTCGTTTATTCGTGGCCTTGGTGCCGCACCAAATGCAAAACTGGCATTTTCGAGTTTTGATCGCTTACTTCCAGATTTAACTACTGAGTTAAACCGGCTTCAAATTCGTGTGCAAAATCACTCTTACGGAACCGGAATTGATAATAATTATGGCATTGAAGCGGCGGCGTATGATCAGCAGATTTTTGAAACAGATACTTTAATACATGTTTTTTCCGCGGGAAACAGTGGCACACTTACACCGTTAAATGGTTTTTATCAAGGACTCACTTCCCGGGCAAATTTAACAGGGAATTTTAAACAGGCCAAAAACCTATTGGTGATCGGGGGGATAAACCGGGAAAATGTTTCTGAAAATTTAAGCAGTAAAGGTCCGGCATATGATGGTCGGGTAAAGCCTGAATTGGTAGCCTTGGGCGAAGATGGTACTTCGGGCTCTGCCGCTATTACCAGTGGATCAGTTGCTTTACTCGAACAATTTTATCATCAAAAATTTGCTAAAGCACCATCAGCCTCGCTCATTAAGGCCGTTTTAATTAATTCGGCTGATGATTTGGGAACACCACATGTAGATTATGTATTCGGTTACGGGAAACTGAATGTGGCACAATCGATAAAAACCCTCGATGAAAACCGGGCTAATTTATACCAGGTAGATAAAGGACAAGATCTGGAAATTCCTTTGACTATTCCGGAGAATGTAGCCGAAATAAAACTAACCATAGCATGGAACGATCCTGCTGCTGCGGTAAATGCGGCACAAAGTCTGGTTAATGGCCTGGACCTTAGTCTTGAAAGTCCATCAGGACAAATAATATTACCCTGGGTATTAAACAGTGCTTCTAATTTAGATGCTGTTGCACAGCCCGCTTCGCGAAAAATTGACCTGATTAATAATGTACAGCAGATCAGTATAGATAATCCGGAAGCTGGAAACTTTAAAATTCATGTTAACGGAGGCCGGATTACTCAAGGCGGACAACAGCGGTTTGCTTTGGCTTATCGTTATCAATTAAAAAATACATTTTCTTTTATTACACCCGGAAAGGATGTTTTCTTTTTTGCCAATGAAGATAATTATATCCGCTGGGAAAATACATATAATACGAAGACAGGCAAGCTATCTGTAAGTTATGATGATGGTGTAAGCTGGAAAACCATCGCTTCAGATGTAGATTTAACTAAAGGTTTTTACAATTGGGGTGCGCCGGATTTATTTTCAAAGGCCATCATAAAAATGGAAGTGGCAGGAAATGTGGTGTCCAGTCAAAGCTTTGTGATTTCCGCACCCAGAACATTAAAAGTAGGATATATATGTAAGGATGGGGTGGTTTTGAATTGGAATCCGCAATTAGGAGCAAGAGATTACACCGTTTATAGCATTATCAATAATGTGCTTTCTCCCGTTTTAACAGTAACCGATACTCTGGTTAAGCTAGACATGGGTAGCATCACTGGGAAATATTTTGCTGTTGCTGCAAATGGAAATAATTTTACGGGTTTAAAAAGCTATACGATAGATTATACTCAACAAGGAGTTGCCTGTTATATAAAGAGCCTTTTCGCCAGCACCACATCTGATGATAAAATAAAACTCGATTTAAATATTGGAACAACGCTCGGTATCAAAAACATCATTTGGGAAAAACAAACAGGAGTGAATACATACACTACTTTGCAGCAAACAAAGCCTGGGAATAACGTACTTGATTATACCATATTTGACGATAAACCTAAACCTGGGATTCAGTTTTACCGGGTTACATTTGAAACAGCTGCGGGAAACGTAATAAGTGATTTGGTTTCAGCTACATTTTTAAAAGAAAATGAATTCTCTTTCTATCCAAACCCGGTAACGGATTATTTAACAATTTTAAGTGGCTCGTTTGAGGATTATAGCCTTTCTGTATTTAATATTCTAGGGCAGAAAGTTTTTGAAGAGAAGGCCACAAGTACGAACCGCTTTAGTTTATCTGCGCTAGCTACTGGTATTTACGTGGGCGTAATTAATAAAAATGGCGGACAGGTAAAGAAATTTAAACTGATTAAAAGATAGATTGCCAAAGTAGTTAAATTCATATTCTGATGAAAATTATATTAACCATCATGCTCCATTTCAATTGTTAATACATTGAATTTATAGATATGAGTATGAGAAACAAACTGATAGATCGGATATAAGATTGCTGTACATCGAATCAGGATGATTCAAATAATTTTCCTACAGATCTTGGTGATTTCCACAGAAGCGAAAGTTAAAATCTACAATGATCATTTTGATTTGCGAGACAAAGCCTTTAATCTACTGGTTTTTATCTCACCAACCAGCTTCGATTTATCTTGTAATCTATAATACATTGAATTTATTGGTATGAGTTTTTCGGTTGGTAAAAAACCTCAGTTATTCGGAAGATTAAATAATAGTTTACATTATGTCTTGTCCTAAAATAGGTTTACATAAAAATGTAGACTTATGAAAAAAGAGATTCAAGAATTCAGTGAACAATTCAAGCGCACAATCATCGAAG
>NZ_SLWO01000009.1 GCF_004340665.1 Pedobacter psychrotolerans
GCTCAGCCTGATGACTTCAAACAGGCAGAGAAAATGCTGCGATCAGCTGTAGAACTATATAACAATGAAAGACCGCACCTGAGTATTGGTCTGTTAACACCCCAAATGGTACATTCCAAAGAACTCCATGTGGAGAAATTGTGGAAAAACTATTATATTAAAAACACTAAAATTGTAAACCCATTTCAGGAAAATAAAAACCCTGTAAATCAATTAAAGGATTAAAACTAAAACTGTAAACTTTTTTTAGGACGATACATATAAATAATCTGTTCAAATAGTATTTTAAGGCATATGATTAATCGAACTCGGATGATCAATAAAACTTCTTTGACAGGATAACTTTCCTTTTTATGAAGTAACAAAAAACCACCCCGTCCTGCGGACACCCCTCTGGAGGGGAATTCTGGGTGCATAAAACAGCAGGAGCATTAATCTCTTTTTAAAGGAAAATCTGGGCATTTTGCCATTCCCTCCGATGCATCGGAGGGTGCCCAAAGGGCGGGGTGGTTGAAATATAAATAACCTATTATATAGTTTTGTAAGGCATATGATTAATCGAACTCGGATGATCAATAAAACTTCTTTGACAGGATAACTTTCCTTTTTATGAAGTAAACAAAAAACCACCCCGTCCTGCGGACACCCCTCTGGAGGGGAATTCTATGTGCATAAAACAGCAGATGTAAACTTTTTTTAGGTGATACAACCCTTTTTTACGCCCTTTCCCTTTCAGGGGAAAGGTGCCGATAGGCGGATAGGGGGTAACTAATAGCGATAACCTGTTCAAATAGTATTCTAATGCATATCATTAATCGAATGCTCAGGTTGTAGAAAAGTAATTTAATTATTCTCCCTATATTTAAGGTAGTGTTAAATCGCTGACGTGGCAAATTCTCAAAAAATCGATTTCTTTACCCCGCCTCCGGGCCACCTTTACCCCACTTTTACCCCACCATCTCGCCACACTTACCTTGTACATCACTTAAGTCTGCCGGTAGAGCTAAACCATAATTGGCCGATATTGTCTATCCAGCGATGAGGTAATCACGAAGAATCTTCCAGTTTATTATGGGCACATCTCTTACAAACCCTTATCCGGTGTGGAGTCTAAAAAAAAAAGCCCGTACGAGAACATGAGCGACAGATTTTAAGGCTTATTAATAGCGTTCTTGAAGATAAGAGGAGGGAGCGCTTTAAAATAAATTTAATTGTTCAGGTTGATATAGGCTTGGATCGAAACGATATGGTTTTGAATTTTGATTTGATACGTAATAAACTTCTGTCTCGCAATCTCTTGAAGCTACCTTTATGATGGTGTTTCCGGCAACATCATTAAACATTTGCTCTACCAGAACTGGATTATTGTTGTCTTTGGATAAGTGACTCAGCAAAAGATGTGACATGTAATCCGGGCGGTGATTTAAAAATAAATCCAAAGCTTGTGAATTACTTAAGTGTCCACGGCCACTGGTAATTCTTCTTTTTAAAAAATAAGGGTATTGTCCATTGGCCAGCATGTTCGCACAGTAGTTGGATTCTAAAAATGCGGCGTGGCAACGTTTAAACTGATTGATTAATCGATCGCATACCGAGCCTATATCTGTGAAAACACCTACCCGAACTTCATTACATTCAATCGTGAAAGAATAAGGATCAGCAGCATCATGGAATTTAGAGAAGGCTGTGATTTGCAGTTTCCCAATTTGAATATTCTGGGTATGGCTTAATCCGAAAGTATTTTGTTCGTCAAGAGCTAACTTGCTGCTCTTGAGTGTCGCTACACTAATATAAACCGGAATTTTATATTTCCTGGCGAACACAGCCAAACCTTTAATATGATCGCTATGCTCATGAGAAATAAAAACGGCCTTTACTTTTTGGATGGAAAGGCCTAATCGCAACATTCTCTTTTCTACCTCTTTACAAGGCAGGCCCACGTCAACCAGAATGGCTTCTTCCTCGTTGCCGACATAATAACAATTGCCGTTGCTGCCTGAATTTATGGATGTAAAGTATAATGCCATTGGATTCGCAAGTTAAGGCTAATTAACATAACGGGAAAGTAAAACTATACTCTAGTGCCATTGTATTCCACCAACCTGGTTAATAGTGGAAGAAAAGCTTGAATGAGGTTGATTTCTTCCTCTGAAAATATTTTCTCCATCGTTTTAACCAACCATTCTTCCTTTATTTTCCGACTGGCTATGATGTGCTTTTCGCCAAGTTTGGTTAAACCAATATGTATTTTACGTTTATCATCATCACTTGGAAATCTTTCTACGCAATGCGCATCAAAAAGGCGGTTAATAATTTGTGAAATGGCTTGCTTTGAAACCCGCTCCATTTCAGCAAGCTCTGTAGATAATAATTTGCCATGTTGTTCCAGTAAAGACATGGTTAACAATTCTGCATTACTAAACTCAGAACTCACGTTCTGTTTTCTCAATTGCCGGGTAAGGCGGGTAACCGTACTTCTCAGCTTTGCAGCAATTTCCTGTGTTTGTTTTGACATGCGTCTGGTAAATTAACTTGACAAAGATAATGTTAATTTATATTGTATTAAAGATGTTTATTCAAGGATCATTTAGAATTATGATCATAATATGATAAAAAAAATGATAAAGTAGCTTTACTGTTTTAATATAATTTTATACTTTTGTAAAGTTACTTTACTATTTTAATCATGAGTATTTTTCGTTCATTAAGACATTATAATTACAGACTATTTTTTACATGACAAGCCATCTCGCTTATTGGCACCTGGATGCAAAGAGTGGCCATTAGCTGGTTGGTTTATCGCCTTACAGGTTCGGCCTTCCTATTAGGGTTAATTACTTTTCTAAGTTTAATTCCATCATTAATTTTAGCCCCTTACGCCGGAAGTTATGTAGACAGGCATAATAAATACAAGATTTTGGTCATTACCCAAATCATCTTAATGCTGCAAGCTGGTGCGCTGGCTGTTATGATCTGGTTTAAAGTTTATGATATGTTTTGGATTGCTGCCTTATCATTGGTGCAGGGATTAGTAAATGCCTTTGATGTAACCGCACGTCAATCTTTAATGGTTAACCTGATCGAAGACAAGGAAGATTTACCGAATGCCATTGCGCTCAACTCTTCTATGTTTAATGCAGCCCGTTTAATTGGTCCGGCGCTGGCTGGCGTAATATTGAGTACGTTAGGAGAAGACATCTGTTTCCTCCTCAACTTTGTCAGTTTTATAGCGGTAATTGCTTGTTTAGCGATGATGAAGTTAAAACTAACTGCACACGTTAAGTCTAAAGAAAACATATGGATCGATTTAAAAAAGGGTTACGATTATCTCAAAACCTCACCTGATTTATCTTCCATGATTTTAATGATGGCCGCCTCTAGTCTGCTGGTGATTCCTTTTACAACGCTGCTTCCTGTTTTTGCAAAAGATATCTTTAATGGAGATGCCACAACCTTCGGATGGTTTGAAAGTGCTGCAGGTTTTGGTGCCTTCTTTGGCGCAATCTATATGGCTACCCGGAAAGCTGGTCAAAATTTACAGAAGATTGTCATCGTATCTGGCGGACTTCTTGCCGTTGCCGTGATTGCTTTAGCCATTGCACCTACTTTAATACTCGCGCTGGTTTGTACCGGTTTAGCTGCGCTGGGGTTAATGGCACAAACTTCATCCATCAATACCTATCTTCAAACCCATGCCGATGATTTGATGAGGGGCAGAACGTTGAGTTATTATATTATGGCTTACCAGGGAGTATTGCCGGTGGGGAGTTTGTTAATGGGCTATCTTGCACATTTATATGGTACACAAGTTATTGTAGCTTTTGAGGGCGTAGCAGGGTTGCTCATTGTTGGCGCTTTTCTTTACCATGAAAAACACCGTAATCAGTTAGAAAATAAGCTGTCTTTTTTTAGTTAAGGATCATTCTTAACGTTAATTTTTCAGTTTGATCTCATGCGCTGTGTTAATTTTTAGACGTTAACTTAGTAGGTGTTTTTGCTTAAAAGATAGATTTAGCAACATCGCTGACATGTTTTAAGTTCTAAAGAATTATTTATTAGTTTTGAAACTGTTAATTAAACAGATCAAAAATATCAGTTATGCTTAGATCAAGATATATTCTATTCGTCATTTGCTTTTCACTTATCACTTCAATGGGTAACGCACAGGTTACCGCACTTCAAAATATCCAGGCCAGAAAAATTCTAAGTTTAAATGGGAAATGGAATTATATCGTTGATCCTTATGAAAACGGGTATTATGATTATCGCCACGAGCCTTTCGATCAATCTAAAAGTGGAACAGGTGGGTATTATGATGATCGGGTACAAAAAGATAAAACCGAGCTTATTGAATATAATTTTGATCTCTCACCCCAAATGAATGTTCCTGGAGATTGGAATTCCCAATCAGAACAGTTATCGCTTTATGAAGGAAATGTATGGCTTCGTAAAAAGTTTGATGTTAAGCCTGAAAAAGGCAAAAAGTACTACGTTTACTTTGGTGCAGTCAACTATGAAGCAAATGTTTATTTAAATGGTAAAAAGTTGGGTGTACATAAAGGCGGTTTTACACCATTTCAGTTTGATGTAACAAGCAGTTTAAAACCTGGTGAGAATACGCTCATTTTAAAGGTTGATAATACCCGGAAGCCAGATGAAATTCCTACTGTAAATACCGATTGGTGGAACTATGGTGGCATTACCCGCGACGTTTTTCTTGCTGAGTTTCCAGATCATTTCATCAGCGATTATAAACTGCAATTAGTTAAAGGAAACAATAACCTGCTTAGTTTTACGGTAAAATTAGCCGATGCGACAGCCGGGCAAGACATCACATTGTCTATCCCTGAACTAAAACTTGAAAAGAAATATAAAACAGACTCCGAAGGAAAAATTAAAGATGAATTTACCTGGAATAATTTATCGCTTTGGTCGCCAGAGAATCCAAAGTTGTATGGTGTAAATATTAAAAGTGATAAAGAAGATATCAATGATAAAATTGGATTTAGAACCATCCAGGTGAAAGGCGATAGCATTCTTTTAAATGGTAAAAATACTTTTTTAAGAGGAATCTCTATTCATGATGAAAACCCGCTTTTGGCGGGTCGCCTCCGTTCAGAAGGGGATATGAGGATGATGTTGCAATGGGCAAAAGATCTGAATTGCAATTATGTTCGCTTGGCTCATTATCCTCATAATGAAGAAATGGTTCGCTTAGCTGATGAAATGGGATTGATGGTTTGGGCTGAAGTACCCGTATACTGGACCATCAGCTGGACCAATCCTTCTACATATGCCAATGCCAAACAGCAATTAACGGATTTAATCGTTCGGGATAAAAACCGCGCAAGCGTGATCATCTGGTCGATTGGAAACGAAACCCCACTAAGTGATGCCCGTTTGAGTTTTATGACTAACCTGGCTGAAACCGCACGTACACTTGATGATTCCCGTCTGGTAGCTGCAGCGCTTGAAGTTCACCGTGAGGGCAACACCATGGTCTTAAATGATCCATTGGGTGAAGTAATTGATTTAGTAAGTTTTAACGAATACGCTGGATGGTATTGGGGCGGCGCTCCGGCAGAGTTATCGAAATATACTTTCGATATTAAATATAAAAAACCAGTGGTCATCAGTGAATTTGGAGGTGATGCCCTGGGTGGTTTTCATGCTGATGAAAATACCCGCTGGAGCGAGGAATACCAGGAAGCACTTTATAAAAATCAGTTTAGCATGCTAAGCAAAATAAGTGCCTTACGGGGTGTAACACCATGGATCTTAGCTGATTTCAGATCGCCAAGAAGACAACATCCCGTTTATCAGAATTTCTGGAACCGTAAGGGCTTAATTAGTGAAACCGGCAAGAAAAAGAAAGCATTTTATGTGGTGAAAGATTTTTATAATCAAATGGAAACCAAATATAAATAAGTAATGATTAGTTAATAAAATCTATGGATTATTTTGCATCTGGCAGATAAGTGATTAGGTCTTATGATCCAAAAAATAGGAAAGAATGACGAGAATATGGGTTTAATCAATGGATTTATGCAGAGATTCGACACCTTACAACCCTTGATCGCCTTGAAGAAGGGATTTAAACTACAATAAATAATCATAATGAAACAACATTTAAGCATCTTACTTATTTTGGCAACAGCTTTCAGCACCTCGGCGCAGAAGAAGAAAGCATTGCCCGCACCAGTCCAAAATTACACCTTAGGAAATAAAAAAGTAACCGTTTATACCACGGCTGAAAAATCGGAGTATCGGATCAGCAAAACAGAAACTTTAAATTTTGTTGAAAATAAACAACCATTTGAAACAGAGCCTTGCATTTTTGTAGATCCTACCATAAAATATCAAACCATGGTGGGTATTGGTGGTGCACTAACGGATGCATCAGCCGAAACATTTGCCAAGCTGTCGAAAAAAAATCAGCAGGAATTGCTGGAAGCATATTACAGTAAAGATAAAGGGATTGGATATACACTAGCCCGTACCAATATCGCCAGCTGCGATTTTTCCAGTGGCAGTTATGGTTATGTTCAAGATAACGATAAAGATTTAAAAACCTTTAGTGTAGCACATGATGAGCAGTTCAAAATTCCATTAATTAAACAAGCAACTGCCGCAGCCGGAGGTAAACTAACTTTATTTGTAAGCCCATGGTCGCCACCAGCATGGATGAAAGATAACAACAGCCTAATTAAAGGCGGACATTTGCTTCCTGAATTTCGCCAAAGCTGGGCGAACCATTACGTAAAATTCATCAAAACATATGAAGCAATGGGCATTCCGGTTTGGGGCTTATCTGTTCAGAACGAACCAATGGCCAAGCAAATCTGGGAATCATGCGTGTACACTGCTGAAGAAGAACGCGATTTTATTAAGAACTTCTTAGGCCCAACTTTGCAAAAATCAGGTTTAGCATCTAAAAAGTTAATCGCCTGGGATCATAACCGTGATCAGATTTTCCAAAGAGCCAGTACCATTCTAAATGATAAAGATGCAGCTAAATACGTTTGGGGCATCGGCTTCCACTGGTATGAAACCTGGACGGGTAGCGGAATGCAATTTGGTAATTTGCGCCAAACACACGAAGCCTATCCGGATAAGGCGCTGATTTTTACTGAAGGCTGTAAGGAAAAATATGATGTAAATAAATTAGATGACTGGACTTTAGGCGAGCGTTATGGTTATTCCATGATCAATGATTTTAATGCCGGAACAGCTGCCTGGACCGATTGGAACATTCTTTTAGACGAAAAAGGTGGTCCGAACCATGTGGGTAATTTCTGTTTTGCACCAGTTCATGCTGATACTAAAAAAGATAAACTCATCTATACCAATGCCTATTATTATATGGGCCATTTTTCTAAATTCATCCGTCCCGGTGCTAAAAGAGTAGGCGCTGCATCCAGCAGAGATTTGTTGCAAACGACAGCTTTCTTAAACACTGATGGCAAATTAGTGGTGGTGGTGATGAACCAATCTGACGAAAAATTAAAATATAGTTTGTGGATTAAAGGGCAAGCTGCAAATACAACCAGTCTTCCACATTCGATTACCACTTTAGTGGTAGAATAACCAAATAAAAACCTAAACCATGATCAAAAAAATCGAAAATCTGTTCTCCTTAAAGGATAAAGTTGTTGTTGTAACAGGCGCTACCGGAGTATTAGGAGAAGCATTTCTTCAGGGGCTGAATGCTGCAGAAGCAACCCTTGTCGTGATTGGCAGAAATGAAGAAGTGGCCAAACTCCGTGCGCAGGAAGTAATTGATGCTGGAGGCAAGGCCATTTATATCATTGCCGATGTGTTGGATGAGCAAGCATTGACAACCGCTAAAACCCGTATTATAGAAACTTTTGGCAAAATAGATGCCTTGGTTAATGCAGCGGGCGGTAATGTGGCTGAAGCAGTAATCCAACCAGGAAGCGATATATTCAACCTGAATATTTCTGCACTAAAACAGGTTTTCGATTTAAATTTGTTTGGAACCATTATCCCAACTCAGATCTTTGGTCAGGAGATTGCCAAAAATGGTGGCAGCATTGTAAATATTTCATCGGTTTCCGCTACTCAGGCCATTACCCGTGTATTGGGTTACTCAATGGCTAAATCGGCTGTAGACAGTTATACCAAGTGGATGGCTGTAGAATTAGCTAACCGCTATCAGGATAAAATCAGGATCAATGGCATTGTTCCGGGTTTTTTCATTACCAACCAAAACCGGGCTTTACTCATCAATGAGGATGGCTCCTTAACAGCCAGGGGAAATGCCATTATTTCGAAAACACCATTCAAGCGCTTCGGCGCTCCGGAAGAGTTAATCGGCGCTTTGGTTTATCTTTTGAGCGATGCTTCTAAATTTGTAAATGGTGAAAACATTACTGTTGATGGTGGCTTCTGTTCCTTCTCAGGTGTGTAGATTCTTATAAATGATAATCTAAATTGATAAAAGAGGCTGAAATAGCCTCTTTTATTTTTTCTGATTGTTTCATAAATTCAATATGGCCCGGGTGATTTTGGATTAAACACATTAATTACGGTTTTTAACCGATAGGCCATATTTTAAACCCATCTTTGTATGTGGCTTGAAATTTGCCTTTAAATCATTATGGAAAACAACCAGCATCCCGAAAAAAAGATTTTAACACCATCAGTTATTCATGATGATTTATCAGAGGTTAAGAAACCTGAACACTTAAGAAAAACGGCTTCAGGTCATGATGATTTACTGCCAGAAAACCCGGAGCGCAATTATCATCACGAAGAATTCAAATCTTTAACTTCCAGCCATGATGAGATCAAACATGCAGATGATGACGTTTGGAACGGTGAAGATGCTTAATCTTTGAAACCTATTTCAAGATCTATTCCCGTCTTTTTCATAGCAGTATTATATGGAATGATAGGTATTCTTTGTAGCGTTTATGGTGTGATATCCGTTTATCATGCAAAACCATTAAAAGATATGAAGAATAACCTGTTATCAATCAGCGGATTGATGATATTACTTTCTTTGGTCGTGATTTCCTGCAAAAAGGACAAAACACCTGCCGGACCAAAAGATGCATTGACAGGATCATGGGAAGAAGTTCCACAAAAGGCATATAGCAAAAGATTGCTTTTTGAAGCGGGTGGAAACTTTTCCATGCAAATCAGAGATCAGGGTAATCAATACTGGAGTACAGAAGTGATTGGAAAATATACCATTTCCGGAGATCAACTGATCGTTAATACGAGTAGCAATCTGGAAAAATCCTCTACTGGAAAAATCATCAGTAATACCCCGATAAATTATGTTTTATTTGATAAAGGAAAGTTTTCCATTGATCAGCAGGTACTGACGATCAACTATACCACGTATCCGGCAGATGGTCCTGTACCTACAGTGGCTAAATTCAATCAGTTGATTCCGATAGATTAAAGAGGCGAGATCAGGTTGAAGATGATCTGTCTCAAACCTTAGTCTGGTGCGATATGCCTGTGTTTACAAGGAAAAAAAATCATGAGAATTTAAATTTTAAGAAGGTAGATAAATTCATTAATTCTTCATTTGATATTTAGAAATTTATTAAACAATAAACAAGGTTATTCACCCATTAATAAATATCAACATGAAAGCAATTAAAATTTTAATGATCGCATTAGTAGCTACTTTTTCTATAAACGCAGTAAGTGCACAAACAAAAGAACCTGTTAAAGTTAAAACAGAAAAAACAACAGTTAAAAAAGTACAAAAACACCACCACAAAGCTAAAAAAGCTGCTTCTGCAAAAATGTAGTCGCCACACAAAATGATTGAGGTTATAAATCCATTCCGAATTTCGGGATGGATTTATTGTTATAGTTAGGAATCAAATGAAAATAGAGAAGACTAAAGGCATTTCTCTTGATCAGTGAGAAATAAGCGAAACCATTATAAAAATAAATCCGGTTATTGCCATTAAAAAAAACAAAAATGATTTAATATCCTTTGCTTTATGTCCGTTTTTTAATACCAGGCGACTAAAGGGGGCGGATATTATTATGGCGAGTGCAAATAAAAAGGCAAATGCCGGTGCCAGCTGTCCACCAAAGCTCATAACTGTATGATTATCGTTATTCCCAAAAAACCCTAATAGATCTCCCAGCAATAAAAAATTCCAGATAACCACAAAAACAATCACCGCTGACCATTTCAAAGGAAAGCTTCCGATTGATTGATATTTTGCAATCTCCGCTTCAACGGCTGCCGGTAGGACACTGTTGTTATTTAGAAATCCGATATCTGTTATTCGTTTAATCAGATCGCGACTTCCGGAAGTTAAAAAAACAACCTTTTCACTATAGCCGTTAACCCGGTGATTAATTTTAATACCTGATGTGAATACTGCTGAAAATAGTTCGATAGAAATAATATCAGATGGTCTGAAATATAAATTACCTAGAATGGATGCATTTAACCGCAATTCATTTTTATTAACCAACAATTTAGCAAACGGCCAGGTAGCCTGGCCTGATCCAATGTATGCACCACCCGTTTCTTCAATTTCAAACATGCTCTTAAAGGTTGATTTTATGGCTAAAACTATTTAAAAGCAATGGAAAAACAAAATAACACCATTCAACATAACATGTCCAGTTTTTAAATAAATGATCTAATCCCAATTTTGACCATGTCACCAGCCAATTCTTTAGCCTCATTTTCCAGGTGCTAAAAACATGATTTGAAATTTTTATTTAAACGGGTAAAAATTCATCTATTCTTCATTTGATATCTAGAACTTTATTGAACAATAATCAAGGTAATAACCCATAAAATAAATATCAACATGAAAGCAATTAAAGTATTAATGATCGCCCTTGTAGCTACTTTCGCTGTAAATGCAGTAAGTGCACAAACTAAAGAACCTGTTAAAGTTAAAACAGAAAAAACAACAGTTAAAAAAGTACAAAAACACCACCACAAAGCTAAAAAAGCTGCTGCTAAAAAATAGTATATAGCAACAATAGGTTAGGTAATTAGGCCGCTTCGAATAATTTCGAAGCGGTTTTTTTGTTTATTTATAGTCCCTTCTGTGTTCCACAAACGAAAGTATCTATTTGATGGATATGGTCGATGAGATTACCAACAAGTAGAAAAATCTTTATTTAGGATTTGCTTCGCTTTATCTTGGATAAATCTAGTCAGGCTCTACTTCTCAGCTCGCCTGTGCAATTGAAAATGCTGCGCTAACGCTTGTGTTAAAACATAGATCGAATCCCGTTGCAGTGCAACTACTTATTCTCACCCATTTTTTCAGTTCGCAGGCGGTGAGCAATCACTTGTTTTTAACGGTATCATTTTTATTATATTTGAGCATGAGTATTGAGTGGTCAATTAATTATAAGAACAATGAGCTTGTTTTAAAAGAAGGATTTTTAATCGCCTATCAAATGTTATTATTCAAAGAAATTGAAGGGAATTATGGCAGTTCTGATAATGAGCTTAATGAGTTCAAGATATTTCTATTAAACGATACATTTACTATATATGCTGGATGGTGGGGAGGGATTGATTTTAACGAATTTTCAGATGCCACTATAAATAAACTAATACTACTAAACCGAAAACATGATTCACAAGGTTGGTAACGATATGAACTACCTTACAAGCTCGCATATATATCATATATGTAAAGAGGCATTTGAATATCTCACAGCTGCTGGAAAATCAGATTATGGCGTTCAATTTGATTCCAGTGACCTTTTGTATGCTGAGGAACAGCTCCCTATTGAAAACTATTCGCACGCCTTCCATTTAATTAAATTGTTAATGATGGGGACATTGAAACATTCAGATATTAATGGACTATTAGTTGGCTAATTAAAAGTGCTGCTAACCCTGATTAGTGTTTTGGTTTTGGTCATTGTAACTTAATAATTAATCAATAATACCGCCAAGCCTCGTGTTTATTGCATAAACATATCACTGCATCGCTTCTGCGAAGCTTTACTCCAGTGACCTTCCCTCCATTCGCAGGAGGTTCGCGTACTAAAAGTGAGTATTTACTGTTTTCCGTAATTCAGGCATTTCTATTCTTTATATATTAGCAAAGTAAATTATAAATTATGCTCTACCTAATATAAGCCATTTCAACTTTTAATGAAGAAATCGATATATTAGATACTAAATTCCGATTGTTAAGTCACTATCTGAAATCAAGAAAAAATTTATAGTCCGATTCTCGCGTAATTATAATTCAAACTTGTATATAAAATTCCCATCAAGCCAAAATATGGATTTCGAAATCTTAATCAACAATACTTTCTCCGATATAAATTCCAACGATACTTTATCTCCAATTACAAATAAAAGTGTAATTAGTATGATAAATAATTTTGAAGACTCAGAATGGAGATATAATCACTTTCAAAACTTTATATGGGATAACATTGCTGAGACTTCACTATCATATAATGAACGAGAAAGCTTAATTAATAGCCATCATTCATTATTAACATACGCAGCTAAAAATCTAAGACTCTCGGACAAAACAGGCGATATAAGCAAGGGAAGTGAAATTGCTGAAATTGTTTTGTATGCCATCATGAAACATCATTTCAATTCACTGCCCGTTGTACCAAAAATATTCTACAAACAAAATGCTCAGGACAATGCAAAAGGTGCTGATAGTGTACACATAATCATTGAAAATGGAAATGATTTTTCTATATGGTTTGGTGAAGCAAAATTTTATAATAGTATCGAAGACACTAGAATTCCTGAAATAATAACATCGGTTGAAAACTCTCTATCCACAGAAAAACTAAAGAAAGAAAATAGCATTATTACAAATGTTTCTGATATCGACTTGCTAATTGACGATGAAATCCTAAGAAATAAAATAAAGTCGGCTCTATCACCAAGAGAATCTATTGATCTTATCAAACCTAAACTTCACATTCCAATCTTGCTTTTGCACGAGTGCGAAATAACTAAAAAACATACAGTAATTTCAGATTTATACAAAGATGATATAATTGAATTCCATAAAAAAAGAGCGGAATCATATTTTAAAAAGCAAATTGACAAACTTGGAACTTTACCACATTATTCAGAAATTAAGTTTCATTTAATTTTCTTTCCAGTACCACTAAAGAAAATTATTGTAGACAGATTTGTTTCAATGGCTGACTTTTATAAAAACTCTTAACAGCGATGGATATATTTGATTCTTGTCACATTATAAACGATCACTTGATCTCTACAAGAGAAGGCCAAGCTCGAAATGAACTCATTAGATTATTAGATTATCACGAAAGAAATGATATTGAATATTCTCCATTAGTAAACCATTTAATCCGTGAAACGGGATTGTATCCTTATTTAAAACCAGATACAGCTGACTGGGGAGACAGATTTGTTTATGAAATATTTAAGGTTGATATCGGGGGTAAAGAGTCAACACTTCACAGAGAACAATCATCACTATTGAAAAGACTAATAAATGGTGAAAATGTAGCAGTGAGTGCGCCAACTAGCTTTGGAAAAAGCTTCGTAATTGATGCCTTTATTTCCATTAAAAATCCAAATAATGTTGTGATTATTGTTCCGACTATAGCATTAACAGACGAAACTCGTAGGCGGTTATATAAAAAGTTTGCTAATAATTATAAGATAATTACAACTACAGAGGTCGAACTAGCTGAAAAAAATATTTTTATTTTTCCTCAAGAGCGAGCAATGAACTATGTCAATAAAATTGACAGTATTGATATTCTAATCATCGACGAATTTTATAAGGCGAGTTCAGTATATGATAAATCAAGGTCGCCAGCATTATTAAAAGCAATCCTCAAACTTGGAATTAAATCAAAACAAAAATATTTTCTAGCACCTAATATTACTTCGATAGGAGAAAATGTATTTACCAAGGATATGGTGTTTGAAGATAAGCTGGGCTTTAATACTGTTTATCTTGAGAGATTTGACAAATACACTGAAATTAAGGGTGACAAAATTGAAAAAGAACTTCAAAAAGGCGAAATTTTATTAAATATTCTCGAACAGACAAAAACAAAATCTTTAATCTATGCTGCATCGTATCCACAGATTGATAAAGTTTCAAATCTTCTAAACGAGATGTTGCCCATTTCTGAAAAACCATTGTTGATAGAATTTTCTAATTGGCTCACAATCAACTATGGCGCAAATTGGAAATTAACTAACCTTGTTAAAAGAGGCGTCGGCATTCATAATGGACAGCTTCATCGCTCAATCAGCCAAATTCAAGTAAAGTTGTTTGAAGAAAAGGATGGATTAGCTAATATAATTTCTACTTCGTCAATAATTGAGGGAGTTAATACATCTGCAGAGAATGTTATTATTTGGCGTAATCGAAAAAGTGGTGGCAACAGCATCTTAGATAGTTTCACATATAAAAACATTATTGGTAGAGGGGGCAGAATGTTTAAATATTTTATCGGTAAAATTTATCTGCTTGAATCACCGCCTCAGGATGATGCCACTCAACTTGATATTCCATTTCCAGACTCTATATTAGGAGACTTGGATGAAGAGATTCATATTTCGAGTTTAAATAATGAACAAGTAGCAAAAATCGTATCATTCAAAACTGAAATGTATGATATATTAGGAAAGGAAGTCTATGATAGATTGTTAAAAGAAAATATTTTTCAATCTAACAATTCTGATTTTGTTAAAGAAACAGCAAGACAAATGAAAGATAATCAGGAAGATTGGAATGGACTTTCCTATCTAAATTCAAATGAACCTGAATCTTGGGATAGATTAATATGGAAAATAATAAGCTTGCAGCCAGGAGAGTGGGGAGATGGGCCATATGGTATTCAACATAAGAAATTTGTTGAGTTCGTCAAGGTCTTAGTGGCAAATTGGGGCAGCACTATTCCTGAATTGTTAGATGAATTAGATGAATTTGATATTGATATCGAGCAGTTTTTCAAACTTGAGAGAATTGCAGCTTTTAATTTATCTTCTCTAATAAGTGACATTAATATACTTCAAAGAGAAATCCTTAATAATGGCACTGATGTATCTCCCTTTGTTTCTAGGGTATCGCATGCTTTTTTGCCTTCGGTTGTGTATCAGCTTGAAGAGTATGGACTTCCAAGAATGATCTCTAGAAAACTTTACCAAAATGGTATTATTGATTTTAATAATGATAATTTGAATATACATAATACAATAGAGATTTTTCATGAAATAGGTAGGGAAAAGATCAAATCATTTAACTTCATTGATGCATTTGATGAATATATTTTGGACTATTTTTATGATGGTATTACAATATCAGAGAGCGAAAGTCCATTGTAGTTAAATAATTAAATCGATTTTTCTTCTTGAGGATTTATTTACCATTTACTTTAAAGGCTCAGTCAATCGTCAAATCACACTCTTTACGGTCATAAATATTGTTTCAGATTGAAAACAATCAATTTAACTGCTCTTCTCCAACAATAGGCCAATTTCAAATATTATCATTATAATTACTCGTTAAAAATTTACTTTATCGGTTTCTAGCAAATAAATTACAAATACAATGAATGAAAAACAGGAGGTTAAATTAAACCAATTATTAGAAAAAAGAATAAAACGTCTTGAATCCATAAACTACTTCGCAGAATATTTTGAAGAATTTTCATACTCAATTCTGAAAAAAGCTGTTATCAAAATAAACGAAAAGTTACAAGCTTACACTCAGGAAGCTTTAAGAGTGTTTTTCGAAAATCCTTTCGAAAATAAAAGAACTAGATTTTACGTAATGATCCAATTAATCTCGAATAATCATGGAAGAAATAATTTCTACCTAGATAATACGATGAATTTTCCTACCATAGAATTTGAGGGGGATGAATTTACGGGAAAAGTTCTTGTTAAATACAGTTTCGAGAATAAAATTAAATCTCAAAAAGAATATGATATGAATCATTTAAGAGATGATAGTTATGCTTCTGAGATAATTTTAGACTTTCTAGAAAAAATTTATTCTTTGTAAGGTGAATATTGAGAATAGAAAATTTAGAATTCTTAGCATCGATGGTGGGGGCTTACGAGGTCTCATCCCTCTTCAAGTAATTAGAGAAATAGAAGATATTACTAAGCGACCTATACATAAGACTTTTGATCTAATAGCTGGCACTTCAACCGGAGGATTGCTCACATGCGCTTTGAGTTTTGGAGATGTTCAGTCAACTATAGGTAATACAAGAAAATATAGCTTAGATCAAATTGAAGATATATATTTGAGTCGTGGGAAAGAGATTTTCGCGAAATCTAATCACTTAATGAATACATATAATTCATTAAGAAAATGGGTTAGGCCTGAGTTCAATCCTAAAAATCTGAGCAAAATATTAGATGAATATTTTGGGGATAATAGAATTACCAGTTGTCTAAAGCCTATTTTCATAACATCTTTTAATATCCATAGAAATATACCAATATATTTTACGACTAGAGAGGCGACATTACAAGAAGAAAAAAATGCTACACTTCATGAAATATGCAGGGCTACTTCTGCTGCGCCAACTTACTTTCCATCATATTCATTTAATTATGACTCTGAAAATGTTGTTTGCATTGATGGTGGCATCGTGATGAATAATCCTGCGATTGGTGCACTAATTGAAGTTTTGGGCAATTCTGATTATAAGCACTACAAAGTAGATGACAAACGTATTGATCTTAAGGATATATCCATATTATCTTTAGGAACTGGTAGGACAAAAAAAAATATAAATAGTTCATTTTCCCACAAATGGGGGAGAAAAAATTGGATTAAGCCTATTATTGATATTTCTACCGGTGGCCCAGTAAAGATTGTACATAACCAAATCAATACCTTGTTCAAAGCTAGCAATCTCGAAAAAAACTATTTTAGAATTGATATCGATATCGATGAAAAGTATTCTGAAATGTCAGATTCTAATCCGGATACATTAAATTATTTATTGAATCAAGCTAAGTCACAAATTACTAATAACCATACATTAAAAACAAAGCTTGAGATTTTTCTTAAGGAAAACGGAATTGTTTAGTTGATGATATCTATCTAACGATTTCACCAATTTAAGCTTCTCTCCTCAACACGTTTCAAGAAATTCCGGCATAAACGCTCAAATAGCCATCGCACAGGCTATTTATTCCGGTCCTCCTTTACTTAATTAGTTTGAAAGCTTGATTAAAGTGCCATATTTAAATAGATACCACTATATTACTAAATTTTGGATATGCATGAGGTATGATTTATATTTAATAAAATTAAAGATATGGCTCAGATAATTTGTGCACTAATAGTATTGGATAATGTAGCCGTACCTGCTGACATGGTACACTTCAGGGAAAACAGATCATTTGTAATACCTTTAGAACCTGATAAGTATGATGTGGACTGGAGTCCCCTTAGTGTTTTTATTGCTCACTGCGTTAGTTGTAATGACTTGTCTACTGCATTAAACACCTCTTCCGCAGTACAGAATAAATACAGCGAAGATGAAGAAGAACTATTTACCTACGATTTTTCAGCCCTGGCTTCGTTAATAAAAGAAATTAATCCAGATAGATTCATACTTAACTATTTTGAAGACTTTGCAGATATAACAGTACATGATTTATATCTAACCGTGATTAACGGTAAAGTTGTAAATGAGGCTACTTGCTTTTATGATGGGAAATTTGAACTTAATCCTGAATTTGATATAAACAAAGCATATCATGCGCTAATTAACCAAGGGGCAAGGATTGGTTGGCTTAATCATGATAAATATAGGAATTATGATAATGCAAAAAGGGCATTTGAACGTTAAGTTATAATAGTATTACTCTTAGGTTGGTGTTATCATCAATGAGAAAAAAACTTCAGCCATAAAAAAAGGCCTTTAGTTTAAACTAAAGACCTTTAAATGTACCCCGGAAGGGACTCGAACCCCTGACCCTCGGTTTAGAAAACCGACGCTCTATCCAGCTGAGCTACCGAGGCTCATTTTTTTAACGAGTTGCAAATATAGAAGTTCTATCTATAAAGCGAAAATATATTTTAAAGAATTTTCAATGATTTTTCTTTCAATCAAATAACCGTTTCATAACTAATTAATTAGCCTGGTTGCATTCCTTGCAAATCCCTGAAACAATCAGGTTCATATCCTCTACTTTGAACCCTTTTGCTATTTTTAGTGCCGGAATCTTCACCTCATCAAGGCAATATACTCGTAAACAGTTGTTACAATTGAAATGCACATGCTCATCATGGTGGTTATGCTCCGAGCAAGAATTAGAACAGATCGCATAATTCGCAGTACCGTGATTATCCATTACCCGGTGAATAATACCCTTCTCTTCAAAAGTTTTTAAAATCCGGTAAAGCGTTACCCGGTCAATTTCCTTACCAATCAAGTTTTCCAAATAGGGTTGTGAGGTTGCAGAATCGCGGTGTGATAAAATATCCAAAACCTGTAAGCGAGCGCCAGTTCTTTTCAGTCCGTTTTTAACTAAAAGATCTTCGTATTGCTGATTTTTATTCTGGTTCATAATGTAAATTTAAATAATTACTTTGGCATTCTTAATGGATACGGGCGGTTCATAACTGGCATTGGTATTGGCCAGTTTCAAAATCCCCTTTACCCGAACGGGTTTATCTGTAAAATCGGCAGCATTTATCAATTCGACCATAATCATAATCGGTACACCATTCTGTCCGCAAAAGTAGCACTGATTAATGGGTAAGGTAGCCAGTAAGAATTTTTGCTGTTTCTTCCCGCTTTTAATCGGGATCATATAGCCGGTTAGATCAAACTCCGCATCTTTAAAACGATTAATAGTCGGCCCGTATATAGGCAGAAGTTCATTTTTTTCGTTTAACTCAAATTTAACGGAGCCAATTACATCCCAGTTTAATGACCTCAGCTCATCACCTGGCCGATGAGGTTTCTGCTGAGAAAAACACAGGTTGGAGCAAAAAAATAATAGGATAATCGTAAGCTTGCTCATGGTATCTGTTTAGCACCAAGTAAAAAGAAATCAGAACGGTTGTCTCCTGAATTATTAATCACAAATTTGCCACGTAGCTTGATCGGCTTATCTGTAAAAGGAATTGCAGATGCCATTTTCACCTCTATCATAGAAGGAATATCTCCACTGCCACAAAACGGACAAGATTCAATAGGTACAATAGATAGCATAAACTCTGAAAATTTAGCGCCTACCTTGGTGGGGTAAATAAAGCCAGGCAATTCAATCACCTTATTATTTAAAGCCATCAGTTCAGGAGGGAAGATGCTTACCCATTTTAAAGGTTCAACCTGTTTATCATAACGTAAGCCAATCAAATTCCAGGTAGGCGTACGCATGTCTTTATGCACCTTCACCTGTGCGTGTACACCTGAAAAGCTGTAAAAAAAGAGTGCAATCAATAAAATATATTTCATCATTTATCTTTTGAAAGGGTACTTGCAATATCAACCTTATAGGTTTGCACCGCTGGAATAATTGCTGCAATAATGCCGATAGCCAGGCCAGCGCCAATCAGGTAGAGTTCATCCGTTAAGAAATAATAACCAGAAAGTCTGGCTTGAGAAGATTCCTGGAAATGGCCGATGAGTGTTAAGGCAATATGGCCTATAGCCAAGCCAATTAAAGCACCGGTTACAGTGATCATTAATCCCTCTAACATCACCAAACAGAATACCTTGGCCTTTGATGCACCCAGGCAACGCATGATGGCCAGGTCATATTTTTTCTCTTTCATGGAATTAAATAAACTGATAAAAACGCTCAATGCAGATATTGCCATGATCAGGATGGCAAACCATTTCAGCGTTTCAATCCCCACGCCAATCAGTGAAAACAACCGGGCACTTTCCATTGCAGGAGATGCGGCCTGCATATTGGTGCTTTGATTAACCATTCTAGGAAATATCACGACCGACATCGGCGAGCGATACTGAATGAGTAAAGACGTAATTTCACGATTATTGATTTCCTTTTCTTCCTCACCATGATGATGTTTATCCTCTTCATGATTCGGCTCATGCATTTTATAAACGCTACCAATATTGGTTAAGATCAGGTTATCTGTTACGTTACCTTGTGGTGCCAATATTCCCTTAACGATATAAGCATGTTGTTTATGCTCATCATCGGAATTACTTAAACCATGCGCACCGAAAAAGTGATCACCTACTTTCAGCTTAGACTCTGCTGCTACAGCGCTGCCAATAGTGGCTTCCAGGTCCTTATTCCAGAAATTTCCCTTAGCTATTTTCAATCCGTACAAACCAGTAAACGAAGAATCTGTACCTACAATCCTGTAACCCTGATAATTATCGCCAAGGGCAAGTGGAACCGCCCTTTTAACCATTGGATTTTGCATCAATGTTTGCGCATCCTTTGCCGGAATATTTCCCGTTGGAAAATCAATATGGTAAATACTGCTTAAAATGAGTTGTAACGGGCTTCCTTTGGCACCAACCACCAGATCAATATCCTTTGAATTACTTTCCAATTTATCACCAATTTGTGTAGATGCCAGAAAAAGTATGGATAAAATACCTACACCAAATGCTACCAATACGATATTTAAAATGGTGGTAAGTTTATTTCTGGATAAGTTTTTTGCACTTAATTTTAATATATTCATGATAATAAGTATTCTTTGCTAAGGCGGTTTCTCACTCTGTTATCATGTGTTGCTACAATTAATGATGCATGGCTGGATGCTGCCTGTTCCGTTAACAGTGAAATTACATTTTCAGCATTCTCATCGTCAAGACTAGAAGTCGGTTCATCCGCAATAAGTACCGATGGGTGATTAACCAAGGCACGAGCAATAGATGCGCGTTGAAGTTGCCCCTGACTCAGTTCTTCTGTATATTTTTTGGCTTTACCGGCAAGTCCTAAGGTTTCCAGTAAGAGTGATATCCGTTTTGCATCAATGGGCAAACCTGCAAGGGAAGCAGCAATGGCTATATTGTCGTAAATATTCAGGCTTTTAATGAAATGCGGTTTTTGAAAAACGATTCCTATTTTCTGACCTCTGAATTGATCCATTTCCCTCGTTGACAGATTATATATGCTTGTTCCATCCAGAATGACTTCTCCATTTTGGGGTTTCAGCAAACCTGCTATAATATTCAGCAAGGTGCTTTTTCCACTTCCTGATGATCCAAGTAAAAGCCACTGCTCTGCATCTTTAATTTCCCAGTCTGGAAACTGTAATATAGGTGCATGGTGGTATTGGTGAGCTAAAGACTGAATTTTAATCATAACTTTTTTGATATTAACCGAATGTTTTTAATGGCGTAACGGCGATAAAGTTCCTTTGCATCGTTTGTGCCATGCTTACAGGCCGGATTGAGCATACAGACAACGCTCAAGGCAGAGATAAATAACAATTTGATGTTTCTATTCATGGCTACAAATATATATTCTTTTCATTTGCAATAATGATGCATTAACACGGGTATTTAATAAAAAATGGGTGACCATGAAAGTTGTTGTCTTCATCAATGTGTACAGCTTTTGCTCAATCTGATATTCCAGAAATGTGCACAGGCTATGGCCAAACCACCAGCAGGAATGAATATAGGCTCCAATATTTCAATGCCTGAAAAATGACCGATAAAGATAAGTGCAAATCCTAGTATCAAAATGATAATAGGTAATATTTGGTGATGAATTTTTCGGTATGATTTACTTAAAGACCAGGCACCTATGATTAATGACAATAAGATCATCGATATTTCTATCGCAGGATGAGCTAGAAATTCGAGTCCCAAAAAGGGCAATAAAGTTAACACAAAGGGAAGGAGCGCACAATGTATGGCACAGGCAGTTGATGCAGTTATGCCGATTTTATCGAGATTTAGGGCTTTGATGGTTTTCATATCTATTTTATAGAAACAAATATAAAAGCAATAATGTTGCATTTATAAAATCTATAAATATATTTGCAACTTAATTGCATTGATATGATAAATAAACTACCAGTAACCGTACTCAGCGGTTTTTTAGGAAGTGGTAAGACCACTTTATTAAATTCCATTTTGAAAAACAAAACAGGCTTAAGAGTTGCCGTGATTGTAAATGACATGAGCGAAATTAATATTGATGCACAGTTGGTTGATCATGCAGGCAGCTTATCTAAAACAGAAGAAAAGTTGGTTGAAATGAGTAATGGCTGCATCTGTTGCACGCTTAGGGAAGATTTAATGTTAGAAGTGGAGAAACTGGCCAAAGAAAATAGATTTGATTACCTGCTGATTGAAAGCAGTGGGATTTCAGAGCCGATTCCAGTGGCACAAACTTTTTCTTTTGTTGATGAAGCTGCTAACATCGATTTGAGTCGGTTTAGCTATCTGGATACGATGGTTACGGTAGTTGATGCATTTAATTTTTATAAGGACTTTGGTACAGCAGAAATTTTGCAGGATAGAAACTGGGCAGATGATGTGGCAGATAAGAGAACCATTGTAAACCTATTGACGGATCAGATTGAATTTGCCGATGTGATCATCATTAATAAACTGGATTTAGTAACCGCTCATGATGCCAGCTTAATTGAGGCCTTGATTAAAAAACTTAATCCAACGGCAAAACTGCATAAAACAATTTTTAGCGAACTCAGCCCAGATAAGATCTTAAATACTAAACTTTTTAACTTCGAATCGGCCGCTTCAAGTGCTGCATGGAAAAAGGAGTTGGATGAAGTTCATATTCCTGAAACAGAAGAGTACGGCATTAGTTCCACCGTTTTTTCGGCAAGGAAACCATTTCATCCGGAACGGTTCTGGAATTATCTTAATCAGGAATTCCCGACAAACATCATCAGAACGAAAGGCATGTTCTGGATTGCAGCCATGCGCAACGCTGCTATTAATTTTTCACAGGCTGGCGGTTCGCTGAGGATAGAATTAGCGGGAACCTGGTGGGCTGCTATGAGTGAAGTAGAAAGAAATAGTGATGCAGTTTACCAGGAGAATAAACAAATGATTTTAAGTGATTGGGATGAAACATTTGGCGATCGATTAACAGAATTGGTATTTATTGGGCAAGAACTAGATGCAAAAGCATTAAAAGAGGATCTGGAGAAGTGTTTGTTAACCGATGCTGAAATAATTGCGTACAGGAATAATATGCTGTTCAACAATCCTTTTGAACAAGTGATTTAATAGATAAAAAGGTTTTTCTAAAAATAATATTTGTACTGTTTAAAATTAAATTTAGATTTGTCTAAATTTAATTTTAGATATGATTAATTTATGAAATCAATCCTGACTATTTTCCTTTCCATCTTAATGCTTACAGTTGTTGCACAGAAGAAAACCATTATTGGCAAAATTACCAGCAACCAGCAACCATTAGAAAATATTAACGTTAAAATAATGAGTACCAACCAATCTACCAAGTCGAATAGTTTGGGAGACTATCAACTCAATACGTTTGGGAAGGCAGATGTAGTGATTCAGTTTTCAGGGATAGGGTATCAGTCAGCAAAAGTTAAAGTATCAATCATTGGAGATAGCCTTCGGTATAATATTGACCTTAAAACCCAGGCAGCTGATTTAAATGATGTGGTGATTACTGGTGTGAACCGGGCAACGGCATTGCGTAAAAGTCCGGTGCCTATTGCCGTACTATCCAAAAAGACAATGGATCAAAATGTAAATACCAATTTAATTGATGCCATTGTAAAGGGGATTCCCGGTGTAACGGCAGTAACAACTGGTCCAAATGTTTCTAAGCCATTTATTCGCGGTTTAGGTTATAATAGAGTACTTACTCTATACGATGGTTTAAGGCAGGAAGGCCAGCAATGGGGAGACGAACATGGTATTGAAGTGGATGAATATGGTATATCAAGGGCTGAAGTAGTAAAGGGCCCGGCAAGCCTGACTTACGGTTCTGATGCATTGGCTGGTGTAATCAACATGATTCCACTGAATCCTATACTCGAAGACGGAGAATTACAAGGTGATTTCACCACAAACTACCAAAGCAATAATGGACTCATCGCCTCATCTTTAGGGTTAGCTTACAGAAAAAGTGATTGGAAATATACGTTCAGGGCGAGTGGAAAAACCGCACATAATTATCAAAATAAAGTAGATGGATTGGTGTACGGAACGGCCTTTCGGGAATATAATTTATCGGCAAGCGCAAGGGTTGATAAAAGCTGGGGTTATTCAAAAACAGCCATTACCTATTACGATAACTTAATGGAAATTCCGGATGGGAGCAGGGATTCTCTCAGTAGAAAATTTACCAGGCAAATTCTGGATAATGGCGATGATATTAAAAACAGACCAATAGTTCCAGATGATCAATTAAATAGCTACGCGATTAATCCCTTACATCAGCACATACAGCATTTTAGGTTTTATAACACCAGCAACTTTAAGTTGGGTAACAGTGACTTAAATGTGCTGATTGGTGGACAACAAAGTATTCGTCGAGAATACAATCATCCAACAGCGCCAGATCAGGCAGGTTTGTTTGTCATGCTGAATACTTTAAATTACGATATTAAATACAATCTTCCTGATTTTTCTGGAATTGAAAGTACAATCGGTATCAATGGGATGTTCCAATCTAACAGGAGTAAAGATGCTACCGATTTCCCCATCCCGGATTACAATTTATTTGATGTAGGCGCTTTCTTTTTTGCCCGGAAATCTTTTGGAAAGATTGATGTTTCTGGTGGTTTTAGAGCAGACAGGCGGAATATGGAATGGAAAAATTTCTATGTCGCTTCAAATCCTCAAACAGGTTTTGGTGAGAAAGTTAGTGAAGATGCTGCTGCTTCGAATTTACAATTTCCTGCATTTGAAAAAAAATATTACGGCCTATCTGGTAGCTTGGGCTTAACTTATAACATTTCAGAAAAACTGTTAATTAAGGCAAATATTTCCAGAGGATACAGGGCACCAAATATTACTGAAATTGGCTCTAACGGACTTGATCCGGGTGCACACATTGTTTACTTAGGCAACAGAACTTTTAAACCAGAATTTAATTTACAGCAAGATTTAGGTGTGATTGCCTATCTTCGAGATGCTGATTTAAGTGTTGAAGTTTTTAATAACCACATTCAGAATTATATCTATCAATCACGTTTAACAGATGAAAATGGTAATCCGGTTGTGCTAGTTCCTGGAAATCTGACTTATCAATATCAACAATCAAAAGCGCAACTCTATGGTGCTGAAGTAAGCATCAATTTGCATCCATCGCAGCTTAAATGGTTAAGTTTTAATAATAGTATGGCTTATGTAGTTGGCCTGAATAAGAACCAAGACCTATTAGATCTGCATGGCAGTGAAGCAAAGTATTTACCTTTTATTCCACCATTGCAAATTCGTTCTGAACTTAAGGCAACCGCGCAAAAGTACATTGGCTTTTTAAATAAACCTTATGTAAAAGTGGATGCATCTATTTTTGCAGATCAGGATAAGTTTTATGCCTTGGACAATACTGAAACTTACACGAAAGGATATACTTTATTTAACGCAGGATTTGGTTCAGCAATTCTGTCTGGAAAAGGAAAGGTACTAATGAATATTTTTATACAGGTCGATAATGTATTTAACGTGGCCTATCAATCACATTTAAACCGCTTAAAATATTTTGAATACTACAACTCATCACCAAATGGAAGATCAGGAATTTATAACATGGGTAGAAACTTTAGCTTTAAAATGATTATTCCTTTTTAATCAAAATTGATAACTGCGATTTGAAAATCCATTTTGGAAAAATATTTTGGATTTTTCTATATTTATGAAATATGGAAGAATCATTAAGTGAACAAAGATTAGGATTTCTAAGGCAATCTATTGGAAAGGTGATGACCAATTCACCTTCAAACTATATGAATTGGTTGGCTCCGATACTGATAAAAGCTGAAAGTGGAGTTTTGGTTTGTCAGTATACCATTCGTAAAGAAATGACTAATCCTTATCATATTTTACATGGCGGCGTAACAGCTGGCATTATTGATGATTTGATTGGCGCAACAGTTTACACTATGGGCCTGAATGATCGATACACCACCGTAAATAATTATATAGATTATTTTGCGCCAGCGGTAGAAGGTGATGAAATCAGAGCAGAAACTTCCATCATTAAAAAAGGAAAAACGATTTTGAACTTACAATGTGAGGTCTTTTTGCCCTCAAAAAAGCGCCTGATTGCAAGAGGATATTCAAACATGTTAAACATAGGTTAACATATTCCCGATTGCTTTGCGATTATTTATTAATTCCTTTAAACTAACGAAACATTCTGCGTTGTAACTTGTTGTATCTTAACCAAAAATATAATGAGCCATGTTAGAAAATTATTCATCCCTGCAATTCATTGTGAGAGGCAAGATTTTTAAAGGATTTTGCATGCGCATTCAAGACGATTTTCATGAAACTTATGCTGTTGTTTTAGACGGCTACCATTCATTTTGTATCTGGTTAGATAATAAAAGTGAAAAATGGTGTGCTTCTAAAAATGTAGCTATTGATCCAGATGCCATTGATGAAATTATTAACAGAATTTCTATTCCACCACAAGTTTCTTAAAAGTCTGACTTTAAAATGCTCATAAACTTAAAAAATCCCTGATCTTATCGAGATCAGGGATTTTTTAAGTTTATACACTTTCATTCTCATCGTTAAATAATATTGATACTTTATCCGAAAAACAAATAACAAATTCCAATTGCTGTACATACCCCAACTAAATCCGCCAGAAGCATAGATCCGATGGCATACCTGGTATTTTTGATTTGTACAGAACCGAAATAAACGGCTACCACATAAAAGGTAGTATCTGATGCACCCTGAAAGATGCCTGATAATCGGCTTGCAAAAGAATCAGCACCGTAGGTTTCCATCGTGCTTACCATCATTCCTCTTGCAGCTCCGCCACTTAAAGGCCTGATTAATGCGGTAGGCAAACCTTCCACAAATCTGGTATCTGTTCCCAAATAAACAAAGATGTTTTTAATTCCATTGATGACCACATCAAAAGTACCACTTGTACGCAATAAACTAATGGCTACGAGCATACCCACCAAATAAGGGATGATGTTAATCGCCGTTTTAAATCCATCTTTTGCACCATCTATAAAGGCATCAAACACATCAATTTTTTTGTATAACGCACCAAGCACAATTACAAAAAAGATAAATAGGATCAGTCCATTACTTAATAAACCAGAAAAAGACTGAATACCAGTGGCATCTAACGACCGGATGTAAAGTACGAGACTGGCAATAATAGCCGATAAACCTAAAATCCAACCGATTACAACGGGTTGCAAAAGGTTAATTTTCTGTTTAAATGAAACAATAAGCATGGCTGCCATAGTACCAACAAAAGTTACAATTAAACAGGGAATAAAAACATCTGTAGGATTTGAAGCATTCTGGGAAGCACGGATTGCAATAACACTTACCGGGATTAAACTCAAACCAGCCGCATGCAAACATAAAAACATGATCTGGGCATTGGATGCTGTATCTTTATTAGGATTAAGTTCCTGTAGACTTTCCATTGCCTTTAAACCAAATGGGGTTGCAGCATTATCCAGTCCAAGCAAGTTTGCTGAAAAGTTCATGATCATATGTCCCATAGAAGGATGACCTTTTGGAATATCAGGAAATAATTTAGAAAAAAATGGGCCAACAATTCTAGACAATAAACGGATACCGCCTGCTTTCTCAGCGATACTCATTAACCCCATAAATAACGCTAATATGCCAATAAGCTTTAAACAAAGTTCTACCGAAACCCAGCAAGTTTGAATGATGCCATCTAATTTAAGTGGATTTGCAGCGTCATCGGCCTTACCAATCACCATCCAGTTGAAAATATCGCTTTGTCCGAAAAAGAAACATTTTATACCCGCTACTACAATTGCAACGATTATAAACGCAGACCAGATTCTACTTAATGCCATTAGGTTTGTTTAGTTATATTTTAATGGGATGAAAATACCCTTTTTAAATGAAAGTGCCAAGTGGAGTACGGAGTCTTCAGTCTGGAGTCTAAAGTATATATTACGCTAATAAAAAAAGTCCATAGTCTGATCACTTTCGCGCTCCAGACTATGGACTTTTGACTCAGGACTTAAGACTTAACTAAGGTTTCTCGTCGGTTAATTTGAAACCCCAGGTTTTTCCTTTTTCTGTGGCAGGGATTCCACTTGTCATCCACACTGGCGCTTTCGCACCCTTAAGGTAGTGATCAAAAAATTGTTGCTCACGAATCTGAATATCTTTACGGTTTTGACGCTGAACTAAATTATGTGCTTCGCCGTTGTAATTTAACATCCAAACGGGTTTGCCCAGGCGACGTAAGCCTGTAAACATTTCAATACCCTGATACCATGGCACCGCTCCATCTGCATCATTTGCCATCACCACTACTGGTGTATTAACTTTAGGAAACATAAATAATGGAGAGTTTTCTATGTATAGTTCTGGCTTCTCCCACAAGGTGGCACCAATTCTACTTTGGGTTTTTTCATATTGAAACTGGCGATTCATGCCTGTTTCCCAACGAATTCCACCGTAAGCTGAAGTCATGTTCACTACAGGCGCACCTGCCCAGGCGGCGGCGTACATATTATTTTGTGTGATCAGATATGCCACCTGATAACCACCCCAGCTTTGACCCTGAATACCAATTTTGGTTCCATCTACCCAACTGTTTTTCTTGAGGCTTTCTACGCCGGAGTTAATATATTCCACAGCTGATTGTCCTGGATGTCCGCTTTCATATCTAATATCAGGTGCAAAAACCAGGTAACCATTACTTACAAAAAATGAAATATTGAGACGGGAAGGCGTAGGGGCAGGTGCCTGATAATTGTATAAGCCATCCGTTAATTTTTCATAGAAATAAGCAATCATTGGATATTTCTTATTGGGATCAAAATTTTCCGGTTTGTATAAAATACCTTCTGCCTGGTAGCCTTTAGGGGTAGTCCATTTTACCAATTCTGCAGTACCCCAATTATAATTCTGTTGCTGTTGATTAGTATTGGTTAACTTCGTTTCTGTTTTAAAATCAGTAGTGACATATACATTTGGCGATTCTACATAATTTGCTTTATCATAAATGTAAGTTTCAGCATCCTTCGCTTTTGCTAAATTAGAATACTTATATTTCGCCATCACCATCATTTCAGGTGCTTTAACAGCACCCACGTTTGTGCGATAGAAACCATTTTCTTTAGTCACGTTATTAAAAGCATTTAGCCAAATGACTTCGTTAGATTTTACAAATTTAGAATCTACATTTCTTTCAGATCTATTTTCTGGCAATACCCTTTCGTAACGGAAAGTAATTTTATTGGCCCTGCCGAAACCTGCTGTAATGTTTTTTGGTGCTGATTTTCCATCTGGTGAAAAGGACCACAAATCATATCTGTCATTTAGGATAACAGCTTTATCATCTGCCGTCCAGGTAGCAATTCCATAAGCCGATGGAAGATTAGGAACATCATTATCTTCATCCACGAATTTTACATCTAAACTTTCAGTAAGTGCGGTTACTTTTGAAGTTGAAACATTATAGGTATACCAATTGCCATTCTTTCTGTCAAAATACAACACATAATTACCACCTGGAGATGACATGGCGTAGCCATTCAATTCAGCAATAATCTTCTTACGCTGACCATTTTTGGTATCAACTAAATAATAGTCTTTAGCGGTTGAACCACTCCATTGGGATTCAATTCTATGTCCAAAATCTGTTGTGGCCAAAACAGCATCTGCATTCCCTTCGGCAATAAGGCTGGCATCTGGAACTGTTAAATCAGTTAATGGAATCACTTTAGGATCGCTACTATAAACATCAATCACCGATAAATAACTTTTTTTGCCATCACGATCAACATTTTTTAGTTGCATCGGCTGTAAGTAATCATCTTTATAATTCCAGACATCAACTTTGGCTACTTCAAAATCTACAATGGTGGTGTCTTTTGGACTTTTAACAGGTGAGATGCCAAAAAATAATTTCTTTCCATCCTTACTAAAAGTCACTTTTCCATCACCATTAACCGACCATTTTGCTGGTAATCCTGGCATATCAAAATCGACTATGGTTTGTGCGGTATCTAAAGTTAAAGAATTGTAGTAGACATTGTAATTCTTTATTTCCTGCTTTTCAGGACTTTGTTCACCTACGAATGCCAGATGCTCACTTTCTTCATCAAAGGCGAAATTTTTAAAACTACCTTTCCCCTTAATCAAGGTTTTTGAAGTACCTTTTTCAGTATTTAATAAAAATACACCTTGAGGTGCCGTTTTATCTTTTTTAGATCCACTACAGGTATATACAATTAGTTTACCGTCTTTACTGATGGCGTAATCGGTTACAAATTTAAAGGTCTGATCGGCTCCGGTAATTAGATTTTTAACCACCAAATCAGTTCCCTCTTCAGTTTTGCCTTTTCCAGCAGGTTCATCAGCTATAAAATCCATAGCTGAATCTTTATTATCAGCAGGTTTTGTAACTCTTTTAGCAGTATCTGGCTTTTCTGTGAGGTAAGCCATTACACCCGAACCTTCTTCAGGAAACTTAAATGATTTTACACGTGCAACTTTAGTGATTGTATTTGTGGTGAGGTTGGCAATGCCCAATGAATCTTTCGGCATTTCTTCGGGCTTTTTCTTCTTAATTTTAGCCTGGCGGATATCTTTATTGAATGGGCGAATGCTGAATACCGCAAATTTTGAATCATTGCTAAACTGTGCATTCATTCCTCTGGGAATAGTTAGCTTAGCATTGGTTTTGAGGTTGTTCAAGTACAATTGTGCATCACCTTCTTGCTGCAGAACACCGTACATTGCCCAGGAACCATTATTTGATAATTGCTTAAGGCCAACTGATTCCCAGGTATCATATACCGTATGATCTAAGGGTTTCTTTTGTGCATAAGCAAAGTTGACAACTAAAAATAGAATGATAGATAGTCTTTTCTGCATTTTTTAAAATAGATTAATAAGTTGGTTGTGATTTGAAGCTTCTAAAATTGGAAATTTCTGGCTCATTAAGAAACATGTATGCCAAATATTACAATAGGTTAATTTGATGAAATAAAAGATCAATGTTTAATCTTGGTGTTTGTAAAAAACTCATTACATTAGAGGCGATAAAAAGTAAATACAATTATCTAACTAATTATTAACTGATGCGTATTTTGCTGGTACATCTGCAAAATATTTATGCAAAATGAAACCTTGAATGGTATTTGTTATCTGATCTCTTTTCTATGATTTATAAAGCGAAGTCATTTTTATCCCGGTTAGTTTACAACAAATTTTTTTGGCAGTTTTTTCTAGCCATTTTTATGCTTTGTACCGCTGTGTTTTTTATCCACGGTCAACATATAGAGATTTTAGAAATTAAAGCGCAATTAAATACCGCTGTACCCAGCTATATTGGGATAGGGGTTTTACTTACCATTTTATATATAGTAGCCCAAGGGCAAATGTACGTGCATAGTTTTAAAGCCTTAAATGTGCACATGGGATTGCGCAATGCGATTGTACTTTTTTTAAAACGGAATCTGATCAGCATTTTTCTTCCTGCAGGTGGGTTCTCATCACTGATATTCTTCACCAAAGAAATAGAAGAGGAAGGTATTTCAAAATCCAAAATTCACCTTTCTTCTACTCTTTTTGCCTTCTGTGGGATTCTTTCTGTGGTTATTGTGGCCATACCGGTTTTGGGAATAGCCCTTTTAACCACCAAACTAGGTCTGGTTGAAATTTTAAGTTTTGCATTTCTGCTTTTATTAACCGCATTTTTATTTGTAGCCATTTACTCCATTTCAAAAAAAGGGTGGGCGTATCAATGGCTTTCCAGGTTAAGACCATCTTTATCAGCTGTATTAGATGATATGGTTGACGAGCGCATCAGTAGAAAGCACTTTTGGTTAACATTATTGATCTCTATCGGAATTGAATGTATTGGTATTCTTCACCTGTACATTTGTATGCTCGCCTTAGGATTTAATGCCAGTTTACCTGCTGCAATTATCGGCTATATTGTAATGGTCATTTTATTAATTTCTTCGCCATTTCTCCGTGGCCTGGGAACGATAGAGGTTTCATTAACCTTTATCCTGAGTCAGTTTGGTTTTCCAATCATTGCTGCCGCTACCATTACCTTAATGTTCAGGTTTTTCGAATTTTGGCTCCCCCTTATTGGAGGCATTATTAGTTTTATTACCAAAAAAGACAGCATAGTTTTAAGAATCCTTCCTGCATTTATCATTCTCATCCTCGGTGTAGTAAATATTATATCTTCTATTACTCCAGCTATACCAGCAAGATTGCGTTTGGTTAGAGATATTTTTCCTGAAGATTTAGTAGTAACCAGTAATGCGTTGGTTTTAATATTTGGATTAATTCTGGTAATGATCAGTGTCTTTTTGCTACAGGGATCTAAAAGGGCATGGTACGTTGCCGTATCTATAACTTTGTTTTCTGTTTTAGGACATTTATTCAAAGCGGCTGATTATGAAGAAGCAATATTAGCTTTATTGGCATTTTCATCTCTGTTCTATACCCGGGCAAATTACAAGCTTAAAACACATCCTAAATTTGTTCAGGTTGGATATCCTGTGTTTATATTCGCTATCCTGGCCGTTTTTGCCTATGGAGTAATTGGTTTTTACTTTATTGATAAACGGCATTTTGGTGTTGAATTTCAATTTGTAGATTCAGTTAAGGCTGTTTTAAAAGTGATATTTTTTATAGATGATCAGGCTTTACATCCTTTAACCAAGTTCGGATTACATTTTGAACAATCCATTTATTGTGCCAGCGGACTGGTAATTTTGTTTATAATTTTTAGTTTATTAAAGCCCTACTTTTTTAAGCCATATAATACTCCGAAAGACTTTGAAGATGCCGAAAACCTTTTACAACAAAAAGGATCATCTGCCTTGGATTACTTTAAAACCTACCCAGATAAGTTTATCTATTTTAATGAAAGCCGAACTGCTTTTATCAGTTTTAAGATTACCCGCCATTTTGCTTTAGTACTGGAAGATCCTGTTGCCGAATCAACGGAGGAGAAACTGTCCATGATTAGGCAATTTGAAAAGCGCTGTGAAGAAACTGGCTTCATTGCGGCATATTACCGCGTTCCTGAAGAATCATTATCATTTTATAAATCGATAGGGAAAAAGTTTATCCCGATAGGAGAAGAGGCTGTTTTAAACCTGGAAACTTTTACCATGGATGGAGGTAAGATGAAAACCACCAGAAGTGCGATCAACAGATTGAGCACTGAAGGCTTTATTTTTAAAGTTTATGAAGGGCCACAAAAAGAAGGACTTTTGCAAAAATTACAAACCGTTTCTGATAACTGGCTTAAAGATCTCAATCAAAAAGAAGTGGCTTTTACACAGGGCATTTTTGATAAGAGCATTTTAAAAAATCAAACTATTTTAACAATAGAAGATCAGGAAGAAAAGATTTATGCTTTTTTAAACCTGATTCCTGATTATGCCATGGGTGAGGCTACGTATGATCTGATCAGGAAAGAAACAGATGCACCTAACGGGGTTTTGGATATGCTTCTGGCCAAAACTTTTTTATATCTTAAAGAACAGGGGTTCACTAGTGTAAATATGGGATTGGCACCGTTATCTGGAATTGATGGGGTTGATGTTACACAGAAAACCATTAAGTACGCTTATGATAATTTAAAGGTCTTTGCCCAGTTTAAAGGGTTACGCCGGTACAAAGAAAAGTTCTATCCCGAATGGAAGAAGAAATATTTGGTTTACAGTCACCATTATCATCTATTACAAGTGCCTAGCGCTTTGAAACGTATCTCTGAAGGTAGTTAAACCTTAAATACCAGTTAAGATGGTAGCAACTATTTTTTTGATGTCATTATCAAATTTATGGGAACCTGGTATTAAAACTTTGTTAAGATTTTTATGGTCTTTAAGTAATTTATAAAAGTCGCTGTCTTCATCTTTACCAAAAATACAAAGTACGGGCGTAGTATGCTTATATAGCTCAGGAATGGTTTTATATTTCGCCTCGTTGCTGCCGAAGCTCATTAAATCGCTTAGTCGAACTACAAAATCTGTTGAGGTAGAAGGCGACAGTAAAACCGATGATTTTAGCTTATTGAACAATTCTTTTGATAACCGCGGAATGGTAAAGGCAACAGCATCTGCACCAAAAGAATAACCGATAAAAGAAAACTCTTCTTTTCCATAAACTTTAAGGTAATGCTGAATAATTTCAGAAAAATCATGAGCCGTTTTATCCGGGCTTTTCTGCTCCCCAAAATATTTCCGGCTATCCAGGCTTACGACTGAATAATTTTTCAGAACCAATTCATTAACCAATTTTTGTGAAAAACTGTTCATACCACCGTCTCCACTAATATAGAACAGCAATTGCTTAGCTTCGCCTTTTCTCGAACTGCTTAATGGATATTTCGACATGTCTTGAGCCTTCATTAAACCTGGTATAAACAGCAATATAAATAAAGATATAATACGCATTTGCAATAGATTACTTTTGGTTAGACAGGATGGAAACAATTTTACCATAACTGCTTACTGCATAATGATGATTGCCCTCCAGAGTATCAAGGTGAAAATTAGTAGTGGAAACGTTTTTCAGATGTTTATCATTTTCTTCCACACCATAAAAGCAATATACCGGGATGGAAATTTTTTGAACTTCCTGATCTACTTTATAGACATAATGATCAGATGAAATATTAGTAAGATCTGAAAAGTGAACAACAAAATCTGTTGTAGCGTAAGGGGAGAGCAGTTCTAAGGCCATAACATGTTTTTTAGCACGGTAGGGCAAAAGGTTATAAATGAAGGGGACTACGTCAGCACCAAAAGAATAACCACATAGATAAATTTGATGGGCATGATACTTAAAAGCATATTTTCGCATCAGTTGTAGAATGTCTTGTTTGGTTTGCTCAGGCGTTTTCTGTTTCCAAAAATAACTTCTGGCATTAATACCAATCGTTTGAAATCCACTGTCAGCAAACTTAACGGACAAATTATCTTCAAATTTCATCCAGCCACCATCGCCTGAAAAAAATATCAAAAGCTTTCTGGTAGGTGTTTTTTTTGCAGGGTAAAGAAAAATTGGGAGGTTAAACTCTTTTATTCCCATCGCATTATACTCACTGCTTCTATCTCGTTTAAATAATGCACAGCTGCTTAAACAAAAACAAACAGCTAATAATAGAAATAGAATATTTTTCATAACGCTAAATGAAAGTAAAACCTACCATAAAGGATAAACCATGCGGATTGATATCCAGATCATTGGTGCTCATTTTATAACCTTTAAATCCAAGGCCCAAAAATGTACTTATATTTGAATTCCATGCATATTTTGCTCCAAAGCCTGCGTAAACATATAATCCCTGCTCCTTAGTAATTGAAATATTATTGGGCATAATATCTTCAGCGATATGGTATTTGTTAAATGATATTCCTACAGATGCTTCAGCATAAGGCTTTATTTTTTTTGAATTTCTGAAGTTGTATTTCAGATTTCCAAAAACAGGTATAAAACGAAGTTGACGAAGCGTATATCCATTATCATGGTGTATTGGCGTAGTAGAATATTCCAATCCTGCTCCTGGTTCCAAACCGTTCTCAAACAAATAATTTACTTTAAAAGATGGCGCATAAAATAAGTTGCAATGTGTTGATCTCAAAAGTTCAAATGCGGGTGAATAAGTAAATTTTGAGGTATTGATCATTTTATCTTGTGCAATCAATAAAAAAGGGGCAAGCAAAAATATTAAGCTAAATTTAAGCGATTTCATGTTAACAAAGTTTTTTCTGCAAACATAATAAATAAGTGTAACAAAAATGTTATATTAAAATTCAGGTCAAAAAAAAGCACCGTTACCGGTGCTTCTTGTTATTTTTTAGCTTGTTGTTGTTGACGCATATAATCGTCTAATCGCTGTTGAAATTTAGATTTCTTCTTTTTTTCATCTGCAGGCCGTGCCTTATTCTGCTGAATTAAAGCATGAATTTTATCATCATCAACCATTTTACGAATTAAGATCTGCTGACCGAAAGTCATTAAATTGGCTAAGAAATAATAATAATTTAAACCAGCTGGATAGCTATTTAAAACACCTAGAAAGATTACCGGCATTACATAACCAATGTATTTCATTTGACCTGTAGCACCAGAAGTCTGGTTGTTAAAATAAGTCATGATAAGGGTAGAGATGGTCATCAATACGCACATTAAACTTAAGTGATCACCAATAAATGGCAATTTAACACCGAATTTAATAAACTCGTCATAAGTTGATAAATCTTTCATCCAAAGGAAACTCTCGCCACGTAATTCAAATAAATTAGGGAAGAAGAAGAAGAATGCCATTACTAATGGTAACTGTAGAACCATTGGTAAGCAACCACCTAACGGATTTACTCCGGCTTTTTTATAAAGCTTTAAATATTCCTGTTGTACAAGCGTTGGATTATCTTCACCAACTTTAGCTTTAATTTCATCCATTTCTGGTTTTAAAACCCTCATTTTAGCCATTGATAAGTATGACTTATAAGTAAGTGGTGATAAAGCTACTTTTAATAAGATGGTGAGAACCAGGATAATTAAACCGAAGTTCCAGCCAAAATTATTCAGGAAATTAAATACGGGCAATACAATAAAGCGGTTGATGTATTTTAAAGGCCAGTAACCTAAATCAACTTGCTTTTCTAAATCGTAACCCTGATCTTTTAAAGCAGAAAATTTATTTGTTCCGAAATAAAAATCCATCTCATATGCCTGATTTGCAGTATGCGCATAAGGCAATTGCATATTGGCATCATAATATTTTACCAATCCTGGTGCCGTTGGGATTTTTACTTCTAAACTTCCTTTTTCAAATGGTTGTTTAGCAATTAAAGAAGCCGAGAAAAAGTGTTGTTTAAAAGAAAACCATTGAATTTTACCTTTCGTTAATTCTTCCTTTTCATCTTTTGAGACACTTAAATGGTCTACATCACCATCTACGTATTTGTAATAAGGTGCAGAATAACGGTGTTCACTTTCGATAGATTTTTCTTGTTGTAATAGCGTAGTCTGCCAGTTTAAACCAATAGTATTACCTGCAATTACCTGTTGTAGTCCAACCAGATTAATTTTAAAGTTTACTTTATTACTTAACCCCTTTAAATCGTAAACGTACTCTATGTAGGCATTAGCACCATAGTTGGCACGCATGCTTACCGTATTAGCTGTTTTAGTTGGCGTAAAGTATAAATCATTGGTATTGATGACTTTTCCTGCAGCATTCAGGTTTAACCCAAATTTATTCTGGTTACCATCAAACAAGATCAATGGCTTTCCGGCATAGGTTTTTTGACCTTTTATCTGCACGGATGAAATTCGGCCACCTTTATTACTTAAGGTGATTAACAATTTCTCATTTTCTAAGGTAGCGTTGGTCTCTGTGCCAGTTAAAGCTGTACCGAAAGGGCCTTTTAATGCTAGGGAATCTACAACTGGATTAACTGCAACAGTTTTTGTTGTATCTTTTTGAATTGGGTTTGCACCAATCTTTTTTAATGAATCGACTCTATTAGTAGAGTCAACTCGAGCTTGTTCTCTTTTTACTTCAGCTTCATTTGGCCTTAAAAAGTAAAATGATCCTGCTAAAATGATCATGATCAGGAACAATCCTGTAAAGGTATTTCTATCCATTATTCGTGTTTGTACTGCTTTTAATTCGTTTTCTTTTTCGCATACTCCATTGCAGCGGCGACAAATTTAACAAAAAGTGGGTGAGGATTAGCAACTGTTGATTTTAATTCTGGGTGAAATTGTCCACCAATGAAAAATGGATGGTTTTTTAACTCCACAATTTCTACTAAATTGGTTTGTGGATTAATGCCAGAAGCAATCATACCCGCATCCTCATATTGTTTTAAGTATTTACTGTTAAATTCAAAGCGGTGGCGGTGACGTTCATTAATGTGCGCTTTTCCATAGATACCAAAGGCTTTGGTGCCTTTTTTAATATCGCATGGATAAGAACCCAAACGCATGGTACCACCCATGTTTACGATGCTTTTTTGCTCTTCCATCATATTAATTACCGGATGTGCAGTTTCAGTATCAATTTCGGTAGTATGCGCACCTTTAAGGCCTAAAACATTACGGCCGTACTCAATCACAGCACATTGCATGCCCAGGCAAATGCCGAAAAATGGAATATTGTTTTCGCGAACATATTTAATGGTATCTATTTTACCTTCAATACCACGACTTCCAAAGCCGGGTGCTACCAGTACTCCTTGCAGGTGACCGAGTTTCTCTTGTACATTATCAGGGAAGATACTTTCTGACGGAATATATTCTACCCGAACTTTACATTCATTTTTTGACCCAGCATGAATGAAAGATTCTATAATTGATTTGTATGCATCCGGTAACTCTACGTATTTGCCAACTAAACCAATTTTTACTTCAGCTGTAGGATTTTTCAAACGACCAAGAAAATCTTTCCAGCTTTCCATATCCGGATCATTTTTAGTCGGTAATTTTAATTTTGCAAGAACCGTTTTATCTAATTGTTCTTTTAGCATCAACAAAGGCACATCATATATAGTTGATGCATCCATCGATTCGACTACTGCATTGATGTTAACGTTACAAAATAATGCGATTTTTTTTCTGATTTCAGGACTGATGTGGTGTTCGGTACGGCAAACCAATATATCTGGCTGTATTCCGTATTCCAATAAAGCTTTAACAGAGTGTTGCGTAGGTTTTGTTTTTAATTCACCAGCAGCAGCTAAATAAGGCACCAGGGTTAAATGGATTACGATGGCATTGGTACTACCTTCTTCCCATTTAAACTGACGAACAGCCTCAATAAATGGAAGAGATTCAATATCTCCAACGGTACCACCCAATTCGGTAATCACGATATCATATTCACCACTATCACCTAAAATACGCATGTTGCGTTTAATTTCATCAGTGATGTGTGGTACAACCTGAACGGTTTTGCCTAAATATTCACCCTTACGTTCTTTGCTGATTACGTTTTGGTAAATACGACCAGTAGTTATATTATTTGCCTGAGAGGTAGGAACATTTAAAAAACGTTCATAGTGACCAAGATCTAAATCAGTTTCAGCTCCATCTTCAGTAACAAAGCATTCACCATGCTCATATGGATTTAAAGTTCCTGGATCGATGTTAATATAAGGATCGAATTTCTGAATGGTTACACGGTAGCCGCGTGCCTGTAAAAGTTTAGCTAAAGATGCGGAAATAATGCCCTTACCCAAAGAGGAAGTCACACCACCCGTAACAAAAATATACTTAGTCATGTTTGTGGTTTTTTACAGCAGATATAAAAAATTGCTGCTTTTTGTACGGGATACAAAGGTACGAAAATTACTCGTTTCAAACATTTTAAAATGAAGATAATTGAAATATGATAAAGCAATGTAAATCAGAAAATTATCAGATTCTATATTATTTGCGTCAAACATTTCATCTGCTAATAAAACAAAAAGCTTAAACATATTGCTAGATTTAAGCTTAATTATAATATTTATCAGCAGTAGAGACTAAGAAAATTCAAGATATTTCTCATCAATCAATGAAAGCATTTCTTCTGCTAAATAATCCGTGAATCCAACAGAAGCGCTCGTTTGAATTAATCTTGATTTTAAAAATTCCGGAAGCGCGTTTAGCGATTTATCGTCATCTAAAATAATAAAATGATCTCTGGATGTATCCAGATTAAACCATTCTAAAATTTCTCCCTTACGATCTAAATTTTTCACATTATCAGGAAGACGGCTGATTTTATTCAGATTAATATTTCTTATTTTAAAAATGCTGAGCCACTCGTTTAACGTAAATTTAAATTTATGTGATGTGGTGAGCACAACCTCTAATTCTGTGTGGGAAAGTACCTTATTTAGCGCTGCAATTGCTTTAGTATTAAACTCAGTAAACCCGTCCGATAAAATCTCAGGTCTTCTCCATGAGTTTGCAGGCACCATTACACCATCTATGTCTAACAATAAAAGCATAAACAAATTTATGTATTTATTTTGTTATTTCAATAATTTTATTAAAAGGGATATTATTAAAATCCGCATCAAGTTTATTAAGGAATTTAATTTTACTTTTCGTATCCCATTCTTCGTCAACAAATTCTACATCCGTCCACTCATATTCTAATGTGGCAAGTGTTCTATAAGATGGCACGCTACCAAGTTTGATATTTGCTAAAAGTGAACTGATATAGCGATGGTGACCATCAATAATTAAATGATCACATATTTTAATGTCATCAAATTTAATATCATTAATCATTTTTCTATAAATCCTATTAATTATTGGTATCGACAGTTTTGCATGGGATGAATGTAAATTTGCTCTTCCTTCTCTTATAAGGTTTAAAATAATTTCATTTGTAATTTGCTCCATAGTAATAAGTTCGAATAACAATTACAGTGGAATGTGATCAATAGGAGGGAAGAATAGTAGAACGAGATATAAAATATCGGTCTGAATCAAAAGATACTAAAGAAACAGATATCAGGTTAACTTTGTGAACGACATTTTCACTAACAACAATTATAGTAAACCTTAACTTTTTGTTCTTTTTCACTCCAAGCAATATAAAGGTTGTTTTCTTTACCCAACCGGTATTTAAAGCCATTTAATCTTGATTTTTTAAGCTCCTCATAAAATGCCTTATCAGGAACATAATTATCTGGTTTGTCAGACGGCATAACCGCAGGTTCTAGAAAATTATCTTCTAAGAAAAAATTATCTGCAATGGTTTTTAAAAAAGCAATCTGATCCTTTTCCTTTGATAAATCTACATTTGGATCAGTGCTTCCTAATAAATCAGTGCCTTTAAGTTTAACATTATAAATTTCCTTGCCATCGGCCTTTTTGATGTTAAAAATCAGCATAATATTTTCCGGTCTTCTACCAGTTAATTCAATTTTGAAAGTATCCTGAGTGTTCAAATCAGAGAATGATTTGGTGATCTGCTGATTAACATTCTTAAAATTAATAGCATTATTTTTAGCCTTATCGCCCGGTTGGCAAGCCACAAATAAGGTACTGATGGTGATTAAGAGCAATAATTTTCTCATTCCCGAAAATACAAATTTAAAACTTCTGTTAAATCATAAATCATCATTTGCCACCTAATTAATTGACCAATAAGACCATACAATTATTTTCATTTCAATTTATGAAATAATAACTGACAATATTAAATTTGCGTAACTCAGCCATGGCAAGCAGTTGATGATTTTTACAGATTGAACAATATATCATTACAAATAGCTTTCAATGATATTAGCCAAAAAGGAAAAAACCTGGTAGAAGCCATCTGCAAATGGCGCATTTTTATCAGCTTAAAATTTTATTAAAATAAAGAATGAACGAGCATAAAGAGCTAGACAATTTAAAATTTGAAATTGTTGATTATACATCTGCCTACCAGGAAGCATTTAAATCATTAAATGAGGAATGGATTTCTGCCCATTTTACCATGGAAGATTCTGATTACAAAGCGCTGGATCATCCACAAAGCTATATATTAGATAAGGGTGGTTGTGTTTTAGTGGCACTTTACAATGGAGCGCCTCTAGGTGTTTGTGCTTTAATTAAAATGAACGACGGGGAATATGATTTTGAACTGGCTAAAATGGCGGTTGCACCGGAGGCACAAGGTAAAAATATCGGCTTCCTTCTGGCTTCTGCCATAATAGAAAAAGCAAAATCATTACATGCATCAAAAATTTACCTGGAAAGTAATACGGTTTTGAAACCAGCTATCAATCTTTACTATAAACTTGGGTTTAAAAAAGTAGTTGGCAAGCCTACGCCATATGCCCGGTGTAATATTCAGATGGAACTGGTTTTACAATAAAATCACTGCAGATCAGAGGATGTGTTAGTTTGGTTGTAAAAGTCTTTAAACACAGATAAAATGCAACTAAGCCATATCCGATCTTAACCTGCAAATCTGCGGTTAATGATCAGTCTAGTTTCAGAGCCTCTAATAGCTTATTTAACTTCAATAAATCCTCAGGTGTATCGATAGCAACCGTTTCTAAATCAGTTACTTTTGTTTGGATGTAAAAACCATTTTCAATCCAGCGAAGTTGCTCTAAACTTTCGGCAATTTCTAAGGCCGACTGTGGTAATTTTGTAATCGCCTTTAAGGATTCTGTTCTATAGCCGTAAATGCCAATGTGTTTGTAAAACTGATGTTTTTCTGCCCAAACGCCAGGTTCTCCATTTCTAATAAATGGAATCGGACTCCGGCTGAAATACATGGCTCGTCCATTGATATCTATCACCACTTTCGGGCTATTGGGATTATAAATACTTTCTTGACTTTGAATAGGTTTAATTAAAGTTGCCAATTCCACCTTATCTTCTGCAAAGCAACTTGCCAGCAAATTGATTTGTGCAGGTTCGATAAAAGGTTCGTCACCTTGAATATTGATTACTATATCAAATTCCGGCAATTGCTCAATTACTTCTGCGCATCTATCCGTTCCACTTTGATGATGTGCGGCCGTAAACACAAACTCACCTCCAAATTTTTCAACTTCAGCCGCAATTCGCTGATCATCAGTAGCAATTACAACCTTCGATAAACTTTTGGCTTTCAAAGCTTGTTCGTAAACCCGTTGAATCATACTCTTGCCAGCGATATCAACCAGCGGTTTGCCAGGAAAACGGGTAGAGGCATAGCGAGCCGGGATAATTCCAATTATCTGCGAATTTTCAGAGTTAAACCTCGAATTTCTATCGTTCATAAATTAGGCTAGATAGATTTTATAATATATAAATGCAAAGATAAGCGTCATAATAAAATAAGAAGCTGGATGAGCAAAATTCAATGTCCAGCCTAATAGTTTAATCCGTTTAGGCACAAATAACCGCTTATCACTGGAGTTGAAATAAAGAAAGTATAGCTTCCAGTTTGATTCGTGATCATGTTTAAAATCTTCTTTCATCATTATAGAATATAGTTTTAAACTTTCTGATACACCTTTTTTTAGCTCCCCTTTTAGGAGGCTCTGTGGCTAAAACAACCCATTAATTTCAGCTTCAATGGATTGAATTACAGTTCCCAAATCTTCAGGATTGTTAGTAAAATCCAATTTATCTTTATCTAAAATTAATAACTTACCCAGATTATAACCTTTAATCCATGCCTCATACTTTTCATTTAGCTTAGATAAATAATCGATCCGGATTCCAGCTTCATATTCACGGCCACGACGTTGAATATTGTTAACCAATGTAGGAACTGATGCCCGTAAATACACTAATAAATCTGGTGGTTTAATAAATGAGGTGATGTTATCAAATATTGCCCTATAATTATCATGGTCGCGGGTCGTCATTAAAGCCATATCATGTAGGTTCTCTGCAAAGATGTGTGCATCTTCATAGATCGTTCTATCTTGAATAACATTACGCTTATTTACTTCAATATCAGTGATTTGCTGAAAACGACTATTTAAAAAGTAAATCTGAAGATTAAAGCTCCAGCGTTTCATGTCACTGTAAAAATCTTCCAGATAGGGGTTATTGTCTACAGCTTCATATAAAGCTTCCCATCCATAATTCTTTGCCAGTAAACCTGTAAGGGTTGTTTTTCCAGCACCAATATTACCTACAATTGCGATATGCATTTTTTTTAAATATGAGATATGAGATAAAAAGTATGAGATTTGAGAATATACAAACTTTCTCAAATCTAAAGTCTAATTTCTCATATCTATTTGATAATAAATTAAAAACTTTTAAACCCAATCAATTTGCGAACTTCTCTTATGGTGTTTTGTGCGCTTTCACGGGCTTTTAAAGCACCATGTTTGGCCACTTGTCTTAAATAAAGATCATCCTTAGAAAGTTCTTCAATACGTTCTCTAATTGGCGTGTTAAATACAATCATATCTTCTGCAAGTTGTTTCTTCATATCGCCATAACGGATTTGCATCTTATTGTATAATCCATCAAAATGCTCAATGGTATCAGCAGTTGAAACAATCTTCATTAAATCGAACAAGTTTTGAATGGCTTCTGGCTTTTCCTGATTTTCCTCCGTCGGCCCGCTATCGCTTACTGCTCTTGATACCTTTTTACGGATAACCTCAGGACTATCTGATAAATAAATACAATTTCCGTCACCGTCTGATTTACTCATCTTTCCCTTTCCTTCCAATCCAGGAACTTTCACCAAATTATCAGCATAATTAAATGCAAAAGATTCTGGGAAAAATTCAGCATTGTACATTCTGTTGAAACGGCTCCCGAAGTTACGTGTCATTTCCAAATGCTGTTCCTGATCTTTACCCACAGGAACTTTCGTTGCTTTGTGAATCAATATATCTGCAGCCATTAATGTTGGGTAAGTTAATAAGCCTGCGTTTACATTATCAGGGTTTGATCTGATTTTTTCTTTGAAAGAAGCACTGCGCTCAAGTTCACCCAAATAAGCATTCATATTAAGATATAAATAGAGCTCAGAAACTTCTGGAACGTCACTTTGTACGTATATAGTAGTCTCTTCCGGATTAATTCCACAGGCTAAATATTCCACCAAAACGTGGCGCACATAGCCATGTAAATCACCTGGAGTTGGATGAGTAGTTAAAGAATGAAGATCGGCAATAAAAAAATAGCAGTTATAATCGTACTGCATCTTTACAAAATTGGTTACTGCACCAAAATAATTTCCTAAATGTAGCTTTCCTGTTGGCCTGATGCCACTCACCACGGTTTCTTTCATAATGCCACGAAATTAAAAATAAAAAACTAGCAATGTATAACATCTAATCAATTTTAATATCAACAGTGGTTAGATGATATATTATTGACTCAATTTAAAATTAGAACCTTACAAAATTGTTATTGTCAGGCTATTTTATATTTTTGGTGCTTATGATTAAACTTTTAAGGCAGTTTCACAGGCTGTGGTATCTTTTCTGGATTGTATTCTTCTTCGCCTTATTTTATCCACTCTATTATATCACTTCCAGAAATGAAAGATATTATGGTTTACTCAACTTCTGCCGTAAAGTAAACAGTTTTTTATGCAGCTGCTTCTCAGGCGTATTTTTTTCATTTACTTACGAAGAAAAACTGGATAGAAAGCAAACTTATATTTATTGCGCCAACCATAGTTCGAACCTCGATATAATGATTTTCTGTATTATGGGCCATGGAAAATATCATTTTATGGGAAAAGATGAGTTACTTAAAAATCCAGTATTGGGCATTTTTTTTAAAACAATTGATATTTCTGTAAACCGTGAAAGTAAAATCTCCGCTTTCAGGGCATTTAAAAAAGCCGGAGAAAATTTAGAAAAGGGGATGAGCCTGATTATCTTTCCGGAAGGAAAAATAGATGTCCACTATCCACCAATATTAGGTGAATTTAAGAATGGCCCTTTTCGACTTGCTATTGATAAAAACATTCTTTTGGTTCCGGTAAGTATCACTAATATTTGGAAAATCAACTGGGATGATGGATCTAAATATGGAAGTAAGCCAGGAATTTGCGATATTTACGTCCATAAACCTATCAACACTGAAGTTTTAAATGTTGATGATGCTGATATACTTAAAGATCAGGTTTATCAATTAATAAATAGTAAGTTAGTAAGATGAATTTAGACGCAAAAACCATTTATAAAATCGCAGATCTGGCCAGGATTCATATTGATGAAGATGCAGCTGAGAATTTAATTCCCGAAATGAATAAGATTTTATCTTTCATGGAGAAATTAAATGAATTGGATACGTCCAATGTGAAACCATTGGTATACATGAATGAAGCTACCAATGTTTGGAGGGAAGATATTGTTAAACAGGAAATCTCCATAGCTGATGGATTAAAAAATGCTGCGAAACATACAGATCAGTTTTTTATGGTTCCGAAAATTATTGAGAAGTAATTAGTTTAATTTAATATCTATTCATTTAGCATTTTTTTATCCTTCTTGTAACATCTTACCTATTAAGCCTGTCTAAAAAAGAAAAAACATGGAGCAACCACTCATTATCATTAAAGAAATCGGACGTAAGTATGTCATCGGATCGGAAGTAATTCATGCCTTGAAATCGGTTTCTCTGGATATTAATAAAGGAGAATTTGTTGCTTTAATGGGCCCATCTGGTTCTGGTAAATCTACTTTAATGAATATTTTAGGTTGTTTAGATACACCATCAAGCGGGAGTTATATTTTGAATGGCACTAATGTAAGTCAAATGACAGATGATGCATTGGCTGAAGTTCGAAACCAGGAAATAGGATTTGTTTTTCAGACTTTTAATTTATTACCGCGATCTACCGCTTTGGACAATGTAGCCCTGCCACTTATTTACGCGGGGAGCAGCAAAAAAGATCGTGAAGCACGAGCAGCCAAAGCATTAGAGAATGTGAATTTGGGTAACCGTATGGATCACAAACCCAATGAACTATCTGGTGGTCAACGTCAGCGTGTGGCTGTGGCCAGAGCCTTGATTAACGATCCATCTATTATTCTTGCAGATGAGCCTACAGGTAACCTGGATACCAAAACATCAATTGAGATTATGGGTTTGCTGGAAGAAATTCACAGTAAAGGAAATACCATCATTTTAGTAACCCATGAGGAAGACATTGCGCAACATGCACATAGAATAGTCCGCATGCGCGATGGTTTAATCGAAAATGATTACCTGAATACGGATATTAAAAATGTTTCACCACGCCTTCAGGCTTTGAAAGACAGTGGAAGCGACTGGGAGAAAATTAACTAACCAATTCTTAATTCCTTCATAAGGATTATAATAATAAATAAATATCTCAGAAGAGATCAGTGTCATGAAAATTTATACTAAAACAGGTGACAAAGGTCAAACATCACTTATTGGAGGTACCCGTGTACCCAAATTCCATAAACGTATTGAAAGCTACGGAACAGTTGATGAGCTGAATTCATACGTTGGATTAATTATGTGTCAGGATATTGATGAGCACTATAAGAAATTACTAAAAGAAATACAGGACCGCTTATTTACAATAGGCGCTTCGTTAGCTGCTGATCCCGAAAATTCAAGAATGAAAATTCCCGATTTGCATGATGCTGACGTTATTTTGTTAGAAAACGAGATGGATGCGATGAACGAGTTATTGCCCGCTTTGAAACACTTTGTGCTGCCAGGCGGAAATACTGTCGTTTCTTACTGCCATATTGCTAGGTGTGTTTGTCGTAGGGCGGAAAGACTAACAGTGGAGTTGGCAGAACATAGCTTTGTAGATGAGCGTGTAACCATATATTTAAATCGTTTAAGTGATTATTTGTTTGTTTTGGCACGAAAACTGAATATGGATTTTGCAGCGGAAGAAAACATTTGGATCCCACGTGTTTAAAAGTTGAAAAATAAGTTTGTTTAGCTCAAAAATTTTAATATACTTTGCGCATTATTAAGAACAAGAATTTAATTTAATTGAATTGAAGATATGTATTGGACATTAGAATTAGCATCGCACTTGGAAGACGCACCTTGGCCTGCAACTAAAGATGAATTAATTGACTATGGAATCCGCTCTGGTGCTCCTGTAGAAGTTATTGAGAACTTACAGGCTTTAGAGGATGATGGTGAGCCTTATGAAACTATTGAAGAGATTTGGCCTGATTATCCCACTAAAGAAGATTTCTTCTTTAATGAAGATGAATACTAGAAATTTCAAAAAAAATATAAACCGTTCAGTCATAAGCTGAGCGGTTTTTTTTTGATATAAATTTAGCTGATTTTCCTACTGATTAAGTTTACAAAAGAAGATTTAACTGAAAATTTTCAAGAAAATATAGTTAATAGATTTTCTTTTAGGTTTCGTATATTACTGAAAAGCAATGGTTAAGAATAATAATTAAAAAAATATTTACATTTTTTAAACAAAATGAGAATGTACGCTGTTACTACATCAACATTTACTTAAAAAATTAACACTATGGGAAATTTATTGTATTTAGTAGCAGTGGTATTGGTTATACTATGGGTGATCGGATTTTTATTCCACGGCTTTGGTGATGTAGGTAACATCATTCACGTTTTATTAGTAATCGCAGTTATTGCAATCTTGCTAAAAGTTATTGGCAGAGCAACCTAAGATACATTAACGAATTTTTCATTCAGATTTTAATATCTATGAAAAGAATTAAAAAGGTGTTTCATTTTGATGAAGCACCTTTTTTTGTAGCTATTTTTTTAATAACAGCTCTGCTAATTCCAAATCAATAGGGTAGGTAATTTTAATATTATTACGCTCACCTTCTATGATATTGATATTCTCTTTCAGTGCTTCTACTACACTGGCATCATCAGTAAAATGACTGGTGAATTCTTGTAGATAAGCCTTTTTCAATATATTCAAACTAAATGTTTGAGGTGTTTGCACCAGGTAGATTTCATCACGCTTTAAAGCGGTAGATTCATCACCTCTCAGCATTCTCACGCTATCACTGGACTGTACAGCTGCAATCACATTTCCTATAGCCTCAGCTCGTTTAAAGCAATTGTCAATTAACGCTTTTGAAACTAGCGGACGGACAGCATCATGAATGGCTACAAAGCTTTCTTCGTTTATGCTATCAATGGCATTTTTAACAGAATAAAACCTTTCGGTTCCACCGTTAATGATTTCGTGTGGTATCCGAAAATTAAACTCTTCACAAAGTCTTCGCCAATATCTTTGTTGATCAATATTTAAAACCAGTAAAATTTTAGGTTGAGTATCGCTTTGGGCAAAAGCTTTAATGGTGTGCATCAAAACCGGGAGGTTTCTAAGCAGTAAAAATTGTTTTGGAGTTTCTGTTTGCATCCGATTGCCAGAACCGCCTGCTACAATTATAGCGTAGTATTTCATTTTTAAGAGATGAGATGTTAAATTTGAGATATGAGACTTGATTGAACTCAAATCTCATATCTCACTACTCAAATCTAGATAATTAGCATGGCATCACCATAGCTATAAAACTTATATTTTTCTTTTACAGCAACTTCATAAGCGTTCATTACATTTTCGTAACCACCAAAAGCACTTACCATCATCAATAATGTAGATTCTGGTGTATGAAAATTGGTAATCATGGAATTGGCTATACTGAATTCATATGGAGGAAAGATAAACTTACTTGTCCAGTCATTAGCAGATTTTAAAGTTCTGTTAGCAGAAACTGCCGATTCAATAGAACGCATAGATGTAGTACCTACCGCACAGATTTTTCTTTTTTCTTCTAATGCCTTATTTACAATGTTGGCATCTTTTGGCTCAATAATGAATTGTTCAGAATCCATTTTATGCTTGGTTAAATCTTCCACCTCAACCGTCCTGAATGTACCAAGACCTACATGTAAGGTTACTTCAGCAAACTCAACACCTTTAAGTTCAAGGCGTTTCATTAACTCGCGACTAAAATGCAAACCTGCTGTTGGAGCGGCTACAGCACCTTCATGCTTTGCAAAGATAGTCTGGTAGCGTTCTTTATCTTCAGCAGTTGCTTTACGCTTAATATATTTAGGAAGTGGTGTTTCACCTAAAATCTCCACGTTTCTTCTAAATTCCTCATCTGTTCCTTCAAAAAGGAAGCGGATGGTACGTCCGCGTGAAGTCGTGTTGTCTACAACCTCTGCGACCAACAAATCGTCATCGCCAAAATAAAGCTTATTACCTACGCGGATTTTACGGGCCGGATCTACCAGTACATCCCATAAACGCAACTCTTTGTTTAATTCGCGAAGTAAAAATACTTCGATTGTCGCACCAGTTTTTTCTTTATTTCCATATAAACGGGCTGGAAAAACTTTGGTGTTATTTAATATCATAACGTCCTTGTCATCGAAATAACCGAGTACGTCTTTGAAAATTTTATGTTCAATTTTACCACTGTCTTTATGTAAGACCATTAAGCGAGCTTCGTCGCGTTGTTCTGCCGGATTGTTGGCTATTAATGCTTCTGGTAAGTTGAATTTGAATTGTGATAATTTCATTCTTGATGAATTTTTTGAGGTGCAAAAATACGAATTTAATTTTTCTTTTCGGTATTTTATCAAACGCAATTAATGTATATTATGTTTTGGTTGTCTTTATTTACCTTAACCAGTGATAAATCGATCTTTTAAGCGAAAAATAATTAGTTTTGATATTATTGTTGTAACCTTTTTAAGTGTATGGCATCTAACTTATAATTATGATAATTTTTAGGCTAATAGGCGAGAGTTTCCGTTTTGCGTTCGATGCATTGCGCCAAAATAAGTTGCGTACTATGTTATCTCTACTGGCGATAACCATTGGTATTTTTACCATTATTACCGTTTTTTCTGCGGTAGATACCTTTCGTGGTAAACTTCAGGCCAGCGTAGATAAATTAGGTTCCAACACCATCTTTATACAAAAATGGCCTTGGAGTTTTGGGGATAATTATCCCTGGTGGAAGTATATGAATCGTCCGCAGCCTTCTTTACGTGATTTTGAGATGCTAAGAGAACGCATGGAAAACGCACAGGGAATTACCTTTGAAATATCAACAAGCGATAGAACCATAAAATATAGAAGTAGTTCAGTAGAGGGAATCACGGTATCAGCTGCTTCTCAAGACTTTGACAAAACCTGGAATTTTGAATTGCAGGCAGGTCGTTATTTTACAGAAAATGAAAGCAATAGTGGTGCGCCGGTTTTATTAATGGGTGCTGATATTGCAGAAGGATTGTTTGGTTCAGACAATCCGATTGGAAAACAAGTACAAATTTTAGGTAGGAGATTAACCGTTATTGGTGTATTTAAGAAAGAGGGTGAAGATATGTTTGGAAGCACTTTAGATAAAAATGTTAATATTCCGGTAAATTTTGCCAAAGGTATTTTAGATATTCAAAGTGAACGCTATGATCCACAAATTACAGTTCGCGGAAACGACAACGTATCTCTGGAGGAAATTGAGAGTGAACTTCAGGGCTTAATGCGATCTATTCATAGAATCAGGCCCGGTCAGGAAGATGATTTTGCATTGAATAAAACCACGATTATCTCCAATCAGTTAGATTCCATGTTTACCATGGTTAACTGGGCAGGATGGATTATTGGCGGTTTCTCTATTCTTGTTGGTGGGTTTAGTATCGCTAATATTATGTTTGTATCTGTAAAAGAACGTACGAATATCATTGGCATTCAAAAATCTTTAGGCGCTAAAAATTATTTTATTCTACTGCAATTTATTTTCGAGTCGATATCTCTGTGTATTCTCGGTGGTTTACTGGGTTTGTTACTGGTTTATTTAATGGCTTTATTAATTGGTGCTGTTACAGGATTCAATATCATTCTGGGATTAAACAATATCATCCTCGGAATAGGAATTTCCATTATCATTGGCACAATATCTGGATTTTGGCCAGCATACTCAGCATCAAGATTAGATCCTGTAGAAGCAATTAGAAGTTAGCTTTTTTTTAAGCTGATAAAGGCTTACTTCTGGTAGTTCGTATTGCATGGCTAGCGTAAATAGTCATCGTTTGTAAGCATAGCCGTTAACTTAATTTTTAAAAGTAGACTTTAATTTAGCAAAAAGACAGGGCTTCGCCATTTTTAAAGATGTGTTTAGTTTTATGCTGATTTTAGGCTTAGCCGGTAAGCTTTTATCATAAATGGTGTAGTTTCCTTCAGCAGCTTATATTCTTGAAATAATATTGGAAGTTTTTAATTACGTTTTATAGAAAGAGAACTGCGATTCAATCGCTTTTTCTATATTTAACTCCATCTACAATTAAAATTAAAGAAATGAGGAGCTTAACAGCCCTTAACCTATAAATCATTACAAAGTTTTATTCGGTGAAATGAAGATTTTCTTCCAAAAAAAGCTTGAATAAATTAATAACGATTCCGATATTAATTTATTCAAGCTAAAAATGATTTTTTATTTGAGTAAGTTATTTTAAACAGCAGTTACCCGCACTTCAATATTGCCTTTAACGGCTTTCGAATATGGACAAGCATGGTGTGCTTTATCTGCAATAGATTGAGATTCTTCTAGTGTGATACCAGGAATATGAACATCCAAATCAGCAGATAATGCGAATGAATTACCATCCTTATTAAAGGAAACCAACACCTTCACATTTGCCTCACTCACATCTACACCCTCACGTTCGGCAACAGAGCCCAATGCACCAAGATAACAAGGTCCCCAGGCAGCTGCAAATAGTTCCTCCGGATTTGTGGCACCACCTTGTCCACCCATTTCCTTTGGTTTTCTTAATTCAAAATCTAAAATTCCATCACTTGATTTAACGTGACCATCTCTTCCTCCAGTAGCTGTAACTTCAGCTGTATATAATTTTTCCATGATAATATGTTCTTTATTTATAAATCTAACAAAGCATTACGATCATTGTTTGAGCAGATAAGTATAGCATGCCAGATCATAAGAATCAAATAACCATTTTTAGCTCCTTTAAACGATCAGGAATACACTAATCGAATTATATTTTAATCTTGAAGGTCAGCTTATAAATATCGTAAGCTACTTTTTGAATCAAGTCAAATTGTTCCGGAACCAAATCCTGTCCCTGATTAATTTTATACCCTGTATCGGCCATGCGAATCAGGGGTACATTATCTAAAGTATCTTTACTTTGTTCTAAACTTTCAATGGCCATATCAAATAAGTAATCCGTATTATTCGACATGGGTTTTAGGGCATCGAAACTTTCAAAAGTAAAAGCATGTTCTTTATTATATAAAGACAGCGTGGCAATGTAAGAAGATAGAAGATGGTTCAGCGTTGTAAACTGATGTACTTCCTTGATAAAGAGTTGTTTGCTTTTTGGTTCAGAGAACATCCGTTGAAAGAGCGATGCCAGGTTTGCTGTACTTACATAAACTTCTTTTCTTGCTAACTTATAGTCTGTACGGTTATAGTTCTTTTCAAAATACAATCGCGCCACCTGACCATAATATGCTTTGTTGGCCCTGATGATATTTAACATAGCCTCCTTTAGCTTTTCATGTTCCCAGGTTGGGAATAAGGAATAACTAGCCAGAAGTGCGATGCCGGAACCGATAAAAGTATCATAAATACGTTCTCTTGCCAACGCGATTGAACCCATTCCGAGAAAATCAAATAAGATGAGGATATAAGGCGTCATAAAAAGTACGCTCACTACATAATTTTTTCTTTGGAAACTATAGCTGCCAATCATGCAAATCAACAGGATAAAAAACAAGGTATGCCGGTCATGAATATACGTGAGCACACCCATTCCTACAAAGGCACCCACTGTTGTCCCAATTAAACGTTGATAATTACGCTCTTTGGTTAAACTAAAACCAGGTTTAGAGATTACGAGAATCGTTAACAAAATCCAGTAACTGTGTGAAAAATTTAGTATTTCAGCCACTACAAAACCTAAAAGCATTACAACTGTAACCCTAAGTGAATGCCTGAAAGTTGATGAACTATAAGTTAAGTTTTCTGTGAAAAGCTGAAAATCAAATTTCTGTCTTTTGATGAATTTTTCTGTATCTACTTCAGCCTTACCGATATCTTTACTTGTTCTCACCTTAAAATAACTGTAAATGGTTTTCACCCTGGCCAGTATATTTTCAATATTCACTTCAATATTTTTGAGCGCAATAATCCCTAAAGTATTGTATTCCTGATTTGTATTGTTTTTTTCTAAATCATTGATCTTACTTTTTAGCCGCTCAATCTCTATCAATAGCCTTTTGGACAGTACAGGTTTGCCACCACTTTTTAAGGCAAAGGCAATATCATCCAAAGCATAAGATATCCGTTTGATGGCCATTTCGTAATCTTTCAGAATTCCTGCCTGATCAAACTGTTCGTGCAACTGCTGATAGTTATAATAAGTTGACATCACCTGTTCAAAAAGATCGACCATATCGACAAAAACAAGCAAAAGGAACCTGCCCTCCGGACTTGAATCGCGGACTATTTCCCGGGTTCTGAACAATAATTCTCGCACAGCATCCTGCTTCTCGTGCACAGAAACCTGTAATTGAAGCAATTCTGAATAAGTTTTATCGTAATTGGTATTCTGGTGATAGAATTTTGCTTTTTCTCTTAAAAATTCGGCCACCTCAAAAATGGAATCACTTAAAGATTGCTGCACGAGGCGAAAGGGGCGAAGCCTGTAAAAAAAATAACTTAATCCTGTATACCAAAGGCTTCCGACCAGTACCATGAATGCATGCTGGATTACTTCCTGCCATGGGCGGATATCATCAATACTCAATACGATAATCAACAGGACAGCTGTACCAACTGATGCCGCACGAATGCCGTAAATGTAGAACATCGAAAAAACAAAACTAGAAACGGCGAGCAGAAAGGCAACAAAATAATCGCTCTTATTCGTAAGGCCAGTTAAGATGGAAAATACAAATATCAAAACCGTGGTAACCAACATGGCATTGCGCCGGTGAACCATAGGGCCCGGACTGTCTACAATGCTCACACATAAAGCGCCCAAAGATAAAGTCATTCCGTATTTTAGCATTCCAAATTGCGCTAAAATGAGAGAGGGAAGGAGCACGCCCATCGTAATGCGCAAACCATCCGCAAAATAAGTACTCAATAAGAAATCCTGAATATTCCGGATGGGTTGCCTGATCTGCATGTTACAAAAATAACATTATCGATAGATTTTTGTTGAGATAAAAAGGAAGTTTTCTCGAAGTTTTATTTTTAAGAAGACAGTATTTGAGTTAATATCTGAGGTATTGATCATCACTACCTGATAAGTAAGTAAAGACAATCAGAAATGCAAAAGATGACTTTAACTTATAATGGTGAAACGTATTTGGTCATATTTTTTGCCTATTCCATCACATTTATCAGGATGAGGATGGTCAACCGGATATATTCGTTTCACATTTAAAATCCTCTAAACTTAAAATGATGAAATGTTATTTACTTTTTATGCTATGCTTTAGTTCCAGATTGTTTGGTCAAACTGCTTCAGATTCTACCCATGAAGCTCTTTTCACAATTGAAAATACTCAATTTAAAAGTGCCGGGATTACTTTAGCAGGTGCAATATTTAAACCCAGGCATCCAAATGCTGCAGTGGTCATTGTACATGGCTCCGGCCAAGAAAGAAAGATGGCAGAGGTAGCTTCTCTTTTAGCAAAAAAAGGTATCGCGGTGTTAACTTATGATAAACGTGGGGTTGGTGAATCTGGCGGAGTATATGCCGGACCAGAAGTTGGAACCAACAATATAGATTCTGCCAATCTGAATCTACTGGCATCTGATGCAAGTGCTGCCGCCAATAAGCTGTCATCATCGCTGAAGCAGAAGCATGTGCCGTTAGGTTTATTAGGTTTTAGTCAGGCGGGTTGGATTATTCCAATGGCCGCAGAAAAAAATAGTCTGATCAATTTTATAGTAATATTTAGCGGACCAGTGGTTACATCGCAAGAACAGCTACGGTTCCAGTTTTATACATCAGGAAAATCTAACTTTTGGGATACGCATACAGAAGTTGAAGTTCGTGAGCACATTAAAAATGATCCTGACCGTTATCAATTTTCAGGTAGCGATCCGCGTCACGCTCTTACTGTATTAAAAATTCCCGGACTCTGGATTTATGGTGGCAAAGATATACAAGCCCCAGTGGGTTTATCTATAGAAAGGCTCGACATATTTAAAGCAGAGGGCAAGCCTTATGATTATCAGTTATTTCCATCGTTAGGACATAATACCGCATCCTCGAAAACAGTTAACCCCATGAACATTGCAATTGAATGGATTAAACATATTAAAAAGTCCATGAAATCGAAATGATTGGTCTAAGTAAATGTCTTAGAATTTTATTCTTCGGTTAGGCAGTTTGTATGCTCTTTTGCCTTTGCTAAAATAGGTGTGGCAGAATTTTCAGTGATTTCCTGACAGGTGATTTTATTCGCATATCCATTTTGTGTGCTGGCTACAGTGATATAATTGGTTTTGTTTTCAGCTACCATAAATGTAAGCGGTGCTGATTTCTTTCCATTTGATAATCCGCCACTAACTACAGTTACTTTATGTTCACCTACGTTAAGATTATGGATAGAAAAAGACTTGTTCTTTAATTTACAAATGAGCTTTCCATCCACGAAGATTGAATAATTGACTGCAGATCCTGTATAACCTGTTGATCGAATGAGATAAACTTTTCCTGTATTGGTTTGGGAAAAGGCGCCGAATGTTGTTGCCAATAAAAATGCTAACAGTGAGAATTTAAATGTTTTCATAGTGAGAACTTTAGATGTTATTTAGTTTTACAATTGAAATAATTTACTTAAAAGGAACTCATTTTTTAAAAGTTAGTTTTAACAATTTTCTTGTTTGTTTTACAAATCTTTATGTTTTGCATTTGGAAAATGTAGATCCTGTTGCGGAAATGGAATAGAGATGCCATTGATCTTAAATCCAGCATTAATCGACATGATCAGATCACTCTTCACCACAGCAGAATCCCGCATATTTTTAGTCCAGAAAAATATCCTGACATCAATGGAACTACTATTAAACTGCTCATATTGAACGATAGGTGCAGGATTGGTTGTTAGCCTGGGCTCGGTGGATAAAATATCCAATAATACCTTTTTAACCAGGTTAAGATCTGAATCATAGGCTACGCCAATAAGGAGCGTTGATCTTCTGCGGTTACCTCCCAGCGACCAGTTAATAAGGTGAGAATTCAACAAATCACCATTAGGCATAATTACATCTGCCCCGTCGTAGGTTGCAACTACGCTGCTGCGAAAACCGATTGATTTTACTTTACCGCCCTGACCGTCTATTTCAACGGCATCGCCTACATTAACTGGTTTTTCAAAGGCGATGATTAAACCACTAACCAGATTATTAACCAGTGCCTGTAAACCAAAACCGATACCAACACCAAGCGCCCCTAATACCAGGGTAATTCTATCTAATGGGATGCCCACTGCAGCTACGGCTAAAAATAAGCCTAGTGTTAAGATAGTGATGCGGACAAGCAATAGCCAGCTTCCAATACCCTGGCTTGCTTGTTCTTTATTCTGTGCAAGATGTTTGTCAGATGCAAAAAATGAAACTATTTTAGAGGTAATCACCGCAATGCTCATGATTACAAAAAATAATAGCAAGCCGTTGATGCTGAAAGTATAATCTCCGATTGTCCTATCAGTGGCAAAAAATTCGCGTAGAGGTTTGGCTATATAATCAAAGCCAGCAAAATTCCTTCCGAACAGAATGATCCAGCCAACAATAAGTACAATATAAAAGAGGGCGGGCACATTTTTACCAACTTTAGAAAAGTTAAGGTAAAAGAGTTTTAATTCTTGTTTGGTATATACATTATACGCCAGATATAACCCTTCATTGATCAACCTGATGGTCCATAAAAATAATATGGCAACTACAACATTTAAATATCCACTAATGAGCAATGCTTTTCCGAGGTTATAGCGCCCAAAAATATTGCAGCATATCGATCCAAGTTCTATTGCTGTCATTAGCCCAATAGCAACCAAAATTAATTTTTCTCTGAGCTCTTCTCGTCGGCCTTTAATAAGTACATAGGCGCCGGAGGCAACACCCAATATGGATAAAACAAGCATCATCCAACGTTCCGGACGTGAAGCTTGCAAGATGAGATTATCTACAGCCGCAATCATGAAAAGCACTACCATGACTAACCAAACGTTCATCCAATACTTTACAATGAAGTTTTTGAACATAATGGTTAAACTCAGGCAACTCATTATCCAGAAGATCACATTAAGGATGAATGGTGGGGAAAAGAAAATGAATTGAAATATACTGATGACGATTAGAACGGCAGATGCCAGGGGATATCTTAATACCAGTTGTCCTTCAAAATCGTCGCTCAATATTTTATTTTCGATATAGATTTTCTTCAAAGAGCGTAAATAAATGAATGAGAAGAAAATGAGTAAAATAAGGATGAAAAGCTTACCTAAATTGTTTTGGAGATAGAAAGTAAGTGTGAGCAGCCCTTTTTCTTTCCCTTGTCGTAGTATTTGTTTAAACGGTCTGTGAGATCCTGCATCATCCCATATATTCACAAATTCCCTATGGAGTATGTTTGTTCCCATCTCCATTTGATAATGATTGATTTCTTCAAGCGTAGTCTGAAGATTTAATACCCTGACATTGACAACGTTTTGGAGCAGTTGCACCCGTGTGCTTGAAATCTTTAATGCACTATCGATGGGATTAATTTCAAGGGCAACAACCCGAAGTTGTTGAATGTACTTATAAAGATCAGCGGAATCTATAGGGAATTTAAAAAGTTCAGGTAAACTTATCAGGGAATCCAGCTGATAGCGAAAATTAATGATGCTTTGTTGCTGATTATCGAGTCTGATTTTTCTCGCTATTGCCTTATTTAAAAGTTCAGATAGAATTTTTGAAGTAGAGGTAAGGTTTCGAAAAGTTTGGGCAGTTCCTTTATTGATCATTACTCCATCAACGGCCGCATTATAATCCTTTTCAATACTGGCAAGTTGAGCTTTGGCAACTAAAGTATCAGAAGCGGTTTTTAAATAGCTTTTCGCTTTCTGCATTGCTTTCTTTGCTTCCTCTAATATCCTTGCCTGTGCCAGTGCGGCTTTATCTGCATTAAATTCGTCTGCACTTTTCTTAGCCGACAATTGGGCAAAGCGTTGCATTTTACTTACGAAGCTATTATCAATTTTATGTTTGGATGAATCTATACGAATGGAATCTGAATTTTGCCCAAACGAATGTTGAGGGAAACATAAAATATTAAAGAGGCAAAAAATATAAAGGAGTATAACTTTTTTCATAAAGTACCAACGGAATAAAAGCGAGTTAGATGATCATATAAATGTACTGATCTCCGCTGAAGTATGAAAAAATATTGTTAATCTCTTATTTGTATTCAGGCCTTTACAAGTTATATTTGTTATACAAATCTAAATCCTATGAAAAAGCTTTCCACATTTGTTTTTGCTTTAAGCCTGGTTTCATCCAGTTTATTTGCACAATCCTCAGCCAAACTTAATCCAGACGTCATTTCAAAGAAAAATGGCGAAGAAATTAAGGCCAAAATCACAAAAATAACCGATACTGATGTCAGCTTTGTGTACCCAGGAGAAACAGCTGAATATGTTTTAAAAAAATCTGATCTTCTTAAAATCGTCCATTCAAGCGGCCAGGTACCACTTCCTGCACAAGAACGTCAGAAGGAGCAGGTAGCCATGTCCGCGTCTCCTGCAGATCATCATAATAGAATTGCAATACTGCCTTTTACCTATCTTATGGATAACCAGCCAGGAGCGGACGCAATTGGTTACAAAGCCCAGGAGGATGCCTTTTCTTTTCTTGCTCAACATACCGCAGGATATACAATCTTGGATCCAAGAACCACTAATGCACTTTTGGTTAAAGGTGGAGTAACCAAAGACAAAATGATGAATTTCACGATGAAGGAGATTTGTGATATTTTAGGTGTTGAGTATATTGTTGATGGCTCGGTTACTCAAAATAAAGGTTATCAGACAAGTTCCACAAGTGGCGTTGCCAACACGAAAGTAAAACGGGATGATGACGAAAAAGTTAAAGGGATTTCCACGTATGGCAGCACCAATAGCAATTCTGTTCAGCGTTATGATGTGTCAGTAAGCCTGCACATTTACATGGATAACAATGCTAGCATCTACAACCAAAGTCATAAAGCTTTTCTGAGTAGTACCGATGGCGGATATAGCAGCCCGTTAGAATATTTGCTTAAGAGGTGTCCTTTATACAGAAAATAATTGAAATGCTAGAAGCCCTCAATCATATGATTTGAGGGCTTCTGAAAAGCTTTAAGACCTTCTCGATGGATGGCGAGGGAATTGAATTCCAATTACTAGCATACTTACAGTTGTTTTCTTGGTAAAACGAATGGGTTTTATATGATGTTTTACATCAATAATTCATAGAAATCACAATGAATGTAGTGGATGTCATGGAGCGACTTAAATGAAATTGCCCTTTATTAATGAAATCACAAATGAGATTGCTTCAATCAATCGAAAATATATTTTCCATTCATTAGAGCTTATAAAAAGTCCTGGCATTATCGGTAAAAATTAGTTTCCTTTCTGTGGCGCTAAATCTTTCTGCGTATTTACTCACCAGGTGAAACCAATCTTGATAGGGGCGACTCACCAACACTACTGGCCAATCGCTGCCATACATCACCCGATTCACACCGAAGTTTTCAAAAACCACATCAAAACAATTAAAAAGCTCAATCTCTTTCCAGTTTTTCCAGTCGGCTTCAGCCAATAAACCAGATACTTTACATGATACATTTGGGTTTTCTGCCAACAGTTTGATGTTTTGCCCCCAGGTTTTTAAATCCTGACTTTTAACATCGGGCTTGCCACAATGATCTAAAACAAATGGCTGATCTGGAACCTGATCAACCATTTTAATGATGCTCCCTAACTGATTGTGGTAACACAACAAATCGTAAGTATATCTGAACTTTTTAAGTTGCTTAATGCCTGCAATAAAATCCGGATCAAGAATAAACTCGTCGCTTTCCGCCTGAAGTACATGTCGCCAGCCTTTTATCTTCTTGAAGTTATTCCAATAAGAAAGTCTGCTGCTGAGGTCAGGGCTTTTAAGATCTATCCAGCCCACAATTCCTTTGATGAGTTCATTTTGATCTGCCAGGGTAAGCAAGAAATCATTTTCTTTTTCTGATTGATTGGCCTGAACGGCAATGCAGCCAGAAATCTGAAGATCATTGAATGTACGGGTAAGATTTTTTGGTGTAAAATCGTGGCGGATGATACGCATCTCTTCCGTAATCCAGTTATCCCTAACCGGATCAAAATTCCAAAAGTGAACGTGGGTGTCTATCATAATTGAGCGTTATAATTGTTGAAGATTTACAATTTAAAAATCTGATCCATTAAAATCCACTTTTCGCCAGGTTTTGCCTGAGGTAAAGCTTGCTGGTATGTCCACATCAAGGTTTCCCATTCCTGTACTTTAGGATTCGCTAAATCTGCCTGATTCTTTTTTTCAAAAGAAAAATCTTCATTAACCTCCATAATCATAAACAGCCGATTGCCGAGTAGATAAATCTGCAGGTCATCTACACCAGCATTACGAATGCTTTCCTTAATTTCTGGCCAAACATCAAGATGATACTGCTTATATTCGTTAATCAGCTTTTCATCATCTATTAAATCCAGTGTTAAACAGTATCTTTTCATTTATTGTCCGCTATAAGCTTTAACTTCTTGTTTACTCGTGCCTAAGCCATCAATCCCAAGTTCAACTACATCACCTGCCTTTAAATACCAGGGTTCTGGTTTTTGCCCCAATCCAACACCAGCGGGTGTACCTGTAGAGATTACATCTCCAGGTAAAAGTGTCATAAATTGACTGATATACGAAACGATAAAAGGCACATTAAAGATAAAATTCGATGTATTACCATCCTGTAATGTTTTTCCATTTACAGTTAACCACAGGCGAAGATTGTGTACATCTTCAATTTCATCAGGCGTAGCAATAAAGGGGCCGATGGGTGCAAAGGTATCACAGCTTTTCCCCTTCACCCATTGTCCATTGCGCTCAATCTGGAATTCACGTTCACTGTAATCATTATGCAATGCATAACCCGCTATGTGATTTAAGGCATCCTCTTCTGAAACATAACTGGCTTTTTTGCCGATAACGATCGCCAATTCAACTTCCCAATCGGTTTTTTTACTGTTTTTAGGAATAACCAAATCATCATTTGGACCAACGATGGCCGAGGTGGCTTTAAAGAATAAAATGGGTTCTGGAGGGATGGCTGCATTGGTTTCTGCTGCATGATCTTTATAATTTAAACCCACGCAAACTATTTTAGACGGACGGGCTAAGGCAGGACCTAAGCGAACACCTTGATCAACCTGTGGTAAATCTGCTGATTCGATGTCTTTCTTTAGTTTTTCTAAACCATCGCCACCAAAAAAATCCTCGTTATAGTCGCTCACCAATGCCGAAACATCGAAATAATTCTCATTGATTATTACACCTGGTTTTTCTGCTCCCGGCTCGCCGAATCTGATTAATTTCATCTTAATTTACTTATAAATGTATTTTAAATTATGTTAGTTGTTCAAGGTGGTAAAACCACCATCAATAGGGTAATCGCAACCGGTAATAAAAGAAGCTTCATCGCTGCATAAATATAAAGCTAAAGCGCCAACTTCTTCTGGTTTAGCCATTCTGCCGATGGGTTGTGTTTTAGATAACTTCTCAAACATTTCATCTATATTATCCGGATAGTTTTTCTGTAAAAAGCCATCTACAAATGGGGTGTGTACACGGGCAGGCGAAATAGAGTTACACCTGATGTTTTCACTGATGTAATCTTTAGCCACGCTCATGGTCATCGCCTTTACTGCACCTTTCGCTGTACTGTAAGCGAAACGATCTGGTAGACCAATTAACGAAGCGATTGAGGCCATGTTAATGATTACGCCGCCGCCAGCTGCCCGAAGTTGTGGAATAGCGGCATATAAACAATTGTAAACCCCTTTCACATTTACTTTCATCACCCGGTCGAAATCAGATTCCTCGGTTGTATCGGCTTTACCAATATGCGCAATACCCGCATTGTTAACCAGGATATTGATTGCGCCAATCTGACTAAATACTTCCTTAACATTTTGGTGATTAGCAACATCGCAGGCGTAAATAAAAGCCTTTCCGCCATTGTTATTGATTTCGGCAAGTGTAGATTCAGCTTGCTCAATGCCGAGTTCCAAAATATGAACTTCAGCACCCTGCCTGGCCAAAATAGTTGCGATCGCCTTGCCAATGCCACTTCCTCCGCCAGTTACTACAGCTCTTTTGTTCGTTAATGAAAACATGTTTATGGTTTAAAATGGTTATTGATTCGATTATTGAAAGATAGAAATTAAAAATTATGGCGATGTTAATATAACGTTCGTTTTTTTCCTTTCTGATAAATGGAAATGTAGCATTTGCCACCTTTAAATAATATTGATTAGAATCAGGATACAAATAAAATAAATAATGTTGATTAAATATTTTATCTTCTTATCTAAATATTCAAGAATCTTTACAACCTTTTATTTTGGCTATTTAAACGGGTTTACCTTGCGGAAATTTTACATAACTCCAAAGCTTAATTACTTATATTTGAATAATATTTTTATATTTAAATAAATATTTTAACCAAATATCCACTGTGAACCTTGCGAAAGGTTTATGGTGTTAGCATCAGTTTGAATGAGAAAATTTCTATTCCCGTTTTTTTGTACCCTATTGTTTTGGATCTCGTCGCTAGTTTCCGTTCATGCACAAAAACAAGAATCAATTATCATTTCTTCAAATAGCAATGAAAGGATTAAGTTCGGTGCCGAACGACTTTCTAACGCGCTAACAAAAATAGGCTACAAGGTTAGGATTCAGAATCAGCAGAAATTATCAGGAGTAAAGAACGCCATTGTGGTTGGATTGGCAAGCGATAAAGTATATGCGCTATTGCCCAAATCATCAAAAGATAAAGCCATTGCTGCAGGGAAAGAAGGATTTTCCATTACCGAAGGCAAAGACAATGCAATTTATATTCTAGGTGCCGATGCATCAGGCGCTTTATATGGATGCTTGGAACTGATTGATCAGATCAAAACGCAACAAAAAATACCAACAAAAATTGCACTTACCGATCACCCGGAAATGGTGTTGCGTGGTACCTGTATCGGGTTACAAAAACCTGATTATCTTCCCGGTCATGATGTTTACGAATATCCATATACCCCTGAAACTTTTCCCTGGCTATACGATAAAGCTTTATGGATTAAGTATTTAGATATGATGGTGGAAAACCGTTACAATTCCCTTTACCTGTGGAATGGTCATCCGTTCTCTTCATTAATTAGGCTGAAGGATTATCCATATGCCGTAGAAGTTGATGAGGCAACGTTGAAAAAAAATGAGGAGATCTTTCAATTCCTGACTCACGAAGCAGATAAACGTGGCATCTGGGTGATTCAGATGTTTTATAATATCATCATTCCGAAGACTTTTGCAGATAAACACGGTTTAAAAACGCAAGACCGCAACCGCCCAATTGTGCCTTTGATTGCTGATTACACCAGAAAATCGATCGCTGCTTTCGTAGAAAAATACCCAAATGTAGGTTTGATGGTAGCGCTTGGCGAGGCGATGGAAGGTGTTGGCCAGGATGATATAGACTGGTTTACCAAAACCATTATCCCCGGTGTAAAGGATGGATTAAAAGCGGCCAACATTCAAGGTGAACCACCAATTGTACTGCGGGCACACGATACGGATGCACCTGCCGTGATGAAAGCTGCATTACCTTTATACAAAAATCTTTATACTGAAAATAAGTTTAATGGCGAAGCTTTAACTACATATGGGCCGCGTGGCGCCTGGGCAGAATTGAATAGAAAACTGGCCGCCATTGGAACGGTTAATATTTCTAATGTACACATTTTAGCCAACCTGGAACCTTTCAGATACGGTTCTGCTGATTTTATCCAGAAATCGGTTGTGGCGATGAATAAAATTTATGGAGCTAAAGGATTGCATTTATACCCGCAACACAGTTACTGGGATTGGCCTTATGCTGCTGATGAGGTAAAAGGGAGGATTTTAGAGGTAGATCGTGACTGGATCTGGTATAAGGAATGGGCAAGATATGCCTGGAAGTCAGAAAGAGATCGTTCGCAGGAAGTTAATTATTGGGGATCAGAATTGGCGAAGAAATATGGTTCGAACCTGGCGGGAGGTAAAGCGATTTTAAATGCCTACGAAGAATCAGGAGAGATTTCGCCGAAGCTATTGCGGAGATATGGAATCACCGACGGGAATAGACAAACGCTAACTTTAGGCATGTTGATGACGCAATTAATCAACCCTTTCCGCTACGGTTTATTCACCCTGATGTACGAATCTGAGGCACCTGAAGGTGAAATGATCATCGAATACGCTGAAAAAGAATGGAAAAAACAAGGTCATATTGGTGAAACTCCGGTTCAGGTGGCGAAGGAAGTAGTGGAGCATGGAAAAAAAGCTTTGATATCGATTAATGAAGCTGCTCCATCGATTACTAAAGACACCGCCGAGTTTGCCCGTTTAAAAAATGATATGTATTGCTACGATGCGATGGCAAATTTTTATGCGGAGAAGGTTAAATCGGCCCTTTGGGTGTTGAGGTATAAATACTCCAACGATGTTACCGATCTGGAAAAAGCACTTCCGTTTTTACAGAAAAGTGTAACCCATTATGCCGAATTGGTTAAGCTTACCGAGCGAAACTACTTGTACGCCAACAGCATGCAAACCAAGCAACGAAAAATCCCGATGCGTGGGGTAGATAAAACATTTATCCATTGGAAAGAAATGTTGCCGGTTTTTACTAAAGAACTGAATCATTTCAAAAGAAGTATCGACTCGTTGAAGTCTGTTAAAGGTAATGCAGTGGCGAAAATCATCCCGTATCAACCTGCTGAAGTAAATGTTTTAAATCAGAGTGAAAATTACATCATTGAAAAAAATGTAGCCGTTTTTTCTGATACCGCTGTGGTGATTAAGGAAGTAGCAGCACAATTGATGGGTTTAAAAGGAATCAAGTTATCGAAGGGAAATCAGGTTAAAGCTGGTACGGAAATTAAATTTAATACAAAATTACCAGTGAAGCTTTTGGTTGCATTTTTTAATCAGAAAGATCCTAAATTCCTGGCGCCACCACAATTGGAAACTGATGCAAGCGCGAATAATTATGGTCAGTCGGAAATTAAAATCTCCAATGCATTAGTATTAAATGGTTATGCACCTGCAAACGTTCATGCCTATTCTTTCCCGGCAGGAACGCATACCTTGAATTTAGGAAAGGGAGCGTGTTTGGTGTTGGGTTTTATTGATGATCAGCAGGAATTAAGAATATTTAATGCCGGTTTAGATGGCAGGGGAAAGGATATAGATTGGTTATTCGAATGATGAAAAAGAGAAATTTAATTGCTGCGATTGGCTTATCTATTGCAACAATAACTGGTTTTGCACAGCAAAAGGCAAATACGGATCAATTGAAAAAATATGTGGAATATTTCAATTCAATCGATTCAGAAGCGGTTAAAAATTATATTCCAAATGCAGAGGCTTTCGAGTTTCTGGCAGAGCAGGCACCCTTATTCGAATGTCCGGATTCTGTTTTAGAGCAGAATTATTACTACCGTTTATGGACCTTCAGGAAACACTTGGTTAAGAGTCCAGAGGGATTTATTTTTACCGAATTTATAGAGCCTGTAAAACATGCAGGCAAATATAACTCCATCAGCTGTGCTTTGGGGCACCATATTTACGAAGGTCGCTGGTTTAAAGACAATAGCTATTTAAAGGATTACATTAAATTCTGGCTTTACAAAGCCGATGTGGGTCAGAGCAAACAGCGCTTCCACCAATTTAGCAGCTGGATAGATGATGCTGTTTATCAGAATTTCCTGGTTAAACCTGATCAGAAATTTTTGAAAGAAATTCTCCCAGCCCTTGATGCCGATTTTACCAAATGGGAAACCGAGCGACAAAGAAAAGATGGTTTATTCTGGCAAAATGATGTAAAAGATGGGATGGAAGAATCCATCAGTGGATCCAGAAGAGATCAGAATCAACGCCCAACCATTAACAGCTACATGTTTGGTAATGCAATAGCCTTAAATAAAATAGCTGTTTTGCTTGGCAATCAGTCACTTGTAGCTAAATATCAGGCAAAAGCGAATGTGCTAAAAAAACTGGTTCAGGATAGTTTATGGAATGCAAAATCAATGTTTTTCGAAACCAGGAAGGCGAAAGGTGGCTTAGCTAATGTTAGAGAGGCCATCGGTTTTACACCCTGGGATTTCAACCTGCCAGATGATCAATCTACTTATGCAAAAGCCTGGGATCAGTTATTGGATACCGCTGGTTTCAAAGCACCCTGGGGTTTAACCACAGCTGAAAGGAGAGATCCGACTTTCAGAACGCGTGGCTCTGGTCACGGTTGTGAATGGGATGGCGCCCTTTGGCCCTTCGCCAGTTCCCAGACTTTGAAAGGACTTGCTAATTTGCTTACCAATTATAAAAAACATGGTAAAATGAATGCCGATGTTTTTTATCAGGAATTGCATCAATACGCCGCTTCTCATGTGAAAAATGGTAAACCTTACATTGGCGAATATCAGGACGAAAAAATGGGTGAATGGTTAAAAGGGGATAACCCAAGAAGTAGTTTCTATAACCACTCCACTTTTTGTGATTTAATTATTAATGATCTGATCGGAATCAAACCCCGTCAGGATAATGTGTTGGAGGTTTTTCCATTAATTCCCAAGAACAAATGGGACTGGTTTAAACTTGATAATGTAACCTATCATGATCAATTGGTTACACTGATCTGGGACAAAACAGGCCAAAAATATAATAAAGGAAAAGGCTTTTTAGTGTACGTGAATAGTAAGCAGATTCATCAATCGAAAAGTTTGAAGCCAGTTAAGGTTCAAATGAATTAACATGGGAGCGATAAAATCGCTATTCTCGATCATCCTCTTTACAAAAGAGGACGATTGTATCAACCAAATCGTCGTTGCGAGGAGGCACGACAGCCTGCCCCGACCTTTCGGGGAAGGAATCTGCATCCATGGTTGGTGGCTCACCAACCATTTACAATTAAAAATTTAACTGGTCGTGACACACCGACCAGGGCATAAAAAGAACAAATGAAAAATATTTTAAAATCGATTATTTTCTTATTCGCTACAGTAATTTGCTTATCAGCAACAGCGCAATCTTTTTATAATGTAACCAAATACGGTGCGAAAAACGATAGCAGTAAACTGGCTACTGAAGCCATTAAAAAAGCAATTGATGCCGCTGTTAAAAACGGTGGAGGCACGGTTTATTTTCCCGCGGGGAAATACCTTACTGGTGCAATTCACTTGAAAAGTAACATCACCATTTTTATTGATGCCGGGGCAGAGCTTCATTTTAGTGATAACTTCGATGACTACCTGCCAATGGTTAAAAGCCGTTATGAAGGTGTGGATGTAACCTCATTCTCGCCACTTTTTTATGCTTATAAAGCGGAGAATATTTCGATAATCGGTCGTGGTTTAATTGATGGACATGGCAAAAAATGGTGGGATTTTGTAGAAGGCTACAAAGAAGGACAGTCACGATCCAAATGGCAAACCACTTTTGATGGCTTAAATAAAGATATTGTGTTACCCGATGATCCCAGACAAATGCAACGCGGTTTTCTTCGTCCACCGTTTATCCAAACTATGTTTTGCAAAAATGTATTAATCGATGGGATCACCATTCGCAATTCGCCGTTTTGGACGGTTAACCCTGAGTTTTGCGAGAACGTAAAAGTTCACGCGGTGACCATTAATAACCCACACTCGCCAAATACCGACGGCATTAATCCTGAATCCTGTAAAAATGTACACATCTCGGATTGCCACATTAGTGTGGGCGATGATTGCATCACGATAAAATCTGGCAAGGATGAGCCAGGAAGAAAAATGGCAGTTCCGGCAGAAAATTACGTCATTACGAATTGTACCATGTTATCTGGTCACGGGGGCGTGGTAATAGGAAGTGAAATGTCTGGTGATGTGCGGAAAATCACCATTTCGAACTGTGTGTTCGATGGAACAGATAGAGGTATTCGCATTAAAACGGCAAGAGGTAGAGGCGGTGTAGTGGAAGAAATTCGCGTAAGCAACATCATCATGAAAAATATTAAACAACAAGCCATTGTGCTCGATATGCAGTATGCAAAAACCAATGTAGAACCCGTTTCAGCAAGAACGCCAAAATTCAGAAATATCCATTTTAGCAATATTACTGGTCAGGTGAATCAAGCGGCTTACCTGAATGGCCTGGAGGAAATGCCAATTGAAAACATCACCTTCAACGATATTAATATGGATGCTAAAACAGGTTTTAATATTAGCTTTTCTAACAAAATTGAGTTTCATAACGTTCAGGTGAATACCGAAATTGGACCATCGCTCGTTGCTTCAAAAGTAAATTACCTGGTTATCGATGGTGTAAAAACGTATCAGCCACATGCTGATGCGGCGGTGATAGATTTGCGAAATGTAACGGATGTATTCTTATATAACGCCTTTCCAACAAAGGAAACCGCAACCTATTTGAAGGTGAGTGGCGCAGCAAGTAAGAACGTTACTTTAGGGAATAACAATTTCAAAAATATAAAGGCCGCGGTTAAGAAAGATCAGGACGTTTTAGAATCAATAAATGTTATCTCTGGTGATAAAGGCCAGTAAATCTTATTTTATGATGTGGCCAAAAAGAAATTCACTACTGCTTTTTATTTTAATACTATGTGCATCCACCTCACTTTATGCACAGGATGGGAATCAAACGCTTTGGTATACTAAACCTGCAGAAAAATGGACGGATGCTTTGCCTATTGGAAATGGACGCTTAGGTGCCATGATTTTTGCTGGCGTAGAGGATGATCATATCCAGTTCAACGAGGAAACTTTATGGACGGGATCACCACGTGATTATAATCGAAAAGGTGCTTCGAAGTACCTGCCAGAAATTAGAAAGCTACTTTTTGAAGGTAAACAGAAAGAAGCCGAAACGCTGGCACAAGCACAATTTATGGGTGTGCAAAGCGAAGCTGGCAATCGTGAGGCTTGGGTAAAGGAAATGAAAGCAGGGAAGGGCATTTTAGGAAATCCGGCCTCCGCTAACTATGATGATCGGCTTTGGAAAACACTTAAAGTTCCGGCTTATGAAGGTTGGGAAACGGTTGGACTTAAAAATTTAGATGGTGCTGTTTGGTTTAGAACCACGATTGATGTATCACAAGACTGGGTTGGAAAGGATTTGGTTTTAGACTTGAATAAAATTTTTGATCAGGATTTTACTTACGTTAATGGCAGTTTGGTTGGTCATACAGAAGGTACAGAAGCAAGAAAATATACCATCCCGGCTAAACTGATTAAGGCCGGAAAAAATACCATTGCCATTCAGGTTTTTAATTTTTACGATCGTGGAGGGATTGGTGGTTATAAAGATGTAAGCAAGCCTATCGGAATTTATCCTGTTGGATCAACTGTAGAGAATGGAATTTCACTGGTTAAGGAATGGAAATATAAAATTCAAAACGATGCTCCGCCAGCAGTTCCTCAATATCAGGCCAGTTATCAGCCTTTTGGCGATTTAAATCTTAAATTCGATCATGGTAAATCGCAGGTGTCGAATTATAAGAGATTGCTGGATTTAACGAAGGCCATTGCCAAAACTTCCTACACCGTAAATGGGATAGATTATCAAAGAACTTATCTGGCCAGTCAGCCTAGTCAGGCGATAGTTATTCATTTAACAGCAAACAAAAAGGCATCAATAAGTTTCAATGCTGCACTTTCCAGTGTTCACCCAAACTCGTCAGTTAAGGTATTAAACGATCATAGTATTTCACTTTCTGTACAGGTAAAAGATGGTGCGCTACGAGGAGAAAGTCGTTTAACTGCTGTGATCAAAAATGGTGTTATTAAAGTGCAAAACAATCAAATCAGCATCCAAAAAGCGGATGAAGTAACTTTATATCTTACCGCAGGAACCAATTTCATCAATGCAAATGATGTTTCTGGTGATCCAACCGTTGCGATAAATAACACGCTAAATTCGATAAAAGGAAAAACTTATGCCGATATAGCGCAACAACATGTTGAGGAATATCAGAAATATTACAACACCTTTAAAGTAGATTTCGGTCGTTCAGAAAATGAAAAGCTGCCAACAGATGAACGCTTGCGTCAATTTGCGACAGCCAATGATCCTGGTTTTGCTGCACTTTATATGCAGTATGGGCGCTATTTATTAATTTCCAGTTCCCGTCCGGGTACGCAGCCTGCTAATCTTCAGGGGATTTGGAACGATTTGCTTGCGCCACCCTGGGGAAGTAAATACACCACAAACATTAACCTGGAGATGAATTACTGGCCAGCCGAGATCTTGAATCTGTCTGCATTAAATGATCCCTTATTTCAAAAAATAAAAGGTTTGGCAAAAGTCGGAACTACGACTGCAAAAGAATATTACCATGCAAACGGCTGGGTTTTGCACCACAATACCGATTTATGGAATGGAACATCGCCCATCAATGCATCGAATCATGGCATCTGGGTAACCGGAGGCGGTTGGTTAAGTCAGCATTTGTGGGAGCACTACCAATTTACACAAGATCAGAATTTCTTAAAGAATGAGGCTTATCCATTGATGAAACAAGCGGCTTTGTTTTTTGAAGATTTCCTAGTGAAGGATCCGAAAACAGGCTGGTTAATCAGCACACCATCCAATTCGCCAGAGAATGGTGGCCTGGTGGCCGGACCAACAATGGATCATCAGATTATCCGGTCGTTATTTAAAAATTGCCTTGTAGCAGCCAATATTTTAAATGTTGATGAATCTTTTAGAAAGTCACTTCAGGATAAAATCACGCAGATTGCACCAAATCAAATTGGCAAATACGGACAGTTGCAAGAATGGCTGGAAGATAAGGATGATACCACCAATAAACACCGGCATGTATCGCATTTGTGGGGCGTTTATCCGGGGAATGATATTGCCTGGGATCAGGATTCGAAAATGATGAACGCTGCGAAGCAATCGCTTTTGTACAGGGGAGATGACGCGACGGGCTGGAGCCTGGCCTGGAAAATTAACTTTTGGGCAAGATTTAAAGACGGTGACCATGCCATGAAACTGATAAAAATGTTGATGAAACCTGCAGGTACAGGCGCAGGATCTTACGTAAATTTATTTGATGCCCATCCACCGTTTCAAATTGATGGAAATTTTGGTGGAGCAGCAGGCATCGCCGAAATGATCGTTCAAAGTCACCAGGGATATATTGATATTTTACCAGCGCTTCCAGGTGCTATTCCGAATGGTGAAATTAAAGGGCTAAAAGCCAGGGGTGGTTTTGAGGTAGATTTAAGTTGGACCAATGGAAAACTGACCGCACTTCAGATTAAATCCAAAGTTGGAGGCAAGTGCAAAGTGAAATATCTGAATAAAGAAATGGAGATGGATACCAAAGCCGGAGAAAGCTATAAATTGAATGGAGATTTGAAATGAAGATATTAATTCAACTTACGAAATTTCAATGGGCAGCGGGCGGAAGAATTTCGTCAGTTTCTATGCTAAATAACGCTAAGACTGACGAAGTTTGCCATCATACAGGCCTTAGAAACTTCGTAAGTCAAAATGATCTGCTTTCGAAATTTAACTGGCCTGAGCCGGGAAGAATTTTGTTATTTTTAAGCTTCATTTCCATTTTACTTTTTTTTGCAGGAAATTCTTCTGCTCAAATCCGTAAAGACATTCCCCTTAACGCCAATTGGGAAACCATTGCCGACGAAAAAAATATAAATGCTCACGATGGTTTTCAAGCAAATAATTACAAAATCAATAATTGGAAAAAAGTAAATGTTCCGCATAACTGGGACCAATACGAAGGTTATCAGCGGAAGCTTCACGGCAATAAACATGGTTATGCCTGGTATCGTAAAACCTTTAAAAGCAATGAAATCAAAAATGGCAAACGTTTCTTTTTGTATTTCGAAGGTGTTGGTTCTTATGCTACCGTTTGGCTGAATGGCAAACAGGTTGGCTATCATCCTGGCGGAAGAACCACATTTACACTTGATGTTACCGATGTAATCAAACTAAAAAACCAAGATAATTTATTGGCGGTCAGGGCGGATCACCCGGCAAATATTCAGGATTTACCCTGGGTAGATGGTGGTTGTTCAACCGAACGCGGATTTTCCGAAGGATCACAGCCTATGGGGGTTTTCAGACCCGTTCATCTTATGGTAACCAACGAAACCAGAATTGAGCCCTTCGGTGTTCACATCTGGAATGACAATAAAATTTCAGACAAATCAGCTGTTTTAAATTTTGTAACTACTGTTAAAAATTATTCAGCGAAAAGCAAGACCGTTACTGTTTTGAATCAATTGATCGATGTGAATGGGAAAGTGATTAAGGAATTAAAGAACAATATTAATATTCAATCCGGTAAGGAAATTGAACTTTCTCAGAAAACTAATGAGATTATTAATCCTAAACTTTGGTCGTTAGAAAATCCATATTTATACACTTTAAAAACTTCCATTATAGACCATGGAAAACTGGTTGATGAATTAGAAACACCGTATGGCATCCGCTGGATCAGCTGGCCTATTGGAGAACAAGCGAATCAAAAAGTGTTTCTGTTAAATGGGAAGCCTGTTTTTATCAATGGTATCGCCGAGTACGAACACCTGATTGGTAACAGCCATGCCTTTACAAATGAGCAGATTTCTTCAAGGGTAAGGCAGATCAAAGCAGCTGGTTTTAACGCTTTCAGGGATGCACACCAGCCACATAATTTGTTGTATTCTGATTATTGGGATCAGGATGGGATTTTATGCTGGACGCAGCTGGCGGCACATATCTGGTATGATAAGCCAGCATTCAGATCAAACTTCAAAAAGCTTTTAATCGATTGGGTAAAGGAACGGAGAAATAGTCCGGCAGTGGTTTTATGGGGTTTGGAAAATGAAAGCACCTTGCCCGAAGATTTTGCGATAGAGTGTACCGAACTGATTCGGAAACTCGATCCAACGGCCTCCTCGCAAAGGAAGGTAACTACCTGCAATGGTGGAAAAGGTACAGATTGGGATGTGCCGCAAAACTGGACAGGTACTTACGGTGGCGATCCGTTAACCTATGGCGCAGATTTGCAAAGACAGGTTTTAGTAGGAGAGTATGGTGCCTGGCGAACCATCGATTTACATCATTTAGCTGCTAACGAAAAAAGTTATTCGGAAAACAAAATGACCGATTTGATGGAAACGAAAGTGCGTTTGGCAGAAACGGTGAAGGATAAGACTGCGGGTCATTTCTTTTGGTTGTATAGCTCGCAGGATAATCCGGGTCGGGTACAGGGTGGTGAAGGCTTGCGGGATCTGGATCGAATTGGGCCTGTGAATTACAAAGGTATGTTCACCCCATGGGAAGAACCAACTGATGTTTTTTACATGTTCAGGGCCAATTATGCACCAAAGGAAACCGAGCCAATGGCCTATATCGTTTCACACACCTGGCCAAACCGTTGGAGCAAACCCGGCTTGAAAGATAGCATCGTGGTGTATTCAAACTGCGATGAAGTAGAACTTTTTAATGATATTGATGGTGAATCACTAGGGAAACAGAAACGCGGTGCAATCGGAACGCATTTCCAGTGGAATAAGCCAAACATTAAATACAATGTACTCTATGCGGTGGGTTATGTGAATGGAAAAGCTGTTGCGAAGGATCAAATTGTATTGAATAGTCTTCCAAAATCTCCAAATTTTGATCGTTTGGTGAGCAATACAAACATCTTGAATCCTCACGAAAATTATAATTATTTATACCGCTTAAATTGTGGCGGACCATCTTATCAGGATCATTTAGGTAACAAATGGTTGGCCGATCAGCAATTATCCCCCAACACTAAAAACTATGGTTCAACTTCATGGACGGCTGCATTTCCAGGCGTTCCGGCTTTTTTTGCCAGCCAGCGAAGAACTTTTTCTCCAATTGAAGGTACGCAGGATTGGAAACTTTTTCAATCATTCAGATATGGGAGAGATCAGCTGAAATTTAGTTTTCCTATTCCTGTTGATGGAGAATATCTGGTAGAACTGTATTTTATCGAGCCTTGGTTGGGCATTGGTGGCGGAATGGATGCAGAAAAAATGAGGTTGTTTGATGTGGCAATTAATGATCAAATGGTTTTACAAGATTTAGATATCTGGAAATCGGTGGGTACAAACAGTGTGTTGAAGAAAACAATAAAGGTGAAAGTAAAGGCAGGTGACTTGGTGGTTTCTTTCCCACGGGTTAAAGTTGGACAGGCACTTGTTTCGGCCATCGCAATCGCTTCTTTAGATAAAGGAATAAAAATAGGCGAACAAAGTAATTCAATTTTTAAGCTTGCAGATGAAAAGAATTTTCAAGCTAAAAGCTGGATGGATATTGGCGACCAGCAATTTTTTAACAATGAAAAGGAATTTACGCAACTTCCACCAAATCTTTATGGCGCAGAATGGATTCAAAAATCAGCTGTCGAGGCTAACCCTGAATTGAAATTCCAGGTAAATGAGGTGGCCGATGTCTTTGTTGCGATGAATCAGCAATCTAAAATTCCTGAAGGATATGAAGATACCCAAACAAAAATCGAGAACAGCGAGCGCGAAGCGTTTAACGTCTATCGCAAAAGATTTCTAAAGGGGGATAAGGTAGTTCTGAATGGTGATTTCGCTACTATAGCGGTGGTGCTACCAAGCAATTTGGAACCCGCTTATGATTTAAAAACAGTGGCTACTTACAAGGCGACTGATGCATCATTAAGCGGCCAGAGCATTGTTAAGGCAGAATTAATGGGGAAGCCAAGAGTGACTTTTACAGAAGGCAAAGGCGGGGTTTTGGAATGGAAGATAGGTGTTGGTGTGGCAGATACCTATTCGCTTACCATTAAATACCACAATCCATTTAAACAGGTTTTAAAGGCAAAAATGGAATTTTTATCCGCTGATGGAACGTTGATGAAAACTGAATTGGTGGAGTTTGTACCAACTAAAGAGGGCAAATGGAATTATATCAATACCAATACGGGCAGCATGATCAATGCCGGGAGTTATAAAGTTCGACTGATTGCAATAGATGCAAAAGGACTTACTATCGATGCATTGGATGTACAGTAAAGTATGAACTTATATCGTTAAATCATTAAACAATTAAATCTTATTTATTTTTATATGAATAATTTGTTTATTAATGAATTTATTGTGACCTTAAACAATTGAATGCACAAGATGAATTTCTCTTCATTATACCGTATTCGAAATCTAACCAAAAATTAAAATCAGATGATGAGATTATCAGTTTTAGCTTTATTGCTATGCATTACAAATCTGGCGAACACTTTTGCCCAGCAAATGACTGCCGAAGAAAAATTAAAATACGAAAAGGCGATTACCGAAAGGGCGGGTAAAATAGTGATGGGTTTAGGCATAGCAGATCAGCGGAAATCTGATAAAGTGAGGGATATCATCAAAGATCAATACAGCAACCTGAACGATATCCATTCGGCGAGAGATTTGAAAGTTAAACAAATAAAAGAACAGCAAAAAGATAATAAAGTGGAGCGTGACTCTGCTTTGGCAAAAGAAAACCGCAATACAGAAACTGCTTTAAGTAAGCTTCATAAAAAATACATGGCTAAGCTTTCGGCTCAACTGACTACCGATCAGGTAGATTTAGTGAAAAACGGAATGACCTATAATGTATTGCCAATTACCTACAAAGCTTATCAGGAAGAAATTCTCACTTTAACTGAGGAGCAGAAAAAGCAAATCCTGGTTTGGTTAACAGAGGCCCGAGAACACGCCATGGATGCAGAATCATCTGATAAAAAACACGCTTGGTTTGGAAAATATAAAGGAAGAATTAACAATTACCTTTCGGCTGCTGGCTATGATTTAAAAAAAGAAGGTATAGAATGGGAAAAGAGGCGTAAAGCCAAGGCGCAGGTGAATTAAATATTCGTTTGAGAGATGAAAAATCACCTCTCAATTTTTTATATTTTTTTATTTAAGAATGTTACATTTATATATGAATGTTTTTTTATACCTTGTATCCTAAATTACAAATTAGTTTCTTACAGTAAGGGATACATTAATATGTTGCATTGTAGTACATGGTTTACATGATTACGTTGCTTTATGAAATGTTTGCTGAAGAACAAAATTGTAAAATACTTTCTAACCAAAAAATAACCAACAAAAATCAAGATGAGCCGAGAAAACCTATGCTATAAGCAGATTTTTTAATCTGAATTGTAACCATCATTTTTTCAGAAGAAACCGAAAGCAATATCATTTCATAATCAGCTAAAATTAATTGGGAAGAAGCCTAATAATGATCGCTGAATTAAATGATTAATGTGATTAAAAAACTAACCAAAATATAATGAAATCAAAATTTTTACGTAAATTTTCGATGGTTTTGCTTCTATTGATGTCGGCAAGTGCTGTCCTCTTGGCTCAAGAACGAAGAATAACCGGTAAGGTTGTGGATCAGGCAGATGGGCAGGGAATTCCAGGTGTTAATGTAAGTCTCAAAGGTTTTCCGAGCAATGTAAGTACCAACAGTGATGGTATATATACCATTCAGGTAAAAAATAATACAGATGTATTGGTGTTTTCTTTTATTGGATACGCCAGGCAACAAATTATTGTGGGTACACAATCCAGCATCAATGTAAAACTGGTATCTGATAATAAAAATCTGGAAGATGTTGTGGTGGTGGGCTACGGAAGTCAGAAGCGGAGCTCTTTAACGGGATCTATTGTGGATATTAAGGCTTCAGAAATTGAAGATTTACCAGGTACCAATGTGGCTGTTGCTTTAAGTGGTCGTTTGTTAGGGGTTGGTGTGAGTGGTGGTATTGCTCGTCCGGGTGTTCCCGCTAAAATTACGATCAGAAATCCCAATAACATTTTCTCCAAAGATGGCGGGAGTACAGATCCTTTATATGTAATTGATGGTGTAATCCAAATTGATGGTCAGGGCAAACCTGATGCAACAAATTTTGGAAACTTAGATGCATCTGAAATTGAAAGCATGTCGTTCTTAAAAGATGCATCAGCAGCGATTTATGGCACACGTGGTGGTAACGGAGTAGTTTTAGTAACTACCAAACGTGGGAAAGTAGGAAAGCCCAGAATTAGCTACAGCGGATCTTATGCGGTAAATGACGAAGCTTATCGAACCAAAATGATGAGCGCCTATGAATTTGGCCAATACATCAACATTATGAACGGTCCAAATGGTGGTAACAAACAACCTGGTGTAGATAATTTTTTTACAGCGGATGAGCTGGCACATTTCAAAAATATCAATTACGACCGTCTGGAAGATGCCTGGAAATCGGCTTACGATTTACGCCATACCTTAAGTGTAAGCGGAGGAGCAGATAGGGCAACTTATTTTGCCAACGTATCTTATAATAAACAAACGGGTAACCTGGCTACATTGGATTACAACCGATGGAATTTCAGGGCCGGAACAGATGTGGCCGTAACATCCAACTTTAAAGTAGGGATTCAGGTTTCAGGCAATAGCGGCGATTTGGTTAAAACTTTTAATAAGGTATCTGGCGAAGGGGTAGAAGATGATTACAAAAATCTATTGCTGGCGCCAAGATATGTACCTGATTATATTGATGGCTTACCCGTGAAACTTCCGGGAACAACAAACGATTTATCTCGATACCATTTTGGAGAAATAGACCGGTTAAATAATTTAGCCACTACCAAAACAAACTTATTTACCGTAAATGGCTATGCCGAATACGAACTTCCATTTATAAAGGGATTGAAAGCAAGAATGGCTTATGCCCGAAATACTGGAAATTCGGTTGGCGATCAGGTCGGTACGTTTTACACGCTGTATGAATTTAATCGTTTAGGTGAAAACAAACACATTTATGAGGGCGCGACTGTTTTAAGTTCGTTAAAAGTAACCAATGGAGACCGTTTGTATTATGCCAATACCAATCAAAAAAGTGAGCAAACCAACTTCGTATTAAATTATGCCAGAGATTTTGGTAAGCACTCCGTAAGCGGATTATTTACAGTAGAAAAATCAGAATCTGAAAACAGCCAACAAGTAGTTTATAAAGCAGGTCCGATTGCGGCCACCAATGGCCAATTTAATTCGGCCACCGGAGCCATTGATGGTTCAACTTCTGCCAATGAAGCCGGAACTTTATCCTATGTAGGTAGAGCAAACTACGCCTATGCCAATAAATACCTGGCAGAATTTTTATTCAGAACAGATGCCTCTACTAAATTTGCACCTGAAAACTATTGGGGTAAATTCTACTCAGGATCAGTAGGCTGGGTAATCTCTGAAGAAAGTTTTTTCAAAGTATCAGCAGTTAACTATTTGAAATTAAGATATGCATTTGGTGTTTTAGGTAACGATCAAACCAAGCCTTGGTTATGGCGTCAGCGCTATACTTTCCAGGATGGTAAAGGAGCTGTTTTTGGTGGGAATACTGCGGCTACAACCGGTTTTAAAATGGAAGCAGCGCCTAACAGAGATGCAACCTGGAGTACAGAATACAAAAACAACGTTGGTATCGACGCTAAATTCCTGAAAAATCGTTTAAGCGTAAATGTGGAAGGTTATTATAACATGGCCAGAAATATTTTGATAGAACCAACGGCAAGTCTTCCGGTAACTATTGGTGGTACTGTGGCTTCAGTAAACTTTGGGTCAGCAGATTTCTTTGGTTACGAACTTGGTATTTCCTGGGATGATAAAATTGGCACAGACTTCAATTATGGCGTAAGTGCCCGTTTTGGATGGAGTGATGATAAAGTGAAAATCAGTAATTTTAATGCTAATGATAATTTAAAACCTTGGTTAGCTAAACCAAACGAATCATCAGATAATGGTAAGTGGGGATATGACTATTTAGGAATGTTTAAAACACAGGATGAGGTTACCAACTACATTAACCAATATAAAATTACTCAGGTATTTGGTACGCCAGTAGCGCAGTTAAGACCAGGAACGCTTTATTATAGAGATGTGCGAGGTCAGTTACAATCTGATGGTACTTTTGGTGCTCCAGATGGAATTATCGATGAGAATGATCAGGTACAGCTATCAAAAAAAGCACAAAATCATTACGGTTTTGGTATTACTTTAAAAGCTGGTTATAAAGGTTTTAGTGTAGATGCGGTGATTGCCGGTTCATTCGGTGGGTGGGCAGAAATCGATGAAAGGAAAGCTTTGAACGTTTCTATTGCCAGAAATTTTACCAGCTTACCAAATATCTGGGGTAATATTTACGATCCGGTTATTAATCCTGAAGGTACTATGCCTAATCCTAATTTCCCAGATATTAGCTTAACACCAACATCTAATTTTTATAAAGTAAGTGCTTTCAGAATCCGCATTCCAAGTTTTAATGTAAACTACACCCTGCCAAAAACAATCGTAGAAAAATTAAAAATTAACAATGCAAGGGTGTTTGTATCTGCTTTAAATCCGGTAAATCTTTATAATCCATATAGTTACAAAGGTCCGGATGGTGCCTGGGATGCTTATCCAAATTTAAGAACACTATCCTTCGGACTTAACCTCACCTTATAACCAAAGAAAATTTGAAATTCAATAATCTAATTATAGAGATGAAAAGAAATAAGATATTAAGTTTAATCGCCTTGGTGGTTGTGCTTTCCTCCAGCTGTAAAGATTCCTTTCTCGAAGAAAAAAGAGATCTGGCCGGATATAATGAAGAAGTTTTTAAAGATGCAGCATTGGCTCAGGGTTACGTAGATTATGTTTACGGCTTATTCTTGCCGGCAAACAATGCACAATCACTATCCTGGAATTTAGCTACAGGTAATGATAATTTCGCCAGGACAACAGATGAATTTGCTGGCGAAACAGATTTTAACAAAGTGTGGGCAACGATCAGTTATACCAACAGCCATGCCTTAAATTATTTTGGGGCGAGATTAACCACCAGTATTGTCAATAATCCGTATACGAGATTAAAACAGATTAACATTTTTATTGCTGAAATTGATAAATATGGCCTGCCGGAAGATGTGAGGAAACGCCTTAAAGGTCAAATGTATTTCTGGAGAGCCTGGCAATACTTCGATTTGGTAAGATTATACGGTGGCGTGCCATTGGCATTGGTACCACAAGATCCCATTTCAGAAGATGGAACATCGTTGCAAATCCCTAGAAGTTCCAGCTCTGAATGTATTAAACAAATCATCGCAGATCTTGATATGGCGCAATCGTTATTACCAGGTAAATGGGGAAATTCAGATTGGGGCCGCATTACCAGTGGTGCTTGTGCCGCGATGAAAGGCAAAGTGCTGTTAACTTGGGCGAGTCCATTATTTAACCGTACAGATGATATTACCCGTTGGGAAGCAGCTTATCAGGCAAACCTGGCGGCAAAAACATTATTGGAAGCAAACGGTGGTGGTTTATTCAAGACTGGCGGCACTGCAAATGGTGTGGCTTGGGGCAACATGTGGTTCTCTGAAGTGAATAATCCGGAAGCCGTAATTGTTTATGGTTTTAATAACCTCGCCATCGGCGGAACAACTACGAAAAATAATGGCTGGGAGCAGGCCGCAAGATCAAAAGAGCTTAATGGAGCAGGATCACTATCACCAACAAAGGAAATTGTAGATGCTTTCCCGATGAAAGATGGTAAAATGCCAGGTGCTTCAACTACTTATGCTTATGATGCGAAGAAATTCTATAAAAATAGAGATCCGCGTTTCTATAAAACTTTTGTATACAATGGTGCAATCTGGCCATATGCAGGAAACACGACTTTCAAACAGTGGACTTATAAATGGTACAAAACCGCTGCTGAAACAGTACCCAGTTTAACAACAGAAGCAAAAGGAGCAAATTCCAGTGCCATTTATATTAGTAAGGCCACTGATCCTTCAGCATCCAACACCAATGGAAATTTTCAACAAAACGGTATGGATTTTATGGAAATGCGTTTCGCCGAAGTGATCTTAAACCTAGCTGAATCTGCCATTGGTGCAAATAAATTGGGTGAAGGTTTAGAAGGTATTAAATCCATCAGAGAACGTGCGGGAGTGGAAAATTTAGACGGCGCATATGGATTGGCTGGCGCTACCAGCAGAGACCAGTTATTCTCTGCCGTTTTAAAAGAGAGAAACATCGAATTCGCTTACGAAGGAAAAAGGTTTTTTGATTTAAGACGCTGGATGTTGTTTGAAGAAAACTCTCCTACTGCTGCACGTTTAGGGATTAAACCTTTAAATGGTACCAGAAGAAAAGGATATTTCATCACTGTAAAATCAGTTGCAGGTGCTAAATATGTGGGTACAAATGATCCATTGATTAAACCAGCTACCGGAAATGCACCGATAATTGATCGTGATCCGGCAACCTATCCAACAGCAAATGGCAGTGCAAATTATGCGGCATATTTGGATTATTTATATGATAACATATTCGTGATTACTGAAAAAGATGATTTGGATAGAACAAACCCGGCCGACTGGAAATTTAAATGGTACCCTGAATATTATTTCTTTGGCCTGAACGAAAACATTTTAAGTTCATCGCCATATTTAGAGCAAACTACAGGATGGAATAGTTTAAAAGGAGCAGGTACATTTGATCCGTTGAAATAAGATTGTTTTACAGCATTGGGATAAGTTAGCGCAATCTCGATTTATATATTTGGTTTGGAAGAGGGGAGCAGCGAGTGCGATCCTCTTTTTTTATTCAAGAATGTTACATTTATATATGAATATAATCTCTATCTTGTAACTCAGCTTAGCAGCCGATATTCAGGTGTTTCGAATCCGGGAAAACGGATTAAAATTCGTTCGCTGATTTAAGGAGTTAAGCTAAAAATCTTTAGATTAAGTGCTGATTTAAAGAATAATATATTTTCTAACCAAAATTGATAAACCAGGATTGATCAAAGAATGAGCCGAATAATAAATCTTAATATTGCGTTATTTTAGCGAAGTATTTATCGACTTAACTTTTGTTTTTCCAACGAGCAAAACACAAATGAAAAAGAACTTTTTAAATCTGCTGTTTTCAGCAGCATTAATACTCTCAGCTGGTTCAGCTTTTGCCCAATATCCTACAATTCCCGAAGATGTTAAGAAGTCATCAGATTCTATGATGAAGGAAGCTTATCATCAGTCTGATATGGCCTGGGAAAAGGCAAAACCCATCATTCTGAAAGAAGAGAAAGAGGGCAAGCCTTATATTCCATGGGCTGGCCGACCAACGGATTTGCCGCAATCAGAATTATTGGCTTTCCCGGGTGCTGAAGGTGGTGGTGCTTATAGTTTCGGTGGTCGTGGCGGAAGAGTAATAGTCGTTAAAAATTTAAATGACAGTGGTCCGGGTTCTTTACGCGATGCCTGTGAACAGGGTGGAGCCAGGATAGTAGTTTTCAACGTTTCGGGGATCATCAGGATCAAAACACCACTCATTATTCGTGCACCATATATCACCATTGAAGGTCAAACGGCACCAGGTGATGGTGTTTGCGTAGCTGGAGAATCGGTTTGGTTAAATACACATGATGTGATTGTTCGTTTCATGCGCTTTAGAAGAGGCGAAACCTTTGTGGGGCGTCGGGATGATGCGATTGGCGGTAATCCGGTAGGCAATATCATGATCGATCACGTTTCGGCAAGCTGGGGATTAGACGAAAATATGTCGATGTATCGTCATATGTATAACGATAGCACAGGCAAAATCGAAGATAAACTGGCAACGGTAAACATCACCATTCAAAACTCCATTTTTTCTGAGGCTCTAGATACCTGGAACCATGCTTTTGGTAGCACATTAGGTGGTGAGAACTGTACCTTTATGCGGAACTTATGGGCAGATAATGGCGCCAGAAACCCATCTATTGGGTGGAACGGTATTTTCAACTTTGCAAACAATGTGGTTTTCAATTGGAATAATCGTTCAACGGATGGTGGAGATTATACTGCATTATTTAATATCGTAAATAACTACTATAAACCTGGTCCGGTTACGAATTTAAAAGAGCCGATCAGCTACAGAATACTCAAGCCAGAATCTGGAAGAAGTAAATTACCTTATGTTGTTTACGGTCGTGCTTATGTAGAAGGAAATATTATTGAAGGAAATGAAAAAGTAACTAAAAATAACTGGGATGGTGGCGTTCAGCTGGAGAATAAAAAAGGTGAATTAATGACTTTCGAACAGGCCTCTCCCTATTTTGCAGCCATGCGGGTGAAAAAGCCTTTTCCAATGTCTAAAATCACTATTCTCCCAACTTTAGCAGCGAAAGAATATGTATTAACTAACGTTGGGGCAAACCTTCCGAAGAGAGATCCGGTTGATACCCGCGTAATTAAACAAGTAAAAACAGGTAAAATCGACTTTATTGAAGGCGTTAAATTACCTGAGAAAGATTTCGAACACCGTCGTTTACCAAAAGATTCATACAAACAGGGAATCATTACCGATATTAGTCAAGTCGGCGGTTATCCGGAATATAAAGGTACACCTTACAAAGACTCAGATGATGATGGTATGCCTGATGCGTATGAGTTAAAAAATGGTTTAAACCCAAATGATGCAACTGACGCAGCTAAAATTTCGAAAAGTGGTTATTCGAATATCGAAGTTTATTTAAATAGTGTGATTCCTGTTTCAACTGTAAAACCTAGTTAAGGGAAAATGGAAAGACTAAAGACCAAAGCTGAAAGATTAAAGGCCAAAGCGGAAAGACTAAAGCACTTTGTGTAAGCCAATTTCGTCATTGCGAGGCACGAAGCAATCTTAATGCGAAAGCTTTGTCATTCATGGCGCAGCGAAGAATCTGCAAGCGATGAAAGCATAACATTAACAACCCACTGCCAACAATGTAAGAGTGTAGGTAGAGACAGTAGATAATAGGTTGCAGATGCTTCATGCTTCAGCGTGACAACACGGGTTTGTCATTCAGAGCGTAGCGAAGAATCTGCAGACGATGAAAGTAAACATTAACAACCCACTGCCAACAATGTAAGCGCGTAGGCAGAGACAGTAGATAATAGGTTGCAGATGCTTCATGCTTCAGCGTGACAACACGGGTTTGTCATTCAGAACGCAGCGAAGAATCTGCAGGCGATGAAAGTAAAACATTAACAACCCACTGCCAACAATGTAAGCGCGGGGGCAGAGACATTAATAATAAGTTGCAGATGCTTCATGCTTCAGCATGACAACAAGGGTTTTGTCATTCCGAACGCAGCGAATAATCTGCAAGCGATGAAAGCAAAACATTAACAAGCCACCGCCAACAATGGAAGAATGTGGGCAGATACAGTAAATAATAGGTTGCAGATGCTTTATGCTTCAGCATGACAATAAGGGGTTTTGTCATTCAGAGCGCAGCGAAGAATCTGCAAGCGATGAAAGCCGAACATTAACAACCCACTGCCAATAATTTAAAAGCGTGGGTAGAGACAGTAAATAATATGTTGCAGATGCTTAATGCTTCAGCATGACAACAAGGGTTTGTCATTCAGAGCGCAGCGAAGAATCTGTAAGCGATGAAAGCAGAACATTAACATAACCCACTGCCAACAATGTAAGCGCGGGGGCAGAGACAGTAAACAATAGGTTGCAGATGCTTCATGCTTCAGCATGACAACACGGGTTTGTCATTCAGAGCGCAGCGAAGAATCTGCAGGCGATGAAAGCAGAACATTAACAACCCACTGCCAACAATGTAAGCGTGTGGGCAGAAACAGTAAATAATAGGTTGCAGATGCTTCATGCTTCAGCATGACAACAAGAAAAAAATGCCAAAAACCAACCACATATTAAAAGTAAAGCAACTCAAAACCTTATCAATTTTGATGATGGTTCTTTTGATGGCGAACTTTTCATTTGCACAAAAACCAAAACCCATCGAGCCACCAAAACCTATTTTCAAAGGTAAGGATGGTAAAATGGCTTATACGGCAGATAAGCTGGGGAATTGTATTCCTGATTTCTCCTATGCAGGTTATATGGCAGGCGAAAAAGCAATTCCATCAGCGCAGGTCAAAGTTGTAGTGCCTTTAAAAGATGATGATGCTACGCTAAGAATTCAATCAGCCATAAATTATGTATCTAAATTACCTGTCGGGAAAGATGGTTTGCGTGGGGCGATTTTGCTGGAGAAAGGTACCTATGAAGTTTCCGGAATCTTAAAAATATCAGCTTCAGGCGTTGTGCTTCGTGGCAGCGGAATGGGTGAAAGCGGAACTAAAATCTTCGCACAAGGTTTGGATCGGATTGGGGTGATCAGAATTTTAGGTAAAAAAGATAAGATAGAAGAATCGCCAATAGCCATTACAGATAATTATGTTCCGGTAAATGCACAAAAAATTACACTAGCAAATGCCACTGGCTTTAAAGTGGGCGATAAAATCATGATTCATCGCCCATCAACCAAAGAATGGATTGAAACCCTTAAAATGGTTGAGTTTGGTGGAGGAGAAAGTGCTTTGGGCTGGAAACCCGGCACCAGAGATTTGTATTTTGATCGGAAAATTACTGCGATCAACGGTTTAATCCTCAGCTTAGATGCGCCAATAACAACAGCTTTTGATACAAAATTTGGAGGTGCAACCGTAACGAAATACAAATGGGATGGTCGGATTTCAAATGCTGGTGTAGAGAATTTAAAGCTCGAATCAGATTATCACAAAGAAAATATTAAAGATGAATACCACCGTTGGACAGCTATTTCTTTAGAATATGTAGAAGATGCCTGGGTTCGGCAGGTGGTGTTTGAGCATTTCGCAGGTTCTGCAGTTAATGTGCTCGAAACAGCAAAGAGAATCACGGTAGAAGATTGTAAATCGCTTGCGCCCATCTCAGAAATTGGTGGCGAACGTCGCTATACATTTTTAACCACCGGGCAACAAACCCTTTTCCAAAGGTTGTATTCAGAATACGGTTATCATGATTTCGCGGTGGGTTTCTGTGCCCCCGGACCAAACGTATTTGTGCAGTGCCAGTCTTATTTGCCTTTCAGTTTTAGTGGTACCATTGATAGCTGGGCATCGGGTGTTTTATTCGATATCGTAAACATTGACGGACAAGCATTAAGTTATTTAAATCGCGGTCAGGATGGGCAAGGTGCAGGCTGGAGCGCGGCGAACAGTGTTTTCTGGCAATGTAGCGCCGCAAGGGTAGATAATTATCAGCCACCAACTGCACAAAATTGGGCATTCGGAACCTGGGCGCAGTTTTCTGGAAATGGCTATTGGGATATGTCGAATGAGCAAATTCAACCACGAAGTTTATATTATGCCCAGCTTAAAGATAGATTAGGGAATGAAGTAGAAGCCAGAACTTTCATCCTTCCGGTAGAAACAGAGGCATCAAGCAGTCCTCCGATAGATGTTGCTCAAAAACTAACTAAACTTGCCTATCAACCTGCCTTAACCTTATCAGCATATATTGATGCCGCATCTGAGCGGAATAAAATTTCAATTGATACCAAACAGGCAAAAATCATCGATAAAATCGGATTAGACAAAGTTGTTCAGCCAGCAATGGCCGATGAGATGACGATAAAAAACGGTTGGCTGGTTCGCGGAAATGAAATCATTTTAGGCAACCGTCAGGATGTGCCCTGGTGGAATGGAAGTGCCCGTCCGCATGGATTGAAAAGCACTAAATTCCACATTACCCGATTTGTGCCTGGTCGTTCCGGTAACGGCTTAACCGATGATTTAGATGCCATTACTGATTCCATGAAAAATGGTTCAGTTAAAATATTAGATCACAATTACGGCCTTTGGTACGATAGAAGGAGAGATGATCACGAACGCATCCGCCGGATGGATGGTGAAGTTTGGGCACCTTTTTACGAATTACCTTTCGCCCGGAGCGGACAGGATAAAGCCTGGGATGGCTTGAGTAAATACGACATCACCAAATACAATCTTTGGTATTGGGACAGGCTGAAAACCTTTGCCAATCTCGCGGATCAGAAAGGTTTGGTTTTGATTCATGAGAACTATTTTCAGCACAATATTATCGAGGCTGGTGCACATTATGCAGATTTTCCGTGGCGTACGTCCAATAACATCAACAATACGGGTTTCCCAGAACCTGTTCCGTATGCAGGCGATAAAAGAATTTTTATGGCCGAGCAGTTTTACGATATCAGCAATGAAAACCGCAAGGCAATCCATAAATCTTATATCCGTAAATGCCTGGAAAATTTTAATGGAAATACAGGTGTGATTCAGTTAATCGGTGCAGAATTTACTGGTCCGCTACACTTTGTACAATTCTGGCTTGATACGATTAAAGAATGGGAGCAGGAAACAGGCAAACATCCGATCATTGGTTTAAGTGTTACCAAAGATGTTCAGGATGCTATTTTAGCGGATAAACAAAGAGCGGATGTAATCGATCTAATCGATATTAAATATTGGCATTATCAGGCAGATGGAACGGCTTATGCACCACAAGGTGGACAGAATTTGGCTCCCCGTCAGCATGCACGCTTACTTAAACCTAAGAAAACATCTTTCGAGGAAGTTTACCATGCGGTTTCCGAGTATCGAAATAATTTTCCTGGCAAGGCAGTGATGTATTCCGGAGACAATTTCGATAGTTTCGGCTGGGCAATTTTGATGGCTGGCGGTTCATTATCCAATGCTAATCATGTAGATCAATCAACGCTTACAGCGATTTCACAAATGAAACCTTTTCTTCCGGCAGGGAAAAACACCAAACAATATGGCTTAGAAAATCCAGGGAAAGCTTATGTTTTATACAATGCTTCTTCAATAGCCAGCAATATAGATTTAACAAAGTTCAGCGGGAAATTTACTGTAAAAATAGTGGATGGTAAGGATGGAAAAGTGTTGAAAGAAGAAAAAATAAATGGAAATGCCATCTCAAAAATTGATAAAGTTGGAAATGGAGATGAAATCATTTTCCTCAATAAGATCTAAAATATGACGATTAAATCAAAGATATTTTTCCTTTCGATGGCTTGTTTAATTGCGTTTGGTTGCAAGGAAAAGCCACATTTTGGAGATAAGAGTTTACTCATCTCTGAAAATGGAAGGTATTTAACAACGGGCAATGGTGAACCTTTTTTCTGGTTGGGCGATACAGGTTGGTTGTTATTCAGTAAGCTTAACCGCGAAGAAGCCAATACCTATTTAGAAGACCGTAAGCAAAAAGGTTTTAATGTGATCCAGGTAATGGTTTTGCATGAAGTGCCATCTGTAAATGTTTACGGCGACTCATCCATCATTAACAAGGATGTTTCAAAACCTGCAATCACAGAAGGGAATGATTTTAAAGACATTAAGGCTTATGATTTTTGGGATCACGTTGATTATATCATTGATCTTGCCGAAAAAAAAGGAATTTATATGGCACTGGTTCCGGTTTGGGGAACGAACGTGAAAGAGAAAAGAGTGAATGTACCGCAGGCGAAAATTTACGCAGAATTTCTTGCCAAAAGATACCGAGAAAAGAGTAACATCATCTGGTTAAACGGTGGAGATATTAAGGGAAGTGATGGTTTAGAAGTTTGGAATGCGATTGGTGAAACTTTACGGGCGAATGATCCTAACCACTTAATTACTTTCCATCCGAGAGGCAGAACAGCTTCATCTACCTGGTTTCACAAAGCCAGCTGGAACGATTTTGATATGATTCAATCAGGGCATCGCCGTTATGACCAGGATACTTCTGCGAAGGAAACATTGCATTATGGTGAAGACAACTGGAAATACATTGAAACAGATTATAAGCTAAAACCAACCAAACCAACCATTGATGGTGAGCCTTCGTATGAGGGAATTCCGCAAGGCTTACATGATACCATCGAACCCCGCTGGACTGATGCCGATGTGCGGAGATATGGATATTGGTCTGTTTTTGCTGGTGCTTTTGGTTACACCTATGGAAATAATGCTGTAATGCAGATGTACAAGTTGACGGATAAGAAGCCCGCTTATGGTCCGAAAGCGCCATGGACAACAGAAATAAATGCCGCAGGAGCAACCCAGATGAAGCATTTAAAAGATTTGATGTTATCGCATTCTTATTTTGATCGTATACCAGATCAAACTTTAATCGCTGGTAAAAACGGAGACCAGTATGAACGTGTGATTGGAACCAGGGGTGAAGAATTTGCCATGTTGTACACTTATACAGGAAAGAATTTCAGTGTTCAAATGGGGAAAATAGATGGTGATGAAGTTAAGGCATCATGGTTCGATCCCAGAACAGGAAAAACGATCTCAATCGGAACATTTGAAAACAAAGGAATAAAAGAATTTAATCCGCCAGGAGAACCTAAAAATGGTAACGACTGGGTTTTGGTGTTGGAGAAGATCTAGTTAAGGCATTATTTGGAGGAACGGTGCAATCAAAACTGCGAACAAGCCTTGATATTGCTGTCATTCTGAGGCACGAAGAATCTGAAGCCGATCAATGCCGTCCTAAATACTGCACTGGTTATTTTTTAAGCATTGGATTTATGGAAGATTGTATTTCATAGCTTGGAGATTCTTCACTGCGTTCAGAATGACAAACCCCGCAGAATATTGCGAGTGGTAGTAGGGTTGAATAGGTAAGTATTAATGTAGAATAAGAAAAATAAAAAATGTTTAAAGCAAAGTACATATCATCATTCCGCTTAGCCATTATTGGCCTGGCTTTGTGTGGATTAACATCTTGCTCAAAACAAGCTTATCTCTTTACCTCATTCCACGAACCGGGCACTGAAGGTTTAAGACTTTTATACAGCTATGACGCTTACCATTGGACGGATTTAGATAAAACGTTTTTAAAACCAGCAATCGGTACGCAGAAAGTAATGCGTGATCCATCCATTGTTCAGGGCCCTGATGGCACCTTCCATTTGGTTTGGACTTGCAGCTGGAAAGGCGATAAAGGATTCGGTTATGCCAGTTCAAAAGATTTAATCAACTGGACAGAACAGAAATTTCTTCCTGTAATGGAAAGTGAGGCGGAAACCGTTAATGTTTGGGCGCCGGAAATTTTCTATGATGATGAGCAAAAGGAATACATAGTGATTTGGGCATCAACCATTCCATTCCGTTTTGCTAAAGGGATAGAGGATGAAAATAATAACCACCGGATGTACGCCATCACGACGAAAGATTTTACGAATTTTTCAAAACCTAAATTGTTTTTAGACCCGGGTTTCAGTGTGATTGATGCAGTAATTGTGAAAAGAGCAGTGAAAGATTATGTATTGGTTTTGAAAGACAACACACGCCCCAATCGGAATTTGAAGATCGCATTTGGCAAGGATGCTTTAGGTCCTTATGAGTATGTTTCAGAAACTTTTAGTCCGAAGTTAACTGAAGGTCCAACGGTAGTAAAAGTAAAAAATGATTGGCTGATTTATTTCGATGCTTACGGACAAAAGATTTATTCTGCTTATAAAACAGCAGACTTTAAAAGGTTTAAAGAGGTGACTTCGCAAGTTTCGATCCCTGAAAGACATAAGCATGGAACGATTATAAAAGTGAAGAAGAAGGTGATTGAGGGATTGAAAAAATATAAATAAGTCGTCATTGCGAGGCACGAAGCAATCTCTTATAAAAAGCAATATTGTCCTGGCTTGGGCTTAGCTGGGTGGAAAATTAAAATAAAATAAATTGTCATCCTGAGGTACGAAGGATCTCCAAGCGATGGAAAACTGCCGCCTGATAGACCACTTAACCAGGAGTAGTGGGGTAAATTCAAGCAGCGTTAATAGGTTGCAGATTCTTCCTTCGTCAGAATGACAGCGGTTAAAATTATAAAATGAAAATATTTAAAATACTTTGCTTAACCCTATCATTTGCTTTTGCGATACAAACTTCGCAAGCGCAAGATACCGTGCGTTATACAGGTAAAACGCTGGTCAATGCCGACTATCATCATGGACAATTAACTCCTGTGGTTGGGGTACACAGCATTCAAACGTTCAGGGCAAACAGGGCGCATCCGGAATTGGCAGAAAACTTCGGCTGGACGTATAACCACGCCCCAATGTTAGCCTATTGGAACAACAAATTTTACATTGAATATTTGAGTGATCAGGTGGGAGAAAGCATCCCACCAGGACAGACCTTATTACAATCTTCACCTGATGGTTATACCTGGAGCAAACCTGATGTGATTTTTCCCATTTACAGAATCGCCGATGGAACCACCAAAGAAGGAAGAACAGATGTAGCAAAAGACTTAGATGCAGTGATGCACCAACGCATGGGCTTCTATGTGTCTACTAAAAATGTATTCCTGGTTTTAGGTTTTTATGCGATCAGTTTTGATGCAAAAGACGACCCGAATGATGGGCATGGGATTGGCAGAGCCGTAAGAGAAATCCAGCCAGATGGAAAATACGGACCCATTTATTTCATTCAGTACAACCCAGGTTATTCAGAAAAAAACACGAAATATCCTTACTTCGAAAAAAGTAAAAATAAAGCGTTCGTTGCGGCATGTAAGGAGTTGCTGGCAAACAAATTAATGACACAGCAATGGAATGAAGAAGCAGATCGAAAAGACCCTTTAATTACTTTACAAAAACAGTATAAAGCCTTCAGCTATTATCACTTATCAGATGGACGAGTGGTTGGTTTATGGAAAAATGCATTAACGGCAATCAGCTCCGATAATGGTGAAAGCTGGCCGGAAAACGCTTCCCGGGCACCGGGTTTTGTTAACAGCAATGCTAAAATCTGGGGGCAAAGAACTGCAGATGGAAATTATGCAACCGTTTATAATCCCTCAGAATACAGATGGCCACTGGCCATTTCGACCAGCAAAAATGGCTTAGACTATACGAATCTGCTTTTGGTAACTGGAGAAATATCCCCTATGCGTTACGGTGGAAATTATAAATCTTACGGTCCGCAATACGTTCGCGGCATTATTGAAGGCAATGGAAAGCCTGCCGATGGTAAACTGTGGGTAACGTACAGCATGAACAAGGAAGATATTTGGGTTTCTTCCGTTCCCTTGCCCGTTACTGATCAAGTAAAACTGCAAGTAAACGACGATTTTTCAAAATTACCAAAAAACAAAGCGCTTGAAAAGTGGAATATTTACAGTCCGTTATGGGCACCAGTAAAAGTAGAAGGTGGAGCCCTTGTGCTTAAAGATAAAGATCCTTTTGATTATGCAAAGGTAGAAAGGGCGTTTCCAGCATCTAAAAAAATCATCACCTCGTTTGCTGTAACGCCGAAACAGAATGATTTTGGCTTATTGGAAATTGAATTGCAGGATGCCAAAGGCTTAGCAACTGTTCGGTTAACTTTCGATACTGTTGGTGTATTGAGTGCAAAGGCCGGTGCGCGTTACAAGAACTTTATGAAGTACGAAGCAGGTAAAAGTTATGATATCAAATTAAAACTGGATGCACATACCCGGTTTTATACGGTAACGGTTAACGGAAAAGACGTGCTAACCAGTCTGGCTTTTCAGCCGATTGCCGAAGTATCGAGAATTGTCTTTCGCACTGGTTCTGTTCGTCGCTTTCCGGATGTCGATACACCAGCAGATCAAACATACGATCTAAAAAATGCTGGTGAACCAGAAAAAAAAGAAGCTGTTTATTTGATTAAGTATTTAAAAACGGAGGGGTTTTAGGATGAGGGTTAAGTTTGGAGTTAGGGGTTTGGAGTTTGGAGTTTTCCCCTCATTGCGTTTGAGCAAATCGTCGCTGCGTTTTCCATTATCGTCATTGCCTTTCAGTAAGTCGTCATTGCGAGGAGGTACGACGAAGCAATCTCCTTCAGGAGAATCGGATTGCTTCAGCTCGCACAAGTTCGGCTTCGCAATGTCTACAGCCCTAAGATTGTCACGTTTCAACATATCGTCATTGCCTTTCATTAAGTCGTCATTGCGAGAGCCAGCTCCGATTTCTCGGAGAGGCACGACAGCTTGTCCCGATTCTTCGGGTAAGCAATCTCCTTTAGCAAACTCAGATTGCTTCAGCTCGCACAAGCCCAACTTCGCAATGACGACTGCCGTAATGACGACGAAGCAATCTCTTATGCTACTACTCTTTTTTCTATTTTGTATCTCCGCCAACGCCAAAATCCTTTTACCTCAAATCCTATCTAACGATATGGTTTTGCAACGCAATAAACCCATCAACATTTGGGGCTTTACTGCGCCTGATGAAAAAATAGTCGTTACTTTCGCTGGTCAGCATAAGCAAACCATAACCGATAAAAACGGGTACTGGAAGGTGGTCTTATCGCCTTTAAAAACATCATCCACCCCTCAAACCATGATCATTTCTGGTTCCAACCGGATTGAATTAACCAATATCCTCGTAGGTGAAGTTTGGGTTTGCTCAGGTCAATCAAATATGGAATATCAAATGCGTAAGCTGGCGAAGATTCCTAAACCAAAAAATGAAAAGCTAGGCTTTCCGTCAGATGAAGTGGCAAAAGCAAAAAATACACAAATCAGAATTTTTCTGGTCAATCGTAAACAGTTAATTAAACCAGACTCACTGCATAAAAGCTGGGCAGTAGCGCAGGATTCAGCTTTAAGGGCTTTTTCTGCCGTTGGGTATTTCTTTGCTAAAGAAGTCCAAGCGAAATTGGGCATCCCGGTAGGAATAATTTCTTCTGCAGTTTCAGGAAGTGCCATCGAACCGTGGATTTCACCAGCGGCTTTTGCTCAGGAAGCCTATTTTAAAAATCAAAAAGTAGGCAATGATCCTGGTAAATTCTACACACCAATGATCGAACCGCTTTCGCAATTTAAGATTCGTGGTTTTTTATGGTATCAGGGGGAAACGAATTGCTTTTTAAATGAAAAGATCAGCTACGCTTATAAAATGAAAACCCTGATCAATTTATGGCGCAAAGCCTGGGGGGAGAAAGATCTTCCTTTTTATTATGTTCAGATTGCCCCATTTAATTACTCAAAAACCAAGGGTAAAATCGCTTTAGATGCAGATACTGAACCTGGTTTTTGGGAAGCACAAATGCAGGTTTTGAGGCTTCCGAACACTGGAATGATTTCGACAAATGACTTAACTGATTCAAACGAAGATCTACACCCGACTTACAAATGGGAGGTAGGCAGAAGATTAGCGCTTCTGGCTTTGGCTAAAACTTACGATCTAAAAATCGACTATTCCGGTCCGGTTTACAAATCTGTTGCATTTAAGGGTGGAAAAGCCTTGCTGAGCTTTGATCATTTGGTTTCTACAAATCAGATTACTGGATTTACCATCTCCGGTAAAGATGGCAAATTTGTAAAGGCCGATGCTTCAGTTGAAGCTGGTAAAGTAGTGGTCTCTTCAAATGAAGTTGCTCAACCTGTTGCGGTGCGTTACAACTGGACAGAAAACCCAACTGGAAATTTTTATAGTAATGGATTACCTGCACTGCCTTTCAGAACGGATAATCCATTAGTGAACCAATTTAAAACCAATTAATGAAGTACAGCATTTTACCTTTCTTTTGTTTAGTAATGATGTTTTTCCCCCTCCGGGCACAGCAAACGGAGAAACTATATCTATCCGGAACTGGAAACGATGACACTGTAAAATGGGATTTTTTCTGTACCGAGGGAATGAATTCCGGGAAATGGACAACCATTCCTGTGCCTTCAAACTGGGAATTGCAAGGGTTTGGAAAGTATAATTACGGTTTTAATAAAGAAACAAATAAGGGGAAAGAACAAGGACTTTATAAGTACAATTTCCAGATACCAACAGCCTGGAAAGACAAGAAAATAAATATCGTTTTTGAAGGCTCGATGACCGATACGGAAGTTAAAATTAATGGAAAATCTGCCGGAGAAACACATAAGGGTTCATTTTATGTTTTTAAATATGATATCACAAACCTGATCAAATTGGAAGGTGATAATTTACTTGAAGTAAAAGTTTCTAAACATTCAGTTAATCAATCGGTTAATGAGGCCGAACGTAAAGCCGATTTCTGGATTTTTGGTGGTATTTTCAGACCAGTTTATTTGGAGGCGTTGCCGCAAACTTATATAGATCGGGTTCAGATTGATGCAAAAGCAAATGGCGTTTTTACGGCTAACGTTTTTACATCTGGCTTGGCCGATAAAATTAATATTCAGCTAACGAATGCAAAAGGGAAAAAACTAGGAAATGAATTTTCGACTAAAATCGCATCGAATTTAACGCAGGTTAATCAGGAATTTAAAAGCCCGGCCTTGTGGTCATCTGAATTTCCAAATCTCTATACGGCAACTTTTACGCTGATTAAAAATGGAAAAGCCATTCACCAACTCACGAAGAAAATTGGATTCAGAACGGTTGAAGTTGAGAAACGTGACGGTGTTTATGTGAATGGGGTTAAAATGAAATTTAAAGGGGTCAATCGCCATTCTTTTTATCCTTCATCCGGCAGAACAACAAGCAAAAGAATCAGCATTGCCGATGTTTCTTTGATGAAAGAAATGAACATGAATGCTGTTCGGATGTCGCATTATCCGCCAGATGGACACTTTCTGGATGTTTGTGATTCCTTGGGTTTATTTGTAATGGATGAATTGGCGGGCTGGCATGGCACTTATGATACCCCAACCGGAACAAAATTGTATCAGGAGATGATGGCCAATGATGAAAATCATCCGTCAATTGTATTTTGGGCCAATGGAAATGAAGGCGGTCACAACCGTGAGCTCGATCATCTTTTCGCTGATAATGATCTTCAGAAACGCCCTTTAATCCATCCATGGGAAGTTTTTAACGGATTCGAAACCACCCATTACCGTGAATTTAATTATGGAATTGGAAATTATGACCATGGCCATAACATCCTGATGCCAACCGAATTTCTTCATGGCATGTGGGATGGAGGTCATGGTGCGGGGATAGAAGATTATTGGAATGCCATGTGGAACAATCCACTTTCTGCGGGTGGTTTCCTGTGGGATTTTGCCGATCAGGCTGTTGTTCGAACAGATAAAAATGGGGAACTGGATACTGATGGAAATCACGGACCAGATGGAATTGTAGGGCCTTACCACGAAAAAGAAGGTAGCTTCTATACGATTAAAGAAGTTTGGAGTCCGGTTTTTGTAGAGAAACAAGAGATGACTGCAGGCTTTGATGGCTCATTTTTTGTGGAAAATAGGTATGCTTTTACCAACCTCAATCAATGTACTTTCGAATGGAAACTGAAAAAATTACAACTAGGTGCAGACGCCGTATTCAAAGCAGGGAAGGCAGATGCGCCAAACATTAAGCCTTTAGAAAAAGGGAAATTACAAATTAATCTACCTACAGATTGGCGGACTTTCGACGCTTTTTATCTAACTGCTAAAGATTTTTATGGCAAGGAATTGTTTACCTGGAGTTTCCCGATTGCTTTGCCTAAAGATGATGCCGATAAAATTGTGGTTAAAACTGGTTCTTCAAAAGTAAGCCTGAAGGAGTCTGCTACCACTTATCAGGTTTCGGCAAATGGTATCGATTTAACTTTTCATAAAACAACCGGATTACTTCAGCAGGCTAAAAATGCTAAAGGAGTAATTCCATTTTCAAATGGCCCGGTTTTGCAAGAAGGTGTGAATAATTTTAAAAATTTCACCACAAAAGTAGATGGTGATAACCTGGTTATTTCATCCAAATTTGATAAAAAAGAAAGCTATAATACTTTAGAGTGGACTATCTATCCATCGGGTTGGTTGAAAATGCAGGTTAAATATTTTCCATCTGCGTACTTCACCACTTTCGTGGGATTAAATTTCTCTTATCCAGAAACGGAAATCAAATCCGTAGTATATAAAGGAAACGGTCCGTATCGCGTTTGGAAAAATCGGATGAAAGGAACGGAATTTGGAATCTGGAAAAAGGATTATAACGACTCGGCAACCGGGGAACCATCCTGGCAATACCCTGAATTTAAAGGCTATTACTCAAATATGTACTGGTGCGAATTTATCGGGAAAACCCAAAACTTTAAAGTGGTTACCGATAGAGAAGATATTTTCCTGCGGTTATTTACACCGAAGAAATCGAAAGATACGGAATACGATAACATGAGTCCGACTTTCCCCATAGGAGATATTTCTTTTATGAATGGCATTTCTGCAATTGGTACGAAAACGCAAAAACCAGAAACCACAGGACCCATGGGAATGAAACATGTATTTTATGATTTTGATAAAGAACCCAGCAGGGCGTTAGATATGACTTTATATTTTGATTTTTCAACGAAATAGAATTAACCGCAAAGAACGCTAAGTTGTTCGCAAAGTAAAGAAGAAAAGAATTGCCCGCAGATAACACGGATTCCGCAGATAAGAGAAAATTAAATCTGCGGAATCCCCGAAATTAGCGGGAGAAAAATGATAAATGAAGAAAAGTATAGCCCGCAGATTACACAGATTCACGCAGATAAGAAAATTATCGGTCTGCGTAAATCACCCAATCATCAGGACAAAAATGGAACAAAGATAACGCTGTAAAGTTCGTCATTGCGAGGAGGCTCGACGAAGCAATCTCTTTAAAAAAGATGTACAAAAAAAAGATTGCTTCAGCTCATTCAAACCTGGCTGCGCAAAGATGAACACCTTTGGAAAGATCAAATAACAACTAAAATGAATACTATATGGCCTCTATGTCTATATGGTCAATATAAAAAATGAAATGATCATTAAAATCTACATAACGATAATCAGCATTTGGTTACTACCATTTTTAAGACTGGCAGCACAAGTTTCGTTGCAAAATACCACCTGCGAGATGTTGGAAAATCCGCTAGGTATAGATATTCAAAAACCACGGTTAGCCTGGCAAATTATTTCTAAAGAAAGAAATGTGATGCAAACCGCTTATCAGGTTCTGGTTTCTTCTTCTTTGGAGAAATTAAATGCAAATAATGGCGATTTCTGGGATTCAGGAAAAGTAAATTCTGCTAAATCTATTCACGTAGCTTATGATGGAAAGGTGTTGACAAGTCGTGTGAAAGCTTATTGGAAAGTTAAAACGTGGACAACCGCCGGAGAAAGCGAATGGTCTGCACCTAACTCCTGGACAATGGGTTTGCTTTACTATAAAGACTGGCCAAAAGGTTGGATCGGTTTCGATCGGGCATTCCCATGGGATAATATCAAAACCGATTCACGTTTATCTGCCCGGTATTTCAGAAAGGAATTTCAAAGTACAAAAACGGTTAAATATGCAACGGCATCCATCATTGGCCTGGGTTTATATGAACTGTATATCAACGGGAAAAAAGTAGGAGAAGATGTTATGGCGCCCTCGCCGACGGATTACACCAAAAACGTAAAGTATAACACATACGATGTGACGAGCTACCTTCAAAATGGTAAAAATGCTGTTGGCGCTATTTTAGGCAATGGACGTTTCTTCGCCATGCGCCAGAATGAAAAGCCATATAAAATCAAAACATTCGGTTTTCCGAAAATGCTGATGAACCTCAATATTGTTTACAGCGATGGAAGTACCACAAATATTGATACCGATGGGAGCTGGAAAGGAACTGCAGATGGACCAATCAGAACCAATAACGAATATGATGGTGAAGAATATGATGCCACGAAAGAAGCTGCCGGATGGAACAAAGTTGGTTTTGATGATAGCAAATGGTTAAAGGCCGAGTTTGTACAGGAACCAGGCGGAACGATGGAAGCACAAATGAACGAAAATATCAAGGTAATGAACACTTTGAAGCCCATATCGATAAAAAAACTTCCTGGCGAGAGGTATGTTTTAGACATGGGGCAAAACATGGTAGGTTGGTTGCAAATCAAAGTGAAGAGCCAAAAAGGAAAACAGATCAAATTGCGTTTTGCCGAATCCTTACAGCCGAACGGAGAATTGTTCACCGCCAATCTTCGCAATGCAAAATGTGCCGATTTGTATACCGCAAAAGGAGGGGAAGTGGAAACCTGGGAACCGACATTTGTGTATCGTGGTTTCCGGTATGTAGAACTTTCGGGATATGCCAATCAACCTTCAGTTAACGATTTTGTGGGAAAAATGATCTACGACAATATTAAAACCGTTGGGACATTTGAAACTTCGGATGCTTTAACGAACCAGATTTTCAAAAATGCCTGGTGGGGAATCGCTGGAAATTACAAAGGGATTCCGATTGATTGTCCGCAACGGAACGAGCGCATGCCTTGGTTGGGCGATAGAGGTGCAGTTGCTTATAGTGAAAGTTTCGTTTTTGATAACGGCAGATTCTACGCAAAATGGCTCCAGGACATTAGAAATTCGCAGAAAGAAGATGGCGCTATTCCAGATGTTGCGCCTGCTTTTTGGAGGTATTATAGCGACAACATGACCTGGCCCGGTGCCATGCTTTTAGTTACGGAAATGCTTTATAAGCAGACAGGCGATGTTTCTGCCGTTCAGGATAATTATCCGGCAATGAAAAAGTGGCTGGCTTACATGCAAGATCGCTACATGAAAGACTATATTTTAACCAAAGATAGTTATGGCGACTGGTGTATGCCGCCGATTACCATTGAGTTTGGTAGAGGCAAAAGCGCAGATAAAAAATACCCGTCAGAACTGATTTCAACGGCTTATTATTATCATTTCACACAGCTGATGATACAATTTGCGAAAGCAATTGGTAAGGATGAAGATGTTGCAACTTACCAGCTTTTGGGTGATAAAATTAAGGATGCCTTTAATCAGAAATATTATAACGATAAGGGATATTATGCTACTAACGCCCTGACAGATAATGTTATTCCACTTTACTTCGGAATGGTACCAAAAGATAAGGTTGAGCAGGTTTTTAAAAACATCACTTACACAGTTGAAGTGACCAATAAAGGCCACCTCAGTAATGGATTGGTTGGAATTCAGTGGTTGATGCGTTGTTTGAATGATTATGGCAGACCTGATTTAGCGTACGCGATTGCCACACAAAAAACCTATCCTAGCTGGGGTTACATGGTTGAAAATGGGGCAACAACGATTTGGGAACTATGGAATGGCAATACTGCCGATCCGAAAATGAATTCTCAAAATCACGTGATGATGCTCGGCGATTTACTGATCTGGTATTATGAAAACCTGGCAGGAATTAAATCAGCAAGCGGCGCTTTTAAAACCATCACCATGAAGCCAGAAATGATTAACGGACTAAACTCTGTAAATGCCAGCTATCATTCCGTTTATGGTTTGATTAAAAGCAACTACAATAAAACGGCAACTCAATTGAAATGGAATGTTACCATTCCGCCAAATACAACGGCAATGATTTATATCCCTGCAAGGAATAAAAATGAAGTTTCGGAGCAATTGGCATCCGCAAAGGATTTAAAATATATCAAAATGGAAAATGGCAGAGCGATTTATGAGGTAGGCTCGGGCGATTATGCTTTTGTAGTGGAGCAAAGGAAATAATATAAATAAATCGTCATTGCGAGGCACGAAGCAATCTTTCCTATTAGAGATTGCTTCGACTGATGAAAAAACAGTCTCGCAATGACGAGAAAAAAAATACAATTATGAGAAAATTTTTAAAGCCGTTTATGTTATTGATTTTACTGCTAACCACGGTAAATGCATTCAGTCAAACGAAAGACGTGATTATACCTGAAGAAATGCTTTCCAAAGCAAAAGAATGGGTTTCAGCATTAAATTTAACCGATGCCACTAAAAAACTGGCTGCCGAAAATGCAATAGCAGTTCATTTAACCACCATAAGAAACTGGCATAACGAACACCCCTCATCTACTGTTCCAGATGGAATAAATCCTGTTACCGGAACTAAATTAAGTGATCTGGATAAACAAATTATTGCTGATTCGGCCATTCCATCAACCGTACATCAGGCATTAATGGAAAGTCTCAATAAAAACTTATCTCCAGAACATGTAGAAACTATCTTGGATAAATACACCATTGGAAAAGTGGAGTTCACTATTAAGGGTTACAAAGCGATCGTTCCGGATTTAACTGCCGACGAAGAAGCGAAGATTTTATCCTTTCTCAAACAAGCCCGGGAACAGGCCGTGGACTATAAAAATATGAAACAGATCTCGGCAATTTTCGAAATCTATAAAACGAAATCAGAACAAATGTTAAATAACAATGGCAGAAGTTGGAGGGCGCTTTACAGTGCTTATACTAAGAAAGTAAAGGAAGAGAAAGCGAGTAAAGCAAAGCAGTAAAAAGTTTTCAGTTTTTAATGTATAAAACAAATCTGTGAAATCAATTAATCAGTGTAATCAACCGCGAAGCGATAGAATTATGAAACTAAGAAAAATATACACTACAATAGGACTTGTTTTCGCATTATCAATTACCGCCAACGCACAAGTAGAAAAATGGCAGACGGGTGTTGTAAAACAAGAATTTTTATACGATCAGGCACCATTTCCATCGTGTCATTCTGCAACGATTGCTGAAACGCCAACTGGTTTAGTAGCCTCGTTTTTCGGCGGAACTAAAGAAAGAAATCCCGATGTAGAAATTTACATTAGTCGCTTCGTCGATAACAAATGGCTGGCACCTGTTTCGGTTGCGAATGGCATCCAGCCTGAGGGGAAACGATTACCAACCTGGAATCCGGTGCTTTATCAGGTACCCGGTGGTGATTTGCTCTTATTCTATAAAATCGGACCAAAACCATCTGAATGGTGGGGATTGATGAAAGCTTCCAAGGATGGAGGAATTACCTGGTCTGATGCTACCAAATTGCCCGACGGCTACATCGGTCCGGTAAAAAATAAGCCAGTACTTTTAAGCAATGGAAATCTTTTTGCACCTTCCAGCCGTGAAGGCGATGGCTGGAAGATTCATTTTGAAGTAACCAAAGATAATGGCAAAACCTGGCGGACAATTGGGCCACTTTCCGAAAACGGAATTAAAGCCATCCAGCCAAGTATTTTGCAGCATGGCAATGGCAGACTGCAGATTTTAGCCCGAACAGCAAACAGGGCTATTGCTGAATCATGGTCGGAAGATAACGGCGAAACCTGGACACCGATGACTAAAACAAGTCTGCCAAACAACAATTCAGGAACAGATGCTGTGACGATGAAAAATGGTCGGCATGTTTTGGTTTATAACCATGTTTTGCCTCCTGGCGATTTAGCTAAAGGTGCCAGGACTCCATTAAATGTTTCCATTTCAAAGGATGGTAAAGAATGGTCAGCAGCGTTAATCTTAGAAGATTCACCGATTAGTCAATATTCTTATCCCGCAGTGATTCAAACAGCAGATGGCATGTTGCATTTTATTTATACCTGGCGGAGACAAAAAATTAAACACGTGGTTGTTGATCCATCCAGGATGAAATTGAAGAAAATAAAAAACGGCATCTGGCCTAAGTTGAAAGGTTATACTGCTCCGATGATCACTGAAACTAAAAGCGAGGAGCCATGAGAATTATAAATCATTTCTTCTGCTCCTCGTCATTGCGAGGAAGCACGACGAAGCAATCTAATCTTTCGAGAGAGATTGCTTCGGTTGATGAAAAATCAAGCCTCGCAATGACGACCAACCTAAATTCATATTGCTTTGTTTATCAAAAATTTAGATTCGTAATAATGAGTAGATACTTTAAGTATTTAGTCATGTTTTTAACTGCCTGTTTATTAAATGCAAACAGCCTCTCCGCCCAAACGCAAAACACCGATAACCTTTACAAAAAAACACTGAGTGAGGTTTTAAAAGACATTCAAACCCGCTTTAAAGTGCAGATAAAATATTCCGAACCACAAGTAAAAGACAAATGGGTAAATTATGCCGACTGGCGTTTCCGTGCCGATGTTGATGAAACACTTGCCAATGTGCTTACACCTTTGGATATGAAGGTGAACAAAGAAAAAACAGGCGTATATAAGCTCAAAGAATACGAATATTATCGTTGGGAAGTTCAGGACGGCTGGGCCTACCTGGATGGTTTAGCTTCAAAATACCACGATAAGGCGAGTTGGGAAAAAAGAAAGGATTCCATTAAACCTCAACTTTACCAGGCTTTACAATTATCGCCGCTTCCGGCAAAACCCAATTCAAAACCCATTATTACTCTGAAAAGAGTTTTCGATGGTTATTCTGTAGAGAATATTGCTTTAGAGATTTTACCGGGCGTTTGGATAAATGGATCGCTCTATAAGCCATTGAATACCAAAGGAAAAATACCATTTGTATTAAGCCCTGATGGACATTGGGAGAAGCAACGTTATCGAGCAGATTGCCAGATTCGTTGCGCAACAATTGCAAGAATGGGCGCTATGGCTTTCAGTTATGACTTGTTTGCCTGGGGTGAATCGATGCTTCAATTCAAATATGAAGACCATCGCCGAAGTTTAGCGCAAACTGTACAAACTTTAGGTGGAATCAGGATTCTGGATTACTTCACCTCCTTAAAAGAAACCGATACAAACAGGGTCGGGATCAGTGGAGGTTCAGGAGCTGGAAGTCATTCCATTTTAATGACCGCTATGGATGCCAGAATTAAGTTAAGTGCGCCGGTGGTAGCCATGTCATCCTATTTTTATGGTGGTTGCCCCTGCGAAAGCGGGATGCCTATTCATCAATGTGGCGGCGGAACGGATAATGTAGAACTGGCCGCAATGGCTGCTCCTAGGCCACAATTGTTGGTTTCTGACGGAAGCGATTGGACAGCGCATACACCAGAGCACGATTTTCCTTACCTGCAAAAAATGTACGGTTATTATGGTGCAGAAAATAAGGTAGAAAATGTTCACTTGCCAACCGAAAAGCATGATTTCGGTATTAACAAACGCATTGCATTATATGATTTCCTGATCAAAAATTTCAAGCTAAATGGTGCTGCCGTGAAGGATAAAGCGGGTAAATACGATGAAAGCAAAGTGACTATCGAAAAGGAAAATGCACTCTATGTTTTTGGAGACAAAGGTGAAAAGTTGCCGAAAAATGCCGTGATGGGATTTGAAAACTTAGAAAAATTGTTTCCCCAAAGCAAAACAAAATAGATAGTGATGGAGAATCAAAAGAGAAGAACTTTTATCAGTAGTATTGCTTTGCTTACAGGTGGTTTGTTGCTTTCTGATCAATGGGTTATGGCGAGTGATAAAAAAACAAGATATAAAGTTGCTGTAATTGACTTGATGATTTTAAAACGTCAGAAATTGAGCGCATTACCACTTGCTCAAGAGATTGGTGCTGATGGTTTAGAGATTGATATGGGTGGTTTAGGCAACAGAGAAACTTTTGATAATAAACTGGCCGACGCCAAAATAAGACAAGAGTATTTGGATAAAGCCAAAGAATTGAACCTCGAAATATGTTCCTTAGCGATGACTGGTTTTTATGCGCAGTCTTTTGCTACACGACCAACTTATCAAAAAATGATTCGGGATTGTCTGGATACTGCAAAAGCCATGGGTGTGAAGGTAGTTTTTCTGCCTCTTGGCGTACAAGGTGATCTGGTTAAAAATCCAGAATTGCGTAAACCCATCATCGATAGATTAAAAATTGCGGGGAAAATGGCTTCGAAAGCTGGTGTTGTTATCGGGATTGAATCGGCCCTGGATGCAACAGGTGAATTGAAATTGCTGAAAGATGTTGATTCCAGAAATGTAAAAAGTTATTTCAATTTTTCTAATGCGATAAAAAATGGCAGAGATTTATGCAACGAATTGAGAATTCTGGGTAGAAAAAATATCATTCAAATTCATGCAACCAATGAAGATGGCGTTTGGTTACAAAATGATCCCAAAATAAACCTTCATAAAGTAAAAGAAACACTCGATGATCTGGGTTGGGGAGGTTGGTTAGTGGTAGAAAGAAGTAGAGATGCGGCGCAACCCACAAATGTGAAATACAACTTTAGCGCCAATACAAGCTATTTAAAATCTGTTTTTCAAAATAATGCGTCGTCATTGCGAGGAACGAAGCAATCTCATTAGTAGAATTATGGAAATTGCTATAACCAAAAAGATGCAAAGTGCATACAGAATAAAAGACTTGATATCTTGGTTTGGGTCATCACGAACCAAACAATTTAAACCATTTTTCATTTTGGTAATGCTTTTGTCGTTGTTGCAATTCAATGCAGCAGCGGTAGATATTTACGTCGCTATAAATGGTGCTGATACTAACTTGGGTACCAAAGAAAAACCTCTGGCAACACTGCATTCTGCAATTAAAAAAGCAAGGGAATTGCGCCGTTTGAAAGATCCATCAATTAAAGATGGAATCAAAATTATCATGGGGAAGGGAGTATATCGGTTAGATGAACCGATTATGCTGCGACCTGAGGATTCTGGTACAAAAGATAGTCCGACAGAAATCATCGCTTTGCAAGGAGAAAAAGCCATTTTAAGTGGTGGTGTAAAAATTAAGGGCTGGAATAAACTCAATAAAATTGTTCCGGGATTACCTAAAGCATCGTTAGGGAAAGTCTGGGTGGCAGATTTGCCTGATTTCGGTGGGCGTGATTTACAGTTCAGGCAATTGTGGGTGAATGATCATAAAGCCATCCGGGCAAAAAACTATAATGGCGAAAAGATGGGCAGGATTTTATCATGGGATAAAAAGAATCAGACGTGTAAAATACCCATTCCTAAAAACATCGATCTGGTTAATATTAAAGGCATGGAAATGCTGATTCATCAATGGTGGGCAATTGCAAATCTTCGTGTAAAATCGGTTAAAGTAGTTGGAAATACTGCAGAACTTTCTTTTATGCAACCTGAAAGTAGAATTCAGTCTGAACACCCCTGGCCCGCACCATGGATTTCTGAAAAAACCGGAAATTCTGCTTTTTACCTTTCAAATGCCATTCAGTTTTTAGATGAGCCTGGCGAATGGTTTGAAGATCTTCAAAATCACAAGCTTTATTACTGGCCGCTTGCATCAGAAAATATACTTAAAGCAGATGTGGTGGCGCCAGCATTCGAAAATCTGGTCAAAATTGAAGGAACAATCGATCACCCGGTTTCCTACGTGAGTTTCAAAAACATCTCTTTCCAGCATTCAACCTGGTTAAGGCCATCACAAAAAGGGCATGTGCCGCACCAGGCAGGGATGTACATGCTTGATGCTTATAAACTAAAAACTCCGGGAACGTCAGATAAAGCTGCTTTGGAAAATCAAGCCTGGGTTGGCCGACCAGTGGCAGCTATTGAAGTGAATTACGCGAACAATACTTCGTTTGAATCATGTCGGTTTGAACATCTTGCATCTACGGGCTTAGACTTCAAAAAGGGGACATCAGATAATAAAATAGCAGGTAATTTATTTAAAGATATTGGTGGCGCTGCGATATTAATTGGAACTTTTTCTGATGAGGCAACTGAAGTTCATTTGCCATATAATCCTTTCGACAAAAGAGAAATTTCTACGGATGACAGAATAGAAAATAACCTGATTACCGATGTAACCAATGAAGATTGGGGAGCGGTTGGAATTGGTGCGGGTTACGTTCGTGGAATCAAAATTATTCATAATGAAATTAGCGACGTGTCTTACTCGGGAATTAGTATGGGTTGGGGATGGACAAAGTCACAAAATGCGATGAAGAACAACACCATCAGCGCAAACAGCATCCATCATTATGGCAAACATCTATATGATGTTGCAGGAATATATACTTTATCTGCACAACCAGAGTCTGTTATTAATGAGAATGTTATCGATAGTATTTATAAGGCGCCTTATGCTCATCTTCCTGACCATTGGTTTTACTTATACACTGATGAGGGTTCATCGCACTTTACCATAAAAGACAATTGGACACCGACCGAAAAGTACCTGCAAAATGCCAACGGACCAGATAATCTCTGGGAAAATAATGGGCCAAAAGTTGCACTTGAGGTTAAACAAAATGCCGGATTGGAAGAACCATTTCAATATTTATTAAAGGAAAAGTCTGTTTATTCAAATAGAGGAATTAACACCGCTGAAGATAAATCTGTCGTGTTTGAGTTAATATTTAAACCAAATGACTTACCAGGAAATAATACTCTAAATGCATTTGCTAAAGAAAATAACCTCTTGCCTTCAGCATTTTATGAGTGGAACAATCGCCTGGTGATTTATACCTCAAGCCTAAAAGTGGAAAGTTTGCAGCAAACTTTAAAGCGCCTGAACGCATCAGAAATTAAACTTTATGATAATCTTTTTTATGATTTCAACAGAGAAAAGAACTGTGGTGATCAACCTGTAAAAGAATGGGATTATATTATTTTATCTGCCAATTTGGTGAAGGACGAAAAAATGCAAAGGGAATATCTGGCCTATCATCAAACACAGTTTGAAAAATGGCCGGAGATTTCAAAAGGATTCTGCAACGCCGAATTTCAGCGGTTAGCGATTTTTAAAAATGAAAGGCAACTCATGCTTATCATCAGTATTCCGAAAGGTAAAAAATTGGATGATTTAAATCCTAAAACCACGGAAAACAATCCAAGAGTAGAGGAATGGAATGCAATAATGAAAAAATATCAGGAAGGAATTGAGGGTGCAAAACCTGGTGAGGTTTGGGTTTTCTTTAAACCAATAGCGTAAATAAAAGTACTCGTCATTGCGAGGCACGAAGCAATCTCATTAGGAGAAGATTGCCACGTCGTTCCTCCTCTCAATGACGACTTATGAATAAACAAAAAATAAGATCATGTTAAGATTAGGGATTTTAGGATTAGGAGAGGGCAGAAGTACAATTTCTGCTTCATTGGCGAGCAAGAAATTTAAGCTCATTCAAATATGCGATGCCAATAAGAAACTTTGCGAAGAACGCGCTTTGGAGTTCGACTTTCAAAACTGGACGACCAGTTACGAAGATATGTTAACCAGCGATAAAATCGATATGATTGCGATTTACACACCAGATCACTTGCATTTCGAGCACATTAAACTGGCGCTGCAGCACGGGAAGCATGTGGTTTGTACCAAGCCTTTTATTGATGATTTATCGCAGGCCAATGAACTGCTGGAACTGAGTAAAAAATCACGCAAGAAGATTTTTGTTGGGCAGAGTTCCCGCTTTTTTGAACCTGCTATGCGCCAGAAAAAAGATTTCGATAAAGGTTTAATCGGCGAACTAATTACGATAGAAAGTTATTACCATGCCGATCACCGTTGGTTTTTAGAGAAAGGCTGGTCATTAAAACAATCCTTTAAATGGTTATATGGCGGTTTAAGTCACCCTGTGGATTTTATTCGTTGGTATATGCCAGATATTGAAGAAGTAATGGGTTACGGCATGTTAAGTAGCAATGGTTTAAAGGCTGGCCTGAAAAATCAGGATACGATGCATTTCATTTTTAAGGCTAAAGATGGCAGGATTGCACGCGTGAGTGGTGCTTATACCGGGCCAACCCAGCCAGCGAGTCGTGATAGTGGAATGAGTTGCATTTTACGTGGCACGGAAGGTGCTAGTCAGGCCGATTACCATGAATTGCGTTATGCTGTGACCACAAAAACTGGTGAAGAAAAGATTATTACCTGGGGCGATTCTACCTTAAAACATTACTTCCGTTTCGAAGGACAAAGTCACCATGCTGGTGAATACCAAAACTATCTGGATTATTTCGCGGATAGCATTAACAATAAATTTACTGCTTACCCTGATTTGAAAGAGGGAATCGGAACGGTGGCACTTTTACAAGCGATGGATCAATCAATGGAAACAGGTTTGCCAGTGAAAATTGATGAGATTTTGAAAGCAAATCATATTAAAAGGGAATCGATAGGCTTGTAAAAGATAGGTCTGAATCGTCATGCTGACCTGTAGCGCAGCGGAAAGCTACGCAGTAATTTAGTTCAGCACCTATTTAAGAAAGGTCCTGAATTAAGTTCAGGAAGACTATTCTTTGAGCAGAATCGTCATTACGAAGCACGAAGCGATCCTACAACTATGGGTTAAAATAGCGAAGGCATTAAGATTATTTCGTTTCTCACAATGAAGATAGTATAAAAAATAGCAACCTAACCAAATAAACCAATGGGAAACATTGTAGAACGTTTAACCAGCTTAGATTACATCATCGTGATTGCCTACCTTGTTATTTTGGTGATCATTGGGTATCGGGCAAGTTTTTCGAAAGATAAAAACAAAGATGAAACCCTATTTCTGGCTAATAAATCTTTAGGCTGGGCAAGTATCGGCTTTAATATGTGGGGCACAAATGTTGGTCCATCGATGTTGCTTGCTTTTGCCAGTATAGGTTACACCACAGGCATCGTTGCGGTAAACTTCGACTGGTATGCCTTTATCTTTTTGTTTTTACTGGCCATTGTTTTCGCCCCGAAATACCTGGCAGCAAAAGTGAGTACCATGCCTGAGTTTATGGGGAATCGTTATGGCGATTCTACCCAAAATATATTGGCCTGGTATGCCTTAGTGAAGATATTAATCTCCTGGTTGTCATTAGGCTTATTTGCCGGAGGTTTTTTAGTCCGCCAAATTCTGGGCATCCCCATGTGGCAATCGGTTACGGTTTTAGTGGCTTTTGCAGGATTATTTACCTTTTTCGGAGGATTAAAAGCCATTGCAAAAGTGAATGTTTTTCAAATGATTTTATTGATTGCCGTGTCATTGTCTCTTACACTTTTGGGTTTGCATAAAGTCGGCGGAATTTCTGCTTTATATGCTAAAACTCCGGGTCATTTCTGGAACCTCATTCAGCCGACCAGCGACCCCAAATATCCCTGGTATGCAATTTTGTTAGGCTATCCGGTTGCGGCCGTTGCCTTCTTTTGCACCGACCAGTCGATGGTTCAATCTGTTTTAGGCGCAAAGAATTTGAAGCAAGGGCAATTGGGCGTGAGCTTTATCGGGTGGTTAAAATTGCTATCCTTACCATTGTTTATCATCACAGGGATTTTATGCTATGTTCTATTTCCAAATCTAAAAGACCCTAATGAGGCTTACATGACGATGGTTACCAACCTTTTCCCTCCAGGGATGAATGGTTTGGTAATAGTGGTTTTAATTGCAGTTTTAGTGGGAACGATTGGTTCTTCCTTAAACTCTTTGAGTACCGTTTTTACGATGGATGTGTATGTTAAGAAAATCAATCCGCAGGCTACCAACAAACAAATTATCAATATAGGTCGCTTAACAGTAGTTGCCGGCTGCATTTTCGCTGTGATTGTGGTTCTGGCGATTGATAACATCAAAGGCTTAAACCTATTTGATGTCTTTCAATCAATTTTGGGCTTTATCGCGCCGCCGCTTTCAGTGGTATTCCTGTTAACTGTTTTCTGGAAAAAAACCACCAGAAAAGCGGTGAATTTTACTTTATCCATAGGTTCTGTTTTGAGTTTGGGTACAGGAATCACATACCTCTGGATCTTGCCACCCGATCAAAACGATTTCTGGCCACACTATCTGATGCTCTCGTTCTATATTTTCGCAGGGCTACTCATTATGGCTATCCTCATTTCACTTTTAGACCGAAGCCCGAGTATTTATAAAATTAATGATGAACATCAAGCAAATATTGAAAAGCCCAGCCGAATAGTCTGGATTTCGTGGACAGCACTTGCGGTAGTGATGGTTGTACTTTATATCTTTTTTAACGGACATTAAATTTTACGTCATTGCGAGGTACGAAGCAATCTCACTCTCCATACTATTAATTATACAATCATGAAAAACCTTAAAAAAACACTCTTACTCTCGCTTCTTAGCTTCCTGATAATTCCAACCTTTGCCCAAAAGGCATCCTGGATCTGGTACCCCGGCGATTTCGATATTTACATGAGCAATGTGATGCAGAACCGGAGAACAGAACGCGGATCATTTTTTCCAGTATTCTGGAAAATGGATAGTCATTATGTTTTAGTAGATTTTCATAAGGAATTTACTTTAAGCCAACCAGAAGAAGTTAAACTTTTTGTTGAAGGAACTTACAATGTTAAAATCGATGGGCAAGCCATTACGGGTTTTTCAAAAAGCATTCAAATCCCGGCAGGAAAGCATAAGTTTAGTTTAAAGGTGTATAGTCAGGGAACGGTGCCTGCTATTTTTGTACAAGGCAAAACCATTGTTTCTGATGAAACCTGGTTAACCACTTTCGAAGACAAGGAATGGATTGATCAAAGTGGAAAGGTTTCAGATAAATCTGGAACTACCTTCGTTTCTGCGGGCTCCTGGAATTTAACAGATCCAAACATGTTGCCCTCGAAATTTAAGTTGCCTGTAGTTGCGCACTATGCTGTAAACAAAGAAAAAGCAGGCAATGATTATGTAGCAGATTTCGGGAAGGAAACATTTGGCTTCCTCAAAATACATGGTTTGAAAGGAAATGGAAAGCTAGATATTTATTATGGAGAATCCAGGGAAGAGGCTTTATCAACTGATAAGTGCGAAACGCTGGATCACCTGGATCTCAATCTAGCCAGTAAGAAAGATTCGGTGATGCCACTTTCAAAAGCGTTCAGGTATGTGAATTTTCAGGCTGAAAATGGAGTTACTGCCGATTCGATTTCGATGCTTTACGAATATGCACCAGTAACGGAACGGGGGAGTTTTAAGTCATCTGATACGGAGTTGAATAAAATATACGATGTGGCGAAATACACCTTTCATTTGAATACCAGGGAGTTTTTTATCGATGGGATTAAACGCGATCGATGGGTGTGGAGTGGTGATGCTTACCAGAGTTATTTGATGAATTATTATTCATTTTTCGATGCACCAACAGTTAAAAGGACACTTTTGGCACAGCGTGGAAAAGATCCGGTTACGGCACACATTAATACCATTATGGATTATTCTTTTTACTGGTTTCTAGGGATCTACGACTATTATAAATTTACTGGCGATAAAAAGTTTGTGCAGGATATTTATCCAAGAATGCAATCATTAATGACTTATATTGATGGCAGAAAGAACAAAAATGGCTTATTAGAATGGATGCCAGGCGATTGGATCTTTATCGATTGGGCAGATAAATTGAGTAAAGATGGAGAAGTAAGTTTTGAGCAATTACTCTATGCCAGAAGTTTAGAAACCATGGCTTTATGCGCTAAACTAGCCAATGACACCGAAAATGCAACAAAATACGACCGTGCTGCAAAAGCATTAAAAACAAAAATCTTCGAATTATACTGGAACCAAAGTAAGCATGCTTTGGTGCATAGCAGAATTGCAGATCAACTAACGGATAACGTTACGCGTTATGCCAATATGTTCGGCATATTCTTCGATTATTTCACACCAGAACAAAAGTTGGCCGTAAAAGAAAACGTGCTTCTGAATGATAAAATTGCCAAAATCACCACGCCATACATGCGCTTTTACGAACTGGAAGCATTATGTGCAATGGGAGAGCAATCTTACGTATTGAAAGAAATGAAAAGTTATTGGGGTGGGATGCTTAAACTTGAAGCCACTTCTTTCTGGGAAGAATATAATCCTGATAAGAAAGGAGTGGAGCACTTGGAGATGTACGGCAGACCATTTGGGAAAAGCCTTTGCCATGCCTGGGGCGCCAGTCCGATTTACTTATTAGGGAAATACTATTTGGGCGTTAGTCCTGATTTACCCGGTTATGAAACTTATACTATTCAGCCAAACTTAGGTGGATTGGGATGGATGGAAGGCAAAGTACCAACCGCAAATGGCGACATTTCTGTTTACATGAACAAAAAAGAAATCAGGGTAAGTGCTGCTGCAGGTACAGGGAAGCTAATTTTAAAAAGTAAATCAAAACCTGTAGTTGAAGGAGCGGAAGTGAAAGAAGTTTCGAAAGATGTTTATGAGGTTAAGATTGAGAAAAACATGAATTATGCGATAGGATATAACCCCCCAGCCACCTAAAGGGGGAGTGAAAAGCATGGTGGAAATAGAAGGTGGATGAAAAGAGAATATCATACATTATATCATCCTCGTTTTTAACGAGGAGAAGAGAGTATAGCGATTTTATCGCTTTCTAATTGAACCCCTATCCGCCTGTCTGCACCTTTCCCCTGAAAGGGAAAGGACGTTTAAACCCCAATCCTTTGCTCTATCTTTTTAACACATTTATAAGCCTCAGCAAGAATTACCTCATTTTCAATCGCTTTATCTGTATTCAGCGCATTTAACATAGAGATGGTTAAACAAGCAATGATGCCATTGTTGCTTGCCAGACCCACTGGTACCGAAATATCGGTAACGCCGGAAACTGAATCACTATTTTTTAGATAGGAACCATTTTGCTGAATATCTTTCAGGGAAATTAAAAAATCTTCCTGTTGAGGTTTTGCATATTTTTTATAGATCGAATTATTTTTTAGCGTGACAGTTCGTTCATCTTCAGACATGTAAGCCAATAAAACCTTTCCAGATGCGGTAAGCGGCAAAGGAAACAAATTCCCTTCTTCAATAGAAAGTGCAATCGGTCCCGGACTTTTTGCATGAATAATCACCATCACCTGGTTCATGTATAAAATACTCAGGTGGCATGACTGGCGAATGCTGTTTGCCAATTCTTCTAGTGGAAACTGCGCCGCTTTACGCAACTCATCAATAGGCGAGTGGCGGTGAGAAAGATAAAACAGCTTGAGCGATAAACGGTATTTCCCGGAAACTTCATCACGCAGAATATAACCGCGACTCTCCAAACTCATCAACATCCGATAAATTTCGTTCGGTGTTTTCTCAATGCCTACAGCAATTTCTGTTTGAGAAAGTGGGATAGATTGCGCTGATAAATATTCCAATATATCTAGCCCCTTATCTAAAGCTGGTGCCTGATATTTCGATTCTTTTTCGTTCATACGGGTCTAAATTTGGCTGTAGCAATTTTTTTACAATTCCAAACATACAAAATGCATTCATATTTATCGCTTACAACATTTTGTATTAATTTAAATACGAAGATATGTTTTCATATTTAAAAAAAACATTTATATTTGAATTGATGCCGTGTTAGCGTTACAGATTGATTTCTTTAATTTTTGAAATTGGTTCTTTTCTGCTTCAAGGTATTAATAACCATTTATAAACCCAAATTATTATTGCTCTGCGTAAAATTGGCAACGCGGAGTTAAACATAAAATAATGAGCAGAATTTTCTTTTTTTCCTGGCTATTTTCGATCAGCATTTCGCTGTCTGCGCAAGATATTCAGGTTGCTCAATTATCCTGTGCTTACTTAAATAATCCAATTGGGATTGATCTTGTTACCCCGAATTTAAGCTGGAAACTGCAATCTGCTCAACATAACATCATCCAAACCGCTTATCAGATTCTAGTTGCAAGTAGCATTAGTAATCTTGGTAAAAATATTGGCGATGTTTGGGATACGAAGAAAGTAAGCTCCAATCAATCTATCCAGGTTCAATATAAAGGTTCGAAACTGGTCTCCACAAAAAAATATTATTGGAAAGTAAAGGTTTGGGATAATAAGGGAAAGGTTTCTGATTGGAGTAAACCGGCTTTTTTTCAAATGGGTTTACTAAGTGTAGCCGACTGGAAAGGTGCGAAATGGATTGCTTATGAAAAGCTGGCCGATTCGAATGTAAATGTGCTGCCAACTGATGGCAAAAAAGATAAAGTTAACGCGAACAATGTGTTGCCCATGTTTCGCAAAGATTTTGTGTTGGCAAAATCAATAAAAAGCGCTACTGCCTTTATTTCTGGTTTGGGGCATTTTGAATTGAGTTTAAATGGAGCCAAGGTAGTAGATGATTTTCTTGCTCCCGGCTGGACGAAATACGATAAAGAAGCACTTTATGTCACCTACGATATTACTAAACAGTTAAAGAAAGGTTCAAATGCTGTGGGCTTGATGCTTGGCAACGGCTTTTATTATGTTCCTCCCATTAAAGGAAGATATAGAAAATTGAAGTCAGCTTTCGGTTATCCAAAAATGATCTGCCGTCTACAAATTGAATATACCGATGGAACATCAACCAATATAGTGAGTAACGAAGATTGGAAAACTGCACCATCACCCATTATATTTTCGAGTATTTACGGTGGGGAAGATTATGATGCAAACCTGGAACAAAAGGGTTGGAACATCGCCGGATTTAAAGATGCTCACTTGAAATCAGCGCTGCTGGTTGATGGTCCGAAGTTAAATGCACAGAAAGAAGCGCCTGTAAAAGTGTTTGATAACTTTAGCGCTAAAAGCATTACACAGACTGGCAATCAGGAATGGGTTTATGATTTAGGTCAGAATTCCTCTGCCATTATCGAATTGAAAGTTCGGGGCAGTAAGGGAGATACCGTTCGCATTACACCTGCAGAGTTATTGAAGGAAGATGGTACGATTACTCAAAAAAACATCGGCGGGCCATCCTATTTCACTTATATTTTAAAAGGCGATGGTTTAGAAACCTGGCGACCTAAATTTTTCTATACGGGTTTCCGCTATTTACAGGTGAAAGGTGGCGTTCCTGCTGGAAAGGAAAATCCTTCGAAACAAGCTGTAATAGAGGATTTAACAGCGCTTCATATTCGCAATGCCGCAGAAACCATTGGAAAGTTTAGTTCATCAAATGAATTGTTTAATAAGACCTTCACCTTAATCGACTGGTCGATTAAAAGCAATATGGTTAGTGTGTTTACAGATTGTCCGCACCGCGAAAAGCTGGGTTGGCTGGAGCAACTGCATTTAATGGGTAAATCAGTAAATTATAATTATGCCGCGGCACCATTATTTAAAAAGGCAACTGTTGATATTCAGAATTCACAGCTTGCTAACGGACTCGTACCTGAAATTGCACCCGAATATGTGAAATTTGAATGGGGTGGCGACATGTTTCGCGATTCTCCGGAATGGGGAAGCAGCAGTATTTTAGTGCCATGGGATTTATATAAATATTATGGCGATCGGCAAGCACTAATCGATAATTATCCCGTAATGCAACGTTACCTTAAATATTTAGGTACAAAAGCTGATCAACATATTTTAACTCAGGGGTTAGGAGATTGGTATGATCTCGGGCCGAAGCCACCAGGTGTTTCCCAGCTCACGCCAATGGGCATTACGGCTACCGCAATCTACTATTATGATTTAAAAATCATGGAAAAAATTGCTGCATTATTAGGAAAACCAACCGATGCTAGTCAATATTCCAACCTGGCTGTAGCGGTAAAAAGGGCATTTAATTATCAATTTTTCGATAGTAAAACCAAACAATATGGCTCTGGTAGTCAGGCTGCAAATGCCATGGCTGTTTACATGGAATTGGTTGAAGATCAAGATAAAAATGCCGTGATTGAAAATTTGGTAAAGGATATCAGGACAAAAAATAATGGATTAACAGCTGGTGATATTGGCTATCGATACGTTTTACGTGTATTGGAAGATGCAGGAAAATCGGATGTAATATTCGATATGAACAGTCGCTCTGATGTACCCGGTTACGGGATGCAAATCGCCAAAGGCGCAACTGCATTAACCGAAAGTTGGGCTGCATTGCCAACCGTTTCTAACAATCATTTTATGCTCGGGCATTTAATGGAATGGTTTTACAGCGGTGTTGGCGGGATCCGTCAGGATGAAAATTCGGTGGCATTTAATAAGATCAGGATTGAACCCGAGGTGGTGGGCGATTTAGCTTTTGCAAAAACGGAATACGATTCTGCTTATGGTAAAATTACAACCGACTGGAAAAAATCGACGAATGGATTTGAACTGGAAGTAAATATTCCGGTCAACACCACAGCAGTCGTTTACCTTCCTGCTCCAAATAATCAGACTGTTTCCGAAGCAAATCATGCGACATTCAAATCACTGGGGTATAAAAATGGAAAAGTGATGGTGGCTGTAGGTTCGGGCGCTTATAAATTTAAAGTGAAGTAGGATGAAAGCGATCTGGATCTATATCATTTTTGTCTTATCTACACTTTGTGTTGCTGCGCAGACATTACCAGCCGCTGTTTCTGCTGTAGAAATGCAAAAGATTTACGAAGAAGTAAGAACACCTTATAAGTATGGCTTGGTCCAAGTTCCTGAAGATAAAGAACACAAAATGGATTGTCCGACCATCTTTAAAAAAGGAAAGGACTGGTACATGACCTATTTAATTTTTAGCGGTCGTGGTTATGAAACGTGGTTATCGAAAAGTGAGGATTTATTGCATTGGGAGAACCTCGGGAAAATGATGTCATTCAGCGATGTGGGCAATTGGGATGATAACCAAAAGGCCGGGTACAACGCTTTATTAAATACGAAATGGGGCGGGAATTATAAAGTCAAACCGTTTAATGGTAAATACTGGATGTCGTATTTCGGTGGTAAAGAAGAAGGCTACGAAGTAGAACCATTATCCATCGGGATGGCTTACACGACTAAACATCCGTCAGTTGTTCAGGAGTGGAGCCGATTGGATCAGCCAATTTTAAGTTCATTGGATGCTGATGTGCGCTGGTGGGAAAACCGCAATAAACTTTTCAAAAGTACGGTTATTGAAGATAAAAAAAGGTTAACTGGTCATCGTTTTGTGATGTATTACAATGCCGTTGGCGATTCTTTAGCGAATAATAAAAAAACGCGGTGGTACGAGCGAATTGGTATGGCCGTTTCTGAGGATATGATCCATTGGAAGCGTTTCCAAAAAGACCCGGTGGTTCATCATCCTGTCGGGATTACGGGCGATGCTGTTATCCAGCAGATTGGAAGCAATTACGTCATGTTTTATTTCGGTGCTTTCTGGCAAGACAGAAAAGGATCTTTCAATCGTTTTGCAGTCTCCAAAGATTTAATCAACTGGACCGATTGGACGGGTGAAAACCTGATAGAATCATCAGAAACATACGATGAATTGTATGCGCATAAATCTTTTGTATTAAAACATAAAGGTATTGTTTATCACTTTTATTGTGCAGTGAACAAGCAAGACCAACGTGGAATTGCAGTGGCAACATCGAAAGATCTTGGGAAAAGTAAAGTGAATTTTGTTAGCGAAACGAAGAATTAGAAATGAAGAGGCCTCAGTTTACATATAAAATTTTTGGTTTAATACTCTTAGTGTTTATTTCATTAAATTATTGCGAGGCATCAGGCATCGCAACGACGTTCTCCCCTTTATCGTCATTGCGAGGAGGAACGACGAAGCAATCTATCTCTGAAGAACCCCGTACCAGGATTAGCTTCAATAAAGAATGGAAATTCTTTTTAGGTGATGAGCCGGGAGCTAAATCTCCTGCATATACCGATTCAAAATGGCGGAAATTAACTTTACCACACGATTGGAGCATCGAAGGGAAATTCGACGAGAAAAATCCAGCAAAGCCTGAAGGTGGTGGTTTACCCACTGGCATCGGCTGGTATAGGAAAGAATTTAATGCACCTGCAAACTTCGCAAACCGATTAATTACGATAGAATTTGATGGCGTTTATAAAAACAGCCAGGTTTGGATCAATGGAAAATACCTGGGAAAACGTCCTTATGGTTATAGCTCATTCGCTTACGAGATCAGTAAATATTTAAAACCCGGAAAAAACCTCATTTCTGTAAAGGTTGATAATGCTGCCCAGCCAGATTCTCGCTGGTATTCGGGCTCCGGCATTTACCGGAATGTGTGGTTAACCTCCTCCGCGAAAGTTTCTGTTGCGAAATGGGGTACGTTTGTAACGGCAGATCAATCTGGCAAAGTTCAGATCGAAACCCAAATCCAGAATAAAACATTAAAACCTCAATCTGCTGTTTTAGTTCATACCATTTATGATGCCAGTGGAAAATTGGTTTTAAAAACTAAGCCTGCATCCGTTAAAATAGATACCTCAGGCAAAATGATCACGAGCGAAGATCAGATTAAAAATCCAATGCTTTGGTCAGTTACCAACCCGAAGCAATACAAATTGGTTACTCAAATTCTTCAAAACAATAAACTGGTAGATGCTTACGAAACCAAATTTGGCGTTCGTTCTTTCCAATTTGATGCAGAAAAAGGTTTCTCACTGAACGGTAAATCAATGAAAATATTAGGTGTTTGCCTGCATCATGATTTGGGTGCGCTTGGTGCTGCGGTAAACGTTCGTGCCATGGAGCGACAGTTGGAAATCATGAAGGCGATGGGCGTAAACGCAATTCGGACTGCACATAATCCACCAGCACCTGAGTTTTTAGATCTTTGTGATCAAATGGGTTTTCTGGTAATGGATGAAGCTTTTGACATGTGGGCAAAAAAGAAAACCAAAAACGATTACCATTTAAACTTTGCAGAATGGCATAAAAGGGATCTGGAAGATATGGTTGTTCGCGATCGGAATCACCCATCCATCATCCTCTGGAGCATTGGTAATGAAATCCGTGAACAGTTTGATAGCACCGGGATCGCCATTACAAAAGAACTGGTTTCGATGGTTAAAAATCTGGATAAAACCCGTCCGGTAATTTCGGCATTAACAGAAACTGATTCAACTAAAAACTTCATTTATCAGGCAAAAGCACTTGATATTTATGGTTTAAATTATAATCATAAAAAGTATAAAGATTTCACTAAAAATTACCCGGGTGTTAAGTTTTTAGCTACCGAAACCACATCAGCATTGCAAACCAGGGGCTTTTACGACACTGCGGACACCATTCGCCGTTGGCCAAAAGATGGTAAAACAAAATTTATGGAAGGGAATAAGGAATGGTCGGCATCTGCTTACGATAATGTTTCTGCTTATTGGGGTTCTACACATGAAGAAACCTGGAAGGAAGCGAAGAAATATGATCATGTTTCAGGTTTATTTGTCTGGACAGGATTTGATTACCTCGGCGAACCATTGCCTTATCCCTGGCCAGCCAGAAGTTCGTATTTCGGAATTGTTGATTTAGCTGGGTTTCCTAAAGATTCTTACTACATGTACCAAAGCGAATGGACAGATCAGCCCGTGCTTCATATTTTACCACATTGGAATTGGGAACAGGGAAAATCAGTTGAGGTTTGGGCCTATTACAACAATGCCGATGAAGTGGAACTGTACCTGAATGGAAAGTCTTTAGGTAAAAAATCGAAGCAAAATGATGATTTACATGTGCTTTGGAAGGTAAATTTCGAGCCAGGAACATTGAAGGCTATATCCCGTAAAAACGGAAAAGATGTTTTAACGACTGCAGTAAAAACTGCCGGAATACCTGCAAAGATTGAACTGGTAGCCGATAGAAGTAAAATCAAAGCTGATGGCAAGGATTTATCCTTTATCACCGTTAAGATTTTAGATGCAGCCGGAAATGTCGTGCCGAATGCCGATAACTTAGTTGATTTTAAGGTGGAGGGAAGTGGATTCATCGCTGGTGTGGATAATGGCTTTCAGGCGAGTTTGGAGCCCTTTAAAGCCAATTACCGAAAGGCATTTCATGGTTTATGTTTGGCCATATTGCGGTCAACAGAGAAAGCAGGGATGATTAAGCTAACAGCAACTTCTGCTGGTTTGGCTTCCTCATCAATTACAGTTAATACGGTTAAATTATGATGATGGTTATAATACATGCGACTTACACCTGGCGACTATCAGTTGGTGTTAGTTATAAGATGGTCGGTGAGACACCGACCATTAGAGTAGAGGGGTTTCTATCGGTTGGTGTCTCACCGACCGAAATTAGCTGTAAAGATGGTTGGTGGAGACACCAACCATTAGCGTCATTGCGAGAAGGAACGACGAAGCAATCTCATTCAGCAAATCGGATGAGCAATATGGTCGGTGGAGACACCGACCATTAGGATAGTAATCAGAGTATCTATCGGTTGGTGTCTCACCAACCGAAATAAATATGGCGGGTGGAAACACCAATCATTAGGGAAATAGTTTTGTCATTCTGAGGAACGAAGAATCTACAACCTACGAGAACAGGCTCTGCCATGGCAGTAGCTAACGTTAGGATGGTATAGGATGGGTTGGAGATTCTTCGCTACGTTCAGAATGACAGAAATAAATAAAAAATAATAAAGTGGAGAAGACAATTAACTTAAAAGGAATAACCTGGAACCACAGTCGTGGGCTTTTGCCGATGGTAGCAACTGCGCAGCGATTTTCTGAACTTTATCCAAATGTTCATATCACCTGGGAGAAAAGAAGTTTGCAGCAATTTGCTGATTTTTCAATTCAGGAACTGGCAGAACAATTTGATTTATTAGTAATTGACCATCCCTGGGCAGGTTTTGCAGCTAAAACAAAATCAATTGTGCCTCTGGATTTTTATCTTTCAGATGATTATTTGAAAGACCAGGAACGGAATTCCGTCGGTCAATCTTATGAGAGTTATTTTTACGACGAACATTTGTGGGCTTTACCAATAGATGCAGCAACGCCTGTGGCAGCCTCAAGACCGGATTTATTCACTGAAAAAAACTTACAATTGCCCCAATCTTTTGAAGATATATTAGCACTTGCAGACAGAAGTTTGGTTGCTTTCGCTGGTATTCCGATTGATGTTTTAATGAACTTCTACACACTGTGCTGCTCATTAGGCGAAGATCCTTGCCAAAATGATAGCGAAGTTATTTCAACAGAAACTGGTGTCAAAGCTTTACAAATGTATCGCGAACTGGCTTCAAAAATAGACCCTGCCAATTTCAATAGAAATCCCATTCAGGTTTATGAAGCCATGACATTAACCGATGAAATTGCCTATTGTCCATTTGCTTACGGCTATTCAAATTATTCGAGAACCGGCTATGCACGTAAGGTGCTGCATTTCCACGATATGATTTCACTCGATGGGCAAACCAATTTGAGAAGCACGCTAGGTGGAACAGGGTTAGCCATTTCCTCTAAATGTGAAGAGCTGAATATTGCTGCGAAATATGTGGAGTTTGTAGGTTCTCCGGTATGTCAATCCACTTTGTTTTTTGAAAGTGGTGGTCAGCCGGGGCATTTAACCGCCTGGAAAAACGATGAAGTAAACCGCCAGAGCAAAAACTATTTTTTAAATACTTTGCCAGCTTTACAACGGGCATTCCTCCGCCCGCGGTACCATGGTTCCATGTATTTTCAAGACCATGCAGGCGATGTGGTGCGAAATTATTTAATGAACGGTGGAGATGAGAAACATGTTTTATTAGCTATGAATGAATTATATCAGAAATCTAAAAGTTTAGTGTTATCATGAACAGGCCATTAGAAGGACTTTTGGTTTTAGAGTTTTGCCAGTTTCTGGCAGGGCCTTCAGCTGGATTAAAACTGGCCGATTTAGGTGCACGTGTAATCAAAATTGAACGTCCAAATACAGGAGATGCTTGTCGTCAATTATCTATCAAAAACCTTTTTGTGGATGAGGATAGCTTGCTTTTTCATACCATCAACCGAAATAAAGAAAGTTATGCTGCAGATCTAAAAAATCCGGAAGATTTAGAAAAGTTAAAAAAGCTCATCAGCAAGGCAGATGTGATGACACATAATTTTCGCCCCGGTGTAATGGAAAAAATCGGCCTTGATTATACAAGCGTTCAAAATATCAACCCAAAAATTATTTACGGAATGGTTACGGGCTATGGTAAGGAGGGGCCATGGAAGAATAAACCGGGTCAGGATTTATTGGTGCAAGCCGTTTCAGGCTTAACATTTTTATCCGGAGTGGATACAGACGGACCTGTTCCTTTTGGTCTGTCAGTTTCTGATATCATGTGTGGGAACCATTTGGCACAAGGTATTATGGCTGCTTTAATCAAAAGAGCGAAAACGGGTAAGGGTGTTTTGGTGGAAGTCAGTTTACTCGAATCTATCCTCGATGTGCAATTTGAAGTGCTGACCACTTATTTAAATGATGGCGGAAAACTACCCGATCGGAGCGGTGCAAAAGGCAGTGCGCATGCATACTTAAGTGCACCTTATGGCATGTACGAAACAAAAGACGGTTATATAGCAATGGCGATGGGAAATCTGCCTAACATTTGTGCGATCATCAACTGTAATATCTCCGATTTATATGTGGAAGCAGGTTCGGCATTCGAAAATCGTGATAAATTAATCGTGCGTTTAGCAGAGACCTTTAAAAAGCAAAACACAAAAAACTGGGTTGATCTTTTAGAAAGTCATGGGATCTGGTGTGCTGAAGTCTTAAATTATCAAACTGCCACAAACTTAAGTACCTATAAAAAACTGGAAATTGAGCAGGAGCTGAACTTAGGTGATGGCAAAAAAATGAAGACAACGGTAAGTCCGATTCGTTTAGATCATGAAAAGTTGTTTGCATCTAAGGCAGCGCCAAAATTAGGCTTGAATACCGCTGATATTAATAACGAATTTGAATTGAGTTAGGATCTTGTTAGTCGGGATCTGTAATCCCGACTTTTCATTCTGAGGATTTAAAATCCTCAATTAACAAGGTCAAGAAAATATTCCTGACCAACAAAAAAATAATAAATATAACCATGAAACCGCTTGAAGATTATTTAATTATCGATTTCAGTCAGTTCCTTTCAGGACCGTCTGCAAGCTTGCGTTTAGCCGATATGGGTGCCCGTGTCATCAAAATTGAACGTTCAGGTATCGGCGATATTTGCCGTACACTTTACACCTCCAACCTGATTATGAATGGCGAATCGTCTGTTTTTCATGCCATCAATAGAAATAAAGAAAGTTTTGAAGTCGATTTAAAGAACGAGGCAGATTGTGAAATGGTTCGCGAGCTGCTTAAAAAAGCAGATGTAATGATCCATAACTTTCGTCCGGGTGTGATGGAGCGCTTAGGTTTTGATTATCAATCGGTAATCGCATTAAATCCCACCATAATTTATGGCGAAATATCTGGCTACGGAACGGAAGGCGAATGGCGAAACAAACCTGGTCAGGATTTGCTTTTACAATCGGTTACTGGTTTAACATCTCTTACCGGCAATGCCGACAGCGGACCAGTGGCAATGGGATTATCTATTGTAGATATGCTGGCAGGTGCCCATTTAGCACAAGGTTTATTGGCCTGTCTTTACCGCAAGGCGATCAAAAATGAAGGTGGTTTTGTGCAGGTAAGCATGATGGAATCGGCTTATGATTTCCAGTTTGAAACGATCACAACTTTTATGAATGATGGGGGAGAATTGCCTCAACGATCAGAAAAGAATAATGCAAATGCTTATCTGGGTGCACCTTATGGGATTTATCAAACCGAAAATGGATACCTGGCATTGGCGATGGGTTCTATTCCACAGCTCGGTAATTTGCTGGGATGCGATAAACTTTTGGATTATGAAGCGATCGAAGAAGCATTCGACAAACGGGATGAGATTAAAGCAATTTTAGCAGATCACTTAAGCACAGAAACAACAGAAACATGGCTTTCAAGGCTAGAACCTGCAGATATTTGGTGTGCAGATGTGTTAAATTGGAATGCATTAATGGATCATGATGGCTTCAAAGTGTTGAATATGATTCAGGAAGTGGAGATGATTGATGGTTATCGATATAAAACTACCAGATGTCCGATTCGGATTGATGGAGAATTATTAACTTCGACAAAAGGTTCTCCAAAACTGGGCCAGGACAACGAGCGCATTATAAAAGAATTTATTACACAGAAAACTACTGCAAATGTCTAACCAAGCCGATACTTTTAGAATAGCTGTACGTAAATTCGGTCCTTTTGAAACTGCGATGCAGAAATTCTGGGATCAATACTGTGCAATTTCCGGCTGTGATCTGAAATTAGAAATGGTTATCATGGATTTGCATGAACTTTACGAGAGCACTATTACCCATAAAGGTTTAGCAAATGGCGATTTTGATATTGCCCATATCAATACCGATTGGGTTTACGAAGGATATTTGAACAATGCTTTCGAATTACTCAATCCCTATATCAATACTAAAAAGCCCGTAGATTTTCCAAATGGATGGAGTAAATCGCTTTTATCGCTGCAACGTTTCGGATGGGAAGTGGTCGGTTTACCATTTCACGATGGACCAGAATGCTTGATCTATAGAACAGATTTGTTCGAAAGTGAGACTGAAAAAGCCAACTATTTACAGCAATTCGGAAAAGCCCTGGAAGTACCCAAAACATGGGAAGATTTTCATCAGGTAGCACATTTTTTCAATCGCCCTGCAGATCATTTGTACGGAAGTATTTTTGCCTGTTATCCCGATGGACATAATACCGTTTTTGATTTTTGCCTACAACTTTGGACAAGAGGAGGTACCCTGGTTGATCAATCAGGGAATATTCAGATTCATTCGCAAGCTGCTGTAGATGGATTAGATTTTTACCGGATTATGGTAAATGATGAAACTGCTGTTCACCCAAAATCTGCAGCGTTCGACTCTGTTCTGGCAGGAATTGCTTTCTCACAGGGCGAAGCCGCTATGATGATTAACTGGTTTGGTTTTGCTGCGATGTGTGAGGTGGATGCAAATTCTAAAGTTAAAGGTAATGTTGGTGTGGAATTATTGCCTGCAACTATCGGAAAAGAATCAGCCTCTTTAAATGTTTATTGGCTTTATACCATTGCTAAAGGAAGTAAAAACAAAAATCTGGCTTATGATTTTTTGAGGTTCGTCACCGACGTTGAGCAAGATAAACGGCTTACATTCGAAGGCGGAATCGGGTGCCGGATCTCTACCTGGAAGGATGCGGAGGTGAATGAAATTATTCCCTATTACCACAAGTTAGAACAATTACACGAGGTGGCCAATATGCTTCCTCAACATAAAAACTGGACTTTAATTGCTAAAGTAATTGATGAAATGGTTTTGAAGGCGATCAATACTGACGAGGAATCTTCGGTCTTAATTGAACAGGCGCAAAATCAAATTAATAAATTGAATTAAATGAGTATTGAAATTAAATATCAACCAGCATTACCCGAAACTAAGCAGCCCATCATCATCATTGGGGCGGGTGGAATTGTAGCTGATGCACATCTTCCGGCTTACAAAATTGCTGGTTTTGATGTTTTTGGGATTGTAAACAGAACCAAAGAGCGGGCGCAAAAACTGGCTGATGCTTTTGGCATTCCAAATGTGTTTAATACTGTTGCAGAAGCAGTGGCAGCAGCACCTCAGCATACGGTATATGACTTGACCATCATGCCAGAGCAATACCTGGAAACCTTAAAACAGTTGCCCGATGGAAGCGCAGTGTTGATTCAAAAGCCAATGGGCGATGATTTTGCACAAGCAAATGAAATTCTGGAACTATGCAGAACAAAGAATTTAAAGGCTGCAATTAATTTTCAATTGCGATTTGCACCCTTTGTAAGTGCAGCAAGATTTCTGATCGAGAGCGGCTCGATTGGTGAGCTATATGATATGGAAGTTCGTGTCACGATTAAAACACCATGGGAGATATTTCCACATGTGATGATTCATCCGCGTTTGGAAATACAATACCATAGCATTCATTATGTTGATCTTATTCGTTCATTTTTAGGAAATCCACAAACAGTATTGGCGAAGACCTTGAAGCATCCTGCAAAGGCGCTATCTTCATCCCGGTCTACCATTTTGATGGATTATGGCGACACGATGCATGCTGTAATCAACACCAATCACGATCATGATTTTGGTCCGGATCATCAGGAAAGTTATATCAAATGGGAGGGAACAAAAGGTGCAATTGTAGCAAAAATTGGCTTACTAATGGATTATCCTCATGGCGTGCCTGATGTTTTTGAATACTGTATCGTAGAAGATGGAAAAACACCGGAATGGCAAACGGTTAAATTAGAGGGTTCATGGTTTCCTGAAGCTTTTATTGGCACAATGGCGAACTTAATGCGATATAACGAAGGCTCGACTGCTATTTTAAATACCGATGTTGAAGATGTGATACAAACCATGGCGGTTGTAGAAAGCGCCTATCAATCGAGTGATATTGGAGGGGTAAAGGTTAATCATGAATAGAAAAATCGTCATTGCGAGGAGGAACGACGAAGCAATCTGTTTATAAGAGGGATTGCTTCGTTTCGAAGAAGAATCGAAAACTCGCAATGACGGAATTATAATTAAAAAAAATAAAATGTATTTCAAATCAACATTTTTTGAAGATTATCAATTGGAAGATAAACGGGTAACCTTAGGTCGCACCATTACCGAAACCGATTTTGTGGTTCATGCAGGTCATACGGGCGATTTCTTTCCGCACCACATGGATGCAGAATGGTGTGCCACCCAACCCTTCAAACAACGAATTGCTCATGGAACGATGATTTTTAGCATCGGCATTGGACTAACCGCATCAGAAATTAATCCTGAAGCGATGTCTAAGGGTTATGATAAACTGCGTTTTGTAAAACCTGTTTTTATCGGCGATACCATTCATTCGGAAATTACAATATCAGAAAAAGGAGAGAGCAAAAGACCAGAATACGGAACCGTAACAGAACACGTCGAAATTATTAACCAGTATGGAGAAGTTGTTTTAGTCTGCGACCATCTCCTGGTAGTTAAAAAAGTTCATTAGTTCAATGGTCAATAGTTCATTGGTCTGGATGCCTATAGCGATAGTTTTAATAAAATAATTGTTATACTTAATATATAACTAACCAATCGGAATGAACTACTGACGAAAGAACGACTAGGCAACTGGTCTGAACTAATGACCAATGACTAATGACCAATGACTAATGAACCAATGACCAATAAACCAAAAAAAAACCAAATATAATGAACCACAACACACATCCAGAAATCATAACAGAGGGCGATCCCTCATCCGGAAAAAAGTATTTATTGCCATTTATTCTCGTAGTGAGTCTGTTTTTCCTTTGGGGAATGGCGCACAACCTCGATTCTATATTAATTCCACATTTAAAGAAAGCGTGTAATTTAAATAACCAACAATCTACGTTGATTGATACCTCCGTGTTCTTCGCTTACTTCATCATGGCGATTCCGGCTGGAATTATCTTGAAGAAATGGGGTTACAAAGCCACAATGATTGCAGGTTTATTAGCCTTTGCTTTTGGCGCATTTTTATTTGTTCCTGCCGCAAACAACCTATCGTATGCTACATTTTTGATTGCACTTTTTATCATTGGTTGTGGTTTAACCATGCTCGAAACTTCTGCAAACCCTTATGCAGCAATCCTTGGCGATCCGGCGAAAGCCACAAGCAGATTAAATTTAGCCGCTTCATTTAATGGATTAGCCGCTATGGTTGCGCCTGTAATTGGTGGCTTGTTCATTCTTTCTGGCAAATCGCATACTAAAGAAGAATTGGCAGCAATGACTGAATCGAGCAGAAACAGTTATTTTCTGGAAGAAGCCGCATCAGTAAAAACGCCTTACATTACATTGGGTATTATTTTGTTGGTTATCGCAGTGATCTTTTACTTTATTCACCTGCCGGAGATTAAAACGAAAAGCGTAGATGGGGAGGCAAAAGGTAGTTTCTTTGGTGCATTACGCCATAAACATTTAAGATGGGCGGTAGTTGCGCAGTTTTTCTATGTTGGTGCACAGGTTTGTGTAACGAGCTTTTTTATCAGAATGGCGCAGCAAGGTGGTGGATTTGATGAAAAAACAGCGGCCTCATATCTAGCCATCTATGGATTTTTATTCACCGCTGGGCGTTTCGCCGGAACGGCCTTACTCCAATTTATAGCTTCAAATAAGTTATTAGCCATTTATGCGGTTATTTCTGTTTTACTATGCTTAGTGGCAATATTAGGACAAGGTTCTTATGTAGTTTATGCTTTAGGAGCTATCGGCTTTTTTATGTCAATCATGTTCCCAACCATCTTCGCATTAGGAATTGAAGGCATTGGGGAAGATACCAAACCTGGTTCCTCCTGGTTAATCATGTCAATTGTTGGCGGTGCTATTTTACCATTTGGCATGGGAACGATGATTGACCAGTATGGCGATAATATTCAGATCGGATATAGCATTCCTTTGGTATGTTTTATCATCGTTCTTTACTTCGCACTAAGAGGATATAAAGTGGCGCATAAATAAATTAATAGTAATTGCGCGGAGGACGATAAAACCAACCCTCTCAATGACGAAAAAAAATCAAAATGAAACCAACGTTTAGTAAAATCTTCTTGTTCTTTCTGCTTTGCGCTTTTAGCTTTAAGCTTAATGCACAACAAAACGAAAATGCAAAGCCTTGGGTATTTTGGTATTGGGTAAAGGGTGCGGTTTCTAAAGCCGGCATTACAGCAGATTTAGAAGCCATGAAAACCAACGGAATTGGCGGAGCATATTTGATGAGTATTCAGGGGCCAGATAAAACACCAATTTACACACCTCCTGTAGTTCAGCTTACGCCAGAATGGTGGCAAATGGTGGAGTTTGCGATGAATGAAGCTAAGCGTTTAGGCTTGAAGCTCGGCATGCACGTAAGCGATGGTTTTGCGCTTGCTGGTGGTCCTTGGATTACACCCGAATTGTCTATGCAAAAAGTGGTTTGGTCAAAGATAAGTATCAGTAGCAAAGTACTTAAAATTATTCTACCTCAACCAGAACATAAAGAAAATTATTATCGGGATATTGCAGTTTATGCCTATCCATCGCCACCTGGCGAAAGCATCACTACACGTACCGTAATTCCAAAAATCACGGCAAGCAATGGTGCTGATGCGACAGGTTTGGTTCAGCCAGGAAATAAGAAAAACTTCGGTTCAAATGAGCCATGCTATGTTCAATATGAATTTGAAAAGCCTTTCACTTGCAGAACAGTAACCATAAAAGTTAGCGGAAATAATTATCAGGCCCAACGTTTAGCCATCAAAGTGAGCAATGATGGAAAAACTTATCGCTCCATTGGACGTTTAGAAGCACCACGTCACGGTTGGCAAGATACAGATGAAGATGTTACGCATTCCATCGAGCCAACAACTGCCAGATTCTTCAGGTTTATTTATGATAAAAAAGGCGCTGAACCTGGTGCAGAAGATTTAGACGCAGCAAAGTGGAAACCATCTTTAAAATTAGTAAACCTGGAAATATCCTCAGAAGCAAGAATCAATCAATTTGAAGGTAAGAATGGCTCCGTTTGGCGGGTAAGTAAAAGAAGTACCGAACAGCAAATCACTCCGGAATTATGTGTTCCGCTGAATAAAGTCATTAACCTAACGGATAAATTAAATCCTGATGGAACATTAAATTGGAAAGCACCAGAAGGAAACTGGACGATTTTAAGGGTAGGACATACTTCTACAGGGCATACGAATGCTACAGGTGGCGGCGGAATAGGTTTAGAATGTGATAAATTTAATCCTGAAGCTGTTAAATTGCAGTTTGATAGCTGGTACGGCGAAGCATTGAAGCATGGTGGGCAAGAAATTGTTCAGAAAGTATTAAGTGTTTTTCACGTAGATAGCTGGGAATGTGGCAGCCAGAATTGGTCGCCAGTGTTTAAAGACGAGTTTTTAAAGCGCAGGGGATACGATTTAACGCCTTATTTACCCATCATGACGGGTTTGCCTTTGGAAAGTGCAAAGGTATCTGAAGATTTTTTATATGATGTAAGAAAAACAATCTCCGACTTAGTAGTTGATCAGTTTTATAAAACACTCGCTGGATTGGCAAAAGCGAAGGGTGTTACGTTCACTGCGGAAAGCATTGCACCCACGATGATGAGCGATGGTTTAATGCATTATAAAACCGTTGATGTACCGATGGGCGAATTCTGGTTAAATAGCCCAACACATGATAAACCAAATGATATGCTCGATGCCATTTCTGGTGCACATATCTACGGCAAAAATATCATTCAGGCAGAGGCTTTTACCACGGTTCGGATGGATTGGAATGAAAGTCCGGGGAATATGAAAACCTTGCAGGATCGGAATTATGCACTTGGCATTAATAAACTGGTTTATCATGTTTTTACACATAACCCCTGGATTGATCGAAAGCCTGGAATGACATTAGATGGCGTAGGCTTGTATTTTCAGCGCAATCAAACCTGGTGGAAACAGGGGAAGGCTTGGATAGAATACGCAGAACGCACTCAAAATTTACTCCAACAGGGCAAACCAGTTGTCGATATCGCCGTTTTTACGGGTGAAGAATTACCTCGCCGTTCAGTTTTACCCGATCGTTTGGTAGAAACCTTGCCAGGTATTTTTGGGCAAGACATAGTTGAGTCTGAGCAGAAGCGTTTAGCAAATGTTGGTGAGCCATTGCGGCAGATTCCTGCAGGTGTAACGCATTCAGCAAACATGGCTGACCCGGGAAATTGGGTGAATCCACTTCGGGGTTATGCTTATGATAGTTTCAATCCGGATGTGTTGAGCACAGCCACTGTAAAAAATGGTGATGTGGTTTTTGAAAGTGGCGCTACCTACAAGATTTTGGTTTTTACTGGTGCGCTAAAGTTAAATCCAAACCATCAATACATCAGTTATGAAACAGTAAAAAAGCTTGCTGATTTAATTAAAGCAGGAGCTAAAGTGATCATAGCAGATAAACCACTATATCAATCTGGCTTAAAGCAAGTTGATCAGGTTATTTTTGATAATTTAGTGGAAGAGATTTGGGGTGGAAACTTCGATTCATTTAAAAGTGGTGGGAAACCTATTTATCTCAAGAAACTGGGTTTAGGACATGTTTTTAGGGCGCCATTTGAAGGAAATGATTTTACCAGTTTGGGTTTGGAAAAGGATTTAGATATAGTTGAAATCCCATCAGTGCCTAGTTCTACAATTCTACCGTCCAGGCAGATAACTTTCGCACATAGAAAAGACACTAGTTCAGATGTTTACTTTATATCAAATCAAGCGAACCAGGATCGTGAATTTAATTTTTCCTTCAGGATTAGTGGCAGAATTCCTCAAATCTATAATGCAATAACCAACGATACGTTAGCGCTTAAAAGTTGGTCGATTAAAGACGGCAAAACTAATTTTAATTTGAGATTGCCAGCAAACGGTTCAACTCTCGTGATTTTTAAAGAAAAGACAAATTTAACTCAATTAAACCTTGGCGCTAATTCAAGTATATTCAAGCGTGTGCTTGATATTTCTAAAAACTGGCAGGCTAAATTCGATACCAATTACGCTGGCCCGTCAAAGCCGGTAATTTTTAAAGAACTAACCGATTGGACAAAAAATGCGGATAGCTTGGTGAAATACTATTCCGGAACAGCTGTTTACACCAGAAACTTTAGTTTCAAAGGAAATACAAATGAAAAAATCTGGATTGATTTAGGTGAATTTTCTAGCATTGCTGAAGTGAAAATTAATGGTATAGATTGCGGCACCTTATGGACGGCTCCGCATCGCCTTGAAATTAGTAAAGCCATTAAAAGAGGCGAAAATGAAATTATTATAGAAGTGACAAACACCTGGGCTAATCGTTTAATTGGAGATGGTAAATTACCAGAAAATAAAAGACTTACCAAAACTACTGCTCCGTTCCGCTTAGCAGATAAACCTTTAAATCCTGCCGGATTATTGGGGCCAGTAGTGATACAAGTTGAAGAGTAAATAAGAATTTAATATGTCAAATAAATGAAAAAGATAATCGTATTGAATACTGGTTTTAATTCAAACTATGGTCTACGCTCAACAATTTTCAATTTAAAAATTAATATAATGATAAAAAAGCTACCTCATGCGACCGAGAATTTTGTCCTTCATACTTTACGACTTCAGATATGCGCAGATCGTTTTAAAGTAGCCACCGAAACCATAGTTTCAAATATGTAGGTAATTTATAACGATCTTCGGAGATGTCTGTCTGGTTGCCGGTAAGTAGGTAAATAAATAATCGTTATTGCGAGGCATTTATGATATAGAACTATGAGGGGAATTCTCCTCTTTTGTAGGGGTGCCTGAAAGGCGGGGTGTTATAGACTCCATATAAAAAATAAGCCAGCATGAAATTGGATTTCAGCTGTTAGCAAATGATAAGAAAAATGAAACTAAAACTTCTCATATTTTTAAACCTTACCTGCTGCATCATCGCATCGGCAACGGTTAAACCCGCATCCATTTTTACCGATCACATGGTGCTGCAGCAGCAAAGTGAAGTGGCCGTTTGGGGTTGGGCAAAACCTTCTTCCAACGTGAGAATAGAAACGTCCTGGAATAAAAAGACCTATAAGGTAACAAGCGATCAGGATGGTAAGTGGCGGGTAAAAGTATCTACTCCTATAGCTGGCGGACCATACGAAATGAAATTAGACGATGGCGAAGAGTTGGTATTAAAAGATATTCTGATCGGTGAGGTATGGTTCTGTGGCGGACAATCCAACATGGAAATGCCAATGAAGGGCTTTAAGAGTCAGCCAATTATAGGTTCGGCAGAGGCAATTTTAAAATCTACAAACCAAAATATCAGACTGTATACCGTCCCACGTTCATCTATTACAGAAAAACAAGACAATAGCAAAGCTTCTCAATGGAAATTGGCCGAACCCGAGGCGGTTTCAAATTTCAGTGCGACAGGTTACTTTTTCGGGAAGCTGCTCAGCGAAGTATTAGCCGTTCCAATTGGAATCATCAATGATAGTTATGGTGGCTCTACAATTGAAGCCTGGATGTCGCCGGAAGATTTAAAACCTTTTCCTGAAATCAAAATCCCTTCAAAAGGTGATTTAATTAAAGAAGTGAGTCGTACGCCAACCACTTTGTACAATGGTATGCTTTATCCGGTAATTGGTTATGGCATAAAGGGAGCCATCTGGTACCAGGGCGAATCCAATTTCGAAAGGCCAGACCGATACGAAGACTTCTTCCCGGCAATGGTTTCCAGCTGGAGGCAACATTGGGCTATTGGAGAATTTCCTTTCTACTATGCGCAAATCGCACCTTTCAGTTATAATTATTCAACTGTTGGTAAAGGAACAAAAATTAACAATTCGGCCTTCATTAGGGATGCACAACGGAAGTCTTTATCAAAAATTCCATATGCCGGCATGGCCGTGCTACTGGATATCGGCGAAGAAAATTCCATCCACCCGGCCAATAAAAAACAAGGTGGTGAACGCTTAGCCTACCTGGCATTGGCACAAACTTATGGAATAAAAGGATTTGGCGGTGTAAGCCCAGCATATGAATCGGTCACGATTGAGAAAAATGAAGCCATTGTCAAATTTCAGAACGTTCCAAATGGCATCACATCTTTTGGGAAACCACTTTCGTTATTTGAAATCGCTGGTGCGGATCAGAAATTTTATCCTGCGAAAGCAGTTATAAAAGGAAGCAGTGTAACGGTTTCAGCTATGGAAGTAAAAGTTCCGGTGGCTGTTCGCTACGCTTTCAAAGATTTTGTAAATGGCGATTTATTTGGGAACGATGGTTTGCCCGTGTCCTCTTTCCGTACCGATAATTGGGATAATTGATAATGGGTTTTACCAGAAAGATCTACATTGATAAAATGACACATGGAAAACCATGTATTTTAGCTAGAAACTTTTATGCTCTAATATGTCTTACATGGTCAAAATTTTTAAATTGATAATGGGTTTAACAGGAAAGATCTACATTGCCACAAAGGCACATGGAACACCAAGCATCTTAGCTAGGAACCAATATGTTCTTATATGTCTTATATGGTCAAAATTTTAAATTGATAATGGGTTTTATCGGAAAGATTTACATTGCCACAAAGGCACATGGAACACCAAGCATCTTGGCTAGGAACCTATATGTTCTTATATGTCTTATATGGTCAAAATTTTAAATTGATAATGGGTTTTACCAGAAAGATCTACATTGCCACAAAGGCACATGGAACGCCAAGCATCTTAGCTACGAACCTATATGTTCTTATCTGTCTTATATGGTCAAAATTTTTAAATCCATTATTAGTTGCACTTAGGTTTCTAAGGTGGTCATCTATTTTGATTGTATCATTATTAATCACAACAGCACAATCACAAGAAAACGTAACGTGGATTACCCAGAGCCATAACTCATCAGAATCAATGCCAGTAGGCGGTGGTGATATTGGCCTAAACCTTTGGGTAGAAAAAGGCGAGGTTTACTTGTATCTATCGCAAAGTGGCACCTTTGATGAAAATAATACCTTGCTTAAACTTGGTCGTGTAAAACTAAAATTAAGCCCAAACCCATTCGAAGGGAAAACATTTAAACAGGAACTGATTTTAAACGATGGTTATGCCCAAATTTCAGGTTCAAATGGCAAATTAAACACTCAAATTAAGATTTGGGTTGATGTTTTTAATCCTGTTATTCATCTTGATATTAAATCCAATCAGAAAATAACTACTGAAGCAAGTTATGAAAGCTGGCGTTTTGAAGATCGGATTACAAAAGGGAAGGAGAATAATCAAAATTCCTACAAATGGGCACCACAGGGTATAATAAAAACCTTTAAAGACGAAATTGGCTTCAAAGGAAATACTATTCAATTCTATCATCAAAATAAACCTGAAACCGTTTTTGATGTTGCCGTAAAACAACAAGGATTAGAAGATAGAAAAACAGAATTATTTAATCCCTTAAAACACTTAATTTTTGGCGGTTCATTACGCGGCGACAAAATGATTCCTGCTGGAAATTATTCAGGAACGTATTTGAATACACCATTTCAAGGCTGGACATTAAAGAGCAAATCGCCAACAAAATCTGAGCAAATTACCATTCGCTTAAATACCAGTACAACATCGGTTCAGGCTTGGGAAAAGGAAATAAATGCAATTAAACCTGCGGTAAGTCAAAAGGCTAGTATTAAATGGTGGAACGATTACTGGAAAAAAAGTTTTATTTATATCAGTTCAAAAGATGAAACGGCGAATCAATCATCAAAAAACTATCAATTATTCCGGTATATGCTGGGCTGCAATGCCTTTGGAAAATATCCAACCAAATTCAATGGCGGTTTATTTACTTTCGATCCTCAACTTACAGATTCTACATTAAAGTATACACCCGATTTTAGAAACTGGGGTGGAGGAACACACACTGCTCAAAACCAGCGTTTGGTATATTGGCCAATGCTAAAAAGTGGCGATTTTGAGCTGATGGAACCGCAGTTCGATTTTTACCTCAAACTGCTCAAGAATGCAGAAATCAGAACGGAAGCGGCTTGGGGGCATAAGGGTGCCAGTTTTACCGAACAGTTAGAGAATTTTGGTTTGCCAAATCCTGCAGAATATGGATGGAAACGTCCAACAGACTATAACAAGGGTCTGGAATACAATGCCTGGTTGGAATACGAATGGGATACCGTTTTAGAATTTTGTATGATGATCTTGGAAACCGAACGATATGATCATCAAAATATTGATAAATATCTTCCTTTGATCGAAAGCTCGCTCACCTTTTTTAAGGGACATTATACCCAGCTAGCCAAGCAAAGAGGGGCAAAATCGCTTGATGGAAACGGTCATTTGGTTTTATATCCGGGGTCTGGTGCCGAAACCTATAAAATGGCATACAATTCTACCTCCACCATTTCGGCTTTGAAAACAGTGCTGAAGCAGTTGATCGAATATCCATCCTTGCCCGACAGTAAAAAGAAAGAGTGGACTGAAATGCTTCAGACGATTCCTCCGATTAGTTTTAGCCAGTTCGATGGACATACCACCATTTCCCCTGCAAAAGTTTGGGAGCGCATCAATAATACAGAAAGTCCGCAGTTATACCCGGTTTATCCTTGGGGAATTTACGGCATCGGCAAACCTGGACTGGATACGGCCATCAATACATTTAAATATGATACCGATGTACTCAAATTTAGAAGTTACGTAGGATGGAAACAAGATAATATTTTCGCAGCTAGATTAGGTTTAACCGAAGAAGCCGCCAAGCTTACCACCTTAAAACTTAAAGATTCGGGAAGAAGGTTTCCGGCTTTCTGGGGACCGGGTTTCGACTGGACGCCTGATCACAACTGGGGTGGCTCGGGAATGATTGGTTTACAGGAAATGTTAATGCAAGTAGATGGAAAAAAGATTTATCTGTTTCCTGCGTGGCCTAAAGATTGGGATGTACATTTCAAACTTTATGCGCCATACCAAACCACAGTTGAAGGAACGCTAAAAGATGGTAAACTAATTGATTTGAAAGTATTGCCAGAAGCGAGAAAAGTAGATGTAAAAGTAATGATAGAGTAATGGAATGAGAGATTGACTGAATGATAGATTGATTGAATAATAGAATGATTTAATGGAGATTGATAGAATTAGAGATTTGATAGAACGTTCACTCATTCAAAATTCACTCATTCAAAACTCACTCATTCATTAATTCAAAATTCACTCACTAATTAAAAAAAGACATGGATTTAAATTTAAAAGAAAAAGTTATTGTGATTACCGGCGCTGCAAAAGGCATTGGCCGAAGCATTGCAGAGGTGTTTGCCAAAGAGCATGCAATTGCGGTTATCGTGGGTAGAAAACCGGAAGACAATGAAAAAGTCGTTGCGGCCATTAAAGAAAGCGGTGGCCAGGCAGCTCAGTTTGTTGCTGAATTATCAAACCCTGAAGATTGTAAAAATGTAATCGCGGCCATTATTAAAAAGTTTGGTCGGATTGATGGATTGGTCAATAATGCTGGTGTGAACGATGGTGTAGGCTTAGAAAACGGTAATTATGAAGATTTTATGGCCTCGTTGCATAAAAATATGGTTCATTATTATCTGATGGCTCATCATACCTTGCCTGAATTAATTAAAAGCAAAGGCGCAATTGTAAATATCACTTCTAAAACTGCCGAAACCGGACAAGGAAATACCTCGGCTTATGCCGCTGCGAATGGTGGAAGAAATGCCTTAACCCGCGAGTGGGCAGTTGAATTATTAAAATATGGCATCCGCGTAAATGCAGTGGTAGTGGCAGAATGCTGGACCCCAGCCTATGAAACCTGGATTGAAACTTTGCCAGATGCCCAAGCGAAGCTGGATGAAATTACTTCTAAAATTCCATTCGAAAACCGAATGACTACAGCAGAAGAAATCGCCAACATGACAGCATTTTTATTGTCAGATAAATCGAGCCATACCACCGGACAAATTATTCATGTTGATGGCGGCTATGTGCATTTAGACAGGGCTTTGGCAAACGCATAATAGAGAATATAGAATGAGTAAATGGCTATGCAATTGCTTTAAACATTCTCTCATTCAAAACTTAAACATTCTTTCATTCAAAATTCACTAATTCAAAATTCAATCATTCTCTCATTCAAAACAAATGAAAACCCTTACCTGCACCACACCCGGAACCTTCGAATATTCAGAAACTGAAAAACCTGAACTTAAAAAAGACCACGCCATTATAAAAATTAAACGTATCGGGATCTGTGGAACTGATTTACATGCTTTTGAAGGTACTCAGCCTTTCTTCAATTATCCACGGGTTTTAGGTCACGAGCTTTCCGGAGAATTGGTAGAAGCAGATGGTGCCGAAGGTTTCCAAATAGGAGAGGCTGTTACTTTTATCCCTTACTTCAATTGTGGAGAATGTATTGCCTGCCGCATGAATAAGCCAAACTGCTGTGTGAAAATGCAGGTTTGTGGAGTGCATGTAGATGGTGGAATGCGGGAGTATCTGCAGGTGCCTTCGCGGACGCTTTTACATGGCGAAGGATTGAGTTATGATGAACTGGCTTTAGTAGAGCCTTTGGCCATAGGTGCGCATGGTGTCCGCAGAGCTGATGTTCAACCTGGCGAATTTGTTTTAGTTATTGGCGCTGGTCCTATTGGTTTAGGTACAATGGAGTTTGCCCGAATTGCCGGAGGAAAGGTAATTGCGCTGGATATCAATGATGATCGCCTGGCTTTTTGTAAAGAAAAACTTGGCGTTGTTCATACCATTAATGCACAATCAGTAGATGTAGCAGAGCAGTTAAGTCAGATCACCAATGGCGATATGCCTACAGTAGTCATTGATGCCACGGGAAATCAAAAAGCGATTAACAATGCCATTAATTATATGGCGCATGGAGCTAGGTTCGTGCTGATTGGCTTGCAAAAAGGTGATCTGATTTTTAATCATCCCGAATTCCATAAAAGAGAATCTACTTTAATGAGCAGCAGAAATGCCAATATCGAAGATTTTGAACATGTAATTAAATCCATGAAAGCAGGTTTAGTGAAACCCACCACTTATATCACGCACCAGGTAAAATTTGAGGAAGTAAAGGATGAATTTAAAAATTGGTTAGACCCGAAGAATGGTGTAATTAAAGCGATGGTTAATATGGCAAATTAAACTTTAGCCATACTTTTACCGTGGGCGTCATGCTGAATTCATTTCAGCATCTATTAAACACTTCTCTATTGGTTGGTCTCTCACCAACCAAATCATAAAGACTTACGAAGTTTAGATGGGTTTGTGAAGTGGCAAAACTTCGTCAGTCTGAAGATCATTTTGGAAACTTTCGAAGTTCTTCCTGCGCTCAGCCTTTGAAACTTCGCAAGTTGAATAAGACTCTCTATTGATTGGTGTTTCACCAACCACTTTATGATAATCTGCAAATCTGCGGCCCCGTTTTCATAAGATGGAGACTAAAAACTTAGCCGATCTGAAGATGCTTTTGCCTTTGAACAAAACATTTATCTATATTTTAAAATATTTATATTTGCTATTGTTAATATGAGTTCAAAAACGATAATACCAATTCAACATGAAAATAGGCGACAAAGTTTCAATCTCTCCCCAAGTAACTGATCGATCTGATTGGATTAATGGAACTATCAAAGAAATAGAAGAAAATCCTTTTGCTGGTATCGTTATTACAGCAGAATCTGAAGATGGTGAAGTATTTTTTGAAAAAGAAGATCTTTTTAGGCTTTTAAGTAAAGAAGCATGTACGCATTAAGTTTTGATATGACTATCGCTGATTTGAAAAAAGAATATGGCGAGAAATATCATAGTGCTTATGTCGAAATAAAAAATCATTTAAATAAAAATGGTTTTTATTGGATTCAAGGCAGTACTTATGTTACAGAAGGGAATTTAACTGCAGTTTATAAAGCCATTAATATTCTATCTAATATTGATTGGTTCAAAAAATCAGTAAGAGATATTAGAGTATTTAAGATAGAAGATTTTTCAGATTTTACTGCTATTGTGAAGGGCTAGTCTTTGAGACTCTCTATTGGTTGGTGTCTCACCAACCAAATTATAATCTGCGAATCTGCTGCCCCGCTTTAAAAAATAAAAGCCGATAATTTATAAAACTATCGGCTTTAAGATTGGAAAGTTTATTGTGAATTATTTATAAGCAACCTCATTCCAATGCAATTCATTTCTGAATTGATTGATTTTAGTATCAGCACCAATGTTGATATATTCCAAACCAGCAATATTTGCAAAATCTGATAAATGTTCTGTCGTTAAATTCTGACTATAAGCCGTATGGTGTGCACCACCAGCATAGATCCATGCCGCACAACCAGTTTTCATATCAGGAAGCGGTTTCCAAAGCACACGCGCAACAGGTAAGTTTGGTAAATCATGCTCTGCTTCAACAGCAGTCACTTCATTCACCAACAAACGGAAACGATTGCCCATGTCAATTAAAGAAGCATTTAGAGCATCGCCGCTACCTACGTTGAAAACCAAACGAGCAGGGTCAGCTTTGCCACCAATACCTAAAGGATGAACCTCTAAACTCGCTTTGCCATTCGCCAAAGATGCATCTACCTCAAGCATGTGCGATCCTAAAACCATTGAATTTGATGGGTCGAAATGGTAAGTATAATCTTCCATAAAAGCATTGCCTCCAGGTAAACCAGCGCCCATTACTTTACAAGCGCGAACCAAAGCAGCTGTTTTCCAGTCACCTTCACCAGCGAAGCCATAACCATCGGCCATTAAACGTTGCGCAGCGATACCCGGTAACTGAATCATACCATGTAAATCCTCAAAAGTATCAGAGAAGCCTTTGAAACCACCATCTACCAGGAATTTTCTTAAGCCCAGTTCGATTTTTGCAGCATCATAAACAGATTGATGTCTGGCACCACCAGCTTTCAAATCATCGGCCATGTGGTACGTTTCTTCGTATTCCTTCAATAAATCCTGAACAGAAGCTTCATCTATCGCGTTAATTACAGCCACTAAATCACCTATGCCATAAGTATTTACCGCGAAGCCAAATTTCATTTCTGCTTCAACTTTATCACCATCGGTTACGGCAACATAACGCATATTATCACCAAAACGAGCAAATTTAGCACCTTGCCAATCGTTCCATCCGGCAGCAGCTCTGCACCAGGTATCAATTTGTTTGGCTACTTCTTCATCTTGCCAGTGTCCAACCACTACTTTACGATCTTTACGCATGCGGGTCACCATGAAACCAAATTCACGGTCACCATGTGCACTTTGATTTAAGTTCATGAAATCCATATCGATGGTATTCCAAGGAATATCACGGTTGAATTGCGTGTGTAAATGAAGCAATGGTTTCTGCAAAACATTTAAACCCCTGATCCACATTTTAGCAGGAGAGAAGGTGTGCATCCAGGTGATTACACCAATGCAATTTTCATCGATATTGGCTTGTTGTAAGGTTTCGAAAATTTCTTCAGTCGTTTTTACAATCGGTTTGTAAACTACCGAAACGGAGATATTTCCATTTTTGTTTAAAGATTCTGCTACTTCCTGTGCATGATCCGCCACTTGTTTTAAGGTTTCCTCACCGTACAAATGTTGTGTACCAGTGATAAACCAAACTTGTAATTTTTTTAAATCAATCATTATTTACTTTATTTAAATACTAATATTTTTATTTTCCGTCATTGCTTCAATCGATTTTTCATCGGTTGAAGCAATCTCATTTGAAAGATTATTTGATCGAATTAGATTGCTTTGTCGTACCTCTCCGATAAATCGGAGCTGGCTCTCGCAATGACGATGGGTGGAGACTCTTAACTCCCAACTCCATCAATTGCTCTTCAAATAGCATTTACTAAATGAGGTTGCTTCGCCGTTCCTCCTCGCAATGACGATGGGTGGAGACTCCAAACTCATTACTCTCAACTCCCAACTTTCTTATGCACCCAGGACTAATGACTTAAGAATCAAGACTAAAGACTCCCTAAACCTGTCCATAATAAGCTCCTGCACCATGCTTCCGTTCAAAGTGTTTTTCAATGAGCGAATCTTTCAACTTCGGTGCCTGCGGATTAATCTGTTGTGTTAACAAGGCCATTTGTGCTACTGCTTCTAAAACTGCACTGTTATATACCGCTTTTTCAGCAGTTTTTCCCCAGGTAAAAGGTGCGTGATTACCGACCAGGATCATTTCTACTTCCTTGTAGCTTAGTCCCAGACTTTGAAAGTGATTCATAATCTGAAAGCCAGTTTCATATTCGTAGTTCCCTTTAATCATGGCATCATCCATTGGTGGTGCGCAAGGAATATCGACTGTTAAATGATCGGCATGCGTAGTTCCAAAAATCGGAATAGCCTTTTGTGCCTGCGCCCAGGCAGTTCCATAGGTAGAGTGGGTGTGTACCACGCCGCCAATATCTTCCCAATGTTTATATAAAACCGCATGCGTTTTGGTATCTGAAGATGGACGCAAACTTCCTTCAACAGTATTCCCATCAAAATCTACGATCACCATTTTTTCCGGTGATAAATCTTCGTAAGGCACACCACTTGGTTTAATGGCAAAAACACCCTTAGCACGATCGGCTGCACTTACGTTCCCGAAAGTAAAGAGTACCAGTCCCAGCTTTGGCAACTGCATATTGGCCTGGTAAGCCTGTTCTTTTATATCCTGGTAATTGCTCATGACAAGTAAGGTTTTACGTCTTTTTTATTATGTTTTTCAAGGTATCTACCTAAGCCTAAGTAAGCCTGATAATGTTGGCGATACAATTTCTGCTTTTTCACACTTGGGGTATATTCTTTTTCAAAACCGGTACCCATAGCGGCCATCGCTGCCTCTATATTTGGATAGATCCCTGCTGCAACCGCTGCAAACATGGCCGCACCTAATGCGCAGGTATGTTCGAAACGGTGAATTCTGATGGGCATTTCCAATACATCAGCCATCATTTGCATAATGTAAGCTGATTTTTTAGCCACACCACCAATACCGATAATTCCCTTAACTGGAACACCCTGCTCTTTAAAACGATCTACAATGGCTTTTGCACCGAAACAAGTTGCAGCAGCCAAAGCACGGAAAAATCTTGGTGCATCTGTACCTAAACCTAAACCGGTAATGGCACCTTTAAGCTCCTGATTAGCATCAGGCGTTCTCCTACCATTTAACCAATCAATGGCTAATTCAGCATAATCATCATCATCTAAAGCTTCAGCTTGCTGACTTAGATTGGCAATGATTTTACTTTCCAATTCGTCTTTTAAAGCAATGGCTGTTGCTTCGTCAATTAAATCTGATTCGGTTAATAAATGATTTAAAGGCCAGCTGATCAGGTTTTTAAACCAGGCATAAACATCGCCGAAGGCAGACTGACCTGCCTCTAAACCTGCCATACCTGGAATGACAGAACCATTCACTTGTCCGCAGATACCGCCGATTAGTTTGCCATGTAAATCCTGACTAGGCGCAACCAATATATCGCAGGTACTGGTTCCCATCACTTTACTTAAATAGTAAGGCTCAATCTGTCCACCAACTGCCCCCATGTGCGCATCGAAGGCACCTACGCCGATTACCACATCTGTATTTAAACCTAATTTTCCTGCCCATTCCTCACTTAACGTTCCAGCAGAAATATCTGAAGTGTAAGTATCATTAAATAATTTATCTCTAAATCCGGCTAAAAGCGGATCAAGGCTGCTAAAGAAATCTTCAGGAGGTAAGCCATTGAATTCTTCGGCCCATAAAGCTTTATGTCCGGCCGCACAACGACTGCGTTTCATGGTGGTTACATCTGTTCCACCACTTAATAAGAATGGAATCCAGTCGCAATGTTCCACCCATGATGCAGCACCTTTTACTATAGACGAATCAACCCTTAAAGTGCGCAATAATTTTGCCCAAAACCATTCAGAAGAATAGATCCCACCTACGTATTTAAGGTAGTTCACCGGGAATTTTGTGGCATGCTCATTAATTTCAGCAGCTTCTTTAACAGCAGTATGGTCTTTCCAAAGCACAAACATGGCATTTGGATTTTCCTCGAAACCAGAGGTGAGTGCCAGGGGAGTGCCAGTGGCATCAACCGCAACCGGACTAGAACCTGTGGTATCAATAGAGATCCCTTTAACCAAATGAGCAATTTCTGCACCACCAGCTTTTTCAATACAAGCTTTAATGGTGTGTTCTAAACCCTCAATATAATCTAATGGATGCTGTCTGAATTGATTGGCAGATGGTTTACAATATAAACCTTTTTGCCATCGGGGATAAAGAAAAACAGAAGCTGAAATTTCTTTTCCGTTTGCGGTGTCGACCAGAACCGAACGAACAGAGTCCGTCCCGTAATCTACACCAATTACATAGTTTGCGCTCATAACAATAAATAATCGTCTAATTAACGTTTATTTATTCGGATTATAAAATTTTATGAAAATTTGTTAAAAGAAATTTTCGATAGGCGAGTAATTTAAATTAAGCAGAATTCATTTCCATGTATCGGATGGCGTCTCACCAACCAGTGGATTGAGTGGTAACCTTCTATCTTACCTATAAATTTAATGGTATGAACAGATTTAGGGAATAAACTTAGAATGGTTGGTGTGAGTAATTACCCAATCTTCGCGTTCTCTGTGATTTTTTCTCTTTGGCCTCTGTGGTTAATAAAGGCATCAAGCGGAATTGTTAGGGTAATAAGTATTTAGGCATACATTTTCGACTATCGGTATTGTCTCACCAACAGAAAAACCCACGTCTGTAATTAATGTGTTTAATAAACTAACGAGATAAAACTTATAATGGTTGGTGGGAGTAATTACCTAATCTTCGCGTTCTCTGCGATTTTTTCTCTTTGGCCTCTGTGGTTAAAAGTCATCAACCAATGGTTCAAAAGAAAAGCCCTACATTTCTGTAAGGCTTCCTGTAAAAATAATTATTTATACTTTTTTTGGAGGCAAATCAAAAGCTATTGCATCGTGTTCGAAATGGCCTTTATGTGCACCATCGCAAAAAGGTTTGTTTTGAGAAAGGCCGCAACGGCAGATGGATAAAACTTCTCTGCCTTGTAAACCATAGGCGTTTCCATTTTTATCAACAATTTCGAAATCGCCTTCAATTTTAACTGATCCGTTATTATTAATTGTAAGTTTTGTTTTAGACATGATGTTTTGTTTGTGTAGGGCAAAACTAAAATAATTTTAACGATTTGATTGGAGATATTGCAGTTTAGAAACATTCCGTTTTAATCCAGCCAGGTCATTTAGCAATGATTCCGTAACGTTAAAATATACTGGATTGATGAATATATTTGGTGTGCATGATTATACTACATCATATTCGCACTGCAAGCTTATTTTGGAGTAAAATATTAATTTACCCCCTATTAATTATCGTATTACCCCTCACGCTGTCTGCAATATTTATAGTTACTTTGACTTAATCAAATATAAATGTTTATGATCTGAAAAAACTACGCCAAAGCGCCGTATCCGGGTGCCCGACAAAACGCCTTTTCAATAATGACTAAAGCGTAAACTGATCTAAAAAGATTGGTTCCTTCCAAAAAAATATACTAACCAAATCATTATGCTAAAAAAACTACTATTCTCTTTAAGATGTATACCCCTGTTATTTGCTGTAATTCTATTTTTGAATGTCAGTGGTAATAGTTTGTATGCCCAAACGCCAGGCTCAGAAACTTCAGGAGTAATCCTTGATGTAAAAGGTCAGCCCATTCCTGGTGCAACTATTAAAAATGAAAAAACCGCAAAAGTAGCCATATCTGATGGAAACGGGCGATACAAAATTGCTGCAGCCAAAGGTGAAACATTAACCTATACATTTGTTGGCTATACTTCCAAAACAATTGTATTTGATAATCAGAATCAATTAAATATAACATTAACCGAAGCTTCTGATAAGACACTCAATGAAGTGGTAGTGGTGGGTTATGGTACACAGAAAAGATCCGACGTTACAGGTTCGGTGGTGTCTGTGCCAAAATCCAGGTTATCACAGCTTCCGGTAACCAATATTCTTCAGTCTATCCAGGGCGCTGTTGCCGGTGTAAATATTACTTCTTCTTCATCTGTTCCGGGTAGTCAACCCAATGCATTAATCAGAGGTCAGAACTCCATCTCAGCAAGTGCTGGCCCCTATGTGGTGGTTGATGGTGTGCCTTTAACCAAAACAGGTGGCTCATTAAATGACATTAATCCAAATGATATTGCATCAGTAGAAATCCTGAAAGATGCCAGTGCTACGGCTATTTATGGTACAAACGGTTCAAATGGTGTAATTCTAATTACAACTAAAAGAGGTACAACCGGTAAACCGGTCATTCGTTACAATGGTTATGCTGGTATTGATAACATCGCTCATATTTTAGAACCGAGAAGTGGTGAAGAATATGTGCAGAAATATGCAGATTTTCTTAAGCAAACCAATCAAACGCAAACCAGACCTGTTCCAAATGTTGGTGAATTAGCAGCCTATAATGCAGGTACAACAACTGATTGGGTTGATGAAGCGACACAACAAGGTGTGATTCAAGACCATAACGTTAGTGTTTCTGGCGGAACGTCCGATGTAAAATATTTTATTTCAGGTGATTATCTCGATCAGAAAGGCGTAATTAAAGGTTACCAGTTCAACCGGATCGGTTTGCGTTCTAATTTAGATGTGAACGTAACCAGTTTCTTAACGGTTGGTACTTCTTTATTCCTCACCAGCAATAATTTTGATGGTGGCAGAGCTAATTTATTATTAGCCACAGCAATGAGTCCATATGGGCAGGAATATAATGCAAATGGCAGTTACAAGATTTTCCCGATGGAACCGGAGTTGTTGTACACTAATCCATTATTAGGTTTAAAAACCACCCAAATCAGCAGAACAACCAATGTGAACGGGAATGGATATGCGGAGATTAAATTTCCAGGAGCCTTAACCGGATTAAAGTTCAGGTTAAATGCAGGATATACTTATTTCCCTGAAAGACGAGGTAGTTATGTTGGGCGTTTAGCCAACGATAATAATGGTACGGCAAGCAGTTTCAATGCCTCTACGAACAGTTATACTATTGAGAATATATTAACGTATTCAAAGGATATTAAAAAGCACCATTTCGATTTCACGGCATTGTACAGTGCGCAGGAACGTAAATACAATTCAACAACAGCAGGTGCCGTTGGCTTTATCAACGATGAATTAGGTTTAGATAATATTGGTTCAGGCGCTACACAAACCAGCAGTTCTTACCGCGACAGATATGGACTCAACTCTCAGATGGGACGTTTGTTTTATTCCTATGATAGCCGCTATTTATTAACCTTAACGGCACGTAGAGATGGTTCTTCTGTATTTGGAGCAAACACCACGAAATATGGTGTTTTCCCTTCGGCAGCCATAGGATGGAACATTACCAATGAAAGTTTCATGAAAGATATCAAAGCCATCAGCAATTTGAAATTAAGGCTTTCATATGGTAAAACCGGTAATGAAGCCGTTGGCGTTTATAAGACTATCACCACAGAAGGAGCGGTACGTTCTCCTTTCAATGGAATCAGTACCATTGGTGTAGCGCCTAATAATCTGGGGAATATTTTATTACAATGGGAAACGACTAAAACGGCTAATCTTGGTTTAGATTTTGGTCTTCTGAACAATAGAATTACGGGTAGCATAGAAGCTTATCAGAATAAAACCAGCGGTTTGTTGCTCAGCAGAAGTCTACCCATTATCACAGGTTATTCTAATGTTTTGGAAAATATCGGAAAGACCACTAATAAGGGTTTAGAGCTAACATTGACTACGCAAAACTTTGCCGGGAAAAATTTCCGTTGGGAAACCATGATTGTTTTTGCCACCAATAAAAATAAAATCACCGATTTATATGGTGATGGAAAAGATGACTTAGGCAACAGATGGTTCATCGGCCAACCCATCAATGTAGTTTACGATTACAAAATGACAGGCGTTTGGCAAACTGGGGAAGATGTTTCCAAACAAGATCCAACAGCAAAACCGGGTAGCCTGAAATTTGCTGATTTAAATGGTGATGGAAAAATTACAGCCGATGACAGAACGATTTTAGGGCAGACAGCTCCAAAATGGACTGGTGGTATTACCAATACATTTCACTATAAAAATTTGAATTTAAGTGTGTTTATTCAAACAGCACAAGGCATGACGAAGAACAATCCTGACTTAACTTATGGTGATGAAACTGGAAGAAGAAATACACCGGCAGAAATTGGGTATTGGACACCTGAAAATCAAAGTCAAACACGCCCTGCATTATCCTATAATAATACATTAGGCTATGGATATGCTTCTGATGCCAGCTACACCAGAATAAAGGATGTTACCTTGAGTTATGTTTTTTCACAAAATATGCTGGATAAACTTCACTTAGGCGGTTTAACCATTTATGCCAGTGGCCGTAACCTGCATACGTTTACCAATTGGGTAGGCTGGGACCCTGAGCAAACTTTTTACACCCGAGGATCAGGGAATTCAGGTGCAAACCAACAAGCATTTTCTGCAGATTGGACAAATAACTATCCGGTTACGAGAACATTTGTTTTGGGTTTAAATGTTTCATTACGTTAATCTTATCATCATGAAAAAAAATATCATCATACTTACTTCCTTATCCATATTGTTTTTTGCCTTTTCCTCTTGCAAAAAAGCTTTCCTGGATGAGAAACCATTTTCGGCCTATACGCCCTTAACGCTTACGGATTCATTGGGTTTTGAAGCTTCGTTAATTGGATTATATAACCATACCAGTACCATATTTTCCTGGAGTGATCAGCAGGGCTGGCCAAGTGTTTGGCAAGTTGGAACCGATGTGGCGAATGCCACGAATAACCAGCAGGGCGTAGAAATTCCTTATTATAATTACGAAACGTTAACGCCAACTGATAATGGTGCTGCACGTACCTGGAACAGGAACTACATCATGGTGAATTTAACCAACATTATTGTAGATGGAATTGACAACCCTGCCACCACAACCATCAGTGCGAAAGGCAAAAACCAGATCAGTGCCGAAGCTAAATTTTTCAGGGCATACGCTTACAATAACTTGGCTACACTATTTGGTGGTGTACCTTTAATTACCCATGCTTTATCGGGTCCTAAAATTGATTTCGTTCGCGCACCTATAGCTGATGTGAATAATTTTATTGTGGCAGATTTAGTGTTCGCTGCAGCCAATCTTCCAGATATTGAATCAGTAAAAACCAATACGAAGGGTAAAATGTATGGCAGAGCCAATAAGTTTATGGCCATGCAACTTTTAGCAGAGGTTTATTTAAGGATAGGTAAGCCAGACCTGGCTGAGCAACAGGCACAAGCAATTATCAATAGCGGCAGGTTTAGTTTGATTAAAAACCGTTATGGTGTAAAAACCAGTCAGCCAGGTGATTATTATTCTGATATGTTCCAATATGGCAATGAGAGAAGATCGCAAGGAAATACCGAAGCCATCTGGGTTTTAGAACAAGAAAATCCGAATACTGTAGTCGGCGGTATTACAGATAGTCCACAGCAAAGAAGGGTATGGGGTGCCGCATATTACAACATTGCCGGTATGACGGTTGCCGATTCGTTGGGTGGACGCTCCGTTGGCAGGTTACGATTAAGTAACTGGGTACTGTATCGTTTGTATAAAGGAAATGATATTCGCAATTCACAATACAACATCCGCCGGAAATATTATTATAATGATCCAAGTCCAACCTATGCGGCAATATATGGCAAACAGGTTCCTTTTTCTGGTCCGGATACGTTGATTAACATTTGTCCAAGTACTACCAAATGGGGCGCTTTTGATCCGAATGATACTTTTGGTTATGCCATGATTAAAGATTTTATTTTAATGCGATTAGGTGAAACTTATCTCTTACTTGCCGAGGCGCAAGTTGCGCAAGGTAAAACCGCTGAAGCCGCTACCAGTATTAATGTATTAAGAACAAGGGCTAACGCTGCACAGGTGAGTGCCACAGATATGACAAAAGATTTTATTCTGGATGAACGGGCCAGAGAACTGATTGGTGAGGAGAACAGAAGAATGACCTTAATGAGAACCGGAACATTGGTAGAACGGGCACTTCGTTTAAACTCAAACGATGCATCAAAACCAATCACAGGCTTAACTACAAAAGCATTGTTATTGCCTATTCCGTTGAATGAAATACAATTGAACAAGGATGCTGTTTTAACACAAAATCCAGGTTATTAATAAAGAAAAGTTGGTTAGTTTTTCGGGTCGTCTTCGGATGGCCCGATTATTAGTCTCAACACACTGTCATTCAGAGCGAAGCGAATAATCTCCAACCGATAGACACCGAACCCAACCTTAGCTACTGACTAACTATACCATCTTCTATTTATCAGCACCCTAAACGCAGTGTCATTCAGAGCGAAGCGAAAAATCCCCAACCGATTAACATTGAACCCAAGCTTATCTACTGACTAACTATACCATCTTCTATTTATCAGCGCCCCAAACACATCGTCATTCAGAGCGAAGCGAAGAATCTCCCAACCGATTGACACGGAATCCAACCTTAGCTACTGACTAACTAAACCATCTTCTATTTATCAGCACCCCAAACGCACTTGTCATTCAGAGCGAAGCAAAGAATCCCCAACCGATTAACACGGAATCCAACCTTAGCTACTGGCTAACTATACCATCTTCTATTTATCAGCACCCCAAACGCACTTGTCATTCAGAGCGAAGCGAAGAATCTTCCAACCAATAGACACAGAATCCAACCTTAGCTACTGACTAACTATACCATCTTCTACTTACCAGCACCCCAAACGCACTGTCATTCAGAGCGAAGCGAAGAATCTCCAACCGACTAACACTGAACCAACCTTAGCTACTGACTAACTATACCATCTTCTATTTATCAGCACCCTAAACGCACTGTCATTCAGAGCGAAGCGAAGAATCCCCAACCAATTAACACTAAACCAACATTAACTACTAGCTAACTAACAAAAGAGTGCATCAGGAAAATCTATTTTTCCTAAATTAATTTTTCTCTTCAAACCGAATCCAATCCTTCAAAATATAAATAGGGGTGAGCACAGTTTTATCTTTGATGAAATTGGCTTTGATAAAATTTCCTGCATTTGAAAGGTATTTAATTTCTGAGTTAATCATATCCGTAGTCGAATAATAAGCCCCATACGGACAATGGTATGGATTCCCTTTAACATCTGAGGTAAATACAGAAAAAAAGATAAGCTTCTTGGAATTGGTATCCGGTTGTTCATATCCAAAAATCCGGTAATCTTCCCTGATATTTCCATATACCATTAATGAACTATCTTGAAGGCTAATGATGGCCTTTTGAAAAGCATCTTCATTCATTTGCGTGGCCTCAGCATTTCTGATGGTATCAGGCTGATGTACTTTGGTTGAACTAATGTGCTCATTGGGTTTGATTTTGGAAATGCCGTCAGTTTTACTCGTATCAGGAAGCCTGGTTTTTACGGTTTTGTTATTGTTATTGCCGCAACTCATGGCCAACATACAAATGGTCATCATTGATAAACCTATCCAATGGAAGAAATAATTAAATGCGCTTGGTTTGGTCATCTTTTAGTGAAATTTGTCTTAACTGATTTAATCCTGAACTGCTGGTAATCAAAATGCAAATTAAATATGGAGAAGAAAAAATAATTTCCACTAATTGCTGCGTTATTTCTTGTAAGCTATCAAAAGCTATGCAACGATTATCCCGATATTCTTTTTATAAAGCACACAGTAGGCTTCGTCCGCGTTGCCAAATAGTTTCTCGTAACCAACTAAGTTATTAATGTAATCTATTAACCGCTGATTAGTGAGGGTAGACGTTTCAGATAATCCTGAGATCTTCCATGGAAAGTTATTTTGATTTGGGTTGGGCGTGTGTAAAAATAACGCATCACTAGCGCTGTCATTGTCTAAAATGGTAATCCAGATCTGAAAATCAACTGTTAAAGATTTAGCTCGATCACTCAAAAGATCAAAATGTCGGAACAATTTATCGAGGTGAGGTTTACGGCGTTTAAAACTATCATTTCCATAACCATACCAATCGAAATGCGTATGCCAACGATCAAACCATGCGTTATCTGAATCTGTAAACTTTAACTCACTCCAGTCTTCATTCTTTAGCTCTAGGTTTTTATAATATCGCCGAAGGCCTCTGTGTTTTTTAATGCGGTTCATGATTGGTTTTTGTGTTCCATGAATTTCTGGTTTTGATAATTTTGGTAAATGTCAAGAATAATCAGCCCATCTCTCTGATTGGGGATGAGCTGATCATAAAGTAGCTTTGGAATTATGATCTATTTCTTTCGTTAAACTTATTAATTTATCAATTCAGCTCTAACTCCATCATCATTAGCAATTAAGCGCCATAGTTTTACGTCTATATTTTCATTCTCAAGTTTCCTTTGGAAGAATTTTGCCTGAATAACATCGTGAGTTCCCATTAAGACTTGAAACCCCTGATCAGTTATGTAATCTCGAAGGAGGTCGAATACACCAGAAGCATGAACAAGATCGTGATGTTGAGTTGGATCATCTAGTAACAATGATTTCCATGGTGTCCATTTATAGGTACTAGCCATAGAAAGCATAAAAGTTAATTGTAAGTCAGTAGCTTGGGCTTCGCTAGCTACTTCCATTACACTTACCTGTTCGTCGTGAAGATTAATTTTAACCTCTGCCTGCGATTTATTTCTATATGAGTAACTTTCTAATTGTGTCTCTACAAAGCGAGGATTTACAACAATTTTTTTTAGTAAAGAGACCCATAATGGATTTATGGCTTTAATTTTATCGTGTACGCCATTAACTTCTTCACCGATTTTACGATATAATATTTCAAGTGCAGTTTTCCTTTCTGTTATGAAAGACAGTTCACCATCTATTGTTGATAATCGCTTCTTCATATTTGATAGATAAAGCTGTTCGTCTTGGTTCACACAAATTTCTTTGATTTCTTTATCCAATGTGGCAAACTTCTCTGCTGCGTTCCAACGACCTAATTCATCACTTATCTTATTTAAGTCTTCTAGTCCTTTTCTGATAAGATCTGATTGCTTGATAAGTTTAGTTTTTCCTACATTAAGATTGTCCATTGAAGGCGGCTCAATTAAGTTACTATCTTTCCACTCTGCTAAGATTTCATTCTGTTGCCCTTGTAACTTCGAAATAGCCATATTTAGGTCTGTGATTTGTTCTTCGGCTTCTCTTTTAACCTTCACAATTTGTTCACTGGCCCTAGTGTTGTCAGTTATTTTTGATGTTGTAGCTTCAATTTCTGTTGCTATAGTAGAAATTTGTGAGTCTAATAAATCTATGTTAATTAATGAAAGAGATTGGTTTATTTTTTCAATTTCGGTTTTTATATTTTCAAGAGATGCCGTAAGCGTAGTAACATTTAATTCATTTGAGTGAATTGTATCTCTTGTCTGGTCTCTAGCCGTTATTAGTTTACTTAATTCTTCTGAAGATGGTTCTTCTCCAAATTCTGTTTTATCTTTAAAAATCTTCTCTAGATTTACATTGTTTTTTTCTTTTTCATTTATTAACCATTCATTTGCTTCATTAATATTGTTACTATCAGCGAATCTAGGTAGGCATTTTTCATTAATAAATTCTTGAAGATTTTTTGATTTATCCTCATTTTCAACTAAATTTTCATTGATTTTACTTAGCGTCGTTTTTTCATTTTGTATCTGCTGTTTTTTAATATCAACTTCTGTTTTTAATGTGTTATTAGTTTCAATTTCACTACTGATAATAGGATCTATTTGTTCCAATGCCAAAGCTATTTGCTTCGAAAGTTCATCAGGTTCATATTCTGCGTTACAAACAGGGCAATTTCTCTGGTCATCAGGCAAATTTGTTGCTATAATTCCTACTGCACCAAGAATTGCATCCGAAGCATTTTTTAGAGAATTAAGTTTGGTTTGACTTTCATTAAATAACTTTTCTATTTTTAGTAAATCAGTCTGAAAATCTTCTATTTTTTTCTGAGATCCTGCTTTTTGTCCTGTTTGAATGTTGATGAGATTTTTTATTTCAGCCACATTTAGCAAATGGGTATTCCAATCCTCGATTACCAACCGTAGTGAATTGAATTCCCCTTGTTTTTTTAGTGCTTCTGCTTCACGTCCTCTAATAGAATTGAACGCAGCAATTTTAGCATTGAGCTTATCAACAAGTTCGCTTTCTGTTTTTAATTTTTCTTTTTGTTCAGAAATAGATTCAGATATGGCCTTGATTGATTTTTCTGTAGATATAGATTTGGCTTCTTCCTCTTTCTTTTTATCTAATAATCCTTTTGATTTTTGTAAGTCTTTCTGTATGTCTGTCTCTTTATTAAAAGCATCTTGTAGTAAAGGTAATGCGGTCTTTAATGGGGCAAGATCTAAATCTGCTTTCTGTGCTATGTCTGTTTTTTCAGCTATCTGCTTCTTCTTATCTACTATTTCTGTGTTATTACTTTCAAAAAGAGAAATTTTGCTTTCAAGATTTGAAAGGTTAAATAAACGCTTTTGATTATCTTCTTCTAACTTAATTAAAACAGAGTTTACAAGTCCGCGATAACTAACAACGGCATCTGGTTTTTGGTCAATATTTTCCAAATTTGATGAGCCGTCAAATTGTTTGTGAATCCTTTGTATTTGATCAATAATTTCGTTTAAAGGCTTGAGTACGTAGTTTAACTTAGCGTTATCACGTTCTTTTAATTTATTTTCTAAAATAGAGACCTTTTCTTCATGTTTATTCTTCTCATCTTTTTTTTCATTTATTGTTCTCGTAGCAGCATTTAATGTATTTGATTTTGTTTTGGCAATCGTACTTAAATCCTTTCCAATTGATAACTTATCTAACAAATCTCCTGCCTGAGAAGATTCCCCTTTTTGTATAAACCAGTTATTTCCACGCTGCTCTATAAGATGAGTAAGTCTTAAAAGGAATGGAACATCTTTTATGGAGTGTTCTGGAAACAATAAATCATGATCTCCCGATATTTTAGGCTCTGAACCTTTTCTATAATTAACCTCACAGTAGTTTCCATTGTCAAAATCTAATCTGACATCCACATCATTCTGTTTGTCACGTATCAATGATAATGGCGGGTTTACTAAACGTTGAATCGAGCCCGTCAATGCAAACTCGATTGCTTCGAAAAGAGTTGTTTTTCCAGTTCCATTAGGAGCAAGAAATATATTGGCACCAGAGCTTAATTCGATTTCGACATCTTTACCAAAACGTCTTGCGTTGCTTATTGTTATTTTTTTAAGATGCTTCATTGCTTTCTGATTGGTTATTTATCAATGTATTAAAAAGGTCAAAACTTGAAGTGCCAGAACTAAATGCCTCTCTCCACTTGACTTTTTCCTCATTATTAAACCATGCAAATTCTTGTTCTAAGACTGAAAAAGCTGAAATAAGTGGGTCTTGCCCTAAATCCAATGGGGTTGGAGCGTCAACTTTTGTGATAAATGTTCTTTCGACAAATGATTCCTTAGTTTCATTTGGGCGTAATACAAATTTTCGACAAAAATCTTCACTAGCCTCTATTCTTAAACATTCTTCAATTGAAGTTTGAGTTTCTTCAGTCCACATAATGGCAAGATAGATATCAGCAGTTTCGGGATCTAAGAGTAATTCTTTGCATAATGCGGCCCATTGTAAGACATCTTTTAGATAATTACTCGAATTGATGCCTACTACAAGTAGCGTTTTTAGGCGTGGTTCCGAAGTTTCTAGAGGGCGAAAAAAACGTATTAGTCTTTTGTTTTGAAGATTTTCAGAAGCTACCTCGATCATCTCGTTTTCAGTTGTCCCTTGACTTTTTATAGAAAAACGAGCTTCAATCTGATGATTGATATAGAATACGAATTGGTCAAAAGTCATGATATGTTATTGTTTAAAGTTTCAGTAAGTGACTCGTTATAAATTTTAAGTTTTTGTTTTAGATAGGTTTGAAGTTCATCAATACTTCCTTTTTTGATAATTGAATTAAAGATTCGGTTTTTCGTTATTAATAATTTCGGATTATTTCCAGCTGCTAAGGAATGATCAATGTTAACTGAGTCACTAATTGAATGTTTGTAAATCTCGCCTTCTGGTTGTTCACTTTGTGAAAGAATTAGAATGTCGTATGCTTCTTTACCAATAAGGTCATCAATAGACTCCTCCTCGTCTATCTTCCTAATTTTTTTTACCTTTCCAGCTGGTCCGCTCCACCAACTAAGTCCTATAGCTCCAATACTTAATCCATCTTCGGTTTTCATAATTTCTCCGTCAATTGAACCTAATGCCACTGAAATAAGTAAGCAGGTAAATAGAGCATCTGCGATTAGTAATTTTGTCTTCGGGCCTATTCGTAAGTGTCCCAATATTTCTTCTCCTTCAGCATTAGGGTGTACAATTCTTTTTAAAAGAGGGATTAGTATTGATTCATCCTTAGTTATAATTTCTTGCCAGACATTCCAACGTACTTCAACTGCATCTCTTAACTCCGGTGATTGGCTAGTGTCCATTTGGGATATTCTCCCTAAAATTTTTTCAGAAACTAATTTCCATGTCTTTTTGGCCATTTGATGACTCATTTCTTTTGCAAATGCCTCACGTTCTGCATGAGTATTCATAATCTTGCCTCCGCTGGTATTAAATGAGGCATTATTATTAGAAATACGAATTCCTTCAAAATCATCTTCGTGAACTCCGAATGTACCTCCAATTTTATTTTCAATATGTACTTTCCATCCATCCCAATTTGCACAAAGACCGTTTACATTTCCATCTAAATGCATTGCAAGTTGAAATATACTTTCGTGAATAGGAGTAAGTGGATCATTTACTTTTGCAATATTAATATTTAAGTTTCTGTACCTTTCGTTTGACCAGAGTAAGGGTATTGTTTTGCAAGGTCTTTCTATCTCAGTATTGCTTTCTAAATCATGGATACCCATAATCTGCCAATTATTATCTATGTGATCAATTTGTGTCCAAATCTTGATATCTGAGCGAATATATTCCTTGAGTTCGAATAATAAGTTTCGAGGGGATATGGCTCCTGAAAATGTAGTGTTCTCAATAGTGTAAGAAAGGATTTTTAATCGTATTTCTTCAAGTTTATCTGAGATAAATATTTCTTTCAGTTTGTCTTCTGTCTTACTTTCGATTTCAGATTCCAATCCCGAATTTTTTATTTTTAGAAACTTTAAGGCTTTCAAAATGTGTTCCCAATCTTTGAATTCACACCATGTTGTTAACCAGTCGAAACAATTTTTAATATTTGTGTCTATGTCAGCTTGAGCTTGGAGCCCAGCAACAGTTGTAACGGCTGGTTTTATTTGAACTTCGCATAAATCTTTTAAATTTCTTATCTGAAGTCCATTTTTAATTTGCGTAGTTAACTCTGGTAATTCAATCCAAAATTCCCTTTTTGGATTAATGATGGATATATCAATATCTTTACACCATTCTGCTAAGTTTTTTAAAGTTTGGTCTAAAGGAGATAAATCTCGTTTTTGACCTTTTCTAGGCCCTGTTAAATATTCGTTTCTTTCACATTGGTCATTATTATCGCCAAAATCTCCTGATGTTTGTCTTTTAACTTGTACATGAATTTGTGAATTCTTGTCTTTTTCGATAACTATATCATCCCAAGTGGATATGCCGCCTTGTTCTGCACCAATTCGCTTGTAATGTTCTCTCCCAGCTACAAAATCAATCAGCATCACTGCAATTTTGTAGGTTACGAGTGCCTGCTCATATTTTTTAGTTTGGTCTAATCTTAATTTAGCTAACATTAATTATTCTATTATTAGTTTTAAAAAATATTTTCAATTTCCACCTTACTCTTCCCACTCTGCTGCTTACTCACCTTAATCTGTACCGGAATCCTTTCCGTCATTTCCTGCACATGGGAGATCACACCCACTTTACGACCCTGATTGTGAAGTCTTTCCAAGGCATCCATGGCAATATTGAGCGTGGTAGGATCTAAGGAACCAAAACCTTCATCAATAAATAAAGATTCTACTTGCATTCGGCTGGACGACAAAGAGGCGAGGCCTAAAGCCAGTGCAAGCGATACCAGGAAAGACTCTCCGCCAGAAAGCGAGTACACAGTTCGTACTTCATTGCCCATATCCTGATCTACTACCTGTAAGCCGAGTGTGGCCGGAATACGTTCGATTTTATACCTGCTGGTAAGTGAATGCAGGTGGATGTTCGCATAGCCGAGCAAAACGTCAAGCGTATATTCCTGGGCAATCTGTCGGAATTTTTTACCATCAGCAGAGCCGATAATTTCATTCAGTTTGCTCCAGTTTTCCGTAATGCTTGCCTGTGTGTCGATGCTTTTGAGCAAGTCACCAATTTTGTTTTTATTGGCTTCGTCTTGTTGTAACTGGAAACCGATTTCGCTTCTTTTATGCTTCTGTAATTCTACATCAGACTTTGCAACCCTAAATAATTCGCTAAGTTCATCTAACGGACGTTCGGATAAGTTTTTTTGCTGATGCGCATCCAGCAATTGCTTTCTTTCAGCCAGGATGGAGGTTGCTTTCGTAACTTCGTCATCAATGGTTTGTAATGCCATACGCTCGGCATCCATCCAATCGTTGTTTAAGGTCAGGAGTTGATGCAGTTCGGTAATGCTTAAAGTCGCGTTATTTTTTTGGTTATAATCACTGAGCCAGGCTTCTGTTTTTTGTGAAGCTTTTGTGGCTTCTGTTTCTAAAGCATTTAATGTGGCAAGCAATTCCTCTTTTTGAGTATTGGCTTTGGTACTATTAATATTCAGTTCCTGCTGCATTACCTTAAGCTGATCCACATGTATTTGGGCTTCAGTAATCGCCTGTTTCAATTGATTCTCTATATCAGTTGCAGGTTTTCCATCGAAAATAGTAAGACGTTGTTGCTTCAGATCCTGGTAGTTTTGGTGTTGTATGGTGTAAGCATCCGTCTTTTTAGTCAGCTCAGCCGAAAGGTTTTTTACCTGATTTTCCAGTTCTTTTAGCGTGGCTGCTAATGCCCCTTCCTGAAGGATATATTGAGCTAACTTCTCCGAGTTTTCATTCCATGTTTTGGCAAAAGTTTCTATACGGCCTACAAATATTATTGGATCCGCCTTCCAGTTTTTCATCCATTCTGACGTGGTAAAATAGGGCGAAAGTATTTTTTCAACCTCATTAAGATCCAAGGTAGCCTTTTGTAGTTCCTTAACTTTTCCGCTTTGCTTTTCCAAGTAAAGAGAGATGGCAGCTTTTACATCTTTTAATTGATTAGTAAGGCTGTCAATGCTTTCTTTCAGCAGGTCGATTTTGTTTTTATCAGCTTCCAGTTGTTGTTTTTGGCCGGAATAAGCCTGTATCTGTACCAGTAAACCTGCTTGTTTTGTTTTTAGAGACTGTAATTTTTCTGCTATCCAGTCGGCTTTTTTTACATCGGAAATGGCTTGGCTTTCTTGAGAGATGTCGAATTGTTCCCAGATTTGCTTTTTATTTTTCACGGCAGCTTGTTTAGCATCAATGGCCTCACTTTGACTTTGGATGGTTTGCGCTAAAGTTTGAAAAGCTTGTTCCAAAGCATTATTCTGACGATAAGTGGCGAGATAAACGCGTTCCATTTCTGCATAGGATTCTTCCAGTTTAGCCAGTACATTTTGCAAACCTGGATGGTGCATGGCATAGGGATGGCTGGTACTGCCACATACCGGACATGGTTCCTCATCTATCAAGGTGGCTCTGAGCGTTTCAACGTTTTCTGCTGATGCCAGACGAGATTGTTGCAATAATTGTGCAGTGGTTTCCTTTTGAGCACTTTCTACCACCAATTTTCTGGATAGTTCTGCTAGGTTTTGCTCTTTTGTTTGGTAATCAGCTTGATCTGTGAGTTGTTTCTGGCTTAAGGTTTGTAATTCTGTAAGCGCACTATCAAGCAATTGCCAATGGGCTTGTGCTTGTATTGTTTTTTCAACAGCGCGATCTGTTCCCTCTTTATCTAGATTTAAGGTTTCGATGGGGATTAACAGCAACTCCTTCAACCGTTCATCATAGGTTTTCTTTAACCTTTCCCATTCTTCATTTTGTTTGCCCAGGCTCGCTTCAATCGTTATTTTTTCTATTTCACTGTTATGAATTTTAGCTGCTAATCCATCCAGTTCTGTGGTAGAAGATTGTACGGTTTCTAAAAGCTTTTTAGCATCCTGTAATTTAGAAAGGATGATGTTTTTATTTTCAGCAATCGGACTCCGATCTTTATTTTCTGTCTTCCAGTTAGTTATGGTGTTGATTTGAGCGGAAAGCGCTGTAAATGCTACTTGCTTATCTGCCAGTATTTTTTGTTGCTGGCTGTTTGTTTCCGATGCACTGTCGGTTTCTTTTTTGGTTTTTTCTAAGGTTTCCTTTTTTTCAGCAATTAACGTATCAAATTTTTTGGCTTGTTCCAGCAGGGGTAAAGCATCATTTAGGGCTTTGTTTTTGGCTGTAAGCTCATTTCCTGATGCTAAAAGTTGTACCTCTAGTTTTTCTCTCTGTTCCTGGAGCGAGACAATGGATTCTTTTAAAGTATTCAGGGCAATTGTTTTCTCCCCATACTGGTGTTGTGCATGCTTTTGTGCATCTACCCAGCTTCTGGTTTGTTGTACCTGCTCGGTTACCACCAGTTTCTTCCTGCGTGGAAAAGCATTTACTTTATGCTCATTTGCTTGTTGTAATGTAGTATTGGCATCAATATGATTGGCTTGTAATTTAGCGAGTTGCTCGTGCCAGCCGATTTCTAAAGTTAGATTTTCAATCTCTTTATCTAAAATTATGATTTCAGTTGCCAGAATCCCTTGTTCTTCCAGTAAGGTTTTAAGTTCATCTTCGTTGAGTGTGGCAATTCCTTCCTTTCGTAAATTAAGTTCGCGGAGTTGCTGTTCTTCAAACTTATAATTCTCGAATATTTTTCTGGAGATTTCAGAATAGATATGCGTTCCGGTAAGTTTTTCTAATAATGAAGATTTTTCATCCTTGCTGGCTTTCATAAAAGCAGTAAAATCGCCTTGCGCCAGCAAAACCGAACGGGTAAACTGCTCAAAATTTAGTCCAACAAGTCTTTCTATTTCCTTTAGGGTTTCAGCTTTTTTACCAGGAATAGCCACATGAGAAGTGATATTCTGTAAGATAACCGAATCAGATTGCATACTGCCATCGGCCCTATTTCTGGCACGCCTTACACTCCAGTTTGCACGATAGTGTTGTCCGTCGATTCCTCTAAAGTCTACTTCGGCAAAACCATCGGCTGTTCCGTCTCGTAAAATTCCGCGAACATCACTTTGGTTTAATTTAAATCCTTGAACATCAAGGATCTCTATCCCTGTTTCCTTTGCCTGCAGGTATCGTGGTGTTTTACTGTATAGGGCAAGACACAGTGCATCTAATATGGTCGATTTTCCGGCTCCGGTAGCTCCGGTGATGGCAAAAATCCCTGCCGAACACAGTGGCTCGGCAGTAAAGTTAATCTCGGTAGTTCCTTCTAAAGAGGCCAGGTTTTTTATGCGTATGGCAAGTATCTTCATCTTATTCGGCTGTCTGATTTACTTCCTGTGCTACCTGCTGAAAAAGTTGCAGTAGAGTAGAAGGAACTTCGCTGTTGTATCTGGATTGGTATATTTTGTTAAATACATCAAGAGGCTGTAGTTCGCTCAGTTTTTCTTGTGTAATAAATTCCGATGCTTTTTCTTTGGAAGCAGGATTTATCGATTCAATTTTGGCCAGTCTTACTTTCTTACCCATTAATACCGTTTCAATTTTATGTCGCAAAGCAGGTTCAGGTCCGTCTAGCAATACACGGACTTCGAGATAGGGCGCTATTTCTGAATGCTGATCCATTATTGGCAATTGTTCCAAAAGCGCAATAACTTCATGCAAGGGTAGGGGCTTCAGCGGAATTCTTAGCAAAGGTACAAATAGCGGGATTTCTATTGTTTTAAGGTTGCTGATCTCTTCTTCCAGTTCAAAAACAATTACCTGATGTTTATAATTTAGTTCTGAAAAAGACATCGGCAGCGGACTTCCAGAATATCGAATGTGTTCTTTTCCGCCAATGCGTTGCGCTTTGTGGATATGGCCTAGTGCTACGTATTTGAGATCAGGATGAAATGCGGTAGCTGGAATACATTCTACACCACCCATGATCAGCCTTTCAGTTTTATCCAGATCGCTTATTTCTGCATGGTGAGTGTGCAGATGTCCCATCCCAATGATAGTTTGTCCGTTTTGCTTTTTCAAACTGGCATATTGGAAAGCCTTTTCATATAATGCCGTTACGCCTTCTGTATAAGGATTGGCACAGTCGGAAATTGCCGGATAATCGCCCATGCGCAAAAACGGAACAGCCAGACACCATATTTTAATATTGCCCGAAGCATCATGTATGGGAACAATTAGTTTGTTATAATCAATATTTCCATCTGCGTCTTTTTCAACCAAGCCAATAATATGTACGTTGGATGACTCCAACAATGGCTTTGGCGCTTCTAAGCGAGAGGCAGAATCGTGGTTGCCCGCTGTGATGATGATCTGTAAATTTGGATTTGCTTTAGTTGCTTGATTCAAAAAGGTATAGAACATTTTTATGGATGCCGCTGCCGGATTGGAAATATCAAAAACATCACCACTGATGAGCAGAACATCTATTTTTTCATCCTGTAGCGTCTGCACCAACCAATTCAGAAACTGCTGGTGTTCAGGTGTACGGTCGTATTCGTGAAACAGCTGGCCGATGTGCCAGTCTGCGGTATGGAGGATTTTCATTAGCTAATTTTATAAATGCGTAATATACTTTTCCATACTATAAAATTTGAAGCGTTCATTCTTAAATTTTAAATAAGGAAATTTTTATACACCCAAGACTTAACTGGTAAGACAATTTGGAATTCGTAAGCCTTATTTATGGTATATAAGTAATTATGAAGGAGATCTGATTGGATTTCATTAGAGTGAGTTCGTTAATTCAAGGCAATTTAAAAAATAAATTGGGAAATGTTAGGTGAATACTATTTGATTGTGGCTATATTATTTTACTAAGTCATAAGATTCTATTTATTTAAATCAAAAATAAAATAAATGTTAATCATATCCTTACGGGAAACCGTAAGAATGAAATCGTGGTTGCATTCAGGTCTTTAAAAACGAAAAACATTTATTTCTAATCCATTGCATCATTTTTAAATTGAAAAATAAACAAAATACATAAATTTAGACTTTAGTTGAACCCGATAACAAACAACTTATTTAAATTAAACAACTATGCGATACCTCATCCTACTTCCTTTCCTTTTCGTTTTTTGTAGAACTTTTTCACAAGAAACCAAAATCAAAAAAGAAAAATGGCATTGGAACAAAGCATCAAAACAAGACACCACAGCAGGGTATGCTCAGGTTTTAAAGGTTGATAATATTCTGTACATTTCAGGTGTGGTAACAAACGATATCACTCCCGAAGGAATTACATCTGTTTATAATAATTTAAAAGCTTCACTAGCCAGTTATGGTGCAACATTCGAAAATGTAGTTAAGGAAAATTTGTACACGACGGATATTGAAGCAATGAAAAAGTTCAATTACGTGAGAAAAGGGTTTTACAAAAATGACTTTCCTGCAGCCACTTGGGTTCAAATACAACGATTGTATATGCCGCAAGCAAAATTAGAAATTGAATTGATTGCACACTTGCCGAAATAATTTCAGAAATCAGCACCAAGTCCTGAAATCAACGTTTAAATAGTATTTAGTTCGGTTTTGGATTTCGATTCACCGAATCTCTCAACACTTATAATTTTATAAAGCATCTAATCTTCAATCTTCTCATTTTGTTCCAGTTTACAATTAATTATCGACCTATTCTAAGTCTGTTATAAACCCTTCTTTTTCCATTCTACGCAACGCACATTTACAAGTTATTTCTCCACTAAATCTGACCTAGATTTAGATCCGATTCCTACTCGTATCCTATTGCTTTCCTAAGGCATGATAGTTGCATCTTAAAGGCATGTTGGGGTTTATTAAAAAACAGACTAAAACCTCGTTGAAAAGGGGTGAAAAAATAAACTCAATTTACTCCGAATAGATAGTCATTTTAAAGAGATGATCAATGTGGCAGTTGGCAGTAAAACCTACCAGAGAGCAAATTACTAAAATGCATCAAAATAAGCCATAAAATGGAACCTGAATTAAACAAAAAAGCCTTACATTATTGTAAGGCTTTTCGTGATCCCGCTGGGATAATGACTTATCAATCCAATCGGTAGTAAATGAGCAAGTTGTGAAAATTATATAATCATCATTTCAATGTAGGCACCAAATTGGGCACCAGTTATTTTTATATGATTTGACTAGGTTTGAAAGAACAATTTCTATTTCAAATTTAAATAAAGCAAACCAAAATTACAAAACGTATCTGTTCTAATTTACAGAAAGTTCTTCAATAAATAAGTAACCAAGATTTACATCCCCCGTAATTTGATTTAAGCTCATCAATGGCCTTCATCAAAACAGAATCTTCATTTTTTAGTAAATCCCTAATGGTATATTCTTCTTTTATATCAGGTTTGATACCCTTTCCAATAAATTCAGTACCGTCAGGAAGGGATGGAAAAACCAATTTGTATGACTCCAATTGGCCAATTTTAATTTTTCTATAACTTGGGTGAATTCTAAACAGTTGCAATCTTTTAGTTTTTGGTGATAGGTTATTCGTTTTGTAAAATTGATAGCAATAGCAAAGATATTATAATTCAAAATTGCCAACAAGTGCTTTCCTGACCTAATATGGAATAATCCAACATTCATTTTGGATATTCTCCATCTGCAATATGTTGTTGGGCGCTTATCAGGGATTTACCCAATACGAACTAAGTATCTTATACGTCCTTCTTTCTTAGAAGAATTAAAACAGGGGTAGCTCCCAAAGGGGTAAGCGCAAAAATCCCATATAAATAAAATGATGCATCAATAGCTCCAGCCACGCCTCCGGGATTTTTTATTCCTCCCAAATTTGTAATCAATCCAGCCAATGCTGCACCGAAAGAGGTGGCTATAAGCTGAACAGTGGTTACAGAAGAAGAGGTAAGATCTTCTTCTCCCAATGGTGATAAGGAGAACACCCTGGTCAAAAGATGTGGCCAACCCATTCCAATTCCTGCTCCAATGGAAAGCAGAAATGCACAAGTTAGCGCAAGGTTTAGATTTGAAGATAACGAATTTGTATGAGAAATTAAAGTTAAACCCAATATGCCTAAAAACATCAGAACGGAGCCTAAAAGGATAATTTTACTAACTATACCTCCTTTGTAGCCAGAAAATGTGATAGAGGATAGTGTCCATCCAATGGCAATTAAAACAGTTAGGAATCCCGACTCCAAGGGCGAGTAATTGTGAATTATTTGTGCAAAATAGGGGACGTAAATTTCAATTGATGTAGCTATTGTCAATAATGCCATAACGGTATAAGTGGCACCTAGGGCAGAAGATATTTTATAGGCCCCGGTAGGAAGTAAACGAAGCCCTTGCTTCTTTTCCGAAATTACCAGGAAGAACAAAAACAGGACGGCAATGAAAACTCCTACAACATTTTTCAGTACACTTTCTTGTACACTGGCCACGGAAACCGCCAATGTAGCTAGTCCTAGAAATGATAATTTTAGATAGGGAATAGAAGGAATTGTTTGCTTGTTTTTTTCTTTGGGCAAAACACCGGTGGAGATGATGTAGATTAAAATGCAGAATATCAATAAGGAACCAAAAGCCCATCTCCAATGACCATTTTCAGCAAATAGTCCGCCTAAAAAAGGCCCTGAAAAAGCAGCTATTCCCCACATGCCTGAAATTAGTGCCATAGCTCTGGACCATAGGTTCTTGTCAAAAACCAGTCTAATCATGGCATAGGATAAGGCGAATAGTAACCCACCTCCAAATCCCTGAACAAATCTTCCAAATAGTAAAATATACATAGTTGGTGCAAGGGTACAAAGTATTGTTCCGAGAGAAAATAGCAGGATTCCAATTTGATAGGCTTTTCTAGGACCCGATTGTGCTAACCGATTTGCTGAAATAACGGAACCAATGACAGACGCCACTACAAAGATGGTGGTATTCCATGCGTAATATTCCAAGCCGCCAATTTCTTTAATGATAGTAGGCATTATTGTAGTCGCCAAATACACATTAGTAGCATGCAACATAACCCCTAATGCTAAGGCTGTTGCCTTTAAACCGTTTTTATTTGAAAAGAGATCCTGCCAGGATGCATCTTTTACCTTTATAGTTTCAGTATTCGAATTATTCATCTTTTAAACTTTAGAAATCATATCGCAAAGTTCGAAAGTATTGAAATCATCGACAATATCGGATTTTCGGAATAAAGGTCAATTTTTACGGATTTTTTCTGAAATCATTGGGTGAACGGTTTGTATGGGTTTTGAAAAAACGGGAAAAGTAAGACGCTGTTTCAAAGCCTAATTCATCTGCACATTCTTTAATGGATAGTGTTGTGTGTTTTAAAAGGTATTGGCTTTCTAGCAAAAGCTTTTCATGAATGATCTGTAAAGCTGTACTGCCTGTTTCTTCTTTAACAACCTCTGTGAGGTGTTTGGCTGATATTCCTAAATGTGAAGCATACGCTCCGATAGAATTCCAGGTTAAATAATGTTCTTCCACCAGCTTTCTAAACTCATAGGTTAGTTGATAATTTCGGTTCATATTTTTGTCAAAACCCAGCAAGCAAAATTCACAAGCCCTGTTATATTCGTACAAAATCTCCGTAATGTTCAATCGAATAATATCTAAATAATAGGCATATTTTAGCTCCAGCTCGTGTTGAATTTTTTTGAATGTATGTGAAACAGACGGCGCTCTGTCATTTAGCTCATACGCAGGCGGATACTTGCTGTTTAAGGTTAATAATTCATCAACTATATTTTCTTTGAGGAACATTTTTTGTAGGGAGAGCTTAGTAAAAAAGATCTGCTTTACTTCTAAATCTTTTGACACATTATTTGTGGAGAATAGTACATCGGGAGAGAGAATGGCAATTGTATTCGGCACAAGTTCAAATTGATGATATCCTATCTTGATAGAGGCGGCCCCCTTGTCACATATCAAAATGGTGTAGCGATTATTCTTAATAGGACCACCTATATTCAAATTTTCTGTGCTTTCAGAATATCCTATTTCAAAATCCATATTTTTTCAATACATTAAATCTATTTACAGCTAATTTTTTTGTTAGTATCATTTGGTTATCAAAGTCGAATACAAATAGACACCTGAAAACGATAGTTCTATTTAAAATAAAGTTAAGGACAATAATTAGGCTTACAAATCGAATGAAAGTGCCATTAAGCGCTGAAAACATACGTGTTAGTAAATCGCACGTTCAAACTATGTTGCTCACTCTTTTTTTCAGCTGTTCTTCTCTCGGCTGCACTTTATCTAAGGTTAGTAATTCCAACTTTGACACACGCTTATTTACACTCTCAATATCGTTAGTAGATCATATATCTTTCATCTTCTACAGTTTCTCGATCTCTTTCTCCAGCTTTTCCAACTCTGATGGCCTGGTGGCGTTTACTGAGAACTACCATAGATTATGCGATTTAATCTGTCCTTTGCTTTCAATCGTAATGTTTTTGTATGAATTTTTTAACATTGTTGGAGTAATAAATTCATACTTGGTTTTTAAAACTGTAAAGTTGACTTCCAAGACACTGGATATACGATTAAGTTCGGAATTGATCTTCTTCGCATTTTCCGACCTAACGACTTTCTTCAGCTCGACGTCCCAATTGTTAATATGGACTTTTTGCCCAGTAGAAAACTCAGCGTCCTTGCCATCAATAGAAATTCTACAAATAATAGGGGCATAGTCTTTTAAATCGGCTTTTGATTTGCGGTGCCAGAACAGGATTTTTAGGGTTTGGTTACTTTTCATTTCTCAATCTTTTGGTAAAACATGTTGTTTTCAGATTGTGCTTCAAATGTTATTCAAGGTATTCTTGATAACTGGTGCCCAAATTTACCGATTACGTTTGGGCACCGGAATGGGCACCATTTGTATTGGATTACTATGGTTAAAAATGACCTATTATTTTTTGCGAATCGTCGTTTAAAAAGACTTTTAAACAGAAAAGGCGCAATCTCTTGCGCCTTTCGTGATCCCGCTGGGATTCGAACCCAGGACCACTACATTAAAAGTGTAATGCTCTACCAGCTGAGCTACGGAATCATTTTCTTTTGTTTAAGGAGGTGCAAATATAGAGATTAAAATCAATCACACAAATATTTTTTTAAAATAAATTTAAATACGAATACTCGTTAAGAAATTGTTAAGATAAGTGCTTGATTGTTAATTTTATAGCAAAGTATGTTATCTATAAATTATTTTGTAGCCTTTGGAATAAAGTTTAAAAAAGACTGAAATTGAGCCTTATGTTTGTTTTTATCCAGTTTAAAATAAAATGCACCACGTCTGGAGTTTGATTTATCCTTTTCCGTTTGCTTAATCAATAAGCCACTGGCTGTAATTTTCCGGATAAAGTTTCGATTATCGATAGGGGCATCATACACCTGCTCATACAATGCCTGAAGTTGCGGAATCGTGAATTTCTTAGGCAGAAGTTCAAAAAGGATAGGGTGCAGGGCTGCCTGATAACGGATCTTAGCCATTGCTGCCTGAACCATTACGTCATGATCAAAGATTAAAGCAGGCACTTCCTGAATTTTAAACCATTCAGCATGAAACTGATCGTTGATTTGAGTGCTATACTTGTTAATGTCGATTAAAGCAAAATAAACTACTGAAACCGTCCTTTCAATAGGGTCGCGATCAGGGCGACCATAGGCATGAAGTTGTTCCAGGTAAACATCGTGTAAGCCAGTTAGTTCAAGTAAAATCCGTTTTGCGGCACCATCAAGATCTTCAGCTTCACCAATGAAACCACCCATTAAACTCCATTGATCTTTAACCGGTTCAATAGCCCGTTTAATCACAAGCAACTTAAGTTGTTCACCATCATAACCGAAAATGATGCAATCTACCGCCACCAGCACAGGTTTTTGATTAATATATTTTGCCATTTTAAAAAAGCGTATTTAATTTAGGGTCGTTGTAATCACTAATAAAAGTAAGGATATTAGAATAATCTTCAAATTCCGGCATGGTATGCGTAGTCGTTAACACAACACATTTCATCCCTGCAAGAAGGGCAGATTCTACGCCTTTAGGTGCATCTTCAAAAACCAGGCAATCTTTCGGATGAACTTGAAGCGCTGCCGCAGCTTTTAGAAATGTCTCAGGGTTAGGCTTGCTAATTTCAACATCATCAGCACTCACAATTGCAGAGAGGTAATCACGAATCTTCAATCCATCCACCACGAAATCTATATTAAAGGGAATGGCCGCAGAACCAATGGCCATTTTTATGTTTTCGTTTCTCGCCCGCTTTAAAAAATTAGCCAGTCCGTCAATTAATGCTAAATGTGGTAAATATCCCTCCTGATAACGTTTTTCTTTATCAATAGATAATTTTTTCACTTCTTCATCACTGAATTTATCTTTACCAAAAACACGCTCTAAAACCTCATGGTTCTTGCCGTACATCTCTTTTTTTACCGTTTCATAATCCAGGTTAGCGTCCAGATCTTCGTTCATTACGGCATACCAGGCCTGAGTATGATATTCCATGTCATCGATCATAGTACCGTTTAAATCGAAGAGAAAAGCCTTAGGTTTAAAATTCAAATCATGCATATTGCCGCTAAATTATGTGATTTTTTGGTTGATGTATCAGGAGACACATCAATAATCTTACAATTATAATTATAATCGTCATGGCAACGATAATATATTTTCTTAATTTAGCCCTAACCAAAATAGATCTTTATGAAAAAAATAATGCTTAGCGCGGTACCATTGGCAACATTTTGTTTAGCTGTAGCGCTATCTTCCTGTAATCCAAAAGCGGATAAAGGAACAGAAGCCATGGCGCAAACAGATTCTTTAAAATATAACACGACCATTGATGGCAAAAATGTTACTCTTTACACCTTGAAAAATGCAAAGGGCGCTACAGTAACCATTACCAATTATGGCGGACGCATTGTATCGCTTTTAGTGCCAAATAAAGAGGATAAATTAACGGATGTCGTTTTAGGTTACGACAGCATTGGTGCTTACCGCAAGAAAGGCGAGCCATTTTTTGGTGCTTTGATCGGAAGATATGGAAACAGAATTGGTAAAGGTAAATTTAAATTAGAAGGAAAAGATTACCAGTTGCAATTAAACGACGGACCAAATACTTTACATGGTGGAACCGATGGCTTCTACTCGAAAGTATGGGATGCAAAACAGCTTGATGGACAAAAATTAGAGTTAACTTATGTTTCTAAAGATGGCGAAGCTGGATATCCTGGTAAGCTGGATGTGAAAGTGGTTTACACCCTAACGGATGATAACGCTTTACAGATTGATTACACTGCCACCACCGATAAGGCTACAGTAGTCAATCTAACCAATCATGCTTATTTTAACCTCAACGGAGAGGGGAATAAGAGCATTTTAGATCATGAATTAACCATTGCCGCAGATTCCATCACGCCAGTTGATTCTACATTAATTCCAACAGGGAAATTGTTAGCTGTTGCTGGAACTGCTTTTGATTTTACGAAAGCCAAAACCATTGGAAAATCTATTGAAGAAACCAATGAGCAGCTGAAGTTTGGGAAAGGATACGATCATAATTTTGCCCTAAACAAACATGATGCTAAAACACCGGTTGCTACTGTAAAAAGTACTTTAACTGGAATTAAAATGGAAGTATTTACATCTGAACCTGGTTTACAGTTTTACAGTGGTAATTTCTTAACAGGTGCCGATCAGGATGGAAAAGGTAAAAAGGCATATCCATTCCGTTCAGCCATTTGTTTAGAAACACAGCACTTTCCTGATGCCCCAAATCATCCGAATTTTGCCTCTACAGAGTTGAAACCTGGACAAACTTATAAAACGAGTACTACGTATAAGTTTTCGAAATAATATAAAAAGAGCTCCTGTTTTTGCAGGAGCTCTTTTTTTGAAATTCTAAATACAAAATCTTTTCTATTTCAAATCTTAACCGAAAATGCGCTAGAGATCACAAAGACTTTAAGCATTCTATATTATTTTCTGTTATTAAATGAATAACTACAAATAAACACAAGATTTTCTCAATAAGAAAAATAGCAATCCCTTAAATTTCTTATATGGTGAAATAAAGCAGCTATAATTAAGCTCTTCCAACCTCTGTTGAATATCCTTAATTTTAACTCCAAAGGCACCAAGTTTCTCGAAAGTAAAAAAATAGCAATCCCTTAAATGCTCTTAAATTTCTTATATGGTAAAATAAAGATGCTATAATTAAGCTCTTCTAACCCCCGTGAAATATTCTTAATCTTAACTCCAAAGGCACCAATTTTCTCACAAGGAAAAAAATAGAAATAGCTTAAATGCTCTTAAATTCCTGATGTGGTAAAATAAAGCTGCTATAATTAAGCTCTTCCAACCTCCGTTGAATATTCTTAATCTTAACTCCAAAGGAACCAAGTTTATCGCAAGGAAAAAAATAGCAATCCCTTAAATGCTCTTAAATTTCTTATGTGGTAAAATAAAGCAGCTATAATTAAGCTCTTCTAACCTCCATTAAATAATCTTAACTCCAAAGGCACCAATTTTTTCTCACAAGGAAAAAAATAGAAATAGCTTAAATACTCTTAAATTCCTGATGTGGTAAAACCAAGCTGCCAAAATTAAACCTTTATTAACCTATCGGGGAATTGCGAAATCTGCTCAATGGTTAACTGTTGCATAATCTGGTACAAATGGGTTTTAAACATATTGATGGTATGTTCTCCTCCTTCATCACCTAAGGCTCCGACTCCATACATAAAAGGCCGACCCATAAAGTTGAACTCAGATCCAACTGCATGCGCTCTTGCCAAATCAACTCCAGAGCGAATCCCTCCGTCCATCATGATTTTTATCTTCGATTTATACAAAGGATTGTTTGCCAATTTGATCAGCGAATTGATTGATGATTCGCCAGCATCGATTTGTCTTCCGCCGTGGTTAGAAACAATTACACCATCAGCACCAATTTGGATCGCTGCCTGCATATCTTCATCGGTAGTAATCCCTTTAAGTACTAACGGGCCTTTCCACAAATCGCGGATAGCAGCAACTTTTTCGATATCAACCTTGCCTGTAAATGTCCTGTTCATAAATTGCCCCAATTGCGACATATCTAAACCCTTTTCCATGTAAGGTTTTAAGGTAGCAAAAGATGGAATGCCATTTTGCAGAGTTTTAATTCCCCATAACGGACGTGCAAATGCCTGCAATACATTATTGATTGACATTTTAGGAGGGATAGACAAACCACTCTTGATTTCTTTATATCTTAAACCAAATGCAGGTACATCCACCAAAACCACCAAAACCGGGCACTCCACTGCTTTTAAACGGTTTAAGATATCATCCCTTAAACTATTTTCTGTAGGATGATACAATTGAAACCAGGCTTTACCCTCTGATACTTCTGCAATCCGCTCAATGCTGCTCGTAGATACCGTACTTAAAGTGTAAGGTATGTCAAGTTTGGCGGCAGCTTTTGCCAAAATTTCTGGTGCATTCGGCCACATCAAACCCTGTAAACCTATCGGAGATACCCCAAATGGAGCGCTGTACTTACGTCCGAATAGTTCAACAGACATATCAATATCTCCACCCACCCGTAAATAATTAGGTTTAAGGTAAATATTGTCGAAGTCGTTTTCGTTTCGTGCTAAATTAAGTCCCTCATTACAACCACCTTCCAGGTAGTCAAAAGCAAATTTAGGAATTCGTGCCTTTGCTTTTCTTCTCAGATCGGCTACAGAAGGATATTGAGAATTATAAGGGAATGTAATCTTTTTACTCATATTGATATATTGTCTTGGTCAGATGCCACTTTTAAAAAGCGAAAACTAATCTTTTATATTATATTTTCCATCCTGTTCTATCTGCTATTCTATACTTGTTGCCTGTTGTACATTTAAAAGTTTAAGGAAATAAGGTTATTTATTTAGCTTAAAAAGATTATATTCGATTGATTACCAAATTATTAAACATATGAATAGCCTTATTCAAAACTACAAAATAATTTTAAAAGAATTGACCATCAACTGCCAGCATATAATTACCAGTCCCAAAATTAGAATACCAAAACTCTCTGATATGTAACTAGTTGCACTTAATATTACCGCAGAATAGATGTCGATTGGGAGTAAAAACTAACCGAATAGCGGTTTGTCTTAACCAAATCGCGGGCTTTAGTAAAGTTGCTGTAGTGCGTTCTGCATTAATTAAGAAATGAATTGCTGATGAACGGCTTCAAAGAAACCACTGGTCATAACACAACAGAAGAAAATAAACCTAAGAACCGGAGATTGGGGTTAATAAATTTATAAGGATATGATTTAAAAATAAACCATATCCTAAACATAGGATATGGCAAAGACTTTGGTGTTGATTTTCAACAATATGATGGAGCAAAGAAACAACCTATGCGGCTACCGGAAAGACTACCCAGGCACTTTATGGAAATGCTATATTAAGGACATAAAAGATGAAAAAATCTTGAGTACTACCTGCTCTAACGGGGGGGCAATTGAACTCACTTCTTTCCCGTTAAACATCACCAACTTAATTGATTGGGTATGAAAAGTGATTTTTCTGGGAAGCTTAAACTGGTTAGAGGTGACGGTTACGCAAATCTTGATCCCACTAAGTTCATCTATATCATGGAAACTTAATGCAGATTTACTTTAACAATTTCACCATCCTCTTTTACTTCTACAAATTCTTCGATCCGGTCCTGAAAGTCTTTTGAATACTGTTTTTGCTGATAATAGTCAGTCTGCCCCCCATAGTTGTTATAGCCAGTTCCTGTATAAGCGTTGTAAGTACCTTTATATGTGTAATCCAGCAATCCCTGTAGAAAATATTTTCCAGGCTTCATATCAGGAAAAGTGAATTCTCCATCGCTATTTGTGATGGCTTCCAACCGGTGTCTGTATGCATCTTTAGAAAGGTAGACAAAGCGTCTTTTTCTAATATTTTCCTTATCTTTTCTGAGATTGTACCACTCTTCAACATAGGGTGTCACCGGGAAAAGAACCACCGTCATTTTGTTGGCATATATCCGAGGTGCCAAGGGGGCACTATAACCAAGTTTAGTCTTTGGCTTGGTATAGGCTACACCTTTAATGACAGCATTGCCTTTCGCCAGCATTCTTTTTGCCTGTAAGGAATCAAAAGTGACTTCAGGATAAAAAGCCTCAACCTTTTCTTTTTTCTCAGGCTCTTTGTATTGGGAAAATGATGGTGTGGCGGCGGTAAAAGCTATCGCTAGTGCCAGGAAACATTTTTCAAATTGCATAATTCTAATGTTAAATTTTTATAATATTTCATAGGGAAAGTTAAATGAACCTAATCTCTTACTGATTACTTAAAAGAACTGGTTTTGCTAATAAGGTATTTATATCCAATAGCTTTTCCATAGACTGATGTTTATATTGAGGTAATTATGGTAAAGCTATTAGAAGTCTTTTCTAAAAGGAATACCACTTTTCATGTATTTTTTTCTACTGATTTTTAGGTATTTTATGCCGTTTCTTGTATTGAAAGTAATAGAGCAGTAATATCGCCAATCCGGCACATGTAAATTTAAGCACATTTCCTTTCCAGTCTGTTGCAGCAGTATCGGATATGATAAAAACATTCCACATGGTGTTCAGGGAGATGTGAAATACAACTCCGCTCCATATAGTATAGCCATCTAAGGCATCTAATATGGCAAAAACTATTGCTCCAAAAAAGGTTATTAAAAATATTTGTATGGCTATTGGTCCGCTTCCGCCAGCCCCCATCCAATGTATCCAACCGAAAATGGCAGACTGCAATAATACTGCGGGGATATAGTGCCAGCCCAATCTTTTCCTGGTTAATACAAATCCAAAACCACGAAATACAATCTCTTCTGCCAAAGGAAAAATGATAGAAAGAAACAACAGCTCAATCAAATTAATATGATCGACTAATTTCGCCTGCAACGCAAATCCGATCCAGCAGGGTAATGTCGCCAAAAGTGTTAAAGCCGGCCCTGTGATCCTATTCCTCTGAAGCCCCAATGAGTTACTTAATTGCCTGTCCTTTGGAGGCAACAAAATAAATGCAGCAAATAAAACCAATAATACCGCCAAGAGATTATCAAGACTGGAACCACCGTATGGCATCCGAAAACCGGAAATCTTCATGCCAAACAATCTAAATATGTCTCTAACGTTTAAAGCGCAGACCAAGGTCACTGTGACAATGATAGCTGCAAAACTGGTTTTTAAAATTCCTTTTTGATTAATTTCCATAATAACGCAAATATTAATTTCTTTAATGTATTAATGGTGTTATGCAAAAGTAGACGAGGATTTTTATGATATGGTTGCAAACGTTATGTGTTTGTGGGGTTTATGAGCGGTGAATGCGTCGGAAAGCATCTGGTATGCCACAAGATGAGTAGGACTAACGCCAAACTGACACACAAGCGATGTATAGTCGGAATTTGAATATTGCGTATTTTATTTCTGTAGGAGAATTCAGGAAATCGTATAAAGTTCATCTTACTATTTGATTGCCGTTAATTATCTAAGTTCTACTTTTAGGAAATGGAACTAATTTCCTGTGCTACTTGCATGGTTACTATTTCTCATCTGAACACCGTATTGATAAAGCTCATTATAAATACCAAAGAATTTAGCCTCCTCTGTTTCCAGCAGTGAGGTATTGATGAACATAATCACCGCAACTTCTTTTTTAAGATCCGAAAGCATGAAAGTCCTTACACCAAAGTCGGAGCCGTTGTGTCCGATCCTTTTTCCACCCATTTTGGTAGACCAGAAAATGCCTGAATTTAGTTTGTCTGGTTCTATATTTTCAGGTTTATGCGCATCATCGAACTGAAACCGAAGCATCTCCTGCACCGTTTTCTCCCTGAGAACCTGTCTGTTTTGAAATTTACCGCCATTTAACAAACAGATAAAGAAGTGGGACAGGTCATTAACCGACGTACGTACGCCACCATCGGGATAAGTGGTCTGTCCGTAAAGCGGTATCAGTTTAATACTGCTATCCGCCTGTTTCTGGTAAAGCCTGGCATGCTTTTTCAGATTGATCTCTGACAGGAACCAGCCTGTATCATCCATTTTCAATGGCTTGAATAGATATTTCCGGCTGTAGTCGTTCAGCTTTTTACCTGTCTGTACTTCAACGATGTAGCCGGCCAGCGCCGTGCCGAGATTTGAATACTCACGAAACGTACCCGGCTTATGATCGAGAAAATTTTCTTTTGAATAATATTTGCCACCAGGTGTAAAATAGTTTTGCAGAAAATCACCAAGCGCTTCCTCTGAATCTTTCCCGTTAACATACAAAGTGTCGGAGGTATAAAAAGGGAACCTGTCACTTAGGCCGGAGGTATGGGTAGCCAGGTTACGCAAGGTGATTTTCTCTTTCGGAAAGAATGGGTTATAAATCTTAAAGGGCAGATAGGTATTGATATCTTCATCAAGGGAAAGTTTTCCCTGCTCCACGGCTTTCATTAGGCAGGCGCCGGTAATGGTTTTAGAAATTGATGCAATGTTCATTACTGTTGATGTGGTGAATGGCACCTTGTTCTCCCGGTCAGCGTAACCATAACCTTTCGACCAAACCAATTTCTTGTCGACGATAATGGCTGCACCTAAGCCTACCAATTTTGCATCGTTCATTTTTTCCAGGATAGTGCTGTCAATTGCATTGGTGGATTTTAAGTGTAATTGCTCAGTCTGTTGCCCGTAGGCCGTTGCACCTATCGTAATGCATAGAAGCAAGGTAATGATGTTAATTTTTGATCTCATCTTGATAATTTTTTTGAAAACTTCGATGAAAATCGAGTAAAATAATTTGTCGACAACACAGCTCTGCCATAAAAGCCAGAAGGATGTACAGAAACTGCTATACGACTACATATTTCATTTCATCTTTGAATTTGCCCTTTTCAGGATGGTTTTCCGTTATTCTGTCGTGTTTGGTGAGGGTAATTCTTCTATGTGCTATATTTGATCATGCCATTGATCGAAAGAATCGTTAAGTTCAGCCTGACTCACCGTTTTCAAACGCACATCATCTTTTGGCTGATAGTTGCATTGCTTTTCATGAACCGGTACGATATTGAAGAATATCGACAACTAGACAGCATTATATACCGCCAGATTTATTATATCTCAGTAACCATGCTGGCTTCCTATTTTCTAGCTTACCTTATCATTCCTAAGTTAATGGGGTCGAAGAACTATTTTGAGGTAGTTGTCTATTTTATTGCAGGTTCTTACCTCATTTCTGCTTGCTCCCGTATCGCTGTTATATACCTTTTGGAACCGCTGATCAGAACACCTCCTTTTGCGCAGGAATCGCTATGGCAGATCCTATCTGATCTTCCAAAATTAGTTACACATTATTTTGCCCTGTCATTTTCTGCGGCCTGGGTATTCGCTTTTGTTAAACTGATCCGTGATCAGTACGTGGTTCAGCAACGTTCGCTGATGCTGGAGAAAGAAAAGGCAGAAACGGAACTCAAAGCTTTGCGAAGCCAGCTCAACCCGCATTTTTTATTCAATACACTGAACAACATTTATTCGCTGTCGCTGATGAACTCTCCGGTTACCTCAAAATCGATAGCCGGCTTGTCTGAGATACTAGATCATGTGCTTTACCGGTGCAACACCGCTTATGTTCCTATTTCATCAGAAATTAAACTGATCGAGAACTATCTCGCATTGGAAAAACTTAGGTATGACGAGCGGCTGCAGATTAGTTTTGAGTATGTAACCAACCATCAGGCAGCTATCGCACCACTGATTTTACTATCTTTCGTTGAAAATGCGTTTAAACATGGTGCGGGCATGGATGCGGGTAATCCTTTTATCGCGATTAACCTTCAGCTAAACAATAACCGCCTCCGCTTCAAAGTGATGAACAGTCTTTTAGATGAGCCACCCGGAACCGATGGAAATGGCCTTGGTTTGAACAATGTTACGCGGCAGCTTGACCTGCTCTATCCATCGCAGTATGAATTAAATATAAAAAGAATCAACCATACTTATGAAGTGGAACTGGAAATTGATCTTGGGGATGTAAATAATGCTTTAGCTATATGAAAATAAAATGTCTTTTGGTTGATGATGAGCCGCTTGCAATTAAACTGCTGCAGAATCATCTTGCCCAACTGGATGCTTTTGAAGTTGTGGCAACCTGCTCCACGGCAATTAAAGCATTGGAGATGCTGAGAACTATTGCAGTAGATCTCATGTTCCTGGATATTGAAATGCCCCAAATGAAGGGTATTGATTTTTTGAAAGGCCTAAAGGATCCTCCAGCGGTGATTGTGACAACCGCTTATCGGGAATATGCCATTGATGGTTATGACCTCGATATCATCGACTATCTTCTGAAACCGATCACCTTCGAACGGTTTTTCAAAGCTGTTGACCGGTATTTACGGTCTCGGAATGCTGAAAACCCTGTAGCTGCTGTAGCACCACAAAATTCTTATCTTTTTTTAAAGTCAGGGTTAAGAAACCACCGGTTGAATACGGATGACATTCTATATATCGAAAGCCTTAAAGATAATATCAAAATCGTTTCCACTAACAGTTCGATTACCATCAAATACAGGATCGGCGATCTCGAACCAGATATCATATTATTTTCTCTACTGCGTGTTCACCGATCATTTATTGTCAACATGCTTAAAATTAGTTCTTTTACTTCAAATGATATCACAATCGGGGATAAGACGATCCCCATTGGGCCAAACTATAAAGAATATGTTTTTAGGAAGTTGCAGGAAATAAGTTGAGCTCGTAAATTTCCTTGCCGGAGATTTGTTCTTTCAATGTTGTTCCTGGCATCTTTTTAGGCTATTTGTTTATAATGTACTCTAAATAGTATTAATGAGAAATTTACTCATTAGAAATGAAGAAATACGCAGGATTATTAGCTTCGGAGTAAGTGAATGCTCACCTTAAAATGGGTAAGATCTGCAATTTTTCATTAAATTAGCTTTTAAGTAGAGATCGAAGATCTGCGAAAAAAGTGTCTCACTTCATGGGGCTGAAAAAATAACCGTGGCAGTTACTTATAACCGAAAATAAATCTCTAATAGACGTTTAATTAATTTTTAAAAGGACATAATATGATGAAAAAATTCTACATCACGATATTACTTTTTATATTTATTCAGACAGCGTTTGGACAGAAAGTTTCAACCTTTCAAGACAGCATTTCTACTTATTTTAATGAAATTAAAGATGAGGCCAAAAAACATCAACAACTGTGGGGAAAAGATTTATATGGTCCGATACTTTTAGTTAATCCGAGTACGAGAAAACTATTTGCAAACTTTCCTGACACAGCTGGTATTCTTAGGGATGACGACAAAATTTATTCAGGAATTTTACCAAAGGAAGTTAACATTGCAAACACATCTGTCAGCTGGAATGGCAAACGTTGGGCTATGATAATGCTTCCATTGCCAGCAGATAAACAGGGCAGATTAAATCTACTTGCTCATGAGTTATTTCATGTAAGCCAGCCGGCATTGGGTTTTAAACTATTTAATAATGAGAATAACCACCTTGATCAAAAGGATGGAAGAATTTATTTGCGTTTAGAATTAGAAGCACTACAGAATGCTGTACAAACGACAAATGAGAATAAGCGAAAAATGCATCTTACTGATGCTTTGATTTTTAGAAAATATAGATATTCTCTTTATCCCGGAGCTGATACAACCGAAAATTTATTAGAATTAAACGAAGGAATTGCGGAATATACAGGCTTGGTAATTAGTGGAAGGAATGAAAAACAAACTATTGAACATTTTGTAAAAAGCATAAATTCTTTCTTGCGCAATCCTACATTTGTACGTTCATTTGCTTATCAAACAACTCCGATCTACGCTTACTTGCTGGCCATCACAAAAAAAAGTTGGAACAGGGAAATAACAGTTAAGACTAACCTGACTGACTATTTTATAAAGAAATTTGATTTGTCACTTCCAAATGATTTAAAGAAAGCGACTGATTTACGATTGTATCAATACAATGGAGCGGTAATTATTTCAGAAGAAAAAGCTAGAGAAGAACAAACCAAGAAAATGATTGCCGAATACAAAAGTAAATTTATTACTCAACCACACTTTGAACTTGTATTTGAGCAAATGAATGTATCCTTTGACCCAAGGAATTTAATGCCTATAGAAAACAAAGGAACGGTCTATCCGAACATTAGGGTTACGGACAAATGGGGAATACTTACTGTTGATAATGGCGCATTAATGAGTATTAGTTGGGACAAAATTTCTGTAACTATTCCTTTAAAGAATGAAAATAATAGTATAACCGGAGATGGGTGGAAATTGGAGCTTAAAGAAAATTATTCAATAGTAAAAGATGATATTACAGGCAATTACAAACTCACTAAAAAGTAAAAGTTATTGATATCTGAAAATTAAGAAATGCGAAGAAATAGATTATGAGGGAGGTTATGATTACCAGATTGCTGATAAAGTGAAGAATAAGAAACAGCGCTACCAAGAACAAATATTTGAAGCGAATCAATTAGACCGAAAAGTAAAATCCAGAAGAGGGTATTACCTTTTTATGATCTTTTCAAACTAAACAACTATCCCTAATTCGGAAAGCATGATCAATTTCAACTGAGATATATTCACTTACATTTTTAAGTAAGGAACACTTCATTTGCAAAGATAAATTGCAAAGCGTTCGCATCTAAACAATTTTATTGACAAACTCTCCTTTTTCAGAGGCGATCTGATTTCCCCACTCTACGATTGCTTTTAATACTGGCATAAGTGTTCTGCCGAAGTCTGTCAGGCTATAAATAACCTTAATAGGTGGCTTTTTACCAAATACTTTCCGTGCTATCAATCCATCTTTTTCTAATTGCTTCAACTGCAAACTCAGCGTCATTTCGGTAATATCTGGCACCTCTTTTCGGAGCTCGCTATACCGTTTTTCAGCATCTTGTAAATGATACAGAATCACTGTCTTCCACTTACCGCCAATTAGGTCCATTGCCAAACTTACGGTACAAGGGTAAACCTTTTCCTGTAGTTTGATATAATCACCAATACACTCTGTCTTCATCTGTTTTTTATTTACACCTATCCATTTTGATAGTTATTGCAGATGCAATTTACTATAAATAGTTTTGCTACTCAAATAATTATAGTATGTCATTAATAATATTAGCACACCCGGCCTTTGATACATCTTTTGCGAACAAAACGATTATCGATGAATTAAAGAAAAGCAATAACGATATTGAAATCAGAAATATCCATGAGTTATATCCTGATTACAAAATTGATTCAAAAGCAGAACAGGAAGCCCTGTTGCGGCACAAGACTATAATTTTCCAATATCCGTTTTATTGGTACAATATGCCAGCGATATTAAAGCAATGGTTTGATGTGGTATTTGAATACCAGTTTGCTTACGGCTCAAAGGGCGACAAATTAAAAGGCAAAAACTTTATACCCAGTTTTACTGTAGGAGCCCCCGAAAATGGATATAGAACATTAGCAGAGCATCATTTTAGGATAAATGAATTTTGTAAAAATATTGAACAAACTGCATATTACGCTCAAATGAATTATATAGAACCCATTTATTTTCATGGCACTTCTTTAGCAGCAGGTTTTACAAAGGAAGAAGTAACCAGGAAAGCAATAGAACATGCTAAGAAATTGATAGCCCTTTTAAATGACTTACCATAACGACACCTGTTGACGCAACTCAGAATAGTATAAATTAATGATTGCTAAGGACTATAAACAAAAAATGCCTTAAACATATAGTTTAAGGCATTTTAATGTATTTTGATTATACATTGGCGGGGAATCTGATTATCCACTGCAACATCTACAGGAACTTTTCAGAATAATCAGGGGAAATATATAAGAATAAGAAACGAATGGAAGGCGATCAGTAGGAAGATTGGATTTATGTGTCTCATTGTTAAGTTGTAATGGAATTCACAAGCGGCATCTGGGTTGATGGTTTGTAATATTCAAAATTCGAAACAAATAGGAGGTTCCAGCATTAAAGTTCGTCAAATCCAGCGATTCATTTTTTGTCTCTGTACAGTTCAATAATTAAGCTTGAATAGCACCTTCAATAATTACTCCTCCCGAGCCTTACGTCTTTAACACTTTTCTTAATTAATGAATGATCTTCAAAATACCTTACAGAACTGTGACAAGCCTATACTATGCTCACTAACTGCAAACTTATCTGTACACGAATTATAAAATTAATATGCATGTACATCATGCACTCTTAATATCATTATTTTAAAAATTTGAGGTTTCATGGCTAGATAAGCCCGTTTCGTAATCTTCTTTAGCTAAGTAGGGAGGTTAACCTTTTTTCCTGTTTTCACGGCCTGATAGATGCTATCAATGATTTTAAGATCTTTCAAACCTTCCTCGCCGTTCACATCAACCACTGGCTTTTTATCTTCAAAAATAATAGTTGCCATTTCATCCATTTGTATAGTTTGATGAGTAGTTACAGGCTGTGTGAGTTCACCTTTATGTGTTCTGCCCTTAATCGGACCATAACCAGTAGAAGGTTGCATTTCTGCAAATCCTTTATCACCACTCATAAAAAATCTATCCAGATGATTGATATTGTAGCTAGACAAGCACGACGCTATGGCACCGTTTGGAAAACCCAATTGAAACTGTATGGTTTCATCCACACCTTCTTTAAACTTTATTGGGTCGGTCTTAGTTTCCTGAGCTGTTACCCAAATTGGCTCTTCGCCCACCATATATCTTGCCCCGTTGATTGCATAGATTCCAATATCCATCATTGATCCTCCGCCTGCCAGCGCTTTGTTTAATCGCCACTGCCCGGGATCGCCTGCTTTAAAGCCACATTGTCCCTGGAAAAACATGATCTTACCGAAGTCACCCGCATTTCTCATTCGGATCACCTCCAGCGTTTGGGGTTCAAAATGCATTCTGTAGCCAACCAGTAGCTTTACATTTGCTTTTTTACAAGCGTCGATCATCTCCTGTCCCTCTTTGGCATTTAAGGCCATCGGCTTCTCGCATATAGCATGTTTCCCTGCTGCTGCTACGCGGATAACCTGACTATGGTGCAGTGCGTTTGGAGTAATTACGTAAATTGCATCTATATCCGGATTATTTTTTACCTCATCGAAGTTGTTATAATTATAGCAATTCTTTTCCGGGATGTTGTACTTCGTTTGCCATTCTTTAATTTTTGATGGCGTACCACTAATTACACCAACCAGCTTCGCTTTGGTACAGGCTTTCATTGCTTCTGCTACCCGGGTTCCATATCCACCTAAACCCATGATGGCTACCCTAAGTACCTTACCTTCGTAAGGCTGTTCAGTTTGATTAGGAGCGTTAGCAAATGCTGTTACAGAACTTAACTGCAGCATTAATGCTGATACACCCATTTTTTGCAGAAAATCTCTTCTAGTATTCATATTCATTCTGTGGCTAATTACCCATTCAGCAAAATATGCGATTACCCGTATTTGCCGCTTAATTGATTGATTTACACTATATAATCTAACACTAATCTGTTATGTTTAGTTTTCGCCATATGATTTGTGGATTGGTTTTGGTGAGATCAGCTGTAGGCCAATAGGTTTATTGCTCAATTAAATTTAGTGAGATGGGGGTAATCACTTCTGGTTTTTCCACTTAAAGGCTGAAGTGAAATTTAAGGTTTACATGCTATAAAGAAAATTAAGCTCTTGCTATGATTCGTTGGCTGATCAGCCACATGGCTTCGAACAGTTTAACCAGTTGTTCATAAACGATAATGACCTCTGTTTTAGTCAAACCTTCTTCCATGAAGGAATTGCTTAGGGCATCGTGTAGCCAAATGTTAAGGATCTTTCTATAACCTTCTGGTTTATGGATCCTGAATATTTTCTTGATCACTGATGCTGGCCTGATAATCTCCCGGATGCTCAGGTTTCCGGGATAGTCCTCAAGGTTTTTCCTTTCCAATTTGATGTGCCATTTGGCAATGTCGATTTCGTCTTCGCTGTTAATCTTGATTTGGCCAAACTTTTTGCCTTTTAACAGCCAGGCGGCTTCGATCAGCTTGATGATGAGTTCATAATGGTAGAGCAGGCTGGAGGCATCACCATTTTTATGTGCTTCGGAAGCAAAAGCCGCATCATTGCGCCATTGTTTCAACAGCCTTAAATGACCGGGCAGCCGTGAAGAAATGAAAAAATCATGTAACACGCTGATCGGATCTGTGATTTCATCCTGGTTATTGACCGAAAAAGGAAAGACAAACAAAGATCTGGCAGATGCTTTAAAGATAGCTCCTGAAACCGTTTCCAGTTGGTGCACAAATTCTGCTCAACTTTCAATAAAGAAATTATTTGAAGTAGCTATATATCTAAATATCGAGGCAGGAGATTTATTGGTCTCTTCTAAAAAATAATGAGTAATTGGATTTGTTTTTGATCTGTTATACATGTGCTTCGTTTTAAAAGCATAGCTATAATTTTCGTATCCTGGCCACTAATTAGTTTCATAAAATCAAATGATGCATATAAATTTTTCTATCATATGCTGTAAGCGGTATCGGTTAGGAGATGTATAAGCCGAGAAGTCATCATGTAGCTAAAAGCAACACCTTGTCCATAAATGCTACAAATCTGTCAATGTCATTATATTAATACAAAAATAATTTTATTTTGGATACATTTTATATGCGGCTAAAATGTGCGTTTTTACGGTCACAGGCCCATTTTATGGATTGCAAGTATTGCTTACCTATTAAAAATGAGCGATATACATCATAATTGGCTTAATTTTTGGTTTATATTAGTTGTAGCGTAAGCTACAGATAACCAAATTTTTAACCTTTAAATTTAGAAACTATGGCTTTCAAGGCTAGACTGAATTTTTCGGGCAAGGAGTACGATGTACTTCATTGTTCCTATGCACTGAACCGCGATGTAGATGCTAAAGGAAGACCTTCTTCCGGAGTTTACGGCGGTACCATTGATATTGAGATCGAGTCAACCGAAGACACCTCAATTATCGAAGCGATGGTAAACAACCAGTACAAACCCATTACCGGAACCCTTCTGATTAAAAAATCTGAAGAAGATGCCAAAATGAAAGAAGTTGATTTTGAAGATGGCTACATTGTGAAGTATTCCGAAGGAATCAACATTGTAGGTGATCACCCGATGACGCTTAAGTTCCAGATCTCAGCCAGAAAGCTGAAACTCGGAAATGCAGAGCATCTAAACGATTGGCCTAAAGCGTAGATGAAGTGATTGTTTAGGGTTTAGTGCCTTTAATTGGTTTAGTATAGTTTAGGGTTTAGTATTGTTTAAATTGTAATTTAATCTAACCTCTATAACCCATCTAAACATTTTCAGGTTCTTACGAACTAACCGCCTGAACACAAAACCCATCTCACCACAATTCATTTTTTCAAAAACATTTAAAACTTAAAACAATGGCATTTAAAACCAGATTAACATTAGGTTCAAAAGAATTTGATGTTTTACAGTGCAGCTTTTCATTAAACAGAGATGTAGACGCTAAGGGTCGTCCATCATCAGGAGTATACGGTGGAACCATCAATATTGAAATCGAGTCTACAGAAGATACTTCAGTAATCGAATCGATGGTTAATAACCAGTATAAGCCACAGGCGGGAACCATTACCTTCAAAAAGGGAGAAGAAGACGCTAAAATGAAGGAATTAACCTTCGAGGATGGTTACATTATTCAATACAGTGAAGGTATCGCTGTAAATGACAACACCCCGATGACGCTTACTTTCGTGGTTTCAGCCAGAAAACTCAAACTGGGTAATGCAGAGCACGAAAATGATTGGCCAAAAGCTTAATTCTCAAAATATTATAAGCTAAAAGTGACTGGTTATGCCAGTCGCTTTTTAGTTTTATAATATTTCCTTTTTAAAAAAATAATGCAAATTTAAATTAACACGCTGCTCATGTCCCCGTTAACCAGATATTGCATCTCGATATACATATACGCAGCTTTTAGCAGTTGCGGATTGAACGTTATATAGCATTTCACTTATAGATGAAATGCAAGTCATTTCATTTTACATTGGTAAAAGGCACAGCAATAAAATTGGGGTTTCCTCATTCTTGTTGCCACCAATCTTGAAACAAATATGGAACAAAAACTCATTACCGAAATTAATATAGAAGATAAGGCCATTACCCATTTTGCCTCCTTCAGCCTTCAGCAGGAATTTAACAGTCACCATTATTTTGAACTGAGGTTTAACCATGATCAAATGGGAGCACCGGGCTTAATTAACCTGGATGACAGTCGCGGTTTTGTAGGCAAAACCTTAACCGCATCCTTTGGATATTCCCAGGAGCAGCTTCAAAATTTTTCAGGTTTGGTTACCCGGGTAGAACTGGCACAAAGCCATGGCTATCACGGTGTGTTAATTGTAAGCGGCTATAGCCCAACCATTTTAATAGACCGTGGCCAAGACCTGGGTTCCTACCTGGATAAAGACTTAAATACAATTGTCAAACTGGCCACTAATGAAACCCCGGCGAACGATTTGAAAATTGTTGCGAATGCCAGCCGCCAGTCCAACATAGATTACCTCATTCAGTACAAGGAAAGCGATTGGGAATTTTTGAACCGCTTATCAGCAGAATACCACGAATGGTTGTATTATGATGGTCAGCAACTGAATTTCGGAAAGCCTGATGAACAAAAAGATATCGCTTTATTTTATGGCCGGGATGTGCATAACCTGCAATATGCCATGGAGGTTTCGCCTATTAAAAATAAACGTTTTGCCTATAATCCCAAGCAGGATGAAATGCTGCAAAGCGAAAGCAGTGGCAAAACGAATAGCAATCCCGATCTGGCACATGCCATCCAGGCTTCTAATGCCATGTATAGCAAAACCTTTAACCAGCCTTCGCTCATTAGGGTTGACAACAGTGGCGACATTAAAAGCCATGTAGAGAATGAAGAAAAAGCGCACATCAGTGAACTGTTAAAGGTTAATGCCAGTGGCGATAATGCCGAGCTTGGCATTGGCACATTGGCTGAAATTACCATGAGCATCAGGCAGGAGATTGCCTTTGCCACCGAAAGCCTGGGTCGGTTTTTAATTACCAGTATTACCCATAACCTTGATGGAACGGGGAAATACCACAACACTTTTGAAGGGGTGGTAGCTGATACCGAACGGATTCTGGTGAAGAATTATGATAAGCCAAATCCGGACATGCAACTGGCCGACGTGATCGATAATGCAGATCCGCAGGGAAGTGGCCGGATTAAAGTGAAGTTTAAATGGGAATGCAAAACCAATGATGTTACAGAATGGCTGCGGGTAATCACGCCAGATGCCGGAAGTAGTGATAAAGTGAGCAAAAACCGTGGTTTTGTATTTGTCCCGGAAATTGGCGACCAGGTAGCCATTAGCTTTGAAGAAGGAAACATTGCCCGCCCAATTGTGCTGGGCTCAGTTTTTCATGGCAAGAATGGTTCTGGTGGAAGTGCAAGCAACAACAGCAAAAGCTTGACCTCTAAAAGCGGACATACCTTAACGATGGATGATGGAGCGGGTATGATTATGAAAGATAAAGACAGTAATTTCATTGAACTTGATGGCGCTGGTAAGGCCGTTTTTGAAACCAAGGAATCTATCCATATAAAATGTGGTGAAAGCAGCATTTTTATGGATAAAACCGGAAAGATCATTATTAAAGGAAAAGACATTCTGACCATCGGAGAAAATATCGGCAATTCAGCTTCTACCAGTATAGGCATAGGTGTTGGGCCAGAAGATGGAACCCCTACCTCAGGTATTGCGATTGAATCGCAGACTTTGGATATTGGCACTACAACTCTTTCCATGAGTGGTGAAACGGAAGCCAACCTTACATCAGAAAAAGTTAATGTGAGCGGCAAAAATGTAACCAATATCAGCAGTGGTACGATTAATCTAAACTAATTTCCATTTACCGCTAAAATGAACCCAATACAACTCGAACTTTTTAAAATAGACAAACAATGGCAACAGGTAATCAGAAAACATCCATCAGAGAATCTTTTTATTGGTCTTGGTGAGCGGCATGAAGTGAACCTTTTCGAAGCATACTTTAAGTACCAGTTAACCGAAGAGAGTAAGACGAATGATATGTTTTTGCTCCATTACCAGGAATTTAAAAGTGCAGATAATTACGGCAAAAGTTTAGTTAAAGAATGGCAGGAGATCTTTCAACTATGGCAGAAAGATACTGGTGCAGGCATGATATGGGATGTGGATCAGGCTGATCGTTTAAAAAAATATGATACTGACGCTTACCTCCCCATTACGGCTTTGGCGCAATTGTGCAAGCTCTATCCAGAGTTAAAGTTTAAAAAAATCTATATACAACTGGCACCAACAACCATTCATAATATAGAAGCACTGTCTCAATGGATTAACGAATGTAGCAGTTGCATTACTGCGCTGCAGCAAGATAATATCAAGCTGGTTTATACCGAGCATCATGTGCACCGCACATTAAAAAATTTAAAGCAGGGAACGGAATTTAGACTCAATATTGATGTAAGCCAGCTAATGCAGAATGCTGCGGCACATAGTAACCGCGATAAAAGTGATCCTGAGTCCGATTATCAGCAACAGATATTGGTCGCCAGTAATTATTTAAGCAAAGGCAAACACGAACAGGCAAATGCGGTTTTGGAACGGGCCATTATGATTGCACAAAAGCAAGGACTACATGAAGCAGTGGTGGCCGCAAGGATCATGCTGGCCCAGAGTTTAGCCGTTAAAAATAAAAAAAATGAAGCCAGGCAGCAATATGAGCTGGCATTAGCACGGGCAGGACAAAATACTTTGCTAAGTGCCCATATCCACATGAGCTATGGAAGCTTTTTGTTGGCACATTCTGGAAAGGATGAAGCCAAGAAATATTTTGAGAAAGCAGTTAAAATCGCGGAAATCATTCCAAATGATTTTATAGCAATGGAGTGTACACGTTTATTAGGACAGCTTTCGGAGAATAAATTGGCGGGCTCTGCTAAAGCTATGGAATATTATGTGAAATGCCTGGCCATTGCAAAAAAAATGCCGATAGAAAAAAGGCGGCAAAGTTCAATGGCATATACAGCATTGATCATGCTGAAAAAATATGGGGAAGAAAGTCCTGAGGGCAGAAAACTGGATCTGGAAATGCAGGATGATTTTGGTGCGGACTGGAAGACTGACGCAGAGATACCAAAGAACCATGCCAGCCCATTGTCGTAAATACTGCTGCGTTGAAACGATCGTACTTAAAAAGAAGATTAAGCCAGCACCAGAGAAACAAAAATTGACGGATGAAAAAAATAAAAGCAAGTAAACCGAATATGTCTACCGATAGGTCACTTAGCCTGTCTGCAAGTATCACCAAAGCAGAGCCAAAAGCAGTTGGTGGCAGTGTTGCTGCCGGGAGTAACCCACCTGCTGTAAAAAGTTCGTTAAAGCTTTTAAAGGCAAAAAAACCATCCATGGTAAATACGGCCGTACAGCATGTAAGTAAACATTTTGATGTGGTGTTGGCCATCGATTTTCACTGGACAACCATCCCCATTCCGCCTTCTTTCGGGATCATTCCCTTGCCTTTACCACACCCTTTTATTGGAATGGTGTTCGATCCGATGGATTACCTTCGTTTTAATATTCCCGTACCAAAATTTGCACAGGGTTTAATTGGTATGGCCAGTATACCAATGGGCGGTTCAATTTTTGTACATGGCAGGCATAAAGCCACTACAACCACCAGTGTAATGGGTGTTTTGCTTCCATTCAGGCACATTACTTCTTTACCGGTTTATTTTATTGTAAACATAGCCGGCTCTCCACATGAAGGTGAAGTATATTGGGGCTCCACTACCGTTAAAGGCCAGGGTTCAGAAATGAGTGGCTCTAACCCAGGCCAGGTACTTACCTGCTGGTGCCCGCCAATGGGCTTAAAGCCTTTGCCCACCGTACCGGGAAAACTAAAGAAAAACCCACTGGCCTACTTTGCCTTTTACAGTGATTTGCTAAGCATGTATGTGCAGATCAATACAGGTAAACCTGTGTTGGTGGGCGGTCAATTCGCTCCCCACGATTACACAATTGCAGAATATATAATGCGCTTTGCAGCAATAGGTATTATGAGGGGGCTCACCAAACTGGGTGGGGCACTATCCAAGGCTGCACTAAGAGGGGTAAATAAAGTGCTTAAAAAAATGTTTGGATCCAACCCTTTGTCAAAAAAGCTTTGCCATTTTGGTTTGGAGCCTGTTAATTTTGTCACAGGAGCCATGTTTTTTGAGTGGAGCGATTTTGAATTGCCAGGCGGCCATACATTGGCCTGGAATAACGTATGGCGTAGCGATAAAACACATGCGGGCATGTTGGGCAACCAGGTTTACAACAATTACGATCTCTATATTTATCCTGATCCGGAAGCGGGAATTGTAGGCTTTAACCATCCTGATGAAAACATGGTAATGCCATTACCTTATATTGAAGCTTATACAGGCAGGCATTACGACCGTGTACAACAGATCTGGATGGAGCGGCCTGATGAACAAACCTGGTTGTTGACAATCAATCAGGACATTTATACTTACCAGCTTTTTGCAGGTGGAGCAGATGGTGATTTTTATAGGGTGATGCGGATTGATTACCATAGCGGCAATATCCTATCTTTTCAATATCAAGGTCAATTACTCCAACGGGTGGTGGAAAATTCTGGCCGCATACTCGAAATGCAGCACAACCAAGCAGGTACAGCCATTACCACGGTTTACTACCACTATAAAAACACCAGTGATCTTTTGGTTAGTTATGAATATGACGACCGTGGGAATATGGTGAAAGTATATGATCAGACAGGTAAGGCCATCAGCTTTGAGTACGATACGAACAACCGTGTAGTCAAAAGGGTCAACCGAAATGGAATGGCCTATTTTTGGCAATATGATACAGAAGGTCGTGTGATTCATACCGAGGGTAAAGACGGTTTTATGAGTGGATCTGTAAATTATTTCCCTGAAGAAGGTTATAATGAAGTGTATTATCGTGATGGTAAAACAGAACGTTATTATTATGATGAAAACGACCTGGTATACAAAAAAGTAGATGCTTTAGGTGGCGAAACCTGGTACGAGCACAACCGCCATAACGAAGAAACTATGATAGCCAGCCCGGAGGGAAGGGTAGTAGGCTACGCGCACGATGAACAGGGAAATATTACGACCTACCATACCCCAGATGGTGAGCAGTACCATTATAAATATGATGAAAACAATAACCTCATTCTTCGCAGTGATCCTGCAGGTTTAAATGAAACCTGGTTATACAACAATGAAAACCAGTTGCTTAAACATGTGCAGAAAGATGAAAGGGTTGTTGATTTCTTTTATAACGATGGGCAGAAATTACCAGCATACTGCATTGATAATGAAGGCTACGAAATCCGTTGGGCCTACAATGACCTCAACCAGCTGGTTGAATCTGTTTCAGGCGAAGGCACCAGAAGAACTTGGCAGTATGACGATTATGGGAGAATTATAAGTTTTAGCCCTGATACCTATCAACGAACCATCTGGGAAAGAGACGACATGGGGCGAATTGTTGCGGTAAAAGACTTTGGTGAAGAAGCGCTAAGCTTCAAATACGATGCCTATGATTTGCCCGTGTATGCAACCGATGGGAATGAAGAATGGCACATGGACTACACGCCGATGGGCAGTCTTAAAACCCAGACCAGAAGCAGCTATCCATCCAGAAAAAATATTCAGACGCTTCATTTTACGTATGACAGATGGGAAAATTTAAAAGCCATTACCAATGAAAAAGGTGAGCAATATATTTTTTTAAGAGATGCCAATGATGATGTAATCAAAGAAATTGGTTTCGATGGGCAGGAACAAGAATACATTCGCAATCAGGATGGGCAGGTAATTAAAACCATACAAGCCGATGGAAAGGCAATATACCATAATTATGATTTAAGTGGCAGGCTGGTTTACAGCAGGTATGAAGATGGTACCTACGAAGCCTTTCAATATAACAAACAAGGTTTGCTGATTGCTGCAGAAAATGAACTTTCATCAGTTAATTTTAACCGGAACCCTTTGGGTATGGTAACTCGTGAAACACAGGACGGGTACCACATCAACTATCAGTACGATGTCTTTAATAACCTTATTGGGCTAAAAAGCAGCCTGGGTGCACAGATTGATTATGATTACAATGCAGATGGCTATCTCAATGGCATTAGTGCCAAAGGTAATGTTGGGGAAGCCTGGACAGCAGCCATTGGCCGAAATAAAAACGGACAGGAAACCAGCCGAAGTTTAAGCGGTGGCGTTAAGGCCACTTTCGATTATGACCATGAAGGACATCCCATTAGCCAGAGGGTGGAAGCCAGCCGTTCCATTACGGCATTTAAGCAATATGCCTGGGGACCAAATGATAAGCTGAATAACTGCCTGAACAGCATTAGCGGAGGAATCGTTAATTACCGCTACGATACTTTTGGCAGTTTATCATCAGCAACTTATAGCGATGACGGGCAAACGATCTATAAAAATCCGGATGCTACAGGGAACCTATATAAAACAGCCGACCGAAGCGACAGACGTTATGACAAAGGAGGCAAGCTGCTTAAAGATGACCAATGGTATTACCGTTATGATAGCAAAGGTAACCTGGTACAAAAAAGTAAAAGAAACATTATTGGTTTGGCAAAGGCCGAAACCGTAGAAATAGAAAACCCCGGACTTTTCGATAAAAAACTAAACTGGGAAATGGCCAATCCTGATATACCGAAAGCGCAAGCACTTGATATATTGCCAGACGCCGCACCCGATTTACCAGAATGGAAAACTGGCGACTGGGCCTATGCCTGGGCAGCCAATGGCATGATGAAAGCGGTTAAAAATCCACAGGGCGAAATTATTTATTTTGAATATGATGCCTTGGGCAGAAGAAAGGCTAAAATTGTTAAGGATAGGATTTATCGTTATGTATGGGACGGTAATTTGCTACTCCATGAATGGTATTATCCGTTAAGTGAAAGGCCTAACTTGGTGGTTAATGAAGACGGCCTGCTCAGTTATGATAAGCCAGAACCTTTAAGCGAAGATTTAATTACCTGGGTTTACGACCAGAATAAATTTACACCGAGCGCAAAAGTCGTTAATGGCCAGTATTATTCCATCATTAGCGATTATTTGGGTACACCCGTACAGGCTTATGATGAAGCCGGTAAAAAAGTTTGGGATGCTGAACTTGATATTTATGGAAAAATACGTAACCTTAGCGGCGATCGGGATTTTGTGCCATTTAGGTATCAGGGGCAATATGAAGATGCAGAAACGGGATTGTATTATAACCGTTTTAGGTATTATGATCCGGAGATTGGAGGATATATAAGTCAGGATCCTATTGGATTGATGGGAGGTAATCCAACAGTTTATGGATATGTGTATGATTCAAATGTTGAAATAGATATTTTTGGGTTAGAATGCGGACAAAAGCGCATTGGTGATTGGGGAGAAAATTGGGCGAAGAATCAACTCGAGTTATCTGGGAAATATAAAGGAGTTATTTCAGTGCAAAATGGGGCTAATCATGGTATTGATTTGGTCGGAGTACGTCATGATGGTAAATTTGATTTTTTTGAAGTTAAAACAAATACAACAGGAAAAGTTAGTCCAATATCAGCAAGACAAAGTAATGCATCTGATTTTATACAGGATATTCTTGGACCTCAGAAAGCTCAAAAAGGCGGTTTTGGAATTTCTGCAGCCGAAGCGAGAAAGATGGCAGATCCTAGCAATTTAGGAGATACAAGAATTGTGGATATATTTATTAAGAATGGCAAATTAGATAAAGTTTTAACATCTCAATGGTAAATAATAATGATAGATAAAAAGATTTCAAAAATTATCAAAAATTATAAAGAATTTTTAAAAACTAGATTTTTGGAGGATAATGTTGTAAATGATGAGCGTAACACCGAAAACTTAAATACTTTTATTCAATCTGGAAAGGATAGTTTTGAATACAAAGAAGTCGTATTTGGAGAAGAAGAAATAGTAATAGAAAGTATAGAACTCGTTCTTTCAACTTATTCTTCAGAAAAAATAGCAAAGTCAATAATAGACTTTGAGGAAAAGCCAACTTTAGTCAATTACCAACAGCTGTTAAATGCCTATTATTTAGATTTATTGACCTTCATACTTGCCTCAAAAAAACTTGAAAGTACTAGCATACTTTTTCTAGATGCCGATATTGCATTAATTTACATATTAGCTGTTTCCTATTTCCCAGAGAAGCTCGATTTGATAGAACCCTTTGTGATTAGAGGACTTGATTTTAGAGAATCTGTAAGAAACCAGAACGTAAGGCCTATGAATGGTAGTTATGGCAGGGATAATGTTCTATATCTGGCTTATTATCTGGCAAAAGAAAACAATTTTAACTATTCGGAGAAAATACTTAAGTATTGCAAAGATGATATTGATCAGCCATACGTTAAGGCACTAGAAAATTTATTTTCAGAAGACAGCACGATTGTTTCTGAATGGGTTTATAGATTAGCGGATTTTCATCTCAATCATAGCAAATCAGAAGATTTAACCTATCCATTCCATATCAATCATTGGATATATTATCCAATAGAAATCATATCACTTCTTCTATTGAGGAAGCATAAAGGATTAGATAATAGCTTTATTGCTCATCCTTTTCTTGACAAATTTTTACGTTTTATTTATATTGATATACCAGTTGAGTTAAACCATGACGTTGAGAAGTTATCTAAAGCTGTGTTTAGGTAATAATGATATCAGATAAATCAATGGAATTTTATAAGAATAAAAATTGGTTGTATAATGATTATGTACAGCAATATGCTGATGTATTTTTGGTTTGAATATGAGAAATATACAGGCAAAAGACACGTTATTTTTTTACAGCCCAAATATGGAAGATTTGACCCTATATGCAGGTGTAAAATTTAGTTACAATTTTAAAACAAGACAATTTCAATTAGACATGAATCCAGACGGAGAATCCCGTTTAACAGATATTAGAAATTTCAAAGTAAATGAGACATTCACGCAAATTGAATTCGATATTAATTATAAAAACAAAGCAATTGCTTATACCTTAAGTAGTGATTTTGATACATGTAAATATGCTTTCGAAATCATTACTAATTTAAATGAATCTATTATCCCAGATCATGATTTGGATAAAGTAGATTTATACTTTGAACAGGATGTACTCACACATTTATATGTAAGTAAGACAAAAGAATATCAATTGATCGATTCATTGAGACTTATATCCGAAAATAATAATTGCTATTTAATAAGAAATAAACCCGAATACAATAAAAAAAGAGTTGATGATATATTAGTTCAGAATGGTAAGGTTTTAATAACTGCAGAGGGAAAAGATGTCTTTTTTGAATTTAATCTGAGTCCGGTGGTATATAAGATCATTGAAAATATGCTTAGACTTAAAAAATAACCCTTATGGGATAATATAGCTGTTAAAAAAAGTGATTACACTAGATTAGATAGAAAAAAGAAGTATTTAAAATTGGTTGAAAGACAATTGATATAGTTGTTAGTCGTTAATTGCGAGTTTAATCTTAATGAAAATTATCAAACCGAAAATCTCAGGTATAACTTATGAACCAAAAGTAAAGGAACTGTGTTTGATTGCAGACCTTAAATTTGTTTACGATCTAAATATAAGAAAATTTCATTTAGATGAGAATCCACATGGAGAGCCTTGTTTAAAAGAGATTTTTGACATTATTGTAGATGAAATTTTTTCAAATTTATCCTTTAAATCTTCTTATAGAAACAAAGAAACCATCTTTAAATTAGAAAGCCAAAATGAAATTGATAATCTAGTTTTTAAAGTAATTTCTAGTTTAAATCTTTCAGTTATTGATCAGGATGAAATGGATAAGTTTCAATTATTCTTTGAAGAAGGTAGATTTAAAGAATTAGATATTTATAAACAAAATGAAAAATATGAATTAATTGATTCCTTGGCTGTTACAGGTGATGAAGATGAAATCATTTTGATTAAGCAAAATCCATGGGGCAGATTCAAGGTTGATCATTTAGCATGTTCTGATCAAAAACAATTGGATTATAGTTTGACTAATGGCGAACTAGGAATTTACCAGCTAGATATAAATGATGCCATTTATAGTCTTTTTTCTAAATTTATTGAAAGAGTTAAATTTAGAAAATAAACTTTTCGCAAAATTTGATGACTATGAGGGGAGGTTCTAAAAGTGACTACTGGCTTCATAAATAGTAAAAAGAGTTTGCAAAATGGCTGAATTGATTAAAACCTAAGGCTAAAATCTTTCTCGAAGGCAGATTAAGAGCTAGCTAGAAAAGAGAGAATAAGTAAATATAACGCAAACGCTGTTAAAGGAAAATGCATTTAAATTAATATGTTCGAAAAAAAGAATTCAGTTTCAATTTTTGAAGAATTTAACGGTAGGATAAATAAAATCAAAGATCTAAATAAGGTACCTGTATCAGAACCGATATATTTAAAATTTTTATCAGAATACAAAGGGCTGGAAATCACACCTGACATAGAAATATTTGGCTATGAAGATGTTCTCAATGAAAATAAATATATTGAGAAAGATTATCCAGAACTATACGATAAGATTTGGATAATTGGACGAAGTGGACAGGGAGATGAATGGTTTATTAATATAGAAAAATCAACTATTTTGTTTTACGATCACAATAATGGAGAATATGAGTCTATTGACGAATTTCTAGATTTTAATATTGATTTTCTCGTATTTCTTCAGGCCGCTTTTTTGTTTCGGGAGCTTGAAGAACAACTAGATGATCATGAGGATAATTTGCCAATAGAGATTCAAGAATTATTCGTTAGTAGTTTAGAAAAGATTAGTGATGATTTCTATTTGAAATATCCTTATAAATGCTTTTGATGTTCGATCGAAGGCCTAAGATTAGAATTACTTGATCAAAAACAATTTGATTATACTTTGAATAATAACAATACAGGAAGTTATCAGCTAAATATCAATTAGACTGTTTATAATATCATAGAAATAATTAATTTTAGTATACAAGGTATCGCCATATAATAAAAAATTATTTTTTCAAATGCCAATTGTCGTGAATCATATAAAATTTACTAATATCCTTATAGCGTGTAATTGGCGATTTGAAGAAACTCAAGTGAAGATAAATACTGCCACAGCTCAAGATATGGTAAAGGAAAGGCTGTCTAAAACTCCTAGCTCATTTCTTGAATTTGTAGAATATTTTGATCTCCTTGCCAATGCTGAAGATAATATATGGTTTATTTCAATAAAAGATTATCTTAAAGAGAATAATGGAGAGGGATTTTCATGGAATGAATTTGAATTACAAAGCCTCGAATATTCAGATGGGCAGGAGAAAAAAGATGTAATCAAATTTTGGAACGACCATTTACCATTCATGATGTCTGTTAAAAGCGATTATGCGTATGTTGCAATTGTTCTAAACGGAGAAGATAAAGGGCAAATAGTTACAGGAAACAAACCTGAATATGAAGATACCGTCACATTGGCTAATTCATTAGAAGAGTTTTTCGAAAAATACGTCTTGGTATTGAAAGGGCAATTAGAAGAGCCCGCTCTAAAGCTATTTATTTAAAGTACATGCATCATTTTTATTTTTATCAAAAAGTACAGAATGGATGAATTATTAAAGCTGATATGGAAATTTTTCTCGAGGTAAGATTAAAAAACTTGTTAGATAAGAGAGCGTAAATAATGTCTAACTCAGCTGTCAAAGGAAATTATGGTGTCTAGATTTTTGAGAAATGGAGGAGCTGTGTTATATTTTTTGGTTGTCTTTAATGTATAAAATGAAATGGCGGAATTACATATTTGGGTAGGAAATTTTGAATCAAAAGTGGCTTTTGAGGAATACTTTAGTCAGGAATCCTATTTTAAGGCTTGGTCCATTTATGATAATGAGCCACCGACTGGAAAAGAAGACGATGATCAAGAGCCTGATCCGGAACTCAGATGTCAATTTTGTAAAGAAATAGGTGTAGACAATTACGATGAAGATTTTATTGTATTAAAATATTATCATAAGCCTCAGAAGATCAATATGATGTTGAATGATATTCCAGGAGATACCTCTGAGTTTTTAAAATTGTGCGAAAAACATGAGATCGAAAATACTAATGTCCTAATTGCTTATGAAAATCACGATTTAACTCAAAAAGATGCTTCTCAGACAAAAAAAATCATATACCTTGGGGAAATAGCAGGCTTATCAGATACTGATGATAAAGTAAGTTTAATTACGCATTATCTATGGCTAGGAAAAGATGCGATACCATCAGAAATCCTGAATTCTCTAGAGGGAGATAAAGAATTATTAAAAGATAATATTGCGGAAATCCTGGGGATTAAAAAAAAGGCTATTCAAAAGGTTAATTATTATTATACTGATAATAAAGAAAAGGTTGATGAAATAATAATAACCAATGTAGAAGATTATAATATTGCTGAAAAAATGATATTGAAGGCAGATGAGTTAGGTGTTAATTCAACTACGAATTTGATGTTGGAAGTGATATCCGATCAATATTTCGAAATTGATAAAAATGAATATGGTTTAATTTACATTGGGAGCTTTTTAGAAAATGAATAACTGTAAAGCGATATTCAGATATTTTGTGATGTTAAAAGACTTCTAATTTTGCTTTGGAATATGTTTTTTTGAAAAGAATTAGGCGGTTTGTTAGATACTAAGAGAGAGCATGGTGTCGAAGCCTAAACTTCTTGAAAAATAAAGACCGGGTATTATATCATATGAACCTCCCAGGATAAAAGTATAACAGGGTTGGGCAAAATCACTGAATATAGGACTACTAAAAGTAAAGCCAATTGTAAATAGATTAAAAGATCATTAAGGAAATTTATAGGGGCTAGACAATATCCAACTGGATTTATTGGTTCTGCCGTATATGTTGAACCTGCATCAGGTATATATGGATGCACAGCTTGGGCAGAAACATGCAATGATTAGAGAGGTGTTCAAAGAAGGTCTCACATATAAAAATCGGATGTTTAGAACACCTTCGGTTAATCCAGATCTAAAATGTAACATATTGTTATTAAAGCAAATAGGGTTGCTCGAAATCGAGCAACCCTATGAGTTTGAGAAGTTATTCTCCTTATGCGGAGAGTGGGGGATTCGAACCCGCGGACCCTTTAACAAGTCAACAGTTTTCAAGACTGCCGCAATCGACCACTCTGCCAACTCTCCGCTGCAAAAGTACAAACTCCGGCTAAATCTGCAAACTACGGTGACGTTTTTTTTATATTAAGTTGATAATTGCTTAACACAGAGGAAGAAAAAATTATTTCTTTTGGAAGTTTTCGTCGATAGGATCGCTTTTTTTGAAAAGATTAAATGTAGGCCGTATAATTTTAACGCTACGCTTGCTCACATCTACACTGGCATTCAGCTCAAAACCTATTAACAAAATAAAAGAATTCAAATACAACCAGATCATCACTACAATCAGGGTACCAATGGAACCATAAACCTTATTATAAGAACCAAAGTGGTTGATGTAGAAAGAAAATCCCCAGATGGTGATGAATGCTAAAATGGTAGCCAGCCAGGAACCCGCACTGAATAATTTCCATTTTTTTGCATGAGATGGGCCATAGCGGTACAAGATGGAAATAGTAATAAAGTATAAAGTTGCCAGTAAAGCCCAGCGGGTAAACTGAATGGCGTAAACAGCTAAACTTGCCTTTAAATGAAGTTCATCCTTAATGTATTTCAGCAATACCTCACTTAAAGCCATGGCCGTAATACAGGCAATAATAGAAAGACAGATGAATACAGTTAAAGCCAGGGCAATTAATCTCTGTTTAATCCAACCCCGGGTTTCGATAATTAGTGATGATTTATTGAAAGCCTTCATTAGGTTTTTTACTCCGTTAGTGGCAAAGAATATAGCAGATAGAAAACCGAAAGATAATAATCCCGTATTCTGATTTTTCACAATATCATTCAACGTAGATTCAAAAGCCTCATAGGCTGTGTGAGGCAAAACAAGTTCAATTAAACTTAATAACTGATCCTGGAAACCTTTGATCGGAATAAAGGGAATCAGGGTAAATAAGAATATAATCCCCGGAAAGACGGCCAGCATAAAACTATAAGCCAGGGAAGATGATTTATTCACCAGTGTGTCTTTACCAATCTCTTTAAAAAAGAAGGTAGCCACGGTATATAAAGGCAAAGGACTAAAACCAGGCAGTACACAACTCTTCGTCCACTCAATAAACCTCGAGTAGATGCCAAGATGTAATAACTGCCGGTGTAACCATTCCATTCAATTATGTGGTAAAATGAGGTTTAACGCCATCCATAAAATTTTTAGGTGGCTGACATGGTTTTCTGGTCTGTTTATCTACAAAGACCAGAACGGTTTTACCGATGTTGATCAACTGCTCTGCTTCGTTGTAAATTTCATATTCTACATTTAAACGAACGGTAGGTAATTCTTTTACCAGACATTTAACGGTTAAAACCTGGTTATAAAATGCAGGTTTTAAAAATTTAGATTGTAGTTCTAACAGAGGGAGCATTACACCAGCAGCCTCCATAGATTCATAGGTAATGCCCGAGGATGCCTCAAAACATTCTGTCCTCGCAATTTCGTAATAAAGTGCATAATTGGCATGATGTACTATGCCCATCTGATCGGTTTCTGCATAGCGAACCTTTACTTTTGTTTCATGTACGAACATTATCTGAAAATATTTTTTTTGTTTAATGCTTCACGATATTTTTTCGCGTTAATTTCGTGTTGTGCCTTCGTCTCGGCAAAATTATGGTAACCCGAAAAATCTTCTTTAGCACACATATAAATGTAATTGTTTTGCTCTCGGTTTAATACGGCATCAATGGCATTAATACTTGGCATCATAATAGGTCCAGGAGGTAAGCCTGCATATTTGTAAGTGTTGTATAAAGATTGTACCTGCAATAATTTTCCGGTTACCCGTTTTACAGTAAAATCATTATTGGCAAAAATTACCGTTGGATCTGCCTGTAACAAAATCCCCTTATTCAATCGGTTTAGATATAAACCTGCGATGACAGGCATTTCTTTATCATACAGTGCTTCTGCATCTACAATAGAAGCTAAGATATATACCTGTGATGGAGTAAGATTTAGGCTGGCTGCCTTCTGCTTCCGTTCAGCTGTCCAGAACTTATCATACTCTTTATGCATCCGTTCAAAAAAATCAACCGGAGAAACATTCCAATACATTTCATAAGTATTCGGAATAAACATGGTATAAATATTATCCTGATTAAAACCATATTTGGTAATCAGATCGGTAGAATCTAACACATTAATAAAGCTTAATGAATCTGCTTCCAGATTACTGGCTAAATAAGCTGCAAAATTTTCTTTTTTCCTGATGTTTTGAAACTTAAGCTTTACCGGATCTTGATTACCTGCTTTAATCAGGTTAACCAAAGTGCGGTTGGTCATGCCTTTCTGTAAGCGATAACGGCCAGGTTTTAAATTGGCTGCCAGTTTCATTTTTTCTGCTGCTTCGGTAAAAGAGGAAACGCTTTTTAAGATATCCTTCTTTTTCATCTCAGCAACCAACTGATCATAATTGCTTCCTGTTTTAATGTATAAATACTTCTGATTTTCAGTAACGTTAGGAGAGAAGTATACCTTATAAAAATTGAGTGCAAAATATGCAGCAACCAGCACAATAGCGGCAACAATAATTAGTGTTATCTTTTTTCCGGTACTCATCTTCTTTTTTTCTATTTCAGTCATTTTATTGATGTGCGTTTATGGTTGCTTATTGGATAATGTAATATTGATTTTAGTTCCGATGGCCACTTTTGTTAAAGAATCTACCGGCATAGGATCTTGTTTGGTAATTACGGCATTGGCACTATCAGTGATATCTCCTTCGTAAAGAATATTGCCTAAACTCAGGTTAGAACCCTTTAAGCTAAATTTAGCTTCGTCAACAGTTAAGCCAGTTAATTGTGGAATATCAACTTCCTCACTGCCACGTCCATCACCCAGAACGAGGTTAATTCTTGATCCAACAGGAATAATATCTCCCGGCTGAATAGGCTGTCCGCCAAAAGTAGCTTCCAGCACAACATCACGGCTCACATCAGGTTTGTAAGTGGTATCACCTAATTTCAATCTAGAACTTTCGATAATGGCCTGTGCCTCACGCAAGGTTTTGAAAGCGATATCAGGGAATTTTGTGTTCGGGACTTTACCCGCATTGATAGTTAAATAAATGGTTCGGTTATCTTTAACAAATGTATTCGGATCCGGGTCCTGATCAATAACAATCCCGGCTGGCTGGTCCATAATAAAAACTGAATCGACCTCATATTTTAATCTAGCATCTTCCAATTTACTTACCGCTTGTTCAAATGATAAACCTTTCACCAAAGGAACATTCAGGCCCTGGCCATGTTTGGTATAATAGCGAAGACTAAAAAAGGCAATGAGCAAAAGGCCAACTACCGTTAAAAGTGCTGCTAAAATGTTAGTCCTGAATGATTTTGTTTTTAAATATGCTATAAATTTAGACATGAATATTAAATTCTGGGGTTTGCGTACAAATCAAATGTAATCATTAATGGACGAATGAATCATTTTCGGCGTTTCGAAAGCAATAATCACACCATTAAATCCATTATTTCATAAACCATTCAATTCATTAATAATTAAACTTTGCACAAAGATATTTATATTTTTGAGGATATATTTAGAATCAATTTCAATTTATACTTAAGGATTTCTACATGAAGAAAACGATTGCCTTGCTAACAGGCGGTACCACAGGCGAATGGGTGGTTTCTGTAAAAAGTGCAGCTACGATAGCGCATCATATAGATGCAGAATTATATGATGTTTATAAAATTATGCTCAATGATCATGGCTGGTTTTATGAGCCGGCTGATTCTGTTAAAATTGAAATCGACAGGAATGATTTTTCCTTAACTATTGAAGGAAGAAGGATAAAATTTGATGGTGTATTTATTGCCATTCATGGTTCTCCTGGTGAAGATGGTAAATTACAGGGGTATTTTGATATGCTACATATTCCTTACACCACCTGCAATGCTTTAACCTCTGCCATAACCATGAACAAAGGATATACAAAAGCCATTGTAAATGATATTGATCATTTGTACACCGCTAAATCTGTTCAGATTTTTAAAGGTGGCAATTATGATATTAACCAGATTAAACAAGATTTAAAATTGCCATATTTTGTGAAGCCAAATAGTGGCGGTAGCAGCATCGGCATGACTAAAGTTAAACAAGCAGATGAACTTGAAGCTGCTTTAGAGAAAGCTTTTAAGGAAGACCCACAAGTACTGATAGAGGAATTTGTTAGTGGAAGAGAGTTTTCTATTGGAGTATTCAGTGCTAAAGGTGTGGTAACCGTATTACCAACGACAGAAGTGATTCCAGCTAATGAGTTTTTTGATTTTGAAGCTAAATATACACCGGGTGCCGCTGAAGAAATTACGCCTGGAAATATGAATGAGGAAGAATACGAAAGGGTTCATGAAATTATTAAAGCGGTTTACACGAAATTAAATTGTAGGGGAGTTGTTCGTATCGATTATTTTCTGGAACATGAAACCGGAAACTTTTATTTCATCGAGATTAATACCATCCCGGGACAAACGGCTACCAGTTTCATTCCACAGCAGGTTGCGGCGATGGGTATTACCTTGAAAGAATTTTATACCAGTCTGTTAAAAGAAACCATTGGTTAATCTAAATTTTGATATTGTTTGATGGAAATCCAAAAGCTTATTGATAAAGGCTTTGCCGTGAAAACCTTTCACAAAGATGCCATCGTTTATGAGCCGGGCATGCAACCCCGATATGTTTACTTCATTAAATTGGGTGAAGTGCGGATGGTGACCATTAGTGATGAAGGTAAAGAATTTATTCAGGGTGTATTTAAAGCAGGTCAGTATTTCGGTGAACCTGCATTACTGATTGATCGACCTTACCTGGCTTTCACCATTATCAATAAGGATTCGCAGATTATACAGGTGAGTAAGAATGACTTTTTTGGTTTAATAGAAAATGAACCCGGCTTTAGCATGTCGATTATTAAAACACTGAGCAAGCGCTTATTCTATAAATCGATGATGCTGGAAGAACTTGCCAACGAAAAAGCTGAACATCGCTTGCTCACCATTATTAACTATTTACTAGCTGAAGTAAAAGTGGGAGAGCAGCTCAAAGTTACCCGGCAGGAACTTGCAGACATGACCGGTTTAAGGGTAGAAACCGTGATTCGAGGAGTTAAGTTGCTTTCCTCAAAGGAAGAAATTTCGATGGTACGAGGCAAGATTGTACGTGTAAAGTAATAAGGACGATCAATACAATATTGGTTTCTAAATATGATGCAGATCATAAAGTACTGATTGTTTTAGTGATAAATTTGCATTATTAAACAATACAATTATGGCAGATTTAACAAGTTTTCAAGCCTTTATCCAATGTAAATGCCCACGTTGCCGTAAAGGCGATATCTTCACAGGGAGCGCTTATTCCTATAAATTACAAAAAACAAATATCAATTGTCCGCATTGCAATCTGAAATTTGAACGTGAACCTGGCTTTTTCTATGTAGCGATGTTTGTGAGTTATGCCATGAACGTAGCAGAAATTATTACCATTGGGGTAGCCTCTTATGTTTTAGGTTTGCCTTTAATTTATGAAAATCTTTGGTATTACGTTAGCCTGATCCTTTTTGGTGTATTGCTTTGTTCACCGATTAATTACCGATATTCAAGAGTGATTTTATTACATTATTTAACGCCAGGCTTGCATTATGTACCAGGTAGTGGAGATTTAATTCATAAGGTTTAGATAGATCCAACTTACGAAGCTTTGTTGGCTGGTGTGAGGGGAGTTAAGTGTCTTGTCCTAAAATAGGTTTACATAAAAATGTAGACTTATGAAAAAAGAGATTCAAGAATTCAGTGAACAATTCAAGCGCACAATCATCGAAG
>NZ_SLWO01000010.1 GCF_004340665.1 Pedobacter psychrotolerans
GTGAAATTAGTTGATGACTGATAATTGGTTCCATCAATGCTATAAGTTAAGCCTGAACCTGTTGGCGCAGTTACCGTGATGGTTCCGGTTGCTGTGGTGCAGGTAGGTTGTACCGCAGTAGCCGTTGGTGCAGCTGGCGTTGCAGGTTGCGCATCAATAGTGATGCTGGTCGAAGCAGAAGTACAACCATCGCTGTTTCTTGTTGTAACAGAATAAGTGCCCGATGCGACGTTGGTAAAATCTGTCGAAGCCTGATAGTTCGTGCCGTCAATGCTATAAGTTAAGCCTGATCCTGTTGGCGCAGTTACCGTGATGATTCCGGTCGCTGTAGTACAAGTTGGTTGTACCGCAGTAGCCGTTGGTGCAGCTGGCGTAGCAGGTTGCGCATCAATAGTTACACTGGTCGAAGCAGAAGTACAGCCATCACTGTTTCTTACCGTTACCGAATAAGTGCTCGAAGAAACATTATTGAAAGTAGTAGATGCCTGATAGTTCGTACCATCAATGCTGTAGGTGAGGCCTGAACCTGTTGGCGCAGTTACCGTGATCATGCCTGTTGCCGTGGTGCAGGTTGGCTGTACAGCAGTAGCCGTTGGTGCAGCTGGCGTGGCAGGTTGCGCATCAATAGTGACGCTGGTTGCAGCGGAAGTACAGCCATCGCTGTTTCTTGTTGTAACAGAATAAGTGCCCGATGCGACGTTGGTAAAATCTGTCGAAGCCTGATAGTTCGTGCCGTCAATGCTATAGGTAATTCCTGTGCCGCTTTGTGCGGTAACATTTATTGTCCCTGTAGCGGTGGTACAAGTAGGCTGTATCGCTGATACTGTTGGCGAAGCTGGTGTTACCGGCTGCGAATTGATGGTTACATTGGTAGCCGCAGAGGTACAACCATCACTGTTTCTAGCCGTTACAGAATAATTACCTGGCGTAACAGCTGCGAAAGTGGTTGAAACCTGATAGTTGGTTCCGTCAATGCTATAAGTATAGCCTGAACCCGTTGGCGCAGTTACCGTAATGCTACCTGTCGCCGTGGTGCAGGTTGGCTGTACCGCAGTAGCCGTTGGTGCAGGAACCGGACCAGCTGGCTCTGTAATGGTTATATCTTGATTGGTTGAGCAGCCGTTTGCGTCTGTAACTGTAACGGTATAAGTACCAGCGGTAAGGTTATTGGCTGTGACCGATGCCTGTACCGGATTGGTATTCCATGAATAATTATATGGACTGGTACCTCCACTTGCCGAAGCAGTTGCACTTCCTGTATTTGAACCGTAACAAATTACATTTTGAGCAGTAATATTGATGCTTAATGCAGCAGAAGGCTGTGCAATGGTTACACTTTTGCTACTGGTACATCCATTTGCATCAGTAACAGTTACGGTATAAGTACCTGCGGCAAGATTACTTGCAGTAGCAGTGGTCTGTACTGGCGAAGTATCCCATGAATAAGTATATGAACCAGTACCACCAGTAGCCGAAGCGGTTGCACTTCCCGTATTCTGTCCAAAACATTTTACATCTACAGGTGGAATATCAACATTCGCTACCAATGCACTTGGTGGCTGGCTAATGGTAATGTTTTCCGTTCTAATGGTACCAACGTTATCAGTAACCGTAACAGTATAACTACCCGCTGCAAGATTATTTGCTATAGCAGTGGTTTGCACTGGTGAGGTGTTCCATGAATAAGTATATGGTGAGGTACCACCTGTTGCCGTTACCGTAGCTGAGCCATCATTATTTCCATAACATCTTACATTTGTACCGGTTGTGCTGATGTTCAGTGTAGATGCATCAATTGTAATGGTCACTACAGCTGTAGAACAATCCCCATCTACATCACATACATGGTAAGTAAAGGTATCTGTTCCGCTGGTATTTGGTTTTGGTATATAGGTAAATGATCCATCTGTATTCATTGTTACTGAACCCAGCGTTGCGCCTCCGTCAGTACCAATTAAAGACCATGAATTACCCCCATCACCACTTGGCGTATCATTTGTTGATGCGTTTCCAGAAACTGGAACGCCTGGTGTTGTATTTCCGGAATCATTAACTGCAATGGGCTGACAGTTACCTGCTGTAACCGTAAATGATGATGATGTAGAACAGCTTTTGGCATCCGTAACGGTTACGGTATAAGTACCGGCCGCTTTATTGCTGATGTCTTGTGTGGTTTCGCCTGAGTCCCATTGATAAGTATACGGTGTTGTTCCACCTGAAAGTGTAATATCAACAGACCCATTATTAGTGGCTCCACAGGTTGAGTTAATCACTGTTCCGGTAATGCTTAATCCGGCAGCAGGTTGTGTAATGGTTACATCCTGAGTGGTTGAACAGCCACTGTCATCCGTTACGGTTACCGTATAAGTGCCTGCAGCCAGATTATTTGCTGTGGCAGACGTTTGCATCGGATTGGTATTCCATGAATAGGTATATGGACTGGTACCTCCGGTTACTGAAACAGTTGCACTACCAGTGCTTGCTCCAAAACAGTTCACGTTACTTGAAGAACTAATTACTGCTGTTAAATTAGCCGGGCGTGTTAGTGTTACGCTAGCTGATGCACCAGATGTACATGAACCAAGTGTTGCAGAAACAGTATAGGTTCCTACAGGAGCCGTTACCTGGTCACCAGCAACGGTTACACCTGCAGACGGGCTTACCGTATAAGTATATGCTGCACTATAATTGGTGATGGTAAAACTACCTGTTGGTGTGCATGAGGTTGGCTGAACAACCGCACCAAGGGCTGGAGTTGCAGGTGTTGCAGGTTGTGGATCAATGGTTACACTGATGGCAGCCGAAGTACAACCATCGCTGTTTCTTACCGTTACCGGGTAGGTACCTGATGCAACATTGGTAAAACTTGCCGATGACTGATAGTTTATACCATCAATGCTATAGGTTAATCCCGAACCCGTTGGCGCAGAAACTGTAATAGTGCCTGTTGCCGTAGTACAAGTTGGTTGTACCGCAGTCGCAGTTGGTGCAGCTGGTGTGGCGGGTTGTGCATTAATCGTAATACTCGTCGCAGCAGAAGTACAGCCATCGCTATTTCTTACCGTTACTGAATAAGTGCCCGGTGAAACGTTTGTGAAATTAGTTGATGACTGATAATTGGTTCCATCAATGCTATAAGTTAAGCCTGAACCTGTTGGCGCAGTTACCGTGATGGTTCCGGTCGCTGTAGTACAAGTTGGTTGTACCACAGTAGCCGTTGGGGCAACTGGCGTAGCCGGTTGCGCATCAATAGTGATACTGGTCGAAGCGGAAGTACAGCCATCGCTGTTTCTTACCGTTACCGAATAAGTGCCAGAAGCTACATTATTAAAAGTGGTCGAAGCCTGATAGTTGCTGCCGTCAATGCTATACGTTAATCCCGAACCCGTTGGCGCAGAAACTGTAATAGTGCCTGTTGCCGTAGTACAAGTTGGTTGTACCGCAGTCGCAGTTGGTGCAGCTGGTGTGGCGGGTTGTGCATTAATCGTAATACTCGTCGCAGCAGAAGTACAGCCATCGCTATTTCTTACCGTTACTGAATAAGTGCCCGGTGAAACGTTTGTGAAATTAGTTGATGCCTGATAATTGGTTCCGTCAATGCTATAGGTTAAGCCTGAACCTGTTGGCGCAGTTACCGTGATGGTTCCCGTTGCCGTGGTACAGGTAGGTTGTACCGCAGTAGCCGTTGGGGCAGCTGGCGTGGCAGGTTGCGCATTAATCGTGATACTGGTCGCAGCTGAAGTACAGCCATCGCTGTTTCTTACCGTTACCGAATAAGTGCCCGATGCTACATTATTAAAAGTGGTAGATGCCTGGTAGTTCGTACCATCAATGCTATAGGTTAAGCCTGAACTGGTTGGCGCAGTTACCGTGATCGTGCCTGTTGCCGTGGTGCAGGTTGGCTGTACAGCAGTAGCCGTTGGTGCAGCTGGCGTAGCAGGTTGCGCATCAATAGTGATGCTGGCCGAAGCAGAAGTACAGCCATCACTGTTTCTTACCGTTAACGAATAAGTGCCCGGTGAAACGTTTGTGAAATTAGTTGATGACTGATAATTGGTTCCATCAATGCTATAAGTTAAGCCTGAACCTGTTGGCGCAGTTACCGTGATGGTTCCGGTTGCTGTAGTACAGGTAGGTTGTACCACAGTAGCCGTTGGTGCAGCTGGCGTGGCCGGTTGTGCATCAATAGTGATACTGGTCGAAGCAGAAGTACAACCATCGCTGTTTCTTACCGTTACCGAATAAGTACCTGAAGTTACACTATTAAAGGTTGTCGAAGCCTGATAGTTCGTGCCGTCAATGCTATAGGTTAAGCCTGAACCCGTTGGCGCAGAAACTGTAATAGTGCCTGTTGCTGTGGTGCAGGTAGGTTGTACCGCAGTAGCCGTTGGTGCAGCTGGTGTGGCGGGTTGTGCATTAATAGTTACACTAGTCGCGGCAGAAGTACAGCCATCGCTGTTTCTTACCGTTAACGAATAAGTGCCCGGTGAAACGTTTGTGAAATTAGTTGATCCCTGATAGTTCGTACCGTCAATGCTATAGGTTAATCCCGAACCTGTTGGTGCAGTTACCGTGATACTGCCTGTTGCCGTGGTACAGGTTGGCTGTACAGCCGTTACAGTTGGTGCAGCTGGCGTGGCCGGTTGTGCATCAATAGTGATACTGGTCGAAGCAGAAGTACAACCATCGCTGTTTCTTACCGTTACCGAATAAGTGCCCGGTGAAACGTTTGTGAAATTAGTTGATGACTGATAATTGGCTCCATCAATGCTATAAGATAAGCCTGATCCTGTTGGCCCAGTTACCGTAATGGTTCCGGTCGCTGTGGTGCAGGTAGGTTGTACCGCAGTAGCCGTTGGTGCAGCTGGCGTGGCGGGTTGCGGGTTGACTGTTACACTGGTCGAAGCAGAAGTACAGCCATCGCTGTTTCTTACCGTTAACGAATAAGTGCCCGATGCGACGTTGGTAAAATCTGTCGAAGACTGATAGTTCGTGCCATCAATGCTATAGGTGAGGCCGCTGCCCGTTGGCGCAGTTACCGTGATAGTTCCGGTCGCTGTGGTACAGGTTGGCTGCACAGCAGTTACCGTTGGCGCAGCTGGTGTGGCTGGTTGTGCATTAATCGTGATGCTGGTCGAAGCAGAAGTACAGCCATCGCTGTTTCTTGTTGTAACAGAATAGGTGCCCGGTGAAACGTTTGTGAAATTAGTTGATGACTGATAATTGATTCCATCAATGCTATAAGTTAAGCCTGAACCTGTTGGCGCAGTTACCGTGATGGTGCCTGTGGCCGTGGTGCAAGTAGGTTGTACCGCAGTAGCAGTTGGTGCAGCTGGCGTGGCAGGTTGCGCATCAATAGTGATACTGGTCGAAGCAGAAGTACAGCCATCACTGTTTCTTACCGTTAACGAATAAGTGCCAGAAGCTACATTATTAAAAGTGGTCGAAGCCTGATAGTTGCTGCCGTCAATGCTATACGTTAATCCCGAACCCGTTGGCGCAGAAACTGTAATAGTGCCTGTTGCCGTAGTACAAGTTGGTTGTACCGCAGTCGCAGTTGGTGCAGCTGGTGTGGCGGGTTGCGGGTTGACTGTTACACTGGTTGATGAAGAAGTACAGCCATCGCTGTTTCTTACCGTTACTGAATAAGTACCTGAAGCTACATTATTAAAAGTGGTAGATGCCTGATAGTTAGTGCCGTCAATGCTATACGTTAAGCCCGAACCTGTTGGCGCAGTTACCGTAATGGTGCCGGTTGCCGTAGTACAAGTTGGTTGTACCGCAGTAGCCGTTGGTGCAGCTGGCGTGGCAGGTTGGGCGTTGATCGTGATGCTGGTCGCAGCAGAAGTACAACCATCGCTGTTTCTTGTTGTAACAGAATAAGTGCCCGATGCGACGTTGGTAAAATCTGTCGAAGCCTGATAATTTGTTCCATCAATGCTATACGTTAAGCCTGATCCTGTTGGCGCAGTTACCGTAATGGTTCCGGTCGCTGTAGTACAAGTTGGTTGTACCGCAGTAGCCGTTGGTGCAACTGGCGTGGCCGGTTGTGCATTAATTGTGATGCTGGTCGAAGCAGAAGTACAGCCATCGCTGTTTCTTACCGTTAACGAATAGGTGCCCGGTGAAACGTTTGTGAAATTAGTTGATGACTGATAATTGGTTCCATCAATGCTATAAGTATAGCCTGAACCTGTTGGCGCAGTTACAGTGATGCTGCCTGTGGCCGTGGTGCAAGTAGGTTGTACCGCAGTAGCAGTTGGTGCAGCTGGCGTGGCAGGTTGCGCATTAATCGTGATGCTGGTCGAAGCAGAAGTACAGCCATCACTGTTTCTTACCGTTAACGAATAAGTGCCCAGTGAAACGTTTGTGAAATTAGTTGATGACTGATAATTGGTTCCATCAATGCTATAAGTTAAGCCTGAACCTGTTGGCGCAGTTACCGTGATGGTTCCGGTTGCTGTAGTACAGGTAGGTTGTACCGCAGTAGCCGTTGGAGCAGCTGGCAGGGCATTTACTATTGCGCTAAATGTTTTTGAACAACCATCGCTATTGGTATAGGTAATGGTTGCATTGCCTGCCGCAACGCCTGTTACCAAACCTGTATTGCTTACCGTAGCGATTGCCGTATTGGATGAAACCCAGGGGTTAGTTGTGGCTGCCGTACCCGAACCCGTAAGCTGGGTGGTTGAATTGACGCAGACACTGCTTGTTCCGGTAATGGTTGGTAAAGCATTCACCGTGATGGTTACTTGTTTCGTACAACCATTATTATTGGTGTAGGTAATGGTTGCATTGCCTGCCGCAACGCCTGTTACCAAACCTGTATTGCTTACCGTAGCGATTGCCGTATTGGATGATACCCAGGGGTTCGTTGTGGCTGCCGTACCCGAGCCAGTAAGCTGGGTAGTTGAATTGATACAGACACTGGTTGTTCCGGTAATGGTTGGTAAATCATTCACCGTAAAAGTAACCTGCTGCGAACAACCATTCATATTGGTGTAGGTAATGACCGTTGTGCCTGCTGCCACCCCTGTTACTAAACCGGTATTGCTTACCGTAGCCACTGCAGTATTGGATGATACCCAAGGGTTGGTAGTGGCAGCTGTAGCCGAACCAGTTAGCTGTGAAGTTAAACCCACACAGGCATTGGTTGTGCCAGTAATGGTAGGCGCCGCATTAATGGTGATTGTTTTTGTTGTAGAACAGCCTGTATTATTAGTATAAGTAATGGTGGTTGTTCCTGCAGAAACCGGTGTAACCAATCCATTATTATCAACAGTGGCAATTGCAGTGTTTGAAGATACCCATGGATTGGTTGTAGCCGGAGTATCCGAACCAGTTAACTGTATAGTAGAACCACCTACACAACCCGATGCCGGGCCGGTAATGGTAGCCGGAACACAGGAATCAGTAATGGTATAAGTAGAACTATTTTGTCCATTGGTACAGGTACTCAGTTCACCCACAGCCAATCCTGATGATGGATTGGTTAAGGTCATGATAATGGTTTCATCAGGTTCTGGAGAAATCAGATCAGTATTGATTTTGATATAAGGCTCCAGACTAATGCCAGTGGCACTCGTACCATCGTAAGTGCCCGCCGGAATTGCAACCGTTACATTGCCTGTAGCTGCCGTAGGTGTACTATAATCAGAGCCTCTGGTGGCCGTACCACTTAAAACTAAATCTATAGTCGTTGCAGTTGTAGTCGTACCTTTAATTAAAAATTTAGGTAAATTTGCTGTAGGCGTAGTCTCAGGGCCAGTTCCAGTAGATGAGCTAAAGGATACTAAACTAGACAAAGAAGTAAGGCTTACATTATCTAAAAAATTTCCGGCTCCAATCTGAGTAGGACCGCCAGCGGAGCTTACCGCACGGTAACCAAAAGACACCTTTTGAATGGAACCAGTGGTATTTCGCCAGGTACCTGTGTATTGCGTCCAACCATTTGCATCAGTCTCTGTTGAGGTAAGGGTAGTGGTGGCTGGTGTTAGTACCGATCCGGAGTGGGGAGCGGCTACCGCATTGTTATCCGTAAACTCCGCAACATCGATATCATTAATCCGTAAACGCATTACATCCGTACCACTTCTTCCCCTATGGGCAAAAGACCAGGTAAAGGTTTCACCATTTAACACGCAAATGGGTCGCTGTTCCAGCATGCCATTGGTAAAAGCATTTAATTCAACGAAAAAGGTGCCTTGCTTAGCAGAAACACCCATCCCCGGGCCATTCCACATTTCGATATAACTTCCATCTACAGGTATGGTAGTTGCATCTTGCATAGCCACGGCCTCAGTTGCACTCCAACCTGGCACAGTATTTTCCCTGGTTTGCTGATAACTTGCACCAGTATAACCTTGTTCAAACCCTCCATTTGTAAATGCACGTACATAAGGCGAGGCTGCTTCAAAAACCTGTAGTTCTGTAGGATCAAAATAGTCGTGCTGAAGATCAATGACCATTATATAACGGGCTTTGTGAATACCGACATTCAGATTCAGCTGTCCACCAGTAGTGGCGGTATGCCCTGGAAAAACTGGACCTAACACCGTACCTGCGGTACCAGGAACTGTACCAGTAGAACCTTGTCCAAATACTCCTCCAGCAGTAGGATCAGTATAGATTAAGCGATTAAAGAGCGATACATCTGCCCCGGTAGTATAATTATTAGGATTAACATAACTACCCTGCGTAGGAACCAGACCAGGAACCTGGGTGGCTACGGCACTTGGGAAACTCACAAACATGAAACGGCGTAGCCTGTTGATATTTGCACGGTCTCCAAGGGTAATGCTACTGATAAAATAATCAGCCCCCAAATCAACCATAAACCATTCTGCATTGGTACCTGTGGAGGCATTATTAGTGTGCGCAAACGCATTGAAATTTCCATCAACGAGATTGGAATTTGGATAAGTCGCTGCATCAAGGTTTGATGATGAAGTAACCGTTTTACCCAACGCTAAGTTGGTTTGTGCCTGCACGAGACCAACCTGCATGCCAAAAACCAGCAAAAATAATAAGGCCAGTTTTACAAAGAAACCGAAAGAAGATTGGTTGTTAACAGGAGGTATTTTAAACGGCGAAACCACCCTAAAATCTTGAGAGATGGATAGATTTCTTGTAGTACATGCAGAAGGGTAAAGTTTTTTCATATGTAATGGATGAAAATTTAATAGCAGTATTTTTTTGTAATGGTTGTCTTGAGTATTGATGCTGATGTGTGGCGGCTAAAAGAAAAGCAACTTGTTGAAAGAGCTAAATAAAAATGGAAATGTGTCGTAAGATTGAAGGATTGAAATGGTCTATCTGGGCATCTATATAAAATCTTTATATGATAAAAATCCTGGGAGATTTTAACCTGAATGATAAATGCATTTATATTTGCTTGGTAACTTTCTATAAGTCATCCGTAAAAATGGGATGAGATGAATGCGCTGTTAATTTAGTAAGTGAGTTATTGTTTGCTTAGTAAAAAATAGACCACAGTTAAGTCATTAATTACTTTTCCCTTACATCGAATGTATTACAAGTAAATATGATGAAGAATAGCCAATCGGCAGAAAGGCATTATCACTCCATAAATAAGGGTTTATGCTCTATGAAAATAAATATCAACAGAGAATTCTGAACCAAAAAAAGCACAGTATTTTTACTCATATTTTCGAACAAAAACCCGTATAAACCACGAAAACGAAACTATGTTGATTACGTATATTAACGCAGTAAACTAAGCCAAAAACTATTGCTGTAAAAAATGGCAACAAATTAGTAATCGCTCATTCCAAACAACTGCATATGCATAAATTTTTACTTGGTGTAGCCATAACGCTTTGCTTTTTATCTTGTTCCAAAAACAAGCCTCATCAAACTGATACAGGGTTTTCCGATCAGGTCAAAGAAATTTTAAAAAAGGTTGATACCATGAATCGGCATGGGCAAGGCAAACAAGCCTTGTTATACATGGATTCTGCCTATCTGAACTTAAAAAAACCAAGTGTTAAAGAACTATTCCAACGATTTAATGCCAAGTTCGATTACTATCATGATTATAATGAAAATGGTGTACTGGCGAATTTATATGCTGATAGTATGCTTATCATTTTAAAGGGAAGGGAGCATATATTTAAATCTGAGTATGCCAATGCTTTATTTGCTAAGGGAGACGCCATATTAATGTCGAAAAACTATAATATGGCCTTTAATTTCTATTACAAGGGTCAGCGCTTTGCAGCAAAGAATTTAGAACCCTGCTTAAGTTATGGCTACACCTATCGGCTCGGCTTTTTGAGGTATAAGCAGGAACGATATCTTGATGCCATATACTTTTTTAAACAGGCCTTTAAAGAAGGAGACCAATGCGATGATAATAAAACCCTGTATGATATCTATTTTTCCAGACACAGTTACCTGAATATCATCGGAATTTGTTTTGAACGAATTGGCAGACCAGACAGTGCCATTCATTACTATAGAAAATCATTACAGTTTTTAAACCAGCATCCACAGCAGCTCCCGTCTAAAAAAGAGTTTACTCTAAGGGCTACTGGAGTAGTTTATGGTAATCTTGGCGGTGCTTATCTAAAAGCAGGACAATTTGGTTTGGCAGAACAATCCCTTAAAAGGAGCATTGCCATAAATGGTCAGTCGAAATTTTATAAACTGGATGCGCTTACGGCAAAAATTAAACTTGGTTACCTTTATTTAAAGATTAACCATTTGAAAGAAGCCAGTGCTTTAATTGATACCATGCAACTGGAAGCTGAAAGCCCCGAAATAGCAGCGCCAATAGATGTTAAACTAAGGCTTTATAAACTGGAATGGCAGTATTTTAATAAAATAAAAAATATCCCTCAGGCATATGAATACCTCCAGCTTTACTACAATGTGCGTGATTCTATAGAACAGAAAACGCTCGGTTTAAAGGCAAGCGATATCGACATGTCTTTCAAAAATAATGAGCAGGAATATCAACTCAACACACTGAATCAGGAAAAGGATGTACAGGGAGGTTATCTTGCTGCTTCAGTCGTAACCTTGCTGATTGTCATCCTTACGGTATTTATATTATGGTACAAAAAGAGGGAATTAAAGGCACTGAACATTCAGATTACCGAAAAAAATACCAGTATGCAAAATGTGTTAACCGCACTGGAACAAAGTCAGCGGGAGAATACCCGGATGATGCAAATTGTAGCTCATGACCTCCGTAGTCCACTGGCCGCTGCTATCAGCATTACCGGACTTTTAAAACATGCCGATCTTACGGAGGATGAGCATAAAATGCTCGATTTACTGGAAACTTCCAGTGTACAATCGCTGGATATGATTAGCGATTTGTTAAATATTAATACCAACTCTGCTAATATGAAAACAGAAATGGTAGAATTGAATTCACTTGTAGCCTACTGCATTAGTTTGTTGCAGTTTAAAGCTCAGGAGAAAGCGCAAAATTTGATTTTTACAGGCGTAAAAGTTACCATAAAAGCGAATGGAGGAAAAATCTGGCGGGTAGTGAGTAACTTAATTGTTAATGCAATTAAATTTAGTCCAATTGGTGCAGATATAGAAATTCTAATGATCAAAAGTGATCATGCGGTTTTGATCAAAATTAGCGACAAGGGCATCGGGATACCGATAGATCATAGAGAAAAAATCTTCGATATGTTTACCGATACCAAACGTGAAGGTACTTCAGGTGAACATTCTTTTGGTATTGGCCTGGCCATCTCCAAACAAATTGTGGAGGCACATCATGGCGACATCTGGTTTGAAAGTAAGGTTGATGAGGGAAGTATATTTTATGTATCCTTGCCCCTGGACGATCATGCTTACACGAACGCATAGATATATAGTGTGCTTTCATTTTAACCGATATAAATTCAAATTAGCGCATGATTTAGTTTGGAGGCTATTTTGAATATCAATATATCCGTTACTACGATTTGCAGCCATCCAACCAAATAGGATTAATGATGTGCCTTATAATACTATTAGAACAGTTTATTTTAATAGTACATGATGCCAATATAGAAGGCTTATTCAATAATGACATATTAGTTGCGATTCTAAACCTTTAGCATCATTAACCTTTTTTATACATGCGCGTATCCCCTTTGATAATAAGCTATTTCCTATTTTTTATGACATCAAATATCGTAGCAACCGCACAGGATTTACCACAACAAACCCTGTATCCCTGGAAAAGTAAATCCGGATTGATCGGATTTAGCGATCAAGACAATCACATAAAAATCACACCTCAATATGAAGATGCCAGTCTTTTTACCAATGACTTTGCTGTAGTACAAAAGGGTAGAAAAAATGGCGTAATAGATCAAACAGGAGCGGTTAAACTGGATTATGAATACGACAGAATTGAACTTGTGCCCATTGGAAAAGAAACCCTAGCGATTACCAAGCAAACATATAATGCCTGGTGGAAGATCCAAAAATGGAAAATTTTCCCTGGTTTTTCAGTTATGGGTGGAACCAATGATAAAAGATGGTTTGATAAGGATGTGCCCAGAATAAATTGGAAGGTTATTTTACTTCGGAACAATCAAACGGTCATCAGCTCCAATCACAATCCAAATGAATATCCTTATCCCTCATCTGGTATCTTCAGTTTTCAGGATAAAATTTTAATTAATGATCAATTATATCAAATTGGTAAGGAGAAAATCCAGCCAGTTGGCCATCATATCACTGCTATTCTTGCAAATGCTACCCTACTACAAAAAAAAGGCCATTCATATACACTTTTAGATCAGCATCTGAAACCTTTAAACGACGATATTTTCAAAATTCCTGCAGGGATAACCGTAGAAGTGAACGGACATCAACAGGAAATACAAACTGAAAGAATAGACGCCGGGACCAGGGTGAAATTGAATTTTATGCAAAACCAGGATCAACATGTTTTTATCTACCCTGATTTAGACAAAACTTTTCCTAAAAAAATAGACCCATATTTTGATCAAAAGATAGCCGCATCTTCCATCCTTGCACATGCATCAATGATTTATTCCATACCCAACATCCCCTATTTTATCATTCGGAGCAATGTTAAAAATAAATCTGCATTTTATATCCTTCACCAAAACGGCACCTGGGAAAGCGACCGAAAAAAAACAAAAGATTTTATCATCAGTTCTAATGGGGGCAACTTAATGTACCCTGACGCCAGTGATTTGGGTATTAACCGTGCTCTACCCACCAACTTTAACATCAGAAGAGTTGAACAGATCCGTGCGAATAAATCATGGTTTTTAGTTACAGGAAGCAATCAGAATAGCACTGATATGCGATCGGGAATTTTTGATAAGGATAGTCAAAATTGGATTTTGCCAATGGAATATACCAGCCTGTATGAATTAACGGCTTATCCGAAGCTATGGCGCTTTGAGCTTCAGAACGAGGCCGATTTCAAAAAGAAAAAATATGGATTGATCGACGTAACCACTAAAAAAATCACGGTTGCTCCTCAATACAATAGCTTGGATGCCGATGCAAAAGCAGGCATTTTCAATGGAGAAAAATGGGATTACTTTTATATTAATCCCCTAACTGGCACAGCCTATAAAGAGTAGGTTTTACTAAATAAAAGGGGTGAATATTGTATTTTATCATTTTGAACACCCTGTCTTTCACACACAACTTCAAAGAAAAAAAAATGGCAAATGCGCAGATTTTTTGTAAAAACAAAGTTGTGTGGCTACTATAATCCTATGTATTACCTAAAAAATAGGATAGGGGTTCTAATGTATCCAATTATTATAATAACCACCCCCAACCCCTCCTTGAAAAAAAGGAGGGGAGTTGGATTTCACGATGCGGTTTGCCTCGACAAATGTTATTTTTCACGCCCTTTCGCTTCCACGGGAAAGGGGCCGATAGGTGGATAGGGCTATTTTTCCTATCGCTGTCATTCAGAGCGCAGCGAAGAATCCCTGCGTTTATAACCGCTTTCTTCATATTACTACCGAACCATTTTTTCACTCACTAGCTGCGAACATAGACCTTTCTCTTTCAGGGGAAAGGTGCCGATAGGCAGATAGGGACTATTTTTCCTATCACTGTCATTCAGAGCGTAGCGAAGAATCCCCGCGTTTATAACCACTTCCTTTATATTACTACTACCGAACCATTTTTTCACCCACTAGTTGCGAACATAGCCCTTTCTCTTTCAGAGGAAAGGTGCCGACAGGCGGATAGGGGTTTAATTCACTATCAATTTGGATACAAGGTTCAAAGATTCCTCCACTGCGGTCGGAATGACGATTTCTCCGAGTGGGATTTATTTTTCTAGCCCTTTACCTTTCATGGGAAAGGTGCCAATAGGCGGATAAGGGCTATTTTGTATCAGCATTAATACTTACCAGTTCATAAAACAGTGCTAATTTTATCAGCTGAGACTAACAAAGATGATGAATAAATATTGGCTTACCCTTACAGCCTGCGCAGTGGCTGTTACTGCTAACGCTCAGAAAAAAACTTTAACCGCTCAGGATTATGCAAGAGCCGAAAGTTTCATGGGCTATAATACCTCAAAATTTGTTGACAATTTGATTTCACAGCCGAATTGGCTTGCAGGCGATCAATTCTGGTATACCAAAAAATCAGCCAAAGGCACTGAAAACTATCTGGTAGATCCCGTTAAAAAAACAAAAACCTTAACTACTGCATATGGCAGTGATTCTTCACCCGCAGCAGGAAGAAGAAGAGGAAATGAGGTAATCTCGCCCGATGGCAAAAAAGCCATTCTGATTAAAGATTATAACCTCTATGTTAAAGATGTAGCCAGCGGAAAGCTGACGCAACTTACTACCGATGGGATAAAAGATTATGGTTATGCTACCGATAATGCCGGCTGGAAACACAGTAATGCTCCAATCTTACGTTGGTCGCCGGATTCAAAAAAGATCGCCACCTTTCAACAGGATCAGCGCAACTCAAACGATATGTATCTCGTGACCACCAATGTGGGTGCTCCAAAATTAGAGGCCTGGAAATATCCTTTACCGGGCGATAAACAAATTCCTACCATCAGAAGGGTGATTATTGATATTGAAAACCCAAAGGTGATTTCCCTAAACATACCTGCTGATCCTCATCGGGCCACATTGAGTGATGATATTTCGAGTAGTGGTACATTTGATGACATCGACTGGAAAGCTGATGGTACAGAACTGGCTTTTGTTTCTACATCTCGCGATCATAAAAATGAAAAATTCAGAATTGCGAATGCCACAACCGGCAGTGTTAGGGACGTATTTGAAGAAACGGTTAAGACACAATATGAATCTGGTCAGGGCGAAATTAATTGGCGGTATTTACCTGATTCCAAAGAAATTATCTGGTATTCTGAACGCGATGACTGGGGTCATTTATATCTTTATGATGCCACTACAGGAACGGTAAAAAACCAGATTACCAAAGGCAATTGGGTGCTAACCCGTCTAATTAAGGTCGATCAAAAAAGCCGCACACTCTATTTTATGGCTAGTGGCCTCGATAAAATTAATCCCTATTTTGAACATTTCTACAAAATTGGCTTCGATGGAAAAAACCTAACAGATTTAACGCCTGAACCTGGGAACCACGAAGTAAGATTATCGCCATCTGAAAAATATTTTATTGACAGCTTTTCTCAACCAGATGTGCCAGCCGTAATGGTTTACCGAGAAATCAACGGTAAACTGGTTACTCCGATAGAAAAAACAGATGTATCCAGATTAGCGGCAACTGGCTGGAAAGCACCAACACCTATTTCGGTTAAAGCAGGCGACAATAAAACAGACATTTATGGTTTAGTTTTTACACCAACTAAAATGGATGCCGGCAAAAAGTATCCGGTAATTGATTACATTTATCCAGGTCCACAAGGTGGTAGCGTGGGCAACTGGGGATTTGCAGCCTCTCGTGGAGATCATCAAGCGCTTGCGGAACTGGGCTTTATTGTCGTTTTGATGGAGGGTACCAGTAATCCTAACCGTTCAAAAAGTTTTCACGACATGAGTTATGGCAACATGGCTATTAATACATTGCCTGATCAAATTACCGCCATTAAACAATTGGCTACAAAATATCCGATTGATACGACTAAGGTAGGTATCTGGGGGCATTCGGGCGGTGGTTTCGCTACTGCAGCGGCCATGTTCCGTTATCCTGATTTCTTTAAGGTGGGCATTGCTGAATCAGGAAATCACGACAACAGGAATTATGAAGATGATTGGGGTGAACGCTACAATGGTTTAGCAGAAAACGCCGATTACGAAGCTCAGGCTAATCAGAACTATGCCAAAAACTTGAAAGGAAAATTAATGCTTGTACATGGTATGATGGACGATAACGTACCACCTTACAATACGCTATTAGTAGTAGAAGCTTTAGAAAAGGCAAATAAATCATTCGATTTAGTCATCTTCCCGAATAGTGCACATGGTTATGGATCATATTCACCCTACATGATGAGGCGTAGGTGGGATTATTTTGTTCAGCATCTTTTAAATGCAGAACCGCCGAAAGATTACAAAATGCAAGGCACTGTCATTCAATAAGGTTTTAAGGTCTCGAAATTATCGAGACCTTTTTTATAATCCAAAATGAAACTTATCGGCAAGCAATGAGTTTATCTGATAAATATCAAGCTAATCTAAAATGGGAAAAACGAGAAGTGTAAACAAGGTGATTATTACGGGTACAACCGGAATGGTTGGAGAAGGAGTTCTGATTTGTTGTTTAAATAGTCCTGAAATTGATGCTATTTTGGTGATCAACCGAAAACCATGCGGCTATACACATCCTAAACTGAAAGAAATTATTCATCAGGATTTTTTCAACTTCGCCCCCATTGAGCACGAGCTTTCGGGTTACAATGCTTGTTTTTTTTGTTTAGGGATTTCTTCAGTTGGTGTCGCTAAAGAACCATATTATAAAATGACCTATACCTTAACGATGCATGTGGCTGAAACGTTAAGCAGGTTAAACCAAAACATGACCTTTTGTTATGTCTCAGGAAGTGGCACTAATCCTAATGGTAAATTAAGCTGGCAGAAAGTTAAGGGTAAAACTGAAAATGATTTAATGCAGTTGCCTTTTGCTCAGGTATACAATCTACGTCCGGGTTTTATCAAGCCCATTAAAGCGCAGAAGTATGCACATACCTTCTATAAATTTATTAACTGGCTCTTTCCCATTGGAAGAGCAGTTTCAAAAAATGGATTCTGTACCATGCAGGAACTTGGTGAAGCGATGATTAATACCCTTAGTCATCATAATGAAAGAAGGGTGCTTGAAGGAAGTGAAATTATTAAATTAGCCAAAGAACCATCATAAACAAAAAATGGATGATTGCTTTATAAGCCATCATCCATTTTTATTAAATGCAAAGCGCACTATTTTTTATTGTCGACTTTGCGCTGATTATCTTTATTCGATGTTTGATCAGAACGTTGGCCACCACCATTGGTAATGCCCTGAATTTTCTTATCTGTTTTAACATCATGATTTGCTCTGTCTGCGATTGAACTTCCCTGAACCGTAGAGTTGTTTTTTGGTGTGCCCGTATCTTTCATAGCTGTAATATTTAGTGAATAATTATTTGCTGAGCGCTATTATAATAACCGATACGGATTAAATAGGTTTTCATTTTTTTCAATTGAATCAAATATTGATGGGATTTTATGGCCTTTTTCAGTTTTGAAGTGCTCTACATTACCAACTCAAACAAATCCCAACTCCAACGCCTTCCCCACTCACCACCTATAATTCCAAACATAATTGTATTAAATCGATTACTTGGATTGGTTTTTGTTTAATTCGACTTTTGATTATTAATTTAGCAGTTCAACGAAACACATCCGTGAAAAAAATTTTATTCTCCTTTGCCATTCTGTGCGCCATTACTTTTTCTGCAGCTGCACAAAAGCAAACCTATTTACAAATGTTAGCCAATCAGCCTAAGTGGGTAGACTCTGTTTTTAACAAGCTAAATCGCCGGGAGCGCATTGCGCAAATGTTTTTCGTTCGGGCACATACCAATTTAGGACAGAAATATACAGATTCAGTTGGTCAGGTCATAAAAAGAGAACAGTTAGGTGGCGTTATATTTTTTCAGGGTGGCCCGGTTAGACAAGCCAAGGCAACAAATGCTTACCAAAAACTAAGTCACGTACCTTTAATCGTAGCCAATGATGGCGAATGGGGATTGGGAATGCGTTTGGACAGCACCATTTCTTTTCCCTATCAAATGACATTGGGTGCCATTCAAAATAAAGATTTAATTTACAAAATGGGCCAGGAAGTCGCCAAAGATTTCAAGCGAATGGGCATGCAAATGAACTTGGCTCCTGATGCAGACATCAACAATAACCCTAAAAACCCGGTAATTAATTATCGTTCTTTTGGAGAAAACAAATATAATGTGACGAATAAAACCGGCGCTTATATGAAGGGCATGCAGGATGCTGGTCTTTTAACTACCCTTAAGCATTTCCCGGGCCATGGCGATACGGATGTGGATTCACATTATGATCTTCCGCAGCTCACTTTTGGTGCCACACGCTTGGATACACTTGAAATGTATCCGTTTAAAGAGTTAATCAAACAAGGTGCATCAGGGGTTATGATTGCGCACATGAACATTCCATCTTTAGACACGACCAAAAATTTACCATCTACATTATCAAAACCAATTGTAACAGGCATTTTGAAACAAAAGCTTGGCTTTAAGGGGTTGATTATTTCTGATGCGATGGACATGAAGGGCGTAGTAAAATATTACAAAAATGGTGAAGCAGATTTGCGTGGGATCATTGCCGGAAACGATATTATAGAGCTTTCTGAAAATAGCGACCGGGCAATTAAACTGGTTCGTAGAGCCGTTAGACAAGGTAGAATAGACATTAAAACGATTGATGAAAGTGTCCGTAAGATTTTAACTGCGAAATACTGGGCGGGCTTATCAAAACACGACACAGTGGACACAAAAGGCCTGATTGCAGGTGTAAACCGTACTGCGAGTAATGCTTTGGTTCAGGAACTGGCCAATGCTTCTGTTACACTACTAAAGGGTAAAGAAAATATTAAAAATATGGTTCCGATCAGAAGGACGGCAATCATCAGTATTGGTGTTCCAACCGTTACAAAATTCCAAAAAGAGGTTTCAAAGGGGTTTTATAATTCAGTTTATTATGTACTGGACAAAGATGCAAGCGCTACCCAAATCTCTAATATTGCCCGTGAAATTGGTGCATTTGATCAGGTGATTGTAGGCATCCATGATGCACGTTCAAGACCTGCAAATAACATCCCGCTAAATGCTGGTGTAAAGAATTTTATTAAAGAATTAAGCACTAAGAATGCGGTATTTGCATTATTTGCGAATCCTTATAATCTTGCTGGTTTACCTGGTTTAGAAAAGAGTAAAGGCTTAATCGTTGCTTATCAAAAAGAAGACTACATGCAAATTTCTGCAGCAGCTGTGATTAATAATAGGTTAGTGCCTACCGGAAAATTACCTGTTAGCATTTTACCAAATTATAAATATGGTGACGGTTTGTAAATAAAATCGTCTTCCTGAACTTGATTCAGGATCTAATTAAATAGGTGCTGAACTGAATTTACTGCTTAGCTTTCCGCTGCGCTACAGGTCAGCATGACGATTCTGTTAGCGGATCTCCTCAAAAAATCCGTCATTGCGAACTGAAGGGAAGGGTTTAGCGATGGCGTGAAGCAATCTGTTGCGATTAGACTGACGAAGTTCCCTACCGCTCATCCCACTGAAACTTCGTAAGTCAGTTGGTCTAACTTACGAAGTCTCAAAGGCCGGTGCGTAGCAAGACTTCGACAGTTTTCATGTGCATCTAAAGTTTCGTTTAAAATAGATTGCTTCCCCGAAAGGTCGGGGCAGGCTGTCGTTCCTCCTCGCAATGACGGCAAGAGGTGTCGTCATTGCGAACTGAAGGGCAGGGTTTAGCAATGGTGTGAAGCAATCTGTTGCGATTAGACTGACGAAGTTTTCCACCACTACCTCCCTGAAACTTCGTAAGTCGGTTGATCTAACTTGCGAAGTCTCAAAGCCAGTGCGTAGCAAGACTTCGACAGTTTTCATGTGCATCTAAAGTTTCATTTAAAATAGATTGCTTCCCCGAAAGGTCGGGGCAGGCTGTCGTTCCTCCTCGCAATGACGGCAAGAGGTGTCGTCATTGCGAACTGAAGGGCAGGGTTTAGCAATGGTGTGAAGCAATCTGTTGCGATTAGACTGACGAAGTTTTCCACCACTCTCCCCCACTAAAACTTCGTAAGTCAACATCGAAAGCCAGCGCCCAGCTTCTTTACCTAGTATTTAACCTTTCCTCATAAAACTAAAACAATTTCTTTCTGAAAGTGATTATCTAAAGATAAAACCTTAAAGTTATGATAGACCCAAAAGATAATTACTCAGAAGACCCAAACGATGCTTTACGCAGAGAGGATGATGTAGACAATATCAATGAGATAGATGGTGATGATCCAAGTATTGAATATGATAAGGATAAGTTGGAGCAAGCAGATGAAGCATCCAGACCGTCATACGAATTAAATGTAGACGACCTGAAAGATGATGAAGATAATTAATGATTAAAAATAAAGCCGCAGATTATCAGATATTAAATCTGCGAATCTGTGGCTTTTTTGCTTTGGTCTTTCAGCTTATTTAGCCTTCGGTTTATAAGTATCTGGATCAACCGCGGCAACCGTCCAGCCTTTCAAAAATGAAGTGATTTTTTTCACATCATGCCCCACTTTCTTTTTGCCATTGGCATCTACTTCATCCGTTTCCAGATAGGCAGAATTTTCGATGTGAAGCACTTTACCTTTTCCATCCAATACCACGAAAACCGGGTAACCGAAACGGTTAGGAAATCCTAAATATTTCATCGCCTCATCATTGTGGTGTTCTTTATCCCAATTAACGAGCACATATTCATAATAATCATTGATGGTTTTTTTCAATACGGCATTTGAGTCTACCAATTGATGAAAAGCAATGCACCAGCTACACCAGTTTCCACCTACCTGAACCAGCACATGTTTATTTTCCTTCGCCGCTTTTTGTGTTGCAGCTTTCAAATCGGCCATGGCGTTTGCTTCAGGATTGTATATGTGTACCCCTGCAGTTTTAGACTGTCCGAATGTTACTGTAGATATTAACACAGCCGTTAATAAAATAAATAGCTTTTTCATAAATGATATTAATTATGATGTAAAATACTAAAGAAGAGGGATTTTATAAGTTAACAGCAAATTCTTTACAGTAAAAATACTTTTTACAAAGCCTATATTTGAATATCGAATGGATTTTTTAGACATACATACACACCAGGCTGCCCAAAAAAAAGGTATCACAAGTATCCAAAGTTTATCACTAACCAGCGATATTTTCCTGGCCATGCCCAAAACGAAGCCTATTTCAATCGGACTTCACCCCTGGTATGCCACCCTAGATAAACTGGAGATGCAAATGAAGTATATGAGTGTGTTGGCCAGTCAGCAGAATGTTAAACTAATTGGTGAATGTGGTTTAGATCGGCTAAAAGGTGCGCAAATTGAAAATCAAATCTCCATTCTGGAAATACAAATTAAGCTGGCCGAAAAATTAAATAAACCTTTAATTTTGCACTGCGTAAAAGCTTTTTCTGAATTAATAGAAATTAAAGACCGGCTGAAGGTTAATGTCCCGATGATTATTCACGGCTTTAATAAAAATGAGGCGTTAGGCCTTCAACTACTAAAAAAGGGTTTTTTGTTATCGTTTGGCACGGCAATTCTGAAAGAAAATTCTGGTGCTTCAAAGCTTATCCGCGACACAGATCTGTTTTTCTTGGAGACCGATGATTCGGGAATACCAATTGAGGAAATCTATAATGCTGCTGCTAAGTTGAAAAATTGTTCAGTTGATGCACTCAAAGCTTGTATGTTTGCTAACTGGAAAAAATTAGATTTACTGTAAATTCGTATAAAATTATATGTCAGATGTTTCTTGGCTTTCGCGTTCTGCCCTATTGGTTGGTAATGATGGAATTGAAAAATTGCAGAATAAACATGTCCTGGTCATTGGCCTGGGTGGTGTAGGTTCTTTTGCTGCAGAATTTATTTGCCGCTCGGGTATTGGTGAAATGACCATTGTAGATGGTGATGTGGTAGATCCTACTAACCGGAACAGGCAATTACCTGCCTTAGCCACCAATCATGGCGTAAGTAAAGCTGAAATTATGCAGGAGCGATTACTTGCCATAAACCCGGAACTGAAACTTAATGTCGTAAATACTTTTCTTAGCCCTGAAAAGTGCAGGGAAATTTTAGAATCAAGATTTGATTACATTATGGATTGTATAGATAGTGTGATGCCAAAGATCACCTTGCTTTCTACTGCTTTAGAAAAAAATATTCCGATTGTAAGCTCAATGGGTGCTGGTGGTAAAATGGACCCGACGAGATTAAGAATTGCGATGTTACCAGATACTTATCAATGTGTTTTCGCCAGTTATGTTCGAAAAAGATTAAACAAACTCATGAACGCTAGTAAAATCAAAGCTGTGTTCTCTACAGAGGAAATGGATAAAAACTCCATGATCATGACGGATGGTAGTAATTTTAAACGATCTGCTTATGGCACGGTTTCGTATCTGCCTGCGGCTTTCGGTGGTGCCTGTGCATCAGTGGTAATTAGAGATTTGCTAGGCCTTAAAATTGAAATGGCAGAAAGACCAGCAAGGATAAGCCATAAAACATTAGCGAAAAAGAAAATCAAAAAAAGTTAAAAAACACTATGCCCAAACCACTTAAAATACTTCAGGCTTCTGCCGGTTCTGGTAAAACATTCAGTTTAACGGCGCACTATCTGACTTTACTTTTCTCTGGTGAAAATAAATATCGTGAGATTTTAGCGGTAACCTTTACCAATAAAGCCACAGAAGAAATGAAAACCAGGATTCTGGAAGTTTTACTTGGGCTGGCAAAAGGTAATCCCTCAAAAAAAATAGATGATTATCGAAAATTGGTTCTCGTTGCTTATCCTCAATTAAATGCACAGGAACTTCAATTTAAAGCGGATAAAATTTACCGAAAAATCCTCCATGACTACAGCCGCTTTTCTGTAAGTACCATTGATGGTTTCGTGCAAAAGGTTATCCGTGGCTTCGCTTTTGAACTCGGACTAAATGCCGATTATAGTTTAGAAATGAATTATGACAAGGTAAAAGATGATCTGGTAAATAAACTGGATGAAGCCTTAGACACTAATCAGCAACTTTTGCAGTGGATTATAGATTTGGCCATAGAGCGCATTAGCGATAACAAAAGCTGGAATTATAAATTTGAACTCTATAATTTAATAGGTGAGATTTTCTCCGAACGCTTCCAAATTTTTGAAGATGCGGTAACCGCCTTGGGGCTGGAAAATATTGATGAACTCTTTAAAAAATACATCAGCCTAACCAAAGCAGAAATTAAAAATTTTGAAGAGGAAATTATCCGCCTGGCAATGGAAGCCAATGAGGCACTTAATGTTTTGGGGGTAGAAAATGAACATTTTAAGGGAAAATCAAGAAGTGCCTTAGCCAAAATTATACTGGTAGCGCGTGGCGACTTTTCTAAAGTAGAATCGCTTTTTAATTTAATAGACGAACCAGAAGAGTGGTTTCAGAAAAATGCAAATTCCCCAGAAGCCTTTGAAGTGGTGAATCCAATTCTTCAGCAAATAAAAAACCATTATTTAACACACTTACCTAATTATAGCCTCGCCATTGCATTCAATAAAAACTTGTACTATTTAAGGCTGATGCAGGAGATTGCGATGTTACTAAAAGAATATCGTGCAGAGAATGATAACCTTTTAATTAGCGATGCCCAAAAATTAATATCTGGCATTACAGAAGATGCTGGCGACAATCCATCTTTCATATGGGAAAAAGTAGGAAACCGATATCGCAATTTTCTTTTTGATGAATTTCAGGATACCTCAACCAGTCAGTGGGGTAGTTTTAAATCTTTACTTACCAATGCAATGGCCACACCAAGCGAAGATTTGACCGATCATCTAATTGTTGGCGACACCAAACAATCTATTTACCGATGGAGAAATGGTGACTGGAATATCCTGCATAAACATGCTAAACGCGAAGTGGGTATAGAAAACGTTGTGGAAGAAAGTCTTGCAGAAAACTACCGCAGCACAGAAAACATCATCACATTTAATAATTTTATCTATCGGTCAATTCCATTAACGCTACAAAACGAACTTAACACAAACTTAGCTTCTAAACCAGAAAGTATTGCCAATTGGTGGGCCAACGAGAATTATACCCAAATCATCACCGATATTTATAGTGCTTCCACGCAAAATTTTGCGGGCAATACCTTAAAGGGAGGCACGATCAAAATTAAAAAATTTGGTAAGGAACATGCTCCCGATGAGGCCCGTTTCACGGAAACTGTATTTAGAGATATTGCCTTGAATGACGTGATCGAAGAAATTAAAATTTTAAAAGATCAGCAGAATTATGCCTTGAAGGACATCGCCATTTTAGTGCGGTCTAATAGCGAAGCTTTACTTACCGTGCGCAAATTGATGGAGCACCATCTTCCTGTTTTATCGGGCGATGCCTTGTTAATTTCGAATAACTCCGCCATTCAACTCATCATTAATACCTTAAAAGTATTAATTGGTTTAGAAGCTCAAAGTGCGCTATATAAGGCAAACTGCATAGCACTTTACCATTCTTTACAGGGCAAAGAACCTGATGCCAATCATTACATTAACCTCACCAGCAAGACACTTAATCAGCTTTCTGCAGTATTGCCTTTATCTTTATGCGAAAACTGGCAAAGCTGGCTTCAACTTCCATTACCAGAATTGGTAGAGATTTTAATAGAAAGTTATGGCTTAAAAACGCTTACTGCTCACCTGCCCTATCTTTTAGCTTTTAGAGATTTAACCGCAGCAGCAGGAAAATCAGGAGAAAAAGGAATTATTGCCTTCTTAACCTGGTGGGAAGAAGATGGGGTTAAAAAATCGCTTCCATCACCAGAAGGTGCAGATGCTATCCAGATCATCACCATCCACAAATCAAAAGGGCTTGCATTCAGAGCAGTTTTTGTTCCCTTCTGCAACTGGGAAATTAAAGGAAAAGCAAATGGAACCTTCTGGGTATCATCTGAAGAAACAGTTTATAAAGAACTTAAGGGCATTCCGCTGAAATATAATGAAGCCCTGTCTGATTCGGCAATAGCAAAAGCCTATTATGAGGAATTGCTATACAACAATATGGATGCATTAAATATGCTCTATGTAGCTACCACACGCTCGAAAGATTACCTCTATATCGCTACGATGGCTAAAAAAGAATTGAAATTATCCAACATGGGTGATGTTATCAATTTAACTTTTGACCACGAATTTGATGAAAATGGGGTATACGAAATAGTAGATTACATTTCGACGGAAAGCAAAATTGATGAAAATGACTTTATTGATTTAAAGCATTATCCAACCACCACACGCCTGTCTGAACTTTACATTCCTTCTGAAGAAAAACATTTAAGGCATTTGGTTAATATCGAAAAATCTGGCAGGAAAGGCTCTTTACTACATGATATTCTGGCCAATGCCAGTAATGAAACAGAAACAGACAAATACATTACCACCTTGATTCTGGATGGTATTATACAGGAAGAGGAAAAGGAGCAGCTGAAATCAAAAGTTTTATCGGTATTGGAAAACCCTGATTTAAAAGCTGTTTTAAGCAGGGCAACCGGAAGTATAACGGAAAAAAGCATTATTGATACAAAGGGCAAACTTCATCGGCCAGATCGTATTTTATTTCACGAGAATGAAGTAATCATTCTGGATTATAAATTTACGCTTACAGAAAGCGATAAACATATTGAACAGGTTGAAAATTACAAAAATCTGCTCATGGAGATGGGACACAGCCAGATAAAAACCTATTTATTTTACGCCGTTAGCGGTAAATTAAAATTAGTGTAAGATGGAAGAAATAAACGCTTTATATGGAAATGTACTTGATATACTGAATAAGTATAGAACCTATACTTACAAGGCAATTAATACGGCCATGGTTATTTCATATTGGCAAATAGGTAAAGCAATAGTTGAAAATGAACAGGGTGGGAATGTTAAAGCATCATATGGTGATAAGATTCTACAATCGCTATCAAAAAAACTAAGTGTTGATTTCGGTAAAGGTTTTTCCTATTCCAACCTAAGAAATTTCCGCCAATTTTACCTAACTTATCAAGATGATCAGATTTGCTACGCAGTGCGTAGCAAATCTGAAAATACAGAAGTTCAAGACAATCATTCAAATTATGTACTTCGTAGTAATCTGAGCTGGACACATCATCGCTTAATTATGAGAGTTGAGAATGCACAGGCAAGAAAATATTATCTTAAAGAAGCAGAGAGGCAAAATTGGAGTACGAGAGAATTGGAGCGGAATATAAACTCCTCATATTTTCAACGAATTTTAACTCATCAAAATGAAGTAAAAAAACCAGGTCTTAACAATCAGTCTTCGGAAGATTTTATTAAAGATCCATATGTTTTAGAATTTTTGAAAATTGACGAATCATCCTTTACAAATGAAAAAGAAATAGAAGCGAGAATAATTAATCACTTACAACAATTTCTATTAGAGCTAGGAAAAGGTTTTTCATTTGTTGGAAGGCAATTTAGAATAAGTACAGAAACAAGTCACTTTTATATAGATTTAGTATTTTACAACTACATTTTAAAATGTTTCGTACTGTTTGACTTAAAAACTACCAAATTAACACATCAAGATGTAGGGCAAATGGATATGTACATTAAAATGTTTGACGATCTAAAGAAACAAGATAATGACAATCAAACAATTGGCATAATTCTTTGCACAGACACTGAAGAAACTGTTGTAAAATACTCTATGTTAAATGATAGCAAACAATTATTTGCTTCCAAATATCAAATGTATTTACCAACCGAAAAACAATTAGCAGACTGGATTTATAAAGATAAAGCAATCATCGAAGCTCAACTAAAAAACGAAAGTAACGAGTAATATTTAAATAATAATATGAAACCCTTTTTACAAGAAGTTGCTGAAGACTTAATAGAAAAATTTGGCTCGGATTTGCAACACTGCGCAATCGTTTTCAATAATAAACGTCCATCTGCTTATATGCAGAAATACCTGGCTGATATTATTGGCAAGCCTTTTTTTAGTCCGGCATTTTATACCATCCAAGAGTTTTTTGCTACTGCTACACCTTATAAAATTGCCGATTTTTACCTGCAGTTTTTTACACTTCATAAAATTTACAACCAGTTACTGACCGAAGAAAAACTGGAGCTCATTTCCAGTCATAAATTTTTCCCTTTAGCAAAGATAATTTTAAGCGACTTTACACAAATAGATAACGATCTGGTTGATGCCGGAAAACTCTATCGTGATTTGGAAGATATCTCCGTCATCAATAAAGATTTCGATTACCTCAGCCCAGAACAATATCAATTTCTGGCTCAATTCTGGACATCTTATTCCGAAGGCAAGCACAAGAAGCAACAAGAGCTTTTTATTAAAATGTGGCGCCGGATGCCAAAGCTTTATCACAAATTTCATGCTTTATTAAAGGAACAGGATTATCTAACCAATGGTTATGTTTATCGGCACCTGGCCGAAGAAAAAGAGCATGCTAAAGATTTACCTGTAAACTTTGAAAAAGGCAAAATCATTTTTGTTGGTTTCAATGCCTTAACCAGCGCAGAGGCAAAAATTTTCACACAACTTCAGGAGGCAAATCAAGCTTTATTTTATTTCGATGCCGATGATTATTACGTGAATGATCCTTTACAGGAAGCAGGATTATTTTTAAGGAAAAACCTGAATCAACTCGGCTTGAAAAATGTATTCGAAAACAAACCCAGCCTGATGAAAACCGAAGAACATCAGGTGAATGTTTTTAAAGTTCAGGGGCAATCGGCACAGGCAAAAATCCTGAATAATATACTGGAAGATGATTATGCTGAAAGCAATGAAATAGGCTCAACTGTAGTGGTTCTGGCTGATGAAAGCCTGTTATTACCTGCTTTGCAAACAATCCCGACTTCTTATCATGGCAAAGATATCGACCTGAATGTAACCATGGGTTTTGCTTTATCTACATCCAGTATTTTTGGCCTGGCAGATTTATGGTTTTCATCTCAATTGGAAATTACACATACCGGAAAGATTTCCTACAAAAACGTGGAGGCTTTTTTAACCCACCCGCTTACGGGCCTGAGCCATAAAATTCGTGATAAAATTCTGACTGCCATTTTGAAAGAAAACGAGGTAGAAATTGCACATGAAAGGCTTTTAAGGCAAAGCGGGTTGTTTGAAGTGTTCTATAAAAAAATTGATCATCCAAAACAGGTTGTTCCATACCTGCTGGAAGTGCTGGATTTCATTTTAACCAGGTTATCAAATGCTAAAACGCTCAAGAAAATTGATGCAGAGCTTTTTGTGAAAACCATACAGGAATTAAACCGGCTGCATGATACTTTTGGCAAGCATATCGGTAATGAAGAAATTCAGTTCGTTATCTATCTGGTTCAAAAATCGTTACAAGCTATTGCTGTGCCCCTTTCCGGGGATCCATTAAATGGGATTCAATTAATGGGTTTGCTCGAAACCCGGAACTTAAATTTCGATAAGGTGGTGATTTTAGGTTTTAATGAAGGGATTATTCCGAAATCTTCCATTGGCAATAGTTTTATTCCTGATTCTATTCGCCGGGTATACGGTTTGCCTGTTTTAGAAAATCTTGATGCCATCTCCTCATACATGGTTTACCGTTTAATGCAAAGGGCAAAAAATATCAACTTTGTTTATAATAGTTTAACTGATGAAAGTACAACTGGCGAAGCGAGCAGAATTTTAAAACAACTGGAGTATGAAAGCGGATTCGGTTTTACTTATCATGAACTTAATCTGGATGTAAAAACAGAACCTTTTAAAGAAGTTCGCATCGAAAAAACCAATAATGTTTTTATCCAGGAAACCCTTCAAAAATACCTCGATAAAAAGAAAGTACTTTCGCCATCTGCCTTAACACAATACATTTCCAATCCAATCGATTTTTTCTTCAACTACATCGCTGGGATTAAAGAACCAAAAGAAGTGAGTGCCGTTGTAGAGGCGAACGAAATTGGTTCTATTTTACACAAAGTGATGGAGTACTTTTATCAGGATTTGATGAAAGCTGAAATTACTTTGGAACGAATTAAGGCGAAAAGGAAGCAGATACCTGCACTTATTGAAAAAGCTTTTAATGCTGTAATGTTTAATCATCCTGATAAAGTGATGGAGTATAAAGGCATGCAAAAAGTTATCCTGTCAATTGTTGATGCCTACGTAAACATTATTGTGAACCAGGATGAATCGCAAACACCTTTTCATATTATCAGTTTAGAACAGAAGGTAGAAGCAGAGATTAATTTCCCTTTAAATGGCAAGGATGCCAGTGTTAAAATTTTCGGTTATATTGATCGGGTTGATATAAAAGATGGGGTGACTAAAATTGTTGATTACAAAACCGGAAGTGATAAATTAACTTTTAAAGATGTGACAGAACTTTTTAATTCAGATGGCAAACACATCAACAAAGCATTGGTTCAAACCTTACTTTACACTTATGCCTATGAACAGTTTTCGGGTAAAACTTTTGTTGAGCCGAATTTGTATGTTGTTAAAACCATGGCTGTGGATGGTGTTTGGTTCAAATCTGGAAGACAAACGCTTTCTGGTGAATACCTGGAAGAAATTAAACCTGAATTTTTAGCAGAACTTAGAAAAAAACTGACTGAGCTTTTTGAATCGCCATATTTTGTTGCAAGTGCCGTGGAAGATAATTACAAATACTCTATTTACAAAACGCTGTTCGGGAAGTAAAGCGGAAAGCTAAAAGGTGAAAGCAGAAAGATCAAAGCAGAAAGCGAAAAGCTTAAAGTATATCTGCTCGTCTAATCGTCTTTGCGAGGAGGCTTTTTCAGCCGACGAAGCAATCTGTCCAATAAACAAATTTTATAATACCCAACTTGAACATCTTTACGTTTCGAAACAATAAACAATTGCGATTAAAATCTTAATACCTAAATTTACCTATGCTCACCCTAAACTTCACTAAATTCCCTGTACTCGAAACCGAACGTTTAATTCTTCGCGAACACAGTCTTTCTGATGCAGAAGTTTTATACGCAATGCGCACTGATGAAAATATCATGAAGTACATTGACAGAGAAAGACCTGAAGATGTACAAGCAGTTAAAAAAGTGATAACCAAGTTTAACGAAGGATTTGAAAATGGGAATAACTTAGCCTGGGTAATTGCGTTGAAAGAAAAGCCGACACAAATGATTGGAACCATTGGCTATTGGCAAACAGATTATGCCAACCATAGGGCAGAAATCGGCTACATGCTCCATCCCGATTTCTGGAGACAAGGAATTATTTCTGAAGCAATAAAAAAAACTATCGATTTTGGCTTTGAACAGATGAACCTCCATACCATTAAGGCCAACATTAATACGGGTAATGATGCTTCGCGGCAAATATTGCTTAAACATGGTTTTATAAAAGAAGCCCTTTTCAGGCAGGACTATTACTTTAAAGGTAAGTTTCTAGACAGCGAAATTTATGGATTAATTAATCCAAATCATTAAATTACTATAGCTTATTGTATTCGGCATTTTAATATTCAATAATATTAACCATTATAAATGTTTCGAAATAGCCATGGTTTCAATACTATAGAAGCATTAAAGATATCATTCCGAAATTATATTTTAATTTTCTGCCACTAATCAAAAAGAACACATTTACACCTTAAAAAAAGCCTTATTTACCATTATAATTATTACAAAATACAAGCCTAATTGCCTTTGGTTTGGTAGCGATTAATAATTATATTTGCCACCGTTATTAAAATTTACAATGAGAGAAATCCAATTTAGAGAAGCACTACGCGAAGCCATGAGCGAAGAAATGCGTAAAGATGACCGCGTTTTTTTATTAGGTGAAGAAGTAGCAGAATATAACGGTGCATATAAAGTAAGTCAGGGTATGCTTGATGAATTTGGTGCAAAACGTATTATCGATACCCCTATTGCCGAATTAGGTTTCGCTGGGATTGCAACAGGTGCCGCAACTGCTGGCCTTATTCCAATTGTAGAGTTTATGACATTTAACTTCTCATTGGTGGCCATTGATCAAATTATCAACGGTGCTGCAAAAATTTTATCAATGAGTGGTGGTCAGTTCTCTTGTCCAATGGTTTTCCGTGGACCAACAGGTAACGCTGGTCAGTTAGGTGCACAACACTCACAAAACTTCGAAAATTGGTTTGCCAATACACCAGGTTTAAAAGTGGTTATCCCATCTACGCCTTACGAAGCGAAAGGTTTATTAAAACAAGCTATTATTGATCCGGATCCGGTTATTTTCATGGAGTCTGAAGTAATGTATGGCGATAAAGGTGATGTTCCTGCTGAAGAATATTACATTGAATTTGGCAAAGCAAACGTAACAAAAGAAGGTACTGATGTAACCATCGTAACTTTCGGTAAAATGTTAACCCGCGTAGTGAATCCAGCTGTAGAAGAATTAATTAAAGAAGGAATCAACGTTGAGGTAATCGATTTACGTACTGTTCGTCCGATTGATTATGATACCATTATCCAGTCTGTGAAGAAAACAAACCGCTTAGTTGTAGTGGAAGAAGCATGGCCATTGGCATCACTTTCAGGTGAGATTGCTTTTATGGTACAGAAAAAAGCTTTTGATTATTTAGACGCACCAGTTTTACGTATCACTTGTGCTGATGTTCCACTTCCATATTCTCCAACTTTAATTGCAGCAAGCTTACCAAACGCTGAAAAAGTAATTAAAGCGGTTAAAGAAGTAATGTACGCAACAAAATAAATCGAGACACTTAGTCTATTTCAAAATATAAATCCTCCAAAGCAATTCGGGGGATTTTTTTTGTTTCATTTTCTTTACCTTGTAAGTACTCACAATTTAAACACATAGGGCATGTAAATAACATTTAGAGCTTATATGATCCTTATGTTTCTTATATGGGAATAATTCTAAAAGCTACTGTGATTTCTACCAATTAAGGCATATAAAAAACATATAAGCTTAATGTTACTTGTGTTTCTTATATGGTAATAATCTAAAAGCTACTGTGATTTCTACCAATTAAGGCATATAAGAAACATATAAGCTTAATGTTACTTATGTTTCTTATATTGGTAAATCAATAGCAATTATAAATTCTACTACATTTAAGGCATCTAATAAATGGTAAGCTTATATGATCCTCACGTTATTATATGGTAATAATCTAAAAGCTACTATGATTTCTACCAATTAAGGCATATAAGAAACATATAAGCTTAGATGGTCCATATCAACGGCAGTGAAAAATTATTTTTATCTTCGTTTGTCCAAATTATACCAACTGATGTCCGAATATTTAGCTAATAAAACCTTTGAAAAAGCCGATTTTACTTTAAACACATTACTCAAAGGTGAATATGAAAACTGTAAATTCCTTTATTGTGATTTCTCCAATTCAGATTTAAGCAGTATCAAGTTCTTAGATTGTGAATTCATTTCCTGCAACTTAAGTTTAGCTACGCTAACCAAAACATCATTCAACGATGTAAATTTTAAAGATTGTAAAATGCTGGGTCTACGTTTCGAAAACTGTAACGATTTCGGTTTAGCCTTCAGCTTTGACAGTTGTAAACTTGACCATTCTTCCTTTTATAAACTCAAACTAAAAAAGACCATTTTTAAAAACAATCAACTCCATGAAGTGGATTTTACTGAATGTGATTTGAGCAGTTCGAGTTTTGATTACTGCGATTTCCTTAATGCAACCTTCGACAAAACTAATCTTGAAAAAGCAGATTTTAGAACCGCAACTCATTATATAATCGATCCAGATAAAAACAGAGTGAAGAAAGCCAGATTCTCTCAATCCTGTTTAGCGGGTTTATTAACTAAATACGACATTCTCATCAGTCAGTAATCCTCTATTTTTATAATTTTGTAAGTCAATCATATTATGGAAAAACAGGAACCAAAAACGATTGATGATTATATTGCTCAATTTCCGCTAGAAACACAAAGAATTTTGCAGCAGGTTAGAGAAGCCATTCAACAGGCTGCACCCAATGCCAAAGAAGTAATCAGCTATAAAATGCCAGCGTTTAAACAAAACAGGGTTTTAGTTTATTTTGCAGCTTACGCTAAGCACATTGGTTTTTACCCTAAGGGTTCCGGAATCGAAGCTTTTAAGCATGAGTTTGAAAATTACAAATGGAGCAAAGGAGCAGTTCAGTTTCCTATTGACCAACCCATGCCGCTAGATTTAATCACCAGAATTACCACATTCAACGTTAACAGCGATTTAGAAAAGAATAAACGAAGAAATTAATCAAGTACTTTTTCATCATTCAACAGCTAATAATCAATTAACAAAGGCTTTTTCACTAAAATTGTTACAATCTTTTGATGTAATACCAAAAATATTGTAAGTTTAAAGTTTTTAAGATGCCAACTCTTAATTCTTTTTTTAAACCAACCAATGTTACGCGTAGATAGCTCAAAACCTTGTAAAATTGTATACTCATTGTGCAAACATGAGTATTTGGGCTATTTAATTGAACCTCACATTGTTCAGCTAAATCCCAACGGAGATTTTTCTTTTACTTATCAAAGAATTTTTACCCACACAGCGGAAGAGTTTAAGGCTTGCTTAACCGAAATTGATTATAAGCTGATTAAAATTTTAGATGATATTGAACAAGATTCAGTCATTAAAAAACACTATAAAAAACTCATCAGGCCTACTGAATTTTTTGCTAAAATTTTCGATGATAAGTTTTACGAGAATGTTCGCCCAAGGATTGAGAAAAAATTAGCAGAAGCATTGGAGATGTTAAAGGTTAAAAATGAACTTTACATCATGGATAAAGATGGCTGGCCGGTAGAACGTAAGATAGAACTTGCAGCAGAACCTGCATCAATTTTATTCCATTTCCGAAGAAATGAAACAGAAACACGATATTTTCCAACCATAAAGTACCAGAACCTGCGCATTGAATTTATGTTTAAAGAGGCGCAGATCATTAGCAATAAGCCAGCCTGGTTATTGCTGAATGATGTTTTATACTTTTTTGATCAGGATATAGAAGGAAAAAAATTGCAGCCGTTTTTAGCTAAACGGTATATTGCCATCCCGAAATCTACGGAAGCAACGTATTTTGAAAAATTTGTTGCCCCGCTGATCGAAAAGCATCACGTGTATGCTGAAGGCTTTGAAATTAGAACAGAACAATTTGAAGCAACACCAGTCATTAAGGTATTGTATGTTGATGGTGGAATCTCACAAATTCAACTGTTCTTTAAATATGGTGAATACCATTTTTCTATAGAAAATGCACATAAAGTAACCGTTCGACTGGAGAAAACAGCCGATAATTACATTTTCCATCGCATTAAACGTTCTGCTGAATGGGAAAAGAAGCAGTTTAATTTATTGCTTTCACTAGGCTTAAAAAAAACAAGTGCACTTTTCAGCAATTTGGAGGTAGACATTACGGATGAAAACCCCAGCTATGCAGCAATTAACTGGGTAAATGAGCATATTGAATTGCTACAGTCGCTGGGCTTTGAAATTGAGCAGGCAACCGGCCAGAAACGTTTTGTATTCGGCACCAGTAAAATTGATTTGGAAGTTAAAGAAGGTAATGATTGGTTTGATATCAATGCCGTAGTTTGGTTTGGAAAATATCAGATTCCCTTTCTCTCTCTGAAGCAGCATATTCTTCATAAGAGACGAGAATTTCTGTTACCCGATGGCGAAGTGGCCATTATCCCTGAAAAGTGGTTTACGCAGTATGGAAGCTTATTCAGCCTTGCAGAAACGGGCAAAACATTACGACTTAAAAAACATCATATTGGCTTGCTCAACGATTTAGCGGAGGATAGTTTGGCTAATGTAACACTGGAACGCAAATTACAGCGCCTATCAGACTTTGAAGATATAGCCGATACACAAATGCCCGTTCATTTTAAGGGCAGTCTTCGCGATTATCAAAAAGCCGGTTACAATTGGTTTAGTTTTTTACGTGAATATAATTTCGGTGGCTGCCTGGCAGATGACATGGGTTTGGGTAAAACAATCCAGACGCTGGCCATGTTGCAAAAAGTAAAAGAAGATGATCAGCTACTGGCCACGCCAAGTACCTCTTTGATTATTATGCCTACCTCGCTAATTTACAACTGGTTAACCGAGGCTAAAAAATTTACGCCCAAACTTAAAATTTATGCCCATACTGGCAGCAATCGAAATAAAAATGTCGAGATTTTCGCCAATTATGATATTATTATCACTACCTACGGTGTTACCAGAGTTGATGTAGAAGAATTAAAGAATTTTTATTTTAATTATGTTATTCTGGATGAAAGTCAGAACATTAAAAATCCGGCTTCCAAATCTTTTAAATCAGTTAGAAGCCTGAAATCCAGGCATCGATTGATTCTGAGTGGTACACCCGTAGAGAATTCCGTGGGTGATCTTTGGTCGCAACTTACCTTCCTCAACCCAGGCCTGTTGGGTACTCAGGCATTTTTTAATGAAGAATATGTGCAGGCTATAGAGAAGAGAAAAGATGAAGAGAAAGCACGTAAGCTTCAAACCATCATTAAGCCTTTTGTATTACGCAGAACCAAAGAGCAGGTTGCGGCAGAATTACCACCGAAAACCGAGCAGGTGATTTATTGCGACATGAGCGAAGATCAGGCTGCTTACTATGAAAAAACAAAATCGGCTTACCGCAATGATCTATTGCAGAGCATGGATGATGGAACTTTCGCACAGAAACAGGTTCAGCTGTTACAGGGATTAACAGCTTTACGTCAATTGGCTAATCACCCGGTGATGATTGACGGAACTTACCTTTCTGACTCAGGTAAATTTGAAAATGTAATTCACACACTGGATAATGTGCTTAAAGGTGGGCACAAAGTATTGGTATTTTCACAGTTTGTAAAACATTTAGATATCTTTAAAAAGCATTTTCAGGCTGAGCAAATTCCATTCGCTTATTTGGATGGAGCTACGCGTAACCGCGGAGAAATTGTATCTGAATTTCAGCAAAATAATGACTTAAAAGTTTTCCTGATTTCTATAAAAGCTGGTGGCGTGGGCTTAAACTTAACACAGGCAGATTATGTTTTTATCTTAGACCCCTGGTGGAATCCTGCAGTAGAACAGCAAGCTATTGACAGAACACACCGCATTGGTCAGGATAAGAAGGTTTTCATTTATAAATTTATCGCGAAAGACACTGTAGAAGAGAAAATTCTTGCACTTCAGAACCGTAAAAAATCGCTTGCCAATTCCTTAATCACTACGGAGGAGAGCTTCTTTAAGTCTTTAAGTAAAGATGATATCAGGGATATCCTGAATTAAGTTGATTAATTTATCAACATCATTTTAAAACTGTATCATTTTCTGTTTGTTAAGTAAATAATATTAAACGTACTATCATGGAAAACGAAAATTTAAATAGAGCACTTGACAATGTAAAAGAAGCTTGGAAATATCCAGAATTATTTCAAAATATTTCAAGATCAGAGCGCTGGCTATCTGGTGCGGTTGGAACCTATTTGCTTTTTAAAGGGTTAACCAATGTATTTTCGCATCCGGTTATCGCATTAACTGGTGCAACTGCTGGAGCAGGATTACTGTACAGAGGATTGACAGGATATTGCCCGCTTAAAGATTTACAAGAACAACGCGAAGATTTGATTCCTGATGAAATTGTCATCAAAGAAACTTATTTAGCAGATGATCTGGCGTAATAAATTGAATACGAAATTTCTATTTCTTAATAAACTGGTTAACTTTAAAAAAGATAACCTATAATTATGAGCAAATACGCATTACTTTTTATTCCAACCCTATTTGGTATGTCGGCATTGGCGCAGGATAAAAAAACAGATCCGGCAAAAGAAGCGGCTAAAACAGAAATTTGGGAACCTGTTCCGAAAATTGTTACACCGGGACATCTACCTCAAGACGCACCTTCTGATGCAATTGTTTTATTTAATGGAAGAAATCTGGATGCCTGGCACTCCGTTAATGATCCAACAAAACCTGCTGCGTGGACAATAGATGATGGCTTTTTTACCGTTAAGAAAGGCACTGGAAATATTGAAACCAATAAAAAGTTTACCGATTATCAACTTCATATGGAGTGGAGGATTCCTGCTAACATTACAGGAACAAGTCAGGCAAGAGGAAATAGTGGTGTATTTTTAGCCTCAACCGGACCTGGTGATAATGGATATGAGATTCAGATCATGGATTCTTATCAAAATAAAACATATGTTAACGGGCAAACCGGAAGTGTATATAAACAAGGGATTCCGTTAGCTAATGCCAATAAGAAACCAGGTGAATGGCAATATTATGATATCATCTGGAACGCACCGAGATTTAATGAGGATGGCACAGTGCTTAAACCTGCAACTGTAACCGTTATTTTGAATGGCGTATTATTACAGAATAATTTTGTTGTAAAGGGAGAAACCAGATGGATTGGCGCACCTGAATACAAAAAGCATGGTGCCGCATCAATTAAACTTCAAGATCACGGCGACCCTAGCCCAGCTATTAGTTTCAGAAACATCTGGATTAGAGAACTTTAATTGATTTCAAAATAAAATTACTACTTCTAAGCGTTGTCAACTTTGGATCCAGCTTGCTATTAAAGTTGACAACGCTATTTTTCAAGCATCTTCATATACACTTCCCGCTCAATCATTTCAGCTCCCAAACTCATCAAATGATCATTCGGCAACTGACAATCAATCAAATCGAGATCCAGCTTGCTTAAATATATTAAGGCCGCTTTTGAGGCATTACTCACGGTACTAAACATACTTTCACCACAAAAAACACGGTTTATTTTTATTCCGTACAAACCACCAACCAATTGTTCATGATGCCATACTTCCACACTGTGTGCATAGCCATGCTGATGAAGGTTGATGTACGCAGCCTGCATTTCATTGGTAATCCACGTTCCATCTTGCCCTTTTCTTGGTGTATTGGCACAGTTAAATATTACTTCTTCAAATGCCGTATTTAGCGTAATTTTAAATACCTCATCACGTAATATTTTCTTCATGCTTTTACTTACCAAAATACGGTTGGGATAAATTACACAACGTTCATGAGGTGCATACCATAAAATAGGCTCACCTTCGCTGAACCAGGGAAAAATTCCATTCGAATAAGCCAATAGCAGCCTTTCCAAACTTAAATCGCCACCAACAGCAAGCAAACCATCATCTTCAGCCAGGGCTGGATTAGGGAAAATCATTTCGTGATCTGGCAATTGAAAAAACATATGCAAAAATAAGAAAGAAAAATAACGATTAAACCCCTGCGTTTAAATAGTGTCCTACACTAAACTGTTTACTATGAACGCGAAAGATAATTCCCTCCGAGTAAAGCATCTTTACAATAGAGCAGGATTTGGTATTTCTTATGCTGACCTGCATAAAATTAGCAGAAAAAATATAGAAAAAATTGTTGCAGGATTATTAAAAGAATCTAAAGATGATTCAATCACGCTGGTTGATGGTAGCGAATCCAAGCGTCAAATGTTAGTTCAGGCTGGTTTGTACGCCAAAAAAAATCTTAGTGATGAAGAAAAGAAAATCAGGCAGGAAATTACCCGAATGCAGAACGAGGTAAGCAAAGACCTGAACATTGCCTGGATCTATAAAATGATCAACACCACTTCACCACTGCGAGAAAAGATGACCCTTTTTTGGCATGGCCATTTCGCATGTCGCAGTAATGAGCCCTTGTATGCGCAACAGCTTAATAACATTCAGAGAACACATGGATTAGGAAGTTTTAAAACACTTTTAATGGAGGTTTCAAAATCGCCAGCCATGTTGCAATACCTGAACAATCAACAAAACAGGAAAGGCAAGCCCAATGAAAATTTTGCACGCGAATTGATGGAACTGTTCACATTGGGAAGAGGAAAATATACTGAAAATGACATTAAAGAATCTGCCAGATCGTTTACCGGATGGATGTACGATAAAGACGGAACTTTCATCTTCAGGCAAAACCTTCACGATGATGGCACCAAAACATTCTTCGGAAAAACTGGCAATTTCGACGGTGAAAATATTATTGATTTGATTTTAGCCAAACCAGACACTGCCGAATTTATTGCACGAAAAGTTTATAAGTTCTTTGTGAATGATCAACCGAATGAAGTACATGTAAAGGAATTGGGTGATCATTTTTATGCTGCGAATTATGATATTTCAGCATTAATGAAAAAAATGTTCACTTCTGATTGGTTTTATAGTCCAGAAAATGTAGGCACCAAAATCAAATCTCCGATTGAATTTTTGGTAGGCCTAAGCCGTGAATTTTATGTTACTTACAATAAACCGCAAATATTAATACAGTTACAAAGTAGTTTGGGCCAATACCTGTTCAACCCACCAAATGTAGCCGGTTGGCCTGGCGGGCAAAACTGGATTGACAGCTCATCACTTATGCTGAGAATGCGCATTCCTTCTTTGGTTTTAAATGATGGCGAAATCGATTTTAGTGGCAAAGCTGATCCAGAAGATGAGGCTGTTATTGCCTTGAATAAAAATGCAACAGCCAATGCTAATAATAACGCAAAGCCGAAATCCTATGTAAATGCCAATGCCGACTGGTCAAAGTTTTTGAGCACTTTTCCTAAAGGAATATCGCCATTGGAGCTTACTGAGTTTCTTTTACAACCTAAACTGAATGATAAAATTGTTAAAATGGTGAGCGATAACAAAGGGCTTAGAAGTACTGCTGTAGAAATCACCAGTATGCCAGAATATCAACTCGTTTAACCTAAATCCCAAGGAAATGAACAGAAGAAATTTTTTAAGAAATACAGGTTTTGTTGCCGCAGGCTCCCTATTTGTTCCAGCATTTATGAAACCCTTCGAGGCTATGGCGCTTGATGAGCTGAGCCTTTATAAAAACCTGGTAGTGGTACAACTTTCTGGTGGCAATGATGGTTTGAACACCGTAGTCCCTTTTGGAAATGACCTCTATTATCAGAAAAGAAAAAGTATTGCTATTAAGCCAGAGGATGTAATCAAACTTAACGATATGCAAGGGCTAAACCCCAACATGGCGGCCTTACAAGAAATTTATGATCAAGGCTGGATGACTATTATCAATGATGTCGGTTATCCAAATCCGGATCGTTCACACTTCCGCTCTATGGATATCTGGCAAACTGGTAGCGACAGCAATCAGTTCTTGTCAACCGGATGGATTGGTCGTTACCTGGACAGCAACTGCCAGACTTGCAAATTTCCATACACAGCTATTGAAGTTGATGATTCATTATCCCTGGCCATGAAAGGTCAAACAAAAAAAGGAATTGCACTGAAAGATCCGGCAGCGCTTTTCCGTAACACCAATAACCCTTTTTTTAAAGCGGTGCTGCAAAATGACCAGGAACATTTAGATGAAGATAATTTAGGCTATTTGTATAAAACCATGATAGAGACGCAGTCATCGGCCAGCTACATTCAAAATACTTCTAAAATCTATCAGTCTAAATTTACTTATCCATCAAGCGGCTTTGCCAACCAGCTTAAAACGGTTTCTAAATTCATTTCTTCAGGTTTAAAAACCCGGGTTTATTATGTCTCGCTTAGCGGTTTCGACACTCATGTGAATCAAATTGGCCAGCAAGGTAATTTACTAAAGCAGTACAGCGAAGGGATGGCTGCTTTTATAAAAGATCTTAAAAGCAATAATAAACTGGATGATACGCTGGTTGTTACTTTTTCAGAATTTGGTCGGCGTGTGGAACAGAATGCAAGCAGTGGTACTGATCATGGTACGGCGAACAATATGTTTGTATTTGGTGGCCGCCTTAAAAAGCAAGGTATTTTTAATGCTGCACCTAACTTAAGCGATTTAGATAGCGGCGATTTAAAATATCAACTTGACTTTCGTCAGGTTTATGGTACTATCTTAGACAAGTGGCTGGATGTAAATAATGGAGATATTTTAAATAAAAAATTCAATACGCTGGATTTTATTTAATTTTTCACTTATCAGTTGGTATAACACCATAACTGTTCGGAAGATTATGATTTGTCAATTGAAAACTGTTATTGAATGGTTAACCACCCCCTGCCCCTCCTAAATTAAGAGGCGAGTTCCCCTCATAGCTATATAATGTAAACTACAATTAATCTTCCAATTGAGGTATAAAACCGACCGAAATAAAGATAGTTAGATTTTCACCAGGATAAAGTTTGAGTATTATGTTATCGGTTGGTGAAGGCACCAACCGATAACATAATCTTTTCCTATAGAGTGAAATACTATTTCCTTTTCAATAAATATACGGCACTATTATTTTCACCTTCTGTGAAAACCTGAAAAAGTTCGTAACCATAAGATTTCGATTTATTCACAAAATCTAATGCAGAAGTAAATTCCATTTTCTTTCCATTATCATCTTTAATGTAAGTATTGTTATAATCATCTGCAGGCTGCCCATATTCTACAGAAACAAAAAACTTCTCAGAAAATACTTTCTCAATCTGCCTGACTTGAATATATGTTGCAGTAATTTCGCTTAACTTAACTCCATTTACGGTTTGTGCTTTAACATTGGATAGCGCAAAGCCAGCCATCAGTGTGGCTAAAATCATTACTTTTTTCATAACCTTTTTTCTTTTGTGTGTGGCCTTAAATTAAACACAATCAAATAATAAAAAAAGCAGAATCAACTGGCAAAATGTAACATTTATATCGCAAAATAATCTTAACTAAAAAAAATAGAAAATGAACTTTTTAGGCAATATCATCTGGGTTGTTTTTGGCGGGCTTTTTATCTTCTTCGAATATATTATCGGAGGGTTAATCCTTTGCCTAACCATAGTTGGCATTCCATTTGGGATTCAATGCTTCAAATTTGCTATTGTTGGCCTGGCTCCTTTTGGCGTTAAAATCACTGATACTTCCTCCAATACTGGCTGCTTATCAACCATTATGAATATACTCTGGTTAGTGTGTGGCGGATTTTGGATTGCCTTAACCCATTTGTTTTTCGGAATCTTATTCTGTATTACTATCGTAGGCATTCCTTTTGGTAGGCAACACTTCAAACTAATGAACCTGGCTTTTACACCATTTGGAAAATCAATTTCTTAAATGCCTTTTCATAGAAAAATAAAAACTGATCGGAAGATAAATCACTCGAAATTATTGAATAAGGCCAATTGATTTGGAATGCTCAATGGCCTCATCGCTGGTTTTAAATAAACAAGTATGTACATCCTGTGCCTGAATCCTTTGCATTAATACTTCCGTATCCATTGCTCGTTCAGGCCTGATATTCCGGATATAAACAGCCTCAATATTGTTGGGATATCTTTCCACAATTTGGGTATAAATTTCAGGATCATGCTGTGAGTTGTCGCCAAAGAAAATGAATTTCTGATTTGGAAATGCATTAAGAATCCGCATCACCCTTAGCAGTTTCCCTTCATGACCTGTTTTCCCGGTTTTAATTAAATCGCGCCATCGCTTTAAGGTATTGAGTAAAAAAGCACCATCAGGCAGTTGATTAAAGCGAAAGGTTTCTACCAGGTAATCGTACAGATTCCATTCACTGCTGCTAACATAAAAAAAAGGATTTGGCTGATTCTTGTCTGTATGCGATAAAGCCAGTTGTTGGTAATGGCTTGCCGCATCAGGAAATGTTTTCCTAGTATGCGGATTTTTAATAAAAAGTTCCCGAAGCCGTCTGCCAATGGTTGCAGAATGAGAGATCATTACTGTATCATCCACATCAGAAATAAATGCATACTGCGTAATGTGCGGCACATAGACCTTCCCCTCACAAGCATTTAAAACATTATCATGCTCATCAACAGCCTCCACATTAACAGTATGCCAGCCCGCTTTAACATCTTCAACAGCCTCCCATTCAAATTTAAAAAAGCCATCCTGTTCAGTTTTCTGATAAACAGTTTGTCCAAAGAATTGCAATCTCACTCTTACCAATGGATAAGGTTTTAATATAAAAAGCTTTAAAAGATGGACGATGTTTACAAAAATATTATTGCTGTAAACCTGTTTGCTTTTCGCTTTACGCTTAAATACATGGCCATAAACAACAAGGTTATGCTTATGCCCATAACCATGATATACCTTTACACTTACAGATTTATTCATTGATATTAAAACAGAGTTTAACAAAAGTTGTTTGTGTTGTAAGCCACTAGGTTAAGCACATGAAATTACTATTTATTATAAATCCAGGTTCTGGTAGCCACGATCTCAATTTAAAGGAAGTAATTTCTTCACATTTTTCTTCAAAAGATGTCATCATCGAATTATTTGAGCTCCCTAAAGACTGCTCATTGGAAAAAATTAAAGAAAAAATTGATCAGGAGAAGGCAGACCGGGTGGTGGCTGTTGGTGGAGACGGAACCTTAAAACTGGTGGCAGAATGCTTGCTAAATACAGATATTCCAATAGGAATTATCCCTGCAGGATCTGCAAATGGAATGGCTAAAGAATTGGGTATTCCAACAGATATAGAACTGGCACTTGATTTAGTTGTAAGCGGAAACCCTAATAAAATTCATGCGGTTAAAATTAACGATCAGCTTTGTATCCACCTGTCAGACTTAGGTTTTAATGCTTATCTGGTTAAGAAATTCGATGCAATGCCCGAACGTGGTATGTGGGGTTACGCTAAAGCTACCTGGCATGCGTTATGGAACCATAAACGCATGCAAATTGAATTGAACATCAAGGGGGAAACTATTAAATCTGCCGCAGCAATGGTGGCGATTGCCAATGCAACGATGTATGGTACAGGGCTGAAAATAAATCCTGACGGAAAACTGAATGACGAATTATTTGAGATTGTTGTGGTTAAAGATTATTCCTATCTGGAAATTCTAAAAATCTGGCTGACTAAACTTCCATTTAATCCGAAAAAAATAGAGGTTTTTCAAACTTCAGAAGTGAAAATATTTTCAAAGCACAAAGCACATTTCCAGGTAGATGGAGAATATATTGGTAAAGTAAATGAAGTCAGTGCTAAAATTTTACCTGCCTCGGTAACCGTGATTATATAACCGGAGCTATTGAGAAGAATGAATCATGGACATGTTAATCACTAATTACATATTTCTTTTTATGGACAAAGAAACATTTTTAGCAACTAAAAAGGTTCAGTGTTAGAATTGAAGGTAGTAGTTAAAATGTGGAGATTCTTCGCTACGCTCTGAATGACAATGAGGTGTAAAAATAGAGATCTGTATATTATAATGGTACTAAGTCAAGTTTAGCAAGATGACTGTTCATATCACGTTGGGTGAACGAAAGGCGGATTCATTATACTAAAATAAACAGTTGATCTGCGAAATCCCTGTAATCTGCGGGAAACAATTCTTAGTAATTTAAGCTATACGCACTACACTTTAAAAATACCTTCTATGGATCTGAATAGTAAAATACAGTCTAAAGAACTCTGCAATAAAACAAACCCGAAAAAGAACGTTAAACCAGGCTTCACTTAGATTCATTAATTCCGGTAAATAAGTAATGAAACCAATAGAAAAAATCCAGATAATTAATCGAAAAGGGAACTGCACATAATAAGCGATAAATCCGAATTTTCGGAATAAAAGCAAACCCATAGTAGAAACAAAAAGCAGCACAAACAAAAATAGCGTTAGCCATACTTTTACCTGCGAAACCAATTGATCTGGAATTTCATTTAAATGCGTGATGATTCCCCAGAACTGTTTAGTCAATAAAATGATGCTGATCATATCCAGAATGGCAAAAAATCGAACTGTATTTTTCATTTATTTACAATATTTCGAAAGATAAGCATCTGCTAAAGTGCTTCCCATATTTCTAACAAAAGAAAAATCCTCACAAGCACCTTGATTATCGCCCTGCTTAATTTTTTTAAGACCAGTTTCTATCATTGAGTTCAGGTACTCATCATCAATGCCCAATTGCTTTTTAATGGCTATAAACTGAGCCTCCTGCCCGGGCTTTGCCTGATCTATATTTTTATAGAAATTGATCACAGAATTGGTTAATGCTTCTTCTGATTGGTAAACCCTAATGGCAGCTTCCATCGCCGATGTGGATCTACCTTCACATTGATATCCTTCCAGCCTAAAATTTACCGGAATAACCACCACAGTTGTGGTATCATAACCGGAAGGTACCTGCCATTTGCCACTGCTTAGCCGCACTAGCCTAAGGGCTTCATCATCCAGATCTGTCAAAATACCTTTCGTAATTTTGGAAAAGTAAATTTTGCCCTGCTCATTTAATTTAAAGCTAACCTTAACCGTTCCTTGAATACAGTTTGCTTTAGAAAAAGATGGATAGATGGTATTCTGTTTTAAAAAATCAGCAATGCTCCCCTTTCCAGCTTGGAACTGAACTTGTGCAGATACACATGCACTGACAAAAATAAAGCAAATGGTAATAAGCACTTTCATATTAATTTACGTAAAAAATAACTTCAGCGATTAAGTCTTTACATTATTGGGCATTTTTCAAATGAAGTGACAATATGATATTCGGATCAGGGCAGTTTTCCAGGTATTGATCTCGTTGGCTAAACTTACATACACCCGCATAATCTCCCTTTAAATTACCCATATTCAGAATAACCTGAAAGTGTAAATGTGGCGGCCAGTTCCCATTCTCTTCCTTCGTCCCCAATGTAGCAAATTTTGCTTTGGCGGGAATAAAATCACCTTCCTTTAACCCGTTTAAAGACTCCAGACTTAAATGCCCGTACAGCACATGAAATGTAAAACCCTCTATTTCATAATTCAGAATAATGGTTGCGCCATAATCTCCAAAATGATTGTTATTGGCAAAGCTATGAACAGTTGCATCATAGAAATTATAAATAGCAGTTCCTGCCGGACCCCAAATGTCCACACCTAAATGCAATCTTCTTGGCTCTTCTTCTGTATCAAAATGAGCACTTCGCGTATAAATGGTTCGGTGTTCATTATAACCTCCAATTCCGTATCGTGCGTTATGCTTTAAAAGTTTCTGTTCTACCCATTTAGAGAACAAATCAGTATCTGCTAAAGTTTCAGTGGTAAGTTCAGTATTCCCCGCTGTAAAATCCAAGGGCAAAAGCTGATCTGTATTTTCATTAAAATCAACAACCTTTTCTATCAGTGAAGCATTCGCATTAATAACTTGTTCAAAAGTTTTCATTGTATTTAAAATAGATGTATGATGGATCGTAGCTTAGTAAGTAGCTTTATAAAAATGATAAACCGAATGGTATTCAAGCGGCTTTTAAGCACAAATTAAACAAAAAAGAACCCGCAGGTATGTCATCCGTGCGGGTATAAAATCTCTATTCAATCAGCAATTGCTTCATCGTAGATTATTCGGCTTCCTCATCAGGCTGCCTTGGTTCCTTTGCAATTTTTTCAAAAAGATGATCCATGCGCTCAACATATTCATTGGTATCATCAACAAAAAAAGTAAGTTCAGGAACTACCCTTACCTGATGACGGATTCTGGCACCTAATTTATACCGGATCTCACCGGCATGTGCATTAACTGTATTGATGGATAATGTGGTGTTATTGGTATTAAAAAAACTCAGATATACTTTAGCTACGGCTAAATCTGGCGATACCCTTACACGGGTAATGGTTACCAATGTATTGGGCAGAAATGAGCCGCCTTCACGTTGAAAAACCTGTGCCAATTCTTCCTGTAGTACTCCTGCAAATTTTTGCTGACGTTTACTTTCCATATCTTCTGTAATTAATAAAGTAAATTATCATACGGGTATCTTGCAGTATGCGCAGCTTTAACCTTGTCGTACAATAAAGTTTTAAACTCTTCTATATTCTCTTTCTCGGTCGCCGAAATAAATAAAACTGGCGCTTTACCGTGACTCATCCAACTTTTCTTAAAATCTTCCAGACTTAATTTCCCATCGTCATCATCTCCCTCAGTTTCTGGCGATACATAAGCATCAATCTTATTAAAAACCAGGATCATGTCTTTGTCAATTGCACCAATATCTTTTAAAGTTTCATTAACGATATGAATCTGATCTTCAAAATTTGGATGCGAAACATCCACCACATGAATTAAAATATCAGCTTCGCGAACTTCATCCAGAGTAGATTTGAAACACTCAACCAGGTGGTGAGGCAGTTTTCTGATGAAACCAACCGTATCAGATAAAAGAAATGGCAGATTTTCGATCACCACTTTTCGTACTGTAGTATCCAGTGTTGCAAAAAGTTTATTTTCTGCAAACACTTCAGATTTAGACAGCATATTCATGATGGTTGATTTACCCACGTTGGTATAACCCACCAAAGCTACACGAATGAGCTGCCCACGGTTTTTACGCTGCGTTTCATTCTGTTTATCAATTAACCGCAAACGTTCTTTAAGTAAGGAGATTTTATTTAAAATAATCCTTCTATCACTTTCTATCTGTGTTTCACCTGGTCCACGCATCCCAATACCACCTTTTTGGCGTTCAAGGTGAGTCCACATACCTGTTAGCCGAGGTAAAACATATTGCAATTGTGCCAACTCTACTTGTGTTTTAGCCTGGGCAGTCTGGGCTCTGCCAGCAAAAATATCGAGAATCAGATTACTCCGATCCAATACTTTTACGCCAAGTTCGCGATCGATGTTTCGCAATTGAGATGGAGACAATTCATCATCAAATACTACGGTATCAATCTCTTCCGATTTTACATATGCTTTAATTTCTTCCAGTTTACCTGTACCTACAAAAGTAGCACGCTCTGGCTTTAACATCTTTTGTGTGAAATTCTTTTCCACTACGCCACCCGCTGTTTCAACCAAAAAGGCCAACTCATCCAGGTATTCTCTCGTTTGTTCTTCTTTTTCGCCTGGCGTAATTACACCAACCAATATGGCCCGTTCCTGCTTTATCGCAGTATCATAAAATTTTTGTTTTCCCATGTAATATGTGCAAAGATACAAATTTTGCAAACTTGTAATTTCATTTACAACCTATTAGGTGACTGGAATGTTTCCTTTTGAAATGATTTACCTTTTGTCGTACCAAATTGAGCACAGAATCAACATGAAGCAATAAATCATTACTTAAGGTTTACATATGAAATCGAATAAGTATGAATATTCTGGACAAACTCAACAGTTGTTAAATGTTTATAAAAATAAAAGTACAATCAAGCACTAAAGGTTAAATTCGTATCCTAAAACTGAAATCAATTGGCAAAAACAAAAACAGCATATTTCTGTCAGAGTTGTGGTTACGAATCGGCAAAGTGGTTGGGGAAATGTCCATCATGTGGGCAATGGAACACATTTGTGGAAGAAATTATAGAAAAGACTGCCACAGCTGTACCAACCTGGAAAACTGAAACAAGTTCAAGAAAATTAAGCAAGCCCAGTAAGGTTGATGAGATCCAGTCATCTATTGAGAGAAGAATTTTAACCGGGGATAAGGAGCTAGACCGTGTTTTAGGAGGTGGCCTGGTAGAAGGCTCATTGGTATTGATTGGTGGAGAGCCTGGTATTGGTAAATCAACGCTGATGCTACAGTTGGCATTAAACTTAAAAGGGAAAAAACTCTTGTATATTTCTGGTGAGGAAAGCGAGCAACAAATAAAAATGCGTGCTGAGAGGATCAAGGAAAGTCCATCTGCAAATTGCTACATCTTAACTGAAACATCCACGCAGAATATCTTTAAACAAATTGAAATACTGGAACCTGAAATATTGGTAGTAGATTCGATTCAAACCTTACATTCTTCTCACATCGATTCTACGCCGGGAAGTGTGTCACAGGTAAGGGAATGTACGGCAGAACTGCTTCGATTTGCAAAAGAAACCGGAGTTCCTGTTTTCCTGATTGGCCATATTACTAAAGATGGTGCCATCGCCGGACCAAAAATATTGGAACACATGGTTGATACGGTATTACAGTTTGAAGGCGACAGGCATCATGTATATCGCATTTTGAGGTCCATTAAAAACCGTTTCGGGGCAGCTGCTGAACTTGGAATATATGAAATGCAGGGAAGTGGCTTGAGGGAGGTCTCCAATCCATCAGAAATTTTGCTATCTCAACGCGATGAAGAATTAAGTGGTATAGCCATATCTGCTATGCTGGAGGGCGCACGCCCCATGTTAATTGAAACACAGGCCTTGGTTAGCGCCGCCGCTTATGGCACACCGCAACGATCGGCTACTGGTTTTGATACCAAACGAATGAATATGCTTTTGGCCGTATTGGAAAAACGTTGTGGTTTCAGGTTAAGCACACAGGATGTATTCCTCAATATTGCTGGCGGCATTCGAGTGGAAGATCCTGCGATTGATCTGGCAGTGTTAATTGCGATTATTTCTTCCCATCAGGATATTTCCATTTCATCCAAAAATTGTTTTGCGGCAGAAGTAGGCTTATCCGGAGAGATTAGAGCAGTAAACCGGATTGAACAACGTATTGCTGAAGCAGATAAACTGGGGTTTGAAACCATTTACATCTCAAAGTATAACTTAAAAGGAATTGATATTGCTAAATATAATCTGGAAATTAAAGCAGTAAGCAAAATTGAAGAGGTTTTTGAAATGATCTTTGGGTAAATGGATGAGATGATAGGGGAATTCGTTCAACAGATTTTCCCCATTTTGATTATAAAATTCCCCACCATCCATATACCCTCATTTTTGGCACACTCAATAAAATCAATCAAAACGCTATAAATCAAATCATTACAACACAACCTTAGCCTTTTCCCATTTTTGGATTAACGTTTGCCTAAGGTAATATGTTGTACATCATGGGATGTGATCTATAACAATAGGGATGATTTTCCTCGTTAGCGGTAGCTAACGAGGATTTTTTTTGTTCGCATGATTTACCTAAATTTTAGATAACTTTAGATTAGATAAATAACTGGATCAAAACTTTAAATCATAACCAATGAAAAAAATCATCTTAAGTGTATCTTTTTGTCTGTTAGCCATCGCTGGTTTTTCACAAACGGCATACACAGGTCAGAAATTTGGAGAAGAAGTAAAACCCGGAGATGTTAAAACTGCTGCTAAAATGGAAGCGGCAATGGGTAGTAAAACTACTGCTGACATGAAAATTACCGGTAAGGTGGTAGATGTTTGCAAGAAAAAGGGTTGCTGGATGACCTTGGAAATGCCGAATGGTGATCCGATGCGGGTAACCTTTAAAGATTACGCCTTTTTTATGCCAATGGATATTGTAGGTAAGAATGTAGTGCTGGATGGTTTAGCAAAAAAACAAACCATCTCTGTAGAAACTTTACGCCACTACGCAGAAGATGCTAAAAAATCACCTGAAGAAGTAGCTAAAATTACCGACCCTAAAAAAGAGCTGGCCTTCGAAGCTAAAGGCGTGGTCATTCTGGATAAATAATAAAAGCTGAAAGACTAAAGCGAAAAGCAAAAAGCCTAAAAACAAAATACCCCTGATACATATTGTACAAGGGGTATTGTTTTTAAAAATGTTTCCTTATAAAACCCAGTTCCAGCCAAATTCATCTGGCGCTAAGCCATAACGGATATCGTTTAGTTGTTTAGCAATGCCATTTGAAATCGATCTGGTTGATGGATCAGTTAATTGATAAACTTCACCTTTATAACCAATCTGCCCAACATGCGTAACTGTTGCTGCAGTACCTGCAGCAAAAGCTTCCGTTAAACTTCCATTTTGAATCCCTTCGATCACTTCTTTAACCGAAACCCTGCGTTCTTCTACCTCAATACCAGATGCTGTGGCTAATTTGATAATCGTATCACGCGTAACACCATCTAAAACCGTGCTGCGCACAGATGGGGTAACCAATTTACCATTAATTACAAAAATTAAGTTGGCAGTTCCAGCTTCTTCAATATATTCATGAGCGATAGAATCGGTCCAGATTAACTGATCAAAGCCTTCTTTCCGAGCTTGCTCAAAAGGATATAATGAACGGGCATAGTTTCCTGCAGTTTTTGCAAAACCAACGCCACCCTCATCAGCACGTGTAAATTCAGTTTCAATTTTCACCTTTAATGCCGAACTGTAATATGGCCCTGTTGGCGTAGTTAATAAGGCAAATTTATAAGTATCAGAAGCTCTAACGCCTAAATAAGGGTCAGTAGCAAACATTACCGGACGAATATATAAAGCATAATCTTCTTGATTTGGCACCCATTTCTCATCGATCGAAATTAATGACGCCAGGCCCTGCATAAATATTTCTTCAGGAATTGTAGCCATAGACATTCTCTCTGCCGACTTATTAAAACGCTCAAAGTTTTTATTGGCACGAAACACACTGATTTTGCCATCAGGTTGTCTGTAAGCCTTTAAACCTTCAAAAATTGCCTGTCCATAATGAAGCGCAGAAATTGCCGGACTCATTGGAATTGGCCCATATGGAAGAATTTGTAAGTTTTTCCATTCGCCATCTTCGTAATCGGCTGTAAACATGTGATCGGTAAAAACCTTACCGAATGGTAATTGGGAAAAATCAGTTACAGTCAAACGTGTTTGATCTGTTTTCGTGATTCTTATATCTAATGTCTCGGTCATTGTATTTTATTTTTGAATGAGCAAATTTTGAATGATTGAGAGTTCTGCAATTTGAAAATTCAGTCATTTTTTTCGTTCACTCAGTCTGTCATTTAATTTTTGCAAAATAGCAAAAAAACCGCTTTTATAATAGCATTATTTGATATTAATCTTTGCTTTTGAGTGTTTTAAGTACACTTAGTACCCAGCCTTTCCCCCACTCTTCCATTTGATCATTATTCCATAGGAAGGGATAAAAAATCCTTTTCTGAAAACGTGGAGGCAAATATTTCTGCCAGTTGGTTCCTCCGGTTGCAGCCACATCAACAGGGTCTTTTTCCAGGTAACGAACAGCAGATTTATAATGAGATAACGGCCATTCTACGTTAACATACAAATCAAGTTTACGCAGTTCTTCTGCAAGCGCAGAAACATCAGCACCACTCGCTTGTAATTGATGAAATAAGGCTGAAAAGTTAGTTAATGAGCGATCTTTAGCCAATTGCAAAAATTGAGCTGCATATTTTTTAATAAACTGCTTTAGTGTTAATGTTTGTTTTCCGGATGCCAGCTCAGTTGCCCCAAATTTCCAATAAATATATTCAAACTGCTCCTCGATAGTTGCTGTTTTTAATTCTTCTCTTTTACTTTTATCTACTAAACGAATAAAATCTGTAGCACAAATCTCTATCATTCTATATTGCCCTGATTGGAAACCACTTGCGGGTAAAAGCGACATTCGGAATTTTAAGAACTGTTCCTTCTCCATGCCATCCACCATAACTTCAAAAGAAGTGGTTAGCGCATTAAAATAGGCATTTATTCTTTTTACACGTGCTGTAAAAAATGCTACAGTTAAATTTTCATGCTCTGCAATTTGCCTGCATTCGTGCAAGCAGAGTTTAAAATAAAGCTCTGTGATTTGATGATACATGATAAAAATTTCTTCATCAGGAATCGGTGTTTTCGGGCTTTGTAAACTCAATAAAGTATCCAGATGGATATAATCCCAGTAGGTGAGGAAATCAGCATATAGCAATCCATCCAAATAGGAAGCCATATCCTGACCCATGGCTGTATATTTTTGCTGAAGTTGATTTAATTTATCTTTAATCTCAGGTGTAAAGTCCATTGTTTTGGTTTATCCAAACAAAGGTGATAAAGATTTTTGTAGAAATAGCTAAATTTTCTACATTTGGACTGAAGGCGATGGGGTACCGCCAAAACCGCCAAAACAGGCTGATGACTCCTACAATTTTACTAAATTGAATTCAAATGCCTGTTAAAAATTTAATAGCAAGATTTCTGCTATCTATCAATCGTTTTGTAAAACAAGATTTTAGTTTAATATGCGCTAATGCCATTAGGTGGATATTTTATTCCATACTTATTGGTGGAATAGTTGGATCAGCATCGGCTTTATTTTTAGTCACATTAAATTGGGCGACCAATTTGCGTGAGCATCATTTGTGGATGATTGCCTTTTTGCCTTTAGCTGGCTTAGCTATTGGCTTAAGTTATCATTACTGGGGGAAGGCAGTGGTTAAAGGGAATAACCTTTTAATTGAGGAATTACAAAGCCCAAAGCAGGTGATTCCTTTAATTATGGCGCCATTAATTTTTGCCGGAACGATTCTTACCCATTTATTTGGTGGCTCCGCGGGTCGGGAGGGAACGGCGGTGCAAATTGGAGGTGCATTTGCAGATCAGCTGACTCATTTATTTAAGCTGAAACCTAGCGAACGAAAAATCATTCTAATTTGCGGAATAAGTGCTGGTTTTGCTTCTGTTTTTGGAACGCCGATGGCCGGAGCAATTTTCGGATTGGAAGTATTTGTATTGGGGAGTGTAATGTATAGCGCCATTTTACCGTCTTTTATTACAGCAATTATTGCGGACTATGCCTGCAAAGCATGGGGTGTAGACCATACCCACTATTCAATCGTTTCAGTACCAGGAATGAACTTTACCAACCTAATGTTATCGCTTGGATCAGGAATAATTTTCGGATTAGCCGCACGAAGCTTTTCGATGCTTAACCACGCGATATCCGGATTATTTAGCAAGATAAAATATCCGCCCATCAGACCATTCATTGGAGGCGCTATGCTGGTAATCATTATTTTTTTGATCGGGAATACCAGATATATAGGACTTGGCATTCCCGTTATTGTTGAATCGTTCACACAACAAGAACCTTATTATACCTTCGCCATTAAGCTCTTTTTAACAGCACTTACATTAGGTTGTGGTTTTAAAGGTGGTGAAGTAACACCGTTGTTTTTTATCGGAGCAACCTTAGGAAGTTTCTTAAGTCTTTTAATGCCATTACCTGTTGGATTGCTAGCCGGAATGGGGTTCGTTGCTGTCTTTTCTGGCGCTGCAAATACACCGCTGGCTTGTATTTTTATGGGGATAGAATTGTTTGGAATGGAATCAGCGATTTACATTGCTTTAGCCTGCATCGCAGCATACTTCTTTTCTGGTCATGCCGGAATTTACAAATCACAAGCCATTGGCAGCACTAAACTTTGGGGTATTAAAAAACATCAGTTTTTAGGGTAAATAACACTCGTATGTCTTATCGTCATTGCGAACTGAAGGGCGGGGTTTAGTGATAGAGTTAAGCAATCTTTCCTTCTAAATAGAATGCTTCCGCGAAAGGTCGGGCAGGCTGTCGTTCCTCCTTCCAAAGGACGATTTTTTGAATAGATTCCCTATCGCTGAATCGTCTTGCTGACCTGTAGCGCAGCGGAAAGCTACGCAGTAAATTCAGTTCAGCACCTTATCTAAATAAGATCCTGAAACAAGTTCAGGAGGACGAGTCTTTGAAAAGGACGACAAGTGTATCGTCATTGCGAACTGAAAGGTAGGGCTTAGTGATGGAGTGAAGCAATCTCTCTTGTTAAATAGATTAAGCTAATTCAACCACCCCGCCCTTTGGGCACCCCTCCTTAAAAAAAGGAGGGGAGTAGCGATCGCAGTAACCACTTATTAAGGATTTTAGTTGTAAAAAAAGTTAACAGGCGATAACAGAACCTAATACAACACCCTAAACTTGATAGTATGTTCAATCTTTTTCAAAGATTTAAACAGTTGCTTATCATATTGTGCATTGATATCTGTAATGGCATAACCGATTTCCGGGTTTGTCATTAAAAACTGCCCTACAATATTAATATCATGTTTAGCAAAAACGGTATTAATCTGAGCCATAATGCCTGGCACATTTTTATGAATGTGGATTAAACGATGAGATTTATCAATTTTTGGTAACTGCAAATTCGGGAAATTGCTACTTAAATAAGTTGCCCCGGTATTCATAAAATCAGCTACACGCTTAGGGATAAAATCTATATTTCGTGGATTATTTTTAGGATCGTCAAATACTACAATACCTTGTCTGGTACAAACATCAAAATCTAACTTGTTCTTCGCATTACCTAAATAACCAATGGTTTTAAGTTTAACGGCATCTTTCAGTTGCTCTTTTGTTAATTTCTCGCCATTAGCGAGTATAACAATCCCCACATCTTTTACATACTTTTCTTCGAAAGATGTTTTCTGCCGAATAGAAAGTCCATCGTTTTTGAGAATGGCTATTGTTGCCGGGTCAACATCACCAATAACCAGACAAAGAATCCTGTTTTTAGGATATGAAATTGCCCGGGGTAAATCGTTAACATATAAAAACTCATCAAAACTTGGTGTTACATGATCAGCCTTGGCAACAATACTTTCACGGGCAATATTTTCAGTGAAAGCAAAAAACTTATTAATCAATCCACTTTCACGCAACTGAAAATCTGAATAGCCATCACCAATTCCGAATAACATCCCTTCCAGCTTTAAATGCTGAAGCAGCTTCACTTTACCACCTTCTTCACTTAACGGATTGGCATGATCGTAATCAATAATTTTTCCATCACCTGTAGTTACAAAGGTATTGGCGTAGATATTTTCCTTTTTAATATGGTACTGACTTACAACCGGCGTAATAAATTCTTTAAAACCACCTGAAACAATCAGCACATCATCAGCATGCTTTTTAAAAAACTCAGCATTACGAGAAAAAGAAGTAGACACCTTTTTCTTAAGGTGCTTAATCAATAATTTGAGATGCTCTTCATTGGCTTCCAAAAGTTTCACCCTTTGCGCCAGACTTTCAGAAAATGATAATTTGCCTTCCATGGCAAAATTAGTGTAATCCTCTATTTTTTGAAAAATGATCTCTTTATCAGGGTGGTTTTTTAGAGAGATTCTGGCAAGTTCATCTAAAGCTTCTACCTGAGTAAAAGTGCTGTCAAAATCGATAATGTAATACGCTTTTTGTTTAGGCATTATTTTAAATATTGAGTAATTTCTGTGATGATTTGGTTAACAGGTTTAAAATGTATTCCCGTTTGCTCAATCACTTTAGTATTATCATAGTAACTTAATGTTACGCTGCTTGTTGCGGTATCTTTTGTTATGGATGGTTCTTTCCTGGTAAATACTGACACCAGTTTGAGTGCTCGCCAGGCCAGACCGAGCATCCAGGGCTTGGCTTCTCTGGTAGGCGCATTTACTGCAAAACCTTGTGCTATTTGTGTAAATAAATCTTGATAATGCATATTGCCTGAAGAGATAATAAACCTTTCGCCAGTTACTTCAGCTGCCATTAATAAGATCATGGATTGTGCAACATCTTCTACATCAACAAAACCCGATGCCCCATTGGTATAAAAAGGTAAGCCTTCCTTCACCAATTTAAAAATAGCGCCACTCCCTTCGAAACCCGCACTCTTACCCATAATTATTGATGGATTCACGATTACGCCATTAAGACCCTCGTTAATGCCTCTCCAAACTTCCATTTCACCTTCATATTTAGAAAGGCCATAAGCATGAGCTTTTGAATCATACTCCCAAAAATCTCTTTCAGAAATCTGCTTCCCTTTTTTTGCAATCCCTAATGCAGCAATAGAACTTACGTGTAACAGCCGGCAATTATTTTCGATACAAAGGTTTACAATATTCGAAGTACCATCAATATTCACATGAAAGAGTTGCTTTTTATGTTTAGAGTTAAGGGACACAAATGCAGCACAGTGGTAAACCTGGGTAACACCAGAGAAGGCTTCTTCTAACGTAGATGGCTCATTAATATCAGCCATAAACCATTCAATCAGCGCATTATCTTTAATCAAATCTGGTATTTTAGATTTTTCTCTTCTCAAAGCACGAACAGTTAAACCTTGATCAGTTAACTGCTTAATTAATTCAGCGCCTAAAAATCCTGTTCCTCCGGTTACCAGTATCATTTTATTTTTTTCGAGCTATGTGTGGAAATACGCATTCAAAAATAGATATTTGAGGCGAGAGTTTTAAATATATGTCGTTAACGGATTTCTTTTCCCCGGTAAACCCTGATAGTTTCACCCCCAAACAAGGTTTTTTTACCAGTCAGCTGGGATTAAAAGCACACATTTACACCTCTACCTTTCCTGATTTTGATGAACATACCTATGATTTAGCCATCATTGGGGTGCTTGATGGAAGAGGAGCTGTAAATAATGAGGGTTGCGCACTGGCGCCTGATTATTTTAGAGAGAAGTTCTACAAATTAAATGAGGGTGCCTTTACCAGCAAGATTGTAGATTTGGGTAACATCAAACATGGTGCAACCATTGCTGATACTTATATTGCCATTAAAATGGTGGTTTCCGATCTTATTAAAAAGGACATTATCCCAATTATTATCGGCGGCGGACAAGATTTAACGTATGCACAATATTTAGGTTATGAAGACCTGGAGCAAAAGGTTGACCTGGTGGTGATTGATAATCAATTTGATATTGGTGATGATGAAAGTGATGGACTGGAAACCCGTTCTGATTGTTATCTCAATAAGATTTTCTTACATCAGCCTAATTTTTTATTTAACTACAGTAATGTTGGCTATCAAACCTATTTTGTAAACCAGGAAAGCTTAAGTGTAATGGATAAATTATATTTTGATGTACATCGTTTAGGCGAATTTGCACAGGATATTAGTTTAACGGAGCCGATCATACGCAATGCGAATATGATCAGTTTCGATTTAGGTTCGATTCGTTCTGCCGATGCAGCAGCAAATGCGAATACCACTCCAAATGGTTTTGATGGGGAAGAAGCATGCAGGATTTCGAGATACGCCGGCATGAATGATAAGCTAACTTCAATTGGCTTTTACGAGTTTAATCCGGCCTACGATAATAACGGACAAACAGCCTTTTTGCTGGCACAGATGGTTTGGTATTTTGTGGATGGGTTTTATGCCCGCAAAAAGGATTTCCCGCTTACCCCAAAATCACAATTCATGATTTACAGAACCAGCCTGAAAGATGGTTCGGGAGAAATGATGTTTGTAAAAAGCAAAAAATCCGATCGCTGGTGGATGCAAGTGCCTTATCCATCAGGTCAATCTAAAAATGAACGCTACCACTTGGTGCCTTGCCGATATGACGATTACCAGACCGCGGTAAATGGTGAAATGCCGGATTTATGGTGGCGAACCTATCAAAAGCTATCATAATTTTAACCGCCTATTTTCGTTAAATACAATATAACTATCTTTGAATCAGTTAAACCAAACCAACCTATGAAAAAAATATTCTTATCTGCATTGGCAATATTGCCGCTTGCAGCACTTGCACAAAAACCATTTACGCTGAATGGCGATGTAAAAGGCCTGAAAACCGGAGATAAAATTTATCTAATTTACCAGGGCGATGGAAAAAACGTTACTGATTCTACCACTGTAACGAATGGTGCTTTCGCATTTAAAGGCACAGTTACCAATCCGGCACAAGGAAGCTTATATCTGAATAAAAACCCATTTGTTAATCGCCCGGCACAAGGTGAAAAATTAGATGGTTTATCGATCTATGTAGAACCAGGAACCATCAAGTTAGCGGCAGCAGATTCTTTAAAAAACGCAACGATTAGCGGTTCTCCAGTTAATGATGATGCAAAGAAATTAAAAGCACTTACTAAGCCTGTTAATGACCAGCTGATGGCAATTAATACAGAATACAATGGCTACACTGCTGAGCAAAAACAAGATAAAGTGAAAATGGAGGCTTTAAGTGCCCGTTATGAAAAAGCTGCCCAAGGCTTAACCCCACTTTTGTTGCAGTTTGCGAATGCAAATCCTAAATCATATATCAGTTTAAGTGCCATTGGACAATTGGCTAGCGATCCTGATCAGGCCGCTGCAGCAGAGAAAGCATTTTATGCTTTATCACCAGAGTTAAAATCAAGCCCTAGCGGGAACAAACTTACCCAATTATTTGAGGCTGGAAGAAAAACTGCTGTTGGCGCAATGGCTATGGATTTTACGCAAACAGATACCGCTGGCAAACCTGTGAAATTATCTAGTTTTAAAGGCAAATATGTACTGGTTGATTTCTGGGCATCATGGTGTGGACCTTGTCGTCAGGAAAACCCAAATGTAGTAGCTGCCTATAACAAATTCAAGGATAAAGGTTTTACCGTTTTAGGTGTTTCTTTAGATCGTCCGGGTAAAAAAGATGCCTGGTTAAAAGCAATCGCTGATGATAAATTAGCATGGACACAAGTATCAGATTTGAAATTCTGGGACAATGAAGTCGCTAAAATGTATGGTATTCAATCTATTCCGGCAAACTTCCTGATTGATCCGTCTGGTAAAATTATTGCTAAAGGATTAAGAGAACAGGCTTTACAAGATAAGCTTCAGGAATTATTGGGAAGCAAATCTAAATAAGCGTTTATCCCCTAAAAATAAAGCCGCCGATTCGCAGATTATTATCTGTAAATCGGCGGCCTTTCTATTTTTACGAATTATATTAAATCAAACCCGATATCTTCTCTGAAATATTTCCCGTCAAAGTAAATTCTGCCGGCATCAGCGGTTGCTGATTGTAAGGCAGTAAACAAATCTTTCTGTAAACTGGTGATGGCAATTACCCTGCCGCCATTGGTTTTTACTACATCATTATCTAAAAGTGTACCGGCATGGAAAGCAGTAGAATGACGTAAGTTTTCAATTCCACTGATGGCTTTTCCTTTCAAATATTCTCCGGGATAACCTCCGGCTACGATCATCACCGTGGCAGCAGTTTGCTCAGAAATAACCAGGTTAACCTGATTCAACTGCTTATTGGCTGTTGCAAGGAACAATTCTACTAAATCATTTTCAATACGCGGAATTACACTTTCTGTTTCCGGGTCACCCATGCGGGCATTGTATTCAATTACAAATGGATCATCACCTACTTTAATTAATCCGAAGAAAATGAAGCCTGTATAATCGATATTATCTTTTCTTAACCCTTCAACTGTAGGTCTGATAATGCGTTCTTCTACTTTTTGCAGGAAATCAGGTGTAGCAAATGGAACTGGAGAAACCGAACCCATACCACCTGTATTTAAGCCAGTATCGCCAAGGCCAATTCTTTTATAATCTTTTGCGGATGGAAGTGTAATGTAATTTTCTCCATCACTTAAAATGAATACAGAAAGTTCAATGCCACTTAAAAATTCTTCAATTACAACTGTTGCTCCGGCTGCACCAAATTTACCACCAAGCATTAATTTTAGTTCTTCCTGTGCTTCAACAGTTTCTGTACAGATTAGAACACCTTTACCTGCAGCTAAACCATCGGCCTTTAAAACCACTGGCAAGGCATGGGTTTCCAGATAGGCTAAACCTTGCTCTAAAGTATCAGGGGTAAAGGACTTTGATGCCGCGGTTGGAATACCATGGCGATCCATAAATTGTTTAGAAAAATCTTTACTTCCCTCTAAAATTGCACCTTCTTTTTTAGGTCCGATTACCGGAATATGAGCAATGGTTTGATCAGCAAGAAAAAAATCATGAATACCATTTACCAAAGGTTCTTCCGGGCCAACTACAACCAGTTCGATATTTTCTGCTAAAACAATCTTTTTTATGGAATCGAAATCGTTTACGTTGATGTTAATGTTGGTACCGTAAATTCCTGTCCCGCCGTTTCCTGGTGCAATAATTAATTTATCGCAGTGCGAAGACTGGCTCATTTTCCAGGCAAATGCACTTTCTCTGCCGCCCGAACCTAAAAGTAAGATATTCATATGGGCAAAGATAATATTTTAGTGGTAAGATGTAAGTATCGGTATATGAGTATAAAATATTAAGATTTAAGCATCAAGTATCATGATGCAAGTATTAGACGATTTTGCCGAAATCAATATCAACACTATATAATAAAACTTTTAATTGTAGCTTTTCGCTTTAGTCTTTCAGCTTTGGTCTTTAAGCTTTCTGCTTAAGTCTTTTAGCTTTAACACTAACTTCCTTTTGCGCTTCTTGTCATTTGCTCCAGCATATCCCACATTTCATTTGGAATTGCTTCTAAGCCATTCATTTGTCCGGCACCCTGTAACCACTCTCCCCCATCAATTGTAATTACCTCACCATTAATGTATCCTGAAAAATCGCTGACCAGAAATGCAGCAAGATTGGCTAACTCCTGATGTTCTCCTACCCTTTTAAGCGGCACACGATTTTTAAAATCGAATTTTTTAGCTAAATCGCCTGGCAACAATCTTTCCCATGCTCCCTTCGTAGGAAATGGCCCTGGTGCGATGGCATTAGTTCTTATACCGTACTTCCCCCATTCTACCGCCAATGATCTGGTTAAAGCCAAAACACCACCTTTTGCACAGGCAGATGGAACAACATATGCAGAACCTGTAAAAGCATAAGTGGTTATAATATTTAAAACCGTAGCAGATTGATTTTCCTTAATCCAATGTTTACCAAAAGCCAAAGTGCAATTTACGGTTCCTTTTAAAACAATATCAATAATTGATGAGAAAGCATTAGCGGATAAACGTTCAGTAGGTGATATAAAATTCCCTGCAGCATTATTTAATAACACATCAACAGATCCAAATCGCTCTAGGGTTTTCGCAAGCACATGATCTACTTGTTCTGCATCGCGAACATCGCAGGCAACAGCCAAAACCTTTCCACCAGTTTTTTCTTCCATCTCATCGGCAGTTTTCTGCAAAACTTCCTGTTTCCGACTGGTGATGACTAAGTTAGCACCAAGTTTAAGAAAATAAATACCCATTGCCTTGCCCAATCCTGTTCCACCACCAGTAATAACAATGGTTTTTCCTTTTAAAGCATCTTCTCTAAGCATTGGTGAGTTATAGTTGAACATATGAGGTAAGGTATTTAGGTGAATAGTTGGTTAGTTGTTTTTTGGATTGTTAGATTGTTTAATTGCTAAATTGTTAGCACAGGGTAACTGACTAGGTTTGGAAATTGATAAATTGTTTGAATTGAATAATCGACTCTAAATCCCATCCTATTTCCGCTGCAAATTGGCCAGAATGGTTTCTAAAATATGTCTGGTATTGGGTGACCACCATTGCGCCAGCATTTTTTCTAGCGTGGCAGATTGATCTGCTGTCATGGCGGCAATTAATTCTTCACGAATATTGAGTTTACTCTGCGACCAGGTATTGCTTTCCTGCTCCATAAACTTTTTAATCTTTCGTTCTGCTGCCGTAAGTAAGCTTTCATTTTTAACCAACTCATCAACCAAACCAACCTTTAAAGCTTCTTCAGGGCTAAATAGTTTTCCGGTTAATAAACTGCGGGTGGCTTCTCCTTTTCCAATCCAAAAGGAATAAAGCTGAAAAATGCTATTTGGGACGATAATACCTACAGGCACTTCATTCAGTCCGATGATGTATTGACCTTCGGCCATTACTCTTGCATCACAAGCTAATGCGATTACACATCCTCCTGCCGGACTATGGCCGCTGATAGCCGCAACCATTGGCTTTTTAAAGGAAACCAGATTTGCCGTAAAATTAAAAAAGAGTTGAAAAAAGGATTTTGCTTCTGCTTCGTTGTAACCATAAAGTTCTACCAAATCTAAGCCTGCCGAAAAAAACGGAGCTTTTCCGGTTAATATCACACCACCAATATTGTCATCAGCGGCTATATTCTTAAGCATATCATCCAGTTCGGTAATCAGCTCCCTTCCCAGAGCATTTGATTTCCCTTTGTCGAGTGTAATGGTTGCCAGGCGATCTTTAACACTTACTTTAATTGTATTCATGGTAATCGTATGAGATTTGAGTATAAAGCATGAACTAAATAAGTTATGCTTGCATAATAATCAAATTTATCTATTTTTCTTTATTTAACCTCATAAGTATAAACTTTTCTCGCCAAATGGCCAGAGGCATCTATACCTTCAATAACCACTCTGTACTGTCCGGCTTCATCGGCATTGTAAAATTCAAACTTTGCTTTTCCATCTTTTTGTGCAACCACCTGCGGATTCCAATAAATGGTCGTTCTTAGATCTTTACGTGTGCTATTGGTTGTGGCACCATCATATACTGGTGCATAAAAAACCCTTGAAACCGAGAAACCTTTTGGATTTATACTGACAATTCCGGGTGCATACCTGTTGTAATTGGAAGTTCCCCCACCTCGTTTAGTGGTAATGATAATGACGCCACCACCACCTTGAGAACCATAAATAGCAGTATTGCCTATGCTTTTTAATAGCTCTATAGATTCTACATCACTTGGCACAATATTGTCTAAAAATTCTGATTCTACCCGCATTCCATCCAAAACAATCGACATTGGTGTGTTCTGACTTCTCATCAAATAAGGTACATTGCCCCTAAAAATTACCCCAGGCAGCCTACCTTGTAAACATTGAGATAAGGTTACGCAAGTAGAAAGGTCATCACTTGTCATGATAAAATCTGCACGACCTGCACCATTTAAGTTTGCAGAGTTTTTAGCTGGGTTTTTCTTTTCGGTAACAGTTACCTCGTCCAGTTTAATAGTCCTTTCCAATAAACCCAGCCGTGTCATTTCATTAAAGTAGTTATCACTTTCTTTAATATATTTCATGAGGCTGTTATTCACATTAATTTCTACATCAGGGCTATTCTTGCTTTTTGTTACCACCTGGCCTGGCACTACATCAATGTTAATATCTACAAATTTTCTTTCCGTTTTGGTTCTGGCCTGTACTACAAATTTGGTACTGTCTTCATAGCTCAGGTTATCAAAAACAAATTTCCCTTCTGCATTGGTTACTGTATCAATGATAAAAGTTGAACCTTTAGTCGCCATCAACATCACCTTTCCACCAGCAACAGGTTTATTCCCCTTCATGACGGTGCCTGTAATGGCTAAAGATTTTTCTACATTGTAAGTAATGGAAGGACTTGCACCACTGATTACATTTTTCCAAAGGAACCTTCGCCACCCTTGTGTAAGCAACAAATTATCAAGTTCTTTTTGAGTGTTAATATCGTCGTTTGCGAAATAATGATTAGGCTTTTCAACATAACCTGCAAGATCAGAGGTTAAAAGCAATGAAGTTAGAATATTCGTTTCATTGTCTTCATCCGGCGTAACTTTGCTCGCATTCGTTACCGCTACAGAAAAACTACTGATTTCAGGTTTTTGCTGATTCGTGGCATCTAAGGTAAAAGTTGTTTTACCTTTTCTGCTGTTGGATACGGATGAAGTATTCAATGCGACATCCAAAAGATCAGCATTGTTTTTCACGAAAACTAATCTTTCTGCCAAGGGCTGATTAGTGCCAGAGAAAAGTGTAAATTGTACAATTCCACTTGGTAGGTTCTTTTTTAAAATGGTTGCCATCAGCACTTGTTTATCCATTTTTGCCTTCGATACATAACATACATTTCCGGCTTGTTGTGCCACTACTTTCAATTCTGTTCCATTAACTAAATCTGCACTCGACATAATTTTTAGGGAAACTTTTGCTGTATCTAAATTATTAATGGCGATGGCGTAACCACTTTTTTGAGCTAAAGGCATTTTAATATCCTTTGAAGAGCCATCTGCAAACTTAATTTTAGCGGTATAGGATTTACCCGCCTGGGCATTAAAAATGAAATTCCCCATCCCTAAGTATGTTGTTTCAAACCTCGTGACTTCTGATCCTGTTTCATCAACGACAGTTCCTTTTACATTTTCACCGTGGCCTGCTGCATTTACAGCTTTAATGGCTATTTTTTGTGGCAAATTTTCAATCAGATTACCACCTTCAGGCATAAACTGAACATCAACATCATTGGAAGTAGAAGTAATTGGAATCGATTTTACTACTTTTTGTTTGTTAGCTAAAGTAATGGTAGCCACAATCTTTCCTGTTTTTCCAGCAAACCCTGAACTATTTGTGAAAGTGATTACTGCATCGCCATTTACACTCGTTTTTGTTTTTCCTTTTTCAATAGATTTATAATCCAGCTGAACATCATAACTCACCTCATTGTCTTTATAAGCTAGTCCATTCTTATCTTCGAAATGAATGGTTGCGGTTACTTTATCAGCGTTATTTTCTTTCTTAAAATCGTATTGGGTTTCCGTAAAAACTTTATTTGCCCAGCTATTTCCAATTTTTATGCTTTTATCAAAGAAAAACGCTGTCCCGAAATTTCGCATGTAATTGGTATAAGCCCTGATGCGATAATTGCCTTCAGCGAGGGTGTCAGTAAGTTTAAAATCTCCCCAGGTAATGCCACCCACAACAGGCAACTTCAATTGTTTTTTTACAGAATCTTTTTCGTTAATCAGTTCCACATACAATATTTCACTTAAGGCTGATGGAGCTGCAGATTTGGCATCAACTATATAGGCTTTGAACCAAATATCATCGCCAATGGCATAATATGGTTTATCTAAATGAAGGTGTACCTTCTCCTGTGGAAATTTATTAGTATACTCTTCCAGTTTATTCAGAAGTTGCGTAAATGGATCATCATCCATTTTAAAAGCCGAAAAGCTAAGAATGATCAATAGGAAACTGATAACGAGCTTGATGCTGAATTTCATTTTACGAAAGCTATAAATAAAAATATGCCTCAAGGTACAAAACCCGAGGCATATAATAATGAAGGTATAATGAATTTTCGTTTAGAACTTATTCTTCCACATCATGCTTTCTACAGGGCGGGTTGTTTTATTATTATACTTGGCATTGCCTTTAGTGTTGTACATGGTTTCAATATTTCCTTCTACAACAAAGTATATTAACTGCCCAATAGGCATACCTGCATATATTTTTACAGGTTGCGCAACGGATATTTCTAAAGTCCAGGTATTGCAGAAACCAACATCTCCCTTACCTGCCGTAGCATGGATATCAATACCTAAACGGCCAGTACTACTCTTACCTTCCAAAAAAGGAACATGGCTATGTGTTTCGGTATATTCCAGGGTTACACCTAAATATAAGGTACCGGGATGAAGAATATAACCATCTTTAGGAATTTCGAAATGTTCTATTTCATTATGGGCCTTTGCATCTAGTACTCGACTTTCATAAGTTGCCAGGTATTTCCCCAAGTGAACGTCATAAGAATTAGTTCCCAGGCATTCTCGCTTAAAGGGTTCAATGATGATGGTACCCTTATCAATTTCTTCTAATATCCTTTTGTCTGATAATATCATTTTTATGCGTATTTTTGGCCTAAATTATCAATTTATTAAGATAATTATGCATGCTAATCTCCCAATTTTATAAATGCCAATAGTTTATAATAAAAATATTGATGACCATTCGGTTCTGGCAATCTGGAAAATTGAAGAAACTGAAGAAGAAATGTTGGCTGGCTTACAACTAAAGCAACATGAACTGGATATTATCTCTTCATTTAACAATGGCAAAAGGCTTTTACACTGGTTAAGCACGCGGCTTTTATTGCGAAAAATGCTCAATACCACAGCTTATATTGATTGTCAGTTTGATGAAGACGGTAAGCCATATCTTGTTAATTCTGATTATCAGATTTCATTAAGTCACTCTTATGATTACGCCGCAGTAATGATTAGCAAGGAATTTGCAGTTGGTGTAGATATTGAACTCATCAAGCATAAGATTAAAAGCATTAAGCATAAATTCCTGAGTGATATTGAGCTTGCTCAAAAGCAAATTGGAAATAATACAGAAGGCTTATATGTTGCCTGGTGTGCTAAAGAAGCTATTTATAAGTGGCATGGTAAAAAAGGTCTTGAATTTAAACGGGATATCCATATTAAACCCTTTAAGCTAAAAGCAGAAGGAAATTTAAATGCCCTGGTAGAGTTACCGGGTGGTACCAGAGAATTAACGGTTAACTACTTTAAAACAAAAGATGGTTATATGTTAGGTTACGTAGCAAACAAAGCATAAAATTGGATAAAATGACTGAGTTGGAAGAAAAGGCTTTGGAACCCAAACAAGTACCTACGCAATTTATAGACTGGGGTTTAACAGACTATCAGGATGCCTGGGACAAACAGGAAGCGTTATTGAACAAAACGGTAGCCGTAAAAACAGAGAACAGGATCAATGGCACTCATTTACCCACGCCAAATTACCTCATCTTTAATGAGCACCCACATGTTTATACCTTAGGCAAAAGCGGGCATCAGGATAATTTATTATTGGATGAAGAAGGCCTTTTAGAAAAGCATGCTACCTTCTATAAAATTAACCGTGGTGGAGATATCACTTATCATGGCCCGGGACAAATTGTAGGCTATCCGATTTTGGATCTTGATAATTTTTTCACCGATATTCATTTATATCTCCGCACCCTGGAAGAAGCCGTTATTTTAACCCTAAAAGATTATGGAATTGAATCTGGACGTTACCCAGGCTATACAGGTGTTTGGTTAGACCCCGACAATGACAAGGCCAGAAAAATTTGTGCCATGGGTGTACGTTGCAGTCGATGGGTAACCATGCACGGTTTTGCCTTTAACGTGAATGTAGATCTGGAATATTTTAAGAACATTGTACCTTGTGGTATTGATGATAAAGCGGTTACTTCTTTGGAAAAAGAACTGGGTTATACATTAGATCTGGAGGAGGTAAAGGGCAGATTGAAGCACCACATTGCTGATCTTTTTCAAATGAAACTGATCTAACAGCTTACAGAAGTTAATCCAGATCACATCAAAACCTTTATGATTGCTTTTGCGTAAATGAATCATGAAAGTTTTATTTACAGCTATTTTATTTTCTTTATTAACTTCGGCTTGCACTAAAGAAAAAAGCATGTCATCTACTGATCAAACCCTACCGATCATCACCAAACCTGCTTCCTCAGGAACTAGATCTTATCTTGCTCTGGGTGATTCTTATACCATTGGCGAATCTGTTGCGCAACAGGAATCTTTTCCTTTTCAATTACAAAGCTTATTAAAAGCTCAAAATATAGCTGTATCAGCTCCAAAAATTATTGCCACAACCGGCTGGACAACTGATGAACTCCAAAGCGCCCTTAAGCAAACTAATCTGACATCAAAATATGATTTCGTTACCTTATTAATCGGAGTCAATAATCAATACAGGGGTTACCCGATTGATACTTATAAACAAGAGTTCGCAGCATTGTTACAAACGGCAATAGCTTTTACGGGTGGCAGAAAAGATCGTGTTTTTGTAGTCTCCATTCCTGATTGGGGGGTTACTCCATTCGGAAAAAGTTCTGGCAGGGACATAAAAATTATTGCTCAAGAAATTGATGCTTTTAATGCTGCAAACCAAGAAATAACGTTGACAGCAGGTGTGAGCTATACCAATATCACACCAGCATCAAGAAATGCTGCTACAGATTTAGGGCTTGTAGCAAAAGATGGCTTACATCCCAGCGGTAAAATGTATGCCAGCTGGGCTACCGAATTATCCCCAAAGGTTTTAAAAGCACTAGACTAATCAGACAAATAAATAGGTAATTGTAAATAAAAATTTTACTTTAGTTTAACTATTTATATCTAAAACCTTAAAAAAACAAAAAATTATGAATGAGTATGAAGCAAGCGGAGTAGCCGCAGGAATTGGTATGGGTATGGTAATCTTGTACCTGGCAATATATGCTTTGATGATTATTGGCATGTGGAAAATTTTTGAGAAAGCTGGCAAACCTGGATGGGCGGCAATTGTTCCTATTTACAACATGATCATTCTACTAGAGATTATAGGGAAACCAATGATATGGATTCTTTGGCTATTAATTCCTTGTACAACTATAATATTTGGGATCTGGGCTTTAAATTTGATGAACAAAAGCTTTGGAAAAACCGAAGGATTTACGGTTGGAATGATATTTTTCCCTTATATCTTTATACCCATTTTAGGTTTTGGAGATGCTAAATATTTAGGCCCATCTGCAGCAGAAGCTCAAAACGGAGGCTTTGGGAATAACGCTTTCAACAATCCAAATAACCCATTTAATAACCCGAACAATCCTTTTAACAATCCAAATAATCCTTTCGGAAATAAACAAGATCCGAATGATGGTCAAGGTAATATTTAACATCAATTGATTACAATAACATTTATATTTTGCAGCTCAATCAACATTTTTGATTGGCTGCAAAATCATTTATTAACCTGTCCGTTTAAAGCCTTAACGGGAATAGATTGCCCCGGATGTGGATTTCAGCGGTCTTTAATTGCCCTGTTTCAAGGCAACTTCCATAAAAGCTGGCTGCTCTACCCACCTACAATCCCACTAATATTCCTCTTCGTTATAGCCGGAATATTGTATAAGTTTCCTATTAAGCATCAATCATTAGTGCTTAAAACACTGATTCTGGTTGTAGGAAATTTCGTTATGATTTCTTATTTATATAAAATGTTTATCCAGTAAATTGGTTAAACATTCATATTTGATGTCAGGTGGTTATAATCCTTTAACACCGTTTCTAAAAATTGTAATTCATTCATTCCGGCAGGTATAGACACCAGAATATGTTCTTTTGTTTTAGCAGCCATAGTATAAATCAGCTCTGGATTTCTGGTTTGGTAATAGCTGGTTAATACTTCATGAACAAGTTCTATATCACGATCGTTCAAGTGAAGAACTTCTTTAAATACAGGTTGATATTCATCAGGTAAAGCAAAGTTGAAAGCTACATTTTGGATTTGAGTGCGCGGCTTGGTTTTAATCAGTGTGGTTTTGGCCAGGATATCGCCAACCCGCTGGTGGTTTTTAGTGACCACAACAGATACCAGTGCTACAACTCCCCAGCCCAGGGGAATTCCAAAATCAATCATTCTAAATAACCACCTGAAAATATACTGACCGAAGGTAGGCTGACTACCATCCAAACTAATTACTTTTATTTTTAACGCCTTTTTGCCAAAGGTTTGCCCATTCATATACAATTCACAAACTAAATCGTAAAAAACAAAAATCACGATAAAGCCAATTAATGCGACATACAAACTTGTTGAAGAGAGACTGAAAGCAGCGATTAATCCGATGACGATGGCTAAGAAATAAAGCACAGCAAAACCAGCCAGATCAATACATCTTGCCGCAATCCGTTCACCTAAACCGGCTATTTCATACTCAATATCTATATTCTGGGCAGTGCTGATTTTGATGGTATCCATGTTCAAACATAATTTTTTTTAAGGATAAAGTGGCTAAGCAAAATCAGTTTTTTTCTTTTGTTTTTGCGCAATGTTTTGCGACTATCTTTTGTATATGTTAAAATTTAACTATTTTAACCCGAGATTTGGCCTACCATTACATGAGAGAAGCATTATTTGTTAAACAAAATTCGGAAAAGTGGAAATACTTTGAAGCGATACAACATGCCAATCCTGATGAAATTGCCAATCAGTTTGTAGAAATCACTAACGATTTAGCCTACTCAAAAACTTTTTACCCCAATTCTAAAACTACTGCGTATTTAAACGGACTGGCCTCCAAACTGCATCAATCAGTTTATAAAAACAAAAAGGAAAGGTCAAATCGATTCCTATTTTTTTGGAAAACTGAACTTCCACTGGTATTTTTTCAGCATCGGAAGCAGATCGTTTACGCCCTGCTGTTTTTTTTAGTTTCGTGTGCCATTGGAGTTCTATCAGCCAAATACGATGATACTTTTGTCCGTTTAATTATGGGTGATAGTTATGTAAACATGACCAATGAGAATATTGCCAAAGGCGATCCATTTGGTGTTTATAAGCAACAGAATGAGTTTTTGATGTTTTTACAGATTGGCGCAAATAACATTTATGTAGCACTATATACCTTCGCATTAGGCATTATATTTTCATTTGGATCTATTGTTTCCTTATTTAGAAATGGCATCATGCTCGGTTCATTCCAGTATTTCTTTTTTAGTAAAGGCCTGGGTTTGCAATCGGTTCTGGTGATCTGGATTCATGGAACGCTCGAAATTTCTGCCATCGTTTTAGCAGGAGCAGCTGGTTTGGTTTTAGGAAACAGCTTTTTATTCCCGAAAACTTATACCCGAATGGAATCAACTTTAAGAGGTGCAAAACAAGGCTTAAAAATGGTTCTGGGATTAATTCCTATTTTCATTGTGGCAGCCTTTTTCGAAAGTTTTGTTACCCGCCATACCGAAATGCCTTTAGTACTTAGTCTTTTGATTTTAGGATCATCAGCCTCATTTATCATCTGGTACGTATTTATCTACCCCATAAAAATCAATCAAAAGCAAATAAACGCCCATAATTAACATGATCGAAGCCCTAGAATTTAAGAAACGAAGAGATTTTGGACAGGTGATTAATGATACCTTTACCTTTATGCGGCAAAATTTTAAGCCGCTGATTAAAACTTATTTTACCTTTTGCGGGCTATTTGTTCTGGCCAGCATGTCTACCATGTTAATGCAGCAATATAAAACGGTTAACGTGATCAATGCTATGGGTAACGGAGGCAGTGCAACCGGACTCGGTTTGTACGGAATTGAATATTTCCTATCCATTATTTTTTCTTTGGCCAGTTATGCCAGCATGTCCGTAGCTATTCTTTCTTACATTGCTATTTATGTGCAAAAAGGAAATCAAACACCTACTATGGAGGAGGTTTGGGGATTCTTTAAATATTATTTCTGGAGGGTTTTTGGTAGCTCCATTTTACTCTTACTAATGGTTCTTGTAGGGTTTATGTTTTGCCTCGCTCCCGGCTTTTATCTGTTTCCCTTTGTCACCATGATGCTTCCGATTATGGTTATTGAGAATGCCTCTTTATCGTATGCCTTTAGCAGGAGTTTTCAAATCATTAAAGAGAATTTCTGGATCACCTTTGGAACCCTAGTTGTAGTGTGGATTATCGTATATGCCTGTATGAGCATGATCATTTTGCCCACTACATTATTTAGCATGATTGGAATGTTCTCCAGTAAAGGCGCCCACATGTCTTTAACCTTAACCATGATTAGTACCGTGTTGCAGTCGCTTTGCCAGGTATTTACCATTGTACCGATTATTACCATTACCCTCATGTACTTTAGTTTAATTGAGCAAAAAGAAAATGTAGGTTTGATGGAGCGAATCTCAAATTTCGGAACCTCAGAAAAACCAATTGATACCCGCTCCGAAGAATATTAAAATGTCGAAATTTCTGCTCAATTATTTTCTTATCGGTTTACTCTTTTTTCTGCCGGTCATCAGCAAAGCTCAGGCTCAGGTTGCTAAACCGAAGCAGGAGAAACACGAGATGAAAACCGATAGCAGTCAAATTACGCCATCAAAGTTTGATAAACGTGCCATCAGCTATTACAAAGAACAAAAGGAATTTCAATATGATCAGATTGAAGGCCGGCAGCTCTCTCTTTGGGAAAGATTTTGGATGTGGTTCTGGAAAATGATTAGCAAACTATTTGTTGGTGCGGCATCTAATTCGGTATCAAAATATTTCTTTATTAGCCTGGGCATTGCCTTACTGGCCTTTCTCATTATCAAAATGATTGGTGCCAAAAATATCTTCAGCAAGAAACCTCTGGAAACCATTTTACCATACGACGTTTTAAACGAGAATATTCATGAAATAGATTACGATAAAGAATTACAGCGTTTAATAGGCGAAGGTAAATTCCGGCTCGCCGTGAGGTTACTGTATTTACGGGCATTAAAGAAACTTAGTGATGCCCAACTGATTCAATGGCAACCAGACAAAACCAATTACAATTATTTAACGGAAATCAGCAAACCGGAACTGAAAAATGATTTCAGCCAGCTAACCCTTCAGTTTGATTATATCTGGTATGGAGATTTCCCCATAGATGAACAAAAATTTGAGCCAATAAAGCAATCATTTAACCATTTTAACAACCAGATTAAATGAGGAGCTTTAAAATTTACTTTGCGCTTGGATTGATGATGATCCTCGCTTACTTACTGGCCCAGTATAATAAGCCTGTACCCACCAATTGGGATCCAACTTATCTTTCTACTGATAAAATTCCTTATGGCACCTACATTCTTCACCATAGAATTAAAGACATTGTACCCAATGCAACTGTAAAAAAAACTCAGCTAGCCCTATACAATACCCTTAAAAATAATCGGTACAATCAATCTGCTTATATCATCGTTGCGCAAAAAGTAAATTTCGAAAAATACGAATTTGAACAGATCAAAAAATATATTGAGGCGGGAAATGATCTGTTTATTGCGAGTTATGATTTTGGTAAACTGGAAAAATTCTTAAATTTTAACACCGCTAGCACCATCTCCAGAAATGGCAGTGCACTAAATTTCACCAATCCTAATTTGAAGACCGAAGCCAGTTATGGTTTTGAACGTGGTATAGGCACGCAGTATTTTGGCACTATAGATTCAAAGCAAACTGTAGTTTTAGGTATTAATGCTGATCAGCACCCGAATTTTATCCGTTTTAATTTCGGTAAGGGATCGCTGTTTTTAATTGCAGAGCCCGGTTTTTATACAAATTTCGTGCTTCTGAATAAATATGGAGCAGAGTATAGTGCAAAAACACTGAGCTATCTTCAAAATAGAAAAACCGTAATTCTAGATGAATATTTCTCTGCACAGAAAACGGAAACCACTGATGTGTTAAGAGTGTTTTTTGCACATCCAGAATTGAAGTGGGCTTATTACCTGACTATTTTCAGCTTAATTATTTTTGTAGTTTTCGAAATTAAACGCAAGCAACGCATTATTCCAATTGTAGATCCTATGACAAATGCATCAGTTGAATTTGTAAACGTTGTGGGAAGTGTTTACTATCATGAAAGAAATAATCAGGATATTGCCATGAAGAAAATGAATTACTTTCTGGAATATTTACGTTCGAGGTATTATATCAAAACGAATGAAATAGACGCGAATTTCGCCAACTTGATCAGGGAAAAAACGGGTATTAACGAACAATTGGCTAAAACCTTAACACGGTATATGATGAATATACCTACCATGGCGAATTTAAGCGACCATGAACTCATTAATTTAAACGAAAGCATAGAACAGTTTTATAAAAATACGCAACGCAATGGAGCAGGAACAATTTAACCCACGCACGGATTTAAGCGTACTTAACGCAGCAGTAGATCAAATCAGAAATGTGCTGGGAAATATCATCGTCGGACAGAAACAAGTTATCGACTTTCTGATTGTTGGCTTACTGGCTGATGGGCATATTCTGATTGAAGGAGTACCCGGAGTAGCCAAAACATTAAGCGCAAAGCTACTGGCCAAATCTATTGATGCACAATTTTCAAGGGTACAGTTTACACCAGATTTAATGCCATCTGATGTTTTGGGCACCCCTATCTTTAATACCAAAACCGGTGATTTCGAATTTAGAAAGGGTCCGATTTTTGGAAATATCATTCTTGTGGATGAAATTAACCGTGCCCCGGCCAAAACACAATCGGCTTTGTTTGAGGTAATGGAAGAGCGTCAGGTGACTATTGATGGCGAAACTTACCTGATGGACGAACCTTTTATGGTGCTCGCTACCCAAAACCCCATTGAACAGGAAGGAACTTACCGTTTACCAGAAGCCCAATTAGATCGCTTTTTATTTAAAATTGAAATTAAATATCCGTCTCTGGAAGAAGAAACTGCTATTTTAATGGCGCAGCATACGCTGGTAAACAAAAGTTTGGCTGCAGAAGTCAAACCGGTTTTGTCTGTTCAACAAATTCAAGAGGCCAGATCCATCATCCGCAGCTTATTTGTAGAACCCAAATTACTCGAATTCATTGCTAAAATCGTGAATGAAACCCGGAACAATCCGTCACTGTATTTGGGTGCATCGCCAAGGGCATCTCTGGCTATAGTACACAGTGCTAAAGCTTTGGCCGCCATCCAGAATCGTGATTTTGTAACACCTGATGATATCATTGCTGTGGCCGTACCCGTACTGGCACACCGGATTTTGCTATCACCAGAAAAGGAAATGGAAGGTTTAACAACCAGCGACATCGTTCATCAGATTATTAAAAAAATAGAAGTACCAAGATAGTTCAGCTGGCAGTGATGCATTTTATAAAGCGTTAAACAATCCATACAATAAAACACATTTTGAAAAAATTCTTTCAGCAATATTATACAAATCTTTATCTGACAGACCGCCTGTTTGCGGCTCTGGGATTTTGCGTTATACTTTTCTTGTTGAAGTTCTTTTTCTCCTGGCTCGGCGAAATTCCGGAAGTGGCATTAGGTGTGGTATTTATATTATGGTTTATAGATGTGTTTATTCAATATCGAAATAAGGAAGGGGTTGAGGCGAAAAGGATCACCTCAAAACGCTTAAGCAATGGCGATGAAAATCCCGTTCAGATTGAGGTTAAAAACAAGTATGGCTTTAAAATAAATCTTCGTGTAATAGATGAAATTCCCTTTCAGTTTCAATTGAGGGATAAAGACTTCAAGCTAAGTCTGCAACCGGGAGATGTTAAATCCATTCATTATAACTTACGGCCTACCAAACGTGGGGAATATGATTTTGGCTTTATCAGGATTTTCATTTCATCACCACTCGGTTTAATCAATCGACGGTATAACTTTGATGGCGCAAAAGTATTGCCTGTTTATCCATCCTTTATTAATTTGGGTAAATATGAATTGATGGCGGTGTCGCGCTACCTTACAGAATTTGGCATTAAAAAAATCAGAAAAGTAGGCCAAAGCAGCGAGTTCGATCAAATCAAAAACTACGTAGGTGGAGATGATATTCGCACCATCAACTGGAAAGCCACTGCCCGAAAAGGTGCGTTAATGGTGAACACTTATACCGATGAACGTGCGCAGAATATTTATTGCATTATTGATAAATCTCGTGTCATGCGCATGCCCTTCGAAGGCTTAAGCTTACTGGATTATGCCATCAACGCAAGCGTAGCATTATCCAAAGTAGCTATGCTCAAAGAAGATAAAGCGGGTTTAATTACCATATCCGAGACGATTGGAGCCATTGTTCCTGCCGACCGCAAGTCTTCTCAGTTAGGTACCATCATGAATGTTCTGTATAAGGAGAAAACCCGATATCTGGAAAGTAATCTCGAACTTTTGTACAGTTCAGTCAGGACCGTAGTAAAACAGCGTGGACTATTGGTATTTTTCACCAATTTTGAAAGTTTATCTGCCTTACACAGGCAACTCCCCTATTTAAAAAGAATGGCTAAATACCATTTACTTTTGGTGGTTTTCTTTGAAAATACCGAATTAAAAGCACTAAGTACCGAATCTGCAAAAGATATAGAGGGCATTTACCATCAAACCATTGCAGAAAAATTTATCTACGAGAAAAAGTTAATGGTGAAAGAACTGAGTAAACATGGGATACTTTCGGTACTAACAGCTCCGCAAAAACTGACGGTAAACGTGATTAATCAGTATCTGGCGCTGAAAGCACAACAGCGAATTTAGTTGAAAAAAGTGGTTAGTTGTTTAGATTGCCGCTCGAAGACTGACGAAGTTTTCCGTCACACAACCCCTCAAAACTTCGTAAGTCAGGCACTAACTTAATAATTTCCAACAACTTAAACGCTAGAGGTATGAGATTAAAGGGTTAGGTTAATCCTTGTGAAGCTTTTAGTCGATAGTCTATTTCTTCCAACTTACCACACTTCCTATTCCCTTATTTACAACACCAACTCATCTCCGCCCAAGACTCCGGACTGATGACTCCCGGCTAAAGACTCCAAACTACTCTTCTTCTCTAAAATACACCTTATAAAAGTTCATAGATTTATCATCATCGTAACCTTTTTCAATCATATCCTTATTGCCATGGATATAAATGTGGAAGTTCTTATCCAGTTTAAGTACACTTTTATAGGCCCTTGCTTGTTTCTTCACCGCTGATTCTGCAATCTCGAAATTATCCGCAATTGGAGATTCAAATTCCTCTTCGTAATTCTTTTTATAATTTTTGAAAGATTCAATTCCTTCCGCATTTCCAATCACTTCGTTTCCAAATTCCTCGATATCAAAAGTTTCCTTTTCTTTGAAATATTTCATCGAGCGGTTTAACAAATCTATTTTATCAGCCTTGCTGATTTCATAATCATCATCCAGCTTCTGTGTGACGAAGTTTTTATAAACACCCAGAACATTGTTGGTTTGGTTATAACTGTCGTTTCTGATTTTCAGCTTTAAAAACTCATCTTTCCAGTATACGGCAGATTCGTTGCTACTTTTAGATTGATCAAGAACCACCACTTTATAACCTTCCTCTTTTTCGGTATTGAAAATCAAGCAACCTTTATCCAGCTTATTGATGCTGATGGCATCTTGTTCATAGCTCATATTGAAGCCATCATCTTTCGGAAAAACTTTGAGGTAGGTGTCTTTAGTTTCTGATTTAAAAATTCCCAGTACATCCAATTGTTCACCTTCAATCTGCACTTTCTCAAAGTAGGCCACGTACAATTCTCCTGATTTTATTTTTGGGTGATTGGCGACATCATATAAATATTTGGCCAGTTGCTGAGAATCTTCATGAAAAAGTTCGGCGTTCTCAAAAATTTCATGGGCAAAATGATAAACTTCATTTAGATTTAAATTATCATTGGGATGGAAGAAGCGATAAACCTCATTTACCTTTTCAAATGGTTTAAGAAAGTATTGCATTAATAAGTTACCCAAAACCTCATCATCAATATGGAGCGGAGCATCAGATAATTTGTAATATTCTTCAACCAGTTTATTTCCGGTGTGGTGAATGGAAAGTTGTTTTAAGGAAGCTTCGAAAAATGAAATCATGGCGGCAAAAATAGTAAAATCATTGGTTAACCTTCTCCGTCACCCTATCATTCTTCCATTCCAAATTCAATTATTTTTTGATATAAACTTCTGCCCTTTGTAGAAAACTTTTTTCTTTCAGGCTTGCTTCCACTTCGTTTATGGCTTTCATTAAATTATTTTCTGTGTTGGTGATTTCTGCTGTGGCTTTAATAATCACTTCCCAAACAGGCTCCATGGTAGAAAGAAGTGTAGTTCCCTTTTCTGTAAGCTCAACCAAACGTTTACGGGTATCCACTTTATCTTTTTTAGACCGGATTAATTTTTCCTTCTCCAATTCCTTTAACAAGCTAATGGTTGAAGGATGTGCATAACCTATTTCATCAGAAAGAGAAACTACACTCATGGTCGATTTTTTATATAAGGTATATAACACCGGGAACCATTTTGGCTGAAAATTAATCCCGAAAGCTTTATAAATTAGCAAACCATCTTTACGGATCTGATCACTAAGTCGCTGCAAGCGCGTAGATATAGCCAATAAACCGGAGGCATCAATTACATTTTGTTTCATTAAACAGATTTTAGATCCAGGCTGTAAAAAACATTGTCAACAGCCATCCGAGGGAAGTAAACCGGTAAATCTGCCATTGCAATTTGTTTAAATCCGTTGCGTTCGTAAAAGCGACAGGCTGCTTGTAATATATCCTTTGTGCCTAAATATATTTCATTCAATTTGTTATCTTCACAATAAGCTAAAAGAGTTTTCAATAAAGCCTGTGCAACCCCTAATTCTTTTCCACGAAATTCCTTTTTAACAAACATTTTTCTGATGGTACCCGAATGATGGGCTGGGGCAGCAATTAAGGCGATGGTACCAATAAGCTCGCCATTAAATTTGGCTCCCCAAAAAGCGCCGCCAGAACCATCGTAATGTTTTTCGATATCCAACAAGTCGGGTTGCGCAGCTAAATCTATATTTACATTAAATTCTATTTGTTGGATGGGTAGAATTAACCCAATAATCGCTTCACAGAAATGATTATCTAATTGTTCAATTTTAAAGTCGTTTTGCATAATCAAATATTAAAACACAAATATATGTAGTTAACTACATATATTGCAAAAAATATTGCTCAGTATCAAAATTCCTGATAGCGCACGGTTCATGGTGATAAGGCTATTTTGTGCTTTTTAATTTATTTATGAAATCAACAAACTTTTGATCATTATAATTGGCAATTCCTTCATGCCTGAAAGATAATCTGCCTTGCCGATCAAAGATCACGGTTGTGGGCAAGGCACTTTCAAAAATCTGCTTCGGGATTTCACTGGCAAAGCCGTACAACGGTAGTCCATACTGACGATCTGCCATAAATTTAGCTGATTTTTTAAGGTCATCATCTGCATCTACAAAAATAAAAACCACGTTTTTATCATTTTTAAACTGGGCATACAATTTATGTAGTGAAGGCATTTCTGCTCGGCAAGGCGGACACCAGGTTGCCCAGAAATTTATAAATATGACCTTACCTTTTAAATCCCCCAGATCAATTACGTTGCCTTTAATATCTTTAAACTTAATCCCCTCCAGGTTAGAGGATGTTGAAATTGGATGTTCCAAGTCGGGTTTGTAAAATCCAATAGTCATTAAACCCCGAATAAAAAATGCTTTTGCATCAGGAACGAGAACAATCGCCAGCAACAGCGTCAAAAACAAAATATTTAAAATATTTTTCTTAATTAATTTCATCTCTACTTCTTCAAACCACTAAAAATGTTGATCATAATGGACATATAATCAATGTTACTTTCCAAAGATATTGTTTTGATCAATAATTTATTACTTTTGAGCCATTGAAAAAGCATCAGCAAAATATTAGAAAATATTTTTCAGCATTTATGCTGTTTACTTTTGCTATTGCCTTAACGCCATGGAGTGTTTTACATCATCATCAGGAAATTCCAATCCCTAAGAAAGAAGTAAACTGCCATCATCTTACCCATGTTCAAGCGCATGGCGACACTTGTTTAATTTGTAATGCCAGTTTTGAAAAGGATTATGTACAAACCCATCAGGTTTACCGCATTTTTCTTTCAGCAACCATTTTCAGTCAGAAAGAACCCGTGCTGAAAAGTTCATATACCAAATTACTCAGCACCAGCTTACGCGGCCCTCCATTGGCCTAATTTCTCGAAAGGTATTTGCCTTTTATTTCTATTCAATATTTGAGCAAAGCTTTCTAAGCTTTGAACTTACTATTTCTATTCTTTATTCATTAAAGTCGTTTTGAATTTGCCCTGATCAGACATTTCAGTGGATATTCATGATGTTTAATATAAAAACAAAACAATGAAAAAATTACAGCTTATCGGCTTAGTGATTCTATATACCATATTCAGCAGTACGGTTTTCGCTGCCACTTTAAAAGACATTACCGGAAAAGTAACCGATGCCAGCAACAATCAGGCGCTACCCGGTGCAACCATTTATATCCCCGATTTAAAAGTAACCGCCGTTACCAATACGGAAGGTGAATTCACCTTAAATAACCTGCCTGCAAAAGGAAGTTATTTAGTAGAAGTACATTTTATAGGTTACAAAACAGCTACTCAAGTAGTAAACTTTGCCGCACCATCTAATTTAACTTTCGCCTTGCAGCCTACAGCAATAGAAACCAAGGAGATTGTAATTACTGGTAGCATCATCAGCAGTACCAGTAAAAGAAACAGTGCATCATCGGCAGTATTAGATAAGGAACAATTATTGGAGCCATCTACTAACCTGATTGATGCCCTAACCAAAATCCCTGGGGTATCACAAATTACCACCGGGCCTTCTATTTCCAAACCAGTGATTAGAGGTTTAGGTTATAACCGCATCGTTACTTTAGATGATGGTATTAAACAGCAGGGACAGCAATGGGGAGATGAACACGGAATAGAAATCGATCAGTTTAAATCAGATCGGGTTGAGGTTTTACGTGGAGCAGCCTCATTAATGTATGGATCGGATGCATTGGGTGGTGTAATTAATTTGCTGGAACCAAGTACGGCACCAGAAGGCCAGGTAAAAGGCGAATTGATCAGCAACTACTCCACCAATAATGGCTTAACAGCCAACTCTTTGATGTTAACCGGAAATGAAAATGGTTTTGTCTGGAGAGCCCGTGGCACATACAAAAATGCTTATTCATTTAAAACACCAACCGGATACTTTCCAAATTCCGGATATAATGAAACGGATTTTAGTGGTATGGTTGGACTAAACAAAAGCTGGGGATATTCTCACTTGAATGTTTCAAACTTCCACAATAACATTGGTTTTTATGATCCGTTCCTGGATGCTAATGGAAATTTTGTAAAGGAAAATGGAGATCCGTTTTTAAATTCAGATTTCAAGAGCCGCAGCTTAGATTATCCACGTCAGGATATCAGACATTTTAAAATCGCCCTGAATAACAACTTTATTCTCGGTAACGGCAATTTAAAAGCAGATTTCGGTTACCAGCAAAATCAACGTCGCGAATTGGAAGACGGACCAAGTCCTTCTTTATTCTTCGACCTGAAAACTTACAATGCTGATTTAAAATATTATTTCCATGAAACCAATGGATGGCAGCCTGTTTTTGGTTTAAGTGCTGATGCCGGACATAGCCAGAATAAAGCAGATGACGAGTTTTTAATCCCTGATTACAACACTTATGGTTTAGGTGTATTTGCTTATGCAAAGAAAAACTGGGAAGACAATACGTTTAGCATTGGTGCCCGTTATGATTACCGTAAAAACAAAGGCAAAGAGTTATTTGTAGATGGAGAGCAGCAATTTGCAGCATTCCAGAATAAATTCTCGAATGTTAGTGGTGCTTTAGGTTTCACCCATCAGTTTAATGATGAATTGAACTTTAAAGCCAATGCAGGTACAGCATTCCGTGCGCCAAACCCGGCAGAACTGGCTTCAAACGGGGTACATGAAGGAACCTTTCGTTACGAAATTGGTAATCCTAACTTAAATCCTGAGCGCAGTTATCAGGTAGATGCAGCCCTGGAGTATGAAGGTAAAATCATCAGCGCAAGTGCCAGCGTGTACAACAACTATATCCGCAATTTTATTTATGCGTCCAATAATGGTGAAACCACCACAGCTGAAGGAAGAGAATATCCGGTTTATCGTTATGGCCAGGTGAATGCCAATTTATATGGCGCTGAAGCGAGCTTAACCATTCATCCGGTTCCGTTTATTCACTTCGAAAATACTTTTGGCTATGTTCATGCACACAATAATACCTTAGACAGACCTTTGGCTTTTATTCCTGCCGGAACATTGAGAAACGAACTTCGTTTTGAGCCTAAATTTAAAGGCACTAATGATGCTTACTTATCTGTTGGGATTAATTCTGCATTTAAACAGACACGTGTGGATGAAGTTTTTGAAACGCCAACCAGTGGCTATACTTTGTTAAACGCAGGTATTGGTGCAACTTTTAAATTAGGTAAACAACCAGTTAAGCTTTCTGTATCGGCTAATAACCTGCTGGATCAGAAATATTATGATGCTTTGAGCAGGTATAAACCAGGACGTTTAGATTCTGAAAACCCAAGTTTAGGTGTTTACAATACAGGAAGAAATATCACTTTCGGCTTTTATGTACCGTTTACCTTGGTGAAATAAATAATTTAACGACTAAAAAAGCCGCAGATTCACAGATTAAATTCGGTGAGTTTGCGGCTTTCTTTTTTATGTATACTCGCCATTGCTGAGGTACGAAGCAATCTATTTAGCAAGAGAGATTGCTTCTGTGGTTAAAGAAGCCACCTGGCAATCACGATTTCTTTGATTTAGATGAAACTTACTTTTTAAAAGTTTCCCTTTTGGCCCGCACATATTGATTCGGCCATTCCACATCATCACCCAGAATCTGGGCAGCATGAGTTGGAAAATAAGCATCACGAAGCGATTCTCTGGCAATGAAAATTAAATCAGCTTTGCCTTCCTGTAAAATTTCTTCTGCCTGATTGGCATCTACAATTACACCCACAGCACCGGTGTAAATGCCAATTTTATTTCTGATCTGATCAGCATAAGGTACTTGATAATTTGGTCCGGCAGGAATGACAGCATCCGGTACATTGCCACCGGAAGAGGTATCGATTAAATCTACACCCCGATCTTTAAGGACTGCAGATAACTGAACAGAGTCATTCTCATCCCAACCATTTTCGGTCCAGTCTGTTGCAGATATCCGAACAAATAAAGGCAAATTATCCGGCCATACAGATTGCACGGCTTCTACCACATCAATAACCAAACGAATCCGGTTTTCAAAGCTGCCACCATATATATCTGTCCGCTGATTACTTAACGGGCTCAAAAACTGATGCAACAGGTAACCATGTGCTGCATGAATTTCAACAACCTTGTATCCGGCATCAAGTGCACGTTTTGCAGCAGCACGAAAAGCAAAAACAATTTCCTGAATTTCAGGAATGCTTAATTCATGCGGTAGAGTTTGCTGATCAGGTTTAAACGGAATGGGAGAAGGTCCGACTGTTTTCCAGCTATTTTCTCCTTCAGAAAGTTGTTCTCCACCATTCCACGGCAAATCGCAACTCGCCTTCCGGCCGGCATGTGCCAACTGGATCCCGGCAATTGCACCATTTTCATGGATGAAAGAAACAATTTGCTTTAATTTTTCTACATGTTCATCCTTCCAGATACCTAAATCCGCGTGTGTAATTCTGCCTTCAGGAGTTACAGCTGAGGCTTCCTGAATAATCAGACCTGCACCACCTACAGCACGACTTCCCAAATGCACCAAATGCCAATCGTTGGCAAAACCATCAACTGCCGAATACTGGCACATAGGAGAAACAACAATTCTATTTTTTAAGGTTACATCCTTTAAAGTTAAAGGAGAAAATAATTTTGACATAACTAAGTTACATTTTGCCGCAAAGAACTGTAAATTTTCGCTTCAATTTCTTTGCGTTGATTAAGTTAAAAACCAGCGTTCTTCAATTCTGTATTGATCATCTCAATTTCATCCGCAGATAATTTCACGTTGATGGCTTCAGCATTTTGAACGGATTGTTTAGCATTTCTGGCACCTACCAATGCGATGGTTATCCCTGGGCGTTCTACCGTCCACCTTAAAACCAACTGAGAAAGCGAAGCATTTTTTTCATCGGCCAAAGGCTTAATTTTAGCTAAAAAGGCATTTGTCTTTTTAATATTCTCAGGTGTAAAAAATTTAACATCTTTCCGGTGGTCGCCTTCTTCAAACTGATACTCAGGTGTGATCTTTCCGGTAAGCAAACCACGTTCCATCGGACTATAAGCCAAAACAGATTTGTTCTTTTCAATGCAGTAAGGAACCGTTTCATCTTCTACCCCACGGTTAATCATGCTAAATGGAATCTGGTTGGATATAATTTCTAAAGTTTGATCGGCCTCTGCCAACTGTGCTGCATTATAATTGCAAACCCCTGCATAACGTACCTTTCCTTGCTCAATAAGTTTGCTTACTGCTTCAAAAGTCTCACTAATTGGTGTGGTAATATCCGGCCAATGGATCTGGTATAAATCAATATAATCAGTTCCCAGGCGTTTTAAAGATTGCTCGCATTCATATATTACACTTTCTTTACCAGCGTATTTATAAATATCAATGTCTTTACCATCGTTGTTCTTACTTTTAAAACCAAAATCACCTTTAGCTAAATCCCAGCGCATACCAAATTTGGTTACAATCTGAAGCTTGTCTCTGGAGATTCCTTTAATGGCATCGCCAACAATTTGTTCACTATCTCCTTGTCCATAAATTGGGGCAGTATCGATTGATGTTACACCTAAATCGTAAGAAGCCTTGATGGCATTTATTGCATCGTTCCGGTCTGTACTTCCCCACATCCAGCCACCAGCAGCCCATGCGCCGAAGGTTATTACTGAAAGTTCTAAATCTGAATTTCCTATTTTTCTATATTCCATTATCGTTTTTTTTATAGTTTGATCAATTGCGTAACTGTTCTATAATAGTTTGAAATCTCTGCTTAATAGAAAGCTTCTCTTGTATCTATTATTGATCAGACTACTCATAAAGATACAATCTCCACACCGATGATGTTTTAATATAAAAGGCAGTTAACCCACATTTTACAAACATGTTATAAAAAGTTGAGGGTGAAAAAATAAAAGATTTGGAGATATCAAAAATCAATCATACATTAGTGTACTATTTAACTAATACAGTAGACATGATAAAAGTTAACAATCTTCATTTTGGATATGGTAAGAACCAACCGTTATTCAAAAACATCAGTTTCCAGTTAGATGCTGGCCATATTTACGGTTTACTTGGGAAAAACGGTGCCGGCAAATCCAGTTTGCTTAAAAATCTGGCGGGTTTAGTTTATGCCCAGCAAGGCACGCTAGATGTATTTGGTTTCGACCCAGCTAAAAGGCAACCCGCCATGCTTGAGCAGATTTGCTTTATTCCGGAAGAGTTTTATCTGCCTGCCGTTAAAATTGATGCTTACGTTAAGGCCAATGCCCCATTCTATAAAAAATTCAACCATGACTATTTTACAAATCTGATTCAGGAATTTGATATTCCGGTGAGTCAGAAGCTCATTAACATGAGTTATGGACAAAAGAAAAAAGTAATCATTGCTTTTGCATTGGCCACACAAGCTAAACTGATCATTATGGATGAACCAACCAATGGCCTGGATATTCCTTCAAAAGCGCAGTTCAGGAAAATAATGGCTTCGGCTTTAACAGATGAATGCTGCATTATTATTTCCACGCACCAGGTAAGAGATTTAGATAACTTAATTGATAGCGTAATCATGCTTGATGAAAACGACATTGCTTTGCAAGCATCTGTAGATGAAATCACTGAAAAGCTAACCTTCAAGAAAGTTAAGGCAGTTGACGACTCTATTATTTATGCTGAGCCATCACTTTCCGGATATTATGCTGTGATGCCTAACTATCATCAAGAAGAAAGCAAACTGGATTTGGAACTCTTGTTTAATGCCATCCTAACCGAAAAAACAAAATTTAAACCTTATTTTAATTAAGCACTCATGAGTAACTTATTCAACTTAAACCGGTTCGGATTACTGGTAAAAAGGCAGTGGATGGATTTTGGCAAAATTTATCTGGGAACGGTGATTGTACTGGCCGGAATTATTTTTGCCTTCTATTCTTATTTTACCCCCTCTTCTACTGATCATAATATTTTTGATCACGAAGGCAATTTAGATATGCGTTTCAGATATGGCCTGTTTCTGATTTTGGGTTTTCTTTTTATCAGTATCACTTCCAGTACCTATTTTACAAATTTAGGTCAGAAATCAAGGGTGATGCACGAATTAATGATTCCGGCTTCGACCTTTGAAAAATTCATAGTCAGCATTTTCTATACCGTTATGGTAACGGTACTTGGCTATTTACTGGTTTTCTACTTGATTGATCTGGGATTTGTGAAATACCTCAATGCAAACCTGAATACATTTAAATCAGCTGAAACTCTTAAAACGCCGATAAAAGCAGTAGATTGCTTGTTTGATCAGGTGATTAGCGATAAAAAATACCTAAAATATTGCAGCGCTTTCTTTGCATTTCCATTCTTAATTACGAGCATTTTTCTTTTAGGTTCTATTTATTTTAACCGCTTTCATTACATTAAAACGGCCGTTTCTGTGATCATTTTCACCTACGCAGTTGGTTACCTTATTTATAAAACCTGTGATTTGCTTACCAGGAATATGACCCAGATTAATATTCATTTTAATGAAAAAAATGTGCTCCTCTGGATATTTTTGGTGAGCGCCACCATTACCGTGGCTTTATGGTTCATCACCTACATTCGCCTCAAAGAAAAAGAAGCTTAACATAAACAGGTATAGATATGGAATTTAGAGATAACAAGGCAATATACCTACAGATTGCGGATTATGTGTGTGAACATATTTTGCTGGAAAAATGGAAGGCCGAAGAAAAAATACCCTCAGTAAGGGAAATGGCAGTTGAACTGGAAGTAAACCCGAACACCATTATGCGTACATACGATTTACTTCAAACCAAAAACATTATTAGCAATAAAAGGGGGATAGGTTTTTTCGTTGCTGAAAAGGCTGTAGATCAGGTAAAAGATTTTAGAAAAACACATTTTATAGCCGATGAATTGCCCGTTTTATTCAGAAATATTTACTTGCTAAACATCAGCTTTGATGAGCTTCAACGTAAATATGAAAATTTTATTAAAGAGAATTTTAACGCCTAGAAATATGAAAACAAGTAATAAATTATTAATTGCTCTTGCAGCAATGCTGATTATTGTTCCTATTGTAGGGATTGCGATCTACATCAAAGCAAACTACATCCCAATTAGTGAAGCCGTTAAAAATAATCAGGGCTTAGAACGGTTTGACGCTAAAACACCCGCATTCGTATTACATAAAATCGATCAGGCTTTTAATCAAATAAATATCACTGGTTCAGACAAGGCCATTTTGAATATAACATTGGTAGAAAATCCAACATATGGATATAAAATTTCTGAGGATGGTGACCAATATTATAATGCCATTGTTGATGCTATGGGAAGTTTAAATATTTCCAGAAAAGCAGATGAGGATGATGATAAATATGCTTTAAACCTGGTCATTTTTGCGCCAAAATTTAATAGGCTTGCTGTTGTAAATGCGATGCAATTAGATCTTAATGCCAAAGCCAAACAGCTTGACCTCGATTTAAAGAATGTATACAGTGTCTCATTTGGTCAAAAAACTAAGATTTCACAATTAAATGTAAGCGGCCAACAGGTAAATAACTTCTCTCTAAGCCATAATGAAGTGGATGAATTGAAGCTCAACATGAAGGATATTGAGTTTAGAAGTACTTCTTCCTCATACAAATCACTGGCACTTATATTATCCGGAAAATCTGATATTAACATTTCAGGTGACGAAGTCGACGGGAATAAGTATTACATTGATAGTTTATTCATTACAGATAAAGGCAGTTCAACTATTGCTCTTGATAAAATTAAGGTTATTGAAGCAATGGGAAATTTTTCAGATTCAACGAAGATTGATGCGCCAGCCAGATACGTAAAACAGTTTTACATGAAGCGCCCGTTAAAATAAAAACTGCTAGTGATAAATCCTTAATTACTTGAAAGTTAGTGGTTAGCGTTGGAGCGAAGCAATCTATCGCAATTAGACTGACATAGTTTGCCACCACATTCTCCTTTGAAACTTCGTAAGTCGGTTAGTCTAACTTGCGAAGTCTCGAAGGCCAGTGCGCAGCAAGACTTCGCCAGTTTTCATGTGCAAGAATCGTCTTTCTGAACTTGGTTCAGGATCTAATCTAAATAGGTGCTGAACTAAATTCAGCATGACGGTTCGGTTAAAGAATACTTGCCCTGAATCGTCTTTATGAAGAGTCGTCCTCCTGAACTTGTTTCAGGATCTAATCTAGATAGGTGCTGAACTGGATTTACTGCGTAGCTTTCCGCTGCGCTACAGGTCAGCATGACGATTTAATTAAAAAGACCTTGTCAGATTTCTACAATAAAGATTGCTTCGTTGGCTGAAAAAGCCGCCTCGCAATGACGATTTTTCAATTAGGCTTTTGCGCCAAAGCCTAATTATAGGTTTTAAAAACCTGTAAGGCTTATTTGTTCTTTACCCACAATTTTATTAATTCCCTGCAATTCAAAATCAATATTCTGACCGCCTGTTTGCATCTTACCTGTTAATTCCATCCGCAAATGACTTTTAAGGATCAGTCCGGTTGTAATATCAAGCTCCGCATCTCCAATATTGGTTCCGGTTAAATCCGTATCGATTTTATTGCCCATGCTTTGAAAACTGCCTTTTGAAAGTAAGGTTCCATTTATTTTTAGAAACGCAATATTATCCTTTACTTCTGTAAGTGTATATTTCGTAATGGTTTCTACAGGCATGGTCAATTGCATTTTAGTATCCACTGTCCAGCTCTCGCCTATTTTAACAGGATGATCCGGATAAATTTTAAGAGAAGATTCCAAAGTGTGCTTCATGCCCTCAGCATTAAACTGCTGACTTAAACTGGCTTTTATATTAATCTTCATTAAAGAATCTGCCTTCATCCTTTCAACCATCGTGCTGACCATTTGCTCCACGCCAGTTACAGATTTTAAAGTGCCATTCGGCAACATCACCATGTTAAACGTAGCATCCTTTAATCCACGAAATGAGTTTTCCTTTGTAGTGTCAGCATCTTCAGAATCCATTTCCATCTGGTTTCCCATTCCTTTAGATTTCATGAAGATACGCTTATAAGTCACTTCGATATTTTTCTCCTGTCCATCACCATTTCGTATATCGAAGAGATATTCTGTGCCAATATTCTGGCTCAGGCTAGTTCTGTGCCCGGACATTTGCTGGTTAATCACCTGATCAGAAATTAACGTAAAATCGTATTTCTTTCCAATAGGGAAGTTTTGTTTCAATACATACTTTTTCTGAGCACCTGAAGTGAAGCCGAAAAGAATAAGCGCAAGAACCGGGAATATTTTGAACACCTTCATCTTAAAGTTAAACAGGTTGTTGAGCAAAAATTCTGCTCAATGCATGGTATAAATCCGGGTGCTTTTCTTTCAACAGCTCGGGTTTTTCGAAAAAATATTCTGAGACTACAGCGAAAAATTCTGCTTCATTGGTAATGGCGTATGGATTGATATCTGATTTATTATCTTCAATTCTTTCCATTTCCTCATGCATCATTTTGATCCAGGGCAAGGTATATTCATGCGCCATCAAATTTTCCGGAACACCATCAGTAGCACCATCAGATTTATCTAAAAGATGTACAAACTCATGAATGGCTGTATTTTCTTTTCCGGCACTTTTTGAAAAATCATGACGAAGCGCAGAACGTGATAAAATCATCTGTCCATTCATATAACCCGTTCCAACCATCCCCGCAATGTTTCGTTCGCCACCTTCAAACTGAAAATCTTTATTAAAAGTATCCGGATACAACAACACGCTGCTCAGGTTTTTATACTGCCAGTCCGTAAACCCGAAGATAGGAATAACGGCACTGGAAGCAATTAGCAATTCATCCAAGGTAGTCATGTCTAATCCAATGCCTTCAATTTTAACAGTACTAAAAAATTCTGCCACCTTTTGCTCAAACTTAAGTTTATCAGTCGAGTCCAGGTTATGGTAATAACCCACATAATCATCCAGAATCTTTCGGTCTGTATCCGTTAAAGGCTCAATAGCTGGTTTTTTTTTGCGCAAAATAAAATAAAGTGCAATTATAAAAATGGGGATTAAATAGGCAAAGGGTAACGAATTCATACGGGTGTTTTTTGGCCATTAAGCCATTGGTTAGATTTTAAATAATTTTGCCTGCTCCTGTTTAGCTTTCTAATATTTCTAGTTGGATTAATACTTGTTCTCGGCTAACCGGATAAGTTTTACCAGCAACTATTGCCTGATAAACGGCATCAAATAACGGCAGATAACTTCCAACCTCTGATGGAATAATTTCTTCAGTTTTATCACCATTTTCATCGATCGTAGTGAGTAAACCTTGTTTTCCATCAGGCTCAATACCATAACCAGCATCAGTTAGTTTTTGTCCGGCCAGCAATTGTTCTTCCTGTACATCAGCTCTTTCTTTAATGAAACTGCCATTTACACCGTGCAATACGAATGCAGCCTGCGGATTCACCACCAACATACTAGAAGTAACAAACACATGAACGCTATCCTTGTAATTAAGCTGTATGGTAAAAAAATCATCAACTGCTGTATCTTTTCTGTTTTTACCCAGCGTTTTAAAATAGCTTTCAGGTTTACCAAAAATGCTGATGACCTGATCAAGCAGGTGTGGTCCCAAATCGTAAAGCAATCCACTGGCTTCAATCGCTTGTTCTTTAAAAGCTTTTGGTCCGATTACATTCCTATAACGGTCATAACGCAGATGTATTTCATTCAGCTTACCCAGTTTACCACTGGCGAGCACTTTTTTAACAGCAGTAAAATCACTGTCCCAACGGCGATTCTGGTAAAAAAAGATTTGCTTTCCCACTTCATCTGCCAGTTCAAAGAGTTCTTTCGCCTGTGCAGAGGTTGCCGTGAATGGTTTTTCTACTAAAATATGCTTCCCTTTTTGAAGAGCCGCTTTCGAGTGTTCGTAATGAAGATTATTTGGTGTATTGATAACGACCAGTTCTATTTCTCCATCATTCAAAAGCTCATCGATACTGCTGTAACTTAAGATATTGGGATAATCTTTCACAGCATTTTTCTTAGTTCTCTCCACCACGGCTTTCAATTTAAATCCATCGTGTGCATTTAAAAATGGAGCGTGGAAAACCTTTCCCGACATGCCATAAGCAAGTAAACCTGCCGTTATGATTTGATTTGATTGTGTATCCATAGATTGTGATTGTACGTAAAAGTACAATTCTGTTTTAAAGTTTTGACTTAAACCGGCAACCTTTTCAGCCAGCGCATAAACCTTTTTACACTATCTTTGCAAACATGAAACCGTCAGAGATTAATGCGAAATGGAAAGTATTACAGGAGAAAATCTCCCAGGAGTTTGATTCCGATTTTCCTGATCTGAAAGTGATGCTCTTTCTAATTGGCGTGCAGGAGTTGGGTAAGGGGCCAAAAAAATACAGTAAGCGACAAAAGGAAGAACTGATGCACATTGCCACCTGCCGTTTACTCAGTGAAATGGGTTTTTATGAACTGGAAGGCTTAGATCAGGATGGCTGGCCGCACTGGAAATTAATCAAGGCCATTCCACCCTATACCATGCTGGAACAGGAAATGTTAATGAAATCTTTGGTGGTGAGTTATTTTGAGGATATTTATTCTTAAGATTGTTCCCGCAGATTACAGAGATTACGCAGATCTGGGTGGTGAAAAATTAACTTACGAAATTTCAAAAGCCTGTGCGCTGAAGAATTTCGCAAGTAGACTTAATAGATTATTTTTTACTAAAGCACCCTCAATAACAATCCCTTTAAATACTCCCCTTCTGGGAAAGAAATCCGTACCGGATGATCTTCAGGCTGGCAGAATTGTTTAATGATCTGCACTTCCTTACCTGCATCAAGCGCAGCCCAGGCAATAATTTGTTTAAAGGTTTCAATATCAACGGCACCCGAGCAAGAAAAAGTAGCGAGTAATCCCCCCTTTTCTAAAAGCAACATGCCCAAACGATTTAAATCTTTATACGCCCTTGCAGCACGATCTAAGGCAGAGCGAGAGGGTGCATATTTTGGTGGATCAAGTACAATCACATCAAACTTTTCTCCGGTATCCTTAAAAATACGCAACTGTTTATTTACATCAGATTGAATGGCATTAACCTTTGCCGAATCAAACTGATTTAAGGCTACATTCTGTTTCAATGTTTCTACCGCTAAACCAGAGCTATCTACAGTGGTAATGCTTGCAGCACCATGAGCTAAGCTATTTAAGCTGAAGCCGCCACTGTAGCTGAAACAATCCAACACTTTTTTACCTTTGGTATAACTGGCTAAAATACTCCGGTTATCACGCTGATCGCAATAAAAGCCAGATTTCTGACCTTCAGCAATATTGATATTGTAGGTAATTCCATTTTCTTTTACTTCTAATAATTCTGGTGGATTTTCGCCCCAAAGCAATCCATTTTCAATCGGCAAACCTTCGTGAGTTCTGGCAGTAGCGTCACTTTTATCAAAAATTCCTTTTGGTTGCAGAGCCGATCTTAAGATATCGACAATGATTGTTTTCACCTTTTCAATGCCAGAACTTAAAATTTGTAGAGAAAGGAAGTTGGCATATTGATCCACAATTAGGCCGGGTAGAAAATCAGCCTCGCTGAATACCAAACGGCAGGTATTGGTACCTTCATTCAAGATAAACTGACGGGAGGCAATGGCTTGGGTTAATCTGTTCTCATACCAGTTTTGATCAATGGTTTGGGTTTCATCCCACTCCAGTAAACGAACAGCCACACGAGAGTTGCTGTTGTAATAACCATAAGCCAGAAATTCGTTATCAAAGGCGAAAACTTTAACTACATCACCATCCTCAGGTTTACCTTTTACTTTCTCCAATGCTCCGGAAAATACCCATGGATGTCTTTGCAATGCCGCTTTCTCTTTTCCCTTTTTTAATACGATTTCTACCATTCGGCAAATGTAAGTATTAGTTTGGAGTTAGGCGAATAGCGTATGGCGTTTAACGATAGGCGGAAAGTGTATGGCAGTGGCTGAATAGCATTAAGCATTATTTAAAAAATAACCCGATCCTTAGCAGCCCAGCCATCTACAAAAACCTGTTTCCTAAAGTCTTTTGCATTTTAACCAGCTCGGTATCTAAAACCCTCACTTCAAATTCAGTAACCGGTCTTTTGGCCTCAATCATAGAGATCAGCAATTCTGTTGCCACCTGTCCCATTTCAAATGCAGGCTGTTTTACAGAAGTTAGTGAAGGGGAAAAGAGTTCAACCAAATTGGAATTGGTAAATCCTGCAATCGCGATTTTATGTGCAACACCTGGGTTGGTCTTTTTCATCGCCATAATACAACCCGTAGTCAGCCGATCGCTGGAAATAAAAATACCATCCGGATTAAGCGGCAAAAGTTCTTTCACAGCATCTTCGAGTTCGATGCTGTGCATGCCGCCGTGCTGGCAATATTTTACCAGTTCTGTTTTAAATTCAATATTATATTTAGCCAGTGCAGCCTGATATCCTTTTAGCCTCTCTTTGGTGATGGAAAGATTTTCGGAGTTTGTTAAATGTGCTATAGTTCTTTTACCTGATAAAATCAGATGCTCTGTAGCATCAAATGCACCTTTAAAATTATTCGCAATGACTTTATGTGTTTCAAAATTTTCAGGAACACGATCAAAAAATACGATTGGTAAGCCTTTGGCATATAAACTGCGTAAATATTCAATATCCTGTGTTTCAGAAGAAAGTGCGATCAGTAAACCATCAATGGAACGTGATGCCAGGTGCTCTACATTCAGTTTTTCCTGTTTATAAGATTCATGGCTTTGCGAAATAATGACATGGTAATCCCTATCATATGCAATTGATTCAATACCATTAATCACCTGCGAGAAAAAGTTATTGGCAATTTCGCTTACAATAATCCCGATGGAATAACTTCTACGCTCTTTTAAACTACGGGCAATTGGATTTGCACGGTAATTAACCTTTTCGGCATAGGCTAAAACCAGTTTTTTAGTTTCTTCGCTAATTTCGTAACGATCTCTCAAGGCCCTGGATACCGTAGAAGTAGATAATCCTAAAGCCTTGGCAATATCTTTTATGGTAGAAGTTTCAAATCTCATTTTTCGTGATGCGTACAAGTTACAAAAAATATCTCTGTTCGGGACTTTGAAACCGCAATTAATAAACGTCATATAAACGTTTTTGGGAACGATTGCACACTTTTTTTGTTAAATCTGGTTTCAATCCATTTTAAGTTTGTAAAATTGTTTCCATCAACGTAACCAAATATTAACAAACCAAAACATTCCGAAATAGAATTTTCTTCTCCCGGCATATGTCCACCTAAAACTTAAACCAAGTATTTAATTTAATTCATCATTATGAGCAGAGTTTTACTCTTTTTATCATTTCTCACTTTTTTTGGATTCACTGCAGTTCAGGCGCAAAACAGACAGCTTACAGGAACCGTAAAAGATAAAGCTGACGGGCAGGCTTTAGTTGGCGTAAGTGTAACCGTAAAAGATTCTAAATCTGGCGTAAGCACAGATGCTAACGGCGGTTATAAAGTGGCCGTTTCAGGCAAAGGCGCAGTCATTACTTTTGCCTATGTTGGTTATAAAACTCGTGTAGTTACACTCGGAGATCAAAGTAAACTAGACATTACATTAGAAGAAGATGCCAATAATTTACAGGAAGTTACGGTAAATATTGGTTATGGTTCAGTAAGAAAAGAAGCCTTAACAGGTGCTGTTTCTTCTGTTTCAGGAAAAGATATTGAACAATTCCCAGTGAGTACTGCAGCGCAGGCATTGGCAGGAAAGCTGGCCGGTGTTTCGGTAACCACAACAGAAGGTAGCCCAGGTGCGGAAGTGGTGATTAAAGTTCGTGGCGGGAGTTCGTTAACAGGCGATAACTCACCATTGTACATCGTTGATGGAATTCAGGTAGAAAATGCCTTATCCATCTTATCCCCAAACGAGATTCAATCCATAGATGTATTAAAAGATGTGGCATCCACTTCCATTTATGGTAGCAGAGGTGCGAACGGGGTAGTCATCATCACGACAAAAAGTGGTAAACCCGGCAAACCGATTATCTCCTTTGATGCTTATGCCGGTTCGAGACAAATTGTAAATAAACTTGATGTAATGAACCCATATGAGTTTGTTAAATACCAATACGAACTTTACAATAACAATACTGCGCAGGATGTTAAGGACAGTTTTACAAAACGCTATGGTACTTTTGAGGATTTAGATATCTATAAAAATATTCAGAATATCGACTGGCAAGATAAAGTTTTTGGCAGACAAGCTTTTAGCCATACTGAAGTTTTAAATCTCTCTGGCGGTTCTAAAAAAACAACTTATAATGTTTCAGTTAATAATACAGATGAAGATGGCATTATGCTTAACTCTGGTTTTACAAGAACCTTTGCATCTGTTCGCTTGGATCACAAATTTACAGACAAGTTAAGGGTTGGGATCAATGCACGTTATAGCCGTCAGCGTGTTGATGGTATTGGTACAACATCAACCGGATCGCAAGGTACAAATCGCTTAAGAAACTCGGTTCGGTATCAACCCTATTCTGGCGGAAGTGACAGTGGAGATTTATTTGATGCCGATTACCTGACAACAGGTTTATCAAATCCCATTACGCTAGCCAATCAAGAATTAAAATATGATTACAGAAATGATTTAATCAGCAGTGCTTACGCACAATATTCCATCTTAAAAAACCTGACTTTTAAAAGTACCGTGGGTTACAACAGGGTGAGCAGACATACTAATACTTTTAATGGTCCGGTGAGTAATGTGGCCAGAAACAGCGCTGGCTTACCAGCCATTCAGCTGGATACCGTATCTCAAAAGTCTTTCATCAATACCAATACCCTTTCTTATAAACCAGATTTAGGCAAAAACCACAGTTTAGATATTTTGGTTGGACAGGAAATTAACATGATCGACATTGATTCCAGGTCTACCACTACTAAATTTTTCCCGATAGATATTTCTGCAGAAGATGCCTTTAAAAGTGCAGTTCCGCCAAATACAGTACAAGACAGGCCTACTTCTTTAATTTCAGGAACCAGGCAGTTCTCTTTATTCAGCAGGCTTTCCTACGCTTTCAAAAACAAATATTTAGCCACTGTAAACTTCAGAACAGATGCTTCTTCCTTATTTGCTGAAGGTAAGCAATGGGGTTATTTCCCATCAGCTCAGGTAGCCTGGAGAGTAACCGAAGAAAAATTTATTAAAGACCTGGATCTTGACTGGTTAGAAAACTTTAAAGTAAGGATGAGTTATGGTGCTGCCGGAAACAACCGCATTGGTCAGGATTTATTCAGAACCTTATTTTACACCAGCTCTACCACCGGCGGTTATGCCGACAGAGATAATGTGGTTACGCCTGGTTTGATTTCTGGCACGGCCACAGGTAATATTTTATCCAATCCGAACATTACCTGGGAGACCAATCTATCTAAAAACTTAGGAATTGACATCGACCTTTTCAAAAACAGGCTCTCCCTCAACCTGGATTATTACGACAACCGGACTAAAAACCTGCTCTTAAATGCCAATGTTCCACAAACTACAGGTTATGCCACTCAACAACAAAATGTAGGTAAAACGCAAAACAAAGGTTTTGAATTACAATTAAATTATCAGGCCGTAAAAACACAGAATTTTAATTACACCACAAGTTTTAACATTTCCTTTAACAGCAATAAAATTGTTGAACTGCAAAATGGCGTAAACTCATACATCACTCAATCTGGCTGGGTAAATAGCCTGGGCGATTTTAAAGTTGAAGTTGGTCAGCCAGTTGGACAATTCTACGGCTTTATTTCAGATGGACGATATACTGTAGATGATTTTACTTACGTACAAAATGCAACAACAGGAGCCTATACTTACACTTTAAAGCCAACAGTTGCCAACAGCAGGGTACTTTTAGGAAGTCGTGATCCGCAGCCAGGTGATATGAAAGTCAAAAAACTTTCTTCATCAACCAGCATGATGATTGGTGATGATGACAGAACCGTTTTAGGAAATTCGCAGCCAAAGTTTACAGGAGGTTTTAATAACCAGTTTGCCTATAAAAACTTTGACATGACGGTTTTTGTCAACTTCAGTTATGGAAGTAAAGTCTATAATGCCAATAAGATTGAATTTACTTCACAATATAATGTAAAAGACAATAATTTACTTTCTGTGATGAATGATCGCTGGCAGAATTTTGATGAAAATGGCGTGAAAGTTACCGATCCAAATCTATTAACGGCCATGAATGCCAATACCACTATGTGGACCCCAACAACTGGTAATTACGCACTTACTTCCTATGCTATAGAAAGTGGTTCATTTCTAAGAATCAGCAACGTTACACTAGGCTATACTTTACCACAGAAATTAATGAAAAGAACCGGTTTCATTTCTAAACTAAGGGTTTACGGAACAGTTAACAATTTATATACAATTACTGGTTATACCGGTTACGATCCGGAAGCAAATACCCGCCGTTCAAACCCACTAACACCAGGAATAGATTACGCTGCATATCCACGTAGCAGATACATTCTTGCAGGTATTAACATGGTATTTTAATCATAACATTAAAGAAAAATGAACAATAAATTTATAAAATCTGCTTTAATGGTCATGACGATTGCAGCAGTTTGCGTTAATACTTCTTGTAAAAAATATTTAGATGTGCAATCGCCATCTACATCGTCTCCAGATGTGGTTTTTGAAAACACAGCCAACACGAATGCAGCCATAATTGGGGTGTATAACAGGCTTTGTGGTGATAATGGTTATGGCAACCGGATTTCTACCTTGTTTGGCGTAACAGCTGATGATTTTAGAACTTCAGGCAGTTACAGTTCTTCTGATCGCCGTGGAATTAGTATGTATGGCGCAAGTTCTGATAATACAGATCTCACCAATCCGTTTTTACAACTCTATCAAGGCGTAGAACGTGCCAACATTTGCATCAAATACATTCCGGCTTCCAAACTTTATAACGATGGATCAGAAGCTGATAAAACCATAATGAAACGCTATTTAGGCGAAGCTTTAACATTAAGGGCGCAATTCTTACATGAACTGATTCGCAACTGGGGAGATGTGCCGGTATCTTTCGTACCCTCTGCAGATGCTGAGACACTTTATGGCCCAAATGTAGACCGCAATCAAACCTATGATAAAATTATTGCCGATTTAAAAACAGCCGAAGACCTGGTGCCATGGAGAAGTGGTATTACTGAATACGGAAGTTTTCGCTTTACAAAAGGCGCTATCAAAGCATTAAGGGCACGTTTAGCACTGGCACGTGGCGGATACTACCTGAAACGCAACCAGATGACGCGCAGCAGCGATTACTTAACTTACTACAAAATTGCATTTGATGAGTGTCTGGATATTATGAATAACAGATCTGAACATAGCTTAAATCCAAGTTATGAAAATGTGTTTAAAACCTTACACGGAACCCGCCTGGATGATGCTCATGAACTGATGTTTGAAGTGGCCGCTTTTGGCAGTAATGCCACAACCGATAGTAAATTGGGTTATTACAATGGCATCCGCTTCAATGCAGCTTCTACATATGGCACAGGTGGTGGCGGGATGAACGCCATTCCAACATATTTTTATGATTTCGATGTAACCAAAGATTGCCGCAGAGATGTAACCATTGGTGTGTTCGAAATTACAGCCACCTCAAAAAAGATCATCAATACACTTTTTAACATGACGGATGGAAAATTCCGCAAATCGTGGACATCCTATAACGGTTCTTCGGCAGCACAAAACTTTAGTATTAACTGGCCTTTAATCCGCTTTGCAGATGTGTTGTTGATGTACGCCGAAGCAGATAATGAAATTAATGGCGCACCATCAGCAACCGCAGTAAGTGCCCTGCAGGAAGTTCAGAAAAGAGCCTACCTGGGTTTTGAAACACAAATCCCTGTTACGCCAACTGCTAAAACTGATTTTTTCAATGCATTGGTTAAAGAGCGTTTATTGGAATTTGGTGGTGAGGCGATTAGAAAATATGACCTGATCAGATGGAATTTATTGGGTAGTAAATTCGAAGAAACACGTGCAAAAATAAGGGCATTAATTGCCGGAACAGGCGCTTATGCAGGAGTTCCAGATTATATTTATGCCAAGGAAGGAAATTACCTTTTAGGCACCAGCGTAAATGAGGTAGCCACTTTAGATTTGTTTGGCGGCACGCCCAACAATGTTTTTGCTTCACCTGGATTGGGTGTTGCTTCAGCACCAACAGGATACACAACCAAAAACTGGAGAAAATCTGTATCAGAAGACAATTCAATTACCAGTACTTCAACAGGCATAGCCTTTTATTTCGAAGCCAATAAAAAAGAGCTTTTCCCTTATCCGAAAACTGCTTTGATCGAAAACACCAGCATGGTACAAAACTTTGGTTATTAACGTTTAGAAACATCAATAATGAAAAAAATGATATCTCAGATCAGCAGCAAAGTGGCAATGCTTGTTTTAATGATTATTGCACTAAATGCCTGTAAAAAATCGGAAGATCAGCCTGATGAGCCTGCCAGGTTATTTAAACCCAGCGAAGTTAAAATTACCTCAGGAGAAACTCAGGCTAAATTAACCTGGACTGTACCATTGATGGCAACCGGTAAAACCTTAAAATACAGCATAGATTTCTCTACCGATTCTACTTTTGCAACCATTAAATACTCCGCAACATCAGATACTGCAGGCGTAACGGTTACAGAAGATAATATTCCGGTGCGGACAAAATATTATGCCAGGGTTAAGGCCAATGCTACAGCAGATCAACCTGAATCTAAATATGTAAGAAGCAGTGTGTTTCAGTTGAGCGGCACACAATTGTTTCTGGCCGTAAGGGATAACGACATCAAAGAAACCAATATCACACTTCGTTTTAAACCAACAGTAGGTTTAAGTTCAATTGTACTTACTCCAGCCACCGGTGCTGCAGTAACCACATCGCTTAGCACTGCTGATGCAGCTGCTGGTATAAAAACCATTAGCGGAATAAATGCGGGCGTTTTATACAGCGCAGAACTTTTTGATGGGACTAAAAGCAAAGGGCTGGTTACTTTTACCACGCTTTTACCAACTAATTATACGGTGAAACTAAATCCTGGTGATGATCTGGCCGCAGCCATTACCAATGCAGCTAATGGTGCAATCATCGGGTTAAATCCCGGTACTTACACTTTAGCAGCCACTTCATTCATCACACAGAAAACCATTACCATAAAGTCAACCTCTGGTAACCCAACAGATACAAAGGTAAATTACAAAGAAATAGATCTGGAGGGTACAGGTGCAGGTGTTACACTTTCAGGAATAGAATTTGACGGTACAGCTGGAGCCTCACTTTATTTCATCAACTTCATTGGCTCTCAAGCGGCAAATGGTTCAGCAGCCACTTTTACCAACGTGGTGGTCGAAAATTGTATTGTGCATGGTTCTACCACGGCATTTCTCCGTGGAGATCGTGGAACAGCAGCCAGAGATTTTAAAATCACCAACATTACAGTAAACAATACCATCGTTTACGATATGGGATTAAATGGCTCTTCAGCTTACTATACTTTCCATGTAAATAAAATGCAGTTTAACACTATTGGTATATCCAAATCTACATTTTACAATGCTGGGCCAGGTTTAGTAACGGCTAGCACAACCTATGCTGGCGATGTAGTTCCAACTGTAGCCATAAGCAACTCAACCTTTAATGGTTTCGGCGGAAATGCAAAATATATTTTGCTTGATGCCAATGCAAATCCCATTAAATTTACCATACTGAATAGCATTTTAGCGAACACACCAAAATCGGGTACCGTAAACGCTGCTGCCATTCGGTCAACTGGGGCAGGGAGCACATTGAGCATCTCGAACAGTAATTATTTTAACCTGTCAAGCGCTTTAACCGGAGGTACCACATTAACCTTTGGAACAGCAACATTAACCAGCAATCAAACCCAAAACTTAGGTTGGTCTGCCACTACAACTGACTTTACCCTTTCGGCTAATTCTACACTTAGAACAGCCGGCAATACAGGCAGTTCGATTGGTGACCCAAGATGGACATATTAAAACCTCTCAATTTTATAAAAGGGCAGGATTTATTCTGCCCTTTTTTATTGATCTTTAAATCTTAAATCTCACCTTTAGTAAATGCTTCAAATCATATCTTTTAGATTTACCGCACTGTTTCTACTGGCTCTGTTTTTTCTACAGGCCCAAGCACAAGACCCTAAGTATCCTGCCGAAATAACCGTTTCAAAAGATGGAAGCGGCAATTACAAAACCATTCAGGATGCGGTAAATTCAGTTCGCGATTTAGGCGAAAAAGAAGTTAAAATTTTTGTGAAAAACGGGACTTATCAGGAGAAACTAATTATTCCTTCCTGGAAAACCAATATCAGTATTATTGGAGAAAACAGCGAAAAAACAATCATCACATTTAATGATTATTCTGGAAAGATAAACCCGAACAAAGATGCTTTTAGTAATGAAAAAATGAGCACTTATACCTCCTATTCTGTTTTAGTGCAGGGCAATGATTGCATTTTAGAAAATCTCACCATTATCAATTCTTCAGGGCGAGTGGGACAGGCGGTGGCACTTCATGTAGAAGGCGATCGTTTTGTTGCCAGAAACTGCAAATTTTTAGGTAATCAGGATACCCTATATGCCGCCACAGAAAAAAGCAGACAGTATTACGTGAACTGTTATATAGAAGGTACAACAGATTTTATTTTCGGGCAGGCCACCGCGATATTTCAGAATTGTGAGGTAAAAAGTTTAAGTGATTCATTTGTTACGGCAGCCGCCACTTCTAAAAATCAACAATTTGGCTTTGTGTTTTTTGACTGTAAACTTATAGCTGATCAATCGGTTAATAAAGTTTACCTGGGCAGACCATGGCGGCCCTTTGCCAAAACCGTCTTCATTCGATGTGAGTTAGGCAAACACATTCTTCCCGAAGGATGGAACCCCTGGAAGGGCGATAAAATGTTTCCTGATAAAGAGAAAAATACTTTTTACGCAGAGTATAAAAGTGTAGGTGATGGTGCATCTCCAGCTACGAGGATAAGCTGGAGCAAGCAATTATCTAATCAGGAAGCACGAAATTATTCTGTTAAAAATATACTCAGCGGCACAGATCACTGGAATCCTACCATTAAAAACTAGCACATGAAAACAAAATTCTTTGTCCTTTTTGTCGCAACCAGTCTGATAATTTTCAGTGGATTTGCCATCATTCAAAAACAAACAACACTTTATATCATTGGTGATTCTACCGCAGCCAACAAGCAGGCTAAAGCTTATCCGGAAACAGGGTGGGGAATGGAATTACAATCGTTTTTTAACAGCGATGTTAAAGTGGAAAATAAGGCATTGAACGGCAGGAGTACCAAATCCTTCCGGGCAGAAAATCATTGGCAACCCATTCTGGAAAATCTAAAACCTGGTGATTATGTTTTGATTGAATTTGGACATAATGATGAAAAAGTTGATAAGCCAACTGTTGGAGTTTCATTAGCTGATTTTAAAATCAACCTGGTGAATTATGTGAACGAAGCCAGAAGTAAAAAGGCCATTCCTGTTTTGCTTACGCCGATTTCCAGAAGAAGTTTTAAGAATGGAATTTTGAAAGATAGCCATGGTGGTTACCCTGGTGTAACCCGGCAGGTGGCCGATTCCTTGAAAGTGCCCTTGATTGATATGCTTGCCAAAACAGAACAGCTATTAAATAATTTAGGTGATGAAGGATCAATCAAATTATTTATGCATGTGGATTCAGGAAATGTAAATTACCCTAATGGGAAGAAAGATGATACGCATTTAAGTCCGGTAGGTGCAAAACAAATTGCAGGTTTAGTGGTGAAGGGCATTCAGGAAAATAAGTTAAGTATTGCTAAGAGTGTAAAATAATATTGCAAGGGGATTTATCTAATCGTCTTTGCGAAGAATCGTCCTCCTGTAGGAATCCACTCGAAAATTCGTCATTGCGAGAAGGAACGACAGCCCGCCCCGACCTTTCGGGGAAGCAATCTATTTAGTAGAGTTTTGGATGCATATAGAAACTGTCGAAGTCCTGCTACGCACTGGCCTTTGAGACTTCGCAAGTTGGCTACTCGACTTACGAAGTTTCGGTGGAATTGTGGATTGGGGAAACTTCGTCAGTCTAATAAAAAACAATTCACTTTTGCCACACGCTGCCTTTTAGTTCAGCAATGACGACGATAACACTTGTCGTCCTTTGCAATGAATCGTCCTCCTGAACTTGTTTCAGGATCTTATCTAAATAGCTACTAAACTGAATTTACTACGTAGCTTTCCGCTGCGCTACAGGTCAGCATGACAATTCAGCCATAGAGGAATCCACTCAAAAAATCGTCTTTGCAAGGAGGAACGACAGACTGCCCCGACCTTTCGGGGAAGCAATCTATTTAGTAGAGTTTTGGATGCATATAGAAACTGGCGAAGTCTTGCTGCGCACTGGTCTTTTAAGACTTCGCAAGTTGGCTACTCGACTTACGAAGTTTCGGTGGAATTGTGGGCTGTTAAACTTCGTCAGTCTAATAAAAAATCCACCCGCTGCCATACATTGCCTTTCAATTCGTCATGAATAAAGATTTATGAACGTCCCCTTTACCATCACAAAAACGCATACTCCCCTCTTAACCCATTCAAAAAAAACTCAAACCATGCCTCATGCACTTTTAAAATAGACAAGCCGTAACCAGTTCGAACAATCAAGGCACAAATAACATCAATAATTACAACTGTACATTTAATCCGCTTGATGAATTAATTAAATCGCTTAATGCGAACAAAGAACTTTATGAAAGGTTGTTGGCAAGTGAGAAAGAGAAAGTTGAGATGTTAAAGAATAAATAGAAAAATAGATATTTAGAAAGCTTTCCTCAAAAGAGAAAGCTTTTTTATTTTATCACTACCTAATAAGACGGTTTGTGTAATAAAATAAGTAGTTGGTGTAAAAAAATATTTCCTATCAAGTTATTTAACTTGTTTCAGGTATACCTCAACCTTAA
>NZ_SLWO01000011.1 GCF_004340665.1 Pedobacter psychrotolerans
AGCCCAGGAGGCGTTTAACAAGAACCCTTGCAGTAACAACTGCAGGGGTTTCTTCGTTTAAAGAAAGACCAAAGACTAAAGCTGAAAGACTAAAGTGGCCTGCATGGCGTAGAATCTTTTATGGCGTAATACCATTCCTCTCCACTGGAGAGGTGGCCGCAGGGCGGGGTGGTTATTAAAAGATGAAGATACTGGATATTATTTTATTCGGTTATTAACGGACAGGTTTCCATAGACTGGAGATGTTTCGTGCCTCAGCATGACAGTAATCAGATCAGATTTATTATTTACCGAAAATACTCTCGATCTTCCTGCTGAACTTGATTCATGATCTTTTGCATAGTATTGGATCAATACCAAAAACATTGCATGAATAGTTAAATACTTGATATCAGTTTGTAGGGTAATTAACAGACAGGTTTCCATAGCCTGAAGATGCTTCGTGCCTCAGCATGACAGTGACTCGGGGGCAGGCTTTAAATATATGCACTAACTTGTCTTCAATAAACCTGATGGGAACGAAAATCCTTTTTATTAAACGAAAATTCCAATTCAAGATTCACCCAACCAAAAGACTGCAGTGTACAGCAGGACTGATACAGCCAAATGATCCTGGCTTTCCTTTGCTAATAAATAGATTCTATTTTATTTTTAGAAATTGTTTTAATACGTATGATTGGTTAGATTCATAAAATGGATAAAGGAGAAATGATCGACTCATTTCTCCTTAATAATATGTACTATTAAGATTAATATTTGCTTTCTCTGCTTTTTCAATTGGAGCATAATCAGATAAGATTAATGCCTTACCTTTCTTTACACAAACGTCATGTTCGAAATGAACTGACGGTTTACCATCAGCAGTTCTAATTGTCCAGCCATCTTCATCAAGAAAAACTTCTTTTTTACCCAAGTTAATCATGGGCTCTATAGCTAAAACCAGATTTTCTTTTAATAATGAACCGGAGCCTTTTCGACCATAGTTGGGTACCTGAGGGTCTTCATGCATATCTTTACCAAGGCCATGACCTACTAAATCACGAACTACACCATATCCTTGATTTTCATTATGGGATTGAATTGCATAACCAATATCGCCCATTCTCTTTCCAGCAACAGCCTGTTCAATACCCAAGTATAATGAATCTTTGGTAGTTTTTACCAGCTTTAATATTTCTGCAGAAACATCACCTATTATAAATGTATAAGCATGATCACCATGAAAGCCATTTTTTATGGTGCCAACATCTACAGAAATAATATCACCATCTCTTAATTCCTGATTAGTAGGGAAACCATGTACCACTACATCATTCACAGAAGTAATAATATGAAATGGAAAACCATTGTAATTATAAAATGAAGGGACTGCACCATGATCAAGGATAAAAGTATTTGCTAAATGATCAATCTCAAGTGTTGTCATCCCTGGTTTCAATACTTTAGCGATTTCAGCTAAAGTATTACTCACCAATTGCGCACTGATTTTCATCAACTCTACTTCTTCGTTTGTCTTATAAATAATCATAGTGCAAATATAGTTAATATCCATTTAAGCGCATTTCAAAGTGAATCGGTTTGTATATTATTAATGAACGGATTGAATGGATTTGTAAAATAAATTTATGCTGTCGTATTGTATGTTAAGTGATTATTGAAAGGACGTATTTATAGGTTGTGATTCACTATCTATTCGAAATATAGATTATTTCTAAGCAGCTTGTAGAATAAATTATATTGGTTACATCTTTGTTTTTTTGGATTTTAACACTATTTTTATTTAATAAAATTAAAATAACAATCTACAACATGAAAAACGGTACAGTAAAATTTTTTAACACAGAAAAGGGATTCGGATTTATTAAGGAAGAAAATGGCTCGGAAATCTTCGTTCACGTAAGCGGACTTATTGATAAAGTTAGTGAAAATGACAATGTAAAGTATGAAGTGCAGGAAGGCAAAAAAGGTTTAAATGCAGTTAAAGTCAGACTTGTTTAAGAAATAAATTTTAAAATTATAAACAGGCAATTGCCTGTTTTTTTTATCCTTCTATTTTTACTATTGATTCTTTTATTTGTCTAGTCTTTGATTTGAATTTATAATACAGGCTCACTTACTTTCATTTTTTTAATAAACTATATATTCACCATTGAAATTCTTTATTTGAAAGTTCAAACTTTAATTCTTTCCACTTGTTATTATACCATCTACCAATTATAAGATTATAATTTACTATGGAAAATCAAGAAAAAACAGTTGAGGTATTAAATGACCTTATTGAAATTAACAATGACAGAGCAGATGGTTTTGATAAAGCATCAAGTGATTTAAGTGATGAGAATATTGACTTAAAAGCTACTTTTGATAAGCTATCATCTGATAGCAGACAAAATGTAATTGAACTTGCAGGTTTAGTAGGAAGAAGCGGTGAAAATCCAGATAGTGGCAATACTGTTCTTGGTACCTTGCACCGTGCATGGATTGACATTAAAGCTAGTTTTGGTGGTGATGATCGTCACAGTATTTTAGCCGAATGTGAGCGTGGTGAAGATGCTATTAAAAAAGCATATAAAGATGCATTGCAAGAAAATGAACTAGGTGAGAATGTTAGATCTGTTCTATTGAAGCAACAAGAAGGTATTAATATTAGTCATGATGCAATTAAAGCATTAAGAGATGCTCATAAAGCATTATAACTAAAAGGTAATTAAATAAAAAGGCCGCTGAATATATATTCAGCGGCCTTTTTGTCTATATTATAAGCAACTACTTTTTTTATGTTTGGTTTTTAACCTGCTAAAAGTTTCTTCTCTCATTAATAGGTAGCTGGCCAAAATTCTTGCTGGTAAATTGTATCTATCACTTGCCTTGCTAAAAACACTATAGCGATGAACCGCAGATGGAAGTCGGCAAAGCCTGGATTCATGTACTATTTTCTGATATTTCAATGAAAAAATTTTTCTCACCATTTTATCGACTTCAGGGAATTTAACGTATAACTCTTCTACAAAATCCTTTGGTAACACAATGAGTTCAGAATCACAAATGGCTTCCAAACCTTCATCATCCATATAATGAGAAATTTCAGTATATCCAATCAATTCATTTTCGCCATAAAGAGAAAGCGTAATTTGTTTTTTGTCTATAATGGTATATTTTCTTAGCGTTCCGCAGGAAATAAACAAAGCATTGTTATCCGCAATTCCATCTGGATATAATCTGGAATTTTTACAAACTGATATTATTGTGGCATGTTCTCGAAGTTGCTCAATAAGATCATCTGATACAGGCTCTAACGCACTAAAAAAGTTAATTATCGGATTAAAATTCATGTTGCACTTTAATATTTTTTGTGAGTGCGCGGTGCAAATCTATACCTTTTAATCAAATTTTAAGGTGTAAACCTTTAAAAAAGTGCTTAGGGATAAACCACTCGATTTGATCTAAGTGGAAAGAAACTATTTTTTATTTAAACTGAATTATAGATCTGAAAAACACAAAGACGGGGTTATCATCGGAAATTTACAAGATTGAGGTTATATTGGATTATATTAAAATTAAAAAGTGATGAAAAGTAAATAATGAATTAATTATTGTGATCAATTTGAACTAATTTGCTACTATTAATCTGTATTCAATAATATTGCCTATTAGCTTTCTAATCACCTAAAAAATGGGATATTATTATTCCATTTTTTAATTTATGAGTCAATTGTTTTTAATATGGAAAAAACTGAGATGATATAATGATAGATACTAGGACTAAAAATAATAATACTATAAATTTTAATATTTATTGACATGTATTTATTTAGTGGATTTATTAATACATTATTAATATACAAAGCACTTCATTTGTCTACATCATCATACGCATGGATTTTATTAAATATCTGCTGATATTTTTTCTTTGGCTATTGTAAAGTCTTCTTTTGAAACTTCAAGTTGCTCATTTTCCATTTCGGCAGATGGGTTGTACTTTAAATCAACACACATCGGGAAGTGATCTGAGCCACAACTGGCTAATCGCTTAATGGAGCTCAGTGTAAAATCGGTTGAACAGAAAATATGATCTAATGGAAATCGAAGCAACCAATATTTGGCATTAAAACTATTGAAAAAACCTCTGCCTCGACGTGGATCAAGCAACCCGCTAACCTTGCCGAAAAGTTCAGTGGTATAACTCCAGGCGACATCGTTCAAATCACCCATTACAATTACAGGGATGTTGCTTTCTTTTGCTTTAGCACCTACGATTAATATTTCTTTATCTCTTTCTGTGCTTCTTGGGTTTTCCTGAGGAACGGGTGGCTCTGGATGTAAGCAAAATAATTTTACTTTTTGACCGGATCTTAATTCCACTATAGCCTCCATAGATGGGATATCAGACTTCACGAGGTAGTTTACTTTTGCATCACTTAGCGAAAGTTTAGAATACAATAGCATCCCATAAGTATTTTCTAAAGGTGCCTTTAATTGATGGGTATAAATATTCTGAATCGAATCCATTTCTTCTTGCCACCATTTATTGGTTTCTACCATCAAAATCACATCAGGATCGCATAATGCAATGAGTTTATGATAGTCGCCGGATTGGCGGTTTTCCTGATAAACATTGGCAATTAAAATTTTAAGGTTATGCCTACCATCTGCATCTATTCTTATACTGGTAATGATTTGCTTTTTACCTAATACTGTAAAGGGAAAGATGAGGTATGATAGATAAAACATATTGATGAATAGGCCAGCAAATACCAACCAATCCTTTGTTTGTACAGGAAATGAAAAGCAAAGGATAATAGCAATTAATAAAATATTTAAAGTTAATTTTTGCAATCTAGGGTACTCAAAAATCCTAAAAATCCAGAAATCATGGCGAATAAAGGGAATAATGGTTGATAGGATAACAAGTAAACTAATATAGAAAAGGATATCGTGTATCAAAGCGTTCTTTTTAAATGTAAGAGCTAAACAAGCAACCTACAAAAATGTTTCCGTGATTAGGTATCAGAAAATACAAAGCATAGCACTGCACAATTTTTCTATCACATTAAAAAAATTAAGGTTAAAAGAAATGAAAAGGCAATAATTTAGAGATCAGTTGATTGGGTTTAGACAGCCATTGAGAATCGCCTGGTATCAGTTGACCCAATAGTAAAATCATATCTTTTTAATTCATATGCTATTGCCATGGCTTGTAACCGAGCTAATTCCTCAAAATTGAAGATGGTGTCTTGCTGTGTTGCAGATAATGTTTTAATCTTAGAGATAACTTCACGGTAACTTTCGTGATTATTGATTTCGTTCATTTATATTGTTGATGCGGTAAATTCAGCTATATAACATACTGGTAATTGAAAAGTTTTTAATTTGAAATAATTTCTATCGCAGATTAAATTAGTACTTGTAAATAGGAAAGAATGCGTATTACTATTTCTTGAACTTTTGGAGTTGTGGGTAAAGTATCCAACTGTGTTCTCCAAAGGATTGGTTTTAGAAACGCATTAATTCTAATCACCAGGAAATTCTTTAATGCTAATATTTTATCAGTTTTCTCTAAATAATCACATTCGTTAAAACTAACTACCTATCATATTGGTTAACAATGAGGGAAATGTAAGATACTATGGAAAAGCGCATCTATGTGTTAGAAGATAATGATGATATAAGAGAAATCGTTTCAATGCTACTTGAAGAAGAACAGTATGAGGTATTTGCTTATCCCAATATTGCTTCCTTTCGATCTGGCATTGCTAAAGGTAAGCCTGCTGATTTATTTTTGCTGGATGTAATGTTGCCTGATGGCAATGGTATTGATTATTGTTGTGAATTAAAAGCTTCTCCAGTTACTGCAGATAGACCTGTGGTAATGATGTCCGCTAACTTTTCAAAAGATGGTATGTATAAACGTTGTTTTGCACAGGATTACATCCATAAACCATTCGAAATTGATGATTTCGTAAAACGCATTTCTGCGCAGATTCATTAATAATTCAGCTAATTATATTTTATAAATTTCTTAATCACATTAATAGTATCTACATATTATATCTGATTTTGGCTAAAGCCTAAAATAGGTGTGATAATCAAATAAATGTCGCTAAGTTTGCGGCAGAAATTGATGAAAAGAGAACAGAACGAAAGCTTTTTAATGGTATATTCTCAAAAATTAAAGGATTTTGCCATTCGGATACGTTATAGTGAATACTTAACTGATGCCCTTAGAAGTACATTTGCCATCATCATCCCACTTATCGCATTTACTTATTTCGGACAGATTATCGCTGGTATTAGTATTAGCATCGGTACGCTTTTTATGAGTCTTTGTGATATTCCTGGCAATAGGAGAGACAAATTAATTGGATCAATCATAGCAATTTCTTCTCTTGCTCTTACTTCTTTTATAATAGCCATTAGCTTACCTCATCCATACTATGTAGCTACTAGCGTAGTCATTATAACCTTTATATTTTCGATGCTTTCGGTATTTGGAAATCGTTTATCACTCATTGGGTTGATTGGCACAACACTAATCGCTTTCACACTTGGCCTTCATCCAAAACAGCCTTTAGTTTTTAGCACTTATATTATAATTGGTGCCGCCTGGTATGCATTGATCAGTCTTACTCAAATTTATTTAAGGCCCTATCGCTCTTTGCATCATGCTATTTTTGAAGCCATTCAGGGAACGGCTGCCTTAATGCGATTGCGTGCAAGCGCGTATAACGAGGGATTTGATCTTCGGGATTTTAACGCACAGAATATTTCTCTTCATTTGAAATTAAATGCTAGGCAGGAGTTAATAAGGAGTTTATTGCTTCGAGACCGAATTGCGATGTCGCCAGATAACCCGACAGGAAAAAAGTTACTTGCAGCTGCACTGGATATTATTGATCTTTATGAGCAAGTTACAGCCATTCATAATGATTATGGAGAAATCAGGCAGGCATTAGCACCCACGGGTGCCCTTACTAAAATACAGGAAGTCATTTCACAGCTTACTGATTTACTGGAACATAGCGCAGTACAATTTTCAATCTCCAAAAAGGTTAATCCTGGTGGCGTAGATAATAGTAATATCGAAGAAAAAATTAATCAATTACTGGCACTTTCAGTTACAATACCAGCAGAGGGGAAAAACTTGCTCATTGGAATAACTAAAAATCTGAAAGATATCTCAAAAATAGTAGAACGCCTATCTATGAGTTATCAATTGGAATTACCTGATACAGTCATCATCGAAACAGAGGTTTACAAGGATTTTATCCCTGAAACATCAGTCAGTTGGGAAAATATAATGACTCAGTTTTCTCTACGTGCACCCGTGTTTCGATTTGCACTTCGCCTGAGCTTACTTTGCTTAATTGCCGTCATGCCAACCTTACTTTTTCCAGATCAGCGTTACAGCTATTGGCTGCTACTTACTGTTGTGATTGTAAATAGACCTAGTTTTGGTTTAACCCGAAAAAGAAATATGGAACGTTTATGGGGGACACTGATTGGTTTAGTGATTGGGCTATTACTTGCTTTTGCTTCAGTTCCGGTACAATTGGGATTGGCCGCATTTGGATTGTTAGGTTTTTTTCTCTTCAATCGAACGCATTATATGTGGGGGGTAGCCAGTGTAACGGTAATGGTTGTTTTAGCCTTGAATGTATATCACGGGCATGTATCGCAAATTATTAGTGATCGATTGTTGTTTACATTAATCGGTTGTGGATTATCCTATCTTTCGATTTTTATTTTTCCCATCTGGGAAACACCACGCATCAGTGCACTTATTTTAAATGGCCTTGCTGCAAGCCGGCATTATTTATTTTGTGTTGCGACAGAGAGAAAAGGATTTCAACACTATTATTACCGCACTAAATTAGCGAGGAAAGATGCTTATATCAGTTTTTCTTTTTTGAGTGAAGCTTTGCAATCTATCAGAAAAGAACCGCTAGCAAATAATATCGATTTAGTTGGACTAGAAGATATTCAGGTATTAAATTACCAGTTAAACGGTGCAATTGCAGCCCTATCTTTAGCAAAGGAGGTAGATGATGTGATGGATGATCATGAATTTGATGACTGTTTAAATAACCTTGATTTTTGCATTGCAAATGCACCGTCGGCAGATTTAACTTCATTAACTGGCCCGAAACCAAACACCATCTATGCATCTAAATTACTTAGTTCTTTAACTTACCGTTTGAGAGCTTATTTTGAATAGTATTGCTCATCATTCTTTTAAGATCATTGATTTGATCAATGGAATAATATTTGCACCATCACAATAAAATATTATTATGGATAAGCAAATCAAAAATACTGCACGGATATTACTGGGTGCTGGCTTAATTGTAGCCGGAATCGGTCATTTAACCTTTTCGAGAAAAGAATTTCAGGCACAGGTTCCGGATTGGGTTCCATTAAAAAAAGATGATACGGTTATTTATTCTGGTTTAGTAGAGATAGCACAAGGTACGGCTTTGGTGGTTGCACCGAAAAAATACAGATCGACAGTTGGCTTATTAGCAGCTTCACTTTTTGTAGGTGTCTTTCCTGGCAATGTATCACAATATGTAAATAGGAGGGATGGCTTTGGATTGGATACCGATCGTAAAAGAATGACCAGGCTATTTTTTCAGCCAGTATTGGTTTTGTGGGCATGGGGGAGTACGCGGAAGTAACCCTCCTTTAATAAGGATTAATTTAAAATAGTTAATCGTGGTTTAGCAATTCATTATATTTGATGTATAAACCTACTCAACATGAAACTTCTTCAAATTTTAAAATATTTTATTTTTACCAGCCTATTTCCAGTTGTTTCATTTGCAGCAAGTGTAGATACGGTTAACACCTATAGTAAGGTGATGAATAAAGAAATTAAGGCTGTTGTAGTGAAGCCAAACACTTATTCAGCTTCTAAAAAATACCCTACCTTATATTTGTTGCATGGTGCTGGAGGTAATTATGCCGATTGGGTAAAGCAGACACCAGATCGTGAAACAGTGGAAAACTTAAGTGATCTATTTTCGATGGTGGTAGTTTGCCCGGATGGAGGCGTAACCAGCTGGTATTTTGATAGTCCGATAGATAAAACTTACCAATATGAAACCTATGTATCTAATGAGTTAGTGAATTACATTGATCAGCATTACGCCACTATAAAAGATCGATCAGGTCGGGCAATTACTGGTTTAAGCATGGGTGGTCATGGTGCTTTATACCTGGCTTTTCGCCATCAGGATGTTTTTGGTGCCTGTGGAAGCATGAGTGGTGGCGTAGATCTTCGTCCCTTTCCTGAAAACTGGAATATTTCTAAAAGATTAGGCCCTTATAGTGAAAATCCAGATCGTTGGGAGGGCAACAGTGTAGTGAATTTAACACACCTTCTGGTTCCAAATAAACTTGCTATGATGATTGATTGTGGTGATGGCGATTTTTTTTATAAGGTAAATGTTGCCTTACATGATAAGTTGCTAGATCGAAATATTCCACATGATTTTATTATTCGTCCAGGTGTACACAATTGGGCTTACTGGGGAAATGCGATTCATTATCAAATGCTTTTCTTCAGTAAGTATTTTGAAAGAAATCATCTGTAAAATGCCCTTAAAAAAGAACGGGCCAAAGGTAAAACTACCCCCGGCCCGTATCTAAATTAACGCTCTCAAGACGAAAGTAGAAGTTTTGTGGTTACTTTCCAAACGAAATGATAACTTTTAATATTTCTTCATGTTTTCTTCATTTTTTTGAAGGCGCATTTACACGGATTAATTCTATGTTTTTATAAAATAAATAAATGGTAAAGCCTTTAATTTCAATTGAATACTGTCCGCGTTGTGGCTGGATGCTCAGGTCAGCATACATGGCGCAAGAATTACTTACTACATTTTCCGAACAACTTAAAGGGGTAACTTTATTGCCAAGCGAAGTGAGTGGAACATTTCAGATTGCTATAAATGATGAGATCATATTTGATCGGAAGGAGGCTGGACGTTTCCCGGAAATTAAGGAATTGAAAAAGTTGGTTCGGGATAAAATTGATCCGGAAATGAATCTAGGACATACCGATCGGTAATTTAATAACAGTAATTTCTACTTCAACATTAACTAAAATCTTATGTCAGGATTTCCTGTTCATTCATAAAATGATTCAGTTTACTAAAAACAATGAACTTATTTTAAAGTTATACCTGTGTCATCTCGCTGCTTTTATTGAAGCGAGTTGATCGTTTACGCAAAACAAACAGATATGAAACATTACGATGCTATCATCATTGGCGCAGGGCAGGCAGGGGTTCCGCTTGCAAAAAAAATGGCTGAAGCCGGAAAAAAAACAGCGATAATTGAAAAGAGATTGGTAGGTGGTACTTGTATAAATGACGGTTGTACACCAACTAAAGCTATGATTGCTTCTGCCAAGGCTGCTTATCAGGCAAGAAAGGCATCAGAACTTGGCATCATCATCAGCGATGTTAATGTTGATTTAAAAAAGGTTAAAAAAAGAGCCGACAGCATTGTTAAAATGTTTAAAGGAAGCGCTGAAGATGGCATTGAAGAAACCAAAGGCTTAAAATTATACATGGGTGAGGCAAGTTTTGCCAGTGAGAAGGAAATTGTGGTTAAGGGAAAGGATGGGACGACAGAAACATTGACTGCTGATTTGATCTTCATCAATATCGGTGCGAAAACCATCATCCCTGAAATTGATGGAATTGAAGAAATCGACTATCTTACTTCTACCTCAATCCTTGATCTGGAAGAGATTCCGGAACATTTGGTGATTGTTGGTGGCAATTATATCGGACTGGAATTCGGGCAGATGTTTAGTCGCTTTGGTAGTCAGGTAACCATTTTGGAGCAATCACCTGTTATTTTATCAAAGGAAGATGATGATATATCCAAGGCAGTAACTGAATTCCTGGCAGCTGAAAAGATTGATATCAATACGGATGTTAAGATTAACCACATTGGATGGAAGGGTGATCGGATTGAAACAACCATTACATCAGGTAAAAAAGATAAGAAAATTACCGCAACTCATTTATTAATAGCTGTGGGCAGAGCTCCACAAACCCAACATTTACATCTGGAAAATTGTGGAGTAGAAACAGACGAACATGGTCACATCCTAGTGAATGATAAACTGGAAACCAATGTTAAAGGGATTTATGCTTTAGGAGATGTTAAAGGTGGACCAGCCTTTACGCATATTGCTTATAATGATTATACAATCGTTTACCGAAACCTGATTGAAAATACAAATTTATCTACCGCAGACCGACCTGTTCCATATTGTATGTTTACCGATCCGCAACTGGCTAGAATTGGGCTTTCTGAACGAGAAGCAAAGGCACAAAAATTGGATTATCAGGTGGCTGTTTTGCCGATGAAAAATGTTGCCAGGGGTATTGAAACCAATGAAACATCTGGATTGATGAAGGCAATTGTTGATGCAAAAACCGACAAGATTTTAGGCGCAACCATTCTCGCTTCTGAAGGGGGTGAAATTATGTCGGTATTGCAGATGGCGATGCAAGGAGGCATTACTTCCGAGCAAATCAGGTATGGGATATTTGCGCATCCAACGTATACCGAATCATTGAATAACCTGTTCATGAAGATTCATCAATAATATGATTAAGCTGGAAAAGGTTAGCAAATCCTTCCATGACACACTCGCTGTTAAAACGGTTTCATTCGAGGTGAAAGAAGGTGAAAATCTCATTCTTTTAGGTACCAGTGGCTGTGGCAAAACTACCACGCTAAAAATGATCAATCGTCTGATAACACCAGATGCTGGAGAAGTGATCATTAACGGGAAAAACATTGCTCAAGAAAATCCTGAACTATTAAGAAGAGGAATAGGTTATGTGATGCAAAATAACGGCTTATTTCCTCATTATACCGTTGGGGAAAACATAGCGATTGTTCCACAACTGCTTAAATGGGATCAAAAGAAAACCTTCGACAGAACAAAAGAACTCATGGCAAAACTTCATCTTCCAGATGAATATATCAATATGTTTCCGCATGAACTTAGTGGTGGGCAACAACAGCGCGTGGGTTTAGCGAGGGCTTTGGTAGCCGATCCCGCAGTTTTGCTGATGGATGAACCTTTTGGTGCTTTGGATAATGTGACGAGGGCCAGTATCCGAAAAGAATTTAAGGGGCTTGAAGAATTAAAGCGTAAGACCATTGTAATGGTAACACACGATATTCAGGAAGCATTTGAACTTGCAGATCGCATTTGTTTAATGGATAAAGGTGAAATCATCCAAATCGGAACTACAAAGGAATTACTGTATCAACCATCAAGTGATTTTGTGATCAAATTTATGGAAAGTGAACGCCTCTCACTTGAGTTTCGGGTAACTACACTTTATGATTTATGGCATGATTTACCAGAAAAAAATTCATCAAATGCCATACTGGTTAGTTCGGATCTCAGTGTATGGGATGCGCTAAATTGTTTTCGCTCAGGTGTTCAGGAAATTGCTTTTTCTAAAGATGAAACGGCAGAAGGAAGATCAATTGATATAAATGATTTAACCTTAGCTTTTAATCGTTATCAAATACGATATCAACATGAATGAGCCGCAGCAAAATTTATGGCAATTCATGTCAGGGGAGTCTGATAAATTGCTAAATCAAACCTTTCAGCATTTAGGTTTAACATTCATTTCCCTTTTTCTTGCCGTGGCGGTCGGTTTACCATTGGGCATATTCATTGCCAGGAAACGAAAGCTTTCTGGTTCTGTTTTGGCTGTGGCTGGGGTTTTACAAACCATTCCGAGCATTGCATTATTAGGGTTTATGATCCCGATACTAGGGATTGGTGCTAAACCAGCCATCGTAGCTTTATTGATTTACGCTTTGTTGCCAATTATCAGAAACACTTACACTGGCATAGTAGGAATAAGTGCAGAAGTTAAAGAAGCTGCAATAGCCATGGGAATGAGTAAAATGCAGGTTTTGTTTAAAGTAGAGCTTCCTTTAGCCATGCCAGTTATTTTGGCGGGTGTTCGTACGGCAACAGTAATTAACGTCGGCGTGGCCACACTGGCATCTTATATCGCTGCCGGAGGTTTAGGCGAATTTATTTTCGGTGGAATCTCGCTCAATAACACCAATATGATTTTGGCGGGTGCTATTCCGGCTGCATTACTGGCCATTATTCTTGATGCTATCCTCGCTGCTATTCAAAAAATGAATGTCAAAAAGTTCAGGAAGATGCTGTACATTTTTCCGATAATATTTCTCGTATTGGGTGGTTTTTACTTGCTCCCTAAAGCCTATGGCAGTTCGTTAACAGCTGGGTTTACGCCAGAGTTTATGGGCAGACAGGATGGTGACTTAGGGCTAAAATCAGTATACGGCCTAAAAATTCATACGATTGTGATCAGTGATGCGGTGATGTATCAGGCTGCATATGAAAAAGAACTCGATATTATTAGCGGATATTCTACAGATGGCCGTTTAAAAGCTTTTAAGCTTACGATTTTAAAAGATGATAAAGGAATCTTTCCACCATATTACGCTGCCCCAATTGTAAGGCAGGCATCTTTAAAGCAATTTCCTGAGTTAGAAGGTGTATTGAATCTATTATCTGGAAAAATCACCGACTCCATTATGACAGAGTTGAATTACCGAACAGATTACCTACACCAAACGCCTGAACGGGTGGCCAAAGACTTTTTAATTGGATGTGGCTTGTATAAAAGTGCAAGAGGTGGCAAAAAAGGTGTGATCAGAATTGGCTCCAAAATTTTTGGCGAGCAATACATACTGGCAGAAATGTACCGGATGCTTATTCAGGGAAATACAGACTATGAAGTGGCGACTAAAACTGGATTAGGTGGTACTAAAATATGTTTCGACGCTTTGATGAACGACCAGATCGATTTTTATCCTGAATATACGGGTACTGGTTTACTTGTTCTGCTAAAACCTGATCCGAGGGTTTCCAAAAAAATGGCTCATGATCGAGATAGCACTTATCAGTACGTGAGCAGGCAATTCTCGCAAAAATTTAATATTAAATGGCTTAAACCAATAGGTTTTAATAATTCGTACGCATTAATGATGCGGCAAAAACAATCAAAAGATCTTGATGTTTATAGTATAACAACATTACAAAAATATCTAGATAAAAATTAATGAGCTTAGTTGATCAATTCCTGACCATCAGGAAGTATACTGAATCGATTTGCGAGCCGCTGCAAACGGAAGATTATGTGGTTCAGCCTATTGAGGATGTAAGTCCACCTAAATGGCATCTCGGCCATACCACCTGGTTTTTCGAAACCTTTATCTTAAAACCGCATGGAGTAAATTATCAGGAATATAATCCGGATTATAATTTTGTATTCAACAGCTATTATGAAACAGTGGGAGCAAGGGTTATTCGTACAGATCGCGGTAATTTAAGCCGTCCGAGTGTGAATGAGATTTATCAATACCGACATTATGTAGATGAGGCCATGAGCAGTCTGCTTAGTGAAACAATTACTGATGAAGTGATGGAACTTCTGATTCTCGGATTTAATCACGAGCAGCAGCATCAGGAACTTTTACTTACGGATATTAAATATATTTTAGGTAACAATCCGCTTTTTCCAGTGTATTCCAGTGATTGGATAGAGCATGAAGAAATCCAAATACAGCCAGATAGAATAGCCGTAGCCGAAGGGGTATATGAAATTGGTTATGCCGGAAGTGATTTTTGTTTTGACAATGAATTAAACCGCCATAAAGTTTATCTAAATGATTTCGAAATTAATGCTACTCTAGAAACCAATGGCACTTATCTGGATTTTATAAAGGCAGGTGGCTATAGTGATTTTAATTATTGGCATGCTGAAGGCTGGGATTGGGTAAAGAAAAATGGTATTAAAGCACCAATGTATTGGCATGACATAGATGGCGCCTGGTTTAATTATACTTATGCCGGTTTATTGCCTTTAAATATGCTGCATCCGGTAACGCACATTAGCTATTACGAAGCATATGCCTTTGCCAGTTGGAAAGGCATGCGGTTGCCTACTGAATTTGAATGGGAAGTTGCTGCAAAGCAATTTGGCTGGGGTAAAAGATGGGAATGGACCGAAAGTGCATACTTACCCTATCCTGGATTTAGCAAAGCACCCGGTGCTATTGGCGAATACAATGGCAAGTTTATGGTGAATCAAAAAGTACTTCGTGGTGCATCTGTAGCCACACCAAAAGATCATGGACGCATCACCTACAGGAATTTTTTTCATCCGCACTTAAGATGGCAGTTTACAGGGATTCGATTAGCAAAATAAAATTTACATGAGTACGATTATTTCAAAACAAAATATCCCTGTGGGGTCAACCTTTTTAAATGATGTTCTAGCAGGTTTAACGGCTGAACGTAAGTCATTAAGCTCTAAATATTTTTATGATGAAATTGGAGATCATATCTTTCAACAAATCATGGAGATGGAAGATTATTACCTGACCAATGCCGAAATGGAAATTCTGCAACATCAAACAGAACAAATTGCTGATGTTATTGCTGCTGATCCCAGTGCTTTTGACCTGATTGAATTGGGTGCCGGAGACGCTACTAAATCGGTTCATTTGTTGCAGTCATTAATTAATCGCCAGCTTGAATTTACTTATTTACCCATTGATATATCCAGGCATGTTATTGAAGACCTGGAAGAAAATCTTCCTAAGAAGCTTCCTACTTTAAAGGTTGAAGGTTTAAATGGCGATTATTTTGCTATGGTAAAAAAGGCAAAAACACTATCCAGCCGTCGTAAAGTGCTTTTGTTTATGGGTGCGAATATCGGAAACATGAATGTAGCCGAAGCTGAAGAATTCTGTAAGGCATTGAGAAATGAGTTATCTGCAGAAGATTTGTTAATTATTGGGTTCGATTTAAAGAAAAACCCACGTCAGATTTTGGCTGCCTATGACGATGCTGCTGGTATAACAAAATCATTTAATCTGAATTTATTAAGCCGGATTAACCGCGAACTTGGCGGTGATTTTGACATCAGTAAATTTGATCATTATGCCAGCTATGATCCAGAATCAGGGGCCTGCAAAAGTTACCTGATCAGTTTAAGTGATCAATTGGTTAATATTGGAGACGAAACCATTCGTTTCCACGCAAATGAACACATCTACATGGAAATTTCTCAGAAATATTCGTTACCTGAAGTAAGCGAAATAGCTGCCTCAAGTGGATTTATACCAGTGGCTCATTTTTTCGATCAACATCAATATTTTGTAGATGCCATTTGGAAAGTAAATTAATAAATGGCTTTTAGCCATCATTTAAATTTTCTTCCCATCCAAAACAGCTAACAATTTTTGTAAGTCTTCTTCTGTATTGTAAAAGTGGAATGAAATCCGGGTTCCCGTACCTCTTGGCGAACACAAAATTTTAGCTTCGGCAAGTTGATCAACCATATGCTGATTCAACGGTAAACTCATTATCGTAGATTCATATTTTTGTTTAGCTAGATAATCTGGTATAAGTCCACGGTGATGAAGTTGAGTCCTGGCTAGCTGACTGAGGGCCTGTGTAGTCTGCTCAATGGTGGAAATGCCAACATTTCGGATCATATTTAAACTTTCATTTAAAGATCCAAAATTCAGGGTATCCAGGTGACCTGGTTCAAAACAAAAGGCTAAAGGTTTTTTACCTTTAACAAAAGGGGCAGAAGGAAGCTGGGCCAGTTTTCTATCTTCATAAAGATGATTTTTCAATTGATCTGATAATAGAATGAAGCCATTTCCGTAGCCTGCCAGTAACCATTTATAGCCACTGGTACACAGGGCGTCTAACCCTGAATCTTCAAAACTAAAATCTGTGGTGCCACAAAACTGCGTGCCGTCTGCAATCAGCAGTAAATCCGGGTATGTTTGTTTAAGTTTTTTAATGAATTCTGGATTCATCCGATATCCACTGATGTATTGCACGATGCTAAAAGCAAAAACCGTTGGCTTATTCTTTTCTATTGCTGCCAGAATATTATCTTCCAGGTTTTCATCTATATCTACGTAACTATGTTTAAAGCCGCGGCTGGTTATCGGGTATGCCACTGACGGATATTCATCGTTAAGCAAAAGAAAGTGTTCGGTTTTCGGCAACCCATCAAGTAGGGTATTAAAACCAAGTGAAAAATTTTGTGTAAGAAAAACATTTGATACTTCAGCTTTGAAAAAGTCTGCAATGTTGGTTCTTAAGGTTTCTAAAAGAGGCGAATGTGCCATTTTGAATTCACTACCACCTTCTACAAACTGCTGATCGTGTGCTGTTCTCCATTTCGCCAACTCTGTTGATAAGATGCCGGAATTAGCGGTGTTTAGATAAGTATACTTTGAAAGGATCGGAAAGGAAGAGGATAGGTTCATGTTCAAAAATAATAGAAATATTTAGTTTATAAACATGCCTGCAATTTCTTTTTTCTTAAACCATATCATGAATGACGTAAAAATAACTTACGAAGTTTCGCCGGCCTGTGCGAAGGAAAACTTCGTCAGTTTAAAATAGAATATAGGCAAGCTTCAATAAATATTTTTTTTCCATCGCCCTTTCCTTTTCAGGGGAAAGGTGCCGATAGGCGGATAGGGCTTAATTTTCTACATTTGCATTAAGCGATAACACTGACTGGCAATTTCATACTCTTCATTTGTGGGGATGATAAGGATTTTAACTTTTGAATTGCTTACACTCACATCCATTATTCCACCGTTATATTTTTGGTTTGCTTCCTTATCCATTTCAATACCTAAATAAGCCAATTCATCGCAAACGGTCTCACGCATATCGCGGTCATTTTCGCCAACACCTGCTGTGAATATAATCGCATCCATTCCATTGAGAATAGCTGCATAAGCGCCGATAAATTTCTTAATGCGGTAGGCATAAAGTTCCAGGGCAAGAATAGCCTGCTCATCTCCAGATGCTGCCAGTTTTCTAATATCCCGCATGTCGCTGGAGCCTCCAACACCTAACAACCCTGATTCTTTATTGAATAAAGTGCTCAATTGATTCAGACTGTATCCGGCATGTTCTATTAAATGAAAAATAACGGAAGGATCAATGTCGCCTGATCTGGTACCCATCATTAAACCACTTAAAGGACCAAAGCCCATGCTGGTATCAACAGACTTTCCATTTCTGATGGCAGTGATGCTGCAGCCATTGCCCAAGTGAATGCTGATAAGTTTCGATTCTTTTTTATCTAACCATTGAACAGCTTGTTCACTCACATATTTATGACTGGTACCATGAAAACCGTATACCCTGATTCCTTCTTCCTTGTAGTATTGCTCTGGAATGGCATATCGAAAAGCCTGCTGCGGAATGCTTTGGTGAAATGCAGTATCAAAGATGGCTACCTGGCTGGCTTTCGTAAAGGTTTCCTCAGCAACTTCAATACATTTTAAATTTACCGGATTATGAAGCGGCGCTAGCGAAAAAAGTTTTTTAATCTGATCTTTCACTTCCGCTGTAATTAAGGTGGGACCAGAAAAATTTTCTCCGCCATGTACCACCCGGTGACCTACGGCATTAATATCATCTGGGGTAGCAATTACGGCAAGTTCTCCTTCGCTTAATAAAGCGAGCACTTGCTTCAAGCCTTCACCATGATCTGCAATAAAAGCAGTTTTTTCTATAATAAATTTTTCGGTTCCTTTGAAAACGATATGTTTAATGTATGAACCTTCAATGCCAATACGTTCCACCAATCCGCTGGAAATTGGTGACGGAACTGGCATGTTAAAGAGTTGATATTTAAGGGAACTACTTCCTGAATTGATAACTAAAATGTTCATGTTTTCTTTTAAATGTCCTGGCACTGAATAGCTGTAATTACTACAGTATTAAAAATGTCATCTACCGTACAGCCGCGGCTTAAATCATTAATTGGTTTATTTAACCCTTGAAGCATTGGTCCAATAGCCAAAGCACCTGTTTCACGCTGTACTGCTTTGTAAGTGTTATTACCCGTATTTAAATCCGGGAAAATGAGCACACTTGCCCTTCCGGCTACTTCAGAGTTGGGCATTTTTTGTTTACCCACCTTCGGATCTACTGCGGCATCATATTGAATTGGCCCTTCTATTTTTAATTCAGGATATCTTGCTCTCACAATGGCTGTAGCTTCACGTACCCGTTCTACATCTTCGCCTTCACCCGATGTTCCGGAAGAGTAGGATAGCATGGCAATCCGAGGTTCGATTCCAAATTTAGCACTACTTTCTGCAGATGAAATGGCAATTTCTGCCAGTTGTTGTGCAGTTGGGTTAGGATTCACCGCACAATCACCAAAAATAGCTACCCGCTCAGGCAGGCACATGAAAAAGATAGAAGATACCACTGAAACGCCTGGACGGGTTTTTACAAATTGCAAAGCCGGACGGATAGTATGTTGAGTGGTGTGCACTGCGCCTGAAACCATTCCATCAGCATCACCTTTATATACCATCATGGTGCCGAAATAGGATACATCTGTCATCATATCTCTTGCCATTTCCAGGTTTACGTTTTTAGCTTTTCGTAACTCGTGCAGTGTTTCCACATAATGATCGTAATGTTCAGAATGTGCCGGATTATGGATGTGAATTGCATTTGGGTCGAGGTTTAAACCCAGGCGTTTAATGGAATTTCCAATCTCCAGCGGATCGCCGAGTAAAGTAATTTCTACAATATCCTGTGCAATTAATTTTTCTACCGCTTTTAAAATGCGTTCATCATTTCCTTCTGGAAGAACGATGTGCTTTTTCTCTCTCTTGGCCCATTTCACCAGCTGATATTGAAACATGTGTGGAGTAATGCCTTGATAACTAAAGGTGATGATTTTATCATCAAGTGCTTTAAGGTCTACGTGTCTTTCAAAAATATCAATCGCCAAGGCAATTTTCTTTTTATTATCAATGGTGATTTTTGAATGGATGGAGCCTATGGCAGTGGTGGTTTCAAAAGTGCCTTTCTGTACTGAAATAATTGGGATGATGGTCTGTAAACCTTCAATTAACCTAATCATCGGCTCATCAGGCAAGCTGCCTGCAGTGAGCACAATCCCGGCAATTTTGGGGTAATTGGCCGAAAGGTTGGCCTGCAGCGAACCAATAATAATATCCCCACGATCGCCGGGTGTTACAATTAGTAGGTTATCTTTAATGTGTCTTAAAAAATTTGGAAGCATCATTGCACCGGTAACAAAATTGTCTACCTGGTTATCCAGTAGATCTGCTCCAAATAATACCTCCGCATTCAATGCCGTCGTAATTTCCTTCATGGTGGGGCTCTGCAAGCCACTTTCTACCGGAATAACGGCAATTAATAATTCAGCAGGTAATTGGTTGGTTAGTGCCTGTTTAATACGTTCCGCCTCTTCTGGATTAACCATATTGGCCACCACACCCAGCACCTGAACATCACGCAGTAAAAAGTTTTTATAAATATTTATGGCCGACTTGAACAACTGGCTGGCTGATTTTCCTTTGCCTGATACCACAACCAGAACAGGAGCACCCAGATTTTTAGCCATTAAGGCGTTGGATTCAAACTCAAAAGCACTCCCTTCGCCTAAAAAATCACTGCCTTCAATTACGGTAAAATCGTAATTGTCTTCCAGTTTCTTATACTTGCTGATAATGGTATTGATCATCGTTCCACTATCATCCGACTGTTGAAGCATATCCTGTCTGGTAAAAGCAAAGGCATCTTCATATTTCACCGGAAGCGAAAAATAATCCAGCATGGCTTCTACATGCTCATCCCGCTTATCAGGATCTTCCTGAGCAATGATAGGCTTGAAATAACCCACCTTTTGTGTTTTGGCCAGGAGCATGTTGATCATGCCAAATGCAATAACAGATTTCCCGGTGTAGGGCTCGGCAGATGCAATAAAGATATTTTTAGTCATATATAAGAAAAGAAGGATCTGAATAATTAACGAACTCGTGCCAATATAGTTGGAAATTTTTAAATAAATAAAATACTTATTTAGTTTTTACTCAAAGGGAAATGTTTTACAAGACAGGTCTCTGAACTTCAAAGGATTCTGATTTTTGTTGCGATGCATTCGATTTTAACACATTAGATGAGTATTTGTTAACTGAAAATAATAAAACCGCTTTGCCAATCACGAATAAGTCATTTATGTTTTGAGATGCGGTTGGTTGATTTTTTATCGGATATTTTTGTAGTCAGATTAAGAAAACCAATACCATGAATCATCATTCCCTTAAAAATATACCCTATTCTGTACTCGATTTGGCAACGGTACTTGAAGGACATACTGCTGCTGATACTTTTAAAACAAGTTTAGAAATTGCCCAACAATCAGAACGTTTGGGTTACCACCGTTACTGGTTTGCAGAACACCATAATATGGCAGGTGTAGCCAGTTCGGCAACCGCGGTTTTAATTGGCTTTATTGCTGGTGGAACCAAAACTATTCGGGTGGGTTCGGGTGGTATTATGCTTCCCAACCATTCACCTTTAATTGTGGCCGAGCAATTCGGAACGCTCGCTTCCTTATATCCAAACAGAATTGACCTGGGGTTGGGCCGAGCGCCCGGAACAGACCAGGTTACAGCTATGGCCATCAGAGGTGAAAATTTTAATTCCCCACATTATTTCCCAAGGGATATTGAACGCCTTCAGCAATTTTTTTCAAGTGATAACCGGGGTTCAAATGTAAGGGCTTTTCCTGGTGAGGGGCTTGATATTCCAATTTGGGTGCTGGGCTCGAGTACCGATAGTGCGAGGTTAGCAGCTGAAAAGGGATTGCCGTATGCTTTTGCCAGCCATTTTGCACCTACCTATTTTGAACAGGCTATAGCCATTTATAGAAATAACTTTAAGCCATCTGCATTTTTACAGGAACCTTATGTAATGGCATGCGTTAACGTGGTGGCAGCAGATACTGAGGAGCAGGCTGAATTTTTATCCAGCTCGGTCAAAAGAATGTTTCTGGGCGTAATAACCGGAAAGCGCGAATTGTTAAAGCCTGCTTTTGATAATATTAATGGTTATTGGGATCGAATGGAAAAAGAAGCGGTTGAGCAAATGCTTTATTATTCTTTTATTGGAAGTAAAGAAACCATCAAACGAAATTTAGAAGAGTTTGTAGAAAAATATGGTGTAAATGAGGTGATGAGTACCTCTCATATTTACGATCAACAAGCTAAACTTCATTCTAACAAGCTATTTTCAGAAGTATTCGAATAGTTCAATAATTTCGTTTCTAACAGGAATGTATATGAAATAAAACTATCCAAAACCTAATCACTTTTTTTATTGTTGAATTTTAAAAGATTCTATAATGACGACAAAAACAAGTGATCAAATTCAAAAAGGGATTGTGCTCGATGGTATGAAAGCCGTTGGGCATGGTTTAGGTATTCATTCCACCAAACCTGTTATAAAAAAAACTGTTGCAAAAAATATGCGATTGGTGGATGGCTTATTGCGGATTGCATTTTCGTCCCGGAAGACATCAGCCGCCAAGAACAAAAGGGTGATAGAACTCGCTGGAATTGGAGGAATTGCCTTGTATACTTTTTTGAGAGGCATCGAACGTAAAAAGAAATCTTTACTTATTCAAGGCGTTTTTTTAGGGGCAGCATTGTTAACGGTAAGTCTGGCAACTGCAAATAGCAGTTCGAAGGTGGTTAGGCGGAGGGTTCATTAAGCATTGGCTTCTACCAGAAGCTTCAGCATTTTTAAGCGGTGAAGTAGCGGCTGGCTTACTTTAGAATCTGGATTTAATTTTAGGGGTAAGAAATGGCTTTCCAGGAAATAGTCATAATCAGTAATTACAGTGGCTTCGTTAAGATATATAGGAACCTGCTGCTTGCCAGCTTGAGCAAAAAAATCTTCAAGGGCCTGTAATTCTTGTAATGTCATGCTACAAATTTACGATTCATAGGCGATGAAATCACAGCAAAACAGCATCTATTTTTTATTTTCGTGATGCTCAACTTGGTAAGTTAATTAGCGAACCCTGCATCGATCAATTGCTTTTACCCATTCTTCATTTTTGCAACGCTTACAGCTATGCTTACCCATTATGTGAATTTCTTCCACCACACCACAAAAAGAGCAGGCATAGTAATCTTCAATAGCAATTAGCTTAATCTTTTTCTCAAAAAGATCTGGAAGAATGGGCAGGCCAAATTTTACAGCTTCATCAGGATAAAGGTATACGCTAAGTGAACCGGAAGTTTCTAAAATGGTAATTTCAATTTGTCCAAGATGTGAGATCCCTTGTTGACGCAAGTCAGCAAAAAATTCATCTTTAGCTAGTGCCTCTTTTTTAAAATCATTGATGTTAAACACGCCATCACGAACAAGATAAACACATTTACCTTCTATCAAATCATCTATTTTATCATTTTTAGCTGTTAAATAAGTAGTGAAGCGATAGGCGCCAACTATAACTAAAAAGATAACAATAGGGATAAGCAGGCCAATTTCTTTATAAAACATAGGATCACCGGCGGCAGAACCGAGACTGATAATTACCACCAGTTCAAATACCGAAAGCTGACGTACTCCTCGTTTGCCAAGTAACCTTAATCCAACGAGTATGATGAAATACATGATGAACGTACGGAGGGCGATCTCCAGTAAGAATTCGAAATTCTCTTCACCAATTAAAAATTGTTTCCAGTCTATTGCCAGCAAGTTGTCTATTTTAAAGTGTTAGGGGAATATAAAAACTGGCAAAGATTATAGAAATGTGTATTTCTCAATCCTTTGCCAGCTAAATAGAAATTAATGTAATCTTTCATTAGTATACCTACAGAAACAAGTACTGATCTGTCGGCAGATCACGATTTCTGTAATCAGATATTCATCTGGTGATATCATTTTCTACATTTTGAAACTTAGTTTCAAATTCTCTTTGGTATTCCTTTGCTTTTTCTTTCCATTCAGGTGCCTTATCTTTTAAATCATCTACTACCGATCTTCCGGTAATCGGATCCTTTTTGGTGATGTATTTGAAGCCTGCATAAACTGCAGCGCCAATAATTGCGGTTTTTAAAAGTCCCATATATCTTTTCTTTTTATTTAAAAACAGTACTGTAAGCTAAAGGTTTTAGAAAAAAAAATACATTTATCAAACCTGATCGGTTTTTAAAAATATAACGATCAAACCTTATAGTTTTAAAACCTATAAGGTTTAATTGCGATAAAAGTGATTTACATCATTTTATAAGGTAACGCATATCTGCCACAGCATTAAGTACATTAAATAGGTTTGTGCTTTAAAGAAATATATTATGCCACATACTTTTCATATCCCTGTTTTAGGACTTGGATATTCTATAGACACGCCATTAAAAATTGCCCGTTATGGCATTTCATCCGTATTGTCCATTGTAGATGATGAACTGATAGAGCGCATGAGGGAATACCATTCACGCCAGATGGAACTGGAATTTTCACCAATACTAAAATCTGCATCAGACAGCAGGGCAAAAAGAATTACCGCTTATTTAAATTTTCTGGCAGATGCCATTTCAAATCAGGTTGCACAACTTAAAAGGCAGGCTTTTGAAGCTGGAAGCGATATTTGTCGGTATTTTGAATTATTACCAGAAGGTTCCAGCTTAAAAAACGGATATGAACTGATGATGGATTATCCTGAAGGCCCACAGAAAGAAATATTTCAACGAGTGCTGCGGAACGAAATTAAACCTGGAGCAATTGATGTGAATATTATGGCCAAGGTTGATAAGATGAATATTGATGCTGAATTTACTAGCGATGAAAATTCTGATGCCCTTGCAGCCTTACGTGGTTTTGCACTAAGCAAACTGTCATCCTCAGTTATTTTATCTGCCGGAATGAATCCGCGATTATATAGTTATTTAACTCAGTTTGAAGATTTTTTTCCTGATAAAAATGGACATATCAATAAAAAGATTGTGTTGAAAGTAAGTGATTTTAGGTCAGCATTAATTCAGGCTAAATTCTTGGCCAAAAAAGGATTATGGGTGGCCGAGTTTCGGGTTGAATCTGGATTAAACTGCGGTGGCCATGCCTTTGCAACGGAAGGTTATTTGCTCGGGCCAATTTTGGAAGAATTTAAAACCAAAAGAAATGACATGCACGCAGAGCTATTTGCCCTTTATGAGCCAGCACTTAACCAAAGAAATGTGAATATTAATGCTGCCCCTTCACAACGAATTAGTGTGCAAGGCGGAATCGGTACCGCTGAAGAAAACCAGTTTTTAATTCATCATTATGGATTGGATGCCACGGGCTGGGGAAGTCCGTTTCTTTTGGTTCCGGAAGTAACGAATGTGGATAATGAAACCCTGGATATTTTGGCCCATTCAAAAGAAGATGATTATTACCTGAGCCATTCCTCACCATTGGGTATTCAGTTTAATAATTTTAAAAACAGCACCATTGATGCTCAGCGCTTAGGGAGGATAGATAAAAATCGTCCCGGAAGCGCCTGTACCAAAAAATATTTGTGCAACAACACCGAGTTTACCGAACAGCCCATTTGCACGGCATCCAGAGAATATCAACATTTAAAAATCAAACAATTGAAATCACAAGTACTGCCAGCAAATGAATTTCAACAACAGTTTGATGCTGTAACGGAAAAAATTTGTCTCTGTGAAGGTTTGTGTGCATCTACCTATTTAAAATATAACATCCTTAAACCTAAAGAAAGCAAGGCGGTAGCCATTTGTCCAGGACCTAATCTGGCTTATTTTTCAGGTATTTATGCTTTGGATGATATGGTGGGTCATATTTACGGGCGCTTAAACTTGCTGGAGAAAATTGAACGTCCACACATTTTTGTTAAAGAGCTTGGCTTGTATATCGATTATTTCCAAGGAGAGTTACGACAATTATGCAATCATTTTACTGATAAAAAGAAGAAACAACTGCTTCATTTTAAATTACAGCTATCAGAAGGGATTTCATATTATAAACAACTATTTAATGAAATCGCTGATGGGGCAGACGCTCACTTACATTCGGTGCAAACACAATTGAATATTTCAAAAAACAGATTAGATCAGCTGCAAATTGATTAATAGTAAAAAGTGGTCTCAATTAAATTTATCTTTACGGTCTCAGCAAAGCAGATAAAATGGACAGATCGAAATTCCTGGATGCAATTATAGAAAATGCGATTGATGGTATTATAACCATTGATGATAAAGGCATTATTGAGCATTTAAACCCAGCTGCATTGAGGCTTTTTGGTTTTGAACGGTCTGAACTGGTCGGTAAAAATGTATCTGTTTTAATGCCAGCACCTGATAAAATCAAGCATGATGGCTATATTCAGAATTATAATGAAACGGGCAAGAAACACATCATTGGGATTGGAAGAGAGGTGCGGGGCCAAAAGAAAGACGGTTCTACTTTTCCATTCCGATTGGGCGTAAGTGAAGTTAAATTCAGCGATCGTAAAATTTATACCGGTTTTATTCATGATCTGTCAAAAGAAAAGGCAAACGAGGAGCAGATTAAATCCTATACCGAGAAGTTGGAAAGTAAAATTAAGGAACGCACACGCGATTTAATTAAACTGGTTTCGGAGCTGGAAGCGGCAAAGGAAAATATGAGCGCACTTTTTCAAAAAGAGAAAGAACTGAATCAGCTTAAAACACGTTTTGTTTCTATGGCTTCGCATGAGTTTAGAACGCCCTTAAGTTCAATGCAGTTATCAGCCTCATTAATAGATAAGTATACGGTTAAGCAAGACGCAGTAAACGTAGAGAAACATACGGCAAAAATCAAAAATTCGATTAATAACCTCACCACCATTTTAAATGATTTTTTGTCATTGGAAAAACTGGAGGCGGGTAAAGTACAAGCTACTGAGCAGGTATTCAATATCATTAGCTTTGCGGAAGAAATTACGGAAGAAATGCAATTGATTACCAAACAGAACCAGCATATCATTTATGAGCATACGGGTACTAAAGCTAATGTATTACTTGATCCTAATTTGCTTAAGAATTGCATAATCAACTTAATATCTAATGCCATTAAATATTCTGGAGAAGATACCTTAATCCAATTCAATAGCATTCTTAAAGAAAATGAACTGATTCTGGAAGTGAAGGATAATGGCATTGGGATACCAGAAATTGATCAACATAACCTTTTCGAGCCTTTTTTTAGGGCACATAATACAGGTGATATTCCTGGTACAGGTTTAGGTTTAAATATTGTAAGGCGTTATGTCGGTTTAATGAACGGCACGGTATCTTGTAAAAGTGAGCAGAATACGGGTACGTTATTTACCTTGACGTTCCCAATCTAAATAAATCAAAAATTCCTATTCAATTCTCTGATGAGTAAAAAAGTTTTAATAATAGAAGATAACGACGATATCCGTGAAGGAACTGCGGAGGTATTGGATTTAGCTGGCTATGAAACCTTTACTGCCAAGCATGGTAAAATTGGTGTAGATATGGCTATAAAGCACATGCCGGATGTAATTCTTTGCGACATCATGATGCCTGAACTGGATGGTTATGGAGTGTTATATCTGATTAATAAAAATCCGCAAACGGCTAATATTCCATTTATCTTCATTACCGCTAAAACCGAACGGGCAGATATGAGAAAGGGAATGGAGATGGGCGCAGATGACTATTTAACGAAGCCCTTTGATGATTTAGAATTGTTTAAGGCGATTGAAAGTCGTTTTAAAAAGAAGCAGCAATCAAAAACCATTGGTACATCCGCTGTAAGTAGTGATGCCGTTTTTGAAGAACTTAAAGCAAAAGGCAAAACCAGATCAGTATCAAATAAGCAGATTATTTATGTAGAGGATGATGAACCTTTGCATCTTTACTATATTGTTAAAGGACAGGTTAAAACGTATAAACGTTTTAAAGATGGCCGGGAGCTATCTTCTGGCTTATTTCATGATGGAGATTTCTTCGGTTATGAAAGTCTTTGTAACGGGGTTCCTTATGCTGAAAATGCTGCTACACTCGCTCCATCTGAAATTATGCAGATTCCTAAAACAGATTTTATGGAATATTTACTCAACCATCAGTCTGTATCCAAGAAGTTCATTAACCTATTGTCCGAAAATATACAGGATAAAGGGAAACAAATGCTGCAGTTGGCTTATTCATCGGTAAGAAAGCGTGTTGCTGAAGCATTGGTACAGGTAGCTGAGAAATTTGGTAATGGTGACAATGACAGTTGTACCATCAAAATTTCCAGAGACGATCTTGCTGCGTTGGTGGGGACAGCAAGTGAAACCGTTAGTCGTATGCTGGCAGACTTTAAGGATGAAAAATTGATTGATAAAACAGGTAATGCCATCAATATATTATCATTGAAAAATCTTAAAAATGTAAAGCAATAGTCGATTTATACATTTCTTTCGAAAAGTAATTAATGTCACTTTTTAGTCTAAGCAGCCTCATCCTCTCCAAGTGATGGCTGCTTTATTTTTGTGTACTTAAAAATTGTACATGAAAGCAATAGCCTATAATATTAAGCCTGTCGAAAAAGAATGGCTAGTTCTCGCGAATTATAAGAAACATGATATTACCATCATAGCCAATAGTTTAACTATCGATACTTTGTCTTTTTCTGCAGGTAAAGAAGTGTTATTGGTTTTTAATCACGATGACCTAGATGCCCGATTGATTGATGGGTTAAAGTCATTGGGTATTCGATATATCGCAACATCATCTGTTGAAACAGGGCACCTGGATTTACTGGCTGCAGGACGCGCAGGAATGAAGGTAGCCAACGTACCCTTGCTGGATGAAAATCAAGACCCAAAATTACGCATGGAGCAGGTTATCAAAAATCTGGATCAGTGGGCTGCGGGTAAATGTGTGGGAAAGGCCTGTTGCTGTCAGAATAATTGTGGTGTAGCTAAAGCTTTAAAATAATGGAAACAGCTGCACTACTTCAAAAATACAACGTTGCTGCGCCACGATACACCAGTTATCCCACCGTTCCATATTGGGACCCAACTACATTTAGTCCGGAAAAATGGATAAGCGCTGTTCAATCCATTTATGCTGATCATAAAGATGAAGGAATCAGCCTTTATATCCATCTGCCTTATTGCGAAAGCTTATGTACTTATTGTGGTTGCAATACCCGAATCACTAAAAACCATGCGGTAGAATTGCCTTACATCAATGCCGTTTTAGCAGAATGGAAAATGTATCAAAATCTGCTGGGAAGTACGCCAAATATAAAAGAGCTGCATCTGGGCGGTGGAACGCCTACTTTTTTTAAACCTGAAAACCTGAAAATATTAATTGAAGGCATCCTCGCAGGGGTTGAAGTTTCGCCTGATGCTACATTTTCATTTGAAGCGCATCCGGCAAATACCACCGAAGCACATCTGCGAACTTTACATCATTTAGGTTTTAAACGATTGAGTCTGGGTATTCAGGATTTTGATCCAAAAGTGCAGGTGATGATCAATAGATTTCAGACACCACAACAGGTAACCGCCGTCATGCGTCAAGCCAGAGAGATTGGTTTTGATTCGATTAATTTTGATTTGATCTATGGATTACCAGCACAGAATATCAGCGGCTTATCAGAAACAATTGAAGCTGTAATTGAGATGAAGCCAGATCGGATAGCATTTTATAGTTATGCCCATGTGCCCTGGCTAAAACCTGGTCAAAGGCATTATACGGTTGAAGATCTTCCTGCTGGAAGCGAAAAATTTGCGCTTTATCAAATGGGTAAAAAAATGCTGATAAAAGCCGGATATGAAGATGTAGGAATGGATCACTTTGCCCTAAAAACGGATACCCTATTTACAGCAAGTGCGGAGAAAAAATTGCATCGCAACTTTATGGGCTACACTGATCAGCACACGCATTTGCTGATTGGTTTAGGTGTTTCGTCCATTAGCGATAGCTGGACTGCATTTGCACAAAACCCTAAAAGCATTGAAGCTTATCTGGATAAAATAAATGCTGATTTATTGCCAGTAGAAAAGGGCCATCTGCTCTCTGATGAAGATCTGGAGATCCGTCAACATATTTTAAATATCATGTGTAGGGAAAACACCAGCTACCCCGAAGCCATACCCGAAGCAGTTGTTAAAAGGCTTTCTCCGCTCATTAAAGATCAACTGATTCAGGTTTGTGGAAAGGAAATCAATATCACCCAAACTGGCAAATCATTTTTAAGAAATGTGTGCATGGCTTTTGATGAGAAGCTATGGGCCAGGCAACCGGAAACTAAGCTTTTTAGTGCTGCCATTTAAATTCTATGCCATGAAAAACCAACAACAAACCACAACTTATACCATCTGTTATCATTGTGGAGAAGAGGTTACAGACCATATTCATCGATTGGATGACAAAGATTTTTGTTGTGCTGGTTGCAAGGGAGTTTATCAAATCCTTTCAGAAAATAACCTCTGTAATTATTATGCATATAATCATAATCCAGGTCAGCGATTTAATCACGATACCAGGTTAGAATACTTGGATGAACCACAGATTATTAACCAGCTGATTGATTATACTGGCAAGGAATCCAGTATCATAACCTTTTATATTCCAGGAATTCAATGTAGTTCATGTATCTGGCTACTTGAGCATTTATATAAAATTAATCCAGCCATCTTCAGCTCACGAATTGATTTCATCAGGAAGCAAGTCACGATCACTTTCAACCATACAGAAATTCCATTGAGGAAACTGGTAGAAACACTGATCCAAATTGGATATGAGCCTTTAATCAGCCTTCAGGATGTGGTGAAAGAACACCAAAAGGCTTTGGATAAAGGTTTGATTTTGAAAATAGCCGTAGCAGGATTTTTAATGGGCAATGTGATGCTTTTCAGCTTTCCCGAATATTTTGGTTTGTCTGGCTTGGAAAAACAATTTCAAGTGTTATTTGGCTGGCTTAATCTGGCTTTTTCCATTCCGGCAGCCTTTTACTGCGGTAAGGATTATTTCATTTCTGCATTAACCAGTTTAAAGCATAAACATGTGAACCTGGATACACCTTTGGCTTTAATCATAGCTGTATTATTTTCAAGAACAGCATTTGAAGTCATATTTAGCACCGGACCAGGATTCGCTGATACCTTAACGGGTTTGGTTTTTCTGCTGTTAATGGGTAAATGGTTGAAACAACGAACCTATAACCACATCTCCTTCGACAGAGATTATCGTTCCTATTTCCCGATTGCGGTAACCACATTGATTAACGGTCTGGAAAAGCCAGTTTCCATCAATGATGTGAAAATTGGAGACCGCTTATGGATTAGAAACGGCGAATTACTTCCCGCCGATGCGATTTTAATGAAAGGTGATGCCTGGATGGATATGAGTTTCGTAACAGGCGAATCTGAGCCTGTGCATAAGGTTTTAGGTGAAATTATTTATGCGGGTGGCCGCCAAACAGGAGAGGCTATAGAATTAGAAGTGATCAAGCCTGTATCTCAAAGTTATTTAACCGGTTTATGGAACCATGATCACTATAAAAACAATGTTCAAAAGCAGAACTTTAACGATAGCATTGCCAAGTATTTTAGTTTGGCCGTATTCACAATAGCATTTTCAGCAACAGCTTACTGGCTCTTGCAACATGATAGCCATAAAGCCTGGTCGGCATTTACAGCTGTAATTATTGTGGCTTGTCCATGTGTTTTAGCATTAAGCACACCATTTACACTTTCAGCCATTTTATCTGTATTCGATAAGAAGGGTTTCTATGTGAAGAATACGGATGCTGTAGAACAATTGGCAAAATGTGATGCCGTCGTTTTTGATAAAACAGGAACACTGACGACCACCCGGAATGCGCAGGTTTATTTCAATGGGGAAATGGATGATCACGAGAAAAAAATTGTGGCTTCACTGTTCAGAAATTCTGCACATCCATTGAGCAGGCATATTTTAAAGGAACTAAAAACAAGCGACTTTTTTCAGGTCAAAAATTATAAGGAAATCCCTGGAAAAGGTTTATCTGCAACCGTTAATGGCTTAAATGTATATGCCGGAAGCCTTTCTTCTAAATTAAAAGCAGTTGGCCATCAGCCTTCCAGCGGTGTGAATGTGGTGATTGATGATGTTTATATAGGGAATTTTGTGATTGAGCAGGAGTGGCGACCTCAACTAAACGTGCTGATTGCACAATTAAATCGTTCATTTGATGTACAGTTGCTTTCTGGCGATACCAACAAAGATGAACGCCATTTGAGAACCATCTTTCCGGAAAAGAATCAAATCAGATTCAGGCAAAGTCCTCATGAAAAGCTTGATGCCATTTCGGCATTGCAAGACAGCGGAAGGGCAGTGATGATGTTAGGTGATGGGTTGAATGATGCAGGTGCCTTAAAACAAAGTGATTTCGGCATAGCCATTACAGATGATATTAACAATTTTACCCCCGGATGCGATGCTATCCTGAAGGGAGATTCATTAAGCCTTTTGCCCAATTTTATTGGCCTGAGTAAGGATGGAATTAAGATTATCAAAGCAAGTTTTGCAATAGCTACGGCATATAATTTTATCGGAATCTATTATGCCGTTCAGGGCACGCTTTATCCCTTAGTTGCTGCGGTACTAATGCCGATAAGCACCGTAACAATCATTTGCTTTACCACCTTCGCTACCCGGATTCTTGCCCGTAAAAATAAACTATTTACCTGAGTTCGATTAATATTTACTGCTATTTACACCCCGGTCTGCGACCACCCCTCTGAAAGAGGGGAATTAGGATCGCCATTCCCTCCGATGTATCGGAGGGTGCCCAAAGGGCGGGGTAGTTAAAAACAAAATAAACTGTTTTAACGGTATTCTAATACATATTATTAACGAAAACATGCTGTTATGAATATTCTCTATTTTCTGGTTGGCTGCAGCGTTTTAATGGCACTCATTTTTCTGGGTGCGTTTATCTGGGCTGCCAAAACAGGGCAAAACGACGACGTTTACACCCCGGGGGTGCGCATTCTTTTTGATGATGAACCGGAAGAAGAAAAAAGTGAAGAAGATCACTTTTCCAGCTAAGCCACATCATCTTTTACCCGCTCCATGCGGGATACCTTTGACCTATCAATACAAACAAAACATTTCTGTTTATGCAATTAGAGCGATTTACTTACGATAACAAGATTGTCAGAAACTTCGGCATTGCCACCCTCGTTTGGGGGATTATTGGGATGACGGTAGGTTTGCTGGCAGCGATGCAGCTTTTCAAACCTGCAATGAATTTAGGAAACCAATATACCACCTTCGGTAGAATCAGGCCCTTGCATACCAATGCGGTGATTTTTGCCTTTGTCGGCAACGCCATTTTTATGGGTGTGTATTATTCTTTACAGCGTCTGCTTAAAGCCAGAATGTTTAGTGATATTTTAAGTAAAATTCATTTCTGGGGCTGGCAGCTTATCATCGTATCAGCAGTGATTACCCTTCCACTTGGTTTTACCACCTCGCATGAATATGCCGAACTGGAATGGCCAATAGATATTGCCATCACCATCATTTGGGTGGTGTTTGGAGTTAACATGTTTGGTACCATTATTAAAAGAAGAGAACGGCATTTATACGTAGCCATTTGGTTCTACATTGCCACCTTTGTAACGATAGCAGTGTTGCATATTGTTAACTCATTTGAGTTGCCTATCTCTTTTATGAAGAGTTATTATGTGTATGCAGGCGTTCAGGATGCGCTTGTACAATGGTGGTACGGACACAATGCGGTAGCTTTCTTTTTAACCACACCTTATTTAGGTATGATGTATTACTTTCTGCCAAAAATGGCTGGAAGACCAGTATATTCTTATAAACTAAGTATTTTACACTTTTGGTCGCTGATTTTTATTTACATCTGGGCCGGTCCGCATCATTTACTTTATACCTCTTTGCCAGGCTGGGCACAATCTTTAGGCGTTGCTTTTTCCATTATGCTGATTGCTCCAAGCTGGGGCGGAATGATTAATGGTTTACTTACACTTCGGGGTGCCTGGGACAAAGTCCGGGAAGATGTTACCCTGAAATTTATGGTAGTGGCTTTAACGGCTTACGGTATGGCAACCTTCGAAGGGCCAATGTTATCTTTAAAGCAAATTAATGGTGTAGCCCACTTTACCGATTGGATTGTAGCTCACGTACACGTTGGTGCCTTAGGATGGAATGGCTTTTTAACTTTTGGTGTGCTGTACTGGTTGATTCCAAGAATTTATAAAACGGAACTATATTCTAAAAAACTCGCAGGCTTTCACTTTTGGATAGGCACGCTCGGAATTCTTTTTTATGCTATCCCGATGTACTGGGCAGGTTTTACCCAAGGTTTAATGTGGAAAGAGTTTACCAACGAAGGTTTACTGAAGTATCCAAACTTCCTGGCCACCACGCTACAGATAATTCCCATGCATGTATTGCGATCAATAGGTGGTGCAATGTATCTGGCAGGTGTAATTGTGATGACTTATAACCTGGCCAAAACCATGAGAAGTGCTAAACTGGTTGCTAATGAACCTGCAGAAGCAATGCCTTTGTCAAAAGAAATTGTAGATCATTCTGCTGCAGATAAAGCGTGGCACAGGGTTTTAGAGCGTAAGCCAATGAAGTTCATGGTTTTATCCTTGATTATCATTCTGATAGGTGGAATGGTGGAGATGATGCCAACTTTTACCATTCAGTCTAACGTGCCCACTATTGCAAGTGTTAAACCTTATTCTGCCTTAGAACTGCAAGGAAGAGATCTTTATATCCGTGAAGGTTGTGTAAACTGCCACTCCCAAACAGTTAGGCCTTTCCGTTCAGAAACAGAGCGTTATGGCGAATATAGCAAGGCCGGTGAGTTTGTTTACGATCACCCTTTTTTATGGGGAAGTAAAAGAACCGGACCAGATTTGCATCGCATTGGCGGAAAATATTCAGATGCATGGCATTATAATCACCTGGTAGATCCTACTTCAATGTCGCCGGGCAGTATTATGCCGCCTTACCCATGGTTGGTGAATCAGCAACTTGATATTACCACCACGGCGAGTAAGATCAAAGCGATGCAAACATTGGGTGTGCCTTATGCAGTCGGTTATGACCAAAAGGCTAATGATGATCTTAAAATTCAGGCTGATCAGATTGCCGCTGAATTAAAACAAAACAACATTAAGGTAAAAAGTGATCGGGAGATTGTGGCCATTATAGCCTATCTGCAACGCTTAGGTACTGATATTAAAGCCAATAAAACAGAAATTCCAACCAACTAAAATTATGTTTAATCAAATAAAAGACCTGGCCGGAGGAGAACTTTATCTCATCAGTTCACTGATCATGTTTATGGTATTTTTCATTATCGTAGGCATTTACCTCCTTAAATTAAATAAAAAGCATATCGAAGTCATGAGCGAATTGCCAATTAAAGAAAATCAATCTAAAGGGTATGAAGAAAATTAGCTTATTTATTTCGCTGCTGTTTAGTCAGGTGTTGGCATTCGCAGCAGATGAAAAAACAATTGCCGAAAACGTAAAGCCTTCAGCACCTTCACTTGGCCTTACGCAATCAGAATTATTGATCGTTATTTTATTACTTTTTGCTGTTGTACTGGTATTTGTGTCGCTTACCTTACTCAACGCTTTCAAGGTGATGTATAAGGAACAGCTCAATCCAACACCTTATCTTTCACCAGAGAAAGCCGAACAATTAAACTATGATGATTGGTTAAAGAGCCGTAAAAAAGGCTACTCCATCTGGGAGAAATTATTGAGTTTAAAACCAATTGAGCAAGAAAAAGATCTGGAAATTGATCATGCTTACGATGGTATCAAAGAACTGAATAACCCGGTTCCAGCCTGGTTTAACTTCTTGTTTTTCGGTACCATGATTATTGCGGCAGGTTACCTGTTCTATTACCACATTGGTGGCTATGGTGATCTCCAGGATCAGGAATATAAAAATGAAATGGCACAGGCGCAGGTTGAAAAAGCGGCCTACCTGCAAAAATCAGCAAATGCAATTGACGAAAATACAGTGAAAGTTGATATTACTGAAACTGTTTTAGCTGATGGAAAGAATATTTTCGATGGAAACTGTAAGGTATGTCACGGCGATAAAGGGCAGGGAATTATCGGTCCAAATTTAACAGATGAATATTGGTTACACGGTGGGGGCATTAACAACGTCTTCAAAACCATTAAATACGGTGTGCCTGAAAAAGGTATGATTAGCTGGGAGAAAAACCTGAATCCGAAACAAATCAGTGCCGTAGCCAACTACATTTTATCGCTGTCGGGTACAAATCCAGCAGGGGCTAAGGCTGCTCAGGGAGAGAATTATGAAGAAAAAGATCCACAGGATAATGCCATGAAAGAACCCGCAGATAGTTTGAAAACAACAAATGCCACAAAATAATAAGAATAAGGAAAGCAAGGGCAGGGATTTTCTATATCCTAAAAAGCCATCCGGAAGATTATATACTTACCGAAAATGGGTAAGCTATGTGTTGCTCCTGCTTTTATTCTCTTGCCCTTTTTTAAAACTCAATGGTGAGCAGTGGGTGTTATTAAATTTCATCGAAAGAAAATTTGTATTCTTTGGACTCATTTTTACTCCACAGGATTTCTATCTTTTCGCTTTGGCGATGCTCATATTCATCATTTTTATTGTCTGTTTTACAGTGGTTTTGGGCAGGCTTTGGTGCGGTTGGGCCTGTCCGCAAACCATTTTTATGGAAATGGTGTTCCGGAGAATAGAATTCTGGATTGAAGGCGATAATCAGAAGCAAAGGAAGCTAAATGCTCAGCCCTGGAATAGGGAGAAGATTTTTAAAAAATCGGCTAAACATTTTATCTTTTTAGTGATTTCATTTGCCATCGCGAATACCTTTTTAGCCTATCTAATTGGTTCCGAAAAACTATTCAGCATCATCACAGAACCGGTTCGTCAACATGTTTCAGGTTTTATTTCCATCTGGATTTTTACCATTTTGTTTTACGTGGTTTTCGCCTATGTACGCGAAGTGGTTTGTACGGTGATTTGTCCTTATGGTAGGTTGCAGGGTGTATTGCTGGATAACCAGAGCCTGATTGTAGCCTATGATGTTAATCGTGGAGAACCCAGAGGAAAGATTCAGAAGCAAAATGTAGATGAAACTAAAGGTGATTGTGTAGACTGTGGATTATGCGTACAGGTTTGCCCTACAGGTATAGATATTAGAAAAGGGACGCAGCTGGAATGTGTAAACTGTACGGCCTGTATTGATGCATGTGATGAAGTGATGCTGAAAATCAATAAACCAGAGCGGTTAATTGGATTTTACAATCAGGATTACATCAGCCAACAGAAACCATTTAAAATAGGTGCCAAAGCATATGGATATGCAGCCGTTTTATTGGTGGTTTTAATGGTTTTTTCTTCACTCATTTATAAAAGATCATCTATTGAAACCACGGTGTTACGTGCGAGTGGTACGCTTTATCAAAATAGAGGGACAAATCAAACTAGTAATCTGTATAATGCAGAATTGATTAATAAAACCAATAAAACGGTAAAGTTTGAATTCAGGGCGAAAGATCAACACGATAAGATAGAATTTATACAAGCGGCAAATGTGCTTCCAAAAGACGGATCTGCACAAATTACCTTCTTTCTCATCAGAAATAACAACCAGATTAAGGAATATAAATCTGATGCCGAATTTGAAGTGGTGGTAGATGGAAAAGTTTTAAGCCAGGCAAGCACAAGTTTTTTTGCACAGCCTGATAACCAATAACAATAACTAAAGGATGACTATGAACTGGGGTACTAAAATTTTATTGGGGATGGGCTGTTTCATGCTTTTCATCATCGCAATGGTAAGTTATATGTTTGCCAAGCATGATGGCGATGCTTTAGTGGAAGATGATTATTATGAGAAAGGAATTACTTATAATACGACTTATAACGCAGAGCAAAACATGCTGAATGCCGATGCGCAGCCGAAAATTGTGATTGATCAAAAGCAATTGGTCATCAGCTTAAAAGATAGCGCCAGCTACCGTGTCGTATTGATGCGGCCATCAAATAAAGCGGAAGATTTAAAGTTTGAAGGTAAAACCATCGAACCTGATCACCTGATTTTGGTGAGCCGGACGCATTTACCAAAGGGAATGTGGTTTTTGAATATTCAATGGCGCAGCAACGGGAAAGATTATCTATATAAAACTAACCTTACCCTATGACGGATTTCCTGCCGCTTGCTTTTTTAATGGGCCTGCTTGGCAGTTTACACTGTGCAGTAATGTGCGGACCAATTATGCTGGGTATGCCTTTTCAGAAACAGCATTTTTTAGCTTCTGCCTCACAATTGCTGTTATATCAGCTTGGAAGAATCTCTGTTTATGTGGTTTTAGGCCTGTGCGCAGGCGCACTTGGTGGCAGTATTGCCGTTTTTAGCAATCAGCAAATACTAAGTACTATTATTGGCACGCTGCTGATTTTTTTTACTTTATTGCAACTTGTTCCCCATTACGTAAAGCGTTTCGCCGCATTACAAAACCATTTACTACGTCCTATCAGTAAATTAATGGGCTACGTATTCAAGTTGCCGCTCTGGGGATTTTTTGCTGGCGCACTCAATGGCATCATTCCTTGCGGAATGGTTTACCTGGCGCTTGCAACTGCCCTGAATACCGGGAGTTTTAAAGCTGGCGGTATTTTTATGCTTTTATTTGGTATCGGCACCACACCGTTGATGCTGATGATTTCATTGGGGGGCATTTTTATTAAACAATATATCCCGTTTAATACACAAAGGCTCATCCCTTGGTTAATGTTGATGATGGGATTTTTATTAATTGTACGTTCCGCCAACCTGGGCATCCCTTTTCTATCTCCTGCACCAACTGGTAGGTATGGTCAAGCGGTAGACTGTAAATAAATCATTCCAAATAGCTTTCCACTGATTTTTCTTGAATTGATGTTTTTTGTTTGATGTGCCGAACTAAAATTTCTTGAGGTATTATAATCAGGTGGAAGGATATGCTGTATAAATGCTAAGGCAAATATTCAAACAAATGTAATTGTAACGTTTTAGCTAAATAGCCTGTTTAACAGGGTTATTCTTGGTTAGGAAGCCAAATAAGCTAAATAAAACCCAAATCTTATTTGGACTTGATCTAAATAGGGGCTATATTTGCGGCATATAAAAATGCCACACGGTTCAGACCCGTGTGGCTAACCGGAAAATCGGCTCACCTTTAATCTCCATTAAAAGTCATGCAAATTAAGAAAATTTTGCTATTGGGCATATTATGTGCCTGCGTAATTTTTACCTCCGCCCAAAACCGGCTATCCGGTGTCTCCGGGCAAATCAAAAGTGCTACGGGCGAACCCATTCCTGGGGCGACCATTAAAATTCAGAAGACAACCTCTGGTACCTTCTCCGATGAGAATGGAAACTTTAGAATCACCAATATTAAAGCTGGAAATTACCATATTCAGGTTACCGCCATTGGTTTCGTGACCATTAAAAAAGAAATAACCGTATCAGAAAATCAGGAAAGTAAATTGAATTTTAGCCTGAATGCTTCTTCTGAAGATATGGAAACGGTAAATGTAATCGGTAGAACAGCCAATCAACAAGTAAACAGGCAAGCCTTCAATGTTACTTCCATCGATGCTAAGAAATTGCATAACAGTACATTGGATATTTCTCATGCGCTAGATCGTGTATCTGGCGTTCGGGTGAGAGAGGCTGGCGGATTGGGATCGCGAATGGATTTTTCATTAAATGGATTCACTGGCAGGCAGGTAAAGTTTTTTATTGATGGTGTGCCCATGGATAATTTTGGCTCCTCCTTTCAAATTAATAATATTCCAATTAACCTGGCTCAGCGTGTCGAGGTGTATAAAGGAGTGGTTCCTGTATGGCTGGGATCTGATGCATTAGGTGGTGCCATCAATATCGTTACCGATAATACCACAAAGAGTTATGCGGATATATCTTATTCATATGGCTCATTCAATACGCATAAAACAGCTATTAACGTGGGGTATACTTCACCATCAGGATTTAAGGTGCAGTTAAATGCTTTTCAGAATTATTCCGATAACGATTATAAAGTAACTACTGATGTGGCTTCTTTTGATGGACGTTATTTTAGAAATCAGGTAGTGAAACGCTTCAATGATACCTACCATAACGAAACTATAATTGTAAGTGCGGGCTTGATTAATAAATCATTTGCAGATCAGCTGATGTTTGGTTTAACCGCTGGAAAAAACTATGCAGAAGTACAAACGGGTGCCAGAATGGTTAGTGTTTTTGGCGATTGGCATAGAAGAGGAAGCATTTTAATGCCAACTGTAAAATACCAGAAAAAGGATTTATTTACCAAAGGATTGGATCTTCGCATAAATGGTAACTTTAATTTCGGTACCGAACAGAATATTGATACGGTATATCGTCGTTATAACTGGTTTCAGGAATATAAAGAATATCCGGGTGCCGGAAGCGAGCGGGAACGCTCCATGTATAAATTCCGGAACAATAACGGCTTGGCTACTGCCAACTTAACGTATACCATTAATGAGCGACATTCGCTTTCGTTAAACAATGTTTACAATTCGTTTAACAGAAAAGGTTCTGATGAACTCTTTCCGCAAAACCAAAATTATGAGCAACCCCGTAAAAACAGCAAAAATGTTTTAGGATTGGGCTATAAATTCAGCGCTTCAGAAAAATGGAATACCTCTGTTTTTGCCAAACAGTTTTATCAATCAAACAAATATGCTCAAAGTTATAATCCCAGCGGCAACTGGGGAGACGTTGCTTATTTGCAGCAGGAAAACAGCTACAGTAAAACTGGTTATGGTATTGCGACAACCTATTTTATCGTTCCTAATTTTCAGTTAAAGGCTTCTTACGAGAAAAGTTACAGATTACCGGAAACCGATGAGCTATTTGGCGATCTTCTAAATCTCGAAGGCAACATCAGTCTTAAACCAGAACAAAGCAATAATTATAATTTAGGATTTAGCTATCAGGCACAAGTCAACCAAATTCACCGTTTTAGCTTTGATGGTAATGTGATGTACCGCGATGCGAAAGATTTCATCCGCCCGCAACTAAATAATAACCAAACTAAACAAGTGATGGGCAACCTTGCGGATGTAACCAATCTAGGTTTCGAATCGGAAGTACGGTATTCTTATAAGCAATTATTTACCGCAGGCGTAAACATGACTTATCAGAATTTGAGAAATAATACTCGTTTTGAGCAGGGGCAAACGATGGAAAGTCCTTTGTATAAAGATCGTATCCCCAATATGCCTTATCTATTTGGTAATGCAGATGCTTCACTTTTCTTCAATAATGTAGGTAAAAAAGGAAACACCTTAACACTGGGTTATAATGTCCTTTATGTTCATGCTTATTATTTATCGTGGCCAAGTCAGGGCACTTCAGATACCAAATATGACATCCCAAGACAGTGGATGCAGGATGTGAATGCTGTTTATACCTTAGGTGGCGGAAAATACAATATCGGCCTGGAATGTAAAAATCTGGTGAACAACCGCATCTACGATAATTTCTCTTTACAAAAACCAGGCAGGGCTTTCTATGCCAAGGTAAGATACTTTTTTAGCAAAAACAGATCATAAAATTTTAAGAATTACAAATATGAAAACAAGATATTTACTTCCATTTTTAAGCCTTTCTTTGGTCGCTTTATTTGCTGGTTGCGATAAGGAACTCGATTCATCTGAAATTGATGATGTTGATACAGAACTTACCGGTGCTACTAAATATATTATTTCTGCAACACCAATTGGTACCACCGGAATTGCCGATTACTTATTAACCACCAATAGCCTCGACTCCGGAATGGTGACTACGCAAGGCAATGGAATTGAGCAGGATGGTTCTTACCGCTATTATTTAACCCATAAAAACAGATTTTTCAGTTTACTATATGGGCAGGGAAATCCAGGTGCGGTAACGACCTACCGATTGGATGCTACAGGTAAATTAAATAAACTCACCAACTTTCAAACCGAGACTGTTCAGCTTTTCGCTCCCGTAAAGGATGATATCTTTATTGCTAAAATTCCAAGATCCGGAAATGAATTTTCCAGTTTCTATCGCATTGATGCCCGTAAATACCAGATTGTTGGTGAAAAACAAGTCAATATTGTAAAGCTTGCCGGAAATGGCGAACGAGCGCATTTCACCTGGGCCACACAAGTAGGCGATAAGCTTTTCGCACCTTACATGAGCATTAAGGGTGCTGCACCTGATGTATTTGGCACGGCCTACCCAGATAGTTCATGGGTGGCAGTTTACAGCTATCCAGATTTAACCCTGGAAAAAGTGATTAAAGACAATAGAACCAGCTATATCGGTGCCTATTTTGTAAATGGTTTAGTGGAAATTGAAAATGGCGATGCTTATGCTTTTTCATATGCTTCTGCAACCAATTCCGGAACACCAAGTTCAAAAAATCCATCTGCAGTTATCCGGATCAATAAAGGCACAACCGAATTTGATAAAAGTTATTTCTTTAATGTGGAAGAGCTTTCAGGTGGTTACCACATGGCAGGACAAAGCTATTTGGGAATGGGCAAATTTGTAGTGCAAATGTATGCCCAACCAAATTCTCTTGCTGGTGTGGCCAGAAAGTTTGCCATTGTAGATGTGATTAACAAAACATTTAAGTGGGTAACTGGTGTGCCGACTGATATTACCAGAACCACTACCATTAATAATTATGCGCCGAAAGATGGCAGAACCGGATACATCGGCATTACAACAGCCAGCGAGGGCAGTTATGTATATGTTTTTGATGCCAGTATCGCAGTGGCGAAAAAAGGCTTAAATGTAGTCGGTGGAACCATCACGGCCATTAATGCACTTCAATATTAATTCAGGATTTTTCATTTCCAATACTTAGACCATGGCAACAGCAAACCAAAACAATCCTGCAAAGAAAAAGATGAAAGATTCAACATTTACCAGAGTTAATAAATGGCTTCACCTTTGGTTGGGGCTGGTATCTGGCCTTATTGTTTTGGTGGTATGCCTAACAGGTTGCATCTGGGTTTTTAATGAGGAAATTACCGGAATCCTTCAGCCCGAAACTAAAATAGCGAAACAAGATAAACCAGTGATTACCCCATCACAACTTACAGCAATTGCTGCAAATCTTTTTCCTGATAAAAAAGTGTCATATGCCAATTATCAGCAGGGCAGGGCCATCAACCTGAATCTGAAAGGTGCAAAAGAGGAAGGACGCAGGGGCGGGGGAACCACCTTGAATATTAATCCCTACACAGGTGAAGTAATTAGTAAAGTCGTGCACAAAAAAGGAGAGGTAGATTTTTTCAGGTTTATCCTGAATGGTCATCGCTTTCTTTGGCTACCGTACGCCATTGGCCGTCCGATTGTAAATTATGGAACACTTATTTTTGTAGTCCTGCTGATTACAGGTTTAATTTGGTGGTATCCTAAAAAATGGAATAAATCCACCCGCGATAAGAGTTTCAAAATAAAATGGGGTGCATCATTCAAACGTGTTAATCTGGATCTGCATAATGTATTGGGTTTTTATTCGCTCATCTTTTTGCTTTTTATTGCCCTTACTGGAATGGTTTACGGCATCAAATGGTATAGCGAAGGCTTGTATTGGGTAACCAGTGGAGGTGATAAATTAGGTGAATTTGATCGGTTAGAATCTGATTCCTTGCAGACAGGTAAGTTTTATACGCCTGAAAAAGCAATGGATCTCGCCTGGAATGCAGTGATTAAAAAACACCCAAAATCTGAAGGTTTTTATTATAATTTCCCTGATACTTCAAAAGCAAAAGCAACCATTAATATTACGGTTTATCCTAATAAAGGACAATTTTACAATAACCTAAGCTATACTTTTGATCAGCATACCCTTCAGGAACTTAAAGGGAAAGGCGTTTATGCCATTCCGTATGAAGCTTCGGGTTTTGGTGGAAAATTAAGAAAAATGAACTACGATATTCATGTAGGAAGTATCCTGGGGTTTCCCGGGAAGGTAATGGCTTTTCTTGCCTCTTTAATTGGTGCAAGCTTACCAATCACCGGTTTCCTTATTTGGTATGGCCGAAAGTTTAAGAAAAAAAACAAGTCTAAAGAACCTGTAAAAATTGATGGTGCCCTTAAGAATCCAAATAGCAAACCCCGTGCTAAAATTCCATCCCGAAAATTGGAAGATGCAATAGGTTAGGCTATTTTGATATAAAGATTGTAATATTTACGATCGTTCTGTCATTCAGAGCGCAGCGAAGAATCCCCGCGTTTCTAACCACTTTCATCTGCCACGCTCTAACTCTTTTTCAATCACCAGCTGCGAAAATTCTTATTACACGCCCTTTCCTTTCAGGGGAAAGGTGCCGCAAGGCGGATAGAGGCTTTACGCCTTTACATATTATTCTGTCATTCAGAGCGCAGCGAAGAATCCCTGCGTTTTTAACCACTTCCATCTTCCAAGCTCCAACTCTTTTTCAATCGCTAGCTGCGAAAAGTCTTATTACACGCCCTTTCCCATCCAGGGGAAAGGTGCCGCTAGGCGGATAGGGGCTTTACATATCGTTTTGTCATTTAGAGCGCAGCGAAGAATCCCCGCGTTTCTAACCACTTCCATCTGCCAGGCTCTAACTCTTTTTCAATCACCAACTGCGAAAATTTTTATTACACGCCCTTTCCATTTCAGGGTAAAGGTGTCGCTATGCGGATGGGGGCTTTACGTCTTTACATATTGTTCTGTCATTCAGAGCGCAGCGAAGAATCCCCGCGTTTCTAACCACTACCTTCAGCTAAGCCCGAACTCTTTTTCAATCACCAACTGCGAAAATTCATATTAAACGCCCTTTCCTTTCCAGGTGAAAGGTACCATCAAGCGGATAGGGGTTCTCTAAATGCAAAAAAAAGCCGCAAAACATATTTAAATCGTCTTACGGCCTTTCTATTTTAAAAAACAAACTCCTAGGCCTGTTTAATCTTTTTTGCACGTCCACCTTCTGTTTTTTCTGGTTGTTGAATCGATAAAATTAAATCGATGCTTTCAGAATTTACTTCATATTCTGATGCAATTTTTTCCCATTTAACTAATTCTGACTGAAGATTTTCAATTTCTTTGGTTAAAGATTCTATCTTCGTTTGTATAGATTTCCTCACGTTTATATTTGCCATAACACAAAATTATCATTTGAATATTAAATGAATAATGCTTTTGTAAACATTATTTAAATAATTTTCTTTATCTGCTGTTTTTCAGTTGTTTAGCTTAGAGAAGATTTTTCAACATTTTTATCTCTAGGCATGTGCATATTTTTTTTACCTGTTAGCCAGTCTGTAAGCAATCAATCAGCAAAAATCTAATTGCAGATCATTGATGGATGAAGCCAAAACGCTAAATTTACACCTTGCCTTTGTATGTGAATCCGCAGGCAAAAGGAAACCGAACAATATTATTTTGCAACTGTCTATTTTATCTTTTCAGGAAGGGCATCAAGCTCCAGTGCTCGATTTTCAGCATTTTATTGCGGAGGCCGCACATTATGTGATGGCGCTTAATTTTCAGCAGGAATTTGATTTGTTGTACATTGATCTTAATTCCAAGCCTGAAGGTAAAGAGGGCATAGCCGGACTTAAATTTATCAGAGATGCTAAAAAGACCATGCATCCTAAAATTTATGATCATTTGGCGCTGATTGATATTTCATCCGTATGTGCGGCCACTATTCATCAATATGGCAAAGAGATCATTAAGATTGAAAAGTCTAATTTTCCATCAGATGCCGCTATGATGGTTACTAAAGGTTGTGGAGAAGACTATGTGCTTTTCAGCAAACATTTGCTTCCGGTATCCCGGCACTTTCTGCTTAGGCCCATGCATACACAGTGGAACACTATTTTAAAAGCCTTTGATTTTTTCTTAATGGATGGCGTTTGGGAGGCTGTGATCTTTGTTGCAGAATTTTTAGCTGAAAACAAAAGCATGGAGAGCATTAGTCATGCCCAGCTTTTGGAGGGGCTAAGTAAAAACGACTTTTATCCCATGTTATGTGCTGCTATGGAAAATTTTCAATCACAACGTTATCCTTTAAATAAAAAAGGACTTGAATTGCACATCTAGTGCCTTAAAAATACTGGTCAATACTTAAACCATAGGTGAGGTTAAAGTTTTCACGGCCGGTAATATTTAATTTGTTGTAATTCAATGCAGTAGTCAGGCTAATCCATTTTCTCAGTTTCAAACCAACAGAAGTCACCGATCTGATAATATAATCTCCTTTTCGGCTAAAGGAATTTTGAAGGAAGTGACTACCATCAATAACGATGATTTCCTTGATTGCAAAGTGATATTGCAAACGTAGGGAGTTGCGATAGGTATTGTAGCTTTCTCCAACAATCAGGCTACTTTGGTCAAATAAAACGCCATCACTTAAATTCACATAGGCATTTGGTCTGTCTAAAAAACTATAGGCAATTCCGCCACCGGCAAGCAATTGGTTTTTAAGTTTTAAGGAATAACTGGTGTTGTAATTTAGTAATCCCCAATAGTAAAAATGAGGAAAGGTTTTGTAGAGGTTAAAGTTTAAAGTACTGGAGAAATCATTATTGCTCAAACTGTTATTTTGCTTGCCGTAAAGCCAGCTGGATGATGAGTTTAAAACGAAATGCTGCTTTTTCATCCCTAAATTCAAGGCATTATTCAGTAGGTAAGCTTTATCTTCATTGGTGCGGTTAACGGATCCGGTAGAAGAGAGCATGATATGGTATGATGTGGAATCGCTGTATTGTGCTTTAAGTTCAATATTTAAAAGCATGCCTACAATTAAGAGTAAAGTTAGCCGCATGTAAAGTTAACAGCAATTCGCTTTTGATGTTTGGCTTTTTTAAAAATTGATTGGCTTTTAAGACCATACTAGCTTATTAAAGCTAAAACTATGCCTTCGGTTTTCATGTTGTTTTATAATCAGAATAATATAAAACCGATGATATGAAAAAGCAAAAGACACCAGCCAAACAAGATCAGCAGCCAGGAATCGAAGCCGAAATGAATCCAGCTCCCGAAGTAATCAAAGCAAGTTATCGCGGTTCTGAAAAACTAAATGATAAAGTTGCGCTGATTACGGGCGGTGATAGTGGTATTGGACGTGCAGTCGCCGTGCATTTTGCGAGAGAAGGTGCTGATATTGCTATTGTATATTTAAATGAGGATATTGATGCCGATCAAACGAAGCAAATGATCGAAGAGGAAGGCCGTAAATGTTTATTGATTAAAGGAGATGTTAAAAAATCCGATTTCTGCAGAAAAGCGGTTCAAAAAACTGTTAAAACATTTGGTCAGATTAATATTTTAGTTAATAATGCAGGGATGCAGGTTCCTCAAAAAGACCCCAAAAAAATTGATGATCAGCAGCTTGAAGATACTTTCCGGACAAACATTTTTGGTTACTTCTATTTTGCTCATGAGGTACTGGAGCATTTTAAGGCAGGTGATTGCATCATCAATACCACGTCCGTTACCGCTTACCGTTCTTCGCCAAACCTGATCGATTATTCTTCCACCAAAGGGGCCATTACCTCATTTACACGTTCACTGGCTACCAACCTGGCTAAAACAGGGATTCGGGTAAATGCCGTAGCACCCGGCCCGGTGTGGACACCATTGATTGTTTCAACCTTCGACGAAGAAAAAATTAAATCTTTTGGTGCCGAAACAGCCATGGAAAGGGCAGGGCAACCCTCAGAAGTTGGACCAGCTTATGTGTTTCTAGCCAGTGAAGATGCCTCTTTCATAACCGGTCAGGTTATTCATGTAAATGGTGGCGAGGTGGTGAACGGCTAGTTTAATTAATAAAAAATCACTACTATTATATGCAGGGGAGAAAATTGATCAGTTTATTTTTCCTTTTAAATCCTGCTGAAAATTAATTTTTAAAGCCAATTGAAATACGAAGATATTAAGCCAAGTAACAAAACAGACTGGCGCTTTAAGCTGCACGAAGTGATCTATGAATCGAATACGCCTGCCGGAAAAGCTTTTGATATCGGTTTGCTCATCGCCATATTTACCAGCATTATGGTCGTAATGCTGGATAGTGTTATCAGTATTCATCAGCAATATGGTGCCTTATTTAATATTTTAGAATGGATCTTTGCCGCACTATTTACAGTAGAGTATATTTTAAGACTGATCAGTGTGCGAAAACCAATTTTGTTTGTGCTAAGTCCACTGGGAATTATTGATCTTATTGCCTTGCTTCCATCTTATTTAAGCATCTTTTTTATCGGTGCACAGTCATTGCTAGTTTTCAGGGCTTTAAGGTTGCTGCGGGTGTTTAGGATATTTAAACTTGGAAGATTTTTATCTGAGATTAATTTTTTAACCCAGGCATTAAAAGGCAGCTTAAGAAAAATCAGTATTTTTCTGCTTACCGTGCTCACAATTACCATTATTCTAGGTTCGATTATGTACCTGGTTGAAAAGCGGGAGAATGGTTTTTCCAACATTCCTGAAAGTATTTATTGGGCCATTGTAACCATCACAACCGTTGGTTATGGTGATATTTCTCCCATTACACCGATGGGCAAATTAGTTGCATCAATAGTAATGCTCATTGGTTATGCCATTATTGCGGTTCCTACAGGAATCATTACCCATGATATAGCGATTGCAGCCAGACAGAAAAAAGAACTGCCAGAATCTTGTCCCAACTGTAGCCGAGAAGGCCATGACAGCGATGCACTATTCTGCAAATTTTGTGGCTCTTCCTTGTATTGATAGTAAAATTAATTGCTGCGTATTATTAACTTCGCTGCTATCTTTCAGTGATTTAACTGATTTCAGGGTGATAATAATGAAACCTTTTTTACATTCTTAGGTTCTTATTTTAGATAAAGAACTAAATATGAAAAATATCTTCTCCGCCCTGGCAAAAACAGCTGTTGTTTTACTATCCCTTTCCAGTTTTAATCAACTGGCATCAGCCCATAATCATCAACCTTTAGTGGTTTACAGCGAACTGATTGATATGCCCGTAGAGGCATTTGTGAGGCAGGCAATGTTATCTGGCATGAAGGAAGTGCAATTAAGTGGTGTAGCCATTGAGCAATCTTCCGATCCAAAAATAAAAGCTTTTGCCAGGATGATGATTAATGACCATAGCAAAGTGAATGAGGAATTAAAATTGTTGGCGAAGGCTAAGGGTGTCAGTTTACCGATGAGTAAACTTCCTGGTGGAATGAGGCCTGATGGTCGAATTGATTCTGAACTTGAGAATTTGAAAGATACCACCAGAAACCAAAATGTGGCTGAAGCAGCTGGAAATATGAAAAGTTCTGTCACACCTTATCGCGATGGAGATACCGAAGCCGATATATTAAAGTCTGTTGAAGACTTAAAGAAAATGAAAGGTGTTTCTCTTGATCAGGCTTATGTAGATGTAATGATTAGCGACCACCAGAAAGCAATTGCTTTATTTGAAGAAGGCGCTAAATCTAAAGATAGTGCAATCAGAAAGTTTGCTTCCAAACACTTGCCCCATTTGAAAGCACATTTAAAACAAGTTTCTGCACTTAATAAATCATAAATAAGTTAGCTAGATATAAATTCCTGGTAGGCTATTTTCTATTCCAGTAAACCCAAAAGAGCGACCATTACTGATCGCTCTTTTTTTATTCTTCTGTTTTTTCTTCTTCCTCGTCATCTATCAGTTCATCTAGTTTGGTTCCAGCGCCATCGGCAAAAGGAATTTCTTCTTCGGTGTATTCTGAATCGTCCTTTTCCTTTTTGGGTGAGTGACCTGCTCCGGCATTTCCACCTGAATTGTCCGTCTGAAACTGGTCAGAATCCTCAATTTTTTTCTCGTCTTTAGGTTGATCTTCCTGGTCTCTCATAACTTTATATTTTTATTTAGATAACAGTTTTAGACAGGCATAAGTTTCAGTTTTTGCAAAACTGAAAGTCATCTAAAAATCGTTTTAGGTTTTTTTATTGGTTTAGTCTAAAAATGCGTACTTATTTAGTTGGAAAACTATTAGGTTAAATATATTTTTGCTTTATTGCCGATATTACCAACGTTCCCACAAATGAAGAATCCCTCCATAAGTTTAACTCCAGCTAAATGTGAGCTTTTGGATAACATCCTGAATGAATTTGATGAAGAAGTTTACATCAAGTCTGATCGTGTGCTTAAAATTTTCAGAGGTAATGGGACACTGGCGTCTGATTATTTAGATTTCCTCGTTCAGATGAATCTGGTCATTCTTGTAGGTCAGGTAGATGGTGTGCCACTACCCGCCATGGTGGGGAAACAGGCAGGTGTTGACATGTTTATTAGTGAAGGTGGTTTTAAACGTCGATATGCATTAAACAAACTGGAGCAGGATACTGGTAAAAGCATTTTTGATTTACAGAATGAGAATCTGGATTTAAAAGAAAAAGTGACCAAACAAGATCAGTTGCTGAAGGGATTAGAAGCTAGCCTTACGCAGCAAGGAAAGAATATTTTAGAAAAGTGGCTGGTTAGGGTTTTATTCTTTTTAGCAGGTATATTAATTACTTATGCTTATTTTAAAATTTTTCAAGCGGCTTAAAATAACGTACTTGCGCCTAAAAAGTCATTCACGATCTTTAAAATTTCTTTCCCCAAATCTACTGCATTTCCAATACCTACACCTTTTATAGCCGCCAGTTGATCGGCAGATCTTGGTGGCTTGGCTGCAATGTTTAACAACGCCAGATCAGATAAAATTGAATGAGCAGGTACGTTTCGCTGCTGACTCAGGTTTTTTCTCCAATCGATTAGGCTTTGGTATAGTTTTTTATTGATTACTTCTTTAGGCAATTCAGTTTTTACCTGGGTTGTTTTTTTTGGTCGTTGATCAAATTTGTTGGCTGCTCCAAGATAAATTTTTGTATAGTCTTCAAGCGAAAAAGGACTCCATGAAAAATTAAAGAGTGCAAGTTTAACATTTAATGCATTGGCACAGAAACTTAGTGTGGCCAAAATCTTTTCAGATTGTTCATCCAGATAAATATTCAGAGTAGCAAATTTGCTCATTTCATTGGTCACCGTTTCCAGTTTCGGAATAAAATATTGAGCTGCCTTTGTGAGTCGCGCTAAAAAGGATTCATCGTTTTCCAGGTTTGAATCTTTAGCAACTTTAGCAAATTCCTGATCCTTAAATTTTCTAGCAATTCGAATAAGGTCTTTTTCTAAAACATCACCAACAGCATTCCTGAGGTTATCTAGGGCAGCATTTTCATCATTAGCCCTGAATTTTGAAGTTTTCAAGATCTCCCAATAACCCTGAATGGCGCTAAAATCAAATAAATCATCAATCAGGTTCCAGGCATATTGCTTTTGGAAAGTACTTAAATCATTTAAGGAAGGTTTTTTGCTTACCGCCTGGGCTGTAAAAGCAATAATTCTTTTATCTGTCATGATGTTTTCCATCTTAACAGGAGATTTAAGCAACAGGCCATCAAGACTTTTACACCTGCTTAATGCCACATAAGCCTGGCCGTGTGTAAATGAAGCGCTGATATCTACAATGGCTTTTTCAAAAGTTAAGCCCTGACTTTTATGGATGGTGATTGCCCAGGCCAGTTTAAAAGGATACTGTGCAAATGAACCGGTATTGGTTTCATTGATTTTATTTTCCTCCTGATCTAGCGCATATTTAACATTTTGCCATTCTTCACGTTCCACTTCAAATGCCTGGCTATCATCCAAAAATTGCACACGAATACTATCATTTCCTATGCCGACAACTTTAGCTGCCTTACCATTGTAATAAAGTTTTTTTCCAGAAGAGTCATTTTTGATAAACATCACCTGCGCACCCACCTTTAAATGGAGCACGTCATCAACCGGATAGGCATCTTTAGGGAAATCGCCCGTTACTTTGGCTGCAAATGCATGGGTTTCACCTTCCAGTTTTTCAAGGCATTCTGTATTAATCTGGCCAACCAGGTTGTTATGGGTAGTTAAAGTAATATAATCTTCTTTCCATGCATCAGCCAATGTGGGATCATAATGTTCGTTCAGCTGATTTAAAAGGGCAGGAGTAAGTGTATTTTCTCTGATCCGGTTTAAAATATCTAAAAATAAGGGATCAGACTGGCGATAAACTTTTTGAAGCTCGAAGGTAACCAGTGAAATCCGCTTTAAAATTAAGCTATCAAAAAAGTAAGGACTTAAATAATAATCTTTCAGGATATGCCAGGCATCGTGCGCAATTGGCGAGAGTTGATAAAGATCACCGATCATTAAAACCTGTGTGCCGCCAAATGGTAAATTGGATGCCTTTACGGTTCTAAGCGTCTGATCGATAAAGTCAAGCATATCGGCCCTCACCATACTGATTTCATCAATCACCAGAATTTCAAGACACTTGAGTAATTTAATTTTATCTTCCGCATATTTAAGCTCCTTTGCTGGCTCGCCCTGCTGAATTGGAATAATTGGTCCAAAGGGCATTTGGAAAAATGAATGGATGGTAACACCCCCAGCATTTATGGCGGCAACTACAGTAGGCGCAACCACGGCAAAATTTTTAGTGGTGGTTTCTTTGATTTTACGAAGGAGTGTCGTTTTTCCGGTTCCCGCCTTACCCGTTAAAAATATGGGCTGGTTCGTAAATTTAATAAAATCGAGGATGAGCTGTTGATCTTGATTCGAATTTTCTAAACTGTGATTGTTATCCATCTTTACTTACTGATCTCCTGAAAGCGTTTTGCTAATTCTGCAAATATGCACAGAATTGAGTTGATCCTGATGCTGTTTAATGCAGATGTTATGCACAAAATGCTCGCTAATGGAATGTTAATTTGTTAATTATAAAAGATTAGAAGAATGTTTACCTGTAAACTAAATTAGCTATCCTATTGAGGCACAGCAGCATTTTTCAAAATGACATTCAACTAAAGAAAATATCACCAAATATATTTGTTTGCTAAATATTTTAGTATAAATTTGTTTTTCTCACATAGGAGATTATAGATGATTTAGCGTAGAAGGCAGTTTTTCTGTTTTCGAAGAATAGGGAATAATATGACTGTTACAGTTTTAGCAATATTAGAAACAGATTTTCGACCAGATCTTTCACTGGGTAAAATTATGAATGAGCGGCTTAAAGTTGCTGCGGATGACTTACGTGATATACATTTACAAGCCATGGAAGCGATCGGTCAGCGCAGTGATGATCTGGTGGTTTACATCAGTTATAATCCAAAATATAAAATTCGCTGGCGCATTGTAAATGATGTACCAGAAGAAGTAGAACAATTTGTAGGTCGTGTATGTGGAGGATTAGGCTATATTCAATGGAAAACAGCTGTGATGAATGTTTTCAAAGGAAACGAATAATTCTTTAAATGCAATATGCCCTGTTAAACGGAATTAAAGCCGAAGCAGTAAAGGGTGCAAATGCCTATTGTATTGGCTGTGGGCAAAAGGTGATTGCTAAATGTGGTACTATAAAAATCAAGCACTGGGCACATGCTGTTGCTGCAAAATGTGATTCCTGGTGGGAAAATGAAACCATCTGGCACCGCGAATGGAAGGAACACTTCCCCGTTAGTTTTCGTGAAGTAAACTTTTTCGATAATCAACTCCAGGAGTTTCACCGGGCGGATATTCATACCGCTGCCGGAATCACCATTGAACTTCAAAACTCACCCATCTCATTAAAAGAGTTACAGTCGCGTGAAGCCTTTTATCCTAAATTAATTTGGGTAGTAAATGGTTTGAAGTTTAAGAGTTTTAAAATCTTAAAAGCACTTCCAGAACCGCATCACGTGGCGTTGAATCATTTTGAATTTTGTCATACAGAGCATCTTTCTATGATCCGCAAAATGGATGCACTCGCTCAAAACCCGAATCCTGAGGTGCTTAATTTTTACCATAAGGATTTAAAATCAATTCCAATAAGTACTAAATTTTATGCTTTCAGTTGGCGAAATCCGCATCAGGCCTGGATGCAGGTCTCATGCCCCGTTTTTATCGATTTTGGCGGACATTTTTTATACCGTTTGAGAACAAGATATCAGATTTCTGGAAATTATAACTATTTGCAGCTTATAAGTAAGCAATCTTTTTTAGCAAAATATGCCACAGATTAATTTCATAAAAAAAATAGAAATTACATTGTTGCAGCATTATCATAATTTTTGTCACAACAAACATTAAGAATCATTTTTAAGTTAATCAGCCATAGCATCTTTTTTTAATTAAAACTTTAGAAATGACAAATATGAATTTAACATTCAAAATTGGCGATATTGAAATTAACCGTGTGGGTTATGGTGCCATGCAATTAACCGGACAAGGCGTTTTTGGTGAAGTAGAAGACCGTGAAAATGCAAAGAAAGTTTTACAGGCAGCCGTAGCCAATGGCGTAAATTTTATTGATACCGCAGAAGCATATGGCCCGAAATTTAATGAGTTACTCATTGCTGAGGCGCTACACCCATACGCATCAGGATTGTTGATTGCCACTAAAGGTGGTTTTGACAGAACAGGACCTAATAAATGGATTCCAAACGGAAGTCCGGAAAAAATTAAGGCTGATATTGAGGGAAGTTTGGAAAGACTTCAGATAAGCCAGATCGATTTGTGGCAATTGCACCGCATTGATCCAAGTACGGATGTTGAAAAAACATTAGCTCCGGTAATTGAAGCCGTTAAAGCAGGTAAAATTAAACAGGTTGGTTTATCTGAGGTTAGTATAGATCAAATTAAACACGTACAAAATTTACTACCAATTGCGTCCGTTCAAAATATGTATAACCTGGTTGACCGGAAATGGGAAGACGTACTGGATTATACAGCTGAACAAGGTTTAGCTTTCATTCCATGGTTTCCCTTAGCTTCAGGACCAGCTAAATTAGAAGATAAAATTAAAGCCATTGCAGCAGCACATCAGGCCACTACGGCTCAAATTGCTTTGGCCTGGTTACTTAAACGTTCTGAAAACATTCTGCTTATTCCCGGTACCAAATCCGTAACCCATCTGGAAGAAAACCTGAAAGCAGTTGAAATTAATTTATCTGAAGAGGAATTTGAAACACTATCCAATCAATAGTAGTCGATAGTAAACTAAGTTCGATTAATAATATGTCATACAATACAATCTGAAAAGGTTATTTATATTTTTAACCACCACGCCTTTTGGGCACCTTCCGATACATCGGAGGGAATTACAATTGCTATTCCCTCCGATGTATCGGAGGGTGGTCGCAGACCGGGGTGTTAAATTCAATTAATAATTATCAAATTCAGGTTAGTATTAACATTGCTCAGATTTTTAAATAATTATCCCACTTTTTAATTCTTACGGAAAGTGGGATAATTTTGAAATACTTTCCGTTTTAAGATATACAGATAAAGGCCAGCAGGAGTGCGGAGCAGTATAATTATTGAGCACTGCAATCATTAAATGTAACTTTGTAATTGAGTTCCATAAAAAACAGAAATTTTTCAATAGAATTGATTGATAAAATCAGATATTTAACAATGAGAAAAATTATCTTCCCTCCGCTTTTATTGTTTTCATTTCTCTTTTTTCAAAAATCCATGGCACAGCAATCCCCTGCAGTATTAAATCATATTGCTGTTTATGTATCTGATTTAAGTAAATCAACTGCTTTTTATGGTAGTGTATTTAATCTAAAAGAGATTCCAGAACCGTTTAAAGATGGTAAACATACCTGGTTTTCATTAGGCAATGCCGGTGCACTACATTTGATTCAGGGAGCGAAAAATGATCAGATTTTTGATAAAAACGGACACCTTTGTTTCAGCGTAGCTTCAATTGATATATTTATTAAAACATTATCTGCTAAAAACATCCCGTTTGAAGATTGGCCAGGTAAGGCTGGAGCAGTTACGGTAAGGGTTGATGGTGTAAAACAGGTTTATTTTAAAGATCCGGACGGGCATTGGCTGGAAACAAATGATGCTAAATAATAAGGCCAAAAGCTGACGGAATAATTCACTGATAAATACCTCATTTAGTTCGAAATATGATTCAATCTTTTTTTTCAAAACTGTTAATGATAATGGTCTTGCTTTTTCAATTTAGCATGGCTAGTGCCCAATATGAAAGTGCTGAAGCAGATTTTGAACAGGTAATGAACAGATTTAATGCCATTGGTGCTTCGGTTGCGGTGGTGAAAGAGGGGAAGATCATCTATACCCATTCTTTTGGTTTAAAGGATCTGGAGAATAAAACGCCATTAACAGATCAGGATATTTTCCGAATTGCATCCATTTCAAAATCTTTTTCTGCAACCTCAATCATGCAATTGATTGAAGCTGGGAAGTTATCTCTGGATGATGATTTTGGTGATTTAGTAGGTTTTAAAATCAGAAATCCGAAATTCCCTGATCAGAAAATTACGCTCAAAATGGCCCTTTCGCATACATCCAGTTTAAATGACAGTCAGGGATATTTAAACCTGGATTTAATCAACCCGGACAAAAATCCGGATTATGCCAAATGCTACAATGATTATGCGCCAGGAAAAGGATATCAGTATTGTAATCTGAATTTTAACCTTATTGGAACGATCATCGAAAAAAAATCTGGTGAGCGTTTTGATCAGTATGTCAAAAATCATATCCTCCAACCGCTGGGGCTTTACGGTGGCTATTGTGTGGATTCTTTAGATAGCAATAGATTTGTGAAGCTTTACGAATACCATACCGATATAAAAAGTTTCACTCCATCACCTACTGCCTACGCACCAAGGCGAGCAGAAATTAAAGATTATGTAATGGGCTACAGTACGCCAATTTTTTCGCCAACCGGCGGAATGAAAATTTCGGCAACTGATTTGGCTAAGTACATGATGATGCATATGAATTATGGTACTGTTAACGGAGTGAAAATCATTTCTAAAAAACATTCAAAGCTCATGCAAACCAAAATAACAGAGGAAGAAGAATACGGATTGGCACTTCGCCAAGCGGGTAATTTGATTCCTGGCGTAAAGCTGATTGGTCATACTGGCTCTGCTTATGGCTTGTACAGTACAATGTTTTTTAATCCTAAGCAAAAGTTTGGTTTCGTCATCATTACCAACGGGATCAATGCTACCTATACCGGAGATTTTCCAGATTTCAGCAGGGCGGCTATCAATAATTTATATCGTCATTTTATCCAGTAATTAGCTTGCCTACAATTTGTTGAAAGCTTCAGTATCGACTGCTAATGATCCATCATCAAATTGTTTTCATTCGCAAATTCATTTTTTTAAAACTTTTAGCGCTAAATATTACTTTTAAATAGGTTGTCGGAAAAATATACCTGTAAAATTATAACCTCATTTTACCGGTTGCTAAAAATTTATCAATCTAATTTAAAATATAATGCCAGAAATTTTACAATTCCCAGGAGATGCTTATCCATTAGGTGCCACATGGGATGGTGAAGGAGTAAATTTCGCACTCTTTGCAGAAAATGCCACTGCTGTTGAGCTCTGTTTTTATGATCACGAACACGCAGAGACAGAAACAGATAGAATTACCATTCTGGAGCGGTCTCATGAAATTTGGCATGCCTATATTCCGGATATTAAACCGGGCCAGCTTTATGGTTATCGTGTGCATGGCCCTTATGAACCGGAAAATGGATGTCGGTTTAATCCAAATAAAGTACTGCTCGATCCTTATGCCAAAGCAATAGCCGGAAACATCAAATGGGACAATTCGCTTTTTGGATACAAGCTTGGCGATCCACTGATGGACCTGAGTTTTAGCGAGAGTGATAATACGGCCTTTATTCCTAAATCAGTAGTAATTGATCCAGCTTATAACTGGGAAGGTGATACGCATCCTAAAACTGATTATCATGAAACGGTGATTTATGAAATGCATGTCAAAGGTTTTACGAAAACGCATCCTGAAATTCCTGAAAATATCCGCGGAACCTATGCCGGATTGGCACATCCAGTTGCCATCGAATACTTAAAGAAACTGGGTGTTACCGCTGTAGAGCTGATGCCGGTACATCAATTCATTTCTGATCATCATTTACAGGAAAAAGGGCTAACCAATTATTGGGGATACAACACCATCGGTTTTTTTGCACCCGATTCTCGCTATGCCTCATCAGATGTTAGGGGAGGACAGATAAATGAATTTAAAGATATGGTTAAGGCGCTTCATGCAGAAGGCATTGAAGTGATCTTGGATGTGGTTTATAACCATACGGGCGAGGGTAATGAGCTTGGTCCAACTTTATCTTTTAAAGGAATAGACAATGGTGCCTATTACCGCTTAGAAGAAAACAGACGTTATTATACCGATTATACAGGAACTGGAAATACTTTAAACTCCATGTTACCAAATGTGCTTCGTTTTATTATGGACAGTTTGCGGTATTGGATTCAGGAAATGCACGTTGATGGCTTTCGCTTTGACCTGGCTTCTACACTGGCCAGAGAATTGCACGAAGTGAACAGGCTGAGTTCCTTTTTTGATATCATCCATCAAGACCCTATAATTTCTCAGGTAAAATTAATTGCAGAACCCTGGGATGTAGGAGACGGGGGCTATCAGGTTGGTAAATTTCCGCCAGGTTGGGCCGAATGGAATGGAATGTACCGGGATGTGATGCGTGATTACTGGCGTGGAAATCCAAATATGTTGGGTGAATTTGCACAGCGATTTTTAGGGAGTCCGGATTTATACCAGGAAGATTACCGAAGGCCAACTGCCAGTGTAAACTTTATTACCGCTCACGATGGATTTTCACTTCATGACCTCGTTTCCTATAACGAAAAACATAACGAGGCCAATTTAGATCACAATACAGATGGTGAAGACCATAACAGATCCTGGAATTGTGGTGTGGAAGGTGAAACCGATGATCAGAATATCATCAAGCTACGTCAACAGCAAAAAAGAAATTTTCTGGCCACATTATTTTTATCTCAGGGTATCCCGATGTTGGTCTCTGGTGATGAAATGGGTAAAACACAGCGTGGAAATAACAATACCTATTGTCAGGATAATGAATTGTCTTGGCTAAATTGGAGTGCTGCTGATGAATCGTTATTGTACTTTACACAACAATTGATCGAGTTACGTTTAAATCATCCGAGTTTAAGAAGAAGGAAATGGTTTAACGGACAGGAAGTTGGAGAGGACGGCGTAAAAGATATCGCTTGGTTTACACCTGATGGTAATCCGATGAAAGGCTATAACTGGGAAAGTGACTTTGCCCGGTCTATTGGGATTTACTTTCATGGTGAAGGTATTCAGAGCAAAGGACCTATGGGCGAGGATATTTTAGATAATCATTTCTTCATTATATTTAATGCACACTATGAAGGGCTTAATTATAAATTGCCAAAAGAAGATTATGCTAAAAAATGGAGAAAGGTCTTGGATACGGGTACCGGAGAAATCTCTAAACAAGATTTATCTTTACATGAAGCTGCAGATATTCTTACTGTTGGTGGAAGATCTATATTGGTTTTAAAATCTGAAGAATAAAAAAAGGAGATTTTTAAAATCTCCTTTTTTTATAATGATTAAAGCAAATTCGCCAATCCGTTTTTTGGATACGGAAAGGTCAGGATTTTAATGGTTGCTTTTGGATGTTTTACAGCATCACCTTGCGTTTTCCGACTAAAAAATTTCTCTTGAACTGGTAAGTCAATCAGATGAATAGCATCTGTAACGGCTGGCTTAGTAATCGCTTTCACACTTTTCTTATTATTTTTTTCTACTAACATTACTTGTATTTTAAGAATTAATAAATCGCTGATAAGTACTGGCAGATTTAATTTTCTCCATTCTTAAAAAGTCATTTAGTTTAGAAAACTCCATACTATGGATAGCTCTAATTGTTGATTTTAACTTTTCACTACTTACTCCGAGTCTTTCTGCCCAGTAGTTGCGATCTTGTTCATCAGAAATGTCGATTAACTCTTTACGAGCTGTGGTCGAAGTGTTTTGAATTTCCATAGGTCTATAATTTGGCTAATTGATATAGATTGAACAAAGTATTGTGCCTATTGGTTTTGTTTCGTTGATTGGATTTTGTTTTCTTATTGTCAGATTTCATTCTGTGGCGTTTTTTATCATTAAACTTGCGAAGTTCTGCCACGCTTTTGGCCTTTGAAACTTCGCGAGTTGACGTTGAATCGAATTACGAAGTTTTGATGGAAAGGTGTGCAGGGGAAATTTCGTCAGTCTAAGTATTATGTCTTGCACATTGCTCCATTTTAGCATTAGATTCATTTTTTAAACTGGCGAAGTTCTGCCACGCTTTTGGCCTTTGAAACTTCGCAAGTTGACGTTGAATCGACTTACGAAGTTTTGATGGATTGGTGTGCAGGGGAAACTTCGTCAGTCTAAACACATCATGTTTACACATTGCGCTACTTTAGCATTAGATTCATCTTTTAAACTGGCGAAGTTCTGCCACGCTTTTGGCCTTTAAAACTTCGCAAGTTGATATTAAAAACCTTTTCTGTTTCAACACTGTTTTAACAATTCTAATCCGATTAGAACCTTACTACAAAATACATCATTATGGGTTTGAAACAATACGAGGCCAAGCGTAATTTTTCTAATACTGCTGAGCCTAAAGCAGGGAAAAGCAAGGATAAAAACAAACTGCAATTTGTGATTCAAAAACATGATGCCACCCGTTTGCATTATGATTTTCGTTTGGAAATGGATGGTGTACTCAAAAGCTGGGCTGTGCCCAAAGGTCCGTCTACAGACCCTAAAAACAAGCGCTTAGCCATGATGGTTGAAGATCATCCTTTCGATTATAAAGATTTTGAAGGGATTATTCCAAAAGGAGAGTATGGAGGCGGAACAGTAATTGTTTGGGATGAGGGTACCTACGAGCCAATAGAAACTATAAAAGGCAAAAAAGCGCAAGAAAAGCATCTTTTAAAACAACTTTCAGAAGGGTCGGTTAAAATTAAACTCAATGGAGAAAAACTAAAGGGCGAATTTGCATTAGTGAAAACCAAAGGCATGGGCGAAAATGGCTGGCTTTTAATCAAACATCGGGATGATTTTGCTACGACCAAAGACATTACCAAACAAGATAAATCTGTCCTTTCCGGAAAAACCATTAGTGCAATGGAAAAAACATCAGAAGAGGTTTGGAAAGATGGTAAAGCCCAAAAAGTAAAAGTTCCGAAAAAATCCCCGGCTAAAAAGATCATGCCTAAAGAGGAAACCATTGGTGAGCAAGATGATGTAGATGTGAAGGCTTTGCTAAAGAAATCACCAAAATCTGCTATGCCTACCGGAATAAAACCCATGCTGGCCACATTGGTTAATGAACCGTTTGATGATGATAGCTGGCAATACGAAGTAAAATGGGATGGATATAGAGCCCTGGCTACAATCAATAATGGTGAGGTTGAACTGCTTTCCAGAAACAATAAATCTTTCAATGATAAATTTTATCCCATTTATGATTTACTCAGCGAATGGAAAATTAATGCGGTATTAGATGGAGAGATACTGGTGTTAAATGAAAAGGGCATTTCTAAATTTGGATCATTGCAAAACTGGCGCAGCGAAGCAGATGGTGAACTCGTCTTTTATTTATTTGATTTGCTGTGGTATGATGGCAAGAATTTGATGGAGCTTCCTTTGTTTCAACGTCAGGCCATTTTAAATGAAATTTTGCCAGCAGATGATGATCGGGTACGGCTTGGAAAGGTTTTTAAAGCGAGTGGAATTGATTTTTTTGCCGCAGCGAAGAAAATGGGACTGGAAGGTATTATTGCAAAGAAAATAAACAGTACATATGTATCGGACAGGAGATCAAAAGACTGGTTAAAAATAAAGGTAAGCAAGCGTCAGGAAGTGGTTATTGCAGGATTTACTAAAAATGAAGATACTTCAAAAGCATTTAGTTCTTTGTTACTTGGCGTGTATGACAAAGGAAAACTACTGTATGTAGGCAAGGTGGGAACAGGTTTTTCTGATCAGATGCAACGCGAAATGATCAAGCAGTTTGAACCCTTAATTATCAGCAAGAGCCCTTTCGATGAATTACCTGATGTGAATAAACCCTCTCGGTTCAGGCCAAATCCTCCTAAAGCAAAAGCAACCTGGTTAAAACCAGAATTGGTTTGCGAGGTGGCTTTTACAGAAGTGACAGAGGATGGTGTATTCAGGCATCCATCTTTTCAGGGCATGCGTGAAGATAAAAAAGCAAAAGACGTTGTCCGTGAAGAAGAAATGGATACAGAAAAGGTAATCAGCGATAAAGTAGCTAAAACAGAAAAGCACAGTGAAGCCATCAAAGCACCTCAACAAACGGAACGCAAAACATTACTCAATCCAAAAGAACAAACCCAGGTTCGTAAAATAAAAGGGCATGAGCTAAAATTTACCAACTTAAGTAAAGTGTATTGGCCTGATGATCAGGTAACCAAAAGAGATCTGTTCAACTATTACTATCAGGTGGCTGATTATATTTTACCTTACCTCAAAGACCGGCCGCAATCCTTAAATCGTTTTCCTGGAGGAATCAATGGGAAAAGTTTTTATCAGAAAGATGTGAAGGGGAAAGCGCCAGATTGGGCTAAAACTTTCCCTTATGAGAATGGCGAGGGAGAAAAAAAGGAATATCTGGTGGGAACCGATGAAGCTTCTTTGCTTTGGATGGCTAGTTTGGGCTGCATTGAAATGAATCCATGGTTTAGCAGAACTCAACATCCAGATCATCCAGACTATTGCGTAATTGATCTGGATCCGGATCAGCATTCATTTGATCAGGTGGTAGAAGCCGCGCAGGTTACAAAAAAAATCCTTGATGCGATTGATGTTCCATCTTATTGTAAAACATCGGGCTCTACCGGGATGCATGTTTACATTCCCTTAAATGCAAAATATAATTACGATCAAAGTCAGATGTTTGCCAAGATGGTAGTTAGTTTGGTTCAAAAGGAAATTCCAGACTACACCTCGCTTGAAAGAATGATTCCGGCCAGAAAAGGTAAGATGTATCTTGATTTTCTTCAAAATAGGCCAGGAGCCACTATTGCGGGGCCTTATTCGCTCCGACCTAAACCGGGAGCTACGGTTTCCACACCGCTACATTGGGATGAGGTTAAAAAAGGACTGGAAATGAAGGATTTTAATATTTTTAACACGCTGGATCGATTAAAGGCAGAAGGAGATTTATTTAAAGGAGTTTTAGGAAGAGGCATTGATTTAAAAAAGGCCGTGAATAAAGCTAAAACCGTTTTTGGTTAGTAAATAATAATCTTTTTCATTCCCTATATTTGGAAAAAAAATTGAAATAATGATTGCACACCATGTTTTATTCTGGCTTAAAGCCGATATCACCGAAGCGCAGAAAGCAGCTTTCCGTAAAAGTTTAGAAACCCTGGAACAAATTGAAGTCGTAAAAACTTTTCATTTGGGTACACCAGCACCTATTGAGCGCGCAGTGGTAGATACGAGCTATACCTTTAGTTTATTGATAATGTTTGAAGATTTAACCGCACATGATGTTTATCAGGTTCATCCGCTACATAAAGCATTTTTGGATGAATTTAAAGTTTATTTTGAAAAGGTAATCATTTACGATGCCCACTAAATAAGCATAATAAAGTTTAAAATGCCGGCATTGTCCGGCATTTTTTATTTAAATGAATTGGGTTTAAAAGAATTAAGAAGAATAAATTTAAATGTGTTTTATTTGGAATTATTCTAAATAGTGTGATATTTGTTGAATCTCCTCTAATTCAATAAGCTCATGTGTAAAACAACGATACTTGCTCATAATCAAAATATCACTATAGCACAATGCAATAATTGTAAAGTGATGAATATCTGGCGTGCTGGTGTATTAATGAATTTTTCATTTGAACAGTTTGATGCCTTTTGTTCGGCGACCAAAAAGTTATGTTTTGATGATTATCAGGAAAATCATCCTGACGGTAAAGAAGTGGTAATCTTATCAACACCCTTTCCTGATATCAGCCTGGTTTTCACCCGGGATGAATGGCATGAGTTTTTTATTAAAATAGAAGAAGCTCTATATATGAAAAAGGTGTATGAATTAGTATACTCTTAAATCACTCCATCAATGTAAAATGATTTATACTCAGATGTTGGTATATTGTTCCTGATAAAATCCAGATGCTTTCACTTTGCGTAAGTTTTAGAAAACGCAATCATGGAAAAATATGCTACACAAATTAAAAGATCCTCTGCAAGCAGGCATCAGCTTGAAAAAATAAAAGTCGGTGATCTCGTAGAGGACGAGTTTGGTAAATCTGGAAAAGTATCCGATATTGAAAAAATCTGTTACAGTAATGAACAGCATTATTACTTCTACTTAGGAAAGTCAGGAACAATACTGGTGATTATTTAGATCAGGATATTTCTGTTTAAAATGAAGCTTTAGCCCCTTTCCTTTACGTATATTGTAGCGTAATTTCCGATTTTTTATGGCATTAAACCAAGATCATTTCTACGCTAATCTGATCATTAATAAGTTAAAATTAAGCAAGTTGCTACTGAAGAAAAATCTGTTTGCAGCTGTTCCTGATGATTGGTCTGTTATTATCACGGATATAAAAAGTTCTACCAACGCAGTAGATTCGGGCTTGCATGAAGAGGTTAACCTTATTGCCACCGGAAGCATTGTAACGGTCTTAAATATCGCATTTAAAGCGGGCATTCTGGTTCCATTCTTTTTTGGTGGAGATGGTGCTACTTTCATCGTGCCATCCAGCATTGTAGATGTAGCCATGAAAGCACTATTAAAATATCGTGCAAATACCTTAACAAATTTCAAATTGGAGTTGCGTGCAGGAATCGTGACTGTTAAAGAGATTTACAAGCAAGGCCATTCCCTTAAAATCGCCAGGTTTAACAGCGGTGAAACTTTTTCCATTCCTATTGTTTTAGGTGATGGACTGGATTATGCAGAAAAGATCATCAAGGGTGAAGATTATCTGCTTTCGGGCCACGAGAGTGCAGAAGAAGAAATAGATTTAACGGGGATGCAATGCCGTTGGGATAAAATTCAACCACCTGAGCATAGCGAAGAGGTGGTAACACTTATTGCAATTGTACAGGATTTTAATAAACAGGCAGAGGTTTTTAGTAAAATTATTCATCACCTGGATCAGATTTATGGCTCGCCTGAAAAACGCAAGCCAATATCCATCCCCAAACTGGTGTTTCGTACCTCCTTCAATAACCTCGGCAGAGAAATGCGGCATCAACTGGGTAAAATAAAATGGCTGGAACTGGTCAAAAACTGGTTTGTCAATATGTATGCCTTCGTATATTTTAGAACCGATAGTGGTCAAAAATACCTCCGGCAATTGGTCGAAATGTCTGATACACTTGTCATGGATGGCCGGATCAATACTGTTATCACGGGGACGGAAAAGCAACGCCTGGCCTTGGAACAAGCGCTTCAACGGATGGAGAATGCTGGAGAAATATCCTTTGGAATCTATGTTAGTGGTGAATCTGTAATGTCTTGTTATGTTCGTGATTTTGAAGATGAACACATTCATTTTGTGGATGGGGCAGACGGTGGTTACACAAAAGCTGCAGGTGTTTTGAAACAAAAATTGAAAGCAAAGCTAGTTTAGCATGAGTTGGTTTTGTAATTTCAGATTCATGAGGTCAAAGCACATATAAATGGTGAGTAGGGCATATGCGTGGAAAAATTGTACTACAGGTGATTTAATTATCTCATCTTGAATATTTGATTTAAAGATCGGAAATGTTCAGGCTTAAACTTAGGCGATTTCTTTGCCAGTGTTGTTAACGGATTGAGGCTGAATGATAACGAATTTAACCAATTCATATTCGGCCTTAATCTTTTCTCTTATTCGGTCTATGGCGCCGGTTAAATCTTCTGTATCCAACTCCGGACGAAACGTTAAAACCAATATCAATAAAACTTCCTTCGGAGACTGATAAGTGGAAAGTATACTTTTTACTGCAACAACATCAGGATCACTTTCTGTTAAATCTTTTAGCTTTTGTTGTGTCTCAGGACTTAATCCTTCACCCATTAATAAACTTCTACTCTCTCTGGCTAAGATAAATGAAACGAAGATCAACAAGATTCCGACTAAAACAGAGGCCAACCCATCTAAGAATGGCATATTTAAATTATGGCTTAACACCATCAATATAAAAACAATTAAAAGTCCTAATACGGCTGCACCATCTTCAAAAAGCACCAGAAATCCTGAAGGATCCTTGCTTTTTATAATTGCCTTCCACCATGATAAGCCTTTTCGGGTTTGGTTAAACTCTTTAATGGCTACCATAAACGAGGCACCCTCAAACACAAAAGACAGTGCCAAAACAATATAATTCCATCCTGGATTAACCAAAGTTTCCGGATGCCTGATATGCGTAATACCTTGCGAAACCGATAGTACGCCGCCCAGGCCAAAAATCATAATGGAAACGATGAAAGACCAGAAATAGAGTTCTTTTCCATAGCCGAAGGGCCGATACTCATCTGCAGGTTTAATACTTCGTTTTAAGCCATAAAGCAGTAAAAGTTGGTTGCTGGTGTCTACCGTAGAATGAATTCCTTCCGCAATCATAGAAGAACTATTGGTGAATGCACCGGCAATAAATTTAGTCACTGCAATTAGTAAGTTAGCTGCAAGTGCGCTGTATATCGATTTGTTGGCTTTTGCCATAATTAGAAATTGTAAATGATATACCTTAAACCAAATCCTTAGTTTTTAGTTTGACGGGCTAAAAAAAATACCAGGATCAAAACATCTATTGTTTGATCCTGGCCTGATATAAAAGAATTTATGCTAAGATCTGATCAATTAGCTTAATTTCTTCGTCGCTGAAGGTGGTGTGATCTAATGCCATAATTGCATCTGTAATTTGTTCGGGTTTACTGGCTCCGATTAAAACCGATGTAATCCGTTGATCCTTTAAAATCCAGGAAAGTGCCATATGCGATAACTTTTGTTGGCGGGTGCGGGCAAGATCATTTAACTTGCTGATCACTTCAATTTTTTCGGGCGTGATACTGCTTTCCTTTAAAAAGACACCACTAGTGGCCACACGCGAGTCTGCAGGAATTCCATGCAAATATTTATCGGTGAGTAAACCCTGAGCAAGCGGGGAAAAAGGAATGCAACCCACACCGTTTTGTTCCAGCACATCAAGCAATCCGCCTTCTACCCAACGTTCAAACATCGAATATTTTGGCTGATGGATTAAGCAGGGTGTACCGTTTTCTTTCAATATTTTGATGGCTTTTTCTGCTTCAGGTGCCTGGTAATTGGAAATCCCTACATATAGCGCTTTACCTTGTTGTACCATTAAGCTTAAGGCATCCATAGTTTCTTCCAACGGTGTTTCCGGATCTGGGCGATGGTGATAAAAAATATCAACATAATCCAGTTTCATTCGTTTTAAACTTTGATCCAAACTGGAAACCAGGTATTTTTTCGAGCCCCAATCGCCATAAGGTCCATCCCACATGGTGTAGCCAGCCTTACTTGAAATGACCATTTCATCACGGTAGCCCTGAAAATTCTCCTGTAATATTTTGCCGAAAACTGCCTCTGCCGATCCTGGAGGTGGTCCGTAATTATTGGCCAGGTCAAAATGGGTAATGCCATTATTGAAAGCCGTAAAAATTAAGTTTCTACTGTTGTCAAAGTCATTTACATGCCCGAAATTATGCCAAAGGCCAAGTGATATAGCAGGCAATTTTAATCCGCTGTGGCCACAACGGTTATATTTCATTTTATGATATCGGTCAGGAGAAATGCTATTATTCATTTGGTTAGGGTTTAGTATATATTAGGGAGGATGGGTTATAATAATAAGTGATTAAAATAGCTGATTCAAAACAGGGTCATTGTAATCATCAATAAATGCCATGATATTCTGATAAGCTGTAAATTCATCGGCAGTATGCATGGTCGTTATGGCTACGCATCTCATTCCTGCATTTTGTGCAGCTTCAACACCTTTAGGCGCATCTTCAAAAACGATACATTCATCAGGAGTTATACCTAAAATGTTGGCGCCTTTGATAAACGTTTCAGGATCAGGCTTACTTTTTTTTACGTCTTCTGCACTTACGATCGCATCAAAGTAAGATCGTATATTCAAATTATCTAATACGAAATTGATATTGAAAGGGATGGCTGCTGAGCCAATAGCCATCGAGATATTTGCCTGTTTAGCACGGTTCATAAATTCTTTTAGGCCGGGAATTAGGGTAAGATGTTCTTTGTAAGCAGCCTGATAACGTCTTTCCTTTTCAATGGAAATCTGGTCTATCTGCTCCTGAGAAAAATAACCAACACCAAAAACCCTTTCCAGAAGTTCCTGATTTTTACCATACATCTCCTTTTTTACAGCAGCAAAACTGATGTTTGCACCAAGATCTTTGGTTAGGATATCGTGCCAGGCATGATTATGAAATGCCATATCATTAATCATTGTTCCATTTAAATCAAAAAGAAATGCTTTAGGTTTTATATCCATCATGGTTGCAAAAATATTAGATTTTTTTGAGCAATAGGTCAGTATCTTCTCATACTTTGCCGTATACGATTTACAGGATTATTCATTTCAATCAGTGCTTTCATTACTAATGCTAAATTGAAGCGGAGACTCAGGTATTAATTATCCCTTACAGGTTTCTTACGGAAGTAAAAGTAGCATAAAGGGAATAGGCAAATGATTCCCAGCAGAAAGCCGCCAATCGTATCTGTAAGCCAGTGTGCGCCTAGATAAATCCTGGAAGGCGCAATCATGATTACGAGAAATGCTGATATATAAGTAATTGTATTTCTGGTTGTCTGGGGGATTTGCTTTAAGGTTCGCATTAATATAATCAGGAATCCAAAGAACAGTACATAAGAGAGTACGTGCCCACTAGGGTAGCTTTGAAACCGGTTAACTTCCACCAGCCTGACATAGAAAGTAGTTGGACGCGGTCGATTGATGATGTTTTTAACACCAAGAATGATGAGACCCGAAAATAAGACCATTGAAATATAAAAGGCTTCACGCCTGAATTTCTGCCAATAAAATATAGCAGCCACCACCAGCACTGAAAGCAAGGAGTAAGGCAATTCACCAAAAAAGCTAATGGCTAACATTACTTTATCCATCCAGCTGGATTGTAATTTTTGAACCAACAAAGATGCTTTAATATCAAATGGAAGGATGGGGTGTTTGGCTATAAACACACTCAAAGTGGTAAACGCGAGGATTAGTAGAACAAGTATGGATAAAAGAGTATTGGGTTTAAACCTCATTTGGCTATATCATTGAATTTTCAAAACTATCAAATTATAGGATAGGTAAGTAATTTTAGACCAAAAATTATTAATGCATGTTACAGAGAATTAATTTAAAATGCTCAATTGTAGCTCTATTTCAGTGCGTTATGATTAACTAACCGATATTATACATTAATGAATTCAATTAAATAGAACATCTTGATTTCTGTAAAGAATAATGCTCTAGAATGAAGAGTTAGCTTTATAGATAGCTAATGAATTGGCATGTCTCGATACCACATCAGAATATTCCGATTGCTTACCGTTTAGCAAAAATTATTTTAAGGTAATTTGTTTGGGATCTGTTACCACAATTTGTGTTTTGCCTTTAAATTCGGTTACAGTTCCGGTAATACAAACATTGTTTCCTAAAAACATACTTGCAGGTTCAGAAGTGAATTTGGCCAGATCGACTTTGTTAATCACTACTGTAATTAATTCTTTTGGATAAGCACCACCCAGATTAATCAGTGTTAACTTATCCAGTGCCTTAGTGCTGTAAACGGAATCGCAAATTGTTACAACCTTTCCAATATATTGCCCTGCGTTTTTGGCTAAAACCATCGTTTGACTTTTAGCCAGGTAAAAGGAGAACATCATGGCAAACAGAACGGCAAACTTTTTCATATGGGATGTGATTTATTAAACCAATAAGGATGATTTATCGGTTTAGCTAAGGCAAAGATATCAAGTGGATTGATAAAAAATGCTGTTCCTTTTGTAACGCTTCAGATATAATACCTCAAAACCTGAAATACTATCAGAATCAGTTAAGTAAATTCTGCGAATTAAACAAATGAACCATTTATTTGTATCTTATCAAAATCTATTCATTATACAATAAAAGACAACCAAATGAACAAATTATTATTAAGCATTTTTCTGTTATCCGCAGGAATTGCAAATGCACAATTAAAGCCAGTAAACTATGCTGATGGTACACAAAAACTTAATGGAATGGTTACCGCTAATGCAGGTAAGAAATTGCCAGGTGTATTAATATTGCCAGCCTGGAAAGGAATAGATGAAGAAGCGAAAACGGCTGCGTTGGAATTACAGAAACAAGGATACATTGCATTCATTGCTGACATTTACGGAGAAGGCAATGCACCAAAAGATAATGCTGCGGCTGCTCAGCTATCTGGAAAATATAAACAAGATTATCAGGCCTACCAAAAACGGATATCCCTGGCTTTAACAGAATTGAAGAAAGCAGGCGCAACGGCAGATAAGTTGGCGGTAATAGGATATTGTTTTGGCGGCGCTGGCGCATTAGAAACTGCCCGGGCGGGTTTTCCGGTACTTGGCGTAGTATCCATTCACGGAAGTTTAGGTAAAGCAGCAGATAGAAACAATGGTGCCTTAACAACTAAAATGTTGATCGAAAACCCTGCTGATGACCAAAGTGTAACGCCTGAAAACATGAGTAATTTAATTAAAGAAATGAATGATGGAAAAGCAGATTGGCAAATCATAACCTATGCCAATAGTAAACATACCTTTACTGATCCAAAGTCTCCTGATTATAATGAGGTTATGGCCAAGAGGGCATGGAAGCATACCCTGATGTTTTTGTCGGAGATTTTAAAGTAATATTTCCTATAGGTGATCCAATCTCTAAAAATTAGATGTTGTATTTGGATTCAATCAATAAATAAATACTCCTTTAATGTTTATGTCTTTGAAATGTCATTGTAAAGTCTTAGCTTGGATTTCCTAAACTCTTTAAACTTATGGATGATAGAACCAACTTAATCACTGGAGTATTTTTAATACTAAGCTCACTTGGCGTATTTTTCGAAATCTTTAGAGCGAAAAAGGCTGATAAGCGTTATTAACATGATTTCCTTTTCAATAAAATGTCTTGGTTGGTGTCTCACCAATCAGGACATTTTATTTAGGTTATCAGAAAGCAAAAATCGAAGTAGTTATTTTTCTATAATACACAACTATGAGGGGAACTCCCCTCCTAATTTAGGAGGGGCAGGGGGTGGTTAAACATTAATCTACTGGTTGGTGTCTCACCTACCAGTAGATAGTTTATTGAAAAATAGCAGTTTTCTATTGACAAATCATAATCCTCCGAAGGCTTATGGTATCTCACCAAAAAGCAGGTATATCTATTTGATTATTAACTAGTTTTGCTATAAAGATTCTTGGATTTAAACCAAAGTATTAAATTTAGATTCAATGTGCGCCCTTGCCTTCTTTTGAAATTCATCAGGAGTTTCACCAGTTTGCTTTTTAAAGAAACGACTAAAATAGGGGCGATCAGAAAAGCCTAAATCATAAGCAATTTCTTTAATAGTCACCTCGCTGTGGATCATTCGTCTTTTGGCTTCCAAAATAATTCTATCATGAATAATTTGTGTGCCGGTTTTATCTAACTTTTCTTTCAGTATTTGGTTTAATCGCTTGGAGCTGATTCCGAGTTTACCTGCATAAAAATCGATATTGGTTACAGTAAGGAAATTACTTTCCAACAGCATTAGAAATTCGTAAACTCTCTTTTGATGAACATCATGACTGGTAAACTCATGCTCCTTAACACTGATTAATTTAAGCAGAAATACTTTAAGTAAAGCCTTAAGCATGATGAAACTATTTCCATCACGGTTATATTCATCTTCCATAATTTGATAGATGGCACCCAACTCTTTTGAAGATGCTGCATCTAACCTTAAACAGGAAAATTCGCCCTGAACATTAAAAATCCTGAAAAGATCGAGTAAGAAATCTTTATCCTCTTCCTCCAGCATTGACCTTTTAAAAGAAATCAGTTCGCCATTTTTTCCTGCCTTATTCAATTGGTGTACCCTATAAGGTGGTATCAGATAAATCCAATCACCTTTAATATTAAAATTAGGATCTGATATGCTGTGCAATGGATCTTCATTCTTTAACCATACCACTTCAAAAAAATCTTTCCTGCCAGGATCATTTAAGTAACTAGGTGGGCAATTGTTCAGATTCCGAATATAAATAAGTGATTTTTCAAGTGGAGTGGGTGTAGCTACAATCATGTTGATCCAAAGATAAGTACTTGTATTTTATCGCTTTGGATATTCAGCGCATTTTGGTGGACTATTCGGAAATGAGTGGATATTTATGTTAAAAGGATGACTTTTTAATGATGCGTTTAGCTGATTGTCCCACATTATGTGGCGATTGTATAACTACTTACCTTGGACATCCATTTACCTTTGACATATCGAATACGATGATATGGAAATGCAAAATACAATAGAAGAATCAATAGATAATCAGCAATTGGTTTGGGATTTACAATCGAATTTAGAACTGGTACTGAATGAGAATTTAAAACTGGCTAAAAAAATGGATCTGGAAAGTCTGGTTCCTTTTATCAATTACATTCAGCAATCCCCACGTATTTTTCTAATTTCTGCCGGAAGATCAGGTTTTGCCATGCGCTCTGCTGCCATGCGACTGATGCATTTAGGTTTAGCTGTACATGTTGTGGGCGATACCACCACTCCAGCTATTCAGAAAGATGATTTACTTATTGCAGCTTCTGGCTCTGGCACCACCAGTGGAATTGTAAGGGCTGCAGAGAAAGCAGTTTCAGTAGGGGCAAAGCTTTTGGCCATTACCGCTGATCAGCAATCTGCACTCGCTAAGCTGGCAGATCATATCGTTTATATTCCCGCTGCTGGAAAGGAAGAGCATGGTAGCGGAAAGTCACAACAATACGCAGGAAGTTTATTTGAACAGTTTTTACTGCTTTTAATGGATGCCGTATTTCAATCTTTATGGAAACTTGATGGCACACCTGCGGAAGAATTATATAAAAGACACGCTAATCTCGAATAATATATTTTAAATTTTAATTATAAATCAATACCATCATGGCAAAATTACAAGTAGCAATAGATTTGTTAACTACCGAAGAGGCACTGGCACTAGCGGCAAAAGTAGCTCCTTATGTAGATATTATTGAGTTGGGTACACCATTAATCAAAAACGTTGGTTCATCGGTAATCACCGCAATGAAAAATGCACATCCTGATAAATTGGTTTTCGCTGATTTAAAAACTGCTGATGCAGGTGAACTGGAGGCTGATATCGCATTTAAAGCAGGTGCAGATTTAGTGACCGTTATGGGCGCAGCCGGAAATGCCACCATTATTGGTGCAGTTAAAGCAGCTAAAGCACATGGAAAAGGTGTAGTGGTAGATACTATTGGTTATCCTGACCGTGTAAAAAGGGCGCAGGAAGTAACAGAACTGGGTGTAAAATTCGTAGAACTACATGCAGGCTTAGATGAGCAATGGACAGATGGATATTCTATCCAGGTTTTAATTGATGAGGCTGCCAGAGTAGGTGTACCAGTATCAATTGCTGGCGGAGTAAATATTAATAACGTTGCAGCGGTTGTTAAATCGGGTGTAGAAGTTGTGGTAGCTGGTGCGGCCATCTATGGTGCAGAAGATCCTGCAGCTGCGGCAAAAGCATTGCGTGAGGCTATGGAAGCTGCGGTTTAAGCTTTCATTTAATCACATAAAAAATGGAGCGTTCATTCGATTGCTCCATTTTTTATTTTATCTTTTTTATAAAAGATTATACAACAGCAGGTCGGCCTAATTTTTTCAAAAGACGGAAATGCGAAACCAATGCAGATGAAAAAGTATTGTTCTCATGATAGGGGATACCATATTCCAAAGCTGTCTGCTTCACAATCACAGCGATACGCCCATAATGAACATGACAAACCTTTGGAAAAAGATGATGTTCAATCTGCCTGTTTAAGCCACCAAGAAAGAAAGCCGCCATTGGAGATTGCGTAGCAAAATTTGCCGTGGTACGCATCTGATGTTCTGCCCATGCTTCTTCCATATTTCCATTTTCATCCGGCTTAGGAAAGGTTGTTTCTTCTACCACATGTGCCAGCTGAAAAACCAGCCCCATGGTAATGCCTTGTGCCAGATGCAATAAAACAAAACCAATCAATACCTGCCACCAGTGGAGATTCATCACCACCATTGGAAGAATAATGAAAAGTCCGTAATATAAAAATTTGAAGAAAAACAGATTGAAATACTCTATTTTAGGGTGTATATTTTCACGTGCGCCGATACGTTGCTGAAAGAATTTTTTATAATCCTTCCGCAATACCCATGATAAAGAAGCCAATCCGTATAAAGGAAATGCATACCATTGTTGATAGCGCTGATGCGGTTCCAGTTTATCCTCATGGTTAATGCGAATTAATCCGGGCGCAATCTCAATATCTTCATCGTGACCTGGAATATTGGTATAGGTATGGTGAACAATATTGTGGGTGATGTTCCATACATAAGGACTCGCACCCACCAGGTGAAATAGCATGCTTAAAGTTTTATTGGTTCGCTTGCTGGCAGAAAAGGCCCCGTGAATGGCATCATGACAAATGTTAAACCCAATAAATGCGCAAACCATGCCCAGTAATAAGGTGAGGAAAGTAAGGGTAATTCCATTTAAATCAGCCAGAATAATAGTAAGGTAAAGCACAATAAACAAGCTGAGAAAAATAAATGTTTTGAGCCACATCAGGCCATTTGCATGAATACTTAAATTGCGTGATGCAAAATCGGCGTTTACATTCTGCCTTAATGTTGCATAAAAATTGGCACCGTTCTGCGCCGGAAATTTTGTTTTTGCTTTCATGTCTCTTCTCTAACCACCCTATGTACAGGGTCGATACTTCCGAGTTCATCAAGCTATTTAACTGCAAGTAATTTAAACAGTCAAGGTATGAACGTAATATCTGATGATAAGTTTTACATTATAATTGTTTATGTTGAATAATCCGTTTCCTGTAAGTTGTAAAATGAGAAAGCCCCATATTTCTATGAGGCTGAATTATTTTTGCTTTAAAGACATCCATCGTTTAAAGCATAAACCAAACAAACTAAATAATAGACAAAGTAAAACTTAAATTGTTTTCTGGTTTTTGAAAAAAGTTGAAATTTATTCTTTTTGTAATTGATTTGTAAATCCATCCAATAATTCCATTGTTTTTACAGCTTCTTCTCCACTGCATGGGTTTTCAGCCTGATTTAGAAAATAGGCTACTACTTTTTCAATCATGGGTTGCTCTACATGTGCCAAAGGAAGAAAATCTAATTTTTCATCTTCTCCGTTTATCGTTAGGATAATCTGATGGCCAAACATTGGAAAACTAATTTTTCCTTTCGTGCCAAAAATTTCACAGCGATCAAGTTGCTGTTCTTCCGCTACGGTAAAACACCAGGTACCATTAAACACCACACCATTTTCAAATAAAATATGCCCGGTTACCAGATCATCCACTTGCCCGTTTCCGGATTGATTGACAGCAATACCATGAGCGGTTTTAATTTCTCCGAAATAATATAACATTAAATCAAGCTGATGAGGTGCCAGATCGTGGAAAAGTCCACCACCGGCAATTTCCGGATTAGTTCTCCAATCAGATTCAGCACTGGCAATGATAACGCTTTTTTGAGGTTGCAACATCTTTAAGTCAATAAACCGGATATCGCCAATCGCCTGTTCCTCCAGAAGTGATTTGATTTTTAAGAACAAGGGTTGCAGCCTTCTATAGTGTGCAACAGAGAGTTTTATACCATATTGGTTAGACGCTACGACCATTCTTTTAGCCGCTTCACTATTTAAAGCCATTGGTTTTTCCACATACACAGGCTTGCCCGCTGCAAGAGACTTAATCGTGAATTCTTCATGCTGAAGGGGAGGAGTAGCAATATAGATGGCATTTACTTCCGGGTCATTAATTAATTCGTCTGCGTTACTGTACCATTTTGGTACGCCATGTCGCTGTGCATAATCTTCAGCTTTTGCAGCATCTCTCCGCATTACAGCTACAAGCGAAGAATTGGGTGCCTTGTTGAAAGCAGGTCCGCTTTTTACTTCAGTTACATCTCCACAACCAATAATTCCCCATTTAATCTCCGTCATATGCATAAATTTAATTTGACCGGTAAGTTAAGGATAGTGACTTAAGATATAAAGCGAGATTTAAATTTTATTATTCATAAACCATAGCAAGCTTTGATATTCTTTTAATTGAGCATATTTCGAAATGCTACAGGAGAAAGATTTGTTTTCTTTTTAAATAGTGTACTGAAAGATTGAGCATGCTCAAAACCTAGCGCATAGGCAATTTCATTAACAGACAAGTTTGTGGTAGAAAGTTTTTCTTTCGCTTTCGCAATTAATTTTTCGTGAATATGCTGCTGTGTATTCTGCCCAGTATGAACCCGCAATAAATCGCTTAAATAATTAGGCGATAAATTCAGCTTGTCTGCCAGGTAATGTACCGTAAGTAAGCCCATACTTGCCGTATGGTTTGCATTAAAGTAGTCATCAATAACCTGTTCAAATTTTACCAGCAATTGATGGTTATTGTTTTTTCGGGTAATAAACTGTCTCTCGTAGAAACGATTAGAGTAATTAAGCAGCAATTCAATCTGCGATAAAATAATTTCCTGCGTGTGCCTGTCGATATGCAAACACTCCTTGTCAATTTTTTTGAGGATGGTAATTAAATTATCTTCCTCCTCTGCGGAAAGATGCAGAGCCTCATTTACAGCGTAAGAGAAGAAACCGTAGTTATTTATCGTATTTGCCAGGGCATGTTTAAGTAAAAAGTCTGGATGGAAGATGAGCAAATAACCTGAACCACATTCCATGTTTTGTAAATCAAGAGACTGAACCTGATTGGGTGCCGTAAAGCTAAGTACGCCTTTGTCGTAATCGTAATGCTGCTGACCATATTTTATTTTTCCTGTAGCCTCACGTTTCAGTGCGATGCAATAAAAGCGGTTAACAAATCCCTTCCACACCTCATCTTCAATAAATATGCATTCTGCCAGATTGATTACACTCACTAAAGGGTGATAGGGCTCCGGAAGCGATAATAAACGATGAAATGCTGATATGGATGAAATGGCGTTCATGATGATGCTAATTTAAAGATAAATAAATTGAAAAGGCACAACTCCAATTATTCTGAAAGTTGTGCCTGTGGTTTAATCAATAAGTCCCATGCTAAATTCGTCATAAGCACTACCTGTATCGGTACCCAATGGAATGATGCCTTCCAGTTTTGAAACATCGCTTTCACTAAGATGAATAGCTGCTGCAGCGATATTTTGATCTAAATATTTTCTCCTTTTAGTTCCTGGGATTGGGATAATGCCTTTATTCATTATCCAGGCCAATGCCAATTGTGTAGCAGTTATGTTTTTATCTGCCGCCATAGCTTCAATGGCTTCAACCAGTTCGATGTTTTTGTGGAAATACGCTTCCTGAAAACGAGGAATTGATCTTCTGAAATCGTTAGTAGGTAAATCGTCAATGGTACGAATCTGACCGGAAAGGAATCCTCGCCCAAGCGGTGAATAAGCTACAAAACTGATTTCCAGTTCTTCCAATGTTTGCAAAATCCCTCTTTCTTCTACAGTGCGTTCAAATAGTGAATATTCGCTTTGTACTGCACTGATTGGGTGAATAGCATGTGCTTTTTTTATTGTTTCTGAAGAGACTTCCGACAAACCAATATGGCCAATTTTTCCTTCTTTTACCAATTCACTCATGGCTTCAACGGTTTCTTCAATAGGAGTGTTCCGATCTAAACGATGAAGATAATATAAATCGATGTAATCAGTTTTAAGGTTTTTAAGCGAACGCTCCAACGCTTTTTTTACATATTTTTTCTGACCATTAATTGCCCATGTCACTTTATTATTGTCGTCTATTTCCCAACCAAACTTAGTGGCAATAATATAATCATTCCTATGACCATCTATCGCTTTTGCAATGAGCTGTTCATTTTTTAAAGGACCATATAAATCAGCGGTATCCAAAAAGTTAACGCCTAATTCCCTTGATCTATGAATGGTGGCAATGGCTTCTTTTTCATCAGCCTTTCCATACATATCAGCCTCTTCAAAGCCTGTCATGCCCATACAGCCTAATCCCATTACCGGAACGATTAAACCTTGATTACCTAGCTTTATTTTTTTGATTTCCATAATTACTTATTTTATGGTTCAAAGCTCGGGAAGATCGAAAGCGCAACTGTATGCAAAACCCTGAAAGTTGTTTGCAAATCAATGAAGGTGATTTTAGGTAGGGATGAGATTATGGGGCTTGTAAAAAAAATAATAATTTAACCACCCTAGTTTTTGATTCTACCCTGTTCGCTGTTTGTACTCGTTTCATCATGTTTACGCTGACCAGAAATTGATTTGCCAAAGCGATAACTTAAAGTAAGGATTGCTGTTCTGGTATCTAATACATTGCGGTAGTTTGCCTGTGTTTGGAGAAGATTATTAATGGTACCGCTATTTACATAAGAATGAAACAGATCATTAACAACTAATTTTAAACTTGTACTTGTTGATATTTTTTTTGAAATGGCTGCATTTACGCTATTTTGAGTACCCGCCACAAACTTAACATCGCCCTCGTCTGAAATATTGCTTACTGAAAAAGAATGCCAATTACTACTTTATTTAAGTAAGCATCAAAACGAATTAATTAAAAGAAATGATATTTTAAATTATTTGTGGAAGGAATCTGATTTCTTTAACGGGCGTAGCATGGATGTTTTCATCAGTAGATTACGTAAATATTTAGCGGACGATCCAAACATTCAGATTGAAAGTGTACGCGGAATCGGATTTAGGTTTTTTATTAAATTTTAAGTGTAACACAAGTTTGTTTCACCAGTGTTTCATACAGTAAGATTTATCATTCGCTTGTAAATGATTATTTTGTTGTTGAGGGGATTTTAATGTTTCCTTCCATAATGAATCGCCATTACAATTCCATGTTCATCTGCAATAGGTTTTTGTGGAAAAGTGTATTGTGGTTGTAATTTTCCGTTTTGCTGAATGATGGTTTGCATAGCAGATAAACATAAAGCATCAAGTATATCATCCGGAGCCACTGCTGTTCTGTTAAACGCATGAATAGCAGATTGATAAAGGTTTTCTGTTCGTAAATTAAACTGTTGTAAAATAGAAAGCCGTTCATGAATGCCCTCTTTGGTTTTCTTGCTGGCCATTAGTGGCTTACCTGAATTAAGTAACTGAAATGAAATTTCAGGATGTGCTTCTTTAAAACGCAATCTAGCCGCCTGGTTACTGATGAGCAATTCATCCAGTTCTTGCATCTTAGGCATAATAAACCAGGTTTGTTTTGACAGCCCCTTACCTAAAATACGTCGATTCATCTCATTTGCCTCCTGGAAGTTTTCAGCAGCAAATGCTTCCCGGCAGGGTACCGGAAAGAGACTTGATTTTCTTCCTTTTGGTAAGACTGCCCTGGCTTCCTGCTCACAGGTTCGATTCGGGATTTCGGCACTTGGCAAACCTATCGGCATGTCGATCAGAAAATCACAATCTTTTCCGAAGTATGCCCAAACCTCAGCAATATTTTTAAAAAGCTTTACCGTTTCACTTTCGTAGCAGGCGGTAACCCATCCATACCTGCATCCATCTATGCCAATTGCCAGATTACTCATATTTAAATTATGGTTTATAACTTATACAATGCAGAGCATAAAAAGTTGAGCGGAGGGAAGAATGACGTGCTATACCAGATTGATAGTTTATGAAATTTTGAATAATAAATAGGGGGTATGCCGATTGCAATTAAGTTTTAACATCCATATAATTAAGCAATGATTTATTTGTTCAATCTAAAATAAAAATTAATGAACTTTTCTCATAGGTTTTAATCCCAGGTTAGTGAGCATGCTCAAGTCTCCTGCTGTGGTAGGGTTGGGTGTAGTCAGTAATTTGCTGTCCTCACCTGTAAAGATTGAGTTGGCACCAGCCATGAAACACCAGGCCTGCTCAGTTTCAGACATCTCCGCTCTGCCTGCGCTTAAACGAACTTTTGAGGCTGGCATAATTATCCTCGCTGTTGCAATCATGCGAACCATTTCCCATATATTGATTCGCGAGTTTTTTTCCAAAGGAGTGCCTTTCACACGAACCAATGCATTTACAGGAACAGATTCCGGATGTTTTTCCATGGTAGCGAGGGTGGCCAGCATACTTATACGATCATCTATTGATTCTCCAAGTCCAATTATCCCACCTGAGCATACCGTAATTCCAGCTCTGCGGACATTGTTAATGGTACTAATCCGATCATCAAATTTCCTGGTACTGATAATCTGATCGTAATACTGTTCTGAAGTATCCAGATTATGATTGTAGGCATGAAGTCCGGCTTCCTTTAAACGAATCGCCTGATTTTCTGTAAGCATACCAAGAGTGCAACACACTTCCATATCCATCTCATTTATACCTTTTACCATCTCAATTACGCGGTCAAAATCCCGGTTATCCCTTACCTCGCGCCAGGCCGCTCCCATACAAAATCGGGTGGCTCCTGCAATTTTAGCCTTTTTTGCATGTTGCAATACCGTTTCTGTGGGCAATAACGTCTGGACATTAACATCGGTATGGTATCTGGCAGCCTGTGGGCAATAAGAACAATCTTCCGGGCATCCACCAGTTTTAATCGATAACAAGGTACAAAGCTCAACCTGTTCTGGCGCATGCCATTGCCGATGCACACTGGCAGCCTCAAATACAAGAGACATTAAAGGTTGATCATGTATGCCCCGAATCTCTTCCTTACTCCAATCATGTCTGGTCGTTTTTTGTACTTTCATTTTGCTTGTTTTTTTAACTTTAACAGGTATTTGCATGAGTTCAATCCATGCATCCAACCGTTCATTAGTGCTGTTGTCAAAAATAAGATGTGCTCATTACAAGTAAATAGACCGCTCTTGAGATTCTGAATAGTCCGGTGTAGAATTAAAGAAACTGTTTAAGCTAAAGTTGGTTAAAATCATGTGATGATAATTAAATCGGACGGTTGTTTTGATTATTCTGTTTAACATCAAATGCTAACCTGAACACAGCTTTAACCATTAATTTTATTTATTTTGGTTTCTTTCTAAATAAATTAACCATCAATGAAATTATCACTTACCCTCATCCTGGCATTCGCATCTTTAACAGCTATTGCCCAAAAGAAATTACCAGTCATTCAGGCACATTCTAAAAGTGCGAAAATTTACGAAGAAGGCAATTCAGTGTCTGGGTGGGGGATTAATCCAAAAATTGTACTGGATACTTACGTTACCAATAAGCTCAATAAAGCAAAAACTGTCAGGTTCAAAACTGATATCGACTCGATTACATTCCGGATAAAGCCCGGCCAAAAACAGGATTTTATCGTGGTGCTGAATGGTAAAGATTCCTGCCTGACTAGAATTCAGGCACGCATTTCTAAAAATTATAGCCTTTTGAAACCCGAAGTACATGATTCCATTCCTTTTTTTGTCAATCAATATAACACCAACCTGGTGAAGGTCGTGTTTAATAAAACTGATTCCCTACAAATGAACTTTGATACTGGTGCTACTGAGATGTCGCTCACTACTGAGGTGCTAGCAAAAAAGGTCAAATCTCATCCAAGCCTTTACGATACCTTTTATGATATTAAACTCGGTCAGCATGTTTATCAAAGTAAAATCTATGATACCCAGGCGGTTGGACACGAGGCAGACGGACTTTTGGGATGGGATATTTTCGATGGTATGGTTGTGGAACTCAATTATGATAAAAATGTAATGGTTGTGCATTCCAAAATACCGAAGATGGTTAAGAAAAACCCCCACTTTTCTAGTTTTAAGATCCGTTACATGAACGACAGGCCATTTATAGAAAGCAAAATTAATCAGGACGGTAAGATTCATTCCAATTGGTTTTTATTCGATTTAGGCTATCAAAGAACCGTTATGTTAGACAGGGATCTTTTAAACGCAGACCACTTTCCAACGGATAAAATGCAAATCATTAAAAAAACAACCATCCGTGGAACACAAAACAATGAAATCCCGATTATCACTGCAAATCTGGAAAAACTTAAGCTGGGTCCATTTGATTTGCATGATGTTCCTGCCCAAATTGTGAAGGAAAACAAACCGATGAGGGGAATAAATATCCACATTTTAGGAAATGAGGTATTAAACCGCTTTAATACTTTTCTCGATTTTCAACATGATATCATCTACCTGATGCCCAACGCCTCCTTTAATACGGGGTACATTGATCAGAAAAAAAGCTGATTGGATAGTGATGGTCAAAGTTCATCAGCACAATTCCTAAAATAAAAATAAATGCAGCAACTTTAGCTTGTTAGGGTTGGTAATTTAATCGCTGTTTTTATCAATAAGTTGCACCATATTTTTATTGAATGAAGATAGATTCGTTCCTAGTGTCGCAAAAAAATCCAGGTCAGCATTTTCTACCGCTATAATGGCTTGCTGCAAAACAAGTTCGCCACCAGTAGTAAGTTGAATTGTTTTTGCCCTGGTGTCCGTTTCATGTTCCTGACGAGTGATGAATTTTTTATCTTCCAAGGTTCGCAATACTTTTGATACCATCATTCTATCGGCATTACTTTGGTTGGCAATATCAACTTGTGTTACGGCCTTATTCTTTTTTGAAAGCCACCCTAATGCTGCCAATAGTACAAATTGTGTCTGTGTCAAATCCAAAGGATCTAACACCTTTTTTAGTTTCCGCTGCCACAGCATGGTGAGTTGACCCAGTAAATAACCCGGACTATCGTTCGGACTCTTAAAATGAAAATCAATTTCTTTAGGCATATTGATGTTGAAGCATTTTTGATGAAATTAAATCAAAATCGTGTTGATTAATTTCAAAGAAACCAAATCTAAATGGATAACCCCAACTTTTTTTATTGTTGATAAATACCAGATCAGCAATCAATGGAAGAATTGAGGTATCCTGACTTTCAAGAAACGCTATATTACGCCTGGTTGGGCAAAAGTCTTCAGAAACTTGAAATTGATATATTTCATCATCTATTACCTTCCCCAATGCGGTAAATTCCTGGCATTTGTCTGGCCTTCCTAAAGTTTGCTTTCCCGAATAATAAATGACAAAGTCGCCCTTTTTCATCCGCTTTAATGGTGCAGCCTTTCCGTGGCAGGCTTGCGCAATGCCTTGTGCTATGCCATTTTTTACATGGTCTTTTGATGCCACCAGTATCCAATATTTTGTTGATCGTTTGATCATAGTATTTATGATTAATGAATATTTAAGGTACGACTAGTCATTCTGCGTGGCTTCCGTTTGGGCTAAAAATGTAATGATATAACCATCAGGATCTTTTACCATTAATGTTTGACCAAAAGGCGTATGATTAATTGTTCCCAGTATGAATACGCCCTTTTTAATAAGTTGGCTTTGCAGTAATTCAATATTTTCATCTATAGCAAACCATAGGGAAGTGCCCACACCTAATTCTTTTCCATCTATATTAGCAATAGGTGTTCTGATCGCAAAACTTGCTTCGCCGTTATTATACTTAAAAACACAAGCATATGGATTGGTCATTCCAGATAATTCAAACCCTAATTTTTCAGTGTAGAAGGCTTTTGATACCTCTAAATCTCTAACTTGAAGAGATGCAAATGCTAATTTTCTCATGTGATTAATTTTTGTTGTCACAAATATAGTATATATGACTACAATAGTGCTACTCTTCTAACTTTTTTTTAATTTAATTAAATGTGCCTTGTATGAATAGTTTAATTCTGTGAGGAGAAGTTAAGTTGAGGCTATCAGGAGCCAATTAATTAGGGAAGATTATGGTTACGAAGAATAGGGCATAGCTTAATTAGTGTAAAAGTTGAATGGTTAGTGCTTAATCAATTAAGGGCTTTTGCATGTATTTAACTTGATTTTCATTGAGTACAATATTTATCCCATTACCACAGCACTATTATCCCAACTTGATATCAAAATTCATGGTTTTATTTTGTGTGAGTTATTTTAATTGTTTTGAAGTCTCCGCCACTGCTATCTGCTGTAAAAAGACCTATTTTTCCTGAAGTGGTATTATTGAGTTTTTTAACTATTAGCGAAGCTTGGGGTGCATTGTTGATGTAGGCTTTAACAGTTGTGTTGTTAACCAAAAGTTTCATGATAAACCAATCATTGGGGTTTGGTGGATTGATGATTTCTTTCTCAAAGACGGCATTTCTTTCCTGCCTCAGTTTTTCCCAGGTAAAATTAGGATGCGAAATATATTGCACTGCATGAATTCGCCTAACAGAATCGGTTGCGAAAAAATTGAAGGGACGACAATAGACAGCATCATAGTTCATATCATCAATGCCGTGAAAGGCAATCCCAATAAAACTCCGTTGAAAAACGTCTTTTCCACGCATTTTAATTTCAATTGTACCGTTATTAAAGTCCTTAAAAGGTAGCCATACAATACCTTCCTTTTTACTTTCCGATACCTTCAGGTAAGCTCCAGTGTCGCTCGAAACGATTTCGATATCTCTGTTTACAGCCTTAAGCTTTGCACTCTTATACAGGTTGGCAAGTTCGATGGTTTGCTGCGTCTGCCCAAATAGTGAGCAGGGTAACAACATCAAAGTGATGATATAAATGATTCTGGTTCGCGTTTTTGATATAATGATGCTCATGCACAAAAATATGATCCCTGAAAACAAAATAATTACCAGTTAGAAAGCAGAACTACCATTTTGATAAGCATTCCTGAATTCTTTAGGAGAAATTCCTGTCTGGGCCTTGAAGAAACGGGTCAAATGATTGGCTTGAGAGAATTGTAACTGATATGAAATTTCATTGATATTAAGCTTGGTATAAGAGAGTAAAGACTTAATTTCAAAGAGGATAAATTCATCAACCATTTCAGATACGGTAACGCCGAACTGCTTTTTAATACATTTATTTAGTGTTACCCTGCTAATCCCTAATTGTTGCGCGTAATAGTCAATGTTCCTTACCTTACTAACTTCATTTTGTAAAATCTCTTTAAACATAAATGCAATGCTGTTATTTTCTGTTTCCGAAGATAGACGATAATGATCGGCATAAGCTCTGTTGAGTTTGATCAACATCAAGTACAGGAGGGCCCTTATAATATGTTCGCTATCTGATTGAAACGTTTTTATCTCGATAAGCAACTCCTGAATGATAGTGACCAACTGCGAAAAGAAGCCATCATTAACCAATAGGAAAAGCGGTTTAGTCTTGTTATAGAAAAATTGTAGCCGGTAAGAGAATAGCTTGTCCGAGAAGAAATTGGACAGGAAGCTATCTTGAAAAAACAAGAAATAGGATTCTACTTTAGTCTTGTCCAAAAACCATTTTCTTTTCTGAAATGGAGAAATAAAAATGATGGTGTGAGGTGCGATTTCAATTCTTTGCTGATCAAGCTCTAAATAGCCATTTCCTTTAGAGAAAAATATAAGTTCGTAAAAATCTGTATGGTGAAGTTCACTTTCAAAAAAATAATTTGGAATATCATGATAAGTGCCTATGTCTATTAGGAGCTCAACACCATACTTGTTTTTTAAAAATTTAAATGTCTTCATTCCTAACTTAAAAGCAGATCACCAGAATACATCAAGATTGATTTGCAAAGTTCAACATAATTTATAATCACCTTATAATAGTATTTATATCGGTTTTGCAATTCAAATCACCTTATCGCTTATCATTTTTTTAGTATGTTCTAGCTCCTTTGTTATCTTTCAAAGATAATAGAACTTAGATTTTGATTCACTTATTTTTTAATTTTTGTATTTAATAAGGCTGGATTAAAACATTAGCCGGGATGTGAAGAACATCTGTTAATTTTCGGATCAAAGACAAGCTTATGTTTTCGTTTCCCGGATAAGAACCTCAGATGTCCTTGAACGAGTACCTAATAAATCGCTAATACTGTTCTTGAATCAGCGTGACCTACTGAGCTTGTTCCAATATCAAAAAATGGAAAAGATGGCGAAATTGTCTGCGCCTACTGCTGACCATTATATTCCACTGTTATATGTCCTCTCAATGCCAGGCAAAGGCGAACCTATTGTTCATGTATATGAAAGTGTAATCAAAGGTCTTAGCATGCGCTGTATATGTGCTGGCTGAAATTCTTATACTAAGGCTCATGGAATTGGCTACCGATCGTACAAACATACCTGAAATGGTAAAACAAATGATTGACACCGATTTAAAAATCGTTTATAAATATCCTGAACAGACAGTTTCTTTTCAAAGAAAATTTGTAGACGCCATTTATCCACAAAAATTGTATTTGATAACGGCACTTATCGAACACCTAAAACCAATCCTGTAATTGCGCTTATTACATTGCTAAACAAAGAGTTGTAAAGAAGCAAAAATGTGATAGAACCAGATTTTTCTAGTCTATCCCATCAAGTGAACCTTACTGACATTTTCTCGAACACCTTTGTATCAGATTTAAAGCTTATAATTAATTTGGGTGATGAATTAGATGACAAATATTGAAAGTTAACTAGTAAAGTTTTTTGTGCTTTTACTAATATGTATATTATTATTTATTAAATTGTCTGGAGCTGTATTTTGACTGGTAAACCAATTGCACTTGATCCCATCTTGTCACAATCACGCAACCCTTAATAAATTGAATTTTAGTGAATTACTTATGTGTAATATTGTAGAATGTAAGTTAACTAATTATGGTTTAGATGTTTAGGTTCTATTTCAATCGAACTAACTTGTTTTAATTTTTATTATGTTTATTTCAATCAATTTCCATACGTTATTCATTGAACTAGTCAACTAGGTTGCAGTAATATAAAATAATTCAACGGCAGCGGGGTCCCTAAGCGAATCATTATTTATTATAACAAATAATTACTCGAAGCCTATCAGAACTAAGTATTTTTAAGAGGCTTGATAAATTAAAAGCTGGATTACACTTAATTATCAATTTGTTAAAGCTGATTATCAAATTTGAAATATGTCTTTCCATTTTTAATATATTTTCTAATCAAAAGATTATCGCATTCGTTTTCATGCATTATAGTAAAGCCTAACTTGCGGTGGTAGCTGATTCTCCCGAAATCCAGTAATGGTGAAGGAAGGTCACTATATCCAACAATATTATTGCTTTTGATGTAAAGTAAAATAATAGAGTTTTCAGGGACCATATCTATAAATTGTCCCACCACATTTTGATTTTCAAAGTTAAAAGCCTTTAAAGTCTTAGATGTCGTATATCCTGTTACTACAACTAAGCTATCCCATTTTAAAGGAATGAAAGAACATAGATCTAATTTTAAACTATCAGATTTATTATTATTTCTCATAGTGAGAATTTGAGCATCAATAGGTTTTTTCAGATCCACGTTTTGAACTTTTACCTGCTTGCAAGCAAAAAAAAGTGTGAATGCTATTAGCAATATATAAGCATTTTTTTTCATATTTTATTCATTAGTATATACCAGATAATATTCCAAGCCGACCAATTTCATATATTTTAATTCTCCTGCATTCATCAATGAAAGAACTAGATTTTTAAAATCATTTCTACGATTTAATGAAGAAGAATTAATGCTAGAAATTAAATTTCTCCCGGCGTAATTATTCCATAAATCCATTGATTTAGCCATCTCTTCCATTGGGTTATTAGTAGTGCCTTCTTCATGCGCATCACCTAATTGTTTTGCAAGATCTCTATTTATGCTATAAGTATTCCATAAGCTAAAATAAGCGTGCCTGAATGAATCAGCCTTTGTATTTAATTGATTTACAGGAAATAATTCATTAGCCAAGTCTATAGCGCCCTGTGCATTTACTAAGTATCGTAGTTGATTTATCCGGGTCATATTGTTAAATATTACAAGTTCTCCCGGCTTCATCTGAGCTTTATATCCAACTTCAAATGTTTGTAACTCGATTGTATAAGCAACGGAACCATCAGGAGGTAAACCACTGTCTCCCGGAACCGTGCCTCCGGGAGGCGTAGTTGGAGCCCCGGCACAATAGTCTATGCATTCTTCTCCTATTGGATAGTAATAACACGCCTCTAAAGGCGACCCTGGGTAGGGTCCAGCACAAATTCTAACAGTTTTAGGTATCAGACTACACATGGTCCTGATTGGATACTCATATCTCCTCTATTGGACGATTTCTTCAATGTTGCGGCTTTTACATTTACGACAGTACCATTGGTTACTTTGCTTATATAAAAAAGTTCACCATTTGTATGCGAATATTCAATATATCCTGTCCATTCACCTAAATTATTTAAAGATAAGCTGTGAATTTTGTAAAAAGGATTATTGAAAGATTCTTCATTAGGAATATATTTTACGACTTCCATTGTAACAAGAGAATCTGTTCTTTTTTTATAAATTATAAGGTTGGATTGTACAAAATCGCTTAGAGTTTTACTAAACTTGCGAGGCAAAGATGAGGCAGCATAATCTCTAACCACCAATGTGTCCATTTTATATGGTACCTCCACGACATCTAACCCATTCGAAACATACTGTACGGCATCAGCCCAAGACACTTTGGTTTTAATTTTCTCAGTAATTTTCTCTGATGGATTAACCAAATGAATTTTGTTTTGGTTCTTATCACTGTTTAAAATCTTTCTGGCATTTTCAATGGTTAGTTGTGAGTTTACAGGAATAGGTTCATAAATAGATTTTTTTTCTCCATCTTTTTTGCATGATACCGCAGTTATAATGATAAGATAAAATAATAGTTTTTTCATAATAGTGAAACAGTAAAGCTGCTAACGTATTTTTTCAGTTTTTCTGAAGTGGGTAGAATATTGGTAACATGTTATCAGATCTTATCTAAAGATCAACAATCGAATTTAAGTTGACAAACTTTAATTACACTGCTGTAGAGAGAACAACAGTCTGAGTAATCAATATTATAGATTTATCGTACATGGGATAAAAGATGAATTACAAAAAGAAGAAAGCGATATCTGTCTTGGAGACAAATACCGCTTTCAAAATTAACGCTCTCAATACAATGTTAATTATTTTTACGGTAATTGCAAAAGATATGATCAAATTACTCTATTTTGATACGAATACAACTGGAGAACAGGAACTCCTGACATTGGCTGAACATTTACCAATTAAAATGCAAGAATATGTGTTACGCTATCGTTATGTGTCAGACCGGAAACTTAGTTTGGTTGGTCGCTTAATGTTATTTAAAGTTTTGCAGGGGGAAGGTAAGCCTTATTTGATCCAAGATTGGGAAAAAGGTCTAAATAATAAGCCATTCATTATCGATTGGAAGGAGTTTAATATATCACATTCCGGTAGTATGGTTGCATTCTGTTACGGCGATAACTTGGTAGGAGTTGACATTGAAGTGATAAGTGATTCAAATCATCTTGAATTCATCGACTTCCTTCATCCGGACGAATTTCATTACATATCTGCATCAAAAAAACCAACAGATTCTTTTTATAATGTTTGGGTAAGAAAAGAGGCATTCTTAAAAGCGACAGGGTTAGGGCTAACAAATCAGAGTGCTGAGTACAATTGTTTGCCCGATATAGTCAGTTATAATGAGTTACTTTGGCATATTAAAGAGATTGAGATTAATGCAGCATATAAATGCTGTGTTTGCTCCTTAGACAACGAAGAGATCGATATTGAAAAATTTGTCCTGTCATTTTAGTGATTGACAATAAACTGCGTAACTGTAAACTGTTAGTTAAGAACCAATAATATTCATAGTTGTTGTCAGGTATTTATTCATTTGGCCTTCAGACGTCATACCATAATTTTTTTTTCTTGCCAGAAATGAATGATAAAAACGTTCAATAAAAGTGTATACCATCAACTCATATTTACGTTGGTTAGCGAAAAACATTCTGTTGAACGATAAATGAATAAAGTTTGAAACTATTTCCATTTTCAAATTATTGTCTTGCCCCAGTACCTCTAGTATCCTGCTTATGTGTTGCTGGTTTAAAGACGACCGTACTTTTAGCTGATTCAAAGGTGCTTCCAGTTTTTTTGGTACAGTGTACAATGAATCGATATCTGGTATTAAATCTTTTTGATTGTCTTTAAATTTTTGATTCAATTGCGTTTTAAGTTTTGTTGCTGCGCCGAATTCATTAAAGAAACTGTTTGCATGATTTTTAATGAATAGATATTTTTCTTCGATAGAAAATCTGAAGTCATCTAAATACATGTCGACACTTCTTATCGCAATCGCGATTTTGTTTAATTCTGAGTCTGGTCCCTTTAGCAAGGAGATGATTTCTAAAACTGCAAGACTATCATAATTAAACAAACATTCAGCCACATCTATAGGCACGGGATTATAACGCTGTGTTTCCTGTACATAGCTATCAATTGCAACAGAATCAATATATTTTTCATTATAAAGAGAGTTAAGTAGTATATTAAATTTTATCATCAGATCAGTCTGTTTGGCGCTATCTGTATTGTAAAACCTCAACCTGATATGTGGCCTGTCATCAACATAGCGTATGAAAAAAAAATCTCGAATTCATTTTTAGACTTAGCGCTTTTGATAAATGGCAAAAGATAATCGATTAATAATTTTTCCTGGGTAAACATACCCGAATAAAATTTGTAATATAGCCATTGACTGGAAGGTAAAAACTTTGTTGAATTAATGATATTCTTCATTGGAACAACGTAATCTTCAATTAAATGGGAAGTGTTTTTTTACTGGGATTATAACTTCATTAGCGAACGAGTTGCCATCTATATCTTGTATGATGCAATTTTCAGGAGAGATTAAACACTCCTCCAATCTAACAACCTTTTTTTTAAGAATTGTGTTTACTAAGAGTAGAACTGATTCTTTATGACCTAAATCGATTAAAAGTTTGTGATCGGCTTCTATTTGTAATACTGAGTTAACTTTGTATTTGTCACTGAACTCCTTGAAAAATCGGAGATACTCATCATTATTTTGTCGAAATGACTTTAGATCTTCTATTGATAATTTCCATTGTGCCCTGCTTACTATAATGTTTTTATAAGTTACTCTTGGCAAAAACTTAGCATCGGAAAAAACGTTCCAATCCCATAAAATTAGATCAGAAAGTCCCTGGTTTTGGACATCGCTCAAAAATTTATAGATGGGTAGGTTGCTGTCCGAATAATTGTGTGCTGAACTAAGACGGGGTATTACTCTTTTATTGTATTTAATACTTTGGAGTATTACCTGATTATGTTGGACACTAACCATCAAGTCTTCGATAGGAAGCTGATTTTGAATTAAAGCCCCAGATCGCCCCATATACGGTATTTCATATTTTCTTAATACGGGTCTTAAAAGTATATTGCCTGTCCGTGCGTTTGGCAAGTGAATTATTTCGGCGAAAATAAGATCTGGATACTGACTTTCCTCTATTTCGATAATATCTTTGGTGAGTTCTAATAATTGTTGATCGCCATGTGTGAATCTTGTAACAAGATTTACTGCTGAGGGACCGCCGACGGCGGTCAATTCGAAGATAAATTTCTTCTGGTTGAATTCTTCATTAACAGCAGACAAGGAGCCCATGATATACATGCCATTAGAAAAACTCTGTTTGCAATTTTTTTTTTATGTTCGCAATGTCGTCGTCTGTAATATCAACTACGGTTATTTCAGTATTGAGAATACTTAGATGTTTTTCGATTACAAATTGCTGTAACGTGTCAATATTTGTTGCGGATACTACGCGATTTGTAACTAGTAAATCATCGCCCCATCCGCTATCGCCGGGATTCGCTTCAATAAAATTTCCATATCCAATGCCTGAATCTAAATCCATTACCATTGCTAGCGGTATTTCAGCAACATCAATTTTTTTTTTAAACGAGGTCTTGAATGAATTTAAAACTTCGTTTTTGTATGGTGGAGCAAATGCTAGCAAGTTATTTACTTGTTCAATTACCTTATTAATAACTTTTTTGTCTATCACCTTTTTTTTTTGAGAAATAAACATATCTACTTGAAAGATATCATTTTCGCTAATTTTTCCACCAACTATTTGTTCAAGGAACAGAATAATCTGTCGATAATAAGCGACGTCATTAATAGGATTACTCAGCAGGTTGTAAAGTTTATTGAAGAAATCTTTATAGACCTGGACATCTTCCAATTCGTCAAGTTTTTTAATTAGTTGTGTAAGCGGTTCGGAACCTGATACAGTTATTTCAAGTTCCGAAACTAAAATTTGAGCTTCACAAAGCTCTTCTATATAGTCTGATGCATCCTGGTAACTAACGGTTTCAGCTACTTGAAGTAATTTGGCTAATGTATCAAGTGTCGCGCCGCTTTTTGCTCGTTGCAGAATGGGAGCCAAGTTGACGCTATTATCTACATCTGTTAGTTTATAGGCCCTCAATTGACCTTCCTTAGCATATTCTGCATAACGCCATTCAGATAGATTTTCATACAATGAGTTATTAGTATAAAATAATAGTTGTTCTCTAACTCGAGGAGCTTTTTCTAAAAAGGAGAGAATTTTACTAAAGTAATGTGTATCTATTCTTACTTTTTTATCATGCAGATCTGCCTTGTTTTGAGTTAATTCTGTTTTGTTTCCTAGAGCTACTAGACAACTTCCTGCAAATACTCCAAATGGTGTGCATCTTGAACATGATCTTAACCAGTATTTAAGAATTGTTTCTGCTATCTTGGTGTTGTCCTGGTTATCTTTTTTTTATGACTTTCCAAAGATCCGGTGACGATAAATAAATACCTTCTTCAAAATGTCCTGAGACTTCAGGTTTTTCTTGGATCTTGTTTAAACTTAGTAGGGTAGACCTTAATATCACAAATTTGTAAGGAGTCATTGGACGATTGGATTAATCTGTTACAGTTGATCATAGGTTTACTTTCATCACCAAGTTAACAATTATATCTCCACCTTCATTATTATCAATGATCACATTAAAAAAATTCTGTAATTATAGTACTGTAATCATATCGGCATCCAGTGTAATTGCATTGGAACCACCAAGTCCTTCTTATAATAGAAGAAGTCGATCGTGTCAGAATAAGCATTGCCGGAATAGGTTTCTCCGAAATTTAAAGTGCCACCTTAACCATTATTTTATGATTATGTAAAATCAGGGAAAATCGATCAAATTGTCGAGATATCTAACTTGATATTAAACATAGCCGTCTTATGAGAATTTGAAGCAACAATCTTTCTAAATTGAATTTTTTAATTGACTATCCATTCGGTTCATACGTGCATCTAACAATAATAATGGTATAACTGCAGCTCGCACAGTCGCAATCATCGCTTTTTTTGCTGACCATATGAAAGCCGAAAAGACAAGCCTGCTTCTATCAAATTGCTCCAATATAACCATAAACGTTGGTAGTCAAGTTTGTTAGTCTGCGTGAAATGTTATTTAATCTAACGGCCTGAAATATGTGGAATGAGTTTACAGGTTACTTATTGTATACCATATTCTGTTTCATTCTGTTATAAAAATTTTCACGATAGTTATCGCCAAGGGGAATACCCGTCTCTAGATCTTTCAAATAAATTCGATTCCCGTCAATAAGCCTGACTTTACTCAAAGATATTATGTATGAACGATGGGTACGGATAAATTTATTTTTTGGGAGTTTTTCCTCAAAAGCTTTCATGTTAAGTAGCGTTATGATTCTTTGTTCCTTAGTAAAAACAGATACATAATTTTTTAGCCCCTCTACATACATGATATCGTCAATATCAACCTTTAAAAGCTTTGTCTTGAATTCAGTTTTAAGCACAATAAAATTGTCATCATTAGTTGGTAAAGTGATGTTTTGTTCCCTTGTTAATTTTTTTTCATTTGCCTTGTCAAGCGCTTTAACGAATCTGCTGTAAGAGACGGGTTTAAGGAGAAAATCTACAATTTCATTTTCATAGCCATCAATAGCATACTCCCGAAATGCCGAAATTATTACGATGTCAAATCTTTTACCAATAACCTTGATGAATTCAAGCCCTGATATTTCTGGCATTTGTATATCAACAAAAATGAGGTCAATATTTGTGTTTTCCAGAAAATTAAGTGCCTCAAATCCATTATTGAAAGTTTTGACTATGTTAACGTTGGGGATCTTTTTAGCATGTATTTCTAGAAGATCAATCACATGTGGCTCGTCGTCGATAATAATGCAGTTTAACATGGCTGTATACGTAAATAAAATGTTACCGAAAAAGTTAAGGGTTCGTCGTCAATTATAAGATTGTAATCTTCCTTTGAATAAAGCAAGTCTAATCTTTTCTTAACATTAGCAATGCCTATGCCATTCTGTATTTTTTGTCTTATTGAAGTCGATTTTTTGTTAGAGATGTAGAATCTTAAAAAATTATTGGTTACAGTGACACTTATTTTAACAGGGTGATCTTTATAACTGAGATCACCATATTTAAATACATTTTCCAGAAAAGTTACAAGTGTTAGTTGAGGGATTTTTATTTCTGCTAACTCTTCACTTGAAGGTAGTTCAAGAGATATGTGTAGATTTTTGTTAAAACGAAGCTGATTAATTTCAATGAGATTTTTTAAATGCTCGAGCTCTTGGTTCAATTCAATTTTTCCTTCAATATCATTATTCAATAAAGCATAGTTCATAATATTAGATAGTAGCATAACGCTTTTAGCAGCCTCATCTGAAAATTTGATAACTCTTGCATAAATAAAACTAAGTGTATTGAACAAGAAATGAGGATTGATTTGGTATTTAAGGTAATTTAATTCCGCATTTAAATTGGAATTTTCGAGGATGGTTGTTCTTTCAAGTTGTTCAACTCGCTCCCTTTCTATCTGAAAGAGCTTTTTTTCATTATTTATCTTATATATAATCAACCAATAAGTGTAGCTCATTGTAATGAGATACAACAACCTGAATATTCGAAGGATAATAAAGTTTTTTAGTGGGCTGATTGTCATTATCGTCTGGATACCGACATGATTAATAAAAATTGTCAGAAAATAATTACTTGTCAAATAGATTAAGATTGCTAGAAAGTAAATAAATACTTTCCAGGCAGTGCTAAGTGTTCTCTTTGTGTTTCTAGTAAGCAAGTACACATGTGCGTAAAAGATCAATGCGTTGAGAAGGAAATAAAGGAAGGAAGAGAGAAGGAATACACTTTCGGGGCTAATGACCAGAACGGAACCGTTTTCGTAAAAGAAATAAGCAACCCATATAGCTAGATGAACAAGTACTTTTTTCGAGTTGATGTCTTTTCCGAATTTATATTTTAAAGGAAACTTGGCTTTTAGTTTATAAAAAAAACGGTAAAGTTTCTTGCGTTCGTGTATTGAAATGTCCATTTCGTGTAATAGATTTTTGATAGGTAATAATTGTACTCATTTTGATTCCACATAAAAAAGAGTTATGAAAAACAAATCAGCAGTGAAAAAATTAGTATTGAATAAAAGAACAGTTGTTAATTATCATAACTTGCAGAATTACTCAGCCATAAATTTTTCACATACAATAACTACTTTGCCGCCTACTGTTACCGGTATATTCGCTTATACGAAAGCAGCAAATATCGGTACAAGCTGATTGCTCACTAATTATGATAATTGTAAAATAAATATAGGGTTTTCCCTATTATTTAGTCAAATACTGGAAGATTAAATTTTAAAAGAGAGTTAAAAAATGGTTCAAGTAAATGTTACTGATTGTAGCGATAGCTCTGCCAAAAGAACAATTTATTTAATTCAGGAAATTTAAATATGACGATTTCTGGCAGGCCGTTACATAGTTAATATCCGTCCACGGCAGGAAAAGAAAGTCATACGGGAACTTTTAAAGTGTGATATATGCGTTACAGGAAAAAGGCTGCTTAAACGTGCATATTCCTCTCTTATATTTACTTTAGACTTAAAGACAACTACACTCACCAATTAATTATTAAGAGCCAATGGGTCGATTTGATCAAATTACATCCTATATACTCCTAATATTGTTATTGTGCAATTTATTTGTACACGGCTCTGCTGGAGTAACTCGAAAGAACATGACCGCTACTCCATTAGGTGAAGTGCTTAAAAAATGCACCAATAAATATGATGCAAATTTACTATATGAAGAAAATGCTTTGATTTCCAAAAAAATATCCGTCCATGACAATAGATTATCAGCCAGAAAGATCTCAGCTATTTTTGATGAGTTACCTACTCCGTTACACTTAAAATGGCATAAAGTCAACCGCAAAAATTATTACATGTCTTCTTTAAATCGGCATCAAACTTTGATTTCTAATCCAGGTAATTTGGGTGACGATTTAGCTGATTCCTTATCAAACGGATATATTGAAGGTTATGTTGCTGATGAAGAACAGCGGCCACTTGAGTTTGTTACATTAACTCTTGTACAAAGTAACGACTCTTCTTTTGTAATGAATGCGTTAAGTGATTTAAATGGAAAATATGTGTTTTCTGCGGTTAACGCTGGTAATTATAGAATTAAGGCTACTTCAATGGGTTTTCGTCAGGCTTTTCTACCTTCTTTTACTTTAAAAGCGGGGCAGAAGTTATCCTTAGGTAAAACTGTTCTTTTATCATTAACAAAAACCTTAAATGAAGTCACGATTAGTGCGACTCGTCCTTTAGTGGAAAAGAAGGTTGACAGATATATAGTCAATGTTGAAAATAGCACAATGGCTTTTGGGAATTCTATTCAGTTGTTAAAATCGGCACCCTTTGTACAGGTTTCACCTAGTAATGAAATATCTCTACAAGGGAAAAAAACCCTTGTATTAATAGACGACAAACCTTTTCCTGATGTATCAATAAAAGATATTTTACTAGCACTGCCGGCAGGGAACATTTTGAAGATTGAATTGATTACCAACCCGTCTGCAAAATATGATGCCGCTTATGGTGCTGTTATAAATATCATTACAAAAAAAAATCAATTAGAAGGGATTACTGGAAATGTGAGAATCAATGGTTCTTTAGGGAGATATGGGCAGTACGGAATTAATAGTAGCCTAACTTATAGAAAAAAGAATTTAACAGCTTATGGTACTATAGGATATGAACGAAAAGAGGTGTACATAAATAGTGAACAACACAGAGAATTTAGCGACGGGAATAACTCCAGTCAGCTTGTAGATAAGACAATTCGCAGGATTGATGACGATATTTATACTTACCAGGTAGGTGCAGATCTTGAAATCGGTAAGGGTCAAACTATTGGTGCCTTAATAAACGGCAATGTAAATCGCTGGAATGGCAATATCCCATCGAATGTTTCATTTGGAGAAATTAATGCCCCCGCGGACTCAGTTCTGTTTACCAAAAGCACTGTTGACTTCAAATCTGAAACATTTAATTTCAATTTAAATTATCATTTAATAGTGGATTCTGGAAAGAGTGAATTAGTAGCTTTAGCTACTTTCACACCCTATGAAAATACACTAAGGCAGAGCTTCCCTTCAGTACTTGTCGATGCCTCAGGTAATGTCATACGTATCCCTAAAGTCTTTAAGACTACCAATAGCCCAATAATAAAAATATTTATTACACAATTGGATTACATTCATTCTTTTGAAGACCAGCTGAAGCTGGAAGCTGGAATTAAATTTCAAAATACCAATTCAAAATCTATGATAAGTTATGATTTACAAAATGCTGATCAATTCATAAATATTCCTGAAAATTCCAGTAACAATAATTTTTCAGAAAAGATTTACGGTATCTATGGTACTCTGTCCAAAGGATGGAGTAAAGACAAATTACAATTGGGTTTAAGATTAGAAAATACCCAGGCAACCACTTCAAGTATTTTGTCTCAGCATTATACACAACTATTTCCTAATGTACTCTATGAGCACAGAATTAATGATAATTATAATTTTGCTTTATCGTATAAAAGATCGGTATCTAGAGTACCATATGAAGAATTAATTCCTTATATCACATTTATTGATCAGTATACTGTTTATCAGGGGAATCCAAATTTAAAACCAAAATTTGATAATGAATTTGTTTTAAGTGTTAAATTGAAAAAATTAAATATTGGTGCAACTTACATCGATAGTAAAGGGATCTTTACTCAGCTGCCTTTAAATCGAGATTTTAATTCTAAAGTTACTTTTTTCTCCGTTCAAAATCTTAATGCTTCAAAAGATTACTATGTTTATCTTTATTATCCTTTCCAATTGTTCTCATGGTGGAATACTGAAAATAATATTTCCCCTTACGGACATTCAGAAGCTAATGGATTCGTTTTAGGACGACTTTTTAAAATCTCTTCAAATTGGTGGAATATTAAATCCAGTCATTTTTTTAAATTTTCAAGGAATTTAAAAATGCAGGTAGACTGCTATTATTATTCTCCTTACACGGGTGGCTTAACTAAGAATGGTGCCATAGGGAATTTTGATGCGTCACTATTATTAAGTATTTTAAATGGTAAGGGGGAAATAAGAGTTGGGGGAAATGATATATTAAAACGTAACAATAATCGAACTTACCAAGATTTTGGTGTTTATAGGTCTTCAAATAGCCTTTTTCAAGACAGTCAAAGAATTAGTCTTGGCTTCACTTATAATTTCGGAAGAGCAAAGATTGCAACGCCAAATAAAGATCTTGGTAACAGCGATGCTGTTGACAGGATAAAATAAGGTTAGCACTTCTTGAAGATTTAATGGCTAATGAGGTTTATTCTTAGGGCTTAGCCTTTTATGCCGTGAAACTTAAAGAATTGTTTCTGTTTTTTAAACACATCTTAATGGAGGTGAAATTCAATATATAAATAAAATATTTTTTCTGTCGCTAACATATCGCTTGCAATTTATTTTTTAATCAAGTTGGTATTGTTAAAAACCGTTTGTTTTTGGGTGTTCTGTATCTGAGTTTATATATAGGAGAGCTTTTATCTGGCTGTTCACTCCCCTTGGCTTATCGAATTGTGTTACTTTATTCTTATTAAATTGTGCTTTAGGAGTGTCACTTCTTCTTTGGCCAGTATTTCCACAAATTATCAGTTATATGAAAAATATCTCTCCTATTCAAGAGCCGATTTTACTTACCCAAAATATTTTTAGTAAATCCATCATATATAATGTAGGTGGTTATGCTTTAATTGAGGGAAAGCTTGATACAGTGATTTTACTTAAGTCAATTGAACAGGTTTTGCTGAATATTGATATCATTAAAGTGGGTTTTTGTGCTTTTAATGAAGATAAAGAAGATAAATTTGATGCTTTTCAAAAAATAGATTATTCGGTTTTAGATTTTTCCAAAGAATCGAACGCAGATGATCTCTGCACCAGCTGGATTAATTCAGATATTAATCACGCTTTCGATTTAAAGGAAAACTTTCTTAAAATTAGGGTCCTTAAATCTTTTGAGAATAAATTTTATTGGTATGTGAAGGTCCATCATTTGATATTTGATGGTTACTCTATGTCATTGTTTTTTAATAAAGTATCTTATTTATATACCGAAATGATGAAGGAAAATATTCCTTCTTTTGAAGTTTTTAAATATCAGGATTTTATAGATGAGTATGTGACATATAAATCATCTGAGGACTTTGTTAAAGACAGTGAATTTTGGCTGGAAAGATTGAAACCTCTTATGGGATCCAGACTTTTTCAATCTTGCTTAAATTCAGAAAAGCGGAAATCTTTTGCTTCTAAGCGTAAAGAAATACGATTATCTAGAGAATTGGTTAATTGTATCAATGGATTCAGTACTCAATACAATTGTACCATTTTTCATTATTTTACAGCTGTTATTTTTATTTTAAATCATTTATATGATAACTCAGGGGCTGTACTAGGTTTGCCTCTGCTTAATAGAAGAAATAAAAAATATAAAAATACATTTGGTGCTTTTGTGAATATGCTTCCTTTCTCTGTCAATTTAGAAGAAAGCTGGAAATTTATAGAAATACTGAAGCATGTTAAGGATAAACTGAAAGGGTGTTACAGACATGAACGATTTCCTTTATATAGCGCATTAGAAAAACTTGATAGCGCTGGGAATATATATAATGCCTCCTTTTCGTATCAAAAAAGCAGTTACCAGGCTAAACTTGGTGAGGCGGCAGCAACGATTAAATATATCCACAGTGGAGAACAGCAGGAAGATTTGGCTTTTCATTTACTTGAGTTTTCTAAAACAGGAGATGTGACTCTTTCTCTAGATTATAAAGAGGAATCTATTTCAAACTTTGTCGCTGACAATTTACTTAATCATTTTAATAATTTACTGGTCTCATTATATCAAGCTCCCGATATGCGTTTGAGTGATCTGGAGTATCTGAGTGGAGCAGAGCGGAATCAGCTGCTGAATGAGTTCAATGCGACCGAAGTTGGATATGCTCGTGACCAGACGATTGTAGATTTGTTTGAGGCTCAGGTGGCATTGACTCCTGAAGCGGTGGCTCTGGTATTTGAAGAGCATGAGCTGACCTATGGTGAGTTGAATAGGCGTTCGAATCAGTTGGGGGCTTATCTGCGAACAACAGGTGGCATCCGGCCCGATGAGCTGGTGGGGGTTAAATTACATCGAAGCGAGTTACTGGTGATTGCGTTGCTGGGGATCTTAAAGTCAGGCGGGGCCTGTGTGCCAATTGATCCTGAGTATCCTCAGGAGCGGATCAGTTATATGGAGAAGGACAGTGGAATCCGTGTTTTACTTGATGAGCATGAGCTGTCCCGGCTGGAACCGTTGCTAAGTGATTATAGTGAAGATAACCTGGTAAAGGTCAATGGTTCATCGGACCTGGCCTATGTGATTTATACCTCAGGGAGTACCGGTACTCCAAAAGGGGTGATGATTGAACATGGAGGTATTGTGAACCAGTTATACAGCAAGATCAACTTGCTGTCTATGGCCCCTTCAGAGGGTCTTTGTCATAATTCACAATTACATTTTGTAGGAGGTCTCTGGCAGCTGTGGTCGCCACTGATCAGTGGGGGGTTTGTTGTTTTGTGTGCACAGGCTGAGTTGCAGGACATGAGCCTTGTATTGGAAAAGGTGTCATTTTATCATAGCCGTATCCTGGAGGTAATTCCTTCTCAGCTGAACAGTTACCTGTCTGGCCATGGGGATAAGATTGACCTTACGGGATTGGAGTTTCTGATTCTGACTGGGGAGAAGTTAAGTTCACGTTTTGTGCAGTGCTGTTATGATGGGAATCCGGGACTTCGGTTGATGAATGCGTATGGACAGACGGAGTTATCAAATGATACGATGAGCTATGTATTGTCAGGCTCAGAGGATCATTTACTGATCGGTCGGCCTATCCAGAATACCTACCAATATATATTGGGGAAGGATAATGGTTTATGTGCAGTTGGTGTAGTAGGAGAGCTTTGCACGAGTGGAGCCGGGTTATCCCGTGGTTATTTGAACCTTCCGGAGCTGACTGCGGAGAAATTTGTAGCGAATCCTTACCGTTTAGGAGAGTTGATGTACCGGACAGGAGATCTGGGGCGATGGCTTTGTGATGGGAACATCGAGCTTATAGGCCGTAAGGATGAGCAGTTGAAGATCCGTGGTTACCGGATTGAGCCAGGGGAGATAGAGCGTGTATTATTGGATTATTCCGGCGTGGAGGGAGTGGTAGTGACTGGCAGGAAGCTAGGTGATGAAATGGAAGAGTTGGTTGCTTATCTTGTATGTGTAGATTTATTGAATACCTCTGATTTGCGCACTTATCTGAGTAGCCGTTTACCGTCCTATATGCTTCCGGG
>NZ_SLWO01000012.1 GCF_004340665.1 Pedobacter psychrotolerans
GGGAGAGTAGGTCGGTGCCAAATCTTAAAAGCCCAGGAGGCGTTTAACAAGAACCCTTGCAGTAACAACTGCAGGGGTTTCTTCGTTTAAAGAAAAAAGACTAAAGCTGAAAGACCAAAGACTAAAGTGGAAAGACTAAAGTGGTCTGCATGGCGTAAAATCTTTTATGGCGTAATACCATTCCCCTCCACTGGAGGGGTGCCCGTAGGGCGGGGTGGTTATTAAAAGATGAGATACTGGATATCATTTTATTCGGTTATTAACGGATAGGTTTCCATAGCCTGGAGATGCTTCGTGCCTCAGCATGACAGTGACTTGGGGACAGGCTTTAAATATATGCACTAACTGTCTTCAATAAACATGATGGAAACAGAAATCCTTTTTGTTAAACGAAAATTCTATTTTAAGATTAACCCTAACCAAAAGATTGCAGTGTACAGCAGGACCGAAGCAGCCAAATGATGCTGGCTTAGTTTTTCTAAAATTTATATAATATAAAATTCATTATTATTTCGATCCAAATTTTTATAATTAATCGTCATGAATTATTTCTCATAATTAAATTTGTAATAAAGATCATATTTAAAACTGATTCATTGCAAATCTGTTAATATAATAAGGTTTGCCATAATATTTGGTTATCTTTGTTTTTAACAACAATTTATATAAACGAGTAATGAGTTTTTTTGCAGAAAAGAGAAGGGAAGTAATGGTGCATATCGAGAAGTATATGCTCGAAATGATGGATACATACCTTAAGCCTATTGATACCAATTGGCAACCATCTGATTTTCTACCTGATTCTACCAGTGATACATTTTATCAGGATATTAGAATTTTAAGAGAGAATGCAAAAGATTTATCTTATGATCTTGTCGCTGTATTAATTGGTGATACCATTACCGAAGAGGCATTACCTACTTACGAATCATGGCTGGCTATGGTTCAAGGTCCAAGCATGAAAGAAGATGGTGGATGGATGAAATGGAACAGGCACTGGACTGCTGAAGAAAACCGTCATGGTGATCTTTTAAATAAGTATTTATACTTGTCAGGTCGTGTTGATATGCGTCAGATGGAAATTTCCACGCAATATTTAATTGCTGATGGTTTTGACATTGGTACTGGCCATGATCCTTATCGCAATTTTATTTACACTTCATTTCAGGAATTAGCGACCAATATTTCTCATAGAAGAGTAGCTTCTTTAGCTAAAAAAGATGGTGATGCGCTTTTATCTAAGATGTGTGGTGTTATTGCTTCTGATGAAGCTAGACATGCTAAAGCTTATAAAGACTTTATGAATCGTATTTTTGAAGTAGATCCTAATGAGGCAATGCTTGCTTTTGAAGATATGATGCGTAAAAAAATTGTAATGCCAGCTCATTTCTTACGTGAAGTGGGTTTAAAAATCGGACAGACATTTGGCCATTTTACAGATGCTGCACAACGTTTAGGCGTTTACACTGCTGTTGATTATGTGGAGATTATGCAACAGTTAATTGAAGATTGGAAAATTGAAGGCATGCAGGATTTAAACGATGCTGGTGAAAAGGCTCGTGATTATATTATGGCTTTGCCTTCTCGCTTATTACGTGTGGCAGATCGTATGAAAACACCAACAATTGATTATAAATTTACCTGGATTGCTGGTTAATCCATATATATAAAATATAAAAGTCCCGTTTGATTATTTTCAAAACGGGACTTTTTTGTTACATGTTTCTTCTGTATTGACCGCCAACTTCATAAAGTGCATTACTAATCTGTCCAAGTGAGCAGACTTTGCAAACTTCCATAAGTTGTTCGAATATATTTTTACCATCTACTGCAGATTTTTTGAGTTGGTTAAGTAAATCATTTGATTTATCTGCGTTCCTATCCTGAAACTTTTTCAGTGCATCAATTTGAAACTGTTTTTCTTCTTCAGTAGCTCGAATAACTTCTCCTGGAACTATAGTTGGCGAACCATTTTTATTTAAAAAAGTATTTACACCTACAATCGGATACTCGCCGGTATGTTTAAGTGTTTCATAATATAAACTTTCTTCTTGTATTTTTCCTCGTTGATACATCGTTTCCATTGCGCCTAAAACGCCTCCACGATCATTAATTCTTTTGAATTCCTGTAATACGGCATCTTCAACCAGATCAGTTAATTCTTCAATGATGAATGCTCCCTGCAATGGATTTTCATTTTTTGCCAAGCCTAATTCCCTGTTGATAATCAGTTGAATGGCCATTGCTCTACGTACAGATTCTTCTGTAGGCGTGGTAATGGCTTCATCGTAAGCATTGGTATGTAGCGAATTACAATTATCGTAGATGGCATAAAGTGCCTGTAAGGTTGTTCGGATATCATTAAAATCTATCTCCTGAGCATGCAGGGAACGACCTGATGTTTGAATGTGATACTTTAACTTTTGTGACCGATCATTTCCTTTATATTTATTTTTGATCGCTTTTGCCCAGATTCTTCTTGCCACCCTGCCAATCACAGCATATTCGGGATCAATTCCGTTAGAAAAAAAGAAAGAAAGATTTGGTGCAAAATCGTCGATATGCATTCCTCTGCTCAAATAATATTCTACAAATGTAAATCCGTTGCTTAAGGTGAAAGCAAGTTGCGAGATTGGATTTGCACCTGCTTCGGCAATATGGTAACCAGATATGGAGACAGAATAAAAGTTCCGTACTTTTTCATCAATAAAATATTTTTGAATATCTCCCATCATTCTGAGTGCAAATTCAGTTGAGAAGATACATGTGTTTTGTGCCTGATCTTCTTTTAAAATATCGGCTTGTACTGTTCCACGAACTGCACTTATGGCTTTTGCCCTGATCGTCAAGTAAATTTCTGAAGGTAAAACTTCATCACCTGTTACACCCAGAAGCATTAATCCTAATCCATCATTACCTTCAGGAAGTGCACCATTGTAAGCGGGGCGTGGAATATTTTTTGAACGATAAATTTTCTCTATTTTCTGTTCTATTTCTTCATGTAAATCATTTTCTATAATGTATTTTTCACATTGCTGATCAATAGCCGCATTCATGAAAAAACCCAATAACATTGGAGCAGGGCCATTGATGGTCATGGATACTGAAGTGGATGGGGCGCAAAGGTCAAAACCGGAATATAGCTTTTTTGCATCATCAAGTGTGGCAATACTTACTCCTGAATTTCCAATTTTACCGTAAATATCCGGACGGATGTGCGGATCTTCTCCATAAAGCGTTACTGAATCAAAAGCGGTAGAAAGGCGATGTGCTGGTTGCCCTAAGGAAACATAATGAAAACGTTTATTTGTCCGCTCTGGCCCACCTTCACCTGCAAACATTCTCGTTGGGTCTTCACCATCACGTTTTAGAGGGAAAACACCTGCTGCATAAGGAAATTCGCCAGGAAGATTTTCTGTAAGTAGCCATCTTAAAATATCTCCCCAGTCTTCATATCTGGGTAAAGAAACTTTTGGGATATTCAGCTTCGATAATGATTCGTAATATAAAGGTTGCCTGATCTCTTTATCTCGCACTTTATAAATAAAAAATTCTTCTTTATAAGCCTTTTTTGTTTCTGGCCATTGACGAAGTAAACGTTTACATTCGCCATCTAATTGTTCTTCAAAAAAAGATAAAGCCCCAGTTAAATCATCTCCGGGAGGGGAGATTTTGCCTTTCTCATCCGTTATTTGGTGTTTATTTAATAGATCAATTACACCATTGAGCTGGTACATTTTTCTGGCTATTTCTGATTGCTTATCTACCCACTCATTATAAGCCTGACTTCCTTCTGCAATTTCTGCCAGATATCGGATTCTATCTGGTGGAATGATGTAGATTTTTTCTGATTGATCCGATGTCAATTCCATTTTGGCTTTAAAATCAGTTCCAGTTTTGGTTTTGATTTTTTCCATTAAAGCAACAAACAAATTGTTCATGCCCGGATCGTTAAATTGTGAGGCCATGGTTCCATAAACTGGAATATCTTCATCCTTTGCATCAAAGAGATTATGATTGCGCCTGTACTGTTTGCGCACATCGCGAAGCGCATCTAAAGCGCCACGTTTGTCAAATTTATTAAGGGCAACCAGATCTGCAAAATCAAGCATATCGATTTTCTCTAATTGCGTAGCTGCACCGAATTCTGGTGTCATGACATAAAGTGAAACATCACAATGTTCAGTAATTTCAGTATCCGACTGGCCAATGCCCGAAGTTTCTACAATAATTAAATCATATCCTGCTGCTTTACAGATGTCGATACTTTCCTGTACATTTTTAGATAAAGCTAAATTGGCTTGTCGTGTAGCCAGTGATCGCATGTAAACCCTCGGATTATTAATGGCATTCATTCGAATGCGATCGCCAAGTAATGCGCCTCCGGTTTTTCTCTTGGATGGATCAATGGAAATGATGGCTAGTGTCTTGTCTGGCACTTCAACCAGAAAGCGGCGAACCAACTCATCTACCAATGATGATTTTCCTGCTCCACCTGTTCCGGTGATACCAAGGATAGGGGCAAGGTTATTTTTGGATAATTTTTTTAATTCATTTACAAATGATTGAGCACCTTCAGGATCATTTTCTGCAACGGTAATTGCTCCGGCAATGGCTTTAATGTCTTTCGTTGGAATGGTTTGCAATTCGTTCGTAATTCCTTCATTTGTGATGAAATCTGTTTGAATGAGCATATCATTGATCATTCCCTGCAAACCCATTTTACGGCCATCATCAGGAGAGTAGATTTTGGAAATTCCATAGGCCTGGAGTTCTTCAATTTCTGAAGGCAAGATTACTCCGCCACCGCCTGCAAATATTTTTATATGACCCGAACCTCTTTCTTGCAAGAGGTCGTACATGTATTTAAAGTATTCTATATGTCCGCCTTGGTAAGAAGTCATGGCAATTCCTTGAACATCCTCTTGTATGGCACAGTTTACCACTTCATCAACTGATCGGTTATGGCCAAGATGGATAACTTCTGCACCTGATGACTGCAAGATACGGCGCATGATATTAATGGTCGCATCGTGGCCATCAAAAAGCGATGCGGCAGTTACAAAACGGATTTTATTTTTAGGCTTGTATATTTCTACGGTTTGCATATGATAGGATTTAAAGGATACCTGTGCTCAAACCACTTATCCTTGTTTCCAAAATATTTGGTATGCAAATGTACTAAAATAAGCAGCTTAAGTGGTGTAGACCTTATACTGTTATGGCTTTCGGTTCAGTTATAATTACTGCAACTTGGCATTTTTATTATTACCCGAATCATCTGAGATTATGTCAGAAGTTTGCTGTGTAAAAAACAGAGTATCTCTGATTTATTACCCCATAATAGTTGGAGGCAAATCAAATGAATAGACCCTGAAATGAATTCAGGTTGACCATTACAGTAAAACAAAAAAACTATGCCAGGGGCATAGTTTTTTGATTTATTTGTTTGTGATTTCTATAATGGGTTCTCCAACATTGCCATTTGGCATTTGGATATGGAGCAATGCAGCCAGTGTTGGTGCGATGTCGGTCATGTAATGTGTTTTGTTTGATGCACCAGGTTTGATTCCCCAGCCCATAAAAACCAATGGAATATGTGAATCATATGGATTCCAATTTCCATGAGTAGTTCCTGTGCTGGTACCATTAAACCAGTTTGGATTTAAAATGTAGTAAAGATCTCCGCTTCTTCTGGCATTGTAGCCATTGGTGATCATTTTTTTCTGAATCTCAGGTAAAGTTGCTTGCGAAATTTTTGAAATGTCTACCACGTTGGCAAAGCCATCCATCTTCTTCACGAATTCAATGGATGCTGATTTAATTACATCAAAGCTTACATTCAAATTATCTGTCTTATCGTGATCAAAAATAATCTGGTTATTCATCGATCTTAATACAACGTTATTAACCTTGAATTTATCATTCAGATAAGTATTTAGTTTGCTCGCTATATCTTTATCACTTACAACTCCTGAAGGCAATTTATTGGCCTGCATAAAGCCAGGTACATGAGCTGCACCATGATCGGCTGTTAAAAATACGGTGTAATTTCCTTTGCCTACTTTCTTATCAAGATAATTGAAAAATTCTTCAATATCCTTATCCAAACGCAAATAAGTATCTTCTGCTTCTATTGAATTCGGACCATAAGCATGACCAACATAATCAGTTGAGGAACAACTTACTGCTAAGAAATCTGTGATGTTATCCTGACCTAAATCTTCAGAAAGGATGGCTAATTTGGCAAGATCTAGCGTGATGGTATTACCATAAGGTGTGCTTCTGATCGCATCATAGTTTTTACCTGTAAATTGTGCCAGACTGTGGGGAAAAGTACTTTGCTTTCCTTCATAAGCCTGTTCATCTGCAGTGCTATTGACATAGGTGTTAATCGGGTATAATGTTTCCCAGTTCTTTGCGTAGAATTTGTTAGCCAGTTTAAGTTTATTATAATCAGCAATCCAGGTGGGTACTTCCTTCATATAATAGCTGCTAGTGATCCAGTTTCCGGTACTTCCCTGATACCAGTATGCTGCATTTGCAGCATGACCTGCCGGAAGAATAGATCCTCTGTCTTTTAAGGAAATTCCAATTACTTTACCGCGGAAATTAGTCGCTAACCTTAACTCATCTGTAATGGTTGTGGTTAACAGGTTTTTTGGAGACATATTGCCTTCTGGCGATGGTGTACTTCCAACAGTTACTGCGCTTGTATCTTCCGTGCAGTATACGCTTTTCTTTGTTTCAGGATCAAACCAATCGTTGCCGATAATGCCATTAACCGCTGGAACTGAACCGGTGTAAATACAGCTATGGCCACAGGCGGTATAGGTTGGTGTATAAGGGATGAAAGTGTTTTCTACAGAAAATCCTTCGTTAATTAACCTCTTAAAACCTCCATTAGTGTATCGGTTATAATATCGATATAGATAATCCCATCTCATCTGATCAACAACAAGACCCACAACTAACTTTGGTCGAGCGACTTCAGCTGGAAAGGTTTTAGCTTGAGTTGTAACAGTTTTCTTGGTTTGTGCTGATGCGCTTGAAGCAGACAGGAGAGCGAGTGAAAAGAGTAAATAAGAAATTTTCTTCATTCTATTTTTAGTAAGGGCCTAAATTAATAATTTTAAGATGAAGAACTTTTGAAGTTTTTGTAAAGTTTTCATATCGCTTCAGCTACCACAAATGTACTTCCGCCAATATATACGAGATCATCAGTTGCTGCATTTTTTATTGCGGCTTCCTTTGCAGCTAATACTGATGCATAGCTATCACCAAGAAGATTAAAAGCCGATGCCTGTGTCGCCAATTCCGTTTCAGCTAATCCTCTTTCTAAATCTGGCTTGCAAAAATAATATGTAGCGTTTTGAGGCAATAGCGATAAAACTTTGGAAATATCTTTGTCTTTTACCATACCAAAAACGATGTGTAATTTATTGTGAGGTGTTTGGTTAATGTTTTTTATGACTTCAGCAATGCCAGCTTCATTGTGGCCGGTATCACAAATCACTAAAGGATTGATTTGCAAAGTTTGCCATCGGCCTTTTAAGCCTGTTAACTTCTTTACTTGTTTAAGCCCGTAGTAAATGCTGTTATCCGAAATTTTAAAATTTGTTTTTTCTTTCAGCGCACTTAAAGCCTTAATTACGGTCAGGATATTTTTATACTGGTACACGCCTGTTAAATCACAGATCAGGTTAGGGTATATCATTTCCTGATTTTGATAAACAGATAATGAAAGTCTCGTATTTTTGATTTTGGTATTTTGTACATTTAACTCCGCATCGGCAAATACAATCGGCGCATTCATTTCTTTGGCTTTCTGTATAAAAACCGGGGCTGATTTCTCCTGGGTTTCTCCGATTACAACAGGCGTATCTTTTTTGATGATACCAGCCTTTTCGCCTGCAATTTCTTCAAGGGTATCGCCGAGCATATTCATATGATCCAAACTGATGTTGGTGATCACCGAAATCTCAGGTTGGATGATATTGGTAGAATCTAAACGTCCGCCTAGTCCAACTTCTATCACTGCAATATCAACATGATGCCTGGCAAAATAATCAAAGGCCAATGCTACCGTAACTTCAAAAAATGAAGGTTCTATCTCTTCAATCAGTTTTACCTGTGCTTCGACAAATTTAACCACTTCCCTTTTACTGATCATTTTTCCATTGATGCGAATCCGTTCGCGGAAATCTTTAAGGTGAGGCGAGGTATATAAGCCGGTTTTGTAGCCTTGCGCCTGTAAAACAGCGGCCAACATGTGCGAAGTGGAACCTTTGCCATTTGTGCCAGCAACATGAATGCTTTTAAACTGGTGTTGTGGATTATTTAAGGATTCACAAAAGATGATAGTATTGGTAAGGTCTTTTTTAAAAGCAGCTGCACCAATCCGGGTAAACATCGGGAGTTTACGGTATAAAAAATCAAGCGTTTGCTGGTAATTCATGGGGCAAATATACATCAAGGTATTTCAACTTGAAATTTGACTATTATAATTTCTTACCTGACGTAGGTTTTCAATCTCAAAAATTGTGAAGAAATAAACTTTCTTAAACGCAAAAAGCGCAGGTATTTCCCATGCTTTTTGCATTGTATTAATAATAATAAAAAATCTTATAAAACAGCTATTTTAGTTTACACCGAAATTAAATGTAACGAGTCCAGTTTGATTATCTCCACCTTCTTCAGCTTTAATGATCGAGGAATTTAAAACAGCCTTAATACATTTGTTAACGAGTTCAGTATCCGTTGTGGTTGATCCTTTAAGGTTTTGAGTAGCCTTCACTATTTTTCCAGATCTGTTAAAATACACCCTGATTACGATTCTGCCAGTTTTCTGACCATCATCTGTTGGTTTTTCTAAGTTTGCAAAACGCCTTAATGGAAGAGGTGTATTTCCAAATCCTGAACCACCAGCGCCATAATTGTTGGCTAGTGGATCGCCATTTACAGAACCCTGATTACCTGGGGTATTTCCGGTTCCATCTCCACCGCCCTGGCCAGTACTTTTCTTGCCCTTGTAAAGCGCATTTTGATTCACCACAGGCTTTGTTGGTTTTTCCTCTTTAGCGGTAGTTGGGGTAGGGGTTTTCGTTTTTGTAGGCTTTGTATTAACAGCGATTGCCTCTTCAGTGTTTTGTGTCTGAATTTCCTTTTCACCAGTTTCTACCGTTGTATTTTCCGTTACCTTCTCTTCTGGTACCACTTTATCAGGTGCCTTATTGTTGGCGTTTGGATCTGCAGAAGGTTCTTCAATACTGGTATAATCATCACCCATTCCCGTTTCTGCAGTACCATAATTCACCACCATACCACCCATACCCAAATCTTCAGGTGGTTCAAAAGAATTAATTACAATCAGAAAGCTAATGGCAAGCAACACGGCCATAATCCCGCTGGAAATGGCAATGGCTTTAGGATAATTATTTTCTTCTGTAGTTTTCATTATTTTTTAGGTTCTACAGCTAAAACGAGTTTTAATTTCAATTTGTTTGCCACGTCATAGGCCACCATGATATTCTCTGCAGGTACATTCTTCGCCACATATAAAACGATGGTCATATCAGGTGCCGCTTTCTGGTAAACTTCAATTGCCGATTGTAAAGCATCAGTAGTTACTGGTTTCTTATCAACGAAATAATTAAACTTATCGTCTATACTCACCGTTACCGCTTTTTTGGCTGTTGATTGTTGTCCGCTGCTAGATTGCGGCAAGAGCAATTTAACCACCTGAGGATTTACGACAGCTGAGGCCAATAAGAAAAACAACATCAGAAAGAACATAATGTCGTTCAGTGCTGATGTATGTACTTCTACACTTCCTTTTGTTCTTTTGCGTAAATTCATTATTTGCTTGGTTCTTCTAATAAATCAATAAAATCAATTGCATCTGTTTCCATTTTTAAGATGATTTTTTCCACCATAATATTTAAAATGTGATACAAAACATAAGCGATAATTCCAATAATTAAACCAGATGCAGAGGTGATCATTTTGGTATATAAACCTCCTGAAATGGTACCAATTTCAATAGCACCTTTGATGGATACCTGATGAAAGATCGTAATTACCCCTACAATGGTTCCAACGAAACCAAGCATGGGTGCAATCCCAGCTACAATCCCTAAAATGCTGATGTTCTTTTCTAATTTGGAAACCTCCAATTTACCTACATTTTCAATTGCCCCTTCAATGTCTTTAATCGGGCGGCCAATACGTTTCAATCCTTTTTGCAACATGCGGGATAGTGGCGAGTTGTTATTTTTCAATAGCGACATTGCACCATCTAAATTTCCTGAATGAATATAAGATCTGATTTGCCCCATCAAATTTGATTCGTCTTTTGTAGCCTTTTTAATGGTTAAATAGCGTTCTACAAAGATTACTAATGCTAAAAATGCCAGAAATGCCAGTGGAATCATTACCCAGCCGCCTTTAAAAAGCAGATCTATAAAATGAAGTTCTTCCGGAGCTGGTTTTGTTAACGCCTGGTTAACCGCATTTGCTGTGTCTTGAATCGCTTGCGTGGTGTCTTGAATTAATAAAGTAATCATTATGGTTGTGTGTTGGTAAATATTTGTTGTACGAAAAATCCTTTTCCTTTTAGTCTTTTCTGTAAAATCTCTTTTTGAGCTTCGGCTTCTTTCTGTGTTTTAAAACTGGCGATGCTCACCTTTTTTAAACGACCAGGTAATTTGGCAATCTCGGCTTTTAAACCAATTTTTTCCATTTGCTTAATGAAAACCAGTGCTTTCTTTTCCGATTGAAAAGAGGCTGCAATTACATTAAAGGTAGAAGGACCGGTATTTGCTGCGATTTTATTTTCTGCTGGTATTTCAACAGCAGGTTTAACCACTGGTTTCTTACTGAGCTTACCAAGTGAATCTGTTTTTTGCTGAACCTGATTCACCCTTAAAATGCTATCCGTTTTAGCTGCAGAATCTTGTCTGGACTTAGTTGTATCAATGGCTGCTTTTGGAGAATCAATAACTGTTTTAGCAGCTGGTATGGTTTCTTTTTGACCATTAAATAATTCAGGTTTAACCAGGTAAGTGATGGCTGCAATAATCACCAGAACTAAAATGATAATCGTTATTTTTAACCAGGTAGACATGCCTTGTGGTGTTTCATCCTCCGGAACAATAGGGTCGTGGCCAAAACGATTGGGGTGTTCAGCATGCTGTTCCTTCATAAATTGAGGTGCTTCAATAACAGGTTCTACCTCTTCTGTATTTTCTTCTAAATTAATGTATGTCTTTGGCGCTTCTGTATCAGATCTTAAAGAGAAACGGCTTGAATAATCTACTGGTATAATGGTATTTGGTTCCTGAAATTCAACCTTATCTGATGCTGAATTATTTTCAGGTAAATTAGTTTCCTGTTGAGCTTTGCTATCTTCAATTTCATGTTGAACAGCAGCTTTGTGTTCCACTTCTGATTCCGGCGTATGACCAAAACGATTTGGATGTTCAGCATGTTGCGCTTTTACTACCTCAGGTGCTTCAATTATTGGTTCTTCCTGCTCCGTATTTTTACTCGAAATAATATCTGTTTCTGCATCTGTGGATGCTGTGATACCATTATTTGAATTTGTGGAAGCATTTACTGCAGTTTCCTCTTCAGGCGTATGGCCGAAACGATTAGGATGTTCAGTGTGTTGCGCTTTAATGAATTCAGGCGCTTCAGTTATTGCTTCACCTTGAATGGTATTTTCTTTTACATGATTATCCTCTTCTTCATCAGCAATTGAAACCTGCTCATTTGAAGGTGTGATGGCTTTAACAGCATCTTCCTCTTCAGGCGTATGACCGAAACGATTCGGATGTTCAGCATGTTGCGCTTTAATAAAATCTGGTGCTTCTGTAATTTCTTCAGCAGGATTTTCGGTGTGTTTTAAAGTGTGTTTAAAATCATCTTTAACTTCATCCAGCTCGATATTTTCAATAGCTGGATGATGATATGATTTATTTGCAAATGGAGAAGCCGAAACTGGTGCTTCAGCTATTTCAGTATGCGCTTCCGGTTCATCTTCTTTTATTACATCAGGTTTTACTTCTGCCGTAACCGTATCCGATAGGGTAGGTAAACCGAAAAATTCTGAACCGTAATTGATATTTTGAGCAGGATCGAAACTTAAACCCTCATGCTCCGTAAAGTAAAGTCTTCCAATACGGTCAAGAATGGCTTCGTGATCTTGTTCAAGTAGCTGATTAATTTCGTTTACAAATTGAGAAATGTAGTATTGCGCACTTTCTTTTGAAATATTTCGCTTAGCTGAAACGTAATCCTCTAAAATATTTTCTTCTTTAACCTCGCGTGTAAATTGTAAAGTAAACCCAGGAGGCAAAAAAGATTGTTGTTCCTTGTCGTATCTGCCAGGGTATTTCTTTTTGTAAAAAGTTCCCAAGCTGGTAACACCAACTTCTTTGCGTTGTTGCAAGAGTTCGAAAAGGTATGACAAGATATCCATTTTGTAAAATTATTGTTTTAGAATTAAAAATTGTATTCCTTTAAACTGTCTTTGAGCAGGTTTTTACAAAACGAGTCAGGAAAAAGCCCCAAAAAAGGGTAGGAATAAATTATTTTTATCATGCTAATTTTACTGTTTTAAAGAATTGATATCGGTATCCTTTCAAAGATAACGGTTACAAAGATAAAAATGGTATGTTACGAATCAAATGCGCAGCTAAATATAAAGCCATTCGTTATCTGTCGGATCCTTAAAAGGATTTAGCGAAATAAAATTTTGGTTTGAAATACAGGAGCCTGTTTTGAGAAAAGCCCATACTTATTTCAGATATTTATGAAACGGAGAAGGTATAGCAACTGAAGTATTGAACCAGGTAAATGATGATATTGGGTATTTGCAGGCTACTATAAAATGCTTACTAACCTGGTCTTTGATGATATTGGCAAATCTTATTATGGCGTGTGCGGCTATCATACCGAAACTCAAGCATTAAGATATCTCTAAAATAGAAATTGAATAACAGTACCGGAAAAAATTATGTCATTAGAAAACACAGCTACGGCAAACAGCGCTGCCCTAACGGATGCAGGAATCACACCAGATAAAAAAACCTTTTTACAATCCTTAACTGAAGATTGGTGGGCGGTAATTTTAGGGTCGGTTATTATTGCTACCGTTCTATTTTTAACACATAATGGTACAAGCATTGCCTTACCGGCCTATAAATGGAGCGGGAGTGAAGATCTGCTGAATAAAATATTATCACCAGGCAACCTGCTGCTGATTTTGGAAACAGGAATTGTTTTTTTAGCCCTCGCAAGCATTGCCATTGCCTTATCTGGAGGAAACGTAGGAAGATTTGCCGCCGGATTTATCCTGATTTATATATTAGCGAATGTGGCTTTTATTATTGGCGGTAACAAAAGTGTATCCTATTATGGTTTGGAGTATGTGGTATTTGCTTTGCTGATTGGGATTTTGATGGGCAACCTGATTAAGCTTCCTTTTTGGCTAAAAGAGGCTGTTCGGTCTGAATTTTATATTAAAACAGGTCTTGTAATATTAGGCACAACTATTTTGTCTGCAGATTTAATTAAAGCAGGCTTACCCGGAATTATTCAAGCAGTAATTGTGGTAAGCGCTGTGTGGTTCTTTTCTTTGTGGCTAAGTCGCAAGCTAAAAGTAGACGATGAATTTGGAATTATTTTGGCATCTGCCGTATCTATTTGTGGCGTATCTGCAGCAATTGTTGCCGCCGGAGCGATAAATGGGGATAAGAAGAAATTATCATATGTCACTACATTGGTATTGATTATGGCAATTCCCATGATGATCATTCTACCTTGGGCAGTCAGGTATTTTCAAATACCCGAAGTAATAGGAGGTGCCTGGTTAGGTGGAACATTAGATACCACAGCAACCGTAACGGCAGCAGGAGATTTAGTCGGACCAATTGCGGTAAAAGCAGGCGTAATTGCCAAATTCTCTCAAAATGTTTTTATTGGTGTAGCCGCATTTTTTATTGCCATTTGGTGGGCCTACCGAAAACCTGCAGATCAAGAGAGTGCACTGCCGGTTGTTAAGGCCAAAAGTCCGGGGTTAAAAATTGTTTGGGAACGTTTCCCGAAATTTGTTTTAGGGTTTGTAGGCGCATCATTAGTCTTCTCGTTTCTGCTACCGCCAAAAGCGTTGGGCTAACTTTAAATGGTTTGCGTACCATCTGGTTTGCCATTGCCTTTATTTCAATTGGTATGGAAGCTAAGTTTTCTTCACTCGTTAAATTACAGGGAGGCAAACCTGCATTGACATTTGTGGTGGCACAGATTTTCAATATCTTCTGGACGCTTTTATGGTCGTATATTTTGTTTGGAGGGTATCTTTTTTCGATTCCGGATTTTAAGTAGGTTAGTCGTTGAGCATTTTTCGTTACTTTATTTATTGATCGTTTAGGTCACTTCTGCACTGTCTCGTCATTGCGAGAAGGCTTTTTCAGCCGACGAAGCAATCTCATTTGCAAGACATTATTTTGTCCTTGCCGGACGGGGTCTCTTCTTTGGGCAACCAAAGAAGCAAAGTTGCCGGCTCGCAATTTTTCTGTTGAAGTTAGTAATCAGGCTAGGACAGTGCCATCCCGAAAAATTGACCATGCCGGTCAAAGAGCAGAACGGAGAAACAGTGGTTTGGCCTTGCCGGGTTTTTATGCGATCGCCATTCCCCTCCTGTGGAGGGGTGCCCAAAGGGCGGGGCGGTTTAATTTGCCCGATCATTTATTTTTAGTTTACTAAAAATAGATTGCTTCGTCGTGCCTCCTCGCAATGACGACCGTTTGTATTTGGGCATTAATAATCTGATTTTCCAGCTCATCGTCATTGCGAGAAGGCTTTTTTAGCTGACGAAGCAATCTCATTTGTACAGTACTTTCTGTAAGATACTTTGTTACGCAGAAAAAGATCCTGAATCAAGTTCAGGAAGACGCGTGATGGGATTTACAATCGCCATTCCCTCAGATGCATCGGAGGCTGCCCGAAGGGTGGGGTGGTTAATATGGTCAACTGCTTCCATTTCGATCTCACAAAAAAAGGTAGGACAACCGAAGTCATCCTACCTTTAATTATTGTCAATGAAAATTCTAATTAGAAATTAGATTTATCTACATCCCACCACAATCTGGTACCGCCATTATCAGGTCCGCCTAATAAGCCAACCGCTTTAACCACTTCAGCACTGTTCCCATTTCCAAATTCGGTAGATGGATAAGGCAATCTTCTGATTTGCGTTTGGGTATTAATTGTTCCGTTGCTGAAATTATTCGCTACTGTAAACAGTTTAGGATAACCTGTTCTTCTGAATTCAGACCAGGCTTCCTGTCCGTCAGGAAAAATAGCCAACCATTTTTGTGTAATAATTCTTTCTAGTTTCTGTTCATTCGAAGCAGCTGCATCCCATCTAACCGTAATCGTACTTACTGCAGCAGCATTATTTGCCGGATTTTTAGGATCTACATAGGCAGTTGGTCTACTCGTTGCATCCGCTAAATAATTTCCAGCACTTACATTCCACTGTTGAAGTGAAGTGGTAATACCGGTTTCGTAATTTGTTTGTGCATCGCCTGCTCCAGCCCAACCCCTTAAAGCAGCTTCAGCCTTTAAAAACCAAACTTCGGCAGCAGTCATTAAAATCTGAGGTGCTTTTTGTCCGGCAGGTGACCTTAGATTATCACTTGAATTTAAACTGGAATAAGTTTTATAACCTGCCTTACCCAAACCATTAAACGATGTATTTGCTCCCGATCTGATACCAACATACTGATTAGCAAATAACGGATCTGTTGCAGGTGTAGCGTAAACTGGTAAGCGTGGATCATTATAACCGACTAAATAAGACTGTAAAGCTGCGCCTAAAGCATTATCGCCATCATAAGATACGGTAACCACCCATAAATCGTTATCTCTGGTTCCAGATTGGGCAACTGCAGCATTATCTGTAACTGTAGTTAATAAACCACCTGGTGCACTTAACGCTTTTTCTCCCTGAAGTTTTGCTGTAGCTGCATCAGCTTTCACAATCCGCGTGGCCAAACGTAAGCGGAGTGAATTCGCCAATTTTAACCATTTAACCGGATCGCCCTGATAAACTAGATCACCTTTATCATAAAAAGCAGGAGTTCCTGGTTTTGCGGTGATGTATGCTTGTAAGTTAGTTGCTGCGGTATCAATCTGTCTAAAAAATGCATCATAAACTGTTTTTTGATTCTCGTAAGGCGTAGATACCAATGATGAACCCGCTGTAGTATATGGAATCGGACCGAACTTATCAGTCACCCTACTCATCGCCATTACCTGAACCAAAAGGGCAATTCCCCAAGCTTCAGGCGATTTTGTTTTAACCTCGCTCTGGCCAATTTTAGAAATTGGTGCCATTACGAAATTGTATTGATCATTAAAACCAGTGCTGTTCCATCCATTATTAAGCGAATAGTTCATGTTGTTGATCCCACCGTTAAATGGCGTTGGCGGCATCATGTAACCGCTAAAAGCATCCGCACTTAAATTCTGTGCAATTTGGTAGTTGTGAAAAATTTCCTGCTCTATCGGGCCAATTGCAGATTTTAAAAGGGAAGTAGTTTGCTCTGGTGAAAGTGCAGTTGGATTAGTATTATACTCTTCAAAGTCTTTGGTGCATCCAAAATTCAGAGCCATTAAAGATGCCAGCAAAACAGCAGACAGTCCTTTAATCCCTTTACCAGCGGATTTATGATATATATTTTTCATGTTGTTTTTCAATAGAATTAAAATGTTAAATTTAGATTGAAACCTAAAGTGCGGGTTGCAGGTTGATTGAATACATCAATGCCTGATAAACCGTTTCCTGTTGACATCGTGATCTCCGGATCAAACGGTGCTTTTTTGTAGAAGTAAACTAAGTTTCTGCCAGTAACAGAAAATTTCATGCTTTTGAAAGTTTTGCCAGTTAATGGTAAAGTATAACCTAATGCGGCTTCTCTTAAGCGAACCACTGTAGCGCTGTAAATGTATTCGCCAGATACGCCTGATCTTCCACCAACAATAGAATAATAGCTTTGTGGATTAATGCTTGCAGAAACTGCATTTCCTCTGGTATCTACACCATCAATTTTAACACCACCTTGATTTCTGGCGTTACCAGTCGCTTCAGATACGCCAGCTTCGTCCATTAATGCTTCTGTTAACGATAAAACCTGACCGCCGAATTTACCATCAACCAAAAAGCTTAAACTAAAATCTTTATAACTGAAACTGTTGTTCCAACCCAATTGGAATTTTGGATTCGCATTACCTATATAGTTAAAGTCTGCACTTTTTAGTGGAGTATAAGGTGAGGCACTTGTTCCATCTCCAGCCAAAATAATCCGGTTTTGGGCATCTCTCTGTAGAGTATAACCATAGATATCACCATAAGAACCACCAACTTTTAATCTGGAGATGTAAGAATTATTACCTCCGCCGGTTAAGTCAACACTGAAAATTCTGTCTTCAGAAGCGATATCGATAATTTTATTTCGGTTCGCAGAGCCATTAATCGATGTGTTCCAGTTGAATCCGTCGCCTTTAACCACATCAGCTCCTAAAATGAATTGGATACCTTTGTTCTCCACATTTCCAGCATTTAAGTATCCGGTAGATACCAATGAAGATGGTGGTGCAATTACCGGAATGTATTGGTTTCTGGTGTTAGTTTTGTAATAAGTAAAGCTAAAATTGATTCGGTTAGCAAGGAAACGTAAATCTGTTCCAATCTCGAAAGATTTGGTACGTTCTGGCTGCAATTCTCTAAAAGCCGCATTGGTATTAAACAATAATGCCCCATCTGCCTTCAAGGTATTTTGAATAAAAGTAAGGTACGGTGGCACAGTATTACCAACCTCCGCATAAGTACCTCTCACTTTTGCATAGCTGATGGCCTCAGGCAATTTAAACATTTGCGAAACAATAAAAGACAAACCAAAAGATGGATAGAAATAAGAATTGTTTGGCGTATAAGATAAGTTCGAAGACCAATCATTTCTACCTGTAACAGTGAAGAAAGCCCAGTCTTTATAAGATAAGTTGGCATTACCAAAAAACGCCTGTAACTGATTGTGGTTTGGTATAATCGCCGTGGTATTGGTTAACGTATTCCCGGTAAAAGTACCTGGTTGTGCCACAATGGTGTTGGATGGGGTGAAGAAATCAACTGCTGATAAATTTCCTGCAAGAGATAAACCAGAAGTTTTCTGATCATTAATACTTCCACCAATTAATCCATTCAGTTTAAAATCTGATCCTGTTAACGGAACAGTAAAGTTTGCAATCGCATCTACATATTTTTGGACGAAAGTCTGATTGCTTTGTGCAAAATAACCAGTTCCGGTAGAGTTAAAGTTTCCGTTGATCCCAGAGAACCTGTGGTTTTCATAATCATCAGTCGTTCTATCCATATTACCCCTCACCTGAACATTTAACCAGCTAGCCACATCATATTTAACACTTCCACTTAATAAGAAACGGTCGCGGATGGATGTATTTGGATTCAAATTGGTTAACCACCAAGGGTTTTGGTTAATATCTGCCGAACCACCTAACCAGTTCTGGCGGGCAGTTCCGGTATTACCAGAAAGCAAATATTGCTCTTTATAAGGGTTAATATCTACGCCCCTTGGGAAAAGATATAAACCCACCAATGGATTTAAATATAAGCCTAAGGAAGGACTGTTGTTAATTTTCTGATTGATGTAGTTCACACTTGCATCAACAGTTAACTTGTTATTTAAAAACTTAGCGGTTTCGCGTAAGTTGATGTTGTTTCTGTTTAACTTATTTCCTGGCTGAATTCCACTTGCATAAGTGTTCGAGTAAGAAAAATAAGTTTGCGCAATTTCAGATCCACCAGAAAGATTAATCGCATTCGAAGTATTAATTCCAGTCTGGAAAAAATTACTTAAATTATCTGTAGTGTTATTAATTGCACTTCCCCAGCTATCTCTCGTAGTAGCAGATGCTGGTCCGTAGCTGTTTTGAAACTTCGGTTTGTAAGCGATGTTATCAATGTTTACACCGGATGAGAAACCAATTTCAGTTTTGCCCGATTTACCTTGTTTAGTCGTAATCAAAATTACCCCATTTTGCGCCTGGCTACCATATAACGCTGCCGCAGATGCACCTTCTAATACAGTAATACTGGCAATATCATCAGGGTTAAGGTTAGAAATCCCATCTCCACCATCCTGGCCACCACCAAAAACACTGTTCTGCTGACCGTTTGCATTACCATTATTACTGATTGGCACCCCATCAATTACATATAGAGGCTGGTTATTTCCGCTCACTGAACGGCTACCACGTAAAATTACTTTGGCAGAACCACCCACACCCGATGCACTTGGGCTAATGGTTAAACCCGCAACTTTTCCATTTAGCGAGTTCATTAAATTAGGACTTTTAACCTTCGATAATTCATCGCCCGATACTTGCTGCGTATTGTAGGTTAATGATTTTTCTGATCTTTTAACTCCTAGTGCGGTCACCACAACCGTTTCCAGATTTTTCGAATCGGCACCCATCGAAACATCAACAGTGCTTTCTGTACCTACCGTTACTTCTTTATTCTGATAACCGATAAAAGAGAATACCAAAACATCGCCAGCTTTAGCAGAAATGCTATATTGGCCTGAAGTATTGGTTTGCGTGCCAGTTTTTGTGCCCTTTATAACAACTGTTACACCGGGTAGGGTAACGCCCTTTTCATCTTTTACCGTTCCTTTAATCACATCCTGATAAACCGAGTGGAAGGAAATAGCGTGTTTGAAATGATTGATAGGTGCAGCTGCGTATAAACCTGTAGATGCATAAAGCAATAAACAAGTTAGCTGTAAAGATTTTTTCATATTCATTAAGAATAATTTTGAATAATAATTATTTGGTTAATTGTTAGTCGCCATACAGAATCCATCTGGATGGTCTATTAGTTAAGAGCATTTGTTCGGTGCAAATTGCCTACAGAAAAACTAATGATTTTAAAATTTATTTGTTCAAGCTTGATAATCATGGTATTAAAATATGTTTATTCGCATTGGATAACGTTTTGGTAACCATTATAGAAGTAACATTTTTCTATTAAACTGTCTCCCTACTAGATTTTTTTTGATTACTTTACGTTTGATTAATTAAACTAATTAATTTGAAAGCAGCAAAGCCAGATCTGATCGTTTTATGGAATAAGATTTGCCTAGAAAGTGATATCAACGCTTTTGAGCAGCTGTATCGATATCTATATAGCCGTTTGATCAGGTTCTCTGTTTATTACGTTGGCGATAAACAAGCCGCAGAAGATCTGGTGACTGAGGTTTTTGTTAAATGTTGGGAAAATCGTAATTCAGGTACATCAATTCTAAATCCCGAAAGCTATCTTTTTATCGCGGTTAAAAACCAATCACTTAAATACCTGAAAAAAAATTCTTCTGTTACATTTATTGATTTAGTAGATGTAGATGACGATGTTTCGGTAACCGCACAAACGCCACAATACATTTTAGAAACGAAAGAACTCCACAAGCAACTTAATCTCGCCATTGAGAGTTTGGCACCCCAGTCGCGTGAGGTATTCCGGTTGATTAAAGAAGGCGGAATGAAGTATAAAGAGGTTGCCGAAATGTTAAATATTTCTCCACGCACCGTACAAACACAATTATTCAGGGCAATTGCTAAACTCCGGTTAATTCTAAAGCCATTAGGCGAAATGGATTCTGGCGAGAATAGAAGCAGAAGAATAATTTCTTTGTTGTTTCTTTTAGGCACTTTATCTTTTTTATATTACTTGTAGGCAATTTTCAATAAAATAGGAACCTTAAAATAGAATAACATAACTAAAATGACAGATCAAAGATTTACAGAATTGCTTGGTAAACAATTGGCCGGAGAAATTTCTGCGGATGAATCTTTGGAGTTGAAATCAATTTTAGAGAATAATGCAGCATTAAATAAAGAATATCAACTTTTGCAAAACTACCTGGAATCTGAAACAGAGGAAGAAAAAAATATCGATGTGGTTTTTGATCGCATCAAAAGTCAGATTCAGGTTCCTGCAGTACCTGTTCTTAAAGTCATTAATACAAGGAATCAGATCTGGTTAAAAATAGCTGCGGTAGCAGCTGTTATCCTGATTGGCATTCTGGTTTACCGCAGTGACCTGTTTATTTCCAATAAAGCAGATCAGGTGGCCTTAATTAAAGTACAAACCAACGCAGCTGAAATGAAAACCATTACACTGGCTGATGGTTCAACTGTAAAAATAAATTCGGCCAGCGAATTAAGTTATCCTACGAAATTTAATGGAGCGATAAGAGATGTTTACCTCTCTGGTGAAGCATTTTTTGAAGTAAAAAAAGATTCGCAACATCCTTTTATCGTCCATACCAAAAATACAGCAGTAAAAGTTCTGGGTACCGCATTTGATGTGAAGGCTTATCCTAATGATGCCGCTGAAGAAACTACTTTAATAAGAGGGAAGGTGCAAATCTTGTTAAAGGATGATAAAAAACAGCTGTTTACACTAAAGCCTAATGATAAATTTACTTTAGCAGATGGTAAGGTATTAATGAGTGAAGTGAGTAGCGATCAAGAAGAGGAGATGATGGAAACCGCCTGGACGAATCATCAACTCATTTATAAAAACAACCGTTTTGATGAAATTGCCCGTCGCTTTGAGCGTTGGTATGGTGTGAAAATCGTTTTTAAAGATCCAGAACTTAAAGCGATAACCTTTACCGGACGCGTTGATCAGGAAGCCTTAAATGAAGCATTAGATGTACTCAAGCTAATCGAAAACTTCAATTATTCCATAAACGGTAAAAATGTCTACATCTATCGTTAATACAAACGGTAAAGGCATGTATATTTGTAGCCATGAATGGCGTGCAGAAAATCATGTTGATTATTGGATTGATTTTTCCGCTAGGTATTCAGGCGCAAACAAAAGTCAGCTTAAATTTCACCAATGCAAATTTTGAGCAGGTAATAGAAGCCATTCAGCAACAAACCATTTACCAGTTTACCTATAGCGAATCTAAAATCCCCACGCATCAGGTCTCCATTAAAATAGAAAATGAAGAAGCAATCAATGTAATTGAAAAGTTATTGCGCAATAGTGGTTATGGCTTTACACTTCTTTCCGATCATTTAATTGTTATCAGGAAAAATACTGATAAAAAAATGGACAGAGATAGTGCCCGTTTATTAAAGGAGGTGGTCATTACCGCATTGGGTATCGAAAAAGATAATGAACAGGTTGGCTATGCCTTAACCACCATAAAAGGATCATCCATCGCCAAAGCAAGAGAAAGTAATTTAATCATGGCGCTGCAGGGTAGGGTGGCCGGACTAAATATTACGGGTGTGAATGGAGGCCCGGGATCTGCCGCCCGTGTTCTTATACGGGGCGTTTCCAGCATGACGGCTGCATCACCTTTATTTGTGGTAAATGGCGTTCCCATTGATAATAGCATTAGAGGAAGTGCAAACGAATACGGAGGGGCCGATTATGGCGATGGAATTAGTAATATCAATCCAGATGATATTGAAACCATTACCATTTTAAAAGGCTCAGCTGCTTCTGCTTTATATGGTGCCAGAGCTGCAAATGGTGTGATTCTAATTAATCTCAAAAGTGGAGGAGATCATGCTGCTGCAAAATTTGAATACAATACCAATTTAGCCTTTGATGTTCCGGTAAACACTACAGATTATCAGTATGTATATGGACAGGGTGCACAAAATAAACGACCATCCGATTTATACAACGCCATTTCAACCAGCTTATTAAGTTGGGGTGAAATGATGGATGGAAAATTAACACCACAGGTAGATGGTTCCATGCAGCCATATTCCCCTGTCAAAAATAACATCCAAACTTTTTACCGCACTGCTCCGGCTTTTACCAATACACTTTCTGTAGTGGGTGGAAATACCCATCAGCATTATCGGGTGTCCGTTTCCAACCTCGATTATAATTCCATTTTAAGTAATGGAGCACTGAACCGAAAAACGATAAATTTCTATGGCTCGCTCGCTTTAAGTCCTAAAGTAACATTAAGCCTCACCGGAAATTATATCGATGAGCGAAACAAGAACAAAAGTTACCTCAGCGATGGCCCGTTAAACGCTAATTATGGAATTTCTACGCTGGCCACCAGTTTAGATCAATCTTTATTGGCGCCGGGTTTTGATGCCAGAACTGGTTTTGAAAGTAGGTGGAATGCAGATGAATATAAAACCAACCCATATTTTTTAATGAACAAACAGGCAGATGATGCCAATCGGAGCCGTTATATCTCCTCTGCGGTGCTAAAATATCAATTAGCCAGCTGGGCAATGCTTCAGGGTAGAATGGGTTACGATTTCAGTAAGGATGAGTTGGTGAGTATTTTACCCACAGGCACAGCATTTTCCATCAACAGGGAAGGTGGTATAAATGCTTATGATCACAATCAAACCTCCGAATTTAATAGCGATATTTTATTTACAGCCACCCGTAACCTAGGCGATAAAATCATACTCGAACTGGCTACAGGCGCTAATTATCGGGAAAGAAGAAATAGTTCAGAAAAACTAAAAGGCTCACAATTTAAGGTGCCCTATTTATATGTTCCTGAAAATCTGATCACCACCACTAAAACATTTGCAAAATCGAGCATTGTTACAGAATCAGCTTATTATACGGCCGATGTGAGCTATAACCGATATTTAAACTTGTCCATAACCGGCCGTTACGACATCTATTCTACTTTGCCGGCAAACAATCGTGGCATATTTGTACCAGGTGTATCAGGTAGTTTTATTTTCTCAGATCTTTTAAAGTGGAAAGGATTTGATTTTGGCAAATTAAGACTTGATTATGCCAAAACCAGCGGCGAACCCATCGTTCCTTATACCACGCAAATCTACTACACAACAGATAATCAGGTAAATGGTGTTCCTTTAGGTGGTTTTTCAAGCGACTTGCCCAATTATAATTTAAAGCCCTATACCCTTAATGAAGTAGAAACTGGCCTAGATCTTAAATTTTTTAATAGTCGGTTGAATCTTGATTTTACCTATTTTAATCGGCTCACGCACAATGAAATCATCAACGCTAAACAATCCGTTACCACTGGCTTTACTTCAGCCTATGTTAATCTCGGTGAAACCCGAAATGCAGGCGTAGAGATTGCTTTAGGTTATACGCCGATTCTGACCACTAAAGGCAAGTGGCAGATTAACCTGAATGTAACGAAGGTTAAAAACACCCTACTTTCTATTGATGGAAATAGCAATTATACACTTACAGGAGCTTACCGACCTTTAAACGCCAATACTGCATTAGTGGTAGGCAAATCCATCACACAGATTATGGCTTATGATTATCTACGAGATGCCAATGGAAATATCATTATCGGATCAGATGGCATTCCTAAACGTGGAGATTTTATCCCCATGGGTGGTACCATGCCAACGCTCTACGGAGGCATAACCAATAGTTTCAGTTACAAGCAGTTTAGCTTTTCATTTTTAATAGATTACCGTTTCGGCAATAAAATATTATCTGCAACGGAATATTACAGTTACGTATCCGGTTTAAACAAAGCCACTTTAGTTGGAAGGGAAACCGGAATTGTTGCCGATGGAGTATTGGAAAACGGACAAAAAAATACCATAAACGTTCCAGCTTATACCTATTATCCAGAATTGGCTACTAATATATCTGCTTTATCAGTGCTCAATGGCAGTTTTATTAAGCTTCGTCAGGCGATGCTCGGTTATACTTTTAATACCCGTTTTTTAAAACGAACACCATTTAGCCAAGTATCTATAGACCTAACCGGTAGAAATCTATTTACCTTGCTAAAATACACCAAGAATGTAGATCCAGAATCACAGTTTTCGCCAACACTTGGCTATGCCGGAATAGAAGGTGCTTCACTTCCTCCCACAAGAACATTTGGTATCAATTTTAATTTTAAATTCAAGTAAATGGGCATGATGAAAAAATGGTATTTAATGGGTTTTTTCTGGATGGTTTTAATTGGTAGTTGTTCCAAAGCAAAGCTTGATGAGATCAATACCGATCCGACTAAACTCACAGAAAATGATTATGATCCAAATAGTTTGCTTGCACAAGCACAGTTAAAATATGCCAATATGGGTTATTATCAGCTTTTGTATCAAAGCACCATGATGCAATTACTGGCTTCTACGTATTATTATTACAACAATGGCGATAAGTATATTAACGTGGGCAGTTTTACCGATTACCAGGGGCGTATTTTTGATGAGGGCTATAAGGATGCATCCTACATCAGAGAGATGCAAAGGCTGGCGAAGTTGAAAGATCCTGTTGCCTATCAAAACCTGATTGCCATTGGTGATATCATGTTCGTGATGATTTTACAAAGAATTACCGACACTTATGGCGATGTGCCTTACTCGCAAGCCGTAAAAGCGATGGAAGGAATTAAATACCCGGTTTACGATAGGCAGGAAGATATTTATAACCAAATGTTGAATGATCTGGAAAAAGCCATCGCACAATTAGATACTGACAAACCAAGCCCAACTGCTGATCTTTTTTACAAAGGCGATATTGTTAAATGGAAGAAATTTGGCTATTCCTTAATGGTAAAATTAGCCATGAGGTTAACCAAAGTTAATCCCGAAAAGGCAAGGCTCTGGACCGAAAAAGCAGCTGCTAAAACTTTCACAAGCATACAGGATAACGCCATACTATTAACAGATGCATCATCCTTTGATAGTCAAAATGGAACTTCACTCGCTTTGAGAACCTATTCTGATTACCTGGAAGTTCGGTGGAGTAAAACCTTAATCAATAAGCTCAGAAATACCAACGATCCTAGACTCGGCATCATCGGAGAAGTACCAAAGGATGGATTAACCAACAGTGCAAATCAGAATTTAATTGGAAATACAGATGCCAGCGTTCAGCTTGGACTTCCGAATGGATTTGACTTGCAAAATGGGGCTACCGATATCAGCCAGTCAGCAGATTATCCAGGCGGCACTGGCAACGGAAGTGATTTTGCACCTCTGGGTAAATATTCCAGACCACGTACAAACGTATATTTAAAATTAGGCGGACCAATTTTTATATTAAGCTACGCGGAGATTGAATATTTATTGGCCGAGGCTAAAGTTAGGGGATGGAATATACCGGGTACAGCTAACCAGCATTTTACAAATGGGTTAATGGGTGCACTACAATCACTAAGCCAGATAGACCCGATAGCCACACTAGAAGCCAATAAAATTAATGAATTTGTTCTTCAGCATCCGCTTGATGAAAGCAGTACGGAAACGGCCATAAGTGAGATCAATACACAATATTGGGTCGCTACGGGTACTAACTTTAATTTTATTGAAGCCTGGTTAAACTGGAAGCGGAGCGATTACCCAAAGCTGAACCCTGTAAATTATAAAGGCAATGTAACCAATAGTACCATCCCGAGGCGAATGATTTACCTTTCTACAGAGGTTTTAAATAATCCAGAAAACTATAAGGCTGCAGTAGCGAGAATAGCTGGTGGAGATGCACTGACATCAAGGGTTTGGTGGGATCGTTAAAAAGAGAGACTAAGAAAACAATCGTCCCCATCTCATTCACAATATAAAACAGCAACAAAAAGAAAATCAGTTGCTGTTTTTGTTTAATAGCCATTAAGATTATCTACGCAGCTATCTCGTTAACTATCGTAGTATAAATCCGAATTCAAAAATTATCAATTAATTCTAACACTCCGGTCTGCGACCACCCCTCTGAAAGAGGGGAATGGCGATCGTAATTCCCTCCGATGCATCGAGGGTGCCCAAAGGTCGGGGCGGTTAAACAAAAAATAAAACCGTTCAAATAGCTTTTTAAGGCGCATATTAATCGAACTCTGATTATAAAGATAAAGTAAAACATTCTTTAGCTCCAGGTTAAGATAAACCACCGCAAACTTTATATCATCAACTGCAAAGCTTATGTTGCCTACTGCAAAGCTTATGTTGCCTACTGCAAAGCTTATGTTGCTTACTGCAGAGTTTATGTTGCCTACTGCAAAGCTTATGTTGCCTACCGCAAAGCTTATGTTGCTTACTGCAAAGCTTATGTTGCCTACTGCAGAGCTTATGTTGCCTACTGCAAAGCTTATGTTGCCCACCGCAAACTTTATATCATCAACTGCAAAGCTTATGTTGCCTACTGCAAACCTTATGTTACTTAAGCAAAGTTTGAATAGATGCAGAACCTACAATGAAGGTTTTTTCTTTAGGTCCTGAATCAAGTTCAGGATGACGATCGCTTTAACCCACCATTCATACAAATGCGAAAAAAGGTTCGGTGTTGAACGAAGTTGGTGGGTAGAAACGCAGGGATCCTTCGTGCCTCAGGATGACAGCAAGGAGGGAAAGTTACTACACGCCTGAATTAGCGCTTTGAAATCTGCACTATGCTATCTGCACCCTGCTATCCGGCCTAGGAGATGATGGAAGGAGAAGCCGTTGAAATTTTTGCACCTCCGTTCAAGTCCCTCCACAACCCAAGGTAGCGCAAACGGCTCTTAAAATAAAATCTTTTATTCAAAATGAATCGAGCCCTTGTGCTACCGCCATTTAAATTTCGACGCGCTAATCCGACATCAGATCCAAGCCTTGATTTTTTGCTTCTTTGTTATCAAGAACAAAGAAGAAGCCCTTCGGCGGTCGACCTGTACCGATTTTTCATCAGTTGCCGAGGCAAGCCAGCGCCGCGGGAAAACGCCCTTATCTGCATAAAGACAATTTCCTAAGGAGGGAAAGAGCATAGAAAAGAGCATTCTTCTTACCTCGCGATCGAAACCTGCTATTTCCACCCTGTTATCCGGCATAATAGTTTCTGTTCGGAATGAAGTCAGTAGATTAAAACGCAGGGATCCTTCGTGCCTCAGGATGACAATCCTGCTATTTCCACCGTACTATCCGGCCTAGGAGATGATGGAAGGAGAAGCCGTTGAAATTTTTGCACCTCCGTTCAAATCCCTCCACAACCCAAGGTAGCGCAAACGGCTCTTAAGATAAATCTTTTTATTAAAAATGAATCGAGCCCTTGTGCTACCGCCATTTAAATTTCGACGCGCTAATCCGACATCAGATCCAAGCCTTGATTTTTTGCTTCTTTGTTATCAAGAACAAAGAAGAAGCGGAAAAAACGGCACCTTTCCCAAATATGCCGAGCCCTTTCATTTACAGGCCAAAAGGCTACCAAAAAAAAGAGGCGGTATCATTATGATACCGCCTCTTTTTGATAAATGCTACCGCCTATTTAAAATGAATAAGTTAATCCACCGAAAACGTTGAAACCATTCACCTGATAGTATAAATAGCGGTTGTACTTGCTATTCAAAATATTATTGGCTTTTGCGAAAACTGAGAATTTATTATTAATTCTATAATCTGCACCTAAACCTAAATCAACAAAACCCTTTACGGTAACAATAGATTCAATTGCAGTATTAGGCACTAAATATTGTAATGGATTAACCGGAGCAGCTGTATATACTTTAGCCTTCAAATCATCCTGAACCACCACGGCAGCATTAAAACTTAACTTTTTGTTGTAAGTATAAACGAAATTAGAACTTACCTTCAAACCAGGTTTAAACCATGAATAAGTCTCCTGAGCAGGTTTCCAATCGTCAAGGTTTAATTTTCCAGTCCATTTTAAAGCATCGCTCACTTGTACCGAAATTTCACCCTCTATTCCGGTGAGCTTAGTTTTACCGAAATCATAAATCACATCGAATTTATTGAAGTCAGTAAAGTTGTTGACGAACAATGGCATATCATCAAACTGCTTCATGTAAACCCTTGCTTTGTAACCAAAACCAGGTCCACCCGTGCCTTTAATTCCGGCACTGAAACTTAATTTTTCTACGGTATTTTTGATTAGGATATTGCTATTTAACCATGGATTTTCATCCGTAAAACCTTTCAATGAATTTCTGTTCACATCACCTTTTACTTCTCCAAAAACCTGTAAATAATCTGGAATCAAGGTGAAATCTGCAGTAACAGCAGGGAAGATTCTGGTGCTGCTAAATGCGCCAAACTCCTGAACAAAATTAACACCAGCAGTAACTTTAGCACCTTTTACCTGTAAACGAATGTATGGATTTAAACGAAGCAGGTTATTGCCTACACTGGTTAAAGCATCTTTCGTACTTCCAAATTCAGTTGAGGCAGCTAAACCCAAATTGAATGAGCTGATGCGTTTATTCAGATAACCATTCAAGGTTAAATAACTTTCCTTCGCTTCAAACTTGTCTCCCCAGATATATCCATTGGCCTTTAATGCGTAACTTAAGGCATCCTGATCTTCAGTGTAGTTCTTCACCAATTCACCTTCAAGCTCCACAAAAGTTAATGCCTGTTTTTGTGGATTTGGATTTAAAGTAGGTCTGGTATCATCAATTCCATAGAAATAAGTGCCGTTACGCTCTACATTAATTCGTCCACTCACGGTATGTGTATCCATGATGCTGCGGCCAAAAACACTCAGTTGTTGGTTACTGCTATTTTGCTTGTTCAAGCTTCCTTCCTGACTGAAATGTTTAAAATATCCACCAAGTTGTAAAGCCTCATCCTTCCCCGTGTTAAAATAGGCTTCGCCCAGTAAAGTAGACTGAGAACCAAACGCACCTTTAACATAATTATTGATTAAGACACTTTCCTTTTCATCCGCTACAGCCTGTGCCTGTAACTTTTGGATATCGCTGTTTAATTCAAGCTTTCTATCCGTAATACTGTAATTAAGCTTCGCTTTATAGATTTTAACATCATCCAGATTCGGGCTTCTTCTTAATTTTACTGCTTCAGCCAAAATGGGTTTATACGGACGAACTACTTCAATTTCTTCGTTAACTACTGCCTTTTCCTCTGCTTTTTTTTCCTGCGCCTGCACAGTCATTAATCCTGCAGCTAAAAAAAACAGTGAACTATATATATATTTAATCGACTTCATCATCTTACTTCTTCTGGTTTAATTTTTCTAGTTTCTCTTTGGCTGTTGGGATAATATCATCCTTGCCTTCGTAATTATCAATGATACTTAGCAGTGTACTTTTTGCCTGTAAGTTATCTTTCAACGCAACATAGTTATCAGATAAAAGGATAAAAGCTTTCGCTACCCAATAATCATAAGATGCCATATTGTTAACCAGGTCGAAACATGTTTTCGAAGATGTTTTATAATCACCTTTATTGTATTCTACCAATGCAAGGTTGTACTTGGCTTCTGCTGCGGCAACCGTTTTGGTTTTGGCCACCACATTTTTAAATGCAGTTACGGCGCTTGTAGTATCACCTTTTAACAAATAGGCTTTACCAGAGAATAAACCAGAACTATTTTTTTCTTCCTCAGATGCTTTTTCCGATTCTTTAGTCAGTTGCGCATATTTAAGCATATCATCAGGCATGTTTAAAGCCGTATAAGCTTTTAACAAGTTATTGATGGCAAAACTATAATGTGATTTGTAATCAGTAGTGGTTTCCAGTCGTTTTAAATAAACAATGGCTTCGTTATATTTTTTCTGATTAAGGAACAACTGAGAAATACTCACTAAAGAACGTTCTGTATAATCACTTGTCCAATCGTTTAAAATAAATTCATAATCAGGAATGGCCTCATCAGGGCGATTTAATTTCACTAATGATTCTGCCCTGATAAATTTAGCCTCCTTCTCATGAATTGATTTAGGGAATTTATCAAAGTAAGCATTAACCGCCTGGAAGGCTCCGCTAAAGTCGCCTTTTAAATATAAATTATTGGCTGCGGCGAAAATGATATTATCCTGCTCAGTGTTTGAATAATTTCCAAGCGAAGTAGTGTTTGCATAAGTAATGAAACCATTGGCATCACCACGATCGATGTAGATGTTTTTGATGGATTCCATTGCCTGTTTAGATTCATCAACAGCAGGATATTCTGTCACTACCTTTTTAAATGACTCTAAGGCAGCATCATCCTGATCCTGATTATATTGAACCAAACCAATGGTTACCAAAGCTTTTGGTACGTAACTGCTTCGCGGATATTTGGCTACCAAAGCCACTAAATCTGATTTTGATTTATCGAAATCGCCTTTGTTGAAATAAGTATAGGCCGTTTCGAATCCAGCATCATCAGCGTAGTTTGAGTTTGGAAACTGAGATAACAAGCTTTGCATGGTAGCAATTTTTGCATCGTATTGTGTTTCCAATCCCTGGATCATCCCTTTTTGGAAAGTCGCATAATCTTCAGAAGAAGTGTGTCTGCTGATAATTTTATTATAGTTGCTCATCGCCTGACCATAACTCTTATTTACAAAATAAGAATCGGCTAAGCGGATCGTCGCATCATCTATGGTTTTCTGGTCTTTGTCATTTCCAGCTAAGAATTTTTCGAAATAATTAGCGGCTTTGCTGTATTTCTCATCTTCAAATGCTGCATAAGCCAATGCATAATTGGCGAAATTATAAACACCAGTTTTGTCTGCATCAGGCATTTTTAAGAACTTCTCAAAGGTAGAAACTGCTTCACCGAATTTACGCAGTTCATACATTGATTCCGCTTTCCAGTAAGTGTTTAAGGCATAGATTTCATTATCTTCAGGATATTTATCTGAACGCAAAAACATGGATAAGGCATTAGGGAAAGCCCTTTCATTATAAAATTCCAAACCGCGGAAATAAGTAACTTTTTGATATGCCTCTCTGGCTTCTAAAGTTTTATCAGGAATAGGCTCTAAAATATCAACTGCTGCCTGGTAATTTTTAGTGGTTAATAAAACTTCACCCAATAAGGTTTTAGCTTCATTGATTTTACGTGATTTTGGAAATGCTTTTAAAAAGCCCTGAGTGGCTTCTAATGCTTGCTGATGGAAATCCAGTTCATAACTTAACTTGGCATAGCTTAACCAGGCTTCTTCCTGAATGCCTTTATCAAAATCTAAACGTGAAGCCCTGAAGAATGCACTTTGTGCTTTTTGTTTATTACCCAGCTGTATAAAAGCTTTACCCAAGGTGTGCATCCCGTTTTGAAGATAGACATCATCTGTGTTTAGCTTTTCTAAAACGGCTACAGATTCTTTATATTTTTTATTCTGAAGAAGTGAATAGCCATACTGATAAATAAATAGGTTGTTTTTAGTTTCGCTTTTATCCTGAGCATAAAATTCAGCAAAATATTTTTCAGCATTTTTAAAATCTGATTTAGCAAAATAAGATGCCGCAACCAAACTTAACATTTCAGGTTCGAACTGCTGTTTTGTTTTTTGAATCGATTCCAATGCATAGCTGATTACGTCATCGTAGCGTTCATCCAGGTAATACATTGAAGTGATGTAATAAGGATAACTCGCTTCATAAGTGGGTGAACCTTTCAGCTTCTCAAAGTTTGCAAGTGCCGTTTTGTATTCCTTATTCAAGTAATTGATATAGGCAAAATAGTAAGTAGCACTTTCCTGGAAATCCCCCTCTTCTTTTTTAACCTGCTCAAATAAAGGTTCAGCTTTATCGTATTGCTTTAATTCGAAATAAGAATAGCCCTGTTTAAACTGGTATTCATTTCTTTGCTTCGCAGAAAGGGTAGAAGGATCTGTTTTTTCGAACCACTCTAACGCTTTTTGATAATTTTTCTGACCAAAATAGGTTTTACCTACATAAAAATATGCCAGTTTGGTATTGGGGTTTAGCGGATAATCACGGATAAAAGCCTGAAATAAACTTTCAGCATCACTATTTGTTAATTCCAGCGCACAAACTGCCGCATAAAATTTTGCATTCTCTTTTAAAAGGGATAATTCTGCATTGCTCTCTGTTTGGGTAGAAGGTTTAAGCCGTTGTTGCTCAACCAATTTAAATTGTTGTGCAGCTGCAGTGTATTTTTCTTTGTCTAATAATTCTAAGCCCGTTTGATAGTTTTTATTGAGGTTTTGCACGGCACTAACTTGTGCATACGAGCCAAAACTTCCTGCCAAAAGTAGCGGAATTAATAAGTATTTTTTTTTCATTATTCTATATCTTTTTCATTGGTAATGATGCCGCCTTAATCCATTATCGCAAGCGTTTAAGGTTACAACGGCCCCATTGGTTTCAAATATGGTTGGTACTAAATTAGAAATAGTCTCGGTGTTTATCAACATAAGTAATTAACATCTGTTAATAACACACTTTAACGAAGGGTTTATTAAATTGGTATGGAAGAAATTAGAATGTGGAAAAAAGTAGTTCAGTGGTTCACTTGTTCAGTTGTCATTAGTACCGCCGCATCCAGCATTGCAGGATGGTCTTTTCCCAACAAAGCTTGCTTGCAGCAGGCAAGCTTTATTGCATTGGTTAGTTATTAAAATCTGTTAACTGTTTCTGAGGAGTTCATTTTATCACCGTACAATGATAATAACCAAAGAACAAAGTCCAATAAAGAATGATCAATACACTACACCAGACTTTTCAACACGGAGAAATGAACAATTATTAATGCGCCATGTTAGTCTATGCACCCTGCACTAATGAACAAATGACAAATAAACTAATTAACCTATCCCTGGCTGGCCAATAGATAAAGCACCGCCATTCTTACCGCCACACCATTTTCTACTTGTTCTAAAATGATAGATTGTTTGCTGTCGGCAACATCGCTGGTAATCTCCACACCCCGGTTAATCGGGCCTGGGTGCATAACAATAATTTCTTTATCTAGATTATCCAGGATTTGTTTGTTCAGTCCATACATCATGGCATATTCCCGTAATGATGGGAAATATTTAATATCCTGACGTTCTAATTGAATGCGGAGCATGTTAGCCACATCACACCAGTTTAAGGCTTTGATAAGGTTATGTTCTACCTTAACGCCAAGTTGATGAATGTGTTTCGGAATTAAGGTTGTGGGACCACAAACCATCACTTCGGCGCCTAAACGTTGCAGGCAAAGAATATTAGAAATGGCCACTCTAGAATGTAGAATGTCACCAACGATCACTACCTTTTTTCCGGCAACATCACCCAGCTTCTGGCGGATGGAAAAAGCATCAAGCAAGGCCTGTGTTGGGTGTTCATGTGCACCATCACCCGCATTTACAATTTGCGCCTTAACATGTTTGCTTAAAAACTGACCAGCACCTGCATAAGGATGGCGCATGACCACCATATCCACCTTCATTGAAAGGATATTGTTCACGGTGTCAATCAGCGTTTCACCTTTACTTACCGAAGAGGAAGAAGCGGCAAAATTAACCACATCCGCAGAAAGTCTTTTTTCTGCTAATTCGAAAGAAAGTTTTGTTCGTGTTGAGTTTTCGAAAAAGATATTGGCAATGGTAATGTCCCGAAGTGAAGGAACCTTTTTGATCGGTCTGTTAATCACCTCCTTAAAATTATCTGCAGTCTCGAAAATTAATTCAATATCATTCCGGTTAATATCTTTAATGCCTAAAAGATGTCGGGTTGATAATTTGTCTGCTGCCATTTTCTATATTATTGTTTTTTATCTGTGTATTATAATGTTATTAACTGTCAGATAGAGCTTCCTTGCCAAAATACCCTCTGTAAGCGTTTATGCTTATTTTGGCGAGGGCGGTTCGGATAATAAAATTACTTTATCTTCTGCTCCTTCACTTGCCCAGGTAACTTTAACCTGCTGAGAATTTAAGCTATCTACCACATGGCCGGTATAATCTGGCTCTATTGGTAAATGCCTGCTAAATCTGCGGTCGATTAAAACCAGCAGTTCTACCTTTTCCGGACGACCGTAAGCCAATAAGGCATCCAGTGCTGCACGGATGGTTCTCCCTGTCCAAAGTACATCATCAATCAGGATCACTTTTTTACCTTCGATAATAAAATCGATAGAATTACTGCTCGCAGTTACCAAACCATCTTTCCGGCGGAAATCATCTCTGAAAAAAGTAATATCAAGGTTTCCCTTTAAAAGTTTCTTGTTTTTAAGAATTTGCTGGAGTTCCTGGTGAATCCGATCGGCCAAAAATATGCCTCTTGGCTGGATACCAATAAGCACAGTATTCGAGAAATCGTCATGGTTTTCAATTAACTGATGGCAAAGCCGCTTAATTGTAATCTGAATTTTTTGTCCGTCAAAGATTGTTTTCTTTTGCATTGAAGAAGGATTGGGCAAATATAGAAAAATGTTTTAAGGTTGGGAAGTTGAATTTGAAAATAGCTGATCGTTAAATCCAAATGTCGTTTTCTGCAGTTAAAATCAGTGGTTTATCACCGGTAATTAATATGGTATGTTCATGTTGGGCAACGAATCCGCCCTTATTTCCAACAAGCGTCCAACCATCTTTTTGGGTTTCAGCAATGCTGGATGCCGTAGAAATGAATGTTTCTACCGCCACAGTAGTGTTTTTTCTAAACCTGTCGAAATTATAACGATCGTAGAAATTGGCAATTTCATGTGGTGCTTCATGCAGGCTTCGGCCCACGCCATGCCCAGTTAAGTTTTTAATGACCCTGAAACCTGATTTTCTGGCTTCCGTTTCAATTAAACGACCAATTTCTGAAATTTTAACACCACCTTTTATCTGATTAATTGCCTTTTTAAGAATCTTTTTGGAAGCATCAACTAATAAATGATGTTGGTGTAAATCTTCACCTAAAACAAAAGAACCACCATTATCTGACCAAAAACCATTTAACTCAGCTGAAACGTCTACATTCACTAAATCACCCTCCTTTAATATTTTTTTATCAGAAGGGATGCCATGTGCGACTTCGTTGTTTACGCTAATGCATGTCCACCCTGGAAATTGATAAGTTAATCTGGGTGCAGATTTAGCACCTAAATCTTGTAATATCTCACCACCAAAATCATCTAGTTGCTTAGTAGAAATACCCGGTTTTGCGAAATTGCGCATTTCCTTAAGCGTGTAGGCAACTGCTTTGCTTACACGTTTCATTCCGAATAATTCCTCTTCTGTAGTGATTGACATAGGCTTTTTATTTTTGCTAAAATTAGCGTTTTAGCTTTTAGTTTAATAAATTGAATAGCTTTGTGACAATGATATCGAAAAATCCTGTAATTTTTTTTGATGGTGTTTGTAATCTCTGTAACGCATCCGTACAGTTTGCAATTGAACGCGATAAGAAGAATATTTTTAGGTTTACGGCTTTACAGGGTGAATATGCAAAAAAGACTTTGCCTCAGTTTAATGTAGATTTAAATAAAGTTAATTCGATTGTGTTGGTGGAAAATGAAGAACTCTACACTAAATCATCAGCAGCTTTAAGAATAGCACGCAAGTTGAATGGATTATGGCCTATGCTCTATATTTTCATCATCATTCCAAAATTTATTAGAGATTGGGTTTATGATTTTGTTGCTAAAAACCGCTATAAGTGGTGGGGAAGGCAGGAGAGTTGCTGGGTGCCAACTCCCGAGTTAAGGCAAAAATTCTACGATTGATTTTGCTCTTGATTATTCCTTGGTTTCCAAAGCCAAAGCGTTAAAATAATAAGTGGAATGGAGATGCTCAGGGCAATTACAATAAATATACTGCGTTGTTTTACAATATCTGCTTCATCGGTAATGAAAATATTAACGGTTTCTTTTAAAACAAATAAGGTGAGGATGGTGCAAACGACTGCAAATATTTTACGCATGATTGAAATTTGAACAAAGATTGCATAATTTTTTAAAAAGATTCATCAGAAAATAAAATTCAACGGAATGATTCTAAACTGACTTCCATCTCATTTCGCAAAAAAAAATGTTAATCTGCTGTTTTTACATCCGCTAAGTTTTGTAATTCCGCTGCTGAAAAAAGGCGATAGTGGATTTTAAAAGTTTTTTGTAAAGGCGTTTCTAATGAAAACCCGCCAACACCAAAGCCATCTAAAACATCTAAAGTAAAATGTGAGTATTTCCAATATTCAAATAAATCTCGATCTACCCAAAATTCACAACCTTCTATTTCGCCTAAACACACATCATTCATGCGTAAGTAGTAACCACCTTTTTCGAAGCATTGAGGTTGAGTGCCTTCACAGCATCCCCCGGCTTGATAAAACATGAGCTCGCCATGCTTTTCTTTTAGCGTTGCGATCAGCTCTTTTGCTTCTTTAGTACTATCAATTCTGCTTACCATGATTCAATATTTATAATTTCATTAATAAGCCGCAGCTGAGATTTTCACTCAACTGCGGCATTCTTACAATCAACGGGGAATTAGCAATGTTGTTCTACAAATTAAAAGAAACCTAATTTATTTTTATCGTAAGAGATTAACATGTTTTTTGTCTGGCGGTAATGTCCCAACATCATCTTATGGTTTTCTCTACCCACGCCTGATTGTTTATACCCTCCGAATGGTGCTCCGGCAGGATAAGAATGGTATTGATTTACCCAAACACGACCAGCCTGAATGGCTCTGGGAACTTGATAAAGCTCGTGCGCATCCCTGGTCCAAACCCCAGCCCCCAAACCATAAAGCGTATCATTAGCGATTTCAATAGCCTCTTCTACTGTTTTAAAGGTCGTTACGGCTAACACAGGTCCGAAAATTTCTTCCTGGAAAATTCTCATTTTGTTATGGCCTTTGAAAATGGTTGGTTTGATGTAATAGCCGGTTTCCAATTCGCCTTCCAGCTTATTTACCTCGCCACCAGTTAATACTTCTGCACCTTCCTCTTTTCCTAATTTGATATATTGAGCAATCTTTTCGTATTGAATTTTTGAAGCCTGTGCACCCATCATTACGGTTGGGTCTAAAGGACTACCGATTTTGATGGCTTCAGTTCTTTCAATTACTTTTGCTATAAATTTTTCATAAATGTCTTCCTGAATCAACAAGCGTGATGGACAAGTACAGATTTCGCCCTGATTTAAGGCAAACATTACCGCGCCTTCTACAGCTTTATCCAAAAAAGCATCATCTTCATCCATTACTGAACTAAAGAATACATTAGGCGATTTACCGCCTAATTCTAAGGTTACAGGAATAATATTTTCAGTGGCATATTGCATCACCAATCTGCCGGTAGGCGTAGAACCTGTGAATGCAGCTTTGGAAATTTTTGGATTGGTAACCAAAGCACGACCTAGTTCTGCACCAAAACCATTCACTACATTTATAACACCTGGAGGCAATAAATCGCCAATCAACTCCATTAAAACCATGATAGAAATTGGCGTGCTTTCAGCAGGTTTCAGTACCACACAGTTACCTGCGGCCAGGGCAGGAGCCAGCTTCCAGATTCCCATTAAAAGTGGAAAGTTCCATGGAATGATTTGGGCCACCACACCAATAGGCTCGTGTACGATTAGCGAAACAGTATTGGCATCCAATTCTGAAAGTGATCCTTCTTCTGCTCGGATTACTCCTGCAAAATACCGGAAATGATCAATGCCTAAAGGTAAATCAGCTGCCAAGGTTTCTCTCACGGCTTTTCCGTTATCTATGGTTTCAACGGTAGCAAGGTATTCTAAATTATCTTCCATGCGTTGCGCAATCTTATTCAGAATAATGCTCCTTTCAGTTGAGGAGGTTTTGCTCCAGGTTTTGAAAGCCTCATGCGCAGCATTTACCGCCAGTTCTAAATCTTCTTTGGTAGAATGAGCGGCTTTAGTGAAAACTTTTCCATCAATCGGGGAGATGTTATCGAAATAGGCACCTTTAACTGGTGCTAAAAATTTTCCGTCGATATAATTGTCGTAATGGGATTTGAATGATGGTCTTTCTATTAAATTTGCCATAATTATGATTTTTAAGGTTGAAAAATATCACTGATGTTTTAAAAGATTTTCAATTCTGATAAAATTATCCCGTCATATTTTTCGTGACTAAAAGATTTGGTTATCACAAACCTAATGGCAAATCTGTTTGTAGAGGTAGTATAATTGCATCAAGTAATAGCATTATTGTTGCAGTCTATGTAACCTTTGTGAAATACTTATCGATATATTTGAGTAATCAGCAATGCGCTCTAACCAAATCTTTATCGTTATGCCACATATATTAGATCAGGTCAGTTTAAGTAAAACCGAAAAATTACAAACATTAGTTGAGAACAGAACTTCATATACTTTATCACATTGTGAATTAAACGTATTTGAAACCTATGCCGAATCTTACCTGGTGCCACTAACTTTTAATGATTTCGTAATTACAAGTATGCTGCGAGGCAAAAAGGTTATGCACCTCTTTGACAAAAAAGGATTTGATTATTTTCCAGGACAAACGGTGATTGTTCCGCCTTCAGTAACCATGAAAATTGATTTTCCAGAAGCAAGCCAGCTTAGTCCAACACAATGTATAGCACTGGCCATAGATCAGGATCAGATTAAAAAAACAATAGCATACCTGAATGAATTTTTTCCGAAGGAGGGAAGCAATGAAAAGTGGTTATTAAATTACGATGAATATCATTTTTACAACAATGAAGAAATTGCCTATCTCATTAATAAAGTAATCAGAATTTGTTCAGAAGGAGCAAAGGAAAAAGATGTTTTGGCAGATTTAACTTTGAAAGAACTCTTAGTGAGGATTATGCAAACACAAAACCTTAAAACCATTAGCGATGAAAGCTATAATCTTAATCAAAACCCACTGGCCTTTGTATTGAATTATATAAAATCAAATTTGGGGGAGAAAATTAGCATTAAGAATTTAAGTGATAAAGCCTGTATGAGCAGAGCAAGTTTTTACAGGCTATTTAAACGAGAGTTAGGCATTAGTCCGAATGATTTTATTTTGGCTGAGAAAATAAATAGAGCGAAGATTCTACTGGCTCAATCTGGTGATAAAGTAGCTTCAATTAGTTACGAATTGGGATTTAGTGATGCCAATCATTTTATCAGAACTTTTAAAAAAGCTGTTGGAATGACACCTGGTACCTACCAGTTACAAATGACCAAAAAGCTAATTCATTAAATCGTTAATCTTTTTGTTAAGTTCTTTTAAGGGTTTAGAAAAAATGTTATCGTTCATTTTTTTTGCCAAATAGATTAATGGAATACCCATTAGCGAAACAAGAATCAATTGAAGAAAAAAATGTGGTAAGGATAATACCATATCAAAAGTTTCATATACATATAAACGATATGCAAGTAATCCAATAGGGCCTGAAAGCGGTATGAAGATATATCCGAAAATATTTTCAACCTTTAAAATTCTCTTAATTGCCTTGAGATTATCTGATAGGACTTGCTTTAAGTCAGTGTTATAGTTAATGCCTGTTTTTATTTTATTAAAGTCTTTAATACTAAAGGCTCTTGAAATTTCATAGATTATGAAAATGCCGAGTAATAAAAACTTTAAATCTCCTTTAACAACAAATGCCATAGCTAAAACTGGTAAATCAATAATTCTAATCCACCTTAGTTTCCATTTCAGTTTAAATATCAAGTCTTGCAAAAGATGATGTGATTTTTCGTCAATAGTGATATTCGCAATATTTATATGATCTGCTTTTGAGTTGAATTCAACGCTTAAGTTTTGCCATTCCTGTTCTAAATTCATATTACTTTCCGGTTAAAAGTGTAGTCAATTGTTGTTTAATTCGGTGTAGTTTAACGTTTGTGCTATTTCTCGAAATGCCTGTCATTTCGCTTATTTCTGTATTGGTAAATCCATCAAGGTGAAGCATAATTATACCTCGATCTATTTCGGATAATTGTTTAATGCAACGGTAAAGCCAATCGGCACGTTCAGAAAGTTCCGGAGGTTCGAAATAAGAGTTAAATTCATCATGATCCCTGATTTGGGTTAGCTTCTTCTGTTTGCTTAAAAATGAAAGTGACACGTTTAAACTTATTTTGTAAAGCCAGGTAGAAAATTTAGCCTCACCTTTGAAACGCGGATAAGCACTCCAGCTTTGGGAAATAATTTCCTGATATAAATCTTTACGATCTTCATCGTTGTCGGCATAAAGGTTTACCATTTTATAGATAATGCCTTTATGCTCCTCCAATTTTTCCAGATAAGATTTTTCAATCATTTTAGATATTCCTTATCTGCTTTTTGATAAACGATTGTTTTTAAATTCTTTCTGGTACTGATAAATTACCCTAACTAAAGATATTACTGCTAATGTGAGTAGAAAATACTTAATATAGATAGGCGTAGCCTGAAGACTGGCTACAATAAGAAAAAATCCTATTAAGCCAAATTTTGAGTTTCTGTTATCCATTGCTTTTTTTTAAATTATGTGAACAGTTAGTAAGCAATGCATGTTAAAAAATTACAGGAAATGAAAATTAATTTTCGAGATACCTTTTTGAATAAGTGATACCCATTAAATCGTATCGTTTAAATTGAATTCTTAATCTTTTTTGGAAATCGGTATAATTCCGTTTTTCTTTAGGGCTCCATAAAATTTCGCTTAAGGCATCTAATCGCGGAAAGAGCTGGTATTGAACTTTCGCTGGATTAGTAATATACTCACTCCATAAACAACCTTGTCCGCCCCAAATGTATTTAGCCTGTTCGTTGTTTAATTCAGCAGGTATTGGTTCGTAATTGTAAACATTAATAAGCAAAGAGGCTTTACCTGCCGTTAAACTGTCTTCTTTAATAAATTGAGCATGGTTAAAGTAAAGTTTATCTTCTGGCGTCATAATGGCTTTATGTTGTTGCTTAGCAGCTTCCATACCGCCTTTTTCTCCTTGCCAGCTCATCACTACGGCATTTGGAGCCAATCCACCCTGCAAAATCTCGTTCCAGCCGATAATGGTTTTACCTTTACTGTTCACAAATTTTTCCATTCTTCTAATGAAATAACTTTGTAACTCACTTTCATTTTTTAAACCGTTCGCTTTAATAATTTGTTGAGAAACCGCAGATTGTTTCCACCAAATTTTAGATGCTTCATCGCCACCGATGTGGATATAGGGTGAGGGAAATAATGCCATCACTTCCGTTAAAACATTTTCGAGAAATTTAAAAGTAGTATCAGAAGCTTGAAGTACATTGTTATACTTATTCATCATACCCCAGGTTTGGGCAACTTCATATTTTTTATTTGGTTCAGTGCCAAGTTCTGGATAAGCTGCTAGTAGAGCCATACTGTGGGCAGGCATTTCTATTTCAGGAATAATGGTGATATAACGTTTAGCGGCATAATCAACTACTTCTTTAATTTGTTCCTGGGTGTAAAAACCACCGTAGCGAATCTCATCAGTTTTAATCTTAGCATCCTTTGGTGTAATTTTTACTTCTGATGACAATACTTGATATTTTATATTTTCATTTCCTTTTCCCGGCCACAAGCCAATAATGCTTCCGTTACGCCATGCGCCGATTTCAGTAAGATTAGGATATTTTTTGATTTCGATTCTCCATCCATGATCATCGGTTAAATGCCAATGAAAATAATTCATTTTATGCAGCGCTAAGTAGTCGATGTACTGTTTTACAAAGGCTACATCAAAAAAATGGCGGCTTACATCGAGGTGCATGCCTCGGTAACCGAAACGGGGATAATCGACAATAGAAACGGCAGGGATTTGAACAGGAAAAGCTTTACGGGAATACGGTAATAGTTGAATTAAAGTTTGGATGCCGTAGAAAATTCCCTTTGGAGATGAAGCACTGATTTGGATTTGTTTATCGTCCGAAGAAAGCTCATACCGATCTGGATTTACGGTTTTGATCGCGTTTATTTCCAGTTTGATGATGTTACCTTTTTTATTGAAAGTACTATCTCCGCCGATTACGATTCCATAATATTTTAAAATATAATCTTTGAGATAGGTGATGCTGTTAATTAGCGAGTCTGGCGCAATAATCTGCGTGTTTTGGTCAATAGTAAATGGTACAATCTTTTGTTTTATATCAAGTTTAACCGGTAGCGGAATAATATTTACTTCCTGGGCAGAAAGATTTAATGCAAATAAGGTTAGAAACAAAAAGATAAATTTCTTCATAACAAGGGTTGATAAGTCCTGTCAAAAGTAATAATTATAGGCGGATGAATATTTAAACCTATCAGTTTTTAAAAAACTGATAGGTTTGGCTGCAAAAAAAAATCCCGATAACTTTCGCTATCGGGATTAAATTTATCAGTTAAAAAGAACTAGCCTTTTTTAGCTTTGCTTTCTTCGCCTTCTAATTGCGATTTCAATTGAGCCAATACGTCTAAGTCTCCTAAAGTAGATTTCTCTACAGAATCTTTAACTTTTTTAACCGCAGTTACAGCAGCTTTAGCTTCTTTTTTCTTAGCATTTCTTTCTTCTGCTACAGCTTCAGCTTTAACCTCTTCCCAGATACGGGCGTGAGATACTACGATACGTTTAGCTTCTTTGTTAAACTCAATGATTTTGAAGTCGTTAGTTTCTTCAGCTTTAACTGAAGTACCGTCTTCTTTAACCATGTGTTTAGTTGGCACGAAACCTTCTACACCATATGGTAAAGCAATCACAGCGCCTTTATCAGTTACTTTTACAACAGTACCTTGGTGAACCGAATCTAAAGTAAAGATCGTTTCGAAAGTATCCCAAGGGTTTTCTTCTAATTGTTTGTGACCTAAGCTTAATTTACGGTTATCAACGTCTAATTCTAAAACAACAACGTCTAATACATCACCAACTTTAGTGAATTCATTAGGGTGGTTTACTTTTTTAGACCAAGATAAATCAGAGATGTGGATTAAACCATCAATACCTTCTTCGATTTCAACAAAAACACCGAAGTTAGTCATGTTTTTAACAGTAGCCTGGTGCTTGCTTCCAACTGGGAATTTAGCAGCTACTTCTTGCCATGGATCGTTAGATAATTGTTTAATACCTAAGCTCATTTTGCGTTCGTCTCTATCTAAAGTTAAAACTTCAGCTTCGATCTCATCACCAACTTTTAAGAATTCTTGTGGATTTCTTAAGTTTTGTGACCAGCTCATTTCAGAAACGTGGATTAAACCTTCAACACCTGGGATGATTTCTAAGAAAGCACCGTAATCTGCAACAGTTACGATTTTTCCTTTTACTTTAGAACCAACAGCTAAGTTAGCATCTAAATTCTCCCAAGGGTGTGGAGTTAATTGTTTTAAGCCTAAAGCGATACGTTTTTTCTCATCATCGAAATCTAAAACAACAACGTTGATTTTTTCATCTAATGATAATACTTCTTTTGGATGCTCTATGCGGCCCCAAGAAATATCAGTAATGTGAAGTAAACCATCAACACCACCTAAATCGATGAACACACCGAAATCAGTAATATTTTTAACAGTACCTTCTAATACTTGTCCTTTTTCTAATTTAGAAACGATTTCAACTTTTTGGCTTTCTAAATCGTCTTCAATTAACACTTTATGAGAAACTACTACGTTTTTAAACTCATGGTTAATTTTAACAACTTTAAATTCCATTGTTTTACCCACGTATACATCGTAATCGCGGATAGGTTTAATATCAATCTGAGATCCTGGTAAGAAAGCCTCAACGCCCATGATGTCAACAATTAAACCACCTTTAGTACGGCTCTTAACGAAACCATTGATGATTCTATCATTTTCAAGCGCCTCATTAATTGCTTCCCATGATCTTTGTGTTTTTGCTCTTTTGCGGGAAAGGATCAACTGACCGTTAGCATCTTCTGGTGCTTCAACGAAAACGTCAACTGAATCACCGATTTTAAGATCTGGTGTATCACGGAACTCTGAAGTAGAAACTAAACCGTCTGATTTAAAACCAACGTTTAATACTACATCTTTGTTGTTAATTGAAACAACAATACCGCTGATGATTTCACCTTTAGTGATCTGATTGAAGGTTCCAGCATACATGTCCTCAAACTTTTTACGGTCTGCATCATTGTAATTGCCGAAAACTTTTTCATCTGCATCCCAGTCGAAATCTTCGGTTGGTGTTGCTAATGATGATTTGATCGATTCGATCGAAACTGAATCAGCTTCTGATTCAATCGTTTCTTTTTCAGTCAGGCGTCCGCCTTCTCCCTGAAGTTCAGCTGTTTTTGCTGCTAATTCTTTTTCTGCTACTTGTTTTTTAGCCATTAATTAATTATCTCCTTTTTCCCCTATTTAGGGACTGCAAAGGTAAAAATTTTTTAATTAATAGAAAAGATTTTTTTAATAAATGTTGCTGATTTTTAGGTTATTAAGATTCTACTAGTCGCCATGCTGAATTTATTTCAGCATCTGAATCGTAAAATTCAAATAACATTAATGCGATTTTTCTCAATTATTTAGAAATGAGTGTGCGTTAATTATTTGGACGTAGCAGTCCCATTATTGCTAATAGTCCTCGCTGTGCTATATGCTATTCGCTCTAACGGGTTTAAATTGATAAATATGCTAAAGCAGAAAAGTTATCCTGATATTTCTTTTAATAGCTCGAGAAGCTCCTTATCAGAAATGTTATCTTGCTCAGATTTATCATAAATGGAAAGTAGATAAACTGTGGACTCAGTGATTATAAAGTTTGTAATAACTCTGGCTCCGCCTGATTTGCCTTTACCTTTGGATGTAATTGCAATTCGAATTTTAAAGCAGTTTTTGCCAATAGGAGTACCTATCGCGGGGTTTTTTTCTAAATCATCGAATAAGACAGCTAAATCCGCCTTTAGTGAATGATATTTCTTTGAAAGTTTTTTAAGCTCCCTTCTGAAACTAGGAACTGCTATAACATCATAATTCATCAAGCAGCTGCTTTGCTGGTATTCCTTCCAATTTACCCTGCTTGATCAATTTAAGTTCTTCAACGGCTTCTTTTATTTCTGCTATTAAAAGATCCTTAGGCTCAATAATTTTTTTAGCTTTAACATAAGGAATGCTATTCAGCACATCCAATAAAGAAGATGCTTTGTGATCTGGAATCTCTAATAATACTTTCATAATACCAAATATACAAATTTTATAGCCCTACTTCTTTGTAAAAGTTCCCCTGGTAAATCCTTCTCCAACCAAGGTTTGTTCATCTCTAATCAATAGTAAGATCATATTTTGCTGATCATAAAGTTTGATCATGTCTCCTTCAATAACATACTTTGCTTTAAAGGTAGAATCCGTGTAAGTGTCTTTTACTAATACAGAATCTTGAGTGCCAAAATCGAAGGTTTTATATTGTGTATCACTATCACTGACATAAGTTCCTGAAACTTTTTTTGGCTGTATAAAAGTAACAAAGCAAAAATAAACAACCACCAGAACTACTATTGCAGAAATGCCAATCAGTATTTTATTCTGATTGGAATATTTAAAGATAAAATAAAGAATAGTGCCAAAAACCAGTGCAACTATAGCGAAAAGAATAATATTAGAATAATCTTTAGCAATTTTTGGTACTTCAACAGAAACACCTGTTTTTGCAGCAACAGGTTTAGTAATTGGCGAAACCCTAACCAAAAATGACTTACTTACCCAACCTTCGCCATTACTTACTTTAATTTTATAATAACTGTTATTTGTAGAATCAATTACAGCTACATTTTCATTTTCAGGTAAATATCCGGTTATCTTACTCTTAGCATCAGCCTTTTCCCTTACTCTCAGGTTATCGGTAGTTACCCGATAAATCACATCTGCTGTAGAACTGGTTGTTGCATTTGGTGTAGGTGCATTCGCTTGAGGTACTGCTGGTTTTGTAACCGAAGTTTTTTGAATAAAATCTTTACTTGCCCAGCCTTCACGTTTTTTTATTTTAACCTTATAGAATTTCGCATTCGTGGTGTCTAAAACCTCAACCTTTCCATTTTGCATAATGGAGCCTATAACCTTACTTTTAGGGTTATTGGTTTCTCTAACCCGTAATTCATCAGCCGTTACACGATAGGTATCTTGAGCACTAACACGGCTGGAGAAAATAAAAAGGGCAATTAATATAAAGAAAATTCTATTCATCATAATGGGATTCTGCAATCAGTTTTAAAGGGTGATAGGATAACGACGCAAAGCGCAAACATCGTGCTAAGCAAGTCAAAATTAGGAAATACTTTTAATTAGGCATAGAAAACAGTTAAAATGTCGTTTAGCTACCAACTTCCTCCGCTGCCACCGCCGCTACTGCTACCGCCACCCCAGCTACTCGAGGAAGACGAAGAACTGCTGCTACTGCTAGATGAAGATGATCCCGATGATGAACTTGACTCCACCAGCATGGCCAATGTTATCCATCTGATAAACTCAGTTTTTTTGCAGAAGCTACACTCATTAATGATCTTGGCTTGCCCTTCATGGCTATAAGTTGCAGATTTAGTTGTGATTTTTTTATTTAGTTTGTAAGTTTTAAATCCGCAAGCCGGACACTCCAAAAATTTGTCAAATTCTTCAGCAGGCCACTGTTTTATAATATGTTCTGTTTTGCCTTTATTTTCCCAAATGTCGTAATCATAAACTTTCTCCTTTTCTTCTTTACGTTGGCCGGGTGTTAAATAAGGAGTTCCCTCTATATTAATATCCCTGTCAACACGGGTCATCTCCTCGTTTTTGCTATCTAAAACAGGCTTAAAACGATCATTAGTTTTAGTACTCTTGATCAGATGTCTGATGATGGCAATGATGATAAGCGGAGAAAAAAAGATCAGCCACCAGTTTTTCTGATGAAAAGCCTTAACTGCATTAAAGAAATTTTTATCGTCCTGATGTTGATTTCTGATGGAGGCAATGAAAAACAAATACCTGAAGAAAAGCATGATGGACAAAATAATGAAAGCAATAATAGGTATTTGGGCTAGTTTTATTTTTTCAATAAGATCGAACCCTCCGAAAAATACAATAGCGAATACTAAAAGGAAACCAAAAAAAATAAAGCCGGCACAGCCTTTTATAAGAGCGGGATCATAACTTTCCTGTTTTGAAGATTTTGATTTCTTTTCTTTTTTAGACTGCCTGTTTACGATTTTAAAAATCGCCCAAAAGCCTAAAATGATGAGCAGCATGGGAATCCAAAACTTTCCCAATGAACTATTGCTTTCTTTTTGGGTGAAGAATTGATTGAGTTCAGAATTGTTTTCTGGCTTCAAAATGATTACGCCAAGTGCATCAATGGTATTGATAATGCCAGTGCCAAAATTATTTTCTCTAAAAGCTGGAATAAGATTTTTTTCTGCGATGTGTTTAAGTTTCACATCCGGTAGAACACCTTCAACTCCGGTGCCCGTAATAAATCGATATTTGCGTCTGTCTTTAGCAATAAATAAAAGTAAACCGTTATTACTGGTTTTTGAGCCAATTCCCCAAGTATTAAAAAGGGTGTAGGCAAAGTCAAAATCTTCCTGATCATGGTTGAAATCATTTACAATTACAACAGCCATCTGAACATTGGTTTTACTTTCAAATTCAGATATTTTACTATTAATTTGTAAAATATCATCAGGCGATAATATTTTGTCCGGGTCACTTACCCAACCACCATCTTGTTTTTTCGGATCAGGTATTTCAGTAATTGTATATGCTTTTTGTCCGAAGGCAATTGTAGTTATAAATAAAAATAAAAAAGGAATAAAGTGTCTGATCGAAGAATGGGTTAAGCGCATCATTTATCTAGCAATAAATAGATTAAGGTTACTTTTCTAATAACTGATTGACTACCTGATCAAGTTTCGTTTTATTTTTCAGATAAGGTTCCAGGTCAAAAAGTTGAACAGTTTTAAATTCTATTGGGTGACTTTCACTTTGCAATGAGATATAGCCAGATTTTAAAGGGGTGCCATCAATTTTTATTTTTGGGTCATAATTAGAAACGTTATCACCTCCAATTTGTGGTTTGGTATATTCCAGTACTACCTCTTTATTGATGATGTGTTTAATTACAGAATCTCCAAGAACCAGAAATTCTGCAGTAACCCATTGATCTCCGGAATATGTTTTCGACTTTGAATCTAAACAATGATCGGTAAACAGCTTACCTTGGTAATTAATCAGTGTTCCCGGTGTGCAGACATTACTGGTATGGCGAATATGTTCGCCATCTCCACCTAAAATTTGTGCTTCAATAGAAATGGGAAAATCCTGATTTTTTAACATGGTTGCCGGATTCTGACAGTGCAACATGGCACCGCTATTGCGAATTGCCCAACCTTCTCCGCCCTTGGCTTGGTTGCCAACAAACCGATAAGTTACTTTTAATAAATAAGCAGAAAATGGTTTTTTATAAAAGATATGGCCATATTGTTGATTAAACTCCTGATAGCCATCATAACTCACTTTCATTAAGCTATTTTCTACCCGAAAAGTATTGGCATAATTTTCCTTATAACTATGCTTGGAAATTTTGATGTTCCAGTCTTTTAAATCTTTTCCATTAAAAAGATTGATCCAGCCTTTTTGCGCATGGGCATTAAAAGAAATAATAGTAAAAAATAGAGCAAGTGCGGTTAGGTGTTTTAATTTCATAGTAGCATCATAATTACCACTAAATGTATGAAATTAAAATAAGCAGATAAATATAAAATACTATCCGGCCATCAACGGTTCAACTTTTCCGATTGCAAAATTGAGCTGTTCCTCCTGGGTTAAATTTGTATTGTCTAAAATAATGGCATCATCAGCCCGCACTAGGGGACTTTCTTTACGGGTGGTGTCAGCATAATCACGATGTGCCAGGTTTTCAAAAACTTCTTCCAGCGTGGTTTGATTATTGCCTTTGCTTTCTAATTCTTTAAACCTTCTTTCAGCCCTGATTTTCGGATCAGCAGTCATAAAAAACTTTAAAGGTGAATGCGGAAAAACGGTGGTGCCAATATCGCGGCCATCCATCACAATGCTTTTTGATTTGCCCATCCGCTGCTGTTGTTTTACCATTTCATGGCGAACAATTTTATGAGCAGACACTTCACTCACGTTTTGTGAAACTGGCATTAAACGAATCTCATCAGAAACTTCCTCACCATTTAAAGTGATATGTGACTCATAATCTCTGGAATGAAAGTTTAATTCAATATGTTGTAAAGCATCAATAACAGCTGCATCATCACTCACATCAATATTGTTTCTCAAAAAATATAGTGTAACGGCACGGTACATGGCGCCGCTATCTACATAAATAAAACCTAATTTTTTAGCCAGGGCCTTTGCAAGGGTGCTTTTTCCACACGATGAATAGCCATCAATAGCTATAACTAAGTTCTTCTTCATTCTGTTACAAAGGTAAAAAAAGACTGTTTAGTTACTAGCTTTTTTAGTTGGATTATCTTTTATAATTTTGTAACATGTTACCCACCAGAGAAGAAATTTTAAAATCAGTTACTTTCAAAACTTCCAGAAGTGGGGGCAAAGGTGGGCAAAATGTAAACAAAGTTTCTAGTAAGGTCGAATTGATTTTCGCTTTAGAAGCAAATGATTATCTTAGTGAAGAGGAGAAAACTCTATTGAAATCTCGTTTGGAAAATAGGTTAGATAGCGAAGGTTTACTCCATATTGTATCTCAGGAAGATCGAAGCCAATTGCTAAATAAGGAGAAAACTGTTGCGAAACTAATTGAACTTCTTAAACAGTCTCTTCATGTACAGAAAAGGAGAAAGCCAACCAAAATTCCTAAAGCTGTTATTCAAAAGCGCTTAAAAAATAAGGCAGTTAATTCTGATCGAAAGAAAAGCCGAAAAGCCCCAAACACCCTAAACGGGGAATAAAACCCAAAGTAAAAAACTGCTATTTTTATTAATACTATAGAAAGTCAAAAGTCCTTTTAGTTGATTTAGTGGTTTTATATTCCGAATCGATAATACAAACTCAAGCCACCATAATTCTGCGCCTTAGCAACACTTTTAACTTCCTTTGTTTTAAATATAATATTGAAATCTGCCGTAAATCTCTTTGAGCTGTAGTTTACGCCAAACTGTTGTTCGAAAACAATTGGTTGTACATCAAAAGTAACCGGACTATTGTTCTTAAATAAACTGCCTTGTATAGTAGCGTCATAAGCCACAACATTTAATTGGGGTTTGGCATAGAAGAAAAATTCTGATTTATTTAATGCAGCTGTTTTTGAGTCACCTATCACCGCATTATGATAAGCACTATTAAACAACTGGTTTAATCTTCCTGCTCTAAATAAAATTGATGTACCTAAGCCTGAAAATGTAGTACCTAAGTTTGCATAACCCTGGCCACTTAAATCAACTATATTATCGCTAGATCGTACCAAAAGCTTACTGTAGTTTGCAGCAAGGTTAACAGCGAATTCATTTTTAATTTGATATTCCCATCCGGCAGGGGTATAAAAGCCAACTGTTTTATGTAGGAATTTCTGTGCATCCTGTGCCAGTGAATTTGGCCCAACGGTTCCTATTTCTACACTGGTTTTCAAAACACTTTCATTTTTATAAAATACAGAATAAGCAGCACCGGCATATAAATAACCGGCGAAAGGCCGGTCTTGATCTTCTCTTTTAGCTACCTGCCCCCAATATGGTGTATACATTTTCTGACCGGCAGAAATTTCATAGGTTTTCTTTTCTATTTTTTCTGAAAATTTTGCTGGATCTATTGCCCTACGAAAATAAAGGAATAATCCATTGGTATAGTAACGGTCGTTTAAGGTAGCTAAGTAAGCATCATTTTCGGTTTTAAAACCAAATTCATTTTTGAAAGACTGACTGAAACCTGTTAGACAGATTAAGCAAAGAATAGCAGTGGTGAAAAATAATTTCATAAAAAAGCCCGGATGATTACCCGGGCTATAAATGTATTTATTGTTATTGAATTTTCGAAAGATCATCCAAAAGATTTACCATTTAATTGACAATCGGAGCAGCTTTAATACTCAGGTCTAATGGTTTTTTAACTTTATTTTTTGTTAAAGCCAATTCTATTACCTCACTCATTTCGCTTACGTAATGGAAAGTAAGGTCTTTAATGTAGCTTTCTTTAATCTCTAAAATATCCTTTCGGTTACTTTTACAAAGGATAATTTCCTTAATATTTGCTCTTTTGGCAGCCAGGATTTTTTCTTTAATCCCCCCTACAGGCAAAACTTTACCACGCAAGGTGATTTCACCCGTCATGGCTAAATGTTGTTTTACCTTACGTTGGGTAAATACAGAGGTTAGTGCGGTTAACATCGTTACACCAGCTGAAGGTCCATCTTTAGGTGTTGCACCTGCAGGTACGTGAACATGAACATCCCAATGATCGAATAGCGCATAATCAATGCCAAATTCTGCTGCATGTGCACGTAAGTAAGCCAGCGCAATTACCGCTGATTCTTTCATGACATCCCCCAGATTACCCGTTAAAGTCAGTTTCCCTTTACCCGGACTTAAGCTAGATTCAATAAATAAGATATCACCACCAACACTTGTCCAGGCTAAACCAGTAACCACACCTGCTACTTCATTGCCCTCATATAAATCTTTATCATAAATTGGTGCACCTAAAATGCGTTCAACATCTTCATTGGTTAAAGTTACATTGTATTCTTCTTCCATAGCTACCTTAGTAGCCACACCACGCACTAGAGAACCTATTCTTTTTTCTAAACCACGTACGCCAGATTCACGGGTATAGTCTTCAATTACCTTTTCAATCAGCGCAGGTTTGAGGTTGATATGTTTATTTTGTAAGCCGTGGTTTTCTTTCTGTTTTGGCAGAAGGTATTTCTTAGCAATCTCAATCTTTTCTTCAATTGTGTAACCATTCACCTCAATAATTTCCATACGATCCAATAATGCTGGTTGTATAGTACTCAATGAATTGGCTGTTGCAATGAATAAAATGTTAGATAAATCATAATCCATTTCTACATAATGATCATAGAAAGCATTATTTTGCTCAGGATCTAATACCTCAAGTAACGCTGAGGATGGATCGCCACGGTGATCAGTTCCAACTTTATCAATCTCGTCTAAAACAAATACAGGGTTATCTGCACCAGCTTTTTTGATGGATGAAATAATACGACCTGGCATTGCACCGATATACGTTTTACGGTGACCACGAATCTCTGCTTCATCGCGAATGCCGCCTAAAGCCATTCTAACATACTTACGGCCTAAAGCTTTCGCAATGGATTTTCCCAATGAAGTTTTACCAACACCCGGAGGGCCAACCAGGCATAAGATCGGCGCCTTCATATCTCGCTTAAGCTTCAGTACAGCAAGATATTCAACAATACGTTGTTTTACTTTTTCTAAGCCAAAGTGGTCTTTATCTAAAATGCGTTGTGCTCTTTTTAAATCAAAATTATCCTTTGTAAATTCACTCCAGGGTAAATCCAATAGCAATTCAAGGTAATTCAATTGAACAGAATAATCTGGAGCAGCCGGATTCATCCTACCTAGTTTATCAAGCTCCTTCTCAAAGTGATCATTAACTTCTTTTGTCCATTTCTTCAGTTTTGCTTTTTCTTGTAAAGCATCAAACTCTAAGTCGGCAGAGTTTCCACCTAATTCTTCCTGAATTGTTTTTAACTGCTGGTTTAAGAAATAATCACGTTGTTGTTTATCCAGATCGGTACGAACTTTAGATTGAATTTGATTTCTTAATTCCAGCATCTGTAATTCAACCATCAACAATTCCATTACCTTCTGTGCCCGATCCAGCAATTTATTCATTTCCAGAATCTTTTGCTTATCGGCCATTTCGGCATTCATGTTTGATGAAATAAAATTGATCAGAAATGAATTGCTTTCAATGTTTTTCAAAGCAATACTAGCCTCGCTTGGAATATTTGGAGACAGCTGAATAATTTGAGCTGACATTTCACGTATAGACGCAATTAAAGTTTTAAACTCTTTATCAGCCTTGTGTTTTTGCTCCTCAAATTTTTTGACAACAGCCTTGATGTAAGGCTCATTCTGAACTTCTTCAATCAGACTAAATCTTTGCTTACCTTGTATAATTACAGTGGTATTGCCATCTGGCATTTGTAGCAATTTAATGATATTAGCCACTGTACCCACCGTGTTAAGTTGCTCAAAGGTAGGGTCTTCAATAGAAACATCCATTTGAGATACTACCCCAATAATTTTGTTTCCTTTGTAAGCTTCTTTTATTAATTTTATTGATTTATCCCTTCCAACGGTAATTGGAATAACCACTCCTGGAAATAAAACGGTGTTCCTTAAGGGTAAAATAGCTAATGTTTCAGGCGTATCCTCATTGTTCATTTCCTCTTCGTCTTGTTGAGACATTAAAGGGAAAAATTCGGTATCCTCATTGATTATTGGCATAGCAGAATGGAAATCAAATATATCTTGTTTACTCATTTTCACGTTTTCCTCTCACGACAAACTGGCAGTTTGATCGTATTCACATTGTTTAATTATGTTAGTAATATAATAAATTCAACTCTTGTGCCAAAGTAAAAACTATATTAATCTTATGTTAAAAAGGCAGAGAAATATAATTGTTGAGATAAATATCATAATTCTTCTAATTTAGCGTTAATGCTAATATCTGGGGCATTCCGTTTTTTAAGGGTAAAAAAATTAAAAACTATTAAATTATTATAATAGAATTATATTGCAAAAAAAACACCCCCTGAAGGTGCTAGATTTATCTAAATTATTATTCATACATGAACTATTTTAAAAAAGCGATTTTAGGATTAATTATTTTCTCATCAACTACAAGTTTTGCCCAGAACAATTATGAAAAGAGCATGCAGGCCATGATGAAGGGTGATTATAAAACTGCTGTTACACAATTAGAAAAAGCTGATACCAAAACCCCTGATAATGCCAATGTTTTAAAAATGTTGGGTTATTCTTATTTTCAAAATGGAGAATATGAAAAGTGTATTGCAACCTATAGTCGTTTACTGGCCATGAAGCCTAATGAGGTTTCTGCCTATTATTACCGTGGAAAAGCAAGATTAAATATCGCAAATGATCCGAAAGAATCGCTGAATACCATGCGTGAAAATTTCTATACTGCTGCCATTAAGGATTTTACCAAAGCCATTGAAATTAATGGAGATGAGGATACACAGATGTTTCAAAATCGTGGGTTAGCCTATAAAGATTATGCAATTTATAAATCTTACAAAGTAAAAAAGGGAGCAGAGAAGGTTGCCTGTATCGGTTTATTTAACAGTTCAATTGCCGATTTTCAGAAAGTACTCACCATGCAGCCATTAAGAAAAGATATTATCGACTGGGTTACTTACGATAAAGCACAGATAGCCAGCTTAAAATAAATTTAAAAATCCATAAAAAAAGCAGTCAACATTAGTTTGACTGCTTTTTTTATGGATTAAATCTGGCAATTATTGAATAATTTTTAGTGTCAAGAAATCTTATTTTCTGTTGTTTTTTAATCTGATACAATTGATCTGGAACATAGATAAGCGTATCCCGTGATTGAAATAAAATATTCTTGTTATTAATGATGATTTCAACTTTACTTACTTGAGAGAATCGGTGTGTTACTGAGATTTTCTTAATTGGAATCTTCTTATTGTTAGTTGTATAAGTATCTACGTCAACTTTTTTATTAACTTCAAAACTACCTTTCCAGGAGTTTTTGTTAATATCTGCATTTACAAAAATGGCAAGTTCTTTATCCCAGTCATTAATCAGTGAGGTTTTATTCTCTTCGATACCGTTAATACTTACCGTTTTATTTACTTTGGTTTTGGCTTTTTTCAAACGAAGAATCTCTTTTCCAAAGTAGCCTTTTAAATCGAAATAAGTTAAATCGGTATTTGCTTTAGCTTCTTCACGCTGATTGCATGAAAGAAGTGCCAAAGCAAATACCAGTATATAAAGGGGTTTGATCATTATATTAATACGTTTCCAGTCATTTCAGCTGGAATATCAACGCCTAAAATTTTAAGAACGGTAGGGGCAATATCACCAAGTTTTCCATCGGCAATAGTTTTATAATCACTGTCGATAAGGATACAAGGAACCAGATTAGTGGTATGGGCCGTATTTGCAGATCCATCGCCATTAACCATAAACTCAGAGTTCCCATGATCTGCTAATAAAATAAATGAATAACCATTTTCCAAACCTTTATTGACTACAGTTTCAGCGCATTTATCTGCTGTTTCTACGGCTTTTACCACCGCATCAAAAACACCTGTATGGCCTACCATATCCGGATTGGCAAAGTTTAAGCAAATAAAATCTGCCCATCCCGATTCCATTTCTGCGGTGATGGCTTCTGTTATTCCGGCTGCACTCATTTCTGGTTGCAAATCATATGTGGCTACCTTAGGTGAAGGAATTAAGATGCGTTTCTCATTTGGAAATTCAGTTTCCCTTCCGCCCGAAAAGAAGAAGGTAACATGAGGATATTTTTCCGTTTCTGCAATACGAATCTGATTCTTATTATTTTGAGATAGAACCTCACCAATAGTTTTGGTCAGATCATCTTTGGTAAACATCACATTCACTTTCTCAAAGCTTTCATCGTATGTGGTCATGGTTACATAATACAATGGTAACTTATGCATTTGCTGCTCCGGAAAATCTTTTTGTGTTAATGCAGTAGTAATTTCTCGTCCTCTATCTGTACGGAAATTAAAACAGATTACCACATCATCAGGCTGAATAGTTGCGATAGGCGCTCCATTTGCTTGGGTAAGCACTACCGGATTTAAAAACTCATCCGTAATGCCATTGTGATATGAATTTTGAATGGCGTTCAAAGCATCCTGTGTTTTTTCTCCAACACCGTTCACCATTACATCATAGGCACGTTTTACACGCTCCCAGCGGTTATCACGGTCCATTGCATAGTAACGGCCGATCATTGTAGCCAGTTTTGCGTTTCCATGCTGAAGGTGATTTTGTAGATCGGTAATAAAACCTAATCCAGAATTTGGATCTGTATCCCTGCCATCCAAAAAGGCATGTACAAAAGTTTTTTCAACCTGAGCTTCATTTGCTGCATCGCAGAGTGCTTTTAAATGTTCAATATGTGCGTGAACACCTCCATTTGAAACTAAACCGATAAAATGAACAGCTTTATTATTTTGTTTCGCATAATCAAAAGCATTAAGTAAAATAGGATTTACATGCAATTCCCGGTCTGTTATGGATTTGTTAATTCTTCCAAGTTCCTGATAAACAACTCTACCAGCACCTAAATTCATATGTCCAACTTCTGAATTTCCCATTTGTCCGGCAGGCAATCCTACAGCTTCGCCGGATGCTTCCAGCTTTGAATTTGGATAGTGTTGTAATAAGGAATCAAAAAAAGGTGTTTTTGCAGCGTATGCAGCATCAGAATTATCCTGATGTCCGTAACCCCAGCCATCTAAAATGATAAGAGCGACTTTTTTATTATTTACCATATATATTCAAAAATTATAATTAAGAACAAAACATTTTCTTGTAAATCGTGTTCTAGTATTCTATTCACATGGCAAATATAACTTTATTGAAGGTTATACACATTAAGAAATCTGTTTTTTGATAAGCTAATGGCATAATTTTAGCTACTCTTTCTGCATAAAATACAGAAATGATCCGGAGCTTCTTTTTACTTATCATTAGTTTATCGTCATTATATAGTTCTAAAGCCATTCAGGCTGATATTATTGATGATTTATCATCGTATTTTAAAGCAGGTAATGCTAAAGAGATTGCTAAAAATTTTGCTTCAACTATTGAACTGATTATTGTTGACGAAGAAGATGTCTATTCTAAAGCACAGGGTGAACAAATTTTGAGGGATTTTTTTGTCAAACATCCTCCTGTTAAAACAAGTGTTTTTCATAAAATTAACAATAGTCCAAATTATCGGTTTGGTGTTGTAATTTTAAGTACCTCGAAAGAAACATTCAGGGTTTCTATCACCATGAAAAAATTTAACAGTAGTTTTTTGATTACTGAATTAAGAATTGAGCCTGCAAAGGATTAAGACTAAATTTCTATTATACAAGGCACCGAATAATTTATTAAACATAAATAAGTTGCCGTCAATATCAGCTAAATTCTTAAGTCAGCTTCCTTTTAAATATATCTATCAATTGTACGCTCACAAATAATTCTTATTTTTGCGGCATAAAATCTATACTTTGGATATTCAACTTATACATCAATTTATAAAAAATGCTCTTGCTGAAGACGTGGGAGATGGAGATCACACTTCATTATCAACCATTCCGGAAGGAGCTCAGGGTAAGGCAAAACTAATCATTAAAGAAGATGGAATTCTCGCTGGGATGGAAATGGCACAGGAGATCTTCAAAATTGTAGATGCTGATTTACAAGTGACAACATTGTTGCAAGATGGAGCCGAGGTAAAAGTAGGTGATATAGGATTAACAGTAGCTGGAAGTACACACGCTATTCTTATTGCAGAAAGGTTAGTTTTAAACTGTATGCAGAGAATGAGTGGAATTGCAACGAAAACACATCGCATTGTTTCACTTTTGAAAGATACTAAAACTAAAATTTTAGATACCCGTAAAACAACACCTGGTTTACGTTACCTTGAAAAATGGGCAGTGAGGATTGGTGGTGGTGTTAATCACCGGATTGGGTTGTATGATATGATTTTAATCAAAGACAACCATGTTGATTACGCCGGCGGAATTTCCAATGCCATTAATTCGACCAAAAAATATTTAGCTGATCACCATAAATCTTTGCAAATTGAGATTGAAGTGAGGAATATTGAGGAATTATCGCAGGTATTGGCTATTGGAGGTGTAGACCGGATCATGCTGGATAACTTTAGTTTCGAAAATTTAAAAACTGCTGTAGCACTAATTGATGGTAGGTTTACAACCGAGGCATCTGGTGGTATAACAGAAGAAAATGTTTTAGAATATGCTGCTTGCGGTGTAGATTTTATTTCAATGGGTGCACTTACACATTCTGTAAAAAGCCTTGACATCAGCTTAAAAGCATACTAAATTGATGTGTTATAAAATTGAAAGCTTATTTTTTGTATCATTGTAGGCTATGGTTACGGTTTATTCGCTTAGTGCCTTATTGTTCGCGTATCTATTTGGATCTATACCAACCGCTGTATGGCTTGGTCAGGCCTTTTATGGTATTGACGTAAGAGAGTATGGAAGTGGTAATGCAGGTGCAACCAATACATTCAGGGTTTTAGGTAAAAAGGCAGGTATAGCGGTAATGATCATTGATATTGCCAAAGGCTATACGGCTACCAATTTAGCCTATTTAATAGGCATGTCTGTTACCGGACCACAAAATTCTGTTGTTTTTGTGAATTATCAACTTGCCTTAGGTGTTACTGCAGTAATGGGACATTTATTTCCTGTTTTTGCAGGTTTTAGAGGCGGGAAAGGAGTGGCTACACTTTTTGGAATGATTTTGGCAGTTAACTTTGAAGCATCTATGCTTTGCGTTCTGGTTTTCGTGATTGTACTCTTATTAACTAAATATGTTTCATTAAGTTCTATCTGTGCTGGCTTTACATTCCCACTCAGTGTTGTCTTTTTGTTTCAGGTCTCTATAAAATCAGAAGTGCTTTATGGCATGGTGGTTTGTGTTCTGATCTTAGTTACACATCAAAAAAATCTCGAAAGATTGCTGAAAGGCAAGGAATCCAAAGTGTATTTGTTTAGGAAAAAAACTAATTAACTAACAAAAACACACTATTAAAAACCTATTACAAGCATACTGTTTAATTTTCGGTTTGCCTAAAAGGTTTATTATTTAACTAATCATTATGAAAAAACTATTTTTAACGGCAGGTATTGCTGGCATTTTATTATTTAATTCATGTTCAACAGTACCTTTAACAGGACGTAGTCGATTTGATTTGGTAAGTAATGATCAGGTTTTGCCAATGGCTTTTCAAGCCTACAGTACTTTTTTAACTGAAAATAAAAGCACTGTTTTATCAGCATCCAATGCGCAAGCCTTAAAAGTGAAAACTGTTGGCAATAAGCTAATTAATGCAGTAAAAACTTATATGAACAACAATAACTACGGTAATTTAATTGCTGATTACCAGTGGGAAGTTAACGTAGTTCAAAATAATGAGAAAAATGCCTGGTGTATGCCTGGAGGAAAGATTGTGGTTTATACAGGTATCTTACCAGTAACACAAGATGATGCTGGTTTAGCAACTGTAATGGGGCATGAAATTGCTCATGCTATTGCTGGCCACTCGGCTGAGCGTATGTCGCAGGAGATGGTAGCACAAGGTGTTGGAGCAGCTGCCGGAGTAGCATTATCTAAAAATCCTAAGACACAATCGATTTTTAATACTCTTTATGGTGTAGGTACGCCAGTTGCCATGCTAAAATTTAGTCGTAATCAAGAGTTGGAAGCAGATCGCTTAGGCTTAATCTTCATGGCTATGGCCGGATATAATCCACAAAATGCAACAAGTTTCTGGAATAGAATGTCGGCTGCGTCTGCAGGAGCACAAAAACCAGCAGAATTTTTAAGTACCCACCCAAGTGATGCAACTCGTATTGCTCAAATTCAAAAATATTTACCTGAAGCACAGCAGTACTATAAAAAATAAAGCCTTCAAGGTAGAAGGCTGAAGGTTTAAAGGTTGAAGGTGTATGCATAGTGCAAAAACCTTCAACCTTTTTTATTTTTAATAGATGAGCCTATCTATCTTTAATGAAGTAATATGTCCGATAATCATGATTATCTATTAAAAATATATTACATAATTAAAATAGAAAAATGATATGATTGGTTATGAGGTATATTATTTTTTTGGGCAAACCTTAAAACATACTATTGTAGTGATTGTTTTTCCTAACCACCTAACCACCTAACCACCTAACCACCTAACCACCTAACCACCTAACCACCTAACCACCTAACCACCTAACCACCTAACCACCTAACACCTTCAACATCGCACTGGCTTTGAGCAAACACTCTTCATATTCCTGTTCTGCATTGCATTCATAAGTAATTGCTCCTCCAACCTGAAAGGATAAATATTTATTTCCTGCATTGTAAAGTATACTTCTGATGATCACATTGAAATCAAAGTCGCCGTCTGGATTAATGTAACCAAAAGAACCTGAATAGATCCCACGTTTAGTTTCTTCATACTCTTCAATTAATTCCATTGCTTTAACCTTAGGAGCACCGGTCATAGAACCCATCGGAAAAGTATTTTTTATTGCATCAACCAGATGAATTTCTGGATGAAGTTCACAACTGATCGTTGAAATCATTTGGTGAACCTGTGGAAAGCTATAGATGCCAAAAAGTTCATCTACTTGAACGGAACCCTTAACCGCAGATTTTGTAAGATCATGGCGCACCAGATCTACAATCATTACATTTTCAGATTGTTCTTTCGAATCGTTTTTAAGCTGAATGGCAATGCGCTCATCTTCCTGTGGATTATTGCTTCTTCTTGCCGTTCCCTTTATAGGTTGTGAAATGAGTTTGTTATCACGTTTGCATAAAAACCTTTCCGGTGTAGCCGATAAAATGTAATGATTTTTGATTTTGAAATAACCTGAAAATGGAGTAGGAGATAAGCTATTTAATGCTTCGAAGGTTTGTACAGGATTTATTACCGCATGTTCTGCAAAAAACTCCTGACAGAAATTAACTTCATAAATATCACCACGAAGAATATGATTTTTTAACGTTTCTACTTTATCGATGTATTGATCCTTTGTTATTCGCTTTGCAATATTAAGTTGATTATCATCAGGAATATTGCTGGTTTTAAATTGTTTGATCTCATCAATAATCGACTCATTACCTATTAAAACTTTTATTTCCCCATTTTTAACGCCAATCAAATACTTCGGAACGAAAAAGTATAAATCAGGAAAAGCAAGTTGGTCGGGATGATTCGATTCGAGATTTTCAATTCCGTTTTTAAGGTCATAGCTAAAAAAACCAAATATCCATTCTTTATGTAGCGAATAAAAGTTTTTTAAGTGATCAAATGCCTGAATTACCGGACATTCTAATTCATCGTGAACGCTAGCCGCGATCAGGAAATCATAAGCTGTGTAAATATCTTTATAGTCATTCGAATCCAACAAACAGCAAACATCAAACTGATTTGCCCAATGCAATGCCTTTTGTTTAAAATCAGGAATATTTTGTGTGGTTTTCAAAGATGCTATTTTTTATTTTGATGCGGTTTAAGACTATTTATTACTATTCCAGGTTTTTCTCATCTCTTTTTTCTGTAAGCCCTTTAAAATTTTGATTGCTTACTATCTTTTTACCCGATTTTTGCTCCAAATCTTCTCGAGCTTTACCCGCAACACTGCCACCTGCTTTTGCTGCGGTATGGTTTTCTTCAAAGCCTTTAACGTCTCTATTTTTGGCGATTTCTGTTGTTGAAGCCTCTCCCAGCATTGAAAAAATCAGTTCCAAATCGGTCATATGGTCTCTCAAATTCTCATTCGCTTTTGTTAAACCTTTTAACTTTTTGTAGTCGCTTGGTATAATGCCAAAAGTTGCTTTGCTAATTTCAGCAGTTAAAATGGCGTATTCCTTGCCTTCTTTAACACCTCTTTGTTTCCATTCATTAGTAAGTTCATCACGTACAAGAATGCCGCGAATTCGTTTTTCTATCCATTCATCGCTGTATCCTTTAGCTTTATAAGTGGCTCTAATTCTGGCTTGTGCTAATTCTGGCTTGTGCTAATTCGGGGTTCTCTATTTCGGCAATTCTTTCTGCGCCGATTTGTGCCAGCCATTGTTTAAAAGGTTCAGCCTTAGGCGATGGGATAGATTGAATAAGACGCAAGAGTTGTTCAGTATTGGCAACGTCCGTCATTCTCATTTTTCCATCAGGTGCCATCATTTTCAAACCGTTACAATTTGTAACGGTTTGGTTTCCCTCAGCTAAAAGTCTCTTTTTCAAAACCCTCCAATAGACTTGTGGATTGTGGCTTTCTGTTAATACTTCAACCACATCAACTATAGAGAAATACCATTTATCCTCTTGTTCATTCCATACAGAACGTACTGCCTTTTCTTCAAATAATTTTAAATCACTCATTTTTATTTAAATTAAACTTTAGTGTAATAATTAGATATCGATGAGATGTAATGTTTTCTGTAGGGAGTTCTAAGATAAATAAAGACTGTTAAAAAACTAAAAAATGTTATATACAGAAAAAGCAACCATGTTTCAGGTTGCTTTTTCTGTATAGGTATTGAAATATTTTAACGTAATTCTAAAGTTTGTGCTCTATCTGGTCCTACAGAAAGGAATTTAATTGGCACTTCTAATTCTTTTTCTAAAAATGCAATATAATCATTCAATTTAGCTGGAATCTGATCAACTGAAGTAATTTTAGTCACATCAGTAGCCCAACCTTCAATTGCTTTCAATACTGGTTTTGGTTCAATTGAAATGATATCATATGGCATGTAATCAATGGTTTCACCATTGTATTCGTAATGCGTACAAGCATAAATGGTTTCAAATGTATCCAATACATCAGCTTTCATCATAATTAATTCGGTTACTCCGTTTAACATGATGGCATATTTTAATGCAGGAAGATCAATCCAGCCACAACGACGGGCACGACCTGTAGTTGCACCAAATTCATGACCTAAAGCACGCAAATTCTCGCCAACTTCATTATCTAATTCAGTAGGGAATGGGCCACCGCCAACACGCGTACAATAAGCTTTAAAGATGCCGTAAACAGCACCAATTTTATTAGGTGCAATACCTAAACCCGTACATGCACCAGCAGTGGTCGTGTTACTAGAGGTTACAAACGGATAAGATCCAAAATCAACATCTAATAATGTTCCTTGTGCACCTTCCGCTAAAACTGCTTTTCCTTCTTTTAAATAGCCATTTACAAAATGTTCGCTATCTACATGAGGTATAGATTTTAAAAACTCAATAGCTTCAAAGAATGAAGCTTCTTTTTCTGCCAGTTCATATTCAAAACCATCGTAGTGTGAAAGGATTTCGGTGTGCTTTTCCACTAACTTAGCATAGCGTTCCTTAAAATCTGGAAGTGTAGTATCGCCAACGCGAAGACCATTACGACCAGTTTTATCCATATAAGTCGGGCCAATTCCTTTAAGTGTTGAACCGATTTTATTTTTACCCATGCGTGCTTCATTAGCCGCATCCAATAATTGGTGAGTAGGTAAAATTAAGTGTGCTTTACGTGCAATTACCAATTTGCCATCGGCAACAGGATCATGACCAGCTTTTTTTAAGTTATCTAACTCTCTTTTTAAAATGATTGGATCGATTACTACACCATTCCCGATAAGGTTCATGGTTTTTTCGTTAAAAATTCCTGATGGTATAGTATTTAAAACAAATTTTTTGCCATCGAACTCTAAAGTGTGTCCGGCATTCGGACCACCCTGAAAACGGGCAATAAGATCATATTTTGGACTGAGTACATCAACGATTTTTCCCTTTCCTTCATCACCCCATTGCAGGCCGAGAAGTACATCTACTTGCGTCATTATTAAAAATTTAAGCTGGTTTTATTTTGTGGATTGATTTAATTTTCTTCAATTTTGGTTGTCTTGGCAGACTCGTTCACTTTTCTGGCCATGCTGCAATCTGAGCAAAATCCATACAAGTTTAACGAATGGTGTTTTACATCGAATTTTAAAAGATCTCCAACCATGGTTTGAATTTGGTGAATGCGGGGATCGCAAAATTCTACTACTTTACCACATTCAATGCAGATTACATGGTCATGTTGACGGTAGCCATAAGATTTCTCAAATTGTGCCATGTTTTTGCCAAACTGGTGTTTGGTAACCAGATCACATGAAACCAATAACTCTAAAGTATTGTAAACCGTAGCTCGACTTACACGATACTTTTGATTTTTCATGTGGATATAGAGGGTTTCAACGTCAAAGTGATCGTTTCTAGAATATATTTCCTCTAATATGGCGAAACGCTCAGGCGTTTTGCGTAGATTCTTGTTTTCTAAATAAGCTTCAAAAATCTTACGAACGAGCTCATTTGTTTTTTGTTCAGGCATAGTGTTTAAACTCCAATCAAAGGTAGGTAAATTGTTTTTAAAAATGATTACGCCGATGAAATGATTACATAAATTTGAATTGTTGTACTGTTATAGTGTTTGATTGTTGAAATATTGAAATAAGTCGGGGGCAGGAAGATAAAGGTACGAAGTTCAATCTGCAAATGGTATGTAACGTTCCAAGGTTTGGAGAAGGTGACTGGTTTAGATAATTTAACATGTGATACAATATTTTCTTGCAACTTTAGCCAAGCCGTTGTTATAAGCTACGATTGAATCATGCTAAAACTCTCTGTTCCATTTAGGAAGCTGTCCAAATATTTCTGTATGTCGCTTGAGCAACTTATTTTCTAATAATCTTGGACAATCATTTAAATTTATATCATGTGTTGCATACCAATAAACATCCAAAGCTTCAATCCCCTCACTTAGCATTTGGATTGGCCATGATTTTCGTCTAGCAATTTTACCAAACTGATGACCGTTTACAATCCTATCTTTTATGCCACCCAAACCTGTTTTTCGAATGAACATTGTACCATCAGATTTAATCTTTCCTGACCTTCCAATATAAACTAGTTCAATTTTTCCATTCTTTAAAGCATACACAATATAAATTCCACTTTGGTTGGTTGGTGCATTGCAAACTTGACTTAGAGCATCGGTGGCGCGAAAGAAGAAATGGTCCTTCTTTTTATATTTTGTTAATTCATCGAACATCGTATTTGCATTTATTTTGTTACGTACTTAGCAATTTGATTTAATACATATAACTATTCGGTACTGCAGTCTGGCTTCGGACTCTGGACTCTCGGACTCTTTTATGCATCAAACCTCGTTACCCCCGTAACTCCTCTCACCTTTAATAGGTTCTTAATTAAATTCTCCAAATGTTCGGTGTCATTAACGAAGATCATGATTGAACCGTCAAATATGCCTTCATTGGTATCCACTGTAATGGAACGCATATTAACTTTAAAGTCAGTTGAAATTACCCTGGTAATATTATTGATTAACCCAACATCATCAATACCAACTATGCGTAAACCGGTTAAGAAAGTTAACTCCTGTTGTTTATTCCATTTTGCCTTCACCACTCTATAGCCATAATTGGCCATTAATTGCGCTGCATTCGGGCAATTGGTTCTGTGAATTTTGATCCCGTCACTAACAGTGATAAAACCAAAAACATCATCACCGGGAATAGGATTACAACAAGCCGCAAGCGTATAATCAATACGTTGCATGTCTTCACCTATTAATAATATATCAGATTCTCCGCCTTTTATTTTATTCTTAACACCATCTACAGATAAATTTTCAGGGCGTTCTGGTCCACGGGTTTCTACTTCTTTCTCGCTATTTAGATAGTCTTTAATATCTCTTAGCTCAATTTTTCCCAGCGCAACATTTACAAAAAGCTCCTGGGTAGATGGCAATTTGAAGAAGTAACTTAGTTTTTGTAGGTTATCGGTGTTGTAAGTGATTTTAAGCGATTTAAGCTTTCGCTCCAGAATTTCCTTCCCATTATCGGCAATTTTTCTTTTTTCCTCTTTAAGTGATGACTTAATTTTGGATTTAGCTTTCGCCGTCACCACAATGTTTAACCAATCTTCTTTTGGAGTTTGTTTATTAGAGGTGATAATTTCTACCTGATCGCCATTTTGGAGTTTATAAGATATGGGAACCAGTTTATGATTCACCTTTGCCCCAATACAGGTGGCACCTACTCCGGTATGAATTTCAAAGGCAAAATCTAATGCTGTTGCTCCTAGGGGCAACTGTAGCAGTGCACCTTTGGGAGTAAAAATGAAAATCTCATCAGAGAAAAGATTCATTTTAAAATCATCAAGAAAATCTAAAGCATTTGCTTCCGGATTGCTTAGCATTTCCCTAACTTTTTGGATCCATTGATCAAGGCCATTATCGTTGCTTGATTCTTTGTATTTCCAATGTGCAGCAAAACCTTTTTCAGCGATTTCATTCATGCGTTGTGTCCGGATTTGCACTTCCACCCATTGTCCACGTGGCCCCATCACAGTGGTATGCAAACTTTCATAGCCATTTCCCTTTGGTGATGATACCCAATCACGCAAACGGTCAGGATTTGGGCGGTATAAATCTGTTACGATAGAGTAGGCCTTCCAGCAATCTGCCTTCTCGTTTTCATAGGCGCTGTCTAAAATAATCCGAATGGCAAAAAGATCGTAAACCTCTTCGAAAGGAATATTTTTCTTTTTCATTTTATTCCATATTGAATGGATGGATTTTGGCCGGCCATAAACATCAGCAACCAAACCTTGCTCGTGAACAATTTCATCAATCGGTTCTACGAATTTTTTGATGAAAAGGGCACGCTCTGCTTTTTTCTCATTCAGTTTCTTAGCGATAAATTTATAAGTGTCAGGATCAAGATATTTCATGGAAAGATCTTCTAATTCTGATTTTATGGCATATAAACCTAAACGGTGGGCTAGTGGGGCGTAAAGATAAATGGTTTCGGATGCAATTTTCAGCTGCTTGTGGCGAGGCATGAACTCCATCGTACGCATATTGTGTAAACGATCAGCCAGTTTAATTAAAATTACCCTTACGTCGTCCGCCAGCGTAAGCAGCATTTTACGAAAATTTTCTGCCTGCAGAGAACTATTGGTATCAAATACGCCTGATATCTTCGTTAATCCATCAATAATTTTAGCGGTTTTCTTGCCAAATTCACGCTCAATATCTTCAAGTGTAATATCGGTATCCTCTACCACATCATGAAGCAAAGCGCATACGATGGATGTGGTACCCAAGCCAATTTCTTCAGCAGCAATCTGTGCCACTGCTATAGGATGATAGATATAAGGTTCGCCAGATTTACGTCGCATATCTTTATGGCTTTCAAGCGCCATATCGAAAGCCTTCCTGATTTCTTTTTTATCTCCTTTCTGCAACGTAGACTTGCTGGCCCGAAGTAAGGCCCTGTATCTCTTTAATATCTCTTGCTTTTCCGCCTCTAAATCAATCACTAACTCTGTTTTCATTTGTTTTTTTTGCGTAAAAATTTGCGTCTTATTTATGAATAAAACTTATATTAGTTGTGTTAGACGACTAATATATGAAATAACACCTAACTTTGTTAAAGTATAAATTTATGAATTTAAAAGGGCTAATCATTCTGTTTATTGTCATGATTTTTGGTGTTACACTAAAAGCCCAGGAGCCCGTAGCCCCGGTTTTTCCTAAAATGAGCAAAGCGGATACGATTAGGGTGGCCTCTACCAATGATAACGGAATGATGATTCCCTGGATGCAGCTGCAGGATGTGAGCATTTTTGCACATAGAATCTGGAAATCTCCTGCTGAACAAATGGCTTATAACAGGTTGCGCTACAATGTATTAAAAGTGATGCCTTATGCCCTTTTTGCAAAGCGTCGGTATCAGCAGTTGGAAGAAGATATTGCCCGAACACCCGAAAAAAAGGACCAAAAGAAACTGGTTAAGCAATGTGATCAAGAAATTAAAGACATGTTTAACCGTGAAATCAAAGAACTAACCATTACACAAGGCCAAATTTTAACGAAGCTCATCGATCGGGAAGTTGGAAGAACTACTTATGATATTGTAAAGCAAACTAAAGGTGGTTTTGCTGCTTTTTCTTATCAGATTGTTGCCCGTGTGGTTGGTCATAATTTAAAGAGTACTTACAACCCTAATGAAGATCGTGATATTGAATCGATCATCAGGACTTCAGGGTTTTATCAATAAATCAAATGCAGGAAAGCATTCCGAATATCTATTCTTTCAAGGTTAAGAAAATCAATGGGGAAGAACAACCCCTTTCCGCTTACCGGAATAAAGTTGTTTTAATTGTAAATACGGCATCTGAATGTGGATTTACTCCACAGTTAAAGGAACTGCAGCAATTAAAAGATGAAATTAACCATCCGGATTTTGAAATTTTAGGCTTTCCGACAAATGACTTTGGAAAGCAGGAGCCTTTGGCTGGCGATGATCTCGCCTCGTTTTGTGAAATTAATCATGGTGTAAAATTCCCTGTTTTTGATAAAATTATGGTTCGTGGTGAACACGCACATCCGCTTTATCAATTCTTAAGCGATAAAAAACAAAATTTGAAATTAAGTTCTAAACCAAGATGGAACTTTCATAAATATATTCTGAACAAAAAAGGCGAACTCGTTGATTTTTATTTACCCTTCACCAAACCCTTGAGTTCCAAGATTAAAAAGAAAGTTCAGCAGTTGCTGAACGAAAATGCCAATCAATAATCATGAAATTAGATATTTTAGTTATAGCTGTTCATCCTGATGATGCAGAACTTTGTTGTTCAGGAACAATTTTAAAACACATTGCGCTCGGTAAAAAAGTAGGAATTGTAGATTTAACCCGTGGTGAGTTGGGTACCCGCGGAACAGCTGAAACCAGAGATGAAGAAGCTGCAGATTCTGCCAGAATATTAGGTTTACATGCTCGGGAGAATCTTCGTTTCAGGGATGGTTTTTTTCAAAATGATGAATTTCATCGTTTGGAAGTGATTAAGGTGATCAGGAAATATCAACCGGAAATTATTTTAAGTAATGCATTGGAAGATCGTCACCCAGATCATGGCCGGGCCGGAGATTTGGTTTACGACTCAGTTTTTCTTTCAGGCTTACCTAAAATCGAAACAAAAGTTGAGGGTGTGAATCAGGATGCACATCGACCAAGATTATTGCTGCAATATATTCAGGATCGTTATCTGAAACCAGATATTATTGTTGATATCTCGAATCATATGGATCAAAAAATAGAATCGATCAAAGCTTTTAAAACGCAATTCTACAACCCTGATGTAGATGGTTTACAAACTTACATTTCTTCTCCGGAATTTTTTGAAACCGTGATTGGCCGTTCCAGAGAATTTGGTAAAAGCATTGGCGCAACCTTTGGTGAGGGATTTACTTCCAGAAAATTGTTAGGGGTAGATAATCTGTTTGACTTAAGGTAGGGAAATTGTCATTCAGAGCGCAGCGAAGAATCTTTAATATGTAATCGCTAACGCAAATACAGTACAAATTCCGGTTTGTGCTTTCTGTTTGGTTTGCTTTTCTATAGCCTATAGATTCTTCGTTCCTCAGAATGACAAAATCGGGTATCCAACAAAATCGCCAGTCATTTGTTACTCTCCAAACGAATAATCATGGCGAATATATTCTCATCACTGAAAAACGCATATAATCTTTTTAAACATGTAGATTTCGATAAGTTAGAAGCACTGTCTAAAAAGGTAGATTTACCCAAAATGGTGGAAACCATTTCCAGTTTGGATGATAAACAAATCCAGGGTATGATGAAAATGATGGGCGGATCAGGCAAAAAGAGAGAATTGCCACCAATTGAAGGTGATTTTTACCATCTGGGAGACGAAGCTTTGAAAGATGAAGATCGGCAACTGCAGTTAAAAGTTCGTGCGTTTTTAGAAAAAGAAGTGAAACCCATTGTTAATCACTATTGGAATAAGGCTGAGTTTCCGTTTGAAATCATTCCAAAACTTGCTGAACTCAATATCTGCGGATTAACCTATAAAGGTTATGGCTGCCCGGGGAAATCGAATTTGATGGAAGGTATCCTGGCGATGGAGATGGCTAGAATAGATACATCAATATCTACTTTTTTCGGTGTTCAAAGCGGACTTGCTATGGGTTCCATCTATCTCTGCGGATCAGAAACACAAAAACAGCAATGGCTGCCTTTAATGCAGCAGTTTAAAATAATTGGCTCTTTTGGATTAACAGAACCTGAAGTAGGATCTGCGGCTGCGGGTGGTTTAACCACAACCTGCAAGAAGATTGGTGATAAGTGGGTGTTGAACGGTCAGAAAAAATGGATTGGTAACGCCACTTTTGCTGATATCCTGATCATCTGGGCACGTGATGAGGGCGATGGTGAAGTAAAAGGCTTTATCGTAAAAAAGGATAATCCTGGCTTTACTGTAGAAAAAATGCAGGACAAGATGGCCTTGCGGATTGTTCAAAATGGAATCATCACTTTAACCAACTGCGAAGTGGAAGAAGTAGATCGACTTCAAAATGCCAATTCTTTTAAAGATACGGCCAAGGTTTTGCAAATGACGAGGGCAGGAGTGGCCTGGCAGGCCGTTGGTTGCGCACGTGGCGCTTACGAAAATGCTTTGGAATATACCCGAACCCGTAAACAGTTTGGAAAACCTATTGCCTCTTTCCAGTTAATTCAGAATCATTTAGTAGAAATGCTTTCTAACCTAACGGCGATGCAAACGCTGTGTTTCAGACTTTCTCAATTACAGGATCAGGGTTTATTGAAAGATGAACACGCATCCTTAGCCAAAGTTTTTTGTTCGTTACGCACCCGTGATGTAGTAAGCAAAGCACGCGAGGTAATGGGCGGAAACGGGATTTTGCTCGAATATAATGTGGCCCGTTTTGTGGCTGATGCAGAGGCCATTTACTCTTACGAAGGAACTAAAGAAATTAATACCTTAATTGTTGGACGAGCGATTACCGGATTTTCGGCATTTGTTTAATCTCGAATTTCTCCCGCAGATCAAGATGATTTTCGCTAATTTTTTTGCGGTTATCTTTTTGATCTGCGGGAAATTTTATAAAGGATATTTATTAAATGCCACCTGACTCATCGCACTTTTTTCATACAAGGCTATACAATCTTTATTGAATGAAGGATCGAAGTTTATAGCTCCGGGTTCCAATGTTTGAGGTACGTTTGCTTTTGCCATAAAGAAATAAACCTTTGTACTGCCATATTTGGTATGTGGCATTAAATTTCCATAATCTTCCATTTCTTTCCAAACAGAATCTTTAACGGTTACCACATAAATACGTTGTACTGGACCAGTATTATTCGCATTTCTATATTTAGCAACTTCTTTAAAGCCTGCTTTCATATCTTCTGTTCCAGGTTGATTAAATGTATCTTTAACCATAAAGAAAACTAAAATAAGAACGATTGCCGTAATGACGTAAATGAGGGATTTTCTACGCATGCTTACAATAAAGGCAATATTTTTTCCATAACCGTCAAGCCTTCGTCAATATGTTTTTGTTCGATACAAAGTGCTGGTCTGAAACGAATGGTCTTTTCACCACAACCTAAAAACATCACATTGTGTTCAAGTCCTTTATTGATAAAAGTATTGCGCATTTCTTTATTTGGAAAGTCAAATGAGCAGAGCAAACCGCGTCCGCGGACATTGGTCATTTTATCAAATTGCTGAGCAAGATTAGTCAGGTTGTCTTTTAAATACGAACCTACTTTTTCTGCATTTTCGCAAAGCTGATCATCTGCTATGATTTGTAGAATTTGAGATGAACGCACCATATCAACCAGGTTACCACCCCAGGTAGAATTGATTCTGCTCGGAACTTTGAATACATTTTTTTCTACTTCATCAACCTTGTTCCCAACCAATATGCCGCAGACCTGCATTTTCTTTCCGAAGGCTATAATATCTGGTCGTGCCTTTTCACTAAAGTTCTGGTGACACCAGAATTTACCTGTTAAACCCACGCCAGTTTGTACTTCATCGTAAATCAGGAATGCATCATTTTCATCAGCCAAAGTTTTCAATTGAATCAGAAACTCTTCACGGAGATGATTATCACCACCTTCAGATTGAATGGGTTCTACAATAATGGCACAGATCTCATCTTTGTTTTCCGCAAAAGCCTTTTTAATCTGTGCTATAGATGTTTCTTCTGTTTGAAGGGCATGATTTAAGTTCTCACCAGAGAGTGGAAAATTCACTTCAGGTACGGATACCCTTGGCCAATCGAATTTGGCAAACCATTTTGTTTTATCAGGTAAGGTATTGGTGAGGCTTAAGGTATAGCCTGTTCTGCCATGGAATGCCTTCTCGAAATGTAATACTTTAAATCCTTTTTCTTCCGTATATCCTTTGGCAAAGTTCTTCTGAACTTTCCAGTCCATGGCCACTTTGATGGCATTTTCGACAGCCAATCCCCCGCCCGCGATAAAGAAAGCATGTGGCAAATAATCTGGAATCCCAATTTTGGAGAAGGTTTCTAAGAATTGGGCATATTGCTGGGTATAAACATCAGAGTTAGATGGGTTTGCCATCGCAGCCAGCAATAAATTCTTCTTGAAGTTTTCATCATTCACCATTTTAGGGTGATTGTATCCCAGAGGCACAGATGCAAAACAGGTAAAGAAATCGAGGAGTGTCCGGTTGTATTTAGCATCATAAATATAAGCACCATGACTTTTTTCCATATCATAGGTCAGGTCGAAGCCATCGGCTAAAATGTGCTTGCTTAATGATTCTTTAACTTGGTCGGCAGGTATGGTTAACTCGTACATAAACTTGGTTTTGATATAATTCAAATTTAGTAAAATGTGCCTGGAATCAAAATTTAAGCACTTTTTACAAGAATTAGCCAAAAAATACGTTTAAACAGTTTAAAGTATGATTATAGACAAAATCGCGTTTTAGACTTCGGGAATGTGGAAAACTTTTTTGGCTAAGCAACCAAGTAAATGATTGATGAAACGATAAGTATTACGGATTTGTACAAGTAATGTATTCAGGTATCGTAGAGCCAATTTAATAATCTATATATACATCCTCTCACCAACGCGTTCCTGCTGCATGTGAAAATATAAAATAATAGATCAGGCTGTGATCATATTATTTAAGAATTGAAACAGGAATATTCAAAGCACACGTATAAGTTGTGGAACATACACGATGCTTACGTACAATGCCTGGAAACTTTATCCTCGAACAAAAAAATGTTTCTTGTTAAATTGTTCCGGAATTGGTTTTACTCAGGTTATTTCCGATTTTACCGTTGATTGGTTTTGATTGGTGCGGCGATTACACCCACTAAAGGATAGATGTAAGTTATTTATCTTCTTAGGACGGATTTGACCGCTAGTTAAAAAATGATGTTTTAGGTTTAGGTTATCATCGAAACATTAAATATGGTACTGCTCAAGATAAAGTAATTCAGCATACTTTTGTTGATTGTTTTTATATTTTAGATTTGATAACTTTTATAAGACCTCTTTAATAATTATGCTGCGAATAGAATATAATGATCCTGATTTAGATTTGGACGACAAACCTACCAACTGGGGGGGAGGGGTATACCTGTACAAGGGGCAGCAGTTTACAGGTATAAAGACATTCCATGAAGAAATTACCAATATTTTAGATGCAGAATGTGAATATGTTGATGGAATTCCTGATGGTCGCCAAGTTGAATATTGGCCAAATGGAAATTTAAAAGAAGAATATTTTCAGAAATACGATTACCATATCGGTTCTTTTAAAAGGTGGGATGAGAATGGTAATTTAATTAGCCATCAAGAAAATGATCAGTTTGGGAATTGGGTAAAAACTATACTTTAAAATGATACTCGCGCTTGATGTCCACTACAAAGATGATGGTTCAGCTAAATCAGTTGGGGTTTTATTCAATTTGAAAGATAGCCAGCCAAAGGAGATTTTGGTTGCTTACCTAGAGGAAACAGATGAATACATCCCAGGCGAATTTTATAAGCGGGAGCTTCTATGTTTATTAAAAATTGTAGAAAAGGTAAGTATGCATGATCTGGAAGCTATTGTTATTGATGGATACGTTTATATAGATAATGAAAAAAGGTTTGGCTTGGGTGGATATCTTTGGCAAACATTAAATGAGCAGATTCCGATAATAGGAGTAGCGAAGAACTTTTATCATGGTAATAACGAAACAGTTAAACAAATATATCGGGGTAAAAGTAAAAAACCTTTATACATTTCATCCGTTGGACTTGAGTTAGATACAGCATCAGACTTTATTACACAGATGCCAGGTGAATTTAGGATACCTCACTTATTAAAACAATTAGACACTATAACCAAGGAAAAATAAGTTACCTTAACTGATTTCCCTCGCTGGCGCCGCGTGTGAAATATTATTATAACAATTCATACTGATTTTTTATTAAATAGAGCGTAGTTCTAGTGGTTTCTTTAATAAAATATTAGCAAAAGGAAATCGCCTCTGGTTTAAGAGTTCGCTTTTTCAGCGGTCTCTTAAATTTAGCTTGAAAACGAAGACTTTGTCTGAAGATATAGCAGAAACAAAACGACTGTAAAACAGCTCTGAAATAGTTACGAATAATTGTTTGGGAATAAAATTTAAAAAATGAAATGCATTACCCATGGCAACAAAATATAGGTTTGGCGATAGTAGCATACCACATTTTATAACCTTAGCTGTTGTAAACTGGATAGATGTTTTTAGTAGAGAATGTTATAAAGAGATAATTGTAGAAAGCTTAAAGTTCTGTATAACAGAGAAAGGACTGAA
>NZ_SLWO01000013.1:0-47868 GCF_004340665.1 Pedobacter psychrotolerans
TATGCACTAACTGTCTTCAATAAACATGATGGAAACAGAAATCCTTTTTGTTAAACGAAAATTCTATTTTAAGATTAACCCTAACCAAAAGATTGAAGTGTACAGCAGGACTGAAGCAGCCAAGCGATGCTGGCTTTCATTTCATAATGATTCATTTCTCTTCCTGTTAAAAAATGTAAATTCATTAAATGTCCATATAATAAATCCGTATTATTGTACCATTACGTATTTCATCACATGACTAATCTCTGCCAAAGAAAATTATTTCCGCTTATTTTTTTTATTCTTATTCAAATTGGTGCTTTCGCACAGAATAAAAATGTAAAACTTCCTGCCAATTGGTTTAATTTAGATTTAGCTGAAAATGGTTATTTTGGAATTAGTACAGAGAAAGCTTATCGTAATCTTTTGAAAGGTAAAAAACCAAAAGAAAATATTATAGTAGCTGTAATTGATGGTGGAACAGATATTAATCATCCTGATTTGAAGTCTGTTTTGTGGGTTAATCAAAAAGAAATTCCGGGAAATGGTATTGATGATGATGGAAATGGTTACATCGATGATATTCATGGCTGGAATTTCATTGGTTCTAAAAAGGGTAATCTGGAATTTGATAATCTGGAACTGATTAGACTTTTGAGAATCTATACACCAAAATATCAGTCAACTACCAATCTGACGCCTCTTGATAGTAATCAAAAAGAAGAATTTAGGCTTTACAAAAAAATGGTTGGTGATTTTGGAAAAAAGTATGAAGATGCTAGCAATACATTTTCTGTACTTGTTGCCATTAACAAGGTTTTAGATTCTGTTGCTACTATAAATCATAAGCAAATTCCAACTTATGAAGATATAGAAAAATATAAAGCTGATGATGAAACAGAAGAGCAGATTAAAACCATCATTCGAAAGGGATCAAAAGAAGATGGTGGCTTCGACAAATTCTATAAAAGCATAAAAGATGGTTACAAACAATATGATGCCATGTTAAAGTACAATCTAAACCCTAAATATGATAAAAGGGCAGAATTAGTAGGAGATGATTATGCCAATAGTAATGATAGAATATATGGTAATGCAGATGTAAAAGGTCCGGATGCAATGCATGGAACACATGTAGCTGGGATTATAGGTGCCGATCGCAACAACGGTTTGGGTATTTTAGGAGTAGCCAATCATGTGCGTATTATGCCGATTAGGGTTGTGCCAACAGGCGATGAAAGGGATAAGGATGTGGCTAATGGAATCAGGTATGCCGTAGATAATGGTGCCAGGGTAATTAACATGAGCTTTGGAAAGGCTTATAAGTGGGGCAAAAAAGTTGTTGATGAAGCGGTAAAATATGCTGAATTTAAAGGCGTATTGCTGGTTCATGCTGCTGGTAATGATAATCAAAATAATGATATTGAAGAAAATTACCCTAATAAATATTACGATAGTCCTGAAGCTGAAGCATACAAATTGGCACATCGCAAACCTGTGAAACCAGATTTTACACCGCCAAAGTCTATGGGACAAAATACGATGGGCATGAGGCCTCCAATGGGTATTGCTGTTCCGAAACAAGTTCCGCTTGATTCTGCGAAATTTAGGTTACCAAGTGCTTCCAATTGGATTGAAGTTGGTGCCAGTGCATATAAAGATGATGAGACACTTAAGGCTGATTTTTCAAATTACGGGAAATATAGTGTTGATGTTTTTGCACCAGGCTTTTTAATCAATTCTACTATTCCAGATGGTAAATACGAAGATCTTGATGGTACGAGTATGGCTTCGCCAGTGGTATCTGGTTTGGCCGCTCTAATTTTGAGTTATTACCCTCAACTGAAACCTGCTCAGGTAAGGGAAATTATCATGAAATCTGTTTCTAAAGTAAACCATAAGATTAAATATAAAAACGAAAAAGGTGAGAATACCAGAATGCTATTTAATGAAATTTGCGTTAGTGGGGGCATAGTTAATGCTTACAATGCCTTAAAATTAGCTGAAACGTATTGATATTAATTGGCCTTAGTTTTCGTACTAATAAATTCCTGAAAGGTAGCAAATGAATATTTTTTGTATTTCATCCAGGTAATCAGGCTATCCATTCTTTTGATCATTTTTTGACCTGTATTTTTTCTGATATAAGCCGGAAAGCCGAATCTTTCTACATCATTTAGATCAGTAAATTCCCATGGATGAAAATAAATATTTAAGTATTGATCTTTTTGATAAGTCCAGCCAGCTAAGAACTTGTAGATACCTAAGGGTAGATTATGAAAAGAAAGCCAGAATAGGGGAAACCTTATAAATGGACTAACAGAAGCTGGAATTTGTAATACATTCTGCTTGGTAAAAAAGGTTCTGGAGATATTGAAATTATTATATCGGCCAGGTAAGTAAGTTGGATTAATAGATGTATTATAGGTATAACCAGCCTTTTCTATTTCTTTTTCATCGACGGGCATCATACGGGCCATGCGGTAACCCGTAATTTCTTTTCCTGAGAGTTCCTGTAATCTGAGTTTAGATTGAAGCAAATGTTCTAGTTTGAAATCAGAGTGATAATAGCCATGTGAAGCCAACTCATGTCCGCTCTTTGTAATGCGTTCAATTAAATCTGGAATATTTTCTGCGAAAGTAACGGTACAGAAAAATGTTGCTTTAATCTGGTGTTTATCCAGTAAATCCAAAATGGCTATTGTACCTGCTCTGGAAATAGAAATCTGGTCTGCAAATGAAATATCCTTGCCATATTCAAAGGGCATATCAAATTCTTCAATATCAAAACTTAATAGCACCATTATTTTTGAGGGATATTGGTTGAACGGATAATATAATTTGGACGATTTTTAGTTTGCATAAACATTTTACCCACGTAAATACCAATGATCCCTAAAATAATCAACTGCAAACCACCGAAAAATACAATGGTCATAATCATAGATGCCCAACCGGAAACTTCAACATGATTGACGAATGCGTAAATTACATAGGGAATATATAAAACAGACGCTAATGATAAAATAAAGCCTAAGTAAACAGCTGAATATAATGGTTTTATACTGAAGGAGGTAACGCCATGAAGCGCCAGTCGCATCATTTTTTTTATGGTGTACTTACTTGTTCCTGAAAAACGTGCTGCCGGGTGATACTTAATCGCATATTGCTTAAAGCCCAACCACTTTACCAAACCGCGAAGAAAAGGTTCATTTTCCTGAAAATTCCTGAATACATTCACCACTTTTTGATCCAGTAAACGGAAATCTGCAGCTCCTGGTTCAAGGTCAATGTCTGATAGCCAATTCAATATTTTGTAAAAAAGATTAGATGAGCTTCTTTTTCCTTTAGAAAGGTTTTTATCTTCTGCTCGGATGGTGTAAACCACTTCAAAACCCGCTTCCCACTTTTTAAGCATTTCAGGAATTAGCTCTGGCGGATGCTGCATATCGCAATCCATTGAGATGACACAGTCGCCGAAAGCGTGATCCATACCAGCTTTTACTGCAAGTTGATGCCCAAAATTTCTACTAAATTCCAGGAAGAAAATGTTTTCTGCAGTAGAGGAGTATTCCTTAATTTTTTCTAGCGTATGGTCTGCACTTCCATCATCTACCAGAATGATTTCATAATTGTAATTGATCGTGGAGAAAACGTTTTTAATACTTTCAGAAATAACAAAAATATTATCAGCTTCATTATAAGCTGGTATGACTATAGAAACTAATTTCTTCATTTATCAGCAATCAAATACGATTCAAAATCTTCTTTCATCATTTGGTAAATAATTGCAAACCAAATGATCATGCAAGGTAGGGCTTTGAGTGAATATAGACGAATAAATTCTTTTACAGCTCTTGGGAATAGATCCGTTGGTGATAAGCTGGTTAAGCAAAATGCAAATACAAATAAGGCAATTACCCATTTACTTTTAGGAGTTTGCTGAACTATAAACCAGACCGCCACCCCCGCAAAGGCAATAATATAAGTCGGCGATTCAGATCCACTGCTAAAGATCACAGTAAATATTAATGTAGATGCCAATAGCATTAAGCGAAAGGCAAGATGTTTATATTGGCTGATTCTTAAATATGGCAAAGCGAAAAGGATTAATCCACCAAGTAAAAAGGGCATATTAGGAATATTTACGTTACCACTTATTCTTCTTGCCATACCCATAACCGAAATATCCTGAAAGGAAGTAAGTGAAGCATTCGAGGTGTTTTTATGCACAAGGGAATGAAACCAATTTAGGTAAGATTGCATAACGAAGGCAGGCGAAGAAATGGCCATGGGTAATATGAAGAGCAAAAACATGGCTAGCACTCCTGACAAAATGAACTTTACTTTATACTGGGTAAAGAAGAAAAATGCCAAACCCACAATGCCATATAGTTTCACAAATGTGCCTAAAGCAATAAAAAAAGCGGATTTAATTTCTTGCTTTTTTATTAAATAAGAAAAGCTAAGCAATATAAATCCAGTTAAAGCGATGTTGAACTGAAAACTGAATAATGCCGTGAGTGTTTCATGTGCACAAATCCAGGCAATAACTGTTCTTTTATTCAGCGAAAGAGGTAAACTGTAAATGCCCCAAAGTAAAACCAAAACATTTGCAATGTTCCATAAAATCATGCCTAAGCCATTGGGCAACCAGGCAAAAGGAGCAATGAGTAGTGAAAAGATGATTCCATAATGATTACTATCGCCATATTCTGCATAATTGTTATACAAATTCTGCAAATCAATCGTATGCAAATAAACGTATTTGAAAATAAGGTAATTATTAAATGAATGGTGAAGGTATTGTTTCGTGCCGGCAATAATAGCCAATATCACATATATGCCAATAACACACTGTTTCTTTTGTAAAAGGGCAAAAATTTTGGTAAAGGTTGAGTTTTTTACTGTGCTCATATGATTAGTGCGCAAATATAATCAATTTAACGATCGATTTTTGGGTGTCATTTAAGTTCAGTGATCAATGGCCATATTTTTTTTGCTGCAGTGTATTAGAAATAATTATAATTACTTATCTTGGTGAATAGAATTAATAAAAACATGATAAAGTAGTTATCGTTCATTAACATTAAACAGCAAACATGGCAACTTTTGTAATTTCTTATTCTGGTCTTTTTGAAGATGAAAAATATAATCACACAGATGGTAGGCATGCGATGAGAACTGTTCAAAATGAAGTTCTTGGTGATCATAAACTGAACGAAGTAAAAGACGAAAAAGAAGTTTATACATCCAAATCATTTTTAAAATCATTGATTCAGAAAATTTTCAAATAGCATTATTGTAGAATGGATTGACTGGATATTCCTTAACTCGACCGATTCTCATTGAAATTACTAATTTCCGATATTACCAATCACCATAATTAAGCTTATACTTTACCGATCTTGCCCAAATTGTCAGATCAGTTTTCCTTTATTTCTTTAAAGACTATTTTTGATTGACTATACTAATCATAGTTTTTAATGTTTATCATCATGAATACAACACTTGAAATATCTATAAGGAATAAAAGGCCATTATCCTCAGCTTTAACCTTTTTTATCATGCTCTTTTTCTACGCAGGTGTTGTCAATGCACAATCACCCTGGATTAGTTTAGGCAAAAAACCTTCCACATTAGGTTTAGAAAAAGGCTATCTCTCTTTAAATGCCGGTGCATTTAATTTAAAACTGGTTAAATCAGCTCAAACTGTGGCAGGATTACAGCCAAAAAATGTTAAAGATTTTGATTTTGTGCCCAGTGATAGCTTGAAAGTTAGAAGCTCAGATGGACTTTACCACCTGGGTGATCTTAACTTGAAAATTAGAGAAGAAAATAGCAAAGACTGGACAAGCTACAGCACTGCTGCCAAAAGGATGCCAGTGAAAGCGTTAGCGATGGGCAATAAAGTACTGGCATCGGCAGATCTTGCCGCTACTTTGCCTGCAAGTATTCCCTTACAAATCATTCGAAGTTGGGAAATGAGTGATGGAAAGCTAATCTTGAAATTTTCATTAAGAAACAAAACAGCTCAAAACATAGAAATTGGTGCTTTGGGAATACCCATGATTTTTGATAATATTCTTGAAGGCCGAACATTGGAGCAAACCCATGCTAAAAATGTTTTTTACGATCCCTACATTGGTAGAGATGCAGGTTATTTGCAAGTAACCAGATTAAGCGGTCATGCACCATCATTATTAGTTTTGCCTTTTGGAAAAACGCCATTTGAAGCTTACAACCCTTTAAATGATGACCGTACGCCCAGAGGAATTGCCTTTGAAGGTTTTTATGAGTGGATGATTTATAGCAAGGCTTATGCGGAGAATGAATGGAAAAACGCAGATCAATGGAATGTACCTACATCTACCAGCTTAAAGCCCAATGAAACCAGAACGTTTGGACTCCAGTTTATCTTATCTGGTACGGCAAGGGATATGGAGCAAAAACTGATTGAAAATAAACGGCCAGTAGCAGTTTCTGTTCCGGGTTATGTGCTGCCAAGAGATGTAGATGCTAAGTTGTTCATTAAATACGGCAGTAAAATTAAATCAATTACGGCCTATCCTGAAAAATCAATGGTGATTAAGGCTATTGGCACGACCAAAAATGGTTGGAAAAGTTATGCTGTTAATGGCATTACCTGGGGTAGATCGAGACTCACCATTTTATATGAAGATGGTTTAGAGCAGACAGTAAATTATAAAATTATAGAGCCCGAGGCTAATGTTATCGCTAGTTATGGAAATTTCTTAACTACAAAACAATGGTTCGATCAACCTCATGATCACTTTAAACGTTCGCCATCAGTGATTACCTATGATAATGAAGAACAGAAACAAGTGGTACAGGATAATCGTGCATGGATTGCCGGCCTGAGTGATGAAGGGGGAGCTGGCTCCTGGCTCGGGGCCATCATGAAGCAACTCGTTCATCCTGAAAAAGCTGAAATAGATAAGCTGCAAAAATTTATAGATACCGTGATGTTTGGAAATATCCAGCTTAAAAACGGTGCGCAAAAATATGGCGTAAAAAAGAGTTTGTTTTTTTATGAACCAGATTCGATGCCTAAAAATACTTATTCCAATACCATAAATTTTAAAACCTGGTCTGCCTGGCCTAAAAAAGAAGCTGATAATCTGGGCCGTTCGTATAATTATCCGCACGTTGCAGCTGCACACTGGATCATGTATCGTCTGGCTCGAAATTATAAGGACCTGGTGAACCAATCCACCTGGAAAGAACATCTTATTGATGCTGCTGAAACAGGAATGGCCATGGTAAACATTGCGCCTTATTATGCACAATTCGGACAAATGGAAGGAACCATTTTTTACCTTATCCTTACTGATCTGAAAAATGAAGGCTTAACTGAAGAAGCTGCTAAGTTGGAACTGGAAATGAAAAAACGTGCTGATCATTGGAAATCACTCGAATATCCTTTCGGTAGCGAAATGCCTTGGGATTCTACCGGGCAGGAAGAGGTTTATGTATGGTCGAATTATTTTGGTTATAATGATAAGGCAAAAGTAACACTTGATGCCATTTTAGCGTATATGCCGGTTATTCCTCATTGGGCATACAATGGAAATGCCCGCCGTTACTGGGATTTTTTATATGGAGGTAAATTGCAGCGTATTGAAAGGATGATCCATCATTATGGTTCCGCCTTAAATGCCATTCCGGTGTTAATGGATTACCGTAAAAATCCCACTGATTTTTATCTGTTACGTGCTGGTTATGGTGGCTTAATGGGCTCCATTTCTAATATCACCAAAGATGGATTTGCACCTGCAGCATTCCATGCTTATCCATCTACGTTAAAGAATGATGGCATTACAGGAGATTATGGCTCTGGCTTTTTTGGTTATGCAGTAAATACCTCATCGTATGTGCTGTTGCATCCAGAATTTGGCTGGCTGGCTTTCGGTGGGAACTTGAAGAAGGCGAAACATATTATTGATATTAAACTTACTACTGCCGCAAAATCATCGGTTTATTTAGCTCCAATTGGACTATGGATTTCACTTGATGCCGGTAAAATAGCATCCGTAAAATATAATTCCTTAACTGGCGAAGTAAAGCTGAATTTAGAAAAGGCAGATCAGTATACGCCAACTGCCATCATCAGAATTGCTCAGCCTGCTAAAATATCAGGTGTAGGTACTTATGAAATAAAGTCTGTAAGCACGAAAGAACGTGGAGCGAGTTTCGTTAATCTTTCTCCAACCGGAACTACAGAGGTGCTGATTCAAAAATAACTTTAACCTAATTATCTATTTGAAAGCCCTGTTCTCACAGGGCTTTCTTTTTTTCTGATATCTTGAAAGGTTTGTTCTAAAATATTTGCCAAACGGAGTTGGATAATAATTTTCTGCTTTTTACACCCCAGGCTGCGACCATCCATCTGAAAAAAGGGAATTAAGATTGCCATTCCCCTCTTTGGAGGGGTGCCCGAAGGGCGGGGTGGTTAAAAACAAAAATATCCAGTCTATATAGTATTCTAAAGTATATTCTTAATCGAACTCCTATGTTTACCCTGTAAAAGTAGATATCAAAAGTGCAATTAGTTTGTTGCTGTGTTTATCATTTTTCTTTAATCACTCTGATGCTGTAAACCGGGCCAGCACTATTCTTTGCTTTTGGAGATAGTTTGACCGTTACCTTAGTTTTACCTTTGCTTAGTTCAAGCGGAATTTTATAGGAAATTTCATAGAAGCGACTTTCTTTATATCGGTTTAAATCTTCGGTTGCAATGTTTACGTTGTCGACCAAAATATCAAAGTTTCTTCCCCGGTTATCCATTCCCCAATAAGATGCGATAATGGTATTTTGTGCATTCGGATCTACTTTAACATCAAACTGAATGAAACCCTCTTCACCAGCCATACGCCACTTGCTGCCATGTTCTTCACCCATTGATTCTTTAGCTGCCGTAAAATTGTGGTCACGTTCTGGTTGCATCTCACCAAATCTGAAAACATCTAGCGTTTTATCTTCTAGTTCTTTTTGTTTACGTTTTTGTTCGTCGTAAATTTTCTGCTGCACTGCCCATTTTTCCGGGGTAAATACATCCCAATAAACACTATAAAACTGATTTTTAGTTTGATAGAATGGAATCATGGTTACATCCTGTGGCTGTGCTATATTTTTTGTGTGGAATTTCAATTCGGACTGATCCACAACATTTAACCATTCCTTAGGATCTTTATTTGCACTTACAAATACCGGAACACCTTTAATCGGATCGGGTTCCGTAGTCCCCAAAACTCCGGCAAGCAATACAGGTCCAAAAAATACGGCCCTACGATCTGTATTATCTGGCATGGCCTCAGTGTATAATTTTTCTGGCGTTACATAGCTGATCTTATCGTCGTTTTTCCATTTTCGGGTTATCACATAATATCCGGTTTGATCAGGTGTAATTTTTTGTAGTTCACCATTCACGGCTATAGTTGTTTCCGTTGACCATTTGGGCTTTCTTACCCGAATAGAGAAGGTAGATGCTTTTGTTAACTTGAGGGTGAGTGTGGTTTGGTCTCCCTGTGGTAAAGCTGTTTGTTGCGTTAAGGTTAGGCCTCTTTCTTTCCAGTTTAATACTGATGGAATGAAAAGGTTCACATATAAACTGCCATCGTCTCCTCTCGAATAAATACTTTCATTGTATTTTACATGATTTTCCATGCCCGTGCCTACGCAGCAGGTAAAGGTATTAAACTGATCACTGTATTCTTTTTTACCCCCCATGCGTAATGGAACAAAATAACACATCATGCCATCATCGTGATTTTGTGAGGCCAAGATGTGGTTATAAAGAGCTTTTTCATAATAATCAAATAATTCTGCTGATGGGTTTTCTGCAAAAAGGTGTCCCGTTAGTTTCAGCATGTTATAAGTATTACAGGTTTCCGTTGTATTTTCTGTTAGCTTATCATTTAATTTATTGGGTTCGCTTAAATATTCATAATTGCTGTTCCCCCCGGTAGCATAAGAATGGTGGTAAACAATCGTTTTCCAGAAGAAATCTGCAATTGCCTGATCATTTTGATCACCCGTAATTTCATGCCTTCTAGCACTGGCGATAATTTTTGGGATTTGAGTATTGGAATGTTTTCCAGGTAAGATATCCTGTTGTTTAGCCAAAGGATCAAGAATGCGCTTATCATAAAATTTGTAAGATAAGTCCAGGTATTTTTTCTCACCAGTAATGGCATAAAGGTTAACCAATGTTTCGGCCATTCCGCCATATTCACAGAAAAGCATTTTTTGTAAAAGCTCATCATTCAGTTTGCTAATGATATTTTGGGTCCAATCTGCCAGATCAATGGAAGCGCTGAGGGCTTTTTTATTGCCTGTGTAAAAATAGGCATCTAAAAGCCCTGCCATAATTTTATGAACGGTATACCAAGGAGACCAGCCACCATTCAGATCAAAGCCACCCGTTTTGACATTCCCCTTCGCCAGTTCACCCCAAATTTTATCTTCGTTACCGAAAGCACCCAGATAACCACTTTTTCTTGCTTTCTGACAGGCTACAAGTTCATCAATAATATAATTTACTTTGGCTAAAACCGCCGGATCTTTTGTGGAAGCATATTGCATGGATATGGCCGATAAATAATGTCCTAAGGAATGCCCTGCCAAACCATCACCTTCCCAGCCGCCATAAATTTTGCCTTTAGGCTCAAGCCCTGCATTTTTTCTGAAACCAGATAACAGGCGATCCGGATCAATTACTGCCAGATAGCATTCATCAGCTAGCATAGCGGTTTTAAAAGTGCTTTCCAACAAACTTACCTGCGACAAATCAAAAGCATATGCTTTAATTGGTGTGCTGTTTTTAACTTTTATACGGCTATCATTAAATTGTGGAAAGTAATTTTGTGCTTTGATATCTGCAACGCCTAAAAATGCTACGATGAGCAAGCATTTGATAATAATCTTATTCATGATGGTGGAGGTTTTTATCTAATCAATAAAATTAAACAAAAGGTACTGCTTACAAATCACTATAATTTGCCAGTATTGAGCATATTTTAACCCTATTTTAAAGATTTAAGTAATTTAAGGTGATTATGATACTACAGCAATTGCCATTAATTGTCTGATTCATCCCGTATTTTATCCGATTCTACTAAAAATTCCTGATTGATCAACACATTGGTCATCTTCGTGTAGCGTAAATATCAACCGCATAAACTGTTTAGTTTTTTACGATGAAAAATTCAATTATTATTTTTTTTCTCTTTGTTATTCTATATTCTCCTGCGGCATTTCCTCAGGTAAAAGCACCATCCTACACTTTAGCCGATACCCTTAGGGGAAGCCTGAATGCAGAAAGAACCTGGTGGGATGTACAACGGTATGAGCTTGCTTTCAAACCTGATTACGGTAATAAAAGCATATCGGGAGCCAACGAAATTATTTATAAGGTAGTGCAACCCAATGATGGAAAAATCCGCATGCAAATTGATCTTCAGGAGCCACTGGTAATTGATAGCATCTGGTATAATAAACAATCGAAGCTTAAATTTGAGCATGTAGGGAGTGTTTGGTATGCACATGTTCCTGGCCAGAAAATAAAAACGGTTAACCGTCTAAAGATCTTCTATCATGGAAATGTACATCAGGCAAAACGTGCGCCCTGGGATGGAGGTTTCATTTTCACGACTGATTCTCTGTCGAGGCCATGGATGACTGTTGCCTGCCAGGGTTTAGGTGCATCAGTTTGGTATCCTAATAAAGACCATCAAAGTGACGAACCAGATTTAGGTGCTTCCTTGACGATGACCATTCCTGATACACTTGTGGGCATCGGTAATGGCAGACTGGTTTTTAAAAAAAACAATCATGATGGTACGGTAACCTATAAATATAATGTGGTTAACCCCATCAGCAATTATTGCATCATTCCCTACATTGGTAAATATGTTAATTTCAAGGAGCAGTATGCAGGTGAAAAAGGAAAACTTGATTTAAATTACTGGGTATTGGATTATAACTTGAACAAAGCCAGAAATTATATGCCAGACCAGGTTCATAAAATGATGAAAAGCTTTGAACATTGGTTTGGTCCTTATCCGTTCTATGAAGATGGCTATCAGCTCATCGATGCCTCACATACCGGGATGGAACATCAGTCAGCAGTTTCTTATGGCAATAAATATAAGTTTGGTTATTTAGGCCGGGATATGTCTGGCAATGGCTGGGGGCTAAAGTGGGATTTTATCATCATTCACGAAAGCGGCCATGAATGGTTCGGCAATAACATTACTACCAAAGATCTTGCGGATATGTGGGTACATGAAGGATTCACCAATTATAGCGAAACCCTGTTTGTAGATTATAATTTTGGAACTAATGCTGGCAATGAATATAATTATGGCATCAGAAAGGGTATTCGAAATGATCAGCCGATTATTCCGCCTTATGGTGTGAATGCTCAAGGTAGCGGAGATATGTACCCCAAAGGCGGCAATATGCTGCATTCCATCAGGCATAGTTTAGATAATGATGAACTTTTCAGATCAATCTTAAGAGGGTTGAATAAAGTCTTCTATCACCAAACGGTAACAAGCGCTCAGGTAGAAGCTTATATTTCCAAGCAAGCTGGTTATTCTTATTCAAAAGTTTTTGATCAGTATTTAAGAACTACGCAAGTACCTGTATTCGAATACTACATCAAAAACAATGAAGTATTTTATCGTTACACCAACTGTGTTGATGGATTTAATTTGCCGCTAATCCTTAAAAAAGACGGTGTTAAAACTTTAAAAATTATTCCAACACCAACCTGGGCGCACAGTAAGTTATTACAAGGGGAAGAATCTTTGCTTGAAAAAACAGCGATTGAATTCATGTATTATTTACAGGTTAAAGCTGGCAGTTAGATTTTAACCTAAATAGGTCTATTTATAGTTGGTATCGGTTAAAATCCAATAATTGTAGCCTGAAGCTATGGCGTAACTTTGGATATAAGATGAAGATTGTAATAGAAAAACATCCTGCAGGCTCTATAGCTTATGGAACATCTCATTGGGCAATCTTAGTAATTTTTTGAAAAATATATTTATAAAATTAATAGTAAAATGGCAATAAAATGGACAGGGGTTTTCCCGGCTGTAACCACAAAATTTACAGCAAATGATGAATTAGACTTTGCAGCTTTTGATTTAAACGTCGAAGCCCAACTGGAAGCAGGTGCAAAGGGTATTATTCTTGGCGGATCACTTGGTGAAGCCAGCGTATTAACAGATGAAGAGAAATTCGGATTATTATCGCACACTTTAGAAGTGGTGAACGGCCGTGTGCCTGTTTTACTAAACATATCAGAATCTACTACAAAAAAAGGAATTGAAGTAGCTAAAAAGGCAGAATCTCTTGGTGCGCAAGGATTAATGTTATTGCCTCCGATGCGTTATTATGCATCACCAGATGAAACACTGGCGTTTTTTGGCGCTATTGCTGAATCAACTTCATTACCGATTATGATTTACAACAATCCTGTTGATTATAAAATTGAAGTAACACTGGATATGTTTGAGGTGTTGACAAAATATCCAAATGTACAGGCCATTAAAGAATCTACCAGAGATGTTTCTAACGTAACGAGATTAATTAATCGCTTTGGCGATCGTTTCAAAATCTTCACTGGTGTAGATCCATTAGCGATGGAGAGTATTGTAATGGGTGCCGATGGATGGGTGGCTGGTTTAGTTGATGCCTTTCCAAGAGAAACCGTTGCGATTTTCAATTTGATTAAAGAAAACCGCATTGCTGAAGCCTTAACGATTTACCGTTGGTTTTTGCCTGTGTTAGAATTGGATATTCATCCAAAACTTGTTCAGTATATTAAACTTGCTGAAGTGGCTACGGGCTTAGGAACTGAAGCTGTGAGAGCGCCACGTTTAGCCCTTGAAGGTGCAGAAAGAGAAAAAGTATTAAAAATTATTAACGACGCACTAGCTGTTCGTCCAGAATTACCTTCAGGAAGCTGGGGTAAATAACATCAACCAAATATGAACGGAAAAAATATAGTGGCCAGTGCTTATAAAGAAGCCGTTGAACTTAACCTTAAAGCAGTAAATCCGGCAACGGGTTTATTGCTGGAGGGTGAATTTTGTAAGGCAAGTGAACAGGAAATCAATGAGGCTTTAGTTTCGGCTACCGAATCATTTGAAATCTATAGAAATATCCATAAAGATAAAAAAGCCGCATTTTTAAATGCCATTGCTGATGAAATCGCTGCCATTGGAGAAGATTTAGTGACTCGTGCATCAGCCGAGAGCGGTTTGCCATTACCAAGATTACAAGGTGAATTGGGCAGAACAACTGGTCAATTGAGGCTTTTTGCCAATCTGGTAGCAGAAGGTTCATGGGTTGATGCCATTATTGATACCGCTTTACCAGAAAGACAACCTTTACCAAGATCAGATATTCGCCGGATGCTAATTCCTATGGGTCCGGTGGTGGTATTTGGTGCCAGTAATTTTCCTTTAGCTTTTTCAGTGGCGGGTGGCGATACGGCTTCGGCCTTAGCTGCTGGTTGCCCTGTTATAGTTAAAGCACACCCTGCACATTATGGTGCCAGTGCATTAGTAGGTGAGGCCATTATTAAAGCAGTTGAAAAAACAGGTATGCCTAAAGGTGTATTTTCTTTGCTTTATGATGATGGCTATCAAGTAGGTACCGCTTTGGTATTACATCCGCTTACAAAGGCAGTAACATTTACAGGCTCTTACCATGGCGGGATGGCGCTGATTAATCTGGCGCAACAACGGGCACAACCTATTCCGGTATTTGCTGAAATGGGAAGTATTAACCCTGTTATATTTCTGCCAGAGGCTATAGAAAATCAGGCTGAAGAACTCGCTAAAAAATATGCGGCCTCTATTACTTTGGGTGCAGGACAGTTTTGTACTAATCCAGGTTTAATGTTGGCCATCGCATCGCCAGATCTTGAAAAATTTAAGCAAGCCATAGCCACTGCAATTTCGCTGGTTCCATCTGCAACCATGCTCACCGAAGGAATTGCAAAAAATTATACTAAACTTTCAGGTAACATCATCGCTGAAAATGGCATTGAACTACTTGCAGTTTCTGAGGTAAAAAACACAGCGTTACAAAATCAGTCTGAAGCTAAAGTAGCGCAGGTAGATGCTGTAAGTTTCATTAAAAATCCAAAATTACAGGAAGAAATCTTCGGTCCGTATTCACTTTTAGTGGTAGCTAAGGATAAGCAGGAGTTGGAGGAAGTAATCGCGGTATTGCAAGGTCAGTTAACGGTAACGATTATGGCTGATAAAAATGAACTTAGTCAATATCAGTCCCTCATTCATAAATTAACAGATAAAACTGGTCGTATTATTCTTAATGGCGTACCCACTGGTGTAGAAGTTTGTGCAGCCATGCAACATGGTGGGCCATTTCCGGCAACAAACGACAGCCGGTTTACCTCAGTAGGTTCTACTGCAATTTATCGTTTTGTAAGACCGCTTGCCTATCAGGATTGGGACCAAGATCTTTTGCCAGATGAGCTGAAAGATGGTAATCCTTTGGGTATTTTTAGAATGGTAGACCAGCAATTTACGAAAGACATATGAGTAAAACCTTTTTTTGTGTAGACGCACATACTTGTGGAAATCCGGTAAGGTTAGTGGCAGGCGGCGGACCACAGCTGGTGGGCGCCAATATGAGTGAAAAACGGCAGCACTTTTTAAGGGAGTTTGATTGGATCAGAACAGGGTTGATGTTCGAGCCCCGCGGTCATGATATGATGTCGGGCAGTATCCTTTATCCACCTCATGATCCTCAAAATGATGTGGCTGTTCTCTTCATCGAAACCAGTGGTTGCCTGCCCATGTGTGGCCATGGAACCATTGGTACCATTACGATTGCGATTGAAGAAGGCCTGATTCAGCCGAAAATACCAGGTGTAATCAGAATGGAAGCACCAGCAGGTTTAGTCCAGATTGAATACAAGCAAGAAGGAAAAAAAGTAAAATCTGTTAAGTTAAAAAACGTAGCATCTTATCTGGCAGCTGAAAATTTAGAAATTGAATGTCCGGATTTAGGAACACTTACTTTTGATGTTGCTTACGGTGGTAATTTCTATGCGATTGTTGATCCACAAGCCAATTTTCCAGGTTTAGAAAATTATACAGCATCGCAACTGATTACCTGGAGTCAGACGATCAGAAAGCGCATCAATGAGAAATATACATTTGTTCATCCGCAAGATTCGACTATTAACGGCTGTAGCCACGTGTTATGGACAGGAACGACTTTAGATCCAACTTCGACCGCCAGAAATGCAGTTTTTTATGGTGATAAAGCCATCGATCGTTCACCTTGTGGTACAGGCACATCTGCCCGCATGGCACAATGGTATGCAAAAGGAAAACTCAAAAAAGGAGAAGATTTTATCCATGAAAGTTTTATCGGCAGCAAGTTTACCGGAAGGGTAGAAGAAGAAATTGAATTGGCAGGCTTTAAAGCCATTATTCCAAGTGTAGAAGGTTGGGCAAAGGTTTTTGGCTATAATACGATAAAGATTGATGCAGAGGATGATCCTTATGCATATGGTTTTCAGGTAATTTAGTGGGTGATTTTTATAGGATTAGGAAAATACAATGTCGAAAGTATTAATTATAGGAGGAGGAATTGTTGGACTTACGTCGGCATATTATCTTCAAAAAAAAGGATTTGAAGTAACCGTTCTGGATAAAGGCGATTTAAGCGATAATTGCTCATTTGGAAACGCAGGTATGATTGTACCCAGTCATTTTATTCCATTGGCTGCGCCTGGAATGTTGAGTAAGGGGATCCGCTGGATGTTTAATAGTAAAAGTCCGTTTTATGTTCGTCCATCTTTAAATCCAAGCCTTATTGGCTGGGGGCTGAAGTTTATGAAGCATGCTACAGAAAAGCATGTCACTCAATCTGCAGAACCCCTTCGTGATTTATCATTACTGAGCAAAAAACTTTACGAAGATTTATCAAAAGAACCTGGTTTCAATTTTGAACTCACCAATAATGGCATTTTAGCTTTCTACAAAACTGAACAAGCTGGTGAAGAAGAAGCGCATCTGGCTGATAAGGCCAAAGCTCTAGGATTGGATATGGCCGTTTTAAGTGCAACAGAGTGCAAGGCACTGCAACCAAATTTAAATCTTGATGTACTCGGCGCTGTGCATTACCGATGCGATGCACACCTTTATCCTGGCAAACTGATGAGTGCACTGCTCACCTATCTTAAAGCGAATGGCGTTTCCATTGTGAGCGGCAAGGAAGTTGATAAAATTGAATCTGACGGGAAAAATATCACAAAGGTTTTTACGGGTGATCAGGCTTGGGAGGCCGATCAATATGTGATTGCAACAGGATCATGGTCTCCTGCTGTAGCAAAAATGGCCGATTTAAGAATTTCGTTAATGCCTGGTAAAGGTTATTCTTTTATGGAGCCAGAACCGCAAAACCGCTTAACTATTCCGGCTTTACTTTGCGAAGCGAGGGTAGCCATTACGCCAATGAATGGTAGTATTCGTTATGGTGGAACAATGGAGCTGGACAAGATTAATACCAATATAAATATGCAGCGGGTTAAAGGAATTGTAGAATCTGTGCCTAAATATTTTCCTGATTTGAATCCTTCGCTTCCGAATGAAAAAGAGATCTGGTATGGATTCAGGCCATCATCACCTGATGGATTACCTTATATTGGACGTAGTGACCAAAGAAAAAATCTCATTATTGCTACTGGGCACGGGATGATGGGCCTAAGCCTTGGCCCCGCCACGGGTTTACTGGTTAGTCAGATTATTGCTGAAGAAAAACTGGAAATGGCGGTGGAATCATTTTCCGCTAATAGATAATGGAATCATTTTTAGGTAGAGCTTTAAACTGGTCGTAGCGTCCCGTTACGACCTAAAAGCTATGGCTCTGGCTTTCCTCGGCTACCGATGAAAAATCGGTGCAGATCGGCCGCCGAAGGGCTTCTTCTTTGTTCTTGATCACAAAGAAGCAAGAAATCAAGGCTTGGATCTGATGTCGGATAAACTCGTTGAAGCTTTATGGCGGCTTGTGCTGCCTTGGGTAGTGGTGGTTTGAAAGTTTTTGCAGCAGCTTTAACGTTTTCTCCTTCCATCATCTCCTAGGCCGGAGAGCAGGGTGGCAATAGCGGGGTTCCTCCCTCGCTGTCATTAGTAGCCTGTTGAATGGCTAATAAAAAAAATATCTTTAATGTTGTTTCGAAAAGCTACCATTGATGTAATTACTTATTGTTAAAAATCAATTAATTATAAAAGCGTCAGTTATATTGATTTTTATGAATAAATTATCCCTCTGTATACAGCTAGTGTTTATACCTATGCCTTAGTCACCATATGAAGCTAAACCACAGTTTCTCCGTTCTGCTCTTGGACCGGCATGGTCAATTTTTCGGGGTGGCACTGACCCAGCCAAACTACTGACATCCATAGAAAAATTGCGAGCCGGCAGTTTTGTTTCTTTTGCTGTCAAAAGAAAATAAGCCCGTCCGGCTAGGACAAAATGAAATCCTTTTAACTACGAAGGGTAAGGACATTTTAGTTCCTCGCTACAACTAGACGCAATAGCGATCGTATTAAAATTGGTTCGTACCTCAATGACGGAGATAAAATAAGCAGATTGCGGATTTATCACCCGCCTTTTATATACCTTTGAGATAGCATAAGTTAATTTTATTTGAATCTGCTATATCGGCCTACTTTCAAATTACTGAAAAACAAAAATTCCAGGTGCAGATTCATAGAATATTATCGCATTGTAGCAGGATTTTAACCTAATAAAGGTTTTTTTTAATTTTTACAGTTAATATCCTTATCTTCAATTATCAACAAATAACCAACCAACTACATGAAAGTATTGCCATTTACCATGCTTGTGCCTGATGACAAGAGTGTTATTTCTGAGCACATTGAATTACCCTATTTTTATCAATATCTGCACAGGCACGACGAATGGCAGATCACTTACATTGAAAGAGGAGAAGGAACGCTGATTGCCGGAAGTGATATGCATGCTTTCAGACCGGGAGATTTATTTGTAATTGGCGCAAAGCTTCCGCATCTTTTTAAAAGCAATCCTGAATATTTTGAGAGCAAGAGTGAACGCTCGATAGCAGCTTATTCTGTTTACTTCAATTCTGTAGGAACATTAGGTCCGCTGTTTTCTCTCCCGGAAATGAAATTAGCCAATGCCTTTTTAGGGAAAAATAAACACGGTTTTAAAGTGCCTTTTATTCATACAGAAGAAATTTTAAGTAAAATGGTAGCCGTTTATGAGGCTTCCGGAACGGATTTGCTTTTTGCTTTTGTTAAATTAATGGTGACCCTCCAGGCCATTGGCGATGATACCATTCCATTGTGTTCTGATTTATATTCTTCTAACGTTAGTGAAAATGAAGGAATGCGCCTCAGTAAGATCATTGGTTACATCACAGAAAATTATAATAGTCAAATTACCTTAGAAGATGTAGCGAATGTCGCTTTTATGACACCTCAGGCTTTCTGCAGGTATTTTAAAAAACATACGGGCCACACCTTTGTGTCCTTTTTAAATGAAGTCAGAATTAATGACGCCTGTAAAAGTTTGATCTCAGGAGAAAAAACCGACTGCATTTCAGGCGTAGCTTACAAGGCAGGATTCAATAGCATTACCAATTTCAACAGGGTATTTAAAAGTATTATCGGCCAATCGCCAAGGGCTTACATAGATACTTATAACATGGTAAGTAGGGTAAGCTACATGGGAGCTTAATTAGCTGGTTAAAAACTTTTCATCAACCTGAACTTGATTCATGAACTTTTTAAAAGGAAGTAACCAATTAATCCGTTGCCATTAATCTTAGGATTGTGGCATTCAGAATAAGATAGCTTTTTAATAGTAACATTTCTCAAAATTTTTCAATCATAAAAATATCTCTGGTTTTACACGGATTGGATGCATAATGTTCAATTATTAATCGTTAAAAAACCCTCAAATCACAAATGGAACAAGAAAACAGCCACTTTAAACCCTCACTAAAATTGTTGGATGCAACAATGTTAGTTGCCGGGAGCATGATTGGTTCTGGGATTTTTATTGTCAGTGCAGATATCACCCGCAATGTAGGTAGTGCTGGCTGGCTATTGGTGGTTTGGTTAATTACCGGTTTCATGACCCTTACCGCAGCTTTAAGTTATGGTGAACTAAGCGCAATGTTTCCAAAGGCAGGTGGTCAGTATATTTATTTAAAGGAAGCCTATAATCCACTTATTAGTTTTTTATATGGCTGGAGTTTTTTCACGGTAATACAAACCGCAACGATAGCAGCTGTTGGTGTGGCATTTGCCAAATTCACCGCTTATTTATTACCTGCATTCAGCGAAGATCTAGTTGCTTTAGATTTAGGTTTTCTTACCGTTTCACCAGCTCAGTTACTGGCTATAGGCGTCATTGTGTTTCTCACCTATGTAAACAGTAGAGGCGTTAATGCTGGGAAGGCTATTCAAACTACTTTTACCGTAGCAAAATTACTTAGCCTTTTTGGCTTGATTGTATTTGGTTTATTTTTTCTTGATAAAGGAATCTGGAAGGCAAACTGGGAAAACATGTGGCATTTAGGCTCGCTGTCATCTGATGGAAATATTTCACCTTATACTGCGCTGGCCGCTTTTGGTGCCATTGCTGCAGCCATGGTGGGATCAATCTTTAGTAGCGATTCCTGGCATAATGTTACTTTCATTGCAGGTGAAATTAAAAACCCGGCACGTAATATTGGTTTAAGCCTGGCTTTAGGGACCATCATTGTAACTGTACTTTATCTCTTAACCAATGTGATGTATACTGGTGTATTAAGTTTGCATGATATCGCCTATGCAGATAAAGATCGGGTGGCAGTTTCCGCAGCGAATCATATTTTCGGCACAGCCGGAACCATTACCATTGCTGTGATGATTATGGTTTCCACTTTTGGTTGTAATAATGGCCTGATTATGGCCGGCGCAAGGGTTTATTATTCCATGGGTAAAGATGGCTTATTTTTCAAAAAGGTAGCTGAACTTAACAAGAATTCCGTTCCAGGTTTTGGCTTATGGATTCAGTGTGTTTTTGCATGCTTATGGTGTCTGAGTGGAAAATATGGAGATCTGCTGGATATGATTTCATTTGTGGTGGTTGGATTTTACATGCTCACCATTTTTGGGATTTTTATCCTTCGTAAAAAGCGCCCTGATGCAGCACGGCCATATAAAGCTTTTGGTTATCCGGTTTTGCCCATCATTTACATTTTAATGGGTTTGGCTTTCTGCATTTTGCTCATCATTTTCAAACCTAAATTTACCTGGCCGGGATTAATCATCACCCTGATTGGGATTCCGGTATATTATCTCATTAAACGCGTTAATGAAGTTAAGGCAATATAAGTAGCTTCTAGCCTACGCTTGTTTTTCAACGAGCGTAAATATTCAGACGATTAAATCGTCTTTCTATAACTGCACTCGTTATAAACGAGTGCAAACTTACCGAGAAATAAAAGGAAAAGAAAGGAGTAAAGTAGGTTAAAATATTTGTGTTATGCATCAAAATACAAATGGAATTTAAGTGCTTGTTGAATTATATTTACAGCTTAACATTGCAAAATGAAAATGAATTCCCTGATCCAAAAATTAGCAGTCACCTCTTTTTTTACCATAACTTCTTTTACTGTTCTGGCTCAGCAAACTTCCTACGCACCCAGTGCCGCAGATATTGTTCAGGCCTATCAACGGGCAAATAAATTAGATACCGCTATCCGCAACATCCCCACCAATAATGATATTGTTCCATTTTGGAAAAAGGATGGATCAGCATTCTGGTACAAGAAAAATCTACCAGATAAAAACTGGGAATATATTTATGTTGATGCTGCTACCGGTAAACGTAAACCTGCATTTGATGCGCAGAAATTAGCGCAAAACCTGGAGCAGGTAAGTGGTAAAAAGCAATCTTCCATGCGTTTGGCGTTTTCCGAAATTTATTTTGAAGATCAAAATACCCTAAAGCTAAAAACTCAAAACCAATGGTATCAGGTAAATCTTTTAGATTACAGTGTTGTGCCTGCTATGGATACCATAATTTTCAGATCCAATTCCAAAAAGCCATTGCAGCAAAAGCACTCACGTTGGGAGGGGAGCAAAACCATTCGGCAATCTCCTGACGGAAAAAGCGAAATCGAAGTTCGTGGAGGTAATTTAATATTGATTGATGTGGCATCTAAAGCAGAAACGCCATTGAGTACAGATGGCTCTGCAGATAAACCTTATGGGAATATTGAATGGTCGCCTGATGGAAAAACGGTTGTGGCCTATAAAACTGATCCAAAAGAAATAAAGAAAGTTCACTACATTTTAAGTTCCGTTCCGGGAACTACAAGAGGCGAATTAAAGTCTCGGGAGTATGCACAACCCGGTGATGATTTTACTTCTTATCAGCCTTATGTTTTTAATTTAACGACTAAAAATTCAAAAAAAGTTGATGTAGAACCCACTGATTTTTTCGATCCGCAGCCGTTACATTGGCGCAACAACCGCTACTATACTTATGAAAAAGCAGATCGTGGTCACCAGCGGTTCAGGGTAATTGAAGTAGACGTGCAAACCGGGAAAACGAAAAACATCATTGATGAAAAAACCAAAACCTTCATTTACGAAAACAGAATTTATACCCGTTATCTGCCTAAAACAAACGAAATTCTATACACCAGTGAGCAAGATGGCTGGCAACATTTATATTTGGTGAATGGCATATCGGGCAAACAACAACTTATTACAAAGGGCAATTGGGTAGTTCGCGATATTGATAGCGTAGATATTTTAAAACGCCAGGTTTGGTTTAAAGCCAGCGGAATGAATAAGGGTGAAGATCCCTATTTTATTCATTATTACCGGATTGGTTTCGATGGAAAAGGATTGGTTAACCTCACGCCTGAAGAGGGAAACCATAACCTTACCTTTTCGCCAGATCGAAAATATTATCTAGACACTTATTCGCAGGTGAATATCCCGCCTGTTACTAAATTAAAACTTACTGCAAGTACAAAAGCTTTGCAAGAGATTGAGCATGGTGATGTTGCACCATTTTTAAACACAGGTGTGAAATTGCCAGAAGTTTTTGTAAGTAAGGGCCGGGATGGTGTGACCGATATCTGGGGCGTGGTTTGTATGCCTTCGAATATGGAACCTAATAAAACTTACCCGATTATCGAAAATATTTATGCGGGTCCGCAGGATAGTTTTGTGCCTAAAAGTTTTCTGCCAGCGAGTGAAATGCAAAGCCTGGCAGAACTGGGTTTCATTGTGGTGCAAATTGATGGCATGGGAACAGCTAACCGATCAAAAGCATTTCATGATGTTTGCTGGCATGACCTGGCTGATGCAGGTTTCGCAGACCGGATTTTATGGATGAAAGCCATGGCAAAAAAATACCCTAACGCCGATATCAATAAAATTGGTGTTTATGGAACATCTGCTGGCGGACAAAATTCTACCGGTGCTTTACTATTTCATCCTGAATTTTATAAAGCTGCGGTTTCAGCCTGTGGTTGTCATGATAACCGCATTGATAAACAATGGTGGAACGAACAATGGATGGGTTATCCGGTTGGCGAACATTATGGCGCACAATCAAACATTACCAATGCGGCAAAACTACAGGGAAATTTATTTTTAATTGTGGGCGAAGCTGATGAAAATGTTCCGCCAGAATCTACCTATCGTCTGGCTGATGCACTGATTAAAGCCAATAAAGATTTTGATATTTTAAGTATCCCCGGAATGGGCCACAGCGATGGTGGTGTTTACGGGCGAAGACGGAAAAGGGATTTCTTCATTAAACATTTATTAAATGCGGAGACGCCAAATGTGAATATGACTACCTCTAAATCTGATAAATAAACTGAAGAAGTTTATTGCGTTGGCCCCCTATCCGCCTATCGGCACCTTTCCCCTTAAAGGGAAAGTACCATGAAAATAATATTTATCGAAGCCCAAACACATATCGTAGAATCAAAACTCCCCTCCTTTTTTTAAGGAGGGGTGCCCGTAGGGTGGGGTGGTTAAATTTCGCAAGTCGTAAATTAACTTACGAAGTTTTAAAGGCCAGGAGAATGGTAGAACTTCGTCAGTTTGATCGGGAGCCCCCTATCCGCCTATCGGCACCTTTCCCCTGAAAGGGAAAGGGCGAAGAAAAATTAACTTACGAAGTTTCAAAGGCCAGGAGGGTGGTAGAACTTCGTCAGTTTGATCATGAATTTTGCTTCCTTTTTAGACTGACGAAGTTTCTCCTTCGCAAAAGCCAGCTAAACTTCTTAAGTCGTAGTTAACTCATTAATGTTTCACCGTAGGCCCTCCAAAAGGAATATTCTTTCCATAATAAACATCTGCTGGAATATGATGCCCTGCATAAACTTGTGATAGAATATGATATAGCGTTGGGTCATAAGCTTTCAAATCATCAGGAGATTGTACCTTAATGGTGCCATCATTAAATTCATAATTAGACCAAAACCACCACTGGCTGCCTTCTGCCCAATATTCGGCAACGGTATTAATAGCATACTGCCCTTTATACATTCCTTTTGCTTTCGCCGTTTCATAAGCCTTATTAATTTGCTTATAAAGCTTCGGATCAGCCTTGCCTAAGGCCGACATTACATTATGGCTCCATTCATGTACCATAATGTTTTCACCATAGTACTTCGTGCCGGGGAAACCCAAAAGATTTTCTTCTGCGCAGGAAGTTTGAATGCCGCCCATGCCTCGGGCACGCTGATTCCAATATCCCTTATCCGTTAAACTTGCTATTCCTCCTGGTTTATTGTAGTTTTCTCTTTCAGTCGACGTGAGTCTGCCGTCAGTGATGGCAGGTTTTTTCCAGTTGCTATATTCTGGTAAATCGGTTTGCATTTCAGACCATGCCATAATGGATAGGCGGGCTTTCATGCTCATCATCGCTTTGCGAATATCAGGTCTTTTAAGCAACATATAATTGATAATGTCCCGGGCAACCAATAAGGTTGCATCAGAAACCTTCGCAGATGAAACTACAGGAATACCGAACGCATCAGTATATTTCTCATAAAACTTTGGATAACCCAGGGAATCTGGCGGACGGGTAATCAGCAGTTGTTCGAGGTTGGTCACTAAAGGTTTTGAATTGCTGCTTTGTGCATGAGCATTGGTCGTACCCGTTTCAAAAAGTGCTGTAATGGTAAAAATAACCTTAAAAAAGTATCTTAGGCGCACATTAATTGGTTTGATCATATCACTTGTGTTGGTTAGGGTTGAATGGGTGTTAGATCACCTGTTTCCTGTCGCTCTTTGATTCTTGGTGAAACAAAAAGATAAATTACAATGAAAAAGCCAAGCAAACCAATAAAAAACCAATAATAATCTGCGCCTTTAAACTGTGCAAAGAAACCACCATTAGAAATGCTCCTGTTCACCAATGCTGTAAAAAGATTCCCTAATGCAGTGGTGAGCAGCCAGATTGCGATCATGGTACTTTTCATTGATTTACTGGCTTGCGTATAGGCATATTCCAGTCCGGTAATGGACACCAAAACCTCTGCCGCTGCAAGAATGGCATAAGCCAGAACCTGCCAGCCAATTGATGGACTTGCACCTCCATCAATGCTGGTTTGAATCAATGCAATAATGATAAAAGATACAGCGGTAAGAATAAGTCCGGCGCCTATTCTTCTTAATGGTGTGGTTTTTAAACCCCTTTTATCCAAAAATGGATAGAGCCAGTAATTAAATATGGGAATAAATACCAGCAGGAAAAATGGATTTACCGTTTGAATTTGTTCAGGAAGAAGGTTGATTCCAAGAATATGGCGGTCCATTTTTGTCGCCTGCAATACCCATTCCGATAAATTCTGGTCCCAAAGTGCCCAGAAAATTGGGATGAAAGCGAATACCGCCAGTACATTATAAACTGTTTTTACATCTTCTACCTTTTGGTGATCAAATTTATCTTTCGCCACATCCAGCAGCGATTGTTTTTTCTTTTTAGATCGCCAGTTAATCAATGCATAGACGGAAATGAATACAAAATTATTTTTATTCACACCAGATGGCGGAACATTGATGTAAGTTTTTCTACCCAAAAAGAAAATTACCGTGGCTAAAGCCATTAAAATTCCGGGGATTCCAAATGCCCATTTGGCACCATAACGGTCATATATTAGGGGAATCAGAATAGTTGACAATACAGATCCAGCATTGATGCTAAAGTAAAACCAACCATAAACTTTAGACATCAGGTGCTTGTTGCTTGCGGTAAACTGATCGCCAAGATTCGCCGAAACACATGATTTAATTCCTCCGGCACCTATGGCAATTAAAATTAATCCGTATTTAAATTTTTCCAGATCATGATCAAATAGCGCCAAACACAAATGGCCAATACAATAAACTATCGACACATAAATAATCACCTTATATTTCCCGAAAAACCAATCGGCTACCAGGCCACCTATAAAAGGAAGTGCATAGGCGAGCGACACAAAAAAGTGTGTGGTTTCATTCGCCTTCGCTTCAGCAGTAATTTGCAAAGCAGGATTGAGGGTAGGATTGAAAAAATGAAAAACCAGAAAAGTTGCCAGAATAGAGCGCATGCCGTAAAAACTAAATCGTTCAGCACCCTCATTGGCAATAATGTACCCGATACTTTTTGGGTAGCTGCTTCTTTTCGATTCCATTTTATCCATACGCTAATTTGGTGTAAATCTCCCGATCAATCTTTCCTGATTTTCACCCTATAGCGCATGATCTTATCCTGTTTGAGATTGTGACGTAAATGAGCAGGCATTATTTATCGCTTTTATTACTTTTGATCAAATTTATGACCCACTAGAAAATAAAGCAAATGTTCCAAACAAGTGTTTATGTAGAAAGAAGAGCAGCATTGGCTCAAAGATTAAAATCTGGCTTACTTCTTTTTTTTGGCAATGAAGAAAGTCCGATGAATTATGCAGATAATGCATATAGCTTTAGGCAAGACAGCACATTTTTATACTATTTCGGAATTGCACATCCAGGTTTAGTAGCCATTATCGATATAGATGAAAACCAGGAAATGATCTTTGGAAATGAAATGAGCATTGATGATATCGTGTGGATGGGCAGGCAACAAACTATTCAGGAAAAAGCAAATTTAGCGGGTATCTCAAAGGTGTTGCCATTTGGTGAACTTTCTGAATATATTAAAAAGGCTACAACTGTAAAAAGAGCCATTCACTTCTTGCCACCTTACCGGGCAGAAAATAAAATCAAGCTGGCAGATTTATTAAACCTTGATGTAAATCATTTAAAGCCATCAGCATCTGTACCCTTTATTAAAGCAGTTGCGGCACAACGGGCAATTAAATCAGCTTTAGAAATTAATGAAATAGAACAAGCTGTTAATCACAGTATAGATATGCATTTGCTGGCCATGCGTAAAACCAAGCCAGGAATGAAAGAAGAAGAGATTGCCGCATTCATTCATGGTGAGGCGCTGCGGACTGGTGGCAATATTGCCTATCCGATCATTTTAACCGTTCATGGCGAAATTCTGCACAATCATTTTCATGGAAATGTAATGCAAGATGGGCAAATGGTGTTAAATGATTCGGGGATGGAAACCGCAATGGGTTATTGTGGCGATTTAACCAGAACCTTTCCGGTAGGTAAAAAATTTGATAGTAGACAACGGGAGGTGTATTCTATTGTTCAATCTGCGTTACAAAGTGCCGAGGCCGTATCAAAACCAAATGTAAAATATATTGATGTTCATGATGCAGCCTGTAAAGGTTTGGCCGAAGGCATGAAAGCAATGGGATTAATGAAGGGCGATATGGATGAAGCCGTGGCTGCAGGTGCACATGCCTTATTTTTTCAGTGTGGTACCGGCCATATGATGGGGCTTGATGTTCATGATATGGAAGATTTAGGTGAAGAATATGTAGGTTATGATGATGCTTTAAAGAAAGAAAAAGAATTGTTTGGACTTAAATCTTTAAGGTTAGGACGTGCTTTGGAGCCTGGTTATGTATTTACCATCGAGCCTGGAATTTATATGATTCCTGAACTGATTGATTTATGGAAGGCTGAGCGGAAATTCGAATCCTTTATTAATTATGACGCAGTAGAAAAGTTTAAGGATTTTAGTGGAATCCGTTTAGAGAATAATTATGCTATGACCAATGAAGGCCTCCAACTATTAGGAAAACCTTTGGCGATAGACATTAGCGAAGTGGAAGAAATTAGAAACAATGCTTATTAATGGATATGACCCATCAGGATATATTAAATGCCATCCGGATAAAAATGAAGGAAGCAGGAGTAGATGCGTACATCATTCCTTCTTCTGATCCACACATGAGTGAATACGTTCCCGATCGCTATAAATGCATACAGTTTGCTTCGGGCTTCAGCGGTTCTGCCGGAACATTGGTGATTACCCAAGACTTTGCGGGGCTTTGGGCTGATTTCCGTTATTTTGAACAAGCCGCACAGCAACTTGCAGGGAGCGGATATGAATTGGTCAAGTTAAAGGTTCAGCATACACCTGAATATATTGCCTGGTTGGGTGAAATGTTAGCTGAAGGATCGGTAGTGGCATTTGATTATCAACTGATGTCGATGGTTTTAGGCGAAGAAATTAAAATTGCCCTGGCTACTCATCACATTGATATTCGGCATTTAGATTTAATGGATGAAATTTGGGAGAACCGACCTGCGTTGCCAACTGATCCTGCCGTTTTATTGCCTGAAAAAGATTGCGGGGAAACCTTCAAAAGCAAGCTTTCAGCACTTCGGGTAGCGTTAAAAGAACATCAGGCTGGCGTTCATGTGATCTCTAGTTTGGATGATTTGGCTTGGCTTTTCAATATCAGGGGAAATGATGTAAGTTATAATCCGGTGGTACTTTGTTATGCATTAATCACTACAAATGAAGTTACCTTATACCTTAATCATCAAAAATTAGCTGCTGCTGATGTGAGTTTATTAGCAGAAAGGGGCGTGAAGCTGAAGGGCTATCACGAAATCAGTTCTGATATTCAACAACTGGAAGATTGTACGATTTTGCTGGATGGAAAACGAACCTCCTATCAGTTTTTAACGCAGCTTTCCTCAACAGTGGGCGTGATTAGGGAAACTAATCCTGTGGTGCTGTTAAAGTCTATCAAAAACGCAGTAGAAATTGAAAATATCCGTGCGGCGATGATAAGTGATGGTGTGGCGCTCACCCGTTTTTTTAAATGGCTGGAAGAAAATATTGGAAAAATAAAGATTACAGAATGGTCTGCATCGCAGAAGGTGAAAGAATTTCGTGAACTCGGTAAAACTTTTGCGGGCATCAGCTTCGCTTCCATTGCAGGTTATGGGCCAAATGCCGCACTGCCACATTATGCGCCTGATGAAATCAACCCGCTCGAGTTGCTTCCTCAAGGACTTTTCCTGTTAGATTCTGGTGGGCATTATTTCTACGGCACAACTGATATTACCAGAACGGTTCCATTAGGTGAAACCACCGAGGAGGAAAAAATGGATTATACCTTGGTGCTTTCTGCTATGATTTTTGGATCTGCGGCTAAATTTCCTAAAGGTACCCGCGGGTATCAAATTGATGGAATTTGCCGTCAGCAACTTTGGCAGCAAGGCATTAATTATGGCCATGGTACAGGTCATGGCGTGGGCTATTACCTAAATGTTCATGAAGGTCCGCAAAATATTGGCCCGTCAAATGCTGCGGTATCAATAGATCCAGGGATGTTGACTTCCATAGAACCTGGGATTTACCGACCGGGTAAGCATGGTGTGCGGATTGAAAACCTCGTGCTTACCGTTACCGGAGAAACGACTCGTTTTGGTGAATTTCTTCAGTTTGAAACAGTAACAATGGCTTACATAGATACTTCGATCATCCAGGCAGAATGGCTGCTTCCCGAGCAAATTAACTGGCTGAATACCTATAATCAAATGGTTTATGACCAATTGAAGCCAGCATTAACTGAAGAAGAAGCCTTGTGGCTGGCAGAAAAATGTAAGGCAATTTAATTATATATTAATTTTTCTTGTTTATTTATGGCTTTATTTCATTAGGCATTGCCGCACCAGTAGCAAAGGCATCTGCATTGGCGAAAGTAATCTCAGCAATTTGTTGCATCGCTTCACGTGTAAAAAATCCCTGATGAGAAGTGATCAAAACATTTGGGAACGACATTAAGCGGGTGATCTGGTCATCCTGAATAACTTCGTTAGAAAGGTCATGAAAGAACAAGGCTGATTCCTGTTCATATACATCGAGTCCTAAATAACCAAGCTGGCCAGATTTTAGTGCTTTAATAATATCTGAAGTATTTATAAGCCCACCTCTGCTGGTGTTAATAAGCATAGCGCCTTTTTTGAAAAATTTTAAAGTCTGCTCATTAATCATATGGAAGGATTGATCTGATAGTGGGCAATGCAAAGAAATAATTTCGGCATCACATAGGGTATCTTTCAGATTCGCATAAACTAATCCTTCTGAAATTAAATTTTCGTCTGGATAAGGATCAAATGCAACAACCTTACAGCCAAATCCTTTTAGAATCTTATACAAGGCCTTTCCGATATTTCCAGTACCAATTAGTGCAACCTTACAACCGTTTAAATTAAAGCCCATTAAAGATTCCAATGAGAAATTACCATCTCTGATTCTGTTGTAGGCTTTATTGGTTTTGCGGTTTAAAGTGAGCATCATAGCCATGGTATGTTCTGCCACTGCTTCAGGAGAATAAGCGGGTACCCTTAAAATTTTGATCCCTAATTCTTCTGCAGCCTCAAGATCAATATTGTTAAACCCTGCGCAACGTAAAAGGATCAGTTTTACACCATTATCTTTTAGTTTTTCTAAAACCTCGTAGTCTGCCCTGTCATTTACAAATAAGCATACTGCATCGAAATCCTTTGTTAATACTACACTCAATAAACTAAGCGATTGTTCATAAAAAACAACTTTATGGCCGGTGTTAAATTTCTCTAAAAATTCCTGATCATAGGAACAGGTACTAAAAACAGCAATTTTCATATTCATAAGGATTTGAGGTAAGGTAGGCATAATAAGTTTTCCAATGGCTTTTATCTTAAATGCTATTTGCAGATTTACCTATCGGTTGGTGAAACACCTCAGTGTTCGGAAGATTAATTAGTAGTCTGTATTACACAACTATGAGGGGAAGTGGGTGGTTAAGTTATGGGGTTCCGATAAAATTGACGAAGTTTTACCATCCTCCTGGCCTTTGAAACTTCGTAACTTAATTTTTTATTGCCCTTTCCCTTTCAGGGGAAAGGTGCCGATAGGCGGATAGGGGTTATTTACTCAAAGGTCGTCCTCTACTTTGTTTAAACAATCAGGATTTATTGATAAACGTAATTTACTAAGTTCAAAGATTCCTCCACTGCGGTCGGAATGACGGAATTTTTCGAAGCGAAGGTTATTCAACCACCCCGCCTTTCAGGCACCCCTCCTTAAAAAAAGGAGGGGAGTAGCGACCGCCATAACTATCGGTCGGTGTCTCACCGACCGAAATTAAATAACCAACTTTTGTTGCAGTAATTTTCGTCATAATTACTCCTGATCAGGATCATAAAAGTAGGATATTGTCAATTTTGTCTGATTTTCAGCATAATGATTAGCATATCCATGCTGGAAGCCTATTTAATGAGAAATTTTTTTCAGATATTCTGGTGATCAAGTTCCATATCATATTTTGCATTGATGGTGCTCATGGTACATTAACTTGAGATTGGTAAACTTTGCTATATATAATTGAAAAGATGAAAACAATACTTATAGCAACCGATTTCTCAGCAGTCTCCAACCAGGCTGCAGACTATGCTTGCCAGTTTGCTGCTCAATTGGGGGCTGACATAAAGCTCATTCATGCCTTATCCGTAGATGCGGATTCTCCATTACAGGTCATCTGGCCAGTAGAAGATGAACAGACTACAATCAGGCGAAATGATGTTCTTTTAAACAAAGTTTCTGAAAAGCTACATACAGACCTCCTCGAATCTTGCAAAGGTGAAGGGTACATACCCAAAATTACGGTCAGATCTGCACTTGGACCTGTAGGTGACGTACTAAGGGAAACTGTTCAGTCGGATAATATAGGAATGGTTATTCTCGGGCTTTCTGGTAATGGAGATATGAAACGCTTAATAAAGGGCAGTTGCAGCAGAGATAGTATCGATTTTGCAGAATACCCACTCATGCTTATCCCAAAAGGTACGGATTTTGTTCCAATAAAAAAGATAGCCTTTGCAACAGATTTGAATATCAGCGATATGGAAACCATTCAATTGTTAGCTTTATTTGCGGGTAAGCTTAATGCAGAACTCTTAATTGTTCATGTAATTATAAATCGTGAAGATAAATTGTTGCCTCAACGGATTGATTCATTTATGAGTGAACTTAAATCTAAGGTTACTTATAATAAGATGTACTATGAAAATGTTTATCAAGCTAAAATAGAAGATGGATTAAACTGGTTGAGCAATCATGGAGGTACAGATATGCTGGCCGTTATCCACCGGAAGCATAAGTTGGGGGCAGATGTTTTACATAACAGCCATTCGCAAAAAATGGCCAGGCATACTCATCTCCCCTTAATGGTTATCCCGGAAGGCTATAAAGGAATGCTGTTTTAATACAATAATAAGCCAGTAAAAAAATCATAATATAAATTGCTATAGGGAATAGTATTTGAGAGTTATAGCCATTAATTTTTCATTTTAGCAAGCCCTTCATGGTTAAGTACTGTAATTTTTGTGCCGTTTCTATCAATGAGCAGTTCATCTTTAAAATCAGATAAAGTGCGGCTTACCGTTTCTGTGGCCATACATGCCATTGCAGCAAGGTCTTCTCTGGAGATATTTATTAAATTGTCATCTACTTTTCTTTGTCCGTAAAGGCGGAGCAGTGTGCCAGCCATTTTCTTTCTTACTGAATGATAGGCTAATTCCAAGAGCTGCTCTTCCTTTGCTCTATTATCTCTTGAAAGTAAATGAATAAACTTTCTCGCCACCTCCGGATATAAATTTAGTATGGTTTCCATTTGATCTAATGGAATGAGGCACACCCTACTATCTTCCAGGGCTGTTGCCGTATCAGCATAACAACTGTCACTTAACACTGCATTAATTCCTAAATAGTCACCCTGACCATAAATCCCGGTCATTAGTTCCCTGCCATCCTCTGCCAGTTTTATCGTCTTAACCCTTCCTTGCGTAATCAGATACAGCCCTTTTCCATGGTCACCTTCATAATAGATCACCTGGTTCTTTTTAAAATCCCGGCTTTTTTTTTCTTCAATAATCTTATTAAATTCAGCAAGACCATCTGTTTTCTCAACCAACACTTTAAACTCTTCAGTTTTGTTTTGGTGAGAAAGATCATTTGCGGCCTTTTTTCTTAAACGGATATCAATGGCATTTAATAACTCCATATCATCAAAAGGCTTGATCAAATAATCATCGGCCCCCAGTTCCATACCTTTTCGAAGGTCTGCATGCTCGGCCTTTGCAGTAAGAAAAATAAAAGGGATTCCTGTTGTTTGCTCATGCCTGTTGAGCATATATAAAACCCCATAGCCATCAAGTTCTGGCATCATGATATCACAAAGTATGATGTCTGGAACATGTTTTATAGCCAAATCAACGCCTAGTTTTCCATTCTGTGCCTGGTATACCGTATAACGGGCCATTTCAAGGATTTCAACCAGGTTTGCACGGATATCATCATGATCTTCAATGATCAATACTTTTTTACTCATGGTTATTTTTTTGTGGGAAGGTTAGTGTAAATAACGTTCCCCTGTTCACTCTGCTTTTGAAACTGACATGCCCATTCATCAGTCCGGTATATCTGGATAGTATGCTTAATCCCAATCCGTTACCAGATATGTTTCCGGTATTATGCGCTCTGAAAAAGGCCTCAAAAAGATGCTTATGATCACCTTCAGGAATACCTATCCCATCATCACATATTCTAATGGTACAATTATGGTCATTAATCTTGGTATAAAACTGAATCTGACTATTATCTCCTGAATATTTAATGGCATTATCTATTAAGATGATAATACAATTTTTCAATAGGTTTTGATCGAGTGTGATCTTTTGGCTCGTACCCTGGTGTTTAAAGATGATCTTTTGCTTACCCCGTAAAACAACCTGCATCTCATCAGTAATTTCTTCTGCCATATCTGATAAGTTAAAATGGCTTAGCGTTGGCTTAACTTTTCCACTATCCAATTTTTCGAGAGATAAAAAGTCATTTAAAATAGCCGTAATATTAAGTACCGCATCCTTAATTTTGCCAACATGCTTTCCTATATTTTTTTGATCAAGCGATTCGGCATATCGATCAATCAGGGAGGCGGATAGTTGAACTAAACTCAATGGCGTCCTGAACTCATGAGAAGCAATAGAGACAAATCTGCTTTTTAACTGGCCAAGTTCTTTTTCTTTGTTGAGTGACTGGTTCAAATCAACTTGAGTTTTTTGGAGTTCGTCCACACTCATCCTTAAAGAATGCGTTCGCTCTTCCACCTGTATTTCCAGTTGTGCCGCATAATCGTGTAGTTTCCCTTCTGCCTCTTTTTCTCTCGTCAGGTCATGAATAAAGCCAGCATAGATTATCCTACCAGAAAACCTGACTTCACTTACACCCAGACGAAACGGAAAGTGGCTTCCGTCTTTCTTCATGCCTGTCAGCTCTCTTCCAATGCCAACAATATTTGCCTCGCCGGTTTGTTTATAATTAAAAAGATAACGGTCATGATAAGATCTATCAGGTTGAGGCATTAACACGGAGATATTTTGTCCAATAACCTCTTCTGGCGCATAGTCGAAAAGCCGGCAGGCAGATGGATTAATCGACTCTACTATACCGCTGTCATCAATAGTGATCAATCCGTCTATTGCGTTGTCAATAATTGCCTTAAGCAATACGGCATTTTCCATAATTTATTGATTAACAGTCAAATGTTTTGGCTGCTCTAGTAGAACCATCCCCGGAGGGGATTGTTTGAATTTTATTCCTTCAAAGAATATTAGCCCTGCAATTCGTCATTCAAAATGTAAAAACGGTTTGCTCCTCATGATGAGCATCATCAATTTAGGTAGGTGCAATCATTTCTACTGATGAATAGGGTGATACTTTTGTTTTATGAAAAACCATCAACCAATTCTTGTATTGACTGATAAGCAATTTTTGCCGGTATGCTGCCATAGCTCTTAGTTCAATTTTACAAGTTAATTTCAAGTAAAACCATCAAAATAATGGGTGTTATACAAATTAGTGCCCACAAAAAATACATGAACTGAACATATAAAATACCAGCTATGAAAAATGTACTCTTATTAACGGATTTTTCCGCTAATGCAAACCATGTTGCCGCATATGCTTATGACTTTTCGAAAAAAATTCATGCCAATATTACCCTTTGTAATGCCATCACCATTCCATCCGAACTTCCGAATGCAGGGTTGGTTTTATGGCCTATGGAATTACCAGAGGTGATAAAAAACCGGAGCGAAGTAAATCTCAATAAACTGAGGGTACATTTGCAGCAGCGAGATCAATCCCAAATTGAAAAACCACAACTAACCATTATCAATCAGACTGGAAGCCTTCAGGATGTTGTTGCTGAAATTATTTCAGATCGGCCAGTGGATTTACTTGCCATGGGTACTCATGATGACCATATGGATGGCTTTTTGAAAATGGACCAGGCCAGAACAATGATTGACTCTTTGCAGGTGCCAGCCTTAATAATCCCATTAAAATCAAAGTTTGAGCCCATTCGCAACATTTACTTTGCATCAGACCTCAGCGATCTTCATGGAGACAAAGTTTTTCTCAGCAAGCTTGTCAAGCTAGCCAGATCATTTATGTCTGAGATATCTATAGTCCATATTTCCGCTACGGAAGCAGGTGCGGCGTTAAAAGAAAAAATCTACGATATGATCAATGATTTAAGGCACGCACTGGGCTATCCTGGTATACATTTTCGTAAAATAAATGGGGATAACGAGGTCGCCACTTTTGAGAAACTAATGATCGAGAAACGTATGGATTTATTAGTGGTGGTTCACCGGGAGCACGGTTTCTTTAGCAGGTTATTAAAAGGTAGTGTAACCAAAAAACTTGCCGGCCAGCTGAGTATCCCAATGCTCATTTTTAATCAACATCAATAGAAATCATATCATGATTATCCATTAAGCTTATCGCAGCGCGCCTGTTTTAATGCTTAATTCAAAATACCATGCAAGAAATTTCAGAAGCAGTAACTGAGAAAATACGCCAATATTGGCAAGCGGTAAATTACTTATCTGCAGGTCAGGTTTATTTACAGGCCAACCCATTACTGCTTAACCCAGAAATCAAAAAATGGAAATTTAAAGGAGCCAGATAATTGTTTTGTTTGCTATTTGTACACAAATAAATGTAAATATTATGTTAAGTAGAAGCGTATTTAGCTCATTAATAATGGAGATTATTATGAAAAATAGAGATAAAAAACTAGAGCAGGAGGTTAGAGCAGCCATTCGTGCTGATGCTCTGATTGATGTAGAGAAAATAGAAGTTGTGGTAGAGAATGGTCTTGTTACCCTTAAAGGTTCAGTGGACAGTTATGCGAAAAAGTTTGCTGCGGAACATGCTGCCAAATCTGTTAAAGGGGTAAAAGAGGTTATTCAGAAAATAGAAGTCCGGTTTTCATTTAAGAGCAACCTAATCGTTTACATGGGTATAAACTTGGTCTTGGATGGTAAGCATTTATTTAAAAATGATACTGACCAGCCTATGAATCTCATTGGTCCCCTGCGTCCGGATTTTCACATTGAAAGGAACGGCAACGAAATCTGGTAAAAAAGAAATAATAGGAGGGGCTACAAGATCTCTGATTTTCTGCCAGATGCTATTATCATGACCACCCGCAATCAATAAGGTGATTGCCATCATTTCATTTGCTTCAAGCTATACCGATCTTTATTATCAACGTATAGCTTAAACCAATATCAAATGAAATCCATTATCATCATTAACGATCAGAGCACAGAGGCTGAACATGCCGCCGTATTTGCACTCATTTTGGCACAACGTTTAGAGGTAAATATTATCCTGGCTGATATACCGGTGCTAAAATTAACTACAGCCGAGTATGGATGGACAGAAACACTTCCAGCGGAAAAGAATTCTCCAGCGGTCGATTCTAAACTGATGAAGAATTTTTTGGAAAGAAAAATGATACATCCTGGATTCAAACCCGTGATTCAGGAATTAACGTTTTCTTGTGAAAGTGAAGACCTGTATAAGCTTGCATGCGAAAACGAGATTTTAATGGTGGTAAAGGGTTTGGATGAATTTTTGCCCCAGGCTTTGCTCAATGTAAATCTTGCCATTAATAACTTGTTGCATAAAATTCATGTACCGCTACTCATCATTCCTTCCTCTTGGTCTGAAAATGAACTTAAAAGGATCGTGTATCTGACTGATCTTCGTTTCTGCGGCATGAGCACAGTAAAGTTTTTAGCACACCTGGCCAACTGTTGCGATGCCAATCTGGTTATCGCACACTCCTCAGCCAGTGGTCTTCCCCTAATGGACATCAATCAGGCAGAGGAAGTATTTAATGAAGAAGTTAGTTGCCATATAGGTTATGAGAAGCTTTTCCTAAATATGTTGGATCAAGGCAAATCTACCGATACCCTGGAAGTTGTAGTTAGTGAAATGAAAGCTGACCTTTTGGTTCTGGTTGACCAGCATTTTCATTTTAATTTCATTACGCGGCAATATTTCAAAGATAAGTGCTCCCTATATCAACCCGTTCCACTACTCATATTTCCATCATAATTTACGTCCCAATTTAGTTATCAAATTTAATCAGGCATATCAAAAACATATGTGAAAAGCTATGCCAGTTTAATTTCTTTTAATATCATCCCATCCTCAATCATTACAAATGAAAAATCTCCTTAAATCCGATCATCAGCCAAAATATAAAAGGATAATATTTATCATTTGGTTGGTCTGCATGTTTGTACATGTATCATTAAATGTGTTTGCGCAAAACCCTGTAATATCTTTTACCAAGAAGGGTGAAAAAGTAGAAGAGTTGATCACGAAGGAAACAAAAGCGCAGCTATTGAAATATAAGAATATGCTTAACTACCCAAAATCAGTGGAGAGATTTTATAAGGCTAAATCTTATCGGCTATCATGGGTAACTAAGCTTAATCATAACAGACAGCTGGCACCAGCCATGCTGATCCTGGATTGTATCTCACAATATGGTTTGAACCGTCAGGATTTTCATCCCAATGAACTTGTTTATAACCAGATTGAAGTGCTCGCTGAGCAGCCCGATATGCTTAGCGACGGGCAAAGGGCAATCTTTGATGTATTAATGACTGATGCGATGATCACCTTTATGAACCACTTGCATTACGGGAAGTTTAATATTTTATTAACTCCTGCCAAAGTTGATGAGGGCGAAATAGACGAATTTAACGCCGTGCTTAAATTAGCTCAACTCATGGAAAGCAAAGATTTTTACAATGAAATCTCCACCGTTCAACCTTTAAGTAAAGCATACGCTGACCTGCAAAAATACCTGCACCTGGTTCGGGGGCAATACCTGGAAGATAGCTATGCATTCCCTGAAAAAAGCGTTCGAACGATGACGATCAATATGGAACGTTTGCGTTGGAACACCAGTAAGCCCGGGCCATCTTTAACGATCAACATTCCCGCACAAATTGCCAGGCTAAATGTTGAAGACTCGGTATATATATTCATAACCATAGTAGGTAAAGCCTCATCACCAACACCTAATTTAGAAAGTTCCATTACACATTTTACTACCGCTCCTGAACGGAAAGTACCTTATACAATTTTCGTTAATGAATTATTGCCTAAAGCAATCAAAGATGAAAATTATCTTGAGAACAATCATTTAACCATCTATGATGCAAGAGGGAATTATGTAGCAGTGAGTGCTAAAAAGTTACAGTACATTAAAGCGCACCCAAAGAATTACTTTGCAAGGCAATCAACCGGATGTGATGATGCAATGGGCAAACTGGTATTTAGATTTAACAATCCCGCTCCGGTTTTGTTGCATGATACCCCACAGCCTAAATTGTTCCTGTCTGAAAAAAGGGTGTTGAGTCACGGATGTATTCGGGTGGAAAAAATAGAAAAGCTGGCCTCACTTATTTTGTCGGCAGATGGCAGCAAAGCCCAAATACCCATCATGCGAAAAGCAATAGCAACCGATCAAAAAAAGGATTTTGTACTCAGAACCCCGTTGCCATTATCCATAAATTACATTACATGCGAAATGATTGATAGCCAGCTAGTGATTTATAATGATTTTTACGCCCAGGATCGGGCACTGGAAATGACCATGTATGGTTCTCCAAGGCTACTCGCTTCTGATTTGCGGATAAGTTTGAAAGCGCTAAATTCAGTTCCTTCATTACAAAGAGCCTTCATCTGGTGACCACTCTGAACTAAAGCTTCCCAGGCGCTGATGATACATTTCATCTCCGCTGTGCTGTGTAAATTCGATGTTAAGCTGGCCAGTTTCCAATCCTAGCACCTCATTGCACATATCAATTAAGGCTCTTGAAAGTGCTGTTCTGGTATGGGCATCACGGCCCTGGCGAATGTCACACATCATAATTGCAGCAGGCATGGGTTCTCCATCACCACACCTCCAGATTGCGCCTTCTCCCAGTTCCCTGATGCTTACGGTAATCCGGTTCGCATCAGCTTTCATGATTCTGGAATAAGTTTCGCCAATGCGCTTAGCCAAGAGTTTTTTCGTGGCGTAGGGATAATTTCTGATGACTTCAAGTTGTAAATAAGGCATAACGATTCTGTTTAAAAACAATGCGGATACCAAACTGGTAAACACAAGATACAAAGTAGGTTTATTTATCGCTATTTCCTGCTGATTCACATCATTATCTGGCTTGATTAACATCATGGTATACGCATTGAAAGCTGCCCATCTTTACATAAATCCTAATTAAAGAATATGCCAACCCTAGAAGAAATCAATACTGCAAATCTTTCTGCATTAAGAACTGAACACGATAGTATGGGCAATGTCCAGGTACCATTAAATGCTTACTGGGGTGCGCAAACTGAGCGTTCAAGAAACAATTTCAAGATCGGCCCGAAAGCATCCATGCCCGAAGAAATTATTGAGGCATTTGGGTATTTGAAAAAAGCAGCCGCCTTCGCCAACAAAGATTTAAATGTACTGCCTCGAGATAAAAGAGATCTGATTGCAAAAGTTTGTGATGAAATTATAGATGGACGGCTTTATGGAGAATTTCCATTGGTGATCTGGCAAACCGGTTCAGGAACGCAGTCGAATATGAATGCCAATGAAGTCATTTCCAACCGGATTCATGTGCTGCAGGGGAATGAAATGGGGAAAGGCACGCCATATGTTCACCCCAATGATGATGTAAATAAATCGCAGTCTTCAAATGATACCTTTCCGACTGCTATGCATATTGCAGCCTATAAAATTCTGGTTGATGTGACCATTCCGGGACTAGAAAAGTTAAGAGATACCTTAAGGGTTAAATCGGATGACTTTATGGATGTGGTGAAGATTGGCAGAACGCACCTGATGGATGCCACACCTTTAACACTCGGACAAGAAATTTCAGGTTATGTTTCTCAGTTGGATCACGGGTTGAGCGCTTTACAACACACCTTGGATCACCTTTCTGAACTGGCATTGGGTGGTACAGCGGTAGGTACGGGAATGAATACGCCGGCAGGTTATGATGTACTCGTTGCCAAATACATTGCTGAGTTTACCGGGTTTCCATTCCGTACGGCAGACAATAAATTCGAAGCCCTTTCTGCTCATGATGCAATTGTGGAAAGCCATGGTGCATTAAAGCAGATCGCCGTTTCACTGATGCATATTGCGAACAATATCCGAATGTTAGCTTCCGGGCCGAGATGCAGTATTGGTGAAATTCACCTGCCAGAAAACGAGCCAGGCTCTTCCATTATGCCTGGTAAAGTAAACCCCACCCAAAATGAAGCCGTAACCATGGTTGCCGCACAGGTAATGGGTAATGATGTAGCCATTACCATTGCCGGATCAAACGGACAATTTCAGCTCAATGTATTTAAACCCGTTATGGCGGCTAATTTTCTACAGTCGGCCAGGTTGATTGGTGATGCCTGTTGCTCATTTAATGAAAACTGCGCCATGGGTATTGAACCCAATTATGATGGGATTAAAAAACACCTGGAAACTTCCCTCATGCTTGTAACCGCATTAAACCCACATATTGGATATGATAATGCGGCAAAAATTGCCAAGGCTGCACTTAAAAACAATCAATCATTAAGAGAATCTGCCATCAGTCTTGGCCTGGTTACCAATGAGCAGTTTAATGAGTGGGTCCGTCCTGAAGATATGATCGGAAGTATCAAATAGCAGGTTTTTTAGCTCTATATAAATCATACCTAACTCCATCACATCGTGAAACACTTCTATTTATTTTTTATTACATGCATCTTCGGCAGCCCATTTTTTGCCAATTCGCAACAAAAAGACCGCACCAGGCTCACAGATACGATCAAAAACTACTCTGCCTATAAAAGAAAGCTAACATTTGCAGGAGTGCTGCAAACCAGGTATGTACTCGCTTTAGATAAAAATGCAGACATCAACGGCAAAAACTTTGATCCGGCAACGTCGAAAGCGATCTCCAACACTTTTCTGGTGAAACGGGCAAGGGTAATGTTGAAAGGAGATATCAACGATCATTTCTCGGCCAATATCCTGGCTAACCTTGCTGAATTTAACAGCGATCCGACCAATAAAGTACTGGAAAACGCCTACATCAAATATTCGCTTAACCAGTATTTTCATATTCAGGCTGGCCAGTTCAGGCCCTTTTTCGGAATAGAGGATGTAATTCCTGTTGATATTATCCGCACTTTGGATTTTTCTAACCAATACTATGCGTTTGGAAAAAATGGATGGCAGAGTTTTCAGACTGGAATTTCCATTCTGGGCAATGTAATCCCCGGTGGTAAACTCCGCTATTTTGCAGGGGCTTATAACGGCAATAACAAAAACCAGTCTTCGGATGATAATAACACCAAAAATCTTTATGGCAGGCTGGAAGCAGATTTTCTTAAAGGTTTTACCGTGGGTGTTAACGCAGGTTCAGGGAGTATGGCCGCCAGTGACATTGGCCAGGCCTATGGAGCCGATGTGACGGCTAAAATACCTTTAAGTGGAAAATTCGACCTATTACTCATGGCAGAATACAAAAAGGGTGCAAATTTTCTAGCCTACAATACCGATAAACAGCTCATCCGTCCGGATCTTGATGAATACCAGATGCAGGGATTTTATTTTTTTCCAACCCTTCGCTACAATCACGAAAGCAGACGCTTGCGGGCTATAGAATTTTCTTGCAGGTATGAATATTTTGATGAAAACTATAAGCTAGCCAGCAATCCCCGCCAAACCCTCATTCCAAATGTCTCCCTGATTTTTGCCGATGATTTTTATGCGGCCCTACAACTGGGCGTAGCCATTGATAAATTTAAAAATGAAGTTCCCTTAAGCACCACCTACAACCATAATCTGGGCTATGTTCAGTTACAAATACGCTTTTAACTAAAATATTATGAAAGAGATCAATTTTAAATCACTCATTATCACCCTTGTTGTTGGTGTAGTCATCTGGTTTATTCCGGTGCCCGATGGGGTAAAGCCCAACGCCTGGCATTTGCTTGCCATTTTTGTGGCTACCATAGTGGGGATTATTTCTAAAGCCGCATCTATGGGTACTATGGCAATCATTGGGATTACCCTTTGTGCCGCTACACAGGTACTCGCCCCCGGCGATCCCACCAAGTCCATCCTCAATGCATTAAGTGGTTTTGGTAATTCAACCATCTGGTTAATCGGTCTTGCCTTTTTTATTGCCAGGGGATTTATCAAAACAGGTTTGGGAACGAGAATCGCTTACAGTTTCATTAAAGTGTTTGGTAAAAGTCCACTTGGACTGGCTTACGGTTTAAACACTGCCGATCTTATTCTCGCTCCAGCCATTCCAAGTAATACCGCAAGGGCAGGAGGGGTAATCTTTCCAATTATGAAATCCATTGCGGTGAACATGGGATCGATCCCTGAAAAAGCTGAAACGCACAGAAAAATTGGCGCATTCCTAACCCTGAGTAGTTATAATGCCAACATGATTACCTCGGTGATGTTTTTAACCGCCACCGCCAGTAATCCCATGGCACAGAAATTTGCAAAAGATTTGGGTGTAACCATCACCTGGGGAAGCTGGGCCATAGCAGCACTTGTTCCGGGACTGGTTTGCTTTCTGCTGGTTCCGATATTTCTGTATAAAGTTTTTCCGCCAGAATTAAAAGAAACCAAAGAAGCGCCTGCCATTGCTGCCAAACAATTAAAAGAAATGGGGCCGATTACCATTAAAGAATGGTTGATGGTAGCCACCTTTATTATTTTGCTCGTACTCTGGATTTTTGGAAACTTATTTGCCATCGATGCCACAACTGGCGCATTGATTGGTCTTTGTATCCTATTGTTATGTGGCGTACTCACCTGGGAAGATGTAAAATCTGAAAAAGGGGCCTGGGATACCATTGTATGGTTTTCATCATTAGTGATGATGGGGTCATTTCTAAATTCTTTAGGCTTTATAGGTTGGTTTGGACACCTGGTGGGTGGACAAATGGCTCATTTAAGTTGGCAAATGGCTTTTCCCGTTATTATTCTGGTGTACTCTTATTGCCACTATATGTTTGCCAGCGCCACCGCACAGGTTGCAGCCATGTATTCTGTGTTTCTGGCGGTGGGTATAGCCGTTGGTGTACCAGGAACCATGCTTGCCATCTTTTTAGGAGCCTGTGCATCACTGATGGGATCACTTACCCACTATGGCCACGGCCCGGCACCAATATTTTTCGGGAGTACTTATGTAGATCTGAAAGACTGGTGGAAACAAGGTTTTTTCATGAGTGTACTCTTCCTGTTAGTTTGGTTTATCGTGGGCGGTATGTGGTGGAAAGTGATTGGCCTTTGGTAGGCAAGCACATTTCTAAATTTTTGAAAACAAATCAACTATGAAACAAACAACATTAATGTATAAACTGGTGATGGCTGTCACAGGGCTTTTCCTTTGCTTCTTTCTCATCATTCATTTACTGGGGAATCTCCAGTTGCTATCGCCTCCTGCCATTGCAAGAGAACAGTTTAACTGGTATTCTCATTTACTGTCCGGGAACATCCTGATCAAGATTATTTCTTATGTACTATACCTCTCCATTATAGCGCACGCCGTATATGCACTGATTCTTACCCGGGTAAATATTAAAGCGCAGGGCAGCCAATATGTATACGATAAACGTGGCCAAGTCAGTTCATGGAATAGCCGGAATATGGGTATACTGGGTACCATTATCCTCATTTTTCTGGTCATCCACTTTAAGGATTACTGGTATGTGTACAAATTTGGCCATCTTCCGCTGGATGCAAAAGGAAATAAAGACCTCTATTCCATTGTTATCAGCTCATTTCAGCAGGGTTGGTACATCATCCTTTATGAACTTTCCTTTATCGCCCTTGGTTTTCACCTCCTGCACGGTTTTTTCAGTGCCTCAAGAACGCTGGGGCTTTATCAGCCCAAATATGCTAAAGTAGTGCGTGTTTTTGGATGGGCATATTCGCTGCTGATCACCTTTGGTTTTATGCTGATTCCCCTTTACATATATTTTAATTTCAATTCCTAATGATAGACGCTAAAATTCCTGAGGGAAATCTTGCCGATAAATGGAGCAATTACAAGGATAGCTCAAAACTCATCAACCCTGCCAACCGAAAGAAACTGGATATTATTGTGGTGGGAACCGGACTTGCAGGTTCGTCTTGTGCCGCTACACTGGCAGAACAGGGCTACAATATAAAATCTTTCTGTTTTCAGGATTCGGCGAGGAGAGCACACTCGGTGGCCGCTCAAGGTGGGGTAAATGCAGCCAAAAACTATAAAAATGATGGAGACAGTGTGTACCGGATGTTTTACGATACCATTAAAGGTGGCGATTTCCGCTCCCGTGAAGCTAATGTGTACCGCCTGGCAGAATGCTCCCTGGCCTTGATTGATCAGGCCGTAGCACAAGGCGTTCCCTTTGCCAGGGAGTATGGCGGATATTTAAATAACCGCTCTTTTGGCGGGGTTCAGGTATCGCGAACCTTTTATGCCCGCGGTCAAACCGGGCAGCAGCTTATGATTGGTGCCTACCAGGCATTGATGCGGCAGGTTTCGGCAGGTAAAGTAAAAACCTATACCCGACATGAAATGCTTGATTTGGTTATGGTGGATGGAAAGGCCCGTGGCATCATTGCCCGAAACCTCGAAACCGGCGAAATTGAACGGCATTCGGCCAATGCTGTGGTACTGGCAACAGGCGGCTACGGAAAGGTATATTACCTCTCTACCCTCGCTATGGGCTGCAATACTTCGGCCATTTGGCGGGCACATAAAAAGGGCGCATTAATGTCAGGAGTGAGCTGGATTCAGTTTCACCCCACCTGTTTGCCGCAAATCGGAGAAACCCAGTCTAAACTCACCCTGATGTCTGAATCCCTGCGGAATGATGGCCGAATCTGGGTGCCTAAAAAAGCAGGAGACGACAGGGTGCTGAACGATATACCCGAGGAGGAAAGAGATTATTACCTGGAAAGACGTTATCCTACTTTCGGAAATCTTTCACCGAGGGATATTTCTTCCAGGGCAGCCAAAGAAAGGATTGATGCAGGTTGTGGTGTTGGCCCGATGAAAAATGCCGTTTGTCTGGATTTTTCAAAAGCCATCAAAGAGCAGGGTTTAACCAAAATTGAAGAGAAATATGGCAACCTTTTTCGGATGTACGACAAAATTAACGGCGTAGATGCGTATAAAGAACCCATGCTGATTTCTCCGGCAGCCCATTTTACCATGGGTGGACTTTGGGTAGATTATAACCTGATGACCACCATACCGGGGCTATTTGCTTTAGGAGAAGCCAATTTTTCTGATCACGGAGCGAACCGCCTCGGAGCCAATTCACTGCTTCAATCATGCGTAGATGGTTATTTTATTGCGCCATATACCATTCCGAATTACCTATCCGGTGAGCTAAAGGCGGAAAAAGTAACCACTGATCATCCGGCATTTGCCGAAGCAGAAAAGGTTGTACGAGAACAACTGGAAAGGTTTTTAAACCTGAAAGGACGTTTCTCTGCCGATCATTTTCATAAAACACTCGGCAAATTGCTTTATGATAAATGTGGCCTTTCCAGAACGAAGGAAAGTTTAGAACAAGCCATTGTCGAAATCAAAGCACTTAAGAAGTCATTTGACCACGAACTGAAAATTACTGGTGATGAGCAGGTAAACTCCGAACTCGAAAAGGCAGGAAGGGTTTCTGATTTTCTGGAACTGGGTGAGCTGATGTGTTATGATGCCCTGCAAAGGGAAGAATCTTGCGGTGCGCATTTTAGAGAAGAGTATCAAACTGCCGATGGCGAAGCTGTTCGGAATGACGAAGATTTCTGCTACGTATCTGCCTGGGAATGGAAAGGTGAAGGCAAACAACCCGAACTACACAAGGAACCATTGGTTTTCGATACCGTGAAACTAAGTGTAAGAAGTTATAAATAAGTACCTATTAGATTAAATTGATTATGAAATTATATTTGAAAGTGTGGCGCCAGGAAAACAGGGAATCTAAAGGTGATATGGTAAGTTATGTGGTTGAAGGCATATCCGAACACATGTCATTTTTAGAAATGCTCGATCTGTTGAATGAGCGGCTGATCCAAAAAGGGGAAAGGGTAATTGAATTTGATCATGATTGCCGGGAAGGGATTTGCGGGGCATGCGGAATGATGATCAACGGCCGGGCGCATGGTCCTTTAAGTGGAACAACCACCTGCCAGCTGCACATGAGGAGTTTTAAAGATGGAGAAACCGTTTATATTGAGCCTTTCAGGGCCGCAGCTTTTCCTGTTCTTCGCGACCTGAAAATCGATCGTTCTGGTTTTGATCACATTATCCAATCGGGAGGGTATATTTCGGCTTCCACTGGTCAGGCACCAGAATCTAATAGCATTCCCATTGCGCATGAAACAACAGAAGCCGCATTTGATGCTGCGGCCTGTATTGGTTGTGGTGCCTGTGTAGCTACCTGTAAAAATTCAAGTGCTGCACTTTTTACCTCCGCCAAAATTTCTCACCTGGTACTATTGCCACAGGGAAAGCTGGAAGCGGCAGACAGGGTGATTAAAATGGTGAGTCAAATGGATGCCGAAGGTTTCGGACACTGCTCCAATACAGAAGCCTGTGAAGTAGAATGCCCCCAGGAAATTTCGGTGTTGCATATTGGCAGGATGAATTATCAGTACAATAAAGCCCTGATATTAAAAAAGTAATAAATTTTTCATGATCTTTTCATCGCCCTTTCCCTTTTAGGGGAAAGGTGCCGCTAGGCAGATAAGGGCTTTACGTCTTTACATCTAGTTCTGTCATTCAGAGCGCAGCGAAGAATCCCTGCGTTTCTAACCACTTCCATCTTCCATGCCCCAGCTCCTTTCAATCTTCCAGCTGCGAAAATTCAACCACCCCGCCTTTCAGGCACCCCTCCTTAAAAAAAGGAGGGGAGTAGCGATCGCCATAACCTATCGGTCGGTGTCTCACCGATTGAAATTAAGTTTTAGCTTCG
>NZ_SLWO01000013.1:47966-59518 GCF_004340665.1 Pedobacter psychrotolerans
CTGCGAAAATTCAACCACCCCACCTTTCAGGCACCCCTCCTTAAAAAAAGGAGGGGAGTAGCGATCGCCATAACCTATCGGTCGGTGTCTCACCGACCGAAATTAGCTTTAGCTTCGATAAATATTTTTTCATCGCCCTTTTCCTTTCAGGGGAAAGGTGCCGCTAGGCAGATAGGGCTTTACGTCTTTACATATTTTTCTGTCATTCAGAGCGCAGCGAAGAATCCCTGCGTTTCTAACCACTTCCATCTGCCATGACCCAACTCTTTTCAATCTTCCAGCTTCGAAAATTCAACCACCCCGCCTTTCAGGCACACCTCCTTAAAAAAGGAGGGGAGTAGCGATCGCCTTAACCTATCGGTCGGTGTCTCACCGACCGAAATTAATATTTTTCATCGCCCTTTCCTTTTCAGGGGAAAGGTGCCGACAGGCGGATAGGGGTTAATTTACTCCAAGCCTCACCTTTGCTTATAAAGAAAGACCTAATACTTTAAAAGCCTCGCGTTTGTATCTATCCAGATGTTTGATGTATAATTCCTGATCATCAATCATACTAAGATAATAATAGGCACCATCAGAAATAACAAAGATGATGTCAGCCGCTTCCTCCGCATCTTGAATGACAATCATTTTTTGATCAATGCAATCCTGGATTAATTTTTCAAGCCATTTTCTTAACAACACATGTAATTCACGAAAATGCGTTCTGATTTTCTCATTCCTGAAAGTAAGGGCATAGCAGTTGTAAAAAATACTATCATCTACATAAACATCCCATTTACGTGAAAAAATATTATTAAGAACAGACGTTAATTTAACCAGCGGATCATCAAGCTTAAGCTTGATATCGTAAATATTTTGATAACTGGTGATAATCAGATCAATAAGGCCAAACAACATTTCTTCCTTATTTGCAAAATAATGAACAATTAAACTTTGGTTCATGTCAAGCTCTTTAGCAATTTTTCCGAAAGAAATGTTTTCAATTCCCTCCCGCTTTGCCATATCATAAAAGGCTTGTATGATTTTTTTTTGCTGACTTTCCTTCAAACTTTTTCTACCCATAAGAACCTTAAAATTATAAATATTTCGCGAAGAAACAGTTTTAAAAATAGATATACTGATCGTTCAGTTTATTTAATAGTGATTTCATCATGCCTTAACATGCCGATAGTTCCTTTGCAACATAAATCAAACAAACATGAAAAAATTTTACTTATCTCTATTCGTATGTTTTTTACTTGGTTCAGCTCAGGTTTTTGCACAGCAAAAAATAAGTGGAACCGTGAAAGACGACCTTGGCGAAACGCTGGTTGGCGCTTCCATACAAGAAAAAGGTAAACCAAATGGTGCGCAAACAGATGTAGATGGACACTATTCCCTAACGGTAAGTAATCCCGATGCTGTTCTTGTTTTTACCTTTATTGGTTACATTAAACAAGAAGTTGCAATTGGTAACCGTAAAGCTGTTGATGTCATTTTAAAGAAAGATGATGCCGATCTCAGCGAAGTGGTTGTGGTGGGTTACGGAACCCAGAAAAAGGTAAATCTTTCTGGTGCTGTAGATCAGGTGAATGCGAAAACATTGGCCAGTAGGCCAATTGCAAATGTGGCTCAAGGTTTACAAGGATTAGTACCCAACCTCAATATTGATTTTGGTTCGGGAGCACCAGGTGCGGTGGCAAAAATTAATATACGTGGTATTACCTCGATTAATGGAGGAGACCCACTGATACTGATTGACAATGTACCTTCTGACGCGGCAGAACTAAATCGTTTAGCTACACAGGATATTGAGAATATTTCGGTAATTAAAGATGCATCTGCCTCTGCAATTTATGGTGCAAGGGCAGCATTTGGTGTAATTTTAATCAAAACCAAAACCGGTACCCAGGAAGGCGTAACCGTGAGTTACAGTAATTTTGTATCCTTAAATAAGCCTACTGTTATTCCTGATAAAGTTACCGACCCCTATATTTACTCGAGGCTTTTAGAACTTTCTACCAATAACACACCATGGGATAACGTGAATTATAGTGATCAATATTACCAGTACGCCAAAGAACGTTCAGATAATCCTAATATTCCAGGTGTACGGATTAACCCCACTGATAATAAACTTTGGGAGTATATGGGTAATCAAGATTGGACACGCTACTTTATGAATGATCAGACCTATTCTAATGATCATGCATTATCTGTAAGCGGAAAATCTGAAAAGGCACAATATTACGTTTCCGGAAACTACAACAAGCAAAACGGAATGCTGAAAATTGCTGATGATTATTTTGATCGCTACAATTTGCGTAGTAAAGTAAATTTTCAGATAGCACCCTGGTTAAGTTTGGGTAACAATACTTTTCTTACCGCTACCCGAAGAGAAAACCCCAGCCAATATTCTATCACAGGGATCTATAATCTTTCCCCTACTGATTATGACAAAAACCCTGATGGGACATGGGCAAACAATGCTGTTGGGCGTACCGGTGCACAACTTACCAATGGAGGTAAAGCTATTGACAAGTATTTTAGCCTTCAAACGCAATTTAACGGAGAGGCTTCTTTGTTAAAAAACATGCTGAAAATCAATGCAGATTTTACCTACCGAAGAGGCGCAAACAATTACGATGAGAACACTGTACCTTATAAAATTGGTTTTGGCCCTGATGACGTAAGAGAAGAAGGGAATAGTTATGCCCGAAAGTGGACAGCCTTTGAGGATTATACGGCACTAAATACTTATGCAACCTTTAACAAGAGCTGGCAAAAGCATGATGTTACTGCCCTTGTAGGATATAATCAAGAATATTTCCGGAAAGAAGAAAACGACACCAGGCGGACCAACTTAATATCGGCATCCTATCCAACTATTGGATTGGCAACGGGCGAACTTTCTTCAGCGCAGGCCATTAATGATTGGGCAGTGCAAGGTTTTTTCTTCCGTTTAAATTATATCTATAATGACAGGTACATTTTTGAACTTAATGGCCGTTATGATGGCAGTTCAAGATTCCCTTCTGATAAACGCTGGGGCTTTTTCCCTTCTGCATCGGTGGCATGGCGTATAGATCAGGAAAAATTTATGCAAAGCTTGCGCCCTGTTGTAAGTAATTTCAAATTGCGTGCGTCATATGGTTCTTTAGGTAATCAAGCCGCTTCAAACTATGGTTACATTTCTACCTTCAACCCTTCACGCTCTGACTATCTAATCGGAGGAAATCTTCCGCTTACGGTTTCAACACCAGGTTTGGTTAGTCCGGATTATACCTGGGAAAAAGTAAATACCGCAAACCTTGGAACAGACATAGGTTTATTCAATAACAAAGTCAACCTTACATTTGATATATACGAGCGTAATACAAAAGGCATGCTTGCCAACGGACGTGATCTGCCTGATGTATTGGGTGCAACAGAACCACGCGAAAATGCTGCTGACTTGCGTAACCGCGGATGGGAATTATCGTTAGCCTACCAAACAAGCTTTAAAACGGCTAAAGATCCCATTAACTTTAATGCCAGGTTCTCGCTATCAGATAGCCGCTCGGTGATTACCAGATTTGAAAATCCCAATCAAAGTTTAACACAGTACCGTGAAGGAATGGAACTTGGAGAGATTTGGGGCTTGCAGAGTAATGGATTGTTTCAAAACCAGGCCGAAATTGATGCCTTAGATCAGTCTTCGATTATTCCATGGGGAGCACTTTCCATTGTACCTGGATGGCCAAAGTTTGTCGATCAGGATGGAAACGGGAAAATTGAAACAGGTTTAACCGCTGATGCCGCTAAAGATTTATCAGTTATTGGAAATTCAGCCCCTAGATTTCGTTTCGGATTAGACCTTAACGCCAGCTGGAAAGGATTTGATGTGAGGGCATTTTTTCAAGGTGTTGCTAAACGTGATTATTATCCGCTCGATTACCTTTACTGGGGTTTCTATCAGCAACCATATGCCGGGGGTTATGTACACTTACTTGATTTTTATCGCCCTAATACCGATAGTCCAACTGATATGGCCAAGCACTCGCAGTCTTATATCAATGCAGGTTTAGCCAATCAAAATCTTGATGCTAAATACCCGATATTACAATCATGGCTGGCCGATGTGAACTTAGGTACGAACATTCGCGATGCTAAAGGATTAGCTATTCCGCAAACAGGCTATATGCTTAATGGTTCATACTTACGTTTAAAAAACGTAACCATTGGTTATACCATTCCTGCTTCTATTACCAAAAAATGGCACATTTCAAACTTAAGATTTTATGTAAGCGGAGAGAATATTTACGAATGGTCTGCACTTAAAAAGTTTTATGATCCCGAATCCATCAACGTAAATGATGTGCTCAATCCTCAGGCAACAAACACTGACCGTACCGGAAATGGCTATGCGTATCCATGGCAAAGAAGATTCTCAGTTGGTTTAAATCTTAATTTCTAACATAAAGCAAAATGAAAAACTTTAATAAATATATTGTTGGTGTTGCTTTGGCCACACTAAGCTTAAGTGCCTGCAAAAAAGATTTTTTAGATAGGCAACCTCAAACTTCCATCGGTAGTGATAATTTTTTTAATAATGAACAAGATCTAAAGCTTTACATCAATAATATGTACAACTTTGCCGGAGTTGGTATATTTAATGATGATAGAGCAACAGATAATGCTGCAACTACGGGTAATGTAGAAATCAAAACCATGATGGTGGGCAACCCTGGGCCATCCACAATAACCAGCGGATGGGACTGGGAACAGCTTCGCAGTGCAAATTACTTTCTCGATAATTTTAGAAAAGCCCCCCTCAATGCTGAAGTGTTAAATCATTATGAAGGCTTGGCAAGGTTTTTTAGGGCACAGTTTTATGCGGCTAAAGTAAAACGATATTCAGATGTTCCATTTTATGATAAAACAATTGGTACGAATGATAATGACTTGTTAATGAAAGGTCGCGATCCTCGGGCAACTGTGGTTGATAAGATTATGGAAGATTATGCTTTTGCAGCACAAAATGTGAGAGAAACTGCCGAAACAGGCGCTATAAACCGTGCCATAGTAAAGGCATATAGAGCAAAATTTGCACTATATGAAGGTACTTACAGACGGTACCATAGCGAATTAAATCTGGCCAGCACTGCGCCACAGTTTCTCCAGGTAGCCAGAGATGTATCAAATGAAATAATTACAAGTGCTAAATACAGACTTTACAGTACCGGTAATCCAACTCAGGATTATCTAAATTTATTCATCCAGCCCAGCTTAATCAATAATCCCGAAATTTTGCTTGCTGTATATAATGAAAGTGGAATTCGCAACAGCGGTTGGAGCGAGACCGTTTTTGGCAATTATGAAGTTTCTCCTGCTAAAGATTTACTTCAGGATTATTTGATGAAAGATGGAACGTATTACACAAACCAACCGGGTTATGCTACCTTTTCGTTTGTTCAAGAGTTTCAAGATCGCGATCCAAGGTTAAGCCAAACTTATGCATATCCAGGTTTCAATCTGGCCAATGTTCGCACCTACTCTCAGGGTGGTGGTATATATGTACAACAACTGGCCAAAAACTTTAGTGGTTATCACCAGGTGAAAGGTTTTGTTAACGATCCGGCAACGGCGGCCATGCAAACAGTAGATGTTCCAATATTACGATATGCAGAAATACTATTAACATTTGCAGAATCAAAAGCAGAGCTGGGCGATCTTACCCAGTCAGACCTTGATCAGAGCATCAATTTAATCCGCACGCGTGCAGGCATGCCGGCTATGTCTTTAAATCCAACCATTGATCCGGTTCAAAACGCTCGTTATCCCAATGTTTCAGGCCCGCAAAAAGCTGCTTTATTAGAAATACGTAGAGAACGCCGAATTGAATTGGCATTGGAAGGTTACCGGTTTGAAGATTTAATGCGTTGGAATGCAGGTAAGTTGCTGGAAAAGGAGCAAGAAGGTATTTATTTTTCTGGTTTGGGCAAACACGACTTAACGGGAGATAATATTCCGGATATTATTTTACTGGCCAATAATGAATCTATTCCGGCCGTTAAAGAAAAAAATTCATTGGGTAAAGATTTTATATATTACCGTACAGGAGCCATTGGGCAAGATGCGGGCGTATTTTTGAAAAACGGAACCTCTGGTACAGTACAAACCATTGCAGATAATGGTATCTTTTTAGAACCAAAATATTATTATCGCCCGGTTCCTCAAAGTCAGGTGCTGCTGAACCCTAATCTTAAACAAATATTCGGTTGGTAAACTATTGATCATAAAACATGAGAAAATTATTTTTATTGGCACTTTTTGCCAGCATAGCATTAACTGTAAGTGCGCAAAAAAAGAAAGCGGTATTCATTATCATTGATGGGGTAAGTAAAGATGTTATAGAAAAATTAGCAACGCCTAACCTCCATGCCATTGCTAAAGAAGGGGCGCTGATTAGCGCTTACCAGGGCGGAGAACGTGGAGAGTACAATCAAACGCCAACCATTTCTGCCCCAGGTTACAATAATGTGCTGACGGGGGTTTGGTTTAATAAACACAATGTTCCAGATAATGGTATTAAGGCCCCTAACTATCATTATCCAACCATATTTAGATTCTTCAAAAGCCAATATCCAGAAAAAAAGATCGGTATTTTTTCCAGTTGGGAAGATAACAGGACTAAACTGGTGGGTGATGGTTTGCAACAAACCGATAATATTAAGGTAGATTATAAGTTTGATGGTTTAGAGCTTGATACCATCAAATATCCGCATGATAAGGCCAGGGAGTTTATGGCAAAAATAGATCAGGCCGTAACCGATGAAGCCGCTCGCTGTATCAAAGAAAATGCACCCGATTTATCATGGGTTTATTTAGAATTTACGGATGATATGGGACATGCCTTTGGGGATAGCAAAAAATATGATGATGCCGTTATGGCTGCCGACCAGCGTATAGGTGAAATTTGGGCCGCTGTGAAGCAACGCGAAAAACAGTTTAAAGAAGACTGGGTGATCATTGTTACTACAGATCATGGTCGTGATCCTAAAACCGGTCGTGGTCATGGTGGCCAGTCTGATCGTGAGCGCTCCTCATGGATTGTTACTAACGCTAAGCCTTTAAATGTCTATGCTCAAAAAGGTAAAGCAAGCGTAGTAGATATTCTTCCAACGCTGGCAAAACACCTGGGTGTGCAGTTTTCAGCTGCGCAAAAACGCGAACTTGATGGAGTAAGTTTGTTAGGAAGTGTTTCAGTTTATAATGTTGAAGCAAAGCATACTGAAGAAAAGGTTGCTTTAAAATGGATGAGTGGAGATGGTAAAGGAATGGCAAAAATATCTATTGCCACTGCCAATAATTACAAACAAACCGGTAAAGCAGATGTATACAGTTTAGTGGCTGAAGTACCAGTGAGTAAAGGCAGCTTCGAGGTTGATTTAACTAAATTTCCTAAATCGGAAATTTATAAAATCATAATAGAAGGAGAACACAACACCGTAAACCGTTGGATCGTTAATAAAAAATAATTTACTAAGCAATGCATCAATTTGTTATGGATTTAATATTTAATACCCTTGGCTGGATTGGTGCCTTGCTTTTCTTATTTTCTTATTTCTTGCTCATTACCAAGAAATGGCTGGCCACATCATTCGCCTTCCATTTATGTAATATCATTGGAGGCATATTTTTAAGTATGAGTACATTTTATGATGCCTCCTATCCTGCAACATTCGTTAACCTGGTATGGGCACTTATTGCCGCTTACGGGATGTATAACGATCAGTACAAAAAAAATAAACTTGATTGATGATGAAAAGGAGAGGTTTTGTAAAGAACTCATTAGCCTTGGGGCTAGGTGGCGTGGTTTCAAAAGTGAATTTGGAGGATGGTAATAAAACGAAACCACTTTTAAGGATTGCACACCTTACAGATGTACATATTAAAGGCGACGATATGATACCGGCAAGAGCTGCAAATTATTTGAAAAAAGTTCTTGTTGGTGGAAATATCGACTTCATTTTAAATGGGGGAGATGCCATATTTGATGCCTCTTACGATAATGTTACCCGTGAAATGGTTACAAACCAATGGGCCATTTGGGATGATTTTATCAGTAAAACTGAACTGGAGGTATACAGTTGTATTGGCAATCACGATCCATGGTGGAAAGCTCCATCAGAAACAGATGAAATGTACGGACTTGATTATGCAGCTAAACGACTGAAAATGCCTCACCGTTACTATAGCTTTGATAAAAAAGGATGGCATTTTATTATACTGGATGGTAACCATAAAGACACCAAATTAGATGCCCCGCAGATGGAATGGTTGGAAAACGACTTGAGTAAACTCGCGGCAAATACACCAGTACTGGTGATGTCGCATTATCCTATTCTTTCTTCAACCTGCGCGTGGAGTGGCGGTCAGCATGGTGATTATAAGGAGTTAAAAGCACTTTTTTTTCAACACAGAGATAAGGTGAAAGTTTGCTTAAGTGGTCACCAGCATTTGGCAGATGAGGTGAATTACAATGGTATATCATATTTCTGCAATGGCTCACTTAGTGGCTTTTGGTGGGGCACAGGAGATAAGGAATCAGCAGGTAAATATTTTTATCAGCAAACGCCACCTGGATATGCCATTTTAAGTTTATTTCACGATGGAAGTGTCGAAAATCAGTACTTTCCATTAGAGGTGATATAAAATTCTTTTTTACCAGGCAAACTTTTAATTAACCTATCGGTCGGTGTCTTTTAGCTTCAATAAATATTTTTTCATTGCCCTTTCCCTTTTATTGGAAATGCTGCCGCTAGTTGGATAAGGTGCATTACATCTTTACATCTTGTTCTGTCATTCAGAGCGCAGCGAAGAATCCCTGCGTTTCTAACCACTTCCATCTGCCATGCCCCTAACTCTTCGAAAACTCAACCACCCCGCCTTTCAGGCATCCCTCCTTAAAAAAAGGAGGGGAGTAGCGATCGCCATAACCTATCGGTCGGTCTCACCGATTGAAATTAAGTTAAACTATCGGTTGGTGTCTCACCGACCGAAATTAAGTTTTAGCTTCAATAAATATTTTCTCTCGCCCTTTCCCTTCCAGGTGAAAGGTGCCGCTAGGCGGATAGGGGGCTCTACATCTTTACATCTTGTTCTGTCATTCAGAGCGCAGCGAAGAATCCCTGCGTTTCTCACCACTTCCATCTGCTGGGCACCAACTCTTTTTCAATCTCCAGCTGCGAAAATTGAACCACCCCGCCTTTCAGGCACCCCTCCTTAAAAAAAGGAGGGGAGTAGCGATCGCCATAACCTATCGGTCGGTGTCTCACAGTCCGAAAAATATTTTTTTCATTTCCCTTCCATTGGAAAGGTGCAGCTAGGCGGATAGGGGTTGATTTACTCCGAGGTCGTCTTCTCGACTGAAGCGCCTGCCTTTTTCAGGCAGCAGCGAAACGGAGAGATCTTTGAAATCAAAATTTATTGATAAATCTAATTTTCGAATTTCAAAGATTCCTCCGCTGCGGTCGGAATGACGAGATTTTCGAAAAAAACTGACGAAGTTCTACCACTCTCCTGTCCTTTGAAACTTCGTAAGTTAATTTTTCTCTCGCCTTTCCCTTCCATTGGAAAGGTGCCGATAGGCGGATAGGGGTTTTACATCTTTACATCTTGTTCTGTCATTCAGAGCGCAGCGAAGAATCCCTGCGTTTCTAACCACTTCCATCTGTCAGGCACCAACTCTTTTTCAATTTCCAGCTACGAAAATTCAACCACCCCGCCTTTCAGGCACCCCTCCTTAAAAAAAGGAGGGGAGTAGCGATCGCCATAACCTATCGGTCGGTGTCTCACCAATTAAACTATCGGTCGGTGTCTCACCAATTAAACTATCGGTTGGTGTCTCACCGACCGAAATTAGTTTTAGCTTCAATAAATATTTTTCTCTCGCCTTTTCCCTTTCAGGGGGAAAGGTGCCGACAGGCGGATAGGGGTTGATTTACTCCAAGGTCGTCCTCTCGACTGGAGCGCCTGCCTTTTTCAGGCAGCAGCGAAACGGAGAGATCTTTGAAATCAAAATTCATTGATAAATCTAATTTTCGAATTTCAAAGATTCCTCCACTGCGGTCGGAATGACGAGATTTTTGAAAAAAACTGACGAAGTTCTACCACCCTCCTGGCCTTTGAAACTTCGTAAGTTAATTTTTCTCTCGCCCTTTCCCTTTCAGGGGAAAGTTGCCGATAGGCGGATAGGGGCTCTACGTCTTTACATCTTGTTCTGTCATTCAGAGCGCAGCGAAGAATCACTGTGTTTCTAATCACTTCCATCTGCCAGGCTCCAACTCCTTTTCAATTTCCAGCTGCGAAAATTTAACCACCCCGCCTTTCAGGCACCCCTCCTTAAAAAAAGGAGGGGAGTAGCGATCGCCATAACCTATCTGTCGGTCTCACCGATTGAAATTAAGTTTTAGCTTCGATAAATATTTTTCTCTCGCCCTTTCCCTTTCAGGGGAAAGGTGCCGTTAGGCGGATAGGGGTTGATTTACTCCGAGCTCGTCCTCTCGACTGGAGCGCCTGCCTTTTTCAGGCAGCAGCGAAACGGAGAGATCTTTGAAATCAAAATTTATTGATAAATCTAATTTTCGAATTTCAAAGATTCCTCCACTGCGGTCGGAATGACGGGATTTTCGAAAAAAACTGACGAAGTTCTACCACTCTCCTGGCCTTTGAAACTTCGTAAGTTAATTTTCTCTCGCCCTTTCCCTTTCAGGGGAAAGTTGCCGATAGGCGGATAGGGGCTCTACGTCTTTACATCTTGTTCTGTCATTCAGAGCGCAGCGAAGAATCACTGTGTTTCTAATCACTTCCATCTGCCAGGCTCCAACTCCTTTTCAATTTCCAGCTGCGAAAATTTAACCACCCCGCCTTTCAGGCACCCCTCCTTAAAAAAAGGAGGGGAGTAGCGATCGCCATAACCTATCTGTCGGTCTCACCGATTGAAATTAAGTTTTAGCTTCGATAAATATTTTTCTCTCGCCCTTTCCCTTTCAGGGGAAAGGTGCCGTTAGGCGGATAGGGGTTGATTTACTCCGAGCTCGTCCTCTCGACTGGAGCGCCTGCCTTTTTCAGGCAGCAGCGAAACGGAGAGATCTTTGAAATCAAAATTTATTGATAAATCTAATTTTCGAATCTCAAAGATTCCTCCGCTGCGGTCGGAATGACGGGATTTTCGAAAAAAACTGACGAAGTTCTACCACCCTGCTGGCCTTTGAAACTTCGTAAGTTAATTTTTCTCTCGCCCTTTCCCTTTCAGAGAAAAGGTGCCGCTAGGCAGATAGGGCATTACGTCTTTACATCTTGTTCTGTCATTCAGAGCGCAGCGAAGAATCCCTGCGTTTCTAACCACTTCCATCTGCCGGGCACCAACTTTTTTTCAATCTCCAGCTGCGAAAACTCAACCACCCCGCCTTTCAGGCACCCCTCCTTAAAAAAGGAGGGGAATGACGATCTTTGTATCGTCCTAAAAAAAGTTTACAGTTTTAGTTTTAATCCTTTAATTGATTTACAGGATTTTTATTTTCCTG
>NZ_SLWO01000014.1 GCF_004340665.1 Pedobacter psychrotolerans
GTGATTCAGAATACGAGCAGGAGACGATCGGATCTGTTTTATCTTGTTATCAGTCTATCCTTGAGGAGCTGATCTTAACGGTGTCATCAGCAACAGAGGATTATCTTAGTCCTGTTGATCTGACTTACCAGGGACTTAGCATAGCTCAGGTAGAGGAATTGAACAGGGAAGGTAATCTGGAAGATGTTTATCCGCTGAGTCCGTTACAGGAAGGATTGTATTACCACTGGTTAAGTTCATCAGATTCTTCAGTTTATTTTGAGCAGATGAGTTATGAAGTGCGTGGCAAGCTGGATATCGGATTGCTGGAACAGAGTTATGAGTTACTGATTTCACGTCATGCGGTTTTACGTACTTTTTTCACGCAGGATCTTGGAGAGTCATTGCTCCAGGTGGTTTTAAAGGAGGTTCCATCTTCGTTCAGCTATGAGCAGATTTTGGACCGGTCCTTTTCATTGACAGACTATCGTGTTTCAGATCGCAATGCAGGGTTTGATCTGCATAAGGGTTCACAAATGCGGTTATCGGTACTGGAGCTTGGAGAAGATCATTATGCATTCACCTGGAGTCATTACCATATTTTGATGGATGGCTGGTGTGTGGGTATACTGATCAAAGAGTTTTTCCAGTTTTATGATAGTTTACTGGCGGGCCGGGCTGCAGTATTGACCCAGCATTATCCTTATTCAGATTATATCAAGTGGTTAAACAAAGTAGATAAAAAAGCATCCCTTGCTTACTGGGGAGAATATTTGTCGGGTTATACCACAAAGAGCAGTCTGCCAAAAGAGCGCTTAGGTTTAGGGCCGCGGGGTAGTATCCGGCGGAATGAGTTTGACTTGGAGGAATCCTTAAGAGCTTCTTTAGGTGAATTGTGCGGACAGCTGGGGATAACGGAATATACTTTGATCCAGACGGTATGGGGTATTTTGCTGAGCCGTTATACTGACAACAATGATGTGGTTTTTGGTTCTGTAGTATCAGGCCGTCCGGGTGAATTGCAAGGAGTAGAGGAGATAGTGGGTCTGTTTATCAATACAGTGCCGGTACGTATCCGTACAGGAGATTGGATGACTGTCCGTGATTTGCTGAAGGAAGTACAAAAGAATTTTATCTCAGGGAGTGATCATCACTATACGCAGCTGGCTGATATCCAATCGGCAGGTTCATTCAACGGGGAATTGTTTGACCATATCCTGGTTTATGAGAACTACCCTGTTCAACAGCAGATAGCAAAGGATCTGAATAACAAGCAGCAAAGTTTGGAGTTGTCACTGGAATCTTCGGAAGTTATTGGACAGACGAATTATGATTTTGCGATAATGATTATTCCGGGGGATAGGCTGAGTTTTCATCTGAGTTATAACGAAGGGGTTTATGGACAGGCACAGATTGACCGCTTGCAGCAGCACCTGATTCATCTGATTGAACAGGTGGTTCTTGGGCCCGACATGCGTTTGAGTGATCTGGAGTATCTGAGTGGAGCAGAGCGGAATCAGCTGCTGAATGAGTTCAATGCGACCGAAGTTGGATATGCTCATGACCAGACGATTGTAGATTTGTTTGAGGCTCAGGTGGCATTGACTCCTGAAGCGGTGGCTCTGGTATTTGAAGAGCATGAGCTGACCTATGGTGAGTTGAATAGGCGTTCGAATCAGTTGGGGGCTTATCTGCGAACAACAGGTGGCATCCGGCCCGATGAGCTGGTGGGGGTTAAATTACATCGAAGCGAGTTACTGGTGATTGCATTGCTGGGGATCTTAAAGTCAGGCGGGGCCTATGTGCCAATTGATCCTGAGTATCCTCAGGAGCGGATCAGTTATATGGAGAAGGACAGTGGAATCCGTGTTTTACTTGATGAGCATGAGCTGTCCCGGCTGGAACCGTTGCTAAGTGATTATAGTGAAGATAATCTGGTAAAGGTCAATGGTTCATCGGACCTGGCTTATGTGATTTATACCTCAGGGACTACCGGTACTCCAAAAGGGGTAATGATTGAACATGGAGGTATTGCCAATACAATAAATTCTCAACGTGAAATTTTTGAAATTAAAGAAAATGAAAGGGGATTGTTATTTGCATCACTGTCATTTGATGCATCTGTTTCAGAAATATTTACAATCATCACGTCAGGTGGAATATTACATATAATTAATGAGGAAAAGAGGAAGGATCCAGTACTATTAACAAATTATATAAAAGAACAGAAGATTGATATTGCAACCATCCCGCCCGCATATTTGAAATTGATGCAAATTGATGAAATAAGCACAATGAAAAAACTGGTAACAGCTGGCGAAGAGGCTAATGAAGACGCTGCAACTGCATTCACAAATTATGGCATCTATTATAATGGCTATGGACCTACTGAAACTAGTATTTGTGCAACAGTCTTTAAAAAAGAGAAATCTGCTTCGTTCGGTAATAAAGGAGTACCGATTGGAACGCCAATAGCCAACACTCAAATTTATGTTTTGGATAATTCTTTAAGACTGGTATCAATTGGCGTGGCGGGTGAGATATGTATCAGTGGAAGAGGACTGGCGAGAGGTTACCTAAATAGACCCGAATTAACCGAAGAAAAATTTATAATCAACCCATATAATCCTACAGAACGTCTTTACAGGACAGGAGACTTAGGCCGATGGCTTCAAGATGGCAACCTTGAATTTATAGGAAGAAGAGATGAACAGGTAAAAATCCGTGGCTATCGGATTGAGCTGAGAGAAATTGAGAGTGTTATTCTAAAGAATTCTGATGTTTCTGCGGTAGCAGTATTAGCTAAAGAAGATGAGGCAGGAGACCGTATTTTGATAGCTTACATAGCAGGAAAAAAAAGTTTGGATATTTCTGTTCTAAAATCAAACCTAATGAAGGTATTGCCTGGTTTTATGATACCATCTAATTTTTTCATCATGGCACAGTTACCACTTAGTGTCAACGGAAAAGTAAATAAAAAGGAATTGGCTAGTTTAAAAGAGTTAAGACATAATGTTGAGGATTATACGCCATCCCGTAACGAAATAGACGAACAAATGGTGACACTATGGAAAGGACTGTTAGGAAAAGATCAAGTTGGGATAGATGATAATTTTTTTGAAATAGGAGGGAATTCAATTAAGGTAATCAGACTATCTAAACTGATCAATAATCTTTTAGGAGTGGAAATAAATATTGCATTGCTATTTCAATATTCAACAATTAAGAGCCTGAGTGATTTCTTGACGAGTCAAACGGTAGATGAATACCGTGAAAATGTCGATCGAGATGAGCTTTTAGAGAACTTAAATAAATTCAATTAAAATGAAATCAGAGAAAAAATATGGGGGGTTAGAAATAGCTATTATTGGTATTTCCAGCTGTTTTCCCAAAAGTGTAGACTACAGGAAGTTTTGGCAGAATCTCATAAATGGAGAAGATCTGATAACAAAATATTCCGACGAAGAACTTATCAACTCAGGTGTGCCTAAAAGTATTCTGGAAAATAATACATATGTAAAAACATTTGGAGAAGTTGAAAACAAGAATAGATTTGATTACGGTTTTTTTGGATACACGCCAGAAGAAGCAGCATTAATGGATCCGCAAATCAGGCTATTTCATGAATATTGCTGGGCCGCCTTGGAAGATGCTGGATATTCATCTTCAATTGAAGAAAATGTTATTGGTCTTTTTGCCGGAGCCTCTTTAAATGATAACTGGAGATTATACACTTCCGGTAACGCAAATGAGACAAGTGTTGATTCATTTTTTCTAAATCAAATATCAACGAATCAATTTATAAGCTCTCTAGTTTCTTATAAACTTAATCTTAGAGGTCCATCGTACTTTATTGATACGGCTTGTTCAACATCTTTAGTTGCTGTGCATCTTGCTTGCCGAAGCCTATTGATGAAGGAATGCAAAATAGCATTAGCGGGAGGAGCCACAATAAATACGCTAAAGAAAAAAGGTTTTATTCATAAGGACGGAATGGTGGCTTCAAAAGATGGTTATTGCAGAAGTTTTGATAATGCAGCTTCCGGTACTGTGTTTGGAGAAGGTGTAGGAGTCGTTGTACTTAAACGATTAGCCGATGCAATGAACGATGGGGATAATATATACGCAATCATAAAAAGTTCAGCAGTAAACAATGATGGTAGCCAGAAATCCAGCTATACTGCTCCAAGTGTTCAGGGCCAAATAGAATGTATATCATCAGCTCAAAGGTTGGCGCATATTGACGCACATGATATTGGCTATATAGAGGCACATGGAACCGCTACCAAATTAGGGGATCCAATCGAAATTTTGGCACTTAATAAAGCTTTTGGAGTAGGAGGAGAAAAGAAGTTTTGTGCCGTTGGGTCTGTGAAATCTAATATGGGGCATTTGGACGTGGTTGCTGGCGTGGCGGGATTAATCAAAGCAGCATTATGTCTGAAAAATAAGCAGATTCCGGCAACTCTTCATTTTAAGCGACCAAATTCTGAAATTGATTTCAATGGGGGTCCATTTTATGTAAATAATCATTTAAAAGAGTGGAAAATTGAGGATGGAAGTACGCGTTACGCTGGTGTTAATTCTTTAGGTATCGGGGGAACAAATGCTCATGTTATTTTGGAAGAAGCATGCGATATAGAGGAGGATAGTTCCAGAAAAGAATATTTACTATTAAATATTTCCGGAAAAACAAAGAATTCAGTAAAACGCTATATTGATAAATTGAGACTGTTTTTAATAGAGAATCCAAATACAAATTTGGAGGACATGTCTTATACACTTCAGACCGGGCGAAAAAACTTTCTTTATAGAAGAGCATTCGTATATAAAGATCTTCAAGGACTTTTGGAAACACTGGCTCAGGCAGAGTTGGATGAAAAGATTGTAAAGAATATGAATACCAATAGACCTTTAGTTTTTATGTTTCCCGGAGCTGGTTCCCAATATGTGAATATGGGCAGAGATCTTTATTTAGCTGACCCAGTTTTTATGCAAGAGATGAACAGAGGATTTGATTTATTGAAGACTTTAACAAACTTTAATTATTTTGAAATTTTTTACCCAAAAAAAGATGATGATTTTACCATAAACAAGATGCTCCATACGCAGCCGGTAGTTTTTTTATTCGAGTACGCCTTGACACGTATGATGATCACCTATGGTTTTGTTCCGAAATATATGATTGGGCATAGCATAGGGGAATACGTAGCTGCTTGTATAAGTGGTGTATTTACTTTTGAGGATGCAATGAAACTTGTCATTAAACGAGGCGAGTTAATAGATAGTTTGCCAGAGGGTAGAATGATTAGTGCCATAATCGATGAAGAGTCTGCAAAAAAGTATCTAAATGGAGTGTGCTTGGCTGCTGTAAATGGCGACGATCAGATTGTCTTTTCTGGATCCACCCAATCTATTGAGTTATTGACAAAAGAATTGGATAAAGATAGTGTTTCCTGGATTAAATTACATGCTAATTGTGCGGGTCATTCTGAGATGATGAACCCTATTCTCGGCCCTTTTAAAGATGCTTTTTCAGATATCAGATTAAATCCTCCGAGGATCCCCTTTGTATCTTGCCTTACTGGTGCTTTTATAACTGATGAAGAATGTCTTTCTCCCGAATATTGGGTAAAACATATGAGAGAAACGGTTCAGTTTTCAAAAGGAATTAGATCTATATCTTCTTACGACAAAAGATCCTTGTTTATTGAAATTGGCAGCAGTAACTCTCTATCAACTCTTTTAAGACAGAGAAAAATGGATGACGTATATTATAAACCTTTTAATCTCGTTCGTCATCCTAAAGAAGACATTAATGATCTGCAGCATTTACTCGAAAGGTTTGGTCAGTTATGGACACAATCAATTGATGTAAATTGGAAAGCATATTATCAGCTTGAAAAAAGGAAAAAAATCTCGTTGCCTACTTATTGTTTTGAACCTTTTGTATTTCCAACTGAGGTCGATCCATTTCTTCATTATCCTGTGGCTATAACTACAGATGATGAACCTTCCATAGAAAAGGAAGACATAAATAGAGATTTGTATGAGAGTTATAAAGTCGAAAGACCAGATTTATCTTCAAATTTTGTAGCAGCTGTAACGGATACAGAAATAAAGGTGAAAGTTATTTTTGAAGATTTTTTTTGTATTAAAGAAATAGGTATTGAAGACAATTTTTTTGAATTAGGTGGCGACTCTTTGAGAGCAATGATATTATTGAAAAGAATTAACAATAATTTTAACCTAAGTCTTACTGTGAAAGATTTTTTTCAAAAGTCTGATATCAAATCAGTGGCTTCGTTTATTGATGAAGTTACCTGGTTGAAAAATGAAGTTGAAATGGACAATGAAATAAATATCTAATGAGATTTTTATTCAGTAATCATTGTATTCTGCTGTGATTTAAGTCATTTCAATATAGTTTAAGTCTAGTTACTTATAGCAATCCTAACTCCTGTATTGGTAAATAATATTTCTATGGAAATAATTACAACGTTATTAAAGAAATTAAAGCAAAATAATATACATATTTCATTGGATAACAGTGATCTAAAGGTGAAGTTTAACGGGAAGGCATTGCCTGAAGAACTTTTGGAAGGGATCAGAAATAACAAAGTTCTGATAATAGACTATCTGAGTAGCCTAAACAATAATTCTAATAAAATTATAATATCTAAAATACCTGATGCTTTGGACTATGAATTGTCCTCTTCACAGCGCCGGCTTTGGGTACTGAGCCAGTTTGAGGATGGCAATATAGCCTATAATATGCCTGGGGCTTATGTGTTTGAAGGTGACTTTGATTCTCATTGTCTGGAGTTATCTTTTCATGATCTGATCTCGCGTCATGAGATCCTGCGTACGGTTTTCCGTGAGGATGCATCAGGGGAGATCCGTCAGTACATCCTAACTCCGGAGGCCATTGGTTTTTCTTTTAGCTACCATGAACTGTATGGTACTGACCAATCGTCATTAGAAGCTTTGATTGTCAGTGATTTCCATCGTTCGTTTGATTTATCGTCGGGGCCTTTGCTTCGTGCGAGTGTTTACCATGTTGGGGATCATGAATGGATTTTCACCTATACGATGCACCATATCATCAGTGATGGTTGGTCAATGGGTGTTTTGATTCGTGAGGTTCTGGCTTATTATGA
>NZ_SLWO01000015.1 GCF_004340665.1 Pedobacter psychrotolerans
CAAAGCTTAAAGCTACTCTATTTCGCTTTAGTCTTTAGTCTTTTAGCTTTCCGCTTAAATGACATATTATTGAAAGAAGTTAAGTTTTGAAGAACAAACAACAGTTCTGTTTGCTTTGAAAGCTTCGGATGATTAGTACTACTCGACTGTGCTGTCGCCAGCTTTACATCTGTAGCCTATCAACGTAGTAGTCTGCTACGGTCCTATATGGAATTCTCATCTCGTGGCTAGTTTCGCACTTAGATGCTTTCAGCGCTTATCTATTCCCAGCGTAGCTACTCTGCAATGCCCCTGGCGGAACAACAGATTCACTAGAGGCTAGTCCAACCCGGTCCTCTCGTACTAAGGTCAGCCCCACTCAAAATTCCTACGCCCACAACAGATAGGGACCGAACTGTCTCGCGACGTTCTGAACCCAGCTCGCGTGCCACTTTAATCGGCGAACAGCCGAACCCTTGGGACCTTCTCCAGCCCCAGGATGTGACGAGCCGACATCGAGGTGCCAAACCTCCCCGTCGATATGAGCTCTTGGGGGAGATCAGCCTGTTATCCCCAGCGTACCTTTTATCCTTTGAGCGATGGCCCTTCCATGCAGAACCACCGGATCACTATATCCGTCTTTCGACCCTGATCGACCTGTATGTCTCACAGTCAAGCAAGCTTATGCTATTGCACTCCGCGTACGGTTACCAAGCGTACTGAGCTTACCTTTGAAAGCCTCCGTTACCTTTTTGGAGGCGACCACCCCAGTCAAACTACCCATCAAACAATGTCTCCCGCTTAGCGGGATTAGACACCGAATACAGAAAGGGTGGTATTTCAACGTTGGCTCCACGACGCCTAGCGACGCCGCTTCAAAGCCTCCCACCTATCCTACACATCCTGTATCCAATGTCAATGTTAAATTGTAGTGAAGGTGCATGGGGTCTTTCCGTCCCGTTGCGGGTACCCGGCGTCTTCACCGGGACCACAATTTCACCGAGCTCATGGCTGAGACAGCGCCCAGATCGTTACACCATTCGTGCAGGTCGGAACTTACCCGACAAGGAATTTCGCTACCTTAGGACCGTTATAGTTACGGCCGCCGTTTACTGGGGCTTCGATTCAATGCTTCTCCTTACAGATGACATCCCCTCTTAACCTTCCAGCACCGGGCAGGTGTCAGGCCTTATACTTCATCTTTCGATTTTGCAAAGCCATGTGTTTTTGTTAAACAGTCGCCTGGGCCTTTTCACTGCGGCTGACATTGCTGCCAGCGCCCCTTCTCCCGAAGTTACAGGGCCATTTTGCCGAGTTCCTTAGCCATGATTCACTCGAGCACCTTAGAATCCTCTTCCCGGATACCTGTGTCGGTTTGCGGTACGGGTTTTTATAACCTGAAGCTTAGCGGTTTTTCTTGGAAGTCTGATTACCTGCGCTATCCACTCAGCCGAAGCCTCGCGGTACTATCGACTTTCAGCTAGATCGGCGGATTTGCCTACCGTTCTAATACCTACTGTCTTTAACGATCTATTCCGTCAGATCGCGGCAGTGTCACTACTCCGTCCCCACATCGCAGTTATAAAAAGTACTGGAATATTAACCAGTTGTCCATCGAATTTCCCCTTCGGGTTCTCCTTAGGTCCCGACTAACCCTGATCCGATTAGCGTTGATCAGGAAACCTTATCCTTTCGGTGGGCGGGTTTCTCTCCCGCCTTATCGTTACTTATGCCTACATTTGCTTTTCTATACGCTCCAGCACCCATTACCAGATACCTTCGCTGCATATAGAATGCTCCCCTACCGATATATTTCAATCCCATAGCTTCGGTGTACAATTTAATGCCCGTTTATTATCCATGCCCGATCGCTCGACTAGTGAGCTGTTACGCACTCTTTAAATGAATGGCTGCTTCCAAGCCAACATCCTAGCTGTCTGTGCAATCGGACCTCGTTAGTTCAACTTAACTGTAACTTGGGGACCTTAGCTGATGGTCTGGGTTCTTTCCCTCTCGGCGCGTGACCTTAGCACCCCGCGCCTCACTGCAGATCATATTTAATAGCATTCGGAGTTTGTCTGGATTTGGTAGGATTTGACTCCCCCGCACCCAATCAGTAGCTCTACCTCTATTAAACTTAATATCCACGCTGTTCCTAAAAACATTTCGGGGAGTACGAGCTATTTCCCAGTTTGATTAGCCTTTCACCCCTACCCACAGATCATCCGGAAACTTTTCAACGTTTATCGGTTCGGTCCTCCAGTACGTGTTACCGCACCTTCAACCTGTCCATGGGTAGATCACAAGGTTTCGCGTCTACCTCCTCTGACTATACGCCCTATTCAGACTCGCTTTCGCTTCGGATCCGTGCCTGAAGCACTTAACCTTGCCAGAGAAGAGTAACTCGTAGGCTCATTATGCAAAAGGCACGCCGTCACGCCACCTGGACGCTCCGACCGCTTGTAAGTACACGGTTTCAGGTTCTATTTCACTCCCCTGTTCGGGGTTCTTTTCACCTTTCCCTCACGGTACTGGTTCACTATCGGTCTCTCAGGAGTATTTAGCCTTACCGGATGGTGCCGGCAGATTCCCACAAGGCGTCTCCGACCTCGCGGTACTCAGGATACTACTAAGCTAGCATTCTATACGTGTACCGGGCTATCACCGTGTATCGCTGGGCTTCCCATCCCATTCCACTTCTGTTTGCTAATGCCATATCGTAGTCCTACAACCCCACTAATGCCGTAACATTAATGGTTTGGGCTCTTTCCCTTTCGCTCGCCACTACTTAGGAAATCATTGTTATTTTCTCTTCCTCTGCTTACTTAGATGTTTCAGTTCGGCAGGTTTGCTCATTATATGTGACTGGTCTTCAACCAGCCGGGTTGCCCCATTCGGAAATCTTCGGATCTATTCCTATTTGCAAATACCCGAAGCTTATCGCAGCTTATCACGTCCTTCATCGCCTCTGAGAGCCAAGGCATCCCCCGTGTACTCTTTATTACTTTCTTCTACTCATATGCCTTTTGCGCCATATGGTATGCTTTTTTTGCTCTTGTTATGATGTCTCATACCTTACTTTGTATTGCTACTCTGCTTGGTGAGCACAAACACAACAGTCGCCTATTGTTGTTTGCTCTTCTTTTTTAACTTCTTCCAATATGTCAAAGAACTTTACTGAGGCTGAAGGTCGAAGGTATAAAGGTAGAGGGTTTCATCATCCCCTGCCTAAGCTCCGTTTCAGCTTCGTTAGTTAAAAACTCCGGTCTCGAACCGTTTCACCTATTTCGCAGTCTCTGCTCCATACATGTGCCCCATGGCGTTTCTTATCTTAAATCTTTATGTCAATGTAGTGTACCAATCCAGGTAACGCTTTCTTTTATTATTCCGTTTTTTAAAAGCTTTCTGCTTTGGTCTTTAAGCTTTTCAGCTCAATGGTGGAGAATAACGGAGTCGAACCGTTGACCTCCTGCGTGCAAGGCAGGCGCTCTAGCCAGCTGAGCTAATCCCCCAGATTAGTTATGAGTTGGTCGTTTTTAGTTTGGAGTATATTAACTCTAAACTTTTTCTCTCAACCTCCAAACTCAATAGTAGTCCCGTCCAGATTTGAACTGGAGACCCCTACATTATCAGTGTAGTGCTCTAACCAGGCTGAGCTACGGGACTTCTTGATTTAAGGTTAGCGTCCGTATGCAGTATATAGTATCTTACCGCTACTGCTTTCCTTTGGCTTTCCCCATCTTATTGTTCCGTTGCGCTATACCTTTATAGTATGCCCACCGTTTCCTCTGGGTGTTTTCTTTTTTTTTTATTTTTTTTTAAAGTAGTATAGTCTAAAGTATCAAGATGTTTGCCTTTCAGCTTTAGTCTTTATGCTTTAACCCTCTACCTTAGTATAGAAATATCATGTTGCGAAGCGAGTAGGTGACGCTACTCCAGAAAGGAGGTATTCCAGCCGCACCTTCCGGTACGGCTACCTTGTTACGACTTAGCCCCAGTTATCGGTTTTACCCTAGGACGCTCCTTGCGGTTACATACTTTAGGTACCCCCAACTTCCATGGCTTGACGGGCGGTGTGTACAAGGCCCGGGAACGTATTCACCGCGTCATTGCTGATACGCGATTACTAGCGAATCCAACTTCATGGGGTCGAGTTGCAGACCCCAATCCGAACTGTGAATGGCTTTGTGAGATTCGCATCATATTGCTATGTAGCTGCCCTCTGTACCATCCATTGTAGCACGTGTGTAGCCCCGGACGTAAGGGCCATGATGACTTGACGTCGTCCCCTCCTTCCTCTCTGTTTGCACAGGCAGTCTGTTTAGAGTCCCCACCTTAACGTGCTGGCAACTAAACATAGGGGTTGCGCTCGTTGCGGGACTTAACCCAACACCTCACGGCACGAGCTGACGACAGCCATGCAGCACCTAGTTTCGTGTGATTGCTCACTCATTTATCTCTAAATGATTCACTAACTTTCAAGCCCGGGTAAGGTTCCTCGCGTATCATCGAATTAAACCACATGCTCCTCCGCTTGTGCGGGCCCCCGTCAATTCCTTTGAGTTTCAATCTTGCGACCGTACTCCCCAGGTGGAACACTTAACGCTTTCGCTTAGCCGCTGACTGTGTATCGCCAACAGCGAGTGTTCATCGTTTAGGGCGTGGACTACCAGGGTATCTAATCCTGTTTGATCCCCACGCTTTCGTGCCTCAGCGTCAATTAAACCATAGTAAGCTGCCTTCGCAATCGGTGTTCTGAGACATATCTATGCATTTCACCGCTACTTGTCTCATTCCGCCTACCTCTAGTTCATTCAAGCCCATCAGTATCAAGGGCACTGCGATAGTTGAGCTACCGTCTTTCACCCCTGACTTAACAGGCCGCCTACGCACCCTTTAAACCCAATAAATCCGGATAACGCTTGGATCCTCCGTATTACCGCGGCTGCTGGCACGGAGTTAGCCGATCCTTATTCTTCCGGTACATTCAGCACGATACACGTATCGTGGTTTATTCCCGGATAAAAGCAGTTTACAACCCATAGGGCAGTCTTCCTGCACGCGGCATGGCTGGTTCAGAGTTGCCTCCATTGACCAATATTCCTTACTGCTGCCTCCCGTAGGAGTCTGGTCCGTGTCTCAGTACCAGTGTGGGGGGTCATCCTCTCAGATCCCCTAGTCATCGTCGCCTTGGTGGGCCGTTACCCCGCCAACTAGCTAATGACACGCATGCCCATCTCTATCCCATTAATGTTTGATCATTGAATAATGCCATTCTGTGATTTTATGCGGTATTAATCCGGATTTCTCCGGGCTATCCCCCAGATAAAGGTAGGTTGCATACGCGTTACGCACCCGTGCGCCGGTCTCAAGTTAGCAAGCTAACTCTACCCCTCGACTTGCATGTATTAGGCCTGCCGCTAGCGTTCATCCTGAGCCAGGATCAAACTCTCCATTGTAAAATGTTGTTTTGATGCTGACCAGTTTTAACTATTGTTAAAAATAGTCTTCTTTTGTTTTGTCTGTTAGACATCACCTTTAAAATAAAGCTACTTAATCATGTACTTCAATCAGTACTTCATTAAACCCGCTTTCGCTACATTGACATCTCTTTTAAGAACTTATCGACTGTTGTTGCCTCGCGGCCCGTCTTTATATATCTTCAAACTTCAGTTCGCTTAAGTCGTATTCGTCTTAGCTTGTTTTTCGTTCG
>NZ_SLWO01000016.1 GCF_004340665.1 Pedobacter psychrotolerans
TTAAGGTTGAGGTATACCTGAAACAAGTTAAATAACTTGATAGGAAATATTTTTTTACACCAACTACTTATTTTATTACACAAACCGTCTTATTAAGTGGCAATAAAACAAAAAAAGCTTTCCCTTTTGAGGAAAGCTTTCTAAATATCTAAACAAATAATTTCTTATTCTTTTTCTACCTGTATATAATTAAATTACAGCGGTATTTTGCAGTCTAAAACCTTTTTATCTTTCCAATTGAATTAACTTTTCTGGGATTGTACGGGGCCGCTAATGCCATATCTATTAACCTCATGTTTTCTCCGTCTGGCTCGATAAATACAAATTTATATTTCGTCCAATCTGCAGGTGGCAGGCATTTCACTGCAATATCAATTAATTGTGTAATTGGAACAGTTTTAATCTTGCTAAATTCTTCAATGCTAATTTTTTTGTTTTTATGTCGCTCCGTACTATAAAAAAACTAATGTCTTTAAAAAAAGGATAACATCTGCATTGTAATACATACAACTTAAAAGGCCCCTCCCTTTCGAATGTGAATATTCTATCTTTTGCAGGTATTGCAGCTGTATCTAAAAGATAATAAATAGTATCTCTTTTTATTTTTTCGTTCTGAGCTTTTACATTTTGGGTTTTAAAAAGTAAAAGAAAACCTATTCCAAAAATAATTAAATATCTCATCATATTAATTTTAGTTACAACCAGTTGTAGAAAGTTTGTTATTGGAATTTAAATTTGCCAGATTAAATGTATTCCGTTCAGCTGCTGTAATACCATACTTTGCCTGGATCGCTGCAAACGCCGAATTTACATTGTCTATAAAATTTGTGGGGTTCCAGGATCAACGGTATCAAGTTAAGCACTAACAGAGTTTTACGACCGAAAATCTTAACCATTACTTTTAATCTTTTCTTTTTAGAAAGCCAGATCTAATTTTATATTCCTATAAAAGGTTAGTAGAAATTTATGTGAGATATGATCAAACTTGTTTATGGATTACCGTATATTTTATATTTAAACTAGCTAAATCAGAAAAAGTTAAAATCAAATCTAATTTATAGGGTCAAAGAAATCATTTATAAATGGTTGTAACAATACCATTTCATGCTTGCTATCCGTATTAATTACTGGCCATAAAGATGAAAAATCTTTTAAAAATTCATTCAAATTAGAAATTTTGTCATCCTGAGGCCTTTTAAAAAGTATTGGAAAAATTAATATCTTATTTCTATAAATAGGATCATCCACTGGCATTTTTTTCAAGTCATAAATCAAATTATCATTCACAATAATGATTGTGGATTTATCTCTTAATACATTACCTGAGAAGAAAACGTTCTTAATATTACCTAACGAATCAACAAAAATAGCTACAGAAATCAAAACCATATTATTCTTAGGCATCTTAAACAATGCTTCGCTTTTAATATATTTATCAAATCTTTTTAAAATTGAAATCCGAATATCTGTCTTTTGTTTTAAAGAGATAATAGAGACTGGTGCCGACTCATCATAAACGTTTAGCTGTTGGGAAGAAGATATGTTTACAAAACCTAGCAATAAACATATACTAATGACTACTCCTTTCATATTTTCTAATTACAATAAGTACCATGTCTCAATATAGCAATCGTACTTTTTTCTGTGTATCAATCAAAGCTTATGCAATAACAGATATAATGTATATTGCTTAATTATAAATATCTGGCAGAAGTGCACTGGTTATTGGCTTTAAGATGATTATATCTTTGCCCTGCACCGCTTCAGGAATTATGTTTTCTAAACTCTTCAGAAAACCGCTACTGTAATCGACAAAATCATCATCTCCCCTATAATGGTAAAAAAGAACCAAGACAATTTTTTTTGAAAGTTCTTTATACTTATAATTATGTTTTTTCATTCTGATCAGCAACGAATGATTCAGACCAAATAACTCTTTTGTGCGTGTATCTGTTTTCTCTGAAAAATATAAAGAATCGATACCTCCAGTTTCATCGAATGAATAGGCAATGGGATAGAAGTAAACAAAGTTTTTTTTGGTTAAGCTATAAAGTTCGCTTTTCGCACCTTTTTCCAAAGTGCTTATAAAAAATTTTTCAATCTTTGGGGAAGTATTTTGTGCACTTGCTATGCCGCTTGCAAAAACAAGTAAAAAGAATAAGTATTTCATAATTATTTGCAGTATGTTCCCCGTCTGTTAGTAGCGGATTTATTAATGTGTCGTCTGTTTGTCTCATTTATGGCATCCCTTTCTACTTGAGTCAGTTTTGTTATATAGAGATTAGTTTTTTCTAAACCTTCCCAGCTAAGGCTTCAAGCTTCCTAATCACTAATGTTGGGAAAAGCAATTTTGAGCACCCAAGTCATCAAAAGCACATACTTATCGGTCACAGTTTCATGTTGATTGGTTATAAGGCATTAACCTGACGTATCCTTTCTTTTTTAATCCTTTAGTATCCTATTAATATAAAAATTCTAAAGCGGATTAATAATTTTGTATAGTAAAATTATAACGGTTATGTTTTAAGCCCCACTTAGACTATTCAATAGCAAGTGGTAATGTTGCTACTTTTTTCCATATTGTATCTTCATATTTATAGAAAGCTATTATCCTATTTGTAATTACACCTTCTCCAACTGCATTCGAAAAAAAGTCATAATAGATAACACAAGCCCTATTTCTGATTCGTTTAAAATGAATGGAGTAAATCCCATACGTAATCCCGAACGATCTGAAAGATTAACTCCTTTACTTTTTAAAATTTTTCTAACCTCTAATTTTTCAAAACTCTGGTGTTGAAGATTTCTAGATTTTGTTAGATAGCTTTTAACAAATTGCCATTCTGTACTATCTGAAAGTTGGTTCAATCCTCCATCTCTTAAAAAATTAGGTAAATATTGCATTCCATCTTTAGAAAAGCGAGGAATGCAGATAGTTGCACCATTTTTTTCGACATTATCTTTTCTATTTGCTAAGTTGTAAAGTACTTCAGAAAATAAAGAAGTTATCTTTACAGGATTGGTATTTTGCCTGGATTGTTCTTGTTGAGCTTTGCACCCCCAACTGACAAAAAGAATAAAATACAAAATTAAAGATTTCATTAACATCCTTTTTTATTTGTTCCTGATTGATTATTTGCTTCACGAGCGCCATTAGCTTTTGCTCTAGCAGCATTCGGAGCTTTGACTTTACCCTGAGACATTGACAAATTTCTCCACATTATGTCTTTGTAATAAGTTGCTAGATCAATGCTAGAATCGGGTGAAGTGAGAATACCACGTTCAATAGCATATGCTTGTAGAAGGGAACCCATTGAATTCACATAAGTAGCAGCCATTTGTTCGTGCTGGGCAACATCATATTGTTCAGTAATAGGATAACTCTGGTTATCATAAAGGTATTGATTCATATCCTGAAAAAAGAATTTTTCACTATCTGTAGTATGCTTGATCCCATATATGAAATATGAGTGCATGAGCTCATGTATCATCGTTGCAACGACTCCTAAGTCTTTAGCTGCATTTAAATTTAAGGTAATATTACCGGTTATAGGGTTAGTAGAGCCATTTGTAATTGTTACAACATCATTACCATTAGCGTCAATACCAGTAATATTTGGAATTCCATATAATATCATTCATATGCATTTAAAAACAATAGCACTGTCTTTAAAGATTAGGCAATCCATTTATATAAAATAATATATGGCACCCATTTTTTATGCATTCTTTTATATAAAATAAATCTTCCTTGGCCACATCTCGAACCGCAGGAATAACCATTATAAAAAAGGCAATATGTTTTTTCTCTAATAAAAATTGGCTTGCTAAAAGTCACGATTTTATTCTGCCCTAGATTTTTGTTAATAGAATCAGGATCAACGGCGATGCCTTGTATTTTATTAAATAGTTTTGAAGACCAGTGATATTTTTGCATTTGATCTAATTCTTGTTTTATCTGAGATCTTTCTGACCTAGTAAGACTAAATTTTTTATCATAATCTTCAAAAATACCACTTAAACTATCCTTTAAAACAATCTTTTCTAATTGAGTAAGTGTGAATTTATCAATGATTTGAAAATAAACAATTGTGTCATTACCTTTATAAAAATTATTTATAAATTGTTCCGAATCTTTGTTTTGTCCTTTAACCTTAAAAAAACATAAGATTAAGAGTAATATAAATATTGCTTTCATAGTCCTTAATTGCAATAATCACCTTTTTTAAGTGATCCTCTATTTGAGTAGTTCTTATTAATATCGATAATTTGTTGTTTATCTGATTCAGTTAAAACGCCCCATAAACTAGTTTCTTGTAAACCTCCCCAAGCAAGACCCCAAGCATCGTATGAGGATATTTCAGGAAATTTAGATGTTAGAGCACGACTAATAACTGTTACATAATTTGTAGCCATATATTCATGTTGATTTGGTATATTAATAAATGTTTGTCCATTTGAGTTTGGCTGAAATAACGAATTTAAATAAGCATGTAACACTTCATGATAGATAGTTGCTATAGTGTATTCTTTGGAATAACTGGGCAACGTATTTGAGTTTAAATAAATGTTAATATCATATTGACTTCCATTTGTAATACCATCGTCCTGACTTGCTAAAGTAGATGATTGATAAAATGTCAAGTTCTTTGGGACGATGTACCAAATGTAGAGTTCATATAACCTGTTATTTGATTATTCACCCCATTAGAAATTGCGAGTGATAATGATGCTTTCAAACAAGGATTTTTAACACTATCAATTATCTCTTTTTGAGCACAACTCTCAATTCCAGTAGTCCCGCCAATGCAGCCACAGGGCGACTCAATAGCCTTGCCATTTTTAACACCTGCGCAATCAAAATATGGAGTGCCACCTCCACCTG
>NZ_SLWO01000017.1 GCF_004340665.1 Pedobacter psychrotolerans
GTTTTGGCAACAGGACAACCACCCTATAGAATTAAGTACAAATGAAATGATTGATCAAAGATTAAATTATCTGCACGAAAATCCTGTTACCGCTGTTTTGGTTACAGAAGCACAGTATTATAAGTATAGCAGCGCTGTAGATTATTATGAAGAAAGAGGAGGTTTAGTGCCAATAACGTTTATGTAGAGGATGTATTTCGGTCTGGAGACCTAGCTTTAAAAAAAGGTTTAAGTGATCCTTTGGAACACTTAAACCAGAAGGGGATATAAAAAATGTTAATAGAGCTTATGATGCCGAAGTAAAATACATATATAATCTCTTAGAAAAGCATTGGGATAAGGGAAATAGATTCGATATTGCAGTGGAATCATCATTTTATACTTGCGAAAATTGCCGCGATTATTGGGTTGCCCTCCAAGAATTGGCAGTTCAATCGGGTAAAACTATAAATGTTAAAATAATCGCTAGCCCTTGGGGAATTAACAATACAACTTTAAAATCATTTTTAAAAAGACCGTAATAAATGGAAATACAATATTTAAGTTACTTAAGGGATAATCCCGATGCCTTTCCAAATGAAACTGAACACAAATTAACGATTGAGCCAATTTCTTTACAAGAAATAGCGACTTTAGAACAGCTTTACAATAATGGTAATCCTTTTCCTAAAGTATTAAAGGAGCTGTTGTTCTTAGCGGGCTCACTTTGCTATGTTTTAGATTTTGGAATATTCGATACCCAACAAGAAATGCAGGATGATGTCAGAGAGCATATGGCTTCTCAAAGTAGAGCTATTTCAAGACCATTTTATGCCATTGATGTTTATAATCAAGGAGATCAATTTCTTTTTATTTATTTAGATGAAGGGGAAGATCCTCCTGTTTACGAAGGACTTTATTCTGGTGGAGGCGTTAATTTCCCAGATTGGATTCATTCAGTTTCTGTAAAGTCTCTTTCTGAGTTGATAAACCATAGAATTGACAGGCAAAAAGCAGGTAGGAATCCATTTTAACTCTATCCCTACCACTGGCCTACGCAGGCCCCTCGCTGGCGCACGCGTGCCGCGTGTGAAATATTATTATAACAATTCATTGTAGATATGTACCAAAGAATGGGAAAACTAAAATTGGTTTTGCAGTTTTGTTAAAAGGTGAAAATCGTTTTGATAATTTTCCTGAGCTTCGATTTAAATTTTAATATAACATGAGCGTACAAATAAAATATAAAAATACTGCTGGTAACTTAATTACTTCTCAGCAAGTACAAAATTTAGATTTTTTTGATAAAATAACTTTTGTAGATGATCAAATAAAAATGATTGAGTCTAAAATTAGAAGAAGAAATGGCTCACGCACCACAATTTCATACTATTTGAGCGATAGCGAGAATAAGCAGGAAATACTTAATAAATTCACCGATGCCGATAAAAATCAAAATTGTAATATAAGTTTTAACAAACAAAGTTTCGGAGAGTTTAGTATCTGGGACGAAGAAGTATATTCAAAAGAAGGTGATTTAAGGCATAGAGGTAAACATACTTTAGACAGCAAGGAGAGAATCATCTTTTCATGTAGTTTTGACCTTCAAACCAATCAGTTACTAGATAGATCATTTAAAAGTTACTATTTGGGAGATGATATGATTTTTACTTTTACTTATGATAATGATGGTAGTATAATAACTATAACAGATCATGAAGATCGATTTGGCTATTATGCCGCGCTTGATTTACAACAATTTATAGAAGAACCAATGATTCAAGACAGTTTTTTTCCATGGAACGATCATCCTTATTATCATTCTGCCTATCCTTTCTTGCCAAACTCCCTAACTATTTAAACTATGCCAAACATATTAGATAAAATAATCATCATTGATGTAGAAGCCACCTGTTGGGAAGGAGCACCTCTAGCAGGTATGGAAAGTGATATCATAGAAATAGGGATCTGCTTACTGGATGTTCAAACCGGAGAAATTACAGATAATAAAGGGATTTTAGTTAAGCCAGAACGATCTACTATCAGTCCGTTTTGTACCGAATTAACAACCATTACGCCAGAAATGGTGGCAAAAGATGGGATCTCGTTTAAAGAAGCCTGTTCTGTTTTAAGGAAAGAATACCTATCCCAGAAAAGGGTATGGGCAAGTTTTGGCGCATATGATTTAAAGCAGTTTCAACGTCAGTGTTCGGCAATTGGTATAGGCTTTCCTTTTGGGCCATCGCACATTAATGTTAAAACTTTGTTTGCCTTAAAAAATAAATTAGGATATGAAGAAGGGATGGCCGGTGCACTTAAAATACTAGATATTCCGCTTAAAGGTACCCATCATAGAGGAGTTGATGATGCCTTTAATATTGCGAAAATTTTAAACTGGATTTTAAATAATTAAGTATTCTTCATTTAGCACCTGCATTTCACTTATATGCTATATCTTAACAAAACACTTTAGCGTGGTAAATTTAGTTATTTATGGAAATACAATATTTAGGCTATTTAAGAGATAATCCGGATGCTTATCCAAATGAGATCGAAGACAAATTAACTATCGAGCCAATCTCCTTACAAGAAATAGCGTCATTAGAACAATTATGTAATAATGGCAATCCTTTTCCAAAAGCATTAAAAGAATTACTTTTTTTGGCGGGAGCATCTTGTTATGTTTTGGATTATGGAGTATTTGATACTCAAAAAGAACTGCAAGAATATGTAAAAGAAAAGATGGTATTAAGAAATAGGACTATTTCTAGGCCATTCTATGCAATTGATATATATGATACAGAGCAGTTTTTTTTTATTTATTTAGACGAAGGAGATAATCCTAAAGTTTATGAGGCTATTTATGAAGGTGGAGGACTTGATTTCCCCGATTGGATTCATCCCCTTAATCCAAAATCAATTTCTGAATTGATTAATCAAAGGATTGATAGACAGAAAGAAGGTAGAAATCCATTCTAACAATTTGATATAGATGTATTTAATATATTCCCAATTGGTTTAAGTGTTCGCTGTTTCAGCGGCCACTTAAATCTAATATAGAAACTAAGACTTTGTCTGAAAATTAAGCAAAAACAATGCAATGAAAAACTGAAAGATGGCAACAAAATATAGGTTTGGCGATAGTAGCATACCACATTTTATAACCTTAGCTGTTGTAAACTGGATAGATGTTTTTAGTAGAGAATGTTA
>NZ_SLWO01000018.1 GCF_004340665.1 Pedobacter psychrotolerans
AAGCGACACGGTTAGCCGGACAGATTCATAAAGAGTTTGGTGTGCGGATCGGTTTGCAGGAACTGTTTACCCATGTGGTACTGGCAGAGCAGGCAAACGAGTTAAATATATTACTATGGGCTAGTAAAAACAGAGTAGTGGAAAAAGATGATCTTAATATTGAAAGAATAGTTTTTTAAAAAAAATAATTATGAAACTCACAGAAGAACAAATCCAGTCTTACAATGAAAATGGATATTTACAAATAGAAGATTACCTATCTTCTCAGGAAGTGCAAACACTCTATAATGAACTACCTAAAACTATAGAAACCAATTCGCCAAGAGTAATACTAGAAAATGATGGAAGTATACGCTCGATATTTGCACCACATTTTATAAATGAGTCTTATAAAAGACTAAGTCAGTTGGATAGATTTGTAATTCCAGCTAAACAACTGATAGGTAGTCAGATTTACCTGCATCAATTTAAAATAAATAGCAAAAAAGCATTAAAAGGTGATTGGTGGGAGTGGCATCAGGATTTTCCATACTGGCATCTTGACGATGGTATAAAAATGCCAGATTTAACTTCTATTATGCTCTATCTTCAAGATACGAGTGCCTCGAATGGCGCGCTGATGTTGATACCAAAAAGCCATAAGTTGGGAATCGTAAAATTTGCAAATAAGGGTTCTGAGCTAAACCCTAAACAGCCACAGTATAGTGATAATTGGAACAAGGACTATTTATCGTCTTTAAACTCTAATATCAAATTTACGATAGATCATAGTTTGTTAAAGGATCTGGCTGAAAAAAATGGAATTGTGACTGTCTCAGGAAAAAAAGGATCAGTGATTTTTTTTCATGGGAACCTTTTTCACGCCTCCAATATTAATCTTACACCATTTGATAGGGATGCAGTGCTATTGACTTATAATAGTATTCATAACCTACCTTCTAATACCAAAAACCCCAGACCAAGTTTTCTAGTGGGGCAGGATTATGAACCAATCGAGCATCTTGTGGCTGAGATAAAATAAAATTATTTACTATAAACTATTCTCTTAGTCATAAATATGGATGCTATTAAAAATTTAATTCTTAATCTGAAAAATCTCAATGTTCAAATAGATGTTGATGGTGAAGATTTAAGAATTGCTGCAAAAAAAGGGGTTATAGATGATCAACTTAAAGAGTTAATTAAAAAACATAAACAGGATTTGATCAATCTTGTACTACGAAGCCGTCAGTTGACATTAAAGAATATCCCTCTATTGTCTTTACAGACTGATTATGAATTATCCTCTTCACAGCGCAGGCTTTGGATATTGGATCAACTTGATGAGGGAAATGTTGCGTATAATATGTCTGGAGTTTATGTATTTGAAGATGACTTTGATTCCCATTGTCTGGAGTTATCTTTTCAGCAGTTGATCTCCCGTCATGAGATTCTGCGTACGGTTTTTCGTGAAAATGTAAAGGGAGAGATCAGGCAATATATCTTATCCCCAGAGGCCGTTGGTTTTTCTTTTAGCTACCATGAACTGTATGGCAGCAGGGAGACTGGATTATCTGTAGATAAGTTAATTGTCAATGATCTTCAGCGTCCATTTGATTTATCGTCGGGGCCTTTGCTTCGTGCGAGTGTTTACCATGTTGGAGATCATGAATGGATTTTCACCTATACGATGCACCATATCATCAGTGATGGTTGGTCGATGGGTATTTTGATTCGTGAAGTTCTGGCTTATTATGA
>NZ_SLWO01000019.1 GCF_004340665.1 Pedobacter psychrotolerans
GTGAAATTAGTTGATGACTGATAATTGGTTCCATCAATGCTATAAGTTAAGCCTGAACCTGTTGGCGCAGTTACCGTGATGGTTCCGGTCGCTGTGGTGCAGGTTGGCTGTACCGCAGTAGCCGTTGGTGCAGCTGGCGTGGCCGGTTGTGCATCAATAGTGATGCTGGCCGAAGCAGAAGTACAGCCATCGCTGTTTCTTACCGTTACCGAATAAGTGCCTGAAGCAACATTATTGAAAGTGGTCGAAGCCTGATAGTTCGTGCCGTCAATGCTATACGTTAATCCTGATCCTGTTGGCGCACTTATCGTAATGGTTCCGGTCGCTGAAGTACAGGTAGGTTGTACCGCAGTAGCCATTGGTGCAGCTGGTGTGGCGGGTTGTGCATTAATAGTGATACTGGTCGAAGCAGAAGTACAGCCATCGCTGTTTCTTACCGTTACTGAATAAGTACCTGAAGCTACAATATTAAAAGTGGTAGATGCCTGATAGTTGGTTCCGTCAATGCTATAAGTTAAGCCTGAACCTGTTGGCGCAGAAACTGTAATAGTGCCTGTTGCTGTGGTGCAGGTAGGTTGTACCACAGTAGCTGTTGGTGCAGCTGGCGTGGCCGGTTGTGCATTAATCGTGATGCTGGTCGAAGCAGAAGTACAGCTATCGCTGTTTCTTACCGTTACTGAATAGGTACCCGAAGCTACATTATTAAAAGTGGTCGAAGCCTGATAGTTGCTGCCGTCAATGCTATACGTTAAGCCTGATCCTGTTGGCGCAGTTACCGTGATGCTGCCTGTGGCCGTGGTACAAGTAGGTTGTACCGCAGTAGCCGTTGGGGCAACTGGCGTAGCCGGTTGTGCATTAATAGTTACACTGGTCGCAGCAGAAGTACAACCATCGCTGTTTCTTACTGTTACCGAATAAGTGCCCGAAGAAACATTATTAAAAGTTGCCGAAGCCTGATAGTTTGTTCCGTCAATGCTATAGGTTAAGCCTGAACCCGTTGGCGCAGTTACCGTGATGGTTCCGGTCGCTGAAGTACAGGTAGGTTGTACCGCGGTAGCCGTTGGTGCAGCTGGTGTGGCGGGTTGTGCATCAATCGTGACGCTGGTCGAAGCAGAAGTACAGCCATCGCTATTTCTTACCGTTAACGAATAAGTGCCCGATGCGACGTTGGTAAAATCTGTCGAAGCCTGATAGTTCGTGCCGTCAATGCTATAAGTTAAGCCTGAGCCTGTTGGCGCAGTTACAGTGATGGTTCCGGTCGCTGTAGTACAGGTAGGTTGTACCGCAGTAGCCGTTGGTGCAGCTGGCGTGGCCGGTTGCGCATTAATAGTGATACTGGTCGAAGCAGAAGTACAGCCATCGCTGTTTATTACCGTTACCGAATAAGTGCCTGAAGCAACATTATTAAAAGTGGTGGAAGCTTGATAATTGGTTCCGTCAATGCTATAAGTTAAGCCTGATCCTGTTGGCGCAGTTACCGTGATGGTTCCGGTCGCTGTAGTACAAGTTGGTTGTACCGCAGTCGCAGTTGGCGCAGCTGGTGTGGCGGGTTGTGGGTTGATCGTTACACTAGTTGCAGCAGAAGTACAACCATCGCTGTTTCTTACCGTTAACGAATAAGTGCCCGGTGAAACGTTTGTGAAATTAGTTGATGACTGATAATTGGTTCCATCAATGCTATAAGTTAAGCC
>NZ_SLWO01000020.1 GCF_004340665.1 Pedobacter psychrotolerans
TGTTGCTGATGACACCGTTAAGATCAGCTCCTCAAGGATAGACTGATAACAAGATAAAACAGATCCGATCGTCTCCTGCTCGTATTCTGAATCACTATAACTTAACGAAATGTGTAGCATCCCACCTGTCAGTATCCCAGAAACATCCAGAGAGACATCACGTAAACGTTTTGATGAAATGCTCTCTCCATGAGCATCCCCCGAAAAAGTGAAAATCTCCCTGCCAGATTCTGCCGGAGATCCCGTACCAAAATCACCCAGATAGTTAAACCTAACCTCGGGATGGACCGCAGAACACTTATCCGAAAGGTAACGCAGAATCCCATAGCCGATTCCCTTATTGGGTACACGGCGTAGCCGTTCTTTTACACCAATCAGATGATCGGTAATACCACCTGTCCCGCTCAGGTCAAGCCCCACCGGATAGATCGTAGTAAACCAACCTACAGTACGGCTAACATCCACATCACTCCCGATCTCTTCACGCCCGTGTCCTTCCATACTCAGCAACAAACGTTCCTGACCAAGAACTTCTTTTAAAGCCAGTCCCAAACCAGTCACCAGAAGGTCATTGATCTCAGTATGATAAGCACGGTAACACTGGGTCAGCAAAAGTTCCGTTAAGGGCGCACTCAGACTAAAAGACAGCGTTTGAACATCACCGACCAGATTACTCCCCTCAGGATGGTCTTTCCTCAACGGATCTACCGCAAAAGAAGAAAGACCGGACCAATATGCCTCCTCAGACAACAAAACCTCCTGCTGAGCATATAATCGCTGCTGCTGCTGCCAATAACCAAATGAATCCGTCTTGGCAGGAAGAGCAAAAGGTAACCCCCGCAAATACTGATCATAAAGAGCAGACAGGTCTTCAAATAAAATACGCCAGGAAACCCCATCAATAACTAAGTGATGGGCAATCAACAGTAACTGATCGCCCCAGGCACGGCGAAACAAACCTGCCCGGAATAAAGGCCCTTTGGAAAGATCACACGAAGACTCCAGACGCTCACATTCACGAATAAATGCAGCATCATCTGAAACACTCAGAATCTCCAGTAAATATCCTTGTTCCAAGCCCAGGTTCTCCTGCTCCCATCCTTCCGAACCCGAACGGTAAACCATGCGAAGGGCATCATGGTGCTCAACCAGTTTCTCCAGGGAGAGACGAACCCCCTCCTCTGACAAGCCACCTGAAACCTGCAATAAGACCGACTGGTTAAAATAATGCCGATCAACCTCACTCCCCTCAAAGAAAAAATGCTGAATCGGACTCAAAGGAATCATCCCGGTAAACAGCCCCTGATCGGCAATCCGAACCACCTGCTTAACATAACACGACAAATCCTCAATAACCGGATGCTGAAGGATGTCGCCAATCCGTAAACTATATCCCCGCTGCTTAAGGCGAGAAGTAATCTGGATCGATTTGATCGAATCTCCCCCTAACAAGAAAAAATCATCATGAATCCCTATAGGCTGTCGTTTCAATACTTCCTCATAAATCGCTATTAAATGGGACTCAATCTCATTACGCGGCCCCTGATAAACCACTCCGGTAGATATACCCAAACCCAGAGGATCAGGTAAGGCACGCTTGTCGATCTTCCCGTTACT
>NZ_SLWO01000021.1 GCF_004340665.1 Pedobacter psychrotolerans
ATCTGGGGATGATGGTTTAAGACATATTCGATCTCCCCAAGCTCGATCCGGTAACCCCGGATCTTTACCTGGTCATCAATACGACCCAGGTATTCAATATTACCATCTTTCAGCCATCTTCCTATATCTCCTGTTTTATACATGCGCTGGTCTGCATGGAAAGGATCTGTCACGAATTTCTCTTTGGTCAACTCTTCTCGCTTCATGTAGCCACGTGACACCCCCACGCCAGAAACACAGATTTCTCCTGGTATACCTAATGGACAAAGCTGTTTATATGCATCTAGAATATAAATATTTGTATGTTGAATTGGCTTCCCCAATGGCACATTACTACTCACAGGAGTAGAGTACATAAAGTGGTGGGTAATATCATCGGAGGCTTCTGTAGGCCCATATGCATTGACTACCGGAATCTTCCCGTAATCCGGATGGCTGAACCATTGAGCTAACAAGACCTGACTAACTGTTTCTCCCGTAAGGAGTAAATAGCGTAGGTTTTTAAGTTTTGCAGCTATTTCTTCTTGTAACACTGCAACAAGATATGATGGTACCAATTCCAGGATGGTCACCTTATCAGCTTCTATCTGTTCTATCATAGCTGCTGGCTGGAGGATCAAATGATCTGGATATACAATTGTACAACCGCCACACAATAATGCACAGAACATCTGCCATACTGAAATATCAAAGGTATAAGATGCAGTGTAGGCTAGTCTTGTATAATTATCTATCTGCAATTCATTTATTTTTGCAAATAAGTGATTGAGCATACCCCTGTGTTCTACCAACACTCCCTTAGGTCTACCTGTTGACCCCGAAGTATAAATCACATAACACAAACCATGAGAAGAGATTATATTTTCTAGTGCAATAACTGGCTGATTAGTTAACTGCGTCTCTTCATCAAGAGAAATTACGGTTTGTTGAAGATCGGCTGGCAAATTTTGTTTGCAACGTTTACTAGTGACAATTATGCTTACTCCACTATCTTCCAGCAGATAGTCTATCCGTTCTACTGGATATCCCGGATCGATGGGAACATAAGCTCCTCCTGTTTTCCAAACACCAAGGATAGCGATGATCATCTCTAGTGAACGTTCTATGAACACTCCAACCAGCTTATCGGTACTGACGCCCTGACTATTCAGATAGTGGGCTAACTGATTTGCTCTCTCATTCAATTCTGTGTAAGTCAGTTTTTCTTTTTCAAACGATAAAGCTATTGCATCCGGAGTAAGTACTACCTGTGCTTCAAATAAATCAACGATTGTCTTATCCTTAGGATAAGTTCCACTAGTCGCATTGAACTCATTCAGCAGCTGATTCCGCTCTGCTCCACTCAGATACTCCAGATCACTCAAACGCATATCGGGAGCGGCCAGCACCGCTGAAACCAACGACTGAAAATGACCCAGCATCCGATCCATCGTAGCCCGCTCATATAAATCTGTATTGTATTCCAGCTGCAGATCCAATCCATCACCGCTTTCAATAAATCCAAACTGTAAATCAAACTTGCTACCGATGGAAGTAGCTCGCTGTTGATAAGAACGGACTTTTAAGACAGCAGGATCTTTATGAAGCGTATAGACATCCGTATTCTGCAATACCAT
>NZ_SLWO01000022.1 GCF_004340665.1 Pedobacter psychrotolerans
ACCGCTGGTTTAGTTACAGAAGCACAGTATTATAAGTATAGCAGCGCTGTAGATTATTATGAAGAAAGAGAAGGTTTAGTGCCAATAATGTTTATTTAGAGGTTGTATTTCGGTCTGGAGACCTGGCTTTAAGAAAAGGTTTAAGTGATCCTTTGGAACACTTAAACCAGAAGGGGAGGGTAAATTAATCGAAAAGTATAAACACCTTCCTGCGCCCCATCCTGACAGTCACAAATGGTCAAGAAAAGGGGTACATCACAAAGACGCATTAGAAAAAACAGGAAGAAATGGTTTAGGACGAATTGTGGAAGATCAAAATGGTAATGAAATTAAAAAATATTTTGATCCTCCTCATGATACCTATTATAGGGCTAAACTTGAAATCTTTAGTAAAGATTATAAAAATGGTGCGGGTGGGTGGCTTACAAAACCCACCCAAGAGGGATATAGTAGTACTTTTTTTCCAGACTGGACTAAACAGAAATTACAACAAGAATTGGCTTTAGCTTGGGGTAATAAAAAGTACTTCAAATATTCACAATATACTGGAGAGATGTCTGATGGTGTTAGGGTTAGGTTTTATCTTAGAAACGATATTATTACGAGCGCCCATCCCGATTTATAATTATAATATTAAGAACATGAGAAAAGAAATCATTGATAAATATCAAATCAGATTTGAAAATTTAAAAATTGATTTGGGACGAGGCCCAAATAATGAAAAATTAATCGATATAAACATAAATGATTTAGGTGGTTTTTTAATAAGCATTAAAAAACCTGATTATTATACCTCTGAATTGTTATTAGATATAGCTCGTGCCTTAGAGGGGCCAGAAACTGAAGAAGGTATAGAAAAAGGTGGGACTACTGTTCTTTTTTATATTCACAAAACCAGGACAGATTTTTATTCAAATTATTCTGATGATTTTTTTTCTATTCCAACTATTGACTTTAAAGAAATTGTAATTGGATGGAGAGATTTTTTATTACAGCCGCCATTGGATGGAGCTAAGAGGTAAATTTTGTATACCTTAAGAATAAGATATTGTCAAAAGCATAAAAAACAATAGTTTTAACCTCCTCGCTGGCGCATGCGTGCCGCGTGTGAAATATTATTATAACAATTCATACTGATTTTTTATTAAAGAGATCATAGTTTAGCAGTCTCTTAAATAAAAAAATGCTATTGCATACTAAAATAAGATTTTTAAAGATCTAAAACATTTAACGTTACAATGTCCACCCACCCCCCCCTCTGGTTTAAGAGTTCGCTTTTTCAGCGGTCTCTTAAATTTAGCTTGTAAACGAAGACTTTGTCTGAAGATATAGCAGAAACAAAACGACTGAAAAACAGCTCTGAAATAGTTACGAATAATTGTTTGGGAATAAAATTTAAAAAATGAAATGCATTACCCATGGCAACAAAATATAGGTTTGACGATAGTAGCATACCACATTTTATAACCTTTGCTGTTGTAAACTGGATAGATGTTTTTAGTAGAGAATGTTATAAAGAGATAATTGTAGAAAGCTTAAAGTTCTGTATAACAGAGAAAGGACTGAA
>NZ_SLWO01000023.1 GCF_004340665.1 Pedobacter psychrotolerans
AGGCTCAGGTGGCATTGACTCCTGAAGCGGTGGCTCTGGTATTTGAAGAGCATGAGCTGACCTATGGTGAGTTGAATAGGCGTTCGAATCAGTTGAGCAGATATATTGAAAAGGAGACTGCAATAAAAAGAGGAGAAAGTGTTAGCGTATTATTAGATCGTTCTGTTTCTTCTGTAATCAGTATGATTGCTATAATGAAATTGGGATGTATTTATGTTCCTGTAGATAAGTTATTACCAGCTGCCAGAATTTCTTATATCATTGAAGAGAGTAGCTCAAAAATATTAATTACTTCGGGGACAGACGACCCGGTGCACTATCCAAATCTTATTATTATCAAACCTGATGAGGTTTCAAGTAATTTGGATAGTTCAAACCTAGGGTACAATATCAGGGGTGAAGAATCCTCATTTATAATTTACACATCAGGATCAACAGGCAATCCAAAAGGGGTAGAGCAAACCCACAAAACACTGTATAATTTAGTCTTATGGGATATTAATGGGGCTGGTTTTAATACTAAGACACGTCATTTACAATATTCTTCATTTAGTTTTGATTCATCTCTTCATGACATATATTATGCCCTGTCAACAGGAGGTGCCATTTACCTTGCTAATGAGCTCTTACGCAAAGATTTATGGGAACTGAAAAATTACATCATAGAGAAGGGAATCACCACTTTGTCAATGCCTTATTCGGCACTTAAATCCATGTTTAGCTTGATTACCATTGAGCAATTTGCAGGGCATCAGATACAAGAAATTATTTCAACTGGAGAGCAATTATATGTGAATGGTTCTCTTCGTGCATTTTTGAAAAGTAATCCTCTTATAAAGATTTATAATTTATATGGGCCTTCAGAGACCCATGTGGTAACAGGCTGTTCTTATAGTTTTTCTGAAGGAACAGTACCGGAGAGGACTAGCATAGGGAAGCCAATTTTTAATACTATTATTTATGTTCTTGATAAGTACATGCAATTTGTGCCTATTGGTGTAGAAGGAGAAATATTTATTGGGGGATGGAATTTAGCCCATGGATACTTTGGTCAACCAGCTCTTACTGCTGAAAAATTTATTCAGGATCCTTTTAGAAAGGGGGAGCTTTTATACCGCAGTGGGGATATTGGGAAATGGTTGGCGAATGGGGAAATAGAATATATCATGAGAAATGATAATCAGGTAAAAATCAATGGTTATCGTATTGAACTAAATGAAATAGAGAATGCTATTATATCTGATCCGGAAATTGAGGAGGCAATTGTTTTAGCTAAGCAATTAAGTGGTGAAGAGAAGGAGTTGGTTGCTTATCTTGTATGTGTAGATTTATTGAATACCTCTGATTTGCGCACTTATCTGAGTAGCCGTTTACCGTCCTATATGCT